>NZ_CACSJP010000001.1 GCF_902706095.1 Rhizobium sp. 18065
CGCCAACGCAAAAACGTTGGCGTGTCGCGCAAACCAAAGTTTGCGCTTGGCGCGGGGTGGAGCAGCCCGGTAGCTCGTCAGGCTCATAACCTGAAGGCCGCAGGTTCAAATCCTGCCCCCGCAACCAGTTCATGCATAAATCGCTCATCACACCGATATAACAAGCTTAACCGCCAATCTTCCTCACCGCCTCTGTAACTCAGGGGCGGTTTTTGCGTTTAAGGGCGGCAAAAGAGCAAGCATTCCCGAAGCCGGCAAGCGTCGCTGAAAGTCTGGATATCCCGAAATGGTTTAGCGTACGAGAGCGAGTTGCTTCGTGCCGCCGGCAGGGCGAGCGCATTAAGCACAATGGCTCCGAGAGGAGCCACTATACAAAATCACACCATACTTTGTCGGCGCCAAGCTTTGATGGCGTTCTCCGTACCGGCTTTTGGTTCGGGTTCGTTCCAGCGTTCCCAAAATGCAATGGTCTGACTATCAGGCTTGTTATCGGGTTCCGTTATCCGCACCCTGGTCGGCAACAAGCTTGCGTCCCCGACGACCAAGGCTTCTCCGACATCTAGAACGGGCAACAGGTCACCGAAACTGCCAAGGCTATCTGGCAACAGTCGCTTAATTACATTTTGATCATCGACGTTGGTCAATCTCATGGCGATGACGTTGTTGCACTGACTGAGCACCGTTCGGTTTACCTCTGAGGGCCGTTGGCTGATGACTACCAGCCCAATACCGTACTTACGGCCTTCTTTTGCGATCCGCTCGAAGATCTCAACGGCCACGGAATCTCCGCTGTCAACCTGAGCACGCTCGGGGATATAGAGGTGCGCTTCGTCACACAGCATAGCGATCGGGTGCCGCTTGCTACTTTCCGTCCACACAGTGGTGGTAAAAATAATCTGCGCCAGCAGACTGACCATGAGAGGCAAGACGTCCGATGGCACTTCCGAGAAGTCGATAATTTTGACTCCTCCTTTGCCATCGACCTGCGAACCACGCCCGGCGACGATCTTATGAACCATCCCTGTCAGCCACTCCATTTTCATGCAGTCAGCCGGAGGCTGAAAAAGGAATGACAGGCGCCGGTCGCTTTTCTTGGCCTCCAACCTGGCCACGAGGCGGCTCAGTTTCCCGTGGAAGTCTCCCTGTTTATCACGCCCTGAGCTACCCGAGACCATCTCAACATTGAGGTCGCTCAAGACTTGGAGCACGGAATCTAGGTCAAAGGGCACGGGGCTATTGATAGTGAAGTTGTCGAGAATTTCCTTGTATTTTGGATCGACCAGAGCCGCTTTTTTGGCATCGGTAATCGTCCGGGTCATTACCATCGATTGGTTGGGCGCATTCTGATCGCTGCGATCAACGAACATTGAGACAAGCGCCTCGTATCCCAGCAACCAGTAAGGCAAATGCAGGACACCGTCATCCAGACCGCGCTTCCCTTCAATGTCTGAGGGGCCGGCCACCCTGAAATGCTGGAAAGCGTCGCCCTTCAATGGCCGATACTCGCCGTGAATATCGAAAAGGACCACATTCGCCTGCGGCAAGGCCGCGATCTGGTCCAGGAGTCTGGCCGTCGTCCATGATTTGCCGGAACCGGTGCTTCCGACAATCACTGCATGTCGCTGAAACAACTTGTTCCCGTTGAGGTAAGCAATTGCATCATCATCGAGTGTAAAGGTTCCCAGAGACAGTTTGGGGCCGTCCATTTCAACACTGGATATGACCTGCATAAAATTCGTCAACCGCTCACCCTCAAGGGAAAAACAGTTGGCTTCGATCTCCGGCACGGTTTCAAGCGTACGCCTGAAGAGATTTTTCTTCTGCCCGACCCGGTCCAGGAGCGTGCCTATCAATGTGATCTTCACGAGGTTGTTCGCCGAAGGCTCAAATTCCACCTCGACATCGGCCTCCGGGTCCAGGACTCGTTCCTCATGCTTACGCGTGATCCTTACCACGACGCCTATGAGATGTTGCCCTGGCTTGCTGCTTTGCAAGACCACCAGCCGATTGACCTGGAGGCGTTTCAGTCGGTCCAGGTCGCTAACGCGAATGGTCGCCGTGGCGGTATCAACGGATATTACCGTGCCGAGCGCTTCTGTATCCTCGTAGTTGAAGATTGTCATTATCCCCCCTTATGTCACCAGCTTGTTGAACCCGTGGAGTGCCCACAGGTCATGTTCGCCAACTATTTCCCCGCCAGGACAACTAGGGCCGTATACCCGACTTCCCCCATCATGGCGCTCGATTCCTAGATAATTTGTCCCGGCCTTCTCTTTCAGGAATGACTTCGCTTCCTCCGTTAACGTCCTCGCCAAGACAACGATCGGAACATTCTTCTCCCGGCATCGCTCTATAATCTTCGGGTGGATATGCTGGTCACGAAAGCCAAAGCCAACACTCAAGAAGGCGGAAGCCCGTTTCAAGGCGTCATCGGCACCATTGATCGTCGTACGGAACGGGTCTTCGTAGGTCTTCTCGTACTTGTTCAGCCCAGGCGTCACGATGAGGGGCACAATCCCGTTTTGGGGCAGTGTAAATACCGGCAAACCAATCGTACGATCATCCGAGGTGCGAAACCAGTCTAGGGAACCATGAACCTTCCAGATCTTGACGACACGCGCTTCTTTACCGCCCCGCTGGAAGCTGACGCCGCCAGTCGATTCCCATTTCTGCAGATATCCCGGGGCAAACCCGGTTTGGAAGAGCAAGCCTGCCGAGTTGCACGCGAATTCGACGACACGGTCATAGTTCGTCGTGACCACATTGACGATCGCGTTACTGCTTTTGAACAGGCCAGCGATGAGCGTTCCAAGGGGATATGCCGCCGGGTCAGATGTCAGGTTGCAATACAGTTCTAGGTCTTTTTCGTTCACGCACTTCCATGTCAAGCTGACGATCTGCGAAAGCAGGCCTGCAGGAAGGTTCTTGCCCTCCAATGCGGCTTCCAGATGATCTCCAGCCGTTAGTGCTGTCTTTACCAAAAGCCACGCGTCGGCTTCAGCCTCACCATTAGTCTCAATATTAGACATGAGGTATTTACTTAGGTCACCCATACTGGGTAGCCCATGGGGCATTGATGAGCCGCTTCCCAAAACAATAGTGGGATTGTTCTGAAAACACGTTTGCGCAATCTTGGCTATATTTTCCAAATTCATATTTCACGCCGTACCTTTGATTCGGGCTCCAATTTATGTGATATAAGTTTTACAATACGTCGACTGCACATGTTTTGGATAGTATGCGGTGATTTTCGGGGGCGCTTAACGCAATCGCCACTTTGGCTTGATCCAACTTCAGTCGAAAAATGTGGTGATGTGCACCTTGTTACGCCGTTTTAGATGGAGCGACGCAAGGTAGATAAAACGGGTTAAATCCATCCAGAACTGAACAAGTAAAGACAATCCGCCGGTTGGAAATACACTTAGCTTCTTGTTGGGAGCGAAATTATGGGTACCGGAAGAGCATTTGGCGTTGCCAAAGGAGACGCCCTCATCGAGGAGTTGTCTAGCCACTGACGTCCTGCCAGAGCTATTATAGAGCCTGGCAAGCGTAACGAGCGCGCTGACGTGCGGACCTTGATCTACACGGTCATCGGTAGGGCTTTGCTGCGTTCCCCATCGGAGCCGGTTGTTTCATGTTACCCAACTTCGCATCACTGGCGGTTTCAGAGAACTAACGAATACCAATGTTTTGGGACCTAATCGACCGGGCTCAGCCTGAAACAAGGTGCTAAAGAGAGTGGAGGCGCGAATCTCCAGTGTATTTTCAACCCAGTGGGGTAGAATTTTACAGGCGTATGTCATGGGAGGGTCGAATGCTTGGTATCAGGAACTGGTTCGTTCAATTGGCAATGCATACGGTTGTAGCTATTGGCGGGTTTGCTCTGTTGGCACCGTTGGCCCGGGCCCAGGTAAATACAAACACCATTCGTGTTGCCGTCCCGCAAGCCAAGGATGCGGCGACGGAACGATACATAGAAGCGTTTCGAAAGCAGGTTGGGCAGGCAGATTTCAAGATCGAGGAGGTGCCGGTCGGAGCCGGGACTTCCTATGCGCAAATCTTGGCATCGCTGAAGGAAGGTGGCTCGTCAATAGACCTTGCATTGGTACCGGCGGCAGTAATCCCGGATGTCCAGAGTGATCCGGCTTTCACATATACCTCGCTGATCTCGCAGCCCGGTCTCATCGACAACGCCAGCCAGAATTTCGCCGTCCAAAACTCTGTTGTCGGGGAGCTTGTTGCGACAGAATTGTCCGATTTCGGCCTGACGCTTGTGGGGTTCTGGAACCGTCCCCCTCAGGCCCTGTTCATGAAAACACCCCTTACGGGAGCCTATGACCTGAAGGGTGTGAAGGTCAGGATCACCGACGACACGAGTGGAGCGGTATTGACCAGCCTCGGCGCGAGTGCCCAAAGATTGCCCTTTGCCGAGGTTACTATGGCTTTGGTTGCCGGCTCGGTTGACGCTATCGAGGCCTCGTCACAGGGTCTCAGTAATGTTTCCGACATTTACAGGGCAATTCCGAACGGAAGGGTTCTCAACAACTACAGCCAGAACCAGGGCTTCCTTCTCGCGAATAGCACCAAGTGGGTGGGCTATTCCCAACGGCTCAGGTCAGCCGTTCAGGCAGCCGCCGGAGAAGGAAGCAAGGCATCGCAAACCCTGATAATCGACCAGGAGAGTACTCTTCCCAAGATGGCGGCGGAATTCGGCGTTTCGTACGTCTCGGTGAACTCCGAGGCATGGAGACCGATCAGTAAGACCGCGTCGGAAGCTTGGTTACAAAACATCTCGGAGGGTGGACGAAGTGATGCCTATCAGCAGCTTCTCCGAGTGAAGCAGGAAATCGACACCCGACGCGACCGGAGAGGCTCACTCGATCAAAAAATCCGCCCAACGGTGCTGTTCGCGACTAATCGCAACGATGAGAGCTCAGGTGATCTCGCAACACGCTTTGGTGTGTTGAAGGACGCCACAAACCAGCTGAGCTGTGGGGAAATCGAATTCGATACCAGCCCGCAACGAGAATTCGGACAGGTTTTTGGCGGGCGGCTCGGCCTCAAAGGTTCCACAATATGGCACAGGGCGACGGGCTGTGCCGATATGTTGGCCGCATCGGGCACGAACACAGGCCTCGTCGTGTATTTCCATGGCTATGCGAACACGTTCGCTGATGCCGCACGGCGAGCGATTGGGTTTTCACAGGACTTTGGTCTCTCCCAACCGGTGCTGGTCTGGTCTTGGCCGTCGGCTGGCAGCTTTGGAATGTACATCTTTGACCTGAACAGCGTGCAGTTCAGCGAGGAATACATCCGCCAAATGGTCGATGCGATGGAGCGGAAGGGGCAACTTTCGAACATCACGATCGTCGCGCACAGCATGGGGAGCCGGATGGCGGGGATTTTCCTCAAGCAGGTCCGCGCACGAAACCGTGACGTCAAAAACCTCATCCTAATCGCCGCGGACTACCCACCATCCATATTCGGCCAGCTCATCGCCTCGGAGGGCAGCGTTGCTGCGTTGAAAACGCTTTACGCCAACGAGAACGACAGCGCGCTGATCATCTCAAGAAAAATGAATGGCGAGAATCCCGTGGGCCTTGGCGGAAAATATCTGAAGCTTGTCCAAGGCATCGAGACTGTCGACGTTTCGGACGTGGCGGGGCAGGGTTGGGTCAACCACGCCCACGGATTCGAGGTGAAGCCGGTCGCAGATGATATTTCGGATCTCCTGAAGCGGAGGGTTGGGGCAGACATCCGCCAGCTACCTACCGCTTCTGTGAACGGCACGAAATACTGGACGATCAGGGGGAGCCCGCACTGAGCAAACCGAAGGTAGGCTCCACAGCTTAGTTCGAAACGGCAGAATGAGTGTGAAAGTGAACTTGCAGGCGCACACATTTTGGCAAGCGAAACCAATGGGGATGAGGCTTCACCAATAAGTTTGCCAGTTCGGATCCCTCAAAGCGTTCCCTCAAGATGGGCACAGTGCACCGGGGTATCGACCGAGTTTTAGAGAATTGCCAGCATTGGCTTGGGGGGCCTAGCGTTGTACCGCTCCGGAGATGCTTATGGGCGTAGCCAATTCATAGCGGTCACGAACTGTAGGGACTGTTTTGTTGCGGAGAATGCATTGCAGGTATGAATTTCCTCGCCTTTTGGTGCTCTGAAGTATGAGATGTCGGTCTAATTTTGGAAGGACATGATCAACCGCGGGCTTGGCCATAAAACCTATCGGTGTATAGTGGCCCTCTAAAATGTAGGTGGGGCCGTTTTGAACTTCCGAAGATTCCTGTTCTGCATGAGTTTGATCGTCGCGGCTGTTCAGCCGTTCCCTTCGGTCGCCCAGACGGTTTCTCAGTCGATCAGTGAGGTGCAGCTAAAGCTCCAGGAACAGGGTTATAATCCGGGTGTGGCTGACGGCATCTGGGGCAAAAAGTCGATCAACGCGCTTAAAGCATTTCAGAGAGCGAATGGACTGTCACCGTCGGGGGTCGCCGACGAGAGCGTGCTCGCGGTGATGTTCCCCGAAGCGCCAGTCGCGACACCGGATATAAAGGCACCTTCGACAAGCCCAGTGACTGGAAGGGCTGTTGAAACATCTCCCCTCACAGTTGTTCCGACTGGAGACAAGCCAACGGACAGACTAGAGCCACAGAAATCAGCGGCTGTTGGCGATCTAGCTAAGCCGCCAACTCTTGCCCTGCCCGCGATTCCGACTACGGCGGCCGACAAAAATGTGGTGAGCGAACCTACCGGAAGCGGGGTCTACGTTGTTTTAGCGATCGGGGCATTGATACTTTTCGTTGCATTTCGGCGGAAGAAAAAAACAAAACCACCTGCACAGCAGCCTGAAGCAGGTCAGGTGGCCGGAAAGCTCCAGTGGCCAGATAAGTCACACGGCATACAAACGGTCATTGGCGCGGATAAAGAGCGACTGGTTGAAGGACAGAGGCCAGCCCAACCTCCGACCACCATCGAACCCGCGCAACGCGCATCCCATCTAACCCTTCACAACGCAGCTACATGGGGCGAGCCGCGTTCGCCAACGGAGGCCGGACAGTCTACCAAGCCGTTCTTCGGGACGCTCCGTCGGGCCGACGGCGCGGGAGCTTTGGGCTTAGTAAGTAAGGCTAATACCGCCTCGGTCAGTCCGAACTGGCTGTCTGTCGGAATGATGACCTCGGTCGGCGGCGTGTCGGTTCATGGCGGGCTTATCTATGTCGGTTCATACCTCCCGAAGCAGAATTCCTCCCAGGAGAATGAAAATTGCCTGATTAACCCCAAGCTCGCGGTAGCGAAAAGGGGTGATCCTAACGGCCTGACCATGGGTTACTGGCCCTCATATTCGCAGATGACTCCTGAGGCTCGCAAATCCTACCTGGATTGGCTCGGCGGCACGCGCTCAGATCCGGCCACTTACATCGGCTATGTTTTTTTGTATCTCTATGGCCTCGAACGGCGATTGATGCTCGAAAACGACGTGCCGGACGCGGATATAGTGTTTGACGAGGTTCGTCGCCTCATTGGTATCTATGGAAGCAATAATTCATTCTATCGATACGCCCATGAACTGCTATCTGCTTACCAGATAAAGGCGCAGCCGCTGCTGGAGGATTTCATTCCGGATGTCGATGGTAACGGCTACGAGGTGCCAAATTCGATCAAAATGGCGCTCGGGTTGCGGGTGAGAGATGGTCGAGCCTTCGAGCCCGAGCTTCTTTTGAAGTTTGCAATGTCGCACCCCGAAACCCGCGTTAGGACGCCAGCGCGCCGCTCACCAGATCTTCTCAAGCAACTCTTTGATGAAGAGCTGGCGTCACTCCACCCGAGCGGCTTCAGGATAAAGGGCGGAAAATTCAAGATGCTGAAAGCCACCTACCGGGCGTGCAGCGGTTCGTTCACGGTTGATGTGCTGGCCTTGGGCGGATCGGTGCCTGACGTGTCCGGCAGGGCGGAGCCGATTACGACCGCAAGAAGGATCTTCGACGCCTGCACGGACAAACTGGACGAGTACAGTCGCGCACTAGGTCGATCGCCCGGCATGCTGCCGACGCTCAGCGCCATATCGAAACTTCCGCCTTCCCAACGATCGCAAGCCGCTCAACAAATCTCTGGAGGGCCGCTTGAGACTATGGAGTGTCTCGCGTCCCAGGCAAGACCCGTCAAAGTTGGCGAACTTCTGACCAGCCTTGATTTCGAAGTCGGCGTATCGATCGGAAAAAGTAAACTCAGAGAGATGTCGCAGATTTTGTCGGCATTTGGTTATGGCAATACCGCTGATCCTACCTATGCACTTAAACTTGTGGGTGCAGACGATCCGGTGCTGGTGTTCCGGTCGGAGGCAGCTGTTGACGTTACGCCTTCACCATCGCTTGCCTATCGATCCGTTCAGTTGTCGCTGATGCTGGGAATGCTGATTGGGTATGCCGACGCCCATCTCAACGACAGTGAGTATCGTGCGCTGCTGGAGCGTGCAGACGCGGCACCCGGTCTTACCGCTGACGAGCGGCTTCGCCTGAAATCAGAGCTGCGTCTCAGCAAGCTTGATCCGGAGCGCCTTGACGAATGGGCAAAGCGACTCAAGGATGTTCCCGAGGCTGCTCGAAGCGGCCTCGCAACGGAGCTTGTCGCCGTGGCGGCCGCTGACGGAACTCTGCATGCCAAAGAGGTGAAGAAGCTCGAGACCCTGTTCAAACGAATGGGTTTGGATCAGCAGACGCTATATCATTTGTTACACGAAAGCGGCAGCAGCAGGCAGCAGCGACCCGCGGACGACGACCTCAGTTTTGTCGTAGAGCCAGATTCAAAGCCGACTGGGGTTCCAATCCCGCCGCCGCCGTCACAACCGACACTCACGCGCATCGACGTCAGCAGGCTTAATGCGATCCGCAGCGAAACTCGTGTCACCGCGAGCGTTCTTGAAACTATTTTCGCGGAAGACGAGGGTGTCACGGAAACGATATCGCTGGAACGGCTCCCAGTGCCAGAAGAAAGCGATCTATTCGAAGGCCTCGAGCGCCGATACGGTTTCCTCGTATCCGAGTTGTCCAGCAGTCCGACATGGACATCTGCCGACTTTGAAAGTCTGGTACGGGCAGCGGGTCTGATGCCTGGCGCTGCCCGTGACGCAATCAATGAGTGGTCCATGGACCACTTAGATGATCTCCTTATCGAAGGCGAAGATCCGATCGCGATCAACGTCTATCTTCTTCCAGCCAATATTCAAACGTCAGGCAGCGCAAGCATTTCAGAAGGCATATCAGCATGACGATCAAGCCCACGCCGATCAAGCCACGCGACCGCGATACCATCATAAGCGCGCTGAGGGCAGGGGTCGTCCCACGCCTTGGGCTGCAGCATGTGCAGGTCGGCCGTCAGCGTGAAATCGAAGCTTTGATCCGGGATGTCGAGCGCATCGCTGAGGGCGGGGCCAGCATCAGGTTCGTTGTCGGGTCCTACGGTGCGGGCAAGACATTCTTCTTGTTCCTAATTCGGCAGATAGCGCTCCAGAGCAAGCTCGCGGTCTGCCAGGCCGATCTCGCGCCTGATCGGCGCATACATGCCACTGGCGGGCAGGCTCGGAACCTCTATGCGGAGCTGGCGCGCAGTCTTTCGACGCGCACGGCGCCAGACGGTGGCGCGCTCAGGAATATCCTCGAAAGTTACATTCAAAAGGCGACGGAGCGTGCAAAGTCGTCGGGCATCTCAATTGAGCTGTCCCTCACAGAAGGCCTCGGCGATATACGAGAGATGGTGGCGGGGTATGACTTTGCCACCGTGATCGTAGCTTACGCCCGCGGCTATGAGGATGGGAACACCACGCTTCAGGACAACGCCTTGAGGTGGCTTCGTGGTGAGTACTCCACGCGAACAGAGGCTAAGATCGATCTCGGTGTGAGAACCATCATTGACGACGCCTCATTTTACGATGGGCTGCGGTTGCTTGCCCGGTTTGTGAGATTGGCGGGATTTGGCGGGTTGCTGGTTTGCTTGGACGAATTGGTCAACCTTTACAAGCTCCAGAGCTCGCAGGCTCGGAAACAGAATTACGAGCAGATCCTGAGGATTCTGAATGACGTTCTCCAGGGAACCACCGAAGGCATCGGCTTTGTTCTCGGCGGCACGCCCGAGTTTCTTATGGATACCCGCCGTGGATTGTTCTCCTACGAGGCACTACAGACGCGACTTGCCGAAAACAGTTTTGCCATAAACGGCCTCGCCGATTATTCGGGACCTGTCATTAATCTGCCCAGCCTTACGCCGGAAGAGCTTTACCATCTGCTTGAGCGGCTTCGTGACGTTTTTGCAGGAGGTCACCCCGACAAATGGCTTGTCCCGGACGCGGCACTGACGGCTTTCATGGATCACTGCTCCAACAAGATCGGCGACGCGTATTTCCGGACGCCGCGCAACACAGTAAAGGCCTTCGTTGATCTTCTGTCGGTTCTAGAACAAAACCCCGGTACGCAATGGCATGATCTCATAGCTCAGGTTGACGTTCGGGAAGATCGTCTGGGCTCTCAAGACCTCGAGATCGCCGCTGATGGCGAGGACCCGGATGATGAACTTGCAACGCTCAGCCTTTGAACAGCTAAGTGAACCCGTCAGAAAGTGGATCTGGCAGCAGAAGTGGCCGTCGCTCCGAGACGTGCAGAATAAAGCCATTCCAGCCATCATGGCTGGCGGGGACGTTGTTATTTCGGCAAAGACCGCTGCAGGCAAGACGGAAGCGGCGCTGCTCCCGCTTCTCACCCGGATCAAGAACCGCGAAGATTTAGGGAATGGCTTTTCAATACTTTATGTCAGTCCGCTGAAGGCATTAATCAACAATCAGTTCCTCAGGCTTGAAGCTCTCTGCGAAGGCAGCGATGTTATCCTCAATAAGTGGCACGGTGACGTATCCGCTGACGCCAAAGCAAGAGCACGTAAGCGTCCTTCCGGGATCGTCCTTATAACCCCGGAGTCTCTTGAAGCGCTGCTCGTCCGGCGAGGTTCTGAAATCAAGTTCCTGTTTTCCAGCCTCGATGCGGTTGTCATCGACGAGCTACATGCATTTATCGGCTCCGAGCGCGGTATGCAGTTGAGCTCGATCCTTGATCGCATTGAGATGGCGACCGGACGGGATCGCATAGATAGGATCGGCTTGTCAGCCACGCTTGGCGACATGGGGCTTGCCGCAGAGGCATTGCGTCCGGGCAAAGGCGAGGCCGTGCAGCTCGTTCATGGTCTTGATGAAGGGAACGGGATAAAACTGCAGATCAGAGGCTACCTTTTGGGGGGGGAGCCGGAAGATGGGCAGGAAGGAAATGAGGAACTGCAAGAGCTCGATCCCGAGGAGGAAGAGCAAAAGGGTGATGAGAGCGAAGCTTTCGGCGTCCCCAAGAGGCTGGCCGACGACCTGTTTCGATTCCTCCGGGGTGACAGCAACCTTTTGTTTGCAGGTTCCAGACAGAAGGTGGAAATCTACGCGGATCGACTGAGACGGATGTGCGATGACGCGCATCTTCCCAATGAATTCTTCCCGCATCATGGCAGCCTTTCAAAAGGTGAGCGCGAAGATGTCGAGGTCCGGCTACGCGATGACCCCCGACCAACTACGGCGGTAGCGACGACTACACTCGAGCTTGGGATCGATATCGGTGACGTCCACAGTGTTGCCCAGATTGGGCCGGGCTATTCTGTTGCATCCCTGCGCCAGCGGCTTGGCCGATCCGGACGACGGGCCGGGAACCCGGCAATATTGAGGATCTTCGTAATCGAGCCGGGTGATACAAAGGGCGCTCACCCGATGGATCGTTTGAACCTCGACTTGATACAGTCGATTGCCATGGTTGAAAAAATGAAGGCAGGATGGTGCGAGCCGCCCGCGGAGGCTGGTCTCCATCTGTCGACACTCATCCATCAGGTCTTGGCCGTCATTTTGCAGACTGGGGGTATTCGCCCCGCGGCAGCGTGGAAAATGCTGTGCGAGCGGGGTCCTTTCCAAACTGTAGACAAAGTCCTGTTCGCTGACTTGCTCAGATGCATGGGGTCGCCTCAGAACAAATTCATTGAGCAGTCACCTGATGGACTGCTGATGATTGGCGAAATGGGCGAACGGGAGACGGAATCCCATGAGTTCTACCCTGTATTCGCCACCGATCGCGAGTATCGTATCCTCAATGAAGCCAAGGTCCTCGGCACTTACCCACTCACTTCACCAGTTGCGGCCGGTGAGACCATCATCTTCGGCGGACGTCGGTGGAAGATTCTGGCGATCGATGACGATGCCCGGGTGATAACCGTGAAACCCACTCGAGGGGGTAAGCCGCCCTACTTCTCGGGCGCGGGCGGCAACATTCATGATTGCGTGGTTGAAGAAATGCGCAGAATTCTGCTCTCGGATACCGCGTATCAATACCTGGACAAGACCGCCACCGCGCTGCTGGCTGAAGCGCGGCGTGCGTTTGCCGAGTTCGGGCTCGCTGAACGTTCCGTTATTCAATTCGCTGATGGAGCTTTAATCTTCCCGTGGGTGGGCACCAAGAAGCTTCAGACCCTTTCGCTTGCGCTGCTCTCTCGGAACTTCGAGGCCTCTCATTTCGGACAGGCGATAGACGTTCAGCAATGCAACATGGCTGGTGTCAACGCTGCGCTGGAAAAGATGTCCAACGGCGACGTGCCTGACGCGAGAACCGTAGCGGGGCGGCTGGCAAAGCCAAACATGGCGAAGTTCGATCACCTGCTCACCCCTGATCTAATGGCATTGGTCACGCTTAGGGAACGGCTGGATGTGCCGGCGTTGCAGGATGTCGCGCGACGCGTGATGCAGAGGGTGGCCACGGGATAGCTCCGGCCGCAACCATCAAAACTTTTCGATGACCGCAAATAGCGAGGGTATTTTGGATAGCATTTCTGGCTTGGGCACAACGGTACGCGACGGTGTGCTGCATTTGGCATCGCTGCTCCGGCTTCCTGAGGCTCCCGGCCTTTTTTGCGTCGCTCTCGTCGCTGTTCTAGTAATCGTCTCCACCTTCTTCGGTCTGTCGGTACGCGAGAAGAGTGCGCTCCTCAGGCGGGTCACAAGATTCGTTAAGCGCTATCCAGACGCGGCGTCGCTAAGACAGAATGTCGATGAGATCTCAAGAGAGATGGAGGGCTGGAAAGGCACGTCTGCCAAGCACCTACGTGAAACGTGGACGGAATTCCGCGAGACAACGCTGGATCCCAAGTCCGAGGGTGGCAGCATTCAGAATGCTGTCCGGCCATCAATGTTCTTCAATCTCGAAGACATGGGCTTTGGGGTGGCTGGTTGGCGATTCTGGCCAGGCCTGTTTGTCTCGATCGGCCTTGCTGCTACATTCCTCGGCCTGATCGCGGCTCTTCAGGAAACTGGGGAAAGCCTCAAGGCTGGAGGTGACCCCGCAATCGTTATGACCGCGTTGACGCAGCTGCTCACCGTTGCATCAGCGAAATTCATTATGTCGCTGACGGGGCTTTTGTGCTCGATCTTTTTCACGGTTATACTCCGTATTTCGACCCGGATTCTGGATGAGGCAATCCGAACGTTGGCGCACGAGATCGAGCGGCGGATGCAATTTGTCAGCCTTGAAGACATCGCTGAACAGCAGCTCAATGCGATCATCGCTCAACGCGAGCACTCCGAAAAACTCAACCGCGACCTCATCGCGGCAATCTCCGAGCCGTTGCAGAAGGCTGTTGGCTCGAGCGCGCAGCAGGTAGGCGAAATGGTTAAGGGCCTCGCAGGATCCCTGACGGATGGGCTTGTGGCCGCGATGACAATCACGAGTGACCGTTTGGATGCTGCGTCTGGAAAGCTTGCTGGCCTGGCCACCGACCTAAGTGAGGCTGCTGAAAGATTTGCGGCCGCTGCGGAAAGCACTGCTATTGGGCTGGATGGGGCGTCGAAGCGCCTGGAAATCGTGTCTGATAATCTGTCGAAGGCGGGCAATGGTCTGGCAAGTGCCGCCGAGCCAATTGCCATCGCCGCCGAAAGAACTGCCGAGACTACACAGCAGATCGCAACCGCATCCATCGAAATGGTTGACTCTGCCCGCACGGCGCTGGCGTCTGAAAAGGACGTGGTGATCAACGCGGCCAACGTGATTAGGGACCAGATCAAGTCTTTTGAGGCAAGGGCTCTTGCCTACGACGGGCAGCTCGAGAAGGCATTCCGGTCGTTTTCCGAGGAGATCACGCGGTCTATCAGCGAGGTCGAAAACCATTCCAACAACGTTCACGGCCAATATGCTGACGCGCTCGCGACCCTGCAGTCAGTTATTGAGAATGCAAAAACCTTCCAGCCTGAGAGCGCGAGGCCGATCGCGTGAGGGGCACTCGTAGGGGCCATTCCAGAGAGGAAGAGGAAGAATCCGTTTTCGTGTCGATGGCGGATATGACGATTAGCTTCCTTTTCATTCTAATGATCCTGCTCGCGTTTTTTGCAAGCCAGTTCAACGTCCAGGACAGTGTGCCTCGCCCGCAGTATGAAAAGCTGAGGATTGAAAAGGAGGACTTGGAGGCCGAGGTTCATGCCGTGGCAACAATCGTCGATGCTCCCGACCTCAAGGTCGAGGCGCGGGTGAGGGAGATGAAAGACGAGCTTGAGCGTCTGCGCCGTCTCGTCAGTCAACCCAACTCTCTTAACCAGATGGAAGTCTACAATTCGGCAGTGGCTGAGACCCGCAAGAACCTGCTGAACAGCCTGAAAGACCTGATCAACCAGCAAATTCCCGACGTGAATGTAACCGTCAGCGCGACATTCGATGCCTTGCAGTTCCGTGGTGACGGCCTATTTGAATCCGGACGTGAAAAGCCGACTTCGGCTGGAGGAAGCCGAATGCGGCAGATCGCTGACATTCTGGATGCTAACCTTTCATGTTATTCGCTGGGGCCTCGGAACGGCTATAGTGCCGACTGCAATCCAGCTTACGCGTTGATCGATTCCTTGCAGGTCGAAGGGCATACGGACAATATCGGTGGCGATGATCTGAACATGGACCTTAGCGCTAAGCGGGCGGCGGCGGTCTATTCGCTCATGACTCAGCAGAAGCCGGACTTAGTGATGTTCCTGAATAGAAACGCCCAGCCTGTGCTGTCAGTTGCTGGCTTTGGCAAAGGACGGCCGATGCAGGATAATCAGACGCGCGCAGGACAGGACGCAAACCGCCGCATTGATCTCAGGTTCATCATGGTCGTCCCATCGCGCGAGACAGACATTGAAGGCATCAAACGAGCCCTTGCGGGAAAGCAATGACACTTATCGAGGCTCTCCGAGAGAGGCCGCGCGTCAGGACCTCAGATTTTAGAAACACGGATGAGCTGGACGCAGCAGCGGCAGCCATACAGGCTGCCTTTCCAGGGTACGACAAAACGCCCAATCTCGCCTTAGATCAAATCATCGATTTACTGCGCACTAGCGTCAGCAACTGGGAGTGGAATGCCGTCAAGGTTGGTGATGTCGCGCTCGCGATTCGTGCGGCGTACACCAGTGATGCTGGTGTGCCTGTGGAAGTTGAGAAATTTCTCCAGCGGGAGATTTTGGCAACAACCAGCACCGCCATTCTTCAGGCGTCGTGCGAGGTATATATGAATGCCTGGGTGCGCGGGTCTCCATCTTCCATCTCACTCGCGCATTCCATCCGTGACCGTTCTGAACATTTGCCGGGGAGCTGGGCTAAATGTTTCAAAGCAATGCCGGAACTGCTTGATGCTGAGCACGCCCCCGAAGTTGTAGCGGCCAGACTTGTTGATAAATCCGATGCCTTCGATTGGCTTACCGCAGCAGGTGTCGTTGCGCCTCACTCGGGTAAGCTAATGAGACAGGTTCACTATGCCTGGCTTCATGCGTTGCCGGAGGCGAGTTCTGTCGAGGTCATTCAGCAGATTTTTGCCTGGGTCTTTCCAAAACAGCGCCCCTCGCTTGAGGGCGATCTTGCGGCATCCGCCGTTGAAAAACTGCTCAATCCCTGGCTTCGGTCGCATCCTCCGGCGGATGTCCGGGACATTCTTGTTCACCGCATCGTTGAAGCTTTCGGCGATCCGAGAAATCAACGTGCTGAGTTTTGGGCATTGGTCACTCCCGCCCATCGCAAAGTGGTCGTCCGCTGGCTAGCAGGGGAGAGCATCGACGCCTTGCTGGCGATTATAACTAAATCGACGCAGACACATATGTGGCCCCCGCGTCACGTATTCTGGAAAGGCTTGTACGATAAGGGCTTCGTCGAGGAGGCATGGGTTGCCTTGTCTCCCGCCGCCATTCGCAATGCGGCAGTTATGTTCGAGGAGACTAAGGACCCTGTCTACACCATGACGGGTAGCCAGATGGCGGGTGGGAACAGGAAGGACACCTGCCTTCTGATTATGCGAATTGGCCGCTACACTGTCGTCGAGGGATCGCACGACTACCGAATCCACGTTTTTGAGTCAGATGATCCAGCTGCGCCTTTGTTCTATCAGGATACGTATGATGCCGAAAAAATAATCCTTCCGGCCAACCACAGTGATACCCGAATTCACGATGGTTATGGCCATTGGCAACGGTGGGTCGAGCAGCGGTTGTTACGATGAATTGTCCGCAATCTTGCCTACGGCAAGACAAGCACTGATCTTCATATCATGGATGGCTGCGTTGCAGCTGAAAGCTTCGGAATTCGGGCCGGCTTCTGGCTGGCTGGAAATGTAGTTTTAGAGGATTGCCATCTGTCGCTTTTGCTCAACTTGGTTGAGTATTTGGAATATTTTTCAAACTTGAAGATGGTTTGAGAGTCATTTAATATACTCAGTATGACTGAGCAATCTGCATCACTGTTAAACCGACTAGAGAAAGACCTCCCCGAAGGGCTGGTCGTGGATGCCGCTTGGCTGGAAGACCACGGCATCGCCAGCAATCTGCGTGCTTACTACGTCAAGGCCGGCTGGCTGGAACAGCCGGTGCGCAGCGTCTACAAAAGGCCGCGCGGCACGCTGAGCTGGCAGCAAGTCGTCATCTCTCTTCAGACCCTGCTCTTGCGAACGCCGTTCTATGTCGGTGGGCGCACGGCATTGGAGCTACAGGGCTTTGCGCATTACCTCTCGCACGAGACTAAGACCATTCACCTCTACGGGCCGGAAAAGCCGCCGACATGGTTGGACAAGCTGAACCTTCCTCAGCGCTTTGTCTATCACAACAGCGCGACCCTCTTCCGGAATGATCCGATCACGCAGGGGCTTGGCAGCCTTGCCTGGAATATCGCGGACGGAACAGGCCGAGATCTCACCCGCTTTCAGGGCGGTAGCCTGACCTCGCTTGCGTGGGGGCAATGGGATTGGCCATTGACGCTTTCCCAGCCCGAGCGCGCCTATCTCGAAATGCTCGATGAATTGCCGCGCCATGAGAGTTTCCATCAGGCCGACATGATCATGCAAAGTGCCGCAAACTTCAGTCCGAGGCGGCTGCAAAAGCTGCTGGTCGATTGTGACAGCGTCAAGGTGAAGCGCCTGTTTTTCCTCTTTGCTGATCGTCACCGTCATGCATGGCTCAAGCGTCTGGACAAGGATGCTATCGATCTGGGCAAGGGCAAACGCATGCTTGTCCCCGGCGGCAGGCTCGATCCGGTCTATCTGATCACCGTGCCGGAGGACCTTGATGCCATTTCGTGACCAGTACCAGGGCCAGGTCAGGCTGCTCATGCGCCTTCTTCCCATCGTGGCGCGCGAAGCCTGTTTCGCGCTCAAGGGCGGAACGGCGATCAACCTCTTTATGCGCAACCTGCCGCGCCTCTCGGTCGATATCGATCTTATGTATCTACCGGTACATGACAGGCCGGAGGCATTGGCCGGGATCGATGCTGCCATGAAGCGCATCAAGGCGGCAGCTCTGGCGGAACTGCCCGGCGCCCGCGTCACTGAAAACATTCATGATGGTGCGATCCTGCGCCTTCTCGTGATTGCGGAAGGCACACAGGTCAAGATCGAAGTCTCGCCCGCATTGCGCGGCGTAGTCCATGAGCCCTCCACCATTCCGGTCACCGAGGCGGTTGAAGAGGCGTTCGGCTTTGCTGAAACCAGCGTCGTTTCTTTCGAGGACTTGTTTGCCGGCAAGCTGGTGGCGGCGCTTGATCGGCAGCATCCGCGTGACCTCTTCGATGTGCGAGGCCTGCTTGCCCATGAAGGGCTGAGTGATGATTTGCGCGAAGCGTTCATCGTCTATCTACTCAGTCACAACCGCCCCATGGGCGAGGTGTTGTCGGGCCGCGTCAAAGACCTCGCGAATGAATACAGCAATGGCTTCGAAGGCATGACCGAGGAAACTGTCGCAATCGATGAACTGGTCAAAACCCAGCATGAAATGATCGAGGCACTGATCGACGGCATGCCGGATCACCACCGGGAATTTCTGATCGGCTTCGAGCGCGGGGAACCGGACTGGTCCTTGCTGAAGATTGGCCATGTGGCAGAGCTTCCGGCCATCCGTTGGCGGCAGCGCAATCTCGACAAACTCCAGCCGGACCAACGTTCAGCCTTGGTCGAATTGCTGCGAACTTCCCTTGGACGGCGCGCATAGAAACTCCCGCTCCCTCGGCGTTGAACACCGGAAAGCAGCGTTATTGGGAGTGTCAACTGGGTAGGGGAAGGACTGCAAGATAAAGCGAACCGGGGTTCGCCCGAGCTGCGCTCGTAAGTGATTGTCTGCACATTGTTTTCCAGCCGGAAAACGGGAGAGGATCGCAATCCGCGATGTGAGATGAATTTTAGATCCGGCTGATCTTCTCTGTGAGCCTTGAGGATAGCGGGCATCTGCCGCGAGGTGCGCTACGCCGATCCACGCGGTTGCAAGTCTTTGTACGCTCACCTGCGATGACGGCAAACTGCTCCTTGCCACGCCCGGCATGGGCGCCGAATCTGCCCACATGGCAGACCGTGACGACAACAATTTCCGCATCAGACCGGGTCGACCGAAAAGCCGAGGTGGTACCGCCAACCTATACTCGAAGCCGTTCATCACCCAGGTCAAGATCGCCGTGCGCAAGGCGGGCGGGAATCCCGACCGGATTGGCGGGGAGCCGGGTCAGGGGAGCGGGCGCTTCAATGCCCGAGGCCGTGGTGCGAAACTCGCGCCGTCGTTTCCAAAGGACGGCGGAGGATGGACGCACGACGGCAGCGGTACGCGGTTCCGTTCGCGGCGTGTCGTCGTCAAGGCGCGGGTGGTCAAGCTTGCGCCGCAGCGGGGGCAGTCACGTGGCTTGAAGTTCCGGGTAGCGACAAGCAAGGCGGTCGATGCGCACCTGCGCTATCTGGAACGCGATGGTGTCACCAAGGATGGCGAGAAGGGCAGGGTCTATTCCGCCAGCGAGGATGAAGCCGATGGCAAGGCATTCATCGAGCGCGGACGCGACGACCGGCATCAGTTCCGGTTCATCGTTGCACCAGAAGATGCAGCCGACATGGCGGACATGCGATCCTTCACCCGTGATCTGATGAGGCAGATGGAAAGCGATCTGGATACCCGGCTGGATTGGGTTGCCGTCGATCACCACAATACCGGTCATCCCC
This sequence comes from Rhizobium sp. 18065, assembly GCF_902706095.1. Classification (GTDB taxonomy): domain Bacteria; phylum Pseudomonadota; class Alphaproteobacteria; order Rhizobiales; family Rhizobiaceae; genus Allorhizobium. The sequence continues at coordinate 19,537 of NZ_CACSJP010000001.1, forward strand.
ATACGCATATCATCGTCCGGGGCGTGCTGGAGGATGGCCGCATCCTCAACATTGCCGGCGACTATATCGCCCATGGCGTCCGCCACCGGGCACAAGACTTGGTGACACTGGAACTGGGCCAGCAGAGTGAGTTGGAGGTCGCGGAAAAACTGCGCCATGAGGTAGAGGCCGAACGCCTGACCCGGCTCGACAGGATGCTGATCGCGGAGAGCCGGGAACAGGGGATCATCGACCTGCGTCCGGATCCTTCCGACAGCTACACAGTCCGGGCCAACCGAGCCCTTCTGATCGACCGGGCCAAGCGGCTGGAGCGGTATGGCTTGGCGGATGAGATCGACACCGGACGATGGTCAATCCGCGACGATGCAGAACAGACCCTGCGTGCGCTTGGTGAGCGGGGCGATATCATCAAGACTATGCACCGGGCGCTGGAGGATCACGGCCTTGCCGAAGAACGTGGTGCCCGCGATTACATCACCCATGGCAAAAGCATTGCCGAGCCTGTGGTCGGACGAGTTCTGGCCAAGGGACTGGCGGGCGACGAGATGAGCGACCGGTTGCATCTGGTCATCGATGGCGTGGACGGAAAAACCCACTATGTTGAAACCTCGGACATTGGCCGACTGGACGATCTCCAGCGCGGCCACATCGTGTCCATTGACCCGCTTCCGTCAAAGGCCGAGCCGAGAGCATCGGACATCAACATCCTCGATCTCGCTGCAAACAACGACGGCATCTATCGCCCAAGCGATCATCTGGAGCAGGCGAGGGCTAAGATCGAAAAGATCGGCGGTGATCCCGATGCCTTTATTCGCTCCCACGTCCGCCGCCTTGAAGCGCTGCGCCGTGCCGGACATGTCGAGCGGATCGATGCCGATTATTGGAAGATCCCGAATGATCTCCCCGAACGCGGCATGGCCTATGACGCCAGAGACCGGGCAAAGGATTTTACCGTCCGCACGCTGTCCACCCTCGACCTCAACAGACAGGTCGGCAGCGACGGCGCGACATGGCTCGACCGCGAGCTTGTCTCACGCGACCGCACGCCACTCGCGCAGGCGGGTTTTGGCCTGGAAGTCAGCGAGGCGATGGATCGTCGTCGCCAAAGCCTTGTCGATCAGGGACAAGCCGTGCGTCTCGACAATGGCAGCATTCGAGCGCCGAAAGATTTGCTGGAACGACTGGAGCGAACCGAGATCGACCGCGTTGGCCGGCAGATGGCGGCGGAGCGGGGACTGCCCTACACGCCGAGCAAACCGGGTGAATATGTCAGCGGATCATTGAAGGGCAGCGTCAACCTCGCCAGCGGGCGTTTCGCCATGCTCGATGATGGCATCGGCTTCCAGCTTGTGCCGTGGCAAGCGGCGCTCGACCAGCGGATCGGCAAGCATATCAGCGGTGTGGTGAAAGACGGCGGTGGGGTTGATTGGAGTTTTGCCAGGAAGCGCGGGCTGGGGCTGTAAGGAGGTTGCTATTCCCCGTCGTGGGTCTTTTGCGGGTCCGAAGCCTTTGCCAGCCGGACGCCGACCCCCTTGCCATCACTCTCTTCTATGAATTCGATGCCTGCGGCTTCAAATACTTCGCGTAACTTCTCTAATGTGGTGGGACGCAGTTCGTCGCCCTTTTCGAAGCGGGAAATTGTTTGCGTCGAGAGGCTGGCAATTTTAGCCAGATCACGGACGCCCCAACCCAAAGCTGTGCGCGCTAATCTGCACTGGAGCTCGTTCATTTCACAACATTGTAGTGATTTATATTGCGCATTTTGCCTCTGCTGTGTAATCTCTTTTGCTAAACGGCTGAACAATGTGTGGGCCACATTGCTCAGCCTGACCGTAAACCAAGTTGATAGGAACTCGGATCATGGCTGATTCCGACAATAGCAGAACTTTGCCTGTCGTCACGCGACGCAGATTGCTATCCACGTCGGCGACGTGGCTGGCGGCACAGGTCGGGGATGTGAATGCGGCGCTTCATCCTGAAAACGGCCGACCAGACAATGGCGATCCAACATTGATGTTGTGGCAAGACTGGCGGGGGGCCCATGATCAGGTCGAGAAATTCTGCCGAAGGCAGCAGCGGCTGGAAACCGCACTGATAGATCAGGTCGGGTTTCCCCATGTTGATATTGCCGTGCCGGATCAGGATTGCGTGGTCGCGGCGTTCACAATGGAGGAGATCGAGCGCCGATTTAGCGATGCGCCCGAAAATGCCGAAGCAAAGATGCGTGCGAAGGCGATTTTGGTCGAGCGACAAGCCGCTTGGGACGCACTTGACGAGCGGTTGGGATATACCCGCGCCAAGCAGGCGGAGGAGAAAGCCTTCGCGATGCGCGAGGAAAGATTGAACGATCTGTTTTCGCAACCGGCTCGATCGGTTGCCGGTGTGGCGGCAAAGCTTCACACTATTCTTGCGATGGGAGAAGACAGTCCAGGCGACGAATATCCATGGCCGCAAATTCGGGCTGCGATGACGGACCTCCTAAGTCTGGGTAGCACACCTTCGGATATTTGATTGGTCTCACGCTGCAAATGTCCGCTTTGCGCCTCCCACTCCGGCCAACCACCTCGGCGTCGGCCGAATACCGAAAGCAGACCTCCTTCTTTGGTAGGTGCTACGGCTAAGTGGGTGGATTCCCGCCCAACCGCTTTTTACCGGCGATTTGGCAAAGCGGCCAATGAAGTGGTCGCCGAACTTCAACTCATTGGGGGAACTGGCGAAGGGTGGAATGTCAATCCCACTTCATGATAGCAAGCCTATCGCCAATGATGAACGCGACGTCAGGAGCGACCGGTGGGAGGTTGCAACAACCCGAACCACCGAATAGGTGAGCTAGAGCGCATGAGGAAACGCGACGAATGAACATCCGAAGCCCACAGAAACACAACCTGAAGGCTCACCTGACGGAAGTTGTAAAACGATTTTCCGACATCACCGAGATCTATCTGTTTGGCTCTCGCGCCTACAACACCGGTAGCCTCCGGTCAGATTGCGATCTCCTCGTTCGCGTATCCGATACCGGCAGGGTTCAGGGCTCGGCGCTGAGGGACTATTCGTTGGAGGAGTGCCCTCCCATCGATTTTTTCCTAGCCATCGGTGGACGCGCGATCAGTTGCTCCAATGACAGCTCGGTTGGTGCTCCCACGTTCGACGACCTCGTCAAGAAACTTGATGCGATCCTTTTGTGGTCAAAAGCAGCTGGGTTTACGGACTTTGAGTTCAGCATCGAAGCCAAGTGGGTTTTTGAGACCACCCGATATGGCAAATTCCATGCCAGCAGCCTGCCGGACTCGGCATATTCCGAGGATAGCTGGCAGACGGTCCTGAAGCGCACCGAGGACGAGCATCTGCCGGTGCGGCCGTTTATGGGCGATACGGTCGACAAGGTTGTCGCTCAGATTACCGAAGTCGCGAAGCGCATGGTCATGCGAAAGTCTGACCTTGGCGGCAATGGTCAGGCGAGAGCCGGTTGGACCGTTAACATCAAGGACGAGTACGACTGCCAGAACCTATTTTGGACGGTTGCGAAGCCATGGTTACCCGGGCTTGAGAAAGAACCCTTCATCATTCACTATCAGAACCAGGACAAAAATGCTGATTTCGCGCTCGCGGACGGTCGAATAATCGTAGAATTCAAGCTCGTTGAATCGGAGGCCAAGAAGCGCGAGGTGCTGAAGGACCTAGCAGGATTATCTAATTTCTACCGCCGCAACGGTAACATCCGCTGCCTTCTGATGCTAATCTTCTACCGGGAGGCTGCGCGTTTCGACACTCTTCAAATCGAGAACGATTACACGTTCTTCCACACTCGCCCCAGCATCGTGACGCATCTAATAAAAATTCCAGATTGATGGATTAGTTGAGGCGTCACCAATCTGATGGCGGTTACGTACACCTTCGTTGGGTAGATTTTCGCCGTTCAGCTTATATGAGGTCAGCCGCCCCTTATGTGGAGCGGTGGTTCAAGCGACGACGCAACGGGCGAAGATTTTCGCTGTTCCTTCGACCCTTTGCGACACCCTACGACGGGCGGTGAATTCCTGCTTTTCCTGGTCCTGTGTCTGGTTCTAACATGGTCTTTCCATCCGGGAAAGGCAGGTCGAACATGGACGGAGACGAGAAAGGGCAGGGGGCGGCGAACGACAATACACGCCCTGCCGGCAGCGCGGACGGCGGTGCTGAAGAACCGGGTCGTGCCACCGATGAACGCCTCGAACGGGTCGTCATCGACATTGCCCGCCTGATCGGACGGCAGATGGCACGGGCGGACCATGCGGCACGGGTCGCGGCCAACGACAACGGCGACGACCGTGCCGTCAGAGGTGAACCCGAGGCGGAATAGTATCGCTGTCACCGTCTGTAAACCGCCTAAAACGGCTTGCGCCAGGCCGAGGCTTGCGCATACGATTCCGACCGAGACGGAAACCTCCTTTGCTTGTCTGCGGGAAGTGGGCCAGGTCGAAGCCACTCCCTCAAGGCCCAAGCCGCTTTGCGGTGGCGCGTGCCGCGCCAGCCTTGACCGAGCGTCTTCGACCCGGCGATTGGCCGCGAAGCAGGAAAGGCGGGTTGCGGGCGCTGAAGGCAGCACCCGCAATGTCCACCGGGGACGCCGCCGCCGAATGCATGAACCGATCTGAGAGAAGGAAACATGCCGATGACCCGTGTTGCCCTTTATGCCCGATACTCCTCCGACAACCAGCGGGAAGCCTCGATTGTCGATCAGTTCCGCCTTTGCGACGAACATGCACGGCGAGAAGGCTGGGAGGTGGCAGGCAGCTATCAGGATGCGGCCCATCTCGGGTTCCAGCACCATTCTTCGCCGTGGTATTCAGCAGGTGGTCAGAGACGCACAGCGCGGCCTGTTCACGGTGGTCATCGCCGAGGCACTGGATCGCATCAGCCGTGATCAGGCGGATGTCGCGACCCTCTACAAGCATCTGAAGTTCGCAGGGGTCACCATTGTCACCCTGGCCGAGGGGGAAATCTCCGAGCTGCATGTTGGCCTCAAGGGCACGATGAACGCGCTGTTCCTGAAAGACCTCGCGATGAAGACCCATCGTGGTTTGCGGGGCAGGGTGGAGAAGGGCAAGGCAGGTGGCGGGCTTTGCTATGGCTACCGTGTCCTCAAACAGTTCGACGGCAACGGCGAGCCGGTCCGGGGCGACAGAGAGATCATTTCCGAGGAAGCCGACATCATCCGCCGCATCTTCCGGGAGTTCGCCAGCGGCAAGAGCCCGAAAGCGATTGCGACGGATCTGAACAGTGAAGGCATTCCCGGCCCGCTTGGACGGGCATGGGGTGACACCAGCATTCGCGGCCATGTCACGCGTGGCACCGGCATTCTCAACAACGAGCTTTATACCGGCGTTCTTGTCTGGAACCGCCAGCGGTTCATAAAGGACCCATCCACCGGCAAGCGCGTCTCCCGCCCCAACCCGGAAAGCCAGTGGATCAGGACGGAAGTGCCGCATCTGAGAATGATCGAAGATGACCTTTGGCAGGCAGTCCGGAACCGGCAGAAGCAGATCTCGGCGATCTTCGGTCCGAACCCGGCTAACACGCTCGAAGGGCGGATGAAGCGCCTGCATCTGACTGTCAGGCCCGTGTCTCTCTTGACCGGCCTTCTCACGTGCGGATGCTGCGGCGGCAAGTTCGGCATCATCACGCCGGGGCGCTACGCCTGCCTCAACCATCACAGGCGTGGCACCTGCGACAATGGCCGGTCCATCACCCGCGAGAAGATTGAGGCGCGGGTTCTGTCCGGCATCAAGGACAAGCTGGTATCGTCTCAAGCGGTGGCAGAAGCCGTGAAGGCCTATGCCGAGGAGATGAACCGGCTGAACCATGATCGGCGCGCCCAGGCGGCAACCGACCGGAAAAAACTCGCAAAGGTCGAAAAGGCAATCGCCGGGATTATCTCCGCGATCGAGGACGGAATGTACCAGCCGTCGATGAAGGCACGCATGGACGATCTGGAACGGCAGAAGGCTGACATCACCGCCCGCCTGTCAAAGGCCCCGGACGACATTCCCGACATTCATCCCAACGTCGCCAATCTCTATCGGCTGCGGGTAGAACGTCTGACGGAAGCGCTAAACGATCCGGACGGCGGCAGGCAGGCGGCGGAGGCGCTGCGCTCGCTGATCGGAGAGATCCTACTGACGCCCGGCACCAAGCGCGGCGAGGTTCATGCAGAGCTACGCGGCGAGCTGTTCGGCATTCTCGGTCTTGTCAATGCGGAAGCCGGAGGGCCGCAAAGCCCTCTTATGCCATTCGTTGAAGCGAGCCCCCGCAACCAATGAAACTTGTAAGCCAACATAACAAAACCCCTGCGGACATCCCACAGGGGTTTTTGCCGTTTCTAAAATGTCGCTTCTCAACACCATCCAATCGGCCAAGCGCTGCCGAATGGCCGGTATCGTGTGTCGCTCACATCAGGTGATGAAGCGCGGTGCGGTGGCGCATCATCTCAGCAAGAATGGCGTGATCGCGATTGAGGGCGTCTCGTCGTACCATATCGGGTCTGACCTCGTTCATTCGCACTGCCATTGCCCGTCCGGCACTCCAGAAATCTGGGTAGCGGCCGGCGGCGACGGCTGTATGCAGCGCCGTGCCGAGCAGCACGGCATCGCAGCCGTCAGCTTTGCGGACCGTGCAGCCGGTCGCGTCGGCGTAGAGTTGCGACAGAAGCGGATGATGCGCCAGTCCACCGGCCAGCAGCAGTGTCTCGATCCGGGCAGGCCCCGAGGGCAGGCGGTCGATAATGTATTTGACGCCGCAGGCCAATGCCACGCAGCTTCGCCAGTAGATCTGGCAAAGGCAGTCGAAACTCCGGTCGAGGCTCAAGCCCGCGATCGTTCCAGTCAATCGCGGATCGGAAACCGGCGAGCGCGTTCCGTGAAAATCCGGCAAAACGGTGATCGGCAGTCCGTAGTCGGCGCCGTCCTGTTGAAGTTGCAGTTCGATATAATCGAGGATGGTCCTGTGCCTTGCCTGGGTTGGCTCACCACCCTTCGGATGTGTGCTGACAATGTGGTCAAGCAGAGCGCCGGATGCGGATTGTCCGGCTTCCAGCAGCCAGAGATCGGGCACAGCAACATCGCGGAAGCTTCCCCAGCATCCCACTCCGGAAACCGGCTTGTCAAGCAGACGCACGATGCAGCTCGAGGTACCGGCGATCAGCACCGCGTGGCTTTCCAGCGTATCAGGCGTCGAACGGTCCGTGGCGCAAAACAGCGATACAGTGCCGGCATAGGCATCGATCAGGCCGGGCGCGACGAGGCAGTCTGTGGCAAGGCCGAGCGCATCGGCCGCTTCGGTCGTCAAATGCCCGACAGGCAGCATTGGCAGGCCTGACTTTTCCGGAAGTCCTGATTTTTCCGCGAGATCGTCAAGCCCGACACGGCGATAGAAGGCATCCGGGCGCTCACCCGGCGCGATGGTGCCATAACCCCACTTGGCCGCCAGCGGCGAGTGACCGCGACTGTTGATGCCTGTTGCTCGCCATGTCAGATAGTCCGCGAGGTCGAAGATCATCCCGGCTTGTTGCCAGGTTTCGGGCAAATGCCGCTTCAGCCACAGCAGCTTCGGAACCTGCATTTCGACCGACAGTCTACCGCCGAAGCGTTGCAGCAGCGGATCGTTGGTGCTGTTGCAGTCGTCGGTCTCGCGGATCGCCCGGTGATCCATCCACAAGATGGTGTCCAGCTTCTTTTGACCGGACGTCGAAACGGTCAGCGGCTTGCCATGCTTGTCTCTGACCACCAGGGAGCAGGTCGCGTCAAACCCGATGGCGGCCACATCTCGCGGCGAAAGCCCGGCTTCCGACAGTGCAGCCCTGACCGTGGTGCAAACGGCCGTCCAGATCTCGTCGCTGTCTTGTTCGAGGTGAAGGGGTTGTGACTGAAACAGCGAAATCGCAGTGACATGCCGGGCAATCTGGCGACCGTGAAGGTCGAAGACACCGGCACGCGCACTGCCCGTGCCGACGTCCACGGCGATGATGTGGTCATGCATCCGGTTGGTCTTTCGGTCTCCTCACTGGAGCGACAAAGTGGAGCAATTTCTCCATCGCGTCAAATGCTTGCAGCGGCATCAGCGCTGCGAGTCCATCGCGATATGCAGATAGACCGGTATGCGAACCACCGGTAAACGCAAGCACATCCATGCCCGCGGCACGGGCGGCCAGGATACCGGCCGGACTGTCCTCGATGACCAGGCAATCCGACGGCGCCGTACCCATCCTGTCTGCCGCATAGAGGAAGAGGTCAGGCGCCGGTTTGCCGTGTGCCACCATGCTTGCGCTGAAGATATGCGGCGAAAAGCGATCCAGCATGCCGGTTGCAGACAGACACAAGGCGATGCGTTCGCTCTGGCTAGACGAGGCCACGCACCAGCCGATACCCGCCTCTTCGAGCCCATCCAGGGCGGTATGGATGCCGGGTATCGGGCGCAGTTCATTCCGGAAGCGCGTATAGAGCATGTCTCGCATCCGGTTGAGAAACCCGTCGTCTATCTGAAGGCCGTATTCTTCGCTGACCAGGTTGCGCACGGTTGCCAGGCTGCGACCGAGATATCGTTTTGCTGCACCTTCTTCGTCGATGGTGATGCCGGACATACCCAGCGTCTCGGTCAAAACCGACAGCGCGATCGGCTCGCTGTCAACGAGCACGCCATCGCAATCGAATATGATCAGCCGTTTCGCATCCAAGGTCTTGGCCCTCTATCGGCCCTCAATCAGCCAGATGGCCATCAATGTAGCGTTTCAGTGTTTCAGCGGTGCCAATGGCGCGCAGTGTCTCCAAGGCTTTGCCGAATCGCTGGATAAACAATGGATTGGCGCCGACGTTACCGAAGATATCGGTCAGCGCAAGGAAGGCTTTCGGATCGCTGCGCGAGGCAATGGCTGCTGTCTGCAGTCTTTCGGCACTGGCATCGTTGAAGACGATGGCCTTGCCACTGTCCGACGTTCCTTCGAAATAGCGGCACCACAGGGCAGACACCAGCGCCAGTCCGACAACGTCAAGTCCCTTGGCAAGGCGATCAGCGGTCGACGGCAGGATGAATTTCGGTTGGCGGTTCGATCCATCCTGCGCCAGACGCGGAATGGTGTCGCCGATCTTCGGATTGAGGAAGCGGCTTTCGATCAGCGTGAAATAGTCCTGCAGGCTGGTATTGGGCACCGGCGGAACGATCGGAATGATTTCCTCATTTTCGAGCTTGGCGAGATAACCCCGGATCAGCGGATTTTCCATGGATTCATGAACAAAATGAATGTCCATCAACGCTGCCGGATAGGCGATTGCAGCGTGGCCGCCATTCAGGATGCGCAGCTTCATCAGTTCGTAAGGGGCTACATCCTCAACGAACGTGACGCCGACCTCCTCCAGTGCCGGGCGACCGAGCGGAAACTTGTCCTCCAGCACCCACTGCTTGAACTCCTCGCAGAACACCGGCCATTTGTCGTCAATGCCATATGTGTCGCGCGCAATGCCGATCTCGCGCTCGCCGGTCGCCGGTGTGATGCGGTCGACCATGGCGTTCGGGAAAGCGACATTGTCTTCGATCCAGTGGGCGAAATCGGGATCCGACATTTGTGCAAGCCCGGTTACAGTGGCTTCGGTAACTTCGCCATTGCCGGGAATGTTGTCGCAGCACATCACGGTGAACGGCGGTGTCCCGGCGGCACGACGGACCTTGAGGCCGGCGATGATCAGGCCGAACACGCTCTTCGGATTGGCGGGATCATCAGCATCGGCGACCATGGCCGGATGGGTCGGATCAAATTTTCCGGTCGCCGGATCGATGAAATAGCCACCCTCGGTAATCGTCATCGACACGATCCGGATCGCGGGATCGGTCAGCGCGGCAACGATCCTGTCGAAGTCGGGCGCGGTGAGGATATCGGTCATCGGCCCCGTAACGGTCGCGGCACTACGATTGTTGTCCTGTTCGACCACAGTCGTCAGATAATCCTGCGAGGCCAGCTTTTCCTTCATCAGCCGGTCTGATGGCATGACACCAGCACCGAGAATGGCCCAGTCGAGATCCCGCCCCTTGTTGAACAATTCATGGAGATAGATCGCTTGGTGCGCGCGGTGAAAATTGCCGACGCCGAAATGCAGGATGCCTGCCTTCAACTGCTCGCGGCGATAGGCCGGAACGGTTGCGGTCGCTTCAATTTCGGCAAGATTTGCCAGCGATAGGGTGTGTGTCATGTCACGGTCCTCGGGGTGCGAGACGTCAGTCTTGAGGCAAGTGCCGGGGCGCTCAGCTCATCCAGTTGCCGCCGTCGACATTGTATGTCTGGGCGACGATGTAGTCGGCTTCGGGCGAGGCAAGAAAAATTGCCATGCCGGTCAGATCCTCGGCGCGGCCCATGCGGCCAAAGGGTACAGCCTCGCCAACCAGCTTCTTCTTTTCGCCGCGCGGCCGGTTTTCATGCTTTGCAAACAGTGCATCGACGCCGTCCCAATGCTCGCCATCGACCACGCCGGGCGCGATGGCATTGACGTTGATGCCATGCTTGATCAGGTCGAGACCGGCCGATTGCGTGAGCGAGATGACCGCAGCCTTGGTGGCGCAATAGACTGCGACCAAAGCTTCGCCGCGGCGGCCCGCCTGGCTGGCCATGTTGATGATCTTGCCGCCCTGGCCACGGGCTATCATCGATCTGGCGGCCGCCTGCAGCATGAACAGCGTACCGGCGACATTGATCGCAAACAGGCGGTCGTAGCTCGCGCGGCTGATCTCTGTGATCGGTGCCAGATCGAAGAGAGCGGCATTGTTGATCAGGATGTCGAGGCTGCCGGTCTTTTCCTCGATCTTGATGACGGCAGCCTCGATCGAAGACTGGTCGGTGACATCCAGAAGAACCGGATAGGCATTGGACCCAATCTCGCTGGCCGTTTCGCTGGCCCGGGCAAAATCGATATCGGCAATGGCGACGGTTGCACCTTCGCGGACATAGGCTTCCGCAAAGGCACGGCCGATGCCACGGGCAGAACCCGTGATCAGCGCCGATTTTCCAGTCAGCCTGCCAGCGAACTTGTCCGTCATATCGCCAGTCCCTTGTCGTTGAACCGGTGGATGCGGGTCGGATCGGGCGTGATGAAGACGGTATCACCGTGTTTCACGGTGAATTCGCCGCCGGCGCGGGTCGTGACATGGCCAATACCGTCGATGTCGACATGCAGGAACGTGTCGGAGCCCAGATGTTCGGCAACCACCACCTTGCCTTTCCAGGTGCCTTCGGTCGTCGACAGCGTGACGTGTTCCGGACGAACGCCGATGGTATGGGCATTATGTTGAGCGGCAAATGCACCGGAGATCAGGTTCATCTTCGGCGAGCCGATGAAGCCGGCGACGAAGATATTAGCCGGCTTGTGATAGAGATCGAGCGGCGAGCCGACCTGTTCGATACGGCCCTTGTTCAACACGACGATCTTGTCGGCCATGGTCATGGCTTCGACCTGGTCATGCGTGACGTAGATCGACGTCGCCTTCAGCTGCTGGTGCAGCTGGGTGATTTCCAGCCGCATGTTGACGCGCAGCGCCGCATCGAGGTTCGACAGTGGTTCGTCGAACAGGAAGCATTCCGGCGAACGCACGATGGCGCGGCCGATGGCGACGCGCTGGCGCTGGCCGCCCGAGAGATTGCGCGGCTTGCGCTCCAGATAGTCGGTCAGGTTGAGGATCTTTGCGGCGTCATTGACCTTGCGGTCGATGTCAGCCTTGTCCATCCCGGCCATCTTCAGGGGAAAGCCAATATTGGAGCGCACGCTCATATGCGGATAGAGCGCATAGGACTGGAACACCATGGCCAGGCCGCGCTGCGAAGGAGCCTTGTCGGTGGCGTCGACGCCGTCGATCAGGATCTTGCCGCCCGAAACGTCCTCGAGACCGGCAATCAGGCGCAGCAGGGTCGATTTACCGCAGCCCGAGGGGCCGACAAACACCGCGAATTCACCATCATTGATCTGCAGGTCGATCGAAGGAATGACCGAGACTTCGCCGAAGGTTTTCGACACGTTCTGAAGTGTGATGCTACCCATTGTGGTCTTCCTTATTTGACGGCGCCGAAGGTCAAGCCGCGGACAAGCTGTTTCTGGCTGAACCAGCCAAGGATCACGATCGGGGCGATGGCCAGTGTCGAGGCGGCGGACAATTTGGCCCAGAAAAGCCCCTGTGGAGAGGAGAAGGAGGCGATGAACGCGGTCAGAGGAGCCGCATTCGTCGTCGTCAGCCGGATCGTCCAGAATGCCTCGTTCCAGGCGAGAATGATGTTGAGCAGCATGGTGGAGGCGATGCCGGGGATCGCCATTGGCGTGAGGACGTAGACGATCTCGCCCCACAGTGATGCGCCGTCCATGCGGGCAGCCTCCAGGATCTCGCCTGGAATCTCGCGGAAGTAGGTGTAGAGCATCCAGATGACGATCGGCAGATTGATCAGCATCAGCATGATGGTCAGGCCGATACGGGTGTCGAGCAGCGATGTGTCGCGGAAGATCAGGTAGATCGGCACGAGCACGGCAACCGACGGCATCATCTTTGTCGACAACATCCACATCAGGATGTCCTTGGTGCGCTTGGTTGGCGAAAAGGCCATGGCCCAGGCCGATGGGATCGCGACGAGAAGCGCCAGGATGGTCGAGCCGACCGAGATGATCACCGAGTTCATGAAGGGTTTGAAATAATCGCGCTGAGTCTGCACCGTGACGTAGTTTTCCAGCGTGAAGGATGGAATCAGCCGGAAGCCCTGGATCGCTTCGGTCTCGGTCTTCAGAGACGTGATGATCGTGTAGAGGATGGGGAAGAAGATCACCATCGCGAGAATCCATGCGACGGCCGTGAAGGCGATCTTGCGCTGGGTCGAGACTGTGCGGGCCATGATGTCTTCTCCTTAGCGGTCGAGGTTCTTGCCGACGGCGCGCATCAGGAAGAAGGCGACGATGTTGGCGAGGATGACTGCAATGATGCCGCCTGCGGATGCACCGCCGACATCGTAGCCGAGCAGGGCCGTGCGGTAGATGAGGAACGGCAGGTTGGTGGAGGCATAGCCCGGGCCGCCATTGGTCGTGACGAGGATCTCTGCATAAACGCCGAGCAGGAAGATCGTCTGGATCAGGATGACGACGGTGATCGCACGCGCCAGATGCGGCAGGGTCAGGTAGATGAAATGGCTGATGAAACCGGCACCGTCCATCTCGGCCGCTTCCTTCTGTTCACCGTCCAGAGACTGAAGAGCGGTCAGCAGAATGAGCGTCGCAAATGGCAGCCATTGCCACGCGACGATGACGATGATCGAAAACAGCGGATATTGCCCGAACCAGTCGACCGGCTGGAGGCCGAACGCCCTATTGATATCGGCCAGCACGCCGTAGCCGGGATGCATGATCATGTTCTTCCATACCAGCGCTGCAACCGGCGGCATGACGAAGAAGGGCGAGATGATCAGGATACGGACAATGCCTTGGCCGAACATTGGCTGGTCGAGCAAAAGGGCGATAGCGATGCCGCCGACCACGGTGATCAATAGAACGCCGCCGACGATCAGCAGGGTGTTCCAGATCGACTGGAAGAAGGCAGGATCGGTATAGAAATATTTGTAGTTGAACAGGCCTGCGAAGCTGACATTGCCTGGATTAAGCAGATTGTAGTTCTGGAACGAGAACCACAGCGTCATCGCCAGCGGCACGATCATCCAGACGAGAAGAAGACCGACGGACGGCGCCATCATGAGACGCGACAGCGTCCGTGTGTTGTGCGTAGCCATGGAAGAACCCACCCTGATGGCCAACACGCGCGGCTGAATTGGCCGGCTGCGTCAGCTCGTTTTCTTGTGTCGGCCAAAATGGCCCGAAGCATCCGCGCCGAACGGCAGGAGAGGCGCGTTGAACTTTTGATGTCGCCGCCCGGATCGCGATCCGGACGGCTTCATTTCCTTCGGGAGGAAATTACTTGATGTAACCGCCGCGGGTCATTTCGCGCTCGGTGACCTGCTGGGCCTGTGCGAGAGCATCGTCGACCGACATCTGGCCTGCCAGCGCTGCAGAGAACAGCTGGCCGACGGTCGTGCCGAGACCCTGGAACTCCGGAATGGCGACGAACTGCACGCCGACATAAGGCACCGGCTTGACGGTCGGGTTCTTCGGATCAGCCGCATTGATGCTGTCGAGCGTCATCTTGGCGAAAGGAGCCGCCTTCTGGTACTCGGCATTTTCATAGAGCGAGGTGCGCGTGCCCGGAGGAACGTTGGCCCAGCCTTCCTTGGAAGCGACGAGGTTTGCGTATTCCTTGCCGGTTGCCCAGGCGATGAACTTCTCGGCGGAAGCGGTCTTCTGCGAGCCGGCCGGGATGGCGAGGTTCCAAGCCCAGAGCCAGTTGCCACGCTTGCCGAGGCCGGTGTCCGGAGCCAGAGCGAAGCCGACCTTGTCGGCAACAGTCGAGTCCTTCGGGTTGGTCACGAAAGAGGCGGCGACGGTGGCGTCGATCCACATGCCGCACTTGCCCTGCTGGAAAAGCGCCAGGTTTTCGTTGAAGCCGTTCGACGAAGCGCCCTGCGGGCCAGCGTCGTTCATCAGCTTGACATACATGTCGAGCGTGTTCTTCCATTCAGGCTGGTCGAACTGCGGCTTCCAGTTTTCGTCGAACCAGCGTGCGCCGAAAGCATTCGACGTTGCCGTGAGGAACGCCATGTTTTCGCCCCAGCCGGCCTTGCCGCGAAGGCAAATGCCGTTGATGCCGGCTTCGCGGTCGGTCATCTTGCGAGCGGCCTCGCCGATGAATTCCCAGGTCGGCGCGTCAGGCATGGTCAAGCCAGCCTTTTCCATCAGGTCGCGACGGTACATGACCATGGAGCTTTCACCGTAGAACGGTGCGGCATAGAGCTTGCTGTCGTCACCGGTAAGGCCCGAACGGATAGCCGGCAGCAGATCGTCGACGTCATAGTCCGCGCCGAGATTGTCGAGCGGCAGAAGCCAGCCCTGCTTGGCCCAGATCGGAACTTCATAGGTGCCGATCGTCATGATGTCGTACTGGCCGCCCTTGGTCGCGATGTCGGTGGTGACACGCTCACGCAGGACGTTTTCTTCCAGCGTGACCCATTCGACCTGGATGTCGGGGTTCTTCGCGGTGAATTCCGACGTCAGACCCTGCATACGGATCATGTCGCCATTGTTTACGGTCGCGATGGTGAGGGTTTCGGCAGATGCCATGCCCGCAAGGGCGAGAGCTGAGCATGCGCCCAGCAGAAAAGTCTTCAATTTCATGTCTTCCTCCCAGAAGAGAACTGAGCATTAGCTTTGCTCATGGGCAATTACTCACTTCATGGGCAGCGAAAGTCAATGGGCATTCCATGCTGCAATGCCGCACAGAATACTCAGTCTATTGAAATGAAAGGATTTAATTTAATCGTTGAGCTCAATTCTTGAGCAGATAACGCGCAGCGTCTTCGTCCGTGATCAGTCCGTTGATGTGCCTACCACGCGCCGCAGCGCGGATGGCGGCATGTTTACGTTGGCCGCGGGCCATGCCAATCACCGTCGAGGTGTCACGCGAGGGAATGGCAAGGCTTGCCACCCGTTCGTTGACAGGGTCATCAAGCAGGCGGCCATCGGGGCCAAAGATCCAGCCGCAGATCTCACCGGTCGCGCCCGCCGTCAGCAGCGCCTCCATCTCGTCTTGCTGCAGGAACCCGTCCAGCAGGAGGGGCGCATTGAGCGTCATCTCGCCGATGCCGACGAAGGCAGCATCGGATGATTTGCCGAGTTCGATCGTTGGGGCGACCAGCGGCTGGCGATGCAGGAGATCGCGCTCTTCGCGTGAGGACACGATAACCGGGAGAGGCATGGGAAAATGCCGCGCCTTGACCGCATCCGCCATCGAAAAGATGACGTTGAAATAGGCGGCCGAGCCATCCGGGCTGATATTGCCGGTCAGCGAAACAATCTTGTGCTGCGGACACTCCATGGGCGAGAGCTGATCGACCATGGCGCGCAGCGTGCGTCCCGTTCCCATGGCGATGACCAGCGGATCGGGCTGTTTCAGCCATCGTTCCAGTTCGGCAGCACCGGCTTCTGCCACGCCGACCGTTGCCGAATCGGAAGCAGGGTCACTGGGGACGATTTCGACATGCTTGAGACCGTATTTCTCTTTGACCGCCTCGCCAAGTTCGAGGCAGGCAGCAATCGGATGGTCGAGCCGGACCTTGATCAGCTTTTCGGCAACCGAAAGGGAGACGAGTCTTTGCGCACTCTGGCGCGAGATACCCATTGCAACCGCGATCTCGTCCTGGGTTCGACCGGCGACATAGTATAGCCAGCCTGCCCTTGCCGCATCATCGAGCCGCGTTTGGCCTTCCTGTCGCTTTGCCATCGAGATTGGACCACCCTTTCAAGACCAGTGCTGCCAATTTTAACCGCGGCTGTCAAATTGCCGAAGCCGCCTCAAGCCTTGCAAGATGTAAATCTGCAGGTCTGATCATTTGCGTGAACCAGTCGATTGTGTGGCGCAGACCTTGTTCCAGGGGAATTTCAGGCCGCCAGTCGAGAAATTCGACAGCGCGGTGGATATCCGGTTGCCGCCGCCGTGGGTCATCGATCGGCAGGGGCAGATAGACCACATCCTTGCCGGTCGGGATTTCGCGCTGGACCATTGCGGCCAGTTCGCGGATGCTGAATTCGTTCGGATTGCCCAGGTTGATCGGCAATGCCGGATTGGGTTCTCGTTCCATCATCGCGACCAGCCCGCGGATCATGTCGGAGACATAGCAGAAGGAGCGGGTCTGATGCCCCGTTCCATAGAGGGTCAGTGCGCGGCCGGTCAGAGCCTGGACAACCAGATTGGACACGATCCGTCCATCATCGGGCTGCATGCGCGGACCATAGGTGTTGAACAGCCTGGCGACGCGCGCATCCACACGTCCGAGGCGAAAGAGATCGAAACAAAGGGCTTCCGCAGCACGTTTGCCCTCGTCGTAGCAGGCGCGTGGACCTGTACAATTGACCGAGCCGCGGTAATCCTCCGTTTGGGGATGAACTTCGGGATCACCATAGATTTCGCTGGTCGATGCTTGCAGGAAGCGGGCACCATGCTGTTCGGCGAGCAGCAGAAGATTGCCGGTGCCTTTCACGCAGGTCATCATCGTGTGAAACGGATCGGCCTGGTAGCTAGGCGGCGATGCCGCGCAGGCAAGATTGTAGATTCTGTCGATCTCCTGGCCGATTTCAAGCGGATCGCAAATGTCGTGCTCGATCAGGAAGAAGCGCGGATTATCGCGCAGATGGGCAATATTCTGAAGTGACCCGGTCAAGAAGGAATCGACGCATAGGACCCTGTGGCCATGTCCCAGCAGCACTTCGCAGAGATGGGAACCGAGAAAGCCTGCACCACCCGCCACGACTGTTGTGTTGCGGCGACTCCCGTCCTGGATCTGCAAAATCGGCTACTCCTGCAATTGTACGAATACGCATAGTCTCTTTCGCGGAAAGACATCCTTGGTGGACCTGCCCGCGCCAGTATCTCGATAGACCTATCAGGGAAATGGCCGGAAAAACACGCCACTGACGTATGCTCTGCGGCGGTAAGGCAATTAGTCCAAGATTATTTACAACTTGATCGCGACCCTCTGGCCGGTGTCGGTAGATCGGCGTTCATTGAAATTGCTACGTTTTAAGAATTTGCTGGACAACATATTTGACAGACGTTTATGTAACGATATTACATTACAAAACTGAAGGTGAATTGGGTGGCGTTCATCATGTGCAGGCTTGACCGAATGCCCCGGCAGGCCCTAAGCATTGGGTCGACGGTTCCCCAATTGGATGACTCCAAGGGGATTAATAGGGAACACGGTGCGGAATACCCAACAAGGGACCAAGACCGTGGCTGCCCCCGCAACTGTAAGCGGATTGCCGTCCATCCTCGTGGCGTGAAAGCGCCAGGCCACTGCGATCGTGATCGCGGGAAGGCAGATGGACAGCAGATATCCGCGAGCCAGGAGACCTGCCGTCATCGAAGAGAAACCGCAACGGACGGGGTGTTCCGATGGAAAAGATCTGGCTTGAAGGCAGCGCTTCCGCGCGCTTTTACAATATTGCCATTTTGCCTCCGGAGATACCGACGGAGGACAATCATGGCTCACGCGAAACGACACACGGTAACCGTTTGTACGGATTGCCGAATCACGGGTACGGCTTGCCGCCCAGGGCTTCAGCTTCTCGATCATCTTAATGCCTGTCTGTCAAAGATTGGGGCCTTGGACAATCGCGACTTTGCGGTTGAAGGCACCGTATGCATGGCGGGCTGCAAGAGACCCTGCACCATCGCTTTCCAGGCAAGTGGTAAGGCCACCTATCTCTTTGGTGACATCGAGCCCGATGCGGACATCGAGGCGCTGGTCATGTTTGCCAAGCTCTACGGCGAACGTCCCGATGGCATGACCCGCGAAGCAGAGCGTCCCAGCGGGCTCGGCGGCAAGATTCTTGCGCGCATTCCGGCCTCCGTTCTTGTCTCTGAACAGTCCGGGGAGCATCTCCAGTGAGTTGTGATGCGACCGGCACGTCGATCAACGTGTCCAATCTTGGCTGGGGCCCGAAACCGGGGCTCTTTCTCGTGCGCGACGTCAATTTCGCGCTCGATGCCGGCGAGCGGCTTGCGATCATTGGCCCGAACGGGGCCGGCAAGACATCGCTTTTGCGCTGCCTGTATCGCGGTGTTTCCCCGCGGGAGGGCAAGGTCGAAGTTGGCGGCGAAGACATCTGGCAAATCGGTTCAAGACAGGTTGCACGCCGCATCGCGGTAGTGCTTCAGGAGATGCCGGCCGACTTTCCATTCAGTGTTCGCGACGTGGTGATGATGGGACGCATACCCTGGCGCGAAGGCCTGACTGGCTGGACCGACGAGGACCGCCAGGAAGTTGCCCACGCGCTTGAGCATCTGAACTTGACGCATCTCGCCATGCGCCAGTTCTCCACGCTGTCGGGCGGGGAAAAGCAACGTGTTCTGGTCGCGCGTGCGCTGACCCAGAAACCGGAGATCATCATTCTCGATGAGCCGACGAATCATCTCGACATCCGCCACCAGCTCGAGATCCTCAACCTGCTGCGGACCCTTAAGCTCACCATCATCACCACGCTGCACGACATCAATCTTGCCGGTGATTTCGCAACCCATGTTGCGCTGATGTGCGACGGCCTCATGACCGCATTTGGAACCCCGGACCAGGTCCTGACATCCCGTGCTGTCTCGACCACGTTCGGGGTTTCGGCCACCGCCCATCCTGTGCCGGGCGTCAACACCGCTCGCTTCTCATTTTCACTCGAAACAGCTTGATTTCAAAGGATTTCACATGTTTTCCCTACGCTTTGCCGCATCCACCGCAGGTTTCCTCATCTCCGCCTTGCTCGCCAGTTCAGCGCTTGCTTATCCGGTCACCGTCAAGAGTTGCAATCGTGATGTCACCTTCGATGCGGCACCCAGTCGTGCCGTGTCCAACGACGTCAACCTGACCGAGATGATGCTGGCGCTGAAACTTCAGGATCACATGGTGGGCTATACGGGTATCTCCGGATGGAAAACCCTGGACGAAAAAATCAGGGAGGGCGTCAAGGAATTGCCGGAACTGTCGCCCAAATATCCGACCAAGGAAGTGCTGCTGAATGCCGACGCCGACTTCTATTTTGCCGGCTGGAATTACGGCATGAAAGTCGGTGGTGAGGTCACCCCGGAAACGCTCGATGCATTCAAGATCAAGGTCTACGAGTTGACGGAATCCTGCATTCACATCATGGCGAAGAACAAGCCAACGATGAATGATATGTTTGTTGATCTCGTCAATCTCGGCAAGATCTTCGGCGTCGAAGAGCGCGCGAATGACCTTGTAGCCGGCTATAAAAAAGGACTGAACGAGGTTCAAACCCGTATCGGCGCGGTGATGGAACCGATTCGCGTCTTCGTTTATGATTCGGGCACGGAAAAGCCGTTCACCTCGGGTCGATACGGCATTCCGACAGCAATGATCGAGGCTGCCGGCGGCATCAACGTCATGGACGATGTCGAGAAAAGCTGGACGGAGGTTTCCTGGGAGCCGGTGATCGAGCGCAACCCGCAGGTCATCGTCATCGTCAACTACGGCGACGTGACGGCCGAACAGAAAATCGCTTTCATGAAGGAAAATCCCGCTTTCAAGAATCTCGATGCGGTGAAGCAGGACCGGTTTGTTGTTCTCGAATATGTCGAGGCGACCCCTGGGCCGCGCAATATTGACGCTATCGGCAGGTTGGCCGACGCTTTCCATCCTCGCAATATGTAGCACGCGAAACGGAAACAGGGCTTGTCACCGGGCGCCATGGCGTCCGGTGAACCGTATTTTATCCAGCAGATAGGCATGTGATGACGAGCGGCAAGGTGTTGATGTGGGGGGCTCTTGCGGCCGCCGTGATGGGCCTGTGCCTGACGGCCGGTGTATCCTTCGGCGCTGCGCCGATACCGTTCACCACGGTCTGGTCGATCATCGCCAACAAGTTTCACCCGGGCTTTAGCGAAGTGACATGGTCCGCCGGTCGTGAGAGCATTGTCTGGGACGTGCGTTTCCCGCGGGTGATTCTGGCAGGACTGGTCGGCTCAGGCCTTGCGGTCGTCGGTGCTGTCCTGCAGGCGGTGACGCGCAATCCGCTCGCCGATCCGCATCTGCTTGGCGTCTCTTCGGGTGGCGCGCTGGGCGCCATCATCGCACTTCTGCACACAGGCCTGATCTTCGGCCTGGTCACGGTACCTCTGTTTGCCTTTGTCGGCGCACTCGTTGCCACTTTGGCCGTCATGGCCGTCACCCGCTATTCGGGCGCTGCCGCTGACCGACTGGTCCTGTCCGGTGTCGCCGTTGCCTTTGTCGCGACCGCGCTCGGCAACCTTACCATCTTCCTCGGCGATCCGCGTGCGGCCCATACCGTGATCTTCTGGATGTTGGGTGGACTAGGCCTGGCCCAGTGGTCGCATCTGCTTTATCCAGCCCTGGCGCTCGGTCTGTCGTTGGCCTGGCTCGTGTTGCGCGCGCGCGAAATCAATGCGCTTGCCATGGGCGACGAGACTGCCGCAACGCTCGGCATCCCTGTCGCGCGTTTTCGAGCGCAACTGTTTGTCGTCACTGCGCTTTTGACGGGTGTCATGGTGGCCTTTTCGGGCGCCATCGGATTTGTTGGTCTATTGATCCCGCATGTCGTCCGCCTCATCGGCGGCAGCGACAATGTCCGCGTCATTCCCTTGTCCGCTTTTGTCGGAGCCATCGTCCTGATCCTGGCCGACATTGCCGCCCGCGTCGTCATGGCGCCCGAAGACATGCCGATCGGCGTCGTTACAGGTCTGGTGGGTGGCGTCGCGTTCATCGTTTTACTGCGTCGCCGATAGCTGCGGTTCAATTTCAATCGGCAATTCCCCACCGCCTATTGCTCGATTTTCGTTTTGGCCTAGGATGAAGCAAAACGAAAAACGGGGAGGGGATGATGATTTTTTCTGCACGCCAGGCTGAAATCATGGCGATCGCTAAGGAGCAGGGGCGCGTTCTGGTCGATGAGCTTGCCGCACGTTTTACCGTAACGCCACAGACTATCCGCAAGGATCTCAACGATCTTTGTGACACGAGAGCGCTCAATCGCATTCACGGTGGCGCCGTTTTCCCCAATGGAAATGAAAACGTCAAATACGAGGCGCGTCGTTCCATGGCGGCGGTCGAAAAACAGGCGATTGGCCGGGCGGCAGCGGCGCTTATCCCGGACAATTCGTCTCTTTTCATCAATATTGGAACAACAACGGAGGCTGTGGGAGAGGCACTCGTTGATCACAAAGAACTGATGGTGATTACCAATAACATCAATGTTGCCAATCGCTTGCGGGTTTATCCCTCGATCGAGGTTGTCATCGCCGGCGGTGTTGTCCGTGGCGCGGATGGCGGTATCGTCGGTGAGGCGGCGGTTGATTTCATCCGCCAGTTCAAGGTCGATTTTGCCGTCATTGGTGTTTCGGCGATTGACGAGGATGGCGCACTGCTGGATTTCGACTTTCGCGAAGTGAAGGTCGCGCAGGCCATCATCGCCAATGCGCGTCATGTCGTCCTGGTATCTGACGCTTCCAAGTTCGAACGCACTGCACCCGTCCGTATCGGCCATATTTCCCAGGTTCACACCTTCATCACCGATCATTGTCCCTCAGCAAGCGTCCGGGCGATCTGCCTGGACAGGGAGGTTCAATTGATTGAGACGAAACCGTCGGACACTGTTCTCGATTAATCGAATTAACTTTCGTTTGACATTCGTTTTGATTTCATTTTAGATAAACAGGCTTTCGCAATTGCAATATATGCTGCACCGCGAAATACGGGGGGATGATGACGGACGAGCCTATCTACGATCTGTTTGTGATCGGTGGCGGTATCAATGGCTGCGGCATTGCCCGCGACGCTGCTGGTCGTGGCTATTCCGTTGCTCTTGCCGAAATGAACGATTTCGCTTCTGGCACCTCGTCTGGCGCGACCAAACTGATCCATGGCGGCCTGCGTTATCTGGAGCATTACGAGTTTCGTCTGGTGCGCGAAGCGCTGATGGAGCGGGAAATCCTTTGGGCCATGGCCCCGCATGTCATTTGGCCGCTGAGGTTTGTCCTGCCTTTTCAAAAGGGTGGCATTCGCCCGGCATGGCTGATCCGTCTCGGCCTGTTCCTCTATGATCATCTTGGTGGCCGAAAGTTGCTTCCGGCGACGAAGACACTGGATCTCCGCCACGATCAGGCCGGCAGGCCGTTAAAGCCGATGTTTTCCAAGGCCTTTGAATATTCCGACGGCTGGGTGGATGATGCCCGCATGGTCGTGCTCAACGCCCGCGACGCGCAAAATCGCGGCGCCCGGATTTTCAGCCGTGCCCGGGTGGTATCTGCGCATCGCGACAGCGGCGTCTGGGTCATCACCACCAAGGCAAAGGGCGATGGAGCGACAACCGTCCACCGCGCCCGCATGCTGGTCAATGCTGCCGGCCCCTGGGTTGATCAGGTTCTCGCCGGCGCCTTCGGCCGCAACAATGTGCACAATGTTCGCCTCGTGCAGGGCAGTCACATCATCGTTCGCAAAAAATTCTCCGACACCCGCGCCTATTTTTTCCAGAACCCGGATAACCGCATCATCTTTGCCATTCCCTACGAAGGTGATTTCACCCTGATTGGCACAACGGATCGTGACTACACCGATGATCCGAAGGATGTGAAGATCAGCACGGAAGAGGTAAACTATCTCTGCAATGCTGCGAGCGAATATTTCAGGGAACCGGTCGTGCCAGGCGATATCGTCTGGAGCTATTCGGCTGTGCGTCCACTGTTCGATGATGGCGCTTCCAAGGCGCAGGAAGCGACGCGCGACTACGTCCTGAAGCTGGAAGCTGCGGACGATGGCACGCCGCTGCTTAACGTGTTCGGCGGCAAGTTGACCACCTATCGTCGTCTCGCTGAGCACGCCTTGGAGAAAATCGGCGAGGCGATAGGCGTCAAGGGCAATGCCTGGACCGCAACCAGCCGGCTGCCGGGCGGCGATTTCCGTGTGTCCGGCTATGATGCGCTAGTGCAGGATCTTGTCCGTTTCTATCCGTTTCTCGACCGCCGTCATGCGGAACGCTTGATCCGTTGCTACGGTACGGATGCGAAAACCATTCTGGGAAATGCGGCCACGACCGAGGATCTGGGCCGCCATTTCGGCGGAAGTCTCTACGAGTGCGAATTGCGCTGGTTGGTGGAAAACGAATGGGCGGTCACGGCTGAGGATGTGCTGTGGCGCCGAACGAAACAGGGGCTGTTCCTGTCGCCGGAAGAGGCGCGGGGACTGGAGGAATATCTGGGGGCTGTCGCGGCAACCTAGCCGCGTTATCCCGGATTGCCGAAGGTTTGGAGGAGGCCTGAGGAAATATGTTGGAATTGAAGAACATCTCGAAAATGGCGGGTGGTGAATACCACATTTACCCGACCGACCTGACGTTGCAGCGGGGTTCGCTGAACGTCCTGCTCGGGCCGACGCTTTCGGGCAAGACATCCCTGATGCGGCTGATGGCCGGGCTGGACAAGCCGACATCCGGCACGATCCATGTCGACGGCGTCGATGTCACCGGACAGCCGGTGCAGCAGCGCAACGTCGCCATGGTCTACCAGCAATTCATCAATTATCCCGCCTTGACGGTGTATGAAAACATCGCCTCGCCGATGCGTATTGCCGGCAAGGATGCAGCCACCATTGACCGCGAGGTCCACAAGGCATCGGACCTGTTGAGGCTGACGCCCTATCTTCAACGCACGCCACTCAGCCTCTCCGGCGGCCAGCAGCAGCGAACGGCGCTTGCCCGCGCGCTGGTGAAAAAGGCGACACTCGTCTTGCTCGACGAGCCTCTGGCCAATCTGGACTACAAGCTCCGCGAGGAATTGCGCGAAGAGCTTCCCAAGATCTTTGCCCAATCTGGTGCGATCTTCGTCTATGCGACGACAGAACCGTCGGAGGCATTGCTGCTGGGTGGCAATACGGCAACCCTGAGCGAAGGACGTGTCACGCAGTTTGGCGAGACCATTGCAATCTATCGACAGCCGGTCGATCTCCTGACGGCGAAAACCTTCGCCGACCCGCCGCTGAACACCTTGGGCCTGGTGAAATCCGGCCAACGGTTCCTTCTGGCGGACCAACATGTGCTTGACGTTCCAACGCATCTCGCAGGTGTTGCGGACGGACCGCTTACGGTCGCCTTCCACCCGCACCATCTTTCTCTTTCTGCGACTTCCCATGCGGTAAAGCCCTTGCTGGCCCGGACGCTGGTGTCGGAAATCGCCGGATCGGAAAGCTTCATCCACGTCGAATTTGCCGGTGCGCGCTGGGTCATCCTGGCGCATGGCATCCACGACATCGATCCCGACAAGGAAATCGATGTCTATATCGACACCCGTCACCTGATGGCGTTCGACGCGCAAGGCCAGTCCTTGCTCGCCCATGCCAGCATGGCCGCTTGAGGGGAGGCGCGACATGGCACGCATCAATCTCGACCATATCCGCCACGCCTACTCGCCTGCCGCCCGCGCCGCCGGTGACTATGCGCTGAAGGAAGTTCATCACGAATGGGCCGACGGCGGCGCCTATGCGCTGCTCGGACCCTCGGGCTGCGGCAAGACGACCTTGCTCAACATCATTTCCGGCCTGATCAATCCGTCAGACGGCAAGATCTTGTTCGATGGCGTCGATGTGACCAATCTCTCGACCCAGGCCCGCAATATCGCCCAGGTGTTCCAGTTTCCGGTCGTCTACGACACGATGAGCGTTTACGACAATCTGGCCTTCCCCTTGCGCAACCGGCATGTGCCGGAAGATCAGGTTCATCGTCGCGTCACCGAAATCCTCGAGATGACAGATCTCGCCGCCATGGCGAAGAAGACGGCACAAGGCCTGACGGCGGATCAGAAGCAGAAGATTTCGCTCGGCCGCGGCCTGGTTCGCGCCGATGTCAACGCGATCCTGTTCGACGAGCCGCTGACAGTCATCGACCCGCACATGAAATGGGTGCTGCGCTCGCAGCTGAAGCGCCTGCATCGCCAGTCCGGCTTTACCATGGTCTATGTCACTCACGACCAGACCGAAGCGCTGACTTTCGCCGACAAGGTCGTCGTGATGTATGATGGCCAGATCGTCCAGATCGGCACGCCAGCCGAGCTGTTCGAGAAGCCCAGCCATACGTTCGTCGGCTATTTCATCGGCTCGCCCGGCATGAATGTCCTGCCCGCTGCGGTGAACGGCGCGACCGCGACCGTCGGTGACCAGTCGATCGCTCTCCCAGTTGCACCACAACTTTCCGGCCAGTCCAGGATCGAACTCGGCATTCGTCCCGAATTCGTCCGCCTCGGTCGCGAGGGCATGCCGATTTCGATTTCCAAGGTCGAGGATATCGGCCGCCAGAAGATCATTCGCACACGTTTTTGCGATCACCCGATGTCGATCGTCGTTGCAGAGGATACCGACATTCCATCGGATCCGAAGGTGACATTCGCACCCCAGGCGATCGGCATCTATGCCGACAGCTGGCGTGTTGGCATGGAGGCCAAGTGATGAACAAGACCTGGAACAACAAAGCCTGGTTCATGGTCATTCCGGTGCTGGTGCTGGTGGCCTTCTCCGCCGTCATCCCTCTGATGACCGTTGTCAACTATTCGGTGCAGGATACGTTCGGCAACAACGAGTTCTTCTGGGCCGGCACGGACTGGTTCACCGAAATCCTGTCCTCGGACCGGTTCTGGAATGCGCTGGCACGCAACCTTATTTTCTCGATGATCATCCTGGCGATCGAGGTGCCGCTTGGTATCTTCATCGCGCTCAACATGCCGAAAAAGGGTCTCGGCGTCCCGGTCTGCCTCGTCCTGATGGCATTGCCGCTTCTCATTCCCTGGAATGTCGTCGGCACGATCTGGCTGGTCTTCGGCCGTGTCGATATCGGGCTCCTGGGCTATACGCTGAGTGCCTTGGGCATCGACTACAATTTCACCCAGAACCCGATCGATGCCTGGATCACCGTCATCGTGATGGATGTCTGGCACTGGACAAGCCTTGTCGTGCTGCTCTGCTATGCCGGTCTGGTGTCGATCCCGGATGCCTATTATCAGGCCGCCAAGATCGACGGCGCCTCGCGCTGGTCCGTCTTCCGCTTCATCCAGCTGCCGAAGATGAAACGTGTGCTGCTGATCGCCGTCCTGCTGCGCTTCATGGATTCATTCATGATCTACACCGAACCCTTCGTCGTCACCGGCGGCGGCCCGGGCAATTCGACGACCTTCCTGTCGATCGATCTCGTCAAGATGGCCGTCGGCCAGTTCGACCTCGGCCCGGCGGCGGCCATGTCGATCATCTACTTCCTGATCATCCTGGCCCTGTCCTGGATCTTCTACACCGTCATGACCGTCAGCGACGCCAAGGGCGAATAAGGGAGGAGAACCGATGAGCAATTCCGACAACCGTTCAAGCTTCGGCTTCTTGGTCCCGACGATCTACATCGTCTTTCTGTTGCTGCCGATCTATTGGCTCGTCAACATGAGCTTCAAGAGCAATGGCGAGATCCTCGGCGCCTTTTCGCTCTGGCCGCAGGACCCGACGATCCGCAACTACATGGTGATCTTCACCGATCCATCCTGGTACAACGGCTATATCAACTCGATCATCTATGTCGTTTTGAACACGCTGATTTCGGTGACGGCCGCCCTGCCGGCAGCCTATGCGTTTTCGCGCTATCGCTTTCTCGGCGACAAGCATCTGTTCTTCTGGCTGCTGACCAACCGCATGGCGCCGCCGGCAGTCTTTGCGCTGCCGTTCTTCCAGCTCTATTCGGCCTTTGGCCTGATCGACACGCATATCGCGGTCGCCATCGCCCATTGCCTGTTCAACGTGCCGCTGGCCGTCTGGATCCTCGAAGGCTTCATGTCCGGCGTGCCGAAGGAGATCGACGAAACCGCCTATATCGACGGCTATTCCTTCCCGAGGTTCTTCGTGAAGATCTTCATGCCGCTGATCGCGTCGGGCATCGGTGTCGCCGCCTTCTTCTGCTTCATGTTCTCCTGGGTCGAGCTGCTGATTGCTCGTACCCTGACCACGACGGATGCCAAGCCGATCGCCGCGACCATGACCCGCACGGTCTCGGCGTCGGGCATGGACTGGGGTGTTCTGGCCGCAGCCGGCGTCCTCACCATCATACCCGGTGCCCTGGTCATCTATTTCGTCCGCAACTACATCGCCAAGGGCTTTGCCCTGGGTCGCGTCTGAGGAGGCTACAATGGATTTCACATGGATGGCCTGGACGTTGCCAACCGCGATCTTCTTCCTGGTGATCCTGGGGTTGATCGCCTCGATGGCGGTCTGGGAATATCTTGTCCCCGGCGGCAGCCCGCGCATCGGCATTCTGCATTTCGAGACGACCCGCGGCGACCGGCTTTTCGTGTCCTTGCTCGGCTCGGCATTCATTCATCTCGCATGGCTTGGTCTGATCGGACCGAGCCTGTGGTGGGCTCTCGCTCTGTCCGTGGTCTACGCCATCGGCGTGTTCCGCTACGTCTAGAGCAAGAAAAGGCGAATGGCGGCGGGAGGTCGCCATTCTATCGACTGTTTAGACACTGCAATCGCAACCTTAGGGAGGATGACTATGCGACGGCACCTTATGACGACGACGGCAGCTGTGCTGCTGGCAATGACCGGCTCGGCTTATGCCGGTATGGACGAGGCAAAACAGTTCCTGGACAAGGAAGTCGGCGACATGTCGACGCTCGACCGCACCGCCCAGGAAGCAGAAATGCAGTGGTTCATCGATGCGGCGAAGCCTTTCGCCGGCATGGATATCAAGGTCGTTTCCGAAACCATCACCACGCATGAATACGAATCCAAGGTGCTGGCACCGGCGTTTACCGCGATCACCGGCATCAAGATCACCCATGACCTGATCGGCGAAGGCGATGTCGTCGAAAAGCTGCAGACGCAGATGCAGTCGGGTGAAAACATCTATGACGCATATGTCAACGATAGCGACCTGATTGGCACGCATTGGCGCTATCAGCAGGCCCGCTCGCTGACCGACTGGATGGCCAATGCCGGCAAGGACGTGACCAATCCCGGTCTCGACCTAAACGACTTCATCGGCCTGAAGTTCACCACTTCGCCAGACGGCAATCTCTACCAGTTGCCCGACCAGCAGTTCGCGAACCTCTACTGGTTCCGCTATGACTGGTTCAACGACGAC
This sequence comes from Rhizobium sp. 18065, assembly GCF_902706095.1. GTDB lineage: Bacteria > Pseudomonadota > Alphaproteobacteria > Rhizobiales > Rhizobiaceae > Allorhizobium. Next base: position 48,309 of record NZ_CACSJP010000001.1, read on the forward strand.
AAGAACAAGGCCGACTTCAAGGCGAAGTATGGCTACGACCTCGGCGTTCCGGTCAACTGGTCGGCCTACGAGGATATTGCCGAGTTCTTCACCGGTCGTGAAGTCGACGGCAAGAAGGTCTATGGTCACATGGACTACGGCAAGAAGGATCCGTCACTTGGTTGGCGCTTCACCGACGCCTGGCTCTCCATGGCCGGCAATGGCGACAAGGGCCTGCCGAACGGCCTTCCGGTCGACGAATGGGGCATCAAGGTCGACGAGAATTCCCGTCCGGTCGGCTCCTGTGTTGCCCGCGGCGGCGATACCAACGGCCCGGCATCCGTCTATGCCATCCAGAAATACCTGGATTGGCTGAAGGCCTATGCGCCTGCATCCGCTGCCGGCATGACCTTCTCGGAATCCGGCCCGGTTCCGGCCCAGGGCGAGATCGCCCAGCAGATGTTCATGTACACCGCCTTCACTGCCGACATGGTCAAGGACGGCCTGCCGGTGGTCAATGCGGACGGCACGCCAAAGTGGCGTTTTGCCCCAAGCCCACATGGTGTCTACTGGAAGGACGGCATGAAACTCGGCTATCAGGACGTGGGTTCTTGGACGCTGATGAAGTCCACGCCGGACGACCGAGCCAAGGCAGCCTGGCTCTACGCCCAGTTCGTCACCTCCAAGACGGTTGACGTCAAGAAGAGCCATGTCGGCCTCACGCTGACCCGTGAATCGACAATCCAGCACCAGAGCTTCACCGACCGCGCGCCGAAACTTGGTGGTCTGATCGAGTTCTACCGTTCGCCGGCCCGTGTCCAGTGGTCGCCGACCGGCACCAACGTTCCGGACTACCCGAAGCTGGCGCAGCTGTGGTGGCAGGCAATCGGTGACGCATCCTCGGGTGCGAAGTCGGCACAGGAAGCCATGGACTCCTTGTGCGCCGAGCAGGAAAAGGTCATGCAGCGCCTGGAACGCGCAGGTGTTCAGGGCGACATCGGTCCGAAACTTGCCGAGGAAAAGACCCTCGAAGAGTGGAATGCCGACGCTGTGGCCAAGGGCAACCTTGCACCGCAGCTGAAGGTCGAGAACGAAAAGGAAAAGCCGGTCACCGTCAACTATGACGAACTGGTCAAGAGCTGGCAGAAGTAAGCCGGCAAATATGCCGAATTGACAATTGCCGGGGCGCTCCTTACGCCCCGGCTTCTTCTATGAGGGAGCTTGAGACCTGATGAGCGGTTACATTCTGGCGATCGACCAGGGAACAACGTCGACGCGTTCGATGATCTTCGATCAAGACATGCAGATTGTCGGTGTCGCACAGCAGGAGTTCACTCAGCATTTCCCTGATTCCGGCTGGGTCGAACATGATGCCGAAGAAATCTGGCAGAGCGTCCTGAAGACCATCGACAGGGCAGTCGCCGCAGCAGACATCAAGATCGGCGACGTGACCGCGATCGGAATCACCAATCAGCGCGAGACCGTCGTTGTCTGGGACCGCGAAACCGGCAAGCCCGTCCATCACGCAATCGTCTGGCAGGACCGCCGTACGGCGCGTTTTTGCGATGAACTGAAGGCGAGGGGCCTGGAACCGCTTTTCACGGAGAAGACCGGCCTGCTGCTCGATCCCTATTTTTCCGGCACCAAGCTTTCCTGGCTGCTCAAGAATGTCGACGGTCTCAAGGCGCGTGCAGATAAAGGCGAAATCTGCTTTGGAACGGTCGATAGCTGGCTAATCTACAAGTTGACCGGCGGCAAGGTCCACGCGACGGATGCCACGAATGCCTCGCGCACTCTGATCTACGACATCAGCGAAAACCGGTTCGACGACGAACTGCTGAAGATCCTCGAGATCCCGCATGCAATGCTTCCGGAGGTCAAGGACTGCGCCGACGACTTCGGCATCACCGAAACCTCCGTTCTCGGCGCGGCCATCCCGATTCTCGGCGTCGCCGGTGACCAGCAGGCGGCCGTGATCGGCAATGCCTGCTTTGAACCGGGCATGATGAAATCGACCTATGGCACGGGTTGTTTTGCGCTGCTGAACACCGGCTCGGATCGCGTCACCTCGTCGAACCGGCTGCTGACCACGATCGCCTACCGCATGAACGGAAAGACCACCTATGCCCTTGAGGGTTCGATCTTCATCGCCGGTGCCGCCGTGCAATGGCTTCGCGATGAGATGGGCTTCGTCAAGGTCGCGTCCGACACGGACGCGCTGGCCATGCGGGCAGACCCAAACCAGCGTGTCTATCTCGTACCGGCCTTTACCGGCCTTGGTGCGCCACATTGGGATGCCGATGCGCGCGGTGCGATCTTCGGTCTGACCCGCAGTTCCGGACCTGCCGAATTTGCCCGCGCCGTGCTGGAAAGCGTGGCCTATCAGACCAATGATCTGCTCGAAGCGATGAAGAAGGACTGGTCCGGCGCCAGCGATCAGACTGTTTTGCGCGTCGACGGTGGCATGGTCGCCTCGGATTGGACAATGCAGCGTCTCGCCGACATTCTTGACGCGCCCGTCGACCGTCCGATGATCCTGGAGACCACTGTGCTGGGCGCGGCCTGGCTTGCCGGCTCGCGTGCCGGTCTCTGGCCGGATCAGGCTGGTTTTGCCGCAACCTGGAAACGCAACCGCCGCTTCGAACCTGAGATGCAATCCTCCGAAAGACAGCAAGCGATCGCCGGCTGGCAGGATTGCGTCAGCCGCTGCCTGACCAAGAGGTAGGTCGGGCTCAGCCGATCATGGCGACCAGCGTCTCCAGTCGGTCGGCATCCTTCGGCAACTTGTCCTGCCGGAGGCGTGCAATACGCGGAAAGCGCATGGCGACGCCCGACTTGTGCCGATTGGAGCGGGCAATGCCTTCAAAAGCCACTTCGACGACAAAACCATGTTCCGCTTCAGCCCTGAGCGCCCGCACCGGGCCGAAGCGATCGACGGTGTTGTTGCGCACAAATCGATCCAGTACTTCGAGTTCCTGGTCGGTGAAGCCGAAATAGGCCTTGCCGACCGGTACCAGAACATCGCCTTCGCCGGGAACGGCAGTCCAGACGCCGAAGGTAAAGTCCGAATAGTAGCTTGATCGCTTGCCATGCCCGCGCTGCGCATACATCAGCACCGCATCGGCGTTCATCGGGTCGCGCTTCCACTTGAACCATGGTCCCTTTGCCCGACCGGCCTGATAGACGCTGTCGTAGCGCTTCAGCATCACGCCTTCGATCACCGGATCAGGCGGTGAAGACCGCAAGCGCTCCAGTTCCTCCCAGCTTGAGAACGGAACCAGAGGCGACAGGTCGAAGCGGGTTGCCTCCTGCGCCTCGACAAGCTTGCCCAGCCTCTCGCGCCTTGCAGGAAAGACCTCGCCGCGAACGTCGTCTTTACCTTCGAAAAGAATGTCGTAGGCGCGGATGAAGACCGGATAGTCCTCCATCATTTTTGTGGTGACCGTCTTGCGGTTCAACCGCTGCTGCAGATCCGAAAAAGTCCGCACCGGCGCATTGCTGCGCGAGGTGCCGCCGACCAGCAGTTCACCGTCGATCACCCCATCGAAACGCGCTGCCTCGACAATATCGGGGAACGCACCGGAGATATCGTCGCCGGATCGCGAATAGAGCCGGTTTCGCCCTTCGGAACAGGAGAGTTGAACCCGGATGCCATCCCATTTCCACTCGGCGGCGAAATCCGATGGATCAAGCAATTCCAAATCGCGATCCTCGATCGGCGTCGACAGCATCACCGAATGGAAGATCGCCGGCGTTGCCAGGATCGGCTTGGCGCTGCGATTTTCCAGCCAGGCAAACAGTGGCAGATACGGCGCGGTCAATCCGTGCCACAGGCTCTCGATGTCGCCGACATCCTTTTCGCCGAAATTCGCCAGTGCCTGCTTGGCCAGGCGCGCCGACACACCAATGCGCAAACCGCCCGTGACGAGCTTGATCAGCGCGAAGCGTTCGGACGGCCCCAGCGTGTCGAGCAGCGACCGCATCACGCCGCGCGTCTCGTTCCGTCCAAGCCGCTGCAGTCTTTCGATGATGCTCGACAGCTGCAATTCGGCGCCTTCGGCCGGTTGCGCCTCGCCCGGTGGCTCCCAGACCAGCGAGATTGTTTCGGCAAGGTCGCCGACATAATCATAGGAGTAGCGGAACAGCACCTGATCCATGCGTTCCAGCACCAATTCCTTGAGCAGGGCCGGTTTGACGTTGCCAATCTCGAGATTGTCGGTCAGTGCTGCCAGGGCATATCCCCGGTCCGGATCGGGTGTCGCGCTGAAATAGTCTTGCAGCAGCTTCAGTTTGCCATTGCGGCTCGGTGTCAGGACCAAGCGATCAAGAAGAGCTGCGAATGCCTTCATCGCTCAGTCCCATTCGTCTTCGTAGCCGACAAGATGCAGCGGGCGTGCCTTGATCCCGGCAAGCTCGCACCAGCGGACAAGCGCCTCTTCGCGGCCATGCGTGACCCAGACCTGCTGCGGCGCGATGTCGGTAATCGTTGATATCAATTCGGGCCAGTCACAATGGTCGGAGATGACCAGCGGCAGTTCGACGCCGCGCTGCTTTGCCCGCTGCCGCACCATCATCCAGCCGGACGCGAAAATCGACAGTGGATCTTCAAAACGCCGCGCCCAGCGATCATTGAAGGCCGATGGCGGGCCAACGACGACTGCCCCTTTGAACGCACCGGATTTTGTCTGCTCGGTGGTGGCCGGCCGAAGGTCACCCAGCTCGATCCCTTGACTGCGATAGTAGTCGCAAAGTTTGGTGAGCGCCCCGTGGATGTAGATAGGTTTCTCGTAGCCCGAACGGCGAATGAGTGAAATCACCCGCTGCGCCTTGCCCAGCGCATAGGCCCCGACCAGATGGCTGCGTTCGGGAAACTGGTCGAGCGACGTGATCAGCTTGAGGATTTCGATCCTCGGGTCGGGATGGTGGAAGACCGGCAATCCAAAAGTCGCTTCGGTTATGAAGACATCGCAAGGCACCGGCACGAAAGCCGCGCATGTCGGGTCGGGACTGCGCTTGTAGTCGCCGGAAACGACAATCCTCGTGCCTTTGTGCTCGATCTCGATCTGCGCCGAACCCAGCACATGCCCGGCCGGATGAAACCGCACGTCCACGCCATTGTGACTGATCGTCTCGCCGAACTCCGCCGCCTGGGCGCTGCCGCAGAAGTCGTCACCATAACGGATCGCCATGATCTCGAGTGTCTGCCGTGTCGCCAGGGCGCGGGCATGTCCGGAACGAGCATGATCGGAATGACCATGCGTCACCAGAGCATTCTCGACCGGTCGCACCGGATCGACATAAAAGTCGCCAGGCGGGCAATAGAGCCCGTTGGCGGTCGGATGCAGCAATTGCTCTGGCTTGATCATCTCAACAAGATAGGGCGCCCATCAACGCCCTGCCAGACGGTCAAGCGGCGAAACGCGAGACGGCCATATAGCCTGCCGCAGCCGCCGTCGCCGTGAGAAACGCACCCCAGGCCATGTCGACAACACTGACCGAAACAGACCAGCCTTTCAACGTCGACAGGTTGGTCATGTCATAGGTACCATAGGCCAAGAGCCCGAGCAGGGCGCCGTTGATGAGTGCGGTGGTGAGACTGCTGGCATTGACGGCGGGCAAAACGGCGAAATAGACGATACCGGCGATGTAGAGGAGATAGAAGACACCCGCTGCGCCAAGGTTGGGGCTCGCCAGCATCAGGTCGCCGATATTGCGCCGGTAAAACCCGATGGCAATGCGCGTCAGCCACAGGAAGTCGAGCCCGAAGAACACGACTGCTGTCGAAAGATAGGCGACCACATAGGTCATCGTGTCACTCCATTCTTCGGTCTGCCGCGACCGCACGTTTGGTCAGATGCCGAGGATAGGCTGCAAGATCCGCAGAAGCCGACTTTGGAATTTCAGCGGCGCATCGGTTACCGCCAGGCAGATGCAGTCCTCTTCCGGGGTCGCGACGGGCTGGTGTGTGAGGCTCTCATCGGCTTCCTCAAGATCACCCCGCTTGAACACGCTGGCACCATCGGTGAAGGCACCCTTCAGCACCAGCGTCAGCTCACGTCCGCCATGCGAATGTTCAGGAACAGGCTTCCCGGCGGGGATCTTCAGCAGCCTTACCTGGGTTCGTCCGTCCGCCGTCTTGATCGGAATATGATAGGCACCGCGTCCGAGCGCTTTCCATTTCAGGTGACCGACATCAGCGCCGAGATAGGATCGAAGTGGTTCCGGCAGAACCGGAGGGTCCGCTTGAGTAGGCACGGCCTTGACCTCTGGCTTTTTCAATGGTTCAGACGCTGAAATTTTCGCCTTCATATCCTCCCAGCTGTTCGCCTGCGTTTCGGCCGGCGTCTCGGCTGTCGTTTCCTGTATCGCCAGTTCCAGCATTTCGCCACCGGCATGCTCCATGAAGGAAAGCCGGTTGCGACAGCTCGGGCAGAGCGCCAGATGCGTGGCAACCGCCAGGCTCCAGCCCTCTGCCAGTTCTCCAGTGGCATAGGCGAGCAGCAGTTCATCGCTGATGTGGTGTTGAACCTGGAGCGTCATGCGCGTTGCTCCAGGGCTGCCCGCAATTTTGCAAAAGCGAGGCGGATACGGGACTTGACGGTGCCCATTGGCAGGCCGAGTTCGGCGGCAATGGCGCTGTGCGAGGCTTCTTTGTAAAATGACATCTTCAGGAGTTCGAGCTGCTCGGGTGGGAGGGTTTCCATGGCACGTCGGAGGCGATCGGCCTCCTGCCGTCCTTCGTATTCGACGTCGGCAGGTGGTACGTCGTCGGGTACGAAGGCCGGGTCGGTAGGATCGAATGTCGGCCGCCGTTCCTTGCGGAACGCGTCGATGCGTTGATTGCGGGCGATCGTGAAGATCCAGCTGGAGACATTGCCCCTCAACGGATCAAATTGTTCGGCCTTGTTCCAGACGGCCAGCATCGTCTCTTGCATCAATTCCTCGGCCGCCTGCCCATCACGGGCTAGCTTGGCCATGTAGGCACGAATTTTCGGACTGTAGTGCCTGAAGATCTCCTCGAACGCTTCGATATCCCTGTCCCGGCCGACAGCGGCGAGAAGCTTCGAAAAATTGCGCTGCGCAAGATCGTCTGCAGAATCGGACATAGAAACGCTTGTCTTCCCCTTGTGAGGCTGTGCCACGGCAGTCTGCCGCGCCAATAGCCTGGGGCCATTCTGGCATGCATCTGCCGATATGGGAATCGTGTTGACCATCATGGCAGCCATTACGGCGAGCCTGCTTTGCCGGATCACTGTCGAGATTTTATTCCCCTGCGATCAATCCGTTCCCGACACGCAACCGTAGTGAGGGCACATAAAGTTGTGGCGTTGAATTAAAGGGCGGATAATGGACACGGACATTTCTAGGGCTGTTGCCAGCGGAAAACGCAGGATCGCGGTCATCGGGTCAGGAATCTCCGGTCTTTCCTCCGCATGGCTGTTGTCGAAAAGTGCAGATGTCGTGCTGTACGAGACCGAAGCCCGTCCCGGCGGCCATTCCAATACGGTGATTGCGCCGGCGGACGGCAGGAATATCCCGGTCGATACTGGGTTTATCGTCTACAACGACAGAAACTATCCGAACGTGGTCAAGCTTTTCGAGCATCTGAAGGTGCCGACCTTGGCCTCGAACATGTCGTTTTCGGCGTCTATTTCGGGCGGTCGATTCGAATATTCCGGTTCCGGTTTGTTCGGCCTGCTGGGGCAGCGCAGTAACATCTTCAATCCCCGGTTCTGGAAGATGGTGTCGGACATTAGGCGCTTTTACCGCGAAGCACCTGGATTGCTGAAGCGCCCCGAACTGGAGAGCATCAGCCTTGGCGAATACCTTGCGGCCGCCAACTATGGTGCGTCCTTCATCGAAGACCATCTCTTGCCCATGGGGGCTGCTATCTGGTCCACCACCGCGCATGACATGCAGCTTTATCCTCTGCATGCGTTCATCCGGTTTTTCGACAATCACGGTCTGTTGTCGCTGACGGATCGGCCGCGCTGGCGCACCGTCGAGGGTGGGAGCCGGGAATACGTAAAGCGAATTCTGGCTGATTTCTCGGGCGAGCTAAGGCTGTCGACGCCCATTGCCCATGTTCGTCGCGGTCTTACCGGCGTCGAAGTCACCGATGTAAGAGGCCACCGGGACCAGTTTGACGATGTCGTCATGGCAACTCATGCCAATCAGAGCCTCGATCTGCTCGAAGATGCCGACAGTTCGGAACGCCGTGTTCTTGAAGCTTTTCAATACACGCCGAACCTTGCCGTTCTTCATTCGGACGAGCGCCTGATGCCAAGGCGCAAATCGGTTTGGTCGAGCTGGAACTACATCGCCGAGGGCGAGGATGCCGCCAGCCAAGCGCCATGTGTCACCTACTGGATGAATAAGCTCCAGTCTTTGGACGCCGCGCATCCACTATTCGTTACCCTCAATCCCTGCCGCGAGGTCGATCCGGCGAAGATTGTCCAGACATTCAACTACGAGCATCCGCTGTTCGATACGGCGGCCATCCGTGCTCAACAGGAACTCTGGAAACTGCAGGGCCGCCGCAACACCTGGTTCTGCGGCGCCTATTTCGGCAGCGGCTTCCATGAAGACGGTCTGCAGGCCGGACTTGCCGTCGCAGAGGCGCTCGGTGGCATTCGTCGGCCGTGGATCGTGGCCAACGAATCCGGCCGCATCGTGCTCAGGTACAGTCACGAGGCCGCAGAATGACCATTTCGTCAGCGATCTACGCCGGCCACGTGCTGCATGTTCGGCACCGGCCCAAACAGCACAAGCTGCGCTACAGCGTGTTCTCGCTGCTGGTCGATCTCGATGAATTGCCACTGCTCGATCGGTCCTTGCGCCTCTTCGCTTATAACCGCGCTGGCATCTATTCGGTGCATGACGAAGACCACGGCGACGGCGTCGTTGGAGGTCTGCGCGACTGGATCGAGCACCAGCTTGGTGCTGCCGGCGTCGAGGCGCGCGGCATCAAGGTTCAGATGCTTTGTTACCCTCGCATACTGGGTTATGTTTTCAACCCGCTGACGGTCTATTTCTGCTATCATGAGACGGGCGATTTGGCGGCGGTTCTCTACGAGGTCAGCAACACCTTCAAGGAGCGCCATACATATGTCATCCCGGTGACGGCAGGCGGCAAAGTGCTGCGTCATCGCTGCGCCAAGGAAATGTATGTCTCGCCGTTCATTCCCATGGACTGCCAGTACAGTTTCAGCATTCAGCCGCCGTCGGACGAAGTGGTGATCAACATCAGCGAGACCGATGTCGACGGACCGCTGCTTTTCGCAGGCTTCACGGGACGACGCCGGAACCTGTCGGACGCAGGCTTGTTGCAGGTGTTGATAACCTTTCCCCTGATGACCCTGAAGGTAATGGGCGGAATTCACTGGGAAGCGCTGCGGCTGTGGCTGAAAGGCACGCCGGTGTACCGCCACAAGGCTGCAGCTCAGCCGATCGCGACAACGATCGTTCTGCAGAAAGGGATAGACAAGCCATGAGCCATGCCGAGCAGGAAATGCAAAGTCTGAGCAATGCCCGGTCGTTCTGGCAGCGGATTTTATGCGGATGGGCCGACAGGATATCGGTCGGCCGTTTGAAGTTGCAGTTTGAAGGCGGTGGCGAACATACGGCGATCGGGGGCGAGGCGGGACCAAGTGCTGTCTTATATGTCCGCAATGCCAAGTCGGTGTTTCGCATTCTGACCGGCGGAACGCTGGGTTTTGCGCAATCGTTCATGGACGGTGATCTCGACAGTCCCGATATCGGAGCGGTGCTGGAATTGGCGGTGGCGAACGAGCACCGCCTTCACAAGGTGCTACATCCATCGACGATATTCGGCCGGATTGCGCATCTGCGCCACAAGTTGCGGCGCAATTCCAAACAGGGCAGCCGTCGGAATATCGCCTTTCACTACGATCTGGGCAATGCCTTCTACGGTCTTTGGCTGGACCGGACGATGACCTATTCATCGGCCTTGTATACGTCGCCGAGCCTTTCCCTTGCCGAGGCGCAGGAAGAAAAATATGCCCGCATCGTCCGAGAACTCGGCATCGGTGCCGAGGACCATGTCCTGGAGATAGGTTGCGGCTGGGGTGGGTTTGCGGAATATGCGGTCCGCACCACCGGTTGTCGCGTAACCGGTTTGACGCTGTCGGTCGAACAGGCCCGTTTCGCCGAGGAGAGATTACAGAAGGCCGGGATCGCCGAGAGCGTCGATATTCGCCTGGAGGATTACCGTGACTGCAAGGGTCGGTTCGACAAGATCGTCTCCATCGAGATGTTCGAGGCCGTCGGCGAAGAAAACTGGCCCGTCTATTTTAAGGCAGTAAAGGAACTGCTCGCGCCTGGCGGCCGCGCCGTCATCCAGACGATCACCATCGATGAGGCGCGTTTCGAAGGCTATCGGCGCAACGCCGATTTCATCCAGACCTACATCTTCCCGGGCGGCATGTTGCCAACCGTTTCCCTGTTCAGGCGGGATGCTGAAAGTGCCGGAATGCAGGTCTCCGACTGCTTCCGCTTCGGCAAGGATTACGATCGAACGCTGCTGGCCTGGGACGCGGCCTTCACAGCCAACTGGCAACAGATCGAGCCGCTCGGCTTCGATCGTCGCTTCTATCGCATGTGGCGGCTCTACCTGCATTACTGCGCTGTCGGCTTCCGCACGGGGCGTATCGATGTCGTGCAGTTCAGGCTGGACAAGCCGACGCTGAATTGATCGCGGGCGCCTGCTCAGCCGGTAGGCGGCCGTAACATCCTGCTGGTGATGGCAAATCTCAGTCTGTGCGGCAGCGCGTGGAGCAGACGAATTGCGAGCGCCATTTTCCAGGGAAAGATGATCTCGAACCGATTTTTGCTCAGGCCATCCGCAATGCTGTCGGCGGCTTCCTCGGCCGAGACGAGGAAGGGCATGGGAAAATCGTTCTTCTGGGTCAGGGGCGTGTCGACAAAGCCGGGGTTGACGATGGTCAGTTTCACACCGTGGCTGTCCAGTTCCGGATAGAGTGCCTCGCACAATGCGTTGAGCGCCGCCTTGGTGGCGCCATAGCTCGCCGCGCCTGGCAGTCCGACATAGCCAGACACGGACGCGACAACGGCGATCTGCCCGCGTTTGCGCTCCATCATGCGCGGCATGATCGCCTCAAGGCATTGCGCGGTGCCCAGAACGTTCAACTCGAACATTTGCCGGGTTCGCTCGCTGCTGAAGCCTGCCGCATAGTCGCGGGTATAGGAGCCTGCGGCAAAAATCGCCAGATCGATGGGCCCCAGGGTCGCCTCGATCGTCTCAGCAACAGTCTGAACTGCCGTCTTGTCGGTGACATCGAGCGGAAACGATCGGATATGCTGCGGCGCGCTTGTCGCCAGATCGGCCAGTGCTTCAGCACCACGGGCGCTGACGGCGACGGTATAGCCGTCGCGCACCAGTCGTTCAACGAGTGCCCGGCCGATGCCGGAGCTGGAACCGGTAATCCACGCGATCTTGGTCATGGCATCCTCTTGGTTTGTCATGCAACCAATACGCCCTGACCGGCATGTCGGTTCAGGCTTGCCAGCTTTCCAGCAGGCCTAAGCCGCCCTTCAGCAGCTTTTTTGCCTCCTCAGGAGAGGACGCTTCGACATAGCACCGCATTTCGGGCGCGTTGCCGGACGGGCGGAAATGTACGACGGAGCGGTCATCGAGTGTCACGCGCAAGCCATCGATGTCGCTGATCGATTTCACGCCACCCAATGGCGCAAGGAAAGTCGCGACATTCTGAGGGGAGGTGCGCAGATGCGCCATCAAGGCCGCGCTACGCTCGACGGCGAAATTCTCCAGCCTGTCGCTGAGCGCGATCGGCATGCTGAATGAAGCGGCGAGCGCGGACAGCGATTGCCCGGTCTGTTTTGCCGTTGCAAGAACCGCAAGCGCAGGCAGAAAACTGTCGCGGGTGGGAAGTGCCTTCAGAACACTCGTCCCGACATCGAAATCCGACCCCAGCATCAGGCCACCATTGGCCTCGAAACCGAGAACGCCGGTCTGTCCGCCCGCGAGCGCTTCGTTCATCGCGGCAATGACATAAGGCGAACCGACGCGTGTGCGAACAACGGCAAACCGTCCGTCGGCCTCCAGGCCGGAATTGGAGGTCACCGGTGTCGCGACAAGGGCCGCTTTCAGAAAGCGCGCTGAAATCAGGCCAAGCAGATCGCCGCGCAATGGGGTTCCTCGTTCGTCTGATACAAGCGGCCGGTCGCCGTCGCCATCCGTCGAGACGATCGTATCGAGGGCAAGTTCGTCCGTCCATTCGGCCAGCAAGGCGACAGTCTGATCCGATACAGCCTCGGTGTCGACCGGGATGAACTGCTCCGAGTGGCCGAGCGGAAATACCGTTGCGCCGAAATGTTCGAAGACCTTGACCATCATGTCACGCGCAACGGTGCTGTGCTGGTAAACGCCAACCCGCATGCCGGCAAGCGCTTGGCTCGGCAGCGTTGCAAAGTTTCGCTCCAGGAAGAGTTCCGTTGCCTGCGCCTCGTGATTGGAACCGAAGCCTGTTTCGACAAGATTGGCGTCTGAGTCATCCGCAAGGCGCGTTGCCAGAGCCACGATCGCCTGTTCGTCCTCTTTGTCGATTTCGCCGTCTGGCCGATAGAATTTGATGCCGTTGCGATCGGCGGGAATGTGCGAGCCGGTGATCATGATACCACCGGCGTTGACGGCTGCGCCGTAAAGCGCCAGCGCCGGTGTCGGGATCGTCCCGCAATCGATCGGGGTCAGTCCCGAACGCGTGAGCGCAGCCATGACTGTCGCTGCAATCTCAGGGCTCGATTGGCGAAAATCGCGTGCGACGACAACACTGCCGCCGGCCTTGACCAAATTCTTTTCGAGCAGGAAACGGGCAAAGGCCGTTGCATAGAGGGCCGATACACTTCCGACAAGTTCAGAGGAAAGCCCGCGCAACCCGCTAGTTCCGAACTTCACTGACATGGGATTCTCCTGCTCATCTGACGGATGGAGAACAGGATATAGAGCCCGCAGGCCGAAGCCTCAAGCAAGCGTTTCATTTTCGATGGGGGGTAGAAATGGAAAGAGCCTGGCGCGGGAGGAGGATGCGCCAGGCTCTTAAACTTGATCGGCAATCGGGAGGAGGAGGAGAGTTGCCGATCCCATCGGGCGGCACTGGGAGGAGGAGTGCGCCGCTTCGATGCTCTGGTTATATGCGTTTCGTTTTCCGAAGCCAATCCTTGTTGTTGCAACGCAGCAGTGCGTAATTCGCATGGCTTGTCACGGTGATGGACGGCGGAGGTGTGTTCTTCATTCGAATGACGTTCGCATTTGAAGAAAAGGTCTTCGAAAATGGCCTTAGTTGTCGATGCAGAGGGTAAATTTGAACATGGATTAGGCCGAGGCGTCAAAATCTATGCAAACTTCGGATGGCTCCGACTTTGGCGAGTCTTTGCAAACGCCTGTTTTGCCAGAAAAAAGCCCGTTCGTTGGGCTTTTGCTCCGGTTCTGATCGAGTTCGGTTCCGATGCCCGTGTCGCTGGGGTGGTTCAGGCATGTGCTTTCGGCTATAGCGAGCAGAGCATATTTTGACGGGGAGACAGGCATGGCATCGACGATCCGATTGCACGAAGGTGATATTTCCGCAGCCGATGCCGCGCGCTATACCGGTGCAATCGCAATCGACACGGAAACACTGGGCCTTGTGCCGCGGCGTGATCGGCTTTGTCTCGTGCAGCTTTCGTCGGGTGACGACAGCGCCGATATCGTTCGAATTGCCGCTGGTCAGAAAGAAGCGCCCAATCTCGTCGGCATGCTGGCCGATCCTGCCCGCCAGAAGATCTTCCACTATGGACGTTTTGATATTGCCGTCCTCTTTCACACCTTTGGTGCGACCACCACACCGGTCTTCTGCACCAAGATTGCCTCCCGCCTGAGCCGCACCTACACGGACCGCCATGGCCTGAAGGACAATCTGAAGGAGATGCTGGAAGTCGATATTTCCAAGGTGCAGCAGTCTTCGGACTGGGCCGCCCAGACCTTGAGCAAGGCCCAGCTTGAATATGCGGCATCGGATGTACTCCATCTCCATGCATTGCGTGATCGCCTGACTGCCCGGCTGATTCGTGACGGCCGCATGGATCATGCCGAGGCTTGCTTCGAATTTTTGCCGACGCGCGCCAAGCTGGACCTGCTGGGCTGGGACGAAACAGACATTTTTGCCCACAGCTGAGATCGATCCTTCGGCGTATCTTACCCGTGCATTCCAACGCCGCGCAGGAAGCGATTGATCCTCAAAAAGCACGGGTTAATTCTTGGCGCGATGATGCGAACGCGCCAAGCCTTTCTTAACCCCCGTCACCCATCATGGCTCCAAAGAATCGGAGGGGCAGGGTTGGCTTTTGCGCTGATCATGCCTCCATAACGCGGTGAATTTCTGCGGACATGACGGAAGCATCCTTTAGCCTGCTTGAGACAGTATCACGTGATTTGCCAATGTTTCGGGATGATCCCGATAGCCAGTTGTCATCGTTTTCGGACGGCACCGATGACTACGAGCCGCATTCTGATCAGGACCAATCGGATGCGTCGCCCAGCTACGCACCGGCAAACTGGCTCGATGCGTTCACCGCCGACGAGCGCAGCCATTCCGGCAACATCGCGCCCAGGATCGCATCGCCTTCGGACGACGCGGGCCTCTACCAAATGCATATGAAGGCGATCGACTGATCAGCGCGGGAGGATCACGTCTTCGGCGCGCTTTCGGACCTCGTCAAAGGTCCAGTCGCGTAAGAGCGTGCCATTTTCCCAGACCGGCTGCAGAATGTTTTCCCGGCTACCAAGTTCGGTGAGGGGGATGTTGACGATATCGGTGCCGTCTGAGATCACCGCCAACCGACCGGACATCGGCGCTTTTTCCTGAGGATTTGTTGGTCGCCGGCCGATATCGCGCCAGGCACCCTTGTCATCCTTCAGCGCACTCGCCCGCATGGTAAAGGACAGGGTATCCCGGTTGATCTTGTGCAGCAGTGCCGAGCCCATGCCGAATGAAATGTTTTCTGCCGAGAACCCCATGCCTTCCAGGCGACCAAGGATCATCTGGATGTCTTGCAGCGATATGCCATCCGACTGGATGACCCTGACGTTGGCGTCCAGAACCTTGAAGCCCTTGCTGTTCAATCGGGTACCGTAGGCATAGGCAAGTTGCGCCACGACCTGCACCGGCGTTTCGATCGGATCGCCGCTATCGGGCCGCACGATCAGTGTCGCCCCTGAAGCCCTCACCTTCGTCTGCAACTGCTTGCCCCAGATTTCCGCAACGGCGTTGTTGAGATCGTAGCTGTCGGACACGACGGAATAGGCGGCAAACTTCGAGAAGCGGTCGATCATGTTGGCAAAGGCATTGGCCTCGCGGCTCTGGCCCCAGGCGGTAATCGTGCTGTGCTCAGATGCCGGGATGGATTTTCCGGCCATCTGGGCGCCATAATAGCGACGTGCATGCAAGATGCCCGGCAGGGAATCGGAACTGTCGAAATGCACAAGATGGGCCACGCCACCCAATGCAGCCTGTTCCAGGCTGGAGGTGCCACGCGCGCCAAAGTCGCTGATGCGGTTTCTTTGCAGGCCTTCAATATCGTCGGCCGTGCGATCGAGGTAAGGTTGGATTGCCAACCGCAGTCGCCATGCCGTGGTGGCGACTGTCGATGGATACCAGATGGCGCGCAGCAGTGCGGGCTCGATATGCGACGTGAGCCAAGGCACCTGCGGATCCGTGTTGACGATCTGCACGACAGGCACGCCACGACGGATGGCAATGCCTTCGGGCAAGGCCTCGATGCGCAACGGCAGGTATCCGCCATGGGCATTGAGGATATGGGTCCAGCCAGCACGGTCGAACGGTTGCCCATGAAGCCCCGCGACGTCTTCAGCCTCATCGATATCGGCAGCGGAAATCGGCTTCGACAGATATTCCTTCAGGAACATCTGTAGTCCGAAGAACATCACTTCCGGCCGGAAGGAGTTGCCACGGGTGGTAATGAGGGCGCTGATGGCATGGGTATCTGCGGGATACTGCAGATAATGCCCGAGCTTGTAGCTGTCCGTATTCAAAATCGCATTGAGTGTCATGCTTGGCGCCCATCCGGATTTCAGCCCGACAATACCGCATCGCCGAACGAGAATCACGCTCCATAGAGATGTATGCGAGCGGTACTGGAGCGGCAAGGAAAGCCTTGGGATTTATGGTTAGCATTTTCTTAACCATCCTTGACGACACTAGGCTTTGATAAGTCGGCAAGACCTTTGTGTTGATGCCTCCATGCCGTTCTGCATGGAGATCGCGGGCCGCATGAGCGGTCCGATTTTGCTCTTGTTGTTTCACTCGCACCGAGAGAGGTGGCTATGCTTCCTCCTGTGAGCGCCGCGTCGAATATCTATCTGACCCACCAGGAAACGCGTGCGCCCAGTATCGGCGTTGGCAGCGTGGCTCGCATGGGTGCGAGCGTGGGGGCAGGCTCTGCCGTGGTCACGGTCGCGACAACAACTCGTACGCTAGAACAAAACACAGAAATCGCCGGCCGCCTGAACCTTCTCCTTCTGACTGGCCAGGAGCGCATGTCGCAAAACCTCTCTGTGCTGGCCGATCTGCTCGGCAGCGCACTGAAGATGGAGCGCTTGCCCCATGAGACGCTGAGTGGTTACGCAGTTCGCCTGGTCGACGCGCTGGGCGATCTGTCGCCTCGCGAACGGGTCGCCTTGCAGCGCATTTTGGTGCAAGCATTTGCGGGCCTGCAGTTGCGCACTCTAATGGAGGCATTCCGCAATCCTGCCGGCCCGGAAGCGGCAACTCTGTCGATCTATCTGGAGCTTTACCGCCAGAAGGATCGCGATCTGGCCGCCCGGTCCGTCGTGACATCCTACAGGCAAAATGCTGGTGAGGTTCGAGCACCAGCGGCCACGGTCCCGACGTCGGCCGGCAGCGAGGCCCCGCCCGCACCCGCAGCACCGCCCGCCGCCTACAGGCGCGATGCCGAAACTCAGAAGTCTGTCAGTCCGGCGCCTGCCGAACGATACGCAGTCGCGGTCGAGGCTGACGGCGATGCTCATGACGGGGTCAGAAAACAAGCGCTGGCCGGGCGGTTGGAGCCATCTCCGGCGGCATCTCTGCATCCGACACTCACGCCAGCCGAAGACCTTCAGCCCGTGAGAAACCAGGTGCGCAACCTTGATGTCGCACCTCACCTGCTTCAGGCGCACTTGGACGAGGCTTTCTCTGCCGGCAAGCCAATTGCCGCGGCCGTTCAAGGCCCGTCTGCCGGGTTGCCCGAGCAAACAGGACGCGATGGCTCTCGCTCACTCGACGGTGCCGAGCCTGACGACAATAATCGGCTCCTCCCCGGACTACGTCACAAAGATGTCGAGCAGGGTGCTACGCTGGCGGGCTGGATCGATCGCGATCCGATTGAGCCAGACGCAGACACCGCCTCGTTTGCTGTGTTGCCAGGCTCTACCGGGTCGGTGCCAACATCGCTCGCCACAAGTCTTGCGGCTTTGCTGGTTGAAGCAGCCGAAACAGATCTGGTTCGCGCCTTGCTCAATCTTCGGCAAGAGGACAGCAACAGCGACGTCACCATTGCCGACTCCATCCATAGCGAACCTGACGATCAGATGACGACCCGTCAGGAACATGGCTTGGCGGGCTCAACGCCTGATGAGGATGCCTTGAACCTCGCTCAGGCGCAACGTATCCGCAGTGGCGGGTTCGAGGAGCAGGTGGTCTATGCAATGACGATGCCGCCGAGCGAACCGCCTGCGACGCTTGTCCATCCGGGATTGCGCGAGGCCATCCCCGTTCCTTTCGTCAACTATCTGATTGTCGATGAGTTTGATCCTGATCTCACCGAGGTCGAAGAACGTCAGCACGCCGAAGATCAGGAAGAAGACGATGACGAGCACGGCGACGATGATCTAGCCGATGACGGTCCAGCCGGCGACGAACCGAACGAACAGGTGGCAGAACAGGACCAGGGGCAGGGGAAAGAACAGGCGCTTGAAGGCCATGCGGTGGAAGAGACGCTCTTGCTGAATCTCCCTGAAACGCGCCCCGTTCTTACCCTGGAAGATCTCAGCGCGGAGCATGTGCTGCTTGAGCCTGCGAAACAGGATGATCCGGCTCATGACCTCTACCTGCGGATGTCCGGCTTTATCTGAAGCGGACCGCCACACCCGGGCGATATGAATTTGCCCACTTACAACAAAAAACCCGCCGGACGTTTCCGTCCGGCGGGTTTTTTTATTCAGCGAAACCGCAACAATTAGTCGTTGGTGCGGTTCTTCAGGGCTGCGCCCAGGATGTCGCCGAGCGATGCGCCAGAGTCGGACGAACCGAACTGAGCAACGGCTTCCTTTTCTTCTGCGATCTCGAGAGCCTTGATCGACAGCATGACCTTGCGATCCTTCTTGGAGAAGTTCGTGACGCGAGCGTCAAAAACCTGGCCAACGGAGAAACGCTCAGGACGCTGGTCGTCACGGTCGCGAGCGAGGTCTGCACGGCGGATGAACGACGTGATGTCTTCATGAGCAACGAGCTTCACTTCGACGCCACCATCGTTGATCGCGATGACTTCGCAAGAAACAACAGCGTTCTTGCGCAGTTCGCCCGAGGTCGCTGCTTCGCCAACCGCATCGCGGCCGAGCTGCTTGATGCCGAGCGAAATGCGTTCCTTCTCGACGTCAACATCGAGAACGACGGCCTTGACCACGTCACCCTTGTTGAACTCTTCGATGACCTGTTCGCCCGGACGGTTCCAGTCGAGGTCCGAAAGGTGAACCATGCCGTCGACGTCGCCTTCGAGGCCGATGAACAGGCCGAATTCGGTCTTGTTCTTGACTTCGCCTTCGACTTCAGTGCCGGCCGGATGGCTGAAGGCAAATGCCTGCCATGGGTTCTCGAGGGTCTGCTTGAGACCGAGCGAGATGCGGCGCTTCGACGGATCGACTTCGAGAACGACGACGTCGACGTCCTGCGTGGTCGAAAGGATCTTGCCGGGATGAACGTTCTTCTTCGTCCAGGACATTTCCGAGATGTGGATCAGGCCTTCGATGCCCGGCTCCAGCTCGACGAATGCACCGTAGTCGGTGATGTTCGTGACAGTACCGGAGATCTTCTTGCCAACCGGGTACTTGGCAGCGATGCCATCCCACGGATCCGACTCGAGCTGCTTCATGCCGAGCGAGATGCGATGGGTTTCCTGGTTGATACGGATGATCTGAACCTTGACCGACTGGCCGATGGACAGGATTTCCGAAGGATGGTTCACGCGGCGCCATGCCATGTCGGTGACGTGCAGCAGGCCGTCGATGCCGCCGAGGTCAACGAACGCACCGTAATCGGTGATGTTCTTGACGACGCCGTCAACAACCTGGCCTTCTTCGAGGTTCTGAACGATTTCCGAACGCTGTTCAGCGCGGGACTCTTCGAGAACCGTACGGCGCGAAACAACGATGTTGCCGCGACGCTTGTCCATCTTGAGGATTTCGAAGGGCTGCGGGTTGTGCATCAGCGGGGTCACGTCGCGGATCGGACGGATGTCGACCTGCGAACGCGGAAGGAAGGCTACTGCGCCGTCGAGGTCAACCGTGAAGCCGCCCTTGACCTGGTTGAAGATAACGCCTTCAACGCGTTCGCCAGCTTCAAACTTGGCTTCGAGCTTGATCCAGCTTTCTTCGCGGCGAGCCTTTTCGCGCGACAGAACAGCTTCGCCGAGAGCATTTTCGATGCGCTCAACATAGACTTCGACTTCATCGCCAACCTTGAGCGTGCCGTCCTTGGCGCGCGCACCGAATTCCTTCAGCGCGATGCGGCCTTCGACCTTCAGGCCGACGTCAACGATAGCGACGTCCTTTTCGATGGCCGTGATGATGCCCTTGGCAACATAGCCTTCGGCCAGATCGGTCTTGGCAAAGGATTCTTCGAGAAGGGCTGCAAAGTCCTCCCGTGACGGGGTAGTAACAGACATGAAATCTCCTAGTCGCATCCATTTCGGATACGGGCTGCGCCGGTGGTTCGTGTTGGTCGGGGCCAATTCCTTCGTCCGCTCTTTTAAAGAGCTGTCCGGCGCGGGGACGGTGGGATTGGCCAACTCAAACGGAAACGGGCTAGGCCGGTTCCGGATCAGTTCATGCTTCTTTCAAGGCAGCGTCGATCAAGATCTTCGCTGCTTGAAACGCCGCCTCTATACTCATTTCCGATGTATCTAGCAAGTGCGCGTCTGCAGCCGGTTTAAGAGGGCTGTCCGCGCGGCCCATGTCGCGCTCGTCGCGACGCTTCACATCCTCGAAAATGGCATCGAAATCGGCAGATCCGCCCTTGCCGATAATCTCGTCGAAACGACGCCTGGCGCGAACCTCGGGTGAGGCGGTGACATAGAGCTTCACCGGCGCCTGCGGGCAGACAACGGTGCCGATATCGCGGCCGTCGAGCACAGTTCCGGGTTCGCGGGTGGAAAAGGCACGCTGTGCCTCGACCAGCGCGCGGCGCACCGAAGGCATGACTGCGATCTTGGAAGCGGCCTCGCCGATCTCGTGCGCCGACAGGATGTCGCGGTCGAGGCCCGCGAGTTCGACGGTGCGTGCCGTCTCTTCCGCAACACTTTCGTTGTCGAGCGGTTGCCCCGCATCCAGCAGGGCCTTGGCTGTGGCGCGGTAGGTCAGCCCCGTATCGAGATGATGGAAGCCATAGGTCTCGGCGATACGGCGCGACAGCGTTCCCTTGCCGGCAGCAGCGGGTCCATCAATGGCGATGATCATCGGCGTCCTCGTCGTGAAAAAGAAATCTGCGTTTCTGATACCGATCTCGGTCATGAAAGCCAAGCACGCTGGCATGTGTTGGCATCGGCTAGCATCCGGATATCAAGGCGCCATTCGAGGCATATCGACCGGGAGAATCCGGGAGCTGGTCTCCCGTCTCCCGCAATTGCTGCAGTTTGCCTTTGACAGACCGGAGCGCAACGATTAAGGGGACCGACTACAGATTGGCCGGCTTTCCGCCGGGCGCTTGGCGCATGCCCTTATTCTTCACGACTTCATGAGGCTTTGACAGTGGCGAAGGCAGAACTTGGAACGAAACGCACTTGCCCTGATACCGGCAAGAAATTCTACGATCTGAACAAGGATCCGGTCGTATCCCCCTATACGGGCAAATCTTGGCCCCTCTCCTATTTCGAGGAGACCTCGGTCGCAGCCATCATGGAGAAGGCTGAAGAAGAGGAAGTGGCCGAAGTCGATACCGAGAACACGGATGTCGAACTGGTTTCGCTCGAGGATGCAGATGATGCAGCCGGCGGTGATGATATTCCGGACCTCGGCGACGATGATGTCGAAATCGATGGCGACGACGATGACGACACCTTCCTCGAAGCCGATGAAGACGATGACGACGACGATATGACCGGCATCATCGGCGTCTCCGGCGACGACGACGAAGTCTGATTTTTCAATATTTTCGGACCCGGATACGAAAAGTTTTCCGGGTCCGAATTTTTAGGCTTGCTATCTTCGGAAACCGAACGTATTAAGCCGCCACCCCGACGGAAGCACTGCTTCACGGGGTTCCCGGAACCGGCGTCGCCGGACCCTCGATGGGGCTATAGCTCAGCTGGGAGAGCGCTTGCATGGCATGCAAGAGGTCAGCGGTTCGATCCCGCTTAGCTCCACCAAACTTCCTTCAACTGCAATTATGTCGTTTCGATTCAGACGGACTTGGCGTTTGTCTATTCGCTTTGAACGAAAAAAACGGCCGCGGATGTCTCCGGGCCGTCATTCGTGTGCATTGAGATGCTTCATGCGCTCAGCGCTGGAAAAGCTGGCCGCGTTCCCGGCTTTCCGGACGGTCGATCTGGAACCAGTCGACGATCTTGTCGATCGCGATCTTCATTTGTCCATCGCGGAGTTGGACACATAACTGGTCTTCAGCCATGCCGAGCGGGGTTCCGATGTAGATGCGGTTGTTTCCGGTTTCGTCGACGGTATCAATTGCAAAACGCATGAACACCCTCCCCAATAAAGAATCAAAAATTGGCAATGAATGTGGATGTAGAAACGCGCGCTTGAGCGAAACTGACGTGTCTTGATGGCTCTGCGCAACCGGACGTGCGGGATATGAAAAAAGGCTCGGTGGCGATGGGCCGGGCATGCGTGTTGCAGGAGTGAAGGAAGCCATATGTTTGTTGTGTCGAAATTGTTCTGGATGGCAGCGCAGCCGCTGTCGCTTGCGTTTCTCTTCGTCGCGGTCGCCCTCCTTGCCTTGATATTTCATGGACGCAAGACGGCGATGAGTGCTCTCGTAGCCAGTCTGCTCATCCTGTTTCTGACGCTTTACACGACACTCGGCTCTTACGCCCTGCAGGGCCTTGAGGCGCGTTTTCCGCGTCCGTCAGGAGATCCCGAAGCGCTCACCTGCATGATCGTGCTCGGCGGTGCCTTCGAGACGGAGGTAACCACACAGCGTGGTGGCATCGAATTCAACCAGGCCGCCGAGCGCTTCATCGAGGCGCTGCGGCTTGCCGAGCGGTTTCCCCAGTCTAAGATCTTCGTCTCTGGCGGAGACGGGTCGCTGAGCGGCAGGTACGAAGGTGACGCCGTGGCCTCCGAACGCTTCTTTGCAACGTTCGGCGTCGCGCCCGAACGGCTGATCGGCGAGCCCGCCTCGCGCACGACCTTCGAGAATGTCGAAAACAGCGGCTCGCTCCTCGAACAGCGCGGCCTGAGAAATTGCCTGCTGATCACGTCGGCATTTCACATGCCGCGCTCCATCGGCCTGTTTCGCAAGGCGGGCATTGACGTGGTGCCATGGCCCGTCGATTTCCGCACCAGTGGCATCGTCACTCCGGCGCTCGACTTTACGCAGCCGACCTTGAATGCGCAGCAGATGGCGACGGCTGTACGGGAAGGGATCGGTCTGGCCGCCTACTATGTCCTCGGGCGAACAAGCGCACTCTATCCCGCGCCGTGAGGCATTGCGGCTACTTCTTGGAAATTGTCAGGAATTTTGTGCCTTTGACCCGAACCGTCATTTCGCAAGGGTCTGTGCCTTCCTCGCGCTCGCAATATTTCGGATGCATTTTCAGCACAAAGACCATGTTGCCGAAGCGCTTGATGAAATCATAGCTGTACATCTGCGCGGTGGCGATCATGAAATAGCCGCCCTCCTTGACCTGCAGGTAGAAATTGAACGGGCAGCCTTCCTCGGAGCAGTCTGGGCCGCGCGTTCCATCGCACAGGATCTCGCTGTTATTGGTGACGGCGTCGATCAGTCCATCGTTGTTGATGTCGATACGGCCGATGAAGTCGGCGCCGTATTGCACCAGTTTACAGCGTTTGCCGTAGTGCTCCTTCTCATAGATCTCGGGATCATTGAGAAGCTCCTGCTGGGCATGGGCAATCGGCGCTGCAAGGCCGAGCAGCAGGGCAAGAAGCAGGCGAAGAAAGGGCGTCAAGGCTGAACCTCCGGTATGCAGCTGCCAAACGACAGAAGGCGCCAATCTAGCGCAGGCGGCTTGCGTCACCCTTAACGGCATGATTCAAATCCTGGCACCTGCCGAAGGAGAAAGAGACATGTCGCTGCTATCGTATCTGGACTATGCCGGCATCGCGCTGTTTGCGGCGACGGGTGCGCTGGCGGCGTCGCGCAAGCAGCTCGACATGATAGGCTTTCTGTTCTTCGCCGTCATCACCGGCCTTGGTGGCGGCACGGTGCGCGACATCGTGCTCGGCCGCGTGCCGGTCTTCTGGGTCCTCAATCCGGACTATATCATCGTCTGCTGCGCCATCGGCGTGCTGGTCTTCTTTACCGCGCATCTGGTCGAGTCCCGCTACAAGCTGCTGATCTGGCTGGATGCGATCGGGCTTTCCGCCTATTGCGTCATGGGTGCGGCGAAAGGACTGGCTGCCACGGGATCGCCAACGATCGCGATAGTCACGGGAACATTGACCGCAAGCTTCGGCGGCGTGCTGCGCGACCTTCTCGCCAATGAACCATCGGTATTGCTACGGCCGGAAATCTACATCACGGCAGCATTGATCGGCGCTGCTGCCTTCACCTTGGCCAATGAAATCGGCGTGCCGCTCTATGTTGCATCGATGATTGGCGCGCTGGCGGCATTCGTGGTTCGTGGTGGCGCGCTCTATTTCGGCTGGACCTTCCCGACCTACAGGCACAAGCCTGGACGGCATCCGGATGAGGTGATGTGAGGATCAGCCCTGCTTGGCGCGCAGGCGGATAATCACGTCGACATGTGCGATTTCCATGCCTTCGGGTGCTTCCGGCAGGTTGTCGATCGTGAGGTTGTTGACCGGGATGTCGAGAACCTTGTTTTCCCCTTCCACGAAGAAGTGGTGGTGGTCGGAAACATTGGTATCGAAATAGGTCTTTGCGCTTTCGACCGCGAGAACACGGATCAGTCCGGCCTCGGTAAACTGGTGCAGCGTGTTGTAGACAGTTGCCAGAGACACGGGGAAATCGGCAGCAAGAGCTTCCTCGTGCAGTTCTTCCACAGTCAGATGTCGATCGCCCTTGGCGAACAGAAGATTGGCCAGCGCGATGCGTTGACGCGTCGGGCGCAGGCCCGATCGACGCAATTTCAGTTCGATGCCAGTCTGGCACATTGCCATCGTCAAAGAACGACCTCCGGTTCGGTGCGAGCAATGTGCATCGCATCAAGTTCGGATATAACTGCAAAATCAGGGCGTTTCAATAGTTCGGGTGGGCACAAGCCGGTGGGCAGGCGGGTCGGGGGCCCTTTTTTCGCCGAATTGGGTCTGGTGGTGCGGTATTGCTTCCTGTATCGACCTTGAATGAAATAGGATCGTCGTCCGGCTCGAATGTCGGCGATGACTGACCCAAGATTGCGGGGCTTCATTTTGCCCCTCTCTTGCTCTATTGGGTCCGGACATATGCAGCCGAGGGGGGAAGAAGAAGAAAAATGGTAACGAGACAGTCTAGCTACAATTACGAAGAAATCCTCTCCTGCGGCCGTGGTGAACTTTTCGGCCCGGGCAATGCGCAATTGCCGCTGCCGCCGATGCTGATGGTCCATCGCATCACGGATATTTCCGAAACCGGTGGTGCCTTCGACAAGGGTTACATCCGCGCGGAATACGATGTTCGTCCGGATGACTGGTATTTTCCGTGCCATTTCCAGGGCAATCCAATCATGCCGGGCTGCCTCGGTCTCGATGGTATGTGGCAGCTGACAGGCTTTTTCCTCGGCTGGCTCGGCGAGCCGGGTCGCGGCATGGCGCTGTCCACCGGCGAAGTGAAATTCAAGGGCATGGTTCGTCCTGATACGAAGTTGCTCGAATACGGCATCGACTTCAAGCGCGTGATGCGTGGCCGCCTTGTGCTTGGCACAGCAGACGGCTGGTTGAAGGCCGATGGCGAAACCATATATCAGGCGTCCGACCTTCGTGTAGGTCTGTCGAAGGACAAGGTTGCCGAATAGGCGCCCGTCCCCCACCATAATTACAAGAAGGTCTGAGAGATGAGACGGGTTGTTGTAACGGGTCTTGGCATCGTGTCTTCGATTGGCGCTGACGCTGCAGAAGTCACCGCATCGCTGCGCAACGCAAAGTCGGGCATTAGCTTTTCGCCTGATTTCGCCGAACATGGTTTCAAGTGCCAGGTATGGGGCAAACCCAACCTGGATCCGACCGATCTGGTCGATCGCCGCGCCATGCGTTTTCTGTCGCAGGGCGGCGCATGGAACCATGTCGCCATGAAGCAGGCGCTCGCCGATTCCGGCCTTGAGGAAAAGGACTACGCCGCCAACGAGCGGACCGGCATCATCATGGGCTCGGGTGGGCCGTCGACGCGTCAGATCGTCGAGGCGGCCGACATTACCCGCCAGAACAAGAGCCCCAAGCGCATCGGTCCGTTCGCCGTGCCGAAGGCGATGTCCTCGACCGCCTCCGCCACGCTGGCCACCTGGTTCAAGATCCACGGCGTCAACTATTCGATCTCCTCGGCCTGCTCGACATCGGCGCATTGCATCGGCAATGCCGCTGAAATGATTCAGTGGGGCAAGCAGGACATCATGTTCGCCGGCGGCCACGAGGATCTCGACTGGTCGATGTCGAACCTCTTCGATGCCATGGGTGCAATGTCCTCGAAATACAATGAAACGCCTTCGACCGCATCGCGTGCCTATGACGCTTCGCGTGACGGTTTTGTCATCGCCGGCGGAGCGGGTGTTCTGGTCCTCGAAGAACTCGAGCACGCCAAGGCACGCGGCGCCAAGATCTATGCCGAAATCACCGGCTACGGCGCGACCTCCGATGGCTATGACATGGTCGCACCGTCGGGCGAGGGCGCAATGCGTTGCATGCGTCAGGCCCTGTCCACGGTGAAGGGCGAAGTCGATTACATCAACACCCACGGCACCTCGACGCCTGTGGGCGATTCGAAGGAAATCGGCGCCATTCGCGAAGTCTTCGGGTCCAAGATCCCGCACATCCAGTCGACCAAGTCGCTGACCGGCCACTCGCTCGGTGCGGCCGGCGTGCAGGAATCGATCTACGGCCTTTTGATGATGCAGGAACGCTTCATCGGTGAAAGCGCCCATATCACCGAACTGGATCCCGAGTTCGACGGTGTGCCGATCGTGCGCAAGCGCATCGACGATGCGAAGATCGACACGGTGCTTTCGAACTCGTTCGGCTTTGGCGGTACGAACGCCACGCTCGTCTTCCAGCGTCACAACGGGTGACGGGAATGCTGGGATCTATGCAGGGCAAACGCGGCCTGATCATGGGCGTTGCCAACAATCACTCGATCGCCTGGGGTATTTCCAAGGCGCTCGCGTCGGCCGGTGCAGAACTTGCATTCACCTACCAGGGCGAAGCGCTTGGCAAGCGTGTCAAGCCGCTGGCTGCCGAACTGGGCTCTGATGTCGTCCTGCCGTGCGATGTTGAGGATCTGGCCTCGCTCGATGGTGTCATCGATGCACTGAAGGCCCGCTGGGGCAAGATCGACTTCATCGTGCATGCTATTGGCTTTTCCGACAAGAATGAGCTGAAGGGGCTGTATGCCGATACGACGCGGGACAATTTCACCAAGACCATGGTGATCTCCTGCTTCTCCTTCACCGAGATCGCCAAGCGTGCAGCCGGTCTGATGACCGAAGGCGGCTCGATGCTGACGCTGACCTATGGCGGCTCCGTCCGGGTCATGCCGAACTACAATGTCATGGGTGTTGCGAAAGCCGCCCTTGAAGCATCGGTACGGTATCTGGCGGCCGACTATGGTCCACGCGGGATCCGCGTCAATGCGATCTCCGCAGGCCCGATCCGCACGCTGGCAGGTGCCGGCATTGCCGATGCGCGTGCGATGTTGTCCTGGCAGCAGAAGAACTCGCCGCTGCGCCGCAGCGTCACGATCGAGGATGTCGGCAGTTCGGCCCTTTATCTTCTCTCAGACATGTCGCGCGGCGTGACCGGTGAAATCCACTACGTGGATGCGGGCTACAACGTCACGTCCATGCCGGCGCTGGATGTTCTCGCCAGCGCGGACAGCGAGTAAGGCATAAAAAAACCTGGCGCGTCTCGTAACGCGCCAGGCATTCAGTCGGAAGGTCCGCTAGCCGATGGGAGATCGGCTACTCCGAATGAGTTTTATCCGAGTGATCGATTGCGCCGATCAACATTGCGATGCTCACGGCATGCATGAGATTGCTGGCATTGAGCTTGATCCGCGCTGATGTGAGCGCCACATCGATATCAGCACGCGATAGAGTGACGCCATTTCCGGCTTCGTCGGGTTTTTTGCCTTCGGCAACCAGCGTCAGGCATTGTATTTCACGATCTGTGAGCATCGGAGAAATTAACCGATCTCCGATCGCCATATGGGTGTCGGTCATCATTATCTTTATGCCGGGAAGGTGAAGCCACAAAAGACGGAAGGGCTCAACCCGCTCGTCAACACGGCTGCCCTTATAAGCCAACAGGGCGCAAAGTATTTACCCCCACGCGCCAAAGTTTTATCTTCGAGTGCAGGTCAGCGGGACTACTTACAATATCGGTTGGGGCTGAAGCTCTATTTCGCGATACAATCGTTTTTTTGTCAATACCTTACGTCACGCCGACTTTCGTTCGCGCACTTCGGTTGGGGTGTGACCGAACCAACGGGTGACCGACCGGGTGAAAGCGCTGGGAGCGGAATAGCCCAGGCGATAACAGATTTCGGAGATCGGCAACTCGCTTTCCGTCAGCAGGTTGAAGCTCACATCGCGGCGGATGCTGTCACGAAGGTCGTTCATGCTCGTGCCATGCTGTGCCAGCCTTCTTTGGAAGGTCCGCTCTGACAGGCCGAAATAGGGAGCAATGTCAGACAGCGGATATTCGCCATCGCAGACATGCAGAAGCAGATAGTGGCGCACTTGGTCGAGAAAGTCGCCATCCATGTCGAGCGTGGCGGGCCGGGCTGCCCGGCACTGCGTGTCCATCAGTTCGTGCAGGCGTCTGTCGCCGGCCGGATTGGCCGCTTCCAGAAAACTGGTCGGAAACCGGATGCAGTTCATCCGCTGAGCAAAGCTGACTTTCCGGGTGAGGCGCTCACGAAACGGCTGGATGTTCCGTGGTCTTGGCCTCTCCAGTTCGATTTCGACCTGATCTGTCAGGACGCCCGCAAGATCGCGTGCGCGCTGCATGACAAGCGCTACGGACATGTCGACATACTGATCGCGTTTCACGATGATCGGCGCAAACGTCCATGAAAGAAGCGCGCCGCGCTCGTCGACCAACAGCCGCGAATAGCTGGTATGGGTTACATACTGGATATGTGCATCGAGGAACTGAACGAAATCGAGACCGGTCGGTGCGGATAACAATCCGTAGCCGAACGCACCGGTCGAACCCGGCTCATAGGCTTGCACGCTGACAAGGCCGAAAGCCTCGTCATCAGAAAGCAACGCACAGGCCTCCAGAAGCCTGCACAGGCGATCAAGGCTGATGCGGGCGGTCATGCTCTGGAAACAGTCCGGATTGATGTCCAGCGCCTTGCAAATCGGCACGATATCTATGCCGTAACTCTGGGCGTGAACCACCACGGCCGAGGCAAGGCCTGCGACCGTCGTCAGTTCATCGGTCAGATTCTTTTGCGGCATTTGGAAGCCTGGCGCCGAAGGGAAAGAACTTGGCGTCAAAAGCTAAGTCAAGACACGGCGTGAGTCGAGTGCCGTGGCCACGGAAGATATCAATCTCCCGTGACTGTATGCTAAAATATGAACTAGCGCTTCGCCCAAAGGACTTTGAAGCGGGAGTTGCGGCAGGTTTCGCCATGCTGCTTGAAGTTGGCCGCAAGCACGGCCTCGTAGGACAGGCCCCGATTCGCGACCAGAAGCAACTCGCCACCATTGCGCAGTGCCTCGGCGGCAGCCTTGATCATCGCTTCGCCGATGGAAGGTTCGGCGGCATGCCCTTCGTGGAACGGCGGGTTCATGATCACCAGATCATACTTTTCCTTCGCCGGCTCGTTGCCGAGATCCTGCCAGAAGAAACGCGTCGTCAGCTTCGGGCAGTTGGTCGCGAGATTCTTGCGGGCGTGCTCCAGAGCGTCGTGGCTGGCCTCAAAGAGATCGATGCGATTGGTGCGCGGCGACTTTTCGGCAAGCATGACGGAGAGATAGCCCCAGCCTGCGCCAAAGTCGGCAGCATTGCCGTCGAAGTTTGTCGGCATCCGGCTTGCCAGAAGCTCCGAACCATCATCGACATGCGCATGGGAGAACAGGCCGGCACGGGTCTCGAAACGACCGTCCACGATGACCGGCTTGGCCTGCAGTGTCGCGATCGCAGCGGAGACATCCGCGGGCACGGTAAACCAGACGGCGACGCCGTGATACTTCGGCATCGATTCCGGCGCGAAGCCCAGGCGATCGAGCTGTTTGCGCAATGGCTGCACGCCATCTTCCTTCGCGCCGGCAATCACGACGAGACCACCAGCCTTGACGCGCTTCAGCGCTTCGGCAACGCGGTCTTCGTTGATGCCCTTGTGTTTGTCGCACAGGATCAGTGCACCATCGAAGTCATCGCCCTCGACGACCGCAACGGGCGCCTGGTGCGCGGCTTCCAGCCGGCGGAAATCGGGGCGGAAGCCCTGGACCACGGTCAGCTCGGCAGCAAAGCCGTCAGGCTTGGCAAAGCCTGCTTCGGCACCGAGAAAGAGATAGCGCGTACCTTCGCCAGGCAGCGCGACGGTTTCCGTCACGAACGGATGGAACAGGGTCTTCAGCGTTTCGCGGCTCATGTCGAGGCCCTCTAGAGCAGTTCAGGGAAGGGCGTCGGGGCCGCTTCGGTTGAAGACTGCGTCAAACAATCGGATAACAAAAAAAGGCGCGGAAGTTATTCCGCGCCTCTGGATCAGCAGGAAGCGCGCTTATTCAGCGGCTTCGCCACCTTCACTCTTCTTTTCAACGACTTCCTTGCCGGTCGTCTGGTCGACGGCCTTCATCGACAGGCGAACCTTGCCGCGCTCGTCGAAGCCCATCAGCTTGACCCAGACCTTCTGGCCTTCCTTGACCACGTCCTGCGTCTTGGCAACACGATCGGAAGCGAGCTGGCTGATATGAACCAGGCCATCACGCGAACCGAAGAAGTTGACGAAAGCGCCGAAGTCGGCGGTCTTCACAACGGTACCTTCATAGACGACGCCGACTTCCGGCTCGGCCACGATGGAGTGGATCCACTTGCGGGCTGCTTCGATTTCCTTGCCGGAGGCAGAGGCGATCTTCACGGTGCCGTCGTCTTCGATGTTGATCTTGGCGCCGGTCTTTTCGACGATTTCGCGGATGACCTTGCCGCCCGAACCGATGACTTCACGGATCTTGTCGACCGGGATGTTCATCACTTCGATGCGTGGTGCGAATTCGCCGAGCTGCGAGCGACCTTCGGTGATGGCGTTGGCCATTTCGCCGAGGATGTGCTTGCGACCGCCCTGAGCCTGCTCCAGAGCAACCTTCATGATCTCTTCGGTGATACCGGCGATCTTGATGTCCATCTGCAGCGAGGTGATGCCGTCGGCAGTGCCGGCGACCTTGAAGTCCATGTCGCCGAGGTGATCTTCGTCGCCGAGGATGTCGGAGAGAACTGCAAAGCGTTCGCCTTCGAGGATCAGGCCCATGGCGATACCGGCAACTGGCTTGGCCAAGGGAACGCCTGCATCCATCAGAGCGAGCGAGGTGCCGCAAACGGTTGCCATCGAGGACGAGCCGTTCGACTCGGTGATCTCGGAGACGACGCGCAGCGTGTAGGGGAACTGCTCAGGCGAAGGCAGCATCGGACGGATAGCGCGCCATGCGAGCTTGCCGTGACCGATTTCGCGGCGGCCAGGCGAACCCATGCGGCCGGTTTCGCCAACCGAGTAGGGAGGGAAGTTGTAATGGAGCAGGAAGCGCTCCTTGTACATGCCGGTCAGAGAATCGACGTACTGTTCGTCTTCGCCGGTGCCGAGCGTGGCAACAACGATCGCCTGGGTTTCGCCGCGGGTGAACAGGGCCGAGCCGTGGGTGCGCGGCAGGATGCCGACTTCAGAAACGATCGCACGAACGGTCGACAGGTCGCGGCCGTCGATGCGGCTCTTGGTGTCGAGGATGTTCCAGCGAACGATCTTCGCCTGCAGGTGCTTGAAGGTCGCGCCGATGACTTCGGCGGTGTACTTCGGCTCAGCGCCTTCCGGGAAGAAGTGTGCCTTGACCTTCGCCTTGACGGCGTCGACGGCAGCGTAGCGTTCGGCCTTCTGGGTGTTCTTGTAGGCAACGCGCAGTTCGGCTTCGAAGTGCTTGAGCATTTCGGCTTCGAGCTCGGAATGATCTTCCGGCTGGAAATCGCGAGGCTCCTTGGCGGCAACTTCGGCGAGCTTGATGATCGCGTCGAGAACCGGCTGGAAACCCTTATGGCCGAACATGACGGCGCCGAGCATGATTTCTTCGTTGAGTTCCTTGGCTTCGGATTCAACCATCAGAACGGCGTCGTGGGTACCGGCAACAACCAGGTCCAGAACCGATTCGTCCATCTCGTCGAGATGTGGGTTGAGGACGTATTCGCCGTTGATGTAGCCGACGCGTGCGCCGCCAACCGGGCCCATGAAAGGAATGCCGGAGAGCGTCAGCGCTGCTGAGGCTGCAACCATCGACAATACGTCCGGATCGTTTTCAAGGTCGTGCTGGACGACGGTAACGACGACCTGAGTGTCGTTCTTGTAGCCTTCCGGGAACAGCGGGCGGATCGGACGGTCGATCAGGCGGGAAACCAGCGTTTCCTTTTCCGACGGACGACCTTCGCGCTTGAAATAGCCACCCGGGATCTTGCCGGCGGCATAGGTCTTTTCCTGGTAGTTGACGGTCAGCGGGAAGAAGTCCTGGCCCGGCTTCGGCGACTTGGCCGAAACGACGGTGGCGAGAACGACGGTTTCGCCGTAGGTGGCCAGAACGGCACCGTCAGCCTGACGGGCGATCTTGCCGGTTTCGAGCTTCAGCGGGCGGCCTGCCCACTCGATTTCAACGCTGTGAGTATCAAACATCTCTTGTCCTTCATCCACGGAGTGCCCTTGCACAAAAAGACGAACGGTCCACAAGGAACCAACGTCACCGCGGAAATTCTGACACATCACGGGCAAGACAGCGGGAGGCTTTCGGGTGTCGCGAACGGATCTGCTTCCGATCGCTCAGTCCATCTGACGCCAGGTCTCTGGCGAAAGCATCCGGCAATCCTGCCCCATGACAGGTCATCGGTTGGTATTTGCAGCACCGGTCATCCGGACTGCCTTTCATGCGCTTCGATCACGATGATAATCTGTCGAAGTCTAGGGACCTGTGTCCCAAAAGAGGCCGGCGGACCTTCATGCGAAGATCCGCCGGAAACTGTTTTAGCGGCGAATGCCCAGAGCAGTGATGATCTTGCTGTAGCGGGCTTCATCCTTGTTCTTGACATAGTCAAGAAGCGAACGGCGTGTCGAAACCATCGTCAGGAGGCCACGGCGGGAGTGGTTGTCCTTCTTGTGACCCTTGAAGTGTTCCGTCAGGTTGTTGATCCGCTCGGTCAGGATCGCAACCTGGACTTCCGGAGAACCGGTATCGCCTTCGTTGATCGCGTATTCCTTGATGAGGGCAGCCTTGCGTTCTGCAGTAATCGACATCGTAAATCCTTTCTAGAATTTATGAGAAAAAGGTCGCCAAAGGCCGAGATGTCGTTCAGCAATGGCCATGAATGCAGGCGCAACAGCGCCAGCTGGTGCCGCCTATACTCCATTCCCCTTGGAAAGGGAAGAGCGGACGTTTTCCGGTGATTTCAGTTGAACACGCGTCGCGGATGAAACTCGCCGCCGGCAATCTCGCCGATTGCAATCAGCTTGCTTCCCGAAAGCGCGACGGCCTCCGGTTCGGCAACGGGAGCATCGCGGCCCCGCACGATGATCGGATTGCCCATGCGCAGCCGATGGGCCTGATCCTCGGTGATGCGGATCTGCGGCAGGGCGGAAAGCGCCTCGCTTGTATCGACGATGAAGGCATCGAGTGCCTCGAGCCGGGCGTCGCGGTCCTCGATGGCTTCAAGTGCAACGAGCTCGGCAAGCGGCACCATCGTCTCTTCGGCAAACGGTGCGACAAACGAGCGTCGCAGGCTCGAAATATGGCCGTAGCAGCCAAGGTCACGTCCGAGATCGCGGGCGATCGACCGCACATAGGTGCCCTTGCCGCATTCCACTTCGAAATGCGCCTTGTCGGTTTCCACGTTCAGCAGGGTCAGGCGGAAAACCTCCACCTCGCGTGACGGGATTTCGACGGTCTCGCCTTCGCGGGCAAGGTCATAAGCCCGTTCGCCGGCGATCTTGATGGCGGAAAACTGCGGCGGGATCTGGTTGATCACGCCGGTATAGTTCGGCAGCAAGGCGCGGATGTCGTCTTCGCTCGGTCGCTTGTCGGAGGTCTGTGTGGCCTCGCCTTCAAGATCGTCCGTCGAGCGTTCCTCGCCCCAGGTCACGGTGAATTCGTAGATCTTGCGGCCATCCATCACATAGGGAACCGTCTTGGTCGCATCGCCAAGCGCGATCGGCAGCATGCCGGAGGCGAGCGGATCGAGCGTACCGGCATGGCCGGCCTTCTGGGCGTTGAACAACCACTTGATCTTGCCGACGGCTTCGGTCGAGCCGAAATCCACGGGCTTGTCGAGAATGAGCCAGCCCGAAATCGGGCGGCCCTTGGGCTTTCTGGGTTTGGACATTGTCTCTTATTCTTGTTCGTCGTCTGCGCTGTTGGCGGCGAGGTCACGCTGGACTTCCGGCGATCGCAGCAGCGCATCGATCTTCTGGTAATTGTCGAAACTGGTATCGTCGCGGAAACGCACCTCGGGCATATGCTTCAACTGGCGAAGCTGGCTGCCGATCCGTCCGCGGATGTATTTGGCATGGCGGTTGAGCGCCTCGATGATGCTTGTGTGGTCGCTGACCCCCAGCGGGGCGACAAAGGCCGTCGCGATCCTCAGGTCGGTCGACATCCGCACTTCCGAAATGGAAATGACCGTGCGTTCGATCAGGTCGTCGCGCACATCTCCGCGCTGCAGGACCTGGGTAATGGCGGCGCGCACCTGCTCGCCGACGCGCAGCATGCGCTGCGTGGGAGCTGAAGAGTTTGCTTTGCTCATGGTCGTTTGCCTTTTCGCATTCAATGGGGTCCGAAGATCCGGTTTTCCCAGTCGCAATGCATCCGTTGGGAGAAGATAAGATCGGCTGCAACAGCCGTTGCAGACCAATGTCCGCATTCAAATAAAGCGAGCGCCGGAAACCCGGCGCCCGTTCTCTATTTCTGTCCGCAGGCTCTGGATCAGAGCGTACGGGTGATATGCTCCACGCGGAAGCACTCGATCGTGTCGCCGGCACGGATGTCTTCGTAGTTCTCGAAGGCCATACCGCATTCCTGGCCCATCGGCACTTCGGCAACTTCGTCCTTGAAGCGCTTGAGCGTCTTGAGCTTGCCTTCGTGGATGACGACGTTGTCGCGCACCAGGCGCACGCCGGCACCACGTTCGACCTTGCCTTCGACGACGCGGCAACCCGCGACCTTGCCGGTCTTGGTGATGTTGAACACTTCCAGGATTTCGGCATTGCCGAGGAAGGTTTCGCGACGTTCCGGAGACAGGAGGCCCGACATCGCTGCCTTCACGTCATCCACCAGATCGTAGATGATGTTGTAGTAGCGGATTTCGGAGCCGGCTCGTTCGGCCGCCGCACGTGCCTGGACATTGGCGCGAACGTTGAAGCCGATGATGGCAGCGTTGGAAGCTTCGGCAAGGGCGATATCGGACTCGGTGATACCACCGGCGCCCGAATGCACGATGCGTGCCCGGACTTCGTCCGTGCCCAGCTTGTCGAGTGCGCCGATGATGGCTTCGATCGAGCCCTGCACGTCGCCCTTGATGACCAGCGGGAATTCCTTGAAGCCGGTATTCTGCAGCTGGGTCATCATCTGTTCCAGCGAACCGCGCTGACCGGACTGGCGGGCAGCGGCCTTGTCGCGGGCCAGACGCTGACGATACTCGGAAATTTCGCGAGCACGGGCTTCATTCTCGACAACGGCGAACTTGTCGCCGGCAGCAGGCGTACCCGACAGGCCGAGAACTTCGACCGGCATGGCCGGACCGGCTTCCTTGACATGCGCGCCCTGGTCGTTGACCAGCGCACGAACACGGCCCCACTGATCGCCGGCGACGATGATCTGGCCCGGGCGAAGCGTGCCCTTCTGGACCAGAACCGTTGCCACCGAGCCGCGACCGCGGTCGAGCTGGGCTTCGATGACCGTACCTTCGGCAGTCCGGCTCGGATCCGCCTTCAGGTCGAGGATTTCGGCCTGAAGAAGCACGGCTTCCAGCAGTTTGTCGAGGTTCAGCTTGTTCTTCGCCGAAACTTCGACGTCGAGCACTTCACCGCCCATGGATTCGACGAACACTTCGTGCTGCAGAAGCTGCTGACGGACCTTGTCCGGATTGGCTTCATGCTTGTCGATCTTGTTGATCGCCACGATGATCGGCACGCCGGCAGCCTTTGCGTGGCTGATGGATTCGATCGTCTGCGGCATCACGCTGTCGTCGGCAGCAACCACCAGGATGGCGATGTCGGTAGCCTGCGCACCACGGGCACGCATCGCAGTGAATGCGGCGTGGCCGGGCGTGTCGATGAAGGTGATCTTCTGCCCGTTCTGTTCAACCTGATAGGCACCGATATGCTGGGTAATGCCACCGGCTTCGCCAGATACGACGCTGGTCTTGCGGATGGCGTCGAGCAGCGAGGTCTTGCCGTGGTCGACGTGACCCATGATGGTCACGACCGGCGGACGCGATACCATTTCGCCTTCGTCGTCCTTCATGTTGAAGATGCCTTCTTCAACGTCGGATTCCGAAACGCGCTTGACGGTATGGCCGAATTCGGTGGCGATCAGTTCAGCAAGGTCGGCGTCGATGACGTCGCCCGGCTTCATCATCTGGCCTTCCTTCATCAGGTACTTGATCACGTCGACGGCGCGTTCGGACATGCGCTGCGACAGTTCCTGAATGGTGATGGTTTCCGGCAGGATGACCTCGCGCATGACCTTTTCGCGCGTTTCCTGCATCTGGCTGCGGCGGAACTTCTCCTGGCGGCGACGGGTCGCAGCCATCGAACGGCCACGTGCATTGCCATCGTCGTCCGTGCCGACCGTGGTAACAGTCAGCTTGCCGCGGCGACGATCTTCCTCGGCCTTCGGACGGGCAGGGACCTTGGCCGGAGCCGGAGCGACGACTTTGCCGCGACCTGGGATGACGCGAGCCGGGGCACGATCTTCTTCCTCGTCGGAGGCCTTGCGGCCACGCACGAAGCCCGCAGGTGTCGGAGCGGCCGGTGCAGCCGGACGGGTTTCGCCGGCGGGACGACCAGGTGCCGCAGACGAGGCGACAGCGGCCGGAGCCACGTCAACCGGTGCTTCTGGCTGCGGTTCAGGCTGCGGTTCGGCGGCCCGGCGGGCGGCCTCTTCTGCTGCCACGATTGCTGCTGCCTCGGCTTCCCGCTGACGGCGCGCTTCATCTTCGGCGCGACGCTTGGCGTCCTCGATATCACGTGCCTGCGCTTCTACCAGCGCGCGACGGCGTGCTTCCATCTCGCCGGCCGACAGGTCATGCAATACCGCGCCGCGCGGACGTTCCGGCTGGCGGTTCTGCTGCGGGCGCTCGGGCTGGCGGTTGTTGTTCTGTTGCTGAGCCGGGCGCTGCTGCTGCGGAGCCGGCTGCTGAACGCGCGGAGCGGGCGTCGGCGCGGGCGCAGCTGCCACCGGCCGCGGCGGCTGTGCTACAACCACAGGCGCGACGGGTTCAGGCGCCTTGACGGGCGTAATTGGTGGTTTTTCATCTTGAGGGCGCGTCGGGCGCCGCTTCACGGTTTCGACGACGACCGACTTCGTGCGGCCGCGCCCCATGTCCTGGCGTACGGTGCCCTGGCTCATCCCCGATGGTTTCAAGGTGAGTGTCTTCTTCACGCCGATGGTCTTGTCGTCTTTGTTGTCGGTCATTCCGTTCCCGTTCCTTCGAGCGAGGCCGGATGCCGAGCATCAGACCACGCCGTTCACATACTGTCCTAAACCACGGAGGTCGGCCTTGGCCGATGACCGCGTCATTGTGGTCTCGGGCCAGTGCTCAACCTGCGAGGCGCTTGGCCTCGATAGGTTTCGAGCAGAGTTGCGCGCTTCACTACACCTTCACCCGCCTGCCCTGCAAGCGCTGCGGCATGGATAAACGCATTCTGGCCCATCAGTTCGTCCATTTCATTCCCGGACAGAAGCTGGAACGAAGGGATCTCCGCGTCAGTTTCCATTCCGAGATGCCGGGCCTTTCGGGCCTGGTCGATCTTTCGAATTCCGTCCGCAGCGGCGTCCGTTGAATGGAACACCGCAAGCGCTTCCCCGCTGCGAACAGCGAGTTCGACCTTGGCAGATCCGATGATGAACTGCCCCGCCTTGCGGGCCAGGTTCATCATTCCCGTCAGTTGACCGGCAAGAAGCCTGTCAACCATGGCACCAAGGTCGGGATCCGCCTTGACGTCTTTCTTGAGTGCCCTGGCGAAGAGTTTCTTCGCCACAGCCTTTTCGACAGCCTCACGGCTCGGTGTTACCCAGCAGCCCCGACCGGGAAGCGTGCGCTTCAGGTCGGGAACGATCGAGCCGTCTGGCCCGGCGACGAAGCGAAGCAACGTCTCCGGGGAACCGCTCTCGCGGGTGACGATGCACATGCGTCCATTCACGTCGCTGGGGTCGAAGTCATCTTCGTCCTGCACAGTGTCCGGAGACTGGGCGGTCATCACGCTTCCTGCTCGGCTTCCGCCTCGCCTTCCACATCGGCTTCGGCTTCAACAGCCAAATCGTCTTCGGTGATCCATCCGGCGGAAAGTCGCGCCTGGACGATCATGTTTTCAGCTTCTGCACGGGAAATTTCGAACTTCGAGAACAGGCCCTCGAACTTCTTGGTTTCGCCATTCTTGCGTTCGCTCCAGCCCACCAGGTCGTCGGCGGCGCAGCCTGCAAAGTCTTCGATCGTCTTGATGCCGTCTTCGCCAAGCGCGACCATCATCTGCGAGGTCATGCCGTTGATCTCGCGCAGTTCGTCGGCAACGCCGAGTTCCTTACGCTTGGCATCTCTCTCTGCTTCGATCTTCTCGATATATTCACGAGCGCGGGTCTGGATTTCTTCAGCCGTATCGTCGTCAAAACCATCGATCGAGGCAATTTCGTCCAGTTCGACGTAAGCCAGTTCCTCGACGGCGGCGAAGCCTTCCGAGGCCAGAACCTGCCCGACCATTTCGTCGACGTCGAGGGCGTCCATGAACAGGTTGGTACGTTCGTTGAATTCCTTCTGACGGCGCTCGGATTCTTCCGCTTCCGTCATGATGTCGATATCCCAGCCGGTCAGCTGCGAGGCCAGGCGAACGTTCTGGCCGCGACGGCCGATGGCCAGCGACAGCTGCTCGTCCGGAACCACGACCTCGATGCGTTCTGCATCTTCGTCGAGAACGACCTTGGCGACTTCCGCCGGCTGCAGGGCGTTGACGATGAAGGAAGCCGGATCCTGGGACCACGGAATGATATCGATCTTTTCGCCCTGGAGTTCGCCTACAACGGCCTGGACGCGGCTACCGCGCATACCGACGCAGGCCCCGACCGGATCGATCGACGAGTCGTTCGAGATGACGGCGATCTTGGCGCGCGAACCCGGGTCACGGGCGACTGACTTGATCTGGATGATGCCGTCGTAGATTTCCGGCACTTCCATGGTGAACAGCTTCACCATGAACTGCGGATGGGTACGCGACAGGAAGATCTGCGGGCCGCGCTGCTCGCGACGCACGTCGTAGACATAGGCGCGCACGCGGTCGCCGTAGCGGAAGGCT
Organism: Rhizobium sp. 18065; assembly: GCF_902706095.1. Classification (GTDB taxonomy): domain Bacteria; phylum Pseudomonadota; class Alphaproteobacteria; order Rhizobiales; family Rhizobiaceae; genus Allorhizobium. The sequence continues at coordinate 87,710 of NZ_CACSJP010000001.1, forward strand.
TCGCGCGGGATCATCTCGTCGCGACGGATGATACCTTCGCCGCGGCCGAGGTCAACGATGACGTTGCCGTATTCGACACGCTTGACGGTGCCGTTGACGATCTCGCCCATGCGGTCCTTGAATTCGTCATACTGGCGGTCACGCTCGGCTTCGCGCACTTTCTGCACGATGACCTGCTTGGCCGACTGCGCCGCAATACGACCGAAATCCATCGGCGGCAGCGGATCGGCGATGTAGTCGCCAAGCTTCGCATCGACATTGCGGTCGCGCGCCAGTTCCAGAGCGATCTGCGTGGCATAGTCCTCGACCTTCTCGACGACTTCCAGCAGACGCTGCAGGCGGATTTCGCCGGTCTTGGAATTGATGTCGGCGCGGATGTTGGTCTCGGTGCCGTAACGCGAACGGGCAGCCTTCTGGATCGCGTCGGCCATGGCGGCGAGCACGATTTCGCGGTCGATCACCTTTTCGCGGGCAACAGCATCTGCGATCTGCAAGAGCTCGAGCCGGTTAGCACTGACTGCCATTGTCTTAGGTCTCCGTCTTCATGCCTGGGCATCTGCCGCTAGGCTATCTGTCAAACGTTATGCGTCTTCGCTGTCGTCTTCGTCATTCTGGTTGGCGGCTTGCGCCTTTGCCAACTTGTCTGCACGAAGCGCGTCACGGACCAGTTCATCCGTCAAAATGAGCTTGGCTTCTGCCAAGGTGCTGAACGGGATGACCAGCCGCGGCTCTTCGCCATAGGCCAGCTGATCGCGCTCAAGCGTGAAGCCATCGGCGTCCACGGCAACGATCTTGCCGCGGAAGCGCTTGCGATTGTCGACGAGAATAGACGTCTCGCACTTCACCAGATTGCCCTGCCAGCGAACAAAATCGGACTTGCGCACCATCGGCCGGTCGATCCCAGGGGACGAGACTTCCAGATGATATTCCCTGTCGACCGGATCTTCGACGTCGAGCACCGGCGAGATCGCCATGGATACGGCTTCGCAATCCTCGACGGTCATTGTCCCGTCGTTGCGTTCGGCCATGACCTGCAGCGTGAGCCCGTTCTGGTTCATCATCCGCACGCGGACGAGCTTGAAATCCATCGCCACGAGCACAGGCTCGATGATCTCTGCGATACGACGGTCTAGGCCCGTCTCAATGATAATCCGTGCTTCGCCCGGTTCAGGCTGCGGCATGTTATCGGACAATCGTCATACTCCCGATTGGATGCGATCGCCAATAAAAAAGAGCGGGTCCTTGCGGTCCCACTCTCCATCGGTCGATCAAGAATTTGAATGCCATATACGCTGCCTTGCCCCCAAATGCAAGCTTTTCGCTTCGAGCCTAAAACAAACTTGCCATTGAGGGCTTGACCGTTGCAAGGTGTGCCGCTGGCTGGCGTGCTTCGCCAATTCCGTTCCTGGACAAGCCAATCGACGAGTAAGCTCTGTGCCCGACAGCCGATCTCCGCTATCTCCCCTTGCAAACGAGTTCTATCGGCGGATCTGGTTCGCCAGCATGGCGTCCAATCTTGGCGGGCTGATTCAAGGGGTTGGCGCCGCCTGGATGATGGCATCCATCTCCAGCTCCGAAAACATGGTGGCGCTCGTCCAGGCGTCCAATACCGGACCGATCATGCTGTTCTCGCTGGTCGCCGGCGCCATCGCCGACAGCTTCGACCGTCGCCGAGTGATGATCGCTTCGCAGCTCTTCATGGTCACTATTTCGGCCTTGCTGGCGCTGTTTGCCTATCTCGATCTGATCACGCCCTGGGCGCTTCTGGCCTTCACCTTCCTGATCGGCTGTGGCACGGCGCTCAACAATCCCTCCTGGCAGGCCTCGGTCGGCGACATGGTGCCGCGCGCCGATCTGCCGGCAGCTGTCTCGCTCAACAGCATGGGCTTCAATATCACCCGCAGCGTCGGTCCGGCCATCGGCGGCCTGATCGTGGCTGCGGCAGGCGCCGCGGCAGCGTTCGCGGCCAATACGCTCAGCTATTTTGCCATTCTTTATGCGCTGTTCCGCTGGAAGCCCGACTACCCGCAGGCCACGTTGCCGCGCGAACAGCTCGGCCCGGCGATCTGGGCCGGTCTTCGTTATGTTGCCATGTCGCCCAATCTCGGCAAGGTTCTGTTTCGTGGATTTGTTTTCGGCCTGACGGCAACATCGATACTCTCGCTTCTGCCGATCGTGGCAAGAGACCAGCTGGCCGGCGGGCCGCTGGTTTATGGCGGTCTTCTGGGTGCCTTCGGTGTAGGTGCCATCCTCGGTGCAATCTACAATCAGCGCCTGCGCGACATCCTGTCGAGCGAGGACATCGTGCGCGCCTCCTTTGCCGGCTTTGCGCTGGCAACGGTCGTCACCGGTGTCAGCAACTCGATCTGGATGGCGGGCGCCGCATTGATGATTGCGGGTGCCTGTTGGGTATTGGCTTTGTCCCTGTTCAACACGGTGGTGCAGCTCTCGACGCCGCGCTGGGTGGTTGGTCGGGCGCTGTCTCTGTATCAGACGGCTACCTTCGGCGGCATGGCAACCGGCAGCTGGCTGTGGGGTAGTATCGCCGAAAATTCGGGGTCCGGACACGCGCTCGTTGCCTCCGGCGCATTGATGATGGTCGGCGTGGCGATCGGGTTTGTCCTGCCGATGCCGGCCTTCTCCACCCTCGATCTCGATCCCCTCAACCGCTTCAACGAACCGGCGCTGAAACTGGACATACGACCGCGCAGCGGGCCGATCGTCATCCAGATCGACTTCGAGATCGATGATGCCGATGTCCCGGAATTTCTGCGCATCATGGTCGAACGCCGTCGCATCCGTCTGCGCGACGGTGCACGCAACTGGACGCTGATGCGTGATCTTGAGAAGCCTGAGATCTGGACGGAAACCTATCATGTCCCGACTTGGGTCGATTACGTCCGCCACAACCAGCGCCGCACCAAGGCCGACGCGGAGATCACCGATCGGCTGGTCGAACTGCATCGCGGACCAACCAGCCCGCATGTGCATCGGATGATCGAACGGCAGGCGATCCCGCCGGCGGATGATGTATTCCACCAGCCGCCTATCGATCATCCTTGATCTGTACGGTCAGCGCAGCTTTGCCTTCAGGCTGGCACTGGGATAGCAGGTCGGCGTCAGCCCGTTCTTTGCCTGCCATTCACCGAGCGAGCGCCGCGTCTTGAAGCCCGGCAGCCCGTCCACCTTGCCGACATCGTAGCCTTGCGCCACCAGCGCCTTCTGCATTGCCAGAACATCCGAGCGCAGCATCTTGCCGACATCGCCCCAGGACGCCTTGAAGGCGCCGGATCCGCTGCCGATCCTGTCGGCCAGATTGCCGATGAACAGCGCGTAGAGATCGGAATTGTTGTATTCCTTGATCACGTAGAAATTCGGGGTGACCAGGAATTCAGGGCCGAAAGTGCCGGCCGGTACCAGCATCATCGCGGATTGCTTGATCTCGGTCGACGGGAACGCCTTGCCGGAAATGCGGGCGAGGCCCTCCGACGTCCATGCCGAAACCGGCTGTGCCCGATCCGGCCCTTCCTGGGCGCAGGAGACGCCGTCCGGAATGCTGATCTCGAAGCCCCAGTCGCGGCCGCGCTGCCAGCCGCTCTTGACCAGGTAATTGGCGATCGAGGCGAGGGTGTCCGGCACCGAATTCCAGATGTCGCGTTTCCCGTCGCCATCGAAATCGACGGCATATTTCAGGAAACTCGACGGCATGAACTGTGGCTGGCCAAGTGCACCGGCCCAGGAGCCGCGCATCTGCTGTGCCGTCACGTCGCCGCCCTCGATCATGTGCAGCGCCGAGATTAGTTCGCGTTGGAACATGTCCTTGCGTGTCGACATGAAGGCCTTGGTGGCCAGCACGTCCAGCGCCGGATAGGGCATTTTTGCCTTGCCGAAACCGGATTCACGACCCCAGATGGCGACAAGGATCGAGCCCGGAACGCCATAGGCCGCTTCCACCTTGCGCAGCGTACCGGCATGTTGGGAGGCGAGCGACCGTCCTGTTGCGGCCAGTCCCTGCAGCCGTTTCTCGGAGAAATACGAAGACGGCGAGGAAAACTCCGCCTGGCTTTGGCTCTGCTGTTTCGGTGGCGTCGTGCCGGGCGGCACGAGATCCGGCAGATCCCAGTTGAGCGACAGGCCAGACACGGCCTTGTCGAAAGCCGGCTTGGAAATACCAGTCGCCTGCGCCTCATGCCACAGGTCGGTTGCGATCCAGCGCTGGAATTGTGCTTCGACATTGGAGCGCGATGGCGCAGACAGCGCGGGCGTAACACCAGGCCCAAACACGATCGAAAGCGCCAGGGCCCAGCGTGCTATGAAATTGCGGGGCAGGAAGCGGCAGGTGTCGGCCATGAAATTTTCTCCCGTAGGCGACCGTCAGATCACCGTGCGTGCACGGAGCGCCGCAGACAGCGTTCCTTCATCGAGATAGTCGAGTTCGCCCCCGACGGGCACGCCGTGTGCCAACCGGGTGATCTTCACATCGTCCAGCCCGGTCAGATGATCGGTGATGTAATGGGCGGTTGTTTGACCTTCGACGGTGGCGTTGACGGCGATGATGACTTCGCGGACACCGCCCTTGGCCACCCTCTCGATCAGCCCCTTGATATTGAGGTCATCAGGTCCGACGCCATCCAGCGGAGACAAGGTGCCGCCAAGCACATGATAGGCGGCGTTCATTGCGCCTGCCCGCTCCAGCGCCCAGAGATCGGAAACATCCTCGACGACGATGATCATCGATTGGTCGCGCCGATCGTCGGTGCACACCGTGCAGGGATCGATCGTGTCGACATTGCCGCAGCACGAGCAGATCTTCACCTTGTCATAGGCTTCGCCCATCGCATGCCCGAGCGGCCCGAGAAGCTGATCCTTCTTCTTGATCAGATGCAGTGCCGCGCGCCGCGCCGAACGCGGGCCGAGCCCCGGCACCTTTGCCAGAAGCTGGATGAGTTTTTCGATTTCGGGGCCGGTGACTCGCTTTGCCATGCGGCGTTTCTAGCCCATAACGTCTGCAAACGGAATCGTTGAACATGGGTCACGGATGAAAATACGCGCCGTATGCCGGGGTAATCCGGAAGTCCTGCCGGGCAAGAAATACAAGACCGGCATCAACAAGATCGCCGTGAGCGGACCGATGATGGTCGATGCCGAAGGCCTCGTTGGTGACAGCATCTGCAATCGCAAGCATCACGGCGGTGTCGAGCAGGCGGTCTATCTTGAGGGCAGCATCGATCTTTCCTGGTGGGAGAGCGAACTTGGCCGTACCCTGCCGCCGGGCGTCTTCGGCGAAAACCTGATCATCGAAGGTCTGGACAACCGAACGCTGGCAGCGGGGGACCGCTTTGCCATCGGCGACGTGCTTCTGGAAGTGACCTCTCCGCGTATGCCCTGTGCAACCTTCGCTGCGCGCATGGATGAGCCCACAATGGTCAAGCGATACGCCCGTGCGGCGCGTGGCGGGGCCTATTGCCGGGTCTTGAACGCGGGGCTGATCGAAGCGGGTCAGGAGGTTGCATGGACGGCATATGCCGGCGCGCGCGTCACCTTGCCGGAGATGATGGCGACGTTTGGAAAATCTCTCTCGCAGGAAGACCAGCGGCGCTATCTTGTTGCGCCGATAAACGACAGGTGGAAGCAGGAAATACAGCGCGCGATATCCTGATCGGTGTCGACGATAGTCGCACTCTGCGCAACTTTACCTGCTCGCCTCCCGCAGTCATCATGCCACTGGATTGCTGCGGAGGAGATAAATGCAGGAAACGCGGACCGAACTGCTCTGCGCCGACGGCGTGCGGCTTGCCGGGGACTGGTGGTTGCCCTCTGCCGGCGAACCGGTCGCGACTGTCGTGATCAATCCCGCCACCGGCGTGCTTGCCCGTTATTATCACCACTATGCCCGCTTTCTCGCCAGGTACGGCTTTTCCGTCTTCACCTACGACTATCGCGGCATCGGTCAGTCGCGACCGGCCGATCTCCGCAGCGTCGCCTATACCTGGCGCCAATGGGGGCAGCAGGACTTCGACGCAGCGCTTTGCCATGCCCTGGATCGCGACGAGACCGGTCGCGTGCTGGTCGTCGGCCACAGTATTGGCGGATTTCTTCCCGGCTACGCGTCCATGGCCCATCGGATATCCGGTCTTCTCTCCGTTGGCGGACAGTATGGCTATTGGGGTGACTATCAGTTGAGCAGGCGCCTGCCCATGGCGCTCAAGTGGCATCTGGCCATGCCGGCGATCACGGCGGTGCTGGGTTATTTCCCCGGAAAGCGGCTGGGCTGGCTGGAGGACCTGCCAAAGGGAGTGGCGCTAGGATGGGGTCTTCAGCAGGACAGGGCGGAGCAGGGGCTAAAGGCGGAAGACGCGATCGAGATGCGCAGAGGTTTCGCCGCGCTCACAGGGCCAATTCTCGCCGTCTCGATGTCGGATGATCCGATTGCAACGCCCAAGGCCATTAATAGGGCCATGGCCTACTACACGGGTGCGTCGATCGCCAAAGTGCACTTGTCGCCCAAGGATCTCGGCTTCGATACCGTCGGCCATTTCAACCTTTTCCATGCCCGCCATGAACAAGGCTTCTGGAAAAGCAGTCTCGACTGGTTGCGCGAGGGACGCAACCCCTGGTCGCAGCGGACCTGCCTTTAGTAGACCCGCCAAGGCTTGGCCTTGGATTATGCCATCGGCTCAGGGCATGGGATCATGCCATGGGACTAGAAGGGGAACTTCATGCCCGGTGGCAGCGGGATGCCGGCGGTGATGGAGGCCATCTTTTCCTGAGCCTGGACCTCGCCCTTGTCCTTGGCATCCTTGTGCGCGGCAACGATCAGGTCTTCGAGGATTTCGGAATCCTCTTCCTTGAAAAGCGAAGGATCGATCTTGATGCTCTTCATCTCGCCCTTGCCGTTCAGGACGATGGTGACCAGGCCGCCACCGGATTTGCCCTCGATTTCAAGCGCGGCGATTTCCGCCTGCGTCTTTTCCATCTTCGCCTGCATTTCCTTGACCTTGCCCATCATGCCCATGATGTCGCGCATCGTCATCTCCTTGGTTTGTTGTCTTCTTCACCGGGCCTAAACTCGGCGACCGTGCAACGGTAACGTTCTAGAATTCGATATCGTCGCCCGGCAGGATATCGCCTTCATCGCTCTCGACAATCGCTGGCGGTGGACGTGTGTCTTCGTCCTCCTCCAGGGTTCCGGCCTTGATCCGGACGTCGGTGATCTTGGCGCCTGGAAAACGCGCAAGGATTGCCGCAACGTCCGGGTCTTGCCGGGCATCGCGCAGCCGCGTCTCGCGCGTGGTGTTTTCCACCTCGACAAGGGTAGGCGCCCCTTCCTCGCGGCTCAGAATGACCATCCAGCGGATTTCGGTCCATTCTTCCAGCCGTTTCTGCAGGTCGCCGACCAGTGTCTTCGGCGCGTCGGGCGGCAGATTGATCTCCAGCCGGCCCGGCTCCAGTCGCACAAGCCGGACAAAGCCACGCATCAATGCCTTCAGGCGGGGGTCGCGGTTCTTGCTGCAAAGTTCGGCAATGTCTTCCAGCGACTTGATCTGCACCTTGGGTGTCGGCGCTTCCTGCGGCTTCGGCTGCACCCGCTCCATGGCGGCTGGCAGCGCATCACCAGCGGGCACGCTCTGCAGATGGGCAACAGGTTGGCTGGATGCAATCCGCGGCGCACTGTCCGGCGAAGGCTGGGCGACCGCCTGAACCCGCATAGCCATCGCGGCTCCACCACCAGCGCCGCCGCCGTTCGGGCGTGGCGCAGAGGATCCGCGCTCCGCCGGCTGGCCGTCGGACATCTCAAGCAGACGGCGGGCCGCATCTTCAGGCGAAGGCAGATGCGCCGCATGTGCCAGACGGATGATCACCATTTCGGCAGCACCAGCCGGACGCGATGAACCTTCCGCTTCGGGAATACCTTTCAGCAGCATCTGCCACATGCGCGAAAGCGTGGTTACGGCCACGCTTTCGGCCAGCGATGCGCCGCGCACACGCTCCACTTCGCTCAGCGAAGCATCCTGTGCGGCCGATGGAATATATTTGAGCCGGGTCACCAGATGCGTGAAGTCGGCCAGATCGGTCAGCACCACGGTCGGGTTCGCACCCGCTTCATACTGGCCGCCGAACTCTTCAAGTGCCGCTGCGACATCGCCGCGCACAATATGTTCGAACAAGTCGACGATGCGGGCCCGGTCGGCAAGGCCCAACATCGAGCGCACCGCGTCTGCATGCACCACGCCGCTGCCATGGGCAATGGCCTGGTCGAGCAGCGAAAGACCGTCGCGCGCCGAGCCCTCGGCGGCGCGTGCGATCATCGCCAGAGCATCCTCGTCAGCCTGGATGCCCTCTTTCGACGCAATGGTCGAGAACAGCCCCACCAGATCGCTGGCGCTGATTCGCCGCAAGTCAAAGCGCTGGCAGCGCGACAGGACGGTAATCGGAACCTTGCGGATTTCCGTCGTGGCGAAAATGAACTTCACATGTTCCGGAGGCTCTTCGAGCGTCTTCAGCAGCCCGTTGAAGGCTGCCGTCGACAGCATGTGCACTTCGTCGATGATGTAAACTTTATAGCGCGCCGAAACCGGGCGGTAGCGCACCTGCTCGATGATCTCGCGGATATCGTCGATACCGGTATGCGATGCGGCGTCCATCTCGATGACGTCGACATGGCGACCTTCCATGATTGCCTGGCAATGCTCGCCGGGAATGCGAAGGTCGATCGTCGGCTTGTCGATCTCGGGGGTCTTGTAGTTCAGCGCACGCGCCAGAATACGGGCGGTGGTCGTCTTGCCGACACCGCGCACGCCGGTCAGCATATAGGCCTGGGCGATGCGGCCGGTCTCGAACGCATTGGTCAGCGTGCGAACCATCGGCTCCTGGCCGACCATCAGGTCCGAAAAATCCTTAGGGCGATATTTCCGGGCGAGCACGCGGTATCCGCCGGGGGCGGTCTTGGCCTCTGCAGTGGGCTCCAAATCGCTCATCGCGTTGCCAGCTTCCCCTTGCCGCCCGGATCCGGGCATGGCGCGGCCCATGGTTTTGGATCACGGGCCGGAAATGAAGATGAGGTGGGAGGCTGGCACGATGACCCGTGCCGCGCTCGTTAGGGCTGCTTCCTTCCGGATCTGACCCGGTTGGCGAGTGGCTCGTCCACCACCAACCTCCCGAGGTGACATATCGGCAATAACGACGGCAAATGCAAGCCAAGCCCGTAAAAAACTGCTACAGCATGGAAAAACAACAGCGGAGAAACACCTTGGAGCCATTTCTTCTCGATGAGCGTCTTGCGCGCGACAGTCAGTCCATCCTGAAGCTGGGGCTTTGTGATCTCAGACTTGCCCATGATAGCCGCTGGCCGTGGTTGATCCTGGTGCCGCAGAGATCGGGCATGAGCGAAGTTTTCGACCTGACCCCGCTCGATCAGGCCATGCTCACCTTCGAACAGGTGACGGTCGCCGCAGCCTTGAAGAAAATCACAGGTGCGACCAAGATCAATATCGCGGCAATTGGCAATGTCGTGCGCCAACTCCATGTCCATGTCGTTGCCCGCTTCGAGGATGATCCGAACTGGCCGGGTCCGATCTGGGGGCATGGATCGCCAATTGTCCATTCCGACGATACATTCAACGCGCTCAAGTCCCGGATTCTCGAAGCCCTGCAATGACAAAACGATCCATTTTTGACACATCCGCGCCTCATCCCGAGGCCAGCGCACTCACCGCCTTTTCCGGCAATGGTCTTGATCGCAATGCCGAGCATCGCACGGAGGATAGCCTTGCCCACGCCATGGCGGAGGAAGGCACGCACCTTCTGGCCTTTGCTGGTAATCGCCTGGTGTTCAAACACGACGGCCAGATCCTCGATCCGCTCTTTGCGCCATACGAATTGGTCGGGCTTGAGCCTGATCTCGACGGTGCGGTCCTGCTGGGCCACAAGCCGAATGGCGAGCCGCGCATTGCCGTGCCGGTGAATGCCGGCGAAGAACAGCTGGCTATGAATTACAAGGCGCTGACCGCGCGCGAACTGTTCCGGGAATCAGGCGTCGACGAGGAACTCGTCGGCGAAGCGGCGCAGGGATTCAGCCTGCTGCACTGGAATGCCGAGAACCGCTTCTGCGGCAGCTGTGGTCACACGATGGAAATGCGCATCGGCGGTTACAAGCGCGAATGCCTCTCCTGTGGCCGTGTCGCCTTTCCCCGCACCGATCCGGTTGTCATCATGATGACCATTGATGAGGTGAGCGACCGCTGTCTTCTGGGACGCGGCGCCCATTTCCCCGAAGGCATGTATTCCTGCCTGGCCGGCTTCATTGAGCCTGCGGAAACGATTGAGAATGCCGTACGCCGGGAGACCTTCGAAGAATCTGGCATCACCATAGGTCGGGTCCGCTATCATGCCACCCAGCCCTGGCCGATGCCGCACCAGTTGATGATTGGCTGCTACGCCGAGGCCCTGTCGCTCGATGTGACGCGCGATGAGGCCGAACTGGTCGATTGCCGCTGGTTCACGCGTGCGGAAGTGCAGTCGATGATCGACCTGGCAAGTGAATCCGTGAAAGCACCGGCCAATGGCACCATCGCCCATAGGCTGATGAGCGATTGGCTTGACTGGGCGCGCTGAGCGCTCGGTCGTGTCTGGCGTCAAAGCTTGCCGCGCATCGCATGCGCCTTGTAGACGCCGAGGATGCGGACCTTTTCCGAGAAGAACCGCAGTTCTTCGAGAGCCCGCTTAACCGGCGCGTCGTCCGGATGCCCCTCGATATCGGCATAGAACTGGGTGGCGATGAACTTGCCGCCGATCTGGTAGCTTTCCAGCTTCGTCATGTTGACACCGTTGGTGGCAAAGCCGCCCATCGCCTTGTAGAGAGCGGCCGGCAGGTTACGTACATTGAACACGAAGGTGGTGATGAAGAGCTCATCGTCGCTCTTGCGCTTCGGCTCGTGCTCGTCGCGGGACAGGATGACGAAACGGGTGACGTTATTGTCGGAATCCTCGACATTTTCGGCGATGATATCGAGACCATAGAGCGAAGACGCCAGCCGCGGCGCGAGAGCCGCCATGCTGCGGTCCCCCTGTTCCGACACCTGCTTGGCGGCCCCGGCCGTATCGCCGGCGACGACGGCCTTCCAGCCATGGCTGCGGATGATCTTGCGGCATTGTCCCAGCGCATGGATATGGCTGTGCACGGTGCGGATTTCGTCAAGCTTGACGCCCGGCAGCACCATCAGCTGGAAGCGGATCGGCATGAAATATTCGCCGATGATATGCAGTCGTGACAGCGGCAGCAGGTAGTGGATGTCTGCGACGCGTCCGGCCAGCGTATTCTCGATCGGGATCATCGCCAGATCCACGTCGCCGCTCTCCAGTGCCACGAAGGCATCCTCGAAAGTCGGGCAGGGCAGCGGCTCCATCGAGGGAAACATGTCCCGGCAGGCCATGTCGGAATTGGCGCCAAAGTCGCCCTGGAAGGAAATCTTGTTGGTCGGGGCCAATGGTATGCGTCCTTAAATGGAGTGGGCCGAAAGAATGCGGCGGGCTTTTTCGAGGTCGGCCGGCGTATCGACGCCGAGCGGCACGGTTTTGACGATTTCGACATCGATGCGCATCCCGGCTTCAAGGGCTCTGAGTTGCTCGAGCGATTCGCGTTTTTCAAGTGTCGAAGGCGTTAGCGAGACGAACCGCTCCAGCGCGCGCCGCCGATAGGCATAGAGCCCGATATGGTGGTAAAGCGGTCCCGCGCCGTGCGGCGCCGTGGCACGGGTGAAATACAAGGCCCGCAGTCGCGTATCGCTGAGCGGCGACCCAACGACCTTCACCACGTTCGGATTGGTCTTTTCCTGCTCGTCCTCGATCTCCACCGTCAGCGTCGCGATATCGACGGCTTCGTTTTCCAGTGGCCGAAGGGCGGCGCGGATGGTCTGCGGATCGATGGTCGGCAGGTCGCCCTGCACATTGATGACGATCTCAGCTTTGCCCTCGGGATCGACCTTGCTCAAAGCTTCGAAGATCCGGTCCGAGCCGGATTGATGATCGACCCGCGTCATCACGACTTCGAAACCGGCGGCGGCAACCGCGTCGAATGTCCGCTGGTCATCGACTGCAACAATGATTCGTCCGACATCGGCCTCCTGCGCACGTTTGGCCACCTGGACGATCATCGGCAGGCCGCAAATGTCCGCCAAAGGCTTGCCGGGAAGGCGGGTAGAGGCCATGCGGGCGGGAATTAGCACCAGGGTTTTGCCGCTATCGTCTTTATTCATGCCTAACCCCTTCAAATCGCCGCGCAGAAGTGTCAATAAGTCCCAGTTGCGGGGACCATAATCGTGTTGCATGTGTTATGCAAAAGACATAGGTTCCGCGCGATTTCAAGATCGCTCGGTTGCTGATCGGCCGGCTGCATGGGGAGCTTTGCAGATGAATTCTTACGTGAATATGGGCGTGGGTGCCTTTCTGGGCACCGTCTTCGTCCTGATGTCTGTGTCCATCGCCTCGGAAGGGATTTTCCACTCGGAACATCCTGAGAAGGAAGGCTTTGCCATCGTGGCAGAAGCTGCTGAAGGCGAAGCTGCGCCGGAAGCGGCGGCGGCTGTGCCGATCGCTGTTCTGCTGGCCAGCGCCGACGCGACGGCCGGCGAAGGCGTCTTCAAGAAATGTGCGAGCTGTCACACCGACGTCAAGGGCGGCGCCAACAAGGTTGGCCCGAATCTCTTTGGCCTTGTCGACCGTCCGATCGCAACCCATGAAGGCTTCAGCTATTCGGCTGCCATGAAGGATTTCTCCAAGGGTGGTACCGAACTCTGGACCTGGGACCACCTGAACGCCTTCCTGACGGCGCCGAAGAAGCATGTCCCGGGCACCGCTATGGGCTTTGCCGGCATCAAGAAGGACGAAGAGCGCGCCAACCTGATCCTGTATCTGCACACCATGGCGGATGCTCCGGTCGCTCTGCCGGCGCCGCCGGCGACCAACTGATCATTCAGATCGTGCAAATTTCGATGCCCGGCCTCGCGCCGGGCATTTTCGTTTGGTTCCGGGACTGCGTTTCCATCGGGTTCTGCTTCAGAGCAGCAAAAGAGCCCAGAGCGAGACGCTGATCACGCCGATCGCCGTCGATTGGGTGATGATCGAGGCCGCAAGTCCCTGGCCGACGCCAAAGCGGCTGGCAATCAGCCAGGCGTTGATCCCGGTCGGAACGGATGACGTGAGCACGAGCGCGGCGGTCCACTGCGGGCTAAGGCCGAGCAGGTGGGCGACCAGCCACACGGTTGCCGGCATGACGATCAGCTTGATCGCGGTCATGACGCTTGCGATCCGCACATTGCCCGCCATGCCATATTTTGTCAGTGTCATGCCGAGCGAGATCAAAGCTGCAGGTGCTGCCATCCCGGCCACCTGACCGACAATACCGTCCAGCATGACAGGCATCTTGATCCCGATGACCTGCAACACCAGCCCGGCCATCAGGCCGATGATCAGCGGGTTGCGGATGAGATTGGCGCCAACCTGGCGCGACACGGCCAGAATGCCTTCCGAGGGTCGGCCCGTGGTCTTCTGCTCGGCCCTTTCCATCGCAACGGTCCCGGCGATCATCATCAGCGGCAGATGCACCGCCAGCAGGATCGACATGGCGACGATCCCGTCCGGACCGACCGTGCGGTCGACCAGCGGCAGGCCAATGAAGACATTGTTGGCGAAGGCGCCCGAAAGCCCCGCCAGAACGCCGATGCGCTGATCGCGACCGAAGAGCCGCGTTGCGATGATGTGGCCCAGCGTCCAGGCGACGGCAACGCCGGCAAAATAGGCAATCCATAGCCGAAAGGGCGAGGCGCCATGGAAATCGGCATTGGCGATGGTGCGGAACATCAACATTGGCACCGCCACCCTGAACACGAAGTCGCCGAGCCCGTCCCCGATGTCTGCCTTGAGGATTTTCAGCCGCACCAGCGACCAGCCGAACAGGATGAGAATAAAGATGGGCAGAACGTCTTGGGCAACGGATGACATGAACTGGGCGACTCGCAGGAAAAAGACAGGCTCTTTTCATAGACCCTGAAATCGCGGGGGACCAGTCTTTGAAGGCTTGGCCCATAACGACAAAAAGCAGGCAATGCCTGCTTTCACGCCCGGTTGAACCGGGACCCTTATCCGCGCCGCCAGTACATCCGTGGTCAGCGTGGCCCGGGTGTGGAACCTGTCATGGTTCTTCGGATCGGCGCTGGGGAGCTTATGCCGTCCGCACAGGCATTTTCCTATCTCGCCAACGTAACAACCACATGACGCGTGACGTCTGAGGTTGGCCCTTTCAAACCTTTGAAAAAACGCTATGACCGTTTGAACAAGACAACGGAGCCCAGACCATCATGAGCCGATTCGACGTCCTCACTGTCGGTAATGCAATCGTCGACATCATTTCTCGCTGCGATGATCGCTTTCTCATCGAAAACGAGATCACCAAGGGCGCGATGAACCTGATTGATGCGGACCGTGCCGAACGGCTCTATGACATGATGGGTCCCGCTGTCGAAGCATCCGGCGGCAGCGCCGGCAATACGGCCGCCGGCATCGCCAATTTCGGCGGCAAGGCCGCATATTTCGGCAAGGTCGCAGAAGATCAGCTCGGCGAGATCTTTACCCATGACATCCGCGCCCAGGGCGTGCATTTCGAGACAAAGCCGCGCGGCACCCAGCCACCGACTGCGCGCAGCATGATCTTCGTCACCGAGGACGGAGAGCGCTCGATGAACACCTATCTCGGCGCCTGCGTCGAGCTTGGCCCGGAAGATGTCGAGCCAGAGGTTGTTGCGCAGTCCAAGGTCACTTATTTCGAAGGTTATCTCTGGGATCCGCCGCGCGCCAAGCAGGCAATCCTCGAATGCGCCCGCATTGCCCATGACAATGGCCGCGAAATGTCGATGACCTTGTCGGACAGCTTCTGCGTTGGCCGCTACCGCGAGGAATTCCTCGACCTGATGCGCTCCGGCACGGTCGATATCGTTTTTGCCAATGAGCAGGAAGCGCTGTCGCTCTATGAAACGGATGACTTCGCCGTTGCGCTCGACCGGATTGCTGCCGACTGCAAGCTTGCCGCTGTCACCATGGGCGAAAATGGCGCGGTCGTGGTCAAGGGCGACCAGCGAATCCGTGTTCCGGCGACCGTGGTTACCAATCTCCTGGATACGACTGGGGCCGGCGACCTTTTCGCTTCAGGTTTCCTGTTCGGCTACACCAATGATCGTTCGCTTGAGGATTGCGCCCATCTGGGCTGCTATGCCGCCGGCGTTGTCATCCAGCAGATCGGACCGCGTCCGATGAGCTCGCTGGACAAGGGCGCGCGCGCCGCAGGTCTGCTCTAAGGCAGGCCTTATTTGAAGGCCTCGCCGGGATAGGCACCCCAGATTTCGGCCTGCGCCACCCAGCCGGAAACCCCCTTGGTCTCGGCCTTGCACCAGTTGCCGTTGCATTCGTCGATCTTCAGCACGACGCCGGGCTCGAGTTTCGCGATGACGGCAGCCGACGACATGGAATCGCGCCGCATCATGACATAGACATTGTCGCCATTGGCGCGCATCCATGGGGCCGCGACTGCGGTGCGCTCGCCCGAAAGCAGCGTCTGGTTGACCCAGCCCTCGGTCCCGTCGGCATCGCGGATCTGCCGCCAGTTTTCGTATTCGCGGATGATTTCGACCGGCAGTCCCGATTTGAGATAGCGCCAGGAGACGGCGTAGTCGGTGCTCGGTCCGATACGCAGGTTGACCTTTTCTGCCTTCAGGCTGACAAAGCGAGGCAGGGGTAGCCCGCTGGATCCTTTGGTCATGGCCTGGGCTACGGCACTCTCGGCCCCAGCCAGCAGCGACAAGAGCAGGATGCAGGAAGCAAAACTGATTCGGAGCGCGTTCTGGTTCATACTGTATCCGACTATGCCATGATGGAAGGGCATTCTGCGACCGCCGAACCTGTTCCGGCAGGCATTGAGACAAATCCGGAATGGCGAGCGAGTTTTGTTTGTCTTCGCCAGCGGGTTTGGTAGAAATTGCTCTTTGGGGGAGTATCCCCCGTCTTGGTTAACGAGTTCTGAATAAGGCATTGATCCGTCCCATGACGAACAGGAAAAGACCCAAGGTCTATATTACCCGGAAATTGCCTGACGCCGTGGAAACGCGCATGCGCGAACTGTTCGACGCGGAGCTCAATATAGATGATGCACCGCGCAGCCGCGAAGAGCTGATTGCCGCGATGAAAGACGCCGACGTCCTGGTGCCGACCGTCACCGATCGCATTGATGCGGCCCTGATCGACGAAGCTGGCCCGCAACTCAAGCTGATCGCCAGCTTCTCCAACGGCACGGATCACATCGACATCGATGCGGCGGCCCGCAAAGGCATCACCGTTACCAACACGCCGAATGTCCTGACCGAGGACACGGCCGATATGACCATGGCGCTGATTCTCGCCGTGCCGCGCCGCCTCGTCCAGGGTGCGCGGGTGCTGATGGACAAGCCGGGCGATTGGGCCGGTTGGTCTCCGACCTGGATGCTCGGCCGCCGCATCTCGGGCAAGCGCATTGGTATCATCGGCATGGGGCGCATTGGAACGGCCGTTGCCCGCCGTGCCAAGGCCTTCGGCCTGTCCATCCACTATCACAACCGCAAGCGCGTGAGCCCGCAGACAGAAGACGAGCTGGAAGCGACCTATTGGGACAGCCTCGACCAGATGCTGGCAAGGGTTGATATCGTCTCGGTCAATTGCCCCTCGACGCCGGCCACATTCCATCTGCTGTCGGCGCGTCGTCTGGCGCTGCTGCAGCCGACGAGCTACATCGTCAACACGGCGCGTGGCGATATCATCGACGAGGATGCGCTGATCCAGTGCCTGAAGACCGGCAAGATCGCCGGCGCCGGGCTGGACGTTTTCGAAAACGAGCCTGCCGTCAATCCGAAACTGGTCAAGCTCGCCAATGAAGGCAAGGTCGTGCTTCTGCCGCATACCGGATCGGCGACGATCGAGGGCCGGATCGACATGGGCGACAAAGTGATCATCAACATACGCACCTATTTCGACGGTCACCGTCCGCCGAACAGGGTTCTGCCCAATCGTCCCTGAACGTTCAGGCCAACCATTTGCACATTTCAATCGAGGTCGTCCGGGTAAAACCCGGATGGCTGTTTTCTGCCGTCTTGACGAACCCCCATGCGGCAAAGCGCCGGTGATTGCCGGCAAGCTCGATACGTGTCTCCAGTCGCAGCATGTCGCGCCCGAGATCCCTGGCGATCGTTTCGGCCTCGGTCAGCAGCCGGTAGCCGATTCCGTTACCTTGCATATCGGCGGCAACAGCAAGCTTGCCGACATAGAGTGCCCCTGCTTCCGGTTTGACGAAAGCGCAGCCGACCAGCCTGCCGTCAACGAGCGCGGCCAGTCCGATCTCGTCCAGCGCCTTCTGCTTCAGCCCCTCCAGGTTCAATCGATGCGCCGAAGACGGCGGATCGATCACGCCATCCATATAGGCGAACGATTTGACGATCAGCTCGAGCAGCGCGCCGTAGTCGCAGTATCCGGCCGCGCCGACCCGCCGGATTTCGACGCTGCCGACCTCACTCTCGTTCCCGTTCCCAATCATGGACGCGGCTCCCGGCGGCGATAACGGATCGTGTCGAATTTTGCCGTCAGTGCATCGTAGAGCAGCAGGCGTCCGATCAGCGGCTCGCCGGTGCCGGTGATCAGCTTGATCGCCTCCATGGCCATCAGCGTGCCGATCACGCCGGTCAGGGCGCCGATGATTCCGGCTTCGGCGCAGGACGGAATGAGGCCTTCCGGTGGAGCCTCGGGAAACAGGTCGCGGTAGCGCGGGTTCTGTCGCCCTTCCGCATCAGTCAGGTGTGGAGCCAATACCGTGACCGAGCCATCGAAGCGGCCGACTGCCCCTGTCACCAGCGGAATGGCGCGTATCTCGGCAGCGTCCGCTGCGGCGTAGCGCGTTGCGAAATTGTCCGATCCGTCGATCAGAAGGTCGAAGCGTCCCAGATGGTCGTGGGCGAAGTGAGCATCGAAGCGCGCTTCATGTTGCACCACCCGGCAATGCGGATTGAGCCGGGCGATGGCGCGCGCAGCGCTTTCGGTTTTCTTCTCCCCGATCGTACCCGTGTCGTGGATCACCTGTCTTTGCAGGTTGGAGAGGGAGACCCCGTCGTCATCGACAATCCCGATCGTGCCGATACCCGCCGCTGCGAGATACTGCAGGACGGGTGCCCCCAGCCCGCCGGCACCGATCACCAGCACGCGAGCGGATTTCAGCAATTGCTGTCCATGGCCGCCGATTTCCGGCAGCAGGATATGGCGGTGATAGCGGGAAAGTTCTTCGGGGAGCAGCGGATCCATCGGGCGATCATGCCATGGGTGAGACGGGCGGGGAAGAGCGCTCAGGCATCAAGACTGCCATCGTGGACGGTGATAATCTCGGCACGCTCGCCCAGTGCGGAAAACATCGACCGGTCCGTGCCCGTCATGAAGGCCTGCCCGCCCAGCGCATCGATCCGGTCGAACAGCGCGGCCCGCCGGCCTTCGTCCAGATGTGCGGCAATCTCGTCAAGCAGCAGAACCGGGGCAAATCCGGTCATCGTTCCGACAAGCCGGGCATGCGCAAGCACCAGCCCGATCAGCAGCGCCTTCTGCTCCCCCGTCGAGCAGCGTTCGGCATTCATGTCCTTCTCGACATGGCGGATCTGCAGATCGACGCGATGTGGACCGTCCAGTGTCCGCCCGGCTGCCGCATCCCGGTGGCGCGAGGATGCCAGCATCTGGATGTAGCGATCCTCCAGCTCGTAAGCCGGCCTGTCCGCCTCGTCGTCCATGAAGCCGCTGAGCGCGAGCTGGGCCGAGGGAAAGCTTGATGTCTGCCGATCCCCCTCGATCAATCCCGCCAGCAGTCCCAGCATTTCCCGTCGCGCGGCAGCCATCGCAACGCCCAGCGCTGCCATCTGCTGTTCGATGCCCGACAGCCAGGCGGGGTCGAAGCGTCCGTCGGACAAAAGCCTGTTGCGGCTGCGCATGGCGCGTTCGAAATCGCTCGCGCGTCGCCCGTGGGCCGGATCGAGCGAAAGAACCAAGCGGTCGAGGAAACGCCGCCGATCGGCTGAAGGTCCGGTAAAAAGCCCATCCATGGCCGGCGTCAGCCAGAGCACGCGCAGGTGATCGGTCAGTTCGTCGACCGACTTGACCGGCGTGCCGTTGATCCTCAGTCGACGGACGAGCGCTTCGTCATCGCCGCCGCCCTCCGTGCCGGTTCCTATCTGAACGTCGCCCGCCATGCCTTCGATTTCGGCGAAGATCGAGAAGCCCGCCGGCGCACCAACCCGGGCGATATCGGAAAGCACGGCACGCCTCAGCCCGCGACCGGGCGAGAGGAAGGAAACAGCTTCCATCAGATTGGTCTTGCCCGCGCCGTTTTCGCCGATCAGCACGACATGACGACCGCCGAGGCTCAGGGAAGCCTGCGCATAATTGCGAAAGTCGCTCAGCTTCAGTCGTTGAATATGGGTCTTCTGGATCATCGGTCGGATTCGCTGTTGCCCTGAGCTAGGCCGAACCAGGCGCCATGGCAAGGGAGCGGCGATGGTTTCTCGCACCCATCCCGGCTCTGCGACGTCGTGCGACATGGCAAGACGCCGGCATTTCCGTAAAGTGGATCAACTTGAACGGCGAGGAGCACTCCGCGATGAGGCCGGATCCCGACGAACTGACGCCCGAAGAGGCCCGCCGCGATCATTGGGACATGCTGCGCTTCTTGGGCGTCAATGCGGCCTTTGGCGCGATGCTTGGCCTTGTGACATCAGGTGCGATCCTCTGGCTCGATCTCGGAGGTGTGGGCACGTCGCTCGCGCGGGCCAGTCATCCGGTCCTGCCGGCTCTGATGATGACCGTACCGCTCGCGCTCACGTTCGCGGCTGCCGTGACAGCGTCAGCCGTGATGCTGATGCCCTACAAGAAAAAGAAGCAAAGATGACACCGCGCGTTTGACGCTCCGGCGTTCTTTCGGCATGAAGCCGGAGTTCAAACAGTCAGCGGAGAGAGCCATGAGCGACCAGGACGAACGCATCATGCGGCTGGAGGAGATGCTGGCCCATCAGGCGCGGGTGATCGATGACTTGTCCGATCAGCTTGCCGAGCAATGGAAAGTGGTCGAGCAGACCCGCGCCAAGCTCGAGCGGTTGTCGGAACGCTTTTCAAATATCGAGGAGCAGTCGCTCGACGCTCCGGCCATCACCAAGCCACCGCACTACTGATCCATTCTTGTCTGGGTAAGCCGCGCACAAAAAAACGGGCCGGAACAATCCGACCCGTTTTCTCTCACATACTGTGACAAGCTCAGAATCAGTCACTGAGCGTGTCGAAGAAATCCTTCATCCGGGAAAAGAAACCCGTCGATTCCGGATTGTTTTCCTTCGACGACAGCTGTTCGAATTCCTGCAGCAGCTCCCGCTGGCGCTTTGAGAGCTTTTGCGGCGTCTCGATCTGGATCTGGATATAGAGATCACCCGTCTGCGTTGACCGCAGCACAGGCATGCCCTTGCCCTTGAGACGGAACTGCTTGCCCGGCTGCGTGCCCTCCGGCACGGTCACCCGCGACTTTGTCCCGTCCAGCGTCGCGACGTCGAAAGTGCCGCCAAGCGCTGCCGTCGTCATCGAGATCGGCACCGAGCAATAGAGATCGGCCCCGTCGCGCTGGAAGAATTCATGCGGCCTGACCGACAGGAATATGTAGAGGTCGCCTGACGGACCGCCCCTGAGACCGGCTTCCCCTTCGCCTTGCAGACGAATGCGCGTGCCATCCTCGATGCCCGACGGAATGTTGACCGACAGCGAACGCTCTTCGGTCACGCGGCCCTGGCCATTGCACTTGCCACATGGGTCCGAAATGGTCTGACCCCGTCCATGACAGGTCGGGCAGGTCCGCTCGATCGAGAAGAAGCCCTGGGCTGCACGAATACGGCCGGAACCCTGACAGGTCGCACAGGTGGTCGGCTTGGTGCCGGGCTTGGCGCCGCTGCCGGTGCAGACTTCGCAGGTGATCGAGGTTGGAACCCGGATCTGCGCGGTCTTGCCGGTAAAGGCCTCTTCCAGCGAGATTTCCATGTTGTAGCGCAGGTCTGCGCCGCGCTCGCGTCCATTGGTGGACCGGGCGCGTCCACCGCGGGCGCCACCCATCATCTCGCCGAAGATGTCCTCGAAAATATCCGAGAAACCGCCGCCGCCGGCGAAGCCACCGCCACCACCGCCACCACCGCCATTTTCGAACGCGGCATGGCCGAATCGATCATAGGCCGCGCGCTTCTGCGGATCCTTCAAGGTCTCATAGGCCTCGTTGATCTCCTTGAACTTGCGTTCGGCGTCCTTGTCGTCGGGATTCTTGTCGGGATGGTAGACCATCGCAAGCTTGCGGAAGGCGCTTTTCAGCTCCTTCTCGTCTGCGGTTCGGCCAACCCCTAGGGTTTCGTAGAAATCTGCTTTTGCCATGATATTACAGAGCTCTCAAAGCTTTCTCCACGCTGGTGTGGCTGCCAGTTTTCTTGCCTGCCTGCTTGTCGCAGGTCAGCATGTCTTTCCGGAAATCGGATGAAGCGGAAACGGCGTCGTCCAGCAGGGCCTTGCGCGGTTCGCCCTTGCTGGCAAGCCCGTCGGATGCCGAGACTGCGGCGAAGGCCAGGGAATGAGCCGCCATGTCGCAGGCCGAAACCTCGCCCCCGCTTTCGCGTTTCTCCAGGGCTGCTTCGATGATCCGTCCGAGTTCGTTGCCGATGCGAAACAGGCTGTTGCTGTCGCCTGCAGTGATGGCCTTGGCAATGGTCGATTCAGCGGTACTCACCTGGCGGTGAACGGCACTGAGCTGAGCCTTGTCCTGTGCCTGGACGGCACCCGTCGCGACGATCAAAGAAAATGCGGCTGGCCCGAAGGCCAGCCACGTTGGAGACAAACGCCGCGTCGAGGCCCGCATTAGGCGGACTTCTTCGTGTCTTCGTCCTTCACTTCCTCATAATCGGCATCAACGATATCGCTATCCTGGCCATTCTGCGCATTGTCTGCACCACCTTCAGCCTGCTGGGCTTCATAGATGGCCTGGCCGAGCTTCATGGAGACTTCCATGAGGGTCTGCGTCTTGGCCTGGATGTCGTCTGCCGACGGTTCGGAGACTTCGAGAGAGCCCTTCAGGGCTACAATCGCATCCTCGATCGCCTTGCGATCGGTCTCGGAAACCTTGTCGCCAAATTCGCTGACCGACTTTTCGGTCGAGTGGATCAGGCTTTCGGCGCTGTTCTTGGCTTCGACGACGGCACGGCGCTGCTTGTCGGCATCGGCATTCGCTTCGGCGTCCTTGACCATCTTTTCGATGTCGGCGTCGGACAGACCTCCAGATGCCTGGATACGGATCTGCTGTTCCTTGCCGGTGCCCTTGTCCTTGGCCGAAACCTGCACGATGCCGTTGGCATCGATGTCGAAGGTCACTTCGATCTGCGGAACGCCACGCGGTGCCGGCGGCAGGCCGACAAGGTCGAACTGACCAAGCAGCTTGTTGTCCTGGGCCATTTCGCGCTCGCCCTGGCTGACGCGGATGGTCACGGCCGACTGGCTGTCTTCGGCGGTCGAGAAGGTTTGGCTCTTCTTGGTCGGGATCGTCGTGTTGCGGTCGATCAGACGGGTGAAGACGCCACCGAGGGTTTCGATGCCGAGCGACAGCGGGGTCACGTCGAGCAGCAGAACGTCCTTGACGTCGCCCTGCAGAACGCCGGCCTGGATCGCGGCGCCCATGGCGACCACTTCATCCGGGTTGACGCCCTTGTGCGGCTCCTTGCCGAACAGCTGCTTGACGATTTCCTGAACCTTCGGCATGCGGCTCATGCCGCCGACGAGAACGACTTCCTCGATCTCGGCTGCCGTCAGGCCTGCATCCTTGAGCGCTGCCTTGCACGGGGCAACGGTGCGCTGGATCAGGTCGTCGACCAGGTTTTCAAACTTGGCGCGGGTCAGCTTCATCGTCAGGTGCTTCGGACCGGTCGCATCCGCCGTGATGAACGGCAGGTTGATTTCGGTCTGCTGCGACGAGGACAGCTCGATCTTGGCCTTTTCAGCGGCTTCCTTCAAGCGCTGCAGAGCCAGCTTGTCGCCCTTCAGGTCGATGCCCTGGTCCTTCTTGAACTCGCCTGCGAGATACTCGACCAGACGCATGTCGAAGTCTTCACCGCCGAGGAAGGTATCGCCGTTGGTCGACTTCACTTCGAAGACGCCATCGCCGATTTCCAGAACCGATATATCGAAGGTACCGCCACCAAGGTCGTAAACGGCGATCGTCTTGCCTTCGCGCTTGTCCATGCCATAGGCAAGGGCAGCAGCGGTCGGCTCGTTGATGATGCGCAGGACTTCAAGGCCAGCGATACGGCCGGCATCCTTGGTCGCCTGACGCTGGGCGTCGTTGAAGTAGGCCGGAACGGTGATGACAGCCTTTTCGACCTTTTCGCCGAGATAGGCTTCCGCCGTTTCCTTCATCTTCTGCAGGATCATGGCGGAGATCTGCGAAGGCGAATAGCCCTTGCCCTGGGCTTCGACCCAGGCGTCGCCATTGTCACCCTTGACGATATGGAAAGGGACCAGACCCTTGTCCTTCTCGACGGTCGGATCTTCGTAGCGGCGGCCGATCAGGCGCTTGACGGCGAAGAGGGTGTTGGTCGGGTTGGTGACCGCCTGACGCTTGGCCGGCTGGCCGACAAGGCGTTCGCCATCGTCGGAAAATGCCACCATCGACGGTGTAGTGCGTGCGCCTTCGGAATTCTCGATGACCTTCGCGTCCTTGCCGTCCATGACGGAGACGCAGGAGTTGGTCGTTCCAAGGTCGATACCGATTACTTTAGCCATTTCATTCTCTCCTTGAAGCAGGCTGTCGGAACCCCAATCAGGCATTCCCTGACAGCCCCTCGACGTGGACGGTCTGTGATGTTCGCAGCCACGCTGCGGTTATGTCGCGTATATAAGAAGCAGTTTTTCGGACTGCAAGGCTGGATTTCCGCTGTAATCCAGTAAATAGAACAGATTGGCGGCGGTTTTCTCCACCAGAAATGGGATGCCGATCCCGCTTTGCCAAGCAGATTTCCTAGAGGGGCAGGCTTGCGTCTGGCATGCCGGCCAAGAACTCCGCTTCTTTGCAGTAGATCATTGCCCCAGAATGAGGTCGAGCAGGGTGGTTCGCCGCCGTTCGCCACCTGCAGATGGCGCCGGTCCGACGTCGCCCGGCGGGATCGGGCCGGTGGTGCCGGCCATCCCGGGTTCGGCGCCTTGCGGCGGAAGCGGAGCCTCTGGCTGCGCGGGATAACGCTCTTCGCCGCCACCCGTGAACACGTCCGAAATGATCGTGCCGATCGTCATGTCCTCTGGCTGCGGTGCCGGCTCGTAATAGTCGCCGCCGGGCAAAGGCGCTGGAGAAAGTCCCTGATGGGCGGCAGTCATGAAGTCATGCCAGGCCACCGCCGGAAGACCGCCGCCGGTGACTTTCTTCATCGACTGGCCGTCGTCATTGCCGAACCAGACGCCGGTGGTCAGGTTGCTGGTATAGCCGACAAACAGTGCATCGCGGAACGATTGCGTCGTGCCGCTCTTGCCGGCCGCCTCCCAGCCCTTCAAGCGGGCCTTGCGGCCGGTGCCGTTGTTGATCACGCCCATCATCATCTTGTTCATCGACGACACGACACCGTCACTGAGGACGCGCGGCGGCTCAAGATAATTGTTCTCGTAGATCACCGTGCCGTCGGTCTTCAGGATTCTGCGGATCACATGCGGTGTCGCCTTGTAGCCGCCGTTCATGAACGGTGCATAGGCTGCGGTCAGTTCGAGCAGCGAGACTTCCGAAGTGCCGAGCGCGATGGAGGCATTGTTCTGCAGGTCCGAATCGATCCCCATCCTGTGCGCAAGCTTGATCACCTGGTCGGGACCGACCTCCATCACCATCTGCGCCGCAATCGTGTTCAGCGAATCCTCCATCGCCTGGGTCAGCGTCACGGGACCGCGAAATTTCTGGTCGTAGTTCTCCGGCGTCCACGCGCCGATCCGGATCGGTGCGTCGTTGCGGATCGAATCCGGCCTGAGGCCGATTTCCATGGCCGCCGCGTAGACGAACGGCTTGAACGCCGAGCCCGGCTGGCGCTTGGCCTTGACCGCCCGGTTAAACTGGCTTTCGGCATAGTCGCGCCCGCCGACCAGCGCCCGGATCGCGCCTGTACCGTCGATGGAAACCAGCGCTGCCTGCGAGGCGTTGAGCTTGGCGCCATCGGCTGCCAGCCTCTCGGTGAGTGCCGCTTCCGCCTTTTTCTCCAGCGTCATGTCGATGGTCGTCTCAACCACCAGATCCTCGGTCACCGTGCCAATCAGGCCGGTGACCTCGTCCTTGACCATGTCGGCGACATACTGACCGGCACCGCTCCAGTAGCGCTTCGCCCGGGTCGGCGATTGCGACATTGCGGTCTTGATCTCGTCATCGGTGACATAGCCTTCCTCGCGCATTGCCCCGAGCACGACCTGGGCCCGGGCCTCTGCCGCTTCAGGATCGCGGGCAGGCGAAAGCCTGGACGGTGCCTTCAGCAATCCGGCGAGAAGTGCTGCCTCGCCAAGATTCACATCGCGGGCCGACTTGTTGAAATAGCGCCGTGCCGCAGCCTCGACCCCATAGGCGTTCGAACCGAAATAGACCCGGTTCAGATACATCGCCAGGATCTGGTCCTTGGTGAATTTCTGCTCAAGCCAGAAGGACAGGAGAACCTCCTGCACCTTGCGCTCGATGGTGCGCTCCGGCGACAGGAACAGGTTCTTGGCCAGCTGCTGGGTCAGTGTCGAGCCACCCTGCAGACTGCCGCTTCCGGTCAGGTTGTTGACCACGGCGCGCGCTAGGCCGAGCGGATCGACGCCGAAATGCGAATAGAAACGCCGATCCTCGATCGCCATCACGGCTTGCGGAATATACGGCGACATCTCCTCGAGCGGCAGCGCCTCACCGCCGGTCGCGCCGCGATTGGCGATCACGGTTCCCTCTACCGAAACGATCTTCATGTTCGGCGGGCGTTCGGGAATAGACCAGCTGCTCGCACTCGGCATCTGCATTCCGTAATAGAAGACGAGACCACCAACGGCGATCCCGCCCCAGATCGACAGAACGAAGCACCAGTAGATCAGCTTGCCGATGCCAAATCCGCTTGCGGGCGCGGGCTTCGCCTTGCGGCCACGCGCGGATGGTTTCGTCTTCGCTTTTGCCTGGGATTTTGAGCCTTTGGCTCCCTTCTTCGCCTGTCCATTTCGCCCACCGAGCCGATCGTTGGCGTCAAGGCGAAAATCCTCCTCCTCTCGATCATCCTCGAAAGTCGGTTCGACACGGTCGCGGGATTTGCCTCTGGTCACCATCGAGGGCGATCTGCTCCGGATAAGTCTCGGACGCCGCGGCATTGGTGCCGCGCCTGCGTCAGGTTGATGTCGAGGACAGGCTTCGTTCGCCGATGGGCAGCCTGCTTCCGATCTGAACACTAAATGCGGCGATTTAAGGGGTGGTTAAGAGGCCGTAAACAGGACGCTTTGCCAATGTCTGCCGTTTGATTTATTGGCAGAGATCCGCCCATTCGGCGCCGGTCAGTTCGGCTATCCGCTGCGGTGAGATCCGAACTGCGGCATTCGTCGCGCCAGCGGCCGGGACCACTTCGTCGAAACCTTGCAGCGAGAGATCGCAAAAGACCTTGAGCGGTAACGGCAGGCCGAAGGGGCAGACGCCGCCGACCGGATGGCTGGTTGCCTTAACGACACCATCGGCATCCAGCATGCGCGGCTTGACGCCAAACCGATCCTTGAACTTGCGATTGTCGAGCCGCTTCGTTCCGGCGGTCACCACCAGCACGACATCTTCGCCGATCCGCAGGCAGATCGTCTTGGCGATCTGGTCAGGCTCGACGCCATGGGCTTCGGCGGCCAGCGGCACGGTCGCGGAGCTGGCTTCCGTGACGATAACGGAAATCTCAGGGGCGTGGGTGAGGAAGAAGCTGCGGACGGTTTCAAGGCTCATGTGCCAAGGTTACGCTGAGGCCGGTATTCTGCGCAAGGCGCCATGGCGATCAAGCGCGGCGCCTTGAAACCAGGCGACTGAAATCCCATCTGTTTGTCAGCCACGCGACCAGTCCGGCATGCAGAACGCTTCAAGCGTTCTCGTCAGGATTAACCCGGTGTTAAGCATCAAGGGCCATTCTCGGCTCCAGGGTGCGAGCCTGCCGAATGCAGGCAGACACTGGATATCGCATGGCACGTTTCCGTTTTTGACCACGGATGTACTGGCAGGGATGTAGAAACGTAAAGGAAAGGCCGGTTTTCACCGGCCTTTTTGCTTTTCTGGGTTCAGTTTTTCGCAAGCGCGTCGAGAATTCTGATCCACGAGCGGATGCCCTTGTGGAATGAATTCAGATCATATTTCTCGTTCGGCGAATGGATGCGGTCATCCACCTGGCCAAAGCCGACCAGCAGCGAATCCATGCCGAGCATCTTCTGGAAATCGCCGACGATCGGGATCGAGCCGCCCATGCCGATGACCACCGCAGCCTTTGGCCACTCGTCCGACAGCGCATTCTTCGCCTTGGTCAGAACCGGGGAATCGTAGGACAGCTGAATGGCAGGCGAGCCGCCATGTTCGTGAAACTCGACCGAGCAATCGGCAGGAATGCGCGACGTCACATAGGCGCGGAAGCTGTCGCGGATTTTTGCCGGGTCCTGGTCGCCGACGAGGCGGAATGACACCTTGGCGGAGGCCTTGGCCGCGATCACGGTCTTGAAGCCTTCGCCGGTATAGCCGCCGATGATGCCGTTGACCTCGGCCGTCGGCCGCGCCCAGGTCAGTTCCAGCACCGAGCGTCCCTTTTCGCCGGACGGAATGGAAAGGCCGACCTCGCCAAGGAAGCTTTCGGCGGTACGGCCGAGGCTGTCCCAGGATGCCTTGATGTTCGACGGTGTTTCCTCGACGCCTTCGTAGAAGCCGGGCAGGGTCACCTTGCCGGTTTCGTCATGCAGGTCGGCAAGGATCCGCGTCAGGATATGCACCGGATTGGCCGCCGCGCCACCGAACAGGCCGGAATGCAGGTCGCGGTCGGCCGCGGTAATGGTGATTTCCTCGCCGACAAGGCCGCGCAGGGCCGCGGCAATCGCCGGTGTCTCGCGGTCCCACATGCTGGTGTCGCAGACCAGGGCGAAATCGGCTTTGAGTTCGGCTTCATTGGCGCTGAGGAAAGGCTTCAGCGATGTCGAGCCGGATTCTTCTTCGCCTTCGAACAGGACGGTGATGCGTACGGGCAGGCTACCGTTCACCGCCTTGTAGGCGCGGCAGGCTTCGACGAAGGTCAAGAGCTGGCCCTTGTCGTCGGATGTGCCGCGACCGGTGATCACCTTGCGGCCGTCTTTTTCCTTGATCGCCGGGGCAAACGGGTCGTCTTCCCAGAGGTTCAGCGGATCGACCGGCTGCACATCATAGTGGCCGTAGAACAGCGCGTGCGGCGCGTCTTCGCTGGCCGCGGCATGATGGGCAACGACCATCGGATGGCCGGGCGTGTCGCGCACGGAGGCGGTGAAGCCGAGGTCGTTCAGCTCCTTGACCAGCCATTCGGCGGCGCGCTGGCAATCTGCCTTGAAGGCCGGATCGGTCGAGATCGAGGGGATGCGCACGAGCTCGAAAAGGCGCTCGAGGCTCTGCGGCAAGCTCTCGTCGGCCTTGGCGAGAAGAGGGGAAAGATCGGTCATGGCAATATCCTGCGCAATTGAAATCGGCGGGACGATAGAGCAAAGCGCTGGCAGTTTCGAGCTTGCCGGCAGGTGATTTTTTCTCAAGCGCCTTGAAGGCTTGCTTCACAGCTTGCGCGCATTGGCGATCGCCCAGCGTATGTATTCCTTCAGCAATTCCTTCTCGAAGCGCCGGAAGCCGGCAAAGACGGCCTGCTCGGCATCTTCCGCCGCCGCCATCGCATCTCCTCGCATCGCCCTTGCCTTCTCGGTGAGAAAAATCTGTTGCGCCCGTTTATCCCTGGGGTGCACCCGCCGCTCGATCAGCCCGTCACGTTCCATCCGGGCCAGCGTATTGGCAATCGTCGCCTGCTCGACATCGACCCGGTCGAGCAGTTGTCGCTGAGTTAGGCCTTCCTCCTCCCAGAGTTCCAGCAGGATGGGAAACTGGCCCGGTGAAAAGCCAAGCCGTGCCGCCCGGCTTTGCAACGCTCGGGTAAAACCGCGCGCCAGCTGGGTCGCAAGGGATGTGGCCGATTCTGAGCGTTCATGGGCCATGGTACTGAACATGTCGCTGTTTGCCTTCACGGGAATATCGCATGCGATCCATTCCCGGGGCTGACCATTTTTGGATGAGGTATTCTGAATAAATGAAGCCGTCGTGGCGGGCGGGGGGAATGCCACGACGGCTTCAGAATATAGGGACAAAGGCCCGGAGAGGGGGATAAGGCCTTTGTCCAAGTCTGAAGCGGCGGGGGACGAGCCTCATTCAGACTACGACGTGATCAGGCGTCGATGAGTATCAAATGAGCGGCCGAATGTGGTTTTTCAAGGGAAGCACTTATTACAAATCGGTAAGCTTTTCGTGATTGCCGCTTTGCCGTTGGACGCTCCTCATCCAGTTGGCTCTGCGTAGCACAATCACACGGTGAATTTGCGCTTGGGCAGTCAAACCGCAATGGACCTTTTCGCCGCCTCGCGCTATCCATGCCGACATGAAAAAAGGCGATCATCTCTTCCTCGTTGACGGCTCCGGATTCATCTTCCGGGCGTTCCACGCCATTCCGCCGCTGAACCGCAAATCCGACGGCCTGCCCGTCAATGCGGTCTCCGGCTTCTGCAACATGCTGTGGAAACTGCTGCGTGATGCGCGCAATACCGATGTCGGCGTGACGCCTACCCATTTCGCGGTCATCTTCGACTATTCCTCGAAGACCTTCCGCAATGCGCTTTACGATCAGTACAAGGCGAACCGCTCGGCACCGCCGGAGGACCTGATCCCGCAATTCGGTCTTATCCGTCATGCCACGCGCGCCTTCAACTTGCCCTGCATCGAGACCGAAGGCTTCGAAGCCGACGATATCATCGCGACCTATGCCCGTGCTGCCGAAGCCATTGGCGCCGATGTCACGATCATCTCCTCCGACAAGGACCTGATGCAGCTCGTCACCGCGAACGTGCATATGTACGACGCGATGAAGGACAAGCAGATCGGTATTCCGGACGTCGTCGAGAAATGGGGCGTTCCGCCGGAAAAGATGATCGACCTGCAGGCGATGACGGGCGATTCCACTGACAATGTTCCGGGCATTCCGGGCATCGGCCCGAAGACGGCAGCCCAACTGCTCGAGGAATTCGGCGATCTGGAAACGCTGCTCGCCCGTGCGGGCGAGATCAAGCAGCAGAAGCGCCGTGAAAACATCATCGCCAATGCCGATCTTGCCCGCATTTCCCGCCAGCTGGTCGAGCTGCGCACGGACGTGCCGCTCGACATGGCGCTCGAAGACCTGACGCTGGAGCCGCAGGACGGCCCCAGGTTGATCGCCTTTCTCAAGGCGATGGAATTCACCACGCTCACCCGACGCGTTGCCGAGGCAACCGGCGCCGATGCCAGCGTCATTGATGTCGCCGACGTTCCGGTCGAGCGGGATGGCCGAGCCCATGGCCCGGATCTTGATGTCCAGCCTGCGGCCGCTTCGGAGCCTGCCTCTGCTTCCGCCGAAACACCGGCTGCATCTGCCGGTGCCGCTGAGCCGGATGGTTCAAGGCCGGCCACACTTGCCAAGGCCCGCGCCGATGCATTTGCATCGCTCCCGATCGATCGCAGCACCTATGTGACAATCCGGGATCTGGCGCAGCTGCGCCAATGGGTTACGGACGCCCGCGAAACCGGTCTCGTCGCCTTTGACACCGAAACCACCTCGATTGATCCGATGCAGGCGGATCTGGTCGGCCTGTCGCTGGCAATCCAGGACAATCGCACCACGCCGGGCTCTGCCAGTATCCGCGCCTGTTATGTGCCGCTGGCCCACAAGACCGGCCGCGACGATCTGTTCAGCGATGGCGTCAAGCTGACCGAAGGCCAGATCCCGATGGCCGACGCATTGGCGGCACTGAAGGACATGCTGGAGGATCCGGCTGTTCTCAAGGTGGCACAGAACCTGAAATACGACTACCTGGTGATGAAGCGCCACGGCATCGTCATCGAAGGGTTCGACGACACCATGCTGATGTCCTACGTGCTGGATGCCGGAAGAGGCAATCACGGCATGGACACCCTGTCGGAAAAATGGCTCGGCCACACGCCGATCGCCTTCAAGGAGGTCGCCGGCTCCGGCAAGTCTCTGGTCACCTTCGATCATGTCGATATCGACAAGGCGACGGCCTATGCCGCCGAAGATGCCGACGTGACACTGCGCCTCTGGCTGGTGCTGAAACCACGCCTTGCCGCCGAAGGCCTGACCCGTATCTATGAGCGCCTCGAACGGCCGCTCGTGCCGGTGCTGGCGGACATGGAAGAGCGCGGTATCACGGTCGATCGCCAGATCCTGTCGCGTCTCTCCGGTGAACTCGCCCAGAAGGCGGCCGCCACCGAAGACGAGGTCTATGAGCTCGCCGGCGAGCGTTTCAACATCGGCTCGCCCAAGCAGCTCGGCGACATCCTGTTCGGCCGCATGGGCCTGCCCGGTGGTTCCAAGACTAAGACCGGACAGTGGTCGACGTCTGCGCAGGTGCTCGAGGATCTCGCGGCCGAAGGCGCTCCATTGCCGCGCAAGATCGTCGACTGGCGCCAGCTGACCAAGCTGAAATCGACCTATACCGATGCGCTTCCGGGCTATGTGCATCCGCAGACCAAACGCGTGCACACCAGCTACTCGCTGGCCTCGACCACGACGGGACGCCTGTCCTCGTCGGAGCCGAACCTGCAGAATATTCCGGTGCGCACAGCCGAAGGTCGCAAGATCCGCACCGCCTTCATCTCGACGCCCGGCCACAAGCTGCTGTCGGCCGACTACAGCCAGATCGAACTGCGCGTGCTTGCCCATGTCGCCGACATTCCGCAGCTGCGCCAGGCCTTTGCCGATGGCATCGACATCCATGCGATGACGGCATCGGAAATGTTCGGTGTGCCGGTCGAGGGCATGCCTTCGGAAGTCCGCCGCCGCGCCAAGGCGATCAACTTCGGCATCATCTACGGCATTTCCGCCTTCGGTCTCGCCAACCAGCTGTCGATCGAACGTTCCGAGGCTGGCGACTACATCAAGAAATATTTCGAGCGCTTCCCGGGCATCAAGGACTATATGGAAAGCACCAAGGCCTTCGCCCGCGAAAACGGCTATGTCGAAACCATCTTTGGCCGCCGCGCCTATTATCCGGAAATCCGCTCGTCCAACCCCTCGATGCGCGCCTTCAACGAACGTGCCGCGATCAACGCCCCGATCCAGGGATCGGCGGCCGACGTCATTCGCCGCGCCATGATCCAGATCGAGCCGGTGCTCGCCAAGGCCGGTCTCGGCGAACGCGCGCGCATGCTTCTGCAGGTCCATGACGAACTGATCTTCGAAGTCGAGGATGATGCGATCGATAAGGCCATGCCGCTCATCGTCGATACGATGGAGAATGCCGCCATGCCGGCAGTCTCCATGCGGGTGCCGCTGAAGGTCGATGCCCGCGCAGCCCACAACTGGGACGAAGCGCACTGAGCGCCCGTTCCGATCACACAGGAGAACATGGCTTTGGCCTTTAAAACAATCAACGGCAATGTCGTCCACTATGAGCTGATCGGCGAAGCCAAGGCCAAGAACCTGATCGTCTTTTCCAACGGGCTGGGCACCGATTTCCGCATCTGGCTGCCATTGTTCGACGAGCTCGGCGAAGATGTTTCCGTGCTGCTCTATGACAGCCGCGGCCATGGCCTCTCCGGCGGTGCCGACAAGCCCTTTGGTATGGATGATCTCGTTTCGGATCTCGCGACACTCTGCGATGAGCTCGAAATCAAGAAGGCAACCTTCTGTGGTCTGTCGGTCGGTGGCCTGATCTGCCAGGGCCTATGGAAGGCGCGGCCAGATCTCTTCCGCAAGCTCGTTCTATGTGACACCGCACCCAGAATCGGCACAGCGGACATCTGGGCGCAGCGCATCGAGGGCATCCGTGCCAACGGTCTGGAAAGTGCTGCCGACAATGCCATGCAGCGCTGGTTCACCCCGGCTTTCCATGAAGACCGCGCCGATGAACTGGCAGGTTACAAACTGATGATGACGCGGCAATCAACAGCCGGCTATCTTTCGACTTGCGAAGCTTTGCGCGATACCGACTTTTCCGATGTATTGCCGACGATAACGGTCCCGACAATGCTCATCGTCGGTGATCAGGACGGCTCGACGCCGCCGGAACTGGTCGAGGCTGCTGCCAGCCTGATCCCGGGTGCCCGCTTTGAGGTCATTGAGGACTGCGCTCATATCCCGAGTGTCGAGCAGCCGGAAGCCCTGGCCGAACTGCTGCAGGGTTTCATGCGCAAGTAGTCGTACCGAATCTGGATCTCAGGACTGTTGCTCGGCCCGCGCCGCCAGCAGTTCCTCCAGCGCCGCGACCAGCTTGCGCCCACCCTCTTCCAGGGGGCCGCTATTGTCGATGGTCAGGCAATTGTATTGGGGTGGAATGGACAGCGATCCGCCACGCTTCAGCCTTGCCTGAATATCTGCCACAGTTTCGCGACCTCGTGCCTCAAGCCGCTTGGCCAGGACCTCCGGTCTTGCGATCACGTTGACCACGAGCAGCGACGGAAATGCTCGATGGAAAAGGTCGAGCACCGAACGGGAGCCATTGGCAAGGACCAGATGCCCTTGGGCCAACTGGTCCTGGACGTTCGCCGGAATGCCATAGCGCAATCCGTGCGCATCCCAGTGCACGGCGAAGTCGCCGGCTGCCTGCTGTGCTTCGAAACCGGCCGCCGATACGGCAACATGATCTTCGCCACCGGCATCGGCAGCCCGGGTGATCACCCGTTGAACCAGATGAACCTCAGGCCGCCCGGAAAAATGCGCCATCGCAAACTGGATCAGGCTGTCCTTGCCGGCCCCGCTCGGCCCGACCACGGCGACCAGGGTGCCTGAAGGTACCGAGGTGCCTGAAGGTTGTGTCGACCCGGTCTGTCTTGCATGCTCTGCCATCAGGCAACCCTTTGTCCTTCGCGCCAGACCGAGCGTACGACCGGAACACCTTCCGTGTGGCGAACGCGAACGAGGTCGGCCCGCAAACCTGCAGCGATGCGGCCGCGATCGTCAAGGCCGACGGTGCGCGCCGGTGTCGATGTCACCATGGCCAGCGCCTTCGGCAGGGACAGGCCATCCATCTCGTCAGCCAGCACGAAGGGTGCATGCAAGAGGCTGAGCGGCACGTAATCTGAAGACAGAACGTCGAGCACGCCGTGCGCCGCCAGATCACGTGCGGCGATATTGCCCGAATGCGACTTGCCGCGCACGACGTTCGGCGCGCCCATAAGCACGCTCATGCCCGCCGTGTGGGAGGCCTTGGCCGCCTCGAAGCTGGTCGGGAATTCCGCCAGCTTCACGCCGTGACCCTTCGCTTCCTCGACATGCGCCAACGTCGCATCGTCATGGCTGGCAACCGTGATCCCGCGCTCGGCACAGATCGCCGCAAGAGTGTCGCGGTGCACCGAGGAATAGCGTTCCGACATGCGCAAGCGCCCCTCGACGAAGCGGGCGAAGGCTTCCTCGGAAAGGCCACGCTTGGTTTTGTAGTACAGCGTATACTGTTCCATCGTCTGGAACTGACGTTGGCCTGGGGAATGGTCCATCAGCGAGACGAGCCGCACATGCGGATCGGTGGCAAAATCGGAAAAATGTTCGAGCACGTTGTCGGACGCCACTTCGCAGCGCAGGTGGATCAGGTGCTCGGCGCGCAACCGGTCTTCCCGCTCGGCGGCCTGGATTGCATCCGCCATCTCGCGCATCTCGCCCTTGTCAAAGCCCCCGTCTTCGTCCGAGCCCATGCGCAGGCAGTCGAAGACCGTGGTGATGCCGGAGGTGGCAACCTGGGCATCATGCGCCTGGATCGCCGACATCTTGTTCCAGCGTACGCCCGGGCGCGGTGAGTAATGCGATTCGAGATGGTCGGTGTGCAGTTCGACGAGACCGGCGATCAGATAATCGCCTCCGAAATCCTCCCCGGCTCGTGACGTGCCTTGCGAGATATCGGCAATCTTTCCGTCACGCACGAGAACCGAGCCGGAAACAACCTCGTCCTCCAGCACGATGCGGGCATTGTTGATGGCAAATTCGATCGACATGGAAGTCCCTGCTGTTGCGTCAGGCCCCGATCAACGGGTGCCAGGAGTGAATGGTAAAGGGCGCGCCGCGTTCGGTCTCGACGAAGAGACCAAGCCCCGAGATCGCCAGCGGCTTCTGGATGAAATCCGCAAACCGTCGTTCGAGAACGTCTGCGACTGTTGCGCTGCGCTCAGGTGCAATCGGGCCGGTCAGCGTCATATGGAAGCGAAAGACGTCGAAGACATGCGGATAGCCCCAGCGCAGCAGATTTTCCCGTTGCGTCGCGCCAAGCCTGTCTGGATTGCGCCTTGCGATATCGGCATCTGACAACGGTGCCCGAAACGGTTCGAACTCTTCCACCACTCGGGCGGCGAAATCCTGCAGGGGCGCATGCGTGGCGCCGGGGATGATGGCAAAGAACGGTCCCAATTGCCCGACAACAGCACTCGGCAGGGCAAAGCTGAACTCCCGGCCGCAGAAGGCTTGAAGCGCCGCGAGAAGGTCGGCCTCACTTTGCCCCTTGGCCAGTTCGAATGGTGCCTTCAGCGTGGCATGAAAACCATAACGCCGTGGATCCTCGGTGATCCGATGATGTTCGCCCTCATCGATGCCCTCGAGATCCCCGAGTTCAGTATTGTTACCGCTGAAGGCATCCCGCTTCAGCCAAGTGGCCGCAGCCACTGTTAGCGGATCATCGGCGGGCGGTGTGAAATAGATGGCGTATCGCAAGGACCTGTCCTGAAATTTCGAAATATTGCAGCGATTGCGGCGCAATCAGTGCTTCGTACCCATCAGCCGCGATCGCAGGCTATTCGAGATTGCGTCAAACACGAAGACCACGAGCAGGATCAAAAGCACCATATAGGCAACGTTTTCCCAGTCGGAATTGGTTCGCATCGCTTCCCACAGCTTCAGGCCGATGCCGCCGGCGCCCACGGCACCGATGATGGTGGCCGAGCGCGTATTGCTTTCCCAGAAATACAGCGCCTGCGAGGCGAACACCGGCAGCACCTGCGGTACTACCCCGTAGCGCTGCACGGCGATCGCCGGCGCGCCGACCGATTTCACCCCTTCGCGCTGCTTGTCGTCGATGTTTTCCAGCGCTTCCGAATAGAGTTTGCCAAGCGTGCCGGTGTCGGTGAAGAAGATAGCCGAGATGCCGGCCAGCGGTCCCGGACCGAAGGCGCGGGTGAAAAACAGCGCCCAGATCAGCATGTCGACCGAGCGAAGAAAGTCGAACAGCCGTTTGGTCACCTGATTGACCGGTCGGTTGCGCGTGATGTTGCGCGCCGCGATGAACGACAGCGGAAACGCGACCAGCATGGCAAACAGCGTGCCGACAAAAGCCATGACAATCGTCTGCAAAAGCTTGGTCCAGACATCCAGATGCTGCCAGGAGGCATTGTAGAGGAAATTGTTCCAGGCCAGCGCCAGGTTGCTCATCTTTGGGTCGATGCGGTCGCCCGATACGATCGTGTCGGTCAGCTTGCTGATCGGCATGTTGAAGAACGGCGAATTGGTATCGAAGACGAAATTCTCCCAGCCGAGGAAGCGCTTGCGGATCCGTACCCGATCCGCGCTCACCTCGACCCAGCCGGCAAAGCCGAAATAGGCAACCACGCGGCCGCCGGCGCTGCGCTGGTCGACCCAGTCGGGCTTGGCACCATTGAGGGTGACGGTATCGCCGGCATGGTCAAGCGACAGGTCGATACTTTCGCCACGGCGCACCAGGGTGACCCGGTCCGGGGTGATTTCGACATGCGCCGCAGAGCCAAGCGTCACGGTGGCCTGCGTGATGACCTCTTCGGTCACTGTGGATGGTGTGGCCGGGGCCGCAATGGCTGCTGCGGCTCCATCCGCCGGCTTGGGCATGAAGCTGAAGGCCGAAGGCGCCTTTGCGGCGGGAGCGGCTGCAGACTGTGTCGCCGCATCTGCGGCAACCGTGCGTGTCATGTTTTTCCGCTGGGCGTTGATCCAGTCCGGATTGGGATTGGGGCCGATCGGGTCGAAACGGGAATAGACGATGCTGATCGCCCCATCTGCGGCAATCTCGAAGTCCGGCCGGATCTCGAACGACACCCAGTCGGCGAGGTAATTGCCGGCAATGCCCCAGTTGGCTTCGGAAATAGTCTTGCCGAAGGCAAAGAACCACCAGCTGAAGCTCAGGTAGACAACAAGCAGACCAACCGAGATCGGCACGCGGAAACGCTGCCACAGCGAGCGCTCCAGCACATGCGGATAGCGTGCGGCAAGGCGGTTCAGTTCGGCGGTATTGGTCATCGACATGGGATCTGTCCTCACTGAACCGACTGGAAGGCCTGCTCGCCGACCAGCCTGCGCCGCAGGCTAGCGGACAACTGGTCGACGCCGATGATGGTGATCAGCAGCAGCAGCACGATCGCCAGCGTCTTCGCCTCATGGCCCTGGCTGATCGACAGGCGCAGCAATTCGCCGATGCCGCCGCCGCCGACGGCGCCGATGATCGTCGATGCGCGCACGTTAATTTCGAAACGCAGCAGGAAATAACTGACGAAATTCGGCATGACCTGCGGGGTGATCCCGAACCAGACCCGTTCGAACCAGTTGGCACCGACGGCGCGCAGACCTTCGTCGGCCCGCATGTCGGCATTCTCGACCACCTCGAAGAACAGTTTTCCAAGCGCACCGATCGTATGCAGCGATACGGCGGCAATCGCGGGGATCGGCCCGAGAGACAGGATGGCAAGGAAGAAGCCGGCGATCACCACCTCGGGAAAGGCCCGCAGGATTTCCATCATGCGGCGCACCGGCCAGCGGATCCACGCGATCGGCATCATGTTCTTCGCCGCAAGAAAGCAAAGGCAGAAGCCGAAGATCGCACCGATCACGGTGGAAAACAGCGCGATATTGATCGTCTCGACCATCTTGTAGATGTATTCCGGGATGTACAGCGTCTCGGTAATGTAGAGACGGCCTTCCGGATAGTTGTATTTCAGGCTGCCGTCGTCATAGGGCGAGGCAAGATCGAACATGGCACGCAAGATTTCGGTGGCGTCGCGCGGCACCAGTTCCTCGACGAAATCGAAGAGATAGGGCAGGCGGTCGAAGAATTTTCCGGAATTGGTTTCGTTGGCAAACCAGAGCGATCCGCTGACCGCGACAAGCAGGAGCACCACGCCGAAAAGCGTGTACATCCGCCGACGCGACGCAAGTTCCTGCCAGTGCTGCTCGACCAGAGCACCACGCTCGCTGAGCCGCGGATGAGTTGCGGTTAGACGCATGAAACAATCCCCTCGAAAGCCGCCCGGCCATCGTCTCTTTGACACGCAAACCGCCGGTCGAGATTGTCGACCGGCGGCGTTTATGTCGGTGTGGCGTATCAGCCGCCGATGGTCGCCTTGCGGGCATCAATGATCGGCTTGTAGAAGTCGACATTGACTTCGGTGAAGCCGGTGAAATCGCCACCCTGCACGGCCGAGAAGCAGGCCGGGTCGGACTTCGGCAGGTCGATCATGAACTGCTTGAACTTCGTCTTCATGTCTTCGTTCATCGAGGTGCGAACGACGACCGGGCCATTCGGGATCAGCGGCGACTTCCACAGTTCGACCAGGTCATCCATGTTCAGGATACCCTTGTCGACCATCTTGCGCAGGTTGCCGGAGGTGTAGCCGTCCTTGAAATCGCCAACGCCGGAGCCGAAGGTCGTGCCGGCATCAAAGGTGCCCTTGAGCACTTCGAGAACCAGGTTCTCATGGCCGCCGCCGAAGCCGGTTTCAGCGACGAATTCCTTGACCGGGCCGCCGATGGCTTCCGGCAGGGTGACGGTGGGGATCAGGTAGCCCGAGGTCGAATCCGGGTCGGCGAAACCGAGCTTCTTGCCCTTGATGTCTTCGACCTTGGTCATGCCGCTGTCCTTGCGGGCAACCATGATCGAGTAGTAGCCCATCGAGCCGTCGGTCTGGACGGTGGTCAGGATCGGCTCGACGGCATCAGCCTTGGCGAGATAGATCTTGGCATAACCGGAAGCACCGAGTTCGGCATAGTCGAGTGTGCCGCCGAGCAGGCCCTGGATGACGCCGTCATAGTCGGCGGCAGGAAACAGCGAGACCTTTTCGACGCCGAGAACGGCTGGCAGCTTGTCGGTCATGCACTGGTAGTTGCGCAGGCGGTCGGCTTCGTTTTCGCCACCGAGAATGCCGATGCGGAATTCCTTGAGGTCTTCGGCATGCACGGAGCCGGCGAGAGCCACGAGAGCTGCCGTGGCAAGCAAAGTCTTCTTCAACATGAGTTCATCTCCTGTTTGATGGAATGCGTGAGGTGGTTCTGGAACCGGTCGCCCTTGACGCGGGCTTGCGATCTTTGCGGGCGCTCAGGCCTCGGCTGCTGCCAAGGGGCGAAGGCCGGCTGATGGGATTTTCGCCGCAACATTGTTCTGATGGGCAGGAATGTTAATGCTGGTCGATGTCATCGTTTCGTCGATGCCGGCACCATGCTGGTCCGCGCCATAGATTTCCTGCACCGCTTCGGCGGTCAGTTCTCCCGGCGTGCCGTCGAATACGACACGACCGCGCGCCATGCCGATGATCCGTTCGCAATAATTGCGCGCCGTATCGAGCGTATGCAGGTTGGTGACAACAGTGATGCCGTCCTGCTCATTGATGTTCTTCAGCGCGTCCATGACAATCTTCGCATTGAGCGGATCGAGCGAGGCGATCGGTTCGTCTGCCAGAACCATTTTCGGCGATTGCATCAGGGCACGGGCGATCGCCACGCGCTGCTGCTGGCCGCCTGAAAGCGTGCCGGCGGCCTGAAGCGCGGTCTGTTCGATGCCAAGGCGCTCAAGCGCTGCAATCGCCATCAGGCGCTCTTCGCGGGAAAAGATGTTGAGCAGGCTGAGCGTCGTGGAGCGATGGTTGAGACGGCCGAGCAGCACATTGGTCAGGACGTCGAGGCGCGGCACGAGATTGAACTGCTGGAAGATCATCGCGCAATCACGTTGCCAGTCGCGCAGGGCAGCGCCACGCAGTGTCGAGATTTCCGTATCGCCGAAACGAATGCTGCCGGAGGTTGGATCGACGAGCCGATTGATCATCCGCAGCAGCGTCGACTTGCCGGCGCCTGAACGTCCGATCACGCCGACCATCTGGCCTGCCGGAATATCGAGCGTGACGGAATCAACAGCCTTGTTGCTGCCGAACTGGCGATTGAGGTTTTCCAACTTGAAACGCATCTTGGGTCCTTCGCCATCATGTCTACGGAACGGGCTCCGATCTAGTGCCTTTGCGTGAAGTCCCAATGTCAGTTTCATGTCGGTTTTGTAAAATGAACTAAGGCTTTGATTATTAGCAATAATCACAAGTATTTCTCAACGAATGCATCGCCGTCGAGGCTGCGGAAATCCTCCAGTGCCGCAAAAAGCCGGTCGTGCTCCCAGTCCCACCAGGCCAGCCGCTCCATGCCGTCCGCGACCGCCTTGGGAAACCGCTCGCGAATGAGCTTGGCCGGCACGCCGCCGACAATCGTGTAAGGTGCGACATCCTTGGAGACGACGGCGCCGGCACCGATCACCGCCCCGTTGCCGACCGTGACGCCGGGCAGAACCGTTGCCCCGTGACCGATCCAGACATCGTGGCCGATGGTCACGCGGTTCTCGCGGCGCCACTCGAAGAAATCGTGGTCGTTTTCCGCACCTTCGAAATAGTCCGCTGCCCGGTAGGTGAAATGATGCAGCGTTGCCCGCCAGGTCGGATGATTGGTCGCATTGATGCGCACGCTCGCAGCAATGTTGGCGAACTTGCCGATGGTCGCGCACCAGACGGCGCCATCATGCATGATGTAGGAGTAATCGCCCATCTCGACTTCGTCGAGCCGGCAGCGCTCAGACACTTCTGTATAGCAGCCGAGCGTTGAATTGCTCACCCGCGCCGTCTCGTGGAGGAAGGGCTTGAGACCGAGTTGCTTGCTCATGCGGCCACTTTCCGAGGTGAAAATTGCGAGACGTCGAGAATGCGGTCGGCCACCAGTTCGCGCACTTCCGCGTCGTGGAAGATGCCGAGAAGTGCGACGCCTTGCGTCTTCTTGGCGCGGATCATCTCGACCACCACGGCGCGGTTGGCCGCATCCAGCGAGGCCGTAGGTTCGTCGAGCAACAGGATCGTATGGTCGGTGATGAAGCCGCGGGCGATATTCACGCGCTGCTGCTCGCCGCCGGAAAAGGTCGATGGCGGCAATTGCCAGAGATCGCGCGGCAGGTTGAGCTTCGCCAGCAATTCGCTTGCACGAGCCCGAGCTTCGTCGGCCGAAATGCCGCGCGCGACCAGCGGTTCTGCCACGACATCCAGTGTCGAGACCCGCGGTACCGTGCGCAGGAACTGGCTGACATAACCGAGCGTGCCGCGCCGCACTTCCAGCACCTGGCGCGGATCGGCACTGGCGATATCGACCATTTTGTCCTGGTGGTTGATCAGGATCTGCCCGGCATCCACGGCATAGTTGCCGTAGAGCATCTTCAGGATCGAGCTTTTGCCGATGCCCGATGGGCCGCCCAGCACGACACATTCGCCGGCCGCGACCGCAAACGAGACATTGGCGACAACCGGCAGCTTGAGGCCGCCGCGCAGGTGCATGGTGAAGCTCTTCGAGACTTCGGAAACGACGAGGGGCGTTGCCATGGTTTTTCTCCGTCAGACCTGCAGGATCGAGGATACGAGCAGCTGGGTATAGGGTTCGCGGGGATCGTCGAGCACGCGGTCGGTCAGACCCTGTTCGATGACATGGCCGTCCTTCATCACCATCATCCGGTGCGACAGCAGGCGGGCGACGGCAAGGTCATGGGTGACGACAATGGCGGAAAGCCCGAGATCGTTGACCAGGCCGCGCACCAGATCGAGCAGGCGCGCCTGCACCGAGACGTCGAGACCGCCTGTCGGCTCGTCCATGAAGACAAGGCGCGGGCCGGTCACCAGATTGCGGGCGATCTGCAGCCGCTGGCGCATGCCGCCGGAAAAGGCGCGCGGCTGGTCGTCGATGCGGTCGGTGGAAATCTCCACCCGCTCCAGCCATTCGTTGGCCGTCTGGCGGATATTGCCATAGTGGCGGTCGCCGATTGCCATCAGCCTTTCGCCGACATTGGCGCCGGCCGATACCGTCATGCGCAACCCGTCGGCCGGGTTCTGGTGCACGAAACCCCAGTCGGTCCGCATCAGGAACCGGCGTTCGGCCTCGCTCATATGGTAGAGCTCGCGGTACTGGCCGTCGCGCATGTGATAGTCGACGCTGCCGGTGGTGGGCATCAGCCGGGTGGAAAGGCAGTTCAGCAGGGTGGTCTTGCCCGAGCCGCTTTCGCCGACGATCGCCAGCACTTCGCCGGGCCAGAGATCGAAGGACACCGTGTTGCAACCGATCC
Source organism: Rhizobium sp. 18065 (assembly GCF_902706095.1). Lineage (GTDB taxonomy): Bacteria > Pseudomonadota > Alphaproteobacteria > Rhizobiales > Rhizobiaceae > Allorhizobium. The sequence continues at coordinate 130,427 of NZ_CACSJP010000001.1, forward strand.
GGCTGCCATAGAATTTCGACAGGTTGCGAACCTTGAGAAGCGGTTGGTCGCTCATTCCGCAGCCTCCTTGCTGGTCGCCAGCATCGCGCCGACATGGCCTTCGGCCTGGCGGGTTTCGCAGTGATCGGTGTCCGAGCAGACGAACATTCGCCCGCCCTTGTCGTCGAGCACCACTTCGTCGAGATAGACATGCTCGGCGCCGCAGAGCGCGCAGGGCTTGTCGAAAGTCTGGATCTCGAAGGGGTGATCCTCGAAGTCGAGACTGACGACCTCGGTATAGGGCGGCACCGCATAGATCCGCTTCTCGCGGCCGGCGCCGAACAGCTGCAAGGCTTCCGACATGTGCATCTTCGGATTGTCGAACTTCGGCGTCGGCGAGGGATCCATCACGTAGCGGCCATGCACCTTGACCGGATAGGCATAGGTCGTGGCAATGCGGCCGTGCTTGGCGATGTCCTCGTAGAGCTTCACATGCATCAGCCCGTATTCTTCAAGCGCATGCATCTTGCGTGTCTCGGTCTCGCGCGGCTCGAGGAAGCGCAAGGGTTCCGGGATCGGCACCTGATAGACCAGCACCTGGCCTTCCCGAAGCGTCTCTTCGGGAATGCGGTGGCGGGTCTGGATGATCGACGCTTCGCCGGTATGGGTGGTGACGGCGACTTCGGCGACCTTCTGGAAGAAGGCACGGATCGAGACCGCATTGGTCGTGTCGTCGGCGCCCTGGTCGATGACTTTCAGCACATCGTCCGGCCCGATGATCGAGGCCGTGACCTGCACGCCGCCGGTGCCCCAGCCATAGGGCATCGGCATTTCGCGAGAAGCAAACGGTACCTGGTAACCCGGTATGGCGATCGCCTTCAGGATTGCCCGACGGATCATCCGCTTGGTCTGTTCGTCGAGATAGGCAAAGTTATAGGTGGCGAGATCGCTCATTCCGCAGCCTCCTTGATATCGTTCTGTTCCTGCCGTGCAGCTTCATGCTTGGCCCGCATGCGGCGCACGAGATCGAGTTCGGCCTGGAAGTCGACATAGTGCGGCAGCTTCAGATGCTCGACGAAACCGGTCGCCTGCACGTTGTCGCAATGGGAAATGACGAATTCCTCATCCTGTGCCGGGGCGACGATATCCTCGCCGAATTCCTGGGTGCGCAGCGCCCGGTCGACCAGTGACATCGACATCGCCTTGCGTTCGCTCTGGCCGAACACCAGGCCATAGCCGCGGGTGAACTGCGGCGGCGCCTTGGCCGAACCCTTGAACTGGTTGACCATCTGGCACTCGGTCACGCGGATTTCACCGAGTGACACACAGAAGCCGAGTTCCGGGACATCGAATTCGATCTCGACCTGTCCCATGCGGATTTCGCCGACGAAAGGATGCGTGCGGCCATAGCCGCGCTGGGTCGAATAGCCGAGTGCCAGGAGAAAGCCCTCGTCGCCGCGCGCCAATGCCTGCAGCCGCAGATCGCGCGGCATCGGAAATTCCATCGGCTCGCGGGTGATGTCGCCGGCAATGTGATCCTGCGGCATCTCGCCATCCGGCTCGATCAAGCCTTCGCCGTCGAGAATGTCGGAGACGCGCATGACATGCTCGCCGCCGTCTTCGCGCATCATCGGCTCATCGACGGTTTCGTCCTCCAGCAGCGACGGGTCGAGCAGCCGGTGAGTGTAATCGAAGGTCGGCCCGAGCAACTGGCCGCCGGGCAGGTCCTTGTAAGTGGCCGACACGCGCCGCTCGACGCGCATCGCGCCCGTCTCGACCGGCAGCGATGTGCCGAAGCGCGGCAGGGTGGTGCGATAGGCGCGCAGGAGGAAGATCGCCTCGATCATGTCGCCGCGCGACTGCTTCAAGGCGAGTGCGGCCAGCGAACGGTCGTAGAGCGAGGCCTCCGCCATCACCCGGTCGACCGACAGGCCAAGCTGTTCGATGATCTGGTCGATGGAAATGCTCGGCAGGGTGCGGTCGCCGCGACGTTTGTCGGCCAGCAGGCGATGCGCATTGGCAATGGCGGTTTCGCCACCTTTGACGGCTACATACATGGCTCAGGCCTCCAGGGCGGTGATCTTGCAGGTGCGGGGCAGGGCGATCAGCTGTCGCCCGGCGGTCAGCACGACATCGACGCCGCGCGGAAACAGCGCGCGATTGTCTGTCCATTGGCGCAGGAGCATGTCGGGGAGCCCCATTGGTGCGATCTGGACCGTTTCCCTGATGCCCGGCCCGGAAAGCTGCAGCGGCCTGCCGCCTTCGAATGCGTCGACCTCCACAATGATGGTGGTCGAGCGGTCCGGATATTCCTGGCTGCCAAGCGAAAAATGCGCCAGCGATGGAAGCATCGCCCTCGCTTCGGCAAAGGCGAACCGGGCGTCGATCTTTTCCCGGGTCAGCGGCGCGCCGGTATGGAAACCGATCCAGTCGGGCAGCGCCGATTTGTTGAGCCCGGGTGTCAGCCACACGGGCGTATCGTGATCGCAAAGCGTCAGCAGCAGGGCGCCTGCAGCGATACCAAGCGGTGCCGGAGGTGCGACGGGCGGAAGCACGGCCCCCAGCAACCCTGGTCGCGCCATGCAGTCCATCAGCACCCGAAAAACGCTCTGGGCGTTGAAGACGGCATCCGGGAAACCACCGATCAGGCTTTCATTTCTATTGTCCATCAGTCCTCTCCCCGTACCATGGTGAAGAAATCGACCTTCGTGGCCGCCGTTTCTTGCTCGGTTCGCTTCTCTTCCTCGGCGATGCGTGCTGCGACCGTGGCCAGCAGGCCCGCTTCCAGCGCCGGCCTTTGCTCGTCGTCCTGGGCAACAGCGTCGATTACGGCGGCGAGCGTCACCGCAGTCCGATCGGTGCCGAGCCGATAGCCATGCCCGATTTCTCCGGTGGAAAGCCGGATGCTGGCGCGGCTGACGGTCGCCTCGCCGAGATTGAAGGCAGCGCCTCCGCCGCCAATCCGTCCACGCACCATCACCAGTCCCGTCTCGGGACCACGTAGCGGCGCAAAGCTCGGCGCTGGCGAAAGGGTGTCGAAAGCGGTCTGTAGCTCTGCTTTGGTTGCGCGTGCGAGCAGATCGACAATATGTTTTCGACCGGATTGCTGGTCGGTCATCGTTTGTTTCAAGGCGTCCATTGCAATTCCTCATAATGTCTAGTAATATAGACAACTATACAAGTTAATGTATGAGTAAACGCAAGGCGTGACAAGCATATGACAGGCACGGGGCAAGCGGTGGGCCAACGGTGATCCAGAGACAGAAGGGCGTGGCCCTGTGGCGGCAGATTTCAGACCGGATCCGCGCCAATATCGCCAGTGGTGCTTATGACGCCACCGGCATGGTACCGGCCGAAACGGCACTGGCCGAGGAATTCGGCGTCAACCGCCATACCGTTCGCGCCGCCCTGTCGGCCTTGGCACAGGAAGGCATGGTCCGCGCAGTGCAGGGGCGCGGCACGATGATCGAGCGACGCGACAAGTTCGATTTCCCCATCGGTCGCCGCACGCGCTTCACCGAAGGCATCGGTGATCAGGCGCGCGATATCAGGGGATTGCTGCTGAATGCCGGTCGTGAAAGTGCCACCGCCGACATCGCCACCCGTCTCAAACTTGAAACAGGTACGGAACTCCTGCGTCTGGACGGCGTGCGCAAGGCCGACGGTCGTGCCGTCTCCTGTTCGACCATGTGGTTCCCGGCGGACCGGTTCGAAGGCATAGACGAGGCCTTCCGCCGGACCGGCTCAATCACCCAGGCGTTGGCCGCCTGCGGTGTACGTGATTATCTGCGCGAGGTGACGGAGATTTCGGCAGTGCATGCCGAACCGGATGATGTAGCAATGCTGGAACTGACGCCGGGCGCCATCATCCTGGTCACGCGTGCCGTGAATACCGATCTTGACGGCGTGCCGATCCAGTATGCAGTGACCCGCTTCCCTGCCGACCGGGTCCAGTTCACCGTCCGCAGCTGAAACGCAAGAAGCCGCCTTGCGGCGGCTTCCAGAACCCTACCCGGGACGATTTTAGTGCGCGCCGGACATGTCGCCGAGCACTTCCTTTGACGCCACGGTCGAATCGGCATTCAGCTTGTAGACCATCGGCACGCCGGTCGCGAGATTGACGTTGAGGATCTGCTCCTTGGTCAGCTTGTCGAGCACCATGACCAGCGAGCGCAGCGAATTGCCATGCGCGGCGACCAGCACCTTCTCGCCCCGCAGCACCCGCGGCAGGATTTCGGTCAGGTAGTAGGGCCAGACGCGCGCGCCGGTGTCGCGCAGGCTTTCGCCGCCCGGAGGCGGGATATCGTAGGAACGGCGCCAGATATGCACCTGCTCCTCGCCCCATTTGGCCCGGGCGTCATCCTTGTTGAGCCCCGACAGGTCGCCATAGTCGCGCTCGTTCAACGCTTCGTCCTTGATCGTCTCCAGACCTGTCTGGCCGACGTTTTCGAGGATGATGTCGCAGGTCCTCTGCGCCCGGCTGAGCACCGAGGTGAAGGCCACGTCGAACTGGATGCCATAGTCGGCCAGCGCCTTGCCGCCGGCATTGGCTTCCGTGACGCCAAGCTCCGTCAGGTCCGGATCACGCCAGCCGGTAAACAGGTTCTTCAGATTCCAGTCGCTCTGGCCATGGCGGACGAGCACGAGTGTACCGGTCATCGACAATTCCTCTCTTGACGATCAGTGGGTGGAAGAAAGCCCGAGAACATCGAGCATGGTATAGCGTCCGGGCTTCTTGTCCCGGGCCCAGGTGGCGGCCTTGACGGCGCCACGGGCAAAGATCGTCCGGTCAAGCGCGCTGTGCGACAGGGTCACCAACTCGCCTTCGCCAGCCAGAATGACGGAATGTTCGCCAACGACGGAACCGCCGCGTAACGTGGCAAAGCCGATCGAGCCTTCTTCACGCGCGCCCGTATGCCCGTCGCGAACGCGGACCGAAGCATCGGACAGGTCGACGCCACGACCGGCTGCGGCAGCCTCCCCCAACAGAAGGGCGGTGCCCGAAGGCGCGTCGACCTTGTGCTTATGGTGCATTTCCAGCACCTCGATGTCCCAGTCCGCGGCTTCAAGAGCTTTCGCCGCCTGCTGGACCAGAACCGACAGAAGATTAAGCCCGAGGCTCATATTGCCCGACTTGACCACGCGGGCATGCCGCGCGGCCGCATCGATTTTCGCCTCATGTTCCGGGCCGCAACCGGTCGTACCGATGATATGCACGATGCGCGCCTGGGCGGCGAGTGCCGCAAATTCCGTCGTAGTCTCTGGTGCGCTGAAGTCGATCACGCCATCGGCATGCAGGAAAGCGGCCAGCGGATCGTCAGTGATCGGCACGCCAAGATGACCACATCCTGCGATTTCACCGGCATCGCTCCCGATCACCACCGATCCTGGCCGCCCGAGAGCCGCATGCAGAACCACTGTGTCAGAATCGGCAATCACCTGGATCAAGGCTTTGCCCATCCGGCCGGCAGCACCGACAACGACAAGCTTCATCGGGGTATCCATGGTCATCCGTCCCTAGAGCGTTTCTGGTTCGGCTGGCGCCGATTGCAGGCTGTTGAGACGAGCGTAGAGCCCGCCCGGCTGCTTCGCAAGGCTCTCATGCGTGCCTTCTTCGACCACAAGCCCGTCTTGCATCGCAATGATCTTGTCGGCGTTCATCACGGTCGAAAGCCGGTGGGCGATCACGACAACGGTACGGCCGTTCATCGCCTCGTCCAGGGCTTTCTGCACCGCGGCTTCCGATTCCGTGTCGAGCGACGAAGTCGCCTCGTCGAGCAGCAGTATCGGCGCATTGCGCACCAGGGCGCGGGCAATGGACAGCCGCTGGCGCTGGCCGCCCGACAGCGTCACGCCGTTTTCGCCGACCGGCGTATCATAGCCCATCGGCTGGGCCAGGATGAAGTCGTGCGCATAGGCGAGCCTTGCGGCCTCTTCGATCTCGGCATCTGTGGCATCGGGTCGGCCATATCGGATATTGTCGCGGATCGTGCCCTCGAACAGATAGGGTTGCTGCGAGACATAGGCGATGTGCTGGCGAAGCGATGCCTTGGTCACATTGGCAATGTCCTGGCCATCGATCAGGATCTGCCCTGCCAATGGGTCGTAGAACCGCGGTACCAGCGTGATCACGGTGGATTTTCCGGCGCCCGACGGGCCGACCAGCGCCGTCGTCTCGCCGCCCTCGGCTGTAAAGCTCAGGCCTTTCAGCGTCTTTTCGTTGGCGCCGTAGGCAAATTGCACATCGCGGAACTCGATCCTTGCCGCGCTGACGGACAGAGGTTTCGCCCCATCCTTGTCGCGCTGGTGCGGCTGCATGTCGAGAAGGTCGTAGATCATCCGCGCATTGACGACGGCGCGTTCCATATGCACCTGCAGGCGGGCCAGGCGCCGGGCGGGTTCATAGGCGAGCAGCAGCGCTGTCACGAAGGAGAAGAAGGCGCCCGGCAGCATGCCGCCATAGATCGACTGATAGGCGGCATAGGCCAGCACGCTGGAGATGGCCACGCCGGCAAAGGTTTCCGTCAGCGGCGAGGTGCGCTCGCTCAGGCGGGCAATCCGGTTGGAGCGATGTTCGGCCGCGTCGATCGTGCCCTGGATCTTGCGCGACAGTTCGGCTTCCATGGTGAAGGCCTTGACGATCGCGATACCCTGGATCGTCTCCTGCATCGCGCCCATGACATGCGCGTTGTAGAGCACGGACTCGCGCGTCGCGCTGCGCAGCCGCTTCGAGATATAGCGCAGCGCCAGCAGCAGCGGCGGCGCAATCACGAAGACCATCAGCGTCAGCAGCGCATCCTGGTAGATCATCACCCCGACCAGCGCGATCAGCGTCAGCAGGTCTCTCGCCAGCGAGGTAATAGTCAGGTTCAGCACATCGCGGATCCCGTCGATGTTCTGGCTGATCTGTGCTGCCAGATGCGACGATCGCGCGTCGGAGAAATAGCCGATCGACAGCGTCATCAGATGGGCAAAAAGCCGGCGCTGGTAACGCGCCACGATGTTGTTGCCGATCTTCGACAGCGTCACCGCCTGGCCGTAGCTGGCAAAGCCGCGCAGCACGAACGAGGCAAGGATGGCGCCGCAGATTAGCCAGATCAGATCGGCGCGGCGATTGGCAAAGGTTTCGTTGATCACCGATTCCATGATCCAGGCGGTGAATGCCGTGGTCAGGGCAACGGTGATCAGACAGATCACGGCAAAGACATAGCCGCCGATATGATCGCGGCCGTTTTCCGACATGATGCGTTTCAGCATGGCTGTGACGCTGCCTGAATCTGCTACTGTTTTGTTGGTGCCGCTGGCGTCCAAGAAAAGACTTCCCGTGCGATTTCGCTCAATGCGCCCTTCTGGACACCGCCGCTCTATAGCCAGTCGCGCCGCGTTTGGCCATAGCTGCCCAATTTTGGGCACATGCGCCGTCTCAGCGGTGCCAGTGCCGTCCTTCTGTTGCAAGCCCGAAGCCGCCGGGATTGCAGGCATAGGCCGCAAGACCCGAAAGTGCCGCCTGCGGATGGGTGACCACGAATGTCGGAATGCTTTTCATCAGCGCCGAATGCGGAGCCTTGTCCTCGAAGGCCGCGCGAAACTCCGGCTTTTCCAGCGCCGGCAGGATCTTCGGCGAGATGCCGCCGGCGAGGAAAACCCCACCGCGCGCCATGAAGATCAGTGCCAGATCGCCGGCAACCCGGCCGAGATAGGTGGCAAAAAGACTGAGCGCTTCAGCCGCCAGCGGATCGGAACCACTGAGCCCTGCAACGGAGATATCGGCAGGTTCGCTATAGCGCGGCGTTTGTTCGCCCTCGGCCCGGCAGAGCGCCTGATAGATGTTCATCAGGCCGCGGCCGGAAAGCAGCTCCTCGGCCGAAATGCGGCCGAGCGTTGCGGTCGGATCCTTCACCGGCACCAGAAACGGCCAGATCTGCCGATCGCGTGCAGTGCGCGGTCCGACATCCACATGCCCCCCTTCACCCGGCACCGGGAACCAGGTGTCGCGGGCATGCACGAGACCGGCAACGCCAAGACCGGTGCCGGGCCCGAGAACGGCGCGCGATGCAACGGGCGCATCGGTGACCGGTCCCAGCGGATGCCGGTATTGCGGCGCAAGCGTTGCCGCAGCCAGCGCCTGCGCCTCGAAATCGTTGAGCAGCAGAACGGACTCGAAGCCCAGGTCTGCCATCAGTGTCTTCGGTTTGACCACCCAGGGATAGTTGGTCAACGGTACTTCGTCGCCGTCGATCGGCCCGGCCATGGCGATGATCAGCGTGCGCGGCTGGTGCGTTGTCTTTGCGAGAACGCTCTGCCGGATCGCATCGTCGATCGTGGCAAAATCCTTGTTCACCACATTCGGGAACGGCACGGTTTCTCCGCTTTCATCGACCAGAATGGAAAAGCGCGCATTGGTGCCGCCGATATCGCCGATCAGGATGGGAAAGCTGAGCTGGTTGTCGCTGGATGTCTGGGCCATGGTCTATCCGTTTCGAGCCGCGTGAAGCGCGTGTTTCAGGCGACCGGAGTGGTCATCAGGATTTCGGCAGTCGCAAGGTTGAGCGCCATGGGAATATCGTAAACCGTGGCAAGCCGCATCAATGCCTTCACATCGACATCATGCGGCATCGAAGTCAGCGGATCGACGAAAAACACCAGCACATCCACCTCACCGGTCGCGATCAAGGCGCCGATCTGCTGGTCGCCGCCCAGCGGACCGCTTTTCAGCGGCGTGACATCGAGCTCCGGACAGGCATCCTTTACCCGGCCGCCGGTCGTGCCGGTCGCGACGATCCGCCAGCCGGTCAGACGGGCCTGGTGACGCCGGGCGAACTCCGCCATGTCGTCTTTCTTCTGGTCATGGGCAATCAGGGCGATGCATTTTGCGCGGGTCATGATGAGGATCTGCGGCTCTTTTAAATCGATTTGACTTAAACCCTGTAGCCCAGGTCGAGCGGCTTGAAAAGCCACCGCCTGCAAGCCGCTTTGCGCTCACTGACCCGCTGGCCGGGGCAGCGGGACGGGAACGAGGGCGGGCAGTGCAAACATCGCCGTTCCATCCGCAGTAGGCGCGCTCGGTGCCGCAAAAGCTGAGGCTGTCGTCGGCATCCTGCCATTGCCGCGATACGTGGCCTCGAGCTCGCTATCCGGCGATGGTGCACCAAGGATCATCGCGCAGGCCTTTGGCAAGGCTGACAGCTGCATCGGCTTGGGTTTGGGCGCCGGCTTGGCGTTCGGATCCTTTTTCGGCGGTGCCCATGGCTCGTCGGTAAACCACCACGCCAGCGATTTGTCGCATCCATCACCACGACCGATCGGATCCTGCGACTTGCAGCCGACGGAATCCGCCGGGCACTTGATTCGCACATGGAAATGGTAGTCGTGGCCGTAATAGGGACGAACCTTGCCGAGATCGCTGCGGTCGCCGGTCCATGTCTCGCAAAGCTTTTTCTTGATCGCCGGATTGACGAAGATGCGCTCGACCTGCGGATAGCTGGCCGCCCGCATGATCACGGCTGCATGTGCCGGCGTCCAGACCTTAGGGTCCACGGTCAGGAATGCCTTCGGCTTCAGCATGGTCGTGGCGGAGATGTTCTCCCGCTCGCTGGAGGTCAGAGTGCGAGACGGCATCGGCGTCAGCCAGATATCGGCGTCGAGCCCGATCTGGTGCGAGGCATGGCCAGTCAGCATCGGCCCACCACGCGGCTGCGAAATGTCGCCGAGAAGAAGCCCGGGCCAGTTGTCATAGCGTGCCGCATCCTGCGACAACTGTTCCAGCGTCGCGATCATCTGCGGATGGCCCCAGCGCCTGTTGCGCGACAGCCGCATCGCCTGCCATGTCGGTCCATCGGTCGGGATCGCCACGCCACCAGCAAGGCAGCCCTTGGAATAGAAGCCATAGGCGGTCGGTTCGGCCCGTGCCGGCAGTTTCATGCCGCCAAATAACTCCTTGGCCGGCGGCCCATCGGCGGCGATTGCCTCGGGCGCGGCGGCGCCGAGTGCTGCCACCAGCATCAAGGCCTTGGCAATCCTGCCGGAGCGTTTCACCGATCTCATCGTCATACATCCTCATTCATCACGGCATCCGGGATTGCGACCCCGAACGATTCACCTGAGTCTATCCTGAATGGCGATTTTGGTGAATCTGCGAATGTGCACCCGCTCACTTCTGTGTCAGCCGTCTGTATTTTGCCGTCATTTGCCCTATTCTGCACTCAAGCAAAAACTAAAGGGGTTGGCGGATGGCATTGGCAAGGCGGATTGCGACATCGTTTCTGGGGCTACTGCTCTGCGGCCCGGCTCTGGGCGTTCAGGCACAGGAACCGGAATGGCGTCATGCACTCGCCGTCATCGAGGCGCCGAAATACCCCAAGGACTTCGAGCGCTTTTCCTATGTGAACCCCGATGCTCCCAAGGCTGGAAACATCAACCTCTCGGCGTCCGGCACCTTCGATAGCTTCAATCCGGTTCTCGACAAGGGCGAGTTGGCCGCAGGCCTTGCGCCACGGCTGTCGCTGGTCACGGAAACGCTGCTGAAGCCATCCATGGACGAAGTCGATGCCGTCTACGGCCTGCTGGCCGAAGCCGTCTACTATCCGGAGGACTACGCCTACGCCAGGTTCCGCCTGCGGCCGGAAGCCAAATGGGCCGATGGCGTGCCGGTGACGCCCGAGGATGTCATTTTCAGCTTCGACAAGTTCAAGGAACTCAATCCGTTATACTCGACCTACTACAACCACGTCGTGAAGGCGGAAAAGACCGGTGATCGCGAGGTCACATTTACGTTCGATGAAAAGAACAATCGCGAACTGCCGGTAATTGTCGGCGAACTGGATATCGTCCCCAAGCACTGGTGGACCGCCAACGGCCCGGATGGAAAGCCACGTGACATTTCCAGGACGACCCTTGAGCCGATCCTGGGATCGGGACCATACCGGATCGCCTCGTTCACCCCCGGCGCCAAGATCCGCTACGAATTGCGCGACGACTATTGGGGCAAGGATCTCAACGTCAATATCGGCTACAACAACTTCCAGAGCCAGACCTATACCTACTTCGCCGATCTGGACGTCGAGTTCGAAGCCTTCCGCTCCGGAGGCGTTGATTTCTGGTCCGAAAATTCGGCCATGCGCTGGGCACGGTCCTATGATTTTCCCGCCGTCGCCGACGGCCGGGTCAAGCGGCAGGTCCTCGATAACGAATACAAGACCTCGGGCGTTCTTGTCGGCTTCGTTCCGAACATGCGCCGCGAGATGTTCAAGGATGCCCGCGTGCGCAAGGCCTTGAACTACGCGTTCGATTTCGAGGAACTGAACCGGACGATCTTCTTCGATCAGTACAAGCGCATCGACAGCTATTTCTACGGCTCCGAACTCGCCTCCAAGGGCCTGCCCGAGGGCAAGGAACTGGAAATCCTCAAAGGTCTGGGCGGTGACGTCGCGCCGGAAGTGCTGACGCAGGAATACAGGAACCCGGTCGGCGGCGATGGCGCAAAGCTGCGCGACAATCTGCGTCAGGCGCTCGCGCTGCTGAAGGAAGCCGGCTACGAATTGCGCAATGGCAAGATGGTGCTGGCCTCGACCGGCGCCCCGCTGCAGTTCGAAATCTTGCTGAACGGTCCGACCATCGAGCGCGTCGCGATCCCCTTCGCAGACAATCTCCGCAAGATCGGCATTCAGGCCAATGTCCGCACGGTCGATGCCGCCCAGTATGCAAACCGCGTCCGCAGCTTCGACTATGACATGATCTATCTCGGCTGGGCACAAAGCCTCAATCCGGGCAATGAGCAGCGCGACTACTGGGGCTCGAAGTCCGTCGATCAGCAGGGATCGCGCAACTATGCCGGCATTTCCAATCCCGGGATCGACAAGCTGATCAACCAGATCATCTTTGCCAAGGATCGCGACACCCTGATCCCGACGGTCAAGGCACTCGATCGTGTGTTGCTGGCCGGGAACTATACCTTGCCCACCTATACGCTGCGGTCCTCGCGTATCGCCTATTGGGACAAGTTCGATCATGCCGAATTGCCGGCCTATGGCATTGGTTTTCCCTCGATCTGGTGGTCGAAGACGCCATGATGTTTATCAGCGGGACTTGTGCGCCGAAGCTGGCTATCAAGGGATGTATAGCGCGAATCGCTTTTGCAGGAGGGCCGACGGATTGGCTGACGGACAGGGACTGTGGTTTGACAGCGGCGCACGATCCGCGATGAGGCGCGTTCCATGACAGCCTATATTTTCCGCCGGCTTCTGCTGATGATCCCGACGATCATCGGCATCATGGGCATCTCCTTTGCTGTCATCCAGTTTGCCCCGGGCGGCCCGGTGGAACAGGTGATTGCCCAGCTCAGCGGCCAGGGCGACAGCGCCGATGCCAGACTATCCGGCGGCGGTGATATGCTCGGCCAGCAGATGGGCGGAGACGAGGGCGGCGCGCGCTATCGCGGCGCCCAGGGTCTCGATCCGGAACTCATCGCCAAGCTCGAAAAGCAGTTCGGCTTCGACAAGCCGCCGCTCGAACGTTTCCTCGAGATGATGTGGAATTATATCCGCTTCGATTTCGGCGAGAGCTTCTTCCGCAACACTTCGGTGATTGACCTGATCATCGAGAAGATGCCGGTGTCGATCTCGCTCGGCGTCTGGGTCCTGCTGATCTCCTATGCGATTTCGATACCGCTCGGCATCAAGAAGGCCGTTCAGGATGGCTCGACTTTTGACGTCTGGACATCGGGTGTCATCGTTATCGGTTATGCCGTCCCGAGCTTCCTGTTCGGCATCCTGCTGATCGTCGTCTTTGCCGGCGGATCGTTTTTCGACTGGTTCCCGCTGCGCGGCCTGACCTCGGACAATTTCGCCGAACTCAGCTGGTGGCAGAAGATTCTCGACTACTTCTGGCATTTGACCCTACCCTTGATCGCCCTGCTTCTGTCGGCCTTTGCCACGACGACGCTGCTGACCAAGAATTCCTTCATCGATGAGATCAAGAAGCAATATGTCGTCACCGCCCGCGCCAAGGGGCTGGGCGAACGTCAGGTGCTCTACGGCCATGTGTTCCGCAACGCCATGCTGATCGTGATTGCCGGCATTCCGGCAGCCTTCATCTCGGCCTTTTTCACCGGCTCCCTGCTGATCGAGAACATCTTCTCGCTCGATGGCCTTGGCCGCCTCGGTTACCTTGCCGTGGTCAATCGCGACTATCCGATCGTCTTTGCCACGCTCTACATCTTCTCGCTGATGGGCCTCGTCGTCGGCCTGATCTCCGATTTGATCTACACCTGGATCGATCCACGCATCGATTTCGATAGGAGGGATATCTGATGTCCGCCGTCGAACCCGCTATCTCTGTAGCCGTGCCGCCGCGCAGGCCTTTTCTGTCGCCGACCAATCGCCGCCGCCTGGAGAATTTCAAGGCCAATCGCCGCGGTCTCTGGTCGTTCTGGATCTTCATGATCCTGTTCCTGCTCAGTCTTTTCGCCGAATTCATCGCCAACGACCGGCCGGTCATCGCCTCCTACAAGGGCGAGATCCTGTTCCCTGTGGTCGTCGACTATCCGGAGGAAAAGTTCGGCGGCTTCCTTGCCGTCACCGATTACCGCTCGCCCTTCATCGCCGACGAGATCAATGCCAACGGCTGGATGGTCTGGCCGCCGATCCGCTATTCCTATCGCACGGTCAATTCCGAGATCCCGCATTCGGCCCCGACGCCGCCTTTCTGGCTGATGGATAAGGAAACCCGTTGCGCGGCCTATCCGCTGAAGGCCGAAGATCCGGGTTGCGTGCTCGGCAATATGAACTGGCTCGGTACCGACGATCAGGCGCGCGACGTCACGGCCCGGATGATCTACGGTTTCCGCATCTCGATCCTGTTCGGTCTGGCACTCACCATCGCCTCCGCGCTGATCGGCGTCACCGCCGGCGCCGTGCAAGGGTATTTCGGCGGCTGGACCGACCTGTTGATGCAACGCTTCATCGAGATCTGGTCGTCGATGCCGGTGCTCTACATCCTGCTGATCATCGCAGCCATCCTGCCACCCGGTTTCTTCGTCTTGCTCGGCATCATGCTGCTGTTTTCCTGGGTTGGCTTCGTCGGCATCGTCCGTGCCGAATTCCTGCGGGCGCGAAATTTCGAGTATGTGAATGCGGCGCGCGCACTCGGTGTCGGTAACTGGACCATCATGTTCCGCCATCTGCTGCCCAATGCCATGGTCGCGACGCTCACCTTCCTGCCGTTCATCCTGTCCGGCTCGATCACCACCCTGACCTCGCTCGACTTCCTCGGCTTCGGCATGCCGCCCGGCTCGCCCTCGCTCGGCGAACTGATCGCCCAGGGCAAGCGCAATCTCCAGGCGCCGTGGCTCGGCCTGACAGCCTTCTTCACGATGTCGATCATGCTGTCGCTGCTGATCTTCGTCGGCGAAGCTGTGCGCGACGCCTTCGATCCGCGAAAGACCTTCCGATGACGGGCGGTTCGTCTTTTCAGCGATCCTGTGGCAGGATGCGGTCAGTCGATTTGAAGAGGCTGACGCCATGAACAAGATCGTGCGAGACCACTACCCGGTTGAAAACCTGCCCGCCGACCTGCGTGAAGGGTTGGACGATCAGGCGACGGTGCGTGTCGTGATCGAAGTGGAAGCTGCGGCGAAGCCTGGCACCTCTCTAAAAAGGCGTTCGGTTCAAGAGACGCTTGACGATCTGGAGCGATTCCGTCGTGGACGGATCGCTGACCCGGATATCGGTGAAGCTGTATCGCGCATTCGCGCCCTTCGTGACGAATGGGATGATGAATGAGAGCTGTTAGACGTGTCTATTTGGATACGAACGTGTTCATCCTGTTGGCCGAAAAGACCCATGAAACGCAGGAGCGACTCGTTGCGCTTTTGGCGGGACAACCTTCTGATGCAGAGCCGCGATTTGCCACGAGCGAACTGACCCTCTCCGAGCTGCTCGTGAAGCCCTATCGGGAACAGGACGAGTCTCTTGTCCGTAAGTACGATTCACTGATGCAACAAAGTGAATGGCTCGACCTGCGGCCGGTGGACAGAGATGTCCTATGCCATGCTGCAGCTCTTCGGGGGCAATACGGACATCTCAAACTGCCCGACGCAATTCACCTGTCGAGTGCAATTGGTCAAGGCTGCTCGCATTTTCTATCCGACGATCGTGGCATACGTGACAGCTATGAGGTGAGGCACAATCGGCAAGATCCGCTCCTCGGCATTGCCACGCTCTCCGTCCTCCGCCCCGACGAGCCGACCCTCACATCCCTGATCGAAAGCCTGTCCGCATGACCGATCCCCTTCTCTCCGTTCGCGATCTCTCCGTGGCTTTCCATCAGGGTGGCCAACAGAGCCTGGCTGTCGACCATATCTCCTTCGATATCGGCAAGGGTGAAGTCGTGGCGCTTGTCGGCGAATCCGGCTCCGGCAAGTCGGTGTCCGCCGCCTCTGTCCTCAAGCTCCTGCCTTATCCGTCCGCCAGCCATCCGTCGGGGTCTATCCTGTTCGAAGGTCGCGATCTGATGACGGCGTCCGTTGCTGAGCTCAGGGCCGTGCGCGGCAACGACATCACCATGATCTTCCAGGAGCCGATGACCTCGCTCAATCCGCTGCACACGATCGAGCGGCAGATCGGCGAAATACTGGAATTGCACCAGGGCATGACGGGTAGCGCGGCCCGCGCCCGCATTCTGGAATTGCTCAACCAGGTCGGCATCCGCGAGCCGGAGAAACGCCTGAATGCCTTTCCACATGAATTGTCCGGCGGCCAGCGCCAGCGCGTGATGATCGCCATGGCCCTGGCCAACCGGCCAAAGCTGCTGATCGCCGACGAGCCGACAACGGCGCTCGATGTCACCGTGCAGGCGCAGATCCTCGATCTTCTCGGCCGGCTGAAGACGGAACACGGCATGTCCATGCTGTTTATCACCCATGATCTCGGCATCGTGCGCAAATTCGCCGATCGTGTCTGTGTCATGACCAGGGGAAAGATCGTCGAAACCGGCCCGGTCGAGGAAATCTTCGAGCGCCCGCAGCATGACTACACGAAGAAGCTCCTGGGCTCGGAGCCGCGCGGCGAACCGCCGAAATCGGATGCCGAAAAGCCGGTGATCATGCAGGGCGACGACATCCGCGTCTGGTTCCCGATCAAGTCAGGCTTCCTGCGCAAGACGGTTGACCATGTCAAAGCCGTCGACGGTATCGATCTTACCCTGCGCGCTGGCCAGACCCTCGGCGTTGTCGGCGAGTCGGGCTCCGGCAAGACCACCCTTGGCCTGGCGCTGGCACGCCTGATTTCCTCCAAGGGGCGCATCAGCTTTATCGGCCATGACATTGACGGATTCTCCTATCGCGAGATGCGGCCGTTCAGGGACCGGCTCCAGGTCGTTTTCCAGGACCCGTTCGGCTCGCTCAGCCCGCGCATGTCGGTCGGCGAGATCATTGCCGAGGGGCTGAAAGTGCATGAAAGTGCCCTGTCGGCCGATGAGCGGGACGCCCGGGTGTGCTGGGCGCTCGACGAGGTCGGGCTCGATCCTGCCACCCGCTGGCGTTACCCGCACGAATTCTCCGGCGGCCAGCGCCAGCGCATCGCCATTGCCCGTGCCATGGTGCTGAAGCCGCGGTTTGTCATGCTCGACGAGCCGACATCGGCGCTCGACATGACGGTTCAGGCCCAGGTCGTCGACCTGCTGCGCGACCTGCAGAAGAAACATGATCTCGCCTATCTCTTCATCAGCCATGATCTGCGGGTGGTGAAGGCGCTGGCCAATGAAATCATCGTCATGCGCGCCGGCAAAGTTGTCGAAAAGGGGCCGGCTGCCGAGGTTTTTGCCGCGCCCAAGGCCGATTACACCAAGGCCCTGATAGCCGCTGCGTTCAATCTAGAAGCCGTCGAAATCGGCGGTATCCGCCAGTAGTGGGAATTGCATGTCTTCCAAGAACCCCGTTTCTTCCAAGAGCCCCGTCATCATCGATCTGAAATTCCAGCGCGAAAGCGTCGTCAGCGCATTGCGCAACGCCTTTGCCGATCGCGAGATCATCGACATGGCCGATCCGGCCAATGCCGAGCGTGATCTCAGCACAGCCGCCTATGCCGTCGTCTGGAAGCCGGATCCTGCCCTTTTCGAAAAGGCAAAGGGGCTGAAAGCCATCTTTTCCGGCGGCGCCGGCGTCGACCACATCCTGACCACCTATGAGTTACCGGATCTGCCCGTCGTCCGTTTCGTCGATCGCAGCCTCACCGATCGCATGAGCGAATGGGTCGTGCTGCAATGCCTGAGCCATCTTCGCCAGACACTGACCTATGCGCGCCAACAGCGCGAGCATCACTGGCACGAACTCGCCGATCAGCCGGAAGCCTGCAATGTCACTGTGGGTGTCATGGGCTTGGGCGTGCTCGGTCAGGATGCCGTAGCCAAGCTCAAGGTGATGGGCTTCAATGTCATCGGCTGGTCGCGTCGGCCAAAGCAGATTGCCGGTGTCGAAACCTATGACGCCAGCGGACTGGATACATTCCTGGGGCGCACCGATATCCTGGTCGGCCTGCTGCCGCTGACCCCCGAGACCCGAGGCGTCTATGATCGTTCGCTGTTCGCGAAACTCAATCGCGACGGCGCACTTGGCGGGCCGGTCTTCCTCAATGCGGGACGGGGCGGCAGCCAGGTCGAGGCTGATCTTGTCGCCTGCCTGCAGGATGGAACGTTGAAGGCTGCCTCTCTCGATGTGTTCGAGCAGGAGCCCTTGTCCGGCGATAGTCCGCTTTGGGATATGCCCAATGTCATTGTCACCCCCCATGCCGCCGCATCGTCGGAAGTCGGCGCGCTTTTCCGTCATGTCGACAGCCAGATTGCCCGTTTTGAAGACGGTCTGCCGTTGCAACACGTGGTCGACCGCCTGACGGGCTACTGAGCCGCCAGCAGCGCAGTCGGAACCTTGGGGACATTCCCGTCGTTACTCTGGTCAATGCCGCGCGCTGCAAGCGCGGCGCCAGAACGTCAACGGAGAATGATCATGAGCAGCCGAACCGACCTGCCAGGCGATACAGATCGCCGAACCCGTGGCCTCCAGCCGGAAACCCTGACCGCAACCGAAGCGCGCCAGGGCAATCGCGGTCGTCCTGTCCTGATCGTCTTGCTCGGCGGTCTGATCCTAGCCATGCTGGTCTGGGTCCCTGCCGAATGGTGGGGCAATTCGATCGAATCGGAGACCATCCCCAACCCGGCTCAAACGGAAACGGCACCGCAGTCCTCCGAAAGCAATCCGGCTCAAACGCCGCCGCAGGCGAACCAGACACCCAGTCAGTAATCGCGGCAGGAGGGGTGTCGTTGTCTGGACATTCCGACACAGTTTGCCGATAACTTGAAACGGAAACGGCCGAAGCGATTTTCGGCCGTTCAGTCGCGGCTGAAGGCTCGCGATGAACAGGGCAGTGGCTTCCATGACGAAGACTGATATTGCAACCAGGGTTTTCAATCATGCCTGGAAGCTCGATCCGATCATCCGCAGCCTGATCGACACCGATTTCTACAAACTGTTGATGCTCCAGATGATCTGGAAGCTCTATCCCAATGTCGATGCCACCTTCACGCTGATCAACCGCACCACATCGGTCCGCCTCGCCGACGAGATCGACGAGCAGGAACTGCGCGAACAGCTGGATCATGTGCGCTCGCTGCGCCTGACCAAGAAGGAAATGATCTGGCTGGCCGGCAATACCTTTTATGGTCGCGCCCAGATCTTCGAACCGGAATTCCTCGCCTGGCTCGGCAATCTGCAACTGCCCGAATACGAACTGCACAAACGCGACGGCCAGTATGAACTGACCTTTCACGGTTCGTGGATGGAAACGACGCTGTGGGAAATACCGGCGCTTGCCATCATCAACGAATTGCGCAGCCGCGCCGCCATGCGCTCGCTCGGCTATTTTACCCTCGACGTGCTCTATGCCCGCGCCAAGGCCAAGATGTGGGCCAAGGTCGAGCGACTGGGCGAGCTTCCGGGCCTGCGCATTTCCGATTTCGGTACCCGCCGGCGCCACAGCTTCCTCTGGCAGCGCTGGTGCGTCGACGCCCTGAAGGAAGGCATCGGCCCGGCCTTTACCGGCACCAGCAACGTGCTCCTGGCGATGGATTCCGACCTCGAAGCCGTGGGCACCAATGCCCATGAACTGCCGATGGTGGTGGCAGCATTGGCCAACACCGATCAACAACTGGCCGCGGCTCCCTACCAGGTTCTGAAAGACTGGAACCGGCTCTATGGCGGCAATCTTCTGATCGTCCTGCCCGACGCCTTCGGCACGGCCTCCTTCCTGCGCGATGCGCCGGAATGGGTGGCCGACTGGACCGGCTTTCGCCCGGACAGTGCGCCGCCGATTGAAGGCGGCGAAAAGATCATCGATTGGTGGAAGAAGATGGGGCGTGATCCGCGCAAGAAGCTGCTGATCTTCTCGGATGGCCTCGATGTCGATGCGATCATCGACACCTACCGCCATTTCGCCGGTCGCGTGCGCATGAGCTTCGGCTGGGGCACCAACCTCACCAATGACTTCGCCGGTTGCGCGCCGCAGGAGATTGCCGGACTGAAGCCGATTTCGATTGTCTGCAAGGTCGCGGAAGCCAATGGCCGTCCCGCGGTCAAGCTCTCCGACAATCCGCGCAAGGCAACAGGTGATCCCGCCGAGGTCGAACGCTACCTGAAGTTTTTCGGCTCGCAGGATCGCGTCGAACAGGCGGTTCTCGTCTAGTCCGGGCACGCACCTCTGGATCAGAAGACTTGCATCCACGCTTTCGCCCATGCAGTTTGAGCGGGCGGGAGGGAGCCCGCTTGAGTTTCATTGACCGGGGAGGGTATCAGCCATGGACATGCAGGGCAGCGAACGTATCGAGGCGCCTGTGGAGGCTGTCTGGCGCGGTCTCAATGATCCAGCCATCCTGGCCAAAGCCATCCCCGGCTGCGAGAGCCTGGAAAAGACATCCGACAATCAGATGAGTGCACGGGTGGTTCTCAAGGTCGGCCCGATCAAGGCGAAGTTCGAGGGCGCGGTCGAATTGCAAAACCTCAACCCGCCGCATTCCTACACCATCGCCGGCGAGGGCAAGGGCGGTCTGGCAGGTTTCGCCAGGGGCGCTGCCGACGTTTCACTGGAAGCCGATGGCCCTGACGCAACGATCCTGACCTATGTCGTCAAGGCGGAGGTGGGCGGCAAGATTGCCCAGCTTGGCAGTCGCCTGATCGATTCGACCGCAAAGAAGCTCGCTGGCGAGTTCTTTTCCAGCTTCGGCGCAGCGGTGTCGGCGGCCAATGCGGCAACCGGATGATCCGTCGTGATTTATTAAAATTGTCGTGACTGAAAGCCCTGCGCAAGCCACCTTGTTGATGTTCATCATCAGCCGAGATGATTCGGTAATATGGGGACATGAGCGATGATTGAGGGACCGGATCAATATTTTGAGCAGCAGGACATGGCGATCAAGCTGATGTTGCTGGAAAACAAGGCCGATGAACTGACCAACATTCTGGTCGCCGCCCTTCAGGATGCCTTCAGGCTGCTCGAAGACGAGCAGGATACCGTTCACTGAGATTAGTCTACCGGGCCTGCAGCGCCGCGCATTCAAGGGAACACGTAGAGCGTTCCGTAACGATTTTTCCTGCGAAACTTCGTGAAAACAAAGAGATAGTGCGTTGCAGGTGATGCCATGTTCACCGGAAACGCTTTAGAACCGGTCGGATACCTGAATACCGGCCGGTCCGAGAATGACCGCGATCAGCACCGGCAGAAAGAACAGGATCATCGGCACGGTGAGTTTCGGCGGTAGTGCTGCAGCTTTCTTCTCCGCTTCATTCATGCGTTCGTCGCGACCTTCCTGGGCCAGCACGCGCAAGGCTTGGGCGATCGGCGTTCCGTAACGTTCGGCCTGGATCAGCGCCTGGGTCACGTTCTTCACGCCATCGAGCTGCGTACGGGTGCCCAGGTTCTCCAGAGCCTGCCGGCGATCCGGCAGGAACGACAGTTCCGCGGTCGTCAGGACCATTTCCTCGGCCAGTTCCGGCGATTGTTCGCCGATCTCGTCGGCAACGCGCCGCATGGCGGCTTCGATTGAAATGCCGGATTCGACGCAGATCAGCATCAGGTCGAGAGCGTCGGGCCACGCCCGGCGGATCGAGTGCTGTCGTTTGCCGATCCGGTTTGAAACGTAGATATTCGGCAGATAGAAACCGATATAGCCGCCGACGATGGTGGCGAACAGCCGGACCGGCAAAGGCTTGTCGGCAAGATTGCCAAGCGCGAAGATCCAGATTGCCGTAACGACAAGCGTTGCGAACGGCAGAAGGAACCGTGCCAGCAGGAAGATGTTCAGCGCATTTTGCGAGCGAAGGCCGGCCGCCTTGAGCTTGTCCATCGTCGTGTCGTCGACCAGCGCCTTGCGCAGGTTGAACCGTTCGACAAGCTGGCGCACAGACTGGTTGTTGTTGGCGCGAAGGGTGGCCTTGCCTTGCGCGTCCGAATTGAGCCGCGCGCGTTCGCGGGCGCGGATCTGGTCGCGCTCGGTCGAGACGGCCCGCATCCGCTTGTTCAGGTCGCCGCGCTCCAGCATCGGCATGACAAGTGTGTAGAACGTCGCAAAAACCGCCAGTGCCACCAGCACTGCGATGATCAGGGTGGGGTCGGTAGCGCGGGCGGCCCAGTCTTCGCTCATGTCTTGCCGCTCCTAGATATCGAAGTTGATCATGTTGCGCATGACCAGCAGGCCGATGCTCATCCACACCGCCGATGCGCCGAGGATCATGTGTCCGCGCGAGTCGGTGAAAAGGATCATGATATAGGCGGGTGACGTCATGTAGACGAGGAAGGCAACGATGAACGGCAGCGCGCCGATGATCGCCGCAGACGCCTTGGCTTCCATTGACAGCGCACTGACCTTTGCCCGCATTTTCTTGCGGTCGCGCAGCACGCGCGACAGGTTGGCCAGCGCTTCGGAAAGATTGCCGCCCGCTTGTCCCTGGATGGCAATGACAATGGCAAAGAAGCTGATCTCGGACAACTGCATGGTCTGGTACATGCGCGCGCAGGCTTCCGGCACGCTGAGACCCATCTGCTGCGAATCGACTACCCGCCGAAACTCGGTCTTTACCGGTTCCTGGCCATCAGCCGCGATCATCCGGATTGCATCGTTGAGCGGCAGGCCGGAGCGGATGGAGCGGGTCATAACGTCGAGCGAATTGGGGAACTCGTTGATGAACTGCTTCTGACGGCGTTTGATCAGGAAGCCGAGGATCCATCGTGGCAGGCCGATAACGGTGACGAAGCTCAACCCGCCAACGACCAGCGGCGGCATGCCCATCACGAATGTGCCGACACCCACCACCAGCCCGAGCACCACGCTCAGCATGTAGAATTGCGCCGGCGTCAGCGGCAGGTTGGCCTGGGTCAGCCGGCCCTTCAGGCTGGTTTGCTTTGCCTTCTTCGACTTCTCCTGCTTCTTTTCCAGTTCCTTCAGCGAATCCTGGACGGATTTTCGCCGTTTGGAGATTTCCTGCACCCGGTCGCGGGCCGCCTTGACCTGGTTGAGGTCTGTTTCGGCCGCCTTCACCCGGCTGATCCTGGTCGCCGTCTTCTTGTCGGTCTCGATGCGGGTATACAGCACGCCATAGGCCACTGCGCCGGTCGAGATCGCGGCGAGCATGACGATGGCCAGTATGGTCGGATCGATACCGAACATTGCGATCAAATCCCCTTGGATTTCTGTTCCATGGCGTCGAGAGACGCAGCAAGTCTGCGATCTTCGTTGTAGTAGCGGGCGCGGTCCCAGAAATGCGGCTTGCCGATACCGGTCGACATGTGCCGGCCGATGATCTTCCCGTGCGCGTCCTCGCCTTCGATTTCGTAGCGCATCAGGTCCTGGGTAATGATCACGTCCCCTTCCATGCCGATCACCTCGGTGATGTGGGTGATGCGGCGCGAACCGTCGCGCAGGCGGGCGGCCTGGATGATCACGTCGATCGAACCCGAGATGATTTCGCGAACCGTCTTGGCTGGCAGCGTGAAGCCGCCCATGGCGATCATCGATTCCATGCGGGAGAGGCATTCGCGCGGCGTATTGGCATGGATCGTGCCCATCGAGCCGTCGTGACCGGTGTTCATCGCCTGCAGCAGGT
Source organism: Rhizobium sp. 18065 (assembly GCF_902706095.1). Lineage (GTDB taxonomy): Bacteria > Pseudomonadota > Alphaproteobacteria > Rhizobiales > Rhizobiaceae > Allorhizobium. The sequence goes on from NZ_CACSJP010000001.1 coordinate 153,546, forward strand.
CGAACACCTCGGGTCCGCGCACTTCGCCGACGATGATGCGTTCGGGGCGCATACGCAGGCAGTTCTTGACGAGATCGCGCATGGTGATCTCGCCTTCGCCTTCGATGTTTGGTGGCCGTGTTTCCAGGCGCACGACATGTGGCTGCTGCAACTGAAGTTCGGCCGTGTCTTCGCAGGTGATGATGCGCTCGTCGGTATCGATAAAGCCGGTCAGGCAGTTCAGCAGCGTTGTCTTGCCGGAACCGGTACCGCCGGAAATGACCACGTTGCAGCGCACGCGCCCGATGATCTGCAGCACCTCGGCGCCTTCCGGCGTGATCGCGCCGAATTTCACCAGCTGGCCAAGATTGAGCTTGTCCTTCTTGAACTTACGAATGGTCAGCGCCGGGCCATCAATGGCCAGCGGCGGTGCGATGACGTTGACACGCGAACCGTCGGGCAGGCGCGCGTCGCAGATCGGGCTCGATTCATCGACGCGACGGCCAACCTGGCTGACGATGCGCTGGCAGATCGACAGGAGCTGGGAATTGTCGCGGAAGCGGATCTCCGACTCGATGGTCTTGCCGGCGACTTCGATAAAGGTCTGGCCGGCACCGTTGACCATGATGTCCGAGATGTCGTCGCGTGCCAGAAGCGGTTCCAGCGGACCATAGCCCAGCACGTCGTTGCAGATGTCTTCGAGCAGTTCCTCCTGCTCGGAGATCGACATCGCGAAATTCTTGATCGTGATGATGTCGTTGACGATGTCGCGAATTTCCTCGCGCGCGCTCTCGCCGTCGAGCTTGGCCAGCTGCGACAGGTCGATCGTGTCGATCAGGGCCGAAAAAACCTGGCTCTTGGTATCGTAGTAATCCTCCGCGCGGGGCGGCCGCTTGCGGCTGGGGGCCTGCAGCGGTGGCGGGGCAACCTGTTGGCGAGCGTCCGCGTTGCCAGGCTCCAGCAGGCTTGTTGCGGACCGTCCTGCCGAACTGGCAGCCGGGGGCTGCGCCGGTATCGTGCCAACGCCCGATCCGCCTTTGCCGAAACCCTCGCCGCCGCGTTTGCCAAACATGAGCTCTACCCGTTTCTGTCTTGCGGTTTACTTCTTGCGAAGTTTGCCGATCAGCGAGCCGAGGCCCGCCTTCTTCGGCTTCTTGATCGTTGCTCTGCCGGTCACCAGATGCGCCAGCTGCGAAAATGTCTCTGCGGTCGGCGATTTGGCGTCCATTTCGGAGATCATCCGGCCGCTGTTGGTCGCCGTGCCGAACAGCATGGCATCGAAGGGAATGATCGCGACCGGCTCGATTTCGAGCGGCTCGAAGAAATCCTGCGGCGAGATTTCCGGACGTTTGGGCATCCCGACCTGGTTGAGCACCAGATGCGGAGCCTTGTCGTTCGGCCGCAGTTTCTTCAGCGCATCGACCATGTTCTTCGCATTGCGAAGATTGGCGAGATCCGGCGCGCAGGTGATGACGATCTCGTCGGCATCCGAAAGCACAGTGCGGGTCCAGTCCGACCAGCTATGCGGCAGATCGAGAACGCTGATCGGCGCGCTCCGCTGCAACAGTTCGAGGATCGGCTGGAAGGCGCCGCTCTCATAGTCGTATCCGCGGTCCAGCATCGATGGCGCTGCCAGCAATGACAGATTGCGCGAGCAATTGGTCAGCAGCCGATCGAGGAAGACTTCGTCAAGGCGTTCAGGCGAAAACACGGCTTCCGCCATGCCCAGCGCCGGGTCCTGGTCAAAATCGATATTGGCGGTCCCGAAAGGCAGGTCGAGATCCGCAAGCACGGTCTCTGTCGAAAACAGCGTCGAAATGCCGAAGGCGCAATTGTGGGCGATCGTCGAGGAGCCGACGCCGCCCTTGGCGCCGATAAAGGCGATGCTTTTGCCAAGTGGCTCTGCTTCCGGGTCGACGAAGATCCCGGCAATGGCGCTCATGATGTCGGCCATCGAGAATGGCGCGACGATATATTCGGAAATGCCGCTGCGCATCAGCTCCCGGTAGAGCGAGATGTCGTTGTGCCGGCCGACAATGATGACGCGCGAGCTCGGGTCGCAGACCTCGGCCAGCGGCGCCAGCTCCGCAAGCAGATGCGCCGGTGCGGCCTCGGTTTCCAGAATGATCAGGTTTGGTGTCGGCGTCGAGGCGAACATGTTCGCTGCGGCCGTGATATTGCCATGCGTGATGCGCAGGCTGACCCGCGCCAGGCGCCGGTCATTGGCGCATTGCTCCATCACCCGCTGCACACTGTCGGTGAGGCAGAAGGCGTGCACGGAAATACGAGGCAGCGGTCGCAGGGCTTCGACGTCGCCGGAAACGACCGGCTCGGCCGCGCCGCGGCTGCCGCCGGGCCCTTCCTCGAATTCGTAATCGATCGCACTCATGCTATCTTCCTGTCCTTGAGGGCATCAAGCCGCGTCATTCCGTAGAGGTGTCACTGCCGTCGCGATAAAGGCCGATAACGGTCGAGCGCCGGGTCGCGTCGATTGGCGCCACGGCTCTTGGCGTGACGAGATCCATCGGGTTCGCGATCTGGGCAGCGATGTTACTCTGCGAAGCACAACCAAAATTGTGATAGTTCGTGTTGCTGAACGTGTTGTTCTGCAGATCTTCCGGCCATTCGCCGCACTGGTTGGTCACGGCCGTGATCGCGACATAGCTCAGGCGCACCGGAGCGGCGTCGCCGGTGGCAGACGCCTGATACGAGGTCTCGATGATCCGGTTCGCTTGCACGCCCTTTGCGGTCAGCACTTTGCGGATCTGCGCCCGAACATTTGCCGCAGCGCCTGCATTGGCCGAGCCCTGCGGCAGCATGATCTGGATGCTGCCCGACGAGGTCGAGAGATAATCCGTGGCAAAGCCGCCGATCGAATCCTGCACACCGTTCGAAAGCCTGTGATCGCCGGAGGCAATCGGAATGTCGAGCGTATGTTCGACCTCGTTCAGCGTGATCGGATGGCGCGTGCGATAGTCATCGGGGATTGCTCCCGTCGACATGTTGTCCTTGTTCGTGCCGCATCCGGCAAGCATGACGGAAGCGCCGATCATCATGGCGGTCATCGCGATGCGGTGCAGGCGGCGGTTTCTACGATCTGGGGCCATGGCTGGCTGGCTTTCCTTGGCGTGCAGCGTGGTGTGTGTCATTGCGATCCTGAAACCTCCGCTCACTTGTAAATAAACCCGACGGCGCCGTGATACTGGCCGGCGGAACCTGCGGTTTCGCGGCGGCCATAGACCTTGTTCACCCGGTTGAGGAAGAAGGTCGCGCCATCGTTTTCAGGGTTGAAGTTGTCGTCAGGCCGCGACAGCGCACCGCGCGCAACGGGCCGCACCAGATAAGGCGTCGCGATGATCACCAGTTCGGTTTCGCTGCGCTGGAAGTCCTTGCTGCGGAACAACGTGCCGAGGATCGGAACCTTGGACAGGCCCGGCAGACCCGACATGGCCTGGCGGATATTGTCCTGCACGAGGCCGGCAATCACGATCGAGCCACCGGAGGGAAGTTCGACGGTCGTCGACGCTTCGCGCTTGCGGATCGACAGATAGGTCGATCCCGGAATGGAATTTGAGGTATTGCCGGTAACAACAGAGCCTTCCCAGGTCGGCTCGGACACATTCGTCTCGATCTTCAGGCTGATCCGGCCGGGAGCCAGCACGACGGGGCGGAAATTCAATTCGATACCGTAGTCGACGGTCTCGCTCGTGCGGCTCAACGTCGACTGCCCCGTATCGCTGTCGACGTCGATTTCCTGCTCGGCTGCCAGCCGATATTCGCCGCCGACATAAAACTTGGCCTGCTCGCCGGAGATTGCCGTCAGGCTCGGTTCGGCCAGTGTGCGCATCACGCCGGCCTGTTCCATGGCGTTTATATAGGTGGTGATCCCCAGGCCGCCGATGCCGGCGGTGATTGCGGCCGTGCTGGTCGGGTCGATGGAATTGCCGAGATTGGACGGATTGGCATAGCTGATGCCGGTTGAACCATCGGAAATGCTGCCGGAGAAGCCGAGCTGTTTCAGCACCTGCCGGCTGACTTCGGCGACAGTGACCTTCAGCGTCACCTGGTCCTCGCCTTCGATCTGCAACAGATTGACGATCTGCGATTCCTGGCGATCTTCCGCGTAGATCGCCACGGCACCGTCGCCGCTGCTTTCGCTTGTCGCGGTCGTGTTGCGGGTCGTCGCTTCACCGCCCTTGAGGAAGGCTTCGGCAAGGTTGGCAGCACGGGCCGCATCCTGCGGCGTGCGCACGGTGCCTGTCAGCACGATGTTGTCCGATACGATCTCGACACTGATGTCGGATTCGGGAATGAAGCGGCGCAGATTGGTTTCAAGACCGGTAATGTCGCGCTCGATTTCGATGTCGAGGCTGATGATTTCCTGGCCATTCTCGCCGAAGATGAAGATATTGGTCTGGCCCACCATCTTGCCGAACAGGTAGATGCGGCGCGACGAGCGCGTCACGGCATCGGCCATCGTCGGATCAGCGACCAGGATGTCATGCGCGTCGGCGGGCAGGTCGACGACGAGCGCCTTGTTCAGGCCCAGCTTGACGGTCTTGCGCCGGCCAGGGCCCGCATCTGTGATGCGCAGCACGCTTTCCTGTGCCGCTTCGGCAGCCGGAAGCGTGAAGGCATATTGGGCGAAATGGTTTGGAATGCTGGTAAAGGCCAGAGCGAACGCGACGCTGCCGGCCAGGGAAACACGAAGTCTTTCGCGGATGTTTTTCATTGTGTGTCCCCCACTCACTTCATGGAATCGGCGGATGAGCTGGTGGGTTTCACCACCTCGCCCGATTTGATGACCTGGATCGTCGGCTGGCCGGAGCTTCCGCTCAGCAGATAATCGGCGGCGGTGGTGTCTTCTTCCTGGGCGTCGGCAACCGAGCGCAGGGCCAGCGACAGGCGCTCGGCCATCTGCTGCGCAACCGCCATCACCTTCGTCTGGTCGGGCGTCAGTTCCAGCGTTGCCGTAGTCGCCAGCACGGATTTGGAGCCGTCCGGCTGTTCCTCGATCTGCTGGTCGACGGCGAGCACGCGTACGTTCGACAGCACCGTTTCGGTGAGGAAATTGTCCGCATCGCCCTTGCGCACCATGATCACGTCGACCCGGTCATTCGGCAGGATGAAGCCGCCAGCACCGGTGGCGACGGAAATTTCCGTCGAAACCGCGCGTTTGCCGGACGGCAGCAGCGACGACAGGATGCGGGAGGAGGAGTCGGCGATTTTTTCGCGCCGCAGAGGTTCGCCTTCAAACAGCGGCAAACGCACGACGACGCCGGTCAGCTCGGTAACCGCTTGTGGCCTGGCGCTTTCGGTTATGAAGCCTTCGACGATGCTGCCTTCCGGCCAGGCCATCCAGCGCATTGCGCTTTCATCCAGCCTTGCGCCAACCGGAAGGTTCTTGGCCGAAACAAGCACATTGACGGTCGGTTCCCGTTCGATCACCGCATCGGCCTGCTGTATGGTGACGGATGTCCGCCCGCTGAGACGCATGGCCAGCAGGCCGGCCATGCCGGCGGCCACGATGGCAACTGCGAGGATGATGATACGAGCGGGCTTCATGATCGATCCTTGGACGGCACGACAGATTCTGCCGACCAGATTGATCAGGAATTGGTGTACTTATAGTTAATAAGACGCTTACAATTGTGGTTAACGGGAAGTTTCTTCGCCGCGATCAGCCCCGATCAGCCAAGGCCCTTGATGGCGGTAATCACCAGCGGCGACTGCGGATAGGTCATCAGCCCTGCCGCTCCGATGGCAATCGCGTAAGGCACCTTCTTCGCGGTCATCAAGGCCTGCGGCAGTTTTACGCCGATGACAGCCACCTTATCCCAGTTGGCACGCAGCAGGATGACGATCACCGTCAATGCCCCGCCGAAATAGCCGGTGAAGGCGAGAAATTCGAACAATGAGGTGTTGAAGCCGAACCAGATTGCCGCCGCGGTCAACAGCTTGGCGTCGCCGCCACCCATCACGTTTATGGCGAAAAGGCCAAAGCACACGGCAAACACCAGCGCAGCCGCGGCGACATGCCAGCCGAAGTCAACAAGGGTAAGCCCGCTGAAGGGAGCGATCAGCAGGAACGTGCCCAGAAGAATGGCGGGAATCTTGTTGGGGATCGTCATCTCTAGGAAGTCCGTCAACGCTGAAAGCGCCAGGCAGATGGGCGGCACTAGGAAAATGATGGACGCATACATCGCTGAACTCCCCGAATAGATGGAATTCTAAATTGAGTCTGTGAACACTTCGCAAATATAAAATCTACAAGCGTCGCACGCTCAAACAGCAGGAGCCGCCTCGTGTGACGAGACGGCTCCTGAGTAAAGGCTTCCGCCTTGAATTACTTCACGTAGTCCAAATTCTTCGAGATCTCGTCGAACTGCGTGTTCAGCGCGTTGCCGAGGGTGGTGGCGCCAGTGATCAGGGCGACGGAAATCAGAGCGGCGATCAGGCCGTACTCGATTGCGGTTGCGCCAGACTCGTCCTTCATGAAACGTGCAAAAATCTTGGTCATGTTACTCTCCTGCTCCGCAAGGGTTGATCAGCACTGCCGGCAACTGTTTTCCGTTGCTCGGATGACTGCAAATTAGCGCCAGCCCCTTGCCATCGACTTAAGAAAGACGGTTACCGCTTCATGAAATCCCGGTTGCGCGAACTGTAGTAAACAAATCAGAACGGCAACGTCTAAAATGCCGGACAACCGGCAATCCTTTGAAAAAACAAAAGCAATAACAATAACTTGAATTTTTGGACCTCACTGGACGATGTGTGCCTGACGCACCATTTTGAGCGCAGGCGGCGACATCTCGGCCCGCAAGGCGGCAGATCTGTCCAGTTTTGGTACCAGCGCAGCCGAAACCTTTCGCTTTTGGCTGCCACGGATTGAAAGTCAGCGACCTGGACGTCGCAAATGTGGAGAAAATCGACTTAACCGTTCATTCACCTAAACCGGCCATGCTGGGCCCAGAGCTCCCATCACGCGTGCAACGCAAGGCAGGCCCATGTTCAATCGTTGTCTTTCTGTCGCCGCCGCTGGCCTGTTAGCAACAGGTTTTGCGCTTGCGCCGATCGGCCAGTCGGCCGAGGCCGGCGAGGACTTCTTGCGTGTCTATATGAATAGCGCCCGCATCCTGAAGCTGGATCGCCCTGTGAGTAAGGTGATTGTCGGAAATTCGGAAGTTGCCGATGCGACAGTGGCCGATTCCCAGACCATTGTCCTGACCGGTCGCTCCTTCGGCACCACCAATCTGGTTCTGCTCGATGCTGACGGCAATGCCATTGTCGATGAACGCATCCTTGTGTCGATCGACGAATCCAGCACCGTTCGTGTGTTCAGGTCGACCGCGCGTACAGTTCTGTCTTGCACCCCCAATTGCGAGCAGCATGCGCAAACCGGTGCGGCGGCTGCAAACTGAGCGGCACTGATTTCACCGACCTGATCGCCATTGCACCAAATGTAAAGATTTCGGAAACGGAAAATCAATACTTGCCCCGTAGTTTTCGGGGAATTTCCGAATTCGGATGAGGGCGATGATCGCGCAAGACCAAGACCTGCGAGCCAATGGCAAACCGCACAAGACGCGTTGGCGTCTGTGGAAGAAACTGGCCCGCTCGCGCGATGGTGCAGCCGCCATCGAGTTCGCCATCCTGTCCATTCCCTATTTCATGATCGTCTTTGCAATCATCGAGACATTCGTGGCGTTTACCGCCGAACAGCTGGTCACCAACGCGGTCAACACGCTGGGCCGGCAGCTGCGCACGGGTGAGATCACCCACGGTCTCGGCCGCGACAATAACATGGACAAAGAGGAGTTTCGCGCCGCCTTCTGCGACGAGGTCAGCATCCTGATCAACTGCTCGGCCGAGGAAATTGCCACGCCGAGCAAGCTCTATATTGACGCGCGTACCTTTGCGACATTCGCCGAAATCCCGAACACCATTCCACGCATATCGGCAGATGCGTATTCCGACATCGATCCGACCACGTTCGCCTTCACGCCGGGCGGACCGACAACGATCAACATGCTGCGGGCCTACTATCGTTGGCAGGTCATCACCGATCTGATCCGTCCCTATATCACCACCATCCGCCCGGCGGATGGCTCGATGCCGAGCGACTTTCTGATTGTCGCAACGACTGCCTTCCAGAACGAGAATTATCCGTGAGCCAGTTGCCAACCACCGCGATGATATTGCTGTCCGGCGCCAGAGTGCTGCGGCGTCGTCTTGGCGAGCTGTGCCACGACAGGGCCGGTGTCGGCGGTGTCGAATTTGCGCTGATCGCGCCGATGCTGCTGGTGCTGTATCTGGGCGCCTTCGAGCTGACCATGGGGCTCAGCGTCAACAAGAAGGTCTCCCTTGCCAGCAGCACCGTCGCCGATCTTGTGGCGCGGCAGGAAAAGGTGACCAAGGCTGATCTCACGGCCATGAGCCATGTCGCCCAGGCCATCTTCGTTCCGTATGCGGCCAATAATCTGCTGATCAAGATAAGCGCCATCCAGATCGACGACAGCGCGACTGCGAAGGTTGCCTGGTCCTGGTCGACGGCGGGTGATACGCCCTATCCGGCCAATTCGGTGGCAACCGTGCCTTTCGGCATGGTGGTTGCCAATTCCTTCCTCATTCGCACTGAACTCACCGTGTCGCATCAGTTGCTGATGTATATGCCGAACTTCTCCGGCAGTGAAATCAGGAACAAGACACTAGGCGCCGATTTCTATTTCCGCCAGCGTGTCGGCGACGGTATCACCTGCACCGATTGCTGATCGTGTCGCCATTTGCCAAGCCTTGGCCCAGTCGTTATTGGTGGTCCGGAAACGCTGGCAGCCATGAGGATAACCCTGCCGGCAACGGATAAGGCATGGCACGCGCATTTCTTTTTGTTCTCGATTCCTTCGGCATGGGCGGCGCGCCGGATGCGCTGAGCTATGGCGATGACGGGTCCGACACCCTTGGTCATATTGCCGAGTTCTGTGCCGCAGGCGCCGGTGATCGCAAGGGCCTGCGCCATGGTCCCTTGAGCCTTCCCAACATGTCGGCGCTTGGTCTTGTCACCATCGCCAAGATGGCGTCCGGTACAGCTCCTGCCGGCATGCCGATGCCCGAGCGGGTCTTCGGGCTGCATGGTGCCGCAAGTGAGGTGTCCAAAGGCAAGGACACGCCGTCGGGTCATTGGGAAATTGCCGGCACGCCTGTCATGTTCGACTGGGGCTACTTTCCGCAAGGCGATGAGGCTTTCCCCGCCGATCTCGTCGAGGCGATCTGTCGTGAGGCAAACCTGCCCGGCATTCTCGGCAATTGCCACGCCTCGGGCACGGACGTCCTTTTACGCTTCGGCGAGGAGCATATCCGCACCGGCAAGCCGATCTGCTACACCTCGTCAGACTCGGTCTTCCAGATCGCGGGGCATGAGAAACATTTCGGTCTCGAGCGCCTGCTCGAACTGTGCCAGATTGTGCGAAAACTGCTCGATCCGCTGAACATCGGCCGCGTCATTGCCCGCCCCTTCATCGGCGAAACCGCCTCGACCTTCGAACGCACCGGCAATCGTCGTGACTATTCGGTGCTGCCGCCGGAAAAGACGCTGCTCGATCGTCTCGTCGCGGCCGACCGCAAGGTGCATGCCGTTGGCAAGATTGCCGATATCTTCGCCCATCAGGGTATCAGCCGGCTGATCAAGGCCAACGGCAATGCAGCCTTGATGGATGCAACGCTGAAAGCCATGGACGAGGCCGAGGACGGCGATCTGGTCTTCACCAATTTTGTCGATTTCGACATGCTCTACGGTCATCGCCGCGATGTGCCGGGTTATGCCGCAGCGCTTGAAGCCTTTGATCGCCGCCTGCCCGAAGTTCATCGCAAGCTGAAGCCCGGCGACCTTGTCCTGCTGACCGCCGACCACGGTTGCGATCCGACCTGGCGCGGCACCGACCATACCCGCGAGCGTGTGCCGATCATGGCATTCGGGCCGGGCATCAAGTCGCGCAATGTCGGCATCCGCAACACCTATGCCGATATCGGCGAAACCATTGCCGCGCATCTGGGGCTTGCCCCGGGGCGCCACGGACGGAGTTTTCTGTGACCACACATCTGATCAAGGCCGAAGTGCACTGCCATATCGAGGGTGCTGCACCGCCGGCGCTGGCCCTTGCCCAGGCCCGCAAATATGGGGTCGATCCGGCCACCTTCATGCATGGCGACACCTATGCCTGGGCCGATTTCGCCGAATTCATTCAGGCCTATGACAAGGTCGCAGCGCTTTTCCGCACCGAAGACGACTATGCCGTCCTGACCGAAAGTTACCTGCTGGAACTCGCCGCGATCAACACGATCTACAGCGAGATCATCGTCTCCCCCGACCATGGCGACCGGATTGGGCTCGGTGCCGATGCCTATCTGGCCGGTATCACCAGGGGTATCCATGAGGCCAAGGCGAAGACCGGCATCGAGGCGCGCATCATCGTCACCGGCGAGCGCCATTTCGGCCCCGAAAGCGTCATTGCCGCCGCCGAATATGCCGCCCGCAGCCACAATCCGTTGGTCACCGGCTTCAACATGGCCGGCGAAGAGCGCATGGGCCGGGTTGCCGACTATGCGCGTGCCTTCGATATCGCCCGCGACGCGGGCCTCGGCCTGACCATCCATGCCGGTGAAGTCTGCGGCGCCTTCAGCGTCACCGATGCACTTGATCTGGTAAAGCCGCAGCGCATTGGCCACGGCGTGCGTGCGGTTGAGGATCCGGAGTTGCTGCAGCGCCTCGCAGACACCGGCGTGGTGCTAGAAGTCTGCCCCGGCTCGAACATCGCCCTCAATGTCTATCCCGATTTCGAAAGCCACCCGCTGCGTCGTCTGCGTGATGCCGGGGTGCGTGTCTGCATCAATTCCGACGATCCGCCATTTTTCCGCACCTCGCTGGCCCGCGAATACCAGATCGCCTCCGAGATCATGGGTTTCACCGACGACGAGATCAATGCCATGACCCGCACGGCAATCGAGGCTGCCTTTGTCGACGAGGACACGCGCACGGCACTTCTTGCCCGCCTGTGAGGTCGCGGCTGGGGGAAGATGGCGCAAAATGAAAGCCTGCTCTTGCGGGCATTCGCTGGAATGTGAAAATAGACGGACAATCGCACAAGAAGAAAAGAAGGCTCGATCATGGACGGCGTAACAGTCATCAATCACCCCCTCGTGCAGCACAAGCTGACGATCATGCGCCGCAAGGAAACCTCCACGTCGAGCTTCCGCCGGCTGCTGCGCGAAATCTCGACGCTGCTCTGCTACGAGGTCACCCGCGATCTCGAGCTGACCATGGAAACCATCGAGACGCCGCTCACCGAGATGCAGTCGCCGATCCTCGAGGGCAAGAAGCTGGTCTTCGCCTCGATCCTGCGCGCCGGCAACGGTCTGCTGGAGGGCATGCTGGAGCTGGTTCCGGCCGCCCGCGTCGCTCATGTCGGCGTCTACCGCGATCACGAGACGCTTCAGGCCGTGGAATATTACTTCAAGGCCCCGGATGCGCTGTCCGAACGTCTGGTCATCGTCGTCGACCCGATGCTCGCCACCGGCAATTCCTCGATTGCCGCGATCGAAAAGCTGAAAGAGCGTGGAGCGAAGAACCTGCGTTTCCTCTGCCTGCTGGCAGCACCGGAAGGCATCCGGAACTTCCAGGAAGCGCATCCGGACGTGCCGATCTTCACCGCCTCCATCGACAGCCACCTCAATGAGAAGGGCTACATCATGCCCGGCCTCGGCGATGCCGGCGACCGCATGTACGGCACGAAGTGAAGTCTTAACCACATCATCCGAATTGACGGCCCGATGCCCCGCTTCGGGCCGTTTTTGCGTTGGCGCTTATTTTCCGTCAGCAAGGCGATGGTAGGATCATCAGGTTGCAATTCTGGAGCACCGATGTTCGTTCGCACGCTGATCACCGTATCCTTCATTGCCATGGCAGCCAGCCAGGTGCCGACGGTATGGCAGGCCCTGCAGGCGAAACGTATGCCGCAACAGGATGTTGCCAGCCCGCCCGTAACACCGGCCAGCACCGCACCCCCCGGTCAGACTGTCTTGAAAGCCGGCCCCGGCGGTCACTATGCCGGCAGCTTCAGGATGAATGGCAAACAAGTCGACGGCATGATCGACACGGGCGCCTCGCTGGTCGCGATCAATGAGACCACCGCGCGCCGCCTCGGCTTCTCCGCTGCCGCGCTTGATTTCAAGTATCCGATCAGCACCGCCAACGGCACGACCCAGGCAGCCCATGTGGTGATCGACCGCATCGAGATCGGCAGCGTGCGGGTCAGGGGCATTGATGCTTTCGTGCTGAAGGACAAGCAATTGTCCTCCAGCCTGATCGGCATGAGCTTCCTGAAGAAACTCAAATCCTACAGCGCCGGAGACGGCACCCTGCGGCTTGTTCAGTAGTCAGCGCCTACTCCGCCGAAATCCGCATGCCGATCACCGGAGATGCGGCTGGCTTGGAGTCGCTGATCTTGTAGCAGTCCGCCACGGTTCTCGCCGCCTGCTCGGCACTCGCCTGATCATTGGCCTGCACGAAGGCAATCGGCTCGCCCTTGGAAACCTGCGTCCCGAGTGGCCTGAAGCCAGAGATGCCCACGCCATGGTCGATCGCATCGCTCGGCCGCTGCCGCCCGCCGCCCAGCGTGACGACGGCAAGTCCCAGCCCGCGAGTATCGCAGCCGGCCAGATAGCCGTCCCGATCGGCGAGCACCGGCACTTCGATCTTGCCGCGCGGCAGATAGTGCGTCGCCTTGTCCATGAAATCCGCCGGTCCGCCGAGTTCGCTGACCATGCGGCCGAAGATCTCGGCGGCCTCGCCCGATGCCAGAACCTGTTTACAGCGTGCCAGTGCCACGCTGGCATCGCTTTCGACACCGGCATTGATCAGCATCTCGGCGCCGAACGCCAGGGTTACCTCTTCAAGCCGTGTGCCGGTCTTCTCGCCTTTGAGAAATTCAACCGCGTTCAGCACTTCGATCGCATTGCCGGCGCAATCGGCCAGCGGCTCGTTCATGTCGGTCAGCAGCGCCGTAGTCTTGACGCCGGCACCATTCGCCACCCTGACCAGCGAGCGTGCCAGCGCTTCGGCATCCTCGGGCTTGGCCATGAAGGCGCCATTGCCGAATTTCACGTCGAGCACTAGGCTTTCCAGCCCGGCTGCCAGCTTCTTCGACAGGATCGAGGCGGTGATCAGCGGGATGGATTCGACCGTCGCCGTCACGTCGCGGATCGCATAAAGCCGCTTGTCGGCTGGGGCCAGGTCGCCGGTCTGGCCGATGATCGCGCAGCCTGCCGTGTCGACGGTGCGCCGGAAGATAGCCGGCGAGGGCATCACGTCATAGCCCGGGATCGACTGCAGCTTGTCCAGCGTGCCGCCGGTATGGCCAAGCCCACGGCCGGAGATCATCGGCACGGCGAGCCCGCAGGCGGCCGCGATCGGTGCCAGCATCAGCGAGACATTGTCGCCCACGCCGCCGGTCGAATGTTTGTCGGCGATCGGCTTGCCGACGCCGGCCCAGGACAGGACCTCGCCGGAATCGCGCATCGCCAGCGTCAGCGCCACGATCTCGTCCGGCGTCATGCCCCGGAAGAACACCGCCATGGCAAAGGCTGCCACCTGGCCTTCCGAAATGGTCTCGTTGGACAGCCCTTCGATGAAGCCGGTGATTTCTTCACGCGTCAGTGCGCCGCCATCGCGTTTGCGGCGAATGATTTCCTGCGGCAGCATGGTCTCAATACCCCGCCGTGTTGGCGCCGGAACGCTCACCGGAAAGAACAGCGACAATGTCGTCCAGCAGGCCGGAGGCACCGAAGCGGAAGGTCGAGGGCATCGCCCAGTCCTCGCCCATGATCGTGTCGGCCAGCCGCAGGTAGAGGCTGGCATCCATCACATTGGCAATACCTCCAGCCGGCTTGAAGCCGACCTTCTTGCGGCTGTCGCGGATCGCCTGCAGCATGATGTCGGCCGCTTCCAGCGTTGCGTTGACGCCGACCTTGCCGGTCGAGGTCTTGATGAAGTCGGCGCCGCCCGCGATCGACAGGTCGGACGCTTTGCGGATGAGGCTCTTGTCCTTCAATTCTCCGGTCTCAAGGATGGTCTTCAGGATCGCCGATCCGCACGCGGCCTTCACCGCCGTCACCATGTCGGTCACAGATTTTTCATTGCCGGCCATCAGCGCGCGGTAGGGAATGACCAGATCGATGTCGTCAGCGCCGTCGGCCACCGCATCGCGCGTTTCGGCCAGCACATCCTCGATCTTGGCATCGCCCGCCGGGAAATTGACCACGGTCGCGATCCTGACCGGGCTGTTCGGGCCGAGCAGTGTGCGGGCCTGCATGACGAAGCGTGGCCAGATGCAGATCGCCGCAGTCGGTCCAAACGCCGTCTGCGCCCTGGCGCACAGGCTGACGATCTGCTCGGGTGTGCAATCGTCCTTCAGGTTGGTCAGGTCGAGCAGGGAAAGAGCCCGTGTCGCGACAGCGCGCAATTCATGATTATCCAAGGTCTGTTCCTCCGCCGGCGATCATCCGTTTCAGGATGGTGGCCAGCCGCTTGCCGCCGATCGGCGCCATGTCTTTTGTTTCTTCGTGGCTCAGTTCTCCGCCGGTCATGCCGGCGCCGAAATTGGTGATGACCGATGCTGCCGCCACCCGCAGCCCGTAAAATCGCGCCAGGATCACTTCCGGGACGGTCGACATGCCCACGGCATCCGCCCCCAGAACCCGCGCCATGCGGATTTCCGCCGGTGTTTCGAAGCTTGGGCCAGAGAACCACATATAGACGCCCTGCGACAACGGCACGCCTTCGGCCGTCGCTGCATCGCGGATCGCCTGGACGAGAACCGTATCATAGGCCGAGGTCATGCCGACGAAACGGTTGTCGCTGGGTTCGCCGATCAACGGGTTTCGGCCGGAAAAGTTGATATGGTCGGTGATTTGCATCACCGAGCCCGGTGGCAGGTCTTCGCGTAGAGAGCCGGCGGCATTGGTCAGGATCAGCGATTTGACCCCCAGACCCACAAGTGTCTCGATCGGCACCCGCATCGCGCCGGCATCGCCATGCTCATAATAATGCACGCGCCCGGCCAGCATGATCACCGGCTCCTGTCCGAGGTAACCCGCAACCAGCGTTCCGGCATGGCCGGACACCGCGCTCACCGGAAAGCCGGGAAGCTCGCTATAGGGAATGCGGATCGCGTCGCTCACCTCGTCGACCAGCGAGCCGAGGCCCGAGCCGAGCACGATGGCAATGCGCGGCATCAGCCCGTTCAGCCGCTCGACCAGCAGATCGACGGCGGCCTTCATCCGAGCAACTCGGTCTTGAAGCTGAACGGCAGCAGTTCGTCCATGGTGATGGTCTTCTGCACGCCGACCTCGTCGCACAGATAGATCTTCGTGTCGGCGGAGGCGAATTCCGATATCTTCTGCCGGCAGCCGCCGCAGGGCGGGCAGAGCGCCAGCTTTTCAGCGATCACCGCCATCTCGACGATCTTCTTGCCCCCGCCCATGATCATGCAGCCGATCGCCGTCGGTTCGGCGCACCAGCCCTGCGGGAACGACAGGTTTTCGATATTGGCACCGGTATAGATCCGGCCGTCATCGGCGCGGATCGCCGCGCCGACAGGAAATTTCGAATAGGGCGCATGCGCGAATTTCATTGCATCGCGTGCAGCCTCGAACAGGTCGTGAGCCATTCCTAGCGCTCCTTGGTATAGGGCACGCCACCGGCCTTGGGCGGGTTGGCAGCGCCGATAAAGCCTGCAAGCAGGATGCAGGTGAGGATATAGGGCAGGGACTGGAAGATCTGTACCGGCACTTCGCCGATCAGCGGAACCTGTTTGCCCTGCATGAAGTTGGCCAGCGCATCGAGGAAGCCGAACAAGAGGCAGGCGAACATCACCGGCACCGGTTTCCACTTGGCAAAGATCAGCGCGGCAAGCGCGATATAGCCTTTGCCGGCCGACATGTCCTTGATGAAGGCTGCCGACTGGGCGATCGCCAGATAGGTCCCGGCAAACCCGCAGAGCAGGCCGGCAACGATCACCGCGCGGTAGCGCAGCCATGTCACCGAGATGCCGGCGGTATCGACCGCACCCGGATTTTCACCGACCGCGCGCAAGCGAAGGCCGAACCGCGTACGATAAAGCACCCACCACGACAGCGGTACGGCGACGAAAGCGAGATAGGTCAGGATATTATTGCCGGAGATGACATTGGCGTAGAGCGGGCCGATATACGGCACCTCGCGGATCGCATCTACGCCCGGCAGCTTGATCGGTCCGAAACGGCCGTCAGCCGGCAGCTGCGGCGTGCGTCCGCCCTGGCTGAACCATGCCTGGCCAAGCACGACCGTCAGGCCCGCAGCGACGAAGTTGATCGCAACGCCCGAGACGATCTGGTTGCCGCGATTGGTGATCGAGGCAAAGCCGTGGATCAGCGAGAAGCCGATCGAGACGCCGACACCGGAGGCAAGGCCGATCCACGGCGAACCGGTGACATAGGCGGCCGATGCGGCGGCAAAGGCCGCCGCCAGCATCTTGCCTTCCAGGCCGATGTCGAAAATGCCGGAGCGCTCGGAAAACAGCCCGGCAAGGGCGGTGAAGATCAGCGGAATCGACAGGCGGATGGTCGAGCCGAGAATGCTGACGACGATATCGAAGAAATCCATCGGACGGCCCTCAACCCTTGGTGAACTGCTGATAGACCCGCACGAGTGCCGGCCGGAACATGTATTCGAGAGCACCGGCGAACAGGACCACGAGCCCCTGGATCACGACGATCATTTCGCGGGTGATGTTCGGCATGTCGAACGACAGTTCGGCGCCGCCCTGATAGAGCACCCCGAACAGGATGGCGGCGATGATGATGCCGACCGGATGGTTGCGGCCCATCAGCGAGACGGCAATGCCGACAAAGCCGGCACCGCCGACAAATTCCACCTGCAGGCGCTCGGAAGCGCCCATGACAGGGTTGAGCGCCATCATGCCGGCGAGACCGCCGGAAATCAGCATCGTGATGATCACGATCTTCGTATAGGGAATGCCGGCATAGGCTGCCGCCGAACGGCTGAGGCCGAGCGTGCGCATCTCGAAGCCGAGCTTGGTCCGCCAGATCAGCACCCAGACCAGGAAACACATCACCAGCGCGATCAGGAACGAAACGTTGAACGGTGCCGGTCCGAGCTTCATGCCGAACATCGCCATCAGCCAGTCGAGCTTCGGCAATTGCCCGCCCTCGAGGAAGGTCCGGCTTTCCGGCGCCATCTTTCCCGGAACGATCAGGACATTGACCAGCAGATAGACCATCAGCGCTGCGCCGATGAAGTTGAACATGATCGTGGTGATGACGATATGGCTGCCGCGCTTGGCCTGCAGCCAGGCCGGGATCAGCGCCCAGAGGCCACCGAAAGCGGCAGCACCCAGGATCGCGAACGGCATGGTCACATACCAAGGCACATAGTGGTCGAGCGCCAGCGCGACCAGCGCTGCACCCAGTCCGCCGAGATAGGCCTGGCCTTCGGAGCCGATATTGAACAGGCCGGCATGATAGGCAACCGCCACCGACAGGCCGGTGAAGATGAAATTGGTCGCATAGAACAGGGTGAAGCCGATGCCTTCGCCGCGGCCAAGCGCCCCGGTCAGCATCAGTTTCAGCGCCTCGATTGGATTCTCACCAATGATCCAGACGACAAGGCCGGAGACCAGGAATGCCAGGATCAGGTTGAGCAGCGGCAAGACGGCATAGTTGATCCATCTTGGAAGGGGAACGGAAGCGGTACTCATGGATTCCTCACGCGGCGATGCCGGCCATCATCAGGCCGAGGGTCTGTTCTCCGGTATCCGGGGTCTTTTCCCCGACCACCTTGCCGGCAAACATCACCAGGATGCGGTCCGATAGCGAGCGTATTTCGTCAAGTTCGACGGAGACCAGCAGGACGGCCTTGCCCGCGTCGCGCGTTTCGACAATGCGCTTGTGGATGAATTCAATCGCGCCGATGTCGACGCCGCGCGTCGGCTGGCCGACGATCAAAAGCTTAGGATCGCGTTCGATCTCGCGTGCAACGACGATCTTCTGCTGGTTGCCGCCGGAGAAGTTGGCGGTCTTCAGCCGGGGATTGGGCGGACGAATATCGTATTTCTCGATTTCGACGGCAGCTGCCTGGCGCACGAGGTCCGGTGACAGGAAAGGACCCTTGCCGTATTGTTCGTCGCGGTGATAGCCGAGGATCGAATTCTGGCTTTCCTCGAAGCTCAAAACGAGGCCCATGTGGTGGCGGTCTTCCGGGATATGCGCAAGGCCGATCGAGCGCAGCTTGGCCGGGTCGTAGCCGGCAACCGGTTCGCCACAGATGAAGATCTCGCCGGATGTCGGCTTGCGGATGCCGGTGATTGCTTCGAGAAGCTCGCTCTGCCCGTTGCCGGCCACGCCGGCAATGCCGACAATCTCGCCGGCGCGCACGTCAAACGAGACATTGTCGACCATGGTCACGCCGCGGCCGTCCTTGACGGTCAGGTTGCGCACCGAGAGATAGATCTCGCCGGGATTGGCGGCACCCTTGTCGACCTGCAGCAGCACGCGACGACCGACCATCAGTTCGGCCAGCTCTTCCACTGTTGTCTCGGCGGTCTTGCGCGTCGCGACCATTTCGCCGCGGCGCATGACGGACACCGTGTCCGTGATCGCCATGATCTCGCGCAGCTTGTGGGTGATCAAAAGCACGGTCTTGCCCTGGTCGCGCAGCACGCCGAGGATCTTGAACAGATGGTCAGCCTCGGCTGGCGTCAGAACGCCGGTCGGCTCGTCGAGGATCAGGATTTCCGCGCCACGATACATGGCTTTGAGAATTTCCACCCGCTGCTGCAGGCCAACCGGAAGTTCCTCGACCACGGCGTCCGGATCGACCTCCAGCTCGTAGTCCTCTTCCAGCTTCTTCAGCGCCGCACGGGCGGCATCCGTTCCCTTGGCGAGCAGCGCGCCGCCTTCGGCACCCAGCATCAGGTTTTCCAGAACGGTGAAATTCTCGACCAGCATGAAATGCTGGTGCACCATCCCGATACCGGCAGCGATCGCCGCCTGGCTGTCCTTGATGGTTGTTACTTCGCCGGCGATCCGGATCGTGCCTTGATCGGCCTGGTAGAAACCGTAGAGGATCGACATCAAGGTCGATTTCCCGGCACCGTTTTCGCCGATAATGCCGTGGATCGAGCCCTTGGCAACCGTAAGGTTGATGTTCTTGTTGGCATGCACCGCACCGAATTTCTTGTCGATGCCGATCAGTTCGATCGCTGGTGCCTGGCTCTTGTCGTTCATTGCCTGTCCCCCAGACATGGAAAGGGCGCAAGGCGACTTTAAGCCACCTTGCGCCCGGTTCAAATCACTTCGGGCAGGAATTGTCCGACATGTAGTCGTGCACCTTGACGGTACCGGCGATGATGTCGGCCTTCGCCTTTTCGACGGCAGCCTTCATGTCGTCGGTGATCAGCTTGGCATTGTTGTCGTCGACGGCGTAGGCAACGCCATCTTCGGCAACGCCCAGCGACAGCAGGCCAGGCGTGAACTTGTCACCCTTGGTATCGGCAAAAGCGTTGTAGACCGCGAGATCGACGCGCTTGACCATCGAGGTCAAAACCGAACCGGGATGCAGGTGGTTCTGGTTCGAATCGACGCCGATCGACAGCTTGCCGTTGTCGGCAGCTGTCTGCAGAACGCCGAGGCCTGTTGCGCCGGCTGCTGCGTAGACAACGTCCGCGCCCTGGTCGATCTGGTTCTTGGTCAATTCGCCGCCGCGGACCGGGTCATTCCAGGCAGCGCCGGTCGTGCCGGTCATGTTCTGGAACACTTCGATATCGGCCTTGGCAGCGCGTGCGCCCTGCTCGTAGCCGCATTCGAACTTGCGGATCAGCGGGATGTCCATGCCGCCGACGAAGCCGACCTTGCCGGTCTTCGATGCGAGGCCAGCCAGCAGGCCGACAAGGTAGGAGCCTTCGTGTTCCTTGTAGACGACCGAACGCACGTTCGGCAGTTCGACGACGCTGTCGACGATGACAAACTTAGTGTCGGGGAATTCAGCGGCAACCTTCTCGACAGCCGAGGTCCAGGCGAAGGAAACGGCAACCACCGGGTTGAAGCCCTTGGAGGCGAAGTTGCGGATCGCCTGCTCGCCCTGGGTATCGCCAGTCGGTTCGAAATCGCGATAGTCGACGCCGGTCTCGGCCTTGAACTTCTCGGCGCCCGCAAAGGCAGCTTCATTGAACGACTTGTCGAATTTGCCGCCCGTGCCATAGACGAGTGCCGGCTTGATGTCGGCCGCAAGCGCGGTCGCTGACATCGCTGCCAAGGCAAAGAGACTCAAGAGGGTTTTTTTCATTGTGCAGCCCTGTTGTTGCTATTGATCTTGTTGGGTCCTCCCGCAAGCCTTCCCGAAGAAGAAGACATGTCTGCGGAACCGCCACCCTCTTTTCCAGAGGTCCTGGCTGTCGCGCATCCTTGCATGGCTCTGACAAAAATTCACCAGATTTTTTTCATCTGGTAAAGATTCACAGACTTGCTGAATTTTCAGCGCCTAGCGCTGAAAATTCAGTCAGATCAATGGGATTTGTGCTGCTGCCTTAGGCAATATCACATCAGGCGGCGGGTGCGATCGGGCAGGACACGCCTGTGCCGCGCAGGCCGCAATAGCCGTTCGGATTCTTCGCCAGATACTGCTGGTGATAATCCTCGGCATAGTAGAACGGCCCTGCCGCGGCGATTTCTGTCGTCACCCGGCTGCTATGACCGGCCGATGCCAGCGCCGCCTGGAAGCGGTCGCGAACCTTGAGCGCCAGCGCCATGTCGGCCTCGTCCTCGACATAGATCGCCGACCGGTAGGTGCTGCCGATATCATTGCCCTGGCGCATGCCCTGGGTCGGATCATGCGCTTCGAAGAAGACCTTCAAAAGTGCCTCCAGCGTGATCTGTGCCGGATCGTAGACCACCTTGACCACTTCCGTGTGGCCGGTCAGCCCGGTGACGGTTTCCTGATAGGTCGGATTGGGCGTGATCCCGCCCTGGTAGCCGGCCGCCGTCACCTGAACCCCGGGCGTTTCCCAGAGCAGCCGTTCGGCGCCCCAGAAGCAGCCCATGCCGAGATAGACGATTTTGCTGCCCTCGGGGTAAGGCTCCTTCAGCGCTGCGCCTGAGATAAAGTGTGTTGCGGCGGTCGGGATCGCCTCGGCGCGTCCCGGCAATGCCGTCTCTGTCGTGGGCATGACCGTCTTCTTGTTGAACATGTCGATCAGAAACATGGTGACCTCCAATGGCCGGCGTCTCCGGCCTTTCTATATCTGTGTGGCGTGGCTCAGGCGGCGAAACGTCCGGCCGGCGACGGTTTTTTGTAACCGATCATCCAGAACAGCAGTGACAGCACCAGCAAGGCGGCAAAGGCGGGTTGCGGCAGAACCAGGCCGGCAAATGCCGTCCAGGCAGCCGCGCCGAGCTGGCTTTCGGTCAAGCCCTGCAAGGCTGAAAGGCTGGAGGGACTGAGATCCATCCACGCCGCCTCCACCGGGGTCAGGGAAATCTGCGAGGCCGAGACCGAAGCAATGGAATCGACGCTGCCGGCGATCACGCCGAGGCACAGCGCCAGGAAACTCAACACTCTGAAGATAAGCCGCACCACGAACTCCCCGGCCTTGGCAGAAGGTCGGGCTCTGCGCCCGCCACCCTTCGGACCCTATAGATAGGTATTTGATCGCAGAAGTCAAAAAACTGTCAGATTTAGGTTGATCCGCTGAAATTCATCGGTATATATCGCGCCGTTCCAACGATTTGCGTCTGACGATGCAGGCCGACAAAGGACAGGTGGCCGAGTGGTTTAAGGCGCACGCCTGGAACGCGTGTGTGCGTGAAAGCGTACCGTGGGTTCGAATCCCACCCTGTCCGCCATCATTGGCCTAGCCAATTGTTTCCACTAGCATAATTTCGACAACACGACTTGGTTGGCGACCAGGCTCGGTGCAAGGACGATTATCCCGCAGAAAGCCGTTTGATGGCGTGTCTGAAGGACAGCTTGGGTTTGCCGTCCGGGCCGTCGCACATATAGCGGCCCTTTTCATCATTGTATGCGTAGCGGATCTTCGAGCCGTTGCACTCGACCAGCAGGACACGGTGGTTGGCCGCGACTTCGTTCAGCACTTCGAGTTCCTGTCCCCAGAGCCAGCCGGCATAGGACGTGCCGGAGTTCGACCGCAGGACGACTTCGAAAAAATGCCCGCCTCCGGCCTCGCGCATCTGGAAGATCAGGTCGAGATTGTCCTCGTCGCCTTCATCGAAGGCGCCGGCCGAGAGTCGCAGCGCGGCAATCCTGGCGTCCGCCAGTGCCCCGATCGGATAGAATGGCTTTCCATCGAACCACAGGAATTCGGTCACCGCGTAGCCAACATCGTCGGCGCGCTGATAGGGTTCGGAATGCAATGTAAATGTCATATAAGTACGATTAAATATTAAATTGCCCGTCATTTCCTCTTTTACCGAACTGCTCCGCCGTTCCGGCTCCTTTGCTCTCCTTCTTTGCAGAAACGCTATTGCAGATGGCGTCACATCAACGTCAAAGGGAAAGCGAAAACACTTTCAATTTCTCATTGGTCATTGTTAGATGCGCAAATCATTGTGGGGTGACACGTGTTTGGGGACACAGAACACATAGCGATCCGGCTTTTCGGCGTGCCGCGATTCGAGGTGGAGAAACAGGCGTTTTTCCCCGCCAAGGGTTTTGTTCTGCTCGCCGCGATCTTGCTGTCTGCCGGACAGATCCTGACGCGCCAGGCCGCGGCCTCCCTCCTGTGGGAGGATGTGGAGCAGAAGCGGGCAATGGGCAATCTGCGCCAGCTGCTGTCCAGGATGCAATCATTCGCCTCCGACGAAGACCCTTTGATCGTCATGTCGGCCACGGCTTTGACCGCAGGCCCGATGGCCAGCCGTTCCGATCTGGCGCTTTTCCTGTCGGCGGTTCAATCCGATGATATTGCTGTCCGCACCCGCGGCCTCCTCGCGGTCGAGGGCGAATTGCTCCAGGGCGCAGACACCGGTCAGGAACAGTTCCATCTGTGGCTGCTGAGCGAGCGCAACCGGATGAAGGATCTGTTCTTCGGTTCGCTTGGCCAGTTGCTGGAGGACACGACGCGCTTCGGCGGCCGGACGGCGGCGCATATCCCGACGCTCGCCGATTGCGCCTTGCGACTTGAGGAAGATCGGGAGGAAACCTACCGGATGGTGATTGCCGCCTATGCCCGGGCCGGTGATCTCGCGGCCGGCGAACGGATCTACGACAGGCTTGTCCGCCAGTTGCGCATCGAGGGCAGGGGACCGGAACCGGCAACGCTGGCGCTGCGCCGCCGCATTCAGGGTTATGCCGCAAGCCACGGCGACAAGGACAGTCCCGCGCCGATCCGTGCAACCGGCAAGCGGCCGCGCGTCGCCTTCATCCGGCCTGCGAGGATCGACGGCGCCTCGGCCGGTCCCATCGTCCAGGCCTTTGTCGAGGATATCGCCAACAGTCTGGTGCGGTTTCGCACCTTTGCCGTTCTGTCGCCGCACAGCAGCTTTGCCGCCGGCAACCGCTCGGATGACAGCTACAGTGCCCTGCGCGCCGACTACCGCGTCGAGGCCACGGTCTTCGACCAGATGCGCGTTTCCTTTTCCTTGGTCGAGGAGGAAACTGGCGAGATCAAATGGGCGCTGGAAGTGGTGCTCAACGACAGGCAGCTGCATGCGGCCTTCCGGCTCTTGTCGAAGCAGGTTGCCGCTGCCCTTGCCGAACAGATCGAGCGCCTGCAGATGGAGCCGACGCGTCTGCATGACGCCGGCGCCTATCACCACCTTTTGTCCGGCCAGCAGATGCTCAGCGGCAAATGCGATCTGCCGCTTCTGCGCCGCTCGCGCGCGGAATTCCGCAAGGCCGCCGATCTTGACCCAGGCATGTCCGTTGCCCGCGCCCGCATTGCCCAGACCCTGCAGCTCGAATGGCTGATGCTGGGTGGCAATGACCCGCATCTGCTCCACCGCGCCAAGGCAGAAGCTGAGGCTTCGGTCGAGAGCGATCCGGCCTTGGGGATCGGCCACTGGATGTCAGCGGTCGTCGCTCTCTACCAGCGGGATTTCGAGACATCGGCGCAAAAGTTCTTCGAGGCGGAAGCGCTGGCGCCCAATTCTGCCGATCTGCTTCTGCAACATGCCGATGCCCTGGCCCATTTCGGCGAGCTCAGCCTTGCCTGGGAGCGCTTCCAGCAGGCGATCGATCTCAACCCCTTTGCACCGGACATCTATTGGTGGGCCGGGGCCAGTATCGCGCTCAAGCGCGAGGAATATCAGACCGCCCTGCAGCTGTGTGGCAACATGGAAGACGACGAGCCGGCGCTGAGGGTGCTCACGGCAAGCCACGCCCTGAGCGGAAATCTGCTCGCGGCACGCGAAACGGCGCGTCGTCTTCAGGAAAATTATCCGGGCATGACCGCCCGGGAAATCAGTGGTTTGTCGCCGGATCGCAACCCGGCGGCGAATGAGAAGCTTTTTCAGGCATTTCGATTGGCTGGTATCAAATAGGGGATAATGACTATGGCTGGTTCTCAGTTTTACGTGATTGGAAAGAAGGGCTTTGGCGTGCTGTTCCTGCGCACATCGCCATTGCGGGTTGCTTCGGTGGCGCATGACGTCATTGTCGCCTACGAAAAAAGCCATCCCGGCATTGACGGCTATGCGCGCGTTGCCGCGGCGGCGAAAGCGATGATGGCCGGCCAGGACGGTCAGTCGGATACGGCGCTCGACCAGATCCAGATCCAGGGCATCGAGGCCCTGATCGCCGGCGGCGCGTCTGTCTCCGAAGCCGATTTCGCCCTTGTCGGCGAAGTGGTCGATACCAGCTGGGATTTCAACCGCGTCATCCAGATGCCGATCGAAAGCCCGCTGCACGCAGTCGGCCCGAGCGGCTCGGTTACCGGCACGCTGTTCGAGGCGATCCTGTCGGATAAGCCGAACTCGGCACCCTGAGCGATCGCGCAGACGCGTCGCTGATGTGCGCACCATCCGGAGACCGCGGCCGGCAGGATCCTGCCGGCTTCGCGGCCCTCGATCCTGTTGCCCTGCGGCGGTTCGGTATAACCCGCCTCGGTGATGTTACGGATCTTGATATCATCGGCGTGCCCGTCTGGTTTGCCGCAAGGCCGAATTCGCGCGGTCTTGCGGTGTCGCAGGGAAAAGGCCTCACGATAGAGCAGGCGCGGATCTCGGCCGTCATGGAGGCCATTGAAGGGGCCGTCGCCGAGGACACGCAGAGGCATGTCCGCGAATACGGATCTGTGCGGTCTCTGGCCCGCCGCGATCTTGCCGTCGTGCCGCTGGATGATTTGGCCAGAGTTGACTGGCGAAACCTTGATCCGGACCGCGAACGGGCCTGGGTGCAGGGATATTCCGTCCGCAATCAGCACATGGTGTTTGCACCTTACGAACTGGTCGGCATGGACTACCGCATGGATTTCCCCTGGGATCGCCAGGCCTTCCACATGAGTTCCCAAGGACTGGCTGCCGGTTTCGATTTTGACCGGACAGTCCTGCATGGCCTTCTCGAACTGATAGAGAACGACGCCTGCTTCCTCGTCGATGCCCTTGCCACACGGTCGCTTGGCCTGCGGCCCGTGGCGTTTCCACCTGGCCTGTGTCCTGCCCTCGACCGGCTGGCCGCCACGATCGAGGCTGCGGGTCTTTCGGCGCGTTTTTTCGATCTGACCAGTTCGAACGGCGTACCCGTGATCATGGCCAGTCTGCCGCGTTCCGTCGCCGGGCAAGACGGGCCGGGCACACGCTTTGTCGCAGGCATTGCCTGCCGCCTCGACCGCGGCGAGGCCGCCATTGCCGCGCTGCTGGAAGCGGTCCAGTCGCGCCTGACGGATATCAGCGGAGCGCGCGATGACCTGACCCCGCAGCGTTATGTCGGAGATCGGAGCGTGTCCGAGCAACGCTTGGCAAGTGATCTTTCGCGTACGGAACTGCTCCCGCTTGACCTGTCTGTCCATGATCAGGCCGGTGCCTTATGGCAACGGCTCGCCCATCACCTGTTTGCCAGGGGTGTCGAGGACATCTACATCTTCCCGCTCGACACGGGCGAGCCCGAGATCCGGGTCGTCCGGGTGCTGGCCAGGGGATTATCCTCTGCCGGTACCGGTTTGAACCGGCTTTCCGCCAGCGCCCTCGATGGTTTTCTCGCATGATGGGGCAGGCAAAACAGACCGTCGTGTTCGCGGGTCCCTCGATCCACGGGCTGGATCGCGCGCCGTTTTCCGCGGTGACGTTCAAACCGCCGGCCGCAGCCGGCGATGTGCTGGCCGCTGTTGGATCTGGTGCCCGCGTCATCGGTCTCATCGATGGTCTCTATGGCGATTGCGCCGCCGTCTGGCACAAGGAACTTCTTTATGCCCTGTCGCGTGGGGTAACCGTGGTCGGGGCCGCGAGCATGGGTGCCTTGAGAGCGGTGGAATGCGAAGTGTTCGGCATGCTCGGCCTCGGGCAGGTCTTCGAACAATACCGCCTCGGCGGTCGCGTGTCCGACGCGGATGTTGCCCTGAGCCATGCTCCGGCAGAACTGGATTTCTGCCCGCTGACGGTTTCGCTCGTCGATGCCGAAGCGACCATTGAGGGGCTGCGTGACACGCTTGACCAGACGCAGTGCCAACACTTGATCGCCGCTGCGAGGTCCGTGCATTTTTCTAGGCGAACCTGGAGGGCGGTCGCCGCCCGTGCAGGCTATGACGCGGATATCGCCGCGACATGCGCCCGCAATCTGATCTCGGTCAAGAAGGCCGATGCACTGCTGCTTCTGCAGGCGGTGCAGCGCGGCGAAATGATCGGTGGCGCCGTGCCCGAATGGACATTTCAGGAGACTGTCTTCTTCCGCAACCTGCTGGCCCGCCAGAAGCCGGGAGATAGCACGGCATGAAGGCCCCAATCCCGATCCCGGTTCCGGCGCTCGTCGCCGATTGTGGCGGGCTTGTCAGCCAGATCGCGCTGGCGGTCCCGACCGCCTTCTTCCAGTCCGCCGACGTGTTCGACGGATGCCGCCCCCTTGTTCCGATCGGCGACCTGATCAGGGCGCTTCCGGCGGATGTCGAGGTTTTCCTGCTGGTCGACGACACGGCTGTGTCGTTGGCGAACAACTGGATCTCGACACTCGATCCGGTCTGTTCGCTACACTTCGTCGCGCTCGACAGAAGCACCGGCACTGTGCCCGGTCCGTGGATCCAGGATATGTTTCATGTGCGCATCGCTCCCGCCCCACACGCTGGTTTTGACCATGCGGACGATATGCAGATCGTCGTGGCGCCGGGAGACCCGGTGGGCCGCTGTCTGGCGGACTTCCTGGCTGTTGCCGTTGCCGAACTGTCCGTGGACCTGCCTGGCGGCAATCAGCTTGTCGGGCGGGATTTCCGGCTGATCGGCCATTCGGACCTGCAGCGTCAAGGTCCAGTGGATGCCTCTTCTTGCAACCCGCTTTGCATGCTCGACCCGCGTCCCGTGTCGGTGTTCGGCTACCGGTTGCACAGCGGAGCCGCATCGACTGATGCCGCTTCCGGCCGGCTGCATCAATACGGCTTTCATGTCGATCAGTTCGTATCGCTGACCGGGCTGGACAAGGAGGGGCGTCCGCTGCTGCTGGTCGGCGAACCGCATCTTGCCGAGCAAGACACCAGCAGTATTTTGGTCGACAATGCGCGCATGCTGCTGGATGCTTCCGTCTCCCTGCTGGTTGAACAGGGCTTCGCCGTGATCCGCAATCCGGTGCCCTTCGTCGTCGCGCCGGACAGCGGCAAGCGCCTGCCGCGGCTCTACAACAATGTCATCGTCGAAAACGCCGTTCGCGAAGGCCGGTCGAAGCCGATGGTCTGGCTGCCGCAGTTCGCCGATGTCGAGCCCCTGGCCAGCGATGATGCGCGCAACTTGGCGCTTTGGGAAGAGCTTGGCTTCGACGTCATTCCCGTGCAAGGCTGGAGCCATCTGGCCAGCCGAAACGGTGCTCTTCGCTGCGCATCGAAGGTCCTGAAACGTGTCGCGGACCAAGATCGCTACAAGCTTAATTTTCACCGATAGAAATAAATTAGCATTGGCTTCTTCATCGACAGATTGTGCTTTCTTCGGAGGCGCGACGAATATATGCTATTGTCAATGTGTTCGACTAAGCCGACTCTGGGGAAAGTAAATGTCAATCAAAAGTGCCAATCCAATCGACATTCAAGTTGGCTTGCAAATCAAACTTCGCCGCAAGACCATCGGTGTCAGTCAGTCTCTGCTGGCAGACAAGCTGGGGATCACCTTCCAGCAGGTGCAGAAGTATGAGAAGGGCGTCAACCGCGTAGGTGCGTCCCGGCTGCAGGCGATTGCAGGCGTTCTGGGCGTCTCGGTGGAGCATTTTTTCAACTCTGTCGATAGTTCCGATACCGCGTTGAAATCGCGACCCAGCGACGAAGCACAGGCCCTTCAGTCCTTCATGGCGTCGAGCGATGGTTTTGCCTTGAACCGTGCCTTCTTCAAGATCAAGGACGAAACGGTACGCCGCCGCGTCGTAGCGCTGGTGAAGGCGCTCGCCGATGGTGCTGAAGTCACCGATCCGTCGCTTCGCGATTGAGATGGCCGGCCCTTCTGGGTTCCCTGAATAGCGCGTGACGATGACGTGACGCTCTCTGTGGTTTCTTTCTGCATGGGCAGCGATGCTGCGTTTCGGGGAAGTAACTTGGGGGCGGACATGCAAAGATCTATGGTCACACAACAGGATGTTGAACCAGAGGAAGAAATGGCGGAGATCCTGGCCATCAGCCGGATGCTGTCGTTCGCCTGCCAGCGTGCGCGATCGATGGATCTGGGCGTCTCGACATATTTTCTCGAAATGGCGCTGATGTCGCTGATGCAGGACATGTTGAACACCGGCATGGAAGGATCGGCGAAGGAGTCGTTCAGCCTTCCCAACGCCGGCGCCGGGTTTCACTGACAACAAGTCGAAGATTGCCGACAAGCGTCTACGAATGACATCCCCGTCGGCTTCAACCTCCAGTGCTGCCGGCGGGGACAGTCAGGCAAGAAGTGATGCAACATGCGCCGCCACTTGCACTCAAAATGGAATGAAGCGGCAGGCAGCTTATTGCGCCATCATTGCCGATCAGGGAGCCCGACACAAAATCTGTCGACCCTGAAAATGTGATCTAGCCCGCCAGCAATGATCGAAGTGTCCCCGCAATGATTGACGTGTCATTGCGCCCGCCAGTTCACCGGCTCAAATTTCTCAAAAACTCCCGTCTTTTCCGCAGCCACGCTTGCCGAAGCAGGATCATGGCTGATGCAGTACCGGCTGATTCTACGTTGTGACGGGTCAGTCGCCGATTGCCGCGACGATCTTCTCCCGGAGCACAGCCTCACGCTGCACCATTGGCGCACCAGGAGTTGTTGCGGCGTGCGTGCCTGCGGGTGGACTGCGAGCTGCCTTTGGCTGCCGGGCAAAGCCTGCCATCACACGTCCCTCGCGCCAATCCGGCGGCCGCCCGAAAGCAGACCAGCTTCGGGCAAGCCCATTCCCTCATAGATTGTTCCATGTGGTGGGCTGAAGCCTTTCCATGCCTGCCGTTGCGCGCCCGGTGAAAGCCTGGCGCCGGGTTTCTGTCATGCCGTGGTGGACAGTAGGACCGACGGCGGCGGTGGCGTTGGTGGATTTTAGTTTGGATAGAATCAAAGGGATTTGTTTATGAGCACGACCATTCCTTCGCTGAGCGTCAGCCAGATCAGATCCCTCTCGACGTCTGCCATCGCAGGCTGGACAACGGAAGACGCTGCGGCCCTGTCGACCACGCAGATCAAGGCGCTCTCCTCGGCGCAGGTCGGCGCTCTGGAGACGGAAGATCTCGCCGTCTTCTCGGCAACCCAGATCAGCGCGATTGCCACGTCGGCCATTGTCAGCCTGAACCTCGATCAACTGGCCATCTTGACCACCGACATGATCGCCGGTCTCGCCACCGGCCAGATTGCGGCTTTGAAAACGACCCAGGTCGACGCGCTTGGCTCGCAGCAGATCGAAGCCTTGTCCGCCGCTCAGATCGCGGCATTCAAATCGAGCCAGCTGGCGGTCCTGACGCCGGAAGACCTTTCGACATTCACCACCGCGGAAATTGCGGCAATCAGCACGGCAGCGCTGTCGGGTCTTCCCACGGCCACGATCGCCGCCCTGAGCTCCGACCATACGGCGGCCCTGACAACCGCTCAGATCGCTGCCCTGAAGACGAACCAGATCGCCGCCCTGACCACCACCCAGGTCGATGCTTTGTCGACCGCCCAGATTGCTGCCCTGTCCTCCACCCAGATCAAGGCGCTGTCGAACGAAACCATCGCTGAACTCAGCGCCGCACAGATCACCGCCGTCAGCAGCAAGGCGATTGTCGGCCTGAGCACAGGCCAGATCGCCGCCCTGTCCAGCACGCAGGTCGAAGCGCTTTCTGCCACCCAGATTGCCGTGCTGACCTCGACCCAGGTGACGGCACTGGCAGCCGAAGACATTGCCACATTCACCACCGAAGAGATCGCCGCCATCAGCTCGACCGGTATAGCCGGGCTGGGCACGTCCATCGTAGCGGCGCTGACCTCCGCCCAGGTTGCGGCTCTCAAGACGTCTCAGGTCGCCGCTTTGAAGACGACGCAGATGGCAGCGTTGACCTCCGCCCAGATCGAGGCCCTGTCGACCGCCCAGATTGCCGCCCTGAGTTCGACCCAGATCAAGGCTCTGCCCGGCGAGAGGGTCGCCGATCTGACCACGGCCCAGATTGCCGCTCTGAGCAGCAAGGCGATCACGGGCCTGACGTCGTCGCAGATGGCTGCCCTGACCTCTTCGCAGGTCGAGGCTTTGTCGTCGGCCCAGATTGCTGCCCTGAATTCCAGCCAGGTCGCGGCTCTCAGCTCCGAAGATATCGTCACTTTCAGCACGGCAGAGATTGCAGCGCTCAGTTCCGCTGCGATCACCGGGCTGAACACCGCCAATATCGCGGCTCTGACCTCGGATCAGACGGCTGCCCTGAAGACCGCCCAGATCGCTGCCCTGAAGACAACCCAGATTGCTGCCTTGAGCTTCAGTCAGATCGAAACCCTGACCACCGCGCAGTTTGCCGCACTGAGCTCCGCCCAGATCAAGGCGCTGTCGAGCGATAGTGTCGCCGGCCTGACCACCGCACAGATCGCGGCTCTGAGCAGCAAGGCGATCACGGGCCTGACATCGGCACAGGTTGGTGCATTGTCGTCTGCGCAGATCGAAGTCCTGTCGTCGGCCCAGATTGCGGCGATGACCTCGACCCAGATTGCTGCCTTGAGCGCCGAAGGCCTGGCGACCTTCAGCACCGCCGAGCTTGCGGCGATTTCCACGGCTGCCATCGCCGGCCTCTCGACCGAGAATATCAGCGCTCTCTCCGCGGAACAGGCCGCAGCTCTGAAGACCAACCAGATCGCCGCCTTGAAGACCAGCCAGCTCGCGTCCCTCAGCACCGCTCAGATCGCCGCGCTCACCACGGCGCAGTTTTCGGCTCTGAGCGCCACGCAGATCAAGGCATTGGCCAGCGAGAGCATCGCTGCTTTGACCACGGCCCAGATCGCCGCGCTCAGCACCAAGGCGGTCAGCGGGCTCACCTCGACCCAGATTGGCGCCTTGAGCACCGAGCAGGCGGAAGCGCTGACGTCCACCTTGATCGCGGCGATGAGTTCGACCCAGATCGCCGCTCTGGGCGCCGAGGACATCGCAACTTTCACCACTGCCGAAATTGCCGCGATCAGTTCATCCGCGCTCGGGGGCCTTTCCTCGGATGGTGTCGCGGCCCTCACCACGGCGCAGGCCGCCGCCCTGAAGACCGCGCAGATCGCCGCGCTGAAGACCACCCAGATTGTCGCCCTGAGTGACAGCCAGCTCGCGGCGCTAAGCACCTCCCAGGTAAGCGCGCTGACCTCGCTTCAGATCGCCGCCCTGTCGAGCTCGACCGTCAGCTCCCTGACGACGGCCCAGATTGCGGCCTTGAGCACCCGGGCGATTTCAGGTCTGACCTCGTCGCAGGTCGAAGCCCTGAGCACGAGCCAGATCGATGCCTTGTCCTCCACCCAGATCGCCGCTTTCGGGTCGGCACAGGTCGCTGCACTCGGTACCGAGGATCTGGCGACCTTCTCGGTCGACGAAATGGCAGCCTTGAGCACGGCAGCGGTGGGCGGCCTGTCGACCGACCTGATCGCCTCGTTGACGGCCAGCCAGACCGCGGCGCTGAAGACGAGCCAGATTGCTGCCCTCAAGACGACCCAGATCCAGGCACTGAGTTCCGTCCAGATTGCCGCCTTGACCGCAGCTCAGTTCGGCGCCCTGAGCTCCGCCCAGATCATGTCCCTGTCCAGCGAAAGCATCGCTGCGCTGACCATCGATCAGGTGTCCGCGCTGAGCACGAAAGCTGTCGCCGGCCTGACCTCGTCGCAGATCGAAGCCTTGAGCACGGCGCAGATCGAAGCCCTGTCATCGTCGCAGATTGCCGCCTTGGGATCTGCCCAGGTGGCGGCTCTTGGCACCGAGGATCTGGCAACCTTTTCGGCCGATGAAATCGCGGCCATTCGCACGGCGGCAATCCCGGGTCTTCCCACGGCCAATATCGCGGCCCTCAAGGCTGAACAGCTGGCGGCTTTGACGACAAGCCAGATCGCGGCCCTTTCATCGTCCCAGATCGAAGCCCTCAGCACGTCTCAGCTGGTCACCCTGACCCCGGAACAGATTGGCGCAATTTCATCGACGGCCATTCCTGGCCTGGCCACGGCCAGCATTCCGGTTCTGACCGCCGATCAGGTTGCTGCCCTCAGCACCAAGGCCTTCGCAAGCCTGTCCACGGCCCAGATCGAAGCCCTGTCGGTGGAACAGGCCGAAGCGCTGACATCGGTTCTCGTCGGCGCCATGAGTTCTGCCCAGATCGCCGCCCTGAGCGACGCGGAGCTGGCCACGTTCTCGACTGCCGATATTGCCGCGATCAGCGCAGCGGCCATCGCCGGCCTGTCGACTTCCAATATCGCAATTCTCAGCGCCGACCAGGTGGAAGCGCTGACCACGGCCCAGGTCGCGACCTTGACATCGGATCAGGTCGAAGCCCTGAGCACCGAACAGATCGCCGCGCTCAGTACATCGCAGATCGGCGCATTGACCTCCACCGGTGTCTCCGGTCTGGCGACGGGCACGATTGCAGCGCTGAGCGATGACCAGATCGCCGCCCTGAGCACCAAGGCGATCCCGGGCTTGACCGCAGCGCAGATCGAGGCTCTCAGCACCCTCCAGGTTGAGGCGCTCACCTCCTCCCAGGTTGCCAGCCTGACCTCGGCACAGATCTCCGCTCTTGGTACGGCGGATATCGCGACCTTCTCCACGGCGGATCTGGCTGCCATCGCATCCACCGCCATTTCCGGCCTGTCCACGGCCAATATCGCGGCCCTGACATCCGATCAGATTGCCGCCTTGGCGACGGCCCAGATCGTGGCGCTGTCGTCCAGCCAGGTCGAAGTGCTGAGTTCCGCCCAGCTCGCAGCGCTGAGCACCGCGCAGCTTGCGGTGCTGACGTCGGCGCAGGCCAACGCATTGTCCAGCCAGACGATTGCATCGCTGTCGACCGAGCAGATCGCCGCCCTGAACACCGGAGCGGTGGCCGGCATGACCCCGGCCCAGATCGAGGCGCTGACAACGGCCCAGGTCGACGCGCTCTCCACGCTGCAGATTGCCGCTCTGGCATCGACGCAGCTGGCCGCACTCGGCACGGCTGATCTGGCGACATTCTCCACGGCCGATATTGCAGCGATCACGGCAGCGGCCATTCCCGGTCTGTCGACGGCCAATATTGCCGCCCTGACCGCTGAACAGGTTTCCGCATTGACGACGGCTCAGATCGCGTCGCTCAATTCGGCCCAGGTCGAAGCGCTGAAATCCAGCCAGCTCGGCAGCTTCACACCCACGCAGATCTCGGCCCTGAGCTCAACGGCCTTGCAGGGCCTGTCCACCGGCAACATCGCCGCCCTGTCGAACGATCAGATCGCAGCCCTGTCTGCGGCGGCGATTTCCGGCTTGAGCGCAGCCCAGATTGACGCCCTGTCGACCGCCCAGGTCGAAGCCTTGTCCGCGACGCAGATTGCCGCCCTCAGCGCCACCCAGATCGGCGCGCTGAGCCACGAGGACCTCGCGACCTTCTCGACGGCGGATATCGCAGCGATCACCGCATCGGCCATTGCTGGGTTGTCGGAAGCCACGGTTTCCGCCCTGACGACAGCGCAGATCGCCTCCTTGAGCGCAGCTCAGCTGAACGGTTTCACCTCCCTTCAGGTGGGCGCACTGAGCTCGACCCAGGTTGGCAACCTGACCACGACGCAGGTCGCAGCGCTGAGCGCGGCGGGTCTTTCGGGCATGTCCGCTTCCAATGTCGCATCGCTGACGACAGCTCAGGTCGCAGCGCTTGGCACAGGCGCCATTCCGGGCCTGACGACGGCGCAGATCGACGCCTTGTCCACCGGCCAGATCGACGCCTTGTCCTCGGCCCAGATCGGTGCTTTGACCTCGACTCAGCTCGGCGCCTTGACGACCGAGGACCTCGCGACCTTCTCGACAGGGGATCTTGCCGCCATCAGCGCCACGGCGATCGGCGGCCTGTCGACGGCCAATATCGCGGCCCTGTCGACGGCCCATGTCGCCGCCTTGAGCACTGCCCAGTTCGGTGCGCTGATCTTCAGCCAGATCAGGGCTCTGACCTCGAGCCAGGTGGCAACTTTGAGCACGGCGCAGATCGGTGCCCTGAACGCCATCCAGGTCGCAGCTCTTGGCACCAGCCATATCGCCAGCCTGACCACCGATCAGATGGTCGCTCTTTCGCCGAGCGCGGTTGTCGGCATGACCACCGCACAGATCGGCGCCTTGTCGACCCAGCAGGTCGAGGTCCTGACGTCCACCCAGGTCGCAGGCCTCAGTTCTGTGCAGATCGCAGCCCTCGAAGCCGAAGATCTGGCCACCTTCTCGACGGGCGATATTGCCTCGATCAATTCCGCAGCCCTTGCCGGATTGTCGACGGCCGATATTGCCAATCTGTCCAGCGCCCAGCTGCAAGCCATCACCACGGCCCAGGTCGCAGCGCTGACCCCCGACCAGATCACCGCGGTCATTTCTGCCTATCAGTCCTACTGACGGCAGATTGGCCGAGCGGAAAGTCCGAACGGCCTGAACGCAATGTGATACCGGATTTGGCGGTGTGCCCTGCACGCCGCCAAATTGCATTTTGTCGGCCGGTCAAACTTTGCCGCATGAACAGGCACCGGCACCGGTTCCGACCTCTCTGGCACCGATCCATCGCAAAAAGACAATACAAAAGCATCGAGGGATCATTCTTTCGCCATATGCGTTAATCAAACCTAGCCTACCGGCTCGGATGCATGGTCATCAGAGGGCAGGTTCAAGTTTTGAAGGAGTACAACATGAAGAAGACTCTCGCCGTTGCGCTCGCCGCACTGCCGGTTTTGACCAGCGCAGGAGCCGCTCTGTCGGCTGATACGATTTCCCGCCAGGATCCCGTTCCCACCTATCAGGAAGCTGACCAGCGCGGTGGCGTCCGCATTGGCTACCTCCAGTGCAATGTCGGCGGCGGTGTCGGTTTTGTCGTCGGCTCTGCCAAGGAGGTCGATTGCGTCTTCACCTCGACCATCGGCAGCGAGCCGCTTGACCGCTACACCGGCGCCCTGCGCAAGATGGGCGTCGATCTTGGCTTCACCACCAAGGGCAGCCTGATCTGGGCGGTTTTCGCTCCGACCGCCGGTTATCATCGCGGTTCGCTGGGCGGCCTCTACCAGGGCATCACGGCGGAAGCCACGGTCGGCGCCGGCATCGGCGCCAATATCCTGGTCGGCGGAACCTCGGGCTCGATCCACCTGCAGACCATCAGCGTGACCGGCCAGCTCGGCCTCAACCTGGCTGCCACCGGCACCTCGATGACGCTGACCCCTGACAGCTGATCAAGCATTTTCCGCAATATGAAAAAACGGCGCCTTCCCGATCGGGAGGCGCCATTTTTTTGGCTTGTGGCCGGTAGAAACCAGAGTTCGCCAGCTCGGCGATCAGTCGCATCTCAAACCGCGATTGCCCGTTCAGCCTTCGCTGTCGCTGTCCGGCAGCGGGCTGATCTCCCGACCACCGGCGATGATCGAGCGTTTGCCGACATGGTTGGCCGGGCCCACCAGACCTTCCTGCTCCATGCGCTCGACCAGCGAGGCCGCCTTGTTGTAGCCGATCGACAACCGGCGCTGGATATAGGATGTCGAGCACTTCTTGTCGCGCAGCACGACCTTCACCGCCTTGTCGTAGAGATCGCTGGCATCCTCTTCGCCCATGGCCGACTTGTCGAACACGGCGCTGTCATCTTCCGCCGTCTCGTCCATCTCATCGGCATCTTCGGTTACCGTGCCGAGATATTCCGGCCGGCCTTGCTTCTTCAGATGCGCCACGACCTTTTCGACTTCTTCATCGGACACGAAAGGCCCATGCACGCGGGCAATACGCCCGCCGCCGACCATGTGCAGCATGTCGCCCTGGCCGAGCAGGTGTTCGGCACCCGGCTCGCCGAGAATGGTGCGGCTGTCGATCTTCGACGTCACCTGGAAGGAAACGCGGGTTGGGAAGTTCGCCTTGATCGTGCCGGTGATCACATCGACGGAAGGACGCTGCGTCGCCATGATCAGGTGGATGCCGGCCGCACGCGCCATCTGCGCCAGCCGCTGGATCGCGCCTTCGATCTCCTTGCCCGCGACCATCATCAGGTCGGCCATCTCGTCGACGATGACGACGATGTAGGGCATCGCCGCGAGGTCCATCTCTTCCTGTTCGTAGATCGGCTCGCCGGTCGAACGATCAAAGCCGGTCTGCACGCTGCAGAGGATCGTCTCGCCCTTGCTGCGGGCAGTCGCGGCACGGGAATTGTAGCCGTCGATATTGCGCACGCCGAGGCGGCTCATCTTCCGGTAACGGTCCTCCATCTCGCGCACGGCCCATTTCAGCGCCATCACCGCCTTCTTCGGGTCGGTCACGACCGGCGTCAGCAGATGCGGAATGCCGTCATAGACCGAAAGCTCAAGCATTTTCGGATCGACCATGATCAGCCGGCATTCTTCCGGCCGCAGCCGGTAGAGCAGCGACAGGATCATCGTGTTGATCGCCACCGACTTGCCGGACCCGGTCGTCCCCGCGACCAGCAGATGTGGCATCTTGGCCAGTTCGGCAATCACCGGTTCCCCGCCGATGGTCTTGCCCAGGCAGACCGGCAGCTTGAAGCGCGTCTCGGCATAATCCGCCGTTTCGATCAGTTCGCGCAGATAGACCGTTTCGCGCACCGGGTTCGGCAGTTCGATGCCGATGACATTGCGGCCGGGCACCACGGCGACGCGGGCCGAAAGCGCCGACATCGAGCGGGCGATATCGTCGGACAGACCAATGACGCGCGACGATTTGACCCCCGGTGCCGGCTCGAATTCATAGAGCGTGACGACCGGACCCGGCCGCACATCGATCACTTCGCCCTTGATGCCGAAATCTTCAAGAACGTTTTCCAACAGGCCCGCACTCTGCTCCAGCGCTTCCGGGCTCATCGCCGGCGCATCAAGAACCTGCGCTTCCTGCAACAGGTCGATCGGCGGCAGTTCATATTCACCCTCGGCCAGCGCCGGCTGTTCGCGAAAAAGCGGCTGGCGTGCCTTCAGCGCCTGGGCGATCGGCAGCGAACTGCTGAATGGCTGAGGTGCCGGCGAAGGCTGGGATTGCACGGACGCGATCGCCTCACTCCCGGCCGACGCGGCGATGCCCATGGCGGCGGCGTCTTCCGACACCATCGACATGCGGGCTTCCACCTGGCGGTAGAGCGCAATCACCGAGCCATCCGGCGCGTCGAACACCGGCTTGATCGTGGAAACACGCGGCGGCTGAACAAAGACATCCGGGCGATACCGCACCACCTCGGCCCGCGCCGCGATACGCGAGCGCACCGGTTGCTGCGCCGGGATGGCGGTGGGAAGCGCCGTCCGTGCAGCACTCACACCCCGGTTTGCAGGAGGGGCAGGGATAGGGCCACGGTGGGGGGCAGCGGCTCTTGCAGCAGGACCGACCGGCAGGCTCGCCACCGTCTCGGTCGGCGCATCGCCGACATCGATCATCGCTTCGAAGAAGATATGGTCCGACAGCAATGCGCTCAGGTCCAGCGGTGCCCGACCCGGGGCCACGGCCGGCTGTGCCTGCGCCGGAATGGCCGGAACCTGTGCCGCCGGAGCCAGGCTCGCCGACCCATGCGATGCCTGAACCGCATTCGCGGTCACAGCTTTTGTCTGCGTCGCAGGGACGGGGCCAGAAGCAGAGGCAGGCGCAGGGGCTGGGGCGGCCACTGTTTGCTGAGGCTGTTGCTGTTGTTGCTGAGCTTGAATCGGACCGCGCAGGAAGGCGTTGCGCACCATAGTCGGCTGCTCCACGCGCGGTTCGCTCGGTGCCGAAGCGGTGATCCGTGTGGGCATCATCGCACGCGGTGCCGGGGCAACGCTTGCCTGCATTGCCCGAGTCGCCTGCATTGCCGTTGCCGGCGCGGCGACTGGCACCGGACTATGGGCCGGCGTCGCGATCATCGGCATGTCCCGCCCATGCGCGGCAGCCCAGGCTGCCTGTTCCGCCTGCTGGCGGGCCAGTTCGCGGCGCAGCTTGTAGGTCAGAGCCCGCGCGCCGACAGCATCCGGTGGCTGCGGCAGGGTGACCGATGCCGGTGCGCGCGGTGCCTCGACGGCCGGTTTTGCCAAAGGCGCGGTCACGGAACCCGGCGCCACAGCCGATGCCACCACCGGCTCGACGGTTTCGGGCTCGCTGCGCTGCCCTGGGGCATGACCCGTGGTCTGGCCGGAGTTCTGGTTTGGCGTCTTGTCCGGCGTGCGGGTAAAGCGCACGTTCGGCCCCAGCACAAAGGCGGTCTGCCAGGCGGGCATCTCGCTGTGGCCTTCGATCTGGCTGGCCGCCAGCTGGTCGGTCCCTGCGCGCGGCAGGCCCGGCGAAGTTTGACCCGGCGAAGTTTGGCCCGGCGAAGTTTGACCCTGCGCAGAGAGACCCGGCGCGGCAGGCGTCTGCGTAGTCGTCGGCTTTTCCCCTAAGGTATTGACAGAAAACACGGAATTTTGACGGGGAGGATGCATGGAAAACCTGATCGCTGACGAGAAACGGGAGAGCTGGCAAGCACTCCATCAGTAGAAAATAAAGGTTAACGACTGCTTGCTCTGCAGCGTGTTTTGCTAATATTCCGACGCCGCGAACGCGCTGTCCCCCGGCAGGATCTGCCTGTTGTCGCAGGACAATTCGGCCCTTCGTCAAAGCCTCCCATCGGCAATGATTTTTTCTCGCGCTCCGCCGCCGGGCGAGGTAAGGACCGGGGATCGAAGAGAAGGCCGGTCATGTCGAAAAAGCCCAAGCGCAATCATCTGAAGAAGCTGATCAAGGCCTGGGCCCAGGCCACGACGGAAGACCGCGAGGCTTTCCTCGACTTCGTCGCGGCCGAAACCCGGGCCAACGGCATCGCGCATCCGCTGGTCGCCGTGCATGACGCGGCACCCGTACCGGCGCCCAATCTGCCGCAGCCGTTGATCGCCAATGGCCGCTACCTGCTTCCGGCCACCATCGAGCGTATCGAAAAGGTCATGCGCGCCAGACGCCTGACGCCCCGGGCCGTCATGGCCGAGATGGGCTTTCCCGCCGACGACCATGCGCTCGCCAGGGCGCTCGCGATGAAGGCGAGCCTCAGGCTCTCGGTGATTGCCGCCCTCGGCCCGTGGCTGTACAGCAATCGAGCGCATATCCGCTGACGCCGGTTTCCGCTGGAACCGGGGCAAGTGCCCCTGTACCGTTGCACGACGTTTCAATCCGCCAGATCCAGAGCCTGTTCATCGCCATGCGTTTTTCTCTGCTTCAGCCCGTCGAATTTTCCCAGGACGTGAAGAAGAGCCGCTTTGTCGCGCATGCCGCCCCGATCGCCAGCGAGGACGAGGCCAAGTCCTTTCTCGCGGCCCACCGCGATGAGACGGCAAACCACAATTGCTGGGCCTGGCGCCTCGGCCAGTCCTACCGGTTTTCCGATGACGGCGAGCCTTCCGGCACCGCCGGCAAGCCGATCCTCCAGGCGATCGACGGACAGGATCTCGATGGCGTCGCTGTTGTCGTCACCCGCTGGTTCGGCGGCATTCTGCTCGGCAGTGGCGGATTGATGCGTGCCTATGGTGGGTCGGCGGCAGCCGCCTTGCGCCTTGGCGAAAAGGTCGAGATCATCCCGATGCTGATGGGTGAGGTGGTTGCCGGCTTTGCCGATCTGGCGCTGGTCAAGGCAAGGC
Organism: Rhizobium sp. 18065; assembly: GCF_902706095.1. Classification (GTDB taxonomy): domain Bacteria; phylum Pseudomonadota; class Alphaproteobacteria; order Rhizobiales; family Rhizobiaceae; genus Allorhizobium. The sequence continues at coordinate 193,983 of NZ_CACSJP010000001.1, forward strand.
TTCTGGCCTTGTCGCATGTTTCACTGGTCGAGACGTTTGAAGCGCAGGGCGCCACGCTCGCCGTCACCCTGCGCGCCGGCGATGAGGATCAGGTGGCGCGACTGGTGCAGGATCTGACCAGTGGCCGCTCGCGCCTCGTCCTGCCGGATGAAGACGGTTCAGCGCAATAGACTGGCGACGACACTGTGTTGCCGGTAGTGGCTCAGCCGCTTTTCTTCGGCTTGCCGTCGGCGGCAAGCTGCTTCCAGGAATTCTGTTGCGTCAGCATGCCGCGCAGATATTCCAGATTGGCCGCCGCCTGCTGCGGGTCGAGTTCGCGCGAAGCGATCTGCTCGGCCTCCTGGAACCGCCCCTGCAGGCCGACCACCAGCGCCAGGTTCTGCCGCACGCGGCTGTCGGCCGTCGGCTGCTGCGATGCCTGGTTGAGATAGGTCTCTGCGGTCTTCAGGTCGCCGGAAAGCACATAGGACATACCGAGATTGGACAGCACGCTCGGTTCGCCCGGCTGGATGTCGAGCGCCATCCGGTAGCGTCCGCGGGCATCGGCCGAACGACCGAGTTGGTCGAGCACGGCGCCTTCGGCCGAATAGAGCTTCCAGTCGGGACGGTCCGGTGTCTGGGCGCGGGCGATCGTGCCGAGCGCTTTTTCCAGCTGCCCGGCTGCGGCCTGCGCCTTGCCGAGCGAAGCCAGCACTTCGCGGTCATTGGCATGGGCAATCGCCACCTGCTGCATGACGGCCAGCGCCTGCGCGTTGCGGCCCGACATCATCAGCACATTGGCATAGCTGAGGCCGGTATTGCGGTCCTTCGGATTGGCCTCATAGGCCTTGCCGATCGTCTCGGATGCCCGCGCCAGTTCCGGCCCGGTCATCGAATCGACGGGTTTCGCCAATTTCGGAATGGAGCCGGTGATCAGCGGTTTTTCCCGGCCCGCGCAGCCGCTCAGTGTCAGCGCTGCGATGACAAGACCGATTCCGCCGAGGGTGTGCATGCGGCGGCGCGAGGAAATATGCCGGTTGGCCATGATTGCTATCCCGAAAGTCTGGTTTTCTGCGTCATCTGCCTCAAGAGCGTGACGTAACCTCCACTCAAGCAATAATCTGTTAACCCTAACGGAGTGTTAATTCGCTCGACGCCGATTCTCTTGAAAGCAGCAGCCATGGCCCCCTTCCAGTACATAGAACGCCCGACTCACTTCAGCACCAAGGGCGGCAAGACGCTGCCGATCTTCGCGGTCACGCCGGCCCATGTCGAGACCGGCACGCTTGAGCCGCTCGCCCTCGACTGGGCGAAGAAGGCCGGTTTCAAGGCCGAGGCAGGTGCCCTGCTGCTGATCCCGACGGAAGAGGGCCATCTCGGTGGTGCGCTCTTCGGTCTGGGCGCCAATCCGTCCGAAAGCCCGTTTCTCACCGGCAAGCTCGCCCGCACGCTGCCTGCCGGCGAATGGCACATTGAAACAGCACCGCTGACCGCCAACCGTCTGCTGCTCGGCTATGGTCTCGGCGCCTACAGCTTCGATCGCTATCGCTCCGAGCGCCCGACCGAGCCGAAGCTGCTCATCCCCCAGGACGCCGATGCCGCCGACATCAAGCGCCAGTTGGCCGGCGTCTATCTCGCCCGCGACCTGATCAATACGCCCGCCAACGACATGAGCCCGGCCGATATCGAAGCTGCTGTCCGCCGTCTCGCCGAGCACTACAAGGCTGAGGTCACGGTTACCACCGGCGACGAACTTCTGGAGAAGAACTTCCCGCTGATCCATGCGGTCGGCCGCGCCTCGACGGTCGCGCCGCGCCTGATCGAGATGCGCTGGGGCAAGAAGGGTCATCGCAAGCTGACCCTGGTCGGCAAGGGCGTCAGCTTCGACACCGGCGGCCTCGACATCAAGCCGTCTTCCTCGATGCTGCTGATGAAGAAGGACATGGGTGGTGCCGCCAACGTTCTCGGCCTTGCCCTGATGATCATGGACGCCAAGCTGAAGATCGACCTGACGGTGATCATTCCGTCGGTCGAGAATTCCATCGCCGGCAATGCCTTCCGTCCGGGCGACGTCTATAAGAGCCGCAAGGGCCTGACCGTGCAGATCGACAACACAGATGCGGAAGGCCGCCTGATTCTTGCCGACGCGCTGGCCTATGCCGATGCCGAAAATCCCGATCTGCTCATCGATATGGCAACGCTGACCGGTGCCGCCCGTGTCGCACTCGGCCCGGATCTGCCGCCTTTCTTCACCGATGACGAAGACCTCGCCGACGATCTCGCCGATGCCAGCCTCGAGGTCGATGATCCCCTGTGGCGCCTGCCGCTGCACAAGGGCTACGAGCGCATGCTCAAGGCCCAGATCGCCGATCTGACCAATGCACCGGCCGGCGGCATGGCCGGCGCGATCACCGCGGCCCTCTTCCTCAAGCGCTTCGTTTCAAAGGAGCGCACCTGGCTGCATCTCGATATATTCGGCTGGTCGCAGAGCGAACGTCCGCATTCGCCGGTCGGCGGCGAGGCGCAGGGCATCCGCGCACTGTATCGTTATCTGCAGACCGGCTGGAAATAGCCGCACCGTTGCGGGCCTCTTGCATCGGCAGCCTGTTTGCCGGAAAGATGCCCGCAATGACCATTTCGGAACCCGGCCATGAGCCTTGAACTGACCGCAACCCAGGCGCTTGGCCTCTGGCACCGGGTAACACTGCAGCAGGTCCGCGCGGACGGGCCGGATCTGACCATGCGCCAACTGGCCATCCTGCTCGAGATCTATCTCGTTCCGCCGCCGCATACCGTGCGCGGACTTGCGGCAACCCTCGACGTGACCAAGCCGGTCGTTACCCGGGCGCTGGACACACTGGGCGAAATGGGACTGGTCGATCGCGTCCGCGACGAACTTGACCGGCGCAGCGTGGTGGTCAAGCGCACCGTTGGCGGCGCGTTGTTTCTGGAAAAATTCGGCGACCGGGTCATTGCCCAGGCTCGGTCCCTTGGGACCCGCGCACCCGAGTGATGGGCAATAAACATATTGATGGACAACTGACATGATGCTCGACCGCCGGCTCAACGCCTACCGACCCGATCTTGCCGAATCAGCCTTGCAGGGCAAAGTGGAAGCTGTGCGGTTCACCGATGGCGAACCCGCCATGGTCGGTCAGCCGGTCGTCGACCTGCGCCCACGGCCTGATCTGGGCTCCGGTATCGACACCCAGCTCCTGCTCGGCGAAACGGTTCGCGTTCTGGATCGCGCCGACGGTTGGGCCTGGATCAAGGCCGATGCCGATGGTTATGTCGGTTATCTGCCGGAGGTAAGCATTGGCCGTGTGACGGCCCCGACCCATGTTGTGCTCACCCCGCGCACCTTCGTCTATTCCGGTCAAGATCTCCGATTTCCGGTGAAGGCCGCGCTGTCCATGGGCAGCACTATCACTGCGGTTGGTGAAGCCGAGACGCGCGGCACGCGCTATCTGCTGCTCGCCGATGGAGGTGCCCTTGTCGCCAATCACTGCGGCCCGGTCGGCATACCTGTCGCAACCGACTACGTCGCCGTGGTCGCCCGTTTTATCGAGACCCCTTATCTCTGGGGTGGAAAGTCCGGCTTCGGCATCGATTGCTCGGGTCTCGTGCAACTGGCCCTGCGCATGACCGGCCGAGCTGCCCCGCGTGACAGCGACATGCAGGCATCAGGCCTCGGCGAGCCGATTGGCCGCGAACAACTCCAGCGCGGCGATCTCGTCTTCTGGAAGGGTCATGTGGCGGTCATGGAGGATGCCCAGATGATGATCCACGCCAATGGCCATACCATGACGGTGGCGCGCGAGGGTCTGGACGACGCCATCGAGCGCATCGGCTGGTTGTATGACGCACCGACAGGTTATCGCCGCCCCATCGCTGAAACGTGATGCGGCGCACTCTTGGTGCGGGATGGCCGATTTCTTATATCGGAATCATGAAGCCCGCATCGGAACCATTCCCCATGATCCAGTCGAATTCAGCCCTCCCGGTCCCACGCCGCATCGCGGCTGCGAGAATGGCAAGGTTTGCGAGCGCACTTGGGTTGATTTTGTTGACGCTCTCGCCGGCTGCATCCTTTGCCGCCGGCAGCGGCGTCGAATGGCAGAAGGCCGGCCAGGACGCATTCACCAACCTGCCGGGGGTCAAGCCGCAGGACCCGCAACTGTTTGGCGATGGCTACAGATGCGAGACCTTCACCGCTGCGCCAAGGCGCATCGATGCGCGCGAGCTTCGAAACAGCCTGCCGCGAACCATCTATCGCTGCGAAAAGAACGGCATCATCTATCAGGGCACCCAGCCGCCGACCTCTGGCCGCGGCTGGTATCCGGGGGTCAATCCGCGCAATCTGGATTGAGTGCAGCCGCCTAGTTATTCGTCTTCGCCGATCAGGCCGTCGAATACTTCGAGCAGCGCTTCGCTGATCGCGGCACCGAGCGCATGGCCCGCGTCGCGGATCGCGTCTTCGTTCATGTCACGGGAGGCAAGCGCCAGTGCCGAGCCTTCCTGGCTGACGATTTCCTTCGCCCGTTCGATCGCCCAGAGGGCAAAATCGCTGCGCGATTCGATAGCGACTGTTTCATCCATTGCGGGTTTCCTCTCAGGATTGGCAAGCCTTGTTGGCCAGCGTGCTCATGCTATTGCGCGGCGGTTGCCGGTGCGGCTTGAGACTGGAATAAAGCCATAAAAAAAGCCCGGCGAACCGGGCTTTTTTAGGTTCATATCCAAAGGCCAAAGCCTTGGTATGAATAGGAATTTGGTGCCCAGAAGAGGACTCGAACCTCCACACCCTTTCGAGTACCAGCACCTGAAGCTGGCGCGTCTACCAATTCCGCCATCTGGGCGACGAGGAGCCATGTAAAGCGACAGACTCCCCCTGTCAATCGGCTTTTTGAAGTTTTCATGTCGAAGCCGCATATACATTCTTCATCAGGTTGGCCGCATCGCGTTTTAAGCCCGGTTTTGCTGACCTTTCAGACACATGCTCGCGGCGAACCTGTTAACAACGCCGTGAAAAAGCCGTGATCGAAACGCTGACTATTCGTCAGGCTGCCGTCCGTTTGCGTCGGGCAGGGCAGCAAATTGATGTCGAAGACAGGAAAATCGACGATGAGAAAGAGAACCGCAATTCTGGCGCTGGCGATGATCGCGGTCGAGAGCCTGGCCGCGGTGGCCCAGGCCGCCACGATCATGCCCGCTTCGCCCGTCTCGCGCGCCCAGCCTGCTGATGCACGGACGTCAACCGATATCCAGACAGTGGACATGGTCTGCGACTTCAACGGTTGTTACGAAACCTGGGATCGCCCGCCGCCGGGCTATCGCCGCCCGCCACCGCCGCCGCCGGGTTATGGAAGGCCTCCGGTCTATGTCGAGCCGGGTTATGGCCGTCCACCACCGCCGCCACCGGGTTATGGCCGCCCTCCGATCTACGGTCGTCCTCCGGTTTATGTTCAGCCAGGTTATCGCCCGCCGCCGCCGGTCTATGCGAGGCCAGGCCGCAGCTGGGACCGCCATATCGACTGGTGCCTTGACCGGTATCGCTCCTACAATCCGAGGACGAACCAGTTTCTGTCGTCCTCGGGCTACTTCAAGACCTGTCGCTCGCCCTTCGGCTGAGCCACGTTCGACACAGGCAAGAATGCAGAAAAGGCGGTCTTCGGGCCGCCTTTTCTGATGATTGCTCAGGTGTCGAGACCGCTGTTGCGCTCCGGGTCGATCCGGTCGACATGGCCGAGATCGCGTTCCGGGTCGATTGCGTCGCGCACCCGCTGTTTCAGCTCTTTCGGTCCGGGAAAGCCGCCATCGCGCTTGCGCTCCCATAGCAGTTCCCCGTTCAGCCGGATCTCGAAAATACCGCCGGTACCGGGGATCAGCGCCACCTCGCCGAGATCGGCCGCAAACGTCTGCAACAGTTCCTGCGCCATCCAGCCGCTGCGCAGCAGCCAGTTGCACTGGGTGCAGTAGGTGATCGAGATCCTCGGTCTGTCCTTCGTCTCAGCTGTCATCTTTTGTCCCCGACATCACGGATAAGTTAACTGGATCACTCTTCTTTTGATCTGCGGCCAATTGCCACTCTGGCATTGTTCCGCCAAGAGGCAATCGATCATTTTTTACAAGGAGTTCATCGATGTCTTCCACCGAAACCGACCGCCTCATCGTCCCGGCAGTCGCGCCGCTTTATCGCTCGACACACGAGATCGTCGAAACCGTTCTGCGCGTCGTCGCCGGCGTCTGCCTCGCCATCCATGGCAGCGGCAAGATCGCCGATCCTTTCGGCGCCGTCCAGATGGTCGAAGGTCTCGGCTTCTATCCCGGCGTCTTCTGGTCTCCACTGCTGGCCGCCAGCGAATTTTTCGGCGGTATCCTGCTTGCGCTTGGCCTCTTCACCCGTGTGGCAGCCCTCGCGACCACCATCATCCTCCTGGTTACCGTCTATTTCCACTGGGTCACCATGAGCCAGGGTTTCTCGGGCGCCGAAAAGTCGATCATCTGGGCGGCCATCACGCTGTTTTTCGCCAGCCGTGGCGGCAATGCCCATTCCATCGACGCCCGCCTGAAAAAGACTTTCTGAGCGCTGAAAGCACGTCGATCGAGAAAGCGGGGCGCGGCGTGGGTCGCGCCCTTGCGGCGAAACATCTGCCATGCTTTCGTGGCCGCTCCTGATGATTCACAGCAACGGATCCCATGCGCGTCGCCATCGTTGAAAACATGAAGGTCTCCTATCCCGGTCAGGTCGGTCATGCGCTGGCCGACGCCGGTGCGGAGATCACGGTCATCCCCGCCTATGCCGGCGCTCCGCTGCCGACGATTGATGACTACGAGGCGCTGGTGGTGCTCGGCGGCGAGCAGAACGCCCGCGATGACCGGAAACATCCCTATCTGGCGGATCTTTCTACCCTGATGCGTGCCTATGGCGACGCCGGCAAGGCCGTGCTCGGCATCTGTCTCGGCAGCCAGTTGCTCGCCCGTGCCTATGGCAGCGACAACCTGATCGGGGCCGCGCCGGAATTTGGCTGGCGCGTGATCGAAAAGACCGACCACGGCAAGGCCGATCCGGTCTTCGCCGCGCTCTCCGACAGTTTCCTGTCGTTCCAGTGGCACGACGATACGTTCACCTTGCCGGCAGGCGCCGTGCATCTCGCCGAAAACACCAGCGCACGCCACCAGGCATTTCGCCTCGGTCGCGCGGCCTATGGCTTCCAGTTCCATTTCGAGGCCGACCGCCAGGTCGTGTCCGACTGGAAATCGGCCTTTCCTGATGTCATCGAGCGCAAGGAGCCGGGCTGGCTGGAGCGCCATCCCGCCCTGGCCGAAACCCAGGGCATCGCCTCGGACGAGGCCGGTCTCGCCATTGCCCGCGCCTGGGTCGCCCAGATCCGATCCTGATCTGACGCCAGCTGCTTTCACCACCCTGCGGCGGCAGGACACATCTGGTCGCACCACTCTTGTGGCTCGTCTCTTGCGAGTTGGCCGGCCCCATGCTTTATCCTCTCTGAACAAGACCTTGGGACCCCGGTTTCGGGAGGGTCGGCATTCAAAACCTCGGGGAGGGGGCAATGAACGCAATCTGGCGGCGCATCGGCGCAATCGGCTTGATTATCTTTTCCGTCTGGTCTGCGCCGCTGGCTGCCGCCGAGCGGCCCGGTGCCGATGCGGTGATCCATGACTGGTATCGCCTGGTGCTCGAGCTGGTGCGCCACACGGCGACCTATTCGCCGCCCGTCGCCAGCCGCGCCTTCGCCTATCTCGGCATCATTGCCCATGAAGCGACCGCATCGGGCGATCCCGCGCGGCGTTCGCTGGCCGGCCAGTTGAACGGGCTTTCGCCGCTTGACGGCCGTGATCCCGCAAAGACCTATGACGAGGCGGTGGTGATCAACGCGGCGCTGGCCGATGCGGTCGGCCAACTGTTTTCCAACACCGGCCCGACCGGCCAGCGTGTGCTGTCGCGCATGCAGGCGAAGATGGCGGCACGGGTGGCCGACGGCCTTGCGCCGGACATTGCGTCGCGCAGCGAAGATTATGGTCGCGGCGTCGTCGCCCATGTTTTGGACTGGTCGAAGGACGATGGCGGCGCCACGGTCGAGAACATGGGCTTTCCGGTCGAGTTCGCGCTCAACAAGGGGCCTGGCAACTGGGTGCCGACGAGCCTGGTCAACCAGCAGCAGAAACCGCTCCTGCCCAAATGGGGCGACAACCGGCCTTTCGCCATGCCTGAGGGCAAGAGCTGTGGCCTGCCGCCGCCGCCCGCCTATAGCGAAGACAAGGGCTCCGCCTTCTACACCGAAGCCCTCGAAGTGCATGACGTGGTCAAGTCGATCACGCCGGAACAGCGGGCGGTTGCCCGCTTCTGGTCCGATGATCCGATGCTCTCGCCAACCCCACCCGGTCACTGGATCTCGATCGCCCTGCATGTGCTCGACGAGCGCAAGGCACCTGCCGCCGACCGCGCCGACCTGCTTGCCCGCCTCGGCGTGACGCTTGCCGACGCCTTCATCGGCTGCTGGAACAGCAAGTTCGAATACGACCTGCTGCGGCCGATCACCTATATCAAGCGTGTCATCGATCCGAAATGGGAGGCGCTGCTGATCACGCCGCCGTTTCCGGAATATCCGAGCGGCCACTCCACCCAGTCGGGTGCGGCTGCCGCGGTGCTGACCGCCTTCTTCGGCGACGATGTCGCCTTTGTCGATTCGACCCATGAAAAGGACGGCCTGCCAAACCGCAGTTTCCCGAATTTCTGGGCAGCTGCCGAAGAGGCCGGCATTTCGCGCCTCTATGGCGGCATCCATTTCCGCGCCGCGATCGAGCGCGGTCTCGATCAGGGCCGCTGCATCGGCGATCACGCCGTCGCACTCGTGACCCGCAATTGACCCGCCGTGATCCGCATTGACCCGAAAGCAAGAGGCGCGCAACAAGTGACCATGGCCCATTTTCCGTTGTCGGCGGCCGCCGCGATCCTGCTCCTGTCGGCGGGCGCGGCAAGCGCCGAAGGCAAGCAACCGCTCGCCCCGCGTTTTGTCGACGAAACCGCGAGCAGCGGCATCGACAGCACCTATCGCGGCGACTGGGAGTTCATGGTCGGCGGCGGCGTCGCGAGCTTCGATTGCAATGCCGATGGCTTTGCTGACCTGCTGCTTGCCGGCGGCGAGGCGCCGGCCAGGTTCTATCGCAACCGCAGTACAGCCGGCGGCCCGCTGTCGTTTGTCGAAGCGAAATCCGGCCTTGAACTCGACAAGGTTCTCGGCGCCTATCCGCTGGACATCGATGCCGACGGCGTCCAGGACCTCGTGCTTTTGCGCTCCGGCGAGAATGTCGCGATGCGCGGCCTCGGCGAATGTCGCTTCGAGCGCGCCAACGAGGCTTGGGGTTTTGACGGTGGCGACGCCTGGTCGACCGCCTTTTCCGCAACCTTCGAGCGCGGCGAAAATTGGCCGACCATGGCCGTCGGCAACTACATTGACCGTTTCGAGGACATCGAGCCCTGGGGTTCGTGTACCGACAACTGGCTGCAGCGACCGGCCGCAGATGCTGGCCGTCATTTTGCCCCGTCTGTGGCGTTGAAACCCTCTTTCTGCCCCTTGTCGATCCTGTTCACCGACTGGAACCGCTCCGGCACTCCTTCTCTGCGCGTCTCCAACGACCGTGAATACTACAAGGGTGGCCAGGAGCAGATGTGGCGCATCGAACCGGGCAAGGCACCGGTGCTCTACAGCCAGCAGGACGGTTGGCGCTACCTGCGCATCTGGGGCATGGGCATAGCGAGCTACGACGTCAATTTTGACCGCTATCCCGACTATTTCCTCACCAGCATGGCCGACAACAAGCTGCAGGTCCTGGCCGAAGTACCGACGGCTGGCCGGCCGAAGCCGGGTTTCGCCGATATCGCCTTTGCCCGGGGCGTGACGGCGCACCGACCCTATACCGGCGGCGAAATCCGCCCCTCGACCGCCTGGCATACCGATTTCGAGGACGTCAACAATGACGGGCTCGTCGACCTGTTCATTGCCAAGGGCAATGTCGCCAAGATGCCGGACTTTGCCGAGAAGGACCCGAACAACCTGCTGGTCCAGGGCGTGGACGGAAAGTTTGTCGAAATGGGCGATACGGCCGGCATTGCCAGCACGCGGAGCGGCAGAGGGGCCGCTCTCAGCGATTTCAACCTCGATGGCCACATCGATCTCCTCGTCGTCAACCAGGGCTCGCCGGTCGAGATCTGGCGCAACGAGACGAACGACGCGGGACACTTCCTGCAACTGGCTCTGCGCCAGGACGGGCCAAATCGCGACGCGATCGGCGCCTGGATCGAGGTCCGGCATGGCGATCGGGTGCTGACGCGCGAAGTGACCGTCGGCGGTGGCCATGCCAGCGGCAAGACCGGCTGGCACCACTTCGGCATCGGTGACAACACCGGGACGGAAATCCGCGTGTTGTGGCCTGACGGCACGGCGGGGGCGTGGCAGGCGGTGAAGGCTGACGGGTTTTATCTCGTGCAACGCGATCGGCCTGTCCGGGTCTGGACGCCGGGCGAGAGGCTGTAAGGGGGCGGGCCGGGCGTTTGCGCGGTTGGCGCTTGTGCTCGGCGATACCCCCCTCTGCCCTGCCGGGCATCTCCCCCACAAGGAGGGAGATCGGCAGGTGGTTTGCCGCTCGCCCAAACGGAAATCTTGTGCAATTGAGGCCGGTACAATGAGGCACCGTTCATTATTTGCCTTTGCGCTGAGTTCACCATTCTCTCCCTCGCGCCGAGGTCTCGGCGATCTCCCCCCGTGTGGGGGAGATGTCGGCGGAGCCGACAGAGGGGGGCGAACTGGCTCTGATGGCTGACATTTGCCGGTACGGCTGTGGCGGCGCTCATGGTTCGATCCTTGATCCTCCATCCTCATCAATCAAAACCTTCAAAAATCCCATGCCAAAACACCGGTTGGATGTTCTCCTCCGGGGATAGCGTGTCAGTCTCGGACAGGGCGCCAGAAGCAACCTGTATGAATAATTTATATGGCTCCTTCCGGCGCCCCGTTCGGCGATTTTTGCCGGTTGCATGCGTCTCTCTGGCAAGGCGGCTCTGGCCGGCGAAACCAAGCGTTTCACCGTCAACCGGGCTTGGGTCCGGAACGTCTCGTTGAGACGTCCTGGCCGGGTGCCCGGGAGGTTTCAGGTTCTCGGCGGATGTGCGCACATCCCGACCTGACCCTCGCCCGGGGAGCCTTGGCATTAACGCCCCAGCTCCCGCCGTCTTTGTCACCGCACCCGTTGACCGGATCCGGCGCCTTGTTTGTGTGCCGCTGAGGCACGTCCGATGGCCGTTGGGATCGAGGTTGGCTCAAACCATCCGAGGTCTTTGCCATCCACCATCCCGCCACCGGAGGGAGACCGTTGCATCCGGCCCGGAGGGTCTGGCCAGCGACAGCCGCGCCCTCCGGCGCCGGTTCCGCTTCGCCGGGCTCGCAAGATCCGGTGTATCCGAAGGCGGAACGGGAGGAGTATGGCACGGGTGGAAAGGAGGGGGATGAAATGGGGTGTGTTTTATTGAAAAGACTGGGGGATTTGGAAAACTCATCCCCCTGAGATGGCTCAGATCGCGGGATTTACGGCCAAGTGTCGTGCGGTCGCTTCGACGATTTCGAACAGTCTTTCGCGGGCGGGAAGCGGGGTCAGGTTGTGGTCGGCATCGGCAATCATCTGGAATTCGACATTGCCATAGGCGGCAAGTTTCTCGGCTCGAGCGCCGAAATGCACGTGAAAGCGCTCCAGCCCTTCATCGCCCTCGGCATAGACGAGCACGACCTGGGTGCCGCGTGCCTCAAGCTGCAGGAATTCGCTGTGCACCCGGCTACTCAGCCGGGTGATCGGCACGGCCGCCTTGACGAAACGCGATGCGGACCTAGCGGCGCGGTCGATCAGCCGCACGCTGATGTTGCGCAACGCAGCCAGGGTGTCGACCTCGCCGGCAAGCACGCGCTTCATCGTCTCAGGCTTGAGAAGCGTCTGGGAATAGGCGGTCAGGGTGCGCGGCAGACCCTTGAAGCGCCAGAGCAGGGAATCCGGATTGACGGCAACCAGACCGTTCCAGCGCGGGTCGGTGATGGCGGCGCGCAGCGCGATATAGGCGCCGCTGCAGCGCCCGACGATCAGCGTCCTGTCCGCCAGACCCAGTGTTGCCAGGAAATCATAGGCGGCCGCGACATCGGCAAGCTGGGCGTCGTCGTAGAGGATCTGTTTGCGGCGTCCCGGGATCGGCGGGCTGTCGCCGACGCCGGCGGCATCGTAACGCAGTGAGGAAACGCCGATCGCAGCCAGCCGCCGCGCCATCTCCGCCGATGAACCGGCCCAGCCGGCCTGGTGATCGTAGGAGGTCGACAGGATGACCGCAGTCACTCCGATCGATGCTCCCACCGGCTCACACAGGGTGCCGTAGAACCGGTCGCCGTCGCCGAATCGCACCGGCGTCTCCCGGCTTTTGCTGCAAACGATCGGCCGGATCACCGGAGGCCGGGCGATGTCTCCGGCCATGCTCTGGAATTGCGGCAATGCCTCAACGAAGGACAGCACGGTCTCGATAAACGCGGCCGGCATCGTCTGCGACAGGGGGCCGGAGACAAGCTGGTCATAGCCGGTGAAATCGGCCGTCGTCAGGTGGGCGCTGGTCTTGCGCAGGATCTCGCCGAAGGCGATGTCTCCGTGATTGCCCGGGCGCTGGCCAAGAAACACCGGCAGGCCCGGATCGAGCGCGGTGCCGAGCGCAGCGGCGGCGGAAAGATCGAGGCTTTTCAGGTCGGATGCAACGGTCTCCGGCATGCGCAGGCCGGCAATGGCGCCGGGCGAGGTATCGCGAAGCTCGGCCTTGATCTGCATCGGCTCGTCGATCATCTTCGACCAGAGCGACAGTTCGCGCAGATAGTTGCGACCTTTGAGCACCGGCCCGAGCAGCATCAGACCGGCCAGATCGGTTTCCATCGGCGCGCGCAGACAGGCAAGGCTGCCGCCCAGCCCCTGGCCGAGCAGGACGATGTTGCGGGCACCGGACAGGGCCTTGAGTTCGTCAATGGCCGCACGGATGGTCGTGATCCAGCTGGCCAGACCGGACTCGAGGAGACCTGTCGCAGGGAGACTTGAATCGGGGAGACCTGAATCGGCCATACCTGAATTTGACGGACCTGCGCCGCCGTCCGGCGCGTCGAATGCATTGGCCGCGCCGGGATAGTCGAAGCGCAGGCTGGCAACCCCGAGTGCTGCGAACCGTTCGGCAAGGATCCGGTAGAATTTGCGGGTACACATTTCCTCGATGCCCCAGGGGCTGAGAAAAAGCACGGCCAGATCGCGGCCGCCGAGACCGTCGTCTGGCGCAGAGAACAGGCCGACATGCGATCCGAACACGGTGGGTTGCGCGGCAGACATGCCGTTTTTCCCCCGCCGCACGGATGTGTTTCCAGCTCCGTCCACGCTTTCTTCCTCTTGCGGACACGCCAGCGAGACGTGTCCATTTTTCCGCAGCGATTAAATGCCCAAGACCTTAACAGACCTTGTATCGCCAGGATTTATCAGCCGTTTTTCGCGCGGAGCGGCACTTGCGTGCCCGGCTTAGACGGGCAGCCGAGCTGTTCCGGAAAAGCGGTCCCTCAGCATGCGGCGGATACCGGCGACATCGAGGCAGAGTGCTGCAACCGTGTAGGTGACGGCACCCGTCAGCACCGGCACGAGCAGGTCGATCAGACCCTTGTTGGTGAAAAAGCCTTCGACGAACCATGTCGGCACGGCCATGATCACCGTCGCGATGCAGATCTTCACGGTCGGCCAGATTTCGAGCGGTAGCGGATGCGCCTTGAACGACAGGAAATAGCCGACGATCACGCCGCAGATCTCGGAAAACAGCAGCGACCATGCGGCACCCATCAGCCCCATGCGCGGCACCAGCACGAACATGCCGATGACATTGATCGTCAGGATGACCGTGCCCTGGATCGACACCAGCCGGGCCGTCTTGGCGAGCTGGAAGCTGACATGGATGAACTGGTAGGAGATCGAGCGGAACAGCCAGGCGAACACAATGACCGGTATCAGCTGCGATGCCGCCACCTCGAATTCCGGGCCGAGGATCAGGCCGGAAAAATTGGCGGCCGTCAGCGCCATGCCGACACAGGCGGGAATAAGGATGGCCAGCAGCAGTTCCAGGCTGTGCAGCAGATGCCGGTTGGTGGCCGCAGGTCCGTCCTGGGACAACAGGCGGATGGCGATCGGCACGATGGCCGAGCCGATTGCCACGCCGGGAAACAGGATGATCTGGCGGACCAGATCGGCGGCCGCGCCATAATTGCCGGCGGCATTTTCGCCAAGGAAGGAGACGATGATCAGCCGGTCGATGATCGTGTGCAGCATGAAGATGCCGCCGGATACGGTCATCGGCAGGCCGAAGCGCAGCATTTCGGTGAGAATGCCACGGTCGAAACCATGCAGAGGGCGGCGCCAGACCTTGGGCGCATAGACCAGGATGGTGACCAGGTAGGAGCCGGCGACACTGATCAGCAGGCCCTGGCCGCCGAGGTCGAACACCATGACCAGAATGCAGGACAGCGTGATCCCGAGCGCCGCGCGCAGGATCGTCGAGCGCATGTAGGATCCGGTTTCCTGGCGCGCCCGGAAGATTTCCAGCACGAATTCGAACAGGCCGACGGTATAGGCGACGAAGATCGCCGGCACCACATATTGCGCCGAGCCATCGGGCAGGAAGAGGGCGGCGATCACCATCAACGGGATTGCCAGCACGATGACGCCATAGGCAATCAGCGCCGACATGCGCACATCCGCACCACCCTCTTCGGAGGTGAAGCGCAGGACCGATGTCTTGATCCAGCCGAACAGAAGCGTCGAGATCAGGCCGGCGACGCTGATGCCCAGCACATAGATGCCGTATTCATGCGGGCTGAGGATGTGGGTGAACAAAACGACCGAGGCACCGCCGATCAGGACGGTGACGACATTGGCGATCATGTAGGACGAAATTTGACGGAGCATCAGGCAGGCACACGCGTGAAGTCTTCGATCACCTGCATCAGGGCTTTCGGACGATAGTTGACGTCGAGCGGCAGTGGCCGGTTCGGCTTGCCGTCATCACGGCTGAACCAGATCGGCACCCAGGTATAACGATCGGTGATGCCCCAGGTGAGAATGGCGCCCGGACGCTTGACGTCGCAGATGGCGCTGAGGAAATCCCGTGCGGTGGCCGCCGCGATCTGGTCGCGGTCATAGGTCGAGGCGGGCAGTTTGTTGTCGATCACGTCGAGTTCGGTGACCAGCACCTCGAGGTCCATCGCCGAAACCTCTTCGACAAAGCGCGACAGTCCGTCTTTGTCGATCTCCTGATCGCCGAGCAGATGGCCCTGGATGCCGACGGCATGCAGCGGCACGTCGCGGTCTTTCAGGTCGCGCAGCATGGTCAGAAGCGCTTCGCGCTTGGCCCGGCACTGGTCGGTCGGGTTTTCGATGGCGTAGTCGTTGATCACCAGCTGTGCATTTGGGTCCACAGCTGCTGCCGTGCGCAGCGAAAGCTCGACGAAGCGTTTGCCGAGGCGTTGCTGCCAGATCGAATCACGATACGGCGCGTCGGCGGTCGGATGGTCGGCGATCGCCTCGTTGATCACGTCCCAGCTCGGGATCCGGCCCTTGTAGCGGCCGACCACGGTCTCGATGTGGCGGACAAGTTCACCTTCCGCCTCGGCTTCGCTGGCGATCTGCTGGGTCCAGTCCGGCATGGCGCCGTACCAGGCGAGGGTATGGCCACGCATCTTCATGCCATTGGCTTCGGCGAATGCGATCAGGCGATCGGGCTGGTCGAAGACGAAATCGTCGCGTGTCGGACGCAGGTCGATCCATTTCAACCCGCCTTCGCCGACAACGATCTGGCAGTGCTCGAGGATGGCGGTCTTGTAGTCGAACTGGTCGGCGAGATAGTCGACGCGCACGGCGGCGCCAAAGGGGATGGCGGTTCCGAGCTGGCTGGCGCTGGCCGTGCCGCCGTCAAGCGCACCAAACGGCATGCTGGATGCCGCAAGGCTGGCCCCCAGGGCGCCGACCACGAACTCTCGCCTGCGCATCACGGTGCTTCCCTCGGCTACGCCCAAAATGGAACATGGTCAGTGGCGCGTGTCACAAGACGACGCAATCGCGTGTCTTTTATATCAGGAGTGACGCAGGCGCACGCATCATTCGGAAACGGCATTAATGGATACTTAATGAAAACAGGGTTTGTTAACCATGATTGCGCGCGCAAAGCCGATAGTGACTGGGTCCCGACCACCATGTATGAAGCCAACTCTCGACTGAAGAAGCCCGTGGTCAGTACACGCGGCTGGATCGACAGAGTGCATCATCGGGCCGATGCGCTGCCCGAGCCTGTGCCCGAGTCTGTGCATGTGCCGGCTTCGCATGTGCCGGCTTCGCATATGGATGAAACTGAAACGGTTGTTCCCGCTTTCGAACAGGACGGCGCCAGGGTTGCGAGAAGCGATGCGAATAGCGATGCGGAAACCTATTCAAGGCTCCAGCAGCTGTTCCAGATCGATCTCTTCCGCGTCCTGAACTGGTTGCGCGGTGGTGCGATCTGGATCGTGGCGCTGGCGATACTCGGCGCTGTCGGCGGCTATAGCGTGACGATTTTCGTCAAGCCGCGCTTTATCGCCGGCATCGACATCCTGCTCGATCCGGCCAATCTGAGAGTGGTCAGCAACGACATCTTTTCCGAAAACATGCAGCGTGACACCAAGCTGCTCGACGTCGACAGCAAGCTGCGCGTCATCACCTCGGGCAATGTGCTCGGCCGTGTGGTCAAGGACCTGAAACTCTATGACGATCCGGAATTTGCCGGCGCGTCATCGAAGGATCCGGCCAATGACGCCCTGACGACGCTCGCCAAGCGCGTTGTCGCACGCCGTGACGAACGGTCCTTCATCGTCAATGTCGCGGTCTGGTCGAACAATCCGACCAAGTCGGTCGATATCACCAATGCCGTCGTCACCAGCTTCCAGGAAGAACTGGCCAAGGCGGAATCCGAAGGAGCGGGCAGGGCGGCAAGCGCGCTGATCGCGCGCCTCGATGACCTGAAGGTCGAGGTGACCAAGGCGGAATCGAATGTTGAGCAGTTCAAGCGCGAGCGCGGCCTGCAGTCGGTGTCGGGCGAACTGACGAGCACGCTGATGTCGCAGCAGACCAATACCCAGCTGATCGAGGCGCGGGCGCGGCTGATCCAGGCCGAAACCCGCTACAACGAGCTGGTCGCCACCGATCCGCGCAACCAGATGAATGCCGCAAGCCTGCAGTCGGAAACGATGACCATGCTGCGTACCCAGTATTCGACGCTGAAGCAGCGCATGACCTCGCAGTCGGCGGTGCTTGGCCCCAATCATCCGGTGATCCTGACGCTGACGCCGCAGGTGAAGGCCCTCGAAGACCAGATCAACGCCGAGACCGGCCGCATCGTTCAGGCCGCCAAGACCGAACTCGATCAGGCGCGCACAGCGTTGAAACAGCTGAGTTCGCAAGCCAACCAGATGGCAACCTCGGTTTTCGACGACAGCGCCTCGCAGATCCAGCTGCGCGAACTCGAGCGCGAGGCCCGTGCCAAGGCCGCCGTCTACGAA
Source organism: Rhizobium sp. 18065 (assembly GCF_902706095.1). Classification (GTDB taxonomy): domain Bacteria; phylum Pseudomonadota; class Alphaproteobacteria; order Rhizobiales; family Rhizobiaceae; genus Allorhizobium. The sequence continues at coordinate 211,607 of NZ_CACSJP010000001.1, forward strand.
GCCTTCATGGCACGTGCCGGCGAAGCCGCCCAGCGCCAGCAGATCGATGCCACCAATGTCCGCATCGTCACGCCGGCAGTCGCCCCTGCCAATCGCAGCTTCCCGCCCAGAGGCTACCTGCTGGCCGCGGCCGGCGGCATGATCGGCCTGTTCCTCGGCCTTTTCGTCGCCGTGGCGCTCGGCCTGTGGCGCGACTATCGCTATCTGAGCGAATTCGGGGACGAAGCCTATGCCTGACGGGCGTCAGAACGAAGCGGGCGCGAAGAACGGCCTGTTCTCCAGCCTGCTCTTTTTGACCATTTTCTGCTATTTCTGGATCGGTCTCGCGCCCTTTCCGGACCCGAATGCCGCAGCTTTGCTGACCGCCTATGGCAAGAGCTCGAACCTCATCAACCAGTTGATCGTCGTCAGCCTGTCCGGCATCGTTCTGGTGACGATGTTTCGCTATCGATCGGCCGGCATGCTGCTCAGGCCGCATGGTCTGCTGGCGGTGCTTCTGCTCTGGGTCTGCTTCACCGGTCTTCTGTCCGATGATCCGGCCACGGCCTTCCGCCGCATCGTCTTTGCCGTCCTGGTCTGTCTGTGCAGCAGCGCCGTGCTGCTGTTGCCGCGCAATGAACAGCAGTTCGGCAAGCTGGTCTGCGGTATCATGGTCGCGGTGATCTGCCTGTCCTATTTCGGCGTCCTTGCCCTGCCGCAGCGGGCGATCCACCAACCGACCGATGCGCTGGAGCAATTGCTGGCCGGCGACTGGCGCGGTCATTTCGGCCATAAGAACGTTGCGGCCGGGGCGATGGTCTTTGCGGTGTTTTTCGGCCTCTACCTGCGCCAGGTGCGCTCCACCGTCATCGGCCTGGCGATCGTTGCCGCGGCAGGCTTCTTCGTGTTGAAGTCCGGCGGCAAGACGTCCGCTGGCATGTTGCCGGCGGTTCTGGTGCTGGCCTGGGTGTTCGAGCATGTGCGGGCCTCGCGCTGGCTGATCCCGATTGTCGGCCTTTTGATCGTCAACACCATCCTGATGTCGGCCGCCGTTTCTCCGGCGGTCAGCGGCTTCCTGATTTCGCTCGGCGTCGATCCGACCTTCACCGACCGCAGCTCGATCTGGGAACTGGCACTGTCGGCAATCGCCGACCGGCCGTTCTTCGGCTATGGCTTCCAGTCGTTCTGGCAGACGGAAGCCCTGTTCTCGCGCGGCGAGGCCATCAGTTCATGGGCGGTAACAGCCGCCAATTCGCACAATGGCTATGTCGAGCAGCTGATCAATGGCGGCGTTCCGATGCTGGTTCTGGTGGTGGTCTGGCTTGTACTCCTGCCCATTCGCGATGCCGGCCGGGCCCTGAAGAGCGGCAAGGACGTGGCGCTGACGCGGCTGTTCATCCGCATCTGGATGTTTTCGCTGTTTTTTGCCTGCCTGGAGAGCCCGTTTTTCGGCAATACCGGACCGCTCTGGTTCACCATGCTGATCTCGGTCTTCGGGTTGAGGTTCCAGGCCTATGCCAGCCTTGTCGAGGCAAAACCGGGTGTCGCGGCAAAAGTCCGGCCCGCGCGCCCGAACTGGCCGAGGCCCCAGCGTGTGGCACAGCGTCTGGCGAATGCGCGTTAACGTCATGCTTACCTGCAGTTTGTAGGTTCCGCCGCAGGATCAGAGAGGCTGAAATCAGCCAGATTGCAGTCGCCGGTGACAAGAGCTTCGGAAATGCCAATGCAGGATGCGGGTTCGATCCAGGCGGTCGTCTGTATCCCGACCTTTCGTCGGCCAGCCTGGCTGGCGCGCACGCTCGCGTCCGTCATCGCGCAGGAAACCGATTTCCTCTTCGCCATCATTGTTGTCGACAATGATGCCGCCAATCCGGTCGGCGCAGTCTGCGCCGAAGAAATGCTGGGCCCGGCAAACGTTCCTTATGCGGTGTTCACCGAGGGTAAGCAGGGCAATTGCCACGCGATCAACCGTGCCTTTGCCGAAGCGATGCAGGCCTTTCCCAAGGCCGAGTTCCTGCTGATGATCGACGATGACGAAATGGCCATGCCTGGCTGGCTGGCGGCGATCGTTGGAACGGCGATGCGCGAGAATGCCGATGTCGTCGGAGGTCCGGTCGATCGGGAGTTCGAGGTGCCGGCGACCGCAGCCGTCATGCGGCATCCGCTGTTCGGCTCGATCGAAGGAGAAAGCCGCGAGATCGACCAGATCCATGGCTCGGGCAATTGCCTGATCCGCCGCCGGGTGTTCGAGGGGCTCGAATCGCCCCTGTTCGACGTGCGCTTCAATTTTCTCGGCGGCGGCGACATGGAATTCTTCACCCGCTGCCGCAAAGCAGGCTTCAGGACCTGGTGGTGCGCCGAGGCGCTGATCCACGAATTTGTTGCCGAGGAACGGGTCTCGGCCCGCTTCCTGATGAAGAGGTCGATCCGCACCGGCAGCATCAACTATGTCATCGACCGAATCCACAGCCGATCCGCGCTCAAGCCTGTTGCCAAGAATGCGGCGAGCCTTTTCCTCGGGCTTGGGCGGTCGCTGCTGCTGTTGGGGCAGACCCGCCACTTGCTGCCGGCAAGCCATCCCCTGCTGGTGTCGCTCGGCCGGACAGTGGCAAGCCTGGGTTTCCTGCCCAAGCCCTACAAGGGCTGACAGAACAGGGGGCTGACAGGATAGGGGCTGACGGGGCCAGGGCAGCCTCAGGCTTTGCCGATGGCGACCTCACGGATGATCTCGATCGGCGTATGCGTGTGCGACTGGATGGTGATGGCGCATTGGTGCGGCAACAGGCTGTCGATCAGCGCTTGAAGACCGGCGCGATCGAGCGGCGGCCCTACCCAATAGGTGACGCAACGGCTTTCCGAGACCCGCTCGTGCCGGGCGGCAAGCGTCGGATCGCTGGCGACTGCCGCGCCATAGACCAGATATTCGGAGAAATGCCGCTGGCGTGCCAGTGCCTGCCACCACGGCAGGCCGGAAACCGCTTCGATGCGGCTTGTCATGACCTTCACGGTTTCGCGCTCCCAGAGCGTCATCGGGCCGATGAAGTCGTCACCGGGCAGGATCGGATCCGGCAGGCCGAGAACGCTATGGGCGTTCTGCCACCAGCGCACGTGGTTGGGACGGGAGGGATTGATCTCGCCGGGCTCGACATAATGTGGCAGCCTTGCCGTCGCGGCAATCTCCGCCAGATCGAGGGGACGGCAGAAGACGTTGTCGGAATCGACGCACATCACCCGTTCGCTCGACTGGGCGAGCGTCATGGCAATCTTGCGCAATTGCTGCAGGTGCCAGCCATAGACCGGCAGATGGATGGCGGGCGACCACCAGTAGCGCCGGCCGCGCCATTTCGGCAAGGCCCAGAATTTCGGCAGCAGGCTCGAGGACGGGACCACACGGCGCTTCGGCCCGGCAAGTGCTGAAAAAAGGTCCGCGTCTTCATCGCCGACGACGATGTAATGCATGTCGTACCCGGAGACATGACGATCGATCGATTCGCACAGCAGCTGGCAGCAGTCGAAATCGCCGCTATAGCTTGGCGTAACCAGCGAAATGGATGTGGTCATGTCTCTTCCCTCGTCGCCGCGGTGCCGGCTGTCCGGCATGCCCGGGCAAATCTAGGATGCATTTTTCTAGAATAGCTTAACGGCCTCTTGTGCAATACCGGTGGCTCAGGATCAGCGACGAACTGCATCGATGCGGTGCTTCATGCAATTTTTAGATTAAAGGCCGATTTTGCTCACCGTACCGCGGCTTGCCTGGCGGTTTCGACCCGCGACATGTGCATGCAAGTACATCGGTCAAACCATGGGCCAGGAATTGGACTGATCGACATGGCAGAAAAGAACTACCTCGTTTTTGTATCCGATGCGGTGCAGACCTGCGGCGTCGAGAGTTTTGCCGGTCTGCTGGCCGACCGGCTGGGAGCGCGCGCGCGCAGACATAGGCTCGATTTCAACCTGCTATCCTTGGCAAAGGCCCTGTCCGGCGTCGATGCGGCGATCTTCAACTTTCCGGTCGTCGGCTGGAAGACGAAGCTTGTCGAGCCAACGCTTGCGGCGCTGGTCGCCTGGCTCATGCGCCGCAAACTTGTCGTCGTGCTGCATGAATGGCAGGCACTGGACTGGAAGCGCCGTCTGGTGCTGATGCCGGTCATGCTGCTGGCCAGCCGCGTCTGTTTTTCGGCGCCGGAAATTGCAGACGAGTTTGCCGTAAGCCCGGTGTCTAAAGTCACGACGAAGCGTCGCGCCATCGTGCCTGTGCCGCCCAATCTCGTGCCACCGGCCACATTGCAGCCCGGATCGCGATCGCGGGCGCTGGAAGCGCAGAAACAGGCCGGCCGCCTGATCATCGGCCAGTTCGGCTCGATCTACCCGAAAAAGCAGTCGACCGAAGTCCTGGCCATCGCAGCAGACCTGCTTGCGCGCGGCCATGATGTCGGCATTGTCTTTGTTGGATCCTTCATCAAGGGCATGGACAATATCGAGCGCGATTTCTTCGAGCTTGCGAGCCGCCTTGGCATCCGTGAGCGGGTCACGGTCACAGGCTATGTCGCGACCGATGCCGAACTCTTTGCGATTTTCGAGCAGGTTGACGTGTTCTGCTATCTGTTTCCCGAGGGATTGACCGCACGTCGCGGCAGTGTGCTGGCGGCCGGCCTTTCCGGCAGGCCGGTGATCGTGAACGCGCCGCGCCGCGGCGCAGCACTTGCCCATCATGGCCTGTTTCGCCGGCTGATCGAGCACAAGGCGATCCACCTCGTCGCGACCGATGCCGATGCGCAGGCCATGGCGGACGCGGTGCTCGAAGCCTGGCACGCACCCGCTCCACGGATAGAGGCAGGCCCGGAACTGCAAAGACTGTGGTCGGAGATCGTCGCTGTGGTCGAGGATGGCGCGCAGCCATGAAGGTCGTTGCTCTGCGGTTGTCCTGCGGCGGTCACTTCGTAGCGAACCGTTAACATAGCGGTAGTAACTTGCAGGACCAAACGACCAACTGGACGTCCCTTTCGTATGCACAATGCAGACCTGACAGATCGCCCGACGGACGATGGTGCAAACACCGTCCGGCTCGGCGGTCTCCCCATTGCCTTGATCGACATGCACACATCCGCCCATGCGTTCATTCGCATGGCGCTTGACGCGCGCAACAGGGACGGCCTGCCGTTCTACTCGACCTCGGCCAATGGTCAGGTGATCGCGCTGGCGGCGAAGGACGATGGGTTCAGAGACATCCTGCTGAAGGCAGGGCAGATCCATGCCGATGGCATGCCGATGGTGCTGTTGTCGCGCATGCTCTGCCGCACGCCGCTGCCCGAACGGGTGGCGACCACCGATCTGGTCCATGCGGTGGCAGCGCTGGCCGAGCGGGCGGGCGTCAGCTTCTACTTTCTCGGCGCAACCGAAGACAGCAACCGGCGCGCGGTGGCGCAGATGCGCGCGACCTATCCGGACCTGATCTTTGCCGGGTCATCGAACGGTTATCTGGCAGACCGGGAAGAGGCGGTGGTCGCCGAGATCGCCCGGCTGAAGCCGGACATCCTGTGGATCGGCATGGGCGTGCCTTATGAACAGCAGTTTGTCGCGCGCAATCTCGACCGGCTGCGTGGCGTCGGCGTCATCAAGACCTCCGGCGGCCTGTTCGATTTCCTCGCCGGCAAATTGCCGCGTGCGCCGGAATGGATGCAGAAGGCCGGGCTCGAATGGCTCTATCGCCTGTTTCGCGAGCCGCGCCGGCTGCTGGTGCGCTATCTCTCGACCAACCCGATCGCTCTCTATCAATTGCTGACCAAGTCTGGCTGATTAAGTCCGGCTGACCAAGTCTGGCTGATCGCTTTTGTGGTGAACGGACGGCAATGGAAAGCCGCAGCCCTCGCCAGAGCGGGGACGGCTGCGGCTGTGCGGTCAGATTTCGAGGATGCGGGTCAACAGCCGGCCGATTTCGGCCATGGCCGGATCCGTTTCCGGGCGCGGCGTCTTGGTTTCGGTGATGAACACGGTTGCCACCAGCGGCTTGCGCTCCGGCGGCCAGATCACGGCAATCACATTGTTCGTGCCATTCGCCCCGGCACCGGTGCGGTCGCCGATGGTGAAACCGCGCGGCAGGCCGGCGCGCAGCTTCAAACCGCCGGTGGTATTGGCGATCATCCACTGGCCGAGTTGATCGCGCGATGTCGGCGACAGCGCATCGTCGAGCACCAGCGCTTTCAGGAGGGCGGCCATCGCTGCGGGGCTTGTCGTGTCGCGCTTGTCGCCCGGTTTTGCGCTGTTGAGCGCCGGTTCCATCCGGTCGATGCGGGTGACGGGGTCACCCAGCGAGCGCACGAAGGCGGTAAAGCCTGCCGGACCGCCGATCGCCTCCAGCAGCAGGTTGGCGGCCGTGTTGTCGCTGACCGTGGTTGCCGCATGGCAGAGCTCGGCGAGCGTCAAGCCAGCCTTGACGTGTTTTTCCGTGACCGGTGAATGGGCGATCAGGTCGGCCTTCTTCCAGTGCAGCCGGCGCGACAGATCCTCCCTGCCGGCATCGACACGCGAAAGCACAGCAGCGGCGGCGATCGCCTTGAAGGTGCTGCACATCGGAAAGCGCTCGTCGGCGCGGTAGCCGAGCGTCATCCCGGTTTCGGTGTCGAGCACGAAGGCGCCGAGCCGCGCCTGAATGCGCGCCTCGATCGCCTCGAGCGCTTGGGCGAACTGGCCGTCGCCATTGCCGGCCGCAAGCGACAGGCGCGGCGCGGCAAGGGACGCGCCGATGACAAGGCCGGCAAGCCGGGTGAAGTGGCGGCGGGAGATGGGGGCGGAGGATGAGGATGAGGATGAGGATGAGGTGGGCATGGAGGCTCCTTGGGCATGCTGGAGATGCAGTTTGCAGTTTCGCCGGCCAGGGGAGTTTCGCGCTCCGGCTTGCGATTGGCTTGCCCCCATCGCTAAATTTATCGCAATTGCACCGCAAGCGACCTTATCTGGTATCTTGCATTAGAAAACCTGGGGCATTCATGGTTCGACCCTATCTTCCGCTCAACGCGCTGCGCGCCTTCGAGGCCTCGGCCCGGCATCTGTCGTTTACCCGCGCCGCGATCGAGCTCTGCGTCACCCAGGCAGCCGTCAGCCAGCAGGTCAAGCAGCTCGAGGACCGGCTGGGTGTTGCCCTGTTCAAGCGCCTGCCGCGCGGACTGATGATCACCGAAGAGGGCGAGGCGCTGCTGCCGGTGCTGCGCGAAAGCTTCGACCGCATCGCCGGCACGCTCGACCGTTTCGACGACGGCCATCTGAGCGAAGTGGTCAAGGTCGGCGCCGTCGGCACCTTTGCCGTCGGCTGGCTGCTGCCGAGAATGGCGGATTTCGCCCGCCGATGTCCGTTTGTCGAACTCAGGCTCTCGACCAACAACAATCGCGTCGACATGGCCGCCGAGGGCCTGGATTTCGCCATCCGCTTCGGCAATGGCGCCTGGCACAGCACGGAGGCAGAGCAGCTGTTAGAGGCGCCCCTGTCGCCGCTCTGCCTGCCGCAGATCGCCGTCCGGCTGAAGGCGCCGGAGGACCTGCTCGGCGAGACGCTGCTGCGTTCCTACCGCGCATCGGAATGGGCGTCGTGGTTTGCGACAGCCGGGGTCGAGGCCTCGGCGCCGATGAAGGGCATGGTCTTCGATACCTCGCTGGCGATGATCGAGGCCGCCCAGCAGGGGGCAGGCGTGGCGCTGGCGCCACCGCTGATGTTCCAGCGGCTGCTGACGTCGGGTCAGCTCGTACAGCCGTTTGCCATCGAGACGGGCATGGGCAGCTACTGGCTGACGCGGCTGAAATCACGCCAGCTAACCGCCGGCATGCGGCTGTTGCAGGATTGGTTGCTGGAGATGGCGGCCGGTGAGGGTTTGCGACGAACGGCAGGTTAGCCCTCTTCGACGACCTCGGCCTCGGGCGCATTCTTCTGCACCGAGGTGGCGCAGTTCCTGGCGCTGGCCTTCGCCTTGTAGGTTTCCGAGCGCACCATGATCTCGCCATTGGCGGCACGGAAGCGCAGGAAGGTCTCGCCGTTCTTCGCTTCGTCGATCTCGAAGCGATAGCCGCTGCCGGTCTCCTGCTTGGTCAGGTCGACGATCGCGGCTGCCGGTGCATTTTTCTTGATCGACTCGACGCAATTCTTCGCGCTTGCCTTCGAGGCATAGTTCTCCGACCACACCATCACTTCGGCATTGTAGACGAACTGGACGCGGTATTCGCCCTTCTCGGTCTTGACGATCTTGAACTTGTGCATTGGCTATTCCCCCTTGGAAGCGATCGCGTCGCGGTTTATTCGAATTGCCTGCACAACTAAATAACGAGGATTTGGAGGGGCTGCAAGCGGGGGGAAGGGTTGCAGATGAAGCCTCAGAATCCCTGGAACAGGAAGTCCGTGGCGGCCGTGATTTCGTCCGCCCTAGGCGACAGGTCGGCGATGGCGGGGCCGAGTGCGGAGAGAGGAAGTGCAGAAAGACGATGCGTGGCCAAAACATAGGTGCGGTCACCTATCACGAAGCGAGGTGTGAGCGGCGCGATTGTCCAAGACACCTGTTCAATTGGGTGGAGTGGGGCAACGACCCGGGATGGGAGATCCTGCAAAAAATCGGACTGAAGATCGACAACCAACTGGTCTTCGGATTTTAGGCGATAGACCCAAAATCGTGCCATGTTCTACCAGACCCGGTACTTTGCCAGCGGCAGGCCATGCTTGGCGACATATTCATTGTCCGCCTGAATTGCGTCCGCGTTCTCGATTTTCCAACGCCGCTCTTTTTCCGCCTTCACAGCATGTGCGATGCCGGCTTCGGCAGCACGCGTCACGTCGAGCCCGAGTTCATGGGCTTCCGCGACAAGCGTCTCATCCAGGGGCAGTTCGGTGGGTCTGCGGGCCTGCGTCGACATGCACGGTTCTCCGGTGAAGGCGAGGCAGTGTAACGCAAGCATGGCGGAACCGGAAGCGGGAGCCGAGGGCGGCGGGCCGCCCTTGGTGCACGTGTCAGTCTTTCGCCCGTTGGCTGTACGCTATGCCAACGGTAATGCTGATGACTTCACTCGTCACTCGTCACTCGTCACTCATCTTCAGCGCGGCGATGAACGCTTCCTGCGGAATATCCACCTTGCCGAACTGGCGCATGCGCTTCTTGCCGGCCTTCTGCTTGTCGAGCAGCTTGCGCTTGCGGGATGCGTCGCCGCCGTAGCACTTGGCGGTGACGTCCTTGCGCATGGCCGAGATCGTTTCGCGGGCGATCACGTTGCCGCCGATGGCGGCCTGGATCGGGATCTTGAACATGTGGCGCGGGATCAGGTCTTTCAGCTTCTCGCACATATCGCGGCCGCGCTTTTCGGCAGCCGAACGGTGGACCAGCATCGACAGTGCATCGACCGGCTCGCCATTGACCATGATCGACATCTTGACGAGGTTGCCCTCGCGATAAGCGTCGAGATGGTAGTCGAACGAGGCATAACCCTTGGAGATCGACTTCAGGCGGTCGTAGAAATCGAACACCACTTCGTTGAGCGGCAGCTCATAGGTGAGCATGGCGCGCTTGCCGACATAAGTGAGTTCCGTCTGGATGCCGCGGCGGTCCTGGCAGAGCTTGAGGATGCCGCCGAGATAATCGTCCGGCGTCAGGATGGTTGCCTTGATCCACGGCTCGTGGATTTCCGAGATGCGCACCACGTCCGGCATGTCGGCCGGGTTATGCAGTTCGCGCTCGGTGCCGTCGGTCATGAACAGCTTGTAGACCACCGAAGGCGCCGTCGCGATCAGGTCGAGGTTGAACTCGCGCTCGAGGCGCTCCTGGATGATTTCGAGATGCAGCAGGCCGAGGAAGCCGCAGCGGAAACCGAAGCCGAGGGCGGCGGACGATTCCATTTCGAACGAGAAGGAGGCGTCGTTGAGGCGAAGCTTGCCCATCGCAGCGCGCAGGTCTTCGAAATCGGCCGCATCGACCGGGAACAGGCCGCAGAACACAACCGGCTGGGCCGGCTTGAAGCCCGGCAGCGCTTTTGCCGTCGGCTTCTTGTCTTCGGTAATCGTATCGCCGACGCGCGTGTCGGCCACTTCCTTGATCGAGCCGGTGAAGAAGCCGATCTCGCCGGGGCCGAGGCTATCGACGGCGAGCATCTTCGGGGTCAGCACGCCGACGCGCTCGACCTGGTATTTGGCATCTGTGCCCATCATCCGGATCGTCTGGCCCTTGGTCAGCACGCCGTCGAGAATGCGCACCAGAACCATGACGCCGAGATAGGTGTCATACCAGCTATCGACCAGAAGCGCCTTCAGCGGGCCTTTGTCGCCCATCTCGCTCTTCGGCGCCGGCAATTGGTGCACGATCGCTTCCAGCACATCGGGAATGCCGAAACCGGTCTTGGCCGAAATCAGCACGGCTTGGCTTGCGTCGATGCCGATGACTTCCTCGATCTGCTCGCGAATGCGGTCGGGTTCGGCGGCCGGCAGGTCGACCTTGTTCAAGACCGTGATGATCTCGTGGTTGTTGTCGATCGCCTGATAGACATTGGCGAGCGTCTGGGCTTCGACGCCCTGGGAGGCGTCGACGACCAGCAGCGAACCTTCGCAGGCCGAGAGCGACCGCGACACTTCATAGGCGAAGTCGACATGGCCGGGCGTGTCGATCAGGTTGAGGATATAGGTCTCGCCATTGTTGGCCTTGTAGTGCAGACGCACCGTCTGGGCCTTGATGGTGATGCCGCGCTCGCGTTCGATATCCATCGAATCCAGCACCTGCTCGGACATGTCGCGCTCGGCAAGGCCGCCGGTCGTCTGGATCAGACGGTCAGCCAGCGTCGACTTGCCGTGGTCGATATGGGCCACGATCGAGAAATTGCGGATATGGTCGAGGGGCGTACGGTTATCTGTGCTCATGGCTTGCGCATATAGCAGCGGGCCGTTTCAGCGCATAGCAGGAATTTAACTAAAATCGCCAGAAACGGTGGCTTTCTTGCGCAAGCGCGGGTCGTCGCATGCGACTTTTCACCAGCCTGCACCGCCAAAATGGCCGGGCACGGGCTTGCCCGTTCACATTGCAGATCGACGGCGCGTGCTGCGCAGGCGAATCGCAAAGCGGTTTTCTGCCAACGAAGCGTTTGCAATGAAACGAACGAAGCCGCGGCATTGCTGCTGCGGCTTCGCGAAAATTGTACGCCATTCCTGCGGGCAATGCCGCCGGAGCCGGCGCCTCGTTAGTTCATCGAGGTCCACTGGCTGTGCACGTCGGTGATGCTTTTCGACAGATGTACATGCTTGTCGATATGATCGACCCAGTCGAGCGGGATCAGGTGATGCTTGCCGTCCGGCGCACCGGACCTTGTCAGCTTGATGCGGCTCTGGCCTTCAAGATGATCGACGTTGCCGACATGCGAGCCATCGACGGCAATCACTTCCATATGTTCACGGATCTGGTCAGCGGAAATCATCGGGGTTCCTCCTGAGGATGGTGACGAGTGATGGTTTTGTGTGGTCGTGTCACTTTGCGAACAAAGCGCGATGCATGGCTTTTGTTCCGCAATCCTTGCCCATCCGTTGATTTCTTTTGCCGACAGCCCGCCAGCCATAACCCGCCGGATTGACTCCATGATAAGAGTACGATTATTCTCTTATAATGGAATCATGCAGCGAGCAGTTTGAACAGACAGTGGCCGAGCGGCTCAAATCGTTGCGGGCGGAACGCGGGCTCACCCTTGATGCACTGGCCGAGTTGTCCGGTGTCAGCCGCGCGATGATCTCGCGTGTCGAGCGCGCCGAAGCGAGCCCGACAGCGGCCTTGCTGGCGAGGCTGTGCTCGGCGCTCGGTGTCTCGCTGTCGGTCTTCTTCGACAACGAAGCCAGACAGGCCAGCCCGTTGGCGCGCCGGGCAGACCAGCCGCTCTGGCGCGATCCCGACAGCGGCTATCTGCGCCGCGCGGTGTCGCCCCGGGCTACCGGTTCTACGGGTACGGGCAGTGCCGTCGATATCATCGAGGTCGAGTTTCCGGCCGGCGCCGAGGTTCGCTTTCCAGGCAAGCTGTCCAGCCGCAGCCAGACCCAGCATGTCTGGGTCTTCGAAGGCGAGATCGTCATGACCGTTGGCAAGGAGGTCCATCATCTGTCGGCCGGCGATTGCCTGTTCATGAATGTCGCCGACGTGCACGGCTACCGCAATCCGGGCCTGGTCGCGGCCCGTTATGCGGTGGTCGTCAATCTGGGCTCCTAGTCGTCCGTTCCCCATCAACGCCAGCATCAGGAAAATACCATGACCGCCATCCGTCTGCTCGACGAAACCGAAACGCTGCGGGTCTTGCCCGATCTCTGCGAGGTGCTGGCCGATTGCATCGACGGTGGCGCATCGGTCGGCTTCATGTCGCCATTTGCGCCGTCCGATGGTGTGCCGTTCTGGCAGGGCGTTGCGACAGCCGTCGGCCGCGGCGAGGTGCTGCTCTATGTGGCCGAAGTAGGCGGCAGGGTCCGTGGCACCGTGCAGATCGGCTTTGCCAGCAAGCCGAACCAGCCGCACCGCGCCGACCTGATGAAGCTGCTGGTGCACCGAAGCGCGCGTGGTCTGGGTCTGGCGCGGCTGCTGATGGCGGCCGCAGAGCGAGGTGCCGCGGAGGCCGGACGCACCCTGCTCGTGCTCGACACGGCAACCGGCGAGCCGGCGGAAAAGATCTATGAGAAGCTCGGATGGCAGAGGACAGGCGTCGTGCCGGCCTATGCGCTGTTTCCCGATGGCCGCCTCTGCGACACCACGATCTTCTACAAGCAGCTGGGTTGAGTGCAGATCGGGCAACGTGTACCAAAAATTGCCACGCCTGGAGCGCGGCCGTCCCCTTCTCAGTCGCAAGCCGTGTGATAGTGTCCCCCGAACCAATTTAGTTTAGGGATCAATAACATGCTTTTGTCTAAGGGTCGCTCGTTGCGGCTTGCAGTTCTGGCGTTCGCAGCAATGGTGACGGCACCGGCTTTGGCCGCGGATGTCACCTTCGTCATGAAGAACGACCATCCGAATGCGGTCGAGGTCGAGCTCTACAGCCAGGATCGCGATCATGTCTGGCCCGGCGATGGCGAAGTCTATTATCTCGACGATGGTGAGGCGAAAAGCATATCGCTGGCCTGCGAAGAGGGTGAGAAGATCTGCTACGGCGCCTGGATTTCCGGCGATCGCGCCTCCTATTGGGGCACGGGTCCGGACAATGGCGAAACCTGCACCGATTGCTGCTACACCTGCTCCGGCGGTGAAACCCAGCAGATCAATCTGGTCGAATAAGTTCGAATACGGCGGGGGCCGGGGGCAAGGGCGATTTCCAAGGTCAATGACCTGGAAGTCGCCCTTTTCTGTTTGAGCACCTCAGAGCGTTTATCCTTTACGCTTCTCCGTGGTGAACACGGCCAGCGCCAGAACCGGCAGGGCGAGGCCGATCATCGAGGCGAGCGACCAGGCACCGGAGGCAAAGGCCCATGCGCCGAGCGCCGAACCGATGGCGCCGCCGGTAAAGAAGATCGCCATGAACAGCCCGTTCAGGCGGCTGCGCAGGTCGGCGCCGAGTTCGTAGATCGACCGCTGTCCGGTGACCAGCGTCATGGTCACGCCGAAATCGAGCAGGATGGCGGCAAAAGTCAAGAGCGCCAGCGCCAGGCTCGATCCTTCCGGTGCGATATGGGTGATCAGGAAGGCGGCGGCGACGCTGAGGAGGCCGAACGAGGTGGCCGGGCGCACGAGGCCCCGGTCCGCCAGCCGTCCGGCGATCGGCGAGGCGATGGCACCCGCGACACCGGCGAGCGCAAACAGCGCGATCCCGCCCTGGGTCAGGCCGAAGGCAGGACCCGCGAGATAAAGCGGCGTCACCGTCCAGAACAGGCTGAAGGCGGCGAATTGGTAGGCCTGGTAGGCGGCGCGGCGCTGCAGCACCGGCTGGGTGGCAAGCAGCCGGCCCATCGAGGCGATCAGTTGCAGGTAGCTGAGCTTTGCCGCAGGTGCCCGGCGCGGCAGCCGCGTCCAGAGCAGCGCGGCCAAAGCGACCATGACCACGGCCGAAAGATAGAACACGGTGTGCCACGAGAAAAGGTGGGCAATCACGCTCGCGACCGGCCGCGCCATCATGATGCCGAGCATCAGCCCGCTCATGACATTGCCGACGACGCGCCCGCGCACCGCATCCGGCGCGAGATTGGCCGCAAACGGCACGATCATCTGGACTGCGACCGAGCCCAGCCCGATCGCCAGCGACGCGGCCAGGAATGGCCCGGGCGTGGTCGAAAGCCCGGCGGCGATCAGGGCGAGCGTGACGAGGCCGATCATGCCGACGATCAGCCGCCGGTTCTCGATCAGGTCTCCCAGCGGAACCAGCAGCAAAAGCCCGATCCCGTAGCCGATCTGGGTCAGCGTGACGATCAGTCCGGTGGCTTGGACCGGAAGGCCGATGGCGGCGGCGATCGGCCCGGCGAGCGGCTGCGCATAGTAGAGATTGGCGGCAATCAGCCCACAGGCGGCGGCCATCATGAAGGTCATGCCGGCCGAGAGGCCAGTGGGTTGGCCAGTGGGCTGGCCACGGGATGGATCATTGGGGGCGAGCGGTTTGGCAGTGGCGGTCTGGAGGGTCATCGGAGGTATCCTTGGGAGGAAAAGACGAACGGGGGAGGGTGCAAAAATTGTGCTGAAGGGTGGCAGACCGGGGCAAGACGGATTTGGCGGGCGCTTGTTATCGGCCCGTCGGCCCGTCGGCCCGTCGGCCCGTTGGTCAGTCGAGCAGTCTGACCACGGCTTCGGCCGAGGCGAGCGTCTGGGCTTCCAATGCGGCCGTCTTGCCGGCGATGCGAATGCCCTGCAGATAGGAAAACAGTGCAAGCGCCGTGGGTGCCGGCGCAAGGTCGGGCCGGATCGAGCCATCGGCCTGGCCCTCATGGATGAAAGCCTCGATCCGCGCGACGAGCCGGCCATTGTGCAGGCTGACGCGTTCGGCGATCTCGGGATCGGAAAGCGTGAGTTCGACGGCGGCGCCGATCGCCAGACATCCGCGCCGGCCGGTCTCGCCACAGGCGGCCATGGCGTAGAAACCCACCACGCGCGACACCTTCTCGCGGCCGTTGCAGGCCGAGGCCAGCGCCTCGTCGAGCAGGTCGGCGCGGACCTGCTTGTAGCGATCATAGGCGGCGATGAACACGTCGCGCTTGTCGCGAAACGCCTTGTAGATGCTGCCGGCGGTCAGGCCCATGGCCGACTTCAATTCGCTGATCGACGTGCCGTGATATCCATTCTCCGAGAAAATCCGGATGGCGGCGTCGAGCGCGTCATTCATGTCGAATTCGCGCGGGCGTCCAGGGGAGCGGGCGGGAGAATGGGCGGCGGTATCTGGGGCGGTCATAGGCTGCGCCAATCAAATAGGAAACGATCGTTTCCAAATAGGCGCATTGATCGGAGACGTCAAGTGGCGAACGCGGTGCTTTGATTACATGGCGAACACAGCGGTCGCCATGCAGTTTCGGGTTCCTTGCTCAGTCGTGGTGGTTCAGCATGCGCGTGAAGGCTTTCCCGATGTGATCGACGAGTTCTGCATGGATATCGGTGCGCGACCGCTCGGGGCTCTCGTCGCAGATCGGATCCGGTTCGCCGATCTGCTTCAGCATGGCGGCGGAACCGGGTTTGCACAGCGGCAGGAAGCTGAAATGGTCGGCCTTCTCGATCTGCCTGTAGGTCGCGCCGGCAATTTTGGTGGCCAACGCGTCGGACAGCACGGCGACGGGAATATGGCCGGTGCTGCCGAGATTGACGAAGGCAAGCGGGATGTCGATCGCGGCGAGGCTGTCCGGCGTATAGCTGGTAGCAAGGCCCGGATCGACCAGCACGGCCGCTTTGAAACGCGGATCGCGATTGGACTGTTCGAAACGCCGGCGGTCCACGCTGCGCAGGTCGAGCGGTGGCACCCTGATCTCTTCGTCGTTGACGAAACCGCGTCCGCCTTTGAACCAGCGGCAGTCCATCATCGCGGGATAGCTGGCGCAATAGGCAACGTAAGCGTCGAGACTTGCCCTTGCGCCGGCGATTTCCAGCGCTGCCGTGCCGCCAAGCGAAAAGCCGAGCACGCCGACCCTGGCGGGATCGACCACGCTGCGCCAAGCCTTGTCGGTGGTGATGCTGTCGAGCACGGCTGACAGGTCGGCCGTTCGCTCCCAGATCTTCGGTGTTGCTTCGGGTATGGAATCGCCGCTTGTCGTGCCGGGATGGTCGGGACCGGCGACGACAAAGCCTGCCTCGGCAAGCGCCGTTGCGATCCAGGCCATGCCGAGGGCGCGAGAACCGGAACCGTGCGATAGCAAAATGAGCGGAAACGCGCCCTTGGTCGGTTTGGCATGGTGCAGCACGTTGGTGCCCTCGAAGATGCGATTGTCGCCGACGGCCATACGGTGACCACCGGATGCGGCCGGATACCAGACGGTGACGACAAGCGGTTTGGTGCGGGCGGGTGCCGCAATGGCGAGCGTTTGAACGCCGACAGGGTGGCCGGCAAAGCCCGTGCCGTCGGCGAGTGCGAGAGTGGGGGCGAGTGCAAGGGTGATCATGGCAAGGGCAGCTATCGCAAGAATGGAACGCATCGGAACCTCGTTCGAGTTGGAGAACGGGGACATTTCACGCAAGACCGGCCCCGGAGGCGCCCCGGATCGCGATCGAGAACGTCCTTGATCACGATCCGGTCTTCGAGGTGATCCAGCGTCGGCTTGGGTGAAATTCGAGCGATCGTCGGCTCGCGCCGAGACTTGCTATAATTTCTGGTCAGATGATCGGAAATATCCGCACCTCCCTTGCCGACAAGAAGCGCCTGACGCTAGGCTGAGAAAAACCAAAAGCGGACGATGGTCCAGCACACGGGGAACAGCAATGCGCGTCTTTTATTCGGAAAAACACAGACTTCGCGATGCAAGGACCGAGCTGCATGGCGGCCTGCTGGTCAAGCCCTTCGAGGGACCGTTCCGGGCCGAATGGATCCTGGCAGCCGTCAAGGACGCAGGTTTCACCGATGTGCAGGCGCCTTCCGAACACGGGCTGGAGACGGCGCTGAAAGTGCATGACGCCGGCTATCTCGATTTCCTCGCCACCTGCTGGGAGCGCTGGCAGGCGGCCGGTTTCCAGGGCGAAGCGATCGCGACTTCGTTTCCCTGCCGGCGCAGCCAGATCGCCCGTGTGCCAAACCATATCGACGGTGCGCTCGGCTACTATGCCAATTCAGCCGAGACCGCGATCTCCGGCGGCACCTATGAGGCGGCGATCGCCTCGATGGATGTTGCGCTGTCAGGTGCCGACTGGCTGAACGCCGGCAACCGGTTTGCCTTTTCGCTTTGCCGCCCGCCCGGCCATCATGCCGGTATCGACCTGTTCGGCGGTTATTGTTTCATCAACAACGCCGCTGTCGCTGCCCAGCGGCTGCTCGATCTCGGTGCCCGCAAGGTCGCCATCCTCGATGTCGATTTTCACCATGGCAATGGCACGCAGGACATCACCTACCGCCGCGACGATATCTTCTTTGCCTCGCTGCATGGCGAGCCGGCCGATGCCTTCCCCTATTTTCTCGGTTATGCGGACGAGACCGGCGAAGGGGCGGGCGAGGGGCTGAATGCCAACTATCCGCTGCCTTCGGGCACACCGTTCGACGTCTGGTCGGCAGCACTGGCCAACGCGCTTGAGCGCATCAAGGCCTATGGCGCCGAAGTCATTGTCGTCTCTCTGGGTGTCGATACATTCGAGCAGGACCCGATCAGCTTCTTCAAGCTGAAGACGCCGGACTATATCCGCATGGGCGAGATGATCGCCAAGACCGGCATTCCGGTGCTGACCCTGATGGAAGGCGGCTACGGCGTGCCGGAAATCGGGCTCAATGTCGCCAATGTACTGAAGGGCCTGGAGGGCTGACGACAGGATGATCGCAAAGGATCGCGGCAGTCTCGGCCGATGGAATGTCTTCGTCCACGAAGGTGAGGCATGACGGTTGGCTATAGGGAAGGCCTGAGCTTCGACGCGACCCGGCAGAACTGGGATGCGTCCGGCATCAGGCCGCTGGCCTGGACGGCCTGGTATCCGGCAGCAAATGGCGCAAATGCCGAAGTTCCGAGGCAAGCGTCGTGGTTCAGGCAGGAACCGGTCGCGCGCGATGCGCCGGTCGCCTCGTCCGACATACCGCATCCGCTGGTACTGCTGTCGCATGGCAGCGGTGCGAGTGCGTCGGCCATGGCCTGGCTGGCGTATCGGCTGGCAGAGCGGGGCTATGTCGCCCTTGCCGTCGATCATCATGGTCATACCGGCAGCGAGCGCTACCGGGCCGAAGGTTTCCTCTGTCTCTGGGAACGCGCCGCCGATCTTGTCGCGCTGCTGGATGATCCATCATGGCGCCGGTCGCTGGGCGGGACGATCGATGACCGCGCCCATGTCGCGGGCTTTTCCGCCGGCGCCTATACGGCGCTGCAACTGGTCGGCGCCCGTGTCGCCTATTCGCAGTTCGAGCCGGACAATCCGGTCAAGAGCCCGGTTCGTGGCCCGCGGGAGTTTCCCGATCTCGCCGATCAACTGCCCAGCCTGCAGGCCAATCCGGTTTTCCGCACATCCTGGGAGCGCCGACGCTCCGACTTTTCCGATCCGCGGTTTCGAAGCGCCATCGCCATTGCGCCGGGGCGCTCTGTGCTGGGCTATGCCGTCGAAAGCCTTGAAGCGATGTCCCGCCCGGTCTTTGTCATCGGCGGCGATGCCGATGACGTGGCGCCGCCGTCCGAGTGCTGCGACTGGCTTGCCAGCCACATCGAAGGCAGCGCGCTCGAGATCATCACGGGGGGAATAGGTCACTACACATTTCTACCGGAAGGATCGAAGATCGGAACGCAACTGTCGCCGGACCTGTTCCGCGACGCAGCGGGCGTCGATCGGCGTGGCGTGCATGACGCGGTTGCCGGCCGGATCGCGGACTTCTTCCACGGCGTCCCGTAAATGCAGACGGCCCGCTTTGGGCGGGCCGTCGCTTACGTCAATGCAGTAATCAAGACCTACAGATTGCCCTGGCGCTGCTGGATCATCTGATAGGTGTCAAAGCTGTATTCGGCGATCTGCGCCCAGAGATAGGCGTCCTGCTTGAACGCCTGCTGGCTGTCGAACAGCTTCTTGAAGTTTTCGTTCTTGGCGCTGATTTCGGCATAGGTCTCCTTGGCTGCCTTGTGGCAGACATCGAGAATTTCCGACGAGAAGGCGCGCAATTGGGTGCCATTGGCGACCAGTTCGCGCAGCGCCTTGGCATTCGATGCGTCGTAGCGGGCGAGCATGCGGGCATTGGCGGCAGCGCAGGCATCGGTGAGGATGCTCTGGTAGCTTTCCGGCAGCTCCTTGAACTTGTCGAGATTGAAGAAGGCGTGCACGGTCGGGCCGCCTTCCCACCAGGCCGGATAGTAGTAATACGGCGCGACCTTGTAGAAGCCGAGCTTCAGGTCGTCATAGGGGCCGACGAATTCGGTGGCGTCGATCGTGCCCTTTTCCAGCGCCGGATAGACATCCGAGCCGGCGATCTGCTGCGGCGTGACGCCAACCTTGCTCATGATCTCGCCAGCGAGACCGGCAATACGCATCTTCAAACCCTTGAGGTCGTCGATGGTCTTGATTTCCTTGCGATACCAGCCACCCATCTGGGCGCCGGTATTGCCGGCCGGCAGGGCATAGAGCTTGTGGCCCGCGAGAAAATCATTGAGCAGCTGATTGCCGCCGCCCGCCGTAAACCAGGCATTGGTCATGCGTGCATTGAGGCCGAACGGTACGGCGGTGCCGAGCGCGAATGTCGGATCCTTGCCGATGTAGTAGTAGCAGCAGGTGTGGGCCATCTCGACCGTACCGGCGGTGACCGCGTCGGCAGCCTGCAGCGGCGGGACGATCTCGCCGGCCGCGAACACCTGAATCTGGAAATTGCCTTCGGTGGCCTTCGACACGCTTTCGGCGATGTCGGTGGCCGCACCGAAGATGATGTCGAGGCTCTTGGGGAAGGACGAGGTCATGCGCCAGGTGATCTTCGGATTTTCCTGGGCAATGGCCGGAGTGGTAAGGGCCGGAGTGGCGAGCGCGGCGGCGCCCATGCCGGCAACGCCGGCCTGCGTGATGAATTGACGGCGGTTCATTGATCTCTTGCCTTGAATGTTTCCATGTCCCCCAGCTCCCGGCTGCGGTCTAATCGCGCAGGACGGGGCGTGCAAGTCGAAAAACTCGTAATCTTGTCCAAAAGGTAACCGGATTATCGCGCTTCTTGCGTATCTTCCCCGTTTTGCGCAATCAGTTGGATTTGGACGTGGACGGAGATGGGGGCGGAGATGGGGATGACGGCTGGCGGTTCGGATCGTCCAGTGCCGGATTGTAGAACAGCGACAGCACCAGGCTTTTCGCGATGCGTTCCGCGCTGTTGATGAACCAGTCGCCGGCTGCCGGCGAAGCACCGATATCGCGCAGTGTCAGGGCAAACAGGTGCAGCCACTGGCCGAAAAGCTCTTCCGCCATGCCGTCGACGCCGTGATGCGCCTGCACAGGCTTGCCGCCATAAGCGCCGGTCTTGAAGGCGATCGAGGACCAGAAGGACTTCATCTTGACCATGTGCTCCGGCCAGCGCCCCGACAGGCGTGTCTCGAACACAGGGCCGAGATTGGGGTGCTGCCGGATGCGGTCGTAGAACGTGTCGACCAGCCGGTCGATGAAAGCCTGGTCGACGCCCATGCGCGTCATCGCGGCTTCTGCCCGTGCAACGATGTCGGCCCGGTTTGCGGCGCGGCCGGTCAATTCCGTCATGCCCTGAACTCCTTGTCGGCGCCTGCGCTGGACCATGGTCCATGGTCCGTGCGGCGCACCGTCGGCGCCGTCTGCCCGGCGTCTTGCTGCCCCTGTTTCACCGATCTTGGTCCTTTGGTCAAACCGGTTACCCTGCGACTTGACCTCGCAGGGCCTCTGCACTAATTATTTAGAATAGTTCTAAAAATGGATGACGCGATGAAATTGTCTGCCTTTGCATCGGCCAAACGGCCCTTCGACAGCCTGAGCGAGCAGGAGATCCTCGGCCTGGCGATTTCGTCAGAAGAAGACGATGCGCGTATCTATCTGGCCTATGCGGACCAGTTGCGCGGTGATTTCCCGCAATCGGCCAAGGTCTTCGAGGACATGGCGGAAGTGGAGCACAGTCATCGCAACATGCTGATCGCGATGCACCGCGAGCGTTTCGGCGAGCGCATTCCGCTGATCCGCCGCGAGCATGTCCGCGGTTTCTACGATCGCAAGCCCGATTGGCTGCGCAACAGCCAGACGCTGGATCAGATCCGCGCCGAGGTCGAGCGCATGGAGGAGGGTGCTGCCCGCTTCTATCGCACAGCGCTGGAGCGTACGTCGGATGCCGGGATCCGCAAGCTGCTCGGCGATCTGGCGCTGGCAGAGGAAGGCCATGAGCAAATTGCCGCGATGCTGGAAGAAAAGCATGTCTCCGGCGATGCAAGGGTCGAAGAGGACGATACCGTCCGCCGCCAGTTCATCCTGACCTATGTCCAGCCGGGCCTCGCCGGACTGATGGACGGCTCGGTTTCGACCTTGGCGCCGATCTTTGCCGCAGCCTTTGCCACCGGCGACACCTGGCAGACATTCCTGGTCGGTCTCTCCGCCTCGGTCGGTGCCGGCATATCGATGGGCTTTACGGAAGCGGCCCATGACGACGGCAAGCTCTCCGGACGCGGCTCGCCGATCAAGCGCGGCCTTGCCTCCGGCATCATGACGGCGCTTGGCGGGCTTGGTCATGCGTTGCCCTATCTCATTCCGCATTTCTGGACAGCGACGGTCACGGCGGCGGTGGTGGTGTTCTTCGAGCTCTGGGCGATTGCCTTCATCCAGAACCGCTACATGGAGACGCCGTTCTGGCGGGCTGCCATGCAGGTCGTGCTAGGTGGTTCACTGGTGCTGGCCGCCGGTGTGCTGATCGGGCATGGATAAGGTCCGGGTTGACGTTGGGGCAGGCGGGTTGTCATCTGGCTGCCATGCAACGGACTTAACTGGATCCGCATGAAACTGTCTCCCGCGACCATCGGTCTGGGCGTCTCCATGACCATCGGTTACGGCACGCTCTACTATTCCTTTTCCGTTCTGGCTCCGGAGATTGCCGGCGAATTCGGCTGGGACGAAAGTTTTGTCTTTGCCATTTTTTCGCTGGGTCTGCTGGCCGGTGCCGTCTCGGCGCCGATCGTCGGCCGGCAGATCGATCGCTTCGGTGCCCGGCTGGTCATGAGCCTCGGTTCGCTGCTGGCCGCGCTGTCGCTGGTGCTGCTCGCCCTGATGCAGAACGCCTGGCAGTTT
This sequence comes from Rhizobium sp. 18065, assembly GCF_902706095.1. Classification (GTDB taxonomy): domain Bacteria; phylum Pseudomonadota; class Alphaproteobacteria; order Rhizobiales; family Rhizobiaceae; genus Allorhizobium. The sequence goes on from NZ_CACSJP010000001.1 coordinate 233,908, forward strand.
GCCGCTATTGCGCTGGCAGCGGAATTCGTCGCGATCGCCGTGCAATATGATGCCGGATTTGCAGCCCTTGCCCAGCGGCATGGTCGAAACGCCCGCGCTGAAATCACCCTTGTGACGCTGATCGCCGGTTTTGCCTCGACGATCTTCTGGCCGCTGTTGCAATGGCTCCTCACGCTGATGAGCTGGCGCGATGTCTATCTCGTGCTGGCCGCGATGAACCTGCTGATCGCCTTGCCTATCCATCTCGCGATGCCGCGGGATGTGCCCGCGCGGGCTGATGAAGGCGGGGCCAAGGCGCTGCCGGAACGTGGCGACGAGGCTAATAAGGCCGAGGGTCAAGAGATGCGGTCGCAGCCGGCAATACCTGTCGCAAGCGACAGGCGGCAGATGGTCTTGATGGCGATCAGCTTTGCCGGCGGTGGTTTTGTCATGTCGGCGATCGGCGCAGCCTTGCTGGTCCTGCTCGGTGATCTCGGCTTTGCCGCCGCCACGGCCACCTTTGCCGCAAGTTTCATCGGCCCGTCGCAGGTCGGCGCGCGGCTGATCGAATATCTCCGTCGCAGCCTGTTTTCACCGCCGCTGACGGCCGTCATCGCCGCGGTCGCGATCACGCTGGCCATGGCCCTGCTGTGCCTGACCCTGGTCCAGCCCTGGCCGATCGCCATTTTCGCCTTTGCCGTGGTCTACGGCATCGGTCAGGGCCTGACCTCGATCGTCCGCGGCATGCTGCCGCTGCATTATTTCGGCCCAGATGGGTATGGCCGCCGCACGGGCGCGCTTTCCGGCATCCGCATGGTGCTGTCGGCCGCAGCGCCATTCTCGATCATAGTGCTCAATGAAAAACTGGGGCCGGCCGCGGCGCTCGCCTGTCTGGTGCTTGTCGCAACGGCCTCGACCATTGCCATGCTGGCGCTGGTCAGGCTTGACACAAGGCCGCAGCCGCAATCGGCCTAGCGCAGGGCGCCGACCAGAACGTCGGCATTGCCGTTTTCGATCGTCACCCAGCGGCCGGTATCATAGCTCGCCTGGCGCTTCAGATAGGTGTAGCGCGTTTCGTTCCACAGCTTCACCCCGTCATTGAGGTTGTCGAGGATGAAATCGCCCGACTGGGTGCGCACGGTCAGAACGGCATGGCCCTCGCCGTCGGGCTTGCGCACGACGGTGATCAGCAGATCGGCTGCCGAAAACCCGGCAGACATCAGCTTGGCGCGCTTCAACAGAACGAAATCCTCGCAATCGCCGACATCGGTCGGATAGACCCAGACTTCGTCGCGGCCGTAGATTTCAAGGTCGGTCATCGGTGTGATCGAATGATTGACCGTTGCGTTGATCTCGCTGATCACGCTCCAGCCATGATCGGTGACCTTGGGCACGGAGCCGGGACGGCTGCGCACGGCGCATTCGGCAGGATTGGCCTTGCAGAATTCGTAGTGACCGATCGGCTGCGACGTGACGCTGCCGGTGATCATCGAGTTGAGGGGCTTCGGCGCGCCATAGCCGAAATCAGCCGGTGCCATAACCGCCACCGCGATGAGCAGCGCCTTGATGGCGCGCGAACCGTTCATCATGAAACTGTCCCCTGTATCGTTAACGAAAAGTTAAGATTGTCAGGGGGTATGAGTCAATCGCGCCGGGGAGCAACCCGACGCAATTCCGCGAGTATGGTTAAAATGCGACACATCTAACCAGGGCCGGAACGAAAGGTTCCCGAGAGACCTCAGATCATCGCGACAATTGCCGCCTTCATCCGCGAAATATCCTCCGGCCGCGACAGGCGGTGGTCGCCATCGCGAACGAGGGTCAGGACGACATCGTCCGCCGGCAGGAATTCCATCAGTTTCATCGCGTGCTTGTAGGGAACGTCGGGATCCTTCATGCCCTGCAGGATATGCACCGGGCAGCCGGTCTCGATCATTCCGGTCAGGACGCGGTTTAGCCGTCCGTCCTCGATCAGGGCGCGGGTGAAGATGTTCGGCTCCGGACTGTATTCGGACGGTTCCTCGAAATAGCCGCGTTCGGCCAGTGACTGCTTTTCCGCTTCCGACAAATGCGGCTCGATCAGATCGACGGTGAAATCCGGGGCCGGCGCGATCAGCACCAGGCCGCAGATGTCGAAGGCAAGGCCGAGACGGCGGGCTTCCTGGATGACCCTGAGCGCGATCCAGCCGCCCATCGATGAGCCGACCAGAATGACGCGCCTGGCGCCAGACGCCGAAATCACCGCCAGCGCTTCCTCCGTCCAGCGCGAGATCGTGCCGAGGCGAAATTCGCCACCGGACACGCCATGGCCGGAATAGTCGAAGCGGATCGCCTGCAGTCCGTGTTCGGCGGCGAGCAGGTCCATCTCGACCGCCTTGGTGCCGGACATGTCGGAGCGATAGCCACCGAGCCAGACCAGTGCGGCTTTTTCGACAGCGCCCGTGGCCGGTCGAGTGATGGTCGCGATCTCGCGTTCATCGCCGAGCGGACCCACCGAGATGGCTTTTTCGACGAGAGAGTTGGAGATTTCGGACATTCAGCGGCTCCTTTTTTGCTGATTTGCTGTAAAACACATTCAGGAAGTGACGGACAACAGGTGATTTTCTGTCTGGACCATGGTATTGACACTGCCGCTGTATTCGCCACATAGGCCTTCGGCGCGCATCGCGTCGCCAGACTTTGTCTAGACTTTGCAGTGCACGGAAATAATTCAAGGAGAATACGACCATCCGCAGACCGTTCAAAACCGATGCCCCCGTAAAGGATGGGCCGCGCTCCAATCGAGAAATTCGCGTTCCGAAAGTCCAGTTGATTGATGACGAGGGGCAGAACCTCGGCGTCGTGGCGACGGATCAAGCGCTTCGAATGGCGGAAGAGGCCGGACTGGATCTGGTCGAGATTTCCCCGAATGCGGAGCCTCCGGTCTGCAAGATCCTCGATCTCGGCAAGCTGAAATATGCCAACCAGAAGAAGGCAGCTGAAGCGCGCAAAAAGCAGAAGATCGTTGAGGTCAAGGAAATCAAGATGCGCCCCAACATCGACACCCATGACTATGAGGTGAAGATGAAGGCGATGAACCGATTCTTTGAAGAAGGCGACAAGGTCAAGGTGACCCTGAAGTTCCGCGGTCGTGAAATGGCCCACCAGGAACTCGGCATGAAGCTTCTGCTTCAGGTCAAGGAAGACACTGTCTTGATTGCCAAGGTCGAAGCCGAGCCGAAGCTCGAAGGCCGCCAGATGATGATGGTTCTGGCACCGAAGTGATTGCCTGAACTAAAGACGCCGAAATCAGCCGCCCGCAAGGCGGCTTTTTTCATGGCCGATTTTCGGTAGCCCTTTTGAGATTCCTCAAGACGCTTCTTTGCGCGGGCAATCGCCGCCCGTGCTTTCCTGACAGCTTGCTGACAAGCCGTGCCGGCGTCCTGTCAGGCGCCGTGATGCATATTGCCATCATCCAAACGATGGATCTGCAACACGGAGAAAAACAATGACCTGTCTTTTGCGTAGAGCCCTGCTGGTTTCCAGCACCGCCGCCGTCGCCCTGACGCTCCTGCCTGCCCTCGGCGCCACGCTCCCTTCGCCCTTTGCCTCGATGATCGTTTCGGTCGCCGAAGCCCGCGGCGGTGATGACGATGGTTCCGATAGCTCCGATGACAACGGTGGCGATCGTTCGGACGACAGTGGCCGGCATGGTTCCGATGACAGCGACGACCGCGACAGTGATGATGACAACAGCGGTCGCCGTGGAGGCGACGATGACGATGATCATGGCCGCCACCACAGCAGCGACGATGATGACGACAGCGACGATGACGACAGCACCGACGACCGGGGCCGTGGTCGAGGCCGCGATGATGTGCGCCTCGTCGTCAACGATGCCCAGCTCAATGGCCTTCGCAATGGCTCGATGATGGCCGTCGACCAGAATGGCAACCGCCTGCGCTACGAGATCGAGCTGGAGCACGGCCAAACCGAGATCAAGCTTCGCGCGCCCAAGGGCACGCTCACCAAGGTGACGGTCATCCCCGCCAGCTGACCGGCATCGAAACGTGCGAAGCCCATCCGCCCGGGCAACCCCTTTCGCCGTTTCGCCCCGCCCGGTGCCCCCGGGCGGGGAACCCGTTTTTGCCGGTGGCAAGGCCGGCCGACAAGCGCTACGTTCACGGCATCGCAATCCTGCATTCAAACCTGTCCCGCATACATGCCAGCGCCCAGCCAGCAAGGAAATCACCCGGAAGCTCATGGATCGTCGCGCATTTCTTCTCCTGTTCCTCACCCTGCCCACGGTTCTGGCCGTGCTGGCACGGCCCGAGTTTGCCTATGCGGATGACGATGGTGACAGTGGTGATAGCGGCAGTGACAGCAGCGGACACGGTTCAGGCGGCAGCGACGATTCCGGTGATGGTTCGGACAATTCAGGGCATGGCAACAGCGATGACAATGATGACGACAGCAATGAGGATGACGACGACAATTCGGACAGTGGCAGCGGCTCGAAAGTCCGCAATCGTGATGCCGACCATGTCCGGGCCCGCGATGCCGTCCGGCAGGGGCGCATCCTGTCGCTGCGCCAGATCCTCGACAAGGTCGACGAAATGAAGGCGGGGCGGGTGATATCGGTCGATCTCAACCTCGAGGCACGCACGCCGTATTATGCGCTGAAGGTCGAGAGTGCCAAGGGCAGCGTGCGCAGTCTGAGGCTGAATGCCGAGACGGGCCGCAAGCTCTCGGCATTCGGGTGGTGATGCATGCGCCTCCTGCTCGCCGAAGATGATCTGGGCATTGCCGAATACACACGCACCAAGCTGGAGGCCGAAGGCTTCATCGTCGAGCATATGACCAGCGGACCCGAGGTCTGGGCGGAGGGGGAGACGGGGGACTATAACGCCATCATTCTGGATCTCGGCCTGCCCGGTATGGATGGCCTTTCCATTCTCAAGCGCTGGCGGGCCGCCGGACTCGACACGCCGATCCTGGTGCTGACGGCGCGCGGTTCGTGGATGGAGCGTGTCGACGGCTTCGATGCCGGCGCCGACGATTATCTCCCCAAGCCGTTTCGCAGCGAGGAACTCGTCGCACGGCTGCGCGCCCTCTTGCGCCGCGCCGGCGGTCGGCCGAAGTCGGTGGTGACGGCGGGCCGTTTTGTGCTCGACGATCTGGCCCGGCGGGTGACCTATGACGGACAGGCGCTGGAATTGACGCCGCTCGAATTTCGCCTTCTGGCCCTGATGATCGCCGAACCCGGCCGGGTCTTCGATCCGCTGCAGATTGCCCGCCATGTTCAGGGCCGTGACGATGACCAGGCCAGGAACGCCGTCGAGGCCATGATCGGTCGCATCCGCCGCAAGACCGATGCCGATGCGATCGAGACTCGCCGCGGCTTTGGCTACGTCCTGCTGGATGACAAGCCATGATGCAGTCGCTGCGGCTTCGGCTCGTCATCGGAGCCATGGTGGCCGTGGTCCTCATCCTGTTGCTGGTCGGCTTCGGCCTCAGTCGCATCTTCTCCGACTATGTCGCCGAACGTTATCGCACCGACATGTCTGCCGTGATCGACCAGTTGGCCGCAGGCCTCGAACTGAAAAACGCCAAGGCCGTACTGGTGCGAAAACCGGCCGATCCGCGTTTCGACCTGCCGGGCAGCGGACTGTATTGGCAGATCGTCTCTGAACGCGGCGAGGTCTTCCGTTCGCGCTCGCTCTGGGACCTGGAAATTCCGGTCGCAGCGCTGGTTCCCGGTGACTACGGCTTCAGCGCCACCGAGGGACCGGATGGCGCCCAACTGTTCGTCTACAGCCGTCGCATTCTGGTGGAGGAACCGGACGGCTCGCGCAATTTCACCCTGCTGGCCGCCTTCGACCGCTCGGTGATGGACGATGCCCTGCTCGACTATCACAGCGCCATCGGTTTCATGCTGGCGTTGACGGCGGCAGTCCTGGTTGCTGCCGCCTTCCTGCAGATCGGCATTGGCCTCGCACCGCTCGCCAGCCTGCAGTCCGATGTCGCGCTGGTGCGCTCCGGCTTGAGCCGGGCGGTGAAGGAAGGCGGGCCGAGGGAGCTGCGTCCTCTTGTCCGCGAACTCAATCATCTGCTGCGCGAGCGGGAAACGGCGATCGAGCGCGCCCGTGCAAGGGCGAGCGACCTTGCCCATGGCCTGAAGACGCCGCTGACCGTGCTCTTGCAGCTGGCCGACAATCTGCCGATCGCCCAGCGCGATCTGGCCCGCCAGCAGATCGACCTGATCCGCCAGCGCGCCGACCGGCAATTGCAGTCGGCACGGCTCGGCGTCGAGCAGATGGCTGTCACCGAACTTTCGGCCCTGGTCGGCAAGCTGGTTTCGGTGCTGAAACCGGTAACGGAACATCGCGGGGTCGCCTGGCGGGTCGAGATCGATGAGGCCCTGACCGTCGACATGGATCCGGCCGATCTGGCCGAGGCACTCGGCAATGTGCTGGACAATGCCACCCGGTTTGCCGCAACGGCCATCCAGGTGAGTGGCCGCATCGAAGGCGAACGCTTGCTGATCGATGTCGAAGATGACGGCGAGGGTGTCGCCGAGGAGGCGCTGTCGGGCATTGCCGGGCGCGGCGTGCATCTTGACGACAAGGATCCCGGTTCCGGCCTTGGCCTGGCAATTTCCCAGGATGTGCTGACCGCCTATGGTGGATCGATGCGCTTCAGCCGTTCCTCGATGGGCGGCTTGAAGGTCACGCTCGCCGTGCCACACAACGGTGGATGACACGGCTTTTGAAGATTCCGGCCTGCCCCCGTTGCGCTTTTTCGGTCCTGCGGTTATAAGCCCCCGTCCGAACGGTCCGGCAGGGCATGCCGTGGCCGTTCTTTATGCTTGAAAACAGGCTTCGTCTGCCTGTTTCGATACAAGAACAATGGAGTAGCAAAATGCCCAAGATGAAGACGAAGTCCTCCGCCAAAAAGCGGTTCAAGATCACGGCAACCGGCAAGGTCCGTGCAGCAGCTGCTGGCAAGCGCCACGGCATGATCAAGCGGTCCAACAAGTTCATTCGTGACGCACGCGGCACGATGGTTCTGGCTGAACCAGATGGCAAGAAGGTCATCAAGAACTACCTGCCCAACGGTCTCTGAGACCCGGCACTTTTGGATCAATAAGGAGATCATGACATGGCACGCGTAAAACGTGGCGTAACTTCCCGCGCCAAGCACAATAAAGTATTCAAGGCAGCCAAGGGCTTCTACGGCCGCCGCAAGAACACCATCCGCGCAGCCAAAGCTGCTGTGGATCGTTCGAAGGCATTCGCCTACCGCGACCGCAAGGTCAACAAGCGCAACTTCCGCGCTCTGTGGATCCAGCGTATCAACGCGGCTGTCCGCGAATTCGGCTTGACGTATGGCCGCTTCATCGACGGCCTGAACAAGGCTGGCATCGAAGTCGACCGCAAGGTCCTGTCCGACATGGCCATCCATGAGCCGGCAGCCTTCGCGAAGCTCGTTGACGTTTCGAAGAAGTCGCTCGCCTATCTCAAGGAAGCCGGCACGACCAACGAGTTTGAAAGCGCGGTCAAGTAACCAGCGCTTCCCAGACTGATATTTTGGTATTGGGAAACCCGCGCTGGCAGGGCTAGCGCGGGTTTTTCTTTGACCGTTAGGCCGTGACGGTATCACGGCGCGACATGAAGGGCAGGAAACGGAAAAATGTCCGATCTCGACAGTTTGAAGACCCAGCTTCTCGCCGATATCGCCGCCGCCGCGGACGAACCGGCGATCGAGGCAGTGCGCGTGGCGGCCATGGGCAAGAAGGGTTCGGTCTCCGAACTCTTGAAGACGCTGGGCGCCATGACGCCGGAAGAGCGCCAGACCCGCGGCGCGGCGATCAATGCGCTGAAGAATGAAGTTACCGAACAGCTGACTGCCCGCAAGGCCGATCTCAAGGACGCGGCGATCAATGCCCGCCTGAAGGCCGAGACGCTCGATGTCTCGCTGCCGGTGCGCTCGTCGCCCGCCGAGCGCGGCCGCATTCATCCGATCAGCCAGATCGTCGATGAGATCACCGCGATCTTCGCCGACATGGGTTTCTCGATCGCCGAAGGTCCGGATATCGAGACCGACTATTACAATTTCACCGCGCTGAATTTCCCCGAAGGCCATCCGGCCCGCGAGATGCACGACACCTTTTTCCTCCAGCCGGACGAAAACGGCGAGCGCAAGGTCCTGCGCACCCATACCTCGCCGGTTCAGATCCGGACGATGGAGGCGCAGAAGCCGCCGATCCGCATCGTCATTCCCGGCAAGACCTATCGCCAGGATAGTGACGCCACCCATTCGCCGATGTTCCATCAGGTCGAGGGCCTGGTGATCGACAAGACGGCCAATGTCGCCAACATGCGCTGGATCCTCGAGGAGTTCTGCAAGACCTTCTTCGAGGTCGACAATGTCGTGATGCGCTTCCGCCCGTCCTTCTTCCCGTTCACCGAGCCGTCCTTCGAGGTCGACATCCAGTGCGACCGCTCGTCCGGTCCGATCGTCAAGTTCGGCGAAGGCACCGACTGGATGGAAATCCTCGGCTGCGGCATGGTGCATCCGAATGTGCTGCGCGCCGGTGGTCTCGATCCCGACGAATACCAGGGCTTTGCCTGGGGTATGGGCCTCGACCGCATCGCCATGCTGAAATACGGCATGCCGGACCTGCGCGACTTCTTCAACGCCGATGTGCGCTGGATGAGCCATTACGGCTTCCGTCCGCTCGACGTGCCGACGCTGTTTGGCGGTCTGAGCAACTGAGCAACTGAGCGAAAGACGAGTGACCGTCCCCGCTGGGGACGGGACGGATCGGTGGAGCGAAAACCTCCCGGTCCGGTGAGAATTGAAGGCGAATGAGACGTGATTGAACATCTTGATAACATGCGGCCGGTCGATGCGCTTTGTGGCGACGACCTGCTGCATGTCGAACTGACGGACGGTCGTATCGTCAGTGTCCCGGTCTGGTGGTATCCGCAGCTTCAGCATGCGATGCCGGTGGAACGGAACAACATAGACTTCATGCCGAAAAGCATGCATTGGCCCGACATCGAACTCGATATCTCGGTCATCAGCCTGCTTCTCGGCGAAAAGGCGCCAGGCGCGCGATCGCCGGACGTTTCGGACAAGATTCAGGTGGAAACGAGACAATGAAATTCACACTCTCCTGGCTGAAAGATCATCTCGATACCGATGCGAGCCTCGACCAGATCTGCGAGCGCCTGACGGCGATCGGGCTCGAAGTCGAGCATGTCGATGACAAGGCGGCCTACAAGCCGTTTGTCATCGCCAAGATCCTGACGGCGGAAAAGCACCCGGAGGCCGACCGGCTGAAGGTGCTGGCGGTCGATGCCGGTGACGGCAAGCCGGTGCAGATCGTCTGCGGCGCACCGAATGCCCGCGCCGGCATGATCGGCGCGCTCGCACGCCCGGGCACCTATGTGCCGGGCATCGACGTGACGCTTGCCGTCGGCAAGATCCGCGGCGTGGAAAGCCACGGCATGATGTGCTCCGAAAAGGAGCTCAACATGTCCGACAATCACGACGGCATCATCGACCTTCCCGAAGACGCGCCGGTGGGTACGTCCTTCGCCACCTATGCCGGGCTCGATGATCCGCTCATCGAGATCAACCTGACGCCGAACCGTCCGGACTGCACCTCGATCTTCGGTATCGCTCGCGATCTGGCCGCCTCCGGCCTCGGTACGCTGAAGCAGCCGAAGGCGCCGAGCTTTGCCGTCGAGGGCGAAACGCCGCACGAGGTGAAGATCGTGCTCGACGACGAGCGCCTGTGCCCCGGCTTTGCCTATCGTCTGGTGCGCGGCGTCAAGAACGGCCCGAGCCCGAAATGGATGCAAGCCCGTCTGCTTGCCATCGGCCTCCGCCCGATCTCGGCGCTGGTCGACGTCACCAATTACATGACCTTCGACCAGGGCCGTCCGATGCACGTCTTCGACGCCGACAAGGTCAAGGGTGTGCTGACCGTGCGCCGCGCCCAGGTTGGCGAGGAAGTGCTGGCGCTCGACACCCGCACCTACAAGCTGAACCCGGCCAATGTGGTGATTGCCGATGACAATGGCGTCGAATCGATCGGCGGCATCATGGGCGGCGAACATTCCGGCTGCGACGAGAACACCGTCAATGTGCTGATCGAATCGGCGCTGTGGGATCCGATCAATATCGCCAAGACCGGCCGTGGCCATGGCATCATCACCGATGCCCGCTATCGTTTCGAGCGCGGCGTCGATCCGGAATACATGGTTCCCGGTCTCGAGCGCACCACCGAGCTGGTTCTCGACATGTGCGGCGGCGTTGCTGCGGCTGCGAAGGTCGAAGGCTATAAGGGCCACGAGAAGAAGGTCGTTGACTTCCCTTTCGCGGAAGTCAAGCGCCTGACCGGCCTTACCGTGTCCAACGAGGAAGCCCGCACCATCCTGACCGGCCTCGGCTTCGAGGTGTCCGGCTCCGGTGAGCGGGTCTCGGTTGCGGTCCCGTCCTGGCGTCCGGATGTCGACGGCAAGGCCGACCTGGTCGAGGAAGTCATGCGCATGTTTGGCGTCGACAATATCAAGCCGGAACCTCTGCCCTCGATGGGCTCGGTCAATGGCAAGATCCTGACGACGCTGCAGATCCGCACCCGCACCGCCAAGCGTGCGCTGGCCGCCCGCGGCATGATGGAAGCGGTGACGTGGTCGTTCATTTCGGCAGAGCATGCCAGGCTGTTCGGCGGCGGCAAGCCATCGCTGAAACTGGTCAATCCGATCGCCGCCGACATGTCGGACATGCGGCCTTCGCTGTTGCCCGGCCTTCTGGCGGCTGCCCAGCGCAATGCCGACCGCGGCTTCGGTGATGTGGCGATCTTCGAAGTGTCGGGCACCTATGAGGCCGATACGCCGGAAGGCCAGCGTCGCGTCGCCGGCGGTATCCGCCGTGGCACGGCGTCGCTTGCCGGTGCTGGCCGCGCCTGGTCCAACGCTACCAAGGGCGGCGGCAAGCCGGTCGACGTCTATGACGCCAAGGCCGATGCGCTTGCGGTTCTCGAAGCCTGCGGCCTGCCGATGACCAATATCCAGATCGAGCAGGGCGGACCGGAATGGTTCCATCCGGGTCGTTCCGGCACGATCAAGGCTGGCCCCAAGGTGATCCTCGGTTATTTCGGCGAATTCCATCCGAAGACGCTGGAAGCGCTCGACGTGTCGGGTGCGCTCTGCGGTTTCGAGGTGTTTGTCGACGCCTTGCCCGAACCGAAGAATAAGGCGACCCGCACGAAGCCTGCGCTCGAGCTTTCGCCCTTCCAGATGGTCAAGCGCGACTTCGCCTTTGTCGTCGAAAAGTCGGTCGAGGCAGGCGCGATCATCAAGGCGGCCACCAGCGCCGATCGCAAGCTGATATCAGGCGTCAACGTCTTCGATATCTTCGAAGGCGCGTCGGTGGGCGAGGGCAAGAAGTCGGTCGCGATCGAAGTCTTGATCCAGCCGTCCGACAAGACCCTGACGGACGAGGATTTCGACGCGCTGACGAAAAAGATCGTCGGCAATGTCGAAAAGACCACCGGCGGCAGTCTCAGGGCCTGATCCGACAAAACAACCGGGAGCGGCGTTGCCACTCCCGGTTTGTCGACCAAATGCGCATCTGGCAAATGCGTCATGCTCAGCCTTGTGCCGAGTATCTGCTGAAAGTGGATGTTTTCCGATTTAAGTGCTGAAATACAGTATGTTATCATAACTCGGCAGACCCGCGGGACAAGCCCGAGGGTGACGGATGCGGGCTGATAGACGCGGGCAAATGCCGCTTTGTCCGTTGTGCGCAGGCGGCTTGTGCGTCCTTGTTAAATTCTGGCCGAATGTCCGCAGAACTGACCATGGTTTAACGAGGAGAATGCATGTCTGCGGGTTTCGATTTCACCACGCTGTCGGCACGCGACAAGTACAAGCTGATGATCGGCACGGTCATTCCGCGGCCGATCGCGCTGGTGACCACGGTGGATAGCGAAGGCCGCATCAACGCTGCCCCGTTCAGCTTTTTCAACTGCCTGTCGGCCGACCCGCCGATCCTGGCGCTCGGGGTGGAAAACAATCCCGACATGTCGTTCAAGCATACCGGCGAGAATATCCGCATGACGGAAGTGTTCACCGTCAACATCGTCTCGTTTGCCATTGCCGAAGCCATGCATGCCTGTGCAGTGAAACATCCGCGCGGGGTCAACGAGCTGGAACAGGCGGGGCTGACGGCCATGCCCGGCGAAAAGGTCGCCTCGCCGTGGATCAAGGAAGCGCCGGCGGCCTTCGAATGCCGCCGTCATGTCAGTCTCGAACTCGGCAAGTCCCGGCAGATCATCCTGGGCGAAATCCTGTATGCCCATTATCAGGACGGACTTGTCGATGACCGGCTGCATGTCGATCCGGCCGGCATCGACGCCATCGCAAGGCTTGGCGGCGACACCTGTTCGACGATCCGTGACCGCTTCGAGATGCTGACCCCGAAGCTGTAAGGCGGTCGATCGGCTGCGGTCAGCGCGAAGGGGCGCCGGCCGCCGCCGGGTTTGCAACCGGAACCGCTGACCGCGCTGTGGGCCGCGCAAAAATCACCACATTGCCGGCAAGCGTCAGCGCAAGGCCGAGGACCCCGAGCAGGGTCCAGTGATAGCCCTCGTAGAGCGTCGACAGCGACAGCGCGACGACCGGGAAGAGCACGGTCGTATAGGCAGCCCTGGACGAGCCGATGCGCGCGACCAGCATCAGATAGGTGGTGAAGCCGACCACCGAGCCGATCGCGGCGAGATAAAGCATGGCGAGCAGGTATTTTGTGTCGGGCGGTGCGATCACCGGCGTTCCGGTAACGGCAATCAGGGTCAGAAGGAAGATCGCGCCGTAAGTCATCCCCCATGCGTTGGCGGTCGCGGGCTTTATGCCGGCAGCACTGTTGCGGCGCGAGACCATGTTGCCGAGCGAGAAGAACAGCGTACCGAGCGCCGACAGGCCGACGCCCTTCCAGGTGTCGACATCGAAATGCACGAGGATATCCGGGCCGAACAACAGCAGCAGGCCGGAGGCACCCAAGGCTGCGGCCACCAGCGTGCGGCCGGTGATCCGATCGCCGAAGAACAGCCTTGCATTGATGGCGTTGTAGATCGTCGCCAGCGAGAAGATCACCGAGATCAGCCCCGACGGCACATAGCTTGCGGCAGTGTAGAAGCAGATGAAGTTGCAGCTGAACAGGCAGAGCGCCTGGGCCAGGATGAACGGCTGGTGGCGCAGTGCCGGAACCTTGAGCTTGCCCATAACGGCAAGGACGACGAGGAAGATCAGTGCGGCGGTGGCGAAGCGGTAGAAAACCGAGACCAGCACCGGTACCGGCCCGACCTGCATGGCAATGGCGATCCAGGTCGTGCCCCAGATGATGACGGTGGAAACGAACAGGATGATATTGGTCATAAAGCCCTCGCTGTGATGGCGCACAGGTAGCGCCGGTGTCGGGCGGGTTCTTGCAGAATCTTGCGGTGAAGTGCCACCGTGTGGCGATGTCCGGGAGTTCGCGCATGGCGCGGGCGCGAGATTGCGCTAAGATGAAAGCCTGTTTTCAGGGTCGTTCATGCTGCTTCAGCACCAGTCCATCTTCAGCTTCCTCTCCGCCTCGCCACGTGCGCAGGCGGTCGGCACGCTTGCGCTTGGTTCCGGCTGTTCGGCGGCGATCTGGCGCAATGCCGATGACCGGATGAGCTATGAGCGGCCCGACGGCCATACGTTCAGCCTCTATCTTCAGGGTGGCGCCGGCACCCGCCGGCTCGACGGCGGGGCGCTGAACGGCTGGCCGGGCGCGCTCTGCATCATGCCGCAGGGCGCCTCGTCGGAATGGGAAATCACCGATGCCTTCGAGTTCGTCCATCTCTATGTGCCGGACGAGGAACTGCGGCGGGCCTTTGCCGAGACCTTCGACCGCGACTGCCGGCTGATGGTCATGCCCGAGGCGACCTTCGATCATGCGCCGGCGCTGGCCGAGGCGCTGCGCCAGGTGGCGGACGCCACCCATGTGGGCGATACGCTGCTGGCCGATGCGGCGATGAATGCGGCCTTTGCCAGCCTCTTCGTCGATCCACGCTATGGCGGTGCGCGACCACTCGCCATCAAGAGCGGCCTCGCACCCGCCGTCCGCCGGCGGATCACAGATTACATCGAGGCGCATCTCGACCATCAGGTGAGCCTGGCTGACCTCGCCGCGATTGCCGGCCTCAGCGAATTCCACCTGCAGCGCATGTTCCGGGCGAGTTGCGGTGTCTCTCCGCATGGCTGGGTCCAGCATCGGCGGCTTGCCCGCGCCAAGACACTGCTGGCCGGCGCCGATCCGATTGCCCAGATCGCGTCGGCCTGCGGCTTCAGCAGCCAGAGCCACCTGACCCGGGTGTTCAAGACGATGACCGGCACGACGCCATCGGCTTACCGACACAGCGTCGCCGGCAGCGCCTGACACCTTGGCGCTATTTGTTGGCCATCTGCGCCATGCGCTCGGGATAGCGGGCGCCGGCCACCTTGGCGGGCGACAGAAGATCGCCAAGCGCTGCAACCTCCTCCGCCGACAGCACGATATCGGCAGCCGCGACATTCTTTTCCAGATTGGCGATCTTGGTCGTGCCGGGGATCGGCACGATGAAATCGCCCTGCGCCAGAACCCAGGCAAGCGCCAGTTGTCCGGGGGTGACGCCCTTGTCGGCGGCCATTTGTTCAAGGGCTGTCACTAGCGCCAGATTGGCGTCGAAATTCTCCTGGCTGAACCGCGGCAGCGATAGGCGGAAATCATTGGCGGCCATGCCGTCGAGCGACTTCAGCGCGCCGGTCAGCACGCCGCGTCCGAGCGGCGAAAACGGCACGAAGCCGATGCCGAGCTCGCGGCAGGTATCAAGCACGCCATTTTCCTCCGGATCGCGGGTCCATAGCGAATATTCGCTCTGGATGGCGGCGATCGGATGGGTCGCATGCGCCCGGCGCAGCGTCGCGGCACTGGCTTCCGACAGGCCGAGCGCCCTGACCTTGCCTTCGCGCACCAGATCGGCCATCGCACCGACCGTGTCTTCGATCGGCACGTTCGGATCGACGCGGTGCTGGTAGTAGAGATCGATGACCTCGACGCCGAGCCGCTTCAACGAAGCTTCGGCGACCGCCTTGACATGTTCGGGGCGCGAATCCGTGCCGCCGGCGCTGGCATCATTGGGATTGTCGACATTGATCTTGAAGCCGAACTTGGTGGCGATCTGGATCTGATCGCGATACGGCCGCAAGCCTTTGCCGACGAGGATCTCGTTGTTGAACGGACCGTAGATCTCGGCCGTATCGAACAGCGTCACGCCGAGTTCGACCGCGCGAGCCAGGGTCGCCAGCGAGCCGGCCTCGTCACCGGTCTGGGTATAACCATGGGTCATGCCCATGCAGCCGAGGCCGAGGGCGGAAACGGAGAGGGAGCCGAGCTGTCTAGTTTTCATGGTCTTCAACCTTTCGCGGGGAGCGCTCTGGATGCGCTGATGATGGTCGCAGAATATCATAAGGATTGAACAGGATAATGGCTGTAATTTCGCGGTACTTGTTCTATTGAATAGTACAATGAACAGGATCCAGCTCTCCCAACTGGCGGTGCTCGCCACCGTCGCCGAGACCCGCAGCTTTCGCAAGGCGGCTGACGAGCTTGCCATTGCGCCATCGGCCGTCAGCCATGCGGTCGCTTCGCTGGAGGCAAGCCTTGGCGTGCGCCTGCTCGCCCGCACCACCCGCAGCGTCGCGCCGACGGAGGAGGGCAGGCGGCTGCTGGAGACGCTGGCGCCGGCGCTGGCCGATATCGATACGGCACTGGCGGCACTGGCAGACGATAGAAGCGTGCCGGCCGGCCCGCTGCGCATCACCATGCCGATGCTGGCCGCCGAAGACCTGATTGCGCCGCGGCTGGGTGCGTTCCTGCGGACCTATCCGCGGATCGAACTCGATATCGTCACCAATGACCGCTTCGAGGATATCGTCGCCGAAGGGTTCGACGCGGGTCTGCGACTTGGCGAACATCTGGAAGCCGACATGATCGCGGTCAAGGCGAGCGGCCCGCAGCGCGGCGTGATCGTCGGATCGCCTGCCTGTATCGCCGAACACGGCATGCCACGCACGCCGCAGGACCTGATGCGGCATCGCTGCATCCGCCGCCGGTTCAGCAGCGGCCGGATCTATCGCTGGGAACTGGAGCAGAATGGCAAGCTACTCGCTGTCGATGTGCAGGGACCGCTGATTGTCTCTGACCAGCGACTGGCCCGCATCGCGGCTCTTGATGGCGTCGGGCTGGCCTTCCTGTTCGACGAGCGGGTGAATGAGGATATCCGCGAAGGACGTCTGGTGCCGGTGCTCACCGACTGGTCGCCGCCGTTCGATGGTTTCTACATCTACTACACCTCACGCCGGCAAATGCGCCCGGCGCTGCGGGCATTCGTCGATTTCTTCCGTTTTACGGCTGGTGCGGGTCACGGGCGCGAATGACCCGCCGGCTTCTTTCAGAGTAAACCGTGCTACGATGCGCCACTCTGACGACTAGAATATAGCCGTTGTCTTCCCGCAGAATCTGGCAAACCAGTCGGATGTCGCCAATTCTCAATTTCCAGAAATCCTTGAGGTCGCCGCTATAGGGCCGGAGGCGCTGTCTTGGGTCTTCCAGTGGAAGCAGCAGGTCCAGCGCCTTCTTGATGCGCCGTTGATGGTCAGTTCCGAGCTGCCTGAGTTCCTCGATAGCAGCGGGATGCCATTCAATCCGCAAGCCCGAGTTCCTTCCAGACCTGTTCGTTTGGCACCGGCTCGAATGGCTCTTTCAGCCGAGCTTCGACGGCGTAGAGATCTTCCAGCTCTTCAAGTTTTTCGACAAGCGCGTCGTGGAACATTTCGGCGCGGTCGAGGCCATGAGCCTTGGCAATCTTTTCCCAGCGGGCCTCTATCTCGTCGTCAATCCGGATGTTTACGGTTGCCATCGCTGGTCTCCTTCATGCCGAATTCTAGTACAGTCTTTGGTCCGATACAAACTATGCCAATGTCATCCGATAGCGCACATGCCCGTCTTCCTTCGCATAGCTGTCATAGAGTTTGCGGGCGGTCGCATTGTCGTGATTGGTATGCCAGTAGAGCCGCGACCAGCCCTGGGTCTTGGCAAGCGCGATCAGGTCGTCGATCAGCGCGCGGCCGATGCCCTGTCCGCGAAAGCGGGCGTCGAGGAACAGGTCTTCGAGATAACAGTCCGGCGTCATCACCCAGGTGCTGTCGTGAAAATGGTGGATGGCAAAGCCGGCCAGCTGCCCGTCGATCTCGGCGACACGCATGGCAACGCGCGAGGCTGGATCGAGGATGCGCGCCCAGGTGTGGTCGGTGATCTTGGCGGCAAGATCGACCTTGTAGAAGGTCAGGTAACCCGTCCAGAGATAGCGCCAGGCGGCTTCGTCGGCCGCTGTCGCATCGCGAATGACAAGGGTCATGCTCAGGCACCCGCCGCGTTGAGCAGGGCCATCTGCTGATCCGAGAGCTGCAGATTTCCAGCGGCGATCAGGCTGTCGAGCTGGCGAAGGCTGGTTGCCGATGCGATCGGTGCGGTGATGCCGGGACGGGCGGCAACCCAGGCGATGGCGACGGTTGCCGGCGTGGTTCCGGTCTCGGCGGCGATCTGGTCGAGGGTGGCGAGGATCTTCAATCCCTTGTCGTTCAGGTAGTTGCCGACGCGGTAGGAGCGGGCGACACCGGCCGTATCCTCGTGTTTGCGGTATTTGCCGGTGAGGAAGCCGGCGGCCAGCGCATAGTAGCTGATCACGCCGATGTCTTCGGCGACACACAGATCGGCAAGCGGTCCCTCGAAGCGGTCGCGTGTATAGAGATTGTATTCCGGCTGTACGACGTCGAAGCGCGGCAGGCCGTTTTTCGCCGAGGCATCAAGGGCCGCCTGCAACTGCTCGCCATCATAGTTGGAGCAGCCGATGGCGCGCACCTTGCCGGCCCTGATCAGCGTGCCGAAGGCTTCCAGCGTTTCCTCGATCGGGGTCTTTTCATCCGGCTTGTGGGCCAGATAGAGGTCGACATAGTCGGTCTGCAGGCGTTTCAGCGATGCCTCGACCGCGTCCGCGATCCAGGTCTTGCCAAGGCCGGTCTCGCGGCCATTGTTGTCGAAGCCGACCTTGGTGACGATGATCGCCTTGTCGCGGGAAATGCTGCTGCGCTTCAGCCACTTGCCGATGATCGCTTCGCTTTCGCCGCCGACATGACCATCGACCCAGGCGGAATAGACATCGGCCGTGTCGATCGTATTGTAGCCGGCGTCGAAAAAGGCATCGAGCAGGGCAAACGAGGTCGCCTCGTCGGCCGTCCAGCCGAAAACATTACCGCCGAAGACGACGGGTGCGATGGAAAGACCGGTGCGGCCGAGGGCGCGCTTCTGCATGACATGATCCTTTCGAGGGACGATTGGACCGGACGGTAGCAATCGGCTTCTTGATGCACCATTCAAATTGGTGAATGGGTCCGATCCATCAAGGGGCTGGGGGGCGAGGTTCCGCTCAGGTGTCGGGCCGTCGATCGCGGCGAAACTGGCTGGGTGGCGCTGCGTGATGCTCCGACCAGACCCGCCGCAAATGCCGTGTCGAGGAAAATCCGGCCCGCTCGGCGACGCTTTCCATATCGAACCGGCTCTGCGACAACAGGTCATGCGCCAGCGCAACCCGGATCGTGTTGATATAGGCTGTAACCGACAGGCCGGTATGCTCGCGAAACAGCCGGGTCATATGCCGTTCGCTGAGCGCCGCAAGCCGCGACAGTTCGCCAAGGCTCCAGTCACGTGCCGGATCGGCCATGACGGCGTCCTGCATCCGGTGGATCGCCGGATGGATATGGTTGCGGCCCGAAAGCCAGGGCGAAAGCTGCGGGTCAGAGCCGCTGCGACGCAGATAGATGACCATCATGCGCGCCACCGCCAGCGCCACCTGGGCCGAGGTCAATTTTGCGACGACATGCAACATCAGGTCGATCCCGGTCGAGATGCCGGCACTGGAGAAGCGGTTGCGGTCCTCGACATAGAGCCGGTTTTCCAGAACGTTGGCAGTTGGCGCCAACGCCTTCAGTTCGTCGATGCACTCGGCATGGGTGGTACAGGCATGGCCTTCCAAAAGGCCGGCCGCACCCGCCAGCAACGCGCCGGAGCAGATCGTCACCAGTCTCGTGTCCGCTGCAACAACATTGCGCAGCCATGTGCGGAGGGCAGCAAGTTCGGCATTCGCAGCAAGCGCCTGTTCGCCAACCGCAAGACTGCCGGAAATAACCAGCATGGCACCGCTGGGCAGGCTTTCGGGCAATGGCTCCAACCCGTCCAGCATCAGCCCGATGGAGGTCTGCTGTCGGGCATGCGTGGAGATATAGCGGTAGTCGAATTGAACCGCACTCTGCTCGCTATTGGCATAGCGCAGCACTTCCAGCGGCCCTGCGATATCGATCAGCAGGGCCTCCGGCGGAACCAGAATGTAGACCGGAAGGATCTCCGGTGCTGACAGGTTCGTCTGTTCGCTCAAGCCGTTTTCCTTGCTGCACCGAGTGCGTCTTCGACAGTTGCGATGCGGGCGAAACGACCGGCCAGAACCAACTCTGTGCGCATGCGAATCTCGGCCGGCGAGAAGCTGACGCCGGACGCATGGGTCATGGCAAAGGTGAGCATGGCTTCGCTGACGAAATCGACGTCGTATCCGGTATCAGCCGCGTTGCGTGTCGTGGTTTCACAGCATTGTTCGGTACGGATGCCGGAGATGATCAGGCGGGTGATGTCGTTCGCCTTCAGCCAGTCCTCGAGGCCGGTGCCGACCAGGGCCGAATGCACGGTCTTGTGGAATGTCACGTCCGGACTGATCTTGAGTTCGGCAAGCGTCGTGACGAAACCGCTATCGAGCGTGAACGGTGCATCGCTGTCGACATGGAAAATCTGCACGATCGGAATGCTGGCCGCCTTGGCGCCGTCGATCAGTGCCTGCTGTTTCTCGACATAGGCGGCAAGGTCGTCATTCGTCCAGAACGCGCATTGGCGAAAGGACTCCTGGGCATCGATGACAATCAGTGCATTTTTCTCTGCGGACATTTCAGGCTCTCCAGTGTTTTCAACGATAGCCGAAGTTATCCTGTCTGGAGAGCAGAAAAAGCAGGCGGCCGGACGAAGAGTGGACATTTTCGGCCAACAGGGTGCACGGGCAAGGAGCGCCACCTGCCGCGAGCCGGATTGCGCCGCTCACGAACCTCGCTTAATGTCCGGCCGATATTTTCAGGGAGGAAATCATGTTGCGTTTCGGAATTATGTCGACGGCCAAGATCGGCCGCGAGCTTGTCGTGCCGGCCATCCAGGACGCGGAAAATGCCGTGGTCACGGCGATTGCCAGCCGGGATATGGCAAAGGCCCGCGCCATGGCCGACCGCTTTTCCGTGCCGCATGCCTTCGGCTCCTATGAGGACATGCTGGCCTCAGACGTGATCGATGCAGTCTACATTCCGCTGCCGACTTCTCAACATGTCGAATGGTCGATCAAGGCCGCCAATGCAGGCAAGCATGTGCTGTGCGAAAAGCCGATCGCGCTGAAGGCCGACGAGATCGACGCAATCATCGAAGCCCGCGACCGCAACAAGGTCGTCGTCTCCGAAGCCTTCATGGTCACCTACACACCGGTCTGGCACAAGGTCCGCGAACTGCTGGCGGCAGGCGCCATCGGTCAGTTGAAGATGGTCCAGGGTTCGTTCACCTATTTCAACCGCGATCCGGGCAATATGCGCAACATTCCCGAACTCGGCGGCGGCGCGCTGCCGGATATCGGCGTCTATCCGACGATCACCACGCGCTTTGCCACCGGCAAGGAGCCGCAGCGCATCCAGGCGACGATCGAGCGCGACCCGCAATTCGGCACCGACATCTATTCGAGCGTGAAGGCAGATTTCGGCGATTTCGAACTGAATTTCTACATCTCGACGCAGATGGCCAACCGCCAGCTGATGGTCTTCCACGGTACGGATGGCTTCATCGAGGTGAAGTCGCCGTTCAACGCCGACCGCTGGGGTGCCGAAGAGGTCGAACTGACCAATCGCAGTCATGACGGTTCGCAGATCTTCCGCTTCCCCGACAGCCGCCAGTACAAGCTGGAGACCGAGGCCTTTGCACGGGCGGTTGCCGGGACTACAGGCGAAGTGGTGACGCTGGAGAATTCCAAGGCGAACCAGCGCTTCATCGATGCGATCTACCGCGCGGCGGCCAAGGACGGTTGGGAAACGGTATAAAGTTAGCCGGCTACTGATGTCGCTATCGTCTGAAGACGAAGCGCGAATAGCCGAAAAAGCTGAACAGCATGGCGGCGATGGAGGCAAAGACCAGCGCCGCATAGGGGCTGAGCAGCGGCGCCATGATCAGCAGCCCGGCATAGATGCCGTAATTGACCAGCGACGTGATCACTGCGATCACGCCGTAGCGGAAGCCCTCGACCACGACCGAGCGTTTCGAGGCGCCGAAGGTGAAGCTGCGGTTGAGCAGCCAGGTGGCGGTCATCGCGAGCGCAATCGCGATGACCCGTGCGCTGAGCGGTCCGAGCGGTGTGAAAGACAAAAGCAGCCACAGCGTGCCGGCATCGACCACGAAGCCGGTTGCGCCGACGATGGCGAAGCGGATGAATTTCTTCATGCGGCTTTCGAGGTGCGCTTGCTGGGCGTAGCGGATTTCGCCGCCGCCGCCGGTGTGTTGACCGGCTTCTGTTCGCTGTCAGGTCGCTTCAGTGCCGGCAGGTTCATGTAGTGGATGCGCAGCTGCTCGGCCCGTGATCGGGCAACCGAATCGAGGATCAGCGCTGCGGTGAAGCTGAGGAAAGACATCATCATCAGCGCCATGGCGGCAATCCAGGTCGGCATGCGCGACACCAGGCCGGTGGTGAAGAATTCGTAGAGGACCGGGGCCATGAAGCCGAGGCTCATGCCCATCAGGCCGGCGCTGATCAGACCGAAAAAGGCAAAAGGCCTTGTCTCTTTCATCAGCATGGCAAACATCCAGAGGATCCTTGCACCGTCCTCGAATGTCGAGAGCTTGGAATGCGAGCCTTCCGGCCGGCGGCCGTAGTCGAGTTCCAGTTCGCAGACCGGCAGCTTCAGCCGCGAGGCATGCACCGACATTTCGGTTTCGATCTCGAAGCCGCCGGAGACGGCCGGGAAGCTTTTCACGTAGCGGCGCGAAAACGCCCGGTATCCGGACAGGATGTCGGTGAAGTCATTGCCGAACAGCAGGCGGTAAAGCGTGTTGAACAGCCGGTTGCCAAAGGCATGGCCCTGTCGTCCCGCATCGTCATGCACGCCGCGCCGTGTGCCGACCACCATGTCGGCGCGCTCGGTGATCAGCGTGCGGACCAGTTCTTCCGCGTCCTGCGGCGCATAGGTGCCGTCGCCATCGGCCATCACATAGATATCGGCGTCGATGTCGCAGAACATCCGGCGCACGACATGGCCCTTGCCCTGGCGGCGCTCGCGAACGACGGTGGCACCGGCCAGCATGGCGGTGAGCGCCGTGCCGTCGGTGGAATTGTTGTCATAGACGAAGATACGGGCCTGCGGCAGGGCGGTGCGGAAATCGCGCACGACGTCGCCGATCGTCGCCGCCTCGTTGTAGCAGGGCAGCAAGACGGCAATGTCGGGATAGGCGGAGGCCGAACCACTCATCGAAAAGCGCACCTGTTGAAAGATCGAGCAGCCTTCGTGACCGCATCCGGCTTTACTATTTCTTGAGAAGGTTAAGGCTAGGTTTCGCCAGACCTTGCTCCTGGACTATTTCGCATAACGGCTGCGAAATGCCGCCCTCTTGAGGATGAAACGATTGACGGCAGCATCTTCCTCACCCGCCCTGCCTGCAAGACGTCGCCTGGAGCGCCTGCCGGCTGCCATTGCCCTCTATTCGGGCCTGACGATCCTCATCCTCTCTGTCCTCAACCTGCCGGGTGCGCGCGACTATGTCGGTATCGACAACGACGATGTGATGCGCCTGGTCCAGGTGCGCGATTTGCTCGCAGGCCAATCCTGGTTCGACCTGATGCAATATCGCCTCGGCCTTCCGGGTGGCACGCTGATGCATTGGTCGCGGATCATCGATCTGCCGATCGCAGCGCTGATCAAGATGTTTTCGCTGGCGCTGCCGAGCGAGCGTGCCGAGGCACTGGCGCTTCTGGTCTGGCCGTTTTTCCTCGTCATTCCGCTGATGACAGCGGTCGCCGTTGCGGCGCGCAGGATCGGCGATACGGCGGTCATGCATATCGCCCTGATGCTGGCGGCCGTCTTCGTCGTTACGGGCAACCGCTTCCTTCCGGGCGCCATCGATCACCACAATGTCCAACTGGTCCTGGTTGCCACCATCGCCGCCTGCCTGCTGGATCCCGCCCGCCGGGCGGGAAGCTTTGCTTTGGCCGGTTTTGCCTCAGCCCTTGCCATCGCCATTGGCGCCGAGACCACCCCGCTGATTGCGGTGGTCTGTGTGGTGGTGGCGCTGCTGTGGGCACTGGAAGGAGCACGGAGCCGCACAGCCGCAAGGGCGTTTTCGCTGTCGCTTCTGCTGTCGATCTCGGCGCTGTTTCTGGCGACCGTGCCGCCTGAGCATTATCGTCTCGTCACCTGCGACAGCCTGTCGATCGGCTATTACGCGATCATCGCCGCAGGCGCGGGCGCGCTGTTCGTCGCAACCTTGCTGCCCGCCCGCCTTGGCCTTGCCGGGCGCAGCGCGGCGCTCGTGACCATAGGCGCACTCGTCTTGCTAGCAGCACTGGCCGTCGCTCCACAATGCCTGCAGAATCCGCTGAACGAACTGGATCCGCTGCTGCAGACGATGTGGCTTGACGGCGTGCTGGAAGCGCAGTCCTTCCTGCGCTGGCTGGAGGTCGAGCCTGCGAGCTTCGGCGGCTTCTACGCCGTGCCGGTCTTTGCCCTCGCCGTCTGCCTGTTCCGGGTGATCCGCGGCGACGATGTGCGCAGCCATGCCATTCTCCTTGCCTTGCTGCTGATCAGCTTCGTCATCGCGCTGGTCCAGGTGCGCGGCGCCGCATTTGCAAACCTGCTCGCCATTTTGCCGGTGGCGCTCCTGATTGCCGACCTTCGGCACAATTCCAATGCCGAGCCCGACAATATCGGTGCCGGCTTCTTCTTCGTTGTCGTGACGCTGATCTCGGTGCCCAGCGTCTGGATCCTCAGCGGCGTCTTCATCGTCGAGGGAACGATGGGCATCTCCAACCGGATGCGGTCGCTGGTTGCATCGGGGCCAGCGAGTGGCACTGATGCCGGCGCCGCCTGCGAGACGTTGCAGTCCCTGGCGCAGTTGAATGACCTGCCGGCGGGCACGGTGGTGGCGCCGTCCGACTATGGCGCGGACATTCTGCGGATTACCCCGCACCGCGTGCTGAGCGGCCCCTATCACCGCAACCAGGGTGGCATGCTGACCGAACTGCATATCGGCCTTGCCGAACCTGCAGAGGCGGCAGCCTTCCTGCGCGGTTCGAAATCGACGATCCTCGCCTTTTGCCCGACCAATATTCAGACCGAGAAAATAGCAAAAATGAAGCCGGACGGGCTTTATGCGGCTCTCGAAGCCGGCAGGGTTCCCGACTATCTGCAGCCGCTGCCGCAGGATCCACAGTCCGGTCTGACGATCTACCGGGTCGTTCTGCCCTGATCCCGAAATCGACTGCGCACGAAGATGAAATCTGCTCAGGACCGCAAGGCCGAGGCTGATCTTTGCCGGCTTTTGCGATAATCAGGACGCATGAGCAATTTCTTCGCTGACGATTCGCCGAGCAATCTGACCGAGTTCACCGTTTCGGAGCTTTCGGGCTCGATCAAGCGCACGGTCGAGACCGCCTTCGACCATGTCCGGGTGCGCGGCGAGATCTCCGGTTTTCGCGGCCAGCATTCGTCCGGGCATGCCTATTTCTCGCTGAAGGACGACAAGTCGCGCATCGATGCGGTGATCTGGAAAGGTTCGTTTGCCAAACTGAAATACCGCCCGGAAGAAGGCATGGAGGTGATCGCCACCGGCCGCATCACCACATTCCCCGGTTCGTCGAAATACCAGATCGTCATCGAGCAGATGGAGCCGGCCGGCGCCGGCGCGCTGATGGCGCTGATCGAGGAACGCAAGCGACGTTTCACGGCGGAAGGCCTTTTCGATCCGGCGACTAAGCAATTGCTGCCCTTCATGCCCAAGGTCATCGGCGTGATCACCTCGCCGACCGGCGCCGTCATCCGCGATATTCTCCACCGCATCTCCGACCGCTTCCCGGTCCATGTCATGGTCTGGCCGGTCAAGGTCCAGGGCGAGGGGTCCGGCGACGAGGTGGCCAATGCCATCATCGGCTTCAACGCCATTGAGCCCGGTGGGCCGGTCGCACGGCCAGACGTGCTGATCGTGGCGCGAGGCGGTGGCAGTCTTGAAGATCTGTGGAGTTTCAATGACGAGGCCGTCGTTCGGGCCGCTGCTGCCAGCGACATTCCGCTGATCTCGGCGGTCGGCCATGAGACCGACTGGACCCTGATCGACTACGCGGCGGATGTGCGCGCGCCGACGCCGACCGGGGCGGCTGAAATGGCCGTGCCGGTGAAAGCCGATCTGCAAGCCCAGATCGCGACACTCGCTGCCCGTCTTTCGGGTGCGACCAGCCGCCAGATGGATTATCGCAGCCAAAGCCTGCGCGCGCTGGCCCGTGCCCTACCATCGCTCGACCAGTTGCTGGCGCTGCCGCGCCGCCGCTTCGACGAGGCGTCGAGTGGTCTCGGCCGCAGTCTCGAGCTCAACACGATGAACAAGCGGCGCAGTTTCGAGCGCGCCGCAGCCAGGCTCTCGCCCGATATGCTGACGCGACGCCTTGTCGAGCGCCAGCAGAGGCTGGGCGAGCAGGCGACGCGGGCCGAACGCGTGATCGAACGCCTGATCGAGCGCAACAAGGCCCGTCTGGGTCGTTTCGATGCGACACTGACGGCGGTGCCGGCGCGGCTGCAGGCGCTGACCGCCCGCTCGAAAGACCGGCTGGAAAGCCTTGGCCGGCGTGCCGATAGCGCGGTGATCCATGACCTGCGCCGCGCCCGGACGCTGGTCGTGGCACAGGACCGGATGCTGCACTCCCTGTCCTACAAGAACGTGCTGCAGCGTGGATATGCGGTGATCCGCGACGAGCAAGACCGACCGATCTCACGGGCAGCAGCGCTTGGTGCATCCCAGCCAGTCGCGATCGAGTTTGCCGATGGTCGCATTGCGGCGGTGATCGGCGAGGGCGTGCCGCCGCCCGGCAGCGCAGATCTGCAGTCGACTTCTTCCAGGCCACAGCCTGCGGCGAAACCGGCGCGGAAACCCGAACCGCCGGCCGGCCAGGGCAGCCTGTTCTGATGTCTGCCTGATGCCTCCCGGTCGTCCTGCAATGGTGGTTCAATCTGCCGGCGAACATAGAGAATTTTATCGGCTGGGCGTGCCGGCCGGCTGATTGCGCGCCAGACCAATATCCGCCCATTCTGCGTGGTGACCACGACCGGGTCTGCCTGCTTGATCCTCACGCAAAGGGTCGCCGCGCTTCTGCGCAGGAAGGCCTGATGCCGCTGCATGGCATGGACACGGTGACCACCGGGAAACGCCGCCTTGTCCCCGGCAGGCTGTGCCTTAGCTTCGGCCGGATTTGATGCTTTGTGGCGCATCCCTTGGTTGTATTTGAGCTGTTGCAAAATCTGAAATTTCAGCAAAAACGTCGGAATTTCAGGCTTCTCCCGAGTGCCGTAAAGGGCAAAGAGAAAAACCAATGGTTGACATTCTTTAGGAAACTCTCTATATGCCAATCATCGATATTTGCTTGCTGAGCTTTGGTTACCGCGCATTTAGCAACCGCGCCCTGAACGAACCTTCCTTTCAAAAATCGCTATCATCTCCGCAGCGCATCGGCGTTGCGGTAACTCTTATGCTATGAAAGGGTTCATCATGACCACTGGCACAGTAAAATGGTTTAACGCCACCAAGGGCTTCGGCTTCATTCAGCCTGACAACGGCGGCCCGGACGCATTTGTCCATATCTCGGCAGTCGAACGCGCTGGCATGCGCGAAATCGTCGAAGGCCAGAAGCTGAGCTACGAACTCGAGCGCGACAACAAGTCGGGCAAGATGTCGGCTGGCAATCTTCAGGCTGCCTAAATCGGTATCTGCTTTCCCTTGACCACGGATGTACTGGCACTGTCGAGAGCAAGATCCAACCGAGGTCAGGCACATTGCCTGGCCTTTTTTATTGCCGCTCGCCGACCCGAGCACCCCAGAGGAGGACGAGCTTGACAGAAAACTTCAGCAAACCGCGTCAACAGGCGGAGATCGCCTTTGGCAAGACCCAGTCGCAATTCTTCGCCCGCGAGCGCGCGTTCGAAGAACTGGACACAATCGTGTCTGCGCGCGAAGAAAAGACCCTGAGGCTGCGCGAGGCCCGTCTTGCCAAGGAATTGCAAGACAGCAACAAGCCGGCACCAAGCCCCGTTACGAAACGTGCCAGAAAGGCCTGACATAGCCGGCATGGCATTCCAACTGGAATAGACAATTGAGAAATATAAAGAATACCGAACTTTCCGACCGCCGCAGCACGGCTGCCGATGCAAAGGCCGCTCTCCTTCAGGCCTATCGCGCCGCCAAGGAGGCTGCACAGCCGAACCTCGAAGCCAAGCAGGCCGAGCGCATGGCCGTCGCCGAAGCCCGTGAAGCACGCCGCGTCGAGCGCGAGCGGTTGAAGAACGAAGAACGCGATCGCCTCAAGGCTGAGGCCGCCGAGCGGGAAGCTGCTATCGCGGCGGCTGCAAATGCTGAAGCCGAAGCACGCGAAGCGGCTGAAGCCAGCCGCATTTCCCGCGTCGTCGAAGACGAAGCTGCCCGCAAGGCCGAGCGTGACAGGCGTTATGCCAATCGCAAGGCAAGACAGTCCTGAGGCAGGGGCCACCACCGGGCCATCTCGATCTATGCATCTGTTCGAAGGCCGGCCCATCGCCGGCCTTTTCTGCGTCAGGGCGATGCGCAGCCGTCGCGTTCATCGAATTGTGACCGGCGCCGGCCTTACAAATCGGTAACGCAATTCCCATTTCCATAAAACTATGTCAGCGAAAACGTGGCAGGTTGCGTCAGGCGCCTTTGTGCGGTGCCGCTGTTACGTCATGGAGATTTGACTATGAAAATGAAGAATGCTGCGGTTCTGGCCGGGATTCTGCCCTGGATTCTGGCTGCAACGGTCGGCGCGGCTCCAGCTCTGGCCGACCAGTCCGAACTGTCGCGGATACTGTTTGGCAGGAGCTTCAACGACAATGTCACAGCGGTCAAAGTGGGTCCCTCGTGGCACGATACGGATGGCACCGTGCCGTTTTTCGTGCAGAAGCCGCATCCGGTCCGCATCCGGACAGCGCAGGCCGAAGTTGCTGCCGATGCAGGGCTGCGCGATGCGTTGGAACTGCGTAAGATTGCTGCGAAGAACGTGATCTGGGTCCAGACTGCCGCCAATGGCGGCAAGATCGTCTACTACCGCTGACCTCCGCAGGTTCGACCGATATCGGGCTGCCGGCGGACGAACCGCCGGCAATCGGGTCATGATCAGGCCCACTCGCCCTTGCGCATGACCGGCACCTTCGAGCCATCCGCTCCCACGCCATCGATATCCACCTTGTTCGAGCCGATCATCCAGTCGATATGGATCAGCGAGGCATTGCCGCCCTGCGCCTTGATCTGGTCCTGGCTGAGCGAGGCGCCATCAAGGAAGCACTTTGAATAGCACTGGCCGAGCGCGATATGGCACGAGGCATTTTCATCGAACAGCGTGTTGTAGAACAGGATGCCGGAGGCCGAGATCGGTGATGAATGCGGCACCAGCGCCACCTCGCCAAGACGACGGGCGCCCTCGTCGGTGTCGAGCACCTTCAACAGCACTTCCTCGCCCTTGCTCGCCTTGGCCTCGACAATCCGGCCCACTTCGAAGCGCACCTGGATATTGTCGATCAGCGTGCCCTGATGGGAAAGCGGCTTGGTCGACGAGACATGGCCCTCGACCTTGAGCGCATGTGGCGTGGTGAAGACCTCTTCCGTCGGGATGTTGGGATTGCAGGTGATGCCATTCTTGGCAACAGAGGCGCCGCCATGCCATTCGTGGCCATCGGCAAGGCCAACGGTCAGATCTGTGCCGGGACCGGTAAAATGAAGGGCCGAGAAGCGCTGGCCGTTCAGCCAGCCGGAACGCTTTGCCAGTTCGCTATTATGGGTTTTCCAGGCAGCGACCGGGTCGGCCTGGTCGACGCGCGAGGCAGCGAAGATCGCGTCGGCCAGTTTTGCCACGGCAATCTCGACCGGCACATCCGGAAACACCAGCTTCGCCCAGGACGGGTTCGGATAGGAGCAGATGTTCCAGTTGATGTCGAAATTCGAGATATATTCAAGCGCCGGCTTGTAGGCGATCGAATTGGCCTTGTTGGCGCGTCCTACCTTGGCCGGATCCTGGCCCGACAGCAGCATCGGATTGTCGCCGGCGACCGCAAGCCGGGCCGCACCATTGGCATAGGCCTTGGCCATGCCGTCGTAGAGCCAGCCGGATGCCTTGTCGAAGCTCTCGTCCGAACCATGGATATAGCGGGAAAGCGTCGTTTCTTCGTCGGAATAGAAGGTGGTAACAATGCCGGCACCGGCCAGATAGGCATGTTTAGTGATATGACGGACCAAGGCGAGGGCTGAGATCGGCGCCGTGATCACCAGATCCTGGCCCTTCTGCAGCTGGAGCCCGACCTTGACGGCCACTTCGCCCAGCTTTTCAAGTTTGGCCGGATCGATCGCATTGCTGAAGTCGGGCGCTACTGTCATGGGGACCTGCCATAATTCTTGTTGGGTTGGTGATAGACTTAGGGAGCTTTGCGGCGAAAATGAAGGTCTCAAGCGCGAAAAGCGCTGGTCGCAGATCAGGCGACAATCGACGCAGCAATCGCACCCGAGGCCATTTGTGCATCCTTTGGATCGAGCCGCACCTGCAACCCGCGCTGGCCGCCATTGATGTACACGTAGTCTTCGTCGAGGGCTGCAATCTCGATGGCGGTCGGCACCTGTTTCTTCTGGCCGAACGGGCTGATGCCGCCGACGACGAAGCCGGTGAGCTTCTCCGCCAGAGCGGGTTTCATCATCGCCGCCGACTTGCCGCCGAACGCCGCTGCCAGCTTCTTCATGCTGACCTCCTTGTCGGAGGGTATCACGACGCAGACCGGCTTGCCGTCAAGCTCGGCCATCAGCGTCTTGAACACCCGCACCGGATCCTCCCCCAGTGCCTCCGCCGCCTGCATGCCGATCCGCTCGGCATGAGGGTCGTAGTCATAGGTGTGAACGGTAAAGCTGACACCGGCCTTGGCCAGCGCCTGGGTGGCACGCGTGGTCTTCGACATCGTTATTTCCCGAGTTCTGCCGCGTAGACCTCCGGCTTGAAGCCGATCAACAGCTTGCCGCCGATCTCCAGCCCCAATTCAAGCACCGGCCGCTTGATCATCGACGGCTGTGCCAGCATCAGGTCGATCGCCTTTGGCCGATCAAGATCCGCCTTGGCCTCGTCGGGCAACTTCTTGAACGTCGTGCCGGCCCGGTTGAGTACCGTTTCCCAGCCGGCCTTCTCGGTCCAGGTTTCGAGGTGGCCGCGATCGATGCCGGTCGCCTTGTAGTCGTGGAAAGCGTAGGCGACACCGTGATCGTCCAGCCACTGGCGGGCCTTCTTCATCGTGTCGCAGTTCTTGATGCCGTAGATCGTCGCGGTCATGGTCAATCCTCAAGGGCTCCCGCCTTGCGCAATGTGCGGCTCGGCTGGTCACAGGCAATTTTCATCAGGTCGGCGCGGCGACGCACCAGCCGGTCGGATATGCGTGTCACGATCAGGCCGGCCTGTGGCGCGCGGATTTCCACGCTGCCGTCAGGCTGGCCCGGGCGGGTGACGATGGTCGCCAGAAGGTCACCTTCGACAACCGGGTCGCCGATGTCGCGGTGAAAGAGAACGGTTCCGGCTTCGGAACTGCGGATCATCTCGATATTGTCGAGCGGCACGGCCGGGCCGACGAAGGTCGGCAGGGACACGTTTGCATCGACGACCACGCCACGGGCGGCGAGGAAGGCGAAGATCCCGCCCGCATCCTTGCGGGCCACATCGGGATAGACGTCGCGCAGGCCGCGCAACTCGAGGGTGACGGCAAGCTTGCCGGGCAGCGGGCTGCGCTTCTCGCCGGGCGTCTCATATTTCCAGGCATGACCGACGGCTTCTTCGAAAGCCGAGCTTTCTCCGTCGGAGAGGAAGACGGCATCCATGTCGAGCGCGGCAGCCAGATCGCTTGCTTCCGGCCAGAAGGCGTCGTCGATATAGGCATATTGCAGCGACTCGTCATCGCAATGCAGATCGAGCACCAGATCGGCACTGAGCGCCATATGCAGCAACTGGCGCTTCAACTGTTCCGTCGCCGGATGGCGTGGCAGGTCGGCCAGCAGCGTCTCGCGATCACGCAGCGAGATCAGCGGGAAGTCGCGGTTGAAATTGGTGCGCGTGCCGAGTTCGAATCGGCCCTGCAACGCGCCGAAATGCGATTGTGAAGCACCAATCGGATTGGCCTGCGGCACAATGACGATCGATCCGGCGATCCGGCCCTTCGCTTCTGCCTCGCGCAGTGTCTGGCAGAGGAAATGCAGCACGGCCGTCCCGGGAAGCTCGTTGGCATGCAGGGCGGCCTGCATGTAGACGCTCGGGGCATCCGGGTTGCTGCCTTCGAAGCGCAGCACCGGCAGGCGCCATTCGAGACCCGGCGTATCGCCGGCAAAGATGATTTCGGATATTTCCACACTGACCACTCCGCAAAATGTGCTGGCACGAGCTTTATGCGAACCCTGCCTGCCCATGCAAGCCGTTGTCTGGCCGAATGAAGCCGGCTGACGCGCGCAAAACGTCTGAAGGGAAAGTTGGCGCCGGATCCGCCCGTTCCCGGGAGATCTGCATGTCGATTGCAGCGGCTGACACAAGAATCGGGTTGAATTGCCGCACTGGGCGGAGGATCCTGACCCGGACGACAACGGAAGCGGCGACATGAGCCCGGCAAGATATCACCATTGCATCTTCGAGACAGCCGGCGGCTTCTGCGGCATCGCATGGAGCGCCGATGGCATCGTCCGATTCCAGTTGCCGACCGGCGAAGCAGCCGAAACGGAGCGGCTCCTGCTGCGGCGTGTGCCGGGCTCCGCAAGAGCACAGGCGCCGGGCGCCGTTGCCGAGGTAGTCGAAGCGGTGAAACGGCATTTTGCCGGCGAAACGGTGGATTTTTCCAGTGTGGTGCTCGACCTGGACAGCCAGGACGATTTCCGGCGCGACATCTACGCCGCCGCGCGCCGGATTGGCTGGGGGCGCACGACGACCTACGGCGCTCTTGCCAAGGCTCTGGGGCTTGGGCCGGAGGCAGCACGAGACGTTGGCCAGGCTATGGCGAAGAACCCTGTGGCACTGATCATTCCCTGCCACCGGGTACTGGCCGCAGGCGGCAAGCTCGGCGGCTTTTCAGCGCCGGGCGGATCGCAGTCCAAAGTCCGGATGCTGGAGCTCGAAGGCGTGAAGCTGGCACCAGCGGAGCCGGTGCAAACCTCGTTAAATTTCTAAGCGGCAGAGATAACGATCATTCCCACTCGATCGTGCCGGGTGGCTTCGACGTCACATCGTAGACCACGCGGTTGATGCCGCGGACCTCGTTGATGATGCGGGTTGCCGCACGACCGAGGAATTCCATGTCGTAATGGTAGAAATCCGCGGTCATGCCGTCGACCGAGGTGACGGCGCGCAGGGCGCAGACGAATTCGTAGGTGCGGCCGTCGCCCATGACGCCGACGGTCTGGACCGGCAGCAGGACCGCGAAAGCCTGCCAGATCGCGTCGTAGAGACCGGCCTTGCGGATTTCGTCGAGATAGATGGCGTCCGCCTCGCGCAGGATGTCGAGCTTTTCGCGGGTAATGCCGCCCGGGCAGCGGATGGCAAGGCCCGGACCCGGGAAGGGGTGGCGACCGATGAAGCTGTCGGGCAGGCCGAGCTCGCGGCCGAGCACGCGCACCTCGTCCTTGAACAGTTCGCGCAAGGGCTCGACGAGCTGCATGTTCATGCGATCGGGAAGGCCGCCGACATTGTGGTGAGACTTGATCGTCACCGACGGGCCACCGGTAAACGACACGCTTTCGATGACGTCCGGATAGAGCGTGCCCTGGCCAAGGAAATCGGCGCCGCCGAGCTTCTTCGCTTCGTCCTCGAAGGTCTCGATGAACAGGCGGCCGATGATCTTGCGCTTGGTTTCCGGGTCGCTCACACCTTCCAGCTCGCCGACGAACTTGTCGATGGCATCCACATGGATCAGGTGCAGGTTGTAGTGTTCCTTGAACATGGCAACGACGTCGGCTGCCTCGTTCTTGCGCATCAGGCCATGGTCGACCAGGATGCAGGTCAGCTGGTCGCCGACCGCTTCATGGATCAGAAGTGCGGCGACCGAAGAGTCAACGCCGCCCGACAGCGCGCAGATGACGCGCTTGGTCCCGACCTGGTCGCGGATCGCCTGCACCGCCTTGGCGCGGTAGGCATGCATCGTCCAGTCGCCCTTCAGGCCGGCGACATTGTGCACGAAATTCTGGATCAGCTTGGCACCGTCCGGCGTGTGCACGACTTCCGGGTGGAACTGCACGGCGTAATACTTCTTCGCCTCGTTGGCGATAAAGGCAAACGGCGCATTGGGCGAGGTCGCAACGACTTCGAAGCCCGGCGGGATCGCGGTGACGCGATCGCCATGCGACATCCACACCTGATGGCGCGATCCGACGGACCACAGGCCTTCGAACAGACCGCAATCCTTTTCGATTTCCAGGAAGGCGCGGCCGAATTCGCGGTGATGACCACCTTCGACCTGGCCGCCGAGCTGGGCGCAGATCGTCTGCTGGCCATAGCAGATGCCGAAAACCGGGACGCCGCTGTCGAAGATCACGTTCGGCGTGCGCGGGCTGCCCTCGTCGAGCGTGGAAGCGGGGCTTCCCGACAGGATGACCGCTTTCGGCTTCAGCCGATCGAAGCCTTCTTCCGAATTCTGGAAGGGGACGATTTCGCAGTAAACGCCGGATTCGCGAACGCGCCGCGCTATCAGCTGCGTCACCTGGCTGCCGAAATCGATGATGAGAACGCTGTCGGGATGTGCTGTCTGGGTCATGCCGAGCCTTTAAAGAAAAGTGGCCCTTCTTTCAACCGCAGAATGCCGGCTGTGCTTGAATATTTGATGAAGGTTATCAGAACCAGAAGACGCCGTCTTCCAGCGCCGATTGCAGGCCGTCGACGGCCAGCGCCAGCTTCTTGTCGATCAGATGCAGATACTGCGTCCAGTCGTCGATATGGTTGACGTCGTGGCGACCGTCGGAAATGCCACGCAGACCGATCAGCGGCAGGTTGAAGGCCTGGCAGGCGCGCATCACGGCAAAGCTCTCCATGTCGACCATATCCGCGTCGATGGCCTGATAGGCCAGGCCCGAGACGACATTGGCACCGGTGGACAGGCTGGCGGCTGGAATGCCCGGAATGCGCAGCGGCAGGTCGACGGAGACCGGCAGATCGAGAAAGGGTGTCTTGCCCTTCTCGAAGCCAAAGGCCGAGGCATCCATGTCGCGGTAGGAGACGGCAGACACCTGATAGACTTCGGCCTGAGTGAGCTTCGCCGATCCGGCGGAGCCGAGCGAGACGACGAGGTCGGGCAGGACGCCCTGATGGTCGAGGCGGGTGAGTTCGCGGGTCAGCACCACGGCAGCCTCGACGGGACCGACGCCGGTCATCAGCGGCGCAATGCGGGTGCGCAGAAATACGCCATACTCGGCGTCGGCCGCCATGACGAACAGCACGTCTTTGCCCGAAATGGACCGGACTTCGTATCTCATCCGGAAATGCCCTCGCGACCGCGGATGACCATCATCGTGCTGGTCATCGATGCGATCAGCTTGGCCGGCCCGTCGGTCAGCGCATAGCCGCGACCATCGGCGACGATGATGTTGGAGCCGGGCTTGGTGATTTCGCCGCGAAAGAGAAACCGGTCGCCACGCCCGGGCGACATCAGGTTGACCTTGAATTCGATGGTCAGAAGTGAGGCATCCGGCTCGATCACCGTATAGGCGGCGTAGCTGCAAGCCGTATCGAGGGCGGCGGAAATCACGCCGGCATGCAGGAAGCCATGCTGCTGGGTCAGCTTCGGATCGAAGGCGAGTTCGATCTCCACCACGCCCTGACTGATCCGGGTCAGTTCGGCGCCGAGGGTTTCCATGGCGCCTTGCCGGGCGAAACTTGCCCGGATTCTTTCGTCTACCGTATCGCTGTCGATGTCTGTCATGCCGCCTGCCTCTTCGAAGCGGCGAAATTGGCATGCGCGGTTGAGACAGGCAAGCGTTGTCGCGGCGAATTCAGTTCAGCAGGAAAATGCTGGTGTTGAGGAGCGTCGCGAAGCCGACCCAGGCCAGATAGGGGATGAAAAGCAGCATCGATGGCCGGTCGATCGGCGCGGCCTTGCGCATGAAGACCACGATCGTGGCCAGCAGCATCAGGATGACCACCAGCGCCAGGCCCGGATTTTCCAGACCGAAGAAGGATGGCGACCACATCATGTTGAGGGCGATCTGGGCAAACCACAGCTGCATGGCCGCAGACCGCGGCACCTTCAGCCAGATCCGCGCTCCGGCAATGGCGATCAGCACATAGAGCAGGGTCCAGACCGGCCCGAAGATCCACGGCGGCGGATTGAAGAACGGCTTTTCGAGTGTCTGGTACCACTCGCCGGGCATGTTGGTGAGGCCGGACAGCAGTCCGGCACCGACGACGAGAAAAATGAAGAGGCCATAGGTCAGGATGGTGCGCATGATCTCAACTTAGAACACCGACGGCGGAACTCAAGTCGTCAGAGACGGGTAATATGCTGATCAAAGGCAACCGCGCTGCGCGTGCCGAGGAAGTCGCCGCGATAGGAGGAGACGGCGAAGCTTGATGGAGAGGCGGCAATGCCGGCGGCGTCCGTCAGGATGGTTTCCGACAGCAAGCGTCCGTCGCGTCCGTCGAGCACCGCCCAGAGGCCGTTTTTCGGCGAGGCGATGCCGATAAGACCTTCGCTTTGGTTGACCGCAATGGCGCCGACATAATTGCCGAGCCGGTCGGTCGTGTCCTCCGGCAGATGGATGAGTGACAGGGCCTCGCCCTTGCCAAAATGGCCGACCAGCGGAGGCCGATCGGTGCGCGGTCCCTCATGCTGGCAGGCAAACCAGATACGGCCGTCGGCTGCGATATCGAGATGCCGGGTCGACAGCTGGTTGAGCGCGGCTGGCAAGGTATGCTTCTCGATCAGGGCGCCGGTCTTCGCGTCCGCGAGTACCAGCGAAGGCTCCATGTGGTCGAGATTGAGCTTGGTGCGGCCGAAATCGGGATGCGTCTCGATACCGCCATTGGCGATGACCAGCATCGTGCCATCGGAACTCACCGTCATGTCATGCGTGCCGATGCCATGCGCCGGGATCTCCCCGATGCGAGAAAAGTCTGCCCGCGTGTCGTAGATCCCGATCATACCGCGATTGGCGACGAAGTCGTTTTCGCTGGCATAGAACAGCCGTCCGTCCGGTGAAAAGGCGCCATGGCCAAAATAGTGCCGCTCGTCCGGCGCGTGGATGATCCGCGGTTCGAGCTGGCTTTTGTTGTCGAAGACGACGGCAAATGTGCCGGGACGGCGGGCAAAGGCGACGGAGAGACCTGTCGCCTTGCTGTGGCAGAGGCCATGCACGCGGCCGGGCAGGGCGATTTCGTCGATCAGTTCGCCAGTTTCGCTGACAAGTCCGATGGCAAAGCGGCCATCGGCGCGCTTCAGGCCCGAGGCATAGACCGCATCCGCCCGCGACAGTGCAAAGGCGGAGCGTGGTGCGAGACCGGCGACGAAGGCAAGGCCCGCTGCCCGGATGAATGATCGCCGGTCGATCAGGCCGCTGCCGATCATCTCAGTCTCCGTCGGAAAACGAGAAACCGGCGGCAAGGCCAATGCCGCCACCGAGATCATTGTTGAGGCGCAGGATCAGGTCGCGGCTGTTCAGCAGCAGGAAGTCGAGCTTGGCCGTTTCTGCCGGATCGCCAAGCGCCTCTTCGACATTCGGCTGGATGTCGTTCACCACCCGCAACAGCGAGCGGGCGACAAAATCGATGGAACTGACGGTAGAACGGCTGTCTTCGGAGAGCAAATCGACCATGCCTGACGTTTTCAGGAGGTCGCGGACGCCTTCGAGATTGCCGGCGATCGAGCGGAATGTATTGCCCGAGCGCCAATAGATCGCCTGGCGTGGCAGGGCTTTCTTTGGGTCGCCCTTGTAGAAGCTTTCCATGCGCTGGTCGCGGATCGTCTCTGCCGCATGCACCAGAATGCCGAGAAGGGCATTGGCGGCTTCCCTTTCGTCGCGGAA
Organism: Rhizobium sp. 18065; assembly: GCF_902706095.1. Classification (GTDB taxonomy): domain Bacteria; phylum Pseudomonadota; class Alphaproteobacteria; order Rhizobiales; family Rhizobiaceae; genus Allorhizobium. The sequence continues at coordinate 271,402 of NZ_CACSJP010000001.1, forward strand.
CAGCGGGTTATCGGGGCCGGGCTTCTCCCAGGCGGCCTGCACGCCATCGGGTGCGTCCCACGCCGCTGAGAGTTCACCGCCGAGCCGCTCAAGATTGGCGGCAATCGCCGCACCATAGCGGCAGCGATACGCGCCCTGAGCGTCGCTGAGAACTTCGTGCCCCGTGCCGAACAGCACAAATTCCAGCGCGCCCAGGCCCTGCATGGCGACGCTCTTTTCTTTCAGCGTCGTCACCTGGGTGACACTGTCATCCGGTTTGGCCAGAGCCGCCTGAACCTGCTTCATGCCGGTGCTTTTGCGGTCGGGGAAAAACAGCACGCGCTCGAAGCGGTTGTCCTCGATCACCGGGCCGATCCGGACGATCTCGATCCGCGACCAGGCATCGATCGTGTCGTTGAAAGCGCCGTGCGCAGCATCGACAGCGGCGGCCGACGGCGTGGCGCAGAGTGCTTCCATGCTGGTCTTCAGTCTGCCTGCGGTGTCCTGGAAGTGGTGATAACCGGGGCGAATGAAATCATCGACCGCCCGCGTCATCACACTTGGCACCAGTGCGGTATTCAGCACGGCTGGCCCGGCATTGCTTTCCTGTGCCATTGCACCGGAGGAAATCGACAGGGCAAGAACCAGGCTCGTCAGGGCAAAACGCATCAGAGAGACTCCAGAAATGTGATCAGCGCCTTCCGGTCGTCGGGCGCCTGGGCTGCAAAGGCATCGCGGGCTTTTTGTGCTTCGCCGCCATGCCAGAGGATGGCTTCGGTCAGGTTTCGCGCCCGCCCGTCATGCAGGAAGAAAGTATGCCCGCTGACGGTCTGGGTCAGACCGATACCCCAGAGCGGCGGCGTGCGCCACTCCTGTCCGCTGGCATCGCCAACCTGTTGGCCATCGGCAAGGCCGTCACCCATGTCATGCAGCAGGAAGTCGGAATAGGGCCAGATCAGCTGGAAGGCCTGGGCCTTGTTGCCGGCATCGCGGCGCGTCACGTATTTCGGCGTATGGCAGGCGATGCAGCCGCTTTGATAAAACAGCTGCTTGCCGCGCAGCACGTCCGGGCTCGAGACGTCGCGCCGGATCGGCGGGGCAAGGTTTTCCGCGTAGAATGTTACCAGGGCAAGCACCGGATCCGGTGCTTCCGTATCGCCAAGCCGTGGCTGTACCCCGGTTGACAAAGACGTGCAGGCGGTTTGCAGCACCGTGCAATCGCCCCAATGCCTGGCCGTATCCGGGGTGGAAATGCCGATATCGCCGGCAAAGGCGCTGGCACTCTGGTCACGAACCGAACCGTTCTGCGCCTTCCAGCCGAAGCGGCCGAGCACGATCTCGCCGGTGCGATGGTCGCGCGCCCGTGCCGCGCGGCCGGAGATCCCATCAGCGTCCTTGTCGTCGGGATCGGCGTGCGAGCGAATATCTTCCGGCGCGATGGCCTCGATCAGGCCGAGCCCGGTCATCGGATTGGCGATGCGTGGCGACAGCGTCGTATGTGGGTCGAGCGGGCCATAGGCAAGATCGGATACGGAATAGTGCGGCTTGCGCAGGGACACGGTCTCGCCACCGGCGAGCGTCACCCTCTGTTCTTCGTAGGAAATGACCAAACGGCCTTCGGCGGCAAGGCCGGGCACGGCCTGATCCTGCAATTGGCTGCCATAGACCGGGTCCGGAAAATTGACCACCTCGAGCGCATCCCGCTTGGCCCGCTCCTCTGGCGTGCGTGCGGGACGCGCCAGCCGCAGGAACATCGAGGTCGCATCAGGGTCAGCCTCGGGCGGATGGCCACGGCCGTCCTTCAGGTGGCAGCTCTGGCAGGCGCGTGCATTAAATAGCGGGCCGAGCCCATCGGAAGCCTGTGTGGATGAGGGCGACGACACCCAGAGTTTGCGAAACAGCGCATTGCCGAGCTTGAAATCCTGCTCTTCGGCGAAGGTGATGTTTTCGGAAAACTGCGAAAAGGCATCGGCATTGGGGGAGTGCCGCGATGTCGAGGCACCACCCGGTTTGGCTTCGAAGGCTTCAGCCTTATCGAATATGGTCGTCGGCGCTGTCACCTTCGCGACCCGCGCGCGATCCTTGTCACTCAGATCGGGACGGCTTGGCTGGTCGTCGGCCCTCGAGGGGGAGAGTACGAGGCCAAGGGCCAGTACAAAAAATGCCAGCGCCGTGCAGGCGGAGAAATGCGCCCGCAGGCGCCGAAGAAACAGGCTCATGTGAAGATCGGGCCGCCTGATGGTCATCGGGCGGCCCGCCTTTTTACTTATTGGAAGACAGCGTTAGGGTTATCCAGGCTGTCGGAACCTTCAAGCTCAATCGCACCCAGGTCCAGCGACGCAATGACGCGCTGGATGGTCTGGGTCTGGTCGATCAGGCCGTCGATGGCGGCCTGTACGGTAGCATTGCCCTCGGCATTGCCTTCGCCGATCATCTGGTCATAGGCCTCGACTGTTTCGGCGCGCTTGGCCATGGCATTCATCGCAGCGAGCGTCTTGTCGAGCTTGCCCTTCATCTCGGCGTCGAGTGCTGAATCCTTGGCAACGACCAGTTCCGACAGTGACGGCCCGGTCAGCTTGGTGCCGTCGACGCGGGTGTATTCGCCGGTATAGGCCGATGCGATGCCGATGGCGTCGTTCAGATGCGAGGCGTGCGTGTTGTCGGAGAAGCAATCATGCTCTTCTTCCGGATCATGCAGCAGAACGCCGAGCTTCATGCGCTCGCCGGCCAGTTCGCCATAGGAGAGCGAGCCCATGCCGGTCAGGATGGTCGAGAGACCAGCCTTTTCATCGGCCAGCACCGACTTGGTCGCTTCGCCATCCGGCGCCCATGCGGTGACCATGTCCTGCAGGTCGTTGACCAGCAAGGTGGAGGCGGATTTCAGATAGGCCGCGCGGCGGTCGCAATTGCCGTTGGTGCAGGCCTTGGTATCGAAGTCGGTATAGGGGCGGTTGCCGGCGCCTGGACCGGTGCCGTTCAGGTCCTGGCCCCAGAGCAGGAATTCGATGGCGTGGTAGCCGCTGGCGACATTCGCCTCGACTTCGCCGGCTTCGTGCAGGGTGTCGGCGATCAGTTCCGGATTGATGGTGGTCGCATCGACATCGGCGCCGTTGATCTTGATCTTCGGGTTGGCGATGACATTGGCGACGTAGAGTGCGTTGCCGTCGCTTTCCGTGCCGTAGCCGGCATCGACATAGTCGATCAGGCCTTCATCGAGCGGCCAGGCGTTGACCTTGCCTTCCCAGTCGTCAACGATCGCGTTGCCGAAACGATAGACTTCCGTCTGCTGATACGGCACGCGGGCCTTAATCCAGGCAGCGCGCGCAGCTTTCAGCGTTTCGTCGCTCGGGGTTGCGATCAGCGCGTCGATGGCGGTGTCCAGAGCCTTGGCCGTGGTCAGCGCATCCTCGAACTTGGCATGGGCGAGCACGCTATAGTGCGTGAGCACCTCTGCCGGTGACGGCGCGGCAAATGCCGGACCGGTAAAGATGGCGGCGGAAGCGACCAGAAGCGCGACAGACGCGCCGATGATGGATTTCCGGATCATGGGGTTCTCCTTCGACGCCGAGGCGCCCTCTCGATAAAACGGACGCCATGTCTTGGCCGAAAACCAAACTGGTGTCAAACAGTCGACTATAAGAATGAGCGACTGGACTTGACACCTGTCAATCCGTGCCGGTCTTGCGGCGCATCCGGCAGAAGAAGAAGCCGTCTGTGTCCATGCTGGCGGGGCTGAGCGTGATGGTCCGGCCATCGGCCGAGCGTGGCTTCGGAGCCTTGTCGCCGAACAGCCGCTTCCAGTCCTCCAGTGCCGAAACGATCTCGAACTGTGGGTTGGTTTCGCAGAAGGCACGCACCTGCGCATCGTTTTCAGCCGGCAGCACGGAACAGGTAACATAGAGCAGCGACCCGCCCGGCTTCACATAGGCCGAGGCTTCGGTCAGGGCATCCTGCTGCTGGATCACGCGCTCCTCGAGATTGCGCTGTGTCAGGCGCCACTTGGTATCCGGGCGCCGACGCCATGTGCCGGTACCGGTGCAGGGCGCATCGACCAGCACACGGTCGAATTTTTCCTTGAGGCTGTTCAGGCTCTTGAGCGCATCATGTACCTGCACATTATGCGTGCCGGCGCGCTTCAGTCGCTCGATGATCGGCGCCAGGCGCTTGCGATCGGAATCGTAGGCGTGCACCTGCCCCTTGTTGTTCATCGCGGCCGCCATGGCGAGCGTCTTGCCGCCGCCGCCGGCGCAGAAGTCGAGAACCTGATCGCCCTCGCGCGCATCGACCAGATCGGCGACGATCTGCGATCCTTCATCCTGCACTTCGAACCAGCCCTTCTGAAAGCTGAGTTCGGCCGTGACATTGGGAAGGCGCGATGGCCCTTCGCCGGCGGGAACCCGCATTCCGAAGCGCGCGATCGGAGAGGCCACGGCTCCGGCGCGATCCAGCGCTTTCAGAACCTTCTCGCGATGGGCCTTCAAGGTATTGACGCGCAGGTCGAGTGTCGGACGAGTGGCAAGCGCCTTGGCTTCGGTCAGCCAGTCCTCGCCAAAGGCGGCCTCAAAGGCGGGTTCCACCCAGTCGGGAATGTCGCCCTGGACATGCAGCGGAGCGTCGGCGAGATTGCGGCCGGCAAAAGCCTGGGCCTGGGATTCACTCAGTGGAGCAGGTGCGAAATTGTCGCCGTCGAATTCGGACGCCAATTGATCGGCGCTATAGCCCCATTGGCGCAGCAGCACGGCCCAGCCAAGGGCGTGCGCGCTGTCGTCATCCATCAGAAAGGCATGCGAAAGCTTCATGCGCAGGGCGTCATAGACAATATTGCCGATGGCCGCACGGTCGCCGGAACCGGCAAAGCGATGCGACAGGCCCCAATCCTTCAGGGCGTCGGCAACAGGACGGCGACGGGTTTCGATATCGCTCAAAACTTCGATCGCACCGGCAAGACGGCCGCCCAAGCGCATATTCATTCTCCTCTAAAAGAAGAGAGCGTGGTAACGGCGAACCGGATGAAGAGCAAGCGCTTTGGCCTGCGATCCGGCATTTCGCCGCGACAGGTGTTGAAAGCGCGGATCAGCGGATGATTTCGTAGCAAACCTTGGCGTGGCCGGAACGGATCATGCCGATGTTCTGGGCGGCGGCCTTCGACAGGTCGAGCACGCGGCCGCGGATGAACGGGCCACGATCGTTGACGCGGACCACGACGCTCTTGCCATTGTTGCGGTTGGTCACCTTGATCTTGGTGCCGAAGCGCAGGCTCTTGTGAGCGGCGGTCATTTGCGACGGGTTCATACGTTCACCGGACGCTGTCTTGGAGTGCAGGGCGTACCAGGACGCGCCGCCACAGGAAGAAGCGGCCTCTGCACTGATCGGTGCGAAAGCACAGAGTGCAGCTATAGTTGCAGCGGTGAAAATAGAGCGTCGGTTATTCGTCAAGTTTCATTTCCCTAATCGTTGACACGAGCTTTTTTTTGCGTGGAAACGGCTAAGTAGGGTAAAAAGTGGCAAAAACGTGCCCTTGACTAATCACGTAATGTTACATGGGGTAGCATACGTGATTGATTCGCGAAAAATATTCACCTTAATGAAGTGTAAATGGGAAGAAAAAACCTATTGATTCCAGCCTGAATCGCGGAATCCGATTCCTCGGGTCACCCAAGGGTGCGCGATCACGAAATAAACGAAGAAAAATTCTTCCAGATCGCCACATTTGCTGCCCTAATTGTGGCTGTCCTCTGGCCGAGGCCCAAACTGTAGGGCCAGTCGGGCTTGGTGCAGATACAACCTGACCCGGTAAAACGACTTTCAGGCCGGTTTGTTCCAGCGACCGGAGGACAGTAGATCCTCCAGCGACTGGTAGTAATTCGGAAAGTGGAAATCAAATCCGAGCGCTTTGATCTTGGCGTTGGAAACCCGCTTGTTCTCGCCATAGAAGGAGCGCGCCATCGGTGTGAGGTCCGCGGTCTCGAACGGTTGTTCGGCCGGTGCATCAATCCCCATCAGCCGGGCTGCCTCGCTCACCACATCCTGCGGCGGGCTCGGCATGTCGTCGGTGACATTGAAGACACCGGCTGTCCGTGGCCCTGCCAGAAACGCGGTGGCAGACGCGATGTCCTCGACACGGATGCGGTTGAACACCTGGTCCTTCTTCACCAGCCGGCGCGCCGTTCCCTGGGTGAGATTGATGAAGGTGTTGCGGCCGGGGCCATAGATGCCCGACAGACGGAGGATGGCAAGCGGCAGATCCTCGCGCTGAGCCAGAGCCGTCCATGCCGTTTCGGCCTCGACGCGCTCGACCGATCGCACAGAGACCGGCTTGAGTGCCGTCTCCTCATTCACCCAGGCGCCATCATGATCGCCGTAGACGCCAACGGTGGAGAGATAGCAGAGCCATTCAAGTTTGGGCATCGCGGCGCGCAAACCGTTTTCACCAAACAGCCGGATCAGCGGATCGCCATCGCGGCCCGGCGCAATCGACTGGACCAGATGCGTGACACCTGTGAGGGCATGCGCGAGATCGTCGGACAGAACCTGTCCGTCATAGATATAAGGTTGAAGCCCGACTTCACGAAGCGTCTCGGCCTTGTCCGCGCTGCGGCTCGTGCCGCCGACCCAGATGTCCTGGATGGCGCCCTGCGCGGCCATCTGGCGGCCGATCGCCTTGCCCGAGTATCCGGCTCCGAAAATCATCATGCGCATGTATCAGCTCTCCATCATCCATTCCGCCCGGACCGTGTCGTCGGCTTCCCTGATCAGACGCTCGTCGCGCAGCGTAGCGAGGCGATCGGGTGAAATCAGCCGCGTCAGCGCCCAGACAGCCATGCCGCGCACATCGGCCGAGACATCGTCCAGCAGGCTTTCGCAGGCCGGAGCAAAGGCTGCCGAACCGGAATTGCCCGCCGCGATCAGCACGTTGCGCACAAAACGGTCTCGCCCGATGCGTTTTACCGGCGAGCCGCTGAAATAGGTGCGAAACCCGCTGTCGTCCAGCGTCAGGAAGTAGCCAATATCCGGCGCCTTCAAATCGTCGCGGGCCTTGAGCTTCATCTCGCGCGCTTCGGCGGCAAACTTGTTCCACGGGCAGGCCGCCAGACAGTCGTCGCAGCCATAGATCCGATTGCCGAAGGCCGGCCTGAGCGCGGGATCGATGACGCCCTTGTGCTCGATCGTCAGGTAGGAAATGCAGCGCCGCGCATCGATCTGGTAGGGTGCCGGAAAGGCATCGGTCGGGCAGGCATCGAGGCAGGCCCGGCAGGAGCCGCAATGGTCGCGCTCGCCATCGTCGATGTCCAGCTCGGCTGTGGTAAACAGGCTGCCGAGAAACAGCCAGGAACCGAATTCACGGCTGACCAGATTGGTGTGTTTCCCCTGCCAACCCAGGCCTGCCGCCGCGGCCAGCGGTTTCTCCATGACCGGGGCCGTGTCGACGAAGACCTTTACATCAGCGCCGGCTCTGGCGGCAAAGCGGGTCGCGATCTCCTTCAGTCGGCCCTTGATGACATCATGATAGTCGCGGTTGCGGGCATAGACCGAGATGGCCGCCTTATCCGGCAGCGCCTGCAGCGCGCGGGGATCTTCGTCGGGGCCGTAGTTCATCCCGAACATGACGATCGAGCGCACCTCGGACCAGAGCACCTTCGGATCGCCGCGACGCTCTATCGTCTCTTCCATCCAGGCCATCGTGCCATGGCGTCCGGCATCAACGAATTGTTGCAGTCGCTCCGGCGCCTCGGGAATGGCATCCGGCAGCGTGATCCGACAGAGATCGAAGCCTTGCGCCTCCGCCTCCTTGCGCAGGAAGCCGGTGAGATCGGTCCGTCGCTTGATGGCCTTCGGATCGTTCTGCGGCTGGTCCATGGCCGGTGCCGTCAGAAATCGAGATCGGCGTAGTGCGAGACGGGGGTCAGGCCGCGCACGCGCTCCGTCAGCAACGGGCGGAAGGAGGGGCGCGACTTCAGTCGCTGGTACCATTCCTTGGCAACCGGGAATTCCGCCCAGTCGATCTCGCCGAGATAGTCGAGCACGGAAACGGCGGAGGCCGCTGCCAGGTCGGCATAGCTCAGCCGTTCGCCTGCCAACCATTGCCGCGATCCGGCAAGCCAGCTGAGATATTTCATGTGCTGGCGAATATTGCTGCGCGCGGTGCGCAGGATCTTGGAATCAGGTGCGCCGCCGCCAAGGCCGTTCGGAATGATCAGCTTGTGCACCCGTTCGCGCACCAGCGGCTTGGTGACGTCCTGCTCCATCTTCTGCAGGAACCATTCCGTCAATCGGCGGATTTCCGCGCGCTGGAACGGATCCTCGGCCAGCAGCCGCCGGTCGCGCTTCAGGACGCCGTGCGTCTCGTCCAGGAATTCGGAGATCACCATCGGCCCGCACAGCGCACGCATGTTGTCGTCAACATACACCGGCAGGGTGCCTGACGGATTGTAGGCGAGGAACTCGCGGCGCTTTTCCCATGTCTGTTCTTCGACAAGATCGACCTGGAAGCCGTATTCGGAGAGCACCAGACGGATAAACCGCGACGATGTGGACATGGAATGGTGGTAGAGGGTCGGCATTGTCACTCGAATTCTTGGGATTTCGCCTGCCGGTACGCCCGTGCGAGAGGCGACTGGTCATGACCTCGGCTTCCAAGCTATAGGAGCTTGGTTATCGCAATACAAGCAGATCGCTTCGCCATCCCGCCCTGAAAGAGTTTCCATGGAAGACCAATCCATCATCAGCGCCCTCGTGCTCGGCCTTATCGAGGGTTTGACGGAATTCATCCCCGTTTCCTCGACCGCGCATGTCCTTCTCGCCGGCCATTTCCTTGGTTTCGAATCACCGGGCAACACCTTCGCCGTGCTGATTCAACTGGGTGCGATCCTGGCGATCCTCAGTGTCTATTTCACCAAGCTGCTCGGCATTGCGCTGTCGCTGCCGTCCAGTCCCGAAAGCCGCCGTTTCGTGATGGCTATACTGATCGGCTTCCTGCCGGCAGCCGTGATCGGCGCGCTGGCGCATGACTTCATTAAGACCGTGCTGTTCGAGACACCGATGCTGATCTGTGTCGTGCTGATCCTCGGCGGGTTCGTGCTTTTGTGGATCGATCGCCAGCCATTGACGCCGAAATATACCGACGTCACGCAATATCCCTTGTCGCTCGCCCTGAAGATCGGTTTTTGCCAGTGCGTGGCGATGATCCCCGGCACATCGCGGTCCGGCGCGACCATCGTTGGTGCGCTGCTGCTCGGTGCGGACAAACGGTCGGCGGCCGAGTTCTCGTTCTTCCTCGCCATGCCGACCATGGCCGGCGCCTTCGCGCTTGATCTCTACAAGAACCGCGACGCGCTGAGCTTCGATGATGGCACGATCATCGCGATCGGCTTTGTCGCGGCCTTTGTCACGGCGCTGCTGGTGGTCAGGTCGCTGCTGGATTTTGTCTCGAAGCGTGGCTATGCGCCGTTCGCCTGGTGGCGCATCGCGATCGGCAGCATCGGGCTTATAGCCTTGCTTATCAGCCGTTGAGCCGCGCCGCATCTGTATGCAGGACACAAAAAAAGGCCACCGACGGGGTGGCCTTTTTTTTGTGTCTTATTCGGACGCCGTGATCGAACTCGTGCTGCACGGATCGACACCATAGGCTGGTGAGCAATTGCCCTTGCGGGCCGCGACTGTCGAAGGCGCGAGGAACGAACCGGCGATGATCACCAATGCCGCACACGCAAAGAACAGTGCGATGGACTTGCCCATAAAATGCCTCTTGAGGGTATAAATGAAGATGGGCTAGCGATCATTCCCGCCCTGCCGTTGGCGCCGAGTCTTTACGCATTGCCGTCAGAGGCATCAATAGAAGATCTTGCTTTATTCGAGGTTAACGCAGGTGTTTCCGCAACTGCGTCATTTGTGCAACGTCGAAACAGCAGACGCTCCGTTGGGCCGCCCTCATGCGGCCTTGCCGGAACCGGTGAACTGTCCGTGCGGACGGAAATGCACCAGATAGGTCGGCAGGATGGAGGCGACTTTCACCGGCTGGATCCCCATGCCTTCGAGGGTGCGGCCTTCGGCCTTGGCACTGTCCGACACGACATTGTCGCGCTTCAGCAGCGTCACCTGGTCGCTGGTCAGCGGCGGGCTGATCAGCGGGATTGCCGATGCGATGCTGCCGATCATCGAAGCGATGCCGAACGGAAGCGGCACGAGCGCACGCTTGCGGCCGATCACTTCGAGCATGGTCTGCAGACACTGCTTGAAGGTCAGCACGTCGCGACCGCCCAGTTCGTAGATCTTGCCCGACGCGATCCGGCCATCCACCGAGAGCGCAATGGCTTCGGCGACATCTTCGACATAGACCGGCTGGAACTTCGTCTTGCCGCCGCCCACCAGCGGCAGGAAAGGCGAGATGCGGGCCATGGCGGCGAACTTGTTGAAGAAGCTGTCTTCCGGTCCAAAGACGATTGACGGACGCAGGATCGTCGCGTCGGGAAGGATGGACTGGATTGCAGCTTCGGCGCGGCCCTTGGTCGAGGCGTAGATCGAAGAGGACTGCGCGTCTGCGCCAATGGCCGAAACATGCGTCAGGCGGGCACCCGCTGCGCGCGCGGCTTCGGCGACCGCACGGGCACCGAATTCCTGCACGGCGTCAAAGCTGTTCTTGCCGCTTTCAAACAGGATGCCGACGCAGTTGACCACATGGTCGGCGCCCTGCACGGCCTTGTCGATCGATCCCCGGTAACGCAGGTTCGCCTGCACGAAGGAAATCTGCCCGACATTGCCGAGCGGCTGCAGGAAGCCTGCGAGATCCGGACGGCGAACGGCGACGCGGATGCGATACCCGCGACGTGCGAGAGCCCGAACGACATGCCGCCCCACGAAGCCCGAGCCTCCGAAGACGGTGACGAGCGGCGGAAGGTTCGACAAGGTCATGATGGGCTCCCCTGAACTGCAACTGAATGGTGATTGAACGGCATTGGCACGGAATGCGCCTTGGATCTTGGCTTCTCTTAGCCGAATCGCAGCCGCAGCGAAAGGGCTGTTCCGGTGCCGTCAGGCGAGACTGACGGCCTCAGATACCCTCAACGACCATCATGTCCGCATCAGCCACTTCCTGGCGGATTTTTGCAGCAATCTGGTATTCTGGCGAATTATAGCAATCGACCGCCGCCTGATGCGACGGAAACTCGATGATCACGTTGCGCGGCCGGACATGGCCTTCCAACTCGGTCACCTCACCGCCGCGGGCAAGGAAGTTTGCACCGTATTTTTCAAAGGCAGGCTTGGCCGCAGCGACATAGTCCTTGTAGCGCTCTGCGTCACGAATGGTGACATGCGCGATCCAGTAACCCTTGGCCATGCTCTTCTCTCCCTTTTCGTGAATGTACCGTCTTTCAGCGAGCGGCTTGAAGTGTTGTGTCCATCTCGGCAAGGATTGCCAGGGCCGCAGCCTTGGGGTCTGCAGCCTTGACGATCGGCCGGCCAACCACGAGATGGCTCGAGCCGGCTTTCAGCGCATCGGCAGGCGTCATCACCCGCTTCTGGTCACCTTTGTCGGCACCGGCCGGCCGAATGCCCGGTGTCACCAGCGCCATGTCCGGGCCGATGATCGAACGCACGGCGGCGGATTCTTCGGCCGAACAGACGATGCCACCCATGCCGGCGGCACGCGCCTGCTCGGCGCGCTTCAGCACCAGCGTATGCGGATCATATTCGTAGCCGGCATCGACTAGGTCCTGCTCGTCCATCGAGGTCAGCACCGTGACGCCGAGCAGGCAGAGATCCGAACCCCTGGCGGCTTCGACGGCGGCGCGCATGGCCTTCGGATAGGCATGCAGCGTCAGCATCGACATGCCCATCTTGGCGATGTTTTCAACGCCCGAGGCGACAGTATTGTCGATGTCGAGCAGCTTCATGTCGAGAAAGATCTTCTTGCCGCTCTGGGCAAGGTCACGGGCAAATTCCAGGCCGCCGGCAAAGACGAGCTGGTAGCCGATCTTGTAGAAGGAAACACTGTCCCCGAGCTTGGCAACGATGGCCTCGGCCTCGGCAATGGTGGGGACGTCCAGTCCGACGATGAGACGGTCTCGTGCGCTCAAGGGGCTTACTCCTGTCAGATCTCCATGGCCGTCCAGTCGCATGAGACGGGCAGATCTGCAAGGGAGAAGACGCTGCTTTCATCGGCTTGGTCCCCTGTTTTGCAAGGCAGGGCACGCATGAGCCGAAAACGGACATGGGCGGGAAGATCCCGCCCATGTCATCAGCTTGGAGGAGTGGTCATGTCATTCCGCAGCGACGGAATGCTCCACGGCTGTGGCCGTCTGGCTGTTGGCAGGTTCCCGGTCATGCTGGATCAGCGGCCGGTTGCCGGCAAGCTTGCGCAGCAGCACATAGAAGACCGGCGTCATGAAGATGCCGAAGAAGGTCACGCCGATCATGCCGGAAAACACCGCGACACCCATCGCCGAGCGCATTTCGGCACCCGCACCGGTGGACACGACCAGCGGCACGACGCCCATGATGAAGGCCATCGACGTCATCAGGATCGGACGCAGGCGCAACTTGCTGGCCTCGATCGCTGCCCGAACCGGCGTTCGTCCCTCGAACTCCAGTTCCCGGGCGAATTCGACGATCAGGATGGCGTTCTTCGCCGAAAGTCCGACAAGCACCACCAGACCGATCTGGGTGAAGATGTTGTTGTCTCCCCCCGTCAGCCATACGCCGGTCAATGCAGCAAGCACACCCATCGGCACGATCATGATGATCGCGATCGGCAGGGTCAGGCTCTCATACTGGGCAGCCAGCACCAGATAGACGAGCAGCAATGCCAGCGGGAAGACCACGATGGACGAATTGCCGGCAAGGATCTGCTGATAGGTGAGATCCGTCCATTCGAAGTCGATCCCGGCGGGCAGGGTTTCCGCCGCGATCTGCTCGATCGCCGCCTGGGCCTGGCCCGACGAGAAGCCTGGAGCCGGACCGCCGTTTATGTCGGCGGCCAGGAAGCCGTTGTAGCGCGTCGTGCGTTCCGGTCCGGTCGTGGCATCGACCTTCAGCAGTGCTGACAGCGGGATCATCTGGCCCGACTGCGAGCGCACCTTCAACTGGCTGATATCCTCCGCCTTGGCGCGGAACTTGGCATCGGCCTGGACGCGCACGCTGTAGGTGCGGCCAAACGCGTTGAAGTCGTTGACATAGAGCGAGCCGAGATAGATCTGCAGCGTTTCGAAGACATCCGAGACGGAGACACCGAGCTGTTCAGCCTTGGCGCGATCGAGATCGGCGTAGAGCTGCGGCACGTTGATCTGGTAGCTCGAGAAGATGCCGGCCAGTTCCGGCGTCTGGTAAGCCTTGGCGATGAAGGCCTTGGTGGCTTCATCAAGAGCCTGGTTGCCGAGACCGGCGCGGTCCTCGATCTGCAGCTTGAAACCGCCGGTCGAGCCGAGGCCGTTGACCGGCGGCGGCGGGAACATGGCGATGAAGGCATCCTGGATGCCGGCATATTTCTGGTTCAGCGCCATGGCGATGGCACCGCCCGAAAGCTCAGGCGACGTGCGTTCCTCGAAATCGTCGAGAACCGCGAACACGATGCCGGCGTTGGAGCCGATGGTGAAGCCGTTGATCGACAGGCCGGGGAAGGCGATGGCATGGGCTACGCCGGGCTGTTCCAGCGCGATGTCGCTCATCTTCTTGATTACCTCTTCCGTACGGTCGAGGGTGGCACCGTCCGGCAACTGGGCAAAGCCGATCAGATACTGCTTGTCCTGCGCCGGCACGAAGCCGCCGGGAACGGCGCTGAAGGCCGTATAGGTCAAGGCCACCAGGCCAAGATAGACGATCATCACCAGCGACTTGCGCGACAGCAAACCACCAACGCCGCGGGCATAGCTGTTCGATGCCGCGCCGAATGCCCGGTTGAAGCCACGGAAGAACCAGCCGAAGATCCGGTCCATGAAGCGGGTCAGCCAGTCCTTCGGCGCGTGATGGTCCTTCAGGAGAAGGGCAGCCAGCGCCGGAGACAGGGTCAGCGAGTTGATCGCCGAAATGACGGTCGAGATCGCGATCGTCAGGGCGAACTGCCGGTAGAACTGACCGGACAGACCGGAGATGAACGCCAGTGGCACGAAGACGGCGACCAGTACCAGCGCGATCGCGATGATCGGGCCGGACACTTCCTTCATCGCCTTGTAGGTCGCATCACGGGGGCTGAGGCCGTTTTCGATATTACGCTCGACGTTTTCGACAACGACGATCGCGTCATCGACCACAATGCCGATGGCCAGCACGAGACCGAACAGCGTCAGTGCGTTGATCGAGAAGCCGAAGGCATACATCACGGCGAATGTGCCGATGATCGAGACGGGTACGGCGATCAGCGGGATGATCGACGCGCGCCAGGTTTGCAGGAAGATGATCACCACGAGCACGACGAGGGCAACGGCCTCGAGCAGCGTGTCGACGACCTTTTCGATCGAGGCGCGCACGAACTTGGTCGTGTCATAGGCGATTTCGTATTTCACCCCTGTCGGCATTGCCAATTGCAACTCGTCCATGGTGGCACGGACATTGTCGGCAATCTCGATGGCGTTCGAGCCGGGGGCCTGAAGCACGGCGACCGCGACCGCCGGCTGGCCGTCAAGCAGCGAGCGCAGCGTATAATCGGCTGCACCTAGTTCGATGCGGGCGACATCGCGCAGACGCGTGATCTCGCCGTTTGCACCGCTCTTCACGATGATGTTGCCGAATTCCTCCGGCGTCTGCAGACGGCCCTGGGCATTGACGTTGAGCTGCAGGTCGACGCCGGGCACGCTGGGCGAGGCGCCGATGGTGCCGGCAGCGGCCTGGACGTTCTGGCCGCGGATGGCATCGGTGATGTCGCTGGCAGCCAGCGAATGTTCGGCCGCCTTCTGCGGATCGATCCACACGCGCATCGAATAGTCGCCGGCGCCGAAGACCTGCACCTGGCCGACGCCCTGGATACGGGCAAGCCGGTCCTTGACGTTGAGCGTCGCGTAATTGCGCAGATAGGTAATGTCGTAGTCATCCACGGTCGAGACGAGGTTGACCACCATGATGAAGTCGGGCGAGCTCTTGACCGTGGTCACGCCGAGCGCACGCACTTCCGCCGGAAGACGCGGTTCCGCCTGCGAGACGCGGTTCTGCACCAGTTGCTGCGCCTTGTCGGCATCGGTGCCGAGCTTGAAGGTCACGGTCAGCGTCAGCACGCCATCCGACGTCGCCTGGCTGGACATGTAAAGCATGTCCTCGACGCCGTTGACCTGCTCTTCGAGCGGGGTTGCCACCGTCTCGGCGATCACGGTCGGGTTTGCACCCGGATAGACGGCGCGAACCACGATCGATGGCGGAACGACGTCGGGATATTCGGAGATCGGCAGGGATCGCATTCCGATCAGACCTGCGACCATGATCAGGATCGACAGCACGCCGGCAAAGACCGGCCGGTCGATAAAGAACCTGGAGATATTCATGTCAAAACCCTCTCTCTGGGGATGAACAAGAGGCGAAAAAACAGCCTGTCCCGCAGCTCGAGAGCTGCAGGAGACCGTGGCGGTGGATCAAAGTGGACCGGCGGCCCGGGGGCAGCCGGCCGAAATCAGTTGTTGGCGACCTTGGCTTCCGCCTGCGGGTCGACGACGACGCCTGGACGGATGCGCTGCAGGCCGTTGACGACGATGCGATCGCCGGCGGTCAGGCCCTTTTCGACAATGCGCATGCCATCGACGGAAAGACCAAGCACGACCTGCCGATAGGCAACCGTGTTGTTCGCATCGACGACGAAGACGAATTTCTTGTCCTGGTCCGTACCGATGGCCTTTTCGCTGATGAGAAGCTGGTTGTCGCTTTCCGGCTGGCCCATGCGCACACGGACGAACTGGCCAGGGATCATCCTGCCATCGGGATTGTCAAAGACGGCCCGCACGCGGATCGTGCCACTTGCGGCATTGACCTCGTTGTCGATCAACTGCAGCTTGCCATGGATCGGGGTGCCGTCATCGGCAAGCGTGCCGATTTCAACCGGGATCCGCTCGATGGCCGGAAGACCGTTTTCCACCGGCAGGCTGGCCAGTGCCCGGCTGACCAGTTCCTCGCCCGCATCGAAGCTGGCATAGATCGGGTCGGACGATACAAGGGTGGTCAGGGGCGTGGAGGCGGAGCCTTCGGCGACCAGGTTGCCGGGTGTGATTTCCAGCTTGCCGACACGGCCGCTGATCGGTGCGCGGATGTCGGTATAATCCAGATTGAGTTGTGCAGACGTGAGCTGAGCCGTGGCCGATTGCAGGGCAGCCAGCGCCTCCTTGTGGGTGCTTTCGCGCTGCGCCAGGTCGCTCTGCGATATGGTGTTGCGCGATGACAGCGTCTTGCCGCGCTCAAGCTCGGTCAGTGCCAGATCGACGCGTGCCTGGGCGGAAGCCACCTGGCCTTCAGCCTGGGAAACCAGAGCGGCATAGGGTGCTGGATCGATGGTGATCAGGCGGTCGCCGGCCTTGACCATGCTGCCTTCGCGAAAGTGAACCGACTGCACGGCACCGGCCACCCGCGACCGGAGTTCAACGCGGTCGACGGCTTCGAGCCGGCCGGAGAACTCCTGCCAGATTGTCACCTTGCGTGGCTCGACGGCGGTCACGGTGACCGGCACGGCGGGGGCCGCAGCGGCTGCTTCCGTCGACGCGGCATTGGCGGCGGTCGGCGGTGTGAAGTAGAACGCCGCACCTGTTACGGACGCAGCAACACTCATGCCGGCGCCCCACAGGGCCCAGCGTAGCTTCTTCGATGTCATCTTGGTCTCCTTGGCTCGAAACCGAGCCGATGGTTCTGGTCTAAATGCTCATTTCAATGTTTTAAGTTCTCGACGAAACTTTTGAATTGGCTGCAAAGGGGATCCAGCCAGTCGCCGCTTTCATCGCTGTAGATGCCCGTCCATCCGGAGGAGGCCGGGAAACTGTGTTGCGTGACCGGCACGCCCGCTTTTTTCAGCCGTGTCGCGTAAGCGATTGCCTCGTCACGAAGCGGATCGTTGTCGGCCGTCAGCACCAGAGCTGGCGCCAGGCCGGCGAGCCGGGTGCATTGGCAAAGGGCTGCATAGGGATGGGCAAAATTGCCCACCATCGAAAGATAGCGGCTCCAGCCGTCCGACCAGCGCTGCCGCATGCCGATCCGGTCGGCCTCGCGAAACGACACCGTCGCCATCCGCGGGTCGATCATCGGCGACAGCAGGATCTGCCCGCTCAATTCGCCCGGAATGAGATCGCGTGCCTTGAGCGCCACCCCCGCAGCGACATTGCCGCCGGCCTCTTCGCCAACCACCAGAAGCAGCGATTTTGCGCTTCCATAAGTCTTGCGCCGGCTGTTGAGGCAGCTCAACGCACTGAATGCCAGTTCCAGCGCCTCCGGAAAGGCGTTGTGCGACGGGCTGCTGTAGTCAGCCTCGACCACCACCGCGCCTGTATCCGCCAGCGCCCGCGCCACCGGCCGTTCGTTGGCCTCGGGCGCGGAGTCGAGAAACGCCCCGCCCCGCAGGTACAGCACGAGGGGCGGTGCTTTCGGCAGATCCGCGCCCTGGTAAACACGCACGCTCAATGGCGATGCCGATGGCCTGTTCGAGGCGATGTTTTCCCATTGCGCTGTCATTGAAATACCCATGGCGGCTCCCCATAAAAGGGGGACGAAAGCCGACGCTTGCTTGGGAACAAATATGATTGTCCCGAATAAACTGCACAAGTCAGCGAATTGTGATTATACTATTCCAAATTTCGGAATAATGGTGCGGCGCACAAGGAGGCTCATTTGGACCAGCTGTCGGCGATGCGCGTTTTCGTCCGTGTAGTCGAGACGGGCAATTTCACCCGTGCGGCCAGCAGCCTCAGTATGCCGAAGACCTCGGTGACCAATCTCATACAGAGCCTTGAGGGGCATTTGCGGACCCGGCTGCTGAACCGCACGACGAGGCGGGTGATGGTGACGACGGAAGGTGCGCTCTACTACGAGCGCGCGACGCAGCTGCTCAGTGAACTGGAGGAACTCGATGGCAGTTTCTCCAGCGCCCAGACCCAGCCCTCCGGACGTCTTCGCGTGGAAATGGCGGGTGTTTTCGCCGATCTTGTCGTCATGCCGGCCATCTGCGATTTCTATATGCGCTACCCCGATATTCGCCTCGATATCGGCGTCGGCGATCGCCTTGTCGACTACATCGCCGAAAATGTCGACTGTGCGCTCCGGGCCGGAACGCCGACCGATCAGTCGCTGGTGGCGCGCAAGGTCGGGGAGCTGGAGATGCACACCTACGCCGCACCGTTCTACGTCGAGAGATTCGGCCTGCCGCAGCATCCGAGAGAGCTTGAAGCCGAGCATTTCTGTGTCGGTTATCTGAATGCCCAGTCGGGCCGCATCATGCCGATGGAATTCGACCGTGACGGCGAGGCGCTTGAGATTGCACCCAATTACATCGTCTCGATCAATGACAGTCGCTCATACGTCAACGCTGCGATTTCCGGCATGGGCGTGGTTCAGGTACCCGAATTCATGGTCAAAACCTCGGTGGACAGGGGAGAGCTCGTCCCCGTCCTGACCGAATGGCATCGTGATCCGCTACCGCTTTACGTCGTCTATCCGCAGACCAGGCATTTGAGCAACAAGGTGCGCGTCTTCGTCGACTGGCTTGCCAAGGAGCTTCAGGCTGTCGGGCGTGAGCCGAAAGTTGCCCGGACCGCAAGTTGCTCAGTCTCGGCCTGATGGCGTGCTCTGACGGTATGCCTGGACGGTATGTCCTGACGGGGCGATCCCTTTAGCTTTGCTCACGAACTGCTTTCCAGCCGGTAGCGACTGCCGGGATAGAGAAGCCTGACGGATGTGACGATCCGATCCGCCGACCATGTGCGCCGCCGGATCAGCAGGCAGGGCTCCGAGCGGGCAATCGACAGATGTTTGCATTCCCACGGCTGCGGCAGCACCGCCTCGACAAACTGTTCCGTATGCGAGATCGGCGCTATGCGGGTCAGGTAGGCGTTCGGCGTGATCGCCTGAAAATCCTGGCCGAGATAGTCGGGCGCCACGGCCGGATTGACGAAACGGTCCTCGAGTTGGATCGGCACTTCGTCCTCGTGATGCAGGATAACCGAGTGAAACGCCGATAGCCCGACCTCGATGTTCATCGCCTCGGCAAGCTCGTGGCCGCAAACTTCGGTCTGGGCAAGGATGACCTGTGCCGTATGGATCGCGCCGCGCTCGTTGATCTCGTCGGCAATGTTGCGAACGCCCATGAAGGGAGCGCTGCGCTTCTTGGTCGCGACGAAGGATCCGCGCCCCTGCACACGCACGATCACGCCTTCGCTCGCCAGTTCGCGCAAGGCACGATTGGCCGTCATCCGGCTGACATTCAGGGTTTCGGCAATCTCGTTTTCCGACGGAACGCGATGATGCGGTGGCCATTCGCCGGTTTCGATCCGCTTCTTGATGTCG
The DNA here is from genome assembly GCF_902706095.1 of Rhizobium sp. 18065. GTDB lineage: Bacteria > Pseudomonadota > Alphaproteobacteria > Rhizobiales > Rhizobiaceae > Allorhizobium. Next base: position 290,833 of record NZ_CACSJP010000001.1, read on the forward strand.
GCCTTCAGGCGCTCGTAGAGCGGAATGTCGCGCGCGCCCCCAGTTTGGCCTGCTGCAGTCCGGCCCTCAGCCTCGATCGTCCGGTCGCCTTCGGCCATGCTCGGTTCTCCCCGTCGTTCCGTCATGTGCATACAAAATACGCATCGGAAATAAAGCACAAAGTTTTTGCGAGCCTACTTGCCGCTTTTCAAAAACTCTGCCATCTTCCCTATACAACTTGCTAAGGTTACGCAAATGACGGCGGCTCGCTCTCTCCTCTGCAAACAGATATTGCTGCCGCAAGGCTGGGCATCGGACGTCTTGGTGCGCGTTGGCGACGATGGCAGCATTGTCGCGATCGAAATCGGTTCCGACGATGTTCCGCATCTGGAGCGCATCAGTGGCCCGGTCGTTCCGGCCCTGCAAAACCTGCACTCACACGCATTTCAACGCGCCATGGCCGGTCTCGCGGAGCTGGCCGGGTCTACCGACGACAGTTTCTGGACCTGGCGCGACGCGATGTATCGGCTTGTCGGGCGAATGTCGCCGGACGATATCGAGATTGTCGCAACAAAGTTGTATAGTGAACTACTGAAGGGTGGCTTCGGCCACATCGTCGAGTTTCACTATTTCCATCATGCTGCCGGCGGTCGTCGCTATGGTAATGTGGCCGAGACATCCCTGCGGATCCTGCGTGCGGCGCAAGCGTCTGGCATCGGCCTGACCCATCTGCCGGTCTTCTACGCACATGCCGGTTTCGGCGGCACGGAGCCGGGCGAGGGGCAGCGTCCCTTCATTCATGATGTCGATCAGTTTCTGGGCCTGCTGGATGCGCTGAAGCCTGAGTGTGATGCCGTGGGCGCTACCCTCGGCTTGGCCATTCATTCGCTGCGGGCAGCGACGCCGGATGAAATGCGCACCATCCTGTCGGCCGAAAAGACCGGCGGCCCGATCCATATACACGTCGCCGAACAGGAGCGGGAGGTCGAGGATTGCCTCGGCTGGAGCGGCCGTCGGCCGGTTGAATACCTGCTCGATGAAATGCCGATGGACGCACGCTGGTGCGCCATCCACGCGACGCATATGACGCCGGATGAAACGGCACGGCTGGCACGGTCCGGTGCGGTGGCAGGCCTTTGCCCGGCAACCGAAGCCAATCTTGGCGACGGAATTTTCCCGGCGACCGATTATGTCGGCCATGGCGGCGCGTTCGGTATCGGTACCGACAGCCATATTGCAACGACCGTTGCCGAAGAATTGCGCCTGCTCGAATATGGCCAAAGGCTGCGTGACCGCCGCCGCAACCGTCTGGCAAGCGGCCCCGGCGCATCCGTTGGCCGAACCCTGTTCGATGCGGCTCTGAACGGTGGCGCACAGGCTGCCGGCATGCGCACCAGCGGCATTCGCGTCGGCGCGCGTGCCGATCTAGTGGTTCTCAACGACGACAATCCGTTCATCGGCACGGCATCGGGCGATCAGGTTCTCGATCGCTGGCTGTTTGCCACCGGCAATGACGCCGTGCGCGATGTGATGGTCGGCGGCCGGTGGGTGGTCCGTGACGGTCGACATCACAACGAGGAAACAATTGATCGCGATTTCCGCGAGGTGCTTCTGCGGCTCGCTTAGCCTTTGAGCCGAATTTCATTCATCAGCAAATCAAAAAGGGGAATCTCATGCTGAATGCCAAACTGAAATATACACTTCTTGCCACGGCTCTGATGCTCGGCGGCTCCGCCATGAGTGCCAGTGCCGCGTCCTATTGCGCCGACGGCAAGACCGTCACCTTCGCCGGAATCGACTGGGAAAGCGGCGCGCTGATCACCGAAGTGATGAAGGAGATCCTGTCGAAGGGCTATGATTGCAAGGTGGATTCGATCCCCGGCAATTCGGTGACGCTGGAGCAGGCGACCGCCAACAATGACGTACAGATCTTTGCCGAGGAATGGATCGGCCGTTCCGACGTCTGGAACAATGCCGCGGCGGCCGGTCAGGTGACGTCGGTCGGCAAGACCTTTGTCGGCGCAGCCGAAGGCTGGTTCGTGCCCGAATATCTCGTCAAGGGTGACGAAGCCCGCGGCATCAAGGCCGCAGCCCCTGATCTGAAGAGCGTTTCGCAGCTGTCCGATCCGAAGTTCGTCGAACTCTTCAAGGATCCGGAAGAGCCTTCCAAGGGCCGCTTCCTCAACTGCCCGTCCGGCTGGACCTGCGAAGGCGTCAACTCCGCCAAGCTCGAGGCCTACAAGCTGACGGATGCCTATGTGAATTTCCGTCCGGGCACCGGCACCGCGCTCGATGCAGCGATCAGCTCGGCCTATCTTCAGGGCGAGCCGGTGCTGTTCTACTACTGGAGCCCGACGGCCGTGATGGGCAAGTTCAAGCTGGTTCAGCTTGAAGAGCCGGCTTACGATGAGGCCTGCTGGAAGGAACTGACAAGCGCCACCGGCAAGCGTGAAGCCGGCTGCGCCTTCCCGGCGGTCGAGGTCGCCTACGGGGTCAACAGCACGTTCGCCAAGGAAGCGCCGGAGATTATCGAAATTCTCTCCAAGGCAACATTCCCGCTGGACGACGTCAATGCCAGCCTCGCGTACATGACGGATGAAAAGGCCGATGCGGTTGCCGCCGCCAGCCAGTTCCTCAAGACCAAGGGCGACGTCTGGGGCGCCTGGGTTTCTGCCGATGCCAAAGCGAAGATCGAAGCTGCGCTGAAATAGCATGAAATGGCCGCATGCCCTGTGGCGTGCGGCCATATCCATACGCCGTATCCCAGCGATCCGTTGGGCGGGCACGTAGGCGAATTGCCATTCCAAGGATCTGAGCGATGTTTCCCGACGCCTTCCATATCTCCATCCGCGGGCCGATCAACGATGCGGTCCAGGCGCTGGTGGTCAATTACGGCTTTGTCTTCAAGGCTATCTCGCAGACCATTCTGCAGGCCATTCTGTTCATCGAATGGATCGTCCGTGGTCTGCCATGGTGGCTGATGATCATCGCCTTCATGGCACTGACATGGCAGGCAACCCGCAAGGTCACGCTTGTCGCGACCGTTGCCGTTCTGCTGTTTGCCATCGGCGCGCTTGGTCTCTGGGATCTGGCCATGCAGACTTTGGCGCTGATGTTGATGGCGACACTGATTTCGGTGGCGATCGGGGTGCCGGTCGGCATCTGGCTGGCCAAGAGCCGACTGATGCGCAGCATCACGCTGCCGGTACTCGACGTCATGCAGACGATGCCGAGCTTCGTCTATCTTATTCCCGCGATCATGCTGTTCGGTCTCGGCAAGGTGCCGGCCGTCCTGGCAACCATTGTCTATGCCGTGCCGCCGCTGATCCGCCTGACGGATCTCGGCATCCGCCAGGTCGACAGCGAGGTTGTCGAGGCGGCAACTGCCTTTGGCGGCAGCCCGCGGCAGATCCTGTTCGGCGTCGAGCTTCCTCTGGCCACGCCGACGATCATGGCCGGGCTGAACCAGACGATCATGATGGCGCTTTCCATGGTCGTGGTCGCGTCGATGATCGGTGCCCGCGGTCTTGGCGAGCAGGTCTTGAACGGCATTCAGACGCTTGATGTCGGCAAGGGACTGGAAGCGGGCCTCGGCATCGTCATCCTCGCCATCGTGCTCGATCGTATCACCCAGGGCTTCGGCCGCTCCAGCCAGGAGGATGGCCAGAATGGCTGAGATTGAAATCCACAATGTCTACAAGATCTTCGGCCGCAATTCGCAGGAAGCGCTCGTAATGGCGCGCGGGGGTGCGGAGAAGAGCGAGATCCTCGAGCGCACCGGATGCAGCGTCGGTCTGAACGATATCAGCCTGAAAATCGGCGCGTCGCGTATCTTCGTCATCATGGGCCTGTCGGGATCGGGCAAGTCGACGCTGGTGCGCCATATCAACCGGCTGATCGAGCCGACCAGCGGCGAGATCCTCGTCGATGGCGGCAACGTGCTTGATCTTGGCCCGCGCGATCTGCGCGAGTTCCGGACCCGCCGGGTCAGCATGGTGTTCCAGAGCTTCGGCCTGATGCCGCACCGGACCGTGATGCAGAACGTCGTTTACGGCCAGCGGGTTCGCGGGTTGAGCAAGGCCGATGCCCATCCCATCGGCATGAAATGGATCGAGACGGTCGGCCTGCTCGGCTACGAGAACAAATACCCGCATCAGCTCTCGGGCGGCATGAAGCAGCGCGTCGGTCTGGCCCGTGCGCTGGCGGCAGACACCGACGTGATCCTGATGGACGAGGCCTTTTCGGCGCTCGATCCGCTGATCCGCAGCGACATGCAGGACCAGTTGCTGCAGCTGGAAAAGAACCTGTCAAAGACGATCGTCTTCATCACCCACGATCTCGACGAGGCACTGCGTATTGGTGCCGAGATCGCGATCCTCAAGGATGGCAGGCTGGTTCAGGTCGGTACGCCGAGCCAGATCCTCAATACACCGGCGGATGACTATGTCGCCCGTTTTGTCCAGCGTCGTGCCGGCGCGGAGGTGGCGCAGCATGGCTGATCGCATCATTCTCGATGGTGCCCTGGACTGGCAGGACATCGCGACCGTTGCAAACGGAGCGGAACTCGTTCTGTCCGCGGCGACGTGGAGCCGCATTGATGCCGCGCGGGCCATCGTCGACGCACTGGTGGAACGCGAGATCCGCGGCTATGGCATCAACACCGGCGTCGGCGCACTCTGCGATGTAATCATCAGTCGCGCGGATCAGCAGACCCTGTCGCGCAACATCATCCCCAGTCATGCCTGTGGCGTTGGCGAGCCGCTGGGCAAGGCGGAGACGCGCGCGGTGATGGCCGCGCAGATCGCCAATTTCGCCCACGGCTATTCCGGCGTCAGCAGGCCGGTGGTCGAGACGCTTCTGGCGCTGCTCAATGCCGATATGCTGCCCATCATCCCGTCGCGCGGCTCGGTTGGATATCTGACCCACGCCGCCGCCATCGGCCTCGTGCTGATCGGTGAGGGCGAATGCCGCCATGGCGGCACGTTGATTTCCGGCAGCGAGGCTCTCGACCGGCTTGGCCGGGTGCCGCTCGCCCTGCAGGCCAAGGAAGGCCTCAGCCTTGTCAACGGCACGCCCTGCGCCACCGGTCTCGGTGCGCTTGCCGTGTCGCGTCTCTCCCATCTGGCCGATTGGGCCGATGCTGCCGCCGCGATGACCTATGAGAACCTTGGCGCCCAGTCCGATCCGTTTGCCGAAATGCCGCTGGCGCTTCGCCACTCGCCCGGCCTGCAACAGGTCGGCCGTAATCTGCGCCAATGGCTCGCGGGCAGCGCGCTTCTGGCGCAATCGGCAGGAAGCCGCACCCAGGATCCGTTGAGCCTGCGCGCTGTGCCGCAGATCCATGGCGCCGTGCGCGATGCCTTGGTGCATGTTGCAGACGTCGTCGATCGGGAACTGGCCAGCGTGACGGACAACCCGGTCGTCGCCGGATCGCCGGAGGCGCCCGAAGTGCATTCGCAGGCGCATGCCGTGGGAGCCGCACTCGGTCTCACGATGGACAGCCTCGCGACCGCTGCCGCAGAACTCGCAGCGATTTCCGAACGCCGGATCGACCGTTTGGTCAATCCGCTGGTCAGCGGATTGCCGGCCTTTCTCGCGGCTGGAAGTGGCGTATGCTCCGGTTTCATGATCATTCAATATACCGCAGCCGCCCTCGTGGCGGAAAACCGGCGGCTGGCAGCACCCGCCAGCCTCGATGGCGGCATCACGTCGGCGCTGCAGGAGGATATCCTGACCCATGCGACGCCCGCCGCCGACAAGGCCTTGGCGATCCTCGGCAACTTGCAGACCATTCTGGCCATCGAAGTCATGGCGGGGGCCCAAGCCTACGACCTGCAGTCAGGTTCGGCAGACAAGGCAAAGCGGACTGCAGCACTTTATCAGCGCGTCCGCCAGAATGTACCCTTCTACCGCGACGACCGGCCGCTCAACGCCGAGGTAGCCAAGGTTCGTGCGATGATCGGTATCCTGTCGGCACAGCTGGACGGAGACGCACGATGAAAACGTTGCTGTGCAATGCAAGACTGGCGACGCTGGCGCCCAATCTTCCGGGCCTCGGCATCATCGAGGATGGTGCCATCCTGATAGAAGACGGCCGCATCGCCTATGTCGGTCACGCGGTCGATGCGCCGACCGATGGCGCGGCCACAATGGTGGATTGCCAACGCCGGTGGATCACGCCGGGCCTGATCGACTGCCACACGCATCTCGTCCATGCCGGCAATCGCGCACGGGAATTCGAGATGCGTCTGGCCGGCGCCTCCTATGAGGAAATTGCCCGTGCCGGCGGCGGCATCGTCTCGTCGGTGCGCCAGGTGCGGGATGCAAGCGAGGCCGATCTGGTTGCTGAGACTTTGCCGCGCCTCGATGCCTTGATCGCCGAAGGGGTGACCACGGTCGAGGTTAAGTCCGGTTACGGCCTGGCGGTCGAGGCCGAATTGAAGATGCTGCGCGCGGCGCGGTCTCTGGGCGACCAGCGTCCGGTCAATCTCACCACCACCTATCTCGGCGCCCATGCGACACCGGCCGATTACAAGGGCCGCAATGGCGATTTCATTCGCGATGTGGTCCTGCCCGGTCTGGAAGCCGCCCATGCGCAAGGGCTCGTCGATGCCGTCGATGGTTTCTGCGAAGGCATTGCCTTTTCGCCTGCAGAAATGCGCGTGGTTTTCGATGCGGCCAAGGCGTTGGGTCTGCCGGTCAAGCTGCATGCCGACCAGTTGTCCAATCTGCATGGGGCAGCGCTGGCAGCAAGCTATGGCGCGCTCTCGGCCGATCATCTGGAATATACCGACGACGAGGGCGCGGCGGCCATGACCCGGGCCAGCACCGTCGCCGTCCTTTTGCCGGGCGCCTATTATTTCATTCGCGAAACGAAGAAGCCGCCAGTCGAGCTGTTCCGCAAACATGCAACAAAAATGGCGCTCGCCACCGATTGCAACCCCGGTACATCGCCACTGACCTCGCTGCTTTTGACGATGAACATGGGTGCGACGCTGTTTCACCTCACCGTCGAGGAATGCCTCGCCGGCGTCACGCGAGAGGCGGCACGGGCGCTCGGACGCCTGGAGACAATCGGCACGATAGAGACCGGCAAGCAGGCCGATCTCGCCATCTGGAACGTCGAGAGCCCGGCCGAGCTGGTCTATCGCATCGGTTTCAATCCGCTGCATCAACGGATCTGGAACGGGAAAATTACCGGAGGACGTCACTCATGACCATCACGCTTCATCCCGGCAGCGTATCGCTGGCCGAACTGGCGAATATTTACTGGAACAGCGAAAGCGTCGTGCTTGACCGCAGATTCGACGCGGGCATTGAACGCGCCGCCGCCCGCATCGCCGCGATCGCTGCCGGCAACGAGGCCGTCTATGGCATCAATACCGGCTTCGGCAAGCTCGCCTCGATCAGGATCGATGCGGCCGACACCGCGACGCTGCAGCGCAATCTGATCCTGTCGCATTGCTGTGGCGTCGGCCAGCCGATGCCTGAAAACATTGTCCGCCTGATCATGGCGCTGAAGCTGATCTCGCTTGGCCGTGGCGCGTCCGGCGTGAGGCTCGACCTGGTGCGCCTGATCGAGGGCATGCTGGACAAGGGCGTGACGCCGCTGATCCCGGAAAAGGGCTCGGTCGGGGCGTCGGGCGATCTGGCACCGCTTGCCCATATGGCGGCCGTGATGATGGGTGAGGCGGAAGCTTTTTATCTGGGCGAACGCCTTTCCGGTGGCGTGGCGCTTGAGCGGGCAGGCCTCAAGCCGGTCGTACTGGCCGCCAAGGAAGGGCTGGCGCTGATCAACGGCACGCAGGCCTCGACGGCTCTGGCACTCGCCGGTCTTTTCCGCGCCCATCGTGCGGCCCAGGCAGCGCTGATCACCGGCGCGCTGTCGACCGACGCGGCCATGGGCTCCTCGGCGCCGTTCACCGCCGATATCCACACATTGCGCGGCCACAAGGGCCAGATCGACACCGCCGCCTCACTGCGCGGCCTGCTGGCCGGTTCGGTGATCCGCGAAAGCCATCTTCAGGGTGACGAGCGCGTGCAGGACCCTTATTGCATCCGCTGCCAGCCGCAGGTCGATGGCGCCTGCCTCGATTTGCTGCGCATGGCGGGTCGTACGCTTGAGATCGAAGCCAATGCGGTCACCGACAATCCGCTTGTACTCTCCGACGACAGTGTCGTTTCCGGTGGCAATTTCCACGCGGAACCTGTGGCCTTTGCCGCCGACCAGATCGCCATCGCGGTCTGCGAAATCGGCGCCATTGCCCAGCGCCGCATCGCGCTTCTGGTCGATCCGGCGCTGTCCTATGGCCTGCCGGCGTTTCTCGCCCGCAAGCCGGGCCTGAACTCGGGCCTCATGATCGCGGAAGTCACCTCGGCTGCGCTGATGAGCGAAAACAAGCAGATGTCGCATCCGGCTTCGGTCGACTCGACTCCGACATCGGCCAATCAGGAAGACCATGTTTCGATGGCCTGCCATGGCGCTCGCCGCCTGCTGCAGATGACGGAAAACCTGTTCTCGATCATCGGCATCGAGGCCCTTACGGCAGCGCAGGGCGTGGATTTTCGCGCGCCCTTGACCACCAGCCCCGAATTGCAGAGGGCGGTTTCCACCTTGCGCACTGTTGTCGCCACGCTGGACGAGGATCGCTTCATGGCGCCGGATCTGGCTGCGGCCAGCGCCCTGGTGGCGGATGGCTCGCTGGTGGCGAGCGTTTCGGATGGCTTGTTGCCGGGACTGGAGGGTTGAGCATGGGTGTGATCGGTTCACCCCCCTCTGTCCTGCCGGACATCTCCCCCACACGGAGGGAGATCGAACTGCGGCACATCGCAATGCTTTCCATAAATCTGGATGGTTGCGGCGATCCGATCTCCCCCCTTGTGGGGGAGATGGTCGGCAGACCAGAGGGGGGTGGTGTCGGGCACCAAGCGGGGTGGCTGCAATGACGTTCGAAGTCACACAAGGCAACTCGCCGGTCATTCTCGCCTTTCCGCACACGGGCACCGAAGTCCCGCCCGCGATCTGGAGCCGGCTGAATGACAACGGCCGCATGCTGGCCGATACCGACTGGCATATTCATCAGCTCTACGCAGGTCTCCTGCCGAACGTGACGACGGTGCGCGCCACCTTCCATCGTTATGTCATCGACGCCAATCGCGATCCGACCGGCACGAGCCTCTACCCCGGCCAGAACACCACCGGGCTGGTGCCTGTGACGGATTTCGATGGGGTGCCAATCTGGGCCGAAGGCGAAGAGCCGTCGGAATCCGATGTCGAACATCGGTTGAGAACGTTCCACGAGCCCTATCACGCGGCGCTGCTGGCGGAGATCGAACGGGTCAAGGCAATTCACGGCGTGGCTGTTCTCTACGACTGCCACTCGATCCGGTCGTTGATCCCCTTCCTGTTCGAAGGCCAGCTGCCGGATTTCAATATCGGCACGGACATGGGGCGGACCTGCGATCCGCGCATCGAGGCCGCCGCAGCAGAGGTCGCCCGCGCGGCCGAAGGTTGTACGTCGATCGTCAACGGCCGCTTCAAGGGCGGCTGGACCACCCGACACTACGGACAGCCACAGGATGGCGTTCATGCCATCCAGATGGAACTGTCGCAGATATCACACCTCACCACCGAAGAGCCGCCCTTCGCCTATGACGACGAGAAGGCAGGGCGGCTGCGCATTCACCTGAACCAGATCCTGGCACGCATCGAAGCCGTTGCGGATCAACTGAAGACCAAGGGGAACTGAGATGACCAATCCACGCCACAACATCCGCGACGTGCGCTCGCCGCGCGGGACCGAGCTCAACGCCAAGAGCTGGATGACCGAAGCGCCCTTGCGCATGCTGATGAACAACCTCGATCCCGATGTCGCGGAAAACCCGCATGAACTGGTGGTCTATGGTGGCATCGGCCGCGCCGCCCGCACCTGGGAGGATTTCGACCGCATCGTCGCGACGCTGAAGACGCTGACCGAGGAGGAAACGCTTGTCGTGCAGTCCGGCAAGCCGGTCGGCGTTTTCCGCACCCACAAGGATGCGCCGCGTGTGCTGATCGCCAATTCCAACCTCGTGCCGCATTGGGCGACCTGGGACCATTTCAACGAACTGGATAAGAAGGGTCTCGCCATGTACGGCCAGATGACCGCCGGTTCGTGGATCTATATCGGCACCCAGGGCATCGTTCAGGGTACCTATGAGACCTTCGTGGAAGCGGGTCGTCAGCACTACGGTGGCAACCTCACGGGCAAGTGGATCCTGACCGGTGGCCTCGGTGGCATGGGCGGCGCCCAGCCGCTTGCCGCCGTCATGGCCGGCGCCTGCTGCCTTGCCGTCGAAAGCGACGAAACCCGCATCGATTTCCGCCTGCGCACCCGTTACGTCGATGAAAAGGCAAAGACGCTCGACGAAGCGCTTGAAATGATCGACCGGTGGACCAAGGCGGGTGAAGCCAAGTCCGTCGGCCTGCTCGGCAATGCCGCAGAGGTCTTCCCGGAACTGGTCAAGCGCATGCAGGCCGGCGGCCCACGCCCTGACATCGTCACCGACCAAACCTCTGCCCATGATCCGCTCAACGGCTATCTGCCGATCGGCTGGACGGTTGCCGAGCACAAGGCCAAGCGCGAAAGCGATCCGAAGGCCGTCGAGGCTGCCGCACGCGCGTCGATGAAGAGCCATGTCGAGGCCATGGTTGCCTTCTGGGATGCCGGCGTGCCGACGTTCGACTATGGCAACAATATCCGCCAGGTCGCCAAGGAAGAGGGCCTTGAAAATGCCTTCGCCTTCCCGGGATTCGTACCGGCCTATATTCGCCCGCTGTTTTGCCGCGGTATCGGACCGTTCCGCTGGGCGGCGCTGTCGGGCGATCCGGAGGATATCTACAAGACGGATGCCAAGGTGAAGGAACTGACGCCGGGCAACACCCATCTGCACAACTGGCTGGACATGGCGCGGGAGCGCATCGCCTTCCAGGGACTGCCGGCGCGCATCTGCTGGGTCGGCCTCGGTGACCGTCATCGTCTGGCGCTGGCCTTCAACGAAATGGTCAAGAACGGCGAACTGTCTGCGCCCGTGGTCATCGGCCGCGATCATCTCGACAGTGGCTCGGTGGCCTCGCCAAACCGCGAGACCGAAGCGATGAAGGACGGCTCGGATGCCGTGTCCGACTGGCCGCTGCTGAATGCCCTGCTCAACACGGCGTCTGGCGCCACCTGGGTGTCGCTGCATCACGGCGGCGGCGTCGGCATGGGCTTTTCCCAGCATTCGGGCGTGGTCATCTGCGCCGACGGTTCCGACGATGCCGCCAAGCGGCTGGAACGGGTGCTGTGGAACGATCCGGCGACCGGTGTCATGCGCCACGCCGATGCGGGCTACGAGATCGCGCTTGATTGCGCCAAGGAAAAGGGCCTGCGCTTGCCGGGCATTCTCGGCAACTGAGCCTGTCATGGCGCCGCGACTGCGGCGCCATTTGCGTTCAAGAGGGATAGCAATGCCGTCGTCACCAGTCCTGCTGAAACCGTCCGACTATCGCCGCATGCCGTGGAAGAACGGTCTGGGCGAAACGATCGAGATCGCCGTTTTTCCGCCAGATGCAGGCATCGGTGATTTCGACTGGCGGATCAGCATGGCGACGGTTGCCAGCGATGGTCCGTTCTCGCTGTTTCCGGGGATTGAACGCACGCTGTCGGTTCTGACGGGAGAGGGGCTCACGCTGCACCGTTCAGACGGCACCCGGCAGGACCTGAGGGTCGACAGCACACCCTATGCGTTTCCCGCAGACGAACAGGTCAGCGCGACGCTCGTGAATGGTGCGATTGCCGATCTCAACGTCATGACCCGGCGCGGTCGCTTCGTGCACAGGGTCGAGCGCCTTCTGCTTGACGGCGGTATCACGATGCCGTCCAGACAGAATACGGTCCTGCTCTTCTGCCTCGAAGGACAGGCAAGGCTGGGTCAAGGCGACACGTCAGTGCCGCTCGTAGCTGGCGAAAGCAGGCTTTGCGATGGGGCTTGCCCTTCTACTGCACTCTCCGGGCAGGGCATCATCTTCATCATCGATCTTGTCGTGGCCAACAGCATCTGACTGCCGGTATTGACGCAGCGGCATGAGGTAGAGGCACGACGTCTCAGGCTGCTTCAGCATTGTGTTTGGCAAACACTGCAAAAGCTGCGACAAAATCCGACAGCCTTTTGGCAATGGCCTCGTCGATCAGCTGGCCGTCACCATCGACGACGCTGCCCGCCTTGGAGACCATCAGCCGTTTGTCGGAAAAGGTGCGGGCACCGAGCGTGTGCAGGACCGGAAGCCAGGCGTTCTGGCTGAGTAACGTGCCGAAATTACCGGGCGAGGCGCCGAGAACCGCAAAGGCCTTGCTCCCGAAAACTCTGGCGATGTCGCTTGATGGTCGAGACAGCCAGTCGATCGCATTCTTGAAAACGCCGGGGATCGAGTTGTTGTATTCCGGGGTAAACAGGATGACGCCGTCGGCCGATGCGATCAGATCTTTCAACGTCTGCACGGCTTCGGGAATGCCGTCTGCCGTTTCCAGATCGCCATCATAGAGCGGAATGCCGCGAATGGTGCCAGCCACAAGGCTGTAGCCTTCGCCCTGATTGGCAATCGCCGCATTCAGGAGAGCCGTATTGAACGAACCCCGACGAAGGCTGCCGGATATTCCAACCAGTTTCACCACGCGCTTCTCCCTGTCTGCTTCGGCCATTTGCGCGAAACTAGAAGAAGTGAACGTCCTCGACAAGGAGCGTGGTCATGGGCAGCGCTATCCACGCATGTTCATCGTGCGATGAACATCGCGGAATGGCAGATGATACTGTGTCAGGGGATGAAGGCTATTGGTTGCGGAAATACATCCGCTGCGCCGGATATAGCCCGGAAAATCGGCCATTGAGGCCTTTAGCGTCAGGCGACGTCTGTCGCCCGCCAAGATGCCAAACGATTTTTTGGCATCTCTGTTTTCATCATGTCAATGACTGCGATCAGACGCAGCCGGCCTTAGAGCTTGGAGGTACCGGGAAAGGTGCCAGGCTCGATGCCGAGTGTGCGCAGGTCACGATCACGCGGGCGACGGTGGCCTTCAACGGCAGCGGCAGCGGCAGAAGCAGCGCCGAGGATGGCAAAAGCGCGACCGAAGAAATTCGAATGCTTGCTGTTGCGGAGGGACATGGAAGTAACTCTCTTTCTGGTTCATTAGACAGACGTAAAGTGGTCCTCTGCTTCCTCTTTTGCAATGCACAATAGATCAGGTCAGCTATGCAAAACAAAGAGGCCGGACTTAAGTCCGGCCTCCTGACTGTTCAGATTTTGCATAGGTTTCAGTTTAGTCTTCGTTGGCCGCCAATTGAGCCAGAACCTGGCCGCGACCGCGTGCGCGCAGAACCAGCGGAACGATCAGGGCCGCAGCGGCAATCGCCAGCAGCACTGCGGCAATCGGCGAGGTGACCAGCACCGTCCAGTCGCCCTGGCTGATCGCAAGCGCCCGGCGCAGCTGCTGCTCGGCCAGCGGGCCGAGGATCAGGCCGACCACGACCGGCGCGATCGGATAACCGAACACCCGCATGATATAACCCATGACGCCGAAGGCCAGCAGCATGCCGAGCTCGAAGACCGACGGGTTGGCGCCGATCGTGCCGAGCGTGGCAAACAGCAGGATACCGGCATAGAGCCAGGGCTTGGGGATCGTCAGCAGGCGAACCCAGAGGCCGATCAGCGGCAGGTTGAGCACCAGCAGCATGAAGTTGGCGATCAGCAGGCTGGCGATCAGACCCCAGACCAGTTGCGGGTTGGTAACGAACAGCAACGGGCCCGGCTGCAGGCCATACTGCTGGAAGCCGGCGAGCATGATCGCCGCCGTGGCCGTTGTCGGCAGGCCAAGCGTCAGAAGCGGAACCAGCGTGCCGGCAGCAGAAGCATTGTTGGCAGCCTCGGGACCGGCCACGCCTTCGATGGCGCCGTTACCGAATTCTTCCGGATGCTTGGTCAGGCGCTTTTCGGCCGCATAGGACAGGAACGTGCCGATCTCGGCGCCACCGGCCGGCATCGCGCCGATCGGGAAGCCGATCAATGTGCCGCGAAGCCAGGGCTTCCACGAGCGCGCCCAGTCCGTCTTGGTCATCCACAGCGAGCCTTTGACGGCCTCGATCGTTTCAGGCCCGCGGTTGCCCTGGGCTGCGATGAACAGCGTCTCGCCGATGGCAAACATCGCCACGGCAAGTGTTGTCACTTCGATGCCGTCGAGCAGGTCGGGAACGCCGAAGCTGAGCCGCGTCTGGCCGGTCAACTGGTCGATGCCGATCATCGCCAGCGCAAAGCCGATGAAAAGCGAGGTAAGGCCGCGCAAGGTGCTGTCGCCGAAGGCTGACGAGACGGTGATGAAGGCGAGTACCATCAGTGCGAAATATTCGCGTGGTCCGAACACCAGCGCCAGCTTGACGATATAGGGCGCGATGAAGGCGAGGCCGATGGTGGCGATCAGGCCGGCGACGAAAGAGCCTATCGCCGCTGTCGCCAGGGCAGGTCCCCCGCGCCCGGCGCGGGCCATCTTGTTGCCCTCGAGTGCCGTCACGATCGAGGCGCTTTCGCCCGGCGTGTTGAGCAGGATCGAGGTTGTCGAGCCGCCATACATGCCGCCGTAGTAGATGCCGGCAAACATGATCAGCGAGCCAGCCGGATCGAGCTTATAGGTTACCGGCAGCAGCAGCGCGACGGTCAGGGCAGGGCCGATGCCCGGAAGCACGCCTACCGCGGTGCCAAGCGTCACGCCGATCAGGGCATAGAACAGGTTGATCGGCTGAAACGCGATCACCAGTCCCTGCAGGAGGAATTCAAAGGTGCTCATGGCAGTCGACCCTCAGATAAACAGGCGTTCGATCGGTCCAGCCGGCAGCGAGAGCTGCAGCAGCCGGGCGAAAATCAGCCAGACAACAAAGGACAGCACGATGCCGACGGGTATGGAGACCCACAGCTTGCGCCGCCCGAAGGCATAGGCGGTGGCGGCAAACAGCAGCCCCGTGGCGATCGAGAAGCCGGCTGCCTTGAGCAGCAGCATCTGCGCCGCCAGGCCGCCGATGATCCAGATGACCGGACCGATTTCCTGGTGTTCCCGTTCGGGGAAGTCCCGGCGCATCGCGGCAAAGACGGTCCAGACGGCCAGCCCGAGCAGGCCGAAGGCGACGACATAGGGAACGGTCGCCGGTCCGACCGGCGAATAGGCGGTCAGCGCAGCCAGGTGTGCGGCATCCCAGAGGATGACGCCCGCGATCACGGCAAGAACGACCGCCACGCCAAGCGCCGCCCCATCGGGGCGGCGTGGCGATGATTCGGGGAGGTTGTTCCCGCTCATTTCACCAATCCGATGTCTTTCAGGACGGTTTCCGTCGCTGCAACATCCTTGGCCAGCTGTTCATCAAACGCAGCGCCGGCCAGATAGGTATCCTGCCAGCCCTTGGTCTTCAGCGTTTCCTGCCAGCCGGCAGACTTGGCCAGCTTTTCGATGTCGGCCGAAACAGCTGCCTTCTGTTCGTCCGTCAGGCCCGGAGCCGCGGCAATCATGCGCCAGTTTTCGACCACGACGTCGAGGCCGGATTCCTTCAGGGTAGGACCGTCGACATTGGCAAGGCGCTCGGCGCTGGAGATGGCGAGCAGGCGCAGGGTGCCGGACTTCACCTGGGATTCGAATTCGCCGTAACCGGAAATGCCGGCCGAAACCTGGCTGCCGAGAATGGCCGCAAGCGCTTCGCCACCGCCGGAGAATGCGATGTAGTTGATCTTGGTCGGATCAACACCGGCTGCTTTCGCAATCAGGCCGACTGCGATGTGGTCCGTGCCGCCGGCCGAGCCGCCGCCCCAGGAAACCGAACCCGGATCCTTCTTCAGCGCTTCGACCAGGTCGCCCATGGTCTGGAAGGGCGAGGAGGCCGGAACGACGATCGCTTCGTATTCGCCGGTCAGGCGTGCGATCGGTGTGACGTCCTTCAGGGTGACGGGCGACTTGTTGGTCAGGATGGCGCCGACCATGACATAGCCGCCGACGATCAGGGAGTTGGGATTGCCGGCAGCCTGGCTGGCAAACTGGGCAAGACCGATGGTGCCGCCGGCGCCAGGAACGTTCTGGACCTGGACGTTGCCGGAAATGCCTTCCTGCTGCATGACGGTCTGGATCGAGCGGGCCGTCTGGTCCCAGCCGCCGCCTGGATTGGCCGGTGCAATGATGGTGTAGTCGGCAGCGAATGCCGGCAGCGACATGGCGCCGGCGATCAGCGATGCGAGAAACAGTTTCTTCAAGGTGGTGTCCTCCGTTGTCGCGTCTTTGACGCGTTTAAAACTCATCGGGAGAGACTTGGGTGACACGCAGCGATCGCCGTCAAAGGCTGTGCGTGTTTAAGGGGGTTCCTCCCGAACCGTTCCACTCATCCGCCTCCACGGATGTTGGTGAACACTATGCACCACATGAAACTGTCAGCAACCTGTCATGGCCGAGGAAGGATGCAAATCGTCAAACGGAGGACATCCGACTTCAAATTGGAAAGGACGCGCCTGGGCGCGTCCCTCCGTCACTATTTCGCTGGGATGCCGGAGCCCGCACCACGGTCAGCGGTGGCCGGGCAGTCGTGGCAGCAGGATGGTCAGCAAACCCAGAAGCGGCAGGTAGGAGCAGATCCGGTAGACGAATTCGATCCCCTCGCGATCGGCAAACACACCGAGCACCGCCGCACCGATCCCGCCGAAACCGAAGGCGAAACCGAAGAACATCCCGGCGACCAGACCGACACGGCCGGGCACGAGTTCCTGGGCGAAGACCACGATGGCCGAGAATGCGGAGGAGAAGATGAAGCCGATTAGCACAACGAGAACCGAGGTCCAGAACAGGTTGGCATAAGGCAGCATCAGGGCGAAGGGGATGACGCCGAGGATCGAGAACCAGATCACGATGCGGGCGCCGAACCTGTCGCCGATCGGACCGCCGAGAAAGACGCCTGCCGCCGAAGCGCCGAGGAACAGGAACAGCAGCAACTGGGCATCCTGAACGGAGACCCCGAATTTCTCGATGGTGAAGAAGGTGAAGTAGCTCGACAGGCTGGCCAGATAGGCATTCTTGGTTGCCGTCAGCACGACGAGGACGACAAGCGTCATCAGAACCTTGTTGCGTGGCAGCGGCAAGGCGCGGCTGGCCGGCGCGCGGCCGGCGGTGCTGCGGCGATGACGGGTATACCAGACGCTGACCCAGGACAGCACGGCAAAGCCGACGAGCGCGATGACGGTAAAGCCGCTGAGGCTGGTCTGTCCGCGCGGGATGACGATGAAGGCAGCCAGCAGCGGCCCGATCGCCGTGCCCGTATTGCCACCCACCTGAAACAGTGACTGGGCAAAGCCATGTCGGCCGCCGGATGCGAGACGTGCGACGCGCGAGGCTTCCGGATGGAAGATCGCCGAGCCAATGCCGATCAGGCATGCGCCGATGATCAGCACGTAGAATTCATGCGCGTAGGCGAGCGTGAACAGGCCGGCGCAGGTCGACAGCATGGCGGCAGGCAGCGAGAACGGCATCGGCCAGCGATCGGTGATGACGCCGACGGCCGGCTGCAGCAACGATGCCGTCACCTGGAAGGCGAAGGTCAGCAGGCCGATCTGCACGAAATCCAGCGCATAATTGGCCTTGAGAAGGGGGTAGAGCGATGTCAGCAGCGACTGCATGATGTCGTTCAGCATGTGGCAGAAACTGGCAGCGACAATGATCGAATAGGCGGTCCGTTGCACGTCATGCCCGCCGGTTGCTGTTACGCTTGCCATATCGATGTTCTCCAGTCGCCCATTCCGCCCTGTGCAATCTGCACGGCAGGACCGTGTGTTACAGAGATTGCTCATGGCCTGCTTTTGTGCTCTGGTCGTGTTCTTTCGAGAGTGGGCCAAATGCGTATTATCGATCTGACCGGCGTCAAAAATCTGTTGGACAATGAGCATGCGCAGAGTCTGAACTGGATCAATGCTGCAGCGGAGCCTGTTGTCGCGCTCGGCAGGCTGTATCCTGCCGGCTTCCGTGTTCCTTTGCATTCGCATAACAAGACCCAACTCTGGTGCGCGCGCCGTGGCGTGGTCCTGGTCAGCACCACCGATGGGCGGTGGATGATCCCGCCGGGGCACGGTCTGATCATTCCCGCGGGACTTGAGCATTCCACCGAGATGATCAGCGAAGTCGAGATGCATTCGATCTATGTCGATCCGTCCGTTGCCGGAGCGAGCGGGCCGAAAGTTGTCGAGATCACCGGTCTTGGCAGGAGCCTGATGGAAGAGCTTGTGCTGGTTGATCTGCGGCCCTTGTCAGTTCGCCGGCAGAGGCTGATCATGGAGCTGCTGCTGGATGAAATCAGCCACTTGCAGGAGAGGCCGCTGGGTCTGCCGTTCCCGGAGGACGAACGACTGGCATGCCTCTGCCGCCGTTTTCTCAAGACACCCGCGGCCAATGCCGGCATTGATGACTGGGCCCGTGACCTGGGCATGAGCCGGCGCTCCTTCACCCGCCTGTTCAGGTCCGAAACGGGCGTCAGTTTCGTCACCTGGCGACAGCAGGCCTGTCTGTTCGCTTCCCTGCCGAAACTGGCGGCAGGAGAACCGGTGACGAATGTGGCGCTTGATGCCGGCTATGAGAATATCGCAGCGTTCACCACCATGTTTCGCCGCATGCTGGGAAGTTCTCCCAGCACCTATCTCAGAGCGCGTTCAGCGTGACGTAGCCTTTGCAGGTGCTGTGCGGGATGAGCGGTGGCAAAGGCACGTGGTTGCTACTTCAGGTTTGGAAAATGGCGGTCACCTGCTAGGGTGAATTGACAATCCACAAGAGCGTGGCGCCGTCGCATCGCGACGCCATCGACGGGCAAATCCGCTGTGCTAGAGATGTCGAACAATTTCTATCGTTGGATATACAGTTCATGTTTGCAGATATGGTTTCGATGCGGACGGTCAATGCCCTGGTCAAGCGCCGACTGCCGACGGCCTATCCCTATATCCTGGCTGTCCTGTCGGTCGCCTTGGCTTTCGCCATCCGGCTGGCGCTGGAGGGACTGCTTGCCGACAACGCACCGTTCATAATCTTCATTCCGCCAATCCTACTGGTCGCCGCCGTCGGTGGCCTCAAGCCGACCCTGCTTGCCTTGATGCTGTCCTCTCTGGCGGCCGCCTCGATCATTGGCCATGCCGGCATGTCCGCTCTCGTGCCGCTGTCGATCTTCGCCTTTGTCGGCATCGCGATCGGCGTCGTTGGCGAAATGCTGCAGTCCGTTCGCCGGGTGATCCGGACGGCCGAAGCGACGCTTGCCTCGCGCGAGGCGCATCTCCGCTCGATCCTCGATACGGTCCTCGATGCGACGGTCGTCAGCACGCGCGATGGCACGATCGTCTCATTCAATGCCGCCGCCGTCCGGCAATTTGGCTATTCGGAAGACGAGGTTGTCGGTCAGAACCTGAGGATCCTGATGCCCGAGCCCTATCGGCGGGAACATGACGGCTATATCGAACGCTATCTTCATACCGGCGAAAAGCGGATCATCGGCGTCGACCGTGTGGTTGTCGGGCGGCGCAAGGACGGTTCGACCTTCCCGATGAAGCTGGCCGTCGGCGAAATGCATTCCGGCGGACAGACCTTTTTCACCGGCTTCATCCGCGACCTGACGGAACGTGAAGAAACGGCCGCGCGGTTGCATGAAACGCAGGGTGAACTGGCGCGGCTTGCCCGCATGAACGAGATGGGCGAAATGGCATCGACCCTCGCGCACGAACTCAACCAGCCGCTGTCGGCAATAGCCAACTATGTTCACGGCTGTGTCCGCCTGCTCCAGGATGCAGGCGATCCGAAGATGGTGATGGTTCGTGAGGCCCTTGAGGCGGCGGCCGAGCAGTCGCTTCGGGCCGGGCAGATCATCAAGCACTTGCGTGAATTCGTCACCAAGGGCGAAACGGACAAGACGCCGGAGAACATCCGCCAGGTGATCGAGGAATCCGGTGCGCTGGCGCTGGCCGGCTCGAAGGAGAAGGGCGTTAGAACCGTCTTCGACTTCGCTCCCGGCGCCGAAATGGCGATGATCGACCGCATCCAGATCCAGCAGATCCTGATCAATCTGATGCGCAATGCGATCGAGGCGATGAAGGATTCCCCCTACCGCGAATTGACCGTTCGAACCCGGCTGAACAGCGAAGGCGAAATCGCCGTGGAAGTACAGGACACGGGGCCTGGAATTTCCGATGAGATCGCCCAGGACCTGTTCAAGCCCTTCGTCACCACCAAGTCAGGCGGTATGGGCATTGGCCTGTCGATTTCGAAACGTATCGTCGAAGCGCATGGCGGGGAGATGACCGTGTCGAAAAACGCCTCGGGGGGCGCAAGCTTCCGCTTCACGCTCCCGTCGTTCAATGAGGGCATTGCCAATGCAGATCGCTGATTTCACCGTTCATATCGTCGATGACGAAGAACCTGTGCGCAAGTCGCTGGCTTTCCTGCTGACCATGAACGGTTTCGCTGTCCGCATTCATGAGACGGCAGCAGCCTTTGCGGAGTTTGCACCCAATGCCCGCAACGCGGTTCTGATCACCGATCTCAGAATGCCGGAAATGAGCGGCATCGACCTCGTGCGCCGGCTTGCCGCGATGAAACTGAAGGTCCCCTCCATCGTCATCACCGGCCATGGTGACATCCCCATGGCCGTCGAGGCGATGAAGGCCGGTGCCTCGGAT
The DNA here is from genome assembly GCF_902706095.1 of Rhizobium sp. 18065. Classification (GTDB taxonomy): domain Bacteria; phylum Pseudomonadota; class Alphaproteobacteria; order Rhizobiales; family Rhizobiaceae; genus Allorhizobium. The sequence goes on from NZ_CACSJP010000001.1 coordinate 311,549, forward strand.
TTTATCGAAAAGCCGTTCGAGGATACGGTCATCATCGACGCGATCAGGCGTGCAGCGATCCAGCTTGCCGGTAGTGTGGATGATGGAGAAACGATCGTCGAGATTCGCGACCGGGTGGCCACCCTGAGCGAACGCGAAAGGCAGGTGCTGTCGGCGGTGGTCGCCGGCCTGCCCAACAAGAGCATTGCCTATGATCTCGATATCAGCCCGCGCACGGTAGAGGTTCACCGGGCGAATGTGATGACCAAGATGAAGGCAAAAAGCTTGCCGCAACTGGTGCGCATGGCGATGTCTGCCGGTTTCGGCCCGCAGTGATCGGGAAGGTGATTGCGAAACCTTTGATCTGGCGCAAGGCATAATGGCGGCAAGTGGTCTAGCCATGCAGCATGGCGGATTGTCCGTCGAGATGTGAGAGACCGCCTTGCCTGCCGTCAAACCCATTGCCATTCTGGCTGCCGACCATGCCTTGGGGCAGTCGCTGGCTTTTGCCCTGGCAGCGGAAGGCTTTGTGTCGGAATTTATTTCTGACCAGGATTGGCACTGGGCGGCGCAGGACAATCAACGCTTTCTCTGCTTTATCATCGATGAGCAGGCGCTGCCGGTAACCTCGATCGAGATGATCGGACTTGCCGCGCCGATCATTCTGCTGGCGGACGGGCTTGGCTCCCACGTCGACGTGGCTGGCGCCCGGGTGATCTACAAGCCATCGCAGGGGTCGGATATCCTCGCTGTGGTGCGCGCGCTGTCGATCCCCGCTCATGCCTAAGTAAAAACCCGTAGTGTCATAACCGAATTTCCCGGCTGTCGCCGCTGTTGCATTGTCCGTTCACCGAACCGAGGAGAACGGACATGCACGCCAGTTTCAACGCCGCACCCCATGCTGCTTCGACACCGAAATTCGGTTCCCGGTTCCCCGCTGCCGTGACCGGCTTTGCCAAGCCGCAACTGGTGATCAACTTTGCCACCGACGAAGAGATCTATGGCCCGGGAGACAAGGCGGGCACCTTCTACAAGGTCGCTTACGGCGCCGTGCGCATCTACCGGCTGTTGACCGACGGCCGGCGCCAGATCATCGCGTTTCATCTGGCTGGCGAGACATTCGGTTTCGAGCCGGGCCTGACGCATGGTTTTTTTGCTGAATCGATTACCGAGAGCGGACTTCGCGCCTACAGTCAGCATGACAGCGCAGAAACCTCGCACGAATTGCTGTCGCTGGCGCTGCATGAAATGGTTCGCGCCCAGGAGCATCTGCTGGTCGTTGGCCGGCAGACAGCGCTTGAGCGCATCGTCAGTTTCCTTCTCGATATCTCAAGCCGTCAGGGTGATCTGGAGCATACCGAGCTTCCGATGTCGCGCATCGATATCGCCGACTACCTGGGAATGACGATCGAGACCGTTTCGAGGGCCTTTGCCAAGCTGCGCCAGGACGGTTACATCAACCTGCCCAACGCCCGGACCGTCGAGATCAGGCGCGGACATGCGCTGCGCGATCTCTGCGAGTAAATAGCTTTATGCGACAGCAGCAGGCTACGGTTGCCAGTGTTCCATGGCGGTCCAGTCGCAGGTGAGGCGTCGATCATCAAGTGTGAAGGCAAAGAGATTGCCGCCGCCGCCAGGTTGGTCGGAATTCCGGGCAATCGGCAGCCCGGAGAAATGGCATTTCAGCAGTGTTCCGACGCCGCCATGGCCGACAAAGGCCACTGGCTGGCGCGGGTCGTGATCGGAAAGGATCCCGAAGACGGCTTCGACGATCCGCCGCTGTGCATCGATCGCACGCTCCCAGCCGCGAAAGCTCTCCTCGGGATGGGCAAAGAACCAGTCGGCAGCAGCTTCAAATGCGGCGGGTTCCAGAAAGCCGGTCGCCGATCGGTCGTTTTCGTGCATGGCCTCGACGCGCTCGAAACCGACGCCCGCGCCGCTGGCCAGGATTTCCGCCGTCTCGACCGCTTTCACTTCATTGCTGGAAATGATGCGTTTCAGGCTGCAGACCCAGGGGCGCTGTGCCGTTTGCTCTGCCCTCTGGCGACCGACCTCGGATAGTCCCCATTGCGGAACGGGGACCAGCGGATCGATCATTACCTGCGGATGGGTGATGTAAAGGCCGAACATGGGGTTCAGCCCCGGCGGTAGATCCAGAGCTGTGCGGGCGGGATATTGCGCACGATGAAATCGAAATGTTGGATATGATAGCTGTGCGGCTTGGCAACGATGGGTGACATCGGGCCGTAGGAGATCTGCACGACCGGCCGCCCCGCCGGGACGCGATCCAGCAGGTCTTCCAGCAGACGAATGCGTGTTTCCATCGGGAAATTCAACAGTGGCACGGCAGAAACGACGCTGTCGAATGTCTGGCCGGCGAGTTCGCCGAGCGTTGTTTTCAGGTCAAAGGCGTCGCCCTGGACGAAATGCACCCCCGGATAGCCCTGAACCAGATGATGAAAGAAATCTTCGGAATATTCGACGGAAACAAGTTTTTCCGGCGCGACACCGCGCGCAAGGATCGCCTTGGTGATCACTCCGGTCCCGGGGCCAAGCTCCAGAACCGGCAGGCCGGAATGCGGATTGACGACGCTGGCCATCTTCCGGGCGGTGATGGATGAGGTTGGCACGATGGCGCCAACCTGCTTTGGACCCTGCATCATGCCTTTGAAGAAACGAATCTCTTCGTTGAATTTCTTCTCGAACCGCTGCTTCAAACGCAAAGCCATCGCCGTATCCCTGTTTTCAATTTACGTCATGCAAATCGCTGCGTAGCAATTTCGGAGCAAACTGTCGCAAATACAAGGCCAGATGCCGCCCCCAGGCAATTTTCCCGAGGTTGGGCTAAACGCGCATCGGCATGAGCACATACAGCGCATCGACGCCGGCCGTGTCGCGGATCAGCGTCGGAGAGCCGGCATCCGCCAGCAGGAAGATGGCGTCATCGCCCGACAATTGCGCAGTGATATCGAGAAGATACTTGGCATTGAAGCCGATCTCCATCGCATCATTGTCATAGCCGACGGCCACTTCTTCGGTCGCGCTGCCGGAATCCGGGTTGTTGACGGTCAACAGAAGCTGGCCATCCGACAATGCGAGCTTCACGGCACGGCCGCGCTCCGACGAAATCGTCGAGACACGGTCGACGGCCTGGGCAAAGCTCTGGCAATCGATGCGCATTTCCTTGTCGTTTGCCGTGGGGATGACGCGCTGGTAGTCGGGGAAGGTGCCATCGATCAGCTTGGAGGTCAGAACGATGGAGCCGATCGTCAGGCGAATTTTCGAATCCGAGATCTCGATCGCGATGATCAGCTCCGGATTGTCCATCAGCTTCTGCAATTCGCCGACCGTCTTGCGCGGAATGATGATGCCGGGCATGCCTTCCGAGCCGGATGGCGCATCGACATCGGCCCGCGCCAGGCGGTGGCCATCGGTCGCAACGGCACGCAGCTTCAAGGCGCCGCCCGCTTCGATTGTGTGCAGGAAGATGCCGTTCAGGTAATAGCGGGTCTCTTCGGTCGAGATCGCAAACTGGGTCCGGTCGATCAGCATCTTGAAGTCCGATGCCTTGATCTTGAACGAATGGCTGAAGCTTCCGGCCGTCAGATCCGGGAAATCCGATTGCGGCAGGCACTGCAGCGAGAATTTCGAGCGACCTGAGGCAACCGTCATGGTCGAGCCATCCGGATTGGTGGCCAGAAGAACTTCGGACCCGTCCGGCAGTTTGCGGACGATGTCGTAAAGCAGGTGTGCCGGGACCGTGGTCGCTCCCGCCTGCTCGACCATCGCCGGCGTGCCTTCGGTGATCTCCAGATCAAGGTCCGTGGCCTTCATGTCGAGGGCTGCACCCTCAGCTTTCAGCAGCACGTTCGACAGGATCGGGATCGTGTTGCGACGCTCGACCACGCGATGCACATGGTTCAGCGATTTCAGGAGATTGGACCGTTCAAGTGTAATACGCATGGACGCTTCCGCTTTCGACATGTCGTCATCCGGTTGCCCGGATCGAATTAAGGCCGGCCTGACCCCGGGCCGGGCGATGTGGACGGGCAAAATGGCAGGAAAAGAACCACAAAAGCAAGAGGCTTGGCAGTTTTCCACTTGGGCAAGGGCAAACGAAATGCTGGAATGGTTTATTGCCGCTGCGCCCGCCACCGCCCTTGCTCGCAAAGCGTGGCTGGAGGATAAAGGCGCAATGACAAGCCATGACAATTCCACCGCCCCGATTGCAGCCGCAAAGCGCTACCGCGTCAATGATACGCTGGTGAATGCGCGGCCGCTCGAGCCCGCACTTTACTTGGTCGCGACGCCGATCGGAAACCTGAGCGACATCACTCTGAGGGCGCTTGAAACGCTTGCCGGTGCCGACGTCCTGGCCTGCGAGGATACCCGCGTCACACGGGTTCTGCTCGATCGCTATGGTATCGAAAATCGGCCCTATGCCTATCACGAATACAATGCCGACGAGGCAGGCGCGCGTCTTCTGGCAGCACTCGAGGCAGGAAAATCAGTGGCGCTTGTCTCCGATGCCGGCACACCGCTGGTCTCCGATCCCGGCTATCGACTGGGTCAACTCGCCATCGAGGCCGGTCACCGGGTCGTGCCGATCCCCGGCGCATCCGCGCCGCTGGCCGCCTTGGTCGGGTCGGGCCTTCCCAATGATGCCTTCCTGTTTGCCGGCTTCCTGCCGACCAAGGACAAGGCGCGCCGGGACAGGCTGAACGCGCTGGCCAAGATCCCGGCAACGCTGATCTTCTTCGAATCCCCCCATCGCATTGCGGACACCCTGGTCGCGGCGTCTGAAGAACTGGGCGAGGCACGACCGGCCTCGGTCTGTCGCGAACTGACCAAGACTTTCGAGGAATTCCGCCGCGCGCCGCTCGGCGAACTGGCAAAGGAGTTTGCCGAGCGCACGGTCAAGGGTGAGATCGTCCTGGTCATCGGCCCGCCGGCACCCGATGCGGCGCCTGACGCTGCCGACGTCGACAGCCTGCTCACAGAGCTTTCGATCACCATGCCGACCGCCAAGGCGGCCACCGAAGCCGCCAAGTTGACCGGCCTGCCGCGCAAGGAACTGTACCAGCGCCTGCTCGAGCTTCGGGGTGCCGCGTGAAATCCGGCCGCGGGGATGCCAGCCGGATCCGCGCCGAACGGCATGGCCGTTTCTCCGAATATCTTGCCGCGCTGTTTCTGCTGACGCGCGGCTACCGGCTCACGGCCTTCCGCTACCGCACAAAGGTCGGGGAAATCGATATCGTCGCAAGGCGGGGTGATCTCATCGCTTTTGTCGAGGTAAAGGCGCGTCGTGACCTGATGGCGGGTGTGGACGCGGTCGGATTTGCCAGCCAGAAGCGCATTCGCGCGGCAGGTGATCAATGGCTGCGGCACCAGCCGGACGCGGCAAACCTGTCATACCGATATGATATTATCGTAGTCCAGCCATGGCGCTGGCCCCGTCATTTTCCGGATTCATTTTAGCTTCGTTTTGCTTTCGACATAGGAAGACCGAAACCTATTGATTGTGACAGCACTGTCACGAAAGCTTCAAGGGCGTGTCATGCAGCGCGCCTAATGCAGGCCTCACCCCAATCAACCGGTGGAGAGGATCTGACCCATGATCAAGAAGATTTGCCTGGCCGCACTGGCCGTATCCATGTCCGCATCGACGACACTTGCCGCAACCGACATCACCTGGTGGCACGGTATGGGCGGCCGCAATGGCGAAGTGATCAACGAGCTTGCCCAGAAGTTCAACGCAGCTCAGGCAGAATGCGCCATCACCCCCGTATCGAAGGGTTCCTACGAGGAAGCCCTGGCATCCGGCATTGCCGCCTTCCGGTCTGGCGAACAGCCGAACATCCTGCAGGTCTTCGACGCAGGTGCGGCCACCATCATCAACGCCAAGGGCGCGACCATCCCGGCTGAAGACCTCCTCAAGGATAACGGCTTTGCTTTTGACCGCGAAGCCTTCATCGAGGGCGTGCGTTACTTCTACGCTGACAGCGACGGCAAGTTCGTCGGCATGCCGTTCAACTCTTCGGCACCGATCATGTATATCAATGATGAGGCCATCAAGAAGGCCGGCGTCGAAGCTCCCAAGACCTGGGAAGAGTTCGAAACCATCGCGCCGAAGCTGAAGGAAGCCGGCTACCTGCCGCTCGTCCAGTCGCAGCTGACCTGGCAGTTCACCGAGAACTTTTTCTCGCGCAACAACATCCAGTTCGCCTCGAACAACAACGGTTATGACAGCGTCGTCGACACGACGATCAACGTCACCGATGAAAACCACGTCATGATGTATGAAAAGCTGAAGGCTTGGTACGATCAGGGCCTGTTTGGCTACTACGGTGCTGCCTGGAACGACAACCAGAAGGTCTTCGAAGAAGGTAAGGCCGCCTTCTGGATCGGCTCGTCCGGTTCCTTCGGCGGCTTGCAGAAGACTGCGACCATGCCGTTCTCCGCAACCTTCCTGCCCTATTGGGGTTCGATCAAGGGTGCCGGCGTTCACTCCTTCATCGGCGGTGCCGCCCTGTTCGCAATGGCCGGCAAGTCCGATGCCGAGAACAAGTGCACGGCTTCCTTCTTCAACTTCCTGACCTCGACCGATGTGCAGAAGTTCTACCACCAGGCGACCGGCTACGTTGCCATCACCAAGGCAGCCTATGAAGCGGCCAAGTCCGAAGGCTACTACAACGAAAAGCCGGCGGCTGAAGTTGGTATCCAGCAGCTGTCGCTGCCGGGCGCCGAGTGGGACAAGGGCTATCGCCTCGGTTTCTATCCGCAGATCCGCTCGGTGATGGAACGCGAATACAACCGTATCTTCGCCGGCGAAACCACGCCGAAGGAAGCCATGGAGACGATCAAGAAGGAAGCAGACGAACTGCTCGCCCGCTTCGCCAAGACGGCCGGTTGATCATCACTGACACATGAATGAGCCCGGGGGTGATGAGCCCCCGGGGACTTGCGTTGAAAGGGCTCCGATGAAGCGCGTCCAGTTTAACTCCCGCTATCTGCCGTATCTCTTGCTGCTGCCGCAGTTCGTGATCATTTCCATCTTCTTCTATTGGCCGTCGGCCCAGGCGATCACCTCGTCCTTCTACATCGAGGACCCCTTCGGTTTCGGATCGAGCTTTGTCGGCCTGTCGAACTATACCGATGCGCTGGGCTCGCCCGAATACCAGAAGATTGCCCGCTTCACCGTAGGCTTCAGCCTGATCGTCACATTTCTCGCCCTGTCGTTCGGGCTGCTCTTGGCGCTGAAGGCCGATGCCGTGATCCGTGGACAGTCGTCCTACAAGACGCTGTTGATCGCCGTCTATGCGATCGCCCCGCCGGTGGCCGGCCTGATCGGCATGATGATGTTCGACCAGCACATTGGCCCTTTCGTGCGTTTCGTTGCCCTGTTCGGCTGGGACATGAAGGTCGGCATCAACTATTACGACACCGCGTTTGCCATGATCATGGTCGCAGTGTGGAACCAGATCCCCTACAATTTCATCTTTTTCCTCTCTGGCCTGCAGGGCATCCCGGCCTCTATCCGCGAGGCGGCTGCCATCGACTGCAAGTCGGGCACGCGCCGCTTCTGGACGGTTATCCTGCCGCTTCTGACGCCGACGGCCTTCTTCCTGCTGGTCATCAACATGACCTATTCGTTGTTCGACACCTTCGGCATCATCGACGTGATCGTGAAGGACAAGCCGGCCAACAATCCGATTACGCTGGTCTACAAGGTCTATCTCGACGGCTTCCGCGGCAACGACCTCGGCTCGTCCTCGGCCCAGTCGGTCATCCTGATGGTCGTCGTCCTGGTCCTGACGCTGATCCAGTTCCGCTTCATCGAACGTCGCGTTCACTACGGCTGAGGATCACGTCATGTATCGTACCAGGTTCTTCGATCATCTCATTCTCATCTGCGGCGTGATCTTCATGCTCGGGCCGCTGGTCGTCGCTTTCACAACCTCGACCCATTCGGCAGCGGAAATCCATTCCAGCGGCCTGATGCTCAACATCGGCGATGATTTCACTACGACTTATGACAAGGTGCTCTTCAAGAGCGGCGGTTTCACCGGCCAGGTCACGGGCCTGACCATGGCGATGAATTCGCTGATCCTCGGCCTCGGCTTTGCCATCGGCAAGATCGTCCTGTCGATGCTGGCCGCCTACGCCATCGTCTATTTCCGCTTCCGCTTTGGCACGTTTGCCTTCTGGCTGATCTTCACCACGCTGCTTCTGCCGCTGGAGGTCCGCATCATGCCGTCCTACAAGGTGATGAGCGATCTCGGCCTGCTCAACAGTTATCAGGGCCTGATCCTGCCGCTTCTGGCGTCGGCCACGGGAACGTTCTTCTTCCGTCAGTTCTTCAAGTCGGTGCCCGACGAATTGCTGGAGGCAGCCCGTATTGACGGCGCCGGTCCGCTGAAGTTCTTCATCGACGTTCTGGTGCCCTTGTCGCGCACCATGATCGCGGCCGTCTTCATCATCATGTTCGTCTATGGCTGGAACCAGTATCTCTGGCCGATGCTGATGACCACCGACGAGGGCTTCTACACCCTGATGCGCGGCATCAAGCAGATCCTGCAGGTCTGGGTCGGCTCGCAGATCCCCGATTACAACGAAGCCTTTGCCATGGCCGTGCTCGCCATGCTGCCGCCCGTCTTCGTGGTGGTGGTGTTCCAGAGCTGGTTCATCAAGGGCCTCACCGAAACAGACAAGTAAGGAAGGATTGCCCCAATGGCTTCCATCGATATCAACCAGGTTTCGAAAATCTACGACGGCGGCGCCAAGGCGGTGAACGGCGTCGACATCCAGATCGAGGACGGCGAGTTCATCGTGCTCGTCGGCCCCTCCGGCTGCGGCAAGTCCACGCTTCTGCGCATGGTCGCCGGCCTCGAGGAGATCTCGGAAGGAACGGTCTCGATCGGTGACCGCGTCGTCAACCAGGTCGAGCCGGCTGACCGCGACATCGCCATGGTCTTCCAGAATTATGCGCTCTATCCGCATATGAGCGTCTACGACAATCTCGCTTACGGCCTGAAGAACCGCGGCACGCCGAAGACGGAGATCGCCGAGCGCGTGGCAGAAGCCGCCCGCATGCTGGAGATCGAACCCTATCTGGCTCGCAAGCCGCGCGCGCTGTCCGGCGGTCAGCGCCAGCGTGTCGCCATGGGCCGCGCGATTGTCCGCAAGCCTGCCGTCTTCCTCTTCGACGAGCCGTTGTCGAACCTCGATGCCAAGCTGCGCGTCTCGATGCGCGGCGAAATCCGCAAGCTGCAGCGCCGGCTGAAGACCACGGCAATCTACGTCACGCATGACCAGCTTGAGGCCATGACCCTGGCCGACCGTCTCGTGGTGCTGAATGGCGGTATCATCGAGCAGATCGGTACGCCGCTTGAAGTCTACAATCGCCCGGCCTCGACCTTTGTCGCCTCCTTCATCGGTTCGCCCGCGATGAACCTCGTCGACGGCGTCATCGAAGGCGGTCGTCTGCGCATCGGTGACGTGGAGTTGCCGACCGAGGCACAAGGGATCGCCGACGGGCCGGTGCGGATCGGCATGCGCGCGGAAGATCTGACCGAAGCAGGGGAAGGCGAGACCACGCTGACGCTCGTCGTCGACTATGTCGAGGAACTGGGCGCGCAACGGCTTGTGCATGGCCTGGTCGGTGGACAGCCACTGACCGCAGTCGTTGCCTCGCATGCGCTTTTGGCCGACCGTCTGCCTTTGAAGATAGCACCATCAAAGTTGCATTTCTTCTCGGCTGAAAACGGCAAGCGCCTGGCTGCTGGTCCAGCTATTGCCGGACAGCATGCGGATCGTTCTGTCGCGGAACCGGCCCTGGCTTGACGTGAAATTCGCCGGGTCGTTAAAAGTTTAGCGATCCGGCGAACCCAATCTTAGAGACGCCGGCAGTAACGTTCCCGTCGAATTTGGTGGGGAACAACGATGCCTTTAAAACTCATGGTCGCCGGAATGGCCGCCGTCATGCTCGCCGCGCCGCGTCGTGAGACGCAAGAAGCGCCGCCGGTCGTGGCCGCAAGTGGCGACCAGGTCGAGCTGAACCTGTCGCCGATCAATCCGGACTGGATCATCGAAGGTGCTCCGGTCGCGCGTGTCGGCCAGCATTCGACCAGTGCCGACGAGGCAAGCTCGACGGCTGTCTGGGACTGCACCGCCGGCGAATTTCGTTGGTTCTTCAGCTGGGACGAGACGGTTGTGATCCAGGAAGGCGAGGTGCATGTCACCGGCGCGGACGGAGCGAGCCGAACCCTGAGGGCCGGCGACATCGCCTATTTCCGCGGCGGCACCTGGGCAACCTGGCGCGTCGACAGCTATGTGCGCAAGATCGCCTTCCTGCGCAAGCCTTTCCCCGAGCCACTGGCAATCCTGTACCGCATGCGCAACGCGCTTCGATCCGGCAAATACTGGGCTCTGTAAACTGATCCGACGTTGAGCAGAATTCAAGCGCTGCGCCGTTGCCATCCTGCCCGGCGCAGCCTAAATCTGCCATGCTTTTCAACGGGGATGCAGTCATGGCGAAAATCACCAACGTCGCGGTCCAGATGGACCATGTTTCCGGGATCGGGATCGCGGGCGACTCGACCTTTGCCATGAGCCTTGAGGCGCAGGCCCGTGGCTACAGGCTGTTCCACTACACGCCGGATCGCCTCAGCATGCGCGACGGCAAGATCTTCGCCACCGTCGAACCGATGGAACTGCGCGACGTGAAGGGCGACCATTTCACCCTGGGGCAGCCGGAACGCATAGATCTTTCGACGATGGATGTGGTGCTGTTGCGCCAGGATCCGCCCTTCGATATGGCCTATATCACCGCGACGCACCTGCTCGAGCGCATCCATCCGAAGACGCTCGTCGTCAACGATCCGGCCTGGGTGCGCAATTCGCCGGAAAAGATCTTCGTCACCGAATTTGCCGACCTGATGCCGCCGACCCTGATCACCAGGGATCCGGCAGAGATCGCCCGTTTCCGCGAAGAGCAGGGCGATATCATTCTGAAGCCGCTCTACGGCAATGGTGGCGCCGGTGTATTCCATTCGACCCGCGACGACCGCAACTTTTCCTCGCTGATGGAAATGTTCGGCCAGATGTTCCGCGAGCCCTTTATCGCTCAAGGGTACCTGCCGGCCGTGCGCAAGGGCGACAAGCGCATCATTCTGGTCGACGGCGAGCCTGTCGGCGCGATCAACCGCGTTCCGGCCGAACACGATGCGCGCTCCAACATGCATGCCGGCGGAAGGCCTGAGCCAACGGAACTGACGGCGCGCGAACTTGAAATCTGCGCGCGCATCGGTCCAGCCTTGCGCGAGCGTGGCTTCCTACTCGTCGGCATCGATGTCATCGGCGACTACATGACGGAGATCAACGTCACGTCGCCAACCGGCATTCGCGAGGTCAAGCGTTTCGGCGGCGCCGATATCGCAGCGCTGCTGTGGGACGCGATCGAGAAGAAGCGCGCCTAAGCCTCTGGGATTACTCCGGTAGTTCACAATTCGTTCTCGTCACTCAACCGGCTGCAACCGGGCGCCTACCTATGCGCGTCAATGTTCTGCAAATGTTCTTGTGTTTTTCTACCTCCTATGCGAGATTGTTCCCGTTGGCACACGCAATATGAAGTTGTGGTTGTGCTGGCCGGGGTAAATCGGAACGGCGAGGGCGGGCAATGGTGGCGCGTGTCAGTACGGTTGCATTTCATGGCATAGAAGGCGTGCCCGTCGATGTTCAGGTGATGGTCGCGCCTGGAAAAATGGGCATGCAGATTGTCGGCCTGCCGGACAAGGCTGTGGCCGAAAGCAGGGAACGGGTTCAGGCGGCGCTGCATGCCTCGGGTCTCGCCCTGCCGCCGAAGAAGGTGACGGTCAATCTGGCGCCCGCCGATCTGCCCAAGGAGGGCTCGCATTTCGACCTGCCGATTGCGCTTGGCCTGATGGCGGCGCTGGGGGCAATCCCGGGCGATGCCCTTTCGGGATATCTCGTCATCGGCGAACTCAATCTTGATGGCACGATTGCCCCGATTGCCGGGGCCTTGCCGGCGGCAATCAGCGCCAACGCACTTGGAAAGGGACTAATCTGCCCATCCGAAAGCGGCGGAGAAGCCGCATGGGCAGGCAGCGAGATCGATATCCTGGCACCGCGCAGCCTGATCGCGCTTGCCAATCATTTTCGCGGCAACCAGATTCTCACACGGCCGGAGCCCGCAATTCGAAGCCTGCCGGCCAATCTGCCGGATCTCGCCGATATCAAGGGACAGGAAAGCGCCAAGCGTGCGCTTGAGGTCGCGGCCGCCGGCGGGCACAATCTTTTGATGGTTGGTCCGCCAGGGTCGGGCAAGTCCATGCTGGCGGCGCGCCTGCCCTCGATCCTGCCGCCCCTGTCTGCCGCGGAACTGCTGGAAGTATCGATGATCCATTCGATCGCCGGCCAGCTTTCCGGCGGCAAGCTGTCGGACCGGCGTCCGTTCCGTACACCGCATCATTCTGCCACCATGGCAGCCTTGGTCGGAGGCGGCATCCGCGCGCGGCCGGGCGAGGCGTCTCTCGCCCATCATGGCATTCTCTTCCTTGACGAGCTACCGGAGTTTGCCCCGCCTGTCCTCGATGCCCTGCGCCAGCCGCTGGAGACCGGCGAGTGCATCATTGCGCGCGCCAATCACCGGGTGACCTATCCGTCGGATTTCCAGCTGGTCGCGGCGATGAACCCGTGCCGCTGCGGCATGGCGGGCGAACCCGGACACAGTTGCGCCCGTGGGCCACGCTGCCAGAGCGATTACCAGGGGCGGATCTCCGGTCCGTTGATGGATCGCATAGATATCCGTATCGACGTGCCGGCCGTGGCAGCCACTGATCTCATTCGCCCGCGTCCGGCCGAAAGCAGTGCGGATGTCGCAAAACGTGTGGCCGCGGCGAGGGATCGCCAGCGGCAACGTTTCGGTGATCTCGGCCTGCCGACCTGCACAAATGCCCGTTGCTCGACAGCCTTGATCGAGACATTGGCCGAACCGGATGCGGCTGGCCTGCAGTTGCTGCGGGATGCGGCCGACAAGTTCCGCTTTTCTGCCCGCGGTTATCACCGGGTATTGAAAGTGGCGCGCACGCTGGCCGACCTCGATGGCGCAACGATGCTTGGCCGCATCCATCTTGCGGAGGCGATCTCCTATCGCATCGCGTCGGAGAGACTGGCATCGTCAGCCGCGGCCTAGACGGTGATGGTGGGCGGCGGTTTGTCCCGGCGCCGTGTGAGGCGCCGGGACGTCAGGTCTGTTTGCTCACTCGCCGAGGCCGGCAAACAGTGCGGTGGAGAGATAACGTTCGGCAAAGGAGGGAATGATCACCACGATGGTCTTGCCGGCATTTTCGTCGCGGCTGCCGACCTTGATCGCAGCGGCCAATGCGGCACCTGAGGAAATACCGACCGGAACGCCTTCGAGACGGGCGACAAGACGGGCAGTCTCGAAGGATTCGTCATTGGTGATGGTGACGATCTCGTCATAGATCGTGGTGTCGAGGATGGCGGGTGCAAAGCCGGCGCCGATGCCCTGGATCTTGTGCGGACCGGGCGCGCCGCCGGACAGGACAGGACTGTCGGCCGGTTCGACCGCGATGACTTTCACTCCGGGCTTCTTTGCCTTCAGCACCTGGCCGGTGCCGGTGATCGTACCACCGGTGCCGATGCCGGATACCAGGATGTCGATGGCACCATCGGTGTCGTTCCAGATTTCCTCGGCGGTGGTCTTGCGGTGGATCTCCGGGTTGGCCGGGTTTTCGAACTGCTGCGGAATGACCGAATCGGGCGTCGCCTCGGCCAGTTCCTGCGCCTTGGCGATAGCCCCTTTCATACCCTTCGGGCCTTCGGTCAGCACGAGTTCAGCGCCGAGCAGCGCCAGCATCTTGCGGCGTTCGATCGACATGGTCTCGGGCATGGTCAGGATCAGCCGGTAGCCCTTGGCAGCGGCGGCAAAGGCCAGCGCAATGCCGGTGTTGCCCGACGTCGGCTCGATCAGGGTCGTCTTGCCCGGGACAATCTTGCCCTGCGCTTCCAGGCTTTCGATCATCGCCACCCCGATGCGGTCCTTGACCGAGGCGATCGGGTTGAAGAATTCGAGCTTGGCCAGAAGGTTGGCCTTCACGCCTTTTTCCCGGGCCAGCTTGTCGAGGCGGACGATCGGCGTGTCGCCGATCGTGTCGGTAATCGAGTTGTAGACGCGGCCGCGGCCCGGTTTCCTATCATTCGTCATCTATCTCTCCCTGCGGTCAGTTTTTGTTGAGAGGAAGGATAGGCCCAAACGTCACGCGCCGCCAGAACCTCCAGTCTAAGTCACGGTCCGTGCAGAGAAAAAAGCATGCGCATTAGCCGCCTTCGCGACATCTCTGTGTCAGGCGCCGCGCGTGGCGATATAGGCCGCCGTTCCGGCAAGGATGCCCGCCGCCGAGCGATTGAGCGCTTTCAGCGCCGATGGTCGCTTCAGCAACGTGCGGGCCTGTGACGCCAGGAGGATGTATGGAATGAGAACGGCCATCAGGACAATGAATGTCAGGCCGGCCAACAGCGCGTAGTCCGCCATGTCGATTGCTTCGAGCGGGAGCAGCGTCGGCACCAGGGCAATGTAGAACAGCATGGTTTTCGGGTTGCCGAGCGTCACCAGCAGGCCGGAGAGGAAGGAAAGACCGGCATGTGTCGAATGTTGCGCCTCGATCGACTGGGGCAAGAGCCCGGCAGTCCAGAGCTTCCACGCAATATAGATCAGATACATTGCGCCGGCGAATTTGATCACCAGAAACGCCGTGGCAAAGGTTTTGGCGACCAGAGCGAGGCCGAGGATGACGGCGGTCAGATAGACGAGATCGCCGAGGATAAGCCCAAGTCCCATGAAGAATGTCGGGCGGAAGCCCGAGCCGAGCGCCCGCGCGACGATTGCCGTCATGCCGGGTCCGGGAATGGCCGCAGCAATGAAAAGTGCGCCGCAATAGGCAAGCACGGTCGTCAGCGTCATTGGCAGTTCTCCGGATTTCGGCGCGTCCCATGCGAACGCATTCGACATTTGAGCGCAAGGATGAACAGGCAATGCTGTAGACCCGCAATGCCGGACTTGCAACGGTGACACGATGCACCGTTGCCGTCGCTTGGCGACCGAGCCTATGACAATGAGAGACCATTGCGGAGCCGTTTCATGCCGACCTTGCCGACACTCCTTGCCTTTGCGCTGATTTGCCTTGGCATGGTGCTGACACCAGGCCCGAACATGGTCTATCTGGTCTCGCGCTCGATTTGCCAGGGGCCGGCCGCCGGTCTTGTCTCGCTCGGCGGCGTGGCCCTCGGTTTCCTGTTCTACATGCTGATGTCGGCGCTCGGTATCACCGTCCTGCTGATGGCCATTCCCTTTGCCTATGACGCGCTGAAACTTGCCGGCGCCGCCTATCTGGTCTGGATGGCCTGGCAGGCCGTGCGTCCCGGCGGCCGTTCGCCATTCCAGGTACGCGACCTGCCGAAGGATGGCCCACGCAAGCTGTTTGCCATGGGGCTCGTCACCAGCCTGCTCAATCCGAAGGTGGCGGTTCTGTATCTGTCCTTGCTGCCGCAGTTTGTCGATCCTGCCCGGGGCAGCGTCTTTTTACAGTCGGTCATGCTGGGCTCGACCCAGATCGTCATCAGCGTCTCGGTCAATGCGATGATCGCGCTGATGGCTGGCTCCATCGCTTTGTTTCTCGCCGGCCGGCCATTTTGGATGATCGCACAACGCTGGCTGATGGGCACGGTGCTGGCCGGACTCGCCATCAGGATGGCGACCGAAGCACAGCGCTGAGCATCAAGTTAAGGCCGGTATGAAGCATCTGCCGCACGCAGGGCGCCATGCATTTCGTCGACGTGGGCAGTGGTCTGTCCCGTTCATGTCGAAGACGAGTTGCTGGAGCGCCATCTTCGCCAATTGTTGGGTAGATTTCAGAAGTCGGCCATCGGCGACAGCATCGCCGGCTGGGGAAACGTGGAAGGTTCGAACCCCTTGACCATCAGGGCACAGGAGCCCTCATAGGGGTGCGGTTCACCCTTCCAATCCAGGCGATCCGGTGGAAACAAGACTGCGATCCCTTCCGCCGAAAGCCCCAGCGCGGTCGTGATCTCGACAAGCGACGGGATGCGCCGGGCGGCGATATCGAGCAACTGGAAAGTGTTGCCCACGGTCATTTTCCAGGTGATGACCGCGTTCAAGGCTGGCAGGAAGCTGAGGCGGATGCCCGGATCAAAACAGGCATTCAGCAGAAACATCTCGGTTTGCCGGGCAACCGCTAAAAGATTTGACACAGGTTGCCGCTCGGAGAGTATGCGCTGGATGAGCGCGAGATCCTCGGGCCTTGCCAGGTCGAGCTCGCTGGCGTCAGTGCACGCTTTGTCGGACGACGGCCCCTTACCGCAAAACTGGAATTGCGGCACGACGCGAAAACCATAAGGTGCGTAGAGGTCCGGCTTGTCCGTCAACAGGATGCCCACCTCAAATCCCGCTGTATCGGCCCAGGAAAATGCCCGGCGCATCAGGTCTCGGTACAGACCTTGTCCCCGAAAGTCTGGCCGAACGGCACCCGATTGATAGCCAGCCGCTTTGACGGTGCGCCCGCCGATGACCAGCGGCATGGAAAAGGCGGAAAATTGGCGACGCAACGGCCCATGTCATCGAAATAGCCGAATGGCATGGAGGATGGATCAGGGCCGCCAAGACGGTTCTGCAATCCGATGTCGACACCAAAAATGTCCTGCAGCAGAGCGACCAGTCCGTGGAAAGCGACGGGATCGTCGAAATAACCCTGCCGGAATGTCAAAGTGTCCGGCACGGTCTTGTCCTATACGCCGGT
This sequence comes from Rhizobium sp. 18065, assembly GCF_902706095.1. Classification (GTDB taxonomy): domain Bacteria; phylum Pseudomonadota; class Alphaproteobacteria; order Rhizobiales; family Rhizobiaceae; genus Allorhizobium. Next base: position 328,384 of record NZ_CACSJP010000001.1, read on the forward strand.
CGAGCCGAAGCCGCCGGTGCCACGCGCGGTTTCGGAAGTTACGGTGACTTCGGCGACCCGCGCCTGGGTGACCGGAGCTATCACCATCTGGGCAATGCGCATGTCGCGGGTGATGACAAAGTCCTCGTCGCCGAGATTGACCAGCAGGACCTTCACCTCGCCGCGATAGTCGCTGTCGATCGTGCCAGGCGTGTTGAGGCAGGTGATGCCATTCTTGAAGGCGAGTCCTGAGCGCGGGCGGATCTGTGCTTCGAACCCCAGTGGGATCTCGAAGATGAAGCCAGTTGGCACGAGGGCGCGCTTACCGGGGGCAAGAGACAGTGGCTGGTCGGCATCGACGGCGGCGCGCAGGTCCATGCCGGCTGCACCGGATGTCTCGTAAGCGGGCAGGTCAAGGCCGTGCCCATGGGGCAGCCGAACCAGGTTTAGGGTCGGCGTGATGTCTGTGCGGATGGTCATCTGCCATTACTTTGCCCTCACTTGGCCAAGGTCAATTGCAATGCCGGCCTTTAATCGCTAGATAGCCCGCAATTCCACAGGATTCACGACATGGCCGAAACGCTCGCAGAGGCGGTCTCCCGCCGCCGCACATTCGCTATTATCGCTCACCCGGACGCCGGTAAGACGACGCTCACCGAAAAGCTGTTGCTGTTCGGGGGTGCGATCCAGCTCGCCGGCGAGGTCAAGGCGAAGAAGGATCGTATCCAGACCCGCTCGGACTGGATGAAGATCGAGCGCGAGCGCGGCATTTCGGTCGTCACCTCGGTGATGACCTTCGAATACGACGGCAATGTCTTCAACATTCTCGATACGCCCGGTCACGAAGACTTCGCCGACGATACCTATCGCACGCTGACCGCCGTCGACGCCGCCGTCATGGTCATCGACGCCGCCAAAGGCATCGAGCCGCGCACGCTCAAACTCTTCGAAGTGTGCCGCATGCGCGATATCCCGATCATCACCTTCGTCAACAAGATGGACCGTGAAAGCCGCGACATCTTCGAGATCCTCGACGAGGTCGAGGAGAAGCTGGCGCTGGACACGGCCCCGATCACCTGGCCTGTCGGTCGCTCGAAGAGCTTCTGCGGTTCCTACAACCTGGTCGACAACACGTTTCGCGGCTCCGACAAGCAGGTCGAGGCGCTGGCCGTCAACAGCCCGCAGAATGTTGCCGAAAACCTGCCGGAAAACGAGCGCGCCACCTTCGTCGATGAGCTGGAACTGGCGCAGGAAGCCTGCCGGCCCTTCGATCGCCAAGCCTTTCTCGAAGGGCATATGACGCCGGTCTTCTTCGGCTCCGCGCTGCGCAATTTTGGCGTCCGTGACCTGATCAACGCGCTCGGCGATTTTGCACCGCCACCGCGCGACCAGGTGGCGGACATACGCACCGTGCATGCCGCCGAAGACAAGATGACCGCCTTCGTCTTCAAGATCCAGGCCAACATGGACCCCAATCACCGCGACCGCATCGCCTTTGCCCGTATCTGCTCCGGCAAGCTCGAGCGTGGCATGAAGGCGCGTCTTGCCCGCACCGGCAAGCAGATGGGTCTGACGGCACCGCAGTTCTTCTTCGCCTCGCAGCGCCAGCTCGCCGATACCGCTTATGCCGGTGACGTGGTTGGCATCCCGAACCATGGGACCTTGCGCATCGGCGACACGCTGACCGAGGGTGAAAACCTTGTCTTCCAGGGCGTGCCGAACTTCTCGCCGGAAATCCTGCGTCGCGTGCGTCTTGAAGATGCGATGAAGGCAAAGAAGCTCAAGGAAGCCCTGCAGCAGATGGCTGAAGAAGGCGTCGTGCAGCTGTTTTCCCCGGAAGACGGCTCCCCGGCGATCGTCGGCGTGGTCGGCGCCCTGCAGCTCGACGTTCTGAAGGAGCGTTTGGCGGGCGAATATACCCTGCCGGTCTCGTTCGAAATGTCGCGTTTCTCGGTCTGCCGCTGGATTTCCTCCGATCAGCCCGCCGAACTCGACAAGTTCATGACCCAGCGCCGTGGCGATATCTGCCGGGATCTGGACGGAGATCCGGTGTTCATGGCGCAGGACGCGTTTTCGCTGCGCTACGAGTCGGAGCGGTTTCCCGCGATCAAGATGGTGGCGATCAAGGAATATCACGTCGCCAAGGCGGCGTGATCGTTCTCTGCGACGCATCGGCAAGTCCGCGCACCTGAGGCGCGGGCTGCCATATCCGTCTCTGTGACCTCGGAAAAGATCAGCCCGCCCGGACGATCTGCATGCCGCCGTCTCGATCGACATGCACCTGCAGCCCCTCGTAGCTCGCAATCTTCGGATGCCGCGTGTCCAGCGCATGGCTATGGGTGGCTGTGACCACCATGACATCCGATCCCGCAGCTTCGCCGGCCAAGACGCCGGCCATGACGTCTTCGAACACCAGGCAGCGGGCCGGGTCGGCACCGAGATGTCTTGCGCCGAGCAGATAGCCTGCGGGGTTGGGCTTTCCGATTTTTACATCCTCGGCCGTGACGATCTTCGGCGGCTGCGGCAGGCCGGCGGCCTCGATGCGCGCCCTTGCCAAGAGTGCAGGCGCCGATGTGACGATCGCCCAGCGTGCCGATGGCAGGCCGTTGAGAAAGTCGATCGCGCCTGGAATTGCCACCACGCCCTCGACGTCTTCGATTTCACCGCGCTCGATTTCGAGTGCTTCTGCCTGCACGTCCACACCCGGCAGGGCAAGCCCGCTGATCGTGTCGATGCCACGTTTGCCATGCATCGTCGGCAGGAAGGCCGCGACATCGAGCCCGTGGCGCGCAGCCCATTTTCCCCAGACCCGTTCGGCGGCGGCGATGGAATTGAGCAGCGTACCGTCCATGTCGAACAGAAAGCCATTGTAACGCTTGTCGAAGACGGGGTTCTGGGCAGAGGTCAATCGCGGAATCCTTGAGCTACAAGAGAGGTTGACTACGCAACTAGCCATTTTTGACTTTCGTCGCAAATGCTTCGGTGCGCGGCTTGCGGCATTTTGCATGACAGTCGCGCTACTCCGGTCTAAAACAGTTCCATTGAGAGACAGGGGCGTTCATCGGAAGATGGACTGAGACGCACCCTTCGAACCTGAACCAGATAATGCTGGCGGAGGGAGTCGCTCGGGAAGTCTCCGCATGCATCTCGTGGATCTTCCCGACGGCTGCCCCGCTCGAAAAGGGGCGCCCGTGAAATCCACTTCCAGTTTTATTGCCAACGTCCTCTCGATTGCCGGGTCCGATCCATCCGGCGGTGCCGGTATCCAGGCCGATCTGAAGACATTCTCCGCGCGCGGCTGTTACGGCATGGCGGCCATCACTGCGCTGACGGCACAAAATACCCAAGGGGTCTCTGCCGTGCAGCCCGTTGCCCCTGATTTTGTCGCGGAACAGATCCGGATGATTTTCGCCGATATGCGCGTCGATGCCGTGAAGATCGGCATGATTGCCAATGCCGGCATTGCCCGCGCAGTCGCCAGCGCGCTCAGGCCGCATCACTCCATCCCGATCGTGCTCGATCCGGTCATGATCGCCAAGGGCGGCGCGGCACTGCTGGACCCCGAAGCGGTTGCCGTGCTCCGCGATGAACTCCTGCCTCTCGCAACCCTTCTCACCCCCAATCTTCCCGAAGCCGCCGTCTTGTTGGATGAGCCGGAGGCGGTCAGCCGCCAGGTGATGGAATCACAGGCCGCCCGTCTGACGCTGCAAGGTCCGACGACGGTGTTGTTGAAGGGCGGGCACCTGACCGCCTCCGACAGCCCCGACATACTGGTGTCTGGCGAGCGCTTTCATTGGTTCGAGGCGCCGCGGATCGTCACGAAAAATACGCACGGCACGGGTTGCGCGCTGTCGAGCGCAATTGCCGCCGAACTTGCAAAGGGGCTTTCTATCCTGGACGCCGTCGCGGTTGCCAAGGACTGGCTGGCCGGTGCCGTCGCCACTTCAGGGACGTTGACGGTTGGCTCGGGACATGGGTCTGTGCATCATTTCCACGGCCTTTGGAACTAAAGCCCCTGGTCTATTCGCCGACCGATGCGGGAATATCCCGGATGTCGTTCACCCATCCGAGCGCCGAGCCGGTCCAACTCTGATGACGTGGCACGAATGCCTGTCGCTGATCGATCGTTCCAAGGCGGATGGCGATGCTGGCGCCGGTGGCGTCGACCCGCCAGAGTGGCGAGCCGCAGGTGTCGCAAAAGTACTGGTCGCTTGGCCTGCCGCTGTCGCCGATCTTGCGGTATCGGCGCGCCGTGCCCGTCTGGATATGGAAATCACCTGGTTCTACACCGACGCTGACCCGGTACGCACAACCCGTCAGTCTCTGGCAATCGACGCAATGGCATATGCCGACCTCCTGCGGATCGACCTCGGCTTCATAGCGGATGGCGCCACAATGGCAGTTGCCTGTGATGTGCATGCTCAGTCTCCCAAAAAAGAAAACCCGGCGGAGGGGGCCGCCGGGCAAGAGGGAACTTGACTGTCAAAGCCTTGCGGCTGAGGGGTTAATGATCGACCTTGATAAAAGTTCCATTCTGCAATTCGTTCATCGCCTGCATCAGTTCCTCGCGCGTGTTCATCACGATCGGCCCGTGCCAGGCGACCGGTTCCTTGATCGGCTTGCCGGTGACCAGCAGGAAGCGGATACCCTGCTCGCCGGCCTGCACGGTGATCTCATCGCCGGTATCGAAGACGACCAGCGTCCTGTTGCCGGAGAGGTCGCGGATATTCAGTTCCTCACCCCTGTATTCCTTCTCGACCTTGACGCCGAACGGTGTCGATGCGTCGCGGAAGCTGCCGGAGCCGGCGAAGATATAGGCAAAGGCGGAGCGATAGGTGTCGACCGGAATGGTCTTGCGTTTGCCGGGTGGCACCGAAATGTCGAGATAGACCGGCTCGGCTGCAATCCCGTCGACGGGACCGGCCTTGCCCCAGAAGTCGCCGGAAATCACCCTGACCGCTGTGCCGTCATCATCGACCACGACGGGAATGTCGGCGGACTTGATGTCCTGATAGCGTGGCGCGGTCATCTTCAGCGACGAGGGCAGATTGGCCCAGAGCTGGAAGCCGTGCATTCTGCCGGCGAAATCGCCCTTGGGCATTTCCTGGTGCATGATCCCGCTGCCGGCAGTCATCCACTGCAGATCACCAGCGCCGAGCAGGCCGCGATTGCCGAGGCTGTCACCATGTTCGACCGTGCCGGCCAGCACATAGGTGATAGTCTCGATGCCGCGATGTGGGTGCCAGGGGAAGCCGCGAATATAGTCGGACGGACTATCGTTGCGGAAATCGTCCATCATCAGGAAGGGGTCGGTCATCGACGGGTCGCCGAAGCCGAAGACACGGTGCAATTTCACGCCGGCACCTTCTATGGTGGGCGTGGCGCGGCTTTCGTGCTTGACGGGTCGGATCGACATCGGTTGCTCCTTTGAGCGCGTACGCGGTTGACACCAATATAGCCGAACTTCGCCAAAGCCGAAGGCAGGCACCGGGAACGCAGTGTTCACAAAACCCGCCGAGGTTCGAAAACAGACGGTCAGTCACAAAACTCGATTGTGCAGTGCAGAAAGTGATTGCGACAATCGTCAAAATTCTGTCATCAATGACGTTACGTTTACAAATCATTAGCCAATCGGGCGAACACTGACGGAAAGCGCGCCGACACCGGATCGGCAGCTTGCAGGAGTTGTGAAAACGCATGTGTCGTTGGGCAGCCTATCGCGGCGAAGCGATCTATCTTGAAGAACTGGTGACGTCGCCTGCGCATTCGTTGATTGAGCAATCCCACTGCGCCACCCGCGCCAAGACAGCCACCAATGCGGATGGCTTTGGCATAGCCTGGTACGGCGACCGCCCGGAACCTGGCCGTTTCCGCGATGTGCTTCCCGCCTGGTCCGATTGCAACCTGAAGAGCCTTGCCAGCCAGATCCGCTCCCCATTGTTTCTGGCGCATGTGCGCGCGGCCACCCACGGGTCGACCCGCCGTGACAACTGTCATCCTTTTGTCAACGGAAACTGGTCCTTCATGCACAACGGCCAGATCGATCATTTCGATCGTATCCGCCGGCCGATGGAAACCATGCTCGACGACGAGCATTTCCATGCGCGTGTCGGCACCACCGATTCCGAGCTTCTTTTTCTGCTTGCCCTGCAGTTCGGCCTGAAAGAAAGGCCGATAGCCGCCATGAGCGAGGCCGTGGGCTTTGTCGAACGCATGAGCATGCACATGACCGGCGAAGCGCGTGTACGCTTCACGGCGGCCTTCTCCGACGGCCGGACACTCTATGCCGTGCGTTATTCGACCGATGCTTTCGCGCCGACGCTCTATGCCGCCCCGATGGGTGACAAGGGCGGCTACTGTCTCGTCTCCGAACCGCTCACCGACGAGACCGACAAATGGGTCGAGATCCCGGCCAGCAGCGCGGTGATCCTGAGCGAAAAAGGTCTGGATGCGGTCGAGTTCCGCCCGTCCGCCGATGAGGCCCGCATACCTGAACCGGCACGGGAGCCGGCAATGGCGCTCTGATCGCGCCCCGGCAACCAGATCGCCAGTTGATCGCCGTTTAAAGGGGAATACCCAGCTCGATGCGCAGCTTGCGTGTCAGACCCGCACTGACCAGACCATAGGACCGACGCAGATATTCTGCGGCTTCCTCTGCGGTCAATGCCGATACAGGCGAAACAGAGACCCATTTGCGCTTGGCGAAATAGGGGGCCTGATCGATTCCTTCCAGCGCGGTCAGGATCTCGAAGCTCTCTTCGGTGACTTTGAATGTCAGCCGGTTTTCCGCATCGGTGATCAGGCCGAACACCTTGTCCCCAACCTTGGCAACCGAAGATTCCCATTGATCGATCAGCGAGGTGCCGGGCATCGCCTCGACGAAGTGCTGGAAGCCGGTGCGGCTGAAAAGGCTCACGGCTTTGTTCCTCCGACCTGCGTCGCGATCCACAGTGCGAGCCGCTCCGCGACCTCATCCTTCGACAGGTCGGGCCAGGCCTCGACGCCGGTCTTGGAGATCAGCCGTACGCGGTTGCGATCGCCACCCATGATGCCGGTTTCCGGCGACACATCATTGGCGACAATCAGATCGGCACCCTTGCGCTCCAGCTTGGCGCGACCGTTTTCCTCCACGTTCTGGGTCTCGGCGGCAAAGCCGACCACCAGTTGCGGTCTTTGCGCATGATGGCCGATCGTCTTTAGGATATCCGGGTTTTCGGCAAGCTGCAGGGGAGGGGGTGCCTCGCCCGGCTGTTTCTTGATTTTCTGGCCGGAGGAACTCGCGACGCGCCAGTCGGCGACGGCGGCGACCATGACGGCGATATCGGCAGGCAGTGCTGCAAGCACCGCGTCGCGCATCTCTTCCGCCCGCTCGACATGCTGTGTGTTGACGCCGGCGGGATCGGCGATCGTCACAGGCCCGGAGACCAGCGTAACCTGCGCACCGAGCCGCGCAAGGGCGGCCGCGATCGCGTGCCCCTGTTTTCCGGAAGAGCGGTTGGCGATGTAGCGCACCGGGTCGATCGGTTCATGGGTCGGGCCGGACGTCACCACGGCCTTCAGACCCGCCAGCGGCTTTGGTCCAGACAGAAGGTTTTCGATGGCGGCGACGATATCGAGCGGTTCGACCATGCGGCCAATCCCCCGTTCGCCGCTTTCCGCCATCTCGCCCTCCAACGGCCCAACGACATGCACGCCGTCCTTTTTGAGCATCGCCAGATTGCGCTGGGTCGCTGATGCAGCCCACATTTTCGGGTTCATCGCCGGCGCAATCATTATCGGGCGGTCGCTGGCAAGCAGCACGGCGGACGCAAGATCGTCGGCCATGCCATGCGCCATCTTGGCCATCAGGTCTGCGGTGGCCGGAGCAACGACAACAAGATCGCATTCCCGCGCCAGCCGGATATGGCCGACATCCTGTTCGTCCTCGCGGGAAAACAGGTCGGTATAGACATGGCCGGCAGAAAGCGCACCGACAGCCAGCGGCGTGATGAATTCCTGTGCCGCCCTCGTCATGATCGGCCGCACCGTGGCGCCGCGTTCGCGAAGTCGACGGATCAGGTCGAGGCTCTTGTAGGCGGCAATGCCACCGGCAACGATCAGGAGAATGCGCTTGCCGCCCAAGGTCATGAATAAGGCCCTTTCTGTCAGCGCGACCCTATCGCAATTCGGGCAAGAGGCAACGTCGGGAGACTGTTGTGGTAAACGTGCGGAAAGGGCTCAGTTTGCTGGGCTCAGTTGAAGCGGAACCTCGGCAACGGTACCGCTGACATCTTCCAGATAGTGCAGCCCCGCTCCGAGCGTCGATGCCATGGATTTGACGATGCGGCTGCCGAGGCCGGTACCGGTGGGGGCTTTGCCGGGGTCAATACCGATGCCGTCATCCTCGACACGCAGCAGAGCCTCTGTGTCGGACAGTCGCTTCAGCTTCACCCGAATATCACCTCCGCCGCCGAGATTGGGATAGGCGTATTTGAAGGCATTGGTCACGAGTTCGGTGACGATCATCCCGACCGAAACGGCCTTGTCGGCCGTGAGCGAAATCGGATCGGCATCAAGCAGAAGCCGGACCGGTCTTTCGGCACTGTGTAACGAATTGAACAGTTCGGCTGTCAGGCGGCCGAGGTACCGGTCCAGTTCCACCCGGCTGACATCCTCGGATGTGTAGAGGCTGCGGTGCATGCCTGCGATCGCCGAGATGCGCGCCTGAGTTTCGGCCAGTTCCGCCTTGACCTCGTCGCTCTTTGCGCTGGAGATCTGCAGCCTGAGCAGGCTCGCGACAAGGGCCAGCGAGTTTGCCACGCGATGGTTGACTTCGGCAAGCAGCGCTTCCGCGCGCTCCTTGCCCAGACGGATTTCCTCGTCCGCCCGCTCCTTGGCGGCACGCAACTGGGCATTCGACACCGACTGCTCGATGGCGCTGGCAAGAAGCGGAAGAAAATCGTCGCTGACCGACTTGATCACATAGTCGGCGGCGCCCGCCTTGATGGCTTCGATGGCGATCTGGGCCTCGTTGGAGCCGGTGACATAGACGACCGGCATATGGAAACCCTGCTCGCGCAGGTTCGCCATCACTTCGTGACCGGTGGTCTGGCGCAGGTAGTGATCGAGGACGACGACGTCGAAATTGCCGCCGTGCAGCAATGACAGGGCGTCATGCGTGGTTTCCGCATGCGCGACCTCGTGTCCCATGCGGCCAAGAGATTTCTGCACCAGCCGGACGATGGCGGCGTCGTCGTCGATATAGAGGACGCGGAAGCTCATCGTCACCAAACCGGTTTCAGGGGATCTGCATGACGGAGAAGAACAGTCCGAGTTGGCGGATAGCATTGGCGAAGTTGTCGTAATCGACAGGTTTGGTGATATAGACATTGGCCCCAAGGTCGTAGCACCGCTGTATTTCGCGTTCGTCATCCGTCGTGGTCAGGATGACGACCGGCAACCGTCGCGTATGCGGGTTGGATTTTACTTTTTCCAGGATGTCGGTGCCCGACATGTCAGGCAGGTTCAGATCGAGCAGGATCAGCAGGTAACGGTCTTGCGAAACCTGGCCGCTGCGGTCCTTTCCGAGGATGAAGTCGAGCGCATCCGTGCCGTTCGTAAACGGCACGATTTCGTTGTTGACGCCGGCACGGCGCACATTCTTTTCGATCAGACGGGCGTGCCCCTCATCGTCTTCAACCATGACAATGGTGACTTCTTTACCAACAGCTTTCATCATCAACTCCGTACTAAACGTGAAAGATCGGATGGCAGCCGCAGAACAAATGTCGACCCTTCACCCAAACGGGAGGAAACACTGATTTCCCCGCCAAGGTTCCGTGCCAGAGATCGCACATGGGCAAGACCGATGCCTTCACCGGTCTTGTCTTGCTGGCCCGCGCGACGAAAAAGTTCGAAAACGCGTTCCTGATCCTGCTCTGCGATGCCACGGCCGTTGTCCTGCACTTCGATCCGCACCATATGCCGGCCTTCCGACGCGGTGCGGACCGTAAGTTCAAGCGGCCTATCCGGATGCTTATACTTGATGGCATTGTCGAAAAGGTTACCGAGAATCTGTTCGAGCGAAAGCCGGTCGGTGACCAGCCTGGTCGCTTTGGTGTCGAGCGACACGTGGCCGTCGTTCTCACTGATCTGATGGTGAAGACTGGCCGCGATGGTTTCCAGCAGAGGCTTGAGCTCGACCGGCTCAGGCTTCAACTGCCTGCGCCCATCGCGCGAGATCTTCAGGATCGCGTTGATCAAGCCGTCCATCTTCTTGGTCGAGGAGCGAATGAAGCCGATTGCCTCTGGCAGGTCCTCCGATGCCGCAAGCCGTGCCTCCCGGATCATGTCTTCCGACACGGAGGTTCCATCGGCCAGCACATAGGCCTGCAGCGATTTCAGCGATGTATCGAGTTCGGCTGTAAAGCCCATGATGTTGACCAGCGGCGCCCTGAGATCATGCGTGACGATATAGGCAAAACGCTGGATTTCCTGGTTTGCCTGCATCAGATCTTCGGTGCGTTCGGCAACGCGAGCTTCCAGCCCGGCATTCAGGTGTTCGACTTCTTGGCGGGCTTTCAGAAGCTCGCGCACATGCTGGTAGACGATCAGCATCGCGCCGCTCATGACCGCGAGGATGGCGATCCCGCCGCCCACGGTAATCCACTGCAAATGTTGCGTCGCCTCAACCTGTTCGCTTGCGCCCCGGTCGACATTGCTGTCCGACTTCTGTTTGAAGTCGTCGATGATTGTCCGGATCTGGTCCATCACCTCGCGTCCGACTTCGGTTTGCACCAGCCTGACGGCTTCATCGCGCTGGCCAGTCTTGGCGAGATCGAGGGTCCTTGCCATTTCAGTCAGCTTGGCCTGAATCAGGCGTTGCAGTTCCGGCATTCGCTCCTGCTTGATCGCCCGCCCGCGCACCTGTTGTGACAGCAATTCAAGCTCGCTGTTCATCGCGCTCAAGGCCTTGTGATAAGGCGCCAGGAAGCTCTCGTCCTGCGTCAGCAGATAGCCGCGCTGACCGGTTTCGGCATCGGTCAGGTTCTGAATCAGGTCCGCTGCAGTGCGACGGATGTCCCGTTCGACGATGATGTAGTCGAACGTCGCACTGGTTTTCTCAACCAGTCCAAACGTGGCAACGACGATGCCAAGCAGGATACCGGTTCCGATCAACATGAAGAGAATGGTCGACCGGACGAAGCTGGTTTGGGTGGCGGACATGAAACTCCTGAGGGAACAACTATGCTTAAGTGTGGCGGTAACGCGCCGGCCCGCCGCTTGTTCCATCGACTAAACAAAAAAACGCGATGGATTTATAGATCTCAGGCGAGCTGGATTGCGATCGCAACAAGCGATGCCGCGATCACCCACAGGGCCAGGCGCCCAAGGCGTGTATGCCTTGCTTCCGATCGGCCGATTGCCTCGGTCGTCTCGGGATCAAAACGCAGACCCTGCTCGCTCATGCGCATGATATCCGCATGGAATTTTTCGGTCTTCGCCGCAATCTCGGGCAATGCCTCGGCAAGCCGCATGGCAGCCTTGGCGCCATCCTTGAGATCGGTGGCAATGCGCTTGGGGCCGAGATCGTCGCGGATCCATTGCGAGACGACCGGGTCGGCTGCCTTCCACATGTTGAACCGCGGGTTAAGGATGCGCGCAACGCCTTCGACCACCACCATGGTCTTCTGCAGCATCACCAGTTCCGGGCGGGTTTCCATGTCGAAGATCTCGGTGATCTCGAACAGCAGGGTCAATAGCTTGCCCATCGAAATGGTCTCGGCCGGCTGCCCGTGGATCGGCTCGCCGATGGCCCGGATCGCCTGGGCAAAGCTTGCGACATTGTGATGGGAGGGCACGTAGCCCGCCTCGAAATGGACTTCGGCGACGCGCAGATAGTCGCGGGAGATGAAACCGTAGAGGATTTCGGCAAGGAACCGACGTTCCTTCTTTCCGAGCCGTCCGGCAATGCCCATGTCGACGGCGACGATCATGCCACTCTCATCGACGAACAGATTGCCGGGATGCATGTCGGCGTGGAAAAACCCGTCGCGCAGCGTATGGCGCAGGAAGGACTGGATCAGCGTATCGGCCAGCAGGTTGAGATCGAGCCCCGAGGACTGCAATGCAGCCACGTCCGACATCTTGATGCCGTCGATCCACTCCATGGTGATCACGTCGCGGCCGGTGCGCTCCCAGTCGACCTTGGGCACCCGGAAGCCGGGGTCTTTTTTCGTATTGTCGGCAATCTCCGACAGCGCTGCCGCTTCAAGCCGAAGGTCCATTTCCACCTTGGTGGTCTGCTCGAGCGTGCGGGTGACCTCGACGGGGCGCAGACGCCGCGTATGCGGCAGGAATCGCTCCTGCAGGTGCGACACGAGATACATCGCTTCGAGATCGGCAGCGAACCGCTTGCGCACGCCAGGCCGGATGACCTTGACGGCGACCTTGCGCGGACCGTCCGCGGTCATGACCTCCGCCGGATGCACCTGTGCGATCGAAGCGGCCGCGATCGGCGCGTCGAAGCGAAGATAGAGATCTTCGATCGTGCGGCCGAGCGAATCCCGGATGGTTGATTTTGCATCCTCGGTCGGGAAGAAATCCATCCTGTCCTGGAGACCGGCAAGATCGTCGGCGAAGTCAGCACCAACCACGTCCGGTCGCGTCGCCAGGAACTGTCCGATCTTCACATAGGACGGGCCAAGCCGTGCGACCGCCTGGGCGAGCCGGTCGGAACGTTCCGCCTGCTTAGCACGACGTCGCGCGAGCGGCCCGACAAGTGCCTTGCCGAAACCAACCAGGGGCGGGAGGCCATCAGACGGCAGGGCAGCAACGACGCCCTCTCGCACAAGCACCCAGCCAACCCGCGCAAGGCGGAAATATGCGCCGATCGTGCTCATGAATGTCAGATTTTCCAGCCGGAATGCAGGGCGGCAATGCCACCGGTATAATTGGTGAACTTGACGTTCGAGAAGCCAGCCGCGCTGACCATCCTGGCGAAATCGGCCTGGTTCGGGAATTTGCGGATGGATTCGACGAGATATTGATAGGGTTCGGCGTCGCCCGTAATCATTTTACCGAATTTCGGGATCGCGTTGAACGACCAGGCATCATAGACGCGGTCGAGCAGTGGCAGGTCGACTTCGGAAAATTCGAGTACCAGCAACCGTCCGCCGCGTTTCAAGACGCGAAAGGCCTCCGACAGCGCCACATCGATGCGCGGCACGTTGCGGATGCCGAAGGCGATCGTATAGGCGTCGAATGTGTTGTCCTCGAACGGCAGGCTTTCGGCATTGGCCTCGACGAAGGTCAGATTGTCGGAAAGCCCTTTTTTCTGTGCCCGTTCCGCGCCGACGCCGAGCATCGAGCCGTTGATGTCGAGAACGGTGGCCTGTGCCAGCCGGTTGGATGCCTCGACGATCCGGAAGGCGATGTCGCCGGTGCCGCCGGCAACATCGAGTACCTTGTAGCCGGCATCCTTGCGCGGATTGAGTGCCGCGATCATGGCGTCTTTCCAGACGCGGTGCAGCCCGGCCGACATCACATCGTTCATGATGTCGTAGCGCTTGGCCACCTTGTGGAACACCTCGTTGACCAGGCCCTGCTTTTCCTGCTCGTCGACCTGGCGGAAACCATAGGAGGTCTCCATGCCGCCATCGGCGGAAATGCGGCTTGCAGTCATCGGTTCACTCCACTTGGCGACAGGTCGCTGGACCATAGCGAAAACGGCTGGCGCGCGCTATCTGCGCTATGTCAGCCCCATAGGCTGGTCTATAGACCTTAAAGAATGCGGTTCAAACAGAAAGATGGGCGCTAATGCCGGAATTGCCAGAGGTAGAGACCGTCAGGCGTGGGCTGGCCCCCACCATGGAAGGCGCGCTTTTGCAGCGCCTGGAGCTGAGAAGGCCCGATCTGCGCTTTCCCTTGCCGCGTGATTTCGCCGCAAGGGTAGAAGGCCGGCGCATCGCCGCCTTGTCGCGCCGGGCAAAGTACCTGCTGATCGACCTGGAGGATGGCGCAACGGTGATCGCCCATCTCGGCATGTCGGGCTCGTTCCGCATCGAGGCGGATGCAATCGAAGCGACGCCGGGCGCCTTTCATCATGAGAGAAGCAAGGATGAAAAGCATGATCATGTCATCTTTCATCTGCAGCGGCCGGAAGGGTCGGCGCGTGTCATCTACAATGATCCGCGTCGTTTCGGTTTCATGGATCTGGCAACACGCGCGCAACTCGATATCTACCCCGCCTTTCGCGACCTTGGCCCCGAGCCGGTTGGCAATCTCCTGTCGGCCGACTATCTGGCCGGCCGCTTCCTCGGCCGCAGCCAGCCGCTGAAGAGTGCGCTGCTCGATCAGAAGGTGATTGCCGGCCTCGGCAATATCTATGTCTGCGAAGCCCTTTGGCGGTCCCATCTCTCGCCCACGCGAAAGGTGTCAACGATGGTCACCAAGGCAGGAAAGCCGAAACCGGAATTGCACCTGCTCGCCGACAGCATTCGCGAGGTGATCGCCGATGCCATCCTGGCGGGCGGTTCGTCGTTGCGCGATCATATCCAGGCGGATGGCACGCTGGGCTATTTCCAGCACAGTTTCCGAGCCTATAATCGCGAAGGCCACGCCTGTTTGACGGAAGGCTGTGGGGGTACCGTCGAAAGGATAGTTCAATCAGGACGCTCGACATTCTATTGTCAGCGTTGCCAGAAGTAATCAGGAACATCATCAAGGGAGTGAGCGATGTCATTCGAGACCATTTTGATCGAGCGGCGCGATCGCGTGGCGATCGTCACATTGAACCGGCCGCAGGCGCTGAATGCACTCAACTCAACGGTCGCGCGCGAATTGTGTCAGGTTTTCGAGCAATTGCAGGCCGATGCGGAGATCGGCGCTGTTGTCCTGACCGGCTCCGAAAAGGCCTTTGCCGCCGGTGCCGATATCAAGGAAATGCAGTCTCTCTCCTTTGTCGATGCCTATACGGGTGATTTCATCGGCACCTGGGACGACATTGCCGGCTTCCGCAAGCCACTGATTGCAGCCGTATCCGGCTTTGCCCTGGGCGGCGGCTGCGAGCTTGCCATGATGTGCGATTTCATCATTGCGTCGAAGACGGCGAAGTTTGGCCAGCCCGAGATCACGCTCGGCATTATCCCCGGCATGGGTGGCTCGCAGAGGCTCACACGTGCGGTCGGCAAGGCCAAGGCGATGGACCTGTGCCTGACCGGTCGTATGATGGATGCGACCGAAGCCGAGAGTGCCGGCCTGGTGGCCCGCATTGTCGAGCCCGAGCGGCTTCTGGATGAGGCGGTGGAGGCTGCGGCCAGGATCGCGTCTTTCTCCTTGCCGGCTGTTCTGATGGCAAAGGAAGCGGTCAACCGTGCCTTCGAGCAAACGCTTGGCGAAGGCCTGCGCTTTGAGCGGCGCCTGTTTCATTCGCTCTTTGCCACTGACGATCAGAAGGAAGGCATGGCTGCCTTCGTCGAGAAGCGCAAACCCGTCTTCCGGAATCGCTGACAAGATGAAGGGCAAGCGCGATTCATTCAGAATCCGCGTTGACGCATTCGCGCTTTCCCGCTATATGCCCGCCCAAGGTTGGGAAAGCCGCTGGGCTTTTCCGAAATAGCTCCCTTATTGCTGAATTGGCAGGTCGCAACGACCCGACGCGGCGATGGTGGGTTTTGGTTTGAATTCGAAGAGAGGCATCCATGGCCAATACAACTTCGGCGAAGAAGGCGACCCGCAAGATCGCTCGCCAAACTGCAGTAAACAAGGCTCGCCGTTCGCGGGTCCGTGGTTTCATCCGCAAGGTCGAAGAAGCGATCGCATCGGGCGACGCAACTCTGGCCAAGGATGCTCTGCAGGCGGCTCAGCCGGAACTGCAGCGCGCAGCCACAAAGGGCGTGGTTCACGCCAACACCGCATCGCGCAAGATCTCGCGTCTTGCCTCGCGTGTTAAGGCCCTGTCAGCCTAAGTTCAGACATAGTTTCGACGAAATTCGAAGAGCCTGGCATTGCGCCGGGCTTTTTGTGTTTGCGCTTTTTGAAAATGACGCCTATTGATTTAGGGATTGCTACTTGACGGAAGTGTATCAGTCGAGTGACAGAAATAGATGAGCAATTTCAGTCGCTTGCTGGAGGTGCCGTACCGGGCCGGCACTTTACCCAGGGGTAGGTTGGGCCCAATCTGAGTCAAGCGAATTTTTATTTTCCCGCTCATCAAACGCTCAAACCCACAGCCGTTTTCGAATCCCCTTGATTCAAAAGCGATTCTTTTGCGGATGAATGTGACGCAAAAACGATGGACGCAGAGTCAATGGCCGGCGTTCATTTTTGCGGAAAATTCACGGTTGATATTGCCATTTGATCCTGCCTTAATGAGGTCAAGCAAGGGGCTTGGGACGAGCCTGGAAGGGCGATCAGAACAGCAAAGCTGCAATGATTTACCAGCCCTTGCTGGAGCGGGATGGACCTATTCCGTTATCCCAAAAACTGATCGGTATTGTATCGGAAACGTCACCGTTTCCGCGCCCTACCGCTTTGCGTCTTGAGTGGCTTCGAGACGAGCGAATGCTGGCTGGCTTTTCATGTCGAGGATGAAAAGCACGCCGGGAAACTGGAAACGCTGTTTGAGGGGGCGGCGTTTTGTCGGAGCACGGCTTTTGGCCGAGGTTCCGGCTTCTAGCACGGGGATTGTCGGGACGGTTGCGTCTCGGCGCGAGATAAAGCGGCTGCCGGACGATGATAAGACGCCCGGTACCTGAAATGATTTTGGAAGGCGGCAAAATGCATATTAATTCAATGACGGCCGGTGCGTTGGTAAATGGGGACCATGCACATTCGGCACTCAGCGCCGCGTGCTCCGATGGTGCGGGAGACAATGGCGAAATGAAGCACAATGCTCTTTTTGAGCGTTTCAGCCTCCGTCTAAAGGCTCAGGTTGGACCGGATGTCTACGCCAGCTGGTTTGGGCGCCTTAAACTCCATTCGGCATCGAAAAGCGTTGTGCGGTTGACCGTGCCGACGACCTTCCTGAAGTCCTGGATCAACAACCGTTATCTCGATCTGATCAGCTCGATCTTCCAAGCTGAGGATCCGAACATTCTCAAGGTGGAGATCATGGTGCGCAGCGCAAGCCGCGCCACCCGTGGGCCTGTCGTCGACGAGCGCCAGGTCCCCGCCGATACCGCCCAGCCGGCCACCGGTCGCAAGTCCGGCCCGCAATCGGTCGGACAGATCGCCGCGTCTCAGGCCCCGACTTCCAATTCCACGCGCTCCAGCACCGCAACGCCGCTGTTCGGCTCGCCGCTCGACTCGCGCTATACCTTCGACGGCTTTGTCGAGGGGGCATCGAACCGCGTGGCGCTGGCCGCTGCCAAGACGATTGCCGAAGCCGGTGCCGGTGCCGTGCGCTTCAATCCGCTCTTCATTCACTCCTCCGTCGGTCTCGGCAAGACGCATCTGCTGCAGGCGATTGCCAATGCCGCCGTGCACAGCCCGCGCGCGCCGCGCGTCGTCTATCTGACCGCCGAATATTTCATGTGGCGCTTTGCCACCGCCATCCGCGACAACGATGCCCTGACGCTGAAGGACTCGCTGCGCAATATCGATCTTCTGATCATCGACGACATGCAGTTCCTGCAGGGCAAGATGATCCAGCACGAATTCTGCCATCTGCTCAACATGCTGCTCGACAGCGCCAAGCAGGTCGTCGTGGCGGCAGACCGTGCACCGTGGGAACTGGAATCGCTCGATCCGCGTGTGCGTTCGCGCCTTCAGGGCGGTGTTGCCATCGAGATGGAGGCTCCCGACTACGACATGCGCCTGGATATGCTGAAAAGCCGTCTGGACGCCGCCCGCAAGGATGATGGCGCGCTTGAAATTCCCGCAGACCTCCTGGAGCATGTTGCCCGCAACATCACCAGCAGTGGCCGCGATCTGGAAGGCGCATTCAACCAGCTGGTTTTCCGCCGTTCCTTCGAGCCGAACCTGTCGATCGAGCGTGTCGATGAACTGCTGGCCCATCTCGTTGGCGCTGGCGAACAGAAGCGTGTCCGTATCGAAGACATCCAGCGCATCGTTGCGCGTCACTACAATGTCTCGCGCCAGGAGCTGGTGTCTAACCGCCGGACTCGCGTCATCGTCAAGCCGCGCCAGATCGCCATGTATCTGTCCAAGACCCTGACGCCGCGCTCCTTTCCGGAAATCGGCCGCCGTTTCGGTGGTCGCGATCATACAACGGTGTTGCATGCCGTGCGCAAGATCGAGGATCTGGTCAGCGAGGACACCAAGCTGAGCCACGAGATCGAGCTGCTGAAGCGGCTGATCAATGAGAATAATGCATGAGGAACCAAGGCCGGCGCAAATGCCGGCCTCTTTTTTGTGCGATCTCAACGGCTGGGACTGAAGAATTTCAGCGTCACAGAGGGAATGCAGGTCGATCCCCGGATCTAGCTGTCGCGACTGCAATCAACAGGCGAGATCAGCCACCACAGCATCAAGGATCAGCATGCCGGGTGGCGTACAGCGCAACCGCGAATTGCCAAGTCTCTCGATGAAGCCCTGTTCCAGTAAAAACTGTTCGCGTGCCGGATCGGGATCCCGGCCGGAGAGCTGCTGCCAGCGGGCGAGATCCACCCCTTCGCGCAGCCGTAAGCCCATCAGCAGCAATTCGTCGGCCTGGGCCTCGTTGTCGAGCAGTTCCTGGTCGATCATGCCATGGCCTTGGCGCTCGACGGCCGTAAGCCAGGTTTCCGGGTGTTTTTCGGTCGCCGTCGCGATCTTCGAGCGCCCCCGGGTCAAGCGGCCGTGGGCTCCGGGACCGATGCCGGCATAGTCGCCATAACGCCAATAGGTCAGGTTGTGGCGGCTTTCGGCGCCCGGACGGGCATGGTTCGACACTTCATAGGCCGGCATGCCTTCGCGCTCGGTAATCTCCTGCGTCGCCTCATAGAGGACGGCCGCCTGTTCTTCGTCCGGAACGATCAGCTTGCCCGCCTTGTGCAGGCCGAAAAAGGCCGTGCCTTCCTCGATGGTCAACTGGTAGAGCGATAGATGATCGACGGCATAGGACATCGCTTCCTTCA
The DNA here is from genome assembly GCF_902706095.1 of Rhizobium sp. 18065. Taxonomy (GTDB): domain Bacteria; phylum Pseudomonadota; class Alphaproteobacteria; order Rhizobiales; family Rhizobiaceae; genus Allorhizobium. The sequence continues at coordinate 347,421 of NZ_CACSJP010000001.1, forward strand.
GTTCGCGTTCCCAGGCTTCGACCGTCTGCTTCGGCCGGGCATAGATCAGGTCGAAGGACATGCGCGGGAAGATCTCGCGGGCCAGACGGATGGCGCGCAAGGCATCCTCGACATCATGCAGGCGACCGAGAAATTTCAGGTCTGCATCATTGAGCGCCTGGACGCCGAGAGACACACGATTGACACCGGCTGCACGGTAGCCGCGGAACCGTGTGGCTTCGACGCTGGACGGATTGGCCTCCATCGTCACCTCGATACCGTTGGGCACATGCCATGCACCGGCAATGCCGTCCAGGATTGCGGCCACGGTCGACGGATCCATCAGCGATGGCGTGCCACCACCCATGAATATGCTGGTGACAGTTTTCGGACCGGAGAGTTCGCGCATCGCCTTCATCTCCTGCAGGAATGCAGAGACGAAGCGGGCCTGATCCACCGGCTGATGCCGGACATGGCTGTTGAAGTCGCAATAGGGGCATTTGGCCGCGCAGAACGGCCAGTGCACATAGATGCCGAAGCCCGGTTCGCCGGTGTCGGGCAGAAGCGTGAAGGCTTCGGTCATGAGCAGGTCAGGCCTCCAGGCAGGTTTCGACGAAAAGCTTGAAGGCGCGTGCACGGTGCGACAGCGCCTGCGGATCGCCGGGCTTCCAGCCGTGTTTTTCGTCCGACGACATTTCGCCGAAGGTCCGCGTGTGACCTTCCGGCTGGAAGACCGGATCATAGCCGAAGCCGGCAGTCCCACGCGGTGGCCAGGCAACGATACCCTCGATTTCGCCGCGGAAGAATTCGGTATGGCCATCCGGCCAGGCCAGGCACAGAACGGAGACGAACCGGCTGCTGCGCTGTGAAGGCTCAATGGCGCCCCGTTCGGACAATGCCGTCTCGACCTTCTGCATGGCCATGGCAAAATCGCGGCTGCCATCCTCGCGCTCGGCCCAGTTGGCTGTGTAGACGCCAGGCGCGCCATCCAGCGCGTCGATGACCAGGCCGCTGTCATCCGACAGCGACGGCAGGCCGGAAGCCTTGGCCGACGCCAGCGCCTTGATCGCGGCATTTTCCTCGAAGGTGGTGCCGGTTTCGTCGGGCTCAGCGAATTTCAGCTCGGCCGCAGACTGGGCGGAAAATCCGAGGGGACCGATTAGATCGGCGATTTCCGCGATCTTGCCGGCATTGTGGCTGGCCACGACGATGGTGCGGGTGTCGAGCTTGCGCATAAGTGATCAGTCCAGATTCCAGAGTTTCGGTTCGGCGCATTCCAGGCTATTGCCCGCAGGATCGCGGAAATAGATCGAACGGGCACCATTTGGCCAGCGGAAATCGGATTCGATCTTAACGCCAGCATGCTGCAGACGCGCCAAAACGCTGGCAATCTCTTCGCCAGCCACCTTGAAGCACAAGTGGCCTGCACCATTGGCCCCATGGCTTGGAACCGGAAGCGAACCGGCAGGTGCCGGCTGCCGCGTTTCCGTCGGGTTGAAGATCAACACTATCGTCTGGCCGCAGCGGAAGAAGATATGGCGGTTGCCCTGGCGCGCGATTTTTTCGAGCCCCAGGACGGTTTCGTAGAAATGTTCGGCGGCGTCGAGGTCGTCGGCGTAAAGCGCCGCTTCCATCACACCTTGCAAGGATTGAGACACCTGCCGAACCTTTCCTGTCCTGCCGCTTAAGCGAGCGCCTGCTTTTGCAGCGCGACCAGTTCATCGATGCCATTGCGGGCGAGGCCGAGCAGGGTAAGGAGTTCGTCCTGGCTGAACGGCTTGCCTTCGGCCGTGCCCTGGATCTCGACGATACCGCCGGACCCCGTCATGACGAAGTTGGCATCCGTTTCAGCAGCCGAATCTTCCAGATAATCGAGATCGATCACCGGCTGGCTGGCAAAAATCCCGCATGAAATCGCCGCGATATGGTCCTTCAGCACCTTCTCGACCTTGATCATGCTGCGGGTTTCCATCCACTTCAGGCAGTCATGCAGAGCGATGAAGGCACCGGTGATCGATGCGGTGCGTGTGCCGCCGTCGGCCTGGATGACATCACAGTCGATCGAGATCTGGCGTTCGCCCAAGGCTTCGAGATCGACGATGGCGCGCAACGAGCGACCGATCAGGCGCTGGATTTCCTGTGTGCGGCCACTTTGTTTGCCAGAGGCGGCTTCGCGCTTCATCCGGTCGCCGGTGGCACGCGGCAGCATGCCGTATTCGGCAGTCACCCAGCCCTTGCCGGAATTGCGCAGCCATGGCGGCGTCTTTTCTTCAAGGCTTGCCGTGCACAGCACATGAGTGTCGCCGAACTTGACCAGGCAGGAACCCTCCGCATGCTTGGAAAAATTGCGCTCGAACGAAACCTTGCGCATTTGGTCGGTTTTTCTGCCTGATGGCCGCATTGCGATCTCCTAGATTGTCTGACGCCTTCTAGAGCCTTTCCCGGACAAATGGAAACAGTTCTGTCGACGGGTGCCGTGTGGATCTGGCTTTTGCCCCGGGGTTTTGCAATGAAAAACCCGGGTCCTGCGCAAAAGCCCTGTTGCCTTGCGGAATTTGGCCTTTGTGATCGAGGGCAGAGTGACTATATTTCCTGTCATGAAACACTGCACACAGTGCTTGCTCCGATAATGGTTGCACCGACGCATACAATCACCGACGTTTCTTCTTCGCTGGACGACCGTTCCAGAGAGGTCTTTCGGCGCATTGTCGAGACATATCTCGATTCCGGCGATCCGCTCGGGTCCCGCAACCTGTCGCGCCTGCTGCCCATGTCGCTGTCGCCGGCCTCGGTGCGCAATGTGATGAGCGATCTTGAAGGCCTCGGCCTGATCTATGCGCCGCATATCAGCGCTGGTCGCCTGCCGACCCAGCTTGGCCTGCGCTTCTTCGTCGACGCCTTCATGCAGGTCGGCGATCTGTCCGAAGAAGAACGTGGCACGATCGAGCGTCAGATCCGGCCACCCAGCGCCGATCAGCCGATGGAAGCGATGTTGACCGAGGCGAGCCGCATGCTTTCGGGCCTGTCGCGTGGTGCGGGCCTGGTGATCTCGTCCAAGAACGATCCGGTCCTCAAACATGTCGAGTTCATTCGGCTGGAGCCGACCAAGGCGCTTGCTGTTCTGGTTGGTGAGCATAACCAGGTCGAGAACCGCATCATTGAACTTCCGGCCGGTATCACCGCTTCCCAACTGACCGAAGCGGCGAATTTTCTCAATGCCAATCTCGCCGGCCAGACCCTGTCGGAAACGCGCAGCCAGCTGGAAAAGCTGAAGACGCAGGTTGCCGGCGAGCTGGATGCCCTGTCGCAGGATCTGGTCGAGCGTGGACTGGCGGTCTGGTCGGGTGGTCTTGGCGATCAGAAGCCGACGCGACTGATCGTGCGAGGGCGCGCCAATCTGCTTGAGGGGCTTGCTGGTTCCGAAGACGTCGACCGGCTGCGCCTGCTTTTTGATGATCTGGAGCGCAAGGAAAGCCTCATCGAGATCCTTGATCTTGCCGAAACTGGACCGGGCGTGCGCATCTTCATCGGCTCGGAAAACAAGCTTTTCTCCTTGTCCGGGTCATCACTGATTGTAGCGCCCTATCGCGATGGCGAAGACCGTATCGTTGGTGCCGTGGGAGTGATTGGCCCGACACGGCTCAATTATTCCCGCATCGTGCCGATGGTGGATTACACCGCCCAGCTCATGGCGCGCTTGGCGCGTTCCGGCCGATAAGAGCTTCTTTCCCCTCCACGCCTTGATTTTTTCACGACAAACCCTGATATCGGGCACAAATTCGAAACTCAGAATTCGAACAATGACAATAATTCGGAGATCGTCATGACCGGTGAGACCAACAAGAACGGACCTGACACGTCGGCTGCCGAGGCTACCATGCCCGATGCAGCAGAAGAGCAGATCATCGTTGAAAGCGAAGTGGACGCGGATCCGCTGGATGATCTGAAAGCTGAGAATGCGGATCTGCGGGATCGTTTCCTGCGCTTGGCTGCTGAAATGGACAATCTTCGCCGCCGGACAGATCGCGAGATCAAGGACGCCAAGTCCTATGCGGTTACCGGCTTTGCGCGCGATATGCTGTCGGTTTCGGACAATCTTCGCCGCGCGATTGAGGCGCTGCCGGAGGAAGCCCGCACGACGGCGGACGCCGGTCTTGCCGCTCTGATCGAGGGCGTGGAAATGACCGAGCGTGGCATGCTGTCGACCATGGAACGCCATGGCATCCGCAAGATCGAGCCGGTCGGTCAGAAATTCGACCCCAATTTCCATCAGGCGATGTTTGAAGTCCCGAACCCGGACGTGCCCAACAGCACTGTGGTCCAGGTTGTTCAGGCAGGTTATGCAATCGGCGAGCGCGTGCTGCGCCCGGCCATGGTGGGTGTCGCCAAGGGTGGCCCGAAGATCGACGCGAACGGTGATGCCTCCGGCAAAGCCTGAGCATCAAGCCATGCATGAAACAAAAAAAGCGCCCATCACGGGCGCTTTTTTTATGTCTTTGAGCGTTTGCTTCAGGCCGCGTTGGACGCATGTTCCTGATTGAGGAAGGTGAAGATCGCTGAACCGGAATCGGTCGCGCGCAGCTTGGCCACGAGATCCTGATCGCGCAGAACCCGGGCAATGCGTGACAAAGCCTTGAGATGATCAGCACCAGCACCTTCCGGGGCAAGCAGCAGGAACACCAGATCGACCGGCTGGTCGTCCAGCGCCTCAAAATCGACCGGCGTTTCAAGCCGGGCGAAGACGCCGGTGATTTGTGTGATGCGGTTGAGCTTGCCATGCGGAATGGCAATTCCATTGCCGACCCCGGTGGAGCCGAGGCGCTCTCGCTGCAAGATGACATCGAATATTTCCCGTTCGGGAATATTGGTCAACTTCGAGGCTTTTGCCGCAAGTTCCTGAAGCAGTTGCTTCTTCGAGTTCACCCTGAGGGCGGGTACGACAGCATCCTGTTGCAGCAAATCTGCCAAGGCCATATCAACTTCCTTCATGCTGGAGAGACGAGCGGCGGGCGACTGCCAGAATGGAATTCGCCCGCCGTTGTGCTTCTTCAGCCTTTGATGTTGGCGGAATCGATCCACCCGATATTACCATCATTGCGACGGTATACGATGTTTACTTCTTCTGTTCCCGGACTTCTGAACAGGAGAACAGGCTCGTCAGTCATGTCCAGAGCCATGACGGCCGAGGCGACTGACATCGTCCTCAGCTTTTTGGTGCTTTCTGCAACGATCGTGGGTGCATAATCTTCGGGCACCTCGTCTTCGTGCTCGTCCGGAAATGAATCCATGACGGTATAGGCAACTTCAATCGATGTGCCAGCAACGCCGACCGCATGGTGATCCTTCAACCTGCGCTTATAGCGTCTAAGGCGCTTTTCAATGCGCTCGAACGCTGTGTCGAAAGCCACTTGAGGATCATTCGCCTCGCCAGCAGCATGAAGGTTCGCGCCTGCGTCGAGATGAACGAGGCAATCTGCGGCATACCGCGATTGCGACTTCGTCACGACGATCTGGCTTGAATACCCTCCGTCGAAGTATTTGGTCACCGCATCTTCGATCCGCTGTTCGATCCGCTGACGGAACGACTCGCCGATTTCCATTTGCTTGCCGGATACACGCACACTCATGGAGTTTCCCTTCTTATCGTTGGTTTGCAAACCTACCGTCGGTTTGCAAAGACCATTTTACGCCAAGCCACGTCTGCGTCCAAGCTTTTCGAGCGAACCAATGAATCTGTTGCCTCGTTCGATAGGCGTGTGCTGGGGATAAGTTTCAAGCAAGAGTATGCGCGTTCGATTGCGGCGGGCTTCTAGCTTTCATCCCGCCAAAAGTCAATGCGCTGTTAAGATTCAGGTAAGTTTCGCGCGGTGCAGACCCTAGATTGCAGGCACTTTTGCCATGGCGCGCTTCTCTCTGCGCCGCTGCACGGAGGACGGGATATTCATCGACTCGCGATATTTTGCCACGGTTCGCCTGGCAAGGTCGACGCCGCTGGATTTCAGGGTGCACACAATATCGTCATCGGACAGGACAGCCTCTGTGCTTTCCTGCGCGATCATCATGCGTATGCGATGGCGCACGGCTTCGGCGGAGTGGGTATCGCCGCCCTCGGCGGACGCGATCGAGACGCTGAAGAAATATTTCAGCTCGAAGAGACCACGTGGCGTCATCATGTATTTGTTGGTCGTGACGCGGCTCACGGTCGATTCATGCATCTTGATCGCATCGGCAACGATCTTCAGGTTGAGCGGCCTGAGGTGGTCGACACCTTGCTCGAGAAAGGCCGACTGCTGCCGTACGATCTCCACGGCAACCTTCATGATGGTTTTGGCGCGCTGGTCGAGGCTGCGTGTCAGCCAGTTGGCGCTTTGCAGGCATTCCGACATGAAAGCCTGGTCGCCGCTATCCTTGGTGCCGCCCTGCCGTCCGACGGCCGCCATGTAGTTCTGGTTGACCAGAACGCGGGGCAGGGCGTCCGGATTGAGTTCGACCTTCCATCCGCCAAGCGGGTCAGTGCGCACCACGATGTCCGGCGTCACCGATTCCGTTGCGCTGTGTTCGAAATTGCTGCCGGGCTTGGGATTGAGTTTGCGGATCTCGGCCAGCATGTCGATGAGATCTTCCTCGTCGACGCCGCAGATCTTTTTCAGTGTATTGAAGTCGCGTTTCGCCAGAAGCTCCAGGTTTTCGACCAGGCCGGCCATCGCCGGATCGTACCGATCGCGTTGGCGAAGCTGTATGGCCAGACATTCACTGAGCGTCCGGGCGAAGACGCCGGCCGGCTCCAGCGTCTGCAGTGTTTCCAGCACTTGCTCTATCGCATCCCGGTCGCGTCCCAGCCGCGATGAAACTTCGTCGAGGTCGGCGCGCAGATAGCCGGCTTCATCGAGATGATCGACCAGAATGGCGGCAATCAACCGATCGGCATCGTTGCTGAGCGCAAAGGGAATTTGCTGGTTCAGATGATCGCGCAGGCTGATCTGCCCGGCGACGAAATCATCAAGGTCGAAACCCTCGCCGGTCTCACCGGAATTGCCCGGCATCGATTTCCATTGGCTGAGCAGTTCCGGAGCATCGGGTCGTACCGCGGAGCCTTCATCGGAAAAAGCATTGTCGAAATTGGCATCCAGCCGGTCGTTCAGACTGGTATTACCGTTTTCCTCGTACCAGTCACTGTCGAGTGAGGGCGCAGCGGGTGCGTCGTCGTTGGCATGATGTGTCTCTGCGGAGATCGGCGGTGGCCTGTCCGTCGGATCGGCACTGTCGCCGCCCAAATCGCCATCATCTGCCACCATTTCAAGCAGTGGGTTGCGTTCGATTTCCTGGGAGATGAACTGCATCAGTTCGATATGCGTCATCTGCAGCAGCTGAATCGATTGCATCAGCTGTGGTGTCATCACCAATGACTGGCTTTGTCGCAGGAAAAGATTGGCGGATAAGGCCATGATCGACGCTAGACTCCCCTACATCCCCCGATAATTCCCGTCTTTCATGACGGGCAAAATCCACTTGGCCCAAAAATTGCTTTTTATTTCAGTTTGGTCAAGTCGCAGGAGGGGATGCGGAGGAGTTTTCTTGGTCAAGAGGCCTTTAAAGGCTGAACTTGTCGCCAAGATAGAGCCGGCGGACATCGGCATTGTTGACGATATCATTCGCCCGTCCGTGGGTCAGGACCTCGCCGGCATGAATGATATAGGCCCGATCGATCAGCCCGAGTGTCTCGCGGACGTTGTGGTCCGTGATCAAAACGCCAATGCCGCGTGCCGTCAAGTGGCGGACGAGATTTTGGATGTCGGAGACGGAAATCGGATCGACACCGGCAAATGGCTCGTCGAGCAACATGAAGGTTGGGTCGGTGGCGAGCGCGCGTGCGATTTCAAGACGACGGCGTTCGCCACCGGATAGGGCGACAGCTGCCGACTTGCGCAATTTCTCGATATGGAATTCGTGCAACAGTTCGTCGAGCTTTGCTTCACGCTTGCGCCGATCGCTTTCATGCACTTCAAGCACGGCACGGATATTGTCCTCGACCGACAGGCCGCGGAAGATCGACGCTTCCTGTGGCAGGTAGCCGACGCCGAGGCGCGCGCGCCGATACATCGGCATGGACGTGACGTCATTGCCATTGATCGTGATCGTGCCGGCATCAACCGGCACCAGCCCTGTGATCATGTAGAAGCACGTGGTCTTGCCTGCCCCATTTGGGCCGAGAAGGCCGACGGCCTCGCCCCGGCGAACCACGAGGGATGCACCATTGACGACGCGACGGGTATTGTAGGTCTTGGTCAGCCCGTGGGCAATCAACGTGCCTTCGTAGCGCGACTTGTCGCCCTTCAGCACGGGGCTGGCCGCAGCAGCGTCCGCCGGGCTGCCGGCCTTCTTCGAAAAAAATGGGATTTGCACGTTCAGACCGATCCCGTCACTGCTTTTTCTGCGATTTAGGGTCGAGCTGGATCTGTACCCGTCCGCCACAGCTGTCGAGCTTGGCTTGGCCAGAGGTCATCTGGACGGTCAGCTTGCAGCCCACGAAAACATTCTGGCCTTCCGACAGCACAACGCGGTCGCCTTCCAGGACAAAGACCTGCTTCGTCATGTCGAAGAAGCCCTTGTCTGCCGTCGCCTGCTGTGTGCCAGACGACAGGAAGACCTTTTCCATCACGTCGATCTTTTCGATGTCGGCATTGCCCTGGGTAACGCTTGCCCCTTCACCGCGATAAAAGACCGTCATCGCGCCCGCCTGCAATGTGGTCGCGCCCTGCACGACTTTGACATTGCCGGTGAAGAAAGCCTTCTTCTCCTGCTCGCGAATTTCCAACGCGTCGCTTTCGATCTGGATCGGCTGGTCATTGGAAAGCTTCATGCCGTCCATCTGGCTGCTCTTGGCCTGGCCGAAGGCCGAGGTCGATACGCAGGACATAAGGCCCAGCAGCAAAACGTGGCCGGCGATGGAAAGCTTCGGGGAGCGGCTAGAAATCATGGTTTGGCGGCTTCCATTGACCCGTTTTGACGAAGCGCCGACGGCTCTATGTTGACCCGTACATCGCCCGTGAATGTGATTGTTCGCCCCTTATCCGTTATATTGAGCGACTTCGCAACAATCGAAGCGCCCTTGGTCTGGATTGCAACCGGATCGGAGGTTTCCATCGTGCCGCCCTTGATGTTGAGGCGTGCCGATTGGAACTGGGCGTCGAGGCCGCTGTTGAGGTTCAGCGTAAATGGTTTGTCGAGATTGAGGAACTCGGAACCGCGGTCGAAGATTCCGCCGATGGCCTCGACCCGGGCAATGATCTTGTCATTCACCGGCACGGCCGCAGAGATCGTCTCGAGCGCAATGATGTTCGGGTTCTTGATGTCCTGCAGCGCCCGTTCGGCGCGCATCGAATAGCTGACGCCATCGGCATTGCGCCCGGAAATGGCCGGCTTCTCCATCACGACCTTGCCGTTTTCAATCTTGGCGGACGCAATCTCCAGATTTTCCGGCAGATAGGCGCGGACGATCGATACGCCGATAAACATGAAGGATATCAATGCAGCGCCGACCGGCAGCAGCACTTTCAGCCGCCGTACTCGCGTCGAATGGCTGGCCGCCTTGCGATAGGCGATCGCCCCAGGCGATTGCCCGGCGGCCTGCGCACTCTCGTCTGTCCGTTGCAACATGAGGAAAACCCGTCTGATGGAGCGCGCATTATATCGATGACGTCGCCCGGAGCCGACGTTTCGCATTTAAATCCGTGAATGCCAATATGGATTTTCACACGCCAATTACAAGTTTGCATGGCGATGGGGCCAATTTGCGACCGATAGAAGCATAAGCCAAAATTGGCGGTAGCGGTCCGCCTGCATTTGTGATTTCTGTCATAGCCTTCGCAATTGCTGCATCCGGCGGTTAAGTTGTTCCTTGACTAGGCTTTTTTGGTTTGGCAACGTTAGCGGCGATCAGAACATTTGAGAAACTCAGGGGGAGCGCGCGTGATTAAATCGGAACTTGTGCAGATTGTCGCGGCCCGCAATCCGCATCTCTATCACCGGGATGTCGAAAATATCGTCAATGCCGTGCTGGATGAGATCACTGACGCACTCGCTGGCGGCAACCGCGTCGAACTTCGCGGGTTTGGTGCATTTTCCGTCAAAAACCGTCCCTCCCGCTCCGGCCGCAATCCGCGCACCGGCGAAACCGTGTTCGTCGAGGAAAAATGGGTGCCGTTCTTCAAGACCGGCAAGGAGCTTCGCGAGCGTCTGAACCCCGGGATGGGCGACGAAGACGACGAATGATCGTCCAGCCGGATTGAAAAAGTCGACCCGGTGATTAACTTGGGTGGCGTAGGCGCCGTGTCCTGACATGGCGAACAAATCACAGGGAGTGCCGCCATGATCCGGAAACTGTTCACTCTAGTGGTCTTCATTCCGCTTGGCATTTTGCTGATCGTTCTTGCCGTCGCCAACCGGCAGTCCGTCAGCCTGGCGCTCAATCCGTTTAATCCTGCCGACCAGGCACTTTCGCTGTCGGCCCCCTTGTTCATTCTGCTGATCCTGGCGGTCATTCTCGGCCTTGTGATCGGTGCCGTTGTCACCTGGTTCTCGCAAAGCAAGTATCGCAAGCGGGCCCGCAACGAGAGCCGATCCGCCCAGCGTTGGCAGGCCGAGGCGGACCGCCACAAGACCCGCGCCGAGCAGATTGCCGGCAGTTCTCTGCCGTCGATCGCAGCGAAGTAGCTATATCGGGGCCAACTTCGCTCATTTGTCGGCAAAATCGCTTTTCGCTCCTCTGCTGGAATGATATGGGCAGCGCCACAAGAGCACGCACCCACGGATAGATGACGTGAAAAACAAGGAACGCCGCCCCGGTGGAAAACCGCCGGCGGGCACCAATCCCAGAGCCGATCTTAGCCAGAACGCCAAGCCGGGCGCCAGGTCGAGCAGTAGACCTTTCAAGACGAAGCCGGCAGGTTCTGACGCCGATCGCCCGCAGCGTCGCGACGAACAGAAGCCGCGTCCGGCAAAACCGTCAGCGCCGGCGCACAACGTCCGCGAAACACAGGTTGAAACCGTTGCAACTGAGCCTGCGCGCGCCTTGATGCTGCGCAGCGGCGAGCGCCCGGCCGAGCGCGTTCCGCTGATCCTGGAATCGTCTGGCGCCGGAGATTTCCATCTGATCGACAGCGGCGATGGCCTGAAGCTTGAACAATATGGTCCTTACCGCATTGTCCGCCCGGAAGCGCAGGCGCTGTGGCCGAAAGCCCTGCCTGCCCATGTCTGGGACAATGCATCTGCGATCTTCACTGGCGATACCGACGAAGACGGTATGGGTCGCTGGCGGTTCCCAAGCGAAGCGCTCGGTGAAACCTGGCCACTGTCGCTTCTTGGCGTCGATTTCCTCGGTCGGTTTACCGCGTTTCGCCATGTTGGGGTCTTTCCCGAGCAGATTGCCCATTGGGCCTGGATGAAGAGCCAGATCGAGCAGGCCGGACGTCCACTGAAGGTACTCAACCTGTTTGGCTATACCGGCGTTGCATCGCTCGTCGCGGCAGCCGCCGGCGCCGAAGTCACCCATGTCGACGCGTCCAAGAAGGCGATCGGCTGGGCGCGGGAAAATCAGTCCCTGAGCCGCCTCGACAAGGCGCCGATCCGCTGGATCTGCGAGGATGCGATGAAGTTCATCCTGCGTGAGGAGCGCCGGGGCAACCAATACGACATCATCCTGACCGACCCGCCGAAATTCGGCCGAGGCCCCAATGGCGAAGTCTGGCATCTGTTCGAGCACCTGCCTGTCATGCTGGATGTCTGCCGCGAACTGCTGTCGCCGAAGGCGCATGGTCTGGTACTGACCGCCTATTCGATCCGCGCCAGCTTCTATTCGATCCATGAGTTGATGCGCGAGACCATGCGCGGCAAGCGTGGCTTGGTGGAATCCGGCGAACTGGTCATCCGCGAAGCCGGCCTCGACGGCAAGACGCCCGGCCGGGCACTTTCAACCTCTCTCTTTAGCCGCTGGGTGCCGAAATGACGGATGATTTCAGACAGGAAGGCGCGCGTCGCGTCGGCCAGGTGAAGGAAGTCACAAGCCTTGCCAATCCGATCGTCAAGGACATCAAGGCGCTGTCTCAAAAGAAGAGCCGCGACGAAAGCCGGACATTCCTCGCCGAAGGTCTGAAGCTGGTCATCGATGCGCTCGAACTGGGTTGGACGATCCGCACCCTGGTATATGCCAAGGCCGGCAAGGGCAAGCCGCTGGTTGAAAAGGTCGCGGCCCGTACGGTCGCCTCCGGCGGCCTGGTGCTTGAAGTCAGCGAAAAGGTGATGTCGGCGATCACCCGCCGCGACAATCCGCAGATGGTATCGGCCGTCTTCGAGCAGCGGTGGACTTCTCTGAGAGACGTTGCGCCAACCGATGGCCAGACCTGGGTTGCCCTCGACCGCGTCCGCGATCCGGGCAATCTCGGCACGATCATCCGCACCGCCGATGCAGCCGGCGCCTCCGGCGTCATCCTCGTTGGTGATTGCACCGATCCGTTCTCGCTGGAAACTGTTCGCGCCACCATGGGCTCGATGTTTGCCGTGCCGCTGATCAAGGCAACGCCGGTAGAATTCCTCAAATGGAAAAAGGGATCCGGCGCCCACCTCGTTGCCACCCATCTCGCCGGCGCGGTCGACTATCGCACGATCGATTATCGCTCGAAGCCGGTCATCCTGATGATGGGCAACGAGCAGTCCGGCCTGCCGGACGAACTCGCTGAGGCCGCCGATGCGCTGGCCCGTATTCCCCAGGTCGGCATGGCGGATTCGCTCAATCTGGCCGTTGCAACCGGCGTCATGTTGTTTGAGGTTCGCCGTCATCTGCTCAAGCTGGATGGAGCGAAGTAAGCGATGCTGGCTGCCTTCAACCGACCACTGCCGGTCGCGATTTTCATCATCGCGGCACTGATCCTCGATCAGGCGATCAAATATGCCGTCGAGATCTATCTGCCGATGCACGAACTGGTGCCGGTCGTCCCCTATCTCGGGCTGTATCGCACTCACAATCTCGGTGTCGCCTTCTCCATGCTGTCGGATGCCGACGGCTGGTTCATCGTCGGGCTTCGCCTGCTGATCGTGGCTTTTGTCGTTTGGCTCTGGCGCAAGACCGGGCCGGATCATCACTTCGCTCATCTCGGCTTTGCGATGATCATTGCCGGCGCCTTCGGCAACTTGGTAGATCGCTTCGTCTATGGCCATGTCGTCGATTACGTTCTTTTCTACACCCAGACCTGGTCTTTTGCGGTCTTCAATCTGGCCGATAGCTTCATCACGCTCGGCGCTCTCTGCATCCTGATCGACGAGATTATCAGCCATCGGAAAGCCAAGCCGAGCGAGGAGTGAGCGCCCGGGTTGCATGCCCGATGTGTCACTTTCCTGTCGCAGATTCGTGGTTTATGACGCGGGAAAACGAAGCCGGATTTATCGCGATGAGCTTGGAATTAATCGATCGTGGATCATTGCTTGATCAGCAACCTGCGCCGGCCAAGGTGCTGGGTTCGCTCAATCCGGGGCTTCTCGGCCGCATAGGTTCGCTGGAAACCCGGTTGGCGCGCACGGAGCGCGAGATCGATGCGGCTCAGGCCGTGCGCTACCGCGTCTTTGTCGAGGAGATGAAGGCCCAGATCAGCCCCGAAGGCGCCCGTCGCGGCCGCGAGGTCGATGCCTGGGATGCGCTTTGCGAGCATCTTCTCGTTCTGGACCGTTCGATCGAAGGCGATGCCGAAGACCAGATTGTCGGGACTTATCGTCTTCTGCGCCACGAGGTGGCAATCGCCCATGGCGGCTTCTACTCCGGCTCGGAATTTGCCATCGGCGAATTGCTCGACCGCCATCCGGAAAAGCGCTTCATAGAGCTTGGCCGCTCCTGCGTCCTGCCTGAATATCGCACCAAGCGTACGGTTGAACTTCTGTGGCAGGGTTGCTGGGCCTACGCCTTGCAGCACCGGGTCGACGGCATGTTCGGCTGTGGGTCTTTTCCCGGCGTGCGTCCGGAAGAACACGCGCTGGCTTTGTCGTTCCTGCATCAGAACGCGGTCGCCAAGGGTGAATGGGCGGTCAGCGCCCGCCCTGAGCTTTACCGTGAAATGGACCTGATGCCCTCAGAGGCGATCAATGCGCGGCGCGCGTTGTCAGCCATGCCGCCCCTGATCAAGGGCTATCTGCGTCTGGGCGCCATGGTCAGCAATGGCGCGGTCGTCGACCACGCCTTCAACACCACGGACGTCCTGATCGTCCTGCCGATCGCCAGTATTTCCGACCGCTACGTCAATTATTATGGCGCGGACGCCGGTCGCTTTGCCAGCTAGCAGCGACAGCCTTGCAGCGTCGATGATGTGATGGTGGCAGCCTTTGGCTGCCTCTCGTCACGACGTGCCGGCAACACCTCCGGTGGGATCGGCAGATCGGCCAGTTGCCGCACGGATAACCCGCTCAGATCGGGATGGCCCAGCGGATCATGCCGCCAGGATTGACCGGTCCGACGGTTGGCAGACATTGCGGACTTCCAGAAAAACGTGAACATCACTTTGCCTTTCTTGCGGGTTTCAGGCCGTGAGGGTCTTTGATGCTGTTGTTTTCCTGCAATACCACCCAGGTTTCAATTGAGATTTCTGCCGTTTCGCTATAGATTTTCTATATGCGAAATCTAAATCAGGTTCATTTGAACGGTCTGCGCGCGGTGGAAGCCGTCAGTCGCCTGGGCTCGTTGCAATCGGCAGCCGACGAGCTGGGGGTGTCGGTTGGTGCCGTCAGCCAGCAGGTCATCAAGACGGAACAGCAGCTCGGGCGTCAGCTTTTCGAGCGCACGAACCGTGGCATGGTGGCAGCCGACACCGCATCCGATATCCTCGCTCGCCTGACGGAAGGGCTGAGGCACCTGTCGGGTGCCGTGGCGCTGGCGCAGCGCAGTGACGATCAGGTTCTGACGATTTCGGTTGCGCCGGTGTTTGCCGCCCGCTGGCTGGTGCACCGCATCAGTGCCTTTTCCGAGCGTTTTCCCGATGTCAGCCTGCGGATCGATGCAACCGATCGTTTGAAGGACCCGACCTTTTCCGATGTCGATCTCTGCATTCGCGTCGGGCGCGGCCATTGGCCCGGCTGCCGCTCAGAACTCGTTCTACAGCAACGGATCTTCCCGGTCTGCACGCCGGCGATGGCTGAGGGATTGCAAACGCCGGCCGACCTGATGAAGCTGCCAAAGATCGTCGACGGCCGGGCAATGTTCACCTGGGATGTCTGGCTGTCGTCTGTCGGCCTTGCCGGTACTGAAATACAGGCCCGGCATGTCTATAGCGAAGCCTCGCTCTGCCTCGATGCGGCGATTGCCGGGCAGGGCGTGATGATGGCCTGGCAGACTCTCGCCTCGCACCAGTTGCAGCATGGGCAACTGGTTGCACCCTTCGGCCCTCCGGTCAAAACCGGGTTCGGGCACTACTTCGTTGTGGCAGACACGGCACGCCGCAGCAGCAAGGTCGAAACCTTCAAGCGCTGGCTGCGCACCGAACTCGAGGAAGACATGGAGCAGCTGTCGGAAGCCGCTCCTCTTCTGGCCTGATCGCGGGGATCAGGCGCCGGCATTGTAGGCAGCAATCGCCGCCATGTTGACGATGTCGCTGTCCTTGGCGCCGATCTGGGCGATCTGCACCGATTTCTCCAGTCCGACCAGCAGCGGCCCCATCACGGTAAGGCCGCCCAGTTCCTGCAGCATCTTTGTCGAGATCGCCGCAGAATGGATCGCTGGCATGACCAGCACATTCGCCGTGCCCGACAGCCGGCAGAACGGATACTGCTCCATCCGGTGGCTGTTGAGCGCCACGTCAGCCCCCATCTCGCCGTCATATTCGAAATCGACATGACGGTTGTCGAGGATTTTGACCGCCTCGCGCAACCGCTCGGAGCGCTCGCCGGTCGGATGGCCGAAGGTCGAATAGGCAAGCAGCGCCACGCGCGGTTCGAGCCCGAGGCGGCGTGCGACGCCTGCCGATTCTTCGGCGATATCGGCCAGTTCTTCGGCGGTCGGCATGTCATGCACGGCTGTGTCGGCGACAAGGATGGTGCGGCCACGCGCCAAGGCCAGAGAAACGCCGATAACCCTGTGGCCGGGTGCCGTGTCGATGCACCGGCGCACGTCTTCGAGCGCCGTCGAATAGTTGCGCGTCGTGCCCGTTACCATCGCGTCGGCGTCGCCCAGCGCCACCATGCAGGCGGCGAAGTGATTGCGATCGGTATTGATCAGGCGCTGGGCATCGCGGTGCAGGTAACCTTTGCGCTGCAGGCGGGCATAGAGATATTCGGTATAGGCATCGACCCGGGTCGAGACGCGGGCGTTGACCACCTCGATGCCCGGGCGATCCAGATCGATGCCGGCTCGTTCCGCTGTTGCCTTCAATGGTTCGTCACGGCCAAGCAGGATGGCTGTGCCCAGCCCCTGATTGGCAAAGGCAATGGCCGCGCGCATCACCTGCTCTTCTTCGCCCTCGGCAAAGACCACCCGCTTCGGATGACTGCGTACGTGCTCGTAGATGCGCTGGGTAGCCGCCGCGATCGGGTCGCGGCGGGCAGATAGCTCATGCGCATAGGCGCCGAGGTCGTCGATCTCTTTTCTGGCAACGCCGGTCTCCATCGCAGCCCTCGCGACGGCCACCGGAATGGCCGAAATCAATCGGGGGTCGAAAGGGACCGGAATGATGTATTGCGGGCCAAAACGCGGACGCTGGCCCTGATAGGCGGCCGCCACGTCGTCTGGCACATCCTCGCGCGCCAGATCGGCAAGCGCCCGCACGGCGGCGATCTTCATCGCATCGTTGATCTGGCTGGCGCGCACGTCGAGCGCGCCGCGGAAGATGTAGGGAAAGCCGAGAACATTGTTCACCTGGTTCGGATAGTCCGACCGGCCGGTTGCCATGATTGCATCGTCGCGGATTTCGGCGACCTCTTCCGGAGTGATTTCCGGATCGGGATTGGCCATGGCGAAGATGATCGGGTTCGGCGCCATCGAGGCGATCATGTCGGCCGAAAACGCGCCTTTCTGCGACAGTCCGAGCACGACGTCGGCACCTTCCATCGCCTCCTTCAGCGTCCGGCGATCGGTCTTGACTGCATGCGCCGATTTCCACTGGTTCATGCCCTCTATGCGACCCTGATAGATGACGCCTTTGGTGTCGCAGAGGATGATGTTGTCGCCGTTGAAGCCCATCGCCTTGATCAGTTCGATGCAGGCGATCGCGGCAGCCCCTGCGCCATTGCAGACTAGCTTGGTGGTCTTGAAGTCACGGCCGGTTAGCTCCAGTGCATTGATCAGGCCGGCGGCTGCGATGATCGCCGTGCCGTGCTGGTCGTCGTGGAAGACCGGGATGTCCATCAGTTCGCGCAGCCGGCTCTCGATGATGAAGCAGTCCGGCGCCTTGATATCTTCGAGGTTGATGCCGCCGAACGAAGGGCCGAGATAGCGCACGCAATTGATGAATTCATCGACATTCTCGGTATCGACCTCAAGGTCGATGCTGTCGACATCGGCGAAGCGCTTGAAAAGCACGGCCTTTCCTTCCATCACCGGCTTGGAAGCCAGCGCCCCAAGATTACCGAGACCAAGGATGGCGGTACCGTTCGAAATGACCGCGACCATATTGCCGCGCGTGGTGTAGTCATAGGCCGTATCTGGGTCTGCTGCGATCGCCTTGACCGGCACGGCAACGCCCGGCGAATAGGCCAGCGACAGGTCGCGTTGCGTGGCCATCGCCTTTGTCGGCGTGATTTCCAGCTTGCCGGGGCGGCCCTGCGAGTGGAAATCGAGCGCTTCCTGTTCGGTGACCGAGACGCGCGTGCGAACAGTTTTCTTGTCGATCGGCATGTTTCCCCTCAGCTTGTTGTGGGCAGCTGCGTTGTCATCCGCCCATCATGTTGTTTTTCTGCAGCGCAGGTCGTTAGTGTTGCACGACTTTATCATCAAGAAAACATTGGCCAGTGACGATCCATTCATCCGCCCACAACGAGGTCCTGAACGTGGCAACGCTTGCCTCGGAGGAAAGCCGCGCATCCGCCACGCCGATGATGGAGCAATATATCGAGATCAAGGCCGCCAATCCCGGTAGCCTGCTCTTCTATCGTATGGGCGATTTCTACGAACTGTTCTTCGAGGATGCCGTTGATGCCTCACGGGCACTTGGCATAACCCTGACCAAGCGCGGCCAGCATCTAGGTCATGATATCCCGATGTGCGGCGTGCCGGTTCATGCAGCCGACGATTATCTGCAGAAGCTGATCATTCTCGGTTTTCGCGTCGCGGTATGTGAACAGATCGAGGATCCGGCCGAAGCCAAGAAGCGCGGCTCGAAATCCGTGGTCAAGCGCGACGTCGTGCGCCTTGTCACCCCTGGCACGCTCACCGAAGAAAAGCTGCTCTCGCCGTTCGAATCCAATTATCTGATGGCGCTCGCCCGCATTCGCGGCGGCAGCGCGCCGCAATTGGCGCTGGCCTGGATCGATATCTCCACCGGCATCTTTCGCCTCGCCGAAACGACGGAAACCCGCCTGCTCGCCGATATCCTCCGCATCGAGCCGCGCGAACTGATCGTGCCGGATACGCTGTTTCACGATGAGGAATTGAAGCCCGCTTTCGACGTGCTCGGACGTGTCGTCGTGCCCCAGCCCGGCGTCTTGTTCGATAGCGCCAGTGCCGAGGGTCGGATCGCCCGCTATTTCGGCGTGAGCACACTGGACGGTTTCGGCAGTTTTTCCCGCGCGGAGATTGCCGCGGCCGCTGCCGCTGTCGCCTATGTCGAGAAGACCCAGATTGCCGAGCGCCCGCCACTCGGCCTGCCCGAGCGCCAGAACGCGGCCTCTACCCTGTTCATCGATCCGGCCACTCGCGCCAATCTCGAGCTGGTGAAAACTCTGTCGGGTGATCGCAACGGCTCTCTGCTGAAGGCAATCGATCGCACGGTGACCGGCGGCGGCGCCCGTCTGCTCGCCGAACGCCTGATGTCGCCGCTGACCGATCCCGCAGCGATTGCCGCGCGGCAGGATTCGGTCGCCTTCCTGCTGACCGAAAGCCAGTTGATCGACCGTCTGCGCGATGCGTTGAAGCGGGTGCCCGACATGCCCCGCGCCCTGTCGCGTCTGGCGCTGGACCGCGGAGGTCCGCGCGATCTGGGTGGTATCGTCAATGGTCTGACGGCATCGGCCGAAGTGGCAACCCTTCTGGCGCAGGCCCTTCTGCCGAAAGAGTTGACCGATGCAATGGCCGATCTTCAGGCTCTGCCGCAGGATCTCGGCCGCGGACTGTCGGAGTTGCTCGCCGATGAATTGCCGCTGCTGAAACGCGATGGCGGCTTTCTGCGCGAAGGCGCCGTGACCGAACTCGATGAGATCCGCGCCTTGCGCGACCAGTCGCGCCGGGTGATCGCCGGGCTGCAGCTGCAATATGCCGAGGAGACCGGCATCAGGTCGCTGAAGATCAAGCACAACAATGTGCTCGGCTACTTCATCGAGGTCACCGCCGGCAATGCTGGCCCGATGACCGATACGGATGACGGCAAGGCCCGCTTCATCCATCGCCAGACCATGGCCAATGCCATGCGCTTCACCACCACCGAACTCGCCGATCTCGAAAGCCGCATCGCCAATGCCGCGGGCCAGGCGCTGACGATCGAGCTTGAGGCCTTCGGGCGCATGGTGACCGATGTCGTTGCCGCTGCCGAGCCGATCAAGGCGGCTGCCCGGGCGCTGGCCGTCATCGACGTTGCCGCCGGTCTGGCGTCTTTGGCCGAGGAGCAGGGCTATTGCCGCCCGATCGTCGATGACAGCCGCATGTTCCAGATCACCGCCGGGCGCCATCCGGTTGTCGAGCAGGCATTGCGCCGTCAGGCCGCCAGTCCCTTCATCGCCAATGATTGCGATCTGTCGCCGGAAAAATCCGGCGGCAACGGTGCGATCTGGTTGCTCACCGGTCCCAACATGGGCGGTAAATCGACCTTCCTGCGCCAGAATGCGCTGATTGCCATCATGGCCCAGATGGGTTCCTTCGTGCCGGCCGGTGCGGCCCATATCGGCGTGGTCGATCGGCTGTTCTCGCGTGTCGGCGCGTCCGACGATCTTGCCCGTGGCCGCTCGACCTTCATGGTCGAGATGGTCGAGACGGCGGCAATCCTCAACCAGGCGACCGATCGCTCGCTGGTTATCCTCGACGAGATCGGCCGCGGCACGGCAACCTTCGACGGTTTGTCGATCGCCTGGGCGGCAGTCGAGCATCTGCATGAGGTCAATCTCTGCCGCTCGCTGTTTGCCACCCATTTCCATGAGCTGACGGCCCTGTCGGAAAAGCTGGCACGCATGTCGAACGTCACGATGCGGGTCAAGGAATGGGACGGCGACGTTATTTTCCTGCACGAGGTCGGCCCCGGTGCCGCAGATCGCTCCTATGGCATTCAGGTCGCGCGTCTTGCCGGTCTTCCGGCGGCTGTCGTTGCGCGTGCCCGCGATGTGCTGGCGAAGCTCGAGGATACCGACCGCAAGAACCCGGCAGCCCAACTGATCGACGATCTTCCGCTGTTCCAGGTGGCCGTGCGCCGCGAGGATGCCCGCAAGGCTGGCCCCTCCAAGGTCGAAGAGGCGCTCAAGTCACTGGATCTTGACGACCTGACCCCTCGTCAGGCGCTGGATGCGCTCTATGATCTCAAGAAACAACTTGGCAAGCCTTGAGGGGTAAGGTGCCTGTCAAACGCGCCGGAAAGGCGCTATAGCGCCATCCGAAACCGGAGCCGATCATCCGGTCAGTCAGAAAGCATGCCCGACACATGGCAAAAGCCGAAATCGCCTTTGATGCCCTGCTCGACGTCGACGCCCTGGTGGCGTCCTGCGAAGAGGTGGTTCGCTTGTACTCGGGCAACCTGCTCGAAGTCCGCGCCAAGCTGCTGCCGATCCTGAAAAAGGCGAGCATCGATGGCCGCGAAGTCGCGCGTCTCCAGCTTTTTGCCGATGGCAGCGGCATGAAATGCGCCAACAGCATTTCCTGGATTCAGGACCAGTTGATCTCGGTGATCTTCAGGATGGTCACGGCGCATGTCTATCCTGGGGATGCGGATGGTGTGTCCGTTGCCGCAGTTGGCGGCTATGGTCGAGGGACCCTGGCGCCGGGTTCCGATCTCGATCTGCTCTTCCTGATGCCGTCGAAAACCATGCCGAACATGCATAAGGCCGTCGAGTTCGTGCTCTATCTGCTCTGGGACATCGGCTTCAAGGTCGGTCATGCGACGCGCACGGTCGAAGAGTGCATCCGGCTGTCGAAGTCGGACATGACCATCCGCACGGCCATTCTCGAAACCCGTTTCGTCTGCGGCAACGAGACGCTTGTTGATGAATTGCAGCGCCGCTTCGACCAGGAAGTTACCACCAATACCGCCCCGGAATTCATCGCCGCCAAACTGGCCGAACGCGACGAACGCCATCGCAAGGCCGGCGACAGCCGTTATCTGGTTGAACCCAACGTTAAGGAAGGCAAAGGCGGACTTCGCGATCTCCAGACACTGTTCTGGATCGCCAAGTACAATTATCATGTTCGCGACACCCGAGAACTTGTCCGCCTCGGCGTTCTGTCGCGCCAGGAATGGCGCCTGTTCGAGAAGGCGGATGACTTCCTCTGGGCCGTGCGTTGCCACATGCACTATCTGACCGGCAAGCCGGAGGAGCGTCTCTATTTCGATATCCAGCCGGAGATCGCGAAAAGCCTTGGCTATCAGGCCCGGCCCGGCCTGTCTGCCGTGGAACGCTTCATGAAGCACTATTTCCTGGTGGCAAAGGACGTGGGGGATCTGACGCGCATTTTCTCCGCAGCCCTGGAGGATCAGCAGGCCAAGGCCGTGCCCGGCATTGGCGGCATGATCGGCCGTTTTGCCAACCGTCCGCGCAAGATCGCCGGTGCAGCGGAATTCATTGATGATCGCGGCCGCATCGCGCTTGCCGATCCGGACGTTTTCAAGCGCGATCCGATGTCGATCATGCGGCTCTTCCATGTGGCCGACATCAATGGCCTCGAATTCCATCCGGATGCCTTGAAGGCCGTCACCCGGTCGCTGTCGCTGATCGACAATGATTTCCGCGAAAGCGAGGAGGCCAACCGCCTGTTCCTGGCGATCCTGACCTCGCGCCGTGATCCGGGCTTCATCCTGCGCCGCATGAACGAGGCCGGTGTTCTCGGTCGCTTCATTCCGGAGTTCGGCAAGATCGTCTCGATGATGCAGTTCAACATGTATCATCACTACACCGTCGACGAACATCTGATCCGCACGCTGGAAGTCCTGTCGGAGATCGACAAGGGCAAGGCCGAAGAGATCCATCCCCTCGCCAACAAGCTGATGCCGGAGATCGAGGATCGCCAGACGCTCTATGTCGCCGTGCTTCTGCATGATATCGCCAAGGGCCGTCAGGAAGATCATTCCATCGCCGGCGCCAAGGTGGCGCGCAAGCTCTGCCCGCGTCTCGGCCTGTCGCCAAAGCAGACCGAAATGGTCGCCTGGCTGATTGACCAGCACCTGCTGATGTCGATGGTCGCTCAGACCCGCGACCTGCACGACCGCAAGACGATTACCGACTTTGCCGAAAAGGTGCAGTCGCTCGATCGGCTGAAAATGCTGCTGGTGCTGACGATCTGCGATATCCGCGCCGTCGGACCGGGTGTCTGGAACGGCTGGAAGGGCCAGTTGTTGCGCACGCTCTACTACGAGACCGAATTGCTGCTGTCAGGCGGCTTCAGCCAGGTCTCCCGCAAGGAGCGGGCCAAGCACGCTGCGGAACAACTGACCAAGGCACTGGAAGGCTGGAGCCAGAAGGACCAGAAGACCTATACCAAGCTTCACTATGAGCCCTATTTGCTGTCGGTCGACCTGGAGGACCAGGTTCGCCATACGCGGTTCATCCGCCAGGCTGACAAGGCACGCAAGGCGCTCGCGACCATGGTGCGCACTCATTCCTTCCATGCCATCACCGAAATCACGGTGCTGTCGCCCGACCATCCGCGTCTTCTGTCGATCATCGCCGGCGCCTGCGCCGCTGCCGGCGCAAACATCGCCGATGCGCAGATCTTCACGACGTCGGATGGCCGGGCTCTCGATACGATCCTGATCAACCGGGAATTCCCGATCGACGACGACGAGATGCGCCGTGCCGCGACCATCGGCAAGATGATCGAGGATGTGCTGTCCGGCAGCAAGCGCCTGCCGGAAGTCATTGCCACCCGCTCGAAGGGCAAGAAGAAGAACAAGACCTTCCCGGTCCAGCCGGATGTGCGCATTTCCAACAGCCTGTCGAACAAGTTCACCGTTATCGAAGTCGAATGCCTCGACCGCATCGGCTTCCTGGCGGAGATCACCGCAGCACTCGCCGATCTTTCGTTGGATATCCATTCGGCACGCATCACCACCTTCGGTGAGAAGGTCATCGATACCTTCTATGTGATGGATCTGGTCGGCCAGAAGGTGACCAACGAAAATCGTCAGGCCAATATCGTCAATCGTCTGAAGGCGGTGATGACAGAAGGGGCCGAGGAGCCGCGTGACAAGGAAGCGCCACAGTCTTCCGCCATCGCGTCAACGGTACAGCGTGCCCCTGTGATGCAGAAGAAAGTCCGGGCCTGAATGAGCCTCGTCAAGAAATTCATGACCGTCGGCGGTGCGACGCTGGGAAGCCGTGTTTTCGGCTTTGCCCGTGAAACGCTGATGGCGGCAGCACTGGGCACCGGACCCATCGCCGACGTCTTTTATGCAGCCTTCCGCTTCCCCAATCTGTTCCGTCGTCTGTTCGCCGAGGGCGCCTTCAACGCCGCCTTCGTGCCGCTATTTGCCAAGGAAATCGAGGCCAACGGCATCGATGGCGCCAAGCGGTTCTCGGAGGAAGTGTTCGGCGTCCTGTTTTCCGTCCTGCTGGTCATCACCATCGGCATGCAGCTGTCGATGCCGCTGCTGGTCGAGTGGGTAATCGCGCCCGGCTTTGTCGATGATGCGGAGAAATTCTCGCTGACCGTGCGTCTGGCGATCGTCATGTTCCCCTATCTCATGTGCATGTCGCTGACCGCCATGATGAGCGGAATGCTGAATTCGCTGCATCATTTCTTTGCCGCCGCCATCGCGCCGATTTTTCTCAACATCCTGATGATGGGCGCTCTCGGCTGGGCGCTCTGGACCGGGTCGGATCCGTCGCTGACGGCCTGGTATTTGTCCTGGTCTGTGCTGGCTGCAGGTCTGCTGCAGCTAGCCGTGGTCTATCTCGGGGTTCGCCATGCCGGGATCAAGATCGGCTTTCGCCGGCCACGTTATACCGCGAACGTCAAGCGTCTCCTGGTTCTGGCCATTCCGGCGGCCGTCACGGGTGGCATCACCCAGATCAACCAGTTGATCGGACAGGCGATCGCATCGGGCAAGGAAGGCGCGATTTCCGCCCTTCAATATGCCGACCGGATCTACCAGTTGCCGCTGGGTGTCGTGGGCGTTGCCGTCGGCATCGTGCTCCTGCCCGAACTTGCGCGTGCGCTCAAAGGCGGCTTCATGAAAGAGGCCGGCAACCTGCAGAACCGTTCGATCGAATTCGTTCTCTTCCTGACGCTTCCGGCCGCGGCCGCGATCTGGGTCCTGTCCGACGAAATCATCCGCGTGCTCTACGAGCGCGGCGCTTTTACCGAACAGAATACCGCAGTCGTCGCCGGCATCCTCGCCATCTATGGCATAGGTCTGCCGGGTTTCGTGCTGATCAAGGCGCTGCAGCCGGGCTACTACGCCCGCGAGGATACGAAGACGCCGATGCGCTTCACCATGATTTCGGTGGCGCTGAATACCGGTCTTGCCATCACGCTTTTCCCCCATTTCGAGGAAAGCGGCATCGCGATTGCGGAGGCGGCTGCAGGCTGGACCAACACGGTCCTGCTGTTTTCTGTTTTGCTGTGGCGCGGCCATCTGGTCTTCGAATGGGCGCTGATCACCCGCACGCTGCGCCTGATCATGGCGTCCGGCGTAATGGCGGGCGTACTCGTCTATCTGTCGGATCGCTGGAGCGCTTCCTTGATGCCGACCAGTTCGCTGGTCGAACAGGTCTCGACCTTGGCCTTGCTGATTGTCATCGCAATGCCGGTCTATTTCGCCACGGCCTTCCTGATCGGTGGCGCGGACTTCGGCATGATCCGGCGCAACATCAGGCGCAAGCCCAAGGCTTGAAATCTGCTGTCATCGAACAATGACTGGCGCTAGCAGTGCACCCATCTTCGTTTTGGCCCGATATCGACATGCACCATGCCGTTGCAGTAACGGCCGATACCGCCAATGCCGGGTGCGCTTGCGGCGGCCGCCAGTATTTTGCGCTCCGGCACACCGGGCACACGGATATCAGCGGCATAGCAGCGACTGTGTTGAGATCGGCCCGACCGCGGCCGGTGCCCGGATGTGACCATCGGCTGCCCCCCGGTCTGTCTGGCGATATGGGCGAGGATAGCCCGCAGTTTGGTCGGAAAACAGCTCGCTCGGACGCTGATGCGTTGTAGAGTGTAAGTATTGCTATAGTCGTTTTTCGGCATGAAGAAGTGCCGTTTTTTGGCATCCACTGCACTAGCCGTTGAATGCAGGGTGAACGTCAAAATACAGCCAAAAACGAGACATGAAAACACGCGCATGATGACTCTCCGGAAAATAAGTTTCAAGTAAGACTATCAAGACTGTGCCGCTTGGTTTTTTATTTCTAAAATTGTGTCAAATTTGAAGCGCATTTGCCTTTACAGGTTCAAAGGTGGTGATTCGCTTGGTGAGGCCGGGGTCTTGCGCTGAAGGCGCCGGCCAGCCTAAGACGATTTGCGCATCTGAGCCGAGGAGTAGCCATGACCGCCCGTTCCCTGTTTTTGATCTCGCTTCTGGTTGATGACTACGACCGGGCGAAGGGCTTCTATTGCGACAGTCTCGGCTTTGATTGCCTGGAAGACAGCCTGCAGCCGGAAGGCAAGCGCTGGCTCGTGGTCAAGCCGCCCGGCGGCGACGGGGCCGGCATTCTGTTGGCCAAGGCAGAGGGAGCGGCTCAGGAAGCGGCGGTCGGCAATCAGGCCGGTGGCCGCGTTGGTTTCTTTCTCAGAACCGATGATTTTGCCCGCGACCATACCCGCATGCTGGCGCATGGCGTTGAATTCCGCGAGGCGCCGCGCCACGAAGTCTACGGCACCGTCGCAGTCTTCGCCGATCCCTATGGAAATCTCTGGGATCTGATCGAGCCCGCCCCGCAAAAGTGAGAGCTTGCTTGCCGGCCATCCGCCGTGCATAAGCCGATCAAACACGCGATCGAAAGATCGGGCCCTCCACCAGCCTGTTGAGGACAATCATGGGTGAGTTCAAGCCGCTGGTATTCTCCGGCGTTCAGCCAACCGGCAATCTCCATCTCGGTAACTATCTCGGCGCGATCCGCAAGTTCGTGGCGCTGCAGGAAAACAACGACTGCATGTATTGCGTCGTCGACCTGCATGCGCTGACGGCCCAGCTTGTGCATGATGACATGCCGACCCAGATCCGCTCGATCACCGCAGCCTTCCTGGCCGCTGGCATCGATCCGAAGCAGCACATCGTCTTCAACCAGTCGCAGGTGCCGCAGCATGCTGAACTGGCGTGGATCTTCAATTGCGTCGCCCGCCTCGGTTGGATGAACCGCATGACCCAGTTCAAGGACAAGGCAGGCAAGGATCGCGAGCAGGCCTCGCTTGGTCTCTATGCCTATCCGAGCCTGATGGCGGCTGACATTCTCGTCTATCGCGCCACCCATGTGCCCGTCGGTGAAGACCAGAAGCAGCATCTCGAACTGACCCGCGATATCGCGATGAAGTTCAACATCGACTTCATGGAAAAGATCCGCCCGACCGGCCTCGGTGTCGACATCACCGTTGGCGAGGAGCCGGTACATGCCTATTTCCCGATGGTCGAGCCGCTGATCGATGGCCCGGCGCCGCGCGTCATGAGCCTGAAGGACGGCACCAAGAAGATGTCGAAGTCCGATCCATCGGACCTGTCGCGCATCAACCTGATGGATGACGCGGACGCGATTTCCCGCAAGATCCGCAAGGCCAAGACCGATCCGGATGCGCTTCCAAGCGAAGTCGACGGATTGAAGGGTCGCCCGGAAGCCGACAACCTGGTCGGCATCTTTGCCGCGCTCGCCGACAAGACCAAGGCCGAGGTTCTCAGCGAATTCGGCGGCCAGCAGTTCTCGGTGTTCAAGCCGGCCCTGGTCGACCTCTCGATTGAAGTACTGGCGCCGATCAATGCCGAAATGCGTCGCCTGATGGCGGACCCTTCCTATATCGATTCGGTGCTGCGCGACGGCGGAGCAAGGGCGCGCGAGCGTGCCGAAAAGACGATGAACGAAGTCCGCGACATCATCGGATTCGTGCGTTAAGGTCTGATGGAATTTCGGCTGGGTCGTCCGGAGCCAGCCGTCATGTCCTTGAATGTTCATGATCCGGAGGCGGGGTTCTTTATGGTATCAACACGCCTGTCACGTCTTGAAGGTCACCGCCGCAAGTTCATGGCGGTGATTGATAATACCCCGGAATGCTCCCGTGCAGTCCATTATGCCGGGCGGCGCGCCAAGAATTCCAACGGCGGGCTTGTTCTGATTTATGTGATCCCCGAAGGCGATTTCCAGCAATGGCTGGGCGTCGAGGAGATCATGCGGGCGGAGGCTCGGGAAGAGGCCGAATCGATCATGGCCAAGTCGGCTCAGACGGTGCGCGAGACGATCGGCATCGAACCGGAGATCGTCATCCGCGAAGGCGGTGCCTATACCGAGATCAACAGTCTGATCGATGAAGACCGCGATATTGCAATTCTCGTGCTGGCTGCAGGCTCGACGAAGGAAGGCCCGGGCCCGCTGGTTTCGATGATTGCAGGGCGAGGTGCCGCGTTCCCCATCCCGGTTACGGTGTTGCCCGATTCGCTGACCGATGAAGAAATCGACGCATTGTGCTGATCTGACGCTGACGTTGCCACTTGAATGGTGCGGGCAATGGGCTTATTTTCTTTTGAAGAATTCTAAACTTTAGCGGTGATGCCACCGCGTGGAGACCATCATGTTCATCCAGACCGAAGCCACACCGAATCCTGCCACACTCAAGTTCCTGCCGGGCAAGGTTGTGATGGAAAGCGGAACGGCCGAATTCCGCGACGCCGAAAGTGCCGGCGTTTCGCCGCTCGCCTCGCGCATTTTCCAGATTCCTGGCGTGACCGGCGTCTTCTTTGGCTACGACTTCGTCACGGTCAGCAAGGAAGGGCCGGAATGGCAGCACCTGAAGCCGGCGATCCTCGGCACCATCATGGAGCATTTCATGAGCGGTGCGCCGGTCATGGGCTCGGCGGCCGTTGCCAATGATGCCGATGGCGACGAAGAGTTCTTCGACGCCGGTGATGAAACCATTGTCGCCACGATCAAGGAACTGCTCGAAACCCGTGTCCGTCCGGCTGTGGCCCAGGACGGTGGCGATATCACCTTTCGCGGTTTCAAGGACGGCACCGTTTTCCTCAATATGAAGGGTTCCTGCGCCGGTTGCCCGTCGTCGACGGCAACCTTGAAGCATGGCGTACAGAACCTTCTGCGCCATTTCGTGCCGGAAGTGCAGGAAGTCGAGGCGGTCTGAACCGCCTGCACGGAGTGAGCATGATTGTTCTGGCGATCGATACGGCGGGCGTGGATTGCGCGGTCGCTGTCTATGATGCTGCTTCAGGCCGCGTGCTTGGCAGTGTCAGCGAAACAATCGGCCGGGGTCATGCCGAGCGCCTGATGGCGATGATTGACGAAGCCTTGGACAAGGCAGATCTGACGCTGTCCGAAATGACGCGTGTCGCCGTGACTGTCGGTCCTGGCTCATTTACCGGAATTCGTGTTGGCGTCGCCGCCGCCCGCGGCCTGGCGCTGGCACTGGGGGTCGAGTGCGTCGGTGTGTCGACGCTGTCTGTCCTTGCCAACCTGCCTGCACCGGGTGCGCCCCGAACCGTATTGGCGGCAATGAATGCGCATCGCGACGAAGTCTATGCGCAGACATTCGAAAATGGCGAACCCTCCGATGAGGCGCGCGTGCTCGGGCTCGATGAATTCCTGTCTCAGGCCGCGTCCGACAATGTCGCGGTGATTGGATCTGCAGCAGCTTTGCTGACGGACAAGGCGGCTCAAACCGGACCGGATCACTTTCCGATCGAGATTGTCGCAGCGCTCGGCGCAAAGGCGAAAGCCCAGGGCAAGCCAAAGCCGCTTTATCTACGTGGACCGGATGCCAAGCCGCAAACCGGATTTGCAGTGTCCAGAGCCTGAAACATTGCGTCCATCCGTGGCAAGCTGTTTGGCGACGATGACATGCTTCGATAAGACGATCTAAAGCCCTTGGCTTGAACCTGTTCAGCCTTGGCATGCCTCAGAATACAGAGCCTCAAGAATGCGCGACACACTGTTTTACCGTCAGCCTGAGTTCGAAATCGTTCCCATGGTGCCCGATCATTGCGCTGCCGTGGCGACCTTGCATGCGCACCGATTTGCGCGGGCCTGGGGCGACGGCGAATTCGTCAGCCTGCTGCTCCAGCCGAACTCCTTCGGCTTCGTCGCCTGGCAGACCAACACGCTGATTTTCAAGGCGCCCCTGGCCGGTTTCGTGCTGGCCCGCGAAGTGGCCGGCGAGGCCGAGATCCTCACCATTGCCGTCAATGACAAGATGGCGCGGTTCGGCCTCGGTTGGCGTCTCATGCAGGCCGCCATGCGCGAAGCCCGCAATCGCGGCGGCGAAGCCATGTTCCTCGAGGTCGATGACGGAAACGCAGCGGCGCTCGGGCTTTACCGCAAACTCGGTTTTGAAAGAGCCGGCGAACGGCCGGCATATTACACAGATGAATCCGGCCGTAGGACCTCCGCGCTTGTCATGCGTCGCGATCTTCGCTAGTCCGTCGGTGAGACGAACCGAATGTGCGGATAACATGGGCTCATGACCGAAGCCATCAAATCGCTGGAAGCGCTTTGTGCCGAACGTGGCATGCGCATGACCGAACAGCGTCGTGTGATCGCCCGAATTCTTGAGGAATCGGCAGATCATCCGGACGTCGAGGAACTGTATCGCCGATCCTCGAAGGTCGATGCCAAGATTTCCATCTCCACTGTCTACCGCACGGTCAAGCTGTTCGAGGATGCCGGCATCATCGAGCGTCATGACTTCCGCGACGGCCGCTCACGCTACGAGACGGTGCCGGAAGAACATCATGATCATCTGATCGACTTGAAGACCGGTGTCGTCGTCGAGTTTCATTCGCCCGAAATCGAAGCCCTGCAGGAGCGCATCGCGCGCGAGCATGGCTTCCGTCTCGTCGGCCATCGTCTTGAACTCTACGGTATTC
Organism: Rhizobium sp. 18065; assembly: GCF_902706095.1. Taxonomy (GTDB): domain Bacteria; phylum Pseudomonadota; class Alphaproteobacteria; order Rhizobiales; family Rhizobiaceae; genus Allorhizobium. The sequence goes on from NZ_CACSJP010000001.1 coordinate 377,795, forward strand.
CGCTCGCGAATGACGAGAAGTAGGCCTATGCGTGAAGGCGGAACGAGGCTCGCGTGATCAACTGGCTGCGCATCGCCCTGTCATTTGCCGTGCTGATTGCCGCTTCCTTGCTGCTGATCCCGATCCAGCTTCTTGCGCTGCGCTTGAACTGGCGTTTGCGCCATAGCCTGCCCAGGTTCTGGCACAAGGCAACGCTTCGCGCGCTGGGCATCCGCGTTCATGTCCATGGCCAGCTAGACCAGAGCCGACCGCTGATGATCGCCGCCAATCATGCATCGTGGAAAGACATCCTCGTTCTCGGCTCGCTCGCCGATGTCACCTTCATCGCCAAGACGGAGGTGGCCTCCTGGCCGCTTTTCGGGGCGCTGGCAAAGCTGCAGAAGACGATTTTCATTGCCCGCGAGGAAAAGCGGCGCACAGGGGATCAGGTCAATGAGATTGCCGGGCGCATGGCGGATGGCGAGATCGTCGTGTTGTTTCCAGAGGGCACGACCTCCGATGGCAATCGAGTTCTCAGCGTCAAGTCCTCCCTCTTCGGTGCCGCTGCCGCTGCTCTTCCCGAAGGTGGCGAAAGCGGTGTTCATGTGCAGCCGGTGGCGATTGCCTATACCCGTGTCCAGGGCATGCCGATGGGCCGCTATCATCGGCCGATAGCCGGTTGGCCGGGAGACACGGGCCTTACTGAATCGCTGCTTGGGGTCCTGAGAGCCGGCGCGATCGACGTCGATGTCTCCTTTGGCGAGAGTGTGGAGTTCAGCAAAGGCGACAGCCGAAAACATCTGGCCTCCCAGATCGAGACGCGTCTGCGTCGCATGCTGCTCGCCCATTTGCGCGGCCGTCACAAGCGCTGACCGGGCACTCGTGATTTTTCGGTTTAATCGGACAGCGAAAACCACTAAATAGCGGCCATGACACAGGACACAGCGATCATCCCCGCAAACCAGCAGCCCGGCGCCAATGCGCGTAAGGTCTTCATCAAGACCTATGGCTGCCAGATGAATGTCTATGACAGCGGCCGCATGGCCGATGCGCTTGCGGCAGACGGCTATGTCTCGACCGAGATCATGGAAGACGCCGATCTGGTTTTGCTCAACACCTGTCATATTCGTGAAAAGGCAGCCGAAAAAGTCTACTCGGCTTTGGGACGCCTGCGCGAGACGAAGAAGGCGCGCGCTGCCGAAGGCCGTGAATTCATGATCGGTGTGGCCGGTTGCGTCGCCCAGGCAGAGGGTGAGGAAATCTCCCGTCGCGAACCTGCCGTCGATGTCGTGATCGGCCCGCAGACCTACCACCGCCTGCCGCAGGCCCTGCACCGCGCCCGCGCCGGCGAGCGTGTCGTCGACACGGAATATGCGCTGGAAGACAAGTTCGAGCATCTGCCGGCTCCCGTCAAAGTCCCGGGCAAGCCGCGCAACGTCACGGCATTCCTGACGGTTCAGGAAGGCTGCGACAAGTTCTGCACCTTCTGCGTCGTGCCCTATACCCGCGGCTCGGAAGTCTCGCGTCCCCTTGCCCAGCTTCTGGCCGAGGCTCGTAAGCTTGTCGATACCGGCGTGCGTGAGCTGACTTTGCTCGGCCAGAACGTCAATGCCTGGCATGGCGAGGACGAAGAGGGCAGGGCAATCGGTCTTGGCGATCTGCTCTACCGTCTGGCCGAGACCCCCGGTCTTGCGCGTCTGCGCTACACCACCAGCCATCCTCGTGACATGGACGACCGGCTGATCGAAGCGCATCGTGATCTGCGTATGCTGATGCCCTATCTGCATCTGCCGGTCCAGGCCGGTTCGGACCGGATCCTGAAGGCGATGAACCGTCGCCACAAGGCGTCGGAATATATTGCGCTGATCGAGCGCATTCGTGCGATGCGTCCCGATATCGCGCTGTCGGGTGACTTCATCGTCGGTTTCCCCGGTGAGACCGATCAGGACTTCGAGGACACGATGAACCTCGTGCGTCAGGTGAATTACGCCCAGGCCTATTCATTCAAATATTCGACGCGACCGGGTACGCCCGGTGCCGATTTGCCGGATCATGTCCCGGAAGACGTCAAGACGGAACGCCTGGCTCGGCTGCAACAATTGCTGCTTGAGCAGCAGCAGGCCTTTTCCCAATCGATGATCGGGCGTACCATGGACCTGCTGCTGGAGAAGCCGGGACGCATGCCTGGACAATTAATTGGTAGGTCTCCTTGGCTGCAGTCTGTGAATGTTGATGCAATGTCTTCGAAAATCGGTGACATTATACAGGTACGAATCACCGCAGCCGGCCCAAACAGCTTGTTTGCCGAGGTGGCAGAGGGTTAGAGTGAGGGCCTGAACCTGATCGACACAGGAGCCTGAACGCTTGAACGCAACAGAAGTGGTTTCCTCACCCTCGCGCAATGTCCGCACTACTGCGACCGACGCCAATCACTTCATTTTGACGTTCGAGAACAACCGGCTTGCGAGCGAACTCTTCGGTCAATTCGACCAGCATCTCAAACTTCTCGAACAGCGTCTGCAGATCGAAGCCCGTGCCCGTGGCAATTCGGTTTCGATTTCCGGTGACCTGCTCGCCACCAATCAGGCACGCCGGGCGCTCGATTTCCTCTATGCCCGTCTGCAGAGCGGCGGTTCGGTCGAACTGTCCGACGTCGAGGGCGCAATCCGAATGGCTGTCGCCGCCGATGACCAGTTGAGCCTGCCGACACTGGAGCGCAAGGCCAAGCTGTCGATGGCGCAGATCTCGACGCGCAAGAAGACAATTGCTGCCCGCACGCCGACCCAGGATGCCTATATGCGGGCACTGGATCGTTCCGAAATGGTCTTCGGCGTCGGCCCGGCCGGTACCGGCAAGACTTATCTCGCGGTCGCCCATGCAGCGCAGTTGCTGGAGCGCGGCATCGTTGATCGCATTGTCCTGACGCGCCCAGCCGTTGAAGCCGGTGAACGTCTCGGCTTCCTTCCGGGCGACTTGAAGGAAAAGGTCGATCCTTATCTGCGGCCTCTCTATGATGCGCTGTATGACATGATCCCCGGCGACAAGGTCGAACGGGCGATTACAGCAGGTGTCATCGAAATCGCACCACTCGCCTTCATGCGCGGGCGCACGCTCGCCAATGCCGCCATCATTCTCGACGAGGCGCAGAACACCACATCGATGCAGATGAAGATGTTCCTGACCCGTCTCGGTGAGAACGGCCGCATGATTATCACCGGTGATCCGAGCCAGATCGACTTGCCGCGCGGCGTCACGTCGGGCCTGGTCGAGGCACTGCAGATCCTCAAGGAAGTTGAGGGCGTGTCGATTGTTCGTTTCAAGGACACCGATGTTGTCCGCCATCCGCTGGTTGGCCGGATTGTTCGAGCCTATGATGCGAAGTATGTTGTTGCGGAAGAAAGCGAGCAGACCGGCCGTTGAGGTCTGCCACACTGAAGATGCAGCATTTGGACATACAGATCGCCGTCGAGGCGGAGGGATGGGCTGAAGAGGACGCGCTGGAGGCTATGGCCGAGCGCGTTCTCGGGCTCGCAGTGAGTTATCTTCGCGACAGGGAAGGCCAGCCCTTCCCGCCGCAGCCAGCGGAGCTCTCGCTCGTGTTCGGTGATGACGAGATGATCCGCGAGATCAATGCCGAATGGCGCGGCAAGGACAAGCCGACCAATGTCCTGTCCTTTCCGGCTTTTCCGGTGACGCCGGGCAAGATGCCAGGCCCGATGCTGGGCGATATCATCATTGCCCGCGAGACAGTCGAACGCGAAGCCGTCGAGTTGGAGAAGAGCTTCGAGGATCATTTGACCCATCTGATGGTTCACGGATTCCTGCACCTCTTCGGCTACGATCACATCGAGACGACGGATGCAGAACAAATGGAAGCGCTTGAGACTCGCATTTTGCACGAACTTGGCCTATCTGATCCCTATGCGGGACAAGACCCGATCTGATAGTTTGGAACAATGAGCGATTTTGCGACAAGAACGGCCACAGAGGCCAATGAGGGTTCGGAGGGTTCTTCCTCCGATGACGGCAGTAGTCCTTCGCGAGCGGAAAGCTCGCCCCGACAATCCACCCCTTTCTGGGCACGCATTGCCCGCCTCCTGAGGCCGTCCTCTTCGACAAGTCTGCGAGAGGATCTTACAGACGCACTGAAGGCGGATGCGACGCTCGGCGAGGCTTTTACCGCCGAAGAACGGGCGATGCTGCACAACATCCTCCGTTTCCGCGAAGTGCGCGTCGAGGACATCATGGTGCCGCGCGTCGATATCGAGGCGGTGGATCATAGTGTCACCATTGGCGAACTGATGACCATCTTCGAGGTTTCAGGCCGTTCACGCATGCCGGTATATGCCGACACGCTCGATGATCCGCGCGGCATGGTCCACATCCGCGATCTTCTGTCCTACGTCACCAAGCAGGCCCGCAATCGCCGCCGTATCGCCGCAGCCCGCTCGACTGCGGCAAGCGCCGACAAGGCGGAAAAGGCCGAAGCCAAGGGCGACAAGGCAAAGCCGAAGGTCGATTTTGATCTGGCGCGCATCGATCTCAGCAAGACTGTTGCCGAAGCCGGCATTATTCGCTCGGTTCTGTTCGTGCCACCGTCCATGCTTGCCTCCGACCTGATGAGCCGGATGCAGGCGGCCCGCACCCAGATGGCGCTGGTGATCGATGAATACGGTGGCACCGACGGTCTCGTCAGCCATGAAGACATCGTCGAGATGGTGATCGGCGACGTCGAGGACGAGCATGACGATGAAGAGGTTATGTTCACCCGTATCTCTGACGATGTGCTGGTCACCGATGCCCGCGTCGAACTTGAGGAAATCGCCGAGGCGATCGGCCCGGATTTCGACATCAGGGACCGGCTCGACGACGTCGATACCCTGGGTGGCCTGATCTTTTCGGCGCTGGGACGCATCCCGGCGCGTGGCGAAGTCGTCCAGGCGCTTGCCGGTTTCGAATTCCACATCCTGGATGCCGATCCTCGCCGGATCAAACGCGTGCGTATTGTCCGCAAGCGTGCCGCTGCCCGCCGCCGCTCGGTCAAAGGGGAGGGAGAAGCCTCTGTCGAACCCAAGGCGGTTCGTGGCAAGAAGTCGGTAGACGATGCCCAACGCCCTGCCGTGGACAACGAAACGGCGTCTTGATCTAACGCCGATCTGCCAATGCCAATTTGTGTCCCGCGAAATGCGGGACATTCCCCGCAAATTTTGGAACACTGCGCGACGATGATTCGCTCAGAGGGGATGCGCATGGAACGGTTGGCGGGTGGAGTCTTGCTCCTTTGGGGCGCAAGGCGTGCAGCACTCGCTGTTCTTGCAGGAGCGATTGCAGCGCTCGCCCTGCCGCCGGTTGGCTTTTTCGCCGCGATGTTTGTCTCTTTCACGTTGCTGGTCTGGTTGATCGACGGCACGACCGGCAATCCCGAGCGCAACAATTCGCTTGGCCTGCGCTCTGCCTTCACGCTCGGCTGGCTTTTCGGCTTCGGCTATTTCGTCGCGGGTCTCTGGTGGCTGGGCAATGCCCTGCTGCTGGAGGCGGATGAATTCGCCTGGGCTTTGCCGCTGGCGATCCTCGGATTGCCGGCAGTGCTGGCGATCTTCTACGGTCTCGCAACCGTCATCGCACGCCTCCTCTGGTCCGATGGCGTCGGACGCATTGCCGCACTTGCCGCGGGTTTCGGTCTTGCCGAATGGCTGCGGAGCGTTGTTGCGACCGGGTTTCCTTGGAATGCCATCGGCTACGGCGCAATGCCGATACCCTTGATGATGCAGTCGGCTTATGTGCTCGGCACCTTTGGCGTTTCGGCGCTTGCGGTGTTCGTCTTTGCCACACCCGCACTGTTGGGCACGCGCAAAGGCCTCGCGCCAGGCGTCATCCTGGCGGTCGGGCTCGTCGGGGGGCATCTGGGCTATGGCGCCTATCGCCTCTATGTGGCCCCGCCGCTGCCGGAGATGGACAAGCCGGTAACGGTGCGTCTGGTCCAGCCGGCGATCGACCAGTCGCAGAAACTCGAAAACACCGATCGCGTTGAAATCTTCGAAAAACACCTGGCGCTGACGGCCGCACCGCCTGCAGACGGAAAGCCGCGACCGGACGTTATCGTTTGGCCGGAAACGTCAGTGCCCTTCATCCTGACCGAAAATCCGGATGCGCTGGTGCGGATCGCCGATGTGCTGCAGGACGGTCAGGTGCTGCTGGCCGGTGCCGTGCGCTCGGAAGTCCAGGGGGCGGGCCTTCCGCCGCGCTACTACAACTCGGTCTACATGATCGACGACAAGGGCCAGATTCTCGGCGCCTCCGACAAGGTGCACCTGACGCCGTTCGGTGAATATGTCCCGTTCGAGGGTTGGTTGCGCCAGCTGGGCATCGAGGAATTGATCAGCCTTCCGGGCGGCTTCTCGCCGGCCGTCAGCCGCGCGGTGCTGACACTGCCAGCTGGGCTGGGGCTCTATCCGTTGATCTGCTACGAGATCATTTTCCCCGGCGAGATCGAGCCGGGACTGGGCGGTGCCAAGGCGATACTGAACATTACCAATGATGCCTGGTTCGGCATGACGCCCGGCCCCTATCAGCACTTTCTCCAGGCGCGAATCCGCGCTGCGGAACTCGGCGTTCCTGTGATCCGCGACGCCAACAACGGGATTTCGGCTGTCATCGACCCACTTGGACGCATTGTGGACGGCCTGGCTCTCGGCTCCGAAGGGGCGCTGGATGCAACTCTGAGTGTCGACAATGTGCCGATATCGGGTGCTTGGCGCCACAACCTAAACTTTTGGTTGGTTTTCGGATGCCTTGGTTTGTGGGCACTTATTTCTCGCATGGGTTTTATTAGGGGAAAGAATTGACCAAAAACCCCTAAAATTGCATAGTAGTCGCGACCGTAAGTCTACAAGTATGCTGAATGTTCCTGGACGGCGAGTGCAACGTATCGTTTTGGGTACCTGGGGGTATGGGAATATGGTCGGATCGCCAACAATTGTCAGGACCACGTTATGATCGAGAACAAGAAGAAGCCGAACCCGATTGATATCCATGTCGGAAGCCGGATTCGCCTTCGTCGCACGATGCTGGGCATGAGTCAGGAGAAGCTGGGTGAAAGCCTTGGCATCACTTTCCAGCAGATCCAGAAGTATGAAAAGGGCACCAATCGCGTTGGCGCCAGCCGTCTTCAGAACATTTCCAACATATTGAATGTGCCGGTTTCCTTCTTCTTCGAAGATGCACCGGGTGAAAACAGCGTGACGGCATCGGGAATGGCCGAAGCCTCCAGTTCCAACTATGTCGTTGATTTCCTGTCGTCCTCGGAAGGCCTGCAGCTCAATCGCGCCTTCGTCAAGATTGGCGACCCCAAGGTCCGCCGCAAGATTGTCGATCTGGTCAAGGCTCTGGCGGCGGAAGCCGATACTGAGTGAACGAACAGGGTTTGATTGCAAAGAGAGCGGCCGACGGGCCGCTTTTTTTGTTCCGAATTAAAGAAAAATTTGCTCACATAAAGATATATTTATGTGGTTGTGTTCTTGTTTTTGGCGCTTGAACTGAGTAACGATGCCACCATTCATTCTTTGAGGGGAATCCCGATGCGCGCCAATTATTTATTTACCAGCGAATCCGTATCCGAAGGTCATCCGGACAAGGTTTGTGACCGTATCTCTGACGAAATCGTCGATCTCGTGTACCGGGAAGCGGCAAGGACGGGTGTCGATCCCTGGTCGGTGCGTATCGCCTGCGAAACCCTGGCAACCACCAATCGCGTTGTGATCGCGGGTGAAGTGCGGTTGCCAGCCAGCCTTTTGAAGAAGGACAAGGACGGCAACATCGCCAAGGATGCCTATGGTGATCCGGCGGTGAACCCGTCGAAGTTCAAGAGTGCCGCACGCAAGGCCATCAAGGATATCGGCTACGAGCAGGACCGTTTCCACTGGAAGAATGTCAAGATCGACGTGCTGTTGCATGCCCAGTCGGCCGATATTGCCCAAGGCGTTGACAAGGCCGCCGACCAGCAGGGCGCCGAAGGCGCTGGCGACCAGGGCATCATGTTCGGGTATGCCTGCAAGGAAACGCCGGATCTCATGCCGGCGCCGATCTATTATTCGCACAAGATCCTGCAGTTGCTCGCAACCGCCCGCAAGAAGGGCGAAGGCGACGCCGGCAAGCTCGGCCCCGATGCCAAGAGCCAGGTCACCGTTCGCTACGTCGATGGCAAGCCTTCGGAAGCGGTGTCGATCGTCCTGTCCACGCAGCATCTTGACGAGAGCTGGGATTCCAAGAAGGTTCGCCAGGTCGTTGAACCCTATATCCGCGAAGCACTCGGCGATCTGAAGATTGCTGACGATTGCAACTGGTACATCAACCCGACCGGCAAGTTCGTCATCGGTGGTCCGGATGGCGACGCTGGCTTGACCGGCCGCAAGATCATCGTTGATACCTACGGCGGTGCAGCGCCCCATGGCGGCGGCGCCTTCTCCGGCAAGGACACGACCAAGGTCGACCGTTCCGCGGCCTATGCGGCTCGCTATCTTGCCAAGAACGTCGTGGCTGCCGGCATGGCCGACAACTGCACGATCCAGATCTCCTACGCCATCGGCGTTGCCCAGCCGCTGTCGATCTATGTCGACCTGCATGGCACAGGCAACGGTGTGACCGAAGATCAGGTGGAAGCCGCCATCCGCAAGGTCATGGATCTTTCTCCGACCGGCATCCGCCGCCATCTTGACCTGAACAAGCCTGTTTATGCTAAGACGTCCGCTTATGGCCATTTCGGCCGCAAGGCTGGCCGTGACGGCTCCTTCTCTTGGGAGAAGCTCGATCTGGTCAAGCCGCTCAAGGATGCTCTTAAGGCTTGATTGAATGACGGATGCGGAACGCAGGACACGGTCGACCGAAGCTTTTTTCGGTCGACGCAAGGGCAAACCGTTGCGCGAGCAGCAGGTCGAGCGCATGGGGTCCCTCCTGCCGGAACTGAAGGTCGATCTCGCATCCGAGACACCAACCGACATCAGGACGCTGTTTCCGTTTGCGGTGGACAAGGTGCGGCTTGAAATCGGTTTTGGCGGCGGTGAACATCTCGTTCACCGCGCCCGCACAAATCCGGCGACCGGCTTCATCGGCGTCGAACCCTTCGTCAACTCGATGGCGAAGCTCCTGGCGGTTGTCGAAACGGAAGGCTTGCAGAATATCCGCGTTCATGATGATGACGCGACCCAGTTGCTCGACTGGATGCCAGCCGAATGCATCGACCAGATTGATCTGCTCTATCCCGACCCATGGCCGAAGAAGAAGCACTGGAAACGGCGCTTCGTCTCGGAGGTCAATCTGCAGCGCTTTCATAAAGTGCTGAAGCCCGGCGGAAAGTTCTGCTTTGCCTCTGACATCGACACCTATGTCAACTGGACGCTGCAGCATTGCAAGGCACATGGCGGCTTCGCATGGACCGCACGCAATGCCAGTGACTGGCTGACACCTTATGAAGGCTGGCCGGGCACGCGCTACGAGGCAAAGGCCCGCCGCGAGGGCCGATCGTCAGCCTATCTGACCTTCCTGAAGGTCTGATGCTCCCGCGCCGAACCGGCGCGGTCCGAAATCACTCGGCCGAATAGGCGATTGCACCGCTTGCACTGGCTTCAGTGCAGCGAAACCGTCTTCAGATCGTCTTCCGCAGCCTTGAAGAACGTGCTGGAGCGATTGTCGGTGAGCAGGATCGGGGTACCGTCGGCAGCAAAGAGGGCCCAGAGATCCAGGGTCGGATCGATATCGGGCGCTTCGGGAAAGCAGCGCGAAACCTCGTCGGATTTCATCTTTCGGATGTAGCCCACTTCGCCAGCACCCAGATGGGCGAATTCTGACCTGGTGATCCGGGCATTGGCTTCTTTCAGTAACATTCCGAGGCTCCACGAATGAGGGAGATGCGGCAAATCAGGCCGATAACCTCATAGTGATGCTGAAATGTTAATTTTTCTCACCACCTGCGCGGTCTCTGGCCGGATGAGGTCGATCGAAAGAAGTCCATTGCGTAGGCTCGCCCGGGTCACTTCCAGGCCGTCGTCCAGCGCGAAGATCCGCTGGAATTGTCGGGCGGCAATTCCCCGGAAAAGATAGGATGGCTCCTCCCGATCGATCTGCCGGCCGCGAACGATTAGCTGTCTCGCCTCTACGCTGACGTCGAGTTCCTCTTCGGAAAATCCGGCAACCGCCAACGTGATCCGCAAATGCTCAGTGCCGGATTCGGCCGGCAGTCGTTCGATGTCATAGGGGGGATAACTGTCGCCGCCGCGCGGACGCTGCACGAGCCCGGCGTCGCCGAGGTTGAAGCCGACGATGAAACCTTCACCTGGAAGCCTGCTTCTTGTCATTCTGTCCTCATTGCGCTTTTGACGAGCAGGACTCACCAAACATTGCAGTCATATGGGGGGTGCCGAGCGCCATCGCAAGACGCCGGTCGCTTGACAAACTGCAGAAGCGATTCCATCGCTCGGACACTCAACATCAGGATTGCCTCTATATGAAACAGCCTCGTAAGATCATCATCGACACCGACCCCGGTCAGGACGATGCCGCCGCCCTCATGCTCGCCTTTGCCAGCCCTGCCGAACTCGAAGTCATTGGCGTCACCACGGTCGCCGGAAACGTGCCATTGAACTGGACCAGCCGGAATGCGCGTATCGTCTGCGAGCTCTGTGGCCGCCCAGACATTTCCGTTTTTGCCGGCGCTGACCGGCCCATGCAGCGACAGCTGGTGACGGCCGAGCATGTGCACGGCAAGACGGGCCTTGATGGAGCGGATCTGCCGGAACCGACCATGCCGCTGCAGGAGCAGCACGCCGTCGACTTCATCATCGAGACCCTGCGCCGGGAAGAGCCGGGCACGGTGACACTGTGCACGCTCGGTGCGCTTACGAATGTCGGCCTGGCCCTGCAGAAGGCGCCGGATATCGCCCCGCGCATCCGCGAGCTCGTCATGATGGGTGGTGGCTTCTTCGAAGGCGGCAACATTACCCCGGCGGCCGAGTTCAACATCTATGTCGACCCGCATGCTGCCGCTGCGGTATTGGCCGCCGGCATCCCCGTGGTAATGATGCCGCTCGACGTCACGCACCAGCTGCTGACCAGGAAGACGCGCGTCGCCCGTATCGCGGACATTGGCACGCCTGTCGCCAAGGCCATGGTCGGCTGGCTGGAATTCTTCGAGCGCTTCGACGAGGAGAAATACGGGTCCGATGGCGGCCCGCTGCACGATCCAACGGTGATTGCTTACCTGCTCAAGCCGGAACTGTTCACCGGACGGCATTGCAATGTCGAGATCGAGGTCGAATCCGAACTGACCATGGGCATGACGGTGGTCGACTGGTGGCGAGTGTCTGGCCGCACGCCCAATGCCCAGGTCATGCGCAATGTCGACGCCGATGGCTTTTTCGATCTGCTCGTTGAACGTTTCGCCCGCCTCTAGGACGCTGGCGGTCCTGCCGATACACAAAGGCCGCCGGGTAACCGGCGGCCTTTGTCGTTTCTCACAGCCTGATCCAGATCAGAACTCTTCCCAGTCTTCACCGCCGCGTGAACCGCCACCGGCGGCGACCTTCTTGGGTGCCGGCTGGTAGCTGGGTGCCGGTGCCCGGGCGTGGGATGTATCCGGGCGGGCGGGCGCCCGCATCGTCTGGGCGGTGGCCTGGAGGGCGTGCACCGGGTTGCGCTGTCCGCCGACGGTAAACCTGGAAACCAGACCCTTGAGGTTTTCGGCCTCGCTACGCAGGGTCATGCTGGCGGCAGTCGTCTCTTCGACCATGGCTGCGTTCTGCTGGGTGACCTGGTCCATCTGGTTGACGGCCGAGTTGACTTCCTTCAGCCCCGATGCCTGCTCACTGGCGGACGCCGAGATCTGCAGGATCAATCCGTTGATCTGCATGACCTGATCGGAAATCTTCTGCAGTGTCTCGCCGGCCTGGCCGACCAGTTGCACACCGTCGCGAACCTGAGCGCCCGATGCATTGATCAGCGTCTTGATTTCCTTGGCTGCATTCGCCGAACGTTGGGCCAGTTCCCGCACTTCCTGCGCCACGACCGCAAAGCCCTTGCCGGCTTCGCCGGCACGCGCCGCCTCGACACCGGCATTGAGTGCCAGCAGGTTGGTCTGGAAGGCGATCTCGTCGATAACACCGATGATGCGTGAGATTTCCTGCGACGACTGCGCAATGCCCTGCATCGAGGTCACGGCCCGCTGGACCACTTCGCCCGACTTTTCCGCATCCTGCACGGCAACACTCACGGTGTTCGCAGCGATACCGGCATTGTCGGCGCTTGAATGAACCTGCTCGGTCAATTCGTTGAGCGCGGCAGCAGTTTCTTCAAGGCTGGCAGCCTGCTGCTCTGTCCGCTTGGAGAGGTCTGCGGCACTCTCCGAAATCTCGCTGCTGCCGGCGCCGATGTTGACGACACTGACATTGACCGAGGCAATAGCCTGCTCGAGGCTGGCGAGCGCATCGTTGAAGTCGCGCTTGAGCGCTTCGTAGTCGCCGGGGAAATCATCCCCGATGCGGTAGGTCAGGTTGCCCTGGGACAACTGCGCCAGACCGTTGCCGAGTGCAGAGACCACATGCTGCTGCACGGAGGCGGACTGGTTGCGTTCCTGCTCGGAGCGCCGACGTTCGCCTTCGGCGTCATTGCGTTGCGCTTCGGCTTGTGCCGCCAGCGTATGGCTCTCGGCGAGGCGATGGCGGAAGCCTTCAAGCGCCTGCGCCACGAGGCCGATTTCGTCCTTGCTGTCCTGCCCGGTGACCGGTTCGGAATACTGGCCGGCACTCAGCGTCTGAACGCTGGCAACGAGCCCGCCAAGCGGTGTCTGGACGAAGGATCGCACGGCGCAGTAAAGAGCAAACATCACAGCGCCGAGAACGATCAGTCCACCGATGACCATCATGTAGGTCTGGGCTTCGAGGGGCGCGTTGATCGCCGCATGCGGCACGTCGACGAGAACGACCCAGTTGGTGTTCACGTCCGGCAATGCGAAGGGATAGACGACGCGGTCGAAACTGCCGTTGCCTTCATCGAGACCCTTGATGACGCCACCGGTGAGCGACGTGATGGCGGATTTCACCATCTCGGTGCCGGTGCCGTCATAATCCTTCATCTGCAGATCCGGCGTCGGCGCGACAATCCACTTGCCGGTCTGCGAAAGCAGGGTGACGCGGCCCGATCCAAATGGTTGAAGCTTGTTCAGCTTGTCGGACATCGCCTTCAGCGAGATGTCGACGCCGCTGACCCCGATCAGCTTGCCATTGACCGCGACCGGATAGGCGATGGAGGTCATCGCCGTATTTTCGCCCGTGGTCGATTCGGCGTAGGGTGGCGAGATCGCGCCCTTCAGGCTCTTGGCCGCCAGCGAGTACCACGGTGCGACATAGTCGGAATCGAAGGTCGAGAACGTAAAGCCGCCGTCCTTGCTCTTCGTCCAGTACGGATTGAATGTTCCGTCCTTCGATGAGCCGAATTCAGGTTTGCCCGCCATGCTCGGTGACTGTCCGTCAAAGGCATTGGGTTCTTCGGCGAACCAGCTGCCGAAGGCAAAGGCATTCTGCTCGACATTGGCTTTCAGCATGTCGACCACAGCCTTGCGGTCGACATACTTGCCGTCCTGCCCGCGCCCGATGACGCCGGCCATCGAGCGGGCAGCGCCGGCGAGTTCGCCAACGGCGGCGCCGACGTCTGTCGCAATAGCTTTCGCTTCGGCATTCGCCTGATCCATCGTCAGTGTCTCGACCCGATTGCGGGTCTGCGAGATGAGAAACAGGTTGGAGACGAAGAGCACGACGGCAATGGCGACGCCGGTGACGAGAATGAGTTTGGCTGCCAGGGATTTCATTCTGAAAATGGACATTAGGTCCTCATGGTTACATGGAGGATTAATGCATCGGATGCGCATGATGCGCTCGCAAGGCAAGGATATGCTCCTTCATGGAGCAGCAGGGCGCAGTTTCCGTGCCGTATGGATTACGGCTCGACTTCGTCCTGGAAGATGAATCCCAATCTCTAAACTTTGCGTAAAAACATATCTAGAAACGCCCGGAAACAGGGAGGTTTCATGATATTTTCATCAAGGGTTTACGCCCAAGACATTTCATGTCCTGGCAGCGACATCCTCGGCCATGGGAATGGAGGGCTGAGCCCCGGGCTTCAGGCAGGCAAGCGAACCCGCGACGGCGGCGCGACGCAAGGCGTGTTCGAAATCCAGCCCCTGATCCAGGCTCGCGGCAAGATAGCCGCAGAACGTATCACCAGCACCGACGGTATCGATCGGCTCGATCTTCAATCCCTTCGCCCAGTGCAGCGCGCCTTCGTGCGCGGCCACCACGCCGTCGCCGCCGAGCGTGACGATCAGCGTCTGCTGTGTCTTGCCATGCATGTCGAGCATCAGCGCTTCGCGTGCATCGGATGTCAGTTCGGATGTGCCCGTCAGCAGCTCGAATTCCGTCTCGTTGGCAATGACGATGTCAGCCAGTGCCGCCAGTGCTGCCGCTTCAGGCGTCAACGGTGCGGTGTTCAGGACTGTGCGCACTCCAAGCGCCTTCGCGGCCTTCAGCGCCGCTTCGACAGCGTCAGCCGGAACCTCGAGTTGAAGCATCAAGAGGTCCGTGGATGAAAGTGCAGCAACGGCCGCTTCCGCCTGAGCAATATCAACAAGACCGTTCGCACCGGGAACGACGGCAATCATGTTTTCCCCGTCGCCGCCGACCAGGATCAGCGCAGTCCCGGTCGGGCCGGTTTCACGGCGCACGCCGGAAAGATCGGTTCCGGCTTTGTCGAGAAGATCCAGTGCCGGCTCGGCAAACTCGTCCTTACCGACCGCCCCGACCATGCGCACGGTTGCGCCGGCGCGCCGTGCGGCAAGCGCCTGATTGGCGCCCTTGCCGCCTGCGGCTGTCGCAAAGCCGGTACCGGTTACCGTTTCGCCGGGCTTCGGCAGCCGCGGCGTGTTGGCAACCAGATCCATGTTGATGGAGCCGAAAACGGTGATCATGCGCTGAGCCTCTCTTTTTCTGCGCTCTTGTGGACCAGGCGGTCAGTCCTCGTCAACAACCCTGAGCTTGAGCAGGCCGGTCCGGCTCTCGACCGCTTTGGCAGGCGTGTCCTCGCCCTCGATCCGCCCGTCTGGTATCCCACCGGGTACCTCGAATTCCATCGCCTCGATCTTCGCCCCGCGCCGCGCGAGCTTGTCCGAGGACGTCAGGATCTGATCGACGTCCTTCTGTGCCGCGAGGAAATGTCCCTGAAGCTTCCTCGTCCGGTCATCGAGCCGGTTCAGGTCTTCCATCAGCCGGATCACTTCGCCCTGGATCAGATGAGCCTGTTCGCGCATGCGCTGGTCCTTCAAGACGGCCTGGATCACCTGGATCGACAACATCAGCAGCGACGGCGAGACGATGACCACGCGCTGCTTGTGCGCCTTCTGCACGATGCTCTCGAAATTCTCGTGGATCTCGGCAAAGATCGATTCGGATGGCACGAACAGGAAGGCCATATCCTGGGTTTCACCGACGATCAGATATTTTTCTGAAATGTCGCGAATATGCACATCGAGATCGCGGCGGAACTGCTGGCTTGCAATCTTCCTGTGCTCCGCAGTCTCGCCATCGCGGATTGCATTCCAGGCTTCCAGCGGAAACTTGGCATCGATGACCAGCGGCGGTGAACCGTTCGGCATGCGGATCGTGCAGTCGGGCCGCGACCCGTTCGACAGGGTTGCCTGGAAGGTAAACGCCCCCATTGGCAGCCCGTCGGCAACGATGGTTTCCATGCGCGACTGGCCAAAGGCGCCGCGCGTCTGTTTGTTAGACAGGATGGCCTGCAGGCCGACCACATCCTTCGCTAGCGACTGGATATTGTTCTGCGCCGCATCGATCACCGCGAGCCGCTCTTGCAGGCTGCGTAGATTGTCATGGGTCGATTTCGTCTGTTCGGTAATCGTCGTACCCAGCCGATGGGTCATGCCATCGAGCCGTTGGCTGATCGATTGATTGAGTTCCGCCTGCCGGCTGCCGAACACGTCGGCCATGGTTGCCAGCCGTCCTTGCATCTCGGCCTGCGCCTTCAGCAGTTCGCCGAGCCGGGCTTCCGCCACTTGTTCCCGTCGCAGGGCTTCCGCCTGATGCCGCAGCCGTGCGCGCCCGGAGCGCCAGACGCCCCACCCCAGCAACACGAAAGGAATGCCAATCAGCGCCAGCGCGAAGCCAGCCAGGACCATGGGAGCAATAGTGACTGAGCCGATGGTCACCGCCGGAAACTGGAATGCGTTCATCAATCCAGTCTAGCAGATTCGCCATGTCGCAATAGATCAAAGAGTGAACATTTGCGAAAACCCTGCCGTCGAGACAGCCACGTCTAAAATAAACTTTGTAGCCAGATTTGATGAAGCGCAATTCGAGAAAAACAAAGTGGCTGTTTTCCGCTCATTTCGAGAGGGTGCAACTGAAGTGCACGAAAACTGCGTTTTTTCGGCAACCAAAACTTTACCATTTAAGCATCTCTTGAAGTACATACATCAGCACTCGCTGATGAAACTAAGACGAGAGCGTAGAAACATCATGACGTCGAACGAAGATAATGTGGTTCTGAAAGCAAGGCTGAAATTCCTCGGTCTGGACGACAAGGCACGCGATACATTGCGTCGCCTTGGGCCCGTGATCCGCAAGAATGTCGGCGCCGCCCTGGATGTGTTTTACGCTCAGGTTCGAAAGACGCCCGAGACCGCCGCCTTCTTCAAGGGCGAGGAGCACATTCGCAGTGCAAAGGGACGTCAGGAACAGCATTGGGGCATCGTTGCCAATGCCGACTACAACGATACCTATGTGCAGGGCGTCACCATGGTCGGCAAGGCCCATGCCCGTATCGGCCTGGAGCCGCGCTGGTATATTGGCGGCTATGCTTTGCTGCTTGAGCAGTTGGTGCATGCGGTGATGCGCGATCGTTGGCCAAGCCGCTTCGGCAGGCAGAATGCGCCGCAGATGGCCGACGAGATTTCCGTCATCGTCAAGGCAGCACTTCTCGACATGGACTATTCGATTTCGGTCTATCTCGATATTCTTGCAGCCGAGCGCAAGCAGGCCGAGGAAGCGAGGCTGAAGGCAGAGGCCGAGCAGGCTGTTGCTCTGGCGGCTCTCCGCAGCGTTTTGACCAAGCTCGCTTCGGGCGATCTGGCAGCCCGTCTGACCGATGAAATGCCGGCAAACTTTGTCGAGATGGCCAAGGACTACAACAGCTCGGTTGATTCGCTGCAGGCGACGATCAGCACGGTTCGAGGTGCTGCCGAAGAGATCTTCCGCTCGACCTCTGCCATTTCGTCGGCAACCAATGATCTGGCACAACGTACCGAACAACAGGCCGCCGGTCTGGAAGAGAGCACGGCAGCGCTTCACGATCTGACCCAGAACGTCACGTTGACAGCAGATGGCGCCCAGAAGGCTTCAATAGTCGTCGGTGTTGCGCTGACGGAAGCGCGCGTTTCCGAAGAAGTTGTTTCCCGTGCGGTCGAAGCCATGGGCGCGATCGAGAAGTCGTCCGATGGCATCTCCAAGATCATCGGCGTCATCGACGAGATTGCCTTCCAGACCAACCTGCTTGCCCTCAATGCCGGCGTTGAAGCAGCCCGCGCTGGCGAAGCCGGACGCGGCTTTGCAGTCGTTGCCCAGGAAGTGCGTGAGCTTGCCCAGCGTTGTGCCAGTGCCGCCCGGGAAATCAAGGGGCTGATCTCGCAGAGCTCCAGCCAGGTTCAGACCGGTGTCGGCCTGGTCAATAATGCCGGCGAGGCTTTGGAGAAGATCATCATCCGCATCGGCGAGATCAACGACATCGTTTCCAAGATCGCGTCTGCCGCAGCCGATCAATCCGGCGGGCTGCGCGAGGTCAACACGTCGATCAGCTCGATGGACCAGATCACCCAGCGCAACGCGGCTATGGTCGAGGAAACCTCGGCCCAGACCGTGACGTTGAGCGATGAGGCGCAAAGACTGGTTGCAGCACTTCAAGGCTTCAAGACGATCAGTGGCAATCACGCAGGCAATCGGGATCGCACGGCGCAGGTCACCTACCGACGCGCGGGTTAAGGTCAAGACTTTGCACGGTTGTTTAGTATCTGTTTAGGATAACCATGGCAGGTGTAACGACAACCGGTGACCTCCGGAATAGCCAATGCCTGTGATGGAACCATGACCCAGAACCCAAATACCGATCTGTCAGAACGCCTCGACTTCCTCGAAATCGATGACAAGACCCGGGCGACGCTCAAGGAGCTTCGCCCGACCATCAACGACACCATCGGCGATGCGCTGGACAAGCTATATGCGAAGATTGCACGCACCCCGAAGCTCGCAAGCTTTTTCCGCGACAAGGCGCACATCACAGGCGCGAAGAATGCGCAGATGGCGCATTGGGACAAGGCGGCCAAGGGCGGGTTCGATGCCGAGTATGTCAAAGGCGTGACCGCCGTCGGCAAGGCGCATGCCCGCATCGGCCTCGAACCGCGCTGGTATATCGGTGGTTATTCTATGCTGGTCGGCGAACTCGCCGCCGGCATCCTGGTCAAGCACTGGCCATTCCCCTTCGGCAAGCAGCATGCCCATGCCCTGGCCGACAAGCTCAAGGCTTTGGTCAAGGCCGCCATGCTGGACATGGACTATTCGATCTCAGTCTA
Organism: Rhizobium sp. 18065; assembly: GCF_902706095.1. Taxonomy (GTDB): domain Bacteria; phylum Pseudomonadota; class Alphaproteobacteria; order Rhizobiales; family Rhizobiaceae; genus Allorhizobium. The sequence goes on from NZ_CACSJP010000001.1 coordinate 396,450, forward strand.
TCTGCAGGAACTGGATGCCCGGCGCGTGCAGCTCGAGGAGGAGCGGCAACGTTTCGAAGCGGACCAGGCCATCGCAATGGAACATTTGCGCAAGGGTCTGGAGGCTCTGGCACAGGGCGATTTCGAGGCCCGCATGACCAGCGACCTGCCGCAGAATTTCAAGGAAATGGCGGGCCACTACAACGACACGGTCGACCGGCTGAACACTTCGTTTGCCGCGATCCGCCGCGCATCGGACGAGATCCTCAACGGCACCGAGACCATTGCCCGCGCGTCTGGCGAATTGGCCAACCGCACAGCCAGACAGGCGACCGGGGTTCAAGAAAGCTCGACGGCTCTGCAGCAGCTCTCCGTCAGCGTCAGCCAGACGGCGGCCAATGCCGAGCGGGCCTCGATGACCGTTCGCGAAACCCAGCAGCAGGCCCAGTCCTCCGGTGCTGTCGTCTCGCGTGCCGTATCCGCCATGGGCGCGATCGAAAAGTCCTCGACCGAGATCTCCAAGATCATCGGCGTGATCGACGAAATTGCCTTCCAGACCAACCTTCTGGCGCTCAATGCCGGCGTAGAGGCTGCTAGAGCCGGTGAAGCCGGCAAGGGTTTTGCGGTCGTGGCACAGGAAGTCCGCCAGCTTGCACAGCGCAGCGCCGATGCCGCCAAGGCCATCAAGCAGTTGATCTCGCAGAGCTCCGATCAGGTCAAGGAGGGGGTCGGCCTCGTCTCCGGCACCGGTGACGCACTGACCGACATCATCGCCCGTATCGATGCGATCAACGCCTTCGTCTCGGACATTGCGACCGCCGCCAAGGATCAGGCCATGGGGCTGAACGAAGTCAACCAGGCGACACGCAACATGGATCACCTGACCCATGAAAACAGCGATATGGTCGAGCAGACATCGGAAGAGACACGTCGTCTTCGCGCCGAAGTGGCCGGTCTGGTCGAGTTGCTGAGCCATATCCGCACCCGTTCGACGGAGTATTCTGCGGCAAAGCCAGGTGCGTCTTCTACGCATTCAGGCCGCCGAGCCGCTTGAGACACTGTAAACGGAGCGAAATCGTGCGTTTTTCGATTTCCTCCGTTTCCATCTTGCGCTAAGGGAGGCCCATGACGATAAAGCCCCTCATCATCCTCCCCGATCCCCTGCTGCGTCAGGTCTCCCAGCCCGTTGAGCGGGTAGACGCCGATATCCGCACGCTTGCCGAAGACATGCTTGAAACCATGTACGAGGCGCCAGGCATCGGCCTTGCTGCCATCCAGGTTGGCGTCGCCCGCCGCATGCTGGTCATCGATATCTCCAAGGAAGGCGACGAGCGCGAGCCGTTGGTTTTCATCAATCCGGAGATTATCCGTTCCTCCGACGAGCGTTCGGTCTATGAGGAGGGGTGCCTGTCGATTCCCGACTATTACGCCGAAGTCGAGCGACCCGCATCGATCACGGTAAAGTCTCTCGATCGGGATGGACGGGAACACCTCACGGAGGCCGACGGTCTCCTGGCAACCTGCCTGCAGCATGAAATCGACCACCTCAATGGTGTGCTGTTCATCGACCATATCTCCCGCCTGAAGCGCGAGATGGTGATCAAGAAATTCACCAAGGCTTCCAAGTCCAAGCTTTGATCCCCGCTGCGCCCTATGGGCGCGCGCCTCTTCCGGTTCCGAAGGCGAGACGCCATGTCACTTCGCATCATCTTCATGGGAACGCCGGATTTTTCCGTTGCGACCCTCAGGGCGCTGGCTGAGGCCGGCCACGAGATCGCTGCCGTCTACACCCAGCCGCCGCGTCCCGGTGGCCGCCGTGGTCTCGATCTGCAGAAATCTCCGGTGCACCAGGCCGCTGAACAGCTTGGCCTGCCGGTCTTCCATCCAGTCAATTTCCGCGACCCTGCCGACCGCGATCACTTCGTCGCCCTGAAGGCCGATGTCGCGGTGGTGGTTGCCTATGGCCTGCTGCTGCCGGAAGCAATTCTGAACGGCACGCGGCTCGGCGCCTATAATGGCCATGCGTCGCTTTTGCCACGCTGGCGAGGAGCTGCTCCCATCCAGCGGGCAATCATGGCCGGCGATCGGCAGACCGGCATGATGGTGATGAAGATGGACAAGGGGCTCGACACCGGCCCCGTCGCACGCACGGCAATGGTCGACATCGGGCCGAACATGACTGCCGGTGAATTGCACGACCGCCTGAGTGCGGTCGGTGCCGCCACCATGGTCGATGCCATGGCGGCACTCGAAGCCGGCACGTTGACGACAGTCGCGCAGCCGGAAGAGGGCGTGCTTTATGCGGCGAAGATCGACAAGGGCGAAACCCGCGTCGACTTTTCAAGACCGGCGGCTGATGTTCACAATCATATCCGCGGGCTCGCGCCGTTCCCCGGCGCCTGGACCGAGCTTGCCATCAACGGCAAACCGGAGCGCGTCAAGCTGCTTGCATCCGAACTGGCCCCGCCAGACAGCGTCAACGCACTGCCAGGCACAGTCCTTAACGAACATCTGGAGATTGCCTGTGGTTCGGGCGCGGTTCGGCTGGTCCGCCTGCAGAAGGCTGGCGGCAAACCGTTGTCTGCCGAGGATTTCCTCCGCGGAACACCATTGCCGTCGGGTACGGTGATCGCCTGATGCCGCGCTTTCGCTTGTGTGTCGAATACGACGGCACCCCCTATGTCGGCTGGCAGCGCCAGGACAACGGGGCGTCGGTCCAGAGCGCCCTGGAAAAGGCCATCCTCGCCCTCAGCGGCGAGACGGTGGTGATCCGCGGCGCCGGCCGCACCGATTCCGGCGTTCATGCCTTGGGTCAGGTGGTTCATGCCGATCTGTCGCGCGATTGGGTCCCGGACAAGCTGCGCAACGCGTTAAACGCCCATTTGGGACTGGCGGGCGAGCGCGTCGCTGTCATTGAAGTCAGGGCTGTTCCGGATGACTTCGATGCCCGCTTCTCGGCTCTACGCCGTCATTATCTCTACCGCATCATTTCGCGGCCCGCACGATTGGCGCTGGAAGCGCAGCGCGCCTGGTGGGTGCCCAAGCCGCTCGACCATCTTGCCATGCATGAGGCAGCGCAGCAGTTGGTCGGCCATCACGACTTCACCACGTTCCGCTCGGTGCATTGTCAGGCCAGGAGCCCGATGCGCACGCTGGATCGTCTTGATGTCAGCCGGACGGGCGATCTGATCGAGATCCGGGCAACAGCCCAGAGTTTCCTGCACAATCAGATCCGCTCCTTTGCCGGCACGCTGAAGCTGGCAGGCGAAGGCAAGATGACGCCGGCGGATGTGCGCACTGCTCTTGAGGCGCGTAGTCGTGCCGCATGCGGCCCCGTCGCCCCGCCCGAGGGTCTGTTTTTCATGAAGGTTGATTATCCAGGCGACGAGTGATCGGGCCCTTTGGGCATTATACCTCGCACCCGCCGCCCGACGCGTCACGCGGATGGGCAGTTGTCCATCAGCCGGGATAGACCCCGAGATAACGCTCCAGCATCTCGGCAATCAGCATGGATGGAACCAGCAACACCATCGTGACCGTGGCCACGGTCAGGATGTGATCGCCGATGATCATCCACAGGATGCGGAAAAGCACGACGATCAGCATCAGCATCAGCACGAACCAGAGCAGGGCGATCAGCCCGCTGAGCGGCGGGACCAGCATCATCACCAGCACGAGCACGGCATAGGAATAGGATATCGGCAGGGATAGCCAATTGGCGGCCACCACGATCGATGCGAATTTCTCCCCGATCCCGATCATCCAGCAGAGAACGCCGACCAGGATGACGGGCAAAATCCAGTTCATTGCCTCGACCATCACCAGCCGGAAATAGAAGAGGCCTCCAACACCGACGCCCTCCGGGAGGGTGCCGACAAACAGCATCTGCCACCAGATGAACGAGACCAGGATGGCAGGGAGTGCCCAGCCAATCGCCCAGAACGAGCGCAGGGCGCCGCGATCCGAGAGGTCGAGATAGGTGAAGCCGGCCGCGTCCTTCTTGAACAGCAACCAGAGCCCCATCAGATAGAACTCGACCTCTTTAAGCGTCGGCATGAGCGAACCATTGTTCGATGAAGGTCTTGTAGATTGTCGTCAGCGTCTCGAGATCGCTGACCGCGACGCGCTCGTCGACCATATGCATTGTCTGGCCGACCAGCCCGAATTCCACCACCGGGCAGTAATCCTTGATGAAGCGGGCGTCCGAGGTGCCACCGGTTGTCGACAGCGAAGGCGAGCGACCGGTGACGGTTTCGATTGCGCCGGACAGCGATGCGATCAGGCTGTTGCTGCGCGTCAGGAAGACATGGCTCGGTCGCTCCGACCATGCCATTTCATAGGCCATCGGGCTACGGCCTGGCCGCAGCCTCTCATCGGTTGCCGCCGCATCGAGCCGGCGCAGGATTTCAGCCTGGACCGTTTCGGCCGTCCAGTGGTCGTTGAAGCGGATGTTGAACTTGAAGCTCGCCGAAGCCGGAATGACATTGGTTGCCGGATTGCCGACATCGATGGTTGTCACTTCTAGATTGGACGGCTGGAAATTGTCCGAGCCATCGTCGAAGGCTGGCGTCATCAGGCTCTCGGCAAAGCGCAGCGCGCCGCGCACCGGATTGTCGGCGAGATGCGGATAGGCCGCATGCCCCTGCACGCCGCGCACGGTGACTGTGCCGGATACAGATCCGCGCCGGCCGATCTTGATCATGTCGCCGAGCTGGTCCGGATTGGTCGGCTCGCCGACCAGGCAGGCATCCCAGCGCTCGCCGCGTTCAGCCGCCCATTGCAGCAGTTTGGTCGTCCCATTCACCGCCGGACCTTCCTCGTCACCGGTGATCAGCAGTGAGATGGAACCCTGTGGTGCGCCTTTTTCTTCGAGCAGGCGGGCATAGGCCGCGATGAAGCAGGCAATGCCGCCCTTCATGTCGACCGCACCGCGGCCATAGAGCATGCCATTGGCAACATCGCCAGCGAAGGGGCCATGCGTCCAGTCGGCGGTCTGGCCGACCGGCACGACGTCGCTATGGCCGGCAAACATCAGATGCGGTCCGCTTGCACCGGTCCGGGCATAGAGGTTTTCGATATCGGGCGTGCCGGTATCCGAATGCACCATGCGATCCACATGAAAACCGAGCGGCTTCAGCAGTGTTTCGATAACGCCGAGCGCGCCACCCTCTTCAGGCGTGACAGACGGGCAGCGGATCAGGGCCTGCAGGACATCGACGGGATTTGTAGCGATCATGATGACCAATGAGTGATGGTGGCGCATCGGCGCGGGAAGAGCATGGCCTAGACTTAGCCCATGCATGAAACGCTGTCATCCGCCGCAGCGACGCGCAAATGTCGCGGGCCGCTGGAGCGAAGACGCCGGGGACTTGTCTTCCCGGCGGGTTATGGCGCTCAGTCGCGCAGCAGTTCGTTGATGCCTGTCTTGGAGCGTGTCTTGGCATCGACGCGCTTGACGATCACGGCACAGTAGAGGTTCGGTGCTACGACCCCATTGGGCATGACATTGCCGCTGCCCATCGAACCTGCGACCACGACCGAATAGGGTGGTACTTCGCCATAGGTCACTTCGCCGGTGGCGCGGTCGACGATCTTGGTCGACTTGCCGATGAACACGCCCATCCCGAGCACAGAGCCTTCGCGCACGATGCAGCCTTCAACCACTTCCGAACGGGCGCCGATGAAGCAATTGTCCTCGATGATCGTCGGCCCCGCCTGCATAGGCTCCAGCACGCCGCCGATGCCGACGCCACCCGAGAGATGCACATGGCTGCCGATCTGCGCGCAGGAGCCGACGGTGGCCCAGGTGTCGACCATCGTGCCTTCGCCGACATAGGCGCCGAGATTGACGAAGGACGGCATCAGGATGGCGTTCGGCGCTATATAGGCCGAACGGCGCACGACCGCATTCGGCACGGCGCGGAAGCCGGCAGCGCGGAATTCGCTTTCACCCCAGCCTTCGAACTTCGACGGCACCTTGTCCCACCAGGTCGAGGTGCCGGGACCGCCCTTGACCACGTCCATGTCGTTGAGACGAAAGGACAGGAGAACGGCCTTCTTCAGCCACTGGTGAACCGTCCAGTTGCCGTCCTCGCTACGGGTGGCAACACGCGCCTTGCCGCTGTCGAGCAGGTTCAGCGCCTCGTCCACGGCGTCACGGATCTCGCCTTTGGTAGCGGTCGATACTGTGTCGCGGTTGTCGAAAGCCGCGTCAATGACGTGTTCGAGGCTGGTGAGATCGAGTGCGCTCATCTGAATTCCTTAAACTTCCTTGGCTAATCTTGACGATGGAAACGATCGGGATCGATCGGAAACTGGCGAATTGCTCTACCGCATTCAACGGCGGTTGGAAACAGCCGGGGACGCCCTACGTTTCTGCATGGAAGGATATGGAATGGCAAAGCTAAAGAATGGCCGGCATCGGCGCAATGACGGGGTCTGGGACCCCCTCAAGGACAGTTCGACCGATCGCCACAGCGCAGAAGTCGTGCCCCGCACCCCGCAATCGGAATCCCCGTCTTATCGGCTTGCCTATGCCGACAATGATTTCCTCTGCCGCGAGGAGCTTCGGCCGATCCGCCTGCAGCTGGAATTGCTGAAGACCGAGATGATCCTCACCGAGCGCAACATAAAGTCGACGGTCGTCATGTTCGGCGGCGCCCGGATACCGGCGCCCGGACAAAGTGCCTGGGCTGCGCGCAACGAACTGCAGAAGCAGAACCTCGAAGCGGCCTCTGTCTACTATGATGAAGCGCGCAAATTCGCCCGTCTTTGCTCGGAGCATTCGGCGCATAGCGCCTATCAGGAATATGTGGTGGTGACCGGTGGCGGTCCGGGCGTCATGGAAGCCGGCAATCGCGGCGCATCCGAAGTGGGTGCGCCTTCTGTCGGCCTCAACATCGTGCTTCCGCACGAGCAGGCGCCGAACCCGTATGTTACGCCGGAATTGAGCTTCAACTTTCACTATTTCGCCATCCGCAAGATGCACTTCCTCATGCGGGCCAAGGCGATCGCGATCTTCCCTGGCGGCTTCGGCACGCTGGATGAATTCTTCGAAGCCGTAACATTGATCCAGACCAAGCGCATGGCGCCGATCCCGCTGATCCTGTTTTCCAGGAAGTTCTGGCATGGCATGATCAATTTCGACGGGCTGGCGGAATTCGGCACCATTGCCCCGGAGGATCTCAACCTCCTGCAATTCGCCGAGACGGCGGAAGACGCCTGGAAGATCGTCGCTGATTTCTATGACCTGAACGAAGAAGCGGCCCCGTGAGGGGCCGCCGGCATTTCGCTGTCTGTGTGGTTTAGCGCATCATCCACATTGGGCGCTTCGGCATGTCATCGACTGAAATGACGCCATCCTTGTTGCGGTCCGCCCGCTCGAACATCTTGTCGATCATCGTCATGGCCTCGGCCTGGTTGATCTGGCCGTTCTCATCCGCATCGGCAACACGGATCAGCCTGCCCGATCCGCGATCACCATGTCCGCGGGGACCATCACGGTCCGCCATGTCGCGACCGCCATGGCGCTTGCCTTCATGGTGTTTGCCGTGATGCGGCTTGCCGTCTGGCCCGCGGCTGTTGTCCTGGGCCTGATCGTCGCCGGGCGCGGGCGGCGCGGCCTCATCGGCATCGTTTTCATCCGCCTCGGTGGTTTCCTTTATTTCGGCCTTGAGTTGTTCGCGCATCGCTTCGCGATGCTTGCGGAATTCACCCGGCGTGATCGAGCCGTCCTTGTCGGCATCGATCGACACAAACAGGGTTTCGCCTGAGGCTTTTGCCTCATCCTTGGTAATCTTGCCGTCCTTGTCGGTGTCGAACTGCTGCAACATCCGGACGAACATCACTTCGCGGCCGCCCGGAGGTCCGCGATGACCATCGCGATCCTGTGCAAGTACGGCGCTGGCCGAGGTTCCGATCAACAATGAGCCTGCAACCGCTGCCAAAGTGAAGAACTTACTTGTCATCTTATGGTCCTTTCGGGGTCCTGTTTCAGTCAGGAAACCCTACCGGTGCCATGTTGCCCATCCTACTTAAACATCGGTAAGCTGGATGAAACTTTGGTAAGCTTTGACTTTCCTCAACCCGCAATCGGCAAAAGCCGCTCCAGGAAACCGGCCAGATCGTCGGTGATGTAGTCGACGCTGTCGGGATCGATATGGTCGACCCGTTCCCAGGTCTCCAGGATGGCCGTGCCGAGATTGCGTGGCACCAGAAGCACCGTCTTCATTCCCAGTGCCTTCGGGACCAGAAGATTGCGCGGCAGATCCTCGAACATCGCTGCCTTTTCCGTATCTATGCGATTGAGGCTGGCAAACTTGTCATAGGTCGCACCCGCCGGCTTCGGCTGGTAGTCGGCCGCGACGATGTCGAATATGTCGTCGAAATGGTCGAGAATGCCAAGCGCCCGCGCCGCGGCCTGCGCATGTGCCACCGTGCCATTGGTGAAGATGAACTTGCGACCCGGCAACCGCTTGATCGCCTCGCCGAGCGCAACATCCGGCAACAGCGCCGAATAGTCGATTGCATGCGCCCGCTCCAGAAATGCGTTTGGATCCACATTGTGATGCAGCATCAGGCCGGCCAGCGTCGTACCATGCTCATGATAGTATCGCTTCTGCAGCAGCTTGGCCTCGGCTGGCTCCAGTTGCAGGAGTTCGGCAACAAAGGCTGCCATGTTCCTGTCGATCTGGGCGAAGAGATCCACATGATGCGGATAGAGCGTGTTGTCGAGGTCGAAGACCCAGTCGCGGACATGGGCGAAATCAGCGGGCGAGGGGAGCTTTGCAGGTGTGTTCATGCCCTATCTCTGCCACGCAGCAACACGAAAGGAAACAGCCCTTGTGTGATAGCGCGCCGACCGGTGGCGTACCGCACGGGACTGTGCTAACGCCGCTTGATGGAATTCTGGGCTATCATCACCTTCGGCAGCGCCTTTCTGCAGAATATGCGTTCGGCACTTCAGAAACATCTCAAGGGCAAGATGGGCACGACGGGCGCAACCTTCGTGCGCTTCGGTTTCGGCCTGCCATTTGCGTTTGTCTATCTCGGGTTGCTGCATTTTGCCTTCGGCCGTCCACTACCGGTGCCGGATGGCCATTTCGCCGTCTGGGCAATGCTCGGAGCCTTGGCCCAGATCGCCGCGACCTTCCTGCTTGTTCATCTGTTTTCATTCCGCAACTTCGCGGTCGGCACTGCCTACTCGCGCACGGAGCCGGCCCAGGCCGCATTGATCGCGCTTGTCCTGTTCGGCGAAACGGTCAGGTTGTCTGTGGTCGGCGCGATTGGCGTGTCGATCCTCGGCGTGATGTTGATCTCCGTCGCTCGCACCGAATTCACCCTGAAATCGCTCGTCACCTCGGTCGGCAGTCGAACCGCGATCATCGGACTGACCTCCGGCTTCTTTTTCGGCATGTCCGGCATTTCCTACCGCGCCGCGTCGCTTTCGCTGGAACCAAGCCTGCCGGCACCCGATTCGATCATGCAGGCAAGCTTCACGCTCGCGGTCGTCATTGTCATCCAGACATTGGCCATGCTGGCCTGGATGCTCTGGCGCGAGCCGCAGGAATTGTCGCGCATCCGCGCTGCCTGGAAAACCAGTGTTCTGGTCGGATTTGTCGGTGCAACCGCATCGTTCGGCTGGTTCATCGCCATGACCCTGCAACAGGTCGCTGTCGTCAAGGCGGTCGCGCAGGTGGAAATGCTCTTCACCTTCGCGTCGTCGGTTCTGGTCTTCAAGGAGAAGATCAACCGTCTGGAGATCGCCGGCTGCGTCCTGATTGTTGCCGGCGTTCTCCTGCTTCTGATTGCCTGAGCCTTACGGGACGAGCAGCGTGCCGGCACCGGCTTCGGTGAACAGCTCGAGCAGCACGGAATGGGCCGTCTTGCCGTTCAGGATGACCACGCCCTGCACACCGGCCTTGATAGCCTCGATGCACGTCTCGACCTTGGGGATCATGCCGCCGGAAATGGTGCCGTCCTTGATTAGCTCGTGTGCCTGGGCGACCGAGAGTTCCTTGATCAGGGTGCCGCTCTTGTCGAGCACGCCCGGAACATCGGTGAGGAACAGCAGGCGCGAAGCATTCAGCGCGCCGGCAATCGCACCGGCAAAGGTGTCCGCATTGATATTATAGGTCGCTCCGTCACGACCTGGTGCCACCGGCGCAATGACCGGGATCATTTCCGAACGGGCCAGCAGGTCGAGAAGCGTGCGGTCGACTTCGACCACCTCGCCGACAAAGCCGAGATCAAGGACCCGCTCGATGTTGCTGTCGGGATCGCGAACCTTCTTCTGCGCCTTTTCGGCAAACACCATGTTGCCGTCCTTGCCGCACAGCCCGATCGCCCATTCGCCGGTCTGGTTGATCAACGCGACGATTTCCTTGTTGATCGAGCCGGCCAGAACCATTTCGACGATCTCGACGGTTTTCTGGTCGGTGACGCGAAGGCCGTTCTCGAAGCGTGATTCGATGCCCATCTTGGCAAGCATCGCGCCGATCTGCGGCCCACCGCCATGCACGACGATCGGGTTGACGCCCGACTGCTTCAAAAGCGCGATATCGGCTGCAAACGCTTTGCCCAGTTCCGGATTGCCCATGGCATGGCCGCCGTATTTCACGACGATCGTCTTGTTTTCATAACGCTGCATGAAGGGAAGGGCCTGCACCAGCAGTCTTGCCTGGATTTCGCTTTCGGAAGCCGTCATCGGGAAAACCTCTTTTGGGATCGCGGCCTTTTAGCGCAAGTCCGGCCGCGATGGAATGATTGCCCTGCAATATAAGAGAGTGATGACACGCTTCTTTTTCCCGATGCATTGCCGAGGCCGGCCATCACCCTATATGGCGCTCCGGCATTGAATGGGGAATTCATGGAAAGCGACGATATCGCCGAATTGCTGGGCCGTGTAGCGCTCCGCGACCGGGCTGCATTTTCCCTGATCTATCAACGCTGCTCGGCGAAACTTTTTGCGATCTGCATCCGTATCCTGAAAGACAGGAACGATGCAGAAGAGGCATTGCAGGACATCTTCGTGAAGATCTGGCAGAAGGCCGGAAGTTATGCCGGCGACGGCGGCAACGCATTCGCCTGGATCGCGGCGATTGCCAGGTATCATTGCATCGACCGGCTGCGCCAGCGAAAGCCGTCGACCGAGGAACTGGATGTCGCTGCCGAATTGCCGGATCTCGGGCCAGATCCTGAACGCCGCGCAATCTTGCGTTCGGAAGGCGCGCGCATTGACAGCTGTCTGGAAGCATTGGATCCTGACCGCGCGCAAGCGGTTCGCCAGGCCTATGTCGAGGGAATGACCTATCAGGAGCTTGCCGAGCGCTTTGCAGTTCCGTTGAATACGATGCGCACGTGGCTGCGACGCAGTCTTTTGAAACTGAGAGAGTGCATGGATGGCAACGCCCGACCAGAGCAAGGGTGACAGATCACGCGACGAAGTGCTCGCGGGGGAATATGTCCTTGGCGTCCTGAACCTGTCAGAGCGCCAGCAGGTCGAAGCGCGCCTGCGTCATGATTGGCAATTTGCCGCCATCGTCCGCCGGTGGGAAGCCAACCTTGCGCATTTCAACGATGACTACGATGAAGAAGCACCCTCGGCCGTGACATTTGCGGAGATCGAACGGCGTATCTTCGGACCGGGTCCGGCGCACACGCCGACCGGACCGTTGGGCGCTATCTGGAATTCCTTGCCTCTCTGGCGTGGTGTGAGTGTTGCGGCAATCGGCACCCTCGCCCTTCTCCTCGGACTGGAATGGGCAAACGAGTTGCGTCCGAAGCCGGGACAGCAATGGATGGCCGAGCTTGCTGGAAGGGACAACGCCATCAGCCTTGTCGCCCAGTATGACGGGGCATCGGGGCGTCTGGCTATTACGCCGGTCGCCAATGGCGGTGCCGAGGAAAAGTCTCTTGAACTCTGGCTGGTGGAAGGCGAGCAACCGCCGACATCGCTCGGTGTTCTGCCGCAGACCGGCCAGGGCGAGATCCTGATCCCGGACGAGATGCGCGCCCGGCTTAAGGGCGGCGTAGTGCTCGCTGTCAGCGTCGAACCCTTCGGCGGTTCGCCGACCGGCAAGGCAACCGGCCCGATCGTGGCTGCCGGCGAGATTCTCCGCTGAGATAAAAATGCGCGCCTATTGAATGGCTTGACGTCAGCAACAAGATTTTTTTCAAATTCGTTGAAACTCAGACCAGCCCCCCTCCGTCCCTTGTTGTGTTCCCCAAGAGGGAAGAACAACGCCATCCGGCGGCAATAGCCGCCCGGATCGAGAACACCAGGATAGAGGAAACCGAAATGTTCAAGACCACGCTTCGCTCGATCGCCATCACCGCCGTCCTGCTGACCGGCGCAACTGCCGCCTATGCAGCCAACCCGATGGTTGGCGGTGCTGCCATGTTTGAAGACAAGAACATCGTCGAGAATGCCGTCAATTCCAAGGATCACACCACGCTCGTCGCTGCCGTCAAGGCGGCAGGCCTTGTCGAGACACTGTCGGGCGCCGGTCCGTTCACCGTTTTTGCACCGACCAACGAAGCCTTCGCAAAGCTGCCGGCCGGCACGGTCGACACACTTCTGAAGCCGGAGAACAAGGCGCAGCTCACCAAGGTTCTGACCTGCCATGTCGTGGCAGCCACTGCCATGTCGGACGCCATCGGCAAGATGATTGCCGATGATGGCGGCACACATGACGTCAAGACGGTTGGTGGCTGCGTGCTGAAGGCCAAGGCGGCTGACGGCAAGATCACGCTCACCGATGAAAACGGCGGCGTGGCGACCGTGACCATTGCCGACGTCAAGCAGTCGAATGGTGTCATCCACGTCGTTGACGCGGTCATCCTGCCGAAGATGTAAACAGGAAAGGGGCCATCGCTGGCCCCTTGAAAAAGTTCTGTCGGGATCCTCGCGTCAGGATTTCCGGCCGACGGTCTCGGCGATTGCCGCGCGCAATATGTCGAGACCGTTGCCTTTTTCCGACGAAGTCGACAGCACTTCGGGAAATGCAGCCGGATGTTTCTTGATCTTCTCGAGCGTCTCGGCAATCAGGCGCGGAACACCGACTTCCTTGATCTTGTCCGTCTTGGTCAGAACGATCTGATAGGATATCGCCGCCTTGTCGAGCAGCGACAGCACCTCGTCGTCGTTCTTCTTGATGCCATGCCGTGAATCGATCAGCACATAGACGCGCTTCAGCGTCGCGCGGCCGCGAAGATAGTCGAAGACCAGCTTGGTCCAGGCATCCACCTGTTCCTTCGGCGCCTGTGCATAGCCATAGCCCGGCATGTCGACCAAGGCCATCGGCGGCATGTCGTCTGCAGCGCCTGAATAACCGTCCGGCACGAAATAGTTCAGTTCCTGGGTGCGGCCGGGGGTGTTGGACGTGCGTGCCAGTGCCTTCTGTCCCACCAGCGCGTTGATCAGCGATGACTTGCCGACATTCGAGCGGCCGGCAAACGCCACTTCCAGCGGGCCTTCCGGCGGGAGGAACTTCATTGCCGGAACGCCACGGATGAAGATCCACGGGCGGCCGAACAGAGGCTGATCGGCCTTTTGATTGTTGTTTGTCATGGGATCGCCTTTCGTATGCCCTGTGAAATCCGGGTTTTGACCGGCAAAGTCAAGACGCCGTGGGCACGCGCGGCCCCGGTTCGCGGCGCATATGGCCGATTAGATAGGTGAAAAGGGCCGCAAGCACGATGCTTCCGCCGATCATCGTCCGCGCAGACGGCACTTCATTGTGCAGCAGAACCATCCACACCGGAGCGAGGATCATCTCCGCCGTGCCGAGAAGAGCCGCCAGTGCGGACGGGATCATCCGGGCGCCGGTCACATACATCGCCATGCCCAGGCCGAGGTTGAGAGCACCGAAGGCAAACAGCAGCGCCAGATCCGTCACACTCACGGCAAAGCCACCGACCTGCGGCGCGGCAATGACCGAGGCGACGAAACAGCCCAGACAAGCAGCTGGCGTCATGCGAATTCCCGGATGACGCCGCGTCAGCACCGTCATACAGGCGAAAATCACCGGGATGGATGCCGCAAGGCCAAGACCGAGCAGGGAGCCACCTTCGCCGATCGATGCCGATACCATGATCGCCACGCCGACAATCACGGCGCCGATCGCACCCCAGGTGATCGTGGTGATGGGTTCGCCGAGCAGCACCCGCGCGAGCAGGGCTGCAAACAGCGGAATGGCCGCCATGAACAGCACGACATTGGCAACCGGCGTCATGCTGACGGCCAGCACGAAGCAGGTCGACACGGCCGCAAAGCCGGTGGCGATCATCAGTCCCGGCCATCCCATCGCCTGGAAGAGCTTTACCGTTCCCGCAACCTTGTCGCGGATCAGCATGAAGCTCAGCAGGAACAGGCCACCGAACAGGCAGCGCCAGAAAACGATTGCCCAACTGTCGGTCATGCCGATTAAGCGCTGGATCGCACCGCCATAGCTCCATGCGGTGGCAGAGCCCAGCACCAGGGCAATGCCGAGCCAAGGGCGAGCGGCGGAAAGCGGCGAAGAGCTTGAGGTCGTCATCGGGGGCTCACAGGGTGACGGTCACAAAAGAAAGCCCCGGTGTTGCCGGGGCTTTCTTCGATTATTTGGTTTCGGCAGGCTTTCGCCGAAACACATTCCGGACGGTCTTGAACAATTCGATCTCGACGCCGTGGCGCTTCATGATGATCGACTGCTGCAGGACCGAAAGCGTGTTGTTCCATGCCCAGTAGATCACCAGACCGGCCGGGAAGCTGCCGAGCATGAAGGTGAAGATCAGCGGCATCCAGTTGAACAGCATCGCCTGGGTCGGATCCGGAGGCGTCGGGTTCATCCGCATCTGTGCCCACATGGTCACGCCCATGATGATCGGCCAGACACCGAGATGCAGGAAGGTCGGTGCCTCGAAAGGCAGCAGGCCGAACAGGTTGACGAAGCTCGTCGGGTCCGGCGCGGACAGATCCTGGATCCAGCCGAAGAACGGTGCATGGCGCATCTCGATCGTGACGTAGATGACCTTGTAGAGCGCGAAGAAGACCGGGATTTGCAGCAGCACGGGCCAGCAGCCCGCAACCGGGTTGATCTTCTCGGTCTTGTAGAGCTGCATCATCGCCTGCTGCAGCGCCATCTTGTCATCGGCATGCTTGACCTTGAGCTCTTCGAGCTTGGGCTGCACGCGCTTCATATTGGCCATCGACGCATACTGCTTGTTGGCCAGCGGGAAGAACAGCAGCTTGACGACGATGGTCGTCAGCAGGATGGCCACGCCGAAATTGCCGACATGACGGTAGAAGAAGTCCATCAGTTTGAACATCGGCTTGGTGATGAAGTAGAACCATCCCCAGTCGATCAGCAGGTTGAACTTCGGAATGTTGAGGTTCTGCTCGTAGCTTTCGATGACCGGGACCTGCTTGGCGCCGGCAAAGACCATCTGCTTGACGGTCGTGCTCTGGCCCGGCGGCACGCTGACTGCATCGCCCTTGTAATCGGCCTGGAAGCGCGGCTGACCGTCGGTGAAGTGCGAGAAACGCGATTCATAAGGGATGGACTGCGCCGGGATCAGCGAAGACGCCCAGTACTTGTCGGTGATGCCGAGCCAGCCGCCGGTCGCCTTTGCATTGGTGACGGCTTCCTCTTCGATATCTTTGTACTTGTGCTCCGAGAGGCTGCCGTCAGCGCCAAGAACGCCGAGGAAGCCCTCATGCAGAACGAAGACCGAAGGCGTGGTCGGCTTGTTGTAACGGGTCAGGCGGCCATAGGGCGCCACGCTCGCGGCCGTCGTACCCGCATTGGCAACGGTGTCTTCGATCGTGAACATGTAATGTTCATCGACCGAGATCGTCCGGGTGAAGGTCAGGCCGGCTTCGTTGGTATAGGTAAGCGTGACCGGCGTCGCCTGGGTCAGCTTCGCACCTTCAGGCGCGGTCCAGACGGTGGTCGGTCCAGGTGCGCTGCCGGCATTTTCACCGGCGATATAGCCGAGTTCGGCAAAATAGGCGTCTGCCGTCTCAGCCGGGCTGAGCAGCGTGACGATCGGGCTGCTGTTGTCGACGGTCTCGTGATACTGCTTCAGGCGCAGGTCGTCGAGGCGGGCGCCGGTCAGGTTGATCGAGCCGATCAGGTCCTGCGTATCGATGGCAACGCGTGCGGACTTGGCAATCGCGGCTTCCCGGCTGGCTTCTGGCGAGACCGGGGCAGCACCTGCGGGCAGGGCGCCGTTGACCGAGCCGGCAGCCGTCGTCGTCGCTGGCGATTGTGTTGCGGCCTGGCTTTGCTCAGCGGCAATACGCACTTCCTCGGCCTGGCGCTGCGCCTCGATCCGGGGGTTCATGTAGAAGAACTGCCAGGCAAGCACGATCACTACGGATAAGGCAATCGCGACAAAATAATTGCGGTTGTTTTGCATCATTCTTTCCTGGAACCGGCCTTCTGAGACCGTAGGTTAGTCGTCTGGCTGTTGGCTACGCGATGGGTCAGTTGCTCTGCGAGCTGATCAAACGGTGCGTTCAGCACCTCGCGCCGGGCGACAATGACATAGTCGTGTCCCGGCCGCATTGCAAACGCTGCATTCAGTCGCACGGCCTCTTTTAGCCTGCGGCGCATGCGATTGCGTTCGACTGCATTGCCATGTTTCTTGGTAACGGTGAAGCCGACCCGGGCCGGTGCGCTGTCTTTTCGGTCGAGAACCTCGAGAAGGATCAGGCGACCCTTGCGCTTCTCGCCGTTTCTGACGGCGAGGAACTGGGGGCGGCTTTTCAGCCGCCCGACAGTGTTCTTCTGTTCTGTGTCTGTCATGAGCCCGTCATCTCGTCGGGCATCCGGCCGTTAGGCCGACAGCTTGGCGCGACCGCGACCGCGGCGAGCGTTCAGAACTTTGCGGCCGCCTGTGGTGGCCATACGCGCACGGAAACCGTGGCGGCGCTTGCGAACAAGCTTGGAAGGCTGGTAAGTACGCTTCATTTATTTAATACCGCGGTGTGCGGCCCTTCTTGGATTTTGCATTTCTGCAAAAGCGTTGGTGCTATCGCACGGCTAACCGCCGCCGGGGCGGGTTTCCGAACGTGCGCGGCTTATAGTGTCGAAGGGCCGGAGAGTCAATCGGGCGCGCGGTGAGGCCGGAAATCAGCAACGCAAAGGATCTGCCGCGGAAATCTCTATGGCCTTTGTTCATGGCCAAGTCTTTCGCGTTGCACTAAAATGGCCTAGATCAGGGCGGGTAAGCCCGACGGCGCTGAACTGGCGTGCGACAGGAGATGATTGGGATGCTTGATCGGCAGGACAGCGAAACGCAGTCCGACCTTGGCGAGGTCTATCCCATGCCGCGCCGCATTCGAGGTCTGTCGGGCAAGCTGCTCTGGCTCACCATCGCCTTCGTCATGCTTGCGGAAATCCTGATTTTTGCCCCCTCCGTCGCCACCATGCGGCTGCGATGGCTGCAGGACAGGTTGAATACGGCGGCTGCCGCCGGCGTGGTCATTGATGGCCTCCAGCCGCTTGAATTGCCACGGCAGGTTCAGGACGACACGCTGATGACCACGGGCACCAAGGCGATCGTCCTGCGCAAGGACGGGACGTCGCGGCTGTTGGCCGTGACCGAAATGCCCAAGGAAGTCGACGCACAGTTCGATCTTGCCAATTACGGCGAACTGCAGTCGATTCGCGATGCCTTCTATACGCTGCTGCTCGGCGGCGATCGGTTGCTGCGTGTCTACGGTCCGGTCGGCGAAAGCGACATGGTCATCGAGCTGGTGATGGAGGAAAAGGCGCTGCGCAAGGCGATGCTCGCCTATGCGCACAACATCCTGATCGTCTCGCTGTTCATTTCGGTGATCACCGCGATTCTTATGTATCTGGCAATCAATCGCATGATGATCGTGCCGGTCCGCCGTCTGACCAGCAACATGCAGTCTTTCGCCGAAAATCCGGAGGATCCGACGCGCGTCTGGTTTGCCGGCGACGGCAATGATGAGATCGCGGTTGCCGGCCGCCACCTTGCCCGCATGCAGGGCCAGCTGCAAAAGACCCTGAAACAGCAGAAGAACCTCGCCGATCTGGGGCTCGCCGTATCGAAGATCAATCACGACATGCGCAATATCCTGGCGTCGGCCCAGCTGATGTCCGACCGTCTGGTCGATGTCGAGGACCCGCTGGTCAAGAGTTTCGCACCGAAGCTTCTGCGCACCATTGATCGCGCCGTTGGCTACACCAACGAAGTTCTGTCCTATGGCCAGACATCGGAGGCCGATCCGCGCCGGCGCCTCTTCCGCCTCGCCGACCTGTGTCAGGAGGTTCGTGATCTTCTCAACATCGGACCAGACAGTGGCATCGAGTTCGTCGAAGCCATCGCACCCGATATCGAGGTCGATGCCGACAGCGAGCAACTGTTCCGCGTCATCCACAATATCTGCCGCAATGCATTCCAGGCGCTTGCAACCTATGTTCCGGAAGATCCGGACTATCCCCGCCGAATCACTGTCTCTGCCCAGCGCATGGGGGCCGTGGTGTCCATCACCGTCGACGACACGGGGCCGGGTATGCCGAGAAAGGCGCGCGAGAACCTCTTTGCCGCCTTTCGCGGCTCGGCGCGGTCGGGTGGGACAGGGCTCGGCCTTGCCATTGCCCGCGAGCTGGTAATTGCCCATGGCGGAACAATCGCACTGGTGGAGAAACCGGGTCCGGGAACACTGTTTCGCGTCGAGATCCCTGACAGGCCAGTGTCCCTGAACGATTGGCGCGCCCGCGCCTGAAGCCGACGTTTTCCTTTCGTGACGGCAAAATGACTCTTTTTTCGCAAAGGCGCTTGCAATCCTCCGCAGTCCGCTTTAGAGGATCGCCACACGCCGACGAACAGTCGGTGAGGCATGCACCCGTAGCTCAGCTGGATAGAGCACCAGACTACGAATCTGGGGGTCAGGAGTTCGAATCTCTTCGGGTGCGCCACTCTCTATCAGATTGATAGAGCTACAATTTCCTTCAAAATAAAAACGTTGCAATTCGTCTTTTCCAACCGGAAAAGATGCTTGAGCGTGTGTCGAGATTTGATCCGATGGCTGCCTTCCCGGCGGCATTTGACGCCAGTCGAGCTGCGCTCAACCCATGGTCAACACCGCTTGCCCAGGCGTTTTTTGATGCTTCTCGCCATCGATCCTGGCCCCGTTGATAGGTCAAAAATTGTCATGGTCTGATCTCCCCATCTAATATATCAGATAGTGGGAACGTTGCAGTGCGAGACTCGCCGCGCCTGAAGGCGTGAAAGGCTTGACGACTGCAAAGCGTGACGGTTTGGGCTGCCAATACATTCGGCAGCGTGCGGCGGGCTTGGGCTATGCCGCTTCGATACGGGGAAATTGCAGATGAGATGGAAGCGGACGATACAGCTGCTCGACGTTCACGCCGAGGGCGAGATCGGTAAGGTCGCGATCGGTGGCGTGCCGAAGATCCCGGGTGACACCGTGGCTGACCAGTTGGCCTGGCTGAATACCGATCCCAAGGGTGAGGAGTTGCGCCGGATGCTGGTGCTGGAGCCGCGCGGTGCGCCGATCGGCTCGGTCAATTTGCTCCTGCCTCCGAAAAATCCTGCCGCCGATGCCGCCTTTGTCATCTTGCAGCCGGACCAGGCGCATGCCAGTTCCGGTTCGAACTCGATCTGCGTCACCACGGCACTGCTGGAGGCTGGCATCGTCGAGATGCAGGAGCCGGAAACCATTGTCATGCTGGAAACGGCAGCCGGCCTCGTCAAGGCCACGGCCACATGCCGTGACGGCCGCTGCGAGCGCGTCAAGCTCACCATGGTCCCCTCTTTTGTCCACGAACTCGACGTCGCGCTGGAGACGGAGCATTGGGGCCGGATCACCTTTGATCTGAGCTATGGCGGCATCTTCTACGCACTGGTCGATGTCGGCCAGGTCGGCCTCACCATCGAAAAGGCCAATGCCCGTGCGCTGGTCGAGGCAGGCATGATCCTGAAGCAGGAAATCAATCGGCACATCCCTGTTGTGCATCCGGAGATCCCGGCCATTTCCGGCGTCGCCTATGTCATGTTCCGAGATGTCGATCCCGATGGCGCCGTGCGCACCTGCACGACCATGTGGCCGGGCCGGGTGGATCGTTCGCCCTGCGGCACCGGCAATTCGGCCAACCTGGCAACGTTGTATGCCCGCGGCCGTGCCAAGGTGGGCGATGTCATGCTGTCGCGCTCGATCATCGGCTCGGAGTTCGAAGTTGGCCTTTCCGGCGTCACCGAAGTAGCTGGCCGCCCGGCGGTCATCCCGACGATCAGCGGCCGCGGCTTCACCTTTGGCCTGCATCAGGTTGCGCTCGATCCGTTCGATCCGTTCGAGCATGGCTTTGCGCTGACCGACGTCTGGGGACCGTCATCCGGTTCGATCGGCTGAGGCAGGGATCCGGCAGGAGAGAGGCAGATCACCATGGCATTGCAGATTTCGTTAAACTGCAATGCAAGTTGGTAGGCCAATCGTAAGGGTCTTGTTTTTCCCCATCTTGCTATCTGCCGATGCCACCGAATATGTAGGATTCATATGTGTAAATCTCAGATTGGCAAGTAATTTCTAAATGAAAGAACTAATTGCGATAGGATCAAGCCTGCTGCCGTTTCCGGCGATGCCTTCGACACTTCGGGGAAGCGCGGTGTTTTCCGGATTAACTCTTGAAGAGGACAGGGATTGGCTGTCCCGCTGTCATACGCGTGCTCTCTGTGCCGGCGAAAGCCTCGTCGATTTTGAAGATGCGTCAAAGGATGTCTTCATCGTCCAGACGGGCGAAGTCCGGGCGGTTCTTCGCTTTTCAGTGGGCAAGGAAGCAATCCTCGGCACCTTCAAGCGCGGCGATATTCTCGGCGAACTGGCGGCTATCGACAACCTGAGCCGTTCGGCAAGCCTGATGGCCGTCAGCGAGGCGCTTGTGACGGTCATCCCTTATGCGGTGTTCCATGACATCCTGAGGCAGCGCCCGGATGTTGCCCTGTCGCTGCTGCAGCTGCTGTCGAAGCGCGTCCGCGCGATGAACGAGCGCCTGTCGGAACTGTCGTTCCTCGATACCAAGCATCGCCTCTACAACACGCTTCTGCGACTGTCGCGCCTTCGCGCTGACGGCGGGCGTGAGCGCATCATCTCGCCGCCGCTGGTCCACGCCGAACTGGCGGAGCATATCGGCGCCAGCCGCGAAACCGTGTCGCGGGAAATGTCGCGGCTTGCGCGCGAACAGCTTGTCGAGCGCACCAGCCGTGCAATCGTACTGAAGAACCCGGTCGAACTGTCGAAGCGCATCTCCCGGGCGCTCGAGGGGTAAGCCTCGGGCATCGATCAGGGATAGATCACGCCCTTGCGCAGAATGACATTGGCATAAAGCCGCGGCTCGCCGGTCTGGATGATGGTGTGAGCCGCCTTCACGCGGTCGTAGAAGTCGCTTCCAAGCAGGGATGTGACGGCGACCGTGGGTTCGTGGCGGGCGCAGCAGTCGATGATTTCCTGATGCACCGGGTCGACCTGCGCCGGCTTGCCCCCGACGGTCGAGCGGAAAATGGCTTCCGGCACGAAATCGTCGATCGGCATGACGCTCAGAACCGCATTCAGAACCGGGACGAGCCGATGGCCGTCGAGCCGCACCAGCCGGCGCGCATGTTCCAGTGCCGGATAGTTGCCGTCGACAATGGCAATCTCGTCGCCATGGCCCATGGCGCGCAGTGTCGCCAGGAGTTCGGGACTCAGAAGCGGATCAATTCCCTTCAGCATTTTCTATTTCCTTGAACAATACGGTTTGGTCGATGAGGTAGCGGGCGAAGATCGGCAGGCTGGCACCGCCGATGGCGCGCGCCTGGGCGCCGACGGCGCCTTCGATGATCTCCGGAATGACGACGCCCTGCAGGTCGAGGCGATTGACCGCTTCGACGGTCGCCGTCACCAGTCGGCTGCGCACCCAGTCGGGGAAGCCACCGTCGATGATGGCGGCGGAAAAGTCGATGATCGAGACGGCGGCGATGACGGCCTGCGCAAGGGCTGAGGCCGTATCCTGGATCCAGATTTCCAGCGGTTCGCCGAAATCGATCCACTCTTCGGCCGCATACCAGAGCGGCTGCGGATCGATCCCGCGCTCGCGCAGCAGGTTTTCCAGCACGAATATCGAGGCGATGTCGAGCAACTGCCGCGTTTGTCCATGCTTGTCGCGTACAGGCAGGGGGCCGATTGCGCCGGCTGTTCCGGTTCGCCCGACAAACAGCGAGGAATTGACCACGATGCCGCCGCCGATGAAGGAACCGATGTAGAAGTAGACGAAGTCCGGGTGCTGGGAGCCGGCACCGAACACAAGCTCCGCCCCGCAGGCACTGGTCGCGTCGTTGCGCAGATAGACCGGGTGGCTCATCCGGCTCGCCACCTCGGCCTGCAGGTCGACCGTGCGCCAGATCTCCATTGCACCATCCGGTGCGCCAACCTCTTCCGCCCAGTTCCACAGCTCGAAGGGTGCTGCGATGCCGATGCCGGCAATGCGCGCCTGGTGCTCTTCG
Source organism: Rhizobium sp. 18065 (assembly GCF_902706095.1). Lineage (GTDB taxonomy): Bacteria > Pseudomonadota > Alphaproteobacteria > Rhizobiales > Rhizobiaceae > Allorhizobium. The sequence goes on from NZ_CACSJP010000001.1 coordinate 418,944, forward strand.
CTCATCTGCGCTTCCATCTCTGCAATGCCTTCGCAAATGAAGGGCAGGAGATGGTCGGGATGCGGATAGCGATAGGTCCGGTGCGTCTGCATCCGGATCTGCCCGACGAAATCCATCAGCACCAGGTCCGCGCTGCGTCTGCCGATCTTCACCCCGAAGGAAAAGACCGCTTCCGGATTGAGATACATCGGGATGGAGGGTTGCCCCACGCGGCCACGCACCGGTTCGCCGCGCAGAAGCAGTTTGTCGTTTTCCAGCGAGCGCATGATCACCGACACAGTCTGCGCAGACAATCCGGTCATCCGGGCGATGTCCGCCTTCGAATAGCCCCGGTTCTGCCGGACCAGCGAAAGCACCAGCCGCTCGTTATAGGCGCGCACGCGCACCTGGTTCGAGCCGCCGCCGGCACTGACCCTGGGCGTTTGTTCCGCCAGCTGTGCTTGATCATTCTGTGACACTTGAGGTCGCTCCTCCCGACCGCTCCGTCGTAAGGGAGCCTTAGCAGAATGTCACAGCGATTTAATAATTCAATTGGATTTATTTATTGACAGCGAAAATGTTCTGATGTTCTAAATAGCGGCGTGGAGGAGCGGTGCCGGGTGGCGCCGAACCGGGCTGGTTTTGATCGGCCCGGCCGACATGCGACGGCCAGAGGAGCTGGCTGAACACTTTCGGGAGGAAATTATGAAGAAATCACTGCTTACCGCTGCCCTGTCGACCCTGGCTCTCGGCGTTGTCTTCGCCGTGCCGGTACAGGCCGCAGATGTATCGGCATGCCTGATCACCAAGACCGACACCAACCCCTTTTTCGTCAAGATGAAGGAAGGCGCGACAGCAAAGGCGACCGAACTCGGCGTCACCTTGAAGGCCTATGCCGGCAAGGTCGATGGTGACTCGGAAAGCCAGGTCGCTGCCATCGAAACCTGCATCGCTGACGGCGCCAAGGGTATTCTGCTGACCGCATCGGACACCAAGGGCATCGTTCCGGCCGTCCAGAAGGCACGCGACGCCGGCCTGCTCGTCATCGCACTCGACACGCCGCTGGAGCCGATCGATTCGGCCGACATGACCTTTGCAACTGACAATCTTCTCGCCGGCGAACTGATCGGCAAGTGGGCGGCAGCAACCCTCGGCGACGCTGCCAAGGATGCGCGTATCGCCTTCCTCAACCTGACCCCGTCCCAGCCGTCGGTCGACGTCCTGCGCAACCAGGGCTTCATGAAGGGCTTCGGCATCGATGTCGTCGACATCAACAAGATCGGTGACGAAACCGATCCGCGCATCGTTGGCCACGACATCACCAACGGCAATGAAGAAGGCGGCCGCACCGCCATGGAAAACCTTCTGCAGAAGGATCCGTCCATCAACGTCGTGCACACCATCAACGAACCGGCAGCCGCCGGCGCCTATGAAGCGCTGAAGGCCGTCGGCAAGGAAGGCGACGTTCTGATCGTCTCCGTCGATGGTGGTTGCCCGGGCGTCAAGAACGTTGCCGAAGGCGTCATCGGTGCCACATCGCAGCAGTATCCGCTGCTGATGGCATCGCTCGGCATCGAAGCGATCAAGAAGTTTGCCGATAGCGGTGAAAAGCCGGCGGCCACCGAAGGCAAGAACTTCTTCGACACCGGCGTGGCGCTCGTCACCGACAAGCCGGCTGCCGGCGTCGAGTCGATCGACACCAAGGCCGGTCTGGACAAGTGCTGGGGTTGATTCTTAGCCTAGTCTGACAGCCAAGCCCTGGCGGGAGAAATCCCGTCAGGCAAGGTGCGAAGCGCCCGGCCCACACTGAGCCCCCACCCAGGCGGCGGCCCAACTAGCTGGCAATAGGCCGGGCGTGTCCTTCGTGTAGAGAGAATTCCACAACGGCAGGGAGGATACCCATGCAGCCGGCCAATCCCGAAACACGGACTGCGCAGGACTTCGAAAAGGTCCTGACCCAGAGTTCGACCCAGATCGCCTCTTTCGAGCGCGAGGAGCGAAGCGTTCTGGAGCATTTCCAGCACTTCCTGCATTCCAGCCCTGCGGCCGTTGCCTTGATCGTTCTGGTCCTGTCGCTTGCGGCCTTTGGCACCATTCTCGGCGGCAAGTTCTTCTCCGCCTTCACCCTGACGCTGATCCTGCAGCAGGTCGCGATCGTCGGCATTGTCGGCGCTGCCCAGACGCTGGTCATCCTGACTGCCGGCATCGATCTCTCGGTCGGCGCGATCATGGTCCTGTCCTCGGTGGTCATGGGCCAGTTCGCCTTCCGCTACGGTCTTCCACCTTCGCTTGCCGTGCTCTGCGGTTTTGCTGTCGGTGCCGCCTGCGGCTTCATCAATGGCGTACTTGTGGCACGCATGAAGCTGCCGCCCTTCATCGTCACGCTCGGCATGTGGCAGATCGTGCTGGCGACCAATTTCCTGTACTCGGCCAATGAGACGATCCGTGCCCAGGATATCGAGGCCAATGCGCCGATCCTGAAATTCTTCGGCGAGAACGTCCGCATGGGCGGCGCAGTTCTAACCTACGGCGTCATAGCCATGGTGCTGCTCGTCGCCCTGCTCTGGTATGTCCTCAATTACACAGCCTGGGGACGCCATGTCTACGCGGTCGGCGACGATCCGGAAGCGGCAGAACTTGCGGGCGTGAATGTCAAGCGGATGCTGATTTCGGTCTACACCTTGTCCGGCCTGATTTGCGCGCTCGCCGGCTGGGCCCTGATCGGCCGCATCGGCTCGGTCTCGCCGACGGCGGGTCAGTTCGCCAATATCGAATCCATCACAGCCGTGGTGATCGGCGGTATCTCGCTGTTCGGCGGGCGTGGATCCATCCTCGGAATGCTGTTCGGCGCATTGATCGTCGGCGTCTTCCAACTCGGTTTGCGCCTGATCGGCACCGACCCGCAATGGACCTATCTCCTGATCGGCGTCCTGATTATCTCCGCCGTTGCAATCGACCAGTGGATCAGAAAGGTAGCAGGCTGATGACCCCGGAACCCATTCTCACCGCCCGCGGACTTGTGAAGCGTTATGGTCGCGTCACCGCGCTCGACAATGCCGATTTCGACCTCTATCCGGGCGAAATCCTTGCCGTTATCGGCGACAACGGTGCCGGCAAATCCTCGCTGATCAAGGCGATATCCGGTGCGGTCATCCCCGATGATGGAGAAATCCGTCTCGATGGAGTGCCGGTGCAGTTCCGGTCGCCGATCGAGGCCCGCAAGGCCGGCATCGAGACGGTCTACCAGAACCTCGCCTTGTCGCCCGCACTTTCGATTGCCGACAACATGTTTCTCGGTCGCGAGATCCGCAAACCGGGCATCCTGGGTTCGGTCTTCCGTTCGCTCGACCGCGCCGCGATGGAAAAGATCGCCCGCGACAAGCTGTCGGAGCTCGGCCTGATGACGATCCAGAATATCAACCAGGCGGTGGAGACCCTTTCGGGTGGCCAGCGCCAGGGCGTTGCCGTTGCGCGCGCGGCTGCCTTCGGCTCCAAGGTCATCATTCTCGATGAACCGACGGCTGCGTTGGGTGTCAAGGAGAGCCGCAAAGTTCTGGAACTGATCCTCGATGTGCGCTCGCGTGGCATGCCGATCGTCCTGATTTCGCACAATATGCCGCATGTGTTCGAAGTGGCTGACCGCATTCATGTCCATCGTCTCGGCAAGCGCCTGTGTGTGATCAATCCGAAGGACTACACCATGTCGGATGCGGTTGCCTTCATGACCGGTGCTCGCGAGGCCCCGGAGACAGGCCTTGCTGCATGAGCCTGCAACTGGAAACCCTGGTTGCTGAAATCGAGAAGCGGGCGCAGTCCAGCGCCCGTTTCATCGTCGCCATTGCCGGCCCGCCCGGTGCCGGAAAATCGACGCTCGCGGACCGCCTCAACGAAACGCTTCTTGCCCGCGGTCACGCTGCAACCATCCTGCCGATGGACGGCTTTCACCTCGACAACGGCATTCTGGAAGAACGTGGCCTGCTGCCGCGGAAAGGTGCGCCCGAAACCTTCGATGTCCGCGGCCTTGGCGATATCCTGCGTGCGGTGCGCGCCGGCGGCGAGGTTCTCGTTCCGGTCTTTGACCGCAGCCGGGAACTGGCCATTGCCGCCGCCCGCTGTATTTCGACGGAAGACCGCATCATCCTGGCTGAGGGCAACTATCTCCTGCTGGATGACAAGCCTTGGAGCCTGCTCGCGCCGCTGTTCGATTTCACCGTCATGGTGTCGCCACCCGTTAACGAATTGGAGCGGCGGCTGGTCGAGCGCTGGCAAAGTTTCGGCATGACGCCCGACGAAATCGCCGCGAAGGTCGGCGGAAACGATCTTCCCAATGGTCGGCTGGTGTTGCAGCGAAGCCGCCTGGCAGATCTGAAGCTGGATATTTTCTAGATATTACAAAGGCTTGATGGGTTTGCATGTTTGTAAATCCTTAAGTTCTAATTAAATCGCCAGTCGCTAAAATTGTATCTATTTGCTTCAGCGAATTTCAGCCTCCTCTTGATACAACTCCTCCATGAAAGATTAACGCTGACACCCATGTCGTGGCGGTAACAGCCAACGGGATGGCTCGCTTTGGATCGGTGTCGGAAAGGGGAGTGTGAAATGACAATTCTGATCGTTGAAGACAACCCGACCAATGCGATGATCCTCAAGCATCTGGCGAAGAAGGTGACCGACGAGGAAATCCGCGTCGAACCGGATGGCGCATCCGCCCTGGCCCTCTGCCACAGCCATGCCTTTTCCATGCTGATCGTCGATCACATGCTGCCGGGTCTCTCCGGTCTGCAGTTCGTCAAGGCAGTTCGCCTGATGGATCGTTATGCCGATGTGCCCGTGATCATGGTGACGGCCGATACCGAGCCGCGCCTGCGCGAAAGCGCCGAGGCCAGCGGTGTGACGGACTTCCTGACCAAGCCCGTGGAAGCCGTGGCTTTCCGCCAGCTCCTTGCCGACCATCTTGGCGCCAATACAGAACTCTCGAAATCGGCGTGAGCCGAGTTCGGGCCTGAGGAAAGAGCCATGAAGCGCATTCTGATCGCATTGCTGGCTGCAGCCATGTCGGGTGTTTCCGCATTCGCGCTGGAAGCGCCCACCGGCCTGGTCGTCTTGACCGTCAAAGGCGCTGTAGCCAACACCAATGTCGGCGATACCGCTGCTTTCGATATCGCGATGCTGGAAAAGCTCGAGAGCCGCCAGGCGATCGTGGAAACCCCGTGGACGACAGGCAAGGTGACGTTCGAGGGGCCGCTTCTGCGTGCAGTGCTCCGGGAAGCCGGTGCGTCCGGGAAAACACTCACCGTGCGCGCCCTGAATGATTATTCTGCAGAGATTCCGATGGTCGACGCGGATATCGCTACCATCCTTGCGACCCATCAGGATGGACAGCGCATGTCGGTGCGTGAAAAGGGTCCAGTGATGCTGGTCTATCCTTTTGACCTTGATCCGGGCCTGTACAACGAAAAATACTTTTCGCGTTCGGTCTGGCAGATCAAGGAAATCGAGGTCTCCAAGTGATGGACCAGCGGGCAACAGTCAGGCAGACAGCGGGGGAGGGCAGCGTTGCCCTGATCCTGCAGATCCTGTGCGCTGTGCTCCTCTTTGTCCTGGTTCTGCTGTTTGTCGATATCGCCCGCCAATACCGGATCATGGAAGACGGGGTGCGTGAAAACGCCTTGTGGTCGGTTTATCAACTGGACCGCGAGGTCAGGACGCTGGACGTCAGTCTGGCCGAACTTCGCCGTCAGCCTGCCACCGAAAAGCTCCAGGAAGAACTCGCCCTGCGCTATGACATTTTGTATTCGCGCGTGGATGTCGTCGAGGAGGCCAAGTTCGGCAGTTATTTTGCCGACGATCAGCAGATCCGCGGCCTGATTGACGGCATGGCTTCTGCCGTCCGTGCCCTGCAGCCGTTGTTCGATCGCTATGCTGCCGGGCGCTTGCCCACCGCTGCAGAGCTTGATGAGCTCGATACGGCTCTGGCCTCTCTGGCTCTGACGTCGCAAGATCTGTTGATCCACACCAATGCCCGCCTCAGCCATGAGCGTGCCGATAGCCGCAACCTGATCCTCGGCCTGGAGCGGACTTCCTTCGTGATGCTCGGGCTGCTGATGGCGTCCGTCGTCTTCCTTGTTGTCACGCTCAACCGCCAGCTGAGATCGGTCCGCGAAACCAGCCGCGATCTGGAGGTCATGGCGAGCCAGTTGTCGGAGGCCTATGAAGCGGCCGATGCCGGAAACCGGGCGAAGTCGCAGTTCATGGCGACCATGGGCCATGAAATCCGCACTCCCCTCAATGCCATCCTCGGCATGTCGGAATTGCTGGAGCTGTCTGAACTGCCCGAAGACACGCTCTATAGCGTCAAGACCATTCGCTCTTCCGGCGAAGCGCTGCTCGAGGTGATCAACGAGATCCTCGACTTCTCCAAGATCGAGCATGGCAAGCTTGAGCTTGAGCAGCGGGCATTCGATGTCTGTGGTCTCGCCGAAAGCACCGTCAGCATCATCCGTGGCCGTGCCGAAGATCACAAGAACACAGTCATCCTCGACCTGCCGGAATCGCTGAATAGCCTGTTCGTCAGGACCGATCCGACCCGTTTGCGCCAGGTCCTGCTCAACCTCCTGTCCAATGCGGCGAAGTTTACCCATGACGGCACGGTCACGCTGCGCCTGCGCGAGTTTTATCGCGAGGGCAAGCTGATGATCCGCTTCGAGGTCGAAGACACCGGTATCGGCATCGATGAGGCCGGCCTCGACAAGCTGTTCAAGCCCTTCTCGCAGGTCGATGCCTCGATCAGCCGTCGTTACGGCGGCACCGGACTTGGTCTGACCATCTGCAAGCAGATTGTCGAAAAGCTGGGCGGTGAACTCGGCATGAGCAGCACCGTCGGCGTCGGCAGCATTTTCTGGTTCGAATTGGCGGTCGTCCCGGTCAGCCGCGAAGACATCAAGAAACTGACGGCCGCGCGCGACAGCGAAGAGGATCTGCCACGGCTGAAAATCCTGCTGGTGGAAGACAATCGGGTCAATCAGATCGTCGCCACGCGCTTTCTTGCAAGGCTCGGCCAGGATGTGGAAATTGCCAATGACGGCACGGAAGCCGTGGTCATTGCCCGCCAGCAGAAGTTCGACCTCGTGCTGATGGACATGCAGATGCCGGTGATGGACGGCATCGAGGCGACGCGCCGGATCATTGCCGAACGCGGTCCGTCTGCCGAAACGCCGATCATCGCAATGACCGCCAATGCTTCGGATGACGACCGTCGTCGCTGCCTGGATGCCGGCATGTCCGGCTTCGAATCCAAACCGGTAACCCTGGAAAGATTGCGCAAGATGATTGCCGACGCAACAAACCCAGTCGACGAAACCACGCTTTCGGCCGCGGCCGACATCAGCGAAGAAGTCCCAGGCCTTCCGCAGCCGGACCTGAGCGACGTCATGCCGCTTCCGGCTCTGCCGGGCCTCGGCATCGAGGGCCTTGATGAGGCGCGCCATGCCGAACTGGTGGACGCGCTCGGCGAGGAAGTTTTCCAGGAACTGGTCGAGTCGTTCTTCGACGACGCGACGTCCCTCATGGTTGATCTCAACCAGGCTGTGCAGAAGCCGGATCCGGAAAAGATCGACCGTGTTCTGCACACGATCAAGGGCGCGGCGGTCAATGTCGGGCTGAATGAAATCGCGGTGAAGGCGAATGCCCTGCGGGGTCATCCGCCATCGCCTGCACAAGTCGAATTGCTGGGCGAAGAAATCCTCGCCCTTAAATATAAATTGGTAGCCTGAGAGGCACGGAGGCGTTCATGCGTATTTTGTTGGTAGACGACAACAGTACTAATCTGAAGCTTCTGACGAAGCTTGTCGGCAAGCTCGATAGTTGCGAGGCTTTGACCTATTCCAGCCCCGATGCCGTCCTGTCGGCCCTGCCGGAACTGGATTTCGACATTGCTATCATCGACTACCAGATGCCGGTCTACAATGGTGTCGAGCTCTATACCGAGATTGTTCGGTTCGAAAAATATGCCCAGGTCCCGGTCATCTTCATCACCGGCGACAAGGACATGACCACGCGTATGGCGGCACTCAATGCCGGCGCGATCGATTTTCTCACCAAGCCGGTCAATCCAGTCGAGTTCAACGCCCGTGTGCAGAACATCGTCAGCCTGGCCCGCGCCCGCCGACAGCTCGCCGATCAGGCCGAATGGTTGCGCCGCGAGGTCGAGCGTGCCGTTGGAGAGTTGCGCGAGCGCGAGCAGGAGATCATCCATCGCCTGACGCTCGCAGCCGGTTATAAGGACCCCGATACGGCCCGCCACACCCTGCGCGTTGCCGCCTATTCCGAAGCGATCGCTGTCGAGCTCGGTCTTCCGCCGCAGGTCTGCCACGACATCCGCCTGGCGGCCCCGATGCATGACATCGGCAAGGTCGCGATGCCCGATACGGTGCTGTTGAAGCAGGGACGGTTGACCGAGTCGGAATATCGCCAGATGCAGGCGCATGCCCAGATCGGCAGCGACATTCTCGGCCAGGCGCATTCCTCGCTTCTGCAGCTGGCCTCGGAAATTGCAGCCAGCCACCATGAACGTTGGGACGGCCAGGGTTATCCGAATCGGATCACCGGTTCTGCCATCCCGATTTCGGGCCGCATCGTCTGCATCGCCGACAATTTCGACGCGCTGACGACCGAGCGTCCTTACAAGCCGGCCTGGAGCTTCGAGCGCACTGCCGAGCATATTCTCGGACGCGCTGGCACCCAGTTCGATCCGGATTGTGTTGCCGCCTTCGAACGGGCACTGCCGCGCATCCAGGCGATCATGGAGCAGGACAGGCGCGAGCAGGCCGAGGAAGCCGAACGTGTCAGCATCGCATCCGGCGACCACCGGGTTGCCTGAGAACCTTTGATCGTGCCTTCGAACGTGCTAAGGGCGGCAAGTTCTGCTCGTCCACGTTATCGATGCCGGAGGCACGTTCATGCGCTCACTGACTATTCGCCGCCCTGATGATTGGCACCTGCATCTGCGCGACGGCGCCATGATGGAAGGCGTGATCGGCGATACCAGCCGTCATTTCGCCCGCGCCATCATCATGCCGAATCTCGTGCCGCCGGTCGTCACCACGGCGGATGCCCGCGCCTATCGCGAGCGCATCGTCAACGCGATCCCGGATGGCGACACGTTCGAGCCGCTGATGACCCTTTACCTCACCGAAGGCACCAGCCCGGATGATCTGGAAGAGGGCAAGGCAAGCGGCTTGATCACGGCCGTGAAGCTTTATCCTGCCGGTGCCACGACCAATTCCCATGGCGGCGTGCGCGATTTCGAAAAGGCGATGCCGGCGCTCGAGCGCATGGCAAAGATCGGCCTGCCGCTTTGCGTCCATGGTGAAGTCACCACGCCGGACGTGGATATCTTCGACCGCGAAAAAGTCTTCATCGACACGGTGCTGGATCCTCTGCGCAAGCGCCTGCCGGAGCTCAAGGTGACGATGGAGCATGTGACGACCTCCGACGGCATCGACTATATCAAGTCGGCCGAAAGCAACCTTGCAGGCTCGATCACCACCCATCATCTGATCATCAATCGCAATGCCATCCTGGTCGGCGGCATCCGCCCGCACTATTATTGCCTGCCGGTCGCCAAGCGCGAGAGCCACCGCCTAGCCCTGCGCGCAGCGGCAACCTCCGGCGACCGCCGCTTCTTCCTCGGCACGGATTCCGCCCCGCACATCGATCCGCTTAAGGAATGCGGCTGCGGCTGCGCCGGCATCTACACGTCGATCAACACGATGAGTTGCCTGGCCCATGTCTTCGAGCAGGACAATGCGCTCGACAGGCTGGAAGCCTTCGCCTCGCTCAACGGTCCGGCCTGGTATGGTCTGCCTGCCAATGACGAGACGATAACGCTCGTTCGTCGCGACGAGCCGGTCGATTTCCCGGCAAAGATCGAGACAGGCGCCGGCACGGTAACCGTGTTCGACCCCATGTTCCCGCTGCATTGGGACGTCGCCTGAGGCACAATCCACTCCCGCGTCGCTTGTCAGTCGCGCGACGCCAGGCTAGCCTGCGGTCAGGCCGGATGCAGCCTGCCGCCCGCAGCGGAAATGCCATGGTGAATGCATCCTATCCGGTCTCATCCGCCCAATCCGGGTTGCCAGATGACGAATGGGTCAGCAATGCGGGCGCTGATAGCTCCATTCGTCTCTTGCAGAGGATGAAACATGCGCGATTTTCGCGATGCCAAGATCATGGCCAAATCGCTCCGTCAGCGTTTGACGGAACGCGGCCTGACAATCTCCCACAGTGAAGCGCTGGAACTCGTGGCCGAGCAGTTCGGCTTTGACGACTGGAACATTCTGGCGGCAAAGCTGGCCGCCGCCGAGACGCTGGCGCCGGCCGCAATACCCCTGTCTGCCCCCCTGATTGCACCACCCATCCCGATCTTCCGCATTTTCGACGTGACCAAGGCACGGGAGTTCTATTGCGACTATCTCGGCATGACTGTCGATTGGGAGCATCGGTTCGGCGAAAACTTTCCGCTCTATTTTCAGGTGTCTCGCGGCGCGCTCATCCTGCATCTGAGCGAACATTCCGGTGACGCCAGTCCGGGTGCCCGGATCTTCGTCTGGGTAACCGACGTCGTGGCGATCCATCGAGAGATCACCGCGCGCGACTATCGTTTTCTCAAGCCTGGACTTCAGGATGCGCCCTGGGGTCGAGAACTGCACCTGACCGACCCGTTCAGCAACCGCATTACCCTGTGCGAGAAGGCTGAGCTTGCCCCCGGCGGCAAGTAATGTTGCCTATCTTCTTTAAAAAGCACTCCCCGCCATCCCTCGGATGGCGGGGATCATCCATCAAAGAGTGACGAGCTGCGGCCAAAGCCCGGTGATGCCGACAAGGATCAGATAGATCGCCACGACATAGTTGAGCAGTCGTGGCATGACGAGGATCAGGACGCCTGCGATCAATGCGATAATCGGCTGGATGGCGAGTGTGGCGTTCATTGGGTCTTTGTCTCCTGGGTTTTGAAGGTCTCGAACAACGGCCTCGAAACAATGTCGGCGGCATTTTTGATCGCGACAAGCCCCACCGAATTGGACGGGTGCCGCACCCAAAAGGCCTGCGGCTGTTTAACCCGACCGAGGCCGTATTGTTCCATCAACGCAAGGGCATCGATCGCTTTGCGGAACGCAGACAAGGCAAGCATCTGGTCTCGCCGTCCGCTTCCTGCTATGGGCGCATGAACCGCATATCAAGGAGCGCCGGATGACCCAGACCACATTCACCGATCCTGCCGTCATGGCTGAACTCGTCGCGAAGATGCTTTGGGAAATCAAGGCGGTGCACTTCAATGCGGCCGAGCCCTACAAGCTGTCGTCGGGCATGCGCAGCCCCGTCTATATCGATTGCCGCAAGCTCCTGTCCTATCCGCGCGTCCGCTCCGCAGTGATGGATTTTGCCGCAGCCACCCTGATGCGCAATGCCGGCTTCGAGCAATTCGACTGCATCGCCGGTGGCGAGACGGCCGGCATTCCCTTCGCCGCCCTGCTTGCCGATCGCCTCGGCCTGCCGATGATCTACGTGCGCAAGGCGCCCAAGGGCCACGGTCGCAATGCCCAGATCGAGGGCAACATGCCGGAAGGATCACGCGTGCTCGTCATCGAAGACCTGACGACAGCCGGCGGCAGCATGTTCAAGTTCATCGAGGCTGTGCGCGCGGCCGGCGGTATCGTCGACCACGGCATTGCACTGTTCTTCTACGGCATTTTCCCGGAAGCAGAGCAGCGCTTCGAAGACGGCAAGGTCAAGCTCCACTACATCGCCACATGGCGCAACGTTCTGGCCGTCGCCCGCGAGCAGATGCTTTTCGACGAGAAAACCCTGTCGGAAGTCGAGGCTTTTCTCGACGCGCCGCTCGACTGGTCGGGCCGCAATGGTGGGGTTTCGTCGCTCGGCTGAGCAATTGCTCAAAGTCGCGCTGGAAAAACCAAACCATTTCGTTTAAATCGATTGAAACATCTATCGGGAGGTCGAGATGATCCTGTGTTGCGGCGAAGCGCTGATCGACATGTTGCCACGCGAAACCACGCTCGGCGAGCGGGCCTTCTCGCCCTATGCCGGCGGCGCGATCTTCAACACGGCGATTGCGCTGGGGCGTCTCGGCATCGACACCGGCTTCTTCACCGGCCTGTCCGATGACATGCTCGGCGACATCCTGCGCGACACGCTGAAATCCTCCGGCGTCGATTTCAGCTATTGCGCCACGCTGTCGCGCCCCTGCACCATCGCGCTGGTCAAGCTCACCAACGGCCAGGCATCCTATGCCTTCTACGATGAAAACACCGCTGGTCGCATGATCACCGAGGCCGACCTGCCGACGCTCGACGACAGCTGCGAGGCACTGCATTTCGGTGCTATCAGCCTTATCCCCGAACCCTGTGGCTCGACCTATGAGGCGCTGATGGCCCGAGAGCACAAGACCCGCGTGATCTCGCTCGACCCGAACATCCGCCCCGGCTTCATCAAGGACAAGGCCGCCCACCAGGCTCGCATCGCGCGCATGGCCGACATGTCCGATATCCTGAAATTCTCCGACGAGGACCTCGACTGGTTCGAGCTATCAGGCACCCAGGACGAACGCGCCGCCTACTGGCTGACGCGCGGCGCCAAGCTCGTCGTTCTCACCAAGGGCGCGGAAGGTGCCACCGGCTACACCGCGAACTTCAAGGTCTCGGTCCCGTCCAACAAGGTCGAGGTGGTCGACACCGTCGGCGCCGGCGACACGTTTGATGCCGGCATCCTCGCCTCGCTGAAGCGTCAGGACCTGCTGACCAAAGAGAAGGTCGCGACGCTGTCTGAAGAGGCGGTGCGCGAGGCGTTGACGGTTGGCGCGAAGGCGGCGGCGGTAACAGTATCGCGGGCAGGGGCCAATCCGCCGACGGCAGCCGAGATCGGGTTCTGAGGGAAGCCGATTGCAGAAAAGAAGAACGGCCGGTTTCCCGGCCGTTTTTTTATGTGATCACGGCGCGTGTTCAGCCTTTCTTGGCGATCAGCACTCCGACCAGCCCTTCCGTCGAACTGTCATGCCCCGTCGCAGCCACCTTGCCCTGCACGACCGGCAACAACCCTGTCGCCAGTTCTTTGCCAAGCTCCACGCCCCATTGGTCGAAGGAGTTGATCCGGAACAGCACGCCCTCGACGAAGACGCGGTGTTCGTAGAGCGCGATCAGCCGGCCAAGTGCAAATGGCGTCAGCTGGTCATAGACGAAGGTGATCGACGGCCGGTTGCCGGAAAACACCCGGTGCGGCGCGAGGAAGTCGGCATCCGCGTCCGAAACGCCCTTGGCGGTGAGCTGACCCTTCGCCTCGGCCAGCGTCCGGCCCTTCATCAGCGCTTCCGATTGCGCCAGGCAATTGGCGATCAGCAGCTCGTGCTGGTGGCGCAGTTCCGGCTCGAAACCGTTGGCGGCGATCATGAACTCGGCCGGGATCACGCTCGTACCCTGATGGATGAGCTGGTAGAAGGCGTGCTGGCCATTGGTGCCGGGTTCACCCCAGACGACGGGACCGGACGCGCCTGAAACCGGTTTGCCGTCGATCGTCACGCTCTTGCCGTTTGATTCCATGTCGAGCTGCTGCAGGTAAGCCGGAAAGCGCGACAGCCGCTGGTCATAGGGCAGGATAGCGCGGGTCTGGTAGCCCAGCACGTTGCGATGGAAGACGCCGAGTGCGCCAAGCAGCATCGGCAGGTTTTCCCGGAAGGGGGCTTCGCGGAAATGCTCGTCCATGGCATGGGCGCCGTCGAGGAAGCGGCCGAAATTCTCAGACCCGATGGCGATCATCAGCGGCAGGCCGATCGCCGACCAGATCGAATAGCGCCCGCCGACCCAGTCCCAGAAGCCGAAGACACGGGTCGGATCGATGCCGAACGCGGCGACCTTGTCGAGTGCCGTCGAGACGGCGGCAAAGTGATGCCCGACCGATGCCTCGCCGAGCGCGTCGGCGATGAAGGCGCGCGCCGTCTGCGCATTGGTCATGGTCTCGATCGTGGTGAAGGTCTTGGAGGCGACGATGAACAGGGTCGTTTCCGCCGAAAGCTGCTTCAGCGTGTCGGCGATATGCGCGCCGTCGATATTGGAAACGAAATGCAGTTTGGGGCCGTCATGGAACGGCGAAAGCGCCAGCGTCGCCATCACCGGGCCGAGATCCGAGCCGCCGATGCCGATATTGACCACGTCCGTGATCGCCTTGCCGGTCGCGCCCTTGATGCTGCCCGAGCGAACACCCTCGGCAAACCGGCCCATGGCCTCCAGCACGCCGTTGACGTCAGGCATCACGTCCCGGCCATCGACCAGCACCGGGCGGTTCGAGCGGTTGCGCAGCGCCGTGTGCAGGACCGCGCGACCTTCGGTGAAGTTGATCGCTTCGCCGGAGAACATCGCCTCGCGCTTGGCTGCAACGCCGCCATCCGTGCACAGCTGCTCGAGCAGCACTATCACCTCGTCATTTACCGCGCATTTGGAATAGTCCATCAGCAGGTCGCCTGTTGCGGCGCTGAAGCGGCTGAAGCGTGTGCCGTCGGCGGCAAAGGCCGCCCTGAGATCGTCGGCATGTGTGGCCGCGACAGTGCTGGTCAGCTGATCGATGATGGCTTGCATGGGCGGGTCCCCGTTTCGAAAACGATGGCGGGACATTATGCGGAGCATACGGCGGGATCAAGTCGGTGAAGAGCCTGACCCCGTCGGATTTCAATCGATTTATTTTTGATCGCGCAATTCACGCCTGAGGATCTTGCCGACATTGGTCTTCGGCAGCTCGGTGCGGAATTCGATGAAACGCGGCCGCTTGTAGTTGGTCAGGTTCGCGGCGCAATGGGCCTTGAGTTCGTCGATCGTCAGCGCCGGATCCTTTTTCACCACGAAGAGCTTCACCGCCTCGCCCGAATGTTCGTCCGCCACGCCGACGGCGGCGCATTCGAGCACGCCCGCATGCATGGCCGCCACTTCCTCGATCTCGTTCGGATAGACGTTGAAGCCGGACACCAGGATCATGTCCTTCTTCCGGTCGACGATCTTCGAGTAGCCGCGCTCGTCCATGTAGCCCATGTCGCCGGAGCGGAAGAAGCCATCCTCGGTCATCACCTTGGCGGTCTCTTCCGGGCGCTGCCAATAGCCGGCCATCACCTGCGGTCCGCGGATGCAGATTTCGCCAACCTCGCCGATCGGCAATGTCTGGCCGTCCTCGTCGCGGATCTCGATATCCGTCGACGGCAAAGGCAGGCCGATCATGCCGGAGAACTCGTTGTTGTCGAGCCGGTTGACCGTCGCCACCGGCGAGGTTTCCGAAAGGCCGTAGCCCTCGGTGATCGGACGCCCGGTCATTTGCAGCCAGCGTTCGGCCACCGGCCGCTGCACGGCCATGCCGCCACCCAGAACCAGCATCAGCGATGAGAAGTCGAGGTTCTTGAAGTCCGGATTGTTCATCATCGCGTTGAACAGCGTGTTGAGCCCGGGAAACACATGCGCCTTGAAACCCTGCAATTCCTTGACGAAGCCGGGAATGTCGCGCGGATTGGCGATCAGCAGGTTGTGCCCGCCCAGTGCCACGCCCATCAGTGAATTCACCGTCAGCGCGAAGATGTGATAAAGCGGCAGCGCGCAGACGAAATTCAGCACGTCCGGACGGCCCTTGTCGGCAAAGGCTGCTTCCAGCCACAGCGCGATCTGCTGCTTGTTTGCCAGAAGATTGGCATGGGTCAGCGTCGCGCCCTTGGAGACACCGGTCGTGCCGCCGGTATATTGCAGGAAGGCGACGTCGCTGGAACTCACCTCGACCGGCTTCAGTGTCTGGCCAGCACCTTCGGCCAGCATCGCCTTGAAGCCCGTATGGCCGGGGATCGACCACGCCGGCACCAGCTTTTTCACCTTGCGCACGACGAGGTTGACGATGTGACCCTTCAGGCCCAGCATGTCGCCCATGGCGCAGACGATCACGTGCTTGACATTCGTGCGCACTAGGACCTGCTCGACCGTATGGGCGAAGTTTTCCAGCACCAGGATTGCCTTGGCGCCGCTGTCCTTCAACTGGTGTTCCAGCTCGCGCGGCGTATAGAGCGGGTTGACGTTCACCACGATCATGCCCGCGCGCAGGATTCCATAGACCATTACCGGGTTCTGCAGGATGTTAGGCGTCATCACGGCAACGCGGTCGCCCTTCTGCAGCCCCTTGGACTGCAGCCACGCGCCGACCTTGCGCGACTGTGCCTCGAGTTCGCGAAACGTCATACCGCGACCCATGCTCGAAAATGCCAGCCGGTCGCTGTATTTGGCGCAGCTCGCTTCGAAAAGCGCGCCGAGCGAGGGATGGGCATGCGGGGCAATGTCTGCGGGCACCGAGGACGGATAGGAGCCGAGCCAGATTTTCTCGGCGGCGCGACCGCTGTGGCGGCTCAAGGTTTCCGACATGTATTCCTCCCGAATGTCATTTTTGCCTGCGCGCCTGTCCCGGCACGAACTCCTCCTCAGGGCTCGTAAAGCTTATGCTTTCGCCGGATCAGTGCAAGCCCCGCGAACTTATATAACCTTGACGTAAACGTCAATAATTCTCCCGCATACGGTTCCGAGCACCGCTCAAAGGGGAACCATACGGGCAGCACGCCGTTCTCTATCCATCGACAACAACAATGGAGGTAACCCGATGTTGCATCAGAATCAGTCCACCCAGGGTCGCGACCCTTATGTGAAGGATACCCCGACGCTGATCGCCAGCGACAAGGTCGAAGGCACCGCGGTCTATGGCGCCGATGGCAAACGCATCGGTTCGATCCAGCGCATCATCCTCGAGAAACGTGGTGGTCGCGTCGCCTATGCCGTGCTTAGCTTCGGCGGCTTCTGGGGTATCGGTGACGATTATTATCCGCTGCCGTGGGAAAAGCTGCGCTACGACGAGGAACTCGACGGCTATCGTCTGGACATGACCAAGGAGCAGGTCGAAGGCGCGCCGCGTTACCGGGATGACGATAGCGACTGGTACAAGAACAACGGCCGCTCGGTCTATGACTACTACGGCGTCCCGCCATACTGGATGTAATCCGCGCGATCAGATCAACTGGAAAAGGCTCCGTTCGCGGGGCCTTTTTTACGTCTGGTCTCGGGTGGCCAAGGACGGAGATGTCGGGAGTAATGAACGGCAGCGTAATCTCGCTGCAGCGGGAGAGACGTCAATCAACCCACCCGAGCCCGTACTAGAATTACGGCACTCGCGCTCGCGGCGTCCACTGACACAAAATTCAGCGCACGGCCAGAACTTTTAAGTCAGCGTGCATCTTTGCATGTACCGGATTTTTGAAAAATGGTGCCGCTTGCAGGACTCGAACCTGCGACCCCATCATTACGAATGATGTGCTCTACCACCTGAGCTAAAGCGGCACGCGGCGAAGAGGCAAGGCCCGTCCGCGTTTGGTGATGCGGCTGATACAGGCATTGCCCCATGATTTCAAGCCGGATTTCTGTCAGCGGCGCAAAAAAAGGCCCTAAAAGGGCGAAGGCAAAGGCGTAGAGCGTGTCGATGTTCGCATACCCACGGCTCACGTCAGCCACCCTTGCGCCGGCCGGTTCTGCGGTCCGCCGAGATCGCCGCTGTCGCAGTCCTTCGATGTCACAAGTCTATGGTCGCGTCGGCGCAACTACATGAAATTCCTCCCGCAAGGGTTTGCGGGAGAAACGCCAGCAGTGCTTGTCTCAGCCGCAAATCGCCTTTTTTGCGTCTAAATATTCGCGTTCCAGCCGATCGACGACCATGGCCACTGGCTCGATCGCCTTGACCGCGCCGATCCCCTGGCCGCAGCCCCAGATATCCTTCCAGGCCTTGGCACCGGTGGTCGCCTTGTCGAAGTCCATCTTCGAGGGGTCGGCTTCCGGCAGATTGTCGGGATCAAGGCCGGCAGCGGCAATGGAGGGCTTGAGGTAATTGCCGTGAATGCCGGTGAAATAGTTGGAATAGACAATGTCATTGGCTTTGGCATCGACGATCGCCTGCTTGTAGGCGTCGGAGGCGCGGGCTTCATCGGTCGCGATGAACGGCGAGCCGATATAGGCCATGTCGGCCCCCATTGCCTGGGCTGCCAGCACCGCGCCGCCATTGGCGATTGCCCCGGCAAGCAGCAGCGGACCGTCGAACCATTCGCGGATTTCCTGAACCAGCGCAAACGGCGACAGCGTGCCCGCATGGCCGCCAGCGCCGGTGGCGACCGCAATCAGCCCGTCGGCACCCTTGCGGATCGCCGAATTCGCATGCCGGTTGTTGATCACGTCATGCAGCACGATGCCGCCGTAGCTATGCACGGCGGCATTCACCTCCGGAACGGCGCCGAGCGAGGAAATGACGATCGGCACCTTGTATTTGACGCACATCATCAGATCATGCTCGAGCCGCTTGTTCGACGTGTGCACGATCTGGTTCACCGCAAACGGGGCTGCCTTGCGGTCAGGGTTTTTCGCGTCATGGGCGGCCAGCTCTTCGGTGATTTCGGCCAGCCATTCGTCGAGCTGCGCCTCGGGGCGCGCATTGAGCGCCGGAAAGGCGCCGACAATGCCGGCCTTGCACTGGGCAAGCGTCAACTGGGGGTTTGATATGATGAACAGCGGCGAGGCGACGACGGGCAGCCTCAGGTTGTCTTTCAGGATCGACGGCAGTGCCATCACTTCACCTCCCATGAAGTTACGTTTACGAAAACGTCAATTGATTATCAGAAGCCCGGTGTCGAGGGAAGGCAGGATCGGTATGATCGTCGCCGCATCCGGCAGCCATGCCGTTTTGGGTCTTGAGGTGCACCCGGATGCCGGCCGGATCACCGGGAGGGAGACCGGAAAGTCTCGCATCGGTCGCATTCCTGTGTTTATTGTTGCCCAGTTCGGCTTTCTGGGCTTGCAGATAAAAAAGTCAGCGGTTACCGAATCGTTACCAGTTTGACGATGTGCAGGGGCGACCCCAGAGGAGTATGGCGGCCAGTGAACGGATTGGAGACAGCCATCAGGAACGCGCTTGAGCGTTCGGATCGATCTAACGCCGAGACGCGCGCGCGCATCTACCAGTCTGCACGCCAGGCCCTGGAAAGCGGCTTGCGCAAGCAGAACATCAATGATGTCGAGACCGTCAACTACCAGCGGCGTAAGCTCGAAACGCTGATCCATGAGGTCGAACTTGAGGAGCGTGCGCGCCTCGACATGACTGTCGCGCCGCCCGATAGGGCGCTGACCCCGTCACAGACTCAGGCTCAGGCACAGGCACGCGACGCGGCACCGTCCGTTTCGACGCAGATGCAAACCTCGGCCGAAACCCCTGCATCGGCGCACGGTCCCCGCGCAGAGCCCGCATTTGCCGCAGCCCCGAGCCCGAACCCGGCCCCGAACTCGAATGCCGGCTCTACCGGCCGCATTGTCGACCGTGATCCGGTCTTTGATGAGGACCTGCATGCCTCGCCTCGCGACGAGCGCGATCAATCCTCTGATGCCGATGGACCGATGCCGGACATGCGGTCCGAAGGGCCGCTGCGCAAGCCGCGCCGGCGTCGCGGCTTTTTCTCGCGCCTGTTCATTCTGGCCATCCTGTTGACGGGTGCCGGAACGGCGGCCTGGTGGGTCTATTCCTCCGATCTGCTGCTCACCGATGCCGAGCGCGATACCAGCGTGCCCAATCCACCGCCGCGCGCGGAAGAAGAGGATTTCAACGGAACCGAAAGCGCACCGCAGATCCCGCAGGGTCCACAGGCGCTCGACAGCCGCGGCGGGTTTTCCGATGATTGGATCGATGTATTCGAGCCACAGCAGATTGCCGCCATCCGTCCGCGTGCCAACGGCATGGTTGATGTCGTGACCGCCAGCGACGGAACGGCAGTTCGTCTCGGCTCGCGCAGCGGCGATGCCGACGGCGCGATCGAAATCACTGTGCCGGCCGACGTGTTGCGCGAAATGGCCGGTCGCACGTCGACGATCGCGCTCACCCTGCAATCGGCCGATGACAAGCCGGTGCAGATTTCTGTCGACTGCGATTTTTCGCGCCTTGGTGCTTGTCCCCGCCACCGCTTTACCATCAACCCGCAACGGCTGGATGCCCTGTTCCGGGTGAGTTTCGACAGCGGAATGGCACCCGCCAGCGCCGGGCGCCTGATCATCAATGCCGATCTGTCGGGCGGCGGTCGCGGCGTCAACCTCTATACGGTGCGCATTCTGCCCGGCCAATGATCCGGCCCCGTCCAATGATTCTGGCGGGTCGAAGCATCGGATCAATGTGGGACCCCGTGGGCCGGCGCGTTCATTTGAGGAAATCCGGCCCCTTGCCGATGATCTTCTTGTCCAGCTTGCCGATCTTGTCTTCGTCCTTGCCCTCGTAGTCGATCGACAGCAGCATGTGGCGTATGATGTTCAGGCGCGCGCGTCGCTTGTCATTGGCATGCACGACCGTCCAGGGCGCATGGTCTGAATGCGTCTCTTTCAGCATGCGGTCCCGCTTGGCGGTATAGTCGTCCCACTTGTTCAGGGCCGCGATATCCATCGGCGACAGTTTCCACACTTTCAGCGGATCATGACGGCGGTCATGGAAACGCTTCAGCTGCATTTCCCGACCGATATCCAGCCAGAACTTGAAGAAGATTATGCCTTCCTGGACGATCAGTTTCTCGAAGCGGGTCGCCTGCTTGAAGAAGTCCTCGTATTGCTCCGGCGTGCAGAAGCCCATGACCGGTTCCACGCCGGCGCGGTTATACCATGAGCGGTCGAACAGCATGGATTCGCCGGCTGTCGGGAAGTGGTAGACATAGCGCTGGAAATACCATTGGCCGCGCTCCGTCTCGGTCGGCTTGGTCAGCGCCACCACCCGTGCAGAGCGCGGGTTCATGTAGGCGAGGGTCGAATGAATGGCGCCGCCCTTTCCCGCCGCATCGCGCCCTTCGAACAGCGCCATCACCCGCTTGCCGGTCTTCTGCATCCAGAACTGCACCTTGACCAGTTCGATCTGCAGCCGTTCCAGCTCCTTGTCGAAGGTCTGCTGGTCCAGCTTCTTGTCATAGGGGAAGCCGCCGGATTGCAGGGCATGGTCATCGATCCACTTCGGCAGCTCTGCCGCGTCGATGTCGAACACCCGCTCCACGCCGCCGATCTTCAATGTGGTTGCACGGCTCTCTGTCAGCGTGTCCATGGGGCTCCTCTCCGGCTTGCCTGCGGTCCATGCGCAGTTGTTCTCCATAGTGAGCGCATGGCGGTCATGATTTCAAGCCTTTGCTGATGGGGGACGGCGCTCCGGCCGCAACGATAAATCGAAAGCGCCGATGGCGGGCCGCTGAAACTTCTGTCATGAATCGCGGCTATCAGGGTGTGACACATGATGGGCGAGGCGTTCTGCGCGTGACTGAAGACGATGATACCGGCGGCTGGCGCCGCGCAATGCTGCATGTTTTGTCCGGCTGGCCGTATAGCGTCGCTGCGCTGGCGGTTTCGATTTCGGCTTACGGCGCCGGCGCAAAACCCGGATTTGCCGCGGCACTGTTCATCGTGTTTTTTGCGCTCATCCTGCTGCGCCGTTCTCCGCCGGTCGAAGGCCGGGTCGCGATCACAGGTTCGTCCGAGGGTGAGCCGCTGACATCCGATCCGTCTCCGCAGATTGCGGCCGTGATCGACGCTCTGGATTTGCCGATCTTTGTCATGGGGCGTGAGGCCGACCTGCTGGCGCAGAACCGGGCGGCGGAAAAGGCCTTCGGTGCTTTGGCTGTGGGCGCGCATATTTCCGCCCGCTGGCGCTCGCCGGGCATTCTCGACATGGTCCGCGAAACTATCGCGACTGGAGAACCCAATCAGATCGAACATTCCGAACGGCTGCCGTCCGAGCGCGTCTATGTGGTGCGCATCGCCCCCATCCCGCTCCAGGATTTCGCGCCCCGGGATTTCGCGCTGGAGGATAACGAAGGAATGGATACCGCAGGCAATGCCCGGTTCTTCCTCCTGTCTTTCAAGGATATCTCCGATCTGCGTCGTCTCGACCAGATGCGCAGCGATTTCGTCGCCAATGCCAGCCACGAGCTGCGCACGCCGCTCGCCTCCCTGCGCGGCTTCATCGAGACCATGCAGGGGCCGGCCAAAGACGACGTAAAGGCGAAGGAACGTTTCCTGTCGATCATGCTCGACCAGGCCAATCGCATGAGCCGTCTGGTCGATGACCTGCTGTCTTTGTCGCGGCTCGAACTGAAGGCCCATCTCGCGCCCGATCGCATGGTCGACCTTGTGCCGGTGCTCGGCCATGTCCGGGATTCGCTGGCGCCGCTGGCAAGCGACCTGAATGTGGAAATCCGGCTCCAGGTGCCCGACGGCAAGGTCGAGGTGCTCGGCGATCGGGACGAACTGGTCCAGGTGTTCGAGAACCTGATCGAGAATGCCTGTAAATATGGTCAGGATGGCCAGTTCATCGAGGTAACGGTTCGCCGCGAGCCCGGAGGCTCTACCGAAGTCAGCGTCCGGGACAATGGGCCGGGCATCCCGGCCGAGCATGTTCCGCGCCTGACCGAACGCTTCTACCGCGTCAGCGTCGAGGACAGCCGCTCGAAAAAGGGCACTGGCCTGGGGCTTGCGATCGTCAAGCATATCCTGACGCGCCACCGCGCCCGGTTGATCGTGAAGTCGGAATTGGGCAAGGGAACGGACTTTACCGTCCGCTTCTGACACAAAACTCAGCAAGGCAACGGGGTCTCTGTCGTAAACGATGAAGTTTCAATGACTTAAGTTGTCACAAATGTTTCATCGATCTGACATAAAAGGATGAGGTTAGTCCGGCTAAGAACAGGGCGCCGTTCGGTTGTGGCAATGAACTTGGTTTGCGGCCGCACCTTTATACGAGCCCATCAACGGGAGAATCCATTATGAACGTTTTGAAAATTGCCGCAGCAGCACTTGTTGCTTCTGTTGCCTTCACCGGCGCCGCCGTTGCCCGCGATCAGGTCCAGATCGCTGGTTCCTCGACCGTCCTTCCTTATGCTTCGATCGTTGCTGAAGCCTTTGGCGAAAACACAGAATTCGGTACACCGGTTGTCGAATCCGGCGGTTCGGGCGCTGGCCGCAAGAAGCTTTGCGAAGGCGTGGGCGAGAACACCATCGACATCGCAAACTCCTCGTCGCGCATCAGCCAGGCTGATATCGACCTCTGCGCTGCCAATGGCGTGAAGGACATCCAGGAAGTTCGCATCGGTTACGACGGCATCGTCTTCGCTTCCGACATCAATGGCCCGGAATACGCCTTCACCCAGGCTGATTGGCACAATGCCCTGGCTGCCAAGGTTGTGAAGGACGGCAAGCTGATCGACAACCCGTACAAGGCATGGAACGAAATCCGCGCCGACCTGCCGGCCCAGCCGATCCTCGCCTTCATCCCCGGCACCAAGCACGGCACCCGCGAAGTGTTCGACGAGAAGGTAATCGTCGATGGCTGCAAGGAAGACGGCGCCTATGACCTTCACCTTGCTGCTGCCGAGAATGACAAGTCCAAGGCCTCTAAGGCCTGCATGGCGCTCCGCACAGACGGCGTCTCCACCGACATCGACGGCGACTACACCGAAACGCTGGCTCGTGTTGCTGCCAACAAGAACGCCATCGGCGTTTTCGGCCTGTCGTTCTACCAGAACAACACCGACAAGCTGCGCGTCGGCACCATGGCCGGCGTCCTGCCGTCCGTTGAGACGATCGCCAAGGGCGAATATCCGGTTTCGCGTCCGCTATACTTCTACGTCAAGAATGCACACCTTGATGTGATCCCCGGCCTGCAGGAATACGTCGAGTTCTTCGTATCCGACGACATGGCCGGCCCGAACGGCCCGCTGGCTGCCTATGGCCTGGTTTCCGATCCGGAACTTGCCAAGACCCAGGAAATGGTCAAGAACCGCACCCCGATGGGTCCGCTGAAGAAGTAATTTCGGCTACATCCGGCGGCGCGATCCTTGCGCCGCCGGTTTTCATTGTTGTTTGACGATGTGAGATTTTCAGGGGATGTGGGCGAAATGAGTGTGGGCATCATTATCCTTGTTATACTGGGGCTTGCGGCGCTTGGCTTTGTTTTCGGCAGGCAGCGCGCTTTGTCTCTTTGGGCGCCCGGCAGCGCCAAGCTGCACTCGCTTCCTGGCTATTACGGCCAGATGGTTGCGCTGTTCACGGCCGTGCCGGCCTTCTTTCTGATGGTTCTGTGGCTTTCGGTGCAGCCGACCTTCATCGAGGGGCGCATCAGCGGCATGATCCCGGAAAGCGTGGTGCCAGAAGGTGGTGCGCACAGCCTTGTCATGTCCGATGTGCGCCGAATTGCCGGCGGTTTGAATTCAGTTATTGCAAAGGGTGGCGTCGGCGAGGATGAACTCGACGACGGACGTATCGATTTCAACAATATCCGCGCGCGCCTCGCCGAAGTCGGTGTCGCCCTTGGCGGCGACGTGCCGATCGAAGTGTTCGAGGCCGCCAAGGCCTATAGGCAAAGCGCAGAAACCAGCAATATGGTCATGACCGTCGCGGTCCTGGCCCTGGCCTTGATCATGGGTCCGCTGGCCTATCGGAGCATCCGCCCGGAACAGCGCGCACGCAATCTCACCGAAGGTTTTGTCAAATGGGTGCTGATGGCGTCGTCGCTGGTCGCCATTATGACCACCGTCGGCATCGTTGGCTCGCTGGTCTTCGAGACCATCAGCTTCTTCAAGATGTATCCATGGCAGGATTTCTTCTTCTCCACGGTCTGGAATCCGCAGTTCCGCGGCGGCTCTGATCTCGGCATTCTGCCCTTGTTGTGGGGAACAATGTACGTGTCGGTCATTTCACTGATCGTCGCTGTTCCACTCGGCCTGATGATTGCCGTCTTCCTGTCGGAATATGCTGGTCCGAGGACACGCAGCATCGTCAAGCCGGCCATCGAAGTTCTGGCGGGCATCCCGACGATCGTCTACGGTCTGTTCGCGCTGGTCACGGTTGGCCCGTTCCTGCGCGATTGGTTTGCCGAACCGCTCGGCCTCGGCACCTCCTCGTCCTCGGTTCTGACTGCCGGTCTGGTCATGGGTGTCATGATCATCCCCTTTGTCAGCTCCCTGTCTGATGACATAATCAATGCCGTTCCGCAGGCGCTGCGCGACGGTTCCTATGGCCTCGGTGCCACGCAGTCGGAAACCATCAAGCTGGTCGTTCTGCCTGCTGCGCTGCCGGGTATCGTGGGTGCCGTACTGCTTGCGGCCAGCCGGGCGATCGGGGAAACCATGATCGTTGTGCTGGGTGCGGGTGCCGCGGCCAAACTCGATCTTAATCCATTCGAAGCCATGACGACCGTCACCGTCAAAATCGTCAGCCAGTTGACGGGCGACACGGAGTTTTCGAGTCCCGAAACGCTGGTGGCTTTTGCTCTCGGCTTGACCCTCTTCGTCATAACGCTCGGGCTGAACGTAATGGCCCTCTATATCGTGCGCAAATACCGGGAGCAGTACGAATGACCGACATCTCCGTGTTCAGCAACATCGCCGCACCGCCGAAAGGCAAGTCGCTTCTTGCCCCGGATGACCGTACCCGCCGCCGCAACGCTGCGGAGGTTCGTTTCCGCCTGATGGGCAAGATTGCCGTATGCGTTGGCATGCTGGCTCTGGTCGGCCTGCTGGCATCGATCCTGTCGAATGGCGCATCCGCCTTCCGCCAGACCTATATTTCGCTGGATGTGTATCTGGACCCCGCTCGCCTGGACAAGGCTGGCGATCGGAACCCGGAAAACATCGCTAAAGCCTCGACATTCGCTTATGTGCCGCTGATCGAGAAGGCACTCAGTGACGTGATGGCGGCCAAGGGCATCGCCGTCGATACCATGAACGCAAAGGCTGCGGCCGAACTTATATCCAAAGAGGCCCCGGCCGATCTGCGCCGGTTCGTTCTGGCTGATCCTTCGGTCATCGGCGGCACGCACTCCTTCGATTTTTTGGCAGCCGGCCGCATCGACGGCTTCTACAAGGGGCGGGTGACCATGGAAAGCGCCGCCCTCGATCGCAATACCTCGCCCGAACAACTCATGCTGGCGGACAAGCTGAAGGAAGCCGGCATCCTGACGACACGCTTCAACTGGTCCTTCTTCACCGCGCCGGATGCTTCCGATACGCGGCCCGAGGCGGCTGGCCTGGGTATCGCGATCATCGGCTCCATTTACATGATGCTGATTGTCGTTTGCTTGTCGCTTCCGCTAGGCGTCGCGGCATCGATCTATCTCGAAGAATTCGCTCCTCAGAACCACTTTACCGATCTTATCGAGGTCAATATCGCGAACCTTGCGGCGGTGCCGTCGATCGTGTTCGGTATCCTCGGCCTCGCGGTGCTGATCAATTTCTTCGGTCTTCCCCAGTCCGCTCCGATCGTTGGCGGTCTGGTACTGACCCTGATGACACTGCCGACGATCATCATCGCCACCCGCGCCGCTTTCAAGGCCGTGCCGCCGTCGATCCGCGACGCCGCCCTCGGCGTTGGTGCCTCCAAGATGCAGTCCATCTTCCACCATGTTCTGCCTCTGGCAATGCCCGGCATCCTGACCGGCACGATCATCGGCCTTGCCCGCGCGCTGGGCGAAACAGCACCGCTGCTGCTTATCGGCATGGTGGCCTTTGTGCGCGAGTTCCCCGCCGGTCCTCCGGAAGGTCTATTCAACCCGGCCTCCGCCCTGCCTGTTCAGGTCTATAACTGGACCCAGCGCGGCGACCCGGCCTTTGTCGAGCGTGCATCCGGTGCGATCATCGTGCTGCTGGTATTTCTGATCATGATGAACCTAATTGCAATCATTCTTCGCCGCCGCTTCGAGCGTCGTTGGTAAAAGGAGCGTAGAGATGAACAACATGTCCACGAGCAACATAACAACGACGCCGACGAAGGCTTCCACCATGAACGAAACCAAGATTTCCGCCCGCGACGTTCAGGTCTACTATGGCGACAAGCACGCCATCATCGATGTGAATATCGAAATCCGCCCGCGCACGGTCACGGCCTTCATCGGCCCGTCCGGTTGCGGCAAGTCGACCTTCCTGCGCTGCATCAACCGCATGAACGACACGATCGCGAGCTGCCGTGTTGAAGGGCATATCTCGATCGATGGAGAAAACATCTATGATCCGAAGGTCGACCCGGTACAGTTGCGCGCCAAGGTCGGCATGGTGTTCCAGAAGCCTAACCCGTTCCCGAAGTCTATCTATGAAAACGTCGCTTACGGCCCCCGTATCCACGGTTTGGCGCGGTCCAAGGCGGATCTGGACGAGTTGGTGACTTCGGCCTTGCAGAAGGCGGGCCTCTGGAACGAAGTCAAGGATCGCCTCGACAGCCCTGGCACGGGCCTGTCCGGCGGCCAGCAGCAACGCCTGTGCATTGCGCGCGCGGTTGCAGTCAGCCCCGAAGTCATCCTGATGGATGAGCCCTGTTCGGCGCTCGACCCGATCGCGACTGCCAAGGTTGAGGAACTTATCCACGAATTGCGGACGAACTTCACCATTGTCATCGTTACGCATTCGATGCAGCAGGCTGCCCGCGTCTCTCAGCGTACGGCCATGTTCCATCTGGGCAATCTCGTCGAAGAGAACGATACGGACAAGATGTTCACCAATCCAGACGATCAGCGCACGCAGGACTACATCATGGGTCGCTTCGGCTGATCCTCTGTTGCCCTTGCAGTCGTTTCTCTTATCAGGATGCTAAAACATGTCTTCTACCCATATTCTGTCGGCCTTTGACGACGAACTGAAATACCTGATGCGCCGTATCTCGGAAATGGGCGGCATGGCAGAGCAGATGGTCGCTGAAAGCGTCCGCGCTCTGGTCAATACCGATGGCGCGCTGGCCCAGAAGGTCATCTCCGACGACGTCGTCATGGATGCGACCGAGCGCGAAATCGGCGACAAGGCGATCGTCATGATCGCCCGCCGCCAGCCGATGGCAGCCGATCTTCGCGAAATCATCGGCGCCCTGCGCATCGCCAGCGATCTGGAGCGTGTCGGCGACCTCGGCAAGAGCAATTGCAAGCGCGTGATGGCGGTCCAGAGTTCGGGCATCCCGCGCAAGCTCGCCCGCGGCATCGAGCATCTGTCTGATCTCGCCCTTGCCCAGCTCAAGGAAGTACTGGACGTCTACACCACGCGTTCGGCGGAAAAGGCGAAATCCATTCGCGATCGCGATGAAGAGATCGACTCCATGTATACCTCGCTGTTCCGCGAGCTTTTGACCTACATGATGGAAGATCCGCGCAACATCACCAGCTGCACGCATCTGCTCTTCTGCGCCAAGAACATCGAGCGCATCGGCGACCACGCAACCAATATCGCCGAAACGATCTACTACATGACGACCGGTGCCCAGCCCGAGGGCGAGCGTCCGAAGGAAGACCTCACGTCCTCCGTCGGCGCGATCAATGAGTAAGCCGTCACTAACGGGGTTTTGCCTTTCATGTTGCCGAAAATAGCTGTCGTAGAGGATGAGGAGGCGCTCAGCGTCCTCCTCCGCTACAATCTCGAAGCCGAAGGCTACGAGGTCGAGACGATCCTGCGTGGGGATGAAGCCGAGCTTCGCCTGCAGGAGCGTGTGCCGGATCTGTTGATCCTGGACTGGATGCTGCCGGGCGTTTCCGGCATCGAGCTCTGCCGTCGCCTGCGGGTGCGCCCGGAAACCGAGCGTCTGCCGATCATCATGCTGACGGCCAGGGGTGAGGAAAGCGAACGTGTTCGCGGGCTCGCGACCGGCGCCGACGACTATGTCGTCAAGCCGTTTTCGACGCCCGAACTGATGGCGCGCGTCAAGGCCATGTTGCGTCGTGCCAAGCCCGAGGTTCTGTCCAGCGTGCTGCGCTGCGGCGATATCGAACTGGATCGCGAGACCCACCGGGTCCATCGCAAGAGCCGCGAAGTGCGTCTCGGCCCGACGGAATTCCGCCTGCTTGAATTCCTGATGGCATCGCCCAGTCGCGTCTTTTCCCGCTCGCAACTGCTGGACGGCGTCTGGGGCCATGACATCTATGTCGACGAACGCACGGTCGATGTGCATGTCGGTCGCCTGCGCAAGGCACTGAACTTCTCCAACATGCAGGATGTCATCCGCACCGTCCGCGGTGCAGGCTACTCCATGGAAGTCTGAGCGCTTCGCCTGCAGTCTGACAAGCAATAAAAAAACGGGCCCAAAAGCCCGTTTTTTTGTATCTGCTCTTTGCCGTCGGCCTTTAGCGGGCTGCCCTGCGGCGTTCGCTCACCGGCTGGTAGGCCATCTTGGCATGGTAGCCGCAATACGGCGACGCATCGTTGATTTCGCAACCGCAGAAGTGGAAGTCGTCCTTCATCGGGTCGCCGATCGGCCACTTGCAGGTGCGCTCGGTCAGTTCCGTCAATGCCAGGCGACGCGAAATCGGCACCACGACATTCGAAGGGCGCGACACTTCGACTTCCTCGAAAATATCGACTTCGATCTCTTCCTTCAGCATGTTGCCGCCGGCCGCACGGGTTACCGTGCGGGTGGTTGTCGCGGTGCGGCCCTGGAACGTGGTCGGACGCTGTGCTGCCGGTGCCGGACGCTTGGCCGGGCGGGCCGCCGATGTGCTGCCGCCTGCCTTGGCGCGACCCGGCAGGTTCAGCCGGTGCACCTTGCCGATAACAGCATTGCGGCTGACGCCGCCCAGTTGCGCTGCGATCTGGCTTGCGCTCAGGCCTTCGGCCCAGAGGCGCTTTAGTCTCTCGACGCGTTCATCAGTCCAGTTCATGCCGTATTTCTCCGCCGCTCGCGTGTGTGATGGCAGAATCCCTCACCGTTGCTTCGAATGAATTCGAAACAAAAAAACCGCCTCGTTACTGTCGGTGACTATTTCCGCCGCATTGCTCGATTTATTGAATGTTAACCTACTGGTCGGGTGACTCTGTGACAAGAGTCGGGGGAATCATCTCGAATCGATTTCGTGGTTTTCCCCAACTTGCTTCCCGAGTGAGTCAAGTCTGCAACACTCCCAAATAGCGATTACGGCACGACGTCCGGTACTCCCCTCAATCGCCTGCAGGCCCTCATTTTCCTGTAAGTTTCGTTGACATTGCAAGGTTAAATGGGGATAGTGCCTCCGCCGCCGCAAGGCGGCATTTTTAATTTTTGACCTGCCAATAGGCGTCTTTGCTGCTGCTGGACGCCGCCAATCAAGGATGACGAACGCCATGGCCGAAGCGACGCCGCTTTATCAGACCTACAATCGGGCGCCCCTGCGTTTCGAGCGAGGCGAGGGCGTCTGGCTCGTCACCGAGGGCGGTGACCGCTATCTCGATTTTGCAGCCGGCGTCGCCGTCAACTCGCTGGGCCACGCCCATCCGCATCTGGTCGAAGCCCTGAAGGCGCAAGCGGACAAGCTCTGGCATGTCTCCAACCTGTACGACGTGCCTGGCCAGGAAACGCTTGGCCGGCGCCTGACGGAGGCGACATTTGCCGATCGTGTCTTCTTCACCAATTCCGGTGCCGAAGCGCTGGAATGCGCGATCAAGACCGCGCGCCGCTATCATTTCACCAAGGGCCATCCGGAAAAATTCCACATCATCACCATGGAGGGCGCCTTCCACGGCCGCACCATCGCGACGATCGCTGCCGGTGGCCAGGAAAAATATCTCGAAGGTTTCGGCCCCAAGGCGCCGGGCTTCGATCAGGTGCCGTTCGGTGACATCGACGCCGTCAAGGCGACCATCTCCGATGCGACGGCGGCCATTCTTGTCGAGCCGGTTCAGGGAGAGGGCGGCATCCGCGCCATCCCCGTCGAGATGCTGCGCGAACTGCGCGCCATCTGCGACGAGCATGACCTGCTGTTGATCCTTGATGAAGTGCAGTCCGGCGTCGGCCGGACCGGCAAGTTCTTTGCCCATGAATGGTCGGGTATCACGCCGGATATCATGGCTGTGGCCAAGGGCATCGGCGGCGGCTTCCCGCTCGGCGCCTGCCTCGCCACAGAAGAGGCCTCCATTGGCATGAAGGCCGGCACCCATGGCTCGACCTATGGTGGCAATCCGCTCGCCATGGCCGTCGGCAACGCTGTACTCGATATCGTGCTGGCCGATGGTTTCCTCGATCAGGTGCGCGATGTAGCACTCGTCTTCCGCCAGGGGCTGGCCTCGCTGCAGGATCGTTTCCCTGATGTCATCGCGGAAATCCGCGGTGAAGGCCTGATGCTCGGCATCAAGGCCAAGGGTCCGAATACCGAACTGCTGATGGCCATGCGCGACCAGCATCTTCTCGGCGTGCCGGCAGGCGACAACGTTATTCGTCTTCTTCCGCCGCTCGTGACGACGGCAGAAGAGGCGCGCGATGGCCTGCGTCGCATAGAGCTTGCCGCAGAGCAGGTTCGTCACAAGGCCGCAGCAATCGCTTGAAACGCGCAGGACAGGTAGACATTTATGGCATCTCCGAAGCACTTCCT
The DNA here is from genome assembly GCF_902706095.1 of Rhizobium sp. 18065. GTDB lineage: Bacteria > Pseudomonadota > Alphaproteobacteria > Rhizobiales > Rhizobiaceae > Allorhizobium. The sequence continues at coordinate 450,354 of NZ_CACSJP010000001.1, forward strand.
CGATCTCTCCGCCGTCTCCTCCATGGATCTTCGCTCCATGATGGACGATGCGCGCAGCCGCAAGCAGGCGACCAAGGCCGGCACGGCTGACAAGCCGCTGGCCGGCAAGATGCTGGCGATGATCTTCGAGAAGCCGTCCACCCGCACCCGCGTTTCCTTCGATGTCGGCATGCGCCAGCTCGGCGGTGAGACGCTGTTCCTGTCGGGTACCGAAATGCAGCTCGGCCGTGCCGAGACCATCGGCGACACCGCCAAGGTCCTCTCGCGTTATGTCGATGCGATCATGATCCGCACCACCGACCATTCCCGCCTGCTGGAAATGGCCGAACATGCCACAGTCCCGGTGATCAACGCCCTGACGGATCTGACGCATCCCTGCCAGATCATGGCCGATATCCTGACCATCGAGGAACATCGCGGCCCGATCGCCGGCAAGACGCTCGCCTGGACCGGCGACGGCAACAATGTGCTGCATTCGCTCGTCGAAGGTGCGGCCCGTTTCGGCTACAAGATGAACATGGCCGTGCCGCTCGGCTCCGAGCCGGATGACAAGATCCTCAACTGGGCTCGCAACAATGGCGGCGAGATCATGCTGTGCCATGATGCCGATCGCGCCGTCGAAGGTGTTGATGCGGTCATCACGGACACCTGGATCTCGATGAACCAGGAACACAAGGCGCGCGGCCACAATGTCTTCCAGCCCTTCCAGGTCAATGCGGCGCTGATGAAGAAGGCCAATAGCGAGGCCCTGTTCCTTCATTGCCTTCCCGCGCATCGCGGCGAGGAAGTGACGGACGAGGTCATCGATGGTCCACAGTCGGTCGTCTTCGACGAAGCGGAAAACCGCCTGCATGCGCAAAAGTCCATTCTCGCTTGGTGCCTCGGCGCCATCTGAAGGCCAGGAATGCGGGGCCTTGCCGCCCCGCTTGACCTTTGACGGCGGCGATACCATCTGAGCGCTTTCTCATGGGGCTGCTTTTGCGGCTCTGCTTTTCGCGCCGCCGGCGCACGGAGTACATTCATGTCGAACAAACAAGCCGAACTCGGCGAATTCGGTTTCGCCGGTGATGATCGTGTTGTGCCCTTCCAGGTGGAAGGCCTCGACGTGCGCGGTCGCGCCGTTCAGGTTGGCCCGCTGGTCAACACCATCCTCGATCGCCATTCCTATCCGCAACCCGTCGCCCGCCTGCTGGCGGAAGCGATCGTGCTGACGGTGTTGATCGGCACCTCGCTGAAATTCGACGGCAAATTCACTGTCCAGACCAAGGGCGATGGCCCGGTCGATCTGCTGGTTGCCGATTTCTCGACGCCGGAAAGCGTCCGCGCCTATGCCCGCTTCAACGAGGAAGCGCTGGCCGAGGCGGTGGCGGAGGGTCGGACCTCGCCGGAACAGCTGCTCGGCAATGGCGTGCTCGCCTTGACCATCGACCAGGGCGCCTTCATGCAGCCATATCAGGGTATCGTGCCGCTCGACGGCTCGTCGCTCGAGGATATCGCCGGCGTCTATTTCCGCCAGTCGGAACAGATCCCGACTCGCGTGCGCCTCGGTGCCGCCGAACTCTTCGACCGCGACGAGAACGGCAAGCCGCGCCGCACCTGGCGGGCAGGCGGCCTGATCGCCCAGTTCCTGCCGGAGGCGCCCGACCGCATGCGCCTGCCGGATCTGCATGGGGGCGATGGCGACGAACGCGATTTCGAGGTCTCGCATGACGACGCCTGGGAAGAAGCGCGCATGCTGGTCGATACGATCGACGCTGATGAACTCACCGACCCGCAGGTCGGCATCGAGCGTCTGCTGTTTCGCCTGTTCCACGAGCGCGGCGTTCGCGCCTACGCCCCGCAGGCCGTCTACGACCGCTGCAGCTGCTCGCGCGACAAGATCAAGGGCGTGCTTCAGGGTTTCTCGGCCGAGGAGATCGAGTCCAGCACCGAGGACGGCAAGATCACCGTCACCTGCGAGTTCTGTTCGAGCAGCTATCATTACGAGCCGACGGAAGTCGTCGCCGCGTTGTGACCGGCCACTGAAATGACAAAAGGCCGGGCTGATCCGGCCTTTTGCGCGACTGTGATCCGCAGATAGCCGGGGTCGGCTTGTGCTTGACCCCGGTGTCCAGAACGACGATGGGCCAGCGATCAGTGCCCGGTCTCTAGAAATGAACGCACCATGGTGATCGTGGCAGAGGGGTTTTCCTCCATGATCCAGTGGCCCGAATCCGGGATGACGCCTTCGGCCACATTGATTGCCGCCGACCGCATGACGGTCGCCATCATCGGGCCGAATGACTTCTCGCCGCCGATGGCCAGAACCGGCATTGTAAGCTTGCCCTTCGCTGCGAGAATAGCCTTGTTGTCGATCGCATCCTGGTCGAAGGCAGCAAACTGGGCGAAGCCGGAATGCATGGCGCCCGGCAATGCATAGAGCTTGGCGTAGTGCTCACGGGATTCTTCGGTAAAGCGGTCCGGCGTTGCAGAGAACTCGTTCCAGAAACGGTCGAGATAGATACGCTCGCGCCCGGCAACCAACCGCTCCATGTCCGGACCGCCGAACCGGAAATGCCATAGCAGCGGGTTCTTCAGCACCTCTTCCCAAGGGCCAACGCCCGGGACAGGCGCGTCAATCAGGACGAAACGGGTCACGCGGTCCGGATGCTGGGCGGCAAACGCAAATCCGACCATGTTGCCGATGTCATGCGTGACCAGATCGGCATGCGCGATCTTGAGAGCATCCAGCACGCCCGCAACGTCTTCGGCCTGGGTGATCTTGTCGAAGCCTCCCTCGGGTTTCGACGAAAGGCCGAGCCCGCGCAGGTCCGGCACCACCACCGTATGGTCACGCGCAAGATCGGCGGCCATCGGAGCCCACATGTCGCCAGTTTCGCCGTAGCCATGCAGCAAGACCACGGCCGGGCCACTGCCGCCAACCCGGACGTGGATCGTGGCGCCGTTCGTCGTCATCTCCTGGGTCTTGAACGAAGCCGGGAAGTCCGGCATCTCGGCTAATGAAGGCGTTGCAGACAGTATGGCTGCAAGAGCGGCAATCAATTTCAGCATGGCACTTCTCCTGTTTGTTGGGAGGGCGGTCGTTTGGCCGTCGCTTTCTTCCCCTGGCAATTTTGATATAACACTGGCTCTGCGTTCGGATTAGGCGCCCGCAGGCGGAGCTGCATTCCGGAAATACCGAACAATCCTCGTCGGACAGCCGCCTGTCGTTCCTGACAAGGTCTGACCGGCGCCGGGCCGTATGACTGCGCGAATGGGGCGATGGGTTCGATCGTCGCCCATCAGGTGGCTCAGGTGCGTGTAATCGATGCACCGCCGTCGACGAGCGAAGCCGTGCCGGTCACAAAGCTTGAATCGTCCGATGCGAGATAAAGAACGGAACGGGCCAGTTCGTCAGGCGTGGCAACCCGCTTCAATGCATGCAATCCGGTGATGAAGGCCTGCTTTTCAGCCGTATCATTCATGTCGCGATACATGTCCGTATCAACGGCGCCGGGAAGGATCGAATTGACCCGCACGTTCTTCGGGCCGTATTCGGCGGCCAGCGCCTGGGTCAGGCCGATCAGGCCGGACTTGCTGGCAGCGTAAGCGGCAACGCCGGGGAATGCAAAGCTGTAGCCGACGAATGTTGAGGTGAAGATGATCGACCCGCCACCATTTGCCTCCATGGCGCCGACCTGATGCTTGGCGGCAAGGAAGGAAGCCGTGAGGTTGATCGCCAGTGTGTCGGAAAATCCGGTTTCCGACACGCCGGTGCTCGGTCCGGCTTCGCCCAGCGTGCCGGCGTTGTTGAAGGCGATGTCCAGCTTGCCGAAGCGCGTAATGGCCGTCTCGACCAGCAGTTTGTGATAGTCTTCCGAGCGCACGTCGCCGGCAAGTGCGATCGCCGTGCCGCCGGCTGCTTCTATTTCTGCAACCAGGCTGTCGAGTTCGGCTTGCCTTCGCGCGCCGACAACGAGTTTGGCACCTTCAGCGGCGAAGAGGCGGGCTGTGGCGCGCCCGATGCCAGCACTTGCGCCTGTGATGATAGCAACCTTGTCGCTCAGACGGAATGTGTCGTGGGTCATGTCTTGTCTCCTTGGTGTGGAGGGCGGCTCCCTGTCGCCCGTTCCGATGAGGAGAAGATGGCATTTCCGCATCGTTCGGATTAGTCTCCAGCTGTTGGAACTGGAATCCGGAAATACCGAACAATGATCAAGACGGAATGCATCCTGGCCTTTGTCGCCATCGTCGAGGAAGGCTCGATCAGCGAAGCCGCAAGACGGCTGCGCCTGTCGAAATCGGTGGTCAGCGACAGGCTCGCCGAACTGGAAAAGACCTTGGGTGGCGTGCTTCTGCACCGCACGACGCGCAAGCTCTCCCTGACCGAGGACGGCGCGTCATTTCTGGAGCGCGCCCGTCGTATCAGTCGCGAGATTGAGGAGGCCGCCGCCGACATGTCGGAGCGACGGGGCACGCTCGCCGGCCCGGTGCGCATCGCCGCACCCGTCACCTTCGGTCGTATGCATCTTGGCCCCGCGCTCTATCCGTTCCTCGCCCGGCATCCGGAACTCGAATTGACGCTCGATATCGACGATCGCCGCGTTGATGCTTTCTCGGCCGGATATGATGCGATCATCCGCCATGGCCCGATCATGGATTCACGCCTCGTCGCCTGGAAGCTCGCGCCCAGCCGTCGCATGCTATGTGCATCCTCGGCCTATCTCGAAACCCACGGCACGCCGAAAACCCTGCGCGATCTGGAAGGTCACAGGGGCCTGTTCTACACCAATCGCGGCGTCGCCGACTGGCGCTTCCAGACCGAGGCCGGCATCGAGATCGTCCGCGCCACCCTGGCGCTGGGCATGAACAACGGTGACATGCTGCGCGACGCCGCCATCGCCGGGCTCGGCATTGCCATGCTCCCGCCCTTCATCGCCGGTCCTGCCATCAGGGACGGCCTGCTGCAGGAGATCGACATCGACCACAGGCCGGAACCGGAATTCATCTATCTCGCCTATCCGCAGGGCAAGAAGCCTTCCGCCAAGGTCACCGCGATCGTCAACCATCTCAGGCAGGCCTTCGGCAGTCCGCCTTATTGGGAAAGGTGACAAAGCTTGCATGCCGCGATGCCGATATCTGTATTGTTTACCATCGCCGCAAGCCATGTCTGAACCCAACCGAGCCCACGCGGGGGGGCGAGCACGGCCAATCTTGCCATTCAGCCGTCTCCACGGTACAAGCCTTGCATTCGCAAGGACCCGGTGAAACTCCGGGTGGCTCTTCTGGCCGCCAATCCGCCAGACAACACAGCAACGCAACCCTCTCCCTTGGTCCGATATCTCTCGGCCAGTTGCCTTTACCTGTGGAATCCCATGTCAAACCTGTCTTCCTACCGCCGCGAGTGGTCCGCCAATCCCATGCGCGAAATGCTCGCCGGCGCTGTCGCCACCTTCGCCCTGATCCCCGAGGTCATTGCCTTTTCCTTCGTCGCCGGCGTCGATCCGCAAGTCGGCCTGTTTGCCTCCTTCGTCATCGGCATCGTCATCGCCTTTACCGGCGGCCGTCCTGCGATGATTTCGGCCGCTGCCGGCTCGGTCGCGCTCGTCGTCGCGCCGCTTGTGCATGCGCATGGACTGCAATACCTGCTGGCCGCCGGACTGCTCGCCGGTCTCTTCCAGATTCTCTTCGGCCTATTACGGCTTGGCGTCCTGATGCGCTTCGTGTCGAAATCGGTGCGCACCGGCTTCGTCAACGCGCTCGCCATCCTGATCTTTGCGGCGCAACTGCCGCATATTATCCACGGCGACTGGATCGCCTATGCCGTGCTGGCGGCAGGCCTTGCCATCATCTACCTCGTGCCGCGCATCACGACGGCCATTCCCTCGCCACTGATCTGCATTCTCGTGCTGACTGCGGCGGCCGTGACCTTCGATCTGCCGGTGATGACCATCGCCGATCTTGGCAAGCTACCGGATTCGCTCCCGGTCTTCGGCTGGCCGTCGGTGCCGCTCACCCTGGAAACGCTGTCGATCATCGCCGGCCCGGCACTCGCCATCGCCATGGTCGGCCTTCTGGAATCGATGATGACGGCGAGCGTAGTCGACGATCTCACCGACACGCCAAGCTCGAAAAACCGCGAATGCACCGGTCTCGGTATTGCCAATACCGCCGCCAGCCTGTTCGGCGGTATCGCCGGCTGTGGCATGATCGGTCAGACGGTCAGCAATGTGAAATACGGTGGTCGCGGTCGCCTGTCGACGCTGTTTGCCGGTGCTTTTTTGCTGGTTCTGATGGTGCTGCTGAAGCCCTGGGTATCGCAAGTGCCGGTGGCGGCATTGGTTGCCATCATGGTCATGGTTTCGATCGATACGTTCGACTGGTCGTCGCTGCGTGCCGTCGTCATCCATCCGAAGATGTCCAGCGCTGTCATGGTTGCGACCGTCGTCGTCACGGTGTTCACGGCGAACCTGGCACTTGGTGTCTTCGTCGGCGTGCTCTTGAGCGGCGTCTTCTTCACCTTCAAGGTCGCGCGCCTGCTCAAGGTCGAAGAGCAAGCCGATACCGCGGCCAACCGGTTGACCTACCGCGTCTCCGGTCAGATCTTCTTCGCATCCGCCGATGTCTTCATCGACGCGTTCGATATTGAGGATGCCAACGGCATGACCGCCGTCATCGACCTGTCGGACGCGCATTTCTGGGACATCACGGCCGTTGCCGCCCTCGATCGTGTCGTCCAGCGCTTCAAGGCGCATGGTATTGGCGTGGATGTCGTCGGCCTCAATCAGGCAAGTGCCACCCTGATCGGCAGCCTCGACGGCGGGGAACGTCTGAAGGAAGTGTAATCAGGGCGAGACCGCCGTTGCCGCATATGGCGCGGCGGTCGAGCGCTCAGTTCAGCGTCCGCACCATGCCCGGGCTGTCGAGCGAAAAGGCGGGAATATCGACGTCAAAGGCTTCGCCGTCGTCGGTTTCCATCCGGTAGGTGCCGTGCATCATGCCCGACGGGGTGTCGAGCGGACAACCGGAGGAATATTCATAAGTGTCGCCAGGGCCCAGGCGCGGCTGTTCGCCCACGACTCCTGGACCACTGACTTCGTCCACCTGGCCGTTTTGGTCGGTGATATGCCAGTAGCGATGGGTCAGTCGCACGGACTTTCCGGAGTGATTGGCAATGACGATGCGGTAGCCCCAAACATAACGGCTGTCATCCGGATCGGACTGCTCCTCCAGATAATAAGGCTCGACGCTGACTTCGATATCCCGTGTCAGGGCGCGATACATGCCTGAACCTTCTGAATGCTTCATTTCCAACATCAAATTAGTCTGCCCGGCGTGGAGAGCAAGGTGTCGCTGTCCGGTTCGAAAACATCAATCCATGGCATATTAGCGCATTTCGCCCCGTCAAGGGCAAGTGTCCGGCCGCACGCACAGGTACGGCCGAACTTTTTTTGGCTTGCCGGCGGAACGCCTCGGTCTCAGAGCGCCTTCAGGGCCTGCGCAAAATCCTCGAGCAGATCGGTGGTATCCTCGATGCCGCAGGAGAGCCGCACCGTTCCGCCCGACATGCCGAGTTCCGCGCGGGCCTCATCGGTCAGGTTCTTATGCGTCGTTGTTGCCGGATGGGTGATCAGGCTCTTGGCGTCGCCGAGATTGTTGGAGATCTTCACGATATCCAGCGCGTTCTGCAGCTTGAACGCCGCATCCTTGCCGCCCTTCATCTCGAAGCACACCAGCGTCGAGCCGCCGGTCATCTGCTTGGCGACGAGGTCGGCCTGCGGATGGTCGGCGCGTCCCGGATAGATCACCTTGGCAACCGTGCCCTGTTCCGCGAGGAAATCGGCGATCGCCGCGGCATTCGCCGTTTGTTGCTTGACGCGCAGCGGCAGTGTCTCGATGCCCTTCAGAAGCGTCCAGGCATTGAACGGCGACATCGCCGGGCCTGTGTGGCGGAAATAGTCCTGCAGGTTCTCGGTGATCCATTCCTTATCGGACAGAACCACGCCACCGAGGCAGCGTCCCTGGCCGTCGATATGCTTGGTCGCCGAATAGACGACGATATGCGCGCCGAGTTCGAGCGGCTTCTGGAACAGCGGCGTGGCAAACACATTATCGACGATCAGCTTGGCGCCGATCTGGTTGGCCAGCTTGGCGACGCCGGCAATGTCGACCACTTCCAGCGTCGGATTGGTCGGGCTTTCGAGGAACATCACCTTGGTATTGGGGCGGATGGCCGCTTCCCAATTGGCCAGATCGCGGCCGTCGACCAGCGTGAACTCGACGCCGTAGCGCGGCGCCAGCGTTTCGATGATGTAGCGGCAGGAGCCGAACAGGGCGCGCGCGGCAACGATATGGTCGCCGGCCTTGACCTGGCAGAGAATGGCCGCGGAAACGGCCGCCATGCCCGATGCCGTGGCGCGCGCATCTTCGGCGCCTTCCAGCATGCACATGCGCTTCTCGAACATGTCATTGGTCGGGCTGCCGTAGCGGGCATAGATGAAACCTTCGGTCTCGCCCTTGAAGCGGGCTTCGGCCGCTTCCGAGCTGTCGTAGACGAAACCCTGGGTGAGATAGATCGCCTCGGAGGTTTCGCCATACTGCGAGCGCAGTGTGCCGCCATGGACGAGTTGGGTTGCCGGACGCCAGTTCTTGCTCATGTCAGTGCCTTTTCAAACACAAAAAAACCGGTCGCGAAGACGGACCGGTTTACAAGTAACCCGGTCTATTTAGCCATTTGTTTAACGTGGCTGCAAGCCGACCGGCCAAATCACCACGGGATAAGCTTGCCATACGCCGAAGCTGGACTTGCGTCAATTCCTCGGGTTTGGTTTTGTCGGCCCAAACAGGATAGAGAAAATGAGCAGTAAACCCGGGATATTGTCGGATCGCGCCATCGGCACGCTGTTTGGCACCGAGCGGCTGAAAAGCGAGGTCATGCTCGATCACGACCAGATCCAGCCGGCAAGCCTGGACCTGCGTCTCGGCGGCAAGGCGATCCGTGTCCGCGCCAGCTTCATGCCGGGCCGCGGCCATACCGTTGCCGACAAGCTTGAGCGCTTGACCCTGCACGAGATCGATCTGGAGAACGGTGCCGTGCTCGAGACCGGCTGCGTCTATATCGTGCCGCTGATGGAAAGCCTCGATCTGCCGGCCGAGATCTCGGCCTCGGCCAATCCGAAGAGTTCGACCGGCCGCCTCGATATCTTCACCCGCGTCATGGTCGATTATGCCCAGGAATTCGACAAGGTGCCGGCCGGCTACAAGGGCCCGCTCTATCTCGAAATCTCGCCGCGCACCTTCCCGATCATCGTCCGTCGCGGCTCGCGCCTATCGCAGATCCGTTTTCGCGTCGGTCATGCCCTGCTCGGCGAAAGCGAACTGCTCGACTTGCACAGAGCCGATACGCTGGTTGCCAGCGACATGCCGAATGTCTCGGGCGGCGGCATCGCCTTGTCGATCGACCTCAAGGGCTCCGGCCCGCAGGGCCTGATCGGCTATCGTGGCAAGCACCATACCTCGGTCATCGATGTCGATCTGAAAGGCGCCCATGAGGTCCTCGATTTCTGGGAACCGCTCTACAGCCGCGGCGCCGACGAACTGATCCTCGATCCGGACGAATTCTATATCCTCGTCTCCAACGAAGCGGTCCATGTGCCGCCGCTCTATGCGGCCGAGATGACGCCTTACGATCCCTTGGTCGGCGAGTTCCGCGTCCACTATGCCGGCTTCTTCGATCCGGGCTTCGGCCACGCCCCCGCTGGCGGCTCCGGCAGCCGTGCCGTGCTTGAAGTGCGCAGTCACGAGGTGCCCTTCATCCTCGAGCACGGCCAGGTCATCGGTCGCCTCGTCTATGAGCACATGCAGGAGCGCCCCGAAGGCCTCTATGGCACCGGCCTCGGTTCCAACTACCAGGCCCAGGGTCTGAAGCTGTCGAAACACTTCCGCCTGCCATAAGTGAGCACCGTTTCTGCGAGGCCGGCGCTTGACAGCGCCGGTGAACTGTTGGATTCCTCCCCCTGTCGCGGGTGTAGCTCAATGGTAGAGCAGCAGCTTCCCAAGCTGAATACGAGGGTTCGATTCCCTTCACCCGCTCCAGCTTCCCCCTTCTTGCTCCTGTTTCTGATCGACACTGTGTCACCCTTTGACCACGGCATCAGTGCGTTCCACTGTCTTCGTTTTGCTGTATGCAACGTCCTGTAGACAAGAACGGAGAACGCATGACCAGCGGCCTGCACCACATCACCGCCATCACCCGCAAGATCCAGGCGAATGTCGATTTTTATCTCGGCTTTCTGGGGCTTCGGCTAGTCAAGCGCACCGGCGGTTTCGAGGATGCGGCCCAGCTTCATCTGTTTTATGGCGATGCGACCGCCAGTGCCGGTTCGCTGGTGTCTTTCCTCGCCTGGGAGGACGGGGCACCGGGACGGGTCGGCCATGGGGCGCCCAGCGAGATTTCCTTTGCCATTGAAGCGTCGGCCATCGGCTTCTGGCTGACACGCGCGCTGCAGTTCGGCATCAAGGCATCTGGCCCGTCGCTTGAATTCGGCGAACCGGTGCTGCGTCTGACGGATCCCGACGGCATCATTGTCAAGCTGGTCGGTGTCAGCGGCCTGATCCTCGGCAAACCTTGGCTTGCTCCCGGAATTTCCCCCGGTATTGCGGCGGAGGATGCCATCATCGGCCTGCGCGGTGCGACACTGTTGTCCGAGCAGCCGGCAGAAACCGCAGGTTTTCTGGTTCGCCACGGAGATTTTGCCGAAAGCGGCAGCGAAGGTGCCGTGACGCGGCTTGTCTCCGGCTCAGGCCAGATCATCGATATCCGCAATGCCACCGGCTTCTGGCCGGCTATACCCGGCACGGGCATGATCGACCATATCGCGCTGCGTTTGACCGATCAGGCCCATGTCGATCGGCAGGCTGGCCGCTTGCTCGTCGAAGGTCACAGCGACATCAATGTGCATGACCGCAAGTATTTCTATTCGCTCTATGCGCGCGAACCGGCTGGCAGCCTGATCGAACTGGCCAGCGACGGTCCCGGTTTCGACATTGATGAGCCGATGGACGCCCTTGGCCAGCGGCTGTTCATTCCCGAACATTTCAAGCTGGACAATGACGACATCACGCCGATGCTGCCGCAATTCGGCCTGCCTGGCGAGCCGCGCATCATCTATCGCGATCTGCCCTTTGTTCACCGTCTGCACGAGCCGGAGACGGCTGACGGATCGACCCTCATCCTCCTGCATGGCACCGGTGGCAACGAGGCGGACCTCCTTCCTTTCGCCCGTAAGCTCAATCCGGATGCGCTTCTGATCGGTCTGCGCGGCCGCTCCACGGAGGAAGGCGTCGCCCGCTTCTTCCGGCGTTTCTCCGAGTTGAGTTTCGACCAGAAGGATATCCGCTCGGAAGCCGAAGCCTTGTCCGCCTTCGTCGACGACGCCGTGCCCGCCTATGATCTCGACAGGCAGGACCTGACCTTCATCGGCTATTCGAACGGCGCCAATATGCTGGCCGCCGCCATGCTGCTCCATTCGGGTATTGCCACCACGGCCGTGCTTCTGCGCCCCATGCGGGTGCTCGAGGAAACGCCGGACGTGCAGCTTTCCGGCAGTCGTGTGCTGATCGTCTCCGGAGATGGTGATCCCTACGGCGACCATGCGCTGGCGCTCGCAGAGCAGTTGCGCTCGGTCGGCGCCAGTGTAACCCATCGTGTCATCCCGGCAGGCCACACCATCGTGGCCGGCGACATCGACGTCGCCCGGGAGTGGCTGGCGAATGACGCGCAGGCGTGAAACGTATCTGGGACAGTGCAACCCATTGCGGGGCCGGTGGATGCGCCATCCGGTCAGGCCGCAAATATCGCGCCCTGTGCGTCGATCCTGGTGTTTGGTGCCGAGGCATGCGACGGCAGATGCGGCGTCTTGCTCCAGTAGAACGGCCGCAGTCGAAGCTCGATCACCGCCTTCCAGGCTGCGATCGAAATCGCCATCCAGTAGACAGGGATAAACAGCCAGCAGCGGCCAAGACTGCTTTTTTCACGCGGGCTCATCGGCATCGAGCCGGAGACATAGAACACGGCATAACTGCCGAGAATATTGACCATGTCGATCGCCAGCATGACCTTGGTAAAGACAGAGCTGTCGCTTGCCGGTGATTGCAGCATCGATAGGACAGACAGGCTGATGAAGCTCAGAAGCGCCGGGTGGCTGAGTGCCGAGATCAGCATGCCGCCAATCAGCAGCTGGAAGACGAAGAAGGGCAGCGGTCGCATCTCCCGCATCGTTCGGCCCGGATTGCGCATCAGCACCAGCCAGGTCTGGAGCCAGCCCTTGTACCAGCGCGTCCGCTGCCCGAGCCAGACCGGAAACCGCGTCGGCGCGTCCTCAAGCGTCGGCAGGGACAGCGTTGCCACCTCGTAGCCCATGCGATTGAGCCGCATGCCGAGATCGGCATCCTCGGTAACGTTGAACGGATCCCATCCGCCGCAGCCGGTGAGGGTCGCAGTGCGGAAATGATTGGAGGTGCCGCCCAGCGGCAGCGGCATGCGATAGAAGCCGAGCGCCGGCAAGAGACGTCGAAACAGCGCCGCATATTCCAGCGCAAAGATCGCACTCAGCCAGCTTTCGCCGCCATTGGCGATCACCAGCGGCGACTGCAGGCAGGCGAGCTTGTCCGAACTCAGGCGGAAGCGGTGATAGGCTTCCCGCAACTGCTGCGGATGCGGCCTGTCCTCGGCATCATAGATGGTGACGAACTCGCCGCGTACACCTGCCAGCGCATAGGTCAGTGCCTTGGGCTTGGTGCGCGGCTGCATTGCGGGTACTTCCACCACTTCGAAATGCGGTCCCGGACGAACCTTTGCGATTGCGGCCAGCGTCTCCAGGTCGTCCGCCTCGCAGACGAGCTTGATGTCGAGCCGGCTGCGCGGCCAGTCGATCTCGTCCAGTGCCGCGATCAGCTGCGGCACCACCGCTGCCTCGCGGTAGATCGCCACCATCACGCTATAGATCGGCAGGGCCATGTCGGCGCTTTCCAGCAATGCCTCATGCTCTGGCCCATGGCGACGGGTATGTGCCAGAACAGCCAGCCGCAACATCAATGCACCGAGATAGAAAAGCGACAGGACCAGATGCAGGATGCTCATCAGAAGCTGCGGCGCCAGCGCAAGCATCATCAGCAGCCCGCTGATGAACAGCCCGGCGGAAAACCCCTGGTCGCCGGTCACAACCGTGCGCGCCGAAAGCGGCTGTGTATCCTGGAACAGCCCGTGCACGGCGACCCGGCCACGTCGCTCTCCGCCTGCCTTCCACACTGCCCGTCGGATCGCGGACGGAGTGGTGATCACGATCGCCTCGCCAAGGCAGGCGCTGCGTTTCACTCGCGATGCCAGGCCTTCGATATGGGTAATTTTCGGCACAAGCGCGATCACCGGTGTCCGGCCGTTGCAATGCAGCCGCACCAGGGTCGGTTCCTTCAACTGGCTGTCCAGCGCCGGACCGTCATTGATCATTCCGTCGGGAATCTCCGCGATAAACGGCAGTCCAGCCATGCGTGCCAGTCCGCCGTAATAGGCCTCTTCGTCGATGGAGCCTGACGCAAGCAGTTCGGTTTCGATGCTGGTTCCCGTCACCGCCGCGCACTGCGCCATGCGGGCGATCAGCGGCTTGGAGATGCCGAGTGTCTTCAGCAGCATGGCCTCATGGCGAAACCTGGCAAAATGCCGCGCCCGCGCCGCGCTGACTGCGCCTCGCTCTGAACGGCCCGTGTCTGGCAATCGGCGCGCGACAAGCCGCGCGAACCCATATTCCCTCGTCCACATGAACCTGATACACGTCACCACCCCAGATGACGCCCCCAATGACCCCGGTATGTGATGATACGGATACGCGCAGAAGTTACATCCCTAGATTTACGTGGGTTGTGTTCATGGCTGTCTCGATTTTTGCTGCTTTTGCTGGTGACACTTGCAGCGGCTGCCCAGGCGCAAGGCCCGGCCGCACAGGCTCCAAGCGAAGCGACGGGCGATCTGCCGGTGCTCTTCGATGCCCGCGAGCGACTGGCGCGGCCGGACGTCAACGACATCCTGCGCCTCCGCTTCCTCACCACGACGGATTTTCCGCCCTTCAATTTCACCGATCAGACAGGCCGTTTGGCCGGCTTCCACATCGATCTTGCCCGCGCATTATGCGCCGAACTCGGCCTGGAGGCGAAATGCCAGATTCAGGCGCTTCCCTATGCGCAGTTGCAGGAGGCGCTTGAGGCTGGGCAAGGTGATGCGGTTCTGGCCGGTGTTGCGGTCACGGCAGCCCTGCGCCAGCGTTTCGTCTTCAGCCGGCCCTACATGCTCCTGCCGGCGCGGTTTATCCGTCATCGCGATACACAACTGCTACGCCAGGATTCTGCTGCCCTGTTCGGCCGTCCTGTCGGCGTGCTGACTGGTACGGCGCATGAGGCGATGCTGAAATCCTTCTTTCCCGACATCAAGCCGGTGGCTTTCGAAACCCGCGAGGCGCTGCTTTCAGCGGTGAAGGATCGCAAGGTCGATGCCGCCTTTGCCGATGCCCTGCAGCTGTCCTTCTGGACACAAAGCCCGGCCGCCGGCAATTGCTGCATGCTGTTTGACGGCCCTTACATGTCGGAAAGGTTTCTCGGCGAGGGCATGACCATCATGCTCGGCCCGCAGGGCGGCACGCTGGCTGCAGCCCTCGACAGCGCGCTTGCGGCGCTGTCGCGCGATGGCCGGCTGGAAGAGATCTATCTGCGCTATTTCCCCTCCGGCCTTTATTGAGCGAGGCCGGCTGACATCAGGCGAAATCAGGCCTGGCGGTATCGCGCCGCCGCACTCCGCTCGATTGCCGCACACACCAGCTTGTCGAGCTTCAATCGGCTGCGCAACAATTCCAGCAGCCGCAATTCCTCGGAACGGATCGCAAGATCTACTGCCGCAATCTCGACGGCAAGCGCATAGGCGGTCTCGTACAAACGCTCCGGCAAGGCGTCGCGAACGGTCTCCAGTGCGACATCCAGGCCTTCTGCGCCATTGAGGATTTCGGCACAGCGCTGTGAAACCACGATCAGCCGATCTTTGTCGAAATCGCCAAAGACCGGCAGGATGTCGATCAACTGGCCGATCCGGCGCAGCTCCTTTTCCGCCATGGCATTGTCGACGGCCGAAGCCATCACCATGACGAAAATAAGCGCTTCTTCGGTGGAGACGTGGTTTTGCATGAAATCAGGTCCTGATTGTTTCGGCCGAGAGTAGGCACTGCGTTGGTCGCTTTCAAGGCCGGCACCTGTGTTGCGCCTGGATTGCGGGTCTGCCGGTCTGTGGGCTGACTTTAGCGGATAGCGTCGCCGAACAGTCCGATTCCATCTGTCCGCGCCTTTTCGGTCAGCATTGCCAGCGCCGAGCCAGCGCGCGCCTCTGCCCAGCCATGCTGGGCAAGCCAGGTCGAGACATCCAGCGTGCCGACCCAGCAGCGTGTCTCGATCTCGCCCACCCAATGTTGCTCGCTTGTTTCACAGGCGAGCGACCGGTTGCGCAGCAAAAGTCTTTGCTGCGTGCGCGCCATCATGCCGCACGGCCATTCGCCGGCATCCGCCGCCGGACAATTGCGCTCGAGCGCGGTCGCCTCGATATCGACGAGCCGTATGCGCTGATCGTCCCCGAAAGCCACGATCCCCGCCTGCAGTGAGATCGGCCGCGGCAGAAGAACCACATCCGGCTTGGCCGCCACACGGTTCTCGCTGAACGGTTCGCGGGGCGCCACGCGTTCGAGGTTTTCGGCATTGGCAACGGCCGGCGAAGCAAACACCTCCGGCGCAATCGGCCTGACGCTGCGCCCCTCGATCTGCGGCTCGACGATGGTCTCGGCTTCCGGCAGCTCCAGTTCCGAGGGATCCGGCACATCCATGTCTTCGAGATCGTATTCGACCGGCTCATCACGCAGGGAATGGCCGGCGGAAGCAACCAGAAAGCTCCACAGCAGAAGTCCGGCCATTCCGATGGCGATAGTGATGCCGTTCCGTCGCATAGGTGCGTTTTCCTACTGGCTGGCCCAGATGATCCGCGCCACCCATTCGACATCGCCCATGTCGATACTGCGTGGCGGGTGTTCCGGGTTGAGCGATTGCAAGTCGATGCTTTTGGCGCTTTGCCGCGCCATGATCTTGGCCATGACCTCGCCCTCGCGGGTCTTCACCACCACGCGGTCGCCACGGCGCACCTGTGCGCCCGGTTCGACGATCAGGATGTCGCCGTCCCGGTAGAGCGGCTTCATGCTGTCGCCCTGCACCTCGAGCGCATAGACGCCGGCGCCGCGCCCGGGCGGCGAGGGGAATTCCACCAGGTCCCAGCCCTGTCCTGCCGGAAAGCCGCCATCGTCGAAAAATCCGCCCGCGCCGGCCTGCGCCATGCCGAGCAACGGTATGGAGCTGGCCTGGGCCGGAAAGGAGCCTTGCGGAATCTGGTAACGACCGGCGTCTGGCGAGACATAGCTCATGAACTGGTCGAGGCTCGCGCCGGTCGCGTCCAGCACCTTGGAAATCGATTCCGTCGATGGCCAGCGCATCCGGCCGTCGGCAGCCACACGTTTGGATTTGTTGAACGAGGTCGGGTCCAGGCCCGCCTTGCGTGCAAGCCCTGATGGCGTCAGCGAATGCCGCTCGGCAAGGCGGTCAATCGCGGCCCATATGCTGTCGTGCGAAAGCATGATCGCGCCTGCTCCAGGACCGGATAGGCGGCACACAGCCTGCCCCGGCCAATTCGGCTGGAACAATAAGGCAGAGCGTCATCGTAGTAAAGCAAAAAGGAATAAAATCCTTGCACTGAAAGCCGCCCGTCAGGCGACCATGGCCATGTTGATCTTGCCGAGCTGAATCACGGCCTGGGTCCGGCTGTCGACCTTGAGCTTCAGCAGGATGGCCGAGACATGCGCCTTGATGGTTGCTTCCGATACGCCGAGTTCATAGGCGATCTGCTTGTTCAGCAGCCCTTCGCCGAGCATGCCGAGCACGCGGCTCTGCTGCGGCGTCAGCGTCCTCAGCCGGCTGATCAGGTCGGCCACGTCCGGATCGGTCTCCTGTCCGCCCTGATAGCTCTTCGGCGTCCAGATATCGCCTTCCAGCACACACTGGATCGCCGCCCGGATATCGTCGATGCCGGAGGATTTGGAAATGAAGCCGGATGCGCCCAGTTCCAGCGCCCGGCGAATGGTCACCGGGTCGTCGCTGGCCGAGACGATCACCAGCGGCAGGCTAGCAAATTCGGCGCGCATCGCCATCAGGCCGGAAAAGCCGCTGACGCCCGGCATGGCGAGATCGAGCAGCATCAGGTCGGCATCGGGATGGGCCGTTGCCGCCGCCCGCGCCGCTTCGAAATCGCCGGCCTCGATGATCGTCTGGGTACCGTCGATGCCGGTCACGGCCTGGCGCAGTGCGCCGCGAAACAATGGATGGTCGTCAGCAATGATGAAAGTGGATGCAGCCATGTCAAAGCCCCCTCCCAAGAGCTGTGTCAGCTATGGCGCAATGCGCCTGTCTTCTTTTAGCGCTTGCTGCGCCACTAGACAATGACAATAGACAAGTCCGCTCGACAAGCACGATCATCAACGCCAATCGACGGAGCCCATTCGACATGACATCGCCGCCATGGCGCGGCGTGCTTGCCTCAGTTCTTGCTCGCCTCAGGTCTTGCTCGGCGGTGTCTGCTCCTCTTCCTGCCTGAACTCCTGCACCAGTCCGAAGAAGGCCCGCATGAAGCGCTCCATGATCCCGATCGAGCGGTCGATTTCGGCATCGCTCGGCAACTCGCCCTTGGCCGCCGCCGCAGGCATGCCGGACGCCAGCTGTTTTTCCAAAAGGTCGACGCGTTTTTCCAGCCGCGCCAGATCCTCGTCATAGGCTGCCCGTTCATCCGCCGCCATGCGGCAGGTCAGGCTGCCATCGACCTCCTTGCACAGCGTCACAGTCCCCGTCTGCCGGTCAAGACGGACAAAGCCGGTTTCGGATTTTTCCAGGCTGTAGCGATCGGCCGATGCATCCTGGGCGACTGCCGGCAGGCTCGACAGCGCCAGCACTGTGGCAACAAGGCTCGTGGACAGCATTCCCACCATTTCTTTATTCCTCCTCTTGTCGTGCAATTGGCCACAGGCGTGGACAAGGACGCCGCTTTGCGGCAAACCGCTGCCAAAGATCGCGTCGGAACACAAGAACGTCAGGAGCGACCATGGATCGGATCATATACAAGATCGTCCCGCAGGAATTATGGCAGGCGGCGCGTCCCGGCGGCCAGTTCACGGGAGCGGCAATCGATCTCGCCGATGGTTATATCCATTTCTCCACTGCCGCCCAGGCGGTTGAGACCGCAAGGCTGCATTTCACCGGACAGTCGGGCCTCTTGCTGGTTGCGGTTGAAACGGCAGCGCTGGGAGACGCCCTGAAATGGGAGCCGTCGCGCAATGGTGCACTCTTCCCCCATCTTTACGCCGCTTTGCCGTTCGATGCTGTCGTCTGGGAAAAGCCGCTACCGCTTGGACCGGACGGCGCCCATCTTTTTCCCGACGCCTTCAAGAACGCTTCTTCCAGGGATACCCAGTAATGCTCGATTTCGCCTCTCTCGCCCGCCGTGGCCTCTTCCTCTTCGACGCCGAAACCGCCCATGGCATGTCGATTGCCGCGCTGAAATCCGGCCTCCTGCCGTCCTGCCGCATCCATCCCGATCCACGCCTCGCCCAGACGGTCGCCGGCCTCTCCTTCGCCAATCCGCTCGGCATGGCCGCCGGCTATGACAAGAATGCCGAAGTGCCTGATGCGCTTCTGTCGCTCGGCTTCGGTTTCGCCGAAATCGGCACGCTGACCCCTAAGCCGCAGGCAGGCAATCCCAAGCCGCGCATCTTCCGGCTGGTGGACGACATGGCGGTGATCAACCGCCTCGGCTTCAACAATGAGGGTCATGATGCCGCCTATGCGCGTCTGTCTGCCCGTTCCGGCAAACCCGGTCTTGTCGGCGTCAACATCGGCGCCAACAAGGATGCAGAAGACCGGATCGCCGACTATGTCGCCGGTATCCGCCGCTTCTATCCGGTCGCCAGCTATTTCACCGCTAACATTTCGTCGCCCAACACGCCGGGCCTGCGCGACCTGCAAGCGCGCGAGAGCCTGGCGGCCCTGTTGTCGGCCGTGCTCGCCGCGCGCCAGGAGGAGGCGCTGCGCGCCGGCCGCCGCATCCCGGTCTTCCTCAAGATCGCCCCCGATCTGACGGAAGAGGGCATGGACGACATCGCCGAAGTGGCGCTCGCCCATGATCTCGACGGCCTGATCGTCTCCAACACCACGCTCGCCCGCGACGGCCTCTCTGATCCGGTCGTCGCCAAGGAAGCGGGCGGCCTGTCCGGCAAGCCCCTGTTCGACAGGTCCACCGCGGTGCTTGCCCGCATGCGCAAGCGTGTCGGCAAGGATCTGGCGATTATCGGCGTTGGCGGTGTGTCGTCAGCGGAAACGGCGCTGGAAAAGATCCGCGCCGGCGCCGATCTCGTCCAGCTCTATTCCTGCATGGTCTATGAAGGCCCCGGCCTGCCGGCCAAGGTCGTCCGTGGTCTGTCGACCCTCATCGACCGCGAAAAGGTCGCCAATATCCGCGAACTGCGCGACAGCCGCCTCGATCACTGGCTCTCGGTGAAGGTCTGATCGATCTTCATCTTCAGCCGTGACAGCAGCAAAAGGCCGCGCAGCGCCAGAAACACGTTGAGCGCGACCCAGAGCCCGTGATTGCCGGCCAACGGTACCAGGATCGCCACCGCCAGCAGGTAGCCTGCGAGCGCCACGATCATCATGTTGCGCATCTCGCTCGACCATGTCGCGCCGATGAAGACGCCGTCCATCTGGAAGGCGAGCGCCCCGGTCAGGGCCGTCAGCGCGGCGTAGGGCAGGTAGGTAGAAGCCATGGCCCGCACGTCTTCGGCCGTGGTGATGAAGCCGATGATCGCCGCGCCGAAGACGAGGAAGAAAGCGAGGCTGGCGAGCGCCAGCCCCAGCGACCAGATCCCGGTCAGCTTGACTGCCTTTTCGAAGCCTGCCCGAGATCTGGCGCCGACCGTCTGGCCGGTGATCTGCTCGGCGGCCGTGGCAATGCCGTCGAGATAGAAGCTGGCGATCATGAAGAAATTCATCAGCACGGCGTTTGCCGCCAGCGTCACCGGCCCGAAGCTCACGCCCACCCGTGTCATCACGGTAAAGGCGGTGATCAGCGAGAAGGTCCGGATCAGGATGTCGCGGTTCAGCTGGAAGAGATGAGCGAGCCTGGCTCTGTCGGTCAGCATCGCCAGCCGGGGCATGGCTGCGCCGCGATAACGCCAGAAGACGAAACAGATTCCTGCGACAGCTGCGACCCCTTCGCCGATCACCGTGCCCCAGGCAACGCCGGCAATGCCCCAGCCGAATGTGATGCCAAGCGTGATCGACATGATGATGTTGACGCCGTTCAGCAGGATCTGCAGCGCCAGCCCCACCGATCCCATGCCGCGCCCCAGCACGAAGCCGAGCAGGGTGAAGTTGGACAGTGTCAGCGGCCCGGCCAGGATGCGGATGGCGATATAGGTGGATGCTGCCAGTGCCACCTCGCCCTCGGCTCCCATCAGTGCCAGACCACCGGCCGCGATCAGCGGCGACAATGCCAGGATGAGCAGCCCGAAGCCGACCGATAGCGCCATCGATCGCCAGAAGACGGCAAAAACCTCGTTGTCGTCCCGGCGGCCCTCTGCCTGTGCGACGAGCGCCGTGGTCGAGGTGCGCAGAAAATTGAGACTGGCAAACAGCAGGTCGAAAAGGGCGGCTGCAATGGCAAGGCCGGCCAGGCTTGCCGCAGTGCCGGTGCGGCCGATCACGGCGGTATCGGTCAGGCCAAGCAGTGGCGTGGTCAGGAAGCCCAGCGTCATCGGCACGGCGATTGCCAGCACCGAACGATGCGTCACCTCTATGATGCGAGAGGGATCTGCGCCCTGATCTCGAACCTTGCTATGGTCCATGTCCTGCCCTCTGTCCTGCCCTTGGCGGCAAGGCGGGAATCGCTCAGGCCGACAGCACCATGGCCCAATACGGCCGGTTTGCGGAAGAGGCATTAAAGGCTACCGCGACGCCCAGCCCGCGATAGGATCCGAGCATATTGTCCAGGTGCCGTCGTGAATCGATCCACGCCTGAACCGCGCGACCGACCGTATCCTGGCCGGTGGCGATGTTTTCCGCTGCCGGAAGCGGCACATCGCTGTCCTTCATCCGCTCCAGGAAGCTGTCGTTGAAGCCGATCAGATGGGTCATCTTGCCGGCGCGCGCCATGCGCTTGGCCTGGACGATGGCCGCCACTTCCGCCTCTTTGGCCCGCACCAGCGGCGAAAGTCCCTTCGCGTTACGCAGATCGTTGACCAGTTTCAGCGCACCCTCGGTCTCGGCCCGCGCCTGGGCGTCGTCCGGGGTCAGCACGTCGGTCGTGCGGCAGCCGGCGATCGAAAGCGCCAGGCCGCTGCCGGCCAAGAGGAGAAGCCGGCGGCGCGGCAGATGCAGGTTTTGTTCGTTCATGTCATTTCCGCGAGGCAAACAGGCGCAGGATGATGAACACCGGAATGACGATGGTCGCGCCGATTAGCAGGTAGTCGCCGACCCGGCCAAGGGCGGCAAAGCCGGTATGCCAGAGGTCGAGGATGAAATACTTCACGCCCTGGATCAGGTCGAGCGGATCGAGCCCGAACACGGCCATGACGAAGCCGACGATCAGCGACACGACGATCAGCTTGACGATCGTGCGGCCTGGCGTATCGCCGAGAAATCTGTTGACGCTATCCGACATAGGGCGCTCCTGTTTGCTCTGATATGGGAGGACTGACCAGCCCTCGCAAGCATTCCTTGAGGCGAAGACCTGCTTCGCATTCCATTTAGCACTTGAGTTTTTTCCGGCCGTCGGTCAAGACCGCGCGCCTTCCACATCCTGAAAGGCCTTGAGGGATACCATGCATCCGACCCAGTTTTCCTCCGGCGACGTTATTGCCGACCGTCGCGCCGACTATGCCCGCATGCTGGCAGAAAGTGGCGATCCTGCGGCCGCCGTCGAATTGATGGAGCAGGCGCTGGAACTGGCCCCCGTCTGGCCGGCCGGGCTGGTGCGCCTTGCCGATTATGCCGAGAAATCCGGCCAGCCGGACAAGGCGATCGCCGCCTTGCGGTCCGTTTTGTCGCTCGACCCCGAGGACATTTTCGGCGCGCAGCTGAAGCTTGCCCTGCTCGGTGCGGAAAAGATGCCCGACACGCCGCCCAGTCGCTATGTCGAGGCGCTGTTCGACGATTATGCCGACCGCTTCGACACGGCCCTGGTCGAGCGGCTGGATTATTCGGTGCCCGGCAAGCTCGCGGCCCTGGTCGCCTCCAGGCCGCGGGCCAAGCCCTTCGCCTGCGCGATCGATCTCGGCTGCGGCACAGGCCTGTTCGGCGCCGAGATCCGTCAGCATGCGACCCGTCTCGAAGGTTTCGACCTGTCCGCCAACATGCTGGCCCGGGCAGAAGAGAAAAATCTCTATGACCTGCTGGCGCGCGCCGATCTCTCTCTCGACCCGGAACCCTCCGGTCTCTTCGCCGGCGGATTGGCCGGTCACCGTGCCGATCTGGTCTCGGCAGCCGATGTGCTGATGTATCTGGGCGATCTCGCCAACGCCTTTTCACTCGCGGCAAACCTGTCGCAACCCGCCGCACTCTTTGCCTTTTCCGTCGAGGACGCAGCCCTGGCCGAAGGCTTCGCGCTTCAGCCGTCGCTGCGTTATGCCCATTCCGAAGTCCATGTGCGCCAGCGTCTCGCGGAAAACGGCTTCGACGTCGTCAAACTCGAGCGCACCACCATTCGCATGGATGGCGGAAAACAGGTCTTCGGCATTCTGTTTCTTGCGGTGAAGAAGCCCTGAACGACGGTTTTCTTGCGATCTTTTCGATAGGTCAGTATTCCTGACCCATCACCCTTGTGAACAGGCGTTTCTCAGGTCATCTTGGCGGTTGGGAGGCCCCTTTTCGCGGAGATGGTTGATGGCGCAGATCACGAGCATGCTGGGTATCTGGAATTCCAATCCGACGCGTCACACCGTGGCCGAAGATCTGCAGGGCCTGATCGCCGGCAGCATGATCGCGGCGCTGGGTCTCTATCTTCTTGCCAAGGTCGGCTTGCTCACCGGCGGCATGGCCGGCCTTGCCTTCGTCCTGCACTACTGGACCGGCATGAGCTTCGGCCTGCTGTTCTTCGTTCTCAATCTGCCCTTCTATATCCTGTCGCTGCGCCGCGTCGGTGTCGATTTCACCGTAAAGACCTTCCTCGCGGTCGGCTTCACCTCGTTCCTCGTCGAAATCGAAAGTCGCTTCCTGGTCATCGAAAGCATCGCTCCGGTCTGGGCCGCGATCCTGGGTGGCCTTCTCCTCGGCTTCGGCCTCCTGGCGCTTTATCGCCACCGCGCCAGCCTCGGCGGTCTCGGCATCCTCGCCATCTATATCCAGGACCGCTTCGGCATCCGCGCCGGCCTTGTCCAGCTTGCCTTCGACCTCTGTGTCATGGCGACAGCCTTTGCCGTGGTCAGCCCGATGGTTGTCGCCTATTCGGTTCTCGGCGCCGTTGTCCTCAACCTTTTCCTCGCCATCAACCACCGCTCGGACCGCTACATCGCGCTGCGGTGACCACCAGGCGCCGATAAGAACGACACTGCATTGGTTGGATCGATATGCAGCGGTGCAGTGGTGCACTGCTCTGTCGCGCATCTGAGCTTGGTCGCGGTCGCCAGAAAAATAGTCAAAACTCTATATGGCCGCTCTTGTGACGCGCGTCACATAAAGCTACGTTTACGTAAATGGAAGTCGGGAGGCGTCCATTGCGGGTGGCATGAGCGAGGCCGCCTTGTCCTCTGGGAGGAGGTGGCTTCATGTTTGACTATGTCATCGTCGGCGGCGGTTCGGCGGGCTCCGTTCTGGCTGCGCGGCTGAGCGAAGATCCGGATATCCGCGTCTGCCTGCTGGAGGCCGGCGGCCTGGGTCGCGATCTGCTGATGCGGGTGCCGTCCGGTGCGGCCGCCATCGTGCCCGGCTATCTGAAAGGCGGCAACTGGGCCTTTTCCACCACGCCGCAGAAGGGTTTGAATGATCGCGTCGGCTATCAGCCGCGCGGGCGCGGACTGGGTGGCTCGAGCCTGATCAATGCCATGCTCTACACCCGCGGCCATCGGGGCGACTATGACGAATGGGCGGCACTTGGTGCAAAGGGCTGGTCCTTTGCCGATGTCCTGCCGTGGTTTCTGAAAGCCGAGGACAATGTCCGGGGCGCTGATCCCTGGCATGGCCGTGGCGGTCCCTTGCAGGTCAGCGACGCCAACTGGGCCCGTCCGATCAACCAGGCCTTCATCAAGGCCGGCGAACAATGCGGCTTTCGACCCAACGAGGATTTCAACGGTCCGCTGCAGGAAGGGCTCGGGCTCTATCAGGCAACGCAATACTGGCGTGGCCCGAAAAAGGGCGAACGCTGCTCGTCTGCCGCCGCCTATCTGCACGATCATCTGGATCGTCCCAACCTGAAGATCATTCGGGGCGTCCGGGCAAGCCGGATCGTCATCGAGCGGGGCAGGGCCGTGGGTGTCGCCTATCGCCGCGGGCGCAGCGAGATCGTGGTCGGCGCCCGGCGAGAGGTGCTGCTGTCGGCCGGGGCCTTGCAATCGCCGCAGTTGCTCATGCTGTCGGGAATCGGCCCCGCCGAGCACCTGCGCGACCACGGCATCGCGGTCGTGCACGACCTCCCGGAGGTCGGTGCCAACCTGCAGGACCACCTGGATTATACCCAGATCTTCAGGTCTGCCGACAAGGACATGATCGGCCTCAGCTTGGCCGGCGCACGTGACATCATCACGGCAGCGTGCGAATGGAACCGCGACGGCACAGGCCATCTGCGCTCCACCTTTGCCGAATCCGGTGGTTTCCTCAAGACGGACCCGACACTGCATCGTCCCGATATCCAGCTGCATTTCGTCGTCGCCATGGTCGATGACCACGCCCGGAAGATGCATTGGGGGCAGGGTTACTCCTGCCATGTCTGCGTGCTCAGGCCGCATTCGCGCGGCACGGTCCGGCTGGCAAGCGCCGATCCTCTCGCGGCACCTGAGATCGATCCGGCCTTCCTCTCCGACCCCCGCGACATGCAGACGCTGAAAGCCGGTGCGCGGCTGATGCGACAGATCATGGAATCTCCGGCGCTGGCCCGCTATCGCGGCCGCGAACTCTATCCGGCAGGCCGTTCCGATGACGAACTCGAGGCGGCCATCCGCGCCCGCGCCGATACCATCTACCATCCGGTCGGCACCTGTCGCATGGGATCGCATGCGACCGCGGTCGTCGATCCCTCGCTCAGGGTCAACGGGGTGGAAGGGCTACGTGTCATCGATGCCTCGATCATGCCACGTCTGATCGGCGGCAACACCAATGCGCCGGTGATCATGATCGCCGAGAAGATTGCCGCAAGCATGCGCGCCGAGCGCAAAAGAGAGATCGAGCCCGCTTCGGGATTGCATTTCGCCTGAGCCTGCCTATCGTCCCGCACGCAAATCGCAGATGAAGCATGCAGGAGGAAAAATGACGGAGAAAACCGGATCGACGCAACTGGCCGTCATCGTCATGGGTGTGAGCGGCTGCGGCAAGTCCTCCGTCGGCGCGCTGCTGGCAGAACGTCTCGGCCTGAGTTTCGCTGAAGGCGATGCACTGCATCCACTGGCAAACGTCGACAAGATGGCCAGGGGCACGCCGTTGACCGACGACGACCGCTGGCCGTGGCTTACCAGGATCGGCCACGATATCGCGGCAGCACGAAGCGAGGGCATCGTCGTGTCATGCTCCGCCCTGAAACAGAGCTACCGCGATCTCCTGCGTCGGGAAGCCGGCGGTCCTCTGCATTTCGTCTATCTCGAAGGCAGTCACGCGCTCTTGCTGTCGCGCATGGGCGCCCGCACAGGCCATTTCATGCCTGTCGCTCTGCTCGACAGCCAGTTGGCGACGCTGGAAGTGCCGACCGGTGAGGCCGGTGTGGTCACCGTCAGCATCGACCAGAGCGTCGAGGGCATCGTCGAGGATGCGGTTCGCGGGCTTACGCCCTCTTTCTGATGAAAGAGGGCGGGTCGCTTTGTAGCCTCAGCCGTTCAGCGCTGCGATATGGTCCATGGCATAGGTCTCGACCGAGCGCGGCGCCTTGCCGGTCAGTGTCTCGACATCGGTGGTCACCGCTGCCGTCCATCCTTCACGCACCGGATAGAATATCGAGGCGAGGAAGCCGGCATAATCGGCGGGAACGCCGACGCCGGTCAGCATGGCGATGAAGGCCTCGTCGCTGATCGCGCTGTAGCCGACCGGCTTGCCGATCGTCTTGGCGATGATCGCGGCGGCTTCACCGTAGCTCAGCGCCTGCGGGCCGGTCAGGTTGAAGGCGCGGCCGTTGAAGACGTCGGTGGTCAGGGCTGCAGCCGCACTGGCCGCGATGTCGCGGGCATCGATGAAGCTCGACTTGCCGTCGCCGGCCGGAACCGCGATTTGGCCATGGTCGATACCGGCCTTCCAGTAGGTGTGGAAATTGTCGGAAAACCAGTTCGGCCGCAGGATCACATAAGACACGCCCGACTTTTCGATGGCGATCTCGATCTGGCGGTACGGGATGCTGTCATCGGCATCAACGCCGAAAACGCTTTGGAACACCACCTTCACTTTTTTCGCAAAGGCAGCCTCAAGCACCGGCGTCAGCAGGCCGATCGCATCGACATTGCTCGATGCCAGCATGATATAGGCGCGATCGACGCCTTCGAGCGCCGGGCCGAAAGTGGCGGAATCGGTGTAGCTGAACACAACGCCTTCCGCGCCATCGACGGGCTTACCCGCGCGCGAGGCGGCCTTGACCTTTTCGCCCTTGGCAACGAGCGCCTTCACCAGCGGCGTGCCCACATTGCCGGTCGCACCGAGAACCAGGATCTTGTTCGACATGTCGTTAATTCCTCGAATGATTGAATAGGTATCTATTGGAAACCAGCTTCCGATTTGATATATACTCACAAATAGAAATCGCGAAAGAAGGCACTTTCGGGTGACATGGTTTCCTTCAGGAAACCGCCCGCAACCGAGCAGGACCAATCATGCAGCATGACTACGACGTCTATGAAGAGAACTGCCCGACCCGTCAGGTACTCGCCCGCGTGGCCGACAAATGGGCCTTGCTGATCCTTGATCGTCTGGATGGCGAGCCGGTGCGTTTCAATCACTTGAGGCGCGATATCAAGGGTGTGTCGCAGAAAGTCCTGTCGCAGACGCTCAAGCGGCTGGAGCGCGACGGCATGGTTTCGCGAACCGCTTTTGCGACAGTGCCGGTGACGGTGGAATATGCGCTGACGCCGCTGGGGCGGACACTGACCGAAACCGTCGCTGCCATGGCCCATTGGGCTGAAAAGCACATGGATGCCGTGCTTGTCGCCCAGCAGGCCTACGACGCCCAGCCACGATAGGGCAGGCCGCCGCACGGTGATCCGTGCGATGGCTTGGTCAGATATACGTCAGTTGCCTGCCGGGAATGTGAATGCGGCTCAGGCGTTGCCGTCGAGCGTCAGCACCCGTCCATAAAGATCCGGCCGGCGATCGCGGAACAGGCCCCAGGAGGCGCGCTGCTTGGCAATGCCGTCAAGATCGAAGCTGGCTGTCAGCACGATCTCTTCCAGGCGTCCGGCTTCCGCGACCTTGCCACCTGTCTGGTCGGCAATGAAGGACGAACCATAGAAGGTCAGTTCCGTGCCCTTGCGGCCGGGCTCGACGCCGATACGGTTCGAGGCGATCACCGGCATCAGGTTGGCGCCTGCATGACCCTGCATGACGCGCTGCCAATGGGCGGCGCTGTCGATGGTCGGATCCTGCGGTTCCGAGCCGATTGCTGTCGGATAAAACAGCAGTTCGGCGCCCATCAGCGCCATGGATCGCGCCGCTTCCGGGAACCATTGATCCCAGCATATGCCGACGCCGATCTTGGCGTAGCGGGTCTGCCAGACCTTGAAACCGGTATCGCCGGGCGAGAAGTAGAATTTCTCCGTGTAGCCCGGACCGTCCGGCAGATGGCTCTTGTGATAGAGACCAAGTACGCAGCCATCCGCATCGATGATCGCGATACTGTTGAAGAAGGTGGGGCCGGCCTTTTCGAAAAAGCTGATCGGCAGCACGACGCCAAGCTCGGCAGCGAGCCTGGAGAAACGCGCGATCAGCGGATTGCCCTCGAGCGGCTTTGCCAGATCGAAGAATTCGGCAATCTGGTCCTGGCAGAAATACGGCGCCTCGAACAATTCCTGGATCAGCACGATCTGCGCACCTTTGGCAGCAGCCTCCCGGATCAGTTTTTCGGCCCGCGCGATATTGCCGGCAATATCCCAGCTGCAGGCCATCTGGGTTGCGGCGACGGTTACGATGCGTGTCATGCTGTGCTCCTCAGACGCCGAGTTTGTCGCGCAAGCCGTACCACCAGGCACCGAGCGCCGTCAGCGGCACGCGGAACATCCGCCCGCCGGGGAAAGGATAGGCCGTCAGCGACGACCAGACATCGAAGCGGCTCATCTGGCCGTTGAGCGCCTCGCCGAGGATCTTGCCGAGCAGATGCGTGGTGGTCACACCATGGCCGCTGTCGCCATGCGAGAAATAGACCGTGTCCGACAGCTTGCCGATATGCGGGATGCGGGTCAGCGTCAGCGCAAAATTGCCGCTCCAGGCATAGTCGATCTTCACGTCCTTCAGCTGCGGGAAAGTCTTCAGCATGTTCGGCCGGATGACCCCGGTGAGATTGGCCGGATCCTGGCCGCCATAACCGATCCCGCCGCCATAGAGCAACCGATTGTCGGCCGTGCGGCGATAGTAATCGAGCACGTAATTGGCATCCTCGACGCAGTAATTGGCCGGCAGCAATTCCTCGATCAGCTTGGCATCCAGCGGCTCCGTCGCCATGACCTGGCTGGAAACTGGCATCATCTTTTCGGTGATCTTTGGCGCAAGCCCGTTCATATAGGCATTGCCGCAGACCAGCACGAACTTCGCCCGCACCATGCCGTGTTCGGTGCGGACATAAGGCTGCGCACCGGTGTCGAGTTCGATGACCTTGGAGTTTTCGAAGATCCGGCCGCCGAGGCTTTCCACTGCTGCCGCTTCGCCAAGCACCAGGTCGAGCGGCTGGATATGGCCGCCGAGCCGGTCGATCATGCCGCCGACATAGCGATCGGCCTTCACATATTGCGACACCTCGGAACCGGAGACCATTTCCAGCCCGTCATGGCCGTGCTTCTGCCAGGTGGCACGCACTTCGCCCATCTCGCGGACCTGCTTGTCGGTGAAGGCGGCAAAGAAGCCGCCATCGACGAGATCGCATTCGATACCGTATTTGGCGACGCGCTCGCGGATGATCATGCCGCCCTCCAGCGACATCTCGCCAAGCCTTGCTGCCCGGTCCGGACCATAGCGTTTGGCAATCGTATCGAGATCGCGGCTATAGCCGTTGACGATCTGGCCGCCATTGCGCCCGGACGCGCCAAAGCCGATACGGTCTGCTTCCAGCACGATGACGGAATAACCGGTTTCCGCCAGTTGCAGCGCTGCCGAAATGCCGGTGAAGCCGGCGCCGATGATGCAGATGTCCGCGTTCAGTTCGCCTTCGAGGCTTGGGCGAATACGCTTGTCACGCGCCGATGCGGCATAATAAGTGGCCGCATGGCCGGGATTTTCTCCAATAGACTTGTCCATGGCATTCACCTCATACGGTCCGGATATAGGCGTCGTATTCGACGTCTGTCACACGCTGGGAAAACTCCGACAGTTCCTGCTGCTTGCAGGCCGTATAGAGCCCGCGATATTTCGGCCCGAGCGCGGCATAGGCAAAGCTCGACTTGGCAAAACGCTGGATCGCATAGTCCCAATTGGTCGGCAGCGGCTCATGGCTGACGGCATGCTCGTCACCCGAAATCGCGCCGCCCGGAGGTGTCTTCTCCTTCATCCCGGCCAGCGCCGCCGACAGGATCATCGCCAACACCAGATAGGGATTGGTATCCGAACCGGCGACGCGGTGCTCGATGCGGGTCGCGGGCTTGGAGGCTGTGATCACCCGCACGGCGGCCGAGCGGTTGTCGAAACCCCAGGACGCATAGGTCGGCGCATGTTCGGAGGGGCGCAGGCGGCGATAGGAGTTCTGATGCGGCGCAAAGACAGCCATACTCTCGCCCATGGCTTCCAGCAGACCGCCGACCGAATGCAGCAAAGTGTCGGCCGGACCATTTTCGCCGACATAGATGTTGCGGCCGTTTTCATCCAGCACCGAGAAATGCACATGCATGCCGCTGCCGGCCTGCATGCCATAGGGCTTGGCCATGAAGGTGGCGTCAAGGTCGTTGGCGCGTGCCACGCCCTTGACGATGCGCTTCAAAAGCACCGCATAATCGGCCGCCGCCAGCGCATCGGGTACATGGTTGAGGTTGATTTCATACTGGCCGGGACCGTTTTCGCGCAGCGTCGTATCCGCCGGCACGCCCTGCGCCCGGGCGGCATTGGAAATGCCGTGGAACACCTCTTCGAAATCCTGCAGTTCGGAAATCGACAGCACCTGCGTCTGCCCGGTATGCCAGCGCCCGTCGCGCGTGTTCGGTGGCCGCACCGGATCGAGTGCCGAGCGTACCGGGTCGATCAGGTAGAATTCGAGTTCGGTGGCAACGACCGGCGTCAGCTTCTCGCGCTTGTAGCGCTCCACCACATTGGCGAGCACCTGCCGCGGATCGGCATAGAAGGCATCGCCCTCGGTCGTCCGCATCTGCAGTAGGACCTGGGCGGTTGGTCGTGACAGCCAGGTGACGCGCGATAGGGTGCCGGGCACCGGAAAGCAGATCCCGTCCGGATCGCCGGTCCCTTCGGCAAGACCTGCGGCGTTGACGTCACGGCCCCAGACATCGAGTGCATAGACCGAGCGTGGCATGGCCATGCCGTTGGTCAGGACGTCGATCGCCCGTTCGCGCGGGATCCATTTTCCGCGCGGCACGCCGTTGACGTCGATGACGAAGGCTTCGAGAACTTCAATATCAGGGTTTTGCGCGAAAAATTCTCGCGCCTGCTCGGCAATGTCCATAGGGCACCGTTTGGGTAGATGGTCTGCTTGATCTTTAAACACGTGTCGCCACGCCAGCGGGACATGCCGCTAACGGTAGACGCTTTTCACGTTATAGATCAGAAACCGGACCATGCCGCGGTAACCTCTAGATTTCCCCTCGACCGGTGGCCTCTTCTTGAGGCCGGTTTTTATCCGATCAGCCACCCTTTCGAGCGACAATTTGGTCATATGACCAAATCCCGTTTAGCATTCCGACGCGACAAAGGCTAGCCCGCACCGAGCAGGCTGGCCTTTGTCGCGCCTGACTTCATGTTTGGCCTCATGTCCGACCTTATGCCTGAGCCTAAGGATTGAACCGCTCCGGACGCCAGGCTGTCGTGTCGAGAAACGGCTTTTCGCCGTCCATCATCTCCGCGATCAGACGGCCCGTGACCGGTCCGAGCGTCAGGCCGTGATGCGCATGACCGAAGGCAAACCACAGGCCGTCATGGCGGGGTGCCTTGCCGATCACCGGCATCATGTCCGGTGTGCAGGGGCGGGCGCCCATCCACGGTTCGGCGTCCAGTCGCTCGCCCAGCGGGAAGATCTCGCGCGCCACCTTTTCCGCCCGCGCCAGCTGCACCGGTGATTTCGGCGCATCGCGATCGGCAAATTCCGCACCGGTCGTCAGGCGGATGCCCTTTTCCATCGGCGCGAGGAAATAGCCGCGCTCGCCATCCATCGCCCAATTGTTCAAGACCGCATTGCCGGCCGGCGCATAATGCATGTGATAGCCGCGCTTGACCCCGAGCGGGAAGCGGTAGCCGAGCTTGGCGGTCATCTCCTGTGCCCAGGGACCGACAGCCAGCACCACCTCGTCGGCCTCGACCATGCCGTCGTCGGTCCTGACCTTCCAGCCGCGGCCACTGGCACCCGGCTCGAGCGTGCTCGCGTCGCCCTTGATGAAACGGCCGCCGAGCGACTGGAAATAGGCGAGATAGGCCGCCGTCAATCCGTGCGGATTGGTGACCGACCACGGATCGTTCCATTTCAGCGCGCCGACGAAATCGCCCGAAAGATGCGGCTCTTCCTTGGCCAGTTCCTCGCGCGTCAGGCTCTTGAAGCTGATGCCGTATTCGCGACCGAGCCGCTCGGCCTCCGCCACTTCGCCGTCGCGCTTGGCCGTCGTGCGAAACAACTCCATCCAGCCGTCCTTGCGGATGAATTGCTCGGCCTTGGCAGCCTCGATCAGCACCTGGTGTTCCGAGATCGAGTTTTCGATCAGCGGCGCATAGGCGCGCGCAATCACCTCGTGCCGCGGCTTGTTGGAATGCCACCAGTAGCGCGCCAGGAACGGCACGAGTTTGGCGAGCGCGCTGCCGTGATAATGTGCATCTATGCGGTTGTTCAGCCCGTAGCGCAGCAGCAATCCCAGATCCTGCGGGAAGGCATAGGGCACCACGCCCTCGCGCTGGATGAGCCCGGCATTGCCGAACGAGGTTTCCTCGCCCGGATCGCGCCGATCCACCAGCACCACCGCGCGCCCGCGACGCGCCAGATGAATTGCGGTGGACACGCCGATGATGCCGGCGCCAAGCACGATGGTAACCTTGGACATGAAGATTCAATTCCTTGAAGGCAAGATGTATACAAAGATGCAATTGCCACGGGTGCGGCGCAAACGAAAAATGGTCGCATTCGCCAAAATCCGCAAAATCCTTGGCGAAACGGCGATCCTTCACTATTTCCGACACTGCTGCTGCAGGTATATGACCGCATCAGTCAGCTTTGAGGAAAGGTCCATGATGCGTCTTCTGACACTCGCTGCAGCCTGGCTGCTGGTTGCGATTGGCATCATCGGTGTTTTCCTGCCGGTTCTGCCGACCACCCCGTTCATGATCTTGGCCGCGGCTTTGTTTGCCCGTTCGTCGCCGCGCTTCGAACGATGGCTCCTGGAACACCCGCGCTATGGCCAGCCGCTGACCGACTGGCGTCGCCAGGGTGCGATTTCGAAACAGGCGAAGATCGCCTCGGTTTCGTTGATGAGCGCAAGTTATCTCATCGTCTGGTTCCTCGGGCCGCCGCAGCTCTGGCTGAAACTGGCAATCGGCGCGATCCTGATCGCCTGCGCCGCCTTCGTGCTCACCCGGCCGCTGCCCAATCCGTGACGTGCATCGGTTCGCGCGGTTGTCGCTGGGTGCGCAGTACGCTCAGGCCCTCCGGTTGGAGGGCCCTTGCAGGTCGGGTCCGCTTCGATCAGGCCTTGTAGGTCAGGCCTTGTAGGTCAGGCCTTGTACTTGGCCACGGCGCCCGAAAGCTTGCTCCATTCGCCATACCAGCTGTTGAACAGCTTGAACTGCGCTTCGACATAGCCGCGCTGGCTGGCCGTCAGGGCGTCGCTCTCGTTGAAATGCAGCGTGTATTCCGCGTCACCCTTCAGCACCATCATGTGCTTGAAGTAGAGAACAAGGTCGGCACCTTCGTCGAAGGATGACAGCACGGCCAGCGCCTGTTCCAGTTCCAGCGCCCGCTGGCGTGCTTCGGCATCGCCGGCAGCCGCAGCCTGCGACAGGTTGCAAAGATGCAGCACTTCTTTGGGCAGAACATTGCCGATGCCGGTGATAGCGCCGGTCGCACCGCAATTGACATAGCCGTGGAACACCGCCGTATCGACGCCGATCATCAGCGAAACGCTGTCGTCGTGATTGGTGATGTGCTCGGCCGCATAACGCATGTCGGCAGGGCCGCCGAATTCCTTGAAGCCGATCAGGTTCGGATGTTCGGCGCGCAGCGCGAAGAACAGGTCGGCGCGGGTGGCAAAGCCGTAATACGGGCTGTTGTAGATAACGGCTGCCAGATCAGGCGCTGCCGACAGGATCGCCTTGAAATGCGCCTTCTGCGCCGTCACCGACGAGCCACGCGACAACACGCGCGGGATGACCATCAGGCCCTGTGCTCCGACCTTTTGGGCGTGCGCCGCATGGGCGACGGCCGTGGCCGTGTTGACCGCACCGGTACCGACGATGACCGGAATGCCGGCCTGAACCAGCCGCTCGACACCTTCCATGCGCTGCGCATCGGTCAGAAGCGGCCAGTCGCCCATCGAGCCGCAATAGACCACGGCCGACATGCCGTCACCGATTAACTGCTTGGCCTTGCGCACCATTGCGTCGAAGTCCGGGCTGCGATCGGCCTTGCAGGGCGTCATCAGCGCCGGAACAACACCGGAAAAAATCGTTGCCTTCATTGTCGAATTCCTCTTTGCGACGAAGCGTAATCTGGATCGCCCCGACCATCGAAGCGCCACCTTGAAGACTGATATACAACTTTGTATTCTTTTTGTCGACAGAGAAAATGCAACTTCAGCAGCAGGTGCCGTGACGCGTCGCCACGCGAAAATATTGCGAGGCTACGGTTGCAAACGGTGCGCGTTCGCGGATCGCCTGAGCTTGCCGATGATGAGTGCGTCGATGTTGGTCGCGCCAATGGCGAACGTGCCGATCAAGGCCGCCATTCCCGGAAAACGACCCCCCTCTCGCCGCGGCAATTGCACAGGCATCCTCGGTCGTCTTAAGGTTTCCGGCAGCAAGCTGATGATGATTGTGATGGAGGAGGGCGCTCATGCACCGGTTCACCGGCGGTTGTTTATGCGGCAATGTCAAAATCGTCGCCTCGGGGCAGCCCAACAGGGTGGGGCTTTGTCACTGTCTCGATTGCCGGAAGCATCACGGCGCGCTGTTTCATGCGTCGGCGATCTTCCCCGAAGATGCGGTTGGGATCGAGGGTGAAACAGGCGAATACGCCGGACGGCATTTCTGCCCGCGCTGCGGCTCCTCCGTCTTTTCCCGCTCGGCCGACGAAATCGAAGTCAACCTCGGTTCCCTCGATGCGCCTGACCAGTTGCGACCGACCTATGAACTATGGACCGTCCGCCGCGAATCCTGGTTGCCGCCGTTTCCACGGATGAGACGATACGCCCATGACCGCGAGACCACCGGTTGCACTGAAGAGTAGAGCGCAAGCACCTATCGCGACGACAGGAAGTCGATCTCACGCACCGCCGCACAGTGCTAACGAATTAAAATTGCAGGGAAAAGGCGAAAATTGGCTGGGGAACCTGGAAAGTAATCCAACTTTCATCAACGCCTTGATGCGAAACAACCTATTGCAATTAAACGGCTTATTTTCTAGCAGTGTTCCGGTTGGGTGTTCCGGAATAGTGCTACGGATGGGCAGAAATGGCAAGGGTCACATATCTCGAACGGCGTGGTGCAACCTACTACGCCAGGCTGGATGTTCCGCTCGATCTGGTCGCCCACTACGGCACCACAACTCGCAAGAAGTCGCTGCGCACTAAGGACGAGAACGAGGCCAAGAAGCGCCTTTGGCCCGTGGTCGAAGGTTGGCAGGCCGAGTTCGATGAGGTGCGGTCACGCCGTGAACTGACGCCAGACGACAAGGCGGCTGCCATCTGGCAGCACTATGAGGCGACGCTGGAAAGCTACGATCGCAAACAACGTGCAATGCCGATGCCGGAAGACCAGGACGCAGAGCTACAGAGCCTGTATCGCCGGATCGATCTCGGCGAGATCACGTCCGACAACTTCTTTGGCATGATCAACGCCTACACCGACTTCGAGCTGATGCTGAGAGCGCGGACCGATGACGCTAATCTGCGCAGTCGCCGTCTTGCGGCACTGAAGAGGGCACTTGCTTCTGGTGACCACAAGTTGATTGCGTCGGCGGCGAAGGACTTCGTTACCAAACACAAACTCCTGGTCGATGAAGGCTCGGATGAGTATCGCGAGCTTTGCGTCCTGATGACACGTGCTGAGATCGAGGGGCTCCAGCGCACCCTGGAACGTGACGAGGGTGACTTTACCGGAGCCCCAAAGGATCCGATCGTCAAGCCGGCGTCCGGCAACGCGCGCGAAGCCGCAGCTTCGGGCGAGACGATCATGGAACTCTTTGAGATCTATGCCCGCGAGAACCCCAACCAGATCAAGTCGGATACGCTCGCGCAAGCTCGTCGGGACGTCGGTCTGTTTGTGGACCATGTTGGCAGCACGTTCCCAGTCCATCGGATCGACAAGAAGGCTGTCCGGGAGTGGAAGGCGCTCTTGCTTCAATACCCCGTCAAAGCGACCGAGACGCGGGCTTTTGCAGGCATGAAGATCGCCCAGATCGTCAAGCACAATGAGATTGTAAAGAAGCCTACAATCAGCGCCCCTACGGTCAATCGTCATCTATCCGGATTCAGCGCCTTCTGCACCTGGCTGACGAACCACGGCTATCTGACGGCGAACCCGGCGGCCGACATGTTCCTCAAGAAGTCGAAGGAGAAGACGACCAAGCCCTTCACCGTGGATGAGATGAATGTCTTGTTCAAATCGCCGTTCTTCACCGGATGCCAGAATGATGATGCTCCTCGTTTCTGGAGCAAGCCCGGCAATGTCCTGATCCGAGACCATCGTTTCTGGGTGCCGCTGATCATGCTGTTTTCCGGCGCCCGTCCCGCGGAGATCGCGCAGCTTGGAATAGACGATGTCCGCGAAGACCGCGGTCATTGGATCATGCACATCACGACTGAAGGAGATGGGGACAAGTCCGTAAAGACTGCTGGTTCAATGCGCGTCGTGCCTGTTCACCCCGAATTGGTGAAGCTTGGGTTGCTCAAGTATCATGCTGCACTGAAGAAGCAGGGAGAGAAGCGACTGTTTCCGCTAGCTGAGCGCAACGAGCGCGGCCAGATGATTGCTACGTTCAGTCGAGACTTCCCGCGCTACCTCACAAAGATCGGGTTAAAGGAAGGTCGCGGCCTGTCCCTCTACAGTTTTCGGCATGGGGCGGCTGACGCTCTCCGTCGTGCAGGTTTCCTTGACGAGCAATTCGGCTTCATCCTCGGACACACGTCTGGCACTATGACACAGCGTTACGGCACGTTGCCTCAGGGGATGCTTGAACAGCGAGTGGAGCTGATCAATTCCATCGCTTATCATGGATTGCTGATCGATCACCTGAAGGTCGCCGACGGTGTAGAGGAGGCGGCTTAGTCACGCTCATCCTGTTGTCCGGATCCGGCAGCTTGGTCCAGTTCATAGCCGCGGCGCCAGCTTGGCGCGGCATCAATCGCTGCCTGATACCGCCAACGCTGCTTGGTGCGCGGCTTCACCCAGGTGACCGACATGCGCTTTCCCTCGTCTAGCGCTTTCTTGATGGCCTGCTGCATTTCGGATGTCGGCTTGGCAGGGACAATTCTGAGCCCGCTCTTCTCAATCTGCTCGAGCATGAACCGTGTGATGAGGGATGCTTCGTCGTCGCCCACGCAGATCCCTCGATCAGAGAGTCCTGTCTTCAACGCCTTCTTGAGAATGCGCCAGGTGTCGCGGTCGAGCTGGTGCGGAAAGGTTTGATCGCTGCAGGCTGGAAGTTGATCACTCATGCAGCGTCGTCCTGATCGCGGATCATTTGACGCCCTTTTTCTTTTTCGATTTTCGCTTTGCGGTCGTCTCCCGTGACCGGCCCGCGAGCCTATCAGATGGGTCAGTTGGACCACTGGACAGCGCCTGGCACATGAAGTCGACAGTTCTATCGGTGAAGAACTGCCTAAGCACGGCACGGGTAAGGTTTGTTGGCTCGATTCCAAGGGCCTCTGCCGCGGCTTCAATAAGGTCTGGGGGAAAATAGTGGCGCCCGGTGATTAAGTTCATCACCTTCGCTCCTTGTGGCAGCCCGAGACGCGTCGCTAGCTGTTCCGTCGATAAGCCGGACGCGCGCAGGTGGTCCCTCAGTATCTGTCCAACAATTAGAGCGGCGTTGGGGTTCTTCTTCATTTGGGGCGTTTTCCCTAGTTTTCTCCCTCATTAATCCTGTCACTGCTTGAGAATGTCAATAAAGGTTAGTCTTATACTTTATGGCAATAAGTAAGTGTTTACTTATTTCTTTGATTATAGATGATTTCCCTTAAAATAACCTGCCAATTAAGTGCTAAATACACGTTGAGATTAATCAATGAGAGCGTAATGATGATTGACGATAATAAGGCCGATATCTCCACCTTGCTCAGGGCGCATATTGATGAGAGTCCCTACAGTCTGAATGAAATCGCGATCCTGTGCGGTTTCCACGGACCTGAAATGCTGGAAGGTATTCTGCGTGGAGAACTCCGGGTTCCCCTCGACAAGGCAATGCCGCTGGCCAAGGCAATCGGGTGCGACGGACGGACCTTGTTCGCGCTCGTCCTCAAGAGTTGGTTTGGGGTAGAGTTGGTGAATACGATCGAGGAGGTGTTCACGAATGATGCCGCTTCGGCGGTTGAGCGCGGCTGGATCGCCTTCCTCCGTGACTTCTATGGTGACCGTATCCCGGAGCTGACCCCTACGCTGCGTCGCCGCCTTCGGTTGCTTGTCAGCTTACCAGGCTGACGGCGGGCTTGTTCTTAACGGACATGATTGGGTGCGGCCCGCCGGTCGAACCATAACCGGTATGGGAGGATAGACGACCGGAGACTCGCGGCCACGGAATGCATCCCCATGGCTGATGCGCGCCTACCCTAGGACTTCGATGTTTCGGGCGTAGGTCAATATCACACTTTGTTCGCGGACGCAGGAGGCTAGCGGGCACCAGGTGGCA
This sequence comes from Rhizobium sp. 18065, assembly GCF_902706095.1. Lineage (GTDB taxonomy): Bacteria > Pseudomonadota > Alphaproteobacteria > Rhizobiales > Rhizobiaceae > Allorhizobium. Next base: position 489,094 of record NZ_CACSJP010000001.1, read on the forward strand.
GCCAGCAAAGTGAAGGTGCGCGCCAGCCCATCGTCCGTTGATGTCAGGATCGATGAAAGACGGCTAATTCCGGCGCTGCTGGTCCCGCGGCTAGAGCTCAGATGGATAGTCAGTCAAAGGCGTGGACACACATCGTGCTCATTCGAAGCGGACAACTCTGAATATGTTTTAGACGCTGGCAATCATAGGATCCCTGCCCACGACATGAAGCCGGGTCAGCCGCAAAACCTCATTTGCAAGCCGATGTTCTTTCAAGCGCCAGTAAGCCTGGGCCGACAGTCCTTCCTGCAACCTGATCGTGTTCTCCAACCTTTACAGCAAGAGGGAAAACACAGATTTCATGCTTTTCTGTCAAGATAGCGGAAAGATAGCGTCAAGGTTTCGGGCATTTCCGCAATGATTGCGGATTTCATGTCAGGTTTGATGACAACCTGAGGTAGGTGGTTGTCAAGGTTCAAAGGTCGTGACCTTTACATAATCGGGGTCGGCAAACCTGTTATGTAAAGGTCGATTCCAAACGCAGAGAATCTAGCAAGGCTGCAGGTGCGGCAGCCCTCCAGGTGGGGATCTCCGTCGTCAGTTAAAACTGGCTTGAAATGCTGTTGCGGTCAGCGTCACATGAGCCTCAAGCGGAGGAGCGAGCTCGAACGCCTTCGGTGCTCGCGAGAAATTCCAGAGCCGCAAAAGGCGCCAATGCGTGCGGCGTTCCTGGGCGACGGCGAGCTCATTGCGGCTGATATGGAAGGGGGTGCGCTCCCACCCGTTTGTCGTCTTGACCTCGATGAGCCTTTCCTTGCCGGACAGGTCGAAGCTTGCAATGTCGTAGCCCGCGCCATCGCCTTCGTCCTCAGAGACCCAGCGCACATTTTCCGCTAGGTCGGTGCGACCTGCTGCCCTCAAGGTCATGCGCTCATGAGCAAGGACGAGCTCCTCGCCGGCGCGCCCAAGTGTGCGGTTGCGCTCGTCTCGACCGGCAACATCGAATTTTCGAGCGATGTGCTGCATCTGCTCAAGCTCTTGCGGGGGCGGTTGGTTGGACATGGTCGGCGCTGGTCCGATCCAGAGGGGTTCAGGCTCGCGCATCGCAGATGTCCAGGGTAGCTTCGGTTCGCGCTGAAGCCAGGCCGGGTTGGCGGAAAGCCACCGAGCAACCGCGTCATCGAGAGACTTTTGGAAATTGAATGCCGGCTTGTAACCTGGGATCCATTCCTCGCCGAACCCCTTGAGCACCGCACTGATGTTCTGATGCTTAAACTCGATCGAGGTGCGGGATCGGCCGATCAGGTGCTGGAGGTGACGGTTATGCTCGGCCTTGTTGTAGGGGCTGCCTGCAACGTCGAGCATTAGCATCTCAAAATAATCTGCAACGATCAGGTCGTTTTCTGTATCGGTCCAAGGTCCTTCAGCCATGAGGCAACGTTACAAGCAACAGATTCAGCTGTCATTTCATTTTGAAGTCTGTCCCTGTCCCGAGTCCGGCAGAGAAGATCGAGGACTACTCCGCCGTAAAGCAACAGCTAAGAGATTTCGCATACTTGCACCACCCGCACCATTGTTGTTTGATGCTTACCATCTCTGATTGCCCGAAACGGAGACTTGCGTCAGGGTGACATGGCAATGCAGAGCGAAATCGGTTGAGATGAAGGTGTGCAACATCGACGATACTGCCCCTTCATTTGTTGACCGATGCCTGTCTATCGACCTCGAGGTCAACCCAGAGAGCTCCAAGATCTTTGCCTTCGCTGCGGTCCGTTCTCGCGACCTCGAGAAGGTAGTCTTCCGAGACGGAGATCGCGACGCTGCACTTGATCGACTGGAAAAGATGGCATCAGAGGCAGAGTTTTTGCTCGGTCATAACATCCTGCGGCATGACCTTCCGCATCTGACCGCAGCGAGGCCCAGCTTTGGCCGGCTCTCGTCAAGCCCTGTCGATACGCTCTGGCTGAATCCGCTGGCGTTTCCACGCAATCCTTACCATCACCTGGTCAAGCACCATCATGACGGAAGGCTGCAGGCCGGGCATGTCAACGATCCAGAATTAGACGCTCGGCTGGTTCTACAGGTCTTGGTAAATCAGATAGAGGCATTCAAGAACCTTGCTGATCGTGCACCAGAAGTTATCGAAGCCTACCACTATCTCTCGACCTGCGCGCCAGGTAGCGCTGGGTTCGACGCCCTCTTCGCCCATGTTCGCCTGGCTGCTCGCCCGACTCCTTTGGATGCCGAGCGGGCGGTCATAAAACTCCTTAAGGGTCAGGCCTGCGCAGCCCGAGCGCGAGATATATTGCAGCGCCTTTCGTCGCCCCATCTGGGGTGGCCGATGGCCTATGCGCTCTCCTGGATCTCGGTAGCGGGTGGAGATTCTGTTATGCCACCTTGGGTGCGGGCGCAGTTCCGTGAGGCCGCGCAGATCGTCCGGCACCTTCGGGACAATGCGTGCGACGACACCGGTTGTCATTGGTGCCGTGAGAGAAACGATCCAAAGAAAGCACTGTCTCGCTGGTTCGGGTTTGACGGGTTCCGCGCCGAGCCAAAGGATGAGGCCGGTCGCCCCTTGCAAGAGCGCATCGTGGCCGAGGCAATGGCTGGCCGCTCGGTGCTCGGCATCCTGCCGACGGGCACTGGCAAATCTGTCTGCTACCAAATCCCAGCACTTTCACGCTTCGATAAGACCGGCGCTTTGTCTGTCGTGATCTCGCCACTGGTGGCACTTATGGCCGATCAGGTCCAAGGCCTTGCACGACATGGCATCCCTAGCTGCGTGACGATCAACGGCCTCCTGTCACTGCCAGAGCGGCATGCAGCACTAGATCAAATCCGGATGGGTGAGGCGGCCATCTTGCTGATTTCGCCTGAGCAGCTGCGAAATGCTTCTGTGCGCTCGATCCTGTCGCAGCGTGAGGTCGGCTACTGGATCCTCGATGAGGCCCATTGCGTGTCGAAGTGGGGACACGACTTCAGACCGGACTATCGCTACGTATCGCGGTTCATCCGCGAATACACCGGGGACCGAGAGCCGGCACCCGTCATCTGTCTGACTGCGACGGCCAAGCCCGAAGTAGTGCGCGACATTAGGGACCACTTTCATTCTCGGCTTGGGGTGGAGCTCCTGCTGCTCGACGGAGGAGCAACGCGAGACAACCTCACCTTCGAAGTCCAGGAAACCCATCGCAGTCGCAAACTGGCAGACATCCTGGATACGATCGAGCGCGCGCTTCCTCAAGTGGGAGTATCAGGGGCGGTTGTGTATTGCGCCACGCGTGCTGCAACTGAAAAAGTTGCCGGCTTCTTGCAGCAGCAGGGATTGGCCGCTGACTACTTCCATGCGGGCCTAACACCCGAACGCAAGCAGGATACCCAGGAACGCTTCCGGGTAGGTGACCTCAGGATCATTGCCGCGACTAATGCATTCGGGATGGGGATAGACAAGCCTGACATCCGGCTGGTGGTCCATGGCGATATACCGGGATCGCTGGAAAACTATTTGCAAGAAGCGGGGCGCGCCGGACGAGATCGCAGCCCTGCCGTGTGCGTGTTGTTGTTCAACACGGATGATGTCGAGCGACAGTTTTCGCTTAGTGCACGCTCACGCCTGGCGCGTCACGAGATCAGTGGGATCCTCAAGGCGCTGCGTCGCCTGGATGCAAAGGGCAAGCACCGAGGTGGAGTCGTTGCGACGCCTGGCGAGATCGTTCGTGAGGATACAGCGCAGGATTTTGAGCGCGACAGTGCGACCGACGACACGAGGGTCAAGACCGCGATTGCTTGGCTTGAAGAATCCACCTTGCTGACGCGCGACGAAAACCGCGTGCAGTTGTTTCCTTCATCTCTTCGAATTCGCACCATGCAGGAGGTCGATGCCATCCTGACAAAGGCGGAGATCACGGGGTCGCGGCGAAAGCAGTTCATAGCTCTGGTTCAGCACTTGATGACGGCCTCTTCGGACGCCGGAATATCCACTGATGAACTTTCGGGTGCGAGCGGCCTCACAGGAGGTGCGCTCCGTAAGGCTTTATCCGATCTCGAAACTCTCGGCATCGCAACCGACGACACCGCAATTACCATGTTCGTGCATGTCGGTGTTGAGGGGGCTTCGCGGCACAGATTTCAGATGGCTGCTTCTCTAGAGACTGCGCTGATTGCGGCTTTGCGCGAAAATGCGCCAGATGCCGAAGACGGGGAGGCATACCCACTACACCTTGCGACGACCTGTCAGATGCTGCGTGACCAGGGTCATGCAAGCGTTCGCCCGGATTTAATCGAAGCCCACCTTCGTAGCTTTGCGCAGGATGGTCGTGACGAGGACGGAGGCCGTGGCAATGTGCATTTCCAGAAGCTGAATAGGAGCACATCCCTGGTGCGGCTACAGCGATCCTGGGAGGTGCTGAGCAGAACAGCGGAGCTTCGGCGACGTGGATCGGAATTGCTGCTGCTGCACCTGGATGGGCTTGTGCCTAAGGGAACACGCGGCAAGGACATCAGAGTCGAGACGACGATCGGCAAGCTACAAGCCGCCATAATGGGAGACGTCTTTCTGAAAGGATCTGTCCGTGATGAAACAAAGCTCTTGAGCCGGGCGCTGATGTGGCTTCACGAGCAGGGGGTAATCACGCTCGGGCGAGGCCTGACGATCTTCAGGCCCGCGATTACCGTGAACTTGCGCCCTGGCACCGGCCAATTCACCCAGAAGGACTTTCTGCCTCTCGAAGAGCATTACAGCGAACAAACCATTCAGACCCACATCATGGCGGCCTACGCGTCTCGTGGCCTCACCTCTATCGATGAGGCTGAGCGATTGGCGTCGGACTATTTCCAGTTGGAGAAGGAAAGCTTCCTCAAGCGGTGGATGCCAGACCGCGCCGGAGAGCTTCGGAGACAGACGACACCGGAAAGCTGGCGTCGGATCGTCGATGATCTAGGCAGTCAAACGCAGTCGAAGATTGTTGCAGATGATCGTGAGCAGACCAATGTGCTGGTGCTGGCTGGCCCAGGCTCCGGCAAGACACGCGTCTTAGTGCATCGCGTTGCCTATCTGGTTCGGATCCGGCGCGAGGATCCGCGCGGTATCCTGGTGCTGACATACAATCGCCATGCCGCCGTTGAAATTCGCAGGCGACTGAAGGACCTCATCGGCGACGACGCAATCGCCGTGACAGTGTCGACTTGCCACGCATTGGCTATGCGGTTGGTGGGCGCGAGCTTTGCCGGGCAGATTGACAAAGACAGCGAGCGCGACTTCGACAAGGTCGTGGTAGAAGCAACGGCCTTGCTGAAGGGCGACGGTCTCCAGAAGGAAGAAGCCGAGGCTCTTCGCCAAACGTTGATCGAGGGGTATCGGTGGATCCTGGTGGATGAATATCAGGACATTGGTCCGGAGGAGTATGGGTTGATCGCAGCGGTAGCCGGCCGCTCCCTCGACGACCAGGATCAGCGCCTTAGCCTCTTTGCAGTGGGGGATGATGATCAGAACATCTACGCCTTTGCTGGTGCCTCGATTGAGTTCATCCCGCGCTTTGAAACGGACTACAACGCCAAGCCGACGTATCTTATCGAGAACTACCGTTCGACCGTAGCAATTATCGCTGCCGCCAACCGGGTCATTGCGCCAGCTGCAGGGCGCATGAAAGCGGAGCATGATATCCTCATCAATCGGGCTCGAGCAAAAGCTCCCGCAGGCGGCGCGCTTGCCAATCTCGATCCTGTAGCGCAGGGACGGGTTCAACTTTTGCACTGTAGCACTGACGGACAGGCTCAAGCCGCAGTGGATGAGCTGGTTCGATTGTCACAGCTGGTGCCGGATTGGTCCTGGTCAAAGAGCGCAATTATCGCCCGGGAGTGGCGTCTGCTGGAACCGATTCGAAGCTATTGCGAGGCGAGCGGCATTCCGGTGCAGCTTGCGAGCGAGACCTTGCCGCCTTTTTGGCGACTTCGTGAAGCCCGAGCTTTCCTTGCTTTCGTGAGAGCAGCACCTTCAAAGATGCTGACGGTCTCGCAGATGCAGGAGTTCATCGCCGCGCAGACTGCGAACTGTTGGTGGACGATGATATCCGATGCCATCTCGGCATTCAGCCTGGAGCTGGATGGGAAGGCGGTGCCGGTCGCCGACCTTATCGAAATGCTGGCAGAGTGGGCACGTGATGCACGTCAGGAACAACGCGGCCTTATGCTCCTGACTGCTCATCGCGCCAAGGGGCTCGAATTCGATGATGTGGTGATCTTGGATGGAGGTTGGGATCGCAATTCACGAGGAGAAGATCGGGATGCGCCGAGGCGGCTTTTCTATGTCGCCATGACCCGTGCCAGGCGCAGCCTTGCGATCATGACGACCAGAGAACAGCACTCGCTCATCGGCCCCGATTTGCAAGGCACACCGCAGCGGCAAATCACGGCCAGGACCGATCAACGCGGCGATCGCTCACTCCGCTATCAACTCGTGGAGCCGCAGATGGTGGATCTCTCTTGGACAGGTCGGCAGAGCACATCACATCCGGCGCATGCCGCCTTGGCAAAACTGCAAACTGATGATCCTGTATCGTTGGCTGAGAATGATGGTCGGTGGCTGATCCAGAACGCGGATGGCGTGACAATCGGGCGGATGGCCAAAAGCTATCGACCGCCGGATGGGCTATGCTTCATTCGAGGGTCAGCACGGGCCATCATCCAATGGCGCAAGGTCGACAATGGCGAGGAGTTTCAGGAATCTCTTCGCCAAGAGGTTTGGGACGTGGTTCTGCCCGAGCTCGTATTCGGAGGCGGGATTGTCCCTTAACCTATCCGCTTCGGGGGGGCGGGGGAACAATCGAAAGGTCCGCTTCAGTTTCTGACCCAATGTTGCCGAGGTTTAATTCGCCCGAACTAGGAGCACTTGAGCTTACCAGCATCCTCTGAGCTTCCGGATCGTCGCCATGTGACCTCCCAACGATGTTGAAGGTCACGCGTAGGACGCCCCCGGTGGGGTGCCAAGGATTATCCCGGCACAGACGAAGCTAGGGCAATTCTCTTTGAAATGTCGGCCACGCGGCCACGGAATGTCTGATCGAGCCGGATCATCGCATCGACCATATATTCAATCATTGCCGGCCATTGTTCACGATCGAAGATATTGCCAGGTCGTTCTGATTTAATTCGGCAAGCCCGTCGACCTTCCAGACGCTCCCAGACCAATTCCTCGCCGAATTCAGTTTGTATTGCTGCGGCATCAGACAAGAGCGCGTCGAAGATGCGCTCATTTTGTCCTTCAGCACCTGCATCGATATAGACTTCTACCCTGGCAACCGTGCTAGTCACTACAAACGTGAAGCTCACCCCTCGGCTGCCCGCACTGGTCCCAATGTAGTTCGTGGTCCGGGGGGACAAGTTTCGAAATAGTGGACTCTTCTGGTTCATCGCAGGTAGCAACAGTGTCCAGAACTCTAGCCGCAGAGCGTGCCGCGTCTTTTCAGCCTCCACTCCTTTGACTTCTGTTTGCGCCTTCGCAGCCAAGCCGATCATAAAATCCTCGGTATCCTTAGTCGGGATGATTTGGTCAACAGTTAGAAAGAGGTCATCACCCTGCGAGAACGGCGAGACCTTGAAGCACTGGATGCGCAGATTGAAGCTTGATAGCCAGAGAACCGTCGAGGTGACCTCTTTGCGGAAGTTTGCTGCAACTAAAATTATGCGTTGTGTCACCCCTTTGTTCAGCGTGACATCCTGGTATTCATCTTTGTCCAGAAAATTGCAGAGCTGTTCTTCGGCATTGGCGCCAGGGAAATGTCGGTCCAGATAGGATTGAAAGATATCGCGAATGTCGTCGGACGCTAGCCGGGCGCAATAGGAGGCGTATTTTAGGGCCTGCCATGTGACGTCACGGCCTGTGTCGTCGAGCTTGTTCTCGATGATAACTAGCGAGCCCTGCTTGTCGATGGCGAGAAGGTCTAGGCGCTCTTGTGTGTCGGAGAAGCCAGCAAACTCTTTTTGGATTATGAGCAGATCCTCGCCCAAGGCGTCCGGCCTATTTGCGATCCACTCCTGGAGATGAGCACGCTCTTTGAAACCAAGTTCCATAAAAGAGCGGGGCGAAAGACGCTCTATCCGGTTCTCTTGCTTTTCGATTTTGAACACCAATAGCTCCAGCTTCGTGGATTGGGTCGCCTCCCTACAGAGGATACACTCATTACGGGCCGCTATATCAATTCGGTTAATCACAGAAAGCAACCGGCGCTAGCAAGCTTTTCGAAGCTTCCGGATCGTCACTATGAAGCGTCCACTCTTCGTTAAGCATCGCAGGCAGCATCGCTTTAGCGGGATGCTGCAGACGAATCCGCAATATTTTGATGGCGAAGCCTCACCAAGGATTTCCAAATATACAACTTTTTAGGGAAGCGGGGCTAGTTTGGCCTCGATAACGTGGCGGGTGACAAGATGATACCAACAAGCAAAAACACATTAGAAGAATTCAATATTGACGATGTGAGAAGTGGGAAGCATGCGATAACTGGCATTTGGAGCGTCTTGATTACCCCATCCGCTGCGGCCGCAGTGGATTTCGCCGAACGCTATCTCGATATTTTCGATGAGGTGGTGCAGGGGGATTGGCATCTGGCTGTAGGAGTGCATCCCGCAACCGATGGGCGCGGTCGATGGACGGCAAATTTCGAATTTCAAAAGAGCATTGACGAGTTGCGCGAAAGACTGGGCGCGGGAGGAGAACGTATTCCTGATCTCGGAATTGTGTTCTTTGACCCACATGGTAACGCGATTGAAGATGGCTGTGTCATAGTCCCGCTCGATTCCCGTGTAATCGGCAATGCCAACCTATACAGGGCAGGCTTCGAGGCGACCCACCTAGCAATCCGACGATCATTCGAGGCTTGCGACCTGAGCCCCTACGAAAGGGTTCAGCCTGGTTCGACCAATGCTCTTTTGCGCAGCCTCGACCGAGAGCTCAAGAAAGTGAAAGTCACTGGATATTTTCGTTCTTTTGGCTTCGCTTTTGCTAACGCCCTTTTGGGTGCAGCAGTGGGGATGCCCTTCTGACGACGTGATCGGAGACCGGGGGCGAGGCAGCAATTGCATTGGTGCGCCTCCGGTGTGGCCCTATCCAATTTCGGCATCTGCATTCAAAGTCTAGAACAATCAGCCGAATGCGGGGAAACGCTGGCTACCCAGGTTCTAGATGGCGGAAAGGGTGGGATTCGAACCCACGATACCCTTGCGAGTATGCCGCATTTCGAGCGCGGTGCTTTCGACCACTCAGCCACCTCTCCGGTCACATCGGTCGGCGCATGGTGGCGCAGGCTGTCTCGTGGCGGCTGTAGTGCTCGCTGAACGTGTGTCGCCGGAGATCAATATTCAGTGGCCTCCCGCCCGCGTTGTGTCGCAACCTGCGAGGATGCCTGCCACTTTTTTCAATTATTGGTATTGATGAGCGACGACTTTTTTGCTCCATTCCTCGATGATTCTGCGAGGGGGCGGAGATAGCATGAGTTTCTTTGACAAGCCGATCATAAACACGCCCTATGCACTGCCGACCAGGCATTGGGAACTCGATCTAAATGGTCATCCTACGGATCGTATCATTGAGCAGCGTCGTGGGTCGGCACTTTGGACGGCGCTTCCAGGCGCTGCGTCGACGACCGCGAAATCTACCCAGTCGAGTCTTGTGTTTAATGATGACTTGTCGACGGATGCGACCGAGTTCAACCCGTCGCCGATGATCAACCAGCTGCGGCAGGAACTAGATACCTGGCGCTCACTGAAGAATCCCTCTCAGTGGAAGGTCACACCAGTCACCCAAAGGCTGTTGCAGCACTGGCGCTCCCTGCAATTGGACGATAGCCAGATCATACGCCCTTTCTTCTGTCAGCTCGAAGCCGTCGAGGCTGCCATCTGGCTTTCTGAGGTGGCTCCAGACATGGGTGCCCGAGGACGCAGATTCCTTAATTGGATATCCACAGCCAATAATTTCGCATTGCAGGCTGAGGGTGAAGCTCCATCCGAGGCTGCGCCTGATCTGATGCGATTTGCGTTCAAGCTAGCGACGGGCGCCGGAAAGACCACCGTCATGGCGATGCTGATCGCATGGCAGGCCTTAAATGCGGTGCGCTCGCCCACAAGCAAGCGGTTCTCTAAGGCTTTTCTGATCGTGACGCCTGGCATCACGATTCGCGACCGTCTGCGAGTGCTGATGCCGAACGACGAGCAGGGATATTATGATAAGCTGAACCTCGTGCCGCATGATCTTTTGCCAGACCTCCAGCGCGCGGACATCGTCATAACGAACTTCCATAAGTTCAAGCTGCAGGACGGCTTTGACGCTGCGAATGGAACTCGCCAAGTGCTTCAAGGGCACGGAGACGCGCTGCAGACACTGGAAACCGAAGGAGAGATGATCCGGCGGGTTATGGGTGACCTTATGGGTCACAAGAACGTCGTCGTGATCAATGACGAGGCGCATCACTGTTATCGGGCTCGTCCTGCAGCAGATGTGATAAAGCTTACTGGTGAGGAGCGTAAGGAAGCGGAAGAGAACGCCGAGGCTGCACACCTATGGATGTCTGGCCTAGAGGCGCTCAACCGACAATTAGGCGTCCGCGCAGTTTACGATCTGTCTGCGACGCCCTTCTTTCTCAGTGGCTCCAATTGGCCAGAGGGCACGCTGTTCCCCTGGGTCGTGACAGACTTTTCGCTGATGGATGCCATCGAGTGCGGGATCGTGAAACTTCCGCGCGTGCCGATCGCTGACAATCGGGCGGATGGTCAGCAAGTGATGTATCGGAACCTTTGGCCGCAGATTCGCCAGCGCATGCCTGACAAGCGCAAGAAGGGCGAAGGCAAGCCTGATCCACACAAGCTGCCGATTGAGCTTAAGGTAGCGCTCGATGCTCTATACGGGCACTATGAGAAAACGTTCAGGCTCTGGGAACAGAACCAGGTGGGAATACCGCCCGTTTTTATTGTGGTCTGTAACAACACGACCAATTCGGAGATGGTCCGGGACTACATCGCGGGCTACACCTACACCGACGAGCAGGATCAGGAGCGCGTCCGCCAGGGCGAGTTGGAGCTATTCCGGAACTATGACGATCACGATCAGCGGCTTGAGAAACCCCGAACAATCCTGATCGACTCAGCGGCGCTTGAAAGCGGTGGGGAGATCGACAAGGGATTCCGTGATGCCCATGCGACAGAGATCGAAGCATTCAAACGGGAACGCCTACGCAGAGATCCCGGCGCCGGCGAGCTCAGCGATGCGGAGATCCTGCGCGAGGTGATGAACACCGTCGGCCGCAAGGGACGTCTCGGAGAGCAGATCCGCTGCGTTGTGTCAGTCTCGATGCTGACTGAAGGATGGGACGCTAACAATGTCACGCACATCATGGGATTGCGCGCGTTTGGCTCAAGGTTGATCTGCGAGCAGGTTATCGGCCGTGCCCTTCGGCGCCTGTCATACGAGGCTGATCCCGATACTGGCCTTTTCCGCACGGAATATGCCGACATCATGGGCATCGATGGGCTGAACTTCTCGGACCAAGCGCGCCCCGCACCTCCGCAGCCCCCGCGACCGGTCGTGCACGTTCAGGCGATGAGCCCGGAGCGCGACCACCTCGAAATTGCCTTCCCACGGGTCGAAGGTTTCCGCACGGACTTCCCCCGAGAGCGTATTGACGTCGACCTGTCGCGGATGGAGCCTTATGTGCTTACACCCGACAAGGTCGGCGCGACGGTGGTGCAAATGTCCGGTATTGTCGGTGAGAAGCACCAAATCGGCCTCACTCATCTAGACGATAAGCGCCTGTCAACCATTGCTTTCGATATCGCAAGCTACTGGGTCTCAGAGAAGCTCCGCGATCCGAATGGCGCCCCGAAAACCCATTTGTTCCCGCACGCAAAGCGCATCGTGCTGCAGTGGCTCAACTCTGATCGCTTTGTCTGTAAGGGAGATACGAGGCCAGCGCAGTTGCGCTACCGCCAGCTCGCTGACGAAGTTTGCGATTTGTTGATGGGCGTTTTGATCGACCAGCCCGGCGGCGAGCCTATCATCCGTGCCGTGCTTGATCCCTATGCACCTGAGGGCTCAACTGCATCCGTCAATTTTAATACCTCAAGCGCCAGCCGGCACTGGCCGAACCCGGAACGTAGCCACATTAACTGGATCGTCACCGACCAGGACTGGGAAAACAAGCTTGCCGAACTTCTCGACGAGCATCCCGACGTTGAAGCATATGCCAAAAATCATAACCTGCACTTCGAGGTGCCATACTCGAAGGAAGGTGAGCCACACCGCTACCGACCCGATTATCTGGTGCGCGTGAGAGTGCCTGAAGGGGAGCCGCCGCTCACCCTGGTTCTTGAGGTAAAGGGTTTCCGCGGCCACGATGCGATGCTCAAAGCCGAGACGATGAAGAACAAGTGGATCCCGGCTGTGAACCGACTTGGCGCTTATGGGCGGTGGGGATTTGAGGAGTTGCGCAGTGTTTACGATTTCGGTGCGGAACTTGACAGGGTGATTGCGGAACTGCGCGGGACTGTATCAGCATGATCCCTGAACGCCTGGCTGAGAAGAACCTGTTCGTCGCTCTTTGCGAGCGGCTGCGATGGTGGCTGTGGTTCGATGCCCCTCGACAGCGGCTGATTGAGGCACATGGCGGGCTGACGCCCGATGACGTGCACCAGATAGCAGGATCTTACCGCTTCGCCCGCAATCTACACAATGATAGCATCGAAGAACTCATCGAAAGTCTGTCACTGGCCGCCCAAGACGATTTTACAACACTGGAGGCTCGTGCAGAACAGCTGGCCGGCATCATCGATCGTTTGCACACGCAGCACGCGACTCGTTTTCGCCTGATGTCTGGCACCACCAAGCTCTTCTGGTTCGTTCGTCCTGAGGGATGGACACCCTGTGATAAGTTGGCAAGAGCAGGGCTTGGAACCGGGGGGCAAGCACCGATCGATCAGATGAGGCGTTTCTATCGGCGCTTAGACGAGGTTGGTTTCCTTGAACATGCCGCTGCGTTGGATCGCTTTATCGCAGATCATGGACTCCCTCCCTTGTCGGGAACCCGTGTGCTCGACGTTCTTCTGATGACACTGGGTGATCCTCGGGCGTGGGCCCAAAGGCGTGAAATGGCGATGGCATTTGCCAAAAGTCTGCCCGACTCCATGCAGTCTTCGCTCATTTCGCTGGCAGAGCAATTAACGGACGCGGCTGATGGCGGCCTGGGCATCGAGGTTTCATCATGACCGATGTCACCTTCGGACGCCTCATGGATCTGATCCCGCGTGAGGCTTGGCCGCATGAGGCGCTGTCATTCACACCATGGCTAGCTGATAACATAGACCAACTGTCGGAAGCTGTCGGCATCCCGCTCGAGATAACCGGAACCGAAATCGCTGTAGATACCTTCGCAGCCGATATCTTGGCGCGAAACCCAAGCGACGGCACAGTGGTGCTGATCGAGAACCAGCTTGAACAGACCGACCACACGCATCTCGGTCAGATCATGACTTACCTTTCCGGTTTGGAAGCACATACCGTTATCTGGATAGCGCCGAAGTTCCGCGAGCCCCACCTTTCTGCGATCCGATGGCTCAACCAGCACACAGCCGACGATTTTGCCTTCTTTGCAGTGCGTCTGCGTGTTGTCCGCATTGGAGACAGTCCCTTCGCTCCCATTTTCGAAGTGCTGGAGAAGCCCAGCCATTGGGAGAGAAAACTTAAAGAGGCGGCGAAGCCCGCGGTTTCGAATGATCCGGAGTCGCAGTTGAGAGCTGAATTCTGGAACCTATACGCCGAACGTTATCCTGAGATCGCTGCCGTCAAGCCCAGATCCGGTTGGAACTATTGGGTGCCAGTGGCTGGCGGTCGACTACTTTTCTCCGCTTACATCGCGCGCAAGAATTGCGGCGTCTATGTTCGCCCTCCCTGGTCAGGAGACAGAGATGCAGTGGCGACCTTGGTGATGCCATTCCGCAACGAGCTGGAGAGCGATCTGGATGCGGTGTTTGATGGGACCAAAGATCATTTTCTCGTCAAGAAGCGCACACCAGGCTTCGGCATAAAAGAAGATTGGCCGGCTTTGGTGGATTGGTTCGAAGAACAAAGGCGTCGCTACACCGCGGCGCTAGAAGCAAGATTGGGGGAGCCAACCGATGGCGAATGAAAACAAGACGCCGGTGGACATTATCACGCATGGCGAAACACGCGCAAACATCCCGCCGGCTGAGCTGGAGCCCGTGCTGACAGACGACGACAAGAAGCCAATTCGCACGGCTTGGGACCGGCGCAACCGCGATCTCGATCCGCAGCTTGTCTGGCGGGGCAAGGATCCGGATCAGGCCGAGCTGACGGTCGATGCGCCGCCTATCTTTCTCCAGGAGCAGGTCCACCCCAAGGCGCTTATCGACGACCTGAGGAATGGTCGCGGCAAGGCTGATGATTTGTTCGGCCATTTCGGCCTGACCGAGGAGGATCGTGAGGCTGAGATCGAGTTCTACCGCCACACGCGAAAATGGTCGAACCGCATGATCCTGGGGGACGGGCTGCAGGTTATGGCTTCGCTTGCCGAGCGAGAGGGACTGAAGGGTGAAGTGCAGGCGATCTATATCGACCCGCCTTATGGCATTAAATTTAATTCCAACTTCCAATGGTCCACCACGTCCCGCGACGTAAAGGATGGAAAGCTCGAACACCTGACGCGTGAGCCAGAGCAGGTGAAGGCTTTCCGCGATACTTGGAGAGACGGTATTCACTCTTATCTTGCATACCTGCGTGACCGTCTAACTGTAGCGCGCGAGCTTCTGAAAGATAGTGGAAGCTGCTTTGTTCAGATCGGAGACGAAAACGTTCACTTGGTTCGAAATTTAATGGATGAGGTTTTCGGAGAGAAGAATTTTGTCAGTCAGATCAATGTCCGTAAGACCGCAACGCCTGCTGCATTACTTGATGACAACTTTTACTACATAATATGGTATGCTCGCAATCGCGAAAAGGCCAAATATCGCGCTCTTTTGCTTGATAAGCCGGTCGAAGAGTGGGTTTCTGAAACGCGTGGTGGATCGTGGGGCCTACGTTTCTCTGATGTCGATTATCGTCCATTGACGGCAGATGAACGCAACGCACCGAAGACGATTCCTGCAGGAAGAGTCTATGCGCTGTCAAAAACTAATTCTGCCGGCCCATCACAGAGCGACCAAAATTTTGCGTTTCAGGGCAAAACGTATCACCCAGGCCGAGCTAATCATTGGAAAACTACACAAACAGGAATGTCACGGCTGGTCAAAGCAGACAGGCTTGAGACTAGAGGCGGTCCACCCTGGATGCGGCGGTTTCACGACGATGGTGCATTCAAGAGAATGACGAATGCCTGGCTGGACACCTCGGGCAAATCGACCGAGAGGTGGTATGTTGTTCAGACGGACAGTCCGGTCATTGCACGTTGTCTTCTCATGGCGACAGACCCCGGGGATCTGGTTTTAGATCCGACTTGCGGTTCAGGCACGACTGCGTATGTTGCCGAACAATGGGGACGGCGTTGGATCACGATCGACACCTCTCGCGTCGCGCTGGCGCTTGCACGCGCTAGAATCATGGGCGCCAAATATCCTTGGTATCTGCTTTCTGACAGCCCGGAGGGACAGAAAAAGCTTGCAGAAGTAACACGCTCTACTCCCTCGACGCAGGCCACTTATGGTGATGTCCGACAAGGATTTGTCTACGAGCGCGTGCCCCACATTATGTTGAGCGACATAGCAAACAACGCCGAGATCGATGTGATCTGGGACAAGATACAGCCAGCGGTGGAGGACGCGCGAGCGGCGCTGAACGCTGCGCTTGGCGGTTACAACAGCCCGTTCAAGGTCGAGACCGGCAGTCGTGCCGGCAAGTCAATCGACTTTTCCGCTTCTGGTCAGGTTACGCTGCCTTCTGGAGAGGCGGCGCCAGCTAACGGTTTTCTGGAATGGGAAATTCCACGTGAAGCGCCTGACGGATGGCCGCAGGCAGCGAAAATGGCTCTGGAGAATTTCTGGAAGGTGCGCATCGCCCGCCAGAAAGAGATCGATGCCTCAATTGCTGCCAAAGCCGAGTTCGAGAACCTTTATGATAAGCCCTACGTGGACAACAAGCGCATCCGCGTGGCAGGGCCCTTCACAGTCGAGAGCCTCTCACCGCACGCGATCTCACCGGTGGACGAGCATGGCGAACTCATCGATGAGGTGAATGCTGCGGATGGCCTGCGCACCAGCGAAGAGCGCGAGGCTGAGAACTTCCGAAAAGCCATTATGGAAAACCTGTCGAAGGCGGGGGTGCATCAGTCCGGCAAGGCCGACGCGATACGCTTCGATACGCTTACACCTTGGCCCGGCGAATGGATCGGCGCCGATGGGCGCTATTTGGAGGGAGAGGTCGAGCGTAGGGCAGCTATCTTCATTGGCCCTGAATACGGAACGGTCAGCCGTCCGGATCTGGTCGCTTGCGCCCGCGAGGCAGCTGATGCCGGCTTCGACATTGTCATCGCTTGCGCATTCAATTTCGAAGCGCACGCTCAGGAGCTGCACAAGCTCGGTCGCGTTCCAATCCTGCACGCGCGCATGAACGCGGACCTGCACATGGCCGGCGACCTCAAGGCAGGCGGTGGTAACCTCTTCGTTGTCTTCGGCGAGCCGGAGATCGAACTGCAGAAAGATGGCGATCGCTACCGCGTCGAACTCAAGGGTGTCGATATCTTCAAGCCAGCGACGGGCGAGGTGGTGAGCTCCGAGCCCGACGATATCGCCTGCTGGTTCATTGATACTGATTACTCAGGCGAAAGCTTCTTCGTGCGCCAGGCATATTTCCCTGGCGCCGAGGTGCCCTACAAGGCTCTGCGGTCAACGCTGAAGGCCGAAATTGACGAAGAGGCCTGGGAAAGCCTCAAACTCACAGTATCCCGCCCATTCGCTAAGCCGAAGAGCGGGCGTATTGCAGTCAAGGTCATCAATCACCTCGGCGACGAGGTGATGAAGGTCTTGGGGGTGTGAGGCGATGCGTGACCTCAACGACCTGGTTGACATCGGTTACTACATACCTCCGATGAAGGACAAAGGCAGGCACCATGTCATCTCCCAAGGACAGTCTCCAACATTCTATCGGCCGGAGGATCTGAGGGATAAGGGAGAGGGTAAAACAGCTTGGGTTGACGCCTTTGAGAAGCTTGTCGTTGCGCTCTTCTGGGCCACAGGAAAGCCTCTGCCTTACGCATTTCGGACCCCTGATGGCTTGATCCGGTCGCTGGACGCTGGATGTCTGAAAATGTTGCTCAACCGCAATCCTCCTGACTTGATCCTCACATGCGATCATTTTGGTTTTATCGACACCGTTCAGCCATCGAAACGATTGCAGGACCTCTATGATCCGATAAGAGCGAACCTCATGAACCGCGTCTATGACGCTAAGCCGACGGACTAGCTGATGACTGTCCTCATCGCCACCAGCTTCACCAAAGCCCTCGACAAACTGACTGGACAGGAGCAGGCGGCCGTAAAAGTCACTGCTTTCGACATCCAGCAGAATCCGGAAAGCCCCGGTCTGTCGCTTCATCGGATTGATCGCTGCCAGGACCCTGACTTCTGGTCCGCTCGCGTCAACAAGGACATTCGCATCGTCCTTCACAAACGCGGAGGCAACACGCTCCTTGCCTATGTCGACCATCACGATGACGCCTACGTTTGGGCTCAGCGCCGGCGCGTCGATGAGCATCCGACAACCGGGGCGGCACAGATCGTCGAGGTGCGTGAGACCATCGAAGAAGTGGTAATTCGGCGATATGTCGAAGAAGCAGTTGGAAAACCGAAGATATTCGCTGAGGTCGCCGACGACACGCTCCTGACCTGGGGCGTGCCGCGCGACTGGCTAAACACAGTGAGGCAGGCGACAGAAGACACGGTGCTTGATATCGCTGGTCATTTGCCGGACGAAGCGCAAGAGGCGCTGCTTGCGGCAGCTGTGGGTGAGGTCCCAACCATCCGGATTGCCACAGGCGACCAGACAGGTTACGCGCACCCAGATGCCCGTAGGCGCTTTATGGTTGTGGGCGACGAGGTGGAACTCGCCGCTGCACTCAATGCGCCTTGGGAGGATTGGGCGATCTTCCTCCATCCTGCCCAGAGCGAATTTGTTGAGCGCAACTTCAATGGACCTGCGCGGGTCATTGGGTCTGCAGGCACCGGTAAGACGGTCGTAGCGCTCCATCGGGCGGTGAGGTTGGCCGGAGAAAACGCCGCGCACCGCATTCTACTAACGACCTTCTCTCCACAACTCGCGGACGGGCTGGCCAAGAAGCTTGACCGTCTAGCTGCCAATCATCCCGAAATCGCCGAGCGCATTACCGTTGGCACCCTTTCAGATCTTGCACAAAGGCTGGCTGCCGAGCGCCTGGGAGACGTAGAAATTGCCTCCGACAGCGAGGTGGCCAGCCTCTTGCAGCATGCGGCTGCGGCAGAGAGCACGGATATCGGGCCAGGCTTTCTTGCCGAAGAGTGGCGCCTGATCGTTGATGCCTGGGACGTTCGCGATGCAGACACCTATCGTGATTTGCCGCGCTTGGGCAGGAAGGTGCGAATGGCTACGTCACGACGTGACGAGTTGTGGCAGGTATTTGCCAGAGTGCGTGCAGCGCTGGACGAGCGCGGTGTGGAGACAGAGGCTGGCCTGATGCACCGGCTGGCGAGAGAGCTGGGCGAGGCTCCATTCACGCATGTCGTGGTGGACGAAGCGCAGGATATCTCTGTTCCTGAACTCCACCTGATTGCGGCAATCTCAGGCGCCCGCCCGAATGGCCTGTTCTTCGCGGGAGATATCGGTCAGCGCATCTTCCGCTCGCCTTTCCCCTGGAAGGCCGCAGGCGTAGACATCCAAGGGCGTTCCCGCAGCCTGAAGGTAAACTACCGGACTTCACACCAGATCCGCTCGAAGTCGGATCTGCTGTTACCACCCCGCCTCTTGGAAGCTGACGGTGGCGAAGATAGTAGATTGGGTGTCTCTTCGGTGTTTCACGGTCCCCCCCCGGACCTGCATCTGTTCAACACTCCTGAAGAGGAAATTGCGGCCGTCGCGAGCTGGATCAATGAGGGACTGCAGCAAGGAATTCTTCCTGAAACTATCGTCCTGCTTGTGCGGTCCAAAGCCGAGCTAGCGCGCGCTCGCGCCGCCATAGCCGCGTCCAGCGACGATAACATTAAGGCTATGCTCATGCATGATGCAAAGGGCCGGGAATTCCGCGCCGTTGCAGTCATGGCTTGCGATGCCGACGTGCTGCCGAGTGAGCGGAGATTGCTTGAGGCGAGTGACGAACGAGCATTGAAGGAAATCTACGACACCGAGCGCCACTTGCTCTACGTGGCAGCGACTCGGGCACGCGAACGTCTATGGATTTCCGCGAGCGGAACCCCTTCGGAATTCCTAGAGGACTTAATAGCCTCGACTTCAGCCTGAGCGGCGACGCTCTTAAGCATGCATCCGCGAAACGCAGATTGAGACCTCACATGACCCGCCATACGATCGAAGCCACTGAGAAGCCGATCCTTGATATCTTTTGCGACAAGTATCTGTTTCGCATACCATCTTACCAGCGACCGTATGCTTGGACGACTGAGCAGGTAAGCGAATTATTCGACGATATAAAGACAGCCTGCGAGGGCTCGAGCAGCGTTGCCGATCTAAGTCCTTACTTTCTCGGCAGTGTCGTTCTCATCAAGGATCCACAAAGACCCGAAGCCGATGTCGTCGATGGTCAGCAGCGTCTGACAACCATGACGATTTTGATGAGTGTCCTTCGCGATCTGTCTGACGCGAAAATCGCCTCCGCAATCCATAGCTATGTCTGTCAAACGGGAGACCCGATAAAAGGAACGTCGGATGTATTCCGGTTGACACCACGAGAGCGCGATACGGACTTCTTTCGTGCTACGATTCAGAGTGAGGGGGCAACCGCTCAGCTGCCGGACGCCCGGCAGTTTAAAGACGCTAGGGCACGAATGGTTGAAAACGCTGTCTTCCTGCGCGAGCGCCTGAAGACCTTTTCAGACGAGCAACGCCGTCGACTTACAATGTTTATTGCCCAGCGCTGCTTCCTCGTTATCGTGGCGGCATCAGACCAGGATTCAGCCTTCCGGATCTTCTCTGTAATGAACTCGCGCGGCCTGGATCTGTCTCCGGCAGATGTGCTGAAGGCAGAGATAATCGGTGCTCTACCTACGGATAAGCAGGATGCTTATACTCAGAAGTGGGAGGACTTGGAGGACGCATTGGGCCGCGCTCGGTTTGCAGAGTTGTTCGGTCACATTCGAATGATCCATCGAAAGCAAAAGATGCAGGGAACGCTCATAGCGGAGTTTCGAGAATTTGTGCCGACAAGAAAAAGTCCGGCGATGTTCATCGATAAGGAGCTTTCGCCCTATGCGGATGCCTACGAAGAAATAACTGATCGCGCCTTCTCGAGCTACAAGAATGCCGATGAGATAAATCGGCAGCTTACTCACCTTTCGCGTCTGGATAACTTCGACTGGCAGCCGCCTGCAATCGAAGTCATTGCACGTCGGCGTGAGGATCCTGATTTTGTTCTCCGCTTCCTATCCGACCTGGAGCGTCTCGCGTATGCACTCTTTCTGACACGGGGTGACGCTTCCGAGCGCATCCGCCGTTACGGTAAATTGCTCTCTGCAGTCCAGGCTGATGAGGACCTATTTGCAGAAGGCAGTCCCCTCCAACTCGAGGCGCAGGAAAAAGCAGACGTCCGAAAGGCCCTTGCTGGCGATATCTACACGATCACCCGTATCCGGCTTCCTCTTCTTCTCCGCTTAGATGAACTGTTGTCTGGCGGGAGCGCAGTCTACAACGCACCCATTGTCAGCGTAGAACACGTGCTACCACAGAACCCAGGAGTGGAAAGCCGGTGGTTAGTAGACTTCCCAGATGCCGATGAGCGAGCTAAATGGGTGCACAAGCTGGCAAACCTGGTGTTGTTGACACGTCGTAAAAACTCGCAGGCGGGTAACCTAGAATTCTCCGAGAAGAAAGAACGATATTTCTCGACTAGGGCAGGGGTTTCAAACTTCGCTTTGACAAGCAAAGTGCTATCGCAAGAGCACTGGACGCCAGAAATTCTTGAAAAAAGACAATCGGAGTTGACAGGTGCGATTGATAAGCTCTGG
Source organism: Rhizobium sp. 18065 (assembly GCF_902706095.1). GTDB lineage: Bacteria > Pseudomonadota > Alphaproteobacteria > Rhizobiales > Rhizobiaceae > Allorhizobium. The sequence goes on from NZ_CACSJP010000001.1 coordinate 510,268, forward strand.
CGCCTCACTTGAACGATGTATCGTCCGGAGAGTCGCGCGAGCAACTAAGAGGCACTTGTGGAGTCGCCTGTTCGTGCAAAACATGCATCTGAGCGTTGGCCCATGCGACACAAAATAGAGCCTGCCGGAGAGTTTTGGTCTCCGGCAGGCCTCAGGCATCTTCGTTTGTTAGGCGCTTAGCAGCGCAGTCTTGAACGCCTGGTAATCGATCTGCACCAATACATCCCGAAGCTTTTCATAGTCGTTGCCGAGCCGCTTCTTGAGGATTTCCGCTACACGTGCCGCCGTAGTTTCCATGCGTTTCTCTAGCTGCAATGCCGCTTCCTCGCGCTGCTTAGCCTCTAGAGCCTTTTGGTCGGCGTCTCGCTCTTCGCGTGCCTTCTTCTTATCCCACCGCTTGCGCTCATTCTTGATTTCGTCGTCGGTCTTTCCTTCAGCCCGCAGAGCCTGTTCATGCTTCTGCCAGGCGCGCTGCTCCTGCTTCGCCGCACGTTCATCTTCCCGCCTCTGGCGCTCTTCCTCCTGCGCAGCTGCGATTCGAGAATTGATTTCCTTTTGGTTCACCGGGAGGCCCTTAGCGACGTCATCAATGACGGACTGCCGTATCTCCTCAGGTGCCCCCTTCGCCGAGAGCTTGTAGATGGTCGTGGGCGGCAACACATCAATCACCCTGGGTGCGGAGCTGAAGGCAGCAGCAGCATTCATATAATTCTGGGCCGTGCGTTCAGACATATCGAAGTGAAAACGCAGCCAATTGCCAAACAGCCCGTGCTCAAGCTTTTCCTTCACCGCGCACAGATCGTGTCCAGTATCGATGATGCTGGTGCGGTGGCGATCGCGGATCCTGTTGGCCGCGGCTTCTGCCTCCTGGGCCACCTGAGATGAGACGCCGGTGTAGTCAAATCCGAACACAATAGGTGTCGCCGGCGTTTGGGGCTCGGAGACGGGCGAGTGGGCCGACGTGTCAGCGTCCGTGATGTTTTCAGAGGTGGTGTAGCTGAGCTCTTCGAGTTCATTGCCGGTGTTGTAAAGTTCGGTCATGTCAGTCCTCCTTGGTTGATGGATGTGCGTTGCAAAAACCGCAATCGTTGCGGATTTCGGGTGAGCTTGGGAGCGAGCGGGAGCCGGCCGGCAGCCGATGCCAGCTCGAAGCGTTGCTGTTTTCGGAGAGGGGAACGCAGGTGCCTGGTCGTCAGCACCTGACATTACGGCGGTTTGTCAGCGCCGTTGAAGCGAGCTATTCGCCCGCCAGCTTCCATTGAGGAAACGACCAGCGCACCTGCTTGTCTAGGTGCTCTTTCATCTTTTGAAGTCGCACCACTTCGGCTAGCGCATTCTTCTTGACGGTGGGATCGGATAGGTCAGCATTGTCGATCTCTTCGAGCCGAGCATCGACCTGTTTGCGCTTATACTCGTTGATAATACGTGCGAGCTCTGAGGCCGCGTCAATCAGGCAACCGACCATGATCTCCCCGCGGGCCAGTGAGCCACCACCGTGAGCGTAGGGGCTGCGCTCGGGCGTGTCGTTGAAGCTGTGCTCTATCTCGCCAGTAAACGACTTGGGGTCGCTATCGTCATCAATATCAGGCGCTTCCATGCCGGCGATGTCGAAGCATTTCGCGAAGTCGGAGAAGCCGCCGGCCTGTCCCTGGAACCACTCATAAAATGGATCTTCCGTGCGTATCGGGAGGTCAGCGCCATCTGGCTGTTTCAGGTCAACCTTCTTCTTGTCCTTCTGACGCTGATAGTGAAGGCGCTGTCGTTCCGCATTGCTGAGTGCCATGTCCGATCTCCGTTATTGTCCGTTAGCATAGCAGCCTAACAAATCGTGTCAATAACGACCTAACGACTAACGGAAATTTTTTACGACGGCCGAGGTTGGCTTGGTCGGGATGTGTCGAAAAGGGCGCCAGCGGGGCATCGCGGCGAACGACGAAGCCTGTCGCCAGCTCACTCAGAAGATACCGAAGTCCGGTCGGTCCTGGTAATCCGCGAGTGCAGACGTCCTGAGGGCCTCTAGCGCAGCCTTATGGGGCTTCCGGAGCGCGGGTGCAGTCCACGCCTCGCCACGGCTCGTCTTCAAACCGATCGCGTTCAGTGCGTCTACCAGGGCCGGCACAGAGAGATCCTGCCAGTCGTTCTTCCGGATAGCCGCGGCGATCTCATTGATCTTGTCCTCGGCACGGCGCTTGTTCGATGCCGCCCCTAACTTCTGAGCTTCCGGAAGGTTGGTCCTGTTTCCCAGCTTCACCCCCTCAGCCTTCTTCCTCTCGAGCGCGCGCGTGGTTCGCTCCGAGATCATATTTCCTTCGACCTCCGCACGCGCGGCACGGCTGGCGAGCACAAGACGATTGCTGGTGCGACCTTCCGAGACTGAGACAACCATGATCCTCCGATCGCGCATGATGTGTTCAATGGTCTTGGTATTCCGAGACAACCGATCGAGCCCGTCAACGAGAACGTCGACGTCATTGGCCTTGGCAAAGTCGAGCGCGCTCTGCAGACCGGGCCGATTTTCGAGGTTCTTCTCACCACGACCGCTGGCCACATCCTGGAACCACTCTACTATCTCCACACCATCAGCGTCAGCATAGGCACGGATGGATGCCTTCTGCCCTTCCAGGCCGATTCCGGTTTCACCCTGCTTGTCGGTGGATACGCGAATGTAGGCGATTGCCTGCTTGGACGTGTGATAGGTAGCCATGAGGGAGATGTCTCTAAGAGGAAGAGGAAGGGGTAGTGGAGTGAGTGATCAAGACTATACGATACCGTTTAGAGATGATCAAGTCTGTAGGGGGTGATCAACTCTAAATGCCTGACCGTGCAGGTGAGCCAACCTTGGTGTCGCCACCAACGTGCTACCCTGCGGTCATGCGGTCGATCCCTAGGAACGCTGCCGTTCCCCGGTTCGGGGCTGCTCACTAAGTCGAGGAATATGGTAGGGTGGAAAAGGCGAGCAGGCAGAGCGACACTGCCTCAGACCCGTCAACTGCGAGGTGAAGACGATGAACAACAATAGGGAGAAGCTCATTCGGCGGGCCAGGCCTGGCCACAAACCGCTGGACGCCGGTGACCTTGTGGCGAGAGAGTATGAGCGGCATGGGGCTCTCATTGCGGCGCTTAGGCAGTCCGAGGCTGACGAGAAAGCTGTCCAAGATCCGGTGAACAATACGGACGTCGAGTAGTAGGCCGTCCTTGCTGCAAGGCCGCTGTGGCGCCTACGTGCTCGGCTTCTCCAGCGCCCTTCGCACCAGCGCGCATCTGGTGTCGATGATTTTCCGAACTGTCTTCAAGATCGGGTGATAGGTGCCGTTCTCGGACATCTCTTCCACCAGCGCATCGGCTTCCGGCCCGATCGCGTCAGCCATACGTAGCAACTCTCCGGCGAGCATCCGCGTTGCGGCCTTGTTGGACGGCACCAGCGACGCCCAGTGCTCCATCTGGATCGTGTCTGGCAGTGACCTGCCACCGAGAGCCATTGCCATCTTCTTTGACAGACGAGGATAGGCAGCTGTGCAGATGGCGTCATACATCGGCGCCAGGTCCGGTGCTTTTCCACGATAGAGCAGGGCGTAGTTCTTGGCGTGTGCGTCGGCATTGCCGATCAGGTAGTGGAATATGAGCATACGCTGGAAGCGCAGTGTCTCGGCCGCGGGCTTGGCCGTTGTGTGCCGGATTAGTTCGATGCTCCGCCTTATGCCGGGGCCACCTTCTTCCTCATACTTGAGCTCCGGGGGAACGCTCAACGCCTGGCAGAAGTCTTCCTGGTGTAGACGCTCGATCCGGCCGTCATCAAGCGTCAGGCGATCGTAGCGCTCGACGAGGAAGTAATCGACCTTGCCAGCCGTGCCCTTCGACACAGCGGGGACGTCGAGGCCGAGGCGCCGCCCCAGGCTCATGCAGAACACTTCGTTCTCCACCGTGCCATCGAGGCCCTGGATGAAGGGTTTCAGGATGTGTGTCGTCGGTCGGCCGCCCCGAGGCAACAGTATCTGGCCCTTGATGACGGTGACGGCGAGCTTGTCTTGGGCGCCGGCAAGCGACAGCCGCACGTCGGCTTCCCCGCCGAGCAGGGGCCTCTGTCTGAGCAGTGAGAGGATCTCTTCGAGGTGCTGCTCATCGAGTGCTTCGGCATCGTCTGTCCTTCCTGCCGGTGGGAGCTGTCCTGGCGGAACGAGCGACAAGGCACCCGCACACTCCCCACCGACAACCTCAAGCAGCCCGAAGGCGTTTGCCGAGGATATTCCCAGGGCTGCAGCCAATCGACGTCGGGCGCCTTCATCAGGCAGCAGCCCCGAGAAGAAAGGACGGGCGACTCGATCGGCAAAAGGTTCTTCTCGCACCGGTAGGGACACCGATACGGCGACTGGATCGCTGGCGAGGTAGTCGCCGTCATAAGCGAAGGTGAGCGAGGCGTCGCTGTCCTGGTTGAGCTCGCCGGCCTTTCGATCCTTGAGATAGACGTCCAGCACGCGGCTCATGAGGAGGCACCGCGAGAGGTGATGCTGACAGTCAAGCCGAGCGTCTGCAGGACGATCAGAGCCAGTCCGACCCGACAGCTTTCCTTGCCGCTCTCCAGCTCACGCACGAACCGCACGCCCACGCCTGCGACGCCGGCAAGTTGTTCCTGCGTCAATTGCTGGCGCTTTCGCTCGGCGCGGATAAGCTGACCGAGAGCTACGCTGTCAGAGATCGTTGCCATGTGATTCGTCCCTTTCGGGACGATTGAAGCACAATAGTCGAGTGATTGCACGAAAAAGAACCGATCGGGACGATCGAAGCTTGAGCTGCTTGCCGTGGACTCGAATCGACCCGATCGGGACTGATGAAAGCTACCGGCAGGGAGGTGCCGATACAGAGGTCGATCAGCCGTTAACCTCGCCTCGGTCTGATCCGGAAAAGTGGTGCGGAAAACTGTTCCGGTTGCCTTTGACGCCGGTCAGCTAAGTGCCTGAAAATTAAGGAAAAAGAGGAATTGGCTGGGGAACCTGGATTCGAACCAAGATTAACGGAGTCAGAGTCCGTCGTTCTACCGTTGAACTATTCCCCAGCAGGGTTCGGGTGCGAAGATCGTGCGCCCGTCGGTGAGGCGGGCTTATAACCAAAAGGTGGACGATTGCAAATACCCGCTGCGAAAAAAAATCGCGAATGATGTCGATTGTTTACGGGCGACGCTTTGCCGGTTGGGCTGAGCGTGCCGGGCGGCAAAGCGGCAGCCCCGGATTTGGTGAGAAAAACCGTTTGGCTTGAGGGTCTTGCGCTGGTATGCTGGCACCAACGAAAATGGATATGACACCAGCGGCATGCGTCAATCTTGATGCCTTGCGCGGTGTATTGGAAAACTCAGTGACAGACCCCGACCGCGGCGGAAAGCCGAAAAGCGAGGGGGCGTCGACGGGCAAGCGCAAGGGCGGGAATTCCCGCCGGCGCGGCAAGGGAAGAAAGACAGCGGCGGCGCAAGCCGGTGCGGAACTTTCGACTTTGGCAGGATCGGCTGGTGAGCAGGTTCTGGTTCGACGTTCCGAAACAGTGGTTGCGGATGGACCCATCCGCAAGCGAAAGCGCCGTCGTCGCAGCAAGGCGGCCTCAGGTGCACCCGCGATATCGTCCGTGACATCGCCGGTGACATCGGCTGCGTCCGCCACGGCAAAACACACGTCATCGCAGGATGTTGCGCCTCAAGATGGAAAGTCTGAGGGTTCTCCATCATCAGCCCATGGCTCCGGCCCGGGATTGGCGCCGGCTGACAACGCAGCCGTGCGTGCGTCGTCCGTCGGCGGGCGTGAGGTGGCTCCGCAGCATGGCCGTGATCCGGGCCAGACCGCCGGCGAGCCGCGTTCGGGTCGCAAGCGCCGCCGCAATCGGCGGGGTGCCCAGGCCATTGCCCGTCCCGGCCAGGTGCGGCCGCTTGCCGGCTCGCAGCCCCCCGCCGGCAAACCGGCTTCGTCCGGTAAGCTTGCTGTGTCCGGCGGTCATGCCGCCGGTGCCAGCGCGCGCGCGCCGGAGATCCAGCCGCAGCCTGACAGCCAGGCGCCGCGCGTGGCGCAATCCGCTCATCCGCATGATCGTCCCCATCCGGATCGCAATCGCTCGACTGCCACCGAGGGCTCGCATGACGATCTCTACGCGGCGCTCGATCTCGGCACCAACAATTGCCGCCTGCTGATTGCCCAGCCGACCCGGCCCGGCCAGTTCCGCGTCGTCGATGCCTTTTCGCGCATCGTCCGTCTCGGCGAGGGGCTGGCGGCCACCGGGCGGCTGTCGCAGGACGCCATGGACCGCGCCGTCGAGGCCTTGCGCATCTGCGCGACAAAACTCGCCGGTCGCGAAATCCGCCGCATGCGTCTGATCGCCACCGAGGCCTGCCGCGCGGCCGAGAACGGCGAGGAATTTCTTGCCCGCGTCACGGTCGAGACGGGATTGGACCTCGAGATCATCAACCGCGAAACCGAGGCGCGGCTTGCCGTGTCCGGTTGCTCGTCGCTGGTCGGCCGCGAAGCGCGCTCCGTCGTGCTGTTCGATATCGGCGGCGGTTCGTCGGAAATCGCGGTGATCCGCATCAATGATAACCGCTCCAGCCGGCTGGCCAACCATATCACCCACTGGACCTCGCTGCCTGTCGGCGTCGTGACCCTGTCCGAGCGCCATGGTGGCCGCGATGTCACGCCCGAGGTCTTCGAGGCGATGACCTCCGAGGTTGCCGGCATGCTGTCGCATTTCGATTGCCCGCCTGTGCCGCTCGGACCCGGCGGCGCCCCGGAGGATTTCCATCTGATCGGCACCTCCGGCACGGTCACCACGCTTGCCGGCGTGCATCTCGACCTGCCGCGCTATGATCGCCGCAAGGTCGATGGCGTCTGGCTGTCCGATGCCGAAGTCACGGCCATGCAGGCCAAGCTTCTGTCCTGGGATTTTGCCGGCCGTGCCGCCAACCCTTGCATCGGCCCGGATCGCGCCGATCTGGTCCTGGCCGGCTGTGCCATTCTCGAGGCCATTCGTCGTCGCTGGCCGTCCACCCGCATGCGGGTTGCCGACCGCGGCCTGCGCGAGGGCCTGTTGACCGACATGATGGCGGATGACGGCGTCTGGCGCCGTGGCCGCAATCGTCGCCCACCACATTTCAGGGAGCGCTGAGCCATGAGCAAGCCACCGATCGGCGGCAATCGCACCGGCCGCAAACTTGGCCAGAAGGTCAAGAAGGGCAAGCTGAAGGCGTCGTCCAGACGCTGGATCGAACGCCATATCAATGACCCCTATGTGCAGCGCGCCAAGCTCGAGGGCTACCGCGCCCGCGCCGCGTTCAAGCTGCTCGAGATCGACGAGAAGCACCAGATCCTGAAGGGCGCCGAGCGCATCATCGACCTGGGCGCTGCTCCGGGCAGCTGGTCGCAGATCGCCGCCAAGGTCACCGATTCTACCGATGACGATATCCGCGTCGCGGCCATCGATTTTCTGGAAATGGCGCCTTTGCCGGGCGTCAAGATCCTGCAACTCGACTTCCTCGATCCCGATGCGCCGCGCCAGCTGATCGAGGCGATTGGTGGCACGCCGGATCTCGTTTTGTCCGATATGGCTGCCCCGACCACCGGTCATCACCGGACAGACCACTTGCGCACCATGCATCTGTGCGAAGTCGCGGCCTATTTCGCCATCGAGGTTCTTGGTCCCGGCGGCCATTTCCTGGCCAAGACCTTTCAGGGCGGTACCGAGAAGGATCTGCTCGATCTTTTGAAGAAGAATTTCAAGCAGGTCATCCACGTCAAGCCAGGCGCATCGCGTCAGGAATCGGTCGAAATGTTCCTGCTCGCCAAGGATTTCAAGGGCAAGCGCATCGGCCTCGAGGACCACATTCGTGATCACGAAGAGCATGATGGCGAATTTGCATACGATCCTCGCGAGGATGCGCCGGCCGACGAAAACCAGGATTGACGGACAAGATAGGGACAGGCGCAGCCGGGGAGACGTTGAATGCTGCTTTACATCACGCTCGGTTCAACCGATCTCGCCCGGTCGCAGATCTTCTATGATGCGGTTCTGGCAAGTCTGTCTCTGGTTCGCCGTGTCACCGAACATGACGAACTGGGTTATGGCGAGGAGGCGGACACGCGCTGCCGCCTCTGGGTTCTGACCCCGGTCAATGGCGAAAGCGCCAGTTTCGGCAATGGCGCGATGACGGCGCTGGAAGCCCAGAGCCGCGACGCGGTCGATGCCTTTCATGCGGCAGCGCTCGCCAATGGCGGCACCGATGAAGGGGCTCCCGGTCTCAGGCCCTATCATGCCAGCTTTTATGCCTGCTATGTCCGCGATCCCGATGGCAACAAGCTGTCGGCTGTGTGCGAAAAGCCCTGAACGGCAATCACGGCGTCACTTCACCGCAATGGTGTCTGTCTCTGCGGATCGGCGATAGCCGGAGACCGCCGATCCGACATCGCGGGGTAGCCCGAAAAACGGGATGATTGCGAAGACGGAAAGCCCGGCCACGACCGCAAACGCGACGTGGAAATCAGCAAGCGACAATGCGCCGCCGGACAGCCTCGTGCTGGTTTCGAGAATGGCGGCCGCCACGGCAACCCCGAGCGCCAGGCTGATCTGCTGCAGCACCGAGGTCAGCGACGTGGCCTGGCTTGCATGCCGGTCGTCGATCTCGGCATAACCGAGCGTATTGACGCCGGTGAAGAAGAACGACCGGAAAAAACCGCCGATCAGCAGGAACGCCATGATCACCGCGATCGGCGTTGCCGGGGTGAAGAACGCATTGGCGGCCGTCGTCAATGTGCCGCCAAGACCGGCTGCGATCAGGATATTGCGGAAGCCGGCAGCCGCGAAGGCGCGCCGCGCCACGAATTTGGTGGTGATCGCGCCGACCGCTGCAATGAACGTGGTCATGCCGGACTGAAAAGCGCTCATCCCGAAGCCGAGTTGCAGCATCAGCGGCAGCAGGAACGGTGTCGCACCTGCCGCCAGCCGGAAACCGGTGCCGCCGATGATCGAGGCGCGGAAGCTGCGATTGGCAAACAGGCTGAGGTCGAGCAGCGGCGCTGCGTGACGGCGTGCGTGCCATACATAGAGTATCAGGCAAACTATGCCGATCACGGTTGCACCGATGCCGACGATGATCGACAGGCCCGGCAGGCTCATGACGGACAGTCCGAAGACGAGGCCCGAGGCGGCGATCGAACTGAGCGCAAAACCTTTCCAGTCGATCGGTGCTGTGGCCACCGGATCGATCTCGGGCAGATAGATGCTGGAGAGCCAGAGGCCGGCAAGCCCGATCGGGATATTGATCAGGAAGATCCAGTGCCAACTGAAGAAGGTTGTGATGAAGCCGCCGACCGGCGGTCCGGTGATCGGGCCGAGCAGGCCGGGAATGGTCAAGAGCGCCATCGCCGAGACCAGGTCGCTGCGTTTCGTGGTGCGCAACAGAACCAGGCGTCCCACCGGTGTCATCATCGCGCCACCGATGCCCTGCAGGAACCGCGCCGCGACAAAGGTGGTCAGCGAGCCGGAGATGGCGCAGAACACCGAGCCCAGCATGAAGACGACGATCGCCGCGCGGAAAATGCGTTTTGCGCCGAAGCGATCCGCCATCCAGCCGCTGATCGGGATGAAGATCGCCAATGCCACCATATAGGCGGTCAGTGCCAGCTTCAGGGTGATCGGACCGACATGCAGATCGGCGGCAATCGTCGGCAGGGCCGTGGCGATCACCGTGGAATCCATCTGCTCCATGAACAGTGCAACGGCAAGGATCAGCGGTGTGATGCGGTTCATCGAATTGTCCTGGGGAATGCGGCGGGCAGGGTGTGCGGTGCGTCTTCTATCCTATTCGCGACGGCTGTGAAATCATCCTCGGACCTTCCGCAAAAGGATGTTGAGCCGACAGCCAGACATGCGCCAGCCGCACCAATTGTTCCATCTCTCTTCGGGACTATGGATCACGATGGTGTGAGGCGACTTTCCTCAGTCGCCGTGAAACCTATTTCGCCACGGGAGCTTGGCTTGCCGGGCAGAGGAGTTTTCAACGAGGGAGTTTTCGATGGTATCGCTAAAGAGAAGAATGTTGCTGGGTGGCGCAGGTGTCGCTCTCGCATCACCGATGATCATGACCGCCGCAAGCGCGCAGACCGGAGCCGACACCTCCATGGATATCAATCATGCCATGCCGCCCGAAACCCACCGGTTCACGGTCGGCAAGTTCGAGATCGTCGTCGTCAAGGATGGTGCGCGCCCCTCGGACAATCCGCAGGAGATCTTCGGCACCAACCAGACGCCGGAAGTCGTCGGCGCGCTGCTCGAAGCCAATTTCCTGCCCGCTGACAAGTTCGTCAACAGCTTCTCACCGACGCTCGTCAACACCGGTTCGGATGTCATCCTGTTCGATACCGGTTTCGGCGAAGCTGGCCGCGCCAATGGCAATGGCCGTTTGCTGGAGGGACTGACCACTGCCGGCTACAAGCGCGAGGATGTGACCGTCGTCGTGCTTACCCATCTGCATGGCGACCACATCGGCGGACTGATGGAGGGCGGTGCGCCAGCCTTCCTGAACGCCCGTTATATCACCGGCCAGACGGAATATGACTTCTGGGTCGATCCGGCCCGTGCCGGCACACCGGCCGAAGGCGGCCACAAGGGCGTGCTTGCCAATGTGAAGCCGCTGGCCGACAAGATGACCTTCATCGGCGATGGCGGCGAGGTCGTCTCCGGCATCACCGGCATGGCCGCCTTTGGCCATTCGCCGGGCCATATGATCTACAGCGTGGAATCGGAAGGCCGACAGCTCGTCCTGACCGCCGATACGGCAAACCACTTCGTCCTGTCGCTGCAGCGCCCGGATTGGGAAGTGCGGTTCGATATGGACAAGACTGCTGCCGCCGCAAGCCGCAAGAAGGTCTTCGACATGCTGGCAACCGACAAGCTCGCCTTCCTCGGTTATCACATGCCGTTCCCGGCGGTCGGCTATGTCGAGAAGATTGACCAAGGCTACCGCTTCGTGCCCAAGGCCTACCAGTTCGACATCTGATCCGTCCCCGTCAAGCATTTGGAAAAGGGCCTGCATGCGCGAGATCGCGTGCAGGCCTTTGAATATCAGGACAGCAGGAATTACCGGCCGTTGTAGAGATCGTCGGCTGCCGTGCGCAGCATCGAGACCATGTGGTCCTGAATGTCGGTATCGAGCACGGCAACGCCGGCAGCATCGAAATCGTGGCGCAGGCGTTCCAGCACCTTGTGCTCGCCCTCGACAGCCGTCATCGACAGTTCCCTGGCATAGGCCTCGCCATCGCCGGTGCCGATCACGGAGGCCGCCCAGAGGCCGATCAGCGCATTGCGGCGCGCTTCGGTCTTGAACAGGAGCTCCTGATCGCGGGCAAATTGGTTCTCAAGCGCAACTGCGCGTTTTCTGATTGCTGTCATGTGACACGTCCCCGTTTTGATCTTGTTGTTTTCTGGTGCCGGCCGTTTTCGGCGCGATCCAGGCTCTTCTAACGGAGAAGACTTGAGGATCTCTTCATTAGCATGATTTAATTCCCGTTAAACGCGAGTTTTGGTCGCGGCAAGCGCAGAAATCCGGGTGCTACGGCTGAAAACCATTTTGCTATTCCCTTCCTGTCATGAACGTGTTACCAGCCCTCGCCAACTTCCAAGCAGTTTTTGCAGGAGCAGCCGGACGTATATTTCGTCTCGGAGCCTCCGGCTTTTTATCAAACGAAGGAAATGGCAATGGCACGCATCGTAATTTCGGCAACCGGCGCAGAAGCGCTTACCTTTGACGATGTGCTGCTGCAGCCCGGCCATTCGGAAATCATGCCGGGCCAGACCAATATCGCCACCCGCATTGCCAAGGACATCGATCTTTCGCTGCCGATCCTGTCGTCGGCGATGGACACGGTCACCGAAAGCCGTCTGGCGATTGCCATGGCACAGTCTGGCGGCATGGGCGTCATCCATCGCAATCTGACCCCGATCGAGCAGGCCGAAGAGGTCCGTCAGGTCAAGAAATTCGAAAGCGGCATGGTCGTCAACCCGGTCACCATCGGCCCGGACGCGACGTTGGCCGAAGCGCTGTCGCTGATGAAGTCGCACGGCATTTCCGGCATCCCGGTCGTCGAGAACGGTGGCCGCCCGGGCCGCCTCGTCGGCATCCTCACCAACCGCGACGTCCGCTTCGCCTCCGACCCGACCCAGAAGATCTACGAACTGATGACCCGCGAAAACCTGATCACGGTTCGCGACGGCGTCGAGCAGCAGGAGGCAAAGCGCCTGCTGCATACCCATCGCATCGAAAAGCTGGTGGTGGTCGACAACGAGGGCCGTTGCGTCGGCCTGATCACCGTCAAGGACATCGAGAAGTCGCAGCTCAACCCCCATGCCGCCAAGGATGCGCAAGGGCGCCTGCGCGTCGCCGCCGCGATCTCCACCGGTGACGATGGCCGCGAACGCGCCGAGCGCCTGATCGAGGCCGGCGTTGACGTCATCGTCGTCGATACCGCCCACGGCCATAGCCAGAAGGTGCTGGATGCTGTTGCCGAAGTGAAGAAGATGTCGAATGCCATCCGCATCATCGCCGGCAATGTCGCGACCAGCGAAGGCACCCGCGCCCTGATCGACAGCGGCGCCGATTGCATCAAGGTCGGCATCGGCCCGGGCTCGATCTGCACTACCCGCATCGTCGCCGGCGTCGGCGTCCCGCAGCTTGCAGCCGTCATGGCAGCGGTCGAGGAAGCCAACAAGCACGGCATTCCTGTCATTGCCGATGGCGGCATCAAGTTCTCCGGCGACGTGGCCAAGGCGATTGCCGCCGGTGCGTCGGCGGTCATGGTCGGCTCGCTGCTGGCCGGCACCGACGAAAGCCCGGGTGAGGTCTATCTCTACCAGGGGCGCTCGTTCAAGGCCTATCGCGGCATGGGCTCTGTCGGCGCCATGGCGCGCGGCTCGGCGGATCGCTATTTCCAGGCGGAAGTGCGCGACACGCTGAAACTCGTGCCGGAAGGCATCGAGGGCCAGGTTCCCTACAAGGGGCCGGTCTCGGCCGTGCTGCACCAGCTCGCAGGCGGCCTCAAGGCCGCCATGGGTTATGTCGGCGGCAAGGACATCAAGGATTTCCAGGAAAAGGCGACCTTCGTGCGCATTTCCGGCGCCGGCCTGCGCGAAAGCCATCCGCATGGTGTGACGATCACCCGAGAAAGCCCGAACTATCCGGGCGGTGCATGATTTCTGCGAGCCGTTAGACAGATTCCAAGCCCGAAGTCGGCAACGACCTCGGGCTTTTTCATGACAGTGATTTGAACAAGGATTTTGCCATGACCGGTTTCGAAATGTTCTGGCCTCTGGTCGCCCATGCCTTCCTCGTCTTCTGCCTCTACGCGCTGCTGGTCCTGCGCCGGAGCCAGGTCGTTCGCTCGGGCAAGGTGGAGCGCATCGCCTTTCGCGAAAACCTTGCCGAACCCGAGGAAAGCCGTGTGGTCAACCGCGCGATCGCCAACCAGTTCGAACTGCCGGTCCTGTTCTACGCCGTCTCGATCCTGCTCTATATCACCCAGGCCGACAATCTGGTCGCCGTGGTGCTCGCGTGGTTCTTCGTCGCAACGCGTTACGCCCATGCCTATGTGCATGTCTTCGGCAACCGGCTGCATCTGCGCCGGCCGCTGTTCGGCCTGGGCTTCGCGACGCTGTTTGCCCTCTGGGTCTGGCTGCTCGCGTGGATGGCCTTTTCGTGATCCTGCGGTAACGCAGTTTTGTCTGGGCTTGGCAGCCGGTTTGCCTATCTTCCCTGATGTTGAATTCAACGTGGGAGAAGAACATGGACAAGCCGAAGATCACCCAGGCGATGATCAACGCCTATGATGAATACACCCATCTGACACTCGATCGCCGTGGCTTCATGGAAAAGCTGACCCGGCTTGCCGGCACGGGTGCCGCGGCTGCGGCCATCATGCCGCTCCTGGCCGCCAGCCAGGCCGGCGCCACCATCATTCCGGAAGCTGACGATCGCATTGAAGCGCAGGACATCACCTATCCGGGTGCCGGCGGCGAGATGAAGGGCTATCTCGTCATGCCGAAGGGCGCGACCGGCAAGCTTCCGGCCGTCATCGTCATCCACGAAAACCGTGGCCTTAACCCGCATATCCGCGATGTCGCCCGTCGCATGGCACTCGAAGGCTTCGTGGTGCTCGCGCCTGATTTCCTGTCGCCGCTCGGCGGCACGCCGGAAAACGAGGATCAGGCCCGCGAAATGTTCTCCGGCCTCGACATGGTCGCAACGGTTGCCAATGGCGAGGCGACCCGCGCCTTCCTCGGCAGTCATGAAAAGACCAATGGCAAGGTCGGCGCGATCGGTTTCTGCTGGGGCGGCGGCATGGTCAACCGCATGGCGATTGCCTCGCCGGAACTGGGCGCCGGCGTCGCCTATTACGGCGCCCAGGCGCCGGCCGAGGACGTGCCGTCCATCAAGGCGCCACTGATGCTGCACTACGGCGGGCTCGACGAGCGCATCAACGCCGGCATCGACGCCTACAAGGCGGCCCTCGATGCCAATGGCAAGACCTATGAGCTGTTCGTCTATGACGGCGTCAACCACGCCTTCAACAACGACACCTCGTCGGCCCGCTACGACAAGGCCGCAGCCGATCTGGCCTGGTCGCGCACGGTCGAATTCCTCAAGAAGAACCTCGCGTGACAGGTGGACGGCGGAGGGCTTTCCCTCCGCCGCACCGGACGCGCGTCCGATGACACTCCGATGAAATTGCCGGCGGATTGACACTGATCAATCCGCCTTCCCTCCATGCGCGCATAGTCTCGTCCCATACCCGCCGGGCGATCCCGAAGGGTATTGCCTTGGCAATTGGGCAATCGTCAATCTTGACTGGAGGATATGATGGCATCGACAATGAAAGCTGCGGTGGTGCGTGCGTTCGGCAAGCCGCTGGTGATCGAAGAACACCCCATCCCCGAACCCGGTCCGGGCCAGATCCTGGTGAAATACGAGGCAACGGGCGTCTGCCATACCGACCTGCATGCCGCCAACGGCGATTGGCCGGTCAAGCCTAATCCGCCGTTCATTCCGGGCCACGAAGGCGTCGGCTATGTTGCCAAGCTGGGCGCCGGCGTCTCCCGCATCAAGGAAGGCGACCGCGTCGGCGTGCCGTGGCTGCACACCGCCTGCGGTTGCTGCAATCCGTGCCGCACCGGCTGGGAAACCCTTTGCGGCAGCCAGCAGAACACAGGCTATTCGGTCAACGGCACCTTTGCCCAATACGGTCTGGCAGACCCGGATTTCGTCGGCCGCCTGCCGGACAATCTCGAATTCGGCGCGGCAGCCCCGATCCTCTGCGCCGGCGTCACCGTCTACAAGGGCCTGAAGGAAACCGAAGTGCGCCCCGGCGAATGGGTCGTCATTTCGGGCATCGGCGGTCTCGGCCACATGGCCGTGCAATATGCCAAGGCGATGGGCATGCATGTCGTTGCGGCCGACATCTTCGATGACAAGCTGAAGCTCGCCAGGGACTTGGGTGCCGACATCGTCGTCAACGGCACGGCCCAGGACGCGATCGAACAGGTGCAGAAGGCAACCGGCGGCGTGCATGGCGCGCTGGTCACCGCTGTGTCGCCCAAGGCGATGGAGCAGGCCTATGGCTTCCTGCGCTCGAAGGGCACGATGGCGCTGGTCGGCCTGCCGCCGGGCTTTATCTCGTTGCCGGTCTTTGAAACGGTGCTGAAGCGCATCACCGTGCGCGGCTCGATCGTCGGCACGCGCCAGGATCTTGAGGAAAGCCTGCAGTTTGCCGGCGAAGGCAAGGTGGCCTCGCATTTCTCCTGGGACAGGATCGAAAACATCAACGACATCTTCAAGAGCATGGAAAAGGGCCAGATCGACGGCCGTATCGTGCTGGATCTTGCAGCCTGACCCACTCAGCCTGCAAACGTGAAAAAGGCGGCGCAGAATATTGCGCCGCCTTTTTATATTCGTGCCACTTGGAGGACCTCAGGACCTGCCTCAGGCAGCGGCGCGTGGCTTGTCGATCGGATGCTGGAAGCGGAAACCAACGGCGAGCCGGTTCCAGACATTGATGGCGCCGATCGCGACCGTGATATTGGCGATTTCGGTTTCGCTGAAATGTGCCTTCAGGGTCTCGAAGTCAGCGTCGGGTGCGCCGGTGCCGGGAAGGTTCGTCACCGCATCGACCCAGCCAAGCAGGGCGCGTTCGCGGGCCGAATAGATCGGCGATTCCCGCCAGACCGACATCATGTTGGTCCACTGTTCCGACAGCCCGTCATGGCGCGACTCCTTGATATGCATGTCGACGCAGAAGGCGCAGCCGTTGATGATCGAGGCACGCAGCTTGATCAGGTGGATTTCCGAGCGGGCAAGGCCGCTCGACTGAACATAGTTTTCCAGGCCGAGCACGGCCTTGAAGGCGGCGGGCGCGGCCTTCTGCATATCGAGACGGGGATGCATGGTGGTTCCTTTCTGGGTCTGCCCTTCAGCGGGCGGCTTTGCGTTCGTTGATGTCGAGGAAGGCACAGCCGCGCGCGGCAATCCCCCCGTCATCTGTGGCAGTCAGATCGTTGATCAGATCCGCGATGCTGGTTTTTTTCAGTTCGAACCGGTAGGCCCTTTCCGCCGCCAGCATCGCGGCGGCAATCCCGCAGGGTTTGTCGAAATACCGGGCGGGCAGGGGATTGGGCCCCCGCTGGCGGATCTCGTTGCAGCGAAAGGCCGGTTGTGGCCCTTCCACGGCAATGACGATGTCGAGCAGGGTGATCTCGTCGGCCGCCCGGCCAAGGCGGTAGCCGCCCTTCGGGCCGGGAACAGTGGCAACCAGCCCCGCAGCAGACAGGGCCTGCAGGTGTTTCAGCAGGTAGCTGGGCGACACCCCATGAAACTCCGCAAGCGCTGCAGCCGAAAGCGTGCTGCCTTCTCCGAGGCTGGCCAGCATGGTCATGCAATGGATCGCCTGTTCTATGCCGTCGCTGAGTTTCATCGTTTGCTCCTATATCGTGGATAATATTTATCCGTGATTATTGCGTCTGTCAACGCGCTTCTTTTTCGCCGCGACCGCGCTAGGTTGGCACTGTGTCCATGAATCAGTCACCACTCTCTTTTCTGCCCGCCCCCTTCCTCCGCTGGTTCGGTGAAAAGGGCTGGCAGCCGCGCGCCCACCAGCTGGAATTGCTGACCCGCGCACGGTCAGGCGAAAGCCTGCTGCTGATTGCCCCGACCGGTGCCGGCAAGACGCTGGCCGGTTTCCTGCCGGCGCTCACCGAACTTACCGAGCGCGGCAAGCTGCCCCCGGGTTCCGCCTTCACCGGCATCCACACGCTCTACATTTCGCCCCTGAAGGCACTCGCCGTCGATATCGAGCGCAATCTGATGAAGCCGGTGACCGAAATGGGGCTGGCCATTTCCGTAGAGAACCGCACCGGCGATACGCCGCAGGCCAAGCGCCAGCGCCAGAAACTCAATCCACCGGATATCCTGCTGACCACGCCCGAGCAGCTGGCGCTGCTGATCTCCCATGCCGATGCCGGACGCTTCTTCAAGGACCTGCGCTACGTCATCTTCGACGAACTGCATTCGCTGGTCACCTCCAAGCGCGGTCATCTCCTGTCGCTCGGCCTCGCCCGCCTGCGCCGGTTGGCACCTGGTCTCCAGACCATCGGCCTGTCGGCCACCGTCGCCGAGCCGCTCGACCTGCGCCGCTGGCTTGTCGCCCAGCCGCTGGATGCAACGGCGGAATCCGGTGTGATCACCGTCGATGGTGGCGCCAGGCCGAACATCACCATCCTGGAGACGGAGGAGCGCATCCCCTGGTCCGGCCATTCGGCCCGCTATGCCATCCCTGATCTCTACAAGGTGCTCAAGGATTTCCAGACGACGCTGCTCTTCGTCAACACCCGCTCCCAGGCCGAAATGCTGTTCCAGGAACTCTGGACCGTCAACGACGACAACCTGCCGATCGCCCTTCATCACGGTTCGCTCGATGTGTCCCAGCGCCGCAGGGTCGAGGCCGCCATGGCCGAAAACCGCTTGCGCGCCGTCGTTGCCACCTCGACGCTTGATCTCGGCATCGACTGGGGTGATGTCGATCTCGTCGTGCATGTCGGCGCGCCCAAGGGCGCCTCGCGCCTCGCCCAGCGCATCGGCCGCGCCAATCACCGCATGGACGAGCCGTCCCGCGCCATCCTCGTGCCGGCCAACCGGTTTGAGGTCATGGAATGTCAGGCGGCGCTCGATGCCAATTATATCGGCGCCCAGGATACACCGCCCGTCGGCGAAGGCTCGCTCGACGTGCTCGCCCAGCATGTGCTCGGCATGGCCTGTGCGGCCCCCTTTGTTGAAGACGAGCTCTATGAAGAGGTCGTGAGCGCGCTTCCCTATGCAGCATTGCCGCGTGAAACCTTCGCCCGCATCGTCGAGTTTGTCGCCACCGGCGGTTATGCGCTGAAGACCTACGAGCGTTACGCCCGCATCCGCCTGACCGCGGACGGCACATGGCGCGTTTCCAATCCGGCGGTCGCCCAGCAGTACCGCCTCAACCTCGGCACCATCGTCGAGATGCCGATGCTCAATGTCCGCCTCGTCAAGCGCAACCATCTGGGCTCGATCGGCCGTGGCGGTATGACGCTCGGCAAGGTCGAGGAGTATTTCTTCGAACAGCTGACGCCCGGCGATACCTTCCTCTTCGCCGGCAAGGTCCTGCGCTTCGAGGGCATCCGCGACAATGAATGCCTTGTTTCCAATGCCTTTTCCCAGGATCCGAAGATCCCCGCCTATGCCGGCGGCAAGTTCCCGCTGTCGACCTATCTCGCCGACCAGGTCCGCGCCATGCTCGACGATCCCGCCCGCCGCGCCAATCTTCCCGACCAGGTGCGTGACTGGCTCGCCTTGCAGCAGGAAAAATCCGTCCTGCCCAAACGCAGCGATCTGCTGATCGAGACCTTCCCGCGCGGCGAACGTTTCTACATGGTCATCTATGCCTTCGAGGGCAGGCTCGCCCACCAGACGCTCGGCATGCTGCTCACCCGGCGTCTGGAGCGCCGCGGCGCCAAGCCGCTCGGCTTCGTCGCGACAGACTATGCGCTGGCAATCTGGGGGCTGGAGGACATGGGCTCGATGATCGCCCGCAAGGCATTGAGCCTTGCCGATCTCTTCGACGAGGACATGCTCGGCGACGATCTCGAAGCCTGGCTCAACGAGAGCTGGATGCTCAAGCGCACCTTTCGCACCTGCGCCGTCATCGCCGGTCTGATCGACAAGCGCCATCCCGGCAAGGAGAAGTCGGGCCGCCAGGTCACAGTATCCGCCGATCTGATCTACGACGTACTGCGCGTGCACGAGCCCGACCATATCCTCATGCAGGCGACGCGACAGGATGCCGCCGCCGGACTTTTGGACATCGCCCGGCTTGCCGATATGCTAAAACGAATCAAGGGTCATATCCTGCACAAGCGCCTGGAGCAGATCTCGCCGCTGGCCGTGCCTGTCATGATGGAGATCGGCAAGGAGCCGGTGGCCGGTGATGCCCAGGAACACCTGCTGGCCTATGCCGCCGAAGATCTGATGGCGGAAGCTCTTGCGTGAACAGGGTTGGCGTGAACAGGGCTGGCATCCGCACCGAAACACGTTAGAAGAACCACATGAACAGACTGGCACGGGCAATCGGCGAACAGGAGGATGAGACAAGGCGCGCAAGCCTTGTGATCGCCGGCCAGCTTGGCTTTGCCGATCTGTCGGGTGCTCTCTATTTCCCCGATCTCGACCTGCTCGTCGTCTCCGACCTGCATCTGGAAAAAGGGGCGGCCTTTGCCCGCCGTGGCCAGCTCCTGCCACCCTATGACACGCTCGCCACCTTGCGGCTGCTCGAAGTGGTGATCGCACGCTACCAGCCGAAGACCGTCATCAGCCTTGGTGACAATTTCCATGATCGCGCCGGTTCCGCCCTGATGCCGTTGTCTTTCCGCGAGATGATCGCCTCCATGGCGCGCGGCCGTGACTGGATCTGGATCAACGGCAACCATGACCCGGACGGCACGACCGATCTGCCGGGAATGTCCGCCGATGAGATCGCCCTGTCGGGCATCACCTTCCGCCACGAACCGTCGCTCGCCCATGGCGCCGGCGAGATCGCCGGCCACCTGCATCCCTGCGCCACCGTGCGCCGCCGGGAAAAATCCGTCCGCCGTCCGTGTTTCGCCACCGATGGCAACCGCCTGCTGATGCCGGCCTTCGGCGTCCTGACCGGCGGCCTCGACCTGCGCCACAAGGCCTTTACCGGCCTGTTTGCCCGCGCCGACCTGATCGCCCACCTGCTCGGCCGCGACCGTGTCTATTCGGTGCGCTACGGCAATCTGCTCGGCTGAGCCGTGTTCAGTCCTTGCGGAAAATCAGGCTCGCCAGCCAGCCGGTGATCAGCGCCAGCATCACCGAAAACATGCCGTAAAACAGCGGCTGCTGGTGCGCGGCCTGGGTGATCGCATCCTCGAGCCCGGTCTTGATCACCCGCAGCGGCAATTCCCGCTCCGTGATGAACTCGCCTGACTTGAACAGATAGGCGTGCACCATATGCACACCGTCTGGAATATTCGCCGGCAGCTGCAACGTCGCCTTGAACAGGCTGGACGAGACGAAGCGCACGCCGTTCGTGTCGCCCTGGTAAAGCCCCGCCGTCTGCTTCAGCCGCCGGAAGGCGTCGCGGAATTCGCTGAGATTGGCGGCATTGCTCAGATAACCGGTCGGCGTCAGGGCCAGGTGCTCGATGCCGATGCCGAGCTGCGTCAGCTTCACGGCGGGGGCGATTTCGCTCACCGGCCGCGTGCTCGCCAGCGAATAGGAGGTCGGCATCTGCTCGAAGGTCATCGAGGTACGGTTGACCCAGATCCCGAACATCCGCTCCTTGCGCCGCACCGTTGTCCAGTCGCGCGGTCCCTCCAGCGTCACCACCACATCATACTGACCGATGGCGAGCAGCAGCTGGTCGGCATTGGCCAGCGCTCCGAAAATCGTCAGGTCGGCACCGGAAAAATCCGAGGTGATGGCGATTTCGCTGGTCGACGTGCCGATGTCGAGCGTTTCCTGGCCGATGATCTCGGCGGCCAGCGGGTTTTGCGCCGCAGCCGGCAGGGCGGCTGCGATGCAGGCGGAAAAGGCGGCGGCTGCGATCAGCTTCATCAGCATGTCAGCCCCCGATCGCCAGAGAGTAGATATCGACCGGCGGCAAGACCAGCTCGATCGCCAGACGCACGCCGACGGCCAGGACCAGCAGTCCGAGCAACGCGCGCAGCTGCTCGCCACGCAGCTTCTGCCCGACGCGCACGCCGTATTGCGCCCCGATGACGCCGGCCACCATCAGCACGAAGGCCAGCACGATATCGACCGAAAAGTTCGTCGCCGCCTGCACGATGGTCGTATAGGCCGTGGTGAAGATGATCTGGAACAGCGAGGTGCCGACGACCACATTGGTCGGGATGCGCAGGAGATAGATCATCGCCGGCACCATGATGAAGCCGCCGCCGACACCCATGATGGAGGTCAGGATGCCGATGGCAAAACCCAACGCGAGCAGCGGAATGACGCTGAGATAGATCTTCGATTTCTTGAAACGCATCTTGAACGGCAGGCGATGCACCCAGTTGTGCTGCCCGGGCCGCTTCAGCGAGATCGTTTCATTGCGGGATGCCCGGCGCATGGCGCGCAGGCTTTCCACCAGCATCAGCCCGCCGACCGTGCCGAGAAAGACGACGTAGAGCAGCGAGATGATCAGGTCGAGCTGACCGAGCCGTCTGAGCCAGGAAAAGATCACGACGCCGATGGTCGCTCCCGCCAGGCCTCCGATCAGCAGGACGATGCCAAGCTTCATGTCGAGCGAGCCGCGCCGGAAATGCGTGATCGCGCCCGAGACCGAGGAGGCCACAACCTGGTTGGCTCCGGTCGCAACCGCAACCACGGGCGGGATGTTGTAGAAGATCAAAAGCGGCGTGATCAGGAAGCCGCCGCCGACGCCGAACATGCCCGAGAGAAAGCCGACAGCCGCGCCCATGCCGAGGATGATGAAGATATTCACCGACAATTCGGCGATCGGCAGATAGATCGTCACGCGCTGACCTCAAATGCGACTATCCGCGCTCTCGGCGCGGATCTCTGGAGGCCGGATCGCGGCCCGTTTCACAAATCGTCTAAAACGGGCGCAAGTCCTTGATTGGATTTGATCCCAGGCTGGTCTTTTCTTGCGCCCGTGAGGGCTGCAAGTCAATTCTGCAGCCACCCATAAGCCCTGATTTTCCGCCTTTTATGACGGAGCCATCATTTGTTGCGTGCGAGCAGCGCATTGACCAGTTTATCCGAGACCTGACCCGTCGGCTGTTCTCCGATCGACGTCTGGAAGGCCTTGATCGCCGTCACGGTCTTCCCACCCATCACGCCGTCCGGCTTGCCGGCGTCGAAGCCGTTCTTGTTCAGGATCGCCTGGATGTTGAAGATTGCCTTCTTCATGTCGACGCTGGCCGTTTTCAGGCCCTTGCCGGCCCATTCGTCGGGGGTGTTGACGGTATTGGCATCGGCATCGACGGGCTTTGCCTTCCACAGGTCCACCTCGGCGCGGGCGCGCTCCAGCTGGTCCGGCTTCATTGCATTGGCGACCTCGTCGCGCTTCTGCGCCGCATCCTTGTCGCCTTCCTTGGCCGCCACGGCGAACCACTTGTAGGAGGCGGTCAGGTCCTGCTTCACGCCATTGCCGCGTGCATAGAGGATGGCCAGGTTGAACTGGCTGTCGGAAATGCCGAATTCGGCAGCCTTTTCGAACCACTCAACCGCCTTGGCATAGTCCTGCGCGCCGTCGGCGCCGGACGCAAACAGCACGGCGAGATTGTGCATCGCGCTGGCATTGCCGGCATTGGCCGCCATCTCGTAGTAGCGCTTGGCGGTCGCGATGTCGCGCGGCACGCCGGTGCCCTTTTCATAGAGATTGGCCAGCCGGTACTGCGCCGGCACGAAGCCACGATCGGCCGAAAGCTGGTACCACTTGGCCGCTTCGGCGAAATCGCTGCTGACGCCGCGACCATCGGTATAGCGCGCGCCGATCTCGAACAGCGCCACCGGATCGCCGTCCTTGGCGGCAATCGACAGCGATGGCGGGGTAATCGTCGCCGGAACCACGATGGCTGCAGCCTTGGCATCAGCCGGCGGCGGTGCAAGTGTCGAGGTTTCGGCAGCCGGTGCGGGACTGCTGTCCAGCGTCTGCGGCGGTGCCGTCTCCGTTGGTGCAATCAGCGCAGCAGCCGGTTCGGCCGCAGCCTGCGTCTCGCCGACCACCGGGTTTGTCGTCGGCACATCGGCGCCGATTGCATCCGTTGCCGGCGCAGCCGGTTCGTCGCTTGCGGTATCCAGGGAGGCCGCCGCTTCTGGTGGCGGAACGGCCATTGCTGCCTCAGTCGGCGCCGCGCTCGCATCGACGGTCACCGGTGCTTCGCTGGCCGCAGTGTCGATGCTGGCGGGTGCCCGCTCGATCTGGCTGTTTTCGTCTGTCGCTGGCGCCTCGATCGGCGCCGGCGACTGGCTGTCGCTGTCGTCGCGCGTCAGCGTATTGATCAGCGGCATGGCCATGGCAGCGAGCAGGATCGCGCCGACGGCCATCAGGATCGGCCGGCGATAGCGGCCGAAGAGGGATGCCTTTTCCGCGCCCTTTTCCGCGCCCTTGTCCGTGCCGGTTCCCATAGCCGTGGCCTTCGCCTTGGCGCCGGCGGCTGTCCGTGACGCCGGTGGCGTCTTCTGCGCGCGGTCCATTTCCATCGCGGCGGCCTGGGCGGCGCGACGGGCGGCGGCGATATAGTCGGTACGGTCGTTGCCGTCCTTGCCGCTGGCGTCATTGCGCGGTGCCTGCTGGCTGGCGCGAACCCGCTCCAGGATCTTGCGCACGTCGGGTGCGCCCGAGCCCGGCTCCAGCAATTCGTTGTCTTCATCGACCGAAACCATGTCGACCGGATCGATCGATGGGACCGGATCGATCAATTGGCGAGCTTCGGTGGGCTTCGGCTCCTTCTTCGAGGGCAGAAGCTTCTTGCCCAGTCCGGCAAGCAGGCTTGGCTTGGCGGGCTTCTTCTCGTTTCTGGCAGCCTGGATGACCGGCAAGGCCGTCATCGTTTCGGCAAAGGCATCGGCCGCCGCCTGCAGTTCGGCATCGATCGGATGCGCTTCGGCGATGACAGCCTCGCTTGCCGTCGTCATCGCGGGCATGGCCGGCGGGCGGACGGGTTCCGGGCGTACAGGCTCTGCGCGCGCAGGTTCCGGGCGTCGGTCCTGATGCTGGGCAATCGGTGCCTGGGCAAAGAGTGCCGGTTCAGGTCTCTGGGCGCTGTCTTGCAACTCGTCGAGACGGCCGGCGATCTGCACCAGCGTGCCGTGCAGGGCTTCGAAGGTGCGGTGGGTCCGTTCTTCCGAATTGCGCGAGAAGTCTTCGAGCTGCCGCAGGTGATCCGACAGTGCCGTGAGCGCGCTGAGGTCGGCCGTGCTTGCGGCGGAAGACGGTCCGCGATGGGCAAAATTCGCCATCACCGTCTCGGCAGCCTGGCGGGCGGCTTCGATAATGTATTCGTCGCTGGTTGCGACATAGTCTTCCAGTGCCGAAATCCGCCCCGCGACTTCCGGGTCGCTCGACGGCTGGCTGATCAGCATCGACAGATGCGCGATCTGCTCTTCGAGACCGCGCAGGCTGGCGCTGTCGGTCGCAGGCGTGGATGCGCTTGTTTCTTCCAGCCGGTAGACGACGGCATTCAGCCGGTCTTCCAGGTCGCGGAAGGCGCTGTCGTCGATCTGTGCGGTGGCGGCGACCGGCAGATCCAGTTCCTCGATCCGTCGTGCCAGGACTTCCAGCCTGTCGGCCAGACGGTCATTGACCGATCCCGTGTCGAGTGCGTCGATCTTGCGTGAAATGTCGGCGAGATAACCTGTCAGCTCCGGGGCCGGCACCGGCTTCTGGTTTCTCTCCAGCATGTAGGAGAGCTGGTCGAGGCGGTCTTCGAGCGGGGCGGTGCTCTGGCTGGTCGATAGCTGTTCGATGCGCAGCGTCAGCAGTTCCAGCCGCTGTGCCAGTTCTTCCGATGCATCCGTCTGCGGGTCGCGGTGTTCGTTCAGACCTTCGATCTGCCGGGCAAGGCCGGCCAGCCGGTCTTCCAGGCGGTGCAGGGTGGCCGTGTCGGTGTTGGCAGTCGCCGTGCGGCTGCCGGCGGCAATCGCCCTGGTGATTTCGTCGAGCCGCATGTCGATGCCGGCAAACTGCTCCATCACCATGCGTTCGTTCGGGTCGATATGCGCGCCGATATGCTCGAGAGCGGCCGCGACCGTGATCAGCTTTTCTTCAAGTGCCCTGATGGCGCGGGTGTCGCCCATCGTGCCGAGATGCGCCTTGATGTCGTCCAGCCGGTCTGCGAGCCGGATGATCTCCTCGCGCATCGCCGATGTGTCGAGTTCGCCGAGGCGCACTTCGACATCGCTCCAGCGACGCTCCATGCGGGCAACGGAATCCTCGCGGGCAAGGCCATCCATCAGCGAGCGCAGCTCGTTGAATTCCGCCTGCAATCCGTCGGCGCCGGGCGCCTTGGCGGCGTCGAGCTGGTGAATGCTGTCGGCAAGCTTGGCGAAGTCGGCGCGCATGTCCTCGTTCGGCCGGCTTTCCTCGGCCAGTGTCCGAATGCTGCGCATCTCGTGGCGCAGGCCGGCAATCTCACGCGCCATGCTCTCGGCAATGTCCTGCTTCAGTTCCTGGCGCAGACCGAGCAGCGCCTCGGTGATGTCACGGCTGCCGATTTCGGCCCGGCGATCGGAGCGCGTGGCAAAGCGGTCGGCCGCCTGCTCGCGCAGCGTTGGAAGTGGTTCGCGCAGCGGCGGAAGCGGCTCGCGGTAGGATGGTGCCGGATCCCGCAGCGCGGGCTGCGCAGGTGCAGCAGGCACGGCCGTTTCGCTGCGATAGGTGCTGCGTTCGGGTGTGCGGTTGCGGCTCTCTTCGAGCAGGCGCTGGCGTTCGCGGATCTCTGCCAGCGGATCGCGAAACTCGCGCTGCGGCCTGGAGGACGGCTCCGGCGCACGCGCCATCGGTTCTTCCGTCGGGCGGTTGCGTCCGCTTTGACCGATCAGTCCGTCGATCCGTGCCTCAAGACCCTCGATGGTACGACTCAGCGCGTCCAGCGAGGATGTGCCGCCGGGACGTTGAGAGGGTGATCGAGATCCGTTCATGGTTCTGCTCGCTTCGATGATGGCCGACGGTTACTCCGCTCGGCTGCGTCTGCCGCTGTCGAGCCTTTGTTCCGTTGGTCTTGTCCTGTCCCGCCTGTCTTTTCGGTTGTTTCCGAAGGACGTGGCAGCGACGGGTGCAAGGCACGCGGATCGCCAGCTTTCAAAAGCAACCTTTCATGAAACATGGTAAAGAAGCCGTTAACCCGGCCCTAAAAAACTTTAACTTTCTCTGAAATGCCCCGCGCAAGCAGCACCTGCCAGCTTGCACTCCGTCCGATCGCATCGAAGAGGATTTGCTCAGACTTTTGCGCGATGGTGCTAACGTGGAGTTGCAGCCAGGGTGGTGGCTGGAGCCGGGGCCAGAATAGCAGCCGGTGCAAGCGCTGGCGGAAGGAAGATGCAGGGGAGGGTGCCGGTTGCCACCGGTAAAATATGGCGATCCGTAAACTTTGACGTTTACGCGCACGTCAATTATTTGTATAAGCTAGAACCAGTCCGATATCTCGGAACCATGTCTTTGGAGGAAGATACCTGATGCCTGTCTACAAGGCCCCCGTAAACGATACGCTTTTCATCCTGAACGACGTGCTCGGCTTCGACCGGTACAACAATCTGCCGGGCTTCGAGGACGCGACCCCGGACATGGTCGAGGCGATCGTCGGTGAAGCCGCCAAGCTGGCCGAGGAACAGCTCTTCCCGCTCAATCTCTCCGGCGACCAGGAAGGCTGCACTCGCCACGACGACGCGACCGTCACCGTGCCGAAGGGCTTCAAGGAGGCCTATGACGCCTATTGCCAGAGCGGTTGGCTCGGCCTCGCCGTCCCGCCGGAATTCGGTGGTCAGGGTCTGCCCTACACGCTGCATGTCGCCGTCGGCGAATACATGTCGTCCGCCAACATGGCGTTGATGATGTATCCGGGCCTGACCCAGGGCGCGATTGCCGCCATCCTCGTGCATGGCTCCGATGCCCAGAAGCAGACCTACCTGCCAAAGATGGTCGAAGGCACCTGGTCCGGCACGATGAACCTGACCGAACCGCATTGCGGCACCGATCTTGGCCTGCTGCGCACCAAGGCTGTTCCCCAGGGCGATGGCTCCTACAAGATTTCCGGCCAGAAGATCTTCATTTCGGCCGGCGAACACGGCATGACCGACAACATCATCCATCTGGTACTTGCCCGCATCGAGGGCGCACCGGAAGGCACCAAGGGCATCTCGCTGTTCATCGTGCCGAAGTTCATGGTGGATGACGATGGCTCGGTAGGTGCCCGCAATGCCGCCACCTGCGGCGCCATCGAACACAAGATGGGCATCCACGGCAATTCCACCTGCGTGATGAACTATGACGAGGCGACCGGATATCTGATCGGCGCCGAGAACAAGGGCCTCTCGGCCATGTTCGTGATGATGAACGAGGCCCGCCTCGGCGTTGGTCTGCAGGGCCTGTCGATCGCCGAAATCGCCTATCAGAACGCGGCGAACTATGCCCGCGAACGCATCCAGGGCCGCTCGCTGTCCGGCGTCAAGGCGCCGGAAAAGAAGGCCGATCCGCTGATCGTCCATCCCGACATCCGCCGCACGTTGTTGACCATCAAGTCGTTTAACGAGGCCGGCCGCGCCTTCACGCTGTGGACCGCGCTGAAGTCCGACGTGGCCCATCGCTCGGGCGACGCTGCCGAAAAGCAGACGGCCGACGACATCCTCGGCCTGATGACGCCGATCCTGAAGGGCGTGCTGACAGACAAGGGCTTCGACCACGCCGTCATGGCCCAGCAGGTCTTCGGCGGCCATGGTTACATCGAAGAACACGGCATGAGCCAGTATGTCCGCGATGCCCGCATCGCGATGATCTACGAAGGCGCCAACGGCATCCAGGCGCTCGACCTCGTCGGCCGCAAGCTTGGCGCCAATGGTGGCCGCGCCGTCATGGCCCTGTTCAAGGAGATTGGCGATTTCTGTGAGGAAAACCGCGCCGACGAAAGCCTGTCCGCCTACACCAAGAGCCTGAAGAAGGGCTTGAACGATCTGCAGGCGGCGACCATGTGGTTCATGCAGAATGCCATGGCCAAGCCCGACAATGCCGGTGCTGGCTCCACCGACTACATGCATCTCTTCGGTGTCGTGGTTCTCGGTTATATGTGGGCCAAGATGGCCAAGGCCGCCAACACGGCCCTTGCCGCGGGCACTGGTGATGCCGATTTCTACAAAAACAAGCTGCTCACCGGCCGCTTCTACATGGAAAAGATCATGCCGGAGACCGCATTGCGCAAGACCCGCATCGAAGCTGGCGCCGACAGCCTGATGGAAATGGCCGCCGACGCGTTCTGACCGTCGTCTCCGCTCGACGGAGAGACGGACGAAGGCCGGATGAGGGGCCTGCAGCGCCCGCCAGCGTTGCGGTTTGTCCCTCACCCTGACCCTCTCCCCGCTTGCGGGGAGAGGGGATTGCCGCCGCCGGAAAGGGCGAAGATCGATGTCGCGACCTGCGTTCATCTCTCCGCTTGAGAGAGAAGATGCCTGCAGGCGGGTGACGATCCGCCACAAGGTGGCCACAGCAGTTTTCAAGGCGCCCGAGCGCCGCAAGGGAGATGAGAAACAATGACCGAAGCCTATATCTACGATCACGTGCGCACCCCGCGCGGCCGTGGCAAGAAGGATGGATCGCTGCACGAAGTGCCGACGCCTCGTCTGGCCGCCCGCACGCTGGAAGCCCTGCGCGACCGCAACGGCCTCGACACATCCACCGTCGATGACATCATCTTCGGCTGCGTCGATCCGGTCATGGAAGCCGGCGCCGTCATCCCCAAGGCTGCCGCCTTCGAGGCAGGCTACGCCTTCTCCGCCCCCGGCATCCAGATTTCGCGCTTCTGTGCCTCCGGCCTCGATGCGGTCAATCTTGCTGCTGGCAAGGTCATGGCCGGTTCCGACGACATCGTCATCGCCGGCGGCGTCGAGTCGATGTCGCGCGTCGGCATGGGCATGTCGGGCGGTGCCTGGTACATGGACCCGTCGGTCAACTTCCCCGGCTATTTCATGCCCCAGGGTGTCTCCGCCGACCTGATTGCCACGAAATACGGCTTCTCCCGCGATGACGTCGATGCCTATGCCGTCGAAAGCCAGAAGCGCTCGGCCAATTCCTGGGAAAAGGGCTATTTCGCTAAGTCCGTCATCCCGGTAAAGGATGGCAGCGGTTTGGTGATCCTCGATCGCGACGAGCATATGCGCCCCACGACCGACATGCAGTCGCTGGCCGGCCTCAATCCGTCCTTCCAGATGCCCGGCGAAATGGGCGGTTTCGATGCAGTCGCCATTCAGGCGCATCCGGAAATCGAGAAGATCAACTACGTCCACCATGCCGGCAATTCGTCCGGCATCGTCGATGGCGCCGCAGCCGTGCTGGTTGGCTCCAAGGCTGGTGGCCAGAGCATGGGCCTCAAGCCCCGCGCCCGCATCCGCGCCTTCACCAATATCGGCTCCGATCCGGCTCTGATGCTGACCGGCCCGGTCGACGTCACGGAAAAGCTGTTGAAGCGCTCCGGCATGACGATCGCCGACATCGACCTGTTCGAGTTGAACGAGGCGTTTGCCGCTGTCGTCCTGCGCTTCATGCAGGCCTTCAACGTCAGCCACGACGTGATGAACGTCAACGGCGGCGCGATCGCCATGGGCCATCCGCTCGGTGCCACCGGCGCGATGATCCTCGGCACCGTGCTCGACGAGCTGGAACGCCGCGATCTCAACACCGCGCTCGTCACGCTCTGCATCGGCGCCGGCATGGGCACCGCGACGATCATCGAACGGGTTTGATGGGGTCCAACCCTCCCCCTTGTGGGGAGGGTGGCCGGCAGGCGGGAGGGGTCTTTGCACAAGAGCCCCTCCCCAACCCCTCCCCACAAGGGGGAGGGGCTTAACCCCGCCGGATCGCACCGGATTTGGAGCGGCGGCGACATCAGAGAATTCAAGGGAAGAGGAATCCCATTATGAGCACCTACAAGAACTTCACCATCGAGACTGACGCCGACGGCATTGCGCTGGTCACCTGGGACATGCCCGACAAGTCGATGAACGTCTTCACCGTCGAGGTGATGGACGAGATCGAGAAGATCCTCGACCAGACCGTCGCGGATGCCGACGTCAAGGGCGTCGTCTTCACCTCCGGCAAGTCCAGCTTTTCCGGCGGTGCCGATCTCACCATGATCAAGGGCATGTTCTCCATGCTCGAGGAAGAGAAGGCCAAGGATCCGGCCGGTGCCGTGAAGAAGCTGTTTGACGCCGCCGGTCGCATGACCTGGCTGTGGCGCAAGATCGAGACCAATGGCAAGCCATGGGTGTCTGCGATCAACGGCACTTGCATGGGCGGCGCTTTCGAGCTGTCGCTCGCCTGCCATGGCCGCGTCGCCTCCAATGCCAAGTCGGTCAAGCTGGCACTGCCCGAGGTCAAGGTCGGCATCTTCCCCGGCGCCGGTGGCACCCAGCGCGTGGCCCGTCTGGCCAATACCCAGGACGCCCTGCAGATGATGACCACCGGGTCGAGCCTGACGGCTGCCCGCGCCAAGGCCATGGGTCTGGTCCACCAGGTCGTCGAGCCGGGCGAACTGATCAATGCCGCCAAGCAGATGATCAAGGACGGGTTGAAGCCGGTCGCCCCCTGGGACGAAAAGGGCTTCAAGGTTCCCGGCGGCGGCATCTGGACGCCGGCGGCAGCCCAGCTCTGGCCGGCGGCATCCGCCATCCTGCGCCGCGAGACCGCCGGCAACTATCCGGCAGCGCTCGCCATCCTGAAAAGCGTCTATGAGGGCCTGCAGGTGCCGTTCGACACCGGCCTGCGCATCGAGCAACGCTATTTCACCGAGATCGTCCAGACGACAGAAGCGTTCTCGATGATCCGCTCGCTGTTCGTCTCGATGCAGGAACTGAACAAGGGCGCCCGTCGTCCCGCCGGCCAGCCGAAGTCGAAGATCACCAAGGTTGGCGTCGTCGGCGCCGGCTTCATGGGCGCCTCGATCGCCTATGTGACGGCAGCCGCCGGCATCAATGTCGTCCTGATCGACCGCGACATGGAGGCAGCGGGCAAGGGCAAGACCCATTCCGAGGGCCTGGTCGCCGGTGCTGTCGGCAAGGGCAGACTTACCAAGGACGAGGGCGAGGCGCTGCTGTCGCTGATCACCCCGTCGGATGACTACGGCACGCTGGCCGATGCCGATCTGGTCATCGAGGCCGTCTTCGAAGACCGCGACGTCAAGAAGGCTGTCATCGAAAAGGTCGAGGCGGTTCTGCCCGAAGGCGCGATCTTCGCCTCCAACACCTCGACGTTGCCGATCACGGGCCTAGCCGGAAACTCCAAGCGCCCCGTCGATTTCATCGGCATCCACTTCTTCTCGCCGGTCGAGAAGATGATGCTGACCGAAGTCATCCTCGGCAAGGAAACCGGTGACAAGGCGCTCGCTGTCGCACTCGACTATGTCGCGGCGATCAAGAAGACCCCGATCGTCGTTAACGACACGCGTGGCTTCTTCGTCAACCGCTGCGTCCTGCGCTACATGGCGGAAAGCTACAACATGCTGATCGAAGGCGTGCCGCCGGTGATGATCGAAAATGCCGCCAAGTTCGCCGGCATGCCGGTCGGGCCGCTGGCGCTCAACGATGAAGTGGCGATCGATCTGTCCTACAAGATCCTGAAAGCCACCGTCGCCGATCTTGGCGAAAAGGCCGTCGATCCGCGCCATATGGAGCTGGTCTCGCGCATGGTCGAGAAGGAAGAGCGCTTCGGCCGCAAGAACGGCAAGGGCTTCTACGACTATCCGGCCAAGCCGGCCAAGAAACACATCTGGCCGGGCCTGAAGGACCTGCATCCGCAGCAGAAGCCGGAAGATGTCGACGTCAAGACGCTGCAGCAGCGTTTCCTGGTGACGATCGCGCTGGAAGCGGCCCGCACTGTCGAGGAAGGCATCGTCACCGACCCACGCGAAGCCGATGTCGGCTCGATCCTCGGCTTCGGCTTTGCGCCTTACACCGGTGGCGCACTGTCTTACATCGACGGCATGGGCGTGAAGACATTCGTAAGCCTGTGCGAACGATTGGCGAAGGACTACGGCGCGCATTTCAACCCGACGCCGCTGCTCGTCGACATGGCCGCCAAGGGCGACACCTTCTACGGCCGCTTCGACCCTTACGGGCAGGCCGCAAAGGCTGCCTGAGGGCACCATGATGGTTAGTGAAAAGGCGGCTTCGGCCGCCTTTTTTGCGATTGGCGAGAGGTGAGTTGGTGGCTGGTGTTTGTTCGCACGTTTGACTTTTATCTCTGGCGATACCCCCTTCTGCCCTGCCGGGCATCTCCCCCACAAGGAGGGAGATCGGCGTGGGGCTGGCCGCTCGGCCAATCGGATACCTTGGACAATTGAGGCCGGTGCAATGAGGCGATGTCTTGTCGTCTGCTGTTTTGGCCTTTGGACCGCGGTCACCATCCTCTCCCTTGCACTGCGGTCTCGGCCGATCTCCCCCCGTGTGGGGGAGATGTCGGCGGAGCCGACAGAGGGGGGCGAACTGGCTCTGACGGCTGACGGTAACGGTCCCGGCGAGCCACACGGTCCGATCCTCGATCCAACATCCTCATCATTCCAAACCTTCAAAAATCCCATGCCAAACCACCGGTCGGATTGTCCTCCTCCGGGGATAGCGTGTCAGTCTCGGACAGGGCGCCAGAAGCAACCTGATTGAATAAATTATATGGCTCCTTCCGGCGCCCCGTTCGGCGATTTTTGCCGGTTGCATGCGTCTCTCTGGCAAGGCGGCTCTGGCCGGCGAAACGAAGCGTTTCACCGTCAACCGGGCTTGGGTCCGAAACGTCTCGTTGAGACGTCCTGGCCGGGTGCCCGGGAGGTTTCAGGTTCTCGGCGGATGTGCGCACATCCCGACCTGACCCTCGCCCGGGGAGCGGGTCATTTGCGACCATAGCTCCCGCCGTCTTTGTCACCGGACCCGATCAATCAATCACTCGATCAACCTATCAGGTCCGGCGCCTTGTTTGTGTGCCGCTGAGGCACGTCCGATGGCCGTTGGGATCGAGGTTGGCTCAAACCATCCGAGGTCTTTGCCATCCACCATCCCTCCACCGGAGGGAGACCGTTGCATCCGGCCCGGAGGGTCTGGCCTGCGACAGCCGCGCCCTCCGGCGCCGGTTCCGCTTCGCCGGGCTCGCAACACCCGGTGTATCCGAAGGCGGAACGGGGAGAGTATCGCACGGGCGGAAACGAGGGGGATGAAATAGGGTGTGTTTTATTGAAAACGTTGGGGGATTTGGAAAAGTCATCCCCGCTGGAGGTGGTTGTGCGGTGGTTTGTGCGGGTGAGCGCCCTCATCCGCCCTTCGGGCACCTTCTCCCTCGGGGGGAGAAGGAAGTCAGCGGCCGGTGCGACACGCTGGGCAGGGTGGAATTGGGCGTGCCAAGGGCCCTTGGCGAACGGTTCGCCGCAAATCCATGCGGAAAACGTAATCGCTGCGCGCTTCCTCATGCGCAGATGTACCGATCGGTTCGCTATGCGGCTTGACAGAATGCAAGCCGAACCTAAACCGCGATCTACGTTTATCGGGAGGCAATCATGAAATCGCTCGCATCTTTTTCCAGCTTTGTCGGCAAGACCTTTGCCGTCTGGGTCATCCTTTTCGCCGTGCTCGGCTTCTTCTTCCCCGAACTGTTCAAGCAGATCGTGCCGTGGATCGTCACGCTTCTGGCGATCATCATGTTCGGCATGGGCCTGACAATCTCGCTCGATGATTTCCGCGAGGTGGTGAAGCGGCCGTTCGATGTGGCGATCGGGGTTGGCTCGCAATTCGTCATCATGCCGCTTCTGGCCGTGCTGCTGACCATGCTCATCCCCATGCCGCCGGAAGTCGCCGCCGGTGTCATCCTGGTCGGCTGCTGCCCGGGCGGCACGTCATCGAATGTCATGACCTATCTCAGCAAGGGCGATGTGGCGCTGTCGGTTGCCTGCACCAGCGTCACCACGCTGGCAGCGCCGATCGTCACGCCCTTCCTCGTCTGGCTGTTTGCCAGCCAGTTCCTGCCCGTCGATGCCATGGCCATGTTCATCAGCATCGTCAAGGTGGTGCTGTTGCCGCTGGCGCTGGGCTTTGCCCTGCAAAAACTGGCACCGGCCGTGGTTCGTGCCGCCGTTCCGGCACTGCCACTGGTCAGCGTGCTTGGCATCGTGCTGATCGTCGCGGCCGTCGTCGGCGCCAGCAAGGGCGCGATCGTCCAGTCCGGCCTGATGATCTTTGCCGTTGTCGTGCTGCACAATGGCCTGGGTTATCTGCTCGGCTTCTTCGCGGCCAAGGTCTGCGGCCTGTCGCTGGCCAGGCGCAAGGCGATCGCCATCGAGGTCGGCATGCAGAACAGCGGTCTCGGCGCCGCCCTGGCCAATGCTTACTTCTCGCCGCTTGCCGCCGTGCCGAGCGCCATCTTCAGCGTCTGGCACAATATTTCCGGCGCGCTGCTGGCCAATTATTTCGCCCGCCAGGTGGACGTCGAAGACGCGCCAGCGGTGGTGGTTTCCACAAGGTCCTGACAGCAAGGCTCAAGCAATGCATGCCGGGCGGTCAAACCGTCCGGCATCAGAACTCACATCAGAACTCAATTGGTCAGATCGTAGCTGCGCCGCAGCCCCTGCGCGTCGAGCCAGCCGATCACGGCTGCCGGTTCGTCGGTCTGGATGATCGTCACGCCACGGTCGATGAAGAAGCCATAGACATCCTCCGCCCGCCCGCTGGCCATGGCCAGATAGTCGCCGCGTCCGCCGGCCACCATGCCCTCCGGTCGGTCGGTGATCGGATAGGTATTGACCCAGAGATGTGTGTCGTTGCGGATCGCGGCCGCCCTGGCCCGGGCAGACAGAAGCGGTCCGCCATCGGTTGTCAGCGGCTGGGCGGCATCGCGGTACCAGTGGATCAGTTCGGCGGCCGGTGCCGACAGCGACGCTTCGGTCCGATCGATGAAATCGGCTTCTTTTACGGCGTCGTCGGCCAGGATCGGCATGAAGGCGATCTCCGGGCCGATCGCGCGGCGAATGTCGCGGGCAAGCTGCAGCCGTTCGGCGTTCCACACGGCCATTTTCAAAAGCACGCCGTCGGTCATCTCCAGCCGTTGCGCCAGTTCGGCCACCTCGACCAGTGCCTCCGGTTCCAGCTTGTTGTCGATATTGATCAGGATGCGGCCCCTGGCATGGAGCATCGCCTCCTCCAGGGTAAATACCGTCTCATCCGTCAGTCGGCGCTGACCTTCGACGACCAGTCGACAGGTCCGAAGCGCGGCAAGCGACAGGTCTTCGACCGCGCCGTGACAGCTGGTGGTGCGCTCCAGCGTCGCGTCATGCATGACGACCAGCACGCCGTCCCGGCTGCGCCGCACATCCATTTCGACCATCTCGACGCCCAGTTCGACGGCATGGTCGATAGCCGCAAACGAGTTTTCCGCCCGGACCGGCACGCCGTTTTCCTTCCAGCCGGCCCGGTGGGCGACCACCATGACATGGTCACGCCACAGATTGGCATCGGTCAGGCGCTGGTGGATCAGGGCGCTGCGGCCAGAAGAATGGGAGGCAAGCGGCTGGGCCGCCTGGAAGGGGGCATTCAGCGCCGATTGCGGCAAGAGGCCGACAAGGGTGGCAAGGATGGAAACGGCAAGACGCATCGGCAGTCGCTCCAGGTCCGGAATCTCTCGAGCTTCCGATAGCGGTTGCGAATGAAAGCGCGATGACGCTGCGATGAAGGCTTGATGACAGGCGGGAAAGGGAACAGGCTGGCGGGCATTGTCGTTGTTCCATCTCGCGCGCGGCCTGCCCATCGCTCAGCCGGCGGGCGTGCCGCTTGGCTTGATTGAGAATGTGGAGAAAATGACATGGCAGGTTCAATGGAGACGGCGATGGACCATCGCACTATCGAGGTAGAGCTTCCGGTCAACGCGACATTGCATCTCTGGCTGAAGGCGGTCTCGCCGGAAGAGCCGGGCTCGGTCTCCTTCCACAGCGCCAATGGCAAGTTCGGCGAGGTCCAGGCGGTCAATGCCGAGGAACATTCCTTCCGCATCTACCATGTCTTCGGCGGTGGCTCGATCGAGCTGATCTACGACCCGGCGGTGACCTCCGTATCGGTGGCCTACTGGTTCACCGCCAGCGACGTGCTGGAGACCGGCATTACCGTTCTGCACACCAATCCGGCCAACGCGCCGCCGGAGCTGCCGGAAGGCTATCACTTCCGCCCGCCGTTCGGCTGGATGAACGATCCGAACGGCTTTGGCCGCTTCGGCGGCAGGCCGCATCTGTTCTACCAGCATTATTCGCATGGCCGCATCTGGAACAACATGCATTGGGGCCATGCGGTGTCCTCCGACTACCTGCGCTGGCGTCACCTGCCTGTGTTCCTGTTTCCGTCGGAAGACCTGTCGGTGAGGCCAGACAAGCGCGGCGGCGCCTTTTCCGGCTCGGCGATTGCCCTGCCGAACGGGCCGGGCATCCGCGTCTTCTTCACCGAAAAGATCGCCGACCGGGTGCCCGAGCAGGAGATCCAGATGTCGGCGACCTCGGCCGATCTGTTCAGCGCCGGTGCCGCCGAAGTGCTCCTTCCGCGCCGGCCGGACGGCGAGGGGCTGACCTTTGATTTCCGCGATCCGTATGTTTTTCGTGGCCCGGACGGGCACTGGAAGATGTTGCTCGGCAGCCAGAGCGACGCCGGAGGCGTCATTCTGCTCTACGAGACGGAGGACAATGCGGCGGCTGGCGGCTGGACCTATATCGGCAAGCTTTATACCGAGACGCGGTATGAGACCTCGGCGCTGGAATGCCCCTGCCTGCTGCCGCTCGATGGCGATCCGCGCGATCCCGTCACCCGCTGGGCGCTGATTTATGGCCTGATGAACGGGGAGGACAAGGAAACCGGCCGCCGCAACCTGTCCATGGTCGACGTCGGTTGGTTCGATGGCCGGACCTTCACCAAGGAATTCGGCCGCGAGCTGGATTTCGGCACCGACAATTATGCCTTCCAGGCTTTTGTCGATGCCGGCAGTCCGGTCGGCATCGGCTGGCTCGGCAACTGGGCCGACACCGGCCCGACGATTGATTTCCCCACGGCCATGAGCCTGCCGCGCACGCTGCTGCTGGAGGATGGCGAATTGCTGACGCCGCCGATTGGCGCTGCCGAAAGCCTGCGCTCGCGCATGCTCGACCGCACAAGGCTGGCCGCCGGCCAGACGGTGGCGCTGCCGCATGGTGCAGCAGAGATCGTCTTCGACCTCAGCGAGCCGGGGGCGACATTTCATCTCGAGCTCGATCATCCGGAGATGCGCCTTGCGGTAACCCAGCACGGCGAGGGGCTGGAGATCGTCCAGGAGCACAGGCCCGAACACCGGCCCGAACACAGGCCCGAACACAGGCCCGAAAACAGGCCCGAAAACAGGCAAGAACACAGCCCTGAGCAGATGCATGAGAATGCCGGTCCACCCGGTCCGCGTTATCTCGCCAAGGCGGTCAAGGCGAAGCGTTTTCGCGTTTTCGTCGACTATGGTTCGCTGGAGATCTTTGCCGATGGCGGGCGCCATACCGGCACCAAGCGCATCACCGGTTTTGAGCCGGTGCGGGCGCTGCGGCTGGCGGCCGAGCCGGGCGTCATCGTCCATGCCACGGTCTGGGCCTTGCGACTGTAGGGTTTATTGTAAGTTTAAGCTAACCAATTACCGGCGCCGTCAGGCATGTTCCACACCTTCATGGTCCTCTGCGTCAACCGCTTGCGGCGAACCGCTTGCCGGGTTGCGCACCCTGACAACGGTGACCGAGCAGGGCGCCGAGCCGGCGACCTCGGCTGACACGCTGCCCATCAGCGTACGCATGGTCGAGTTGGGCCGGGCGCCCATGACGATGTGGTCGACATTGTTGTCGCGGGCAAAGGTGAGGATGGCACTGGCGGTCGAGACAGCCTCGATGACGTGAAAGGTGACGTCGCCCTCCTTCTGGCCGAGCGGCGTGGCCCAGTGCTTCAGCTCCACCAGCCGCATGACATGTTTGTTGTTACCCTCGGCGTCGAGATCGCTGTCGAGCGCGATGCGGGCGATCTTCAGCACATTCAGGCAGGCGACGCGGGCATGTGGCCGGTTGCGGGTGATCTGGCTGACGGTGTGCCGCAGGGCTTCGGCCAGATCCTGCGACGCTTCGCCGAGATCGATCGCCACCAACACGATCGGCGCATTGGCAAGGATCGCGGCCGCCCCATGTGGCCGCACAAGCTCGATCGGATCGGGATGAAGGCGCCGTTTCAGCCGGACGCTCCAGGGGTCGCGCTCGATCTTTTCCGCCCGCGCCGTCAGCCGCACATTGAACAGGTCGCCAAGGTCCAGCGCCAGCTGCGCCGCTCTCTGGTAGCGCCGGGCGGGATCGATTTCCAGGCAGCGCAGGATCACTTCCTGGAACGCCTTTGACACCATCGGGTTCAGTTCGCGCGGTGGCGGCGGATCCCACCACAGGCGTCTCTTCAGGCCCTTCATTCTCTGCGGATCGCCAAATGGTCGGCGGCCTGTTGAGAAAAAATACATCATCACCCCGAGGGCAAACAGGTCGGAGCGAAAATCGCTGCGCACGCCGAGAATCTGTTCCGGCGCCATGTAGGGCGCCGTGCCATAGGGCAGCCGGAATTCCTCGTCCATCAGGTCGGGAAGCTCAAGATGCCGGGCAAGGCCGTAGTCGACCAGCACCGCTTCGCCGGTCTGGCGAAACAGGATGTTGGACGGCTTGATGTCGAGATGCACTACCTTTTGCCGATGCAGGTCGGCAAGCGCTGTTGCCACCCTTGTTGCCACATCTATCACCTCCGGCTGTGGCCTGGGCAGGCGGTCGAGTTCCGGATAGAGCGATTTGCCCGGCAACTGTTCGAAGACGATATAGGGCACGCGGGCAAAGTCGCCATTGGCGATGAAGCGCGGCACATGCGGGCCGCCGATCCTCGGCAGGATCATCTGTTCCATCTCGAAGCCGACGATCATCGCCGGATCGGTGCCGCTGCCCATTTCCGGCACCTTCATCAATAATGCACCGGGATGATCGGCATGGCTGACGTGGTAAAGCTTCGCCATGCCGCCGGTATGGGCAGGCGTGCCGATGGCAAATCCGTCGATGATGTCGCCTTGCTTGAGACGTCCCTTGGGCATGGTGGCCTTTCTCTTCTCCCTAGAGCATTGCCGGAAAAAACGGGGTCGCCTTCAATGCTCTATCTCTTTGTTTTTACGCGACTTCGGACGCAAGAGCGGTTCCCACTTTTGCTGGAGTTGCTCTAGCGTCCCTGGAAAAGCCGGGTCGCCAGGCTCTCCGGCAGCGAGGCGGCACGGATCGCGCTGGCGGCGGCACCGATGTCATAGGCAGTGCGGCGGAACGAAAGCTCGCCGAGTTCGGTGTCCAATAGTGCGTAGGCCGCTGCCGGATTGCCGTCGCGCGGCTGGCCGACCGAGCCGATGACCGCGAGCCATCGGCGTGGCGCAGCCAGCGGAATGCCGATCTCTGATGTCGGGGTAAACACAGTTACCTTGCCGCCCTGGCCATAGCCATAAAGGCAGGGCCGATGCACATGGCCGCAAAAGCTCAGGCGCTGACTGCAGCCGTCGAAATGGGCAAGCGCCGTGGTGGCATCGGTGACGTAGCGGAACCGGCCGGGCGCCGAACCGTCGGCATGCACATAGAGCCGGTCCTCTTCCTCGACCGCCATCGGCAGCTTGCCGAGATAGGCGCGCTGGCGCGGCTCCAGCGTCATGCGGGTCCAGTCGATGGCGATGCCGGCCGCCGATGTCATCGAGTAGCTCGGGTCGACGATCGCCTGGTCGTGATTGCCGCGAATGACCACGGCGCCCTCTTCCGCAAGCGAGATCACCCTGTCGACGCACCACCGCGGATCGCCGCCATAGCCGACGATATCGCCGAGAATGACGAAGCGCTCGGCACCGCGGGCCAGCGCATCGGTCATCACCGCCTCAAAGGCCTGGCGGTTGCCATGGATGTCGGACAGCAATGCGATCTTCATGCAGTCAATGGCCCTCCCGGCCGGCAATATGCCCCGATGCTCTAAGAGGCCGATTGCCAGCATAGATAGGTTGGGCGGCAGGCGCTATTGGCCGGAAGGCGAAGAGAGGAACCGGCTGCCGTCCTGCGATCGATCTCGCAGTGAGCTATTCCGCCGCCGCCCGCTTTTGCGAATAGACCTGGGTGATGAAGGCGCGCAGCGCCGCCGGCCTGACCGGTTTGTGCTGCAGGGTGATCGAATGCCGCTCGGCTTCGGCCCGCACTTCCGCCGTGCGGTCGGCGGTGATCAGCAGGGCCGGAACGTCGGCCTGATAGAGTGCCCGGAGCCTGAGGATCGCCCCGATGCCGCTGCCGTCGCCGAGATGATAGTCGGCGATGACCAGATCCGGTGGCTGGGTCTCCGTCGAGATCAGCATATCCATTTCCTCGATCGAGCCGGCGCATTGCACGCTGCAGCCCCAGCCGGAAATCAGCAGTGCCATGCCTTCGAGGATCTTCGGTTCGTTGTCGATGCACAGCAAGCGCAAACCCTTTAGGGTGAGGTTGGAGCGATCGGAGGCCGCAAGCGGCACCACGCCGGTGCTGAGCGGTTTTGCGATCTCGAGCGGCATGGCCACGCGGAAGGTCGTGCCGCGGCCGGGCTTGGAGGCAAGTTCGACCGGATGATGCAGCACGCGGGCGATGCGATCGACGATCGACAGGCCGAGCCCGAGACCGGACGCCGTGCGCATGCCTTCCTCCAGCCGGGCGAATTCCTTGAATACGGTGCGGAATTTCGACGCCGGGATGCCAATGCCGCTGTCGGTCACCTGGATGATGACTTTGTCACCCTGGCGCCGGGCGCCGACCACGACGCGACCGGCCGGGGTGTATTTGATCGCATTGGAGACGAGGTTCTGCACCAGCCGGCGCAGGAGATTGGGGTCGGAGCGGACCGCAAGCGCGGTCGGCATGACCACCAGCTTGACATTCTTTTCCCGCGCCAGGGGGGCAAAGTCGGTTTCGATGCGTTCCAGCAAGCCGTTCAGCGCCACGGTGGAGAAACGCGGCTTCATCGCCCCGGTATCGAGGCGCGATATGTCGAGCACTGCCCCGAGAATGCTCTCGACCGATTCCAGCGCGGAATCGATATTGCGCACCAGCGCGCTGTTGTCGGAAGCGCCGAGGCGCTCGACCAGCGACGAGGAATAGAGGCGGGCGGCGTTGAGAGGCTGGAGAATGTCATGGCCGGCGGCGGCAAAGAAGCGAGTCTTGCCGATATTGGCATCGTCGGCGGCAGCCCGTGCCTCGGCCAGCGCGTGGTTGACCCGTGTCAGTTCGGCGGTGCGTTCGCTGACGCGCTGTTCCAGCGTTTCGTTTGCCTGTTTCAGCGCCCGGTCGGCTTCCACCTGTGCGGTAATATCGGTGAAGGTTGCGACGATGCCCTTGTCCGGCATCAGATTGCAGCGCACTTCGAGAATGCGCTCGCCGCCGGAAAGCACCATGCGGAAAGGGTTGTCGAACTGGTGGAAGCTGCGCACCACCGCCGACTGTCCTGCCGGTGTCACGTCGCCCCGCTGCATCAGGATCGCGATGATGTCGGTGAGCGGAAAGCCGACCTGGCCGACATGTTCGGGCAGGTCGAGCAGGCTGCGGAAGCGCCGGTTCCAGATCGTCAGGCGGTCGGAGGCATCGAAGACGGCAATGCCCTGCTCCATCTGCGACAACGCGGTCTGCAGCATGTCCTGATTGTACTGCAGCGCTTCGGACGCCTGATCGAGCAGCCAGACGGTATCGGCCGAGGTATCCTCCGCCTTCTGCAGGATCAGCGACAGGACAAGCCGGGCGGACGACGAGCCGATGGCGCTGCCCAGCAACTGTTCGGAGAAATGAATGAAGGCCATGTCGGCCGGGCTGTCGTCTGCGAGCTTGCGGCCGGCCTTCTGTTCGTAGGTGCGAAACGAGCGCTCCATGCGTTCGTCGCCGAGATAGCGGGCAATGGCCGCCTTCAGGTCGCCGACGGCAACGCTGGTTTTCCATCCGCGCGTGGCAAAATGCGAGCGGGCATGACGCTTGACGAAGATATCGGACTGGATGCGCTCGACCGGCCGCGGATTGCGGCTGAGCGAGCCGATGATGAAGGCGGCGGTATTGACCGCCAGGCTGAACAGTGTGGCGTTGACCAGCGAATCCGCAAAGGCAGGTTCGAACATCTGCATGCCGGGCAGAAGGAAGCCGAGCACGGCGGACGCGATCCAGGAATGGTCGATGGCGCCGAGGCTTGGCAGGAACAAGAGATAGGCCCAGACGAAGAAGCCGGATGTCAGGCCGGCGATTGCGCCGCGCGCATTGGCCCGGCGCCAGATCAGCCCGCCGAACATCGCCGGTGCGATCTGGGCGATCGCGGTAAACGACAGGAGACCGATCGAGGCGAGGCCGGTCGAATTGTCGGCCGAGCGGTAGTAGACATAGCCGAGCAGCATGACGCCGAAGATCGCGGTGCGGCGGATATGCAGCAGCGTCTTGGCGAAATTCGCCCGCTGGCTGGGGCGCTCCAGCAGCTTCTGCCGCAGGAAGATCGGCAGCACCATGTCGTTCGATATCATGATGGCGAGCGCCACCGAGGCGACGATGACCATGGCGGTTGCGGCGGAAAATCCGCCGATGAAGGTCAGCAGCGAGACCAGACTTGCGCCGGAATGCAACGGCAGAGACAGCACATAGAGATCGGCGTCGCCGGTGCCGCCGAAGGTCATGATCCCGCCAATGGCCGCCGGCAGCACGAAGATGTTGATGGCGATCAGGTAGATCGGCATCAGGATCCCGGCGAGCCGCAGTTCGCGCGGCGTACGGTTTTCCACCACCGTCACATGGAACTGGCGCGGCAGCATGATGATGGCAAAGGCCGAT
Source organism: Rhizobium sp. 18065 (assembly GCF_902706095.1). Taxonomy (GTDB): domain Bacteria; phylum Pseudomonadota; class Alphaproteobacteria; order Rhizobiales; family Rhizobiaceae; genus Allorhizobium. Next base: position 553,426 of record NZ_CACSJP010000001.1, read on the forward strand.
AGCGCGATCAGCAGGATCCAGCGGGCAGGCGGCGTCTGGTAGGAGAGCGCGGCCATCACCGCTTCGCTGTCCTGCGCCTTCTGCCAGAGATCGGCCGGTCCGTCGAAGATGAAGAACAGCACGAAGATGCCGAGTGTCCAGAAGGCCACCAGCTTGACCACCGATTCCATCGCGATCGCCAGGATCAGGCCGTCCTGATGCTCGGTCGCATCGGTGTGGCGGGTACCGAAGACCACCGCGAAACAGGCCAGAATGAAGGCGACGATCAGCGGCAGGTCGATGAAATAGAGATTGCCGGTGCCGATGCCGTAGGCGCTGGGGTCCATGACGGTGGCGACCGAGCTGGAGACCGCTTTCAGCTGCAGGGCGATATAGGGGATGATGCCGACCAGATAGATGATCGTCACCAGCATACCGACGATCGGGTTCTTGCCGTAGCGGGCAGCGACGAAGTCGGCGCCGGAGGTGATCTTCTCGGTCTTGGCCAGTTCGACGATACGCCTCAGGATCGGCATGCCGAGCGTGTACATCAGGATTGGCCCGATATAGATGCCCATGAATTCCAGCCCGCGCTCTGCCGCAAGACCGACACCGCCGAAATAGGTCCAGGACGTGCAATAGACGGCAAGGCTGAGCGCATAGACGGCAGGCCTGCCGCCGGCGGGAACGCCGCTGACACGCGATCTGCGGTCGCCGTAGCTGGCCACGGCAAACAGAAACAGCAGATAGCCGAGCGACGATGCGACGATAATCCAGCCTGGGAGCACTTTTTCCTCCTGAACGGCACCCGACGGAAATTCTAGGGGAAGTCGATCGTTTTTGAAATCGCCTTCGGATTGACCTTAAGTCGAAGATCAGATGGGCCAAGTCGAAATTTACCATTCCCGAATGGAAAATCTTTCTTTAACCATTGGAGGGGGATAGCCGCCTTGGGGCGGTATGGTCAGCGCAGCAAAAGGAGAGCGGTATGCTGAACGAATTCAAGACATTCATTGCGCGCGGCAATGTCATGGACCTCGCCGTGGGTGTCATCATCGGCGGTGCCTTCGGGCTGATCGTCAACTCACTGGTCCAGGACATCGTCATGCCGGTCGTCGGCGTGGTTTTCGGCGGCTTCGACTTCTCCAACTACTTCCTGGCGCTGAGCGACAAGGTCACGGCGACATCGCTGGCGGCTGCACGCGAACAGGGCGCCGTCTTTGCCTACGGCAACTTCATCACCGTGGTGATCAATTTCGTCATCCTCGCCTGGATCATCTTCCTGATGGTCAAGGGCGTGAACACGCTGCGCAAGTCGCTGGAGAAGCAGGAGCAGCAGGCGGCCCAGGATGCGCCGCCGCCGGCCGACATCCAGCTGCTGACCGAAATCCGCGACCTTCTGAAGAAGGCCTGACCTGCCTGACGCCGTGGCTCGCCAATGGCGGGCCACGGCGATCCATCACCTGAATCGATCTCTTCCTCAATCATTGTCATGGGATTTTTGTCCGGCAATCGGCTAGATCAGCGCAACTGAGTTTTGGAGACGCCGATTCATGCCGTTTTTGAATGACCTGAGCGCCCGTGCGCTTGCCGCCCCGAAGAGCGGCATTGTCGAACTGGTCAACCATGCCCGCACCCGCGACAACCTCTTGCCGCTCTGGGTCGGTGAGGGCGATCTGCCGACACCGGATTTTATCAGCAGGGCCGCCAGCGACGCGCTTCTCGGCGGCGAGACTTTCTACACCTGGCAGCGCGGCGTGCCGGAATTGCGCCAGGCGCTGGCCAACTACTACAGCCGCCATTTCGGCGTCGACCTGCCGGCCGATCATTTTTATGCGACCGGTTCCGGCATGCAGGCCATCGTGCTCTGCGTCCAGGCGCTGACCTCGCCAGGCGACGAGATCGTCTATCTGTCGCCCACCTGGCCGAACATCGTCTCGGCGATCCAGATCGCCGGCGCAAAGGCTGTCGGCCTGCCGCTGACCTTTGCCGACGGAGGCTGGTCGCTCGATTTCGATCGTCTGGAAGCCATGATCACGCCGAAGACCAGGGCACTGTTCATCAACACGCCGTCGAACCCGACCGGCTGGACGGCAACGAAGGACGATCTGAGAAAGGTCCTGGAAATTGCCCGTCGCCACGGCATCTGGATCCTCGCCGACGAGATCTATGCGCTCTATTATTACGGCGAAGGCGAACGCGCGCCGTCCTTCCTCGACGTGATGGAAGACGGCGACCGGATCCTGTTCGCCAATTCCTTCTCGAAGAACTGGTCGATGACCGGCTGGCGCGTCGGCTGGATCGTCGCACCGCCGGAAATCGGTCCTGTGCTGGAAAATCTCATCCAGTATTCGACCTCCGGTGTTGCGCCGTTCATGCAGCGCGGCGCGATCGCGGCACTTGACCATGGCGACGGCTTTGTCGCGGAAAACGTCGCCCGCGCCACGCAGTCGCGCGATATCCTCTGCGACCGGCTGATTGCCACCAACCGGGTCGAGACCCTGAAGCCCGAAGGCGCTCTCTATGCCTTCCTCAAGATCGACGGAATCACCGATAGCCGCCAGGCAGCCTTCGACATCGTCGACCAGACCGGCGTCGGGCTCGCGCCGGGTACCGCCTTCGGCGCCGGCGGCGAGGCTTTCCTGCGCGCCTGCTTCCTGCGCAATCCCAAGCAGATCGAGGAGGCCGCCGACCGCCTTGGCCGCTACATCCTCGCGCTGTGACGAACATCGCTAAAATTTGAATGTTTCGGCTAGGGAAAACTTAAGCAAATAGACGAATAGTCGTCTTGAATCAGGCGCTTAGCCCGCAAAAATAAGCATTCGACAATGCTGCCGTGATTAGTTCGTCCCAACAAGAAAACGTTGGGAAGAAAATCATGGCGATCTTGGTAACGGGTGGAGCCGGCTATATCGGCAGTCACATGGTCTGGGCATTGCTCGACGCCGGCGAGGACGTCGTCGTCGTCGATCGGCTGTCGACGGGGTTCCGCTGGGCCGTGGCGCCGCAGGCGCGTTTCTACCTTGGCGATATCGGCGATGCCTCCGTTCTCAAGCAGGTCTTTGCCGAAAACCGCATCGAGACGATCATCCATTTTGCCGGCTCGATCATCGTGCCGGAATCCGTCTCCGATCCGCTCAGCTATTATGAGAACAACACCGGCAATACCCACAGGCTGCTGAGCGCGGCCGTCAAGGCGGGTATCGACAAGGTGATATTCTCGTCCACGGCTGCCGTCTACGGCCAGCCGGATGAACCTTTGCCAATCAAGGAAGACGCGACCCTGCGCCCGGAATCGCCCTATGGCCAGTCGAAGCTGATGAGCGAGATGATGCTGCGCGATACGGCGCGTGCGCATGACCTGCGTTATGTCGCGTTGCGATATTTCAACGTCGCCGGAGCCGATGTGAAGGGCCGGGCGGGCAATTCCGCAGCCGGCGCCACCCATCTGCTGAAAGTCGCCTGCGAGGCAGCCCTGGGCAAGCGCAAGTCGGTCTCGGTCTTCGGCACCGATTACCAGACAGCCGACGGCACGGGCGTGCGCGATTTCATCCATATCAACGATCTGGTCGACGCGCATATGAGCGCGCTGGCCTATCTGCGCAATGGCGGTCAGCCGCTGGTTGCCAATTGTGGTTATGGCAAGGGCTACTCCGTGCTCGATATATTGCGGGCGGTGCGGCAGGTCAGCGGTCAGCCGTTTGCCGTCGAATACGGCCCGCGCCGGCCGGGCGATGCGCCGCTGGTCGTGGCCGATTCCACCCTTGCGCGGGAAAAGCTCGGCTGGGTACCGCAGCATGACAGCCTGCGGGTGATCGTTGAAACGGCACTCGACTGGGAGCGCCGCCTCGACGACCTGGTTACCGAAGACATCGACGGCCTGCGTCGCCGCCTGGTTGCCGGCGGTTTCTGAGCCGGTCGCAAGCCCCGTATTGGAGCAAGCCCTGTATTGCAGCAAGACCTATGGCACCGGAGGCTCCGGTGCCATGCTTGCGTTCAGGCCGTCAGGCGGATGGACATTGCGTGTCCGCCCTCGAGTTCGACCGTCAGCAGGCCGGGCTGCTCCGCAACCGGTGCGCCGCACAGGCTGCCGGTGGTGATGATTTCGCCGGCCGAAAGCGAGCCGGCCGGCCGATCGCTCTTCGACGCCCAGCCGGTAAGCCAATCCATCACATTGCCGGTCGGATGGCGGGCGTCAGCCGCGTAGATCGTCGTGTCGCCAAGGCGCACGACCAGCTGCTTTTCGCCATTCAGTGCCAGCAGGCTTTTCGGCACGGTCGGCCCGAGCGCATAGCCGGCATTGCCCAGCCGGTCGGCGAGGAAAAGCAGATAGGGCGCCTTGCCGCCTTCTGCGATGCGGCTGTCGAGAACCTCGATGCCCAGATGCACGCTGCCGATTGCAGCCATGATCTCGGCCTCGCTGTAGCCGTCTGCGCGCGGCGGCAGGGCGGACGCCAGCGTCACCGCGATTTCCACCTCGATCTTCACGCCCTCGCGCCAGGGAAGTTCCGTAACGACGGCATCGTCGGCAAGCGCCAGAGGCCAGAGGCGGCCGACCACGGCAACGCCGTCCGGCGACCGCGCCACCTTGTAGCCGATGGGTTCTGCCGGCAGCGTCGCCGAAAAGATCGCCTGAACCGCCATGGCGTCGCTGACGTCGGGCGGCACGCTGAACTCTGCGGCGGGGATACGGGCGCCTGCAGCGGCAAACTGGGCAGCCACATGCTGCGGGTCGAAGGAGGCGGAAGACTGGGAGGACATGGCAGATCCGGTGCAAGAGGAAAGGTGTCGGCTGCGGCGCCGCTGTCGCGGGTAGCGCCGGCCGTGTTTTACAGGCAGCAGGCTGCGAAGTCACCTCGCAAGCATGCGGGTAAAATCATCCGGCCCGGCATCCGCCGGTGGCAGATGCACCTGACCTGTCCGCGGCTTTTCCAGATCGAAATGAATGCATTCTTCGCCATTCCAGGCCCGGAAAAACGTGGGTTAACAACAGATGAATAGCTCAAGCTTCAGCTATGCGTAAATCACACGGGTGCCGTGAAAGCTTGTGTATTTTCCAAGTGGCAGCAGGCGCTTATATGCACATCATCGAAACGACGCCGGAACCGAAAAAGAGGTTGCTGTCGTCAACACAGCCTCCGGAAAGGGGATTATCATGAACGTAGCACGCTCTTTCAACAACTGGCGCAAGTACCGTCAGACCGTCGCAGAACTCGGCCGCATGAGCGCCCGCGAACTCAGCGACGTCGGCATCAGCCGCGCCGACATCGAACGCATTGCCCGCGGCGCATTCGCCCGCTAAGCGATCGATACCAGACGCATGAATTTACGCACGACGCCCGCTGATGACGCGGGCGTTTTTGCGTTTGGGGGCTCGGTGGCTGGGGGATTGATCGATCGCATGCGGCGACGCAGGCGCATCGCTGACCTCGCCCGGCGGGCGCAACAGGAGACAGGCCGAAACAAGGACGGCTGCGACAACGGAGAGGACGACGACAAAGGTCACCATTCCAGCTTTGGCGTTTTGATCGGTGCTTTTCATCGCGAGAGAACGACGTGGGTGGGGCAATGTTCCGTGGGCGGGAGCGGAGTAGGGCTGGATGGGGGAACCGGTAAGTTTTGCGGCAATGGTAATTTGCCTCGGATATGACGTCATGAGCGCTGCACAGCGTCGACGGCATGGATATTAAGGGTGAACGTTGCCTATCAGATTCCGTGACCCTCACGTTGATATGGTTCAATTCGGAAACTTGCTCTCTCCAATTAGCTGCCTGAACTGCCTAACAAGGCCATTGTGCGCAGTTGGTTCCACCTAGCCTTAGAATCACAACGCAACTCCCAGCCTACTTTCGTATCAAACAGCTTTATTGTCATGGGTACTTTTTATGATTGGCATCATAAATCATGAAGACGACTCAGATTTGGACGTTTTTGGCTTTAAAGACGTTATTTCCTAGGCCTTTTCAATGATCCCCGATTCGGTGAAACGCGTTGAGATTTCTACGACTTCTCGGAGTGTTATCTTCCTGTATGTTACGGTGTTGTTTGCTGCGTCAATAAAAGCATTAAAAAACAATTAGATATGAGGACTGATATGGGTGGTGCAGCGTACGAAACGTAGTATTGACTGTCTGTACGTTGTAGAATAGTCTTCGAATTGAATTCGGAGATTTTTTGATGCCGGTAACAACCGAAAGTCCAGGTCCTTACGCTCCAGCAAGCGCGATCATTGGGCTGATCGAACGCCATCGTAACAAAGGGCTGCCCTCACCGGTGGATGGAGAGGTGCTTGGTCGCGCGGGCATTTCCGACAGTTTAATACAGCGTACCCTTCAAGCCATGCAAACCTTGGGCCTTCTTGACGAAGATAAGAGACCTACAGACACACTTGAGGGTTTGCGCAAAGCGCCTGAATCTGATTATAAAATTCGCATTATAGAGTGGCTAAACATAGCTTATGCGGATGCATTGGCCTTTATCGAGCCAGGCACCGCGGATGAGACAGATATTCGGGATGCATTCAGGAGTTACAAGCCTGTCGGTCAACAAGACAGGATGGTTACCTTGTTTATAGGGCTCTACACTTACGCCGGCGCTAGATCAGAACGTGCCGCTCGCCAAGCGCCTGTAAGGAAAGGTGTTCCGACAAAGCCAGTGCCAATCACCCGAAGCGCGCGGCAGCCTGTCAGCCTGTCATCCCGGTTACCCGGTGTCCCATCATCTGTCGCACCGTTAGGCATGAATGCACTGCCACCCGCGCTTGCTGGACTACTCGCCAGTCTTCCTCCGCAGGGGGAGAGCTGGACAAACGAGCGGCGCGAAGCGTTTGTCAAAACATTCAGCGCCGTTTTGGATTTCTGTTACCCGACTGTTCTGTCGGACAACCGGAACAACAAAGCCTTTGAGGAGGAGAGGGAGTGACGCGTCCGAAATTGCCCCTAGCGCCACAGTCATCGGCGTAGCAGGGGCGGAAAGCTTAGAGGCCGCTGTCCTGTTGCAACCAAGACAGCGGCCCAGATGACCAAGCAACCGATAGAGGCGATAAAGCCTTGCGATTGTCGGCACCTCCAAGTCAGAGAATCGCATTTAAATCGTCCTCTTTCAAGGCCCACTGGCATTAAATGAGGTCACGCTATGGTTTGGGTTAACCCTTACAATCGCGTTCGCTTCGGCAAAACCGAGTCTGTCTGCGGACACTTTCGGTCGCTCCCGAACCAGTAAAGCCCAGGCACTGCCTTCAGCTTCCCTTTAACAACTTGCCGGGGCTTGCCCCCGGCTTTTTCGTCGCAGATCCTCACTGACCTCCGCCATCGCGTCTGCAATGATCCGCAATGCTTCTCTCGGTGCGGCCTTGTTGGCGACAAACCCTGCTTAAGGTGCTCAAGGTTGGCAGCAATGCAGCGGAACAGTTCAGCTAGCCATCGTAAATCGTCCGCTTGTAGCGGAGGACTGGACATAACCACTTACGTTGCAATTACTACAATGATTTCAAAAGAAAAAAATGGTGCTGCTAGAGAGATTTGAAATCTGTAACAGTCAATAAATTTCAATGATTTAATGAAGTATTTGTAACGGCGTAACGGCTCAAAAAATGTAACGAAATTTATCCGGAAATCACGCTCCGAAATCGCCTTTCCGCCCAATCGCTACCGTCTTCTGGCGCCATCGGTCAAGAACCCTGGCGTGCCCGATGTCCGAGCCCATGGGCCGTGGTCGCCGGGATCATCACCTGGCGACCACGTGTCTGCTCAAATCAGGCGGCGCGATCGTTTGTGTCCAGGCGAAACACGGCATTGGCGATACCGCGGCGACGGGTGATGTCGAACGAAGGCTCTTCCTCTGGCAACAGGACAGCGACGTCCTCTATGCCGAGATCACCAAGCTGCCATGGTGTGCCGTGGCCATACTCGAGATGTCCCCTGCCGATCACCCCAACGACGAGTGCGTCGGGCCTTTCTTCAAGGGCGTGGGCGATGTTGCAGGCAAAGGCCCGGTCCCAGGTTTGCTGGGCGCGCACGAAGCGGTCAAAGTCTGCGTCCTGCGCATCCTTGGCCGGTCGTTCGGGCCTGGCGCCGCCGGTGATGTCGAACAGATATTGCCTGTAGGCAGCGGATGCCGGCAGAGCTGGTGTCAATCCGTCCCGGTCACTCACGGGGACGGCATCCCAGCCAAGTTTGCCGACTTCGGTCACTAAAGCTCGGCGGCAATTGAGTGCCTTCATCGGCAGCTTGAACTGTCTGCAATAGTTAAAGATGGGCAGGTAGAGTTCGGCAGGAAAGCCCCAGACGGTTTTCCACTCCGATGCAGAGAGAAAATCCGTGGTGCTCACTTCGCCTTCGACCCATCGGTCCAGGGCGGACTGGACCCGCCTTGGAAACATCTCGAAGCCGACAACGACCTGCTCACGCAGCGCATGAAGAGCAGCGATGACATGCAGTTGCCATCGATGGATATCATACCGGTCATGGGTCTCGCCGAGCAGCACGACCCGTTTGCCGGCCATGTCTTTCAGCAAGGCCTGATGGTTCGCCGCCAGGCCAGTATCGCCATCCAGCCAGGTTCCAGGTCGATGTTCAATCTGCATGTATCAGGCTCCTTGGGCGTTTGACGCTGGAGCAGACAGGACCAGGGTCAATCCGATACGCTCGCCTGCTGAATTGACGGCGCAGAGACGTTCGCCGGAAACTTCTGCGGCCTCTTGTGCCCAATGCGCCACCGTGCCGCCGAGAAGGTGGAGATGAAAGTCTTCGGTCATCACGTTGATGAAGCCCATGCCCGGGCTGACCTTCGAGACGATCCCGGTCCAGCTCTGGCTGAACCCCGGCTCATCGTAGCGGATGGTCACCGGAGTGGCTGCCTCCAAAGCCTGGTTGAGAGGAGCGATACCCGGATCCGCAGGATTGAGTTCGGGCCGCTGCGGCCTGCTCATATCGCGAGTGGAAGGATCCTTGCTGCGGGCGATATCCGCCAATGCAGCTTCGAACGGCTCCAGCCCCTCGAAGCCGACTGCTGCAAACAGGGTCGCCCCATCAGCCTTACGGAAGTCGAGCCGTGGATAGACCTGGTTCTGCATGATGCTGGACGTGTCGAAAATGACATCGGCGATGAGGTTCGGATCTATGCTGGACTTGTGGTGTATTCCACCACAGACGAGTTTGCCACTGATCTCGGTCACGGTTTCAACCGTGCCGATCCGTTCATGGGTTGCGCCTTTGCCTTTGCCGATGATCATCAACTTGCCCATGGCTGGCAGTCGCTGGATGATATCGGAAGCTCGCGCTTCGAGGCGGAGGCGGGTTTGCGGTTCAATCTCGGTCATTGGTTATCCATTTGTCTAGGCATGGGTGAAACGACGCCTCTTCAACGAGAGGCGGAGAAAAGAGTGGGCTGCAGGTCGAGATCGTGGATCTTCAGCTTGTGTAGCGATTGCGGCAGTCGGTGGGCGATCAGAATGAGGATTGTGTCGGGCAGCCGGCTGCGAATTGTCTGCAGTAGCGCGGTCTCTGACGCCTCGTCGAGCGAGCTTGTTGCTTCATCAAGAACAGCAAAGCTGGGTCGGTGCAGCAGCAGTCGTGCAAGAGCCAGCCTTTGCAGCTCGCCTCCAGAGAGCCTTGCAAGATCGCCGTCAGAACCGGCCTGCTCCTTGCCCAGCAGGTGCGTGAGCCCGACATCTGCCAAGGCACTCTGGACTGCATCGGCGTCGAAATTTTCTATCCGCGCAGGATAGGCTGCAGCATCCTCAAGCGAACCGAGGGGGAAATAGGCTTTCTGCGGCAGGAAGAACGGCTCGCTGTCTGGGATAGCCAAGTTTCCCGAGCCATGGGGCCAGAAACCGGCGAGTGTCTTGACCAGCGTCGTCTTTCCCACCCCTGATCTTCCTCGCAGCAACAAGGTGTCACCTGACGCCAGCGTAATGTCCGGCAAACGGAGCAGCGTGCGGCCGTCCGACGACATGACCTCGATCTGCCTCAGGCACCCGCCGTGCTCCTGCAACGATCGTGCAATGACGGGCTTGTGGCTGCCATGTCGCTCCGCCGCCTGCAGGAAGCCGTCTAGGCGTGACGCTGTTGCAACCAGCTCTGCTAGGTCCCGGTAGGAAAAGATGAACCATGACAGCGTCGTCACGACCTGCGAAAATGCCATGCTCAACTGCATCAAGCCACCGAAGGCGACGTGACCGGTCAGATAACCTGGCAGCGCGACGAACAGCGGTATGCGCAGCACCGAATGTCGGAACGGAAAGGTGAAGCTTCCAAGCACGAGTTCGGCGCGGATCAGCCTTCTCCAGTTCTCGGCGAGATCATCAAAGCGTTGGCGAAACTGCCGCTTCTCCGCCTCTTCGCCGTTGGACAGGGCGACCTCGTCAAACGCGGTGCGCCACCGTGCCATGCTGAAGCGGAAGCTGGCTTCCCGATGCTGCTGCTCGGCAAGAACGCCCTTCAAAGGCCGGCCAAGCTGATGGGTGATGAGACTGCTGATCGCAACATAGAGGAAAGCGGCCCAGACCATGTAGCGTGGAATATCGAAGTCGATGCCGATCGGTGCCAGCGACAGGGCGAAATTGGACAGGCCCCAGAGCACGGTGAGATACGAAAAGAGCCCGACGACTTCGCCGATCAGATCAACGGTCTCAACGAGCAGACCGCGTGCGAAAAGACGACAATCTTCGGCTATGCGCTGGTCCGGGTTATCGATCCGATCGATCGGATCGGCCGCCATGTGCCAGAAGGCCTTGTTGCGGGTCCAGAGCGCGATCGCATGGTCGGTCAGCGCCCTTCGCCAGCGGATCTCGAGCACCTTGCGCAGGTATTCGTAGGACAGGCCACGGGCAGAGTTGGCGGCGATGATCAACGCGAAAATGCCGATCTGGTGCAGGACTTCCGGGCCGTTCACCTTTTCGATCGCTGAATAGAACTCACCCGTCCACTGGACCAGCCGGACAGCGGCATAGACGCTGCCAAGGTTCAGCGCGATGGCGAGGCCGTAAAGAAGCAGGCTGATACGTCCGCCAGGTGCCGAAATGCAGATGGTGACAAGCCGTTTGAACTGTAGAAATAGGGTCAACATGATGTTCCCGCTGAGAGAAGTGCCGGCTCAGCCGGCACCTCGTTGGCTCAGAATTTTACCGTGGCACCGATCTTGAAGGTCCGGCCCGCGCCGGTCTGCAGTTCCAGCGGGTTGACGTTGGCGACGGCGGTCGAGCTTGGAACCGTGTTGAAACCCGTCAATGTGTTGGGGAAGTAGCGACGATCGAAGATGTTCTCGATGCCAAAAGTCACCTCGACATTCTGCTTCGGTTCCCACTTTGCGTATGCGTCGAAGACGGCATAGCCGGAAGGCAGATAATAGGCCGCGCTGCTGGCTTCCGTGCGACCGGCGGCAAAGGTGCCGAAGAGTTCAAACTGCAGATTGTAGTCCGGCAATTCGTGCTTGACGCCAAGCACAGCCATAAAGGGCACCGCTCCGTCGAACGCGGTTGTCGCAGACGCTGCGTTCACTTTCTGCCGGCCCTTGCTCCAGCTTAGGTTGGCCGAGAGTGTGGTGAAGTCGAGCACCTCGTATTCGCCAGAAAACTCGACGCCCCAGAGCTGCACATCCTCGACATTGTTGGAGGTGTAGGCCGTGACCGGCGTCCCAGACCCGTTGGGGATGGTGGTTTCCTGCAGGCTACGGATGAAGTCGTGGTAGTCGGCGTAGAAGCTATTGACGCTGAAAAAGCCTCGCTCGTATTCGCCACGCAGGCCAATCTCGTAGCTCTGAACGGATTCCGGTCGAAGGTCCGGGTTCGGGATGATCGAGCTGCCACTGAACGGATCTGTGCTCGACTGGAAGAGCTGTGCCGATGTCGGCATCTTGAAGCCTTCCCCGTAAGAGGCATAGACGGAATAGGTCTCGTCGAGCTTGTAGGTGGCGCTGAACGCCTTGAGCAGTTCGGTGCTGTCCTGCTTGGCCGGAGAGTATCCAGGCAGGCCGGGATAGCTGGCGTCGCCGGTGGGATCGATGGAGTAGGTCGCGAGGCGCACACCGGGCGTCAGCGTGAGCCGATCATCGAGAAGAGAAATCTCATCTTGAAGATAGATATCTGCGCGCTGGGTCTCGACACGGGGGAAGCTGAAACCCTGGTTGGTCGCGACCGTGGTGACCCCGGTCAGGGCATTGTAGGTCGTATTCGTTCCCTCATAGTCACCCTGGGTCCGGTCGCCGTCGAAGCCGTAGGTCAGCGCATGATGAGTTGCGCCGAGGTCGAAGCTCGACTTCAGCTGGATGTCGCCTTCGAAGAAGGTTTCGCTGTAATCGCGGTATTGATTGTGCAGCTGGATCCGGTTCGAATAGACGCGCCGCTGATTGCTGTCGGTTGTCCGCTCCTGCGGAGAGTAGGAAATCCGCCAGTTCAGGCTGTCGAGCCACGGCTGATCGGCCAACCACTCATGCTCAAGGGCAATCCGCTTGCGGCTCATGTCGAGGTCGCGCACATAGGGATCGTTGATGTAGGACGTCGTCGTTGGGACGCCGGTAGTCGAGGCGCTCATGTCGTAGAGCTGCAGAACCTCGGTCGCGCGGCCGAACAGTTCGCCGGTCAGCTTGACGGTGTTTTGCGCGTCCGGTGTCCAGACCATTTTCAGCAGGGCATTGTCGACATCGGTGTCGGCAGGAAAGAGCTGATCGCAACCGAAGTTCAATCGTGAGCAACCCCAGATGCCGCCGTCGGCTCTTGCGTTGCTCAGTTCCGCCTCGCTTGCAGATGTATGGCCATAGCTGCCCAGAACCTGGATGTCGCCGAAGTCATAGGCCCCTGTGATCTGCTTCTTCCAGCTGCTGTCGAAGCTGTCATAGCTGCTCCTCAGCTCAAGCGCCCAGGGCTTGTCCGTGTCTGCGAGCAGGTCGGATGGATCGAGTGTTCTAAACATCACAGAGCCGCCGAGTGCGTCCGCACCCCAGAGCACCGAATTGGGTCCGCGCACGATTTCAACCGACTTGAAATTGCTCATGTCGAAGAAGTCGCGGCTGCCGTCGGTGATCAGTTCCTGGACACGGGAGCCGTCGACCATCGTCAATACACGGTTGCCGCCCATGCCGCGGATCGTGAAGCTACTGAGCTGGCCCCAGGGATTGGTGATTGATGTCGGGCGAGCGACAGAAACACCGGGTTCGCGGCGCACCAGATCCTGGATGTCACGGATATTGTAGTCTTGAAGCTCCTCGCGGGTCACGACCGTGATGTTCTGCGGCACGTCGAGGAGCTTTTTGTCCGAGCGCGTCGAGACGACGATCTGGTCAAGGACTGTGTCCTCGGCCAGAGCTGGTGTTGGTAAGCAAACGGCAACAAAGGCAGCGCTCGCAGCCAGCATTTGGACATGATGCTGCAATGACGCGCAAGGCGTCGCTCGACCCCGGAATTTCATGATTTGACCCCTCAAATTTAACTGCAAGGCGGTCGTATTTAACATGAACAAAAGAGTCAAGTTTGAACTTGATTGTTTTCATCATGTTTATTGTTTGGCGAAATTCCGTTGCCGCAGTTGCGATTTGAGATGGCGATGAGAGTTGCTCAATGCTTTATGGTGATTGAAGCATTCTCGACCACTCGGCAGCTTACGCCTCTATTGGCCGGCACAATCCGAGGGTTGTGTGAGCCTTGGAAAGGCACCGTGGTGTGATAATTTTCACACCTAGCACTGCGTCCGCGCCGTTGATTTGAACGAATTCAGCGCGCCAAGACAACGGCGCGAATCTTACCGCGCGAGATACTCCATTATGATTTTATCAGTCACTGACAGGTCCTTGGCGAACTGACGCGGCTCAGACGTCTCCTCATCCGGGCAACTTGTTCAGCAATAGACGTCGTTGACACCGCTGGACATGGACCTCAGTCGCTGCCACGGATGGAATGTCTTTGTTTGTCGCCGCAATTTCGCCGGGTGTCCTATACGGTCCTGATGTAGACATTGCTCCTCGCCTCCCATGAGCGTCCGTGGCGTTCTTCTCGCCGTTCATCCCAGCTCTCCCATTGAAACACGTAAGACGATGTGGGCCGCTGAAAGCTGCTGGCGGTCGTTCCTCGCACGATCTGCCATTCTGAGCTCTGTGAGACCATTTCGAAAGCCGCAACCGTTGCGGTTTCGTCAAATCTGTCCTGATGACAGTTCAGGCTCTGGTCGAGGATCACCCTTCGCTACCAGATCCTGTGCATAGCCCCGACGCCAGTTTGGGGCGGCATCAACGGCGGCTTTCCATCGCCAAAACTGCTTGGTGCGCCCTCTGACCCAGGCAACCGACATCCGCTTGCCCTGGTTCAGCGCCATTTTAATCGCCTCATGCATCTCCGATGTGGGCTTCAAAGGCACAACGCGCAGGCCACTCTTCTCAATCTGCTCCAACATGAACCTGGTCATGAGGGAGGCTTCGTCGTTTCCGACATCCAAGCCTCTGTCAGAAAGCCCCGTCCGCAACGCCTTCTTGAGGATCCGCCAAGTGTCGACATCCAACTGAGACGGGCCAGGCGTGCCGGCTTGCTCCAACGGCTGTTCCTTCATCATCTGGCTTCCCGTGTCTTGGCACTTGCTACGCTACGCCCACGCTGCGCGAGCTCATCGAACTTTCCCTACCGCGTTTCAGCTCTACGTTCTGATAATCTCGACGAAGCTGTCTGTGTATAGATAGCTGCTCCGTCCCATGGAGCACAAGCGGCGCCGCACATCCGCGACAGCCGAATTCGTCCCATCCTACTCTCGGCGCCGAGACCTACCTCGATCATTCGCAAGAATTTGTGACTGTGTTGTGATGCCATCGAGAAGATCCGGTGGCCTGAGAAGCCCTGCTGCGCCGAGATTTCAATGGAACTTCGAAAGAGGAAACCTAATAACTGGCTCTATTCCCTCTCAACCCTTTCCATTCAATCCTATGCACAGACTATACCTCGGCTACTATGTCCCACTTTCAAACACCTGAGACGAATCCGTCGGCGACGCGCCTTCCCAAATTTCGCAGCGCGGTCCGAACCCGCAGGTTCATCTCGGTGTAAGCCACGAACGTCCCATCCTTGCCAATGGCGGTTCGATCGGGGCGCGGCATACAAAGTCCTAACTGATGAATTTTGGTAAGCTCGTGCTTTCTCAGGTGGGAACGGTGTTTCGCGGCTCGGTCATCCAATGCTTTTACCCCAAGGTTGCCGGTTACCTCGAAAGCGTTGATGCGCTGCCGGTGCAGCCAGAGGTTCATCGCTGCCGGGTGTCCTCGACGAAGCACTGCTCCTCCGGGGAACGTAGGATGTGAGAACCGAAAGTATCTTCCCTGAAGTTGGGTGAAATTCAACATGGCCAGGTCGTTCAGTCTGTTGATGCCAATCTTCCTGAGCTCCGGCGAGGCCAAGGTAACCTCGACGCGCGCTCGCTTGTCTGTTTCCTCCAATGCCAGGAAAGTGCCGGCTCCTCGGTTCTGTTCGTCGATTGTCTTGTCCATCACTCTCCATCGGACTTCGGCATTCTTGGCGCCGAACTCGACTGTTCCATCGGAGAAGGGAGCTTGGACTGCTACCCCGAAACCGTCTAGCAGATGCAATACCTTGGGTCGCTGCCCCCAGACAGTTCTCGGTCGGTCAAGTGGATGCGCCAACAGATCCCGGCTCACAAGAAGATGGTTCGACAAAACACGAACCATGCGAGCGCGGGCTATGTGATCGGGAGTTCTGGGCGTGAAGTCCACACTGATCTCGATCCCGGCCACGCCAGGTTGTTCCGCGAAACCATATTTTGTCTCGATCGCGGCGACCGCCTTCAGAACCGCTGGTATGTCCGGCTCCTGTATGGTTATTCGGAAGCGTGACGAAGCATCGTTCTGCATGGGTAGGCAGTTGTGAATGCCGGGCAGACGGTCGAAATAGGCCTCAATATCGCGTTGGATCCACTGGAATTGCGTTGACCGATTTAGCTGCACCTCAACCATCAGCCAGTCGATAACCGCGCGTGTCGTGAATGTGCCGAGGTCTATCTCCGGTTCCAGGGACCACCGACCGGTAAATCGCTTCTGCGTCCTCGACAGATCCACCCATTGGTATTCCAGCGTTCCAAGAATACCCGGCACAGGCGTCTTTATCGTCCTCAGGGGCACCGAAAGCGCCGGCCGTGTGATGCTCATTTGTCATGTGTCCGCTCAAGAGACCGAATCAGGATGGCGCTCGCGGCCGACCCTCATCCCGGCCACTTACAGCTAGGTGATCCAGATGCAACCGCTAAACCTGAACGACATCACCAATGGATGGTGCATCATTGACTCGAGGATTCGCGCTGGCGCGATCCGTGGCAGGTTTGACGTAATGATAGTCTCCGGCAGGCGGCGCCTGCCTGTGGTCATCGCTGTCTGTTTTCGGCAGAGGAGGATAGGTCCTGGGGACGCTGCCGACACAAAGGGCATCCCCATGACGCCGTCCCGATTATTCTAGGACTTCACTGTCCCGGCGGAGAGCACTGTAATCAGCCGGGACTGATCATCCACCCCATACAGGAGGATCTGCGGCACCAACTCGGCGTGAACATAATGTAGGCGCGCTGGAAACGACCGTCCTCGGCGAGCGCGACAGTGGAGATATGCAGCATTGGTTCACCCGGCTCGGCAATCCCACCTCGTCGTATCGCCTCTATCGTGCCCGCCGGATTAGAACCGTGGCGCGATTGCAGATGATGCGCGGATATGTTTCCGCCGCTGGGAAGCAAGGGGTCCGACTCGAGATCTCCGCGAGGGGCACCTGTTCAGGCTGACTATCCAGGGTAATTGTGAACTGGCTGAGACCTTGGCCCGCATAGCCAGTGTTCCCACAACCTGCGCGGGTCTCAATAAGTTTACATCGGGAGAAAAAAGCGCTCAACCCGCCAAAAACGTAAACATCTGGGAAACTTAATGTTACGTTTCGGCAGAAATCCGCAACCATTTCGGATTTTATGACAACATTGGCGCAACCAAAGATGGTGATTTCGGCGCTTTTTAAGGTCAAAAGTTTACCTCTCTGTGCGGCAGGTAAACTTCGTCAACCACTATGTAAACATCCACCAATCGAAATGCTGCCAGGTGAATACGCGTGGAGCCCTTTCGCGTCTTTGGTTCATGTCCATTGAGGTGCAAGCTTCGCTGACGGAAATGAAATCCAGCCGGTCGATTGCGCGACCGATATGCACCTGCTTCAAACCGAGGCTCATCGTGCTGAGGCTACCGATAGGTGAGCTGCCGGGCATCTCTACCTCGGACGATTGAAGAGGCAGTATTGGCGCGAGCGGCAAGAATCAGGTCTCCGTTGAACAGCGTAGTCCCAAACCACTGCGCACTGGCGAGGCAGTAGCACCAGTAGACGACCTTCTGCTTTCCCGGCCGCGGTCTCTGCGTCTCCACAACTGCAGCGCTATAAAGAAAGCACACACACGCTGATGCAGGAGTTTCTAATATGAGCAATTTGTCGATCCAGGAATTTGTATCTGAGAGAGCGTTGATGATCGGCTTGAAGCCTGATGACATTGATGGAGAGGCAGGCTCCATTGCAAGGGTCCTGAGGTGGGTCCTCGATGGCAAGGCCAAGCTTCCGCTCGATCGAGTTGTCGATGCCGCGGATGCGCTGGCTTGTGATCCGAGGCAGTTGTTTCAGCATGCCCTGAAGCAGTTCTTCAACGACGAAGCGATCGACCTGTTCGAAAACATGATGGGTAGTGCATTGAGCACCGATGAGCTGGCGTGGCTGGCGGTCATCCGCAAGGCCGCCGGTGCTCGTATGAAGCCGCCGAGCTGGGTTGCTCAAGGTGTCATCCAGGCATTGCTTGCCGGTGGAACGCTTGTCGTCCCATCGGCAGAGAATCCGACGGCTGCGAATAGATAGCTGTCAAATCGCCTTTGGACGCTCCCCCTACTGACGCGTCAATGTGTGCCTCAGTAGGGACAATTCTACGCAATCGCTCAAAAAGGAAAAGTGCAGGTCGCCACCCGGATGCGGCGCTAAGTGTCGATACCGGTCTCACGATGCCGTTCCAACTGACTTAGGAAGCCTCGAATAAGACGATACAAAGTCTGCTGCCCCGCATCGGCCTGGTCGAGGCCCGCTCCGATCATCTGGAGTGCCGCGTAAAGCTCGCTCCAACTCATAACATTCAAAGTAAGACGATCGACAACCGATCGAACCGCAGCGCGTTCTTGAACAAACAAATGCTCGATCGATTTGGGCAAACCCTTTCGCCACTCGCGGTCGAGCCAAGTGCTTTCTATTACGGGGCCGTTGAGACCACATTTTTTCCAGTGACCTGCGATCGCGTTCTGTGGAACGATAAACATGAGCCCAAGATTGTCTTTTTCTCCGAACGCCAACTCCTCCCAAGCCAAGATTGCAGCGTATTTCGCAATCTGCTCGGGCCAGCTCGAAGACCGCAACTTGAGTTCGATCGCAACAGCTGAGCGTTCGCTGATGAATAGGCCGTCGTGTTGAGTGATATTTTCTGACTTGCCCCATCCGTAGCGGGCAGCAGTTTCTCTGCCTATACTCTCGAAGCTACCGGTGTCCTCAAATCCCAGCGGCTGCAGGAAGAGATCTCGAATGAGTGCGTCCGGCGCAATCGAAAATGTCAAATCGAATAAATGATTGAGTATTTCCTCGCTGCCCAGCAAATAGTCGCGAAGTTCATCCGCTTTTCGTTCGCGAGAATAGAGGGGTCCCGACGGATTTACCATTTCTTCTGGAATAGATACCCTTCCGCTCTCTCTGATCCAGTGACGTTGACTGATAGATCGATAGCCAGAGTAACGCGGCCACCAATATATCTGATCCAATATGTCCCAATATTTAGTATCCCACGCCATCATATACCTCCGGTCAGATCCAGGGTGTGGTCGCGCACGATCTGAAGCGTGACGTCGCCCAACTGCGCGGCAACCGAGCGCGAGAAGCTGTTATAGATCGGAGCAAGCGCTATTAGCCGCTGTATCTGGTCGGCGTTCTTGGTCTGACGTCCCAGATGCCGCAGGTGCTCCCCCGTCAAAAAAAATCCCCCGCAATGAAATCGCTGGGGCCATCGCAAACCTCCAATTTACACCAGAGATTCAGATTCATCACGTTTTGGGAAGCCCGTTAAGCGAATTCGCTGAGGGGCCGGTTAAGCTCTCGGCCCCGTGCTTCAATCCGGAACGCTCATTTGTGCTTGCCCGCTTCCCCTGCGTTTTCCGATATCCCGCAGAACTTATTGCATGAATTGAAGATCCTGCGTGGGATGTCCCGCAAGGGCGTCAGGAGTATCCGGCGCAACCAAAGAGCCAGTTAACTGCAATCAAAAGTAGGTCACGTGTGACCATCAAGCAGCTTGCTCCTCCTGAGCCAATATAGTTTGATGAACTTGGGTAAGGGGAAGTGTTCATGAGTATGAGATTTCAAGCTGTTGTCACCAGCGCTCTTTTGTCGCTCATTTTGGCTTGGAGTGCGTTGGCCGGCGAGAAAGTATTTGGGCCTTTCATTGTCGATGATGATAACGCTGGGGTCATCGCACTGAACGGCGAGATTGACATCAATTCCGGGTTGAGCTTTCGCCGCGCGCTTCAAGCGGCACCAAATGCCAGGTTGGTTACACTCAACAGCCCAGGTGGCAATGTGCAGATGGGCCTCCTGATAGCAGACGATATCCATCAGCGTAAGCTTGCCACATATATCCCGAAGGGCAGCAGATGCCACTCTGCGTGCTCTTTCGTTTTCCTAGCGGGCAACGAACGTAAAGTCGACGGCGAACTGGGCGTCCACCAGATATCCTCGGACTCGCCGGATCTTATTGGAGCGCAGCTGGCTATTTCGGACATAATCGAAGTTCTGAACCGGTTCGGAACTCCGATGGATGTGATGCACGTCATGTTCAAGACGCCGCCGGACGACATGCATGTCTTCACCCCTGAGGAAATCGAGCGGTATCAACTGAATCGTGCAGCAGATGAGCCTGGCGGCGCAACAGTGGTAAACGTCCCGGGACCGTCCGTGGCCGCGTCCAACTCTTCCACTGCGCCGGTCAACGCACCTATCGCGTCGGCTGAAATGCCACTGACTGCAGATCGTGCGCCAGTAACCAAGTTGTCTCCGCTCGAGGAGTTCACAAAACGACCGAACCGCATAGCGGTCTATGCCGGGCTGGATCTGTTTGGCGACGACATATCCTCGCTGCGCGTTGACGACGCTGGAGCGTGTGCAAACAGCTGTCTGGTCATGGATGGCCAGTGCAAAGCGTTCACCTTCAATGCAAACCCCAAGATAAAGAGGGGGCCGAACTGCTTCCTGAAATCCAGCACTGGACGTGCCGATGGCAATAGCGTCGCCTTCTCGGGTCGCTTCCTCAGTGCAGCCGAGGAAGACCCATCAAGCCTGACGCTCGGAACAATCGATCCTCAGTCGGCTCTCTACGACGATATCGACCTACCCGGTGGTGATCTGTCACGCCGGCCGGAACGCTCGGCGAGGACGCCCCTAGACTGTCGACTTGCTTGTATCGATGAGAAGAGCTGCGTCGCCTTCACTTACATCAAGCCAAAAAAGGAATGCTGGTTGAAAGGTGCGATCGGCACGCCGATGGTTGGTAGGGGCATGGTTTCAGGATTGAAAAAGCTGGAAACGTTCGCGCCAGCAAAAATCATCAGTCTGGATCAACAATGAAAAGTGGTAACATGAACGGTGGGTGGGAACGGCCGACGCTGACCCAGGTCCAGATAATCCAGTCGCTCGCTGAAGCGCTCTCCTGGTTTGAAAAGGAAATCGGATGGGGTGTTCGCCCAAGTGAGCTCAATCATTTGACCGGGCGTATTGGCGAACTTTAACGCGATGACAGAGAAATGACGCTTGCAGCGCTTGGCTTTGCACATATTTGTGACAAGTATGCTTCGAACTCGATAAATTTCCTACGATCTTCGCTCGAATTGTGAGGCGGCAGCCATGAATTTTTCAAGCCGCGCGCCAAAGCGATCGCCAAAGTCGTGAGCAAGCACACGCAAATCCCCACCCAGCGGGCCTAGGCCGGTCAGATGACACTCGGCAGTTTCTTCCGCCGACGGCCGAATTTCTTTTGCGCCGTGTTGCCACAAATACGCGTCGATCACTCGTTCACCGCTTAAAAGATGAAATGGAGCCGGAGCGTCTGAAAGCCAGTGGTTGACGTCGGTTGCCAGTGTTTCAAAACCTGCAAATTGCAGCCTTTTATAGAAATCAATCCCACGCTGCTTGGTGGAAAAAGGAACTGTTTGATGTCCTGTCGCACTGTTTTTTGTCTTGACGGCCCTTGCTGCATAACTATCAAACATAGTCCAGTGACGAGGGCTAACGAACCAAACCAGCTTTGTGACGCCTGAAACAAAATCGTTGTGAGTTACCGCTTCTTCTATTCGTTCTGGCGGGTTTAGTTCACTAACGATATTTAGGCATATCTCGAATTTCGATGAAAGATTTCCAGTGAAGTCACCCATATCAGAGTGGTGATTGATCAATGCTGCAATTCTTTCTGCAGCTAAATTATCGTAATTCCCGTGAGCGTCTTTACCAGAGCTTCGGATCCCTCGCGCAACGCCATAGTTCTTCGCAATAGATCGGACGCAGGCGCCGCTGAGCCTGTTGGCTTGCCGTGTCACCCGGCTGATATGCAGTAAGTCATAACTCAGCCACCAGCGGTGATATTGAACGAGTGCAAGCGCGGCCTTCGACAAAGACGTAGACTCCAAACTATCCCCCTTTACACTTTATCTGAGTGCCCCCGATCAAGGTCTCGGGAGAGTTTCGAATTTTCAATCACGCAATACTTGGCTTGACTACAAGTGCCTGTCCGCAGCTCGACCGCAAATTGTGTCGCAAATTTCTATTCGCTTTATTGCATTTGTCCAGATAATTTGCCGGCGCGCGGCGATTTGGTAAGATCGGCCTGCGGCTGATGCAAGGGATGAGCATAAATGACAACGTTGAGCTTGGCGCAGCTGGAAACCCATCTCTGGCGGGCGGCGGATATCCTGCGGGGATCGATCGATTCGGGCGATTACAAGCACTACATTTTCGGTCTTCTATTCTTCAAGCGCCTCTCGGATGTCTGGGAGGAAGAGTATGAGGAGCGGCTGGCGCGTTATCACGATGCCGATCTGGCGGCTGATCCCGATGAGCACCGCTTCGATATTCCCAAGGGCCATTTCTGGAAGGATGTGCGCAAGCACACGACCGATATCGGCACCCATCTGAACGCTGCCTTCCGCGCCATTGAAGACGCGAACATGAAGCTGCGCGGCGTCTTCCAGGATGTCGATTTCAACAACAAGGAGCGCTTTCCGGATGCCATGCTGGAAAAGCTGCTGCAGCATTTCGAGACCTACCGGTTGCGCAATGCCGATGTCGAGCCGGATGTTCTGGGCCAGGCCTATGAATATCTGATCGCGCAGTTTGCCGATGACGCCGGCAAGAAGGGCGGCGAGTTCTATACGCCGAAGATGGTCGTGCGGCTGATCGTCGAATGCCTGAAGCCGGACGAAGGCATGTCAATCTATGACCCGACCTGCGGTTCGGGCGGCATGCTCCTGGAGGCGGTGCATCATCTGGAGCGGCAGGGCAAGAACCCCAAAAGCCTGTCGCTGTTCGGCCAGGAGCGGAACCTTAACACCTGGGCCATCTGCCAGATGAACCTGTTCCTGCATGATATCGATGATGCGCAAGTGGCACGCGGCGACACGTTGCTGGAGCCGAAACACCTGACGGGCGACAGCGTGAAGGCCATCCGCACTTTTGACCGGGTGCTGGCCAATCCGCCGTTTTCGCTGAAAAGCTGGGGCCATGATGTCTGGTCGAAGGGCGATGTTTTTGGCCGCGACCGTTATGGCTGCCCGCCGAAATCCTATGGCGACCTTGCCTTCGTGCAGCATATGGTAGCGAGCCTCAAGGAAGACGGCATCTGCGGCGTGGTGCTGCCGCATGGCGTGCTGTTTCGCGGCGGGGCCGAGGGCAAGATCCGCGAGGGGCTGATCAAGGATGACCTGATCGAGGCCGTCATCGGCCTGGCACCCAACCTGTTCTACGGCGCGAGCATTCCGGCCTGTATCCTGATCTTGCGAAAACAGAAGCCGCTGCCACGGAAGGGCCAGATCCTGGTCGTCAACGGCGCCGCGCAGTTCGTCGAAGGCAAGGCGCAGAACTATCTGTCGGAGGCCAATGTCGCGACGCTGGCCAAGGCTTTTGGCGATTTTGCTGATGCCGAGCGGCTGGCGCGGCTGGTGCCGGTGAGCGAAATCGAAGCGAATGATTTCAACCTCAATATCAGCCGCTATGTGCATCTGGGCGAAGAGGCGGAGGAGGTCGATGTCGCGGCGGAAGTGGAAAAGCTGGTTGAGCTCCAGGCCGAGCGAGATGCGGCAGAAGCGCGAATGATGGGCTTTCTGCGGGAGCTTGGCTATGTCGCATGAGGTTCCGAGCGGGTGGATCGAAACTGAGCTTTCAAGCCGTTTGGATGTTAACTGGGGCGATACCTCGATCACAAAAGCGGCCTATACGGATGATGGTTATCTCACATTCAGTGCCAGCGGAGCCGATGGCAGGCTACCGTTTTTCCACTTTGATTCTGAGGCGGTCGTGGTGAGTGCAATCGGCGCTAACAGCGGTCGATGCTTTTTCGCGCGAGGAAAATGGAGCGCAATTAAGAACACCATAACCGTTATTGACGATGGACGAAGTGATAGCGACATCCTTTTCGCTTACTACCTGCTGAACAACAAAGACTCTTGGCCTGTCGACGGGGGCGCCCAACCTTTCATTGGATTGAAAAAGGCCCGTCAGATGAGGCACTTGTGGCCCCCACTCCACGAACAGCGACGGATCGCCGAAATCCTGTCCAGCGTCGATGAGGCCATTGCGGTAACGCGCGCGGTGGTCGAGCAGACCAGAAAGGTCAAACAGGGCGTGCTGGAACGCCTGCTCACCAAAGGCATCGGCCACACGCGTTTCAAGCAGACGCAGGTCGGGGAGATCCCGGAGGGATGGGACGTCGTTGAACTGCAAGGTGTTGCGTCAGTTCGCACTGGACTTGCCAAAAACAAGAAGGAGATCCCCGACGCAGTCGAGTTACCATATTTGCGGGTCGCCAACGTGCAGGACGGGTATGTTGATCTTTCCGATCTACAGACCATCTCCGTCAGCCGTGGCCAATTCGAGCGTTACAGCCTTCGTAAGGGCGACGTTCTGATGACTGAGGGCGGTGACTACGACAAACTGGGGCGGGGCGATGTCTGGGACGGCTCCGTCGAGCCGTGCCTGCATCAGAATCATGTGTTCGCGGTTCGCGCTGACCAGGAGCGACTTATCCCAGAGTTTTTGGCAACACTAACCGCGTCTCGAAGCGGTAAAGCCTATTTCCAGTCGTGCTCCAAGCGAAGCACCAACCTAGCCTCAATCAATTCGACACAGGTGAAGCAGTTTCCAGTCAGACTACCAGACCTCAGCGAGCAGTCCGAAATCGTTAGGATTTCAAAGTCGTTCGACGCCGCGATTTCGGTTGCGACCTCGAGGCTTAGCCAGCAGTTGCAGTTGAAATCCGCGCTCATGTCTGACCTCCTCACCGGCCGCAAGCGTGTCACCGACGCTCTTCCCATGGCAGCGGAGTAAGCGCCCCATGAGCCACGGCCCCGAATGGCATTTTGCCGAGCGTCCGACGATCGAGCATCTGAAGGCCATGGGCTATGGCTTCGTGGCACCGGCAGAGCACGCCACTCTTCGCGACGGCGAAAACCAGGTTCTGTTTCGCCCGCAGCTGATTGAGGCGCTGATGCGCATCAACGGGATCGACCGCACCTCGGCTGAGGCCGCCTATGGGGAGCTTGCGGCGATCAGCGACAACGAGGCTTGGCTGAAGGTGCTGCGCGGCGATTATGCCCGCAAGGTGACCGGCCAAGAGACGCGCCAGACGCTGCGGGTGATCGATTTTCTCGACACGGCCAACAACCGGTTTTGCGTGACGCATCAGTTGCGGGTGAAGGCGGAGAACACTCGCAAGCCTGATGTCGTCATTTATGTGAACGGCATTCCGCTTGTTGTGATCGAGGCGAAAAGCCCGCTCAACATCAAGGACAAGACCGGCGAGGCGTTCGAGCAGATCAGGCAATATGAGCAGGACATTCCGCGCCTGTTCTTCTCCAATGTCTTCAACATTGTGACCGATGGCGCCCTGGTGCTTTATGGCGCGACCGGATCCGGCTCGAAATACTACGCCTGTTGGCGCGATCCCTGGCCTAAGGTGGAGGGTGATTTCCCCGACACGCTCGCCAAGGGCCTCTGGTGCCTGCTGGAGCCGAACCGTCTGCTCGACCTGATCGCGCATTACGTCGTCTTCGAAAAGACCGAGACCGGCACGATCAAGAAGATTTGCCGCTACCAGCAGTTCCGCGCCGTCAACCGTATCGTCGAGCGCGTGATTGAGGGCAAGCATCGGCAGGGGCTGATCTGGCACACCCAGGGCAGCGGTAAATCGCTGACCATGGTTTTTGCCGCGCTGAAGCTGAAGACGCACAGGACGATCCAGTCCGAGGCGCTGACCAACCCGAACATTCTGGTGCTGACCGACCGGGTGGACCTGCACAGCCAGATCAGCGGCACCTTTGTCGCCTGCGGCCTGCCAAACCCGACGGCGATCGAGAGCATTAGGGATCTGCACGCGCTGATCCGCAGCGGCAAGGACGGACACACCGCGCTTTCCACCATCTTCAAATTTCAGGGCTCGAAGGAGGCGATTGCTAACTCGGAAAACTGGATCGTGATGGTGGACGAGGCGCACCGCACCCAGGAAAAGGATCTCGGCGCTTATCTGCGCGCGACGCTGCCCAACGCCCACTTCTTTGGCTTCACCGGGACGCCGGTGAAGAAGGACGACAAGAACACCTACGAGAACTTCGGCGTGCAAGGCGAAGGCTATCTCGACAAATATGGCATCGATGACGCCGTGGCCGACGGCGCGACCGTGCCGATCTACTACACCGGGCGCAAGACCGACTGGCATATTGATGAGGCCAAGATCGACATCCTGTTCGACACCTGGTTTGCCGAGCTGGACGACGACAAGCTCAACGAGATCAAGAAGCGCGGCGTGCAGATCGAAGATCTGGTCAAGCATCCGCGCCGCATTGAACTGATCGCCTACGACATCTGGACGCATTTCAAGCAATATGCCCAGCCTGACGGCTTCAAGGCGCAGATCGTAGCCATCGATCGCGAGGCGGTGATCCTCTACAAGCAGGCGCTGACCAAGGTCATCGCCGAAGACCTCAAGGCCGAGGGCATGGAGCCCGCCGAGTCGCTCGCCCGCGCCGATGCCATGTCGGCCTGCGTCTATTCGATCAACCAGGAAGACAGCAAGCCGAGCGAGGATGCGCACAAGCAGGCGATCCGCACTGAGCTGAAGGCGCATTATCTGGATGCCGAGGCCGAAAAGCTGGCGAAGAAGGCCTTTGGCCGCCAGGGCGACGATCCGCAGTTCCTGATCGTCTGCGACAAGCTGCTGACCGGCTTCGACTGCCCGATCGAGAGCGTAATGTATCTCGATAAGCCGCTCAAGGAACACGGCCTGCTGCAGGCGATTGCCCGCACCAATCGCGTCTCTGACGCCAGGAAGCGCAACGGGCTGATCGTTGATTACATCGGCGTCTCCGGCCATTTGGAGGAGGCGCTTTCCTCCTACCGCGCCGATGACGTGAAGAACGCCATGCGCGACCTAGACGATCTGCGCAACCAGCTGCGGGCAGCGCATTCCGCCGTCGCCGCGCTGATGAAGTCTGTGAAACGCAAGGCGAGCGACAAGGACGGACTGAAGGCGGAATATGATGCCTTCGTGAAGCTGCTCGGCACCGAGGACAAGTGGTTCGACTTCAAGGCTAAGGCGCGCAGCTTCATAGCGCTCTATGAAACGCTGAGCCCGGACCCGAGCGTTCTCGAGTTCACCACCGATCTGAAATGGGTCGCCAATTTCCTGCTCTATGGCACGCAGCACTTCGAAAAGCGTCAGGCCTTCGACCAGATGAACTACAGCGAGAAGATCCGCGAGATGCTGGAAAAGCATCTGGAAGCGACGGGTCTGAGCGTCACCGTGAAGCTGCGCCACATCACCGATCCGGAATTCTGGGAGGATTTCGATCCTGAGGGCAAGACCGAGGAAGACTTGATGACCGCAGCGATCCGTAAGACGACGGAGTTGCGCAAGACCGTCACCGAGCGGATTGACGACAGCCCGCACCAATACGGCAAGTTCTCCGAGCGCTTGCGCCAGCTTCTGGAAAAGCTCGAAAGCGCGCAGATCTCCTGGTCGGAGAAGTTGAAGGCAGCGGAAGAGGTGGCGAAGGACATCACCGCTGAGGACGCCGCGCATGTCGAAGCAGGCCTCTCTCCCGGCGCCTATGGCATCCTGCAGATCCTCAACGGCTTCACCTCGGGGCCGGAGGGTGAGGATTTGGCAATCCGATTGGAGGGGCTCTACACCAATCAGGTGACGGCACCGTTCGGCTGGTGGGAGAAGGATGGTTTGCGCCGGAGCTTGCGGCAGCAGGTGCGCTCCATGGCGCATGAGGCCGGCCTGACACAGCTCAGGGCGATCCCGGAAGAGGTCGAGGCCTACGCGCTCAAGCATTTCGCGGGGCAGTGACATGGCCGTCTATCGCATCGGCAGCCAAGAGATCGAATACACTCTGCGGCGATCGCCCAGGGCGCGCAAAGCGAGCCTCAGCGTCACGCCAAAATCCTTCGAGCTCCTGGTGCCGGAAGGCGCGACCGACGAGCAGATCGGCGCCGTGCTGAACCGTCGGCGCGCATGGATCATCGAAACCGTGCAGCACATGGCAGAACGCGCCAAGGCGCAGACACGCGTCTACCAGTTCGTGACCGGCGCCAAGATCCCCTATCGCGGCCGCATGACAAGGCTCACCATCGAACCCTTCGACGGCTCCCTGGTCGAGGTGAGTTACCGCAACGGTTTCCAGATCCGCAAGCCCGCCCACCTCTCGCCGGAGTCATCCGACACCATCATCGAGAGCGCGCTCCGTCTCTGGCTGAAACGCCGCGTGCGCGACGACGCCCGCGATTTTGTGCGCAAGCATGGCGAACGCCATGGGCTGAAGCCGCGCGGCGTGCAGGTCAAGGACCAGAAGCACATGTGGGGCAGCTGCGGCCAGGACCGGCAGATCAACCTCAACTGGCACCTGATCTTTGCACCGAAGCCTGTGCTGGAATACGCCGTGGTCCACGAGATGTGCCATCTGAAGCACCGCAACCACGAGCCGGAATTCTGGGACCTCGTCGGGCGCGTGCTGCCGGACTGGCAGGAGCGCAAGGCCTGGCTGGATAAGAACGAGCATATGCTGGGTTGGGAGAAGGTGGAGACGACGACGTAGTTCGATCGGCTGCAGGTGGTCGAGGTCCGATAGCATCCACGCAATTTAAATGGCCCGCAGTCTTCGCTGCGGACCTATGCATCGATTTGGCTTGGTCGTTCACGCGTTCTGCATGGCCTGCTTAAACTTCTCAAAATCAACCTTCAGGATGATTTCACGAAACTCGTCGAACTTGTCGGCAAGCCGCTTCTTGAGGATCGTTGCGGCCTTTGTCGCAAATGTCTCCATTTCCTGCTGCCGCTGCATCAGCTCTTCGGCAGCCCGCTGACTCCTTTGCGCCCTGGTCTTCTCTTCGTCGGCCAGCTTTTCACGCTTGCGATCCTTGCGGGCCTTCTTTGCGTTCCAACGATTTCTTTCTGCCGTGATGTCCTCATCGGATCTCCCTGCAGCCTGCAACTCTCTTTCGCGGGCACTCCAAGCCTTCGCTTCTTCCTGTTCTGCGCGCACCTGATCCCGCTTCTTCCGTTCTTCTCCCTTCGCGGATGCGAGGCGAGCTTCGATTTCCTTCTGCGAAGGTGTGGCGCCGGCTGCGATTTGATTTACGACGGACTGCCGCACCTCCAGCGGCGCGCCCTTTGCGGCAAGCTTGTAGACGGTGGCTGGTGGCAAGAGATCAACAACCTTGGGAGTATCGGCGAATGCTGCGGCCGCGTTCATGAAATTTTGCGCTGTTCGCTCGGACATATTGAAATGGAACGTCAGCCACGCGCCGAACTTGCCATGTCGGAGTTTCTCTTTAATTGCGATCAGGTCGCTTCCCGTGTCGATAATGCTCCCCCGCAGCCGGTCGCGGATCTTTCGCGCAGCTTCCTCTGCTTCTGCGGCAACAGCCTCCGACACACCGGAGTAGTCAAACCTGGTCTCCAACGTGTCCCTGGGCTCCGTCGCCTCGTCAGCTTTGGGGGCTGGTTCGATAGGCGCCAGCGCTATTTCCATCTCGATCACCGGGTTATTTCCGGAGAGATCAAAATCGTTGAGTGCAAGATCTTGAAGGTCGTAGCTGGTCATGTTCTGTGTTCCTGATTGTCGGGTAGAATTTGATAACCGCAATGGTTGCGGATTCGAGAAAAGGGTAGGCGTTCCCGTGCCAGAACCGAGGCGGTGGTCTGGTTGAAACTGGACACGCGAATAGGTTGGTCGAGTGTCGACCGCATGCTCAGGGTATTTGAGTAAGGAACCCGGCGTTCCCGGCGGGCGTTTCTAAGCGGGCGTCAATCCGCACCAACATTCCATTTTGGAAATGTCCATCGCACCTGAGTGTCGAGTTCAGTCAGCATCTTTTGAAGTTTTATGATTTGAGCAACTGCGCTTTTTCGCGCAGTTGCTTCCGAAAGGTCGGATTCCTCGATCTCGCGGATCCTGCTTTGAATCTCTGCGCGCTTATAGTCGTTGAGATCCTGGGTGAGGGTGCTGACCACGTCGCCGAGCAGATCGATAACCATTTCGGCTTTCCCGAGCGAGTTGGAGGCGAGCCGCTTCTGCCCTTCTTCGAGAGCATCGTCAGCGAGCGGCAGGAGCGGACCATCGTTGGAGAAATCCCACCAATTGTCGCCGAGCATCAAAAAGTGATCGCCAAATCCAGATCTATTCGTTTCACTAAAAAAGTCGGAAAGGGGTTTTACATACGTCGCCGCCGCCAGAGCATTCTCCGCAGCCTTTTTTGCTTGCTTCTTGCGTGCCCGCAGCTCGCGCATTCGTTCGGTCGATGTCTTTGTCATAGTGCGTCTCCTATAGCGTCACCATAGGGTGACAGTGACGGCGACGTCAATGGGCGAGCTGATTTTTTTATTCTCATCGAACGTGCATGAGTTTTTCCCAGGGATCCCATCAGCTTCAGCCTTTCCCCCTGACGGCTCAGTGCGTCTCCATGCGAGCGTTGATGCCTCGGTTCTGGCGCGCGGAATTTCCAGTCCACACGATGCAGAATCGCTGACCGCATCTGGGCCTGTGCGCCAGTCTGGCGCCTGGGCCAAGCGCATACCTAAACGGCAAAGAACGGCAGCCTATCAATGGCTTTCTTCTTGGCAATCACGGTGACGTCACCGTAGTCTTCCCCAGCAGTTCTCGATGCGTGACCAGCAATGGCATCCAGGATTCGGCTGTCTATCTCGACCTCCCGGCCGGTCGTCTTGAAGGCGTGACGCCATCCATGGTTCGGCGAAACTTCGTCAGGGATAATGCCTTCCTTCTGCAGCCAGTTTGAGATGCGCCCAGATACCGTTTGGGCCGGATCTGCCTTCCGTTTGCCGGCCATAACTGGATAGAAAAGTGGCCCAGATGGCGAGGTCTCTACAAATTCTAGAAATCCCTTATCAATGATTTGCTTGTGAAGTGGAACGTCCCGATACTGCCGTGTCTTTACCTTGCCAGCCTCGGGCGTGATCCGCATGACCGCAGTATCACCTTCCATCCGTATATCTTCTTTGCGCAGCTGCGTAATTTCAGAAATCCGGGCACCCGAAAAGGCGCAAAGGAGCGGAGCCCAGTTCTTCGCTGCACTCGTCTGCGGCTTTTCTTGTGTCTGGGGATTGCTCGATGGTTTCGGTTGGTAGGCGAGGGAGAACTTCAGGATCCGGGTAGCTTCGTCTCGCGTGAAGCCTTTGGGGCGGTTCAGCACCTTGGGCGCAACCTTTAGCTTTATGGTTGAGGCAGGGTTCTCGTCCAGTAGGTCGTTCGAGATGGCCCAGTTGAAGACCGCGTTCACGGCCGTCAGATAGACGTCTTTGACGGTGCGTGGAGATAGCGTCTTTATCTTGGTGTCTTTCCAGGCAACCAACGTCTTCTTATTTATCTTCCGCGCGTCCTTTGTTTTCGCGAAGGCAATGAGGTCTTCAATCACGGGCCTCCAGCGTTTCTCGGCCTCGGTCCCTTTGCCGTTTGCCTTCAATTCCGTGATGTAGCGATCGAACAGATTCCTCAATTCGACAGGCGGCAACTCGTCCACTTGGATCTCCGCCGCTACAAGCATCGGGCTGTTTGGTTGTCCGGTATAGTCTCCTTCATCGCGCTCGGCGGCGCGCGCAAGCGCCTCGAGCTCCGACCCACAAAGAGCCATTGCCAGCCCGCGCCATTCGGGTGTGCCCTGGCTTGCCGTTGTGTTTCCAAGTTGCGTGTATCGAGTAATACGTTGCCCAACGAGTGTCTCAAGCACACTGTCCGTAAGTCTGCCTGCTGCACCTTCGCGCAGCATTGCTACCAGTCGATCATCGATCCCGACGCTGGCATAGGCATGGCTCGTCTGACGAAGCTCGGAGTCGAAGGCCAATCGTTCATGGTAGTTTCTCAAGGCGATCTGATCGACCGGCAGTGGATACCGCCCATACTCCACTGGCTTGCCTTGCTGCAAGGCTGCTTTCTCTGCAGCTTGCAAGATCTTGAATCGCAACTGGGCTACTGCTGAGTAGAGCTTGGAAATGGCAATCTTGCGATCAGGACCTAACGGTTCGCGCAATTCGGTCCGATCGTTAAGGTAGGGTCTCAACGCATTCGGGATAACCAGTCGCGCAAAATAGCGACCGTCTCGATTCAACAAATGGCGTAGCTGGCGGGCCATTGAACTCTTCCATTCTGTAACGTCGTTTGTAACGGAAGAATGAGCATAATGCCCTGGAATGCAAGGGCTTCAATGATTTCAATGGGATGGAATGGTGCTGCTAGAGAGATTTGAACTCTCGGCCTCTCCCTTACCAAGGGAGTGCTCTACCCCTGAGCTATAGCAGCATCCGGCGAAGCGGACAGTCGTCGCTTCGGAACGAGGGGCCTATTGCCATAGCTTGATGGCGAGTGCAAGCCGCAAATCGAAATAGGTCTGCAAGATTTGTGTTTTGCACCGCTCAGCTTGCGAAGTCTCTGGCCAGGGATGCGGTTTTTCGCTATCAGGGCGGCATGAGCGATGATCAGAAAATCCCGGAAAACCAAGGTTTTTCCACCGCGGCCGCGAAAACCCCGCAAGGGGCGGCGGAAAACGGCGGCAAGCCGCAGCAACTGACCGAGGCCGATCATCGTCGTCTGCGGGCGGCCAAGAAGCTCAAGGAAAATCTCCAGCGTCGCAAACAGCAGCAGCGCGCGCGCCGCGCCGGCGAGGCCGATGATACCGATGGCCTGCCTGCCGCAAATTCGTCCAAACCTGCTGATTAAAGGCGAGTGTATGCGGCGAATTGAACCGCTGCCGCTTTTCGTCTAAACACCCATCCTCGCCATCTGGCGTCATCCCTTATTGTTCAGGAAAGGCGGGCTCTGCCCGTATCGTAGGCTTACATGGATCGCATCAGGATTGTCGGTGGCAATGAGCTCAACGGGATCATCCCGATTTCCGGCGCCAAGAATGCGGCCCTGCCGCTGATGATCGCCTCGCTTCTGACGTCCGATACACTGACGCTGGAAAACGTCCCGCATCTGGCCGACGTCGAAAATCTTCTGCGCATCCTCGGCAATCACGGTGTCGACGTCTCGGTCAACGGCCGCCGCGAACACCAGGACGGCTCCTATTCGCGCACGGTGCATTTCACCTGCCGCACGATCGCCGAGACCACCGCTCCTTACGAGCTGGTGTCGAAGATGCGCGCCAGTTTCTGGGTCATCGGACCGCTGCTCGCCCGCGAAGGCAGAGCGCGCGTCTCGCTGCCGGGCGGTTGCGCCATCGGCACGCGTCCGGTCGACCTCTTCCTCGAAGGCCTGGCTGCGCTCGGCGCCGAGCTTGAAATCGACAGCGGCTATATCAATGCAACCGCGCCGAAGGGCGGCCTGATCGGCGCCAACTACACCTTCCCGAAGGTTTCGGTCGGCGCAACCCATGTCATGCTGATGGCGGCCTCGCTTGCCCGCGGCACCACCGTGATCGGCAATGCCGCCCGCGAGCCGGAAGTGGTCGATCTCGCCAACTGCCTGATCGCCATGGGCGCCAAGATCACCGGCGCCGGCACCTCGACCATTACCATCGAAGGCGTGACCAGCCTGTCGGGCGCCCGCCACCGCGTCCTGCCGGACCGCATCGAGACCGGCACCTATGCCATGGCGGTCGCCATGACCGGCGGTGACGTGACGCTGGCCGGCACCGATATCACGCTGCTGGATACCGCCGTCGAGGCGATCCGCCGCGCCGGCGCCGAGCTGATCGCGGTCGACAACGGCATCCGCGTCATTGGCCATGGCAATGTCATCCGCCCGGTCGACATCGTCACCGAGCCTTTCCCCGGTTTCCCGACCGACCTGCAGGCGCAGTTCATGGGCCTGATGACCCGCGCCCAGGGTGTGTCGCATGTCACCGAGACGATCTTCGAAAACCGCTTCATGCATGTGCAGGAACTGGCCCGCCTCGGCGCCAAGATCACCCTGTCTGGCCAGACGGCGCGCATCGAGGGCGTGACGCGCCTGCGTGGCGCTCCGGTCATGGCAACCGACCTGCGCGCCTCGGTGTCGCTGGTCATTGCCGGCCTGGCCGCCGAAGGCGAAACCATGGTCAGCCGTGTCTACCATCTTGATCGCGGCTTCGAGCGCCTGGAAGAGAAACTCACCCGTTGCGGCGCCGTGGTCGAACGCATCAGCGATTGATCGGCCCCCAAGTCTTTTTGCCCCATTGCCCGGTTGCCACTGGACAAGCGGCAACCTATGTCAAAAGGATGTGAGGCAGTCGCAGGACGGACGCGGTCGCAAAGATCCGCCGCCTGGGGCTGCCGTTGATACGGGCAGGATGACATGACGGATTTGAAGCTTCTGGCGCTTGATACGGATGATCTCTCGATCATCTCCGCCCATATGCAGGATGCGGTGTTCAAGACCGGCGATCTGGCCTTTGCCCCGCGTCCCGGCCTGTTTTCCCTGACGGTCAATCGTTTCGTCTGGGAAAAGGCCGATGCTTCGGCCCGGGGATTGGTGAAGGGGGCCGACAAGGGTTATGAGCGCCATCGTGCGGTGCTTGGCTTCAAGCGCGTTTCGGCCGTGCGCTCGATCGGCTTTGACCGCAGCGGCGCCGACGAGGTCCTGTCGCTGCTGGCCATCCGCTTTGTCGCCAAGGGCGAGGGACCTGATGGCGTCATCGAACTGGTCCTGTCCGGTTCTGGCATGATCGCGCTTGATGTGGAATGCATCGAGGCACAGCTGACCGATACCGGCGGCGCCTGGGGCACGGGGTCCAGACCGGACCACAAGGCCGACTGACACGGATTTGACGGACGCGCCGGTTGGGATCTGGTGACGGGTCGCACGACATATTGAGAAGGAAGAGTGGGGACGTGGCAATCTGGCTGGATCAGGCATCAGGCGATTTCGAGACGCGCTTTGCCGCATTTCTGACGACCAAGCGCGAAGTCTCCGACGACGTCAATGATGTGGTGCGCAAGATCATCGACGACGTGCGCGCCCGTGGCGATGCGGCGCTCGCCGATTATTCGCTGAAGTTCGACGGCATCGATTTCGCTCAGGTGGCGATGCGTGTCACCGAGGCCGAGATCGCCGAGGCGACCGCCGGCATCGCGCCGGAACTGCTCGATGCCCTGACGCTCGCCGCCGAGCGCATCGAGCGCCATCATGCCCGCCAGATGCCGAAGGACGATATCTACGAGGACGCCATCGGCGTCGGCCTCGGCTCGCGCTGGACGGCGATCGATGCTGTCGGGCTTTATGTGCCGGGCGGCACGGCCAGCTATCCGAGTTCGGTGCTGATGAATGCCCTGCCGGCCAAGGTTGCCGGCGTGCCGCGTGTCGTCATGGTCGTGCCGGCCTCCGGCGGCACCATCAACCCGACGGTGCTGGCCGCTGCCCAGATCGCCGGCGTCACCGAGATCTACCGCATCGGTGGTGCGCAGGCGGTGGCAGCCCTTGCCTACGGCACCGAGACGATCGCGCCGGTCGCCAAGATCGTCGGCCCGGGCAATGCCTATGTGGCGGCCGCCAAGCGCCAGGTCTTCGGTACGGTCGGCATCGACATGATCGCCGGTCCTTCCGAAGTGCTGGTGATTGCCGACAGCGACAACAATCCCGACTGGCTGGCCGCCGATCTTCTCGCCCAGGCCGAACATGATCCGGGCGCCCAGTCGATCCTGATGACCGATGATGCCGACTTCGGCAAGGCGGTCGAAGACGCCGTCGAACGTCAGCTGAAGTCGCTGAGCCGCGCCGAAACGGCAGCGGCCAGCTGGCGTGACTTCGGTGCGGTGATCAAGGTGGACAGCATTGACGCCTCCGTGCCGCTCGCCAACCGCATTGCCGCCGAACATCTGGAACTGGCCGTGGCCGATCCCGAGCCGCTGATCAAGGCGATCCGCAATGCCGGTGCGATCTTTGTCGGCCGCCATACGCCGGAAGTGATCGGCGATTATGTCGGCGGATCGAACCATGTGCTGCCGACCGCCCGTTCGGCCCGGTTCTCCTCGGGTCTTTCGGTGCTCGATTATGTCAAGCGCACCTCGATCCTGAGGCTCGGTGCCGAACAATTGCGCCAGCTGGCACCGGCGGCCATTGCGCTGGCAAAATCGGAAGGCCTCGACGCCCATGCGCGTTCGGTGGCGATCCGCCTCAATCTCGAAGGGTGAGCCATGGCCGACGGCGTCTTCCGGCTCTGCGATGTTGTGCTGGACGAGACCATCGGCCGGTCGACCCCTGACGTCGAGCATGAGCGTGCGGTGGCGATCTTCGACCTGATCGAGGAGAATTCGTTCGAGCCGGCCGGCCATGCCGGCGGCCCCTACAAGCTTATGCTGTCGCTGGTCGACAGCAAGCTGGTCCTGTCGATCAAGACCGAGGCGGGTGCCGATGTCGCCACCCATATCCTGTCGCTGACGCCCTTCCGGCGGATCATCAAGGACTATTTCATGATCTGCGAAAGCTATTACGAGGCGATCCGCTCCTCGACGCCGTCACAGATCGAGGCCATCGACATGGGCCGCCGCGGCATCCACAATGACGGCTCGCAGACGCTGATGGATCGCCTGTCCGGCAAGATC
Source organism: Rhizobium sp. 18065 (assembly GCF_902706095.1). Classification (GTDB taxonomy): domain Bacteria; phylum Pseudomonadota; class Alphaproteobacteria; order Rhizobiales; family Rhizobiaceae; genus Allorhizobium. The sequence continues at coordinate 589,731 of NZ_CACSJP010000001.1, forward strand.
AAGATCGATTTCGACACCGCGCGGCGCCTGTTCACGCTGGTTTGCGTGCTCTACTGGCGTGGCTGACGGCATGGCGCCGGACATGCAGGACGCGCCGACCGGGCCGGATCGACTGGACACGCCGGAGCATCGCCGGCCGGGCGCCATACTCTTTGTCTGCGGCATGAATGCCATTCGCTCGCCGATCGCCGAAGCGCTGGCCCGCGCGCTGTTGCCATCTGGCATCTATATCGCGTCTGCTGGCGTCAAGCGCGGCGAGCGCGATACTTTCGTCGATGCGGTGCTCGACGAAGAGGGCCTGAGCCTCGGTCGCCGCCAGCCGCAGACGCTCGACGACCTCGAGGACGATTATTTCGACCTCGTGGTGACGCTGTCGCCGGAAGCCCATCATGCAGCCCTGGAACTGACCCGCTCAAGCGCCGTCGAGGTGGTCTACTGGCCGACGCCGGATCCGACCGGAACAACGGGCACGCGCGAGCAGATCCTCGACGCCTACCGCGACGTGCGCGACCGGCTGAAACGCCATATCATCGACCGCTTCGTCGCCCGCTAGCGACAGTCGGGGGCCGGGCATCGAACGCGCGGCCGGCGCGCCTGCGCCAGTGATGACACGCAAAGCGCAAAGCATGGCTTCCCTTTGCCGGCCGATCGCACTAAAAGCCCTCAACGGCTGCGCGCGAAACAAATTCCAAAAGCCTGATCGACTAGGTTCACAAAGCCCCGGCGATTGTGTAGTTTCCGCGCACATTTTTAAGGGGGCTTGTGCCCCCAAGCTAAACTCAAGGAAGACAACCGCTCAATGGCTAAAGAAGAAGTCCTCGAATTTCCAGGCGTCGTCACGGAACTCCTGCCGAACGCAACGTTCCGGGTGAAGCTCGAAAACGAGCACGAGATCATCGCCCACACTGCCGGCCGGATGCGCAAGAACCGTATCCGTGTTCTCGCCGGCGACAAGGTGCTGGTCGAAATGACACCCTATGACCTGACCAAGGGCCGTATCACCTATCGCTTCAAGTAAGGCGTGACGGTCGGTCGCGAGGGGCCATGGAACTGAGACAGAAGCTGATACTGGCCTCCGGGTCGCCGCGCCGTCTGGACCTGCTCAAACAGGCCGGCATCGAACCTGCGCGCCTGATGCCGATGGATCTCGACGAGACCCCGCAGAAATCAGAGCATCCGCGTTCGCTGGCCCGCAGGCTTTCGGCCGACAAGGCGAAAGCCGCCCATGAGGTGACCCGACAGGATCTCGCCTGGAAGGACGGCTATATCCTCGCCGCCGATACGGTCGTGGCCGTCGGCCGGCGCATTCTGCCCAAGGCGGAATATATGGAAGAGGCATCGTCTGCCCTGCATCTGCTCTCCGGCCGCAGCCACTGGGTGTTTACCGGCGTCTGCCTGATCGCGCCCGATGGCAAGCTGCGCCAGAAGATCGTCGAGACCAAGGTCCGTTTCAAGCGGCTCTCCGGCTACGACATCGAGTGTTATCTCGCCTCCGGCCAGTGGCGCGGCAAGGCGGGTGCCTATGCGATCCAGGGCATTGCCGGCACCTTCGTGCAGAAACTCGTCGGTTCCTATACCAATGTCGTTGGCCTGCCGCTGTTCGAGACCATGCAGATGCTGGCCGGCGAGGGATATGACGTGCATGCCGGCTGGACGGAGGGTTGATCCATGAGCGATGACCAGACCCCGCGCATGGCCAAGGTCGAGCCGCTGCGCAAGGCGCTGCCATGCCCGGAATGCAAGCGCCCGTCTGCGCGCGAACACTATCCGTTCTGCTCGGACCGTTGCCGCAATCTCGATCTGTCGCGCTGGCTGAAAGGCTCCTACGCCATTCCGGTGGCCGAGGACGAATCCAAGGCGGACGAGGACGACTATCGCTGATCGCGATTTGCGCTACCCGCGCCCTTGTCGTGATCTCCTTGTTTGAATTGAATTTTCTGCGTTTTTCACATCTTCTTCAAAAAAGTGCCGCAAGGCGCTGGACATGGCCGAACAAGATGTTATAACCCCGCTCGCTCCCGGGGAAATACCCCGGCGGTTTCGACCAGAAACCGGCAGGCTTTGCCAAAAAGCCGAGATGCCCGGATAGCTCAGTTGGTAGAGCAGCGGATTGAAAATCCGCGTGTCGGTGGTTCAAATCCGCCTCCGGGCACCATTAAGTCTTTAAAATCATTGAATTTCTGAAAAGCTCTTTGAGCCCGCATGTGCTGGAAATACGCTAGCACACTCCGCAAAATTGCTCTTTTTCTTCGAGGCCCGTCGTGCCTTCTGCGGTTGCAGGTTGGCGCAGCTTTAAAGCAGGCGTGCTAGCAACGTAACCGATTTCGGAGAGCATCATGTTGCAGCGTGCGACGCAGCCTAAGCAGCCCTTTACCCTCTTTCAGCGCCCTGGTGGCACCCTCTGGTCAGTGCGGTTTTCCGCAGGCGGCAAGCAGGTTAGGAAAAGTCTCGAAACCGACAACCAAGATGAAGCGCATCATCGCGCATATCAGATATGGAGCGAGGCAAACTAACGGGTGAAGAACGGCCTCGCCGCGGTCGTACGCCCGTTTGAGCAGGTCGCTGAGGAGTTCATCAAGCTTGTCATCGCGGAAAGCGAGCGCGATGACCGCAGCGAATACCATCCGCGAGACTGGCCGTCAGTCGTTCGACGCTATCTCGTCTGCTTCTTCGGTAACAAGCCCATCGACACGATCCGCGAGCCGGATATCGAACGCTACGTGGAATGGCGGCGAACATACTGGACCACAGGGCCAGGCAAAGAGATCCAGTATATTCACTATGAACGCGGCGGAAAAATCCTGCGGCGTTCAGCAAAGCATGAAATCCCGTCGATCAGCCGCCAAAGGGGTGAGCTGACAATCGTGCGCGCTCTTTTCAAGCAGGCTCTGAAATGGGGGTATTGCCACGGGAATAGCCTGCCTAGATCTAGCATGAACGGCTTGCAAAGATTGAACACGCGTGCAAATATGCACGCGTGTTCAAAATGATATGATGGTGGTCCGGTGGAAAACTTGCATTATGCCGATACGCTTCAGGCTCGCGCCGACCTCTGCCGTGCGGTCATCCGCTCGGCCGGAGAACTGGTGCTGAAGGGCTTCTACGGCGACGCAGAGCGCAGCATGTCCATGAAGGGGCCGCAGGATTTCCTCACCGTGACGGACGCGGCTTCCGAAGCGCATATCCGTCGCATGATCGAACAACATTTTCCGCAAGACACATTCTTTGGCGAGGAGGGCGGTGGAGAGATCGGCGCCAGGGTCTGGGTCGTGGATCCGGTCGACGGCACGGCGAACTTCGCGCGAGGGATCCCGCATTTCTGCATCTCGATTGCCTATGTCGAGAATGGCCGGACTGAAATCGGCGCGATCTATAGTCCGGCCCTCGACGAACTCTATTTCGCGCGCCGTGGTGACGGCGCGACGTTGAACGGCAAGCCGATCCTGGTTGCTGGAACGCAGCGCTTCGATGCCGCATCGATCGAAATGGGCTGGTCGACACGGGTCGCGAACGAAACCTATCTCGGCGTCGTCAAAAATCTGCTCGATATGGGCACAAATGTGCGTCGCGCTGGTTCAGGCGCGCTCGCGCTTGCCTATGTCGCCGATGGACGTTCGGATGGTTACATCGAACTGCACATGAACTCGTGGGATTGCCTGGCCGGGCTGTTGCTGGTCAGCGAAGCCGGTGGCAATGTCTGCCCATTTTTCGAGATCGGCAGTCTAAGGGATGGGGGAGCTGTTCTGGCTGCAGCCCCGGGCGTTGCCGCCGGGGTCAGCAAAGCCTCTGCTATTCCTCTGGCCATTCTCGATGCGGCGGGTGAGCGGAAGGCCTCTTCGGTTGCATAGGCATGATTTGCAGGGAAACGGATGACGGTACGCAACTGCCGTGTGGAGGAATGGAATATGGATGGACCGGTTTACGCGCGACCCGCAATCAGCAAGATTGCCGAGGGGCTCGGACCGCATGATGCAACGCTTTACATCGGTGGCAGCGATGGGGCGCGGGACATTGGGCTGCTGCGCCGACACGGCATCACCACGGTCGTCAACTGCGCCGTCAATCTCGACATCAATCTGGTGCGGGATGCCGCCGAGGACGGCGATCTTTGCGCAACCGGCTATGGCGAGATCCGTTACTACAAGCTCGGCCTGATCGATGGCGAGGGTAGCCCCGATACGATGATGCTGGGGGCCTATTATATTCTGGATGGGGCGCTGCGGCAGACCATGCCGAAACGTGCGACTTATCCGTTTCCGGATGGTGGCAATGTCCTGGTCAATTGCCGCAGCGGCCGCAGCCGCTCGGTTTCGCTGGTGGCCCTGTACCTGCACAAGCAGCAGCCCGACCGCTATCCGACGCTCGATGAAGCCGTCGCTGTCATCCGCGAACGGCGCGAATTGCGTCCGGACGAGTGGTTCGAGACCCCGAAGCCGAGCCTTTACGAAGCCGCAAGGCGGGCCTCCGACTGGATCGACATGATCGAAGGCCGAAAGAAGTCCTGATCATGGCGCCACGAAGCTTTCCAGCCGTTGCCGTAATTGCTGATGCTCACTTCCATGATACCGGCGCCGATTTTGGTTTTGCCGGCATCAAGGTAGGCGGACACCACATCACCATGCGAAGCTGGTCCGATACGCGCCAGTCGACCCGCGTTTTCAACGAGAGCGCCGACGCGCTTCGTGCTGCGCTGGATCAGGTGGCGCGGCGCGGAATCCGCCATGTGGTGCTGCTTGGCGATTATACAGACGATGGCCAGCGGGCGACGACGGAAACGCTCAGAGGCTTGCTGCAAGCCCATTCGGATAGTCACGGAACCGCGTTTTATGCGCTGCCCGGCAATCATGATATCTTCGGCCCGGCAGGCCGTCATCATACGAAAGAATTTCTCGGCGAGGGAGCGATCAGCCTCTCGGTCACCAGCGACGCCGCCATAGCTGGTGAAAACATCATCGTCAGCGAAAACATGTATTGCGAGGGCTATCCACGCGGGCTGAACCCTATGGCGGCTTTCGGCTATTTTCGCCAGCCGGAATACCGGCATTGGGAAACGCCCTTCGGCGCAAGCGATGCGGTCGAGGACCGCATCTACACGGTCACGTCGCCCGATGGCCGCAATGCCTATAGCCTCATGGACGCTTCCTATCTCGTCGAGCCGGAGCCGGGTCTATGGCTGTTGATGATCGATGCCAATGTCTTCGAGCCACGTGACGGTAGCTTCGAACTGGGCGAGGAAGCGGCCTTCATCGACAGCACGGCCGCCGGCTGGAATGGCATGCTGCGCAGCAAGCGGTTCATTTTTGACTGGATCACCGGTGTCAGCCTGCGGGCGCGGAAACTGGGAAAGACGTTGCTTGCATTTTCCCACTACCCGGCGCTCGATCCATTCGATGGTGCGACCGGTGCCGAGGGCGTGCTCTTCGGCGAGACCAATGTCGTGCGTCGGACCCCGGTCAAGGCGGTCGGGGATGCCTTGATTGCGGCCGGGGTGACGGTTCATTTCAGCGGACATCTGCATGTGGAGGGCGTGACGCGTCGAGGGTCGTCCGACCGCTCTGTGACCAATATCGCGGTTCCCTCGCTCGTTGCCTTTCCACCTGCATTTAAGGTGGTTCAGGCGTCACAGCAGGAAATCAAGGTCGAAACCGTCGAGTTGTCCGCCTTGCCGGTCAATGAGCGGTTGTGTGAAGGATACTGTCGGGAAACCGAGGTCAGCCGGGAAAAGGCCGATCCGGCTTTCTCTGCCGGCGATTACGGTACCTTCCTGCGGCAGCACAAGCGAGCGCTCGTTCGCCACCGTTATTTTGTCAAGGAATGGCCGGCGGGCATCGTCAGGGCGATTGGCGACAAGAGCGTGGTCGAGATGATCGCGCCGCTCGTTGGCTCGAGCGGTGGAGTTGCAGCCGAGTTTGACGGCGCAGCGGACCTGCCGATGTTCGAGTTGATCGCCGATTGGTACTGCCTGCGACAGGGCGCGTCGCTGGCTTTGGCACATATCGAGCCGGAGAGATTGATCCTCTACCGCTCGCTGGCCTTGAGGCTTGGGCATGAACCGAGCACGCACGATGGTTCGCTTCCAAGCTTTCTCGGGATATTCTTCGGCGCACTCGGACTGTTTCTCGATCGTGCCGAAGGCGGTTCGGAATGCCTGACGCTTCCCTTCCCAGTGCTCGGGGATGTGGTGCCTGCATAATTGTCGACGTGAGGTAAGTGCATGCAATCGGCCATCGTAAGCATCAATCTGTTCGGCGCCGTCGCCTTGCTGCTCTTCGGCCTGCGCCAGATCAAGGACGGCATGTCGCGTGCGCTCGGTGCCAGGCTTCGGACCGGCCTTGCTGCTGGGACGCGCAGCGGGCCTCGCTCATTCGCCGCCGGTTTCCTCGCCACCGTCGCTTTACAGAGCTCGACTGCCACCGCCTTGATGGTTGCCTCCTTCGTCGAAAAGGACATGGTCGTGCCGGCCATGGCCCAGATCGTCATGCTCGGCGCCAATATCGGCACCGCTGCCACGGCCTGGATTGTTGCGCTGGGGCTCGGCTGGCTGTCGCCGCTTCTGATCCTGGCCGGCGTGGCATTGATGCGCATGGCCTCGGCTGCAAAGCAGGGAGCCGGAACCGCCCTTGTCGGTGTCGGTCTCATGCTCCTGTCTCTGCATCTCCTGTCTGCGGCAACCGATCCGATCCGCCAGTCTCCGGCACTCAATCTGTTCATTACCATGCTCGGCAATGCCTGGCCGGTTGCCTTGCTGTTTTCCGCAGCGCTCGCCGTACTTGCGTCCTCCAGCCTTGCCGTTGTCGTGTTGATCCTGTCGCTGGCGGCAAGCGGCGGCATCGAATCGAGCCTGGTGATCGTGCTCGTGCTGGGTGCCAATCTTGGCGGCGCGGTGCCGCCGGTTCTGGCCACGATGAAGGCCATGCCTGCGGCGCGGCGCGTAACGCTCGGCAATCTCATCATTCGGGCGATCGGCTGTGCCGCTGCCATGCCGCTTGCTAACTACGGTGCGCAGCTCCTCGATCTTCCATATTTCTCGCATCAGCAACTGGCCGTCGATGCGCATCTGATCTTCAATATTGCAGTAGCGCTGATCGCCTGGCCTCTGTCGCCCTACGTTCTCAAGCTGACGACGGCAATCCTGCCAGAGCAAAAATCGGCGGATGCCCAGCGCAGTTTCCTCGATGGTCATGACCTCGACGAGCCGGTCGCTGCCCTTGCCGGAGCCAGCCGGGAAGTTCTGCTGGTGGGTGACCTAATCGAGCGCATGTTACATCAGGCATCCGAGGCAATGCGCCGCAATGATCTGTCGCAGTTGAGCGAGATCAGCGCACTGGAAGGTCGCGTCGATCGTATCCAGCATGAAATCAAGGTCTTCGTTTCCAGGGTCGGACAGGGGCAACTGAGCGACCAGGACTATCGGCGATCAATGGATATCGTTGAGTATGCAATCAATCTCGAGCATATCGGCGACATCATCGAGAAAGGCATCCGCCCCGAGATCGCCAAGAAGGTGAGCCTCGGCCTGAGGTTTTCCGAGGACGGCCATGAAGAACTTGCACGTCTCTTCACCATCACGCTGGACAACCTGCGCATGGCGCAGACGGTCTTTTCCACCAAGAACTCCGACCTTGCCCGTCGGCTGGTCGAGGTGAAGGAAGAGGTGCGGCGGCTGGAGAAGCAATCATCGGCCCGGCATCTCCAGCGCCTGCGCGATGGCCTCACCGACAGCATTCAGACGAGTTCCCTGCATCTCGACATGCTGCGCGACCTGAAGAGGATCAACGCGCATATCGTCTCTGTGGCGCTGCCGATCCTTGACGAAAGCGGCCTTCTCAACGAAAGCCGCATCCGCCAGGTGGGCTAACGGGCTGTGGTCCGCTCCACCATGCTGACCGGTACGACCTGCAAGCGGGTTTCCGGTTCGTCGCTATCGAGCGCGATCAGCACCTTCTCCGTCAGCGCCTCGAACGATTGGGCAATCGTGGTCAACTGGTAGCTTTTCCAGCCGGCCTGGGGAATGTCATCGAAGCCGACGACCGAAAGATCCTGTGGCACGCGGCGCTTCATTTCCAGCCTCGCCGCGTCGAGAAAGCCGAGCGCCAGAAGATCGGTGACGCAGAAGGCGCCATCGATATCCTTGTCCTTCAACAGCTCGCAGCCGGCCTGGTATCCGCTCTCATAGCTCGTCGTTCCATTGGACCAGGCGACGACCTCTATGCCTTCTGTGTTCATGCGCTTGGTGAACGCATTGGCGCGACGGAGCTGTGCCGGCGTCTGGCTGCCGCTGGTCACGACGGCAACCTTCTTGCATTTTGCCGCCCGCAACCTGAGAGCGGCGAGGTCGGCGCCGTGAGAATCGTCGCTGAGGACGACATTGGTATCGGTGCGATCCACGCTCTGGTTGATCAGGATCAGACGCACGCCATTGGCAATGCATTCGTCGACGATCGAGGCGGGGGGTTCACCGGACAGGACGACGATCGCCTGGGCACGGAATTCGAACAAAAGCTCGATCAACGGCGCGATATCCTTGCGGGCATCGGCGGCATTGAGCAGAAGGCATTGGGACCCGCGCCGCAGCAGACCGAGGCTCAGCACATCGAGCTGCTTGGCAATGAAAGGCGAACTCAGATTGGCGCCGACCACACCGATCAGGTTGGAACGGTCATTGTTCAATCCCTGCGCCAGCCGATTGACGCGGTAGCCCAGCTCTTGTGCTGCCTTCAGCACCTTTTTGCGCACCGCCTTCGAAACACTGCCGCCGGCGGTGAAAGTCCGGGATACGGCCGAGCGTGACACGCCCGCACGCTTTGCGACTTCTTCCGCGGTAACAAATCCTCGGGCCATCAACTCCCCCTTATAATTCTTGTCCCATCACAGGCCACAAAGCTTGGATTTTTCCAATCCCCAAAATGTCGAAACAGGGTCGGGGCCGGTGAAAATTTCTGCAGCCGTTCGGTGAGCACCGTGCGCGCCGCGCTGCTTGTCACCCGGTGGTTCTCGCGTGAGCGACGGCATTTTCATACGGTCTGAGAACCGGTTGACCGCGCGTGCACAAAAATCGTAAGTCACGGCAAGAATAACATATGAAAATCATATGCTTATAATAATGACCGCGTGTGCATTTTTGCGATTGACAAAATGGACGTCACGATTGATCATCCATGTCATAGCCGGGTGAGATAGGGGTCTGATCCCGTTGAATTCGGTATTCACAGACGTCCTGACCGGGCGTTTTTGACGAGGCTGACGGGTCGGGAGTCCCGTCGGGAGGATTGAAGAAATTGCTGGTGTCTGATGGCGCTCAAGTCCGCTTTGCTGCGGCCTGGGCAAACGGCATTCGTGCGCCCTCAATCGAGCGGCGTCCGGCGTGGCAATGAATGGCCCGGGGAGGAATGATGGCTCTTCTAAGTGAAACTACAAATGCCGACACGCCGGCGCGTGGCGCCTCAAGCGCGCCATCGGCGTGGCAGACCTGGCGATACCGGCTGAAAATCGCGCTTCGTGAGCCGACGACATTGATCGGCGTCCTGACGGCTGTGCTGTTCACCTATCTGATCGTGGTACCGATCATCTCGATCGTTCTGGATTCGGTCAGGGTTCAGTTCGGCCATGAGCGTCGTCTGGGCAAGGACGTCGGCGATCTTACGGTCTACTATCTTGACCGGGCCTTCTTCTCGCCTGTCGCGACGGATCTGTTCTGGCGACCGCTGCTCAACACCCTCACTGTCGCGCTCGGCGCGATTTCGTTGTCTTTGGTGATCGGCACCGTCCTGGCCTGGCTGATCAGCCGAACCGACATGTTCGGCCGCCGCTGGTTCGCGACCGCGCTGATCGTGCCCTATATGCTGCCGGCCTGGACGTTTGCGCTCGCCTGGACAACGCTGTTCAAGAACCGCACCGTCGGTGGCCAGCCCGGCTGGTTCGAGGCCATCGGCCTGACGCCGCCGGATTGGGTCGCCTATGGGCGTTTCCCGATAACGATCATCCTGGCTTTGCACTACACGCCCTTTGTCATCCTGCTCTTCGGTTCTGCCTTGCGCCGTTTCGATTCCCAGCTGGAGGATTCGGCCCGCATTCTAGGTGCGCGCCGGTATCAGGTTGCCATCCAGATCATCATGCCGTTGATGCGGCCGGCGCTTCTGTCGTCCATGGTGCTGATCTTCGCGAAATGCCTGGGTGAATTCGGAGTTCCCTATGTTCTCGGCTTGCCGGTGAAGTTTGAGGTGCTTTCGACCTCGCTGTTCCGCAGCATCGCTTCGCGGCAGACGGGTGTTGCAGGCGTGGTGGCGGCCTCGATCATGCTGATCGGTATCATCACCCTGATGATCGATGCGCGATTGGTTCGCGAAGCCCGCCGGTTCGTCACGATCGGGTCCAAGGGTTCGATGAACCGTCAAAACCGTCTCGGCAAGTTGCGCCTGCCGGCAACCGGCTTTGCCGCTGCAGTGTTCATCGTCAGCGTCGCTATGCCACTGCTTACCCTCGTTCTTTCGACAGTCATGAAGGTGCCTGCGCGGTTTACGCTCGACAATTTCACCCTCGACTACTGGATCGGAACCGACCTGCACACGGTTGCCCTGCAGACGGGTATCCTGCTTAGTCCTGACCTCTGGGCTGCGGCCAAGAACACGATGATGATTGTCGGTCTTGCGTCGCTGGTCTCGGGTGTACTCGGCCTGCTGGTCGGCTATGTGGTCATCCGCACGCCGGTCCGCAGCCTGTCGATCTATCTCCGTCAAGTGACGTTCCTGCCATATCTCGTGCCGGGCATCGCCTTCGCAGCCGCTTATCTCTCGCTGTTTGCGGTCCCGCGCGGCCCCATGCCCGCACTCTACGGCACGGTGACGATCCTGATATTGGCGCTGATCGCCGACCAGATGCCCTATGCGTCGCGGGCCGGTATTTCCGCCATGACGCAGCTTGGCAAGGATCCGGAGGAAGCGGCCCAGATCGCCGGCGCCGGCTGGTTCCGTCGGATGATTTACATCGTGATCCCAATCCAGAAGGGCTCCCTGGTCACCGGCGTGCTGCTGCCGTTCATCTCGGGCATCAAAGGCCTCAGCCTTTTCGTGATCCTGGCGGTGCCGAGCACGGATGTCCTGACGACCTTTTCCCTGCGACTGGTCGACTACCATTACACCCAGGCTGCCAATGCCGTGGTGCTGATCATCGCCGCCATTGCCTATTTCGGCACGCTGTTGGCCCAGAAGCTGACACGCACAAATCTTGCAGAAGGACTTGGAAGCTGATGCCTACGATCAACCTACGTGGTGCACAAAAGAACTATGGCGTGAATGCTGCCAACGCGGTCGCCGATCTCGATCTGGAAATTCGCGATGGCGAGTTCATGTGCCTGCTTGGCCCCTCAGGCTGCGGTAAGACCACAACGTTGCGCATGATCGCCGGTCTGGAGAACCTGTCCGGCGGCGAGATCCAGGTGGGCGAGCGAGTCGTTGATTCGGTGCAGCAGGGCATCTTCGTGCCGCCCGAAAAGCGGGAGATGGGTCTGGTGTTCCAGAGTTACGCGCTCTGGCCTCACCTGACCATCGAGCGCAACACCGATTTTGGTCTGCGGTTGCGTAATCTGCCCAAGGCGGAGCGCGAGGCACGGGTCGAGCGTGTCATGCAGGCACTCGATATCGCCAAGTATCGCGACCGCTATCCCTCGCAGCTGTCAGGCGGCCAGCAGCAGCGGGTGGCGCTTGCCCGCATGCTGGCGGTCAATCCGGGTGTGCTTCTGCTCGACGAACCATTGTCTAATCTGGATGCGCGGCTGCGTCTGGAAATGCGTGCCGAGCTCAAGCGTCTGCACAACGAGTTCAAGACGACGATCGTCTTCGTCACGCACGACCAGTGGGAGGCCATGACACTGGCGACGACAATTGCGGTGATGAACGAAGGCACGTTGCAGCAGATGGGTACGCCAAACGATATCTATGATCGCCCGGCCAACCGCTTCGTCGCGGAATTCGTCGGTAGCCCGCCGATCAACATCCTGACCTTTGGCAAGCCGGGTATTTCCGACATTGCCGACAAGGCCGAAACCTATTTCTCGAAGAACTACCCGAAACTGCGCGGTATCGGCTCGATCGGCCTGCGCCCGGAAGCCATGGGTTATGTTGCTAAGCAAAAGTCCGTGCCCGAAGACAGTTTCAGCGCCGAGATGACGGTTACCGGGGTGTTGCCGACCGGTGGAAGCTGGATCCTCGAACTGAGGAGCAAGAACCATACGCTCTTCCTTACAACGCACGCATTGCCGCGCATCGACAGTGGCGAGCGGGTCTTCGTCCATGCGCCGCCGGAAGCCATGCATGTCTTTGACGTGCAGGGTCGGCGGATCAGTGAGGCGGACACGGTCCTGAGGAAGAATACCTACAACTAAAATCGACGAGTTCTGGACGCTTACTGAAGGAGGAGCAGTATGACGCGTGAAATGAAGGGTTGCATGGGCCGACTTTTGATGACGGCCGCGGTTCTGACGACGCTTGGAGGCGCGGTGAAGGCGCAGGAGCAGTTCAATCTCGATGCACTGGTCGAGGCCGCCAGGAAGGAAAAACCGATCACTGTCTATGACAGCACCGGCAAGATCGTCGAAATGGCGCAGAACTTCGCCAAGAAATACGGACTTTCCGCCGAGGGCTCGAAGGTCAAGGCGACCGCACAGCTCGAGATGATCATCCGTGAGGCGCGCGCCAACAACATCCAGGGTGACGTATCGATCATCAGCGATGCACCGGCTGCGATGGCCCAGCTCATCCCGCAGGGTTTCGCTGAAAGCTGGCTACCGCCGGATCTCGCCGACAAGATCCCGGCTGAATATCAGGCACCGCTGACGGTGGTGAACAGCGCCAATGTCTGGGCCTACAATACCGAGCTTTTCGAAAAGTGCCCGGTCAGCAACATCTGGGAACTGACCGAGCCGAAGTGGAAGGGCAAGGTCGCCATGCAGGACCCGCTCGGTAAGGCCTCCTATGTCGACTGGTTCAACCAGATGGCCAAGCACGGCGATGACAAGGTCGCCGCCGCCTACAAGGACCTCTACGGCAAGGATCTTGAGACCGGCGAGCAAAGTGCCACCGCGGCCTGGATCAAGGCGTTGGCGGCCAATGCGCCGCTCCTGACCGATGCCGATGCGGCGGCGGCGGAAGCCGTGGGTGCGCCTGGCCAGTCGGAGCCCTTCATGGGTCTGATCAGCTCGGCCAAGTTTCGCGACAACGCCGACAAGGGCATGAAGCTTGGCCTCTGCAAGGAGCTGAAGCCCTGGCTTGGCTGGCTCTATCCCGGCGTCGGGCTGATCACCAAGGGGACCGACAGTCCGAACGCGGCCAGGCTCTTCATCCACTACGTCATGACGGAAGAAGGCATCGCGCCGCAGGCGGCGGACGGGAAGATGTCTACCAACAGCGACGTCAAACTGCCGGCCAATGAGCCTTCCGGCATTGGCTCGGCCCTTGATCAGGTCCTGCCCTACAGCATGGCGACCGCCCTTGAAGACTGGGACGCGCGCGAAGACTGGCAGGATTTCTGGCGGATGAACTATCAAAAATGAAAAAGCAATCGGGAGCAAACACCATGACCAAAACCAAGCGGACGAAAACGGGCCGGCCTATCACAGCTGCTTGCGCTCTTGCTCTTGCCGTCACAGCGGGCTTTGCGGGCAGCGTCCATGCCGAGGAGGCGTTCAACCTCGATGCCTTGATCGAGGCTGCAAGGAAGGAGCCGCCGATCACGGTTTATGCCGTCACCGGCAAGATCGTCGATACAGCTCAGGCTTTCGCGGACAAGTACGGCGTAAAGGCCAGCGGCAAGAAGGTGAACGAGGCCGCTCAGATCGAGCTGATGATCCGCGAATATCAGGCTGACAACATCGTCGGTGATGTCAGCGTCGCGACCGACGTCGCCTCCGCCATGGGCGAACTCATCCCCCAAGGCATTGTTACCAGTTGGACGCCACCGGATCTCACAGGGGATATAGGCGAAAAACTTCGCGATCCGCTCGTTGTGGTCTCCGACCCGCATGTCTGGACCTACAACACCGAGAAATACGACAAGTGCCCGGTTACCAACATCTGGCAGCTGGCGGAGCCGCAGTGGAAGGGCAAGCTTGCCATGCTCGACCTGTTCGACAAGCCGCTCTATGCCGACTGGTTCAATCAGATCGAGACCCACCACGATGCTGAGGTGGCAAAGGCCTATGAGGCGCTCTACGGCAAACCGCTCGATATCAGCACTCAGACGGCGACCGCTGCGTGGGTCAAGGCATTTGCGGAAAATGCGCCTTTGCTCTCAGATTCCTCGACAGTTGCCGAAGCCGCCGGCGCGCCGGGGCAGGCCGATCCATTCTTCGTCATCACCTCGACGGCGAAATACCGCGACAATGAATCCAAAGGCCTGAAGCTCGGCCTCTGCTCGGGTGTACAGCCCTTCACCGGCTTTCTGTATCCGGGTTTTGGGCTGATCGCGGCGAAGACCAAGAGCCCGAATGCGGCGAAACTCTTCGTTCGTTACCTGATGACGGAGGAGGGCATCGCGCCGCAGACAGCGGATGGCAAGATTTCGGGCAATTCCAAGATCGGGCTTCCTGCAGATGAACCGTCGGGCATCGCCAAACATCTCGATGAACTGATGGCCTTCGACGCGACGACTGCTGCCGAGGACCTCGACAAGCGTGAGAGCTGGCAGGATTTCTGGCGGGTCAACTACAAGAAGTGAAGTCAGGGGCAGGTGGAGGCCTGCCCCTTTTTTTTCCTTGGGAGGGGAAGTCATGAATAACGGAAAACATCTACTCACAGTATTGATGGCTGCCGGCCTGCTGGCCAGCGCATCGGCCGGTGCCTTGCGCGCCGAAGAGGCTTTCGATCTCGACGCCCTGGTTGCCGCGGCAAAGGCGGAAAAACCGATCAACATCTATGACAGCACCGGCAAGATCGTCGAGATGGCCGAAAACTTCAGTGCGAAATACGGGTTGAAGGCAACGGGCATGAAGGTCTCGGCCAACAGCCAGCTCGAAATGATCATTCGCGAAAGCCAGTCGAGCAATGTGCAGGGCGATGTCGTGCTGATCACCGACGCGCCGGCCGCCTTGGCACAGCTCCTGCCGGAGGGCTTCGTCGAAAACTATCTGCCCGCCGACATGGCTGCGAAAATTCCAGCCGATCTCCAGGATCCGCTGGCAATTTCGACCAACGCCAATGTCTGGGCCTACAATACCGAGGCCTACGACAAATGCCCCGTCAGCAATATCTGGGAGCTGACCGAGCCCAAGTGGAAAGGCAAGGTCGCGCTTGTCGATCCGCTGACCAAGGGCAGCTACACGGACTGGTTTAACCAGCTGGAAACACATGGCAACGACCAGGTCGCGGCCGCTTACAAGGCGCATTTCGGCAAGGATATCAAGACGACGGAGAAAAGTGCCGCTGCTGCCTGGATCAAGGCACTGGCGCAAAATGCGCCGCTTGCCACGGATGGCGACGACCCGATTTCGGAAGCCGTGGGCGTCGCAGGGCAGAAGGAGCCCTTCTTCGGCCTGCTGAGCTCGGCCAAGTTCCGCGACAATGAGGACAAGGGATACAAGCTCGGCATCTGTGCCGACCTCAAGCCTTGGGTCGGCTGGACCTATATCAAGCTCGGCTTGATCGCGTCGAAGACACAGAGCCCCAACACGGCAAAGCTGTTCGTTCATTACATCCTGACGGAAGAGGGGATCGCGCCGCAGATGAAGGACGGCAAGGTTCCGACCAATACGGATATCAAGATGCCGGAGAACGAGCCGTCGGGGCTTGCCAAGATTTCCGACCGGCTTTTTGGCTACAGCTCGGCGACTGGCCTTGACGACTTCGATCGGCGTGAAGAGTGGCAAGACTTCTGGCGCGTCAACTATTCCAAATAAAACGCACCGGCGCGGTTTCGGTCGCGCCGGTCTCTTCATCGCTGTGAGGTAAGGAATTCCATGTCGACCGAAAAGTCCCCCGCCAGTTCGCAAGCCGTTTTTGAGCCTGCGCATGCCCGATCCCGGCGATTGATGGATCTGGCACAATCTGCGGCTCTCGCCGTTCGCGAACCACTGCTGGATGCCTTTCGCTCGGCCATGGTGGTGGATTACAAAGTGGACCTACATGATATCGTAACGGTTCATGACAAGCATGCTGAGGCTACGATCCGTGCTTTCATTCTCGAGCATGAACCCAATTCGGCAATCATGGGTGAGGAGGGGGGGCAGATTGGCGCCGGCGATATCCAATGGTATGTCGATCCAATCGACGGAACGGCAAATTTTGCCAGGGGACTGGCTTTCTGGTGTGTCTCGATTGCCGCCGTCGTCGACGAAGAAGTCGTTGCAGGCGCCATCTATGACCCCGTCGCAGACCTGATGTTTTCTGCCGATCTTGATACGGCCTATCTCAACGGCAAGCCAATACGCTCTCACGCGGTTGCTGATGAGACACAAGCCACCCTGATTACCGGCTATCCGGTCTCTCGCGACTTTCGTCTCGATGGGAGAGAGGTGGCACTTGCCAATATGGGGAAACTGGTCGAGACCTTCTCGACGTTGCGACGCCCGGGCAGTGCCGCGCTCAGCATTGCCCATGTGGCGGCGGGCTGGGCCGATGCTGCAGCGGGTTTCGGTGTCAACGCCTGGGACGTGGCGGCGGCAATACTGATCCTCAAGAAGGCCGGAGGCCGCTACGAGCCATTGACGCTTGGCAAGGTCGCTCCCGGCTCCCTGGACTATCTCTGCCCCGGATATATTGCGACTGGCGAGGGAGCAAATTATCCGCGGCTCGACCATGTCGCGCGCTCGATCTCCGAGAACCGCATCGCAAAGGCAGCCGACAGAAGGGTTCGCGATCTATGACTGGATCTGGTTCAGAACGGTTAGCTCCGGCCGAAAAAAATAGGCAGGAATTGCAAACGAATAGTCCGCAGGCGCCGGAAGATAGCCAACTGCCCAAGCTCAGTCTCATCTATGAGCGTCACCCCACCTATGGGGTGGATCTCTATATTTCCGGGAAGGAGGGGGCGGCCGACCTCGAATTGCTTCACAGTAACGGCATCACGACTGTCATCAACTGCGCCGTCAATCTCGACTTTAACTATGTGCGTCAGCCACAGGTCGTGTCCGATCATCAGGGCAGTGTCTATGGCCCGGGCGAGATCCGCTACTATAAGATTGGCCTGATCGACGGCGCGGGCAATCCCGAAACGCAGATGGTGGCCGCGCACTATATCCTGCGGGCTGCACTTGAGCAGGTCCTGCCGGACAAGCCGTCCTATCCGAGGCGCGAGCGGGGCAATGTTCTCATCAACTGTCGTGGCGGCCGCTCACGCTCCGTTGCGGTGGTGGCACTTTTCTTACACCTGACATTGCCGGACGAGTTCGCAACGCTCGACGCCGCTATTGCCCACGTCCGAAAGCACCGCGAGTTGCCGGAAAACGAGTGGTTCAAAGCGCCAAAACCGGTTCTTGCTGATGCTGCGCGCCGCGCTGCCGACTGGATCTGTATGGTTGACTCCGTTGCTCGCCCAAGCTGATTGGCTCGGTAAACGATGGTGTCATTTTCATGTTAATCCGCCGATCACAATAACAGGGCAATCCCTGAAAATGGGAAAAGCCAGTGCGCTGATTGCCCACTGGCTTTTTTCGTAAATTTTGGAAGTTATCGGGCGCTGGAAAGGTAGGTGACCTCTTCGTCGTCGCGCTGACGACCACCCAAGGCCGCTGCGGCCGAGGCGATGAATGCGCCGACCAGAAGCGACAGTGCTCCGAGCATCGCGGTTGTTGCACCAATCTGGCGCGCATCATCCGCAGTCTGCTGAGCCTTTACCTTGGCGTCGTTGATCTGAGCCAGCGTAGCATCGACGCGAGCGCGAGCCTCCTCAGGCGTCAGACCTGCACGCGACGCAACGATGGCGGCCATGTAAGCCTTGTCGGCTTCCGGCACTTCGCCTGCCGCTGCGCCGTTCACAAGGATGCGCGAGATCTCTGCAGCGGCCGAGCCGTCATCCGACTGGGCATTGACGCGGATTTCCTGCAGACGGAGCAGGGTATCGGTGAAGTAGCCCATGCTGCCCGCGCTATCGCCGTCGTCACTGGCCGCGGCAGCTGCAACGGTGGCTGTGGATGCAGCCGAGCCGACGGCTTGTGCGCCGGCACCGACCAGCGACGTAAATGCGGAACCCGCAAGACCCGCGACCACGACTGTGGCCAGAGCCCAGCTCATGAAGCCGTGGGCGGTATCACGGAAGAAAACCTCATCCGTGTGGATGCCGACCCATTTGGTGCGAAGCCGTCCGGTCAGATAGCCGCCGAGTGCCGAAGACAGCCACTGGACAACGACGAACCAGATTGCAGCGGTGACGCTGACTGCGGTGAAGGAGGCGCTTTCACCAGCCCATGGCGAGACCATGGTGAAGCCCACGCCCGCGCCCAACAGCAAGAGCAGCATTGTGGTTGCCGAGGCTGCGACCGCGCCGCCGATCACAGGACCCCATGCCAGAGCAGGGGAAGTGGATTCGATACCGATGTCTGAAGTGCCCGAACGATATGTTGCCATTTTAATCACCTCAGCGGAGGAAGAGCACAAGAAGGATTACGATGGGGAGTGGAATCCCCAAGAGCCAAAGAAGAATGCCGCGTCCCATATTTCTCTCCATTTTCCATGCAGTGTTGGTCGCCAGATAACAAACCTCTGACTGGAATGTTCCTCCATGTTTCATGGATTGAGTTCGGGTCATGGGGGAAAGGAACGTGGCAGATCCGAGAGGGGTCGGGTTCACCGAATTCGGATTCTGGACTTCTCGTCATCACTTCGGTGTCGAGCAGTCTCCGCCTGAAGACCCGGATTAAAGTTGGGCAGACTGCCGAGTGATGTGCTTCTGGCGACGGATGCATCTTGCCGATCCGGCCGTGATGAACCTCGCGTGCGTCTCGGTCATCCGGCTACCATCCCTTGCGATTGACGATCCGCCTTTGCTCCTCTTGGCGGATCGTCACCGTCATGCTTGCTCAAGCGTCTGGATAAGCATGCTATCGATCTGGGCAAGGGCAAACGCATACTTGCCCCAGGAGGCAGGATCGATCCGGTCTCTCTGATAAACGCGCCGGAGGACGTTGATGCCTTTTCGTGACCAGCAGCAGGCCTAGGTCCGGCTGCTCATGCGCCGTCTTGCAATCGCGCTAGAGGCATGTTTTCCGCCGCGAGGGCAGCCCCGGCCGAAAAGCTTCGATCTTGCCTTGAACGGCGCCCGTAAAATTGTCAGTAGCCCGCGAGGCACTGTTCGAACCATGGGCTGCATGTGGACATAAAAACCCCCGAGGCTGGCCCCCGAGGCTGGATGTCCAGCTATCGGGGGCCAGTGTAGTCATCTCGGCGACTATGCACCGTGATGATTTACTTGAGACGATCGATTACTCCGCGGCGAGTTGCTCCGGTCGCAAACGCAGGGCTGCTGCGCGGCGGTGGCCTTCCAGCTGTTCAGTGGCGCTCTGACGAACAGCGGCCGGACCGACTGCTGCGACACCGCGCTCGTCCAGCCACTGGTGCGTGGCGATCTTGACATAGGAGCCCACCCAAAGGCCCCCCGTATACCGACCGGCTGCCATCGTTGGCAGGGTGTGGTTCGTGCCGCAGCACTTGTCCGAGTAAACAACGCTTGCCAGTTCACCGATGAAGATCGAGCCGTAGTTGCGCAGTTTTTTCGCCGTTGCATGCGGGTCTCGCGTGTGGACCTGCAGATGCTCTGTTGCGATGAAATCCGAATAGGCGATCATGGTCGCTTCATCTTCGACGACAGTGACTTCGCCGTAATCCTTCCATGCGACACCAGCGACAGCGGCAGTTGAAAGCGTCTCAAGCTGCTTTTCGACTTCCTTGATGGTGTCTTCAGCAAGCTTGCGGTCGGTCGTGACAAGTCCAACGCGGGTACGGACGTCATGTTCGGCCTGGGCCAACATGTCCGTGGCAACAGTGGCCGGGTTTGCAGTTTCGTCGGCAACGATAAAGATTTCGCTCGGCCCTGCCAACTGGTCGATGCCGACCTGCCCGAAGACCTGGCGCTTGGCTTCGTTGACAAAAGCATTGCCCGGACCGACGATCTTATCGACTGCAGGAATGGTTTCGGTGCCGTAGGCCATGGCAGCAATGGCCTGGGCGCCACCGACGCGGAAGATGCGGTCTGCGCCTGCAAGGTGGCAGCCTGCGATCATCGCAGGGTGAGCATTCGGCGGAAGGCAGGCAATGACCTGGTCACATCCCGCGACCTTGGCCGGGACAATCGTCATGACCGGTGCCGATAGGAGGGGGTAGCGACCACCCGGGACATAACATCCGACGATTTCGATCGGGATGACGCGGTGGCCAAGGTGCAGGCCCGGGAGAGCCTCAATTTCCAGCGGAAGGATCGTGCCCAGCTGCGCTTCAGCGAAACGGCGTACGTTCGCGATGGCAAACTCGGTGTCTTTACGGGTTTGCGGGTCGAGATCGGCAACCGCCTTGAGCTTCTCTTCCTTGGTAACCTCGAAGTCCGAAACGTCGGCCTTGTCAAACGCGATGGAATATTCGCGGACTGCGGCATCGCCACGCTGACGGACATTCGCAATGATGTCCTTTACGGTCTTTTCGACCGGAGCCGTATCGGAGACGGCGTCCCGGGTCGGTTCCTTGATCTGGATAAACTTGCCTTTCAGCGCATCGAGACGCGACGTCATCAAAACCTCCTATGTGGGATGATCAGGGGGCAGCATCTTCCAACGGGCGCTGGCGGGCAATTGCCCACAAACCACCTGTTCATTATATTCACCATCGGGACTGGTGTTCTGCAGCGTCAGGTATGCCGGTGCAATTTCCGGTGCCATTGTCAGGCGACGAGATTAATTGGGGGAACTGACCGATGCCAAAGATTGGGAGCAAGCTTCGCGAACTTCGCCGACGTCGGGATCTGGGTGTTCGAGAGTTGGCAGCTCGCTCTGGCATATCGCATTCTACGATTTCACTAATGGAGCGCGACAAGATGAGTCCATCCGTCGACACGCTTGGAGCGGTCCTGGACGCGTTGGGAACAACTCTCCCTGGATTCTTTTCCGACCTGCAGTCGAGCCTTCCGTATTCTCCTTTTTATGCCGCAGGAGATCTTGTTGAGATTGGAAAGGTTGACACAATCTCCTACCGCGTGGTCGGGCTCGATCACCCGAATCGACAACTCTTGATGTTGCATGAGCGCTACGCTCCCGGCGCAGACACCGGGGAAGAGTTCTCCCATGCGGCTCAGGAGGCTGGCATGGTGCTTTCCGGTTTGGTTGAGATCACCGTCGGCAACCAAAAGAAAGTTCTGAAACCTGGAGACGGCTATTATTTTGATAGCCGACTGCCACATCGCTTCCGCAACGTCCACGACGGGCAAAGCGAAATTTTGAGTGCAATCACCCCGCCCACCTATTGAGGGCATGCAGCCGATCACCACTGGTGAGTATAGTGACCATGCCGGTTAACACCGCTTCCCAAAGTTTCGAAACGTGCTTTCCTAACGGTCGGTTGACAACACACAAGGGGAGCATCCGATGAATATCTTTAAAGCGACGATCATTGCATCCACCGTCCTGATGGCGGGCGGCTTCAGTGCGCAGGCACGTGATCTGACAGTTGTGTCCTGGGGAGGAAATTTCCAGGACGCACAGCGAAAAATCTTCTTTGAACCTTTCGCGGCTGAAACCAACAAGCCCGTTCTGGATGAGAGCTGGGATGGTGGCTATGGTGTTCTTCAGGCGAAGGTGAAGGCCGGCGTCCCGAACTGGGATGTTGTGGAAGTCGAGGCAGAAGAGCTGGCTCTCGGCTGCGCTGACGGCATCTACGAAAAGCTGGATTGGGACAAGCTCGGCGGCAAGGATGCCTATCTCCCGGCTGCCGTGAGTGAATGCGGCATTGGCAACATCGTCTGGTCCACGGGCCTGTCCTATGACGGCGAAAAACTGGCCGAAGGCCCGAAGACATGGGCCGACTTCTGGGACACCAAGACGTTTCCTGGCAAGCGTGGCCTTCGCAAGGGACCGAAATACGCTCTCGAATTTGCCTTGATGGCTGACGGCGTTCCCGTCGGCGAGGTGTATGACGTTCTGAGCAGTGAGGGCGGCGTGGATCGTGCCTTCAAGAAGCTCGACGAGCTGAAGGCTGATATCATCTGGTGGGATGCGGGTGCACAGCCACTGCAGCTACTCTCTTCTGGCCAGGTTGTCATGACCTCTGCCTACAACGGCCGTATCAGCGGTATCAACCGCACCGAGGGCAAGAAGTTTGCCTTCGTTTTCCCGGGTAGTGTCTATGCGATCGACAGCTGGGTCGTCCTGAAGGATAGCCCGAACAAGGACGCGGCCATGGACTTCATCGCTTACGCCAGCAAGGCTGAAAACCAGGCTAAGCTGCCGGAGTTCATTGCCTACGGCCTCCCGAACCTCGGCGCGACGAAGCTGGTGCCGGAACAGTTCCAGAAAGAACTTCCGACCACCGACGAGAACATCAGCGGTGCTACCGCGCTCGATGTTGACTTCTGGACCGACAATTCGGAAGAGCTGACGCAGCGCTTCAACGCCTGGCTCGCTCAGTAAGCACCGGTCCTTTCACGCCCGATATCCGTTGCCCATCTTGGGCAACGGAACATCCCCCGGATGTGTGTAGGTTGCGCCATTCAAACGAACGTAGGTCATGATGAGCGACGCGTTTATACATTTCGACAAGGTCAGCAAGGCGTTCGGCATCATGACCGTCGTCGACAATCTTGACCTGTCCATTGCCAAGGGGGAGTTCGTCAGCATGTTGGGCCCGTCCGGGTCCGGCAAAACGACACTTCTGATGATGCTGGCAGGCTTTGAAAGCCCCACCAGTGGTGCAATTTCGGTCGGTGGCAAGCGCGTGGACGCGTTGCCGCCCCATAAACGGAACATGGGTGTGGTATTCCAGAACTACGCACTGTTTCCCCATATGTCCGTCGTGGACAACGTCGCGTTTCCGCTCAAGATGCGCGGCGCTTCCAGGAGCGAAATTGTTGAGCGGGTGACGAAGGCTCTCGATATGGTTCAACTCGGCGCTTTCCATGAGCGCCGGCCAATCCAGTTGTCCGGTGGGCAGCAGCAGCGTGTTGCCTTGGCTCGCGCCCTTGTCTTCGAACCGGAAGTCGTCCTGATGGACGAGCCGCTGGGTGCTCTTGACAAGAAGCTACGCGAGCAGATGCAGATGGACATCCGAGACCTCCATCATCGCCTGGGTCTTACCATCGTTTTCGTCACTCATGACCAGACCGAAGCCCTGACGATGTCCGACCGGATTGCCATCTTCAATCACGGCAAGATCGAGCAGATCGGCGGCCCGTCCGAAATTTATGATCGTCCCAAGACACAGTTTGTCGCTGAATTTATCGGCGAGACCAATTTGCTTGGCGGCAAGGTGACCTCATTTTCCGGCGGTATGCTGAACGTCACGCTGGATGGCGGTCAGGCGATAAGGGTCGCCTCCGTCAACGGCCAGCAGCCGGGAAAGCACGTAAAAGTGTCTGTCCGACCAGAACGGATCGAGCTTGGTCCTTCCGGAGAGGGGCAGAACGAACTGAAGGTAAGGGTCACCGACATCGTGTACCACGGTGATCACCTTCAAGTTCGCGTGGATGGCGGAAGTCGCTCGTTTGTGGTCAGGGCCACGCGCAAGGCAATGGCTCCGGAAGTAGGGCAGGAGATCGTTGCGTCGTTCAGCCCCGAACAATGCTGGATCGTTGCATGACCCAGAATATGTGGCTCACCAAACGCGTCAAGTCCTTCGCGCTGATCGCGCCACTCGCAATTTTCCTCGTTTTCTTTTTCCTGGCTCCACTTGTCACGATGATGAAGACAGCGGTCTCCGATCCGGTCGCGGCGAGCGCTCTCCCGACGGTGTCGGCGGCATTGCAGGATTGGGATCGCGCAAGCATCCCGCCGGCTGAAGCACAAGAGGCTTTCGCGAGCGATATCCGGAATATCACCGATGACCAGCTTTTCGGTGATTTGGTGCGCCGCTTGAACAGTGCGAAGTCCGGTTTCCGCACGTTGATGACGAAGACGCGTAGTGCCGTTGCGGAAAGCCCGGAGCTTGCCGATCTGGTATCGGTCGATAAGCGGTGGAGCGATCCCGCTTTCTGGATAGCGATCCAGGATGCGGCCGGTGCCTCTCTCACGGACAGAAATCTCTTGGCGGCGGTTGATCTGGAGCGCGATGCGGGCGGCCACATCGTCAACGCGCCTGAAGGGACTTCGGCCAACCGTACCACGCTCATTCGCACCATGATCATGGCAGGCGTGGTGACCCTGTGCTGTATCGCTATCGGTCTTCCGTTTGCGATGGTTGCCGCGTCAACGACGGGTTGGAAGCGCCAACTGCTTCTGGGAGCCGTGCTTCTCCCACTCTGGACATCGCTCCTGGTCCGCACCGCTGCGTGGTACATCATTCTGCAGGACAATGGCCTGATCAACCTGACGCTGCAGACGCTTGGTTTGACCGATGGTCCCGTGCCCCTGATCTTCAATCGGCTCGGCGTGGTGATTGCCATGACCCATGTGTTGCTTCCGTTCATGGTACTGCCGATCTTTAGTGTCCTCATCGGCATTCCGAAAAATCTGATGCCTGCTGCTGCTTCGCTCGGCGCACCGCCGATCAGGGCGTTCCTTCTGGTACTGCTTCCGCTGAGCCTTCGCGGTGTCGTCTCCGGAGCGTTGCTCGTCTTCATGAGCGCCCTCGGCTACTACATCACGCCTGCACTCATTGGTGGCGCCAAAGACCAGATGATCAGCTCCGTCATCGCCTACTATGCGACCGGGGCCGCAAATTGGGGTATGGCCGGAGCTCTCGGGATCGTCCTTCTGGCCGCCACCATGATGCTCTATGTCGTTTACCTTCGCCTCTCCTCTGAGGAGGCGCGCCCATGAGAACGCTTCCCATCAGCAAGGCAGTGTTTGGAACAGCAGTCGTCATCTTTCTCATGGCTCCGCTGTTCGCGATCCTTCCGCTGGCTTTCACAGACAGTGTCTTCCTGAACTACCCGATCCCGGACTATTCATTCCGCTGGTTCCGCGAGCTGTTCACCGCCAACGCCTGGCGTCGGTCGATCATCAACAGCCTGTTGATTGGAACTGGAACCACAGTGCTTGCAACCATTCTTGGTACGGTTGCTGCTCTGGGATTGCGCGGCAATTCCGTCTCGCTCGTGTTCAGCCTGGTTCGAACTGTATTCCTGTTGCCGATGGTCGTCCCGGCGGTGGTGCTCGGGGTCGGTATGCAACTGATGTTCGCCCAGTATGGTCTCGCCAACACCTATCTGGGTGTCATCATCGCACATACAGTGATTGCGATCCCATTCGTGCTGGTGAACGTTACCGCTGCACTACAGGGAATTGACCGGCGCCTGGAAAACGCTGCGGCAAGTCTCGGCGCTTCTCCGACCGTCGTCTTGCGGCAGGTGACACTGCCGTTGGCCATGCCCGGCATCGTATCGGGTGCAGTTTTCGCATTCGCCACATCGTTGGATGAAGTCGTTCTAACACTGTTCGTCGCAGGACCAAACCAGCGGACGGTTGCCCGCCAGATGTTCTCGACGATCAGGGAAAACATCAGTCCCGCCATCGCTGCTGCTGCGTTCCTGTTCATCGTTGGAACGGTCGTCATCGCAGGCCTGGTCTTGCTGGCTCAAAAAAAGAGCCGGCGGGCATAGACATAGGTCGGTACGGACAATTTTTCCGACGGCTAGGCGCGATAAAATGTGCTCAATGATGGCGGGATTAGCCCGGCTGCCTGAAGGGGCGACCCTGGTCAGCCTATTGGGGCCAGCTCAACTACAGCGCAAGTGGTTGGGGCCTTTGTTTGAAGAACCATTATCAGTGGTGATTTAGAAGCGGTTTCAGAAATGCACTGTCCAAAAGCACTTGTGTGCCTATGCGGTGGTGTTCGATGAAGCCTGACGACGCGATGTCTTCCCGTTGCAACAAGGTGAGCAAGGTGGCTGCATAGCCAGTGGCAACCGACGTCAGGGCGTTGAAAGCGCCGTTTTTCTTATCCGGCGAAAAGCGATGACAGACCGTGCATTCTGTCGGCTGACGACCACGACTGCCACGCGCAGTGACCATCACCAGCAGAATGTCGTCATCGATGATCGGGAGGCCATTGCAAAGCAGCGATCGCATCATGTCCCGGCGGTTGCGAAGTCCGAGATCGTCAAGGAGGAAGCGCATGTAGTCGAGGTGGCCAGGATAGCGGATCGTTTTGACTGTGATGTTACCGGGCGAGAACTCGGAAAAGATCGAGAGGTCCTCAATTCCGCCTGCGGTGATGAATTCTTCATAGGCGACGCCATCGATGCTCAGAGTCCGGTAATCTTCGAGCGGTGACAAGGTGACGGCCTTTCCGTCGCGTATCGCGGCAGTCGGCCGCGTATACTCATCTATAAGACCGTCGACATTCCAGATCTGGCCGTAGCCAAGACGATTTGTGGGACAACGGGGAACGGCGCCGACACGAATGACCAAATCCGTGATCGCCGAACCTCTTTCCATAAGACCCCAGGCGATGTTCCCGACCAGACCCGGCGAAACACCGCATCCGTTGAAAATCGCACGACGGGTGGAGAGCGCTTGGAGAATGGCTTGTGTTTCGGGTCGAGCACCAGTGAAGTCCAGGTAGTGCACATCTGCCTGCGCGGCCGCATTCGCGACGGCCTTCAAGGCGCTTTCCGGGACAGCCGCGACGGCGACATCGCGCCCGGATAGCATCGCGCGCAATTCGTCGTTGTGACGGAACCGGCGCAACGCAACATCGATTTTCATGGCACGAAGCCCATCAAGCGCCTCTTCAGAGCGATCGATGACATCGACACGGAAGGCCGGGTTCCCTGCCAATGTGATGGCCAGTGCCGTACCGATACGGCCGGCGCCGAATATTGTCACTTTCAGTGGCGTCATCATGGTTCTCAGCTCTTAAAGCGTGTGACGAAACCTTGGAGCCGCGGATTTTGCGGATTGAGGATCACGTCTTCCGCGGTACCTGTTTCGGCGATGACGCCCTGATCGAGAAAAAGGATACGGCTTGCAACGTCTGCAGCGAATGCCATTTCGTGCGTGACGATCGCCATCGTCATACCCTTGTCGGCAAGTCCCCGAATGACGCTCAGAACCTCGCCCACGAGCTCTGGGTCGAGTGCACTCGTCACCTCGTCCAGTAGGAGCACTTCTGGTTCCATCGCCAGAGCTCTGGCAATCGCCACACGCTGCTTCTGCCCGCCGGACAAATGGTTCGGATAGGCAGCGTGTTTTTCGGCGAGGCCGACCTGCGCGAGCAGATCCATGGCCAGTTCCTCAGCCTCCCGTTTCGGGCGACCGCAGACGATGATTGGACCTTCTGTCACGTTCTGCAGCACAGTCTTATGGGGGAAGAGATTGAAATGCTGGAATACCATGCCAACATGTCGACGCAGCGTTCCAATCCCAATGTCCTCGCCCCTGTCACGAAACCGGTCGCCGACAGCTTTCTGGCGAAAGCGGATTGTGCCGCCGGTGGGGATTTCCATCATATTGAGGCAGCGGATGAAGGTGGACTTGCCCGATCCCGATGGACCGATCAGCGCGACCACTTCACCGCGTTCCAGGCTGAGGTTAAGCCCCTTGAGGACTTCCAGTGTACCGTAGCTCTTGCGCAGATCCAGCGCCTCGATGACGGGTGGGTTTGTCTTGGAGTTCTGTGTCATGTCCGTGCATCCGTTCCGTTTAGTCGCTGACTCTGAGACGTCGTTCGATCCAGTCTGCGGCTTGGGTGAGCGGCAGCAGCATCGCGATGTAAAGGCCGGCCATGAGAGTGTAGGATTCGAGCGGCCGGTACGTCTGCCCATTCACCACCGCCGCCATGTAGGCGAGATCTGCGACCGATATGACGGAAACCAGAGAGGTATTCTTGAACTGGATGACCGACTGGTTGATGAACGATGGCAGCACCCGCTTCATCGCCTGCGGCAGGATGATGCGATACATCGACTGCCACGGACTCATGCCGATGGCCGCGGCGGCTTCACGCTGTCCCCTGTCGATCGAAACGATCCCGCCGCGGAAGATCTCCGCGTAAAAGGCGCCGACATAGAGCGAGAGCGTCAGCATGGCCGCGAGACGGTTATCGATCGAGCCACCGACCAGCAGCGGAAAGGCATAATAGAACCAAAGCAGTTGTACGAGGAGCGGCGTACAGCGGAAGATTTCCTGGTAGACCCGGACGATACCGGACAGGATCCGCCAGCCGGAAAGCCTTGCAGCGCAGGTGAGAAAGCCGATCAGAACGCCGAAGAAGATCGAGCCGAAGGTGTATACCACGGTGATCCACAGACCCCACAGAAAGAGGTCCCAGTATTGCCATACGGAATGGAAGTCCCAGCTGTAGCTCATCGCCCACCTCCTGCGAGCATGGTCGCCCGGCTGGATGGGTGATGCCTGCTCCGGGGACACCGGTCTTCGTCAGTCCTGTTTGTCATTCTTGTTCCCCTAGTCTTGCGTCGGCCGCCGAACGAGGCCGAAGGCCGACGATGGATAGTCCTACGTCCGTTCGCCACGGACAATGCAAAGCTGATGCCGCCGCTTACCGCATTTCTTGGAAGGCGGACGAGGCTGAGCTGAAGCGGCTGAGAATGCCGGCGATCCGTTCGCGGTTGGCCGCCGATACCTGCACCATAGGCAGGCGCATTTCCGGTCCTGCGAGGTTGGAGAGCGCCAGCGCCGCCTTGACCGGTCCAGGATTGGATTCGATGAACATACCGTCGGTGAGCTCTGCGATCAGTTCATGCAGTGCAAGCGCCCGAGCCGTATCGCCGGCCTTCCAGGCTTCCACCAGTTGCACCATCTCGCGCGGCGCGACATTGGCTACGACACTGGTGACGCCGACAGCGCCGAGCGACAGGAAGGGCAGGGTAAGTCCGTCATCGCCGGAATGGATAATCAGGCGTTCGCCGCAGGCGGCACGCAACTGGGTAACGCGGCCGGCTGATCCACCGGCTTCCTTGATTGCGATGATGTTGTCGTGGCGCTCGAGCAGCTGTGCGCAGGTCTCCGACGCGATTTCCACGCCGCAGCGCCCGGGGACCGAATAAAGCATGACTGGCAGCGATGTCGCCTCAGCTGCTGCGCCGTAGTGCGCGGCGAGGCCCGCCTGGGTTGGCTTGTTGTAGTAGGGCGTGACGATCAGTACGGCGTCTGCGCCGGCCTGTTCTGCCCGTCTCACCTTGTCGATTGTCTTTTTCGTGTCGTTGGCGCCGGCGCCGGCCATTACCAGGGCGCGTCCGCCTGCCAGCGTCACAGTGCGGGCGATCAGCGCATCGGCCTCCTCGTCGGAAAGCGTCGCCGCCTCACCGGTCGTGCCGACCGGAACGAGGCCTGCTACACCGGCTTCGATCTGGCGTTCAACCAGCGCGTCATAGGCGGCCGTATCGACGACCCCGTCCTTGAAAGGCGTGATGAGGGCGGTGAATACGCCGTTGAAGCATTTGTGAAGATCCTGCATTGTCATGTTCCTCTCTAGTATCATCAATCGTTTAGGCTGTCCGCCAGGCAGTAGCGGCCTGCAGGACGAGGTCGGGAAATCAGCCATTGCGCGGCAGTGAGCGCTCCTTCGGCATAGGCTGCGAGTGTGTGCACGCGGTAGGTGAACACGCCCTTGGCCGAGCCCATGTCGAACCGGATCTCGTTCATGCCGGCCGTGTCTCCCTCGCGGCTGACGACGATCGCCGGTTCCGGCGCGGCAAAGCCCATGACCCGGCTTCGTGCTTCGAACACCTGGCGTGCCAGCTGGCGTGAGGTACCGGACGGTTCTGCCTTTTTGCGGGCATGGTAGGTCTCGCCGATGATCGCCTCGGCGTCCGGCATGCGCCGGGCGAAGTCCAATGCCGCCAATCGAAAGGCTTCGAAGCCATGGGCAAAGTTGGCGCTGACCAGCATCGGGCGATGGGCACAAGACACAGTCAGCCGCTTATCCTCCTCAGGTGTGAAACCCGTGGTGCCGATCACCATCGGGATTGCCGTGGTGCCGATTTCTTCCTGCAAGGCGAGGCTTGCGGCCGGGGTAGAAAAATCGATCATCACGTCGCAATGGCTCTTCATCGCCGCATCGGCCGGGCGGTATTCAATGCTGCCGCCGGCGACCGGGGTACCGACAAGGCGCGATCCGGGCGACACCAGTGCCGCCGCCAGTTCCAATCCCGGATTGGCGAGGATCAATTCGACCAGCCGGGTTCCGACCCTGCCCGATGCTCCCATGATGGCGACACGCATGACCACTCTCCTCAGTCGATCACGACTTTGGTCTCCGACATTTCCCGTAGCGCGATGCGAACACCCTCGCGGCCGAGGCCGGAGCGCTTGACGCCACCGAAGGGCACGTGTTCGGCGCGGAAATCCGGGCCTTCGTTGATCATCACGCCGCCGACGATCAGGTCGCGCGAGAATGTCTTGATCAGTGCATGGTCATTGGTGAACACGCCGGCCTGCAAGCCGTAGGCACCGGCATTGACCTCGGCGATCGCCGTCCTTGGGTCCGTGAAACTGCGGATTGCTATGATTGGGCCGAAGGTCTCGTCGGCGATGACAGGCGCGTCGACGGCAACCTCTGAGATGACGGTCGGGGCAAAGACCGTGCCGTCATGGGTGCCGCCGGTCAGCAGCTTGCCGCCATGGCCTGAAATGCTGGCATTGACGCGCGCGGCCACGGCCTCGGCCGCATCAAGATCGATGACCGTACCCATGTCGGTGTCGTCGCTCGATGGATCGCCGAACTCGACGGCGTCGACGGCGGCGAGAAGCTTCTCGGTGAAGACCTTCTCGATGTCCCGATGCAGGTAGAGCTTCTTGACCGCCGCACAGCTCTGTCCGGCGATCTCGAAGCGGTGGCCGATGGTGGTCGCTACGGCCTTGTCCAGGTCTGCGTCGGGAAGCACGAACAGCGGATCGTTGCCGCCCAGCTCCATCAGGCAGCGAATGAGCCCGCTGGCATTCTTGAGAGCAAGGCCCGCACCTGGCCCGCCGGTGAACGACAGAAGGTCGATCGGCGAGCGGGCCAGCGACAGGGCAGCATCTGCCGCGCCGTGCACGATCTGGAACAGGTCGGCCGGCCAGCCGGCTTTCAGCGCCAGTTCGCGCAAACGTGCTGCGGCAAGCGGTGCCTTGGGAGACGGTTTCGCAACCACGGCATTGCCTGCGGCAATCGCAGGCCCGAGCTTATGGCAAAGCAGGTTGAGCGGATAGTTGAAGGGTGTGATCGCTCCCACCACGCCGACGGGTTCGTAGGTTATCGTCGCCAGCCGGTCCGCGCCACCCTCGACGATCGCGCAGTGCAACGCTTCGCCGTCGAGGAAGGTGCCGGCATCGCCGGAGAGCTTCAGTGTGTTCTGGGCGCGGCGCACCTCGTTGCGCGCCTCTCGAATCGTCTTGCCCATCTCGCTGGAGATGATGCGCGCCAGGCTTTCGGCGTCTGCGGCAATCTCTGCTGCGAGCGCGTTCAGCAAGGCGCGGCGGACCGCCGGTGTCGATCGGCGGAATTCCCACTGAGCCGCCTTGGCGCGGATGACGGCGGCGGTGATCTCGGCGGTCGAGCTCACGGCAATTTCGCCGACCGGGGAACCGTCAAAGGGATTGCGGACCAGGATCGCATTGGGTGTATCAAGAGCCAGGCGCTGGGCTTGCGTCATGTCGGTAAACCTCGTCATTTGTTTTCTGTGTTTGTGGGGATGGCGCCGGTCAGCGCTGCGATGGAAACGGGACGCACCGGCCAGCGGCGACCGGTCAGGTCCTCGGGCGACGGCCCGGGCTTGCCTGGTTTCAATTCGGCCATCAGCGCGGCCGTATTGGCGGCGCAGAAACGCCCCTGGCAGGCGCCCATGGCAAAGCGGCCATTGTGCTTGACCTCTCGGCCGCTCAACCGATCCGGCTGGTTGCAGAGCCGCCGTAAGTCGCCGACGGTCTTTCCTTCGCAGCGGCAAAGGAGGGTTTCGTCCGGCAGGGATGAAAGCTGTGGTACGCCGTGGATCGGCGCAAAGAGAGCCGCCAGGGTCGCTTGCGCCATGCGGGCGCGTTTGATTTCTCGGCCAAGCTCTGCGCCGTCGCGGTTGCCCGACAAAAGGTCCGCGACGCTGCGGCCCGCGTGCCGTCCGTCCACCTCTGCGGCGAAGGCACCGAGCGCCTCGCGGCAATCCCCGGCCCTGACGATCAAAGGTCCTGACGTCGTGTCTGTCTTCTCTGTCGGCAGGCCGAAATCGTTCGGGCGAATGCCGTCATGCAGTCCGATCCGGTCCACTGTGATTTGATGTTGACTGCCATCGCGCCGTTGCAATACCGCCTGAAGGTTCTCGCCATGCCGATCGATCGCGACCAACTGTGTGCCGCGCATCCAGACGATGCGGCGGAGATACACGTCAGAAAGGTAGCCGACTGCCTCGCGCAGCAGGGCGACATGGCCGAGCATGGCAAATCCCGGTCCCATCCGCCGCAGGGGATCACCCGCCTCGACGAGCGCAACCGGCGGATTGCCGAGCCGTGTCATCTGCGCCGCGACCGCGATCAACAGCGGGCCACTACCCGCAAGCAGGATGCGACCTTGCGGCACCCGCCCGGTTTCCTTCATCATCACCTGCAGTGCGCCGGCCGTTGAGACCCCGGCTATCTGCCAGCCGGGCCGCGGATATACCTTTTCGACGGCGCCCGTAGCGAGGATCACAGCCTTGGGGCGCAATTGCTCGATCAGGCCGGTCCGGCGGTTCTCGATCAGCACCAGTCCGTCGCCGTCGACGCCGAGGAAAACCGAAGCGTGACGCACCGGGATGCGCGCCGCTGAAAAAGCGTCCGCAAGTGCCAGCCAGCGGGCCTTTGGCCCGGCGGCCTGGCTGATGGGGACGACACCCTCGATCGGCTGGCGATGGATAGCGCCACCAAGGCTTTCGCGCTGTTCGACGACTTCGGCCCTGTAACCGGAGCGAGCCACTTCAATCGCCGCCGCAAGTCCAGCCGGACCGCCGCCGATGACAACCACATCGGGCTCAGTCATGGTGTGCCTCCAGGGTTTCGGCTTGCATTCCTGCTTTAGCTGGCGTGATGCAGGCTTCGCGGACGATGCCGTCGACCCGCACGAGACAGCACTGGCAGGCGCCGATGCCGCAGAAATAGCGCGTCTCCTGGCCGAGCGTGTCGGGTCCGAAGGTGCGGATGCCGGCGGCGTCGAGTGCGGCCGCAATACTCTCTCCCACGCGGAAGGATATGCGACGTCCCATCCAGTCGAAGGTCTGCCCGGTCATGCGGCCGCTCCCTGGTTTGCGAACCGGGCCGGCGCGAAGCATGAAAGATCGAGATCAGGCTCCTCGCCGCAGAGCATCTGGACGATTGACTTTCCGGTGACGGGGCCAAGGCAGATGCCGTCGCCCTCGAAGCCGGTCGCCACATAGCCGTTCTCCAGGCCAGCGATCCGCCCGACCAAGGGCAGGCCATCGATAACGGCCGTGCGAACCCCGGCGAAGCTCCTCAGCAGCCTGACGCCGGCTAGGCCGGGTACGAGTGCAACGGCATCGCTTAGAATGCGCGACACCGCATCGATGTCGTTGGTCTCCCGACTGCCGAAATCCTCGCGTGTGCCGCCGATCAGGAACTGGCCTGTGAGGAGCGGGTCGATCACAAGGCCCAGCCCACGCGGCGGCGGCGCATGCCCGGCCTTCTGACTTCCCTTGCTGAGCAGGTAGCGTCCCGACATGATCGCGCCGCGCATGGACGCGTTGAGCATCGGTGCCCTTTCGGTCACCAGCAATTGACCCTTTCGCGGCGTGAGCACGCCGGTAAGACCGAGAAGTCGGGCCGATCCATTGCCGGCGGCGATCACGACCACATCGGCTGAGAGCGAGCCGCGGTTGGTTGCGATACCAGTAATGCGCCGCCCACCTTCTTCCAACAGAAGAGCTTCGACCCGCGTATCGCGGTCTACGGTAATGCCGGATGCGGTCAACAGCCGGTGGACAATCTGGTAGCCGATCGCATGGCCCTCGCCGTGTACCTCGACCGCCATCTTCGCTTGTGGCGAGAGGGCAGGGAAGTTCTGGCGCAGGTCGCCTTCGCCCAGCCTCTCCACCCGGACACCGGCACTGGCAAGAGCTACCGAATGGGCGTCCAGCACCGCGCATTCCTCGTCTGATGCCGCAACGATGAAGGTCGAACGGCGCTTGAAAGCGCCGGCAAACAGTCCTTCGTCAGCCAGTTCCCTGTAGAGTTTGACCCCCTTGAGCGCCGCGGCCATCATCGGACCCGGCCGCTTGCTGGCCACCGAGACGGCACCGTCGGCAGCCCCGGTGGCTTCCGCCGCTGGAGCCGACGCGTCGATCAGCCGGACGGCGATACCACGCCTCGCCAGGAAATAGGCTGTTGCGGCCCCGACGATGCCGGAACCGACGACAATGGCGCTGGATAGGGGACGGGATTGCATGATTTCGAGCCGGCCTTGTTGGTTGTCGACCAATATTGGCGTCGGCAGGGCTTGACCGTCGATACAAGATGACGGCCTTGCTTGTTCACGAAATTTGTATCCGCTGGAAAGTACCGACCCCTTAACAAAGAAGGAGGGGGACCCGCTTCATGGCCAAGATTAGCCTCACACTCATCCAGACCTTCTACCAGGTAGCACGTCACGGCTCGTTTTCCGGAGCGGCGCGGGATCTCAACCTGAGCTACCAGTCGGCCGCCAATCATGTGCGGCGGCTAGAGCAGATCCTGCAGGGGAAGCTTATCGATTCCGAGCAGGGGGCAAAGCGCATCTCGCTCACCCCACGCGGACGTGCGCTCTACAGCCTGCTCCATCCCGAACTGGACATCATGCTTGAGAGGTTGACCAAGCTGATCGAAAACCAGCGGTCATCGCTGCGTGTCGGCATGCCCCAGGCGATCTTCTTCTATCTGTTCCCAAGGGTGCTTTCCCGGTTTCGCGAGGCTTTTCCCGAAATGGAATTTGCCGTCTACGAGCGCGACACCGTTCTGGCCGAACTGGTCAAGAATGGCAGTCTCGACGTCTGCATTTCGGAACGCTACTTCGGCGACCCCGTCGTGCCGCAACGGCTGCTCGGAAGCTACAGGTTGAGCCTGGTCTATCCGCAAGCCTGGGGCGAGCCGCCCGAGCAGCAGGACATTCCCCTCTGGGCGGAAGGCCGTCCATTCATCACCTACGAGCCAGGCCAGACGCTGCGCAACCTGGCGGTCGACTTCCTTGGCCGAGACGGGGCGGTGGTCCAGCCGGCGGTATCCACATCCGGAAGTTCGAGCGTTAAGCGCTGCGTCGAGGAAGGTCTCGGCTTCTCGATTATTCCCTCCTGGTGCATTGGCCCGGAGGATGTATCAATCCGCAGCACCAAGCTAAGCAACCTGCCGGAAGTGCGCGTCTATTTCGGCAATGCCGGCTTCCTGCAGAAGCATCCCATGGTGCAACAGTTGTTCGAGGACTGCCGCCGCGAACTGGTCGGTCCGGTGCTTGATCCACCGCGCAGCAGTGAACTCGCGCTACCGCCTCTCTGACTGCGACATATAAAAAAGCCGATAAGTGGCTCGGACTCTCTAGCATTGTTCCTGCTCAATTCGCGGATAGGCTGATTTTCGGCCGGCAAAGCCCGCGCACGAGATGCTCGTTGCGCCGGGACACGGACAGCAAAGAATACCGGGGAACAAAGGAGAACCAGACCATGAAACTGCTTTCTAAGATCTGTGGCGCAGCAGCGATGGCGCTGTCGCTGCTGGGCGGCACGGCGGCCTCGGCCGGCACCATCGACGAGATCCGCGCCCGCGGTGTGCTGCGCATTCCCGCGATCCTCAACGAAACACCCTACTTCAATAAGGATCCTCGCACCGGCGAATGGCAGGGCTTCGTCATCGATATGGCAAACGACATCGCGAAGACGCTCGACGTCAAGCTCGAAGTGGTGGAATCCAGTTGGGCCAATGCCATCCTCGATGTCCAGAGCGGCAAGGTCGACATGGCCTTTGCTGTGACTGCCACGCCAGTTCGCGCCATGTCCGTTTCCTTCTCCGACCCGACCTATTACAACAGTTTCGTGCTCTTATCCGCCAAGGAGGAGTTGACGGGCAAGACTTGGACCGAACTCAATGATCCAAAGTTCACGTTCGCCGTCGACCTCGGTTCCGCGCAGGATCTGATCGCCCAGCAATATCTTCCCAAAGCCAACATCCTGCGCTTCAAAACGCGGGACGAGGCGATCGTTGCTGTCACGACCGGCAAGGCAGACGGGCTGGTCAACACGATGTTGAATGGCTTGGTCATTTCCAAGAAGGCCCCGACCGTCGGTGTAGTCAAGGTTCCAACGCCCATCCTGTCGACGCCATCCGTCATCGCATTGAATTACGGTGCGGATGAAACGTTCAAGAGCTTCGTATCCGCCTGGGCCGAATATAATCGGCGCATCGGCAACAACCAGACATGGATCGTGAAGAGTCTGGAAACCTTCGGCATTACACTGGAAGACATGCCGGTCGGCTTCGGTTTCGGCGGCTGATGATCCTGTCTGCGGCGTGATCAACCCTGAGCACGTGGAGAGCTCCGCCGACATTTGTCGAGACTGAAACAATAGAGTGGGCCGGAAATTGTTGCCGGCCCGCTTCGCATATCCGGGAAGGGAGTGACTGTCGCTCTTTTTGAAGTCGGGCGGCGGACCGAAGCTCGCATATTTGTTAAAAGGCCAAATGCGCTGGCTACGCAAAAGTCAGTTCTAGCTGACTGGCGCACGCGGGGGGCATGCTTCAGTGGCGGAGAAGGCAATATCATGCAAGGCAAATTCGCCTTAGGTCCTTTTGACAAGGTATGGCAGCCATATCTTCGCGGCTGCCAGAGCGAGGAATGCCGAGAAGGATTTTCGGGTCTTTTCGTATCGGGTCGCAACGCGACGGAACTGCTTGAGGCGGTTGAACATCCGCTCGATGCGGTTTCGATCCTTGTATGCCCGGAAGTCGCAGGGAGGTGGTTCTTCCGGTTGGCCCTCGGCGGAATGACTGGCCTGATCCGGTGGATCAGCAGTTCTTCGCGCAGGAAATCGCCGTCATAGCCTTTGTCGGCAAGGAACAGCCTCGGTTTGCCGACCGGTATCGCCAGCAGGTCAGGAACGGCGTCACTCACTCACGGTAAGGGGCGTTGTTCACATTGAGTGCTTTGGAAAGGCCCTCTAGAAGATCCAGTCCCGCTGGAAGAGAGACGCTCCGCTTGTTGATGTACACCCCATAATTGTCCAGAAATGTATGCACCGTGTCGTCGAAGAATGCGGCGGTTGTGTCTTGCGAGCAGATGGATTTTTTCAGACAAATGTCCAGCCATTTGAAGAAGTAAACCACATCCCTCACGCGTCCTATATTGGCGGGGTCCGCATCCACGCGGCGCGCGAAATTCTCCTGCAGGCGTATCTTGAGATCCGGGTTTTTAGCTGCGGCCTCAAGTTGGGCTCCCGGTACGTCCTGCATGAAAAGAAGGACGTTGCTGGCGAGGTCGTCGTAGCTTTTGCGGTAGCCTTCCTCCTGCCAAAAGGCCACCAGTTCGAGCGTGTATTTCTGCCGGTCTGCTTCCTTCTGGATGTTGTATTGCCAGATCGCCCACCCCGCTCCGACAATCCCGGCCAGTGTGAATATGCTGGACAGCATGCTCCAGATTGGTGCGGTCCGCCTTGCAAACGTGTTCAGGCTCAAGGTGCGCATTCCTTGATGAGGTCAAACGGCTTTCCAGGCGAAAGCTTGCCCGATAAAGGTACCACCAGTTTTTGCAGGCAAAGCAGGCTTCTCTCGTCCATGATGTAGACGGTTCTGAGGGGAGCTGACGCAGACGGATTTGGTTGCGCATCCGGCTCCAGCACAGGCATTTTCACGATGCCGCGATTTTCGCTGCCGTCGGTCCCCACACAATGCGAAAGATCGACGCTGGAATACTGGTCGCTCGATTGTCGAACCTCAGTGAGATACCGGCTGAAGTCTCTCAGGAAACACGCGGCAAGAGCGTTGTCGAGCTCTACGACCTCGTCGCAAACGTAGCATGCTGCATCGACCTCGCGCACGCCGTTCTGGATGATCAGAAATGCCAATGCCACCGAGAGCCTGAGTCTCGTCCGTCTAGAAAATTGCATAGTCTCCCACCACTCTGCTTCTCGTCATCCATGGAGTCTGCGTGCCGTCGGTCGCGTCGACGACGATGGATTTCACGCCGCGATAAAGTTCTGAGGCCTCGATCCGGCCATTCCTGTCCGTGTCGTAGTTGTGGCGATCCTCGCCAATCACCCTCACAACGGCGTTGGTAAACAGCCCGCCGGTCTCCCGGCGGGCAATCGATTCCTGCCTGCCCTTGGCAGCCGCAACGACCGTCACGTTCGAACCTAATTGCGTGAACCCCTTTGCAAGCTCGTCGTTTGTCGCGTTCGCATTCCCGCCAGCAGCACCCGAGTGACATGCGTCCAGCAACAGGGTGATGGATGCACGCGATGTCTTGAGCGCGCTCTGCAGCGCCTCGAAAGACAATGCAGTCTCTGCAAGCCTTTGAGGATCCGTCCCGGACGTTGCGAAGTAGAAGCGTCCGTTAGCATCCCGCAGCCCATGCCCAGCGAGGAAAAGCACGGCATGATCACCGTTCTCAAGGTCGGCGGTCAGTGCCAGAGCGGCAGAAAGGATCGCTTCCGGCGTTGCCGCACGATCCTTCGGTCCTTGCAGGAGCTCGAAGGGTGGGCTTGGTCCCTCTTTCTTGGTCAAGGCAGAAATGATCTGTCCGGCATCCCTCAGGGCATAGTTC
This sequence comes from Rhizobium sp. 18065, assembly GCF_902706095.1. Classification (GTDB taxonomy): domain Bacteria; phylum Pseudomonadota; class Alphaproteobacteria; order Rhizobiales; family Rhizobiaceae; genus Allorhizobium. Next base: position 628,553 of record NZ_CACSJP010000001.1, read on the forward strand.
AGCGATGGAAGGCTTGGATTCTCGTAGGTGTTGACGCCGATCGCGAGCACGCGCCCGACCGAACGCCTGTTTTTGGGCGGGCCCAGATCAATAGACACTGGCAGGCTCGAAAGGCCTTCTCTTGTCGTGGCGACCAGCGAAATCCACCTCGCATCCTTGAGCCTTTCGAATTCGAACGTGGATGCAAGTTCGTCACGGGCAAAACTGCGTGAAAGCTGTCCATCCTGGAAGACGGCAATGCTCGTCACCTCGGTATCGTCGAACTGAATATCAGCTTTGATCGAGCCCGAAGGGGTCGACATGATCGTGCCGGTCAGGCTCGGGGGAAGAGCGACGACCTCTTGTTCCTCGACGCTCATTGAGGTCCCGGCCAAAGTCAACTGGGCGAGACCGACCACCCGCCGTGCAGGTCCAAAGCGATCAAGGCTGTATTGCGCGTAGTGCCCCGGAAACTTCAAGTCGATGATGCTGGCAGCCTCTGCCGTCGCGTCGTAGTGAAAGTCTTTTGTCCATACCGCTATCTCGTCGTCCACGATCCGTCCTGAAAGCACTGGTTCTGCGTTCTTTGTGAGAGGATGGACATAGAAATTGCCGTCAGAGTTGAGTTGTAGCACATGCTGCCGGTCGGCAGTCAGCCAGGCATCCTGGAGAAGGTCGCCATTTGGCAGAGCCCCGCCGATCCAGGCGAATTCTTTCTTCCCCCGATCGACGAGGGCAATGGCGCCCTTCGCTGGTGCGACGCTGAGGATGAAATCGTCATCAGCCTTGATGTGGAACGAATTTTCGTACCAGAACTGGTGGATCGCGTTCTCGAACAGGAAGCCGGTCTCGACCAGGAATGCCTTGTCGCCTGCCGATGGAGGTTGGGAAAGGTCGATGACATAATAACCAGCATAGGCGCGCAGGCTGCCATAGGTCGCACCAGCCACGCAGTCTGACCTGGCGACCCATGCGGTTCCCTTCGGTGTCCGTACTGTCGACACCTCCACGACATCGCGTGGGACAAGGATCTTTCCTTTTTCCAACTTGCCATCGACAACGATATGTTCGCAGTCGGGAAGGCCGCTAGTATCCGCTTCGGGAAGCGACCAAGACGGTTTCCATCCCGCCATTTTCGCCTCCTTTTGCAGCCTCAGCATCGCCTTTTCGCTGGCTTTCAGGCGCGCATCTGTGTCGTAGGCGGAATGAGACTGGGGTCGATCTTTCTCGGGACGGAGGAGCTGTTCTCCGTCTGTCATTTGCGCGACCTCGATTCCGATGCGCGCCAGTTGCTCGGAAAAAATCTGCTCGACGGGTCGGCTGTTGCCTCCCAAGGCAAGAACCCCGTCATATCGGCCGTTCACGGGGCTTGCTGAGAGACCGACCCGCCTGAATATTGACAAGGTGTCGCTGAAGGGCTTTTCACGCGGCCCGTTGTCGCTCGATTCGCTCCAGTCTTCCCATTTGCCGGTCTGGACGAAGCCACCGGGCACATCGAATCCCAGAGCGAGTGTGACGGGCGCTAGGGTCCCTATTGATTGCAGCATCTGCAGGTTGGTATTGGCGTCGCTTCCGCCTTCGCTGCTATACCCGCCCTGAGCATCCGAGAGCAGCATATAGTTCGGATTCTGGAGGGCACCGATGCGATAGCCAAGCTTTCCCAGGATACTGAACACCGAGTTCTCGAGGTCGATGCTCACGCGGGTTGATTCAGGAGACGCAGTGCAGCAGGACGGGCCTGTCATCTGGCCGAGGATCTGCAACCCGTTGCCGAAGGTTGAGGCCAGGCTAACCGTGGCCCATGGAGACGTTGTTGTAAACGCAAAGCTGTCTCCGATACCCCAGGACAGCTCACCAAGATCTAACTGCGTCGTGGTGTTCCCGTCGACCATGTCGACAATGTCGATCTTCCCCCCTTCCTCAACGGCGATGAAACGATGTGTCGGAGATACCTGCAGATGCGAACCCGCGCGCTCTATGATCTCTGTGCCGGTCGCCGCGTCGAGGAGAAGGAACCGCTGTTCGCTCAGGAGGATCGTACGAGCAACTCGCTTGACATCGATCCGGTGCGTCAAACTTGCGCGCCCTTCCGGCGTGCCCAACACAATCTCGGCAGCCGCAGGCGAGACCTCAAACGAAAGTGTTTCGGTCTTGAGCGAAATCTCCTTCTCGCAGCCGCGCAGGTAGCCCACCAGTTCGATGGTCAGTTCGCTCGTCCCTGCCTCGAGCGGCACGATGCCGATTTTGCCTGTATGTCCCGCACCTCGGCTCGCGAGCGAAACCATCGCGCGTGTCTTGCCCGCACCGGCCTTTATCCCGAATGGGTTGGCCGCCTCGGGTCCCAGGGCAACATGACCAATGCCGGAGAAACGCACCCTGTCAGAGGACGAAATGATGAGCCATGCGGGAATTCGTTCAGTCAGTGTGTTTCCGCTCCATGCCACGGAAACGGCTCGCCCAGCCTGCGGCTGGCCTGTCTGCAAGCTCCAAGCAATGTCGGCTGAGAGATCTTTCAGACTTTCCTCTTCTGCAGAACAGCTGAGCCCGACGGGACGGGCCTTCTGACGGATACGGGTGTGGTAGGTGGGCATGCTGTCCGTCAGCCGCCAACCGACTTCGTCGGACAGTGTCGGTTCGGGCCCGCGGGTGGGAGGGGGTGCTAGCCTGAGCTTCTGCTCGGCCAACATGACCGTTACGGCGCCCCGAAACGGCGTCAACTGGCCGTCAGCCCGTTTCAGGAAGCAGATGTTTCCATTCAGGTTCAAGGTATAGGCGGTACACTGGTCGGTCGTCAGGCAAAATTTTGCGCATTCAGCCTGGGTAATTCCCCGCAGAGCCTGATCGGTCAATCCGGTGCGCAGATCTCCACCCGGAAGATCGGTGTTCGGCATTTCCTGCCAGCGCACCGTCATTTCGGGTTTGGGCGACGTTTCATCCGCCAGACGCTCGTATGACGTGTCCGACGGCGAGGTACCACTCTCCATATCGAATGCATTGGCGATCGTGCGTGCTGCCGGGCCAAGGTTGCGTTCTTGGACCTCCTTTTCGATGTGATCGGCATGCGCTTGCCGAAGAACGGTGGGGGCAGCCCAACCTCTGTCGCGCGCCCAGGCTGCAAGTGCCCGGCCTGTGGCTTGATCGAGGACTCCTGTGGGAGTGGTCTTCATATATCCCAGTTGCACCAATCCGGCCTGTACCCTGCCGATGACCGAACCGTCGGGGCTCTCCGCAGTTGTTGCACCGTTCGAAATCTCTGCCGTGGTTGTGCCGGCCTCTTGCTCAAGCGTATCGAGATGGGCTCGTCTCAGTGTCGTCGGCGGTTCCCAGCCCCGATCTCGCGCCCAGGCAGCCACAGCGTTCCATGTTGCGGGGCCTGCCTGTCCATCGACACCAGTCTTCAAGTAGCCCAGCGTCGCGAGCGCCTTCTGAAGGCGCAAAGTCTGCTGATCGTCGAGTTGGGATTGGAAAACCCGCGGCGAATCCTGCCGTTCGATCGGAATTCCGAAAACATTCCCGAGCAGCTCGGAAGCCGATTGCGCCTGCGCAGGCGCGCACCAGGTCACGAGGGCAAATAGTGCTGCGCATGCTCGGTACATTGGGGCGTCCATTGCGCGATGGGTTAACCAATAGTGAATGTGCAGACTCAATTGCAAATTCACAAGTACAATTTTAGGACGTGCTAGCGAGTGGCGAGCCTTTTGTACGCAAAGAACCCTAGGTTGAAGATTTTGCGTGAGAGGCCATGGCCGGCCGTGACGGTTATACGACATTTATTGCGGCGGTGGTGTCGAGCGTTTTGGATGGTGCGGCTGAGTGGGTGTCGCGTTGCTTGGCTGATCCAGTGACGCCGAGGCAGTTGCACGCCAATCGCAGAAATATGCGTTATAAATGACGCACGTTGATGCAGACGCATTGTGATGCGCTATAATGAATGTTAACGATTGTTGACGCGTCATGATGCGTTTTAGTCAACTCCATGCAAGAGATCGAACATGCCAGTCATCACCGTAGCAAACCCAAAGGGCGGGGCAGGGAAGTCGACAGCAACGCTGGTGCTTGCCACCTCCCTGGCGCAGCAGGGCGCAAGCGTCGTCATCCTTGATTGCGACCCAAACAGAGCGATCGAGGGCTGGAGGGCGGGGGACTCCAAGAACCCGGTCATTGTGGATGGGGGGATCAACGAAAGCTCGATCACGAGCAAGCTCGACGAATACCGCAAGAAGTTTCAGTTCGTCTTTGTCGATCTGGAAGGAACCGCCAGCCGGCTGATGTCACGCGCCCTTGCCCGGGCGCAGCTCGTGGTCATTCCCATCCAGGCCAGCCCGCCAGACGCAGAACTAGCCGCGCGCGCAATCCATCTCATTCAGGAGGAAGAGCAGGCGTTCGAAAAGACGATTCCATATCGAATCCTTTTTACGCGGACGTCGCCTGCGATTGCGACGAAGCTGGAACGTCAAATCACCTCCCAGCTGACTGCCAGCGACGTGCCAATGTTTCACAATCATCTGAACGAGCGCTCTGCGTATAAGGCTATGTTCTTCTATCAGCGTGATCTGAATGAGCTTGACCCTGGCGACGTCAATGGTTTGCCGGCAGCTCGGGATAACGCGTTCCGGCTAGCCGAGGAATTGGTCAATCTTGTCATCGATACGAGGGCAGCGGCATGAGTGGAAAGAACCTCGGCTTTGGCGGCAAGCTCGCCAACATCTCCCCTGACAGTGAGGATCCGGCCAAGATTTCAGATGCGAAGATCGATGAGGTCGGTCAGCGGCATGGATTTGTTGCCAGAGAGCCAGTCCAGAAGCTGACACGCCGCAAGCCGTCGGAGCCATCCGCAAACCTCAACATTCGGCCGCCGGTCACCACTTTCAACCGGTTTCTGGTCTTCTGCGAGCGAAACCGTATGTCCTATCCCGAAGCTCTCAAGGAGCTGATGGATCGCGCGGGTGTTTAGTGTCGTCAACTCAATCCTGAAACAATGATAGTGCGTCAACGTTGACGCACATTAACGCAGATGCGTTGAAAATCTACATTATCCTGCACGTATGGTGAACCGTTCTTTTACATTAGCGACGTCGACCTAAATACGCTCTCCGGCAGATCTAATTGTGATGTGCCGCCGGCATCACCGACCGTTTTACTCGAATGAGTTAGCGTAGAGCGTCTCGATCTGCTTGACCTCGGTATCGTGTAGAGCGGCAAACTCTTTTGTGCGCGCCCTCTGTGAGAGGCGACCGTTATTCTGGTTGAGAAACTTGTGCAGCAATTCGGCTTGGGCCATGGGCATATCGATGATCTCCTGAAGCCCGGCGGCGAAGAGATCAAAAGCTTGCAGGAAGCGAACTTCTTGCGGCAGGTCGTGATTCACAGTCTGTTCGACGCATTCGTAGAGAAAGGCCGCATGTGCCGTGGCATCGAAGTATCGGTAGAATGGCGCTGTGTCGTTGAGGACCTCAACGTTGCCAGCAGCCGTCGGACGCCATTCAATGAACGGCAGGAGGGGCGCCGACCACGATTCCAGGACGGCTCTGTAACGTTCGATGTTCCGCAGAATGACTGCGCTGACGGGGAAAACTAGACCTGGTGGGCTGTAGGATGCGGCGGCAAGCGCGTGGTGGATTAACCAGCGGTGTAGGCGGCCATTCCCATCCACATACGGGTGGATGTAAACAAACCCAAATGCCAGGCAGGCTGCGGCCACCACCGGATCCATCGTTCCGCGCGTCGCGCGCTCGGAAAACGCAATCAATCCGCCGACCAGGCTATCAAGATCCTCGTGTCGGGCGCTGACGTGATCGGGAATAGGCATGTTGGTGTCGCGGTCATGGACGCCGACGAACCCACCCTCATCACGAAGACCGAGGCGCACGAAGCGGTCGTCCCCGATGACGATCCGTTGAAGACGGTCGAGCTCTTCGAGACTGAGCGGTCGGACACCCGCCTGCGATATGGCCTGGCCCCAACGCGTCGCTCTTTGCCCGGACGGTCGTTCCCCTTCTATGGCAAACGAGGATTTTGAGTCGTTGAGCAGGATAAATGCAGCAGCGCGCGCGACCAGGTCCGGACGAACGCGTCCCATCGCCTCGCGCGCCCGCGCCCCAAGTGCCTGTTGCGAGAACGCGGCGAGATCTGCTGTTTTCCGCACTAGCGGGCAAAATGCAGGTGTGCCGGGAAGGTTATTCAATACCTTGTGTCGAGGTGACGGATCACCTTCGGTGAGACCATATTGCTGGTCCCGGTCGATGACCGGCACCATTCTCACTTTGCCAGGATCGGGAAGGTTGAGCTGTCGGCCTGTCAGCCATTCGTATAGGAACCAGAGGCGGCGGGCAAAGGCACCGGTCGGGGTCAGGCGTATGATGGCCTCGATCTCTTCAGGGCCAACGGTTTTGAAGAGAGCGGACAAGACCTGAAGGTCAATGCCTTCGTATCTGAAAGCGAAAACCAGATGTGAGCCAAGTGCCGGTTCCGGGCGATAGCGCGGCGTTTGCATCAGCCACGCCTCTGTTGAGGCCGGGTGGTGCCGCTCCGCAATCGCGGCCATTCGGGATGGTGCGGGCAAGATCAGGTCGTAGGCCGCGATGATGGCAGCATAACCCGCCGGTTCGCCGCGCTCAGGCAAGGGGCGCCCGTGAAAGTCATTCACACTCTGCGTAGGCCATTCACCCATCTGTTGTCCCGCGAAACTGGATCACTTGGCGCAGGCCCCTTCGTGAGAATCCATCACCGTCAGCGAAAACCTATCACCGATTATAAATTTTGTGAATTATATTCACTGAGCTAGGCGAAGTGCTCCATGAGAGGGCTTCGTGATGATGCGTCAATGTTGACGCGCGTCAAACACCGAAGTCAGGCGCATAATCACGCCGAACGACTTCTCGGCGCTCATCGCATACCGAGACGACGCATCTCCGCCTGCCAGTGTCCTCTGAGCTTCCGGGTCGTCGCCAAATGATCTCCAACTGATGTTGAATTTCACGCGTAGGACGCCCGTGGAGGGATGCCAAGGGTGATCCCGGCACATTCCAGGCCATTCGGAAAACGAAGTTCATCCTAACATAACCAATAATGACGACAATGCGTTCGACTGTGCTGGAGTAACTGAACGATGAAAAACATAGCCGTTTCGGGTGAGCACCTCGTTGCCCCTCAAGGGGACGAAGACATTTCACTCGATACCAGCGTTCTTCTCGAAGCGGCCTCCCGCTTGCGTGTAGCAGATCCGAACATCGCAGGGCGTGCGTTGTGGCTCGAGGCTATGGTGAACCACGTTCCGGATTTCATGTATGCAAAAGATCGCGATGGTCGATTTCTCTATGCAAATCGAGCCATTATCGAAGGCAACGATCTATCAAGCGTAGATGATATTATTGGACTGACAGACTTTGATCTTCATGGAGAAGCCGCCACCGATGCGCGCATATCCGAGATAGAACAGCGCGTCATGGAAACAGGCGAGCCAGATCTAGGATACGAGGAGCGCGCCATGCGCGGGGGCGGCGACCGTTGGCTGATGATGTCACGGGTGCCTCTTAGAGATAGCAGCGGCGCAATCATCGGCATTGTCGGGTCTTCGCGCGACATCTCGGCTCACAAGGCCTCAGAACGCCTGATGCGAGCGCAAAACCGCATACTTGAAATGATTGTTGGCTCGGTCGCTGTTCCAGAGTTTATGGACACGTTGGCTGAACTGATTGAAGAACTTGCCGAAGGCATCAGATGCGCAGCGGTCCTCTTTCCCCCGGAGGATGACATTCAGACCTTCAAGGCTCCAAGCGCGCCCAATCTGCAAACGCCGCTTTTCGAAGCTCTACCTTCGTTGTCTTCAAGGCCGAACCGTGAGGCGATGGCTCGACTTGCTTTTGAGAATAATGGTTTTTTATGCTTTGAAATTCCTTCAGCAAACGGAACCAATCATGGCTTGATTGGCATATCGTCGACGAAAAACAATCTCAACCGAAGTCTGAGCGAGTTTTTGGCGGGAGCGAGCCGTATGGCCGGGATCGCTATCGACCGCAGGCAGGCAGAAGAACAAATACGCTTTCTCGTTGTTCACGATGCGCTAACAGGCTTGGAGAACCGCATATCCCTCGAAGCAAGACTTCCAGGAATTCTCAAGTCTGCTGAACTTTTGTCACAAAAGGTGACAGTCGGCTTTCTTGATTTGGATAATTTCAAACAGATCAATGACACTTTCGGACACGCCGTTGGCGATGAACTCCTGAAGGAAGTAGCAGGAAGGCTTTCCCGCCTCACCACAGGGCATGACATTGTTGCTCGAATCGGCGGCGATGAGTTTGTTCTTGTCTTGCACGAACACAATCAAAGCTTTGATGATCGACTTCAGCGCATCAGAGCGACAGTTGCGCAACCTTTGACAATACAGGGTATGGATTTCAAGGTCAGTTGTAGCATTGGCGCTGCCTACTACCCCTCGCACGGTCTAATTGCGTCCGACCTTTTCAAGGCCGCCGATCTTGCGATGTATAAAGCCAAGGAAAATGGTCGAAACGCAGTTGAAACATTTTCGGAGGAACTCCTCGATAGCGCACGGCGGAAATTTCTTCGCGCCGAAGAACTGCGCAAGGCGATTCAAAACGATGAGTTTGTGCTTCATTTTCAGCCACAAATAGAATTGACAACTGGTCTTGTGTCAGGCGTTGAAGCGCTCGTCAGATGGAAACATCCATTGGAAGGCATATTGCCTCCATCCGAGTTCATCTGTCTCGCGGAAGAAACGGGCGTCATCGTCGAGCTGGGAGAAGTAGTCCTCAGGAAAGCCTGTCACCAAGCTAAAAAATGGAACATGAATGGCCGACGGCGCGTCCCGGTGAGCGTCAACATGTCGCCAAAGCAGTTTCAAAATGCTGGTGTGATTGATCATGTGAAAGCTGCGCTCAGTGAAAGCTGTCTGGACCCGTCACTCCTCGAAATCGAGATTACCGAAAGCTCAATCATGCGTGATATCGGTTCGGCCGCGGGCATAATGAAAGATCTGACCGATATGGGAGTCAATTTCGCAATTGACGATTTCGGAACAGGTTACTCGTGCTTGAATATGCTGAAAAAGCTCCCGTTCTCCCGTCTTAAAATCGATAGATCGTTTATCACGAATACACCAGACGATGAACAAGACTGTGCAATTGTCACCGCTATCTTAACCCTGGCGCGAAGCCTCAAGCTTCAAGTAGTGGCGGAGGGCGTTGAGACCATCGAGCAGGCGCGGTTCTTACATCTGGCGGGATGCGAACACGGGCAAGGCTATTTCTACAGCCGTCCCGTCTGTGATCTCACAATTGATGCGCTTCTGGACAACCAATATTAGTTCAGTTCTAGCCCGATCGTTGCAACCGGAAATATATGGAATGCACCTGATTTAGCAATCGCGTTGTGCGCTACCGGTTGCAGCACCGATGCGATCGACCTGAGCCTCAACGTAAGCGCCGTCTCCGCCCCATTGGATTGGCTATATTTTGAGGCTTGCTGCGTGTGCGAGAAGGTTTCCAGGACTAACTGGAGATTTGCATGGCAGAAGATGGATTTGTGGGTCGCTACGAAGTTGTCGAGCCGCGCCGGGGAAATCGGCGTTGGCCGGATGACGTTAAGGCTCGGATTGTAGCGGAAAGCTTTCAGCCCGGTGTTCGTGTTGTTGATGTTGCCCGTCGTCATGACGTTATAGCAAACCAACTTTCCAGTTGGCGGCGACAAGCACGAGATGGGGTTTTGGCCCTGCCTTTTGAGGCTATGCCGGGCCCTTCGGAGAACGGGGATGCCGAGCCTGCATTTGTGCCTTTGGCGATCACAGCGGAGCCGAGCGAGGCTGTGGGTGTTTTAGCGCCGCCGAAACTGCCGGAGGCGGTTTGCGCGGTCTTGACGCTGGAGATCGGCCCGGACGTTGTGATACGGGTTCCCGGTGACGTGCCGGTTGAACGTGTGGCGGCTGTGGTGCGAGCGATGCGAGGGACGGCATGATCGTCGCTGGCCAACGACTGCCGATCCTGATCGCGACGCGGCCGGTGGACTTCCGCTGCGGGCATCAGGCGCTGGCTTTGATGGTTCAAACCGAATTGAAGCTTGATCCGCATTCCGGGGTGACGGTGATCTTCCGGTCGAAGCGCGGGGATCGTCTGAAGATCCTGGTGTGGGATGGCACAGGAATGGTGCTAACTTACAAAATTCTTGAACATGGAAGCTTTGCCTGGCCCAAGGTGCAGGATGGGACGATGCGTCTTTCCAGGGGTCAATACGAGGCTTTGTTCGAGGGTCTTGACTGGCGACGGGTCATGGCGCAACGGGTGACTGCGCCATCGGCGGCAGGGTGAATATCCGGCTGTCTTTACATTGTTTTATTTGGCTTTTTCGTGCTGCCTTGCTATAAGGGCGCATGTCATCGCCCCTTGATCTCAGCCTGTTTCCGGACCTTCCGCCAGAGGTTGTCAAAGCCTTTGCGGCGATGCAGTTCGAGCTGTCAGTCGAGCGTGCTGCACGTCAGCATGAGCAGGCTGTGGTGGCCGAAAAGGACGCGTTCATCTTTGAGTTGAAGGAACTGATCGAGAAGCTTGAGGGGCAGGTTCACGACTATCGGCGCACGAAGTTCGGGCCGAAATCGGAAAAGCTAGATCCGGCGCAGATGGAACTGGCGCTGGAAGACCTTGAAACGGCGATCGCCGAAACACAGGCGCGGATCGCCGCCGTCGAGAAAAAGATCGAAGCCAGTACATCCGATCCGGAAAAGACCGCTCCTCGCAAGGAGCGGAAGGCCCGTGCACTGCCCGAACACCTGCCGCGGGTCGAGCGCGTGATCGAGCCCGAGAGCATCGCTTGTCCCTGCGGTTGCGGCAACATGGTCCGGATCGGCGAGGACCGGACGGAACGGCTCGACCGGGTCCCGGCGCGCTACGAGGTGATCGTCACGATCCGCCCGAAATACGCATGTCCCAAGGGTCGAACGGGCGTCGTCCAGGCCAGAACGCCGGCGCACCTCCTGGAAGGAAGCTGGCCGACTGAAGCCCTACTGGCGGAGATTGCCGTCTCCAAGCATTCCGAACATCTGCCGCTGAACCGGCAGGCTGAAGTCATGGCGCGACACGGGGTGCCGATCGACCGCACGGTGCTGGCCGATTGGATGGGGCGCACGGGCAGCGAAATCGCACCGGTGGTCGACCACATGGCCAAACGGCTGCTGTGGGAAAGCACGCGGCTCTATGTCGACGAGACAACAGCTCCGGTTCTTGATCCGGGGCGAGGTAAGACAAAGACCGGTTATCTCTGGGCCGTGTTGCGTGACGACCGCGGCTGGAATGGCTCCGCGCCGCCGGGCGTGGTGTTCCATTACCGGCCCGGGCGTAAAGGCGAATATGCCGCTGAAATCCTCGACGGGTTCAACGGGACAATCCAGGTGGATGCCTACGGTGGCTATTCGCACCTCGCCACGTCGGACCGGATGGGTGGCGTTCCCTTGAAGCTGGCTTTCTGTTGGGCACATGGGCGCAGAAAGCTGATCAAGGCCACGCCAAAGAGCGGATCACCCATCGTCGACGAGGCGCTCATTCGCATCGCCGCGCTATACAAGATCGAAGACAGTATCCGAGGCTCAGACCCCGAACATCGCCGGGCCGTTCGACAGGACCTGTCCCTCCCGCTGGTGGACGAGTTCTTCACCTGGCTCGCGGCTCAGGCTGTGCGTGTCTCACGCAAATCCGATCTCGGCATTGCCCTGGCCTATATGCTGAAACGACAGGATGGCTTTCGGCTGTTCCTTGATGACGGCTGCGTCGATATCGATTCCAACCTGGTGGAAAACGCCATCCGTCGCCCGGCCATGAACCGCCGCAACGCGCTCTTTGCGGGCCATGATGAAGGGGGGCGGAACTGGGCCCGGTTTGCCAGCCTGATCGGCACTTGTAAAATGAATGGCGTTGAGCCCTACGCCTATCTGTGCGACCTCTTCACCCGCCTTGCAAACGGCCACCTCGCCAAAGACATCGATGCCCTGATGCCCTGATGCCCTGATGCCATGGGCATATGCAGCGCGCATCAGAGCCTCACAATGAGCTCGTCAGATACTCTTCGGTGAGCTCATTTGACGGCCCGTAGATCAACCTCAGATCGCTGCAACCGAAAAATCTATGGGGCATGGACGTCGCATACGTCTTTTCGCGGGCCTGCGATGCGCGTAAAGTCGATGACGCTGAGGGACGATATTCCGTGTTGTGCCCGACGCCATTTCCGCGCTCGACCTCGAACCATCCGCTTACCTCAAGTTCCCGGACGGCGCGCTGAATGGTCTTGACGCTCTTGCCGGTCGCGTCGGCAATCGTTTGATAGGACGGCCACGCCTTCTCGGTGTGGCCGTTCAAATGCGTGGTGACGATGTAGAGCGCCACGGATCGCGCATTGTCGCTCAGATTCTTGTCGCAGCTGAGCTGCTGAAGCCATTGAAGCTTTACATCCCGAAATGGTCTCGTGCCGCTCATGCGTACCTCCCGTCACCTGCAAGGTGACGGGCGTTCGCCTGCAGGCACGCGGGCTGAGCCTTGCCAACCGCTCCTTGGCCCGTTACGGAGAAGGGATCGCGGATCTCATGAACTAGGTTTGACGTTTCTGACCTAAGCCCTTGAAATTCAATCAGACGTTTGACGCGGCTTTCGAGGTAAACTACCAAATTCTCGACAACAAAGTTGGATTGAAAATCCGCGTGTCGGTGGTTCAAATCCGCCTCCGGGCACCATTCTAAGCCTCGACGAAATCAATGCTTTGTAAGTTTGGGGTCAACAATGTTGCGTGCCAGAAGTCTCTACCGTTCGTCTGAGAGCCCTATGCCGGAAGGGCTGGTAGACTTTCCCAACCGATTAACGAGTAGGGACGACGCTTAAGGTCATCAGGAATAGGTCATGGACTTGTGTTGGAGCCCGTTGCCTGAGCGGCCTTGATCATCTCGGTCGCGTCAGCCAGATTAATCGCTTGGCGCATTTGGCGATCGAACATTTTGGACAAAGAGTTGGCTCGGTAAATTTGCGCAGCGGGGATAAGTGGAATTTCTGCCTGACTTCGGCTTAGATGCCGGGAACAGGTGCTATCATCACGAGACGACCGCGCCGGAATCATAGCCCGGCTTTCAAGGCGAAGGTGGGACTTGCCGCCATCAGGGGCGAGCAGAGAAGCGACTATGGATCCTTGTCGAGTGCCTGCACGCTTTCTTTTAATATGCTGACGAACTGACGTTGAATGGGCGTCGGCAGCCAGTTCGACCGGATGGAGATACCCTTTGTTGCCGGAGGAAAGCTTGGCGCCCATGGTAGGACAGCCAGCAGATCTAGCTGTTCGTCCATCTCGATCTCGTGACGACTGACCAGCGCCAGCCGGTTGCTGCATGCCAAGATTGCCCGGATGGTCGACATCGAACTCGTTTCGATTAACATGTTCGGTTGCCGGTTTTGCCCCTCGAACAACGCATCGTATTCCCTTCGCCGCGGCGTGCCTTGACCCGGTGCAATCCAGTCGTGGCTGAGGAGATCAGATTGCGTGATTTCGCTTCGTCGTGCGAGGGGATGCCCCGATCGAGCCACGATACAGTAGGGATCGGTGAACAGTGGAACTTCCGTGATTTCCATTTCCCAGTCCGGCCGGCGCAAAACGCCGAAGATCATGTCGATCCCGCCATTGCGAAGGCTGTTGAAGAGTATCCCATAGGGGGCGTTCGTCACGACGACCCGCGCTTTCGGAAAGCGTTCGGTCAAGCGCGCAATGGCCGCCCCGATCAGATAGGCTCCCGACATGGGGAGCGCGCCAATTAGGACTTTTCCCTCTTCAAGTCCATCGAGTGAACTGATTTCGTCCAACGCGGCATCCATCTCGCGCAGCGCTAGAGCAAGCTTGCGGGCGAGGTTGGCACCTGTATCAGTCATCCGCAGGCCAGCGGGAGAACTCGTGTAGAGTGGTTGTCCCACCAGTGCCTCAAGATCGCGGACTGTTCGATGAAGGGACGAGGTCGATATGCCGCTGATATGAGCTGCCTGGGAAAAGGTGGTGCTGACGGATATGGCGATCAGGCCTCGGACCTGCACGCTGGTAAGGTAACGTGCCCGTCCCGGTTCTCCGTTGGTAACCGAGATAAAGGCTGCATCGCACTGGTCGATGAAGCGTCGCACGCGATTGAGATAGACCTCTCCCGCGCGGGCTAAATAAGTACCCTTCTGGTGTCGTTCGAAAAGGTTGCGCCCGAGCGAGGCTTCTACCTTGGCTACGGCCTGAGTGACGGCTGGTTGCGAAAGACGCAGTTCCAGTGCTGCCTTTCCGATACTGGCGTGTCGGCCCACGGCCTCCACCGCCCTCAGATGGCGAAGGTTCGGAAGCGGCGTGTTGTCACCCGTCATGTTTGGTTCTGAGGCGATCGTCGACATGGATTTATTCAGCCTACATTATGGCTGGTGCGTCAAGATCCGGCCGCCGACAATCGTTTTGAGATTGAATTTGGTGATGTATTTCCTAATTTTATTAATATTTTTCAATATTATAGCTGATCTCGATCACCTGCCGTCACTTGGTGAATGCAATGGCGAGGATCAGCTTTCGAATGTGCTGAATCCCATTTTCTTATGCTGCGTAACGCAGTTCTAATTTGAAACTACCGCCCTTTGAGGGCTGACTGTATCGTGCCGGATGGGGAGTTCGGCAGGAGGAGTGTCCAATAGACTAAGTCAGGACTGGAAGCGGCTTTGCTGTTTCGCCCTGTAGGATTGAACCCGGTCGCTTGCAGGCGAGCCGGACTGTGGTTCTATGCCTCGGTTTGCCTCCTATCGCAGCCGGACAATGAATTGCCTGACTTCTCCGACCACTCGAAACTGCCGGTCACCGGCTTTAGACGACCGCAAGGAATCTGATGAGCGATATGAACACAAGTATCCGGGACACTTCGATCACAAGGTTAGCGAAATGGACGCTGGCGGCGGATCCGGCCTATGTTGCCGATCTTGCCCTGCGGCAAGCCGAATTGCTCACCCTTGATTCTGTCGCCTGTGCCTATTCAGCCCGAAATGCAGGAGCCCCGCGTCGGGTGGCGGGGATGATCGATGAACTGGGCAGCAAACCGGTCTGTACTCTGATTGGGCATTCCAGCCGAGGCTCAGTGCTGGATGCAACCTTTCTGAATTGCGCACTCGTCCGTTCGCAAGACTTCAACGATGTCCAGTTTATCCAGAAAGATGGCAAGCTGCATATCGGAGGACACTGCAGCGACGTTTTGGCGGCTGCCTTGGCCGTAGGTGAGGCGCAGGGCGCTGCGGGGCGCGATGTCCTCACTGCGATCATCATGGGATATGAGCTGTTCCGCCGCCTGCGCGACCTCATGCCGATGGACAGCGTCTGGGATGGAGCGAGTGCTGTGGGTGTGGTGGCTGCCGCGATGGCAGGCCGCATCATGGGATTGGACGACGGACAGCAAGCAAATGCCTTGGCTTTGGCGTTTGCGCGCTGCGCCACCCCCTCGATTGTCCGCTATGGCGAGCTATCTGGTGCGAAGAACATGGTGGGCGCGCTACTTGCGCGCGAGGGTGTTCAACTCACTCTTCTTGCAGCAAAGGGCATGACAGGACCGCAACAGGTTCTCGATCATCGCTGGGGCATGCAGGAGGTTTTTGATCCAGCGCTCGGCTTTGAGAGGCTTTGGGCCCCGGTGGACGACCTGTTCATTCTACGGTCGCACGTGAAGACCTTCGCATGCATTGGCACGGCCCAAGCCTCGGTCATCGCAGCGCTTAAGGCGCATCGAGAACTTGCGGGCCGCGTAGATCAGATCGAGGCGATAGACGTGATCATGGCTGACCTGCCGATCATCCGCAAACAACAGGCAGAGAAGCCACGTCTGACGCCTTCGACGCACGAGACGGCCGACCACAGCTTCACGTTCTTGCCGGCCGTGGTGTTGATGGATGGCGAGTTGACTGAGCGTCAGTATGAGAACGAACGCTGGGCTCAGCCTGCAACGCGAGCGCTGACCGCCAAAGTGCGGCTGTCGGTGTCCGAGGAACTGCGGGCGCGTTCACCAGAAGCGATGCCCTGTCAGATCCGTGTTCACCTGACTGGTGGGGAGACAATCGAAACCGAGTGCCTCCATCCGCCGGGCCATTCTTTCCCCGACAAGGGCCTCGCACGCACGCCGGTCGTGGACAAATTCAAGGAGGTAACGGGAGACCTCCTGACGAGCGAACGGCAGTGCCGGATTATCGAGGAATTGCTTGATCTGCGCAACAAGGCGACCGTCGCACCGACCATGTCGCTTCTGACTGCCTGAAATACCAACGGATACCGGCCTTCAGGCCGGTATCAACAAACGGGAGGAGAAAACCGTGAAACTGAAGCAACTTGCTACTGCTGCGACCATCGCACTGTCTGCCGCGTTTCTTTGCGCGCCGGCCTATGCCCAGACGGTTGAGGAATTCTACAAGGGTAATACCGTGACGCTAATGGTCTCGGCCGCACCGGGTGGTGGCGCCGACCTCTATGCCCGCGCCTTTGCGCCGTTCATGTCCAAGCATCTTCCTGGTAATCCGAATGTGGTCGTGACCAATGTGCCGGGCGCAGGCGGCCTGACGGCGGCGGCTCAGCTGCAGAACAGCGAGCCACGCGACGGTACGGTCATTGCGGCCTTGCAGAGAAACAATCTGTATCTACCACTTGTCTCGGCCGAGAAACTTGCTTTCGATCCGCGTGCTATAAGCTGGGTCGGCAGCCTGAACAAGGAAAGCTATGTCCTGATTACCTGGGAAAACACCCCGGTGAAAACACTGGATGACCTATTCGCCCATCCACTGACCATCGGCTCTACTTCGTTTAACAACGAGAACCGGACTTTCCCGGCGATGATCAACGAATATCTCGGCAGCAAGATGGAGATCATTCCAGGCTACAAGGGCAATGACGAGATCGCGCTCGCCATGGAGCGGGGCGAAGTGCAGGGCCGAGCCGTCACAACGACCAGCCTGCTGGGAGGCAATGACGCCAACTGGTTGGCTGAGGGCAAGCTGAATGTCGTTGCGCAGTTGGCGATGAGGCCAAACCCTGCGGTAAAAGATGTGCCGATGATCCTCGACCGCGTCACCGACCCCAAGGCACGCTCGGTCTTTGAATTCATGTTCCTGCCACTGGATGCCGGCCGTCCCTTCGCTGCTCCGCCCGAGGTCCCCGAAGATCGGCTAGCTGCGCTGCGTGCCGCATTCGAGGCAACGGCACAGGATCCAGGCTTCATCGCAGAGGTCGCCAAGCAGAATGCCACGGTTGAGATGATCCCAGGTCTAGAGATTCACAAGATCCTTGACGACCTCTATGCGACGCAGCCCGAAGTGCTTGATATGGTCAAGGGACTTCTTGTCTCGCGCTAGCACGGCCGACGCCACTTGCCGGGGCCTCGGCTCCGGCAGTTCAACTTACAAATTCGAATAGGACGAACAATGGACCCCGTCGAAAGTGTAAGCATGCTGGGCGCGGCCTGGGATGCGTTGACGATAATTGCGGATCCGATGCGCCTGGGCGTTTTGTTTCTGGCAGCGTTTCTGGGTGTGATCCTTGGGATTGTACCTGGTATCGGAGGTCTGGCCGGCACCGCTTTGCTCCTGCCCTTCACCTTCGCCATGGATCCCTATACCGCATTCGCGTTTCTTCTCGGTTTGGGCGCCACCACTTCAACGGGCGATCCCATACCCGCGATCCTGTTCGGTGTGCCGGGCGGGGCGGGATCTGCGGCCACGGTACTTGATGGCCTGCCGATGGCCAAGCGCGGTGAGGCCGGACGTGCGCTGAGTGCCGCCTATATGTCATCCTTAATGGGCGGATTGTTTGGTGCGGTGCTGCTGGGGCTTTCGGTGCCGGTGCTGCGACCGGTCATGCTATATATAGGTACGCCGGAAATGCTGGCGATATCGATCCTGGGCCTTTCGATGGTGGCGGCCCTGTCCAGCAGTACACCTCTGCGCGGGCTCGCGGCTGCGGCGATCGGGGTCATGATCTCGATGATCGGTTCCGAACCGCGGACCGGTGCTTTTCGATGGACCTTCGAAAGCCTGTATCTGTGGGAAGGTTTGCCACTGGTGCCAGTCACGCTGGGTCTTTTCGCATTGCCGGAACTTTGCGACATGATGGTCTCGCGTCACTCGTTGAAAGGTAAACCGCTCCAGAACGTGAACCTCGGCATTGTGCAGGGTGCCAAGGATTGTTTTCAGGAGTGGTGGCTTATTCTGCGCTGTAGCTGGATCGGCACTGCGCTGGGTGCCATCCCAGGTATCGGTGGTGCGGTCGTGGACTGGGTGGCCTATGCCCATGCCGCCAAGACCGTGAAGGGTGGGGCGCAAACCTTTGGAAAGGGCGACGTACGGGGCGTCATCGCCTCGGAGAGCGCAAATAATGCCAAGGAAGGTGGCTCGCTCATCACCACAATCGCGTTTGGCATACCCGGCTCTGCTGGCATGGCGATCATCCTGGGCGCTTTCCTGTCGCAGGGCCTCGTCCCTGGCCCCGATATGCTCACCAAGAACCTTTCGATTACCTATTCAATGGTCTGGTCCATCGCGATTGCAAACATCATTGGTGCGGGGCTCTGCTATGCTTTCAGTCCCCAGTTTGCTCGCCTGGCTACCTTGCGTTACACGCTGGTTCTGCCGGTCGTGGTCTGCATCATCTTCATCGGAGCCTACGAGGGGTCCCGCCAATGGGGTGATCTGGTGACACTGCTGGTCCTCGGCCTTGCCGGTTGGACAATGAAGCGTTTGCGCTGGCCGCGCGCGCCGTTGATCCTGGGTGTTGTTCTGGGCGACACGATCGAGCGGCAGCTGTTCATTTCGATCCGCCTCTATGGCGCCGACTGGTTGCTGCGGCCGTTGGTGGTGATAGTCCTCGGACTTGCTCTGATCGGCATTCTTCGGCCGGTGATCACCGCGCTTCTGGCTCGACACAAGGGCTGGGACCTTAATTTTGGATCGCCGAGGTTCTCGCTTGTTGACATTTTTCCCGTCGCTCTTCTCGCTGCAATGGCTTTTCTGTTCTGGAGGACCTCCGGCTGGAGCTGGTCTACGGCGCTGGTGCCGCAGATCGTAACCGGAGTAGCCTTCGTCGCCGTACTCGGCTCGCTGTGCAATGGGGTCTTGCGCAGGGGAATTACTGCACCCTCGGCGCTGGAGGAGGCGCGGGCCGGGGCAAGCGAGGCGATCCACATGGATCTTGTCGATGACAATGACGGATTGGCGACATCGGAAATCCTGCGTCGCGCATCGATGTTCGCTGGTTGGCTTCTGGCGTTCCTCGTCTCGATGGGTACCATCGGAATCCTTCCGACGATCCCGTTGTTCGTTGCAGGCTTCATGCGCTTCGAAGGGCGAGAGCGCTGGAGTCTCGTACTGCCGACGGCAATTGGGGTCACACTGTTCGTCTATCTCGTTTTCGACCAGCTCTTGACCATGAACTGGCCGCTGACATGGATCGGTCAGATGTTCCCCATTCTGCGTGTTATCCCGTCGGTTTGATCCCCAGACGGAATCGAAAATCGCATCCAAAAATCACGGCCGCATCCCGCGAGGGAGGCGGCCGTCACGCCGTGTTGTGTCGGCTATAGGCGCGCTTTTTTGAGTGGAAAATACATAAATATCAACGATCATTTGAAGGCGTTGTGTTTTTGCACTCTCATTTTCTTATGACCAGTGTCGCGCTTCCGATTGGCTTCAATTCGACACTCCCATTAGCTTGACGGTCAGGGAGAAGTGGCCGGACAAACCGGTACGACCAGTGGAGTGGCCGTTGGCTGCGCCAACGTTGCTGTCTTCGCTTCCGATGTCGAAACAACCGTCCGGCGTTTGCTGGGGCGCTTCCCGGAGTTCACTCCGGGAGCCGGGCCCGGCCGTCTGAGACCTATGAGGGAAAAAGGTCGAAAGCACATGGCGCAGCGAATTCACGATATCCATCCGCATGTGATCTCGGACGACGAGGTGGGCTATCCGCGCGCGCCTCTGGGGGGCAAGCAGTCGGACTGGTCCAAGGAGCACCATGTTACCATTGAGGCCATGGTCGCGGCGATGGACGAGGCAGGCGTGGTCAGCTCGGCGCTGGTCCAGGCGGCCTCCTGCTACGGATATGACAACAGCTATGTGGCAGAGGCTGTGGCCCGCTATCCCGATCGATTTACGGCGGTCGGCACGATCGACGTGCTTTCGTCGAATGCGGTTAATGTCATGGAGGGCTGGATCGCCAAAGGCGTTACGGGTCTGCGTCTCTATACCGGTGGCAGCAAACTGACATTCGACTTTTCCTGGTTGAACGACCCGCGTTCGTTTCCCGTCTGGCAGAAGGCTGGCGAGTTGGGGCTTCCCATTTGCGTTCAGTGCCGGATGCCGGCGTTTCCCACCGTGGTCGAAATGGCCATGCGCTTTCCGCAAACACGTATCATCATCGATCATCTGGCACGTGCTGACATTACGGACGGCCCGCCATACGCAGGCGCCCGCCCGTTATTTGAATTGGCGGACCATGCCAACATCTACCTGAAGGTGACGCCGCGCACCTTCGATCTTGCTGCGTCAGGTGCCGCCTCACCCGAGACGTTTTTCCCGATGCTGGTCGGTGTCTTCGGCGCGAAGCGCTGCGCCTTCGGGTCGAACTATCCCGCATCGGAAGGCACGCTTGCGGAGATCGTTGCCCGCGCAAAGCAAAATCTTGCCTCGCTCAGCGAAGCAGACCGGGACATGATCCTCGGCGGGACCGCTGAAATCCTTTACCCGCGCCTTGCATCAGCCGAGGCATGTTGATGGACAAGAACTACCCGGCCACCGGACCTGTGACGCTGACGACGCTTTTGGCCGATAATGCCAGCACGAAATCGCTGAAGACAGGGCGGATCGACAGCGATCTGGTGCGCTTCGACTATGTCGACTTCCCGCTGGTCTTCGATGGCTTCAAGCCGATGGTGCGCGAGGGCCGGTTCGATTTCGGCGAACTCGCGATCGTTACATTTCTGCAGGCGCGCCTCCTCGGTAAGCCTCTGGTGCTGTTGCCTGCCGTCATCGGCGCACGGTTTCAGCACCATTGCATCTGCTACGACGCGCATCGCGGCGTGATAGCACCCTCGGACCTGGAAGGGCGCCGGGTCGCGGTGCGTTCCTATACGCAGACCACCGGCGTCTGGGTGCGCGGTGTCCTTCAGGAGGAGTACGGCGTCGATACCGCTCGCGTAACTTGGGTGTGCTTCGAGGATTCCCATCTGCAGGAGTTTCGTGATCCGTCCAATGTTGTCCGTGCGCAAGAGGGCAAGACCCCGCTCGGGATGCTGCTCGCGGGTGAAGTTGATGCCGCCCTTCTGGGCAGCGACATGCCCGTCGATCCGCGTCTGCAGCCGGTCATCCCTGACCCCAAGACGACCGAACTGGACTGGCACCGGCGCACAGGCGTCATTCCGATGAACCACATGGCGGTAGTCCATGCCGATCTTGCCACGCAACGCCCCGACGCAGTTCGCGAAATCTACCGGATGCTGCTGGAAAGTCGCAACCGGGATACGCCGGCAGGAGGGGGAATGCAGATGCGCCAGTTCGGGTTGGAGGCCTTGCGGCCCTCGCTCGATGCGGCGATCCGCTTTGCCTTCGCCCAAGGCGTGATTTCGCATCCGATCGACGTGGATGAATTGTTTGACGATACGACACGCCTACTGGGAACGCAGGCGCAACTGCCCGCATGAGTGGGCGAGGCAGTCTGCACAAGGAATGGGAGGAGACAAAATGGCAAGACTTAACTCGGTGATCGGCGCTTTCGAGCAGGGACGCAAGGCGTTCGGCACGTTTGCACCGGCGGACATGGAATCGGCTCTATGGGTAACCGAGGCGCCCTATGACGGCGTCATCTATGAAATGGAGCATCGCCCCTGGGATCCTGCCCAGTTGCGCGATACGCTCCAGTGGATGATCAGTCGCAAGTCTATCGCGACCACCGGCGCGCCGGCCGTCACGCCCATCGTGCGCATTCCTGCCAACGGTGGCGAGATGAACCAGTTTCTCGCCAAACAGGCGCTGGATATGGGGGCTTTTGGTGTCGTCTGGCCGCATGTCAGTACCGCCGAGCAGGCCTATAACGCCGTTGCAGCGTGCCGTTATCCCCGACGCGAAACAGCCCCGCTGTTTGAACCGCAGGGTATACGTGGCGACAGTCCCAAGACGGCATCTCGTTTCTGGGGCATAGGAGCCGGTGAGTATTACCGCAAGGCCGATGTCTGGCCGCTGGCGCCGGATGGCGAAATTCTGGTGATCCTCATGATCGAGGACCTCGCTGGAATCGCCAACCTTGATGAGATGTTGACGAAGGTTCCGGGTATCGGCGCGGTGATGATCGGTGAAGGCGACCTTAGCCAGGAACTGGGCTATCCGCGCGAGTATGACCATCCGGAGGTGGTGGCGGCCATGGCCGAGATCGTTCGGATTTGCAAGGCACGCGGCATGCGGGTCGGCCATCCGCACGTTGGTTCGAAGAATGTCGAGAAAGTGCTGGCCGATGGCTTCGACCTGCTGCTAGCGGCGCCGGCGCGGTCTTTTTCGGCGCTCGAAACCGGACGCCGGCTTTCCGGTCGCGCCTGAGATCTCGAAGACGATAGAAAAGGAACTTTCCCGTGGCCGACACACTCCGCCTGACCATATCCGTCCGCAGCCAGGGTCATACCACGCCGTTGAAGGATGGTACCGTCACCCTCGACGGGATCGAATTCGAGTTCATCGACGTGGAACCCCAGATTGCCGCCTATCGCCGGATGGTGCGAGATCTGGAGTTCGACGTCTGTGAACTGGCGTCGACGACCTACTACATCGCCCGCTCTCATGGTGCCCCGTATACGGCGCTGCCGATCTTCTTCGAGCGCAAGTTTCACCACACCGGGCTCGTCGTCCGCCCGGATGCCGGCATCACGCATCCGAAGGATCTCGAAGGCAAGAAGGTCGGCGTTCGCGCCTATTCGGTGACAACCGGTGTCTGGACCAGAGGCGTGCTTCAGAACGAGTACGGACTCGATTGTTCGAAGGTCACCTGGGTCGTCGACGATGAGGAGCATGTGGCCCAGATGGGCCTGCCGGGCAATGTCATTCACGCTCACGACGGCCATTCTCTGGCGGATCTGATGGCGGCGGGGGAGCTGCAGGCAGGCTTCACCGCCAATGCCGGGATCGGGCGTGCCGGACCACCGACCGAGGGTTGGGCGGCCTCGGCCAAGCCGGTCGACAGCTATCCCGAATTGCTGCCTGACGGCAAAGTCGCGGAGGTGGAATGGTATGCGCGCACCGGCATCCTGCCGATGCATTCGACGCTCGTGATCCGTGACGAAATACTCGCTGCTCGCCCCGATGTTGCGCCCAAGATCTACAATGCCTTCCTGCAGGCAAAGGAGATCTACCTGGAACGCCTGCGCCTGGGCGAGGGTACCAGCAAACAGGACGAGGATCGCCGCAAGCTGATGAAGATAGTGGGCCCGGATCCGCTGCCCTATGGCCTTGCCTCCAATCGCCCCTCGATCGAGGCACTGAAACTCTACGCTGAACAGCAACAACTGATGGCCCGCGATGTGCCTGTCGACGAGTTGTTCATCGACGAAGCAGGCTTCTGAGCCCTTGCGCCGATTCAAGAGGATAAAGACATGATCATCGATTGCCACGGACACTACACTACCGCACCAAAGGCACTGCAAGGCTTCCGCGCCCGCCAACTCGAGGCGTTCAAGGCTAAGGTCGCTGCCCCTCACAAGGATGAGCTGGTGATTTCCGACGACGAGATCCGCTTGACGCTGGAAGACAATCAGGTGCGCCTCCAGCAGGAGCGTGGAACGGACGTCACGCTTTTTTCCCCCGGTGCCGGCAAGATGGCGCATCACGAAGGTGACGCGAAAGTGTCCCAGCAATGGGCGGAGGTTTCCAATGATCTCATCTACCGCGCGACGCAGATCTTCCCGAAAAGCTTTGTCGGCGTGTGCCAGTTGCCCCAATCGCCCGGTGTTTCGCCGGCCAATTGTGTTGCAGAGCTGGAGCGCTGCGTGACTGAGCTGGGCTTCGTCGGCTGCAACGTCAATCCCGACCCTTCGGGCGGCTACTGGACCGATCCGCCGCTGACGGATCGATACTGGTATCCGCTCTACGAGAAACTCGTGGAACTGGAGGTGCCGGCGATGGTTCATGTCGCCTCCTCCTGCAATCCGTGTTTCCACGGCACGGGCGCGCACTATCTTGCGGCCGACACGACGGCTTTCATGCAGCTTCTACTCTCGGATCTTTTTAAGGACTTCCCGACGTTGAAGTTCATCATACCCCATGGCGGCGGAGCCGTCCCCTATCATTGGGGTCGCTACCGCGGACTGGCACAGGATTTGAAGCGTCCGCCTTTGGCGGAACTGCTGCTGGACAATGTGTTCTTCGATACCTGCGTCTATCACGATCCTGGCGTGCAGCTTCTGACCAAGGTGATCCCGGTCAAGAACGTACTGTTTGCCTCGGAAATGATCGGGGCGGTAAAGAGTATCGATCCCGAGACCGGCCATCGCTTCGACGACACCAAGCGCTATATCGACAACGTGCCCTGGCTGACCGACGAGGATCGCCAAAAGATCTTTTACGAGAATGTGCTGCACGTCTATCCTAGGCTCGGCGTCGCGCTGGCGCGGATGAATGGCTGATCGCAAGGTTCGGGGAACACCATGATCCGCAGGTCAGCGAGCAGGATAAGGACGGCTTTTTCGGCGCTGAGCCACCGAAACTATCGCCTGATGTGGACGGGAACGCTGGTTTCCAACACGGGTGACTGGATGGATCAGGTGGCGCTGAACTGGCTGGTCGTTGCGACCACCGGTTCGCCGTTCCAGCTTGCTCTGGTCAACCTTTGCCGAGGCCTGCCAATCCTGCTCTTCGTGCTGGTCGGCGGAGCCATGGCCGATCGCCTGCCGCGCCGTCGGCTTATGATGCTGACCCAGGCGGCAGCCATGGCGCTCGCCATATTTCTGGCCGCGATGGTACTTTGGGGCGGCGCGCCGCTCTGGGCGATCCTTACTGTGGCGACGGGTCGAGGCATCTTTACCGCTTTCAACATGCCGGTCCGCCATTCGCTGATTTCCGAACTGGTGCCGAGGCACGATCTGCCGAATGCGATAGCGCTTCATTCCATGACCGTGAACCTGACCAAGATCATCGGCCCGGCGCTGGCCGGCCTGATCATTGCCACGCTGGGTACGGGCGTTTGTTTTGTTCTGAACGCGGCAAGCTTCGTTGTCGTGATCGGATCGCTTCAAGCGATGCGCTTTCCGCCCGAGCCGACACGCGCGCCATCACTGCCGCTCGGCCGAAGCATCGCCGAGGGCGTGGCCTATGTCCGTGGCGAACGAACAGTGCTGATGCTTGTGCTGATCGCCCTGGTGCCGACATTTTTTGGTCAGCCATATCTGAGTATCCTGACCTTGTTCGCCCATGATGTCTTCCAGATCGGACCGGAAGGGCTTGGCCTGTTGATGGCCTTTGCCGCAGGCGGCTCGGTCATCGGTGCCTTGGTGCTGGCAAGTCTGCCAGGGATAGCCGCGTCCGGTTGGTGGATGATGGCTTTTCTGATCGGGTTCGGAGCCATTCTCGTTGTGTTCGCAGCCAGCCCTTTCCTTGCCGTGGCGCCCGTCCTGTTGCTGGCTGCGGGTGCGTTCTACATCGCCTACAACGCGGCCAATAACACGATCCTGCAGATGCGGGTGCCGAACGAGGTGAGGGGGCGGGTTATCTCGATCCTCATGCTGAACCGTGGCTTGGTGCAGTTGGGTACCGCAGCAAGCGCGGGTCTTGCTGGTGTGATCGGCGCACGTTGGGCCTTGGCGATCAACGGACTGATCATTCTGGTCTTTGGAGCGTTGGTTCTCCTGCGGGAGCGGCGGATTACCGGACTGAATGGCGGAGACTAGGAGCCGCGGAAGCAAGAATGTGCCGCCGAAAGACGGGGGCCGAAGCGAAAATCTCGGAGGACGATTTATGCCACAGAAAAAAACAGCTCTAGTTATCAGCGCGCATGCAGCCGACTTCGTCTGGCGCTGCGGAGGGGCGATCGCCCTTCATGCGGACAAAGGTTACGAGGTTACCGTTGTGTGCCTCTCGTTCGGCGAGCGCGGCGAATCCGCCAAGCTCTGGAAGGAGCCGGGCATGACGCTCGACAAGGTGAAATCAGCGCGCCGCTTGGAGGCAGAAAAAGCCGCCAAGGCGCTTGGCGTACACAATCTCGTAAGCTTCGACCTGGGTGACTATCCGCTGCGGCTGACCGATGATGACAAGTATCGCCTGGTCGACGTGATCCGCGAGGTGCAGCCAAGTTTCATGCTGAGCCACTCACAATACGATCCTTACAACACAGACCATATGTACGCGACGCAGATCGCGCTCGAGACCCGCATGATCGCGCAGGCCTGGGGCCACAAACCGGGCCAGAAGGTTCTGGGTGCGCCGCAACTCTACCTGTTCGAGCCGCACCAGACCGAGCAGATGGGATGGAAGCCCGACGTTTTCCTCGACATCTCACCTGTCTGGGAAAAGAAGCGCGCAGCGATCGAATGCATGGAGGGACAGGAACACCTCTGGGATTACTACACGCGCGTCGCTGAAAACCGGGCCAATCATTACATGCGCAATTCCGGCGGCCAGTCGGGCGGCCGGGCGGCAAAATACGCGGAAGGCTTCCAGTCGATCTTCCCGCGCACCGTCGACGAACTCTGAGCCTGCAAGATTCCATTTGGACCCGAGGAAACCGCCATGATTGAGACGCAGACCCCCATCTATACGCTTCTTGCCGAATATGGAGTGACCCGCGCGCTGCGCAACGGAGAGGTGAACTCTAAGCTATTGCGGCTGGACTATGCCGACTACGACCCTTCAAATCTGGGTTTCAAGACGTTCGTCCGGGATGCAGCCTTCCAGGCCGGGGAACTGGCAATAGTCACCTTTCTGATGGCAAAGGCACGAGGTGCACCCCTGGTGCTGATGCCTGCTCCTATCTCCGGCCGCTTCCAGCACCATTGCATCGCCTACAACGCTGAAAACCGGGTGCTGTCGCCAAAGGATCTGGAGGGCAAACGGGTGGGCGTGCGCGCCTATACGCAGACGACCGGGGCCTGGGTTCGCGGTATACTGCAGAACGAATATGATGTGGACCTGAGCAAGATCACATGGGTCTGCTTCGAGGATGCCCATGTCGAGAACTATACCGAACCTTCCAACGTGACGCGTGGTAGCGAAGGGCAAAAATTGATCGACATGCTGCTCGACGGTTCGCTGGACGCGGCCATGCTGGGCAGCAACATGCCGGATGATCCGCGCCTGAAAACGGTCATCGTTGATCCGCAAGAGGCGGCAAAGGTCTGGTTCGAGCGCACCGGGGTTATTCCGCTGAACCACGTATTCGTGGTGCGCGAGGATCTTTCGAATGAGCGACCAGATCTCGTACGTGAACTCTACCGGCTCCTGAAGGAAAGCAAGGCCAAGGCGGGACTAAAGGGCCTAGATACAAGGCCATATGGGGTCGAGGCGAACCGCAAGACACTGGAAATGATAATTCTGTATTGCCGGCAGCAGGGATTGATCGACCGCGATCTCACGGTTGACGAACTGTTTGACGATGTGACGCGCACTTTGGAATAGGAACTTTGCATCCAGTCGTGGCAAGATGACAGAGGCGATGCCCAAATGTCCGCTGGGATGGATGGCGATGGCAATCGAGTAGGGAGGCAACGCCCAGGTGGCCCGGCGCATCGATCGGAAGAACAATGGTTGTCGGTTCGATCGGCGAAATCGGCACCCACGTCTACTTTCGACACCTTATTGGGCATTCGGCCGATTTAGGTGTCGAAGGTGCCTCGATTGTGAATTCTGGTCTTGCAACCGTAGGGCCGGAACTGTGCGAGTTCACTGCGGATAGCTCGAGTCTGCCTCAACCGGAACGTCGTCAATTCCACTGGTTCAATCACACGTAGAATAGAATCCTGACGGCGCTGATTTCAAGCGACACCACGGCTTTAACGCTTTGATCGCCTGGAGATGCCCAAAAGCAGTTAGCCTGTCACGTTGAGGTACACGGCGAAGAGCGAACGCGTGGCTGTAATGTAAAGGCGGTTGCGCTCCGGTCCTCCAAAGCAGACATTGCTTACTGTCTCGGCGATGAGGATCTTCCCGATCAGTTGGCCTTTGTGATCGAGGCAATGCACGCCATCGCCCGCACTGGTCCAAATGTGTCCTGCACTGTCTACGCGCAGGCCATCATACATGCCGCTTGTACATTCGCTGAAGACCCGGTCATTTTTCGGCTTGCCTTCCGGGTCGATGACGTAAGCCAAAAGGCGGGCGGGCTGAACACCGCTATCGACCACGAACAAGGTCTGTTCGTCACGCGAGAGAGTTAGCCCGTTCGGTTGCTTCAGATCGGTCACTATCGCTTCCAGGTTTCCGTTTCGGTCGAGCCGATAAACGTTGCTGCTTGCGATCTCGCTCTTCGCGAGTGATCCCTCATAAGGTGTGGAGATGCCGTAGGTCGGATCTGTAAACCAGATATTGCCTTTGCTGTCCGCAACCACGTCGTTGGGCGAATTCAGCCTTTTTCCCCCGAACCTATCGGCAAGGACCGTCAGGCTACCGTCGTGTTCCCGGCGGGTGACCCGGCGTGTCAGGTGCTCGCAGGAGATCACCCGTCCTTCGCGATCGAGCGTATGGCCGTTGGCAAAGTTGGACGGGGTTTCGAAGATTGCGACGGTGTCGTTTGCCTCGTCGTAGCGCAGGACACGATTGTTCGGGATGTCCGAGAACAGCAAATGGCGTGCCGCCGGCACATAGACCGGCCCCTCCAGCCAGCGTCCACCTGTGTAGAGCAGGTCGACATGCACATTCGGCAGAATCAGTGATTTGAACGCCGGGTCAACGATCTCGAACCAATCCGTGTAACGCATGCCACCCAAGCCCCCGACAAGATTAGAGTTTGTTCATCCAGCCGAGCCCCTCGCGGGTACCGGCGGTTGGGCGATATTCGCAGCCGACATAACCCTCGTAACCGATCGCATCGATCTCGGCGAAGATCCTGCGGTCGTCGAGTTCACCGCTCAGGGGCTCGTGGCGTTCGGGCACGGAGGCGATCTGTATATGACCGATGACCGGTGCCATCTGCCGGAGCGCCATGATCACATCGCCATGCAGGATCTGCCGGTGGTAGACGTCGAACTGCAGCTTCACATGGACCGCATCCATCTCGGAAATGAAGTCAACCGCGCGGTTGAAGTCGTTGAGGAAATAACCCGGCATGTCACGACCGTTGATCGGCTCGATGACGAGACCGATGCCGGCCTCGCCGGTGCGGTCGGTGGCGCGCTTCAAGTTGTTGCGATAGGTGGCAATCGCTTGCGGATCCGCCGCCGGCGCCAGCCCCGCCATCATGTGCAGAAGCGGTGTGCCGATGACTTTGGCATAGGCGATGGCCGTGTCCAGGGCAGCCGCGAATTCCGCTTCGCGTCCCGGCAGTGCTGCCATGCCACGCTCGCCTGCCAACCAGTCGCCGGGCGGCATGTTGAAGAGCGCCTGGGTGAGGCTGACCGCCTGACGGCGCTCGGCGACGACCTCCGCCGGATGGTCGTAGGGAAAGAGATATTCGACGGCCGTAAAACCGCAATCTGCTGCGGCCGCGAAACGGTCGAGGAAGGGCACCTCGTTGAACATCATCGACAGGTTGGCGGCAAACTTGGGCATATTCAGTCCTCGTCATCCATGCCGGGAAGCTTGAGGCCGGCAATTTTCGCAAGCAGGCGCGCAACCGAGCTGTCATCGTCACGGCCCATGCCGGCTGCCTCGGTCATGATGAAGAGCTGAAGGGCGGCACTTGCTATCGGCAGGGGGAACTTGGTCTGTCGCCCGATATCCGAGACGATGCCGAGATCCTTGGTGAAAATCGCGACCGCACTGTGCGGTGTGTAATCGCCTTCCAGCACATGCGGGATACGGTTTTCGAACATCCAGCTGTTGCCGGCCGACTTAGTGATCACGTCGAAGACCCTGGATATGTCGAGATCGAGGCTTTTGGCGAAGGTGATCGCCTCGCAGGCGGCGGCGATGTGGACCCCGGCCAGCAGCTGGTTGACGATCTTGAAGGATGAACCGATGCCCGGCTGTTCGCCGAGTTCGTAGACAGTACCCGCCATCCCATCGAGCGCAGTTCTTGCCGCGGCAAAGGCTTCCGGCGAACCTGAGGCCATGAAAGTGAGCTGGCCAGCATCGGCCTTCTTCGAGCCGCCGCTGATCGGACCGTCGACATAGAGCAGGCCCGCTTCTTCGACCCGGGCGGCAAAGCGCTTGGCTTCGGCCGGCGAGATCGTTGCGCAGGCGATCACGACACCACCGGGCTTCATCGCGGCGACGACGCCGTTCTCGCCAAAGAGCACGGTCTCCGTCTGCGCGGCATTGACCACCACGATCACGGCGACATCAGCGCCGGCTACTGCATCGCCCGGATTGCTGCCCGCGGTGCCGCCAGCGGTTTCAAGCGCTTTCAGGGCATCGGCACTGATGTCGAAGCCTCGCACCGCAAGACCGGCCCGCAGCAGCGAGCGGGCCATGCCGAGGCCCATGGAGCCGAGGCCGACGACGGCGACGGACGAAAGATGAGACATCAGCGGAAGCTCCTTTTGTAGCCACGGATCAAAAGCATGGCCAGAATGATGGCACCGAAAACGATCTGCCGGAAGGCTTCCGGCATCTGCAGCACCGAGAGGATCGAGGACAGAAGGGTGATGAAAATGGCGCCGACGATTGTGCCTCCATAACCGCCCTGACCGCCCATGATCGAGGTGCCCCCGATGACCACGGCGGTGATCACCGGCAGCATATAGGGGTCGCCCATGCCCTGATAGGCCTGGTTTGCATAGCCGGCGAGCAGGATGGCACCGATCGCTGTGAAAATGCCTGCCACGACGAAGGTGAGCGTCGTGACGAGCCGCACGCGGATGCCCGAGAGGTAGGCGGCCTTTTCCGAATTGCCCATGGCTATCAGATATTTGCCGTAGACGGTACGGTGCAGCAGGTAAAACATAAAGGCCATCACCACAAGCCAGAACAGGAAGGCGTTGGGTATTCCAAAACTACGTTCCAGCGACAGTGTGATCGATAGCGGTGGCGCCATGCCACGCGGCTTGAAACCACCGGTGAAGAAGACGACGGAGCCGACCAGCATCGAGTTCATCGCCAGCGTCCAGACCATGGAGGGCAGGCGCAGGAATGCGACGCCGATTCCGTTTATCAGGCCGATCAGGACGCCGGTCAGGAGCCCGATCGGGATGGCTAGGGAGGCGAGCGCCGGATCCTGCGAGCCCGCAACCGTCGTGGCGACGATGGCGATCGCCGTGATTGCGGCCGGCACCGAGAGGTCGATATGACCGAGCAGGATGACGAGCGTGGCACCGGCGGCAATGATGCCGAGGAAGGAGGCTATCTGTAGTTGCTGCAGCAGGTAGCCGGCGGTGAGAAAGGTCGGCAGGATGGTCCCGCCGGCAGCGAGCAGCAGGCCGCAGCCGATTGCAACGACAAGAACGGCTGGGTCGACGGGGAGGCTCGGCCGAGCAGGCCCGGAAATCACACGGTCGGTCATTGGGCGAACAACTTCAGTTTGTTGCGGACGCGCAGCACGCCTATGGAGCCGAAGGCAATCGCGAGCGCGAGGATAAGACCCTCGAAGAAGGGCTGGGCGAGGGGGGGAAGGCCGGAAAAGAACATCAGCGATGCAACGGTCTTCAATAGCATTGCACCGACTGCGACGCCGATCGCTGTACCGATGCCGCCGGCGAGCGAGACTCCCCCGAGCACGATCGCCGCGATCGAATTCAGTGTATAGGTCGGGCCGATGCCGGCGTCACCCGTCATGGTGACCATGGAGACATAGAGCCCAGCCATGCCGGCCATGAGGCCGCCGAGTACGTGGGCCGAGATGCGCATGAAAGTGGTGTCGATGCCGGTCAATTGGGCCGAGTGTTCATTTGCCCCGAGTGCCTTCAGCGCCATGCCGAAACTCGTCTTGCGCAGGACGATGGTGATGACGAGCACGGTCGCGACGATCAGGACGAGGGAGGTCGGGATCGGGCCGATCGCATAGGTGAAGGCATCCGAAAGCTCCGAATTGACCGCGCCGCCCGGTGTGGGCCTCAGATAAAGCGCGATGCCGGAATAGATGGCACCTGTGGCAAGCGTCGCAACGATTGGCGGGACATTGCCGAAGCAGACAAAGAGGCCTGTGAACAACCCGCAGGCCATGCCAACCAGAAGGACTGCTGCCATTCCAAAAGCGAGCGATCCGCCTTCGCCGGCAAGCACAAAGGAGGCCGCGACATTGGTGAGCGCCACAACCGCGCCGACCGAAAGATCGATCCCGCGTACCAGCACCACGAAGAACTGCGCGAAGGCGGCAAAGACCAAGAGCGCCGACTGGTTGGACCAGATCGTCAGTACATAGGTGGAAAGTCCCCTTGGATGAGTGGCGATATAGAGCACGAAAAGCGCCACGAAAGCGATCGTCGGAATGACGACCCGCAGGTTGCGTCGGATGTAGAGCGAGGTCATTGGACGGTCTCCGGCAGGGATGTCGGGGCGTTGAGCCCCATGGCAGCCGAAATCAGGTTTTCGGGAGTGAGCGCGTCGCCTGCAAGTTCCCTTGCGATCCGCCCACGGTAGAAGACCGCGACCCGGTCGCAGAGATGCACGAGTTCCTCGTAGTCGGTCGATTGCATCACGATCGCGATGCCCTGGCCTGCGAGGTCGGTGAGCAGGCGGTAAATCTGCGCTTTGGTCTTCACGTCGATGCCGCGCGTCGGGTCGAGCAAGAGCAGGCAGCGCGGACTGAGCGCTAGCCATTTGGCGAGCAGTACCTTCTGCTGATTGCCGCCGGACAGCGACATGACCGGATCAGACAGTTGCCCATAAGTCAGTTCGAGCCGTTCCAGTAGGTTAAGACAGCGTGCGTCGAGCGCATGTTTGTCTGTGTGAAGCCCGATGCCGGCGAGCCGCATGTTGTCGGCGATCGACAGAGGCTGGATCATGCCCTCCGTCTTGCGGTCTTCTGGCACCAGCGCAATGCCGATCTCCGGTGACTTCGACCGATGCGGGGAGCGGCGTTCGTAAGTCTTGCCGGCAAACTCGATTGACCCGCCGACACCCGAGAGCGTGCCGAAGATCGCTTCGAGAACGCGCTGCTGTCCCTGACCTTCGAGTCCACCCAATCCGTAAATTTCGCCAGGGCGCACTGTGAAGCCGACATCGAAGAGTTCACCGGACAGGGAAAGGTCCTTGACGGACAGAAGCGGTGCAACAGTTGCGGGCACGGTCGGGCGGGCCGGCGGAAAGAGCCGATCCATCGTCTCGCCGATCATAAGAGATACGATGCTCTGGTTATCGAGGCTGCCAGCCGGAAAGGTGCGTACATGCTGTCCGGCACGGAAGACCGAGATGGTGTCGGCCAGTGCCTCGACCTCGTGAAAGCGATGTGAAATGAAGAGAATGCAGCAACCGTCGTCGCGCAGCTTGCGGATGACGGTGAACACCTTCTGGACGGCGGAGGCGCCGAGTGCGGAGGTGGCCTCATCGAGGATGAGAAGCCGCGGTTTCTGGTAGAGCGCCTTGGCAATTTCTACCCGCTGACGGTCGGCCAGCGATAGCTCCTCCACGGGCGTATCGAGGGAAATGCTCTCGGCTCCGATCAGGTCGAGGGCTGCACGCGCCTCTTCGTAAGCCTTGGCCAACATGAAACCGAACCTTGTCTGCGGACGGGCCAGCGTGATGTTATCGCCGACCGAGAGCGTCGGCAAAAGCGACAGTTCCTGGAACATGCAGACGATACCGGCTGCCGACGCCTGCCGTGTTCCGGAAAACCGGGTGGTCCGACCTTCGAGCCGGATCTCGCCGGTGGTCGGCTGGATGGCTCCGGAGAGCAGTTTCATCAGGGTCGACTTGCCGGCACCGTTTTCGCCGAGGATGGCGTGGACGGAGCCCGGGCGGGCCGAAAAATCAACGGTCTTCAAGGCCTGGATCGGCCCATAAGACTTCGAGATCCCCGAAAGTTCGATGAGCGGAACTGACGTCATTCTGGCATGTCCTGGTATGATCCGGTCGGCGGCGCCTCAGAGGTCAAGCACCGCCGTCCGGCTGGGAGGATCAGGTATTGTCAGGGGTCTGGCCGAGCAACTCTTCCGGCGTGAAGACCGGGAAGCAGTTCGGATAACCGGTGGCCGTGTAGAATGTGTCCGGCAGGTTCGGGAAGTAATCAGTGGCTTCCTTCAGCTCTGCATTGTCCTTGTTCGGGATTGGCAGGAATACCTTCTGCGGTAGGGTATTACCCTCGAGCAGCGAGACGGCGGCTTCGAGGGCGACGGCCGACATGACCGGCGCCTGGGCGGCGGTGAGGCCCGGATATTTGCCTTCGGCGATCAGCTTGCGGGAGCCGTTGCCGGCGTCGCCACCGATCGGAACCACCGGATGACCGGCGTTCTTCATGGCGTTCAATGCACCAATCGTGCCTTCCTGGACCATGACGCCGTCGAAGTTGCCGTTGGTGGCAATCGCGTCGGCGGTCACCTTCTGTACGGTGCCGGCATCCCAGTTGCCAACCACCTGCACAACCTTCAGGCCTGGGTGCTTGTCGAGGACGGAGCGCATGCCGAGATGGTTGTCACGGTCGGTCGCATTGCCCGGTAGGCCGGAGACTTCGAGCACGCTACCCTCGACCTTGCCCTTGGCCTTCTCGATTTCGCGAACGACGGCTTCTGCCTTCATCGCGCCGAGTTCGAACTGGTTCTCGTTGACCTGCACGATGGCATCGGTATCGAGCACGTTGTCGAACGGCACGAGTACGGTGCCCGCCTGTTCTGCGCGCTTGATGACGGAGGAAAACGCGGTCGGGTTGACAGCGATGAAGGTGATCGCGTCGTAACCGGCGGCGATGAAGTTGTCGATCGCGGCAATCTGGGCGGCGCTGTCATTTCCGACAGAGACGACGGTGAATTCGGACAGCTTGGCTTTGTTTTCCGCACGCGCAGCCCAGGCCTTGGCGCCCTGGATGGCGGTCACGCGCCAGTCATTGCCGGCAAAGCCGTTGACGAAGGCGACCTTGTAGGGGCCATCGCGCTTTTCATACTTGATTACCTTGGCATTGTCGGGTGCTGCAGAGAAGCACTCCGGACGATGGGTATCCTCGGCGTGGACGACTGAGGCGAAACTGAAGGCGCAGAGCATCGCGGCCGACGCAGCAAGCGCGGCCTTGTTAAAGGTTCTCACGGTGAACTCCTCCCGAAGTGTAAATCTCCCAGAAAGCGCTAATCTCAGCGCTAACATAATTTTTTAAGCACATCCTCTAGCCAGGATCAAGCAAAATATGTTAGCGCTGAGATAAAGTTTGGGACGCCATCCTGGCGTACAGGATCCGGCGTCACTTTACGGTCCGATCATGCCGTGCGAGAGTGGGAGGAGAAGAAGCCGATGCAGCCGGATACGCCGACGCTGACCCATGTGGCCCGCATGGCGAATGTCAGTGAGAACACTGTGTCGCGGGTCATCCGCAACAAGGGTTCGATTGCGGAAGAGACTCGCCGGCGCGTGCTCGATGCCATCGATGCGCTTGGCTATGTGCCCAATCGTGCGGCCGGCTCGCTTGCCTCCTCGGCATCGCTGATCATTGGTGTGATCCTGCCCTCGCTGTCCAACATCGTTTTCCCCGAGGTGCTGCGCGGCATCCATGCCGGTCTGGCCGATACCCCCTATCAGCCAATGATCGGCGTCACCGATTACGACCTCGGCAAGGAGCAGCAACTCGTTTCCTCGCTTCTCGCCTGGCAGCCGACTGCCTTGATCACGACCGGCTTCGAACACACCGACGCCGCCCTAAGAATGCTTGAAAACAGCCGCATTCGCATTGCCGAACTGATGGACATCGACGATACGCCGATCGATCTCGCCGTTGGCCTTTCCCATCGCCGGGCCGGTCGCGCGACAGCCGAGCATCTCGTCCGTCGCGGGTACAGCCGGATCGGCTACGTCGGTCACGACTGGTCCGCCGACCGCCGCGCCCGGTCCCGCTATGAGGGGCTGTGCGAGGCGCTCTCGGAGGCTGGCCTGTCGCTGGCGATTGAAAAGCGTCATGACGGTCCCAGCTCGACGATTGCTGGTCGCGACACGCTGGCTGGGCTCCTGGCCGATGGCGCGATTGCTGATGCGGTCGTCTTCTCCAACGACGACATGGCGGTCGGCGGCTTTATGCATTGCTTGGGTGCCGCGATCCCGGTGCCGGAGCGGCTCGCCCTTTTCGGTTTCAACGGGCTAGAGATCGGCCAGGCGCTGCCGAAGCCACTGTCGACGGTGCGCTCGAACCGCTTCCTTATCGGGAAGACCGCGGTTGAGGCACTCCTGTCTCAGGCCGAGCGACCAACCAAGCCGCAGATCATCGACACCGGATTTGCCATCATCGACGGCGCGACGGCCTGACGGCGCGCGCCTTTACCGGAGACTGCCATGCTTTTGGGCGCGATTGCCGACGACCTCACCGGAGCCACCGACCTTGCGCTGATGCTGTCGCGGGAGGGCATGCGGACTATCCAGACGATTGGCATCCCCAAGGCTGAGCTCGATCTCAAAGACGTCGACGCCGTGGTCGTTGCGCTGAAGTCCCGAACCAATCCGGCAGGGGACGCCGTCGCGATGTCGCTCGAGGCGCTCGCCTTCCTGCGCGACGTCGGTGCCCAGCAATTCCTGTTCAAATACTGCTCGACCTTCGATTCCAGTCCTGCCGGCAATATCGGTCCCGTCACCGAGGCCCTGATGCAGGCGCTCGGCACGGGTCTGACGATCGTCTGCCCGGCGTTCCCGGCCAATGGCCGCACCATCTACAAGGGCCATCTCTTCGTCGGCGACCAGCTGCTTTCCGACAGTCCGATGCGCAACCATCCGCTGACCCCGATGACCGACAGCTCTCTGGTCCGCCTGATGGCCGGCCAGTCGCAGCTGAGGGTGGGGCTGGTGACCCGCGAGACGGTCGTCCAAGGACCCTCGGCAGTCGCCCAAGCCTTCGAGTTGGCCCGCGAAAAGGGCGAACAGGCGTTGGTGGTCGATGCACTGACCGATGCCGATCTTCGGATAATTGGCGAAGCGGCCGCCGGTATGGTCTTGATCACCGGTGGCTCCGGCATCGCGCTCGGCCTGCCGGAAAATTTCCGCCGTGCCGGTCTGTTGCGACCTGCCGGCGAAGAGGTCGTCTTTTCCGCGCCGGCGGGCCGGTCGATGATCCTCGCCGGGTCCTGTTCGGACGCGACCCGTGGGCAGATCAAGGCTGCAATTGCTGCAGGTATTCCGGCACTTAAGCTCGATCCCCTCGCTATCGCCGAAGGTCGTCTCCGGGTCGAGGAGGCCCTGATCTGGGCTCTCGCACAGTCGGCAGGGGTGCCACTGATCTATTCGAGCGCTGAACCGGACGAGGTCAAGGCCGCCCAGGCCGCCCTCGGTCGGGAGCGCGCCGGATCGCTGATCGAGCATTTCCTGGCTGAAATGGCACTCGGGTTGAGGGCCTCCGGTGTTCGCCGGCTGATCGTCGCTGGCGGCGAGACCTCGGGCGCAGTGGTCGGGGCCCTGGCGCCGGATGCCCTGTTCATCGGCCCGGAAATCGACCCCGGCGTACCATGGACGCTCACCCTCGGGCAAACAGAGCCGATGGCGCTGGCGCTCAAGTCCGGTAACTTCGGCGCACCCGATTTCTTCCTCAAGGCCTGGGACCTTCTGCCATGACCGCCATTCTCTCCGAGGAAACCCGCCTGCGCGACGAGATCGCCGAGGTCGGCAAATCCCTCTTCGATCGCTGCTTCACCTTCGGCTCGACCGGCAACATCAGTGCGCGGCTCTCGAATGGCGAAATGCTGATGACGCCGACCAATGCGTCGATGGGATCGCTTGATCCGGCCAGGCTATCGAAATTCACCGCCGAGGGCGTACATGTTGGCGGCGACAAGCCTACCAAGGAAGCCTTCCTGCACCAGTGCATGTATTGCGCGCGGGAAAGCTCGGGCGCGGTCGTGCATCTGCATTCGACCCATGCGGTCGCCGTCAGCATTCTTGAGGGGCTTGACCCAAACGACGTTCTTCCGCCGCTTACCGCCTATTATGTCATGCGTGTCGGACGCCTGCCGCTTGCGCCCTACTTCCCGCCGGGCGACGTGGCGCTTGCCGAAGCCGTTCGCGAAAGAGCGCGAGAAAGCCATGCGGTTCTTCTTGCCAACCACGGACCCGTCGTCGCGGGTAGAACCTTGCGCGAGGCGCAGTATGCCATGGAGGAACTCGAAGAGACATCCAAACTCTTCCTGATGCTGCGGGGCGAACGCACCAGGCCTTTGACATCGCAGCAAGTGGAAGCGCTGCGATGAGCGGCAGTCAGTCGCCCATCGCGACACTTTCGCCTCGTTCAACCTTCACACGCGCCCACCCACCCGGATCCTGGTTTCTCATGTGAATGACGGAAGTCCTGGATAGTTCACACCATCCCGAGATCGTCGAAGGAAGCGTGAAGAGCCCTGTCGAATATCGTAAGAGCCTCGGCCTGAACTTATGAAGCAGTCCAACTTTTTATCCGCACCCCTTACCGGGTCAGTTCTCAGTGGAAATCAACATAGATATCATATTGCCGATGATTTCAGTCGGGCTCGGGCCTACATCAGCGCGTCGGCGATCTTGACCAGATGAGCGACCGATGTTGCCTTCATCTTCCGCATCATGTGGCCCCTGTGAAGTTTCACCGTCGGCTCCGCAAGACGAAGCTCTGCCGCAATCTGCTTATTGAGTTTGCCGGCGATGACTAAGGTCATAATTTGTCGCTCACGCTCAGTAAGCGTCATGTATTTTGACCGAGTGGAAGCTTTCCCTGATTTTTCCTTTCGCCTAGCGGCGTCATCCGCAATCGCGCGGTTCACTGCTTCCAATAGGTCTTGCTCCCGAACCGGCTTGTTCAGCACGTCTATAGCGCCAGCCTTCATAGCCCGAACAGCCATTGGCACGTCAACATGGGCACTAATCAAGACGACGGACCGAGGAAGATCGCTTTTTGCTAAAGCTTCCTGAAACTCAAGACCGCTCTGGCCGGGAAGGCGAATGTCGAGGACGATACAACCGGCTTTTTCGGGATCGTCTGCGGCAATAAACTCTTTGACTGAGCCGTGTGTTTCAGCGCTGAGACCCACGGACTCGAACAGCCCCTTTAGGGCTTCGCGAACACTTTGATCATCGTCAATGACGATGACAGTAGGCCTCTTGTTCTTCCTGTCATCGATCAACGGCCGTATCCTCGAAGCTGGAGAGCGTGAATTTAAATGACGCTCCTTTAGGGAGGTTGTTTGTAGCCCAAATACGTCCGCCGTGCGCTTCGACGATGGACCGACAAATAGGAAGGCCCATTCCTATCCCGTCGGATTTTGTCGTATAGAAAGCCTCAAATATCCGGTGGAGGTGTTCTGGCACTATTCCCTGTCCCGTGTCGGAAACACTGACTTCGATATCTTCATCTTGCGTGCACCTGACACTGATGATCGCCTCTTCACCGGGTTGTGTAGCCTCGGCGCTGTTCATTATCAGGTTAAGAAGAACCTGTTGTAGCTGAGTGCGATCACCCAGGACATAGAGAGGATCAGACGTGAGATCCGTGACGACCTGCACTCCTCTGGATTGCAACTCTTCCCGCAAAAGAAACAGCACATCCCTCAGCGCTTTGTTGAAATCGGTCCTCTCCATCCGCAAGGGAGATCTCTGGGCCATCGCGCGTATGCTGGCAACAATCCCACCAGCGCGGTGCCCATCCTGCACGATTCGCTCTGCGGCCAGGCGGGCCTGTTCGAGATCCGTCTGTCCGTCCTGAAGCCAGCGCAGGCAGGTCCCGGCATTGGTCACAATCGCCATGAGTGGTTGATTGATCTCATGCGCTATCGAGACGGCCAACTCGCCGATAGTGGTCAACCGGGTAACGTGTGCAAGGTCGCTCTGGCTCTGACGAAGTGACTCCTCGGCGCGTTTACGATCCTCAATGTCGATAACAACACCATACCACCGAACAACGTTACCGTCCGCATCAAGCAGCGGGTTCTGCCGTAGGTTGAACCACCTGTATTCCCCGTCGGATCGTCTGATACGCGCATCTACCGGATCGGGGCGTTTCGTGGCAACGATCTCCTCCCAGCTTATGCGCATACGTTCGACGTCGTCGGGATGAAAAACGCGGTAAAATCCGTAGCCTTGAAGGTCTTCTATCTTAAGGCCTACGAAATCGATGAAGATCTTGTTCCAGTACTCCAGCTGCCCATCGGGCGTGCATGACCAGGCCATGGCAGGTATTGTATTGATTACAAGGTTGAGCTTGTGTTCGCTCTCCCTGAGTGCTGCCTCGCTGTTGCGAAGAGCGTTCTCCGCGCACTGCAAGTTTTCGATATCGATATTGACCCCAAACCAGCGCACGACACCATTGGCATCGGTGAGCTTTCGGCCAGAGAAATAGAACCATCGGTACTGTCCATCTCCACCGCGAATGCGCCCTTTCAGCTGAGTATGGTCCGAATGCTCAAGGTCTCTCTTCCAGATCTCCACCATCTCCGGAATATCATCTGGATGGTAGAGGTCCAGAAAGCCCCAGTCTAGGATCCGGTCGGCTGGCAGTCCCGCATAATCCAGCCAGCTCTTGTTGACAAAATCTGCACTTCCATCCGGCCGCGCAGACCAGACGAGGACTGGAAGCGAGTCGATGATGAGCCTCAGGTTGTGTTCGCTCGCCGCAAGCGCGGATTTCGTCTCCTTGAGCGAATCCTCCGCTTGTTTGCGATCCCCGATATCGAGAACGACACCGTACCATCTGACAACATTTCCTTCTGGATCGAGCCGAGGTCTTTGCCGAAGGCTACACCAGCGATAGTCCCCGTCTGCCCGCTTTATCCGCCCTTCGACTTCTTTTCCCGTTCCGGAAGTCATGATGCTTCGCCACTCTGTACCCAGATTATCGACATCATCGGGGTGGAAGAGGCGGTAGAAGTTCTCTCCTGCAATATCTGCAAGCGGCAAGCCGACGTATTCGAGGAAGTGCTGATTGGCAAAATCAAGCATTCCATCCGACGTCGTAGACCATGCCATCGCCGGAATCAGATCGATGATCGCGTCGGCGTCTGTGTGGTTTTCCAAGCTGTTCCCCTTTAGCTGCTCGTGTTGCCAGCACAGGGAAGAAACTACGCGTTTTCCAAATGTTGCGTTAGGCAAGATTGATAGACGAAGGTCTATTTTTGCAGTCCCTTCGTCTAGTCGAAAGGGACCTAGATCGCAATTGAGGGTGGGCTCAATCCGCCCTACACATGGGGTGAAGAGAGTGGTTGAGCGCCCGCATCAGCCGGGACACTCCTGATCACCGGACATGCTATTGCCCGCCGAACGGCTAACGCTATTGAGCGTTCTACGGGTAAATCAGTCAATCGATCCTATCTTGGAGTTCGCGTTGTGACCGTTAACCGCTACCGACCCATACCCAAGTCCGTCTCAATCGTTCTCGTGCACGGCGCTTTCGTTGATGCCTCGGGCTGGCGGAAGGTCTACGAGATCTTGTCGCGAGATGGTTATGAAGTCCTTGTCGTCCAAAACTCCGCGATCACGTTTGACCAGGATGTAGAACGTACGAGGGGTATGATTGCGGACGCGGCTCACCCGGTGGTGCTTGTTGGACATTCGTATGGTGGCGCCGTGATTACGGAAGCAGGGACCGATGAGAAGGTCCTGAGCCTCGTTTACCTGGCAGCCTTCGTCCCAGACGCTGGTGAATCTGTATTCGACTTGACGTTACAGGAGGTTCCCGGTGTGGAAAAGGCTCCCTTGCTTCCGCAGAAGGACGGCTTCTTTCGAGTGGAACAGGAGAAATTTCCGACGGCATTTGGCGCCGATATAGATCCTTCCGAAGCGCAGTTTCTGGCTGCTGCTCAGAGGCCGTGGGGACATGAGGCCGTGCAAGGCAAGATCTCTTCGCCAGCGTGGAACGCCAAGCCATCCTTCTACCTGCTCGCAACGGAAGACCGAATGATTCCAGCTCAAGCGCAGGCGGCGATGGCCGCGCGGGCAACAGCCAAGGTTGTCGAGGTTAGCAGTAGCCACGCCGTGATGTTGTCGCAGCCTGATGCAGTTGCAGCGCTCATCAGTGTCGCAACTGAGCCGGCTCGGCAGAACTGAGGCCGAGCATCAGCCGCTGGAAACACATCAATCACCAACCGGGGGATATCATGCGCAATTTTCTTATGCTGACAAGTTCAAAGGCACCACAAACATCAACGACCAAACCAGAGGAGAATGGCATGCCTCAGCTTTCACGCCGCGCCTTCGCTGGCGCCCTGCCTCTGGGTCTCGTCGGAGGAGCCCTTTTTAGTGGAAGCGTACTTGGTGACCTTACCGCCCAAGCGGCGACACCGAAAGCCGGTACGGTTCCTGTTGCAGCAACACCATTTGCGCAGATTCGCATCGGCCGGTTCACGGTGACGGCGCTGACGGATGGGTATGCCGATATGCCCTACGACTATTTTCCGGGACGATCTGCCCCTGAGGTGGAAAAGGCGGCGGGCGCACAGTTTACCGCCCGCCCAAGCGGAGTTCGGTTCCTCTTCAACCAGTATCTCGTTGAAGACGGCGAGCGCCGTATCTTGATCGACGCCGGTGCGGCAGGTTCAATCGGGCAGACCGGGCAGCTCCCGCAGGCGCTAGCCACTCTCGGTCTGAAGCCAAGCCAGATTGATGCTGTCATTGTCACGCACATGCACCAGGACCACATGGGTGGTCTGATTCTGGGCGGCAAGAACAACTACCCGGATGCCGAAGTCTATATCGATCGTCGCGACGTCATCCATTGGACCGACCGGGCCATGCGCAACGGTGCTCCCGATTTCCTGCAGCCCAGCTTCAAGATGGCCGAAGAGGTCGTACGCCTATATCCAAAGCTGCAAGCGATCGACGGGGAGCGCGAGATTGCGCCGGGTGTCTCGATCGTCGACCTGACCGGCCACACGCCCGGCCATATCGGTGTCCGGATCGAAGACGGCGGCAAG
Organism: Rhizobium sp. 18065; assembly: GCF_902706095.1. Lineage (GTDB taxonomy): Bacteria > Pseudomonadota > Alphaproteobacteria > Rhizobiales > Rhizobiaceae > Allorhizobium. Next base: position 671,652 of record NZ_CACSJP010000001.1, read on the forward strand.
AGCTTGATCATGGTTTCAGACATGATTTTCCCGGTCGTTCATCCCGCCGCAACCGATGTGTTCTTCTTGTTTGAGCAAGACCGTGCCGCTGCGAAGGCGATGCGTGACCGCTTCTTCCCGCAAGCCGCTTCGGAAGGTGCGCTGATCGCCGCCACACATATGCCGTTCCCGGGGCTCGGCCGTGTGGCTTCTGATCGTGGGCAAATGCGCTGGGAAGTCGCCGACTGGGCCTTGCAGGACTGACCACTTGTGGATTGAGGCGGGCCGGCACTAAACAGTGATGCGGGCCTGCCTGAGTATGGAGTTTAGCATGCCGTATCATTTTCTTGAGGTCGCTGTGACCCCAAGTGTCAGCGCCGCTCAGGCGGATATGGGTGTGGACCAGATATGGCTGGGCGCTGACGACCGTCCGTCGGACACCTTCACCGAGAACGAGGTGGCTTTATCGCCTCACGTGACAGCTTCTATATAGCATCGGTGTCTGAAACAGGTTGGCCATACGTTCAACACCGTGGAGGAAAAGAGGGCTTCCTCAAGGTCATCGATAAGCAAACAATGGCGTTCGCCGACTATCGCGGCAATCGTCAGTATATCAGCGCCGGAAATTTCGCAGCCAACGACCGCGCCTGTCTGTTCCTGATCGACTATGTCCGACGGGCTCGGCTGAAAATTTATGCACATGTCGAGCGGCTGACGCTCGATGCCGACGAGGCACTCAAAGATCTCGTATCCGATCCGACCTACAAAGGCCGGGCTGAGCGGATATTCAAGCTTCGGCTAGAGGCATATGACTGGAATTGCCCACAGCACATCATCCCGCGCTATACCGAACAGCAGGTTGAACAGGCAGTGGCTCCTCTTCGTGCGAAGCTGCAACAATTGGAAGCAGAAAATGCGGCATTGAGAACACAGCTAGAAGGGATAACAAGATGACCGTCTCTCAGAGACCGCCACTTCCTCCGTTTACATCCGAAAGTGCCGCAGAGAAGGTTCGGCTTGCTGAGGACGGCTGGAACAGCCGTGACCCGGCCAAGGTCGTATTAGCCTACACAATGGACAGCCAGTGGCGCAATCGCGCAGAGTTCGTGGATGGCAGGGAGGCTATTGTCACGTTTCTTACGGAAAAATGGCGGCGGGAGCTCGACTACCGCCTGATCAAAGAACTCTGGGCCTTCGATGGCAACAGAATAGCCGTCAGGTTTGCATATGAGTGGCATGATGACAGTGGCAACTGGTACAGATCTTTCGGGAACGAGAATTGGGAGTTCGACGATAGTGGCCTGATGCGTAAGCGCTACGCCTGCATCAACGATTTGCCAATCCGAATGGATGACCGTCGCTTTCATTGGCCGCTAGGGCGCCGGCCAGATGATCATCCTGAGCTGAGCGAGCTGGGTTTTTAGTCGAAAGGTGTCTCCATCTCATTCGGCGCAAGGTAACAACGCGGGAGCCATTTTGAATTCGCAAATTTCAAAACGTTCTTTTGCAACAGAGGAAAAGGCCATCGAGCTTAAAGCCTTCGTCGACCTGCACAACGTTTCGCCGGAAAGTCATCAGCGATGAAGAGCACTTCGAATGCCTTCCCATCGACGGAGGATGCGCGATCTCTCTGCCGCGCACCTGAACTTCCTCCGTTGCATTCATGCGCTCCAGTTTCATTGGAAATACCTTAACTCGGTGTCCACGAAACCGGCAGTAGGCCAGATTGCGATTGCGAATTCTCCCACTGAACTGCGCAAGAGACGTGCCCAATGTCAGAACGTGTAGATTGAAATTCCGTCTTGCACGCCATTGAAGGGGTTCCCTGATACGGGTCTCATTGGCGATAAATTTCCCTCTTTTTATAGATAGGGAAACGCTCTTTAAGGAACTGAAAATTCAACGGTATTTCAGGAGGCTTTCGCTTCTTGTCCCGAAAGCTGCTCGGTTTCCCTGTGAAACGCCCAATATCAGGGAAACTGGAAGCTGAGACGGGTTCGCAGTCAACTGCGTCCAGCACCATTTTCATCTAAAAAGTGATCCCACAGTGCCCGACAACGGAAATAGTCATCCGTTGTCTGCCATCGGGTGTTCACAACACCTGTACCGATGTCATCAATGCCGTCGGCCGGTCACTTCCTCCCTTTCGTAAAGATTGCATTCAGCATTTGCCGGTAAAACTCTGTTAGCAATTTGTATCCGCGTTCCCGCCAAGCCAATGGTTTCCGGCTTGCGGGCCTGAGTGTTGAGTAGCTGTGCCATGCGTTTGAAGCTTGTCTCGTCGATTGTGATCGGCTGCCTTGTCCTTGGTGGATGCCGCGCGTCCGGCCCGGATGACGTCCTGCAGATCGGATCGAGACCGGTTCCGCAGGTCAATACCGCATCGATTCCGCAATCGCCCCCGCAAGGGATGGCCCCGCAGGCACCGGTACCGATGGCCGATGTGGCTTCGGAGATTGCGCCCGCGTCCGCCGTTTCGTCCGAGCCGCATCAACAAGCGCTCGCCTGGGCCGGACCCGTGCCGGGTGGCACACCGATGCCGTCGAGCACCATGACAGCCGGCATGCCGATGCCGAACGAGCGACCTGTCGCCATGCTCGCACCGGTGGTGCCGCCGATTCCCCAAGATCTGCAGCAGGATCTGCAAGAGGCGCCGCGTCAGAAGAGTGGCGCGGCCGGTCGTTCGCGCATCTACAGCCACCGTTTCAAGGATGCCAAGCCGATCAATTTCGGCAAGACCAAGCCGCGCGACTATCCGGTTCACGGCGTCGATGTCTCGCGCTGGCAGGGCGAGATCGACTGGGCGAAGCTGCGCAGCCAGGGTGCGAACTTCGTCTATATCAAGGCGACCGACGGTGGCGATCACCTGGACCCGATGTTCAAGAAGAACTGGAAACGCGCCAACGATGCAGGCATGAAGCGTGGTGCCTATCACTTCTTCTACTGGTGCCGGACGGCCGGCGAGCAGGCGGACTGGTTCATCCGCAATGTGCCGCGCGATCCCGATGCGCTGCCGCCGGTGATCGACGTCGAATACAATGGCGAATCCAGCTGCAAGCGCCGCCTCTCGGCGGAAACGGTCCGCGAGAAGATGCAGGTCTTCATGGATAAGCTCGAGCGCCACTATGGCCAGCGCCCGGTGATCTATACCGCGCCAGATTTCTACAAGGACAACCTGCGCAATGCCTTCCTCGACTATCCCTTCTGGCTGCGCGCCGTTGCCCAGCATCCGTCCAAGGTCTATCCGGGCCGCAAGTGGATCTTCTGGCAGTATTCCGGCTCCGGCCTGTCGCATGGCGTCAAGGAAAAGATCGACCTCAACGTCTTCCATGGTAGCGAGGAACAATGGCATCGCTGGTCCGGCCGCGGCGCGAGCTGAGATAGACCGTCCTGAGTCGCCCTGTCGCTAGGCGCCTTTCCCAGGTTCGACCACCGGAGGATTGCGGGTCTCGTCGGGATTGGGATTGGGCCATTCGTCCGGCAGAAGGTCCGGTGCCGGTTCCTCGATCGGCACATCCGGTATCCACCCCGGTGCGGGCATCGGCGGCAGATCCTCAGGTGTCGGGTTCGGTATTCCTGGCGTTGTTGTCATGGTCATCTCCTCGTGTGCGTGGGCGTGTTGCAATTGCCGCAAGCAAGTGCCGCAGCCTGTCCTGTATGCAATCCGCAACTGAAGACATTGGTTCCCGCCACGCTTCCGGTCAGGGGTCGCCCCCGTCTTTTTCACCGCCGGTCGTTGCCCGGTTTCCGCGCTACTGCCGCGGCTTACCCGAACCTCTCAGCGCAACGAGCCAAGCGCGCGCATATTGTCGCGAAGCCGGAATAAACGTCTGCGAAAAATAATTGCCCAGGCTCGGAACTCTTTGCCGCCGACAATCGTTTTTGAAAGACATGAGGAGGAGTTTGCCATGGCTCAGGTATATTGTGATATTGTTCCCCAGGCGAACGGCTGGGTTTTCGTCTCCGACGGCGTGCAGTCGGCTGCCTATCCCAGTTATCGCCTGGCGGTCGAAGCCGCCAAGACCCATACGGACCGGCAGACCGGCAAGCGTCGGACTTTCATCTTCCGCCAACAGGATCTGAAGGGTGGTATGCTCGAAATCGGCGCCATGTCGCAGGCTTTCGAACAGCGCGCGGCTGGTGCGGCGGGTCAGAAAGCGGCAGTGCAGAAATAACGGTTCGGAAACGGCAGTCTAGAATCTGATAAGATGCGGGTGAGTGAGGGGCGTTCCGGACGCGAACAATCGATTGCAAAACCACGGCTGCCGGCGCAGCCGTGGTTTTCGGCATACGTCGGCCGCCGCCGGTCACGGGGCCTCGTCGCTTGCAACAGTGACCGTCACCTTTTCCACGCCGGGCACAGACATGATGATGTCGACGGCGCGATCGATCTCGCGACGCGATGTGATCCGGCCGCCGAGCACGATCTCCGTTCCCCTGGCAACCACCGTCAGTTCGCTGGCATCGAGCCCTTGCGAGACGGCAAGCGCCCTGGCGGCGGCGATCTCCAGGCGCGCCGCACTCGGATTTTCCGTTTCGGTGACAGGTTTGTCGTCATGAAAGCGTTGCGGCTTGAAAACCATTGCGTTGATCCTCCATGTTTCAGCAGGTCAGATTTCACTGGGTCTAACGCGGCGCCCCGCTTTATGTTCGCTTGTTTGCGAATAAATCTGATCCGTGTTTGTCTGTGGCTGCAGCGTCTGCCCACGCCGGCGGTGGAGAGGCCCCGACCATGAAATTCCTGACCAGCTATCTCGGGCGGCTTTTTCCGACCGCGTCGATCGGCACCTATCTGGCGATGATGGCAGTGCTTTCGACCTTGCCCCTGCTCGGGTTTGTCGTTTTTCTGCTGCTCGAGCTTGAGCGGGGTCAATTCCAGGCTTTGAAGATCGAGACAGCCCAGGATGCGCAGACCGTCGGCCGCAATGTCGAGCGCGCAGTGTCGGACATGGCGACGACGCTAACATTGGTGGCCAATTCGGCCGAATTGCAGCAGGGCAATCTGGCGGCCTTTCACCGCCGCGTGTCGGAAAGCCTGAAAGGCAGCTCGCTCTATGTCCTGCTCGTCCGGGCGGACGGGGGCCAGCTGCTCAACACGCGTTTGGCTTTCGGTACCGCACTGCCGAGGATGTCCAACATAGCCTCGCTGCAATCGGCGCTGCGCTCCGGAAAAACCGAGCTGTCGCGCGTCTTCTACGGGGCCACCAGCAAGCGCTGGGTCGTCAACCTGACGATGCCCTTGCCGCCTGCCAAGGCGAATGATGCGGCAGCGGTTGTGCTCACGCAGGATGCCGCCAGTCTCGCCAGTCTGTTGTCGACGGACAACCTTCCCCCGGGCTGGACGGCCGGGCTATTGGATAGCGATGGCCGGGTCATCGTGTCCAGCGGACCCGACAACCGGCCATCCGGCGACCAGTTCGACCAAAGCTCGCTGGACCTGATGCATGGTGCCAACAACAGCCTGATCATCTACCGGGATGGCGTGCAGTATCTGCTCGGCTATTCCAAGGTCGCTGACGGACCCTGGAGCGTGGCGATCTGGGGACCGGTGGCGAGCGTCCAGGGATCCTTCGTCACCATCTGGAAAAACCTGCTGATCGGCAGCCTGGTATTCCTGGCGTTGAGCCTGTGCGTTGTTCTGACGGCGGCCCATCAGCTGCGTTCGGCCATCCGCAAGATCGCCGCCATGGCGGAACGCATCGGCCATGGCGACATCGTGTCGCCCGAACGCACCAAGATCCTCGAGGCAAACCAGGTGGCCTTTGCCCTGTCCAACGCATCCTTCGACCGTGCCCAGGCCGAGGAGCGCACGCATTTCATCCTGCAGGAGCTGGTGCACCGGACGAAGAACATCCTGTCGCTGGTCCAGGCGATGATGCGCCAGTTGGCGCGCGGAACCGACAATGTCGATGAATTCCAGCGCGCCGTCAGCGGACGTCTGGCCGGCCTGGCCCAATCGATCGAGGCCCTGGCCAAGCAGCAATGGGGCGGCATTCCCCTGTCGACCCTGGTCGAACTGCAGCTGATGACGGTCGTCGGCTCGACCGAGCGCGTCACACGGCGCGGGCCTGACCTGCTGGCCAATGCCAATGCTGTGCAGAATCTCGGCCTGGTCTTCCACGAGCTCGCCACCAATTCGGTGAAATATGGTGCGCTCTCTGTGTTGGAAGGCAAGATTGCCGTGGAATGGACAATCCTCGATGCCGAGTCAGACCAGCGCATGCTGGAAGTGACCTGGACGGAGATGAACGGCCCGCCGGTCAAGGAGCCCAGCAGGCGCGGTTTCGGTTCGACCGTGGTCGAGCGGCATGCCGCCAGCGCCTTTGGCGGCAAGGTCAGCATGGACTTCAATCCCGAAGGACTGCGCTGGTCGCTCGTGGCGCCACTTGAGGCTTTTGTCAGCAATTAGAGCAATTCCAGCAAAAGTGGGAACCGGTTTTGCGTCCGGAATTTCGTAAAAACAAAGAGATAGAGCATTGAAGGCGACACCGTTTTCGCCGGCAATGCTCTAGCCGTTCGGGTCACGCTGGAACACGCCGGGGACACGTGCGTGAATGGCGCAGCCGTCAAACCGGACTTTCTGACTGTCTTTCAGCCGCGTTGCGCTTGCGCCTGACGGCTGAGCGCATCGGCCCGGGCCTTGGCGGTCTCGAGGATCTGGCGGATCTCTTCGCTTTTTTCACCACCGCGGGCGATGCCCGCCGACGGGGTCAGCCCGGGATCTTCCGCGCCGTCGTGCATCATCACCTCTTCCTCCAGACTGCGCAGCAATTCGAGCGTGCTGTCGGGCCTCAGCAGCGCTGATGTAAGCAGCGAGATGAGTATCTCGCGATGAGCGTTCAGCCGCCCCTCGATCATCTGTCCGTCGAGCATTGAATTGTCGGTTTGCATCGGTCTCGCGCCTCTCTGCCACGCTGTGTGGCCTCCCATGATGCAGGGGAACAATGATGGCGGTCAAATGTTTCATCCGAAACCTGAAATAGTGGGCGAAAGGAGAACCTCATGGTTGATACGGCAGTTGAAACAGTCCGCGCTCCGCGCTGGCGCCGTCATAGCGACCCGCGCGACAGGCTGATCCTCGCCTTGTCCGCCCAGCTTGAAGCCGAACGGCACAAGCGGGAGGCCCTGCGTCTGGCGCTTCGTCAGGGCGCCGTGGATCAGGCATTGCTCGAAGCGATCGCCGAAGAACCCGTTGCGGCAAGCAGCGAGGAGATTGCCGCCCTGCAGCAGACTGTAGCGCTCCGCAACCGGACGTTGGGCGAAGACTATCGGCCAGAATTCTGGATGTGAATTGCGGCAAAAGAAGTAAGCAATAGCTTACTAAGGCGGGGCGATCAGAGGACCGATCGAACCCGGTTCTCGGTCAGGCGCGCATAGACGTCGGCATAACTTTCCGCGCTGCGATCCCAAGAGTAGTCCGCACGCATCGCCTGTAGCTGCATCCGCGACCACTGACGCCGGTCGCCAAAGGCATCGGCGGCGCGGCGCAAGGCATGACGCAGGCCCTCCGGTCGCACCGGGTGAAACTGGAACCCGGTCGCAGCCCTTGCCGTCAGTGCCGCGTCATTTGCATCGATGATCGTTTCCGACAGGCCACCAGTGCGTGACACCACCGGCACGCAGCCGTAACGCAGCGCATAGAGTTGCGTCAGCCCGCAGGGCTCGAAACGCGATGGCTGAATGATCGCGTCCGAACCGCCATGGATCTGGTGTGCCGTCTGCTCGTTGTAACCGACCGATACGGCCATTCTGCCGGGAAACCGGGCGGCTGTGGCTTTCAATGCGTTCTCGATGTCGTGGTCGCCCTGACCCAGCACGATCAGGCGACCGCCGCGATAGAGGATCTCATCCGCCACTTCGGCCAGCATGTCCATGCCCTTCTGCCAGGTCAGCCGGGTCACTGCCGAGAACAACGGTCCGTCGCCGGGCTCGAGCCCGAAGCGCTCCAGCAGCAGCGCCTTGTTGCGCTTCTTGTTGCGCAGCGTCTTGGTGTCATAGCGAAAGGGCAGGTAGCTGTCGGTGGCCGGGTTCCAGACATCGTTGTCGATGCCGTTGACGATGCCCTGCAGCCGATCGAGCCGCGCATTCAGCACGCCGTCCAATCCCATGCCGAAGGCTGGCGACAGGATTTCACGTGCATAGGTGGGGCTGACGGCGGTGATGTGATCGGCGGTCATCAAGCCGCCCTTGAGATAGCTGATATCGCCGAAATATTCGAGCCCATCGACCGAATAGGCTTCCGGCGGCAGCCCGATATAGGGCAGCAGCGTGGACGAGTATTGGCCCTGGAAGGCGAGGTTGTGAATGGTCAGCACCACGGGCACGCTTGAGCCGATATGGCGCATGTAGACAGGCGTCAGCGCCGCCTGCCAGTCATGGCAATGAACGAGGTCGGGTTGCCAGCCGGGCAGGGCACCCGCCGCAATCTCGGCGGCCGCGAGCGACAATACGGCAAAACGTTTCCAGTTGTCCGGGTGGTCGGTGCCGTCCTGATCCACGTATGGCCCGCCATCGCGTTCATAAAGCGCAGGCGCATCGAGCACGAACAGGCTCAGCCCGTCTATGTCGAGATGCCGCAGCATGGCCTTTTCGCCGAGCAGGTCGTCGAATGCCATCAAGGGCGGATGCTGTCGCGTCAGCGCCAGAAGCGAAGGATAACCCGGAACCAGCGTGTGGGTCTCGATGCCGAAGCGCTGCAACGCCTTGGGCAGCGCTCCTGTAACATCAGCGAGGCCGCCAGTCTTGACCAGCGGGTAGATCTCGGAGGTCACCGCAAGCACCTGCAGAGCCGCATGCGGGATGCCGCCCATGGTCAGGCGGGCCTGACCTTCGATCTGATGCGTCTCGCGCATGCGTTGGATGAATTGTGCCCGCCCCAGAGCGATGCCGATTTCCGCTTCGCCCATGGTCGTCATCCCTTGGGTGCTTTGACGGCTTTCACCAGTCGCGGCGGTTGTCGTCGTGCCGGGCGCGCGCCGCACGCAAGACTATCCTCGATCGCCGATGCCTGCGCTTCGGCTACACGCTGTCCGGCATTGTCGATCGTTCGGTCGGAAGCCGCCTGCAACATTTGCCAGTCCAGTAGCGCCGCATGCCAGTGATCGCCGTCACGGCCATGGGGACGGCCTTCTTGCTCCCAATGGAAATAGGCTCTGCGGGCAATCCAGTCATTGTCTTTGCCGGGGTCACTGTCGCTCATGGGTTCTCTCCGCTCGCCGCCGCACTCACCTGTCATCACGAACAGCCCAGCAGGCCGGACCCGCCGGAAGCGGGCCGAAGCCAGGCAATCCGAAGGGACTAACGGCGACCTCGTACTGCGTCGTTGTTCCACTTCGTCCAGTTCATGCGAGAGATAGACAAACGCTTAACGCCGGCGGTGGCAATCGGTTCCCGGCGCAGCGAGGGATTTGAACGACCTCAGATCTTGCCTGTTTACGACGTCTCCGCCCAGTCACGACGCGTTGCGCGGCTATTCGCTTGCATATTAGCGAAATCGGTTCCGCGGGCACCATTCATTAACCTTCAGGCAAGGAATTAACCATAATGATTGCTGGACACGTCGGAGTGGGACTTTTCCAAGTTTCCTTCGGGCATGACGCCGTCCCGTCGTACCGGTTTTGACCCGGTCTGTAAAAATCATGCAGGCAGTTCGACAGACGGCTCGCCATGAATGCGGATGGACCTCCAGACGTGGTCCATCACCTTGCATTCGCGTTTCGGCCACCGCTCCATCGCTCTGCCCAGAAGGGACGATCTCGTTCGAGATCGCGGCAATACGGGCATTATGGCAAGTCAGGTCAATCCGACGGAACGGACAACGGGAGCGCAGGCAGGCAGCCTGGGCGAACGCTTGCGTTTTGCCGGCCTTGATGACAGCCACCGCGAACTGCTGCGCCAGAACCGCCACCTGCTATCGCCGCAAGTGAAGACGGCACTGCGTGATCTCTTCCAGCGTCTCCAGACATTTCCCGATGCGTCGCGCGCCTTTTCCAGCGAGCGTCAATACGATCGTTTCCATGACCTCCTGTCCTCGCACTGGGATGTGCTGACGGATGCCCGCTTCGACGCGCTTTACGCCGAGCGGGTGAAGGTTCTTTCCGACAGCGAAAGCCGCATGGGCCTTGACCCAAGGTGGCACATCGCCGGCCACGCGGTTGTTCTCGAACATCTGCTGACGGCCGTGATCAGCGAAAATGCCGGCTCCGGGCTGCTGCCCTCGGCGCGCCGGCGCCAGCGCGAGGTCACCGACCTTGCCGGTGCGCTCGTGCGTCTGGTCATGGTCGATGTCGAAATCGCCGTCTCCCTGCGTTTCAACGAACTGCGCGTCAAGCACCACCGTGACATGGCGGCCCAGCGCGAGCGTGATCGTGCCGAGGTTGAAGCGGTTTTTGGTCCCATCATCGAAGGCCTGGCGGAGCGCGACCTGACCGTGCGTATCAGCGCCGATGTGCCGGACGCCTATGCCGACCTCGGCAGCCGCATGAACGAGGCGCTGGAACAGCTCCAGACCGCGTTTCTGGCATCAGAGGAAAAACTCACGCAGGCCCGCGGCACAACCGATGCCATGGTCTCCGCCGCACGCGACTGTTCGAGCGGCGCCGATGCCCAGTCCGAGCGGCTGGGCGAGGCGTCCCGTGCGCTGGATGCCCTGACATCCGACGTGCGCGGCAGCGCCGGCAAGACCAGGAAAGCAGAAGCCTCGGTGGCCGCCACCCGCCAGTCGGTCGAGGCCAGCGGCCTGGTGGTCGGTCAGGCGATTTCGGCGATGGCCGATATCGAGGCCTCCGCCGAACAGATCGGCCATATCATCGGCGCGATCGATGAAATTGCCTTCCAAACCAACCTGCTGGCGCTCAACGCCGGCATCGAGGCAGCTCGTGCAGGTGATAGTGGTCGTGGCTTTGCCGTTGTTGCCCAGGAAGTGCGCGCACTTGCCCAGCGCTCGGCCGATGCAGCGCGCGAAATCAAGACACTGGTTGCCACGACCAAGAACCAGGTCGTCGCCGGTGTCGATATGGTCGCTAGGACGCAAGGCGCCATTGCCGATATAGTCACCCAGGTCGGCGGCATCAGCGGCACCGTTTCCGAAATCGCCAGCGAGACGGATGCCCAGGCGACCGGCCTTGCCGGCCTGTCATCCATCGTGGCCGCTCTCGGCAGCGATGTCTCTTCAACCGCCGATCTCGCCCGCCGCTCCAGTGACAGTTCGGACGACCTGCACAAGGTCATCCTCGAGCTCGGCGAGACGATCCGCGAATTCCACATCGAACGTCAGGTTCGCCCGTCAAAGCCGGTCTCGTCGCGTCTTGCCGTTTCGCCGGCAGCCGCTTCGCTTGCCGGTCTGCGGAACCTTGACGCAAATGACATCGACAATACGCCGTTTGATGATGATTTCGGCTTTTCTGTCCAGATTGCTGGGCTGGGAGGATGAGGGGATTGTTTACCACCATGCGCTACACAAGAAGCTCAGGCGGCGAATGTCTCCGAACAAATGGTGGATTTCTCAACCGGTTACCGGCTGGACCGGCACGATAGCTGCGGCTGCGTGAAACAAGGAAAGAAATGATGGCAGTCAAGAAAGGCCAACAGAAGAGTTTGAAACTCGCGGCAGTGCTGGACCTCAACGAGGCCTCCAATCTGAAGGCGAACATTCTCTCCTTGCGCGGCGCCCCGCTCACCATCGACGCCTCCGGCGTCGAGCGCGTCGGCGCACAGTGTGTCCAGGTTCTGATGGCTGCGGCCAAGGCCTGGGAAGCTGACAAGCACCCCTTCTCTTTCGGGAAGGCCTCGGAGGCCTTTCTCAAGACCCTTCAACTGATTGGCGTGAACGTCGACCATCTGCTCGCTAAGGAGATTCGGCAATGAAGAAAAAAGTGCTTACCGTGGATGACTCCAGAACCATCCGAAACATGCTTCTGGTGACCCTCAACAATGCCGGCTTTGAAACCATCCAGGCCGAAGACGGCATCGAAGGTCTCGAAGTGCTCGAAGAGTGCAATCCGGACGTCATCGTCACCGACATCAACATGCCGCGTCTCGATGGTTTCGGCTTCATCGAAGGCGTTCGCAAGAACGAGAAATACCGCGCCATCCCGATCCTGGTCCTGACCACGGAAAGCGACGCGGAAAAGAAGAACCGCGCGCGCCAGGCTGGTGCAACCGGATGGATCGTCAAGCCGTTCGATCCGACCAAGCTGATCGATGCCATCGAGCGTGTAACCGCCTAAGCCGGGATTTTCTCCTATGGATATGAACGAAATCAAAGAGATCTTCTTCCAGGAATGCGAGGAGCAGCTTGCAGAACTGGAATCCGGTCTTCTGAAAATGAATGACGGGGATCGTGACCCGGAGACGGTGAATGCCGTGTTCCGCGCGGTTCACTCGATCAAGGGCGGCGCAGGTGCTTTCGGTCTGGATGACCTGGTAGCCTTTGCGCATGTCTTTGAAACGACACTTGATTGCGTTCGTTCCAACAAGCTGGAACCTGGCCCGGAAGTGATGAAGGTGATGCTCAAGTCGGCCGACGTACTGGCTGACTTGACCAATGCCGCCCGCGATGGTGGCAGCGTCGATGCGTCCCGCTCCAGCGGCCTGGTCAAGGAACTGGAAGCCTTGGCAAACGGCCAAATGCCGGCGGCCCACGCTGCTCCGGCGGCTGCAGCCCCTGTCGCCAAGGCACCGGCTGCATCAGACGACGGCTTCCAGCCTGTTCCCTTCTCCTTCGACGGTTTCGGAGAAGAAGAGGAAGCGGCCGCCCTGTCGAGCTTCGAGGTCAGCTTCAAGCCGCGTCGCGAGCTGTATTCCAAGGGCAACGAAGCTGCTCTCCTGCTGCGCGATCTCTCGCGCACCGGCGAAATGAGCATCAGCTGCATCATGGACGACCTGCCATCGCTTGATGACCTGGACCCGGAAGAAGCCTATTTCGCCTGGAAAATCCAGATCAAGCCGGAAAAGGGCGAAGAGGCTATTCGGACCGTGTTCGAATTCGCCGAATGGGACTGTGACCTCGAGATCAAGATGATCGAGACGGAACAAGCCAAGCCAGCCGGCGAAGAGCTTCCGATGATCCCTGTACCGTTCGACCTGTCGGCGCTCGACGACGGTCCGGAAATGGTCGCTGCCGAAACGGTCAATGCGGCTGTAGACGCTGCCGAAACCGCCACCCGCGTCAGCAAGCTTGCTGCCGCCAAGGCCGAAAAGAAGGAATCGCCGGCAGCCGCCGCCGCGGCCGCCGCTGCTGCCGCTGCCGCTCAGGCCAACAACGCCGCCGGCCAGACCATCCGCGTCGATCTCGACCGCGTCGACCGCCTGATCAACCTGGTGGGCGAACTCGTCATCAACCAGGCCATGCTGTCGCAGAGCGTCATCGAGAACGATGCGACCGGCACGTCTGCCGTCAACATGGGCCTCGAGGAGCTGCAGCAGCTCACCCGCGAGATCCAGGACTCGGTCATGGCGATCCGTGCGCAGCCGGTAAAGCCGGTCTTCCAGCGCATGTCGCGTATCGTCCGTGAAGTCGCCGACATGGTTGGCAAGTCGATCCGCCTCGTCACCGAAGGTGAAAATACCGAAGTCGACAAGACGGTCATCGACAAGCTGGCCGAGCCGCTGACCCACATGATCCGCAATGCCGTCGACCACGGCATTGAAAGCCCCGAGAAGCGCGCGGCCGCCGGCAAGGAGCCGGAAGGCACGATCAAGCTGACGGCGAAGCATCGCTCCGGCCGTATCGTCATCGAACTGGTCGACGACGGTGCCGGCATCAACCGCGAGCGCGTCCGCCAGAAGGCGATCGACAACGAGCTGATCGCGGCCGATGCCAACCTGACCGACGAAGAGATCGACAACCTGATCTTTGCGCCGGGCTTCTCGACCGCCGACAAGATCTCCGACATTTCCGGCCGCGGCGTCGGCATGGACGTGGTCAAGCGTTCGATCCAGGCACTCGGTGGCCGCATCTCGATCACTTCGCGTCCGGGCCTGGGGTCGACCTTCACCATGAGCCTGCCGCTGACGCTCGCCGTCCTCGACGGCATGGTCGTCACGGTCGCCGGCCAGACCCTCGTCGTTCCGTTGACGGCTATCGTCGAGACTTTGCAGCCGGAAGCGCGCAACATCCACTCCTTCGGCGCCAACCAGCGGCTGATCTCCATCCGCGACAGCTTCTGCCCGCTGGTGGATGTTGGCCGGATCCTGAATTTCCGCGGAACCCAGGCCAATCCTGTCGAAGGCGTGGCGCTGCTGGTTGAATCGGAAGGTGGCGGACAGCGCGCTCTGATGGTCGATGCTATCCAGGGGCAGCGTCAGGTCGTCATCAAGTCGCTGGAAGCGAACTACACCCATGTTCCGGGCATTGCCGCCGCAACCATCCTTGGTGATGGACGCGTGGCGCTGATCCTTGATGTGGATGCCGTCGTTGCCGCCTCGCGCGGCCAGTCCCTCAAGCAGGAAATGTCACTAGCAGTCGCAGGATAGTCTCATGTCGTATGCGGTCAGAAGCCTTGCAGAAGGAAATCGCGAACTCATCGCCTTCCGTATCGGAGAGCAGGAGTTTTGCGTGAACGTCATGTCGGTGCGCGAGATTCGCGGGTGGACCCCCGCGACTCCGCTGCCACATTCGCCCGGCTACGTTCTGGGGGTGATCAATCTGCGCGGCGTCGTATTGCCGATCATGGACCTGTCCGGACGCCTCGGCATGAAGCCGGTCGAGCCAAGCGCGCGCCATGTCATCATCGTGGTGCAGGTTCGCTCGAAGGTCATCGGTCTGCTGGTTGAGGCAGTCTCCGACATACTGACTGTGACTGAGGACAACATACAACCGACGCCGGAGATCTCCTCCGACCTCGAACGCCAATATGCCCGCGGCATTCTCGCGATCGACAAGCGGATGATCTGCTTGATCGAGCTTGGTGCTCTTTTTTCCGACGCCGAAAGCGAGGCTGCATGACATTTGCAATGAGTTCATCCAGGCAATCTGAAGACGAGGTCCTGGCCAGCGGCGAATACCCGCTGACCCGTCGCGACCTCAATGAGATCGCAGCGATGATCTATTCGGACGCAGGCATCGCCCTCAATGATTCCAAGGCATCTCTGGTCTATTCCCGGCTGTCCAAACATATCCGCAATCTCGGCCTGTCGGGTTTCCGCGCCTATTGTCAGCTTGTTGCCTCTCAGGAAGGGGCAGGGGAACGGCGCGAAATGCTCTCGCACCTGACCACCAACTTCACCCGGTTTTTCCGCGAGAACCATCACTTTGAACATCTCCGTGACGAGGTTCTCCCCGGACTGATCGCCCGGGCGAAGGCCGGCGGCCGCGTTCGTATCTGGTCGGCCGCGAGTTCTGACGGTCAGGAGCCCTATTCGATCGCGCTGACGGTGCTCCAGGCATTTCCGAATGCTGCCGACTACGACTTCAAGATCCTGGCGAGCGACATCGATCCCAAGATCCTCGCCATTGCCCGCCAGGGTGCCTATGACGAGCAGGCGCTTGAAACCGTTTCTCCCGCCATGCGCAAGCAATGGTTCAAGGAGACCGAAATCAACGGCCGCCGCAAGTTCCAGGTCGATGACCGTCTCAAGCGCATCATCACCTTCAACGAGCTGAACCTGATGTCGCAGTGGCCGTTCAAGGGCAATTTCGACGTCATTTTCTGCCGCAACGTCGTGATCTATTTCGACGAGCCGACCCAGGTGAAGATCTGGGGCCGTTTCGCCGGGCTGCTGCCGGTCGGTGGCCACCTCTATATCGGCCATTCGGAGCGTGTCTCCGGCGATCCGAAGAACGATTTCGACAATATCGGCATCACCACCTATCGCTATCTCGGCAAGCAGGGAGGGCGCAAATAATGGGCAATCCAGCACGCGTTCTCGTTGTCGACGACAGCCCGACCATGCGCGGCCTGATCACGGCTGTGCTCAGCCAGGATCCGGATGTCAGCGTTGTCGGCCAGGCCGGCGATGCCATGGAGGCCCGCGCCGCCATCAAGCAGCTGAACCCGGACGTCGTGACGCTCGACATCGAGATGCCGAACATGAACGGCCTCGAATTCCTCGAAAAGATCATGAAACTGCGCCCGATGCCGGTCATCATGGTCTCGACCATGACCCATCGCGGCGCGGAAGCGACGCTGGCGGCGCTCGAGATCGGAGCCTTCGATTGCGTCGCAAAGCCAGTGCCCGGTGATGCCCGCCCGTTCGGTGAACTGGCGGAAAAGGTCAAGGCTGCGGCCCGCTCGCAGCACCGTCATGCACCGGCTCCGCAGCTGCAGTCGCAAACGGCGGCCCCGGTCGCCGATTTCCGCGTTGGTCGCAAGATCGTCGCCATCGGGTCTTCGACCGGTGGGGTCGAGGCACTGATCGCAGTTCTGCAGAAGTTCCCGCGCAATTGCCCGCCGACGGTCATCACGCAGCATATGCCGCCGACCTTCACCAAGAGCTTTGCCGAGCGCCTGAACAGGCTTTGTGCCCCGGTCGTCGAAGAGGCAACCGATGGTGCAAGGCTTGAAATCGGCAAGATCTATCTTGCCCCCGGCGGCGAACGTCATTTGCAGGTGTCGAATGCGTCGGCACCCTGCTGCCGCCTGGTCGAGCGTGCCCCGGTCAACGGCCATCGCCCCTCGGTCGATGTGCTGTTTGATTCGGTTGCCGAACTGGCGGGTCGCAGCGCCGTTGGCGTGATCCTGACAGGCATGGGGCGCGATGGCGCCTCCGGCCTGTTGAAGATGCGTCACGCCGGTGCCCGCACCATCGGTCAAAACGAAAAGACCTGCGTGGTCTATGGCATGCCGCGCGTCGCCCATGAACTGGGCGCCGTCGAACATCAGCTGCCGCTTGGTTCCATTGGGGAGGAGATCCTCAAACTAACTGCCGCCCGAAAAGAAGGTATCGAATAATGTCCATAGCCGAAAAAATCAAAGTTCTGATCGTCGACGATCAGGTCACCAGCCGCCTCCTCCTGTCGGACGCCCTGACCCAGCTTGGCTTCAAGCAGATCACGGCAGCCGGCGACGGAGTTCAGGGAATGAAGGTCATGGAGCAGCAGCCCCATCATCTGGTCATCTCTGACTTCAACATGCCGAACATGGATGGCCTTGGCCTCCTTCAGGCTGTTCGCACCAACCCGAACACCAAGAAGGCAGCCTTCATCATCCTCACCGCACAGGGCGACCGTGCGCTGGTACAGAAGGCCGCCCAGCTGGGTGCCAACAACGTGCTCGCCAAGCCTTTCACCATCGAAAAGATGAAGGCCGCGATCGAGGCCGTATTCGGAGCATTGAAATAAAATGATCGAGGACAGGGCAGCTAAACGCGTCCATATCATTCAGGGCGAGTGGAAGGTGAGCGACGACCCGAATGTGGTCCTGTCGACGATCCTTGGCTCGTGCGTGGCTGCCTGTATTCGGGATCCGGATGCGGGAGTGGGAGGTATGAACCACTTCCTGCTTCCTGGCTCGGCTGTCCCTGGTGCCGGTGGTGGCGACGCTACCCGTTACGGGGTCCATTTGATGGAGCTTCTGATCAACGGCCTCCTGAAAAAGGGGGCACGCAGGGATCGATTGGAAGCCAAGATCTTTGGCGGCGCGAAGACGATTGCGACGTTCTCCAATGTCGGCGAACAGAATGCAGCGTTTGCCACCCAGTTCCTGCGCGACGAAGGGATCAGGGTGGTCGGCTCCTCCACGGGCGGGGACCACGGCCGCAAGCTTGAATTCTGGCCGGTCGGCGGCCGCGCCAGACAGTATCCGCTCACAGGCGCGGAAACCCAGAAGACGGTCGCGCTTGAAAGGCGTCCGGCTCCTGTGTCGAAGCCGGTGGAAAGTTCAATCGAGTTTTTCTAGTACTGGAAATCGGATGCAAAACGAAAACAAAGCCGACGTCGCAGGCCCCGAGGAAGCGTTGCCGGAGATCCTGATGCGCATCGTCAGCGAACTGCATGACGTTGCCTATCTGATCGAGCGGGTCGAGCCACAGCTTTTGGAACTGGGCGGTTCAAAAGTGCTGGAATCCTCCGACAGCATCAAGGTCCTGCAGGGCATCGACCTCGCCGTACAGAAGACCCGCGGGCTTGCCGAGTTCATCGATACAATTACCGGATCGATTCCGTCGGCCTGGATGATCGACATGACGACGGCCCTCAGCCTCGTCAAGCTTGCCGAAATGCAGAAGACCCTGGGCGCCGGTTTACGCCATGGCCATTCCCAACCGCTCAGCAAGGCGGCTGGCGACTTCGACTTCTTCTAGCGTGCCGCCTGTTTGTCAGGCATCCTTCTTTCCACTGGCTAAGCCGAAATGAATTCGGCATTTCAGCCTCGCGAAACTCTCGCACAAGTTTCGCTTTCTATGGTCTCGCCAAGGGCAAAAGCCCTCAAACCTTTCTTTATGATGGTGCGAGACAGAATGAATCTGTTAAATCAATTACTTCAGGTGCTGAAGAACTTCGGGTCGTTAGGCCAGACGAAGCTTTTGGCCATGGGCGGTGTAGCCCTTGTTTCATTCGCAATCATCATTGCCGGTGCTCTTTACGTCAACAAACCGGCCCTCGAGACACTTTATGTGGGTCTGGAACCGGTCGATTTGAACCAGGTCAGCATTGCGCTTGCCGAATCAGGTCTGAATTTTGAAGTCGGGACTGACGGTGCGAGCATTCGTGTTCCCGTCGGCATGACCAGCAAGGCCCGTCTTCTGCTCGCCGAGCGCGGCCTGCCCAACAGCGCTAATGCCGGCTATGAGCTTTTCGACAATGTCGGTTCGCTGGGCCTGACCTCCTTCATGCAGGAAGTGACACGTGTCCGCGCTCTGGAGGGTGAAGTCGCACGCACCATCCAGCAGATCAGCGGCATCGCAGCCGCCCGTGTGCATATCGTCATGCCCGACGTCGGCAATTTCCGCCGCGGTGAACAGAAGCCGACAGCATCCGTAATGATCAGAGCGGCCTCCGACGCGGGCCGCAAGTCCGCCGCCTCCATCCGCCATCTTGTCGCATCCTCGGTGCCGGGCCTCGACGTCGAGGACGTCACGATTCTGGATTCGACCGGCCAGCTCCTGGCATCCGGCGACGAAACAGGCGGCGCCGCAACGCGCTCACTCGGCGTTGTGCAGTCGGTACAGCAGGAAATCGAATCGAACATCGACAAGGCGCTTGCGCCGTTCCTCGGCATGGACAACTTCCGTTCCAGCGTCACGGCCCAGCTGAACACCGACAGCCAGCAGATCCAGGAGACCATCTACGATCCGGAATCGCGGGTTGAGCGTTCTGTCCGTGTCACCAAGGAAGCGCAGAAGTCCCTGCAGCGCCAGTCGGATACGGCGGCAACTGTCGAGCAGAACATTCCCCAGGCAGCCCCGGAAAGTGGCGGCGCGGGTCCTGAATCCTCTGACGAGCAGGACAAGAAGGAAGAGCAGACCAACTACGAAATCAACAGCAAGACCGTAGCGACTGTTCGCAACAGCTACACGCTCGAAAAAATCTCCGTGGCGGTCGTGGTCAACAAGGGCCGTATTGCCAAGATGGTCGGAGAACCGGTCGACCAGGCCAAGATCGATGCCTATCTCGCAGAGATGCAGAAGATCGTTTCTTCGGCCTCCGGCCTTGATGCAGCGCGCGGCGACGTCGTCACGCTGACGGCGATGGATTTCCTCGAGAACCAGCTGCTCGAAGAATCCGCAAGCGGCCCGGGCATCATGGAAATCCTCAGCCGCAATGTCGGCGGGATCATCAACTCGCTTGCTTTCGTCGCCGTCGCCTTCCTGATTGTCTGGATGGGGATCCGTCCGATGGTCCGCAGCGCAGGCGTTGGTGGTGGTGCTGCAGCTTTGACCGGCGATATGGGCGAGCAGGCCGCAGGGCTCGAACTACCCGACTTCTCGCCGGCGCTTGGCGGCGGTGCAGGAAGCTCGCTCATGGACGGCTTCGGCTCCGACTTCGGCTTCGACAGCACCGACGACCTGCTCACCCTCGACGACGACGCAGGTGGTGGCTTCAACCGCCGCGTCAAGGAAGGTCCCGAGCGGCGTCTGTCGCGCATGGTGGAGCTTTCCGAGGAGCGCGCTGCCAAGATCCTCCGCAAATGGGCTGTGGAAAACGCGGCTTGAGGAAAATCGGCTAACAAAACGCAAACCGCGCCCACCGGCGCGGTTTTTGCGTTATGGTCGCGGCGTGGCAGTATTACAGCACCATGTCTCCAATGGGCTCCTCTCTTTAATTGGGGATGTACCGTGACTGGTTGTGATCTTTGACTATTTATATTTTAAAATGAACATGATTCGTTAGGCCCGTGAGATGAGGGCAAGCGTTGAGTCGGGTTCAGCCGGTGAAATGCGCCTGTGTATCTTCTCGTTGGGATGTCACGTCCTCGAAGGGGCAACACTATATGGATGCCGAGCTGACAACGGAGGGATCAGGAAGCAGAGTGCGCTCACCCGCACGTGCTGAGCCTCCGCAGGGCTCGTCTTCCAGGGAGATCCTGATCCATAAATTGGCGGCGCCGGGGCAGTCCGGTGATCTCGCCCATTGCTTGCGCATGCTGACCGAATATCTGGGCGCGACGCACTATCTTCTGGCGCGCTACGATCTGGTGCAGGAAGACGGCCTTGATTTCGTCGTGGCGTCTGACTGGCCATTCGATCTGGTCCGTCGTCTGGATAGCGAACTGGCCACAACCTATTCGCAGTCGACCGAACTTGAGAAATGCATGTCGGTGCTGCAGCCGAAATACAATCTCCTGCCGGATGATGTGCATGTGCTGGACGGGATCAGCCGCCAGTATTGCTCGATCACCCTGAATGTCGGGCGCACGCGCCTGGCCCTGATGCTGCTGTTCCCGCAGGACCACGTTCTCGCCGCCGACCGGCTGCGCGAAGTGGGTCTGCTGATAGGCTACGTTGTCGGCCTGTCGGTCAGCAAGGGTCAGAAGAGCGACCGTGATTTCGAGCTGACCGAACGTGAGCTGGAATGCCTCTTCTGGATTGCAGAGGGCAAGACCAGCGATGAAATCGCCACGATTCTGGGGATCTCGCGCAACACGATCAACAATTACATCACCAGCGTCATGCGCAAGACGGCAACAAAGACGCGTTCTGAAGCGATCGCCTATGCGGTCAGAAACAATCTCGTCTGAGGGGGCGGAATGGGGCATCAAAACAGACCTGGCGGTTCTACTCTTGAAGATGCGACCTGGTCCAGCCAGCGCCCTGTCACGTCCCGCACCGATATCTTCCCGAAGCTTGTCTCGCTCCAGCGCTCGCTGAATGCCCGCGGCTTTGCGGCGTTCCGCGTCGCCGGCGCCAGCCTGCCGCACAAGCGTCGTCTGGATGCGGAATACGAGAACTGGAGCTCAGGCCTCAGCAGCGGCCGCGACGCCTTTGTCGCTGCCTATGGCGACACGCTGCTCGGCCATATCGAGGCCTCGACACTGCCGCTCATGTGGTGCGCCGACGACGAATCCAGTTTCATCGAGGCTTCGGATTTCACGCCGTTCACCACCCAGGTCGATGCCCGCCTGCTGCCGTATTCCGGCATTGCGTTTCCGGTGCGTCTGGGCGCCGTGGGAAATGGCTACATCGTCTTTCCGACGGCCGGCGGCGCGGATCTGCCGGGCGAACTGGTGCTGTCCGTGCATAGCCGCTGTTATCAGGTGATGACCGATATCCTGTCGCTCGATGAGCGCAAGGCGATGACATCGGAGACCCTGAGCGAGCGTGAGATCGCCTGCCTGCAGCTGGCCGGCGATGGCCGTATCAGCGAAGAAATCGCCGAGAGGCTGGGCCTTTCGGTCCATACCGTCAACGCCTATCTCGGTTCGGCAACGATCAAGCTGGATTCGGTCAACCGCATCCAGGCGATCGCCAAGGCGATCCGCCTTGGCTACATCACCTAACCGTTTTCCCAAGGAATTCAGCCGTATAAGGGCATGGCCTGTGCCTTGACGAATCGGGCTTCGCGCAGCCGTTGCTCAAGCATGCGTGTATTCGCATTCGGGTCGCCGGCCGTCTCATGAAACGCGATATGGTTGATCTCCAGGCCTGCTGTCTCGTTGGTCAGGGTCAGCTGCGCGTAGATCGTGATGTCGCGCGGCTTGATCTCGAGGTCGAGCACGATCTCCGGCGGACCGCCCCATTCGAGCCGATACTCTCCGCCCGAGCCGAAATTGACGGTGCCTGGATGAAAATAGAGTTCGGCGGCCGAAGAAACGAGATCTGCAATATTCCCGTAAAGTTCAAAGCGTAAAAGTGAAATGAGATCGGCCGCATCGAGCAGGCGCATCTCGCTTGCGACGGGGCTGATGGCTTCTGCCACAATACGTTCACGCTGGGTGGTGTAAGAGCACTTTTTCATAGTGGCTAGCGTATCCGTCTCTTGGGGGCCTTCGACGCGTAGACTCGGTGTACGAGTTCGGCGACGGCCTTATAAAATAACGACGGGATCACGCTATCCACTGAGACTTGCGCAAACATGGAGCGGGCGAGGGGCGGATCTTCAAATATGGGAATATTGTGCTCGCCGGCGATTTCTCGGATCTTCAGCGCAACGAGGTCCTGGCCCTTGGCAACCACGACAGGCGCCTCGTTCTCTTCACGCACATAGCGCAGCGCCACGGCAAAGTGGGTCGGGTTGGTGATCACCAGCGTGGCGCGCGGCACGTTGGCAATCATGCGCCTGCGCGCACGGTCACGAGCGATCGAGCGCTGCCGCGCCTTGACCACCGGGTCGCCCTGGGACTGCTTGTGTTCGTCCTTGATTTCCTGCTTGCTCATGCGCAGCTGTTCGTACCAGTGGTACCGCGTCCAGAACACGTCGACAGCCGCCAGCAGCGCCGTGGCCAGCAGGATGATGATCAGCATTTTTTTGATGATAATGGCGAATTTGACGAAGATCGTCTGCGGATCGGAGAACATCGAATCGATCACCGCGTAGTAGTCGTTGCGCAGCGCAAAGACCATGATCACCGAGACAATGACGATCTTGAACAGGGATTTGCCGAACTCGACCATGCCCGGGCCGCTGAAGATGCGGCTCCAGCCCTTGGCGAGTGAGATGCGGTTTGCCTGGGGGGTGATTCGGTCGAGCACGAAGGTCGGCAGATGCTGGACGATGCTTGAGCCGGCGCCCAGCACCATGAACAGGATGAAGGCCGGCGCCAGCAGCGCACCGATTTCCCAGCCGAGATGTGTGAACAGCGAGACGACATCGGTTGCCGTTCCCAGCCTCCACTGGTCGGGTCGCTCGAACAGGTCTTTCAGCGTTTCGCCTAGCCGGCCGATCCCGCTTGGTAGGAAGAAGACAAGGTAGAAATAGAAGCCCAGTGTGGATGCAAAAAGCGCGAGTTCACGCGAGATCGGGACATTTCCCTTCTCGTACGCATCGCGCACCTTTTTCTCGGTAGGATCTTCGGTTTTGCTGTCTTTATCTTCATCGTCAGACATGACCGTCGCCGCCCTTCAGACCGGTAGAGGCATCCACTGCCCGTATGATGAAGTCGGCGCCGTCGAGGCGCGCCGGCCGGCCACGATCATCGCGCCCGGCTGAAACGTAACCGCCCGCCGATTGCTGTTCAATCGGCGGGCGGCGATTTGTCGGGTTTTCAACAGAGGCGCAGGTTTAGGCCGCCTGATTCTCGCCTTCTGTCTCCTTGAGCTGGATCTGCCCGGCATTGGCGAGGCGAATCGCTTCCTGCGCCACGGCGCGGCGGGCGATGGCGATCTCGCGGGGATTGATCCCCGTGGTGCCGGACTGCAGGTCCGATTCGATCATGCGGCGCGAACGTGGGCTGATCGATGCCAGGACGCATTCCTTGATCTCGGTGCTGGCGCCGCGAAGCGCCATCGTGAGGATGTCGGCGGAGATGTCGTTGAGCAGCAGAACGCGGCTGCGCTGCGGCATGGCGAGCAGATCCTCGAACAGGAAGATCTTCGGGCGAACCTTGTTGACCGATTCCTTGCTGATCGATTCCAGCGAGGTGAGCAAGGTATCGACTTCGTTCTTTTCCAGTTCGTTCATCAGTTCGGCAACCTTCGCCGAACCCGTCGAATTGCGGTCTGCGTCGATCTCGGCGATCAGGTCGTGGACCCGGTTCTCGATGATCTGCGCCGCCTTCGGGCTGACATTCTTCAGGTTGACGGTACGGTTCATGATATCCGCGCGACGGCTGTCCGGCAGCTTGAGGAGCACCTTGGCGCCGAACGAGGAGGGCAGCATCGACAGGATATAGGCGACCGTCTGCGGATGTTCGCGCATCAGGAACTTGGCGATGAAATCGGGCTCGGCATCCTGCAGGCGATCCCAGATCGACGCCTCGAAGGCCTGGAAGGCGGTGCGGCGGCCGAGAAGACCGTCGACTTCTTCCGGCGTCAGGCCTTCCTCGAGAATGCTCTCGATGGCCTTGGCATTGTCCATCAGGCCCGCACCTTCGGTGAACAGGTCCTCGAATTCGTTGACCAGCCCCAGCAGTTCATCCGGTGGGATGGTGCGCAGGGTCTGAGCCGATGCGATGATTGTCTGCAATTCCGCCTGGGTAAAATACTTGAGCAGCTTGCCGGCAACGCCCTTGCCCATGGCCAGCAGCACGGCGGCTGCCTTATCGGCCTGGGAAAGCGGTTTGCCGGTTAAGGGGCCGCCAAAATCGTCAAAGTCCATCATGGTCTTGTCCTCTCTGGCCCATCATGGGTCAGGATGTCTTGGTCGCCATCACTTCGATCAGTTTTACACCGAAGCGGGTGTCGTCATTTTCGAGAACGGTGATCTCGCCGCGCGCAATGCGCCGGCCGTTCACCATGATCTCGACGGGCTCGCCGATCTTCTTGTCCAGCGCGATAATGGCGCCTTCCTCGAGATTCATAAGCCCCGAAACCTGCATGCGGCTGGAGCCGAGCACGATCTGGACCTCGATCGGGATGTCCATGATCAGGTCGATATTGGCGCTCAGGCCGCTGCCCGGTTCCTGGACGCTGCTCGGAGCGCTGTCGAAAGACGAATCGCCACCGAAGCTGTCGCCACCAAAGCTCGATCCGCCGAACGCATCATCGGTACCGAAAGCATCGCCGGTCCCCAGGTCGCTGGTCGCGGACGATCCGCCGAAATCGGATTCGAAAGCTGCCAATGGGTCGCTGGAACCGCCGAAATCGCTGAGGTCCACGCCGAAGTCGGAGCCGATGTCCGGGAGGGTGCCTTCGGCATCTGCTTTCAGGACGCCGCGCAGGTCATCGACTGCCATGTCGAAATCCGCATCGGAACCCGGCATCGCCAGAGCGTCTTCTTCCGTCTTGGGGGTCTTTTTCGTAGCCATGGATTCATTATTCCTGTTGAAACTTGCCTCAAGCTGCCGTGGGTCGTGTCACGGCCGAAAATGCTTAGCTCATCAAATGTCTTAGAATTTCATCTTCGCTGCTCACATTGTCTTTGACGCGCACGGTGTAGCGGTCGCCAGCACGACCGAATTCGCAGCGATACATCTCTTTGCCATTGGCACTGACGTCGACCATGACATCGCCCTTGTCCTGGAACGGAATGACATCGCCGGCGACAAGCCGCGAAATGGTGTTGAGTGTCAGTGTTTCCAGGCGGATCTTGGCTTCCAGCGTCACCTGCGAGCGGCGAACCTGCTCTGCGATCTGGTCCTGCCATTCCTTGCGCGTCCGCGAAGACTGGTTCTTCGACTTCGGCACGGTGACGACCGTTTTCAGCAGTGCCTTCTGCGGAACCACCAGGTAGAATTCCGAAGAGACGGTGCCGAGCGTGACGCCCATCTTGATCGTCACGGCATATTCGTCGACATGGTCGTCTTCCGGCTTCGGCCGGTCCTCGGCATTGTGCGCCTTTTCGATCAAGGGTTCGAAGCCGCCCGGGGCATTGACGCCCGAGCGCAGCACGTTGCCGATCTTGTCGAACACCATGGTCGAGAGATCGAGCTCGATCTGCGACAGTGGCCTCTCAATCGGCTCCTGGATCGTTTCGGGAATTGCACCGAGCAGATTTTCCATCAGTGTGATGATAAAGCTGTTGCCGCAGGCCATGATGAAATTCGGCGACCAGTTGCGCAGCTGGGTGTCGACCAGCGCGACATTGTCACCCAGATCGGCAATCAGGTCGTTCATCAGGCCGCTTTCGAGACCGTTGAAGTGAACGTCGATGTTAAGCCCGGTCTCACTGTGGAATACGTCGGGCAGGAACTCGATATACAGATGGCCGAAGTCGGCACAGAGTCGCTGTAGCGACTTCGCATCGCCGAGCCCGCCGGTCAGACGCGCCAGAAGCGCTCGGTCCATAGGTGGCAAGGACGTATTCTCTGTGTTTGCTTTGCTCATGATCAAGCCGCCTTGCTTTCACCGCCGCCGCCGGGATTCATCATTTCCTGCTCGACCGCGTCGATAGACGGACGCTCGTAGGACGAGATGGTCTTGCGGCCATATTCGAGTGCCACCTGCGGAACCGAGCCGTTCATGTAGGCAAGCAGGGTCTGCTTGACGATGATATACAGGCGGTGCTGCTTGGTGCGGACCATCTTGATCTGCGAGATGATCGGGTTGCAAAGGCAATAGGACAGGAAGATGCCGAGCATGGTGCCGACCAGGGCGGCGCCGATCAGGCCGCCGAGAACTTCCGGCGATTCGTTGATCTTGCTCATCGCCTTGATAACCCCGAGAACGGCGGCAACGATACCGATGGCCGGGAAGCTGTCGCCCATCGCGGTGATGGCGTGATAGGGCTTCATCTTGTCATAGAGGATGGTGTTGATTTCTTCGTCCATCAACGCCTCGATCTCATGGCTACGGGCGTTGCCGATGATGATCAGGCGGACATAGTCGCAGATGAAGGAGGTCAGTTCCTTGTTCTTCAGCAGGTTGGGCGCCGCCGTGAAGATGCTGGATTCCTCCGGGTTGTCGATATGGGCTTCGATCTCGTTGCGCGACTTGGTGCGCAGGTCGCGCATCAACGAGTAGAGCACGCCGAGAACGTCGAGATAGGCGCGTTCCTTCGGCACGGCATGCTTGAACGCTTCGCCGATCGCCTTGCCGGAATCCTTCACCACTTTCATCGGATTGGCCATGATGAAGCCGCCGACGCCGGCGCCGCCGATGATCATCAGCTCGAAGGGCTGCACCAGAACGTCCAGGTGACCGCCCATGGCCATGAATCCGCCGAGCACGCAGCCAATCGTAATTACAAATCCGATGATGATATTCATTTTGCCCGCACCTTGCCCGCACCTGAACGTTATTTTTCAGGTTCAGCGATACGGCCCGTGCCTTGCGTGAAGCTGAATCAAAACCGGCATGGCACGCCTTCTGCGACCATTTTTGCTGAGGCCGCTCACCAGACAGCTTCGCGCAAGCCATTTGCCGCAAGAAGAGCGCTGACGGACGCAAGCATCCCGTGGTCCGCGCAGTCGAGATTGTCGTTTTCGTATGATCAGCCAGCCTTCCAATCGACCTGAGCGCAATGCGCCTTATCGAGCGGGCAAGACCCTGGCACTGAACGAGATTTTTGGCGGCGCCCGGAGTATGTCTGCCCCTTTTCGTGTCCGGTTCGACCCGTGTCAGGTTGAGCCCATGGCGTTCTTTTATCTCTGATGCTCGGAGGCAAATGACATGCAATCCGGAATCTACGTCTCGCTATCCTCGCAGATCGCGCTTGAGCGTCGTCTGACCACCATCGCCGACAACATGGCCAATGTGAACACGGTCGGCTTTCGCTCGACCGAGGTGAAGTTCGACGAGGTGCTGAGCAAGACCGGCAATGACCTGAACGCCAAGATCGCCTTCGTGTCCCAGGGCAACGACTATCTGTCGACCAAGACCGGCGAACTGTCGCAGACCGGCAATGTGCTCGACTTTGCCATCAAGGGGGACGCCTGGTTTGCCATCGATACGCCGATCGGCCAGGTGCTGACGCGCGATGGCCGTTTCACCATGAAGGACACCGGCGAACTGGTTTCAACCAAGGGTTTCTCGGTACTGGATGCCGGCGGTGCGCCGATCCAGCTTAACCGGGCCGGTGGACCGCCTGAAGTGGGCGCGGATGGCGCGATCATGCAGGACGGACGCCAGGTGGCGAAGCTCGGCGTGTTTACCGCCGACGTGCGCAACGGCTTCCTGCGGTATGAAAACAGCGGCGTGACCACCGTGGATGCGCCCCAGGCCGTTGTCGACAATCCGGAGGTCTCTATCATGCAGGGCTATGTCGAGAATTCCAACGTCAATGGCATTGGCGAGATGACCCAGCTTATTCAGGTCAACCGCGCCTTTGAAAGCGTCAGCGCGCTGATCAGCGGCAGCGAGAGCTCGATGAGCGAAGCGATCAAGATTCTCGGCGGCAGCGCCTGATCCTGAGATTGGAATGTCATGGCCCAGCCTGAGAACGAAACCTTCGTCTTTTCACCCAAGCTCAGCCAGCTGGCGGCGCTGGCCACCCGTTATGCCAAGCCTGAATATTCGGTGACGCATGGAGGCCATGTCAGGACGATTGCGGCGGGCCACTACACGGTGACCGGCCTGTCGCGCCATGTACGGCTTGGTGAATTCGTCGCCCATCGCTCGGCAACCGGCGTGCATCTGGGTGAAGTCGTTCGCGTCGAGCCGGATATCGCCTATGTCTGCCCGATCGAACCGGGTGAACCGATCGGCATCCATGACGTCGTCATCCGCAAGGGCGCCTTCCGCATCGCGCCCGATGACAGCTGGTGCGGGCGCACCATCAACGCCCTGGGCGATCCGATCGACAATGGGCCAGGCCTGTCGCCGGGCCACGAACGCCGTCCGATCTCCACCACGGCGCCACCCTCGATGACGCGCAGGCGCGTCGATCAGGGCTTCCGCACCGGCGTCAAGGCGATCGATATCTTTTCTCCACTCTGCCTCGGTCAGCGTCTCGGCATTTTTGCCGGCTCTGGTGTCGGCAAATCCACACTTCTTTCGATGCTCGCGCGTGCCGATGCCTTCGACAAGGTGGTCATCGCCCTGGTCGGCGAACGTGGTCGCGAAGTGCGCGAATTCATCGAGGACACGCTCGGCGACAACATGGCCAAGTCGATCGCGGTTGTCGCGACCAGCGATGAAAGCCCGATGCTGCGCAAAATGGCGCCACTGACAGCCATGACAATTGCCGAGCATTTTCGCGACAAGGGCGAAAACGTCCTGTTCATCGCCGACAGCATCACCCGCTTTGCCCATGCGATCCGCGAAGTCGCGACCGCAGCCGGCGAACCCCCGATCGCTCGAGGCTACCCGGCCTCCGTCTTCACCGAACTTCCGCGCCTTCTGGAGCGTGCAGGTCCAGGTGCTGAAGGTGCCGGAACGATCACCGCGATCATCTCGATCCTGGTCGACGGCGACAACCACAATGATCCGATCGCCGACTCGGTGCGTGGTATTCTCGACGGTCATATCGTGCTCGAGCGTAGCCTTGCCGACGAAGGCCGGTATCCGCCGATCAACCCGCTGACCTCGATTTCTCGTCTGGCGCGCAAGGCCTGGACAGGCGAGCAGGAGAAGCTGGTCTCGCGCCTGAAGGCGCTGATCCATCGTTTCGAGGAAACACGCGACCTGCGCCTGATCGGCGGCTACCGGAACGGCAGCGATCCCGATCTCGACATGGCGATCAAGCAGGTGCCGGTGATCTATGAAATTCTGAAACAGTCGCCGGGCGACAAGCCCTCCAACGATGCCTATGCGGACCTCGCCGGTGCACTGAAAGCGGCAGCCGGCGGCGGGCAGGGCGGAGCGAGGCAGAGGGGATGACCATGACCGATTTTGACGCCGATGAACCCGTAGCACCGATCAGGCCGGCGGCAATTCGCCGACGTGTCTCGACTGTTGACAGGATGCTCGCGGCGACTGGCGTGGCGCTGGCCTGCGCGGCCGCCTTCTTCCCGTGGTATGTCTTCTTCAACGAGGAGAAGTTCGGTGTTCGCGTTGCCGACTGGCAAAGCACGCGTGACCTGCCGGAAGGACCGGGCCGCAATGTGTTCAGTGTGTCGCCGTTGGCTCTGATCGACAATGACGATGAAAATACCGGCGAGGGCAGCAATCCCCCGGCTGTCGATCAGATCGTCACGGCGACCGTGCCGACGCTTGGCAAGGAGCGTCCGCAGGGGTTGGATGTGCCTGCCGCACAGCCATTTCCCGGCCAGAGCGGTTTCCGCCTGCTGCATGTCGCCAACGGCCGTGCGCTGATCGAGGACGGCGGCACCATGTTCATGGTGCGCGTCGGGTCCATTCTCCCCGACAACAGCCGCGTTGCGACGCTGGAGCAACGTGACGGAAAATGGGTCATCGTGACCTCCAAGGGCGATATATATCAGAACAACTAAACTTGTGTGGGTGGGGCAAGTCCCACGCAAGATTACTGGCCTAGGCTCCGAGGGGTAAAAAGACGGAGTAACGCCCATGAACCCCATCCAGTTGTTCGCGCTGGCTTCCCGACAGGCCGAATGGCTTTCGGTACGTCAGGAGGTTGTGGCAGGCAATATCGCCAACGCCAGCACGCCCAAATACCTGGCTAAGGACATCACCCCGTTCAGCGCAGTGCTGGACAACACGGCGATGGTTCAGCACATGGCCGTGACCCAGCCCGGTCATATGGCGTCGAACGATATCAGCGCCGACAATATCGACATCGAGGAATCCGAACTCAACGACGAGATCGGTATCCAGGAATCGGGCAACTCCGTCGCGATCTCTGAAGAATTGTCCAAAACCGGCGAGATCAAGCGTCAGCATGAGCT
Organism: Rhizobium sp. 18065; assembly: GCF_902706095.1. Lineage (GTDB taxonomy): Bacteria > Pseudomonadota > Alphaproteobacteria > Rhizobiales > Rhizobiaceae > Allorhizobium. Next base: position 702,347 of record NZ_CACSJP010000001.1, read on the forward strand.
GAACACCTCGCTCATGAGTTCCTTCCATCGCATGATGTTGATGACGGTGAAACGCTAATGACCGATCCTTTAAGTGCTGCCCTGAAGATTGCCGGCAGTGGTCTGGAAGCTCAGTCCACCCGCATGCGCATCGTTTCGGAAAACATCGCCAATGCCCGGTCGACCGGCGATACTCCTGGCGCCGACCCCTACCGACGCAAGACCATCACCTTCGGCAGCGAGCTCGACAAGGTGTCTGGCGCGCAGGTGATCGAGGTCGAGAAGCTTGGCTTCGACAAGTCCGATTTCATCGAGGAATACGATCCGGGCAATCCGGCTGCCGATGAACGCGGCATCGTCAAGATGCCGAACGTCAATGTCCTCATCGAAATGGGTGACATGCGCGAGACCAACCGAACCTATGAAGCCAATCTGCAGACCATCAAGCAGACCCGCGACATGATTTCCCAGACCATCTCACTTCTGAAGGCTTCGCAATGATCGATTCCATTTCCGGCGTAAGCGCATTTTCCAAGTCGATGGGTCTGGATTCGCTGACCACCGAACTATCCACATTCGACCTGTCGACACAGGGTGTTGCGACCGCCGGTCTGACGCCCGGCATGTCGACGGGCGAGACATTTCTCTCGACCCTGAACAGCATGGCCACCGAAGCAGTCGGCAACCTGAAGCAGGCCGAGCAGACCTCCTTTGATGGCATTACCGGCAAGGCGAACACCCGCGAGGTTGTCGACGCCGTGATGTCGGCCGAGCAATCGCTGCAGACGGCGATCGCCTTCCGCGACAAGATTGTCAGTGCCTATCTCGAAATCACGAAGATGCAGATTTAGTAAGCAGGGAACGGACACATGAGAGCTCTTGCCATCGCAGCAACAGGTATGGACGCCCAGCAGACGAATCTGGAAGTCATCGCCAACAACATCGCCAATATCAACACCACCGGCTTCAAGCGCGCGCGTGCTGAATTCACCGACCTGCTGTACCAGACCGAACGCGCCCAGGGTGTGCCGAACCGCGCCAACCAGGCGATCGTGCCGGAAGGTGCCAATATCGGCCTTGGCGTGCAGACAGCCGCCGTCCGCAACATTCATACCCAGGGCGAACTGACCCAGACCGGCAACGAACTGGATATGTCTCTGGTCGGCCGTGGCTGGTTCCAGGTCGAATCGCCGGATGGCACGACCCTCTACAGCCGCTCGGGCGCGTTCAACATGAATGCCGAAGGCCAGCTGGTCACCATCGACGGTTATCTCGTCACCCCGCAGATCACCATCCCGCAGGATGCCAGCGAGGTTGTCATCAGCCGCACAGGTCAGGTCCAGGCACGCATCGGCAACGATTCCGACTATACCGACCTCGGTCAGCTGACGATCGCAAACTTTGTCAACGAAGCCGGCCTGAAGCCGCTCGGCGACAACCTGGTGGCCGAGACGGCAGCCTCCGGCGAAGCGATTGTCGGCGTCCCGGAAGATCCGGGCTTCGGCTATATCAAGCAGGGTTATCTTGAGTCTTCCAACGTCGATTCCGTCAAGGAAATCACGGACATGATCTCGGCGCAGCGTGCCTACGAGATGAATTCCAAGGTCATTCAGACCGCCGACGAGATGGCTCAGATCGTCAGCAAGAACCTGAAGTAAGGCAACTGGAGGCAAACATGAAGTTTCGCCGGAAAATCGGGAATGCAATCCGGGCCGTGGCACTTGCCGCAGCATCCGTCATTGGCTTCGGCGCCTGCGCAGCGTTTGCGCAGGGAACCGCTGTTGTACCCACCCAGATCATCTATCCCGGCGAGACCATCTCGGCCGCGCAGCTCAACGAGGTTGAGGTGACCAACCCCAACCTGACCGGTGATTATGCACGCACCAAGGCGGAAGTTGTCGGCATGGTATCGAAGCGCACGCTTCTGCCGGGCCGCACCATTCCGAGCAGCGGCCTGCGTGAAGCCTTCGCCATCAAGCGCGGAGCCAGCGTTCGCCTGACTTTCGCGATTGGCAACATGGTGATCAGCGCCGCCGGCACGCCCATGGTCGATGCCACGGTCGGCGAGGTCATCAAGGTGCGCAACATTGATTCCGGCACGATCGTTACAGGCACGGTCATGGCCGATGGGACAGTACAGGTGATGGCGAAATGAAACTGTTTGCATCATCACGGATTGCCCTGTGTGTCCTGGCTCTGGTGCTGGCACCGTTTGAGCCCGCCATCGCGGCCAATTCGCGTATCAAGGATATCGCATCCCTGCAGTCGGGACGGGACAACCAGCTGATCGGCTATGGCCTGATCGTCGGTTTGCAGGGCACTGGCGACAGCCTGCGCTCGTCACCATTCACCGATCAGTCGATGCGCGCCATGCTGCAGAACCTCGGTATCTCGACCCAGGGCGGCCAGTCGAATGCCAAGAACGTCGCCGCTGTCATGGTCACGGCAAACCTGCCGCCCTTTTCCAGCCCCGGCAGCCGCATCGACGCCAATGTCAGCTCGCTTGGCGATTCCACCTCGCTGCGTGGCGGAACGCTGATCATGACCTCGCTCACCGGCGCCGATGGCCAGATCTATGCCGTCGCCCAGGGCTCGGTCATCGTGTCCGGGTTCAACGCGCAAGGCGATGCTGCGTCGGTGCAGGAGGGCATCACCACGTCCGGCCGTGTCCCGGGCGGTGCCATCATCGAGCGTGAACTGCCGTCCAAGTTCAAGGATTCGGTCAACCTGGTGCTGCAGCTGCGCAATCCCGACTTCACCACCGCGCTGCGCATCGCCGACACGATCAACGCTTATGCCGCAGCCAACTACGGCGCACCGATCGCCGAGGCCCGCGACAGCCAGGAAGTCGTTGTCCAGAAGCCGCGCACGGCCGATCTCGCCCGCCTGATGGCGGATGTCGAAAACCTCGTGGTTGCGACGGATTCACCAGCCAAGGTCGTGATCAACGAACGCACGGGAACGATCGTCATCGGCGCCGAGGTGCGTGTCTCGCGCGTCGCGGTGAGCTACGGCACGCTGACGGTCCAGGTGACCGAGACGCCGCAGGTCATTCAGCCCGAGCCATTCTCGCGCGGCGAAACAGCGGTGCAGGAACAGACCGATATCATCACGCAGAAGACAGGCGACAAGGTCATGATCGTCGATGGTCCTGATTTGAGAACCCTTGTCAGCGGCCTCAACAACATCGGCGTAAAGCCGGACGGCATTATCGCCATCCTCCAGGGCATCAAGTCCGCCGGTGCCCTTCAAGCGGAGCTTGTCCTGCAATGACACAGTCCAGGCATTTTCTCTCGCTGCCTCCGGTCCTGCGCAACGGCCTGATCGTTGCTGCCATCGCCGTGCTGCCGGTCTTTGCCGACAATGCCGTCGGCCAGCAGCAGGCGGTGAACCCGAGCGACGCCGAGATCCAGCAGTTCTGCACGGGGATCGCCGATGCCGCGCGCGACCAGCGCTATCTGCTGCAGAAGCAGGAACTGGAAAAGCTGCAGGCGGATGTCGATAGCCGAATCGCGGTCCTCGAAACCCGCCGGGCCGAATACGAAGACTGGTTGTCGCGCCGCAACGCGTTCATGAAGCAGGCCGAGGGCCAGCTGATCGAGATCTACAAGAAGATGGCGCCTGATGCGGCAGCACCGCAACTTGAGGAGACGAATGTCATCCTCGCGGCTGCGATCATCATGAAGCTGCCGGCGCGCCAGTCGAGCCTCATCCTTACTGAAATGCAGCCGGACAAGGCAGCCAAAGTCGCCGCGATCATGTCCAGTGCCGGTGATTCCACTACGTCGAAGGATCCATCATGAACAAGCGTTCCCCGGCATTGCTGGCCGTTCTGTTTCTTGCCGGCTGCCAGAGCCAGACCGTCAAGGAAATCGGCAATGCGCCCGCGATGAGCCCGATCGGATCCGGCCTGCGCTTCAGCCAGACGCCGCAGATGGCGCTATATCCGAAGCAGCCGCAGGCAACAGCCAGCGGCTATTCGTTGTGGAGCGACAGCCAGTCGGCTTTGTTCAAGGATGCCCGCGCCCTCAACGTTGGCGACATCCTGACAGTTAACATCCAGATCAACGACAAGGCATCGTTCGAGAACGAAACCGATCGAAGCCGGACCAATGCGAGCGGCCTTTCCTGGTCGACAGCCGTCGATCTGTTCGGCAACGAGATTCCGGCGACCACCGGCGACCTGAGTTCCGGTTCCGACACCAGCACCCAGGGCAAGGGATCGACCGAGCGCTCGGAAAAGCTGACCCTGCTGGTTGCAGCCGTCGTCACCGGCATCCTCGAAAACGGCAATCTGCTGATCAGCGGCTCGCAGGAAGTTCGCGTCAACCACGAGATCCGCATTCTCAATGTTGCCGGTATCGTGCGACCGCAGGATGTCGATGCCGACAACACGATCTCCTACGAGCGCATCGCCGAGGCTCGCATCTCCTACGGTGGCCGCGGTCGCCTGACCGAAGTGCAGCAGCCGCCCGTCGGCCAGCAGGTAGTCGATCTGTTCTCGCCGTTCTGACGGCGGGAACAAAAGACAGAGTAGGAACGGCAAGGTCCGATGGAACAAAGCGAAGAGCCCACAGGCAAGAAGAAATCCGCCCTCATGACACTGCTCGTGCCGCTGGTCGTGCTGACCGTCGCCGGCGGCGGCGGCGGTTGGGTCATCGGCAATATGCTGGCACCACAGGTGAAACTGTCGGAAGATGCAGCAAAAGCAGCTGAGGCAGCGCCGGCCGCCGGCCATGGCGAGGCCAAGAAGGAAGAGGGACTTCCCAAGATTGCCACCGAAGCCAATGGCATCGTTCAGCTGGAGCCGATCACCACCAACCTGGCATACCCATCGGAAAACTGGATCAGGCTGGAACTTGCGCTGATGTTCAACGGCGCGCCCGACGTCAAGATTGCCGAAGACGTGCATCAGGACGTCATGACTTATCTGAGAACGGTCTCGCTGCAACAGGTCGAAGGACCGCGCGGCTTTCAATATCTCAAGGATGACATCCAGGAGCGTGTTGACCTACGCTCCGAAGGGCGCGTATCGAAGGTGATGTTCAGGACGTTTGTCATCGAATGATTCGATTTATCCTTGTTGCCGCTGTCATGATGATGGCGCCGGAAATTGCGCACGCGCAGCAGTTTCCGACGGAGATCTTCAATACGCCGATCGATGGGTCGGTGGCGGCATGGATTATCCGTACCTTCGGTCTGTTGACCATCCTGTCGGTTGCCCCTGGCATCCTGATCATGGTCACCAGCTTCCCGCGTTTCCTGATCGCCTTTTCGATCCTGCGCTCGGGCATGGGGCTTGCAACAACCCCCTCCAACATGATCCTCACCAGCATGGCGCTGTTCATGACCTTCTATGTCATGGCGCCGACCATGGATCAGTCCTGGCGCACCGGCGTCCAGCCGCTGTTGGCAAACCAGATCAACGAGGCCGAGGCGGTGGCCCTGATCGCCGAGCCATTCCGCACCTTCATGACGGCCAATACCCGTGACAAGGATCTGCGGCTGTTCGTCGATATCGCCAACGAACGCGGCCAGGCCACGGTCACGGGCGACAAGGTCGACTATCGCGTACTCGTTCCCGCCTTCATGCTGTCGGAAATCCGGCGCGGCTTTGAGATCGGATTTCTGATCGTTCTGCCCTTCCTCGTCATCGATATGGTGGTCGCCACCATCACCATGGCCATGGGAATGATGATGCTGCCCCCGACGTCGATTTCGCTGCCCTTCAAGATCCTGTTTTTTGTCCTGATCGATGGCTGGAACCTGCTCGTCGGCAGCCTTGTGCGCTCCTTCGTCTAACGCTTAGAGAATTGTTTACCACTTCCCTTGCTGCGTTGTTTACCAAGGATTTATCCAGCTTTACCGATCCCTAATTTGTTAAGGTGTTGGCAATATTTGACGGTCAGTTTGGTCCTCACACGAAGGGTCTGGTAGACGAAAAATTCGCTACCGAATGGCATGATGCCGAACTGTCGTAGCCGGTAATTTCCAGTCCGGTATGTCCCCAATAGTATCTTGTTTTAAGGGACAAATAACATGGCCAGCATTCTGACCAACACCAACGCTATGTCTGCTCTTTCCACGCTGCGTTCGATCTCTTCCAACATGGAAGCGACACAGAACGCGATCTCCACGGGCAAGAGCGTTGCATCTGCATCCGACAACGCTGCTTACTGGTCGATCTCGACCACGATGAAGTCCGACAACATGGCTCTCGGCGCTGTCTCCGACGCGCTCGGCCTCGGCGCTGCCAAGGTTGATACTGCCTATGCCGGTATGGACGCAGCAATCGACGTCGTCACGGAAATCAAGGCCAAGCTCGTTGCCGCCAAGGAACAGGGCGTCGACAAGGAAAAGATCCAGGAAGAAATCTCGCAGCTTCAGGACCAGCTGACTTCGATCGCTGAATCCGCTTCGTTCAACGGCCAGAATTGGCTGGCGAATGAAGGTGGCGACGTGACTGTCATCACCGGCTTTGTTCGCGCTGCTGACAACACGGTTACGGTTAAGTCGAGCACGATCACGCTGGACGACACCAACATGCTGTTCAGCGCTGACGCAGCTGGCGTTATCGATGAAGCAACCGGTATCCTGGGCGCCAACGGTACTGCCTCGTCGTCGAGCATCGTCGGCTTCGAAATCGACAACGACACCGACTCCGACACGCTGGACAACCTGCTTACCGACGTTGAAACCGCTCTGACCAGCATGGTCAGCGCCGGCGCGACGCTCGGCTCCCTGTCCAGCCGTATCGATCTGCAGTCTGAGTTTGCTGACAAGCTGTCGGACGCAATCGAAACCGGTATCGGTCGTCTCGTCGACGCCGACATGAACGAAGAATCGACCCGCCTCAAGGCCCTGCAGACCCAGCAGCAGCTGGCGATCCAGGCTCTGTCGATCGCCAACAGCGACTCGCAGAACATCCTGTCGCTCTTCCGTTAATCGCAAGAACGGGCCGGCCCGTGAGGGCCGGCTAGACTATCCCGACGCCGATATGCCTTGGTGGCTGACCAGAGGCGCGCGAAGGGAAAGCTTTACTGCTCGGAGGCTGAACTGGGTAAGTGGCTACGGAGGTCGCGTCTGGAAACAGACGCGGCCTTTTCGTTTTATTAAGCATTTTTTGTTACGCGCGCGTGCACGCGAAGATTGCATTTTTTTGTCGCAATCAGCCGCCAGATCGAATTGCCTTAGTCCTTCGTTAACCAACATGCGTTTATCTGAATGCATCGAAGGGGCGAGCTAACCATTCAAATTCAGCCGGTTAGCAGGCATGACGCTGTGCGCTTCTACCGGTGATACCGGAATGCCCTTCCTATTCAGCCATTAAGGGGCACACACCTATGACGAGCATTTTGACAAACGTCGCCGCAATGTCGGCACTCAGCACCTTGCGCAGCATCAGCAGCGGCATGGAAGAAACACAGTCGCGCGTTTCCTCCGGCGAGCGCGTCGGTGAAGCGTCTGACAACGCAGCTTACTGGTCGATCGCAACGACCATGAAGTCCGACAACATGGCCCTCTCGGCTGTCTCCGACGCCCTCGGCCTCGGCGCTTCCAAGGTTGATACTGCCTATGCCGGTATGGACGCTGCCATCGACGTCGTGAAGGAAATGAAGGCCAAGCTGGTAACGGCGACTGAAGAAGGCGTCGACAAGGCCAAGGTTCAGGAAGAAATTTCTCAGCTGCAGGAACAGCTGATGTCGATCGCAGAATCCGCTGCATTCAGCGGCGAGAACTGGATTGCCGGCGACGCTGCCGACGTGACCGTCGTTTCTGGCTTCGTCCGTGATGCCAACAATGCAGTTTCCGTAAAGACCACCACCTACACGCTCGACGATGCAGCTGACGGCACACTGCTGTTCGGTGGCGACGGCGCAGGCGGCATCGACGACACGACCGGTGTTCTTGGCACTGCAGGCGGCGCGACGATCGCAGTATCTGTCTACGAACTCGACATCAGCACATACGACGGCACCGAAATGGCCGAAGCTCTGAGCCTCGTCGACGAAGCTCTTGCATCGATGACCAGCGCTGGCGCCGAGCTTGGCTCGATCTCCACCCGCATCGAACTGCAGGAAGATTTTGTCGGCGCTCTGTCGGACTCGCTCGACAGCGGTATCGGCCGTCTGGTTGACGCTGACATGAACGAAGAATCGACCCGCCTGAAGGCTCTGCAGACCCAGCAGCAGCTGGCTATCCAGTCGCTCTCGATCGCCAACTCTTCTTCGGAAGTCATCCTCTCGCTCTTCCGTTAAGCCTAGGCTTTCGGTCCACAGCAAGATCGCAATTTTGGAAAGCCGCCCTCCGGGGCGGCTTTTTTTTACATCGTCAAATTGCGTTAACCATGCATTAACCATGTCCGGTTTACATGAAGGTCAAGTAACGATGGATTAACCAAAACGAAGAAACGGTTAATAGCATTAAGCAAGACCATCGTTCCCGGACAGACCGGGATGTCCCAGAAACTAGCCATTTTTAGGGGACGCGCAAGTGACCAGCATTTTGACAAACAACGCAGCTATGACTGCACTTCAAACCCTTCGTTCTATTGATTCCAGCATGGAAGACACACAGGCGCGCGTATCGTCTGGTCTCCGTGTCGGCACGGCGTCCGACAACGCCGCCTATTGGTCGATTGCGACCACCATGAGATCCGACAACATGGCACTCTCGGCCGTGCAGGATGCACTCGGCCTCGGCGGCGCCAAGGTTGATACGTCCTATGCCGCGATGGAAAGCGCCATCGAAGTCGTCAAGGAAATCAAAGCCAAGGTCGTGGCGGCAACCGAAGAAGGTGTCGACAAGTCCAAGATCCAGGAAGAAATCGACCAGCTCCAGGAACAGCTCCGTTCGATCTCCGAATCAGCAAGCTTCAGCGGCGAAAACTGGATCGCCGGCGATGCCGGACCCAAGACCGTCGTCTCCGGGTTTGTCCGGGATTCGAACGGCGCTGTCATGGTGAAGACCACAGAATACACATTGGATGATGCTGCCGATGGCAACCTGCTGTTCGGCGGCGACGGTGCCGGCAATATCGAGTACACCACGGGTATCCTTGGTACGGTGTCAGCGTTCACCACTGTGGGCGATGTCTCTGTAGATACCTTGGACATCACTGTCTTTGACGATGCTGACATGGCTGTGAATATGCAGGAATCTCTCGACCTCGTCGAAAATGCCCTGCAGAGCATGACGAGCGCGGCCGCTGAGCTCGGTTCGATCTCCATGCGCATCGAACTCCAGGAAAACTTTGTCAGCACTCTCACCGACTCGATCGACTCCGGTGTCGGTCGTCTCGTCGATGCCGACATGAATGAGGAATCGACCCGCCTGAAGGCCCTGCAGACCCAGCAGCAGCTCGCCATCCAGTCGCTGTCGATCGCCAATACCGCTTCCGAAAGCATCCTGACTCTCTTCCGTCAGTAAGGGCGCCTTGGCTAGGGGCGACTTCGTCCCGCGCTGACAAGTCGGATGTATTCGGTATGAACCGCACCCAGAAATGGGTGCGGTTTTTTTGTGCCTTGCGTGAGGCTGGCCGGATATTGCGGTTTTGCGCCGAAGCGGATTTCCGACCTTGCCAAATCGCGGTCGCGTTTGTTAACTGGCACCGTTAACGATTTGTTAATGGTTACGGGGACCAGCGGTATGCTGGTCTGCATGATGCCCCTCCGTTGCCACCGGTATGTCTCCGGCCTTTTGGATTGACGATTAAGGGCACTTCAATGACCAGCATCATGACCAACGCCGCCGCTATGGCGGCACTGCAGACTTTGCGCTCGATCGATACGAACCTGGAAACCACCCAGAGCCGCGTCTCCTCGGGCTATCGGGTCGAGACGGCGTCGGACAATGCCGGCTACTGGTCGATCGCCACCACCATGCGCTCCGATAATGCGGCATTGTCGACTGTCGCCGACGCGCTGGGTCTGGGTGCCGCCACGGTCGATACCGCCTACACCGCGCTCGACAACGTCATCGAGGTCATGTCCTCGATCAAGGCCAAGCTGGTCGCCGCAAGCGAGCCGGGCGTCGACAAGGAAAAGATCAACGAAGAAATGAAGCAGCTGAAGAACCAGCTGGTTTCCGCGGCCCAGTCCGCGTCCTTCTCCGGTGAGAACTGGCTCTACAATACCAATGTCAACGAACTGGGCACCAAGCAGGTTGTCTCGTCCTTCGTTCGCGGTGCCGACGGCAGCGTTCAGGTCACCACGCTGGATTTCGACACCGCGGATTCCGTCCTGATCGACACGGAGGACGCAAGCCGCGGCTTCCTGACCAAGGCCATCGATGCGGATGCACTGCTTCCGACCCCGACGGGCACGGCGCGCGAATATTATCTTCTCGATGTCGGCTCCGTCGTGCCGCCGACGGGCGATCCGATCGAGATCGACAATGACACCGATACCGCAGCGCTCTCCGACATGATCAGTGTTGTCGACGATCTGATCAGTCAGCTGACCGACGCCGCCGCAACGCTTGGCGCGATCACCAGCCGTATCGAGATGCAGGATAATTTCGTCTCCAACCTGATGGACGTGATCGACAAGGGTGTCGGTCGTCTGGTTGATGCCGACATGAACGAGGAATCGACCCGCCTGAAAGCCTTGCAAACCCAGCAGCAGCTCGGCATCCAGGCGCTTTCGATCGCCAACAGCAGCGCAGAAAAGCTGCTCACCCTGTTCCGCGAGTAAACGCAAGCCTCAGCAGCATGGCCAGACACGCCATCGATACGACAGTCCCCTTTTGGGCCGCGCGATCATCCAGGCGCGGTCCTTCGCATTCATCCTCGCGCAAGTTTGAAACCCTAGCTTCGGCCAAAGCACGCGTGGGCATATGCGCCCGCGACCGGCTCGATCCGAAGGTGATCTCGACATTGGAAGTGATGATGCTGCGCGTTCGGACATTTTTGAAATTCAGTCTGCTTGAGATTGATGACCGTTCACCCGGACCGGTCGTCCTCGCCGATGGAGGCGATCGCCGATGAGCATGCCATTGACCCGTCTTTTGAAGGATTTTTCGGCGCCTCCCGCGCCGACGCCTTCGTTGTCGGCACAGTTTGACGCAGCGGAGCCGGATCCGTTCGACATGGATTTTCCCGCCTTGCCGGAACCCGTGCCGGTTAATCTCGATGCGGAGCGCCGCGAGGCCTATGCCGACGGGCATGAGGCGGGTGAAAAAGCCGCCGAAGAACGTTTCGAAGTCGATCGCCAGGCGATGGACGTTGCCCATTCCCAGGCGATTGCCGAACTCGAAGCCCGGCATCGCGACGAGATGTCGAAGGCATTGTCTGAAAAGCTCCCCGCCATCATCAACGAACTTTCGCTTGCGATCAGCGATCAGGTGGCGGTCGCTCTTGCTCCGCTGTTTTCCGACGCGGTGGCAGAAAAGGCCGTCAGCGACCTCGCACATCTGTTGAAAACGGCAATCAGCGCCGGCGAGGCCGGGGTGATCGAGTTGCGCGGGCCAAAGGCGCTGTTTGCCATGTTGTCGACCCATATGCCGGAACATCTCGGGCTATTGCACCATGTCGAGGCGGACGATCTGGATCTGTCCGCAGAATTTGCTGAGGCCGCTCTGGTCACGCGTATATCGGCCTTTACGGCCAGCCTCAGGAAGGTGATCGGATGAGCGACGAGAATCACCATCACGGCAAGAATGAAATCATCATCATCAAACGCCATGGCGGCGGCGATCACGATGGCGCCCATGGTGGCGCCTGGAAGATCGCCTATGCCGACTTCATGACGGCAATGATGGCATTCTTCCTCGTCATGTGGCTGGTCAATGCTGCAAACGAAGAGACCAAGGCCTCCGTTGCCAGCTATTTCAATCCGATCAAGCTTTCGGACGAGAAGCCGACCGAAAAAGGCTTGAAGAAGCCCGTCGATCAGGCAGAGGGCGAGCAGAAGCAGGAACGCTCCAAGGTCGAGGCCGACGAGCAGACCGTCGGTGCGGCCGCTGCGACCGGCGAGGACCAGACGGCAACCTCCGGCGACCAGGCGAACTACTCCGAAGCCGACTTCTTCGAAAATCCCTATTCCGTTCTGGCCGAAATCGCCCAGGAAGTCGGCCAACAGGCCAATGTCAGCGCCAAGGGCGAGGGCGGCGCCTCCGATTCCGGTCCGTCGACGGGTGCCCAGGGCGGCGAAGCCTATCGCGACCCCTTCGATCCGGACTTCTGGACGCAGCAGGTTCAGACGGCCAACACACCGGTTGGCAAGCCGACCGATGCAACGACGCCGGCCGAGCCGCAGACAGCAGAAATCCAGCCACAGCAGGAACCGGCAGACCCGACGACACCGGATCAGCAGGTGGCGCTCGTCGTGCCTGGACAGAAACCTCAGCTGCAGCCGGATATAGCCAAGGAAGCCAAGCCGGACGAGGGCAAGACCGAACAGCCGCAGGATGGCAAGACCGAAATGACGGCCGAGGCCGATCTTGCGGTCCAGCAGGCATCGGCCGACAGGCTGAAAGCGCAGATCGAGGCCGAGATCGGTGGGGTATCCGGCAAGCTCGCCGAGGGCCTGATCGTAACCCCGGCTGAAGGCGGCCTTCTGGTGACGCTGAGTGACCAGAGCGACCAGCCGATGTTCAGCGTCGGCTCCGCCGTGCCGCAGCGCGAAATGGTTCTGGCAATGGAGAAGATCGGCAAGCTGCTTCAGGCCCGGCCGGGGTCGATCATTATCCGTGGCCATACGGATGGTCGCCAGTTCAAGGGCAGCGAAAATGACAATTGGCGCCTTTCGATGGCGCGTGCCCACAGCGCCTATTACATGCTTTTGCGGGGCGGTCTGACGGAAGATCGCGTCCAGCAGGTCTCCGGTTTTGCCGATCGCCGGCTGCAGGTGCCGGATGATCCGCTGGCCGACGCCAATCGACGCATTGAAATCCTGATTCAGGCGGAGCAGGGATAATGACGCTCCGCAGGGTATCCATCTCGCTTCTGGCTCTCGCTTCGCTTGTCGGACTGGGCAATGCCTCGGCGCGTGCCAACGACATGGATACCATCCAGCCTTTCCAGATGCTGCGCTCGTTGCAGTTCGTGCAGGACACCGTGGTTCTGGGCGATCACTCGGCTGCCGAGATGCAGCGCTTCATGCTCGGAACCATCGACGAGCGCCTGCGCGGCGCCGATCCGGCGATCTTCGACGATCCGCGCAATGTCGATGCCGCGCTTATCTACGCCATGAGCGGTGGTAACCCGGCAACGCTGGAATTCCTCGTCGCGCGTGACATCAACGGCAATTTCGACAATCGAATTACCGATAGCCTGCGCAAGTATCTGAGCGGCAAAGGCACGCTGATCGCCAAGTCCCTGGGTGAGATCAGCAAGGAATATCGCAACACCGATCTCGCGCCTTATCTTGCCCTGGTCGCCGGCAATGTGACGATTACGCGCGACCCTGTCGATGCGTTGAAATTTTACGACTGGGCACGCCTGACCGCGCCCGGCACGATCGTCGAGGAGGCGGCCCTGCGTCGCTCGCTGGCGGTCGCTGTCGATGCGAAGATTGTCGACAAGGCGGGTGGCTACGCCAATCGTTATGCGCGGCGCTACCTCTATTCCCCGTATGCGAGCCAGTTTGCCGATCTCTTCGTCCAGCTTGTCGTTGAGCACTATGATGTCATCAAGCAGGAAGATATCGAGGCAACGCTCGGATATATGGACAATGATCGCCGGCGCGAGGTCTATCTTCGCATTGCCCGCAAGGCGGCGATTGCCGGGCGCAAAGATCTGACCAAAATGGCCGCAGACCAGGCCAGGGCCTTGTCTGGAACAGCGGAAGGCTCCGACGCACTGGCCAATCTCTATGGCAGCCTCGCCAGCATCTCGACGGAAAATGTCGATGACGCCATGCAGGCGATCATGAATATCCCAGCGGAATCCCTCTCGCCGAAGGATCTCGCACTGCGCCGGGCAGCCGAAGCCATCGCCAAGGAAGTGCTACGCAAACCGGAACCACCGCCTGAAAGCCTGACGCAAGCCAGCGCTAATACAACCGTTGCGAATGCAGATGCAGGCGCTATGGCCGCGGGAGAGGATGATGCGGAGTTGCAGGATCCGACAGCGCCACCGACCCCTGCCGCCGCGCCGCAGCCGCAGCCGCAGCCCGTTTCAGCGGAGGCTGACGCCGCCAATGCCGCCAGTCTCGACCCGGCGGTTCGTACCTTTGTTGACACCGGGCGCTCCAAGCTGGATGCGATCGATGATCTTCTCAAGCAGGAAGGCCCCTGACCATGATGGATGCATATACCGCCCCCAGGATCCCGACAACGGATACTGCGGCCTCCCATGCGACATCGGGCGGACGCGCCGATAAATCCGGCGAAGGTGGCTTTTCCGAAGCGCTTTCGAGCTCGGGCCGCCAGGGGCAGGGCGACACGAAAGATAGCGAAGTGCAGGCTGACGAAGGGTCGGGCAACGAGCACGGCGATGTCGCCGCGCCAGAAACCGGACGCTCCAAGCGTCCGATCATCGATCTGTCCCAGGCAAGCCTGCTGAAGCCTGTTTCGGCGGAGGCAACGTCTGCCGCTGCCGAGCAGCTTGATCCGGAGACCGTGGCTGTCGACGGCAAGGACAAGACCAAGGTGAAGGCTCATGTCGAGACGGACGGCAAGGCTTCGTCGCTCGACGAGCAGCAGCTTGCGGCGCTTGTGAAGAGCGGCGGTCTGAAGGCTGCTGCTTCGGATGGTGCGAAAACCACAGAGGCGGACAGCGACGTTTCGGCGACCGAAGATGGCGTCTCGGCGGACGGGAAGAGCGCCGATCTCGGGGATGTCCTGTCGCTGCTGACAACGGGGGCTGGGACGGAACAGGCCAATGGCCAGTCAATCGCGCACAACGCCGTGGAGGGCAGCAAGACGATCATCGACGGCCATGGCGAACAGATGGTCGAGGCGCTCACTGCCAACGGCGTCTCTGCCGGTGACGGCGAGACCGTCGGCGCTGACGGCAGCGAAAGCGATCAGTCATTCCGCTTCGTGCGTGCCGATGGCAAGGGCCAGTCTGTCACTCTGAGAAGCGAAGCCGCCCAAACCCTCAGGGATGATGGCGAGCCAGCATCCTCGACTGTAGAAACGGTCACCGTCATCGATGCGCGCCGCTTCCTGGCACCGGTCTCGAGCAACAACGCCGCTTCGATCACGGCGGCCATGGTCGGCGATAGCGAGTGGATCAGCGCAATGTCGCCTGGCTCCGAACTGGCCAACGCGGCAACCCAGTCCAGTCAGGGCAAGGTGGTCAACACCCTGAAGATCCAGATGAACCCGATCGAGCTTGGCAGCGTCACCGCGACGCTGAAGCTGACGGGCGAAGAACTTTCGATTCAATTGACCGTCGAGAACCACGCAGCACTGCAGAAGCTGACCAAGGATCAGGACGAGATCCTGAAGGCATTGCGCGCACAGGGGCTGACCGTCGACCAGGTGCAGGTTAACATTCAGGTCGCGCCCGCCGACCGCAGTGCCGATAGCCAGAGCAGTGGCAATGGCCAGCAGAATGGTCAAGCGACGGGACAGCAGGCGTCCGATCAGTCGGGACGGCAGGCTGGTGGCGATCGTCAGACGCGCGGTGACGCTGCGAGCGACAGGGTGAGGACAACGGATGACAGGACGCTTCAGCCAGCTGGCAACCAGGGTGTTGCCGATGACAGCACTCGTCCTGATCTCATTTACATCTAGCGCCTCGGCCAGTGTCGGCATCTGCGAGCGTGAAATCAGCGCTGCTGCGGCAAAATATGGGGTGCCGGAAGGCATCCTTTATTCCGTCGGCCTGACCGAAACCGGTCGCAAGGGATCGCTTCAGCCCTATGCCATGAATGTCGAAGGTCGGGCGATCTATTCGGGCGACATGAACGAAGCGCTTGGCGCGTTTCAGGTGGCGCGCGGGCAGGGAGCCAAGCTGATCGACGTTGGCTGCATGCAGATCAACCAACACTTTCATGGCGATCAGTTCACCTCCGTCCAAGCCATGTTCGATCCGAAAAAGAACGTCGAATACGCAGCCCGCTTCCTCAGCAAATTGCACAATCGGCACGAGACCTGGACGATGGCGGTGGCCCGATATCATGCCGGACCGAACAATGACCCGGCGCAAAAGCGCTATGTCTGTCGAGTTATTGCCAATCTCGTCGCCACGGGCTACGGCACCTGGACGACCAATGCGCGTCAATTTTGCGGTGAATAGCAATCTTTGGTTGTTTGACAGCCACATTAGTGCCGATTTGTTAATTGTGGCAACACTGCGGACAAATGGGGCAAAGCAAGAGCTTGCGCGAAGCTTGCGTTAACTTTTCCACTAAAAAATAGTGCGCAATAGTGGGTGTAGCCACTATATATAGATCAAATCGGCACCAATTCGTTAATCAATTATTAATATCTATCATTAACTTTCGCCAGTTGTCGCTGAATCCCTCGATTCGTACCCATAGTGCATCGAAACACCACACTGATTCGGAGGCGGCTGAATGATCGTCGTGGTTGATGAGCGCGAGCTCGTGAAAGACGGGTATACTTCTCTATTTGGACGGGAAGGGATTCCATCCACCGGATTTGATCCGGCGGAATTCGGGGAATGGGTCACTACGGCGGCTGATTCCGACATTGCGGCAGTTGAGGCTTTTCTGCTCGGTCAGGGCGAAAGCACATTGGAACTGCCACGGGCAATCCGGGATAGAACCCAGGCACCGGTGATCGCGGTCAGCGATCAGCCGTCCCTGGAGGCGACCTTGGCCCTGTTTGATTGCGGCGTCGATGACGTCGTACGCAAGCCGGTCCATCCTCGCGAAATCCTGGCACGGGCAGCGGCCATTCGCCGTCGTCTGAAGGCAATTTCCAACTTCACCGAGATCGGACCTATCCGGGTCTTCTCAGATGGGCGCGATCCGGAAATTTCCGGCGACGTGTTTCCTCTGCCGCGGCGCGAGCGTCGCATCCTGGAATACCTAGTCGCAAATCGCGGTCGGCGCGTCTCGAAGACCCAGATCTTCAACGCCATCTACGGCATTTTCGACGAGGAAGTCGAAGAGAACGTCGTCGAAAGCCATATCTCCAAGCTGCGCAAGAAGCTTCGCAAGAAGCTCGATTTCGACCCTGTCGATTCCAAGCGCTTCCTTGGCTACTGCATCGACTGGAGCTGAGGTCGCAACCTGCGGACCTGTGCGTGCGTGAGGCGGCTTGTCGGATGAATTTAAACGACAACCTGTATGTCATACAGCCTCACGCAAGGCCCATCTCCTAGGCTCCGTAATGACTACCGAAGCGAGGATTTTAATATGAGCCTTTACGGAACAATGCGAACCGGCGTGTCCGGGATGAATGCCCAGGCGAACCGCCTTGGCACCGTCGCCGACAACATCGCGAATTCCAGCACTGTCGGCTACAAGAAGTCGTCGACCCAGTTTTCATCGATGATTTTGCCAAGCACGGCTGGCCAGTACAATTCCGGTGGTGTCGAAACGGATGTCCGTTACTCGATCTCCAGCCAGGGTACGTTCAGCTACACCACATCCTCGACGGACCTTGCCATCAACGGCGACGGCTTCTTCATCGTCTCAGGTGAAGACGGCGTTGAATACCTGACCCGCGCCGGCGCGTTCACACTGCAGGACGATGGCTCGCTGCAGAACTCCGCCGGCTACACGCTGATGGGTTACGAATACGATTCCGCCGCCGATCCGACGATTGTCGTCAATGGTTTCGACGGCCTGTCAGAAGTCAACCTGTCGGGTTCCGGCATCTCCGCAGTCGCTTCGGACACGGGTATCCTGGCCGTCAATCTGCCGAATACGGCTGTGGCAGGCGACACGAAAACCACCTCGCTCAAGGTTTTTGACAGTCAGGGCACAAGCCGCCTGGTCACCTTTACCTACACAAAGTCGGCAACCGACAATGAGTGGGACGTCGTCGCCGTCGATCCCGATGGCAACAATATCCTGAGTGAGACACTTTCGTTTGATGTCGACGGCCAATTGACATCAGGAAGCGATCTGACGCTAACCGGTTTCACCATGGGTGGCGCTGAAGTTCCTGACATCGCGCTGAGCATTGCTGGCACCACGCAGCTTGCTTCCGACTTCTCCGTTCAGAACGGTAAGGTCAACGGCAACGCGGCCTCCAAGGTCAAGGGTTATGAAATCGACGATACAGGTGTGGTCTCGGTCGCTTATGAAAATGGCGACCTGGTGCCGACCTACCGCGTGGCGCTGGCCAGTGTGCAGAGCCCCGACAACCTCAACCCGGTTGCCGGTAACCTTTACACCCAGTCCAACGACTCCGGTGTGGTGGTCATGGGCTATGCCGGCTCGAGCGGCTTCGGCAGCATCATCTCCGGCGCACTCGAAGACTCCAACGTCGACGTGGCTGAAGAGCTCACTGCGATGATCGAATCGCAGCGCAACTACACTGCAAACTCCAAGGTATTCCAGACCGGCTCCGAATTGATGGAAGTCCTGGTCAACCTGAAGAGATAGTCCGAAAAAGTTAGGGTAGCCTTATGTCGCTTGCATCATCGCTTGGCACTGCTCAGGGAATTTTCCGGAACACGGGGCAACAGACCTCCGTGCTCACGACGAACATCGCCAATGATGGAAACGAGAACTACGTAAGGCGCCAGGCTGTCGTCACCAACACCGTCTACGGTGCGACGATGGTCCAGAACGAACGTTCGCAGCAGATGGCTCTGCTGCGACAGTTCTCCAGCGCGACGTCGCAGCAGAGTTCGCAAGGCACACTGTTGGAAGGGTTGGAAACGATCTCCAGCGCGCTTGGCGGCAATGACTACGAACTGTCGACGTCGACCTATCTTGCCAATCTGCAGAGCAGCCTGCAGTCCTTCGCAGCGGCACCGGGTGAATATGCGCTCGCATCCACCGTTGTCACCGATGCGATCGATGTTGCCAATTCGCTGAACAATGCGACGGCTTCGACCCAGCAGCTGCGCGCCGACACCGACGCCCAGATTGCCGAACAGGTCGAGAGCCTGAACAAGCTGCTGGCCGAGTTCAAGACGGTCAACGACTCGGTCATTCGTCTGACGGCAACCGGTGGCGAGCCGAGCGATTATCTCGATCGCCGCGATACGCTGGTCAAGGAGATTTCCGGCATCGTCGGTGTCAGCATCAACATGCGCGAAAACAGCGACATGGTGCTCTACACTTCGGACGGCACCACGCTGTTCGAGACCGATCCGCGTGAAGTCACATTCGATCGCAAATATAATTACGATGCATCGGTTACCGGAAATTCGATCTATATCGACGGAACGCCGGTCCGTGCCGGCGTTGGCGGCAATACCGACGGGCAGGGCACCCTGAGCGCGCTGGTCCAGCTGCGCGATGTCATCGCACCGACGTTCCAGGTGCAGCTCGACGAAGTTGCACGTGGCCTGATCGAGGCTTTTGCCGAAACCGATCCCTCGGCCGGTCAGCCGGATGCTCCGGGCCTGTTTACCTGGTCGGGTGGCACCACACTGACATCCGGCACGGTCGAGCCGGGTTTGGCCGCCAAGATTACGGTCAATGATGCTGTGCGATCGGATGCCGGCGGCGACCCGACACTGATCCGCGATGGCGGCATCAACGGAACGGATTATGTCCACAACACCGCCGGTGCCTCGGGCTACACCGACCTGATCAATACCTATGTCGACGCCATGTCCGCCGACCGTGATTTTTCGGCAGACGCCGATCTGACCACGACAACCAGTCTGTTGTCCTTCGCCAGCGACTCCATCGGTTGGCTTGAAGAGTATCGTTCGACTGCCACCTCGGCAGAGGAAAACAAGAGCGCGCTTTACGAGCGTACCTATCAGACATATTCGTCGAAAACGGCAGTCAGCCTCGACGAAGAACTTTCCATGCTGCTCGATGTTGAGCAGTCCTACAAGGCCGCAGCCAAGCTCGTCTCGACAATTGACGAGATGCTGGAAGCCGTGCTGCAGATGGCGGGATAATCCAGGATGTCGACCTCGAACGTATCGAATATCTCCATACAGACGTCCATGCGGCTCACCATCCGGCAGGCCCAGACCGATCTGCTGCAGGCGCAGCAGGAGGTCAGCACGGGGTACTTTGCCGATATCGGCGCCGAACTGGGCAGCAAGACATCGACGGTGATCGATCTCAATCGCGAAAGCCTGCGGCTGTCTTCGATCCTCAGCAACAACAGCATCGCAACCCAGCGGCTGTCGGCCTCTCAGGAAGCCCTGAGCCAGATTGCCAAGGCTGCCGAGGAAATGAACCAGTCGTTGATCACGATCTCGGGTTCGACCAATACGGATACGATCGGCACGACGATCGGCACGGTCAAGAGCTCGCTCGACACCATGACCGACATGGCCAATTCGGCCATCAACGGCGAGTTCCTGTTTTCCGGCATCAACACGGATGTGCAGCCGCTCGCCGACTACGATGAAACATCGGCAGCCAAGGTCGCTTTCGACAATGCCTTTACCGGTTACTTCGGCTTTGCGCCGACCAGCACGGCTGATACGGCGACGATCGTTGCCGAAGGCGGTGCGCCGAGCATGGAAGACTTCATCGCCAACGTCCTGGAGCCGATGTATTCCGGCGCCGACTGGACGACCGACTGGTCGAGTGCTTCCGATGAGGTCATGACGAGCCGGATTACGCAGTCGGAAACGGTCAACACCTCTGCGTCTGCCAACGAAAACGGTTTCCGCTACTTCGCGCTGGCCGGGGTCATCACCCAGGAACTGATGAACATCGGCGCGCCGGCCGATGCCGTCACCGTGGCGATCAATTCGGCGATTGACTACACCGGCAAGGCCATCAGCGGGATCAACAAAACCAGATCCGAGCTGGGTCTTTCGGAAAACCGGATCGAGAAGGCTGATTCCTCCTTGCAGATCCAGGTCGACATCATCGAGACAAGTCTGTCCAGCAAGATCGAAGTCGATGCCTACGAAGCGTCGACGAAGGTCAATAGTCTTCTGGCAATGGTTGAAGCGTCCTACACGCTGACAGCCAAGATCCAGGCGCTGAGTCTCGTAAATTACCTTTGATGATCAAAGGGACTGAGTAAAACTGAAGGGCAAATGAATGTACCAGTTTTCATACGCCGAAATCATGGAAGATGGGGTGGCCGACGCGAAGGATCGCGAGCGTCAGGCCCTGGATCGGACGATTGATTTGCTGCGGGCGGCTGCACTGAAGGCCAGCTATTCGCGCGAGGCGATTGAAGCGCTTTACTACACACGACGGGTCTGGGTCCGCTTCATTGAGGACCTGCAACATCCCGAAAATCAGCTGGCTGTCGAAGTTCGCGCCAATCTGATTTCCATCGCGATTTGGATTTTGAAGGAATGCGACCGGATCAGGAAGCGCCAGTCAGACAATTTCCAGGGCATCATAGACGTGACAACCATCATTAGGGATGGACTTAAATGAAGAGCACTTTGCGCATCTCGCTCAAGTCGGGCGAACGGATCTTTATCAACGGAGCGGTTCTTCGCGTCGACCGCAAGGTTGCTCTGGAGTTCCTCAATGACGTGACTTTCCTGCTGGAAAATCACGTTCTGCAGCCCGACCAGGCCACCACGCCTCTGCGTCAGCTCTACTTCATTGCGCAGATGATGCTGATCAATCCGGAAGGCCGCGAACAGTCCATGGCGATGTTCCGCAAGTCGATCATCATGCTGTTGAACTGCTTCCAGAACGAGGAAATTCTGGCCGAACTGAAGCGTGTCGATGCGATGGTTTCGTCCGGGCGAGCCTTTGACGCGCTTAAGGCAATACGCTCGCTTTATACGGTCGAGGACCGGATTTTGAGCAGCGAAGAGATGAGCCCGGCAACGATCGAGCAGATTCGCAAGGAGATCGCACCATGGCGGTAGATGCAGTCAGCAGCACGACAAGTGCCACGACGACAACGACGACGACTGATACCTCTGCCTCCAGCGCTTCGGCGTCTGCCTCGCTGGACTACGAGAGTTTCCTGAAGCTCCTGATCGCGCAAATGCAAAACCAGGATCCGACCGATCCGATGGATGCCAGCGAGCAGATCTCGCAGCTGGCCACCTTCTCGCAGGTCGAGCAGACGATCCAGACCAACTCGAACCTCGAGACACTGATCACCGGCAACGCCCTGACCAACGCCTCGAACTATATCGGCAAGACCATCACAAGCGCTGACGAGAAGACCACCGGCGTCATCGAATCGGTTCGCGTCTATTCCGACACCATGGTTGCCACGACCACGGACGGTGACGAGATACCGATCACTGTCGGCGTTCGTGTCGGAGAGCCGCCTGCCGCGGATACGGATACGGATACCGAGACGAGCGACACCTAAACTGCTAAGCCTTCCGGAGTGGAGGGAATGATTCGCCGCTCCGGAAGGACACCGTCTCATGAATGAGGCTGACGCACTCGACATTATGCAGGCTGCCATCTGGACAATCCTGATGGCATCCGGACCCGCGGTTGCTGCCGGCATGATTGTCGGTGTGGTGATCGCGCTGATCCAGGCGCTGACCCAGGTCCAGGAAATGACCCTGACTTTCGTCCCGAAGATCCTGGCAATCCTGATTACCATCGGCATCACCGCCCCCTTCGCCGGCGCGCAGATTTCCCTTTTTGCCAACATGGTTTTTTCCCGCGTGCAATCGGGTTTCTGATCGGATCGCCTAAGCGTCCGGACGCTTCCTGACACCCTCGCGCAAGCTTCGCCTTCTATATCTGTTCCCGATACTGCCCGAAGCCCTGGCTTCAGGATGACTTCTCATGAAGAGATGGAACGGAAATGGCGCAACCTCCTGCAATCGTAATTCCGAAGGTCAGTCCGAGCGGACGCGATATTGGCTTTGCTCTCGGTATCACCCTGATCCTCGGCATTCTGTTCCTGCCGATCCCGCCGTTCCTGATCGACATGGGACTGGCCTTCTCGATTGCCTTCTCCGTGCTGATCCTGATGGTCTCCCTGTGGATCCAGCGGCCGCTCGATTTCTCGTCCTTCCCGACCATCCTTCTGATCGCAACCATGATCCGTCTGTCGCTCAACATCGCGACGACGCGTGTGATCCTGTCCCACGGTCACGAAGGTCATGACGCTGCCGGCGGCGTGATCGCCGGTTTCTCCACCCTGGTCATGGGCGGCGACTTCGTTATCGGTCTGATCGTCTTCATGATCCTGATCACGGTCAACTTCATCGTCATCACCAAGGGTGCCACGCGTATCGCCGAAGTCGGCGCCCGCTTCACCCTCGATGCCATCCCCGGCAAGCAGATGTCGATCGATGCCGACCTGTCAGCCGGCATCATCGACGAAAAGGAAGCGCAGTTCCGCCGCAAGGAACTGGAGCAGGAAAGCTCGTTCTTCGGTGCGATGGACGGTGCCTCGAAATTCGTTCGTGGCGACGCCATCGCCGGCCTGATCATCACCGGCATCAACGTCTTCGGCGGTATCATCATCGGCTATTTCCGCCATGGCATGGAAATCGGCGAAGCCGCCGACGTCTTCGTCAAGCTGTCTGTCGGCGACGGTATCGTCTCGCAGGTTCCGGCCCTTATCGTTTCGCTGGCAGCCGGCCTGCTCGTCTCGCGCGGCGGCACACCTGGCTCGACAGACCAGGCCGTCATCAACCAGCTGAGCGGCTATCCGCGCGCGCTGTCGGTTGCCGCCTCGCTGATGTGCGCCCTGGCGCTGGTTCCGGGCCTGCCCTTTATACCGTTCATGGCGCTTGGCGGCATGATGGCTTTCGGCGCCTGGTTCATCCCGCGTCAGGTCGAAGCCGAAAACAAGGTCAAGCGCGACCAGGAAGAAAAGAAGGTCATCCAGAACAAGGAAGCCGAGAAGGACTCGGTCAAGTCGGTCCTGAAGACCGCCGAGATCGAGCTCGCGCTTGGCAAGCTGGTCTCGACCCGCCTGCTCGGCGCCCATCAGGAACTGGCGTTCCGCGTCGGCAAGATGCGCAAGAAGTTCGCCAGCCAGTACGGTTTCGTCGTGCCGGAAATCAAGGTCACCGATGATATCGCCATTCAGGACAAGTCCTACCAGATCCGCATCCATGGTACGACGATCGCATCGAATGCGCTGCGTGTCGGCGAAGTGCTCGTGGTTACGGGCTCCGGCCGCAAGCCGAAGGTCCCCGGCGACGAGATCCGCGAACCCGCTTTTGGCATGCCGGCCGTCTCCGTCCTGGAAACCTTTACCGAGGAACTGAAGCGCGAAGGCTTCCACCCGATCGACAACGTCTCGGTCGTGCTCACCCATGTCAGCGAAGTCATCCGCAACAACTTGCCGCAGCTTCTCTCCTACAAGGACGTCAAGATCCTCATCGATCGCCTCGATCCGGAATACAAGAAACTGGCCGACGAAATCTGCTCGTCGCACATGTCCTATTCCGGTCTGCAGGCGGTCTTGAAGCTTCTGCTGGCTGAACGCGTCTCGATCCGCAACCTGCATTTGATTCTCGAAGCCGTGGCAGAACTTGCGCCGCATGTGCGCAAGACCGAACAGATCGTCGAGCATGTACGGGTGCGCATGGCCCAGCAGCTCTGCGGCGACCTGACCGACAACGGTGTCCTGCGCGTTCTGCGCCTCGGCTCGAAGTGGGACCTCGTTTTCCACCAGGCGCTGAAGCGCGATGCCAAGGGCGAAGTCGTGGAGTTCGACATCGATCCACGCAGCCTCGAAGAGTTCAGCGAGCAGGCGAGCCAGGTTATCCGCGACTTTATGGACCGCGGGCTTCCTTTCGTGCTTGTCACGTCGCCGGAAACACGGTCCTATGTCCGCATGATTATCGAACGCTTGTTCTCCACGCTGCCGGTTTTGTCTCACGTCGAACTGGCCAAGGGCATCGAAATTAAGATCCTGGGCTCCATTTCATGATAACAGACCCGGAAGGGACCGTTCTGGCGTTGTTTGCGGTTTTCTGCCGCATTGGCGCCTGCATGATGACCTTGCCGGGTTTTTCCTCCGCGCGCATTTCGATGACGATCCGGGTGTTGCTATCCGTCTCGATGTCTCTGGCGCTGCTGCCGATCCTGTTCGATACGGTCTATCCGCGCGTCGCGGGTGGCGGCTACACCTACATCCAGCTGATTGTCGCCGAAGTGCTGATCGGCGCGATGTATGGCCTGGTTCCCAGGCTTTACGTGCTTGGTCTGCAATTTGCCGGATCTGCCACGTCCATGGCCATCGGCTTCAATTCGCCGGGTGCTGCCGATGTCATCGAAGACACCAGCGAAAACCAGCTGACCAACCTGATCAGCTTTGGCGGCTTGCTGCTGCTTTTCATGCTGGATTTCCACCATGTGGTCTTCCGCGCTCTGGTGGAATCCTATTCGGTCATGCCATTGGGTGGCTTTCCCGATACCCAGAAGATGCTGATCACGCTGAGCGACACGCTGTCCAAGACCTTCATGCTGATGTTGAGGCTGGCAAGCCCGTTCATCATCTTCGGTCTGATGTTCAACGTCGGCGTCGGCCTGGTCAACAAGCTCGCGCCGCAGATCCCGATCTTCTATATTTCCACGCCTTATCTGCTGATTGGCGGACTGCTGCTGGTCTATTTCTCCATCGCGGCGATGGTCATGCAGTTTGCCCAGTCTTTCCCGATGATTTTCGACTTCTAGTGCAATTCCAGCAAAAATGGGAACCAGTTTTGCGCAAGGAATTGAGTAAAAACAAAGAGATAGAGCATTAGAGGCGACTCCGTTTTCGCAGAAAATGCTCTAGGTCGCGCCAGAGGACCACCAAATGGGACCGAAAAAGCAGTCCGAAAAACTGAAACGCCTGGTCGCCGTGCAGCGTCACATGGAACGCATGGCGGAGAGCGATCTCAGCACGACCGCGAAACGCATCGAGGAAAACACGGTCTCCATGGATTCGGTGATGGATGCCATCGGTTCGCTGGAACCGGTGCACCGGCTGTTTGCGCAAAATTATGCGGATCGCTTCGATCGCCTGTCGAACTCGGACAAACAGCTCCGCGGCCTTCAGCAGGTTCAGGAGATGAAGGTCATGCGCGAACGCGCCAAGGGTGATCGCCTGGAAGAGAACATGAGGGAGGCCCGCGACCACGAGGATCGCGAAGCCGATGACAATTCCATCTATGATCTGATCGATCTGCAGTTCGCCACACCAGCCTCCAGCAAGCTTCACGAGTGATAGTCGCCCCGAACACATATCGAGGATGTCATCGTGGCCATTTCCCCTCCGAGCGATCTCGTGCTGGACGTTGTCCGCGCGGCTGATCCGTCGCAAGTTGCTGCAGCGCAGGAAAAGCTCAAGACGAACCGGGCGAACTTCCTGGCAACCAGCCTTGCCGAAAAGGGTGCAGGCTTTGGCAACGCTGTTGAGATCCTGAACAAGGCCAGCACTGCCGACGCGCGTGCAACCGCCGCAGACAAGGCCGAAAGCAGCGAGCCGCCGAAGATCTACCGCGACTTTGAAGCGGTTTATCTGACCAATTTCGTCCAGTCGATGCTGCCGGATGACAGCGAAGAAGTCTATGGCAAGGGCAATGCCGGCGAGATGTGGAAGAGCATGATGGCCGAACAGATGGGTTCGGTGATCGCGGATTCCGGTGGCATCGGCATCGCCCAGCAGATGTATGACGAAGCACTTGCCCGTACCCGCGGCCAGGACACTGCCAATGCCAAGACGGACGAAGCTGATCGAAGCCGGGCTTTGAGCTGGGTGACCGATCTTGAACGGCGCACGCTCGGCGCCTCTGCCGAAACCAAGTCCGCACAGTAATTAGAATGCTTTTTTGAGGTGACATGATGGAAGTTGTTTCGAGCGAATACCGTGTGAAGACGGTTCTTGGTCGTCTGGAACGCATTATCGACAATGAAAACGAGCGGATCGGCAAGGATCGCGAATTCGATTTCAAGGTGTCGAATGCCCACAAGAGCCGTTGCCTCTATGAACTGACCATGCTGTTCAGAGAGACGGATCCGCGCGAAATCGCCGTCAACTATGTCGAGCAGATGCATTCGCTGAAGAAGAAGCTTGCGCTCAATGTGCGCCGCGTCGAAGCGCATATGAACGCTGTGCGCGCCGTTGCCGATCTCCTGAAGAATGCCGTACGCGACGCTGATGGCGACGGTACTTATTCCCAGGAACAGTTCCTTCTGCATAGCGAGTTCTGATGGGAAAGTTACTGGCCGTTGGTCTGTGGGTCTGCATCGTCACGCTCGGCGCCGTCTACGGTGCCATCAGCCTGGCGACGGCCCCGGCTGGCCCCAGCGAAGAGGATCACAAGGCCCCGCTTGAACTGGTCAAGGGCGAACCGATCACCATTCCGGTCATTTCGGATGGTGGCGTGTCGGGCTACTTCCTCACCCGCGTGTCGTTCATGATGGATAAGGCGAAGATCACCGGCGTCGAGCTGCCGATGACCGAACTGATGACCGATGAGCTGTTCACCCTGCTGATCGGCAACAAGATGGTCGATCTTGCCAATACCAAGGGATTTGATGTCGCGGTCTTCCGCGAGAAGATCAAGACCGACATCAATGCCCATCTCGGCGAGGGTTTCGTCAGCCAGGTGCTGATCGAGCAGCTTGACTACGTCTCCAAGGAGGTTGCCCGCAAGGCAGCCGATGGCGACAGCCGTGGGCCGCTGGATGCGACCGTTATCGTCGAAGGCGAAAAGGTCGAGGAGCCGGCAGCCGGTTCGGGCCACTGAACCGCCCGCTCTCGCATTGGCCACAGATTGAAGACAGGAGGGTGCAATCCGGATTGCCCCTCCTGTTTTGCATTGCGCGAACCGATCTCGTTGCCGCAACTCTTGCAAAATGCCGCAATTTGACAGCATAGGACGGAGACAGGCAAACGGCGCCGGGTCGATGACGCTAGCTTGTCGAAACGTGAGGCGAGGGCGAGAGACAGTGACGACGGTGATTGATGGAAAGGCAGCGGCCGCATCGGTGGTCGAGGCGGTAACCTCTGCAGCAGCAGTCCTTGAAACGCGCGGCCATCGCAAACCAGGCCTTGCCGTCGTGATCGTCGGCAACGATCCGGCAAGCCATGCCTATGTCGGCGCCAAGAGCAAGATGGCCAAGCAATGCGGCTTCAATTCCCTCCAGCATACATTGCCTGAAGACACGTCTCAGGACGATCTGATGGCGCTCGTCGCGTCTCTCAATGCCGATCCGACCATTGACGGCATCCTCGTCCAGCTTCCGCTTCCCAAGCCGTTGAACTCCGATCCGGTGATCCAGTCGATCCTGCCGGAAAAGGATGTCGATGGTCTGCATGTGGTCAATGCCGGCAAGCTGGCGATCGGCGATACGAAAACCGGTCTGGTCTCCTGCACGCCGGCCGGCGCTATGATCCTGGTGCGCCAGGTGCATGGATCCGATCTGTCCGGCCTCAATGCGCTGGTCATCGGCCGCTCCAACCTGTTCGGCAAGCCGATGGCCCAGCTTCTGCTGGCTGCCAATGCCACGGTGACGATCGGTCACTCGAGGAGCCGCGACCTGCCGGCTTTGGCACGCGAGGCCGACATTCTGGTGGCCGCAGTCGGTCGCCCGGAAATGGTCAAGTCCGACTGGGTCAAGCCCGGCGCGACGATCATCGATGTCGGCATCAACCGGATCGCGGCGCCTGAGCGCGGTGAAGGCAAGTTCCGCCTCGTCGGCGACGTGGCCTTTGCCGAGTGCAAGCCGGTTGCCGCGGCGATCTCGCCGGTACCGGGTGGCGTCGGTCCGATGACCATCGCCATGCTGATGGCAAACACCGTGATTGCGGCCTATCGCGCAGCGGGCGAAGCGGCCCCGACATTCTGACGTCGCTCGCTCCGGCGATCAGTCTTTCGCCGGAGCCGGTCCTGTCGAGGACCTGACGACCAGGTCGACCTTCCACAGCTCCTGCAATGGCGGCTGCATCTCCGGGCCGCTGTGGATCATGGCGATCAGCCGCTCGGCAACACGCTTGCCGGCCTGGCGCAGGGATGAGCGTGTCGTTGTCAGCGGGACGCTGAAATTCTCCGGCTTCAGCAGCGGCAATTCGTCATCATGGGCGATGAGCGACACGTCGACCCCGAGTTTCAGCCGGGCTTCGTTGAGCGCCCTGACGGCACCGAGCGCCAGTACAGTGCTGGCGCAGAGCACGGCTGTCGGCCGCTGCGGTCCGCCGAGGATTTCCTTCATGCCGCGATAGCCCTGTTCGTCGCCCATGAATGTGTTGCGGATATGGGTGGGGTCCAGGATCAACCCCTGTTCGGCAAGGGCCTTTTCCGTGCCCTGTTTGCGACGCAAGGCAAAGTCCAGGTCGGCCGGGCCGTTCAGCAGTGCGAAATGCCTGTGCCCAAGCTGCAACAGGAAACGCGTCGCATCATAGAATGCGCCTTCGTTGTCGACATCGAGAAATGGGTAGTTTGCCGTGCGCCCGGAGGATCGTCCATGCACGATGAAGGGCAGCGACAGGGACTGCGCCATGGTGATGCGCGGATCGTTCTCGCGCATATAGGCCAGATAGTAGCCATCGACGCTGCCGCTGGCCACCAGCCAGCGGATCGCTTCCTGCTCGTCTTCCATTCGCGCCGGCATGATGACGAAGTGGAAGTCGTGTTCGATCGCGACCTCCGCCAAGCCGCCCTGAAACTCGGCAAAATGGATATCGGAGGCATGATCGGGCGAAACCGGCATGATCAGGCCGATGGATCCGGCTTTGCCGGTGGCCAGGCGCTGGGCAGCCCGGTTGGGCCTGTAGCCGGTCTCCTTGGCCGCCTTCAGCACGCGTTGACGGGTTTCCTCGTTGACCTCGGGGTAACCGTTGATGGCGCGGCTGATCGTCGTTTGCGACAGGCCGAGCATGAGCGACAGTTCTTTGAGATTCACGGCAGGCAATTCCTCTCCCTCGCTGGGAAACCACCGGTTCTTCCTCCCTCCGGCATTTCAAAGCGCTTCGACTATGCCGCAGTTTTCGCGTGGGCGACAAGTGCGAACTTGCCATATTTGCGCGCACCTGCACCATTTTAGGATGCGCTTTGCGACTATTTGGAGCAAATTTGCGATAGCGCTTGACTCCTCGGGGATCGGAGTGGGATGACTTGTAGGCCAAAGCGCTTTGAGGAAGGGGCTTTCGAGCCAATGGACGTTTGGCCGTCCATATGTGATGGGAGGTATATCACATGAAGAAACTGTTTTTGATCACGGTCGCTGCCGCAGCACTGGCTGCTGGCATGACGTCTGCCGCCGAATTGAAGTTCAAGCCGGGCGAGGACGCGAAATTCAATTGGGCGAGCTTTGAAGAGTTCAAGAAAGCCAATGATCTCAAAGGTCAGACGCTGACCATCTTCGGACCCTGGCGCGGCGAAGACCAGGCTCTGTTCGAGAGCATCTTTGCCTATTTCGAGGAAGCCACGGGCGCAGACGTCCAGTATTCCTCGTCCGAAAACTATGAGCAGCAGATCGTCATCGACACCCAGGCCGGCAGCCCACCGAACATTGCCATTCTGCCGCAGCCGGGCCTGATCGCCGACCTCGCATCCAAGGGCCATCTGACGCCGCTGGGCGACGAGACCAAGAACTGGTTGCTTGAAAACTATTCCGCCGGCCAGTCCTGGGTCGATCTCTCGACCTACAAGGGCAAGGACGGCACGGCTGCCCTTTACGCACTGCCCTACAAGATCGACGTGAAATCGCTGGTCTGGTACGTGCCGGAAAACTTTGAGGACGCCGGCTATGAAGTGCCCAAGACCATGGAAGAGCTGAAGGCGCTGACCGAGAAGATTGTCGCGGACGGTGGCACCCCGTGGTGCATCGGCCTTGGTTCGGGCGGTGCGACCGGCTGGCCGGCAACCGACTGGGTCGAAGACATGATGCTGCGCACGCAACCAGCTGATGTCTACGACAAGTGGGTCACCAACGACGTCAAGTTCAACGATCCGGCCGTCATCGGTGCGATCGAGGAATTTGGCTGGTTCGCCCGCAATGACAAGTTCGTCGATGGTGGCGCCAAGGCCGTGGCTTCGACCGACTTCCGCGACAGCCCGAAGGGTCTCTTCGGCGCCCCGCCGAAGTGCTATCTGCACCATCAGGCTTCGTTCATCCCGTCCTTCTTCCCTGAAGGCACGGTTGTCGGCGAAGATGCCGACTTCTTCTACATGCCGCCTTATGCTGCCAAGGCCGACCTCGGCAACCCGGTGCTCGGCGCCGGAACGTTGGCGATGATCGCAAAGGACAGCCCCGCTGCCCGCGCCTTCATCGAATATCTCAAGACCCCGATCGCGCATGAGACCTGGATGGCGCAGTCGAGCTTCCTCACCCCGTTCAAGGGTGCCAACAAGGAAGCCTATGCCAACGCCCCGATGGCCAAGCAGGGCGACATTCTCCTGAATGCCACCACATTCCGCTTCGACGGTTCCGACCTGATGCCCGGCAAGATCGGCGCCGGCGCCTTCTGGACCGGTATGGTGGATTATTCCGGTGGCAAGTCTGCGGAAGATGTGACCGGCGAGATCCAGAAGGCCTGGGACGCCCTGAAGTAATTCTCTCCGAAGAGGGAGTATCGCCGGGCTCGTGCAAAACGAGCCCGGCGACCGATACAAAAATGCCTGCGGTCCGGCGCCATTTGCCTATGGCGAGGGGGACCCCGTAAAGGGAGGGAACGCAAGTGGAACAGCTATTCTTTGCATTAGTGACGATCGTCATCGGTGTCGCGGCAGCCATAGGCTACTTCTATGGATCCAACCTGCTGCTCGACATGATCTTTCCGTCGCGCATCGCGGACACGACCCGCGCATCCGAAAACCTGCGCAAGGCGGCGCTGATCCGCCCCTGGCTGTTTCTCGGACCAGCCCTGATTTCACTGGCGGTCTATCTGGTCTACCCGCTGTTTTCCTCGGTGGTCTATGCGTTTCTCGACCGGTCCGGCGAGAACTATGTCGGGCTCGCCAATTTTCGCTGGATGTTCCAGGACGGCGAATTCCGCCAGTCGATCTACAACAATCTTCTCTGGCTGATCGTCGTTCCGGCCGCAGCCACGCTGTTCGGCCTGATCATCGCCGCGATGACTGACCGCATCTGGTGGGGCAATATCGCCAAATCGCTGATCTTCATGCCGATGGCGATCTCCTTCGTCGGTGCATCGGTCATCTGGAAGTTCGTCTATGACTACCGCGATGCCGGTTCCGAGCAGATCGGCATCCTCAATGCCATTGTCGTGGCCTTCGGCGGCGATCCGCAGATCTGGATCGCGCTGCCGTTCTGGAACAACATCTTCCTGATGGTCATCCTGATCTGGATCCAGACAGGTTTCGCCATGGTTCTGCTGTCGGCAGCGCTGCGTGGCATTCCGGAAGAAACCATCGAGGCTGCGATCATCGATGGCGCAAATCCCTGGCAGATCTTCATGAAGATCAAGGTGCCGCAGATCTGGAACACGATCGCGGTCGTCTGGACCACGATCACCATCCTCGTCCTCAAGGTCTTCGACATCGTCCTCGCGATGACCAACGGCCAGTGGCAGACACAGGTTCTCGCCAACCTGATGTTCGACTGGATGTTCCGCGGCGGCGGCGATTTCGGCAAGGGTGCCGCCATCGCAGTCGTCATCATGATCATGGTCGTGCCGATCATGATCTGGAACATCCGCAATGCCCGCCGCGAAATGGAAGGACACTGAGATGCACGCCACCAAGCTTTCGCCGCTGACGATCGTCGTCAATCTCACCGTCCTGCTATTAGTCGCGCTCTGGACCCTGCCGACCGCCGGTCTGCTGATCTCGTCCCTGCGTGACAAGGACCAGATCGTCGCTTCCGGCTGGTGGACGGCGCTGACCACATCCAGCCAGAACGCCATCTACCGGGCGCCGCCTGCCAGCGCCCAGGTCGAGGAAAATGGCCAGTTCGTCATCGCCGGCAATGTCTTCGACGGCAAGGGCGGAACCGTCAGCGCCTTCGGCGTCAACATCAACAAGCCTGCCGATTTCGAACCGGGCGCGGTTGCCGAACGCAATGACGGCAGCAAGCTGACGCTGCAGGAAAACGGCGATTTCCGCCTGGAATCGCCCAAGGCATTTGAAGGTTCACGCGGCGACCGCATCTTCTTCACCTCGGCCGTCCCGCCGCGGTTCACGCTGGAGAACTACCAGACGGTGCTGAATTCCGAAGGCATCGGCAAGTCCTTCATCAATTCGCTGACGGTGGCCATTCCGTCGACCATCATCCCGATCCTGGTTGCTGCCTTTGCCGCTTACGCACTCGCCTGGATGAAATTTCCGGGCCGCTCCATCCTGCTTGCGGTCATCGTCGGCCTGCTCGTCGTGCCGCTACAGATGTCGCTGATCCCGCTCCTCAAGATGTACAATGGCGTCGGTGCCTTCTTCGGCGTGCCGGCCAAGGGATATGTCGGCATCTGGCTGGCGCATATGGGCTTCGGCCTGCCGCTCGCCATTTACCTGCTGCGCAACTACATCGCCGGCCTGCCGCGCGAGATCATGGAATCGGCCCGCGTCGACGGTGCCTCCGATTTCGAAATCTTCATCAAGATCGTCCTGCCGCTGTCCTATCCGGCGCTGGCATCATTTGCCATCTTCCAGTTCCTCTGGACCTGGAACGACCTGCTGATCGCGATGGTTTTCCTCGGTTCAGGCGACAACGAACTCGTCCTGACCGGACGGCTGGTCAACCTGCTCGGGTCGCGCGGCGGCAACTGGGAAATCCTGACGGCATCCGCCTTCATCACCATCATCGTTCCGCTCTGCGTCTTCTTTGCCCTGCAGCGCTACCTCGTCCGGGGTCTGCTCGCTGGCTCGGTCAAGGGCGGTTGAGCGCACGAAGCTTCACTGACATGCACAAGGACCTATCATGAGCTCTACGACGCAATCGATGCTGACGGCCGACAAGGACTGGTGGCGGGGTGCGGTGATCTACCAGATCTATCCGCGCTCCTACCAGGACAGC
Organism: Rhizobium sp. 18065; assembly: GCF_902706095.1. Lineage (GTDB taxonomy): Bacteria > Pseudomonadota > Alphaproteobacteria > Rhizobiales > Rhizobiaceae > Allorhizobium. The sequence continues at coordinate 736,207 of NZ_CACSJP010000001.1, forward strand.
AATGGCGACGGCATCGGTGACCTCAAGGGCATCACCGCGCGCCTGCATCATATTGCCGAACTTGGCGCCGATGCGATCTGGATCTCGCCCTTCTTCGCCTCGCCGATGAAGGACTTCGGCTACGATGTGTCGAACTATGTCGACGTCGATCCGATGTTCGGCTCGCTGACCGATTTCGACGGGCTGATCGCCGAGGCCCATCGCCTGGGCATCCGCGTTATGATCGATCTCGTCATGTCGCACTCGTCGGATCAGCATCCGTGGTTTGTCGAAAGCCGCTCGAGCCGCGTCAATCCGAAGTCGGACTGGTATGTCTGGTCGGATCCGAAGCCGGACGGCACGCCGCCGAACAACTGGCTGTCGATCTTTGGTGGGTCGGCATGGCAGTGGGATCCGACCCGCATGCAATATTACATGCACAACTTCCTGACCTCGCAGCCCGACATGAACCTGCACAATCCGGAAGTGCAGGACGCGCTGCTCGCCGCCACCCGCTTCTGGCTGGAGCGCGGCGTTGACGGCTTCCGTCTCGACACCATCAACTTCTACTTCCACGACAAGGAATTGCGCGACAATCCGGCGCTCGCCCCGGAGCGCCGCAATGCCTCGACGGCACCGGCGGTCAACCCGTACAATTTCCAGGAACACCTCTACGACAAGAACCGGCCGGAAAACATTGCCTTCCTCAAGCGGTTTCGGGCACTGCTCGACGAATATCCGGCGATTGCCGCCGTCGGCGAAGTGGGCGACAGCCAGCGTGGTCTCGAGATCGTCGGTGAATACACCTCCGGCAATGACAAGATGCAGATGTGCTACGCCTTCGAATTCCTGGCGCCGGAACCGCTGACGCCGGATGTGGTCAGGCAGACGCAGATCAATTTTGCCGCGGCAGCCCCGGAAGGCTGGGCCTGCTGGGCATTTTCCAACCACGACGTCGTCCGCCACATCAGCCGCTGGGGCGCTGACGTGCTCGACCGGGACACCTATGCCAAGATGATGTCGGCACTGCTGCTGACCCAACGCGGCTCGGTCTGCATCTATCAGGGCGAAGAACTTGGCCTGACCGAGGCCGACATTGCCTTCGAAGACTTGCAGGATCCTTATGGCATCCAGTTCTGGCCCGAATTCAAGGGGCGTGACGGTTGCCGCACGCCGATGGTCTGGGACAATCATGCGGCACAGGCCGGTTTCTCGACAGCCGCCAAGACCTGGCTGCCGATCCCGGTGGAGCATGTGCTGCGGTCGGTGAACACGCAAGTCGGCAAGGACGAGACGGTTCTCGAGCATTACCGCAGGTTCCTGTCGTTCCGCCGCAAGCATCCCGCCTTTGCCAAGGGCGATATCGAATTCCACGCGGCCGGCGATACACAGCTGGCCTATACGCGATCCTTCGGCAACGAGACGCTGCTCTGCCTGTTCAACATGAGCCCGGAGGCGAGCGCAATTGCGCTTCCGGCCGGCGAATGGGTGGCGCTCGATGGCCATGGCTTCACAAATGAGATGAACGGCAACCACGTAGAATTGCCGGCATGGGGCGCGTATTTCGCGCGTCATGTCTAAAAGGGGAGGAAGACAATGACGGGCTTGGTTCTCAAGGATATTCGCAAGGCATACGGGCAGGTCAAGGTTCTGCACGGGATCGATCTCGACATCAAGCAGGGCGAGTTCATCGTCTTTGTCGGGCCGTCGGGCTGCGGGAAGTCAACGCTTCTGCGCATGATTGCCGGCCTTGAGGACATTACCAGCGGTGAAATGCTCATCGATGGCCAGCGCGTCAACGATATCCCGCCCTCCAAGCGCGGCATCGCCATGGTATTCCAGTCCTATGCGCTTTACCCGCATATGACGGTCTACGACAACATGGCGTTTGGCATGCGCATTGCCGGCGAGAGCAAGCAGGAGATCGACCGGCGCGTGCGTGCGGCAGGCGACATCCTCCAGCTCGGCCCCTATCTCGACCGCCTGCCGAAGGCGCTGTCCGGTGGCCAGCGCCAGCGCGTCGCCATCGGGCGCGCCATCTGCCGCGACCCGAAGGTCTTTCTCTTCGACGAGCCGCTGTCGAACCTGGACGCGGCCCTGCGCGTCGCCACCCGCATCGAGATCGCCAAGCTCAACGACAGCATGCCGGACACGACGATGATCTACGTCACCCATGACCAGGTCGAGGCAATGACGCTTGCCGACCGGATCGTCGTGCTGTCTGCCGGTCGCATCGAGCAGGTCGGCCCGCCGCTCGAACTCTACGAGCGCCCGGCAAACCTCTTCGTCGCCCAGTTCATCGGCTCTCCGGCGATGAACATCATGCCGGCAACCATTGCCGAAGCCGGTCAGGCGACCACGTTGAAGCTCAAGGATGGCAGCACGGTCGCTGTCGATATTGCGACGCAGGCCACCGAAAAGGGCAAACCCGCAAGTTTCGGCGTTCGCCCTGAAGACATCGCGATTGCCGCCGGTGACGAATATCTCTTCGAGGGGCTGGTCGATATCGTCGAAGCGCTGGGCGAAGTGACGATGCTCTACGTCCAGGGGCCGGCCGACGACGCGCCGATCGTCGTCAAGCTACCGGGTATCGTCGATGTTAAGAAGGGCACGAAGCTGCGCTTCTCCGCAGACAAGTCGAAGCTGCACCTTTTTGACGCAGCCGGGCAGACCTATCGCCGTTGAATACCGGTTTTCGGAGTGTCTTCGCCTCGTCGAGGATTAAGGCCCTGTTAGCCGTAGTTGCGACAGGGCCCTTTTGCACCCAGGAATGAGCCGCCAAAAATACCGACTGTTAAACTGTCACTGCTAGCTTTTTGCTCATAAGAACGGACAAAAAATAGGGACAGGAACAATGGCAGCGCCAAGTGGTTCTCATTTTCTGAAAAAGGAAGAATCCTTCATGTACGACCGGGAAAACCGGTACCGCATGGAAGATACGATGAACGCGGGACGTCTCGAATATACCGAGAACGGCATGACGCATATGGCCGCGCGCCGTTGCGACGTCGTCCGCATCTCGATGAGCGGGGCGATCATTTCGCTGATCACGCAGGTCAATCTTCCCAAGCAATTCTACTTCGACATTCCGGATGCACGCATCAACAAGATCGGCAGCATCCTGCTGAAGACGTTTTCCAACAATACCGCCGAGATCCGCTTCCTGCGTCTGCTGACCCAGAAGGAACTCGACCGTATCTTCGTCTTCTCCACCCATCCGGCACACAGGGACCGCGTGCTCGACGTTCGCAGCTGGTAAGGCCGCTTCTTTCGTTTCGTGATCGAAGGCCGGTGTGGCGCAAGCTGCACCGGCCTTCAGTTTTTCTGACTGGACATCGGCTGCAAAGCTCATGATTCTCCCGACCAAACACAGGGAGAATAATCAATGTCGGAACAAAAGGTTGCCATCGTCACTGCCGGCGGAAGCGGAATGGGAGCAGCCGCTGCCAAGCGGCTGGCCGCAGACGGCTTCAAGGTTGCGATCCTGTCGTCCTCCGGCAAGGGCGAGGCATTGGCGCAGGAACTCGGCGGGATCGGCGTCACCGGCTCCAACCAGTCGAATGACGACCTCAGGCGCCTGGTCGACAGCACCATGTCAACCTGGGGCAGGGTCGACGTTCTGGTTAACAGCGCCGGCCACGGTCCACGCGCGCAGATCCTCGAAATTACCGATGAGGACTGGCACAAGGGCATCGACGTCTATCTGCTGAACGTCATCCGCCCGACCCGTCTGGTCACGCCGATCATGCAGGCGCAGAAATCGGGCGTGATCATCAACATCTCGACGGCATGGGCCTTCGAGCCGAGCGCCATGTTCCCGACCTCGGCCGTCGCGCGTGCCGGGCTCGCCGCCTTCACCAAGATCTTTGCCGATACCTATGCGGCTGAAAACATCCGGATGAACAACGTGCTTCCGGGCTGGATCGACAGCCTGCCGGCCACCGAAGAGCGCCGCGACGGGGTGCCGATGAAGCGCTATGGCACGAGCGAGGAAGTCGCCGCAACGGTCGCATTTCTGGCCTCTTCCGGGGCGGGTTATATCACCGGCCAGAACATCAAGGTGGACGGTGGCCTGACGCGCGCAGTCTGAGCTTTTGCGCGGCGCATAACTGGTGATGCACCAGATTTTGGCGGGATGGATCGAATTTCATCCCGCCATGTGACAAGAAAGATCGGCGCGTAAACCTCTTGGTTACCAAACTTCTTCATTCTTTAGGGCATCCGACAGCACGGGATCTCCCGCTGTCTGACCTGTAAGCGTGTTGGCATCGCCGTATTGATGCCATGTGTGTTCGGTAGCGAGTAACAGTATGGCGTCCTCGACAAAGTTGGTGTCCGGTGGCAATGCGACCGCCGTTGTGAAGACAAAGTCGCGCAGCAAGAAGCGCGGCTCCAGCATGCCGACCATCATGGGCATCGGTCTTGCTTGCGGCTTCTGGGCCATGGCCACCCTTGCAATCGTCAAGGGCCTGTCCAGTTCGGCCATCGAAGCACCCGTTCTGATCGGCCATTCGCTGCCGCGACCCACATTGGCGCTCGCCCAGCCTCTGGCCCCACGCCCGATTACCACGGCCAGCATGCAGCATGCCGCGCTCGAAAAGATGCGTGCCCGGTTTGCCGATGCGATCGCCGCGACCGATCATCTTGGCCTGCTGATGTTGCCGGCCGCCATGCGGCTGGCCGAAGTCGACAAGTCCGATCGCCTCCTGCTTGCCCGGATCGAGAGCTTCACCGATCCGCAGGCCATGGCTGTCCTGCGAGACGCGCTGGTCGAAGCGGAAGCGACCCGCCAGCAGGCTGGTCTTGCCACAGCGGCCCATGAACGCCGCACCGCCGCCGATGACATTGATCCGGTGATGACCGCCTCCATTCCCGTAGCCGCCGGCACAGCGGCGACAATGGCACTCGGCTATGCCGCTCCATCGACGGCCGCTGACGTGGTTGCCTCAGCCGACCCGCGCGAGGAGCCATTCGTCGAATTGTTGTCCGAGCCGGACATGGACCACGATGCCCTGCCGGATGATGGCCCGATACCGGGCGCAAAGCCGAAGCCCAAGGCCGTCCTGGTAGTGCCGCTGAGCACGGAGACGCCTGCAGCGCCGGCCAAACCGAAAAAGACCAAGACGCTGTCCAGCATGCTGGCCTATGCCAAGCCGGACAATCCGATCACCACCGATGATGGTGCCGGTGGCCTGTTCAGCCGCAAGTCGAAACTCCCGGGTGCCGGCAGCCGGATCGCGGTCTACGTGATCGACGAGGCCGTCGTTCACATGCCGAACGGCGAAAAGCTCGAGGCCCATTCGGGACGCGGCCACATGCGCGACAAGCCGAAGTTTGTCCACATGAAGAACCAGGGGCCCACCCCGCCGAATGTCTATAACCTGCGCATGCGTGAATCCCGCTTTCATGGCATCGAGGCGATCCGCATGACCCCGGTCGGCGATTCCAGGATGTACAATCGCGACGGCTTCCTGACTCACACCTATCTGCTGCGGCGACGAGGCGACAGTTCCGGCTGCGTCGTGTTCGAGGACTACAATCGCTTCCTCAATGCCTTCAAGCGCGGCAATGTGAAGACGCTGGTCGTCGTGCCAAGCATGCGCGAACTGCCGAAATACATGGCGATGCTCTAGCGGTTTCTGCCTTCGTCGTGACCATTCATGCCCTCGACCGTCCCGGTCGGGGGTATTTTTGTTGGTGGCAAGCCTGATGGAAAGCGCGGCTCGGCGCCGTGCTGGTCATCGCACTGCCATACGGCATTTAGCGGCCGATAAAAATTGTGCACTATTTAATTGATGGCAATTGACAGGCGCGCAAATCTGCGCAATATCTATTGCGCACAAACAAATCGCACACAAACAAAAGAGCAGCCAAATGTCGGATCGAAACTCAACTGCACTCTCCCTCACCCGCAGGGACGCCCTCGTGGCCGGAACGGCATTCGCAGCACTCGCTTTGGTGAATGCCCCGGCATTCGCAACCCCTTCATTCGCTTCTAGCAACCCAGGAGATTTGACCATGAGCAGCATCACCACCAAGGACGGCACAAACATCTTCTACAAGGACTGGGGTTCCAGAGACGGTCAGCCTGTCCTCTTCTCGCACGGCTGGCCGCTGTCGTCGGATGCCTGGGATGCGCAGATGCTGTATTTCGGCCTGCAGGGCTACCGGGTCATCGCCCATGATCGCCGTGGCCACGGTCGTTCGGACCAGCCCTGGAACGGCAATACGATGGATCAGTATGCCGATGATCTGGCCGAACTGATCGAGAAGCTCGACCTGAAAGACATCGTCATGATCGGCCATTCGACCGGCGGCGGCGAAGTGGCCCACTATATCGGTCGCCATGGCTCGGCCCGTGTTGCCAAGGTCGTCCTGGTCGGTGCCGTGCCGCCACTGATGTTGAAGACGGACGCCAATCCGGAGGGTGTGCCGATGGAGGTGTTCGACAGCATTCGTGCCGGTACCGCAAACAACCGGTCGCAATTCTACTACGACCTGACGCTGCCCTTCTACGGCTTCAACCGCGAGGGCGTCACCGTCAATGAAGGCTTCCGCGAGAGCTTCCGCCTGCAGGGTCTCGCTGGCGGCATCAAGGGCCAGTACGACTGCATCCGGGAATTTTCGGAAGTCGACTACACCGACGACCTGACATCGATCGATAAGCCGACGCTGATCATCCACGGCGACGACGATCAGATCGTGCCGATCAAGGCAACGGCTGAAAAGGCTGCGAAGCTTGTCAAGGGTTCGGTCTTCAAGGTCTATGAAGGCGGCCAGCATGGTCTGGCCCAGTTGCAGGCGGACAAGTTCAACGCCGATGTCCTGGGTTTCATCCGCGGCTGAGCTAATGCAAAGATCCTTCTCCCTCAACGGGGAGAAGGATCAATTGCGAAGGGGAGGCGGGTGAGGGGCAAGCGTCGAACTCGGGACGCGCTGAACTCGTACCCCTCACCCTGACCCTCGCCACCCCAGCAGGGCGAGGGATCGCTTTGTCCGGTTTACATCACCGGCATTACGGTAATCGCACGCACCGGCATATCGACCCCGGCGAGCATGCCAGCCTTGGTGGCGGCACCTGTTTCCAGATTGACCGTGTAGAGGCTGTTGTCGGCGACCAGCCAGGCGGTATTCTTGCCTTCACCGGTAGCCTGGATGTCGAAGGCATAGGTCTTCGGCATGCCTTCGATGCCCAGCTTGCCGATCGCCTTCAGCGTGCCGTCATTCGGCTTGGTCTGCTGGATCAGCGCACCGATCGTCGCATCGATATTGTACATCGCCGTCTTTTCCGGCTTGCCCATCGAATTGGTATAGGCGGCCGCCACTGTGTTCGGCGCTTCGCCCTTGTGCATGTCGCCCTCTTCGAAGACGAGATTGCCATCGACGGTGACGGCACCGGTGTCCGGATGGACGCGATAGTTCGTGGTGCCGGTCATGTAGCGCAGGCGATCGGCGGCCGGGTTGAAATTGACGACCACCGGCGCCTCGCCGATCGTCAGCGGCTTGTCCATCTTGGCAACTTCGGTGGCAGCACCGGTTGCGGGGTCGATCGTGACGATGACGCTGTCTGCCGTCACGCCGACAATGGTCTTGGTGCCCGGGCGAAAGTCGAGGCCGACCAGTTTGGTCACACCGGTCACGTCCATCGTTTTTGTCGCATCCGGCTTGTCGGTGTCGAACATCACCAGCGTCTTGTCGCCGGCAAGCCCGAGCGCAGGGGCTGCATGCGCGGAAAACGCGGTGAGTGCGGTTGCGGCTGTCAGGGTGAGGATGCTCAAGGTCTTCATGGTCTTCTCCCGAATTGAATGGATCCGGAACACGCCGGAATGGCGCCTCCTGAACCCTAGACACGCGGGCGCTGCACTTTGGATGCAGCGAATTCAGATTTATTTTTGCATCCAAATCGTCTGCTGCCGTGTCTCATGCGTAGAAGGGATGAACACATGGGATTGATCGGGCATACGGATCGTCGGCATCACGGCGCGGGTAACAAGACTTGCAATCGCCCGCCGCGCCGCTACGCTTTGAAAAGACGACAAGAAGGAGTTCGGATGGAGGATCCGCAACAGCGGCTGGAGACGGCGCTGAAGGCGTGTGCTGCCGGGGACCGCAAGGGACTTGCCGTGATCTATCACAGCGAGGCCGCGCGCATGGTGACGGTCGCCGAGCGCATTCTGCGCCGCCACGATCTGGCCGAGGAGATCGTCCAGGAAGCCTTCCTGCAGATCTGGCAGAAGGCCGGGCAATATAGTCCCGAACGCGGTTCCGCCCGCGGCTGGCTCTATGCCGTGGTCAAGAGCCGCTCGCTCAATGCCATCCGCGACGGACGGCGCGAGGAACTGACCGATACGGAAAGCCTGGAACGACTGCAGGACGAGGCGCAGGATGGCCTGTTTGCCGATCTGTTCGACGATCTCGATCAATCGAGCCGCCTTCGCGCCTGCCTGTCGCGCCTGGACGCCTTGCGCCGCAAGACCGTGCTGATGGCCTATGTCTCGGGCTACAGCCACGGCGAGATCGCCGGTCGGTTGAAACTGCCGCTCGGAACGGCCAAGGCCTGGATCCGCCGCTCTCTTCTGGCATTGCGGGAGTGCATGGCATGACCGACCCATTGAACATCGATGAACGCGCCGATGCCTATGTGCTCGGCCTGATGGACGAGACAGATCGCCAGGTGTTCGAAGCGGCCCTGGAAGATGACACCGCTCTGCAACGGGCCGTCGGTCTTGCCCGCGACCGCTTCCTCGAACTCGATCTGGCCGGCAGGGCAACGAGCGTGTCAGCAGATCTGTGGACACGTATCGAAACCCGGCTGAAGGTGCCGGATGCGGTGCCAGCTATGACAGCGGACGAACAGGCCGCGGCGTCCGTCGACGTACCGGCGAACGACAATGCAATCGGTGCACTCGGCCGCTGGAAGCGCGTGGCATTGTCGGCAACGGCAGCCTCGGTCCTCCTGCTTGCCGGCCTCGCCTATACCCTGACCAACCAGCCTGATCCGCAGGTCATCGCCATCCTGATGAACGATGCCGGCCAGCCGGTGGTGATGATCGAGGATTTCGGCAATGATGCCGCAAGGGTCACGCCGCTGGTCGATGTCGACGTGCCCGCCGATCGCTCGCTGCAGGTCTGGACGCTGCCGTCGAAGGACTTGGGACCGGTCTCGCTGGGCGTTCTCGACAGCTGGCGCACCGTTACGGTGGAAGGTCCTCGGCTGCCGGGGCCACAGGAGGCGCAGCTTTATGAAATCACCGTCGAACCGCTGGGTGGCTCTCCGACAGGCCGGCCAACAGGCCCGATCCTCGGCAAAGGCTTTGCCAAGGTGCCGCGCTGAGATTGGCGTGATTTAAATCGCTACCGGTGTCACAGCGCTCAAGCCTGTCTGTCGCCAGACAGACGAGCAGGCCGGATCGGGCCTGCTCGATGATCTGTCGGTATCTAGAACAGCACGCTTGCGCCCTGGTCTGCAGGTCCGGCGATGCGGCGGAAGCTGGCAAACAGTTCGCGGCCCATGCCATACTCGTTTTCGTCCAGATTGACGGTTACGGCCGGTCGCGCGGCAAATTCGCCGGGATTGACCAGCACTTCGAGCGTGCCGGCGACGGCGTCGAGACGAATGATGTCGCCATCCTTGATCTTGGCAATCGGGCCGCCATCGACGGCTTCCGGTGTCACATGGATGGCGGCCGGCACCTTGCCCGATGCACCTGACATGCGGCCGTCGGTGACCAGTGCCACCTTGAAGCCGCGATCCTGCAGCACGCCGAGCGGCGGGGTCAGACGGTGCAGTTCCGGCATGCCATTGGCGCGCGGTCCCTGGAAGCGCACGACCGCGATGAAATCGCGCTCGAGCTTGCCGGCCTTGAACGCCTCCTGCAGTTCCTGCTGGTCGTTGAACACGATCGCCGGCGCTTCGATGACATGGCGCTCTGGCTTGACGGCGGAGATCTTGATCACCGCCTTGCCGAGCGAGCCGGTCAGCATCTTCAGGCCACCATTCGACTGGAAAGGCTTGTCGAATGTCGTCAGCACCTTCGGGTCGGCGCTTGCCTCCGATGACGGCTCGCGCCTGACGGTGCCGTCGTCGGCAAGTTTAGGGTCTATGGCATAGGCGGTGAGGCCCTGGCCATAGACCGTGCGCACATCGTCATGCACATATCCGGCCTTCAGCAACTGTTTGATCAGGAAGCCCATGCCGCCGGCGGCGTGGAAATGGTTCACGTCGGCAAGTCCGTTCGGATAGACGCGGGCGAGCAGCGGCACGATGTCGGACAGTTCGGAAATGTCTTCCCAGGTCAGCTTGATGCCACCCGCCCGCGCCATGGCGAGCAGATGCATCGTGTGGTTCGTCGAGCCGCCGGTCGCATGCAGGCCGACCACGCCATTGACGATCGAGCGCTCGTCGATCATCTCGCCAGCCGGTGTGAACTCGTTGCCAAGCGCCGTGATTGCCAGCGCCCGCTTGGTCGCTTCCCGGGTGAGTGCGTCGCGCAGCGGTGTGCCCGGATTGATGAACGATGCGCCGGGCAGGTGGAAGCCCATGATTTCCATCAGCATCTGGTTGGAATTGGCCGTGCCGTAGAAGGTGCAGGTGCCGGGGCCGTGATAGGACTTGGATTCGGCTTCCAGCAACTCCTCGCGGCCGACCTTGCCTTCGGCATAGAGCTGGCGGATGCGCGACTTCTCGTCATTGGGAAGACCTGTCGTCATCGGACCGGCCGGCACGAAGACCGCCGGCAGATGGCCGAAGGTGAGTGCCGCGATCATCAGTCCGGGCACGATCTTGTCGCAGACGCCGAGATAGACGGTGGAATCGAACATGTTGTGGCTAAGCCCGATGCCGGCGGACATGGCGATCGCGTCGCGCGAAAACAGCGACAGTTCCATTCCGGGCTGGCCTTGCGTCACGCCATCGCACATCGCCGGAACGCCGCCGGCCACCTGGGCCACGCCGCCGACTTCGGCCGCTGCCTTGCGGATCTGTGCCGGATAGGTCTCGAACGGCTGATGCGCCGACAGCATGTCATTGTAGGAGGTGATGATGCCGAGATTGGGGACGATGTCGCCGGCAAGCGCCGCCTTGTCCCCGGGGGAACAGACGGCAAAGCCATGGGCGAGGTTGCCGCATGACAGTGTCGAGCGGTGCACACCCTTGGTGATCGCGCGGCGTGTGCGCTCGAGATAGAGCTCCCGGGTCGGCTTCGACCGTTCGACAATGCGCTTGGTAATGGCTTCGATACGGCGATCTGCACTCATCGGATGTTGCTCCTCAACTGGGCGCGAGCGCCTTGGGCACGCATCGCGCGGGGGGCCTCGACAGGCCCGAAAGTTCATCGTCTTGTCGTTATAAAGCCCCTGCCGGTCTCCTCAACCGGCAGGGCAGGGCAAGCCTCTCAGGGCGCCCAATAGATGTCGGGTGTCGTCGCCGCCCGTTCAAGTACGGCCCGGATCGGCATGTCGGCTTCGTCCGAGCCAGACAGTGCCTTGTCCAGCACCGCCTTCTTTTCAGCACCTTCGATATGCACCACCAGCAGGCCCGCATCGTACAATGCCGAGAATGACAGGGTCAGCCTTGCCTCGCCGGCGCCCGGCGCTTCCATGGTCATCACCCGGCGCGGCTTCGAAAGATCGAGCGCTGCCGCCAGATGATCGCCGCCTGGGAAAAACGAGGCCGTGTGGCCGTCGGTGCCCATGCCGAGAATAGCAACGTCAAAAGGTTCGGTCATGCCGGGCACGATACCGGATGCAGTGACTGCGGCATCCTCGATCGTTGCTTCCGGACGATAGAGCGGCACGAATTCGGCCGATACCGCTTCGTTTTTCAACAGATGCGTCGCGACCAGAAGATGGTTGGACCGCGCATTGTCTGCCGGCACGAACCGTTCGTCGACCAGCGTGATCTTGACCTTCGACCAGTCGAGTTTTTGCAAGGACAGAGCCTCGAAAAAGGCTTTCGGCGTCGAGCCGCCGGAGACGGCAAGCGTCGCCTCTCCCTTGGCTGCAATCGCTGCGGAAAGGGCTGAAGCGACGCGCGCGGCCAGCGCTTCAGCCAACGCCGATCCGGTCTCGAATGTATGCATGTGATGCGCCATCGCGATCCCCGGCCTCAGTCGTTTTCGTGCCAGGTGCGACCGTCGCGCTCGATCAGCGCGATGGCCTGGCTCGGACCCCAGGTGCCGGACGTATAGCCCTGCGCCTTCTGGCCAATTTCTTCCCAGGCTTTCAGGATCGGGTCGACCCAGTTCCACGCCGCCTCGACTTCGTCGCGGCGCATGAACAGCGTCTGGTTCGAGCGGATGACGTCCATCAGCAGGCGCTCATAGGCGTCCGGATTACGGACTTCGAAGGCCTGGGCAAAGCTCATGTCGAGCGATACATGGCGCAGGCGCATGCCGCCCGGACCCGGATCCTTGATCATCAGCCATTGCTTGACGCCTTCGTCCGGCTGCAGGCGGATGACCAGCTTGTTGGCTTCTATGCGACCGGCGCCCTCGCCGAAGATCGAATGCGGGATCGGCTTGAAGGCGATGACGATCTCGGACATGCGGCTGGCAAGACGTTTGCCGGTGCGCAGATAGAAGGGAACGCCCGCCCAGCGCCAGTTGTTGATCTCGGTCTTGATGGCAACGAAGGTCTCGGTGTCGGAGGCCGCCTCCAGCTCTTCCTGGTAGCCGTTGACCGGGCCACCGGCAGAGGCGCCGGCGCGGTACTGGCCGCGCACGGTACGTTTCTCGACATTGGCGCCGGTAATCGGCTTCAGCGAGCGCAGCACCTTCAGCTTCTCGTCGCGCACAGCTTCGGCGTCGAGCGAGGAGGGGGCTTCCATGGCCACAAGGCAGAGCAGCTGCAGGATATGGTTCTGCACCATGTCGCGCAGCGCGCCGGCCTTGTCATAGTAGGTGACGCGACCTTCCAGGCCGACGGATTCGGCAACCGTGATCTGCACGTGATCGATATGGGCGGAGTTCCACAGCGGCTCATAGAGCGCATTGGCAAAGCGCAGCGCCATCAGGTTCTGCACGGTTTCCTTGCCGAGATAGTGGTCGATGCGGAAGATCTGCTCTTCCTTGAACACCTTGCCGATCGTGTCGTTCAGCGCCTGGGCGGATGCGAGGTCGCGGCCAATCGGCTTTTCCACCACGATGCGGGTCGACTTGGTGATCAGCTTGTGATCGCGGATCTTGTCGGCGATGTCGCCGAAGATCGACGGGGAGACAGCGAGATAGAAGGCGCGCACGATGTCCTTGCCGGCGTCGAGCAGGGTCTTCAGCTGCGGCCAGCCCTGATCGGACTTGGCGTCGACCGCGACGTAGAAGATACGGGCGAGAAATTTCGCCAGCTGCGCTTCGTCGAGTTCCTCAGCCTTGAGGTGTTCCTTCAATGCGGCGAGCGTGTACTGACGATATTCGTCGTCGGTCATAGCCGTGCGCGAGGCCCCGATGATGCGCGTCGGCTCGGTCAGCTGGCCGGCCAGCTGGCGATGATAGAGCGCTGGCAACAGCTTGCGTTCGGCAAGGTCGCCGGTGCCGCCGAAGACGACATAGTCAAAAGGTTCAACGGGGATGATCTGGCTGCTCATACGGCGTCTCTCACTCGAAATTCATGGCTAGGTTTGTAATCTAATCGATTTAAAAAAGCCAGAGCCCGAATGAAAATCTCTGCTGCAGCGCAACGCCGCAGTCGGATTTCAGAACCTGTCCCGCAGCGCATACCAGGTCAGCGCCAGGAACAGAAGCGGGCTTCTGAACCGTGCACCACCGGGGAAAGGCGGGATCTTGAGTTGTTTGAGCAGGTCCAGTTCACTCGAGTTTCCGGCAATCGAATCGGCGTACATTTTGCCTGAATAGTTTGACAACATCACGCCGTGTCCGGAAAATCCGCCAATCGACGTGACGCCGGGCATGACCTCGCGGGCAAAGGGCTTGCGCGGCAGCGTGATGCCGACCGAGCCGCCCCAGGCATGGGTCATCTCGATGTCTTTCAGGGAAGGGTAGATCTCGGCGATCTGACGCCGGATATGGGTGGAGATGTCGCGCGGACTGTCCGAGGTATAGGCCTCGCGGCCGCCGAACAGCAGTCGCCCGTCCTGGCTCTTGCGAAAATAGCGCACGACGAAGCGGCTGTCGGCGACGGCCTCCGAGCCCGGGATCACATCCGGAAACTTGTCGAGCGGCACGGTTGCGCCGATGAACGAGCGGATCGGCATGACGCGGGCCGCCGTCACCGGTTCCAGATTGCCGATATAGGCATTGGTCGCGATCAGCACCTTGTCGGCGGTAATCGTGCCCTTGGGCGTATCGATCATCGTCTTGCCGCCGTTCTGGCGGATGGCCGTGGCCGGCGTCATCTCATGGATGCGCGCGCCGGATCCTGCTGCCACGCGCGCCAGCCCGATCAGCATCTTCAGCGGATGGATATGGCCGGTGCCGGTATCGCGCACGCCGCAGAAATAGCGCTGCGAACCGAGCCGTCGAGCGGTCTCGGCCTGGTCCATGAAGCTGACATGCGGATAGTTGTAGCGGGTCGCCAGGATCTCGGCCGAGCGACGATAGTCGTTCTCGTAGCTCTTCTTGTGCGAGACATTCATCTGCCCCGGCATGTATTCCATGTCGATGCCATGGGTGCTGGCAAAATCGAGCAGATGCTGCTTGGCATTTTCGGCCATGTCGAACAGCGCCTTGGAGCGCTCGTAGCCGAGTTCATCTTCCAGTTCGTCCGGCCAGGCGCGCTGGCCGGTGCCGAGCTGGCCGCCATTGCGTCCCGATGCGCCGTCGCCGAAGCGATGGCCTTCGATCAGCACGACCGAGACGCCGCGCGTCGCCAGATGATAGGCCGCCTGAAGGCCGGTATAGCCGCCGCCGACAATGGCGACATCGGCGGTGGTCGAGCCGTCAAGCGCCGGATATTCCGGCCGCTCCCCGGCACTCGCCTGATACCAGGACAGGCCGGGTGCGATAGGACTTTGCCATGCCATGAACCGCGCTCCTCAGACGTTCAGGAGAAGGAATTCGCGTTCCCACGGGCTGATCACCTGCATGAAGGTCTCGAACTCGCCGCGCTTGACCCCGGCATAAAGGCCGATGAACTCGGCGCTCAGGACTTCGGCCAGCGCATCGTCCGATTCCAGCTGCGACACGGCTTCCAGCAGGCCGCGCGGCAGATCGACGGAACCCTCGTTGGCGGTACCTTCGGAGGCTGCCGTCGGTTCGACCTCCTTCAGGATGCCGAGCAGGCCGCAGCCGAGCGAGGCGGCGAGCGCCAGATAGGGATTGCAGTCGGAGCCGGGCAGGCGGTTTTCGATGCGGCGGGCAGCGGCATCGGACACCGGCACGCGGAAGGCCGTTGTGCGGTTGTCATAGCCCCAGGCATTGTTGACCGGTGCCGACATGTCGGGCGTCAGGCGGCGATAGGAGTTCACATAAGGCGCCATCATCACCAGCGCCTTGGGCACGAAGCTCTGCATGCCGCCGATGAAGTGGAAGAATTCCTTCGACGGCGATCCGTCCGGATTGGAAAAGACGTTCTTGCCGGTCTCGATATCGACCACCGACTGATGGATATGCATCGCCGATCCAGCCTGTCCCTGCATCGGCTTGGCCATGAAGGTCGCGTAGATGCCGTGTTTGAGGGCGGCTTCGCGGATCGTGCGCTTGAACAGGAAGACCTGGTCGGCAAGCTCGATCGGATCGCCGTGGCGCAGGTTGATTTCGAGCTGTGCCGGACCCTCTTCATGGATCAGCGTGTCGATCTCCAGGCCCTGCTTTTCCGAGAAGTGATAGATGTCATCGATCAGTTCGTCGAATTCGTTGATGCCGGCGATGGAATAGCCCTGGCCGCTGACGATAGCGCGACCTGAGCGGCCCTTTGGCGGATGCAGCGGATAGTCCGGGTCGTCATTGGTGGCAACGAGGTAGAATTCGATTTCCGGTGCCACGACCGGCTTCCAGCCGCGATCCGAATACATGCGCACCACGTTTTTCAGCACGTTGCGTGGCGTATAGGGCACGTCCTCGCCAGTCGAGCCGACGATGTCGCAGATCACCTGCGCCGTCGGATCGGTCTCCCACGGAACGACGGACAGCGTCGAAAGGTCGGGAACCAGCTTCAGATCGCTGTCGCGCGGCTCGTAGCGGAAATTGCCCGTTTCCTCTGGATATTCACCGGAAATCGTATGGCGATAGAGTGCCGACGGCAGCGCCAGAGACGTGTTGGAGGTGAACTTCGACGACGGCATCATCTTGCCGCGCGGCACGCCGGCAAGATCGGGCGTGATGCATTCGATATCCTCGATGCCGCGCGCCCGCAGCCAGCCGGCTGCTTCTTTCCAGCTGCTGACGCCACGCATCGATCTGGGGTCCGGGGGGATGCTCGCCTTTTTCTTTGCCGCGCCTTGGGGTCTCAGCATTGTCTTTTTAGGAGGCATGTCTCACCGGGTTCGGATTGTTGATGCAACCATCATAACCAGACTTTGCCAATTGGCGAGGGGGGACCGTTGACTTTGACGGCCCGATCGAAAAGACAGGCGGTGAACGCGGATCGGGAGCCGGATATGGCCAAGCAGTATGATGTCGCCATCCTTGGCGCAGGCGCGGCCGGCATGATGGCCGCGATGACGGCGGGCCGGCGCGGCCGTTCGGTTGTCATCCTCGACCACGCAAAGGCGCCGGGCGAAAAGATCCGCATCTCTGGCGGCGGCCGCTGCAACTTCACCAATATTCATGCCGGTCCGAAGAACTATCTGTCGGACAATCCGCATTTCGCCAAGTCGGCGCTGGCCCGCTATACCCCGCATGATTTCATCGCCATGGTCGATCGCCACAAGATCGCCTGGCACGAGAAGACGCTCGGCCAGTTGTTCTGCGATGACAGCGCCAAGGATATCATCCGCATGCTGCTCGAAGAGATGCGGGCCGCCCATGTCGACCTGAAGCTTTCGACCACGATCGATACCGTCGAACATGGCATCGATGGTTTTCGCCTGCCGACCTCGGAAGGCACGATCATCGCCAGGTCGCTGGTTGTCGCCTGTGGCGGCAAGTCGATCCCGAAAATGGGTGCGACCGGATTTGCCTATCGCATCGCCGAGCAGTTCGGCCTGACCGTTACCGAGACAAGGCCGGCCCTGGTGCCGTTGACGCTGGAGCCGAACCTGCTCGCCGATCTGGCCGAACTCGCCGGCGTGGCTGTCGACGCCGATATCCGTCATGGCAAGACGAGTTTCCGCGAAGCGATGCTGTTCACCCATCGAGGTCTCTCGGGGCCGGCGATCCTGCAGATCTCCAGCTACTGGCGCGAAGGCGACGAGATCATCTTGTCGCTGGAGCCGGATGTCGCGGTGCTTGAAGGCCTGAAACAGGCGAGGCGCGAAAACGGTCGGCAAGCGGTCCAGACCGTGCTTGCCCAGCACCTGCCCAAGCGCCTGGCTCAGTATATTGCCGACAGTTTGAAGCTCGACAGGCCGCTGGCCGACCAGTCCGACAAGGCGCTGGCATCCGTCGAGCAGCATCTGCGCCGCTGGGTGATCAAGCCTGCCGGCTCGGAAGGCTATCGTACGGCGGAAGTCACCCTCGGCGGTGTCGATACCCGCCATCTGGATAGCCGCACGATGATGGCCAGGGACGTGCCGGGCCTCTATTTCATCGGCGAATGTGTGGATGTCACCGGCTGGCTGGGCGGCTATAATTTCCAGTGGGCCTGGGCATCCGGTTATGCGGCGGGCGAAAGCCTCTGAAGTTGCAAAATCGGCGGGCTGGCGGCGCCAAACTCTTTTGCATAACGATCCACGCAAGCTTCACCTGATAATTCAGCACTTGTTAACATGCCTCCGCCATCCTGAAGGAATGCCGGAGCGGTGACCATCAGGGATCCGTGACATGAGGTCGGGCCGGCAAGCCCGAAAAGGCATGCTTCCTGTCGAGTGGCCCACTATGAGGACAGCGCTGATGAACAGACATGATCGCAAACCCCGCGCCATTGCCATTGCCCGCACGCGTGACACCGACCGCGACCGGCTGCTCCATATCGCCATTCTCAGCGCTTACGCGGCAAGCGCCCTGGCAGCGCTGGCCATCTGCCTGATACACTGATCAGGTCCAGGGCAAGATGAACGGCCAGCCGGCAAGCAAAAGCCCGGCTGCTATGCTCGCCGGATACAAACTCCTTTGCAACGATGTGACAAGCGCAAGCTCTGTCGTGCAGGCAATCCCGCGCTCGCGTCGGCTGTCGCTTGGTCGCGGCATGGATCTGTGAACCTCTGATGAAGCGGTCCCGTTCTCTCACTTAACTTCGTCTTGATACTTTTGTTGCACGCTTTTCCTCGGAGACTTGCCGAAAAATCGCTGCGCACTGTTTCAGGTTGCGCGACGATGGATTGCAGGCAGGGAGGAAGTCGGCGCGCAAGCGTCGCAATTGCTTGGAGGAAGCAAGTTGATCGATCGTATTTTGTCGCGTTTTTCGATATCGACCAAGGTCATGGCCTTCGTCCTGCCGTTCGTGTTGTCGATCACGGCCGTCGGGCTGATGGGCCTTTATGCCTCCGGCATGTTGCAGCAGCGCATGGAAATCTCCAACGGCACCATGCGGTCGCTCAATGGCTTCCGCAATGTCAACGCAACGATGGCCCGCTTTCTCAGCGAAACGTCGGAGGAAACGCGCGCGGCTGTTCTTGCCGAACTGTCTGCCCAGCAGGGCACACTTCAGGTCAATGTCACTGAAATCGGTGCGGACGGCGTGGGTCGCAATTTCCTCGATGAAGCGATTGCCGGCACCGGCGCTATCAACCAGAAGATCGACAGCCTGTGGCAATTGCATCAGGCCGAAGTGCAACTCGCGTCCGGCATCAACGAACACCTGAAAGGCTTGATGGCCCAGCAGATTCGCGTCTCCGACGAGGCGCAGAAATTGCAGCGCGCCGTGGTCTCGGGCGAAAACGATGCGAAGAGCGCCCTGCGCGAAGCCGATCGCCTGACCGCCGCTGCCAATTTCATGGCCACGCTCGCCAGGGACTATTTCGCCGCCGGCCTGCCCGAAGCGCAGTTCCCGGTTCTGCAGAAGGCGCTGCCCGAACTGGTCAAGACCCAGCGCAAGATTGCAACCGCCCTGCCGCCGCAGCACAAGGATCTGGGTAAGACCCTGCAGGCAACCATTGCCGAATTGAAGGAAAAGCTGGCCGCCGGCGATACGAGCCTGGAGGCCGGCCGCGCCATCGGGCCGGTCATGGCAAAATTCCGTGGCTATGAAACCATCCTGCGCGCCAGTGCGATGGAAAAGAACGCGCTCGCCGTCAGCCGCTTTGCCGCCGTCGAAACCAGCGCCGTGCAGGCCGCCGACGTCCTGTCGGGCAGCCGCATGCTGATCGCCGATGTCTATGACCTGCGCCTGATCACAGCAGGCTTCCTGATGGCCAAGGATGACAAGGCGCGCGATCCGCTGCTGCGCCAGATCAAGCTGGTCAGCGACAATCTCGCCGTGCTCGGCGGCAGCATCGCCGACAAGGCATTTTACGAGAGCCTTGTCGCTGCAATCACCCCGCACCTCGCAGGCCTGACAGCTGATAGCGAGACGCTGGTCAAATCCAGCGCCGACCGCATTGCAAGCTATGCCGAAGCCAGCAGGACCATGGATACGATCTGGGCTTCGCTGACAGCCTTTGCCGACCTTCAGAAGGATGTGGCGGGCACGGAAACCCAGGAAGCCAACCGTCTTTCGATCTCCACCATGGTGGCCGGCGTTATTGTCGCCATCATTGGCGGCTTTGCGCTTGTGCTCACCTTGCAGCGACCGATCGCCCGCATCACCGCAACCATGCAGCGTCTTGCAGAAGGCGACCTGGAAGCCGGTATTATTGGCGACAAGCGCGGCGACGAAATCGGCGCCATGGCCCGCGCGCTCGGTGTCTTCAAGATCAATGCCCATACCAAGATCGAGATGGAGGCGGAACGCCAGCGCGAGCAGCAGGAGGCCGAAGCCGAGCGCCGCCGCAATGACGCCGACAAGCGGGCACTGGATGCCGAGATCGACCACGCCGTGACGAAGCTCGCCCAAGCGCTGGAACGCCTTGCCAATGGCGATATTTCCTTCGAGATCGAGGGCCGCTTTCATGGGCGCCTCGAAACGCTGCGTACCGATTTCAACCTGTCGCTTGCCCGACTGCGCGACACCATGCGCCAGATTGCCGGCAATGTGGACATGATCCAGAACAACGGCCGCCAGATGGCGCAGTCCGCCGTCGACCTCGCCCGCCGCACCGAACAGCAGGCGGCATCGCTCGAAGAGACGGCGGCCGCCGTCGACGAGATCACCGTTGCCGTAAGGTCTGCGTCGGAACGCGCCGAGCGCGTCAATGGCGTGGTGCGCGACGCCAAGAAGAATGCCGATGAATCCGCCGTGGTTGTCGGCAGCGCGATTTCGGCCATGGGCCGGATCGAGGAGGCCTCGGGCCAGATTTCCAGCATCATCGGCGTGATCGACGAGATCGCCTTCCAGACCAACCTGCTGGCGCTCAATGCCGGTGTCGAAGCTGCCCGTGCCGGAGAGGCCGGCAAGGGCTTTGCCGTCGTTGCTCAGGAGGTTCGTGAACTGGCCCAGCGCTCGGCAGGTGCCGCCAAGGAGATCAAGGGCCTGATCAATCGCTCGGCCCAGGAAGTCGCAAGCGGCGCGACCCATGTGCAGCAGACCGGCGAGGTCCTGTCGCGCATCGGCAGCCAGATTTCCGCCATCAGCGAACATGTCGAGAAGATCGCCGAAACCAGCCGTGAACAGTCCGGCGCGCTGCAGGAGGTCAATGGCGCGGTGTCGCGCATGGACCAGATGACCCAGCAGAATGCCGCCATGGTCGAGGAAGCGACAGCCGCGACCCAGGACCTGTCGGGTCAGACCGATGCGCTCCGCGATCTGCTGCAGCAGTTTCGTATCGAGGCCGAGCGAGCCGGGGCATCAAGAGCGGCGTAAGGCGCAAAAGGATCATGAACGTATCCTGGGCGCCACTGCGGCCGGTACTTCTCCCATGGGGAAAGCCGGCTGCAGGCGCCAACGCACGCGGAGAGGCGCAGAGAGGTAATGTGCCGGATTGTATTCATCGCTAATGCAAGCAGAAGGCGATCAGGCAGTTGGCAAAAACTAAAAGTTGACAATGCCGGTACGCTTGCCTATATCGGGCCTGTCGATATTTTGCTTGCTGAGCTTTGGTTACCGCGCTTTTTCCAATCGCGCCCTGAACGAACCTTCATTTCAAAATTCGCTACCACCATCCGCAGCGCTTCGGCACTGTGGTTATTCAATACTGCTATGAAAGGGTTCATCATGATCACCGGCACAGTAAAATGGTTTAACTCCACCAAGGGCTTCGGCTTCATCCAGCCTGACAATGGCGACGCTGACGCGTTCGTTCATATCTCTGCCGTCGAGCGCGCCGGAATGCGCGAAATCGTCGAAGGCCAGAAGATCGGCTTCGACCTCGAGCGCGACAAGAAGTCGGGCAAGATGTCTGCTTGCAACCTGCAGGCTGTATAATCGGAAACTGCTTTCCTTTGACCGCGGATGTACCGGCACTGTCGAAAGCAAGTTTACCCAGGGAGGTCAGGCTGATTGCCTGGCCTTTTTTTGTTGCAATCCATCGGATCGCCGTTAGGCCTATCTTGATTGCTGGCTGGCAAGACCGTGCCAAAACATCGGGATGAGCTATGAATGATGCGAAGACTGTGACTGGTTCGAACACTCCATCATCGCTGGAGCCGCTGGGCTGGTCTGATTTTTTCAGCCTGCAGGTGACGCCGGACGAAATGGAATTGGCGCCCCGGCGCATTTCTTCCGTTCATCGTGCACGCCTTGAGGCGATCAATGCCCATGGCCCGGTGGAGCTTGAGATCGGATCGAACGTCAACACGGCAGACTTCGCCGTGGGCGACTGGGTTCTGGCTGATCCCTTCACGCAGATGCTGGTCCGCCGCCTCGACCGCCGGACGGTTCTGCAGCGGCGCACCGAACTCAAGCACGGCCAGCAACTGGCCGCTGCCAATGTCGACACGCTGTTCATCGCCACCTCCTGCAACGCCGATTTCAATCCGGCACGGTTGGAGCGTTATCTGATCATGGCCCATCAGGCGGGAACTGTGCCGGTGATCGTGCTGACCAAGGCCGACACGGTCGCCGATGCGGACAGCTATGCGCAACAGGCAAGAGCCTTGCAGCGCGATCTGTCGGTCGTTGTCCTCAATGCCAAATCGGCAGATGCGATTGCAGCGTTGAAGCCCTGGTGCGGCGCAGGCCAGACGGTTGCGCTGGTCGGTTCTTCCGGCGTTGGCAAATCGACACTGGTCAACACGCTGGCCGGATCCGACAGTCTGCAGAAGACCGGTGGCATCCGCGAATATGATGCGCAAGGCAGGCACACCACGACGGCGCGCTCGCTGCATGCCATCGCCGGCGGTGGCTGGGTAGTCGATACACCTGGCATCCGTACCCTTTACGTCAGCGATATTTCCGACGGCCTCGAAGCCCTGTTCGGCGACATCACCGATCTGGCGGAGGCGTGCCGCTTTCGCGACTGCACCCATGTCCACGAGCCGGGCTGCGCCGTGCAGGCGGCGGTCAAGGCCGACACGCTCGATGCGGACCGTCTGGAGCGCTGGCGCGGACTGCTGGAGGAAAGCCGCAGCCGCACACCGGTGCAGACAGGACCGCGCGGAAACAAGAGTGTGCGCAAGAACAAATACTGACGACACTAGGCAATCGGTGCCTTCGTTGAAGGCGCCACGGGATGGACGAACCATGCGGGCGGACATGCAGACGCGGCCGTCCAGACCTCATCCTTGAAAAGACGCAGCCTCTTCCCACATAGAGAACACGTCGAGGCGGCCGCCTGCGCAGACATCGCAGGCAGATTGGGCCGGCCCGTTCCTCACAATTCTACACGACTTCAACTGGCTTCGGCGTCCCGCCAAAGCCCGCACGAATGGAGACTTTCATGTCCGATAAAAACACAAGCGCTGAAGCAAAGCCCTACGAGCCGATCGCCTTTGCCAAGAAGCATCGTATCTCGGTCGAGGATGCCAAGGTGATCATCGAAAAGCACGGCGCCGATCGCAAGTCGGCCGACAAGGAAGGCCGGCGCGTCAGCGTCTGACCCGAGTAACCGTCTCCGCGCCAGCCTTTCCGGCGCGGAGACGATCCAGGCTATAACGTGAGCGGTTGGTGACCAATGATGCCGGCAGCCTCACTCGGCCGGTTGCCCGTCACGGCACCAGCAACATTCTGCGGACGGTAATTCGTCGGTCTGTTCCGGCCTCTTGGCGGTCCACGTCCTCCGCAAGCGCCCCCACCAGCTTTCCCGGTATGCCCGGTAGAATTCCTCTTCGCGCAGGCGCGGGTTTCCGGCGTACCGCTCCCGCATCATCTCGAATGCCATCGCCGCATAGATCTCCACCATGACGGATCTCCTCTTTTTCAATCCATCACCCCATCTATTCGACAAATTTAGCTCCATAAACATGAGATAATGCGCTATGCGTTTCATCTATGAAAAACATAGCGTGGGATTCCTATCAGCTCTTTCTCCAGGTCGCGCGTTTGGGTGGCCTGACGGGCGCGGCTTCCGCCAGCGGCTTGAGCCCCGCCACCATCGGCCGTCGCATGCTGGTGCTGGAGGAGGATCTGGGCCGACCGCTGTTTCACCGCAGCCAGACCGGCTACACGCTGACCGGCGACGGCAAGGCCTTGCTCGATCATCTGGGTGAACTGGAATCCGCCTCGCGCAAGGTCGATATCTGGCGACGCGGCACAGCGTCCGATGCCCTGGTACGGATCGCCGTCGGCACCTGGAACGGCTGGCTGCTTGCAGAAAACTTCCCGGCCATTCGCCAGGAACGCGATGCCTTTCGCATCGATCTCTTCATCGCCGAACAGCGCGCAAGCCTCGCCCATCGGGAAAGCGACATCGGCATGCGCGCCTTCGAGCCGGAAGAACTCAACCTGGCCACCTCGCTGGTCGGGGAGGTCGCCTATGCGCCTTTCCGGGCCCGCAACACCGTCGATGCCGGACCGGAGCGCTGGCTGGCCGTTGATCGGGAAAACGCCATTTCCGCCTATCTGCGCTGGCCGCATGAGCATCTGCCGGGACGGATCATCGCCACGGTCAACAGACCGCGCTCGCTGCGAGATCTGGCGCTGGCGGGTGCAGGCATCGCCGTGCTTCCCTGCTTTGTCGGCGATCTGGAGCCCAGGCTGCAAAGGGCAGGCGAGGAGATCGTTGAATTGCGGCACCGTCAGTGGATCGTGATGAACAACGACGACCGCCATCGCCCAGAGATCCGCACGGTGGTCGACCGCATGAAGACTCTGTTCAAGGCGCATCGGGAGCTATTCGACGGGACGAGGTCTCGGCGCGGCAGCTGATGGGATCGCCACGACTTGGTCCTGGCTGAGTGGTGGGCCGACATTGTAGATGTGATGGGCGAGGCTCAGGGAATCGAACATGGGCGTCTGCACCTGGTGGAGCGCGACGCCGGCATTGAAAAAGCCTTCAATCTCCAGAGCCGGCTGGAAAACAAGCAGCATACGGGCCTGATCCGTTAGGTTGCGAAAGGTGTGAGGCACCATGCGCGGCCCGAAGAGTGAATCGCCGGGGGAAGCCCTCAGCAACCGGTCACCGAGCTGAAACAGGAATTCGCCTTCGAGTACCATGAACCACTCGTCCTGCAGTTCGTGGTAGTGCAACGGTGGACCGCCGGCCCGGTCTCGAAATGTGTCGATGATGCACAGGTTGCCCTGGGTATCACGCGCTGACACCTTGCAGTCGAAGCGGCCATTGAGAAATCGCACCGGCGTCTCGAACCGGTCGCGGCCGAAGCCAACCATCATGCCGTGTTGATCCTGCATATCCATCGTCTCAGCTCCGCGGCGAGAGGGCGCTACATGCAACAGGCGTAGAATAACGCGTAAGCATTTCGCCGTCAAAGCGGGTTTGTTGTGCCAGCCCTAACCAAAAAGCCCGCACAACGACCGTCGCTCCTCCCCCGAGGCGATCCTTGTGCGGGCAGCCGTTCCGGAGGTCAGGGCCGGACGGTATTGTGGAGTTCGGATCAGGCGGCGTGGGCGCCCTGGGTCACGATGACCGGGATCAGCAGGTCGCCCCAGTTGCCGTCGCCACCATGGTGGCGGGCGGAGCGGACCAGTTCGACGGACACGCCGGCATCGACGGCCTTCATGATCGAATGGTTCAGGCGGTGCAGGTCATTGGCCAGCATGCGGATCATCGCCTGCTGATCGGTGCTCATGGCCGATGACTGTTCTTCTGCGCGTTCTTTGACTCGGGTCTGCGGGGTCATGGTATTCCTCCTCTTGTATTTGGGGTTGTTGAATGTTGGCATGTTCGGTCTAGAAGCCCCTCCCAAATTCTCCCCACAAAGGGGTGGGAGGGGTCTTTCCTTATTCCGCCGCCGGGCGGAACTGATCGTGTTCGGTGGATTCGCCCATCGCCGTTGTCGAGGACTGGCCGCCGGAAATCGCCAGCGATACGGCATCGAAATAGCCGGTGCCGACTTCGCGCTGGTGCTTGGTCGCGGTGTACCCGTTGACCTCGGCGGCAAACTCCGCCTGCTGCAGCTCCGAATAGGCCGACATCTGGCGATCCTTGTAGCCGCGCGCCAGTTCGAACATCCCGTAGTTCAGCTGGTGGAAGCCGGCCAGCGTGATGAACTGGAACTTGTAGCCCATCGCGCCGAGTTCCTTCTGGTACTTGGCGATCGTCGCGTCATCGAGGTTCTTCTTCCAGTTGAACGATGGCGAGCAATTGTAGGCGAGCTTCTTGCCCGGATGCACCTTGTGCACCGCCTCGGCAAACCTGCGGGCCTGCTCGAGATCCGGCTTGGATGTCTCCATCCAGATCATGTCGCAATGCGGTGCATAGGCGATCGCGCGGGCAATGCACGGCTCGATGCCGTTCTTCACCTGGTAGAAGCCTTCCGCCGTGCGACCGGCATCGTAGTCGACGAAGGGCCGGTCGCGCTCGTCGATATCGGAGGTCAAAAGCTTTGCCGCTTCAGCATCGGTGCGGGCGATGATCAGCGTCGGCGTGCCCATGACGTCGGCGGCCAGACGCGCCGCAGACAGGTTGCGAATATGCGCCTGCGTCGGGATCAGCACCTTGCCGCCGAGATGGCCGCATTTCTTTTCCGAAGCCAGCTGGTCTTCATAGTGAACGCCGGCAGCGCCCGCCTCGATGAACGCCTTCATGATCTCGAAGGAGTTGAGCGGTCCGCCGAAGCCGGCCTCCGCGTCGGCAACGATCGGTGCAAACCAGGTTTCGACCGAAAGGCCATTGCCTTCCTGGGTTTCGATCTGGTCGGCGCGCTGCAGCGTCTTGTTGATCCGCTTGGCCAGCTCCGGTGCGGCATTGGCCGGATAGAGCGACTGGTCCGGATACATCGACGAAGCGGTATTGGCATCGGCCGCAACCTGCCAGCCGGAGAGATAGATCGCCTTCAGGCCGGCCCGGACCATCTGCATCGCCTGGTTGCCGGAAAGCGCGCCGAGCGCGTTGACGAAATCCTCCTCGTGGATCAGCTTCCACAACCGGTTGGCACCCATTTCCGCGAGCGAATGCTTGATCTCGACCGAGCCGCGCAGACGCTTGACGTCTTCGGCGGTGTAGCTGCGCTGGATGCCGTCATAACGGCCCTTCGGTGCGTTCGGAACGAGATTGTAAAAATCAGTCATTGTCGTCTCCCTTTCATTCCTCGATGCGAACTCGTCGTCAATTTTGCTCGCCTTTGATGTGACTAGATTTACATCGCGCCGCACAAGTCGGCTAGAAAAAACATGAAATCAACGTGTTGAAAGAGGTTAGGCTGTCTTGTCTTTGACAGGGCTGCGGTGTAAATTTGTAAATACTGTAAATTTGAAACGGGAACGGATGTTGTCGGAATTTGTAAAGGGGCGGATGAATGGCTGAGAACAAGATCTTTGCCGGCCCGCGTGTCCGGCGCATTCGCAACGGTCTGGGCCTGACCCAGACGGCCATGGCAGAGGCGCTGGAAATCTCGCCCTCCTATCTCAATCTGATCGAGCGCAACCAGCGTCCGCTGACGGTCCAGCTGCTGCTGAAACTGGCATCGGTCTACAAGGTCGATCTCGACGAGCTGCAGGGCGAGGCGGGCGGCACGGCGAGCCAATTGCGCGAGGTCTTCGCCGATCCGCTTCTGTCTGGCGAACTGCCGGGCAATCAGGAACTGATCGAGATTGCCGAAGTCGCACCCAATGCGGCAAACGGTATCGTCAAGCTTTACCGCGCCTATCGCGAGCAGGCCGCGCGCCTGACCGATCTCGCCGACCTTCTGGCCCGCGAAGGTCATGAGACATCCTTGTCGGGTGCCAGACTGCCGATCGACGAAGTGCGCGAGGTGATCGAGCGGCGCGCCAATTTCCACGCCCGCATCGAGGATGCCGCCGAGGCCTTCCACGCGGCCCTCGGATTGGTCGCTGGCGATGATCTTGCGGTCGCACTGAAATCCTGGCTGAGAAACAAGCACGGCATCGTCGTGCGGGCCCTGCCGGTGCAGACCATGCCGTCCTTGCGCCGGCGCTACGACCGCCATTCCATGCGTCTGTTTCTGTCCGAGCGGCTGTCCGCCTTCGACCAGTTGCGCGAAGTGGCGATGGAAGTCTGTCTGCTGGCGTTGAATGACGAGATCCAGGCGGCGCTGGAGGATCTGGCCCTGACCTCCGGCGAGGCCAAGCGGCTCGGGCGGTTCGAGCTGGCGCGATATGCCGCCCATGCGTTGATGATGCCTTACGGTGCCTTCCTGGCGGCGGCCCAGCGCGCCCGCTATGATGTCGATGTGCTGCGCGCCCGCTTCAATGTCTCGTTCGAACAGGCGGCCAATCGCCTGACCATGCTGCAGCGACCGGGTGCGCAGGGTGTGCCGTTTTTCATTCTGGAAGTGGACAATGCCGGCAATCGCTTCCGCCGCAGCGGCGCGCAAGGTTTTCCTCAGGCAAAATTCGGCGGCCTGTGTCCCAAGCTCAACATCCATGTCGCCTTCGCCCAGCCGTCCCAGCTTCTTGTCGACCATGTCCAGATGCCGGATGGCGCCGGTTTTCTGACGGTCTCGCGCACGCTGGAGGGCCCCCAGGCGGGGTTCGGTGAACGGGTGAGACGCACGGCATTGCTGATCGGTTGCGACATCGCGCAGGGCGACGAGGTGGTTTATGCGGATGCTGTCCGTTCACCGGTGGTTGCACCTGTTCCGATCGGCACGGCCTGTCGGCTGTGCGAGCGTTCGGGCTGTCTGTCGCGGGCCGAGCCACCTTTGACGCGCCCGCTCGGGCTCGATGAAATGGTCACTGGCTTGAGCGCCTTCGATTTCCAGTAATTCCGGGCAGGCCCAATATTGCCTTAGCAACTGCGAAGAATTTCGCTTGTCGCCCGTCCAATTCCTTTCTAGTCTCTTAAAAAAACAACGGGAATGGCATGGGGGACCATCGGTCTCCAGGCTGGAACAGGAGAAAAAATGAAGGCTCATTTCATTCGTACAGCGTCGGTGGCCCTCGCGACGATCTTCATCGCATCGGCTGTCCAGGCGCAGGAGCGCGTCGTCCACGTCTACAACTGGTCGGATTATATCGATGAGTCCGTCCTCGAGGAATTTACCAAGGAAACCGGCATCAAGGTCGTCTACGACGTCTTCGATTCGAACGAATTGCTGGAGACCAAGCTGCTGGCCGGCGGCTCAGGCTACGATGTCGTCGTGCCGACCGGTCCGTTCCTGGCTCGCCAGATCACCGCCGGTGTTTTCCAGAAGCTCGACAAGTCCAAGCTGCCGAACCTCGCCAACATGTGGCCGGATATTTCTGCGCGTCTGGCCAAGTACGATCCCGGCAACGAATATGCCGTCAACTACATGTGGGGAACGACCGGCATCGGCTTCAACACGGCCAAGATCAAGGAAGCGCTTGGCGCCGACTTCAAGATCGACAGCTGGGATGCGATCTTCAAGCCGGAAAACGCTGAAAAGCTGAAGGCCTGCGGCATCAACATCCTCGATGCCTCGGACGAGACTTTCGCGATTTCGATGAACTACATCGGCAAGGACCCGGACAGCAAGGCGACCGCCGACCTCGAAGCCGGTGGCGCAGTCTATTCTCAGATTCGCCCCTTCGTGAAGACCTTCAACTCCTCGTCCTATATCGATGACCTCGCCAATGGCGACATTTGCGTCACGATCGGCTGGTCTGGCGACATCCTGCAAGCCAAGGCGCGCGCGGAAGAAGCCAAGAACGGCGTCGAGATCGAATATGTGATTCCGAAGGAAGGCACATACATGTGGTTCGACAACCTGGCGATCCCGGCGGATTCCAACAATGTCGCCGAAGCACATGAATTCATCAATTATCTGATGAAGCCGGACGTGATTGCCAAGGCGTCGAACTATGTTCAGTACGCCAATGGCAACCTCGCCTCGCAGGCCCTGCTCGACGAGGCGGTGATCAAGAATCCGTCCGTCTACCCGACCGAAGAGACCGTCAAGAAGCTCTTCACGATTTCGCCTTACGGGCCGAAGGAGCAGCGGGTGCTCAACCGGGTCTGGACCCAGATCAAGACCGGCAGCTAACGGTCAGAAACACCAGCCGGGCGCCTCAATCGCCCGGCTTTTTCTTGTGGGGCCAAAACAAGAAGCCGGAACAGCAAGCAAGCAAAACAAGCAAGAACAACAAAACAGTCGGGATCGGGCGATGGCGAAATCTCTGGGGCCAGTTAAGCGTAAATTCTCACCTTGGACCGATCCGGACGCGGTCCCCTTCATCCGTTTTGAAAATGTCACGAAGCGCTTCGGTGATTTCGTTGCGGTCGACAATCTGACGCTCGATATCTACGAGCGCGAATTCTTCTCGCTGCTGGGACCGTCGGGATGTGGCAAGACCACGCTGATGCGCATGCTGGCAGGTTTCGAACAGCCGACATCGGGCCGCATCCTGCTGCAGGGCAAGGACCTGTCCGGCACGCCGCCCTACAAGCGCCCGACCAATATGATGTTCCAGTCCTACGCGCTTTTCCCCCATATGACGGTCGAAAAGAACATTGCCTTCGGCCTCGAGCAGGACAACCTGGCCAGGGGCGAGATCGACGCCCGCGTTGCCGAAATGCTGAAACTCGTCAAGCTCGACCAGTTTGCCAAGCGCAAGCCGAACCAGTTGTCCGGCGGCCAGCGCCAGCGTGTGGCGCTCGCCCGTTCTCTCGCCAAGCGGCCGAAGGTGCTGCTGCTCGACGAGCCGCTCGGCGCGCTCGACCGCAAGCTGCGTGAGGAAACCCAGTTCGAGCTGATGGATATCCAGACCAAGCTTGGCCTGACCTTTCTGATCGTCACCCATGACCAGGAAGAGGCGATGACGGTATCCGACCGTATTGCCGTCATGGACAAGGGCATCCTTGTTCAGGTCGCGACGCCGGCCGAGATTTATGAGGCGCCCAACTGCCGCTATGTTGCGGACTTCATCGGTGACATCAACATCCTCGAAGGCAAACTTCTCAGCCGCGATGATGCGGCGGGCAGGGACACCGTCAAGGTCGATTGCGAGGGCATCAGTGTGGCCGTCGAGCAAAGCTGCGCAGCGACGCCCGGCGATGCTGTCGCCTTTGCCATCCGCCCCGAAAAGGTGCGCATCTCGCTCGATCAGCCGGTCGATATCTCGACCAATGCCCTGCATGGCGAAGTCTGGGACATCGGCTATCTCGGCGATTTCTCCGTCTTCATCGTCAAGCTGGATGATGGCCGCATGTTCCGTGCAGCCCAGGCCAATGTCGCCCGTCTGGTCGACCGGCCGATCACCTTCGGCGACATGGTGTGGCTGTCCTGGTCGGCGGATGCCGGTCTTGTCCTGACCCGCTGAGGAGGCGAAAATGGCCGAACCAGTCACAACAAACAAACCCGACCCGGCCCGATGGCTGGTGGTGCTGATCCCGTATCTGTGGATGGTGCTGTTCTTCGTCGCGCCCTTCCTGATCATCGTGAAGATCTCGCTGTCGGACACGGCGATCGCCATGCCGCCCTACACTCCGGTGTTCGAGGGTTTCGCCACGATCCGGGACTATCTCTCGCAGCTGGATTTCGAGAACTATTTCTTCCTGCTCGAAGATCCGCTCTACATGAACGCCTACCTGTCTTCGCTGCGGATCGCGAGCATCTCGACGCTTCTGCTGCTGCTGATCGGCTATCCGATGGCGCTGGCCATGGCGCGCGCCTCCGTCACCATCCGACCGACTTTGCTGATGCTGGTCATCCTGCCATTCTGGACGTCGTTCCTGATCCGCGTCTATGCCTGGATCGGCATCCTGAAGCCCGAGGGCCTGCTGACCATCGTCCTGCATTGGCTGGGTCTGATGGACCCGAACGATCAGGTGCAGATCTTCCGCACCGAGACGGCCGTGTTCATCGGCATCGTCTATTCCTATCTGCCCTTCATGGTCCTGCCGCTCTACTCGGCGCTGGAGAAGCTCGACGGAACGCTGCTCGAGGCCGCAAGCGATCTCGGTTGCCCGCCGTGGAAGGCCTTCTGGAAGATCACTTTCCCGCTGTCCATCCCGGGCGTGATTGCCGGTTCGATGATCTGCTTCATCCCGATCACCGGCGAATTCGTCATCCCGGATCTCTTGGGCGGCGCCGAAACGCTGATGATCGGCAAGACGCTGTGGACGGAATTCTTCGGCAACCGCGATTGGCCGCTGGCCTCTGCTGTCGCCGTTCTGCTGCTGCTGATGCTGGTCGTGCCGATTGCGATCTTCCAGAACCAGCAGCAGAAAGCGTGAGGGGAGGGTGCCACGATGAAATCCGGTAAGTTCGACGCAACCATCCTCTCCATCGGTTTTGCCTTTCTCTACATTCCGATCCTGATTCTGGTCATCTACTCGTTCAACGATTCCAAGCTCGTCACCGTCTGGGGCGGTTTCTCGCTGAAATGGTATCGCGAGATGTGGTCGAACGCGGGTCTGATGGATGCGGCCTGGGTGACGCTTCGGGTCGGTCTGCTCAGTGCCTCGCTCGGCACGGTGCTCGGAACGCTGACGGCACTGGCGCTTGTGCGCTATGGCCGCTTCCCCGGCCGCCTGCTGTTTTCCGGCATGGTCTATGCGCCGCTGGTCATGCCGGAAGTCATCACCGGCTTGTCGCTGCTACTGCTGTTCGTCGCCGTCGGCGTCGATCGCGGCCTGGTGACGGTGATCATCGCCCATACGACATTCACCATGTGCTACGTGGCGATCGTCGTGCAGTCGCGTCTTTTGACCTTCGACACCAGCCTGGAGGAGGCAGCCCAGGATCTCGGCTGCCCGCCGGTCAAGACCTTCTTCAAGATCACCCTTCCGCTGATCCTGCCGGCGGTGGTGTCCGGCTGGATGCTGGCCTTCACCCTGTCGCTGGATGATCTGGTGATCGCGAGCTTCACCACCGGGCCGGGTGCAACGACGCTGCCGATCAAAATCTATTCGCAGGTGCGCCTCGGCGTCACGCCGGAAATCAATGCCGTCTGCACCATTCTGATCGGCATCGTCACCATTGGCGTCATCATCGCGTCGCTGACCACCAAGCAGCGCGAACTGCAGCGCCAGCGCGACGAGCATGTCGCGGCACGGGCAACCTGATAGCCGCTGCGAATAATGCCGCCATGCCTAATCGCGTGGCGGCAAGAGAATGTAGGTGATCAGCCAGAGCGGCAGCACGATCATTGCGCCAAGCAACATGCGCGGGGCGGCCCAGCTGAACCCGGCGATCATCGCCGCGTAGATCTCGTCGGGCGTGACGCCGAAATAGTCGAGAACGGCTCTGGGCGAGAGCCCGAAAAACGATAGGAACGAGCCGGCAATCAGCGACGCCAGCGCGATCTTGATCAGTCCCGATAACAATCCCCGCAACGTCCGTTCCCCCAGACACGCTTGATTCGGTCTATCTTAGCGACTGCCGAAACAATAGGAAGCGGTGGGCCTGTTCGCTTACGGCGCGGGATTGGCGGGCAGACGTGGCGCGACGGATGGAGACGGGGCATTCGGCACCGGAGAGATCACCGGATCTGACCAGACACCGCCGATGAAGAACGACAGAGGGCCGTCCGCATTTGCACCACTTTCATCATTCGGGGTCAGCTCACCCCTTAGCGCCAGTGCCTGGCGGGTGAAGGGCGCAATCCCGCTCAGTGTCAACGTATCGCTGCTGCCGGAAATCTGGGCCTTTTCGATTTCGGCCGACCCATGATCGAAGCGCGCTGTGAGGTCGAACTGCTTGAAGGCGAAATCCTCATCGCCCGCAGCGCTGAGCTGAAAATAGGCGTGCCCCTTTGCCATGGCCCGAAGACCGTCAGCATCAAAATTGCGCAACACGCCGTCATCGGCGCGAAACCGCAGCGTACCCGACATGGTCTCAACACTTTGCCTGAGCCCGCCATCCGGTTCGCCGTTCGGCAGGCGTGCCACCAGATCGACCGAGGCCTGACCCGCCGGCACGGTGCCGTCCAGTGCCAGTCCCTCCATCAGGCGTTCGACGTCGATATTCTCGAGAGACAGGCTGAGGTCCGCTTCCTGGCCAGCTGCGGAGTCCGGGCGGGAAAACCGGGCGCTCAGCGAACCTCCGAGAAATGCCGCATCGCCGATCACCAGCTTCAGGCTGTCACCCTTGCCGATCAGGCTGGCGCCAAGACCGGTGAGTTCGAACGGTGCCAGTGTCGCGGTGCGTGCCGATACAGTCACATCGAAATCGATCCAGTCGACAAAACCTGGCAACCGGGCTTCCGCCTTGTCGTCTACTTCGATTTCGAGACCGCGCAGCAATCCGGCAAGGTCGAGCCGGTCAAGCGCAAGCGTGCCGTTGACAGTTGGACGCGCCTGGTCTGGCTGCGTCAGCGCGAGGAAACCGTCACCGCTATTGCCGTTGATCTGGAAGGACAGGTCTTCAAATCGCAGTTCATTGTCGGCCGTCACGAGATTTGTCTTCAGTGAGGCGGTTTGCCATTCCTCGCTGCCGGCAAGACGAAGGCCGCTGAAAGCGGCAAATGCCGGGAAATCCGCCGCATTGAACTCGAGACTGCCGTCGCCGAGCCGAGCCTTCATCAGGTTCGCCTTGCCCTGGAAGCGGCCGCTGAGACCTTTGACATCAACCCCGAGAACCACATCCGCCACATCGCCGCCGATCAGCATCAGGGGCGAATCTGTCTGGATCTGCAAGGTGACTGGACGGCCCTCGAAGCTCAACGATGCCTTGGCATCGAAAGCACTGGACAATCTTGGCCAGTCGATATCCGCCTGGAGGCCCTGGACGACGAATTCCCGCCCTGATGCCTCGTCGACCAGCGTGACCTCGCCATCGACCACCTGCACGCTGTCGACCGCGGCATCTAGGCTGGGATCGATTGCCTGCTGTCCGGCATCGTTGCGGTGCGCGTCGCGTACGGCCGCCGTCAGCCTGCCTTCGTTGCTCCAGTCGAGCTTGCCGTCCTTGTCGCGCTCGATCCTGATCCTTGGATGGACAAATCGAAATTCTGAAAATTGTGGTTGTCCACGAATGGCGCTGTAGAAGCCGAACGAGGCCGACAGTGCATCGATTTCTGCCAGCAACTGGTCGCTGCCGCCTTCGCGCTTGTGTACGCTGACTTCGGTCAGCGTCACCCGAGGTTCCGGCCAGAAGCTGATCACGGGCGGCCCGTTGATCGTCACATCATGCCCTGTCCATTCGCTGACTGCCGATCCGATCGCCGAGCGCACCAGGCTACTGGAGATCAGGTGGGGCGCCGCGATCCGAAGCAGCACGGAAGCCAGGATCACGCTGGCGGAAACCACAATGACGAGCCGCAGCAACCGGCGCCGGCGCCGACCGGGCTCTTTCCTGCTGTGCAGTTTTTTGCTCATCCGGATTTCGGACATTCAAGATCCTTGAGGCGGTGGCGCGTCCAGCCGTGATTGCCTAGTCTCGCCCGATACAGGAATTGGCGGAGCCGTGCAAACAGCAGGGCTGGCCATCCTTTATATTGCGATGCGGTATGATATACACATCGACCATGTGAGGAGGATTGCATGACAGATACTATGCCCCTTTGGACGCCGTCGGAAGCCTTCAAGGCATCGGCTCCCATGACGGATTTCATCACCTGGTGCGGCACGCGCCGCGACAAGCCGTTTGATGACTATGATGCATTCTACAACTGGTCGATCAGCGAGCGTGGTCCGTTCTGGTCGGCACTCTGGGACTATTGCGACGTCAAGGGCGACAAGGGCAGCATCGATCTGGTCGATGGCGATGTCATGCTCAAGGCACGGTTCTTTCCCGAAGCCCGTCTGAACTTTGCCGAAAACCTGCTGGCAAGGGCCGGCGATGGCGATGCCCTGATCTTCCGGGGGGAAGACAAGGTTTCACAGCGCTGGAGCTGGCAGCGACTGACCGCGACGGTGTCACGCCTGCAGCAGGCCTTGCGCGACCTCGGCATTTCCGAAGGTGACCGCGTGGCGGCCATGATGCCGAACATGCCGGAGACGATTGCGCTGATGCTGGCCGCGGCCTCGATCGGGGCGATCTGGTCGTCCTGCTCGCCGGATTTCGGCGAACTGGGCGTGCTCGACCGTTTCGGCCAGATCGAGCCGAAGCTGTTCCTCGCCTGTGACGGCTACTGGTACAATGGCAAGCGCCAGGACGTGGCCGACAAGGTTAAGGCCGTGTCGGAAAAGCTGGCCGTGCCGGTCCTGATTGTGCCTTATGCCGGTGATGCACCGGCGCTGGCCGCATCCCTTGCCGACGGTCGCACATTCGATCAGTTCATCGCGCCCTATGCGGTGAAGGACATCGACTATGTTCGTCTGCCGTTTGCGCATCCGCTCTACATCCTGTTTTCCTCGGGAACCACGGGCGTGCCCAAATGCATCGTGCATTCCGCCGGCGGCACGCTGCTGCAGCACCTGAAGGAGCAGCGCTTCCATTGCGGACTTTCTGCAGGCGACAGGCTGTTTTATTTCACCACCTGCGGCTGGATGATGTGGAACTGGCTGGTTTCGGGCCTGGCCTGCGGCGCAACGCTCTGCCTCTACGACGGTTCGCCCTTCCATCCGGACGGCAATGTCCTGTTCGACTATGCCGCCGAGGAGAAGTTCGCCATCTTCGGCACGTCGGCGAAATATATCGACGCTGTTCGCAAGGGCGGTTTCACCCCGAAGACGACCCACGATCTGTCCAGCCTGCGCCTGATGACATCGACCGGCTCGCCGCTGTCGCCGGAGGGTTTTTCCTTCGTCTACGAGGGCATTCGCGACGATGTGCAGCTTGCCTCGATCTCCGGCGGCACCGATATCGTTTCCTGCTTCGTGCTCGGCAATCCGCTGAAAGCGGTCTGGCGTGGCGAAATCCAGGGACCCGGCCTCGGCCTCGCCGTTGACGTCTGGGATGACGAGGGCAAACCCGTGCGCGGCGAAAAGGGCGAACTGGTCTGCACAAAGGCCTTTCCCTCGATGCCGGTGATGTTCTGGAACGATCCGGACGGCGCCAAGTATCATGCGGCCTATTTCGACCGCTTCGACAATATCTGGTGCCATGGCGACTTCGCCGAATGGACCGAGCATGGCGGGCTGGTCATTCACGGTCGCTCCGATGCGACGCTCAATCCGGGCGGCGTGCGCATTGGTACGGCTGAGATCTATAATCAGGTCGAGCAGCTGGATGAAGTCGCCGAGGCGATCTGCATCGGTCAGGACTGGGACGACGACGTGCGCGTCATCCTCTTCGTCCGGCTGGCGGCCGGGCTCCGTCTTGACGAAGCGCTGGACAAGAAGATCAAGACCAAGATCCGCACCGGCGCATCACCGCGCCATGTCCCGGCAAAGATCATCCAGGTGGCCGATATCCCGCGGACCAAGTCAGGCAAGATCGTCGAACTTGCCGTGCGCGAAGTTGTGCACAACCGGCCGGTGAAGAACAAGGAGGCGCTGGCCAACCCTGAGGCCCTGGATCTCTTTGCCAACCTGCCGGACCTGAAAACCTGACACATCTGATCCGGATCGGAGCATCTGGCTGGGGTGCACCCCCTATTTCTGGGGTAGTGGCGGGGTGCCGCCCGTTAGGGATCTGTTAAGAGGCAGTCGGCATAGATGAGGGCAACTTGGAGACGCACGATGACTGTGCGGTGTGACCCTGACCGGGGTCTGAAAACATGATGTTGATAGCCTTCTATCTCCGGTTCAACAGCATCAATTTTTTGGGCGGCATTGGCCGCCCTTTTTTTATGTCCGGACGAGGGAAGCCTGACCGTCAGTTGCGCGCGTCGAGCGAGCGCGAGACCAGGATCACCGGGATCAGACCTGCCAGGATGATGATCAGGGCGGCAACGGAACTGTCCTGCGCCATGCCGCGCGAGGCATCCTCGTAGACGAGGGTCGCCAGCGTGTTGAAGTTGAACGGTCGGAGCAGGATCGTCGCCGACAATTCCTTCAGGGTTTCGATGAAAACCAGCAGCGCAGCGGTAAGGACCGCGGGCCTCAGGTTGGGCAGTAGCACTTCGCGCAAGGTTTGCAGTCCGGAGCGGCCGAGCGTGCGCGACGCCATGTCGAGATGCGGCGAGAGCTTCTGGAAACCGGCGTCTATGGTGCCTTCCGCCATGGTCAGGAACCGCACGGTATAGGCATAGACGATGGCAAAACCGGTGCCGGACAACAGGAGCCCGGTCGAGATGCCAAGATGCGCGCGCAGGAAGCCGTCGATCGCATTGTCGAACGCAGCAAGCGGGATCAGCACCCCGATGCCGAGCACGGTGCCGGGGATGCCATAGCCGAGCGAGGCAAGCCGGCTGGCGCCGGTCGCAAGCCGCGAGCGGTCGCTGCGGGCCGCGTAGGACAAGACGAAGGCCAGGATCACCGTTAGGAGGGCGGCAGACGAGGAGACCAGCGCGGAGTTCCACAGCGCCTTGATCAACCGCGGCTCGAGGAAGCCGTCGAGGCGGCGCAGCGCAAAGCCGCCCATGACGACAACGGGGATGACGAAACCGACCAGGATGGGGATGATGCAAAACAGCGCGGCCAAAAAGCCTCGCGCGCCGAAAAGCCGCAGCCGCACCGCATCGGCAACGACGGACGTGGTCTTGTGGCTGGCAAAACGCTGGCGTTTGCGCGCATGACGCTCGACCAGCAGCAGCAGCACCACGAAGATCAGCATGACGCAGGCGATCTGCGCCGCACCCGCCAGGCTGCCGCGGTTGAGCCAGGTATCGAAGATCGAAAACGTCAGCGTCTGCACGCCGAGATATTCCACAGCCCCGATATCGTTCAGCGTTTCCATCATCACCAAAGTCAGGCCGATCATGATCGCCGGCCGTGCCATCGGGATCTGGACCTTGGCAAACACCCGCAATGGCCCGGCGCCCAGCGTGCGGGCGACGTCGGCCGCGGCTCGCCCCTGCATCAGGAACATCGAGCGGCAGGCGAGATAGACGTACGGGTAGAGGACTGCCGACATGACGAGCACCGCGCCGCCCAGCGAGCGCACGTCGAAGAAACTGTAGTCCCGCGCGGTCCTGAAGCCGAAGATCGTGCGATAAAGCGTCTGCACCGGACCGGTAAAATCGAGGAATTCCCCGAAGGCATAGGCCGCCAGATAGGACGGGATGGCGAGCGGCAGCACCAGAGCCGGGGATAGCCAGCGGCGAAGAGGAAAGTCGCAAGCCGCCACCAGCCAGGCGGTCCCGATGCCGAAAAGTGCTGTCACTGCGCCGGTCAGGACCAGCAGCCAGAGGGTCTGGAGACCGGCGCGCGGCACGACGTTCATCAGCATATGCTGCCAGTTCTCGACGTCACCGGAAAAGCCGATGACGAAGATTGCGGCAATCGGCATGAACACGACGGCGGCAACGACCAGGGCCGCCTTGGTGGCGGCGCCGATCCTGCTGCGGGCGGGTTTCATCCGAGGGGTGGCGACCGGGCGCGCGTCAGAGGCCAATCTGTCTGTCCTTGCGAAAGCGAAACTGGGTTTTCTCTAGCCGAAAGGCCGCGCAAAGGAAACGGGCACCTCGGCGGCACGGCCCTCTTGCCCGGTCTTCAGTTTTTGGCCGAGGCCAGGCTTTCGCTGATTAGCCGAACACCAAGCGCACCCATGACGGCGCCGGCTGCACGGTCGATCCAGCGTTTGAAGCGCAGATACACGGCCTGTGAGCGCTTGGCGGAAAATGCCAGCGCGACGATAGCGTACCAGCCGGCTTCGACGAGGAAGATCGACGGTGGCAGGATCAGCAGCACGGCCGCAGGCGGGTTCGCCGGCATCAGGGCGGCAAAAATGCTGGCATAGACCACGGCGGTTTTCGGATTGCTGATCTGGGTTGCGAACGCGATTGCCAGGCATTGCCGGGCCGAGCGGCCGTCATAGGCGCCGGTTCCGACATCGGCGAGCGGCTGGCTGGCACCCTGCCAGATCCGGATCCCCAGATAGACGAGATAGACGCCACCGAGAACCTTGAGCGTCAGATAGAGCCAGGCCACCTGCTGCAGGAGTGCGGTCAGCCCCGCGAGTGCAAGCGCTGCAAAAAGCGCACCGCCCAGGCCCATGCCAATGGCGGCTGCCAGACCGTGCAGGCGAGAGCGCGCGACGGAGAGGCGTGACACGAGGATGAAACTCGGTCCGGGGCTCATCGCGCCGATCGCGATGGCACCGAGAATGCTGAACAGCGTGGCGGTCATGGTGAGGGTCATGGGCGCAGTCCTTCTGTCGGAGGAATTGCCCAGGCGCGCGGCGGTCGGTTGATCCGCGCTCCCCGATGGGGCTCCATCTTGTTGCGCCAGTCACGCGGATTGCGAAGTATTTCCCCGATCTCGCCCGATTGCAAGATGCGCCCGTCTCAGTCGGCCAGCACCCGTGGCGATGGGAAGCTCACTTCGACCAGCGTGCCTTCGTTCGGCGCAGACGAGATGGCAAAGCTGGCGCGGTTGGCGTCGACCATGGCCTTTGTCAGCGGCAGGCCGAGGCCGGTGCCGTCGCCGCGGTTGCGCGGGCTGCCTGTCGAGACCTGGCGGAAGGGCTTCATCGCCTGTTCCAGTTCGGTCCGCGACATGCCGATGCCCGTGTCGCGGATCCTCAGCGCCACGCTGCCATTGGCTTCATATGCCGTCGAGACGATGATCTGGCCGCCGGACGGGGTAAACCGGATGGCATTGGCGAGGATGTTGAGCACGATCTGCTTGATCGACCGGCTGTCGGCGACGACGCTCGGCACGGCCTGTGAAAGCGCAGTGCGAATGATCACCCGCTGGCTGTTGGCCTGCGGTTGGATGATCGACACGGCGGCCTGCACGGTCTCGTTGAGGCCGACGGCGGCGAAATCGAGATCCATTTCGCCGGCTTCGATCTTGGAAATGTCGAGCAGGTCGTTGACGATGTCGAGCACATGGCGGCCGGACCGGACGATGTCATGGGCGTATTCGCCGTAACGCGGATGGCCGACCGGGCCGAAATGCTCATTGGCCATCATGTCGGCAAAACCGATGATCGCATTGAGCGGTGTGCGGATTTCGTGGCTGACCCGGGCGAGGAAGTCGGTCTTGTGGGCATTGGCGGTTTCGGCTGCACGCTTGGCATTGCGCAGCTCTTCTTCCGTGCGCTTCCACTGGGTGATGTCGCGGATGACCACGCAGAAACCGTTCGACGAGGTCAGCTTGCCGATCGTCATGAACAGCGGCAGGAAGCCGCCGGAGGCCTCGCGGCCGATCACTTCGCGACCGTCGTTCAACACGCTCGCCACGCCATGGCCGGCAAGGCCGCTCAGATAGTCGAGGATCGACTTCTGGCTTTCATGGGCAAACAGCATGACAAACGGTTTGCCGCGCGTTTCCAGGTCGTCGAAATTGAACAGGGCGCTGGCGGCCCGGTTCATCGAGCGGATATCGCCATCGGCATCGAGGATCACCACGCCATCGGTCGCGGTCTCGAGGATCGAGCGCATTTCCTCGACCTCGACCCGGAGGCGAGCAGCCTCTCCGGCCTGGGCCGCCGTCATTTCCGGCTGGGCAGGCGCCGGGCGGGCTGCTTCCGGCTGCACGATCAGCGCCAGCATCAGGGCGCTTGCATCATCGAACCGTACCGACTGCAGCCGCGCGGTGACCGGCACCAGCGTGTCGTCGGCCCGCACAGCCACGACCCGGCCAGCCTGGTCACCGCTGGCGTCGAGATCCTGGCGCTGGATCAGCGCGTCGAGGCCACCGGATTGTTCGAGTTCGTCCAGCGAGGCATAGCCGGTCAGCGAGAAGAATTCCGGATTGGCATGGATCAGCCTGTCGCCGACATGCACAAGCAGCGCCACCGGCATCAGGTCGACGATCTCGGCCGTCAGGCTTTTTTCACGTTTCAGCGGCAGGCCTTCAAGCAGTGGTGCTGCCGGCTGCGCGCGCTCTTCACGCGGCGCATCGGATTGGTCTGCCGGTGTCGAAGATGGTGTTGTTGTTACTGTTCTCGACGGCATTTCTGCGGTGGCCGCTGCCGGGACTTCGGCAGCATCGGGCTCCGGTGCGGTGCCGCTCGTCTTTGCCTGCAGGCTTTCACTCAGCGATTCTTCGACCTTGGCACGCAGGCCCATCGGATCGAGCTTGCGGCCGATCTCGCGGAATGCGGCCTGCTCGCCGGGGGAAAGGCCGTCACGGTTGCGCGTGCGGTGCTCTTCCAGTTGAACGATTTTCTCCGGTCTGGCGACGGGCCGAACCGGCTCCATGATGCGCAGCACCGGCGGCTCGACGGAGCGGAACGGAGCCGACGGGATCAGGCTGAGCGGCTTTGTCAGGTCCTCGACATCGACATCGGTCTCAGGCTCAATCGCCTCGTGTGCCGTGTCTCCCGCTGGAAGATCATCCGCATTCTGATCGTCGGGCGTGTCGCCATCGATCTCACCGGCTTTCGCCAGTTCCTCGACCGCGTCGTCCGCCGCCTCGGCTTCCACGAATTCTGCTGGGGCCTCATCGAGCGCTTCGGCCTGCGTTTCGAGAAATTCCGGCGTTTCGTCGGCGAACCGGTAGGCGCGGAACTCGTCCTCGTCTTCCTCTTCCTCAACGGTCGTTTCAGGGGCAGCGCTCGCAAACACCGCCGGTGCATCCGCAACGACTGCGGCCTCGGGTACTTGCGGCACGAAGGTCAGGCCGGTGGCATTCGGATCTTCGACAGCATCGCCGACCCGCACGATGCCAAAGCCGCGGAAGCCGTCGAAATCGCGGTTGCGCGTATAGGTCGGCAGGGCGGCCAGATCGACGGGTACCATCAGGCTGGTACCTTCGGCTGGCCAGTAGATCGTCTTGCCGGACCAGGTGTCGCGTTTCTTCAGCAGTTCGCCGATCTTGCCGTCGGGATCGAGATTGAACAGGGCGGCGAGATCGGAAAAGGCAACGCCGTTGATATCGGCCGCATGTGGACCGACGGCCTCGGCAAATTCGCCGGAGACCTCGCTGAAACGGCCCTCCGCATCGATCTTCCAGACAAAGCGCGCGGCGCGGCGCTCTCGCGAGAAAACGAAGGGATCGTCCTGCGACGCAAGCGTGTCTTCGGTCGCGACGCCGGCTTGAGGCTCGGTCTTGTCGACAAGCGGCGGTTCGGCCGCAATCGGCTCGCCCGGCAGATCCGCCGGTGACGGCACGAAGACTTTATCATTCGACGCAAGTGCCCCGGAATGCTCGGCCGTTTCCACGGCTTCCGCAAAGGCGGCCTCCTCGCGCGACGCGTCGTCCGCCGCGATCTCCGTCGCCAGGTCGACCGGCGGCGCGTCTGCCGGGTCGACTTCGGTGCGCACTTCGGTGTCGCTTCCCCCGTCGCTTGCCGTCTCGCTTGCCATGTCGGCAGCCTCGTCGCCGGTCAGCGGCTCTGCCTGATCCTCAGCAACACCCTCGCCAAGATCGTCCACGACGGCCTCGGCCTGCGCATAACCTTCTGCCTCGATCTCCTCGGCAGGCATGTCGGATGCCGCATCGCCAATAACTTCGCCAACACCATCATCAGCGGTCGTCGCTTCCGCCGGCGCCGCATCGTCGCCCGACAGTTCATCGCCATAGCT
Source organism: Rhizobium sp. 18065 (assembly GCF_902706095.1). Classification (GTDB taxonomy): domain Bacteria; phylum Pseudomonadota; class Alphaproteobacteria; order Rhizobiales; family Rhizobiaceae; genus Allorhizobium. The sequence continues at coordinate 779,212 of NZ_CACSJP010000001.1, forward strand.
CTCGACCGAGCCGAGCGCGTCGGCTGCAATATCCTCGGCCGAGACCTCGATTTCCTCGATCGTGCCGATCGCGGCAATCACACTGTCGAAGGGTGCCGAGGCAAAGCCGCCGGTGTCGGTGGCCGCAGGCAGCGCCTCGATGGCCTCGGCGCGGGCGGTCTCTTCGCCCTTGTCCGTGGCAAGGTCTTCCGCTGGCATTTCTGCATCCACCAACGGGGTCGCCTCAACCGGTTCGAATACCTCTGTGCCGGCCATCTCGTCTTCGGCCACGTTGTCGCTGGCCACGTCGTCGCTGGCCATGTCCTCGCTGGCCATGTCTTCGACAATCGCCACAGTCGCTGGCGCGACGGGTTCGTCGATGGCTGGCTCTTCCACAGGAGCGACCGCGACAACCGGCTGCGCCGGGGCGGGCTCGGAAGCGGTAAGATGCTCCACCACCGTCTCTTCGACGACGGCAGCCTGCGTCACTGCAGCCTGCACCACCTCTGCCTGCACCACCTCTGCCGGCGCAGCAGGTTCGGCAAAGTCGGCGCTCGGATCCATCTGGCCGAGAATGGTCTCGACGGCAAACAGCAGATGCAGCGCCGGCTCGTCCGAGATCTTGCCGATCGCCGCCGGCAGATAGCCACGCCCGGTCGGGATCGGCCGCTTGACCAGCCGGTCGCTTTCGCCCGATGTCAGCTTGACCAAAGTCCGGGCGGTATGCGGGGTAATGCCGAGGGCGGCGAACTGGCCGGACGAGGCGACCACCTGGCCGTCGCCGTCAAACACCGCCATATGCGTATCGGGATCGTCGAAGCCGGCCATCAGCTCCTGCGCCAGATCCACGAGGCTGGCCGGCTTGCCGATTGGCGGGATCGCCACGAGCACGACTGGCTCGCCGCGCCGGATCTCGACGAGTTCGGCCACGGCCGTCACCGGCACTTTCTGGAAGCCGGAGGTGATGCGCAGCATCAGGCTGCGGCTGTCGCCGGTCTTGACCAGTTGCCGCGCCGCCGCCTCGATCTGGCGAAACGTCACGTCGCTGCGGTTCGGCCCTTCCTCGAGAAAATCATAGATCGAGGCGCTGCCGAAGAAGCGCGCGCCGGCGCCATTGGTCCACAATACCCGCTCCAGCTTCGGCGAAAACACCATCAGCGCTTCGCCGCGCGAAAGCCGCGGGCGGATCTTGTCGTTTACGGCGACATCGATGAATGGGTATTGGGCTGGCATCAGCGGACCTGTCGTTTCCATTGCCTTCAGGCACAAATTAACAGATTTTTAATAGCTAGCGAGGCCCCCGGGGTCCAGCAATGCGGTTTTGTTTCGGAAGGTAAGGTTAATCCGCAAGCATGTTCGAGCCGAAAATTTCATATTGCACTGCACAAAAATATTGCAATGCACCATCGTCGATGCTATATCAGCAATATCAGTGCAAAAGAGGGGTCCGCAAAAACCCCACCAGATGAGGAAATGCGATTATGACCAAGGATGTATTCTCTTTCACCGCCTTCGATCCGTCCAAGATGCAGGAAAGCCTCCGCGACTTCGCCGAAAAGGGCGCAGCCCAGTCGAAGGACGCCTACGCCAAGCTGAAGACCGCGACCGAAGAAGCCACCAAGACGGTTGAAGCCACCGTGCAGACCGCCCAGGCCGGCACTGTCGAAATCGGCCTCAAGGCCATCGACGCGCTGCGCACCAATGCCGAAATGTCGCTCTCGCACATGGAAGCGCTGCTCGGCGTCAAGTCGGTTGCCGAACTCGTCGAACTGCAGACCTCCTTCATCCGCAAGCAGGCTGAAGTGACGGTCGAACAGGCCAAGTCGATCCAGGAAACTGCCAAGAAGGTCGCCGAAACCGTGACCAAGCCTGGCAAGGAAGCCGCTGAAAAGGTCATGTCGACCTTCAAGGTCGCCTGATCCACGCATAAGGCGCGATAATCGCCTGAAATAATTCTGAAGGGTCGGGCTTATGCCCGGCCCTTTTCACATCCCCCAGCCTTTTTAGCATACCCAGTCCTTTTCACAGACAATGCAGAAAAGGCTTGAAAAAGATTCCGTCTGCTCGTATGTGACCCCTCGACGGCGTCAGCGACGCGGTCATGTGCGGTTGTAGCTCAGTTGGTTAGAGCGCAGGTTTGTGGCACCTGAGGTCGGAGGTTCAATTCCCCCCAACCGTACCATTTTTCCCCGTTATTCATATGGTGTCAGCGGTTATGACGTTGAAGCTTGCGGCGCGAAATCGAAATTTACGGATTGCTCACTGCCTTTGAAAGCCCTGATGTCTCGCGTTGGTCTCCATAGTAAACCTAGGCGGATGATTGAATCCGTGCGACCTGCGGCACCAATTCGTAGATAATTTTCAGATCGACTTCAGAAAGGCCCACTGTGAGGTACGAGGAAAAGATACTTCGCGCACTAGTGGGGTGAGAGTCGCGAAGCTTCACAGTGAGCGTTTTGGTGTTTAGCTGGGAAAACATCCCGACGTGGCCGAAATAATTCGGGTGGCAGCGTTCCGAGAGACGGTGGTAGTGATCTGCAACACCTTTCAATCTGTGATCCAGTCTTGTGATCTCTGTTAGAATATTGGTGCTTTGAAGTTCGGGGCTGTCAGCCAAAATATCCTTATCTCGTGTCGAAAATGTCATCTTGTCGCAGGTCGCATTTAGAGATGACACGTCCTTATTCGCTACCATTTTTTCTGTTTGGTGTCGCAGTGTCGAAATGACGGCTTCTGTTTCAATTAGCGCGCGTCCGCTTAGGATCGCCCCCAGGTCGTTGCTTCCATTCCAGCAAATACACAGCGCATCGGCTAACTGAACCACCCGGTGCTGTAGTGACTGAGAAAGTCGAAATAGCTTCCAGGCGAGCTTCGACTGGGCGAAAATTCCCGAGACATTAATTTCGATTGCCCGTTCATCTGCTAGTCTCTGTAAAGCTGAATTGGTGGTCGCGACCTGTTCTTTGTCGTCCGCCTCAAGACGGCGATCCCATACGAGGCTCACAGGATCTCGCAGCGCTACCAAGTTAACCGTCCTTTCAACGCCAACCCCATCCCCGCTATCAGCCAGCCAACCACCCCAGTATCTGAAAATCGCATCCTACAATCTACGGAGCATTAGCCGCATCATGACGATCTCTCAGGGGTTGTCTACGTCAGCAAGCTGAACCGCATCGAGTTTGCCGGAGTCCATATTTCCTAATACCACCACCAACGAAAAACCCCGCCATGTTTCCATGACGGGGTCCCAAAACCTCACACATCCGCCAGCCGCTTACGCAAGTGTGACGTCCTTCACCCAGCCATGGCTGTCGGCGACCGTGCCGCGCTGGATGCCGGTCAGCTGGTTGCGCAGCTTTTCGGTTTCCATGCCGGTGCCGGCATTGCCGATGACAAATTCGCCGCCGGCATGGCGGACCGTGCCGATGGCGGCGACCACGGCGGCCGTGCCGCAGGCGAATGCTTCGCGCAGCTTGCCGCTGGTCGCGTCATTCTGCCATTCCTCGAACGAATAGGGGCGCTCGACGACATTGAGGCCGTTTTCGGTCGCCAGCTTGATGATCGAGGCGCGGGTGATGCCGGGCAGGATCGTGCCTGCGAGCGGCGGGGTGACCACGCTGCCGTCATTCATCACGAAGAACACGTTCATGCCGCCCAGTTCTTCCACCCAGCGATGCTCGGCGGCATCGAGGAAGACCACCTGGTCGCAGCCGCGCTTGGTGGCTTCGGCCTGGGCCAGCAGGCTGCCGGCATAGTTGCCGCCGCATTTGGCAGCCCCGGTGCCGCCGGGACCTGCGCGGGTAAAGTCTTCCGAGACCCACAGCGTCACCGGCTTGCCGCCGCCCTTGAAATAGGGGCCGACCGGCGAGGCGATGACGCAGAAGATATACTGGCGCGACGGGCGCACGCCGAGGAAGGTCTCGCTGGCAAACATGAACGGGCGCAGATAAAGGCTGCCTTCGCCCTCCGGCACCCATTTGGCGTCGATCTTCACCAGCTCTTCGACGGCCTTGAGGAACAGTTCCTCCGGTACATCAGGCATCGCCATGCGCGCGGCCGACTTGTTGAAGCGGCGGGCGTTTTCTTCCGGGCGAAACAGGGTGATGCGGCCGTCGGGCGTGCGATAGGCCTTCATGCCCTCGAAGATTTCCTGGGCATAGTGCAGAACGCTGGCCGCCGGGTCGATCTGGAAGGGCGCGCGCGCCTTGACCTCGGCCGAATGCCAGCCCTTGTCGATGTCCCACTGGATCACGGTCATATGGTCGGTAAACAGCGTGCCGAAGCCGAGATTTTCAAACGCCTTCAGCCGCTCGGCTTCCGCCATCGGATGGGCATTCGGCGTGATCGTGAAGTCGAGCAATGCGGTATCTGTGGTCATGGGGAGCCTGTGCTGGATAATTCGACAATGCCTTTGGCCATGCCCGCATGCTGCGACATGATCCGGAAGCCGTGGTTTGTGCGGTTCCGGGCGGTTTTGTCAACTGAAACCCGCAGGTGCAGCGCAGCAATTGCGCGCCGATGCCAGCGTGCGGATCATGCGACAAAGGCGGTTAGCAGAAACCAAAGCCCGCAGGCCGCAATCACCCCGCCAAGCCCGCGCACCAGCCGGCCGGCAAGCAGCGGCTTCAGGCCGTAGCCGATGCCGATGCCCAGCACATGGATGACACCGGTCGAGACGACGAAGCCGACGGTAAATGCCGCGGGATCGGTGGCGCGCGGCACCAGCACGCCATGCGGAATGCCGTGCAGGACGGCGAAGACCGAGACGAGCACAAGCGCTGCCCATTCCGGCGCCTTCCATTCGACGGCGATCACCCCGCCCAGCACCAGCACCGAGACCGCGATCCCGATCTGCACGATCTCGGTCGGCAAGAGGCCGAGCATGCCGAGCACGCCGCCGATGCACATGATCAGCGGAAAGGTCGCCGGTAGCGACCACACCGAACGGCCGCCCATCTGCGCGCCCCAGAGCCCGACGGCGAGCATGGCGAGGAAATGATCGGGACCGGCCAGCGGATGGCCGAAGCCGCTGCCGAAGCCACCGAGCGGCCCGTCCATCACATGCGCTTCGGCCACAGAGGGCAGGGCAAAAAGCAGAATTGCCGGCAGCAGGCCGGTCAGGACGGAGGGGCATGTCGTGTGTCGATGCGGGCGGTTCATGATTGTCTCCGGTCGAAGGCGGGTGGGCGCCTTTACGGTTTTTATCCGCCCCTTGCTCTACCGTCATCGGCGATTCGGTTATAGTGGTGACGAAGCCACGATGCGCTGCCGCCGCCGTCCCGATTTTGCCTCAAAGCTGCATTTGTGCTGTGATGGCACCAAGCGATCCGAAGCAAGGCCTGCAAATCGCGGCGCGGTTTTGTGTCCCGAATTGCGTAAAAACAAGAAGATAGATCACTGCAGGTAATTCTGGTTTCAACCGAAGCGCTTTAATCCACCGTCTTTCCACCGTTTGGAGACCGAATTGATGTCGAGCCAAGTTTCTCGCTCCCGCCTGTCCATCCTGGCCACAGCCGCCGTCCTTGTTGCCATGCCGGGTCTGGCAGAGGCACATATCCTGACCGGTGAGGCGGGCGGCTTCCTGCATGGTTTCGAACATCCGCTGTCGGGTCTCGATCATCTGCTCGCCATGTTCTGCGTCGGTCTCTGGGGCGCGCAGATGGGTGGCCGCTCGGTATGGTCGCTGCCGATCGCCTTTCCGCTGATCATGGTCGTTGGCGGCATCATGGGCATCGCTGGTCTGCCACTGCCGGGCGTCGAAAGCGGCATCGCGCTGTCGATCGTCGTTCTGGGCGCAGCCATCGCTCTGGTCTGGCGCCCGCCGGAAATTCTCGCCCTGCTGGTCATCGGTGTCTTTGCGGTCTTCCATGGTTATGCCCATGGTGCGGAATTGCCCAACGCTACCGATCCGGCCGATTATGCCATCGGCTTCGTCGTCGCCACCGGCCTGATCCATCTGGCCGGCATCGCCGTCGGTCTCGGTTTCCAGCGCCTGCGCGAAGGCAATCTGTCGCGCGCGCTCGGCGGGCTGATCGGCATTGGCGGCCTGTATTTCCTCGTCGCCTGATGCGGTTCGCCCGGATGTGAATGGCGCAAATGGGGCAGATTTTACAGATGGCGCAAAAATCGGGCTGGGTGCTGCTGGCTGTCGGCGGTGCCTGCCTGCTGGTGTCGCTGGCGCTCGATCTTGCCGCCGGCCGCAGCTGGCTTCTGGCCGGACTGTGCACGGCTGAACATCTGCTGCCGCTGCTCGGGCTCGGCCTGCTGATCGGCCAGCTGCCTCGCCGGACCAGATCGGCGGCTGTCCTGCTGCTGGTCGCCGGTGCCTTGTTCGGGCTGGTCTTTCGCGAACACGTCTATCTGTTGATTGCGCCGATCCCCGGGGCTGCAGCCAATCTGTTCCTGACCGGACCGCTGGCCTGCGTGCTGACCGGATTGGCATTGGTTCTGCCACGCCCGGCACGGCCGCATCTGGCTTTGCCGCTGATCCCTGTTGTGGCCGCCGCCATCGCGATCGCGACGCGACTTGGCGACCCGGTTCTCTCCGCGCCGCATTATCTGCCGGCAGCGCTCCTGGCGCAGCTCTGGTTCATCGCCGCCATCGCGTTTCCTGTTGCGCGGTTCGACCCGCCATGGCTGACAATCGGCAGTCGCATCGTCGCCAGCTGGATGATCGCCATCGGCCTGCTCTATGGCGGCGCCTATCTGGCTGCCAAGGACAAGAGCCTGACGCCGCCACCCTTTGCCGTGCTGCAAGGCGAGGGTGCTCTTGCCGGATTTGAGCCGGTTCTGCCGGCGCTCGACAAGGCGGGAGGCACCCCGTGATACGCAACATCAAAGGTAACGTGAAAGGCACTATGGGGCCTGGAATGAAACGTCCGGTGAAACATCGCGCTGTCGCGGGTTTGTTGTTCGCAACCGCGAGTGTTTTTTGCGCAGCACCGGCATTGGCCCATCCGGACATGGCGGTCACGGCGCGTGTGCTGTTCGACATCCGCGCCGGCCGGCTGACCGGCATCGCGCAATTGCTCGCCTTCGATGCGACGACCAGCGCAAGGCTTCTCTCCCGCGTCGATACCGATCGCGACGGCGCGCTGGATCCGCAGGTGGCGCAAGCGCTGGCCAACGAGATAACGACCAGCCTGGAGGCGCGTGGCTTCTTCACCGAAATACATCTCGCGGGCAGGCCCGTGGCGCTCGCCGCACCCATCGCCACTGATGCAAGGTTGGAGGGCGGGCATCTCGTGCTGAGCATGGCCTTTGCCATTCCCGGCACGGCGACGCTGCAGGATGGCGCGCGGCTGGAGCTGATGCTGCGCGACCGCGACCTGACGCTCGCCTTTCGCTTCGCGTCGGATCAGCCGCTGATTGTGCGCGGCGATCAAGGGCATTGCACCACGGCGATCGCGCCGAAGCCGGATGCGGCCTATTTCGGCGGCCTGGTCACGCCGGATGTGGCCGTTCTGATTTGCCGTTGAGATCTCAGCAGAAAATTGCCCGGTCCGCCTCGACTGCTTCCTGCAGGAACTGCACCACAGCGCGCACGCGCGCCAGGTCACGCGCGCTTTCGTGATAGGTGGTCCAGTAGGCGCGTTTCAGGCTGATCTCCGGCAGCACCCGGATGAGCGTGTCATGCTGGCGGGCGATATAGCTGTGCAGAATGCAGATCCCCGCACCGGCCAGCACCGCCTCGGTCTGGCCGATCGCTGACGAGATCTCGAAGCCGGCATTCCAGTCGCGCATCACTTCGCCGGTAAAGTTCAGCGATTGGGTAAAGATCAGGTCCTCGACATAGCCGATGCGCCGATGGTGTTTCAGGTCTTCGGTCGTCTGCGGCAGGCCGTGGACCGCCACATAGCTGCGGCTGGCATAAAGCCCCAGCGTATAATCGGTGAGATGCCCGGATACCAGCCGGCCCTGGTTCGGTCGCTCTAGAGTGACCGCAATGTCCGCCTCGCGCTGCGACAGCGAAAACGACCGCGGCACCGGCACCAGCTGGATCTTCAGTTCGGGATGCTGCTCGATCAGCTTGCCCAGTCGCGACGCCAGGAAAAACACGCCGAAACCGTCCGGCGCCCCGATCCGCACCGTGCCGGCGACACGGGCATCCGTGCGCCCAAGCCGCGCCTGCACCTCCAGCATCTCGGTTTCCATGCGCTCGGCGGAGGCGAGAAATGCCTCGCCCTCGGCGGTCATTTCGCAGCCATTGGTGCGGCGGATGAACAGCCGCGTCTTCAAGGCTTCCTCGAGCGACGTCAGCCGGCGCGACAGGGTCGCATGGTTCAGGCCAAGCCGGCGGGATGCCGCCAGGATCTGGCCGGTGCGCGCCACCGCGAGAAATATCCGCACATCATCCCAGTTCATCGCCTAGCCCATCTTGGTGCGCAGGAGCACCGGGTCAACCTCGACAAGGCGCAGCGCCTTGACCATTCCGGATGTCAGGCTCTTGTATTTGAGAAAATGCGGCGTTTGCAGATGTGCCTCGTAGTCCTTTTGACTGGCATAGACTTCGAGGATGCGGATCTGCGCCGGGTCATCCCTGAGAGCGACCGCATTCAGCATCAGCACGCCCGGTTCCATGGCTACGGAAGCCTCGATCTCCTCGGCAAGCAGCGGGCGATAGGCCTCCAGCTGGTCCGCTTCGATCTCCAGTTCGGCCATTCTGACGATTGGGGCAGGGTGCGCTTCGATCATGTCACGGTTCCGGCAATCAATGTGCTTGCGTCAATTTTTGCACAACAGACGCCAGTTTCATAGCGTCGACGTGTTGAATTTGAAGCGCCTGTCGCCGATCGGGGATGTCAAATTCTCCCCCATAGAATGCCGCTTGACGCTTCTGAACGTCATATCACCGCCCTGGACCCGACAAATCGGGGTCCAGCCCGAGAAGCGCCATACGGGTTTCGAAACCGTCGGCGATGTCCGACAGCCGGATGGTCGCAAAGCGCGAAAGCAGCAATTCTTCCGCCGCGCGCCTGGCATCCTCCAGCGCTTCGTTGACCGCGATCTCGACCAGACAACCGGCATGGTCGGAGGAGGAAACGAGACAGAACAGGTCCGGCCGCTCCAGCGCATCATAGACGTCGAGCAAGGTAATGTCGTTGAGTGCTCTGGTCAGCCGCCAGCCGCCGCCATGGCCCTTTTCCGACTGCACGTATCCGCGCTCGCGCAGGCCCGCCATCGTCCGGCGCACGACGACGGGATTGGTGTTGAGCATCTTGGCGATCATCTCCGATGTCATGCTGTCGGCATGGCGGTCGAGATGGATCAGCACATGCAGCATGCGCGACAGCCGTGTGTCACCTCGCATCGGTCTATCCTCCTGGGCCCTGGATGTATCAGTTAGCGCAAAGCACCTTATGCAACAAGCGGAGTTACATCACTTGACCGCAAGCACTTCCGTAACTTATGAAAGTACGTAACTTGAAAAGATACGTGAACAGGAGTTCAATCATGAAATTCGATGCTATTGTCGTCGGCGGAAGCTTTGCCGGCCTGTCCGCTGCCATGCAGCTCGTGCGCGCCCGAAAAAATGTGCTGATGGTCGACGCCGGTCGTCCGCGCAATCGCTTCGCCGCGACCGCGCATGGCTTTCTCGGCCAGGACAATCGCCGCCCGGCCGACATTCGCGCCGACGCACTGGCCCAGCTTGCCCGTTACCCGACATTCACCCTTTGGCAGGACGAGGCGCTGAAGGTCGAGCGCCGCATCGGCGGTTTCCGTCTCGTACTGGCCGAACATGAGGTCGCCGAAAGCACGGTCATGATCCTTGCGCTCGGCGTCGAGGACACGCTGCCGGCAATCCCGGGCCTTGCCGAACGCTGGGGCCGTACAGTCCTGCATTGCCCTTACTGCCATGGCTTCGAGATCGGTGGCGGCCCGATCGGCATCCTTGCCTCGTCGCCGCTTGCCGCGCACCAGGGCGGGCTTCTGCCGGACTGGGGCAAGACCACCATGTTTGTCGAGTCGGGCGTGACCTTTGATGAGGAGCACGTGGCGATGCTTCTGGCCCGCGGCGTTAAGATGGAAAACGAACGTGTCGTCGAACTGCTGGGCGAGGGGTATGGGCTCCGTGGTGTGCGCCTTGCTGACGGACGCATGGTCGAGGTCCATGCCCTGTTTGCCCAGTCAAGGGTTGCCATTGCCTCGCCACTTGCCGACCAGCTTGGGCTTGAGTTGGATGAAGGACCGCAGGGTTTCCACATCAAGGCCGAGATGGGCCGCACCAGCGTGCCCGGCGTCTTTGCCGCCGGTGATGCGGCGAGCCCGATGCACAACGCCACCCTTGCCAGCGCCGCCGGTGTCATGGCTGGCATATCGGCCCATCGGGCGCTGATCGAGGCGGCCTTGTGGGGGTGATAGGACAGGAGCTACGATTTACGCACAACGGGTGCGTAAATCATCGCGTTGATTTGTCAAAATCAAAGCGCATACTGCCTCCATAACAATCAGGAGGACACCCATGTATCAGGTAGGCCATTTCATCGGCGGCAAGCATGTCGCCGGCACCTCGGGCCGCAAGCAGCCGATCTACAATCCGGCAACCGGCGAAGTGCAAGGCGAAGTCTCGCTGGCCAGTGCCGAAGAACTGAACGCCGCTGTCGACAACGCCAAGGCCGCCCAGGTCAAGTGGGCAGCCACCAATCCGCAGCGCCGCGCCCGCGTGTTCATGAAGTTTGTGGCACTCCTCAACGACAACATGGACAGCCTCGCCGAGATCCTCTCGCGTGAACACGGCAAGACCATCGAAGACGCCAAGGGTGATATCATCCGCGGTCTCGAAGTCTGCGAATTCGTCATTGGCATCCCGCATCTGTCGAAGAGCGAATTCACCGAAGGCGCCGGCCCGAACATCGACATGTATTCCATTCGCCAGGCTGTCGGCATCGGCGCCGGCATCACGCCGTTCAACTTCCCGGCGATGATTCCGATGTGGATGTTTGCGCCCGCCATCGCCTGCGGCAACGCCTTCATCCTGAAGCCGTCCGAGCGTGATCCGTCCGTTCCGATCCGCCTCGCCGAACTGATGATCGAGGCAGGCCTTCCGGCCGGTATCCTCAACGTCGTCAACGGCGACAAGTCGGCTGTCGACGGCATCCTGACCCATCCGGATATCTCCGCCGTCTCCTTCGTCGGCTCGACCCCGATTGCCCGTTATGTCTATGGCACGGCCGCGATGAACGGCAAGCGCGCCCAGTGCTTCGGCGGCGCCAAGAACCACATGATCATCATGCCTGACGCCGATCTCGATCAGGCCGCCAACGCCCTGATGGGTGCCGGCTACGGCTCGGCCGGCGAACGTTGCATGGCGATCTCGGTCGCCGTCCCGGTCGGCGAGGACACCGCCAACCGCCTGATCGAAAAGCTGACCCCGATGGTCGAATCCTTGCGCATCGGCCCCTATACCGATGACAAGGCCGATCTTGGCCCGGTCATCACCAAGGAAGCCCGCGAGCGGATCCTTGGCCTGATCGACAGTGGCGTCGAGGCGGGCGCAAAGCTCGTCGTCGACGGCCGAGATTTCAAGCTGCAGGGTTATGAGAACGGCAATTTCGTCGGTGGCTGCCTGTTCGACAATGTCACCCCGGACATGGACATCTACAAGACCGAGATCTTCGGGCCGGTCCTCTCGGTCGTTCGCGCGAAAACCTATGAGGAAGCCCTCGACCTGCCGATGAAGCATGAATACGGCAACGGCGTCGCGATCTACACCCGCGACGGCGATGCAGCCCGTGACTTCGCTTCGCGCATCAACATCGGCATGGTCGGCATCAATGTGCCGATCCCGGTTCCGCTTGCCTATCACTCCTTCGGTGGCTGGAAGTCCTCGTCCTTCGGCGACCTCAACCAGCATGGCACGGATTCGATCAAGTTCTGGACCCGCACCAAGACGGTCACCTCGCGCTGGCCGTCCGGCATCAAGGATGGTGCCGAATTCGTCATGCCGACGATGAAGTAACTGCGGCGATCCAGCCAGGAACCTGAAAAGGGGCGGGGAGTATTCCTCGCCCCCTTTTCTTGTCGGCAATAGGAGACTGCATCACGCGGGCGGTGTCATCGCGCACTTGAGAATGTGTTGTCGCCGTGGTTTGAACGGCGGTGGGCGGGCCGGTCGGGGGACCGGTGGCGCCTGGACCAGGATCATTTGAGGGACATTTCATGCAACAAGCAGTCTTCGGACGGGCAGCCAACCTGAAGCGTGGCGATTTCCGCGGCAGCGCCGGCGAGTATTTCGGTATCTGGATCGTCAACGTTCTTCTGACGATCGTCACTCTCGGCATCTATTCGGCCTGGGCCAAGGTCCGCCGCAATCGCTATTTCTACGGCAACAGCTATGTCGACGACCATTCGTTCGAATATCACGCCCGTGGCCTGCAGATCTTCATCGGCCGCTCCATCGTCTTCGCCTATATCATCCTCTACAATATCGTCCTGACATTCATGCCGTTCGTCGGCATCGCGCTCGGCGTGCTGATGCTTCTGCTTCTGCCCTGGATCGTCATGCGCAGCCTGCGCTTCAATGCGCGGGTCACCAGCTATCGCAACATTCGCTTCGATTTTACCGGCAAGACCTGGGGCGCCTTCGTCGCCATCATCATCGGTGGTGTCGTCGCGCTGTTTTCGCTGGGCATTCTGGCGCCCTTCGCCAGCCGCTGGCTCTACCGCTACATCTTCAACAACCTGCGTTATGGCGATCGTCCCTTTGCCGCCGATCCGAAGATCGGCAGCCTTTACCGTGTCTGGCTTCCGGCTTTCCTGATCATGCTTGTCGGCATGGCACTCGGCACCGGCCTCGGCCTGCTCGCCTATTTCGCAACGTCTGACGGCGCCTCCTTCGGTATGGACGATGAACCTGCACTCCAGATCGTGATGGCGATCTATGGCGCGGTGATCCCCGCCTTCCTGCTGATCGGCGTCGCCGCGATCTTCTACCGCGTCGGCGTGCGCAATGTCGTGATGAACGCGACGACGCTCGACACCCGCCACCAGCTGTTTTCCGATCTCGGCCGGCTGCGTTATTTCTGGATCCTGGTGTCGAACTTGATCGTCTCGGTCGTGACCCTCGGCCTGATGCGACCATGGGCCGCCGTTCGCGAACATCGCTATGTCGTCACCCATTCGGGCATTGTCGTCGATGGAGAACTGGGCGAGGTTGTCTCCTCCATCCAGCAGTCCGGTTCTGCCGTGACCGCGGAATATCTCGATCTCGAAGGCTTCGATTTTGGCTTCTGACCCCATACGCATTGCAAGCGGCCGCTGGCATCCGCCGGGTTCCAGTCTCGCCTCTCCGGCGGGACTTTTGGCGACGGGCAAGACGCTGCTTGTCAAACTCGATGGTGAAGCGCGCGATCCGGTCGCGGTCAACGATCTGTCGCGCGTCGATGTGTCGGCTCGCGTTGGCCGCATCCCGCGCCGCATCACCTTTGCCGATGGGTCGCTCTTCGAGACCGAAGACAATGATGCGGTCGACCTCTGGCTCCGCAGCCACCAGAGCATCGGCTTCGTCCATGAACTGGAGCGTTTCCATCCGCGCCTCATCGGCGTCGTGCTGGCAATCTTCCTGTTGGCCGGGCTGATCTATCGTTTTGCCGTGCCGGCTCTGGTCGAGGTCGCCGTTCTGGTCACGCCGCCCGTCGTCACGCAGTGGATGGCAAGCGGTACACTGATCTCGCTCGACAAGACGGTGTTCAGCGAAAGTGATTTGCCGGAGGCCAAGCGCCGCGAAATCAGCGATGCCTTTGCCAGTGTCGCCACTGTTTCGGCGCGCGGTGTCGACAGCTACAAACTGAATTTCCGCCGGGGTGGTCCGATCGGCGCCAATGCCTTTGCCCTGCCGGATGGCTCATTGGTCATCACCGATGAACTGGTCGAACTGGCGGCCGGCGATCTCGACATGATCACCGGCGTGCTTGCCCACGAAATCGGGCATGTCGAACGGGAGCACTCGCTGCGCCAGCTCTACCGTGCGGCAGGAACGGCCGGCCTGATCATGCTGATCGCCGGCGATATCGGCAGCGCTGGCGAAGACATCATGACCAATGGCGCGGCCCTGCTGGCGCTATCCTATTCGCGCGATGCCGAGAGCGAGGCTGACCGTGTGTCGGTCGAGCTGATGACCAAGGCCGGTCGCGACCCGGCGGCGATCAATCGCTTTTTTAGCCTGATCGAAGAAAAATTCGCGATCGACAATGACAGTTCGTTCCTGTCCACCCATCCCGGCACCGGCGAGCGCCGCAAGGCGATAGAAGACTATGCGAAGGAGATCGGCGGCATGTCGCCCTGAGGGGAGACACGAGTGGCACGTAAAAAAGGCCGGCACATAAAAAAGGGCGGCCTGACGGGCCGCCCTTTTTCATTCTGGACATGGTCCGCAGCTTAGTTGCTCGGGCCTTCGTTGAGGCCGACCTTGTCGACCAGTTCGGAGGCCACCTTGCGGTTGGCGGCGACATCGGTCAGCGCCAGGCTGTCGGGCTTGATCGTGCCGAAGCCGACGACGATGTCGGAAGGCTTGGCCTTCGGGCTGACCGGATATTCGAACACCTTCTCGGCATAAATGCCCTGCGCTTCATCCGAAGCGAGGAATTCCATCAGCTTGATGGCATTGTCCTTGTTCGGCGCATTCTTGGCGAGCGCCATGCCCGACACGTTCACATGCGTGCCGCGATCGCCCGCGTTCGGGAAGAGCACCTTGATGGCGGCAGCCCATTCCTTTTCCTCGGGATCCTTCTCGTTGGTCAGCATCAGGCCGACATAATAGGTATTACCGAGCGCGATGTCGCATTCGCCGGCCATGATCGCCTTGGCCTGGCTGCGGTCATTGCCGTCCGGCTTGCGGGCGAGGTTCTGCTTGACGCCGGTCAGCCATTTTTCGGTGTATTCGGCGCCATGATGGGCCACCATCGAGGCAAACAGACCGATATTGTAGGAGTGCTGCGCGTCGCGCATGCAAAGCTTGCCCTTCCACTTCGGATCGGCAAGCTCTTCATAGGTGATCGTGTCTTCCGTCACGCGTTCTTTGGAGGCATAGACGACACGACCGCGGGTTGTCAGGCCGAACCAGTCGCCATCCTTGTCCCGGTACTGCGCCGGGATCTGGGAGTTGATCCGCTCGTCATTGAGCGGCTGGGTCACGCCGCCTTCCTTGGCTTCGGTCAGGCGGGCAATGTCGACGGTCAGGATCAGGTCGGCTGGCGAATTGGCGCCTTCGGCCGCGATGCGCTCGACCAGGCCCTTGTCGAGGAACAGCACATTGGTCTGGATGCCGGTTTCCTTGGTGAACGTGTCCATCAGCGGCTGGATCAGCTCGGGCTGACGGTAGGAATAGATGTTGACCTCGCCATCGGCGAGCGCGGCGCCGGCCGTCATCGACAGCGCGGAAACAGCGCTCAGCGCAAGGCGGGTGAAGTGGGTTTTTGCCATTGTTTTGCCTCCCTATTAGATTACTTGATCGTCATATTCATAAATTGCCTCCGCCTGTCAATCACGCTAGGCTAGGCTCACGATCACGTGAGTTCAGAACTTGAGTAATTTGGAATTGTTCAAAACTACAAAAGGCGCTATATAAGGGCCAAGTGAAACTGAGGAATCATGCATGCGTTTGACAAAGCAGACAAATTACGCAGTGCGCATGCTCATGTACTGCGCTGCGAACAAGGAAAACCTGAGCCGGATCCCGGAAATTGCCAGGTCTTACGGTGTGTCTGAGCTCTTCCTGTTCAAGATTCTACAGCCTCTGAACAAGGCCGGTCTTGTGGAAACTGTGCGCGGCCGCAACGGTGGCGTGCGCCTCGGTCGGGCTGCCGACAAGATCACCCTGTTCGACGTCGTGCGTGTCACCGAAGACAGCTTTGCGATGGCCGAATGCTTCGAAGACGATGGTGATGTGGATTGTCCGCTGATCGACAGCTGTGGCCTGAATTCGGCCCTGCGCAAGGCTCTGAATGCCTTCTTCGATGTGCTGTCACAATACACGATCGACGACCTCGTCAAGACGCGTCCGCAGATCAACTTCCTGCTCGGGCTGAATGAATTTTCGCCGAAGGGCATTGCGGCCACTGCCGCCGCAGCAGCAGCGCTGACTGCGCCTGCCGCCTGAAGATTGGCGCCTGACGATTGGCGACAACTTGCCATCCTGGTGAACAGACCTGATCCTGCAGACCCGCTGTCACCAGCGGGTCTTTTTATTCGGCCGCCTGGATCGTGATGATCCTGGCTTCGGTCTCGTTGCAGCCGTCATCGAGGCAGATGGCATTCATCCAGACTTCGCCATTTCCGAACATGACGCCGTCGCCGTTGACGAACAGGCTGCCGTAGTCCTGGTTGACGATGACCTCGGTGATCTCC
The DNA here is from genome assembly GCF_902706095.1 of Rhizobium sp. 18065. Taxonomy (GTDB): domain Bacteria; phylum Pseudomonadota; class Alphaproteobacteria; order Rhizobiales; family Rhizobiaceae; genus Allorhizobium. The sequence goes on from NZ_CACSJP010000001.1 coordinate 795,535, forward strand.
GGGGTGAATATATCGTAGTAAAGCGGCTCGAGATCTTCCGCCTGACGAAGCGTCTTGCGTCGACCGTTGATCGTCACGGTGATCGGGTAATCGATGAAAGCCGAGACCGCGATCGAATCTTCATTGGCGATCCGCGCCTGCAGGTCGGCAATCGTGCTTTTGAAGAGATCGGCATTGCCGAGCAGATTTTCGATCTGCTGGTCCACCTCGGCTTCGTCTGCGAACGCCGGCGCAATCGACAGCGCTGTAGACATGACGAAGGCAAGCAGCGTCCGGGTTAGGATAGTCCGGGAACCAGTTCCCGATTGCAGTTGAAGGCGCATGTTATCCCCAGTGACACAGAAGTTGCGCGAGCTTAGGAGTTCGAGCGCAATTTAGCCAAGCCTTTGTTTGCAGTGTCGAACCTCTTTTGGGAAGGCTTCTCCCGGTTCTGCATCCCGGCGTGACGATCGTGTCCAGTTTCCTGCATTGTTTTGGTAAGTTCGAATTGGAAATGCTGCCTTGCGCGGATGGCACTGGTCTGCCCCCGGATGGTCCCTATATATGTTGCATTGCAACAACGTATATCGAGCTCCCATGTCCGAGACCGCCGGCAATACCGTTCGCAATTTCGACAGCAATCACATTTTCGTTTTTCAAGGCGGCGGGGCACTTGGCGCCTATCAGGCAGGCGCCTATGAGGCGCTCCACAAGCATGAGGTAGAGCCGGACTGGCTCGCCGGCATTTCCATTGGTGCCATCAATTCCGCCATCATCGCCGGCAGCCCGCGCGACAGGCGCATCGACAATCTTCGCGCCTTCTGGGACATGGTCTCCTCCAGCCCGGTTTTTGCCTTCGGCGACCAGGACAGCAGCCTGCGCCGGGTGAACAACGATATTGCCGCAATGACCGGCACCCTTTTCGGCATACCGGGTTTCTTTTCGCCGCGTCTCTACACCCCGTTTCAGCTTGCCGCCAATCCCGCAGCCCTGATCAGCTATTATGATACCGACCCGCTAATGAAGACGCTCGACAGTCTGATTGATTTTGATCTGCTGAACGATGGCTCGACCCGGCTGAGCCTGGGTGCCGTCGATGTCCAGTCAGGCAATTTTGCCTATTTCGACAACCGCAAGACCAAGCTCGACGCCCGCCATATCGCCGCATCGGGCGCGCTGCCGCCGGGATTTGCCCCGATCGAGATCGATGGGCACTTCTATTGGGACGGCGGCCTGGTGTCCAACACGCCGTTGCAGCATGTCCTGTCGGTCAACGAGGCGGATTGTGATCTCGAGATCTTTCAGGTCGACCTGTTCAGCGCCCGTGGCGCCATGCCGAGGGATCAGTTCGAAGTGGAAAGCCGGGTCAAGGAGATCCGCTATTCAAGCCGTACCCGCATGAACACCGACGACTTTGCCAGAAAGCAGATGGTCCGCCGTGCTGCCAAGCGGCTGCTGGAAAAACTCCCGCCGGAATTGCTCGATGACGAAGACGCAAAGATCCTGCGCTCCATCGGCCAGGAATACGATGTCACGATCGTGCATCTGATCCATCGCCGCGCCGCCTATGCCACCCACGCGATGGATGTCGAGTTCTCCCGCCGCTCGATCAACGAGCACTGGCAGGCGGGCTTCGACGATGTCACCTACACGCTCAACCATTCCAAGTGGCGCAACCGCGGCCGGCCGAAGGACGGCATCCAGATCTTCGACCTGGCGCGCGAACGTCACGGCAAGCGGGCGGTCGCGTCATAGAGCAATTCCTGCAAAAGTGGGAACCGGTTTTGCGTCCGCAATTGCGTAAAAACTAAAGAGACAGAGCAGTGAAGGCGACCCGTTTTCGCCGGTAACCCTCTAGGATGCAATTGGCCGCACCCGCGCGGTGCCGCCATCCCGCAACCCCTGTTTCGAAGGCTCCCGTCGGCTGGCGATGATGGCATGCGCCAGCGCCTCCATGTCGGCACGGCGCGGATTGGAGCGGCGCCAGACCAGTCCGATCTCGCGGGCCGGCTGCGGTTCGGCAAACGGCACGATCCGCAAATGGTTGCGACTGGTCTCGGTCTCGACGGCCATTTCAGGGATCAGCGTCATGCCCATGTCATGCGAGACCATCTGTAGCAGCGTCGCCATGGAGGTCGCGCCGAAATTGATCAGGCTGCGCCGGTTGGCCGCCTTGCACACGGCCAGCGCCTGGTCGCGCAGGCAATGGCCCTCTTCAAGCAGCAGCAAGCGTTCCGGGTCCACCTGCGTTTCGGTGAGCGGTGACAGCAATACGTCGCTGTCGTTTTCGGCCATCGCCATGAAGAAGCGATCGGTGAACAGGTGTATCTCGACAAAATTGTCGGCTTCAATCGGCAGCGCTGCGATCATCGCGTCGATCCGCCCTTCGGCAAGATCGGCCGACAGACGGTCAGTCACCGCCTCCTTGAGTTCCAGCTCGATCAGCGGATGCATGCGCCGCAGATAGGGCACCACCTGCGGCACCAGATAGGGCGCGACCGTCGGGATGATGCCGAGCCTCAGCAGGCCCTCGAGCGTGCCGCTGTTTTGCCGGGCTGCCTGTTCCAGTCGGTCTACCGAAGAAAGCACCGCTCTTGCATGCGCCAGAAGCTCGGCTCCTTTGGCTGTCAGAAGGGTCGATCCGCGCGTGCGCTCGATCAGCTTGACCCCAAGATGGCGCTCCAGTTCCATGATCTGTGTCGACAGCGCGGGCTGGCTGACATGGACCATTTCAGCGGCGCGGCCGAAATGCAGGGTGGTGGCGAGGGCCTCGAAATAGCGCAACTGACGAATGGTAATCATGATAGGATTATCTTATCGAAGATACCATCAAATACAATTGGGAATTATGGACCAATTGCGAGATTGTGCCCCACGACAAGCAATAACAGGAGGCCAATATGAACGAACATACAAAACCAACCGGCAAATGTCCGGTCATGCATGGCGGCAACACCGCCATGGGCAAGTCTGTGATGGAATGGTGGCCGAATGCGCTGAACCTCGACATCCTGCACCAGCACGACGCCAAGACCAACCCGCTGGGTCCGAGCTTCAACTATCGCGAAGAGCTGAAGAAGCTCGACGTTGAGGCGCTGAAGGCTGACCTGCGTGCGCTGATGCTCGACAGCCAGGAATGGTGGCCGGCGGACTGGGGTTCCTATGTCGGCATGATGGCGCGCGTCACCTGGCATGCTGCAGGCTCTTACCGCGTCACCGACGGCCGTGGCGGCGCCAACACCGGCAACCAGCGCTTTGCGCCGCTGAACTCCTGGCCGGACAACGTCAACACCGACAAGGGCCGCCGCCTGTTGTGGCCGATCAAGAAGAAGTACGGCAACAAGATCTCCTGGGCCGACCTGATCGCACTCGCCGGCACCATGGCCTATGACGTCGCCGGGCTGAAGACCTTCGGCTTCGCCTTCGGCCGCGAAGACATCTGGCATCCGGAAAAGGACACTTTCTGGGGCGACGAGAAGGAATGGCTCGCGCCGAGCGACGGCCGCTATGGCGATGTCACCAAGCCGGAAACGCTGGCCAATCCGCTGGCCGCCGTGCAGATGGGTCTGATCTACGTCAACCCGGAAGGCGTTAACGGCAAGTCCGACCCGCTGGCAACGGCTGCCCAGATGCGCGAAACCTTTGCCCGCATGGGCATGGATGACGAGGAAACCGTCGCGCTGACCGCCGGTGGCCACACGATCGGCAAATGCCACGGCAATGGCAGTGCGGCCAATCTCAGCGCAGATCCGGAAGCTGCAGGCCCTGAATCCCAGGGGCTCGGCTGGATGAACACCACCGGCCGTGGCATCGGCCGCGACACAGTCGTATCCGGCCTTGAAGGCGCCTGGACCAGCGAGCCGACCAAGTGGGACAACGGCTTCTTCAAGATGCTGTTCGGCCATGAATGGCATCTGGTCACCAGCCCCGCCGGCGCACACCAGTGGGAGCCGATCTCGATCGCCGAACAGGACCGCCCGGTTGACGTCGAGGATCCGTCGATCCGCAACAACCCGATGATGACCGATGCCGACATGGCGCTCCGGGTCGACCCGATCTACCGCGAGATCTCGCTGAAGTTCAAGGATGACCAGGACCACTTCTCGGACGTCTTCGCCCGCGCCTGGTTCAAGCTGACCCATCGCGACGTCGGCCCGAAGTCCCGCTATTTCGGCCCGGACGTTCCGGCCGAAGACCTGATCTGGCAGGATCCGATCCCGGCCGGCCGCACCGACTATGACGTCGTCGCGGTCAAGGCCAAGATCATCAACAGTGGTCTGTCCACTGGCGAGATGGTGGCGACCGCCTGGGATAGCGCCCGCACCTTCCGTGGCTCCGACAAGCGCGGCGGTGCCAATGGTGCCCGCATTCGCCTGGCCCCGCAGAAGGACTGGGAAGGCAATGAGCCTGTGCGCCTCGCCAAGGTTCTGGCGGCGCTCGAAGGCATTGCGGCCGAAACCGGCGCAAGCCTTGCCGACGTTATCGTTCTGGCCGGCAATGTCGGTGTCGAGCTGGCGGCAAAGGCTGCAGGCTTCGAGGTCAGCGTTCCCTTCGCACCGGGCCGTGGCGATGCGACCGCCGAGCAGACCGATGTGGATGGTTTCGCCGTACTCGAGCCGGTCGCCGATGGTTTCCGCAACTGGCAGAAGGCCGACTATGTCGTCAGCCCGGAAGAGCTGTTGCTTGACCGCGCCCAGCTGCTCGGGCTTACCGCTCCGGAACTGACCGTTCTCATCGGCGGCATGCGTGTCATCGGCACCAACTACGGCGGCACGGCACACGGCGTGTTCACCGACCGGGTTGGCGCTCTGACCACCGACTTCTTCGATACCCTGACGGACATGGCCTATACCTGGGTTCCGACCGGCAGCAACAGCTATGAGATCCGCGACCGCAAGACCGGAGCGACCAAGTACACGGCCACCCGCGCCGATCTCGTACTCGGTTCGAACTCGATCCTGCGCTCATACGCCGAAGTGTATGCCCAGGACGACAACAAGGAAAAGTTCGTGGCAGACTTCGTCGCGGCCTGGACCAAGGTAATGAACGCAGACCGCTTCGACCTGGTATGATTGTCCGCCCGGCGCTTGCCGCCTTCTTTCGAGAAGGCTCAGGCGCCGGGCGTACCCCAGGTTGTTAATTCGAGAATGTCATGATGGCCGAACACACTCGGCCAGACGATGTCAAAAAAGGTCAGTGCCCGCCAGCGCTGACCTTTTTTGTGTTTGCCTTTGCAATTGTCGATGTCGCATTGGTTGCGTTAACCTTTTGGGCAGGTGCGTTGCTTATTGGCTTACTATGAGTTTAAAGGGAGCCGGTGGGTACACCGGTTGGAATGTCGATGATCGACCACAATGAAAAATCGCGCATCCGTTTGCGCAAGAAGCCCCAGCAGGAACGCAGCATCCAGCGGCTGGAAGCCATCATGGCCGCAAGTATCCGCCTGTTGACGGAAAAGGGCATATCGGGCCTGACCATGAGCGAGATTGCTGTGCAGGCAGGCATACCCATCGGTTCGCTCTACCAGTTCTTCCCGGAAAAGGCGGCGATCATCCGGGCGCTGCATGATAATTTTAGCAAGTCGATCAGCGACACCACTACCACGGTGTTCCGTGGCGTGAAGACCCGCGAGGAGGCATGCGATCGTGCCGTCGTCGCGCTCGCAAAATTCCATGAGATGTTCACCAGGGAACCGGTCTACCTATCGATGTGGTCGGCCACATTGGCTGACCCTGATCTGAAGCAATTGGTCGCGTCCAACCATGATGTACTGATCACGGCCTTTCTTGCCGATCTCGGAGATCTGGTGCCAGCCGAGGATCAGGAGCGCATGCGCGCCAGCCTGAAGTTGCAGATCCTCTCCAGCGGAGAAGTCATTCGCTTCATTGCCGGACTGCCGGAAGAACAGGCGCAGCTTCATCTTGGCCAGTGGCAGAAATTCGTCAAGGCGACGCTTTTTGCCGTCTAACCACTGCTAAGCGCTTACCAGCCGGGAATCATGTTGCCGGCTCTCAGCCGCGGGTAAAAGCGTGAATAGGCCTTGGATTCTCCATCCAGGTCATCCTCCACTTGCGCCGGCGTGATGTTGTCGAGGCATGCCGTGATGTGGTCGGTGATGGCATTCAGCAGCGAGGTTGACAGGCCGGGGCGCTTCATCAGGCCGATCTGCACCGGTGGCAGCGGCGGGAAGCCGTCATTGGCCGTCAGCACTTTCATGCCTGTCCGCAATGCGGATTCCGGCAGGATCGACACGGCCATGCCGGCAAGCACGGCGGCTGCAACCACGGTCGACGACCAGCTTGTGAACAGGATCTGGTACTCGCGACCGTCCGCATCCAGCGCTGAACAGGCCAACTGCCGCCACTGGCAATCGCGACGTCCAACGGCGAGAGGCACAGGCGCGTCTTCCCGCAGCGGGTGATTGGCGGAGCCAACCCAGCACAGGGGTTCCGTGCGCACCACGTCCGACTGCCGCAGCAATGGATTATGTGTGACCAGCGCAATGTCGAGTTCGCCCTTGGCCATTTTCTCGGCGAGATCGACAGAAGGTTCGCAGACGATATAAAGCTCGACATTCGGATGCGTCTTGGCAAAGCGCCCGATGATCTCCGGCATGTAGCGGTCGGCATAGTCGTCCGGCGTGCCGATGCGCAGCGTGCCCTCAAGCCGGTTGTCGTCGAAGGCGGCAATCGCCTCGCTGTTCAGCCGGATGATCCGGCGCGCGTAGTTGAGCAGCTTGTCGCCATCGACCGACAGCCTGTTGCCGCGGCCATCCTTGATGAAAAGCTGCTTGCCGACACGCTCTTCCAGACGGCGCATCTGCATCGAGACGGCGGACTGGGTCTTGAACACGCGGCCGGCCGCTTTGGTGAAGCTGCCGGTATCGACAATGGCGATGAAGGTCTGAAGCTGATCGATATCGAGGGGTGCCGACATGACAAGAGCATCCATAAGTGTTGTTGATGCTTATCATTAGAAACATTCGTTGGACTGATCAATATCCTTTCGACATTCTCGGTCTTGCAAATCGCATTGACCGAAATCGGTCGCTCAGTTTCAACCCCCAACCTCATGACCTTTCCGCGCCTGCGGCAAGGACACTTTTCCTCGTGCCAAATCGGAAGGATGATTGCCATGCGCACGACTGATCGGATCCTCGACCTCGACCTTGCCACCCCACGGCCGACGCTTGCCGCGCGTCTTTCGACATGGCTGGCGAATGTGCGATCCCTTCGCTCTGCTCTGCGCAATCACCGTGCAGCGAACCGCCTGATTGAACTGGATGACAGGCTTCTGAATGACCTCGGCCTCAGCCGTGTCGACATCCACGAAGTCCTCAATCTGGTCAGCTACGCGGACGATCCTTCGCCGCATCTGAAGCGCGTTGCGCGTCGCCGGTCCGAGAATTCGTTGCGCGGGGTGCGCGCCGAGTGACATTTCCCATCCCCGCAGGGTGATAGCCAATAGCCCTGCATTTTGCCCGGTCCTGAACGAGTTCAGGCCGGGCTTTTTTTGTTCTGTGCGTTGGATCCGGGCGGCAAGTCTGCACGGCAAGTCTGCACGGCAAGCAGGCTAGAAATTACGTCTTTTTCTCCGGCGGTGCATCGGTCTCGCCCTTGCTGGCAGTCAGATAGCTGTCGAAGATCTGCTCCATGCTCTTCTGGTAGCTCTTCTGCACTTCAAGGCCGCTGTCGAACATCGAGTTCATCATGGCGGTGAAACCGGCCTGGTCGTCGCCTGCGGCGGGTTTGGAACCCTCCTTGGCCGGCTGGGCGGCAGTTTCCGCCGGCTTGCCACCGGCTGCAGCGCCGTAAGCTGTCGTCATGTCTTGAAAGGCCTTGGCGAACGGATTGTCGAAGAAGGGATTGCCGGCACCCGCCGCGGCTTCCGGCTTTTTCGCCCCGCCCATCATCTCCTGGAATGCCTTGGTGAACGGGTTGTCGAAGATATTGGCTGGCGGTTGCGGCTTTGGCTGCATGCCGGTGCTTTCCAGCCATTGCTGCATCATCTTGTTCATCGGCGAATTCGCAAAGGCGTCTACGCCGGGAAACTGGCCGGTGGTCTGCTTGAACAGGCCGCCCATGATGGTGTCGGCCATAGCCGGCATCATCTGCTTGAGCACGTCCTGGCCGATGCCGGTGAGTTGGGCCGCCTGCGCGGCAATCGCGCGCGACACCTCCTTCGAGCCGAACAGCTGCTGCAGCACCTGATTGCCGTCGGCGACACCCTGCGGCGTGAACGCCGAGCTCATGTCCTCGAAATACTTCGCGTAATTTCCAGACGTCATCGCCGAGATCAGGGTGGAGAAATCATAGGGATTGCTGGCGCTGCGCTTGAATCCCGATGCAAATGCAGGTGTGAGTGCCGCCATGGCTTTGGCGGCCTGCTCCTGGGCAAGACCGAACTGTCGGGCCATGGCATCCATCGCCGTCCCGTTCTGCGCCTGAAGCATCATGTCGAACAGTGGCAGCATGGACGTTTTCTCCCCGGATACGTGTAGTTGGCTCTTGGCACTATAACCGGAAAAAACACTGCGCAAACCGGTTTTTACCGGTTTCGCCAACGCAGTCATGACTTGCAGACAGGAGGGCCGTGGCGCGCCCTTCGATCAATACTGGTATTCTTCGAAAACCGGGTCGATCCGGCCGTTCCAGCGGCCGTTGTAGAGCGACAGCAAGTCGTCAGCCAGGGTCGTGCCCTTGGCGATCACTTCATCCAGCGGGCCGAGGAACACACTCTCGTCCTGGCCTTCGCCATTGAGACGCGCGCGCGACTTCAGGCCCTGCCGTGACAGTTCGACAACGTCACGCGCCACGTCCATCAGCGGCCTGCCTGCGACGGTTGCCTTCAGGCCCTGTGCCGGAACGGTGTCGCGCATCTGAACCACGTCCTCGACAGTCCAGCCGGCCGTCAGTTCGTCGGCTGCTGCAAGCGCTGCGTCATCATAGAGCAGGCCGACCCAGAAGGCCGGCAGCGCGCAGATCCGCCGCCATGGACCGCCGTCGGCGCCGCGCATTTCCAGGAAGCGCTTGAGGCGGACATCGGGGAACAGCGTCGAGAGGTGGTTGGTCCAGTCGCCGAGTGTCGGCTCCCATTCCGCGACTTCGCCCTTGAGCGCGCCATCCATGAACTGGCGGAAGGTGACGTGGGTGCAATCGTGATAGCGCCCGTCGCGCACGATGAAATACATCGGCGCTTCGATCGCCCAGCGCACATAGTCGCCGAAACAGAAATCCTTCGAGAAGGTGAAAGGCAGGACACCGGCGCGCTGGTTGTCGGTGTCGCGCCAGATATCGCCGCGCCACGAGACCAGTCCGTTCGGCTTGCTTTCGGTAAACGGCGAAGATGCAAACAGCGCCGTCGCCAGCGATTGCAGCTTCATCGATACGCGCATCTTCTGGCGCATGTCGGCTTCCGACGAAAAGTCGAGGTTCACCTGGATCGTGCAGGTCCGGTACATCATGTCGAGACCCTTGCTGCCGACCTTCGGCATGTAGCGGGTCATGATGTCGTAGCGCTGCTTCGGCATGCGCGGCGTTTCGGCCAGCGTCCATTTCGGGCTGCCGCCAAGGCCGAGGAAGCGGATTCCCATCGGCTCGGCGACATCGCGCAGCACGGCCAGATGATGGTTCGATTCCTTGCATGTCTGGTGCAGGGTTTCGACCGGCGCGCCGGAAAGCTCGAACTGGCCGCCGGGTTCGATCGAGATTGCGCCCATTCCGGACTGTTCGCCGAGACCGATGATGTTCTCGCCGTCCATGATCGGATCCCAGCCGAGCTTTGCCTGCATGCCCTTCAGCAGCGCGGAAATGCTGGCATCGCCGAAATAGGGAACCGGGCTGTTGTCAGCGCGGAAGAAAGCGAACTTTTCGTGCTCGGTGCCGATCCGGAACGCCTCTTTCGGCTTGCTGCCGTCAGCCATGTAAGCGGCCATGTCGTCAATGGAGCCCAGGGGCGTATCGTCGGTCGTGTCACGAGCCATGAAGGTAACCTTGTTGGGCTTTGTCGCAAGGGCGCTCAGGCCCACAGAGACAGGTGATTGGACCGGAAATTTGCTGCGTGCAAGTGAAAAACTCTCAAGGCCTGCTCAAAAAAGAGAAACGGCGTGCTCTTGAAATTGACGTTTGCGAGCCCGCCTACCGCCAGTCCCCGATCGCCGCCTGCACCACGGCCATGGCAGCGACCGCTGCCGTGTCGGCGCGCAGGATCCGCGGTCCCAGCGGAATGGCGGTGACAAAGGGCAGGGAGCGCAGCAACTGGCGTTCCTCGTCCGAAAACCCGCCCTCGGGTCCGACCAGCAGCGCCAGCGAACGCTCGGTGATGGCGGCAAGCGCTGGAAGCGGGTTTTGCGTGCTGGCATCCTCGTCGCAATAGATGATCCGTCGCTCGGACGGCCAGCGCTCGAGCATGTCTTTCAGCTTCACCGGTTGGCCGACGGTCGGAATGGCGAGGACGCCGCATTGCTCCGCCGCCTCGACGGCATTGGCCTGCAGCCGCTCGATATTGCCGATCTTGCCCTGCACATGCTGGGTGATCACCGGCTGCAGCATGCCGGCCCCCATCTCGACGGCCTTCTGGATCAGGTAATCCATCCGGCCGACCTTCAGCGGTGCAAACAGGAAGTGCAGGTCGCAATCGGCAGGCTGTGGCCGTGTCTCTTCGACGGGCGTCAGCAGGATGCGCTTGCGTGTTGGAAAACTGACCGTCGCACGCCATTCGCCATCGCGGCCATTGAAGACCAGTACATCCGTGCCTTCTTCGAAGCGCAGCACATTGGCCAAGTAGTTGAACTGCTCGGGCGTTGCCTCGAAGCCGGTTTCAGCCGCAAGTGACGCGGTGACATACAGTCTCTGCATCCGGTAGTTGGCGCGCATCAAAAACCCTCAGATTTGGCCGAAAATCAGCGAAATGGCGCCGTAGAGCAGTGCGGCCAGACCGGCTGAACACGGCACTGTCACGCTCCAGGCGGCGATCATGGTGATGAAATACGAACGGCGAACCAGACGGCGGCGACCGACTTCGTCCGGATCGCGTTCGGCAATCTGTTCATCCTCGGCTTCCCAATGGCCGAATTTCTCCCGCAGATATGCGATGCGGCGCTTCGAGTTGCGGATATACCATTCGCGGTACAGGCCGACGCCGAACACGGCACCGATGGCGATATGGGTCGAACTGACCGGCAAGCCGAGCGACGAGGCCAGAATGACGGTCACTGCTGCCGACAGCGCGACGCAATAGGCCCGCACCGGGTTGAGCTTGGTGATCTGCGTGCCGACGAGGCGGATCAGGCGCGGACCGTAGAGCAGCAGGCCGACGGCAATGCCGAAGGCGCCGATCAGCGTCACCCAGGTCGGCGTCCCCATGCGCGCCATGGCGGTATCTTCGCCGATCGCCTGGAAAATCGCCACCACCGGGCCGATGGCATTGGCAACGTCATTGGCGCCGTGGGCAAAGGAGAGTAGGGCGGCGGAAATCACCAGCGGCAGGCGAAACAGCTTGCGCAGCGACTGATTGCGGTTCTCAAGCCCTTCCGCCTGACGGCGGACCAGGGGAATGGCGACGAGCCAGCAGCCAAGACCGACGCAGAAGCCCGCGATCACCGAGTCAAAGCGCCGGAGTTCGAATACCTGGCCGATGCCCTTGACGGTCAGGTAGAGCGTGAACGCGCCGGCCATCAGGCCAACAAGGACCGGAACCCAGCGTTTGGCAGCGCCGATCTTGTCGATCCGGTAGAGGATGAATTCCTTGATGAAAGCGAGAAACAGGGCTGCCAGTCCGCCACCCAGGAGTGGCGATATGATCCAGCTTGCCGTGATGCCGGCGAGCGCCCCCCAGTTCACCGAGTTCATCCCGGCAGCTGCAATGCCGGCACCCATGACCGCGCCAACGATGGAATGTGTCGTCGAGACCGGTGCGTTCAGCCATGTGGACAGGTTGATCCACAGAGCTGCGGCCAGTAGCGCGACAAGCATGGCGGTTGCGAAGTCTTGTGGATTGCCGACGGCTTCAGGAGCCAGGATGCCACGGGAAATCGTCATCACCACCGTGTCGCCGGCAATCACGGCGCCGGCGATTTCGAAGACGGCAGCCATCGCGAGTGCTGCACCGATCGAGATCGCCCGTGCGCCCACCGCAGCGCCGACGTTGTTGGTCACGTCATTGGCGCCGATATTCATCGCCATGTAGCCGCCGAGAACGGCAGCGGCGACCATGATCACGGCTCCGGGACGATCGCTGACATAGATGCCGGCCAGGGCCATGACCAGAACCAGAAAGACCAGGCCAAGGCCGAAGGGTAGCACGCGCCGCGACAGATGCTGGACTGCCTCCTCGGCATAGGTGATCTTGTCGAGATCCTTGTCCAACGTCGGCTTGGACAGTTTGGACTGCGCTCTGGGTGGCGGTTTCAGGTCGGGTTTGGTCATGTGCTGCTTTCCTTCGGATGGAATGACCCGATGTCTTGCCATCCGAGGCATTGGGGTATGATGCGGGGCCGCGCGTCGTCTATCGACGACGCAGGCGCGCATGTGATCTCCTTGCGTAAGCGCAAAAAGCCGGAGGTTCAATAAGGCGGAGAATGTTGTTCTGGCCTATTCTGCGGCGTTGATCCGGCTGCGCGCCGCACCCCGGTTGATCATGTTCTGCTCAAACGTATGCAACAGGATCTTCAGTTCCGGTTCCTGCACGCGCGATGACGCTTCCTGGCAGTTCACCCATTCCATCCGGCGCATGCCCTTTTCCGGAAAATCCTCAAGCATGTCCTTGACCTGAAGTGCATGAACCTGGACCCGGCACAGGATCTTCAGCCCACCATCCATGCGCTTGTGGTAGGTATAGAAGCCGATCGGCTCCTTGCATGCCTTGCCCTTGACGCCAGCCTCCTCGTAGGCCTCGCGTTCGGCAACGGCATGGGCCTTCTTGCCTTCCATCGGCCAGCCCTTCGGGATCACCCAGCGGCCGGTGTCGCGGCTGGTCATCAGCAGAACTTCGAGATCACCGTTCTTCTTGCGCAGCCGATAGCATATCGCGGCGAACTGCTGCCTGAGCGGTCGGCGGAACATGAGCTTCAGATCGGATGCCATACGGCGCAAAATAGCCAAAAACCCTATACCTTAACTTTCTAATATGAATTAGACACGATAACGCGACAAGATGAAGACGTGGCAGCAAAAGCAACAGGTCAATACACAGATTCGTTCTGCTAACAGCTGCAGACCAGACGAGGTCACCGTCAAGCGACATGTCATGGCGCAATGGACTAAGTTTGGTTGTTTGCATGCAAGCCCAGCCAGACGTTGTCGCAGACCGGCGCGGTCAAAGCACCTGCCAATGGCGCAAGCCTTCGATCACGCCGGCGGCGCAGCGACCTTGTGTCAGGACGATATCCTGATTGGCCTTCGCGAGGCTTGCGAGTTCGCCAAGCGCATTACCCGGCATGATGCCGCGCACGGACGGCAACTCGAACATGGCGCGATCATTGCCAGTATCGCCGGCAACGACGACCTCGTCCAGTCCGATCGAGAGCCTTTGGCAAAGCCAGGTCAAAGCCTGCCCCTTGTCGGCCAAAGCAGGGATAATGTCGAGATCGCGGTTGCTTGAATAGACCACCCGCGCCGAATGACCTGCACTCAACAACAGTTGTTCCAGCTCCACCAGCATCTCGGTCGTCGCATCGTGCAGGAACCAGCTCGATTTCAGCCCATGCTGGAAACGCTCCGGCTGGCGGCTGATCGTATCGAGGCCTGAAAACAACGCTTCGATCTGCTCGGTATCGAAGTCGCGACCAAGGGCACCGGTATAGTGCGGCGCAAGCGTTTCGTCCTGTGCCGCATGCATCATGGTGCCGACGCCGCCGATGATGAAGTCTGCGGTTGGCAGCCCTTCTTCCGCGGTGAATTCGATGATGTCATCGACCAGGCGCCCGCTGTTATAGACGAGCAGCGGGCGGCTCTGTGGGTCGAGCGCGTCCCACAGCCTGGCAAATTCCAGCGTCGACCGGCAGTCGCCGGCAAGTGTCCCGTCAAGATCGGATGAAAAAAGCCGGATCGGTTTCAATCGCCGTCGTTCCATGGTTCAGCCCAGTCACTTTCTTCCAATGCTTGTGCCACGGGCCGACCCTCGACCAGCGCCACCAGCTGCTGGGCAATGCCCGTCCAGGTGAACAGGCTGCGTGCCTTGTGTGCGCCCATGCGCGACAGGCGGTCATAGAGTCGCGGATGCTTGAACGGCTTCATCATCGTGATGCCGAGATCCTCCTTATCGAAGGGATCGGCAAACAGCGCATGGCGTCCATAACTCACGGCGCGGAACAGCCCGCCATGCACGGTAATCACCGTCGGCGTTCCGCTCGCCATCGCCTCGATCGCGGTCATGCCGAACGGCTCGTAGCGGCTCGACAGCACGAACATGTCGGCCGCCCGGTAATAATCCGGCAGATCGTCGTCGGCGATGAAGCCGGAAAAGTCGACACGGTCTTCCAGTCCGTATTGCTTGACCTTGGCATGCAGCTCATCGAGGATCTTCTGTTCCTGCGGATCAAGGTTCTCGCCGCCGAGTGCCAGATAGAGCCGCGCATCGGGAATGCGGCTCGCCATGACGGAAAACCCGTCGATCAACAGGTCATAACCCTTGTTGGTCGCCAGCCGGCCTAGCGCCAGCACCACCGTGCCCTCGAAACCGAGCCGGTTGCGAACCATTTGCCGCGACGCGTTGGAGACCGGATAGAAGCGGTTGTCGTCATAGCCAGGCGGGATCATGTGCACCCGGTTGCGGGCCACGCCGTAGTCCTGCGTCAGCATGTCGAGCTGGATCGGCGTCGTCGCCACGACCAGCTGGCAGCTGCGATAGACGATCAATTCGTGCTGGATGCGTTCCTTGAAGTTGAATTCGGTCTCGAACTTGTCGGCCCGCTCCGGATAGTCGGTCTCCATCTGCCGCTTCTTCCACATGCCGAGCGAATGCGGCGTGTGAATGTGCGGAACGCCCAATGCCTCCGACAGGCGCTGGCCGGCAACGCCGGCGTCCCAGTAGTGGCTGTTGATGAACAGATAGGACAGCCCCTCGCGCTTGATGTAGCGTAGCGCCTTCTCGTTCCATTCGTTCAGATGGCGATGGAGATATTCCTTCGGAATGAAATCGCGGCCGCCGCAGGGGATGCGCACCACGCGCACATTATCGTCGACAACGTCGATTTCCGGCTGATCCTCGAAGCGGCGTGTGTAGATGTCCACCTGATGGCCGAGCTGCGCGAGCTTCTTGGCCAGTTCCAGAACATAGACCACCTGTCCGCCGGTATCGGCTGCGCCAAGGGGTGGGTGAGCGGCCACATAGCCATGGGTGGAAACCAGCGCGATACGCGGCGTCTCCTGCGGGTCGATATGTTTTGTCATGGTCCCCACTTGAAAATCTGTTCGTATGAAGCGGATAGACAACGCGCATCATACGCAAAAGTTCCAAGTTGTGAGATTAAAATTTCAGAAAATGGCGCTTGCGTCTGAATTTTATGGGTTAAGATGCTGAAATGAGCAACAAAAAACTCATGTCGGTTTGGCTGCTGACAGCGGCAAACCGGTTGCCCGCCAACTCATAGGCCTTGGCATCTGACGGAGGATCAATCGTTTTCCGGCTTGGGCAGAACACCGGTGCGCTGGCTGCGGCCGGACGTGGGCTGGCCCTCGCGGCGGATCATGCGCAGCTTCGAAACCCGGCTCCACTCGTCCGACCGTGCCGTCTCGGCTGCCGCCTGCATGACGAAGTCGATATGCGCCTGCGCCGCCTGCTTGGCCAGGGCTGCATCGCCGGCAAGAATGGCGTCATGGATGGCGATATGTTGCTCGAGAAGCCGTTCGCGGGCATTGGCCAGCGAGAAAACGGCCCGGCGGTTGAAGAGGATGCCTTCGGACAGCAGCCGGTAGCAGGCGCGCATCGTGTGCAGCAGGATGACGTTGTGCGCCGCTTCGCCAATCGCGTTGTGGAATTCGACATCGGCGGCAAGCTCACCTTCGGGTTGGCCGATCTGATGGGCCCGGCGCATGTCGTCGATGATCCGCGACAACAGCGCCTTGTCGGCCTCTGTCGCCCGTCTGGCGGCAAGCTCCGCCGTCAGCCCTTCCAGTTCACGCCGGTATTCCAGATAGTCGCGGGTCGCCCGCGCATGCCGCGAGATCAGGTCGGTGATCGGCTTGGAAAACACCTGGCCGATGATATCGGCAACGAAGGTGCCGCCACCGTGGTGACTGACCAGCAGGCCGCGCGCTTCCAGTTCTTTCAGCGCCTCGCGCAGGATCGGCCGGGAGACGTCGAGCGATTGCGCAAGGTCGCGCTCGCCGGGCAGCCTGTCGCCATCGCGCAGCACGCCGTCGAGGATCAACAATTCCAGCTGGTGCACCACTTCGTCGGCTGTGCGGCTATGGCTTACCCCGGCGAACAGCCCGTCATCCTTGTCGCTCATCCGCGTCTCCTTTTGCGCGTTTTATCAAGCGGCGGCGCAATTGGTCAAATTATCGATCCACTTTGTTCGTGGCGGAAACGCGACACTTGTCCATTGCTTGCGGGCGCTGTGACGATTGGGCCTTTGCCGGATGTCCCTCCCGCTGCTACGTCTTGGGATGACGCAAGGGGAGACGGATGAGTGGCGAAGGGTGATTTTGCATTTCCGCTGGCTCCGGACCGGGCCTTGGCGCTCGGCGAGATCCATGCGCGTCCCTATGCGCTGGTCAAATCCGGCCGGGTGATCTTCCAGCTCGCTTTCATGACGGATGGTGGCGCGCTCGTGCATCATGCCGCGATCGCCGAACTGTCACGCGGGCGCGGCATCGCGCCACCGGAACGCCAGGCCCGCCATCACCAGCTGGCCTGGGGGCAGGGCACGCTGCGCTGGGAGCGTCACACCGAATTTTCCACCTGGTTCTGGGATGGTCCGGTGCCGGAAAAATTCGGTGGCGACGTCTCGATCCATCCTTTCGGCGATGGCTTTACCGCGCCGGGTCCGCTGATTTCCGGCATAAGACTGGAACTGCGCCCGGACGGCCCGGAAATCGCCGAAGCCAAGGCGGCGTTCGATCCCGCCAGCCTCTGTTACAGCGAGCTGAAGAACGGCCAGGCGGCGGTGCTGACCGACTTTCGCCAGGACGGAAATGGTCTCACCCAGATCCTCGTCATCGATCGCGGTATGACCGAAGCCGGCCGCGGCGCGCTGGTGCAGCGCCTGCTCGACATCGAGACCTATCGCACGACGGCCATGCTCGGCCTGCCGCTTGCTCAGACGCTGTCGCCGGAAATCCGCCGCATCGAGGATGGCCTGACCGCCGTGACCCAGCGCATGAAAGCCCATGCACGCGAAGAATCCGACGAGATGCTGGCCGAGATCACCCGCCTTGCCGCCGAACTCGAGGCCAATGCCGCGCTCAGCCTCTATCGCTTCGGCGCCAGCCGCGCCTATGACGGCATCGTGCGCGAGCGCATCAAGACACTCGACGAGACGCCGGTGCCGGGTCACGAGACGCTTGGCTCCTTCCTGGAACGACGTCTGGCGCCCGCCATGCGCACCTGCCAGTCGATCGAGGAACGCCAGGCCAACCTGTCGCGCAAGCTGTCGCGGGCCACGGGACTGGTGCGATCCTGGATCGATGTCGAACTGGAGCGGCAGAATTCCGATCTGCTGACCACGATGAACCGCCGCGCAGAGATGCAATTGCGCCTGCAGCAGACGGTCGAAGGCCTCTCGGTTGCCGCCATTTCCTATTATGTCGTCGGCCTGATCGGCTATGCGGCAAAGGCCATCAGCCACGACATCCTGCCGGTCGATCCGGCGGTGATCACCGGCGTGTCCGTACCGTTTGCAGTCCTCGGTGTCTGGTGGGTGGTGCGGCGGATCAGGAAGAGCCACGAAGACGGGCATTGAAAGCCTGTCTCTGCGCCCAGCCCGTCAAAGGCTGATCAGCGCTGTTCCGATCACCGCCAGGGCTGCGCCGATCCAGGCCGTGGCGGCAGGAGGCTTTCCGGTGCGCACCCACAGCATCGGCAGGATGACGACCGGCGTCATCGACGACAGAGTCGAGACGATGCCGACATTGCCTTGTGCCAGCGCCGCCATCAGCAGCGACATGCCAAGCCCTGTGCCGAAAAACGAGGCCGCGACGCCAAGTCCGAGATGGCGCCAAGCGAAACTCTGCCGGTCCTTCAGGGCCGCGATTGGCAGCAGTGCAATGACGATGAAGAACAGGGCAGCGAGGCCGGAACGGATGGCCATCGCCGTGAACGGCTCGACGCCCGCCGCCATGGCCGGGCGGGCACACAGGCTGCCCAGTGCCTGGCCAAGCGCCGTGATGATTCCGAGCACCACGCCGCGCCATGGCACGTTTCCCCCGGGCTTCACGGGATGTTTTGCGTGGATCCCCGGCTTTCCCGGCAGTCCGACAGCGAGCACGATCCCGGCCAGCACCAGCGCCACCCCGCCACTCTGTCTGAGACTGATCGTTTCACCGAGCACAAGATAGCCGAGCAGAAGTGCAAAGGGCGAGGTCAGCGAAAACAGCAGGGCCGTTACCCGCGCGCCGGCGGCATAGATCGCCGCAAAATAGGTCGTGCTGGCGATCATGATGCCAAACAGGCTGGAGGCGGCGAGATAACCGACATGCCATGCCTCGACATGGCGCCAGCCGCCGAGAATAACCGATACCGTGCCGGTCATGATCACGGCCGCTGTCATCTGCCACAGTGCCAGGCGGAAAAGTCCGACCTTGCCGTTCAACTCGTTGATCAGCATGCCGCTCATGGCAATGCAGGTGGCAGCGCCAAGCGCGAGAAGTTCGGACAGGAACATGGGAAACCGACTGGCAAGGGTGTGTGCGTTGGCTGCTCTCTAGCAGGCGCCTCAGGGATTGGCCACCGGGCGGACCGATATTCGCCAAGCTTGAAACGGGCCAGATCGGCTGGTTTCGGTTCGATGGCATCGCGAAGACGAAAATTACTTGCCCGTCCTTGCCGGGCAGCCGATATAGGTGGCAACAGCAGGAATGATGTAAGCGGACTATATGGCAAGGCAGATACGCGCAAAACTCGACAAGAAGGGCCTGTCCGGCCTTGGTCTCGACAAGCTGGTCGAGATCCTGCTTGAGGAGGCGACGGCCAACAAGGCGCTGAAGGCGCGGCTGCTGACGGCACTGGCCGGCGAGACCGGCCCGCACGAAATGGCCCGCCTGCTCGACAAGCGCCTCGATGCTTATGATCAGGCGACGACTCGTATCAACAATGCCCGCGCCAAGGATATGGCGGTCGAATTCGCCGGTCTGTCGCGCAACATCCTCTCCGAGCTCGGCGCTGCCGACCCGGCCGGCGCTGCCGAGCGCATCCTGCGGTTTCTCGCGCTGCGCTTCCCGATCTCGGCGCGGCTAGTGTCGGACAATGCCCGGCTGTGGAAGGTGTTCGACGATACCGAGATCGCAGCCGCCGAATTGATCGCAACGATCGCGCCGGAAGAACAGGTGCTGCTGGTGCCGCAGATCGAAAAGCTGCGGCTGCGCGATCGCTACGGCGAACACACCGGCTTCCTCTCGACGCTCACCGGCGTTCTCGGCAAGCCGGCTGCCGACACCTGGAAGGCGCTGCTGAACGAAGTCCTGCCCAAGGAACCCCTGAAACTCGGGGCGCTGGATCTCCTGCAGGCGCTTGCCCTGCATCAGGGCGACCTCGACACATTGCTGAAGCTCGAAAACACCAAGCCGGAAAACCGTCGCGACACGCTGGCCATGGCCGCACTCCTGCATGCCGCCGGCCGTTTTCAGGACGCACTGGAATGGGTACAGCAACGCCCGAGCGGCCTGCGGCTTTTGCCGTTCAGGGGTGAGCTTGTCTCGGTCGGTCCGGAATACGGCGCCCGCGAACGCCGCTTGCTCGAGGCGGAAATCCTCGAACGGCTGAAGCGCCGCGAGGATGCCCAGGCTCTGCGTTGGCGCGAGTTTTCCGAGACCTTCGATCCAACTGTCCTCAAGCTTTATCTGTCCAAGCTCGATGATTTCGCCGAATTCGACGAGATCGATCGGGCCTTTGCCGTGGTCGAGAATGCCAGCGACATCTACGCCGCGCTGGAGTTCTTCGTCACCTGGCCCAAGCTCGATCGTGCGGCCGCCCATGTGTTGCGCCACGATGATCGCTGGGAAGGCCGCTATTTCGAGGATCTGGCGCCGGCGGCGGAAGCCTTGGCAGATCAGCAGCCGCTGGCGGCAACGGTCCTCTATCGCACGCTGATATCAGATATCCTGCGCCGCGGCATCGGTATCGCCTATCCGAATGCCGCCCGCTACCTTGTCGAGCTTGGCCGGATCGCGCCGCATCTGCCGGACGATGCAAGGCTCAAGGATCACGAGGATTTCGTCGACGACCTGCGCCGCAACCATCCGAAGAAACATGGCTTCTGGAGTGCGGTTCCGGGGATCTGGCCGTAGGCCGGACGGCTGTTGGTGTGTGCCTTCTTGGTAGGCGAATGCTTACCGATCCCAGTAGGGGTGCGGTCCGTAGAGCTCTGCCACGTAGTCGATGAACAGCCGCACCTTGGCCGGCAGGAACTGCCGGCTCGGATAGACCGCCGACAGCGCCACGTTGCGCGAGCTTTCATAAGTCGGCAGCACCTGCACCAGTTTTCCGGACTTGAGTTCCAGGCCTATATCCCAGGTCGAGCGCAGGGCGATGCCGAGCCCGGCGATCACCGCCTCGCGGATCACCTCGCTCGAATTGGTGGTCAGCATGCCTTCCGGGCGCAGCGTCACGGGGCCGGTCGGCCCCTCGAGCCGCCAGGCTTCGTGATTGTGCGCCGGCAGGCAGCGATGGCGTTTGAGATCTTCCAGCGCCGCCGGTTCGCCATGCGCGGCGAGATAGTCCGGCGAGGCGCAGAGAACACGGCGCACCGGCGCGAGCTTGCGTGCCACCAGCGAACTGTCGTTCAGCTCGGCAATGCGGATCGCCAGGTCGAATCCGCTGCCGACAATGTCGGTGAACTCGTCGGAGAGCACCAGATTGATTTCCAGATCGGGATGCGTCTGCATGAAGGGCTTCAGGTGCGGCGCGATATGCATGCGGCCGAACGACGTCGGCGCCGAGATCTTCAGCGTGCCATTGACCTCCGAGGAACGGCCGGAAGCAAAGGCCTCCGCCTCTTCCAGCCCGCCAAGGATCGTCAGGACCCGCTGGTGAAACCCCTGGCCCGCCTCCGTCAAGGAAATCTGCCGCGTCGTGCGCTGCAGGAGCCGGGTGCCGAGCTTGTCCTCCAGCCGCTTGATGCGTTTCGACACCACGGCGGGCGACAGGCCCAGATCGCGCGCGGCTGTGGACATGCTTCCCGCCGCAATCACGCGAACGAAGACTTCAAGGTCGCCAAGATTGGTCATGAATGAATGCTACTTTTTCCTGATTTGTCATAAGTGCATAGCATTTGCTGTATGGCATTCAAAGTGGTAAGAAATTTATACCAGTTGATCGGATTGACTGTGGTTGAGCATCCGGTCGTCCCCGTCTAGGGTGAGAGGAAGGGGGAGAACAGATGTCCGAAGCCATCGCCTTTTTGCCGCCGCAGGCCGCCATCCTGTCGCGTCGCGCCGAAATCCTCGCCGATCTCGCCGAGCTTGTGCCCGCCGGACGATTGGTGCATGAGCCCAACGCGCTTGTGCCCTTCGAGACCGATGGCTTCATCGCCTATCGCCGCCGACCTCTCGCGGTCGTCCTGCCGGAAACCACGGCCCAGGTCGCAGCCGTGATGAAATACTGTCATCGCTATACCATACCGGTCGTTCCGCGCGGCGCAGGCACTTCGCTGTCCGGCGGCGCGATCCCGCAGGAGGATGCGGTGGTGCTCGGCCTGTCGGCCATGAGCCGCATCCTCGACATCGACTTTGCCAACCGCACGGCGACCGTGCAGGCCGGCGTCACCAATCTCAACATTTCCGAAGCCGTCGGTGCCGATGGCTTCTTTTATGCGCCCGATCCGAGTTCGCAGCTTGCCTGCACCATCGGCGGCAATATCGCGATGAATTCCGGCGGCGCCCACTGTCTGAAATACGGCGTCACCACCAATAACCTGCTCGGCGTCAAACTGGTGCTGGTCGATGGCACGGTGATCGATCTCGGTGGCAAACATCTCGATGCAGAAGGTTATGACCTGCTCGGCCTCATCTGCGGCTCGGAGGGCCAGCTCGGCATTGTCACCGAAGCGACCGTGCGCCTGCTCGCCAAGCCCGAAGGCGCGCGCCCGGTGCTGTTCGGCTTCGACAGCGCGGAAGCTGCCGGCACCTGCGTCGCCGATGTCATCGGCGCCGGCATCGTGCCGGTCGCGATCGAATTCATGGACAAGCCGGCGATCGAGATCTGCGAGGCCTTTGCCAAGGCCGGTTATCCGCTCGATGTCGAAGCGCTGCTGATCGTCGAGGTCGAAGGTTCGGAAGCGGAGATGGATGCGATGCTGGCCTCCATCGTCGAGATCGCCAGGCGCCACGGCGTCAAGACGGTGCGTGAATGCCAATCCGCCACCGAAGCCGCGTTGATCTGGAAAGGCCGCAAATCCGCCTTCGGCGCCACCGGTCGCATCGCCGACTACATCTGCATGGACGGCACTGTGCCGCTCAGCCAGCTCGCCTATGTGCTGCGCAAGACCTCAGAGATCATCGCGCATTACGGCCTGCGCGTCGCCAATGTCTTTCATGCCGGTGACGGCAACATGCACCCGCTGATCCTCTACAATATCAACGACCCCGAGGATGCCGCCAAGGCCGAAGCCGCAGGCATGGAAATCCTGAAACTCTGCGTCGATGCCGGCGGCTGCTTGACCGGCGAACATGGTGTCGGCATCGAGAAGCGCGACCTGATGCGCCATCAGTTTGCCGAGGTTGATCTCGCCCAGCAGATGGCGGTGCGCGCCGCGTTTGACGCGGCCTGGATCCTCAATCCCTCCAAGGTCTTTCCGCTGGAGGGCAGGTCGTGATGGTGGCTTCGATGGTGCACCCCTCTCTGCCCTGCCGGGCATCTCCCCCACAAGGGGGGAGATCGATAGAACCGCCTCCCGGCACCCTGCGACCAGAAGATAATGTCGCCCCGTCAGTTGTACCTGCCGACAAAGCTGCTGTGTTCTCCTTCGGATCAGATTGGCGAAGGTTCCGCGTCTTGCCGATCTCCCTCCTTGTGGGGGAGATGCCCGGCAGGGCAGAGGGGGGTATTCACACCCGCGAGGCCCGAAAGCCAATCACACGTCGCTTTGCTCGAAAGCCCATGCCATGCTGACCCCGACAACCGAAACCGAAGCGGCCGACATTGTCCGCGACCATGCCGGACATGGTCAGCCACTGCGGATATCCGGTGGCGGCACCCGTGCCGGCTTCGGCAATCCGGTGACGGGCGCAGTATCCCTGAGCGCCACCAATCTTACCGGCATCACCGCCTACAACCCTGCGGAAATGGTGATTACCGCCCGTGCCGGCACGCCGGTCGCCGAGATCGAGGCAGCACTGGCGGAAAACGGCCAGGGCATGGCCTTCGAGCCGATTGACCATCGCGGTTTGATGGGGACCGCTGGTGAGCCGACGCTCGGCGGCCTGTTTGCCAGCAATGCCTCCGGCCCGCGCCGCTTCACTTTGGGTGCTGCCCGCGACCATCTGCTCGGCGTGCGTTTCGTCAATGGACGCGGCGAGGTCATCAAGGCAGGCGGCAAGGTAATGAAAAATGTCACCGGGCTCGATCTGGTCAAGCTTCTCGCCGGCTCCCATGGTACGTTGGGTTTTCTTACCGAAGTCACCTTCAAGGTGCTGCCGACACCGAAGACGGCTGTGACCATCGTTCTGTCCGGTCTCGAAGACGAGGCCGCTGTCCGGGCCATGGCGGCGGCCATGGCACTGCCGGTCGAAGTCTCGGGTGCCGCGCATCTTCCCGAAAGTGTGGCCGGCCGCTTCATCGGCGGCGTTCTGCCGGAAGGGGCTGCCACCGTGCTACGGCTGGAAGGGCTCGCCGCCTCCGTTGCCGTACGCGCCGAGACACTGCTGGCTGCCATGGCAGCCCATGGTCCGGTCTCGAGGCTGCCGGTCGAACAGACGACGACACTCTGGCACGAGATCCGCGATGTTGCTCCTTACGCCGATGGATCGCAGCGCCCGCTCTGGCGGGTGTCCATGCCGCCTTCGGAGGGCTGGAAACTGGTCGCCGGTCTTCGCCTGCGCGCCGGCATCGATGCCTTCTACGACTGGCAGGGTGGCCTGATCTGGATGCACATGGAGGCGGACCCGGAAGCCGAGATCCTGCGCCATGGTATCCGCACGCTCGGCGGCGGTCATGCGACGCTGATGCGGGCGCCGGATGCCGTTCGTGCCGTCACGCCGGCCTTCGAGCCGCAATCGCCGGCGGTCGCCTTGCTTTCACAGCGCATCAGGGCAAAATTCGATCCGCACGGGATCTTCAATCCCGGTTTGATGGCGCCAGGAGCTTCGCTATGACCGACCCGAATTCGCAAGTGCCGACCCCTTCATCGACAGAGAGCTGGTTCACGCCGGGCCGGCTGAACGCCCAACTGGTCTACGGCCTCTATCTCGTCAGCTTTGTCGTCGGCATCAGCGGCATCATCGGCCTGGTGATCGCCTATATGAACCGCGGCAAGGGGCCTGCCTGGGTCGACACGCATTATACCTGGGCTATCCGCACCTTCTGGATCGGTCTCCTTTATGCGCTGGTCTCTTCCATTCTGACGATCTTCTTCTTCGGCCTGATCCTGCTGTTTGCCACCGCGATCTGGATCGTCGTGCGCTGCGTCATCGGCCTGCAGAAGGTTTCGGCAAACCAGCCGATCGAACGACCCGACAGTTGGTGGGTCTAATCAGCAAGTAAGGAGAGCGGCGATCCGGGTTCACTCGGAGACCGCTCTTTCGGAGGATCGACGTGCAGACCAATTTCACCGCCGAGCAGCTTGCCGATCCGCATATTGCGGAGGCGGAATCGATCCTGCGCAAATGCGTGCATTGCGGTTTCTGCACGGCGACCTGTCCGACCTATGTCACGCTCGGCAACGAACTCGACAGCCCGCGCGGCCGCATCTACCTGATCAAGGACATGCTGGAAAACGGCCGCGCCGCCGACAAGGAGATCGTCACCCATATCGACCGCTGTCTGTCCTGCCTAGCCTGCACCACGACCTGTCCGTCGGGTGTCGACTACATGCACCTGGTCGACCATGCCCGCATCCATATCGAAAAGACCTACAGGCGACCGCTGGTGAATCGCCTGACGCGCGGTATCCTGGCCATGGTCCTGCCGTATCCGGGCCGCTTCCGACTGGCGCTGAAGCTCGCCGGTCTCGGCCGTCCCCTGGCTGGTCTGTTTGATCGCGTTCCGTCGCTGAAGCCGTTCGCCGCCATGCTGCGGCTTGCGCCTGCGTCCGTGCCGGCGCCATCGCCCTTGGCACAACCGGCAAGGCATCCGCCGTTGACCCATCGCCGTGGCCGCGTCGCCATCCTGACCGGCTGCGCCCAGCCAGTACTCGATCCCGGCATCAATGCAGCCGCCATCCGTCTTCTGACCCGGCTCGGCGTCGAAGTGGTTGTTCCGCAAGGGGAGGGCTGCTGCGGTGCGCTGGTGCATCACATGGGACGCGAAGAACAGGCGCTTGCCTCGGCCCGCCGCAATGTCGATGTCTGGTGTCGCGAGATCGAGGCCGGCGGGCTGGATGCCATCATCATCACCACATCCGGCTGTGGCACCACGATCAAGGATTATGGCCACATGCTGCGCCTCGATCCGGCCTATGCCGAAAAGGCGGCGAAGATTTCGGCCCTGGCGAAAGACGTCACAGAGTATCTTGCCAGCCTCGACCTGCCGGCTTGCGAACCGAAGGGCCTGACCGTTGCCTATCATTCGGCCTGCTCGCTGCAGCATGGCCAGAAGGTGACAATGGCGCCGAAGCAACTGCTGAAGGCGGCTGGCTTCACGGTAAAGGACCCGCCCGAAGGCCATCTTTGCTGCGGCTCGGCTGGCACCTACAACATCATGCAGCCCGATATTTCCGCCAGGCTGAAGGCCCGCAAGGTCAGGAACATTGAATCGACGAAGCCGGACCTGATCGCAGCCGGCAATATCGGTTGTATGACCCAGATCGGCTCGGCCACCGGCATTCCGATCGTGCACACGGTCGAACTGCTCGACTGGGCCTATGGTGGCGAAAAACCGAGCGCTCTCGACGTCCGTTAGCCGGCTCGGGCGTAAATTATTAAGTGCTTGCTGTTATGCTGAGCTTGGGACGGTGTAGTCCCAAGGAGGAAGCATGTTAAAATTGGTGGCCTCTCTCGCCTTGGCGGTCCTGGTCGCGGTTTCGGGTCCGGCATATGCCGCTGGGCGTATCTATTGCGCCACGTCGGACGCGGTGTTGAACATGTCGCTGGAAAGCGGCTTCAGCAAGAAAGATCCAAAGAAGCTGGTGCATTTTCGCGGCATTGCCGCGGTAAAGGGGCCGGACGCGCCGCCCGAGCTTGGCCGGTTCGAGATCAATTCCGACATGCTGCAGCAATATTGGATGGACGGAAAGGAAATGCGCTTCCAGATCCGCGCCTTCCTTCCGGCGAAAAAACCGACCGCCCAGATCGAGCTTTCTGTCCTGACCCAGCGTGGTTCGGATCAGGAGCAAAGCTTCAAAGGCAGCTATGCCCTGAAGGTTGCCCGGTTGACCGGAGACACAAAAGCCCCGCGCGAAACGATCGTTTCACACGAGGCTCCCATTTTCTGCACCATCAAGTGACGCTGCCGCTGCCGGCGTGATGTGTCGTCACCACGCTGGCTGCCTGCCAATTCAGCCGCCGAAAACGGTGCGCAGGAAATCGATGCCGCGGTCTTCGAAGCTGACATCACCCTGACGATTGCCGGGGCCGACGACGATGACCTTGGAACCGATCGAGGCACGTTCGTACAGGTGCTCGACATCCTTGTTCATCATGCGGATGCAGCCGGACGACATGTTGAGACCGATGGTCCAGGGCTGGTTGGTGCCGTGGATGCGGAAGATGGTGTCGCGACCGCCCTTGTAGAGATACATGGCGCGCGCGCCGAGCGGATTGTCCACGCCACCTTCCTGCACGATCGGCAGGATATGGCCCTTGGCCGCCTCGCGCTGGCGCATTTCGGCCGGCGGACGCCAGCTCGGCCATTCTTCCTTGCGGCCGATCTTCACCACGCCCGACCAGCCAAAACCTTCGCGGCCGACGCCCACGCCGTAGCGCAGTGCGCGGTTCTTGCCCTCGACGAGATAGAGGAACTTGTTGTTGGTATCGATGATGATCGTGCCCGGCTGTTCGTTGGTCTGCAGCCGCACGGCACGACGCTTGAATTTTTCCGGAACCTGCTTCGGCTGCGCCACCAGCGTCACGTCGCTGGTCGTCTCGATACGGTTCAGGCTGATTGCCTCGGCCGGCAAGGGCAGGGCGAATGCGACCGCAAGTAATGCGGCAGCGGCACGAAGTCGAATGCTGGTCTGCATGGATAGTCCCCCGAAAAACAATAGGAGGAGAGCCTAGCCGACTCCCCTCCCAAAGCAAGTGCTAACTGATCTGCTGGCTGCATCCCTGCCGCCTGTGTGTTTTACATCACGATAACCTTGGTGCCGACATTCACCCGTTCATAGAGATCGGTCACGTCTTCGTTTCGCATGCGGATGCAGCCGGAGGACACCCCGTTGCCGATCGTCCAGGGCGCATTGGTGCCGTGGATCCGGTAGAGGGTGGAGCCGAGATACATGGCGCGCGCACCAAGCGGATTTTCCGGCCCGCCTTCCATCGAGGCCGGCAGATAGTGGCCCTTGGCGGCTTCGCGCTTGATCATTTCCTGTGGCGGATGCCAGGACGGCCATTCGGCCTTGCGTGTCACCTTGTGCGTTCCAGCCCATTCGAAGCCCGGCTTGCCGACGCCGACGCCGTAGCGCTTGGCCTGGCCACCATCCATCACGAGGTAGAGGAAGCGGTTGTTGGTATCGATGACGATCGTGCCCGGCTTGTGCTCGGTCTCGTAGGCGACCATCTGCGGCAGGAAGATCGGGTCGATCTGGGTCTTGACCGGCTTGTTCGGGCGCATGGCCGCCTGCTGCACCACGGGCTGCCGCGAAACGGCGCCCGGCTGGTCGAACAGGGTGCGGCGCTGCTGGCGTAGCTGTCGCTGCTGCACTGGGCGCTGCTGCTGCAGGACCTGGCGTTGATAGACGGGTGTAGCCCGGCGCTGGGCCGGCGCGACCACCCGCTGCCGCTGCTGTGGCACGCCACCCAGCTGCATCACCCATGGGGCCGACAGGTCGGGACTGACGATGACCGGCGGACGGTTCTGGTAACGCTCGCTGGCGGCAACCGGGAATGCCAGCGGCAGGCTGGCAATGAGCGCCAGCAGGATCATTCTTTTCGACATCGGACAACTCGCTACATGGGACCGAAAACAACAGAAGGCGGCATCAGTGCATGCGCCTTGCTGACGCGGATCGTGCCAGCCCGAACCCCGCCAATTGGTAAACAGGCGTTCATGAAAATGCATTCGGCGGCGTAAACCTTTCGTCAGGGTTAGCGCCGCGTTTGGAAACTTCGTGAACAAATGGTAAACGCCGGAGACGACGCACCGGTGGCAAGGGAGAAGGCTGACATGACAACGGACGAGGCAGGATTGATCACCGGCGAGGACGGGCTCGCCCGCTGCTTCTGGCATGGCGGACTGGACGATTACCGCCGTTATCATGATGAGGAATGGGGCAATCCGGTCACCGACGATATCCGGCTGTTTGAAAAGATCTGCCTCGAAGGCTTCCAGTCGGGCCTGTCCTGGCTGACCATCCTGCGCAAGCGCGACAATTTCCGCGCAGCCTTCGCCGGTTTCGATTTCCACCAGGTCGCCCTGTTCGGCGACGACGATATTGCCCGGTGCCTGGCCGACGCCGGCATCATCCGCCATCGCGGCAAGATCGTCTCGACGATCAACAATGCCCGCCATGCGATCGACCTGAAGGCCGAGTTCGGCTCGCTGGCCCGCTATTTCTGGAGCTTCGAGCCGGATCAGTGCGAGCGTCCCGCCCGCATGGATTATGCGACGCTGAGGGCCAACCCGACCTCGCCGACCTCGATACGCTTGTCCAAGGATCTGAAGAAACGCGGCTGGAGTTTTGTCGGGCCGACCACCGTCTATGCCTTCATGCAGGCCATGGGTCTGGTCAATGATCATATCGAAGGCTGCTGCTGCCGGGAGACAATCGAGCAGAAGCGGCTGGTTTTCGTGCGTCCGTAACGGCTAGTCGATGCTCATCGCCAATACGCGGCTGATCTCCGTCAGGGAGCGGCCGGACTGTTCGCGCCAGCGGTTGAAGGCTGCCTGCACCGCGGCCCTGTCCTTGGCCGATGTCGGAGCCTTGGCAACCACGCCCTCGGCGATCAGCCGGTTGACGACGCTTCGCGACAGAATGAAACTGTCGATGCCGCAAAAGCGCAGGAAATACTGCCCGGTATTGCCGCCCAGTCGGGTGCCGCGTTTCTGCAGCAGGTCGAGAAGACCGATATAGTTGTCCGCCGGCCAGTCGGCAAAGAAGGCGCCGGCGCTGCCATGTTCGCGAGCGATCTCCGACAGGAAGGCGGCGTTCTGCTGCACGGCCCTGATCTTCGGCCCATGCCGGACGATCCGCGTATCGGAGACCAGCCGTTCGAAATCCTCGTCATGCAGCATGGCGCAGCTTCCGATGTCGAAACCGTCGAAGGCGGCCTCGAAGCCCGGCCACATGGCATCCACGACCTTCCAGTTGAAGCCGGACTGGAAGATGCAACGGGTCATCGTCGCCAGGAAGCGGTCGTCGGGCGTCGCGGCAATCTCGGCAAGCGGTTTTGGGTGCTGAAGCCCGTCCATCACCTCGGCCTCGCCCCGGCGATCGACGGCAAGCGACCAGATGTCCTCGAAAGTTCGCATCGGCGCTCCTACTGTCCCAGCGTTTCGATCAGAGACGGAACGTCGCCCAGATGCGCGATCTCGCGAAAACGCGGTGCCTCGGTCGGCCGGTCGACATGCTCGAGCACCCAGGTCAGTTCATGCGGCACGAACACGCCCCAGGCGCCAGCGGCAATCGCCGGCACGATGTCTGATTTAAGCGAGTTTCCAATCATCACCGACCGTTCCGGTCCCTCGCCATGTTTGCCAAAAATCCGTCGATAGGTGGTCGCCGACTTGTCGGAAACGATCTCGACGGCGTCGAAATAATCGCCGAGCCCCGACTGCGCCAGTTTGCGTTCCTGGTCGAAAAGGTCGCCCTTGGTGATCAGCACGAGGAAATAGTGGCCCGAAAGCGCCTCCAGTGCCGCGCGTGCATGCGGCAGGCATTCGACCGGGTGGCTGAGAAGTTCGCGGCCGATCGACAGGATTTCGCCGATCACCGTGCCCGGCACCCGGCCCTCGGTGATCTCCAGCGCGGTTTCCACCATCGACAGGGTAAAGCCCTTGATGCCGAAACCATAGTGGGAAAGGTTGCGTTTCTCGGCCTCCAGCAGCCGTTCCGAAACGCGGTCGCCTTCGGCAAACTCCGACAGAAGGCTCTGAAAATGCGCTTCCGTCAGCTTGTAGTATTGCTCGTTCTGCCAAAGCGTATCGTCGGCGTCGAAGCCGACGACGGTGATCGGACGAATGGACATCGCGCCCTCCGGGATGTGAATGCGCCAGAGATTAGCCTGCCACTTCGGCAAAGCAATGGCGCTTTGCCGCGCCATTGCGATTGTTCAAGGCTGTTTCACTCTTTCACGGCGTGGACTACTGGCCGTGCTTCGACAGCCAGTCCTTCATCATGGCAATCTCGCCTTCCTGCGCCTGGATCACCTCTTCGGCCAGCTTGCGGATGTCCGCATCCTTGCCGTATTCCAGGACGATCCGGGCCATGTCGATTGCGCCCTGGTGATGCGGGATCATGCCGCGGACGAAGTCGACATCGGCATCGCCGGTCAGCGGCGCTGCCATGTCGGCATGCATCTTGTCATTGGCCGCCTGGAAGGCCTTCGACGACGGGCCGTCATCGCCCATCGGCATCATATGGTCCTGATGCATCGTGTGGTCCTGGGCGATGGCAAACGTGGAAGTGAGAGCGAGCGTCAGTGACGCCGCAACGATGATTGTCTTCAGCATGGTTTTTCCCTTTTCTCAGACGGGATGATCGAATGGTGGTCTGGCGGTCAAGCCGCCACAACAGCATTGATCAGGCCCGGGGAGGGGGCACCTGGGGGGCAAGCACGAGTGAGAGAAGACGTGGCGAAAGCTGCGGCGCTTCTGCGGCCCGCGCCGACTTTCCGGCATCGGCAAAAGCGATTTGCGGCACCAGCGTCACGCAGGCGGCGCAATGTCCACCCGGCAGCATCTTTGCTCCACCGGCTTTGCCCACCGGCGTGGAGGCGGTGGCGGCATGTGGACAGTCCGGATCTGCCGTCATGGCCGACATTTCGTGTTGGCCGGGATTGTCCGCCATCCCGATCCCCATACCCATACCCATGGCAATCGCGCCGGAGATCGGCATCGCACCATAGGCCAGGGCTGCAATCAGCAGCATGAGACGGATGAACCTGTTCATGGCTGACAAGGTAAGCGCGATTGGGCCAAAAGCAAGGCACGCCTTCAGCGACATGTGCGCGCAATCACCCGGTGCACCACCTGATGGTCGGCGCTTTGCTCGCCGAACGGCACAACAGGCCAGTCCCATTCCGAGGCCAAGTCCAAGTGAGAGCCCCAGCGCGCATCGGGGGCGGGTACCTCGACACCATGCAGCAGATCCACGGTTTCCTGGCCCCGGCCGGCCCGGTCGATCACGCTGTAGGCGACATCCGTCAACAGGCATGTCGTTGCTGCGATATCGCGTAGACCGTGCAGATGCGCCGAGATCAGCGTCTTCAGCGCATCGCCCGGCATCGTCCCGGCCGAGATCGTCTCCAGCCGCTTCTTCGCGCCGATCCCGATCTGCGACAGCAGATTGGCCGAAACGACGAAATCGAGATAGGGCACCTGGCGCAGGAAGGAGAGCGGATCGGGTTTCTGCCCCATGGCCAAGGAATCGAAGCCGGAAAGATCACGCTCGATCAGCCGGATGTTTTTCAGGCCCTTCAGTGCAATCCAGGCTCTTGTGCTGGCCAGATGCACGAGATCGACCAGCACCACGGTGTCGAAGCGCTTCGCAAGCTCGACGATCGGCACGTCGCGCAACAGTCCTGACCCGAGCACCACGGCTGTCCGCTGCTGCCGCAATCCGTCGCATGCCGCGACGATAGCCGCCTTGCTGCGCGCCTCATGCTCCGCCCACTGTCGCGCGCAGCGATGAGCCCGCGACCAGAGATTGACGGACGAGCGCAGATAGGGCCGATGCGCCGGCATCGTCAGCGGCCAGCTTGCCGCATAGTTCAACGCTTCGAGGATCATGCTCTACCGGTAGATCTGGCTGCGATGGCCGATCTCGACGACGAGTACGACCAGTTTGTGATCCTGGATATCGCAGATGATCCGGTAGTCGCCAACCTTGTAACGCCAGAGATGTTCGAACCGGGAGCCTTGAAGCGCATCGCCGAGCTGGCGGGGATTGTCCAGGAACAGCACACGCTTCTCCAAATAGCTGAGAATGCGCGCGGCCTCTCTGGGGGCGAACTTTGCAAGTTGCTTGCGCGCCTTGTCGTCGATTTCAAGCGTCCAGACCAAGGGAGCTCACGACCTCTTCAAGAGTGTAGGTCTTGTCATCGCCACGCTCGCGAGCCTCCATGACGGCTTCTGCACGTTTCAGGAAGTATGTATCTTCGAGGCGCTGCTCCAGGGCCTCCAGAATGTAGGCGTTCAGGGACATGCCTGCTTCAGTCGCATATTCCAGTGCGAGCCGCTGCATTTCTGCAGGCATCTCCAATAGCACGCGTTCGCTCATGTGCCCGATCCTCGGTTTCGTGCCGCAATATACCATCGCGAACCACTCTTCGCCACCCTTCGCCCTTGCCGCCAAATGCTTGATCCTCTAAGACACCGGCACATTTTGAAACGAAAAATCCGGTTGTGATCATGAGCGAAAAGAACAAGAAGCCGCAGAAACTCAAGGCCCGCCTGCCGCGCGGCTTCGTTGATCGCGAGGCCGGCGACATCCGCGCCGCCAACCAGATGATGGAGACCATTCGCGAGGTCTATGAGCGCTACGGCTTCGACCCGATCGAGACGCCGCTGTTCGAATATACCGACGCGCTCGGCAAGTTCCTGCCCGACAGCGACCGCCCGAATGAGGGTGTCTTTTCGCTGCAGGACGACGACAAGCAGTGGATGTCGCTGCGCTACGACCTGACGGCGCCGATGGCGCGGCATGTGGCGGAAAACTTCAACGAGATCCAGCTGCCCTTCCGCACCTACCGCGCCGGTTATGTCTTCCGCAACGAGAAGCCGGGTCCGGGCCGTTTCCGCCAGTTCATGCAGTTCGATGCCGACACCGTCGGCGCGCCGGGCGTCCAGTCCGATGCCGAAATGTGCATGATGATGGCCGACACGCTGGAAGCACTGGGCATCAAGCGCGGCGACTATGTGATCCGGGTCAACAACCGCAAGGTTTTGGACGGTGTGATGGAGGCCATCGGCCTTGGCGGCGAGGAGAATGCGGGACGGCGTCTCGGCGTGCTGAGGGCCCTAGACAAATTCGACAAGTTCGGCCCTGAAGGCGTAAAGCTTTTGCTCGGCGAAGGTCGCAAGGACGAATCTGGCGATTTCACCAAGGGTGCCGGGCTTTCTGATGAGTTCGCTGATAAACTCGTAAGCCTGTTGATGAGCCAAATGGGCAGTCTGAGCCAGACATTCGCACTCATACGCGACAGCTTTGGCAGCAATTCTGCTCTGGACGCTGGTCTTGATGAACTGAGTGTTATGGCGAACCTGCTGGCTGCAGCCAATTATTCCACGGAGACTTCGCAATATCGGTCTGAAGCCACGGATGAGCAGATGCGGATCATCGTCGACCCCTCCGTCGTTCGCGGTCTCGAATATTACACCGGCCCCGTCTACGAAGCCGAACTGACCTTCGACGTCACCAACGAAAAGGGCGAAAAGGTCGTCTTCGGCTCGGTCGGCGGCGGCGGGCGTTATGATGGCCTCGTCTCGCGCTTCATGGGCCAGCCTGTCCCGGCCACCGGCTTCTCCATCGGCGTCTCGCGCCTGATGACGGCCTTGAAGAACCTCGGCAAGCTCGGCCAGGACGACGTTCTGGGTCCGGTCCTCGTCACCGTTATGGACGGCGATGTCGAAAGCATGGGCCGCTACCAGCGCTTTACGCAGGCTCTGCGGGCCGAGGGCATCCGCGCCGAAATGTACCAGGGCAACTGGAAGAAGTTCGGCAACCAGCTGAAATATGCCGACCGCCGTGGCGCCCCCATTGCCATCATCCAGGGCGGCGACGAGCGCGCTCAGGGCGTCGTGCAGATCAAGGACCTGATCGAGGGAAAACGCCTGTCCGGGGAAATCACCGACAATGCCGAATGGCGCGAAGCCCGCGTCGCGCAGGATGTGGTGCCGGAGGCCGAGCTGGTGGCCAAGGTCAAGGAGATCCTGGCCGCCCAGGCGGAAGATCGTCTCCGGGCGAAGGGTGTCTAATGTCTGAACGGGTGGCTTTTCCCCTCCCCAACCCTCCCCACAAGGGGGAGGGGGCAGGTCGGCGCATATCGCCCGAGGTGTGGTTTGCCTCATTGGTGCGTTTGGCTGTTGAGACCGGCGACAGCCCCGAGTCTTCTCCCCCCTTGTGGGGGAGATGGGCGGCAGCCCAGAGGGGGTCTTCTCCCACCACCGCAGGAGCCATGCCATGCCCCTGATCGACATGCCAGATTTCGCCGGCACGCTGCTGGACGAATTTACCGCCCGCGCCACCACCCGCGTCGATACGCCGGTGATCCAGCCGGCCGCACCGTTTCTCGATATGGCCGGCGAGGACCTGCGCCGGCGCATCTTCCTCACCGAGAACGAGCGCGGCGAGAGCCTGTGCCTGCGGCCGGAATTCACCATTCCCGTCTGCCTGCGCCATATCGAGACCGCGACCGGCACGCCGAAGCGTTACGCCTATCTCGGCGAGGTTTTCCGCCAGCGCCGGGAAGGCGCGCAGGAATTCTACCAGGCTGGCATCGAGGATCTTGGCAATACCGGCGTGGCCGCTGCCGATGCCCGTGCCGTTGCCGACAGCGTCCAGATCCTGACGCGCCTGCTGCCCGGCAAGCCACTATCGGTGATGCTCGGCGACCAGTCTGTGTTCGAGGCGGTGGTGAAGGCGCTCGGCCTGCCGGCAGGCTGGCAGAAACGGCTGATCCAGGCTTTCGGCAACCCGGCCCAGATCGACCAGTTGCTGCGCCGCCTGGCGACACCGTCGCCGGTGCCAGGCCTTGATCCGAAGGTATCCGACCTGCTGTCGCTCGGTGACGAGCAAGCCCTTGTTGCCCATATCGACGAGACCATGCAGGCGACCGGTTACCTGACCAATGCCAGCCGCACGCCTGTCGAGATTGCCCGCCGCTTGAAGGAAAAGCTGGCGCTGGCCGAAACAAGGCTGGACGGCGCGGCTCTGCTGCTGCTGCGCGAATTCCTCTCGCTGGAACTGCCGCTGTCGGAAGCGTCCGCAGCACTGGCCGGATTTGCCGATGCCGCCGGGCTGAAGCTCGGTGCCGCAGCCCAGCGCTTCGACGAACGGGTAGTCGCCCTTGCCGATACCGGCATCGACCTGTCCGCGATCACGTATCGCGCCGCCTTCGGCCGTCCGCTCGACTATTATACCGGGCTTGTCTTCGAAGTGGTGGCGGAAGATCGTCCGGCGGTGCTCGCCGGCGGTGGCCGTTTCGACCGGCTGCTGACGCTGCTCGGCGCCGAAACCCATATCCCGGCTGTCGGCTTCTCGCTGTGGCTGGACCGCATCGAAGCCGAGAGGGCCGACGCGGCGATCCGAAAAGTGGATGCCGGTTTTCGGGCGGAATCGTCGCGCCAGCAAGCGAGAAATCCATGACCATCACAATCGGACTTCCCTCCAAAGGGCGGATGAAGGAAGACTCGTCGGCCATCTTCGAACGCGCCGGCATGAAGATCGTCGCCGTCGGCAATGACCGCTCCTATCGCGGCCGTGTCGAAGGTTTTGACGATGTCGAGATCGCCTATCTGTCGGCATCGGAAATTTCCCGCGAGATTGGCAATGGCACGGTCGATTTCGGCGTCACTGGCGAAGATCTGATCCGCGAAGGGCTGGCGGAGGCCGACAGCCGCGTCGAGATCGCCGCCCGCCTCGGCTTCGGTCATGCCGACGTGATTGTCGCGGTGCCGGAAGTCTGGTTCGATGTCGATAGCATGGCCGACCTCGGCGATGTCGCTGCCGAATTCCGCGCCCGTCATGGCCGACGGCTGGCGATCGCCACCAAATACTGGCGCCTGACCCAGCAGCATTTCTCCCGCCAGCACGGCATCCAGCTCTACCGCATCGTCGAAAGCTTGGGGGCCACCGAAGGCGCGCCCGCCGCCGGCCAGGCCGATATCATCGTCGACATCACCTCGACCGGCTCGACACTGAAGGCCAATCACCTGAAGATCCTGTCGGATGGGGTCATCTTGAAATCGGAAGCCTGCCTCGTGCGGGCGCGCAAGCCCGAACACGAGGGCAACCCGACCGTCGCAAGGATTGTCGAGGCCGTGCGCGGGGTGGTGTAAGCCTGCCTTTCGGATGGCTGTTGTTCGGCTGATGTGGCACCCCCCTCTGTCCTGCCGTACATCTCCCCCACAAGGAGGGAGATCGGGTTGGGGCCGATGCCTTGCGTTCTCTCGCCGGGGCTCAGACCTTCTGTTTGCCAAATGGAAGCCGAAGCGCTGGCGTCTAGCCGATCTCCCCACTTGTGGGGGAGATGCCCAGCAGGGCAGAGGGAGGTATCCCGACGGGACACAACGAAAAATCATTAAACGAAAAAGCCCGCCGGAGCGATCCGGCGGGCTTTTCTGTAACCGACAAGGTCAGTCTCAGGCGGCGACGGCAACCGAACCGCGGCGCGCGTCGAGCGAATAGGCGCCGGCACCGATGATGGCGAGCAGGATGTAGCCGCCGGCCAGCGTGACGTTCTTCATCAGCATGATCTGGTTCAGCGTGTTGATCCAGCCAAGTGCGCCTTCCGGCCAGCCTTCGATGGCAACGGTGCCGCTGTGGAAGACGAGGCCAGTGAACACGCAAAACAGGGCGAGTGCCCAGGCGGTCAGCTTGGTCTGGAAGCCGACGAGGACGAACAGGCCGGCGACCAGTTCGAACAGGCCGGCGGCATAGGCGAGCAGGGTGGCAGCCGGCAGGCCGGCGCCGGTGATCATGCCGGCAGTGCCGGCCGGATCGGTCAGCTTGCCGAAGCCGGACAGAATGAAGATGAACGACAGAAGGATGCGGGCGACAAGAAGAAGGGCATTGTTGGTGCTGGACATGAGGAAACTCCTTTGGATGGATGGTGCTGAAACCCCAAGCCAGGTGGGCTTCAGAAAGCTGACCTCTAGATGCCTGTTTTTCTCGTCATGCGATAGGTTGACGACAATTGACTGATCGTTCACAAAAACGAAACGATGAGCTGCTGTGTCCGCCGTTAAAGCGCTATCCGCCTCCCGACCATATATCAGGTATGCGGCAGTTACCCTCCGGATGGCGGGCCCTGCTGATCAGGCCGGCAACCGATATGCTTCAGGCGCTGTTGGCCGCAGAAAGGCGGAAACGGGGAAAGATGAACAGGCCGACGATCGTGCCGCCGTCATTGCCGTCGAAGCCACCGGACTCGCCGATACAGAAGACCGGTTGACGCTGGGCGCTGCCGGACAGGATCGTGGTGGAATAGCAGAAGCGCGATGGCGCGGTTGCGGCCTGTTCGAACAGGCGCAGGATATGGCCACGGTCACTCTGGTCGTAGCAGCGCATCATGGTCAGAAGGCCACATTCTGCGCCCTCCAGCCCGTGCAACTGGGCGGCCTTTTCCCCGAGCTTCAGCAACCCATTGGTCAGGTCACCCGTCCAGTCTTCGGACACACCAAAGCGGGACGCGTGCTCGCCCAGGGGGCTTTCACCCTCAAGCAGGTTTGGCGCGAAATTTGCGGCGAGATCAGCGTTTGCAATCTTAAACAAGGTAGTCCCCAAGTCGAAAGCCGTATGGCCCTATAAGTCTCGGATCAAATGTCTGTTCCAGAGCCAAACTTCCCCGTAAGGCCCTTCCGGCGATATGGCCGGACCCGGCAAGCATGATGTTTGCCGATCTTCATTCCCCAGCGTCCAGGTCGAAATGCAGTTCACCTCGACCCATTTCGCTCCATGCAACTCGCCCGAAGGTTACAATCCTGATCCCCACCTGCATCATTCCGATTTCACATACGAATGATCCGGTGACGCGCGCCGCATGCTTGATTTCTTGCGATAACGCAAGAGTTGTAACTGAAACTGCGTCCGCTGAACCAAGGTGGACTTGTTTTTACCTGCCTCTTCCCCTGTCAGCCGCGACTGATCCTCGCACGTCTCGTTTTGGGACAGGAGGAATAGGCTGGTGGATATCATGTTTCACAACATATGAAAACGCCTCATGTTCTCCCCAAAGCAGAAATCGCTTCCCTTTATTGGTGGATCTTAAGGTATTAAATATTAGCGAAATAAAATATAATGGCCGCGGAAAATCGATGAAATAACTGTAGTTCGAAACCGAAAATGTAATCTTAGATTTAGTAAGCTATCTTTTATATTCGGATAAGCTTTGTCAATTCCAGCTCCGAAAAGTTGTGTGCTTATTTTGGGTTTGTTCACCGATCGTGCAAAACACGAGACAGCGCACCCGCGGAATTAAAGGGGAAACGGTTAACGGATCAAGGTCTGATCCGGCAAGATCCCTTTTTGGTTTTCCAAACGAGGTGGAATCGTCATCCCGGGGAATGTCGCAGTTATGCGACGCTGTGTAACGAAAAAGGGCGATCCGAAGACCGCCCTTTCCGTATTCTGAACCGGTTGGCCCAGATGTAAAGACCCGAAGGTCTTACATCATGTCCATGCCGCCCATGCCGCCCATGCCGCCCGGCATGCCGCCAGCCGATTCCTTCTTCGGAAGTTCGGCGATCATGGCTTCGGTGGTGATCAGCAGCGAGGCAACCGAAGCTGCGTTCTGCAGGGCAGTGCGGACAACCTTGACCGGATCGACGATACCCATGGCGATCATGTCGCCGAATTCGCCGGTCTGGGCATTGTAGCCGTAGTTGTCGTTGTCCTTGTCGAGGATCTTGCCGACGATGATCGAAGCTTCGTCACCGGCGTTGTCGGCGATCTGGCGAACCAGCGACTGCAGCGCCTTGCGGACGATGTTGATGCCGGCTTCCTGGTCGTCGTTTGCACCCTTGACGGTGATCTTGGTCGAGGAGCGCAGCAGAGCGGTACCACCGCCCGGAACGATGCCTTCCTGAACAGCAGCGCGGGTCGCGTTCAGAGCGTCGTCGATGCGGTCCTTGCGTTCCTTGACTTCGATTTCCGTCGAGCCGCCAACGCGGATCACGGCAACGCCGCCAGCGAGCTTGGCAAGACGTTCCTGAAGCTTTTCCTTGTCGTAATCCGACGTGGTTTCTTCGATCTGCGCCTTGATCTGGGCAACGCGGCCTTCGATGTCGGACTTCTGGCCAGCACCATCAACGATGGTGGTGTTTTCCTTGGTGATCGAGATCTTCTTGGCGCGGCCGAGCATGTCGAGGGTGACAGTTTCGAGCTTGATGCCGAGGTCTTCCGAGATGACAGTGCCGCCCGACAGGATGGCGATGTCTTCCAGCATGGCCTTGCGGCGATCGCCGAAGCCAGGAGCCTTGACGGCAGCGATCTTCAGGCCGCCACGCAGCTTGTTGACGACGAGCGTTGCAAGAGCTTCGCCTTCGACGTCTTCAGCGATGATGACGAGCGGCTTGCCGGTCTGAACGACGGCTTCGAGAACCGGCAGCATGGCCTGGAGGTTCGAGAGCTTCTTTTCGTGCAGGAGGATGTACGCGTCGTCGAGGTCGGCGATCATCTTTTCCGGGTTGGTCACGAAGTAAGGCGACAGGTAGCCGCGGTCGAACTGCATGCCTTCGACGACTTCGAGTTCGGTTTCAGCGGTCTTGGCTTCTTCGACGGTGATGACACCTTCGTTGCCGACCTTCTGCATGGCTTCAGCGATATCGCGGCCAACCTGGCTGTCGCCGTTTGCCGAGATCGTGCCGACCTGTGCGACTTCTTCAGACGTCGAGATCTTCTTGGCCTTGGCCTGGAGATCCTTGACGACTTCCGAAACAGCCAGATCGATACCGCGCTTCAGGTCCATCGGGTTCATGCCGGCAGCAACAGCCTTGTTGCCTTCGCGAACGATGGCCTGGGCGAGAACCGTAGCAGTGGTGGTGCCGTCACCGGCGATGTCGTTGGTCTTCGAAGCAACTTCGCGGACCATCTGGGCGCCCATGTTCTCGAACTTGTCTTCAAGTTCGATTTCCTTGGCAACCGATACGCCGTCCTTGGTGATGCGCGGTGCGCCGAAGGACTTGTCGATGATGACGTTACGGCCCTTCGGGCCGAGCGTTACCTTGACAGCGTCAGCGAGGATATCGACGCCGCGCAGCATCTTTTCGCGCGCAGTGCGGCCGAATTTAATTTCTTTAGCAGCCATTTTCAAAACTCCCGGGCATCAGCCCATTGGTGAATTGTCTAGAAGGGAAGGGTGAAACGGCTGATCAGCCGATAACGCCCATGATGTCGGCTTCCTTCATGATCAGAAGGTCTACGCCGTCGAGCTTGACTTCGGTGCCCGACCACTTGCCGAACAGAACGCGGTCACCAACCTTAACGTCGAGCGCGACCAGGTTGCCCTTGTCGTCGCGAACGCCGGAGCCGATAGCGATGATTTCGCCTTCAGCCGGCTTTTCCTTGGCAGTGTCAGGAATGATGATGCCGCCCTTGGTCTTTTCTTCAGATTCAACGCGCTTGACTACAACGCGGTCGTGAAGCGGACGGAAAGTTGTGCTTGCCATTGTCTAATCCCTCGATCAAATGACATTCGCGGATCGCAGAACGGATCCGCATCGATACTGTTAGCACTCGCTCTTGGTGAGTGCCAGCGAGGTTGAGATAAGGAGAGGCCCCTGTTGAGTCAAGCACGGGGCTGAAAAATATCGTCGCGACGGGCATGCTTTCGCTCGACTATCCTGCACGCAAATGCGGCGCCAGTGCGAACAGTGATCTGTTCGGATCAGCGTGAACTATCCAGCGTGAAACCTCGACGGCTGACTTGGCCTAAGTCTTGTAACAAAAGCATCAATGGCCTGGTGTATAGAAACATGCGATCTGGTGGCCGGCCAAACACTGCAGACATCCGGGTTGCGGGCGACGTCGGATATTCGGATATAAAGACAAAAGACAGCAGGACATGACCAGCGACCTCTCCGAAAATCCTGGTCCTCCGAGCTTTGCCGAGCTGACCACAGCCTTTGCCCGCATCGGCGTCCTCAGCTTTGGCGGTCCTGCCGCCCAGATTGCGCTGATGCACCGCATCTGTGTCGACGAGAAGCGCTGGATCGACGAGGACCGATATCTGCATGCCCTGAACTACTGCATGCTGCTGCCCGGACCGGAAGCCCAGCAGCTTGCCACCTATATCGGCTGGCTGCTGCATGGCGTGCGCGGCGGTATCGTTGCCGGCCTGCTCTTCGTCCTGCCGGGGCTGGCCGTCATCATGGGGCTCTCGACGCTCTATGCGCTCTATCAGGATGTCGACCTTGTCGCCGGCCTGTTTTTCGGGCTGAAGGCGGCAGTGCTCGCCGTCGTCATCGAAGCGGTGATCCGCATCGGCAAGCGGGCGCTGAAAACCAAGTTCCACCGGATCCTCGCAGCACTCGCCTTTCTGGCGCTGTTTGCCCTGTCTCTGCCGTTTCCGCTGGTCATTTTGCTGGCGGCGGTGGCGGGCCTGGTCCGCGCCCGTATCACGCCGGCAGAAGAGGTTCCGGCACCGGTGGATATCGCCGCCCGCCCGCCGGCGGTACGACAACTGCTGACGCTGCTGTTCTGGATCGCCGTCTGGCTGGCGCCCCTGCCGATCCTCTGGTTGCTGGCCGCGGATACGGCCCTTCCAGAGCTCTATGCCTTCTTTTCGAAGATGGCACTTGTCACCTTTGGCGGCGCCTATGCCGTGCTTGCCTATGTCGCCCAGGTGGCGGTCGAGCAGTATCAGTGGCTCAAACCCGGCGAAATGCTTGATGGTCTGGCCCTGGCCGAAACCACACCCGGGCCGCTGGTCCTGGTGCTTTCCTATGTCGGTTTCCTCGCCGGTTTCCGCCATGGCGGCGGGCTCGATCCGCTGCTGGCCGGCCTCCTCGGAGCCTTGCTGACCGCCTGGGCCACTTTCATTCCAAGCTTCATCTGGATCTTCGCCGGCGCGCCCTATATCGAGCGCCTGCGCGGCAATCGCCTGATGAATGCTGCCCTCTCGGCGATCACGGCTGCCGTCGTCGGCGTCATCCTCAATCTCGCCGTCTGGTTTGCCCTGCATGTCTTCTTCACCCGCATCGGCTCTTTCGACCTGCCACTGGTCCCGCA
The DNA here is from genome assembly GCF_902706095.1 of Rhizobium sp. 18065. Classification (GTDB taxonomy): domain Bacteria; phylum Pseudomonadota; class Alphaproteobacteria; order Rhizobiales; family Rhizobiaceae; genus Allorhizobium. The sequence continues at coordinate 838,088 of NZ_CACSJP010000001.1, forward strand.
TCTCGGCCTGTCGCTGCCCGTGCCGGACTGGACCTCGCTCGATCTTGCGGCTCTGGCCGTCGCCGTCATCGCGGCCGTGATGATCTTCCGCTTCCACCTGGGCATCGGGCGAACGCTGGTCGTTGCGGCGCTGCTCGGGCTGGCGCTGCGCATGCTCGCCTGAGCCACGGCTGACGCAGTCATTTTCGCAAGGAAACCGGCAAGGCTCTTGCCTTGCCGCCTTTCCTTTGCCATGTCAGCCCACACGATCTTGAAGTCAGGAATGAACATGGCACTCGGCATTTCCACCCTAGGCGACGTCACCGCGAACTATGATGTCATTCTCTGCGATGTCTGGGGCGTGCTGCACAATGGCATCGATGCCTTCCCGGCCGCCTCTGAGGCGCTGACGGCGGCCCGCAAGGCGGGCGTTACCGTGGTGTTGATCACCAATTCGCCGCGCCCGGCGCCGGGGGTCATCACGCAGTTGCGCGCCATCGGTGTCGCCGATGAAGCCTATGACCGGATCATCACGTCGGGCGATGTCACCCGCACACTGATTGCGGCCGGCCCGAAGAAGGTCTTCCTGCTCGGCCCCGAGCGCGACATGCCGCTGCTCGAAGGGCTGGATGTCGAAGCCGTGCCCGCCGATCAGGCCGATTGCATCGTCTGCACAGGTTTCTTCGACGACGAGACCGAGGTGCCGGAAGACTACACTGCAATGCTCACCGAATTTGTCGCCCGCAAGGTTCCGCTGATCTGCGCCAATCCCGATCTGGTCGTCGAGCGCGGCCACCGGCTGATCCCCTGCGCCGGAGCCGTGGCCGCCTATTACAACACGCTGGGCGGCGAGACGCGCATTGCCGGCAAGCCGCATGCGCCGATCTATGCGGCAACCCTTGCTGCGGCCGGTCAGGCGCGCGGCAGTGCGATCGACACGGCCCGGGTCCTGGCGATCGGCGACGGCATGCCGACCGATGTGCGCGGCGCCATCGATGCCGGCCTCGACCTTCTCTACATCTCCGGCGGCATCCATGCGGCGGAGTATTCGCCAACCGGCACGACGGACGAACCTGCGCTGCACGACTTCCTCGAGCGTGAAAACGCCGCGCCGAAATTCTGGATGCAGCGTCTGGCATAAGGCTGACAGGTCATGACCGTGTTCCACCGCAACGAGAAGAAAGACGCGCTGCCCTCGGCCCTTCGGGGCGGAGTCATCGCGATCGGCAATTTCGACGGCGTGCATCGCGGTCACCAGGCGGTGCTCAGCCGCGCACTGGAACGTGCTGAAGCGCTTGGCGTGCCGGCTCTTGTCCTGACATTCGAGCCGCATCCGCGTTCGGTCTTCAATCCACAAAAGCCGGTCTTTCGCCTGACGCCGCCGCCTCTGCGCGCCCGCATTCTCGAGGCCATGGGTTTCCAGTCGGTCATCGAATATCCGTTCGATGTCGACTTCTCCCAGCGCTCGGCCGAGGATTTCGTCCGCTCGATCCTGGTCGAATGGCTGGGCGCCCGCGAAGTCGTCACCGGCTTTGACTTCCATTTCGGCAAGGGCCGCGAGGGTGGGCCGGCCTTCCTGATGGAAGCCGGCACCCGTCATGGCTTTGGCGTCACACTCATCGATGCGTTCCGTGATGAGGGTGCCGACGTGGTCTCGTCCAGCCGAATCCGTAGCCTGCTCGCCGACGGCAATGTGTCCGAGGCTGCGGGCCTGCTCGGCTATCGTTTTACCGTCGAGGCCGAAGTGGTCAAGGGCAACCAGCTTGGCCGCACGCTCGGCTTTCCGACCGCCAACATGAAGCTGCCGCTGGAAGCGACGCTACGCGCCGGGATCTACGCCGTGCGCTTTCGCCGGCCCGATGGCGTGATCCGCGATGGCGTCGCAAGTTTCGGTTATCGCCCGACCGTCACCGACAACGGCGCCGCCTGGCTGGAAACCTTCGTCTTCGACTTTTCCGGCGATCTCTACGGCGAGACCTGTTCGGTCTCCTTCTTCGGCCACCTGCGCGACGAGTGGAAGTTCGACGGCCTCGATCCGCTGGTCGCCCAGATCAAAAAGGACGAGCAGGAGGCAAGAACACTGCTCGCCGGCGTAAGGCCGATCGGCGAACTGGATGCGAAGATCGCGTTTTGACGGTCAGCGAAGCAGGCGGCTGTCGAACGGATAGTCGTAAGTTCTAGCGATCTTTATCTGTGCCGCATCCGGGTGAAGCGGATTGATCAGATAGTTCCTGGCCGTTGGCATGACGGCCGATGGAACGCGGAGAACCGGAAATTCGCAGGCTTGCAGCAGGGATGAGCCGATCGCCTGGGACACGTCGAGATCGTCGACCGCATTGAGCAGGAACTGGACGAATATCTGCCTGTCGCTCATTTTCTTCACGACGGACCCAAGCCTTTTCCTGGTCCTCTCAATGCGCTCTGCAAGCGCGTTGTCGGTTGTTGCGAAAGTCCCATCGCTTTCTGAGGCAAACAAGGCATCCGTGGCCTTGCTGAAAACGTCGGCGTCGCCAAGGATGACCAGGTTGTCGGGGCAGGTGATGCGGAGCAGCTGGAAGCTGGGCGGTATTTTGGATTTGTCCATATGCACCAGCGTTTCCAGCAGTGCCGTGGATGGATGGTCGCAGCAGTAGACGACCGGAATGCCCCTGTAGTGCCAGCGACCCGAGACAACCAGGCCGCCACGGCCTGACAGATCTGTAAATTTCGAGATCCGCCACAGGTCCATGGCTAGAAAATGCCGTGCTCGATCCGCAAAAGCTCGTCTTCCACGAGCCGCGCGCCGGTTTCCGATTGAAGAAGACTGATCGGCACGACCCCGTTCAGGGCCAGACTGGGTTCCCGCAGCCAGCCGTCCGCGCGCTGCCATTCGTCGAACACCCGCTCGGCGATTTCGCAGATACGCAGAACTCGAAGCACGCTGTCACTCTCGCTGACGGTCAAGGGTTCCTTTCTGGCCACGCGCCGGGCGAGCGTACGCCTGGGTGCAACGATGCGGTAAATCTCGTCCATCGAAAAACCGTAGTGCTTGAGCTTCTCGATCGCCTTGGCATCAAACCGGTGGGCGAAGGCTGGCGATGCCTGTTCAAGCAGGCTCACGATGTCGTGCGGTTGCTCGGTACTTTGTCTCGCTGTCGTCATTGCCCGTTTCCTTGCCAATTGCCCTTAAATCATATGCGCAAATGGCAGGGCATTCAATTGCCGCTGCAGGGACTGCCGATAAACAGCACGTCTACCCCCTTTCAATTTGCCGCAAAAACACATAGACAAACGCCCGATGACCAGGGCACGGACGCTGATATCCCTCCGAATTATAGGCCCGGCCTTCCGCGCGCTTTGAGCTGCCGGAGGGTCCGGGTTTTCAGCGCTTGCACAGCGCTTCTCCGTCTCAAACGACTGTTCCCGATTTTTCAGCGCAGCCCTCCCGGCGCGCATTCAATGGCTAGATCATGACCGATACCCCTGAAAAGCTTGACTATTCCAAGACCCTCTATCTGCCTGAAACCGAATTCCCGATGCGCGCGGGCCTGCCGCAGAAGGAGCCGGAAATGGCCGCCAAATGGCGCCAGATGGATCTCTACAAGCAGTTGCGCGCCTCTGCCACCGGCCGCGAGAAATTCGTCCTGCATGACGGCCCTCCCTATGCCAATGGCAATATCCATATCGGCCACGCGCTGAACAAGGTGCTGAAGGATGTCATCACCCGCTCGTTCCAGATGCGCGGCTATGATGCCAATTACGTGCCCGGCTGGGATTGCCACGGCCTGCCGATCGAATGGAAGATCGAGGAAAAATACCGCGAAAAGGGCAAGGACAAGAACGAGGTCCCGGTCAACGAATTCCGTAAGGAATGCCGCGAATTCGCGCAAGGCTGGATCGACATCCAGTCGGAAGAATTCCGCCGCCTCGGCATCGAGGGCGATTTCGACCGTCCCTATACGACGATGAATTTCCACGCAGAGGCTCGCATCGCCGGTGAACTGCTGAAGATCGCGATGTCCGGCCAGCTTTACCGCGGATCGAAGCCGATCATGTGGTCGGTGGTCGAGCGCACGGCACTGGCGGAAGCCGAGGTGGAGTATCACGAGGTCGAGAGCGACACGATCTGGGTGAAGTTCCCGGTAATGGATGGTGCGTCTGTTGTGGATGTGCTGGTGACGCCAGGTGGTTTGGCGCCGGTCTCCGACATTCCAATGTCTCCGAATTCGTTGTCTCAGGAGCGGGCTTCTGTTGTCATCTGGACGACCACCCCTTGGACCATTCCCGGCAACCGCGCGATCTCTTTTTCGTCGAGAATCGAATATGGGCTGTACGAGGTGACCGAAGCCGCGAACGATTTTGGCCCGCAGCCGGGCGAACGGCTCGTCTTCGCCGACAAGCTGGCAGCCGAAGCCTTTGCCAAGGCCAAGCTTGCGTTCAAGCGTCTACGAACAGTTGCTGCCGATGAACTCAAGCAAACCACCTGCGCTCACCCGCTGGCTCATCTCGGCTATGACTTTGCCGTTCCCCTCCTCGACGGCGACCACGTCACCGACGATGCCGGTACCGGTTTCGTCCACACAGCGCCGTCGCACGGTCGCGAAGACTTCGAGGCCTGGACGGGTCACGCCAAGATGCTTGCCGACCGCGGCATCGATACGAAGATCCCGTTCCCGGTGGCCGACGACGGCTTCTACACCGACGAAGCTCCCGGTTTCGGCCCGTCTGCCGAAGGCGGCGCGGCGCGTGTCATGGATGACAACGGCAAGAAGGGCGATGCCAACAAGCGGGTCATGGATGCGCTGATTGCCGCCGGCAACCTGTTTGCCCGTGGCCGCATCAAGCATGAATATCCGCATTCCTGGCGTTCGAAGAAGCCGATCATCTTCCGCAACACGCCGCAGTGGTTCGTCTATATGGACAAGGAACTCGGCGACGGCACGACGCTGCGCTCGCGCGCTTTGTCGGCCATCGACGACACCCGCTTCGTGCCCGCTGCCGGCCAGAACCGGTTGCGCGCCATGATCGAAGGCCGCCCCGACTGGGTGCTGTCGCGTCAACGTGCCTGGGGTGTGCCGATCTGCGTCTTCGCCGATGCTGAAGGCAATGTGCTGAAAGACGAAGAGGTCAATGCCCGCATTCTCGAAGCCTTCGAGACGGAAGGCGCCGACGCCTGGTTCGCCGACGGTGCCAAGGAACGGTTCCTCGGCAATGCCCATGACGCCGACAAGTGGCAGATGGTCACCGACATCCTCGACGTCTGGTTCGACAGTGGCTCGACCCACACCTTTACGCTGGAAGACCGCCCCGACCTGAAATGGCCGGCCGACGTCTATCTCGAAGGCTCCGACCAGCATCGCGGCTGGTTCCATTCGTCGCTGCTCGAAAGCTGCGCGACGCGTGGCCGTGCGCCTTACAACGCCGTCGTCACCCATGGTTTCATCATGGATGAGAAGGGCGAGAAGATGTCGAAGTCGAAGGGCAATGTCACCGCCCCGCAAACGATCATGAAGGATGCCGGCGCCGATATCCTGCGCCTCTGGGTCATGTCGTCCGACTATGCCGAAGACCTGCGCGTCGGCAAGACGATCATCCAGACCAATATCGACGCCTATCGCAAGATCCGCAACACGATCCGCTGGATGCTCGGCACGCTTGCCCATGACAGGCAAGAGGAGATTTCCTACGCCGACCTGCCGGAACTCGAAAAGCTGATGCTGCATCGCCTGGCCGAACTCGACCAGCTGGTGCGCAAGGCCTATGACGAATTCGACTTCAAGCGCATCACCCGCGCCCTGACCGATTTCGCCAATGTCGAGCTGTCGGCCTTCTATTTCGACATCCGCAAGGACACGCTCTATTGCGACGCCCCGTCGAGCCTGAAGCGCCGCTCGTCCCTGTTCGTCATCCGCAAGCTGTTCGATAGCCTCGTGCTGTGGTTCGCGCCGATGATGCCGTTCACCACGGAAGAGGCCTGGCTGTCGCGCGATCCGAATGCCGTCTCAGTTCATCTGGAACAGTTCCCGGTGATCCCGGCCGAATGGTCGAACGAGGCCCTGGCTGAAAAGTGGAAGAAGGTCCGCACCGTCCGCCGTGCCGTCACCGGCGCGCTGGAAGTCGAGCGCAAGGAAAAGCGTATCGGCTCGTCGCTGGAGGCGGCCCCGGTCGTGTTTGTCGCCGATCCGGACCTGCTGGCAGCACTCGAAGGCCTCGACTTTGCCGAGATCTGCATCACGTCTGACATTGCCGTTGTCGCTGGCGAAGGCCCGCAAGACGCTTTCCGTCTGGACGATGGCACCAGGGTCTCGGTCGAGCCGAAGCTTGCCGAGGGCGTGAAATGCGCTCGCTCGTGGAAGATCACCAAGGATGTCGGCAGTGACGCCGACTATCCCGATGTCTCGGCCCGCGATGCCAAGGCCTTGCGCGAGCTGGCGGCAGCGCACTGACGAAATATTACCGGATGGTTTGCGCTTTGGCGGGTCATCCGGTAAAACTGCCTGAAAATGGCCGAAATTTACTGTCAGCGGACACGCTGGGAATTTCGACAAGACAGAACGAAATGCGGCGAGGCTGGTAGGCATTCATGAAATCGGCATATCTGTTCAGAGTTGGCTTTGGTGTAGCGGGCCTTCTCGGCGCGACGCTCGGCCTGACCGGCTGCCTCGGCAGCCCGACCTATGGCACGGACAAGACTGCCATCGAGCAGCTAGCCGATGACGTCGGCTCTGCCGTCTCGATTGGCGGCAAGGAACCCGCCAACAAGGGCACCAAGTACAATCCGCGCCCGGAACTGGTCATGCCGCCGTCTGTGGCCCAGGCCAACTTGGTCGCACCGCAGCAGTCGCTGGCCAGCAAGGACAATCCGGAATGGGTCGAAGCGCCCGAACAGACGCGTGAGCGCCTTGTCGCCGAGGCCGATGCCAATGCCGACAACCCGAATTACCGTTCGCCGCTGCTCGCCGGTTACGGCACGGCAGGCACGATGACCGAAACCCAGAAATGGCAGGCCTTCCGCGAAGCCCGCAAGCTGCAGAAGGGCGCCTATATCGACCAGCGCCGCCTGCTCTCGGATCCGCCGACGGAGTATCGCAAGACCGAGGAAACTGAACTGGCCGATCTCGGCGAGCCGGAATTGAAGAAGCAGAAGCGTCGCAAGAAGGAAGCCAAGGCCGCCCAGCAGAGCAATAGCTCCTGGTGGCAGCCCTTCCAATAAGTTTTGCAACAATGATTTCGATCAGGGCAGGGCGGCAACGCCCTGCCTTTTTCTTATGGCCCGCCTTTTTATATGGTTTGACCGATGACATTCACCATCCGCCCGGCAACGCCTGACGACGCTGCGACCATTCTCGGCTTCATCACCGAGCTTGCGGTCTACGAGAAGGCCGGCCACGAAGTGGCTGCGACCGAAGACAGCATCCGCCAGTCGATCTTCGGCGAGGGCTCGGTCACCGAAGCCGCCATTCTGGAAGCGGATGGCAAGCCGGCCGGCTTTGCCGTCTGGTTCTACAGCTACTCGACCTGGCTGGCGCGCAATGGCCTCTATCTCGAAGACCTCTATGTTTCGCCAGACCATCGCGGTGGCGGTGCCGGCAAGCTTTTGTTGCGCCATCTCGCCCGGATTGCGGTTGAAAAGGGCTGCGGCCGCTTCGAGTGGAGCGTGCTCGATTGGAACGAGCCTGCGATCCGCGTCTATGACGCGATCGGCGCCGAGCCGCAGACCGAGTGGATCCGCTACCGCCTGTCGGGTGAAGAGCTGAAGGCTTTTGCAGCAGGTTGAGCGGGGTTAGCTCTCCCGCCGTTCCTGGAAGAATGTCCTGAGCATATCGCCAGCTTCGGTTTCGCGAAAACCGGAATAGACCTCCGGCTGGTGGTGGCAGGTGGCTTGCGCATAAAACCGCACGCCATTGTCGACCGCGCCACCCTTCGGGTCGCCGGCCGCATAATAAAGCCGCCGGATGCGGGCAAAGGAGATGGCTGCCGCACACATCGTGCACGGCTCCAGCGTCACATAGAGATCGGCATCGACCAGGCGCTCGTCGCAGGCGATTGCTCCGGCCCGACGGATCGCCAGAATTTCGGCATGCGCGCTGACATCGTTCTGCGCCCGTGTCTCGTTGCCGGCCCGCCCGATGATGGCGCCGTCCCTGACCACCACGGCACCGATCGGCACCTCGCCACGCGCTCCGGCAGCACGCGCCTCGGCAAAAGCCGCCTCCATGAAGCCGTTTGTCTTAGTCATGCGTGAACTTTCCACTTAACCAGAGCCGCGCGACCTGATACGACAGCCCAAACCACAGGCAAATAGCAAATGACATTCAAAGACAAGTCCAAGCGACCGGCGGGCAAGCCCTCTGATCGCGGCGCAAAGCCGCTCTCTCGCAAGCCGGCCGCCAAAACCGAAATCAACCCCGCACGCGCAGCCCGGTCAGACTCACCGGCCGGCGACGACGGGATGAAGCCCGAGCGCATTTCCAAGCTGCTCGCGCGCGTTGGCGTGGCCTCGCGCCGCGACATCGAGCGCATGATCATGGAAGGCCGGGTCAAGCTCAACGGTACCGTGCTCGATACGCCGGTCGTCAACGTGACGCTATCCGACAAGATCGAGGTCGATGACCAGCCGATCCGCGGCATCGAGCGCACAAGGCTCTGGCTCTACCACAAGCCGGCCGGCCTGGTGACCACCAATTCCGATCCGGAAGGTCGCTCGACCGTGTTCGACAATCTGCCGGAAGAGCTTCCGCGCGTCATGTCGATCGGCCGTCTCGACATCAATACCGAAGGCCTGCTGCTGCTCACCAATGATGGTGGCCTGGCGCGTGTTCTGGAATTGCCGACCACCGGCTGGCTGCGTCGCTACCGCGTTCGCGCCTTTGGCGAGGTCGATCAGCCGGCACTCGACAAGCTCAAGGAAGGCATGGCCGTCGATGGCGTGCTCTATGGTGCGATCGACGCAACGCTCGACCGCAAGCAGGGCCACAACGTCTGGATCACCATGGGCCTTCGCGAAGGCAAGAACCGCGAAATCAAGAACGTGCTCGGCGCGCTCGGTCTCGAGGTCAACCGCCTGATCCGCATTTCCTACGGTCCGTTCCAGCTCGGCGACCTGCCGGAAGGCGATGTCCAGGAAGTCCGCGGCCGCATGCTGCGCGATCAGCTGGGCCCACGCCTGATCGAAGACGCCAAGGCGAATTTCGATGCCCCGATCTTCGCCCATGGCGGCGTTGTCGAAGACGAAGACGATGAAGTCGCGGCAAAGGCCAAGCCCGCCAAGGCGGAATGGGCGCGCGAAGAGCGTCGCGAGGAACGTCCCGCCAAGCCGCGCTTCAGCGAGAAGCCCGGCGACAAGCGCGAACGCGCGCTCGACCGCCTCGACACCCGTCGCGACGACAGCCGCACCAAGCCGGCCGGCAAGCGCGATGGCGAAAAGCGCGGCTTTGGCGCTCGTGACGAAGGCAGCCGTTTCGGCGACAAGCCGAAGCGTGCGCCGATGGCGCCGAAGAGCCGCACCGCCAACGTCTGGATGGCGCCTGGCGCCCGCCCGGTCGCCGAAAAGAAGGCGGCTGTCGAAGGCGAAGAGGCCAAGGCACCGCGCGCCCGCCGCGAAGGTGCGCCCGAAAGCAAGCGCTACGGCCGTGGCAAGGATGGCAAGCCGACCAAGGGTTCGACGCGCTTCAATCCGGACAGCAAGGGCCGCAACGATTTCGCCGATCGCGACACCGGTCCGCGCGTTGTGGTCAGCCGTGCCCGCGACGAAGAAGGCGACTGGATCCGCGCCGATGGTCCGGACACCAAGCCCGGTGCCCGTGATGGTGGCCGTGGTGGTGCCAGAGATGGAGGCCGCGACGGCGACAAGCGCGGTGGCTTCGGCGACCGCGGCCCGCGCCGCGAGACAACCGACCGCGGCCCGCGCCGTGATTTCGGTGACCGCCCCGATCGTGGCGACCGTCCGGCCCGCGCCGATCGCCCGCGTGGCGACAGTGCGCGCAGCGATGCGCCGCGCGGCGAACGTTTCGGCTCGGATCGCCCGCGTGGCGATCGCCCCAGCAATGATCGGCCCACCGGTGATCGTCCCCGTTCTGATCGTCCCCGCGACGATAGACCCCGTGATGACCGTCCGCGTGGCGACAAGCCTTTTGGTGCAAAACCCTTCGGTGACAAGCCGCGCGGCGCAAAGCCGTTTGGCGACAAGCCTGCGGGTAAGTCCTTCGGCGGCAAGCCCAGCGGAAAGCCCGCTGGCAAGTCGTTCGGTGGCAAGCCGGGCGGACGCCCGCCGAGCACGCGTGCCGATGGCGGCCCGCGCAGCTTCAGCGGCAAGCCTTCCGGCGCCGGCCGTGGCGGCCCGCCAAAGGGCAAGAGGTAAGCCGGCATGCGGGTTGTCGGTGGGGAATTCCGTGGCCGTGCTTTGGCCACGCCCAATTCCAATGATATCCGGCCGACCATCGACCGGACGCGCGAGAGCCTGTTCAACATTCTCGCTCATGCCCATCCGGGTCTCCTGGATGGCACACGCGTTCTAGACCTCTTTGCCGGCACGGGGGCTGTCGGCATCGAGGCCCTGTCGCGCGGTTGCAAATCGGCGCTGTTCGTCGAAAACAGTGTCGAAGGCCGCAGCCTGCTGTGGGAAAACATCGACGCGTTCGGCTTGCACGGCCGTGCGCGTATCCTGCGCCGTGATGCGACGGATCTTGGGCCTTCCAACAATATCGAGCCGTTCGATCTACTGTTTGCCGATCCGCCCTATGGCAAGGGCCTCGGCGAAAAGGCTATGCTCTCGGCCCACAGGGGCGGCTGGCTGGCGCCTGGCGCGCTGGTCATTCTCGAGGAACGTGGCGATGTCCAGGTCACGGTAGATCCGGTGTTTGCCTTCACCGAGGAACGCACCTTCGGTGACACGAAAATGTACTTCTTTTCCTATAGGCCTGCCTGATATCGTTCACGAGACAAGGTGCCATGGATAGCATTGTCGAGACCTCGCTTCCGTCCTCAGGCTCTCCTTCTCAACCGACCATAGGCCTGGCACTCGGCGCTGGCGGCGCCCGTGGCTTTGCCCATGTCCCGGTTCTGGAAGTTTTCGATGAGCTGGGCATAAAGCCGTCGATCATCGCCGGTTCCTCCATGGGAGCCCTGATCGGCGCGGCCTATGCCGCCGGCATGAGCGGCCGTGACATCCGCGACTATGCACTGCACTTGGCCGACAATCGTGCCCAGGTGCTGAACCGTCTCTGGGGCCTGCGCCCGGTCAGCATGCGCGACGCGTTCGGCGGCTTTCGCCTTGGCCAGTTCAATCTTCAGCGGGTGCTGCAAGCCTTCCTGCCACCGGAAATCCCGACGCATTTTACCGGCCTCGGCATTCCCCTGAAGGTGATGGCGACAGACTATTACGGCCAGTGCGAGCAGATCTGCGACCATGGCGACCTCTATGAAGCGCTTGCCGCCTCGGCGGCCATTCCGGCCCTGTTTGCGCCGGTCACCATCAAAGGCCGGCTGATGATCGACGGTGGCATCTTCAATCCGGTGCCTTACGACCTGCTGATCGGCGAGGCCGATATCATCATCGGCGTCGATGTCGTCGGCGCGCCGGAAGGCGACGGCTCCCTGATGCCCAATCGCATCGACAGCCTCTTCGGTGCCTCGCAGCTGATGATGCAGTCGAATGTCGCGCTGAAGATGAAGATCTGCCAGCCCGACATCTATCTGCGCCCGGAGGTCAATTCCTTCCGCGTGCTGGATTTTCTGAAAGCCCGCCAGATCTTCGAGGCCTCGGAAGGCCTGAAGGACGGTCTCAAGCGCGAGATTTCCGCCCGCATGGAAGACTTCGTCCGCCGCTGATCCCGGCGGACTGCTTCCATTTAAAGTGAACGGCTCTAGCTGTGCGGACCGGCCTCTTCGCCAACCATCGGCGCCACCGGGCGCTTCGGCTTGACCAGCGGTTCCGGCTTGACCGGCCGGTTGTGCAGCATGTCGCGTCCGGCCTGGATACCTTCCTGTGCCTGGATCCGCAGGCGTTCCTCGTCGCGGCGACGGATATCCTCGCCGATATCATAGGCTTCGTCTTCCGAAACGCCGAGACCTTCCAGTGTCCTGCGCCCGAACAGCAGGCCGGATTCCAGTGTTTCGCGGAGTTCGTAGTCGACGTCGCGAGCCCGCAGCGACAAGCTGTGAATGCGGTCATAGGAGCGCACATACAGCCGGACATCAGGATATTCGGTGCGGATCAGGTCGACGATCGCGTCGGTCACCTCTTTTTTCTGCGTGCAGACCGCGACGATCTTGGCCTTCTCGATGCCGGCGGCGCGCAGCACGTCGAGCCTTTTGCCATCGCCGAAATAGATCCGGAAACCGAATAGGGCTGCCTGGCGGACGCGATCGGCACTGTCGTCAATGATCGTCACGTCGCGGCCGCTGGCGAGCAGGATCTGCGCGGCGATCTGGCCGAAACGGGAGAAGCCGACCATCAGCACATCGGCGCCGGCGCCTTCGAAATCCTCTTCCATCTGTTCGCGCTCGCCGCTGTCGTCGGAGACGAGCCTCTTGGCCAGCAGGGTCGCCAAGGGGGTGAGCGCCATCGATAGCGTCACGATCGAGATCAGCAGCGAGGATGTCGCGCCCGACAGGATGCCGCTGGCGGCGGCCGTGGTGAACAGGACAAAGCCGAATTCGCCGCCCTGCGGCAGAAGCATGGCGATGCGGATGGCATCATTGTGCGGCGATCCGGCGATCCGGCAGATGCTGTAGAGCACCGCCGCCTTCACTGTCATCAGCACCGGCACGGCGAGCGTGATCAGCAGCAGGTTGTCGACGATCACCTGGATGTCCATCGACAGTCCGACGGCCATGAAGAACAGCGCCAGCAGCAAGCCGCGGAACGGCTCGATATCGGCTTCCAGCTCATGCCGATAGGAGGATTCGGCCAGCATCACGCCGGCAAGAAAGGCGCCCATGGCCATGGAGAGACCGCTGACCTGCATCAGATAGGCGGAGCCCAGAACGACGAACAGGGCAGCGGCGATCATCACCTCGCGCGCGCCCGTTCTTGCAATGACCTGGAACAGCGGCGTCAGAAGATAGCGTCCGGCCAAGATCATGGCGACAACCGCACCGACCGCCATGGCGATCTCGGTGAAGGCGGAGGAGCCCTGTTCGCCACCATTGCCGTCGAGGATCGAGATCATCGCCAGCAACGGCACGATGGCGAGATCCTGGAACAGCAGGATCGAAAACGATCGCTGTCCGTGGCGGCTGTTCAGCTCGCCATTGTCATTGAGGATCTGCAGGGCAAAAGCAGTCGACGACAGCGCCAGACCAAAGCCGGCGACAAAGGCAGCGCGCCAGTCGAGAAGACCGGAAAGCAGGATTGCCCCGGTCATGGCAAAACCGGTCAGGAGAACCTGTGCGGAGCCCAGCCCGAAAATGTCGCGGCGCATGTGCCAGAGCCGGCTGGGTTTGAGTTCGAGCCCGATGACAAACAAAAGCAGGACGACGCCAAGCTCCGCCACGGCGAGAATGTCGCCCGATCCGGCGATCATATGCAGCACCGGTCCGATCACCACGCCGGCGGCCAGATAGCCAAGAACCGTTCCCAGTCCGAGTTTTCGAAACAGCGGGGCGGCAACAACGGCGCCGCCAAGCAGCAGCAGGGGTTGGGTGAAAAGCGCTTCGGTTGCGGTGGACAAACGCGGTCTCCTTGGCACCATGCCGGGCTCGTGAACGGGAAAAACCCGAACCGCCCTTGATGCCCTCTGGAATGCACAATAAATGGAGCGGGAAGGAAAGGCCAAGCCATGCCCAATGAAATTGATTCCGTCAATCTTCTCCAACGCGCCGAACAGCTCGTCGATCTGGCCCGTAAGGCTGGAGCCGACCGCGCCGATGCGGTTGTCGTGCGATCCAGATCCAAGGGGGTCAGCGTCCGCATGGGCAGGGTCGAGTCGACCGAAGCCTCCGAGAGCGATGATTTCTCCCTGCGCGTTTTCATCGGCAATCAGGTCGCCAGCGTTTCGGCCAATCCCGGCTTCGACCTGACGGCACTGGCCGAACGCGCTGTCGCCATGGCCAGGGTTTCGCCCGAGGATCCCTATGCCGGGCTTGCCGATGAGCAGGATCTGGCCCGCACCATAGCCGATCTGGAGCTTTACGATCCGACCGAAGTCTCCAGCGACAGCCTGCGCGAAAGTGCGCTCGCCATGGAAGAGGTAGCCCGCAGCGTCAACGGCGTCAGCAATTCGCTCGGCGCCGGTGCCTCTGCCGGCATGGGTGGCCTGGTGCTGGTCACCTCGCATGGCTTCTCCGGCAGTTATGCCGCCTCGCGGTTTTCCCGTTCCGTCGGCGTCATTGCCGGCGAGGGCACCAAGATGGAGCGCGACCACGATTTCGACAGCCGCCTCTATTTTGCTGATCTCGATGACGCCGAAGTGATCGGCCGCCGCGCCGCCGAGCGGGCGATCAAGCGTCTGAACCCGCGCCAAGTCCCGACCGCCTCCAATCTGACCGTGATCTTCGATCCGCGTGTTGCCCGTGGTTTTGTCGGCACTATCGCCGGTGCCATCAATGGCGCATCCGTTGCCCGCAAGACCTCGTTCCTGCGCGACAAGATGGGCCAGCAGGTTCTGAAGGCCGGCCTGAATGTCACCGATGATCCGTTGAAGGTTCGCGGATCGTCGTCGCGCCCCTTCGACGGCGAAGGTGTCAGCGGTGAAAAATTGACGATGATCGAAGATGGCGTGCTGAAGCACTGGTTCCTGTCGTCGTCGGCGGCGCGCGAACTGGGCCTGCGGACCAATGGCCGTGGAGCCCGTGGCGGCACCGCGGTTTCGCCGTCCTCGACCAATCTGGCGCTGGAGCCGGGCGATATCTCGCCCGAGGAACTGATCCGCAATGTCGGCACCGGCCTCTATATCACCGACATGATCGGCCAGGGCGTCGATATGATCACCGGTGAATACAGCCGCGGTGCTTCCGGATTCTGGATCGAGAATGGCGAACTGACCTATCCAGTGTCCGAAGTCACCATCGCTTCGAATCTCAAGGACATGTTCATGCGCGTGACCCTTGCCGACGACATCGACCGCAAGTTCGGTGTCGCAGCTCCCACGCTTGCCATCGAGGGCATGACCCTTGCCGGGCTCTGACGACAGCGGAGCGCCAATTTCCACGGCTTTGGGCGTCTTCGACTGGCAGGCCGATCTGGAGCTGATTACCACAGCCGCCCGTGAGGCTGGTCGCGTGGCGCTGTCCTTCTTCGGCCAGTCTCCGGAAGTCTGGTGGAAGAACGAGGGCCAGTCGCCGGTCAGCGCTGCCGATTACGCCGCCAATCTTTCGCTCGAGACGGTGCTGCGCACGGCCCGCCCGAGCTATGGCTGGCTGTCGGAGGAGACCGATGATGATCCGTCGCGCCTTGGCTGCGACACGCTCTTTGTCATCGATCCGATCGATGGCACCCGCGCCTTCATCGCCGGCAAGAATACCTGGTGCGTCAGCGTGGCCGTCGTCCACAAGGGACGCCCCGTTGCCGGCATCTTGGTCGCACCGGCGCTGGATGAGGAATTTGCAGCCGTTCTCGGTGGCCAGGCCTTGCGAAACGGTACGCTGATCCGCGTCTCATCGGCTGCAAGCGGCGGGCCTTTGAAGGTCGCCTGCGCGCAGGACATGATTGCAGGCTTTCAACCGGCGATCCGGTCGCGCATCGAACGCGTCGAGCATGTGCCGTCGCTTGCCTATCGCCTGGCGCTGGTGGCCGATGGTCGGATCGACGCGACGCTGGTCAAGCGAAACTCGCATGACTGGGATCTGGCCGCTGCCGATCTGATCCTGTCGTGCGCCGACGGAAGCCTGACCGATCTGGCCGGCGAACCGCTCGTCTACAACAGGCCGGATGTCACCCAGCCTGTCCTTGTTGCCGCCGCCAACCAGGTCTTGCCGGAGCTTTTGGAAACCCTTACCCCAATTGCCCGGAGTTGACCTTTCAAATGAAATCGCGCAGATGAAATGTCTGCAGAAATTCTATGGGATGAAACCGTAACAATGACCGATTCCAGCGACAAGAAACAGCTTCTCCATCTCGTTTTTGGCGGTGAGTTGTCGAACCTCGAACAGGTTCAATTTCGGGATCTGAATGACCTCGATATCGTTGGCATCTTTCCGGATTACGCCAGCGCTCTGGTGGCATGGAAGTCCAAGGCACAGGCGACCGTCGACAACGCGCACATGCGCTATTTCATTGTCCACATGCACCGTCTTTTGAATCCGACCGAATAAGTGAATTTTAGTGCCGCGACCGTGCTCCCAGCCTTCGCCGCTATGATTGACCCGCATCGAGGGTCACGTTTTTAACTCAGTCTTTGTGCATGTGTTGCTTTTTGCATGGCCCACATTTTGAAAGGGCATATTGGCATTGTCGATGAAGATGAGCAGGTTTGGTCCATGGCGCTAAGCGACGGTTTGGCAAAGATCGCTGTCGCCTCCTACGGCTGGCTGGGGCTGGTTGCCTATCCGCTGTCGCGGCCTCTGCTTGCCTATCGTGCAGCCAAGGGCAAGGAAGACCGCGCCCGCCGCAACGAGCGTTTTGGTTACGCCAGTCTGGCTCGGCCCGTAGGTCCCATGGTCTGGATCCATGCCGCAAGCGTCGGTGAGACAGTGGCCGTCGTGCCGCTGATGCGCGAGCTTCGCCGTCGCGATGTGCATGTGTTGCTGACCACAGGCACGGTGACATCGGCGGAAGTGGCCCGCAATCGCCTGGGCGATACGGTGTTGCATCAATATGTGCCGCTCGATCTCCTGCCGGCCGTCCGCCGCTTTCTCGACTACTGGCAGCCGGACGTGGCCATCGGCGTCGAATCCGAAATCTGGCCGGCGACGCTGATGGAGCTGCACCGCCGCCAGATCCCGCAGATCCTCGTCAATGCCCGCATGTCGGACCGCTCGATCGACCGCTGGCTGCGCTACAAGTCGGTGGCCGAGGCCCTGTTCGGCAAGCTCGCACTGGTCATCGCGCAATCCGATGTCGATGCCGAGCGTTTCCGTGATCTCGGTGCCTGGCCGGTCGGCATTTCCGGCAATATCAAGGTCGACAGCGATGCGCCGCCCTGCGACGCCGCCGTGCTGGCTCGCTACATGCAGCAGATCGGCACCCGCAAGACCTGGGCTTCCATCTCGACATTCGAGGGCGAGGAAAAGATCGCCGCCATGGTGCATCGCGCCCTGAAAGCGCATACCGGCCTCCTGTCAATCATCGTGCCCCGCCATCCCGAACGCTCCGATGAAATCGAGGCGATGCTGGTGGAAAAAGGCCTGAAGGTCGCGCGCCGCACCCGCGGCGACGTGATCACGCCGGAGACCGATGTCTTTCTCGGCGATACGATCGGCGAAATGGGCCTCTATCTGCGCATGACCGATATCGCCTTCGTGGGCCGCTCCCTGTCTGCCGATGGTGGCCAGAACCCGCTGGAGCCGGCCATGCTCGGCTGCGCAATCCTGTCCGGTCCGCAGGTCAGCAATTTTCGCGAGAGCTATCAGCGACTGGTGCGCAACGGCTCCGCCCGCATCGTCCGCGACGCCGAGATGCTGGCCAAGGCCGTCCATTTTCTCATGACCAACGATCTCGCCCGCACCAAGATGATGGAAGCCGGTACCGAGAGCATGCAGGAAATGCGCGGCGCGCTGACCGCGACGCTGAAGGCGCTGGAGCCCTATATCAGCCCGCTTTCGGTCAAGGCCAAGCTTGAGCCGCGTGCGGCCAGCCAGAGCTGATTGACCACTTGCCTCAAGGGATGCCGAGATGAACACCAAGCCAGAGATTGCCGGTATCCTCTTCGACAAGGATGGCACGCTGCTCGATTTCGACGCGAGTTGGGGACCGGTCAATCGCATGGTCGCGCTGATGGCGGCCGATGGCGATCAGGCCTTGGCCGATCGGCTTCTGGCAGCCTGCGGCATGCATCCCGTTTCGGGCGACATCGTTCCCGACAGCCTGTTTGCCTCCGGCAATACCCACGAGATTGCCGAGGGTATGATCGCCGCCGGTTCGCCGCTGGCTCTGTCCGACCTCGTGCCGCGCATTGATGATTGCTTTGCCGAAGCGGCTAAGCTTTCGGTCCCGATCACCGAGCTTGAGCCGCTGTTTGCCCGCCTGCACGGACGTGGCCTGCGCCTTGGCATCGCGTCGAGCGACAATGAACGTTCCATCCGGGTCGCGGCAGACCGTTTCGGCATAACACAGTATGTCGATTTTGTCGCCGGCTACGACAGCGGCCATGGTGCCAAGCCGGAAGCCGGCATGGTGCTCGGCTTTTGCGCGGCAACCGGCCTTTCCCCCGCCCAGGTCGCCGTCGTCGGCGACAACAATCACGACCTGCACATGGGCCAGAATGCCGGCGCCGGGCTGAAGATCGGCGTGCTGTCCGGTACGGGATCGCGCGAGACGCTGACGCTTGCCTCCGACATGGTTCTTTCCGACATCACCGAACTCGAAGCGGTGCTCGGCTGACCCGTTTTGTTCCCATTTGATACACCGATGCTTGACCTTCTGACGCGCGCAAGGCTTCTTGTTGCTCGCTGGGATAGCGGGAGGAGCCGTTCATCCCGGCGGGCCAACCGTGTGGGGAGCAAGGGCAGGATGGTTTCGGAAGCACCGCCTTTCTGGTGGACAAGCATGGACTGGCGCGCGCGTTGCCTGCGGCCGGTCGGCTTCGTTTATGGCCGGATTGCAGCAAGCCTGATGAACCGCCGCCGTCGTCATGCCTTGGCCGTGCCGGTCATCTGCGTCGGCAATTTCACCGTCGGCGGCGCCGGCAAGACCCCGACCGCGATTGCCATCGCCCGTGCCGCCAAGGCAAAAGGGCTGAAGCCCGGTTTTCTCAGCCGTGGTTACGGCGGCTCGCTCGATGTGACCACGGTGGTCGATCCGCAGCATCATCGCTCGTCCGCCGTAGGTGATGAACCCCTGCTGCTCGCCCGGGAGGCGCTGACCGTGATTTCCCGGCGGCGCGTGGCGGGTGCCGAACGCCTGGTGGCGGAGGGCGTCGATCTGATCATCATGGATGACGGCTTCCAGAGTGCGCGGCTGAAGGTTGATTTTGCCCTTATTGTCATCGATACCGTCCGCGGCATCGGCAATGGCTGCACCGTTCCGGCCGGTCCCGTGCGCGCGCCCATTCGCACGCAGATGCGCCATCTCGACGCCATCCTCAAGGTCGGATCGGGCAGTGCCGCCGATGCGCTGGTGCGCCAGGCGTCGCGCGCCGGAAAGCCGGTTCTGGTCGCCCATGTGAAGCCGCGTGACGCACAGGACCTGAAAGGCAAGCCGGTGCTTGCCTATGCCGGCATTGCCGATCCGGGCAAGTTCTATCGCACGCTGGAGGACGTCGGCGCGGTGATCACCGATCGCCAGGGCTTCCCCGATCATCATCATCTCGCCGATGACGAAATCGCCGATCTTCTGGAGCGTGGAGAAAAGCAGGGCTTGCAACTCGTGACGACGGCCAAGGACCACGTGCGCCTCGCCGGTGGCCATGGTCAGGCAGCGCGGCTCGCCGAAAAATCGGTTGTGGTCGAAATCGACATGGCCTTTGACGATCCCAGGGCCCCTGATCAGATCATCGACAAGGCTATTGCCGCTTGCAGGGCTCGCAGGCTTGCTGCGAAAGCCTGAAGATCAGCGCGATTGATTGGGCAGCGCGCCAGCGCGTTTTTCGGCTTCCAGAGATGCTGCCGCATCCGCGTAAGCCTCCTGCCGCGCCACGCTCCAGTATTTCAACTCGTCGATCAGGATAGGCCGGCCGGTCATCGCGCAAACGACATGGCTGCCGGGTGTCAGAATCTGGAAGTCCGCGTCGAGATAGCGGATCTTGGCCTCGCGGTTGCCGCTGCCTTCGAAACGGTTCATCTGTTGTCTCCTGCGCCTGTCACGGTACTGCAATACAGCGCCCTCCGGGCGATTTCTAGAGCCGTCGGCGGAAAACAGCGCGCCTGCTTTTCCACGGCAAATACGGGAGCAGAGACGCGCCAACCACGCTGCGATGACCATCCTCAACTGCGGCCAAACAGGCGTTCGATATCCGACAGTTTGAGCTCGACATAGGTTGGCCGGCCGTGATTGCATTGACCGGAGCCGGGCGTCTGCTCCATCTGGCGCAGCAGCGCGTTCATTTCCTCGACGCGCAACTGCCGGCCGGAGCGCACCGAGCCATGGCAGGCCATGGTCGCAGCCACATGCTCGAGCCGGGCCGAGAGCCTGTCGGCCGTATCCCATTCGGCAATCTCGTCGGCCAGATCCTTGATCAGTCCGGTCACATCCATTTCGCCCAGCATTGCCGGCGTTTCGCGCACCGCAATGGCGCCCGGCCCGAAGCGCTCGACGGCAAGCCCCAATTGCTCCAGCGTTGGCGCATGCATCATCAGCCGGTCGCAGTCCTCCTCTGGCAGGTCGATGATCTCCGGGATCAGCAGGCCCTGCGAGGGAAGGCGGCGGCCGGTCAGCGCCTTGCGCATCTGCTCGAACACCAGACGCTCATGCGCGGCATGCTGGTCGACGATCACCAGTCCGTCGCCGGTCTGGGCCACGATGTAGTTGGCATGAACCTGCGCCCTCGCGGCGCCGAGCGGGAAGTTCGAAACGGGTTCGGCCGCGGCCGTGACCACCGATGCTTCGCTGCGGGCCGTTGGCTGGCTCAGGGCTTCGAATGCCGCCTGTCCCCCTTCGGCAAATGCAAAGCCTGAGCTGGCACCCGGCGACGGGTAGGCGGCAGTCATGGGAATTGTATCATTGCCGACCGGGCGATAGGGGGATGTCCCGGCAGACCAGTTTGCCGACGGCTGCGGGTTGAAGCCGGGGCGAAACGCCCGCAGCATGCCGCCGGCACCGGTGGTCGAGGACCGGTCACCTTCGCGCTGCAGCGCCTGACGCACAGCGCCGACGATCAGCCCGCGGACCAGACCCGGATCACGGAAGCGCACATCGGATTTGGCTGGATGCACGTTGACATCAACGAGGGCCGGGTCGAGCGCCAGCGACAACACGGCGACGGGGTAGCGCCCGTGCGGAATGGTTTCGGCATAGGCGCCGCGAATGGCCGACAGGATCTGCTTGTCCTGCACCGGACGACCGTTGACGAAGGCGTATTGATGCGCCGAGTTGCCGCGATTGAAGGTCGGAACGCCGGCAAATCCGGTCAGCTTGACGTCTTCGCGCTCGGCATCGAGCGCAATCGCATTGTCGCGGAAATCGGCACCGAGGATCTGGGCGATGCGGGCCAGGTGATCGTCGCCGGTGGATGGGAACTCCAGCGTCGAACGGTCGGTGCCCGAGAGCACAAAACGAATGCCGGGAAATGCGATCGCCATGCGCTTGACGATTTCGGTGATCGCGGCGGCCTCCGCCTTTTCCGTCTTCAGGAATTTCAGCCGGGCCGGGGTGGCAAAGAACAGGTCGCGGACCTCGACCGTCGTGCCGGGATTGGCGGCAGCTGGCCTGACCGAGCCGACCTTGCCGCCCTGCACCGAGATTTCAGCACCCGCAGGCGCACCGGCCGGCCGGCTGGTGATGGTTAGCTTGGCGACCGAGCCGATCGAGGGCAGGGCCTCGCCGCGAAAGCCGAGCGAGCGGATGTCGAACAGGGTCTGGCTGATCTTCGAGGTGCAGTGCCGGCGGATCGACAGCTCCAGATCCTCCGGCCCCATGCCGCAGCCATTGTCGACGATGCGCAGCAAGGTCTTGCCGCCACCGGCCGTCGCCACCTCGATCCGGGTCGCCCCCGCATCGATCGCGTTTTCGATCAGCTCCTTGGCAGCGCTGGCCGGTCGTTCGATGACCTCGCCAGCGGCAATCTGGTTGATCAGGGTTTCTGAGAGCTGTTTGATCATCATCATGCGGTCATTTTCCGGGATTCGGGCTGCCGGGGAAAGGCCTAAATACGGTGCCCTGATTTCGTTCGCATCATTAAGCGCGCCTTAACGGAAAGGCTCTAGTTTTCGAGACAACTTGAAATGTTTTCCACGGTGGGCTTGCGAGCCGATGGAGGAAGAGCGGATGGCCGGATCGCTCTTCATATACTCCCACCCGCCTCAAGTGATTGCCGGAATGTTCATTGCAAGCACGATTCCGATTCCAAACTTGTCGCGTTCAGTGATCAGGTTCTTTGAGGCAGCATTGTGAGCGAGTTTCCACCGGTCCCCGGCGACAACAGGGGACATAACGGAATAGCGGGCGAGACGTCAGACAGCTTTCTCCAGGCTGCGATGCTCGACGCCGTATCGGAAGCGCTGTCGGCTGCCTTTCTCGTTTACGATCGCAATGACCAACTGATCTTTGCCAGTCGCGCCGTGCGAAATTTTGTGCCGGCGCCGTCGAGTTTCTTTGCGCCCGGGACGCGCCTACGTGATTTCCTCGCCGCCGCCTATGACAACGGCTGGCGCGACCAGGGCGAAAATGCTGCCCAGAGTCGCGATGAATGGCTGAGCCGCCAGATTTCCGCCCATTGGAAAGAGCGCTCCGAACTGCAGCTTTGCAACGATGCCAGGCGCTGGACCCGCTATTCCAAGCGTCGCCTGCCATCCGGCTACGGCATCTGCGTCATTACCGATATCACCGAGCAGAAGAAGCGCGAAGACCAGTGGCGCGCTGACCTTGAACGGGTGCAACTGACCGAAGAAATTCTCGACAACCTGGCGCATCCGGTCTTCGTCCAGGATCGCAGTCTCCATCTCGTCGCGGTCAACAAGGTCTTCTGCGCGGCAATGGCTGTCGGAGCGGACAGTGCACTCGGCGGCAGCTTGGATGCCATTTTCGAGGCGGATCTTGCCACGGCGCTGACCAATGTCAGCCGGCATGTGCTGGACACGGGCATGAGCTCGTCGGTCACACTGAACATGCGCCTTTATGGCGATCCGTCCCGGCCGATACTGACCCATGTGCAGCGCGTCGGCAAACCCGGTCGCTATTTCGTCGTCGCAAGCCTCGGCGAGGTTGGCTCGATGGCCACGACCGTCGATATCGGCGTCGGCCAGACGGGTGGCGCTTTTACCAACCCGTCGCCGGTTCTGGATCCAAAGCCCGATCAGCGGCTTCGCGGCCGCAAGGCCCTGCTTGTCACCAGCGATCGGGATTTCGAGGCCGCAGCCCTCCACACGCTTGAGGTTCTCGGCCTCGACAGCTGTTGCGTGCGCAATGACGACGAACTGGATGCCTTCCTGAATGTCGCCCTCTCCGTCGGCGTTGCCATCGATCTTGCCATTGTCGACGTTCAGATGGATGTCCGATGCCTCGAGCTGATCCAGACCGGCGATGTCGATTATGTCACCATGGACGGCTATCAGCTGTCGACCGAACTGGCGTTCACGGTGCTCGATCGCCTGACGGCCCTGCAGGCGGCGCCGTCCCCGGTCGATGATTGGGAGATCAGCACCGAAGAGAGTGTCGAGCCGGCCAGGCCTCCAATATCGCCGTCGCTGGTTCTGGTGGCGGAAGACAATGAGATCAATCAGATTGTGTTCGCCCAGATCCTCGAAGGACTGGGATATGCCTATCGCATTGCCGCAACCGGCGAAGAAGTGGTGCGGCTTTGGCAGGAGCTCGCGCCGGCGATCATCCTGATGGATGTGACCCTGCCGGACATCAACGGGTTCGACGCCGCCCGCCGTATTCGGGAGCTGGAGCATGCCACCCTGATCACGACACCGATCATCGGTGTGCTGAGCCAGGCTTTCGAACGTGACCGTGAAGGCTGCTATTCGGCTGGTATGAATGACGTGATCCTGAAGCCCCTCAGCCCCGATATCATCGATGCGGCGCTGACACGTCTGGCACCAAGCATAGCGAAGGCAGCCTCTCTGGCTTGATCGCTGTCAACCCCCCAAATAAGGGGTCACCAAGCCCTGTCCGGCAAGCGATATCGATATGATAATTTTAATGTTTCCCGCTCATTCTCGCTGTCGTGGAAGGAACTGAATCAGGAATCGTGAATGGGCCCCGCTGGATCTGCCAACGAGCAGTTTAACCAGAACGAATTGCACGCAATGGCCTACACCGATCATCTGACCGGTCTGGGCAATCGCCACCGGCTGCGTGACAAGGCTCGTCAACTGGCCGCCGACCGGGCTGCTGATCCCGCGCCATTCACCGTCGGCATCGTCAATCTCGATGGTTTCAAGCCAATCAACGACCTATTCGGCCAGGCGGCCGGCGATGAAATCCTCTGCCAGGTCGCCCATCGCCTCAAGGCCTGCGCGCCCGACGGTGCCACTGTCACCCGCCACGACGGCGACGAGTTTGCCATCATCCTGCCCCTCGTCTTCGAACGCGCCGGCGCCGAACGGGCCGGCCAGATGATCAAGGACGTCCTGTCCGCTCCCTATGATCTCGGCGACCGCAACGTGCGCCTCTCCGCTTCGCTCGGCTTTGCGATCTATCCGTTTGCCGGCAATGACTTCGAGGAACTGATGAAGAGCGCCGAGACGGCGCTTTATCGCTCGAAACGCCGCGGCCGCGGCCAGATCACCGTCTATTCCCGCGAAATCGCCCAGGAAATGAAGCGCGCCACCCAGTTGGAGCAGGCCCTTCGCAACGCCATCATCAATGACACGGTCGATGTGCATTTCCAGCCGATCGTGCGCCTGCGCGACAACCGCGTCGTCGGCTTCGAAGCGCTCGCCCGCTGGATCGATCCCGATCTCGGTTTTGTCTCTCCCGCTGTATTCGTGCCGCTCGCCGAAGAGCGCGGTTTCATCGATACCCTGTCGGAAACGCTGCTGCGCAAGGCGGCCGAAGCAACGCTCGCCTGGCCGCGCGATCTGTTCCTGTCGTTTAACCTGTCTTCATGCCAGTTGATGGATCCGCGCACCTCATTCAGCACCTTGGCTATCCTCAACAGCGTCGGCTTCGACCCGCGGCGGCTGGAACTGGAAATCACTGAAACCGCCGTGATGACCTCGGCCGATACCGCGCGCCGCATCATCAAGGATCTGAAGGATGCCGGCATCCGCATCTCGCTGGATGACTTTGGCACAGGTCAGTCAAGCCTCGGCCGGTTGCGCGAATTCACCTTCGACAAGGTCAAGATCGACCGCGCCTTCGTCTCGGCGATCACCACCGACCGCACCTCCGAACACATCATCAAGGCGATCGTCACCATGTGCGAAGGCCTGGATCTCGAAGTGGTCGCCGAAGGCATCGAGACAGAGGCCGAAGCCGACAAGCTGCGTGCGCTTGGCTGCGGCATGGGCCAGGGCTACTTTTTCGGCAAGCCGGTCGATACTGCAGCAACCTTGCGTTATCTCAGCGAACATCACCACGAATTCGCCCTCGTCGAACGGGCTTCGGCCTAACCCACCTGCTGAATGCCTCAGGTCTGCGCCAGCAGCCAGTCGCGCACCCGGGTCGCTGCGCCATTCAACTCGCGGGACCGCGGCCAGACCACGTAGAAGGCGTTGCCCGTCAGCAGCGCGTGACCTCCGACCTCGACCAGTTGCCCCTGCTTGACCAGACGATCGACCAGATGCGTCCACCCGAGCGCAATGCCTTCGCCGGCAAGCACGGCCTGGACCACCAGGACATAGTCATTGATCGCCAGGCGCCGTCCCGTCGGCTTGTAGTCGATCCCGGCCGAGGCGAACCATTCGGGCCAGTTACACGCCTGCCGCACCGGCTCCTCCAGCCAGATCAGCCGATGCTGCGCCAGCGCAAGCGGCGTCTCCGGCCAGCCATGCGCCTCGACAAAAGCGGGGCTGGCCACCGCCGTCACCACTTCGGGCGCAAGTTGGGCTGCGTGATAATGCGGCCAGTCCTTCGGGTCGCCGCCGCGCACACCGAGCGGGATCGCTTCATCCTCCAGGTCGAGATCACGCACGCTGGTCTGGATGCGCAGATCGATATCCGCCAGGTCCGCGCGCAACGCCGTCAAACGCGGCAGCATCCACATCGAGGCAAAGGCCGTCGATGCGGCCAGCGTGACGTTGACTTCGCGACCCTTGCTGCGGATGTCTTCCGCCGCCCGGCCGATCCGCGACAGTCCGGCCGAGACGTCGGCATGGAAACGTTCACCAACCTCGGTCAGCTTGGCGGCTCGGTGCTGCCGCTCGAAAAGCTGGGCGCCGAGCTGCTGTTCCAGTCCGCGAATGGCATAGGATACGGCCACCTGCGACATGCCGAGCTCTTCCGCCGCGCGGGTGAAATTCTCATGCCGGCCGGCAACTTCGAAAATCACCAGTGCATTGGCCGAGGGGATCAGGCTGCGAAAACTTGTCATAAGGTCAGCTTATTGCATATCCAGACTTTTTCCAGCGTCACAGCCCGATTTCACAAGGCTAGCCTTCAGAAAAATCAGGGGAAAGCACAATGGATGGTGATCTGGTGGAAACTGGCCGGCCGCGCCGGACGCGACCGGGACGGCGCGAGGCGTCAGCCGCACCGCATTTGAAGGTGCCGTTCATCAGGCGCAATATCCCGACCTACGACATTTTGTCGGAAGAAAACCTCCAGCGGATCGAAAAGACGGCAGACCGGATCTTGGCCGAAATCGGCATCGAATTTCGTGACGATCCCCAAACGCTCGACCTGTGGCGCAGCGCTGGTGCCGAGATGGACGGGGTGCGCGTGCGCTTTCCGCCCGGCATGTTGCGCGAGATCGTCGCATCGGCGCCGCAGCGGTTCGTCCAGCATGCGCGCAACCCGGCCAACAATGTCGAGATCGGCGGCAGTGCCGTGGTGTTTTCGCCGGCCTATGGCTCGCCCTTTGTCATGGATCTCGACAAGGGCCGCCGCTACGGCACGATCGAGGATTTCCGCAATCTCATCATGCTTGCCCAGTCGAGCCCCTGGCTGCACCATTCCGGCGGCACGATCTGCGAGCCTGTCGATCTGCCGGTCAACAAGCGCCACCTGGAAATGGTCTACAGCCACATCAAGTACTCCGACCGCGCCTTCATGGGCTCGGTGACGGCCGAGGAGCGGGCCGAGGAATCGATCGAGATGGCCCGCATCCTGTTCGGCGCCGATTTTGTCAATGAGAACTGCGTCATCCTCGGCAATGTCAACGTCAACTCGCCACTCGTCTGGGACGGCACTATGACCAAGGCGCTGCGGGCCTATGCACGCGCCAACCAGGCAGCCGTCATTGTGCCGTTCATCCTCGGCGGCGCCATGGGTCCCGTCACCAATGCCGGCGCGATTGCCCAATCCTTTGCCGAGACACTTGCCGGCTGCGCGCTGACCCAGCTGGAGCGAAAAGGCGCGCCGGTGATCTTCGGCAACTTCCTCTCCTCGATGTCGCTGCGCTCGGGCTCGCCCACCTTCGGCACGCCGGAGCCGGCGATCGGCTCGATGGTGATCGGCCAGCTCGCCCGCAGGCTGAAACTGCCGCTGCGCTGTGCCGGCAACTTCTCCAATTCCAAATTGCCGGATGCTCAGGCTATGCAGGAAGGCGTCATGTCGATGTTGTCGGCCGTGCATTGCGGCGCCAATTTCATCCTGCATTCTGCCGGTTTCGTCGATGGCCTGCTTGCCATGTCCTATGAGAAGTTCATGATGGACAGCGATTTCTGCGGTGCCTTGCATTCCTATCTCGCGGGCGTCGTCGTCGATGACAACACCTTGGCGATGGATGCCTTCCTCGAAGTCGGTCCCGGCAGCCATTTCCTCGGCTCGGCCCATACGATGCGCAACTACCAGACGGCTTTCTGGGATAGTGCTGTCTCCGACAACGAACCGTTCGAGAAATGGTCGGAAGCCGGCTCGACCGACATGGCCACCCGCGCCAATCTGCGGTGGAAAAAGACGCTGGCCGACTACTCCGCGCCGCCTCTGGACATCGCCATCGACGACGCCTTGCGCGACTATATTGATCGCACCAACCGCGCGCGCCCTGACGCCTGGTACTGAGACGCCTGGTATTGAACTGGAACCGATCACGCATGACCGCAAGCAATGACCCGCTTCTCCAGCCCTATCGGTTGAAGCATCTCACGCTGAAGAACCGCATCATGTCGACCGCGCATGAGCCGGCCTATTCGGAAGCCGGCATGCCGACGGAGCGCTACAGGCTGTATCATGTGGAGAAGGCCAAGGGCGGCATCGCGCTGACCATGACGGCCGGATCGGCCAGCGTCAGTCGCGACAGCCCGCCCGCCTTCGGCAACCTGCTTGCCTACAGAGACGAGATCGTCCCGCATCTGAAGCGCCTGACCGACGACTGTCACGAGCACGGTTGCGCCGTGATGATCCAGCTTACCCATCTCGGCCGCCGCACCAACTGGAACAAGGGCGACTGGCTGCCGGTGCTGGCGCCCTCGGCGATCCGCGAACCCGCCCACCGGCATTTCCCCAAGGAAATCGAGGACTGGGACATCGAGCGCATTGTCGCCGATTATGCCAGTGCGGCCGAGCGCATGCAGGCCGCCGGTCTCGATGGCATCGAGTTCGAGGCCTATGGCCACCTGATGGACAGCTTCTGGTCGCCGGCGACCAACCGGCGCGACGACGCGTTCGGTGGCAGCCTCGAAAACCGCATGCGTTTCTCCGATATGGTGACCGAGGCGGTTCGCAAGGCTGTCGGCCCCGATTTCATTGTCGGAATCCGCATGGTCGCCGACGAGGACTGGGACAAGGGCCTGTCAAGGCAAGAGGGGATCGAGATCGCCCGTCGTTTTGCCGCTTCCGGCAAGGTCGATTTCCTCAACATCATCCGCGGCCATATCGAGCATGATGCCGCCCTCAACAACGTCATCCCGATCCAGGGCATGGCGGCTTCACCACATCTCGATTTTGCCGGTGAAGTCAGGGCGGCGACGAAGTTCCCGGTCTTCCATGCCGCCCGCATCGCCGATGTCGCAACGGCCCGCCATGCGATCGCCGAGGGCAAGCTCGACATGGTCGGCATGACCCGCGCCCACATCGCTGATCCGCATATCGTCAGAAAGATCGCCGAGGGCCGCGAGGCCGAGATCCGGCCTTGCGTCGGCGCCACCTACTGTCTCGATCGTATCTATGAGGGCGGCGAGGCGCTCTGTATTCACAATGCGGCGACCAGCCGCGAGGCCCTGATCCCGCATGAGCTTGCAAAGGCCGTCATGCCTCGCAAGGCTGTCGTCATCGGCGCCGGACCGGCGGGTCTGGAGGCGGCCCGCGTGCTCGCCGAGCGCGGCCATGCCGTCGAGGTGCTGGAGGCGATGGGCGAGGCCGGCGGTCAGGTCAATCTTCTGGTGCGAAACCCGCGCCGCAAGGAAATGGTCGGCATTGTCGACTGGCGCCTGGCAGAACTTGAGCGGCTCGGCGTGCCGATCCACTACAACACCTATGCCTCGGCAGAGGACGTGCTGGAACGCAACCCTGATCTCGTCGTGGTCGCGACCGGTGGCATCGGCCAGTCGCCGGAGCTTGAGGCCGGCGATGATCTCGTGGTGTCGAGCTGGGATATTCTCGCCGGGACGACCAGGCCCGAGGCCTCGGTCCTGCTGTTCGACGACAATGGCGGCCATCCGGGCATGAGCGCTGCGGAGGTGATCGCCAATGCCGGTGCCGAGCTGGAACTGGTGTCGCCGGAGCGCTTCTTTGCTCCCGAAATGGGCGGCATGAACCATGTGCCCTATGCCAAGGTCTTCGCCGAGAAGAATGTGCGCGTGACGATCAACACGCGCCTGCTCGCGGTCCGTCGCGACGGAAACGGACTCGTCGCCACGCTGGGGTCGGATTTTTCCGACGCCCGCACCGAACGCCGCGTGGCCCAGGTCGTCGTCGAGCATGGAACGATGGCCAATGCCGATCTCTATCTCGAGCTGAAGCCGCTGTCGCGCAACAGGGGCGCGGTCGATTATGGCGCACTTGTCGCACGTCGTGCGCCGCTGCCGCAACTCGATCAAGCGGCGACGTTCGATGTCATCCGCATCGGCGACGCGATCGAGAGCCGCAACATTCACGCTGCGGTCTATGATGCCTTGCGCTACTGCAGCCTTCTATAGGCGCAAGGAAAAGGCGGCGCTGGAAGCGCCGCCCATTGAAACGTCAACACGTCTCTCGTTCCGGAATTAGTTCTTCGTCGACGAGGTAGTTGTGTTGTCTGCCGGCATGGTTGCCGGAGCAGTTGCGCTCGCATCTGCGGCCTGGTCGTCAAGCGTCTTGAATTCAGGCGCATTGCGCAGGCTGTCTGCGGTCTCTGTGGTGGTCAGGCGCACTTCGCCTTCGGCACCGTTTTCACCTGCTTCGCGAGTCAGCGTGATCTTGCCGAACGGAACGGCGACGTTCTTTTCGCCGATGCCGAGGAAGCCGCCGACGCCGACAACGGCTGCGACGATGCCGCCATCCTTTTCGACCAGAAGGTCGTTGATGTCACCGATGCTCTGGTTGTCGCCGGTGTAGATCGCCTGACCCATGAAGTCGTTGGCGCTCATCTGCGATTCGCTCTGGGCGGTCAGATAGCTGTCGCTTGCGGCAGCGCCTGTGGTGGTCTGGGCGGTCGTGCCCATCGTGCCTGTCGCATCCGTGCCGGTGGTCGCATCAGGAGCCACTGGGGTGGCGGCCGGCGCGCCTGTCGTGCTTTCGGTGCCGGCTGCAGGCGCAGTTGCGTCCTGTGCAACGGCGAAAGGTGCGATGGCTGTGGAACCCAGCAGCATGGCTGCGGCGAATGTTTTAAAGGACTTGTTCATGATGGACTACCTTTCCTCTGAGATCGTCTTTCGACTGACGCCACCGGCCCTTGTCGGGTCACTCATGCAGCGTCGGTTCGAGAGGAAAATGTCTGGCAGGTCCGATCGTTCCGATTTTTTCTCGGTTTATTTTTCACCGGTTAGGGGAACATTTGCGCGGTTATTTGGTTTGCGGGGCCCCACAAGAGGCCGCCGCAAACCATTGTAACGATTGAATTCAGAGCTTGAAGCGTGGTTCTGCACGCCCCTGCACGGCAATGCCGAGCTCGAAGGTTGCGCCCGCAAGCGGGTCGGTTTTCAACGCCTCGGCCGATAGGCCTTCGAAGCATGACGTGACCGCCAGACGGTCGAGCTTCGGGCCGAAAAACGCCGGGCAGGTAACGCGGCGCGCCGGCATTTCATAACGCGCGATCTGGCGACCATCCGGCGCATAGCGGTCGACGGCGCCGCCGTCCCAGTTCGCGTTCCAGATCGTCCCTTCGGCATCCACCACCGATCCGTCGATGACGCCCGTCGTGCGTGCCGACTGATCGACCAGCACGCTTGGCTCGCCGATGGGCAGGCCCGTCGCCGGATCGACGCTGACGCGCATCAGATGGTTGACCTTGGAATCGTTGAAATAGCCGATCGTCCCGTCCGGCGAGAAGCAGATCGAGTTCGGAATGCTGACGGCGTTGAAGAGCTTGGTCACTGTCGTGCCGGCCACGTGATAGATGGCACCGGCGCCGGTCTCGGCCGTTCGGCTCATCGTGCCGATCCACAGCGCGCCGCTGGGATGCATGCGTCCGTCATTGGAGCGGTTCTGCGCCTTGCCGGGTTCGATTTCGACATAAGGACGCAGCGCGCCCGACACTGCGTCACGCAGGAAAAGCCCCTTGTCGGACGCGAGCAGGTGCTGTTTGTCATCGATCACGGCAAACACGCTGCCGAGGAACGGCAGGTCGTGTTTGGTCAAGGTTCCAGAGGCGATATGGAGCTGGCAAAGGGTCTTGCCGAGAATGTCGAACCACCAGAGGCAATCGGTAAGCGCATCATAGCTTGGGCCTTCGCCCAATTCCAGCCGCTCTTCCGTGAGAACTTTACCTGTGAATGGTACTGTTGAAATCACTCTACTCTCCTGCATTGGTCGCAGCGACCTTTGCCGCTGCACCCCTTTGTTTGACAGGGGTTTACGGTAAAATAAAGAGGTTGCTGGACGCAGAGTGGTTTACAAGTCTATTGTGTGACAACTTGGGGAACGGATTCGTTGGTGCTGGATATCAGACCCGACATGAGGTCGCGTTCTCGATAAATCCCGCGATCGCGTACCAGACAAAAAGCCTGACAACATGGTTTCGTGTGGCGCTGTTTGGGATTCGGAGTTGATGACATTTTGCTGTGCCAATGTCTGGAAGACAGACTGGTGCTGCCATGGATTGGGAATACCGCCTTGGAAAATGTGGATCGTCATGATGGCCGAACATATCGTGCAGAAAATGATGCCATGACCACGAACGATACCCCCGACTCCAGCCGCATCGAGGCGCTGGTGATCGAGGTGAAAAGCTTCAAGACGCAGTTCGACGTGTTTCGCTTCATGAAGCGGGCAACCGAGCAATACGGTTCGCGCGCATTCATGGTTCTGAACATGCCGGGCGCAACGTCGCTGGATCTGTCCAGCAGTTCGATCATCACCAACTGGCCGGCCGACCTGCTGACCGAATTCGACCAGGGTGCCCTTTTGTCCGGAAGCCCGGTGCTGGCCGTGCTACGCCGCGCCTCCATTCCCTTCGCCTACGATATCGATGAGGTCGCAGCGCAGCGCGATCCACGCAGTGCCGAACTTTCAAAAACGCTGTTTCATCGCTTCCGCATGAACCGCGGCGCCTATTTCCCGGTGCACGATGCGACAGGTGCGCGCGGTGCCGTATCGTTCAGCGGCGAGCGCAAGCCGTTCACTGTGCGTGAGATGATGGAGCTGAGCTATCTGTCCGCCCACGTCTTCAACCGGCTGGCTGAAATCCGTGACATGGACAGCCGCAACAGCGACATGCTGACCGAGCGCGAACTGGATTGCCTCAACTGGACCGCTGCCGGCAAGACCAGCGTCGAGATCGCCGAAATCCTGACATTGTCCGAGCACACCATCAATCACTACCTGAACCGCGCCACCAAGAAGCTCGACGCCGTCAACCGCACGCAGGCAGTCGCCAAGGCGCTTCGCCTCGGCTTGATTAAATAAGTCTGACCTCTGTTGCTTTTTTGTGCGGCAAGCACCTCAAGCGCCCAGATTGGTGGCAGGCGGAGACCTGGTTAAGCTTTTCTGCCGCAAAATCCGTCCGGAAATGCCGGTTCTTCTGCAGTTCCCGGTCTGGCACGCTTCCTGCATCCTGAATGTCAGTCCAGAGGGGACGCTGCATGGCACCCAGCCAAGGGTGCTGCAAGGACAAGCCGCCGCGGTGAACATCGGTTCCTGCTGGCGGCTTTCCTGTTTTCTGGCCTGCTTGCCTTTTCCCCGTGCTTTATCCACTCCATGCCGCCATGGGGCGTTTTGTCTCCGCATTTGCGGTTGGCGAAGCCGCTCGCCTCCATTATCTACGCTGTCAAGACTCTCTACGCTTTGACGCCAGAGCCTAGATAATCAGCCAGGAAAGAGGATGTCATGACCGAGTTGACCCGCGAGCAGGTTCTGGACGCACTGGGGCGCGTGCGGGGTCCCGATCTCGATCGCAGCATCGTCGAGCTGAAGATGGTTTCGGATGTCTTCATCTCCGACGGCAAGGTCTACTTCTCGATCACCGTGCCGGCCGAACAGGCCGAGGCGCTGGAGCCTTTGCGCCAGGCAGCAGAACGCACGGTCAAGGCCATTCCGGGCGTCAAGTCGGTTCTGGCCAGCCTGACGGCGGAGCGCAAGCAGGGTTCGGCGCCATCGCCCCGTCCGCAGCCGCCAGCCGCCGCTGCCGCCGGGCATGATCATGGACATAGCCATGGGCACGCGCATGGTCACAGCCACGCCCAGCCGCAGCCGCAGCCGCAGCGCACCAAGGCCGGCGTGCCGGGCATCGATGCGATCATTGCCGTTGCTTCCGGCAAGGGCGGCGTCGGCAAGTCGACCACCGCCGTCAATCTGGCGCTGGGTCTCAAGGCCAACGGATTGCGTGTCGGCATTCTCGACGCCGACGTCTACGGCCCTTCCATGCCGCGTCTTCTCGGCATTACCGGTCGTCCGCAGCAGATCGAAAACCGCATCATCGTGCCGATGGAGAATTACGGTATCAAGGTCATGTCGATGGGTTTCCTCGTCGACGAAGGCACCGCGATGATCTGGCGCGGGCCGATGGTGCAATCGGCACTGATGCAGATGTTGCGGGAAGTCGCCTGGGGTGACCTTGATGTTCTGGTCGTCGACATGCCGCCGGGCACGGGCGATGCCCAGTTGACCATGGCCCAGCAGGTGCCGCTTTCCGGTGCCGTCATCGTCTCGACACCGCAGGACCTCGCCCTGATCGATGCCCGCAAGGGGCTGAACATGTTCAACAAGGTCGAGGTGCCGGTGCTCGGTATCGTTGAGAACATGAGCTATTTCATCGCGCCCGACACCGGCAATCGCTATGATATCTTCGGACATGGCGGAGCCCGTGCCGAGGCCGAGAAGATCGGCGTGCCCTTCCTCGGCGAAGTGCCGCTGACGATTGCGATCCGCGAAACCTCGGATGCCGGAACACCGGTGGTCGTTTCCGATCCGGACGGACCGCAGGCCGCCGTCTATCGCCAGATCGCCGAAAAGGTCTGGAACGAGGTCAAGGCCCACTCGGGTCGGACAGCGCCGGCCATCGTTTTCGAATAGCCGCGCCGGTCAGGGCAGTCAGCGCTTGCGGTTGGTTCTGCAGGTGCCTCGTTTTCGCTGGATTGCGAGCAGGTTCCGGGCACCTGTTTGTTGCGGTTAGGGTGCTTCGGGAATAGGAGCAGTGTTTCCCGCACAATACTGCAGTGCAAAATTCGACTTGCCTTTTTCTAGCCATTTGTGTTTGGGTCCGGGCAATTTGCCGCTCGGCGGCAGCCATGAAGGTAACCTTGTCTTGATCCGGGCCTATAGAACTGACGGCAGCGCAGAGGTGATCGGTCCGGATGACGCCACAGGTGATTTCGATGCGTCGATCATCTGGCTGGATCTGATAAGCCCGACGAAGGAAGAAGAGCAGCAGGTCGAGAACCGGCTCGGAATTCCCCTGCCGACCCCTGAGGAACTGAAGGATATCGAACCTTCAAGCCGCCTCTATGTCGAGAACGGCGGGGTCTACATGACCGCCTCGCTGATCTACAAGGTCGAGACCGATCTGCCGCGGCTGACCGATGTGGCGTTCATCCTGCATGGCAAGCGCCTGATCACGATCCGCTATGCCGAGCCGAAATCCTTCGCGCTGTTCAGCGCCAGTCTTCTGCGCGCCAGCGAACAGTGCGCGACCGGGACCATTCTGCTTGGGCGTCTGCTCGAAACGGTGGTGGACCGGACGGCCGAAGTCCTGGAAATTCTGGCGACCCGCCTGGATGCGCTG
This sequence comes from Rhizobium sp. 18065, assembly GCF_902706095.1. GTDB lineage: Bacteria > Pseudomonadota > Alphaproteobacteria > Rhizobiales > Rhizobiaceae > Allorhizobium. Next base: position 873,205 of record NZ_CACSJP010000001.1, read on the forward strand.
TCGATTTCCGTCTTTGTCGATCGCAAGGCGGCCAAGCGCCGTCCGCCACGCTTTCTGGAAGACAAGCTGCTCGATATCGCCAGTCATCACCAATTGGTCAGCAAGACACGCGACAGTCTGATTTCCCTGTCCCGCCTGGTCACCTTCCTGCAGTCTCAGCAGGTGGTGCGGCGCGAGGAGGAGGCGGTTGAGCTCTGTCTGGTCGTGGCGCGCGACGTCCAGTCGCTCGCCGAGCACGCCGCTTTTGTCAGCAACAACATCACCTTCATGCTCGATGCTTCGCTCGGCCTGATCAATGTCGAACAGAATGCGATCATCAAGATCTTCTCGATTGCCTCGGTGGTCTTCCTGCCGCCGACCTTGGTCGCCTCGATATACGGCATGAATTTTCATTTCATGCCGGAACTGGACTGGAACCACGGCTATGCATTGGCGCTTGTCGGCATGCTGATCTCCGCCGTCATTCCGTTTCTTTTCTTCCGCTGGAAAGGCTGGCTCTGAAGAGCCTGACATCTTATGGAACATGACAAGACCCATTCTTCGGAAGGTCAAAAGGGCGCGCGAGGGATGTTTTTCCTCGCGCTCGGTTCGGTCGGCGTCGTCTATGGCGATATCGGCACGAGCCCCCTCTATGCCTTTCGGGAAGCACTGAAGCCGATCAGCGAAGGCGGCGTCACCCGTCTGGAAATCATCGGTCTGATCTCGCTGATGATCTGGGCCCTGACCATCATCGTCACCATAAAATACGTGCTGTTCCTGCTGCGCGCCGACAACGACGGCGAGGGCGGCACCTTGTCGCTGCTCGCATTGCTGTCAAAGACCGCCAATGGTCACGGCCCGATCCTGATGGTGCTCGGCCTGATAGGCGCGGCGCTTTTCCTCGGCGATTCCATGATTACCCCGGCACTTTCCGTCCTGTCGGCGGTCGAAGGGCTCAAACTCGTGGCGCCGGACCTGTCCGAATACATCGTGCCGATTTCGGTGGCGATCCTGATCGGCGTCTTTGCCGTGCAGTCGCATGGCACGGCAGCCGTTGCCCGTTTCTTCGGTCCGATCACCGCATTGTGGTTCCTGGTCATGGCCGCCGGCGGCGTCAACCACATCTTCGATGACCTCGGTATTCTTGCCGCGTTCAATCCCTGGCATGCCGTCAGCTTCATGCTGCGCGAAGGCTTCCTCGGCATTGTCGTGCTCGGCGCCGTCTTCCTCACCGTCACCGGTGCGGAAGCGCTGTATGCCGACCTCGGCCATTTTGGCCGCAAGCCCATTCAGTGGGCCTGGTTCGTGCTCGTCTTCCCGTCGCTGGTCCTGAACTATCTCGGGCAGGGCGCGCTGGTGCTGCACAATCCCGACGCCATGGCCAACCCGTTCTATCTGATGTTTCCGCAATGGGCGCTGTTGCCGGTTGTCATTCTGGCGACATTCGCCACCATCATTGCCAGCCAGGCCGTGATCACCGGTGCCTTTTCGCTGGTGCGCCAGGCGATCCATCTGGGCTTCCTGCCGCGCATGCAGATCCTGTTCACCTCGGAAACACATACCGGCCAGATCTACCTGCCGTCGGTCAACGCGCTGCTGCTGGTCGGCGTTCTGGCGCTGGTGCTGTTGTTTGAAAGCTCCGAAGCGCTGGCCACCGCCTATGGCATCTCGGTCACCGGTGCCATGGTCGTCACCACGATCATGGCCTTCGAATTTGTCCGCAAGCGCTGGAACTGGAGCCTGACGACGGCAGTCGCCGCGCTCTTGCCGCTTCTTGCGCTGGAAATGGTCTTTCTCGGCGCAAATCTCCTGAAGATCCATGACGGCGGCTATATCCCGGTTCTCTTTGCCGGCGTCTTCACCATCATCATGTGGACTTGGCGCCGCGGCAACGGCATCCTGTTTGCCAAGACCCGCCACACCGACGTGCCCTTGGCGCCGTTCATCGCCTCCATCGAGCGCAAGAGCGATCATGCACCGGCGAATGTTCCGGGCACCGCGATCTTCCTGACCAGCGATGCCGAAACCGCGCCGGCCGCACTTTTGCACAATCTCAAGCACAACCATGTTTTGCACGAGCGCAACATCATCCTGACGATCAAGACGATCGGCAGGCCGCGCGCGACCGCCGATGAGCGGTTTGTCATCGAGCAATTGTCGGAACGTTTTTCCCGCGTCGAAATCCGTTTCGGCTTCATGGAAAACCAGAATGTCTCGAAGGCGCTGGCCAATCTGCGCCGCTGCGGCTTGAAGTTCGACATCATGTCGACCTCCTTCTATCTCGGCCGGCGCAAGCTGGTGCCGGATGCAAAGTCCGGCATGCCTTACTGGCAGGACCGGCTGTATATCTCGCTTGCCAATGCCGCAGCCGACCCGTCGGACTATTTCCGCCTGCCGGCCAACCGCGTGGTCGAACTCGGCTCACACGTCATCATCTGACGCATTTTCCAGATGACGCATTCAAAGGCCACCGGATGATCCGGTGGCTTTTTCGCGTTCATGCGGGCGAGGTTTTCTCCCCATCAGAGGCGGCGTTAACCATGCATCAAGGTTAATGAGAGATGTTTTTCTAATGTATCTCGCGTCCTTGTGCTGGAGTTTGGTTTGCGTTCCTCATTTCGCCCTTCCAAGAAGGTCTTCTCCCGGCTGGAGACCTGGACCTCGCCTCTGCTCTTCGGCCTTGTCTCCTGGCTCGCCTTCCCGACACTTGCCGCCCAGGCGGATATGGCCGGCCTTCTGGCCGGTAGCGATCGCGGCGCCAGCAACTGGCGCATGGTGCTGACCTCATCGCCGGCAGGCTCCATCCACCAGGCCGAACTGGCATTTTCTGCCGATGAAACGTCGTCGGCCCTGTCCAGTGACACCGGCCTTGTGCTGCCGGACGGCCGCCGCATCGCCTTTGACGGCGGCAAGCAGGCCGCAGATCCGCTGCCGGACGAAATGCGCGTTACCCGCGATTTGAAGAAGGGCAGGGTGATTGCCGTCGAGCAGATGCTGCCACCGCGCGCCTTTTCGGCCGGATCGATATTGAAGCGCACCAGCTCGCTGCTCGACCCGAGGAACCGGGCGACCGAACGCACCGCCTTTGCCCGGGAAAAAACCGCGTCCAAGCCGGTCGAACTGGCGAGCTTCTATTTCAAGCGCAAGGAGCAGCCGGTCGATCCGGCGTTGCCCGCCATGCTGGCGGGTCTGGTGACCAACCGCAATCCGGATGTCCTGGCGACCGCCTATGCGGCGCCGGCGCTCGACTATGCGAGTGTTTCGCCGTTTGATGCGATCCTGACGGAAAAGCAGTCGGCGCGTGGTCGCTTCATGCCCGAGATCGGTCCACAGGATCACGCATGGGCCGCAACCGCATTGCCGGCTGGCGTGTTTTCCGACAAGGAACAGAAATGCCTCGCCGAAGGCATCTACTTCGAAGCCCGGGGCGAATCGGTGAAGGGCCAGGCGGCCGTCGCCCAGGTCATCCTCAACCGTGTCCGCAATCCGCACTATCCGGCAACGATCTGCGGTGTCGTCTATCAGAACGAGGATTGGCGCAATCGCTGCCAGTTTTCCTTTGCCTGCGACCGTATCCCCGACCGCGTGAATTCGCCCGCCCATTGGCGCACAGCCAGGGAAATCGCCATGGCGGTCACCGCCGGCAAGATCTGGTTCAAGGAGGTCGGATCGGCCACCCATTACCATGCCACCTATGTGAAGCCGGATTGGGGCCCGACGATGAAGCGGGTAGACACGATCGGCAAGCATATCTTCTACCGCACCTATGGCGGTGGCTGGAGCTGAGGCGTCCAGGATATCAGCACCGGCGGCTGCTGGACTGAGATTGCGGCGGAGATTCGCGCACTCTGGCGCGGACCGCAGGCGATTTCGTTTTTCGCTGACTTGCTTGTGCCGCAATGTGGCGCGCCACGGCACTGATTATGGCAGATTCTCGCCTCACATCGCGACCAAGTGACACGATTTGCAGGCTGTCATCGGAGTTGATTCCGCAATATCTGATTAAGTTGTTGAATTATCTAGCTTAATTTGTCGTGAACTTGACCCTCATATGCCTTGACTATGCAGGTCCTCAAAATTATGGTGCGGCCGACTTCAAAGCGGGCCTGAAGGGTTTGTCTCCGGCCGTTTCTGCATTCATTTCGGCCACAAACGGCCCTTGGAAGACGGAGCGGGCGTAGAGGATCATGACGGATAACCGGGAAGAAAGTCTGGACGAACGTCGTCGACGACTGGCTGCGGCACTCGCTGTGCGGGACACCAAGGGCAAGGACGAGGAACGCGACGAGATCCGCGCCGAGGAAACCCGCAAGGGTTACGGAATGGCGATGAAGATCTCGAGCGAATTCATCTCGGCCGTCATCGTTGGTGCTTTGTTGGGCTATCTTTTCGACCACTTTGTGGGCACGACACCTTGGGGCATGATTGTGCTGCTGCTCCTTGGTTTCTGTGCTGGCGTGTTGAATGTCATGCGGACCGTGGGAGTGGTGGCCTCGCCCCATCCCGGCGATCGCAAGATGGATTTGAAAAACAAGGGCGAAGACCGCTAGTCGGTTCAAGCCGGACGAAAGTGCCCGCCTTCCGGCGGCAAAAGCGAAAGAGCAGAACGTGTCGAACGATCCTACTCATCAGTTCCTGGTTCAGAAGATTGTGCCGATCGAAATTGGCGGAATTGATTTTTCGTTCACCAACGCCTCGCTGTTCATGGTCGCAACTGTCGCGACCGCTGCCGGCTTCCTGTATTTCTCCACGGCCAATCGCGGCCTGATCCCGACGCGCGTGCAGTCGGTGGCCGAGATGTCCTATGAATTCATCGCCTCGATGCTGCGCGAAGGCGCCGGCAGCCATGGCATGAAATTCTTCCCCATGGTCTTCTCGCTGTTCATGTTCGTCCTGACGGCGAACCTGCTCGGCATGGTGCCATATTTCTTCACCATCACCAGCCAGATCATCGTGACATTCGCGCTCGCGCTCTTCGTCATCGGCACGGTCGTGGTCTATGGTTTCTATAAGCACGGTCTTCACTTCCTAAAGGTCTTCGTGCCGAGCGGTGTCCCCGGCGCACTTCTGCCGCTGGTCGTGGCGATCGAAGTGATTTCGTTCCTGTCGCGCCCGATCTCGCTCTCCGTGCGTCTCTTCGCCAATATGCTGGCCGGACACATCACGCTCAAGGTTTTCGCAGGCTTCGTCACTTCGCTGAGCGCCCTTGGCGCGCTCGGCATCGGTGGCGCTATCCTGCCCCTCCTCATGACCGTCGCCCTGACGGGTCTCGAGTTCCTCGTCGCCTTCCTCCAGGCTTATGTTTTTGCGGTGCTGACTTGCATGTACCTCAACGACGCAATACACCCCGGCGGGCACTAAGGATCAACGACATCGGCGCTCTCGCGCCAGTCAACAGCCGCAAACAACCATCTCGAAGGAGTTCATTCATGGAAGCGGAAGCAGCAAAGTACATCGGCGCAGGTCTGGCTTGCTTTGGCATGGCCGGCACGGCTCTCGGCCTCGGCAACATCTTCGGCAGCTACCTGTCGGGCGCCCTGCGCAACCCGTCTGCCGCTGACAGCCAGTTCGGCCGTCTGGTATTCGGCTTCGCCGTCACGGAAGCTCTGGGCATCTTCTCGCTGCTCGTTGCTCTCCTTCTCCTGTTCGTCGTCTGATAGCGACTACAGTCTGGGATCACGGCGCGCCCGCGCGGCAGCCGTGATCTCGTGCATTTGAGCCTACACCTGGAGGTGAGCATGTTTGTGACCCCCGCCTTTGCTGAGGAAATCCCGGCAGAAGGCCAGCTTCACACCGAAACCGGCGTTGCGCATGACGAAGGTCACGGCAAGGCAATATTCGGACCGTTCGATACCAGCACTTTTGCCTCACAGCTGTTGTGGCTGGTGATCACGTTCGGCATCTTCTACATGCTCATGCAGAAGGTCATCGTGCCGCGCGTTGGCGGTATCCTGGAAAACCGTCACGACCGCATTGCGCAGGATCTCGACGAGGCAGCCCGCCTCAAGTCGGAGGCCGACGCTGCGATTGAAACTTACGAACGCGAGCTGAGCGCGGCCAAGGCGAAAGCCGGCCAGATTGCCTCGGCTGCGCGCGACGAAGCCAAGGTCAAGGCCGACGCGGAACGCGCCGCCATCGAAGCGGATCTGTCCGCCAAGATTGCCGCTGCCGAAGTCCGCATTGGCGAGATCAAGGCCAAGGCATTTGCCGAAGTCGACACGATTGCCATCGACACGGTTGGCTCGATCGTCGAACAGTTGATCGGCGCCAAGGCGACCGCCGCTGACATCAAGGCCGCCGTTTCCGGCGCCGCCAAGCAGGGAGCGTGATCGCCATGCATCTCGACGCAACATTTTTTGCCCTGGTTGGTCTGGTTCTCTTCTTCGTCCTGCTCGCCTACCTGAAGGTTCCGGGCATGATGGCCAAGGGGCTCGACGAGCGCGCTGACAAGATCCGCGACGAACTGGCGGAAGCCAAGCGCCTGCGCGAAGAGGCCCAGCATCTGCTGGCCGAATACCAGCGCAAGCGCAAGGAAGCGGAAGCAGAGGCAGCCGGCATCCTTGCCGCGGCCGAACGCGAAGCCGCTGCCCTGACCGCTGAAGCCCGGCAGAAGACCGAGGAATTCATTGCACGCCGCAATGCGCTCTCGGAGCAGAAGATCAAGCAGGCCGAAACCGAAGCGGTAAATGCCGTGCGCGTGGCAGCCGTCGATCTGGCCATTGCTGCGGCTGAAAAGGTTCTGGCCAAGAAAACCGATGGCGCCGTTCAGGACAACCTGTTCAAGAACGCAGTCGGCGAGGTCAAGTCCCGCCTGAACTGATCACAGGATCAGCATAGAATTGAAAAAGCCGGGCTTGTCCCGGCTTTTTTGTTGCCTACACTATGAAGCGCTGCCGCGGCCGAGACGGAGCCAGACTGGCTCAGCAAGGCGATTGGGACACGCTCGAGCGTCGCGTCATTCGGTGGTGACATCGACTTGCCGCAGCGGCCGAAAGCTCATCCGGTGCAGCGGGCAGGGGCCATGGATGACGATCGCCCCCCGATGCATCGCCGTGCCATAACCGGCGTGCTGTGCGAAGCCGTAGTGAGGATAAACCAGTCCGGCCCGCGCCATCATCCGATCCCGCATGACCTTGGCAAGGATCGATGCGGCAGCAATCGAGACGGATCGGGCGTCGCCCTTGACCACTGCCGTGCCCGAGCAGGAAAGTCCGTCCGGCACATCCTTGCCATCGACCAGCACATGCATGGCGCTCAATTCGAGCCCGGCAACGGCACGCCGCATCGCGTCAAGGCTTGCCTTGCGAATATCCCGCGCATCGATATGGCGGGGCGAAGACGAGGCAATCGCGACGGTGGCCGTTGCCAGGATCTCGTCGTAAAGCCGCTCGCGCTGGGCCGCCGACAGCTTCTTCGAATCGTTCAGTCCCTCGGGGATACGCTTCGGGTCGAGGATGACCGCAGCCGCCACCACAGGCCCTGCCAGCGGCCCGCGGCCGGCTTCGTCGGTTCCGGCAACAGGCCAGAGCCCGCGCCGCCTCGTGCGGCTCTCGATCGAGAAATCAGGCGCCAGCGGCAGATCGGGAAACAGGCTGGGAGAATCGGGTGGCGTGCGCGTTTTCATGCGGCAGAAATCGCACGCGCACCCGATCTCCTGCAAGCCCCTGGTCCCTTCCTCTCGTTGGACGCGAGAGGCCGGGGCGGCTGACCAGGGACACATCCGGCGCGAGGCGGCGGATAACCGCGCCGGAAGACGAAACCCGGGATGAACCGGGAAGCGTGACGTCGAGGCGGTGCCAGCCGCCCGGACATCACGATAGGGAGCTTGCGCCTTGGTGTGGCGCCAGTTTCACAACAGTGCCAGTTTCACAGCAGCGACAACTGCACGCCATGGCTGTTGGGCGACAGGAACAGGTCTTCGCGCAGATGCAGGCTGCGGCGGGTCAGGCCCAGACGCTTCGTTGCCATTTCGAAGCGGCGGCTGATCTGCCAGGCATACGGGCCGGCGCCCTTCATGCGCTTGCCGAATTCGGCATCGTAATCCTTGCCGTCGCGCATCGAGCGCACCAGCGACATCACATGCCGGTAGCGGTCCGGATAATGCTGCAGCAGCCAGTCGCGAAACAGCGGGCTGACCTCGAGCGGCAGGCGCAGCAACACATAGCTGGCCTCCGTCGCACCGGCCGCCTTGCCGCTGTCGAGAATTCGTTCGATCTCATGGTCGTTCAGCGCCGGAATGACTGGCCCTAGCATCACGGCAACCGGGATGCCGGCTTCCGACAGGCCCTTGATCGTCTCCAGCCGTCGCGCTGGCGTGGCCGCGCGCGGCTCCATCAGCCGGGCAAGCTTGCGGTCTAGCGTCGTTACCGAAATGCCGACCTTGGCAAGGCCGCGCTCCGCCATCGACTTCAGGATATCGACGTCGCGCATGACCAGCGCCGACTTTGTGACGATAACCACCGGATGGTTGGCCTTGTCGAGCACTTCGAGGATCTGGCGCATGATCCGCCATTCCCGCTCGATCGGCTGATAGGGGTCGGTATTGGTGCCGATGGCGATCGGCCGCGGCTTGTAGCCCGGCTTCGACAATTCTCGTTCCAGAAGCTTCGGTGCATCCGGCTTGGCAAACAGCCTGGCCTCGAAGTCGAGACCGGCCGAAAGACCCATATAGCTGTGCGTCGGACGGGCGAAACAATAGATGCAGCCATGCTCGCAGCCGCGATAGGGATTGATCGAACGGTCGAAGGGAATGTCCGGTGATTCGTTGCGGGTGATGATGGTCCGCGGCTTCTCGACCTGCACCTCGGTCTTGAACGGTGGCATGTCCTCGAGGCTCTGCCAGCCGTCGTCGAAAGCAACACGTTCGGTCGGCTCGAAGCGTCCGCCCGGATTGAGCGTTGCCCCGCGACCACGGCGCCGGTCGATCTCGATCCGCAGCCCGGAAGAGGTCATCACCGCATCGGCAATATCTGCCGTATTGCCAGGCTGAAAGGCAGCCTGGCCCACAAGAGACAGCTCGTTCATGTTTAGCTCCTTGCGAGGTCAATCAGTCTCGCCGAATGACTATATTCCTACCATCAACAATGAGAACAATGCAAGAACAAAATAGAAAATCGGCCAATCGCAAAGCAGTGGCAAATCTTTGTGCAATGCGATAGAGATAGGCAATGTTGACAGTGATCATGGAATGCCGCGATCAGGAGCCAGAGCTCGCGCAGACGCTGTCGGTTCTGGTAGCCGGCGCCGTGGAAGGGCTTGTGAGCGATGTGATCGTCCTGGACCATGGCTCCAAGGACGGCTCGTCCTTCGTGGCGGATGCCGCAGGCTGCCGCTTTTATCAGCAATGGGACATGAAGGAATTGCTCGGTTCCGTGCGCGGCGAGTGGCTGCTTCTCGTCGAACCCGGAGCCCGATTGACACAAGGCTGGATCGACGAGGTCGCCGAATATGTCGCGCTCAACAAGGTCCCGGCTCGTTTTTCGGAATCACGCGCCTACCGGCTGCCGTTCTATCGCCGTTTGACCCGGTCCCGCCCGCCACTGGAAAATGGCCTGCTGCTGCCCAAGCGCCACGCACAGTCACTGGTCCGCTCGGGCATGGATCTCCAGCATCTGGCCCATGGCCAAAAGCCGCGCCGGCTGGCTTCCGAGATCATCCCGTCCTGGGTTGCCCGCGAAGCGCGGCGGTGACAGCCGTCGGGCCAGATTACTTGGCGCGCGTCAGGTGTTCGTCGAGCCGTGGCATGATCTCGACGAAATTGCACGGCATGTGCCGGTAGTCGAGTTGCAGCTTCAATATACCATCCCAGGCATCCTTGCAGGCGCCGGGCGATCCTGGCAGCACGAAGATGAACGTCGCATTGGCGACGCCGCCGGTCGCCCGCGACTGGATGGTCGAGGTGCCGATCTTGTCATAGGAAATCCGGTGAAACACCTCGGAAAAGCCGTCCATGCGCTTTTCGAACAGCGGTTCCAGCGCTTCCGGCGTAACGTCGCGTCCGGTAAAGCCCGTGCCACCGGTGGTGATCACCACATCGATGGCGTCGTCGCTTGTCCAGGTCTGAACCTGATCGAAGATCGCCGCCTTGTCGTCCTGGACGATGGCGCGCGCGACGAGCCTGTGACCGGCCTCCGCGATCCGGGCGACCAGCGTGTCGCCGGAGCGGTCGTCGTCCAGACGCCGTGTGTCCGATACGGTGAGCACGGCAATGCCTACCGGAATGAAGGGACGGCTTTCGTCGATCCGGCTCATGCTCCGTCTCCTTGCTCGCGCTCATGGGCGACCGTGCGGGTCAGAAGCACATACCACTGTGGCCGATAGGCCGATAGCGCCAGTGCCGCCTTAAGTGCCGCCGCCTCGCTGTCGTAGAGACCGAAGCAGGTGGCGCCTGATCCGGACATGCCAGCAAAGACCGCGAGGCTCTCGCGCAACAGACCACAGGCTTCCGCGATTTCGGGCACAAGCGCTTCGGCCGGTGGCTGCAGGTCGTTGCGAAGCTGCGCGAAGGCCGCGCGCCATGCTTCTGCATCGGGTTCCGCGGGCAGGTCCGCCATCGGCGCATTGTCGCGTCGTTCAAGCCTGCGAAAGATCTCCGGTGTCGAGACCGGCATCAGCGGATTGAGCAGCACCATCGGAAAGGCGGGGAGGGCGAGCGGCGTAATTGCCTCGCCAATGCCCTGTGCCCTCAGCGGAGCCGAGCGAAGGCACATCGGCACATCGGCACCAAGCGACAGCGCAAGGTCTGCCAGCGCGTCTGCGGGCAGGTCCGCCTGCCACAGCCGCATCAGCCCGCGCAGGGTCGCCGCCGCATCGGCCGAGCCGCCACCGATACCGGCCGCAACCGGCAGGTTCTTTTCCAGCGTGATGGAGACCGGCGACCAGGACTGCCCATGCTGATCAAGAACGGCGCGCAAACGGTCGCGTGCCTGGAGAACGAGATTGTCCTCGGGCTTTGCCGGGCCAAGCGAGAGGCTGCGGGCAAAGGGCCCGGCCAATGTCAGGCTGTCGGCCTCCGCCGGCCGGAAGGTCAACTCGTCACCGTCTTCGGCAAAGGTCACCATGCTGTCGAGCAGATGATAACCATCCGCCCGGCGCCCGGTTACATGCAGCGCGAGATTGACCTTGGCGCGCGCGGTCTCCTCGACCGGGGCTCTCGCCGGATCGTCGAGACCGTTCATCGGATCAGGTCTTCTTGTCGTCTTTCTTCGGCGCGTCGACCGGCTTTTGATCGATCTTGGCGGCATCGGCTTCGACGGGCGGCATGCCCTTGTCGATCTTCGCCTGGATCTTCGGCACTTCTGCCTCTTCCGGCTCGGAGGCCAGTGCGCGTTTCCACTGATAGGTGGCCTCGAGCTTGCGGCCAACGCGCCAGTAGGCGTCGCCCAGATGGTCGTTGATCGTCGCGTCGCCGGCGCGCAGTTCCGCTGCCCGCTCCAGTTCGGCCACCGATTCGTCGAAACGTCCGAGGCGATAGTAAGCCCAGCCGAGCGAATCGACGATATAGCCGTCATCCGGCCGCAGATCGACGGCCTTCTTGATCATCTCCAGGCCTTCCTGGAGATTGCGGTTCATGTCGACCCAGGAGTAGCCGAGGTAGTTGAGAACCTGCGGCTGTTCCGGGTTCAGCTCCAGCGCCTTGCGGAAGTCCGGCTCGGCTCTGTCCCACCTCTTCAGCCGTTCATTGGCGATGCCGCGCTGAAAGAAGATCGACCAGTGGCTCTTGACCGGCGATTGGCCGATAACCTCGACAGCCGTATCGTAATTGGCGGCCATCGCCGCATAGTCCTTGGCCTCGGACAGCACGCTGCCATAGGCGAGATAACTGCGCACATCCTTCGGATCGGAGGCAATCAGCCCCTGCAGATGCTTGCGCGCGTCGTCAACCTTGCCGGTTTCCGCCAGCGTCAGGCCGAGCTGCAGTTCGGAGATCCGCCGCATCGGCGAGGTTTCCGGCACCTGGCGGTAGAATTCGATCGCCTTTTCCGGCTGCTCTGCATTTTCCGCAATGCCGCCGAGCAGGACCAATGTATCGGCCGCTTCCTTGTCCAGCGCGTGTGACAGCTGCAGATAGAGCATCACCGTGTCTTCGGCGCCTTCGCGGTTGAGCGCGCCACCGATGGAAAACAGCACGCCGGCTGCGCCCTGGGCTGCAGTCTCGACCATAGGCTTCGGCTTGCCGCCGGCTTCGATCTCGTCGCGCAATGCCTTGAACGGTGCGTAATTGTTGATCAGTTCGTCACCGGCCGCCAGTGCATCCAGTGCCTTCTGCCTGTTGCCGGCATTGGCTTCGAGCGTCGCCAGTGCAATCACTGCCCGGGCAAAGGTATCCGGCGCGGTCGCGCCGCCGCTGCGGTCGATCAGCGTGTCGGTCAGTGCCTTGCGGGCCGCATCGTCATCGCCGGTCAGGGCGGCGATCACGCCCACATTGTAGTTGCGGAAGATCGCATACCAACTTGGCCCTTTCAGACCCTTGACCAGATCGAGCGCTTCCTTGCCCTTGCCTTCGCCGACCTTGGTCCAGGCCACCAGCAATTCGTTCATCAGCCGGTCGAGGTCGTTCGGACCTTCGTATTTGAAGCTCTTCAGTGCGTCGTCATAGCGTCCATCGCGGATCGCCTGGAATCCGAGCGCAACGGAGGTCACCCGCTCGACGGCGGGATCGTTTTCCAGTTCCTTGGCGAGCTTGGCGCCTTCGTCGAAATCGCCGTTCATGATCAGGGCGATCATCAGCCGCTGCTGGATATCCAGCTCATTCGGCGAAAGCTCGAGTGCCTTCTTGTAGAGCAGGATGGCATTGGCGTAGTCGCGGTCGGCTTCTGCCGTGCGGGCAGCCAGAAAGGCGCCGGCAAAGCTGTCCACGCTTTCAAGGTCGAAACTCTCTGTTTCTGCCGGTTTTTCCGGCGACGCCGCGAAAGCAATCGGGGCTTGGAAGACGCTGAGAAGCAGCGCCAGTGCAGTGCCGGCGAGAAAACGAGTGGCGGGACTTTGCCGCATGAACGAGCCTTTCAAGAACCGATAAAGTGCGCAGGTCATTCTTATATGGGAACGACGCGCGATGATTCACCCATAGAATGGCTTTTTTGAAGCGGACCCGCAAGGCAATCGGCCCATACGTCACAATTGCCCGGGTCAGTTCACCCGGGCGATGCAGAAGTCGATCACGTCGTTGAGCGCGTCTTTCCACGGCGTTTCCGGCAAGGGTGCCAGCGCATCGCGGGCGATCGTACCGTAATGCTGCGCCCGCTGGATCGTTTCGCTGAGTGCACCATAGCGGCTGATCAGCCCCAGGGCCTTTTCGAGCCGGGCGTCGTCGTTCTGGCCGCCTTCGATCGATTCCCGCCAGAAGTCGCGTTCGGTGGATGTACCGCGGCGGTAGGACAGGATCACCGGCAGGGTAATCTTGCCTTCGCGGAAATCGTCGCCGACATTCTTGCCGAGATCGGCAGCCTTGCCGCCGTAGTCCAGCGCGTCGTCGACCAGCTGGAAGGCGAGGCCGAGATTCATGCCGTAGGATTTCAGCGCATTGCGCGTCGCCTTGTCAGTCTGGGCGACGATCGGTCCGACTTCGGCAGCCGCTGCAAACAGCGCGGCCGTCTTGGCCCGGATCACCGACAGATAGTCGTCTTCGGTGGTCTCCATGTTCTTGGCGACGGACAGCTGCAGCACTTCGCCTTCGGCGATCACCGAGGCCGCCGTCGACAGCACGTCGAGCGCATCGAGCGAGCCGACATCGACCATCATCCGGAAAGCCTGGCCGAGCAGGAAGTCGCCGACCAGAACGCTGGCCTGGTTGCCCCAGATGGTGCGCGCCGTCGATTTGCCACGCCGGAGATCGCTTTCGTCGACCACGTCGTCATGCAAAAGCGTTGCCGTGTGCATGAATTCGACCGCGGTCGCCAGCTTGATGTGATGCTCGCCCTCGTAGCCGAACATCGAGGCGGTCGCCAAAGTCAGCATCGGCCGCAGCCGCTTGCCGCCCGATGAAATCAGGTGGTTGGCGACTTCCGGGATCATCTGAACGTCCGAGCCCGCCTTCGACAGGATCAGCTGGTTCACCCGTTCCATGCCGCTTTTGGTCAGGTCCACCAAGGGCTTGATGGAAGCCTGTTTGTTTTTGTTTTCCTCAAGCGGTATGACTACGCCCAACGCACCGGACTCCTGTTCAATTCTGTCTCGACAATAAAAAGCCGCGGCACCCTCGGCAAGGGGCGAATTGTCCCGGAACGGTAAAGAAGAAGGTTTTCTGGATAAAATGCACGAGATCATCCGTTCGAACGACATTGTCCTTCTCTCCTTTGCCGAAAGCCTGATGCGCGATGCCGGGATCTCCGTGATGATAGCCGACCAGCAGATGAGCATTCTTGAAGGATCGCTGGGCATGCTGCAGCGCAGGCTGCTGGTCGATTCAGACGAGGTCGATCAGGCACGGCGGATCCTGACGGATGCGGGCCTTGCGGCCGAGCTGAGAGACAACGAGGCCTGAAGCCCGATGTTGCTCCAGCCGACCACCGAAACAATCGACGCCTTTCACCGCGGCCGCTTCCATCTGGTCCAGCCGCGCGGCCGGGGCCACAGGGCTGGTATGGATGCGATGCTGCTTGCATCGCTGGTGTTGCAGGACGGTCCATGTCGTGTGGCGGACCTGGGGGCGGGGGCGGGTGCTGCCGGATTTGCCGTGGCCTCGCGCCTGCCGGGTGCCGCAGTGGTGCTCGTTGAACGCTCGGCGGACATGGCGGAATTTGCCCGCAAGAGCCTCGCACTGGTTGAAAACGCACAATTCGCCAGCCGTATATCGGTTCTCGAAACGGACGTCACGTTGACCGGTCGTGCCCGGTTTGCCGCCGGCCTTGGTGATAACAGTTTCCATCATGTGATCATGAACCCGCCGTTCAACGATGCCAGCGACCGTCGGGCGCCGGATGCCTTGAAAGCCGAAGCACATGCGATGACCGAAAATCTGTTCGAAAGCTGGATCCGAACCGCTGGCGCCATCGCCATGTCCGGTGGACAATTGTCGCTGATCGCGAGGCCGCAATCGATCGCCGAGATCATTTCCGCCTGCGACCGCCGCTTCGGCGGCGTCGAGATAACCGCCATCCATCCGCGGCCGGGCGAAAACGCGACGCGCATTCTGGTGACCGCGATCAAGGGGTCGCGGGCGCGTCTGCAATTGCGCGCGCCGCTTTTGATGCATGACCGCGAAGACAGCCATGCCTTCGCGCCTCTCGTCGATGACCTGAACAACGGCCGCGTCGGCTACGTCCGCCTGCGTTGATCGTGCGTCGCCCGAATTTTGCATGCAGCCATTGCGTTTGGGGGCCGGCGTCTTACATCTCGACAAGGTTTTGACAGGTAGGAGATAGTGCGTCCATGGCAGATTTTTTGAAGCGGCTGGTGCCGAAACGCTTCCGCAAGCAGGGGACCGTCATCCCTGTCGTGCGTCTGCATGGTGCAATCATGAGCGGTGGCTCAAAGTTCCGGCCCGCGCTTAATCTTGCCAGTGTCGCGCCGCAGCTGGAAAAGGCCTTCGCCATGAAGGACAGTCCGGCCGTCGCTCTGTCGATCAATTCTCCCGGCGGTTCGCCGGTCCAGTCGCGCATGATCTTTGACCGTATCCGCGCCCTTGCCGAAGAGAAGAACAAGCGCGTCCTCGTTTTCGTCGAGGATGTGGCTGCGTCGGGCGGTTATATGCTCGCGATTGCCGGCGACGAGATCATTGTCGACGCGACCTCGATTGTCGGCTCCATCGGCGTGGTCTCCGGCGGCTTCGGTTTCCCGGAGCTTTTGAAGAAGATTGGCGTCGAGCGCCGCGTCTATACCGCTGGCGAAAACAAGGCGATCCTCGATCCCTTCCAGCCGGAAAAAGAAGGCGACATCGAATATCTCAAGACCCTGCAGCTGGAGATCCACGAGATCTTTATCGACATGGTCAAGGCTCGGCGCGGCGTGCTTCTGGCCGACGATCCGACCTTGTTCTCCGGCCTGTTCTGGACAGGCCGTCGCGGCGTCGAACTTGGCCTTGTCGACCGGCTCGGCAATATGCGCCAGGAAATCAAGACGCGGTATGGCAAGGATGCCAGGCTGGAACTGATCAGCGGTTCCAAGAGCCTGTTCGGCAAGCGCGTGACGGGCGTTGATGCCTTCGGTTCCATCGACCAGATTGCTGCTCAGGCCGTGTCGGGACTTGCCGACACACTTGAGGAAAAGGCATTGTGGTCGCGCTACGGTCTTTGACCTCGGCACGACAACAATAAGATGCGACGGGGCGAGGGGATATGGCGCAACTGATATTTTTCGGCCTGCTGTTCGGCGGCGGCTGGCTGCTCTACCGGAAATTTGTCAGCGATGCGGAAAGGCTGGCAAAGAAGTCTCGTGCAGCCGAGAAGGAGCGCGAGACCGGCGCCATCGGCACGCTGATCCAGGACAAGGAAACCGGCGAATACCGGGTGAGGCGCGAAGACGAATAGTCTTGGCCTGCGAGAGGGGTGCCTGCGTTTGGCCGAAGTCTTGAGGATTACCGATGGCAGATGAAGCGCAGCCTGATGATGCAACCGTGCTTCAAGCACGCGATCATTGGAACAATGTCTATCGTCACAAGGCCGAAAACGAAGTCAGCTGGTATGAGGAGCGTCCCGATCTGTCCGTGTCGCTGTTGCGCTCGGCCGGCATCGGTCTGGAAGCGGCCGTCGTTGATGTCGGTGGTGGAGCCTCGGCACTGGTGGATGCCCTGATCGGCGCCGGACAGGCCCATGTCACGGTAGTTGACCTGTCCGCTGCCGCTCTCGATCGCGCCCGACAACGCCTGTCAGGTGCGAGCGGGATCGACTGGGTCGTCGCCGACGCGCGCGCCTGGAGACCTGAGCGGCATTTCGACGCTTGGCACGACAGGGCCGCATTCCATTTCCTGACCGAAACCGGCGACCAGAGCGCCTATGTCGCCGTTTTGAAATCAGCGCTGCTGCCCGGAGGCGTGGCGGTTATCGGCACGTTTGCGCCGGACGGACCGGAAAAATGCAGCGGTCTCCCGGTTGTCCGTCACGACGGCAAAAGCCTGCAACGGTTGCTCGGTCCCGATTTTGATCTGCTCGGCAGTATCAGCCATGAGCATCATACGCCGTGGGGATCGGTGCAAAAATTCCAGTTCAGCACATTCCGCCGGCGCGGCACGCTTTGATTCCACGCGTTTCGCTCCGGCCCGACGTCTTGAGTTGCCGCGTGTTTCGCCCTATTTTGCCAATCAATTGATCAATATGCCGGGCGGAGAAGCAAAGGCTCTTCTGCCGGCTGGTGACGATGGCCTCGAAGGGGTAGCACTATTCGCACGCAGGAATTCCTCAAGACCGGCGGAGAGGCTGCAAATGAAATTTGCAGTTTTGATTGGGCCTCGACCGAGTTGGGGCCGATCGATCATTGGCCGCAGTCGCTGAAAACCACGCTCCGACTTGTTCTCTCTTCTGGTCAACCCATGTGTTTCTGGTGGGGTGACGACCTGCTGCAGTTTCACAACGATGCCTATATGCCGATGCTGGGCAAGCGCCAGCCTGCGATTGGCAAGCCGTTCAAGGAGCTTTGGGCCGATGTCTGGGAGGACGTGCTTCCTTTCGTCCGCAGTGCTCTTGCCGGCAAGGGCACCTGGATCGAAAACCTGCCGCTTATCATGACCCGCAACGGTTACGAGGAGCAGACCTATTTTACCTTTTCCTACAGTCCGCTCCATGACGATGCCGGTGATATCCGCGGCATCTTGAATGTCGTCACGGAAACGACAGGGGCAATGAGGGATCGCGAGGCCCTCGAACAGGCTTATGCCGGTGCAACGAGCCATATCCTTGAGCGCGAACAGCATGAGCAGGAACTCAAGCTTCTCAATCGCGAACTCGCCCACCGGATGAAAAACACCCTGGCGATGGTCCAGTCGATCATCAGTCAGACCCTGCGCGGCGCCTCGTCCCTGTCGGACGCGGCCTCGACGATATCCGCCCGCATTCAGGCGCTGGCCAAGGCACAGGATCTGCTCACCGGCATGAGCGTGACGGCAGCCGAGGTGTCGGCGATCGCCAATGCCGCCGTCGCTCCCCACAGCGACAGCGAGACGCGCTTCCAGATGCAGGGTCCGAACGTTTTTCTGTCGGCGCAACAGGCGCTTGGCCTGTCGTTGGCCATTCATGAGCTGGCGACCAATGCGACCAAATACGGTGCCCTGTCCTCGCCGGGCGGGCGTGTCGAAGTCAGTTGGGCCCGGCAGGGGGAGGAGGGCTTCTTCTTTGACTGGCGCGAAAGCGGTGGTCCGCCGGTCAGGGAACCGAGCCGTCGCGGCTTCGGCTCGAGGCTGACGGAGCGCGTTGTCTCGGACCTGTTCAAGGGCGAGGCAAAGATCCACTTCCTGCCGGACGGCGTGATCTTCTCGCTCAGCGGCCGGTTGAACCAGGCCGCCGATCTGGATCGCTAGGCCGCAATCGCGCGCGGGCGCCGGCAATCCTCTCCACATGCTTGACCCGTCAGCTCCATCGTGGCACCAGACGGGCCACGCATTTTTAGCCAAGTTCTGGACGATATCCCATGACCACGTCTCTTGCCCCGCATATGGACCCGAAGCGTTCCTTCCAGGCGCTGATCCTGACTTTGCATGCCTATTGGGCCGACAAGGGCTGCGCCGTGCTGCAGCCCTACGACATGGAAGTGGGCGCGGGCACGTTCCATCCGGCAACGACGCTGCGTGCGCTGGGCCCAAAGCCCTGGAAGGCTGCCTATGTCCAGCCCTCGCGTCGTCCTTCGGATGGTCGCTACGGCGAAAACCCCAACCGCATGCAGCATTACTACCAGTATCAGGTCATCCTGAAGCCCAATCCGTCCAACCTGCAGGAGCTGTATCTTGGCTCTCTCAAGGCCATCGGCCTCGACCCGCTGCTGCATGACGTGCGCTTCGTCGAGGACGACTGGGAAAGCCCGACGCTTGGCGCCTGGGGTCTCGGCTGGGAATGCTGGTGCGATGGCATGGAAGTTTCGCAGTTCACCTATTTTCAGGCCGTCTGCGGCATCGACGTCTCGCCGGTCGCCGGCGAACTGACCTATGGCCTCGAGCGCCTCGCCATGTATGTTCAGGGCGTCGACAACGTCTACGACCTGAACTTCAATGGCCGCGAAGGCGAAGAGAAGATCTCCTACGGCGACGTCTTCCTGCAGGCCGAGCAGGAATATTCCCGCCACAACTTCGAATTCGCCAATACCGAGATGCTGCATCGCCACTTCATAGATGCCGAGACCGAATGCAAGGCGCTTCTCGCCGCCGGCGCTCCGTCGGACAACGACAACCAGCGCCTGCACAAATGCGTCTTCCCGGCATACGATCAGTGCATCAAGGCAAGTCATGTCTTCAACCTGCTAGATGCCCGCGGCGTGATCTCGGTCACCGAGCGCCAGAGCTATATCCTGCGCGTGCGCACGCTCGCCAAGGCCTGCGGCGAGGCGTTTCTGCTGACCGATGCCGGCGGTGTGAATTTCGGCAAGGTGGCCTGATACAAGGCTATGTGACGCTGCCCTCAGGCGGCGTCGTTGCGCTCGAGAGACAGTCGGAAACCCAGGGCGTTGACCACTTTTTGCACCGTCTGGTATCGCAGCTTCGATCCGGATTTCAGCCCTTTGTAAAGGCTTTCCCGACCAAGGCCTGAAAGCTCGGCTATCTGCGACATGCCCCTGGCCTTGGCGACATGCCCCAAGGCTGTAATAAAAACGTCGGGATTTTCGTCTTCGATCGCCAGTTCCAGATATTCAAGCATCGCCTCGGGGTCGTCGAGGTAATCAGCGATCTCAAATTTTCTGGTTACGGTCATGTTCGCTTCTTTCATAGGCTACCAGCCATCGCGATGGCCTTCTTGATGTCCCGTTTCTGCGAAGACTTGTCGCCGCCGATCAGAAGCAGGTAAACGGTAACGCCACGACGGGTATAATAGACCCGGTACCCTGGCCCGTGGTGGATGCGCATTTCGAAGACGTCTGCGCCCACCGGTGCACAGTCGCCGAAATTACCCTGTTCTGCCGATGTCAGCCGGGCAAGAATTCGAAGCTTGCCTGTCCGGTCCTTGAGTGACCGTAGCCATTCGTCGAAGGATTCCGTTTTTTCAAGCGTGTCCATCAGAATTGTATCCAATCGGATACGGTTTTTCAACAGAGTTGCGCCACTCCATTTTCGTCTGCTCCGCTCTTCAATAAAGCGTCGTTTGCTTTAAGGTAACCGTCAACAACTGGGGGTCTATGTATATGTTCACGACGCTTGCCATTATTGCCGCCATCGCCGCCTTCGTCGTCTTGATCTATAACGGCCTGGTGAAAGCCCGCCAGATGGCCGAAGAGGCCTGGTCGGGCATCGATGTCCAGCTCAAGCGCCGTGCCGACCTGATCCCCAACCTGATCGAGACGGTCAAGGGTTATGCCGGCCATGAAAAGGGCACGCTGGAAAGCGTCATCGAATTGCGCAACAAGGCCCAGGCCGTGCCCGCCGGCGATGTTGCAGGTCGTGCCGCCGCAGAAAGCCTTCTTGGTGCTGCCCTCGGCAAGATCGTCGCCCTTGCCGAAGCCTATCCGGACCTGAAGGCCAACGAGAACTTCGTCGAACTGCAGAAGTCGCTGGAAACCATCGAAGGCGAAATCCAGATGTCGCGGCGTTATTACAACGGCGCCGCCCGCGACCTGAACGTCAAGGTCGAGACCTTCCCCAACAATCTCGTTGCCGGCCAGTTCGGCTTTTCCAAGAAGCCGTATTTCGAGATTGCCAACGAGGCCGACCGTGCGGTACCGACGGTCAAGTTCTGACGTCTGCCCGCAGACGCACCCATCGAGACCGAGATCATGAAGACTGACAGACTGACCATCCTTCCGCCTGCCCATGCCTTGACCGGCCGGGTGAGCCCTCCGGGCTCGAAGTCGATCACCAACCGCGCTCTGCTTCTGGCAGGTCTTGCCAAAGGCACGAGCCGGCTCACCGGCGCGCTGAAAAGCGATGACACCCGCTATATGGCGGAAGCCCTGCGTGCCATGGGCGTCACCGTCGACGAGCCGGATGCGACAACCTTCGTCGTCACCAGTTCCGGTGAGTTGAAGGCGCCGGCCGAACCGCTCTTCCTCGGCAATGCCGGCACCGCCACGCGCTTCCTGACGGCAGCGCTTGCGCTCGGCAAGGGCCGTTATGTCGTTGATGGCGACGAGCACATGCGCAAGCGGCCGATCAAGCCGCTGGTCGAGGCGCTGCAGTCGCTCGGCGTCGCGATTGCAGCCCCGTCCGGCTGCCCGCCGGTCGCGATCGATGCCAACGGATCGTTCAGGAAGAACCGTGTCACCATCGATGCCGGTCTCTCCAGCCAGTATGTATCGGCCCTGCAGATGGCAGCGGCCTGCGGCTCCGAACCTTTCACCATCGAGCTGGCCGGTGCCGATATCGGCGCCCGCGGTTATATCGACCTGACGTTGTCGGCCATGCGCGCCTTCGGTGCGAGAGTCGAACAGCCGACGCCGTCATCCTGGGTTATCCAGCCGACCGGCTACACCGCGACCGATTTCCACATCGAGCCGGATGCGTCGGCTGCCACTTACCTTTGGGGCGCCGAAGTCCTGACCGGCGGCAAGATCGATATCGGCACGCCGTCCGATGCCTTCACTCAGCCCGATGCCAAGGCCTATGACGTTATTGCCGCTTTCCCAAACATGCCTTCTGTCATCGATGGCAGCCAGATGCAGGACGCGATCCCGACGATTGCCGTGCTCGCTGCCTTCAACAATCACCCGGTGCGCTTCGTTGGCATAGCCAATCTGCGCGTCAAGGAATGCGACCGCATCCGCGCGCTGTCGACCGGGCTGAACAACATCCGGGAAGGCCTGGCAACCGAGGAGGGCGACGATCTGATCGTGGCTGCCGATCCGTCGCTGTCCGGTCAGTCGCTGCCGGCTGACATAGACACCTTCGCCGATCATCGCATCGCCATGAGCTTTGCGCTGGCCGGCCTGAAGATCCGCGATATCACCATTCTCGACCCCGATTGCGTCGGCAAGACCTATCCCGACTACTGGAACGAACTCGCCTCGCTTGGTGTCGAACAGGCCAGAACCAACGGATAATCACAATGCTCCTTCGCCTCTGCGCTGCCCTGCTTCTCACTCTCTGGACGGCATGCGGCGCATGGGCCGAGGAGGTCATCCGCAGCTATCATGCCGATATCACCGTGTCGGAGGATGCCAGCCTTGAGGTGATGGAAACCATTACGGTCAATGCCGAGGGCATCGACATCAGGCGCGGCATTTTCCGCGATTTCCCGCTCTACTACACCAATGAGCGCGGCAAGCGCCGCGAGGTCGCGTTCGACCTGATCTCGGTCGAGCGCGACGGCGAGCCGGAACCGTATCACACCGAATCCGTCGATGGCGGCATCCGCATTTATGCCGGATCGGCCGACGTAACGCTCGAGCCCGGCGAGCATACCTATGTCATTACCTACACCACTGCCCGGCAGATCCGCTATTTCGACGACCACGACGAACTCTACTGGAACGTCACCGGCAATGGCTGGATGTTCCCGATCGAGGAGGCAAGCGCCAGCGTCACTCTGCCGGGCGATATAGAGCCGACCAGAACGGCCGTGTACACCGGCGTCAGCGGCTCGACCGACACAAATGCCCGCGTGATCCCCGGCAGCGGCGGTCTGGAATTCGAAACCACGGCGCCGCTTGGTCCGCAGGAGGGCATGACCATCGTGCTTGCCATGCCGAAGGGCACGGTGGCGGCCCCCGAGCCGGAGACGGGCTTCTGGTGGTATCTGCGCGACAATTTCGCCGACATCTTTTCCATCGGCGGCCTTATCCTCGTCCTGGGCTACTACCTGCGATCCTGGCTGGCCGTTGGCCGCGATCCGGCCAAGGGCATCGTGGTGCCGCGCTGGGATGCGCCCGACGGCATCTCGCCGGCGCTGGTCAACTATGTCGACAACAAGGGTTTTTCCAACGGCGGCTGGACCGCCCTGTCGGCATCCGCGCTCGATCTCGCCGTCAAGGGCTACATCAGCCTGGATGACCTGGAGAATTCCATCACGCTGACCCGCACGGCAAAACCGGCCAAGGACAAGCTGCCTTCCGGACAGGAAAGCCTGCTCGCAGCCGTCGGCTCGAAGGGTGATACGCTGACCATCGACAAGGCCAATGGCAAACGTGTCCAGCAGGTCGGCAACAGCTTTCGTACGGCGATCGAGAAGGAACATCGCGGCAAATATTACCGCGGCAATACCGGCTATATCGCCGGCGGCATCGCCCTCAGCGTTGTCATCCTCGCCCTGCTGCTGATATTCGGCGACCTGCAGGAAGACACGGTGGCGCTGATGATCGTACCCACCTTCTTCGCGGTGTTCTTCGGCATTTTCTCGGTCGGCATCGGCAAGGGGCTGCGGCGCGGGGCGCCTCTGCTCACCCGGATCGTTTCAATCGTCATCGCCGCCTTCGTCGGCTTTGTCGGCCTGTCGATCTTCGGCACGATCGTGATGTCGATCCTGTTCGACCTGTCGCACAGCGGCCAGTTGCATGTGATCATCGCCATCGGCGGCATCATTCTCGCCAATTTCCTCTTCTTCTTCCTGATGGATGCGCCAACCCCGCTCGGCCGCAAGCTGATGGACGGCATCGAGGGCCTGCGCATCTACATGACGCTGGCCGAGAAGGACCGGATGAACATGGCCGGCGCCCCGACCATGTCGCCTTCGCATTTCG
This sequence comes from Rhizobium sp. 18065, assembly GCF_902706095.1. Taxonomy (GTDB): domain Bacteria; phylum Pseudomonadota; class Alphaproteobacteria; order Rhizobiales; family Rhizobiaceae; genus Allorhizobium. The sequence goes on from NZ_CACSJP010000001.1 coordinate 896,926, forward strand.
AAACGCTGTTGCCTTATGCCGTGGCGCTCGGGGTTGAAAAACCCTGGTCGTCAACCTTCGAGACCTGGCTGGCCGCAGCCCGCGCCGATGCCGATCCCTATCAGCCGATGTGGTATCACGGCCGCAATCGCGGCACGTTCGGCGACCGCATCGGCGGTTTCTCCTCCTCGATGGCAACCACCATCGCCTCGACCATTCCAGCCCCGCCACCCAGTTCCTCGTCCTCATCGACCTCCGGCTTTTCCTCCGGTGGATCCTCCGGCGGTGGTGGTGGCGGCGGTGGCGGCGGAGGGTGGTAGAAAATATCATGTCCGCTGAAGAGGGTCGCCAGACAGCCTTGCTCTGGTGAACCGCCGCGCTCTACGACATGAAATCGCGCGTTCGTGGGCCATTCACATTCAATGTCGCGAATTTCGAGATTGTGCGAACGGACCAAATTTTGCTAGCAGGGGCTACGTTTTGTCAGCCCACCCCGGACCTACCGTCCGCCCCTTCCGAAAGGCAGGGAGAGGAAAGAGAACATGCCCGATCTTCTGCTCGAACTCCGCTCCGAGGAAATTCCCGCCCGCATGCAGCGCAAGGCCGCTGGCGATCTGAAGAAGGCGGTCACCGATGCGCTGGTCGATGCCGGTCTGACCTATGACGGTGCGCGCGAATACTGGACGCCGCGTCGCCTGACGCTCGACATCCGCGGCCTGACCGCCCGTTCCGCCGATATCCGCGAAGAGAAGAAGGGCCCGAGCGTCTCGGCACCGCAAGGCGCCATCGACGGCTTCCTGCGCGGCGCGGGTCTTTCCTCTATCGATCAGGCCGTGGTCAAGACCGGTCCGAAGAAGGGCGACTTCTATGTCGCCTATATCGACAAGCCGGGCCGCGCCGCCGAAGAGATCATCGCCGCCGTCATGCCGGGCATCATCCGCGCCTTTTCCTGGCCGACCTCGATGCGCTCCGGCTATGCCTCAATGCCCAAGGGCTCGACCTATGGCGGCGTCGAAGGCAAGGGCATGGAAAGCCTGCGCTGGGTGCGCCCGCTGCAGTCGATCGTCTGCACCTTCGGCCCCGAGCATGACGAAGTGCAGGTCATCCCCTTTGAGATCGACGGCATCGTGGCGTCCAATATCACCTATGGCCACCGCTTCCATGCACCGGACGCCATCACTGTCCGTCGCTTCGACGACTATGTCACCAGCCTCGAGCGCGCCAAGGTCATCCTCGATGCCGACCGCCGCAAGGACATGATCCTGCACGACGCCCGCGACATCGCCTTTGCCAATGGTCTCGATCTGGTCGAGGACGACGGCCTGCTGGAAGAGGTCTCCGGCCTGGTCGAATGGCCGCAGGTCCTGCTCGGCACGTTCGAAGAGGACTACCTGTCGATCCCGGCCGAGATCATCCGCCTGACGATCAAGACCAACCAGAAATGTTTCGTCGTGCGCCCGCAAGGCGAGGCCGACAAACTCTCCAACCATTTCATCCTGATCTCCAACATCCAGGCCACCGATGGTGGCAAGGAGATCGTTCACGGCAATGGCAAGGTCGTGCGCGCCCGCCTGTCCGACGCGCTGCATTTCTGGAAGCGCGACCAGGGCGATCTGCCGGATCTCGATACGCTGAAGGCCTCAGCTGCCAAATTCGACCTGGATCTCACCAAGCCGCTCGACCAGCGCATGGCCAAGCTCGACGCACTCAACGTCACCTTCCACGCCAAGCTCGGAACGCAAGGGGAGCGCGTGGCGCGGATCCGCGAACTGGCGAAGGTGCTGGCTCCGCTCGTCGGCGCCGACGCGGCCCTCGTCGACCGCGCCGTGGTGCTCGCGAAAGCCGACCTGCGCACCGAAGCCGTCGGCGAATTCCCCGAACTCCAGGGCGTTATGGGTCGCAAATACGCGCTCCTCCAGGGTGAGGATGCCTCGGTTGCGGCCGCGATCGAGGATCATTGGAAGCCGAATGGCCCGTCTGATCGCCTGCCGGAAGACAAGGTTGGGTTGACGGTTGCCCTCGCCGACAAGCTCGATACGCTGGTCGGTTTCTGGGCCATCGACGAAAAGCCGACTGGTTCGAAGGACCCCTACGCCCTGCGCCGTGCGGCGCTGGGTGTTGTGCGGATGATTTTGGAGAAGGGGATCAGGTTGCCGCTCGCAAAAGTCGCGAAGGATGCCGACCTCCTCTCCTTCTTCCACGACCGCCTCAAAGTCTACCTGCGCGACCAGGGCGCCCGCCACGACATCATCGATGCCGTGCTGACGCCGGATGCCGACGATCTGCTGATGGTCGCCCGCAAGGCCGAAGCCTTGACCGCCTTCATCACCTCGGAAGACGGCCTCAACCTGCTTGCCGGCACCAAGCGCGCCACGCAACTGCTTGCCGCCGAAGAAAAGAAGGGCACGGTCGTCGCCGACAGCGTCTCGGCTGATCTGCTGAAGCTCGATGCCGAAAAGGCGCTCTTTACCGCCGTCTCCGAGGCGACCAAGGCTGCGGTCGAGGCGGTCTCGAAGGAAGACTTCCGTGCCGCGATGCAGGCGCTCTCGACGCTGCGCGCCCCGGTCGATACGTTCTTCGAGGACGTGCTGGTCAATGACGAGGATGCCGCCATCCGCGCCAATCGCCTGGCCCTCCTGAAGGCGATCCGCGAGGCGACGGGTACCGTCGCCGACTTCTCGAAGATCACCGGTTGATCCCAAAGCCCCGCTCCGGCGGGGCTTCCTCGTTCTCTGAAATTGGCTTGCAAATGGTATCGTATGCGGTACCATGATTGCGTGGAAATTCTTGAATTCCAGGACGAGGATGGCCGAAGTCCGTTCGCCGCGTGGTTTGGCGAATTGGATGCGCTTGCTGCCGCCAAGGTCTCGACCGGTTTGACGCGGATTGCGCTTGGAAATCTGTCCAATGTCAAAAGCGTTGGTGAAGGCGTTCTGGAATACAAGATCGATTTTGGTCCGGGCTATCGGGTTTATTTTGGAAGGCAGGGTGATCGTTGGATCATTCTCTTGGCTGGCGGCACGAAGAAGCGCCAGAACGCGGATATTCGCATGGCGCAAAGACGCTGGGCGGAATACCGCAAGCGCAAGGCAGGTTGACATGGCACTCACGCGTAACTTCAAGCACACCATTCGCGAGCGCGCCCAAACGGATCCCGCATTTCGCGCGGCCCTGTTGAGCGAGGCGATCGAATTGCTTTTGTCCGGCGAGGTCGAGACTGGGCGCATGGTGCTACGCGATTTCATCAACGCCACGGTCGGCTTCGAGACATTGAGTGCAAAGACGGGAATGCCGGCCAAGAGCCTGATGCGAATGTTCGGTCCGAATGGCAATCCGCGTGCCGACAATCTTTTCGCTGTCATCCGCATGTTGCAGGATGAAACGAGGCTCCAGATCGCGGTGAATGCGGCGTGATTTCACGCAATCGTTTGATGCGTCGATATCCCTTGTAGTATGATCGGCAATGCCGGTCCTTGGCGCACAGGAGCATGGATGAACAAGTCGGTTCAGATCATATTGGGCGAGCCCCTGGAAAGCTTCGTCGATGCCCAGGTGGAGAGCGGCCAGTTCGGCTCCGCGCAGGAGGTTGTCGAGGCAGGGCTGCGGCTGTTGAAGCAGGAGCAGGACAAGCTCGAATGGCTGAGACAGGCCTTGATCGAGGGCGAAGAAAGCGGCCCCGGGCGCTATGTCGATAAAGACGAGTTTCTCGCACGCATGCGTGAGCGTACACTGTGAGCTCATACAGGCTCCGCCCTTCGGCAGAGGCTGATCTCGAAGAGATCTGGGACTACACCGTCGAAACCTGGTCCGTGATGCAAGCCGAGCACTATGTCTCGGACATCTTTGCGTCGATCAACCATCTGGTCGCCAATCCGCATCTTGGTCGGCCGGTCGCTGGATTACATTCAGATTATCGTAAATATAAAGCCGGGCACCACCTGATATTTTACATTGCCGAGGTCGATGCAATTGATGTCCTTCGCATAGTTCATGAAAAACGCGATATTGTCCGGCGCCTGAATGAGTGAACCACGATCCAAGATCTTCATCAGTGCCTGCCTGCTCGGCCGCCCGGTGCGCTACGATGGCAAGGGCAAGCGGCTCGATCACCCGGCCATCGCCCGCTGGCAGGCCGAGGGCCGGCTTGTCGGCTTCTGTCCCGAACAGGCTGGCGGCATGCCGACACCGCGCCCGCCGGCCGAGATCGAAGATGGCATGAGCGGTGCCGATGTGACGGCCGGACGCGCGCGGGTCGTCGAAATCACCGGTGGCGATGTCACATTGCAATTCCTCGAAGGAGGCCGCAAGGCCGTCGAGTTCGCACGAGCGCAGGGCTGCGCCTACGCGCTGCTGATCGATGGCAGCCCGTCCTGTGGCTCCGGTTTCATCTATGACGGCTCTTTCGCCGGCAGGCGCCATGTCGGCAACGGTGTCACGGCAGCGCTGATGCAGGACGCCGGTATTGCGGTCTTTTCGGACCGGGAGATCGAGGCCCTGGTTGCCCGCCTCGACACGGAGACCGCCGCATAAACAAAAACCGCCGGGTTGCGCCGGCGGTTTTCTCAGTTGATCGAAGTGCGCTTGGCTCAGCTCGCCATGCGCATTGGCTGGTGGCCTTGGGCTGCCTTGGCGCCCGAGGTGCGGAAGCCGCGGATCAGGTCCAGAAGATCGCCGGTATCGTTGGCGAGAACATCGGCCGATGCGGTTGTCTCTTCGGCCATCGCGGCGTTCTGCTGGGTGGCGGTGTCGAGCTGGTTCACCGACGACGAGATCGAGCGCAGGGTTGTGTCCTGCTCCTGGGCGCTGTGCGAGATCTTCGAGACGATATCATTGGCGCTGGCGATCTGGTCGGAAATGCGCTTCAGGGCCTCTCCGGTCTGGCCGACGAGCTGCACACCCTGTTCGACCTGGGCAGACGATCGGGCGATCTGGTCCTTGATCTCCTTGGCGGCTGCCGCCGAACGCTGGGCCAGTTCGCGCACTTCCTGGGCGACGACGGCAAAGCCCTTGCCGCTTTCGCCGGCGCGTGCCGCCTCGACGCCCGCATTCAGCGCCAGAAGGTTGGTCTGGAAGGCGATCTCGTCGATCACGCCGATGATCTTGGTGATCTCCTCGGACGACTTTTCGATGCCGCTCATCGCCTCGATGGCGCGTGATACGATCGCGTCGCTCTGGCGGGCCTCGGTCGAGACGCTGCCGACGCGGCTGGCCGCTTCGCGGGCGCCGTCGGCTGTCTGGCGAACGGCAACGGTCAGCTCGTCGAGCGCCGCCGATGTCTCTTCCAGATTGGCCGCCTGGCGCTCTGTCCGGGTGGCGAGTTCGCCGGATGCCCGGCGGATCTCTTCCTTGCTGACGGCGATATCGTTACCCTTCAGGTTGACGCGCGCCATGGCTTCCTCGAGACGGCCAAGCGCTTCGTTGAAGTTTTCCCGCAGGGTCGCATATTTCGGGCCGAGATCGTTGCAGCGAACAGTAAGGTCACCTTCGGCAAGCTTGCCGAGGGATGCGCCGATGGTGCTGACCACATGCGCCTGCTGTTGCGCTTCCGCCACCTGCATGTCAGCGTTGTGCTGGCGCTCGCCGTCCATTTCGCGCTGCTGTTCTTCCTGGCGTTTGGCCAGCGCATGGCGTTCGCGGATCTTTTCCTGAAGTGCCTTTGTGGCATTGGCCATCATACCGACTTCATTGCCCATGTCCGTATGCGGAATGGTGATGGTAACGTTTTCTTCGGCCACGGCTTCAAGCGCTTCATGGATCGCATTGAGTGGCTTGGTGATGCCGCGCACCACCACGAATGCCGCGCCGAGTGCCAGCACGAGGATCCCGAGCGAGATGCCGATGGTCTGCATGACGTTTGCACGCACTTCGGCTTTCAGGTCGTCGGTATAGAGGCCGGTGGCAACGACAATCTTCCAGGGCTGGAAGGTCATGCCGTAGACGGCTTTTGGATAGCTGTAATCGTTCGGGTCATGGCCGGGCTTCGGACCGATGAACTCGACATAGCCGCCACCATTCTGTCCAAGTCTGACCAGCTCGTCGCGATAGGCGTAGCCGGTCGGATCGCCCTTGCCCTTGCTGCTCTGACCGACCGTTTTGGATGTCGGGTGGAAGACGAGAACAACGTCATAGTCGTAGCCGAAGAAATAGCCATCCGGTTCAAACTTCAGTTTGTTCAAAGTCGCGAAAGCCTGCGCCTTGGCGTCATCCAGAGCGAGTTCGCCTGACTGTACCCGGTCGTCATAAGTCTTCATGACGGAAATCGCCGTCTCGACCTGCGTCCGCAGCAATTCATAGCGCTGGTGATAGATGGCGTCTGAGGACGCCTTGACCTGGAAAAACGTGGCGATGGCAAAGGCGGCCATCAGGCCGCCGACAAGCAGCATCAGCTGCATGGAAATCTTGAGGCGGTTCATAAACCCTCGCAGGATCGGAATTGAGAGCTTTTGTCCGCCGTGCCCGCTCAAGGTCGATGATGACGGAGGCCGCTTTGTCTCGCTGCCGATGCTGCATTGCATCGAAGGTAAAACTACGTTTCAAACATTAATAAACTAATAGGTACCGATGCGTGCAGGCGCATGTGTGCAAGCATTTTGCGTGAAGTCTCTGAGACTGAGGGGGTGAATGGCAAAACGCAAACGCTCCGGGCATGCCGGAGCGTTTGTCCGCATTCGCGCGGCAGCCCGCTCAGCCTGGATCGTGCGGCTGAATTTGGGCAGGGAATGGCGAGGGGATTATTTCAGGCGCAGGTCGAAACCGGCCGTATCGAGATCGAGTTTGCCATTTGCCGGCGGCGCCACATTGACGGCTGCGGTGGTGGCCTCATGGTCGATCTGGCCAGCAGTCGGCTGATTGCCGGCAATGACCGTCGAGCCATTGGTCGACCAGCCTTCCGCCGAGCTCATGATCACGACCGGCGAGCCGCCGAGCCAGCTCTCGACCCGCTTCATCTTCTTCTCGCCGCCGATATCAAGGATTTCTGCTGTTTGCGAGCCGCTTGGCACGGTCGGCACCTGATAGGCGTATTTGTCTTTCTTGACCTGCGGTGGCGGGCAGTTCGGGCACGCGATCGCGGTGATGCTGTGCGCCTGGGTCGGCGTGCCACTGACAACCTCGATCGACGAGGCAAAAACGGGGCTCGTGCCAGCAAGCATCATGCCAAGCGTCATGGTGGTCAAAAGAAACTTGCGCATCTCGTATTCCTCGGATTGTTCACGAGGACCCTAGCGCCGCTTTCTTTCGATCCGGTCAGGGGGAATGGTAAAATTTGAACGAATGTACAATTTTCCAGCGGACCACTCTGGGTGTCACGTTTCGTTCAGGCTTTCTCGCGCGCAATTGCCTGCCAGCCGATATCCCGGCGGCTGAAACCATTGTCCCAGGAGACCGCATCGACCAGTGCATAGGCCGCAGCCTGCGCCTCGGCCACAGTCTTGCCCGTTGCCGTCGCGTTCAGCACCCGGCCACCCGTCGCAACAAGCTTTCCGTCTTGCACGGCAGTACCGGCGTGAAAGACCTTTGCACCTTTGGAAGCATCGGGAATGGAGGTGATCTGTGTATTCTTGGCATAGCTGCCGGGATAGCCCTTGGAGGCCAGCACGACAGTCAGCGCCGGATCATCGCTCCATTCGGCCGAAACCTGGTCCAGCGTGCCGGTGGCCGAGGCATACAGGATCGGCAGCAGGTCGCTCTTCAGCCGCATCATCAGCACCTGACATTCCGGGTCACCGAAGCGCACATTGTATTCGATCAGTTCCGGGCCTTTCGCCGTGATCATCAGGCCGGCGAAAAACACGCCTGAAAACGGCATGCCCGATTCAGCCATGCCGCGCATCGTCGGCTCGATGATCTCTTTCATCGTCCGCTCGACCATCTCGGGTGTCATGACAGGGGCTGGCGAATAGGCGCCCATGCCGCCGGTGTTCGGCCCGGTATCGCCGTCGCCGACGCGCTTGTGGTCCTGGGCAGTTGCCAGCGGAAGCAGGGTCTTGCCGTCCGACAGGCAGAAGAAGCTGGCTTCCTCGCCGTCCAGAAACGCCTCGACCACCACTTCGGCGCCGGCAGCGCCGAACGCGCCTTCAAAGCAGTCGTCGATCGCAGCCAGCGCCTCTTCGACGGTCATGGCGACAGTCACGCCCTTGCCGGCAGCCAGGCCATCGGCCTTGATGACGATCGGCGCACCCTGCTCACGCACATAGGCCTTGGCCTTCGGTGCATTGTTGAACCGCTGATAGGCGCCGGTCGGAATGTTGAACTTTGCACAAATGTCCTTGGTGAAACCCTTGGAGCCTTCGAGCTGGGCCGCCGCCGCCGACGGTCCGAAGACGGCGATGCCTTCGGCGCGCAACGTGTCAGCCAGGCCGGCAACCAGCGGCGCTTCGGGCCCGACGACGACGAAGTCGATCAGGTTTTCCTTGCAGAACCGGATGACCGCGTCATGATTCTCGACATTGACCAAAACCAGCTCGGCATGTTCGGCAATGCCCGGATTGCCGGGAGCGGCATAGAGTTTGGAGAGCAAGGGAGACTGGGCGATTTTCCAGGCCAGCGCATGTTCGCGTCCGCCCGAACCGATCAACAGAACCTTCATTGCCCGACCTCCGATTGCCTTGGATAGGCGGCGGTTAAGGGGGAAGGGGGCAAAGGTCAAGCATTCAGGCCGGATCGGCTTGGACAAATGCAGGATTCGTTGACTGCATCTATGATTATACGTATAAATACATACACGAGAGGCGCCGATGAACAGTTTTGATGTGCAGGCGCGCCTGAAGGCCGATGGCTGGCTTGAGGTCGCTCAGAAAGGCAGTCACCGGCACTTCAAGCACCCGCTCAACCCAGGGCGGGTGACGGTTCCGCATCCGAAACGGGATATTCCTGTCGGCACCCTGCGCTCCATCTGGCGGCAGGCAGGCTGGGAATGGCCACCGAAATGATCGAGGTACAACGTAAAATGCAGATTGTCGCATTGATCCATCGCGAGGACGCGAGCTATGGCATCGCCTTCCCAGATCTTCCCGGCTGTATCTCGGCAGCTGGGTCGTTGGAGGAATTGTTGCTTGACGGCAAGGAGGCGCTCGATCTCCATATCGAGGCTATGCTGCTGGATGGTGAGGAATTGCCGGAGTTCCGCCCCCTAGACGCATTGCGTGCCGATCCGCAATTGTCCGGGGACTTTGCCGACGCGGAACTGGTCACGCTTCTATCTGTGGATATTCCCGGCCGTGCGGTGAAGGTGACCATCACCATGGAGGAACACCTGCTACACCGGCTGAATAAGGCGGCGGAGCGTCAGGGCTATACGCGTTCAGGCTTCATTGCCGAGGCGGTAAGGCGTAAGCTCGCAGGTTGATGAGGCTTGCTTTGCCGCATTCCGCGGTTATGGTCCGCGCCCACGAAAGATCAGGACGGATATCACCATGGCCGACGACATCAAATCCATTGCCGCCCTCATCGCAACCGAGATCAATGCCCGGCCCGATCAGGTGGTGTCGGCGGTCGGTCTGCTCGATGAAGGCGCGACGGTTCCGTTCATCGCCCGCTACCGCAAGGAAGTCACCGGCGGTCTGGACGATACGCAGCTGCGCAATCTCGCCGAACGGCTGATCTATCTGCGCGAGCTGACCGCCCGTCGCAAGGCGATCGTCGAGAGCATCTCCTCACAGGACAAGATGACCGACGAGCTGGCGCGCAAGATTGCCATGGTCACCACCAAGGCAGAGCTTGAAGATATCTATCTGCCCTACAAGCCCAAGCGCCGCACCCGCGCCGAGATCGCCCGCGAAAAGGGCCTGCAGCCGCTGGCCGATGCGATCTGGGCCGATCGCTCAGCCGACCCGCAGGTGCTGGCCGCAGCCTATATCACCGCAGATGTTCTCGACGTGAAGGCAGCGCTCGAGGGCGCCCGCGACATTGTCGCCGAGCTGATCTCGGAAAATGCCGATTTGCTCGGCCGGCTGCGCAATGACATGAAGGCGCGTGCGATCCTCTATTCCAAGGTGGTCGAGGGCAAGGAAGCCGCCGGCGAGAAGTTCGCCGACTATTTCGCCCATTTCGAACGCTGGGCAACGGTGCCCGGCCACCGTGCGCTTGCCATGCTGCGCGGCTGGAACGAGGAATTCCTGACACTCGCCATCGAGGTCGATCGCGACGATCCATCGCCGGTCAAGCCGTCGCAGCGCACGATCGCCGCCGCCTATGAGATTGCCGCCAAGGGCCCGGGCGACAAGTGGCTGATGGACGTTGCCGGCTGGACCTGGCGGGTCAAGCTTTCGGTGTCGCTGTCGCTCGACCTGATGCGTGATCTGCGTGAACGCGCAGAAGAAGAGGCGATCCATGTCTTTGCCCGCAATCTGAAAGACCTGCTGCTCGCAGCCCCTGCCGGTTCGCGCCCGACCATGGGCCTTGATCCGGGCATCCGCACCGGCGTCAAGGTCGCCATCGTCGACGGCACCGGCAAGGTGCTCGACACCACCACGGTCTATCCGTTCCCGCCGCGCAACGACATCCGCGGCGCGCAGGTCGAACTCGCCGCCCTGATCCGCAAACACGACATCGAGCTGATCGCCATCGGCAACGGCACCGGCAGCCGCGAGACGGAAAAGCTGGTCGCCGACATGCTGGCCCAGTTCCCGGCGACCGCACCGAAGCCGACCAAGGTCATCGTCTCGGAAGCAGGCGCCTCGGTCTATTCCGCGTCGGAGACGGCCGCTAAGGAATTCCCCAATCTCGACGTCTCGCTGCGCGGGGCCGTCTCGATCGCGCGCCGCCTGCAGGACCCGCTCGCCGAACTGGTGAAGATCGAGCCGAAGTCGATCGGCGTCGGCCAGTACCAGCACGATGTCGACCAGGGCCGCCTCGGCCGCTCGCTCGATGCCGTCGTGGAAGACGCGGTGAACGCGGTTGGCGTCGATCTCAATACGGCGTCCGCCCCGCTGCTTGCCCGTGTCTCGGGTCTTGGCGGTTCGATTGCCGAAGCGATCGTCAGCCACCGCGACCAGACCGGCCCGTTCGCCAGCCGCAAGGACCTGCTGAAGGTCGCCCGTCTCGGCGCCCGCACCTTCGAACAATGCGCCGGCTTCCTGCGCATCACCAATGGCAAGGAGCCGCTCGACGCCTCGTCGGTTCACCCGGAAGCTTATGGCGTGGCGAAGAAGATCGTCGCCGCTTGCGGTCGCGACCTGCGCACGCTGATGGGCGATACAGCGACCCTGAAGGCGCTCGATCCGAAGCGCTTCATCGACGAACAGTTCGGCCTGCCGACCGTCAAGGACATCCTCGCCGAACTGGAAAAGCCCGGTCGCGACCCGCGCCCGAGCTTCAAGACCGCTACCTTTGCCGATGGAGTCGAGGAGATCTCCGACCTGAAGGTCGGCATGCTGCTCGAAGGCACGGTGACCAATGTCGCCGCCTTCGGCGCCTTCGTCGATATCGGCGTGCATCAGGACGGCCTCGTCCATGTGTCCCAGCTTGCCGACCGTTTCGTCAAGGACCCGCATGAAGTCGTCAAGGCTGGCGATGTCGTCAAGGTGCGCGTCGTCGAGTTCGACGTAAAGCGCAAGCGCATCGCGCTTACCATGCGCAAGGATGGCGGCGAGGCTCCGGCACCGTCTCCGCGCGGCGATACACGTGGCAACGCCAATGCCATGCGCCACGCCAACGCCAAGCCACCGAAACCGGAAACGCCGTCCGTCGGCGGGTTCGGCGCGGCGCTGGCCGAGGCCATGCGCAAGAAATAATCCTCGACCACAAGCAAAGAGGCACAACGAAAAAGGCCGGAGCGTGTCGCTCCGGCCTCTCACTCGCCCTCAACTGTCTGAAAGCTTCAATCCAGCCAGCAAACGCTCCAGCTATCAGCGGCCCTGTCGCCCGGCAGCACACTCCTGGCAAAACGGCGTATGCGGGACCGCGGCAAGCCGCGCTGCCGAAATCGGTTGTCCGCAGGTCACGCAGGTGCCGTAGGTTCCGCCATCGATCCGGTCTAGCGCAGCGTCGATGGCGCGAAGCTCCGTTTCCCCGACCTGGCCGAATTCCTCCAGCACTTCGTCATTTTCGGTTTCGGTTGCCCGCTCCTCGCTGTCTGCGCTGCGCTGCTGGCCAAGGTCGTCATCGATCCTGGTCAGCCGCGCCTCGATCTCCGCCTTCCGCTTGGTCAGGATGCGTTCGTAGCCTGCGATATCCATGGGCGTCCTCCGAACTTTCTTGTTGTTGTTGTTTTGTGGCTGTGTGTCAGCGGTCGACCAGGACCGAGACCTTCGAGTGGCGCACAACCCTGTCTGCGGTCGCGCCGATGAAGTAGTTCGAATAGTCAGGTACATGCGAGGCGACGATGATCAGGTCTGCCGCGTGATCTTCTGCCGCCGCAAGGATCTCGCGGGCCGGGGCACCGGAGCGGATCTCGATCCGTGCCGCGATCGCGGTCTTTTCCTTCAGGCTGACCAGTTGCGCTTTCGCCTCCCGGATCGCGCCTTCGATCAGATCGACCGGAACATCGATCGCCAGATAGCCGGGCAGATCTTCGACAATGGTCAGAAGCACGATCTCGCCGCCGGCATCCAGAAGCGATGCCGCCTTGCGCAGGACCTTCTCTCCCTTGTCGAGCGCTGCAGGATCTACCGGTACAATAATCTTCTTATACATCATGGTCTCCTTTATCGCGATGCCTTTCAATGGCATTTCCGCTCGGTGGACTGACAATGGTCTCATGACCTGCGGGCCGCATTGATCAGGATCAAGTTTTGCCACGGCGCCATCGTCAACAATTGTCGAACGATAAGTCGAAGATCCGTCGTCTATCGTGAACGATAGAGAGGGAGCATATAGGTCTCATCATATCGCAACGAGCCGACCGAAACAGGAGCCATGACCATGACCGATGTCGCTGCAGCCAGGGACGACAGTTTCGCCCTCACTCGTCCGGTCCATGTCGGACGCACCCATCTGGTGGTGACCGATCTGGCGACGGTCAGTGATTTCTATCAGACAATCCTGGGCCTTTCAGTGATCGAAAAGAGTGCCTCCGGTGTCGTGCTGGGTGTTGCCGGAAAGCCGCTGCTGACGTTGACCACGCGCGGCGACGTGGCGCGTGCGCCGCGCAATGCCGCTGGCCTTTTTCATACAGCCTTCCTGATGCCCAGCCGTCAGGAACTCGCCCATTGGCTCGCCCATTCCGCCCACCGCCATATCCGGCTTGACGGTGCCAGCGACCATCTGGTCAGCGAAGCGATCTATCTGTCCGACCCGGAAGGCAATGGCATCGAGATCTACGCCGACCGCAAGCCTGATGAATGGACCTATCATGCCGATGGCACGGTCGAGATGGCAACGGAACGGCTGGACCTCCAGGCATTGTATGACAGTGCGCCGAAGACGGAGTGGGGCGGCATGGCGCCGGATGCGGCCATCGGCCATATGCATCTGCAGGTCGGCAATGTCCCGGAAGCCGATCGCTTCTATGAAGGTGTTCTCGGCCTGAAGAAGATGGCGAGTTATCCCGGTGCCAGCTTCTTTGCATCCGGCGCCTATCACCACCACATTGCCGCCAATGTCTGGAACAGCCGCAACGCCGGCGCGCGCTCTGATGCCATGACCGGATTGTCGGATTATTCTCTGAGCTTCCAGACTAAGGCGGACCTAGACAAGGTGCTGGCGAACCTCGAAGGCCTGGAGATACCGGTTGCCCGCACAGCTGAAGGCTACAGCCTGAAAGACCCTTGGGGCATCGGCATCACGCTCGCCGCCTGACTTTGTTCCATAGCCATGGAACCCTGCGCTGCCTCGCGCGTTTGCAGGCAGCGCAAGGGGATTTACGACGATGGAATCGACACCGGCTGGAGAAAATTCGGCAAGCGACGAGCGTGCCGTGTCGCGTATGTCGCCGATGGAAAAGGCCGCCTATCGGACCATGCAGCAGCGGCGCTACACGCCGCACCGGGTCAAGGTGCGCAAGACCGGTCTCGATTTTGCGCTCGCCTGGTCGGTTATTGGTATTTTCACCGTCATGGGCGTCGCCGCAATCTATCTGGCCTCGGCAGTTCTGATGCCGTTGACGCTGGCAATCGTGGTCGGCCTCATTCTGGGGCTTGCGGCAGACAAGCTGGGCAATCTCGGCATTCCGCCAATGATGACCGCATTCATCCTGTCGAGCCTGTTTGCCGGTCTGCTGCTGTTTGTCGGCAGCGCCCTTGCCGCGCCGCTCAGCGATCTGGCTAGCCGTGGCCCTGCCATGATCGAGCAGGCGGTCGACCAGTTGATGCCGCGGCTCGAGCGGATCTCCTGGCTCAAGCGTCCGATCGAGGCGATGACCAGCGGTCCGGTCTCGCCGGAAGCCATGCTGGAAAACAGCGGTGCGGTTCTGTCGACGGTGGCCGTCGGCATCACGCCTGCCCTGGTGCAGACATTGATCTTCTTCGGTGGTCTGATGCTGTTTCTCGGCAGCCGCCTGTCGCTGCGCAAGGCGCTGATCATCGGCTTCAAGGACAGGGCGCGCCGGTTGGCTGCGATCCGGACCTTGAACTCGATCGAGCGGGCTCTGGGTTTCTATTTCGCCACTGCCATCGTCCTTTATGCCGCCTCGGCCGTGGTTGCTGCCGCTGCTGCCATGGTCGGCGGGCTTGGCAATGCCGTGCTGTGGGGCCTGTTTGCCTTTCTCGCCAGTTTCGTCCCATTTCTCGGCATCACGCTGATCACCCTGTCCATGGCGGTCGCCGGTCTGCTGGTCCAGGACAGCATTCTGATCGGTCTCCTGCCGGCGATCGTCTATTTCACAGTGCATGGCATCATTGAAAACCTGGTCACGCCCGCCGTCATGGGGCGCCGCCTGGAAATCAATTCCTTCATGGTCTTTGTCGCGATCGTTTTCTGGACATGGATGTGGGGTGCCATCGGCGCCATGCTCGCCGTGCCGCTCTCGCTGATCGTGATCACGATTGCTAACGAACTGCTGCCGCAGACCAAGCTTCAGCCCAAACTGCCAGGCTGAGCCGCTTGCTATGACGCCAGCCGGTGCGATTCCGCCTGGAGATAGTTCATCGCATCGAGGCCAGCCATCGGACGGCCGAAATAATAGCCCTGCACCTGGTGGATGCCGGCTGCCCGAACGGCTTCCAGGTCGGAATCGGATTCGACACCCTCGGCCAGGCATTCGATGCCCAGGCTTGAGGACAGGTCGGCAATGGCGCGCAGGATGTTGCCACCCACGCCATCGTCTTCCCGCATGCGAAGCACGAAATCCCTGTCGGTCTTCAGCTTGTGCAGGGGGAAACGATTGATATAGCCGAAATTCGAATAACCCGAGCCGAAGTCGTCGAGCGCAATCAGGCATCCCATGCCGGCCAGCAATTCGAGACTGTCGCGGGCGCGGTCGAAATCCGACATGACCGCGGTCTCGGTGATTTCGAAGATCACCCGGTTGGGTTCGATATCGCTGTCGCGCACGATATGGACGACATTGTTGATCGATCGAGGCGAAACGAGATCGATTGCAGACAGGTTGAAGGACAGTTTGACACTGTGCGGCCATGTCGCCGCTGCGGATAGTGCCTTGTGCAGCAGTATGGAGGTCATGCGTTCGATCAGTCCGGAACGCTCGGCAGCTGGGATGAACGTCGACGGTGAAACTGGCCCCAGTGTCGGGCTGTTCCAGCGCGCCAGGGCCTCGAAGCCGATCGTCCTGCCGGTATTGATGTCGATCTGCGGCTGGTAGACGAGCGACATCTCCTTGTTCATGTCGCAGTTGCGCAGCGTCTGGTCGATGCGCCCGACATCCTTCATTTCGGCCTCGTGGCTGGCCGAAAACATCACCACGTCGCCGCGTGTCGCCCGCTTTGCGCTGTAGAGGGCATGGTCGGCGCGCTCGTACAACTGGTTGACCGTGCTTCCATGGGTCGGACAATGGGCAAAGCCTGCCGATGCGGAAATGGAAATGCTCAGGCTGTCGAGAACAAACGGATCCCGCATGCGGTGGCACAGGCGTTCGCCCAGCGCCTGGACCTCGCTCTGGTCCAAGACGTCCGGCACGATCAGCGCAAATTCATCACCGCCCAGGCGGGCGATGAAGCAGTCATTGGACAAGGCCGCGCGCAATCTTTCGGCAACCTCGGTCAGCAGCCTGTCGCCGGTGACATGACCATAGAGATCGTTGACCGGCTTGAAGCCGTCCAGATCGATGATGCCCATGTAGAAGCCGGAGGTTGTCACGGTTGCCTTTGTCAGGGCGCGGTCAAGCTGGATGAAGAAGCTGCGTCGGCTCGGCAGCCCGGTCAGCGTATCGAAATCGGCGAGAACTTCCGCCTTGCGACGCAGGTCGTCGGCCATCGTCCGCGCCGCGACCGCCTTCAGGATGGCGGTGCGCATCAGCCATGCCATGCCGAGTGCGGCAAAGGTGCCGGCAAGGCCGATAAACGCATATTGCAGAAAGACGTCCGGCCCGGCTTTGTGGGCGAGCCATAGCATTGTCGCCAGAGACAGGGCTGAGCCGACAACGATCACCCGTGCGCTGACGGCTGATGTCGAAATGACCAGGACCAGCAGGACGAAGTAGACGAGCTTGTGCTCCTCGAAATGGATCGAAAGATACGTCAGGATGTTCACATACATCGCCAGATGCATGCTGAGGCCGATCAGTTCCAGTTTCGCGTGGCTGACATCGCCCTTTAGGCTGCGCAGAAGAAACAGCGCCAGCAAGACGGTTGCCAGCGACATGCCCGTCAGAATGATCTGTTCGGTGCCGGTCTCGGCAAAGAAATGCGCGATGGTAATCAGCGTGTAATAGACGATGGCCGGCAGGAGAAAGCCGCGAATGATCGGCGCGAAGGCTTCGGCAACGCCGCGCTGGAAGCGCTGGTGCGCGTCCTGTGTTGCGTGCTGTTCATCCGGCGGAGCCGTGAGCGGCGATGCGGTCAATGATTGATCCATGAAGAAAGCAGTCCAGTTGCAATAGGCGCACGCAGCAGAATCTTCTTGAACGTGCTCTCATGGCAAACCAGATCACAACCGGATCCATTCAACACAAAGGAATATCAGGGAAGTCTTTAGGAATAGAAAACAATTGCTCGGACGCTGGGCCAAAGTTTAAACATGGGTTCCAGATGTCATCTCAGTGTCACGGCGACTGTGTAGAGCGCGGTTACTGAAACGCATGTGTTGAAATCGTATATGTCGCAAGAATGTCCTGTTTTGCGCCTCGGCGTCATTGCCGATCCGCAGTATGCCGTGCTGCCTCCGCATCCACAGTTGAACCGTCACTACGCCAACAGCCTGGCGAAACTCTCCCAGGCGGTCGATCGCTTCAACACGATGACATTGGATGCCGTCGTTGTTCTGGGTGATCTGATCGATCGCGGTTTCGAGAATTTCGCCCCGGTTCTGGCCGAACTGGCCCGCTTGCGCCATCCGCGCATCCTGCTGCCGGGCAATCACGATTTTGCTGTGGAGCCCGCGCGGTTGGCCGAGATCCATCAGGTTCTGGCCATGCCGGCGCCCTATCATGACCTGGTGATCAATGGTGTCCGCCTGATCGTCACCGATGGCAACGAGATCTCGCTTTTTGCTCCGCCCGAAGGCGATCCGCGCCGCATCGAAGCGCAGTCGCGTCTTGCCGCTCTGAAGGCGGCCGGTGCCGTCAATGCGATGGACTGGAACGGCGGCATGAGCGAACGCCAGATGGCCTGGCTGGCAAGCCGGCTGCAAGACGCCGAAGCAGCGGGCGAAAAGGTCATCGTGCTCGGCCACTACCCGATCTATCCATTCTCGGATCACAGCCTCTGGCAGGCCGAAGACATGGCGCGCATGCTGGCGGCATCGCCGGCCTCTATCGCCTATCTTTGCGGCCATGATCACTCCGGCAATTACGGCCTGCTCGGGGCGACGCATTTCGTCAATTTCTGCGGCATGGTCGACACGGAGTTCGACAATGCCTTCGCCGTGCTCGATCTTTATCCCGACCGTATCGAGATCGAGGGCTTTGGCCGTGAACAGAGCCGCAGGCTTCCCCTTTAAACCGGTGCCGCCTTTGCGGTGGCATTGGCCCAGCCGCTCGTCCACACCGCACGCAAACGGTCGCCTTCGCCCTTGAAGAAGCGTTCCTGCGTCACGCATTGCGCGATGCGTTCGCTGCGGAAATTGCGGATCGCCTGCCGCAACTCGCACCAGGCGACCAGATTGACTGATTCCGCATAGTAGATCAGCGCCAGCGGCTTGATCATCCGGCGGCTGGCCTCGCCTCGATCGTCGCGATAGTCGATCCGCAGCACCTGTTCGTTGCGTATCGCTGTTCGCACCTGTTCCAGCTCGAAATCTTTAGGCATCTGCGGCGGCGAGCCCCAGGCATACAGCGTGGCGGATTGCAGGCTTCGCCGCAGGGGGTCCGGCACGGCGCCGGCGATCTTCCGGTTCACCGATTCCGCCGAGCGCCTGAGCGAAGTGTCGCCGCTGCGCTCGAGCATCTGCAGCCCGAGCATGATCGCTTCCGTTTCCTCCACTGTGAACATCAGCGGTGGAAGGTCGAAGCCGGGCCGCAGGATATAGCCCAGTCCACGTTCCCCCTCGATCGGCACGCGCATCGCCTGCAGCGCGGCGATGTCGCGGTAGATCGACCGCACGGTGACTTCCAGCTGGTCGGCGATGATCTGCGCCGTCACCGCTGCGCGGGAAAGCTTGAGGATCTGGATGATCTCGAACAGCCGCGATGCCTTGCGCATTTAACCCTCTGTGTCTCTCCTGACACAATGCTGTCAGGAGCTCCTCTGTATGCAGAGCATAACAAGCTGATTATCTGAGATAAAAAACTTATACGCTGATTTTCGTACCGAGGATACTGACATGAGTTATGCCGAAAATCTCTGGCTTTTTCTTCTGCTGCTGACGGGCATAGTCATCGTGCCCGGAATGGACATGATCTATGTACTGGCAAGCGCTCTTTCCGGCGGCAAGCGCGCCGGGCTGGCCGCAACCGGCGGGATGATGGCCGGCGGGGCAATCCACACCGTCTTTGGTACTCTGGGCACCGGCGCGCTGGTGGCGCTGGTCCCCCAGCTTTTTACCCCGCTGCTGATCGTAGGTGCCGGTTACATGATCTGGATAGGCCTATCGCTGGTCCGCAGTTCCATCACCGTCGGCGCTGTCGAGACCGGTGCTACAAGGCGTCTTTCATCGACATTCGGTCAGGCCCTTGTCACCTGTCTGCTCAATCCCAAGGCCTATCTCTTCGTGGTTGCCGTCTATCCGCAATTCCTCAGGCCGCAATATGGATCGCTGCTGATGCAGGGCGCGGTGATGGGACTGATGACCATGGCTGTGCAGGGCCTGGTCTACGGCAGCGTTGCTCTCGCAGGCCATGGCGCCCGCCATACACTGGTGGAAAATCCCGGTTTGACCAAGGCCATTGGCCGCAGCGCCGGCCTGTTGCTGATTGCCGCCGCCATCTTCACCCTGGCACATGAACTATGGTAGCGCGTACTTGCCCGGCATGTATTGGATTGGCTGTTCGGCATGCTAATCTGTCATCAATATCAGATGATTGACGCTCTGTTGCGTTATCACCGCTTTGTGACTTCATTCCCTCGATCCAAACCTGCAAACATTCCCATGCTCGAAGCCAACGTCGGTCCGCCGGCAAACTCCGTGGGAGAATGGGAATGAAGTTGAGACTCGTTTTGACGGCCGCAGCGGCGATCTGTCTTGGCGTGACGGTGGCCATCGCGGCGGGTGAGCCGCAGGTCGTCCGTCAGGAGATGATGAAGAAGACCGGCGGCGCCATGGGTGCCCTGGCGGCGATTGCCAAGGGTGAGAAGCCTTTCGATGCCGAGGTCGTAAAGGCCTCGCTGACCACCATGGTCGAGGTCGGAAAGACATTCCCCGACCAGTTCCCGGCCGGCTCCGAGACCGGTCTGGAAACGGAAGCCAGCCCGAAGATCTGGGAAAACATGGAAGACTTCAAGACGAAGTCGATGGCTTTGGCGACTGCCGCGGAAGCGCAACTCGCCGCTCTGCCGGTCGATCAGGCTGGCGTCGGTGCCGTGATGAAGGCCGTCGGCGGAGCCTGCGGCACCTGTCACGAGACCTACCGCTTGAAGAAATAAGCATCTGGCGCGCCCGGTGGGTCACCTGCCGGGCGACTTTCCGTTTTGGCTCGGCTGCGGGCCGCCTGTTTCTTGCGGAGGCGCTGGATGGTTTCGAAATGGCTCAAGGGTCTGGTGGGCCTGCCGGTGATGGGTGCTCTGGGTGTGGGCGGATTTCTCGTCGTCACCGCGCCGGCGCGGCAGGATGCGTCCGTCTGGGCCGGGCTCGGCGAGCCTGATCTGACGCATGGCCGCGAGGTGTTCTTTGCCGGAGGCTGCACAAGTTGTCATACGCCTGCCGGAAGCGCCGGCGATGCGCGTCTGATCCTGTCGGGCGGCGCGCCGATCCACAGCCCGTTCGGCACCTTCCATGCGCCCAACATCTCCAGCAGCCAGACGGCCGGCATCGGCGGCTGGACACTTGCCGAATTCGGCGATGCCATGACCCGTGGCGTTGGACGCCGGGGCGAACATTTGTATCCATCCTTCCCCTACGGCTCCTATGCGCGCATGTCGGCGAAGGACGTCAACGACCTGTTCGGCTTCATCAAGACGCTGCCGGCGAGCGAGGCCGTGGCCCCGGCGCATGA
Source organism: Rhizobium sp. 18065 (assembly GCF_902706095.1). Classification (GTDB taxonomy): domain Bacteria; phylum Pseudomonadota; class Alphaproteobacteria; order Rhizobiales; family Rhizobiaceae; genus Allorhizobium. The sequence continues at coordinate 917,546 of NZ_CACSJP010000001.1, forward strand.
GTTGCCGTTCCCCTTCAATATCCGCCTGTCCCTGGGCGGCTGGAAATTTCTCTATTTTACCGACGAGCCGCGCGTTGCGTTGACCGACGCCAGCGACATGGTCAGGCGGGGCCAGTATCTGGTCGAAGGCCCCGGCCATTGCGGCGAATGCCACACCCCGCGCGATATGCTCGGTGGTTTCAGGAGCGGCCAGTGGTTGGCCGGCGGTCCCAATCCGGAAGGCGAGGGCACCATCCCCAACATCACGCCCGGCTCGAAGAGCATCGGTTCCTGGAGCGAGGCGGATATCGCAAGCTATCTCGAAACCGGCTTCACCCCGGAATTCGACAGCGTCGGCGGCACGATGGTCGAGGTACAGAAGAACATGGCCGAACTGCCCGCCAGCGATAGAGAGGCGATTGCCGCCTATCTCAAGGCCATCCCCGCCGTGCAATAGTGGCGGGCGGTATCGGGCGCCACGCACCTTTCCGCGCTCCGCAGCGAATTGAAATCGTCGCCTCAAGCATCGCGCAAGCCTGCGCCGTCATCATGCACTCCTCGAAATGACTTCGGAGGAACCATGAGCATCGAACGTCGGCGGATGGAATCGGCAATCCGCTCGCTGCTCGACAACTATCCCGATCCCGCCCTGCATCACTGGGTGGACGAGACGGTGCGTGCCTTTGAAAGACGTCTTTCGGCGATTGTCGATCCGCGCGAGCGCGATCATGCCCAGCAGGCGGCGCTTATCCTGATCAAGACCACCCTGCAAAAATGGTCGGAAAAGCCGCCCGTGCGCCATTGAGGCTGGCGGTCCGCTAGCGGCTTTCCCGACCGCATGTGTGATCAGGCCTTATCCGGCTGCGCTGCGGGAATCCCGCTTTGCCTGTGCCACCGCGGCCGCCGACCGTAGCCGCCCACGCTCTGCCGGGCGGACAAGGCTCTTGTAGCGTTTGGATTCGATCGCCCGCATGCCGGCATGCGCATGGCGCGAATTGTAGCTCTCGTCGCGCTCGACCTTGGCGCTCTGCTTCAGGGCCAGGGCAGCGCGCATGTTTTCGACCAGTTGCACCTGGCCCTGCATCTTCTGCCGGCGCGCATGTTCGCCATTCAGACGGCGCATGCTCATGGCCAGGATTTCGAGCTTGCCTCTTGTGCCGACATCCTTCCTGACCGGCTCCGCGCCTTTTGCCGCAGCCTTTCCGCGCAATTCGCGGGTCTGCCGATGCGCCTCGGTCTGGGCACGGTTGCGTCTATCGCGAACCTGTTTGAGCAGTTTGGTCAGATCGGCATCGTTCAACTGTTGAACCGCCGGGTGGTGGGACTGCTGAACCAGATGCCATTCCTCCTCGGTCAGCAACCGCTCTTCCTGTTTGCGCGAAATCGCCATGTACGCCTCCTCCGTTTTGTTGTCGTGTCGTTGATCCAGATGTTTGAAATGGGGGACAGGTCGGCGTTCGACCGATGACGCATCACAAGGCCTCGGTTGAGCGCCGTCACGCATGCTGCACGGCTTTGAGCCCTGCAGGTCAAACATACGCTTGCCCGACGCCCTCGACAAGAATGCCGCGTGACTGACCAATGTGCCGAAACGTCGCGAAAGGGTCAGGCGTCTGTGGCAGGCTGGTCCGGCACCGGCGGATAAAAGCGCAGCGCCACCCGCGCCTGAGACAGGCGGCGGTGGAGCCTTGCCTGTTCCCGCAGCGGCCAGGATTCGTAAAGCAGGATGTTCAGCGGATGCCAGAGGGCAACCCATCCGACGATAATGGCGCCTTCTTCGAGGAAATGCGAGATCCGCCCATAGGATGTCAGCGCAGAGACGGCCTGACCGAAGACGAGACACAGGGCAAGCACGGCGAGCCCGAGCAACAGAGCCCGTCGCCCGGTGCGCAGAAGCTCGCGCAACTGGTGTTCGACGACCCCGTGACTGTAGAGGAAATAGTTTGAAATCGCCCGATCAAGGCCTTGGACCTCAGCCTTTGACGCGGATTCTTCGGGCAGATGAACCGTGATCCGGATCGGCTGCGTCTTCGGCATCAGGCTTGCGTGCCGGGTGATGTACTCGATGGCATCCTGCGACAGTTCCCGGTCCCTGAACGGATAGGGATCGAGCGTTTCGAAGATCTGGGAAACGTGATCAAGGCGCATTTCCACGGCATCATCCATTGCGGCCCTCTCCCTGTTTTCTCGTTCGAGAGGCTAACGCGAAGACGGCCGGATAGACCATCAATTTCTTGCTGAGCCGATGCCGGTGCCCTGCCGCCGCGGTCACGCTGCTCTTGCCCTGCCGCTGGTGCCCTGCCGCCTGTTATCGATCAAAGGCGCTCATCCGTCCGCTGCATGGGCACGTCGGCGTGCCCATGCCCAATCCATTGCCATTGCCATTGCCAGCCTGTTCAGGCGGCCTTGATCTCGATCTTCTTTTCACTGCTGACCGCCTCGGCCGTCTTCGGCAGCGTCACGCGCAGCAGGCCCTTGGCAAAAGTCGCTTCGATCTTGTTCCGGTCTATGCCGTCGGGCAGTGCAAAGCTCCGCTGGAACGAACCGTAGCGTCGCTCGGACAGGTGATAGTCTTTTTTGTCTTCTTTCTTCTCTTCCGATTTCTCGCCCCGGATCGTCAGGACGCCGTTGGCGACCTTCACTTCGACGCTCTTGTCGTCCATGCCGGGCAGCTCGGCCGTCACTTCGTAGAAGCCATCCTTTTCGACCATGTCGACGGCCGGCGCGACCTGCCATGGGAAGGCAGACGGATCAAGGCTGCGCAACGCCCGCGGGGCGGGCGCCCGCAACGAAAACGGATGGAAGTCGGTGAACAGCCGGTCGATCTCCTGGCGCAGCGTTTCGAGCGCCGCCCAGGGCCGATCGGTGGCCGGTGTCTGTGGATTTTCAGTGGTGATCGGAAGCTTCTTGACTGCATTATTCATGGTCATCACTCCTCAATGATCTTGATGCCCGCAACCGTGGTTGCGCGACATCTGCCTCTCATTTTGCAATCCGATATTAGCCAAATCAGCAGCGCAGGTCATTGATCACGATCAAGCGGCGGAGCATTTGGCCTTTGCGCCATTGCGTGGCCAGTGCGCGCAACGCGCCGCCGCGCTTGCAAGCGGACTATCTTCGAAAGGTCAGTTTCAGAGAAATGCTTCGACGTCAGCCGACGGCGCCATGCGGCAGATGTTCATTGGCGAACACCGCGATTTCGTCTTCCGCTTCGCTGCTCCACAGACCCAGTGCCTTGAGGATCTCCATGGTGAAGGTGATCGGAGAATTGCCGGGTGCGGTGATCACCTTGTCGTCCGACACGGCCTGTGGCTGGTCGCGGTAGAGTGCGGCGCCCTGATAGGCCGGATATTTCTGGTGCGAGGCAAGGCGGTTGCCGGTATGGGCCACGTTGTTCAGGATGCCGGTCGCCGCCAGCGCGCTTGCCGCCGCGCAGATCCCGCCGAGCACTTTGCCGGCGCCGTGAAATTCGCGGGCCTTTGCGCTGAAGTCCGGCGCGGTACCTTTTTCCCAGCTCAGGCCGCCTGGAATGATCAGCGCATCGAAGGTTTCTGCGTCTATGGCATCATAGCCGAGATCGGGCGTGACTTTCAGTCCGCCCATCGACGTGAGCGGCCGGCCATCGGGCGAAGCGGTCCTGATCTCGACGCCGAGATAGGAGCGCGCCACCGCCATCAGCAGGGCGCATTCCCAGTCGGCGAAGTCTTCGGTCAGGGCTATCGCGATACGGGTCATCGGCATGTCTCCCTGCGGCTTGGCATCCACCTGTTACGACAGGCGTTGAATGTAGCGCATGCCGGTCACCGGGCGCGGTACGAAATCCATATGCTCGTAGAACCGATGCGCCGCCACATTGCCGGTCGCTGCGCCAACCGAAAGGTAGTCGCAGCCGGACTGTACGGCGATATCGCGGGCGCGGGCAACCAGGTGCTGGCCGATGCCGTTGCCGCGCTGGCCATCACGGACGAACAGATGATGCAGATCCATGCCGCGCTTGCCTTCGTCAGCCCTGTAGAGCGGTACGAGAATGGCGTAGCCGATCAGGCCTTCGCCGCCATCGGCAACCAAGGCGGTGATCCAGGGCAGGGCGCCGAACAGGTCGCGCTCCAGCACGTCCGCGGTCATCGCGGAGGCATCGCCGTGGTGGGCGGCAAGGGCGGTAATCATGTCATTGAGCTGCGGCAGATCCTGGCGCCGGGCATGGCGGATCACCACGACGGGCGGGCGCGGCAGTGTTGTTTCAGTATCTTCGGTCATGTTTCGCTTCCCTTTTTTGATGTGCCGTCAGGGGAAGCTGCGTTTTTTAAACAACAAGGCCGCCTGACGGCGGCCTGTTGACAAAGTGATCTGTCGAGCCGCCGGTTACCGGTAGGCCCAAAAATACGTGCAGGAGATGGTTGCGCGTGCGTCGATCATAAAAATTGAAATGCGCCGATTTCAATCGGTTGTCAATGGCGATCCCTGTGGATCACCTCTTCAACACGTTCCCCGCTTTGTCGGTCAGCCGCTTGTCGAATTTCACCTTGGTTAGCAGCATGTCCTTCCGGGTATAGTGCACCACGTCATCCGGCGAGCGGGTGCCGACGACGAGGTAGCTGGCGTCTGCCTCAGAACGGTTCTCCAGACAATGGCCGACGGCGGTGCCGGCCTTGAAGGTCGCCGCATCGCCCGCCTGCATTTCGGTCGCGTCATCACCTTCGATCAGCGTTACCCGGCCGGAGACCACGAAGATGAATTCGTCTTCGCGCTCGTGCCAGTGTTGGTGCGACGAGCGCGAACCCGGCGGCAGGGTCTCCAGAAAGGCGCCGAATTGCGTCAGGCTGCCGGCATCGCTGAGAAGGCGTGCCGAATAGGGGCCAAGCTCGGCGTTGATGCCCTCGGCCTTGCCTTCTTCAAGCGCTGCGTCCTGTTGTTTGATCACCGGCATTCAGTCTCCCTCCCATTTACCTCAATGTTCGTGTTCGCAAAGTCCGTGGTCGGACAGCGCCCGGATGACATAACAATCGCCAACGGTATGGCCCTCGCAATGAGAGACGATACGGGTCAGTTCGTCTTCGAGCTTGCGCAGCTTGGCGATCTTGTCGCGCACGTCGGCCAGTTGTTCGCGGGCGATCTGGTCGGCCGTACCGCAAGGCTCTTCCGGATGGCGGCTCAGCGTCAGAAGCTCGCGGATAGCCTCGATCGGGAAGCCGAGATCACGCGCATGACGGATAAAGGCCAGCCGGTCCAGTTCGGCTTTTTCATAGCGTCGCTGGTTGCCCTCGGTGCGGTCGGGCGCAGAGATCAAGCCCATCTGCTCATAGTAGCGGATGGTCGGCACCTTGACGCCCGTGCGGCGGGACAGATCACCAATCGAATACATCGGTAAAAAACCTCTTGAACCTCTAGTCGCTATAGATCCTAGAAAGGATGCAGGACGAGATCAAGCAGGAAAGGAAATCGCATGAGCGCCTCTTGCGGCCATAGCCACGGCCCCTTCGACGGCATGTCGGACACCTACAAGCGCAGGCTCTGGCTGGTGATTGCCATCAATGCCGGAATGTTCTTCATTGAGATGACCGCCGGCCAACTGGCTCGCTCCCAGGCGCTGCAGGCCGATGCGCTGGATTTTTTTGCGGACGCCGTCACCTACGGCATTTCGCTCGCCGTCATCGGCGCCTCCATTCGTGTCCGCACGTCGGCTGCCGCCGCCAAGGGCGTGAGCCTGTTTCTGATGGGCCTCTGGGTCTTCGGTTCCACGCTTTACCGCGTCTTCTACATGAACTTGCCGGAAGCGCCGATCATGGGCGTGATCGGCTTCCTGGCGCTGATTGCCAATGTCGCCAGTGTTCTGCTGCTGATGAGCTACAAGGATGGCGATGCCAATGTGCGCTCCGTCTGGCTATGCTCGCGCAATGATGCGATCGGCAATGTCATCGTCATGATCGCGGCCATCGGGGTCTGGGGCACCGCTACCGCCTGGCCGGACCTGATCGTCGCGGCCATCATGGCCGGCCTCTTCCTGACGTCTTCGGTCCAGATCCTGCGGCAGTCATGGACGGAGTGGCATGGCGGGCACGCTGACGGCCACGATCATGCAAGCGATGGCGTTGTCCCGGCTGTGGTGCACGCCACCGCCTGCTGCGCTGATCACGCACATCATCATCACGAGGCTGGCCACAAGCACAGTCACTGACTGTCTTGTCTGCAATTGCGCATAAAAAAACCGGCCGGGTTTCCCTGGCCGGTTGAGGAGAGCCCGCTCTGCATACTCAGAATTCGGCGTAGTCCGGCAGATCGTATTCGCGGTAGGCCGCTTCGACCTGCTGCGAGACCGAGTTGGCAACGCGCTCGTCGCTGTTGGCCGTCGCGGACTCGGCCGTCAGCGAAGCCTTGCGTCCGCCTTCGACGGTCCAGAGCGCCGAAGCAAGCTGGTTCGACAGCAGTGTGCTGGAAAACGTGTTGGGGCTGCCGGTGCGGGCCTTCGAGGTCGTGCTGGTGTCCGGCGCAGCATCATCGGCATCGGCCGTGCTGGGCACGTAGCGATTTTGATAGGAATAGTTGCTGCTAAGACCGCTATCGATCCTCATGGCGGACGCCTCGGTTGAAAGAATTAACCATTTGTTAACCTTTGAACCTTGCGCGAGGCTTGCGTGTTGCGGCGCAAGAGCGAGATTTGGCCTTGCGCCAAGCCCGCACTCGGACTACGCGGCGGCCGAATCATGGATGTGTGGGTTTCATTTTTTAGGAAGTGCGCAAGCAATCACGAAAAGACACCCGTGAAAGCTTGCACGTCCCCAGGGTCGGATCACATCTTCCCCGCCACCTTGATCGCGAACGCGTATTCGAAGGCGATCTCTTCCAACCGCTGGAAGCGGCCGGACTTGCCGCCATGACCGGCTGCCATATTGGTTTTCAGCAGGAAAGGTCCTGCATCCGGCGCATGCTCGCGTAGCTTGGCGATCCACTTGGTCGGTTCCCAATAGGTCACGCGCGGGTCGGTGAGGCCAGACAGCGCCAGGATCGGCGGATAGGCCTTGGCCGCGACATTGTCATAGGGCGAATAGGCGGCGATCCAGTTATACTCCTCTTCGGACTCGATCGGATTGCCCCATTCCGGCCATTCCGGCGGCGTCAGCGGCAGCGTGTCGTCGAGCATGGTGTTGAGCACGTCGACAAACGGCACGGCAGCGATGATGCCGGCGAATTTCTCCGGTGCCATATTGGCGATCGCGCCCATCAGCATGCCGCCGGCAGATCCGCCTTCGGCAATGATGTTTGCGTAAGACGTGTATTTTTCTGCAACGAGATGATCGGCGGCGGCAATGAAGTCCTTGAAGGTATTGGCCTTCTTTTCCATCTTGCCGTCTTCATACCAGGAAAATCCCTTGTCCTTGCCGCCCCGGATATGGGCGATGGCATAGACGAAGCCACGATCGGCGAGCGACAGGCAATTGGTGTTGAAGCCGGCCGGGATGGTGATGCCATAGGCACCGTAGCCGTAAAGCAGGCAAGGGGCAGAGCCATCGAGCTTCGTATCGCGGCGATAGAGCAGGGTGACCGGTACGTCGACGCCGTCATGCGCCTTGGCAAAGACGCGGCGCGTGACATAGTCATCCGGATTATGGCCGGAGGGGACTTCCTGTGTCTTGAGCAGCGTGCGCGCGCGTGTCGCCATATTGTAGTCGAACAACTGGCCTGGCGTGGTCATCGACGAATAAGAGAACCGGATGACGTCGGTGTCGTATTCCGCCGACCCGGAAAGGCCGAGCGAATAGGCCTCCTCGGCAAACGCGATCGAATGTTCCTCGCCCGACATGCGGTCGCGGATCATGATCACCGGCAGGCCGTCGCGGCGCTCGAGCCAGACGAGGTGCCGTGCAAAGGCCATGTGGTTGAGGATCAGCCGGCCGGGTTCATGCGCCACGACCTCTTTCCAGTTTTCCTTGCCGGGTGCCGACACCGGCGCCTCGACGATCTTGAAGTCCTTGGCGTCGCCGGCATTGGTCAGGATGTAGAAGACGTCGCCGCCTTCGGTCATCGCATATTCGATGCCTTCCTCACGCTCGGCCACCAGCTGCGGCTCGGCCGTCAGGTCCTTGGTCGAGAGCAGGCGGTATTCCGAAGTCTCGTGGTCATGGATGTCGATATAGATGAAGTCGTCGAGCAGCGATCCGCCGACGCCCATGAAGAAGCCAGGATCCTTCTCTTCATAGACCAGCCGGTCGGAAGATTGCTGCTCGCCCACAATGTGATGGAAGACCTTGGACGGACGATGGTTTTCGTCCTGCAGCGTATAGAAGAAGCTCTTGCCGTCGGGTGCCCAGACGCCGCCGCCGGCAGTGTTTTCCAGCACGTCGCCAAGGTCCTGCTTGGTGGCCAGATCGCGGATGCGCAGGGTGAAATATTCCGAACCCTTGTCGTCATAGCCCCAGATGCCGAAGGCATGGTCGGTCGTGTGGTCGATGCCCGACAGGCGGAAATAATCCTTGCCTTGCGCCTCCTTGTCGCCGTCGAGCAGAAGATCGCGCAGCGCCTCGTCCTTCGGATCGCCATTACGCGGAATGCGGAAATAGCGCGGCTGCTCGCCGCCGGTGACGAAGGCCGAGCCATAGGCAAACGGGCCGTCCTTCATCGGGATCGAAGAATCGTCCTCCTTGATCCGGCCCTTCATCTCGTCGAACAGCGTCTTCTGTAGCGCCTTGGTGTCGGCCATCGCCGCGTCCATGTGGGTATTTTCCGCCTCCAGATAGCCGCGGATCTCGGGGTCGAGGATCGAGGTGTCCTTGAACATCTGCTGCCAGTTGTCGGCCCGCAGCCACGCATAGTCGTCGGTGCGGGTGATCCCGTGGCGGGTATCGCTGACCGGTTTTTTGGCAACGGTCGGCGGTGTCGGCAGGTTGTTGAAGATGGACAAGGTGGTTTCCTTCCAGAAAACGGAACACGCGGTTGAGCGAGAGATAGAGAGGCAGGCGGCCGCGATCAAGGCGCGGCCCAGCCTTGGCGTACTCAGCCTGGCGTGCTCAGCCGTCCGTGCTGTGCGACGACTTTGCCCAGTCCATGTAGAGATCGAGCGCCTTGCGGGTCACAGGTCCCTCCTGCAGTTGCAGGTCATCGAGCCGTGTCACCGGCACCACCTTGGAGTAATTGCCGGTCTGGAAAATCTCGTCGGCATTCATGAAGTCCTCGACCGACAGCGTCGCCTCGCGGACCTCGAAGCCTGCATGGCGCAACAGGCCAATGATCCGGGCGCGGGTGATGCCGGCCAGGAAGGTGCGGTTCGCCGCCGGCGTATAGACGATGCCGTCCTTGACCATGAAGACGTTGGAAGAGGCTGTTTCAACCACATTGCCGTTCATGTCGCGCACCAGCGCATTGTCGAAGCCTCTGCTGCGCGCATCGATGATCATCCGGCCGGAATTGGGGTAGAGGCTGCCGGTCTTGGCATCGGTCATCGCGCATTCCGGCGTCGGCCGACGAAAGGGCGACAGCGTCAGCGACGACGGCTTGGCGGTGTGCATCGGGGCCTCGAACAGGCAGAGCGCAAAGCGTGTCGATTCCGGGTCGGCGGCGACGACCGAACCGGCCTGGCCATGTTCGGCCCAGTACATCGGCTTGATGTAGATGGCCGTCCGGCCGTCGAACTTGGCGATACCTTCCCAGGCCAGCCGTTCGATCTCGCTGGCGTCGACAGTCGCCTTCATGCCCATGTTTTCCGCCGATCGATTGACCCGCTGGCAATGCAGGTCGAGATCCGGCGCAATGCCGTCGAACCAGCGGGCGCCGTCGAATACCGTCGAGCCCAGCCACATGGCATGCGATGTCGGTCCGATCAGCGGCGGATTGCCGGAAAGCCAGTCGCCGTCGACATAGGTGAATGTGGGCGTGCGGGCAGAGGAATCGACAGCCATCAGAGGTCTCCTGTTCTTGTTGGAAGCGAGGAAAGTCTCCCTGCCGGCTCAGGTCAAGGAGAAAGTGTCCTGCTGCTCCGTAAAGGCGCGGTGCTGGGAGAAAACCACGAAAGATCCTCGGAATTTGACGAAAAATCAGAAGCTTGGCTGATCGGTCGATCAAAACAAGTGATAGGTCTCCATCGTCACCGATCGTCTGTCAGCCGATCGCTCCACAGCCAAGTCGCTCGCCTTGGTTAAAGATCCCGTAACGCATTGCTGCAATATTGAAGCAGTTCGTCTCCGCTGCTGCGGAGGTTTGTATTGCGTCAAAGTCTGGGGTCCATCATGCGAAATGCCGCCCGTGCCATCGTCCTGTCTTCGTGCGCCCTGGCTTTTGCCGGTCAGGCGAAAGCCGAAGGCTTCTGGTCCGGCAACTGGTACCTGACGCTCGGCGGCTCCGGCATTTCCGCGCCGAAATTTGAAGGTGCGAAGGACAACAAGCTGTTCTTTTCGCCGATCATTTCGCTCGGCCGCGGCAACCAGCCGCGCTTCAGCTCGCGCAATGATAGCGCATCTTTCGCCATTTATGACACGGACGTCCTGCGTGCGGGTGTCGCCGGCAAGTTCATCCCCGGCCGCGATGCGGGCGATGCCGACGAGTTGATCGGTCTCTCCGATATCAAGTGGGGCGGTGAACTCGGCGGCTTTGCCGATGTCTATGTCACAGACTACCTGCGCGCCCGCGCCGAATTGCGCCAGGGCATTCGCAGCCATGACGGCCTCGTTGCCGACCTCGCGCTCGATGCCTTCACCGATATCGCCCCGGATCTGCGCATTTCCGGCGGTCCGCGCGCCACCTATGCGACCAGCGGCTATACCAAGGCCTATTATGGCGTCGATGCCGGTGAATCGGCAGCGTCCGGCCTCAGCGAATATCATCCGGATGGCGGCTTCACTTCGGTTGGCGCCGGTGCCGCCATCACCTGGGACGCCACCGAAAAATTGCAGATGAGCGCCTTCACCGAATACAAGCGCCTGACCGGTCCTGCCGCCGACAGCAGCCTTGTCGAGGAGCGAGGCAGCAAGAACCAGCTGACATTCGGCGTATCGGCCAGCTACAAGTTCGGTTTCAGCCTCGATTGAGACGCCGGCACCTTTGCCCGGCACTGTGCTGATTTTTCGCGGTTGCTGACCGGCAATCGCGGTTTTCTTGGCCGCCGCCATGCTCTATCACTGGCGTCATGAACAGTTCAGCCGACCACTCCGATCGCGTTATCGACGCCCCTTCCGACAACTGGGTCTACCGCGCGTTGCCGCGCTGGCTCTGGCCCTTCGCCCAGCTCGCCCGCTGGGATCGGCCGATCGGCTGGCAATTGCTGATGTGGCCGTGTTTCTGGTCCTCGGCGCTGGCGGCCAACGTCCTGGCCGCCGAAGACCGGCTGAACCCGACGCTGTTTGTCTTTCATCTCGCCCTGTTCTTTGTCGGATCGGTTGCCATGCGCGGTGCCGGCTGCACCTATAACGACCTGGTCGACCATGAGATTGATGACAAGGTTGCGCGCACCCGCTCGCGTCCCTTGCCGTCCGGCCGTGTGTCGCGCCGGGATGCCAAGATCTTCATGGGGCTTCAGGCGCTGGTCGGGCTGGCGGTTCTGCTCTGCTTCAACACGTTCTCGATTGTCCTCGGTATCGCATCGCTAGCGATCGTGGCGATCTATCCGTTTGCCAAGCGCTTCACCGACTGGCCGCAATTCTTTCTCGGCCTCGCCTTTTCCTGGGGCGGCCTGATGGGCTGGGCCGGCCTGCATGGTAATCTGTCGCTCGCTGCTGTCCTGCTTTATGTCGGCGCCGTCGCCTGGACCATCGGTTATGACACGATCTACGCCCATCAGGACAAGGAGGATGACGCACTCGTCGGCGTGCGCTCGACGGCGCGCCTGTTCGGCGACGACACGAAACTCTGGCTCGCCGGCCTTTATGGCCTGACGCTCCTGCTGCTTCTCGTCTCCTTTGTCATGGCGGGCGCAGGCTTCCCGGCCATTCTCGGTCTCATGATCGCCGGTGGACTGTTCGCATGGCAGATCAAGGTCCTCGACATCAATGACGGCGCCCAATGCCTGGCGCTGTTCAAGTCGAACAATCGCGTCGGAGCGATCATCTTCCTCGGCCTGCTTCTGGCTCTGCCTTTCGCCTGAGCGATAGCCTCTTTTGACGTCCGGGTTTCATGCCCGGATCAAGCGTCGAACTGGCTTGGATCGGCACGTTCTGTTGCAAGTACCTTGAAAACAAACAGGCCCGGAAGTCGCCTTCCGGGCCCTGTAATGTTCCGTCTTGGGACGAAATCAGCTGCGGGCGATGATTTCCTTGCCGGAAATCTTCATGGTTACGCCAAGCGAACCGGTCGTGCGGCGCACCAGGAAGCGCGGGCGGCGCTCGGCGAAATAGGAATGGCGGCGGCGTGGCTGCGTATCACGGGTGCGCACCTCGCCGATATGTTCTTCCAGCGGACGGGCAATGCCGTCGGCCTCGACCATTAGCATCGGGATCCGGAAGGCGTCTGCCCAGCCGCGCCAGTCGGCAGCAATATCGCAAAGGTCGTGGGCCACGAGCAGCGGGATGCACAGATCCGGATCGTCGTGATGCAGTTCGAGTGTCACTGTGACTTCGCCGTCGCCATGGTCGATCGCCCGGGCCGCAACGCCTTTGAAGGCACGGGCCGGCAGGGCGAAGGAGAGGGGAAGGCCGCTGCCAGGAAGGATTTTGCGCAGCACGGCGCCGCGTTCGTCGATGGTGATTGTCACATCGCCTAAGGAGCCGTGCAATGCGTAGGAGACCTGCTGTGGGAACCGCGAGGGATCCAGTCGCAGAGTGGCTCCTGCCCAATCGGGCTTCATAACGGTGTTCGTCATCTTCATGCTACCCTTGTTTTACCCGAGAGCGCGTCATGTGCTCGTCTGTTTGGGACTTCTCGTCCTCTGTAGGGGCAACATAGCCAGCGGCTGTTCGAGACAGCTTAAAAATCGCGGTAAAAAAAACCTTGCAGTCTCAAATGGTTAGTTTTGTCGTACTGCGCAGGGTTGCTGAAATATGAAAATCGGGGCCGATCTATTCCAGATCGATACAGATGTCGGAATGCCGGGATGTGGGCCGGGATGTTGGAAGGCCGAGCCAGTATGCCGCCTGTTTCATGCGGCCGTCTCGAAAAGCGCATTCGCAGCGTTTCTTCACAAAGATATAAAGCTCCGAGCAAGGATTAAGGCGCATGATGCGATTCGCATAATTCGATTTTTCTGCCGAGGACGCGATGGTTTCCACATATCTGAGCTACGATCTTGCGACGCGAGATATGAAGTCGAGCCTGAACCGCGTCGCCTCTGACAGCCAGGTTGCGCGCGAAACCGCGTATTTCGAAGAGAATATCGGCAACGTCACGTCAGTGGATGAATTCCTCGACGACTACCGCCTCTATTCCTTTGCAATGAAGGCCCATGGTCTCGAGGAGATGACCTATGCCAAGGCCTATATGAAAAAGGTCCTGGAAAGCGATCTCAGCGAAAGCTCCAGCTTCGCCAACGTCCTGTCCGATGATCGATATCGCAATTTCGCCGCCGCTTTCCAGTTCACCGGCCAGACCAAGGATTCCCAGACGTCGGCGCAGGAAACCAAGCTGCTTGCGCTTCTGGATGAGCAGCTCGTTGCCGAAAACGACGCGATCGAGACCGAAACCTACTATTACGAGTCGGCGATCGACACCGTCACCTCGGCCGACAGCCTGGTCAAGAACACCCGCCTGTTCAATTATGTTCTCGATGCCTATGGCATCGACGGCACCTATTACACCAAGGAACATTTCACCAAGATCCTGACCAGCGATCTCAGTGACAGCACAAGCTACGTGAACCAGTTGGTGGAAAACGACGCGTCGAATTCGGCGGCCTTCCTCAAAATGGCCCAGGCGTTCAGCTTCAACACCGATGGCTCCCTTTCCGGAACGACGGCCCAGAGCGCCGAACAGAAGGAAGGTACTGTCGCTCTCTATATCGAGGAAGAGCAGACCTACGCCTCCGAATACTATCTGCAGCGCGAAAAAGCCTATTATACCGCGCAGATCGCCAATGTGACCACGGTCGAGGACATCACCGGCGACGAGCGGCTGTTCAACTATGTCAAGACCGCCCTGGAGCTTGACGGAACGGTGACCGCTTCGGTGTTCAAGTCGATCGTCACCAGTGACGTCAGTGCCTCGAGCAACTACGCCATCACCAATGGCGGCAGCGCATGGGTCGCGGTTGCGCAAAAGTTCAATTTCGGCACGGACGGCAACGTCCAGACGGGCTATTCGGCGCAGGGCAGCGCCCAGCTTGCATCGACGCATACCGGCTTTGCCGAATTTTACGATGACGAAAGCGAAGAGATGAAGACGTCGACCATCGACTACTTCACCGAAAAAATGGCCGAGATCACCAGTGTCGACGATCTCCTGGACAACAGTTCGCTTCGCCTGATGTTGCAGCGGGCTTTCGGATTTGAAGGAGACGAATTCAGCAATTCCGAGCTGCGCAGGGTCCTGACCAGCGACATCACTGATCCGAACAGCTACGCCAACAAGTCGAAGGATTCTCGCCTGATCGAAATGGCGACCTTGTTCAACTTCGACAGCGAAGGTGAAGCCAAGGCGCCGTTGCAGGCGCAAAACCAGGCGACTGCGACCAATATCGCCAAGGACTACATCGTCAAGCAGATCCTCTACCTGGAGGGTGACGAGCAGACGACGGCAAAGGAAGCGGCCACCAAGGAATCTGAATATTATCAGGAGCAGATCGCCAGCATCCGCACCGCTGACGAACTTCTGGCTGATCGGCGTGTCGTCGATGTCGTGCTCGGCGCATTCGGCTTCGACGGCGACGAGGTGACGGACGACTTCCTCAAGCAGTTGTTTGCGTCGGATCTCGAGGATCCGAAGAGCTTCGCGAACCAGCAGACCGATACCAAATGGGCGGAACTGCTCGCGTCCTTCAACTTCGACAGCGAGGGCAATCTGACCGATGACACCGTCGGTACGGTACAGCAGCGCGGCGAAACGCTCGAAACCATCAATCTCTACCTGCGCCAGACGTTTGAAGAGAGCGAAGGCGAAAGCAATCAGGGTGTTCGCCTTGCTCTTTATTTCGAGCGCACGGCACCGACATTGACCGATGCCTATGACCTGATCGCCGATGAGGCGCTGCTGGAAGTCTTCCGCACCACGTTCGGCTATTCGGAAGAATTCTCCAACATGGACGTCGACATGCAGGCGAAGATCGTCGAGGACAATATCACGCTCTCGGATTTCCAGGATCCGGCGAAGATGGAGCGCTTCCTGCAGCGTTACACGGCCATGTATGACACCGAGAACGCCAGTTACGACACGTCCGCACTGTCCATTCTCCAGGGCAGCGGCGGCGGGATCTCCGCCGATCTCCTGACCACGCTTGCCGGCTTGAAATATTAGTTCTGATTCCCTTCGGCAGCGCTGCTGGTGCTGTCGCATTTGATCTCGATTTAAAACCTGCCGCGACTTGCCGGCAGGTTTTTTTTGAACTATCGATGTATCCATTGGGATATATCGATGCGGAGGCTCGCGTGGTGAGCAAGTTTTGGAAACGAATGGCGGCTGGCAGCCGTATAGCCGTTGCCGTTGCAGCAATTTGGGCCGCCCCCTCGACTGCCCCCTCGGCCGCTTTCGCCGCTGAACCGGTGACGGTATTCGCAGCCGCAAGTCTCAAGGAAAGCGTGGAGAAAGTCGCGATCGACTGGAAGGCGGAAACCGGCAACGAAGTGCGCCTGTCCTTTGCCGGAAGCTCGGCTCTTGCCAAGCAGATCGAAGAAGGTGCCCCGGCCGACGTTTTCATTTCCGCTGACCTGAAATGGATGGATCACCTCGACAAGGCCGGCAAGATCAAATCCGACACCCGGGTCAACCTGCTCGGCAACCGCATCGTGCTTGTCGCGCCGAAGGGCTCGTCGCTGAAAGCCAGTATCACGACCGGCTTTCCGCTCGCCGAACTTCTCGGCGATGGCCGTCTGTCCATGGCCAATGTCGATGCCGTGCCGGCCGGAACCTATGGCAAGGCAGCCCTGGAAAATCTCGGTGTCTGGGATACCGTGAAGGACAAGGTTGCCCAGGCCGAGAACGTGCGTGCGGCCCTGCTTCTTGTGGCGCGCGGCGAAGCGCCTCTCGGCATTGTCTATGAGACCGATGCCAGGGTTGATCCTTCGGTGACGATCCTCGATCATTTCCCGGAAGACAGCCACAAGCCCATCGTCTATCCGGCCGCTCTGACCGCAGACAACGCAAACGCGAACGCCGCCGCCTTCCTCGCTTACTTGCAGGGTGCCAGAGCGCATGCCATCTTCACCGAAGCTGGCTTCACGGTCCTCGCCAAAACGAACTGACCCGAACAACCTGATCCAACCAAACGACCCACAGCAATTGACCAGGCCTTGAGACTGCAACCAGGATGACCGCGTGACGCTGACAGCTGAGGAATGGACCGCTATGCTGCTCAGCCTGAAGGTCGCGGCCGTTGCCGTGGTCTTTTCGCTGCCCGTGGGCATCGCCGTTGCCTGGCTGTTGTCGCGCCGTGAGTTCTGGGGCAAGACCCTGCTCAATGGCCTGGTCCATCTGCCGCTGATCATGCCGCCGGTGGTGACCGGCTATCTGCTGCTCATCACCTTCGGGCGCAAGGGTAGTGTCGGCGTCTTCCTCGAAAGCTGGTTCGGCCTCGTCTTTTCCTTCCGCTGGACAGGGGCTGCCCTTGCCGCAGCCGTGATGGGCTTTCCGCTTCTTGTGCGTTCCATTCGCCTGTCCATGGATGCCGTGGATCGCCGGCTGGAAGCCGCAGCCTCCACCCTTGGAGCGCCGCCGGCCTATGTTTTCCTGACCGTAACCCTGCCGCTGGTCCTTCCGGGCATTGCTGCCGGTGCCATCCTCGCTTTCGCCAAGGCGATGGGCGAATTTGGTGCGACGATCACCTTTGTCTCCAATATTCCCGGCGAAACCCAGACGCTTGCGAGTGCCATCTACACCTATACTCAGGTGCCGGGCGGTGATGTTGCCGCCATGCGGCTGACCCTGATCTCGATTGCGATTTCCTTCGCTGCGCTGATTGCTTCCGAAGTTCTCGCCCGCCGGCTGGCCGCACGCATGGGAGAGGGCTGATGCTGGACATCGCCATACGCCATGAGCAGGGAGGCTTTACGCTGGACGCGGATCTTCAGATCGGTGAAGGCCTGACGGCGCTGTTCGGCCCTTCCGGTTCCGGCAAGACGACGCTGATCAATCTGGTTGCCGGCCTTGTCCGGCCAGAGCAGGGACAGATCCGGCTTTCGGGCGAAACCTGGAGCGACAGCGATCATGGTATCTTCCTGCCGCCGCATCGCCGGCGCATCGGCTATGTCTTCCAGGAGCCGCGCCTCTTTCCGCATCTGACGGTGCGCCAGAACCTTGCTTATGGCGAACGCCTCTTGCCGC
This sequence comes from Rhizobium sp. 18065, assembly GCF_902706095.1. GTDB lineage: Bacteria > Pseudomonadota > Alphaproteobacteria > Rhizobiales > Rhizobiaceae > Allorhizobium. Next base: position 934,910 of record NZ_CACSJP010000001.1, read on the forward strand.
GCACCGAACGCCGCGAAAACCTGTCGCGCGTCGCCGATCTTCTGGGTCTTTCCGCTTTGCTGGATCGCCGCCCGCAACATCTGTCGGGCGGAGAAAAGCAGCGCGTGGCGTTGGGCCGTGCGCTGATGGCAAGTCCGCGGCTGCTGCTGATGGACGAGCCGTTGTCGGCCCTCGACAGCGAACTGAAGCTACAGATCCTGCCGGATATCGAGCGCATCCGCGACGAGGTCGGCATTCCGATCCTTTATGTCAGCCATTCGGTCGAGGAAGTGGCGCGCCTCGCCACCCGCGTCGTTGTCCTTGAACGCGGCAAGACCATTGCCATCGGTGCGCCGGATGCGCTTCTGTCCACTGTGCCGCGCGGTGCCGGTGCCCTGCCGGCCGGCAACTTCATCTCCGCGATCATCACCGCCCATCATGAGGCCGACGGGCTGACAGAGGCGCTGTCCGGTGCAGGCCCCCTGTTTATCCGGGCGGTCGAATTGCCTCTCGGCACCGAAATCCGCGTCTTTGTCCCGGTCGCCGATATCATGCTGGCCACCGCCGAGGTGAACGGTCTCTCGGCCCTCAATCGCCTGGCCGGCCGGATCACCGATATCCAGCGGGAAAATGGCTCAGCCGTCGCGGTCGTAGTCGATTGCAGCGGCGAGCGCGTGGCCGTCGAGGTCACCCGTCGTTCGGCAACCCAGCTTGGGCTCGCCATCGGCAAGCCGGTCCATCTGCTGTTCAAGACGGTGTCGATTGCACCGGAAGGCCTGTTTCGACGCGCCTGACCTATTCGCGCTCCGGCTTTTCCGGCTTGCCCGTTTCAAATTCGCGGTTCATCGCCTGATCGAGCCAGTCAAGCTCCGCCGCCAAAGCCTTCCGGCTCTCGCTATCCATCCGTCGGCAGCAGGCGAGCAGTCTCTCCCCAAACGGCGTCAGTCCGGCACCGCCACCGCTCTTGCCGCCATGGCGGGTGAAGATCGACGGTTCGGTGAACATGCGGTTGATCTCGTCGGCAAGCAGCCATGCCCGGCGGTAGGACATGCCGATCGCAGCCCCCGCCGCCCGGATCGATCCATGCTCGACGATCAGCGCCAGAAGCTCCGCCTTGCCCGGACCGAGACGCGCTCCGTTGGCAAGGTCGATCCTGAACGTCAGGCGCGTCTCCTTGGCCATGGTCAGTCGATCACTTTGCCGGGGTTCATGATCCCCTTCGGATCGAAAGCCTGCTTGATCCGCCGCATCAGCTCGGTCTCGATCGCCGGCCGGCTGGCGGCAAGCTCGTCGCGCTTCAACTGGCCGACACCATGTTCGGCGGAAATCGAGCCGTTATGCGCATGCACGATCCCGTGCACCACGGCATTCATCTCGCGCCAACGGCCGATGAATTGGGCCTTGTCGGCACCCACCGGCTGGCTGATATTGTAGTGGATATTGCCGTCACCGAGATGACCGAAAGCGCAGATGCGGGCGTCTGGCATCACCCGGCGCACGGCCTCGTCGGCTTCGCTCAGAAAGGCTGGAATGCGCGACACAGGCACTGACACGTCATGCTTTATCGAGCCGCCTTCCGGCCGCTGTGCCTCCGACATGCTCTCGCGCAGATGCCAGAATGCTTCTTGCTGGCCAAGCGAACTGGCAATCGCCGCGTCCGCGATCAGGCCGGCCTCGAAGGCGTCTTCCAGCAGCGCCTGGATCATCGCATCGGCCGTCTCGGCGGAATCGGAGGTGGAAATATCGATCAGCACATACCAGGCATGGGCCGAGGGCAGGGGATCGCGCACGCCGGGGATGTGCTTCGTGGTGAACTCGATGCCGAGGCGCGGCATCAGTTCGAACCCGGTCAGCGCCGTGCCGCAATGCTGCGATGCCTTCTCGAACAGCGCCAGCGCCTGTGCAGGGCTATCGAGACCGGCAAAGGCCACCTGCTTGCCGCGCGGGCGCGGATACATTTTCAACACCGCGCCTGTGATGATGCCGAGCGTGCCTTCCGCGCCGATGAACAGGTCGCGCAGGTCATAGCCGCTATTGTCCTTTTTCAGCCGGCGCAGCCCGTCCCAGATCTCGCCGGTCGGCAGGACCACTTCGAGCCCGAGGCAGAGTTGGCGCATATTGCCATAGGCGAGCACGGCCGTGCCGCCGGCATTGGTCGACAGATTGCCACCGATCCGGCAGGACCCTTCAGAACCGAGCGACAGCGGAAACAGCCGGTCATGCGCTTCCGCCGCTTTCTGGACATTTGCCAGAACGCAGCCGCCATCGACGATGATCACATCGGCAAGCGCATCGACTTCGCGGATACGGTTCATCCGCTCCAGTGAAAGCAGAACATCGTCGCTGCCCTCGCGCGGCACCTGTCCACCGACAAGGCCGGTGCCGCCGCTGACCGGCACGATCGGCGTTCCGGTTTCGCTGGCGAGTTTCAGGATTGCCGAAACCTCTGCCGTGCATGCCGGCTTCAGCACCAGTGGCGACGAGCCATGATAAAGTCCGCGATTTTCGGTGAGGTAAGGCTTGATATCGTCCTGCAGGACCAGCGCATGGGCTTCTCCGACGATATCGATGAAGGCGCGCAGCGTCTCGGCTCGCGTCAATGTCATGCTCATGCACTGTTTCCTTCCGCATCGCGCGGGGCAGCAGCCCGCACCAGCCGGTCGTTGATCGCTTCGCCGAGCCCGTGATCCGGAATGGTGACGACGGCGATGCCTTGCGCCCCGCTTGCATCGGCTCGTTTCAGGTAGTCGAACAGATTGGCCGCTGCCTCCGCCAGATCGCCGGCGGGGCTGAGGTTCAGAACCATCACGGCGTCGGCCTCTCCGCTGATCGGCGTAGCGCCGAATGCGACAAGCGCTTCCTCTTTTGCCACGGAAGTGACATTCAGCCGTACGGTGGCATTGGGCGCATAGTGCGAGGCAAGCATGCCGGGGGCCTCGATGATCGCTGTGCCGGCCACCTTCGGGCGCTCGACCGCCATGCCGGCAAAGGCCTCGATGGCTTCGACGGACACGCCGCCGGGTCGCAACAGGCGTATCTGCCCGTCCTCGATCTTGAGAATGGTCGATTCGACCCCGACCTCGCAGGCGCCGCCGTCGATCACCAGATCGATCTTGCCGCCGAGATCGTCATCGACATGGGCGGCCGTGGTCGGGCTGATTTTGCCGGAAGAATTGGCGCTTGGTGCGGCAAGCGGCCGACCGAAATGCCGGATCAGGTCGCCGGTGAAGCCGACAGGCACGCGGATGCCGACACTGTCGAGCCCGGCTGTCGCCAGCGGATGGATGTCGCTTTCCGGCTTGAGCGGCAGGACCAGCGTCAGGGGCCCCGGCCAGAAATGTTCGGCCAGCCGGCGCGAAAGCGGATCGAAATCTGCATGCTGTTCCGCCATTTCAAGGTTGGCCATGTGACAGATCAGCGGATTGAAGCGCGGCCGGCCCTTGGTCTGGTAGATGCTGGTAATCGCTGCCGGATTGGTTGCGTCGGCAGCAAGGCCATAGACGGTCTCGGTCGGGATCGCCACCGGACGGCCGAGCGCAAGAATGACCGATGCGGCGTTGATCGCCTCATCCATGCCGCTGCCGATTGCGATGATCCGGGCCATGTCCCTGCCTTGTTAGCTTTGTTCCCTGTGTCCTTAGCGTGTTCCAACATGCACGATCAAATGCCTTTTTTGATGAGCACGAGCATACATTGTTCCACAGTAAATTTTGAGGGGATCTGGCAATACTAAAATTTTATATATCGATGTAACCGAAAGAAAGAGTTCTTCTGCCTATAGTCACGGCTAACGAGACAAAAGCCGACTCAAGCCGGGAAGCCAAAGATGCAGCAAGTCAAGAATCCTGCCTCCAGCATTGCGCTTCGCGTGGCAACTGCCATGCATCAGATGGGCATTGACGGGCTTCCGCGCAACTATGAGCTGGTCTACGAGGCCTATGCTGGTAGTAATCCCGAACTGGTCAGGGAATTCATTGCGCTCGGTAAGCTGAAGAGCCAGGAGGCACTGGACGAGCTTGGCCGCAAATATTTGCCCCATCACCATGAAGATGGTCTCCTGAGCCGCCAGAGTGGCCAGGTGCGCGCTGAAATGAGCAATTTCATCAATCTGCTCAATGAGGAAAAGATCTCCCTGACCGACTACGGCCGCGTCATCGGCAATGCCTCGAAAACGATCCTCACGGAAGCCGATCTCGAAGGGACGCCGCTCGGCCAGTCGATCAAGGCACTGAAGGCGGCAACCGAAAGACGCGCGCACCAGAACAGCAATGTCGTTCGCGCCGTGGTCGACAAGACCGCATCGCTGGCCGATATGCAGCGCGAGGCCGATGAAGCCGAAGCGGCAAAGTTTGTCGATCCGCTCACTCGCCTTGCCAGTCGCCGTGCCTTCAACAAGGCCGTGGCGAAGATCTATGCCAACCCGGAAATGCCGGTTCTGTGCGGCGTCGCTGTCGGTGAGATCGACGATTTCGCCCGGATCCAGGAGCAGATGGGACCGGCTGTTGCCGAACGCTTCCTGATGCAGGTTGCCAAGGTGCTGGAAGCCGTGTCCGGCGGCGGCGACCTTGCCTGCCGCTTCGATGCCGGCCGCTTCGGCCTGTTGCTCTACACGTCTGACGAGGATGAAGTCGGCCGCGTCATCGAACTGGTGCGCGCCAAGTTGAAGGCCACGGCCTTTGTCGGCTCCTCCACCGGCCGCGCTCCGGGCCAGATGGCCATGTCCTTCGGCGTGTGTTTCTCCGAACAGGCTCCGAACGCCTTCGACTTTACCAATTTTGCCGAAAAGGCGCTGTCGACATCCAAGGCCAACGGTGGTGATACCGTCACGATCTACGGCGCCAATGACTATACGTCCAAGGACTGGCTGATCTACAAGAACAAGCCGGTTGGTGGCTTCGGCGCCTGACGGCGAAAGACGCCGAGCCCTACAGCTTCGCGATAATCTTGCGTATTTCCGTATCGCGGGCGCCGAGCATCAGCACGTTGCGCAAGGCTTCCCTTGGGTCATGGGTGCGAAACAGCAGCCCGTTATCACGGATCGACCTGTCGACAACCATGGCCTTCTGCTCGGTCTCCGGCTTGATCGCGACAGCGAAATACATCCGCGTGTAGCTCTGCCGGATCTGTTCGAAGAACTGCTCGCTGCCGCCGATTTCGGCAAAGAAGTTGGCGATGTAGAAAGCCCATTTCACGTCGGCATATTGGGCGAAATTGGTGCGCGCCGCCGTGACATGGCAGTAGCCGAGATGCGGACTGTCATCGAGCGTCTTGTGAAAGATCATCTTCGGAAACTGGATCGAGCGATGGAAGCCGTTGATCCGGCTATGGGTGGTTTCGGCCGCCGTTTCCAGTCGCCGCCCGGTGCGCACGGCAACCTCGGCATAGGTGAGGTAGCGCTTCTCCTCCGCAAACCAGTCGTCGCGATGGCGCGAGATGCGTCCGGTGCGCAGGAATTCCGTATGCGCGGCCTTGGTTGCGGTCGCACTTTTGTCCGGGACTTTCGGGGCCGCGTAATATCGAAGTTTTTGCATGTCGAGGCTCTGACGGTTACTGGCTTGGTACGCCGATCTTACAGCGACATGGTTAATCATGATTTCCAAGGCACTGTGCTCCCTTGAGGTTTCGCGAGGCTTACCGCAGCGCACATTGAATTGACTGAATTCGTTCCGCTCTGATGATGTTCTCCGAGTGCGACAGGCATTGGCAGCCGATCGCTTTGGTTTGTCATTTTGCGCCATTGCAACAGTTTCGGACGCCACTGATTTTCCCTATCTCCAAGAAAATACACATCATTTTTGAGGAGGCGCTTTTTGCGCCTTTGCATGGACATGTCGCAAACATTTCCGGCCGTGTCGTTTCGCAATGCAGTACCGGACTGCCGCCTGTGTTTAGATATCGGCAAGCTCGAGGTGCCGCCCTGCTAGGGAGGGTGGAAAATCGGGAAGCCGGTCAAAATCCGGCGCTGCCCCCGCAACGGTGGTGGAGATAGACGTAACGGCAAAAGGCCACTGGGAAGGTCCTGGGAAGGCGCCGAACGTGTCTGGCAACGGACGTCTCCAGAGCCCGGAAACCAGCCTTGAAGCAATGATATTTGAGGTCGCGGTGGGCGACCGGAGATAGCCGTGATCGCCCTTTTCGGGTCGATTGGTGCTGCGCTCCTGTTCCATCGCCGGTGAAACGAACGAGGACGACATGGATCTGCACAGCACGGTATTGCGGCAGTTGAAGAACCGCCGGGAAGGCTTCAGCCTGGAGCAGCCTTTCTACATCGATCAGGATTATTTCAAGCTCGACATGGAGCAGATCTGGTATCGCGACTGGCTGTTCATCGGCCATGACTGCGAAATCCCGCGCGCCGGCAACTATTTCACCGCCCAGGTCGGCGATTATCCGATCGTCATGGTCCGCGGCAAGGATCAGGTGATCCGCGCTTTCCACAATACCTGTCGCCACCGCGGTCACCGCGTCTGCACCTCGGATCGCGGCGCGTCCGCGAAGCTGGTCTGTCCCTACCACAACTGGACCTACGATCTCGACGGCTCGCTGGTCTTCGCCCGTCAGATGGGTGAAACCTTCGACAAGAGCGAGTTTGGCCTGAAGCCGGTTCATTGCGAAAGCGTCGCTGGCTACATCTTCATCTGCCTTGCGAACGAACCCGCCGATTTCGCGCCGGTCAGGGCATCGATCGAACCCTACATGAAGCCGCATCGGCTTTCGGAGGCCAAGGTCGCCCATCGCAGCACGATCATCGAGAAGGGCAACTGGAAGCTCGTCTGGGAAAACAACCGCGAGTGCTACCACTGCGCCAGCAACCATCCTGAACTCTGCCGCACCTATCCGGAAGCCCCGACGGCAACCGGCGTGCAGGGCGCCGGCGACGACCCGGTCATCGCCGAACACTGGCAGCGTTGCGAGGCGGCCGGCCTGCCGAGCACCTTCAATATCGATCCGTCCGGCCAGTTCCGCACCGCCCGCATGCCGCTGATCCAGGAGGCCGAAAGCTACACCATGTCCGGCAAGCGTGCGGTCAAGCGTCCGCTGTCCGACGACGTCTCGACCTCGCATATCGGCACCATGCTGCTGTTCCACTATCCCTCGACCTGGAACCACATTCTCGTCGACCACGCGATCTCCTTCCGGGTCACGCCGCTGTCGGCCGAGGAAACCGCAGTCACCACCACCTGGCTGGTGCACAAGGATGCGGTCGAAGGCGTCGATTACGACCTCGAGGAACTGACCCATGTCTGGGAAATGACCAACGACCAGGACCGCTCGATCGTCGAGGAAAATGCCTTCGGCATACGCTCCCCGGCCTATGAGCCCGGTCCCTATTCGGTCGAGCACGAAGGTGGCGTCATGCAGTTCGTCGACTGGTACACGACCTTCATGATCAACCGTCTGCAGGGCGAAAAAGCCCGCCTCTCAGTTGTGGCCTGATATGAACATGATGCTCGCTCCCTATCGCCACGTCGATGAAATGCGTCCCTGGTCCGACAGGGAGCATCTGCTGGAATGCGTCGCCGTCACGCCGGAAGCCCCCGACGTGATGACCTTCACCTTCCGGCCGAACAAACCGGGCCTGTGGTTCCGCTACCAGCCCGGCCAGTTCGTCACGCTGGAAATCCCGGTCTCGCCGGAACCGGTGATGCGCACCTATACCCTGTCTTCCAGCCCGTCGCGGCCCTATACGATCGCGATCACGGTCAAGGCGCAGAAGGACAGTATCGGCACCCGCTGGATGTTCGACAACCTGAAGCCCGGCATGGCGCTGAAGGCGATCGGCCCGCTCGGCGATTTCTCCTATGCCCGCCATCCGGGCAGGAAATACCTGTTCATCTCGGCCGGTTCCGGCATCACCCCGATGATGTCGATGAGCCGTGACATGGGCGACCGCTCGCCCGACAGCGACATCGCATTTCTCCATTGTGCCCGCTCGCCCGACGACATCATCTTCCGCTGGGAGCTTGAAGCAAAGGCGCGCGACATGCCGCATTTCACCCTCGGCTTCATCATCGAGCAACTCGGCCGCGGCCAGCTCTGGTCGGGCCTGAAGGGCCGCATCGACAAGGCGAAGATCGCGCTTCTGGCCTCGGATTTCCTCGAGCGCACAGTCTTCTGCTGCGGACCGGAGCCGTTTATGGCCACCGTCCGCGAGGCGCTGTCCGGCGCTGGCTTCGACATGAGCCAGTATCATGAGGAAACCTTCCAGCCGGCCAAGCCGCAACTACCTATCGTCGTTGCCGATCATTCGGATGGCGAGCAGCCGACGAAAGTCACCTTTGCCATGTCCGGCAAGGACGGGCTCTGCGCGCCCGGCCATACCGTACTTCAGGCTGCCCGCTCGTCTGGCGTGCGCATCGGTGCCGCCTGCGAATCCGGTCTCTGCGGCACCTGCAAGGTGTTGAAGATTTCCGGCGAGGTCGAGATGGAGCACAATGGCGGCATCCTCGACGAGGAAATCGACGAGGGCTATATCCTGGCCTGCTGTTCGCGGCCAAAGGGCGAAATCGAAATCGAGGCGTGAATTCGACCAGGCGATGAACGTCATCAGGGCGTGCCAAGCGATTGGCGCGCCCTGTCCGTTTTGTCCTTGCATCGCAAGGCGATGGAACAAACGGCACGGTCATCCGTTGGCAGGCAATCGCGGTCGTTGGTCGCGGCCAACTGGACCGCGCAAACATATCAAGTTTTAGAATAAAACCAATGTTAATGCTGGGTTCAGGATGACACCGGTAATTTTCATTTCAGGATCAGCGTTCGCAAGGCATGGGCCGGGACATAAAGCTGGTCGCGGAAAACGCAGGGAGAAAGTCGCATGAAGACTGCATTCAAACGTATGGCGGGTCTCGTACTGGCTGCCGCTGTCGGCTTTACCGGCATCGTGCCGGCACAGGCCATGAGCCTGCCGCGTGCGCCGGTCGAGGCAAGCTCTGACGTCGCAGAGGTTCAGTATCGTCGCCGTGAGTATCGCCGTCACTACAATAACGGTCATCACTATCACAACGGCCACCGTGGCTACTCGCACCGTCGCCCCGGCTATCGCTATCACAACGGCGCCTGGTTCCCGCTCGCTGCCTTCGCAGCCGGTGCAATCATCGGCGGCGCTGTTGCCTCCCAGCCACGTCCGAGCGCAGGTGGCATCAACCCGAGCCATTACCAGTGGTGCGCCAACCGCTACCGCTCTTACGACAGCCGCAGCAACACGTTCCAGCCCTATGGTGGGCCCCGTCAGCAGTGCCTGTCGCCTTACTATTGAGCCAATACCTCTCTGATCGGCGTGCCCGAACAGCTCGCCCCGTCAGCGCTTCAATACCCGGCCTTGCGCCGGGTATTGTCGTTTTGGGCAACAGCCGTGGATGCGATTGACTAGAGAATGCCAGTCCGCCTCAGCAGATACCAGGCAGCGGCGATCGATATGACGATGAAGCCGATCGCAAAGATGGTGCCATCAGCCTCTGCCGCGAACGGCAGGTTCGACGTGTTCATGCCGAAAAAGCCGGTCACCAGCGATGGTGGCAAAAGGAAAGCCGTCATCAGCGAGAGAATGTAGAGGTGCCGATTGGTTTCCGACGATAGTTTCGAATCGATTTCCTCATGCAGCAGCCGGGCGCGTTCCTGCAGCGCATGAACGTCATGATCGACGGATTCGAGCCGCGCCGTCAGCCGCTGTGCCGCTTCGTCGAAGCCGAAGGGCATATCCTCGTCGTCGCTGGCCGCCGCGCGGCGCATCAGCGACAGCATGGTGCGCAGATGCCGGTAGAGCCGGACAACCACCCGCCGGACCGGTGCCAGCCTGCGCCGCTCGTCGCGCAGCTCGCTGTCGTATACAAAGTCCTCGATCGCGTTCAGTTCCTCGGTCAGTTCGATGACCACCGAGATGATGCCGCGCTGGAACTCGGCCACCAGCGTCTCGAACAGATGCATCGGGCTGCGATATTTCGTAGAATTCTTTTCCACGGCGGCCCGCACCCGGTCGATCGAGCGGATTGGTTGCAGCCTGGTGGTGATGATGAATCGTTCGCCCAGGGCAAAGTGCAGCCAGCCGAGATCGCGTGTCTCCTTGTCGAACTCCCGCTGAAAATCGACAAGCGTGCCGAACACCATCTGATCGTCCACCGTCAGGGCGGCGTGCGTATCATGCGTGGTCAGCACGGAGCGCGCCTGCTCCGTCAGCCATTCGAAACCATCCAGCAAGGCGCCGACGCGGGCATCGGCAATGTTCAGGTGCAACCAGATAAATCCCGGTCCCTCAGCCAGCATCGCGGGCTTGACGTCGGCCGACAGCCGTGTCGCCTGACCCGAGACCGGATCGATCCGGTAGCCCCAGACGAGACCGGGCAGGGCGTGGATTGCATTGAGCATGGGCGGCTGTCCTTAGAGGGGCTGTATGCGCGCGGAAAACGAAAAAAGCGCGCCGGTTGAACCGGCGCGCTCCATGATGGTTTATGTCGGGGGCTTAGCCAATCCTGGCATTGTCCTCGCGCTTGACGGCAACGATCGTCGAACGCGGCAGCTTGCCTTCGCCATCCGGGAAAGGCGCGCCCGGATGCTGGATGCCGACGAACATCGTCCGCTTGTCGCCTGTCCAGGTCATGCCGGTCACTTCGCCGCCCTTCGGGCCGGTGAGGAAGCGCTCGATGCGGCCGGTTGCCGGATCGCCGGCAAGCATCTGGTTGTTGCCCTGGCCGACGAAATCGCCCTCGTTCGAATCCTCGCCATCCGTCTGGATCCACAGCAGACCGGTCGAATCGAACATCATGCCGTCCGGCGAGTTGAACATGTTGCCGGAATTGATGTTCGACGAGCCGGCGTAGAGGCCGTCCTTGTGCACGTCCGGATTGCCGGCCATGACGAACAGGTCCCACTTGAACTTGCCATCGGCATGGTCGTCGTTCTCCGGGTACCAGCGCACGATCTGGCCGAACTCGTTGCTTTCGCGCGGATTGACGGCACTGATTTCCATCACGTCGCCGCCAGCATTGGTGCGCATCTTGCCGTCCTTCAGGACGCCGCGGTGGCTGTTGTTGGTCAGGGCGCAATAGGCTTCGATCGCAACCGGGTTGACCGCGACCCATTCCGGGCGGTCCATCGTGGTCGCGCCAACCTTTGAAGCGGCCTGGCGGGTGAAGACATGGATCTCGTCCATCTTCATGCCGGTGGCGTCCGGCGTCAGCGCCAGCCATTCGCCGGTGCCTTCGTCGGAGAACTTGGCGACATAGAGCGTGCCTTCGTCGAGCAGCTTGGAGGTGTCGCCACCCGGAACATAGATGCCGTTCGAGACATATTTGTAGAGGAACTCGCCACGCTCGTCGTCGCCCATATAGACGACGACGCGACCGTCGCGGGCAATCACTACGGCAGCGTTTTCATGCTTGATGCGGCCAAGTGCGGTGCGCTTGATCGGGGTCGAGGAGGCATCAGACGGATCGATCTCGACGACATAACCGGTGCGATGCGGTTCGTTCGGGTTTTTCGACACGTCGAAACGCTCGTCGAACTGCTCGTAGCCATAGCGGGTCTCGGCGACGATGCCGTAGCGCTTGAAGTCATCCGGCATCTTGAAGTTCGCGTCGGTTGAGCCGAAATAGCCGTTGAAGTTCTCTTCGCAGGTCAGATAGGTGCCCCACGGCGTTTTGCCGGCGCCGCAATTGTTGAAGGTCCCGAGACAGTCGACGCCATCGGGATCGGCAGCCGTCTTGACGAGATCCGAACCGGCGGCCGGGCCCGAGAGCTTCATCGGCGTGTTGTGATGGATGCGGCGGTTGAACGGGCTGTCGATGACAATTTCCCAGCCGTCGGCGCCTTCAGCCACTTCCATGACGGTCACACCCTGCATGTTCTGCAGGATCTTCACGTCGTCGAGGCTCTTCGGCATGCCCTTTTCATTATTGGGCAGGTTGGTCTCGTTGTTCACGTATTCGTGGTTGACGGCGATCACCTGGTGGGTGCCGATCAGGAAGCTCTCCATGCCATCGGTGTTCTCGCCGAAGACCTTGTCGGAGGCTTCAAGCGAAACTCCGTTGACCGGGTCGATGTCGGCGACGTTGGAGAACAGCGGCTGGCCCCACTTGGCGAGCGGCCTCCAGTTATAGCCTTCCGGCACATGGACAGTGGTGTCCGTCTGGGCGGCAATCGGCTTGAACGGGAAGCGCGAGGCTGCATCCTGCGCCTGTGCGGATGTCGAATTCATCAGGTTGCCGACCGAACCCATGGCAATGGCAGCCGAACCCATGGCCAGAACACCGAGAAAACCGCGGCGGGAGACGGCCCGTTCGACGACGCGATCGAAATCGGTAACGGCAGGCGGCGGGTTCTGCAACTCATCCCATTCGTCCCAGGACAGGTGGTTGGTGTTCGTATCGGTCATGTTGGCCTCCAGGGTTGGATTGGAATGGTTCCAGCCTTTGGGTTAGTCAGTGGCGATGACAGGCATGTGACGAATATGTGGTGCCTCGATACATCGCCTATGCCTGAAACACAGGTTGCGCAGCGCTTGTATCATGGTTTGCAGGGCCACCGAGGTCAGGGTAGGGGGCCAGATCACGGGCCGTTCGCGCTGCCTGCGTGCAGGTTCTGCCGGTGCATCCATCGCAAATAGTTTGACGTTTACGTAAAAATCAATTAGCCAAAGTGGGAAGCTTCGCACATCCTGGGTGGGGGATGATCGCGGGCAGTTGCACATGAAATATGGAGGAGAAAGCCATGTACAAGGCGCCCGTGGAGGAGATTGCGTTCACCTTGAAGCATGTGGCCGGTCTGGCCAAGGCGATCGATGACGGAAAGCTCGGCGACCTGAGCGATGACCTCGTCGATGCCATTCTGTCCGAGGCCGGGCGCTTTGCCAGTGACGAAGTGGCGCCACTCGCCGAAATCGGCGACAGGCAGGGTGCCCGCATGATCGACGGCAAGGTCATTGTTCCCGACGGCTGGGCCGACCTCTATCGCCACTGGGCTGAAGGCGGCTGGAACTCGCTGACCGCATCGGAGGAATTCGGCGGGCAGGCGCTTCCCCATATGCTGAACGTTGCAGCGCTGGAAATGTGGAATTCGGGCTCCATGGCCTTTGCGCTTGGCCCGACGCTGACCATGGGTGCTGTCGATGCCGTCACGGTCCACGGCGCCGACAGCCTCAAGCAGACCTATCTTCCGAAAATGGTCTCCGGCGAATGGACCGGCACGATGAACCTGACCGAGCCCCATGCCGGCTCGGACCTCGGCGTGATGAAGTCCCGCGCCGAGCGCCGCAACGACGGCACCTACCGGATCTTCGGCCAGAAGATCTTCATCACCTGGGGCGAACACGAGATCACCGAGAACATCATCCATCTGGTTCTCGCCCGACTGCCGGATGCCCCCGCCGGCACGCGCGGCATCTCGCTCTTTCTCGTGCCGAAATATCTCGTCAATGACGACGGCTCGCTCGGGGCTCGCAATGATCTTCACTGCCATTCGCTCGAGCACAAGCTCGGCATCCACGGCTCGCCGACCTGCACGATGATTTATGGTGACGGCAAGTTCGGCGACGAGCCGGGCGCCATCGGCTATCTGATCGGTGAGGAGAACAAGGGCCTGAACTGCATGTTCACGATGATGAACAATGCCCGTCTCGCTGTCGGCATGCAGGGCGTGGCGATCTGCGAGGCCGCGACCCAGAAGGCCGTGCAATATGCCAAGGACCGCACGCAGGGCAAAGCCCCCGGCTGGACGGGGTCGGGCCAGGCGGGAGGCATGTCGCCGATCATCGAGCATCCCGATGTCGCCCGCATGCTGGTGACGATGAAGGCGCTGACGCAAGGCGCGCGCGCCATTTGTTATGTCTGCGCCCACGCCACCGACATGAGCCATCATGAGGCGGGTGACACGGCTCGCCATTGGGCCGAGCGTGCAGCACTTCTCACTCCGATCGCCAAGTCCTTCGCCACCGATGCCGGCGTCGAGGTTGCCTCGCTCGGCATCCAGACCCATGGCGGCATGGGCTTCATCGAGGAAACCGGTGCTGCCCGCTTCTGGCGCGACAGCCGCATTGCCCCGATCTATGAAGGCACCAACGGCATCCAGGCAGCCGACCTCGTCACCCGCAAGCTGCCTCTGTCGAATGGCGCGCAGGTGCGCGGCTTCATTGGCGAACTGAAGGAGATCGTCTCCGTTGTTCGCGCTTCCAATCTCGACGGTTTCGGCGAAACAGCAGACCGGCTGGACGCAAGCCTCGCCGATCTCGATGAGGCAACGGAATGGCTGCTGGCCGAACTTGCAGCCGGCAATGCTTCGGCAGCGCTCGCCGGTGCCACGCCGTACCAGCGCCTCTTCGGCCTGGTGCTGACCGGCGTCTATCTTGCCAAGGGCGCGCTGGCCGAAGAGGAGCACGGCCGTGACAACCGCCTGGCGCTCTGCCGTTTCGCCGCTGAAAACATCATCGCAGAAACCGCAGCGCTGAAGGACCGCGTCATCAATGGTGCCGCGAGCCTCGAAGCGGCGCGGGCTCTATTCGCGTAGTCTTTGGCGTCGCGCGAAACGCGGCCCCTCATCCGCCTGCCGGCACCTTCTCCCCGCAAGCGGGGAGAAGAGCGAAGGCCGCAGCGCCTCCGGTCCCCCTCGCCCCGTTCACGGGGAGAGGGAGCGCCGAGCGAAGCGGAGGCGGGGTGAGGGGCTTTTCGCAGCGACGGATCTAATTGAAGAGGGACAAGCATGACCGACCACATCCAGATCACCCGCCCGGAGGCCTATCCCGGCGTGCTCGTCCTGCGTTTCAACCGCCCGGACAAGAAGAATGCCATCACGCAGGCCATGTACGAGAAGCTGGCCGCCGGCCTGCTGGAAGGCGAGGCAGACGAAGACATCCGCGCGATCGTCTTCCTCGGCACCGAGGGCTGTTTCTCCGCCGGCAACGACATGGCCGATTTCCTCGGCTTCGCCATGGCCGGCGCCGTCGGTGAACCCGCCGCCTTCGGCCTGCTCAAGGCGCTGACCGAAGTCACCAAGCCGCTGGTTTCCGGCGTCGATGGCCTCGCCATCGGCATCGGCACGACGCTCCACATGCATTGCGACATGACGGTGGCGTCCGACCGCAGCCTGTTCAAGACCCCTTTCGTCGATCTGGCGCTCGTGCCGGAAGCGGCCTCCAGCCTGATCGCGCCGCGCATCATGGGGCACCAGCGCGCCTTCGCCATGCTCGCCGCAAGCGAAGGGTTTTCAGCCGAGCAGGCACGCGAGGCCGGCCTGATCTGGAAGGTGGTGGCACCCGCAGACGTCGAAGCCGAAACGCTGAAGATCGCCGCATCGCTGGCCTCCAAGCCGCCGGCCGCAATGAAGATCGCCCGTGCTTTGGTCAAGGGCAGCCCGGACGATGTGCGGGCGCGCATGCAGGAAGAGCTGGTGCATTTTGTCGCCCAGCTGAAGAGCGTGGAAGCCCGCGCCGCCTTCGAGGCGTTCATGAAAGGGCGGTAGGCTCGGGTCGCGTTGAACAAAAAATGACGTTCGTCATTTTATTTGTCAGCGTGAGCTTTTGCTTAAATTCCTCTTAATTCTCTCGACCTATTCATGGGTGAATGGCGATCTAACAGAATCGCAGCATCGACATGAAGTCGCATGCTTGTCACACCATGACCCAATGGCAGTGTCCGGCCAGGCTGCGTTTGCGCGCCGAAATGTCGGATGAGAATTTCAGGAATTCCCCGTGAACGCCCGTTCAAATCTGATGACCAAAATCCTGCTGGTCGCGTCCCTTGTGGTCGTTGCCGCTCTGACCGGCTTCTCGGTCTATATCGACAGTCTCCAGCGTCGGGCTGCCACCGATGCTGTCGAAAGCGAAATCAACTCCTCCGGCCTTCAGGCCTCGCAGAGCATCTCCAACTGGCTGGGCGCCCGCGTCATGCTGACCGAGCTGGCCGGCAATGCTGCAGCCAAGGCCAGTGACGCTGCCGGCATCACGGCTGCCTTCGACAATCCCGTGCTGATCCGCGAGTTCATGTCGACCTATGTCGGCGACGAGCAGGGCGTGTTCACCAGCGTGCCGAACCAGCCGCTGCCGGAAGGTTATGATCCGCGCAAGCGCCCGTGGTACCAGGATGCCGTCAAGGCCGACAAGATGGTCCTGACCGACCCTTATGCCGATGCCTCGACCGGTAACCTGATCATCAGCGCTGCCATGCCGGTCAAGCGCGACGGCAAGCTCTTCGGCGTCGCCGCCAGCGACTTCTCGCTGACATCCCTGGTCGAGATGGTCAAATCCGTCGACATGGGGGGCAAGGGCGCAGCGTTTCTCGTCAAGGCTGACGGCACCATCCTGGTCCATGCCGACAATACGCTGGTGACCAAGAAGCTGGCCGATGCCTTCCCGGCCAACACGCCGGTGATCGGCAGCGCCATCAGCGAAAGCACGTTTGCCGACAAGTCCGTCCTGGTCAGCTTCCTGCCGATCAAGGGGCTGCCGATGGGCGACTGGTATCTCGGCGTCACCGTCGACAGCGATCTGGCCTATGCCAGCATCGGACAGTTCCGGGTGGCCGCCACCATTGCCACGATCATCGGCGTCATCGCCATGACGGCGGTACTGGCCGCGCTGCTGTCGCGCCTCGTCGTGCGCCCGGTCGTCGATATGACCGGAGTCATGGGCAAGCTCGCCGGTGGCGATGTCTCGGCCGATATTCCAGGCACCGACCGCGTCGACGAAATCGGTCAGATGGCAGCAGCCGTCGCCGTCTTCCGCGACAATATCATCGAGCGCGGACGCCTGGCCCGCGAGGCGGATGAAACTCGCACGATGACCGAACAGGAGCGCCGCGAGCGCGAATCCCTCAAGGCCCGCGAGGCCGAGCAGGTATCCTTCGCCGTGCAGGCTCTGGCCGATGGACTCGGCCGCCTTGCCAATGGCGATCTTGTCCACCGGATCGAGACACCGTTTGCCGGCGATCTCGATCGCCTGCGCGCCGACTTCAACAACTCGGTCACCAAGCTGCATGATGCGCTGGCCATGGTTGGCCGCAATGCGCGCGCCATCGACAGCGGCGCGACCGAAATTCGGTCGTCGGCCGACAATCTCGCCCGCCGTACCGAACAGCAGGCGGCCTCCGTCGAAGAAACTGCAGCCGCCCTCGAAGAAATCACCACCACGGTCAAGGACAGCGCCCATCGTGCCGAGGAAGTCGGCCAACTGGTCACCCGTGCCCGTGGTGGTGCGGAAAAGTCCGGCGAGATCGTCCAGCGCGCGGTTGGTGCCATGCAGGGGATCGAGAAGTCGTCCGACGAGATCTCCAACATCATCGGGGTGATTGACGAAATTGCCTTCCAGACCAATCTCCTGGCGCTGAACGCCGGTGTCGAGGCGGCCCGTGCCGGGGAAGCGGGCAAGGGTTTTGCCGTCGTCGCCCAGGAAGTGCGCGAACTCGCCCAGCGCTCGGCCAATGCCGCCAAGGAGATCAAGACGCTGATCAGCGCATCGGGAGACCAGGTGCGGGCAGGCGTTGAACTGGTCAACCTCACCGGCCAGGCGCTGGAGGTGATCGTCCGCGAGGTTCAGGAGATCAACGGCCATGTCAACGCGATCGTCACCGCGTCGCGCGAACAGTCGACCGGCCTGTCCGAGATCAACACCGCCGTCAATACAATGGACCAGGGCACCCAGCAGAACGCCGCCATGGTCGAGGAACAGACGGCGGCAAGCCATGGCCTTGCGACCGAAGCCGCAGCCCTGACCGGCCTGCTGGCTCAGTTCCGCATCGATGAGCGGGCAAACGCGCAGGAGACGCGCACGCGTCGCTACGCGGCCTGATCTCCGTCGTCATCACAAAACGCAGAAACGGCACCCATCGCGGTGCCGTTTTTGTTTCGCCTCCCGTTCATTCCTGGTGTTCATTCCTCGTGTTCGCTCATTGGTTCAGTTTCTGTTCACCGGTTCTGCGGATAGTGGTCGCACAAACATTCGTCTCATGCGTTTATCGAGACGAAGCGTGAAAACTGTTCGAGGTCGCCATGGTGCGTGTGTTCCGTCTTGCCCTTTGCCTGGCCTGCCTGGGCCTTTCATCCGTCGTCGGTCCCGCTCAAGCGGCCAGCCGGACCCAGACCGATCTGCAACTGGTGAATGACAACGGGGATGTCATCATCCAGAGCCAGTCCCGGCGCCAGAGGCAGCCGGGTGTGCGGCCGCAGCGCTACTACTGCGTCATTCCGCCTTCGGGCACCCGCAATGGCGGGGCCGAGGCATCGTGCCCGGCCAGTCCCGGCCGCGTCGGCGGCAGTTGCCGCTGCGCCAACGCGACCGGTTCCGGCATCCTCCAGACCTACTGACCGCTGACGTTTAGCCGATCGGGTCGATGTCCCCGACGAAGCGGATGAGGTCGGCCATGGTGAAGTGGCCGGGCGCAGCACCCGGCAGTTCCGGCTTCCAGTTCGACTGCCGCCAGAGGAAGGAGTCGTGATCGCCGTGGACGAGACCGATGAAGGTCTCCGCGACGAGCGTCGATCCCATCGGACCAAGCCTTAGACCCTTGTGATAGTGCTCGGCCTCCTTGAGCACGTAATACCAGAGCGGCGTCTTCTTGTGAAAACCGTGCTTCGCCGCCACCACCCCATCCGGGCCTGTAGCGATTTCCACAGGTTTCATCGGCACGATCCCCATCGCCCGACAGACGTCCTGCCCCGACGGAAGGCCAATCTGCACGCCGCGTTTCAGGTTGCGGAAGGGCAGGACGAAGTCGCGCGCTGCGGTCTTGTCCGTCTCGGGCCGCAAGCCCGGCAGCGTATGCAGTTCGGGCACGATGAAGGGATCGAGGCGCCGGGCGTGATTGAGGGTGAAGTTGGGCTCCGGCGGCGTGCCGAGGTCAAAGAAGCGCCGCCAGTCGATGATCCAGTTGGACGGCAGGTCGCGCAAGGGGCCGGGACCGCCACCGGTGTTGACCGCCCCTTTGTCCACCAGCTCGCCGACGATCTGGCCAGACTTGCCGGTAAAGTTGAACAGCAGCTTCAGCGTCCCGTCGGTGAAGGCATCGGGGCCGGGGTTGAACACCCGATTGTGGCTGTAGCTCTGCCGCACCATCGAGTGGCCGAGGCGGTAGGCGGCAGCAGCAAATTCCGCCGGCATGAACGGCCGGCTGCGAAAGCGGTAGAAACGGCGGCCGTCGTGCTTGATGCGGCGCACCAGCCCCGGTTCGGTCAACCGCTCGACGAAGTCGAAGAGCACGATCCACTGGTAGTGCCAGGTGACGATGCGCCGCGCCTCGTGAAAAAGCGCCATGCCCTTGAGCGCCGGCTGGCTCGCCTGCAGGCCCTCGACCACCTTGTTGTGGAACTTCAACATCAGCAGGTGAAACTGGGCGATCAGCAGGTTTTCGTCATTGCGTTCGTCGAAGATCAGCGCATGGCCGACCTGGTTGCGTGGCAGGTCATTGGGAAACGCCGCGATGGGGTTGCCGGCCTTGTCCTGTGACGCGGAGGCCTTGCCGATCAGGAATTTCTCGATGACGCGATGCGTCGCCGGATCGCGGTCGTAGAGATAGGGATGGATGCCCGGCCCGTCGCCATAGAGCGAATCGAGATCCAGCGCCGGCGTGCGGAAATTGCTGGTGGCCAAAGGATCGGCCTCCTGCTGCTCGAGCGGCGTCGTGTCGAGCGTGATGTCATGGTCGACAAACTGGCCGAGATAGGTAAAGCCGGCGGGAACGTTGGGGTTGTCGCCAACGGGATCGGTATTGCCGTCCGCCCCGACCGCATCCTTCATCGCGACGGCAAGTTCAAACAGGTCGTCTTCGTCCGCATCAAGCGCTGTGAGCGTTGGAAAGATGCGGCCAAATTTTCCAGGGTCTGCATTGCCGGCAAGGGCCTGCAAGGCGGCACGGTTCATCCCACGGACACCGTGTCCGTGCATCGCAACTTCCGACATGGGATTCCTCCATTCAACCACTTCGGTTGGCAAACATGCATTGGAGCTAATACGATGACACAGGATCGCGATGCGTGCAACGCCAAAGATATATAATCTTTGGTTGCATTTTAACTAATTCTTAAAAGCCGTGTCCGAATTGCACCGCAACTACCGACCGGTGATCGTTGCAGTTCAGCCCTTGGAAAGCGTCACCACCGCTTCCACATGCGGCGACCAGAGGAACTGATCGATCGGGGTCACCTGGTCGATCCTGTAGCCGCCGGCAATCAGGATCGACAGGTCGCGGGCCAAAGTCAGCGGATTGCAGCTGATCGCCACGATTTTCTTCACCTGCGAACGCGCAAGCTCGGCGCATTGCGCTTCGGCGCCGGCGCGCGGCGGATCGAACACCACGGCGTCGAAATGCTTGAATTCCGAGGTCATCAGTGGTCGGCGGAACAGGTCGCGCCGTTCGACGCTGAAGGTTTTCAGCCCTTGCGTCATCCGTGCACCCTGATCCAGCGCCTTGATCGCCTTCTCGTCGCCCTCCACGGCATGCACCTGCGCCTTGCGGCCAATGCGCAGCCCGAATGTGCCGATACCGGCAAACAGGTCGGCGACGCGCTTGGCCTTGCCGATATGGGCAATGGCGATCTCCGCCATCTTCTCTTCCGCTTCCAGCGTCGCCTGGGTAAAGCCGCCCGGCGGCAGCGAGACGCGCGCGCCCCCGAAGTCCAGCATCGGCTTGTGCGGCTCGATGACGATCTCGCCATTGGCCGAAACGCGCGCGATGTCGCGCAGCCTGATCACCGCATCGCTGACGGCACGCCGTTCGCGATCGCCCAGACCGCCGCGCAGGCCGTCGAGCGAGATGTCGAGACCGGTCAGCGTTTCCGTCACCGTCATGCGAAACGCGTCTGACCCGGCAGCCTTGGCGATGATCTTCAGAGCGTCGAGCCGGGAGATGATCCCGTTCGACGCGATGGGACATTCCTCGATCGGCACGACATGATGGGTCTCGGCCTGGTTGATGCCGATGACCAGATCCTTCTCGCGCCGACGCACGGTAAACACGATCCGGCGGCGCTGGTGGGCATGCGCCTCGACCATGTCTGCAACCGGCGCCTCGATATCCTTGGATTTCAGCGCCGCGATCAGGACCTGTCGCTTGAAGGCGTTGTAGGCGGGTTTCGCCAGATGCTGCATCGAACAGCCGCCACAGGTGCCGCCAACGCCGTCGGGGCCGAAATGTTTGCACACTGGCTCGATCCGGTCTGGCGAGGTCGTGGCAAAGGACATGATCGTGCCTTCGCTTTTCACCCGCGCAATCGACACGGTTTCACCGGGCAGCGCAAACGGCACGAAGATCGGCCCGTTTTCGCCATGCGCGACGCCGTCACCTTTGGCGCCGAGGCTGGAGATGGTCACGGACTCGGCGCTCATTCGGCGTCCTCGCCCATGTTGACATCAGCCGCGTCACCGGTGTCTTCATCAGTCTCTTCGTCAATGTCATCATCGCCATCCTCGTCCGGCTTGACGCCGGCGAGCAGGAATTCCTCATTGCCGTCGCCGCCGGCGATCGGCGAGGCGATCAGGCCAAGGCTGGTCCAGCCCATGTCCTCCGTCAGCCAGCGTTCGAGTTCGGCGGCCACCAGCGGTGCGGTTTCCGGCGCCTTCAACAGGCCGGCCTTGCTGATCGCCTCGCGCCCGGCTTCGAACTGCGGCTTGACCAGCAGCAGGCAATGGGCGCCCGGTTCGGCAAATTCGAGCGCCGGCACCAGCGCCAGCTTGAGCGAGATGAACGAGACATCCGAGACGATGAAATCGATCTCCCGGTTGTCGATATCCTCCGGCTCCATGTAGCGGGCGTTCAGGCCCTCGATATTGGTGACGCGCGGATCCGACGCCAGGCGCGGATGGAACTGGTCGTGGCCGACATCCACGGAGGTTACATGGGCGGCCCCGCGCTTCAGCAGCACTTCGGTGAAGCCGCCCGTCGAGGCGCCGACATCGAGGCAGTCGCAGCCTTCGGGCGACAGGCCGAAATGATCGAGACCGGCCACCAGTTTCAGCGCCGCGCGCGAGACATAGTCCTGCGCCGGATCGTCGATGGTGAATTCATGGGTGGCGGCAAACACCAGGCTCGGCTTGCTCACCACCTTGCCGTCGACCTTGACGGTTCCACGCTGGATGGCGTCGCGGGCGCGCGAGCGGCTGGCGAAAAGGTCGAGGGCGACCAGCAACTGGTCGAGGCGTTGGGGCTCGGGAAGATCTGTCATGCTCCGTCAATGATCCGACAGGGCCTTCGGCGCAAGTCTTTTGTGCCATTGCGGCCTGCTGGTGCGTCGCATTTCTGCCCTTGCCGGTGCTGGACACTTGTCGGCCGTGTCAATTTCTGGTTAATTAGCAATTAATTAATAAAAGGACTCTAATGTAGGTTTGGGCTTGCACAACCGGATCTCCTCCATCCGCTGCAGCCCTGAATTACCATGCAGCCTGCGGAACCTCCTCCTCCCGGACCGCAGACGAGCAGAAGCCCTCCGGTTTCGGGCCCGGAGGGCTTCGGCGTTTTAGGGCTTGTTTTGCAGCTTCGCTTCCTGCTGTCGTCGCCCCTTTGATGGCCTTCCTCATCCTGTTGTAGTTAACAATAGCTTACGGATGGCTATGCGATTTTTCGCAGCCCGATCTTAGTATTTTAGAGAAAATTAAATATAGGCCGTCTAAAGTGCTCCATGGCTCGCGATGACCACGGGCTTCACCGTCACAGCCCTCATGATGAAACAATGTGAACGCGAAACCTGCCGTCGCCACACGACATATTGAGGGAAGGCAAGACATGTCCCGCCTGAGCATCAAGGCTTCTTTGATTGCGATCTTCACGCTGATCGCCCTTGTTTCATCCGTTTTCGCCTGGCTGTCGGTCAGTGCCCTGAACACGGTTAATACATCTTCGGAAAACATAGCACGCAACTGGCTGCCGAGCGTCAAGACCGTCAAGGAGATCCAGGCCGAGGTCTTCAGACTTCGCATTGCCTATCTCAACCATATCACGTCGTTGACGCCCGAGGCGATCGCTGCCGCAGACAAGGCGGTGCAGTCCCAGTCGGCCACTGTCACCGAAGCCATCAAGCGTTATGAGCCGCTGATCTCTTCGGACGTGGAACGCCAGAAACTCGCGGCCATCAGGGATGGCGTGACGGCCTATGAGAAGCGCGGCGCGGACATGCTTGTCCTGTCGCGGGCCAACAACAATGCCGAGGCGGGCGAGGTTCTCAACGAGATGCGGGCGCTGATGGAGCCGGTCTCCAAGACGGTCGACGAACTCGTCGAGATCAACGTTCAGGGGGCGGACGACTCGGTCCGCGCCGGTGACGCCGCCTTCAATGCCGCCCTAATCCAGACCTATACGGCCATCGGCGTTCTTGCGATCCTGCTGATCACCGCCACCTTCTATGCTCTGGCCGGCGTCGCCAGGCCGATCGAGCGGATCACCGACGCGATGCGGAAGCTGGCCGGCGGCAATGTCGATGATACCATTCCTTTTTCCGGGCGTGCGGATGAGATCGGCGCCATGGCCGGCGCCGTCGAGGTCTTCCGGCAGGCGGCGATCGAGAACAATCGCCTGACGGAGGAAGCCGAATTCCAGCGCAAGAGCGCCGAGGAACAGCGCGTCATTCTGCAGAAGCAGGCCGAGGAAGATGCGCGGCGCAAGCTCCTTCAGGCCACGAGCGCGCTCGCCATTGGTCTGAAGAAGCTGGCTTCCGGTGATCTGACCTACAAGATAACCGAGACCGTGTCGGAGGATTTCGAAGGCCTGCGCGACGATTTCAATGCCTCGGTCACGCAGCTTGCGCAGACGATGAGCGCGGTTGCCGAAACGACCGGCAACATCGACAACGGCACGCGTGAGATCGCTTCGGGTGCAAACGACCTGTCGAAGCGCACGGAACAGCAGGCGGCGGCGCTGGAAGAGACAGCCGCAGCCCTAGACCAGATCACCGTCAACGTGTCGAATTCGTCCAAGCGCACGCAGGAGGCCCGCTCGGTCGCTATCCTGGCCAATGAAAACACGACGAAGTCTGTGGAAGTGGTGTCCAGTGCCGTCGACGCCATGCAGCGCATTGAGCAGGCGTCCGGTCAGATCGCCAACATTATCGGCGTCATCGACGAGATCGCCTTCCAGACCAACTTGCTGGCGCTGAACGCCGGCGTCGAGGCAGCCCGTGCCGGTGAAGCCGGCAAGGGTTTTGCCGTCGTGGCGCAGGAAGTCCGTGAACTTGCCCAGCGCTCGGCCAACGCCGCCAAGGAGATCAAGGGTCTGATCCAGAACTCCTCGGTTGAAGTCGATAGCGGCGTGAAGCTGGTGCGCGACACTGGCGTCGCCCTCAAGGCGATCGGCGATTACGTTTCGCAGATCAACCAGCTGATGGACGCCATTGCCACCTCGGCCCGCGAACAGTCGACAGGCCTGGCCGAGGTCAATACCGCCGTCAACCAGATGGACCAGACCACACAGCAGAACGCCGCGATGGTCGAGGAATCGACAGCCGCTTCCGCCACGCTGGCCCAGGAAGCCGGGCGTCTGCGCAGTCTTGTCGGCCAGTTCAAGCTGCCGGGCCAGGGCTCGGCCGCACCGGCCATCGCCGATCGCGGCTATTCCAGCACATCCGCTACCCGTGCACCGGCCGCCCCGGTCCGGCGCGCACCGGCAGTACAGGGCAACCTGGCCGTCAAGGAAGAGTGGAGCGAGTTCTGATTGCTCTGACGACGGAACCACACAGCTGACAACGCTCCCCGGTCTTGAACTGACCGGGGGGCGTTTGGCGTTTCTGCAGGTGGTGATCAGCATGACACCGGATGCCGAAAGCCGGCCTGACGACACCGCAGATGCAGGCGGCGGATGTCGCCGCGACCTTGCAGCGGGGCATTTTTTCGATTGTCCCCAGCCTGCCTTGACAGTCGTCAAACCTGAGCGACGACGGTAACGCCTTGTAAAGTCGTTTGAGCAAATATCCGCCCGATCGAAGAGAACCGGCGGCCTCCTACGCGCGTCATGACGTTTACGCGTGCCCGGATCGGATCATGGACCCGCATTTTTCGCCGCACGTTTGGTGCTGCCCATGCCCGCATTCCGCGCGGGCCGGAAGGTTTCCGTTATGTCATTTAAAGACCTGTCTTTGAGCAAGAAACTGATTTTGACCTTCTGCGCCATCATGGCCGGTTGCTTTATTGCCTCGCTGGTTGTCCTGCTGCAGGCCTACGGCGCCAAGTTTGCCTCGCGCGATCAGGATCGCTCGCAGCGGATCGTCAATCTTGTCGATGCCGCCATGAATGCGATGCTCGAACAGGCAGTCAACCAGCGCGGCTTTCTTCTGGTCCGCAGTGACAGCACCCTCAATGCGGTCTTGGCCGAACGTCAGGCGCTGAATAAAGCGATCGACGAAGCCAGCACGGTGGCTGCCGGCGAAACCGATATTATCCGCTCGCTTGATGCGATGCGCGCGTCGGCCGACAGTTATGCCGGCGAAGTTGCTGATCCGCAGATCCTCGCCGCCAAGAGCGACGCACCGCTTGTCGAAATCCTTGCTATCGGACACAAGCAGGCCGGCGGTCAGCTCGACCAGTTCCGCAAGGCCGCTGCCGACATCAAGACGCAGC
The DNA here is from genome assembly GCF_902706095.1 of Rhizobium sp. 18065. Classification (GTDB taxonomy): domain Bacteria; phylum Pseudomonadota; class Alphaproteobacteria; order Rhizobiales; family Rhizobiaceae; genus Allorhizobium. Next base: position 960,402 of record NZ_CACSJP010000001.1, read on the forward strand.
TTGCCGCCCGCACCGCTCAAAACCGCGAAGCGCTGGAATCCGCCCACCTTCAGCTCGAACTTGCGCTTTTCCTCGGGTCTGCGGTCGCCGGCGTCTTTGCCATCGGCCTGATCTATCTTCTCGCCCGCTCGATCGTCACGCCGATCACCGGCATGACCGAAGCCATGACCAGCCTTGCCGCAGGCAACCATGCCATCGACGTTCCGGCCGTCGACCGTGGCGACGAAGTCGGCAAGATGGCCAAGGCGGTTCTGGTCTTCAAGGACGCGGCGATCGAAAGCGCGCGCATGGCCGAGGAGCGCCAGTCGATGCGTCAGCAGGTCGAGGCAGAGCGGCAGAAGTCCGAGGCGGAAAAGGCCCGCGAGGCTGACGAAGTCGGCTTTGCCATGAGCCAGCTCGCTGAAGGTTTGACAGCACTTGCCAATGGCGATGTCGTGTTCCGCCTCGACAAACCGTTCGCCGCGCGCCTCGACAGCCTGCGTGGTAATTTCAACGACTCGCTGGACAAGCTTCAGGCCGCGCTACACTCGGTCGGTGCCAATGCCCAGGCGATCAACGCCGGTGCCGCCGAGATCCGAGCTTCGGCCGATGATCTCTCCAGACGCACCGAGCAGCAGGCCGCCTCCGTCGAGGAAACGGCTGCCGCCCTCGAGCAGGTGACGACCACCGTCAAGGATACCGCCAGACGCGCCGAAAATGTCGGTGAACTGGTCGCGCGCACCCGCACCGGCGCCGAGCGTTCCGGCGATGTGGTTCGCAATGCGGTCCGGGCGATGACCGAGATCGAGAAATCGTCCGGCGCGATCGGCAACATCATCGGCGTCATCGAGGATATCGCCTTCCAGACCAATCTGCTGGCACTGAATGCCGGCGTCGAGGCGGCCCGCGCCGGTGAAGCCGGCAAGGGATTTGCCGTCGTTGCCCAGGAAGTGCGTGAACTGGCCCAGCGCTCGGCCAATGCGGCCAAGGAGATCAAGGGACTGATTTCCAACTCCACCACCCATGTCGGTAACGGTGTGTCGCTGGTGGGTGAAACCGGCATGGAACTGGAAAAGATCGTCTCGGCCGTGCAGGAAATCAGCCAGCACGTTACCGCGATTGTCACCGCAGCCCGCGAACAATCGACCGGCCTGCAGGAGATCAACACCGCGGTCAACGCGATGGATCAGGGGACCCAGCAGAACGCTGCCATGGTCGAGCAGCAGACGGCAGCCTCGCATTCGCTGGCCGCGGAAGCAGCCTCGCTCAACACGTTGCTCGCCCAGTTCCGTCTTGGGCAGGGCCAGGCACCCTCGGCCCGCGCGCCCGTCGCCGCTTTCCGCCCCATCGCACCGGTCTCGCGCAGCAACACGCCGAAGGTTGCATCTGCTACCCACGCGGCTGCACCTTCGCCGGCGCGAGCGCTTGCCGGCAAGCTCGGTCGCGCCTTCGGTGGTGCCGCAGCCCCGGCAAAATCGGAACAGGAGTGGTCGGAGTTCTGATCTGCAACCGGGCGTGGGGCACACAGGTGTGTCCAACGCCCGGTCGTGGAACGCCAAGCATTGTTTAACAATATCTCTCTTTTTGATGGTCAGATCTCGCATTTTTGAACGGAAAATTAACGGCAGATGCCGATTTTGTTACCGTTTACATCGCCGCCGGGAGAGCGGCTCTTGCACGGGATCATTATGTTCAATTCATTGAAGAAACTGCCGCTCTCGCTCCAGATGGCCCTGGGCATCGGCATCGCCGTCGCGGCCATCCAAGCCGGAACCGCCGCCTACGAGATATCGTCAGAGCGCCTGACGCTCACCGACAAGGCCGCCAAGCGCGGTGACGCTGCCTTGGACATGCTCGAATCTGTCCACACCCAGGCCATGCTGAACCGCAAGGAAGTTGGGGAAGACGACCCCGCCATCGAGACACTCGATGGTACCATGGAGCAGTTTTCCAATTCCGGGGGTAGCGTCAAGCTGTGGCTGGTCATGGCGCCGAAGGTCATCGATTTCCAGAAGTCGCAAGGCGAGACCGAATTTGAGGGTCCGCATGACAGCGTCGACCAGCAGGCCATCGCGACCCTCCAGCGTCTGAACAGTCTGGAAGGCGAACGCTTTCGCATGACCCGCCCGGTCATTCTCGGGCAGGGTAGCGCGACCGACGAAAAATGTGCCTCCTGTCATACCGCGAAGATGAATATCCGACCGGGTGAAGTCATGGGTGTCTACAGCGCCGAGGTCGATCTTGCCCCCGAGCTGGCCACCTGGCGCACCAATGCCTGGAAGCGGCTCGGCATGGCTGCTGGCGCGCTGGTGCTGATGATCGGTCTCATGGTCCTGATGCTGCGCATCACGGCAATCAATCCGCTGCGCAAGCTCGCCCGGGCAACGCAGGGGCTGGCCAACGGCAACCTCGAAGTCGATGTCGGCAACGACGATCGGCGTGACGATCTGGGCATCATGGCGCGCGCGCTAGAGATCTTCCGGGACAACCTGCGCCGCACGCGTCAGCTCGAAACTGAAACGCAGCAGGCCCGGCGCGAGGCCGAGGAGCACCGTCTGGAGGTCGAACGCCGAGCGGAAGAAGAGGGTGCCGAAAAATTGCGTTTCGCGACCGCCGGTCTGGCAAGTGGTTTGCGCCGGCTTGCGGCAGGCGATCTCGCCTTTCAGATAGAGGTTCCCTTTGCCGAAAATTTCGAGACACTCCGTCACGATTTCAATGCGTCCATCCGTGAACTGGCCAACACAATGTCCGCGATCCAGAAAGCTGCCGGCACGATTGACGAAGGCAGCGCGAACATTGCCGATGGTGCAAGCGAACTGGCCCGCCGTACGGAGAGTCAGGCAGCCTCTCTGGAGCAGACCTCCGCCTCGCTCAAGGAGATCAACGACACCGTCCACGCCTCAAACCAGCGGGTTACAGACGCGCGCGATGTCGCCAAGAGGGCGAACCAGAGTGCGCTCACGTCCGGCAAGGTGGTGACGGAAGCCGAGCAGGCCATGCGGCGGATCGAGGAAAGCGCCCAGCAGATCTCCAACATCATCGGCGTCATCGACGAGATCGCATTCCAGACGAACCTGCTGGCGCTAAATGCCGGCGTCGAGGCGGCCCGTGCGGGAGAGGCAGGCAAGGGCTTTGCCGTGGTGGCCCAGGAAGTGCGCGAACTTGCCCAGCGTTCCGCAAATGCCGCCAAGGAAATCAAGGCGCTGATCCAGAACTCCACCTTGCAAGTCGAAAACGGTGTGAAGCTGGTGCATGGCACGGGCGAAACACTGGTCGAGATCGGTGGTCTCATCCAGACCATCAACGACCATATGGATGCCATCGCCAAGTTTTCGCACGATCAGTCGAACGGCTTGCGTGACATTGCCGGCGCAGTCGATACCCTGGATGTCGTCACGCAGCAAAATGCCAAAGTCTCAGACCAGCAGAGCCTAGAGGCGAGCCGGCTCGCACAGGAATCGGCCGACTTGCGGGTGATGATCGAGCGGTTCAGGCTGGTAACGGATCGCGCCGGCGCACGGCGCGCCGCCTGACCGCAGGCGATAGACACCCGAGAAACGAAGAAAGCCCGTGGCGTGCCACGGGCTTTCTCACTTGAGCCTGCCAGGCAGGCTTTATCGGACGTCGTCAATATCATCGACGACATCAGTCACAGGGCGGTCTGCACCGTCGGCATGCTCGTGATGCCAGTTGCCGTCCTCGTCCTGCCAGCTGATCTCGGCATCACCATCGGCAAGCTGCTGCGCACCGGCTGCGTGCCGTGCGGCACGAACAGCGTCTTCATGCGTGGCAAAAGCCTCGGAATAGACCGCGCCCAGTCGATAGGCGAACCCTTCGTCATGGGCGACGACGTGATAGGTAACTTTGGCCATCGCGGACCTCCTCGGTGCCATGAGCCTTTAGTGACATGAGCCCTTAGTGCCAGGACCAGCGGCTGTCGCGCGGCGGAGGAGAGGACGTTGCCACAAGGTAGCCGATCAGGCCGCCGATGACGCCGATGGTCAGCAATGCCGTCGAAGTGGCGGTCGGGTGGCGACGCACCACGCCTGCAACGCTGTCGGCACCTTCACGGGCGTAATCGGCCATCACGCCGGCGGTACGGGTCGCGCTCTGCGCAGCACCCTGGACAACGTCGCTTGCCTTGTGGCGCAGGTCGATGCTTTTCCGGCTGGCCTGCTGTGCAATGACATCCTGCAGTTCACTCATCTGATCGCGCAATTCGCGCAGTTCTGCCTGAAGAGCTGAATTCGTGGCCACGGTAGATCCTTTCACGGTTGTTTCGGATTTCGAAGAGGAAACGCCAGTACCGTGCAATTGTTCCATCGACCGCGGCCGTCCATCGCCGGCAGGCACGCAAAAGCCCGACACGTTTCCGTGCCGGGCTCATCTGCATGACCGATATCTGCCGAATTACTTCGAGGCAGACTCGTACATTTCCAGGACGTAATCCCAGTTGATCAGGCTGTCGACGAAGGCTTCGAGATACTTCGGACGGGCATTGCGGTAGTCGATGTAGTAGGAGTGTTCCCAGACATCGACGCCGAGGATCGGCGAAGCGCCGTGAACCAGCGGGTTTTCGCCGTTCGGCGTCTTGGAGATTTCCAGCTTGCCGTCCTTGACCGAGAGCCAGGCCCAGCCGGAGCCGAACTGTGTCGTGCCAGCGGCAATGAAATCGGCCTTGAACTTGTCATAGCCGCCGAGGTCGCTATCGATTGCAGCCTGCAGCTTGCCCGGCAGGCTCTTGCCGCCGCCATCCTTCTTCATCCAGTTCCAGAAGTGGATGTGGTTGTAGTGCTGGCCGGCATTGTTGAACAGGCCGGCATTCTTGCCATAGGACTGCTTGACGACTTCTTCCAGCGACAGGCCTTCCAGGCCCGAATCCTTCAAGAGGTTGTTGCCGTTGGTGACATAGGCCATGTGGTGCTTGTCGTGGTGAAACTCGAGGGTTTCAGCCGACATGAACGGGCCGAGCGAGTCGTAGGCATAGGGAAGGGCGGGCAATTCGAAGGCCATGGTGGTATCTCCTCTTGGCAAAAGATTGCGTTTTGGCAGGTGACGGGAACATAGGTGCGGAACAGGGGTGAGGCAACCGCAGATCCGTTAAAATCAGTACGCGAAGGGAAAGATTTGTCTCTTCGCTGCCATCTTTTGCGGCAATGGTTTAGCCGGAATCACGCCGCTCGAATTTTCTTCCGAAGGGATATGGCATGTCACGCTTCACGCTTGTTTTCGCAATGGCTTTTGCAACGTCCACTGCGGCTTATGCGTCGTCCGATACCGCCTGGGCGGACTTCGCCAAAGATGTCTCCGCCAAATGCCTGAAGGCGGCCGAAGGCAGTCTCGAAAAGCCGAAGATTGTTGTCGATCCGTTTGGCACCGAGAGCTATGGAGTGGCGATCCTGAACGGCAAGGCCGCCGGTGCGGATGCTACGGTCAGCTATCTCTGCGTCTACGACAAGCAGGACAAGACGGCCCAGATCGGCAGTGAAATCCCGGCGGAAAAGCTCGGCGTCACGATCCCGTGAGAAGCCTGAAGCCTATTTGAAATAGACGTCGGGTTCCGGCAGCCCGTTCAGGCTGAAGCCGAATTCGGCGCGGGCGATCTTGCATTCCTCGTCGCCCGGCATGCAGGTCCGACAGACATGCGGCCGCACCGCATAGACGGAACAGCCGACATGTTTGCCGACTTCGCCGGTGAGCGCGCAGCAGCGGCCGTTCTCGAATTTCATCCCGCTTTCGTCCTTGGCGATCATCGCCTCGGGAATGGCGGCAAGCTCCTCGTCGCTTTCCAGCGAAAAGCGCGGCCAGTCCGCCGAGTAGGCGCAGCAGGCGCCGCAGCTCTGACAGTCGAAGATCTCCGGGGGCGAGGTTTCAAGCATCAGCCTCGCCTCAGTTCCGCTGCCGGATGCGCAGCAGGTTGACCGCAAAAACGAAGGTGAAGACCAGCATCAAAAGGCCGGTGAAGATCGGTCCCGCATCGACCGAGACAAGATCCATCGTGGCACCCGTGGCGCCGGAACCGAAGGCGCTGCCGATCGCGTAGGACAGGGCAAAGACGGCGCTGCCCGACACCAGCAAGCCACCGCGAAAGCGTTCGCCCAGAAGCGTCAGGCTGGCGGTATAGAGCGAGAAGCTTGCTGCGCCGAGAATGGAGACCGCAATGAGCAATCCGATCTGCGATGTCATCAGCGGCAGGGCCAGAAAGGCGAGTGCGGCAAGCAGCGAACCGGAAACCGCCACCACCGGCCGCGACACCCGGTCGAGCAGCCAGCCGACGAACGGCTGCGCAATCGCTGTCGGCAGGGCGACCATGGTGACGACGAAGGCGGCGAAATTGGTCGAATAGCCACGCTCGACGAAATAGAGCGGGATCATCGAGATCGCGGCGATGTCCGAAAAGCCGAAGGCGAGTACCATCAGCGTCAGGATCGGGGCAAGCTTGACGAAGGTCATGAGCCCGCCGGCTTCAGACGCCTCCGGCTTTGTCTTGGCATACCGTCCGAGCATGACGGAGGCGAAGGCGACCAGCGCGACATAGGCGGCGGTCAGCGCGAACGCGAAGCCGCCTTCGATGCCGATCAGCGGAATGGCCAGCGGCCCGGCGGCAAAGCCGGCACACATGCCGGCGCTATAGGCCCCCGACACCCGCCCGCGTATCCGGTCTGGACAGGCGGTATTCAGCCACGCTTCGCTGACCGTGTAGATGATGCTGGTGCAGAAGCCGAGCAGGAAGCGCGCGGCAAACCACACCCACAGCTGGTCGAAGACGGAAAAGGTCGCAAGCGCGACCGACACGCCGCAGAGCGAGGCGATGATCAGCCTATCGCCGCGCATCCTGCGCGTCAGCGGGCCGATCATCAGTGTCGAGGACGCAAGCCCGAGCGCAAACACCGAGGCATTCAGTCCGGACATCGTCGAGGACACGCCGCGGCTTTCGAGGATCAGGGCAATCAACGGATAGGTCAGGCCCTGGCCGACGGCAAAGGCAGTAACCCCCAGGATGACGACGCCAATCGCCGCCCAATCGGGTGCGAAGTCCTCCGCTGTCGTCAATGTGTGCATGGTGACCTCCGGGGCGCCCTTGAGCGCCGGCTCATCCTCGCCTCAATATCCGGGCGGGCAGGGGAAGTCCAGCAGGAGAGGGGTATCCGCCAAGTTCCAGCGAACGGGGCTACATCATCCCGCGGCATTGACCCCGGCTCGGGTTTCGCCGAGTGCTGCAAACACGGTCTTGAGAATGCCGGCGGCATCGAGGCCGGCCTTGGCATACATCACCTCCGGCTTGGCCTGATCCATCCAGTAGTCCGGCAGGACCAGCGAACGCATCTTCAGGCCGCCGTCGAGCAGGCCTTCATTGACCAGTAGATGCACGACCTGACTACCGAAGCCGCCGACGGCGCCTTCCTCGACAGTCACCAGCACAGCATGTTCGCGGGCGAGGCGACGGATCAGGTCGACATCGAGCGGCTTGGCAAAGCGCGCATCCGCCACGGTCGTCGACAGTCCGGCCGCGTCGAGATCTTCGGCAGCCAGCAGGCAGTCGGCCAGACGCGTGCCGAAGGACAGAAGCGCCACCTTGGTGCCTTCCTTGACGATCCGGCCGCGGCCGATCTCGAGGATTTCGCCGCGTTCCGGCAGGGCAACGCCCACACCTTCGCCACGCGGATAGCGGAACGAGATCGGACCATCGTCATAGGCCGCGGCCGTGCGCACCATGTGCTTCAGCTCCGCCTCGTCGGCGGCTGCCATCACCACAAAGCCGGGCAGGGATGCGAGGAAACCGGTGTCGAAGGAACCGGCATGTGTCGGTCCATCGGCGCCGACAAAGCCGGCGCGATCGATCGGGAAGCGGACCGGCAGACCCTGGATCGCCACGTCATGCACGACCTGGTCGTAGCCGCGCTGCAGGAAGGTGGAATAAAGCGCGCAGAACGGCTTGAAACCTTCCGACGCCAGACCGGCGGCAAAGGTCACGGCATGCTGCTCGGCAATGCCGACATCGAAGGTGCGCTTGGGAAAGAGTTCCTGCAGCTTGTCGAGGCCTGTGCCGGACGGCATGGCGGCGGTGATGCCGACGATTTTTTCGTCAAGCGTGGCTTCCTGCACCAGCGCATCGCCGAATACGGCGGTGTAGCTCGGCGCATTCGGCTTGGCCTTCGCCTGCGTCCCGGTGATCACGTCGAACTTGTTGACGCCGTGATACTTGTCGGCGGCCGCTTCCGCCGGCGCATAACCCTTGCCCTTCTGCGTCACCACATGGATCAGCACCGGACCCTTGCCATTGTCGCGCACATTGCGCAGCACGGGCAAAAGATGCTCGAAGGAATGGCCGTCGATCGGGCCGATATGGTAGAATCCCATCTCCTCGAACATCGTTCCGCCGGTCACATAGCCGCGCGCATGTTCGACGGCACGGGTAATCGCCCGGTCGATATTCTTGCCGAGATAGGCCGTCAGCTTCTTGCCGATATCGCGGATGCCCATATAGGTCCGGCCGGAGGCGAGACGCGCCAGATAGGCACTCATCGCGCCGGTCGGCGGCGCGATCGACATGTCGTTGTCATTGAGGATGACGATCAGCCGGGCGTCGAGCGCACCGGCATTGTTCAGCGCCTCATAGGCCATGCCGGCCGACATCGCACCATCGCCGATCACTGCGATCACTTTGCGATCGGAGTTCGAGAGTTCGGCCGCAACCGCCATGCCGAGACCGGCAGAGATCGACGTCGACGAATGGGCCGCACCAAAGGGGTCGTATTCGCTCTCGGCGCGCTTGGTGAAGCCGGAAAGGCCATCTTCCTGACGCAGCGTCCGGATCCGATCACGGCGCCCGGTGAGGATCTTGTGTGGATAGCATTGGTGGCCGACATCGAAGATCAGCCGGTCGTCCGGCGTGTTGAACACCTTGTGGATGGCGATGGTCAGTTCGACCACGCCAAGTCCCGCACCCAGGTGGCCTCCGGTCTTGGAGACGGCATCGATCATCTCGTCGCGCAGCTCGCGGGCGAACTGCGGCAGATCACGATCTTCGATGGTCCGCAAGTCGGCAGGCAGCTTGACCTTGTCGAGAAGGGGTGTGTCGGGCAGGGATGTCACGGGCTCATGCCTCTTCTAGTCGTCGTTGGGTGCGCGATACCATCCTCGCAGGATCAGGGCAAATCGACGGCACCAACCAGTTATATAGACATCAACGACCGTCCGGCAAAGGCACAAACTCCTCTTCGTCGCCCGGAACGATGTCGAAGCGCCCGGTTCTCCACTCTTCCTTGGCCTGTTCTATGCGTTCCTTCGAGGAGGAGACGAAGTTCCACCAGATGAATTTCTTCGAATCCATCGCAGCACCACCGAACAGCATGACATGGCAGCCCTGGGCGCCACCGACCAGCGTGATGGGGTCGCCAGCCCGGAAAACCAGCAATTGATCGGCGGCAAACCGGTCGCCGGCGATCTCGATCTCGCCCTCCAGCACGTAGAGCGCCCGCTCTTCCTGCGTCGCATCGAAAGGGAAACGGGCATGTGGCTGCAGGGTCAGGTCCACATAAAGCGTCTCGGAAAACGATGCGACCGGCGACGTTATGCCGCCCATCGATCCGATCACCACCCGACCGGCTGCGCCCCCGGCGTTAAAAAGTGGCAACTCGGTCTTGGCCGTATGGGCAAACGCCGGATCGATTTCCTCCATCCGCTCCGGCAGCGCCAGCCATGTCTGCAGGCCGGAAATCGACAAAGGGTGGCCGCGCAGGTTTTCCGGCGTGCGCTCCGAATGCACGATGCCGCGCCCGGCCGTCATCAGGTTGATGTCACCCGGCGCGATCACCAGTTCGGTGCCGAGGCTGTCGCGATGCTTGATCTCGCCGTCGAACAGATAGGTGACGGTCGACAGCCCGATATGGGGGTGCGGCCTGACATCCATCGCATCGCCGGCCTTGAGCACCGCCGGGCCCATGCGGTCGAAGAAGATGAACGGCCCGACCAGCCGCCGCTTCGCCGATGGCAGCGCCCGGCGCACCGAAAAGTTGCCGATATCGCTGGAGCGCGGGATGATCAGATGCTCGATGGCATCGCAGGCGAACGTATCGCCGGGAACGGGGTCATTGCCGGGAAAGAAGGACATGGGCGCAAGTCTCCGGTTTATCGTGGCGCCACTGTAATCCGGGATTGCCGCCGCGCACAGTGCGCTGCGCGGATGGAAGCTGTGACGCAGCGTCCAATTTTTGGGGAACTTGCGGTGTCTACGATTGATTGACGCCTATGGCGTTGAATGTCATATTGACGATATGAAGGCCGAGCTGCTCTTTCGTGAACGTATCATCTACAACGATGGAGCCATTCTCGAGATGACCGTCTGGCAGGTTCCCATGCCTGTCCCACCGTCGCGGCATTTCCTGAAATACTCGCTGTTCTATGGTCGGCCCGGCGAGCGCATCGTCTTGTACGATAACGAGCGCGGTAAAGGTGACCATAGACATTATGGACCACGTGAGGAGGCATACCGATTTGTCTCCGTGGAGCGATTGCTCACAGACTTCAGAAGCGATGTCGAATTGGCCAGAGGTGAAACAATATGAGCAAGGATATCAATATCCACGTCGGCGGCTCCTTCGACCAGGCTGCTAGTCGTTTTATCGACGCATGGCATCGCGCCGAGGCGGGAGATCCGGTTTCGGAAGAGCACCTGACATTTGTCGACTGGGAGGCCTTTACCCGTACCATGACGGGCAAGCGCCTTGAGTTGTTGCGGTATCTTCACCGCCATCCCCAGGATAGCGTTGCGGCCTTGGCCCGTAGCCTCAAGCGCGATTACCGCCGGGTGCATGAGGACGTCGAGATTCTGACCGCGGCCGGTCTGATCAATCGTGATGGGCTGACGCTGACTGCGGGATACGATGAAATCCGCACAGTGATCAACATAAGTTAGGCAACGGTTGTCCGCTTCAGCAGGAGCCGTGAGATAAGCTCACTGCCCGTCGAGCGGCTCGACGCCGGCCGGCTTGCCGGCGCGGTCGAGGCGGATTTTCTCGATCCGGTTTTCGGCCGCCGAGAGAAGCGTCTCGCAATGTTTCTTCAGCAGCTCGCCACGCTCGTAGATGGCGATGGATTCGTCCAGCGCCACGTCGCCGCGCTCCAGCCGCGCCACGATGCTTTCGAGTTCGGCCACGGCCTTTTCGAAGGAATAGCCGGTCAGGTCGGCGGGGGCGGCGGTGTCGGACATACTCAACCCTTCATCAGTCTAGCGATATGCAGGCCGGCCGATTCGGCCAGACCCTCGAGATCATAGCCGCCTTCAAGCAGGCTGACGACCCGGTTCTTGGCAAAGCGATCGGCAACTTCGAGCAGGCGCCCGGTCGCCCAGTCGAAATCCTCGCCGACCAGGTTGATCTGCGCTAAGGGATCGCGGTGATGCGCGTCGAAGCCGGCCGAGATCAGGATCAGGTCCGGTGAAAAATCATGCAGTGCCGTCAGCACGCGCGACTTGAACGCCTCGCGAAAGTGGTCGGAGCCAACATTCGGCGAAAGCGGTGCGTTGACGATATTGTTCTTCGTGCCCGTCTCGTCCTTGGCGCCGGTGCCGGGATAAAGCGGCATCTGGTGCGTCGAGCAGAACAGCACGGACGGATCGTCCCAGAAAATGTCCTGCGTGCCATTGCCGTGATGCACGTCCCAGTCGACGATCGCGACACGCTCGACGCCATAGACCTTCTGCGCATGACGGGCGGCGATCGCCACCGTGTTGAACAGGCAAAAGCCCATGGCCTTCGACTTCTCGGCATGATGGCCAGGTGGCCGTCCGGCGACAAAGGCATTGTCGGCCTTGCCGGTCATCACGTCGTCGACGGCCGATAGTGCGCCGCCGATTGCCGTCAGAGCAACTTGCAGGCTTTTCGGCGAGGCATAGGTGTCGGCCTCGATCTGGTTGATCTCGCCGTCTTCCTCCGGGATCTGGCGCATCACTGCAAACAGATGCTCCTCCGGATGCGCCAGCGTCACCGCATCTTCGTTGGCCTGCTTCGCCTCGATCCGCACCAGACGCTCGAAATTCGGATGCTCCAGCGCGATGTTCAACGAGCGCAGCCGGTCGGCCCGCTCCGGGTGGCCGGGTGGCGTATTGTGCTCGAGAAACAGCGGATTCTCATAGAGATGTGTGGTCATGGCATTTTTCCTCGATCGCGCCTGTACATAACGCGCCCGTGGGTCATCTTCCACCACAGACCGGCGTTTTTACAGTATTCGGCATCCGCTTCGCGGTTTACCCTGTTTCGCGACGCTTGGCGGTCGGCCTTGTTATCTTTTAGCCAATGCCGTTAAATGCGCCAAAGCCATGGAAAGACAGGCCTTCTTCATGAATGAGATCGAACGGGTCGAGGTGAGCCAACTCACAATCCCCTATCGCGACATTGGCATGTCCGGCGAGATGCAGGCGGCCGCCTATGTGACCCATGCCGAGGCCGCGCTGACGCATTTCTGGCGCTATCGCCCGCCACTGGAAGACGAGCCGAACTATACTGTGTCCAAGCTCGAACTGCGGCTTTTCTTTCCCCTGCGCTTCGAAGACAAGGTCACGCTCACCGTCAAGATCGACAAGATCGGCGGCAAGTCGCTCGGCTTCGAGGTCCTGTTCGACAAGGACGGCCAGACGGCAGCCGAGGTCGACGTGATCTGGACGGCGCGGGATCCCGAGACCACTGAGCCGGTGGCGCTTCCTGAAGACACGCGCGACTGGCTGTATCGCTATCTGAGGTAGTTTTTCAGAGCGTTTTGCGCAGGATGACGGCGAGAACTCGACGCTGCTCGTCCAGTGCGGGCGATCCGCTACGGCGCATGTCAACCGTTGTGATCAATGCCTTCCACAGAGCCCAGCCTCTTGCACGCTGCCATGTCGCCGCATCAAGTGGCAAAGCGGTGCGAAATCGCGCTCTCGCTTCGCCATCGAGGAAGGTCCAGGTAATGACCAGATCGCAGGCTGGATCACCGATGGCGGCCGTACCGAAGTCGATCACGGCGGCAAGCTGCCCGCCTGCCACCAGCAGATTGCCCGGCGCGATGTCGCCGTGAACCCAGACCGGTGGCCGCTCCCAATGGCTGGAAAGTGCCTCATTCCAGATCGCGGTCGCGACATTGCCATCAATCTCGTCGCCAAGTTCGGCGATCGCCGCAACGGTCTCGGCGCTGTAGATGCCCAGGTCGCCGCCGCGGTGGAAATTGTGCTGACCGGCCGGCGGGCCGCCCGCCGTCTCGGCCCGATGCAGGGATTGGATGAAGCCGGCAAGCCGGTCGGCAAATCCGAACATGTCCGAGACCGCTGCCGTCGTGGCCGGCTCGCCTGTGATCCAGCCATAAATGCCAAAGGGAAAGGCATAGTGTGGCGACGCTTCTCCCATTGCCAGCGGGGTCGGGATCGGCAGGGAAAGCTGCGGCGCCAGCATGGGAAGGATCCGTTGTTCCTTCGTCACCTGCGCCGCATAGCTCCCGGCGCTGGGCAACCGCACCGACATCGTTTCGCCGAGCCGGAAGGTCTGGTTGTCCCAGCCGCCGGGCACCACCTTTCGAACCGGTAGTCCCGCCCATTGTGGAAACTGGTCAGCGATCAGTGCGCGAACCAGGGTCTCGCTGATGTCCAGCCTGTCACTCAACACCCGCGCTCCAACTGTGCCAATGCCGTTGGGCTGGCATTCTGATCAATCTGCTCACGCGCTCCGGTGCAGGATCGGATAACCGACCATTACGGCGCGGCCGGCAAGGCCGGCGACGACGGCCTTGAGCAGGTCGCCCGGGATGAAGGCCATCGAGCCGTACAATGCCTTTTCCAGCCCGAGGCCGGCGCCGAAGGCGAGATAGCCGATGCCGAACAGATAGAGGACCAAAACCCCGCCGATGGCGGCCGCTGCGATGAAGCCGAGCGTCTGCTTGGTCGCCGCGAACGTGTAGCCGGCAAAACCTTCAGCGATCCGGCCGGTGACATAGGCGGCCGGCAGCCAGCCGAGCAGGAAGCCGACGGTCGGGCCGGCGAAGACACCGAGACCACCGCGTCCGCCGGACAGCACCGGCAGGCCGATTGCGACAAGCAGGATAACCAGTGCCACCGCAAGCACACCGCGCCTTGCACCGAGAACCACGCCGGCCAGCATGACGCCGAGCGACTGTGCGGTGATCGGCACCGGAATGAAACCGAGCGTGATCGGCGGCACGGCGCCAAGTGCCACGATGATGGCGGCAAACAAGGCGATAAGTACGAGGTCGCGTGTCTTCATGAGATCCCCCTGATAAACATGATCCAGCTTCACTGCCCGCGAATGCCGCGCGCGTCAATGGCGGCGGCGATGCTGTCCGCATCCTTCAGCGTCGCGATGATCAGCGGCGCGATGACCGTGCCGGCCTTCGGCGTCAACCCGCGGGCGCGGTGTGCCTCGCGGATCGCATCATAGCGCGTGATGATTTCCGGAACAAAGCGCACGACCAGCCCGACTGCAAGGCCGATATCGGCGGCCTTCAGCAGCCCCAGCCGCTCCAGCGGCATCGCCGCCCGGGTGATCACCGCGATGAAGTCCGAAATGCTCGTCGTCGCCGTGACGCTTGCGGCCAGCAGCATCAGCGCCGTCAGGCGAAGGCCGGTCACGCTCGCCTCCTCGACGCCGTTGAACAGAAGATGTAGGCCGACGACGGCGAGAATGGTGGCAAGGATCGGGACCAGCGGGCGGATCGCGACCCGCAGCGGCTGGCCGAGCCCCAGATAGATCGTACCGGTCGCCAGCGTGGCAAACGTCAGCAGCGGGATCGAGCGCGTCAGGAAGAGGAGGACGGCGAAGACCGTCAGGCCCGCGAGCTTGGCACCCGCTGGCAGGCGGTGCATCACTGTGCGGCCGTCGTGATAGAGGCTCCTCATGCGCCTGCAATCTCCACGTAGCGCGCAACGGCCTCGTGACCCTGCCCATCAAAGGCGAGTGCCCCTTCGTGGAAGACGAGCACGCGCGGATAGTCGCGGATCAGCTCGAGGTCGTGGGTGATGACGATCGCCTGCTGGGCCAGCCCCTCGATCGCTGCTTTGACCATCGCCCGGTTCTTCAGGTCGAGCTGGTTGGTCGGCTCGTCGAACAGGATCAGTTCCGGCGCGGTGACCACGACTGCGGCCAGTGCTGCCAGTTGCAGTTCACCGCCCGACAGTTCATGCGGTCTTCGGCTGGCCAAATGGGTGATCCCGAAACGGTCCAGCACGCGGTCGACCGCGGCCTCAAGCGCTGGCCCCTTCAGACCCCGGCTTTTCGGCCCCATGGCGATGTCGTCGCGGATGATCGGCAGGATGATCTGGTTGGCCGGGTTCTGAAAGATGAAGCCGGCCTTCGCCATTACCTCCCGCTCGTCCTTCACCGTATCCAGACCGTCCAGCGTGACGGTCCCGGATGTCGGCTTGGCAAGGCCGTTGATCAGCCGGGCGAAACTGGTCTTGCCCGAGCCGTTGAGGCCGATCACGCCGATCCGCGGCTCGGACAACACAAGCGTAAGCGGCTTCAGCGCTGAATGTTCGCCGTGGCGGAGTTCGGTCTGGTCGAAACGGATATGCAAGGCGGACGTCTCCTGAAGTGTGCCGGTTCTATAGACCCTCGGTGCGATGAGGGGAATGGCTCGCTTAGGCGCCACCGATGGCCGCTTCGTTGACAAAACCGCTTCTCCGCTCCATATTTACGTAGAAGTTTCGAGGTGGGAACGGCCTACCCACGCACCCGCAAGGGTCAGTAGCCGCAAGGCGAAGAGATCCGGGATTTGGCACCCCGGCGGAAATGAAAACCCCGCTCGCGCGGGGTTTTTCATTTGGTGCGGATCAGATGTCCCTTTCGCAATCGGTTGGCAAGTTTGTCGCGGTCTATCGGATAGGTGGACTTTACCATGTAGATGCCCTGTCCCGTGGGCTTGATCAGCACGGCCACCAGAACGATGAGTCCAGCCTGGTTGATCTCCCTGACGAGTTCGAAACCGTCGCCGGCATGCTTCGGCGATTGGCCCACATGGGTTGGATCCGTGACGGCCTGTGAGAGATACGGCACGCATGACATAAAGCTGTCCGGGTGTGATCTGAATGCGTGTTTTTGGGCTGGGATAGAGAAGGTAACGAAGCCTTTGGTCAAGTGGAGGCCAAAGCTTCTCAATTGGTGGACCGGAAGCTCCCCCAGGATCAAAGGTCGGAAACGGGGCCAGTCTCTGGGATCGCTCAACCTGCGTTCCTTCGTGTCGTCCGTCGAGTGTCTTAATCCTCCGGTTGTATCGCTTCGCAGTGCGAGTTGAAAATAGGGGAAATTCGTCGATTGAACAAACCACGAACATCCGCTAGCCTATTCCCATGGCGATTCAAATCTCAAATCCGCAGGCGCGACGTATCTTCCTCGAGCGGCAGGGGCTGTCGCGTCCGCCGCACAAGGCGCTGGGGCGCGATGGCCTCTACGCATTGATCCATGACCTGGGTTTCGTCCAGGTCGACAGCATTCAGGTCGTCGAGCGGGCCCATCACCAGATCCTGTTTTCCCGCAGCCAGACCTACCGGCGCGAGGACCTGTCGCATCTGCTGGAAAAGGACCGCTCCCTGTTCGAGCACTGGACGCATGACGCCTCGATCATCCCGTCTGCCTTCTTTCCCTACTGGAAACACCGCTTCCGCCGCCGCGAGGCGAAGATCCTGGAAAACTGGCGCAAATGGCAGGGTGAGGGCTTCGACCAGGCCTTCGAGGAGACCTACGAGAGGATCCGGTCCGGTGGACCGATCCTGTCGCGCGACGTCAAGGCCGAAGACCATAAATCCGGCGGCTGGTGGAACTGGCATCCCAACAAGACGGCGCTGGAATTCCTCTGGCACACCGGCAAGCTGTCGATCGCCAGGCGGGAAAACTTCCAGAAAGTTTATGACCTGTCCGAGCGGGTGATCCCGGGCGAGCACCATGCCAGTGAAGTCGATCACGACAGCTTCGTCGACTGGGCCTGCCGGTCAGCCCTGACCCGCCTCGGCTTTGCCACGTCGGGTGAGATCGCCGCCTTCTTCGACATTATCACGCCGGATGAGGCCAAGGCCTGGATATCAGCCCATCGTGAGGAACTGGATGAGGTGCTCATCGAGACGATGGAGGGCAAGCCGCGTCTGTCCTTCGCCTTCATCGAGGGGCTTTCCACCCTGCTGGATGCACCGGAGCCGCCGGCCCGCATCCGCGTGCTCAGCCCCTTCGATCCGCTGATCCGCGACCGCAATCGCACCGAACGCCTGTTCGGCTTCTTCTACCGTATCGAGGTGTTTGTGCCCGAGCCCAAGCGCCAGTACGGCTACTATGTCTTCCCGCTGCTGGAGGGAGACCGCCTGATCGGCCGCATCGACATGAAGGCCGACCGCAAGGCGGGTGTGCTCGACGTCAAGCGCCTGTGGCTGGAACCGGGTGTGAAGCCTTCTGCCGGCCGACTTGAGAAACTACAAGCGGAACTGGGACGCCTTGCGCGCTTCTCTGGCGTCGAGCAGGTCAGCCTGCGCGATGGCTGGCTCGGCTAGCGCCGGCGCTCTCGACCACCGGTCGTGCCCACCAATTGCTCCCCACCGCAAGCAGGAAAATGTATCGCAATGTCTGCCACGTCTGACGCCTATCGCATCGAACCCGTCACGCCCACTGTAAAAGACTATCTCCGCCTGCGACAGCAAGCAGGCCTCAGCCCGTTTTCCGAGGAAGCAGCAAACCGCGGATTGGCCGGCTCGATCTTCGCCGTCTCACTGATGCAGGGCGAAGAGATCGTCGGCATGGGCCGCATCATCGGCGATGGCGGCTGCTTCTATCAGGTCACCGATATCGCGGTCCTCCCCGACCATCAGGGCAAGGGGCTCGGCAAGCGCATCATGGCAGCCCTCACCGATTACATGAAGGCAAATTTGCCGGCCACCGCCTATGTCAGCTTGATCGCCGATGTTCCGGCGAACAAACTCTACGAACAGTTCGGCTTTGCCGAGACCGCACCACGTTCCGTCGGTATGGCCATGACGATCGGTTCGCGGTAATCCTTGTAAAATCCATCAAGTGACGTATATATTACCTGTCATTTGACGGAGGATGCTCTGATGCTGGAAATGTTCGACCGGACGCAGGCAAAGACAGCAGCAAGGCCGCAGGGCTTTGCAACCGAGGCCGATCGCGACCGCCTGTCGAAGACGGCCCTGAAGGCCTACCGACGCATCGTCGCTCATTGGGATCTGACCAGCCAGCAGGCGGCAGCTCTTCTCGGTGTCTCCGTCAGCACCTGGGAGCGGTTGAAGCCTGAAACCGCGGAAAAGACGCTCAGCCAGGACCAGATGACCCGCATTTCCGCCCTGACAGGTCTCTACAAGGGCCTGCACCTGCTGTTTGCCGACAACATGGCCGACCGCTGGCTGTCGCTGGAGAATACGGGCCCGCTGTTTGACCGCCGCTCGCCTATCGCCGCCATGATCGAGGGTGGCATACCCCATATGCTCGACGTTCGCCGCTATGTCGACGCCGTGCGCGGAGGCCTTTGATTGACGCTCGACGGCGTGCCGATCGTCACGATCGCCTATCCGAAGACGGTGCGGCTGGTGTCGACCGCGCGCCTGCGCCAGGCCGTGCTTGTGTCGCTGGTTGATACTGCCGATGAACTGGCCGAACTGGCCGAGATCGAGGCCGCCACCAGCAACAGGATCGTGGCGGAGACGCGCGGCATATCGGGGCTGGCATCCAATGAACTGGTCTATGACGTGCCGCATGCACATTTCATCAATGCCTGCTTTGCCTATGCCAAGCCGCGCGAGCCCAACCGCTTCAACGGAGGCGACCGTGGTGCCTGGTATTCGGCGCTGGCCGTCGAAACCTGCCTGGCCGAAATCATCTTTCACATGACGGATTTCCTCGCCAGGGCCGGGGATTTTAACGCCGTGGTCGAATATGCCGAGATGTTCTGCAGCCTGTCGGGTGATTTCCTCGATATGCGCGCGGAGACAGAACATGGCGCACTCGATCCGGACAAGGCGCGTGGCTATCCCCTCGGCAATGCGCTCGCCGAAGATGCGCGCAGGGCAGGGGCCAACGGCATCGTCTATCCTTCAGTCCGACACCCGGGCGGCACCTGTTTTGCGGTCCTGCGCCCGGCGGCGGTACAGTCCGTCCGCCAGGGCGATGTCTACCGGCTGGTCTGGTCCGGCAAGCCGGCTCCGGCCACCGAAGGCCCGATCGCCTCTCCACCCTCCCCTTGAGGGGAGGGTCGGCCACAGGTCCGCGGTAGGTGATGCCTCAGACGATCTCGGTCGCCGAGATTTTGATGCCGAAGCCTTCGAGGCCGACATAGTGGCGCTCGCGTGAGGACATCAGCCTGATCGAGGTGACGCCGAGATCTTTCAGGATCTGCGCGCCGAGTCCGATTTCCAGCCATTCACTCTCGCGCACCTGGGCTTCGCTATGGGCTTCCCGGTCGAGCTTGCCGGTGCGTGCGGTGGTCGAGACACCGACGCCGACCGAGCCCTCGCGCAGATAGACGATGACGCCGCGGCCCTTCTCGGCGATCTTCTTCATGACGCCGTCAATCTGCCGGTTGTTGCCGAAAACGTCGGCGCCGACATGCTCGAGATGCAGGCGCACCGGAATGTCTTCGCCATCGCGGATGTCGCCGAACACCACGGCCAGATGCTGCATCGGATCCCAGGGCAGCGAGTAGCTGTGGCCCTTGGCCGTGCCATAGGGTGTCTGGATATCGAAGCTCGAATGCAGCTGGATCAGCGTTTCCTTGCGCTGGCGATAGGCGATCAGGTCGGCAACCGACACTTGCTTCAGACCATGTTCCTCGGCAAAGGACGCAACCTGCGGACCGCGCATGACCGTGCCGTTGTCATTGACCAGTTCGGAAATCACACCGATCAGCGGCAGGTTCGCCAGCTTGCACAGATCGACCGCGGCTTCCGTATGGCCGGAACGCATCAGCACGCCGCCTTCGCGCGCGACCAGCGGGAAGATATGGCCGGGCCGGACGAAATCGGTAGCGCCGACATTCGGGTTGGCGAGATTGCGCACGGTAAGTGTCCGATCATCGGCCGAAATTCCGGTCGAGGTACCGTGCTTGAAGTCGACGGAGACGGTGAACGCCGTGGTATGGGCGCTGTCATTGTCGGCGACCATGGCCGAAAGGTTCAGCCGTTTGGCCTCCTCTTTCGGCATCGGTGCACAGACGATGCCCGAGGTATGGCGTACGATGAAAGCCATCTTTTCCGGCGTGCAATGCACGGCCGCGACGATCAGATCGCCTTCGTTCTCGCGGCCGTCATCGTCCATGACGACGACGATCTCGCCGGCTTCGAAGGCACGGATGGCGTCAACGACACGCTTCTGGTCATAGCTCATGGCAGAACCTCACTTCAGGCGGCCGGTCTGGCCGCGATCCCTCAGAATATGGTCGAGAATGGTGCAGGCGAGCATCGCCTCACCGACAGGCACGGCACGGATCCCGACACAGGGGTCGTGGCGGCCCTTGGTCCGCACATCCACCTCATTGCCGTCGGAATCGATCGAGCGACGTTCGGTCAGGATCGACGAGGTCGGCTTGATGGCAAAGCGCGCGACCAGCGGCTCGCCCGTGGCGATCCCGCCGAGCACGCCGCCGGCATGGTTGGAGAGAAACACCGGCTTGCCGTCCGGCCCGATCCGCATCTCGTCGGCGTTTTCCTCGCCGGTGATTTCAGCGGCCCCGAAGCCATTGCCGATCTCCACGCCCTTGACGGCGTTGATCGACATCAGATTGGCGGCGATATCCTGGTCGATCTTGCCATAGACCGGTGCGCCGATCCCGGCCGGTACGCCTTCGGCGATCACTTCGACGACCGCGCCGACGGAGGAGCCTGACTTGCGGATTTCGTCGAGATAGCTTTCCCAGACGGGAACGATCGCGGCATCAGGGCAGAAGAACGGGTTCTGGTCGACCTGGGCCCAGTCCCAGTTGTCGCGGTTGACCTTGTGGCGGCCGATCTGCACCAGCGCGCCGCGGATCGTCACATTCGGCATGGCAAGCCGCGCCAGAGCGCCGGCAGCCACGCGCGCCGCCGTCTCGCGGGCAGACGAGCGCCCGCCACCGCGATAGTCGCGGATGCCGTATTTCAGGTCATAGGTGAAGTCGGCATGGCCCGGACGATAACGCTTGGCGATATCGCCATAATCCTTCGAGCGCTGGTCGGTGTTTTCGATAAAGAGCGACACCGGCGTGCCGGTGGTGATCATCGAACCGTCTTCCTGCGGCATTACGCCGGACAGAACCTTGACGATGTCGTCCTCGCGCCGCTGGGTGACGAAACGCGACTGGCCGGGTTTGCGCTTGTCCATGAAGATCTGCAGGTCTTCCTGCCGGAAGCGGATACCCGGAGGGCAGCCGTCGATGACGGCGCCAAGCGCCGGTCCGTGGCTTTCGCCCCAGGTGGTGACGCGGAAGAGGTGACCGAAGGTGTTATGCGACATGAGTGACGAACCGCTCCATTCTGGCCGGCGAGGCATGCTCGCCGGCTGGGGCCTTGGATGGCGTCACTCATAGAGCAAATTCAGGAAAGGTGTGAAGCGCTTTTCCTCTCCGGATGGGCCAAAAAGCGGACGGACGTTTCTTTGTTTCACCCAAACAGGCTCAAACAGATTGCCCACGCAAGCCGCGCGGCAATCAGGTGTTCGGCCTGTGTGGATGCGGCAACTGCCGTCAGGAAGCCTGCCTTTGTGGTAAGCGGGTGACAAAGCGGCTGAAATCCTCGAAGGACAGCGGCTTGGCAAACGCATAGCCCTGCAGATAGTCGCAGCCGAGCTGGCGTAGAAGCGCGGCATGCTCGTGGGTTTCCACCCCTTCGGCTACCGTCTCGATACCGAGCGAGCCGGCGATCTCGACGATCGAGCGCACCAGGCTGCGTTCCTGCGGCTGGGTGGTGATCGGCATGACCAGCTGGCGGTCGATCTTCAGCCGCTTCGGCTTCAGCTTCAGAAGGCTGACGATCGAGGTATGGCCGGTGCCGAAATCATCGATCTCGATATCGATGCCGAGCGCCTTGATACGGTCGATATTGCTGGTCGCGATCGTGTCGCTGTCATCGAGGAAGATGGATTCGACCAGCTCGAAACAGATCGAGCCCTCCGGCACGTTCAAGCCTTCCAGCTGTTCGATCAGGTTTTCGTCATGCAGGCGCTTGGATGAGACATTCACGGATATGCGCGGCACCGGCACACCGAGTGCCGTCCAGCGCATCTGGTCCTTCAGGGCGGTCTGCAACACCAGTTGGTCGATGCGGGCCATGACGTTGAGGTCTTCGGCAACTTTCAGGAATGCGCCGGAAGCAAGCACGCCGCGATCGGGATGGCGCCAGCGGACGAGAGCCTCGGCGCCGCAGAGCTGCATGCTGTTGGCTTCGAACTGCGGCTGGTACCAGACGATGAATTCGTCGCGATCAAGCCCGGCCAGCATGTCGTCGGCCATGCGCTTCTTGGCGATGATGTTCGCCTGCAGGTCGGGCGTGAAGAATTCGTAGCAGTTGCGCCCCTTTTCCTTGGCCTGGTAGAGCGCGATATCCGCGTTGATGAGGGCCTTGCGTGCATCGGGGATAAGACCGATCGCCTGGGCGATGCCGATGGACACGCCGCAGCGGCAGTCGAAGCCTTCGAAATCCACCGGCTGCCGCATCTCCTCGATGATCCGGGTCGAAAGCTCGGCCAGTTCGTCCATCGAAGCGTCCCGTCGGATCAGGATGACGAATTCGTCACCGCCGATGCGCGCCACCAACTCGCCGCGCGGCACATGCCGCATCAGCACGCGCGACGCATGCACCAGCATCGCATCGCCGGCCGCATGGCCGAGCGTATCGTTGATTTCCTTGAAGCGGTCGAGGTCGAGATGCAGGATGGCGAACTTGTGCCGTTGCGTTTCGCCCTTGCGTGTCAGAGCGTCCAGCTCCAGATCGAGCTTGCGGCGGTTGGCGAGCGCTGTCAGCGGATCATGCAGCGCATTGAACTCGATGCGGTTCTTGGCCAGTTCCAGCTCGATATTGCGCATGTCGGCTTCGGCCTTGGCCGAGCGCAACTGTTCGGCCAGCAACGCGTCTGCCGTCACGTCGAAAGCGATACCGAACAGCTTCTTCTTGCCGTCGCGGTTCATATAGAGCTGGCCGACCGAGCGAATGAAGCGGGTTTCGCCATTCGGCAGCAGAACGCGCTGAATGGTGTTGAGTGTCTGGTCGTTGGTCGTCGCCCGTTTGGTGTTCAGCAGAATGTCGCGTCGCTCTTCGGCATGCAGACAGGACATCCACTGGTGTTCGGTCACCGGCTGGTCGCTATAGGCAAGACCGTAGAGCTGATGCATGCGCTCGTCCCACATGGCATTGCGGGTGACCGGGTCGCCTTCCCATATCCCGCAATTGTAGGATGCAAGCGCAAGGTCGAGCCTTTGCGACAGCATGGCCAGATCGTGTTCGCGGCTGGACAGTTCGTCGAGCGCCAGTTCCAGCTCGGCATTCTTGATGTCGCTGGTTTCCTTGGCCTGGCTCAGCGACTGCGTCACCAGCGTATCGGTTGTCACGTCGCAGACGATGCCCGTCAGGCGCTTGATGCCGCGCTCGTTGATCGAGCAGGCTCCAGCCGAGCGCAGGTAGCGATAGGTCCCGTCGGAGAGCTCGATCCGGTAGGTGACGTCCCAGGCGGTTTCGGTGCCGGCGATCACGCAGTCGAAGAACTGTTGCTCGACCTTCTGCACATCATCCGGATGGATGGTGGCATACCAGTCGGCCAGGCGATCCTCCTGGTCCGTCAGGCTGACGGGAAGGCAATGCAAACCGGCAGAGCGTTCGTCCCAGTGCAATTCATGGGTGTCTTGATCGATATCCCAGATGCCGATATTCGACGTTTCCATGGCCAGCTGGAAGCGGTGCGACAGGTCGATCAGTCGTTCCTCACGACCCTGCAATCGGCTGATGTTGCGATTGCGTTCGCGCAGCAGGAACAGGGCGAGCAGCACCGGCACCATCATCGCGGCAACCGTCGCAAGCACGATCATTCTGATGGGCATGATGCGGTTCATTGCCACATCCCAGCCCTCTACCGGCGCGCCATAAAGCACGAAGGAGAGATCGTGGTGGCTGAATTCCTGGGCGATCGGCTGCTCGTCGTGGATGCTTGCGGTGCCGAACAGTATTCGGCCTTGCGGGCCGGCAGTTGCAATCGCCATATGCAGCTGGTCAAACTTGTGGTCGAATTCGCCTTGGGAAGAGGAACTGCCGGCGCCGGAAAGACCCGAAAGCCCGGCAGCATCAAAGATCTTGGTGATGTCCAACGAAACGATCATCAATTTCCATGCCTTCGTTGCTTCCCAACTCGGCGGCGGCACCGGAATGCTCAGTTCCACCGTGTTGTTCTCGAGCGACAGCTTCGGCTGGAATGCCATCCGGTGGATATCATGCAGCGGCACGAAGGCGACCGTGGTGATGTGCGGGTCGCGTGCGACGATCTTGTTGATCGTCCGGTTGAGCTCTGTCGGCGACAGCATCGGATCGTCCGCGATATCATCGGCAATCGCCATCGCATTGGCGACATCCATGTTCAGCCGGTTGCGAATTGACACTTGCGCATGCTCCAGGGCATCCGCGACTTCATGTTCGACGCGTTGCTGTTCGTACTGCGCGGAACTACGGTCGATCAACACGCCGGCGCCGATGATCACTGTGCTGATCACGCCACCCAGGGCGAGCCATAGAACGCCTTTGCTCCACCCTTCGCCGTCGTGGCGCTGTCCTGCATCGAAGATACGCAACTGTAAAATTCCTGTCACTCCAAGTTACGGGAAGTCTATAGGTGGGGGGTTAATTTAGCCTTGCCCCAACAAAACAGCGGCGCATCTAACCCATGGTTCCGTTTGACCATTTTTGACTTCCACCGTGTCTCGCGTGAAAACTTGTGCGAGATTGCCGACGATCCTGGAATAACAAACTGGGGAGGGTTGATCCTTGCCCTCGTTACGGTCCACAATCTTTGCGAAAAGGACACATCTGCGGGCGAATTTTGCCACATTCAGGAGGCTATTTTGCATCATATATTTTTAGTCGTTTGGTCGAGGGTGGTCCGTATGCGCATCGTCATTTCTGTCTTGCTTGCTACAGCAAGCTTTTTGTCTCCTCTCTCTGCCTTTGCCGGCAGTGATGACGTCGAGGCAACCATCGAGGCGGTCAATGTCGACAGCATGAGCCTGGTGCTCGACGACGGCAAGACCTACACCGTGCCGGCAGAGTTCAACTTCGACGGTCTGGAAAGTGGACAGAAGGTCATCGTGTTTTACACGGAAGTCGACGGCAAGCGCGTCGTGGACGATCTCGAAGTCATCCAGTAAAGCGACTGGTCATTGCGCGACGGCGGAGACCCCGGACCGGTTTCCGCCGTTTTCTATTTGAACAATCCTGGTATTTTACATCCAGCCGATCATGCCGGCATCGCGATCGATCTTCAGAATACGATCCTGCGGAATATTGATGTCGCAGGCCTCATCCTCGTCCATGCCGCCGATCAGGCGAAAGCAACTGCGGATGACGCCGCCATGGCTGACGCAGATCGTCTGCCGTTCGACGGAGTTCAGCCATGCACCGATTCGCCAGGACAGGATCTCGTAGCTTTCGGCATCCTGGCCGGGTGGAATGAACCCCCATTTGCGCTGCGCCCGCATCTCCACTCGCTCCGGTGAAGTCTTCGCCAGTTCGGCGAGCGTAAAGCCTTCCCAGTCGCCGAAGGACAATTCCTTCAGCCTGTCGTCCAGTCGGTAGGCGAGGGGATCCAGACCCATTTCGGCGCGAAGGCGCTCCATGGTTTCGCGCGTGCGCCTGAGCGGCGAGGCGACGAAGTCGTACTGGGCGACGCTGTCGCCCAGGACATGCGCCAGCGTTTCGCCATTGCGCATCGCTTGGCCGCGGCCGGTTGCATTGAGGTCTATGTCTTTTTGACCCTGCATCCGGCCTTCGGCATTCCAGTCGGTCTGACCGTGTCGGATCATATAGATGAGCACGGTGTCAGACCCCTGAGTTTTAGTCCTTGGCGACCGAAATGTCCGGTGCGTCGACGGCCTTCATGCCGACAGTGTGGTAACCACAGTCGACGTGATGCACTTCGCCCGAAACGCCGGTCGACAGGTCCGACAGAAGATACATGCCGGATGTACCGACTTCGTCGGTTGTGACATTGCGCTTCAGCGGCGAGTTATACTCGTTCCACTTGAGGATATAGCGGAAGTCGCCGATGCCGGAGGCGGCCAGCGTCTTGATCGGGCCAGCCGAGATCGCATTGACGCGAATTCCGCGGCCACCCATGTCGACGGCGAGGTAGCGCACGGAAGCTTCGAGAGCTGCCTTGGCAACGCCCATGACGTTGTAATGCGGCATGACCTTTTCAGCACCATAATAGGTGAGCGTCAGCAGCGAACCGCCGTCATTCATGATCTTTTCGGCGCGCGCAGCAACGGCGGTGAACGAATAGACCGAGATATCCATCGTCCTGGCGAAATTTTCGCGGCTCGTCTCGATGTAACGGCCGGTCAGTTCGTCCTTGTCGGAGAATGCGATGGCGTGCACGACGAAATCGATCTTGCCCCACTTGGCTTCGAGATTGTTGAAGACGGCGTCGATGCTGTCGAGATTGGTAACGTCGCAGTCGCCGGCCAGAAAGGCGTCGAGTTCCTGCGCCAAGGGTTCGACGCGCTTCTTCAGCGCATCACCCTGCCAGGTAAAGGCGATCTCAGCGCCCTGGTCGTGACAGGCTTTGGCAATGCCCCATGCGATGGAGCGATTGTTTGCAACGCCCATGATGACGCCGCGCTTGCCTGCCATAAGGCCGGAACCTTGAGCCATGATGTGATCCCCTGATACTTTCGATGAACTGCCTATGGCATAGGCCGTTCCGGCGTACAAGATTGAACCGGATCATCAACTGTTAGGCAGCGTAACAAAGGGTGTGTTCATCAAAAAACTGCCATAACACAGCGTGAAAGCTGCATTTATGGCCAATAGGCGTGGTGATTTTTCTGTGTGTCGTGCGCGTGGCCGGACGATTCTCGGCCCTGGAATTTCACAAAAAGGGGCCGCGATCGTCGACGCATTCATGGGTTGCGCCGGCTGGCCAAACGATGATCGCGGACCATATCCCGGCGCGCGCGGCAACCGCTCGGAGGGGTTACAGATAGAGCCCTTCGCGCATCAGCCGCATCAGGTCGGTAACCTTCTCGTCCGGCTTTTCCCACAGCATGACACGCAACTCGACCAGTAGCGCACCGCGTCCGCCGGCTCCGTCCGGCAAGCCGAGTGCATCGATGCGGATCACCTGATCCGAATTCGACCAGGCAGGAACGGTGACCTTCACCATCGCATCTGGGCCTTCCGGGCCTTCGACCTCGACATCGCAGCCGAGCACGGCATTTTCCAGGGTGATCGGCAGGACGGTGCGAATGTCATAGGCGTCGACCAGGAATTTCTCCGTCCGCATCACCTTGATGGTGACCGCGACATCGCCGCGCTGCATGCCCTGGAATTTCAGGCCCTGCGCCTTCAGTCGAACCACATGGCCGTCGGTCACGCCGTCCAGCGGTACACGCACTTCACGGCCGTCATTGAGTGTGATCGGCACCGATTTCTGTTCCAGCAGGTCGCTGATCGCGACAACGGCTTCGGAGAAGACATCCGGCGCTTTTTCCGGCGGTGGTGGTGGAACGCCGCGGATGCGGCGCACCAGCGAGCTGATCAATTCGATTGGTGCCAGAAGCGGTGAGCTTGGGGCACGCAGCGGCGAGCCTTCGTTGAGCTCGGCCGCTTCCGCGTCGCGCTTCAGGCTTTCAGCGGCAGCGGCAGATTCGGGACTTTCGCCAAATATTCGGCTGACCAGATCTTCCGGGCCTTCCGCCTTGCTGGATTGCGCGCTGGCGGCATCGGCTTTCTTGTCCTGTTGGCCGGCACCCCCGGAAGACTGGGTCTGCTGGGACGGTTTGGCATTTTGGCTCTGGGCCGTGTCTGCCTGTTCGGCCTGCGCCTTTGCGTTTACCTGTGCCTGAGCTTGAGCTTGTGCCTGTGCTTTGGCCTGAGCCTGGGCGGATTGCGCTTGCGCCGTCTGGGCCTGCGCCTGTGCTTTCTGGGCATGTGCCTGCGCAGCCTTGGCGGCCTGAGCTGCCTGCGCTGCTGCCGTGTCGGCCTTTGCCTTCACGGCTTCGGCCTGGGCAAGTTCGGCCAGGATGCGCTCGGCATTGGCCTTGGCCTGTTTTGCTTTTTCGGCAGCTTCGCGCGCTGACTGGCGCTGCTGCATGATTGTCTGCTCGCGTTCCATCGCCTCGACCTTCACGCGTTGCTGGTCATACCGGTTGCGTTTTGCTGGATCTTTCAGGACTTCGTAGGCACGGCCGATTTCGGCAAAACGGTTATTGGCGTGCGGATCGTCGCGATTCTGATCGGGATGCACGCTTTTCGCCTTGGAGCGCCAAGCCGCCTTGATCTCGTCTGCGCCCGCATCGCGCTTAACGCCGAGGACTGAATAAAAATCTCGCATCAACGCCACCAAAATCAGTCGACCAGTTGCGCGTCCGGATCATGGAGCCGTCACTGGCGAATACTCAAAGCCGTCCCGCGAAATTGTCATGCGGTCTCGGCGTTACAATGTCTGGTGAGGTTTGCACGCAAGGAGCTAATTGAATCTTACGCGTCACGCGGTGCCAAGTGCTGTTTCTTCTCGTTTGCTTAAGCAAACGTTTCAAATACGAATGAAGTCAGGACTGACGGTCGAAACTCAACAGCTGCCAGTTGCCGGAGCCGGATGTGCAGGTCTTGCCGGAGAAATAGGCGATGCCTTCATAGGAATGGCGGGTCGTCGAAAAGTTGCGGCAGATAACGCCCTGGCCCTTTTCTTCCTGGATCGCTGTGACGACACCGGCGCTGCCGGTCGTCGCATTGGCCCAGGGCAGGGGCTTGCCTTCGGTCTTCGACAGGTCTGCCGACGACACGGCACTCTGCACGGTCAGTTCGTCTAATCCGTTTCCGGAGGTGCGGCCCTTGGAGATTGTGTTGGTCGAGATCGAACTGTCGACCGTGTCGGAACCGAAGAGGTCCATGCTGCCGCCGAAGCATCCGCTGAGCGGAAGTGTCGCAGCAAGAGCGAGAAGGATCTTGCGTCTGCTCATGCACCTACCCTTTGTACGCTCGACCGACTTTGCTATGTCTACTTCCAAATGGGGTCCCGTCCAATACCGCGTTCTGGACACCTATCATGAAGGTCAGGAGCATTTGAGGCAATATGTCGGATATCGGGTTAACAAGTGGTGACTTTACCGAAGAGAGTGAACCCTTCGCGCTGTTCGGCGCGTGGTTGCAGGATGCGCAGGCGTCAGAGCTCAACGATCCCAACGCGGTAGCGCTGGCGACCGTGGATGCGGATGGCCTTCCGAATGTCAGGATGGTTCTGCTCAAGGGTTTTGATAGCCGCGGTTTTGTATTCTACACCAATTTCGAGAGCCAGAAAGGACAGGAAATTCTCGGCCAGAACAAGGCGGCAATGTGTTTTCATTGGAAATCCTTGCGTCGGCAGGTGCGTCTTCGCGGTGCGGTCGAGATCGTCTCCGATGCAGAGGCCGATGAATATTACGCGTCACGCCCGCTCGGCAGCCGCATCGGCGCCTGGGCTTCGAAGCAGTCGCGCCCGCTGGAAGGCCGTTTTGCGCTGGAAAAATCGGTGGCAGAATACACCGCCCGCTACGCGCTTGGAAACGTGCCGCGCCCGCCGCATTGGTCGGGTTTCCGCATCGTGCCGCAATCGATCGAATTCTGGCACGACCGCAAGTTCCGCCTGCATGATCGCATCGAGTTCCGTCGCGAGACATCCACCGGTGCCTGGTCAAAGGTTCGCATGTATCCGTGATCGTGCGGGCATGGCAGCGGTCCCGGCCTAGCAGCCGCCATAGGCGAGTTTGGTCGGAATGCCTGAAACCAGTGCAGTGACATAGCGGGGCTTCTGGTAGAAGCCGTTGAGCGACAGGCGCGGCAGGCTCTGCGGCGCCGACATGGCATCGCAGCAAAGCGTTCCCGGTCGTGTTGTCACCGACAATTTGAAGCCGGCCCAGTCGGCAAGGGCTGCCGTTTTCGGCGTGGCGCTGCGTGTGTCGCCATAGGGATAGGCAAATGTCGTCGGTCGGGAGCCGGAAAGCGTTGCCACATAGTCGGCGCTCTGGTTGAGCTCGTCGAGCACGACTTCGTCAGTCAGAAAACCCAGGCCGCGATGGCTGACCGTATGGGCACCGAGAGAGACCAGTGGATGTCCTGTCACCAGGGCACGCAGTTCGTCCGCATTCATCACCGTATCCGCGACGATCGCATGCGGGTCTATTCCAGCACTCTGCGCCGTGGCGTTCAGTCTTTCGATAGCGCTTGTCTCATCGCCGACGAAGATCTGTTTGCACACATGGTCGAAAGCACCAAGCTTTCCCGAAAGCGTGCGCGTGTCGAAGGCGATCGCACCACCGTCGAAATCGAGGGTAACGTGGTCCTTGGCGCCGATCAGCGCGGCGGCCGTCTCCCACCACATGGTATGGCTGCGCTCGGACAGGCCCTTGCAGACGAAGATCGTGCAGGGCACGCCATGGCGCTCGAAGATCGGCACGGCATGTTCGGCATTGTTGCGGAAGCCGTCATCCAGGGTAAAGACGACAAATGGCGCCACAGGATCGTCTTCCGCCATCAGCGCGGGCACATCGGCCAGTCGCGCAAAGCGGAATCCGGCAGTTTTCAGTTGCAGGATTGTTTCCTCCAGGAACTCAGGCGTGATTTCCAGGTGGCGATTGGGCGCAAACGCAGCGGGCCTGAAGGGCTGGACATGGTGCAGCGTCAGGATAATGCCGCGTCCACGGGCCGAGGCCATGATGCCAAGCTTCGACAGGCCGTGAGCAACCTCCAGCCCGCCAGTGATCGCCAGCCGTCGCAACAGCCGTTTGAAATCCGCCTTCGTCATGATACCCGCGCGGGATTTCTATGCCCCGCTCTCCTCAAAGCGGCAGACTATGCGGACACAGGTTAAGCTTCGCTCAATGATGCAGTGAAACATGTAGCAATTGGGAAGACGCGGCCGATATCGCAGCAGGGCATCATCTTGCCCTGTGACATTAACATGACGGTAACCATAAAAGTTGCAACTCTTGGGGACGATTGGTTACACATGATCCCGCCTGGCTGATTGTCGCCCCATTCTTGCCTTAAGCGCACTCCCGCATCCGGTGCGTAGCGGGAATCAGTTTTGCCGGAACAGTCATCCAGATCCAGGCGGCTATTGGAGTTTTCATGAGCAAGTTAATGATCGTACTGTCGTTTTGCGTGGCGGTCTTTTCACTTTCGACGACGGCTCATGCAGGCAGTGCCCAGTTTTTGCTCGATGCACGCACCGGCGAAGTTCTCGCGTCGGAAAACCCCGATACCCTCAACCACCCCGCCTCGCTGACCAAGATGATGACCATCTATATGGCGCTCGACGCGATCCGCGCCGGCAAGCTCTCCTGGGACAGCCCGGTTCCGTTTTCGAAATATGCAGCCGCCCGTCCGCCGACCAAGCTGCGCGTCAAGGCCGGTGACAAGATCACCGTCAGGGAAGCCGTTCTGTCGCTGATCATCGTATCTGCCAATGATTCCGCTGCCGCACTTGGCGAGAAGCTGGGCGGTTCCGAGGAAGCTTTCGCTGGCATGATGACCCGTAAGGCCCGTGCGCTCGGCATGATGAACACCACCTTCTTCAATGCATCCGGCCTGCCGCACGACCAGCAGTTCACCACGGCGCGCGACATGTCGACGCTCGGCATTGCCCTGATGCGTGACTTCCCGGAAGGCTACAAGCTGTTTGCCACCAAGAGCTTCGCCTTCCGTGGCCGCACGATCAACGGCCACAACAATCTGATGTATCGCTACAAGGGCATGGACGGCATCAAGACCGGTTATACCAATGCCTCCGGCTACAATCTGGTCAGCGCCGTCGAGGACGATGGCCGCCGCGTCATCGGCGTCGTCATGGGTGGCCGCTCCGCTGCTAGCCGCGACAAGATCATGGAAAAGCTGATCACCGCCAATATCCGCAAGGCATCGACCGGCAGCAAGCTGCTGGTCAGCCGCTCGACCGGTGTGCAGATGGATATCGCGCGCCTGGATGGCGCCGTGCCGGTACCGGCCCCGCGGGCTTCGGCAGTCGCCGCCCTTGAAAGCATGGTCGGCACATCAGTTGCATCCGCCTCGACCGCAACAGCCTATGCCGGCGGCAAGGTCGCCGATGCCGATCAGCCGCTTGCCGCAGCCGTACCGCGCGCCACCATCGGCGCTGACGTAGCGGCAATCCAGGCTTCGTCCCAGGCCAGAACACAGTCGACGAGCGCCAAGGATCGCAAGTGGCAGATCCAGATTGCCGCCGCGACCAGCGCCCAGGCCGCCATGGACATGCTCTCGGACGCCCGCTCAAAGATCGGCCAGCCGCTTCAGGGCCTCGATACCTATACCGAAATGGTGACGCGCAACGGCACGACATTCTACCGCGCCCGTTTCACCGGCTTCGTCACCAAGGACGAAGCCCGCACGGCTTGCGACATGCTGGTGCAGAACCGCTACGATTGCGTGCTCATGCCCGCTCGCGGGTGATCAGTGGCGCTCTCGCAACGCGATCTGCAGGTCCTTTGCAAGTCGGTCGGGGATGTCCATCTGCACATGCAATAGACTCATGACGCCGAGGCGGCCACTCGGAAGCTGTCTGAAAAAAATGTAGTGCCGTTCGAAGCGGCTGACATAGACGGTTTCCCGAATTCCGGCTTTCTCGGTCAATCGTCCCGGCACACGGCGCCACAAAGCTTTGTTGTCGCACAGCAGCGACAGGTGGTCATGAAGCTTGCGGATATAGCGTTCGGCCTGAAATTCTCCCCATCGAAGCTTGGTGTCGCTGAAGATTGCATCCTGTTCCTTATCCGCAACGGAATAGAACAGATATCCTCCCATATCAGGATCTGGAATTTCGACGGATAACGTCTTCAGCCGAAACGGTAATATAGCTTTCTTCGGTGGCAGAAGCGGCTGCACCGAGAGTGTCGGCCAGATAGGCGGTGGACAAGTCGTCTGCCTTCATCTCACGTCTGATCAGGTCTTCGACATAGTCTTCGGGCTTGGTAAAAGGGCTACTTTCGCCGGTTCGCGTCAAAAGGTAAGCTTCGAGGGTCTCGTCAAGAGTGATACGCAGGCTTTTGCTGGACATAAGATCGCTCCAGAGACGCTTTGCTCAGAATTCATCCAATGGCAAGTGTCGCAGATTTTGCTTGTCGTGCAAACTGCATTTCGATTTTTCAGGCGTCTGCTTTGACCTCCAGCAACCCCATGCAGTCCAGCAAACTCTCCGCCACATGCGCGCACAGACCGAAGATCTCGTCCGTCGGAGCCAATAGGTCCGGCACCATCACCGCCATCATGCCGGCGGACGATGCCGAGCGGATGCCGTTGTGCGAATCCTCCAGCGCCAGGCAATCGGTAGCCGCCACGCCAAGCCTGTCCGCCGCCGCCAGATAGGGATCCGGCGCCGGTTTCCCGCGCGTGTAGTCGCCCTGCGCCACCACCGTATCGAAGCGGCGGATCAGGTCGAATCCGGCCAGGTGGTGCTCGACCTGATGATGCGCAGAGGATGTGGCGATGGCACGCGGCAGACCGAGCCGATCGAGCAGGTCCAGCAGTTCGACGACGCCGGGCTTCAGGCGCAGGTCCTGCTCCATCAGATGGTTGAAGTGCGAAAGCCAGATATGGCGGAAACTCTCGGCATCGAAATCGGCACCGTAATGGGCGATGAGCAGTTGTGCGTTGCCGGACCAGGGTTGCCCGAGCATGCCGTCGTAAAGTGACGTGGTCATTGGCAGGCCACGTTCCGCCCCGGCAGCCATCAGCGAATTGCGATAATGGATCTCGCTGTCGATCAGTAGCCCATCCATGTCGAAGATCACGGCTTTTGGCGGACGTGGCAGCATGATGTGCA
The DNA here is from genome assembly GCF_902706095.1 of Rhizobium sp. 18065. Classification (GTDB taxonomy): domain Bacteria; phylum Pseudomonadota; class Alphaproteobacteria; order Rhizobiales; family Rhizobiaceae; genus Allorhizobium. Next base: position 994,397 of record NZ_CACSJP010000001.1, read on the forward strand.
GATCGCTTTCGGCAGACGGGAGATGGGAGGCGGGAGGGAAGTGGCGGGGGGCGAAGGAAAGATGCCGCCGAGGCCTGCACTTCGGCGGCGTAGGGTCAGGTCTTGGTGCCGCCGACGGTGATCTGGTCCATCCGCAGATGAGGCTGGCCAACGCCGACCGGCACCCATTGTCCGGCCTTGCCGCAATTGCCGATGCCGGTATCGAGCTTGGTGTCATTGCCGATCATCGAGATCCGCTTCATTGCGTCCGGACCATTGCCGATCAGCATCGCGCCCTTGACCGGCGCACCGATTCGGCCGTTCTCGATCAGATAGGCCTCGGTGCAGCCGAAGACAAACTTGCCCGACGTGATGTCGACCTGGCCGCCACCGAAGGACACGGCATAGATGCCCTTCTTCACCGAGGCGATGATTTCTTCCGGGCTTTTGTCGCCGGACAGCATGAAAGTGTTGGTCATGCGCGGCATCGGCTGGTGGGCATAGCCTTGGCGACGGCCGTTGCCGGTCGCCTTCATGCCCATCAGCCGGGCATTCTGCCGGTCTTGCATATAGCCGACCAGCCGCCCGTCCTCGATGAGCACATTGTAGGCTGACGGCGTACCTTCGTCGTCCACCGTGATCGAGCCACGGCGATTGTCGATCGTGCCGTCATCGACGACGGTGACGCCCGGTGCGGCGACCATCTCGCCCAGAAGTCCGGCAAAGGCCGAAGTCTTCTTGCGGTTGAAGTCGCCTTCCAGGCCGTGGCCGACGGCCTCGTGCAGCATGACGCCCGGCCAGCCATTGCCAAGCACGATGTCCATCGTGCCGGCCGGCGCTTCCTGCGCCTCGAGATTGACCAACGCCTGGCGCAGCGCCTCGTCGGCACCGGTGTGCCAGCTTTCCGCGCTGAGGAATTCGTCAAAACCCATGCGGCCGCCGACGCCGAACGAGCCGCTTTCCTGGCGCTCGCCCTGGCCGGCGATGACGGAGATGTTGATCCGGGTCATCGGCCTGATGTCGCGCACCCGGTGGCCATCGGCGCGCAGGATCTCCACCACCTGCCAGCTGGCGGCGATCGAGGCGGTCACCTGGCGCACTTTGCTGTCCTTGTCGCGCAGATAGGCGTCGATTTCCGCGAGAAGTTTGACCTTCTCCTCGAAGGTCGGCGAGCCGATCGGATTGTCCTCGCCATAGAGCTTGGCATTGGTTCGCTGCGGTGCTGCCGCATAGGAGCCGGAGTGGCCATGCGTGACGGCGCCGACTGCATCGGCTGCACGCGAAAGGGCGGACAGTGAAAGTTCGCCGGCATGGGCATAACCGACCGCTTCACCGGCGACCGCGCGCAGGCCAAATCCCTGGTCGGTGTTGAACGAGCCGCCCTTCAGGCGGCCATTGTCGAAGGTCAGCGATTCCGCCTGGGCGTGCTCGATATAGAGTTCGCCGTCATCCGCTCCCGAAAGTGCGTCTGCGACGCGCTTCGTCAAGGTTGCCTCGTCGCAGTCGAAGAGGGAGAGAAGGTCCTGGGTCATGCTGGTCTCCTTGGCCGTGCCCCCTGCATGTAGGCGCACAGACGAAAAGGGGCAAGCCTGCTCGGCCTGCCCGCACCATTCCTATCTTCACGAAATGCGGAGCAGCGGCTCCACTCTTTATATATCAAGGCAGCTTGTCATAGCCTTCGCCGAAGCCGGCGAGCTCGATCGGAATGCCGACGCGGTCCTGATCGGCGGATTCGCGCAGCGCGAAAACCGCAGCCTTGCCGGCCCGCAGAATCTTCATCAGCTCCTCGTCTATCTCGACCTCGACATAACAGCCCTCGGAGAAACAGCGGGTGAAATAGGCGCGGCCGATATTGTTGCCGTCGACGAACAGCTCCATGCCGTCCTTGAGCAGCACGCCGAGCGGCGCCAGGATACGAAGGATCCTGGCCTTGCGGTCGGCGGTCTTCAGCACCACGACGGACAGGCCGACTTCCGGCCGGTCGTCTGCAATGACGTTCTGCATCAGCGCGCATTGCTCGACCGTCGCACCGGCCGGCTTGTCGCAGATTACCGACCACGCGCCGTGGTTCGAGCGGATCGTGCCGGGCGGTTGTTGTGGCTGTTGGCCCTGGGCCGGCATGGAAAGCGCGCCAACGAACAGGGCGCCTGCGGTCAAGCCGGACCAAAGCAGTCTTGGGAGACCCATGGATACCTCTGGAAAACGAATCATCCCGCACATTCTTGTCGTGGGGGTGGGGAAATGAAAGCCCCGCCGTCTGTTTTAAGGGGGAGTGCGGCATAATTGGGACCGCAATTCACCTTCCGGCAGCAAGATTGGCGCCTTCGCCAACCTCAACGGGCGAAAGCCATGCAATTGAGACCATTGTCAATTGATGAAGCGCAAAATGCCGCACGGGCTTTGCCAGAGGCGTATTGCGAATGCGGCCAATCTATGATTTGAAACGACGACACTAGCATGATTTTTGCGCTATGGTTTGATGTGGATCAAGCGCTTGTGGGAGACCTAACCGTGATGAAGAGAACCTATGCAGCATTGGCCGCGCTGGCCTGTCTGCTTTTCGCTTCTGTAAGCTTCGCCGACCAGCCCAGGCCTTGGCAGATGACGCTACAGGAAGCGGCAACGCCGATCATGTCGCAGATCAGATGGTTTGAGCAATACACCCTCTGGTTCATCGTGCCGGTCACGATTTTCGTTCTGCTTCTTCTCATTGTGGTGGCCGTCAAGTTCAACGCCCGCGCCAACCCGGTGCCGTCGAAGACCAGCCACAACACTGCGATCGAGATCGTCTGGACGGTTGCGCCGGTTCTTATTCTCTTCGCGATCGCCATTCCCTCCTTCAACCTGCTGACCTACCAGCTGAAGATGCCGGAAAATCCCGATCTGACGATCAAGGCGACCGCCACCCAGTGGCTGTGGAGCTATGAATATCAGGGCGAACAGGCTGTTGCCTTCGACAGCTATCTGCTCAAGGATACCGACCGCGCGGCCGCCGGCAAGGAAGACATTGCCCGCTATCCGCGCCTGCTCGCTGTCGACAATGAAGTTGTCGTTCCGATCAACAAGGTCGTCCGCATGCTGGTCACCGCAGCGCCGACCGACGTTATCCACGCTTTCGCCATGCCGGCATTCGGCATCAAGATCGACGCGATCCCCGGTCGTCTGAATGAGACCTGGTTCAAGGCAGAGCGCGAAGGTCTCTACTATGGCCAGTGTTCGGAGTTGTGCGGCAAGGACCATGCGTTCATGCCGATCGCCATCCGCGTGGTCTCGGAAGAGAAATATGCTGCCTGGGCTCAGGCGGCAACGGGCGACCTCGCTGGCGCAAACAAGGCGCTCATGGCAGCTGTTGACGGTGCTCCGGCTGCCGTCCAGACCGCCGCAAACGTTTCGAACTAATAAGGAGTGCGGACAATGGCTGGACCTGTTGCCCACGACGATCACGCCCATGGCGCGCATCACGATCATCACCATGACCACAAGCCGAGCTTCTTTACTCGCTGGTTTCTGTCGACCAACCACAAGGACATCGGCACGCTCTATCTGATCTTCGCGATCATCGCCGGCATCATCGGCGGCGCGCTGTCGGTTGCCATGCGCATGGAGCTGCAGGAGCCTGGCATCCAGATCTTCCACGGTCTGGCCTCCATGGTCTACGGCTTCGAGGGCGATGCTGCCATCGACGGCGGCAAGCACATGTTCAACGTCTTCACGACGGCGCATGCGCTCGTCATGATCTTCTTCATGGTCATGCCGGCCCTGATCGGCGGCTTTGCCAACTGGATGATCCCGATCATGATCGGCGCGCCGGACATGGCGTTCCCGCGTCTGAACAATATCTCCTTCTGGCTGATCGTTCCGGCCTTCCTGCTGCTGATCCTGTCGATGTTCGTCGAAGGCCCGGCAGGCGCTTATGGCGTTGGTGGTGGCTGGACGCTCTATCCGCCGCTCGCGACCTCGGGCCAGCCCGGTCCGGCGGTTGACCTTGCGATCTTCGCGCTCCACGTTTCCGGTGCCTCGTCGATCCTCGGTGCGATCAACTTCATCACCACGATCCTCAACATGCGCGCTCCGGGCATGACGATCCACAAGATGCCGCTGTTTGCCTGGGCCGTTCTGGTCACGGCATTCCTGCTGCTTCTGTCGCTCCCGGTTCTCGCCGGCGGCATCACCATGCTGCTCACCGACCGCAACTTCGGCACGACCTTCTTCGCGCCGGAAGGCGGCGGCGATCCGATCCTCTACCAGCACCTGTTCTGGTTCTTCGGTCACCCGGAAGTGTACATCCTGATCCTGCCCGGTTTCGGCATCGTCAGCCACATCGTCTCGACCTTCTCCAAGAAGCCGGTCTTCGGTTATCTCGGCATGGCCTATGCCATGGTCGGCATCGGTGCAGTCGGCTTCGTCGTCTGGGCGCACCACATGTACACCGTCGGCCTGTCGCTGCAGGCGCAGCGCTACTTCCTCTTCGCAACCATGGTCATCGCGGTGCCGACCGGCATCAAGATCTTCTCGTGGATCGCGACGATGTGGGGCGGCTCGCTGACCTTCCGCACCCCGATGGTCTGGGCAATCGGCTTCATCTTCCTGTTCACCGTCGGCGGTGTGACGGGCGTGCAGCTCGCCAATGCCGGCCTCGACCGTTCGCTGCATGACACCTATTACGTCGTGGCCCACTTCCACTACGTTCTGTCGCTCGGCGCCGTCTTCGCCATCTTCGCCGGCTGGTACTACTGGTTCCCGAAGATGTCCGGCTACATGTACAACGAGTTCGTCGGCAAGCTGCACTTCTGGGTCATGTTCATCGGTGTCAACATGGTGTTTTTCCCGCAGCACTTCCTCGGTCTCGCCGGCATGCCGCGCCGTTACATCGACTATCCGGATGCCTTTGCCGGCTGGAACTATGTCTCGTCGATCGGCTCCTACATCTCGGCCTTCGCGGTCCTGATCTTCCTCTATGGCGTCTTCGAAGCCTTCGCCAAGAAGCGCCTCGCCGGCGACAACCCTTGGGGTGAAGGTGCGACCACGCTGGAATGGCAGCTGTCTTCGCCGCCGCCGTTCCACCAGTGGGAACAGCTGCCGCGCATCAAGTAAGCGCCGGTTCAGCCGATACACAAAAACCGGGCGCCGCGATCTTAAAAGACCGCGGCGCCCGTCAAGACCTTGGAAGGCGAGTTTAAGAATATGACAGTCATCGACAATCGCGATCTTTTCGGCATGGAAGGCGAAGTCCGCCTGTCCGAAGCCGGCCCGCGCGATTATTTCGAACTGCTGAAGCCGCGCGTCATGTCGCTTGTGGTTTTCACCGCCTTTGCCGGCCTGGTTCTCGCGCCGGGTTCGATCAATCCATTTCTCGGCGCCATCGCCATCCTGTGTATCGCTGTCGGTGCCGGTGCCTCCGGCGCGCTCAACATGTGGTATGACGCCGATATCGATGCTGTCATGACCCGCACGGCGACCCGTCCGATTCCCGCCGGCCGTATCCAGCCGACCGAGGCTCTGGCCTTCGGCCTCGTGCTCTCGGTGTTCTCGGTCGTCATTCTCGGCCTTGCGGTCAACTGGTTCTCGGCCGGGATCCTGGCATTCACCATCTTCTTCTACGCGGTCGTCTACACGATGTGGCTGAAGCGCTCGACGCCGCAGAACATCGTCATCGGCGGTGCTGCCGGCGCGTTCCCGCCGATGGTCGGCTGGGCCTGTGTCACTGGTGGCGTCTCGCTCGACAGCGTCGTTCTGTTCATGATTATCTTCCTCTGGACGCCGGCCCATTTCTGGGCGCTGGCGCTGTTCAAGATGAAGGATTACGGCGCGGTCGGCGTGCCGATGATGCCGAATGTTGCCGGCATCCCGTCGACCAAGCGCCAGATCGCGGCCTATGCAGTCCTGACCGCAGTGACCGGCGTCATCCCGACCGTGACCGGGCTTGCCTCGATCGGCTACGGCCTGTTTGCCGGCGGTCTCGGCATCGTCTTCGTCCTCTGTTCCATCGCCGTCTGGCGCATGCCCGACGGCGACGAAAAGATGGTCCCGGCCAAGAAGCTCTTCGCCTATTCGATCTTTTACCTTTTCGCGATCTTCTCGGCCCTTCTGGTCGACCACTACATCGCGTCGTTTGCCCAGTTCTTCGGAGGTGCTGCCTGATGGAAACCGTCAAGCTGAATGAGGCCCAGAAGAAATCGCGTCGCGGCCGCAATGTTGCGCTTGGCGTGCTGCTGGCCGGTCTCGTTGTGATCTTCTACGTCGTCACGATCGTCAAGATCGGCAGCGTCGGGCACTAAGGAACAACGGACGTGAGCGAACTCATCCAGAAAGACAAGACCGCCAAGCGTCGCGACCTTCGGGTTGCCACCGCCTGTTTCGTCTTTGTCGGCGCGATGGTCGGCGCGGCCTATGCCTCGGTGCCGCTCTATCAGCTGTTTTGCCAGGTGACCGGTTACGGCGGCACGACCAAGCGGGTCGAGCAAGCCTCCGACGTCATTCTCGATCGCAAGATCAATGTTACCTTCGACGCCAATGTTTCGAACGGTCTGAACTGGGATTTCCGCCCGGTCGACAAACAGATCAGCCCGCGCATCGGCGAGACTGTCGAAATCCGCTACGTCGCGACGAATCATTCGTCGCGTCCGGTCACCGGCGAGGCGATCTTCAACGTCACGCCGGGCGAAGCCGGCGCCTACTTCAACAAGGTCCAGTGCTTCTGTTTCACCGAGACCACGTTGCAGCCGGGCGAGACCATGGAAATGCCGGTCGTCTTTTTTGTCGATCCCGCGATTGTTGACGCGGAAGAGACAAAGGGCCTCGGAACGATTACCCTGTCCTACACCTTCTATCCGCGCGAAGATCAGAAGCCGGTGGCCGCTCTGTCGGCCGGGGAAGAAGTCGGACAGCCGAAACTGTGAGAGAGGGGTCCGGTTCGCCGGGTCTCGTTATGAAATTGACATTCGGGGATTGCTGAGATGGCCGAAGCGCACACCAAGAACCACGACTACCACATCATCGATCCGAGCCCCTGGCCGCTGCTGGCATCGATCGGTGCATTCATCATCACCTTTGGCGGCGTAGCCTATATGCGCTTCCTGTCGGGTGGCTCGTTCAAGCTGTTCGGCCTGGAATTGGCGAGCCCGTGGCTGTTCTTCATCGGCCTGGCGATCATCCTGTTCACCATGTTCGCCTGGTGGGCCGACACGATCAAGGAAGCCCATGCCGGTCACCATACCCGCGTGGTCTCGCTGCATCTGCGCTACGGCATGATCATGTTCATCGCGTCGGAAGTGATGTTCTTCGTTGCCTGGTTCTGGGCCTTCTTCGATGCCAGCCTTTTCCCGCACGAAGCGATCCAGGCAAGCCGCGTCGAATTCACCGGTGGGCAGTGGCCACCTGTTGGCATCGAGGTTGTCGATCCCTGGCATCTGCCGCTCTACAACACCATCATCCTGCTGCTGTCGGGCACCTGTGTCACCTGGGCGCATCACGCCCTGCTGCACAACGACCGCAAGGGCGTGATCACCGGCCTGACCCTGACGGTCCTGCTCGGGATCCTGTTCTCCTTCGTGCAGTTCTATGAGTACATGCACTCGCCGTTCGACTTCAAGAATTCGATCTATGGCGCGACCTTCTTCATGGCGACCGGTTTCCACGGCTTCCACGTTCTGATCGGCACGATCTTCCTGATTGTCTGCCTGTTCCGGGCGCTGGCCGGCCACTTCACGCCGCAGCAGCATTTCGGCTTCGAAGCTGCCGCTTGGTACTGGCACTTCGTTGACGTGGTATGGCTCTTCCTCTTCTTCACCATCTACATCTGGGGTGGTTGGGGCGCGCCGGTGGCGCACGGCTGACGGCCGGAGTTTCGAAAGATCAAGGGCGGCCCCAGTGCCGCCCTTTTTGTTGCCGCTGTTCCTGGTGCCTGCGACGATCCGGCCGATAGAGTAGAGCAACGCATTGGTCTAATGCTTGGCAAAAGCCAGATGCACGCCCTATGGGAGAACACCATGACCGAAGATACAGCCCAGTTTCCGCCCGTCGATCCGGTCAAGGCGGCACTGTCCGCCTCCTGCCCACGCTGCGGCAATGGCCGCCTGTTCGATGGCCTGACCAAGCCGAAGGCCCAATGTACAAGCTGCGGGCTCGACTATTCCTTCATCGATGCCGGCGATGGCCCGGCGATCTTCGTCATCCTGCTCGTCGACTTCCTCGTCGTCGGTCTGGCGATCTGGGTGGAGATCAACTACCAGCCTTCGATCTGGCTGCATCTGCTCGTCTTTGCGCCGCTCGCCGTCGCCCTCTCGCTCTGGCTGATGCGCACCCTGAAGGCCTGGATGATCGCCATGCAATACAAGCACAATGCGTCGGAAGGGGCGATCGACCGTGGCTGACGATACGCCAGCGCCAGCCCAATCAACGAAGCCTGTACCCATGCGCCGCTGGCGCTTCTGGGTTGGCCTTGTGCTGGTGCCTGTGGCGCTGGCGATCCTCGTGTCGCTCGGCACCTGGCAGGTCAAGCGTCTCTACTGGAAGGAAGCCCTGATCGCCTCGATCGAGGAACGTCGTCAGGCACCACCAATGGACATGCCCGCCATCGAAGCCTTGGCTGCTGCGGGCGACGATGTCGACTACCGCGCAGCCGTGGCTGAGGGCCGTTTCCTGCATGACAAGGAGCGCCATTTCCTCGCCACCTTCCAGGGCCAGTCGGGTTTCTATCTCTACACGCCGCTGCAACTGAAGGATGGACGCTATCTCTTCGTCAATCGCGGCTTCGTGCCTTACGACCGCAAGCAGGCATCCAGCCGTCCGCAAAGCCTCATCGAAGGGCCAGTGAAGGTCACCGGCCTTGCCCGCGCGCGCTTGGGCGAAAAGCCGTCCTCCATGGTTCCCGACAATGACGAAGGCCGCAATATCTTCTTCTGGAAGGACCTGACCCGCATGGCGGCAACGACTGGCCTGCCGGATGACAAGGTGCTGCCGTTTTTCCTCGACGCAGATGCGACCCCTGTGCCGGGCGGTCTGCCCATGGGCGGCGTGACCCAGATCGACCTGCCCAACAGTCATCTGCAATATGCCGTGACCTGGTATGGCCTTGCCGTCGCCTTGCTCGCCGTGTCGATTGCCGGCCTGTTCGGCCGAAGGAAGCCGCCGGGCGCATCCCACTCGTGACAAGCGTCAAATTCCGTTAGAACAGATGCCAGGCCGGATTCGCACCGGCGCATGGGGGATACTGACGCAATGGGTTTTCTGGCTTCGACACTGGTGGCGCTCGTCGCACTCGAGCATGTCTACATCCTGATCCTCGAAATGTTTCTCTGGACCACGCCCTATGGCCGCAAGGCCTTCGGCATGAAACCGGAACAGGCGGAAGCGACCAAGGTCATGGCGGCCAACCAGGGTCTCTACAACGGCTTCCTGGCGGTTGGCCTGATCTGGGGCCTGCTGCATCCGGATCTGTCCGTCGGTTACCAGATACAGCTGTTTTTCCTTGGCTGTGTGCTGGTCGCTGGCCTATATGGGGGAATGACGGCCTCGCGGAAGATCTTTGTCATCCAGGCATTGCCCGCGGCCATCGCCATTCTTGCTGTCCTGATCGCTGGCTGACCTTGATGAATATGCATATCGACCGACCACCTTTGACGATCCGGCTTTGCGGCCCGCGCGGCTTCTGCGCCGGCGTCGACCGCGCCATCCAGATCGTCGTTCTGGCCCTGAAGCGCTACGGGGCGCCGGTCTATGTGCGCCACGAGATCGTCCACAATCGCTATGTCGTCGAGGGTCTGGAGGCCAAGGGCGCGATCTTTGTCGAGGAACTCGACGAGATCCCGGTCGAACATCGCCAGCAGCCGGTGGTCTTCTCGGCCCATGGCGTGCCGAAATCGGTGCCGGAAGATGCCCAGAGCCGCAACCTCTTCTATCTCGACGCCACATGCCCGCTTGTGTCGAAAGTCCACAAGCAGGCCATGCGCCATGAGCGTCTGGGTCGCCACGTCATCCTGATCGGCCATGCCGGCCATCCCGAAGTGGTCGGCACCATGGGGCAATTGCCGGAAGGAACGGTTTCGCTGATCGAAACCGTCGCGGATGCCGAGGCCTACCAGCCGATCGATGCCGACAATCTTGGCTTCGTCACCCAGACGACGCTGTCGGTCGACGATACTGCCGGCGTCATCGCCAAGTTGCACGAACGCTTCCCCAACCTGACCGCGCCGTCTGCCGACAGCATCTGCTACGCGACGACCAATCGTCAGGAGGCGGTCAAGCAGGCAGCCCCTGGCTGCGACCTGTTCATCGTCGTCGGCGCGCCGAATTCGTCCAACTCCAAGCGCCTTGTCGAGGTGGCGCTGAGGGCAGGGGCCACCCGCTCCCTGCTCGTCCAGCGCGCCGCCGAAATCGACTGGGACGATGTCGGCACGATCGGAACGCTTGGCATTTCCGCTGGCGCGTCGGCGCCTGAAGTCATCGTCGACGAGATCATCGAGGCCTTTCGCACCCGCTTCGACGCCAAGGTCGAACTGGCGATCACCACGGAAGAAAACGAACACTTCCTGGTCAATCGCGAGCTGCGCGACGTCGAACTGACCCGCGACGACATGGCCTGGGTCAACGGCTGAGGCACTACACTGAGGTTGGCGTCTTGCCTTCCGCCCCGATCATCATGTAGATTTGCCGCTGCGCTTAAAGAAAGGAGGGATCCCGTGCATTATCATTATTTCCGGTTCAACCGGCAACGTGGTCCCGTCCAGGCCCTGCAAATGCGTTTGCAGGGCTGATCAGAGGCCGTTTCTCAGCGACACCTTCTCCTGGTCTGCCCTTCGTGGCCCGCAGCGCCAAGCCATTTCGGCTTGCGCCCTGCATTGTTTTTCCGACCGCAGCGGCATCCCCTGAACACGGCAAAAGGCCTGTCCGGACCGTCGCGCGGCAAGACCAGAGAACGACCATGTCCCTGATCAATATCCGCAACCTCGGCATCACCCTGTCGAGCCCGCTGTTTTCCAATCTCAACCTTGTCGTCAATGCCGGCGATCGCATCGGCCTTGCCGCCGCCAATGGCCGTGGCAAGTCGACCCTGTTTCGCTGCATCGCCGGTACGCTCGATGCAAGCGAAGGCGAGATCACCAAGGCGCGTGGCCTGACCATCGGCTATGTCGAGCAGAATGTGCCGTCGCATCTTCTGGATCTCACTTTCTATGACGCTGTGCTGGATGCGCTTTCGCCCGAACAGGCCGAAAGCGAGAGCTGGCGCGTCGATGTGGTTCTCGGTGAGCTGGACGTGCCGATGGAATTCCACCAGCGGCCGCTGAAGGCGCTCAGCGGCGGCTGGCAGCGCATGGCGCTGATCGCCCGCGTCTGGGTCACCGAGCCTGACGTGCTTCTGATGGACGAACCGACCAACCATCTCGACCTTGGCAAGATCGCCGCCCTCGAGGCGTGGCTGAACGCGCTTCCCCGCGATGTGCCGGTGATCCTCGCCAGCCACGACCGCGCCTTTCTCGATGCGGTGACCAACCGCACGCTCTTCCTGAGGGCGGACCAGTCGCAGGTCTTCGCGCTGCCCTATTCGCGGGCGCGCCTGGCGCTGGAAGAGGCGGATGCGGCCGATGCAAGACGCTACGAGCGGGACATGAAGACCGCCGATCAGTTGCGCAAGCAGGCAGCCAAGCTCAACAATATCGGCATCAATTCCGGCAGTGACCTGCTGGTGGTCAAAACCAAGCAGTTGAGGGAGCGGGCCGAAAGGCTGGAGGATGCGGCCAAACCGGCCCACCTCGAACGATCCGCCGGTGCCATCAGGCTCTCCAATCGCGGCACCCACGCCAAGGTGCTGGTGACGCTCGACGACGCCGAGGTGCTAACCCCCGATGGCACCCCGTTGTTTCGCACGGCTAAGCAGTTCATCTGCCAGGGAGACCGGATCGTCCTGCTCGGCGCCAATGGCGTCGGCAAGACCCGCCTGATCGCCATGCTGCGCAAGGCCATCGACAATCCAGAGATCACCCTGGGCGGCATCAAGGCGACGCCGTCGCTGGTGCTGGGTTATGGCGACCAGGCGCTGGCCGATCTGCGCGACGCCGACACGCCGATGCAGGCGATCATCCATCGCTTCGATATCGGCGACCAGCGGGCGCGGGCCCTGCTGGCTGGCGCCGGCGTGAATATCGACATGCAGGCCCGCCCGATCGGCCGGCTGTCCGGCGGCCAGAAGGCACGGCTCGGCATGCTGGTGCTCAGGCTCACCGAGCCGAATTTCTACCTGCTCGACGAGCCCACCAACCATCTCGACATCGAGGGGCAGGAGGCGCTGGAAAGCGAACTGATGCAGCATCAGGCCAGCTGCCTGCTGGTTTCGCACGACCGCAGTTTCGTCCGCGCCATCGGCAATCGCTTCTGGCAGATCGAACGAAAGCGACTGGTCGAGGTGGAGGGACCGGAAGACTTCTTTGCCGCGGCGGCGCAGGCTAGGTAGCCGACGGGATCGCAACGCTCTGCGCCGCGGCAATGTGCGGCGCAGAGCGTTGCGGTCATGGGCCGTCTAGGGACGGTGGAGGGATCAAACCGGGAAATAGGCCTCCCGATCGATATCGGCAATCAGCGTAGTTTCGGTCGGCCTCCAGCCGAGAACCTCCCGCGTCCAGACGCTGGAGGCCGGGCTGTCAATCCCGGCAAAATGCGCGAACCAGCCAAAATGTTCGCCAGCCTCCTCGCGGCTCTTTGCAACCACGGGAACACCGAGCCTCTTGCCGATGACCTCGGCGATCTGCCGGAACGGCACGCCTTCTTCGGCCACCGCATGATAACGCGCGCCGGCATCCCCCTTTTCCAGCGCCAGGCGATAAACCTTGGCCGCATCGAACCGATGCACCGCCGGCCAGAGGTTCGATCCGTCCTCGATATAGGCCGAGACGCCCGTCCGCCGGGCGATGCCGATCAGAAGCGGCACGAAGCCGTGGTCACCATCGCCATGCACAGAGGGGGGCAGGCGGATGACCGAGACGGATCCGCCGCGTGCCGACAATGTTTCCGCCGCCCGTTCCGACGCCCGCGGCGTGGCCGTGGAGATCTGCACGTCCTCTTCCGTCGCCGTGCGTCCGGGCGAAAGCACACCCGTTCCCGAGGTCACGATCAACAGGCGCCTGCTACCGGAATGTGTCTGGCCAAGTCCTTCGCCAAGGACTTGGATTGCGCGCGCATCAACCTCGCAATTCTCCTTGAAACGGGAGAAATCATGATTGAAGCCGGTATGGATGACGGCATCTGCCATCTCGGCGCCGCTCCGAAGGCTGTCGTTATCCTCCAGGTCGCCGCGATGGACCGTCACGCCTGCCGTTGTGAGCGTTGATGCCGCCTTATCCGAGCGGGCAAGGCCGATGACAGCGTGGCCGCCCAACTGCAATTCCCTGACGACGGCCGAACCGACAAACCCCGTGGCACCGGTTACAAATACTCGCATCTCGTTCTCCTTGCTGCCAGTGGATCGCCACCTCCAAGGCGGCGTGGATCTTAGGCTAGAAGAAGCCGGAAATACGGTCTATGCTGGAAAATCCGCATTATCTTTTCAATCGTCCAGGAATGACCATGGATCCGCTATCGAACGTGCTGTCGCTGCTCAAGCCGCAGAACCACCTGTCCGCTGGCATGGAAGCCGGGGGCGACTGGTCGGTGCAGTTCCCCGATCAACAGAAGGGCATCAAATGCGGTGCCATGGTGTCGGGAGAATGCTGGCTTTCAGTGGATGGCGTCGCCGACGCAGTGCGCCTGGTGCCTGGCGACTGTTTCCTGCTTCCGAGCGGCCGCCCTTTTCGGCTGGCCTCGGATCTTGACCTGCCTTCGGTTCCGGCAGCAGACATTTTTTATGCTGAACGTCGCGGCGGTGTTGCAAGGGTCAATGACAGCATGGGTGCTGGCGATGTCTCGCTGGTCAGCTGTCGCTTTGGCCTCGCCAGCAATCACGCCGACATGCTTCTACGCGTCCTACCGCCGATCGTCGTCATCCGCGACGGGCCGGGGCAGGCGGCCCTGCGCTGGTCGGTCGAGTGCATGATGCAGGAATTGCGCGAGCCGCAACCGGGCGGGTTCCTGATGCTGCAGCATCTCTCGCACATGATCCTGGTCCAGGCGCTACGCCTGCATCTGACCGAAGGAGCCAAGGGTGGCATCGGGTGGCTGTCTGCCCTAGCCGACCGCCAGATGTGCCTGGCAATCAGTGCCATACACGACGAACCCGGCCGGCGCTGGAGCTTGCAATCGCTCGCAGCCGAGGCAGGCATGTCGCGATCGGCCTTTGCCGAGCGCTTCCGCCAGTCGGTCGGCATCGCGCCGATGGACTATCTCGGCCGCTGGCGCATGATGCTGGCCTGCGACCGCCTGGAAAAGTCCAGTGACCCGATCGCGCGGATCGCACCGGCGCTCGGATATGAATCGGAGGCGGCCTTCAGCACGGCTTTCAAACGCATCATCGGCTGCTCGCCTCGGCAATATGTGCGCAAGGCAGGGAACGCGACACAACGGCCAGCTGCCGATGCACAGGCATCCGTTCCGGTGGCGGCCTGACGAGCAGCTCCGCCCTCTCTTTCCCCTTTTCCTGTGCCCGATGTCGCTTCAGGACTGGCACTTGCCATCCCCGCGCGCTATGCGTTCAGCTTCATTTCATGCAGCACGGGAAAATCGCTGTGGCAGTCTATACCGACATTTCCGAAGGCGATCTGACTGCCTTTCTTGAGCAATATGATGCGGGCGAGTTGACCTCCTACAAGGGCATTGCCGAAGGCGTGGAAAACACCAATTTCCTGCTGCATACGACCAAAGATCCGCTGATCCTGACGCTCTACGAAAAGCGTGTCGAGAAGAACGACCTGCCTTTCTTCCTCGGCCTGATGCACCATCTTTCCGAGCGTGGACTTTCGTGTCCGCTGCCTTTACCGCGCAAGGATGGCCAGCTTCTCGGCGAGCTTTCCGGCCGTCCGGCGGCGCTGATCTCCTTCCTCGAAGGCATGTGGCTGAGAAAGCCGGAGGCTCAACATTGCCGCGAGGTCGGCAAGGCGCTGGCCATGATGCATGTGGCCGGCGAAGGCTTCGAGATCGCGCGCCCGAATGCGCTGTCGCTCAACGGCTGGCAGACGCTCTGGACCAGATCGAAGGACCGCGCCGACGAGGTCGAGACAGGACTGGAAGAAGAGGTCGGTGCCGAGCTGGCTTATCTTGCCGCCCACTGGCCGAAGGATCTGCCGTCCGGCGTCATCCATGCCGATCTCTTTCCCGACAATGTCTTCTTCCTTGGTGACAGTCTCTCGGGCCTGATCGACTTCTATTTCGCCTGCAACGACTTCCTGGTCTACGACCTGTCGATCTGCCTGAATGCCTGGTGCTTCGAGAAGGATGGCGCCTTTAACATCACCAAGGGCAAGGCGATGATCGAGGGCTATCAGTCGGTGCGCCCGCTGTCGCATGACGAGATCATCGCCCTGCCGATCCTGTCGCGCGGCTCGGCGCTGCGCTTCTTCCTCACCCGTCTCTACGACTGGCTGACCACGCCGGAAGGCGCGCTGGTGGTGAAGAAGGATCCGCTCGAATATCTGAAGAAACTGCGCTTCCACCGGGCGGTGGACAGTGCTGCCGAATACGGACTGCTGTCATGAAACATGTCGAGATCTATACCGATGGTGCCTGCTCGGGAAATCCCGGCCCCGGCGGCTGGGGCGCCGTCTTGCGCTACGGCGAGACCGAGAAGGAACTGTTCGGCGGCGAGGCCGACACGACAAACAACCGCATGGAGTTGATGGCGGCGATTTCGGCGCTGAACGCGCTGAAAACGCCCTGCGAGATCGATCTGCACACCGACAGCAAATATGTCATGGACGGCATTTCGAAATGGATCTTCGGCTGGAAGAAGAACGGCTGGAAGACTGCCGACAAGAAGCCGGTGAAGAATGGCGAACTCTGGCAGCAGCTTGATGTCGCCAACCAGGCCCACAAGGTCAAGTGGCACTGGGTCAAGGGCCATGCCGGCCACCCGGAAAACGAACGCGCCGACGAGCTTGCCCGCCGCGGCATGGAGCCGTTCAAGACCTCGACCTTCGGCAAGTCGCTGCTGGTGAAGTGAGTGCAACTCTTCCGTTGTGCAGGGAAATGCAGCACTCGGTGACCTTGCCCTTTCGTCCATTCTCCCTATGCTCCGACAAAACATGTGAAGGGAGACATCCATGATCCAGCACTGCGTATTCCTGCGCTTCAAGGCCGCCGTTCAAGAGGCCGAGAAGAAAGCGATCTATGCGGCGATCGCCGAGCTGAAGGATGTCGTGCCGGGCATGCTGGACGTCAAGGCCGGGCCGAATGCTTCGCCGGAAGGCCTGAGCAGCGGCTACAATGACGGCTTCATCGTCACCTTCGAGGATGCGATGGTGCGTGATTATTACCTCAAACACCCCGCCCATGTCGCGGTCGGCGAGCGCATCGTGCATGCGACCGACGGTGGCCTTGCCGGCATCCTCGTCTTCGACCTGGAAACCTGAAGCCTTACGTTGCAGGCAGAGCAGGGGCGCAAAGCCTCAGTTCTGCGCAGGCGCAGCCGACAGCAGCGTCATGAAGAGGTCCAGCGCCCGATGCATGGCAGCATCAGGCGGCCCCTCCACCTGCCACTCCTTGAAATGGCCGTCGATCCACATGCGCACCACGCCATAGATGAAGGCGCGCGATGACAGGATCAGATCGTCAGGTGCCACGCCGGCCCGCAGATCGCCCCGCGCCTGCGCTTCGGCGATAAGCGTAACCATCAACTGGCGAATCTCATCATTTTGCCGCACCAGCCGTTCGGAACCATGAAAGTCTATCAGCGAGCGTGAGTTGACGATCTGAAAATGGGTGGGATTGGCGATCGCCCATTCCAGATAGCCAAGTCCAATAGCCCGCAATCTTGCCAGGGGCAGGTTACTTTCAATCTTTTCAAGGGCCGATTGCACGGCGTCCGTCAGTCTGGAAATTGCCTGCTCGGCGACGGCGGTCAGCAGCGCAGTCTTGTTGCTGAAATGGCGGAACGGTGCGCCCGGCGAAACGCCCGCCTTCTTCGCGACCTCCCGCACCGACAATTGTTCGATGCCCTTCTCCTCGATCAGTTCGATGGCAGCAGCAATGAGCGAATCCACTAGGTTGCCATGGTGGTAGGGCTTTCGCATCGGAGCATTGTGAGGAGCGGGCTTGGATGAATCGTTCGACATGAAACAAGCATAGCAGGTGATCACGATTATGTAATCGTCGATTACATTCATTGCGTCTGAATGCTTATGATGTAATCAATGATTACATAGTAGGTGATGAGGAGCTTGGTGATGAAAAGTGCGCTTGAAGGATGGAAACTGACCCTGTTGCTGGTGGGGGCATTGCTGATCATGACTGCGGTTGCGCTGGCTCTCGCGGCCAACCCGGTGGAGGCTTCGCGTCTTGTGATCCGCTCGACGGCGCGCTGTTCGGTGGCCCTGTTTCTTGCGGCCTTCACGGCCTCATCGCTGGTCCGTTTGGTGCCCATTCGCATCACGCACTGGCTGTCGCGCAACCGCCGTTATCTCGGCCTCGCCTTCGCCGCCTCTCACACGATTCACCTGATGGCTATCATTTCACTGGCCACACAGGATCAAGTACTGTTCTGGCAGTTGACCAACTACGGCACGCTGGTGAGCGGTGGTCTGGCCTATGTCTTTATCTTTGCCATGGCGGCGACATCCTTCGACCGCACGGCGGCAATGCTCGGTTCGCGCCTATGGTGCCTGCTTCATGGCGCCGGTGCCTGGTATATCTGGACGTCCTTTGTCGTCACCTTCGGCAAGCGTTTTGTGATGGATACCGCCTACCTTCCGGCCATGGTGTTGATCTTCCTAGCACTTGCGATCAAGCTGTTTGCCCGGTTGCGCGGTTCGCGGACTAAATCCGCGCCAGCCTGAGCGTGGTGGCAAACAAAAATATGCCGCGGCGGATCGCTCCGTCGCGGCTCAATATGCGGACGCACAGATATCAGAGCTGTTTGATCATCGCCGCCGCCGCCGAGACGGTTGCCTGGCCGGGGTTTTCCTCGACATTCAGGCTCTTGAGCACGCCATCCTCGACCAGCATCGAGTAACGCTTGGAGCGCACGCCGAGCGCGCCGGCCGACAGATCCGCGTCAAGGCCGAGCGCCTTGGTAAAGGAAGCGTCCCAGTCGGCGAGGAAGTGGATCTTGCCAAGGCCGCCGGTATGCTGCGCCCAGGCACCCATCACATGCCAGTCATTGACGGAAATCACGGCGATATCATCGACGCCGCGGGCAAGGATCTGGTCGCGGTTTTCCAGGTAGCCGGGCAGGTGGTTGAGCGTGCAGGTCGGCGTGAAAGCACCCGGAACGGCAAACACAACGACCTTCTTGCCGGCAAACAGCTGTTCGGTGGTGGTTTCCACCGGGCCATCGGCCGTCTTTTCCTTGAAGGTGGCCGTGGGCAGCTTGTCGCCAATTGCAATCGTCATGAAATTCTCCTCGCTTTAAGGTGCGCGCACCGGCGTCAGGCTCGGTGCATCGTCGTGGTGGAAATATAGAAGCGGGTCAATCAAAGGCAAGCGTGGTTTCCATCGCCCTCCCAGCCGCTAGCACCAGAATGCCCCAGTGCTTGCCGGTCAGCGTGTAGGTCTTCGGCAGCTTGCCGATCGGCACCGACACCTGGACCTTGCCGTCCTCGAGGATTTCGGCCTTGCCATCGAGAAACACGTGGCCGCTCGGGCCGCTGACGAATACCTGGGGCGCCTGCGTTCCGGCCGGCAGGCGCAGCGTCAGGTCGAGCTGCTTGAGGTCGCTCCGCATCGCATAGTGGGTCACGGCAAAATCATCGGACGGCGCTTCCGGCAGGCGCTGCCTCGCCGCCGAGATCATTGCGACTTCCTCAGCCACGGCCGCGTCGCCGCTGCTCAGCGCGACGGTCAGGTCCGCCTGGAACGGGATGCAGATATTCTTGCACACGCCGATGAAAGCGTTGACAGTCAGTGTGTCGGCGCCGGCGCCCACACCGGCAATCACCAGCGGCAATGTCACAGCATGATCGTAGCCGACATCGCGCATGCCGCTGTTGTCGAGCACTTTCGGCACGGGAAAGCCGATGCTTTCGATCGCGGCTGTACTTCCCGGTGGAAGCGTCAGTGCCGGCGGAATGCCGACATCGCCGGGTTCCTTCCAATAGGTGATCCAGCCGGGATTGGGCTCGATCACCAGGGCACCCTCGCGCCGGCCATCGGGATCGGCGGGCAGCAGGACGAGGCGCATGCGTCCACCCTCATTGACTGCCCAGTCACTGCTCACAGCGTGAGCATCGCCGACGGGTAGCGCCAGGGTTGCAAGTGCAAGTCCGAGTCCAAGTCCGAGCCCAAGTGTGAGCCGGAGAAAGGGCAGGTTCAAGCTGTGGCGGGTCTCGTGCATCATGGCCATCGGCTCTAGAGGATCGCCCGGCGGCTTGCCAGTCACGGTTATGAAATTGTCATCATTTTCGGTTGATCGCAAAGCCCTTCTGCCCCATCTTGAAGGGGAGGGCCTTTTAATCCACGCATCCGGTCCATTGCCCATGGGCAAGTTGAGGGAGGCAGGCATGGCTTTGTCATCGATCAAGGGAGAACGGGAACGCGGCTTTCTCGACGGCCAGTTCCTGATTGCGATGCCCGGAATGCCGGACGGCAATTTTGCCCGTTCGGTCGTTTATATCTGCGCGCATTCCTCGGCCGGAGCCATGGGCTTCATCATCAACCGCGCGCAGGCCGTGACCTTTGCCGATATCCTGCTGCATCTCGAACTGATCGATCGCAACGATGCGATCATGCTGCCCGATCATGCCCGGCATTTCCCCATCCAGTGCGGCGGCCCGGTCGAGCAGAGCCGTGGCTTCGTGCTGCATTCCGACGACTATCTGTCCGACAGCAGCATTCCGGTCAGCGACGATATTTCCCTGACGGCCACGCTCGATATCGTCCGCGCCATCTCCGACGGCCGCGGCCCGCGCCACGCCACCATGCTGCTCGGTTATGCCGGCTGGGGCGCCGGCCAGCTTGAACTCGAGATCGGCAACAATGGCTGGCTCAACTGCCCCGCCAGCGAGGAGCTGATCTTCGACCGCTCACTCGACAACAAATACGAGCGGGCGCTGTCCCTGATGGGCATCAACCCGGCCATGCTGTCGATGGATGCGGGACACGCGTGAAGGTTGTCGCAATGGTCTGCCTGATTGGTGCTTGCACCGATCAGACCGGCAGGCCACAATCGCGAAGTCCGGCCAAAGGGCCGGATCCAGCCGGAATTGCCCCATGCCCTCGATCGATATCCTGCTTGCCTTCATGCTGACCACCGCGGTCTTCGCCTTCATCCCGGGGCCGGCCATGCTTTACGTCGCCGCGCGCACGCTGGCTGCGGATCGGCGCGCCGGGCTTATGGCGACGCTGGGCATCCATATCGGTTGTTACGTGCATGTGATCGCCGCCGCCGCCGGCCTGTCGATCCTGTTTCATCTGGTGCCGACGCTGTATCTCGCGGTCAAGCTCGCCGGTGCGGCCTATCTGATTTTTCTCGGCATCCGCATGTTCCGCGCCAGCCGTCAGGCCGCCGGCGGAACCACTCCCGCGTTCGAGAAGAAATCGGCCGCGCAGGCCTTTGCCGAAAGCATTCTGGTCGAGGTCCTCAATCCCAAGACGGCGATCTTCTTCCTTGCCTTCCTGCCGCAATTCGTCGATGCGGCGGCAGGCTTCCCCGTCTGGCTGCAGTTCCTCATCCTCGGAACAGTGGTCAATCTGATGTTCTCGTTTGCCGACGTGGTCTGCGTGCTTGCCGCCGGCCTCGTGACAAAGCGGCTGGCGCGGATTTCGTCGCTTCAGCGCAATCTGCAAAGAGCAGGTGGCGCGGTGCTGGTCGGCCTCGGCCTGCACGTCGCCTTCCAGCGCAGCTGATCATCGAGAGACGAGAAAGCCGGCCCTTACGCCCGCTTCATCAGCGGAAAGCGTTCCTTCAACAGCCGCAGCACTGATTCCGAGCCGAGCGGCGGCCCGAACAGGAAGCTCTGGCCGAAATCGCAGCCCATCTTGGCAAGCTCGGCTGCATCCTGGTCGGTCTCGATGCCTTCCGCCACAACCTGCATCTCCAGCCCGCGCGCCATGGCAACGACGGATTTGAGCAGGATAGAACGTTTTTCCGACTGGTCGCAGACCAGCGCCTTGTCGAGTTTGATCGTATCGAACGGAAAACGCGTCAGGTAGGCGAGCGAGGAATAGCCGGTGCCGAAATCGTCGAGGGCCAGGCTGATCCCGGTCTCCTTCAGCTTCTCCAGCATCAGGCGGGCCTGTTCCGGATTTTCCATGACGACGGATTCGGTCAGTTCCAGCTTGATCCGCTTCGGGTCGCACTGGGTCTTGGCGAGCATCGCGCGCACATCGTTGTAGATCTCGCTCGAGATCAACTGCGCCGAGGACAGGTTGACCGACAGGAAGATCGGCAATTCGCCGGTCTGTCGCTCCCAGTCCATCAGATCGGTCGTCGACCGTTCCAGCGCGAACATGCCGAGCGGTTCGATCAGGTCCGACATTTCTGCGATCGGGATGAATTCCGACGGCGAAATGCTGCCGCGCTTGGGGTGGTCCCAGCGCATCAGGGCTTCGAAACCGGCGATCTCGCCATTGGCCAGCTTGACGATCGGCTGATAGGCCATCGTCAGTTCCTTGCGCTCGATGGCGCGGCGAAGATCGGTTTCCAGCTGCAGCCGGTCGGTGCTGACGCTGCGGAAGGCAGGACGGAACGGCTCGACCTTGTTGCCGCCACCGCGCTTGGCCCGGTACATCGCAAGCTCCGCATCCGACAGCAGGCTCGCTGCACTTTCCTGCTGGTCGACCCAGGACACCAGGCCGATCGAGGCGGTCAGCACGATTTCGCGATTGGCGAAATTGAGTGGCACCATGATCGCCTTGGAAACAGCGTCGGCAAAATCGGCAACCTTGGCCGGATCGCGTTCGGAGACCAGGATCAGGCCGAATTCGTCACCGGAAAGCCTGGCCAATGTATCCTGCGGCTTCAACAGGCGGCGCAGGCGCCGCGTGATCGCGATCAGGATATTGTCGCCGGCGGCGATGCCGAGGCTGTCGTTGACCTGCTTGTAGCGGTCGATATCGATGGCGAGAACCGTCGGCCGCACCGTTTCCGATGTGCCTGCCAGCGACAGCACGCTCTGCAACCGGTCGAGGAAGACCTCCCGGTTGGGAAGCCCGGTCAGGTTGTCATGCATCGCATCGGTGAGCAGGCGGTCGATCGAGTTCTTCTGTTCGGTCACGTCGATGATCGTGCCGACGCAGCGGATCACTTCGCCATTCGAGCCGAGCACCGGCCGGGCGCGGATCTTCAGCCAGTGGAAATGACCATCTTCGGCACGGATGCGGAATTCGTGGCTCAGACGGCCCTTGCGGTGTTCGAGCAGCACGTCGAGCGTGGCGCGGAAACGGTCTCGGTCGTCGGGATGCAGGCGCGGCAGCCAGTTGCGCGCCGGTCCATGCATCGTGCCGGGCGAAAGCCCGAGCCGCACCGAGACATCCGGGCTGGTGACGACGCGGTCGCGCGCCACGTCCCAGTCCCATACGGTATCGCCGGACCCGGTCAACGCCAGAGACTGCCGCTCGAGGTCTGAAAACAGACCCTGCTGATAGGCGCCGCCGGCAAAGGCATGCTGCATGACGGTGAAGCCGATCAGCAGAACGATCAGGACGAGGCCGCCGCCCAGCGCCGGCTGGATGATGTCGTTGTCGAGCCGGCCGGTCACGGTCAGCCAGCCGCCGAACAGCCAGACCATGATCAGCGCCCAGGTCGGCACCAGCAGGATGGCCCGGTCATAGCGGTTGATGCCGAGATAGATGATCAGGCCGATCCCGGCCGTCGCGGTCAGCGCGAAGGAGAGACGCGCTATGCCGGACGCGATCGACGGGTCGTAGATCGCGACACCGAAAAGCAGGGCAAGACCGAGGATCCAGGCAAACGTCGCATAGCCGAGATGGACATGCCAGCGATTGAGATTGAGATAGGTGAAGAGGAAGATCACGAGCGAGGATGCGAGCGCTACTTCCGCACTGGCCCGCCATATGCGCGTGTCGCCGGAGGTGATGCTGATCAGCTTTTCGAGAAAGCCGAAATCGACGCATATGTAAGCGAGCACGGCCCATGCCAGCGCCGCCGCCGCCGGCAGCATCGAGGTGCCCTTGACGACGAAGAGGATGGTCAGGAACACCGCGAGCAGGCCGGCAATGCCGAGCACGATGCCGCGGTAGAGTGTGAACGCGTTGACCGTGTCCTTGTAGGCGTCCGGTTCCCACAGATAGATCTGCGGCAGGTTCGGTGTCGCCAGTTCGGCGACGAAGGTAATCACGGCGCCCGGATTGAGCGTGATGCGGAAGACGTCGGCATCGGGGCTGGCGACGCGGTCGAGCGCAAAGCCTTCCGACGGCGTGATCGCCATGATGCGCTGAGAGCCGAGATCCGGCCAGAATATCCGCGAGCCGGCCAGGCGGAAATGCGGCGCGACGATGACGCGCTCCAGCTGTTCCTCCGAGACATTGGCAAGCGCAAACACCGCCCAGTCGCCCTGATGTTCGGGGGTGCTGGAGCGTACCTCGATGCGCCGGCGGATACCGTCGGTGCCGGCAGCCGTCGAAACCTGGAAGGCCTCGCCCTGGTTGGTGTAGATTTCCGTTGTTGCGGTCAGGTCGAGCGCGTTGTCGTCGCGGGCGATCTTCACCGGCTCGACGGCATGGGCCAGGGGGGCAAATAGCGATGCAAACAGGGATGCAAGCAACAAAGTGACGACGAACGGCAATTGCGAACGGCCGGCCTTCGGGGTGTTATTCCAGAAACGCGTCATGAAGCTGCTTTGCCGTTCCGTGTCTTCTGGTCTCTTATTTTGGAAAACAGCATGTGATCGCGCCACTGTCCGTTGATTTTCAGATATTCGCGCAAGAGACCTTCTCGCTCAAATCCCGATTTTTCGAGTAGCCGTATGCTGCTGACATTGTCCGGAATACAGGCTGCTTCAATTCGGTGCAACTCAAGTGGCCCGAAGATGTAGGGAATAGCCAATTGAAGTGCGGCAAACATATGGCCTTTTCCCGCATGACGCTCGCCCATCCAGTATCCGATCATGCAGCTTTGCGCAGCACCGCGGCGGATCAGGCCGATCGTCAGTCCGCCGATCAGTGTTTCGTCATCGCGAGAAAACAGCAGGAATGGCACAGCCAGGCCGGAGTGAAATTCCTGTTCATTACGGATCACCCGCTGTCGATAGGACCGTTCGGTCAGCTCGTCCGAACGCCAGCTCGGCTCCCATGGCTGCAGGAAGGCGCGGCTGTCGCGGCGGATTTCATGCCACTGGTCGAAGTCGCGGTAGCGGGGCAGGCGCAGCAGATGCCGTTCGCTGGTCAGCTCCGGTGGCTCCGGCTGCCGGGACAGAAACCGAAACACCGAGCGCGTCATATGCCGTCCCCAAAAGCAAAGCGCCGGCGGTTCAATACCGCCGGCATATCAAGTTTCGTGCTCGTTTCAGCCCGCCGCCTTCAGCGAGGCAGAGTTGCGTGCGGACAGCGCGCCGGCGATTTCGTCCAGCGAGACCAGCTGTTCGACCGGACCGATCGCCGAAAGCGTCGGCGTGGTATCGAAGAACAGGCGGCCGGCAAGATCGGTCAGGCGCTGCGTCGTGATGCCGGCAAGCCGTTCCATCATTTCCGCGTTTGGAATGGTCCGGCCATAGAGCATCATCTGGCGGGCGATCTGCCCGGCGCGGGCAGCAGGGCTCTCCTGGCCCATCAGCAGCTGGGCGCGGATCTGTGCCCGCGAACGCTCGATTTCCTGCTGGTCGATCGACTGCGACGCCTTGCGCAATTCGTCGATGATGACAGGCACCAGTTCCGGCAGGTTGTCGCCGCCGGTCGCGGCATGGATACCGAAGATGCCGGTGTCGGAAAAACCCCAATGGAAGGCATAGACCGAATAGCACAACCCGCGGATTTCGCGCACTTCCTGGAACAGCCGCGAAGACATGCCGCCGCCGAGGATATTGGCCAGGATCTGCGAACAGTAGAAGTCGCGCATGTGATAGGCCTTGCCTTCGAAGCCGAGCAGTACCTGCGTATCCATCAGGTCACGCTCCTCGCGCGCCTCGCCGCCGGTATAATGCGCGACATCCATCACAGGTGCCGCCGATGGCTGGGTCGGCAGGCCGGCAAATCGCTGTTCGACCTGCTTGACGAAGGCGTCGTGATCGACAGCACCGGCCGCGACGACGAACATCCGGTCGGTGGTGTAATTGCGCGAAAGATAGCCGCGGATCTCGTCGCTGGAAAACGACAGCACCGATTCCGGCGTGCCGAGAATGCTCCGGCCAAGCGTCTGGTTCTGGAAGGCGCGCTCGGAGAAGCGGTCGAACACGACATCGTCCGGCGTGTCGTCGGCAGCGCCGATTTCCTGCAGGATGACATGTTTTTCGCGTGCCAGTTCTTCCTCGTCGAAGACCGATTCCGTCAGGATGTCGGCGAGGATATCGACGGCCAGCGGCACGTCGTCCTTCAGCACGCGGGCGTAGTAGGACGTGGTTTCGGTAGAGGTGGCGGCGTTCAGTTCGCCGCCGACATTCTCGATTTCCTCGGCGATCTGCCGCGCACCGCGTCGGCTTGTGCCCTTGAATGCCATATGCTCGAGAAGATGTGCGATACCGTGTTCCGCCTCCGTCTCGTTGCGCGAACCGGACTTGATCCAGGTTCCGAGCGCCACGCTTTCGAGATGCGGCATATTCTCTGTTACGACCGTCAACCCCGAAGGCAGCCGGGTGCACTCAACATTCATGGTCCGTCTTTCTGCGTTTCTTATTTATCCGCCCGGGCATGTAAGCCGACAAAGCTTTCGACGGCTTTAAGTTCCGCGGGCAGGATATCGAAACGCTCCTCCCTGTCCATCAGATCAGCAAGCCACGATGGAAGCGCGGGGTCAATACCGGATGCTGATTTTACTGCGGCCGGGAACTTCGCCGGATGGGCCGTCGCCAATACGACCATTGGGCTTTGCGGCTTTTCGAATTTCTTCGCCACATGCACGCCGACGGCCGTATGCGGGTCGAGAAGATAGCCGGTATCGTCCAGTACCGCCTTGATTGTCTTGGCAACTTCCTTCTGCGTTGCACGGCCGGCGCGGAAATCCTTGCGGATGAATTTCAGCGCCTCGTCCTTGATTTCGAAGGCGCCGGACTGCTTCAGGCTTTCCATCGCGGAACGGATCGACGCGGCGTCGCGTCCGTAAGCTTCAAACAGCAGACGTTCGAAATTTGACGAGATCTGGATGTCCATTGATGGCGAAGTTGTGGCCGAAACGCCCTTCATCTCGTAGCGGCCGGTCTTCATCGTGCGCGCCAGGATGTCGTTGTCATTGGTGGCGATCACCAGCTTGTCGATCGGCAATCCCATCTTCTTGGCGACGTAGCCGGCGAAGATGTCGCCGAAATTGCCGGTCGGCACGGTGAACGAGATCTTGCGGTCCGGCGCGCCGAGCGAGACGGCGGCGGTGAAGTAGTAGACCACCTGAGCCATGATGCGCGCCCAGTTGATCGAGTTGACGCCCGAAAGCTTGATCCGGTCGCGAAAGGCGATGTCGTTGAACATGGCTTTGACGAGGTTCTGGCAATCGTCGAAATTGCCCTCGACCGCAATGGCGCGCACATTGTCGGCGGTCGACGAGGTCATCTGGCGCTGCTGCACCGGCGACACCTTACCATGTGGGAAGAGGATGAAGATATCGGTGCGCGACCGGCCGGCAAAGGCGTCGATGGCAGCACCACCGGTGTCGCCCGAGGTTGCGCCGACTATGGTGGCGCGTTCGCCGCGCTGTTCCAGCACATGGTCCATCAGGCGTGCGATCAGCTGCATCGCCACGTCCTTGAAGGCGAGCGTCGTGCCGTGGAAGAGTTCCAGCACGTAAGAGTTCGGGCCGGTCTGTACCAGAGGTGCGACGGCCGGATGGCGGAACGTGGCATAGGCCTCGTCGATCATCTTGCGGAACACGTCCGGATCGATCTCGCCATCGACAAAGGGCGAAAGAACTTCGAAGGCAACGTCCTGATAGCTCTTGCCGCGCAAGCCACGGATGGCTTTCTTCGACATCTGCGGAAAGGTACGCGGCACATAGAGGCCGCCGTCGCGGGCAAGGCCAGCCAGCAATGCGTCACAGAAACCGAGGCTTTCCGCCTCTCCGCGGGTCGAGATATATTCCACGAGCATTATCCTTGATCAGTAGAAGCGGGGAGTGCTTGCCCCGGAGACTATGGCGTTTTCGATAAAGAGGTTTGCCATTTTGCGCCAGACTTGGCGGCTCAATTTCGCAAGCCCGGCAGCCACACGCAGATCGAGGCTCCCCATCCGGAATGATGGGCATTGCAGGTGAGGTGAAATTTGAATCAAAACGCTGGCTACCCAATCGATTTTTATCAGCGCCGCTGGTATAGACCATCCGCAAGGGCGCTGAAAAGCCTCAAGTTCGACAGTTTTGCGGCTCTTTGAGCCGAGTATGCGGAAGGTAGAGTCTCGTGTCTGTATTGGTGTCGCGCGGTGTAGTGGCCGTTTCGCTTATGATGCTTCTTGCCGGGTGCAATTCCGGCAATCCAGGTGGCGATTTTGTCCTGGCGGGCAAGCCTGACCCTATGCAGGGCACCGGAGACCCGGCCACACGTTACACCAGGGTTCCTGTCGCAACGACAGCCGAAACCGGCGCCGTCGTCCAGGGTTTCTGCCCGGCCGTCGTCCTGCGTGACGGCACGGCCTATCATCGCAGCTACGCCGGCGGCAAGCAGGACGATCCCCAGCAGGTGGTCTATCAGGCCTCGCTGGCCGACAGCACGCGCGCCTGCGCCCGCACCGACACCACGCTGACCATCACCGCCGTGCTGCAGGGTCGCCTTGTTGCCGGGCCGCAGGGCAAGGCCGGCACATTCACCCTGCCGATCCGCGTCACCGTGCTCGATGGCGACAATGAAGTCAGCTCGCAAGTCGTGCAGTATCCGGTGACGATGGCCGACGTGAACCAGCCGACGCAGTTCGTCTTCAGCAACGAAGTCACCGTGCCGGGCGACGTCTCCGGCGCAACCCGCGTCTATGTCGGTTTCGAAGACAAGAAGAAAAAGTAACCCCTGCTGGCCTAAAGTCATTCACGCCAAGGAGAGCGTCTTCATCAGAAGGCGCCCCCGGCAATTGTCGAGCCGGTTTTTGCCGGCCTCGGCAAAGCACGGTGGGGCAGGGGATAAGGCCGCGTGAAAATCGCCATCATCAGAAATCCGGCTGCGGGCGGCGGGAAGAACGCCAGGTTCTGGAACCCGGCCCGCGATGCATTCGTCGGGCGTTTCCCGGATATCGACATCCGCGAGAGCCGGTTCCCCGGTGACGTCAACCGTCTGGCCGCCGAACTGGCCGATGCGGGTTATGATCTCATCATCGCGGCCGGCGGCGACGGCACGATCAACGAAGTGGTCGATGGCGTGTTGAAATCGACCCGACCACAGACGGCGATTTCGCTGATGCCGCTCGGCACCGGCTGTGATTTTGTCCGTAACTTCGTCCTGCCCAAGGATCCGGTCGCCCTTGCCGAGCGCATTGCCAATGCCTCCAGCCGTCGCATCGATGCTGGCCGCATTCTAAGCAGAGCCGCCAGTGGCGAGACCGTGTCGCGCTACTTTGCCAACATCACCAGCGTCGGCATTTCGGGCGAGATTGTCGAGGCGGTCAACGCGTCGGGCAAGCGCAAGGTTCTCGGCGGCCCGGCCCGTTTTCTTTATCATTCGATCCGCGCGATCCTGAATTTCCGTCCCTATATGTTTGCCGTCCGGATCGACGGGACGCTGATCTATGAAGGGCCGCTGGCCATTGCGGCGATCGCCAATGGCGGCTGGTTCGGCGGCGGCATGCATTGTGTGCCGCAGGCGGATCTCTCCGATGGCCTGTTTGATGTCGCCGTCATGCGCCAGGATTCAGTCCTGGGACTGCTCGACCTGCTCGGCAGGCTTTATTCGGCAAGTCATATCGGCCACCCGAAATTGAGCTTCCATCGCGGCCGCAAGGTCGAGATCCAGCCACTCGTGCCGAAGCGCTTTCCGGTGGAAGTCGATGGCGAAACCCTCGTCGAGGGCGGGTTCATTGCCGAAATACAGCCGAGCGCCCTGACCATACGAATTTGACGAGCCGGATCTGACCTTCGGATTTGACGAGCCCGTGAGTTGAACTGCTTTGCCGGAACGGTACGGCGCCTTAGATGGCGCCGACCCAGTTCTCCATTGCGGCAATCACCGCCGGCAGATCGACCATGCGCGCGATCACCGTTTCCGCCCCGGCATCCGTCAGACGGTCGGCATGCGACGGATAGGTATGCGAGGCGCCGGTAAAGCCGATCACCCGCATGCCGGCTGCGCGCGCTGCATGCACGCCATGCACCGAATCCTCGATCACCACGCAACGGCTGGATGCTACGCCGAACTGGGCGGCGCCATGCAGGAAGATATCCGGCTTCGGCTTGACCCGGTCGGCGCCGAGATCCTTGGCGGAATAGATATGCGGAGCGAAATGTTCCTTGAGGCCGACCTTGCTCAGCATCATGTCGAGCCGCGCCGAGGAGGAATTGGAGCAGATGCAGCGCGGGCCTTTCAGCCGTGCCAGCGCAAAGGCAACGCCTTCGATCGCCTTGACCTCGCGGGCAAGCCGCTGGTCAAGCAGCGCTTCAGACTTGTCGATCAGGCTGGCCGACAGCGGGATATCGATTTCCTTCTCGATCGACAGAAGGATGTTCTTCCAGGTCATGCCGGAAAAGCGTTCGCCCATCTCTTCGGTGGAGATCGGATAGCCTGCTTCGGTCAGAAGCTTCGATTCGACCTTGGCGGCGATGATTTCGGAATCGACCAGCACGCCGTCGCAGTCGAAGAGGATGAGGTCGAAACCGCTCATGTGGGGAAATCCGTTTGTCGTCAGGGAGGCGGCCTGACTACACGAATAAGATGGCAAGGACAATCCGCACCGCACGCATGGCTGCCAACCACCTGCGTCTATCACTCTGCGTCTGTCAGCCAGTCTTTGTCGAAACCGAAGCAATGGCCAGCAACTGCGCCTCCAGTTCCTGCGGATAGCGCTGCAGCCCGGCCTCTTTTTCCAGCATGTCGGCCAGCCAGACGCCATCGGCTGCAAGCCGTGCGATGGTAAGCGTCGGCATGGCGTCGGTGTCGTGGTGGCGTGCCAGCCGGGCGTCCAGCCATGCCGACCAGAGGGCGCGAAGCGCAGGCTCCGACAGCGTGGCGACCGAAAGCGCTGCCCAGAGATTTTGCCTGCCATGCGTACGGTCTGCGAAGCAGGCGCGAATATAGCCGCGGGTAAAGCTTCCCCGAGGCTCGGGATCAGCTTCGATCACTTGGTCGATCTGCCGGTCGAGCTGTTCCAGCAGGTCGGCAAACACCGCTTCGACCAGCGCCTGCTTGCTGTCGAAATGATGCAGGAGCCCGCCCTTCGTCACGCCGGCGCGCGCAGCGACAGCCTGAATGGTCAGGGCGCCAAGTCCTTGTTCGATGGCAATCTCCGCGACGCAGTCGAGCAGGGCGCGCCTGACTTGTTGCGGTTGTTTCTTGCGGTGATGGGCCTTTGCCATCTCAGTGCGAGACCGAGTTGGAGAACACGTTCATCACCACGACACCGGCGATGATCAGCCCTATTCCCGCCAAGGCCGGCATGTCCAGCGACTGCTTGAACACCAGCAGGCCGACGGCCGCCGTCAGCACGATGCCGAGCCCGCTCCACATGGCATAGGCGATGCCGAGCGGCAGTCCCTTCAAGGCCTGCGACAGGAGATAGAAGGACGCCACGTAGAACAGCACCATCGCCGCCGTCGGCACCAGTTTGCTGAACTGCTCCGACTTCTGCAGGAAGGTCGTGCCGATTACTTCCAGGACGATGGCGGCGGCAAGGGAACCATAGACGAGCAGGGAGGGGTTCATGGCGGATCTCTCGGGTAGTGGGTCTTTTAACCGTAAAGATACCGTCTGGACGGTTTCTTTACAAGAGCCATAAATTCCGATGTCTCCGCACTGGCCAGGTCGCCGCCGCACGATGCTGCAAGCCTCTTGTAGTGCTCCCTCGGAAAATGCGTTTTAGCCGACCGTCGGAAACATCTGCTGGAAACGCCGCTCGCCTTCCGGCGAAAATTGCACGATGCGGCTGCCCTCGATCCGCCGCGCATGGCCGCTGTCGGTGAAATGCGACAGCAGCGCCTTGCCGAGCGAGCCGGCCATATGGGCGCGCCGTTCGCTCCAGTCGAGGCAGGATCGGCAGAGCGGCCGGCGCAGTGCCCGCATTGGCGCAAGGGCAATGCCGTAGCGGTCGAACAGGTGTTCGCCGAAAGCCGTGACCCGCAGCGCATCATCCTCGGCTTCGATGGCGCCCTGGGCGATCAGGCTGTCGAGCATGCGCACGCCATAGTCGCCGGCCAGGTGGTCGTAGCAGATCCGCGCCTTGCGCAGCGCCGGCTCCTTCGGCCCGATCCGGTGGCGCAGATGTCCCCGGCTGGCGGCAAAACCCATCAGGGTCTCGATCATCGTGCCGACGGTGGCATCGGCCAGCGCGAAATACCGATGGCGCCCCTGCTTGCGCAAGGTCAGCAGGCCGCCCTCTTCGAGCTTCGAAAGATGCGAACTCGCGGTCTGCAGCGTCACGCCGGCAGCGCCCGCAAGTTCCGTTGCCGTCAGCGCCTTGCCGCCGAGCAGGGCGAGCAGCATGTTGGAACGCGCAGGATCCCCGATCAGCGATGCGATGCGGGCAATATCAGGGCCTTCTGCCATGGTCTTGGTCTCTGCTTCAGGGGCAATGTCGGGCGCCGTGCCAAGGACGTCCGCCATGATTTTCTAGCCCTCATATGTAGCAGATGCTTCGATCCGCGTCGAATTGTGGTCCCGGATAGCTCGGGCCCGACACTTCGATCCCGAACGAAGCAAGCAGCCAATGCGCCGTGTCACACCGGGCCTCCCGAAACTTGAGGACCACCCATGATCACCTGCATCATCCGCTACCAGATCGACCCCTTTGCCAAGGATGCCTTTACCGCCTACGCCCGCAACTGGGGTGAGGCGATCCCGCGTTGCGGCGCCGATCTTGTCGGCTATTACGGCCCGCACGAAGGTTCGGCCACCACCGCCTACGGCATCTACAATGTCCAGGATCTGGCGGCCTACGAGGCCTATCGCAAGAGGCTTGCCGCCGATCCGCTCGGCAAGGCCAATTATGATTTCGCCGCCAGGGAACGTTTCATCCTCAAGGAGGACCGACTCTTCCTGAAGAATGTCTCCGACCTGCCGTCCGATCTGGTGCAGCCATGATCGCGGTCATCTTCGAAGTGACGCCTTTTCTTGGCGAGCGCCACCGCTATCTCGATCTCGCCGGCGACCTGCGCTGCAAGCTGGAAAAAATCGACGGCTTCATTTCCGTCGAGCGTTTCGAGAGCCTCACCCTGCGCGGCAAGCTCCTCTCCCTGTCCTTCTGGCGCGATGAGGAATCGGTGCGCCGCTGGCGCGAGACGGACGCGCATCGCGCAGCGCAATCGGCAGGCCGGGGCGGCGTCTTTGCCGATTACCGCCTGCGCGTCGCCCATGTGCTGCGCGACTATGGTCTGGAGGCGCGTGACGAGGCACCGGCGGACAGCCGGGCGCGGCATGGCTGATCCTCGGCCTCTGCGCGGACTGATTGTCCCTGCGCGCCATGCTCGACAAGCGCCGGTTGGCTGACTATGCAAGGATCCATGGAAAAGGATCGGGACGATACCCTTGCAAGCCGCATCAGCCGCGCCCTGGCGGAACGCATCATCCATGGCGAATTGATCCCCGGGTCGCGTCTCGGCCAGGATCACATCGCCGAAGAATTCGGCGCAAGCCATGTGCCTGTGCGCGAGGCCTTTCGCCGGCTGGAGGCGCAGGGGCTGGTGGTCAGCATTCCACGCCGCGGCGTGCGGGTCGCCTCGTTCGACCTGAAGCAGGTGCGCGAAGTCGCCGAAATGCGCGCGGCGCTGGAGGTTCTGGCGCTCCGTCATGCGGCGCCCAACCTGACGGCGGACGTGCTGGATGCCGCCGAACAGGCAGCCAGTGACGCCGACAATGCCAAGGATGTACGCAGCTGGGAGGAGGCCAATCGCCGCTTCCACCGGCTGATCGTCTCGACCTGCGACATGCCGCGCCTGCTGACCGTGATCGACGACCTGCATGCCGTCAGCGCCCGCTTTCTGTTCATCGCCTGGCGCGCAGCCTGGGAGGCACGCACCGATCACGACCACCGCGCCATTCTCGGCGCCCTGCGTGGCGGTGATGCCAGTGAGGCATGCCGTATCCTGGAGCACCATGTGCAGTGGATCGGCCGCGCGCCGATGCCGTTGTCCGGTGTCCGCGACGATGAAGGCTTTGCCATCGTCGGCTGAGTTTCAAAATTATAGATAAAAATTCGGCCCCTGTGGATAGTGTTGCCGCAGCGGCTCGGTATGCGCTGATTTTGTTGGCAAATATTGCGCATGTGGGTCTTCCTGGCGGCGATTTTCATCGCGCTTCCATCGCCTGCAGGGCGGAGCCGCCACTCGGCTCGCTTGCTGAATCTGAAAATTATAGATAAAATATTCTTTGTCTGAAAAATTATCTATAAAATGGAGATATTTATGACCTACGTCACTTCAGCGCCTGCCCATCGCTTCGATCCGTTCGGTATCGGCCACCGCTCTCTCGCCGTCCAGGCCGTGCTTCTCGTGATCGGCACCGGCGTTCTGGCGCTCTCCTCGCAGATCAGCGTGCCCATGGTCCCGGTTCCGATCACCATGCAGACCTTCGCCATCACCATGATCGGCGTGCTGTACGGCTGGCGGCTTGGCGCCCTGACTGTGCTCGCCTGGCTGGGCGAAGCGATGATCGGCCTGCCGGTTCTAGCCAATGGCGGCGCGGGCCTCGCCCCGTTTGTCGGCCCGACAGCGGGTTATCTCGTGTCCTTCCCGCTGATCGCAGCCCTTGCCGGCTTTCTGGCGGAAAAAGGCTGGACCGGCGAGCGCTTGGTTCTGAGCTTTTCGGCCCATCTCATCGCCAACATCCTGTGCCTTGCCATCGGCGGCGCCTGGCTCTCCTGGCTGATCGGGCTGGAAAAGGGTCTGGCACTCGGTGTAACGCCCTTCATCCTCGGTGCGGTGTTGAAATCTGCGCTTGCCGCTGCCGTCCTGATGGCGCTCGGCCGCCGCGCGTCGCGCCGCATCGATATCTGAACCGGTCATGACGGTAAGGCTCCGCGCCCATCATCTGCTCTGCATGCTGACCTATGTCGGCAAGGGCTATTCGCCGGCCTTCGTCGACAATTACGAGGCGATTGCCGCCCGACTGTCGGCAGGCGAGGAGATTGAAATCGTCGATGGGCCTGACGACATCTGCGCGCCGCTGCTCAGCGGCGCGCAACCCCATTGCCTGGGCGACGGTGTGGCTGAGCGTGATCGGAAAGCGGCCGAGGCCGTGGCCGCATGTCTTGTCATGACGGTTGCAGCCGGTACCCGGGTCAAACCGAGCGGCTCGCTCCTTCTGCACCTGCGCCGGACGTTCGCCGAAGGCGATATCCGTACCGCCTGCTCGGGCTGCGAATGGTCCGGCCTGTGCGACGCGGTCGCCGCCGACGGCTATGCCAATGCCCGCATCGCGATGGCCGCAACCGACGAGGCCGGACACCGTCAGGGCCACCTGCAGTACCGCCTTTCGACTCGTTGCCAGACGTGACGAAGCTCTGTGTCTCTGGCAGACTGACGGCCGGAGGATTGCCCATGCTGACGATTGACGACCTGCGCACGATCATCCTGGCCTTTCCCGAAACCGAGGAGACCCGCTCCTGGGGCGCGGTCTCCTTCAAGGTCAACAACAAGGCGATCCTGTTCTGGAACCCGACCCATGATTGCCCGGTCTTCAAGGTCCCTTTCGAAGAACGCGATCACCTGATCGAGGTGGACCCCGACACCTTCTTCACCACCGAGCACCACCGCAATTCGCCGCTGGTGCTCGCCCGGCCAGACAGCGTCGATATCGAGTGGGTGAGGACCAACATCGCCCGCGTCTGGCGTGCCCAGGCGAAGAAGGCGGTGGTCAAGGCTTTTGATGCGGGGCGGAACTGATTGGCCTCAACCCGGCAGGTTCCTGCTGACATCCTGCCGCTGGTGCAGGATACGTATGATCTCGATCCGCTCTCGCTCGTCGCGAAAATAGATCATGTGCGATCCGACCGTCTGTTTCAGGTAGCCGGTGCGTATATCGACCGTCCGGCCACGGCTGACCCCAGAGGAAAGCCGCAGGCAGGCATCGCGGATATCGTCGGTGTAGCGGTCGGCCTGATCCGGTCCCCAAATGTCTGCGCTGTAGTCCCAGATCCGGTCGAGATCGGCCTCGGCCGCCGGTGAAAGCGCAAGTGTCTTCATCGGCCCTTTAACTCGGAGCGTTTTCGCGCCTTGAATGCCTCGAAGTCGAACGGGCGAGGCTCGCCGGACTGCTCACCTTCAATCAGTGCGTTCTGCAAGGCCTTGACCTTCGCTTCGTGCTCTTCCAGAAGCCGCAATCCCGCCCGCACGACTTCGCTTGTCGACTCATAGCGGCCTGTCTGGATCTGTTCGTCGACAAAGCCAGCAAAGTGGTCGCCGAGCGTGATCGATGTGTTGCGGCCCATGGATTTTCCTCCGTGCCTCGTCATGTACCAAAATGTATTACACGTAGACCCCAACAGCAAGGCGCGCTCATAGTATGTATGCGCTCGAGCTCGACGCGGCCTCGATGTAGTCGCAGGCAGGCAAGAAGCCTCGTCTGGGATGGTCGGAGACGCTGAGTTTGGATGCAAATCCATCACCTCGATTCACCATATCCACCACCACCCCGGCACGCTAACCCCTGACTCTGCACATTTTTTTCCGGTTCCATTCACTCTTCGGTAACCAAGATCAGTAACCATAGGCCTCTATTCCCGTGCTGCGTCAGCGTAAGAGTGAGTAACCGATGGCCTCTGTATTCCCGCTTGCCGAACTCCGCCGTTCTTCGGATCCGTTGTCCTGGATCGACAGCATCATCAAGGGCGATTGCGTTGCTGCCCTCGAGGCGCTTCCCGACAAATCCGTCGATGTGATCTTCGCCGACCCACCATACAACCTGCAGCTCGGAGGTGCGTTGCACCGCCCCGACCAGAGTGTCGTCGATGCCTGCGATGACGAATGGGACCAGTTCGCCTCCTTCGAGGCCTATGACGCCTTCACCCGTGCCTGGCTGCTTGCCTGCCGCCGCGTCTTGAAGCCGACCGGCACCCTTTGGGTGATCGGTTCCTACCACAACATTTTCCGCGTTGGCGCGACGCTGCAGGATCTGAATTTCTGGATCCTCAACGATATCGTTTGGCGCAAGACCAACCCGATGCCGAATTTCAAGGGCCGTCGTTTCCAGAACGCCCATGAGACGATGATCTGGGCTTCGCCCGATCCGAAGGCCAAGGGTTATACGTTCAACTACGATGCGCTGAAGGCATCGAACGACGACGTGCAGATGCGCTCCGACTGGCTGTTCCCGATCTGCTCGGGCGGCGAACGCCTGAAGGGCGACGACGGCAAGAAGGTGCATCCGACCCAGAAGCCGGAAGCGCTGCTCGCCCGCATCATCATGGCCTCGACCAAGCCCGGCGATATCGTGCTCGACCCGTTCTTCGGTTCCGGCACGACCGGTGCCGTCGCCAAGCGTCTCGGCCGTCATTTCGTCGGCATTGAACGCGAGCAGGATTATATCGATGCGGCTTCGGCCCGCATCGCCGCCGTCGAGCCGCTCGGCAAGACCGAACTGACGGTCCTGACCGGCAAGAAGGCGGAGCCCCGCGTTGCCTTCAACACGCTGGTCGAGAGCGGCCTGGTCAAGCCTGGTCAGGTTCTGTTCGACCTCAAGCGCCGGCATTCTGCCATCATTCGTGCCGATGGTACGCTGGTGTCAGGTGGTGAAGCCGGCTCCATCCATCGTCTCGGTGCCAAGGTTCAGAGCCTTGATGCCTGCAACGGCTGGACCTTCTGGCACTATGAGGACGGTACCAACCTGCGCCCGATCGACGACTTGCGCACGGTCGTCCGCAACGGAATGGCCAAGCTGGACTAACGATCCACCCAGCTTGGTTTATTGACGAACTTTCCCCGGCGGTTTTGTACCTCTAGTCCTGCCGGGGAAGGCCCGACGCCCGGTGTTCGCGCACCGGGCGTCTTTCATTTTGGCTGGCTCTGCCGAAGCGCGGTTGCTCAGACCTTGTAATCGGTGACATCCACCGAAACGATCTTGCCGTCTTCGTTGAAGGTGATCGTTTCCTCGCCGAAGCGCACCAGCGGTTCGCCGGTCTCGGCATGGGTTGCCTTCAGCCGCCAGACGGCGCGCGCGGCCATCGGCGACACCGCTTCCGTCAGCTCATCCACGGCGACCTGATCCGGATAGGTATCGAAATAGCGGCGAAACGCCGCCATGATCTCCATCTTGCCGCTCAGTTGCCCGACCTTGATCGAGCCATAGACGGCATCATCGGCGAAGAAATCGTCGATGACGGCAAAGTCGAGATCGTTGATGGCGTGATGAAAGCGCTGGGCGGCGGTCACGGGATCGAAGGTCATGCAGTCTCCGGAGTATGAACGGCAAGGCAAGGCATCG
Source organism: Rhizobium sp. 18065 (assembly GCF_902706095.1). GTDB lineage: Bacteria > Pseudomonadota > Alphaproteobacteria > Rhizobiales > Rhizobiaceae > Allorhizobium. The sequence continues at coordinate 1,032,088 of NZ_CACSJP010000001.1, forward strand.
GAAGAAAACGTCAAATGTCTTCCTGTCCCATCTTTGCCCGCGCACCAGCCTCGGACAAGCCGATCCACATATCCAAGTGATCGAAACATGGGGATGATGGCAAGAATTGTCGCATCTTCAAGTGTTTGACCGCTTGCGGTCGAACTGGCGCGGGTCGGGGTCCGCCAACTCCACCCGCGCCAGCATCTCTACTTCTCAAGGCTCGCTCTGTGCGGCCGCTGGACAAAAGCTACGCGATGGTCACGTAGTCTCTGCTTTCCAAGCCTTTGTAGCTTTGCTCTCTTCGTGCTGGCAAGCTTGGCTAGATGATCATCGAGTTTCTTCATTCGAAGCTATTTCAAAGGTCAGTATGGGGGCGGGTGTGGGCGTCGATGCGTTCCATTAGTGCCTCTCTGAGGTGGTTCGCATACATGGCGCCAGCTCCAAAAACGACCCAGAGAGGAACGCCAATAGCGCCGCCCATTGCAGCGATGCCTGCGCTCTGGCCACCAAAGAACACGAGGCCTGCTATCGATCCAGTCAGGCCCAGACGTGTGTTCGTAGAGCGATTGTCCCAAAGACGGCGCCTACATTCTCGGAAGATCAATTTGAGTGTTGGCCAAATGACTTTGACATTCAATGTCTCTGCCATTGTAGCTTTCAGTTTCTGCAAGTTGCTTTGTTTACTGTCACGGACAATCAGAATCTTATCGATGAATGCAACGAGTTCCCGACATTCAATGTCGGGAACTTCCTTGGCAATAGCAATTGCAGCGATACGTTGCCGAGCGTCGGCGGGTATTGTTGTCAGACCTGTTTCCATGCCCCAACTGATAAGCAGTGAAAATGATTCATGCAATCTTTGGTTATATTTACCGTGCTACGCCGCAACGCCCAGCGCTGCCAGATCCGCCTTCAGCTTCTCGGCCCCGGTAAAGTGCACCGCCTGCCAGCCGGCAGCGCGCGCACCTTCGACATTGGCGTAGCTGTCGTCGATGAATACCGTTTGGGCCGGCTCGAGCCCGAAATCTCCTGCGTGCTTGTCATAGATCGCCACATCCGGCTTGATCAGGCCGATCTCGCCGGACACGGTGACGCCGCGCGGGATGTTGAGGAACGGATACATCTGGCGCGCCTCGCTGAACGTGTCGGCGGCAAAATTGGTCAGCATGGTGACGTCGCGGCCCGCATCGATCAGCCCGGTCATGATCGCGACGCTGTCGTCATAGGCATGCGGCACCATTTCTGCCCAGTGCTGCCGGAAAGCGCGGATCTGTGCTTCCCGCTCCGGATACTGCGCGATCAGCAGGGCTTCGGCCTCGTTCCAGTCGCGGCCGCGATCCTGTTCGAGATTCCAGTCATGGGTGCAGACATTGGCAAAGAACCACTGGCGCTCCTCGGCATCCGGGATGATCCGGGAATAGGGCAGGTTCGGATCGTAGTGGATCAGCACCTTGCCGATGTCGAAGACGATATGGCGAATTTCAGCGGGCATGTTTTATTCCTTGGTGTTGGCAAAGGCGGTCGGAATAGCGGCGGCAATTGCTTTTTTCATGACAGTTGGCAGCGCTTGCCCATCAAGTTCGGTGACGGGGACCCAGAAACCGTGATCGCCCGGTGGCACCTCGATCGGCCCGACCCGGAAGATCGAAAGCCTGAGCTCGAAATGGGTGAAGACATGGGCGATGCTGCCCGCCGCCTGCCAGTCGGCCGGGAAGGGGGCGGCGTCTGCTCCGGTCTCGCCGTCGATGCGCGACGTCCATGCGGTGGTAGGAACCTCGGTCATGCCGCCGAGCAGGCCGCTGTCGATCCGCTTGCGCAGCAGCAGCCGGCCATCGCGATCGACCGCGATGAACGCGGCACCCAGCCGCACCGGTTTTCCCTTCTTCGCCGCCTTGACAGGAAACCGTTCCGGCTCGTCGGTGGCGAGCGCCAGGCAGGCGTCGTTGAACGGACAGAGCGCACAGGCAGGCCGCTTCGGCGTACAGATCGTCGCGCCGAGATCCATCATCGCCTGGGCAAAATCGCCAGGCCGGTCGGCTGGCGTCATCTCGGCGACGCGCGCTTTCATCTGCGGCTTCGAGCCGGGCAGGGGCGCGTCGATGGCAAAAAGCCGCGAGATTACCCGCTCGACATTGCCATCCATCACCGCCGCCTGCCGGTTGAACGCGATCGCTGCAACGGCGGCTGATGTATAGTCGCCGATGCCGGGCAGGGCGCGCAGTCCTTCTTCGGTGTCGGGAAAGGTGCCGCCATGCTCGAAGGCGACCGCCTCGGCGCATTTCTTCAGGTTGCGCGCCCGGGCATAATAGCCAAGCCCCGCCCAGGCAGCCATCACGTCCTCCGTCGGCGCATGGGCAAGGTCCTCGACCGTGGGCCATTTTTCAACGAACTTGGCGAAATAGGCCTTCACCGCAGCAACCGTCGTCTGCTGCAGCATCACCTCCGACATCCAGATGTGATAGGGATTGGCGAGCACGCCGCGCCTGGCCATCGCTGGCGAAATGCGCCACGGCAATTCGCGGTGATGGCGGTCATACCAGCCGAGCAGGGTCTCGGCGGTCGCTTGTATTTTCGGAGATTTGGGCAGTGTCACGCGCTTCATTTGCCGGAGTGGGGGTGAGTGGCGTATATCTGTGCAAATCGCCCCCATATTCAAGTCTGTTGAAGGGCGTTAGCGAAGGGATCCCCATTCTCCATGGCACCACGCAAGGGTGTGACCCAGATCGCTGAGATCGCCAATGGCATAATCGACCCGGTGCTCGCCCGCCGCGCCGGGATCAACACGGCTTTGCTTGGCTCGTGGGACGAAATCGCCGGCGACAGCTTTGCCGACTGCACACGACCGGAAAAGATCACCTGGCCGCGTCGCGGCGATCTGCCGGAAGCGGGCGGCCATCGCCCCGGCGTGCTGACCATTGCTTGCGAAGGCGCGCGCGCGCTTTTCCTGTCCCATGCCCAGGGCGAACTGATCGCCCGCATCAACGGCTTCTTCGGCTATCCGGCGATCGGCCAGATCCGCATCGTCCAGAAGCCGGTCTCCAATGCCAGCCTGAGGCCCAGCCGCCCGCGCAAGCTGGAAGGCGAAAAGGCTCGTCGGCTCGAGGACATGATGGAGGGGATCGAGAACGAAAACCTGCGTCGCGCCATCGAGCGGCTCGGCACCGGGGTGTTTTCCGCCAAACGCAAATGAGTGCCGCAAATGAGCGAGGCCCTCGGTCCAGGTTCGAACGAACATGGACAAAGTTTAATCGCGGCCGCGCCTAAATGTCACGGAACTTTGATATTTCCAGCTCCGGACCGCCTTGTTTGCCACCCTTTCGCGTTATATCGGTTGGCCACGTTCAATTCATTCCTAACGGGTAAGAGACATGTCGATTTCTGAACTTTCGATCACCAAGCGTCGTCTTCTGGGCGGTATTGCCGTCGCTGCTGCGGGCATGACGTTTTCCGCTTCGACGGCGTTTGCAGTCGACATGCCGACGGCTGACCGTGATGTCGACATGGAAGCCGCGCTGAAGCCGGGTGCGCTGAAGGAAATGGCGCTGGGTGATGCCAATGCCCCGGTCAAGATCATCGAATACATGTCGATGACCTGCCCGCACTGCGCCCATTTCCACGAAACCACATTCGACACGATCAAGACCAAGTATGTCGACACCGGCAAGGTCTACTTCGTTCTGCGCGAATTCCCCTTCCCGCAGGACACCGCATCGCTCGCCGCCTTCATGCTGGCGCGTTGCACCACGGAAGATCGTTACTTCCCGTTTGTCTCGATGTTCCTGAAGCAGCAGCGCACCTGGGCGGCCCCGGCTGACAACGATGTGCGCTCGGCCATGCTGCAATTGTCGAAACTCGGTGGTTTTACACAAGAGACCTTCGATGCCTGCTTGACGAACGCGAAGCTTGCCGGTGATGTGTCGGCAGTCCGCGATCGCGGCGCTGAGGAATTCGGGGTCCAGTCCACTCCGACCTTCCTGATCAATGGCAAGGCCTATTCGGGGGACATGTCGGTTGACTCCATGTCGGCCCTCATCGACAGCCTTCTCTGACCCACGTTTCGTCATCATGACGGGCGGCGGCGGAAGCTGCGCGCCCTCGTTTCCGTCTCCCCGTTTAGGGGGAGAAGGTGCCGGCAGGCGGATGAGGGGCCGTGTGCAGTGCGGTTCACCCCCCTCTGCCCTGCCGGGCATCTCCCCCACACGGGGGGAGATCAGCAGAACGGTAACCGCTTCCCGCCTGGTCAACTTCTTTGCGACTGAAGCCGCTCGACATTTCATGAGGTCCGGCGACCCATCCTCCTTCCGATCTCCCCCCCTGTGGGGGAGATGCCCGGCAGGGCAGAGGGGGGCGATCTCGTTCATGTTTTGCCCCTCCTCCGGCCCTGCGGGCCACCTTCTCCCCGCAGGCGGGGAGAAGGGGAAGGCGGCGCGATGAAGTTCAATCGCCTGCGCCTTCTCGGCTTCAAGTCCTTCGTCGAACCTTCCGAATTTGTCATCGAACGCGGCCTGACCGGCGTTGTCGGTCCGAACGGCTGCGGCAAGTCGAACCTTGTCGAGGCCCTGCGCTGGGTCATGGGTGAGAATTCCTACAAGAACATGCGCGCATCGGGCATGGACGATGTCATCTTCTCCGGTTCCGGCAATCGCCCGGCCCGCAACACGGCGGAAGTCGGGCTCTATCTCGACAATTCCGACCGCACGGCACCGGCCGCTTTCAATGATGCCGACGAGATCCAGATCACCCGCCGCATCGAACGCGGCCAGGGCTCGGTCTACCGCATCAATGGCAAAGAGGCCCGCGCCAAGGACGTGCAGCTGCTGTTTGCCGATGCTTCGACCGGCGCCCGCTCGCCGTCGATGGTCGGACAGGGCCGCATCGGCGAATTGATCTCGGCCAAGCCGCAGGCCCGCCGCCAGTTGCTCGAAGAAGCCGCCGGCATTTCCGGCCTGCATTCGCGTCGCCATGAGGCCGAGCTGCGCCTGCGCGCCGCCGAAACCAATCTTGAGCGTCTGGAAGACATCACCGCCCAGCTCGAGACCCAGATCGAAAGCCTGAAGCGTCAGGCCCGCCAGGCCAACCGTTTCAAGATGCTCTCGGCCGAGATCCGCAGCCATGAGGCCATGCTTCTGCATATCCGCTGGGCCCAAGCCAAACAGGCCGAAGGCGAGGCGGAAAGCGCGCTCAATCAGGCGATGTCGATCGTCGCCGAAAAGGCCAATGCCCAGATGGAGGCGGCCAAGACCCAGGCGATCTCCAGCCTGAAACTGCCGCAACTGCGCGAGGAGGAGGCGAAATGCGCCGCTGCCCTGCAGCGCCTGCAGATCGCCCGTTCGCAGCTCGACGAGGAAGCCTCACGCCTGCTGCGCCGTCGCGACGAACTCACCCGCCGTCTCGCCCAGCTGGATGAAGACATTCGTCGCGAAGAGCGTCTGGTCTCGGAAAATGCCGAGGTCATTGCACGCCTGACCAGCGAAGAAGCCGAACTCGAAGACATCCTCGCCGATTCCGGCCGTTTCGGCGAAGAGGCAAAGGAAGCCTTCGATGCCGCAGCCGTCGCTCTTGTCGAAAGCGAACGCGCCTTTACCGCGCTGACCGCCGAACGCGCCGCGGCCGCCGCCGGCCGCAACCAGTTCGAACGGCTGATCCGCGATCTGGCCGACCGGCGTGGGCGCCTGGAGCGCCAGACAGCCGACGCCACGCGCGAACTTGAAGATGTCGCCGCCCGTATCTCGGCTCTACCCGATCCGGACGAAAAGCGCGAAATGGTCGACATGGCCGAGCAGGCGCTGGCTGATGCCGAAGCCGCCGCCATGGAAGCGGAAGCTGCCCTCAATGAGGCGCGCCGCACCGAGGCGATGGCGCGCGCGCCGCTCGATGCCGCCCGTGCCAAGGTCAATGGTCTGGAAACCGAAGCCCGCACCATCGCCCGCATGCTGGCCTCTGCCACCACCGGCGATTTCCCGCCGGTGGCCGACGAACTCTCCGTCGATCGCGGCTATGAGACGGCGCTGGGCGCTGCCCTTGGCGACGATCTCGAAAGCGCCCTTGATGCATCAGCGCCCGCCCATTGGCATGGCAATGGCGACGGTTCCAACGATCCGGCTCTGCCCTCCGGCTGCCAGCCGCTCCTGACCCATGTCCGGGCGCCGGCAGCACTCACCCGCGCATTGCGCCAGATCGGCGTCGTCGATGGTGGCGATGCGATTGCCCTGATGGCGAAACTCCAGCCCGGCCAGCGTCTCGTCACCCGCGAAGGTGCCGTGTATCGCTGGGATGGCCATGTCACCGGATCGGAAGCGCCGAGTGCCGCCGCCCTTCGTCTTGCCCAGCGCAACCGTCTGGCCGAGATCGAGCGCGAGACCGAGGAAGCCCGCGACGCGATGATCGAGGCGGAGGACCGTCTGGCGGAAGCCGCCGACACGATCCGCAGCGAGGAAAGCCGGCTTGCCGACGCCCGCGATCGCCAGCGCCTGACCGTGCGCCAGCTGAAGGAGGCCCGCGATGCGCTGGCCCAGGCCGAGCGCGCCTCCGGCGATCTCATCCGTCGCCGCGAAGTGGTGACCGAGGCCGTCAACGGCCTGAAGGCGCAGATCGAGGAAGCGCTCGAACAGGAAGAAAACGCCCGCATCGAGATGGAGGAGACGCCTGATCTCTCCGAGCTCGATGCCCGTCTCAGCGATGCCGAAAGCACCGTTGGCCGTGACCGTGGCCTGGCAGCCGAAGCCCGCGCCCGTTTTGAAGGGCTTGCCCGCGAAGACGATATGCGCCGCCGCCGCGTGCTGGCCATCCAGCAGGAACGCGCCAGCTGGCAGACCCGCGCCAGAAGCGCCGAGGATCATATCGCCACGCTGCGCGACCGCGAGGCGGAAGCCCGCGACGAGATCATGTCGCTGGAAATGGCGCCCGACGAATTCGAGGATAAGCGCCGCCAATTGATGTCGGCGCTGGAAAAGGCCGAAAAGGAACGCCGCGACGCCGCTGATCGTCTGGTCGAGGCCGAAACCCGCCAGCGCGACGCCGACCAGAAGGCGGCCTCGGCTCTGGCCGAACTCGCCGAAACCCGCGAAAAGCGCGGCCGTGCCGAAGAGCGTCTGGTGTCGGCCAGGGAATGGCGCAAGGACGCCGAGACCCGCATTGCCGAGGCGCTGAACGTTGCCCCGCACGAGGCCTTCCGCCTGACCGGTCTGAAGGACGCCTCCGAGATCACCGACCTGCGCGAAGTCGAGCGCAATCTTGACCGGCTGAAGATGGAGCGCGAGCGGCTCGGCGCCGTCAACCTGCGGGCCGAGGAAGAGCAGAAGGAACTGTCGGAAAAGCTTGCCGCCCTGATCAAGGAGCGCGACGACATCATCGATGCGATCCGCAAGCTGCGCGGCGCGATCCAGAGCCTCAACCGCGAGGGCCGCGAACGCCTGATCGCCGCCTTCGACGTGGTCAACGCCCAGTTCCAGCGGCTCTTCACCCACCTGTTCAATGGCGGCACGGCCGAATTGCAGCTGATCGAAAGCGACGACCCGCTGGAGGCAGGCCTTGAAATCCTCGCCCGCCCGCCGGGCAAGAAGCCGCAGACCATGACGCTGCTGTCGGGCGGCGAGCAGGCGCTGACAGCCATGGCGCTGATCTTCGCCGTCTTCCTCACCAACCCTGCGCCGATCTGCGTGCTCGACGAAGTCGACGCACCGCTCGACGACCACAATGTCGAGCGCTACTGCAACCTGATGGACGAGATGGCGGCCTCGACCGAGACCCGCTTCGTCATCATCACCCACAATCCGATCACCATGGCCCGCATGAACCGCCTGTTCGGCGTCACCATGGCCGAGCAGGGCGTCTCCCAGCTCGTCTCGGTTGATCTGCAGACGGCGGAACAGCTGCGCGAGCGGGATCTGGCGTGAGATGAAGTCGGCGTTTCAAGCAATACTTATTGCCACCTTTATGGCCACATTTGCCAATGCCCAGTCACCTGATCCGGCGCTCGCCGGCAATTTCCTGCCCTCGGTGCTTGCCTCGTCCGCGCCGCATCGCGACAGTCTTGTGGCTCTGATCAAGGGCAAGCAGGGGCTGCCGTCCTGGGTTCGAAACATGGTCCGGCAGCCACGCTACGTGGCGCTGGCTTCGCAGCAGGTCGAGGTTGCCGGAAAGCCGATGCAGGTATTCGAAGCCTGCGAGGCGAAACGTTGCGAGGAAAGTCGGATCCGCGTGCTCTATTCCGCCGATGGAAAGCGCACCTTGCTGCGGGTATCCGACGTGAAGCTGGGCGAAAAGATCTTCGGTCAGCCCTCGGCGGGCGAAATGCGAGCCCTGGGCCTGTAGGACAGGTCATCGCGGTCCCAGTGCTGTTCGATGATCGCGGCGGCGCGACGGGCCTGGCTTTGGAACGTCAGCGTCTGTGCCAGGGCCCGGCCGCGTTCGGCGATCGCCTTTGTCTCGCGATCATGGCTGCGGACCCAGTCGATCTTTTCGGCAAAATCCGTCATGTCGGCTGACACCGGCACGTAATGCTCCCACGGCTTGAGATCGTCGTAATACCATTGCGAAAAGCCGAATTGCGAAGTGACCTTCAGGACGCAGCAGCCGTAGAGCATGCGCACCAGAAGGTTCGACCAGGTGTTCGAATAGCCGTCGATATCGATGGCGAACTTGCGCCCGAGCCAGCTTTTGGAAGCCATCGGCTCGGCCATCAGGTCCTGCCGCAGCACTTCCATCTCGAAATCGCCTTCGCTCCAGCGGACGCCGACCAGCCGGACATCCGTTCCGGGCAGGTCCTTCAGCCGCCGTACCATGCGCAACCGCTGCACCACGGCCGGATTGTCCGTGTCCTCCGGCCAGAAACTGCCCCAGCCACAGCCGTTCATCCCGCCGCGCCAGACAATGTCGCCGGATCGGTCGTCCCAGGCCGGTGCCGCTTGGCCTAGGTCCCGATCGGCTGAAAACCCGTCATTCTGGAAGAAATGCGGGTCGGGCAGGGCGATCTGCCGGGCAAAACGCACCGAGGGCGCAAAGCGGGCATTCGACACATCCTCGCCGTCGGATGCGTTCACCGTGATGTGCTTCACCTCCGGCGCTGCAAGGCTCAGCCAGTAGGCATAGCCGCAGACGTTGCGGCGCATCGATCGGGCGAACCGGCGGCGGGCATCCCGTTCGATGACAAGGGAAATCTGCCGGCCGTGGCGTTCGATCAGCACGTCGCGTGGCGGATTGCCGCCATCGGTATAGCGTACACGCACCTGCGGCGCGGCTGCGCCGACCCGGGCAAATTCGCGCCTGAAATAGGGTGCAACCGGCAGCGCGTAGAAGAGGCGAAGAGGGTCGAGACTGAAAGTGCCGCTCATGCTGTTCCTCGACTGAAGGCAGGACCTCCTGCTTCCATCCGTCCGGTTGAGATCAGGCCACGACTGCTTCGCGTCCGACCGTATTTGTGTCCGACAGCGCGCGGCTGGCGAAGATCGAAACGAGGATCAGCGGCAGGCAGACGAGATAGGCGTTGCGGATGCCCCATGCCTCCGCCACGAAGCCGAGCAGCGGCGGAGCGAGGAAGAACACGACAAACGCCATCTGCCCCAAGGCCGCGACATTGACCACGGCCGGTCGGTCGCTGCGTTGTGCGGCCGCCGTCACGGCCATCGGATAGACCGCGCTGCAGCCGCCGCCCATCAGTGCAAAACCTGCCAGTGCGACAGTGGCATTGGGTGCAAGCCAGACCATGGCAATGCCGAGTGCTGCCGTCGCCAGCAGGACCAGCGCCACGCGCCTTGGCCCGTATCGATCGACAACCGGATCGACCAGCAGCCGCGCCAGCGCCATGAAGAAGGCAAACAGCGTCAGCCCCGAGCCACTGACGAGGGGCGAAACGTCAAAGACGTCGTCCATGTAGATCGCCGACCAGTCGATGCCGGCACCTTCGATCAGGAAGGCCGAAGTGCCGATCAGGCAGAGCGGCAAAAGCCCGAGCGTTGGCAGCGCGAAATGCGGTGCCTTCTCGCCGTCTGCCATTGCTGTGACCGGTGCATTTTTCATGCCGGCGATGATGATCGTGGCGATGACGAAGACCAGCCCGAGCACCAGATGCAGATGCAGCTGCATGGAAATGCCGGCCTGCCGGATCACCGATGCGGTGATGGCGGTGACGAAGAAGCCGAGGCTCCAGCAGCCATGCGCCCGGTTCATGATACCGAAGCCGATCCGCGCCTCGATCCGGCCGATCTCGACATTCAGTGTGATTTCCAGCGCGCCGGCCAAAAGCCCTATACAGAACAGCGTGCAGAACACGGCCTGCGCATTCGGCATCAGCGGAATGAGCGACAGCAGCGCCACGATGCCGAGCAGGGAGATTGCCAGCGACACTTTCGTGCCGAGGCGGACCAGCAGCGGCGAAGATGCGGTCAGCGAGATCAGCGTGCCGATCGCCATGCCGATCAGGGTCAGCCCGAGTTCGGCCTTGTTGAGCCCCAGGCTTCCCTGCAGGTCCGGCATCCGGGCAAACAATGCCCCGGTCGAAACGGCAAACAGGAAAAACGCGAAATAGACACGAAACTGCGGTGGCATGGACATGACGGGACTCAATGGGTTCGAAACGGACGTCATGGCAGTGCCACTCTGTGTCTGCTGTGTCCAGCCGCGATCACTGCCAGACAGTCGGGTTGTGCAGGCAATGTGAGCCAACGCACTGCATGCGGTTTGGCTCTCCGCGCCTGAGGGTAAGACGGCTCAGCTCTACACTTTCACCAGCCGCACCCGCGTGCCCCATGGGTCCAGCGCCTCGAAGCCTCCGTCAATCTCACTGACCGCAAAGCCCTTGGCGGCAAGCTCGGCCTTGCGGGCGGCAAGGATTGTGTCGTCGTTCGTCTGCAGCGAAAACCAGTCGAGACCGGTCATGCTGTCCTGGCGTTGGCCGGCGTCCCGGCTGTCCCAGATATTGGCGCCGACGTGATGGTGGTAGCGTCCGGAAGACAGGAATGTCGCGCCGCGCTGGTCGTCGCCCGCCACCACGTCAAGCCCGAGGCCGGTATTGTAGAAGCCGCGCGCCGCCTCCAGCGCGCCGACCTTCAGGTGGATATGCCCGATCCGCAAACCGGCGGGCACCGCCGCATAGTCGTCGCGGTCGGTGCGCGTCTGGGTCTTGAGGAAGATGTCGTCGATATCGAGTTCCTTCGTGCCCATCGACACGCGGTCGCCGGCCCACAGCCAGCGCTCCACCGGCCGGTCGCTATAGACCTCGACGCCATTGCCCTCGGGATCGGCCAGATAGACGGCCTCCGAGACGCTATGATCGGCAAAGCCGACCAGCGGAAACTGGCTGCGCGCCACATGCACCAGCCAGCGTGCCAGATCAGTCCTTGAGGGCATCAGGAACGCGGTGTGGTAGAGACCTGCCTGACCGCTTGCCTCTGGTTCCGCATCCGGGCGGCTGAGGATATGCAGGAGCGCCACGCTGCCGGCGCCGAGCGTCACTTCGTCCGTCGTCTCGGCCAGAACCTCCAGTCCCAGCATACCGGTGTAATAGCCCTTGAGCAGGCCCATGTTCCTGGCGCGCAGGCAGACCGCGCCGACATGAACCGGACGGGTCAGCGCGAAGAGCGGGGCGGTTGATTGTGCCGCCGGCGCGCCGGCCTGTTCTGCCGTCAAGCCCTCTGCCTTCAGCGCTCCTGCCATCGCTCCGGACAGCGTCGCCGCTCCCGCCAATGTCAAAAGCCGCCGTCTGGTTACGTCGATCCGCATATGCCGCCCCAAAATGTGTCGCTCAAATCCCTTGAGATCGTGATTTCGCATACACCCGACGCTCTGGTTTCGCCTGTCACGACTGCGTCTGCAATCTCACTTTGGCGTGACCTGTCTGCGCTCATTGCCGCAATTATGATGCATTGCAGCATAAACATCGGAGCTTGGCGTTTTCATTCCGTCACATTTGCTGTAAACGATGGAAAAACAAGCCTGTTTGGGTGGAGAGGGCTATGAGGAAGTGGGTTTACACCTTCGGCGGTGGGAAAGCCGAGGGGCGTATGGCCGATGTCGACCATTTGGGCGGCAAGGGTGCCAATCTCGCCGAGATGGCAAGCCTCGGCCTGCCTGTGCCCCCCGGCCTGACCATTGTTTCCGATGCCTGCGGCTTTTACTACAGCAATGCCAAGACGCTTCCCGATGATCTGAAGGCCGAAGTATTGGCCGGCATCAGGGGTATCGAGGCGATCAGCGGCCGCGGTTTCGGCGATACCAGCCATCCGCTGCTGCTCTCCGTGCGTTCCGGCTCGCGCTCCTCCATGCCCGGCATGATGGATACGGTGCTCAATCTCGGCCTGAACGACCATACCGTCGAGGCGCTCGGCCATCATTCCGGCGATGCGCGTTTTGCCTGGGACAGCTATCGCCGTTTCATCCAAATGTATGGCGATGTCGTCATGGGCCTAGACCACGAAGTCTTCGAGGAAATCCTCGAAGACGAGAAGGGGCGTTTGGGCCATGAACTCGACACCGATATGTCGGCCGTCGAATGGCAGCATGTCGTCTCGCTCTACAAGGAAACGATCGAGCAGGAACTGGATCAGCCATTTCCGCAGGATCCGCATGTCCAGCTCTGGGGTGCGATCGGCGCCGTCTTTTCCTCGTGGATGAACCCGCGCGCCGTCACTTATCGCATGTTGCACAACATTCCGCAGGAATGGGGCACGGCCGTCACCGTCCAGGCCATGGTCTTCGGCAATCTCGGCTCGACCTCGGCCACCGGCGTCGCCTTTACCCGCAATCCGTCCACCGGCGCCAGGGAGCTTTACGGCGAGTTTCTCGTCAATGCGCAAGGCGAGGACGTGGTGGCCGGCATCCGCACGCCGCAGTCGATCACCGAGGAGGCGCGCATCGACAGCGGCTCCGACAAGCCGTCGCTCGAAAAGCTGATGCCCGAGGCCTTTGCCGAATTCGGCCGCATCTGCGACCGGCTGGAGGCCCACTACCGCGACATGCAGGATCTTGAATTCACCATCGAGCGCGGCAAGCTGTGGATGCTGCAGGCAAGATCCGGCAAGCGCACCACCAAGGCTGCGATGAAGATCGCCGTCGACATGGTCGCGGAAGGCCTGATCACCGAGGAAGATGCCGTTCTGCGCATCGAGCCCTCGTCGCTCGACCAGTTGCTGCACCCGACCATCGATCCGCGCGTCCAGCGCCACATCATCGGCTCCGGCTTGCCGGCGTCGCCGGGCGCTGCCACGGGCGCAATCGTCTTTACCGCCGAAGAGGCCGTCGAAGCCGACAGCGAAGGCCGCAAGGTCATCCTCGTCCGCGTCGAGACCAGCCCGGAAGACATTCACGGCATGCATGCCGCCGAAGGCATCCTGACGACGCGCGGTGGCATGACCAGCCATGCGGCCGTCGTCGCCCGCGGCATGGGCATTCCTTGCGTTTCCGGTGCCGGCACCATGCGCGTCGACCTGCGCAACGAACAGCTGATCGGCATGGGCGTGACGCTGAAAAAGGGCGATGTCATCACCATCGACGGCTCGGCCGGCCAGGTGCTGAAGGGCGAGGTGCCGATGCTGCAGCCCGAACTGTCGGGCGATTTCGCCAAGCTGATGCAATGGGCCGACCGCACCCGCCGCATGACGGTGCGCACCAATGCCGATACGCCGGGCGATGCCCGTGCGGCCCGCTCCTTCGGCGCCGAGGGCATCGGCCTTTGCCGTACCGAGCACATGTTCTTCGAGGGTGACCGCATTCACGTCATGCGCGAGATGATCCTCGCCGAAGACGAGGCGGGCCGTCGTGCGGCGCTGGAAAAGCTGCTGCCGATGCAGCGTTCGGACTTCACCGAACTTTTCACCATCATGCATGGCCTGCCGGTGACCATCCGCATGCTCGATCCGCCGCTGCATGAATTCCTGCCCAAGACCGACGAGGAGATCGACGAGGTCGCAGACGCCATGGGCCTCGAGCCCGGTTTCATGCGCCGCCGCATCGATGCGCTGCACGAGTTCAACCCGATGCTCGGCCATCGCGGCTGCCGGCTGGCCATTTCCTATCCGGAGATCGCCGAAATGCAGGCCCGCGCCATTTTCGAGGCCGCCGTCACCGCCGCCCGCGACACCGGCGCCCCGGTCGTGCCGGAAATCATGGTGCCGTTGGTCGGCCTGCGCTCCGAACTCGATTATGTGAAGGCCGTCATCGACCGCGTCGCCCGCGAGGTGATGACCGAGGCCAAGCTGGAGATCTCCTACCTCGTCGGCACGATGATCGAACTGCCGCGCGCCGCCATCCGCGCCCATATCATCGCCGAGGCCGCCGAATTCTTCTCCTTCGGCACCAACGATCTGACCCAGACGACGTTCGGCATGTCGCGCGACGATGCCGCCGCCTTCATCCCGACCTACCAGCGCAAGGGCATCATCGTCCATGACCCCTTCATCTCGCTCGATTTCGACGGCGTCGGCGAACTGATCCGCATCGCCGCCGAACGCGGCCGCAAGACCCGCCCCGACATGAAGCTCGGCATCTGCGGCGAACACGGCGGCGACCCGGCCTCGATCCATTTCTGCGAGGATGTCGGGCTGGACTATGTCTCGTGCTCGCCGTTCCGCGTGCCGATCGCGCGGCTGTCGGCGGCGCAAGCGGCGATCAAGGCGCGGGGGTGAGTGGAGTTCCCTGCCTTCCTGCCACGTGATTTTCGCCTTGGCTTGGCAGTTGGCTTGATCTCGTCCGTTCCAATCTTCGTCAGAATCAAAGCCGACTGTCCGCTCCCGGCCCCGAAGTGACCGGTGATATCGTCGCAATCCAGTGCCGGATATGGGCAATCGAACCGGAGCGGCAAAAGGGCAGCATCCAGACCGGTCGATTTCTATTGGCAAACTCCCATGTTATAATCCCGATCCTGGCGTCGTCCGCCGTGGGTTCTGCACACGGAGACTTGTCTCATGAGTGAAATGGACGTGCTTTTTGCTACCCTGCGACAGGCAGCTGACCAGCATACGGTCGAGTGCATCGAAAACGCCGTCAGGCATGGCTCGGATCGTGATCTCAATCGCATCAATGCGCTCGCCTTCGCCGGTAAACATCATCTCGATGAAGAGAAAACGATTGCGGCGCTTCTCCACGCCGCCCGCATCGGCGTATTCGAGATGACCTGGAATGTCCTTTGTCCGGGATGCGGCGGTGTCCTCGACAGTGGCGCCACCCTTAAGGGAGTAGTCCACGACACCTACCACTGCGCGCTCTGCGCGGCCGGATATGAGCCGACCCTCGACGAGATGGTCGAGGTAACATTCACCGTCAGTCCGAGAGTGCGCAGGATTGCGGCCCACGACCCCGATCGGCTGTCTCCGATTGAATACTACCGCCAGATCTTCTTCAGCTCCGGAGTGGACCTGCCGGAGGATCTCGAGGCGCGGTTCGAACGCATCCTGTTGGAGATGATCGAGCTCGCTCCGGGCGAGAAGGCTTTCGTTTCGCTGCAACTGCCGGCGCAGTTCGTCATCATCTTCGATGCGGTCACCCATTCGGCGAAATTCATCGACGTGCAGGGCGAGCCCACCGACGAGCGTCAAAGCCTCTCGATGGTCATCAGCCAGGCGCATGCGCTGAACGAAACGCTGATACTGCGTCCCGGCCTGTTGCGGCTCACCCTCGAAAACCACACCGATCGCAGAGTGGTGCCGAATGTCTGCATCGCAGGAGACGACCTGCACGACCTTCTGGGCCGTAGGCGCCCTTTTCTGACGGCCAAGCGGCTGCTGACGAACCAGAGCTTCCGCGACATCTATCGGACCGACACGCTTGACGTCGATCAGCGCCTCAAGATCACCAGCCTGACCTTCCTCTTCACCGATTTGAGGGGATCGACCGCGCTCTACGAGCGCGTCGGCGATCTTGCCGCTTTCGATCTGGTGCGGGCGCATTTCAGGGTTCTTCACGAGATCGTCGCGGCAGAGGCCGGAGCCGTCGTCAAGACGATAGGCGATGCAGTGATGGCGACCTTCCCGAGCCCGGACCGCGCGGTGGCGGCGGCACTCAGGATGCGCGAGGCGATGCTCCGGCTGAATGCCGAACACGGTAGCGACGACCTTCTCCTGAAGATCGGCATTCATGAGGGACCATGCCTCGCCGTCAACCTGAACGACCGTCAGGACTATTTTGGCCAGACCGTCAATATCGCCTCCCGCGTCCAGGGCCTTGCCGATCCCAATGTGATCATGACGACTGAGGCGATCGTCGGCGACCCCAAGGTTTCAAGGATCCTCCGCAACGGCGGCATCACATCGGCCTCTCGCATGGAGGAACTCCACGGCATCGGGCGCGAGGTGAGGATTTTCGCGCTGTCGTGAGTTGGTCTGCTTGTCGATGGAAGGGAGAGTTGAGCGGCTTTCGCTGACGCAACGCTGTCGGGGCTTTTCCTTGTCGAAGGAGATGGCCGCCTTGCGCCTTCATTTCGGTCGCTTGAGCGAACTATCGGCACAAACCAGAAGCAGACATCTGCTCAATCAAGGCGCGTGGTGTCTTTGCGCCAACTGCGGTCATAGATACTTCATTCCTCGAACCTGTTGGCGACCACAAGGGTGCGGTCTCGGTTTGTGACAAGGTTCACCAAGCCGCCGTTTTTAAAACTGCCCGGATGGATGACGTGTCTTGTGACGGCCTCGAAATCCGGGCCCACAGGCGCGTCCATTCCATACGTTCTACCATTGCCGCGAATTTTTTCACTTTTGAACTCCCACCCGCGCAAGAGCAGATCAAAGTCCGTAGGGTCAATTTTAAAAGCACAACTGATTATAATGTCTGTGATTGCCCGTGCCGAGCATTCTGTATCTCGCACAGAGGAAGGCAGCTCCGGGAGATTGAGAATAAAGGCAATCCTTGCCGGGTTTTTCAAATGATCTCGGGCATTGATGCGCTGGATGTAAACATATGCAAACGCCGACGTACACACGACTGATATAACGACTGTGCCCGCCAAAATCACACGCGCTCGCAGACTTACCATACTCCTCCCCAGGCTCCCCGACGAACGTCAATGCATATTTTTGAGACTTGCAGGGATCAGCGACGGAAGCAAGCAGTTGTCCTCTTCGGGCCGAAGGCTGTCATGGCAGCGATGCGCCAATTGCGGACGTTGATTAAGCAACCGCCTACCATTTCCGTACGCAGAATTGCGCATCGCAAAAGCCTTATGCTGACAAGATGCTCGTCGGCAGTCGAACCGTGATTGTCGTACCTCCGGGTCCGCTCGCCCGCGCGAGTGTTCCCCCGATCTGACGGACGAAGGCATCTACGAACCTCGTTCCCATGCCAGACGATGCAGTCGTTCGTTCTTTGCCATCCAGGCCGACGCCGTTATCTTGAACCGATAGGATAAACTCGTCGTCGCGCTGCCGGAAGCCGATGACGACGAGGCCCATGTTGTTGGGGAAAGCATGTTTGATCGCGTTCGTGGCAAGCTCGTTGACCAATAAGCCAATCGGGACGGCATGGTCAGCGATGACATTGAAAGGTTCAACGTCCAAGGCTATCTCTATTTTCGATCCTTCACCGAGGAGACTTGAACGAATGCTTGCGGCAATTCCTGCCAGGTAGGCAGGCATGTCAACCGGCCCAAAGGCGCTGGAGCTGGCGATCACATCGTACAGGATTCCAACCGCATTGATGCGCGACTGCATTGCCTGATAGCCGACGACGCACGGCTCTGCCGCTCGCCTTATTTCAAATGAGACAAATGCAGAGATGATTGCGAGCGAGTTCTTGATGCGGTGAGCTAATTCCGCCGCCATCATGTCCTTGTTGCGATCAGCATTGATGGCCTCAGTGACATCCTCGAAAGCAAGCAAAAGGTTGGTGACATGAGTATCCGGCATATGGATTTTGCGTGCATTAAGCTTGAACACGCGATGTCCGAGATCGGGGAATTCGTCTTCGATTAGGAAGCTCTCGAATACAGTTTCTTCCGGAACGACATGTCTAAGGAGCGCGGTCAGCGCAGCGACATCCCATTGTCCTTGCTTCAATTCATCAATGCGCCTGTTCAACACATTTGCCTCCGTATCGCCGAACAAGCGCACGAAGTTACGGCTGGCCGTGGTGATGCATAAATTCTCGTCGAGTATGACAAAGGGATCGCGCACTGTATCGGCGATGCTTTGCGCTATTTTAACGGCACGGTCGGCACGAAGCTGCTCTTCGCGCGAGGCGGTCACATCAACTTGCGAAGCGAAAAAGAACTGTAGCTCTCCGGCTTTGGAAAACACTGGGCTGACATACAGCGTGTTCCAGAAAGCGGAGCCATCTTTGCGATAGTTCAGGATATCGACCGTGATATCCGTGCGCGCAGCAATAGCAGTTTTGAGAGATGCGACAGTGTCTAGTTCTGTGTCTATTCCCTGGAGAAAGCGGCAGTTGCGCCCCATGATCTCGTCGCGCTCGTAGCCGGTGAGAGCTAGAAAAGCGTCGTTGACGAAGACGATTGGATTGTCGTCCTGACGAGGGTCAGTGATTATCATTGGCATTCGCGTTGCGCGAAGAGCTGCCGCAAAAGGATCGCCCCTGCCCTGCTCATGCTCAAGGCGGTCGGTCATCTCCCACGCGTCAAACTTTTCCAAAAATACTTGCCTTCCATGGGATGCCGGGGCTGGCGTGGCAGAAGCTAACACGAGCGGGCCAACCATTATAGAGCAACTAACATATGGCTATGCATGAACCGAAATTTGCGTACTGGTGTTCGGTTTGCAATTCTAACAGCTTAGACGGTGCAAAAATCAGGTGCGGTTATCGCCCATGTCTGCAAAGGGCCGATTAGCGACGAGATGTGCTATCATCCGCTGCCTGATGGAGGCGACGCGGCGGGAGGAGTGGCGGAGAATTCGTCATGGATATTATCCCACTACGTCCCCGCCGCCCCTGGAACAAGGGTATTCTTGTTGGTCAGAAGCGCCCACTTCAGCCCAAGAACGTGTGGTCGATCCGTGTTCGACTGGAAATGAGCGGAGCGATCAGAGAGCTGGCGCTCTTCAATCTCGCCATAGACAGCAAGCTTCGCGCTTGCGACCTTGTAAGACTGAGGGTCGAAGACCTATGGTCTGGTAGCTCGGTCAGGGATCGAGCCACCATCATCCAAAAGAAGACAAAGCGGCCCGTACAGTTCGAAGTGACTGAGCAAACGAAAGCTGCACTTGTAGCATGGCTCCCATTCGTCCGACGTAGCGGCGGCAGCTATCTGTTCCCAAGCCGCCGCAAGACGTCGCAGCATTTGTCGACGAGGCAGTACGCCCGGATTGTCCAGCGATGGGTAACGTCCATCGGACTTGAAGCCAGCGCCTACGGGACCCACTCCCTGAGAAGAACTAAGGCGGCACAGATTTACAAGAAGACTGGCAATCTCCGAGCCGTGCAGATTCTGCTCGGTCACACCAAGCTTGAAAGCACCGTCCGATACCTGGGTGTCGAGGTGGACGATGCTCTGCGGATCGCTGAGCAGATTGAACTGTAGGTTCGTGACCATCGGCGGATTGCCGATGGTCCCTCTCGCGCCAAAAGGAGACGTTGCGCGAGTATCTGCACCTTTGCGTGAACGCGTGCGGGCGATTTTCAGTCCGTTGCTGCCTGGCACCCTTGCCAAGACAACGTCTTCCATCAGAGGTTAAGGTCCACGTCAAACCTCCGGTTTGAAGAGCTTGGGCTAATTGGAAGCGGAGCGCCTGGCAACTGCCGTAGTGGCGGCTAGCGTCACCCTAGCTGGCACACCATATGATTGTTGTTCAACTATGGAGGAAAAACACATGCCGCAACCGCTTACCCCTGAGCAACAGGGCCGACTTATTCTCGATGCTATGAAATCCTACAATGTTCGTTCGGGTGAAGTTCTGATGCAGCAGCACGTCATGCAGCACGGCATCAAACACGGGCTCTCAAATGATGATCTCACTGCGGGCTTAAACTACGCCCTTGAGCAGGGGTGGATTACCATCAACAGCAACAAGCATTATATCCTGACTGATAAAGGCTACGTGGAGGTCTGATCCATCGAAGCAAGTGTGGCATCCAGCAATTCCCGCTGGGTGCCATATTTTGCTTCCCACGGCCGCTTGCCCATCAAATGAATCGTATTGCGTGAATGCTGATGGTGCGCTTCCCAGAAGAATGGCCTCCTCATCTTGGCCTTCTGGCTCATACCGCGCCACTCAAATCCGATGGGGTGGTGGCAGGTTGTTCGGCCGGCGCACTCACGGCTCCAGTTGCCCGCAACCGCACACTCCAGTTGGCAACGCGCGCCAGGTGAGCAGGATTTTCGTTTTCAAGTTCGTCTTTCGTTCTCCTGTGGATACTGCCAACAACCTTAGGACGTGTCACCGCAATTCATGTAACTGTGTCGTCGAAGGTGAGCGCCATGACCGAAGCCATCGAAGCAGTAAAGCCGTACCGCATTCTCAGCCTTGACGGCGGAGGTGCGAAGGGATTCTACACTTTAGGCGTCTTGGAGGAGATAGAAGGGCTTATCGGGTGCCCTCTTCATGAAAAGTTTGACCTGGTCTTTGGAACAAGTACCGGCGCTATTATTGCGGCAATGATTGCCCTCGGCATGCCGGTGAAAGAAATACACGCCCACTACCTCAAATATGTGCCAGAGGTCATGCGGCTAAAAACGCCTTCTCAGAAATCCGCAAAGCTTGCCGAGCTTGCCAAGGAAATCTTCAAGGAAGCCAAATTTGATTCCGTGAAAACCGCCGTCGGCATTGTGACCACCAGATGGGTGATCGAGCGGCCGATGATCTTCAAAGGAAGTGTCGAGCAAGCTCATGGCAGGAAGGGTACGTTCCTTCCCGGCTTCGGGGTGACCATTGGGGACGCCGTCCAGGCCTCCTGTTCTGCCGTGCCCTTTTTCTCTCCGAAGACCGTCACCACAGGCAAGGGTGACGAGGTTGAGCTTATCGATGGTGGATACTGCGCCAACAATCCGACCCTTTACGCTATCGCCGATGCCACCCGTGCGCTGAACCTTGCCCACAAGGACTTGCGTGTCGTCAGCGTCGGTGTCGGCGTCTATCCTAGCCCCAAGCCGCGTTTTTTCAGCGCCATGTACTGGGCGAAATATTTCCAGAGTCTCCAACTCTTGCAGAAGACGCTGGAAATCAACACCCAATCGATGGACCAGCTTCGCGTGATCCTTTTCAAGGACGTGCCAACGGTCCGCATCAGCGACACGTTCGAGCAGCCTGAAATGACCACGGACCTCTTCGAGCATGACCTGAAAAAGCTGAATATCCTTCGGCAGCGCGGGCGTGAGTCCTTCGCCAAGAATGAGCCACTCCTCAAGGAATACCTCCTCTAACGGGATTTGCGAATGCCTATCAACGAGAACCAGCTCGATACGTGGTCAGCACTAGGCAGCGTCCAGCAATCGGCGGCGACCTACAAGACTATCAGTGGCGTCTTGAACGACACCGAATCCCCGTATTACCTGAAAATTTTCGGTACTTTCCTGCAAGGATCGTACGGCAACGATACCAACATCTATGCCGACAGCGATGTGGATACGGTTATTCGACTTACTTCGGTTTTCTACTCCGATACAAGCTCTCTCGGAGCAGGTGACAAAGCAAACTACGACCAGAAACGTTCGCCTGCCGAATACTCCCTGGCCAAATTCAAGGAAGAGGTTTCGGGCTGGCTTACCAAAAACTTTGGCAACGGCGTGAAGGCTGGCACCAAGGCCATCTACATTCCAGGCGGCGGCGCGCGGCGCGATGCGGACGTGCTTCCTTGCGCCGAGCATCGTCACTATTGGACCTATCCCACATACGGAGAGCCAACTTTTCGGGAGGGCATCGTCTTCTGGAAGAGCGACGGCACCAAGATTGTCAATTACCCGAAGCAGCATTCAGCGAACTGCACGACGAAGCACCAGAATACCGGAAGCTATTTCAAGCCAACCGTGCGCATCTTCAAAAACATGCGGAACCGGATGATCGCAGCAGGTACACTTGAGGCGGGTGTTGCACCGTCATATTATCTCGAAGGCCTGATTTCCAACGTCCCTAATGAGTTTTTCGGCAAGTCGTATCAACAGACCATCACCAACTGCATCAATTACATTTCGATTGCCGACACGAAGGAGTTTACCTGCGCAAACGGCATTCACTACCTACTTCGGGAAGGCCACGACGTCTGCTGGTCGCCGGCTAAGTTTGCGTCGTTCATGTACGCCCTCAAAAAATTCTGGGGCTGAGACGCCTCTACCGAATACTTCACCCACTTTTCCAGCATGACCTTGCGGGTGTAAACGTTGGCGCTGGTCGCCAGCCGGACATCGGCAATGAACGCTGCCAGCGACGGCATCCTTCTTTCTCCCCTCACCGCCCAGCGATAGGCCTTGCGCACAGCGTACAGCGGGAATTCGGCCAGTTGCACAGGTCATATTAGAATGTTTATCGCCGTGAAACGAGGAGCTCCCAAGCGACGACTAGGCAAAACGTACTCTCTATGACGGCTTAGGGCTTTATGCGGAAGTCGCTTGTCGAACGTCAGAGGTCCGCTTTCGAGTGGGCCGCACCAGCAGCGGCCAGTCCGCCTCAGGCTCCAAATTCGACCTCCACTTCCACTACCTCACCCCATCCTCCCGATTGCTGCCGCCGCCGCCGCAGGCTAGGTTGTGCCCTCATTCCTCCCGGAGACACCCCATGCCCGGCTATTCCGCCCGCCCACCTGCCATCCCGACCGTCGTGCTCGACGATGCCGTCACCCGCATCACCCGCTGGGATTTCGAGCCGGGTGCGGCGACCGGCCATCACACGCATGGGCTCGGTTATGTCGTGGTGCCGATGACCGATTGCCATTTCCTCATCGAGGACGAGGCCGGCGAGCGCCGGGTGACCAGCCGCGCCGGCGAAGCCTATCGCCGTGATGCCGGCGTCGAGCACAATGTCGTCAATGGCGGCGACCAGCCGATGAGCTTCATCGAGATCGAGTATAAATGACCGGCGACAGCGACGAAGCTGCGCCGGATATGCCACCGGAATTTGTCACGACCTTCGAGCCGGCGCATGGCGTGCCGGTGCCGCTCGCCGATGGCGTGGCGCGCATCACCGTCAACAATCCGAGCCCGTTTACCTTTCACGGCACCAATACCTATATCGTCGGCGAAAGCTCGGTCTGCGTCATCGATCCGGGCCCGGAAGACGAGGCGCATTTCCGCGCGCTGATGCAGGCGCTCGCGGGCCGCGAGGTCACCCATATCGCCGTCAGCCACACCCATCGCGACCACTCGCCGCTGGCGCGTCGCCTGAAGGCAGAGACCGGCGCGATCATCGTCGCCGAAGGACCGCATCGCCCATCGCGGCCGCTGCACGAGGGCGAGGCCAATCCCTTTGCCGAAAGCGCCGATATGGAGTTCCAGCCCGATGTCGCGCTGGCCCATGGCGACACAGTCAAGGGCGATGGCTGGCAGCTCACTGCCCTGCACACGCCGGGTCACACCGCCAATCACTGCGCCTTTGCGCTGGATGACCGCGGTATCGTCTTTTCCGCCGATCATGTCATGGCCTGGGCAACCTCGATCGTCGCCCCGCCGGATGGCGCCATGGCCGACTACATGGCCTCGCTCGACATGCTGCTGGAACGGCGCGACCGGATCTACTTTCCCGGCCATGGCGGCCCGGTTACCGATCCACCCGCCTTTCTGCGCGGGCTGCGCACCCATCGCCGCATGCGCGAGCGTGCGATACTGGAGCGCATCCGCCAGGGTGACCGGCTGATCCCGGACATGGTCAAGGTGATCTATGCCTCAACCGATCCGCGCCTGCATGGGGCAGCCGCACTCTCGGTGCTTGCCCATCTGGAGGATCTGGTGGAAAAAGGGCTGGTTGCGACCGACGGTCCGGCCCGGCTTCTCGGCGTATACCGGATCGCCTGAACCTGCCGTGCTCCGCTTTATCCGGCACTCAGTTGCCGGCAATACCCAGCAGTTCCGCATCGAGCGTATGCAGGAAATCCTCGGCGATCTGGTCGCCGAAGCCGAGATCATGCGGCCCGAACCGGCTGGCGACCCGCATGTCGACCAGCGTCATCTCCGCCTCTTCGCGCAGCCGAATGACCGCGTCGAAGGGCAGGCCGAGGATCAGCGTGCGGGTTGTTAGCTGCAGGCGAACCGTGCCCGGTGGCTCGGTCGGTTCCGGCGGCATGCTGGCCAGCTCGTCGCTCGGACGCGATGCGGGCAGGGGGCCTGTCTCGGGCAAAGCTTCGTCGGCCGGTGGCAGGCCCGACGGAGCCGGTTCATTGGCCGTGACGATCTCTTCCGTCGTCGGGCGAAGCGCGAAGTCCGGCATCGCATATTCCTGGCCGCGGCTCGCCGTCACCACCAGGCGGTTGGCCTCGGCCACCTTGCGCACCGCTTCATAGACGCGGTCGAGCGCGCCTTCGTAGCGCCGGCCGGT
Source organism: Rhizobium sp. 18065 (assembly GCF_902706095.1). Classification (GTDB taxonomy): domain Bacteria; phylum Pseudomonadota; class Alphaproteobacteria; order Rhizobiales; family Rhizobiaceae; genus Allorhizobium. The sequence goes on from NZ_CACSJP010000001.1 coordinate 1,056,465, forward strand.
GAGGCCCGGATAGGCGGAGCCCTGCGCCGTGGCGGCTCCGGCTGGCGGCGCCGGACGGGGCAGGAAATGCTGCGGCGCATCGGGGACCGACAGCCATTCCGGCCGATCTGTGAGATCGCTCGACACATCGTAGAGGACCGGCCGGGTCAGATAGCGGTAGGCGCCGTAGCCCGGCAGTGCCAGAGGCAGGGCGACATAGACCAGCGCCCAGGTAGCCGCGACGCCACCCAGGGCGCCGATCTGCCAGAGCCGTGCAAGACCGAGCAGGGCCAGCGGCACGGCCAGAATGGCCGGGATCGCCGCAATCAGCACCAGGGCGACGAAATCCGGCGTCTTCAGCGGCCCGAAGCGATGTGCGAGCAGCACCAGAACCAGCATGCCGAGCGCAAACAGCCCGAGACGGCGCGCCAGGAAGGCGGAACGGGACACGGGGCGGTCAAAGCGGATGATCATGCGGAAACACCGGAATCAAAGCGGTTGGTCTGCCTTGTGTAGCCGCTCCCTTCGGGGGCGTCGACCGCAAAGCATCGTACGGCGCTATGCCGGATCAACGCACAGCGTCCGGCTGGTTGTTCGGCTGAGGTTGCGGCTCGAGATCCGGCCCAAGATCCGGCCCAAGATCGGGAACCGCATCCGGCCGGAGAGCCGGGCCGAGATCAAGTGTACTGCCGTTCAGCAGCGGATTGCCGCCATCCTCCGGGAGCAACAGCTCAAAACCACTGTCGGGCGCATCCTGAAGCCCTTCCTCGACAGCCGGATCGAGCGGCGGCAGCGCGGGCGCGTCCAGCTGTCCGTTCTGGCTTCCATTTTGCCCCCCATTCTCACCATTGTCGGGCATGCTCGGATCGGCAAGTGCCGGTGCATCATTGCCGAGTGGCACATAGAGCGACACCATCACGATGATGCCGATCACCACCAGCCACGATCCGATGATCCGTGCCGGGATGGTCAGCCAGGGGCCGCGAAAATTCCGCAACAAAAGGCCGGGCGCCAGCAGGATCCACAGCGCGCCGAGCACGGCGGTCAGTGTGAATTCCTGGATACCGATGCCGAAATCGTCCAACCCGATGAACAGCGACAGCGAAAATCCGACGACGCCGGCCGCCAGCGGCGCGCCGATGCGCCGCGCCCGCGCCGGCAGCCAGAGCACGACACCCGCCAGCATCACCGCAATCGGCGCGATCAGGAACAGCGTTTCGCCCAGCGGGCTTTGCAGGATGGCATGGAAGATCGGATCGAAGGCCAGCATCATCGGCGCCATCACGCCGAGGAAACAGGCGACGATCAGATAGATTTCGCGGCGACTGCCCGCCATGCCGACGGCGACCGAAATGCCCAGCATTGCCAGAACAAGGTCATAGATCGACAGGGTGAACAGGAAGCCGAGTTCGAAAAAGGCAAATTCGTGCGGGATCGACAAAGCCAGCGCAACGATGATGACGCCGGCCATGAACAACGCCAGCGACCAGCGGAAGCCCGCCGTTGCAGCGATCCGGGCAAAACGCATCCGTGCCGGTGAAAGACCGGTCGCATCTTTGCCGGCATTGCTGTCGACATTGGCGATGGTCCCCGCCGCGGCCACGCCGGACTGAGCGTCCGTGCGTTTTTGCCGGCCCTTCTGGTTTGCCTTCTGCTGCAGGCGACGCTGGCTCATGCTTCATTCCGCCCATCGGGATCCGTGATCCTTCGGCTATTCCACACTCGGCCCGATTTGTCACCGCCCACCACGGCTCTCTTCGCCGATCTTCACTTGGCCCTTCACTTGGCCCTTCACTTGGCCCTTCACTTGGCTGGACGGAGAAGTCTCGCGTCAAGGGGCGGCAAGGGGCGGCAAGGGGGAACGAAGGACGGCGAGCGTGAGAGGCAGCACGGATCCACACACCGAAGCGGGCGGCGGTGCCGAAACAAACCGCCGCTGCGCCTCAGAGCGAGGAAAGCCTAGGCCGCGCGGCTCTGGTGCGGGCCTTCCTCGACCTCTTCGATGATCTTGGCGACGAAAGCATCGAGATCGCCCGGCTGGCGCGCGGTGATGATGCCGTGATCGACAACCACCGCCTCGTCGCGCCAGTTGGCGCCGGCATTCTTCAGGTCGGTCTTGATCGAGGCATAGGAGGTCGCCTTGCGACCGCGCAGCGCATCCGCCTCAACCAGCAGCCAAGGGCCATGGCAGACCGCGGCAATCGTCCGGCCGGACTTGACGAAGCCGCGCACCAGTTCGACCGCCGTCTTGTCATTGCGCAGGATGTCGGGATTGATCTGGCCGCCGGGAATGACCAGCGCATCGTAATCCTCGACCTTGACCGCATCGACCGTCAGATCGACATCGACGCTGTCACCCCAGTTCTTCTCGTCCCAGCTCTTGATCGGCGCCGGCGTCAGCGAGGCAATCGAAACCCTGGCGCCCCGGGCCTTGAGCTGTTCCAGGGGTTTACGCAATTCCGAGCGTTCATAACCGTCGGTGGCGAGGATCAGGATATGGGCGGATTGAATGGAAGGCATGGATATGTCCTTTCGTCTCTCTCGTTTCGCTTGGGATATTTAAGAAACCCGAGAGACGCGGGATCGTTCCGGTAAAAAACTGGCAAGTTGCGGGCAAGGGGTGTTGCCGCTGGCCCTGCGCTTTGCTAATCAGGCGCCACCGCGATTTGGGAGATCTGTCTCCCGGATCCTGTTGGGGCGTCGCCAAGCGGTAAGGCACCGGTTTTTGGTACCGGCATTCCCAGGTTCGAATCCTGGCGCCCCAGCCATTTCCTCTTTTGTCAAGCGAAATCCAGGTTTTCCAGCGGTTTTTCTCAGCTGGGAATCGAATTGGGGGCACTGTCGTACACGATTGTCGTCATGGACTGTCGTACACGACTGTCGCCCAGGGACTTATCGCCCGGGAAGGCTGATGATCCTGCTCACCCTGTTCAGAAAGGGTTTAGCATGACAGCAGTTCAACACGTCTTCAAACGCGGTTCCGTCTACTGGTGGCGCCGCCGTTTACCGGTTGGAACCGGGCGCCATGATTGGGTGAGGCTTGAAGTGAGCCTCGAGACCAAGGAGTTGGACCGGGCGAGGAGGATAGCGCCCGAGGTCACGCTCGCCAGCCATCGTCTTCAATCGGACCTGAAGACCAAAATGATACCAGCCGATGTCGCACGACAGATCCTCATTCAGGTTGCGCGGGAAAAGAGTGATTGGCTCGACGCCGTAAAGTCCGGATCGGCGCGGAACGCCGAAAGCAACCGACGCAGTGAAACTGCGGCCGGCTGGGCCTATCGGCTGCTTGCCGCGCAGGGACGGGACGCTGTCGTTGGCCCCACAGAGGAGCGCGATCTCCGCAACGCCGGTCTCGACGACGACCTTATCAAGATGACCAAATCGGTGCTGAAATTCTATCAGGAGAATAATTTCGCGCGCGTTGGCAAGAAGTATCTGGAAGGCCTCCTCGAACAATATGGCATTCGGCCATCGCCCTTGGATCTGGGCTATGCCGAATCGCTCTATCTTCGGGGGCACGCAGCTGCCCTCCTGAACACGCAACGCCGGTGGTCAGGCGTCCGCGAAGATGATCTTGCGATCATCCAGGAGGCATTTGCCACCGCTCCGGTCGCCAGTGCACCGGCGCCTTCCCCGCACACTCCACGGCCCGTCAGGGTTCAAGAGCAATCCCGCAGACAAAGCGGTGTCAACCACGTCATTCACGAGGGTGCCGAGCGAGTGGGACATCTGCTCGCGGTCAACGGCGTGGGCATGGTTCGTCGCGTCGGCGACGGAGGTGTTCTTAGACGTCATAATCAAATCTCCTGTTCAATTGACCAGGATCGATGCTCAGCGCGACCCATGCGGACACGGGTCCGCCGCTGCGGAAACGAGTTCCACATTCGAGCCGGTGAGCACGATCCGGAAGGCGCGTCAGTCAGCGATCAGAATGGATCGCCGCAGCAGCCGCCCGAAGTTTTCAACAGGAGAAGGAAGAGAACATGCTTCCGATGGTGAAGCGAAGCAGTTAAGGGTCGACATAGCCGGTGGCCTTTCTTGAGAAGGTTGCTGGTCAGGCCCTCGTTTGGTGTTGGTAGCACCGGCGAGGGCCGCTAAGTGTCTGCAGAACCAGGACGTTTCCGAAGACACTGCAGACATAACCCGGAGATGATGCTCCGGCAAGGGGGCAGAACGCATCCGGAACAAAGAGCCCTGTTATGGTTAATCATCAGAGGTATGAAGCGGGCGTCGGGTTAGATTGAGCCGAAGTCCCGTAGCGGTAGCTTAAACCAACCAGGTGAAATTCCATTTCATCTGCTCTGCCCCAAACGCTGTCGCCCATAGTTTCCTTGCGCGCGATGGCACCAGTCGAGATTAGCCAAAAACCATTCGACGGTTTTTCTGAGGCCCGTATCGAAGGTCTCGGCGGGCTGCCAGTTAAGATCATGCTCAATTTTACTTGCGTCAATCGCATACCGGCGGTCATGGCCTGGGCGGTCAGAAGTGAATGTGATGAGTTCACGGTAACTTTGAAAGCTTGCTCCAGCTGACGGAGGCGCTAACTCCTGAAGCAGGTCGCATATCGCGCGGACGACTTCAATATTCTGTTTCTCGTTGTTGCCGCCGATATTGTAGGTCTCTCCGAGTTTCCCTCTGGTTAGGACGGTATAAAGAGCATGAGCATGGTCTTCCACGTATAGCCAGTCGCGAATTTGGTCTCCGCTGCCATAGACGGGGAGCGGCCTGCCTTCCAACGCGTTCAGGATTGTTAGCGGAATCAGCTTTTCTGGAAAGTGATACGGGCCGTAGTTGTTGGAGCAGTTGGTCACCAGAACAGGTAGCCCGTAAGTGCGCGACCAGGCGCGAACTAGATGGTCTGCACTGGCTTTGCTGGCGGAGTATGGGCTGCTGGGTGTGTAGGCCGTTGTTTCCGTAAAGAGATGGTGCTCCGCGCCACTCTCATCGGCCGGGTGCGGTAAGTCGCCGTAAACTTCATCGGTGGAAACGTGATGAAATCGAAAAGTCCTTTTGCGCTCATCCGGCAGCTCTTGCCAATAGCCGCGGGCAACCTCAAGCAGGGTGTAGGTTCCGATCACATTGGTTTCAATGAATGCCGCAGGCGCGTCTATGGAGCGGTCTACGTGGCTCTCCGCCGCCAAGTGCATGATGGCATCAGGCTGATGTTCGGTGAAGATGCGCTCTATCTGTAAGCGATCGCAGATGTCTGTATGCTCGAACGCGTAGCGATCTGACTGCGAGACTTCGGCGAGGTTTTCCAGGTTGCCCGCATACGTCAACTTGTCCACGTTTACAATGTGGTCGTCAGTATGCCTGTTGATATAGCGCACAACCGCCGAGCCGATGAAGCCGGCGCCCCCGGTAACGAGGATCTTCATTGCCTCATCCTCTCAATGCTTCAGCCAGAATGGTTGCGACGCGTTCTTGCTGCTCGATTTTTAAGCCCGCCCACAATGGCAGACGCACCAATCGTTCCGAATGCGATACTGTGACGTTCAGCTCGCCTGATATCCGCGCAAATCTCTTTCCCGCTGGTGAGGAATGAAGAGGGACATAGTGGAACACCGAAGAGATGCCGTTGCTTTTCAGTAGACCTAAGACTTTTTCGCGATCCGCATCTTCCGGCAGCAATACGTAATACATGTGGGCATTGTGCTGGCAATCTTCCGGAACGATGGGACGACGGAGTAGCCCCTCGGTTTCGAGCGGTTCAAGGATCGTATGGTAATTTTCCCAGATCGCCAGACGGTCGTCGGTGATGCGCTTAGATTCCTCAAGCTGCGCCCACAGGAAGGCCGCGATCAATTCACTTGGCAAGAACGAGGAGCCCACCTCTTGCCAAGTGTATTTATCAACTTCGCCTCTGAAGAAGCGGCTCCGGTCGGTACCTTTCTCGCGGATGATCTCGGCTCTCAACGCGAGCGCGGGATCATTGACCAGTAGCGCGCCACCTTCTCCTGAAATGATGTTCTTCGTCTCGTGAAAGCTATATGCCGCAAGTTCGCCGATGCTACCAAGCGGGCGCCCTTTGTAAGATGCCATCACACCCTGCGCCGCGTCCTCCACAACCTTCAGGCCGTGTTTCTTCGCAATGCTCAGAATGGTGTCCATTTCGCATGCAACGCCCGCATAATGCACAGGGACTATAGCGCGTGTGCGTGGGGTTATCGCTGACTCTACGAGACGTTCGTCAAGATTGAGGGTGTCCTCCCGTATGTCGACAAATACGGGAACACCGCCGCGTAGGACAAATGCGTTCGCTGTCGACACGAAGGTGTACGATGGCATTATGATCTCGTCGCCCGGTTCGATGTCCAGGAGAAGGGCCGCCATCTCTAATGCGGCGGTGCAGGAGTGGGTTAGCAGAGCCTTGTCGCAGCCAGCGGTCCTTTCAAGCCATTCGTGACACTTTCTTGTAAACGGACCATCACCCGCAAGCTTGTTTCCTGATTTTGCTTTGGCAATGTATTCAAGTTCCTTTCCAGTCATGAATGGTCGGTTGAATTCTATTCGGTTGCTCACTCTTGTCCCTCGTTAAGCCTATGCCATTCATCGGATACATTGCTCAGGTATTCGCTGTATTCGCACTGGGGCATGCGAGTGATCAGCTTCTCGAACTGCTTGATAGTGAGGAAGCCTCTCGTAAGGGCAGCTTCTTCGGGGCAACCGATTTTGACACCTTGCCGTCGCTCGATAGCCTCGATGTAGGAGGAAGCTTCATGCAGAGCCGTACTGGTACCCGCGTCGAGCCAAGCAAAACCACGGCTCAACCGCCGGACCTGCAATGTGCCGCGCCGCAGATATTCAAGATTGACCGCGGTGATCTCAAGCTCACCGCGTGCAGACGGCTTAACCGCCTTCGCGATGTCGACCACGCTATGGTCATATATGTATACACCAGGGACGGCGTAGCTGCTTTTGGGTATTGTCGGCTTCTCTTCAATCGAAATCGCTCTGCCGCTCTTGTCGAATTCCACAACGCCATAGCGCTCCGGATCTTTAACGTGATACGCGAAGATTGTTGCCCCGCCCTGGAATCCGGACACTGCCCTAGGGAAATCATCACCGCCGGAAAAAATGTTGTCGCCGAGCATCAGGATCACGTCGTCGGAGCCAACAAAATCCGCAGCGATCAAAAATGCCTGAGCAATACCCTCCGGTCGTGCTTGCTCACGATACTGGATCACCACTCCCCATTGACTTCCATCTCCTAGCAACTGTCGATATCGCGGTAGATCTGCGGGCGTCGAGATGATGCATAGCTCGCTGACGCCAGAAGCGATGAGCACGGTCAGAGGATAGTAGATCATTGGTTTGTCGAAGACCGCCTGCAGCTGCTTGCTGGAAATCTGTGTAAGGGGGTAAAGCCGCGACCCTGTGCCGCCTGCAAGAACAATCGCTTTCATTGCCAGTCCGTCAGTTCGTTGATGAAGTCTATGCATTATTTGTTGGCAAGATGGAGTCAAACGTCTGGTGCTATGGTGGATACCGTCGAAGTAAGCTTGGTCTGAAAGCTGCCGGCCCAGGGGTGAGTGTGTCCGTCGGCCGTTGTATGATTCATGTAATCTCCGTTGGCAGCGCAGGGCCTCGGACCAGCAAGCAGGCATACAGATATATCTCCACGTATCCGATTACCCAAGCCGTTCAACGAAGACATAGTGCCGTCACGTACACTTATGGTGCCGATCGCCTTGACGCCCATCTTCATCAGTTCGGAGACGTGCTGCCGCCAACATTTTAGCCCTTGTTTGAAGAGCTTGCGCAAATACAATTTTCGGCAGTGGGTAACGAGATCCATTTCAAAATCTGGCGCCACCAGCGTCTATTGAGACGGCAGCAAGTAAGACATATTTATTGAAGGCAAGACCATGGTATCGCCGCCGTCCCTCGTTATGTACTTTTTGTTCGTGGCATGGAAGTCAAAGTTGGGCAGAGGTACCACCTATCCTCGCGGCTAAAAATTCCCGATCCAGATCTCTGCTAAGTAATCTTTCGCGCTGCAACTATGCAGCTCGTGCCATATGATACCGAACGACCGCCGCTTATAAGCTGCTGCTCTTTCTCAAACGAGCGGCTCAGCCAGTGTCCGATTGGGCCTTTTGGAAGACTATGCTCGGCCGCAGTTTGCTTCATGTTAACATGGGACCGTACTCCAAGCTTGGTCGGCAAGGTTCGGAGGAAAAACATTGGCAACACAAGACTTGCAAAAAAATATGTTTCGAACTCGACTTCAAACCCTGCGCGATTTAGCTTTTCCCTCAAGCCTGAGACAGAATATCGTCGAAAGTGGCCCCCATCTATGTCTTCCTGTGACCAGAGCGATTGAAAAGCAGGAACAGCCACATACAACATGCCGCTCGGGATCAAGGTTTGATTTAGACGAAACAATGCGGCATCGTCATTTTCGATGTGTTCCAGTACGTCAAACAACCCAATAGCTGATGTGCGCTCTTTCGGCGGCACAATGTCCTGGAAGGCGGCGCGGACCACGGGGACGTCACGCGAAGTGCAGCTGATTGTACCTAGATGGCCGGGCTCGATCACCATCGCGTCGTAGCCACGCGCAATAAGCCCGCGAGCAACAAAACCGTTCCCCCCTCCGATGTCAAATATCGGGCCATTTGGCGGAAATAAGGCGACTACGTCGGCGATGATGTTGTTTCGGTGGGCAAACCAGTAAGAAATTTCTTCAACCTTTGCCAACTCGCTTTGGGTGTCGGTAGGGAATGACACCTCGCTGGACGTAATGCTCGTCCATATCCCATCAGTTCCCTTGTAGATTCCTTCAACCTCTTTGCACCACTTCTCCAGCCACTCTGGATTTTTCACAGGCTATCTCCTGGGTTATCGCGGAAAACAAAAAGGCGTAAAGAGACGTAGATTGCGCCTGCAGCAGTGATTGTCGTGACGACTACCGTCAACCAAGATGGGATTCCGATTGATTCCTGAGCCCAGGTAAACAAGACAGCGAATATATATGCAATCATGTATATCACAGTATACTTCCACCATTGACCCTTTGCACTAGACCCCGAAAAGCTCCAGCCACGATGGACAAAAAACGTGACGGCCACGGCAATTGGATTGACCAATAGGACTGCTTGCCAAGCCGCTAGCCCTGCCCAAATAAGCACCAAGGTGAGCGCATAGCATGTAGCATTCTGGGCCAGCCCCACGATTCCGAAGCGAAATGCCTTCATTTACCAGGCTGCCATACGTGATCAAGTTTCTCCAAAATCGCCTTCCCATATCAGTGCCCGATCTGAAAATATGTAGTCTGTTCGCCCAGAAGATGACTGAAACGGAAGCAAGGAAAAGAACAGCCGAGCCGCTCTTAGGCCATCACCTAGATCCAGATAGACAAGAACCGCGACATAACTTACCAATTATCAAGACATCCGGTCCGATGGTAACCTAAATCTGCCTGAGGGTTTCTGCGTTGATACGGGTTAAAATCTTCTATTCCAAGATCGCCAACCCTATGCCCGTTCGACCATAGTCGTTTCCATTGTAAATCATATAATTTTTGCCCTTCAGCTTGAAGAAGCTCGCATACGTTTGGGCATCAGCTTCCCACGCTTCGGCTTTGCCGATAAATGGAAAATCCTTATCGTCGCGTATCCAATTGCGTCCATCGACTGACCGTGCGCTGCCAAGGCGATACTGCGAATAGCGCCGGGAATAGAACATCGTGTAGCCATCTGAGCACTCGAGTATCCATGGTCTGGATACGGCAAATTCATCGCCCCCGATGACGGGAATACAAACTTCCTTAGACGGCGTCCAGTTGATGCCGTCCGATGATTCCGCTTCCCTGATGACATGAGTCATTTCAAGTCCAGTCGCACCCCATTCCAGGTGGGTGCCATACCACATACGCCATCCGTCACGGTCTTTCATGACAAAAGGATAGCCCACGCTGAAAGGGTCTAGTTCAGAGCGGCCTATGATTGGCGAGGCTCGAACCCGTGTAAACTTTGTCCCGTCAGAGTCCCCAATGGCGACCCCTATGAAATTGGTGAAAGGTACCGTCTTGGTCAGCGTCCAACCGAGATAATAGGCCAGCAGTTTTTCGTTGTGTGGCACTAGGCAGCTTATTGTTACTCCGTCGCAGTCAAACCCGCCACGCGGCCCGGGACCAAACAACGGGCCTTTTATTTCCGACGCCTGAGTGGCGGACTCGTCAACTATATGAAAGTCGATGCTCGCCGAATGGGCACGGTTCTCTTTGTCACGAACACTGAAGAAAATTCGAACTGCCTGGTCGCCAGTCACCAGCGGAATTGGGTAGGCAGCGTGCGACCAGCACCAGTCGCCCAAGCGTTTAGGTTCAACAATACGTCCAAGTCGTTTCCAACGCATTCTAGCCTCTTACTGGTTGAAGATCTGCGCCCACCGAATAACGGGCGTATTGCCCGGCGGATGCGAGGATTGGTTTGGCGTTTTTCAAACGGCGGCTGACCGTTGACACTACACGTAATGCAAACCGGCGCCCACGTACTCTTTTCGACCGCGCTGGAATCCTATATCGACCTCAAACGATTGCTTGGAACACGCGAGCGCTCGGTTTCTGCCGAGACATACACGCCATTCGTTTCCGCATCCGACAGGATGAGCGCTCCTGCACCGATAACGCATTTGTCGCCTATGGTGACATGGTCACGTAGCGTCGCGTTCACCCCTATGAAGCATTGCTCGCCAATCTTGACGCCACCGGAGACGACGACATGCGACGAGATAAAGGTGTGGCTGCCAATATGCGAGTGGTGCCCTATGTGGTTTCCACTCCACAAGGTGACGTTGTCACCAATCTGGCAGAATGGCTGAATGGTGTTGTCTTCGAGAATGAAGCAGTTGCGACCGATGGCATGCTCGTTTAATACGGTCGCCTTCGAGCTGATGTAGCTCGCAAGACCGTATCCAAGGGCTTGTGCCGCTTCGAACTTCTGTCTGCGTGTTGAGTTCAGCTTGGCGTAGCTGATCGCGACGAAGAGTTCATGGCCAGCCGGTGGATATGCGTCGATAAGATCTTCGAAGGCAACAACTGGCAGGCCGCAAAATTCGGTTGAGGTCAGATAGGACCGGTCCACTGTAAATGCGACGACCTCATACTCGCTGTCGTGGCGAAAATAATAATGCGCAAGTTGCGCGATATCGCCGGTACCGAATACTACAAGCTTTTTTGCCATCACGTTTTCCTCACTATCATGGTGAACTCGTATAGCTCGTAATCGTGCAGTATGGCCACTTGGCGCGAATATCGCCGCTTGCAGAGGTCAAAAAGATGAAGCGGATCGGCGTAGTACAGGTCTTTCCGCATGCGGTCTGCGTCGGAATACGACGTCAGGCAGTTAAACGAAAAACCCCGCAGGCTATTGGCATACATCATGTCGAGTGTTTCGATGAGATAGGCGAGCCACTCTTGGTCCGTAAGAGAAAAGCGGACATTGAATATGCCGGAAGCGACGCAATAGTCGAAGACTTCACCGGGAGATTTGTCGAGTTTGAATGTCACATCCTCAGCCCCGGCAAATCGTTTGTTTGCTTCTTCAATCATGGGCGCAGCGATGTCGATACCGGTGTACCGGACAGTCTGACCCAGCTGCCTTATGTGGTCGAGCAGAGCTCCGTAACCGCAACCTATATCCGCAATGGAATACGGTTGCAGAGGATCAACTACTTTCAACAGCTGATCGAAGCGCATGATCTGGCCGGCCTGACTGTTCCAGTCTACACCCGCCGGTGTCTGGCCGTGTTCCTCGATGCGGCGGGCGTAGTAACTCGCTACATCCGTCAGGATGTCATTATTTATTCCGACCATAGATGTGTCTCACGATTGTATAGGGGCGCTGTTTGGTTTCGGAGAAAATCTTTGCGAGATATATGCCGACTACGCCGATAAACGAAATTATCAACCCTCCAAGAAGCCATATGGAAGCCATAACGGACGTCCAACCGCCAACGGGCATGGACCAGAATAGCCGCTGCAACACTATGTAAGCGATGTATATCATCGCAAATAACGATATGGAGAATCCTATGTAGAATATGCTGATGAGGGGTGCGTTGCTAAACGATGTTACCGAATTGACGAGTATCGACATCTTTTTACGGAATGTGTATGTCGTCTCGCTCGTGTTGTGCTTTTTCACTTTTCGAGCTGACTGCGTGAAGCCGGTGATGTGCCATAGGCCGGCCATGAACACCTCCCGCTCTTGATGCTGCAACAGCGCATCGACATAGCGGCGAGTCATAACGCGAGCCGTAACAACATTTTGAGGCGGAGCGAAACCGGCAAGCAGCTTTAGCAGGCGATAAAACCATTGGCCGCTCCAGCGCTCAAACCAGTTCCCCTTTCGCCGTTCCTGAACGCCGTAGACCACATCGGCATTTTCCGCCATCATTTGCTGATGGAAGTTGGTAAGCCATTCCGGTTCTTCCTCAAGGTCGCTATCGATAAGAAAAACGCATTCACCCTTGGCATGCGAGAGGCCGGTCATCATCGCTTTGTGGTGCCCAAAATTGCGAGATAGGTCGACGACAACGACACGGTCATCGCTATCCGCAAGCTTGACAGCGATGTCCAGGCTGCCATCCGGAGAGCCGTCATTCACCAAGACAATCTCGTAGTCGTCGCCTGCCATTTGTTGCGCAGCGATTGTGGCGCGTTCATGGAACTCGGCGATGTAGGGAGCTGAACGGTAGAGCGTTGCTACGATTGATAGCTTCATATCGCGTATCTCATGTAACGTCGTGATTCTCGTCCGCAGTTGAAAAGCAGATCAAGTATCGTGACGCCGTGCGTGAACTGACCCCAGAGCTGCGGGTATTCTGGATAGCCGGAATAGTCAAACCATTTGATATCCAACCCAAGCTCCTTGAATTCCTCTTCATTCATGTAGTCTTGAGCTGCGGGTCCAGAGACATAGTCGGTGCCACCTGATTGCAGGCACAGAGATGCCAGCCGCCGCGTTTTACCCTCAACCAACTCGTAGTCCCAAGAATTGGAAATCACGGTTTTGATCGCAAGGTAGCTGCATATAGCTTCAATCATCTGTCGATTGAGCTGGGACAGGTGACTTGGCGGCTCGCGAAGATAGAGTGGCTCCAGCCAATCGGCGATTTCATCAAAGTGGGGTGCGCGACGATAGTTCTGCACAAGCGACCTCCAGTGGGTGGCTGCCCATTCGGAGCCTTCAATTTCTGTCTCGCGGATTTTTTGGTGGTATTTTCCTTTGACCCGCACGGGTACCGTGAGCCATTGCACGCCTTGAGGAGTCTTAATTTGGTTCCGGTTTCGCCAGTCGCGCCGTGTGTATTGCATGTCGTCGTAAAGTATAAACTCGTCCACTGACGCGATCATGTCAAAATACCCCTTCCAGGGAATGTAGTTTGACTGGACGATAGCTACCCGTTTCATTCGGCGGCCTTCTCTCGCAGGGAGTTGCATAATCTTAGAGTACCGGCCGGATTTTTCGGTCGATAGAGATTCTGAATTCGACTCGTAGCATAGCCGCCAGCCCCTTGAGCGGTATTCCAGGAGGCTGCCAACTGGTAATTTTGTGGAAACGCCGCTCCCAGATCTGCCAACAGGTCTGTCGGGATACTCCGCGGCCCTGTAGGCTCTACCAGAAGCCAAGCCTCGGAGATTTTTTCACACGAGACGCGGCCCAATACTGCCTTCGCGTACTTCGAACTGCCGGGATAGCCGCCGATCAGCCACGCAGCTCCAATGTTTTTGGCGCCGATGGCATAGAGGAGCGTTGGAGATTGGCCAGAAAGATCTATGACGGGGATGCCAGGTACGAAACCGCCGCCGTTCGCAGTTAGTACGGCATTCGATATGTAGAAGGCGTAGTCCTTGGAAACCGTGAGTTGAGATTTCTGAGGCCCAATTGGGACAATTGCATCCTGGCTCCTGATGGATTGAGGCTGGCGATACGGATGCTCTAGGGCTGATTGAAGAAGCATGACGGTTAGAGCTTGGGAAGCCAAGACGAGCGGGAGCGCAAATGCCCATGTCGAGCGCTCACGGGCAACTGGACCGAGCAGCACAAAACCGGAGAGAAGCCAAAAGAGGCCCGCCTGAACTCCGCTTTCCCAGTAATTTCGGTTGGTTCCAAATGCATACATATGTGGGGTTATCAAAAGCAGGCTCGCAACGCCCCATTGGGCGGCGGATAGGCCTCCCAGGAATTTTTGTTTGCCTAGCATAAGTCCCGAGAGCGTCGCAGCGCATAACACACCGAGTAACGACAATCCTTGAAATCGTCCTAGCCCTGAGACGCTGGGAAGCTGATCAAAGATAATGAGGGCTGTCGGCAGAGAAAAGCCAACTACGCCGATCAGTGATATTGCCATGCCTGTCGTACGTCCTGACAGAAAGCCCCAGACCGAAAGAAAGGCCATGGCAAACACGGTGAGGACAAGGAGTGTGCCCTTGGTGGTTAGCGCAAAAGTATCGATGCGCAGCAGCTTGCTGAATGCGTGGCCGCCACCGATAGCTTGACCATATTCGAGCCCTAGCTGCAGCCGCTCTGCAAATTTCCAGAGTGACCCGTCGATTGCAATGGCGCTGAGTATGAGGGGGATGACGGCACTGGCGACCATGATAGCAAGCAGACGAGGGCTCATCTTCTTGCAGGCCAGAATATACAGAAGTGCGCATGCGGCTAATGCAGCAGCGGTGCTCGGCTTGGCCATGAAGGCCAGCCAGCCTCCCATGCCAGTCATTACAGCGCCTGCAAAACTTCTGGAGTGCCATTCTCTCTCAAGCATGAGCAAGCCAATGCTGGTCAACAGCAGGGACTGAAGCGCCAGACTTTGGTAACTCGGAGTTAGAAGCCACAAGTTGAAGGCGACCAACACGCTTGTCGCCAATGCGACAGCCACAGTGTGAAATGCGGCGCCATCTGCCCTGGCTTCAGGTGCTATGGCGCCAAGGAGTGTATGCGTCAGTCCCCAAGCCAGAAAAAAAGTAGCGAGTATATTGGCTTGCCTCAAGGCCGCGATATCCCCGCCAAGCAGAAGATGCAGGGGATGATAGACAAATCCGAATTGTGTAACCGAAAAATCGTACAGGAACGGATTTGAGATCGACGCCAGATAAAATCCTTCATCTGTGAAATCAATGCCATAGGAACTGTATTTAAGCACCCACGCAAGAATCAGCATTGCTGTCAATGAGCTTAGGGCGATCATCGCATGACGGGAGCTTACGGCTAGCGCGCCGTCATGTTTTTCACTCAGTGCCATTTGGGAGTGCTCCCTGCTCATCAAGAGGCGCCCTCTAACGAGCGGCCTCGGCACGGGTTGGTTATAAGTGGTTCTTAGCTAAGTTCTTGTACGATTCAAGAGCGCTTCCATCTAGAGCGCTGCTTTTGTTTCAACTGTCCGGCGGGGGGGGCGTAAGCAGCAAATAGACTCCATCGGCCCCTGGTGATGCTGGGCTTGGTATCTGGCACATTGGACTTCTCTGAATGTGAGGATCAATTTACAGGCCTGCGGCTAGCCTTGGATTGATGCGGGTGATCGAGGCGGTTCTGGTCTGACGACTTCAAGGCAACAGCAGTTGAGCAAGCCTTTCAACCCGCGGCGACAGTTAGCCTGTCGCGCTGGCGATCGGGATCCTTTCGTCTCACTGTCGCGGGCGCAGAGAAATGTCGACGGTGCGTGCGGAAGCAGAGATCATGCGAGACTAACGTGTGTAATTGAACACTATCTCGCAAACCATGTGGGAGGGGCGCTGAATGTACGTGCCCGCGTTGATGTCTACCGGGCTTGCTAACGGCTGGTGATATTGTCGATAGAGGTAAGAGCCTTGCTCATCGGACACTGATGCAACCAGATAGGTCATCATCTTTTGGTAGTTAAGGTACTCGCATTTGTCCGTGCCTATGACTGCGCGTCGAAATTTAAGCGTGTTACCGAAATAGATCCTGTCGGAGCGGTGCGCCTCCAGCCGTTGTCCTTTCTCATTCAGGATAGGAAGAAGGCGCTCGCTTCCATCCGCTGCTATTGCACTGATTGTGAACCAATTCTCCGCCATGGCTAAGTCGGTGCGGTTGAATACGTTGATAGGAGTAATGCCATAAATATGAGCCGCATTGGCTAACGGCTTCGCAAATCCGAGGACACTTTGCACCGGCTGCGGGGCCGTCATGAAAAGGTACGGAGTGGGAATCGTAACGACGTAAGCAATTGCTAATCCAACCAACTGGATGAACACTGGGCCGATGATATCGCCCGATTTGATGCTAACGGGCGGTGCACCCTCTGATGTTGTATAACTGTACTCTCGCTTCGATGAAGGGATCTGGCAAACACCGAACATCGCCGTGCGGCGATCTGCGACAAATCGGTACACGGACCTTCCGCCGAGAAACGACCCAATCAAAAGCACTGGGTATAGAGGCAACAGCAAAAGTACGTCCCTAGTCAAAAGTAGATAAAAATCGTATCCTTTACTTGGGGCCGTCGATGATCCGGATTTGTATCCATAAAGGTCTTTTTGTGCGTCAGCGGGGTCGATTCCAACGGACCTGAGCCAAGCCTCATTCTTCGAGAGCGGTCGCATTTGTACTCGCCCAAAGACATCAACAAATTTGATGAATTGAATTGTGCGATCGCAAAGATTGCATCGATCATCATAAGCCACTTGCAACCGATTGCCGCCAGCAAGAAATGCCCTGCTCCAGAAGAGAGCCGCAAAAAAGAGGAATTCGAATTCCGCCAGCCAGCCAAGCCTGAGGACAGCGCAGCTGAGTAAAAAGAATAGCAACCCCCAAGTGATCGCATAGGTCCGAAACAAGCCCCCAATCAGCACACAGGGAAGTAGAAGAAGATACCAAGGCAACATTGCCCATAAAGCAAAGCGACTCATCACGACAGCGAATGTGCTAGATGAGAATAATTGCGCGAACTCACTCCCAAAACGCGACATAAATTCATTGGCGAGAAGTTGGGCCCCAGCATAGCCTTGCATCCATGCCGGCTCACCTAGATGAATTCCCAGGGAGTAGAGGCACACGCACCAGTAGGCGGAAAGCGAGACGAGTTTTGCAATCTGCAATGTCGCCGTCGAGGGAAGTCCGTCACGGTAATAAGTCGCAGAGATAATCGACCCGAGGCGCAGCCTGCTTCGCCTAAGCTGACTGTCGAAAGACAGATGGGCACCGGCATTGGCGAATATAAGCAGGAGTGAGAACGCTGCGGCGACATCGTTCCCGAGCGTAGTAGAAGCCAGAAACGCGTCACCTATATGCCACTGGAACAACATCAAGAAGATAAGCGTCGGTTGTGTGAAAAAGCCAATCGTGACTAGCAGTCCGCAAGCCGCAGCAGAAATGGCGGGTATTGCGACATGCCAGTCAGCCCAATCAGAATAAGACATATAATAGATGAGCCAAAGAGCACGGATTGTCAGAAGCGTGCCGAAGGCAATGCGTATTAAGGCAAACTTAGGTGCCTCAGCAACGGCGTTGGAATGAAAAGATCCTCGCTGTTCCAATGCTGCGGCGATTTTGTTCAGTGCTGCTGTTACGGCGGCTCCTACTGAAGGTAGCCCCATTACACCGATCGCAGCTCCAAGCATCAGAAAAAAGACTACAAGTCTCGCGCCATGCCAGCGGGTCGCGCCGAATATCCAAGTGGCTGACAAGGCTGCCGCTGCCACTGCAGATAGCAAAGCTAAGCACAGGATTGTATTTCGCATTGGCCAGGACTGTCGGCTGTGAGTACTGCGAATAAAGGTATCGGACAAGACAGTGGCCTCAATTCCATTTTCCATCTGACATATGGCAACTCCCTACGTTGTTGGTCAAGAACTCATCCAACCAAAGATGCATGGCTGGATTCCGCAACTTTGGGCCCTGCCGAAAATAACACCGGACTGTCGTCACGGATTGTCGTAAAAGACTGTCGTAATTGCATATTAGGTGATCAGGAATTAATAATCTTCTCAGGGGCTTGCAAAGGCGGAAATTTCTTAGCTGGGAATCCTGGCGCCCCAGCCAAGTTTGCCTTGTGCACCGAAAAGCGGATCAGATTGCCGCACCTGTGATGGCGATGCAATGAGACGGATTGGTCTGCCCATCGGCTTGATCGGGTTTATGTCTCACGTTCGCAATCTTGGCTCTATTTCACCCACCATTCAACGAGGTCGGCCTCCGCTGAATCGGAAGGACAGGTAGAGATACACCGCATACATCAGGCCATAGCCCAGAGCGTAGGCGGCAAGCGCGTTCTGGTATGTTGCAAAGGTGGTGAGTGTTACAACTGTCATCACGAACAGGCAAACCTGCCAGATAAGATCGACCGGTTGTTTCTCTGCGATAAAGAAAGTGTAGCTCAGGGGGCTGCTGACAAAGCGCATTGCAAATAGCGGGAGCAGGATCAAGGCTACCCTGCCGGCCTCGGCCCATTCTGGTCCGAAGGCGAACACAAACAGGTCCACTCCGACCAGCCAAAACGCGATGGTTACCGCCAAGGAGCCGGCAGAAAGGACAGTCAAAGTCTCGAGATAAGGGCCGCGACAGGAGCCGGTTGCCCGCCAGCTTTCCGATGCACGGCGCTTGAAAACATCCAGCACAGCCGAGCCGAGCAGCGAGATCGGCGCGCCCAGCATCCGGAAGGCCATGGCGACAAAGCCGGCTACGTCGGCGCCGAAACGGTGTGACATGAGGATAAGCGGAAGCTGTGCCGCTGCCGTATTCACCGTACCGGCCGGCAGTGCATAAATCGGAAAGCGCCTGTAGCGTTTCCAGAAGTTGAAAAGTGTTTTGCGCCCATCGGCAAGCCGGGGCGGTCGCAGTTTCCACGCCATCAGCAAGGCGCCGCAGACGACACCAGCCAGCTGCGCCTGGGCGAGTGTGCCCGCGGTGGGCTGAATGAAGCCAACAGCGATTTGCAGCCCCGTAACGATGGCTGCCTGCGTGATCCGCATCGCGGAAAGCGCCCGGAACTGACCCTCTGAAGCCGCCCATGATTGGAGGATGAGCACGCTCGCTGCTGCTCCAACGGCGGGGATGAAAAGCACAATAAGTGCGGTAGGTACGTCAGCCAGATACGGCAATAAAAGCGGCCATAGGCATGCAGCGACTATCGTGACGACACTTAAAATGACTGCAGCCGTTATCAGGGCGGAGCTTGCGGCCTGCGCTCTCGGCGCGCCATTCTCTTCCAGCGGTAAGGCAGTTTCAAATCGTCCGGTCGACAGAACAGCTCCGATTTGCACCAGTCCGAACCAGGTCATGAACATCCCGAACTCGGCTGGAATGAACAGTCGCGCAATGATCAGCGAACCCAGGATCGGGATGACCTGCGCCGCAGCGGTGCCTGAAAACACCAGCAGGACTGCGCGCCAGTAGGTTCTACGTTCACCGGTCAAACTGGCCGCCTTTGCTGTTCAGGCCATAGGGAGGCCGTCGTCGGGAATGACTTGCGTCGGCGCAACCGCCCCAATGCAAGGATCCGCGCTGGCGTTGATTATCCAAAACGGGCGCATATGGCAAATCGATATAAGCCACTAGTGTACTCAGTGAAGACCCTCGAACCTACCAGAACAACAGAATCGAATTTCTGTAGCCTTCGTCTTTCGACCAGCGAAAGGATCGCGTTTCTGCTGTGGTGATCGGCGTTTCGGGTTGTGGAACATGTCGAGGCAAATAAACGCGAAGCGACATGTCCAGAGGTGGTTCGGTTTGTCTGAACAGCTTCTGGCGTTTTGCTAAGTGGGTTCGCCACACTGGAATGGGTCGACTGGTTCAACCACAGTCGTCTTCTGGAGCCTATCGGTAACATACCACCAGCCGAAGCTGCAGAACGGTACCACGCCAAGCCGGACGAACCAGCCATGGCCGCTTAACTTAAACCAAATGGCCATTCGGCCAAGCTGACGCGGTTCAGTTCCATGTCGTCGTGAGGCTCACAGGTCATATTTCAGTCGGCACCATTGTGTGGCGCTAGCGCGCCCTCATCCCAGCAAAACCTGCTCAAGCAGCCGGGCATGCTGGGCGTAATCGTAATGTTCCAATGCTGCTTTACGGCCATTTTCGCCCATTCGCCGACGTTCTTCCTCGGGCATCGCATAGAGACGCCGAATGGCGTCGGCAAGGGCCTGTGGGTTTTCTGCGGACACAGTGATACCGCAGTCGAATTTCACGACGGGATCGCTTCCGCCGCTAAAACTATGAACAATGGGCTTTCCTGAAAACAGATATTCAGGAATCTTATTGGCCGCAATTCCCCATCGATAGAGTGGAGAATTCAGCCAGCCGATGTAACATGCGTCGCAAGCGCCCAGCACAGACTGGACCTGCGTTTTCGGCACGCCGTTTAGAAAATGCACATTGTTCAGACCGAGTTCGTCTCGCCTTGATTCCAGAAGGGCGCGTTCACGGCCTTGCCCGACCAGAAGAAAATGCACGTCTGGTAAATCATGTAGCAGTGCTGCCGCTTCGAGTAGTGTCTCCAATGCATTTGCTGCTCCGAGTGTGCCGGTGTAGGCAATACGCAAGCCCTGCGTAGGGATTTGCGCCGCGACCGCCGCGGGCAAAGGGACAGGACTTGCAACTTCATCAAGAGCGATGCCGTTTGACACCCAGGCAAACTTTCTGCCGTCCATCCCGCGCGATTCCATGTGCCCTACAGCACCTTCTAGATTTGAAACCACTCTGTCGGAATTCTTGTAGGCGCGATCTTCGATCCATTGCAGCATGCGGATAAAGGGATGGCGTGGACTATGACCACCGACCTCGGCTAAGGTGAGTGGCCATATGTCGCGAACCTCGAACACCAGCCGCGCCCCGCAGCCCCGCGCGAGCCTTTCCGCTGCCAGATATCCCACCGGATGTGGCGACGAATAGAGCACTGCGTCTGGCTTCTCGCCTAGCCGTCGGCGCAGTCCGAGCAACCGTGCCGCAAAAACGAACCAAGCCAGGATTCGCCGCTTGTCGTGCGCATGGAAGTAGCGGGGCACATCGATCCGGACAAAGCGGTAGCCGTCGACAATTTCTTCCGCCGGCAGTGTTTCGGTGTTCACATCCTGACGCAGCAGGTGATGCCGTCGCGCGGCCACCAGCGTTACCTCGTGTCCAAGACAGGCAAGTTCCTTTGCCAGGTAGTGGTGCCGCCCGCCCATCCCTGTAGACGGTGTCGAAGAATAGGGGTTTATCAACCAGATGCGGCTCAACGCAGCATCCCTTCAAGCCTGTCCACGATAATCGCGGAGGCATTTCCGCTGCCGTACGGCGCAATGTCCGCCCCCCGTGTTCCTCGGGCCTGCAGAATTGCCTGATGGATCGCTGCCGGATCATTTGGGATGACCAGGCGGTTCCAGCCTGCCTCGACCAGTTCCACCCATTCGGTTTCGTCGCGCAGGGTGATGCAGGGAACTTCATAGAAGAACGCCTCCTTTTGCACACCACCTGAATCGGTCGCGACCACGGCAGCATTCTTCTCGAGCGCGACCATATCGAGATAACCAACGGGTTCGATAATGTGGAGCGCTTCCAGTCTGTCGGTAAGATTTGCCGCGTCGATCCGGGCGCGTGTACGCGGATGCAGGGGGAGCACGACCTGTAGATCACGGGCCACCGCTGCCAATCCATCGAGAATGGCGGCAAGACGTGTTGGGTCATCCGTGTTTTCCTGGCGATGAACCGTTGCCAACACATATTGTCGGGGCGTGAGCCCGAAACGGGACGGACCAGCCTGACCGGCTTCAGCCTTCCTTCCGAAATGCAGCGCAGCATCGAACATCACGTCGCCGCACTCCACGATGTGCGCTTTTTGAACGCCTTCGCGCAACAAATTCTGTGTGGCTGTTGCCGTCGGCGTGAACAGCAGGTCCGAACATTGGTCTGTCAATATACGGTTGATTTCTTCCGGCATGCGCTTGTTGAAACTGCGTAGCCCTGCTTCGACATGCGCGACCGGGATGTGCAGCTTTGCTGCCGCGAGTGCGCCGGCAAGGGTGGAATTGGTGTCTCCATAGACCATCACGATGTCGGGACGCACGTCAAGCATCAATGTTTCAATGGCTGCGAGCATTCCCCCGGTCATAGCACCGTGTCCACCACCGGCAATCCCAAGATGATGCGCTGGTCGCGGTATCTCCAACTCGTCGAAAAAGACATCGGACATGTTGGCGTCATAATGCTGCCCCGTATGGACCAGTATTTCATCAAGCCCCTGAGTTTCGGCAATCTGGCGAGAGACCGCAGCAGCCTTGATGAATTGCGGTCGGGCGCCGATGACGGTTAGGATCTGCGGCATCAAAGTGTCTCCAGTATCAGGTGGCAGGCAAGAAATCTCGATAGAGAGCGATCAGGCTTTCGCTCTCTGCTTCCCAATTATAGCGCTGTTCGATCCCTTGGCGACCGCGTCGACCCATTTCGGCCGCTTCTGCAGGATGGTCAATGATCCATTGCATAGCATCCGCGATCGCCTGTGGATCTTTGGGATCGACGAGAAGCCCGCAGCCCGCGCCATCGACAATTTCGCGCCAGAGCGGAAAATCGGAAGCGATTACCGGCAGACTGGCGGACATGTATTCGAACAGTTTATTCGGTTGTGCACGTATATGGTTTGGTTCGGGGTAGTAGAGAACGAGGCCCGCCCTGCATTGCGACAGCATGCTCGAGACCGTTGTTCTGTCAGCCCAGCCGTAAAGGTCGACACGGTTCCAACCGCGGGTCTGCTCAAGTTCGTGGCCAAGACTAGCTGAAAAAGTGCCGGCCATCTGTAGCCGAATTGACTCGTCGGCAATGAGGTCAATCGCCTTTACCATCTCCACCGCTGCGCGGATGCGCGTGATCCCGCCGACATAAGCGAAATGCCGCGGCGACTGACTGACTTGGGCGAGATCGCCGCTCTGAAGCTCACCGAGCAGGGGGAAGTTCTGCACAAGCCGCGGGTTCAACCTGGAAAAATTCTGGCCGATGGAGGGGGTTGCAACCACAATCCTGGTGCATAGCCTTGCAAAAAAGCCTTCAACCAGAGCGACAGCTGCAGCCAGAGGCTTTCTGAAAGCAGCCTTGATATACGGCTTGCTCAAGGTGGCAGCCGGCAGATCCTCATGCGCATCATAAATAACCTGAATTCCGGAAAGCCGCAAAAGCGCAGCCCAGGGCAAAAGCTCAGGGTCGTGAAAGTGCACAATCTTCGGATGTGCGGTACGGATTGCCGAATACATTATCCAAGCGCCGACAGTCATGCGCCGAAGCCTGCCTCGCTCCGGGGCACCTGTGTCGTGCACAGAGAATCCGTTGCCTACATCCACCTCGTCACCTTTGCCGTCCTGCACAAAGAGCGCGACTTGCTTTGGCCAGACGCGCGCGAGCGTGGTTACTTCCTTGATGCGGATGCGGGTGTCGCTGCGCGGATGCACGGTGGTGAAGTGAATAATCACCGGATTGGTGTCAGCAGCCGTGCGCGTCGTGGGCAAGATGTGTCTCCAGTTAGGCTGCCGGTAAATTTCGGCGGTAAATTGCAAGGAACTTCTTGCTCGTTCCGTATGTATAACTCAATTCGACTGTCTCGCATTCACCGTTGCCTGTCGCTCTCTGCGCTGTGGTGATCGATGAAGCCGCTTTCGAATCAGATCAACATAGTGGTCGAATTTCACCTGGCTTCATGCGGAGGCCTCGAGGTGCGAGATGACGTCAGATCGACCGATGACAGGTTGGTTCCCCCAATCAGAACTGCCGAGGTGATCATTGCCATGAGCCACCCACCAGACAAAAGCGTGGTATGCAGCGCCGTCGAAGTGATCATCAGGATGAAAATCAGATTGATGGAAAGAAATGCCGGCAGGCTCACCTTGCTCATCAATAGCGTCGCGAGGCTGATTGCCACCGCTGCGAGCGCTCCGGCCAGCAACAGTCCGGGAATTCCGAAATTGGCATATTCCTCCATGAAATGTGCAGCATTCTTGCTGCCCTGGATACCTTGAGCTACTCGATCTGGGTACTGTATGGCATAGACCAGGCGCGCATTCTGCTCGAATTTGCAGCCGACAATAGGCGCAAGAAACCGGTAGCCACAGCCCTGTTCGAACGGGACCTTTTCCGGAAAGGTTTCGAACCACTCGGCAACCACCTGGCCGGGTACGATGAGCGCGCGTCTGGCAAGTGCTCTTGCCAACCTTTCAGCGAAGGACGCCTTTCCCGCGACCGTCACGTCCTCAGGCACAAGTTCGCTGATCTCCTGGCAGGCAGGATCCGAAGAATTGCTGGAAAACTTGCACGCCGTGTTGGCGGCGGGATTTGTCACGACCATCACAGCGTAGATAATGACAGCAGCCGAGACCACAAACAGCCCTGCCTGGAAAATCCGTTTAGTTAGTATGCAATACAGAATGACAGGGAAAGTCGCGAAAATAACGTGCCCCTTCGTGATGGTCAGGAGCCCGACCGCCGCCGCGGAGAGAAAGACAAAGAAGGCTGGCTTGAAATTTTTCGTATGCAGGAAGTAAATCACGATTGCCGGTGCGATCGACCGAGTGACAAGTGCAGGAATGTAGGATTCAGGAAAGCCGGATTTCGATATGTCGGTTCTTATTCTGGTGACCGCGTAGTATTCGTTCGCCCGTATTGCGTCGATCAAAGGGATGTTTCCAAGCAATAGGAAGTATATCGCGAGCAGCGCGATGGGTGTTAGGGCCAGGATCCAGGCGTATTTTTCAATGTTTACACCCGTGAATATTGAGTATTCCTTTGATGCAAAGCGATGAACGATCACAAGTATGATGGTGCTCGTGATGCAGAAGCCGAGGAAATGCGTCACGAAATGCTCAAGTCGCACATGGTCGCTGACGGAAAGCGCGACGATCCAGACTACAGACATCAGCATAAGATAGGACGTCGACAGAATAATCAGTCTTGATCTAAGGTTTTCATTCGTCATTCCGATAGCCTTGTAAGCGTTCAATTGAAGCGAATTAAGTCAACGTATCGACCTACGGATATCGCCAGGCAACCATCTTTGGTTCTCTGGTGCGAACTCTCTTCGTAACGCTCAGAACGCCTTGTCCATTGCGCCGATGATCTGCGCCTGATCGTCGCGGCTCAGATAGGGGTGCATCGGCAGGCTGAAGACCCGATCCGACAGATATTCGGTGTTTGCCAGGCTGCCTGAGATTCGGCAGAGATCCTTGTATGCAGGCTGCCGATGTAGCGGTGTTGGATAGTGAATGGCGGTCGGTATGCCGGAAGCATTCAAGACCTCCAGCAGTTTTTCCCGCTGTTCCGAGATCACCGTGAATTGTGCCCAGACCGACGTGCGTTCCGCGCGCACTGCCACCGGCCGGACCAGGTTGTTGTTGGCGATCAACTCTATATAGCGCTGCCCGATTGCGATGCGGCGCTCCACCTCCCAGTCGAAACGCTCCAGTTTCGCCAGGACGACGGCGCACTGGATCGTATCCATGCGTCCACCGACGCCGATCCGGGTGTGGTAATAACGACGCTCCTGGCCGTGGACACGGATCTGTCGCATGATCTTGGCCAGATCCTCGCGATCCGTGAAGATTGCTCCTCCATCGCCGTAGCAACCGAGCGGCTTGCTCGGGAAAAAGCTTGTGCAGCCGATATGCGAAACATTGCAGGACTTCAGTCCACGATAGTCGGCGCCAAAGCTCTGCGCTGCATCCTCGATCACAGTGATATTGCCATGCCGCGCGGCAATCGCGTTGATCGCATCCATGTCCGCAGTCTGCCCATAGAGCGAAACGGGAATAATTGCCCGGGTGCGTTCGGTAATCGCCGCTTCGATCAGCGAAGCGTCGATATTGCCGGTATCGCTTTCGACATCGACGAACACCGGAATGGCTCCAAGAAGGGCGATAACTTCTGCCGTGGCAATGAATGTGAAAGCCGTCGTAATCACTTCGTCACCCGGCTTAATGTCGAGTGCCATCAGCGAGATAAGCAAGGCCTCCGTGCCGGAGGCGACGGTGATGCAATGCGCCGATCCCGTGTAGGCCTCGAGCTTCTCCTCAAGCTCTCGGACTTCGGGGCCCATGATATATTGGCCGTGGTCGAGCACCTTCTGAATCCGCGCATCGACTGACGGCTTGAGTTCGGTATACTGGCTCTTCAGATCAATGAACTGCAATTGTCTGGTCATAAAGGTCTGCACTCTTCTGCCGAAATTTCATAACGATTGCCGCATTCGCAGCGCACTGTACCGGTACCTTTCAGCTGGGTGCCGCAACTGCACATCCAGCCTTTGCGCCGCGCCGGCACGCCGAGCATCAACGCGTGTGGGGGAACAGGCGTGTTGACCACGGCGCCTGCGCCGACAAAGGCATTTTCCCCGATCGAGTTGCCGCAAACGATGGTGCAATTGGCACCCAGCGACACCCCGCGGCCGACCACCGTTTCCCGATATTCGGATTTGCGCGCAATGGCCGAGCGCGGATTGTAGACGTTGGTGAACACCACGCTCGGACCACAAAAGACGTCGTCGCCGAGACGCACCGCATCGTAAACCGACACATTGTTCTGGACCTTGACGTTGTTGCCGATGATCACATCGTTGCCGACGAAGACATTCTGACCGAAGGAGCATCCAGAACCAATCTTTGCGCCAGCGCAGATATGGGTCCAGTGCCAGACCCTGCTGCCGTCACCGATCTCGGCGCCTTCATCGACGATCGCAGTTGGATGAATGGCAACAGGCATGTCAGTAGTCCAGCGGCAGCGCGATACGCTTGCCATCGCGGGCCGAGAGGTAGGCGGCGATCAGTACCTCAAGCGACTTCAATCCCTCTCTGCCGTCGGTTTCCGGCTCTGCCTCGCCGCGCATCACGTTGATGACATTGTCGTAATAAAGGGGATGGCCAAAACCATAAACGGAAGTGGTCGCATAGGATGCGCCGGCAACTTCCGCATCGTCGGGATGCGCTTCTTCGAATTCCCAGTGTGAAATCTCGTTAACGGCAACGCCGCCGACGCGAACCGTGCCCTTTTCCCCGATGATGGTGATGCTGCCTTCAAGATTTTTCGGATAGGTCAGCATCGTCACGTTCATCGAACCAAGCGCACCGGAACGCCAGCGGACACCCAACACCGCTGTGTCTTCGGTCTCGATATTACGAGCAAGCGTCGCGGTATAGGCTTGAAGGCTTTCGATCGGTCCGATCAACCAGTCCAGCAGATCCACATAGTGGCTGGCCTGGTTCATCAGCGCGCCGCCATCGAACTCCCATGTGCCGCGCCAGGAGGCGCTGTCGTAATATTCCTGCGGACGGGTCCAGAAGACGTTGAGGTTGACCATGTAGATCCGGCCGAAGCGCTTTTGCTCGACCGCTCGCTTGAGAAGTTGCAAGGTGGCATTGCGACGGTTTTGTTTGACCACAAACAGCCGGACATTGGCCTCGTCGCAAGCCTTGACCATCCGAAGCCCGTCCTGCCAGCGTGTCGCCATCGGTTTTTCGGTCATCACGTGACGCCCGCTGGCGGCGATTTCGGCGGTCTGCTCCGCGTGCAGGCCACTCGGCGTGGTCAACACGACGATATCGGCCTCGGTCGAGACGAGCAGATCAGACAGTCTTGAATGACCGGTGGCGCCGGTCAGTTCCGTGGCTTTCGCCAAGGCGTCCGGGTCGATGTCGCAGACGTCGACGATCTCCACGCGATTGCCATGCTGTTTCATGGCGCTGAAATGGTTTTGCGCGATACGGCCGCAGCCAACCAGCGCAAACTTGATTTTCCGATCCGTGATCGGGGCGGCGAAACTGCGCATGATCAGGCCTTCACAATGTGGCTGGAGGGCTCGAGATAACGACCGCGCGAATCCACGATCAACTGCGAATGCTTGCTGATCATCTCATAGTCGAAACGATCATGATCCGTTGCCAGCAGTACACAGTCGTAACTTGCAAGTGTTTCTGCTGTCAGGGAGACGCTTTTCAGGTCGAAACTGTGGTCGCGCATCTTTGGGAATGCCGGGATATGCGGGTCGCTATAGGCAATTTCCGCACCGAGGTCGCGCAGGCGTTCCATCAAGGCGACCGACGGCGACTCGCGCATGTCGTCGACATTCTTCTTGTAGGCGATGCCGAGCACCAGGATTTTGCTTCCTGCAATCGATTTGCGGACAGCATTCAGTGCCGACGTGATCTTCGATATGACATAGTCCGGCATCGAGGAATTGATCTCACCGGCGAGTTCGATGAAGCGGGTGTGAACCCCGAACTCGCGAGCCTTCCAGGTCAGGTAGAAAGGATCGATCGGAATGCAGTGTCCGCCAAGGCCGGGGCCGGGGTAATATGCCACAAATCCGAAAGGTTTTGTGGCTGCTGCGCGGATAACCTCATGTATGTCGATACCCATCTTGTCGGCAACGATCTTCATCTCGTTGACCAGGCCAATGTTCACCGCTCTGTGAATGTTTTCCAGAAGTTTGGTCAGTTCCGCAGCGCGTGTTGAGCTAACGGGCACAACCTGGTCGATCACTTGACCATAAAGAGCCATGCCCGCCTCGAGACAGTTCGGGGTGCAGCCGCCGCAAACCTTGGGAATGGTGTTG
This sequence comes from Rhizobium sp. 18065, assembly GCF_902706095.1. Classification (GTDB taxonomy): domain Bacteria; phylum Pseudomonadota; class Alphaproteobacteria; order Rhizobiales; family Rhizobiaceae; genus Allorhizobium. The sequence continues at coordinate 1,084,980 of NZ_CACSJP010000001.1, forward strand.
GTGGTGAAATTCGCGTTGCCTGGATCTTCGCGTTCGGGAGAGAAGACGAGGAAGATGTCTTCGCCGATCGTGTGACCGAAGCGTTCGATCCGCGGCCGCAATTCTTCGTCGGTGGTGCCGGGATAGGTCGTGCTCTCAAGCGATACGATCTGGCCTTGACGCATGTGGGGAGCCAGTGCTTCCACAGTGTTCATGACGAAGCTCAGATCCGGTTCGCGATATTTGTTCAGCGGTGTCGGCACACATAGAATGAGTGCATCGACCTCGGAGGCGCGCGAAAAATCGGTAGTGGCATCAAAGCCTTGCTCGATAGCCCGAGCGACGGAATTGTCGGGGATGTGTTCGATATAGCTCTTGCCGGCGAGCAGTTTGTCGACCTTATCGCGATCTATATCGAAGCCCACAACCTTGTAGCCGACCTCGCAGTAGCGCAGGAGAAGCGGTAGCCCCACATAGCCCAGTCCTACGATCCCTATAGTCGCCTGCTTGGCATTGAGGCTTTCAATCAAACGCGCTTTCACAGATTTTCCTTCCAAGCCAAGTTTTGCGGATCAAGCCGCGCTTGGCCGTTCCACCGAACATCATTCGTGGGCTGCTATATCAAGAACGAATGAAAAGGAAAATCCACAATCACCGATTGGCCCATGCCAAAGCATCCAGAATTTAAGACAAACAGCATTTTCCACATTTATATTGGAAGAATGGCGCGTTTAAGGCTCGTGACCTGCCTGGCGCGCCGCGGAGACGCCAGACGACCGTTATGTCCCCCGTCATTTATCGTGCGCAGAGCAGGTGCCTGCCGTTCCCGCAGATGCCAGGAGCCGTGTTTTCGATCTGACGTTACGGTAGTGATGACACACGAAATTTCTTCATCTTGTTGATCGTCGGTCATGTTGCTCCGCGGTGGCAAGCACAGGTGGTACAGAAGTGGCGCTCGTCAACAGCGTAGCCGTGATACGGCGTCCCCTGATATGGGCGCGCGTTGTCTTGTTTCACGTAGCCCACCTTCATTTCCATTGAAGGTGAACAGCCTGTCTGCGCGGATGAGCTTCAAGGTCGGTTTAATAGGAAACTGCGAAGCGACTTGGAATCTCAGCAGAAGTAACGCTAGGTCGTCGCTGCCGGCGTCAAGGCAGATCTGTTCTGCCGGGGCAAGTTGGTGGTTTGTCTTGGCCGGCTCATCGACATACGCCGATGAACGTTGGCCAAATACGCGGCCGGATGAGCCTAGGCCTTTAGTTGCAGGCACAGTCGTGACGTGTCTCAAAGGCCCGGAACCTCGGGGAATGCAAGGCTTCTATTTCCCCAGACCGGCTTCGTACGCAGACGGTACGGTGGAGAACGCTTCCATGGCACTGCGAAGGTTCGGATATGCCATGGCTGCGACGGCCCCGAGTATGGCTGAAGCCAGCACGGCGGGCTCAGCCGCAGTGGGCGCCTGCCCCGGTTTTCCGCAGACGTCTGCGAGAAGCGCGCGCGAGCGGGTTCGTACTTGCCCCCCCCGTTGATCGCCACCCACTTGATGGCAACCCGTTCCATTGCCTGTGCAACGGGCGCTTGGTCGCTTCTGGGCCTGCAGTCGATTTCGACCGGACTCGCCTTGTTCATCACATGGTCGGAGAGAATTTGCTCGATCTTCCGGATTGGTCGTTTTCGGTCTCTCCGGGTGAGATCACCGGCATCGCCGGCTTGATCGGTTCCTGCCGCAGCGAGATGGTCAGGGCCGTCATGGGTCACACCACGTGCAATTTCGATGGCGGCAGGATCTGGCTCGACGGTCGCGATATCCACTATGCGTTGCCGGCGCACGCCGATGGGTTCGCCTATGTCAGCGAAGACCGCAAGCTCGACGCGTCTTCGATGCCATGAGCATTCGCAGGAACCATTGAGCCGGGATCGCTTGCCAAGTTCGACCGGGACAAATTCCTCGTTCACTTTGCCAGGCTGCAGGATCTCGCCAGAAGCTGGTCTGAGAGGCGTTCGATTCCCAACATCGGGGAGAACCAGTTCGTGCTGAATCTCTCCGGCGGTAACCGGCAGAAGGTCGTCCTCGTCAAGCCGCCCGCCCAGAAGCCGAGATTGGCAATCTTCCACGAGCCGACGCGCGGCGTCGAAAAAGCGGCTCGATCGCCGTCGAATTTTCGCGGGCGGGCGCGACCGCAGCAGCAATCCTGAATGCGGCGGTGAAATGGAAAAAGGGCAGGGGATCGGCCTCGCTCCAGTTTCAGTCCGTTGAGGTACCGTAAATTGTAATCGCTCTAGGTAATTGAAAATTAATCATAAACCGATTGTCCGTAAGGCAATCGTTAACCCTGTTTCACCTATAAAAAAAGCGCTTCCACAAGGTCATGCGTTGCGAAGTTTTCGGTTTTTGTTCTGCGTTGGGGAGGGCGCCATCCACGGTGCCCTCCCGCCGCCGTTTGTCGCAGCCACTGACTTGGGCGGGGATGCACCAACGCCGCGTCAGAGCTAATCTCCTCCCTGCAGTCAAAAAAACACCCCCGGCGTGCAAGCGGCCGGAGGTGGATTTTCACGTGCCTTTATGCGGGTTGTCAGGCGCCGCCGAGGAATTCCTCGCAATAGCTCTGGCCGCCATTGACGCCGGGGCGGTCGACAACGGTGCGCACGCTGCGGATGATGTAGTCCGGCGACACCGTCAGTTGCACTTCGCAGCGCAGATATTCGGTGCGCGCCTTGCTGATGATCTTGCCCTTCTTGCCATCGACCTGCTCATAGACTGCCGGCACCACACGGGTCTTGTGCCCGCCGCGCCAGGTGTAGATCGTCGAACTGCCGGCCGCAGCGTCGCCCACCGGCGGGCCGAACTTGGCAAAAAAGACGCCGGCCTGCTGGCCGTTCCAGCGGGCCTCGACATCATTCTTGGCGATGCCCGTCGTCGTGCAGCCCGCCAAAGCAACGGCCAGGCCGAGTGTCGCGCCTGCCTTGATCATACCGCGGAAGTTCATTGTCCTGTCCCTCAAGCCCATCTGTCCCGAAAGCGCCCGGCACCCAGCCCCTGCTGGCTCCTCAAAAGGCACCAATTCCCGTTCAAGGCTTTATCCTCAAATCGAGGCTTGGGAAATCTGTCTTCACACGTTGAACATGCTATTTTTGCTTAGCTGATGCGAGCCTGCAACGACGCCTGAGGCAAACCGCCGCGCCGCGCGGTGCAAGCCCCTTGTAACGGTGGCAAATGGCACATGCGGCCGCGCGTTAGCGCCGCTTTGGCGCAACCTGCCGGACCCGGACGCAGCAGTCAGGCTTTCAGAAAATTAAGGACTTTCAGACGCCTGGCAGCCGGCCTTGGCGACGTCTCCATCTTTCTTTCGAGTTTTTTGGCTTGCCGTCTTGTGCAACAAAATTCGCTGGTCTATAGAGGCGCCGCTGGTCACGGAGTGTAGCGCAGTCTGGTAGCGCACCACGTTCGGGACGTGGGGGTCGCAAGTTCGAATCTTGCCACTCCGACCAGCCGTAACCCTCGCTCATTGCGACCGAAATCCAGGGTTCAAATCCTTCCCGAATTTTCCGAACCGAATTAACCGAGTGGCAGCTTTATCGTCGGGGGCTATGACAGCTTGCAAGCCGCTCTTCGAAGCGGGCAGAGCCAATTCCGCAATGATGTCCGCAAGCCAATCCGGATGGCATTCAAAAAGTGTTCGCTGTTCGTCATCCGTCTCTAAGACGATAGAGATTGGCCGCGACCGGCGAGGATCGCGGCCATCATGTTCAGCCGATTGTCATCAGGCTTGCATTGCCTCCGGCTGCAGCCGTGTTGATCGAGGTGGAAACCTCTTCCAGCAGCCAGTTGAGGCAATAGGCGCCCGCGTCGTTTGACAGCTCTTCGGTCGTAGCGGCCTGAACCAGCACCAGCGGGCCATCGAGCTTGGCGATCCGACCGTTCACATCCTTGACCCGGGCTTCGTCACCTTCGACCAGCGCGCCGGCAAACGGCCCTGCCGCATTCCAGTCGGAACGCCATGAAAGGCGCGCCACGACCGAGGCGGGAAGGGCGGTCAGGGCCGCTTCGAGACTGGCCGCCTCGTCGATCATCACGTCATTGCCGGTTGCCAGCGCCGCTGCGAGCTGGCGGAACAGCCCTTTCAGCGTCGTCGGCACGAGAAGAATGCGCCCGCGCGGATGGAGGGCATAAAGATTGAGCTCCCCGACAGGACCGACCAGCTCCTGCTTCAGGCCGAGCGCCGAAACCTCGGCCAGTTCACGGGCTGCTTCCGCATCGGCATTGTGTCCGCGGCGGCCGAGCCACGAGGCGAAGTCACGCAGCGCCGGATCGGTATGCACCGAGCTGTGACGGGGTGGTACGGGAGCCCGCTGCACCAGACGGCCGATATAGAGCGGTCCGCCGGCCTTCGGCCCCGTGCCGGACAGGCCACGCCCGCCAAACGGCTGAACGCCGACAACGGCACCGATGATATTGCGGTTGACGTAGAGATTGCCCGCCTTGATCTTGCTGGTGACGTGCTCGATGGTCTCATCCAGCCGTGTGTGCAGGCCGAAGGTCAGGCCGTAACCGGACTCGTTCACCTCGTCGATGAGACGGTCGAGGTCGTCGCGGCGGTATCGGATCACGTGCAGCACCGGGCCGAACACCTCGCGGGTCAGGTCCGACATCTTGTGGAGTTCGATGATCGTCGGCGGGACGAAAGTACCGGCGTTTGCGCCCTCGGGCAGGGGCAGCTGTTCCACCTTGCAGCCCAGCGACCGCATGCGCTCGATGTGTTTTTCAATCTCCGATTTGGCTGAGTCATTGATCACCGGGCCGATGTCGATGTTGAGCCTGTCCGTACGGCCGATGCTGAGCTCCTTGAGCGCGCCCTTGAGCATGTTCAGCGTGCGGTCGGCGATGTCCTCCTGCAGGCAAAGCACGCGCAGCGCCGAGCACCGTTGGCCGGCGCTGTCGAAGGCGGATGCGATGACGTCGAACACCACCTGCTCTGCGAGTGCGGAGGAGTCGACGATCATGCCGTTCTGGCCACCCGTTTCCGCAATCAGCGGGACCGGCTTTCCCGTCGCCGACAGCCGCTCGGAAAGCTGCGCCTGGATCTGCCGCGCCACTTCGGTCGAGCCGGTAAACATCACCCCGGCGGTCTCAGACGCCGCGACCAGGGCAGCACCCAGGCGACCGCTACCGGGCACGAACTGCAGCGCGCCACGCGGAACGCCTGCTTCATGCAGGATCTTGACGCTCTCGAAGGCGATGATCGGCGTGACGCCAGCGGGCTTCGCCATGACCGAATTGCCGGCCACCAGCGCGGCCGCGACCTGGCCGGTGAAGATGGCCAGCGGGAAATTCCACGGGCTGATGCACAGAACGGCGCCGAGCGGCGCGTGCGAAGGACCGAGGGTCTTTCGCGCCTCCACGGCGTAGTAGCGCAGGAAATCGATGGCTTCACGGACTTCGCCAACGGCGTTTGCGGCAGACTTTCCGGCCTCGCGCATGGCGATCGCCATCAGCATTTCCAGCCGCTCCTGCATCAGGTCTGCGGCCCGTTCGAGGCACCTGGCGCGGTCGGCGGGCGTGGTGGCAGCCCACTCGGCCACGCCCTCGGCCGCCATTCTGGCGATACGGCCCGCATCCTCGACCTTGAGCTCGGTCACCATGCCGACGACATCGCCATGATCCGCAGGATTGACGATAGGCCTTGTATCGCCGTCCAGCGACCCGTCAGCCAGCAGCGGCGTTGCGTGCCAGTCCTGTGCGAGTGTTCCCTCAAACTTGCGCGCCAGAGATGACAGCGTCGCCTCGTTGGAGAGGTCGAGGCCTTTGGAATTTTGGCGCTCGCGGCCGTAAAGCGAGGACGGCAGGGCGATCTGGTCATGCGGCATGCCGACAACGGGCATCGCCTGGACGATATCCACCGGATCGGCGATCAGTTCGTCGACCGACACGTTTTCGTCCGAAATGCGGTTGACGAACGAGGAGTTTGCGCCGTTCTCCAGAAGCCTGCGCACCAGATAGGCGAGCAGGGTCTCATGCGTGCCGACGGGCGCATAGATGCGGCAGGGGCGGTCGAGCTTGGCCTTGCCGACGACCTCGTCGTAAAGCGGCTCGCCCATGCCGTGAAGGCACTGGAACTCATAGGTGCCGACTTTGAACTCTGGCCCCGCCAGGTGATAGATCGTCGCCAGCGACTGGGCGTTGTGCGTGGCAAATTGCGGGAAGACGGCATCCGGCGCGGCCAACAGTTTGCGGGCGCAGGCGATATACGCGACATCGGTGTGAATCTTGCGGGTATAGACCGGAAATCCTTCCAACCCGTCGAGCTGCGCGCGCTTGATCTCGGCATCCCAGTAGGCGCCCTTGACCAGTCGAACCATGATCCGCCGGTTCGAGCGCTTCGCCAGATCGATAATGTAGTCGAGCACGAAGGGGCAGCGCTTGCCATAGGCCTGAACCACGAATCCGAGGCCGTTCCAGTCGGCGAGGTCCGTGTCCAGGCTGAGTTCTTCGAGCAGGTCCAGCGAAAGCTCAAGCCTGTCGGCTTCCTCGGCGTCGATGTTCAGCCCGATGTCGTAGGTCTTCGACAGCAGCGCCAGACGTTTAACCAGCGGCAGCAGTTCACCCATGACGCGTTGCGTCTGGCTGCGGCTGTAGCGCGGGTGAAGGGCGGAGAGTTTGATGGAAATTCCAGGACCTTCGTAAACGCCGCGACCAGCCGATGCCTTGCCGATCGCATGGATGGCGTTTTCGTAATCGCGCAGATAGCGTTCTGCGTCAGCCGCAGTGGTCGCCGCTTCGCCGAGCATGTCGTAGGAATAGCGGAAGCCGCGGGCTTCGAGTGCCTTGGATCGCTTGATCGCTTCGTCGATGGTCTCGCCCGTGACGAACTGTTCGCCCATCATGCGCATCGCCATGTCAACGCCTCGGCGGATAACCGGTTCGCCCGCCCGGGCGATCAGGCGGGTCAGTGCTGCTGCCAGATTGCGATCATTGACCGTCGACGTCAGCTTGCCGGTGACGACCAGGCCCCAGGTGGCCGCATTGACGAACATCGACTTCGTGCCGCCAAGGTGTGACTTCCAGTCGCCTTCGGAAATCTTGTCGCGGATCAGGGCGTCGCGCGTGTCCGTGTCCGGGATGCGCAGCAGCGCTTCGGCAAGGCACATCAGCGCCACGCCTTCCTGGCTGGACAGGGAATATTCGTGCACGAGCCCTTCGACGCCGGTTCCCTTGTGCTTGGCGCGCAGTGCCTGGATCAACTTGCGCGCCGTGACGGCGACATCGGCTTTCGTCGCATCGGGAAGGCGGGCCGCATCGACCAGCCAGGGCAGGCACTCGGGCTCCGGCGTGCGGTAGGCCGCCGTGATCGCCTGCCGCAGCGGCGACTGCGGACGGATCGGCGGGGCGAACGAGGCGAACGGTCGGGCAGTCTCAATTTCTGGATTTGTTTCGGGCAGGGAGGACATAAGGAGACCCTTTCGACGGTTCGGATATCGATGGCGAACACTAGCAGAAGCGCACTAGGCTTTCCGCCTATGTTGGAGTACCCTGCGTATCATTATCACTTATTTTTCCGGAACAGGCAGGCGAAATGGCTTCTGATGCTGGTGCTATTAGCGAAATTGATCATTTCGATCGCAATATCCTCGAAGTGTTGTCGAAGGATGGCAGGATCTCCGTCACGGAACTGGCGGAAAGAGTTGGGCTGTCGCGCACGCCATGCCAGATACGCATGAACCGGCTGATCGCCGACGGTTACATCGAGGGCTTCACCGCCATCATCAACCTGTCGATGCTGCAGCTCGAGCATATCGCGTTTGCTGAGGTGAAATTGTCGAACACGCAGGAAGACGCGCTGCTCAAGTTCAATGCGGCGGTCCGAAAAATCAAGGAAGTCGAAGAGTGCCACATGATCGCGGGCAGGTTCGACTATCTGCTGAAGATCAGAACCCGGGATATCCGCCGCTACCGCGAGGTACTGGGAGAACGCATCTCAAATCTTCCCTATGTCGCGAGCACGTCGACAAACGTGGCCATGGAAACGATCAAGGAAAGCGCCAGCACCGGCATCGTCGCCACTCTGGCGTCTGGCTAGGCATTTCATACCGTGGCGGGAACGGCGCTAAGCCGCATATCGTCCGGCAGCGTGTTAAGCATCTTCGCGGCTTTTGCTGGATATGATTGCATTAATGTATAATTAACCGTGCTCGGAGGATCGAGAGCGAGACGGGCAATGAATTACAGATCCATTCACTATCTCAGGGCCGTTGCGGCGCTGATGGTGGTTTTCTGCCACATTGAAATTCCGCTGGCGCGTCTCGGCTATCAGGGCATCTGGCCTGGTTTTCTTGAAGGCGGTGTCGATATCTTCTTTGTCATCAGCGGCTTTGTCATCTTTCTCTCGATTCAGTCTAAATCGGTCAGCGTCTTCGAGTTCTACAAGCGACGGATCTTGAGAATTGTCCCGCTCTACTGGATAATCACCACCTTCCTGGTGCTGGTGGCCGCTTTCGCGCCGCAGTTCCTCAAGAGCGTGCGGTTCGACACCCTGCATATCGCCGCCTCCTACGCCTTCCTGCCCTATCCGTCGCCGGCGGATGGATTGCTCTATCCCATCCTCGTGCCCGGCTGGACGCTGAACTACGAGATGCTGTTTTATGCCGCTTTCGGCCTCAGCCTGTTGGGTCCGCCGCGCTGGCGCATCATGGCGATCAGCGGCATGCTGATGTGCCTTCCGCTGCTCGGAATGCTGTTCCAGCCAGCATCACCAGGCCTGAACTTCCTGACCTCGACCATTCTTCTCGAATTCCTGTTCGGCGTCATGATTGCCTGGTTGCTGTGCAACCGCTCCGGTTCACGCACCGGCGGCGCAGCACTGCTGCTGTTCGGCGTGCTGCTGTTTGTCGCCGCGCCCGTGATTGCGCAGCACGTGCCGCTGCAGCGCTTCGTGCTTCTCGGCGTTCCGGCCGGCATGATCGTGGCCGGTGCCCTGCTCGTGGAAAAGGCGATCACGCTGCCGGCATGGCGATTGCCCAAACTGCTGGGTGACTCGTCCTATTCCCTCTATCTCACCCACGGCATCGTGCTCTCCGCCATCGGTCAGCTTTGGCTGCGGCTGCCATTCGGCAATGGCGGGTTCTCGCTCGCCGCCTTCAGTGTCCTCGCTCTGCTTTCAAGTGTGCTGGGTGGGGTCGTGATCTACCGGCTCATCGATGAACCGCTGCAAAAGCGCTTTCGCGCAGGCGGCAAAAACAACCGCCCGATCGAGCAGGCGATCGCGGCCCGGTAGGGCGCAGCTCCCTGCCGTCTTGGCCCCAAAACACCGTGTCATGTACGGCAGGACAGCACCCTCCAGACCGGATTTTACATGGTCCCGGTTGTAGCTGCCGGTTGCGGCCGAGCATGTTGCCGGTCGCCAGAACCGGTCGATTTATGTGTATATCGCGCTAAGCAATTGCGACGGCTGATATTTTCGGGCATTCTTGGATACGCATTATGCGTTCCGGGTATTCGACCTCGCAAAGGCGAATGCAATGTCAGGCTGCGGATTGAGCCGGGTGCGATGCCTATGAGTTTTGGGACAAGAAGGCGGCGCCAGCGCCGCGAGAAAGTGACCCTGTCCGATGTGGCGCAGGCCGCAGGGGTCAGCGCCATCACCGTGTCGCGCGCCTTGCGCGATCCCGACAAGGTCTCGCCGGCGCTGCGCGACATGATCCTGAAGACCGTCGAGGAGATGGGGTATGTGCCCGATCTTGCGGCCCGGGCACTCGCCAGCAAGAACAGCGGCATCATCGGGGTCATGTCGCCCTCGCTGACCAATTATGCCTTCATCGCCGTCATGCGCGGCATCGAGGACCGGGTCCGGGCGACCGATCTGCGCATCCAGTATGCCAATCCCGATTACGACAAGCAGGATGAGGTCCATCAACTGCGGCTGTTCCTGACCCAGAACCCGGCCGGGATCATCTATGCGGGACTGTCGGAAAACGACGAGCTGAACAGCATGCTGCGCGCAGCGCCCTGTCCAGTCGTCGAGATCATGGATGTCAGCGGCGATCCGCTGGAAATGGCGATCGGCATCGACCACCGTGCCGCAGCTGAAGTCGCCACCCGCCATCTGGTGCACAACGGATATCGTCGCATCGCGCTCCTGGGCGGCCGCTGGGACGTCCGGTCGCGGCGGCGGCTGGAGGGCTATCGCGCCGTGCTGGAAGAGGCCGGGATTTATGATGCCGCGCTCACCCTGTCGGTCGATGGTCATACCAGCGTCGCCCTCGGCGCGCATCTGCTCGAGCGCCTGATGAACGAACATGCTGATGTCGATGCCGCGCTGTGCCACAATGATGACCTGGCGCTCGGCGTCCTGTTCGAATGCCAGCGACGCGGCATCGCCGTTCCCGACACCTTCGGCCTCTGTGGCTTCAACGATCTCGATTATGCCGGCGTTGCCTGTCCGTCGATTACCTCGGTGCGCATCCCGCGCTACGAGATCGGCTACCGCGCCGTCGACATGCTGCTGAGAGCCACGGGCGAGGGCGCTCCACCACCGAGCCTGGTCGATCTCGGTTTCAACCTGATCGAGCGCCAGTCGACGTCGCGTCGCCTACCGGGCGCTTGACCCGTCGTCCCGGTTTGGCCGGCCTATACGGCCAGATATGACAAAAGCCGCAAACCTGACCCTTTCGGGGGCATGTTTGCGGCTTTTGTCATTGTCGAAATGGTTCAGGCCGAACGTGTCGGCCTGTTTGCCTTGTTATCCGTCGATATCGTCGAACAGGTCGCGCGCTTCTGCGGTCGTCAGCCGGCGGGTTTCCACTTCATCGCGGCGATTGGACAGAAGCTCGGTCGCCAGAAGCTGTTCGGCCAGATCAGCCGGCAGCGACAGGATCACCCGGCCTTCATGGGCATGCAGCCCGCCGAGTTCGGTGCGCTTGGCGGTGATCATGCCGCCGGCGACCGTATTGTTGCTGTCCGGATCGATCAGGATGAATGCGCCGGTCGCGCGGTTCTGATCATACGGGTCGAAGATCGCGGCTTCGTCGAACGACAGGTGAACCTTGCCGATGGCGTTCATCTGCAGCATTTCGGATGAGATCCATTTGCCGCTCTTCAGGTCGAGCTGCGACACCGGTTCGACCTGCACGCGCTGGCGGCGCGATCCGGCCTTCAGCCAGTAGCGCTTGCCGGGCACGATGCCGTCCGGCTGCAGCGCCACCATCTGCGCGTCAAACGCAAGGCCGGTCTGCGGCTGGGCGTCGAGCGAGACGATCATGTCGCCGCGCGCCACGTCCACCTGGCGGTCGAGCACCAGCGTGATCGCATCGCCGGAAACGGCCGCGTTGCGCACCAGGTCGAAAGTGACGATCTGCTTGACATTGGCGAGCTGTCCAGACGGCAGGATCGCCACGCTGTCGCCCGGCTTCACGGCACCGCCGGCAACTGTGCCCTGATAGCCACGGAAACTTTCGCCCGGCCGCGAGACGCGCTGCACCGGCAGGCGGAAGCCGGTCGACTGTCCCGAGCGCAGCGTTGCCAGCTCCAGCGTCTCGACCAGCGTCGGGCCTTCATACCACGGCATCACGGCGTCAGCGGCATAGACGACATTCTCGCCCTTCAGCGCCGACATCGGGATCGCGGTTACCTGGCGCACGCCGAGCGACAGGGCCAAGGCCTTGAAATCGTGGTTGATCTGCTCGAACACAGCCTTGTCGTAACCGACGAGGTCGAACTTGTTGACGGCCAGCACGAACTGCTTGATGCCCATCAGCGAGGCGATGGTCGCGTGGCGGCGGGTCTGCTCGAGCAGGCCGGTGCGGGCATCGACCAGCAGCACGGCAAGATCGGCGGTCGAGGCGCCGGTTGCCATGTTGCGTGTGTACTGCTCATGGCCGGGGGTGTCGGCGACGATGAACGAGCGGCGGTCGGTGGCGAAGTAGCGATAGGCGACATCGATGGTGATGCCCTGTTCGCGCTCGGCCTGCAGGCCATCCAGCAAAAGCGCGAAATCGGGCAGGCCGAGGTCGTTCTGCTTGCCACTGTCGCGGTTAAGCGCTGCGGCCTGGTCTTCCTTGACCGCCTTGGTGTCCCACAAAAGGCGACCGATCAGCGTCGACTTGCCGTCATCGACAGAGCCGCAGGTGATCAGGCGCAGCGGACGCGTATCGCGGCTGATGACGGCCGGTTCTGCCTGCGGTGCTGCGGCGGCGAGGGCTGTATTGGCTTGAGCGGTCATCTCAGAAATATCCTTCGCGTTTCTTCTTTTCCATCGACCCGGCCTGGTCGCGGTCGATGGCCCGGCCCTGACGCTCGGACACGGTGGCAATCTCGAGCTCGGCGATCACTTCGTCGAGCGTGGTGGCTTCGGACTTGATCGCCCCGGTCAGCGGCCAGCAGCCCAGTGTGCGGAAGCGGATCATGCCTTCCTGCACATCTTCGTCCGGCAACGGTTCGAAGCGCGGATCCTCGGCCCAGAGCAGCATGCCGTCGCGTTCGACGAACTTGCGGTTCTTGGCGTAGTAAAGCGGCGGCAGCGGGATATTCTCCGCCTGGATGTAGCGCCAGATATCGACTTCGGTCCAGTTCGACAGCGGGAAGGCGCGCACGCTTTCGCCACGGCGCACCATGCCGTTATATATGTTCCACAGTTCCGGGCGCTGGTTGCGCGGATCCCATTTGTGGTCCGGCGTGCGGAACGAATAGATCCGTTCCTTGGCGCGGCTTGCTTCCTCGTCACGCCGCGCGCCGCCGAAGGCCGCATCATATTTGCCGGCATCGAGCGCCTGGCGCAGCGATTCCGTCTTCATGATGTCGGTATGGTAGGACGAGCCGTGGGTAAACGGCGAGATGTTCTCGGCGGCACCGCGCGGGTTGATATGCACGAGAAGATCGAGGTCGAACTTTTCCGCCATCTCGTCGCGAAACGCGATCATTTCCGGAAACTTCCAGCCGGTATCGACATGCAGCAGCGGGAAAGGCACGCGGCCGGGGAAGAAGGCCTTGCGTGCCAGATGCAGCAGCACGGACGAATCCTTGCCGATCGAATAGAGCATCACCGGCCGCTCGAATTCGGCTGCCACTTCGCGGAAGATATGGATCGCTTCGTTTTCCAGCGCCTTCAGATGCGGATCAAGCGGCGGCTTGCTCGCGGCATCCTTGGAATGTGGATCGAATTCGGATGTGTGGGTATGCATCTGTCTATCTGCCTTGATGGCCATCAGCGATGGCATTTCGTGGACCCCCCTCTGCCCTGCCGGGCATCTCCCCCACAAGGAGGGAGATCACGTCCCGCCACCGTCCCGACCTTGAGACTTGGTGCGGCAGCGTCAGTCTGGCACTTCGATCTCTCCCCTTGTGGGGGAGATGTCGCGAAGCGACAGAGGGGGGTAAATTCTGGCTATGCTAGGCCGGTGTCGGAACCAGAGACGTCGCAGTCTCCGGCACATGCAGGCCGCATTCGCGCTTTTCGTCGTTTTCCCACCACCAGCGGCCGGCCCGTTCCGGTTCACCCGGCTTGATGGCGCGGGTGCAGGGCTCGCAGCCGATCGACGGATAGCCGCGGGCATGCAGCGGGTTGGTCGGAACGCTTTCCGTCTCGACATAGGCGTTGATCGCCTCGATCGACCAGTCGGCCAGCGGGTTGATCTTGATCAGGTCGCGCTCGGCATCATACTCGGCGAACGGCGTGGTGGCGCGATTGCCGGACTGTCCGCGGCGCAAGCCCGTCACCCAGAAGCGGGCGCCGACAAGCGCCTCGGCCAGGGGAACCAGCTTGCGCACATGACAGCAGGCATGGCGCGCTTCGACACTCTCGTAGAAGCCGTTCAGGCCGAATTTCGCCGCATAGGCGTCGACATCGTCCTGCTTCGGGGTAAAACGCTGGATGGCGATGCCGAAACGTTCTTCGGTCTCGGCGATCAGGTCCACGGTCTCCTTGAACAACCGCCCGGTTTCCAGCGTCGACACATCGATCGGCAACCGCGCCAGACCGATCGCAGCCGTGATCACCTGATCCTCGATGCCGAGGCTGGTGGTGAACACGGCGCGGCCGTGATGGGCGGCGACAATGCGAAGACGTTCGGTGAGATCGGCATTTTCCAGCGTCGTGTTGAGAATGCTGGCAAGTTCGGCATTGCTTGGAAGGTTCATCTGATTGTTCCTGCTACAGGCGCGCATTATCCCGTAAACGGGTGGGCACGAACAGGAATTGCCTTTCAAGCACATGCGCAGAAAGAGCAAATATCTCTCCCCAGCGATGCAAACACGGGATTTCGTCCCGCTCGACCAGCGCGGCCGTTCTGGACAGCGCCACGGCTTTGAGGCTCCGGGCCTGCTTTGTTGTTGCAACAAGGCCAGGATTGGACCGAGAAACACCGGAGGTGCGGAAATGGACATTTGAACCGATGGCGGATTTCGGCTATTGCGACATCGTGCGGACGCGGGTCCGCATGAGCCGGTGTTTTGTGATGATTTCCCAACGAGCCAAATATGCGCTGCGGGCGCTGAGTGTCCTGGCACGCGCGCCGAAAGGCGAGCCGGTGCAGATTCCAGACATCGCCGAACAGCAGCGCATACCGAAGAAATTTCTCGAGCAGATTCTGCTGGAACTGAAGCGCGCCGGCATTGTCGAAAGCAAGCGCGGCAAGCAGGGCGGCTATCTTCTGCTGCGGGCTGCCACGGACATTACCTATGGCGAGGTCCTGCGTCTGGTCGATGGTCCCGTCGCGCCCTTGCCCTGCCTGTCGCTCTCCGCCTATCGCCGCTGCGAGGATTGTGCCGGCGAGCAGGATTGCGAAGTCCGCCACGTCTTTTCCCGTGTTGCCGACGAGACGCGCGCCGTGCTGTTTTCCACCAGCCTCGCCGATGCGGTCTCCACGCGTCATCCGGAACTGGCCTGAGCCCGGCGCCCGCTTCGACCGCCTCCCCAGATCTGGTGTGACGCTCTTTCGAAGGCTTTTCCGCCTCGATGCCGTTTTGCGGCACGCCGCTTTGGCGGATTTTTCCACCTCCCTTACCCGCTCTCGGCGCACGCCTGTTCTGCCCCGACCCCTCGAGCGGGGTACGGTTTTGTTATTTTCCGGGCCGCGTTGACTAACTCTACTCGTCCAGTAGTCTTAACTTCATCGACAAATCGAGATGAGGAGGAAGACGCAATGCAAAGCATCCTGAAACAGGTGGGCGCTCTCGTGATTGGCCTGGGCTTGACGGCGGGCTCGGTCGCACCGGCTTTTGCTGATGCCCAGTTGCTCAATGTCTCCTACGATCCGACACGGGAATTCTACAAGGAATACAACGAGGCCTTCGCCAGGCATTGGCAGGAGACGGCCGGCGAGGCGGTGACGATCCGCCAGTCGCATGGCGGTTCCGGCAAACAGGCCCGCGCCGTGATCGACGGCCTCGACGCCGACGTGGTGACGCTTGCCCTGCAAGGTGACATCGATGCCATCGTCGAAAAAACCGGCAAGATCGCCAAGGACTGGCGCGGCCGGTTCGAAAACAACTCCGCGCCCTATACCTCGACCATTGTCTTCCTGGTGCGCAAGGGCAACCCCAAGGGCATCAAGGACTGGGGTGATCTGGTCAAGGGCGACGTGCAGATCGTCACGCCGAACCCGAAGACCTCCGGCGGCGCCCGCTGGAACTATCTCGCCGCCTGGGCCTGGGCACACAAGGAATTCGGCGGCGACGAGACAAAGATCCGCGACTACATCACCGAGATCTTCCGCCGCGCACCCGTGCTCGACACCGGCGCCCGCGGATCACTGACCACCTTTGCCCAGCGCGAGATCGGTGACGTCCTGCTGTCGTGGGAAAACGAGGCGCATCTTGCCGGACAGGAATTCGGCGCTGATGCCTTCGAGATCGTCACACCGTCGCAGTCGATCCTGGCCGAACCGCCGGTCGCCGTCGTCGATGGCAATGTCGATGCCAGGGGCACGCGCAAGCAGGCCGAGGCCTATCTCGCCTATCTCTACTCCGAAGAAGGCCAGCGCCTCGCCGCCAAGCATTTCTACCGCCCGTCCAAACCCGAGCTTGTGCCGGCAGATGCTTTGGCAGCCCTTCCGAAGATCGATCTCGTGACGATCGATGATCCGATCTTCGGCGGATGGGCCAAGGCGCAGCCGACCCATTTCGGCGATGGCGGCATCTTCGACCAGATCTACAAGCCGGCACGCTGAACAAGACGTCCTCCCAGGGACACGAGCCCCGACCTCGTTTGCGAGGCCGGGGCTTGTATGCGGCCCGAGTTGAGGCATCATCGATACAGGATATGGAATGACAGGACGGCTCATGAAGAACTGGCGCCAGCCAAGCATCCTGCCGGGATTTGGCCTGACGCTTGGCTATACGATAACCTATCTCACCCTGATCATCCTGATCCCGCTCGCCGCACTCGTTGTGCGAACGGCCTCGCTTGGTTGGGCCGATTTTTTCGCCGTCGTGATGGACGAGCGCACCCAGTTGGCACTGCGTACCTCCTTCGGCGCAGCGCTGATTGCCGCCGCCGTCAATGTCGTCTTCGGCGTCGTCGTCGCCTGGGTTCTGGTGCGCTACGATTTCCCCGGCCGCCGCCTGCTCGATGCGATTGTCGATCTGCCGTTTGCCCTGCCGACCGCCGTTGCCGGTATCGCGTTGGCGGCGCTTTACGCGAAGAACGGCTGGATCGGCAGCCTGCTCGATCCGCTCGGCATCAAGGTCGCCTTCACCCCGCTCGGCATTGTCTTCGCGCTGATTTTCATCGGACTGCCCTTCGTCGTGCGCACCGTGCAGCCGGTGATGGAGGAACTCGACCGCGAGGTCGAGGAGGCGGCAGCCACGCTTGGCGCCAGCCGTTTCCAGACCATCCGCCGCGTCGTGCTGCCCAGTTTGACGCCGGCCATCCTCACCGGTTTTGCGCTCGCCTTCGCCCGTGCCGTCGGCGAATATGGCTCGGTCATCTTCATCGCAGGCAATATTCCCTATGTGTCGGAAATCGCGCCGCTCCTGATCGTCATCCGGCTGGAGGAGTTCAACTACGCCGGCGCGACCGCCATCGCCTCGATCATGCTGATCATCTCGTTTGCCATGCTGCTGTTCATCAACCTTCTGCAGATGTGGAGCCGCCGGAGATATGCCAATGTCCGCTGACACGCGCGCAACCGTCCGCTTTCGCAATGCTGCGACCGAAACGCCGCTCGCCCGCCTCATACTGATCGCCGTCGCCGTCGGCTTCCTGGCGCTGATCCTGCTGATGCCGCTGCTGCTGGTCTTCATCGAGGCCTTCCGCGAGGGCATTCCGGCCTTCTTCGAGGCGCTTGCCGATCCCGACGCGCTGGCCGCCATCCGCCTGACGCTGTTGGTCGCCGCCATCGCCGTTCCGCTCAATCTGGTTTTCGGCGTCTCGGCCGCCTGGGCGATCGCCAAGTTCGAATTCAAGGGCAAGACCTTTCTCACCACCCTGATTGACCTGCCGTTCTCGATCTCGCCGGTCATTTCCGGCCTGGTCTATGTCCTGCTTTTCGGCGCCAACAGCTGGCTCGGCCCGATTCTCAAGGGCTGGGGCATCGAGATCCTGTTTGCCGTGCCCGGCATCGTGCTCGCCACGGTGTTCGTCACCTTTCCCTTTGTCGCCCGCGAACTGATCCCGCTGATGCAGGAACAGGGCACCGGCGACGAGGAGGCGGCCCTGTCGCTCGGCGCCAATGGCTGGCAGACCTTCTGGTATGTCACCCTGCCCAATATCAAATGGGGCCTGCTCTACGGCGTGTTGCTCTGCAACGCCCGCGCCATGGGTGAGTTCGGCGCCGTGTCCGTCGTCTCCGGCCATATCCGCGGCCTGACCGAAACCATGCCGCTGCATGTCGAGGTCCTCTACAACGAATACAATTTCGTCGCGGCCTTCGCGGTCTCGACGCTGCTCGCTCTCCTTGCCCTGGTCACGCTCGCGCTGAAGACGATCCTCGAGATCCGTTACGGCGAAGAGCTGTCGGCAAGCCGCAAACATTGAAAGGTCAGTCCCGATGGATGTCACGATCAACAATATCCGCAAGGATTTCGGCCAGTTTCCGGCACTGCACGATGTCTCGCTCTCGGTCGGCACCGGCGAACTGATCGCGCTGCTCGGGCCCTCCGGCTCAGGCAAGACCACGCTGTTGCGCCTGATCGCCGGCCTTGATCAGCCGACCGAAGGCCGGATCTTCTTCGGCGGCGAGGATGCTTCGCAGAAAAGCGTGCAGGAGCGCCATGTCGGCTTCGTCTTCCAGCACTATGCCCTGTTTCGCCACATGACCGTGGCCGACAACATTGCCTTCGGTCTCAAGGTGCGCCCCAGGGCCACCCGCCCGCCGGCGCATGAGATCAAAAAGCGCGTCGCCGACCTGCTCGAAATGGTCCAGCTCACAGGCCTTGAAAAGCGCTATCCGGCCCAGCTCTCCGGTGGCCAGCGCCAGCGCGTGGCACTTGCGCGTGCCATGGCGATCGAACCCTCCGTCCTGCTGCTCGATGAGCCTTTCGGTGCGCTCGATGCCAAGGTCCGCAAGGACCTGCGCCGCTGGCTGCGCGAATTCCATGACCGCACCGGCCACACCACCTTCTTCGTCACCCACGACCAGGACGAGGCGCTTGAACTTGCCGACCGCGTCGTCGTCATGAGCCAGGGCAAGGTCGAGCAGATCGGCACAGCCGACGATGTCTATGATCGCCCGAACTCGCCCTTCGTCTTCTCCTTCATCGGCGAGAGCTCGCATGTGCCGGTCACGCTGAAATCCGGCGAGATCCTCTTCCAGGGACAGTCCATCGGCATTGCCGAACAGGGTGGCGACTGCGACGGCATGCTGTTCTTCCGTCCGCAGGATGTGGCCCTGACCGATCATGCCAATGCGCTGTCGGGCAAGGTCACCGCCAGCCGCCGTCTGGCCGGTACCCGCATTGCCGAAATCGACATCTCCGGCAGCGGCGAGGCGCATCACATCGAGATTGAAGTGCCGCTTGAGGCCAATGTCGTCATTGGCGGCGAACTCAGTTTTCGACCAACAAGCTGGAAGGTCTTTCGCGATGCGGTATGAGTATCATGCGATGAAATACTGACGATCGTCAGTTCCTTTTCAGCCAATACACGCGATGGTATAGTTCCCCCGTTCAAAAGGGGGAACACGCACATGCCTATGCTTTCCATCTGGTTTTTCCGGACCGCAATCCTGTTTCTGATCGCCGGGATCTGTCTTGGTCTCTATATGTCGATCACCCATCAATTCGAGGCGACAGGTGCTCATGCGCACATTAATCTCCTCGGATGGGTGACCATGGCGATCTTCGGGATCTATTACGCGCTCAATCCCGCCCAGGCGGCAAGCCGGATCGCCCGGCTGCAGTATTTCGTCTACACGCTCGGCATCCTGGTCATGGGGCCGTCGCTGTTTCTGATGTTGAGTGGAAATCCTGCCATGGAGCCGCTGGTGGCGATCTCGTCGCTGGTCACCTTCGCCGGCGTGCTGCTCTTCGCCTTCATCCTGTTTACCCGCAAGGCCTGACGCCGCGACAGGTTCGTGTCCGCTCGCAATTCGGCCGGCGCCCTGTCTCAGGCGCCGGCTGGGTTGCTTCACACCAGGAAGATAGAGATGATCGGAAAGGCCGTCAGCAGACCGATGCGCAGCAGGTCTGCGGTGACAAAGGGCGTGATGCCCTTGTAGGTCTCGCGCATCGGCACATCTCTCGACATCGCCGATATGATGAACAGGTTGAGCCCGACGGGCGGCGTTATCATGCCGATTTCGGCCACCATCAGCACCAGGATGCCGAACCAGATGGCGAAATGCTCCGGGCTGAGGCCGAAATCCATTGCAGTCACGATCGGGAAGAAGATCGGGATGGTCAGGATGATCATCGACAGCGAATCCATGATGCAGCCGAAGACGACGTAGAGGGCGAGAATGATGATCAGCACGGTCATCGGTGCATAGCCCTGCGCCGTCACCCATTCCGCGCCGAGCTGCGGCAGGCGCGAGAAGGCGAGGAACGAGTTGAACACCGAGGCACCGAGCACGATGAAGAAGATCATGCCGGTCGAGACTGCCGTCTCCTTGAAGCAGTCGAACAATGCCCCCTTGTTCAGCCCGCCCGCCTGCCAGGCTACCAGTCCGGCGCCGGCTGCCCCAATGGCGGCTGCCTGTGTCGGGGTGAACCAGCCGAGATAGATGCCGCCGACGACGAGGAAGAAGATCGCAACGACCGGCCAGACCGCGATCAGCGCCGGCACCCGTTCGGCCCAGGGAATGCGCTTCGCCTGGCCGGCACTTTCCGGCTTGAGGCGCACGTAGATGGCGATCACCAGCAGGTAGGATGCAGCCGCGATCAGGCCCGGGACGAAGGCCGCGAGAAACAGCTTGGCAATGTTCTGCTCGGCGAGGATCGCATAGATGACCAGCACGACCGAGGGCGGGATCAGGATGCCGAGCGTGCCGCCGGCAGCCAGCGTCGCTGTTGCCAGCCCGCCGTCATAGCCGTTGCGCTTCAGTTCCGGCAGGGCGACCTGCGCCATCGTGGCAGCCGTCGCCAGCGATGAGCCGCAGATCGAGCCGAAGCCGGCACAGGCGCCGACGGCGGCCATGGCAACGCCGCCCTTGCGATGGCCGAGAAAGGCGGCGGCGGCGTTGAACAGCGCCTGGCTCATCCCGCCACGCGCGGCAAACTGGCCCATCAGCAAGAAAAGCGGGATGATCGACAGCGAATAATTGGCATTGGTCGACCACGGCAGCGCCTTCAGCTGCGACAGGATCGGCGTCCATTTGCCGAGCACCAGATAGGTGCCGATCACGCCGGTGCCGAGCATGGCGGCGGCAATCGGGACGCGCAGGAAAATCAGAAGAATGAGGACGGGAAAGGACCAGAGCCCGATTTCAACACTGCTCATCAATGGGCTCCAAGCGATGCGACGATGGTCCGGCCGCTTTTGATCTCGCGGATATCGGACAGGATGATGTAGAGGCAGACAATCAGGTTGGCGATCATCAGGGCAAGCGCGACGGCATAGCCCCACCAGACGGGCAGGAGCAGCAGCGCCGTCGTCTCGCCGTTTTCGAATTTGTCGAATGTCCCGATCGCATGACGCCAGGTCAAAAGGCCGATCAGGACGGCGATGATGATGTCGCCGATCAGTTGGGTCCAGTTCATCGCCTTCGAGCCGAAGGCGGAGATCAGGATGTCGACGCCGACATGGCCACGCTTCAGCTGGCAGAACGGCATGAAGGCAAAGACAGCAAGGCCGCACAGCGCCTCGACCAGTTCGATTTCGCCGGGCAGCGGCTTGAAGATCAGGCCGCCAAAGATCGACAGGCCGGTCAGGATGCAGGCCGCAACAAGACAGAACCCGCCGAAGGCGACAAGAAAGCCGGCAAGCCTCTCGCAGGCCTGCTTCAGGCGTTCAAAGCTGTTTTGGGAGAAGGTGGCCATTCAGGCGTCCTCGTCATGATGTGAAACTCCGGGCGCCGTGCAGACGACGCCCGGAGTTGTGATGCTGGGATTATTTGCTGTATTGCTCGATCAGGGCAACGGCATCCTTGTGCAGTGTCGTCCCGTCCAGGCCCTTGCCGTCCATGTCGGCGATCCACGCCTTGGTCACGGCTTCGCCGGCGGCTTTCCAGCGGGCGGTTTCGGTCTCGTCGAGCGTGAACGTCGTATTGCCGGCCTTGTCGGCAATATCCTTGCCGCGCACGTCGCCTTCGTCCATCGCCACGCCGAACTGCCGCGCCAGTTCCTTGCCGGAATTGGCGTCGATGACTTTTTTCAGGTCGTCGGGCAGGGCATCATAGCTGTCCTTGTTCATCGCAAACAGGAAAGTGCCGGTATAGAGGCCGTTCTTGCCCGAAAACGCCGTATGATTCGGAGCCAGCTCGGCGATCTTGATCGCCGGCGTCACTTCCCACGGAACGACCGTTCCGTCGATCACGCTCTTCGACAGGCTTTCCGGCACCGCCGTCACCGGCATGCCGACAGGGGCGGCCCCCATGGCTTCCAGCATCTGGTTGACCACCTTGGACGTGCCGCGCAACTTCAGGCCGTTCATGTCCTCCAGCGCCTTGACCGGCTTGGCCTCGATTGTGTGGATCAGTCCCGGGCCATGGGTGTGCACGGCGAGCACGTGATAGTCCTTCAGCTCATCAGTGAGGTGTTTTTCATAGTAGTCGTAAAACGCCTGCGATGTCGCCTCGCCGGTGGTCATCACGAAGGGCAGTTCGAAGGCTTCCGACTTAGGGAAGCGACCCGGCGTGTAGCCGAAAAGCGTCCAGCTGATATCGACGACACCGTCCTTGACCTGGTCGACCAGATCGGCCGGCTTACCACCCAGCTGCATGGCCGGATAAAGCTCGACCTCGATGCGCCCGCCGGAATCCGCCTTGATCTTTTCGGCCCAGGGCGCGAGCACCTTGGCAGGGATTGTCGCCTGTGGCGGCAGGAACTGATGCAGTTTCAGCGTCACCTCGGCCGAAAAGGCAGAGGTTGACATTGCCGCCAATGCGGCTCCGGACAATCCGGCAAAAAGGAATTTACGCAACATGATCTCCTCCAGACGTGCGCGTGACATATATCGGGGAGGTCTGTTGCTCAGTCATGCCGCAACGCCGGATGAAAGGACAGGTGCGATCCCTGTCATTCGCCTCCGGAGAGACGATCCTCCGTGATCGCAGCTCCTCCCCCAATATGGTTATGTTTGCAGAAGTGCCGGACGCCCGCAAATAATAATCTCGGCACAATCCATAACGGTACGGATATGTTTGAGGCGGATTATGCTCAGATGACAGGCGCCTTAATTGCGGTCATTCGGTCGTGCGGCGTGTGTGCGGCGTATGTGCGACTTGGCGAATGGCAAGCCGCACAGTATAGCTGCCGCCGGCCCGACCATGATGGTTCGATGAGGGCGGCGAAGGTCAAGGACAGGTCTGGCATGAGTGTTTCCCGCGTGATGATCCGCACTGTGCGTAAAGGCTTGGTGCTTGCCGTCTGTTTGACCATCGGTCTGTCATCCTGCGCCGGCCGACCCGGTCCCGAAACCCTGGCTTCGATCGGCGATACCGCGTTCAAGCCGGTCAAGGTCGAAACGCTCTATGCCGTCACCACACGAGACCGGGCCGAGCCCGGCAAGAATGTCTTCACCGCCGGCAAGGCGCGCAGCGTCAATTACGCCAGCTTCGACGTGTCGATCCCGGCCAGTCACAAGCCGTCCAATATCGAATGGCCAAAGGGCTCCAAGGTCGATCCGTCCAGGGATTTTGCCGTCATCGATCAGTCCGTCATGCAGCGCGAGCAATTGCTGGATGCGGTGGCGCGGCGAACCGGCAAGGGCTCTGCCCCGACCGTCTTCGTGCATGGCTACAACTACAATTTTCAGGAAGCGCTTTATCGCCTGGCCCAGTTGAAGACCGACAGCGACATCGACGGTTCGCCGATCGTGTTTTCGTGGCCCTCGCATGCCGCCATCCCGGCCTATGTGGCCGACAAGGAATCAGCCACCTATTCGCGTGACGCGCTGGCGCAATTGCTCGCCGATCTCACCGCCCGGACAAAGGGCACGGATGTCGAGGTCTTTGCCCATTCCATGGGCGGCTGGCTGACGGTCGAGGCTCTGCGTCAGTTGAAGCTTCAGGGGCGCGATGACGTCTTGAGCCGCCTGCGGGTCATCCTGGCCGCCCCCGATATCGATGCGGATGTGTTTGTCTCCCAGCTGGATGTCATTGGCCCGATGCGCCGTCCGATCACCATTCTCGTCTCGCCGGACGATCGCGCACTCAAGGTGTCGAGCATTCTCGGCGCTGGCTCGCAGCGTGTCGGCGCGGTCGATGTCAACGATCCCAAGGTCGCCGATGCGGCAAAGACGGCCGGCGTCAACGTCATCGATATCTCCTCGCTGGAATCGCTCGATGCCACCAACCACAATCGTTATGTCGAGGCGGTGGCCCTGGCGAAGACATTGAGCAAGCCGACCGCCAATGCCGGTCTCGGCGATGCCGGCGCCTTCATCTTCGATGCCGCGGCGCAAACCATTTCCAGTCCCTTCTCGCTGGCGGCCACAGTGCTGCGCGGCAATTGAGCCTGGGCCGACCGGCAGTCGGTGCGGCAGCACCGGTTACGCTGCGCTGCCGCGCGTCCACGACACATTGGGGATAGGGTCCGGCCTCGTCGGATTTGCCAATCTGTAGGGTTGACCGGCGGCGGGATCCGGTGTCTTGCGCGAGGCAGAGGGTGGATACCCGTTCGCCGCGTGGCGTGACGCAAGCTCCGCTCCATGCATGGACGCTAATGGGCGTTCTATCTCAATGAATTAGTGGTTCCCCGCATGGCGCAATTCGCCGTTGAAGCCGAGATACCAGCGCCCGCCGCCGCGATCGCTCGCACAAATCCTGTTATTGCCGCGCTGTTGGCTGCATCGTTGCGCGCTGTGGCAAGGTCCAGGCCCTTCAGTGTCCTGCTTCTGGCCCTTGTCTCATTCGCCATGGCTGTGCCGCTATTTTTCGAGGAAAGCCTTCTGCAGATGCTCTGGCGCCTCTGGCTGTCGCGTCATCTGACCGATCCGGCGGAAAACACGCTCGGCGTCACCATGATGATCGGCGCGATCGCCTCGCGTGGGCTCGTCCGCCTGCCGCGTCGCCGCACAGAGCAGCCATCTGCGGAGGATGTCGCCCGTGCGGTCGAGCTTCTCGCCAGCCAGCCCAATGCCAGCGCCGGGCTTGTCCGGCTGGGTGACAAGAAGCTGCTGTTTTCCGACTGCGGCCAGGCTTTCATCATGTATGCCCGCCGCGGCCGCTCGATGGTGGCCCTGTTCGACCCGGTCGGCCCCAGGGCGCTCTGGGCGCCGCTGGCGCTGAAATTCATCGGCGAGGCCAAAAGCCGCCGCTGCCGTCCGGTCTTCTACCAGGTCTCCGCCGACTTTCTCCCGGTCACGGTCGAAGCCCGGCTGAACGCGCTGAAGCTCGGCGAACAGGCGGTGGTCGATCTGTCGCGTTTCAGCCTGGCCGGCGGCGACTGGCTGAAACTGCGCCGCTCGATCAATCGCGCCGAACGCGACGGCCTTGAATTCCAGTTGCTGGCGCCGGCTGACGTGCCTGCGATATTCGACGAGTTGTCGGCCGTCTCAGATGCCTGGCTTTCCGCACACAAGGCCGGCGAGAAGGGCTTTTCGCTCGGCACGTTCAAGCCGCATTATGTCATGTCCGAGCCGGTCGCAGTCATCCGCCTCGAAGGCCGCATCGTCGCCTTCGCCAATATCCTGACCACGGCGTCGGGCGGCGATGCTTTCATCGATCTGATGCGCCATCTGCCCGGCGTGCATCGCGGCATGATGGACCTGCTGTTTGTCCGGATCATGGAACACCTGAAGGCCGAGGGTTTCCGCAGCCTCAATCTCGGCATGGCACCGTTTGCCGGCCTGTCGACCCACAAGCGCGCGCCGATCTGGAACCATGTCGGCCGCCAGCTCTATGAAAACGGCGAGCGCTTCTACAATTTCCGCGGCGTGCACGCCTTCAAGTCGAAATTCGACCCCGACTGGCAGCCGCGTTATCTGGCCGTCGCCGGGGCCGGCTTCCCGATCGCCTCCCTTGTCGATGTCACCATGCTGATCGGCGGCGGCCTGAAGGGTGTGCTGCGCCGATGAACCGCCTGATGATGAGCCGCCTGCCGATAAGCCGCCTGATGGTGATGCTGTGCATGGGGCTCGGTCTTGCGAGCCTGGTTCCCCCAGGCCCGGCAAGCGCCGAGATGGCGGCGTCGGCGCAATTCACCACGGTCAGCCTGCCGACAAACCGCATCGTCGTGCCCGCAGGCGAGCCGTCGGGTCTCGTGGTCCTGCTATCTGACGCGAATGGCTGGACCGGAGACGAAGAGCGCATCCAGCGCCGGCTGGTCGACAGGGGCGGCATCGTCGTCGGCATCGACCTGCCCGCCTATCTTGCGGCCCTGCGCCGCGAAACGCGCGACTGCCTCTATCTCGTCTCCGATATCGAAAAGCTCGGCCGGCAGATCCATCGCGCCTATGACATCAAGACCTTCCATCCGCCGATCGTCGCCGGCTGGGGCGAGGGCGCGACGCTGGCGCTGGCGATCCTGGCCCAGACCCCCAATACGACGGTGGCCGAGACGGTTGCGGTGGATCCGCAAGCCGTCCTGCCGCTTGTAAAACCGCTCTGCACCCCGGCCGAAAAGACACCGGACGGCGAAGGCATGGTCTACGGTCTGAAACCAGCACCGCTGCCCGATCCGCTCAGCCTCATCCTGTCGCCCGCGGCAAGCGAGCGCGGCCGAAGCCATGCGCTGGGGCTGAAAGCCGCAAAACCGGAGATCACGCTGGAGGACAGCGCAGACACTGCAGCCATCCTGTTCGAGCGCGAGAGCCTCGCCGCACTCGACCGCATGGCAGCAAGCCGGGCGCCGCTCGATCTGCCGATCATCGAACTGCCGGCCGAACCGCGCTTCGACACGCTTGCCATCATCTATTCCGGCGATGGCGGCTGGCGCGATATCGACCAGAAGCTCGGTGGCTTCCTCCAGGCCGACGGCGTGCCGGTCATCGGCGTCGATGCGCTGCGCTATTTCTGGCAGGAGCGCAGCCCCGACCAGACGGCGGCCGACCTGTCGCGCATCATCGCCACCTATCGCCAGCGCTTTGGCGTCAAAAATGTCGTGCTGGTCGGCTATTCCTTCGGCGCCGATATCCTGCCGGCCACCTACAACCGCCTGCCGCCGGCCGACAGAGCCGTCGTCACCCAGCTCTCCCTGCTCGCTTTGTCGCGCAAGGCCGATTTCGAGATCGCCGTCACCGGCTGGCTCGGGATGAGCGGCTCCGGCAAACACGGCGATCCCGTCGTGCACCTCAGCCAGATCGAGCCGGCGAAGATCCAGTGCATCCATGGCGAGGCCGAACAGCAAAGCGGCTGCAAGGCACTGTCCGGCATGGCGGATGCGCAGGTGATCACCCGGCCCGGCGGCCATCATTTCGACGGCAATTACAAGCTGCTCAGCGATCTGGTTCTCGCTCGCCTGCGCGCCGGCTTCGACCGGCGCTCCTGACTCTGACGAAACGCCTGTCGCGCCTGTTCTAGCCGTGCTGTCGCGATGTCGCCAGATGTTCGTCTGCCCGCACCACGTTGCGTCGTTGGCGGATCGCCTGGGCGATGAAGGCGCGCGACAGCCCGTGATAGAGCGGTTCCGGCGAGACCAGACGCGAGGTGACATAGCCGATCATCGAGGCCGCCATGATCGGTAGCACCGCCTCGTGATTTCCGGTCATCTCGATGATGATGACGAAGGCGGTCATCGGCGCCTGCACCACGCCGGCGAAATAGCCTGCCATGCCGAGGATCGCAGACAGGCCTATGCTTGCGCCGAGCATCGAGCCGATGGTTCCGCCAAGGCCGACGCCGACCGAAAGCGAGGGTGCGAAAATGCCGCCTGGAATGCCCGACACCATCGACAGGAAGGTCGAGCCGAGCTTGGCGATGAAGAACATCGGCGACAGCGGCTCGCCGGCCAGAACCCGTTGCGATTCCTCGTAGCCGGTGCCGAAGGTCTGGCCGCCCGTCGCAATGCCGATGACGGCGACGGCAAGGCCGCAGGCCGCAGCCAGTGCCAGCATGCGCCGGAACGGATCGGGATGGGCCCAGAGCCGGATGCGCCGTGAGGCCGCAAGCGCACAGCGGCTGAACGCAGCACCGAGCGCGCCGCCGACGACGCCGCACAGCACCACGGCCACCCAGTCGCGTGGCGTCGTCGCCGAGACCATACTTTCGCCGAAATAGGTATAGGAGCCGACCAGCCCCATGGCGGCAAGGCCCGACAGGATCACCGCCGTCAGCACCAGGCCGTTGGCCCGCGACTGGAAGGTCCGGCTCATTTCCTCGATGGCAAAGACGATGCCTGCCAGCGGCGTGTTGAAGGCGGCGGCAATGCCGGCGGCCGATCCGGCAAGGATCAGCCCACGCGCCTGCGCCATGCCGCCAATCCGGCCGCTTGCCAACATGATCGACGCCCCGACCTGCACCGTTGGCCCCTCGCGGCCGATCGATGCGCCACAAAAGAGACCGATCACCGTCAGCAGGATCTTGCCCGCCGCAAGCTTCAGCGACAGCAGCCCATGCCGGGCATCGGCATCTTCGAGATGACGCGCGGCGATCGCCTGCGGAATGCCCGAACCCTGCGCATTGGGAAACAGTTTCATGCTGAGAAGCGCACAGAGCAGGAAGCCGGAAGGGGTCAGCGCCAAAGGAATGAGATAGCCGAAACGGCTGCTGGCATTTAATGCCCGAAACAGCGTCTGGGCCTCATCGGCGGCAGCCGCAAAGCCGACACTGACGACGCCGATGGCGATCGCACCCAGCCAGAAGACAATCCGCGGTTTCCACAATCGCCACGACCATCCGATGACGCGGGAGCGGCGACGGAGTTTCGACTTGCGATAGGAAAGGGGCATGGCAAAGGCACCAATCAGGGAAAGACCGGCCCCTTATTTGCCCCTGGGTCCGGTTTTGCAACCCTGAAAAGGCCGATTGAGGGCGGAGCCGCGTTCGTCACCAGCCCACGGAAAGCTGGGAGGGCAGGCCTTATCAGTCAAACCATCCTGCGCTACAGTGCCTTGGAAAATGCGCGCAGGAACACGCCGATGACTTCGCCGGTCAATCCGTCCGTATTGCAGGACGAAGAATTCCAGGCCGCAGCCAAGAGTGTGCTGCGCGAGGGTGAAACTGTGGCGGATCTGATCGATCACTCGGCTCGGGCCGAAGTTGAGCATCGGCTGGTCCAGGCCGAGTTCATCACCCGTGGCCTCGCCGCGTTGAAAAAGGTGCAGGAAACAGGCGTTTCCCACAGCGCAGAAGAAGTCCACGCTGAAATGCGAGCAATGCTCGAGGCTAAGTCGGCCGGGCACCACAGATGAAACGAAAGGTCCGTTACTCGCCGGAAGCGCGTACGGATATCCTTCGGCTCTATGCTTTTCTACTTGAGAAAGATGTTGTCGCGGCCGGTCAGGCGCTGGCCGCGATTGAGCAAGCCGTAATGGGGCTGGCTCTTCTTCCCTTCAGAGGACGCAGGCTCGAAGCGGCGGTCGACAACATCCGTGAACTCGTCACCACCTTCGGTAAGGCGGGATATCTCGCGCTCTATCACGTCTCCGACGACATGGTGACCATCCTCGCGATCCGCCACCAGCGTGAGGATGATTATCGTTGAAGTCCTACCGGTCGCTCGTCTCCCAGCGCGGATTGATCCACGGTTCCTGGTTGCTGCGGGGCAGCGGCTGTTTGCCGAGGATATGGTCGGCGGCCTTTTCGCCGGTCATGATCGACGGACCGTTGAGATTGCCATAGGTCAGGCGCGGGAAGATCGAACTGTCGGCAACGCGCAGGCCCTCGACGCCGATCACCCGGCATTCCGGATCAACGACCGCCATCGGATCGTCCTTGGCGCCCATCTTGCAGGTGCCGCTCGGGTGATAGGCACTTTCCAGATGTTCGCGCAGGAAGGCGTCGATCTGTTCGTCGCTCTGAACGTCTTCGCCCGGCTGGATTTCCGGCCCGCGGAACTGGTCGAAGGCCTTTTGGCCGAAGATCTCCCGGGTGAGGCGCACGCAGTGGCGGAATTTCGCCCAGTCTTCCTCGTGGCTCATGTAGTTGAACTTGATCAGCGGGTCGGCCATCGGATCGGACGAGGCAAGCGTCACGCTGCCGCGCGACTTCGAATGGTTGTAGCCGACGTGCACCTGGAAGCCATGGCTCTTGGCGGCAGCCTTTCCGTCATAGGAAATGGCGACAGGCAGGAAATGGAACTGGATGTCCGGCTGCTTGACGCCGGCCGCCGAGCGCACGAAGGCGCAGGATTCGAACTGGTTGGAGCCGCCGAGCCCTCTGCCGGAAAACAGCCATTGCGCACCGGCCACGCCCTGCCAGAACCAAGGCAGCCAGGAATAAAGCGATACCGGCTTCGTCGAGACCTGCTGGAAGTAGAATTCCATATGGTCCATCAGATTGGCGCCGACGCCGGGCCGGTCGACCTTCACCTCGATGCCCATTTCCTTCAGATGCGCGGCCGGGCCGATGCCCGACAGCATCAGCAGTTTTGGCGAGTTGAAGGTCGAGGCCGAGATAATCACCTCGCGATTGGCCTTCACCACTTCGATTTTTCCGCCGCGCTCGATCTCGACGCCGACAGCGCGACCGTTCTCGATGACGATCCGGCGGGCAAAGCAGCGCACGAGTTCGACATTTCCCCGCTTCATCGCGGGCTTCAGATAGGCATTGGCGGCAGACCAGCGGCGCGAGCGCCAGATGGTCTGCTCCATCAGGCCGAAGCCTTCCTGCTTCTCGCCGTTATAGTCCTCGGTCGTCTCGAACCCGGTCTCGCGGCCCGCCTCGACAAAGGCGCGCACCAGCGGGTTCTTCGCCGGTCCGCGTTGCACATGCAGCGGCCCATCCGTGCCGCGCCAGCCGTCCTGGCCGCCATGCGAATTTTCCATCCGCTTGAAATAGGGCAGCACATCCGCATAGGCCCAGCCACTGGCGCCAAGATCCTCCCAGCGGTCGAAATCATCCGCCGAACCGCGCACATAGACCATGCCGTTGATCGAAGACGACCCGCCGATCACCTTGCCGCGCGGTGCCGTGATCCGCCGGTTGTTGAGGTTGGGCTCCGGCTCGGAGAGATAACCCCAGTTGTATCGCTTCATGCTCATCGGCCATGCCAATGCCGCCGGCATCTGGATGAACGGCCCGATATCAGACCCGCCATATTCCAGCACCATGACGCTGTTTTTGCCATCTTCCGACAGCCGGTACGCCAGTGCCGAGCCGGCCGAGCCGGAGCCGATGATGATGAAGTCTGCCTGTTGGGTCATGGATAGGTCCAGCGGGTTAGTGGAATGGGTGACAGGGGTATCGCGATACGCTATACTCTGGCGCATCGGCATCGCTGAGGGCGACGGGATGAAAGAAGTCGTGGTTTCCCAGCGCGCCGACAAGGCGCTGCAGAGCATGCAACTGAAGCGCCGGCTCGCGATTATCGCGAAAGTGAAAGCCTATGCGCGGGGCGAGAGGGTCAACATCAAGAAGATGAAGGGCCTTCAACTCTGGCGCATCAGGGTTGGCGACGACCGGGTCATAATCGATGATCAGGGCCGTATAGTTCTGGTCGTAGCGGTCGGGCCGCGCGGCAGCATCTACAAGGATTGAGAGGCCATGGGACGTATCCAGAAGATCGAAATCGAGGGTAAGGCCTATGTCTTGCTGAGTGAAGAAGACTATGAGGACCTTGTCGATGGTCTCGAAGCGAGTGCCGTATTGGCCGAAATCGCTGGGGGACAGGAAGTTTGGCCGCTGACCATCGTCGAAGCGCGCGCCAAAGGTGAAAACCCTATTCGGGTTTTTCGCACCTACCGTCAGATGACCGTCTCCGACCTCGCCGCCGCTGCCGGTATCTCTCAGCCTTACCTGTCCGAAATCGAGAGCGGCAAGAAGACCGGCTCCGTCGATGTGCTGAAGCGCATTGCGTCCGCCCTGAAGGTCGACCTCGACGATATCGTGGTGTGAGCCGAAACGCAGGCTGGCCGCTTCAATGGAGTGCCGCGCAGGCCCCCCTCTGGCCTGCCGGCTATCTCCCCCACAAGGGGGGAGATCGGATGGAGCCGGTCTCTCGCCAATCTCTAACGTGGTTGGGGACGTAGCAAAGGCGCGTCTAGCCGATCTCCCCCCGTGTGGGGGAGATGCCCGGCAGGGCAGAGGGGGGCGATCTGGCGCGACAGCAGCCTTCATCTCAATACGGCGCCTCGCATGGTCCCATGCCGACATACACCGTCTTCAACTCGCTGTAGTGCTCCAGCGCCGCTGCCGAATTCTCGCGGCCAAATCCCGACTGCTTGGAACCGCCGAACGGGATCTCGACCGGGCACAGATTGTAGGTGTTGATCCACAGCGTTCCTGCCTCCAGCTGGTCGACCACCCGGTGCGCGCGGGTGAAGTCTGCGGTGAACACGCCGGCCGCGAGCCCGAATTCCGTGGCATTGGCCCGTGCGATCACCTCCGCCTCGTCGTTGAAATCGAGCACGCACATCACCGGCCCGAAGATTTCCTCGCGGGCGATGGTCATCTCGTCGGTGACATCGGCAAACACCGTCGGCTGGATGTAATAGCCTTCACCGGGCTCCTTGCTTGGCGACACGTCGTTGGGAATGCCGCCGCCGGTCACCAGCGTCGCGCCTTCTGCCTTGCCCTTCTCGATATAGCTGATCACCTTCTCGCGCTGCGCCCAGGAGACCATCGGTCCCATCTGGGTCGCTTCGTCCTGCGGGTCGCCGATGACGATCGCCTCGGTGCGCTCTTTCAGCCGCGCGAGGAACTTCGCCTTCATCGCCGTGTGCACGAAGACGCGCGTGCCGTTCGAGCAGACCTGGCCGGTCGAATAGAAATTGCCGAGCATGGCGCCGGATATGGCGCTTTCCATGTCGGCATCGTCGAAGACGATCAGCGGCGACTTGCCACCGAGTTCCATGGTCACGTGTTTCAGGCTGCCGGCAGCCGCTGCCGCAACCTTGCGGCCGGTCGGCACAGAACCGGTCAGCGAGACCTTGGCGACGTCAGGATGATTGACCAGCAGCGGGCCCGTGTCACGGTCGCCCTGGATGACATTGTAGACGCCCTTCGGCACGCCGGCCTCGATCAGGATCTCGGCGATCTTCAAGGCGCCGAGCGGCGTCATTTCGGAAGGCTTGAACACCATGGAATTGCCGGCGGCAAGCGCTGGCGCGCCTTTCCAGCAGGCGATCTGCTGCGGGTAGTTCCACGCACCGATGCCGACGACCACGCCAAGCGGCACGCGCTTGGTATAGGCCCAGTCACCGCCGAGCGGGATCTGGCTGCCGTTCATCGCGGTGGCAATGATGCCGCCGAAGAATTCGAAACTGTCGGCCCCCGAGGTCGCATCGGCGACAATCGTTTCCTGGATCGGCTTGCCGGTGTCGAGCGTCTCCAGTTCCGACAGTTCGCGGTTGCGCGTCCGCATGATCTCGGCCGCCTTTTTCAGGATGCGGCCGCGTGCCGTCGGGCTCATCGCGCCCCATTCCTTCTGCGCCCGCTTGGCCGAGGCAATCGCCATCTCGACGATCGCCGGCGTTGCCGCATGCAGCTTGGCGATCACTTCGCCGGTCGCCGGATAGATGCTCTCGATCACGGTGCCGGCGGTGTCTTCGACATAGTCTCCGTCGATGAAATGGGAAGCTTTCGGTTGGGCTTTCATGATGTCTCTCCGGACGGGTGTTCGTGTCAGTCTTGTCATCGGGTCTATGCCCCGCATCTGCCCTGCCGGGCACCTTCTCCCCGTTGGAACGGGGAGAAGGAGGCGCGAGCTAGCATTTGGCTTTCCCTCTCCCCGCCTGCGGGGAGAGGGCAGGGTGAGGGGCAATCTGTTCGGCGGTCACCGCGTGCAGCTGTCCCGTCACATAATCTTCGACCAGCGCCACCGACGCCTCGATCGACAAGGGTGCAGCCTTGAGAGACTGCCGGATATAAAGCCCGTCGATCATCGCGGCGGCGCCATCGGCAATCCGGTCCGCGTCGTGGGTTCCGCACAGAGGCGTCAACCCCGACATCAGGTTGGAATGCAGTCGTCGGGCATACAGTGCGAGCAGACGGCGCACCGCTTCCGAGCGCTGCGCCTGTGAATAGAAGGCAAGCCAGGCGGCGACGACATCCGGGGCAAACTGGCCGGCCTGGAAGGAAACGCGGATCACCGCCGAAATCCGCGCGCGCGGCGTCTCCGCTTGCGAAAGCGCCAGCCCCGCATCCGCCTTCAACTGCCTGAGCAGCGAGCGGATGGTCTCGATCAGCAACTGCTCCTTGGAGCCGAAATAGTGATGCGCCAGCGCCGGCGATACGCCAGCCTCACGGGCAATCTCCGACATCGTCACCGACAGGGATCCATGATGACCGATCGCCTTCAGCGCGGCATCGACAAGCGCCTTGCGGCGCACGGGTTCCATTCCGATCTTCGGCATCGCGGCTTCCTTTCAATCGTCAATATATTTTTGATTGACTGATCAATCAATAAAAATCTTACCCGCCCAAGCTGATCGCAACAGACTTCGCCAGCCCGTCGACGGATTGTTTACGGTAAATCCAGACACCGGTGCAGGTCGAGGCGCAACCGGTGGTTCGCAACGGGTTGTGGCTGGCGCTGCCGGCGAAATGGCAAAGCGCCTTCTGCGCCGGGCAATCACGATGCGAAATACCGCATGGCCCGATGGCCGCAGCGTTGACCCGTCTCGCGCACAAGTAGGGCCGTCATCAAATGTTCATACGGCTGTCACATCCCGGAAAGGTTTTCTTGACGAATTGCAGGTCAAGTTTCATCCCATAAAAACAAATGCATACTGGAGAAAGTCATGGTTCTGGGCATTGTTGAGGATGGCGGCGTCCTGCGCCGCTTCGCCAATGATCAGCTGCTCACCCTGGCCAAGCTGGTGGTCGAAAACGCGCTGCAGCCGATCGTCGAGGTCGGCACAGGTGCGGTCTTCGGTTATGAAAGCCTGATGCGCGGCCATGATCGCATCGGTTTCAAGTCGCCGCTCGATCTGCTCGATCAGGCCTATGAGAGCGGCGAGCTGCTGGCGCTGGAGCAGATGGTGTCGAGCCGGGCGCTCGCCAAGTTCGCAACCCTGCCGGATTGTTCGGCCGCCACGCTTTTCCTCAATCTCGATGTCCGGCTGATCCGCGATGGCAATGCCCTGGTCGATACTTTGCTCGACCAGTTGCGCAAGGCAAATATCCCGCCGTCCTCCGTCTGTTTCGAACTGTCCGAGCGTTTCGACAATACCCAGGTGCCGGAGTTTTCGGGCCTGATCGCACGCCTGCGCCGCTCCGGCTTCAAGCTCGCCATCGACGATTTCGGCGTCGGCCATGGCGAGATGAAACTACTCTGCGATTTCCCCGTCGACTACGTCAAGATCGACCGCCATTTCATCGCCGGTCTCGACAGCAATCCGCGCAAGCGCCATCTGGTCAAGAACATCGTCAATTTCTGCCATGTTCTCGGCGTGCGTGTCATTGCCGAGGGCATCGAGACGGAAGCGGAATTCATCGCCTGCCGCGAGTTCGGCGTCGATCTCGTCCAGGGCTGGTTCATCGCCCGCCCGACCACGATGATCACCGAGCTGAAAAGCGCCTTCCCGCATCTGCAGGAGATCGGCACGGTCCGCCGCAGCACCCAGTCGCTCGATGAAGTGCTGATCCGCAAGCAGATCGAACTGATGCCGACCGTCTACGAGCATGAAAACATCGAGCATGTCTTCGATCTCTTCCGCCGCAATCCCGGCCAAAGCTTCTTTCCGGTGCTCAACGCCAATGGCGAGCCGCGCGGCATCATCAACGAGATCCACCTGAAGGAATATATCTACCAGCCCTTTGGCCGCGATCTGTTGAAGAACAAGGTCTATGAACGCTCGATATCGCATTTCGTCGATCGCGCCCCGATCGTCGGGCTGGATGCCGATGCCGAACGACTGATGACCATCTTCGCCAATATGGAAGGCTCCGACTGCGTTATCCTGACCGAAAACATGCGTTATGCCGGCGTCGTTTCGGCGGCATCGCTGATCCGCGTGATGAACGAGAAGCGCCTGAAAACCGCCCAGGACCAGAACCCCCTGACCGGCCTGCCGGGAAACCGCGCGATCCGCGACTACATGCGCGACATCGCGCTCGACGGCGATGAGACGCGTTATTTCTGCTACTGCGATTTCGACAATTTCAAGCCGTTCAACGATCACTATGGCTTCCATCTCGGTGACCATGCGATCAGCCTGTTTGCCGCCCTCCTGCGCCGCTATTTCTTCTCCGACGGCGATTTCCTCGGTCATGTCGGCGGCGATGACTTCTTCATCGGTGTCAGCGACTGGAGCCGCGAGGAACTGACCGAGATCCTCGACCGGCTGCTGTCGGACTTCCATGACGATGTCATCGAACTCTACAGCGAAAACGACCGTTCGGCGGGGCGCATCAAAGGCGTGGACCGGCATGGCCAGGAACGCGATTTCGCTCTGATGCGTTGTTCGATCGGCGTGCTGGAACTGCCGCGCGGGCGGGTCATCGACGACGTCAATCGCATCAGCGCCGAAATCGCCGACCTGAAGAAGGCCGCCAAGGATAGCGACGCCGGTCTGGCCCTGGGCACGTTCGGCGTCGCGTGAGCGGCGCGCAGAACCTTGTCGATCAGTTGCCGCCGATCACTGCCTGAACAGCTGCAACATGATGTCCGTGCTGCTGTTGGCGATCTGCAGCGCCTGGATACCGAGCTGCTGCTGCGTCTGCAGCGCCTTTAACCGCGTCGAAACCTCGTTCAAATCGGCGTCCACCAGTCGACCCACACCCTTGTCGATCGAATCGGACAGCTTTTCGGCAAAGTCCGCCTGCATGTCGATCCGCGTCTGGAACGAGCCGAGCTTGCTTGCGCTGGCGATGGCAAGCTTCTCCATGTGATCGACACCCTTGATATACTGGTCGATGGTCCGCAGGTTCTGGACGATGTCGACCTCGGCGAGGTCGAAGTCCGGTGCATAGGGCGGGTTCGACTGGACATTGCCGACATAGACGCGCGCTGCGCGATTGCCGGCCTCGGGATAGACGGTCTGATCGGCCGCGAAGGTGATGCTGTTGCCGCTGGCGGTGACAGCCAAAGCGCTGCCGGCCGCGGCCTGGCTGATCACGGCTGCAAGATCGGCGGCGCTGCCGATATAGCCGTCACTGGTGCCGAGAGCCGCATCGACCACGCCGCGGTCGATCGTATAGGTCTGGCGTCCGCCTGAACCGACCTCGACGTCGAAATACACCTCCGCCAGCGCCGAGACCGTGAACGGCGTGGTGAAGGAGATCGACGCCTTGGGATACATGTTGTCGTGCTTTTCGGTCGGCGCATTCTCAAGCCCCATGGCGAAATTCGCCGGATAGACGCCACCGAAATCCGAGGTCACCGCCGAAATCGATATGCTTGATCCGTCATGTCCGGACGTCTCCAGCGAGCCGATCTCGAATTCGCTCGTGGAAGACGTGCTGGTGAACATGCTCTCATAGGCCGTGGCTGGCACGCCATTGTCCTGGAACACCCGCTCCAGCACGGCGCGCAATTGCACAGCCGTGTTGATCTTGCCGTCGGTCGTGCCCAGCGCCGCATCGACAACCGTTTTGTCGATCGTCAGCGCATAGGCATTGCCGGCCGAATACGTGCCGGCATCGACGGTCAGGGTGAAGTTGATGTAGTCGGTTGCCGCAAATGTGCTGCTGCCGGTAAACGCATAACTTTCATGCCCCTCATGGGCGACGGAATTGACGCCGGTGTCGCGGAAGCCACCGATGTCGCCGACGCTGTGCAACTGCTTTTGCAGGATGCCGCCGCCACCGGTATTCAGCATGCTGGTCTGCTTCAGGTCGACACTGATCGTCTTGACCTGCACATTGTTGTTGGCATCGCGGACGAAGGACGAGACCAGCGACGTGTTGAGCTGAGCGGTTTCGCTAATGTGCGTCGCCGCATTCGTCTTCAGCCAGTTCTCGCCGCTGAAGCTGGACGAGGCGACCACGCTTTCCGCCTGCGCGTTGAACTGGTCGAGCTCCTCCTGGATCTTGGCCCTGTCCACGCCCTGTTCCTTTGCCGCGACCAGCTTGGCCTTGTATTCGCCAAGCACGTCGACAATCGCCTCCGTGCCTGTGGAAGCTGTATCCACCGTTGCCGCCCCGAGGCCAAGCGCGTCACTGACGGCAGAAATGGCCATGGTGTCGGAGCGCATGGTCGTGGCAATCGACCAATAGGCTGCATTGTCGGCGGCAGCGGACACACGCAGTCCCGAAGAGGTCTGGCCCTGTGTCGTTTCCAGATCGGAGGCAATGGAACGCAATGTCTGGAGCGCACTGATGGCGCCCAGATTCGTCAGAATACTGGCCATGAAAATCTCAAGTGTTTTGATTTTTAGCAGCCCGTCATGGGCGAAGTCTTGTCGCTCGATACAACCGTTTTATGGTTAGCAATCGGTTAATGACGGATGCCAAGAAGCGGCACTGGCGTCATGTTCACGACACCGTGATCATTCTTCATGTCCTTGATTTAATGCAGTGATATCGGCATAATCAGATATGCCAAACGGTCAGGCGCTACGCTTGCAGGCCGTGCACATCGCTGCACGGATCGGTTACTCGGGGTTGCATGTCGGTATTTTGCCGAAGCGCGCCCGACGCATCGAACGGCATGGCGCCCCAGGGTTCCCCACGGCCATTTGTCGCGGGCGGCAAAGAGCCTCCTTTTCATCGCAATTGCGCTGCTCTATGCCGGTCTGCAATCAACGCGAGGGAGCCGCCTATGTCTCTTCCAGACACCATGCGCTATGTCGATCTGCCCACCCATGGTCCAGCCGAGGTCATGCGGCTGGCGACAGGGCCGGTGCCCAGGCCACGCCCCGGCGAAATCCTCATCCGCGTCGAAGCGGCCGGGGTCAACCGGCCCGATGTCGCCCAACGCCAGGGAACCTATCCCGCCCCGAAGGATGCAAGCCCGATCCTCGGCCTTGAGGTCGCAGGCGAGGTCGTCGCGCTTGGCGAGGGGGCTTCCGGTTTTGCCATCGGCGACAAGGTCTGCGCGCTGGCCAATGGCGGCGGTTATGCCGAATTCTGCGCGGTCCCCGCGACCCAGGCCCTGTCTTGGCCCGGCGGCTATGACGCGGTCAAGGCGGCCGCCCTGCCGGAAACCTTCTTCACCGTCTGGGCCAATCTCTTCCAGATGGCCGGCCTGACCGAAGGCGAAACCGTGCTGATTCATGGCGGTTCGTCGGGCATCGGTACCACCGCCATCCAGCTTGCGCGCGCCTTTGGCGCAACCGTCTATACGACGGCGGGATCGGCTGAAAAATGCGCGGCCTGCATGGATCTCGGCGCTGCCCGGGCGATCAACTACAAGACCGAGGATTTCGTCGAACTGGTCAAGGAAGCGACCGCCGGCAAGGGTGTCGATGTCGTGCTCGACATGATCGGCGCGTCATACTTCGACCGCAACCTCCAGGTTCTCGCCAAGGATGGATGTCTGTCGATCATCGCCTTCCTCGGCGGCGCCGTGGCCGAGAAGGTCAACCTGTCACCGATCATGGTCAAGCGCCTGACAGTGACCGGATCGACCATGCGTCCGCGCACGGCGGAGGAAAAGCGCGCCATCCGCGACGAGTTGCAGGCTGAGGTCTGGCCGTTGCTCGAAGCGGGCGACGTCGCGCCCGTCATCCACCGCGTGCTGCCGATCGAAGACGTGGTCGAGGCCCATCGCCTGATGGAAAGCTCCAGCCATATAGGCAAGATCGTGCTGACGCTGGGCTGATTTTGTCGGGGGTATTTGACCGGGTTCGCTCGGTCTTCTGACTCAGCGAGCATCTCCAGCGCGCGAATAATCGTGCTTTCACGCCCAAATGTCCAATAAAGAATCTTCGGCGCCTGTCATATAACGTGCCTTGCAGAAGTGCTGCAATGCACCTACCTTTTAGTCATCGACAACGTAACGAAAGGAAGGTGATCCAATGTCTAATGAGATTTCGGTCTGCGTTTGGGGCTTTGGCAAGGTGATGGTTTTGACGGGGCAGCCCTCGGCCTGACACCACCTTCCTTTGGCCGCTGCCTGGCAGCGTCCGTGCCCAGCTTAGGGACCAAAACTCATGGAGAGCCGCCTCGTGCGGCTCTTTTTGATTCCGGGCTTTCGTTTGAATTCGCTCACCAGCCGACATAGCCGAAGCCGGGAACCTTGAGGGCAGGGCGGCTGAAATCCACACCGGCCACCAGGCCGAGGAAATTGACCTCGATACCGCTTCGGGCACCGAGTGAAAACCCGGCAAGACCCCCGAAGCTCAGATGCAGGTCACGGCTGTCGGCATCCAGCGCATAGAAACCGCCATTGTCCAGATAGTCGCGCCCCACCGCATCCGGCGGCAGCACGGCGCCCAGTTCCGGCACGCTGCGCAGCACATGCGCGACGAACGTATTCGAATTCGGTCCCGGATAGATCCTGTACCCACCCGGCTCGCCATGCGGATAGCCTGCGATCGCCGCCTCGATCTTCGGGATCAGCCGCTCGGCCTCTGCTCCCGTGATCTCCACAACCAGCCTTGGCGGATTGGAATACCAGAAACCGTCCGGTGCCCGGTGGTTGCGGCGGATCGGCGTACCCCAGCCGACCTTGTCATAGCGCTGATAGGCACCGCCCTTTTCCTTGGTGACGATCCACGCATGGCTGGCGACGGCACCCTTCAATCCGCCGGTCATCGCCGAGAAGACATGGACCGAGGCTTCGGGCGAAGCGTCTGCACGGGGCAGGATACCGGCCGATCCCCAGTTTGCCTCGTTCCACCGCCCCGGCCTGTCCGTGGTGGCCCAAAGTCCGGCTGAAACCAGTGTCGGCAGCACGAAGACCAGCACAAGCACAGCCAGCAGACGGATGATGATTTTCAAATCTTGACCTCGTGCATCGCTCGGTGTTTTGCGCTATCAGCCGGAAACAATCCGGGAATTTTGAGGCAAGACATGAACAATCCGATCACGGTCGAAGTCACGCGCGGTCAACTCGTCGAGAGCCGCCATCGCGGCATGGCCGTGGTCGTCGATGGTGACGGGCGCATGGTCTTTTCCGCCGGCGATGTCGATGCTGCCGTTTTTCCCCGCTCGGCCTGCAAGGCAATGCAGGCTCTACCGCTGATCGAGACCGGTGCGGCCGATGCCTATGGCTTCGGCAACCGTGAACTGGCGCTCGCCTGTTCGTCGCATTCCGGCGAACCGGAGCATGTCGCAACGGCCGCCGCCATGCTGAAGGCCTCCGGCCGCGATGTGTCGGCGCTCGAATGCGGCGCCCACGGGTCGTTCGACCAGGCAACCCTGATCAACCAGGCCCGAAGCCTCGACCGACCGACGGCCCTGCACAACAACTGCTCCGGCAAACACGCCGGCTTCGTCTGCGCCTGTTGCCATGCCGGCGACGATCCGGCCGGCTATTCCACCTATGATCACCCGCTGCAGCAGCAGATCCGCGCCACTATGGAAAGCCTGACCGGAACAACGCTTGGACCCGACAATTGCGGCGCAGACGGCTGCTCGATCCCCACCTATGCCGTTTCGCTGAAAGGCCTTGCCCATGGTTTTGCCAGGATGGCCACGGGCCAGGGGCTGGAGCCGATCCGCGCCCGCGCCGCACGGCGCCTGATCGACGCCTGCATGGCCGAACCCTTCTATGTCGCCGGTACACGGCGTTTCTGCACTCGCCTGATGCAGGTGGCACCCGGCCGGATCTTTGCCAAGACCGGTGCCGAAGGCGTATTCTGCGCCATCCTGCCGGAAAAGGGCTTGTCCTTTGCGGTCAAATGCGAGGACGGCACCACCCGCGCCGCCGAAACCATGATCACCGCCCTTCTCGCCCGCCATTTCGACAGAGACAGCGTCGAGCAACAGGCGCTGATGGCCATGGCCAATCACACGCTGAAGAACTGGAACGGCATCGCAGTCGGCACAGTCCGCGTCACCGATGCGCTGTTTGGTTGAGCTGGAAGACAGGAAGAATGTCCCCCTCACCAAGAAAATCTACGATTTAGCATTCGCTAAGATCGTGATTTTCTATCCTCTCCCTCAAGGGGAGAGGCAGGGCCTCGCGCCTGCTGCTGGTGTAGGCGGCCTTCCTTCTCCCCTTGAGGGAGAAGAAGCGAAATCGAGGGCTTAGCCGCAGGCTAAACCTCAGATTTCGCAGATGAGGGGGCATTTCTATGAACCTAAGCCACCACAATCTCGACGCCCGCCTCCCGATAACCCATGAGCCCGTCCGCCCCATTCCCCGTCGCAACGATCAGTCCGGTGATCTCGGGTAACCTCGCAACCAGGCAGGGCGAGACCGCGTCCAGCTTATCGGCCGTCAGCGGTACATAGGTGGCGGCGCTGCGCTCGATGATCCGCCGCTTGATCGCCGCTTCCTCGAAATCTCCCGTCGTCAGCCCCTCGACGGGATGGGTGGCAGTGACGCCGAGAAAGAAGATGTCCGGCCGCAAGCGGTCGATCGCGGCAATTGCCGTGGCCCCCACCGCGACCATCGAATGTTTGTACAGCCGGCCGCCGATCAGGATCACCTCGACGGCCGGGTGATGCTCGAATTCGGCCGCGATGGTGGGAGCATGGGTAACGATGGTCAGCGCCATCTCGCGCGGGATCTGTCGGGCAATCTCTGCCGTCGTCGTACCGCCGTCGAGAAAGACCATCTGCCGGGGTGACAAAAGCCGGATTGCCGCTGCCGCCAGCCGCTGTTTCTCTTCGGTTGCCACACCCTGCCGGGCGCTGAAGTCCGGTAGCACCGGCGCCATCGGCAGCGCCCCGCCATGCACACGCTTCAACAGCCCGTCCGCGGCCATGTCCCGCATGTCGCGCCGGATCGTGTCTTCCGAGACATTCCAGTCGCGCGCCAACTGACCCGCCAGCGCGCGTCCCTCCCGTGTCAGGATGTCGAGGATCATCTGGCGTCTCTGTTCGGTCAGCACGGCTTCACCCATTTGTTCACGAAGTTGCACGATAATAGCCAGTTAGAGTCGACATTCCAGAAGAATCATGCGGAAATGTACAAAATCCCGCATGGGGCGGGAGGCAAAGGAGATGACCATGTTGATTTTGATTGCCGGGCCGTATCGCTCGGGCACCGGTGACGACCCGGTAAAGATGGCGGCCAATCTGCAGGTGCTCGAGGCACCATCGCATGCCCTGTTCAAGGCTGGTCATGTGCCGATGATCGGCGAATGGGTGGCGTTGCCGGTCTGGCATTCAGCCGGCGGCAAGACAATCGGCGACGATCTCTACGAGGAGATTTTCCATCCCGTCGCCCACCGTCTTCTCCAGCTATGCGACGGTGTCCTGCGCCTTCCCGGCGCATCGAAGGGGGCCGACAACGACGTGCGCATCGCCACCGAACGCGGCATTCCTGTCTGGTACAGACTGGAAGACGTGCCGGGCATCGCATGACTTGACGTCGACCCTCCCCTTGAAGGGGAGGGCCGGATCACAAGTTCGGGGCAGAGGTCCGGGGTGGGGTGATGATCGCAATCTCGATAGCGGATGATATTGCCGCCAGCCGCGCCAATGGTACCAAGGTTGGACGGCCGAAGAAGTCGGCCGATCCGGCTTGACGTGATCCTGCCCGTTGAGGGGCGGTGGCTCACTGCGCAGCTTTCTCCTCAACGGGCAGGGCGACCCTCATTCCTTCTCGTCAGTCCGCTTCTGCCACATCGCCTTGAAGCCGGGGCGATCCTGGATGCGCTTCAGCCATGCGCCGGTCTTCGGATGCGCGTCGAACAGCGTCTGATAAGGCTGCGCATAGCGCACGATCTCGCCCAGATTGATGTCGGCCACTGTGAAGCGGTCACCGACGGCATAGTCATGCGCGGCAAAATGCTTTTCCAGCACGCCGAACGGCCGCGACAGGATACGCGCCACGACCTTGGCCTCGGCCTGGCCGGCCTCCGTCGCAAGCCGTCCCTCGTTGTTGCATTGCGAGATCTTCAGCGCTTCTGTTTCGATCGATGTCGCGCCAAACAGCGTCCATTGCTGCATCTGCGCCTCTTCGGCGATGTCCTTCGGCGCCAGCGGCCCGCCATGTTTCTTCGCCAGATAAAATGTCTGCGCCAGCGATTCGTTCAACACCAGCCCGTCGTCGTCGATCGTCGGAATGCTGCCCATCGGGTTGATCTTGAGGAAGTCCGGCGAGCGCGTGTTGAGCCGTGCATCCGGCGCCATCGGGTCGGCAAGCTTGTAGGCCTGCAGCACCGGCACCAGCTCGAAGGAAAGCCCGAGCTCCTCGGCTAGCCAGAGAATGCGCGTCGCGCGCGATTTGTAGACGCCGTAGATCTTCAGCATGGATATCTCCTGGTTGCGGATGGCGACGCTAGCCGCTGGC
This sequence comes from Rhizobium sp. 18065, assembly GCF_902706095.1. Taxonomy (GTDB): domain Bacteria; phylum Pseudomonadota; class Alphaproteobacteria; order Rhizobiales; family Rhizobiaceae; genus Allorhizobium. The sequence goes on from NZ_CACSJP010000001.1 coordinate 1,128,874, forward strand.
CGCGGGGGAGAAAAGCCATGTTGCATTGATCCGGCCATGAAATTCGCTGATGGCAGCGGAGATTGACCACAGCGACCGGGGGATCCGGCATCCGGCACCTGCGCAGATCATCACCGCCCTGGCGCCTTCAGCAGGCGATGGCCGCTTCGGCCAGCAGAGCGTGGTCGGCGGTGATATAGCCACGGCCGGCATGCAGCAGTCTCAAGGCGGCATCGGGGTCGAGCGCCCTGGCATACAGATAGCCCTGGCCAGCCCGGCAGCCCATGGCGGTCAGTCTGGCCGCCTGTTCCGCGTCCTCGATGCCTTCGGCGACGACCAGGATGTCCAGCCCATCGGCAATGTCCAGCAGCCCCTTGATGATCACGCCGCCGGCCCGATCCAGGACCATGCGCTGCACGAAGCATTTGTCGATCTTGATGATGTCCACAGGTACGGTCAAAAGATGGGTCAGCGAGGCAAAGCCGGTGCCGAAGTCATCGAGCGCCACCATCAGCCCGGCTGCGCGCATGGTGCGGATCTCGTCGGCGACGATCTGGTCGCGCTGGCCGAGATAGACCGATTCCGTCACCTCGGCGACAATCTTGGACAGCGGCACGTCGAGCTGCTCGAAGGCCTTGCCGATCCGCCCGGTGAGGCCACCGCGGTAGAAGTCCGCGGCCGTGAGATTGATGCCGACGCGGCCGAAACTCAGCCCCGCATCCATCCAGCGGCGGCAATCGGCAGCCGTTTTCTCCAGCATTCGGTCGGTCAGTTCGATGGCGACATGCGCATCCTTCATCGCCTCCTGGAAATGGCCGGCGGCGATCACCTCGCCATTGCACGTGCGCATCCGGCACAGCGCCTCGAGCCCCACAATGCGCCCGGTCGAGAGCTCGACCAGCGGTTGGTAATAGGCGTCGATACGGTCGTCGCGCAGCGCTTCACCGACGTCGTGAATGGCACGGAAGCGCTTGACGATAGCGGTGCCGAGGCCCGGCACATATTCGATGTAGCGACCGCGATTGCGTTCCTTGGCATGATAGAGCGCATAGTCGGCATTCTGGCGCACGGGGGCGGGGTTCTCGCCGGCGTCCGCTCGCGCACCGCCGATGGTGATCGACGGATAGAGCAGATGCCCGCCGCATTCGCAGGGCGCCTTGGTCGCGGCAAGCAGATCGGCGGCGAGCGTGCCCGGATCCTGGTTCTCAAGGCAGGGAATGATGATGGCGAATTCGTCGCCGCCCAGCCGAAAGGTCATGCCCGGTTCGGCTCGGCGCGCCAGCCGTTCAGCCACGGTGCTGATCAGGTCGTCGCCGGCCTGATGGCCGAATGTATCGTTGACCATCTTGAGATTGTCGACATCGGTGAGCAGCAGCCCCCAGGCCCGCCCGCTGTCTGCCTGGATCTGGATCACATTGTTGAACCGCGCCCGGTTCGGCAATTGCGTCAGGGCGTCCGTCTCGGCCAGCCGCCGCCGTTCGGCGATGCGCTGGTCGCGCTCGATGGCGATGGCGCACAGATGCACGCAGGCATCGACCAGTTTCCGTTCAATCGGCGATGGCCCGCGCGGGGTCCGGTAGTAGAAGGCGAAGGTTCCGACCACCTTGCCCGATACCAGCATCGGCGTCGACCAGCAGGCCAGCATGCCGTGCACGAGGGCAAGCTGCTTGTAGTTCTGCCAGTAGGGATGGGTTTCGATGTCCTCGACCAGGACGGGTTTGCCGGTATAGGCAGCGGTGCCGCAGGAACCGACGCCCGGACCGATCTGGACGCCGTCGATCGCGGCCGCATAGGCTTTCGGCAGGGACGGCCCGGCGAGATGATGCACACGGTTGTCGTCATCCAGCAGCAGCACCGAACAGATGATGTCGGGCGATGTCTTTTCCGCTTCCCGACAGAGAAAATCCACGGTTTCCGATACCGGAAGCCCCGTGGCGATCATCTCGAGAATGGTGTTCTGTAGCTGTAGCGGCAGCATCTTCGGTTTCACTGGAATGAGGTGTCCGAAGACTAAAGCATCGCAAGGCTTAAACAGGGATTACGATTTTGCGCGCCCTCTAATATTAGTGATTGGAATTTTAAGTCTATCGCTAACACTTGATGAAATTGCCGGGGAGGGAACCGGCCAGTACCGAGACCCCTGCCAGTATCGGTACCAGTGCCGGGTGGGCGATGCCGGGTGGGCGGAGCCGGGCTTGTCCTGATCATGCCGCCCGCAGTTTCTCCAGCCGCAGCGCTCAGCCCCGCCGGTTGCCTTCGACGATCAGCGTGTCTGGATCCTGTGAGCCGTCGATCAGCTCTTGCGTCGCCTTGTCGGCCCATCGGTAGCCGAGGATCGCGCCCGTCGGCGTCTCTGCGATCAGGTTGTGGCTGACCACCACGCTGCCTGTGCCCTCGACGATGCTGATCATCACGCCGACCGGCGCCTTGCGGATGATATTGTCGGAGACGACGACATTGCGCAGATATGGCCCCCAGCCGAGCATCAGCCCGGCCTTGGCGGCATTCTCGACAACATTGCCGGTCACGGACGTCTCCGCTTCCACCGCGATGCCATAGCCGAACCCCGCGCCGTCATGCACATAGGGGCCCTCGGCGGTGACGTTGCGGACGATATTGCCGCTGACCGTGGCCAGCCGGCCGCCCTGGTCGAAATTGACCACCGAAATGCCATTGGCGGCGCCATCGACCAGATTGCCGGCAATCAGCGCGCCCTCGAACGAGAACTCGGCATAGATCGCCGTTTCGCCTGAACGCAGAACCTGGTTGCCGCTGATGATGACATTGGAGGCGGAATTCGCCCGGATGGCGGAAAAGGCGCAGTCCGTGACGTGATTGCCCTCGATCATCACGCCATCGGCGCGAAACAGGTTGATGCCATTGCCGTGCTGGCCGGTTCCGCCATCGGCGGCGGCGATCCTCGCGATGCGGTTGCCGGTCACCATCGTATTGTCGATGCCCTTGGTCCAGCGATGCACCAGGATGCCGCCATTGCCGCAGTCGCTGATCTCGTTGTCGCGGATGGTCATGGCGCGGCCCTCGACCGACCAGATCGCCGCCTTCGCCGCCCCGGTGATCCGGCTTGCCGCAATGCGCCCGCCGCAGCGCTCCAGTTGCACGCCGTATTTGCGGCTGCCGGCGATGGCGCAATTGTCGATCAGCACCTCTTCGACGCCGCGAAAGGCGAGCAGGCCTTCGGTATAATCGGCGATCCAGCGGTTGGCGCCGTCGAAGGTGATGCCCGAAAGGCTGACATGGCGCACGTCGCGGGCGGCCACCAGATGGCCGTCGCCGCGATAGGAAAGCCGCGTCGCGCCGGGCACGCCGGACAGGCGGGTGCCCTCCGGAAGATCGAGATTGGACACTTCATAGGTCCCCGCCGGCAGGAAGACCGGCTGCCCGGCCTTGGCGGCGGCATTGATCAGCGCCTGCAGCTTGCGGCTCTGGTCGTCGTCGGCGCCCGGCATGATCCCGGCATCGGCCGCATCGAACCCGCCACGCAGTTCGACATGACTGAGCGACTGCGCCGCTGCCAAGCCGCTGCACACCGCGGAAAAGCCCCCGGTCGCCCCGGTTACAACAAGGCCACCGAGGCCGGAGAGGATGCTGCGTCTGGTCGGCATGATCGTTTCCGGGGCGTAGAGCCGTTCAAGGCGGGGTGAGACGGCGTCCGGCCACCTGTGCCGGAAGGGTCCAAATCTGGCCGAAGCATCGGCCGACAGCAAGCCATGCACCCGGTTCACCCCGATTCATGGTGAATCCCGCCCGGAGATTGAGGATATTCATGACATGCCGGGCAATCTGCCGCATCGATCGTGGAAAACCGCAGTCCCCCGGCTCAAGGCATGCAGAAATACGCCTTTGCTCTGGTCGAATGGGCAAAACGATTTGCGCCAGATCAAGGACATCGCGTGCCGGGACCTTACTCTCTGCATCAAGCAAACAACGCCTGGGGGTCGAACATGCTGGGTCTGACTGCAGTCCTTTACATCCTCGTCGCAAGCGCGCTCGGCGGCGCTGCGGTGATCACCGTGCTCTCGCTGGACATGGTCCAGGGTTGGCATATCGCCGGCGCCTTCTTGGGCGGCTGTCTTGTCGCGCTGCCGGTCTCGATCTTGCTCGGGCGCAAGATCTACAGAGCGCTTCAGGGTCCGAAAGCCATCTGATTTTGCCTTCGGCGCGTGGATCGCACAAAACGTCGTCAGCTTTGGGCGAGGCAACGGCGATCATGGTGGAGCGTCCCGCGTCGACCGGCCGGTATTCTCTCGGGGGAGGGGATGCCGGCCGGATTGTCTTCGGCGTCCGCGCCAATGCCGGCGGTTGCCTTATTCGCCCTGCTCGAACTGGTCGAGCTGGGTTTCCAGCCCGACCGTAAACCGGTCATAGAGCGCGGCAAATTTCACGATGTCCTCCTGCGGCCATCCGGCGGTGGCCTCGACGATCAGCTCCCGCTTGATCTCCTCGATCTGCTCCAGCACCTGTTTGCCGGAAGCCGTCATGCGAACGATGCTGCGCCGTCCGTCCTCCTGCGAGGCGGCCCGCTCCAGCAGGCCTTGCTTCACCAGATCGGCAACGATCCGGCTGCCGCGCGACGGATCGATCCGCATCTGCTCGGCAATCGCGCCCACCGTCACCTCCTGATGCGGCGCCACGCGCTTGATCACGCCGATCGCATCGATATCGGACAATTCCAGCCCGGTGCCGATCCGCTTCAGCGCCATGCGGCCGACAAAACGCCGGCCGATCAGCAGTCGCATGCGCGTCATTGCCTGGCCGATCCCGGCAAGGGCCGGATCGGGACCATCATGTGTTGCGCCGCTGGCCTCTGGCCGCGTGTTTGCCGGATCATGCCTGTCTGTCATGGGCATCTGAATAGCAGGTTCCTCGCCGCTGTAAAATCAAAATGTATGATAATCGCATTTATATGCTGTTGACATATAATTTCCCTTGGCCCATTTTGAAGCCAACAGGAGCCCCCGATCCATGGACAATTCCGTATCCACCGCCGCGACGACACGCGTTGCCGTCGTCTCTCCCCCATCCTCTGCCCCGTCTTCCCCATCGCCCGATCTGTCCGCGCCAACAAGTCTTCCGCCGCTGGTGACGGACCCCAAGCTGCGCCTCGTCGTCTATCTGCTCCTGCTCGCCGCGATGTTCATGGCGACACTCGACAACCAGATCGTCTCGACCGCACTGCCGACCATCGTTGGCGAGTTCGGCGAACTGGAGCGTTTCGGCTGGGTCGGCTCGGCCTATCTGCTGACCACCAGCGCGGTCATGCCCCTCTACGGCAAGCTCGGCGATCTGTTCGGCCGCAAATACGTCATCATCGCCGCTGTTACCATTTTCACCCTTGGCTCGCTCGTCTGCGGCCTGGCCGTCTCGATGAACACGCTGATCGCCGCCCGCGTGCTGCAGGCGCTCGGCGGCGGCGGCATCATGGTGTCGATCTTCGCCATCAATGCCGATCTCTTCGAGCCGCGCGAACGCGCCCGGTACCAGAGCTATTCGAGCCTGGTGCTGATGGCGTCGGGTGCGCTCGGCCCGGTGCTTGGCGGCACGCTGTCGGATCTCTTCGGCTGGCGCTCGATCTTCCTGGTCAACCTGCCGATCGGCATCCTGGTGCTCGCCGGCCTGGTCTGGCTGCTGCCCTACCGCAAGCCGCATCGTCGCCCGAAGATCGATTATGCCGGTGCGCTGCTGCTTGCCGGTGCGGTCGCCAGCGTCGTGCTCTGGGCCGACAGCGGCCAGATCTTCGGCTCGCTCATTGCGCCTGAAAGCCTCGGCGTCGTCGCCTTCGGCGTGTTGTGCCTGATCGGTTGGATCTTCGTCGAGCGCCGGGTGCCCGAACCGGTCGTGCCGCTGTCGCTATTTTCCAGCCGCACGGTCAACCTGCTGCTGTGCATCTCGCTGGTCTCCGGCGCCATCGGCATCGGCTCGGTCAACTATGTCGCGCTCTTCCTGCAGACCACCACCGGCCTGTCGCCGTCGATGGCCGGCCTGCTGTTCATCGCCACCACCGGCGGCATCGCGCTCGGCTCGTTGTCGGCCGGCCGCATCATCTCGAAAACCGGTCGCTACAAGCCCTTCGCCATCGCCTCGACCGCGACCGGCATCGTCAGCCTCGCCGTCTTCAGCCAGATGCATGCCGGAACCCCGATCATACTGCTCGGTCTTGTCATGCTGCTGCAGGGCATCGGCGTCGGCATCGGCCAGCAGGTGCCGGTGATCGGCGTACAGAATGCCGCCTCCGGCGCCGATGTCGGCGCGGCCACCGGCACGGTAACGCTGACCCGCATGGGTGGTGCCGCCATCGCCATCTCCATCTACGGCGCGATAATCAGTGCCGGCCTTTCTCATGTCTCGATCGCATTGCCGGACGGCGGCGATTTCCGCAGTCTGACGCCACAGATGCTGTCGAACCTGCCGCAGGCGGTCCAGACCACAGTCGCCAACGCCTATTCCGACGCTTTCCTGCCGCTGTTTCTCACCGCATCCGGCATGATGGCGCTCGGCCTGATCGCAGCCGTCATGCTGCCCAATGTCCGCCTGCCGGTCGGCAAGGGCAAGTAGGCCTAGCGCAATTCCAGCAAAAGTGGGAACCGCTTTTGTGTCCGGAGTTTCGTGAAAACAAGGAGATAGAGCATTGAGGGCGACCGTTTTCGCCAGCATCCTCTGCGTTTAGCCGCAAAACAGCGGCAGAACGACCCTGATTTCGGCGCCCCCCGTGGGCGCCGTGTCGATGTCGATCCGCCCGGCATGGGCCTCGACCAGCGTGCGCACGATGGCCAGGCCAAGCCCCGCGCCACCGGTCTGGCGCGCCCGCGACGGCTCGCCGCGGATAAACGGTTCCAGCAGTGTCTGTCGCAGTTCGGCCGGGATGCCGGGACCTTCGTCGCGAACGGTGATCATTGCGTCCTGACCCGATACCGCAAGCCCGACATGCGCGACCCTGCCGTATTTGATCGCATTGTCGATCAGGTTCGACAGGATGCGCCGCAGCGCCAGCCGGTCGCCGAGCACCAGCACCTCGCCGGCAGGCAATGCCGGATCCAGAGCGACGGCCATGCCGTTGCGGCCCATGTCGGCAATATCCGAACGCAGCAGCGTGCCAAGGTCGATCAGTTCCTCGTCGAGTGCGCCACTGCCCGCCCGCGCACTGAGAAGTGCGTCGTCGAGCAGCCTGATCATGTCGTCGATATCCTTGATCGCCCGGTCGCGCTCGCGCGCCTCCGGAATTGCCTCGACCCTCAGTCTCAGCCGCGTGGCAAACGAGCGCACGTCGTGCTGCACGCCGGAAATCAGCGCCAGCCGGGTTCGCATCAAAATCTGCAACCTGTCCTGCAGTCTGCCGAAAGCGCGGATCAGGGTTGCGACATCCGGTGTGCGACCGGCGGTGCGGGGCAGGGGGATCGGCGGCCCGGAGGGATCGAACCGGTCGGCCGCCTGGGCGAGCTTCAGCAGCGGCCGGATTTCGATCTGCACCAGGACCAGCGTCAGCAGGGCGATCAGCGTGCCGACCAGCCCGGCGCCCATGCCGACCGGCAGTCCGGTCACGGTCGTGGCGAACGGCGGTCGGCTTTCGACGACCAGCACGCTGGCATCGGCAAGCCGGATGCGGAATTCGAGCGGCAGGCCCTGTCCGTTGCTGCGCCGCAAAGCCGGCACAATGCGTGCCCGGCGCTCGGGGCTTGCGATCGACAGAAGCCGGTCTCCCAGTGCCGTTTTGTAGTCTGCGAATTCGGCCGGTTCCGACAGTTCGCCGAGATCGCGCCGCGCCGCCGTCCCCGCATTTTGCAGCGTCAAGTCAAGGGTCGCCGATCGAACCGCCGCAAGCACCTGCGGCCGATCGACAGACGGCGTGCGTGACAAAAGGTCGGCCAGAGCCACGAGCTGGCCGGGGCTCGGATGCGGCGAGGCAGCGGTGCCGTTTGCCCGGTAGTAGCCGGCCAGGATGATGATCCACATCGCGATCAGGCAGGTCGCGCCGATCGCCAGCATGCGGGCCGTGAGGCCAAGCCGTGCCATCAATTGACCTGCCTGACGCTGGCGGTCAGCAGATAGCCGCCGTTGCGCACCGTGCTGATCAGACCGCTGCCGGGGCTGAGGCTGTCAAGCTTGCGGCGCAGCCGCGACACCAGGATGTCGACGGTGCGGTCCAGCGGGTCGCAGTTGCGCCCATGTGTCCAGTCGAGGATCTGGTCGCGCGACAGAACCCGCCTAGGCCGCAGCACGAAACAGGCCAGGAGGTCGAATTCGGCGCTGGTCAGCGCCGCCGGCTCATCCTCGAAGATCACCACCCGCGCGTCGATGTCGATGACGAAACGATCGAAGGCATAGCGGCGCACGATCGGCTGCTGTGCCGCCTGGTTCATGCCACTGCGCCGCAGCAGCGCCCGCACCCGTGCCAGAAGCTCGCGCGGCCCGAACGGCTTGGGCAGATAGTCGTCGGCGCCAAGTTCCAGCCCGACCACCCGGTCGGTCTCGTCGCTCTTTGCTGTCAGCATAAGGATCGGCACGGCCGAGTGGGCGCGCAGCCTGCGGCAGATCGAAAGCCCGTCTTCGCCCGGCATCATCAGGTCGAGGATGATCAGGTCGGGGCTGCCCTTCTGCAGTTCTGCATCCATCGCCCTGCCGCTTTCGGCCAGCCGCATCCGGAAGCCCTCGCGTTCGAGAAGCCGGCCGACGAGGTCGCGGATATCTGGGTCGTCATCGACCATCAGGATGGAAGTGCCTGGCAAGATGGAAGTGTCCGGTGTCGTCATGCCGCGAGGATGATCGGCAAGCCCTGCGAAATCAAGCGTGGCCGGGCCTTTGATACAAAACGCTACATTCGGTTTATCGGCCGGACAAATCAGTGGTCCAGTCTTTGCCCATCGACAGCCGATGCGCCGCAGGCGCATCAGATCCACCACGAGGAACCCGAGATGAACAAGACCGCTCTCCTGCTTGCCGCCATCGCCTCCCTTGCCATGGTTTCCGAAGCCTCGGCCTGGAGCCGCAACCGCAGCGTCTCCACCGCTCACGGCACCACGCATTTCAGCGCATCGGGGTCGTGCGCCGGCGGCAGCTGCAGCCGCAGCGCCACGCGCACCGGCCCCCGCGGCAACAGCCTGTCCGCCACCTCGTCGGCCACCTGCAGTTCTGCCAGCCAGAGCTGCAGCCGCAGCAAGACCTATACCGGTTCGAACGGCGGTTCCGCCACGGTCCAGAGCAGTGTCTCCAGATAGCACCTGATCCGGCAGGACGGAGCCGCGTCCGCTCCACGGCACCCGCCTGAGGACATGGAGACTGAGGACATAGAGAAGGAATAGACCATGATGAAACGAATGATCGTCGCGCTTGTCTGCCTGGCCGCGTTGACCGGCATTGTCGCGGCGCAGGAGGGAGTGAACGTCTCGCCGGAAATGCGCGCCAGGATCATTGCAGCCGGCAAGGCCTGCCGCCCTGATATCGGCAAGTTCTGCGCCACGGTCCAGCGCGGCGAGGGGCGCATTCTCCAGTGCCTCGTCACCCATGAGAAAAACCTTGAGCCCGATTGCCTCAACGCCATGAAAGCCATGCGCAATTCCTGATCCGATCCGGTAACCCATCTGGCGCGAGGCGGTGCGAAACACCAGCCTCGCGCCAGCCGCGACTGCCATGGTGCCACCGTCGAGGTCAGTCTGAATCGGTGGAAAATGGTGTCTCAATTCTTCTTGTCCGGCATGTCTCGTGGCCAGCCGATGCTCGCCCGTCTCTTCGGTCTTGCTGCAACCGGTCTGATGCTGTCGGCCCTTTCAAGCTGCATCCTGGTCACTGATACCAGCCGGATGAACATCGATGTCTTCCAGGACGAGGTCGCGCCCGTCTGGCATGATCCGGCCCGCACGCCGCCAGCCGCCACCCAGCCGGTGCCGCAGCGCCGCGAGCTTTACCAGACCCAATTCCACCAGACCTATGGTCTTCCCGTCACCAATCCGCTGCACCGGACCATGTATGGCGTGATCCGCGACAGTGATCACACGCTGCCGGCCATTCCGCTCGACCGCGTCAACCGCGACATGCTGCGCCAGGAGGTCGACTACCAGACCGCCGAGGTTCCGGGTACCATCGTCGTCGATACCAAGGCGCATTATCTCTATTTCGTCCAGGCGAGCGGCAAGGCGGTGCGTTACGGTGTCGGCCTCGGCCGCGACGGTTTTGCCTGGTCGGGCAGGGGCGTGATCGAGCGCAAGGCCAAATGGCCGCACTGGACGCCGTCCGACGAGATGGTCGCCCGCCAGCCGAACCTGAGGCCGGTTTCGGCATCTGAAGGCGGCATGGTCGCCGGCCTGAAGAACCCGCTCGGTGCCCGCGCGCTCTATATCTACCAGGATGGCAAGGACACGCTCTACCGCGTCCACGGCACGCCCGACTGGCAATCCGTCGGCAAGGCGACGTCGTCCGGCTGCGTGCGCATGTTCAACCAGGACGTCATCGATCTCTTCGACCGCGTGCCCAACAAGACGCCGATTGTTGTCATTTAGAGACAGGCCCGGACCGCAAATGCCCCTCTCGCAAAGTTGAAAGGGCTGCGCGGTTGCCTTTGCAGGTGCTTTCCTGTTTGCATCGCCATGGGGCGGAACAAAGCGCTGGCTGAGACGTCTAAGGGTGTCTCGCTGCATTGCTACAGGAAATCAGTATCTCCATGTCATCTTCGAATAACCTGACCCGACGCACGCTTCTGTCGCTGACGGGTCTTGGCGCGGCAAGTCTGCTCGCCAGCTGTGCCTCTTCCCGTCCGATCTCGCCGAGCCTGCGCCTTGACGGTCCCGTCGCGCGCCCGATGGTCGATGCGCCGCCAACCGGCCGCTCGCCCGAACTCGATGCCATGTATGGCGAAATCTTCGACGGCGGCTATGTCATCCCGGCCATCCCGTACTGGCAAATCCCGGAACGCTTCTATCGCCAGCAGGTCATCGACCCGACTGGCCAGCCGGCAGGCAGCATCGTTGTCGATACGCCGAACCGCTTCCTTTATCTCGTCGAGCCGGGTGGCACCGCGATGCGCTATGGCGTCGGCATCGGCCGCGAGGGCTTCGCCTGGCAGGGTACGGGCGTCATCCAGTGGCGGCAGAAATGGCCGAAATGGACCCCGCCGGACGAAATGGTCGCCCGCCAGCCGGAACTGGTCAAATATTCCATCGCCAATGGCGGCATGCCGCCCGGCCTGAAGAACCCGCTCGGCGCCCGCGCCCTGTATATCTTCCAGAATGGCGAAGACACGCTCTACCGCCTGCACGGCTCGCCGGAATGGAACTCGATCGGCAAGGCCGTCTCGTCAGGCTGCGTGCGCCTGATGAACCAGGACATCATCGACCTCTATGAGCGCGTGCCCAACAAGGCCAAGGTCCAGGTCTGGCAGTAACCGCAACCACCCTCCCCTTGAGGGGGAGGGTGGCTAGGGCGCCCCGGCTCGTCTCAAGCTTGAAGGAGAGGTCACCGCAAGGCGGCGGCTGGGCTGGTCTTCGTCCTGCTACGCGCTCAAGGCGAATAGGCAAGTGGCTTGCCCCCGACGGCGGCCGCCATCTCTCCCCCTGCGGGAGAGAATGGAATTTCAGCATCTTAGCGCAAGCGAAGTGCTAGAAATTCCAAGAGAGGGGCTGTTTCCGATCCTGCCCAGTCGTCCCCCTTCCAACTCCCTACACCTCATCCCCCAATTGCGCCTGCAGCCGTTTGAGGCTGTCGCGCAGGGTGACAACCTCATCAAGCGAACAGCCGGTCTGCTCGCCGATCGCGCGAAACACGCCGACGGCCTGTTTCTTCAACGCCCGGCCGGTGTCGGTGAGGGTGATGAATACCTGCCGCTCGTCGGCCGCATCGCGGCGGCGTGCGACATGGCCGGCCTGTTCCAGTCGCTTCAGCAGGGGTGACAGCGTGCCGGAATCAAGTCCGACCTTTTCGCCGAGCGCCTTCACCGGCACATCGTCGGTTTCCCACAGCGCCATCATCACCAGATACTGTGGATAGGTCAGTCCCAGCGGCGTCAACAGTGGCTTGTAGGCGCGGGTAAACGCATGCGCTGCGCCGTAGAGCGCAAAGCACAGTTGCTTGTCGAGCGTCAGTTCTTTTTCCAGCGTTTCGTCGTCCATGGTTTGATCGAACCTCCAGAGACACAGATCTGTATTCGACTGTGTCGGAAAGATTATTTTCATGCAATGCGCAAAAAACAATTGCACACAATTCAATTGTGCAATATATAAACTCTATCGCAACGCAAGACAAGGACACACATCATGGCTATCCTCTACACCGCACATGCTTCCGCCACCGGTGGCCGTACCGGCCACGCCGTCAGCGACAATGGCGTCCTTGACGTCGCGCTGACCACGCCCAAGGAACTCGGCGGCGATGGCGCCACCGGCACCAATCCCGAACAGTTGTTTGCCGCCGGCTATTCCGCCTGCTTCCTCGGCGCGCTGAAATTTGTCGCCGGCAAGGAAAAGGTGAAGCTCTCGGAAGACACCAAGGTTTACACCGATGTCGGTATCGGCCCGCGCGCCGACGGCGGCGGTTTCGAGATCGATGTGAAGATCTCCGTCGAGATCCCCGGCGTCGAGCGCGAACTGGCGGAAAAGCTGGTCGCCGCCGCCCATATCGTCTGCCCCTACAGCCACGCCATGCGCACCTCGACCGAAGTGCCGGTCTCCGTCCGCTGATTTTCGACCCTTGCCAGCCTCGTGCCAGCCTCGTGGCCACATAGGCATTCATGCTGGCCGATGAACCGGTTTTCCTCCGGCCGGTTCATCGCCGTCGATCCATCGCCTGACGGACGATCCACCGTCTGAAGGCCGGCCCGGTCTCTGCGCCGGGCCGGCCTTTTGCTTTTCGGTCGGCCATCTTGCCGCCGGAAAGAAAACGCCTATACCCTTTCCCGAGGAAAGGATGCCCCATGCTGTTCGAGACCAATGACGCGCCTGATCATGGCGTTTCGGAAGCCATCACGGTCACCAGGGCGGTCATCGGTGCCGCCGAGCGACTGGGCCTGTCAGCGCGCCAGCTCTCGGTGATCCTGGGTCTTTCGGAAGCCTCGCTGTCGCGCATGAAGCGGCTCGAATTCCGCCTCGAGCGCGGCACCAAGCCCTTCGAACTCGGGCTTCTGCTCATCCGCCTGTTCCGCGCTCTCGATGCTGTCACCGGTGGCGATGAACTGGTCGCCCGCGCCTGGCTGAAGAATGGCAACAGCGTACTGGGTGGCATTCCCGCCGAACGCATGTCCACGGTTGCCGGTCTGGTCGATGTGCTGGCCTATCTCGATGCCCGCCGTGCGCTCGTCTGAACCGCGGCCGTTCAGCGGTACCATCTGGCGCGTGGTCGGGGCCCAACACCAGGCGTCGGTGATGAAACTTGTCGACAGTGTCGAAGAACAGGCTTTGCTCGAACGCCTGCTGGAAGAGACGAAACCGGCCCTGCCGCGCGAATGCGCCGGGCTCGACCCGCTGCTGTCTGCGCCATTCCGCTACGGCGCACCCGATCCTGGCGGTTCACGTTTCCGTAGGGCAGGGCGCACGCCCGGCGTCTTCTACGGTGCCGAGACCGTCGAGACAGCGCTGGCCGAGATGGTCTTGTACCGGCTGTTGTTTTTCGCTGAATCGCCGGACACGCCGCTGCCGTCGGCCCCTCTGGATTTCATCGGATTTGCAGCCGCGATCGATACACAGCATTGCGTGGATCTGCTGATCGAGCCGTCGCTGCGCGATGACGCTCATGCGCTGGTCGACAAGGACCACGCCGCCGGCCAGGCACTCGCCGATGCCGCCCGCGACGCTGGCGTCGAGGTGATCCGCCATGTTTCGGTCGACGTCCCAATCATCGGCACGCATCTGGCGCTGCTCTCGCCCAAAGCGTTTGCCACCAACGAACCGGTCGAGCGCGAGCTCTGGCGCATCCGCTTCTCCGAAGCAGGCATCTCCGCCCTTTGCGATTTTCCCCGCCGAAGGATCGGCTTTCCACGGTCGGATTTTTCGGCTGATGCCCGGCTGAGGGCACGCTTCGGCTGAGGATCTGGCGCCTGCAGCCTTGCCGGCGGGCGCAATTGCCCGCATGATATGGATTGTCTGAAACAGGTTAGGTTGGTGCGGTTGGCCCAACCCCCGCGTCCGCGGGTCCTTCCGTCGTTCCTGCGGCGGCCCAAGACCTTCAACGTCGTGCAATAGCGCGCGGCGAACGAAAGGATCTTGATCATGCAGCAGCAGGTCTCTGTGATAACGCTTGGCGTTACCGACCTCCCGCGTTCCAGACGTTTTTATACCGGCGGCTTCAGCTGGGGCCCGGTCTTCGAAAACGAAGACATCATCTTTTATCAGATGAACGGTTTTGTCCTCGCAACCTTCAGACTGTCGGCGCTGGAGGAGGACATGGGGCGTATCGGCCTGTGCACGCCCGGTGCGTCGGCACTTGGCCACAACGTTGCGGAAAAGGATGATGTCGAGGTGGTCATGGGCCGCCTGCTCGGTGCCGGCGGGCGTCTGCTGCGTGCCGCCGATGCTCCGGCGCATGGCGGATTTCGTGGTTATGTTGCCGATCCTGACGGCCATGCCTGGGAAGTTGCCTGGAACCCCGCCTGGGCGATTGATGCGCGTGGGCTGGTGACCTTCGGCCTGTAGCGACGGGTCACGCCGCCGTCGTCACCTTCCGGGGAGGGGCGGCGGCGACAGACCCTTACCCGCTGACCTCCAGCATACCTTGCCGCACGACATCCGCATCGACCGTCATCGTCGCCTCGATCTCGGCATGCACCGCGCGCCAGATCGGTACGGCGGCGGAAAGCACGGCGGTGCCGTCCGGGGTCAGCTTCAGCCGCCTGCCGCGTTTGTCCTTCGGATCCGGCTCGACCGTGATCCAGCCACGCCGCTCGAGCGGTTTCAATGCAGCCGTGAGCGTCGTGCGGTCCATGGCGAGCAGCCGCGCGACCGGCCCCATCGGCGGCGGCTCCGGCCGGTTCAGCGCCATCATCAGGGAAAATTGCTGATTGGTCAGGCCCAGCGCCTTCAAGGCCGTATCGAAGCGCCGGCCAAGTGCTCGGGCGGCGCGCTGCGCGTGCAGGCACAGGCAGGCGTCGCGGATATGCAGGGTGGTCGAATAGGGAATCGGCGGGGCATTTGACATAAGTTATTTATGTTGATATCAACCTAAATGTCAAGAGGAGGACGAGGAAATGGAACATTCTGTCGTATCGCGTGACGAGTGGCTGGATGCCCGAAAGGCGCTGCTGGCGAGTGAAAAACAGATGACCCGCCTGCGCGACAAAGTGAACGCCGAGCGGCTCGCGCTGCCCTGGGTCAGGGTCGACAAGGATTATGCGTTTGACACGCCGACCGGCTCCAGGAGCCTGGCCGACCTGTTCGACGGACGCAGCCAGCTGGAAATCTATCATTTCATGTTCGGTCCGGATTGGGAGGCCGGTTGCCCCGGCTGCTCGTTCTTCGCCGATCACATCGATGGCATGCTGCCGCATCTCAACAACCACGACGTCACCTTCGTCTGCATCTCGCGGGCGCCGCTCGACAAGATCGAGGCCTACAAGCACCGGATGAGCTGGAACTTCCCCTGGTTCTCGTCTTTCGGCAGCGATTTCAACTTCGATTATCATGTCTCGTTCACGCCCGAGCAGCTGGAATCCGGCAGTGTCTTCTATAATTTCCGCGAAACCCCGCGCGAAGATGCCCATGACGAACTGCCCGGTCTGTCGAGCTTCTATCGCAACGAAAAAGGTGAGATCTTCCACACCTATTCGCAATATGCCCGGGGTGGCGAAGAAGGCCTCGGTGCGCTGATGATGCTCGATTCCGCACCGCTCGGCCGCAACGAAACCTCGACGTTGAGTTTCGTCAAGCGCAAGGACGAATACGAACAGAAGCCGGTGGCGGCCGCCTGTTGCCACTGACGTTTCCTGGCAAGGCTGCAAACCTGGATCTGCATCTCGAACGGCGTCAACCGCAAACGCAAAGTGCATCACCGATGAACGCGCTTCATCGGTGATGCACTTTCCGCAATGGGAGGAATTCATCATGGAATTTGCAAAACCCCGCGAAGAACATCGCTTTCTCGACAGGCTGATTGGCGACTGGATCTATACCAGTTCCACCGGCCACAAGGACTATGACGTCAATGATCCGGACAAGGTCTGGACCGAGACGGTTCGCTCGATCGGCGGCCTCTGGGTCCTCTCTGAAGCCGAGGGCGGCATGGGAGATGGCAGCCGCTCTTCGATGATCATGACACTTGGCTATGATCCGCGTCTCGGGCACTATGTTGGAACCTGGATCGGGTCTATGATGGACAAGCTCTGGGTCTACAAGGGCTGGGTCGAGGACAATGGTCAGACGCTCGTGCTGGAGGCGGAGGGGCCGTCGTTCGAAGATCCGTCAAGGACGGAGGTCTACCGCGATGTCATTCACTTCCACGATGATGACCACCGGTCGTTCTCCGGCAGCGTCCGCAAGCCGGATGGCAGTTTCCATGTTTTCATGACCAGCGAAAGCAAGCGCCGCGGCTGAAGCGGCCAACAGGGAGAACACCATGCACAGCATGCACGGCAAGTTTATCTGGTATGAACTGATGACCAGCGACACCGCTGGGGCGGCGAAATTTTATGGCGAGGTTGCCGGCTGGACCGCCAAGGACAGCGGCATGGCCGATATGGACTACACCATCCTGTCGATTGCCGGCTCCGAAATGGGTGTTGCCGGCATGTTGCCGCTGACCGACGAGGTCAAGGCGCGCGGCGTTCCCTCGAATTGGACCGGATATGTTGCCGTCGACAATGTCGACCGGGTTGCCGACCACTTCGTCAGCGATGGCGGCAAGGTGGTGCACGGCCCGATCGACATTCATGGTGTCGGCCGCTTCGCCGTGCTTGCCGATCCGCAGGGTGCTGTCCTTGCCGTGATGACGCCGATCATTCCGGCCGGCGGTGTGCCGCCCGAGCCGGCGCCTGATACGCCCGGCACCTTCGGCTGGCGCGAACTGATGGCCCGCAACGGTTCGGAAGCCTTCGATTTTTATTCCGGCATCTTCGGCTGGCAGAAGGATACTGCCGTCGACATGGGTCCGATGGGAATCTATCAGCTGTTCCGCAAGGACGATCAGGTGATCGGCGGAATGATGACCAAACCCGCCGAGGTGCCGCTCCCCTGCTGGGGCTACTACGTCAATGTCGACGCGATCGATGCCGCTGTCGCGCGGGTGACGAAAGCCGGCGGCACGGTGATCCAGGAACCGATGGAAGTCCCCGGTCCCGCCTGGATCATCCAGGCCATCGACCCCCAGGGCGCCTATTTCGCCCTGGTCGCGCCCAAGCGCTGACCGCTTTTGCGCCCGCCTCACGTCTCGACCCTATGCCCGCTCGCAGGCAGAGGGGAAGGATACGGCTGTGCTTGCCATATCATGTCCTGCAGGTGCCGGCATAGGCATGAGAGGTAAGGCAGACGAGGACAGGGCAGGCCGGCGAGGGGGGCGAAGGGGAGGCGGCTCGCTCAACCACCGCCATGGCCAATGTCCGTCGAAACGGCAAGCGAGAAGTCATGACACTCCGACAGGCAAAACGCAGCTGTCGGTGGGCAGACCGTGATCAAATATAGGTGAGCTCGCCCGATCTGAAGATCAGGCCAAAGACCGGAGCCGAAGCTGGGCTGGGCGGCATTATGCTTTGGTCGTGGCAGTCTTGCGTGGCGCGCGTGTCTTTTTCGGTGCCGGTGGTGCCACGGCCTGCTCGGCCTCACGCTGCATGCGAAGCGCGCGTAGCGCTTCGGTCTTGCGGTCGCGTTGCTTGACTTCCTGCTCGATGATCGCGCGCGCGGCGCTGTCGGTCGTCGTCGCCTTGTCCTGGGCGGCGATTTTCTCGGGCTTGAAGAATTTGTCCTTGGTCGCTGTCATATCCGTCCTTCCTCCACGCTATGGGCCGTCATGGTTTCGGCCTTCACGGTATCGGTCGTCGTTTTGGATGGGTGTATTCTTGCGTGCAAGCTGACCTGAGTGACAGGCAGCGGCGGGCGCGCCAGAGGCGCGCGCCCGAACCCATGGCCCCTTAGCGGGCGGGACGCAGCACCTTCTTCGGCGCCGGCAGCAGGCCTTCGCGCTGCAGCTTCTTGCGCTGAAGCTTGCGCTGGCGACGAATGGCTTCAGCCTTTTCGCGCGTGCGCTTTTCCGAAGGCTTTTCATAAGCGCTGCGGGTCTTCATTTCACGGAACAGGCCTTCGCGCTGCATCTTCTTCTTGAGAACGCGCAGGGCTTGGTCGACATTGTTATCTCGGACGAGGACTTGCAAATTCGCTTCCTTTCCGGGCTGTGAGCCCGCGAGTTTGAATGGGCGGAATATGGGATGAACGGCAAATGCGCCATTCCCCTCGAATGATCCCGGAAAAGTGCCGAAATCGCTGTAAATGGCCTTTCGGCCGAAAACAATAAAAAGGCCGGGCAAAACCCGACCTCTTCCTGTCACTCAGCCGACCGTTCCGGAAAACCCGTGGTCGGCAGGGCGAGCGACAAAATCAAGCGGCGCGAAGGTTGTCGGCAGAGCTCTTGCCCGTGCGCTTGTCCTTGACGATTTCGTATTCGACCTTCTGGCCTTCGGTCAGCTCGCGCATGCCCGAACGCTCGACGGCAGAGATATGAACGAAAACGTCAGCAGAACCTTCGTCAGGCTGAATGAAGCCGAAGCCCTTGGTGCTGTTGAACCACTTAACGGTACCTGTGCTCATAACGATTCCCTTTCAATCGTTGGACTAACCGGAGAGATATTCGACCGGCCTATCGATCTTGAGAGGAAATCTGGCGTGCGCCGCTGGCGCGTAGACAAAGGTCACTAGCAATCTTCGATGGGCGCAATATAGACTGCCAGCGGTCAAACACAAGAAAAAAGGCCAAACGGCCCTTCGCAGGCTTGTTTCATACAGGGATAAATCCCGGCGAACAGCCTGTTTTCACAGGAAATACCGTTCGATTGCCGCCGGATTCTTTCTGCCCTCCGGCACCCGGCAATGTGAGGCATATGGTGCCGATCCCTGGTTGTTTGGCACATCGCCGGATTTCCCGATCCGCATGCCGTCCTCTGCAGAAACAGTACGACGATTCTAGGCGCCGCCTGCTACAGGAAGGCGCGCACAGCGCCGCGGTCGCCTGGTCGATCCGGTTGGTGCACAACCATAAAACGCTATCAACAGGCCATATCCGATGCAGAAATTTCTTGCCGCGACAGCCATGCTACTGATCTCCGCCACCACGTCCCTTGCGGGCGAGTTTTCCTTCCCGTCCGACGCGCCGGTGGCGACCGTCAGCATTCCCGACAGCTGGCAGCCGTCGGAAACCGAATATGGCGTCGAAGCCACGTCCGATGACGGCGGCACCTACATCTCCTTCGATATCGCCGGCGATAGCGACATGGATGCGGTGATGACGCAGGTCTTCGACTTTCTGTCCGAAAATGGTGTCGAGCCGGATCCGGCAACCCAGAAAGACAGCAAGGATACCTTGAACGGCATGCCGTTCGAGGCCATCGACTGGACGGGCAAGGACAAGGACGGTCCGGTCTCGATCGGCGTCGGCATCATCGGCCTGTCGGCCGAAAAGATTGCTATCGTCACCTATTGGGCATCGGCGGAAACCGAAGAGAGGAACATGCCGGAAGTCGGCAAGATCCTCGCGACCGTCAAACCGGTCAACTGAGGCGTTCAAGGCAGGTGGCGCGCCAGCGCGCCATCTGTTTCTGGCCATGGTTCGTCCGATGGTCTCAGACCGCACCGCCTCCGATTTCCCCGGCTGCGTCTAATTGCGCAAGCGGAATTGGTTTCTTTTACCGTCAAAAAAGGCTAGGGGAGCTTATCCCCGCGCTGATGACCGTCCGGGGGCACTTGTTTCGGGACGATCTGGAAGCACTATGACGATGTATTCTGCCGATAATTCGCGCGTCGACCTTGCGCCTCATGCCGCCGCCTCTGCGCCTCATGCGGGCCAAGAGATCGGAGCCCGCTCATGAGCGCGGCCCTGGAGTTCTCCACCGAGACCGCCGATGTTGACGACAGCCGCGACGCCAAGGCGTGGCTGAAGATCATCAACGCCTACCGCCAGCCGAATCTCAAGCGCAGCACGTTCGAACTTGCCGTCACCTGCCTTGCCTTCGTGCTGCTCTGGGTCGCCAGCTGGGCGCTTCTGCACTACGGCTACTGGGCCGGACTGCTGTTGACCATCCCGGCCGCAGCCTTCCTGCTGCGCCTGTTCATCATCCAGCATGACTGCGGCCACGGCGCGTTTTTCGCCCGCCGTCGTTTCGACGACTGGACCGGCCGCATTCTCGGCGTCTTCACGCTCACCCCTTACGATTACTGGCGTCGCGCCCATGCCGAGCACCATGCCTCGGCCGGCAATCTCGACGAACGCGGCATAGGCGACATCACCACGCTGACGGTTGCCGAATACAAGGCGCTGTCGGCCCGCGGCCGTCTCCTCTATCGCCTTTATCGCCATCCGCTGGTTCTGTTCGGCATCGGCCCGGCCTGGGTCTTCTTGCTCAAGCAGCGTCTGCCGTTCGGCATGATGCGCTCGGGTGCCTTGCCGTGGATCTCGACCATGGCCACCAATGTCGGCATGGTCGTTCTGGCCGCTCTTTTGATCTGGGCCGTCGGTCTCGGTCCTTTCCTCGCCGTGCATCTGCCGATCGTGCTGATGGCCGGTGCTGCCGGCATCTGGCTGTTCTATGTACAGCACCAGTTCGAAGACACCCATTGGTCGAACCCTCCGGCTTGGCAGTTCCAGCATGCGGCCCTGCATGGCGCCTCGCACTATGATCTGCCCTGGGGCCTGCGCTGGCTGACCGGTTATATCGGCGTGCATCATGTGCATCACCTGTCGAGCAAGGTTCCCTATTACCGTCTGCCGGAAGTCCTGCGCGATCATCCCGAACTGCGCGGCATCAGCCGCATCACTCTGCGCGAAAGCTTCGCCTGCGTGAAGCTGGTCCTCTGGGACGAAAAGCTCGGCCGCCTGGTGTCCTTCCGCGAAGCCAATCGCAAGCCGGTCGCAGTCTGATCTGCCAACAATTGATTGAACGAGGGGAGGGCGGATCGCTCTCCCCTTTTTTGTCAGAGCCCCACGGCCTTGCGTAGCGCCTCGTTGATCCGCGATTGCCAACCATCGCCGGTGGCCCTGAAACGCGCGATCACCTCGGCATCGAGCCGGATGCTGATCGCCTGCTTCGGAGCGTCGGATTTCGGTCGTCCGGCAAGCTTGCGGTCGATGGCTTCGGCAATATCGGGATAAACCTCGCGCAACGGCCGGAATTCCTTCAATTCCTCTTCGGTCGCTTCCGGATTGTCATCAACGTCATCCCAATCGCTGCGTGAATAGCCGCGCCCTTCTGCAAAGGCTTTCAAAGTCTTTTGGCGCTTCATCGGATCAGTCTCCTTTCCTGCAAGTTTGCCGGGCGCATTGAGATAACGGATAGACCTTGTGAGCCGAGCAAAACGAAGATCACCGCGATCGTTCCGTCTTCGAGCCGTCCGATTGCCTGTTTTCGTCCGCGCTTGGCCGACCGGACGATGGCCGTCGAGAAAAAGTCCAGCGACAGGTCAGCGAAATCCAGCCCGTGCTTGTCGAGATTGGCGAGCCGTTTCGGTTCATCCCAGACGATCATCATAATTTATGTATATACGGAAATTTCGCAAGCCGGTATTCCGGCTTTTGAGGGGAAATCGCCCCAAAATGCCCAAATGACAGCGGGCCTGAAGCCTCTCAGCCCCGCTGCGGCAGCAGGATCACCATGGCCCCGACAAGGCAGATGGTGGCTCCTGCCAGATCGAAACGATCCGGACGCTGGCCCTCGATCAGCCACAGCCATGAAAGCGAGGCGGCGATGTAGACGCCGCCATAGGCCGCATAGGCGCGACCTGCAACATCCGTCGGCACCAATGTCAGAAGGAAGGCAAACAGCGCCAGAGACAAGACGCCAGGCGCCAGCCACACGGGCGAATGGCCCTGCCGCAACCAGGCCCAGAAGGCAAAACAACCGGCAATTTCGGCAAGAGCGGCGCTGCAATAGATCACGAGAAGCATGGCTGACCCTGCCACGATCCGGGCGGACATGCCAGTGCGTTCAACGGTTTCTGGTCAGTGGTGCGCGGTCACGCAACAATCAAGCGCTGCGACCCTGCAGGTTCAACACATGACAGACCCGCGGCACCATTTCCGCCTCTTTCGGGAAGCAGACGAAATAGCCCTGGATGCTGTCGACCCCGAGTTGCAGGGCGGCTTCCATCTGCGCCTCGCTTTCGACGCCCGACGCGGTGATCGTGATACCGAGATCATGCCCGAGCCCGATCACATGGCGGATGATCGCCCGGTCGACCGAATTGGTCAGCGCGTTGCGCATCAGGCTCTGATCGATCTTCAGCCGGCTGAAGGGATAGCGACGCAGCGCCGACAGGCCGGCATAGGTTGCGCCGAAATTGTCGAGCGCCAGCGAAAATCCCGAATAGCACAGCATTTCGATGGCCAGGCCCACCTCGACGGCGCGTGGTCCGTAGAGTGCATTTTCCGGCACCTCGATCTCGATCATGTCCGGCGACAGCCGGTAGAGGGCGAGCATGGTTTCCAGCCGTCCGGCGAGGTCGCCGGAGCACAGGTCGAACGCGGTGGTGTTGATGCTCAACCGGCCAAAATGGTGGCCGTCGTCCTGCCAGGCCGCCGCCTGGCGAATGGTGTTTTCGAGCACGAAGTTGCGGATCGACAGCGACATCGACGGATCGCGGAAGATACCGCGGAATTCTTGCGCGGCCGCCAGCTTGCCGGGCTCCATGCGCCAGCGCAGCAGCGTCTCCAGGCTGTCGACCTCCCTGTGGCCGACCGAATAGATCGGCTGGTAGATCAGCTCGAAGCGGCCCTTCTCGAGAGCCCGTCTGGCATTGTTCACCAGGACGACATGGTTCAGGCCGCTATCCACGCTACACCTCACGCAAGACTGGACAATCGCCAGCCATCGATAATCTGCCGATCATAACCCAGTATCCGTTGCGCTTCGGTGAATAACCAGCCCCAATTCACGCTGAGGTTTAACGGGTCAAATATTGTGGTTCGGTTCAACTGTCCTGCTCTGAAACAGCCAAAGCTTTCGCCAGCGTAAAAACATCGCCCTCAATATTGAGTAAAAACAGAGACTTTCCCTCTGTCAACTTGATCTTGAGCAAATGCCAACCTGAGCCGCAAAGCCTCAATTCACGTGCGCCGGCATGCCCCGAGGTGGCGGCCACGAAGACGACAGCAGGTTGCAGTCGTCTTCGCCGCGATTGCCGAGATCGAAGCAGAAGGCCGTTTCCGGTTTAGCGCCTGAGGCTTCCCAGGATGCCGCGCACCAAGGCCCGGCCGACCGAGGTTGCCACCGAGCGCGCCGCACTCTTCATCGCCGCCTCGATCACCGTCTCGCGCTGGTAGCCCGACGATTTGCGTGTCGGCTTGCGGCCGCCGTCTTCGTCAGCCGTATTGTCGTCGCCGAAGCCGGGCAGGGTCCAGCGGCCCGACGCGCTGTCCTCCGCCTCGCCGTTTTTCGCCCGTTCCTCCGCCGCCTGCTTGGCAGCGGCGGCCTCTGCCGCCTTGGCGGCGCGGGCATTGAGGATCTCGTAGGCCGATTCAGCATCGAGATCGTCGTCATACTGGCCGGCGACCGGGCTGAGGCTCATCACCTTCTGCCGTTCGGGATCGGTCAGCGGTCCGACGCGGCCTGACGGCGGACGCACAAGCGTGCGCTCGACGATCGACGGCGCCCCTTTGCTTTCCAGCGTAGAGACCAGCGCCTCGCCGATGCCGAGCATGGTGATCGCGGTTGCGCAATCGAAGGCCGGGTTGGGGCGGAATGTGTCGGCCGCCGTCTTCACCGCCTTCTGCTCGCGCGGCGTATAAGCGCGCAGCGCATGCTGCACCCGGTTGCCGAGCTGGGCCAGCACGGTTTCGGGAACGTCGAGCGGGTTCTGCGTGACGAAATAGACGCCGACGCCCTTCGAGCGGATCAGCCGCACCACCTGTTCGACCCGTTCGGTCAGCACTTTCGGCGCGTCGTTAAACAGCAGATGCGCCTCGTCGAAGAAGAACACCAGCTTCGGCTTGTCGAGATCGCCGACTTCCGGCAGCTCCTCGAACAGTTCCGACAGCAGCCAGAGCAGGAAGGTGGCATAAAGCCTCGGGTTCATCATCAGCTTGTCGGCGGCCAGCACCGAGATTGCGCCACGACCGTCATTGGTGGTGCGCATGATGTCGGTGATCTTCAGGGCAGGTTCGCCGAAGAAATTCTGCGCGCCCTGCTGCTCGAGCACCAGCAATCCACGCTGTAGCGTGCCGATCGAGGCCTTGGAGATCAGCCCGAACTGGCTGGACAATTCGCTGGCATTTTCCGCCATGTAGGTCAGCAGTGCCTGCAGGTCCTTCAGGTCGAGCAGCGGCAATCCGCCTTGGTCGGCAATCTTGAAGGCGATGTTGAGCGCCCCCTCCTGGGCTTCCGACGCATTCATCAGCCGCGACAGCAAGAGCGGCCCCATCTCGGCAACCGTGGTGCGCACCCGGTGGCCCTTTTCGCCGTAGAGATCCCAGAAGATCACCGGGAATTCGGCCGGCGCATACTCGGTGAAGCCGATCTGTTCCGCCCGTTGGGTGATCCAGTCCTTCGGCTCGCCCATGGCGGCAATGCCGGATAGATCGCCCTTGATGTCGGCAGCAAACACCGGAACGCCTGCCTCGGAGAAGCTTTCGGCGAGAACCTGCAACGTCACGGTCTTGCCGGTGCCGGTCGCGCCGGTGACGATGCCATGGCGGTTGCCATATTTCAGCGCCAGATATTCGCCCTTGTTCAGGCTGTCGTCCGGATTGCGGCTGGTGCCGATATAGAGTTCGCCGTCTTTCAACATATGCACTCATCTCCCTAGCGCTTAACGCATTCGTCCGCTTGCTCTTATAAGGATAGTGTGGAACATCGACAACGTCCGGTATAGGTCATTCTCGACTGCCATCCGGCCTGTTATCTGGCCAATCACCTCGCCAATCGCATGGCGAATGATCCGGAGGGCGGCGGAACGGCTGACCGGCACGCGCCGCAAGGCACAAGCCGGGGCAGGCGGGCGACATGGCGGCCCTGGTAGCCCGATGGTTTTGCACCGATTATCGGGCAGCACGCGCCAGACTCCGGCAAAGGTCACTTGAGTTCGACGAAAACATCCATTACGTTGACGTTAACGTCAATATTCCACGGGCAGGAGGCCTCCAAATCATGAGCGAAATCGTCACCCGCATCGCCGACAGCGTCGGCATTTCCCCGGATCTCGCCGAAAAGGCACTCGGCATGATGCTCGGCTTCCTGCAGCGCGAAGCAGCCGACGGCCCGGTCGCCCGGATGATCGAAGCCATTCCGGGTGCTACTGAACTGGTTGCTGCCCACAATGGCGAAGGTGCCGGCGGCGGCGGCCTGCTCGGCGGCCTGATGAGCGCCATCGGCGGCGGCGGCATCATGGGTCTCGGCCAGCAGCTGATGGCCCAGGGCCTCGGCATGGGCGAGATCACCACGCTTGCCAAGGAAACCATGGCCGTTGCCCGCGAATACGCCGGCGCCGAGACCGTCGACGAAGTCATTGCCTCGGTCCCGGGCCTGAGCCAGTTCGTCTGAGCGTTCCGCAAGGTTGAAATGCAAGAGCCGTCGGGTGAACCGGCGGCTTTTTTTTGTGAACCGGTCGACCATGCAACTCCGTTTGAGCCAACAGAACTGATTCCATTTGGAAATGAACGGCTCTGATATAGTCGTCGGCGCGTCCTGCAGCATCACACTTCGGCCCGAACCTTTATGCGTGATTGTTCATTCAATCGGAATTGCGCGCGTTCGCCGCTCTGCCAGTTTGACGTTTATCAAATTTAGTAATGCTTTGCGCAACAATTTAGTAACTCTTAACATAAGGGTGCTTTTATCGTGCTCAGTCAATCTGGGGACGAAGCAATGGCACTGAGCAACTATCTGAATGCGAACCGAATGGCCGAAGACCTGGCGGCGCTGGGAAACTCCCAGGCGATGATCTGGTTCTCGCCCGATGGCATCACCCTTGATGCCAATGTGAATTTCTGCAAGGCCCTGGGTTATGACGCCAAGGAGATCATCGGCAAGCATCACCGGATCTTCTGCGAAGACGCCATCGTCAAGTCGCCGGACTATGGCCGCTTCTGGTCGGAGCTTGGCGCCGGAAAATTCCAGAGCGGCCAGTTTCGCCGTCAGGGCAAGACGGGAGCCGATGTCTGGATCGAAGCGAGCTACAATCCCGTCTTTCATGGTGGGCGGGTGGTCCGCATCCTGAAGATCGCTTCCGACATCACGACAAGCAAGATTGCCTCGCTGCATGATGGCAACCGCCTGCGCGCCATCGATCAATCCCAGGCGATCATCGAATTCGAGCCGGATGGCAAGATCGTCCAGGCTAATGACAACTTTCTGACCGCCATGGGCTACAATGCCCAGGAGATCGTCGGAAACCATCATGCCATGTTCTGCGAAAAGTCCTATGTGCAGACGGCCGAATACAGCGATTTCTGGGCCAGACTGCGCGCTGGCGAATTCATCGCCAGCAATTTTGTCCGCTATGGCAAGGGTGGCAAGGAAGTCTGGATCCAGGCAGCCTATACGCCTGTGTTCAACTCGCGTGGCGCCGTCTACCGCGTGATCAAGGTTGCGACCGATATCACCGCACGCATGGTCGCCGTGCGCACAATCGGCGTTGCCATCAAGCGGATGGCCGACGGAGATCTGACGGTCGACATCACGGAAAAGCTGGATCCAGCGCTGGAAGAGACCCGCGCCAATTTCAACACCGCCGCAAGGTCCTTGGAAAGCACCGTCGCCTCGATCGTCGAATCGGCCCAGGCGCTGGCGCAGAATGCCCGTGTCATCAACGAAATCTCGGCCGGCATTGCTTCGAACGGCGAACGACAGGCAGCAACCGTCGAAGAAACAGCCGCCGCCCTCGAGGAGATTACCACGACCGTGCGCGACACCTCGGTGCGCACCACGGAGACCACCCGCCTGGTCGGCGCGACGCGCAGTGATGCGGAAGCCTCCGGCGCCGTGGTGCGACAGGCGACCTCGGCCATGGGCGAGATCGAGAGCTCGTCGCGCGAGATCGAAAACATCATCGGCGTGATCGACGAGATCGCCTTCCAGACCAATCTTCTGGCACTGAATGCCGGCGTCGAGGCTGCCCGTGCAGGGGAGGCGGGCAAGGGTTTTGCCGTCGTTGCCCAGGAAGTCCGCGAACTGGCCCAGCGCTCGGCAAGCGCTGCCAAGGACATCAAGAGCCTGATTGCAAAATCCGCCGAAGCGGTCCGCCAGGGCGTCACCCTGGTCGACAAGACCGGCGTCGCCTTGCAATCGATCGTCAATCAGGTCCAGCAGATCGACGCCAATGTCGATGCCATCGCGACCGCCGCCCGCGAGCAGACGATCGGCATCAATGAGATCAACGCCTCGATCAACAGCCTCGACAAGGTCACGCAGCAAAGTGCGGCAACGGTCGAGGAGGCCAATGCGACGGCCGCGACGCTCTCCGAGGAGGCGAATGCGCTGTATCTGCTGATCTCCCAGTTCAAGACCAGCCAGTCGATGGCCGCCGAAAGGCCCCGTCGCGCCGCCTGACCGCGCTGACCGCTTTACCGCTCTTCTCCCCGCACGCGGGGAGAAGATGCCGTCGGGCATGTGGGGCAAAAACCCCAGGCGTTGCAATCAGCCGAGCCTGCACGCCAACCGCACTTGGCGCGACGTTGGAGTTGCAGCCAACACCACGAACCGGCCCAATGCGCCTATCCCGGGAACAACCACATCACCTCATCACGCCACGGCGTGTGAGGCGTGCACGTCCCGGACCGGCGGCAGGCCGAACAGGCGGCCATATTCCCGGGTAAACTGGGATACGCTTTCATATCCCACCTTGAATGCGGCAACGCTTGCCGGCGCGCCTTCGGACATCATCAGTCTGCGGGCCTCGATCAGGCGCAGATGTTTCTGGAATTGCAGAGGAGACAGCGAGGTCACGGCGCGGAAATGGTGATGAAACGAGGACAGTCCCATGCCGGAGACCGATGCCAGTCGTTTCACCGGGATCGTTTCGGCAAAGTCATGCCGCAGGACCGCGACCGCGCGTGCGACGCGCTCGACGTGACTGCCCATCATGCCGAGGCGTCGGATCGCATCGCCATGCCGCCCGGCCAGCAACCAGTAATGCATCTCGCGCACAAGCTGGCTTTGCAGCACGGGACGGGATGAAGGCCGGTCAAGCAGGCGCATCAGTCGCAGCGCCGCGTCGGACACTTCCGCATCCGTCGGGCCGACCTTGACTGCCGTCTGGTCGCTAACCTGCACGGCATGCATTTCCACGCCAAGCTCGGCAATGATCGCCGGATCGAGTTCCATGACGAGTGAGTAATAGGGCGAGGCGATGCTGGCGCGGGTGATCTGGCTCACCGTCGGCACATCGGCGGTGATCAGCAGCGTGTCTCCGGTGGCGAACGCGTACTGTTGCGTTCCCATCGTCACCTGTTTTGCACCCTGCACGACAAGGCATGCCAGCGGCCGCGACATATCATGCATGAGCTTGCTCGGTGCCGTCGCCCTCACGGTCGAAAGCCCGCAGATCGGTGTCAGGGCGATGCCTGTCGGGCTTGCATGGGCCTCGGCATATCGGCGGACAGTATCGAAAAGCGTTTCCATTCGGCAAACATACGCGTTGCCCGGGATCTCGCCTAGCGCCTTTGGAGGATTAGGCAAGAGTTGGCGAGATTCTGGCAACATGGCCTGCCTGTTCGAAGCGATAAAGCGGTCAAGCCACATTGGGTCAGGCCACATTGGGCCAAACCACAGCGGACTAGGCCACATTGGGGTGGTCGCCACGAAAGACATGGATCATGACCAAGATTTCTCTCATCACGGGCAGCAGCCGCGGTCTCGGACGCAACACCGCACTCAGCGTTGCCAAGGGCGGCGGCGATGTCGTCGTCACCTATCATAGCCGTTCGGAAGAGGCAGATTCCGTCGTCTCCGACATCCGTTCAATGGGCCGCAAGGCGGTTGCGTTGCAACTCGACACCGGTAGGGTTTCCACCTTCGACACCTTTGCCGAGACCCTGCGCACGGCGCTGCGCGACACCTGGCAACGCGACACGTTCGATGCACTGGTCAACAATGCCGGTCATGGCGATTATGCGCTGATCAGCGACACGACTGAACAGCAGTTCGATCGCCTCGTCGACGTCCACCTCAAGGGCGTGTTCTTCCTGACGCAGAAGCTGTTGCCGCTGCTGGCCGACGGCGGACGTATCGTCAACCTGTCCTCCGGCCTGACCCGAGTCTCGGCGCCCGGCTGGTCAGCCTATTCCGCGGTCAAGGCTGCGGTTGAAGTGCTCAGCATCTACATGGCCAGGGAACTCGGCAGCCGCGGTATCGCGGTCAACACCGTTGCCCCCGGCGCGATCGAAACCGATTTCTTTGGGGGTGCCGTGCGCGATACGCCCGACTTCAACAAGTTCTTCGCCGACATGACGGCACTCGGGCGTGTCGGCGTAGCCGACGATATTGGTCCGGTGATCGCCGGCTTGCTCAAGGATGACAACCGCTGGATCAACGCGCAGCGCATCGAAGTGTCGGGCGGCCAGGGCATCTAGCCGCAATACCTCTATGGGGCCACGACGGCCAAGTCGTGGCGACGTCCCCTCAAGCTTCTCTCGTCTTGTGCTTCGGCTGCTTGTGTTCCGGCCGAAGCAGGCCACGGATCATCGTGCCGAGCCGCCGTCTCAAAGTGCGCCATATGCGGCTCCACACCAAAGTCTGCTCGTCGAGAAAGATCACATTGACCGGCAGCGAGGACATGGTTCGGTCGTCGGCGCGCAAGGGCCCGTCCGGATCTGTCACTTCATAGAAGCATTCATAGTTCGGCCATGTGTAGCCGTCTTCCCATGTCCAGCAATTATGCGCCTGGTAATGCTGCATCAGGCGTGCGCCAAGCGCCTTGTCGGTCGCCAGCATGGCGGATGGCGCACCGAGGCGAGGGGTGTTTCGCTCCATGAAGTAGAGCACCCGGTCGCTGACATAATTGCTGACGAACATCCGGAAATCGCGCTGGCGCTTGATATGCGAGACGGCCCGAAACACCTGCACATGCTCTTCATGGCCGTATTCGCCCCAGGGATTGTGGGTGACGACGATGTCTCCCGCCTCCAGATGCGCGTCCAGCGCCGCCGTCAGCAGATGGAAGTTTTTTGCATAGGCATCGCTGTTGCGGTCGCAGCGGATGCCATAGACCGTCTCCTCGGGCTTGCGCCAGTTCGTCGTCTGGTAGGTATTGGATTCGGTGATGGCGAGATCGACGACGGTCTTCAGCGGAAAGTCCTGAAACACCGTCCGGCGACCATGGCTGATATCGTCGCTATTGGGCGCTTCATTGTAGCAGATGATGATTTTCTTCGCCGATGCCAGGATCGAACTGGCCCAGAGAATTTCGTCATCCGGGTGAGCCATGACAACCACGGCGCCTTTGAAATCATCCAGTGTCATCATCGAAAAGTCTTGTACCCCACAACCACCGTGTCGCATCGGCTTCCATCATGGATCGACCGGCGCGGCAAAACACCGGGTGTAACCAACCGGCATATCCATGCGTCACATCCATCGTCCCGCAGCGGCCGGCCATCCTTGGATGGGCGGTCCTGTCGTCGCGCCATCAGAGCGCTTCGGGTAGCAGTGCTTGTCCGGCGATGAACCGGTGCTATCAGCAGTAGCAAAGGCACATTTTATTGAGATCCGGTTATCATGCCGGCTTTCTCCAGCGGTTTTTGCCCGGATCGCGAATAATTGATCGAAAACAGTCGGACAGCAGCAGCTAACCCGCTTTCTTTTCCGGCCTGCCGGGAGAGGCGACAAGAACAGGATCTGTCCCGGAGATTGCCGGCGCGGGGTATCGTGCTGATCGGCCCGGAGTGCTGAAGACACTGGCTGAGACGTCGATCGGTCCGCAGCGATCCGCCAAGCCATGGCGCGTCAGGCGATGCCCCGGTAGAACAGATGGCGCCCGATCTTCCGTTCCATGAACGCGTGTGGTGAGTTTCGCACCCAGCCGGGACTGCCGATCGAGGTGGAATGATAGTGCAGGACCGCGTCGGTCAGGTGATTGATCGTGCCCGCCAGGGCCTCGCCGGCGACGACGAGGCATTCATCGAAGTCGTCGTCCGCGCCAGGTTGAAGATGGATGATCTTTGCCCGGTTGGGATCGCTGGCGTTCCAGCAGGAAAATTGAAAGGGCTGCAGGCAGACCGCGATGATGCTGTCGGGATAGCGGGGGGATGCCTTGCGGTTCAGGATGACCTCGGCCACGGCTTGGCGCCCCATCTCTCTTTCGCTGCGTGCCTCGCCATAGATCGTCCGCGCCAGGATCAATTGCTCGTCGCCGGTCGGCATGTCCACTTGCGTCAGCGCCCGGATCGACGCGACCCGGCTGAGGTCGAAAGCCTCGGTGCGTACGGTGTCGCCCTGATTGCCGCCGATACAGGTCAGCTTGCGGGAGTTCTCCATCCGGCTGAGCGCGAAACAGGCATGCCCGGTTGTGCCGGTATCCTTGCCGGGATGCAACACCACGACCGCGCCTTCCAGTGCTGCCCGTATCTTGGGATCGGTCAGCCCGCCCTTGCGCAACTCGACGGAGCCCCAGGTCTTCCAGCTTTTTGCCGTGGCGGCCTGTTCGACGATCGGAGCGCCCGCCTGTGTCAGGCACCAGGCAACGAAAGCGCCGCACCATGGCTCCACGGTGGACGGACGATAAGGCGTCGCGCTGAAATAGTCCTTCACCCGGGCTTTGCCGGCCGGCGTCGTTTCGCCGACATCGGCCCGTGCCCAGAACGCCTGCTCGGTCTGCGCGAAGGCCAGCCATGGCGTTCCGCCCGCAAGGGCGCTCACCGGCGGAATGGCAAATTCGGGAAAGTGTTGTTTCAGCTTGGAAAAGCCGACCTGGAAAGCCTCGTTCAACACGGCGGCCGTCTTCTCGACGAACTCGTCCACCGTGGTCGCATGGCCGGCAAGCCCCTGCAGCAGGAAACGCCGGCGACGGCTGATCAGTGCATCCCGATCGCCAGGCTCCGGATAAAACGGTGCAAGCGCTTCGGCGACCGGTGTCTGCGGGTTGCCCTCGGCATGCATCCGGTCGATGGCAAATGCCGCCCTGGCGCCGACCAGCCGTGCCTGGAAGAGAAGCAGGAAGCTGGGAATGAAGCTCTGCTCCGGCTCGGCAATGCCGGCGGTGACCGCCTCTGCCTCCAGTGCCTCCCAGTCGCGCTGGGTGAGGAATTGCGCGCAAGTCACCTGCGCCAACGCCTGGAAACGCTGAAACGCACCATATCCAGAACGAGGATTGGCATTGAGGAATTCCGCCCATTCCTCCTGCGTGATCTGGAACGGTCCCACTGCAGACGTGCCGGAAAGGCGACTGCCGAACTTGGTCAGTTCGCTTTCGATCCAGGCGAGGCCGATGAGGTAATCCGCGAGAATGGCCGGCGCGCCATCACTGGTGCCAGCACTCGCCTTGAGTTCCGCACGGCCGCAGGCCTGCACCAGTTCCTCCTCCGCGATCGCCGGGACTTCGAACTGGTGCGCCGGGCCGATATATTTGTCCTCCAGCCAGCCGGGATCGCCCTTGGCCGATGGCGTGGGTCGGAACTCTACATGTTTCCACCCCTCCGGTGCGTCTCGGTTCTCGTCCGAACCGGCTTCGAAATAGATGAGATTTCCCTTGACGAGCCCGACCACGAAGTCGGCATCGTCGCGCGGCTCCGCGAGAATGGCGGGGATAGCGGTATCATCGGGCTGTATGACGACGAAGGCTTGTTCCACCGATTTTCTCCTCACCGTGGTTTGTGCGCCTCTTCTGCGATCTTGTTCTTCAGTTTGCGCGACATGCGGGCATCGTTGACAGGGTCACCGGTCCCCAACTGGTATCGCGCCCGGGCCTCGGCGATCTTGGCGCGTAGCGCATCCGATTTCAGGGTGCTGTCGACGGGGAGAGGCGTGGCCGGCAGGACAATGTTGAGGTTCGTGATCAGCTGCTTCAACTCTTCGCCATTATCCCGATAGGTAATGGCCTCGAAGAAGTTCTGCAGCCCCTTGTCGCTGTCGCCCTCCTTGCAGCCCAACGATAGGAGATCAGAATATTCCTGCTCCGTAATCAGGCCCGTCCGTTCCCAGCCTTGGGTGTCGCGAAAATTCGTCACGGCCGTAAGGGTGGATCGTCCCGAATTTCCGTCGCTTTTCACGCAAAGTGCCGTCTGCGCCGCCTTGATACGCGCCGGCGTATATCCCTTGTCGGCAAACAGTTTGTTGCAGGCGTCGCACACCACCGTGCCTCGCTTGATGCCGGTTCCGGCCGATGTCCCGGGCGTTACAGGCGCCTGACCTGCAGCGATCGCATCCACTTCCTGTTGCACGCTCTTGGCCAGCGATTGCGGCGCGATCCCGGAGGCGACGGCCAAGGCATAGGTATTGGCGTCGAGCACGATTGTCTGCGGCGTGCAGACCCGCAGATAGCCGCGCAATGCAAAAACCATGGCTGGACTTGTGGAAAAGTTCACCTGGACGAACTGGCGGCGGAACTCCAGCCGCCGCTCGTAGACGATCCGCTTGATCGTGCTGCTTTCCAGCCCCATCAGCATGGAATTGTTGAAGGCGTCATAAAGCGAACCGGTCAGGCCTAGTGCCTGGGCGACATAGGCAATCGTGTCCGTACTGGCGCTGGCGATCGTCAGCACGCTGGTTGCCGCGCTGCCGATTGCCCCCAGTGAGGAATGCACGCGTCCAGCTTGGGCGCGCTTGTTGTCGATCCACGCCAGATAGTGGTCGCATCGCGCGTCGATATCGTTGAACCCGGCCTGCACCAGCATCGAATAGTCGCTGCAATTGGCCGAGGTGCCGCTGCGCTGCAGATTGCTCTGGTTGCAGAGTTCGCCGAAGTAAGAGGCAATATTGTTGGTCGCAACAGGTGTCTGGCTGGAATAAAGATCCTGCCCGACACCTCTGTCGCCAAGGGCCGGAGTGCAGCCGGCAACAAGGCCTAGCGTGATGAGAAAGAGGATCCGTCGCAGTATCACGATCATGCCCTTTCAATTAAGACATGTCGAAAAATCTGCGCTCGCGTTTGACGTGCGTCAAACTAATTTTATTAGAAGTTGATACGGATTCTTGGCTTTTCCACAAGTTGAGTAAATGCTGTTGAATTACTCCTGAGTAGATGCAAGTGAACTCATGTTACGACATAAGTTTTTATCGAGGGATCGGTGCATATACATGCCACCTGATCTACGCGCATCCAGTGTGGGAGGTTGCGCTCGCGGTCGATTTCCCGAGGGGCGGCCATCGTATTCACCCCTTGATCGCAATCCCGGCCTCGATCGCTGCTGCGATAAACGCCTTGCGGGCGTCCTCGTCGGTCTTCTTGCCGGCGTCCACCGCCGCACAGACCAGCAGGGCCGTGTCGAGCGCTTTCCCGTCTTCCGCCGGCCAATCCTCGATCAGCGCCCAG
Organism: Rhizobium sp. 18065; assembly: GCF_902706095.1. Lineage (GTDB taxonomy): Bacteria > Pseudomonadota > Alphaproteobacteria > Rhizobiales > Rhizobiaceae > Allorhizobium. The sequence continues at coordinate 1,163,433 of NZ_CACSJP010000001.1, forward strand.
CAGGCGGCCATCGTGCTGTCGATGGTGACATCGGCGCCCTCTTCTCCGATGGCGAGGATCACGGGCTGGGTCCAGGTCTTGTGCATGGTTTTGGCTTTCGAAAGGCGTGTCTCGCAACAGGGAAGGGCCGGCAGGCAGCCCCGTTTCGTTCTCTATAGAACCAAGCGCGCCATCCCGTCACTACACTATCTGTACTGGACGGCCCTGTGTCACAGGCTCATAGTTTCCTCTGGCAGGGATCTGCGCGGAGGATCGGCAATGTCGAATGACGGCTATCACCAGTTTTGCCCCGTGGCCAAGGCCTGCGAATTGCTGGAACCGCGCTGGACCATGCTCTTGCTGTGCGAAATGTGGTCCGGCTCGACCCGTTTCAACGAGATCCAGCGCGGCGTGCCCGGAATCTCGCCGACGCTCCTGTCCAAGCGCCTGCGCGAAATGGAGGAGCGCGGCCTGGTCGAGCGCCACGAAAGTCTCAACGGCACCGAGATCCACTACCGCACCACCGCCATGGCCAACGAGCTGGAGCCAATCGTCCACGCGCTCGGCGAATGGGCCCATCGCAATGTCGATACCGAGGTGTCGCTGGAACATCTCGATGCGAGGCTTTTGATGTGGAACATCCGCCGCAAGGTCGATGCCGGTTTCCTGCCGCCGGGCCGGCTGTCGGTGATCCAGTTCACTTTTCCCGACTTGGCGCGCGAGGATCAGAGCTTCTGGCTGGTCGCCAAGCCGGGAGAAATCGTCGATCTCTGCTCGATCGACCCGCGCTACAATGTCGATCTCTTCATCCGCGCCGATCTCTACGCCATGACCGCCGCCTGGATGGGTCATTCGACATACCACGCCGAGATCGCCCGCGAACGCATCGCCCTGATCGGCGATCGCACGCTCGCCGCCACCATCGACCGCTGGCTGGTCCGCAGCTCCTATGCTGCGGTTTGCCCCAGCAATTCTAGGAAAAGTGCGTAAGCGGTTTTCCGTCCGCAACAACTGCGACACCGGTGATCGGAAGCAGGCGGAACATGCGAGGATCGTCATGCTCGGCCTTGTGCCGAGCATCTGCCGAGGTCAGCCAAAACCCGGAATTTACAGATAAAAACAGTGTCACAATCATGACGCGGCAGACCCTCGGGACAAGCCCGAGGGTGACATTCGCGAGCGCTGACACATCGTCCGACAAGAGGTGCCCACCGCCGCCGCCCATCCCCACCACTACACTTCCTGTATCGCCCGCTACACTTCCTGCACTGGCCGCGACCACGGTCCGGGGCGCATCCTTGGCATCAACAGGCAAGCGCTCTGATAGCCTGCCTGTGATCCGATCCATCCAAGGAGAGATGCCATGCCATCCCACCAATCTTCAGTTCATCCCTCGCCATCTGCAGCCCCCATGCCACCCGGTGCAACGATGCCGGTGGCCGATCTTGCCGCCCTCAAGGCGCGCCAGCAGGGTGCCTGGTCATCCGGTGACTATGCCGTAATCGGCACGACGCTGCAGATCGTCGGCGAAAACCTGTGCGAGGCGCTTGATCTCCACGCCGGCAGCCGCGTGCTCGATGTCGCCGCCGGCAATGGCAATGCGACGCTCGCCGCCGCCCGCCGCTGGTGCGACGTCACCGCGACGGACTATGTGCCGGCGCTGCTGGAAAAGGCCAAGGCACGGGCGAGGGCCGAAGGTCTCGACATTGCCTTCCAGACGGCCGATGCCGAGGCTCTGCCCTTTGCCGACAGGAGTTTCGATGTGGTTCTGTCGACATTCGGCGTGATGTTCACGCCGGATCAGGGCAAGGCTGCGGCCGAGATGCTGCGCGTGGTCAAGCCCGGCGGCCGTATCGGCCTTGCCAACTGGACGCCGGAAAGCGTCATCGGCCAGCTGTTTTCCACCCTCGGCCGGCATCTGCCGCCACCGGCCGGCGTCAAGTCGCCAGCACTCTGGGGCACGCGGGCAAGGCTGTCGGAACTGTTCGAGGATGCGGCCGGGGTCGAAACCACCAAGCGCAGCTACACCTTCCGCTATCGCTCGCCGGCCCATTGGCTGGATATCTTCCGCACCTGGTATGGCCCGGTCCACAAGGCCTTTGCCAGCCTGCCAGATGATACAGCGCGCGCCGCGCTCGAGCGCGACATCCTCGCCGTGATCGACCGCTACAACCGGGCCGAGGACGGAACCCTGGTCATGCCGAGTGACTATCTCGAGGTCATCGTCACCGCCCGCTGAGGCGGCCCGATCGCCGCAGATCAATCGAGACAGGACGAAAGCCGCCGGAGCATTCCGGCGGCTTGTTCGCGTTGTTCGCATGCGCCGCCGCCAGAGCGTGAGACATCCATCTTGACTTGACGTCCATCAAGGTCCATTTGCCCCTGATGGGTGCGCCGCAACAAATGCCACCCGAACCGAGGACAGGAAGATGAACCCCGACAGTCGAAGTTCGACGTCTGATAGCCCGCGAATAACGGTCATCTAGTCCTCGTCGAGGCGCTCGGTGACCGCAAGGTCGCCAAGGAGTGCCCCATGCTGCGCAATTTTTCGCGTCAAGCCGATCATATCGTGTCTGCAGATCCTGCTGCCGCCGAGCCCACACCCGTCATCTGGTTCGACCTGCTCAATCCGGCAACGGACGAAAGCCGCTTGGTCGAGGCCGCCCTCGATATCGCCATTCCGACCCGTGACGAGATGGAGGAGATCGAGCTTTCCGCCCGTCTCTACCAGGAGGACGGTGCCGAGTTCATGACGATGACGGCCCTTGCCGGCCTCGATGGCGACGATCCGGTCAAGACGCCGGTCACCTTCATCCTCAAGGGTGAAAGCCTGGTCACCGTGCGTTATGCCGATCCCAAGCCCTTCGAGACCTTCATCATCCGTGCCAAGCGCGCCAATGGTCTGGTCTGCACCAATGGCGAAACGGTGATGCTCGGCCTGCTCGAATCGGTCATCGACCGTCTCGCCGACGTGCTCGAACGTGTCGGCAACGAGATCGACGGTGTTTCGCGCGAGGTGTTCCGTTCCAAGGCCGCCAAGGTCAACAAGAAGACGCGCGATTTGCAGTCGCTAATCGAGCAGATCGGCCGCAAGGGCGACCTCTTGACCGCCGCCCGCGAAAGCCTGGTGTCGATCTCGCGGCTCGTCGCCTATCACGCAGCGCTGGAAACGCCGGCCCGCAAGGTGGCCAAGGAAACCCGCCAGCGCATCAAGCTCTTACAGCGCGATGCCGTCTCGCTCGGCGATCACGCCCAGTTTCTCCAGGGCAAGATCAATTTCCTCCTCGACGCGACGCTGGGCCTGATCAATCTCGAGCAGAACCAGATCATCAAGATCTTCTCGGTCGCTTCTGTCGCCTTCCTGCCGCCGACGCTCGTTGCCTCGATCTACGGCATGAATTTCGAGACCATGCCGGAACTGCAATGGCAGATCGGCTATCCGATGGCGATCGGCCTGATGATCCTCTCGGCCGTCCTGCCGTATCTCTACTTCAGGCGCCGCGGCTGGCTTTAGCATAGAGGAGAAGGGACCGCCGCACCCGCGACGGTCGCCATCTTCATGTCATGCCCTGACGGCGACGACGAACAGCCGCGGAAAACGCAACAGCCGCCGCCCGTCGGCAAGCGGCGGGTAGGCCCGGTCGATCCGCGCCGTGTAGTCGGCGAGGAACGCCGCTTCGTGCTCCATGCCGGCGGCTGCCAGATACGGCCGAAGGCCGGTGCCTCTGACCCATTCGACGATCGCCTGCGCATCGGCCATCGGGTGATTGTAGATCGTGTGCCAGACATCGACGCGGCTGCAGAGCGGCGACAGCGCCTCGAGATAGCGGGCGGGCTGCGGCAGCGGCGCCCGGCGCAGGCGCGAGCCTTCAAAACGTGCCGCCCAGGGCCCGGCTGCACCGGTCTCCTCCATCAGCAAATGTGTGGGTTCTCCGAGATTGTCGGGCATCTGCACGGCAAGAACGGCGCCGGGTCGAAGCGCCTGAAGCCATTGCTGCATCAGCGCCAGATGATCCGGGATCCATTGCAGCACCGCATTGGCATAAAGCAGATCGGCGTCGGCCGGCGGTTGCCATTGGCTGAGATCGGCCGCATCAAAGCGGGTGTGCGGCAGCCGTGCCCGCGCCTTGTCGAGCATGTCGCGGTCGCTGTCGAGGCCGCTCACGGCATCCACACCGAAGCGCTCGACCAGCAATTCGGTCGAATTGCCCGGCCCGCAGCCGAGATCGATCACGCGCGCCGCCGTGCCAAGCGGCACCTGCGCCAGCAGATCGCTCGCCGGGCGGGTGCGCTCATTCTCGAACTTCAGATATTGTTCAGCCGACCAGGCCATGGCGATACTCCCTTTGCCGGCACTATAGCTTCGTGTCGAGACAGGCGCGAGATCCGCCCGAAAACCGCGATATCATCCGCCAAGATCCTGGTCGATCTCGGTCAACGCCCGGTCGACATGGCCCTCGAAGACCAGCGTCTCTTCCTCGGTGATGATCAGGATTTCCGGCGCGCCATGCACCCGGACATGCTGGGATTGGCCAAGCCCCTCGGTCAGTCCGCGCATCAGCAGGTCCATGAACCGCGTGCCGGGGCCGGTAATCGCGATCGGCATGGTTTCCTCGGCAAGGCTGAGCATGCGCGACAGGCTCTGGCCGAGCGCAAGACCCGCCTGGCGAAAGGCATATTCCGAAACCCGGTGTCCCTGGCGGGCGCGGCTGGCAATCTTTTCCATTTCTGCGAGCGGCACGAATTTCGCCGGGATCGTATCCGGCGGCACTTCGAAGGCGGCGCGCAGGATGCCGTAGAAACCGGCGGACGCCTCGACGCAGCCATATGCGCCGCAGCGGCAGAGCTTGCCGTCGGCTGCATGCAGCATATGGCCGAAATTCGGTGCCACGACACGCACCAGCCCGCTGCGGTCGCGCAGCGCAACCCCCAGCCCGATCGAATGACCGAGCGACAGCGTCGCCAACGCGGGCAGGGGTGTTTCACGCGTCTTTTCCAGCCGAAGCAGCAGCGCATGGGTGACCAGCAGGCTCTCGTTGAACAGCCGGATGCTGCCCCCGCGCAACACACCGGAGTGCGACAGGCCAGAGTGCGACAGGCCGGACAGCGCGCTTTCGAAATCGAGCGATTCGTAGCCGAAGATCGGCGACCACAGCAGTTTCGCGCCATCGCGATCGGCTATGCCCTTGCTGCTGATCGAGATCGTCATCACCGCGTCTTCCGCCAGACGCGAGCGCAGGATCAGCCGCTCGATCGCGGCGCGAAAGCCGTTGAGAAAGGCCTGGCTCGTGGTTGCGCCATGATCGCGCTGCTCTTCGATCCGGTCGATCAGCGTGCCGCGATAGTCGGCCAGCGAATACTGCACGGCATGCGATGATATGCGCACGGCAATCACATGGGCGGCGTCGCGTCGCCGGTTGAACAGCACGCGCGGCCGGCCGCGATGGCCGACATTGGCGACTTCCCGCCGCTCGATTAGGCCGGTTTTCTCAAGCTCTGCGGTAATTGCCGAAACGGTCGCCGATGAAAGCCCGGTCGATGCCGACAGGTCGGTATGGGCCAGCGGCCCGTCGTGCCGCAGCGCCTGCAGCACCAGCCCGCTGTTCTGCTGGCGCACGCTTTCGTTGCTGGTCTTCTGGCTGGACTTGCTCAGCATGGGCCTTGAGGCCGGTTTTTGTCTATCCACCGCATGCTCCTCCCAAAGCATTTGGTCGGCTGCATTGCAAGCCGGGACAGGCCTCAGTTGACAGCACGGGAATCTTCTGCCAGTTATTTTCTCGACTGTCGAGAAAAACCATTGGACGGGGGTCCGTGGGGTAAGGGCAGTTTTACAGCGGGTCGTTTGGTTGGGAGGTCTTCCAACGGTCCGCTATCACCTTGGGAGGTTTAAAATGAAATCCGTATTGAAGCTGATGGCGTGCACCGCCGTCATCGTGAGCCTGCATTCCGTCGCAAGCGCCAAGGACATGATCGTTGGCGTTTCCTGGTCCAACTTCCAGGAAGAGCGTTGGAAGACCGACGAGGCCGCGATCAAGGCTGCACTCGAAGCCAGTGGCGACAAGTACATTTCGGCTGACGCCCAGACGTCTGCCGCCAAGCAGCTGACCGACATCGAAAGCCTGATCGCCCAGGGCGCAAACGCCCTGATCGTTCTGGCCCAGGATTCGGAAGCCATCGGCCCGGCCATCGAAAAGGCTGTTGCTGAAGGCATCCCGGTCGTCGGTTATGACCGCTTGATCGAGAACCAGAACGCCTTCTACATCACCTTCGACAACAAGGAAGTCGGCCGCATGCAGGCCCGCGAAGTCATGAAGGTCAAGCCGGAAGGCAATTACGTCTTCATCAAGGGCGCCTCCACCGACCCGAACTCCGACTTCCTCTATTCCGGCCAGATCGAAGTGCTGAAGGAAGCCATCGACGGCGGCAAGATCAAGAATGTCGGCGAAGCCTACACGGACGGCTGGAAGCCGGAAGCTGCCCAGAAGAACATGGAGCAGTTCCTGACCGCCAACAACAACGCGGTTGACGCCGTTGTATCGTCCAACGACGGCATGGCCGGCGGTGTGGTCGCAGCGCTTGAAGCCCAGGGTATGGCCGGTTCTGTTCCGGTGTCCGGTCAGGACGGCGACAAGGCAGCGCTGAACCGCGTCGCTCTTGGCACCCAGACCGTGTCTGTCTGGAAGGACAGCCGCGAACTCGGCAAGAAGGCCGGCGAAATCGCTTCGGCCCTCGCAGCCGGTACCGCGATGGATGCCGTTGAAGGCGCCGTGAAGTTCGCTGGTGGCCCGAAGGGTCTCGAGATGAACTCCTACTTCATCGCCCCGCAGCCGATCACCAAGGACAACCTCAACGTCGTCATCGACGCTGGCTGGATCTCCAAGGAAGAAGCTTGCCAGAGCGTTGCTGCCGGTTCTGTCGCAGCCTGCAACTGAGTGCTTTGGTTTAACTGACCACCGAGCTTGAGCCGCAAACGCCGCAGCCTTGTTGCTGCGGCGTTTCGGCTGATCGGGAACTTCAAGCAGCAGGACCGTGCACGCGACAATCGCCATTTGGCCAGTCCGACACCCGGACGTCCATTCAGGCCGGTGCGGGTCCTTGTTCACTGCAGGAAGCGTCCGATCCGAATCGCCGGCCACCGGTCGGCACCGCACGCAACGATGCGGAAAAGGTCGCAAGCCGTAAACGACTGGGGAGATATCTGTATGGCGGATCAAAGCCTTGCCACGCCTGCGCCCGCAGCCCGGGCATCCAATGTTTCAGCGGTAAAACGCTTCTTTCAAGCCACCGAAATTGACACGCGCCTGCTCGGCATGGTGATCGCGCTCGGGATCATCTGGATCGGCTTCGACGTCCTGTCGAACGGCCTGTTCCTCACCTCGCGAAACCTCTGGAACCTCTCGGTCCAGGCGGCCTCCGTCTCGGTCATGGCCACCGGCATGGTGCTGGTCATCGTCACCCGCAATATCGACCTCTCGGTCGGCTCGATCCTCGGCTTTGTCGGCATGATCATGGCCGTGCTGCAGGCCCGTATCCTGCCGCCGATCATTGGTTTCGAACATCCGCTGATGTGGGTGATCGCGCTGTCTGCCGGCATCGCGGTCGGCACGGCGATCGGCGCCTTCCATGGCGCGATCATCGCCTTTCTCGGCGTGCCCGCCTTCATCGTCACGCTCGGCGGCCTGCTCGTCTGGCGTGGTGCTGCGTGGATGGTCACATCAGGCGCAACCGTCGCCCCGATGGACACCACTTACCGCCTGATGGGCGGTGGCGCGGATGGCTCGATCGGCGTCACAGCCAGCTGGATCGTCGGCGTGGTCGCCTGCGTTCTGATCGTCCTGTCGATCTTGAACACCCGCAAGCAGCGCCGCCGCTTCGGCTTCCCGCTGCGCCCGCTGTGGGCCGAGTATTTCCTCGTTGCCTCCGGCTGCGCCGCCATCCTCGGCGCTGTCTGGGTCGCGAACAGCTATTACATGCCGGTCAATCTGGCGAAGAAATATGCTGCGGCCAATGGCATCGCCTGGCCGGAAGGTGGCCTGCAGATCGGTCTCGGCATCGCCATCCCGGTCCTGATCGCCATCGGCATCGCCATGTTCATGGCCTTCATCACCAACCGCACCCGTTTCGGCCGTTACGTCTTCGCCATCGGCGGAAACCCGGAAGCCGCCGAACTCGCCGGCATCAAGGTCAAGTGGGTCACCGTCAAGATGTTTGCGCTGATGGGGGCACTCTGCGCTGTCGCCGCAGCCATCTCGACCGCCCGCCTCAACGCCGCGACCAATGCGCAGGGCACGCTCGACGAACTCTATACGATCGCCGCGGCCGTCATCGGCGGCACGTCGCTCGCCGGCGGTGTCGGCACCATTGCCGGTGCCATGCTCGGCGCCGTCGTCATGCAATCCTTGAATTCGGGCATGGTCCTGCTCGGTCTCGACACACCGCTCCAGAGCATTGTCATCGGCATTGTGCTCGTCGTCGCGGTCTGGCTCGACACCGTCTACCGCGCTCGCGCCAAGTAAGGGGAGTTGAACCAATGACAGAAGACCGCACCCCACTGGTGGAAATGCGCAATGTTTCCATCTCCTTCGGCGGCATTCATGCCGTGGACGATGCCTCCGTCGACCTCTTCCCCGGTGAAGTCGTGGCGCTGCTCGGCCACAACGGCGCCGGCAAGTCGACGCTGATCAAGATCCTGTCGGGCGCCTACAAGCGCGACAACGGCGATATCCTGATCAACGGCGATTTCGTCGACATCGGCAATCCGCGTGATGCGAAGAAATACGGCATCGAGACGATCTACCAGACGCTTGCCGTCGCCGACAATGTCGATGCCGCCGCCAATCTCTATCTCGGCCGCGAACTGCGCACCCCCTGGGGCACGCTGGACGATGTCGCGATGGAGGCCAAGGCCCGCGAAGTCATGGGGCGTCTGAACCCCAACTTCCAGCGCTTCAAGGAACCGGTCAAGGCGCTCTCCGGTGGCCAGCGCCAGTCGGTGGCGATTGCCCGTGCCATCCTGTTCGACGCCCGCATCCTGATCATGGACGAGCCGACGGCAGCCTTGGGTCCGCAGGAAACCGCCCAGGTCGGCGAACTGATCATCCAGCTGAAGAAGGAAGGCATCGGCATCTTCCTGATCAGCCACGACATCCACGACGTCTTCGACCTCGCCGACCGCGTCTTCGTCATGAAGAACGGCCGCGTGGTGGGCCATGCGCGCACCCAGGATGTCACCAAGGACGAAGTGCTCGGCATGATCATCCTCGGCAAATGCCCTCCCGGTGCAGTCCCGGGACCGGGCGCCATGCAGACGGCGTGATCGCTGCGGACCAATGAGGCAAGACAGGCGAGGGGGCGAAAGCCCCCTCGTTTGCGTTGAGGCGGTGCGTGCATTGCCGTTAAGGTATATGTCACCATGGTCGAGCGCTTTGGGGGATAGGCATCGAATGACTCCTCTCTTGCTATACTTGGAAGTCGTCCCTCGGCGCCCTTGGTGCAGACCTCACGGCAGACTCTGGGAACAACCCAGCAGTCCACCCGGCGTATGTGCGCCCGGCTCGCGCCAGTTCGATCGAAACTGCATTCCTTGAGACGGCGGCGGTTGCGCCAGGATTCGCATTGCGGAAGAGACCTGCGCCAAAGCGTGTTTGGCCAAACCTTAGCCGGAATTCCGTGATGCCTCCGCCAGCGCAGCGGCGATATGCGATATCGGTCGCAGCAGCCTGAAGGGATCATCCTTTGAAGGCATAAACCCGCGTCGGATCCAGAACAGCCGCGCCTCCTCGTCGATCGCATGCACGATCAGCGCCCGCCCGCCGACAAGGGATGCCCCCTGAACGCAGCGGGAAAGGGCGTGCTTGAGCAGACCGGTGCCTATCCCGTATCCGGCATAGGACTGGTCGACGGCGAGCTGCCCGAGAAGCAGGCAGGGCACCGGATTGGGAGGCTGGCCGGTGCGGATGGCGCGCGGCAGGCCGGCCGGAAGGGCCGCCGTCGGCGAGAGCCCGTAATAGCCGGCGACCCGTCCCTCTTCATGCACCACGATGACAACGGTGAAACCGTTCTCCTGATTGCCGCGTGCCCGTGTCTTCAGCCAAGTGTCGAGGGCGGGCTTGCCGCAGGAAAAGCGGCTCAGGTCATGGCCCTCATGCAGCGGCTCGGGAGCGGAAAGCGCCATGCTCAGCCCTTCGGTTGAAAACCCGCTTCCCAGGGGGGCGACCGACGCAACACCTCAACCATCCCGACAGGGATCTCCACCGGGGCGGAGAGTAGCGCCATGAACTCGGCAAATCCGTCTTCCGTCATGCGGACCAATTGCTGCTCCATGACTGCTTCTTCTGCGGCCCGAACGGCAGCCTCGCGCACGAAATCGGTGCGCGAACGTCCCTTCAGTGCCGCAGCACGATCGATCATCGCCACATCCGCGTCCGGCAGACGCATGGAAATCGGATGGTCTTTGCGATCGGTCGAGCGGGACATGACATCACTCCTGATGAGAGATCAATGTCGCAGTTTGTATTGTAAAATGCAATACCCTTCATGCGCCCCCCATTCTCGCCACCCAATCATTCTAACCGCGCCCATCACCCGAATGTCGAATGGCCGCCTCGACGGTCGGGGGCAGCCGAAAGCGCCGGCGATACTCACCAGGGGTCAACCCGGCGATCTTGCGAAACAGACGGCGAAAGGAAGCAAGGTCCGAATATCCGACATCGCAGGCGATCTCCTCGATCGGCCGATCCTCGAGTTCGAGCATCTGCTTTGCTTCCTCGATCCGCAGGCATTGGATATATTCCAGCGGTGAAAAGCCCGTCGCCTTCTTGAACCGTCGATCGAACGACCGCTTTGGCAGGCCGGATAGTTGCAGCAATTCGGCCAGGATGGCGGCGGACTGATAATGGTCGGGCGCATAGGCCTGGCATTTCTCGATGACGGCGTCGCCATGGCTGATATTGGCGATCATCGAGGCATAGGGAAGCTGGCCGTCGCGATGCCACTGGTAGAGGAACAGCTTGGAAATCCGGATAGCCTCCGCCGTGCCGGCGTGCCTGGCAATCAGATAGAGGGTCAGATCCTGCCAGGACGAGGCGCCCCCCGAGCAGACGATGGAGTGTCCGGCACCGGTCTGGACCAGGATGCGCTCCTCCTTGAGCTCCACTTTCGGATATTCTCGACGAAACAGCGGCGCATACATCCAGTGCGTTGTTGCCGACTGCCCGTCCAGCAAACCCGCTTCGGCCAGCACGATCGATCCGCCACAGGCCGCCAGCAGCCGTGCGCCCTGCCGATGCATCCTGACGATCCAGTCCAGCAGTCGACGATCCAGGGCGCGGATCGTTTCCGGCGTATCGACGACGACATTCGGAACGAGCACATAGTCCGTGTCGTCAACCTCGTCCAGGGTGACATGCGGCATGATCGTAACCCCGGTGATCAGGGTCAGTGGGCCGGGGTCAGCCGCCACAAGGCGCGGCGCAAACAGTACCTCGCTGGTCGGCTCGTTCGAATTGCTCTTCCAGTGCGCGCCGGCAATCCAGAGCGTATCGAAAATGCCGTAGAGGATGGATGGATCACATTCCGGAAACGTCACGATGCTGACCCGCAAGGGAGGCTTTGCGTTCGCGAGTTGTGGCTTGATCGGCTCCATAGCGGCCATTCTGCCTCTGTTGAGGGGCATAGGCAACGCCTAAAACTCCGGCCGAACGGGCGGCATTCTGCAGTCCGATACGACAGGAACCAAAGACGATGGAATTGAATTTCGACAAACTGAACGCCTTGCTGGGCGTCATGGTGAATGAGCTTGGCGCGGCGCAGAATGCTGCCCTGGTGACGATTGGCGACGAATTGGGCCTCTACCGGGCGCTGGCCGGCAAGGGACAGCTCTCGGCAGCCGAACTGGCGGCGGCCACCGACACGAAGGAGCGCTATGTGCGGGAATGGCTGGCGGCGCAGGCGGCATCCGGCTTCGTGACCTACGATGCGGCCACGGCAAAATTTGCCCTCTCGCCGGAACAGGCGGCGGTCTTTGCCGTCGATGACAGCCCTGTCAACATGATCGGCGGGTTCCAGGCGCTGGAGGCCGTGTATGCGGATCGCCCCAAGCTAGCGCATGCATTTCGCCATGGCGGCGGCGTGTCGTGGACGGATCGCTGCAATTGCATGTTCTGCGGCACAGACCGCTTCTTCCGGCCGGGCTACAAGGCCAATCTTGTTGCCAACTGGCTCCCCTCGCTCGATGGCGTCATCGACAAGCTGGAGCGCGGAGCGCTGGTGGCGGATGTCGGCTGCGGTTTCGGTTCATCGACCCTGATCATGGCCGAAGCGTTTCCGAACTCGCACTTTGTCGGCATCGACTTCCACGCCCCGTCCATCGACCATGCGAAGCGGCACGCCAAAGCATTGGCCAATGTGCAGTTCGAGACTGCACGCGCACAAGACTTTCAGGGCTCTGGCTTCGATCTCGTCACCATGTTCGACGCGCTTCACGACATGGGCGACCCCGTCGGCGCCGCACGCCACATTGGCAAGTCCTTGAAGCCGGATGGTGTGCTGATGCTGGTCGAGCCGATGGCCGGCGATACGCTCGCAGACAACCTCAATCCGATCGGGCGGATCTTCTATGCCGCATCGGCCAATACCTGCGTCCCGGCGTCCCTGGGCCAGGAGGTGGGGGCGGCATTGGGGGCACAGGCAGGAGAGCGAAAGTTGACGCAGATACTGAACGAAGGTGGCTTCTCCAGGGTCCGGCGCTCGGCCGAAACGCCGTTCAACATGGTTCTGGAAGCGCGCCTTTGATTGCGGGTGAAATGCGCAGGGGCGGGTGGTCGATGACCGCCCGCCTGTTCCAGGCCGCCTGTTTCAGGCCGCCTGTTTCAGGCTTTGTGATCGTCAGCCATCACAAAGTGGCATTTTTTCCGCCCTCCACATCACCCCATCTTCACCAGCGCCCCGATCGTGCCGCCGACCAGCAGCACCAGCCCGATCAGCGTCGTCAGTGCCGCTCCCGGTCCGCGCTTCTTCGCATCAGTGTAATATTCCGCCGCATAGAGCGCCCGCGCCGCCGTCCAGCCGAGACCGAGAAGGCCGGCGAGCTGGTCCGAGACATAGGTGCCGAAGATCCACAGCGCCGGCAGGAACAGCACAAGCTGCTCGACGGTGTTCTGCTGCACCCGGAAGATCCGCTCAAAGTTCTGGTTGCCGGAGGTCTTCGGCGCTTCCACGCCGAACTGCTTGCGCGCCCGCGCCACCTTGATCATGAACCAGCAATAGGTCATCAGCGCCGCAAAGGTCGCCAGAATGGTGAACCGCATCGAAACCTGCTCCAAAATCATCCTGAAAACGACCAGTAAAACGTCATTGCCTAACCATCAACTGGTAGGAGAAAGGCTGGAGCCGCGCAAGCGCCATGCTGCGGCGCACTGCATCAAAGCTTGCGCTAAACGACGAATTCCGCCATCATTCCGTCAGCTGCGTTGCAGCCGGTGCGTGCAGGAAAGGCCGCCTTGATGAGCCCCGAATTGACCACGGAAATGACGATCGAAACGAGCATGGAAACGCCCCCCGAACGGACGGCTGACGCAACCGGCGAGAGCTTCAAGTTCGGCCGGCCTTACGACCTGCACGAGCTGGTCGCCGATGGTGTCATCCATGGCATCGGCGTCGTCTTCGCGCTGGTCGGCGCCACGGCGCTGATCTTCTATGCGACGGTCTATTCCGGCTATGCCGACATCGCCGCATCGTGGATCTACGGCCTCGGCCTGATCGTCGCGCTCGGCGTCTCGTTCACCTACAATATGTGGCCGCATTCGCGCATCAAGTGGATCCTGCGCCGCTTCGACCATTCGGCGATCTTCATCCTGATCGCCTCGACCTACACGCCCTTTCTCGTCCAAGGCGCCGACCAGCCGATGATCCTTGCACTTCTGGTCGGTATCTGGCTGACGGCCGCCCTCGGCATCTGGCTGAAATTCCGCTATCCCGGCCGCTACGATAGGCTCGCCATCCTGCTCTATCTCGCCATGGGCTGGAGCGGCGCGCTGGCCATGGGACCAATTTCCGAAATCATCCCCGGCATCACGCTGACCCTGATCATCATCGGCGGCTGCATCTATTCCGCCGGCGTCATCTTCCACGTCTGGGAACGCCTGCGCTTCCAGAATGCCATCTGGCACGGCTTCGTCGTCACTGCCGCCGTGGTTCATTATTCGGCGGTGTTTACCGCGATCGCGTGAACTGTCGGTAAGGGGCCAGGCGGATCGGACTATCGTCAGGCTTTCTTCTGTTTCGGCGCCTGCTTGGATCCCATGCGGAAAAACAGCGCCGTCGGTATCCAGCAGATCGCAAGGCCTAGGGCGGCAACCGCGAGCAGCGACAGCACGGTCATCTCGGTGAAGAAGCCGACAATGCTTGAAAGTGGGATGCCGCCCACTGCGGTGAACACGCCGAACAGCAGGACCGTCAGCAGCGCCTGCACCACGGTCAGGATGCCGGCGAACTGCCAGCTCTCGCCCCAGCTTGCGACGCGCCCATGCTCCTTGCGGAAATATGTCCCGGCCCAGATGCCGCTGCCGGCCAGAATGCCGACATTGCCGCTGGCGCCGATGTCGTCGACCACGCCGTAATGGACCAGAAGAAAGGTGATGATCACCAGGGCGACGGTCATCGCCAGGGCGACGAAAAAATAGCGTATGCACAGGGCATTGATGAAACCGGGCAAATGCAAACTCCTCATGCCTTGACGGAAAGCCCTGCAAGGATCAGACGATAGTTACCGTCGCCTTCGCCGCCATGGCAAGCCCCGTCGGCGTCTCGCCCGTCCCGGCACCCCCATAGAGCACCCGCAAGAGCATCCATGACCGACCTCATCATCCGCGACGCCACCGAAGCCGATCTGCCCGCAATCCGCGATATCTACAATCACGCCGTCGAACACACGACGGCGATCTGGAACGAGGTGCTGATCGACGTCGACAACCGCCGCGTCTGGCTGGAACTGCGCCGTGCCAAGGGTTATCCGGTTCTGGTTGCCGAGCGTGACGGCAAAGTCGCCGGTTACGCCTCCTACGGCGACTGGCGCGCCTTCGACGGCTACCGCCACACGGTCGAGCATTCGGTCTATGTCGACAAGGACTGCCGCGGCGGCGGCATCGGCAGGCGGCTGATGGCAGCCCTGATCGACAGGGCAAAAACCGGCAATGTCCATGTGATGATCGCCGCCATCGAAGCGGAAAACCAGGCCTCCATCGCCCTGCACGAACGCATGGGCTTCACCCTCGTCGGCATCCACCGCGAAGTCGGCACCAAGTTCGGCCGCTGGCTCGATCTGGCGATGATGGAGCTCAGGGTCTGAGCGAGGCTAGTGCTCTATTGGTTCGATGTAGGGGTCGATGATTGCCGTATAGTCCGACACTGTTAGTAGATCCGCAGACAGATCGGCGAACTGGGCGGCAAGATACTGATGGAGATGCTTGGGAGCGCGGAGTTCGTATCCGTTCTGGTGAAGAAAGAGCATGCCGGCTTGAAACGCCGCACGTTTGTTGCCTTGCTCAAAGGCATGTGCCTTTGACACTGCGTACATGCAGTGAACTGTCAGAAGAAAAAGGTCTTCAAGTCCCGCATAGCGAAACTGGTTTTTTGCTCGTTTTACGGCGCTCTGCAGACGGTCAGGGAAAAGCAGAGCGTAGTTTTCGCCAGTAAATTGAACCGCATGGCGATTGAGCGCCATGACGTCGTCAGCAGTCACCCATACGGGCTCGCTACTTGGCAAGTTCGGCCATCAGATCGGGATGGTCCTCATGGAATTTCCTGGCAAACTCCGTCGCATCGATTTTTTCAGCATTCGGTCGAGCCAAAACCACAGGTCGCCGGGCGAGCACCTTCTTCGTGTCATCGCTGGCGATCTTGTCGTCGTGTTGCATGCCCTTTGCCGGATTGCTCATCACCGTGTTCCTTGCCGAGCGTGGGCGCACGCGCCCGTTTGCCGTCCAAATGTAATGTTTTCTTGCCGTTCCGGCAAGTTAACCCGCCGGCGGCCTCAGGTGGGGACCAAAGATACGTCTGAACCCCCACTCATCCCGCCGCCATCTCCTGCCAGCGCACGCCTGAAATCACCACGCCGTCCTTCGGCCGGCATGGCATGTCCGACAGCGAAACCGACACATCCTGTTCCGTCGGCATGTCGTAGTCGATCGCCGTGGTCAAAAGCCGCACGCCTTCCTTGATGATCGAAAGCGTCGCCTCTTCGCCGGGACAGCGATGGCCGTCCTTCACCGATCCGGCGCCTTGCGCAACGAAGCTGTAGTCGTCCGGCCCGTGGCGCAATTCGCGCAGCGGCCGGAACTCGCCGGCATTGTGAAACGCCGCCTCGTCATGGCAGGTGCCGTAGAGGTCGAAAAGCAGCCATTGTCCGCGCCGGATCTGGTAGCCGTTCCAGTCGAAGCTGGTGCGGGCCACGGCACCGACAAACGGATAGAACGGCACGCAGCGCCGTACTTCTTCGGCAAAATCGGTCAGCAGCCGGTCGTCCGGCACGCGCAGGATTTCCCGCCATTCGCCGTGCCGCTCCAGTTCGACGGCGGCAAACAGGATATAGCGCCCGAGCGACGCGATCGGCCCGAGCAGGTTGATCAGTTCGCCCGCCGCGACAGCCGGCGACAGCGGCCGTCCCTGTGGGTCGAGGTAGCCGGCGATCATCGCCATCGGCGTTCCCGGCAGCGGCGCTTGGCGGCCCCGGCGGATCTGGCGAAAGGCGGTCTTCAGCCGCCGTTCGAGGGCCGAGCTCCGGCGAGGCAGGGGCAGGCGGCGCGGCCCGAAATGGCCGGCCTGTTCGGCCAGTTCCGCCAGAAGCACGTCGTCCCTGTCGATCTCGTCTGCATCGATCGGCGCATGCGTCCAGGCAAGCGCCGTGCGGATCAGGATCAGGTCCAGCTCTGCGCCGAGCGGCACGGCTCCCCAGCGGATCCAGTCCGGCACCCGTTCGATGAAATTGCGCCGGAAGATCGCCACCAGCCGGTCGATGCCGGTGCGGTCCTCGACCAGCATGCGCACGAACATCGCCTTGCGGTGCCGGTGCACCGGGCCGTCGAGCTGCTGCACGCTGCCTTTGCCCGCAATCAGCCGCAACACCATCTGCGGCATGGCGCCGACCCGGGTCAGCCGGTCGTCGTCATAGATCAGCCGGGCCGCATCCGGCCCGGTCAGGCAGATAACGTCGCGCAGCATAAGCCGCGTGCGGAAGATCTGGCTGTTCATCGACCGGAAGCGCTGCGACAGGAAGCCATAGCCTTCGCGCGCCAGCTTCACGGTCTCGTCGAAGCCTGGACTGCGCGGGATCGCTGGCGAACGGGCGGGTTCGGACGCACCTGCGGGCAGGGCGCCCGACAAGGCTTCGGACAGGGCGGACGAAGGCTGGGCAAGCGGATGGGCCGAGGGTGCGGCAAGCGTGTCCGGCTGGCGGTGAAACTCGCTCTGGTTCATGCCGACCCCTCCCTGGCGCCCCGGTTTCCCAGACAATACTCCGAAATTTCGGCGCGCTCCATGCGCTTTGTTCCCTCGTGTCACGCGAGGGATCCAGATCTCTCCCGTTATTCGATCCGCACCCGCGCCATCTCGCCGCGAATGGTGATCGAGGGCCTGGCGCCCGGCGTGTTCGGCAGCGCACTGTCGACATAGGAGGCGACCGTCTCGACCAGATAGCTGATCGGTGTTGGCTGCAGGAAACGTACGGTCGCATCGAGCATCGTGCCGGAAATGGCGATCGCCTCATTCTGCATCACCCGTTCGAAGGTCAGCCGTGCCCGAAGTGCTGCCCCCGAAACCGCAATCGATGCGGCATGGCCGGTAAAGGCGATATCGCCGGCATCGCTGCGGATGTCGAGCGCCGAGAATTCGCCGTCGAGCCGTGTCCGCGCCGCCCGCTGGTCGATGGTAACAGTGGCGCCGGGTTGAACATTGGCCGTCAGCGTCATGGTGCAATCGCTCCAGTCGAAGAAACGGCCACCGCGGCCGACATCGACCGTCAGCGTGTCGCCGTCGCGCAGCATCGTGCCTTCGGCCGGGCAGGAGTTGGAAAACCAGCTCGAATGCCAAAGGGCGCCCCAGCCATGCCGTTCGCCGGACAGTTCGGCAACCTGCGGCATCTCGGCATCGGCGTTGATGCTGATCTCGCTCGCCGTGCCGGTCACATGGACTTTCTTGACGCCGGAAAGGTCGAGCGGGCCGGACCGGCTGTCGCTGGCGCTGATCAGCGACACGCCGCCGTCGATGGCGAGGATGGCGACGATCACGCCGGCAACGGAGAGAAGAATGGTTCTGCGTTTCATCGGGCAGGCTCCTGGTTGGGCCGCGACGGGCCGTGGTTTGAGCCCCGACCGTGCCGCTCCTCTTCCTCCATCGCGACCTTGATCGCGTTTCAGGTCGAAGCGCATCGCGTTTGAGGTCATGATGTGCCATGCATCGGGCATTGCCCCGCATCGGGCCGCGCTCCGCCATGGATCCCGGTTCGCCCAGTCCACACAATTTCGCTTGCAAGACGCCGATGATCCTCGTTCCGCTCTCCTTTCTCGTCTCGCTCTATCTGGCAGTGTTTCTCGTCCGCCTGCTGCTGCGCGGCCGCGACACCTTTGCCGCCAATGGCCTCTTCCTGCTGCTGATCGCCGTCTATATCGTCCAGACCGTGCTGGTGGGCCTGCGCTGGGGGTATGGCATCATCGCCATCCTGCCGCTGCTCTCGACGCTGGCAAGCCTTGTGCCGCCGCTGTCTTATCTGGCCTTCCGCGATCTCGCCCGCGAAGAGCGCGGACTGTCATGGCGGGACTGGCCGCATCTCGTGCCCACGGCCGCGCTGATGCTCATGATGCTGGCCTGGCGCGATCTGCTCGACCTGCTGATCATCGCGGAGTTCCTGTTTTATGGCCTGGCGCTGCTGTGGCTCGCCCGGCTCGGCCCCGATGGCCTTGTCGCAGCCAGGCTCGACGGCACGCTGCGCTCCTACCGCTCGCTGCAGCTGACCGGTCTGGTGTTGATCGGCTCGGCCGCAACCGATGTCGCCATCAGCCTCGACATGCTGTGGAGCGGCGGCCAGTATTCCGCTCTGGTCGTTTCGGCCTCAACGACCGCCATTCTTTTGCTGCTCGGCATCGCCGCCGTCGCAGTCGGCTCGGAAGAGGCTGGCGACGAAGACCTCGACAATGAGACACCGGCGCCGGATGTCAGCACGCGCGACGGTCGAATGCCGGTGATTGGCGGGGCAGGGGCGGTTGCATTGGCCTCCGGGGAAGACCAGCAGGTCGCCGCCGATCTCGATCGGCTGATGTCCGAACGCCGCCTCTATGCCGATACCGGCCTGAACCTGGCACGGATTGCCCGCCGCATGAGCCTTCCGGCCCGCAGCGTCTCCCAGGCGGTCAATCGCGTCCACGGCATCAGCGTCTCGCATTATGTCAACAATCACCGCATCACCGAGGCCTGCCGGCTTTTGTCTCAAACCGATCTGCCGGTCACCCGTATCGTCTTCGACGCCGGCTTCATGACCAAGTCCAATTTCAACCGCGAATTCCTCCGTGTCACCGGCATAAGCCCGAGCGACTGGCGCCGGCAGAAAAAGGCGGCGTGACGGCCGCCGCCGCAGGTTGCGGCCACCGCGTCACAAAGTGTGCAAAGCAGCATCCGCAGCGCGCAACGACCTTGCCTTTCGCCTGGGCGCGCTGTTCCCTTGGCGCATCATTTGATCACCCAGGGATTTGACATGCCTCTCAAGCTTTATCTCGCCGGCCCCGAAGTCTTCCTGCCCGATGCTAGAGGCGTGCTCGACGCAAAGGCCGCCCTGACCCGCGCTTATGGCTTCGAGCCGATCTGCCCCGGCGATATCGAGATCGAGCCAGCCCCGACAAGACACGAATTCGGCCTGAAGATCAGCGCCGTCGACGAAGGCTTCATGAACGCCGCCGATGGCGTCATCGCCAACCTGACCCCGTTTCGCGGCATTGCGGCGGATCCCGGCACGGTCTTCGAACTCGGTTATATGTGCGCCTCGGGCAAGCTGGTCGCCGCCTATACCAATGTCACCGACAGCCATTTCGCCCGCACCAAAGCCTGGTATGGCACCGAACTGACGGTCGACGAACACGGCCGCAAGCGCGGCCCTGACGGCCATTCGCTCGAGGATTTCGAAATGATCGAGAACCTCATGCTTCACGGCGGCGTCACCCGCCGCGGCGGCCATATCGCCATCCACGCCGCCAGCCCCGACCGCCTCTACCACGACCTGACCGCATTCGAACAATGCCTGAAGGCGCTGGCCGAACGCGGGTAAAGCTTCGCAGTATTCGGAATTTACCCCTCACCCTGACCCTCTCCCCGCAGGCGGGGCGAGGGGACGCAAGGCCTGACCACAATCGTCCTTCTCCCCGTTCACGGGGAGAAGGTGGCGGCAGCCGGATGAGGGGCGGTGCCGGACGGATAGATTCGGACGATGAGCGGCCAATGATAGCCCGTGCCGCCCGAGCTGCTGGGCCTTCATCAGCCCAACATCAAAGTTCCGGCCCTTGATGCGGTTGGTAATCCTCCCGGATCTTATCGCTCAGGACGAAATCGAGGCCGGCTTCAACGCTGATCCGGCGATAGAAATCGGCGGCCGACTCGCGTCCGGTCTGGCGTGTCTCATAGGCCTCCAGCGCCCGTACGACGATATCGGCAATTGAACAATTTTCCCGCCGCGCCGGCCGGTGGGCGAGGTCGCGCGCCCGGGAACTGCGAACGGACAGTTGCGGTTCTGCCATGACGGATCTCCTTCAGCCCCCAATCTGGGCGTTTTCTCGTCAGTCATCAAGACGGCAACTGATGGTGTGCCGACCGCCCGCTTGCCGCATTTCCCTGCCTTTTCACGGCTTGCCAAGCCGCATCGCCAATGCTCCGTTGCGGTTGCAAAAGGAATCGTCATGAACCAGCATGTCACGCCACAACGTAAGCTCGGCGCCAGCTTTTATCGTCTCTGGCTGTCGAGCGGACTGGCCAATCTCGCCGATGGCGTCGGCATCGTCGCCTGGCCGTGGCTCGCCTCGCTGATCACCCGCGATCCGCTGGCAATCTCGATGGTGGCCGCAGCCCAGAAACTGCCATGGTTCCTCTTCGCTTTGCCGTCCGGCGTCATCACCGACCGGCTGGACCGCCGCAAGCTGGTGGTCGCCATGGATTTCGCCCGTTTTGCGGTCCTGATAATGCTGGCCGCAGCGCTTTTGCTCCCCGGCCTGCTGCCGCAAGACCCGATATCCGACTTCCCGACAGCCCCGCTTTACTGGCTGCTGCTCGTAGCTGCCCTGTTGGTTGGTTTTGCCGAAGTGCTACGCGATAATTGCGCCGTCACCCTGATGCCGGCGATCGTGCCCTTGGAGCGGCTGGAAACGGCGAACGGTCGTATGGGCAGCCTCGAAGTGCTGATGAACATGATGATCGGCCCGCCGCTCGCCGGCCTGCTGATCGGCCTCGCTTTGCCGCTCGCCTTCGGCCTCTATGGCCTGGCTTTCGCCTTTGCCGGCATGCTGGTCCTCTCGATCCCCGGCCGCTTTCGCGCCGAACGGGCCGCGCCGCGCCACTGGGTTACGGAAATGCGTGAAGGTGCCGCCTATCTCTTCCGCCACCCGCTGCTGCGCGATCTGGCGATCGGTCTCGGCGCCTTCAATGCGGTGGAAAACATGCTGCTGATCGGGCTTGTTCTGTATGCCCAGGAGGTCATGGGCCTCAATTCGACGCAATATGGCCTGCTGCTCACCGGTGCCGCCGCCGGCGGCCTGCTCGGCGGCCTGTTTGGCGAACGCGTTATCCGCCGCCTCGGCGCATCCGCCTGCCTGCGGCTTGCCATCGCTGCGTGCCTCTTGCAGGCGCTGGTCACGCTGCTCTTGCCGTATTTTGTCGCCGTCTGGCTTGCACTGATGCTCGCCAGCCTCACCGGCATGATCTGGAACATCATCACCGTGTCGCTGCGCCAGCGCATGATCCCGCCGCATCTGCTCGGCCGGGTCAACAGCGTCTACCGTTTCTTCGGCCTCGGCACCATGCCGCTCGGCCTGATCATCTCCGGCCTGAGCGTCACCATCGCCGAGGGCTTCATGCCGCGCAGCCAGGCGCTGGCCGCCCCGTTTGCCCTGGGTGCCGTCCTGGCGCTGCTATTGCTGGTCGGCATATGGAAACGCGTGTCGCCAAAGGCGCTGAGGGATTTCAGCGGTCGGTGACCCGGTCGTCGCGGCGGCGCCAGATGGGGCAGCACCTGGCGAAACAGTGAGCGCAAGACGCACTTGAAGGCGGTTAGAAACCACAAAGCTTTGCACATATTTGGTTAGGCTGGATGATCAATCAATCAATCAATCAATGGTTGATCGGTCGGTGCCTTTGCGAGGTTTTGCTGATGAGATTTAGTTTCTTCCTCTGCTGGTTCATCTTGTGCGGCATTTGCCTGGTGGGAGCCCTGGTTCCATTTGTCGGCGCCGTCTTCATCTTGCTCATGCCATTCATCCTTGGCACTTTGGCTGCACTGGGCCTGCTTGCCGTCTTCCTCGATGTGCTGATCCGACGGTTGCATATTGCTTTTCTCGTTTTGCCGGTTGGTGCGCTCGTCTGGTATTATGGTCTGGTGGTTTTCGACCAGCTGGATCTTCGTCGTATTCGCGACGAGATCGCTGCGCAAAATCCAATGACAATCGCCGCGTTTGATCCGAGCGCGCATGACCTTGTGTTGCCGGACGCACAGCGCTTCGTCCGCTTGAATGCGATTGCAACAGCCTACGATGAAAAGCAGAGCTTGTTCGAAAAAGAGTTTGCGCAGATCAGCGCGTTGAATGGCGATGACTGCAGCATCGTTGCCGATTTCATCAAGACTGTGCCGGGTAGCTGGGCGGATGTTTCGCCGGGCATATTCGGCGCGGTCTGTGTTGTGACCGTTCCCGGAAAACCGGCCAGACCGAATGTCAGGATCACCAGACAGCACTCGCTCTACAAGGACAACCCGCAACTCCAGGCAAGCGGCCTCCAGTTGAGCGGTGCCAATGGGCCGGTGATGACGTTGATTGACCGGGTGTCGGTTGATGCCTATCCCCCGATCCCGGTTCTTCTTCTGGGTTGCATGTCGATGACCGAAGGTCAGCCACAATGCTATTTCGGTCCGAAGAAACGGCCCCGCACACTTGAAGTGATCAATCCGTCAATCGACCGCGATCTCTATCCCGAGCCGGAGAATATCCTGCTTGGTATCCCCGCCAGGAAGAGTGGCGAGGGACCGTTTGCAGACCGGGAAACCGTGATGGCCGCGATCCGTAACGCGGCCGCCGGACGGTAATCCACCACCTCACGCCAGCGGTTCAAACACCATCGAGTGACCGTTGATGCAGTAGCGCAAGCCGGTCGGTTTCGGGCCGTCGGGGAAGACATGGCCGAGATGGCCGCCGCAATTGGCGCAGCGGATTTCGGTGCGCACCATGCCATAGGCGGTGTCGCGATGTTCGGTGACGGCGCCGGGCTTCACCGGTTCGAAATAGCTCGGCCAGCCGCAGCCGGCGTCGAATTTCGTGTCCGACACGAACAGCGGTTCGTCACAGGCGGCGCAGCGATAGAGGCCCTTGTCGGTCGTGTCCCAATAGGGGCCGCTGAAGGCGCGTTCGGTGCCGTGCTCGCGCAGAATCCGGTATTGCTCCGGCGTCAGCTGCTCGCGCCATTCCTCGTCGCTCTTGGTGATCTTCGGTGCGGTTGTGCTGTCGCTCATGATGCGCTCTCCAACTGGAATTTCGGGTGGATGGCCGGCGATCCGGCCTCCGTTGTTCTATAGATAGGACGGCGAGGCGGTTGCGGCAAATCCTCGTGCACGCAGGCGTCGTCGTGTCGCGGCGGAAATTTCGCCTTTCGCTTTGCCGGCACCGTCAACGCACGGCACAAAAGGCGGTTTGACCAGAGGAAACCGGGGGTTGACACCTCCGTGATCGCATTTTGGTCCGTTTTTGCTTGAGACGACGGCCCCCATGTCCTAACACGGAGCCTCCTTGCATCGTCGCCAAGTTCACCATCGAACGACCGCCCGGGGAGGTGGAATGCCTGTTATGACCGGCGATCTGACTTGGATCGCAATGTTGCTGCCCTTTGCCGGTGCGCTTGTCGCCCCCTGGTTGACCGCACGGCTCGGCGCGTCCGCAGCCTGGCTGCTGGCCCTGTTCCCGGCGCTTGCCTTCCTGCATTTCATCGGCTTCTTGCCGGAAATCGCCGCAGGCGAAGTGGTGACCGGCGGTTACGCCTGGGTGCCGAGCCTCAATCTGTCCTTTTCCTGGTTCCTTGACGGCCTGTCGCTGACCTTTGCCCTGTTGATCACCGGCATCGGCGCGCTGATCGTGCTCTATGCCGGCGGCTACATGAAAGGCCATATCCAGCAGGGGCGTTTCTTTGCCTATATCCTGCTGTTCATGGGTGCGATGCTCGGCGTCGTCGTCTCCGACAGCCTGCTGATGCTCTTCGTCTTCTGGGAATTGACCTCGATCACCTCCTTCCTGCTGATCGGTTTCGACCACAGCCGCGAGGCCGCCCGTCGTGCAGCCCTGCAGGCACTGGTCGTCACCGGCGGCGGCGGCCTGCTGCTGCTCGCCGGCCTGATCCTGATCTGGAACATCACCGGCGTCAGCCAGTTGTCCTTGCTGCTGCATATGGGCGACACGCTGCGCGCCAGCCCGTTTTATCTGGCGGCCCTGTTCCTCGTGCTCGGCGGCGCCTTCACCAAGTCGGCCCAGTTCCCGTTCCATTTCTGGCTGCCCAACGCCATGGAAGCGCCGACCCCGGTCTCGGCCTATCTGCATTCGGCCACCATGGTGAAGGCCGGCGTCTATCTGCTGATGCGGCTCAATCCGGCCATGGGCGGCACGCCAGCCTGGGAAATCCTGCTGCCCTTCTTCGGCGGCGTTACGCTGATCGTCGGCGCGGTGCTGGCCATCCGCCAGACGGACCTGAAGCTGATGCTCGCCTATACGACGGTCGCCTCGCTTGGCCTGTTGATCATGCTGACCGGCTTCGACACGCCTTATGCGACCGAGGCGGCGGTTCTCTATCTGGTGGCCCATTCGCTGTTCAAGGGCGCGCTGTTCATGGTCGCCGGCGTGATCGACCATGAAACCGGCACCCGCGACATTAGAAAGCTGAGTGGCCTGCGCCGTGCCATGCCGGTCACCTTTGCCGCAGCACTGGTTGCCGCCCTGTCGATGGCCGGCCTGCCGCCGCTGTTTGGCTTTCTTGCCAAGGAAGAGATCTACACGGCCCTTGCCGGCACAAATCCGCGCGCCGTGGTCTTCACCGCCGTTGCTATTTTCGGCAATGCGCTGATGTTCGCCATTGCCTTCGCCGTCGGCCTGAAGCCGTTTGTTGGTCCGCTGGCAAAGACCCCGAAACACGCCCATGAGGGTCCGGTCCTGCTCTGGCTCGGGCCGTTGAAACTGGCTGTCCTCGGCCTGGTGCTGGCGGTTTTCTCGCCTCTCACCCATTGGCTGATCTCATCGCCGATGGCGAGCGCCATCGATGGCGAGGCGCAGATCGTCTCGATCAGCCTGATCCCGCATCCCGGCGTTCCGCTGGTCCTGTCGCTGCTGACGATCGCGCTTGGCGTGTTTGTCTATCGCTATCTCGACCGCGCCCGCGCTCTGGTTGCCGAACTGCTCGACGCCATCGGCGCCGGCCCCGATCGCGGCTTCGATCAAGCGATCAGCGGCCTGGTCAAGCTGTCCTTCCATGTCACGCGCAGGCTCCAGGGCGGACGGCTGGAAGTCTATATCACCAGCACCTTCGTGCTTCTCGCCGTCGTCCTGCTCGTGCCGCCGATTGTCTATGGCGAGTTTCCGGGTCTGCCGGCATGGCCGGCGAACCTGCGCTTCCACGAGCTGGCCATCTTCGCCATCGCCGTCATCGGCGTGCTTGCGGTCCTCACCGCCAAGGACCGCCTGACCGCGATCGTCTGCCTCGGCATCCAGGGCTTTGCCATCGCCGTCATCTTCCTGCTGTTCGGCGCGCCGGACCTGTCCTTCACTCAGTTCATGGTCGAGACCCTGTCTGTCGTCATCCTGGCGCTGGTCATGTCGCGCCTCCGGCTGTCGCCCTCCGATCACCGTCCGCTCTGGGCCACGCTCAGCGATGGTGCCGTGGCGGTTGTCTGCGGCACGGGCTTTGCGCTGCTGTTGATGGCGGCCACCGAAATGCCGTTCGACAACACGCTCACCGAATTCTTCAACACCTATTCCAAGGTGATCGCCCACGGCGCCAATGTCGTCAACGTCATCATCGTCGACTTCCGCGGCGTCGACACGCTGGGCGAGATCTCGGTGGTGATGATCACCGGCCTGTCGATCCTCGCCCTGATCCGCGTCCGCACCCGCCCGGCGGTCGCTGGAGTGGCAGCAGTCGCCAAGGTTGCCGGCGAACCGGCAGCGCCGGCCGCGAAGAAAAAGAAGGGGGCGAAGAAATGAACACCCTGATCTTCCGCACCGTCGCGCCGTTCCTGACCGCGCTCATGCTGCTGTTTTCGATCTTTGTCCTGCTGCGCGGCCACAACGAGCCCGGCGGCGGCTTCATCGGCGGCCTGATCGCCGCCTCCGCCTTTGCCATCTACGGCATCGCCTTTGGCGTCCAGGCCGTGCGCCGCGCCCTCTATTTCCATCCGATGTCGATCGCCGGCTGCGGCCTCCTGGTCTCGACCCTGTCCGGCTTCGTCTCGGCGCCGCTCGGCCTGCCGTTCATGACCGGCGTGTGGATCTATCCGACGCTGTTCGGCGTCGAGGTGCCGCTCGCCACCGTCGTCTCCTTCGATGTCGGCGTCTATCTCGTCGTGCTCGGCGCCTTCACCTCGATCGCGCTGGCGCTCGAAGAAAGGGACGACGGCTGATGGAAGCGCTGTTTGCAGTCCTGGTCGGCATCTTCTTTGCCGCCGCCCTCTATCTGATGATGTCCAAGCATATCATCCGCGTCCTGCTCGGCGTCGTCCTGCTCGGCAATGCCGTCAACCTGCTGCTGTTCACCGCCGGCCGGCTGACCGCGGAAGTCCCGCCGATCATTCCGGCCGGTAGCGACACGCTGGCCATGAGCGCTGCCAATCCGCTGCCGCAGGCGCTGATCCTGACGGCGATCGTCATCTCGTTCTCCTTCTTCTGCTTCCTGCTGGTGTTGACCTACCGCGCCTATCAGGACCTCGGCACCGACGACACCGACGACATGCGCGTCGCCGAGCCGAAGGATGAACCCATGCCGCCGATGGGATATTGATGATGGCTACACCGTCCACCCCGATCGACCTGTCGCTGGCGCTTGTCATGGATCCGGCAACCGCCGGACAATGGCTGGCGATCCTGCCGATGGGGCTCTGCCTCGGCACCGGTGCGCTGCTGATGATGATCCGCCATCGCATCACCTGGCATCCGCCGGTGGCCCTTGCCGGTCTCGCCCTGCTGGTACTTGTCGATGTCCTGCTGCTGTCGAAAGTCCTGGCCGACGGCCCGCTGACCATGATGATGGGCCGCTGGCGCCCGCCGTTCGGCATTGCCATCACGGTGGATCTCACCGGCGCGTTGCTGGCGCTGGCGGCCGCCATCGTCGCCTTTGCCGCAGCCCTCTATGCCGAGGTCGATATCGACAACAGCGGCCGCCGCTATGGTTTCTATCCGCTGCTGATGGTGCTGATGGCCGGCGTCTCCGGCGCCTTCCTCACCGGCGACATCTTCAACCTTTATGTCTGGTTCGAGGTTCTGCTGATCTCGTCCTTCGGCCTTTTGATCCTCGGCTCCGAACGCGAACAGATCGACGGCGCGCTGAAATATGCGGTGCTCAACCTGATCGCCACGACGCTGTTCCTGATCGCTGTCGGTTATCTCTATGCGATCTTCGGCACGCTCAACATGGCCGACATCGCGCTGAAGGCGCCGGAACTGTCGGGATCCGCACCGCTGATGACGCTGTCGGCCCTCTTCGTGTTCGCCTTCTCGATGAAGGCGGCGGCCTTTCCGGTCAATTTCTGGCTGCCGGCCTCCTATCACACGCCGCGCGTCGTCGTGTCCGCGCTGTTTGCCGGCCTGCTGACCAAGGTCGGCGTCTATGCGCTGCTGCGCGTCATGGTCATGCTGCTGCCGATCGAGCGCGAGGCGCTGAGCCTTGTCATCGCCATCGTCGCAGCCCTCACCATGATCCTCGGCGCCATGGGAGCGCTCGCCCAGACCGACATCCGCCGCTTTATGGGCTATATCGTCATCGCCGGCATCGGCAACATGATGGCCGGCATCGCCATCGGCGGCGAAGCGGCGATCGGGGCTGCGATCTTCTATGCGCTGCATTCCATCCTGCTGATGACGGCGCTCTATCTCGTCGTCGGCGAGGCGGCCCGCATCGGCGGCAGTTTCAGCCTGGCGAAACTGGCCGGCCTGTGGACATCGGCACCCGCCTTTGCCGCCCTGTCGCTTGCCCTGTTTTTTGCCGCCAGCGGCCTGCCGCCCTTTTCCGGCTTCTGGCCGAAGGCGCTGCTGGTCAAGGCTTCGCTCGATATCGGTGCCTGGTGGCTGGCTGGCGCCGTGCTGCTCTCGGGCTTCCTGTGCACCATCGGCTTCGGCCGGCTGTTCCTGCTCGCCTATTGGCGCCCGGCTCTGGCGACCGGCCCCGAGGCTACGGTTGCCGCTTCGGGGCAGGGCACCTTCGTTCCGCCGCCGCCGGTCCCCCGCACAAGTCTGTGGCGCAGCGCGCCGATCCTGCTGCTTTCTGTGTTTGTCGTCTGGTTCGGCCTGTTTCCCGATCCGCTGATCGTCGTCAGCCAGCAGGCGGCGGCTGGTCTCTCCAACCCGGCCGCCTACATCCTGTCTGTCTTCCCCGAGAAAGCTGCGCCATGAGCCTGTTTGCCATCAGCGTCATCATGACCGCAATCTGGGCCGCCGTCAGCGAAAGTGCGGCCCTGCACAATCTGCTGCTCGGCTTCGTGCTTTCGCTGGTCATCCTCAGCCTGCTGCGCGAGCAATTGCTCGACGGCGCCCCGCCCAATCGCACCCTGCGCATCCTGTCGCTGGTCTGGCTGTTCCTGGTCGAACTGGCCAAGTCCGCCTGGAAGGTCGCCGTCATGGTCTGCCGGCCGAAACTCGACGTGAAGCCCGGTATCTTTGCCTATCCGCTGACCGTCACCAGCGATCTCGAGATCACTCTTCTGGCCAACCTGATCACACTGACCCCCGGCACGCTGTCGGTCGATGTCTCGGATGATCGCAAGACGCTCTATGTCCATGCCATCGACTGCGCCGACCCGGAGGCCGCCCGGCTGGACATTGCCAATGGTTTCGAACGCAAGATCCGCGAGGCCTTTGCATGATCACCCCTGGCCTGATTGTCGACTATGCCTCCGTCTTTGCCCTGCTGGCGCTCGGCATCGCCTTTCTGCTGACGGTCTACCGCGCCGTCGTCGGCCCGACCCTGCCGGACCGGATCATCGCCCTCGACATGCTGGTCGGCATCGTCATCGGCTTCATCGCGGTGATCGCGCTGCGCTCCGGCTATACGCTCTATATCGACATCGCGATCTCGCTCGGCCTTGTCGGCTTCCTGGCAACGGTCGCCTTCGCCCGGTTCATTCTCGCCCGCGGTTCGGTTGGCGAAGGAGAGACACATGATTTCCGTGGAATTCGCACCGATCCCGCAGCACAACCTGTATTAGAAAAGCCGCCCCGCCCGGCAAAGCAGGCAAAACCCCGCGTCAGCCGCAGCAAGGAGGCCAAATGATCGATTTTCTTGTCGCGATCCTGATTGCCGCCATCATCATTGCCGGCGCGCTGTTTTCGCTGGTTGCCGCCATCGGGCTGAACCGCCTGCCGGATCTCTACACCCGCATGCATGCAGCCTCGAAGGCAGGCACTGTCGGTTCCGGTCTGCTGCTGATCGCAGTCGGTCTGCATTCCGGCGAATTCGCGATTTTTATCCGTGCCTTGGCCGGCTTCCTGTTTTTCATCCTGACAGCCCCGGTATCGGCGCATCTGCTTGCCCGCGCCGCCCACAAGGTTGGCTACAAGCTATCGGCTGTATCATTGCAAGACGACATGAACAAAAAACTGTCATAATGGTCTCCCAGGTTATTTTAGCAGATCCTGTGCAATCTGTGGGCGGTAAAGACCGGGTTGTTCAAAGCAAAATCAGAGTAAAGCCGCTTTATACCCGTGACATCTAGTAGAAATATCGGGTGGACATTTGCGCAGGGAGTGCTAATCCACTGATACGATGCTTATTCGCTGTATTCGTTGAGTGACTGCTGGTTTGAGCCAATGATTACCACTTGGTAATATTCAGGGCGATGACAGCATTGACTGCGGCGCAGGACGGGACGGTTTGGGGCTGGACCGGGAGATAAGCGCGTTTTTGGGGTGGTTAATCGTTCCGGGACTGGTCGATAGGCGACCGGTAGGAGCGCACATAATTGACTCAAGTTGGGTGCGGCGGCTGCCAACGACGAGATGAACAGGAGAATGAAATGATTGAAGTACAACAGGGCCCGGGCCAGCAGCTGCTGGTCGAGCTGACGGCCGATATTGTTGCGGCCTATGTCAGCCATCATGTGGTGCCGGTTGGCGATCTGACCAATCTGATCGCCGATATCCACCTGGCCTTGAGCAATACCTCGTCGCCCGCGCCCGTGGTGGCCGTGGTCGAAAAGCCGAAGCCGGCTGTCGCCGTGCGCAAGTCGGTCCAGGACGATCACATCGTCTGCCTGGAATGCGGCGGTTCGTTCAAGTCGCTGAAGCGTCACCTGATGACCCATCATTCGCTCGGCCCGGAAGAATACCGCGAGAAGTGGGATCTGGCTGCCGACTATCCGATGGTTGCCCCGGCCTATGCCGAGGCGCGTTCGCGTCTCGCCAAGGAAATGGGTCTCGGCCAGCGCCGCAAGCGCGGCAAGTAAGCATTCAGAGACGATCCGGCGGATAAGCCGAACAGGAACCGGGCCAGAGGTCCGGTTTTTTGTTGTCCGGATCTGTGAAAATAATCCCATTCTGCCTTGTTTGTTGACATCACGATCCGACATGCCGGCCAGCCATTGCGGCAAGTTCCGGCAAAATTTAGCAATAGGAAGTCTGTTTTATATCTCCGGGAACTATGAATTTTCCCGCCGTTGCCGATTGCTGATCGATGTCTCCCTCAAAATATACGGGTATCTTTCCATCCAGACTCTGCTATCAATATAGGAAAATAAACCTACTGTTGGGGTTGCCGATGTCTAGTCTCTCCGAACCTGAACCACACCCGCTTCCCGATGACGCACCGGATTGCCTGGCCCAGGCGAGGCCGCTGACCCCGGAGCGACGGCTGCTCTGCATGGTGGTCCGCCAACTTGCCATCGAGCTTTTGACCGCCGTCGGCTTCGACGCCGAGCGCGACGGTCGTCGCCGCGCCACCAATCATGTGCGCCAGATCGCCATGTATGTCTGCCACGTCGCCTATTCCATGCCGATGGTCGAGGTTGCCGAAGCCTTCGGCCGTGACCGCACCACCGTCCGTCATGCCTGCCGCATGGTCGAGGACCGCCGCGACGATCCGGCCTATGACGGTTTCGTCGCCATCGTCGAGCGCATGGCCTGCGCCGTCGTCCTCGTCGCCGGCCCGAGGCCATGACCGGCGCCATGACCGAGGCCATGACCGACCCGAAACCATGACCGGCGAGACACAATGCTGCCCGCCGAAGCCCGCCCGTACACGTCGGCAAACACCGGGCTGAAAGAGACGCCCGTCCAGCAGATACGCCAGCAGAACAATGACAGCGAGGAGATCCCGATGACGAAGACTCGGCCATCCGCCATCCGCCAGGCAACCCACGACATCAGCCTTGACACGAGCCCGAGCCCCAACCCCGGCGCGAAAAGCAGCGTCAACAAAGCCATCTCCACCGGCTTCAATCCCGGCGACCGCAAGCTGGTCCGCCGCCTGCTGCGCCTGGCGCTCGACGGCCCGCTAAGCTTGTCGGCCGAGGCGCAGGCCCGCCCGGCGGTCATGGCCGGCGGCCGGACAATCGCCGACGTCGATCCGGCCCTGCTGCGCCGGCTGGTGGCCGATGGCCTGCTGGTGCCTGTATCTGAGGGCTATGCCGCCACGGGCGAGACCGCAAGCTGGCTGCGCCGTGCGCTGACCGATGCGGCATCGGAGCCCTTCCTCGATCAGCACCGCGTGCTGGAGACGGTAACGTTGAAGGAGCCGGATGGCCGCCGCAGCGTGCGCCGCAATCTGGCCGAACAGCCGCTCTTCCCCCTGCTGCGCCTGAAGGACAGGCAGGGCCAGCCGTTTTTGCCGGAGGACGCGGTGCGCGCCGGAGAACGGCTGGCGCAGGATTTCGAGCGCGGCGGCCTGCAGCCCCGCATCACCGCGTCCTGGGAGCCGCGCCTGTCCAGCCGGGCGAGGGGGCAGGCGCCGTCGTCCGCCGATCTCTCCGACATGGCGCAATCCGCCCGCCGCCGTCTGGCCGCCGCCGTCGCTGCCATGGGGCCGGAGCTGTCCGGCGTCGCGCTTGATGTCTGCTGCTTCGGCAAGGGACTGGAAACGGTCGAGCGCGAACGCCAGTGGCCGGCCCGCTCGGCCAAGCTCATGCTGCGCGCCGCCCTGCTTGCGCTCGCCCGCCACTACGCCCCGCCGTCAACGCAGAACGTCCAGCACCGCCCGCGTCACTGGGGCGAGGAAGGCTACCGGCCTGAAATTCCGGGTCTGAGCAGATGAAGGGCGTCAGCGATTTTTGCCTTTTCGTCCTGATCTGGGTTCGATTGTGTCCAGCGCATCCGTCGGGTCAGGCTCGACATTCGCCACTCTGTCCAGGATGGCCAACGCCGCATTCGCGTCGCCACGCCCGGCACGTGCCTTGAGGGCCATGATCGCCCTGCGGTGGCCGATGCCGTCGGTAACCAGCGCGGTCAGCAACTGGTTAAGCGAGACATTGTCCTCGGAAGCAGCCTGCCGGACTTCGTCCATGACATGCTCGGGCAATCTCAAAGGATAGGTGCTCATCGATCGGTACTCCTCGTCGCCAGTTGTCTCGCGATATCAAAGCACATCAACCGGCTTTCACACCAGCCGGCGGGCCGCTTCCTCGCGGATCCGCTGGATCATCGAGCGCAGGCCGTTGGCGCGCTGGGCCGACAGATGCTCAAGCAGGCCGATCTGCTTGAACAGCTCGATCGCGTCGAATTCGACGGCTTTCGAGGCCGTCTTGCCGGAATAGGCGGCGAGCACGATGGCGACCAGGCCACGCACGATGAAGGCGTCGCTGTCGCCGCGATAGGTCATGACCGGATCGGCGCCATCGCCCGAGGAGGTCGCAAGCCAGACCTGGCTGGCGCAGCCCTGCACCTTGTTGTCGGCGCTCTTGTCGTCGTCGGCAAGGTCCGGCAACGCCTTGCCGAGCTCGATGACGAACCGCATCCGGTCCTCCCAGTCGTCGAGATAGGCAAAATCGTCGATCATCTGTTCAAGCGTCGTCATGGCACACCGGGTCTGTTCCTGCTGCATGCCATATAGGCGAAGCGCCCGCCGTTTTGAACCGTCTCCGTCACATGAAAAAAAGAAAGCCGCGAGGCAGTTAACCTCGCGGCCCGGCAAAATGCCAAAGGGACAGTTTAGGACAGGCAGACAGGCATCCGCACAACCGTCACGGGGACGGTCGCTCTGATGCAAGAGGGGTGGGGCAAGGGCCCCGAATTGGGCAATGTTCGAAACGATCTGCTGCAGGCTCGGCTTGCGCTGATGTTCCGGACGGTTGAAGGGTCGGCAGCCTCAAAGCTTCGGCGGCGTATAGGGTTTCGGCAGGTTCTTGTTTGCCGGCCGCGGTGTTGGCACCACGGTGCCGGTCACGATCGCTGCCGTGTCGAGGTTTTCGGACAGGTCGACCGGCATCGGATCGAGCGCCTGGCTGGTCGCGGTTTCGACCGCCGGCTTGACGATCTCGACGCGGCCCTTGGCCGGCAGCGGAACTTCGCTCGTGCCGTCATCGGTAAACTGCTGGTCGAGCAGCTGGAAGGCAACCAGGGCGCCTTCGCGGGCCCGCTGACCGAGAGCCTGGAAGGTCTCCTTGCCCTTTTCGCAGACCTCAGGCTTCTCGACGCAGATTGCCGAGACATACTGGTAGGCATCCGTTGCCGCCGTGATCGCATCGCCCATGACGAGGCGCGGTCCGCCGGCGGTTTCCTCCTGCGGCGGATTGCCGAAGAACGACAGCACCACCAGTGCCATGGAGCAATAGAAAGTTCCCTTGATCAGAAACCACATTGTCGTCACCAAATCCCTGTTGCCGGTCGTTGCCGGACCTCTCGGGTTGCTTCCCGAATTCGTGATTTGAACCTATCGCTGAGTCGCAAAGATCGCTTTTCAGAACCTGTTCGGCTTTGAGACAAGATTGATTAAAATGCCAGCTAAGTCGCGTTTTTGTAGCCTTTGTCTCAAATTGTAACGGTGGCTGTTAAGCATAATTGTGGCGCCCGCCCGACAATCCCGCAGCTTTTGGCAGACGCGATCGACACAAGTGTTAACGCGACTGTGAAAACTCTTGGAAATCCGTTGCTTACGCCCGATTAACCATAAAATTGAAAGCCCGGTCCGGCTGTTCTGTTTCGGGTCAGATGAGCCAATTCCGGGCCTCAAGCAGGCCTCGCCTTATCGTTTCCTTAAGCGCGTGAAGCCTATTGTCGGGCTCGAAAAGACGAAAATGAGTCTCGGATTTCCCGCGTGTTTGTATTGCGTAAAAATGTGGATGGACTGACGGCGATCATCGATCGCCTGGCTGCGCGATGCCTGCCGCGCCAGTCCCATGGACGCACGGCCGATGCCGCCGAAATCCGGCTGATGCGCAAGCTGACTCTGGCTTTCCTGCCGGCCCTGCCGATCGTGCCCGCCGCCGTCTCGCTGACCTTCGGCGCCGCCATCGGCCTGCCGCTCGGCTTTGGTCTCGTCGCTGCCCTTTATATGATGGCTGCCGTGGCGTTGATCGCCGGCCGCCGTGTCGGCGCTGAAAGCGCTGCCAATCTTGCTGCCGCCGCACAGTCTGCCGACGCCGGCTCGCCCTACGATCTCTGCCCCGGCCTGTTCCTCGGCCTGGATGCAGCCGGTCTGGTGCGCACTGCCGGTGGCCGCGATCGCCAGATGTTTGTCTCGTTCCTGCGCGAACCCCTGTCGCGCCCCTTCGTCGATCAGGTGCATGTCTCCGACCGTCTGTCCTTCATCCAGGCGCTCGATGCGCTGCGCCAGGGGGCAGACGCTGTCGTCATCGACCTTCGCCTCGATCGCCCGGTTCTCGGCCTCGACCACACCCAGTTCCTCAATGTCCGCATGGACATGACCGCCGTTCGCTGTGCCGATGGCGCGCTGACCGGCGTCCAGGCGCAGATCCTCGACATCGAGGGCGAGATGCAGATCCGCGACACCGTCAGCGTCAAGGAAAACGAAGCCGTTGCCGCGCATGAGGCCAAGAGCCGGTTCCTCGCCGCCGTCAGCCACGAATTGCGCACGCCACTCAATGCCATTCTCGGCTTTTCCGACATTCTCGCCGGCGAATATTTCGGCAAGCTCGCCAATGATCGCCAGCGCGAATATGTCCAGCTGATCCGCCAGTCGGGTGCCCATCTCCTGTCGGTGGTCAACACCATGCTCGACATGTCGAAGATCGAGGCCGGCCGCTACGAGCTGCTGCTGGAACCATTCGCCATTGCCGAAACCGTCACCGAATGCGAGCGCATGCTGTCGCTGCAGGCGACCTCCAAGGGCGTCAAGCTGACCAGCCGCCTGCCGCGCGGCCTCGGCGAGGCGGTCGCAGATTCCCGCGCGCTGCGCCAGGTGATCATCAATCTCGTCGGCAACGCCATCAAGTTCACCGACAATGGCGGCGCCGTGATCATCGATGCGAGCCGGACCGACACCGACCTGGTGATCAGCGTCAGCGATACCGGCATCGGTATGGCGCCGGAAAAGCTGAGCATGCTCGGCCGGCCGTTCACCCAGGTTCACGACGACCTCAACCGCACTTACGAGGGCACCGGCCTTGGCCTGTCGCTGGTCAAGGGGCTGATCGCCCTGCATGGCGGCACATTCGCGATTACCAGCCGCCCGGGCGAAGGGACTGTGGTTACCGTCACTCTGCCGGTTGACGGCTCGGGCGCTGTCGCGCAGGCTGAGAATGAAGATAATATGGTCGAGTTTCCGCCGCGCCTGACCGCGCAGCCGGTGGCTCGCAGAAGGGAAGGCAAAGAGATCGCGTATGACCAAGCGAACGCGAAAATCGCCTGAGAAGAAGAAAAAGCCTGCGCAGCACGCGCTTGGCCTTCTTTCCGCCGGCGTGGCCGTGCTTGCGCGGCTTGCCGGGCGCCATCCGCGCCTGGTGGGCGGTTTTGCCGTGTTTGGCGTTGTCTTCGGCACCGTTGCCGCCAATGCGCTCTGGTACCAGCCCGGCCAGCATCCGTCGCCTTTCCTGCGCACCCGCGATGCGACAAATTTCAGCGCCCTTGCCGGCGTCGGCCGTGCCCAGCATCTGCCCGAACAGCCGCATGCCAATGTCACCACCTTCAAGATCGCCCGCGAGGGCGAGGAGGGCCTGGACGCAGAGACGACAGCACCCGCGGCTGCACCCGTTGACGGCAGCGCCACTGTGGCAGCGGTCACGCCGGCCGTAGCGACTCCGGAGACAGCAACCCTGACCGCGGCCCAGGCGCCGGCAAGCGACTGGCCGGCAGCAACCGGCGAGACGGCCGTGCTCATCCGCGATGTCCAGGCCGAACTTTCCCGCCGCGGCCTTTATGACGGCGAGGCCGATGGCGTCATCGGACCACGCACCGAAACCGCCATCGCCGTCTTCCAGAAATCCGTCGGCATGGAGCCGAATGGCCTGGTCAGCGCCGAACTGGTCGCAGCGCTCAGGGTCGATCGCAGCGTCACGGCAGCCGTGCCCGCCCAGCGCCCGACGCCGGATCTGGTCCGCGAGGGTGCCGCCGTTGATCCTGTCGCTGCCGCGATCCGCCGTGCCGAGACCCAGGTCGTCAACGCGCCGCGTCGAGCGGTCGCCAAGCCATCCGCGCCGACGCCGGTTCCCCCCGGCGAGATCCGCGCCACGCAAGCAAGGCCGGACACGCAGCTGCCGGTGCAGCAGGCGAGTTTCGATCCGGGTCTGGTGATGGAAATCCAGCGCGGCCTGTCCAACATGGCCTATAGCGATGTCACCATCGACGGCGTGCCCGGCGAACAGACCCGCAATGCCATCCGCCGCTTCGAGCGCCACTACAAGATGGCCGAGACCGGCGAACCGAGCGCCATGGTTCTGAAGAAGCTGAAGTCGATCGGCGCGCTGTAAACTCTGGCTTATTGATCCATCTCAGTCTCGCCCGTGACCGACGAAAGTCGAAAAGACGCTTAAAGACCTCGTTAACCATAACATGGCCACTATTCCTCACCGGAGGAGAGACCAGGCCATGAACGCTGTAAACGGCATTCCTCGCCACGAGGATGAAGTGGCAGCCGCATCGACAGGTGCGGATGCCGAAACCTTGAAGCATATTGTCAGCCGTCTGGCCGACGAGGCGTCGAGCCTGGGCATCGATATCGTCGATATCGCCGGCGCCATTCAGGACGTTGCCCTGATCTCACGGCGCCATTCCGGCACTTTCGACCAGGTCACCCGCACGGCGCTGTCGATTGCCGAAACCAATCGCGATGTCGCCACCTCCTTGCGCGAAACCGATGAGACCGCCGGCGAGGCCCGTCGCATGCTGAGTGAATCGGCCAGCCGCCTGACCGGCGCCGTCGGCAAGATCGATCACATGGTGGCGGCCTCCGAAGAGATCGGTAGCGAGATCGGCACGTTTGCCCGCTCGCTTGCCGAGGTCGACAAGGTCGCCGAGGAGATCGGCGCGATCGCCCGCCAGACAAACCTTCTCGCTCTCAACGCCGCCATCGAGGCGGCGCGGGCAGGCGAGGCGGGCAAGGGCTTTGCCGTCGTCGCCAGCGAAGTGCGCACGCTGGCATTGCAAACCTCGCAGGCCACCGGCGCCATCCAGCAGACGCTGGGCGTGATCCACACCAAGATCAGCCGCCTCACCGAAGCCGGCCAGGGAGCAAGCGCCAGCGCAACCGACGTGCGCCAGACATCGCAGGCGTTGAACGGCTCCTTCGGTGCGATGGAGCAGGTGATTACCCGCATCCTCGACGGGTCCTCGGCCATGGCGCGCACGACCGATATGGTCGACCGCCAGTGCGCCGAATTCGTCGCCACGCTGAACACCATGGCGGGCGAGGTCAAAGGCTCGGACGCAGCCCTGCAGAATGCCGCCGGCCGGGTCGACAAGGTGGTCGCACTGTCGGAAACCCTGATCCAGCTGACGGCAAGCGCTGGCATCCGCACAGCCGACAGCGAATGGATCGACACGGCAACCGCGGTCGCTGCCGATATATCTGCCGTCTTCCAGCACGCGATCGACAATGGCCGGATCACCATGCAGGCACTGTTCGACCGCAACTACCGGCCGATCCATGGTACCGATCCGGTGCAGATGATGACGGCCTTTACCGATTTCACCGACCAGGTCCTGCCGGCGATCCTCGAGCCGGTCGCCGCCATCAGCGAACGCATCGGCTTCTGCGCCCCGGTCGACGAAAACGGCTACCTGCCGACGCATAACAAGAAGTTCTCCGCCCCGCAGCGCCCCGGCGATACCGTGTGGAACACCGCCAATTGCCGCAATCGCCGGATCTTCAACGACCGTGTCGGCCTCGCCGCCGGCCGCTCGACCGCCCCGTTCCTCGTCCAGACCTACCGGCGCGACATGGGTGGCGGCAATTTTGTCCTGATGAAGGATATCTCCGCCCCGATCACCATCGCCGGTCGGCATTGGGGCGGCTTGCGACTGGCGGTGAAGGTGTAGCCCGTCATCCCGCTGCCCATCGGCCCGCATTGTCCCGGTTGACGTGATCGGGAGACCGCAGGACGTTGCCAACCACCTTCCCATCCGCCCTGACATCGCCTACACCCGTGCCATGCGCATCCGCTCCGACATCTTCGTTTCTGCACTGACCCGCCGCGTCTTTTCCGCCGGCGGATTTGCCGCCGTGGTCGAGAAGGGCTCGGACGCCTCCGGCGCGATCTTCATCCGCCAGCGCTTTCGCGACGGGCTGGAAACGCTCTATGGGCCGGCGCCGCAATCGATGGTGATGGTCGAGGACCGCGATGACCGGCAGTTCGAGATCCGCCTGGCGCGCGCCGAGGCCGAGGCGGTCAGCGATCTGATCGCCCGCGAACAGCGCTTCGACAGCGATCTGTGGCTGGTGGAAATTGAGGTCGACGATATCGGCGATTATGTGCCGCTTGCTGCTGGGCAGAACTGAAACCTGTCTGCCCCGGCTGTCCGGCCTCATGAAATCCCGAGGATTCAGGCGAACATTTAGTCTAGAATGGGACAGATCGAGTGATTTACCGGAGATGAAGCATGTTCACCCATGTCATGATTGGAAGTAACGACCTGGAGCGCGCGAGAAGCTTCTACGACGCCACGTTTGTCGCATTGGGGGGCAAGCCCGGCGAGATGGATGCGCGCGGCAGGCTGATCTACCTCCATGAGGGCAGCCGGCTGATGATCACGAAACCGATTGACGGCAATCCGGCGACTGCAGCCAATGGTGGGACGATCGGTATCGCCGCGGCAAGCCGCGACCATGTTCTGGCGTGGTATTCCGCCGGTA
Source organism: Rhizobium sp. 18065 (assembly GCF_902706095.1). GTDB lineage: Bacteria > Pseudomonadota > Alphaproteobacteria > Rhizobiales > Rhizobiaceae > Allorhizobium. Next base: position 1,203,126 of record NZ_CACSJP010000001.1, read on the forward strand.
CCGCGCATGGTGGCAAGGCGATCGAGAGCCCACCCTCGGAGCGTCCGAACGGGGCATTCGTCGCATATCTCCGCGATCCTGATGGAAACAAACTGACGGCGCGGTCTCAGCCGACGATATGAGATAGCTGTGAGCAGTGCCTAGCGCTTACGTGCCCGGAGCAACTGGCGGCCAAGCTCGTCGCCGACCGGCTTGCGTGCTGCGACTGGCGGGCTGGGGGCTACAGTCATCCTTGGACTATTGCCGGCCACCGGCACGCGCATATCGTCGTCACCGGTCTCGCCACTTGTCCCAAATGTATAGCTGTCGGCCCGCTGCCAGCTGTCGATGCGCGCTTCGCAGTCATGCGGATCGAGGCTGGAAACCAGCCGGTCGGCGCGGCTGATGCCGCCTTCGGCCCGCGCCAGATGCGGGTAGATATGTTCGAGCACGAAGACGATCTCGGCCAGCGGCATGGCGACGCCGACCAGGGTCGTCGCCAGCTGACGGCCGGAAATGTCGAGCAGGATGCGCTCGGCAAGCCAGCGGCTCGACGACAGCAGATCCGCAAGCGTCGTGGCGAAATGACCACCCTCGTGGCTGCGGGCAAAACGGATGAGCAGGGCGGCCTGCATCTGGCTGACGGTCCGTCGTCCCAGCCGGTCGCTGTCGGGCGGATTGAGATGATGGGCGAGCCGCTTGATCTGGAGGCGCAGTTCTTCCTCGCGCGCCAGGCGCTCAACGTCGGTCGGCGGCGGCGCAATCTGCATCTCCGTGCGCCGCACGTTCGGCATCGCGGTGGCAACGGGGTCTGTGCTTGTCTCTGTATCGGCAATGACGGCCGCCTGGGTCACGGCCGGTTCGCGCGCCGGCTCGCTGTGGCGCAGGCCGACCAGCGCATCGATCACGGTCGGCGAAAGCTTCTCGCGCTTGACGATCGCGCGCGCATGGTCTGCCCCTTGCGTGCGGGCGATCATCACCAGCATCTCGTCGGTCAGCGCGGGCGAGGCGGCGAGAAACGGTGCGGCAATGGCGATCGGCTGGGTGGCGATGAACACGGTGATCGCCATCGGCAGGTTCGGGCTCTGCGACAGCGCCGCCACGGCTTCGCGCCGCGCCTCGATGGTCGAATTGGCAAACAGCGGCTGGAACAGCTCGGCAAACAGTCGAAGTTCCGACTTGCCGGGAAAGGACAGCGCCTGAAAACTCGTGACCGTGGCCATCAGAACAACGTCCTTTTTACGCACGCTGATGGGCTTTTCCAGCTCCCGAAACCGATCGTTCACGACAAACCCACCCCAACGCAATACAACTATGGCTCAGTTTAGAACGAATTTGTTAGCAAGCTGTTAACTAACCTATGGCTTGATCAACAAACGCGGATGGCGCTGGACGGCGATTCGCGTACTGTTTAAGATATTAGGAATATGCGTGCCCCTGAGTAGAGTGGGCCAGATCCACGACAGGAGGGGCGCGTCAGAGAAAGGCGCAGATGACCCCGGATTGTGCGAAATCTTCCGCGACACGACCCGGATTGTGCCAGCCCTCCTAATCGGGGGCAGGGTGAAATTGATCTTTTCATCCGTCTCGACTGCTCAATGGAGACGAGGCATGGCGGAAATCATCAGAATGACGGACAGGCTCGATCTGTCGCGAACCCGTGAACAGCCCGAGGGCCGCAAGGCGGAAATCCTGCTGTTTACCGGCATTCGCTACGAGCGCCGCGAAAGCGCACAGATCCCGACCACCCGCAAGAACAAGCCGCGTGTGCCGGCTTTGCCCAAGCCGCGCGAACAGAATGTCACCTCGGACGTGATGCCGTTCTGAGAAACAGACGACCTGCTTTGCCGCCGTGCGCGCCTGGCCGAAGGCGCAAGGATCACCGCCCGGTAAACGGCAGGCATTCTGCCTCGGCGAGAAATTCGCGCGCTTCTGCCTCGAAACTCGGCTGCGCCACCATGCTGCGCAACACCGCATAACCGGTCGTGCCGCGATGCTCCACCAGGATCGTCTGGGCCAGCGCCGCAATCGGCGTCTTGCGCAATTGCGCGATCTGCACCGGCGTCGCCAGAAGTACGTCGACATCGCCAGCAACCGAGGTCCGGTCGTTCATCGAGAACACCTCGTTGGAATCCTTGTCATACAGCGAAATCGACCAGAAGCTGCCGCTGCCCAGCGCCACCAGCGACAAAGGCTGCCGGCTGATGTCGAAATGGCAGACCGCCACCCGCATATAGGGATCGAGGCTCGACAGCCCCGTTGCGTCCGGCTTGACCTCCAGCCGGTGGAAGAGGAAGGGCGCGCCCTCGGCCACCACCCGCGTATAGGCATCCTTGCCGGTGAAATGCGGAATGCCGAGAATGATGATGATATGCAGAAGCACCGCGCCGAAGATCCCGGTGATGACGGCGTAAAGCAGCTTACTCATTGCCGCACCCGAGCGTTTCGATCCCCGGCATGTCGAGGCCGATCAGCCCCGTCGAGCCTGCAGCCGGCGTGTCGAGCAGCGTCAGCACCAGCGAAAACGCGCCGGTATCGGGCAGAGCCAGCCAGTTGCCGGCCTTGGCTGTCGGCGAAATCGTCACCGAAAACGTGCCGTCGCGCTGGCGCAGCACGGTCTGCGAATTCAGCGATGCCGGCAGGTCGGCACCGGCGGTAAGCGGCAGGCCGTCGCTGTCTGCGGCATAGAGCGTCCAAAGCCGCGCCGTCGGCGTGCGGCCGGAAAGCGTGTAGCTGCAGGTGCCGGTCAGACGCTCGCCGCTGTCGTTGGACGACGCGGTAAAGGTCAGCCCCTCGGCCGAACCATAGAGCAGCCGCCCGGCTTTCGCCCGATGCGCCTTGGCATAGGGATCGGCCTCGGCCGTCTGGGCGGCGGGAAACGCCGACCACACGCCGATCCGGATCGCCCCGAAGCCGACAGAGGCATTCAGCGCCGACAGCGAAGACAGGATGCCGCCGCCAAAGGCGATGATCAGGGTGAGCGCAATGAGCAGGGGGACACGAAACACGTCTCGTCAGATACCTTGTTCGACCTTGCCGGCAGACAGCCGGACTTGGCGGCTAGCGGTATCACTGATTCGCCATCGGGAAAAGGCAAGCCGCACATCCCGTCAGCCCATCCTGCCCCGGTTGCCAGCCTCCGTCCTGCCCTTGAAGGAGCCGGTGAGGGACCCCGTGAGGGGGCCTTTGATGAAGCCGTTCATGGAACCGATGGCGGCGCGAACCGTTGTTGAGCCAGACACGCCCGTCTTGAAACATGTCTTAAAGCCGTCTTCCAGCAAGACACGAAACACCAGGAGAACGATCATGCGCAACAGGCTCATTCTGGCCGCCGCCGCCACGCTTTTGACGCTGTCGGCATCCGCCAATGCCCAGGAAACCGTCATCATCCAGCAGGCCCCGGCACCGGCCCCGCAGACCGTCGTCATCCCCGGCGAGGTTCGCACCTATGTCATGGAGCAGCAGGTCCAGTCCGTGCCCTACGAGGGCGATGTGCTGATCGGCCGCGTCATCGACGGCCCGGTCGAACTCTACCCGGTCGATGGTTATGACGGCTATTCCTACACCGTCGTCAACGAACGCCGGGTCATCGTCGACCCGCAGACCCGCGCCGTCGTCCAGATCCTCGACTGACCAGATCCTCGACTGAGTGGACGTCCCAACGGGCTAACCACGCGCACGATCTGCCAAAGGCCGATGTGCCAGAGAACGATTGGAAGCCCGGTGCCATGCGCCGGGCTTTTTGCGTGGCAATGGCCCGAAGTCATGCCCGGATCGTTCTGATGGAGCCCTGTGATGAAGTGTTGTAGTCAAGCCTGGCGATCAAGACCGCCGGCGAAGACCAATACCGAGGACCAATGCCGAAGACCGGTAAAGTCCGGCGCTCACCAGCTGCCGGAAAGCGCATTGCCGGTCAGCGGGATTTCCTTCAGCTTGCCATGCCTGTCCTTCGACGAGATAGCGCTCGCCATATGTTTCGGCGAGCGGCGAAACCATTGCGCGGCCACGGTTGCGAGATCGCCGAGCAGAGCGTGTTTGTGCCATGCGGCAAAGCGCCGGGCGCTCGCCTCCGGCTCCGACTGGTAGAAGAAGTCGCCCGACTGGTTCAGCGCATTGATGTCTGAAGCCATCGATGAAAGCGGTTTCTGGAACATCTTCGATGGCAAGGACAACTCGCGCGCACTTTCGGCAAACGCCGGCGCCATGAAATCGATAGCCCAGCCATCCGCCTCCACCCAGCAATGAAAGTTCTCGCCAGCCCCCGTCACATGCCCGTCGTCTCGGTGATCGGCAAACAGGATCAAGGTTCCGCCGAGATTATAGGCCGCAAGCCCGCTCTTCGGCACGGCATTGACCTTGTAATGCTGCTTGAGAATGAAGGCGCCGAACGTGGCGAAATACATCCCCGCCACCGCCGGATCGGCATTCTCGTTGACCAGCAGGCTGTTGATGACCCGGTAGATCCGCTGGTAGTCGCTCTGCTTGATCAACATGGTGGTCACCTGTGCCTGGGGTATGTTGAGGGATTTTTCGCTTTCTGTAGGCGAGGGCGGCAAGGATGTAAACGGAGGTGGGGGGCGAGCGGCGGGGTGTTGGT
>NZ_CACSJP010000002.1 GCF_902706095.1 Rhizobium sp. 18065
AAGAGATCCAGGAAGACAGTTCAATCGGCGATCAGGTGAAGGTTTTGCTGAAGCGAGCACTTGCCACGGGTCGTCCGGAGTTCGGCGATGTCGCCCGCGAGCTGGGCATGAGCGAAAGAACGTTACAGCGGCGTATCACGGACGAAGGCAAGAATTTCCGCCAGCTTCTCACGGAAGCCAGGCAGGACGTCGTGCAACGGTTGCTCATGGACCCCGCCATCGAAATCAATGAAGTGGCCTACCTCGTCGGCTTCGAAGACTCGAATTCGTTCTACCGGGCGTTTCGCTCATGGGAAGGAACAACACCAAGCGCATGGCGTCAGTCGCGATGGGGGCACGGCTAGATGGGATTGCGATAGGAACTAGATATAGGAGATGCAGATAGGGTTCCCTTGCTCATAGCTGTGGCTCTCCAATGGAAACCGTCCGATTATCCTTGTGACTAGCCGCCGTGATAGGCTGGCATCCGGTTCCCTGCCCAAGGTACGTTGCGCTCCATCGATCGAGCCGATCCACGCGAGCATCTTCTCTCGGCGTTGTTTGACCATACTCTGCATAATCCCGACCGCGGATTGCTCGCCTTGATGAGATGCCGACCTACAACCTGCAGATCGCTTTTGTGATCGTGGTCCAGAAAACAGGTTGATGAGATTTCGCTTGGGGAAGTCCATTTCACATATGAGACAACGTTACGCCACATGAAGTCGATAGCCGGCGGTTCCTGATTCAAAGGAATGAGCGGAGGCGAGGGAGTTTATCCCATACCCCAAACAAGCTTACTCCACAGAGGAACCAGCAGCGCGACTAGCCCACCAATGCACCCGGTGTGCCGTGCAGCCTGCGTCTAACCTCTATCGAAGGCCGTCGGCGATCACGAGCCCAAACTACGGTGCATTTTCACTAGCATCGACCGCTTGGGGAGCGCCACCTCTTCGTTCTGATCGCCACTTCCGGAGCCGACGCCAATACTGCCAACGAGAACTCCATTGAGGCGGATTGGCAGACCACCATTAAGCCCGGTCACCTCGCCCTGCGTGGCCCCGGAATTCAGAAGACGTGCCTGTTCTGGGATTGCCGTCGAAGGCGCATTGATGGAGGCAGCGGTCCGAGCCTTGGCAAGTGCACTCTTCAAGGAAAGAAAGCGCCCGCCCTTCATGCGGAAGGACCCGAGCACCACTCCGCTCTGATCGACCACGACGATGCATTGCGGCTGTCCCATCGCAGCGGCAGTGTCGATCGCCGCCTGCAGCATGGCGAGCACGCCTTTGTCCGTCAATTGAGCCGAAGGCTCAAAGAAGTTGCTCATGCACGCGGTCCTTATTCTCATAGAGATTGATGCGGCCGGCACAGAGGAGTTGCGCCGGCCGCAAAGGGCCTAGTCTTACTTGCCCCAAATCTTGGCATACTGGTCGCGGTAACCATTGCCCGGATCGAAGATGTTCTTGTCACCACCATCGGAGCTGATGTTCGCCTTTGTGACGACATGCAGTGGCGAGGTGTAGCCCGACCATTCGACCTTGCTGACCGCACGGTTCAGTTCGTCGATCAGCTGCCAGCCCTGCAGGTTGAGCGGCTCGGCCACCGTCACCGCCTGATACTGACCCGAACGAATACGCTGATAGGCGGATTCCGACCCGTCACCGGCTGCAACTGCCTTGGGTGCGCCGTCACCGGCAATGCCGGCAGCGGCCAGGCTCGGGCCCATAAAGTCGAAATAGATGTCGTTGATCGCGAGCGCATGCGTCCAGCTTGCACCATACTTCTGCAGAAGCGAGGTCGTCAGGGTCGGCATGCGGTTCGAGGTATCGGCAATCGGGGTGTCGACATATTCGAGCACCGTGCCGCCGAGCTTCTCGATCGTCTCCTTGATCTTGTCGGCCTTGGCAATCGCGATCGCATAGGTCGAGTCGGTGAAGATCACGACGCCCGGCTTGCCACCGGCATCCGCAAAGGCCCATTTCCCGGCAGCGGCCGAGACTTCCATCGCATCGGTCGAGACATTGGCGAAGAGGCAATTGGTCGGATCAGGCCCGATGACCGGGCCGGCATGCCAGCTGACCATCGGAATCCCTGCATCGCATGCCTGCTTGAGGGCTGCCTGCTGTTCGACGGCATCGAAGCCATTGATGATGATGCCATCGGGCTTCAGCGCAAGCGCCTGACCAAAGGCGCCGGCTCGGCTCTGCACGGAACCGGCGCCATCAAGAACGGTAACCTCCCAACCGATCTTGGCCGCAGCTTCCTGGATGCCATTGGTGACGCCGAGAATGCCGCCATTCTTCATGTCAGCTGCAAGCACGACGACCTTCTTGGCAGCGGCCGCGGTCGGGCCGCTGGTCGGGCCGTCCCAGGTCGTCTTTTCACCGGCATACTTCTGGACCTCTGCCATCGCGTCCGAAATCGCGTCGGCATGGGCAGGCATGGCGGCCGTCAGCGCCAGAATTGATACGGCTAGGGCTCTCTTCAGCATGGTTTCCTCCCAAAGTAGCTGAATTGACTTATTTGGACTTCGCGCCTTTCTTTCTTTGCGCGTAACCGGCGATCCCGATGGCGATCAGCAGGGTCATGCCGTTGAACAACGGCTCCACCCAGAAGCTGCCGCCGAATTGCTGGATACCGGAAATACCGACGGCGAGGATCATCACGCCGACGATGGTGCCCCAGACATTGACGCGTCCGGGCTTGATAGTAGTGGAGCCTAGGAAGGCGCCGACGAGCGCCGGTAGCAGGAATTCGAGGCCGACCGAGGCCTGGCCGATCCGCAGCTTCGAGGCGAGCAGGACGCCCGCGAGCGCCGTCATCAGACCGGACGTGACAAAGGCACCGATAACGAACTTGCGCGTCGGAATGCCGTTGAGTTCGGCCGCCCGCTGATTGGCGCCGATCGCATAGAGATACCGACCAATCGGGGTGTATTCCAGCGCAACCCAGAGCACGACGGTGATGACCAGCACGTAGAGCGCGGTGATCGGCAGGCCGAAAACGAAAGTGCCGTTGATCGCATAGAAGGCATCTGGAAGCGCGCCGACCATCTGGCGGCCGCCGGTATGCCAGAGCGCGAGGGCGTACAGGATCGTGCCCGTGCCAAGGGTTGCGATGAAGCTGTCGATCCGCGCAACCTCGACCAGAAGTCCATTGAGCGCGCCAATCACGACACCGAGCACCAGCACGATGGCAACGGCCACCGGCCAGGGGAAGCCGTAGAGCGTCTGCAGGCTGATCGCCAGGATATGCCAGAGCACGATGCCGTAGCCGACCGTCAGATCGATACGGCCGGCGACCATGGGGATCATCGCCGCCAAGGACAGAAGAGCGATGATCGCCTTGTCGGACAGGATGGCTCTGACATTGAGCATGGTCGGGAATGTGGTCGGCAACAGGATCGAGAACAGCAGGATCAGGCCGAACATCAGGATGACGAGACCATAGGTGGGCGCGAGGCGCACGAGCTTGCGACCGGGCGACAGGCCCCGCAATTCGTCCTTGGTGGGTTCAACAGCGTTGGATTGGATACCGGGCATGGCGGTCCTCAGGCGGCTTCACCGGCCGATGCGGCCTGGATCAGGGATTCGGTTGACAGTTCGACGCCACTCAATTCGGCCACGGGCAGGCCGCGACTGAAGACGATCGCGCGATGGCAGATATTGGCAGTCTCCTCGAAATCGGTGGACACCACGAGGACGCCCATGCCGCTTGCGAGAGCCTGGTAGAGAAGGTGATAGATCTCAGCCTTGGCCCCGACATCGACACCGGCAGTCGGGTCTTCCGCGATCAGCAGGCGGCGGCCGGAATCGAGCCAGCGTCCCACCACGACTTTCTGCTGATTGCCACCCGAGAGCGCCTCGATGGCAAGTGTCGGGTCATTGGGCGAGAGCCCCACGCGCCGGCCGAGTTCATGGGCGGCCTCATCTTCCGCACGGGGAGATAGGAAGCTCAGGAGGCGTCGCCCCGTGGCAGAGGGATTAAGAAACGCATTCTCGCGGATGCTGAGCCCCGGCGCGACACTTTCGGCGACGCGATCACGGGCAACGAGACCGATCCCCGAGCGCATGGCGGCACCAGCGTCATTCAAATCCGGCACAACGCCGTTCAGCGTGATCTTTCCCGCATGCGGGATGAGACCGAAGAGGGCGCGGCCGACATCCTCGTGACCGGCGCCGCGCAGGCCCGCGAGACCGAGCAACTCGCCGCGTCGGATCTCGAAGCTGACCGGACCAACGGCTCCGGTCGCGAGGCCATCGACCTTCAGGATGGACGGCCCCTCCAGGATGGCCGGCCGGGCTATTTCCCGTGCCTTCCTGCCGACGATAAGGCCGACCAGTTCCTCCGGCGTTGTATGCTCAATAGCCCGCATCCCGACCATCTGGCCATCGCGCAGAACGGCGACCCGATCGGCGATCCGGAAAATCTCGTCCAGCCGGTGGCTGACATAGATCATGCCAACACCGCGGGCCTTCAGCGGGCGCAGTGCCGCAAACAGGCGCTCAACTTCGTCGGCCGGGAGGCTGGCGGTCGGCTCGTCGAGAACAAGGTAGTCGCAATCGGCGGCCAGCGCCCGGGCAATGGCGACCAAGGATTTTTGCGTGCGAGTGAGACTGGAAACCCGGGCGGTCGCCGAAAAGTCGGCTTCGACCAGTGACAGCGCTTTGTCGGCCAAAGCTTCGGTCGCGGACCAGTCGATCCGACGGCCCTTCTTCACATAGCCAAGCGACAGGGCGATGTTTTCGGCAACACTCATCCAGTCGATCAAACCGAGATCCTGATGGATGAAGGCGACCTTCTGGCCGCCGGACTTGCCGGTCTCATGGGCGTAAGGCACGCCTTCAATGAAGACGCCGCCCTCGTCGGGGCGGTGGATGCCGCCGAGGACCTTGATGAGCGTCGATTTGCCGGCTCCGTTCTCGCCAAGCAGGGCAACGATTTCGCCACGCTCGACCTTCAGCGAAACACCCTTGAGGGCCTGCGTCCCACCAAAGGATTTCACAATGCGATCGAAAAGCAGGCCGTCTGCGGACGGTTGCATACTATGTCTCCTCCCATGCCGGCTCCAGATCTTGCGTCAGGTTTACCGGTAACGTAACTAACGTACTTGCATCATTTGCCGAGTCAAGAAAAAAGTTATCGATAACATGAACTCTAGCATCAGCGCCGTTTCGCAAGGACGGAGTCCTCGATGAAGGCCAACCTCGAAGACATCGCCCGCGCCGCCGGCGTATCGAAGATGACGGTCAGTCGCGTTCTTCGCGATGGATCCGGCTTTTCCGACCAGACAAGGCGGAAGGTTATGGAGATCGCCGAGCGACTGGGCTACGTCCCGAACCGGCTTGCGGCGGCCTTCGGCTCCGATCAGGCCGAAACCCTCGTCGGCATGTGCGTCCCTCGCCTGACATCGGGCCTGTTCGGCCATGTACTCGACGGCGTGGACCGGGCACTGGGTCGCCTCGGCTACCAGCTGATCATCGGCGCCAATGATCACTCAATGCTGGAGGAAGAGGCCTGGATCCGACAGGTGGCAAGCTGGCGTCCGGCGGGCCTCATTCTCTCCGGTCGCCACCATACCCCTGGCACGATCGAGCTCCTGCGCAGCGCAGCAATACCGGTGGTCGAGATCTGGGATCTGACGACGAGCCCAATCGACATGGCGGTCGGCTTTTCCCATGCTGATTGCGGCGCCGAAATGGCCCGCCATCTTTTGGCACGCGGTCGCCGCAAGGCCGGCTATGTCGGCGCGCTCGCCCGCTCCGACGTGATGGGACAGGCCCGCTTCGAAGGGTTTCGTGACGCGTTCGGTCGTGCCGGACATCCCCTTGTCGATGCCGAAATGCTGCACGATGCGCCGGGTTTCTACGCGGGTTATTACGGCTTGGAAACGCTACTCAGCCGAAGGAACGACTTCGACGTCGTCTATTTCCACAATGATGAAATGGCAATCGGCGGCCTTGCCTTCTGCCAATCGCGCGGCCTGAGTGTACCCGAGGATATCGGCATTGCGGGCTGGGGCGGCATGGAGGCAGCCTCCATTCTGCAGAAGCGCCTGACCACGACCGTGGTGCCAACGACCAGCATCGGCAAGGCTGCAGCAGAGGCACTGGTCGCCAAGCTGAAAGGCGAACCTGTGCAAACCATCACATTCGTCCCAACGCGCCTCGTCCCGGGCGAGACAGTTTGAAGCGATGGACCAGGCCGGCTTTACGGTGTCTGGATGCCGCGTCGGTTGAGGACGACCGAATAGAGGCTCGTGGTCGCCGCAATGAACAGGCGATTCTTCGAGTGGCCGCCAAAGCAGATGTTAGACACCATTTCCGGCACCAGGATCTTGCCCATCAGATGGCCATCAGGCGCGATGCAGTGCACGCCGTCGGCCGCTGATGACCAGAGATTTCCGTCACTGTCGACCCGCATACCGTCTGCGCACCCCGACGTGATCACATGGAAGACACGGCCATTGACAGGTCGGCCTTCGACCATGTCGAAGACCCGGATATGCTGCGGATCGGCGGAGAACATCCGCCCGGTGTCAGCAACATAGAGACGGCTGCCATCCGGGCTGAAGGCGAGGCCGTTCGGTCCCTGCATGTCGGTAATCACGGCCTCGATCCTGCCATCCGGCGAGATACGATAGACCGAGCAGGGCAGCTCCTGCTCTGCCTTCGCCCCCTCGTAATCCGTCATAATCCCGTAATGCGGATCGCTGAACCAGATTGCACCATCCGGCGCGACAATGACATCGTTCGGACTGTTGAGGCGTTTGCCCTGATAACTGTCGGCGATGACCGTGATCGATCCGTCCCATTCGGTCCGCGTTACCCGGCGCGTTCCATGCTCGCAGCTGACGAGCCGACCCTGGCGGTCCCGGGTGTGGCCGTTGGCATAGTTCGAGGGCTGGCGATAAGTGGTCACGCCATCCTCGCTCCAGCGGACGATGCGGTTGTTGGGAATGTCGGAAAACAAAAGGCAGCCGGCATCGCCGAACCAGACGGGCCCCTCCACCCAGTCAAACCCGGTCGCGAGCCGCTTCACCGGTGCATTGCCTAGCACATAGGTGGCAAAGACCGGATCGATGACTTCGAAAAACGACATGGATGAAACTCCTCCCTGGACGATCTTGGCATTCAGGCCGAAAAGTCGATCTGCGCCTTCATCGCCTGGCTTCGATCCGAAGCCAGTAGAAAGCCCTTTTCAGCCTCAGCCAATGATACCGTATGCGTGATCAGCGGCCGTACGTCGATCAACCCCTTGCGCATCAGCTCGACACCGATCGCAAACTCCTGATGGAAGCGGAAGGAACCACGCAGTTCGAGCTCTTTGGCCGTGATCGCCATCATCGGCAGCGTCATGTCGCCACCCAGACCAAGCTGCAGGATGATGCCCCGCGGCCTGAGCGCCGGAATGGCACCTGCAAGTGCTGCGGCAACGCCCGTGCACTCGTAGAGCACATCGAAGGTGCCCTTGTCGCCCGCAGAGGAAGACAGAGCATCCGGCTCCTTCGCCGTGTTGATCACGCGGTCGGCACCGACCTTAGCCGCCAGCCCGAGGGTGAAATCGGAAAGATCGGTCGCGACGATTTCGGCTGCCCCGGCCCGGCGCGCCGAAAGGATGCAGAGCACACCGATCGGTCCGCAGCCTGTCACGAGCACACGCTTGCCGAACAGGCTGCCCGCCCTCGTCGTGGCATGCAGGGTCACGGCCAGCGGTTCGGCCATCGCCGCTTCACCGGCAGAAAGACCGGTAGCGTCGACGCATTGATAGGCCTCCGCCACAAGGCTTTCGCGGAAAGCCCCCTGGATGTGCGGGAAGGGCATGGCGCTGCCGTAAAAGCGCATGTTGAGGCATTGGTTCTGCAGCCCTTCCGCACAGTAGCGGCACTGGCCGCAGGGCCGAGAGGGCGAAATGGCCACAAGCTGCCCGATCTCAAAGCCGGAGACACCGGGCCCGATGGCCTCAACACGGGCTGAGACTTCGTGGCCAAGGATCATGGGCTCCTTCAACCGCACTGCGCCGAAGCCGCCGTGATTATAGTAGTGGAGGTCCGAACCGCAAATCCCGCCAGTGGCGAGGCTCAAGCGAAGCTGCCCTGCCTGGGGTTCCTCGACGGGACGGTCTTCGATCCGGAGATCACGGGCGGCATGAATGACGATGGCTTTCATCAGAGCACCGGGGTGAGGAGGGCTTCACCGGCAAAATGCGCGGTGAGATTGTCACGGACGAGCTTGCCCATGGCCTGACGGGTTTCCAACGTACCGCTGGCATGATGCGGCTGGAGGAGCACGTTCGGCAAAGTGAGGAATCGTGGATTGAGGTTGGGCTCACCTTCGAAAACATCGAGTGCCGCCGACCCGAGCTTGCCGGTTTCGAGCGCTTCGATCAGGGCCTCCTCGTCGATATTCGAGGCGCGGCTGATATTGATGAGCATGCCCTCGGGTCCTAGCGCATCGATCACCTTTGGCCCGACGATATGGCGGGTCGCGACAGAAGCGGCGAGCGTGACGAAGAGGAAGTCGGAGCGCGCGGCAAGTGCCACAGGATCAGCGACGAATTCCCACTCTTTGGCGAAATCCTTGGCCGAGACATCGCTATAGGCGATCTCCATGTCGAAGCCGGCGAGCCGTTTGGCGACCTCGAAGCCGATGCGTCCGAGACCGAGCACCCCTGCCCGGCGCCCCCAGACCCTACGCTTTAGTGGATAGAGACCCTTCGTAGCCCAGGACCCGTCCTTGACCCAGCTCTCCGCCCCGATCATCCCGCGCGACTGGACGAGCATCATCGCGACACCCAGGTCCGCCACATCATTGGTCAAAACGTCGGGCGTGTTTGTCACCCGGATTCCACGCTCTCGGCAGACTGCGAGATCGACCGCATCGAAGCCGACGCCATAGACCGAAATGACTTCGAGATTGGGGCAAGCCGCAATGACGGAGGCATTCGCGCCGAGTTCACCGCGGGTCGCGATTCCCCGGATCTTCGGACCGACCTCAGCCAGAAAACCAGCCTTGTTGCTGGCTTCGAAATAGCGATGCATATGAAAATTCTGTTCCAATGGCATCTGGTCCCAGTCCGGGTATGGACCCATCTGCAGGATATCGGGCTTGGTCATGATGTCTCTCCCCAGGGATGCTTGACTTTCGATTGTTATCGATAACATATACAAATCATCTGACGCTTGTCGAGAGCGAAACTGAAGGGAGTAAACCGTGGCACTGAACCTGTTCGACCTGAAGGGCAAGCGCGCTCTGATTACGGGATCCTCGCAAGGGATCGGCTTTGCGCTGGCAGAGGGTCTGAAGGCCGCCGGTGCTGAGATCGTCCTCAACGGTCGTGACGCGACGAAACTCAAGGATGCGGCCGCACGGATCGAGGGCGCGGACCAGCTGGCTTTCGATGCGACGGACCACAATGCTGTGCGCGCGGCCGTCGATGCCTACGAGGCCTCCGGCAAAGCAATCGACATCCTCGTCAACAATGCCGGCATGCAGCATCGCGCGCCACTCGAAGACTTCCCCGCCGACGCCTTTGAACGTCTGCTGCAGACCAATATCGCCAGCGTCTTCCATGTCGGCCAAGCCGTTGCCCGCCACATGATCGGCCGCGGTCGCGGCAAGATCATCAATATCGCCAGCGTCCAGACTGCGCTCGCCCGCCCGTCTATTGCCCCTTACACCGCGACCAAGGGCGCGGTCGGCAACCTGACCAAGGGCATGGCAACCGACTGGGCCAAGCACGGCCTGAACTGCAACGCGATCGCGCCCGGCTATTTCGACACGCCGCTGAATGCAGCGTTGGTTGCTGATCCGACCTTCTCGGCCTGGCTCGAAAAACGCACACCGGCCGGCCGCTGGGGCAAAGTCGAAGAGCTGCAGGGCGCCTGTATCTTCCTAGCCTCTGACGCATCCAGCTTCGTCAACGGACATATCCTCTATGTCGACGGCGGGATCACGGCATCGCTATGAACTTGCGTGTGGTCATCATGGGCGTGGCGGGCTGCGGCAAGTCGACCGTTGGCGCAGCACTGTCCAAACAGCTCCAAATTCCCTACGGGGATGGCGATGACCTCCACAGCCCCGAGGCGGTCGAGAAGATGCGGGCAGGTATTCCGCTTGACGATGACGACCGCTGGCCTTGGCTCGATCGGATCGCCAATACGCTCAAGAGTGACGCGCCGCTGATCATTGGATGCTCGGCACTGCGCCGCGCCTACAGAGACCGCATCCGCGCAGGAGCTTGCGGCCCCGTGACATTCGTCCACCTGGCGGGAGACCGAGATCTCATCGCATCCCGCATGGCCTCCCGCGCCGGCCACTACATGCCCCTGTCACTCCTCGACAGCCAGTTCGCCACCCTGGAGCGACCGGGACCGGACGAGGCTCTCGAAGTGACGATAGATCAATCGATGGACGCCATCGTCGGACAGGTCCTGTCCCATCTCGGAGGAAGCCCACAATGACCAACAAGATCGCCTTGATCGGGGCCGGCGCCATGGGCGGTGCCATCGGCGCCCGCCTTGCCGAAACCGGGACGGATCTGATCGTCTACGACCGAGACCCTGAAAAAATCGCCGCCCTTGTTGCCAAGGGCGCCGTGGCGGCCTCGTCCGCCGCGGATGCCGCGCACCAGGCGAAGGCCGTCATTCTGTCGCTGAATTCCGCGGCCATCGTCCGCGCAGCCGTCTTCGGGCCACAGGGCGTTGCCGAAGGGGCCAAGCCCGGCACACTGATCATAGACATGTCCTCGATCGATCCGGAGACGACAAAAGCGCTCGCGACAGAAGGCGCGACCCGTGGCTTGCGCTGGGTGGACAGCCCTCTGTCCGGCGGCATTCCGAAGGCCGCGATCGGCCAATTGACCCTGATGCAGGGTGGCGCGCAGGCAGATGCGCAGGAAACGCAAGCCATCCTGTCGAAGCTCGCCGGCAACCAGACCCATATGGGCGGCGCGGGTGCAGGACAGACAACCAAGATGATCAACCAGGTGCTTTGCGGCCTCGGCTTCCTTGCCGTCGCAGAGGCAACCGCCCTTGCCGAAGCAGCCGGCGTCGATGTCGAGAAGATCCCGCAGGCGCTCAAAGGTGGCCGCGCCGACAGCGCACTGCTGCAGGAATACATGCCGCGCTTTGCCGCCAGAGATTACCGCCGCACCGGTCGCATCGACAATATGGTCAAGGACCTCAACGCGGCACAGGATCTGGCAAGGCTGAGCAATACCTCAATGCCGCTGACAGCCATCTGCGCGGAAGTCCACCGCATGCTGACAGCTGCCGGCCTCGGCGGCGAGGACCAGGCCGCACTGATGGAATATTTCAAGGGACCCAACAAGGAGCTTGCCCCATGATCACCCGCTACGCACTTTTCGATGGTCAGATTCAAGAAGGCCAGACTGAGGCGTTCCGAGCCGCCGTGCTCGCAGAGATCCTGCCGAAATGGCGAGCCTTTCCAGGCGCACTTTCGGTCCGCGTCACCTTCTCCGAAAGCCGCGATGAGGGCGCACCGGAGTATCCGATGATCCTCGCCATCAGCTATCCCGACCTTCCGAGCGTGGACCTCGCCCTTGCAAGTCCCGTTCGCAGCGAGGCAAGAGCTGCGACCGAGGCCGTGCTGGCACGTTTCTTTACCGGCAAGATCCATCATCACGTCACAACGGCTCACGAATACGAACCCCTGTAAGGTTCTTTCGGCGAGACTGGATTTTCGCCAAAGATAACGATAACAAAATGGTATGAGCACGCCCCGCAAAGCACCGACCATGGCCGACGTCGCCCGCCTCGCGGGCGTTTCACCCATGACGGTCAGCCGAGCCTTCAAGCGTGACACATCGGTCAGCGACGCGACACGCAGCGCCATCTTGGAAGCAGCCGACACGCTCGGTTACGTCTTCGACAGCACTGCCTCGAACCTGCGTTCACAGCGCACGGATTTTGTTGCCGTGACGATCCCGTCGATCAACAACGCCAACTTCGCCGACACTGTGCGGGGATTGTCGGAGGGGCTGAAGGAACGCGGGCTGCAGATCCTGCTCGGTTACACCGACTACGATATTCAGGAAGAAGAGCGGCTGATCGAACAACTGCTTCGCCGCCGCCCGGAAGCGATCGTCGTCACCGGTGGACGACACACACCTCGTGCGCGAAGGCTGCTTGAGAATGCCGGCATACCTGTCATCGAGACCTGGGATTTGCCCGACGAGCCGGTGGGTCATGTCGTCGGCTTTTCCAACGCCGCCGCTGTACGCTCCATGGTCGACCACTTCGTCTCGCTCGGCACTACGCGGATTGCCTTCATCGGCGGCGATGCCGACCGAGACACCCGCGGCACGGATCGCCGCGCCGGCTTCATCGCGGCCATGCAGGCTCACGGTCTGGACCCAAATCGGCTGATCGCTGCAGGAACGCCGCCGATATCGATGAGAGAAGGCGCCGACGCCATGGGCCGACTGCTCGACACGTTGCCGGATACCCAGGCTGTCATCTGCGTCTCCGACCTCTCCGCCTTCGGCGCCCTGACGGAATGCCAGAGACGTGGCGTCAATGTCCCCGGAAAGATCGCGGTCGCCGGGTTCGGCGATTACGAGATCGCCGGGATCTGTGTGCCGTCACTGACCACGATCAACCCTCTGCCACGCGAAATCGGCAAACAGGCAGCCCAGCTCATTCTCGATGTGCTCGATGGCCGGCAGGCAGACACCGCGACCATTGCCCTTGAACCCATCCTGATGCGGCGCAAATCAACGCCTTAAGCGCATGGAAAAGGGGCGCAGCCTGTGCGCCCCTTGCATTGAACCATCGTCCAGAAGTTACTTCTGCGTTGCCAGCACTGCATTGACGACTGCATCGCCATTCGCGGCGGTATAGCCATCCCAGACCGACTTGACCGCGGCTTGGAAGGCGGCGGCATCCACGTCAGTATTGACCTCCATGCCGCCTGCCTGCAACTCAGCGATCATAGAAGCCTCTTTCTCCTGTGCAAGCTTGCGCTGCATGGCGATGGCCTCCGCAGCCACATCCAGGATCACTTTCTGCTCTTCAGCCGTCATCCCGTTGAACTTGGCATCGTTGATGGCAAGTGCGAGCGCGGAATAGGCATGCTGCGTCAGGCTCAGATATTTCTGCACTTCGTTGAACTTGAAGGACAGGACGATGCCGATCGGATGATCCTGCGCATCGACCACACCCGTCTCGAGCGCCGTGTAAAGTTCGGCGACCGGCAACTGCGTCGGATTGGCGCCGAGCGCTGCGAACATGTCGTTCAGCGCCTTGGAGTTGTTGACGCGCATGTTGAGCCCGGAGACATCCGCCGGCACGCGGATCGGGCCGCGATTGTTGGTCATGTTGCGGTATCCGTTTTCCGGATAGCCGAGCATTTTCAGGCCATGCTGGGTGAACTGAGCCGAAACGCCTTGGCCGACCTCACCATCGAGAACCTTGTAGGCCAGCTCCCGGTTGGGAAACATGAAGGGAAGTTCGAATGCACCGGCATCCGGCACCAGTCCGGTCAAGTTGTTGAGGCCCGTCATTACGAC
Source organism: Rhizobium sp. 18065 (assembly GCF_902706095.1). Lineage (GTDB taxonomy): Bacteria > Pseudomonadota > Alphaproteobacteria > Rhizobiales > Rhizobiaceae > Allorhizobium. The sequence goes on from NZ_CACSJP010000002.1 coordinate 13,510, forward strand.
GTCGATGATGCCGGAACGGGCACCGTCGATCATCGCCTGGTCGTTGCCGAGCTGCCCCTGGGGGAAGATGGTGACCTTGACCGATCCGTTCGTGCGCGCTTCCACCTGCTCTTTGAAGAACACCGAGAGGATTTGTTGCAGATCGGTATCGGGGGCAGCATGGGCAAGTTTCAGTTCTGTCTCGGCATGAGCCAAAACGCCGGTAAATATGATTGCGGTTGCCAGTCCAAGCACTTTCAGAATTTTCATGTCAGGCTCCTCCCTGTTGTGAAGTCTCAGCCGCCAAGGAAGTTGGCGGGAACGGTGATGAGTTGTGGAAATATGATGAAAAGGCCGAGCAGCGCTGCATAGGCGAGAATAAATGGCAACACACCGCGCACAGCCACGCTCATCGGCACGCGGCCAACCCCGCAGATCACGTTGAGGACGGTGCCGACCGGCGGGGTCAGGAGGCCGATCGAGCAGTTGAGGATGAACATCAGCCCGAAATAGACCGGATCGATACCCGCCAGCTTCACCACCGGCATGAACAGTGGCACCAGGATCAAAACGGTGGGAGACAGGTCCATCACCATGCCGACGGCAAGCACGATCAGCATGATCACCAGCATCAGGAGTCGCGGACTGTCGATGAGGGGCTCAAGCATTTCTGCCAGCTGTTGTGGAAGTTGAGCCACTGTGATCAGCCAGGCGGCGACCATGGCTGCACCGACGAGGAACATGACCATGGCGGTCGAGCGACCGGCCGTCACCAGCACTTCGAGAAGGATCTTCCAGGTCAGGGCGCGATAGACGAAGGTGGAAACAATGATCGCGTAGACAGCGGCCACCACCGCAGCTTCGGTCGGTGTGAAGGCGCCGGAGCGTATGCCACCGATGATGATAACCGGCAGGATGAGCGCCCAGATACCGTCCTTCAGCGCTGCCAACCGTTCCTTTCCGTTCGCCTTTGGAAGGGTTTCGATCTGTTCGTTGCGCATGATGAAAGACCAGACCGTCATGAGCGTCAGCCCCATCATCAATCCCGGCGCGATGCCGGCCATGAACAGCTTGGCAATCGAGATGTTGCCGGCAACGCCGATGAGGATCAGCGGAAGGGATGGAGGAATGATCGGCGCAATGATGCCACCCGATGCCAGCAAGCCCAGACTGCGGCCCTCGGGATAGCCGGCCTTTCGCATCATCGGATAGAGGATCGCGACCAGGGCCGCGGCATCCGCAACGGCTGATCCGGATAGTCCGGCCAAGACGATTGCGGTCAGGATGGCGACATAACCGAGGCCACCACGTTTGTGACCGACAAGCGTCATCGCGAGTCGGACGATACGCTCCGACAGCCCACCCTTTGACATGACTTCGCCGGCCACGAGGAAGAACGGAATGGCAAGCAGCGGAAAGCTGTCCACGCCGTTTATTAGCCCCTGTGCCAGGATATCCGGGCTGAACGTGCCCAGATGCAGCATTAGTGCCATGGCGGAAAGCAGGAGGGCGAAGGCGACGGGAAGACCCGCAAGGATCGCGACGAACAAAACGCCGAGGAACAGGATAAGTGTCATTCCTTGGTATCCTCCGGAAAGCGGGCATCGATGCTCATCGGATCGATGAAACGAACGACGGCAATCGAGGCCATCAAGACGGCCGAAACGACACCGGAGAGATAAAAGAGGCCGGACGGAAGTCCCGTCAACGGCGAGATATTGTTCCAGTTCGCGATCGTCTGGTTGAGCGCACCGATGAACAACATGCCGACAGCAACCATCACCACGATCCAGCAGAGGCGGCGCAGGATCGGCACAACCCTTGGCATTAGCGCTTCGGAGAACTCGGCAACGGCGAGATGCTCGCCGCGGCGCAAGACCACTGCGGCTCCCAGCATGACGATCCAGACGAACCACAATCGCGCCAGTTCGACGGATTGTCGTATGCCCGACGAAAAGCCGTAGCGCAGGACTACATTGGCAAAGACGAGAGCAATCATGGCCGCGAGTATGACCGCCATCAGTATATCGATCATCGACCAGAACGCGTGGATAAAACGTCGCATGAGATCCTCCTCCCCGAAGACTCGTTGCGCTTAACCCGCCATTGGGTTATCGTTAACCCAAATTGGTATCGATAACATTGTGATGAGTCAAGACCCACATTTCTCGCGCACGATCACGATCGCCGACGTGGCCAAGGCGGCCGGCGTGAGCAGTATGACGGTCTCGAAAGTCATTCGCGGAACAGGCCGCATTGCAGCCGAAACGCGCGCGCGTGTGACACAGATCGCCGACGAACTCGGTTATGTTCCCAATCGGCTGGCAGGGGCACTGTCGTCCCAAACGAGTTCCCTGATTGGCATCGTCATCCCCTCCATCGGAGATCAGGTCTATGCTGGCGTGCTGGCCGGGATAAACGGGGTTCTGAACGGCCGGAACTACACAGCTTTCATCGGAGAAAGCTTTTTCGATCCCGAAATCGAGTTGCGCATCGTGCACATGATGCTGACGATGAAGCCGGCCGCCCTGATCCTGACGGGAGGCCTAGCGCGTGATGAGCGCACTACGCGCCTGTTGCGCCGCTCCGGCATCCGCGCTGTGCATCTCTGGGACGGCGACCGTCCGGACCTCGACGCCACAGTCGGCCTCTCCCATCGGAGAGCGGGCCAATTGGCAGCCCAGGTCTTCCTTGATGCCGGCCTCACCCGCTGCGCCTATATCGGATCACAGCTCGACCGGGATCTCTGCGCGGCCTGCCGGCTCGAAGGATTTTCGCAAGCGTTGTCTGCAACTGGCGCTACCCTGCGGCAACTTACAGATGGCAACCTGTCGCGCTCGGCGGAAACCGGATACTTTCTGACCAAACGACTGATCGAGCAGGATGAGCCCCCGCAAGCCATACACTACCTCAACGACGCCATGGCCATCGGCGGCCTGCGCTTCATGAATGAGGCCTCAATCGCCGTTCCCCAAACAGTCTCGGTCAACGGATTCAACGGGACAGCGCTGCCCCATTCCCTCACGACACGACTGACGACCATCGAGGTGCCGCTCATGGAGATCGGCCGCAGGGCAGCGACAGCCGCTCTCGCAACCCCGCCAATCGGCTCAGATCCTTCAGTCGATATAATCGACATTTCCCTGACTGCGGGAAACACGGTCGCATGCAGACCGGACTAGTACAACTCCGCCAGAAATCGGTCGTTGCACCCCGCGTCGCGACCAAGCAATGAGATTGGCGCATTGGGCAATTTTGCTTTCGCCAGAAATTCTAAGCTCAATTCCTCCTGGTCCGCCACACCCGCCCAATCCCGCAGCGGGCTAGGTCTGGTGGGGATTCAAGACTGGTGACTGGTGACTGGTGACTGGACGCTGAAGCCGATCGTTGGATAGACACAGGAAAAGATGCGCGTTCAGCACAGGTAGGCAGCGGACTTTATGGGCTAACCGCCAAGGGCAAGCGCCCCAGCAACAACACTGTTCACAGCCTCTAATTGTCGATGATTTTTTAGGCTACTAAACATGGGCCAAGTACGTCAGTCTGTTGAAACGCCAGATGTGGCGGACCTCCCCTATTGCAAGCCCCGCCGGAAGGCGGGGCTTTCTTTGCTGATGATGCCGGCCGACGGAGCCAACCAGAGGCACAGTTGAATTGTGACATTCTGGCGCAAAGTCGCCTCATCGACTGAACCCGACACTCGAAACCAGATCCGCCAATCAGTAGATTCATAAGAGCCGGTACTCGTCGGTTCGCGCCTGAATTGGCCGATTGGATTCGAGTGGGAGAAGGCAGTTTCGTCGACGCCAGGGGCAACTCAACTAAGCCCGCATGTGCAGGCTCGTTGCCGGACACAGAAGCAGAGAGCAGGTGGATTGAATTCAGCCTGCCTTGCTATCGCCGCAAGCTCCGACATCGCACGCGCAAAGGTCGGCGTTATGGCTAAGAGCCGCCAGCAATAGGCTGGTTTCACAAGTTCAGATATCGACGACCAGGCCCTTTGCTTTCAGAACCGCTTCGAGATTGCTGACTTCGATCACCGATTTGCCCTGTTTGTAAGCTTCGATAAAACCGGCCTCGGCATCTTCCCTGGCCTGCGAAAGCTTGGCCGCATCCTGGACGTCCTCGCGGCGCACGACCACCAGTCCATCGGCATCGCCAACGATGATGTCACCGGGATGGATTGTTTCTCCGCCGACGATGATGGAATCGTTCACCGCAGCAATGGTTTCCTTGACGGTACCCTTGATGCAGACGCTGAGCGAGAAGACCGGGAAGCCGAGGTCACGTAGCTGCAGCGTATCGCGCACGCCAGTATCGGTCACCAAACCACCGATGCCCTTGGCAAGGCAGGCATTGGCGAGCACATCGCCGAAGGATCCGGCTTCTTCGTATTCGCCAGCCGACACGACGATGATATCGCCGGGCTTGGCATAATTGATGGCAAGCTGCAGCATGATGTTGTCGCGCGGGGCGCATTTGACCGTGAAGGCCGGGCCACACAGCTTCATGCGGTAGTCCACGGGCTTCAGGCGCGAGGACAATGCGCCGCGACGACCCTGGGCTTCATGGATCGTTGCAGGCGAGAATTTGGCAAGGGCGTCGATATCGGCCTGGGCTGGCCGTTCGGCGATGTCTTTGATGTGGATCACTGGATTTTTCCCACGGTTGGACCGGCGGCGGGCACATCCCGCCGCCTTCTGTCACTCTTGTTTCTTCAGTTGTGATCGCTGCGGGCTAAAGCCCTTCAGCGTTAGGGGATCGGGTCGAACTTCAGTTCGGACAGCGGCACAACCTTGTCGGCGCGCGTCATCTTGTATTCGGTGTCCGGACCAAGCCATTTGTCCCAGATCTTGTTGATTTCGCCAGACGTATCCAGCTTGCGCAGCACTTCGTTGATCTTGGCGGTCAAGGCCGGGTTGTCCTTGGCCATGCCGATGCCGATCGGTTGGAACAGCATCGGGTCCGGGATCATCCGCATCTCTTTGCCCTTGGTCTTGGATTCGTTGACGAACTTGGTCGTCGTCATGGTATTGGCCACCATTCCGCGCGCCTTGCCCTGCTGTACCGCGAGATAGGCAGACGCTGTATCCTGGAAGGTCAGGGGCTCGGACTTGTTGAGCTTGATCGACATTTCCGAGGTCGAACCCTTGGTCGAGGCGATGCGCTGGCCTTCGTAATCGGACTTCTTCTGGCCGGCATCGTCGGCTGGAACGATCAGCATTTCTTTCGCAAGATAATAAGGATCGCTGAACTGGATCTGCTCTGCACGGTTGAGCGTGTAGGCCAGGTTGGCGACCGTGATGTCGACCCGTCCGAGCTTGACCTCCGGCACGCGCGCCTCAACCGAGACAGGCTTCACTTCGGCCTTGACGCCGAGTTCGGCGGCTATCGCATGGCACAGGTCAACGTCGAAGCCTGCCATTTCGCGGGTTGCCGGATCAGGTGAGGCGAAGGGAGGCACGTCGGCAAAGGTGGCGCAACGCAGGGTCTTGGCCGACATGATCGTGTCGAGCTGATCCGCCCTGGCCGGCGAGATGGCCGATGCGCCGGCCAGCAGTGCCGTAAGTGTAAGTGATTTCCAGTTCATTGCTGTTCTCCGTTGTTTTGGTTTTGGTTTTGCTTGAGGTTGCGGATGTCAGTGGCGCAGGTCGGCGAGGAACCGCTGTGCACGAGGGTGACGGGGCGCCTTGAAGAACTCTTCCGGTGGAGCCGTCTCGATGATTTGTCCCGCATCGATGAACCAGATCCGGTCGGCGACGTCGCGGGCGAAGCCCATTTCATGCGTGACGCACATCATCGTCATGCCATCAGCGGCCAGGCTCTTCATGACCGCCAGGACCTCCCCAACCATTTCCGGATCCAGCGCACTTGTCGGCTCGTCGAACAGCATGACCGGCGGCTCCATGGCGAGCGCGCGCGCGATCGCAACCCGCTGCTGCTGTCCACCGGAGAGTTGGGCCGGATAGGCATTCGCTTTGTCCGCCAGCCCTACCCGATCGAGCAGCTTCAACGCCTTGTCGTGGGCTAGGGCTGGGGCGATGCCTTTCACCCGGACGGGCGACATCGAAACGTTCTCGACAACTGACAGATGCGGGAAAAGATTGAAACTCTGGAACACAAATCCAATGCGGCTGCGCAGAAGATTGAGCTCCTTGGTTCGCATCGGAGCGTGGATATTCTGGCCGTCGAAGCTGATCGAGCCGCTGCTGATCTCTTCCAGGCGATTGATGGTTCGGATCAGGGTCGACTTTCCCGACCCCGACGGGCCGCAGATCACCACCACCTCACCGCGGGCAACCTCCGCGTCGATATTCTTCAAAACAGGATGATCCCCGTAGCTCTTGTTGACATTCGAAATCCGAATAGCCTGGGGCAGTTGAGGTGATGTGTCTGACAGGGTCATGGCTGCTCCGGTACGATTTTGGACATTGCCAGCGACACAGGCGTCGCGCGATCGGTCAAACCGGCACGTCGGCGTGTGATCCGTCGCTCGATGACGTTGGCGACATGCGTCAGGCTCCAGCAGATGGCGTAGTAGACGACTGCGAGGATAAGGAAGACCTGGAACGGCTGGGTCAGCAGCTGGTTGTTGACCTGGCTTGCCGCAAACGTAAGGTCCGGCACATTGATGACATAGCCGAGCGTCGTGTCCTTGATCGTCGAGACGAAGGTAGAGATGATGCTCGGGATCATGTTGTAGAGCGCCTGTGGCAGAATAACGAACCGCATGGCACCGAGATAACTGTGACCGAGTGCTTTGGCCGCCTCCATCTGGCCGTGACCCAGCGCCACGATCCCGCCGCGGACTACCTCGCTGAGGAAGGCACCCTGATAGACCACCAGCGTCGTCAGCATGGTCACGAAGCTGGGAACGTCTGCCCCGGTCAGCAGCGGCACGAGGAAATAGCTCCAGAGGATGAGCATCAGCAAAGGCACGCCGCGGGTGACATAGACCAGCGCCGTGACCGGCCAACGCAACAGCCGCCACTTCGACAGACGCGCCAGGGCGAACAGGATGCTGACCGGAAAGGCCAGCGCGATGCTGCACGCAGACAGTATGAGCGTGTTTGCCAGTCCGCCGAGCGGGCCGTTGGGATATTGCCCGATCAGCAGCAAAAGCCAGTAGTCGCTGATGATAGCCGTGATGTCGCTGATCATGCGCGTGCCCTCCACGTGGGATCGGCGCGCAATGACAGGTAGGCGCCGGCACCCATGATCAAGAGAGAGAGGAAGAGGTAAAGCACCGTGCCGATCAGGTAGATCTCAAAGGTACGAAAGCTCAGATTCTCGACTTCCTTGACGGCATGTGTCAGTTCAGGCGCACCAATGACGATTGCCAGACTGCTGTTCTTGAACAAGGAAACGCTGTGATTGATGAGCGGTGGCAACGCATTGCGGACACCCTGAGGCATGATCACGAAACGCATTGCCGAGAGATAGCCATGTCCGAGCGCCTTGGCCGCCTCCATCTGCCCGGGGCTCACCGAGCGTAGGCCGGATCGCAGATCTTCGCTGAAATACGCAGCCTGGCACAAACCGAGTCCGATGACGGCAAAGATCGCTTCGGCGTTGTGCTCCACCAGCCAGAACGTCAACCAATCGGGCAGAAGCGTGAATATGCCGAAATACCACAACATCAGTTGCACGAGTGTCGGGACGTTGCGGTGATAGGAGACATAGGCGGCAACAAATTTATCGCCAAAACGGAACGGGGAGAAACGTATGCAGAGAAGAGTAAAAGCCAGCGTCATCGCCAGCATCCACGAGCCGAAAAAGATCACGAACGTCATTTCGATGCCGTGCAACAGCATCTGAACGTATTCCGGGTTGGACAGGATTGCTGACAGATCGAACCCGGTCACGGCAGTTGCTCCCCGCCATCGCCTGCTTCCTCCGGAGAGGACTGCGGCCGGGCCGTCTGCAGGCCGCCCATGACCTGAAGCGTCGGGGTGATCTCCATGTGCCCGATATTCATCGACACCGGCGCCGCGACAGCAAAGGCGATCGCTTCGGCAATGTCGGCAGCCTGCGGCAGTTCGAAACCGTCGATGAAGCGCTCGCGGATGCTGGGATCATTGCCGTGAACATGATTGAAGATGTCGGTCGCCACGCGCCCGGGGCAGATTTCCGTGACGCGCACACGTTTGCCGAAGGCGTCGAGACGCAGCTGGTTCGACAACATGGCGACGCCCGCCTTGACGGCATGATAGGTCGAGTTGCCGCCGAAATTATAGTTCCCGGCGATCGAGGAGATATTGATGACGTGACCTCGATCACGCGCCACCATGCCTGGTACGATGAGGCGGCAGATATGCAGCACGGCGCGCAGATTGACATCCACCAGCAGGTCGATATCGCCTTCATCCGCTTCCAGGAATTTCTTCGGTCGATCAACGCCAGCATTGTTGACGAGAATGTCGAACTGAACTCGGCCTGCGAGGTCGGCGATTGCTGCGCGATCCGTGACGTCGATCACGTGGGGAATGCAGCCGGTGCGGGCGGCCAGTCGGTGAAGGGCATCGTCACTGCGGGCGATGGCGTGAACTTCGATATTCTCGCGACGAAACCGCTCTACAACGGCAGCGCCGATACCGGAGGATGCGCCGGTCACCAGTGCAGTCTTGTAATCGGAGAAAGGCATTCTGATCCCCTTGTTGTTGCCTGAGACACTAGCGAAGCTTTAATTCCTTGCCTAAGACCGATTATCTCTGGAGCAATAAGCAACTTGTATGGAGGCGCAAAAGCCTGCCTTCCAGGAGATCGAATTACCTGACGGATCGCGTTGCAAAAGGGGGGTGCGTCTGCAAACATGCATTTGCACAGCTCAAACAACATGCGGTCGCAATGGATATCAGACGTCTCAAATCTTTCATCGTGATCGTGGATAGCGGCAGCATAACGCGTGCCGCCGATCTGCTGCATATCGCCCAGCCCGCGCTCAGCCAGCAACTGGCAGCGCTTGAGGAGCATTTCGGCCAGAAGCTTCTGATTCGTAGCCAACAAGGCGTCAGCATGACGGATGCGGGGCTTGCGGTTTACCGCCATGCACAAATCATTCTTCGCCAGATGGAACAGGCGCAAGCGGATGCATCCGCTGCCGGCAATTCACTGGCCGGACGTGTTTCTGTCGGGCTTGTTCCGTTCAGCAGCGCCGCCACTTTGTCCGTCGAGCTCCTGGCCGAAACACGCCGACGCCATCCCGGCATCCTGCTCCACCTGACCGAAAGCGTCGGCCAGACCTATAGCCAGATGATCATGAATGGTCGGCTGGAAATGGCCTTGATCCATGGCAATGGACCGATCAAGGGCGTGCGGTTCGATCCGATCCTGAGCGAGGAGTTCTATCTTGTCGCGCACCGCGACCTTGGGATCGAGGCAGACAGCAAGCCGGTGCCGCTGGCTGCACTCGATGGCGTGCCACTTCTGCTGCCGCCGCCCTACAATTTCGTCCGCCGCGCCGTGGATACCGCGTTCACCCGGACGCGCAACACGATGAAGGTGGTGGCCGAGGTCGAAATCGTGCGGACCTTGGCCCGCGCCGTCGCTGCCGGTCTCGGCGCCACCATCATGCCCAAAGCGATTGCCGATCGCATCGTCACCGAAACCAGCGAGCCGCTGATCTGCCGGATCATCTCCCCGCGGATTGAGGAGACGCTGTCGCTGTGCGTCTCCGATCAGAACCCACTGTCAGAGCCAGCCCTTGCGGTCAGGGACATTCTAGTCGAACTGACCGAAGGATTGAAGAGCTAGCCGATAACAGCTGTAAAGTTCAGCGCATGTCCCGGCAGAACTGGGCGATGCGGGCGCAGCCTTCTGTCAGCATCTCCATGCTCGTCGCATAGGAAATGCGGAAATAGGGGCTCATGCCATAGGCGGCACCTTGAACGGTGGCGACATGATGCTCGTCCACCAGCGCCATGACGAAATCGACATCGGTCTCGATCTTGCGCCCACCTTTGCTCGTCTTGCCGATCAGACCTGACATATTGGGATAGAGATAGAAGGCGCCTTCCGGCTTGTGGCAGCGAAGGCCCTCCACCCGCGACAACTCTTCGATGACGAAATCACGTCTCTCCCTATAGATCGCAGCGCGCTCTTTGAGGATGTCCTGTGGGCCGTCGAGCGCGGCGATTGCGGCGGCCTGAGTGAGCGTTGCAGTACCGCCGCTGTTCTGGCCGTTGACATTGCTGATGGCGGTCATCAGTTCCTTCGAACCGCTGGCGCAGAAACCGAGCCGCCAGCCGGTCATGGCATAGGCCTTGGAGACACCGTTCATCGTCAATACGCGATCGTGGAGTCTGGGTTCAACCTCTGCAATCGTGCAGAACTCGAAGTCGTCATAGACCAGATGTTCGTAGATATCGTCCGTCAGGATGAACACTTGCGGATGGCGCAGCATCACCTCGGCAATCGCGGCCATCTCGGCGCGCGAACACGCGGCCCCTGTCGGATTATTGGGGAAGTTCAGGAACAGCCATTTGGTACGCGGCGTGATCGCGGCTTCGAGATCCTCCGGCCGCAACTTGAATCCGGACTGCTCGTAGCAAGGTACGGCAACGGGGACGCCGCCGGCGAACTTTACAATATCGGCATAGCTGACCCAGGAAGGCGTGGGTATGACGATCTCGTCACCGGGATTGCAGGTCGCAAGCATCGCATTGAAGATCACCTGCTTGCCGCCGCCCGAAACGACAATCTGGCTGACATCATAGTCAAGATTGTTGTCGCGCTTGAACTTCCGGCTGATCGCGGCCTTGAGCGCTGCTGTTCCGTCCATCGGCGGGTATTTGGTATCACCGTTCAGGGCTGCCGCATGGGCTGCCTCGATCACATGGGCGGGCGTTGGAAAGTCTGGTTCTCCGGAGGAAAGGCTGACCACTTTGATCCCCTTGGCAGCCAGTTCCCTGGCGCGCTGGGTCATGGCGGCGGAGGCCGATATGGAAACATTCTTCAGGCGGTCGGCTGTGACAGACATCAACGTGATCTTTCAATGGTAGATTGAAATATGAGATCGCCTTCACGGCGACCGGGTTTGTTTCAGCAGGCAAGTTCCGCTGCAGGTGCCAGAGTGGCACCGGCCGCTTCGATCTCGCTGCGCACGATGCGGGCAAGGTCCAGAGCCCCCGGCGTATCGCTATGGACAAGAATGGAGCGCGCCTGCATGGGAATCACGGTGCCGTCGATCGTCTCGACGGTGCCATCCATAAGAAAGCGGCGCACCCGCGCGCGAACCGAAGCCTCATCCTTGACAAGAGCGCCCTGCAGGCCGCGGGCGACCAGTGCCCCGCTGGAATCGTAGGCCCGGTCAGCGAGGAACAGCACCAGCGTCTTCAGCCCGGCCCGTTTCGCCGCCTTTTCGATCTCGCTTCCAGCCGTGACGAAAACGACCAGTTTGGCATCAACGGCAGCGATCGCATTCATCATCAAATCGGCAAGAACGGGATCGCGATTGACCATATTGCCCATGGCCGCATGAAAGCTGAAATGCCCCACTTCCACGCCTTCACTCCGCGCGATCGCGATCAGCGCACCAAGCTGGTAGAGCATCTGCTGGCGCAACTCGTCCGGCTGGAATGGCATTTCGCGACGACCGAAGCCCATGCGGTCCGGCAATCCTGGATGCGCGCCGATGCCGACGCCGTTCACTTTCGCCAGCCGCACCATGCGCGCCATCGTATCGGGATCGCCGCCATGGAAGCCGCAGGCGATATTGGCCGACGACACGATTTTCATCATCGCATCGTCATCGCACAAACGGTAAGGACCAAATCCTTCGCCCATATCGGAATTCAGATCGATCTTCATCCTGCCCTCCCTCGGGCTTGTTTTTGGCTGGCACTGCTAGGCCATCGCCTTCAATGCGCGTTTGATCATCTGGGATGTGGCCCTGACATCCTCGACATACCGGGCGACGGCCTGCTCCACGGCGCGTGCTTCTGCATGGCTTGAACGCAGGAACCGGATACGGCTGCCGATCCTAGCCTGGCCCAGCCGCCATAGGTCGCATTCGATGACGCCGGCAATCTTCGGATAGCCGCCGGCCGTGTTGGCATCGCTCATCTGCACGATCGGTTCGCCACCGGGCGGAACCTGGATCACCCCCGGCACGACCCCGTGGGAGCGCATCTCGACGCTTTCCATTGGCAGGATGGGCTCTCCCGACAGGCGGTAGCCGGTGCGGTCGCTGCGCGACGAAATCCGCCAGGTCTGGTTCCAGAAAGCCATGCCGTCCTCGGCAAAAAGACCGTATTCCCCAGCCGGCAAGGCGCGGATCAGCAAGGCACCATCGTCGGTCTGCGGGATGAAATCCGCTAAAGCTGCGTTCGGTTCAACCGCCGCAAGACCCGAAGCCGGCACCGAAAGTATATCGGCCCCTGCCCCGATCGCGATGCGATCGCCCTTCTCCAGCGGCCGTCCAGCATGGCCGCCGAAGGCGCCACGCAGCGACGTGCTGCGCGAGCCCATGACAGACGGTACGTCCAGGCCGCCGGCGACGCAGACATAGGCACGCGCCAGTTTCGGCGGCTGCCGCAGTTCGAGAACCTGGCCGGCTTCGGCGCTGTAGGCGCACCACGAAAGCCGTTCGACCCCATCGAGAAGAGGACTGCCATCCGTGCCGGAGACCGCGAATACGGTACGCTGGTCGAAACGCAGGCGGATTGGAAAGGTCTGGATCTCTAGTACCGCCGCGCCCTCGTCATTGCCGACGAGACTGTTGCCGATCCGGACGGCCAGAGGGTCCATTGCGCCGCTGGATGACACACCGATATCGCGGTAGCCCGGGCGCCCAAGATCCTGCACCGTGTTGAAAGGACCTGTTTCGACGACCTCAATCATAGCTCGACCCTCTCCGGCACGAACCGAACCGTATCACCGGGTGCCATCATCGCCGGCGTCGGCGACAGCGGATCGAACATTTGCAATTCGGCGAAGCCGATGGAATTCCAGCCGTTGGGACCTGTCAGCATGGCGACACCCGTCTGCATACCGCCGATTGTAACGCAGCCCTTGGCCATTTTCAGTGAAGGCACGGTCTTGCGCGGCATGTAGAGACGTGAGTCGAGACCATGCAGATAGCCGAAACCCGGAGCGCTGCCGAGCGCAAAGACCCGGTAGGTCGCTTCATAGTGGAGCCGCACGACGTCCCGCGCACTCAGGCCGGAAAGATCGCAGAGAGTGGGCAGATCGGTAGCGAACTCGCCGCCATAGTGGACCGGTATTTCGATGGTCTTGCCCGAGAGATCGATGCTCTGGGAGTTGTCCCACGCTGACAGCAGTCGGCCGACGACCGCGTCCGGGTCCTCAGGCGTTTCCTTGAAAATTGCCAGCACGTTGGTCATGCCGGGAATGATTTCCACCAGATCCGTCCAAGTTTTCAGCGTTTGCGTCAAAGCCCAGATCCGGCGCTGCGCAGCCAGATCGAAATCGCCCGGCGCCTCCAGCAGGAAGGATCTTGTGCCAATCGACGAGATGCTGGCACGGAGCTTGGTCGCCGGAATGATCTCGTTGGGCATGTGTTTATTCGGCACGGCTATCATGGGTTTGCCTCGATTTCGAACAGGGCTTCGCCAAAACCCACGAGTGCGCCCGGCTCGGTAAGCCTCCTGGTCAAAAGACCGGTTCGACCGGCAGTGAGGGGGACGAGAACCGGGCCAACGCGAAGAAAGCCCAGTACCTCGGTGGCCGTGACCGGACGCGGCAGGTCTGCCACTATGTCCACCGAGCCGGGCCTCTGCAGACAGAAAATACCCGCCATCGAAGCCTTGATTGCAATGGTCGCAACGGACCTATCCACCGCAGTTCGTGTGCTTCCATCGGCGGAAACGACGATCCTGAGCTGCCCTGAGGCGGTAGAGATTTCCACCCCATCGACACCGGCCGAAGTGAGCGCGTCGGCGAGAAAGGCGATGATCTCCGGATCGCTGAAATCGATCGCGCTCATGGCTTGCTCCGCTGCTTCAGCCATTGCTCCAGGTAGTGGATGTCCGTCTCGCCTTGCGCGAAGGCGCTGTCTTCGAACAGGGCACGCAGGAAGGCAATGTTTGTGGAAATGCCGTCGATGCGCGTATCGGCCAGCGCCTTGCGCATTTTCTCCATCGCCTGCGCCCGCGTCGGCGCATGGACGATCACCTTGGCGATCAGCGAGTCGTAGTAGGGCGACACCTTGTAGCCCGCATGGATATGGGTGTCGACGCGGACGCCTTCGCCTTGCGGCAGGCTAATGTCAGTGATTATACCCGCCGACGACATGAAGCTCTCGGGATCCTCGGCATTGATGCGGCATTCGAAGGAATGGCCCTCGCATTGCACATCCGCCTGGGTCATGGTGAGGGGAAGCCCTTGCGCGGCCTTGATCTGTTCCTGGACGATATCCAATCCACTCGTCAATTCAGTGACCGGATGCTCGACCTGCAGCCGTGTGTTCATCTCGATGAAATAGAAGGCATCGTCCTCGTAGAGAAATTCGAAGGTCCCGACTCCGCGATAGCCAATCTGCTGACAGGCTTTTACGCAGGCGGCACCGACTGGGCCGATGATCTCCGGCGCAATGCCGGGCGCTGGCGCCTCTTCGACGACCTTCTGGTGACGTCGCTGCATCGAACAGTCGCGATGGCCGAGCCAGACCGCATTTCCGTGGCTGTCGCACAGAACCTGAATTTCGATATGGCGTGGATGCTGGAGAAACTTTTCCATGTAGAGCGCTGGCGAGCCAAAGGCCTGCCGCGCTTCCTCTCGCGTCAACGCGACGGCGTCGTGCAGCAGTCCGGCCTCGGGTACGACGCGCATGCCGCGCCCGCCACCACCGCCGGCCGCCTTGATGATCACGGGATAGCCGATCTCAAGCGCGATCTGCTCCACAACGGCAGGATCTTCGGGAAGTGCCGTGTCCGGACCGGGGACGCAAGGAACGCCGGCCGCGATCATCGCCCGCTTTGCCGAGATCTTGTCACCCATGATACCGATCGACTTGGAATCTGGGCCGACGAAAACCAGCCCCGCCTTTTCCACCGCCTCGGCGAAGGCTGCATTCTCCGATAGGAAGCCGTAGCCCGGATGGATGGCTCCAGCACCTGTGAGGCGCGCGGCCAGAAGAATGGCATCCTGGTTCAAATAGCTTTTCGCCGCGCTCGAAGGGCCGATGCAGACAAAGCTGCCTGCGGTCTTGCCGTAAGAAGCCTCACGATCGGCCTCCGAACATATGCATACCACTTTGAGACCAAGATCGCAGCACGCGCGCTGGATGCGCTTGGCGATTTCGCCTCGGTTGGCAATCAGGACCGTATCGAAGCGCATGCCATATACAGAGGTCTCTTCGAGCAGTGACAGCATCACACGATCTCCGCCAGCACGTGACCGGTCTCAACCTCACCGCCATCGATATCGGTAAGGCGGGTAATGCGCCCAGCGCGCGGCGCCACGACCGCGTTGAACACCTTCATGGCTTCTATGACAAACAAGGTTTGGCCTTCCACTACCGAGTCACCGAGCGTGACAAACGGCGCCTGCCCAGGCGCCGGCGAACGGTGCAACACGCCGAAGACGGGAGCCTTGACCAGGAAGGAAGCAGCCTCTGGAACGACCGCAGCATCGCATGGCCCCAGGGCTTGCTGTTTCGCAGAACCCGACACCGGCTCCGGACCGGGCTTTGAGCTGTGGAAAATGCGGACGGTAACGTCCTTATCGGTCACCGACAGCTCGGTAACATTCGATCGTCCGACAAAATCGATCAGAGTTTTGATTTTCGACAAGTCCATAAGCGTGTCCGGTACTTCAGAATGAGTGCACCGGCCGCGGACTATCGAGGTCGGTTTTCAACTGCTTTCTTCCGTAACACGGGCGTTCTCCCGATGGGGTCAGACGAACTTTTAATGGACTGGCTTAATCAGTCTTTCAAAGCGCGAAATACACGGCGAACACTGACGGAGAGATCATGCTCTGGACCGACCTCTCTCGCGCAAGACATGAGCTGCTTCCAAGCGCTATCTAGCAACGTTACTGTCATTCTTTATGAGACAAAGCCCGACGCCGATGACGGCCCTATTCATGCCGTCGAGATCGTCCGAGTGGTGGACGGACGGCGTAACCTCTCAGCACTGTTTAAGAGCTGATGGACAGCATGTCTTCGGTATGGACAAGCAAAGTCACGAACGCCTTGATGGGGATGGAACCGTCGGCGCGCCATTCTCACTTGGAGACACGCGGGAGCACAACAATTTCGAAATTTTTAGGTACTTGGCTAAACATCTCACGCATCCATTCAGTGCACGAATCACGTCGTTTCAATAAGATGGCGCTCAGGCCAGTGCGCTTACAAACATCCGCCTGAACTCTTCCGCGTCGACACCCGTGACAACGGTGCAGTTCGGCTCCCGTCCCGCAAGATGTCTTTCGCTGACGGCTGCGACCACCTGTCCGGCGGCCGGCCCTGTGTCGGTGTAGATGGAGACATGTGCCTTCACTGTCTCGAAGATCTCCGGCGCCAGCATCCATGCGATTGCCGCCGGATCATGCAGGCAAGGGTCCTTGGAGCCGTAGTTGATCAGCAGATGCGCCGCTTCCCTGGCAACCGCAGTATCGATGGCCTGGACTTGGCCTATCATATCTGCCGTGACCGTGACCTGGCGGGTGACATCGAGACCAAGCATGGTGATCGGGATGCCGCTGTCAAAGACGATCGCGGCCGCTTGAGGATCGACGGTAAAATTGAATTCGGCGAGTGGAGTCGTGTTGCCGGGGCAGAAAGCGGCTCCGCCCATGATGGTAATGGCGCTGATGAAATCAGGCAGATCGGGGTCGAGAAGCAGCGCCAGCGCCAGATTGGTCAGCGGGCCGGTCGCGCAGATATGCAGTTTTCCTTCTGCGCGGGCGATCCGTGAAATCTCGTTTGCCGCATGCCCATCGGTTACCGGCATGGTCGGAGCAGGCAAGGTACTGCCGGCAAGCCCATCCGAACCATGCATGATGGAGAGACGGCCACGCGAAGCCATGATCGGTCGAGCCGCTCCCGCATAGACCGGGATATCCTGCCGTCCGCACAGCTCGAGGATACGCCTTGCATTGTTGACGACCGGCTCCAGGCCGACATTACCGGCGACGCAGGTCACTGCGATCATATCCAGCGCGTCCGGCCGGCTGAGTGCAAGCAACATAGCCAGCGCATCGTCAGCGCCAGGATCGCAGTCGTAGAGGAAACGCAAGGCCGTCATCTCTGCTGTCCTGCTCAGTTGGTGTCGACGAGGAAGCGGGCAGCGTCCGGCGCCCAGCCGAAGCGCATCGTCGAACCGACCGCCACGTCGCCGGCCGTCGCGGGTGCGCGTGCAATGATTTCCTGTTCGCCGACATTGAGGATGACGCGCATTTCGGAACCGCCATAGACGGTTTCACGCACACGGCCCTCGCAAAAGCCTTCACCCAGCGTGATGACCTCCGGTCGAACGACGATCGCACCTTTCGTACCGTCTGCCGGAATTTGGCCAGCGATCGGCAGAGTACCGATGGCAGCTTCCAGCGCGCCGGCCTTCACAGTGCCGCGGATGATCGACGAGACGCCGATAAAATCAGCCACGAACAGGTTCTGCGGCTCGTCATACATCTGACGCGGCGTGCCGAGCTGTGCGATCTTGCCGTCGTTCATCAGGCAGATGCGGTCCGATAGTGCGAGCGCTTCCTGCTGATCGTGGGTGACGAAGATGATCGTCGCACCGGTCTCGCGATGAATGCGCTTGATCTCGATCTGCATCACTTCGCGCAGCTTGGCATCCAGCGCGCCGAGCGGCTCGTCCATCAGGATGATCGCCGGATCGTAGACGAGGCAGCGGGCAAGCGCGACGCGCTGCTGCTGGCCGCCTGAAAGCTGCGACGGAGAACGGGCCGCGGCATGCGCCAGGCCGACGGTTTCCAGCGCCTTGGCCACCTTGGTCTCGATTTCGGTCTTCGGCAGGTGGCGCATCTTCAGCGCGAAGCCGACATTCTCAGCCACGGTCATATGCGGGAAGAGCGCATAGTTCTGGAAGACGACGCCGATGTCGCGTTTATTGACCGGTGCGTGGGTCTGGTCCTTGCCGTCGATGACGACGGTACCGGACGACGGTTCCTGCAGGCCGCAGATGAGCTGCAGAAGTGTTGTCTTGCCCGAACCGGACGGTCCAAGCAGGGTCAGAAGCTCGCCCTTCCGGACTTCGAGATCGACATAATCGAGTGCGGTGGTGTGCCCGTAGAGTTTGGCGAGGCCGTTGACCTGAAGCTTGATTTCCGGCGCGTTGGCGGTGGCAGCTGACATGTCGAATGTGGTTCCTTTGGTCGTGATGGGATCTGCGGGCTTGCGCATGTCAGCGCGGCCTTGCCTTTTCGGCGATGACGAAGAGAACTGTCACCACTGCCACTATGAAGACCGAGGCCGCGGCCAGGGTCGGCGAAATGCTGAGAATGATATCGTCCCACATCTGCTTGGGCAGCGTCTGCTTGACGCCTGCACCGACGAACAGCGCAATTGTAAGCTCTTCGAATGAATGCAGCAGGCCGAACAGGAAGGCCGCGATGGCGCCACCCTTGATGAGCGGAAGAAGCACGAGCCGGATCTGCTGCCAGGTGTTGGCACCCAGCGTCGCAGCAGCCTGCAGAAGACGCCAATCAAAGCTGCGGAACGTCGTCAGCAGGATCACGAAGACGATCG
This sequence comes from Rhizobium sp. 18065, assembly GCF_902706095.1. Classification (GTDB taxonomy): domain Bacteria; phylum Pseudomonadota; class Alphaproteobacteria; order Rhizobiales; family Rhizobiaceae; genus Allorhizobium. Next base: position 32,165 of record NZ_CACSJP010000002.1, read on the forward strand.
GCATGGCCGAAAGCGTATGGCCGAGAATAATACCGGTATTGGTGGCGATCAGGCCGATCTTGGCAAGCACGTAGAAAAGCGACACGCCGATGACGATATTGGGCACGATCATCGGCAGCATGAACGAGAGAAAGATCAGTCCGCCGGCCTTGCGCTGCGTGCGCGCCAAGCCATAGGCCGCCATGCCCGAGATGATGGTGGCAACGACACCTGTCACAATCGCGATCACGGCCGATCGGGTGGTCGCGCCCATCCACTGGTCGGAGTTCAGATAGGTCTGGAACCATCGCAGTGAGAAGCTCTTCGGCGGGAATTCGAGGAAACTCGATCCGGAGAAAGCCATCGGCGGGAAAGCCAGCACGGGCACGATCAGGATAGCGATCACAATACAGACGAATGCGATGAAGACGGCGCGTCCGAGGCGGGCGGGGAAAAGATTGGCGATGAAATCGCTCACCGCTGCACCGATCTCGATGGCCGCGCTGCCGATGGCACCGATGACGCCGCCGCGCCTGGCAGCAGCACTGTTTCCGGCAACGGCCGACATGCCGAACAGGCGGTCGTAGACGGCTATGGTAATCAGTGTGACGGCCAGCAGCAGCGCGGCAAGGGCACCACCAAGCCGCAGGTTGAACAACTGCTGAACCTGGGTGATCATCATCTGGCCGATCACCGTTTCCCGCGGCGAGCCTAGAAGAGCTGGCGTGATGAAGAACCCGAGACCCATCACGAAGATCAGCAGGCCCGCTGCAGCAACGCCCGGCATGGAAAGCGGCACGAAGATGCGCCAGAAGGACTGACTGCGGCTTGCGCCCATGGTCATGGCGGCGGGGATCAGGCGGCCGTCAATCGACAGCATGGTCGGCAGCATAGTCAGGATAGCGATAGGCAGCATGGCATGCGCCATGCCGAAGATCACCGCGCCGCGGCCATAAAGCAGGTCGAGTTGAGTATCAAAACCCATGCCAGTCAGCATCTGCGCAACGATGCCCTTGCGGGCGAGCAGCACGATCCAGGCAAAATTCTTCAGCAGCGGACTGACCCAGAACGGCAGCAGCACCAGCCACATGGCCATACGCCGGCGACGCTCGTCCATGCCTGCGAGCCAGACAGCGATCGGGTAGCCGACCACAAGGCAGACGATAGTCACCTGTGCCGAGATGGCAAAAGTATTGGCAAGTACCTTCACGTACACACGGGCAGAGAACATCTGGTGGTAGACGCTAAGATCGAAGGCGCCAGATTTTGGATCGATGAAGGATTGCCAGATCAGTGCACCAGCCGGCAGGATCAGCAACAGAGCCATGTAGACAAGCCCCGGCAATGTGAGCCAGAGGCTATCCGCTCGCGGGCGCTTCTGTGCGAAGGTGTCTTTGGCGGAGAGTTCAGCCATGGATGTCCCGTTTGTTGAAATGGCCCGTTCGGCATATTGAAGAACCGGGCCACCCATTGTCAGATAGGCAGCCCCGCCGAAAGGCGGGACCTGAAGCTCAGATGGTTGTTCCCGTTGGAGATCAACTCAAGATCCACTGCTCGAAACGCTGGGTCAGCGCATCCTGGTTCTCTGCCCAATAAGCGGCGTTGAGAACCGTGAGCCCCTTGATGTTGGCCGGAGCCGTTGGCAGCAGCTGGGCTTTTTCGGCGCTCAGGTATTCGTAGGCCTTCATGTTTGTCGGACCGCAAGCAAGGATGTTCGTATAGGCTGCCTGACGCTTGGCATCCAGACACCATTCGATGAACTTGCGGCCCAGATCGGCCTTCTGCGTGTTGCCGGCGATGGTCCAGCCGTCGATGTTGAACAGGCCGCCGTTCCAGACGATGCCTGCCGGTGCGCCGGCATTGATGGCTGCCTGTGCACGGGTCGACCAGGTCGACATCATATCCAATTCGCCGTTCTGGAGAAGCTGGGTCGCATGAGCACCCGACGTCCACCAGATGTCGATGTTGGCCTTGACCTTGTCGAGGCTCTTGAAGGCGCGGTCGACGTCGAGTGGATAAAGCTTGTCGAGCGGAACGCCGTCCGCGAGCAATGCCATTTCCAGCGTCGTGACAGGGCTGCGCCACATGCCGCGGCGGCCCTTGAAGGCTTCTACGTTCCAGAAATCTGCCCAGCTGGTCGGAACTGTCTCTACGGTGTCCTTACGATAAGCCATGGCAAGCGCGAAGATGGCGACGCCAGCGAAATCCTTTTCGAACGTATGCGGTGCGAAGTCGGCCTGGTTGGGAATCTCGATGTTGAGCGGCAACATGTAGTTGTCACCGAGCTTGCGGATGCGCAGGACATGTTCCGGCGTCATCAGGGCGACGTCGAACAGCTTGGTGTCGGTATCGATCGCCATCTTGAACTGCGGGATCGGATCCGGCTCGTTCGTGTTAGTCTGGATCGTGACGCCCGTCTCGGCGGCAAAGGTGTCATAGAAGGCGACCTTGAAACCTTCATAGAAGGCGCCGCCCATGTCGCGCACCACCAGCGTTTCGCCGGCAAATACGCGGTTGCCCTTCAGAAGGACCGGAGCTGCAAGCGCAACGGCGGCAAGCCCTGTGGTCGTCTTCATAAAATCACGGCGTGATACATTGTTATTCATTTTTTACCCTCCGGCGTTTGTTTGACCTTCGTCAGCTGTACTTTTCTCATCTCAGCGGCTTCGGTAAATTATATTTTTCCGTGCATCTGCTTTGGGACATGCGAACCAAACGACCGACGGCTTACACAAAAGCGAATGACGGCAGCGCCAAGCACCGTATCGCACAGGGCAAGTTGCGTTTCCTCGATGAATTCGTCGGGGCGATGGCCCTGATTCATGCTGCCCGGGCCGCAGATGACAACGGGCACGTCGAGCGCCTGTGCAAACAGTCCCGCCTCCGTGCCGAAGCTGACACGGCACTCCCTGGCGCTCTTCGGCAGGCAAGTCGCAAATGCCTGCACAACCGGATGGCTGCCATCAATGGAATGGCCGGGATAATTTCCGGTGATCTCGATCTCGAGCGACGCTTCCTTGAAACGATCCTTGAACGGGGCAATCGCAGCCGCGCCGGCCTTGCGGACCTGTTCGGCCAGAGCCAGTGGATCGTCTGCCGCCATCATGCGGCATTCCATCAGCAGTTCCGCTTGATCCGGCACCAGATTGACTGCGGTTCCACCCGACAGCTTGCCGACATGGACCGTCGCATACGGCACGGAATAGCCTAGTTCGCGCGGACCCCGGGCCTCGATCTCGTCCTGCAATTTTCGCAGGCCCGATATGAAGTCGGTGGCGATATGCAGCGCATTGAGCGCCAGCGGTGCTTCGGCGGAATGGCGCGGAACGCCCCTCGCCTTCACATGGAAAGCCATCTTTCCCTTATGCCCGAGACCGATCTGCATCGATGTCGGCTCCCCGACGACGATCAGGTCGGGCAAGATGTCCCGCCCGGCAATCTCCTCCAGCATCGGCCTGATACCGACGCAGCCGATTTCCTCGTCATAGGAGATGGCCAGCCACAATGGCGCTGCCAGGCTTTTGATGTCGACCGTCTGGGCGAGCGACACGGCAGAGGCGACAAACCCTTTCATGTCGGTCGTGCCGCGCCCGTACAACCTGCCATCCTTGCGGGTGACGTTGAACGGCGGCACCGTCCAGTCCTGCCCCGCAACAGGCACCACGTCGACATGCCCGGAAAGCATCAAGCCTCCGGGCGCATCTGGTCCCAGGCGCGCCAGAAGCGCAGCCTTCTGCCCGGTCGTATCGTAGAAGCGTTCGCAGACGGCTCCGGCATCGGCCAGCGCCGCCTCGATCTCCTCGATCAACGGCAGGTTCGTGTCGGAACTTACCGTGGGATAGGCGACGAGGCGCTCCAGCCAATCCTGTGTCGAGGTCACAGTTTCGACTCCGCCTCGTCCATCGCCGCGTTGATCTCGGCGATCAGTCCGGCGACCTCGGCTTCCGGAATGGAAACGCGAAGGCGGCGCTCGAGAGAGGTGAAAATCCCGAAGAACGAATTCGAGCAATGGTCGAGCATGCGCATCGCATTTTCCGTAGAGATATTGCATCGGCTCGTCAGGTAGGCGCAGATATGCTCGCAGGCGATGGCGTTCGGCAGCACATAGGCCGGCTGGGTATCATAGGCGATGCGGCGGAACGGCAGCACCGAAGGCCTGATGGTCACATCGGCCGAGAGCTTCGGGTCGCGCGAGGAGGTACCGACGACCAGTCGGGCTTCGACACCTTCCAGCACCCAGCGGCCGAGCGCCGGATCCCAGATCGCCAGATCCGAACCCTTGATGGCGATTTCGATCCGCCTGCTTTCGCCCGGCGTAAGCACCGGCTTGGCAAAACCCTTGAGTTCCTGCGGCGAACGCTTCAGGCGCTTGCTGGGCGCCTGAAGATACAGCTGCGTGACTTCCGCACCGATCCGGTCGCCCGTATTGGTGACGGTGAAGGCGACGGTGATCTCATCGCGAAAACCGATCTGCGCCGACGACACCGTCAGGTCGGAATAGGCGAACGTGGTGTAGCTGAGGCCGTGGCCGAAGGCGAACAGCGGCTCGATTTCACGCAGATCATATCCGCGGTAGCCGACATGGATACCTTCGCCATAGATGTGGCGACCGTTCTCTCCCGGATAATGCAGAAAGCCGGGCACGTCGGCCAGACGTTTTGGGAAGGTAACGGACAGCTTACCGGACGGATTGACATTGCCGGTCAACACGTCGGCGACGGCACCGCCCATTGCCTGACCGGAATAGAAGGTGACGAGCACTGCCTTCACCGCATCGATCCACGGCATCTCCACCGCGTCCGGGCAGGCAACCACCACCGCCACCTTATCCGAAGCAGCGGCAAGCGCTGCGATCATCGCATCCTGACCCGGGCCGAGCGCCAGCGTTGTGCGGTCGGAGCCTTCACCGTCATAGGCGCCTTCGGTGGAGGTGTAGACCAGAACCAGATCCGCCTTGGCTGCGAGCGCCAGCGTTTCGGCATCGGCCTGTTCACTGAACGTCAGGGCGTGGTTTCCACCGAGAGCCTGTTCCAGCTGCTGCAGCGGCTGGTCGACCATGGTCGGAATGGTGGTGGCACAACCGGAACCCTGGATGACCGGCGTACCGGCATCGCGGCCAACCACCAGAATGGTTTTCATTTCCTGCCGGATCGGAAGCAGACCTTCGTTGCGCACGAGAACCATCGAAGCCGCCGCCATCGCGCGCGCTTCGGCATGGTGTTCCTCGGCCGTGTAGACCGGCACGGGCTGGCGGGCGCCTTCATTGCAGCGCTCGATCATTGCTAGCATGCGCCGGCACGACAGATTCGCCGCCTCGGCCGGGACAGTGCCACTGTCGAGTGCCGAGAGAAGATCGGCCTTGCGACGCGGGCTTTCCGGCATGTCGAGATCGCCACCGGCCATCAGCGAGACCGGACGATCCTTGATGCCGTGCCAGTCGGAGACGACGACGCCGTCAAAGCCCCAGTCTTCCCGCAGGACATCATTGAGAAGCCATGGATCCTGCGAGGCCTGGACGCCGTTCAGCCGGTTGTAGGAAGACATAATGGTCCAAGGCTTGGACTGCTTGATGGCGATCTCGAAACCCTTGAGGTAGATTTCCCGGAGCGCGCGCTCTTCGATAACGCTGTCCATCGTCGTGCGCTCGACTTCGGAATTGTTGCAGGCAAAATGTTTCAGCGAGGTCCCGACGCCTTGCGACTGAATGCCCGCGATCACCGCCGCCGACAGTTTGCCGGTTACCAGCGGATCTTCCGAGTAATATTCATAAGAACGGCCGGCCAGCGGCGTACGGCGCAGATTGATACCCGGGCCGAGCAGCAGATGCACACCCATGGCGCGGCACTCCTGACCGAGCAGCACGCCCAGCCGCTGCATCAGGCCTTCGTCCCAGCTGTTGCCCATCGCCGAACCGTTGGGAAAGCAGGTTGCCGGCTTCATTTCGCCCCAGGCGATGGCGACGTCGCTGGCGCGCTGGTTGACCACCGACAGGAAGGCATCGAGATCCATGCCGCCGCGCTCGTCGCTGTCGATCTGCGGGATCGAATAGCGCACGCCGTAAGTACCGTCGGTCATGACGATCGGCTTGATGCCGTGAGCGGGAACCGCTGCGGTCTTCCACATTCCGAAACCGGAAAGCAGATCGACCTTTTCCTGGTTGGTCATCGCTTCGACGATGGATGCGATCGTCTGGTCTGCAGGCTGGTTCTTCTCTGGCATTCTGGACTCCGTGATGCGGCACTCGCCGCGCTGGTCAGGCGGCGTTTGGCGCGCACACTGTCAGCCGGCGATCAAAAAGAAAAATAGGATATTCGAAACTGATGCTTTGAAAAAAGCGAGCCCAGTGCATTTCCGCGATTCTTCGAATCGCTCTGGCTCTTTGATTTGCCGCAGTTCCGGGCGCAAACCGCTGCGCACTTTTGCTGGAACCGTTCTAGCTCTGGCTTGTCCGACGCAGGTTGAGGATCGGGGCTTCCATGCCGGGCACGTAATTGTCGGAGATCAGATTGCTGCAATGCTCTTCGAACGTCCGTACCAGCCGGGTGGAGACCTGCTGGCTGACACGGATCAGGCCGATGCGCATCGGCTTGTGTTCCCCCGACAGACGCAGGCTGACCAGCCGCCGGCCATCCAGCGCGGCCTTGTTCTTGGGTCGGACATTGGCGAGCGTGTAACCGTAACGGCTGGCGACCATCGTGCGGATAACCTCCTGATGCTGGATCTGCGCAACGATATTCGGATTGGCACCGGCGGCGGCAAAAAGCCCCAGGAAATAATCGCGGGACAGAGGCAGATCGAGCAGGATGAACTCATGCTCTTCCAGTTCGGCAAGCGAGATCGCCGATCGTTCCGCCAGCGGATCGGTCTCGGCCACCTGGACATAAGGCGGCAGTTCGGCCAACGGTGTAAACTCGAAGCCCTCGGGAACCGACAGATCGTAGGAGAGTGCAATATCCAGCTCGGCACGCTCCAGCCGCGTCAGCAGCGTGCGATGATCCGCGACAGTCGGACGGACGGTGACGCCGTGATAGGCCGCCTTGAAGCTCTGGCTGACTTCCGGCAGCAACATCGGTGCAAAGGTCAAAAGGCAACCTAGCGACAGTGTTCCACGAATCTGATCCGTCGCTTCGGACGCCGCCGTATAGAGGTTCTGGACCTGCTCGATCACCGCCTTGGCCTGCAGCAGCAATTTCTGGCCGGCCGGTGTCAGAGACAGGCCCTGCGCGTGCCGCCTCAGAAAAAGCTGGGTGTTCAGCTCGATTTCCAGCTGCGAGATCGCGGTCGAGATCGAGGGTTGTGAAACACGGATGCGGTCCGACGCGAGCGTGATGGAGCCGGCCTCGGCCGTGGCGATGAAATATTCCAGCTGACGCAGTGTGAAACGCATTTGAGGCCCCGATCCAGATTCGCGCCCGGCGGCGGCCGGCAAAGCCCATGCCGATGCGAAGGGTGCGGAAGGCAGCTTACTATTTGCCGTTTGCTAAAATGTAAATGTTCTCCTGCTGTCCGCTTCGCCGCCGATGGCGCCGATCGGTCATACGCCTGCTTTCGGCAATCCTAACCAGTGCTGCAGCAAATCGTAATTTTCTGAAGGCTAACCGTTCGCTAGAGCGGAACGATAGCTGATGCCGATCAGCTGGTCTTGGCGAAACAGAAAAGGGCGCAAGCATGTCAGTCGAGAAGATCCATACGCTGGTTGTCGGCGCCGGGCAGGCGGGTGTGGCCATCAGCGAACACCTGAGCCGCAATGGCGTCGATTACATTGTGCTTGAGCGCGGCCGCATTGCCGAACGCTGGCGTTCGATGCGCTGGGATTCGCTCGTGGCCAACGGCCCGGCCTGGCACGACCGTTTTCCCGGCATGGATTTCCCCGGCCACCCAGACGCGTTCGTGCCCAAGGATGGCGTCGCCGGATATTTCGAAGCCTATGCAAACATGCACAAGGCGCCGATCCGCTGCGGTGTCGATGTCACCAGCGTCGAGCGGCTCGACGATCGCCCCGGCTTCCGAGTCGAAACATCCAAGGGCGTGATCGAGGCGCTCAACGTAGTTGCCGCCACCGGACCGTTCCAGAACCCCAGCATCCCGCCGATCGTACCCGCCGATGCCGGCGTGACGCAGATGCATTCGAGCGAGTACCGCAATCCCTCCCAGCTTGCCGACGGCGCCGTGCTGGTCGTCGGCGCCGGTTCGTCCGGCGTGCAGATTGCCGAGGAGCTGATGCTGTCCGGCCGCAAGGTCTATCTTTCCGTCGGCCCGCATGACCGCCCGCCCCGCGCTTATCGCGGCCGCGATTTCGTCTGGTGGCTTGGCGTTCTCGGCAAATGGGACGCGCAGGCGCAGGCGCCCGGCACCGAGCATGTGACCATTGCCGTCAGCGGCGCACATGGCGGCCGGACGATCGACTTCCGCCGTCTGGCATCCCAGGGCATGATCCTTGCCGGCATGACCGGCGCCTACCGTGACGGATTGTTGTCCTTCGCCGACGATTTGGCCCGCAACCTCGATCGCGGCGACCAGAACTACCTGTCGCTGCTCGACGAGGCAGACGCATTCGTCACCCGCAACGGGCTCGATCTTCCGCCGGAGCCCGATGCGCGTATCCTCGGGCCTGAGGTCGACTGTGTCACCCATCCGCTGCGCGACCTGAACCTGGCGGACGCCGGCGTGACCACGATCATCTGGGCGACGGGTTTTGCCTCGAACTACAGCTGGCTGAAGGTCAACGCCTTCGACGAGGCCGGTCGGCCGAAACACCAGCGCGGCGTTTCTGCCGAAAAGGGCATCTATTTCCTCGGCCTTCCCTGGCTTTCGGGCCGCGGTTCCAGCTTCATCTGGGGTGTCTGGCACGATGCCAAGCACGTTGCCGACCACATCCACATCCAGGACACTTACCTCGCCTACGCGCCGCAACCCTGATCGACCAGCTGCCGGCATCCCCGCATGAACAATCAGATGGAGAAGAGAATGGCACATACGCGCATTCGCAAGTTCAACACCAAGGAAACCTATCCCGAGCAGAAGCTCGACAACGACCTCTGCCAGGCCGTTGTCGCGCGCGGCACGATGATCTTTCTGCGTGGCCAGTGCCCGCAGGATCTGGATACCGCCAAGAACATCGACAGCCACGATCCGGTCGAGCAGACCCACAAGGTGATGCAGAACATCCGCCAGCTGGTGCAGGAATCCGGCGGGCAGATGGAGCATGTGACCAAGCTGGTCGTGTATCTCACCGACGTTCGCCACCGCGAATCGGTCTACCGCACGATGGGCGATTACATCAAGGGCGTCTTCCCGGTCTGCACCGGACTCGTCGTCGTGGCACTGGCACGACCGGAATGGCTGGTCGAGATCGACGCAACGGCCGTCATCCCCGACTGATCGTTTTTCAGAGCGATCGGCCGGCAATGACCGGCCGATGCGGACTGCAAGCCGGCAACGACGCTCTATCGTCCTCATACAGGAGTTCCCATGACCTTCTCCATCGTCGCTCGTTGCGAGCAGACCGGCCAGTTCGGTGTGGCGATCTCGTCGTCCTCTCCGGCCGTGGCCGCCCGCTGCGCCTGGGCTCGTGCCGGTATCGGCGCGGTCGCGACGCAGAACGTCACCAATCCCGCACTCGGACCGGGAATGCTGGACGAACTTGCAAAAGGCGCAAGCGCTTCGGACGCTGTAGCAACGGCGAGACAGAGCGATGAATTTCCAAACTATCGCCAGTTGCTGGCGGTCGATGCGCAGGGCGGCATCGCCATTCATTCAGGCCCCAATGCTCTTGGAACCTGGACCTCGGCGGCGGGTCACCAGTGTGTTGCCGCCGGCAACCTTTTGGCCAATGACGGCGTGCCGAAGGCGATGATCGAGGCGTTCGAGTCTACCTCGGGTAGCTTAGGAGACCGGCTGATCGCCACACTCAAGGCGGCCGTTGACGCGGGCGGTGAAGCAGGCCCGGTTCGATCGGCAGGCTTGCTGATCGTCGACAAGGAAACCTGGCCCTATGCCGAATTGCGGATCGACTGGCTGGACGAAGGCTGCCCGATAGCGGCGGTGGCCCGGGCCTGGGACGTCTACAAGCCGCAGGCACGGGACTACGTGACACGAGCACTGAATCCCTTGGCGGCTCCGTCTTATGGGGTGCCTGGCGACGAGTGATACTTCTCGTCGGCGGGCGCGGTAAACAATGGCGGCTCTTAAAGCTCAAGCGGAAGCGCCGAGGCTTCCCGATACCACGCCTTGATGGGATATAGACCGACGATCCATATGTCCCTTTCCTAAAGCTATTGAGAAGCTATAGTTGCCGGAGCAAGACACCTTTATTGAACTGATGCGCCATTAAACATTCCCGATTGTGTCAAACAATAGGGAGCGGAACCATCGATGTCCGGGATCGCGATGGGTCCGATCGTGCCAGACGGCAATCTTGGAAAAACCCGGAACCGCGACTGGCGGCGACATCGTCCTGAGGCCCGTGTCATGCAGGACAAGCCGGCTCGGCACGACCGAAATCAGGTCGGTCGTCTTCAGGACATCGGCCAGAATAAGGAAGCTCATGACCGAGAGCACGACCCGGCGCTGCCGTCCAATGGCGAAGAGCGCATCGTCGGTCACGCCATGAAAACGTTGCCCCGAATAGGATACAAGCACGTGGTCTAACTCGCAGAACCGATCAAGGCTGAGTGTCTCTCCTGCAGCATCGGGATGATCCCGCCGCAGCGCGCAGACATAGGATTCGTCGAACAGCCGCCGGGCATGCAGATCGCGCGGCGCCGTTTCGGGCGTCACCAGCGCCAGATCAAGTTCGCCACGCTCGAACCGCGCCTGTGCATTATCATTCTCCACCGGGCGAACAGAGACCCGGATGCCGGGTGCTGCCAAGCGTAGGCGCGGCAGCAACGGTAGAACGACGGCATGCAACGCATAGTCCGTCGCAGCAAGTGAGACCGTGAATTCCGCTGTGGCGGGATTGAAAACAGTCGGCTGCAACAATGTTTCGACGTCTGACAGGATCTGCCGGATGGGACCGGCCAACTCGCTCGCCCTGATCGTCGGCACGATGCCGCGCTGAGTGCGGACGAACAATGGATCGTCGAAGCTATCACGCAGGCGGCCCAGCATGCCGCTCACCGCAGGCTGGGTGAGGCCGAGGCGATCGGCGGCGCGCGTCACGCTGCCCTCGTCGAGAAGCGCGTCGAACGCCTTCAGCAGGTTGAGATCGAGCGACTTGATATCACGCATGCTTATGACCGCAATCAGAAATGACGATTTTTCTTATCTCAACACATCTGGCATCAGGAGGCAACCGAACCACCTCCACAACAGGACGAACCGACATGACCATGATGAACGCGATCGAATGGCCCAAGGACTACGAGCCCGGCTGCACCGAAAATTTCTGCTCCAACGAAGTCATCGTGTCAGGCCTGACGACGGCCAAGGTCTGGCCCTTGCTGAGCCATGCTCCGGCTTGGCCGAGCTATTACAGCAACTCGGCCAATATCCGCTTTTACGATGAAAAGGGCCCGCAACTGGACGTCGGTCGTCGCTTCTATTTCGAGACCTTCGGCTTCCCGGTCGAAGCACAGGTCGTCGAATATGTGGCGCCAGAAGAAGGCAAGCCGGGTCGCGTTGCCTGGCATGGCTGGGCCGGCGAAGGCGATACGCGGCTGGATGTTCATCATGCCTGGCTGGTCGAGGACCTGCCGGGTGGGCGCGTGCGCATCCTCACCCAGGAAACCCAGAAGGGCAAGCCGGCCGCAGAGCTCGCCAAGGCAAAGCCCAATCCGATGATCAACGGCCACCAGGATTGGCTGGACGGTCTCGTCGCTGCTGCCCAGAAGGCCTGAGTGCTGTCACGACAGCGGGCTGAGCTCGCTGACCGCATCGATCACTTCCGAGACGATCCGTTGTGTGCGCGCGGCAAGAACCTTGCCGCGCCGCCGTACGAGCCAGAGATCGTGGCGAACGGGTTTGGCCAGCGTCATGCAGGCGAGCGCCTGGCGGCCGGGATAGGCATCGACGCCACTTCGCGGCAGGATTGTATAGCCGACGCCGCTGGCCACAGGTTCCGGTATCTGGCCGATCTGGTTGATGAAGCTACGAATAGGCAGCCGGTCGACGCCCTGATAGTCGTTCGGAAAGTTCGCCGACAGCAATTCGTCCGCATAGGCGAAGCCGTCCGGGTGGGCGATGAAGCCAAGCCTCTCCAGGTCCGCGAAATCCGGCTCGGCCGGCCCGGTAAGTGGCAGCAGCAGACAAAGCTCGTCCGATCCGATCAGGTCACCGTCGAGGCGAGGGTTCGTCGGCCGATGATCCGCAATGCCGATATCGTAAAGTCCGGAGAGAACGCCTTCCAGCACGCGCACTTGCGGTGCCGCCTCGAGCTTGACCGTCAGCCCGGGCGATTTCTGCATCAGGCTGATGGCACGCGGATAGATTAGCATGGCAAGACTGCCCGAGCACGCCAACGACACCTCGCCGCGGCCGGCATCGTCTCCGTCGAGTGTCTGGCGGAGCCGTATTTCCTCGTTGCGACGGCGCTGGGCGACATCGCGCACCGCCTCGCCGGCAGGTGTCAGGGTAAATTGCTTGCCGTCCCGGGTAATCAGGGCCTGGCCGACCTGATCCTCCAGCTTTCGCAAATGCTGCGAGACACCCGGCTGGGTCATGTTCAGCCTGGCAGCGGCTTTGGTGAAGTGACCTTCCTCGCAAAGCACGACGAAAGTTTCCAGCCATTGGGCGTTCAGCATGGGCTCATTCCGTTTCGTAATCACTTTGCATCCATATCATAATTTTACATCGATGGCATCGATCCCTAGATACCGCCTAATACCATTGCCGGAGATTTTCATGACCCAGACCACGCCCCGCACCTTCTCCCATATCGGCCTGTCGGTTCCCGATCTGGACAGGGCGGTTGAATTCTATCGCGATGTGCTCGGCTTCTACGTCATCATGCCGCCGACGTTGATCGAGCAGGACGAGACCGACATTGGCGTGATGTGCAACGACGTCTTCGGTCCGGGCTGGGGCAAGTTCCGAATCGCCCATCTCGCCACCGCCGACCGGATCGGCTTCGAGCTCTTCGAATTTGTCGGCAACCACGCGCCCGACAACAACCTGCCGTTCCGGCAGACGGGCATGTTCCATTTTGCGATCCAGGATCCCGATGTCGAGGGGCTTCTGGCCAGGATTGTTGCTGCCGGCGGCAAGCAGCGCATGCCGGTCCGCGAATACTTCCCGGGCGAAAAGCCCTACCGCATGGTCTATGTCGAAGATCCGTTTGGCATCGTTTTCGAGCTCTATTCCCACTCCTACGAGCTCACCTATTCGGCCGGCGCCTATAACTGAACCCGCCGTCGCCACGAGGAATTCAAGGCCATGACCGATACACGCCGCATCCTGCTCGTCCTGACATCGCATGCCACCAAGGGCACCACCGGCAAGCCGACGGGTGTCTGGCTCGAAGAACTGGCCGCGCCTTACTACATCTTCCTCGCCGAAGGTTTTGAGGTCGACATTGCCTCGATCGCCGGCGGCAAGGTGCCGCTTGATCCCGCTTCGGTCGACGGCGAGCATCCGCCATGTGTTGCCCGTTTCCTCGCCGATACCCAGGCCATGCAGGTGGTCAACGCCTCGCGGCCGCTGGCCGGCCTTTCGGCCGTGGGATACGACGCCGTCTTCCTTCCCGGCGGACATGGCACGATGTGGGATCTGCCGGAAAGCCAGGCACTTGCCTCGCTTCTGGGTGAAGCCTGGGCCGATGGCAAGGTGGTGGCAGCGGTCTGCCATGGCCCGTCCGGCCTTCTGTCTGCCAAGGACGCCGAAGGCCAACCGCTCGTCGCAGGGCGCAACGTGACCGGATTTTCGAATGCCGAGGAAGAGGCGGCCGGCCTGACGGACGTGGTGCCTTTCCTGCTCGAAAACCGCCTGACGTCGCTTGGTGGCCTGTACAAGAGCGGACCGGATTTCCAGCCGTTCGCCCTGCGTGATGGCAAGCTGGTGACTGGCCAGAACCCGGCGTCATCGGAGCAGGCGGCTCGCCTGACGATCGAAGCCATCCGCGTTGAACGCTGAGCGAGGCAAGATGGCATCGATCGAGGAACGCATACCGGGTGCCCAGAGTGCCTGGACCTGGCGCGGCAGTGCAATGCCCGGCGCGCTTGAACGCGGCGAGATCGCGGTGCCCAAGCCGCTTCGCGGCGAGGTTTTGGTCCGCAACGAGATCATCGGCCTCAACCCCGTCGACTGGAAGGTGCTGACGGGGCTACCTTCCTGCTCCGAAGGGCATGTTCCGGGCGTCGATGGCGCCGGCATCGTCGCGGCCGTCGGTGACGAAAGCCTCAGGCCCTGGATTGGTCGGCGCGTCGCCTATCATCAAAGCCTGCACAAGCAGGGCAGCTTTGCGAAATATACGCCGCTTGCAGCACGGGCGCTGATGCAGGTGCCGGACGGCCTCGGCCTGCCGCTTGCGGCCAGTCTGCCCTGCCCTGCCCTCACTGCCTGGCTTTCACTCGACAAGCTTCCCATCCGCCCTGGTGCGCGTCTGCTGATCAGTGGCGCCGGCGGGGCAGTCGGAAACTATCTGGTCCAATTGGCGCTGCAGTGCGGATATTCCGTCACCGCCATGTGCAACGCCCGGCATTGGGATCGGCTACGCGGTTATGGCGTCCAGAGCCTGATCGCAGGACCGATCGACCCTGGCGCCGAATTGCCGGGCGAACTGATGGGCCGCTACTTCTCGGTCATCGATACCGTCAGCGGCGGCCATGCCGCAACGCTTGTGCCGGCGCTTGAGGCCAACGGCCATATCGTCTGCGTTCAGGATCGCTTGCCCGCCTGGCCCTCCGATCCGTTCGGACGGTGCCTGTCCATTCACGAGGTTGCACTCGGCGCCCTGCATGTCTTCGGCAGTGACGCGGCCTGGACACGCCTTGTGAACGCTGGCGAGACCATCATGAGACAGATCGTCGAGCGAAAGCTTCAACCCGAGCCGCTGCTGAGACGGGACTTCTCAGCCCTACCGGAGCTTTTGGCGGGCCTGCAGAAACGCACGTTCAGCGGCAAACCGCTGATCAAGGTGAACTAAAAACAAGAACAAAGGAAACACAGAATGTCTTCAGCTTTTCAGCCTTTCAAGCTCAAGGATGTCACGCTCCGCAATCGCATCGCCGTGCCGCCGATGTGCCAGTACAGCGCCAGGGACGGTTTCACCAATGAATGGCACTGGGCCCATTATGCCGTGCTTGCCCGGGGTGGCGCCGGACTGGTGGTCGTGGAAGCGACTGGCGTTTCGGCCGATGGCCGCATCACGCCAGGCTGTACCGGCCTCTGGAGGGACGAGCACATCGAGGGCATGGCGCGGATCGCCGCCTCCATCAAGGCCGCCGGCTCTGTTCCTGGCATCCAGATCGGCCATGCGGGCCGCAAGGCGAGCGCCAATCTGCCCTGGGAAGGCGATGATCACATCGCCGACGGAGATTCGCGCGGCTGGGAGACCATATCTCCCTCGGCAATCGCCTTCGGTGGCGGCCTGTCCAAAATGCCGCGGGAAATGACGATCGCCGATATCGAACGCGTCAAGGCAGATTTCGTGGCGACCGCCAAGCGCGCCCTGCAGGCGGGCTTCGAATGGCTCGAGCTACATTTCGCCCATGGCTATCTTGCACAGAGCTTCTTCTCGATGCACGCCAACACCCGTACCGATGCCTATGGCGGCAACGCCGCCGGTCGCAGCCGCTTCCTCATCGAAACATTCGAGGAAGTCCGCAAGGTTTGGCCTGAAAACCTGCCTTTGACGGCCCGCTTCGGTGTCATCGAGTTCGACGGCCGCGACGAGGAAACGCTGGCCGAGGCGATCACGCTGACCAAGACGCTGCGCGATGGCGGCCTCGACCTGATGGATGTCAGCATGGGCTTCTCCACCATCGACGCCAAAGTTCCGTGGGGGCCTTCCTTCCTCGTTCCGACTGTCGGTCGCGTGCGCAGCGAAACCGGCATGCCGGTTGCCTCCGCATGGTGCGTCGATGCACCCTCGGATATCGAGAAGGCCGTTGCCACTGGACAGATGGATATCGTCATGGTCGGTCGTGCCATGCTCGCCGATCCGCACTATCCCTATCAAGTCGCCCTGGCACTTGGCGAGGATCGTCCTGCCTGGACACTCCCCGCTCCCTACGCCCACTGGCTTTCGCGTTACCGCGGCGCAGGTAAAGGCGCAGCGCAGTAAGCCCAGCGCCAAAGCGAACCATCGTCGGACCAACAAGGAAAGTTCTTAAATGGACATGAATCGACGTTCATTGTTTGCCGGCGCCAGTGCCATCGGCTTATCGGTCGTATTGCCGGCTACCGCCAACGCTCAGTCGCCGTTGCAGCTCTCCGTAGCCGTTCGATCCCCGTGGATGGCCAATCAGGTCGCGTTGACCAGCAGCGACGTGCTTTTCCTTGGTTGCCCCAGATACACGCCAAAAGAAGAGACACCGGCCCTCGCACGCCGGGACGCGAACGGCAAATTGATGCCGTTTCCGGGCAATGGTTGGAACGAATGGAAGCTTGGCGATGACGGCCGCGACGCCTTCGTCTACTTGAATTCCGTCCATATCTTTGCCGACGATACCGTATGGGTGGTCGATCAGGGGGCGCCGAGCCCAGATGTCTTTCCTCATGAGTTTTCCATTCCAAAACCCGGAACCCAGAAGATCGTCCAACTCGATGCGCTGACCGGTGGAATCCTCACCGTGCTGCGCTTCGATGAAGACGTCCTGCCCAGCGGGGCGAAGATGAACGATCTCCGTTTCCATGGCTCGAAGATGTATGTGACAGATTCAGGACTTGGCGCGATCATCGTGCATGATTTCGCGACGGGTGAGACGACTAGGCGCCTGTCCGGGCTAAAGCCGATGATGGCCAAGCCGATGAAGATGACCCTTGCCTTGCAGCTGGATAGCAAAGAAAAGCCCTTTAATCCACCCAACAGCGACATGATTGAGATCAACCAGGACGGTGAATGGCTGTTCTGGGCGGCTCCGACCGGTCCATTGTACAAGATCGAGACGCGGCATCTCAACGACACCAAACTGCGTGACGACGACATCGAGAAGCATGTCCAGCACGTGGCAGACATCGAATTTTCGAGCGGCTGCTCGATGGACTCGCTCGGAAATTTCTATTTTTGCGAGACCAAGACTGGCAAGATCACTTTGCTCGCGCCCTCAGGCAAAACGGCGACGCTCGCCTTCGACCCCGACTTTGTCCGGCCGGATGGCGCCTTCATCTCGGCCGACCGGCGTCTGTACGTACCGCGCAAGCCCAGAGAGCCGGATGCAAGCCGGAGACACCATTCGCAATCTACTCCGTGCAGTTGCCCGAAAGCTTGAATGGGATCCCCCTCGGCGATGCAGTGACCGGCGCGGCATAGACCGGTTACAACCCCTGCCTTGGTGGATAGGCCAAAACCCACCGAGGCGGCAAAAGGTCAGCTCGCTCCCGAGAAGGGTGCGTGTTTCAAGAAATGTAGTCTGACCAGCTCCCACTCCGTCGCTCGGGCACTTCTCAGACCCGCCGGCCATGGGTATAGCCACAACAATCCTGGCGGTCATTGCGGTCGATCCAAATCAATGACATTCGCTGCTCTTGATAAGATGTGAACCAACGACAAGGCGTTTTCACTTACTGGAGCCCCAAAATCGCTTCAACTAGAGCGCGTCCGGTTTACTCGGGATCATATCCGCAGGATTTGAAGTAGTTGGCGCATTCTTGCGGCTCGAACAGTGTGACGATCTGGCCGACCGTGTTCCATAAGCCCTCTACTGTCCGCTCGGCTTTGGCGCGCAAGACAGCCTTGAGCTTCGCAAAGGCCTTCTCGATGGGGTTGAAGTCGGACTGTAGGGAGGAAGGTCGAGTAACCGGCATCCCGCACCTTCGATTGCGTGACGCACTCCCTCCGCCTTGTGTGCAGGCAGATTGTCCATGATGACGATGTCGCCCGGTGCCAAGGTTGGAATGAGAACCTGTTCGACATAGGCCTGGAACGCGACGCCGTTCATCGCACCGTCGAGGACCATCGGCGCGGTCATGCCAGATAGCCTGAGCGCTCCGGTAAACGTCGTTGTCTTCCAATGGCCGTGCGGGATCGGTGAACGGCATCGTTCTCCACAAAGGGCTCGTCCGCGAAGCCGAGACATCTTCGTGCTCAGGCCGGGGTGAGTAGGCCGGAGGGATTTCACCTGCCGGCCTCTCGCAGAACGGTGCGTGAACCTCTCGATTCACACCGCTCCCATCAGGTAAACGTGTTCGTTCCGAACGCCTTTCAATGCACGAAGAGCCCCGGATTTCCATGTGCCAGCTATCGCAAGAAAAGACTGGCGCGTGTCTTATGGGACTGAAAGCGCTTGAACTTTCGCCTGATCCAAGCCCTAAGTTTCTGATTGACCTAATCAGCCAGGGTGGACAAGGCCGAACGACTGTACCGACCATAGTAGGCAATCCACCCCCGAAAAAGTGGATCGAGCTGTTTGGCTATTTCGGCCAGTGTCCCCGGCGTCTGCCGCGGGATGTTCAAGCTTTTGATCGTCGCCCGCATTGTCAACGGCGGAGTAAAAACCGGCCAGGCGGCGGAGCAAAAGCAGGCCACTTTCGGCGCACGCATGAGACCTCCGGGAGGGCGTAGCCCGAGCGGGGGGTCTTATGCGTGCGCGTCGATTTTCCGAAGGGTATTCAGCCTGCCTTTCGGGCTCGGCTTTGGGCGAGACGATAGCTGTCGCCGTTCATCTCAAGGATGTTGACGTGGTGGGTGATGCGATCGAGCAGTGGTCTGCCCCCTGAAAAGTGATCCTTCTTGAAGTATGGCTTATGAGCCGAGGAAGGAATTGAAATGGCAGCGAAAAGACACAAGGCAGAAGAGCTCGTCACGAAGCTTCGTCAGGTTGACGTGCTGAATGTGCAAGGCAAATCGATGGCGGAGGCGATCCGGTCGATAGGCGTGACGGAAGTTACATATTACCGCTGGCGAGCAGAATATGGTGGCCTGAAGGGCGATCAAGTGAAGCGATTGAAGGAGCTGGAGACCGAGAACGCTCGTCTCCGGCGGGCAGTTTCCGATTTGACCCTGGACAAGATGATCTTGGCAGAGGCTGCCAGGGGAAACTTTTAAGCCCCGCTCGCCGCCGTGCCTGTGTGGATCATATCACCGCAGAACTGGGTGTGTCCGAACGACGGGCATGCCAGGTTCTCGGTCAGCATCGTTCCACGCAGCGCAAGATCGCCAAGACTCCGGATGACGAGGCGGCATTGACCGCCGACATCACGGCGCTCGCGCTCCAATATGAGAGGCGCCTTGTTCATCAAGGATGAATACTTGCAATTGGGGCAAGCCGACCAGCTTGATTGTCTGACGACAATGCTGCAGGGGAGTTTTCGGGCCCCGCCGCTGAACGCCTGCGGCTTGGACGGAGCAAGGATCGCAAGTCCAGCCAGTCGTCCGAGTTCCTTCAGCTCCATATCGGTAGTTGTAAACGCCGGACGCGTCTGCTCCGCCATAACATCCCAATTGTCGAGCCCGACGACGGAAACCTCGCCGGGAATGGATATGTTGCGGTACCTCGCGCGCGCGATCAGGTGTTTCACCGCAAGCCGCGTGCCCTGGTCATCATCGGGTAGCCGAGCGACACTCTCCGTCGCCCTACTCTTTCGATGCCCTGCACGGAGTTGAGATCCACCGCCGCGATGTGCGCGAGGTCGTGGAAGCTCCCATCAGGGCTCTAGCGCCAGAGCGGCGGCATTGACCGAATCCCAGCACTTACAAAAGAGAAACGAACTCGTTCGGCGGGACAACGCGTGGCGATGCGATTTATCAAGCCTGCCGCTGCGGACAGCGGTAGGCCAAATGGCAGATCAGGTCATATGTTAGCGACCAAGGCAGAAGGATCGGCTGCGCTTACCCAAAGCGCTCGGGGCGGAACGTTTTCAGCATAGGATGTTCGCCACCCGTTACAATCTCGTAGGCGAGCAGTTCACCGACGATCAGGCCAAGCGTGGCGCCGGAGTGGCTGAAGACGACATAGTAACCAGGAATAGCTTTGAGCGCGCCGACGACCGGTTCGCCATCACCGGGGATGGGCTTGCCGCCAACGCCGATGGACGCGATTTCAAGCTTCGGATTGCCCTCCATTACCTTGCTCGCCTCAACCAACAGAGCCTCAACCACGGTATCGTCTATTTCATAGCGTCCATCGGGACGCAGCGTTACGCCCTCGTCAGCAGCCCAATCGGCATCGAGCGAAAAGGTCCCGCCCGGCGCCGGCCGAACGGCTACGCGGGGCGTGTTGAGAACGGCGCGCAGCGGATGTGCGACCGGCTTCGTCTGCACAAGGAGCGCAATCGGCGTATCATCGCCAATGGACTTACCGCTCTCGGCCACCATCTTCGGCACCGCCGGCCCAGTGGCGACCACCACGGCATCGGCCTCGAAACGATCGCCGCTTGCGGTTTGTGCTCCGATGGCACGGCCGCTTTCGATGATGACCCGCGCCGCGCCCTGATCCGTCACCAGCACGCCTCCGAGAGCGGAAAACTCCTGCAGAAGCAGGTCGATCAACACCGGCAGGTCCACCCAACCTTCGCCGGGATTGAAGATCCCACCCTGCGGGGTAATCGCGCGTGCATCAAGGCCCGGTGTGACACCCGCCACCGATCCAGCGGCCAGATGCTGCGCATCATAGGCCAGCGAAACCTCGTGGCGATAGGCGGCGGCGATCTCGTTGCCCGCATCGCCGGCATCCCAGGTCAGTCCGCCGTCGAAACGCAGCCAGTCGGTATCGTGGTACTGTGCAAACAGCGTGCGGTAGCGGTCAATGCCGGCCATACGCAGGCGGTGATAGGGCTCGGAACGCATGCGCGCCGAGTTCAGCCAGGAAAGCGAGCGGCCCGAAGCGCCGTTGGCGGCCGGGCCATCGTTGAGAATGGTCACCCGGATGCCGCGCCTGGCAAGCTGAACACCGGTAGAAACGCCGAAAATACCGGCGCCGATGATAACGGCCGAGGAGATGGTCTTGTCTGTCATGGTCTGTCTTTCAGTCGGTTGGTCATGTTTCATCAGATGTGGCAAGGACCGGACGGCTCAGAGTTCTTCCCAGCGCCCGCTTTCGGCAGAGCGGAAGAGCGCGTCGATCACCTTCATGTTGGCGATCGCGTCCTCCAGCCCCGTCGCAAGCGGCGTGCCGGAGAGCACGGCCTCGCAAAAGGCATCGGCTTGTTCGCGGTACTGGTCGACAGGCTCGATCTTGATTTCGGTACGCCCACCGCCGTCGAGATCGCCGCCGTCATCAAGGACGAGCCGGGTCGGCAAATCGGCAGGCGCATTGAACGGAACGGGAATTTCCAATCGCCCAAGCGTGCCGAGAACAGTGACCTTCTGCGTCAGTGCCAGCTGAGTGGAGCAGGTGAACGCGAGCTGGCGGCCCTGCGGAAAGGCCAGCAGTCCGCTTGCCAGCCGGTCCGTGCCGAAGGCCGGGTCGCGTTCGATCAGAGCAATCACCCGCAGTGGTTCCGCGTCGAAAAGATAACGGGCTGTGTTGATGGCATAGCAGCCGACATCGAACAGGCCGCCTCCGCCGATCTCGGCCTGGTTGCGAACGTTCCGGGGATCATCAAGATAGTAAGAGAAGACCGTCTGGATGGCGCTCACCTCGCCGAGTTGCCCCTCGGCGATCAGCGCCCTCGCCTTTTTCCACTGAGGATGATGCAGGACCATGAAGGCTTCCGCGACCGGCAGGCCGGCAGCCTGCTGCGCAGCCAGGAGCGTCCTGGCTTCCGCAGCATTGAGCGCGATCGGTTTTTCACAAAGTACCGGCTTGCCCTGCTGGAGTGCCCTGATCGTCAAGGGTACATGCAGGTGATTGGGCAGGGGATTGTAGATCGCATCGATTTCGGGGTCGGCTAGCAATTCCTCATAGGAGCCATAAGCCTTGGCGATGCCGAAGCGCTCGGCCATTTGCCGTGCCTTGTCGCCATCCCGGGATGCGATGGCCGTAACCAACCCAAGGCGACTCGTTTGGATCGCTGGTATAACCGCCTTGGCGGCGATGCCGGCGCAACCCAATACGCCCCATCGGATCTTTGCTGTCATCGTCATTCTCCTGTCTGCTTCAGAGCACTTCCGCCAGGAAACGCTGAAGCCTCGGGCTCTGCGGGTTGTCGAAAATGGCTTGGGGCGTACCGGTTTCCACAACGCGTCCCTCGTCCATGAAGACGACCTGGTCGGCGACACGGCGGGCAAAGCCCATTTCATGGGTGACGACGACCATGGTCATGCCTCGCCCGCCAAGATCTGCCATGAGGTTCAGGACACCCTTGACCAGTTCCGGATCAAGCGCGCTGGTCACCTCATCGAAGAGGATGATTTCCGGTTCCATGGCGAGCGCCCGGGCGATTGCAACGCGCTGCTGCTGTCCACCGGAGAGCCCGCTGGGAAGATGATGCTGACGGCTCTCAAGACCGACATCGGCAAGCCGCGCCTTGGCTATCCGCTCGGCTTCCGCCTTCGGCATCCCCTTGATCTTCGTCAGCGACAGCATGACATTTTCAAGGGCCGTATGGTCCGGGAAGAGGTTGAAGTGCTGGAACACCATGCCGACCCGCCGCCGCAGCGTTTCCGGCCTCATGGTCAAAATGCTCTGGCCGTCGATGAATACATCACCGGACTTGGGTTCGACCAGCCGGTTCACTCCGCGCAGCAACGTCGATTTTCCAGAGCCGGAGGGACCGATGATGCAGGTGACGCTGCCTGGCTTCACCGACAAATCGACACCCTTGAGCACGTCCAGGTCGCCATAGGCCATGCCCAGATTTCGCACATCGAGACTGCCACCCTTGAAGGCGGCCTCGGAAGTTCCAGCAGCAGCGTCCAGTTCGCCGACCTCCTCCAGCCCGCTTGTGACAACGGCCGACCGTTGCTTGCCGAGCCGCAGGCGCGTGTCGATGGCATTGACCACATGGGTCAGCGGCACAGTGATCACCAGATAGAAGACACCGGCCAACAGCAGTGGCGAAAGATTGCCGGTCACGACGGCCTGGTCCTGCCCCACGCGAAAGATTTCACGTTCGGACGCAAGCAGGCCGAGGAAGTAGACAAGGCTCGAATCTTTCACATTCCCAATGAACTGGTTGACGAGGGCGGGCAGCACGCGACGCACCCCCTGCGGCACGATGATCAGCCGCATACCCTGGCCGTAGCTCATAGAAAGCGCCCGGCAGGCCTCCATCTGGCCGCGATCGACACTCTGGATGCCTGAGCGAAAGATCTCGCCGATATAGGCGCCGGCAATCAGGCTGAGTGCCAGAATACCGAGCGGATAAGGTGAAGGACCGAACAGCTCACGCCCGATGCGCGCAAAGCCCTGCCCAATCAGCAGAATGGTAACGATGGCAGGCAGGCCGCGAAAAATGTCGGTGTAAAGACGAGCGGGTATACGCAGCCATGCGGAACGCGAGATCCCCATAATTGCGAGCATCATGCCGATGACGACACCCAGCACCGTCGACGCGGCCGCCAGGATCAATGTATTTTTCAGGCCGACCGTGATCATGGTCGGCAGGACTTCGGCCATCGCGTTCCAGTCGAGGAAACTGCGGCGCAGATTTTCAAGCCAGTTCATCAGGGGTTCCTTGCAAGAAAGGCCGGTCCGACCGACAGGATCGGACCGGCAAGGTGGCCTCACGGCTTGGGAAGATAGGAATCCGGCATCGGCGTGCCGGGGAACCACTTTTCGTGCAGTGTTTTCCAAGTGCCGTCCTGCATGGCGTCGTGCAGGGCCTTGTTCAGCGCTTCGCGCAGTGCGTCATTGCCCTTGCGGATCACGAAGCCGGCCGGCGCATCGAAGCTGGGGATATTGACCGCCACTTTGAGATCGGGATAACGGGTGGAATATTCTTTGGCTGCCTCGTAATCGAGGAAGTGGGCGCTGATTGTGCCATTGTTCAGGCCAGAGACAGCGGAGTTATTGTCCGGGAATTTGACCAAATCGGCACCGGTGAAATTCTTCTCGGCATAGATTTCCTGCAGCGTACCCTGCACGACGCCAAGCCGCTTTCCGTTCAGTCCGGCCGCATCAGTAATGCCTGCATCCGGCGTGAGCACGGTCAGGAAACCCGCGAGATAGCCGTCCGAGAAATCAACGTTCTCCTTGCGCTTGTCCGTCGTGCCGATGGCAGCAGCCGCGACATCGAAGCGACCATTGGCGACCGAGGGCATCAGCGCGGAGAACTCCTGGCCGGTGAAGACGACCTGATCCTTCTTGAAGCCGAGACGTTCAGCCACATTGAGAAAGAGTTCAATGTCGAAGCCGGTGAAGGTACCGTCAGCGGTCGTGAAGGCGTAAGGCTTGGCATCCCCCATCGTACCGACGCTGATGATGGTCGGGTCGATGAGACCGAGCGAATTGTCCTGGGCATGGCTCGCCGGTGTGGTCCCCGCCACCATGCCGAGCGCCAGGATGATGGCTGTGGCCTTCAGTCGTGCGAAGGGGGCGGTGAGAGCTTTATTCATGTGCATTGTTTTCGTCTCCTCTGGTGATGTTCTTCAGCTGCATCGAGGGCACACCGGCGCGGCCAGATCCACGGCAGGAGCCGTAGATCTGGCCAAGGCAGTGCGCATACCGTATGGCGTCTTTTTCTTATTGAGACCGGTCTCTTTACATATTGAGACCGGTCTCTTTGATGTTTGTCAAGCGATAACTTGGTATTTGCCAAACATTGACATCTCTTGTAAGGCTACCGCCCATGGACCCAACCTCGCCCCGGAACAGTTCCGTCACAGTGGCCGATGTCGCTCGCATGGCGGGCGTCTCGAAGGCAACGGCTGCGCGCGTCTTGGGCGGCTACGGAACCGTCAGCGACCGGGTGCGCGACGCCGTGACCGTTGCCGCACGCAGCCTGGACTACCGGCCGAACGAACTGGCCCGTTCGATGACGACAGGCCGCTCCGGCACGATCGGTGTGGTGGTCGGCGATATCGAAAACCCGTTCTTCAGCCTGGCCGTCAGAGGCATCACCGACATTGCCCGACAGGCGGGCTTCACCGTGATCCTCACCAATTCCGGTGAGGACGCAGAAACTGAGAAAGCCGCGATCCGAACGCTGCTTGCCAAGCGCGTGGACGGGCTGATCGTCTCGCCCGCGAAGGAAAGCGATGTCGATCATCTGAAGGACGTGGTCCGTGCGGGTTGCCCCATGGTGCTGCTCGATCGCGGCAGCAGGACGCTCGGCGTCGATACTGTCGTTGCTGATGACGGCTCTGCGGCCGAAGGCATCACGCGCCGGCTGATCGCCGGCGGCCACCGACGAATTGCCTATCTCACCGCCTGCGATACGCCGGACCACCACTTCCGCACACCGTCCGACATCAGCACCGGATCGGTGCGCCGGCGTATCGAGGGCTATTTACGCGCCTGCCGCGAGGCGGGCGTTCCGGGGATTGAAGAGTGGGTGCGGCTTGGTGCGGTGACGCCGGGCGAGACGCAGCGAATCGTCGGCGCCATGCTGACTGCGAAGCACGCCCCGACCGCCATCATCGCCTCCGACAGCGTGATAGGTCTCGATGTCTTCAAAGTCTGCCGCAACCTTGGCATTGACATCCCCGGGGATTTGTCACTGGTCTCGTTTCATGATGCGGACTGGACATCGGTGACGACCCCCCCGGTCACAGTCGTGCGCCAGCCGGTCTATCAACTCGGTGAAACGGCAGCCAGGCTGCTGGTCGAACGGTTGAATGGCGATGGCGGCCCGGCAAGCCGAGTTGTGCTGCAGACTGAACTGGTCGAACGCGCCTCCGTCGCCGATATCCCGATGAAAGAGATGCCTACGGCTTCGGAATGACGGTTGCCAGCTTGCGGAAGGCCGAGAGGATTTCGAGGCGGCTCGGTACACCTCTGGCGATACTGACGATGGAGCCAGGGCCGATTTTCACAGGCGCGGCATCCGCCTGCGAATAAATCGCGTCCCCTTCGACAACGACGAATGTCTCTTCGAGGTCGCGGCCGGGATAGTTGTAAATGCCGGGCTCGGCCTTCCACACGGCAACGATGGTGCCGTTCTCGACCGGATCCTGCCAGATCGGGCGGCGCCAGGAGCCGCAGTCCCGCCCCTCGGCCGGCATGGCCGGCGAAAGATCGATGTCATCGGCAATGTTGTAGATGGGCATGCTCATGGAGGTCTCCTTGGTCATTGATGACGGCGCGCATCGGCGGCACCCGGTTTTGGGATATGGGATCAGGCGTACGGTGGCAGAGCGGCACCGGACAGGCGGCTGACGAGATTGTCGCGCAGGCGGTAGTAGCGCAGCGTGAGAGAGGGTCCGAAAGCCATGTAGAAGGGCGCGGCCGTGAGCGGTTCCAGTTTCAGCGCCAGTTCGTTCTGCGGCTTGCCGAGCGCCCATTCCGACAGGACGGAGCCGAGCATGGAGCCGGTCGGCACGCCACGCCCGGACAGACCGGTCAACGCCACCACACCGGGTGCCAGATCGTAGAAGCGTGGGATCGTGCGGTACTGCATATCGAGTTCGCCGAACCAGAAATAGTCCCAGCGGATCTCCTCGCGGATCTGGGGATGCAGCCATTTGAGACGCTCGCTCATCACGCGACGGGTATAGGCCATGTCGCGCCCGCGCTTTCCCATCGGGAACATGGAGGCGACGATGCGGCCCTCCGCATTGTATTTGTAGACATAGATGTCGCCGCGACCGTCGTGGATCGTGGTGTTGTGCGGCAGTACGTGGGCGCGCGTTTCAGGCGACAGAACCTGGGTTGCCGCCACGAAGACGCGCTGGATCTTAAAAGTCCGGTCGAGCTTCGGCCAGCCGCCAACTGTATAGGCGCCCGTGGTGAAGATCACCTTGTCGGCGATAACCTGCCCGCCTCGCGTGCCGACCCTCCAGCCACCACCGCCGTCGCGGTCGCAGGAGACTGCCGAGGATCCGGTATAGATCGCGCCGCCTTCCTGCAGAACCGCCCGGGCAAGTCCGCGGGCGTAACCCAGCGGATTGAGGTGCCCCGCCTCCTCATGCAGCCAGCCGCCGTGGAAGCGTGGACTGCCGGTCAATGCCGCCACCTCGTCGCGGTCAATGAAGCGGGTCCTTGCGCCGACCGCGTTGTAGCTCTCCACCTTCTCACGGATCGCATCAACAGCGCGACGGTGCGGCGCGCCCATCACGTAGCCGTTCTGCACCCATTCGCAGTCGATCTGATAATCACGGATCATCGCGCCGACACGGTCATTGGCCCGCGTCTGCCGCTCGATGAGCCGCTCGGCCCAGGGCTCGCCCAGCATGGTCCGTAGTTCCGGCAGGCTGTAATGGGTGAAGGTCGGCGTGCAGTGGCCGGCATTTCGGCCCGAACCGCCAAAGCCCGCCTCCTCGCGTTCCAGCACGACGACGCGAACCCCGGCCTTCGCCAGTTCGAGCGCCGTCGTCAGGCCGGCATAGCCGGCACCGACGATGCAGACATCGGCTTTGACGGAACGGCCAAGCGTCTCGGTCTTCACAGCGGGCACGGCCGTCGCATACCACAGGGTAACGTCGAACGGAGAAAACGTGGTCATCACTGCCCTCGCCTCAATTCAGGTCGCTGCGGGCATCAAGCGCATCGCGCAACCCGTCGCCGATAAAGTTGAAGCTGGTGACGGCGAGTGTGATCGCCACACCCGGCACGATGGCAAGCCAGGGTGCCTTGTCGAGATATTGCTGGGCGCCGTTCAGCATGTTGCCCCAACTCGGCAGTGGGGGCTGGATGCCATAGCCGAGAAAGCTGATATAGGCTTCCAACAGGATGGCGCGCGCCACCGTCAGCGTCGCCGCCACGATGATCGGGCCGGTGGCGTTCGGCAGGATTTCGCGAAACATGATCCAGGCATTGGGAAGCCCCAGCATGCGCGCGGCCAGCACAAAGTCGCGTTCGCGCAGCGATCGCACCTCTGCTTCCACCAGCCGCGCAATTTCCATCCAGCTGGTGACGGCGATGATCACCGTGATCATGAAAGGACTCGGCTTTACGAAGGCGGCCAACGCCAAGAGCAGGAAGATGCTTGGGAAGGACAGAAACGCATCGACGAAGCGCATGAGGACGGCGCCGAGGCGCCCGCCATAATAGCCGGCCACCACGCCGATGACGGTCCCAATCAGCGTTGAAAGAACCATGGCGAAAAACCCGACAAGCAGGGAGATGCGGCCCGCATTGAAAAGCCGAGCCGCAATGTCGCGACCCAACGGATCCGTGCCGAAGATGTGGTAACCGGTAAGCGGCGGCGCAAAGCGTGAGCCCAGATCGATGAAGAGCTCGTCATAGGGGAGAATATACGGCCCCACGACGCAGGCGACGATCATTATCGAGATCATGACGAGACCGAGAACCGCCAGCCTGTGGCGTCCGAAACGCCGGAGCGTGCGGTTCTGCCACCAGCGGGAGCTGGCCGGAGTGGCGGAAGATGGAAGCGTTGCAGCGGACATGGTCTATCCCTTCGGAAAAGGCAGCGTTCACGACGGACGGCGTCACCCGAGCCGGATGCGCGGATCGACGAGCGCGACCAAAATGTCGGCGATGAGGCTGCCGGTGAGCACAAGGATGGCGGAGAACATCAACAGGCCCATCACAACCGGATAGTCGTGATAGCCCAGGCTATCGAGAAAAAGTCGGCCCATGCCCGGCCACGTGAAGACGGTCTCGGTGACGAGGGCGCCGCCCAGAATCGTCGGAAGCTGCAGGCCGGCGAGCGTGATCATCGGCAGCAGCGCATTGCCGACCACATGCTTAATCAGAACCCGGCGCGGTGTTAGACCCTTGGCGCGGGCCGTTCGGACGAAATCCTGGTTGATGACGTCGAGCGTGGCTGTGCGCATGTAGCGGCTCCACACCGCGATATTGACCAACGCCAGCACGAGGCTCGGCATCACCAGATGAATGGCGTAGTCATAGAAGGACTGGTCGCCGATTGTATACATGTTACCGGCTGGCAGCCATTTCAGCTTCAGCGCGAAGACGTAAATGGCGACAAGGCCGAACCAGAACGTTGGGATCGACAGCGCCACCATGGCCCCGATGGTCGCTGTATAGTCGAACAGCGAATAACGCTTCGTGGCGCCCTTGATGCCGATCCAGGTCCCGATCAGGATCGAGACGAGGGTGGACGTAACCATCAGAAGAAGCGTGGCGAAGAGATGCCCCGAGATGATGTCAAGCACGGGTCGCTGGTCCCGGTAGGACGTGCCCCAGTCTCCCCGCAACAGCCGCCAGGCCCACTCGAGATACTGGATCGGCAGGGGGCGATCGAGTCCCATCTGCTGGGCGATGCGGTCCAGCGCCTCGCGCGTCATGCCGGGGGTCAGCGCAAATTGCGACAGCGGGCCACCGGGCGCGAGATTGAGAACGGCGAAGCCGATGATCGAGACAAGCACGAGCAACACGAGGCTCTGCCAGAGGCGGTTCAGAAGATAGGCGAACATGGGTGGTGCTCCGGGTCGGTCCAGGCCGTGTTCCGTTGGAAACATGCCTTGGGACAGCCAAAGGGATCGTCGGCGCCGGCCGGCTGAGGCGCGACTCCTTGCGGAGCCGCCCCTTTCCGGACGTCACGACGCTACGGGTCGGGCCTGTTGTAGACCCGCCCGTTGCGGCGATCAGCTGAGGTTCCAGCTTCCGACATTCCAGGTGTCGATACGGGTGTTGATGTTGAACACAACGTTCTCGACACCCTGCTTGTGGCCGCGCACCGTGGCATACTGGAAGAGTGGCAGGAACGGCAGCTCCTCGCGCATGATCTCCTGGATCCTGAGATAGGCCGCCTTGCGCTCTTCCGGCACGAAGAGGCTGCCGCCCTTGGCCAGAAGTTCGTCCACTTCCGTATTGGCGAACTGCCAGGTGTTCTGGCCGGAGCCACCCTTGGCCGGGCTGGAGGTGGAGCGGAAGAAGTCCGACGTGTCCGGGTCCGGACCGGTGAGGAAATCAAGCCCGACGATCACTGTGTCGAACTTTGACAGCATCCAGTAGTCGCCCCACATGACGGCTGGCGGCAGGTTGGAAATGGTCATCTCCACTTCGAGTTCCTTGAACGACTGCTGCATGTATTGCTGCACCTGTTCGCGAATGTGGTTGCCTGCCGTGGTCGAGCAAGTGAAGGCGAGCTTCACTCCGTCCTTGGCGCGAATGCCGTCGTCGCCTGCCACCCAGCCAGCTTCGTCCAGAATTGCCTTGGCCTTCTCCATCGAATACTCGTGTTTCGGAAGGTCCGGATTGTAGTAGAAGGACTGCTGCGGCACGTAGCTCTCGGTCGGCGACGGCAGACCGTAATAGAGCGCGTCGATGATCGTCTGCTTGTCAATGGCGTGGTAGAGCGCCTCGCGAACCTTCGGGTCCTTGAACTGCGGCCGTTCCATGTTGAAGGTGAAGGATTCGACCGTCGAACCCGGCACCACCGTGACGACCTTGCCCTCCAGCGCCTTCGCCTCGTCATAGTGATCCGGCGTGATCCACTGCAGGCCGACCACATCGATGTCGCCGGTCTTGAATTGCGTGTACATGACGTTGAGATCAGGCACGTATTTGTAGATCAGCTTTTCGATATGCGGGCCATCGGCGAAATAGTCTCTATTGGCCTCCAGCAGGATATAGTCGCCGGCGACGCGCTCCTTCCATTTGAACGGGCCGGTTCCGACCGGCGCGTTGTTGTAAGGCGCAGTATTCTTGTCGGCTGCGGCACCCAGAACGTGCTTCGGCGTAATGAAGGTAGAGGCGAGGATCGACGGATAGGGCGCAAATGGCTTCTCCATCTTCCAGGTTATTTCCGTCGGAGTCACGACTGTCAGCTCGCGAACATATTCATGACCGGTCTTGCGCCAGGAGCGGAAATTCGGATCCACCAACAACTCGAGCGTGAATTTCACGTCTTCGGCGGTGAACGGCGTGCCGTCATGCCACTTCACGTCGTCGCGCAACTTCACTTTCCAGGAGAGGCCATCGGCGGAAATACCGCCGTTTTCGACCGTCGGGACCTCGGCGGCCAGCGCTGCGACGAAGGCACCCTTCTCATCAACATAGAAGAGCGGGTCGAAGATGCTGAAATGAATGCCTTCGTCGACCTCAATATGCGGCATATGCGGATTGAAGACGGTTGGCTCCTGAGAGAAGCCAACAGTTAGCTGGCCTTTCGGCGTCTTTGCTTCCTGGGCGAACGCACGCGTGAGCCCGGGAAGGCCGGTCATCACGAAGCCCGAGGCACCAAGAGCGAGAAGGCCGAGCGCCTGGCGGCGTGTTGTATTCATGAACGTTTTTTTCTGGTCGGACATTTTGTTCCCCTTTATCCGATGGATTGGCATTGATCTCTCGTCGTTCAATCCGCCTCTGCGGGCGGTAAAGCCTCCCGACGGCAGTTACCTGCCGGCACGCATCGGAAACGGGCGGTCAGGCCGCCTGCCTCCTCTCTTCAGAAGCCGCTGATCAGCTCAATCTTCGAGCCATCGGAAAATCGGCTGAAACGGAAATCGTGGCGATCAACGATTGGATTACGACCCGTGACAATATCGGCCATCAGGCGACCGGCGGCCGGGCCAATGCCGAAGCCATGGCCGGAAAAACCGGTCGCGACATGAAAACCTGGTATCGAATTGATGGCATCGATAACCGGAATGGCATCCGGCGTCACATCGATCATGCCTCCCCAGCGTTGCGTGATCTCGGCCTTGCCGAACACCGGGAACGCTTCCGACAGGCGCTTGAGGGCCTCGTCGGCCATGGCTTTAGAAGGAACGGGATCGAGCACGCGGTTGTATTCGAAGGGCGAGGCCTCATCGAGTGCCCAGTGACGCGGGATGCGGGCCTCGTCGAAAAAGCGCCCACCGACCCGGAAGTGCAGTGAACGCCATTCGTGCGAGAAGGCCGGCATGAAATTCATGGCGTAGCGGAACGAGGCCGGGACGATATCGACGACGTTCTGGGTGCCGTCGGCGATCGTATAGCCGCCGTCATGGCGTTTCCGCAGCGCAAAGCCGCTGGCCCAGATTGCCTCTTCCGGCCCGCCTTCGAGCGGCTTGGTCCGCAGCACGGAGTTCAGGACCTTCAGTTGCGGCAGATCGAGGCCGTTATTGCCCATGAACAGGCTCGACCACGCGCCGCCCGCCAACACGACGGAGGAGCAGGCGATTTCGCCACGTTCGGTGACCACACCGGACACCCGGCCGCCGGTCATTTGCAGACCACGCACAGCGCATTCAGTAATGATGTGGGCGCCGCGGTCGCGAGCGGCTTCTGCAATTGCTGGTGCCGCCTTCTGCGGCTCTGCGCGACAATCGCCGGCGGTATAGAGCGCGCCGGCAATCTTCATTCGGTTGCCGGGGTACTTCGCGTTGAATTCGGCCGCGCTCAGCATGCGGCTCTCGATCTGGTAGCCTTCGAGGTTGCGGTTCCAGCGCTCGTGCTCATCGAACTGTTTGTCGTCGGCACAAGTGAAGACGATGCCGGAGCGCTTGAAACCCGTCTCGCGGCCGGTGCGGCCGTTGAGATCGGCCCAAATGCGCAGCGCCTCCGCCATCAGCGGCACTTCGCGCGGGTCGCGACGGGATATGCGGACCCAGCCCCAGTTGCGGCTGGACTGTTCGTGGCCGATGCCACCCTTCTCACACAACGCAACCCGTAAGCCGCTCTCGGCAAGTTCCAGAGCCGTCGAGGTGCCGATGATCCCGCCGCCGATGACAACGACATCCACCTCTTTCGGCAATTCGGCATCGCCGTGGACGGGAACGACAAAAGGACCGGGCATTTCAGAAGAACTCCTCAAGTTGGCAATTCACGGCGAATTCGGCGACGGAGGCCTCGTTCGGCAAAGAAAGCAGCATGGCGATGATGCGGGCGAGATCGTCCGGCTGTGTGAGCAGATCGGCGGGGCGTTCCGTGAGCACGGCGGCCATGTCGGTTGCCACAAATCCCGGGCAGACGGCAGTCGCCCGCACGCCCATGTCGAAGCCGGCCTGGCGGATGCCGTGGGCGAGTGCGACGGCCGCAAATTTCGACAGCGAATAGCTGCCGGCTCCGGCAGATTTCACTCGCTTGCCGGACAGCGAGGCGAGGATTACGACACGACCGCGGCCCGTTGCGCACAGCGCCTGCCACGCGGACTTTGCCAGACGGCGCGGCGCCTTGACGTTGACCGACATCATCGCGTCGATATCGTCGTCGTCGGCCTCGATCACCGTCTTCGGGATCATGATGCCGGCATTGGCGACGAGGGCATCGATGCGGCCGAAGCGCGCCAGAGCTGCGTCGACCCATCGCTGTTCCGCGCCGACATCGCCGGCGTCATAGGCCATGACATGCACGCGGTCCTCGTGGTCTTCCGCCCAGGCGGGCAGCATCGGCTGACGCATGCCGAGCGACACGGACCATCCTTGCCGCAGCAGTTCGGCCGCCACATGGTCGCCGATCCCGCGGCTTGCACCGGAAATGAGCGCCACAGCGCCTTCTGGACAAGTCATCATGGCAGCCCCACAATCCGCCGATAAGCGCGTCTCAGGATATCCATCACCAGCTTCTGCTCGTCTTCGGGGATGAAGGAAAAGAAATCGCGCGACTGCTTCGGCACAATCTCGCGCACCTTGACTGCAAGGGCGGCGCCAGCCTCTGTGATGTAGAGCTCCTGTGCGCGGCTGTCTTCTGGCGATACGTCGCGGCGGATCAGATCGTGCAGTTCCATCTGGTCGATCAGCCGTCCCATGGCCGAACGATCCTTCAGGATCAGATGGGCGATGACGGAAGGCCGTATGCCCGGATAGTCGTCCACAAGAAGCAAGGTCGTGATTTTTCCTGTCCCCTTCGCCACATCCAGCCCCTCAAGTCGCACATCGAGATCGCGCGAAACGGCAAGATTGACGGTGCGGATGTAGAAGCTCAGCGTGTCTTCCAGCACATCGATATTGATGTCCTCTGGAATTGTCGGCGGTTTGGCAGGCGGTTTGATCATCAGGGATTCCGTTCGAATGGACAAAGGGGCTCCAGCACGGCGCAGCCATCATCTGGCACTGCCGTCGGGTTCTCGACCATCTCGTATTGCAGTTCGGTGACGATATGAAAGGGCAATTAGTGGACAAGATCAACTAAATTGTTTGACCTGATCTAAATATTTTTATTTAATTTCAATGCCTTGCTGGAACAAAGAGGTTCGTCGCAGGCTTCGCAAGGAGCCGGCGGAAAAAGGTGCCCTAGAAGGCGGCAGAGCGGCCGGCCGGGGGGACTTCGCCGCCGCTCCTCTCTTGGTCAGGCGGTCGCGGCCACCGGTTCCCAGTCCGCGCCGGGGATCGCGGCAACGAGCTTGCGGGTATAGTCGTGCTGCGGATCGCGGAAAATCCTGGTCGGTGGCCCCTGCTCCACCACGATGCCCTTGTGCATGACAATCACCTCATCGCAGATCTGGCTCGCCACCCGCAGATCATGAGTGATGAAGATCATGGCGACCTTCATTTCCATCTGCACACGGGCCAACAATTCGAGGATCTGCGCCTGGATCGACACATCCAGCGCCGAGACCGCCTCGTCGGCCACCAGCACCACGGGATCGAACATCAGCGCCCGGGCAATCCCGATACGCTGGCGCTGGCCGCCGGAAAACTCGTGCGGGAAACGGTCATAGGCCTGCTCGTCGAGACCGACGAGCTTCAGGAGCCTCAGCGCCTTCGACCGGGCTTCCGTCACAGAGGTGCCGTGCGCAACCGGCCCGACCGTGAGAATTCTGCCGATCGTATGGCGCGGGTTAAGCGAGGCAAAGGGATCCTGGAATATCATCTGAATATAGGGGCGAAGCGCCCGGAAGCTCTCTTCCGGCATGGCGGCAATGTCGCGCCCGTCGAAATGAATCGATCCACCATCCGGCTCCAGAAGCTTCAGAAGCATCCGGCCCAGAGAAGACTTGCCCGACCCGCTTTCGCCGACGACACCCAGCGTCTGGCCCTTGCGCAGCCGGAAGCTGATGCCGTCCACCGCCTTGACGACGCGCGCCTTGTGAAAAAGTGTGCCGCCGCTGCGATATTCCTTTTGCAGATTTTTCACTTCCAACACTACCTGCGGAGCATCGCTGACCGCGCCGGCGCTTGCCCGCATGCGCGGCACGGCCGCAACGAGCCGCTTCGTATAGGCATGGGCAGGATGGACCAGTACCTGATCGGCCCGCCCCTGCTCCACTACATAGCCCTTTTCCATCACCACGACGCGATCAGCAATCTCGGCCACAACACCAAAGTCATGCGTAATAAACATCACGCTCATGCCCTTGCGCTTCTGGATACTGCGGATGAGATCGAGGATCTGTGCCTGAGTTGTCACATCGAGCGCCGTCGTCGGCTCGTCTGCAATCAGCACCTCCGGATCAAGCGCCAGCGCCATGGCGATCATCACCCGTTGTCGTTGGCCACCGGAAAGACGGAATGGATATTGCAGTCGCATCAGTGGCGGATCGGGCAGCCCCACTTCCTCCAGCAAGGCAAGAACCTTGGCCTTCCGGGTTTCTGCCGTGCCGTACCCATGTGCTGCCAACACCTCGCCGATCTGGTCGCCCACGGTCATCAGCGGATTGAGCGCGGACAGCGGGTCCTGGAAGATGATGGAGACGGCCCGGCCCCGCAGGGGACGGATAGCCTCCTCGCGAGCGGATAGGATATCCATTCCACGGAAATGGATCTCGCCCGCACTGACTTTTATCGCGGGTGACAGCAGGCCCATAATGGTGTTGGCAGTGACGGACTTGCCCGATCCGGACTCTCCGATGATGCAGAGGATTTCCCCCGCATAAAGATCGAAGGAAATTTCCTTGACTGCGTGGGTACGCTCCATTCCCGGCGGCAGATCCACCGTGAGATTACGAACGGAGAGCACCACGTCGGCCGACGTGGTGGTTTGCGACATAAGTTCCCCTTGCTTTTCTGTAACTTTGTCCGCGCTCGACTGCACATAATGTGCTGGA
Source organism: Rhizobium sp. 18065 (assembly GCF_902706095.1). Taxonomy (GTDB): domain Bacteria; phylum Pseudomonadota; class Alphaproteobacteria; order Rhizobiales; family Rhizobiaceae; genus Allorhizobium. The sequence continues at coordinate 68,117 of NZ_CACSJP010000002.1, forward strand.
CAAGATAGTGGATTATATCCACTATCTTGTCCAGCGGTTGATGTTGGTGGGCTGCAAATCCTTCGGCAGTGTGTTCTGGATCGCGATCGCGAACGGTCGCGTGAGCGAGGTCTCGGCTCTAAACCGCCATTCCGTTTTGCTATCGTCTTCGTTGCGACGAACCGACTATCAAGAGCCAGCGCTGATCGAGATGCCGAAGCGGTTCAGTTCACAAAGATGATGCGCAAAGGGCTTGTGATACTGTGGTGGCCGAATACCCATAAGGCTATTGACCAAATTGCGCAGACGTCACGCGTATATGGCGCGAGCGCCAGCTGAAAGGTGAGCTGACGGAGTTAGCGCCTAACAAAAGACACTTCTTTATCTCCGTCTTTTAATACTTTGCACATGCAGAACCGCGCAGCCCATTGTTTCTATTGAGAAATTCGTGCAGATCCGTCCAGCCGATCTTCGGCGCAACGCAAAAATAGCCTTGAAATATCTTGCTTTTTTAAGGCTCTGTCGATCCTCGACTCTCCATTTGGTTTGTGCCTGTCTTGGGGCCGATGAGGCAATCTGTGAACGCCGCTATCACCGCGCCCAAGCAAAAAGATGGCAGCGTCGGCCTGTGGTCGGGCTATGGCGGAAAGCCGGTTCTCCAAGGCATCGACATAGATGTCCGCGAGGGCGAGATCGTCGCAGTCATCGGCCGCAACGGCGTTGGAAAATCGACGCTCATTAAAAGCCTGATCGGCCTTCTTCCCCGCGACAAGGGCTCGGTGGTCTTCCGCGGTTCAGCGATCGACACGATACCGGCCTACAAACGCGCGCGTCTCGGCATCGGCTATGTGCCGCAGGGACGCGATGTCTTCCCCAGGCTGAGCGTCATCGAAAACCTGATGGTCGGCGAACAGATCAGCGGCAGACGTGCCACAGCAGACGAAATCGAGAAAATCTTCACCTATTTCCCGATCCTCAAGGAGCGCAGAAACCAGCAAGCCGGCACGATGTCCGGCGGCCAGCAGCAGCAGCTTGCGATCGGACGCGTGCTGATTGGCAAGCCGTCGTTGATCCTGCTCGACGAGGCCTCCGAAGGCATCCAACCCAGTATCGTCCAGGACATCGCCCGCATAATGGTCGAGCTCAACAGAACGACAGGCGTGACCGTCGTCTTCGTCGAGCAGAATATCGAGATGATCCCCGCGATGGCACAGCGCTGCTACGTCATCGACAAGGGGCGCATCACACACGAGATCATGCCGGAAACGTTGGAGGACCGCGATGCCGTTCGCCGCTATCTGGCCGTCTGATACCTGAAAACAGCAAAATGAGCGAATAAAGGAGCGCACCCATGAGCTGGTTCGACGAAACGATCATGGCCCGCAAGGGCGTTGCCAAGGGCAAGGTCGGGGAGACCTACAGCATTACCGAGGAAAGCCAGGGCAAATACCACTATGTCTACGGTGCCTATGTCGATCCGGTGCTAACGGTCGATCCGGGTTCTGTGGTCTCGGCAGAAACCCACGATGCCTTCGAAGGGGCGATCCAAAACGAGACTGATATCCCGTCCCAGATCCTCAATTTCCCCTTCCTCAACCCGCAGAACGGTCCGATCTATGTGAACGGCGCCGAAAAGGGCGATTGCCTCGCTGTCTATATCAAGAGCGTCGTGCCGCGCGGACCGCAGCCACGAGGAACGACCGTCATCATGCCGGAATTCGGCGGTCTGGTTCCAACGGCAGATACCGCAATGCTGACCGCACCCCTGCCCGAGCGGGTCCGCAAGCTGCATGTCGATGCGCAGACGGGTGTGAAGTGGAGCGACCGGATCACCCTTCCCTATGAGCCGTTCATCGGCACTATCGGGACCGCACCGGAAATCGAAGCGATTTCCTCGCTGGTCCCGGACTATTACGGCGGCAACATGGACCTTCCAGACATCTGCCCCGATACTGTGATCTACCTGCCGGTCAACACCAAGGGTGCCTATCTCTACCTCGGCGATTGCCATGCCGCGCAGGGCGACGGCGAACTTTGCGGCGTGGCTGTCGAGCACCCGACCGTGACCACCGTTCAGATCGACCTGATCAAGGGCTGGACCATCAAGACGCCACGCCTTGAGAACGACCGCTTCTACATGACGATCGGCTCGGCACGGCCGATGGAGGATGCGACCCGCAGCGCATACCGCGAGCTCATCCGCTGGATGGCTGCCGACTTCGGCTTCGACGAGATCGACGCCTACATGCTGCTGACCCAATGCGGTCGCGTGCGCCTCGGCAACATGGTCGACCCGAAATACACGGTCGGCGCCTCGGTACTGAAATCGATCGTCGGCATTGCTGCCTGATCGACCCGTGTTGCGGACCGCCCGATATCCGGGCGGTCCATTCCGTCCCGATGGAGATTTTGATGACAGCCCCGTTCAAGGCAGCAGCCGTACAGCTCGAACCCCATTTCGGTGAGAAGACACGAAATCTGGACGCGCTTCTGGCACTCGTTGAGGAGGCCGCCACGAGCGGCGCGAAACTGATCACCACGCCGGAAATGGGGACCACGGGCTACTGCTGGTATGACCGAGCAGAAGTCGCCCCTTTCGTCGAGACCATTCCGGGTCCGAGCACCGACCTATTTGTGGAACTGGCCCGCAGACACGACTGCTACATCGTCATCGGCCTTCCCGAAGTCGATCAGGAGACGAACCTCTACTACAATTCGGCAGCGCTGATCGGGCCGGACGGCGTCGTCGGCGTGCATCGCAAGACCCATCCCTACATTTCGGAGCCAAAATGGGCCGCATCCGGCGATCTCGGCCACACGGTCTTCGAGACGAAGATCGGCCGCATCGCCATGCTCATCTGCATGGACATCCACTTCATCGAGACGGCGCGGCTGGCGGGTCTCGGCGGAGCCGACGTAATCTGCCACATATCCAACTGGCTGGCCGAGCGGACCCCGGCTCCCTACTGGATCAGCCGGGCCTACGAGAACGGCTGCTATCTGATCGAGAGCAACCGCTGGGGCCTGGAGCGCGGCGTCCAGTTTTCCGGCGGCAGCTGCATCATCGCTCCGGATGCCGAAATCCTCGATGTCGTCGATGATGGCGACGGGATTGCATACGGGACCATAGATCCGGCCAGAGCGCGTCAAAGGCTTGCTTCCGGCGAACCGGTGATGGCCCAGCGTCGCCCTGAACTTTACCTGGAACTGATGACCAACACGTTCAGCTGGAATCCGAGAGACTTCTTCAGCCTTTATGGCCACCAGCCAATTCCCGAAGGCCGTCCGGCACGCATTGCGGTTGGCGAACTGGCACCATCGGCAGACATCGCGGAAAATTTGTTATCCCTTCTGGAATTGGCCGAAGGCGCCAAGACCCAGGGCGCGGAACTCGTCGTCTTTCCAGCGCTCGCCCTGACCGGTTCGACCGATCCCGCGGCCGCGGCAATCCCGGCAAACCATGACGCCCTGCAGTCCCTCAAAGCATTGTCCGACCGGCTGAACATCTCCATCGTCGCCGGCTTTGCCGAGAAACACGACGACGCGCTTTACAGCAGCGCCGTCATCACGACGCCGAACCGTCCGATCACCTTCTGTCGCCAGATTCACTTGACCGAAAGCGAGCAGACCTGGGCAAAGCCCGGCAACGAATTCTGCGTGCTTGATCTGTCCTTCGGGCGGATTGGCATCATGATCGGCCATGATGCAGCCTTTCCGGAAACCGCCCGCATCCTGGCCCTCAGGGGCTGCGATCTTATCTGCTGCCCATCCAGTATAGAAAACGGCTTCCATTTCGGACACGAGGGCAGCGCGGTCCGCCAGCCAGATCCGATCCCGTGCGGCAGCGACCCGGTGCACTGGCATCACTACCGGGTTCGCGCCGGCGAAAACAATTGCTATCTGGCCTTCGCGAACACGAGGAGCACGGCCAGCAATGCGCATGGCCTGAGCGGCATTTTCGGCCCGGATACTTTCGCTTTTCCGAGACGGGAAGCGATCGTCCGTGACGGCGCTCTCGCCGTGGCAAACATCGATCTCTCGAATGCCGGCCCCACCTATCCAACCAATGTAGCGCGTCGCAAGGATCTGGTCCTCATGCGACAGCCGCATCACTATACGGCGCTGATCAGATAACCTGCCCTAGCCCGGACGTCGGGCGACCAGATCGATCTCGATCAGGGCGTCATAGGCCAGACCGGTAACGCCGACGCATGTTCGGGCCGGCAGTCGATCGGCGGAAAAATAGCCGCGATAGGTTGCGTTCATCACCTCGTAGTCTTCCTTGAAACGCGTGAGATAGATCCTGGCCATCACGACATGCTCAAGCCCAAGGCCAAGGCCGGCGAGCACGGTCTTCAGATTTGCCATAACGTGATGCGTCTGGGCCTCGATCCCGTCCGGCAACACACCCGGTACCTCCGGTGTATCCGGCATCTGCCCGGTGACGAAGACGAATCCATCCGTCTCCACAGCATGGCTAAAAGGCGCGACCGGCTTCGGCCCGCCGGAAATCATGTGAAACTGCACCTGGTCATTCCTGTTCGGTCTCGAATATTGCTTTGCGGATGATGGCGTGGACGCCCCAGTTTCCGTCGACCACCTGGGTCACTCCGAAATCGACGGCGGCCGACATCACGGCGATCGCCTCGTCCTCGCCGAGGCCCTGAACGGACATCAGGAACCGCCGCGCCTTGCGGAAGGCGTCCTTCATCGCCAGATCGAGGGAGGACTTTGCATAGACCTCGCCCTGTCCCTTGGCGCCGAACTCGGCCAAATAGTCGGGATGACTGAACCCGGTCAGCACCCATTCGCCCGGCGTCTCGATCAGCGGATACGTCAGGTCGCTAAAGCGCGGGTCTTTCTTGTGCAAGGTGACCCGCACTCGCCCGGTCATCGAACACTCGATCGCAGTTCCCGAAAGCTCGCCATCGCCCTGCGCGGCATGGGGATCGCCGATCGACAGCAACCCGCCGTGAACCGAGACAGGAAGAAAGACGCTTGCGCCTTTTCCCAGCCGCCAGTTGTCGAGATTCCCGCCGAAATAGGCCGGCGGCACGGAATCGATGAAATCGACCTCCCGCGGCGCCAGCGCGATGACGCCGAAATGCGGCCGAAGCGGAATATGCACACGCCCGCTGGTTGATCGACGGATATCAAGACTGGCAGACTTCACCAGTACGCCCGGGTAATCATAGGTTCGATGGACGACCCCGAAAGGATCCGTCTGAGGCGCCCAGGGATAGGAATAGAGCGCCTGGGCATAGCCTTCCTCGGGAAAGACCTCGTAGATCGTTATATTCTCGCGCGGCTTCGGTTCGGTCAGCAGCTCACCGTAGTGATACCCCCACCAGGCGGCAACATTGCTACCGTAATAGCGCCCCTCGTGGCCCGGTCCGCGGCTCGGCCTGGGCAGCATGTCCTCGATATGAACCTCGATCACATCGCCGGGCTCGGCATCCTTTACATAGATCGGTCCGGTGCAGATATGCACGCCGAACCCCTCGCCGGCGCCACGCCCGAAAATCGATGCATCGACAGGGCCTGCGCCGCGGCGATCGACGGATTTGCGGTGTTCCGTCCAGTGAAACACATCTTCGGCGCCACCATCGCCCTCGATCATCAGTTCGGGTGCATCGGAGGCATGCTGGCTGAGCGTTTCGATCTCGACCGTATCACCCGAGCTGATCTCCAGCACCGGCTCGAGCGAACGGCTGAAATAGCCCCAATGAACATTTGAGGCATTGATGCTCAGCTTGTGATGCACTGTGGCGGGACGCGCAGTTATTTCCGGGGCACGTTCGTCACGCTTCATGGTGCCGTCCAGCCTGTTGCTCGACAGCGACTTCTTGGCGGTCAGCGCCTTGACCGGCCAACCACGCTGCTCGGCATTGCCGCCGTCGATCTGGCTTTCAAGGTGACGGTTCCTGAACGCGCCGGGCGGCAGGCCGAAGCGCTCTTTGAACACGCGGTTGAAATTCGCCGCATCGCCGAAACCGCAGCTATAGGCGACGTCGGCCACCGGCAGCCTGACTTCGGCCGACGTGACCAGTGCCGCACGAGCGCGCTGAAGGCGACGTTCGCGCAGATAGTGGGTGAAGCTCTCGCCGTTCTGTTCGAACAGTTTCTGCAGATAGCGTTCCGAGATTCCCTCGACCCTGGCCACCCTGGCGGACGATAGATCTGGATCGTGCAGACGCTTCTCGATCGCGACCGTCATCCGGTTGAACAGTGCTGCCAGACTGGGCGTCGAACGCATGTCCGCCGATTCGGTTTCGACAATCATGGTCACGAACAGATCGGCCATGAACTGCTCGAACGATTGCCACTCGGCAGCTGAGAAAGCGTTGATTTCCGCCGCTGCACTTTCCACCGCACGGATGAAGACCGATGCCAGCCCTTTCGGCAGGTAGCAACGCGGATCGGCAAACGGCGTCCAGCCGGCGCCTCGCCGCTGCAGCGCAGCATCGGAAAGGCCAAGGGCCAGGATACGGTTGTTGCCCGGGAGCTTCATCTCCCATGGCCGGTCCATCTGCAGGACCACCAGCGCTCCACTGTCGACCCGTAGGCGGAAATTTCCGCCGGTCACCTCGACATCGGCGTCGAGCGGGATCATGCCCATCAGCATCCGGGATCGCTGCGGGATCGACGACAGGGCCTGCGAACTGGCGACCAGCCTCGCCAAAATGACGCTCTCCCGGTCACCGCGCAGGATCGCACTCGAATACCGGCCGGTCTCTCCTTCAAGGGCGAGCGAACGGAGGTGAAGCTCCGCCAGGACCTCGCGCCACATGTCGTCGCGCGTGTCGCCGGGATAGGATTCGGCTATGAACTGCCTGACATTCATCCCTTCATCCAAGGTGCCGATCGGCGCTGTCGGCGCCTTCATCGGTTTATCTTGCACCTGCGAAGAAGGAAATGCCAGACCCGGTCTCAATAGCATCGGAACACGTTCTTGCGGATCGATCCGTGAACGCCCCAGTTTGCATCCACTACCTGCGTCACGCCGAAATCCGCGGCCACCGACATTAATGCGATCGCCTCGTCTTCGCTGAGCTTGTGCGCCGTCATCAAGAAACGGCGGAGCTTGCGGAAAGCGTCCCGCATGGCACTGTCGACGCTGGAGTGCCGGGCGATCTCCGTCTGCGCATTGGCGCCGAGACTTTCCAGATAATTGGCATAGGTGAAACCATAGACCGACCATTGATCGTCGGTTTCGAGCATCGGATGAGACAGCCCTTCGAGGATCGTTCCCGCGAGATCCGCCTTCTTGTGAAGGACGAATTCGAAATCACCGGTTAGCGACGTCTCGATCGCCGTACCCCCGAGTTCGCTGTCGCCCTGCGCCGCATGCGGATCGCCAACGGAGAAATAAGCCCCGTGGACAGCGACCGGATAATACATCCGCGCACCTCTTCCGATCCGCCAGTCATCGATATTGCCGCCGGTATAGGACGGCGGGATGGAGCTGACGAAATCGGCTTCCGCTGGCGCAAGGCCCATCGTGCCGAAATGCAGCCGCGCCGGTACGCGCACGTTCTGCAGAATGTTCTCGCGACGCTTCACCAGTCGGTGGTCAACGCGTACGCCAGGATAGTCGATTGTCGGATGAACGATGCCGTCCGGGTCAGTCTGTGGCGTCCAGACATAGTTATAGACCGCCTTGGCATAGGGTTCACCGGCCGTGTCGAGTTCGAAGATGGTTACCACCTCGCGCGGCTTCGGATCCTCGATCAGGTCGTGATAGTGAAAACCCCAGTTCGCTGCCACGTTGGAGCCGAAACAGCGCCCGGCGTAACATGCGCTGCAGCTGGGGCGTGGCCGGACATCCAGAACGCGCACTTCCAGGATGTCGCCGGGTTCGGCGCCGTCGATGGCGACGGGACCGGTCAGCAGATGGACCCCCACCCCCTCGCCCGCGCCGACCTTGAACGGTCCCTCCGTCGGGCCGGAACCGCGCCGCGCGATCGTCTTCTTTTCCTTGGTCCAGTGAAAAATGGCTTCCGCTGCCGGATCGCCTTCGACCATTCGCTCGTAGTCGTCATTGGCGTGATGTGTCAGCGTTTCGATCGTGGCGCGATCGCCCGACTTCAGCACAAGCGCAGGCTCGACCGCCTTGCTGAAATAGCCCCAATGCACCGTGGTAGGCGAAACTGGCAATGTGTAGTGTTTCATCTGCGTCTCCGATTGCGAAGCTTTCCACAGACCGTCACGCGGTCTAGCCGGCCTCATTTTCCATGATCTGAAGGAATTGCGCTGTGCGCGCGTTCTTGGGCCTCACAAGCATCTCCTCGGCGGCGCCCTGTTCGACGATCGCGCCGTCGGCTAGAAAAACCGCCCGGTCGGCAACATCGCGTGCGAAGCCGATCTGGTGGGTCGAAATCACCATCGTCAGCCCGTCTTCCACCGCAAGGCGCCGGATCACTTCAAGCACTTCGCTGACGAGTTCCGGATCGAGCGCCGAAGTTGGCTCATCGAGAAGCAAGATTGCCGGATTGGGCGCCAGCGCCCGGGCAATGGCAACACGCTGCTGCTGTCCACCAGACATATGGCGCGGCAATGCCTCTGCCCGGTGGGAAAGGCCGACACGGGCGAGAAGCTCGCTGGCCCGGCGATCCGCCTCGCGGACGGACAGGCCCTGGACCCAACGCATCGGACCGGCAATATTTTCCTTGGCCGTCAGGTGCCCAAACAGGTTGAAGTTCTGGAATACCAGGCCAACGCCGATGCTTGCCCTTTCGTTCGCAATCGCCCGTGGCGAAAGGGTTCGGCCATTGGGGCTGGTACCGATCCGGCGCCCCAAAACTTCAATCTCGCCGCTGTCCCAGGTCTCAAGATGATTGATGCAACGCAGCAACGTGCTCTTACCCGAGCCGCTTGGTCCCAGAAGGGCCACGACCTCGCCGATGCGCATGTCAAGCGTAAGCCCGTCGAGCACGACTCGCCCCGAATAGCTCTTGCGAAGCTCTCGGATTTCCACAGCGGGTCGGCTGGAGGCGAGCGCCGCCCAGCGTTTTTCCTTGTCCACCGGACGCGAAGCCTTCGCCGTGGCCGGTGGCAAGGGTGCCTCGGCTGCGGCAACCGGCGACACGGGATCGGCTGTAACGCCATCGGCCCTCCCGGAGCGGTGCCACGGCAAAAGCCGCGCGAAGTAGTTGCCTGTCTTCTGCCTCTCAAGATCCAGCGCCGACTCGACGACAAGCTGGATGACCGCGATTGCCCCGGTGAGCAAAAGATACATCAGACCGGAGGCGAAGAATATCGAGAAGAAGTCGAAGGTCGCCGATGCAAGCTGGGTACTGCGCAGGGTCAGTTCCTGAACCGAAACGACCGATGCAAGAGAGGAATTCTTCAAGGCGCTGACGGCCTCGTTTCCAAGCCCGGGCACCATCGTGCGGATGGCCTGGGGAACGACGATACGCAGCATGATCGAAAGCGGTCGCATGCCAAGCGCCTGGCCTGCCAAAATCTGCCCGCGATCGACGGCGATCACGTTGGCACGGATGATCTCGGCGATGAACGGCGCCTCATTCAGCGCCAGCGCCAGGCTCGCCGCCTCGATAGCGCTGAGCCGGATGCCGATCATCGGCAACGCATTGTAGCAGAAGATCATCTGCAGGATCAGCGGCGTGCCGCGAAAGATTATCGCATAGCCACGAGCGAAACTCGCCAGCACGCGAAACCGGCTGAGCTGCATGACGGCAAGCACGATACCCATGACAACACCGCCGACAAGGCCATAGCAGGTGATCAGCACCGTGTAGACAATGCCGGTAATCAGATAGGGCTGGCTCAGATAATGAAAGAAAAGATCCATCTTGGCCTACTGGCGTTTGAGGAGCATTGACCGGGCCTCGGAGCGCCCGGTCAGTTCATCGATCGGGCTCAATCGGCGAGAACGAGCTTGGGCTCTTCGATCTGGCCTTCCGGAAGGTTCCATTTCTTCATCATCTCGACCTGCTGGCCGGACGTCTGGATTTCGGTGAGCGCAGCCATGACGGCGGCACGGAAATCATGATTGTCGCGCGGCACCGCAATGCCGACGGAGTACGGAAGGGTGACCGCCGTCGCCTTTTCGAGCTTGTCAGGATAGGCCTTGACGGCGCCATCGACGGTATTCACATCGTTGATGTACGTATCCGCACGGCCGGCCAGGATGGCCTGGATGCAATTGGCATTGTTGTCGTAGAGCTGAATTTCCGGTGCCGGCAATCCGGCCGCCTTGCAGTCCGCTTCCAGCGCCTGGATTAGCGGCACTTCGACATAACCCGTGTTTTCTGCGGCAACCGTGCCGCAAAGGGATTTGTTGATGCCGTTGATCTTTTTCGGATTGCCCTTGGCGACAAGAACGCCATCGGAAACCTTGAGATAGGTGATGAAGTCGGCAGCCTTGGCGCGATCCTTGGTGGCGTAGATATCCGAAATGACGATATCGGCCTGGCCGGCCTGGAGCGTCGTTAAGAGCGCTGCGAACGTCACCGCCTTGTATTCCAGTTTGAAGCCGAGGCATTCGCCTATCGCCTCTGCGAGATCGATGTCGAAACCGATATATTTCATCGGGTCGTTGGGATCGATCGTCTCATATCCCGGCGTGTGCGGGTTGATGGCGTTGACGAGCGTCTTGCCCTTCAGCGAAGGATATTTCGCCTGCAGGTCGGCGCAGGCTGCAGGCGCTGCGGCATAGGCTTCCGACGAGGGTGTGAAGGTTGCGGCACCAACGGCGACTGCGAAGAGATGAGCCGTCAGACCGAGGCCAAGCCACGTCCGGCGAAGTGCCGGAATACTCCCAGTTCCAAATTTTTCCATTTCCCGCTCCATTGGTTAGACGCTGCTTTCTTCACGCAGCAGACAACCGGAGCTTAAGTGGAAATCCGCCCTAGGTTATTGTCGGCGGGCGCACATATTATTGTCATACTGGGGCATGAAATTCACTCGTTAATTCATATGCTTAAGTATTGTGCGGCAGGCGGGTAAAAAACAAGCAGACTGGCCACGAAAGCAGCATCGGCTTTCGCGAAATGCTGATAACCCCGGTTGGGGTTCGAGCAGATGGACGTTGCAGATATTGAGCTCTGCATAGGCCGCGGACCAGCAGCTCGACACGTCAGCCCGCCATGCCCATGCTGACGGACGCTCGACTGATCGCCAGATCGATCCTCCTGTCGATACCCCCAAGACCGCCTGAACTCAAAGCAGTGGAAACCCTCTGGCCGTTGATGCGACAAAACTGCCTATAAAAGCATCCTGAAATCCCACGATGATATCTCGCCCGCTACAAAGGCGCGTGGCGCAAGCCCGAAAGCCAACCTTGGCGCCTCAAATCCATCAAACCCAGAGGATGGGCTAATAGGTTCTTTTAAATATGAGGGCGTATAGCATGTGAGGAGAGGTGACGAGCAACTTCGGCGTACTGCGTGTTGGCCTGCTACGTATCGGGAACTCATCATCCAGATAAAGTTGGCAGCTTGAAGTCGGCGTCAGGATCGGCCAAAGGACCGAGTTCGACCTAAAATCGCGCCACAGGGCTCCGGTCCTCATTTTGACGGTCCGAGGATATCAATCGGCCATGCGCTCACATCATGGGACGCTATCGAGCGTTTTGCTCCAAGATGTGAACCCGTGCAGTATCCTGGGAAGGCTCCGGTCAGGTTATGTTGAAAAACGATGTCGTCGCAGCCCTTGCTGTAATCACACTTGTTGGAAGCGGTTTGCTCCATTCAAAATGCAACGCGCTATACTGAAATATGCCAACTCAAGCTGTCGGCCTTTGGGTCAAAGCGGGTCTTTATCGACCGAAACCGCCCGGTATCGTCCTTAACGTGGCTGCGCCGCAAGCTGCCATTCTGCCCCGCCCCAAAGCGATAATCGCCTTTCCATAATACGCGTTCATTCAGAATGATTTGGTACTTGGTACATGCAATTTCACATATTATATTGTTATATATAAAGAAACTGGCGCTGATCCGTCCAGTCGATCATCGGCGCAACGGCAAAAACGGGAGCCTTGAATTATCTAATATTTTGTTCTTTTACAGGCTCTTGCAGCACTTTTTTCTCCGTCTTGTTTATGCTCATCCTGGACCAAATCCACCGATTTTAACACTGGATTTGGTCCAATGGACCACCTGCAATACCCTTGGACCAAATTAGGAACCAGTCATGGGCACGATCAGCGCGCAAGCGCAAGGATGGCAGCGTCGCCTACCGGGCGCGAGTGAGGGTCATGCAGGATGGCGTGACTTATCACGAGACCGAGACCTTTGACAGACGTCCTGCGGCTGCAGCCTGGATTTCAAAACGCGAACGGGAACTCTCCAAACCAGGGGCAGTCGCCAATGTTGCCGCTGCTGATCCTAGCCTCGCAAAGACCATCGACGGATACACGGAGGAATCCTTCAGAGCGATCGGTCGCACAAAAGCGCAAATCCTGAAGGCAATAGAGAACGACGACATCGCCATCATGCCCTGCTCTTCGAGCAAATCGAGAGACATCATTGAACTTCTGCCGTCGCTAACGGCCAAGCCGCAAACCGTGGGAAACTCCGCCAGTCATCTCGCGGCGATCTTCGCCATTGCGCGGCCGATGTGGGACTACCGGCTCGAAGAACAGGAGATGACGGACGCAATCAGGGTCGCTCGACGCATGGGAATTATCTCCCGTTCCGCGCAACGCGATCGAAGACCTCACCATATCTGGTGTGGCGCAATGGGGGCGAGAGCAGGAGGTCCGCTTTTGGCGCAGGGAAGAACGACAGCGGACCTAAATCTCCAGGATCCGATGTTCTGAATTGACCCAGGACAAACCATTGGCGGTCTCTCGGTGGTCGACTGCTTCGCGCGCCTCTGCGGACATTCAAAACCATGATGTTTGATTGGCTTGAGATGCAATGCGTTCCAGGGTCGGCACTGCAAGTGACAAATCAGGCCGAGAGCCTCCACATCCGCACACGACCTGTGCCGCGCAATTCCGTTTCCTCGAGAGGGTCGCAAACAAATTTTGGTCCAAGCAGTTGGTGAGTTGCATCCGAAATACGGATCTCATCCGGCTCCGCGGACGTTTGAATGCGTGAGGCGAGATTGACTGTCTCGCCCCACAGGTCGTAGGCGAACCGCCTTTTGCCTATGACGCCAGCGACGATTGGTCCGGAGTGAATTCCAATTCTGAGTCTTAACGGTTCTCCTGCGAAACGTTCGCGCTTAACCGCCTTGCGCAGTTCAAGTGCATAGCGCGCGAGGGCATTTGCGTGATCGGATCGTGCGACGGGCAGCCCAGCGACCACCATCACACAGTCGCCGATTGTCTTGATCTTTTCGCAGCCGTATCGTTCCGAGAGCCGATCCGCCGTCTTGAAGAAGTAATTCAACATGGCGAGTGTTGTCACGGCTCCGACGCTCCGCGTTCTTTCCGTAAAGCCGACGATGTCGGCAAAAAGAACACTCACCTCTGCGTGATTGTCGGCAATTTTTTTGTGAGCCTTCAACCGCTCCGCGATCGACGCCGGAAGGATGTTGAGGAGTAGAGATTCGGCGCGCTGGTATTCACGCGACAGTCCTTCCTGGCTCTTCCTCAACGCCTCGTTCGTCGATTGCAGTTTCTCGTTGAGTTGACGCTCCCTCTCCTCCAGGAGTGTCATTTCATAGGCTTTCTGTTGAAGCCGCTGCTTAATGTCGCGTTCAACAGTGGTGTCAAGAAAAAGCAGCCACACGCAGGCATTGCCGGCAAAAAGATGAAGGTCCGCGACACGCCCGTTGGGCAGTTCTACCATGGCCATATGATATGGGAGCTCTGGGCAAGGTAACAAACCTTCCATGAATTCAAGTTGATCGACAACAGGCTTGCCAATGCTAAGCGACGAAAGCCCGTAATGTTCAACGCTTCCGCCCTTGGCAGCTATGCAAAGCCGGGCGTCAATTTTCAGATATGCGACAGAGTGCTCATTGTAGAAGAAATCATAAATCCAGCTTCCGATTTCTCTTGGCAATCTACGCATGGTCTATGCGGTGACCATCGAGGCAAGCTGATGAAACGCATCATCAACATGCTCACCCGAAAGCGCACTTGTCAGATGGATTTGCCATCCAAGTTGCCTGAATTCGTCAATCTCACGATCCGATATTTCCCACCGATCTCTCAGGTCGGATTTGTTGAGCAGCAGCAGGAACGGCATGGCGCCGAATTCGGCCTCGGCCCGCTCGCGCAGAGTGAGCGCCACGGCAAGGGTTGCGGCGCGGGTCCCATCGGCGACAAGCACGAGCCCGGTCGCACCCCTCACATTGCTGACGCGGAATGAACCGATGTCGTCTTCGCCGGCCAGATCCCACAAAATCAGATCCACGGTTCTGTTCGGGAGTGCGACACTCTTCTTGTCGATTTTCACTCCCACCGTGGTCAGGTAGGTATCTGAAAAGATGCTTTGCACAAACCTGCGCACCAGACTCGTCTTTCCGACAGAGAAGCCACCCAACATGCAGATCTTCTTTTGCAACATCCCAGCTCCGCACTACTCCAGGTTTACCGTAATCGAAACCCGGCGATTGGTGGAGCTCCCCGTTCGACTATTTTCAGGCACCACCGGTTCAAAGGTGCCAGCACCCCGAACCAGCAGCAGTTCCGGCGCAACACCGCGCTTGTTGAGCAGCGCACGAACCGTTTCGGCGCGGGAAGCGCTCATCGACACATTGGCCGCCTCACGGCCCGTGGCATCCGCATGGCCGGTCAACATGAACCGCGCTGTTACGCCTGCCTTGCGAGCCTTTTGGGCGAATTCCTTGATCTGCTCCGCCAACCTGTCGAGGACCGGCGTCTGCTCCGGTCCCGGCACAGCCTTGCCGGAATAGAAGAAGATATCGGTCGCCTGGATGGCCTCTCTCAAATAATTAAGTTCTGCAAGGTTCAGCTCACGCAGTTGCGCGACATCCAGAACCACACCGTCCGCCGAAAGTTGCTCCGCGGAGGCCCGCGCACGGTTTATCCAGTTGGCAGGAGCCACACCCTCGGCAACGATCCGGCCCTGGACGATCGAAAGTCGTACTGTATCTGGCGGAGACAGCGACGCCGTCAGCCGCTTCAACACGAACTCCGGCTCAAGGCTCTGATAGAATTGCCATTGCGCATGAACCCGGGCGGGATCGACCTGCGTTCCGGACAGCAGCGACTGCGGGTCGGCGCCGAGCGGGTCCCTCAGGCCGGAAATGTAGAATTGCCCGCCCCTCGCCGTTTGTTGGGCGACGACGATGCCAGGCTGGGCCTCAAGCCGCGACACATAGGCTTGCCAGCGCTCTGCCGCGCGTGCTTCGGGGCTCACGTCACGAACCTTGGAGATGTCGAATTCCGGTCCGCCTGCCGAAAGCTGTCTGGCCGCAGCACGCGCCCGTTCTATCCAGGTGTCGGGAGCCTCGCCCTCGGCAACGATGCTATTCTTGACGATCGAAAGTCGTACTGTATCGGGCGGAGTCAGCGACGCCGTCAGTCGCTTCAACACGAACTCCAGCTCAAGGCTCTGATAGAATTGCCATTGCGAATGAACCCGGGCGGGATCAACCTGCGTTCCGGACAACAGCGACTGCGGGTCGGTGGCAAGCGCGTCTCTCAGGCCGGAAATGTAGAATTGCCCGCCCCTCGCCGTTTGTTGGGCGACGACGATGCCAGGCTGGGCCTCAAGCCGCGACACATAGGCTTGCCAGCGCTCTGCCGCGCGTGCTTCGGGGCTCACGTCACGAACCTTGGAGATGTCGAATTCCGGTCCGCCTGCCGAAAGCTGTCTGGCCGCAGCACGCGCCCGTTCTATCCAGGTGTCGGGAGCCTCGCCCTCGGCAACGATGCTATTCTTGACGATCGAAAGTCCTACGGTATCGGGCGGAGCCAGCGACGCCGTCAGCCGTTTCAACACGAACTCCGGCTCAAGGCTCTGATAGAATTGCCATTGCGAATGAACCTGGGCGGGATCAACCTGCGTTCCGGACAACAGCGACAGCGGGTCGGTTGCAAGCGCGTCTCTCAGGCCGGAAATGTAGAATTGCCCGCCCCTCACCGTTTGTTCGGCAACGATAATGCCCGGTTGGGCCTCCAGTCGCGACACATACGCCTGCCAGCGCTGCCCGGATTGCCAGGAAAGAAAGAGCCAAACGGCTGTCGGGATCGAAACCAGCAGGACTGCAGCCACCACCAGCCACGGAAATCCCTGGTTTGAGTCCTCCTGCTTCAGTTCAACGCAGGCCTGCAGCCGCGTTTCTATGCCGGCCAACTGAGAGCCGTCGCCGTCGAACTGCTCTAAAGCCTGCGCGTATTCATCATGGATTCGAAGCAACACATCGCGAACGATTTCATGCAGTTCCTCTGGCGGATTTCCCCGGATCACCGCAACCAAGGTCGCAAACGGTCCCACTTCCGACCAGAGACGAAGCTCCCCGAAGCGGATCGTGTCGAGGCCGCTCTGTTCTTTCTCGTGAAATGAGTCTTTCACAAAGTCCTGGATGGCGCTGAGCATCGAGGAAATGAGTTGGGGATCCTCACTCGTTGCATTATCGGCAGTTACATGCGCGATCAAAAGCCCCGAATTTCGGTCGATGAGGAAGACATGTTCTACCCGATAGACCAGGGAATGCTTCAGGACAACTTCCGAGAAGCTGGCACCAGTTCTCCAGGATTCAAATCTCCACTTCAGCCCATGCCAGGTAAATATGTGCCTTAAAGTTTCATTCAGCGACTGAAAGGTCTGGTCGATCTTTTCCGCGATCGATTTGCGAATTGCCGGCAGAAACACCGGGTACATTATATCCGTAAGCGTGCCCGGGCTCTTCTGGATCGACCGTTGCACAGCTCTCTCTACGGCTGGCACAAGGGCCTCGCCGAGTTGCGCATGAGGCGCACGTGCGGTTGCACTGGGAAGAACGCCGCCCACTGCGTCCGCAAACTGCTCCGGTTCGCCCAGCAGATGCGTAACGCGTGTAAGCTCCGAAATTTCGCGGCCGACCAGCAACTGGCGCAGCGTTTCCATGCGATGATCGGAGGCTGGAACTCCGTCAAGACGCGCATGATGATCCGGATCGACGTTCCGGGCAATTTCGACCAAAAGAAGAGCCAGAGCCGCGCGATCGATTTCGGTATCGTTCGAGGCGGCTCTTTGCGGAATCCTGATCGGGTCGACGCTCGACGTCAAGTTCCGATCAACTCCCTTTCCAGCTACGTTCCGAGTTGCCATTGCTGCCGCCGGGATCCTGATTTATGCATTTTGCAACCTCGACAAACAGGCCAGCAAGAAGGTTTCTGTCGGTCTTGACGTGGTTGAGATCGGAGAACATTTTCTCCATAAGCATCTGAATGCTTTCGTTCTTTTGCTTGATTTCCTCACGCAGCAAATGATCGATGCGATTTATCCGGTCCGCAACGTCGCGCTCAAGCTCACTCAATTGATCCGACAACGAGCGCACCTGCTTCTCAAGCGCCTGATTTTGCTCGCGAAGATTTCGGTCAATCTCCTTGTCGGCCTCGGCTCGCGCATCTTTTTCGCTCCGCAATTGTGCCGCGAGCGACTCGACCTGTTTCTTTGCATTTGACTCGTAGGTTTCAAGATTGCGCTTGGCCTCGGATTCGACATCCTTGAAGCGCTGCAGGAACCGTTCTTCAAGCTTGGAAAAACGGCGGTCATAATCCTGCATCTGGTTGCCGAACAGCAGATCGCGTATCTTGTCGACACCTACAGCGTCACCGGAGATCCCGCCCTCGCGGCCCTGGGCCGCCAGGAAGTTCAGCCCGTTTCCCTCAATATTACCTAACAGATTTTCATCCGCCTTACTCGTAGAAGAAGCAGCAATCGAAGGTTCCTTTGCCATGCTTAAATCCCTCCATTTGAACCCGTGCCACAGTGCAACCCCGTTGAAAGCGAAGAATGTCAGCAAAATAGCTGGCCCACAAGCCGGAACTCTCTTGACCCAAAACGATTCATGACGCAGCACCATCGGCTCAAGCCGATTCGTGACGCAGTCGAGCGCTAAGTCACCGACGTAGCGATGTAAATTTTGGGCTAATCAGGTGTCGCTCAAGATATAGACGGCGGAGAGCAATGGGTCTCAGCTCAAGAGCTGCGAGAGATGCTCGTGAACGGCAAGCCATTGACCGTGAGGCTGACGGGCAAAGACGATCGTCTCGCGCTCGTAGTTCGTCACGTTCTCGCCGCCAATCGAGAGATCGGTCTCCACCGCATGTGCGAAGATCGCGATGTCGCCAAAGAGCTGCACGCTGCGGTTTTTCGAGCGGCAGGCCTTGACGCGGAAGCCGTCGCGGCTTTCCCAGAGCGCCCATTCAGCCTCATAGGCGGCGCGGTTGGCGAGAGTGCGATTGAGATTGTAGAAGATGAAGGTTGCAGACGGGGAAAAGGCATCGAAGTAAGCCTTGGTGTCGTGGCGGCCGAAGGCTGTAACGAG
The DNA here is from genome assembly GCF_902706095.1 of Rhizobium sp. 18065. Classification (GTDB taxonomy): domain Bacteria; phylum Pseudomonadota; class Alphaproteobacteria; order Rhizobiales; family Rhizobiaceae; genus Allorhizobium. Next base: position 86,516 of record NZ_CACSJP010000002.1, read on the forward strand.
AGCGTCGGCTGCGGAAAGCACTGCGGTCGTGTAATCTGTCATCTCTGTCATTTCTTCAGGATTTCCGTGGAATTCCAACGCGCTTGACGCTGCTGATCAATTCGGCGATCGGGCGGTTCTGCTCGGCGACGCGGGCCTTGAGCTCTTCAAGTGGCATGCTCTCATGCTTGCAGAACTCGATGAACATCATGTTGAGATTGTTGAAGAATACCTCGCCCAGCGCCCGCGTTTCGACGCCGGCGATGATCACGCCACGCCGCTGGAGCGTCTCGATGAGCTGGACGACCTGGGCGCATAGACGCGCGTCAAGTTCGGTATAGCGCTTCGACAGGGGTGTCTCAGGCTGCTGGATCGCGGACGCCATCGCGGTGCGCCACATCTCCTTGCTGAGATAGACGAGCGAGTGATCGTAATACTGGTTGATCAAGGCGCCGAGCGCCTCGTTCACATTGGGCGGCGGGTTGGCGACAATGCGTTCACCGGCCTCGAGCACCTCGGTCACTTCCATCGAAACCGTAGCGACAAGAACATCGCCCTTGTTCTGATAGTAGTTGTAAAGCGTGCCGACCGAGACCTCCGCCATCTCGGCGATGTCCTCGATACGCGCACTGTCATAACCCTGTTCGCGGAATAAAGTTGTGGCCGCTTCCAGGATACGACGGTTCCTGTCGGCCTTCTGTCGGGCGCGCAATCCGGTCATGGCCAGCTCCTTTGGAATCTCCTCAAATTTGAGATTGACTTAAAAAATGAATTCATTCAATCTTTTTCTCAAGGCGCCGAAACGAGCGCTACTATTCAACGCGAGGGCTCGATGCGGGTCTTCGACAAGAGGGTGAACATATGGATAAGACCGTACTGGGCGGGCTCTCCCGCCGCTTGCTTCTTGCGACAGTTGCCATGTCTGCCTTGTCCGGCGGGGCCTTGGCACAGGAAGAACTGAATGCGCTCGTTTGGTGCGACCACACCGACCAGGCGTTGATCGAACCCTTCGAAAAGGCCAACAACGTCAAGGTCAATCTCAAGGAATATGAAGGCACTGGCGCTGGTCTCTCGATCGTCGAGCAGTCGCGCCCGGGTGACTGGGACGTCTTCGTGATCGACGGTGTCGACGTGCCGCGTGCCGTCGAGATGGACCTCCTGGCCGAAATCCCGGCCGACAAGCTGCCGACCGCCGACATCTTCCCGGAGGTCCGCATGGAGGCCAACAACACGAAGGATGGCAAGATCTACGCCGTCACGGAAAAGTTCGGCTACAACACGATTTCATACGACAAGACCAAGGTCGACCCGAAGGACATGGAAGACCTGTCGATCTTCTGGTCCGACAAGTACAAGGGCCGCATTGCTATTTATGACTATTACCTGCCGGTGATGGGCCTGGCGGGCCTTGCCATTGGCAAGAACACAGCGGACCTGACCAAAGATGACCTGCCGGCGATCAGGGAAAAGCTGTTCGAGATGAAAAAGGTCGCGCGCCAGGTGAGCGACGTCGTCGCGTCGCAGACGGCGCTGGTCAGCGGTGAAGTCGACATCATCCTTGGCGGCGGCGAGTGGGTAACCGCCGGCCTGACCGCAGAAAAGCCGAACCTCGACTGGACTGTCCCGAACCAGGGCGCCCTGCGTTGGGCACAGTCGATCGGCGTGTTCAAGGATTCGACCAAACAGGATCTCGCCATCAAGTTCGTGCAGTACATCTTAAGCCCTGAAGGACAGGCAAAGCTTGCCACCTCCTCATGCTACTGGGGCATGCCGGCAAACTCGAAGGCCGGCGAGCAGCTCTCAGGCGAGCAGAAGGCGGCTCTGCGGTGGGACAAGCAGCCGGATTACCTGAAGAACACCCAGCTCTATCCGGTGGTCGATGCTGATATGGACACAGCGATGCAGGACATCTGGACGGAAATGCTGCAGCAGTAAACCGTTGGGACGGGCGCGGCAGCCAATTATCTCCCGCGCCCGGCCTCTTTCGACAACGATGTTTGGGTCAAATCGCCGTTCACCGACCGTCATCTTCGCGCAGTCAACCGGGGGTTGCGCCCGCATATTGGCGTAACGCGGAGATATCCTGCCTCACCTCGGTTCACCGAACAGATATGACCTGTTCGCCGCCGCTACGGGCCGGCATTCGCCAACAGCCGTCCATGAGGACAGCCATACCCAAGCACGAACGGAGTGTCTCGTCCATGACCGTCACTGCCCTGGACCGTCGAGAACGCCGCAAGGCCTGGGGATTTGCGCTACCGGCGATCCTGTGGACCGTCGCCTTCTTCCTCGTGCCATTTCTCTATATGGCGGCGATCAGCTTCTGGACACGCGAGAGGCGTGAGATCGTCGCCAGTTGGACGCTCGACAATTACGCGGCCTTCTTCGGCAAACCGCATCTCCTGAAAGCACTGTTAAACTCTCTCGAAGTGACCGCTACCGTCACCGTCATCTCGATCCTGCTCGCCTATCCGCTGGCCTGGATCATTGCCGAGCGCGTGCCTCGGCGCTGGCAGCGCTTTGCGCTGATCATGGCGATCCTGCCGTTCTGGACATCCTATGTGGTGCGCTCCTATTCCTGGCTGCTGGTGCTCTCCGAGGGCGGCGTCGTCAACCAGGCGCTGATGTGGGCAGGGCTTATTGCCGAGCCACTGGAGCTCTCGGCCAACCGGACCGGCACGGTGATCGGCTTCGTACACTTCTTCGTCATGCTCCTGACGCTGACGATCTACGCCAACCTCGTGCAACTCTCGCCGAACTACCGCCGTGCGGCTGCCGATCTCGGGGCGAGCAGCTTGCAGACCTTCTGGCACGTCATCCTGCCATTGACACTGCCCGGCATCATGGTCGGTGCCTTCCTGACCTTCGTTCTGTGCATCGGCGACTACATCACGCCGCAGATCCTAGGCGGCAACAACGAACTCGTGCTGCCGCAGGTCATCATGTTGCAGCTCGGGCGCCGCGCCGACTTTCCCATGGCGGCAGCCCTTTCGCTGGTGCTGATGGTGGTGGTGACGATCGCCTATCTGGCCTGCGCCCGCTGGCTGAAGATGGAAAGGACCTGACCATGCGGCACATCAGCACGGCGCTCGCACTCCTCTATGCTGGTGCGCTCTACATCTTCATCTTCCTGCCAGTCGCCGTCCTCGTCCTTTTCTCCTTCCAGGCGGGCACGCTGCCAGTGCCGCCACTGCATGGACTCACATTGCGCTGGTATGGTGAAGTCTTTGCCGATTCAAAGCTGATGTCGGCGCTGTTCAATTCGCTTGTTGTTGCCATTGTATCGTCTGCGGTCTCCTGTCTGCTCGGCTTCCTCGCAGCCTACGCCTTGGCGCGCTACAAGCTTCCCGCGTCAAGCCTCCAGCGCGCACTGATCGTTGCTCCGATGACGGTCAGCACCCTCATCATCGGGCTCGGCCTGCTCTCGGTCTTGTCACGGCTCAACGTCACGCTGTCGCTGTGGACAGTTGGCATCGGCCACGTCGTGATAAACCTGCCGCTCTGCTTTGCGATCATCTATGCCTCCATGGGCGGACACCAGATCAACATCGAACGCGCGGCACGCGATCTCGGCGCGAAGGACTGGCAGGTCATGGCGCTCGTCACCGCACCGATGCTGATGCCGTCCATCCTCGCCGCCTTCTTCCTGTCGGTAACCTTCAGCTGGGACGAGTTCATTATCGCTTTCCTGCTGTCGCGCTTCGACGTGACGCTGCCGGTCGAGATCTGGAGCATGCTGCGCTCCGGCCTCGACCCCAAGACCAATGCCATCGGCAGCGTCGTCTTCCTCATCTCGGTCGCGTTCCTCATCGTTCTGGAACTCGCCGTCTTTAGAAAATCCGGGAAATCCCAATGACCGCAGACGTCTCGATCCGAAACGCCACGAAAGTCTTCGGTGCCTTCCGCGCGCTCGACAATGTATCGCTGGAGATTGCAGCCGGCGAGTTCATCGTCCTGCTTGGCCCGTCTGGTTGCGGCAAGACGACCCTACTCTCCATTCTCGGCGGCTTTATCGAGCCGAGTTCCGGCACCATTGCCATCAGCGGCAAGGACATGACGCATGTGGAGCCGGCGAAACGGCCAACCACAACCATGTTCCAAGACTATGCGCTGTTCCCACACATGCAGCTCATCGAGAATGTCGGATTCGGCCTGCGCATGCGTGGCATGGCCAGGACCGAGCGCAATGAAAAGGCGCTCGCCATGCTCGATCTGGTCGGGCTCAAGGCATCGGCAGCGAAGAAACCGCACGAGCTTTCCGGCGGCCAGCGTCAGCGCGTGGCGCTCGCCCGCGCGCTGGCCGTCGATCCGGACGTGCTGCTGCTCGATGAGCCGCTCGGCGCGCTGGACCTCAAGCTGCGTCGGCAGATGCAGGACGAGCTGAAAGCAATCCAGAAGCGCGTAGGCACCACTTTCATCCATGTCACCCACGATCAGGAAGAGGCAATGGCGATCGCTGATCGGATCGTGGTGATGAACCACGGCCACATCGAGGATGTCGGCGCACCCAGCGACATCTACATGCGGCCGCGCTCGCTCTTTGCCGCCGGCTTCATGGGCGAGGCGAACTTCCTGCCCGGTCGGGTGATCTCGATTGAAGCCGCCGAAGCGCAGGTGGAAACGGCGCTCGGCACAGCCATCATTCCGGTCACGGCTTTCACCGGGGCCATGCCTGCACCAGATCGCAAGATCACCTTATGCATCCGCCCCGAACATTTCCGGTCCGCCGGCCAAGACGGCGCAACGGTTGCACTCGGTCGTGCGAGGATCACCGACAGTGCCTTTTTCGGGGCGCATCACCGATGCCATCTTCAGCCGACGGCCGTTTCCGACATCGTTATCACCGCCCATCTGCCGCAGACCGCGCAGCCGCGGCCCGGCGATGAACTGGAGCTGACAGTCAAGGCGGACACGATCGTCGCCCTGGTCGACGCTTAGGAGACAGATCATGAAACCGCGCATGCGCCCGCAAGACTGGTACAGTGTCCGCCGTCTCTATGACGAAGTGACCTATATCTGCGAACCCCATATCCAGGAGTTCTATCGCTGCAACATCTGGCATGTGCGCGGCCGTGATCGCGACATGCTGATCGACAGCGGCATGGGCGTCGTCTCGCTTCGCGAATGGGTACCGCTTGTCACGGAACGCGAGCTGATCGCGGTCGCAAGCCACACCCATTTCGATCATATCGGCTGCCATCACGAATTCGAATGCCGCGCCGTGCATGCAGCAGAGGCCGATCTACTGGCCAAGCCGACGCGCGAGAACACGCTCGCCGATCCTTACGTCACCGACGAGATCTTCGATGCATTGCCGCCCGAGCCCTATTGCTCGAAGTGCTATGCGGTGAAGCGGGCCCCGGCGACACGCATTCTCGAAGACGGCGACGTCATCGATCTCGGCGACCGGCAATTCGAGGTGATCCACACGCCCGGGCATTCTCCGGGTGGAATCGCGCTTTACGAAAAGGCGACCGAGATCCTGTTTTCCGGCGATATCCTCTATGACGGTCCGCTGATCGAGGACACCTACCATTCGAATGCCAGCGACTATGTCGCCTCGATGGAGCGTCTTCTGACGCTTCCGGTGCGCGTGGTCCATGGCGGCCATTTTTCAAGCTTCAGCGGCGAACGATGCCGGGAGCTGATCACCGGCTGGCTCGACGCCAAGCACAAGACAATCTGACTGGAGGCAAGCATGCTCGACAAGCGCAAGTTCTACATCAATGGCGAGTGGATTGATCCGATCACGCCGAACGACCTTGAGGTTATCAATCCAGCGACCGAACAGCCCATCGCCGTGATCTCGATGGGAAGCGCTGCCGATATCGACCGCGCCGTTGCAGCTGCCAAGACGGCCTTCAAGAGCTACAACCGCACCAGCATCGACCACCGCATCGCGCTGCTGGAGACACTGCTTTCGATCTACACGCGCCGCTATGACGAGATGGCACGGACGATCACGCTCGAACTCGGCGCGCCGATCAGCATGAGCATCGATCAGCAGGCCCATGTCGGCGTCGGCCATCTTGAAGGCTTCATCGAAGCCCTGAAGCGCATCAAGATGCGTGAAGAACTGCCGAATGGAGACATCGTGCTTCGCGAGCCGATCGGTGTCTGCGGCCTGATCACTCCCTGGAACTGGCCGATCAACCAGATCGCGTTGAAGGTTATTCCGGCGCTGGCGACCGGCTCCACTTGCGTTCTCAAGCCATCCGAGTTTACCCCCCTGAATGCCCTGCTCTACGCCGAGATGATCCACGAGGCAGGTTTCCCGGCCGGTACGTTCAACCTGGTGAATGGCGACGGTGCGACTGTGGGCGCCGCACTGTCCAAACACAGACACGTCGACATGATGTCGTTCACCGGTTCTACCCGCGCGGGCACCGCCGTCGCCAAGGATGCCGCAGACACCGTCAAGCGTGTAACCCTCGAACTTGGCGGCAAGTCGCCCAATATCGTCTTCGAGGACGCAGATCTTGAAGAGCGCATAACCGGCAGCGTGCTCGAATGCTTCAACAATTCCGGCCAGTCCTGCGATGCGCCGACACGGATTCTGGTTCAGCGCTCGGTTTATGACCAGGCGGTGGAGATCGCCCGGCGGGTCGGCAGCGAGGTCAAGGTCGGCAATCCGGACGAGGCAGGCGAGCATATCGGGCCGCTGGTCAGCGACATCCAGTATGGTCGCGTTCAGACCCTGATCGAGGCTGGTATCGCAGAAGGTGCGGAGCTCCTCGTCGGCGGCACCGGCAAGCCACGAGGCTTCGAGGCCGGCTACTACGTCAAGCCGACGATCTTTGCCGGTGTCAACAACCAGATGCGGATCGCACGCGAAGAGGTCTTCGGCCCTGTGCTCACCATCATTCCCTTCGAGACGGAGGAAGAAGCAATCGAGATCGCCAACGACACGAATTACGGTCTGGCCGCCTACATCCAGACCGGCGATCTCGGCCGCGCCGAGCGCGTGGCCGGCCAGTTGCGCGCCGGCATGGTGCACATCAATGGTGCACCGCATCGTTATGGCAGTCCCTTCGGCGGCTACAAGCAGTCGGGAAATGGCCGTGAAGGCGGCATGTTCGGGCTCGAGGACTTCCTCGAAATCAAGACGGTCCACCGGCCGCACGCAGCATGAAGGTGGCCTCTGTGACGATCCCGAAGACGATGAAGGCTGCGGTCTCCGAGGCTCCAGGCCCGGCCCTTGTCATCTGATACATACCCGTCCCGAACTCCGACGGTGTCGGTTCCTGATCAAGCGCGAGAACTGCGGTGTCTGCCATTCAGACCCGCATCTCCGAAACGGCGATGAGAACCTGCCGCAAGACATGTATCCACTCGTCCAGGGTCACGCGGGCATCGGCCGCATCGTGGCGGTCGGCCAGGGCAGGCCTGCCCCATGGGGTGATCAGGGTTTAATATCAGTGCAGTCTGGCTATGACCGCGACTGCCGGGGTTGATCCTGGGCAATTCTGACGCGGCAACTCCACATCATTCTACTCAGAGCGACATCGAACGGGCGCTTGACTCGCTTGCTGCATCGCACCATTAATTGCCATGCGGCGTTTTGGCGCACTGTGGAGCATGGTCATGGCTTTCTCAGAAGTTCGCAAGCGGGAATTCATCGATGAGACATTTCGGCTGCTTTCCGGGGCATTGGGGGCAAGCCGACTGGTATTTTACTCAGTTGATGACAACAATAACCTGCATAATTTTGTGTGCTCGCGTGTCCCCTCCGACTTCCTGAAAATCTACATCCGCGAGATGTACGCCCATGACCCGCTGCATGTGCGCCAGATCGAGCATGAACAGAACCCGGTCATCAATATGATGGATGCCGGCCGCTATGCGCCGGAAAGCGAAGTGGCCCTGTACCGGCAATTCCTCGACGTCTTCCAGGTCAGCAATACAATCGAACTGATCTTTCAGCGCGACAGCCAGATTTACGCGGGAATAAGCGTAATGTGGACGGCCGACGACACTGTGCCGACCGACGATCAGTTTCATCTGGCCGACACGCTTCATCCCTACATCTCCTTCAATCTCAAGGAGGTCCTGCCTCGCTCCAAGGCAGGCACAGCCCAAAACGCCAATGCGCTACTGCATCTGACCCAGCGCGAGGCAGAAGTTGCCAGGCTTCTGTGCTGCGGCCGCACCAATGCCGACATCGCCCAATGTCTGGGGATCGGGCTTTCGACGGTCAAGACCCATCTCATCCACATCTTCGACAAGGCCGGCGTTGATAATCGGGCCGGCCTGGTGTCGCGGATGATGCAGTTCAGCTAAGCGCCCGACCCATTCGAAAACCGAAGACCGATCAAAGCACGGCATCTTGGCCTGACCGTTCGCGGCCGGGTGGCTGACTTCGGACGCATCTCTTTGCAGTTGCGGACAACACCTCCTCCCCTTTGACTTATGTCAACCGTTCGGTGGATGGACATTATTTAGGCGTGCACAAATATTGACCTCCAAGAGTTGACGCAACGCAGGAATGACACCTGCTGATATCTTCGGTGAAAAACCTGAAATGGAGGATCGGCCATGAACGAGAGGCCCAATGTTTCCCTGTCCCTGCAGGCATCGCCCACCTTCGAGCATCCTCTCGATCCGCTGACGGCGGAAGAACTGGTCAAGGCCGCCTCGATCCTGCGCGCCCACTTCGATTTCGGCCCTGCCCTGCTGTTCGAGACGATCGAATTGCTGGAGCCGGCCAAAGACGTCGTCCGGGGATTCGTTCCCGGCATGCCGATCGAACGCAAGGCCCGATTCAACGTGCACAAGCGCGGTGGTACAGGCGTCTGGCGCGGCCGGCTGGATCTTGGGCTCGGCACGATCACCAGCGTTGAGTTCCTGGCCGATGCCCGGCCAATGATCTCGCCGGAAGAATTTCTGCTGATCGAGGAGGTCGCGAAAGCCGATCCACGCTTCCAGGACGCCATTCGGGCGCGCGGCATCGAGAACATGGCCCATGTCTGCGTCGATCCCTGGCCGGCCGGCAATTTCCCGGTTCCCGGAGAAGAAAACCGGCGTCTGTCACATGCTTTCGTCTGGCTGCGCATGTCCGACCTTGACAACTATTACGCCCATCCCGTCGAGGGACTGAATGTCGTCGTGGATATCGACAGGCTCGAGGTGCTGCGGGTCGACAATCATCTGCCCGCCTCCGGCCAGCATATTCCGGTGCCGGAAACGCTGATCAACTACGATCCCGAACTGCTCACCGATTTCCGCACACCGCTGAAGCCGCTGGATGTGGTGCAGAGCGAAGGACCGAGCTTCACGATCGAGGGCAACAAACTCACCTGGGACAACTGGGATGTGCGCATCAGCTTCAACGGCCGCGAGGGTCTGGTCCTCCAGCAGGTCGGCTATACCATCGACCGCCAGCGCCGGCCGATCCTCTACCGGGTGTCGATGGCCGAAATGGTCGTGCCCTACGGTACCCCGGAGGGCGTGCACTATCGCAAGAACGTCTTCGACAGCGGCGAATACGGCTTCGGCAAGCTGGTCAATTCCCTGGCGCTCGGCTGCGATTGCCTCGGCCATATCCACTACATGGATGTCGTTCTGCCCGACATGATGGGCAATCCGCGCCTGATCCCCAGCGCCATCTGCATCCATGAAGAGGATGCCGGCCTTGCCTGGAAACATTTCGACTTCCGCTCGGAGCGCACCGAAACCCGCCGCATGCGTCGTCTGGTCATCTCCTCGATCACCACCGTCGGCAACTACGAATACTGCTGCTACTGGTATCTGTTCCAGGATGGCACCATCGAATTCGAGATGAAGGCGACCGGCGTCATCAACACCGCCGCCTGCATTCCCGGCACGGAACAGAAATACGGCACCGAAGTCGCCCCCGGCGTGGTCGGCCACATCCACCAGCACGTCTTCTGCATGCGCCTCGACATGGAGGTCGACGGCCCCGACAATACCGTCGTCGAATGCGACACGGTGGCCCCGCCGATCGGACCGGACAATCCGATGGGCAATGCCTTCTATGTCGAGCAGACGCCGCTGACCAGCGAGTTGAAGGCACAGCGCCGGGTCGACTTCGAAAAGTCGCGCTACTGGAAGATCACCAATCCCAATGTCAAGAACTGGGTCGGCAAGCCAACCGCCTACAAGCTGGAAACGCCGTCCGCCATCCAGGCCTATACCAATCCGGAAGGGCCATCGGGCAAACGCGGCGGCTTCGTCTACAACCATCTCTGGGTGACGCCCTACGACCCCGAGGAGCGCTTTCCGGCCGGCGAATACATGAACCATTCGATCGGTGGCGACGGCCTTCCTGCCTGGACGGCGAAGGACCGGCCGACCGACAATACCGATATCGTCGTCTGGCACTCCTTTGGCCTGCACCACATTCCGCGCCTCGAGGATCACCCGGTCCAGCCCTGCGTGCTGTGCGGTTTCAAGCTGATGCCGGTCGGCTTCTTCAACGGCAATCCGCTGATCAACCTGCCGCCGGACACCAACAAGGCCAGCAAGTCCAATACGCAAGGTGCCGCCTGCTGCCACAGTTGACCGGCATTGCCCGCTTACGATCTCACCCGCAATGCCACTTCGCAATGATTGTCGATGTCCAACCAGAGGGACCCCATCCATGAAGCGTAGAAACCTCTTGCAGTCCTTCAGCCAATCCCGGCGTGCCTTCCTGCGCGACACCGTGTCGATATCGGCCGGTATTGCCGCCGCCTCGATGTTGCCACGCGGCGCCTGGGCTGCTCGTGAGAAGGAAATGAACATCTATTGCTGGGAGGGCTACAATTCCGACAAGGTGCTCGACCCGTTTCGCAAGGAATTCGACTGCAACGTCAAGGCGCAGGGGCTTATCTCCGACCCGGAAGCGGTCAACCAGCTGCGCGCCGGCGACACCAAGGTCTGGGACATCATCAACCTCAACAATGCCTGGGGCCGCCGGCAGCTGTATCCGGAGAACCTGATCAAGCCGCTGGACAAGGCGAAGTTCGAACCGCTGTGGGACATGATGATCCCGGAATTCAAATGGCCTTACCACTGGGCCATGTCCGACGACGGCAATTCCCTGCTCGGCATGATCCAGCGTTATGGACCGTCCGGCATGCTGGTCAACACCGACAAGGTGTCGGCCGCGACCCTGGCAGACGAAGGCTACGACCTGATGCTGCAGGATAGCTACAAGGGCAAATATGCCGTGCTGATGTATGACGACTGGGTCATCATGCATGTGGTGATCGCCGCCGGCTTCAGCCCGTTCCGCGAATTGACGGATGAAGAAATCGGCAAATACGAGACGGTGATGCGCAAGCTGATCAACAATGCCGCCTTCCTGTCGGATGACATGAACGCCATTGCGCTCGGCATGATCAACGGCTCGATCGAAGGCTCCTTCCCCGGCAGCGTTTATTCGGTCTCGGCGGCCCGCTATGACGGCAACCCGAACCTGCGCTGCGTCGTGCCCAACAAGGGGCCGGAGGAAATGGGCGGCAAGGCCGGCGTCTGCTGGATGGAACTGACCTCACTGGTCAACAACCCTGAGCTCTCGCCACGCGCCGAGGATTTCCTCAAATACTGTTTCCGCCCGGAAACAGCCAAGAACGTCTCATTCGCCGAGGGAACTTACAATCCGGTCGGCCAGATGGGTGATCCCAAGGTCATGGCGCTATTCAACACGGAAGAACTCGACGCCTTCCAGTACGATACGTTGTCGGCGGACATGGCAAAATGCGCCGACTTCGACATCATCCCGAGCTACACCAAGCTGCATGAGATCTTCTCCGCTGCCGTGCGCGAAAAGGCCTGACAAAAACGGGAGGCCGGCACTCCCGGCCACCCCACCGTTCTGACCCTGCTCAACAGACCGATAGGACCGCATGATGACAGCAGCCACCGGCGACACCGATATCGCATCCTCCATGCCCATTCTCCAGCTGCGCGCCGTCGACAAGTTCTTCGGTGAATTCCCGGCCGTCGACCGCATCAGCCTGGACATTCGCGAGGGCGAGTTCTTCACCATCGTCGGCCCGTCTGGCAGCGGCAAGACGACCATGGTGCGCATGCTGGTCGGCATGGACAAGCCGACCAATGGCGATATCCTGCTGCGCGGCGAACGCATCAACGACGTGCCGGCCAACAAGCGTCCGACCTGCATGGTCTTCCAGTCCCTGGCGCTGTTTCCCCATCGCACCGTCGGCCAGAACATCGAATTCCCCCTGAAGATCCGCGGCGTGAAGGCAGCAAGCCGCAAGGAACGGGCGCTCGAACTGATGGCGCAACTACGCCTTCCGGAAAGCTATTACGGCAAGGGCGTGTTGCAATGCTCCGGCGGCGAGCGCCAGCGCGTCGCGCTCGCCCGGGCGCTCGCCTTCGATCCCGAAATCCTTTTCTTCGACGAGCCGCTGTCGGCGCTCGACTACAAGCTGCGCAAGATCCTCGAAAAGGAACTCAAGGACATTCACCGCGAGACCGGCAAGACCTTCGTCTACATCACCCATTCGCTTGAGGAAGCGATGGTGATGTCGGACCGCATCGGCGTAATGAACAAGGGACGCTTCGTGCAGATCGGCACGCCCAACGAGATCTACGGCAATCCCTCGACCCGCTTCGTCTCCGAATTCATGGGTGAGGTCAACATTCTCGACGTCGGCCCCGGCCCGGACGGCACCGTGATCGACCAGGACACCGGTGCTTCCTATCACGCGCCGCCGATCGCCGATGCCTTTGCCGGCGGTTCGCTGGTCATCCGCCCCGAAGACATCCGCTTTCTCGACGATCCCGCCGCCCCGGCCGCCAACAAGCTCGAAGGCGTGGTCTACAATGAATACCTGCTGGGATCGCGGGTGCAATATCAGGTGCGCGTCGGCGATGCCCAGGTCTTCCTGGTCGAGAAGCTGCGCGAGCAGCAGCTGACAAACGCCCGCGGCGGCAGGGTGACGATCGCCTGGGACGCCAAGGATTCGACCATCTTCCCGACCGCCCGTTTTGCCAATTGACCGGACCAGACTTGACGAGGGACTTGTACAGCATGACGGATGCTAGCGAAACGCTCAGCCACAATGTCGCTCTGCCGCGCCGGATGTCACGGTCGGAGCCCTGGCCGGTGCGGCTGGGCCGTGGCATGAGGAAACCGGGTTTTCTGGCCGCACTTCCGGTTGGGCTTTTGCTACTTTTGGGCTTTCTCGGCCCTCTGACGCTGGTCTTCATCTTCGCCTTCATGCCGCCGCAGACCTTTTCCGTGCGGCAGATGCCGACGCTTGAGAATTTCCGCACGATCTTTGCCGACAGCTATTACCTGTCCTTCCTCGCCTCCCTGCAACTGGCCGCCTCCACCGTCGCCATCCTTCTGGTGATCTGCTATCCGCTGGCTGTCGCGATGGTGCGGGTGTTTACCCGAAAGGCCGGTATTCTGGCGCTGGTTCTGGCCGCTCCCCTTTTCGTCGCCGACAATCTGCGGCTGATGGGCTGGATGCTGTTCCTGGTCAAGGGCGGCGTCGTCTCCGGCACAATGCAGACCTATTTCGGTATTCCGGTCGATTCCATGCTCTACACCTTCAGCGCCACGTTGTTCGGCCTCGTCTACATCAACCTGCCGATGATGCTCTTCCCGATGATCCTCGGCGTCTCCATGGTGCCCGCCCAGATGCGCGAGGCAGCCTTCGATCTCGGCGCCAGCCGCTGGCAGGTGATGAAGGAAGTCGACATACCGCTGGCCATGCCCGGCATCATGATCGGCGCGCTGATCACCTTCATCCTCGCCGCCGGCGCCATCACCGAGGCCAAAGTGCTCGGCGGCACGGCCGTGGTGATGATCGCCCAGGACATCCAGAAGGAATTTACCTTCGCGCAGAACTGGCCGAAAGGCTCGGCCCTATCGATGCTGATGATCGTGCTGGCCGGCTCGCTGGCGCTTGCCATGTTCAAGCGCGTCGATCTCGACGCCATCTTCGGTCGCAAGGGATGAGAGGACCACGCCCATGAACGATTTCAGCCGCCGCGCCACTTTCGTCTATGGCAGCGCCATGGCTGCCCTCATCCTGTTCATGTATCTGCCGATGATCACCATGGCGCTTGCGTCGTTCTCGCGCTCCAAATACTTCAGCTTCCCGGTGCCGAAATACTCGGACAAATGGTATCTCGAAGTCTTCGCGTCCCTGTCGATCCGTGATTTCTTCTGGACCTCGACGGTGGTTGCCATCGCGGTCGCCTGCCTGTCGACGGTTCTGGCCTTCTTCGGCGCGCTGGCCTTTGCCCGCTACGACTGGAAAGGTCGACGCCTGTTCCAAAAGGTCATTCTGCTGCCCATCCTCTTTCCGCAGGCCGTGCTGGGCCTTGCCTTGCTGCTGTGGTTCACCGCACTCGGCATCACGCCCACCTGGCAGGCGACCGTCTTTGCCCATCTGGTCTGGATCGCGCCGATCGCCACGCTGGTGATCGCCATCCAGGTCTATTCCTTCGATCCGGCGGTGGAGGAGGCCGCCTATGATCTGGGAGCGAGCCGCTGGCAGGTGATGCGTGAAATCACCCTGCCCTTGCTGGCTCCGGGCATCTTTTCCGGCTTCACCTTCGCCTTCCTGCTGTCCTGGGCGAATTTCCCGCTCTCCATGCTGTCGTCAGGGGCCGATTCCACCATTCCGGAATGGGTCAGCGCCAAACTTCAATCCGGATATACACCACAGGTCCCGGCGGTCGGCACTCTCACAATCCTCGCCGCGGCCGTAGTGATGGCAATCGGTCACCAGGTCTCGGCTCTCATGAAGCGCCGTCAGATCAAAGGCGAGTAGCTCAAACCAGATCAGCGGGTTGGCCGCTGATAAAGGGCCGCCACTTGGTTCGCCGAGGCCGACGAAGCACGACAAGGCCCTCGGGTAGAAGCAAGCCTGAATGCAAGGAATGCATTAGGCTGTTCCCGCGGCATACATCCACGTAGATCCGGCAAGAACGAGGGAAATGCCGATGCCGTGCGAGACATGGCTTTTCGCCACTCCTTTCTCTAAGGCCATTGCCAAGAGAAGAAACGTCATGGCAACGATGTTCATCATGCCAAGAAAAATCATGGTCATCATCAGCGGTCCGTTGGATTTTACACAGTATCCGGCGTAGCGAATGCCTGCCGCAAACGACGCGCAAATGTTCGCGTCGCCATGAGTTGCCGGAACGTTGCGTGTTGCGATCTTGAGCCGGGCGCTGTGTTTGAACGGTGTCCATTGAAAAGCTCCGGCACCGATGATAGCGCCGGCAGCAACAACACCCGCAATGCCCGCCGTGGAGACGAGGTGTGGGCCGACTTGAAGGTGCAAGGCCATATCGACTGTCGCGAGCACCAGGGAAAACAGCGTCCAGATGACGCCGTAGCCGCCGAGGAAGCCGAAAGCAGCGGCGGCAGAACCACCGGTTCTGAGCACGCGCCACGCAGGAGTAGCGCAGGGCAACATCATCGCCAGCGTCATTATTGCCCCCATTTCGCAGAATTGGCTCCAGGAACCCCATGAGAAAGATGGCGTTACATCCGTGATACACAGTGACTGCCAGAGTTCAAAGGGCATACCTTTCATCATAAGGACGATGCCACTGGCGGTCGCCATGCCGGGGCCGAGCGACCCAGTTTCAGGCGAGAAAATCGCCGCACTGAGCATATCGAAAATAGCCAGCCACCCGAGCGCGACAATGCTTGCCGCCAGCAGAAATGGCGGTGGTGCGAAATGCGGAAACCATATTGAAGGCGAAAATCGCAGAGAAGCCATCCCGGTCGTTCCTCTCCAGGCTGACCGTATCGTGATATGAGACCCAAGTCTGCGCGCCAGGGGGTCGCTACGCAATCGACCGTTTGGTGGAGGGTCTGGAACGACATTGGTTGGTATCAAGATGCCATGCCAGGCGACGGAACTCAGACAGTGCAAAGGCCCACCAGCGAGCCCACCTTCATGAGCGCACAGCAGATCGATGTGCAGACTGGCTGCCGATTCAGGACGCGCTCCTCTGCGCCTTCGCGTCGCTCACGTCATTCACGCATAAGACGCGACACGATATTGTTTCGGTCATCGAAGACCGGGATCCTGATCATGTCATTGCTCATGCTTGGCTCCGTCACACAGTGACCTCGTAGATTGTCTCATGTGTGGCGACAAAAGCCTTGCCATCGCCCGTCACCCAGCCGCGAAACATGCCCGGCGTGTTGTAAGGCGCGGTGATGGCTCCGTCTGCACCGACCGCCACCAGTCCGGCACCGATATCATGGGCCGCCAGATCACCATTGACGACACCATCTGCGGCGGTTGCAAGGTCCTGGCCGAGATAGGCGACCCGGCTGGCGATCTCGTGCCCCACGACATGGCGGATGAAGAACTCGCCTTTGCCGGTGCCGGAAACGGCACAAGCGCCATCGCGCGCATAGGTGCCGGCGCCGATGATCGGGCTGTCGCCGACACGACCGTCCGGCTTGTTGGTATAACCTCCTGTCGAGGTCGCGGCCGCCAGATGTCCGGCAGCATCCAGCGCTACCGCGCCGACCGTGCCGTGTTTCTCGTTTTCGGTGCCGTCGGTGCCGGCCGCAGCATGGACCTTCATTGCCGCCAGCGCCTCGACGCGTTTTGCCGTGGTGAAATAGGACTGTGGCTCCGTGGCCAGACCGCTCGCTTCAGCGAAACGATCGGCTGCCGCCCCGGTCAGAAGAACGGCGCGGCCATCCTGCATCAGCAGGCGCGCCGCCTTGACGGGATTGCGGATCGCAAGCGAAGCCGAGACTGCGCCCGCTTCCAGCGTTGCACCGTCCATGATCGAGGCATCTAGCTCATGCACGCCGTTTTCGTTCAGTGCGGCGCCATGACCGGCGTTGAAATGCGGGCTGTCTTCCATCACTACGACGGCAGCCTCGACCGCATCGAGCGCCGATCCGCCGGTCTGCAACACTGCATAACCGGCCTTGAGTGCCGCCGCGAGGTCCTGTCGGGCCGCCTGCCAGTCTTCCGGCGTCATGCTCGCTTCCGGCATCACGCCGCATCCGCCATGAATGGCCAGTGCAATCTTCTTCATGTCCTGCTCCGATAATCATCGCAGGATCAGCCGGCACCCACCGGACCGATCTTGCTCTCATGCAAACCCGCATTGGCAAATGCCCGGTGACTGCACCGGACGCGCCGTCTCAGACGAAGGCGATGTCGCCGATCACCCGCACTCGTACGCGGCGTGCACCGCCGGGCAGATAGGCGATCGGGATATCCTCGACCTCGAGCGTTTTCAGGCTCTGCCGGCTGGCACCCGACGCAACGGCCGCGTCCTGCGCCTCGGTCTCGGCCTTGGCAAGCGCCTCGTCGCGGCTCAAGCCGGAAAACACCTGGTCGACCTCGCCGGAAACCTGCGCCATCGCAGCGCCCAGCGCATTGGCCACACCGGCATTCTCGACCCGCAGCACCTCGGAGGCTCCGGTGATCTGATCCGGGATCAGGAAGGCGCCGCCACCGACGGCAATCAGCGGCACATCATCGGCCGAGGTCTTCATCTGGTCGAAACTGTCGGTGACCATGGTGCGGAGGCGCTCGAGGCTTGCCTTAACGAATGCCGGATCGAGATCCTTCACCCGGTCCCGGTCGCCCATTTCGATCAGGCCAGCGGCAACCGCGATGTCCGAAGTCGTCAGCGTCTGACCGCCGAAGACGCGCGCTTCGGTGAGGATGCGGTAACCGACCGAACGCGGACCGATCTTGCCGGTTTCCGGATCGACGATCGTGCCGCCACCGAGCGCAATCGGTAGCAGATCAGGCATGCGGAACAGCGTGCGCACGCCGCCGATATGGACGATATTGTTGGCTTCGCGCGGAAAACCGCCGACAAGGCAGCCGATATCCGACGTTGTGCCGCCGACATCGACGACCATTCCGTCCGTCAATCCGGTCAGGAAGGCAGCCCCGCGCATCGAATTGGTTGGTCCCGAGGCAAAGCTGTGCACCGGGTTTGACGCCGCCACATCCGCCAGCGCCACCGTGCCGTCGTTCTGCGTCAGGTAGAAGGGTGCCGTCACCCCCGCCTCGCGCAGGGCATCCGAAAATGCCTGCACGGTCGTCCTGCCGAGCGATTGCAGCGCCGCGTTCAACAGTGCGACATTCTCACGTTCCAGCAGGCCGATCCGGCCAAGCGTGTGCGACAGCGTGATCTTTGCGTCGGGGATCACCGAACGCACGATTTCCGCAGCCACCACCTCGCATTCGGTGGTCAGCGGCGAAAACGTCGCCGAAATCGCGATCGAGGTGATGCCGGCGTCGCGGATTTTCATCGCCGCTTCGCGGATCTCGTCCGGAATCATCGGCACCAGCGGGCTGCCGTCATATTCATGACCACCATGCACCATGAAGATCATCGGATCGACAGCCGCGCGCAGATCAACCGGCCAGTCGCACATCGGCGGCAGCGAGCCACCGGTCGGCAACGCGATGCGGATCGCCGCTACCCGTTCGAGGCGGGCGCGCTCGACGACGGCATTGGTGAAATGCGTCGTGCCGATCATCACGGCGTCGATCGGCCGGTCCGTCGGGCCGACAAAGCCGGAGACATGCGCCAGAGCCGCTTTCACGCCGGACATCACGTCCTGCGTTGTGGGAACCTTGATCGAGGACAGGATTGTCTCGCCGTCGATCAGCACGGCATCCGTATTGGTGCCGCCAACGTCAATACCGATGCGCTTCATGGGAATACCGATGTAAAGTCAATGTCATAACCGAAGGCTCGGGGGCCGACGGCAGCGATACCTGCAGGTGAGGTCAAAAGCGCGGGCGCCGGCAAGGCGATAGCTGTCACCCGCTGGCCGTAGCGCACCGATTCCGTGCCGATGGCGCTGCCCGAAATCGTGTCGAGCAGGCAGATGAGATCAGGCGTCATGGCAACCGGCTGACCATCCCGGAAGGCAACCGCCCATTCGTTCTGGAAGCCGAGTTCCATGCGCGAGCCCTTGTCGGCATCGATACCCTCGATCAGGGTCGTGCCACGCAGGAAGCCGCCGGTGGTTTCGCGGGCGACATCGATCACCTTGCCGCGAAACAGCTGCTTGCCGCCTTCATGGTCGAGCACTGCCTTGACCGGATCGTCGTGGCGTGCCCGCGCTTCGATCACCGCCCGGCCGAGTTCGACCGCCTTGGTGACGGTGTAGTGAATGCCCCAGTCCTTGACCTCGCGGCCAGTGCGCGGCGCCTTGCAGGTCGCAGCCGTCGAGCCGACTTCGGTGCAAACCTTGCGCGAAATGCGCTCCATCCATTTCCACGAGGCGGCGCGCGTCACGATCACTTCGTTGTCGCGCACATCGACCAGCGACAGCGGGAACATCGGCAGATTGCCGATCGCAAACGAGGTCATCTGCGCTTCCGGATAGGCGCGGCCCATGGCATCGGCATTGACGACAGGGCGACCGAGCATGGCGGCAGCGAGAAATGACGACAGCGCATTCGAGCCGCCGATCTCGACGCTCATGATGGCGCGGAACGGCTTGCCGAGATAATCTTCCATCACCTCGACCGCCCGGGCGAGATGGGCGGGATCGCCGAGACGTTCCTGGCCAACCAGTGGTGCGCCCATATTCGACACGACCGCCACCATGTCGTCATCCTCGAGCGCCATCGGATCCATCAGCTGGACGCGGCGGCCTTCGGCATAGAGGCGGCGCAGGTTGAGGGTGGAGATATAGGGATTGCCCCCGCCCCCGGTTCCCAAAATCCACGCGCCGGTGGCGAGCGGCTCGATATTCTCTTCTGCGAATTCCTGAAGCATGTGTCACCTTCGGTCATGCAACGTCGCCCGCGGTCGATCGACCATGCGGCGAGCTGCAATCTGTCATTCTGCGGCTTGGATTTTTCATCGTCGGGGCAACAGCCAACCGGCGATGTTGCAAGGGGGGGCCGGCCCCGCATCCGCGGAACCGGCTTGTCTCGGCGCAATGCGAAGATCAGTTCGCGTTGCAATCCCAATGGAAGTTGGAAAAGTTCAGGTCCCAGCTCTGCATCGGAATGAAAGCATAGCCCTGCAGGCACTTGTTCGCGCCGTAACGGCGGTTCGGCGCAACGGCCCAGACGTCGGGCTGCAGTTCTGCGATCTTGGTCTGCAACTCCTTGTAGGTGGCGTTCTGGGCAGCCACATCGGTTTCTCCACGCGCCTTGTCGATCAGCGCGTCGATCTCCGGGTTCTGCAGCCATTCCATCGCCCACCAGGTGCCGGCAGCCTTGGAATGATACTGGTTGTAGAACATCGCATCCGGCGAGGGATAGCTCGGTGAGACGTTGACCTGGGTCGAGGCCGGCGTCGTTTCCGGCTTGGCGGACAGCTCGACGATGCGGTTCCAAGGCTCCGGCTTGATGTCGAGCGTGATGCCGATCTGCTCGAGATTGGCCTGCAGCAGCAGTGCCACTTCCGCCTCGAAGGCGAGCGAAGCGACATAGCTGTTGACCAGCGTGATCGGCTGGCCGGCATATTTCGACTTCGCCAGTTCTTCCTTGGCCTTTTCGAGGTCGAAGACGCCAGGCTCGATGCCGTCGTTATGGGCGTCCTTGAACGCGTCAGACAATGGCCCCTTCATGTCGAAGCCCGGATAGATGACTTCCTGAATGGTCTTGTAATCGGTTGCGTAGGCGATGGCGCGGCGCACATGCACGTCGTCGGTCGGGTAGACCTTGGTGTTGAGCTTGATGACGAAGCCACCGGCCGTGCGGGTCTGGATCAGCTTGTAGCCGTCCATCTTGCCAATCGCCTCATAGGTGTCGTTGCCGAGACCATGCGAGGAAAGGCCGAGTTCGCCCTTTTCGGCAAGCGCCTTGACGGTTGCGTCGTCGCTGGTCTGGACGAAGCGCACTTCGTCGATCGGCTTGCCCTTGGTCCAGCCGAGGAAATGATCGGCATTTCGGTCGATGACCATGTCGGCAGACCGATTGTAGCTGACCAGCTTGTAGGGGCCGGAACCTGAGGAATGTTCGCCGACATAGGTTTCGCCCCACTTGTCGTCAGCCGTGGCATTGCTCTCGACCAGCTTCTGGTTCAAAGCCATGAAGATCGGGGTGACCGACATGAAGGGCGCGAACTGGCGTTCAAGCTTGAAGATGACGGTCACATCGTCCGGCGTGGTGATGTTTTCCGGCTTGATCAGGCCGACAACGAGGTTGGACGGTCCCTTGTTGATGCCAATCAGGCGCTTTACCGACCAGGCGATGTCGGAAGCCTTGAGCGCCGTACCGTCCTGGAATTTCGCATCGTCGCGCAGGTGGAACGTATAGGTCAGGCCGTCTGGAGAAATATCCCAGGACTTCGCCAGATGCGGCACGATCTCGCCGGACGGGCTGACGGTGGTCAGACCGTCATACAGGTTCACGATCGCCATGTAGCCGGTATAGTCGGTGACCTTGGCCGGATCGAGCGACGAGAAGATCTGCATCGTGTTGACGGCGATCGAGACCTTGTCGTCAGACAGGGCAACGGCAGACGTCAGGGACAGGCCCATGGCAGTGCCGACCGCCAGCATGGCGAGGCGCGATTTGATGGAATGCACGTTCATTCAAGTTCTCCTCTTTCGCGGGATTGTCCCCGCTTGTGTTGAAGCTCTTCAGGCAGCCTTCTGCACAAAGGCAGGCAGCGGCGAATAGGTAATTTCCGGATAGCCGAAGGCCGCGGGGCCGACGACATCAAGCGCGCGCGCAGTGCGCAGCAGCGCATGGCATGGGATCGCGATCACCGCGACGCGCTGGCCATAACGCAGCATTTCAGTGGTGATCGGATATCCGGTGTCGACATCCAGCAGCACGATCAGATCGGGCACGGTCACCTCGACCTCGCCATTGCGGCGGAAGATCAGGAACTCGTTCTGGATCGCCACGCCAGCCGTCTGGCCGTTGCAGTCATCGAAACCGGTGAGCTCGATATCGCCGACCGAGAAGCCGCCGCGGAAATGACGCTTCAGGTCGCTGATCTTGCCGTTGAAGATACGCCGTCCGCCTTCCAGCGCGCAGACAGCCGCAATCGGATCTTCCTGCGCCTTGCGGGCACGGATCACCGCTTCTCCAAGTGCGATCGCCTTGGTGTAGCTCTTCGGAATGCCGTACTGATGAACATAATGCGCCTGCATCGGCGCCGTCGCCAGCATCGCGCCGCCGCCCTGGGCGACCACGCAGGCACGCGCCATGCGTTCGTGCCAGACTTCTGAAACCGCATGGCTAAAGATCACCGCATTGCCATGCAGGTCGCACATCACAGACGGCGTCGAGCTATGGCCATAGATCGAAAACGTCGTCATCTGCATTTCCGGGAAGGCACGGCCCATCCCGTCGCAATCGAGCATCGGCAGACCGCCGAGCGCCGCAGTCACGAGCGGGTTGATCGCATTGGCACCGCCGATTTCCTCGCAGACCATTGCATCGATCGGCGCGCGGATCAGGTCTTCCATCGCCCTCAGGCAACGCAGGCCCTCGCGGCCTTCGCGCAGCCGCTCGACGCCAACCACCGGAGCACCGATGCCGCCAATCGACATGCACAGGGCATCGCCCTCGATCCGGTCGGTGGCGAGAATCTTCATCTCGTAACCTTCCTTCATCGCCTGCAGCGCCAGCAGCTTGCCCTGATAAGGGTTGCCGCCGCCGCCGGTGCCGAGAATGCCGGCACCGATTTCCAGCGCGTCCAGATCTTCCACCGTCAGCGTGCGCAGGTCGGCTTCGTCATATTTCAGCTTGCGCACCTCAGCCATGATGGACTCCCATTTCTCCGACGACTTTGACGTGAATGCGCGTGGCATTGCCCGGCAGATAGGCCAGCGGCATGTCCTCGCGTTCGATGACTTCCAGCGTTTCGGCCAGCGCACCGGCAGCGATCGCCTTTTCACGTGCTTCCGCTTCGGCTTCGGCCAGCGCGCTTTCACGCGTGCGGCCATCGATCAGCGAGAAGACCCGGTCGGTCTCGCCGCTGATCTGGGCAATGGCAGCGCCAACCGCATTGGCAACCGCAAAATTCTCCGGCCGGATGACCTCCAGATCACCGATCCGGTCCGGCATCAGGATCGAACCGCCGCCAACAGCGATGACTGGCACCGGCGTCGAGGAAATGCGGCTGCGTTCGACGCAGGCCTCGAGCATCTGGTCGATCTTGGCCATCGCCGCCTCGACCAGCGCCTTGTCGAGACCGTCAAGCAGTGCGCGCTCGCCGACATCGGCCTTGTTCGATGCCACGGCGATATCGGTCGCGGTCAGCGTCGAGCCGCCGAAGCAGATCGCCTCGCTGCGAACGCGGTAGCCGACAGACTTGGGACCGACGGTGATGCCGCTCTCGCCCTTGACCACCAGCGAACCGCCACCGAGACCGATGGAGAAGACGTCGGGCATGCGGAAATTGGTCCGCACGCCACCGATATCGACAGTCGTCGAGGCCTGACGCGGGAAACCATGCGACAACGAGCCAACGTCGGACGTGGTGCCACCGACATCGACGACAACGGCGTCCTTGATGCCGGTGAGAAATGCCGCGCCGCGCATCGAATTGGTCGGGCCGGAGGCAAATGTCAGCACCGGGAAGGACCGGACCACATCGGCCGCCATCAGCGTTCCGTCATTCTGCGTGATATAGAACGGGCACGTGATGCCCGCGGCCTTCAGCGCCTCGCCGAAAGCGGCAACCGTGCGGTCGGCCAGCGACAGTAGGCTGGCATTCATGATCGCGGCACTTTCGCGGGCCAGCAGACCATGACGGCCGATATCCTTCGACATCACCACCGGAAGCCCCGGGCATTGCTGCTGCAGGATTTCCTTGGTCCGCAGTTCCATCGCATCATTGATGCCGCTGAACACGCAGGTCACGGCCGCAGCCTTCAGACCCTTGGCGCGGATCTCGCCGGCGATGCGCACGATCGCGTCCTCGTCGAGGGGAGACAGCACGCGGCCATCGAATTCATAGCCGCCCTTGATCTGATAGCCATGGTTACCGACGATATCGCGCAGGTCATCCGGCCAGTCGACCATTGGCGGCAGGCCGGCGCCGGACGGCAGGCCCAGACGGATCGCCGCGACTTCGTCCATATGGCGCCGCTCGATAACGGCATTGGTGAAATGCGTCGTACCGATCATGACGGCGGCGATCCGGGCCCGGTCGATGCCGGATGCAGCGATCACCTTTTCCAGCGCCTCGAGCACGCCCGACGTCACATCCTCGGTTGTCGAGGCCTTGACCCCGGCCAGGACCGTTTTTCCATCCAGAACGACAGCGTCCGTATTGGTGCCGCCCACATCAATCCCCACGCGATACACGTCAGGTGCCTCCTCAATCATGCTGTTGTTTTGACAAGGAAGCGCATCCGCTCTTCCTCGGTAACGATGGGCTTCAACCGCTCTTCGACGTCGGTGACGACGGGGATCGCGGCGATCAGCGCCCGTGTGTAGGGGTGTTTCGGGTCGGCGAAGACCTCGGGCGTTACGCCCTCCTCGACAATCTCGCCACGCAGCATCACCGCGATGCGTGAACAGAAATTGCGCATCAGCGACAGGTCGTGGCTGATCATCAGATAGGTCAGGCCGAGATCCTGGCGCAGTTGCACCAGAAGCTCGATCACCGTCTTCTGCACCGAGACGTCCAGTGCAGCAGTCGGCTCGTCGAGGATCAGGATCTTCGGTTCGGCCGCCAGCGCCCGGGCAATCGCCACGCGCTGCTTCTGACCGCCCGACAGTTCATGCGGATATTTCGCCAGATAGGATTGCGGCAGGCGCACCAAATCAAGCAATTCCCGCATCCGTGCTTCGCGCGCATCCGCATCCATGCCGATCGACGTCAGCGGCAGGCTCAGCGTCTGCTTGACGGTACGCTTCGGGTTCAGCGACGTGCCGGGGTTCTGGTAGACGATCTGGGTGAGACGACGGCCGCGGCCGGGAGCCGATGCATCGATATCGACCGTGCCGGATGTCGCCCGCGACAGCTCCATGATGATACGGGCAACAGAGGTCTTGCCCGAGCCGGATTCTCCGGCCAGACCGAAGATCTCGCCCTCGCGCAGCGTCAGGTCGACATCGCGGATCGCATGGAAACCGGGACGCTTGCCATAGATCTTGTTCAGCCCCTTGATCGTCACGATCGGCGCGCGGTCACTTTGCGGCAGATCGATCACCCGCGGGCCATACAGCGGCGGCACCGCTTCCAGCAGCGCTTTGGTATAGTCCTCGGACGGATTGCTGAGGATCTCGGCGCAAGGACCGGTTTCGATGATGTCGCCGTGATGCATGACCACCACCCGGTCGGCGACCTTGCGCACGACGCCGAGATTGTGGGTGATCATCAGCAGCGCCATGTTCTCCTCTTTCACCAACTGATTGATGAGGTTGAGGATCTCGTCCTGCGTCGTGACGTCGAGTGCCGTGCCCGGTTCGTCGGCGATCAGAAGTTTCGGCTGGTGCAGAAGCGCAAGGCCGATCAGCACGCGCTGGCGCATGCCGCCTGACAGTTCCGACGGATAGGCATTCATCACCCGCTCGCCATCGGCCAGCTGAACCCTGCGCAACACGGCGGCGATCCGGGTGCGGCGCTCGGACTTGGACGAGGAAATGCCGTTGCGCTTGTCGGCAAAGCGCATCACGTCATCGAGATGCGTACCGATCTTGAACACCGGATTGAAGGAAGACAACGGGTCCTGCATGATCAGCGAGAAGGCGGTACCCTTCAGAGCCTCGCGCTCGGCCCGCGGCATCGACAACACGTCGCGACCGGCAAAGCTGATCGTGCCGGCGCTGATATTGGCATTCTTCGGCAATGTGCCGATGATTGCCTTTGCCGTCACCGACTTGCCGGATCCGGTTTCGCCGATCAGGGCGACACGCTCGCCGGCTGCCACCGAGAAGCTGACATTGCGCAGCACCTGGCGGCTGCGACCATAGGTAACGAAGGAGACATTGAGATTGTCGACGTTCAGAAGCGGTTCGGCCATCTCAGTTCTCCACATCGAACATGTCGCGCAGGCCGTCGCCCAGCAGGTTGAAACCGAGCGTCACGTAGAAGACCACCGCGCCGGGGCAGAGCACTTCCCACCAGAAATCGGGCATGAACTGCCGGCCATCGGCCACCATCGAGCCCAGATCAGGGGTCGGCGGCTTGACGCCGAAACCGAGAAAGCTGAGCGTTGCGCCGAACAGGATGACGAAGGCCGCATCGAGCGTCGTCTTCACCGAAATCACCGATAGGCAGTTCGGCAGGATTTCGCGAAACAGGATATGGATCGGCCCGGCACCGGCCAGACGCGCCGCCTCGATATAGTCTTCGGACGCGATCGACTTGGAGACCGAGTAGATCAGCCGCGCATGCCAGGTCCACCACAGCAGGGTGATGGCGATCATCGCATTGGTCAGCGTCGGCTCGAGCAGGTTGGAGACGGCGAGCGCCATGACCAGCGGCGGCATGGCCAGCATGACATTGGTCAGACCGGTGATCAGCTTTTCCACCCAGCCACCGAAATAGCCGGCGATCAGGCCAAGCACCGTGCCGACCGGCACCGAAATCCCGAGAACGCCGATCACCAGCAGCAGCGACACCCGAAGACCAAAGACTGTGCGCGAGAAGATGTCGCGTCCAGCCTTGTCGGTGCCGAACCAGTGGCTGGCATCCGGCGGCAGATGCCGGGCGCGGAAATCGACGACCGCGCCGACATGCTTCGGATAAGGCGTCAGCCAGGGCGCGAAGACAGCAAGGATGACGATCGAGATCAGGATCAGCGAGCCGATCACAGCCGCCGGATTGCGGCTGAAGCGATACCACATCATGTAGCCTGAGCTGAGGCCACGATCGGAAGCGTCAAGCATTTTCATGTCGGCCATCAGCGTGCCTCCTTGCGGCGCAGTCGTGGGTCGATGATCGAGATCACGACGTCGACGATCAGGTTGGCGATGATGAAGAACAGGCCCGCGACCAGCACCACGGCGGTCACCGCGTTCAGATCCTTCTGCAGGATCGAGGTCAGGCCATAGGAGGCGAAACCACCCCAGGCGAAGATCATTTCAATGACGAAAGCATTGCCGATCAGCGAGGCGAATTCGAGCCCCATGATGGTCAGCGGCGCGATCGAGGACAGCTTCAGCAGATAACGGAAGGTGATGACACGTTCCGGCACGCCAAAACTCTTCAGCGTCAGCACATGATCCTTGCGCTGGTTCTCCAGCATCGAGGAGCGGGTGATGCGGGTGATCTGGCCAATGCCTGCCATCGACAGCGCAAAGGCCGGCAGCGCCAGATGTTTCAGGGCGTTCAGCACCACGTCGAACCGTCCGGCCAGCGTGCCGTCGATCAGCAGGAACCCGGTCGGACCACCCTGCCAGGCCAGCCCATGGTCGAGCCGGCCGATGATCGGCCAGTCGGTCAGATATCGGGCAGCGACCAGCTGCATAGTGATGGCAAACAGGAAGCTCGGGATCGTGACGCCGGTCAAAGACAGGAAGCGGCCGACATAGTCGAAGGTCCGGTTGCGGTAATGGGCGGTGATCACACCGAGCGGGATCGCCATGGCGAACATGAAGATGACCGAAACCAGCACCAGCTCGACCGTCGCCGGAACCGTCTGCGCCAGATCGGTCGTGACCGGTCGCTGCGACACCAGCGACATGCCGAGATCGCCATGCAGCGCCTTGTTCGCATAATCGAGATATTGCACCGGCAGCGGTCGATCGAGACCCATCTGCTGGCGTAGCGCCTCGACCTGTTCCAGGGTCGCGGCCGGACCGAGCGCCATGCGCGCCGGATCACCCGGCACAACCCGTGCCAGAACGAAAATCATGATGGAAAGGGCGATCATGACGAGCACGAACATGCCAAGCCGGGTCAGTATCGCGACCAACGGATGTTGCTGCATCGGCGGGGTGTTTCCTTGTACATCAGCTGCCTAAGGCTCGAACATCCCCTTCTGTCGCCATGCGAGCAACCGGCAAAAAGTATAGTTTTTTGACGACATGGTATAGGTCACTGCCGATTTCTCGCCTATAGAACCGGCATGACCATGGTCCTGCCCCGCCCTCGCCTCCGAGATCGCATCGCTCGTGAAACTGCCGGTGTCGTCTTTCTGCGCGCGCCGGCAGGTGCTGGCAAAACCACCCTTCTCGACATGATTGCGGAAACCTTGGGAAGGCAAGTCTGCCGGACATTGCAGCCCCGCGTCGATGACGTGCATGCGCGCTATCTGCTCTGGGATATACCGGCCTCGGCCAGATCCGCCCGCATCGCAGCCCAGGTTCTCGACACGGCTGACATCATTATCGTCGCCTGCCGCCCGGACCAGCGCATTGCCGGGCTGGCACGGCAGATCCTGCATCGCGGTTCGGTCACGATCGATGCCGAGGACCTGACATTTACCGCAGATGAACTTGCAGACCTGCCGCCTGAAAATGCCCAGACCTTGCTCAAAGGTTATGCCGGCTGGCCAGCCTTCCTGCCACTGGCGTCGGTCCCCGACGACCGTGTCTGCATCGACTATCTGCGCGAAACCATTCTCAGCCATCTGTCACCGGGCCAGACCACAACCTTGTCCATATGGCTCGAAGCGCCCGCAGCCGATGCGCAATGGGCGAGCATTCTGCCGCCTTTTCTCGCCCGGGCACCCGAGCAGCACCCGGACCTCCTCCGCCTGGTGCAGACCGCCGTAGTCGAGCGTCTGGCGATCTTCGAAGCGGAAGGCGCCGTCATCGAGATCGCCGCCGCCCGCGAACAGGCCGGACGCTCGCTTGACGCCATGGCCCTGTTGATCGATCATGGCCACGAAGTGCATGCCGCCCAGATCCTCGAGCGCGCCCAGGGACGCGAACTTATCTATCGCAGCAGCCTGGCTGCCTTCCAGACCATCATCATGCGCTTCTCGCACGAGATGATCGCCACCAACGAGACCGTGCTGCTCTCAGTCACCCGTACCCTGCTCAAGCAGGGTGAGCTGCAGCGCGTGCGCCATCTGCTCGGTCGACATCTCGGGCTGGATTATCTCGATCCGCTGAAGGCACTGGCGCGCGGATCACGTTTCTCCTTCGCCGCCCGGACATTCAGGCTCAACATGATGATCGGCGAGGATCTGACACCCAACGATCAGATGATCACCCGGCTCGGCGAGTTCATGGCCGACTATCCGCTGGGTGACCACGTCAAATGGGCGGCTTATTACAACGCCCTGCTCGAATTCGAGATCCGCCGCCGCAACTTTCGCGAAGCCGAGGCGGCAGCCGCGCGTTCGCTGATCTATCTGCGCAACATGGGTGGCCAGCCGCTGCTCGAATTCTTCATCCATCTGCACCAAATCGTCCTGCGACTGATGAGCGGCGACGTGCTTCTCGCCCGCCGCGCCGCCAAGGATGCGCGCAGCAAGCTGGAACAGGTTCCGCATGATGCGAAGCAGGAATTCCGGATGCTGCATCTGGCCGAAGCCTGTATCGCCTATGAAGCCGGCCGGCCAAGGGATCTCGTCGAATTTGTCCAGACCGACTTCGACAGTTTTGCGGCTGCCGAAATCTGGCCGAGCCTGATGCAGTTCGCCTTGCATTATGCCTCGCAGGTTCTCTGCGATCATTTCCCGATGACCATTCGTCCGGGCTTTCTCGACGGACTGTGGATCCATTTGTCCGAGCGGCTGCAATTCCATGCAATGATGGAAATCCGCACCGCCATCGCCTATCAGAACGTCAACCGCTGGGCCGAAGCGCAATCCACCCTGACGGCGATCCGCATGCCGATGGGGCGAAACTGGGTGGAGAGCGCCACCGACGAACTGGCCCGGCTCACCCGTCGCGACGAGATCTCCTATGCCATGGCCTGGATCCGCGATGCGGTCCATCTCTGGGCACCACGGTCGTATCTGCCGCGCCAGATCGATGCACTGATCAGCAATCCCTATGTGACGAACCGGGAAAGAGTGGCCCTGCTTCTCTGGCAGAGCTATACTGCCCATCAGCGCGGCGACAGCGCCACGGCACGATCGCGCCTTCTGTCCGCGCTAGAAACCTCGACCCGGCTTGGCTGCAATGGCGTCCTGTCGGAGGAGCGGATCTTTCTGTCACCGCTGCTCAACGACCAGCGCATCCGCAGCTTCATCGAAACCTCGTCGGATGTGCGCATCGCGCTGTCGATCTTCGCGGCATCGGTCAATTCGCCTCAGGCCCGAGCGCTGAATGGCGGCCTGTCGCAACGTGAAACCCAGATGCTGCAGCTGATCGCCAGCGGCATGCCGAACAAGCGCATTGCCAGCACCCTCAACATTTCCGAAGTGACGGTAAAATTCCACCTCGGCAACCTGTTCCGCAAACTCGATTGCAAACGCCGCGCCGAGGCAATCCGCGCGGCGACTGCGCTTGGTTGGCTCTGAGCATCTTCGGAAGAGACGATTCGGGATCGCCTCAAGTTCCAGGACAAATGCGATCAACGGCAAACGTCAAGCGTGATCGTCTCACGAAAATTCTACAGGGCAGCTTTTGCACGCCGCCGCTGAAGGTCTGGCCCTTGGACAGAGGGAGAATTGCCGGTCGCGCCTGCCGTTCGAGCTCCTTCAACCCCCATCGTGTTGCTTGAGAAAGTCCGAAACCGTCGCCAGGCAAAGGTCCTTCTCCTCGACATGCGGCATGTGGCTGGACTGCTCAAACACAACCCAGCGGCACCCCGGCACGCGCTCGACATAGGGGCGCACCACCTCGGGGGTTGCCTCGTCGTGACGGCCGGAGATCAGCAAGGTGGGAGCTTCGATCTGCGGCAATCGATCCTCGATCGTCCAGTCCTTCATCGTGCCGATGACGTGGAACTCGGTCGGGCCGTTCATGTTGCGGTAGACGGTATTGTCCTCGTCCATGATGGCGAAGGTACGCGCCACTTCCGGCGGCCATGGCGAGACGCGGCAGACATGGCGATCGTAGAAGACGCGCGAGGCGGCGATATAGTCCGGATCGGTGAGTGTTCCGGCTTCCTCGTGTTTCAGAAGCGTCGACTGAACCTCGGCCGGCAGGTCGCGGCGCAGGCGGTTGGCCTCCGAGACCCAAGTGTGCATGTTGGCCGGCGAATTGGCGATGACAAGAGCCTTCAACCCCTTCGGCCGCAAAACCGCATGTTCGGCTCCGAGCATCCCGCCCCAGGACTGGCCGAGAAAGGCGTAACGCTCCGCGATGCCGAGATGGGACAGCAGCGCATCCAGCTCTTCGAGAAACAGCTCGACCGTCCAGAAATCCGGGCCTTTTTCCGGCAATCGCGTCGAGTTGCCGTTGCCGAGCTGGTCGTAATGGATGACCGGGCGGCCATCGAGCACCGCGATGTCCTTGAAGCTATCGACATAGTCATGCGTGCAGCCAGGCCCGCCATGGGCGACGACGAGCGGCAGCAACGGCGAATCCAGCGATCCGGTGATGCGGTACCAGGTCTGATACGCGCGAAACGGCAGGTAGGATTCCTGAACTTCGACCGGTGCCACGTCTTCATCTCCATGCGGTTGTTCCGATGGAGAAAGCATAGCCTTCCGATTTGGGTCGCGGCAGCTATCACAAGTAATAGGATGGTGGTTCTTCCAGCAGCCGGTAATGGGTGGCGCGCACCACGGCCTGTGTCCGGTTCTTCGCCCCCAACTTCTTGGCAGCGGCGTTGAGATGCATGACCACGGTCGGAACCGAGCGGCCGATGATGCGGGAGATTTCCTTGGCCGACAGGCCTTCCGCCGAATGCCGCAGGCACTCGCGCTCACGGTTCGTCAGATGCGCACGCGTTCCGGTCTTCGCCGTCTCGTCGAAGGCGGCAAAGGCGGCCTCGTGGAACACATGGGCGAGAAGTCCGAAATCCGCCATATGGCGGTCCGCATCGCTCTGGAACCCGCGGCCCGCGCCGAAGCGCACCCCCGTCACGGTCGCACAGTCGCCGCGCGGCAGATGCACCGGAACGGTCACGCCGCAGGACATGTTGCGCTCATGCAGATAGCGTGACACCGGCGCGCTGCGCTCGTCGAGGAAGCGGTTGATCTGCGTCCCGGCCTTGTGGTCGTAGTTCCAGAAAAAGGGCGTGGTCGTGCGCATCGCCAGCAGTTGCACCGGGTCGATGCGGAAATATTCACGCTCGAACCAGTATTCGCGCATGTCCTCGGAAATGTTGCGCAGCTTCAACAGCGAAGGCAGCATCAATGCGCCGTCGAGATCGTAGGGAACCGGCGTATAGTCGTAGATCAGAGCGTCGAATCCGAACCCCTTGATCACCTCGAACGCGGCGTCGATCCGCCCGTCCAAGGTCTCACCCGCGGTGAGCCGCGATCGGATCGAACCAATATCGTCAAACATGCGAAAACCCTAATGTCGGACCGGGATCTGTAGTGCAGCGGAGATCTCATCCTATCACTTCTTATAGCTGGTGCGGAACCGATAAAACGCTAAAAATTAGCCTTGCTGAAAAGATGAGCAGTGATTGCGGTCTGCAGGAGACGGACGATGTGGCGCGAGATGGAACCGGATGAACGGATCGAGATTGACGTTACGGGCCATAAGGTGGTCGCCTACAGTTTCGGCTCGGGTCCGGATACCGTCTTCTGTCTCAATGGTGGGCCGGGCCTGCCCTGCGACTATCTGCGCGAAGCCCATTCCTGCCTCGTCGACCAGGGCTACCGGGTCGTTGCCTTCGACCAGCTCGGCACCGGCGCGTCGGACCGTCCGACCGACACGGCGCTGTGGACCATCGGCCGCTATGTCGAGGAAACCGAGACGGTGCGCCAGGCGCTGGGGCTCGGAAAGGTGCATATGCTCGGCCATTCCTGGGGCGGCTGGCTCGCAATCGACTATGCACTGACCTATCCGGAAAACCTCAAGACGCTGATCCTCGAAGATACCGTTGCCGACATGCCGCATCTGATCCTGGAACTCGAGCGGCTGCGGTCGGCGCTCGGCTCAGAAACGGTGGCGATGATGCAGAAGCACGAGGCGCGCGGCAGCATCGACCATCCGGAATATCTGGCGGCGATCACCATTCTCAACTATCGCCATGTCTGCCGGCTTTCGGATTGGCCGGCACCGGTAAAACGGTCCCTCGACGACTGGAACATGGCGCCCTACGGCACGATGCAGGGCCCGAACGAATTCCTCTATATCGGCAATCTGAAGGATTGGAACCGTGTGCCGGACTTGCCCAGGATCACCCTCCCGGTGCTGATCACCTGCGGCGAGCACGACGAGTTGACGCCGGCCTGCGCGCTTCGCATGAAGCTGAACCTTCCCGACGCGCAACTGAGCGTCATCGACAATGCCAGCCACATGCCATTCTATGAAAACCCGGATGGCTATTATCCGGTGCTTGTCGATTTCCTGTCGCGCCACAGGACGATGGCATGATCGGCAGCGCGCGACATTCGGTTCATGGCCGGCAGGCCGGAAAGGTGCAAACCCATGCACCGCTATAGGTTCGTGCTGTTTCGCCCGCTGCAGTTTCTGCCGGTGCTGTTCGGCATCAGCGTCATCACCTTCATCCTCGTCCGGCTGATCCCCGGCGATCCTGCCCGCGTCCTGCTCGGCACCCGCTCGACCCCGACGGCCATTGCCCGCATCCGCGCCCAATACGGTCTCGACGAGCCGATCTGGCTGCAATATTTCTATTTTGTCCAAAATCTCGGCAAGGGCGAGATGGGCAAGTCGATCCTCTACAAGATCGACGTGCTGAAGCTGATCATAACCCGCATCGAGCCGACGCTGGTGCTGGTTCTGACCAGCGTCCTCCTGTCGATCCTGATTGCCGTTCCGATGGCAGCGCTCGCGGCACGCAACAGCGGCCGCCTGCCCGATCACGCCGTGCGCATCGTCTCGACGCTCGGTATCGGCTTTCCGCCCTTCTGGCTGGCGCTGATGCTGATCATCCTGTTTTCCGTCAAGCTCGGCGTCCTGCCGGTCTCCGGCTACGGCGACAGTTTTGTCGACAAGGCAGCGCATCTGGTTCTCCCGAGCCTGACAATTGCGCTTTCACTATCGGCCGTTTTGACCCGCAGCCTGCGGGCCGCGATGATCGTCGAGTTGCAATCGGATCTGGCGACGGCGGCCCGCGCCCGCGGCATGCCGGAAAGCATCGTCTTCTGGCGCCATGTGCTGCCAAATTCTCTGGTGCCGACCATCAATCTGCTTGCCGTCAATATCGGCTGGCTGATCGGCGGTACCGTCGTGGTCGAGACCGTGTTTGCCATTCCGGGCATGGGGCAGCTTCTCGTGCGCGCCATCTTCTCGCGCGATTACATGGTGGTCCAGGGCGTTGCCATGGTGTTTGCCTGCGCCACTGTACTGGTCAATTTCCTCGCCGATATCGTCACCGTGACACTCGATCCGAGGGTACGCCTATGACAGCCGCCGCAACCCGCGCGACTGTATCGCGGAACCGATTTCTCGGGCGCAACCTGACCCTGGTCACCGGCGCCGGCATTCTCGGACTGTTCCTGCTGGTCGCGCTCGCCGCACCGCTGATCGCGCCATACGATCCGATCTATCAGGATGCGGCCGTCCGGCTCGCCATGCCCTCGCTGGCCCATCCCTTCGGCACCGACAATTTCGGCCGAGACATCTTCTCGCGTGTCATCTGGGGCACGCGCATCGACCTGCAGATCGCCGTCATCGGCGTGGTCTTCCCGTTCCTGATCGGCACCTTCATCGGCACGATCGCCGGCTTCTTCGGCGGCATCGTCGATACGATCTTCATGCGGCTGGTCGATATCATCCTCGCCTTTCCCTTCCTGGTGTTGATGCTGTCGATCATCGCCATTCTCGGGCCGGGCCTTTCGAGTTTCTATATCGCCATGGCGCTGGTCGGCTGGGTCTCCTACGCGCGGCTGATCCGGGCGCAGATGCTGGTGCTGAAGAACAGCGACTATGCGGTGGCCGCCGTCAGCCTCGGTTTCAGCCGCAGCCGCATCATGTTCCGGCACCTGCTGCCGAATGCCATCGCCGGATCGATCGTGTTTTCCATGTCGGACGCCGTGCTGGTGTTGCTCAGTGGTGCCGCCATCAGCTATCTCGGCCTCGGTGTTCAGCCGCCGGTGGCCGAATGGGGTGTCATGGTTGCCGAGGGGCAAAGCTTCATCACCACGGCCTGGTGGATCACCCTGTTTCCCGGCCTCTCCATCGTCGTGCTGGCCTTCGGCTTCAGCCTTTTCGGTGACGGGCTGGGTGAATGGCTGGGGGTGCGAGAATGAGCGAGCCGATCCTCTCTATCCGCGATCTCACCGTACATGCCATGCTCGACGGCGAAACGCGCAAGCTTATCGATGCCGTGTCCTTCGATCTCGGCCGCGGCGAAATTCTCGGGCTTGTCGGCGAAAGCGGCTCCGGCAAGAGCATGATCTGCCGGGCGCTGGTGCAGCTGCTGCCATCGAAGGCGATCGCCATCACCGGTGGGTCCGTGATGCTCGGCGCCCGTGACCTGATGACGCTGGGCGACGATGCCATGCGTGCGGTGCGGGGTGCCGAGATCGGCATGGTGTTCCAGAACCCGACCAGCCATCTCGATCCGGTGATGCGCATCGGCGATCAGATCGCCGAGGGTCTCCGCTATCACCAGGGCAAGTCACGCCACGATGCGAAAGCCATGGCCATCGACATTCTCGCCCAGGTCGGCTTTCCGGATCCGCAGCGACAGTATGGCAATTATCCGCATGAATTCTCCGGCGGCATGCGTCAGCGGGCGATGATCGCGGTGGCGCTCTCCTGCAATCCGGAAATCCTGATTGCCGACGAGCCGACCACGGCGCTCGACGTCACCATTCAGGCGCAAATCCTCAAACTTTTGATGGACCTGCGCGACGCGCGTGGCCTGTCGATCATCCTGATCACCCACGATCTCGGCATCGTTGCCCAGACCTGCGACCGGATCGCCGTACTGCGTCACGGGCGGTTGCTGGAACTGGGCGACAAGCGGCAGGTTCTGTCTGCACCACAGCATGCCTATACGGTCAGCCTGCTCGAGAGCCATCCATCCATGCCGGAGGACGCTATCCTTCCAG
This sequence comes from Rhizobium sp. 18065, assembly GCF_902706095.1. Taxonomy (GTDB): domain Bacteria; phylum Pseudomonadota; class Alphaproteobacteria; order Rhizobiales; family Rhizobiaceae; genus Allorhizobium. The sequence goes on from NZ_CACSJP010000002.1 coordinate 122,409, forward strand.
CCCTCCGGACTGCATCGCTTCCAACGGCGGCAAAGCCACTTCTCGAAATCGATGATCTGGTTGTTCGCTTCCCGACCCCCGGCTTCAGTCTGTTGAAAGGCAGCAAGCCGGCTGTGGCCGCGGTCAACGGGGTCAGCCTGCGAGTAATGCCCGGCGAAACCGTCGGCATCGTCGGTGAAAGCGGCTCGGGCAAGAGCACACTGGCGCGTGCTATCCTCGGACTGACGCCGCTGTCCTCCGGCCATATCAGCTTCGACGGCCTCGACCTCGCCCAGCAGCGCCGCCAGACGCTGGCGAAGATCCGCACGCAATCGGCCATGGTGTTTCAGGATCCCTATAACGCGCTGAACCCGCGCATGAGCATCGGCACGATGCTGGCCGAAGTACTGACGGTACAGAACAAGGTGCCCGCCAATCGGATTCCGGCGCGCGTCCTTGAACTGCTCGATCTCGTCGGCCTTGACCGCGAGTTTGCCACCCGCCGCCCGCAATCGATGAGCGGCGGCCAGTGCCAGCGCGCCGGCATCGCAAGGGCGTTGGCCGTCGATCCGAAACTGATCATCGCTGACGAATGCGTCGCGGCACTGGACGTCACGATACAGGCACAGATCATTGATCTGTTTCGCGATCTGAAGAGCGCCATGAACCTGACACTTCTGTTCATCGCCCACGACCTCGCCATCGTCAGAAACCTCTGCGACCGGGTGGTGGTCATGTATCGCGGCCAGATCGTCGAGGAGGGCCTCTGCGAGGATGTCTTTGCCCGGCCGCAGCACGCCTATACCGCAGCGCTGATCGCCGCCATTCCCGATATCGACCCTGACAAGCCGCTGATGGCTGGCCTGTCGGCGGAGACCATACCGCATCTCCTGACTGCCTGATAACAACAAAGGGAACGAACGACATGACAAGCAATTGGAAGACCATCAGCGTGGCCACCGTGCTCGCGATGTTGACGCTGGGATCAACGTTGGCGCAAGCGGCCGGCGTGCTGACCATCGGCCGACGGGAGGACTCGACCACATTCGACCCGATCAAGTCGGCGCAGAACGTCGACAACTGGGTATTCTCCAACGTCTTCGACGTGCTGGTGCGCGTTGACAAGACCGGCACCAAGCTGGAGCCAGGCCTTGCCGAAAGCTGGACCATTTCCGATGACGGCCTGACCTATACGTTCAAGATGCGCGACGCCAAGTTCTCCGACGGCTCGCCGATCACGGCAGGCGATGCCGCCTTCAGCTTGCTTCGCATCCGCGACAATGAAGGCTCGCTGTGGAGCGACAGCTACAAGGTCGTCGACACCGCGGAAGCGGCCGACGACAAGACGCTGGTTGTCAAGCTGAAGACGCCGTCGGCGCCGTTCCTGTCGACGCTCGCATTGCCGAATGTCTCGGTGCTGTCGAAGAAAGGGCTGGAAGAAGCTGGCGAGGAAGCCTTTGCCGAAAAGCCGATTGCCTCGTCGGGCGCATTCACCGTCAAGGAGTGGCGGCGCGGCGACCGCGTCATTCTCGAGAAGAACCCGAACTTCTGGCAGGCGGACCGGGTGAAGCTCGACGGTGTCGAGTGGATCTCGGTGCCTGACGACAATACCCGCATGCTCAATGTGCAGGCCGGCGAACTGGACACCGCCATCTTCGTGCCGTTCTCGCGTGTCGAGGAACTGAAGAAGGATGCGAACCTCGATGTGCATATCGACACCTCGACCCGCGAGGATCACCTGCTGATCAATCACGAGCACGGTGCGCTCGCCAAGAAGGAGGTGCGCCAGGCGTTGGACATGGCGATCGACAAGAAGGCGATCGTCGATACCGTCACCTTCGGGCTTGGCGAGGTCGCCAATTCCTATATCCCCAAGGGCTCGCTCTATCACTACGCCGATAATTACCAGTACCCCTACGAACCGGAAAAGGCGAAAGCCATGCTGGCGGAAGCGGGCGCTGCAGACCTGTCACTGAACTACATCGTCAATGCCGGCAACGAGGTGGACGAGCAGATCGCCGTTCTCCTGCAGCAGCAGCTGGCAAAGGCCGGCGTCACCGTCAACCTGCAGAAGGTCGATCCCAGCCAGAGCTGGGACATGCTGGTTGCCGGCGACTATGATATCTCGGTCATGTACTGGACCAACGACATTCTCGATGCAGACCAGAAGACAACCTTCGTGCTCGGCCATGACACCAACATGAACTACATGACCCGCTACAAGAGCGACAAGGTCAAGGACCTCGTCGCCGCAGCCCGCCTCGAGCTGGACCCCGCCAAGCGCGAAGCCATGTACATCGACATCCAGAAGACGGCCAAGGACGACGTGCACTGGGTCGACCTCTACTACAGCCCCTACATCAACGTCTCGCGCAAGAACATCGAGAACTTCTACCAGAACCCGCTCGGCCGTTTCTTCCTCGAAGACACCGTCAAGAACTGAGCTGCCGGCAACCTGTTTGAACACACCATTCGCTGTCTTGGCAGCGAATGGTGAAGGCAGTCAGCATCAATCGCGCCAGGCAGTCGACGTGTTCAGATATTGATGGATCTGGGCGGCAACGTCACATCATTTCAGCAACGCCGACCTGGTAAACTTCGCCAGCGGACGGGTCAGCTGTCGAGGCCGATCACCTTTTCCAGTGCTTCCCAGGTAGTGTCCATCGCATAAGGACCAAGGAACGGCAGGCCGATATGGCCGTAGATCGGCGAGAGCTGCCATTCGGCGGTCTCCTCGTCAATGCCGGCGACCTGCTGCAGGAAGATCACCGAGGCAAGGCCGGTGCGGTCGGCGCCGGAAGCGCAATGCACCAGGACCGGCTGCTGCGCGGTCTTCAGGATGCCGAGCAGCCGCTGCACATCATCCGCTTTCAGTTCCTTCAAGGCCGACATCGGAAAATTGACCAGTGTCGTGCCGCGCGACGCGGTGGCTGCAGATTCCGAATCGTACCAGGGCGTGCCGACATGCTCGCCGCGCAGGTTGATCACCGTCTTGATCTTGTATTGGTCGATATATTGGCCGAGCGTATCGCCCGACAACTGTGCCGACCGATAGTATCTTCCCGGCAGTATTTCGTGGAAATTGCCGCGCAGCAGGGCGATCCCGATATAGACGCCGTAGGCGAGGCAAACCGCGGCGACAAGGATGCCGAAGCGCTTGAGAACTTTTAACAGGAGACCGCCAACGTAACTGCCGCTCGCATTGACGATCGGTGTTTCAACTCCAGCCGTATTCGACATATTTAGCAGATCCCAACCACAGACCAGACGCCTATGAAGGCGCAGCAAGGCTTTACTGTGGCGTCGAGCGGCGCAGATCAATACGTCTGAGACGACAGGCCAAAATTGGTCAGCGGCCTAGAGCAGGCCGAGTTCCGCCAGTTCGCGCTTCAGGTCGTCCGGCATGTCTTCGAGATTGGCGCCGGAGGCGCCGAGGTCGCGCGGGGCTGCATCCGGCTCGAGATAGCGCCAGCCCTGGAACGGACGACGCGGCACGGGCGAAGTCTCGATCACTTCCGGGCCGAGGATCAGTTCGCACCGGCTGATGCCGTCGCCACCGGTGAAAGTCTTGATGTCGAGCAGCATTTGCCGTGCGGCCACCTGCCCCTTGATGATCCAGTAGAGCGAACCGCCATCGAGCAGTTCCTCGGCACGCTTCGGCACCATACGGGTGACGTGGCTGCTTTGCGGCTGAAGGCCGGCGGCGACCGCGACCAGCGCGCGCTCGGCAACCCATTCCCGCAGGTCTTCGATGGCATCGCAGCCGACACAGAGTTTGATCAGATGGAGCGTCATGCCCCGGAGATAGACGGTTCCACGCCGCCGTCAAGAGGCGCTTGTGCCGCAGGCCCTGCCCTCCCCAACCGATCGATCCTGCGGATCGACGCCGGGAACAACAGGTGCATCAACATTCGACGACGTTAACGGCAAGCCCGCCCAGCGAGGTCTCCTTGTATTTCTCGTTCATGTCATTGCCGGTCTGGCGCATGGTCTCGATACAGGCATCGAGCGGCACGAAATGTTCGCCATCACCCTTCATCGCAAGCGACGCAGCGGTGACCGCCTTGACCGCGCCCAGCGCGTTGCGCTCGATGCAGGGCACCTGCACAAGGCCGGCAATCGGGTCGCAGGTCATGCCGAGATGATGCTCCAGCGCGATTTCGGCGGCGTTCTCGATCTGCTCCGGCGATCCGCCCATGACAGCGGCCAAGCCTGCGGCCGCCATGGCGGAGGCTGAACCGACCTCGCCCTGACAGCCGACTTCGGCGCCCGAGATCGAGGCATTGTGCTTGATGATGCCGCCGATGGCAGCAGCCGTCAGCAGATAGTCACGCACCCCTTCCTGATCGGCTTCCGGGTGGAAATGCAGATAGTAACGCACGGTGGCCGGCACCACGCCGGCTGCACCATTGGTCGGCGAGGTCACGACGCGACCGCCGGCGGCATTTTCCTCGTTGACCGCCATCGCATAGACGGACAGCCAGTCATTGGCGAGAAGCGGGTTCTGCCGGTTGCTGCGCCATTCCTCCTGCAGCTTGTCATGGATCGAGCGGGCACGGCGGCGCACATTGAGCCCGCCCGGAAGCCGGCCGTCCTGTTTCAGCCCGCGATCGATGCAGCCGCTCATCGCGTCCCAGATCCGGTCAAGCCCGGCATCCAGCGTGGCGCGGTCCATCACCGCCTCTTCGTTGGCCCGCTTCATCTGGGCAATGCTCAGCCCGGAGCTTGCCGCCATGGTCAACATCTCCTTGGCCGAGGCGAAGGGATAAGGCACCTTTTGCGTCGAGGCCGCCTTCTTGTTCTTCTGCATGGCAAGAAGCTCGGTTTCGGTAACGACAAAACCACCACCGATGGAGAAATAGACCTGGGTCAGCAGGACGCGGCCGTCGCGATCAAGGGCCGTCAGCCGCATGGCATTGGCGTGGCCGGGCAGCGGCGTCTTCTTGTCGTAGACGAGATCGTCCTTCGGCTTGAAGTTATAACCAGGATGACCGGGCGGTGTAACACGCCCTGTGCGCTCGACCTCGGCGATGATCTCGTCCATCCGGTCGGGATCGACCTTGTCGGGAGCCTCGCCCATCAGGCCGATGATGACTGCATTTCCGGTGCCGTGGCCGATGCCGGTATAGGCAAGTGAACCGTGCAGACTGGCCTTCAGCGCGGTCACATGTGCGCCGGCGGGACGTGGCCATTCGTCGGAAAGAATAAGTTCGAGAAACCGGTTGGCGGCGGTCATCGGTCCCATCGTATGGGAACTCGAAGGACCTACCCCGATCTTGAACACGTCGAAAACCGAAAGAAACATGGATCCGTCCTTCTACCCTGCAATTTCCAGAGGCTAGAGGATCGCGTAGCACGAATGCGGGCAAGGATCGACATCGGCTTTCATCGCCGCGACATCGAGGCGAAGGAAAATGTCGCCACAAACGCAAACAGCGCGACCCGAAGACCGCGCTGTTGGCAATTGACTGCGTGTAGGCGTCACATGCTGCTGAAAAGATAGGCCAGGCAAAGAACGCCGGCAAATCCCATCAAAGCCCGAATAGTAACGCTCCAGCACGACTTCTGGACACTGCCTTCCATGGATACTCCAAATGAGAACGCATTGTTAAAAAGCTGTCCCCCGACCGCCTTATGACGAACGATCTATTAAAGTTTGCGGCTCTTCGCAACCGCAAAAAAGGCAAAACGATGTCGGTTTTTGCGAGGCAGGTATGCATTTTACGCATGGATCTATGAAATATCAATGACTTGCGAACAATACTCGCGAAACCGGCGCCGCTGCAACCTGCCTCAATTTGGCCCAAAACTCTTTACGCTGGTTAATTTCCGTGGCGCCAGACGGGGACTGCCGTTAAAGCTGGTGCATAAAATTCAAAGCGGAATCGCCCCATGACCGTGATCGACTACAGCGCCATGGCGCTTTTTGTGTTTCTCTGGATGGCCTATGCTTGGATCACCGGACAGAAACGCATCCTGAAGCGGACCAGCCTGACCATGGCGATGGCGGAGCGCCGGCGCGAATGGATCCTCAATTCGCTGACACGCGATCTGAAGATGATCGATACCCAGATCATGGGTGGGCTGCAGAATGGAACGGCGTTTTTCGCTTCGACGACGATCTTTGCCATTGGCGGCTGTTTTGCCCTGCTCGGCGCGACCGAGCAGGTCGACGCCATCATCAAGGACATTCCCTATATCGTCCAGGGAGGCCGCGCAGCCTTCGAGATGAAAGTCAGTGGGCTGATCGCGCTGTTTGCCTATTCCTTCTTCAAGTTCGGCTGGTCCTATCGCCTGTTCAACTATTGCACCATCCTGTTCGGCACCATTCCGATGATGGCAGAGGCCGAGAAAGATCCGGTCAGGTCCCGCGAGGCGGCCGAAATCACCATCCGCATGAACATCATCGCCGCAAGCCACTTCAATGCCGGTCTGCGCGCGATCTTTTATTCGATCGGCTATCTCGGCTGGTTCGTCAGCCCCTACGTCTTCATGCTGACGACGGTGCTTGTCTTCATCGTATTGCTGCGCCGGCAATTCTTCTCGGAGGCGCGGCTCGCACTGCTGAGCGACAGGGAACGGTAACGGTAACGGTAACGCTGCGGTAAGCCAGGATCGATGCCGATGTACAGCCATGAAAACGCCGCCTTTGACAGCTTTGCCACGGACCCGGCACATACACTGTGTCAGCGCAGCCTATCGGATCGGAAGGACCAAACGTGGCGGACATGAACAGCGCCGGAGTGGCACCGGTGAAAACCCGGCTGTTATGGCTCGATGCAGCACGGGGCATCGCCTTGATCGCCATGGCAACCTACCACTTCTCCTGGGATCTCGAATTTTTCGGGTATCTGGCGCCCGGCACCTCGACGGAAGGTTTCCTGCGGCTCTATGCCCGGATGATCGCGTCCAGTTTTCTCTTTCTCGCCGGCTTCAGCCTTGTGCTCGCCCATTACCCGCTGCTGAAACTGAAACCCTTTCTCCAGCGCCTGGCCGTGATCGTTGCGGCGGCTGTGGTGATCTCGGCAGCCACATGGTGGTTCGTTCCCGACGGCTGGATCTTCTTCGGCATCCTGCATTGCATCGCCACCGCCAGCGTCATCGGCCTGCTGTTTCTGCGCCTGCCGCCTGCACTGACGCTGACCGCTGCAATCGGAGCCTTCGCGTTGCCGAACCTCTGGCGCTCAGAGATCTTCGATGCGCCCGGGCTGTGGTTTGTCGGCCTGTCGCAAAATCTGCCGCGCTCGAACGACTATGTTCCGCTTCTGCCCTGGCTCGGCGCGCTGCTATGCGGCGTCGCCGTTGCCCGTATCCTGCACGATCGCAACGGGTTTGCCAGGCTCGCCAAATGGCCCGCCGGACCGGCATGGCTGCGTTGGGGCGGTCGCCATAGCCTGATCATCTATCTGCTGCATCAGCCGATACTGTTTGCCCTTGTCTATGGCATGTCGCTTGTCGTGCCGGCGGCAAAACCCGATCCGGCCGTCACCTATATCAACAGTTGCGAAAGCGGCTGCCAGGGAGAGGGAAGCAGCCAAGCCGTGTGCCAGCGCTTCTGCGGCTGTACCCTTGAGCGCCTGCAGCAACAGGCACTGCTCGAACCGCTACAGTCTGGCGCAATCCTGTCCGATCAGGACGAGCGCATCCTGAAGCTTGCAGGTGAGTGTTCGACCACGAGTCAGTGACAATCGCTAAACGAATGCCTGGCGCTAGAGAATGTCCGGTTCCGGATACCCGACCTGATTGCGGTCACCGCGACAAGTGCGCGCTAGCTGCCCACGCCGATTTCCACCAGGCGAGTCAGGCAGGCTTCCTCGGCATGATTGAGCTCGGCCAGTGTTTCGTCGATGTCGCGGCGCTTCTGGCGCAGCTCTTCGCGCTTCTCGTCGATGCGCTTCATCATCAGCTTCAACTGGCCTATTTCGCCCGGCGGTTCCTTGTAGACGTGGACGATCTCGCGAATTTCGGCGATGGTGAAGCCGATGCGGCGGCCACGCAGGATCTCCTGAAGCAGACGGCGATCCGCCGAGCGATAGAGACGGGTTCTCCCGCGCCGCTCGGGATGAAGCAGGCCCTCATCCTCGTAGAAGCGTAGAGTGCGCGTCGACACGCCGAATTCCCGTGTCAGCTCGGTGATGCTATAAAACTTCTTCACATGCGTTCCTGTTCAATCAAGAACCGACAGCATATTTACATTTACGTAAAAGTCAATTTTTAGCTGCCGATCCCAATGCCGAACCACCATGTGGCGAGACCGAGGAAGCTGAAAAAACCGGTCGTATCGGTAATCGCGGTGACGAAGACGGCGGAAGACACCGCCGGGTCGGCGCCGGCCCGCACCAGAAGAATGGGGATGGTGATCCCGGCCATGGCAGCCGCGAACATATTGATCAGCATGGCTGTGGTGATCAGTCCGCCGATATGGATATCCTGGAACCAGATTGCCGCGACCGTGCCGACGAGACAGCCGAACAGAACACCGTTGATCAGCCCGACGCCCGCTTCGCGGCGCGCGACGCGCCAGGCATTGTGGATGTCGAGATTGCGCGTCGCCAGCGCCCGGACGGTGACTGTCATCGTCTGCGAGCCGGCATTGCCGCCCATGCCGGCCACGATCGGCATCAGGATGGCCAGCGCCACCACCTGTTCTATGGTCGCCTCGAACAGCGAAATAACGGACGCCGAGACAAAGGCGGTGAACAAGTTGACCGCAAGCCACGGCACGCGTGAGCGCGATGTTTCGGCGATATTGTCGGACAGTTCTTCATCGCCGACGCCGCCGAGGCGCATCAGGTCTTCCTCTGCCTCTTCCTGGATGACGTCGACCACGTCGTCGATGGTCAGCACGCCGACCAGCCGGCCGCTTTCGTCGACGACGGCGGCCGAGAGAAGGTCATACTGCTCGAAAAGCTGCGCCGCCTCTTCCTGGTCCATTTCCGCCGGAATCGGATGGTTGGTCTCGCGCATGATGGTCTCGATCTTCACCAGCCGCTTGGTGCGCAGGATGCGGTCGAGATCGATGACGCCGAGCAGCTTGAAGGTCGGATCGATGACGAAGATCTGGGTGAAGCTTTCCGGCAACCCCTCCTCGTCGCGCATGTAGTCGATCGTCTGGCCAACCGTCCAGAACGGCGGCACGGCGACGAATTCGGTCTGCATGCGGCGGCCGGCCGAGCTTTCCGGATATTCGAGCGCACGGCGTAGTCGGACCCGCTCGGTGAACGGCAGCTGCGCCAGGATCTCGTCACGGTCTTCCTTATCGAGATCTTCGAGAATGTAGACGGCATCGTCCGAATCGAGATCGCCGATGGCGGCTGCAATCTGGGCGTTCGGCAGATGTCCGACGATCTGCAGGCGGATCGCCTCGTCGACCTCGGTCAATGCCGTCATGTCGAAATCGTCGCCGAGCAGGCGGACAAGTGCGATGCGCTGATCCGGCTGAATCGCCTCGATCAGGTCGCCGAGTTCCGATTCGTGCAGGCGGGCAACATGCTGGCGCAGGAAGAGCAGGTCGCGGTCGGCAATGGCAGCACCGACGATCGCCAGAAAATCCAGCCGGATCGAGCCGTCTTCGCCGTAGATGTCTTCATGCACCTCGTCCGGCGTCGGACGGGTGCGGATGTCGTCCTCGGTCTCCGTCATAAAAGCACCCTCGCCTCATTCTGGTCTGCCGCGCCCGGTCGCCGAAGAATGGCGGCAAAAAAGGCATTGTCAACAACTGCATAGCGATTTGGTTACGCCCGGATGTGCAAATGCGAAGGCTCCCTGCTAACCTATTGCCGAAGCCCGGTCGAGTCCCGTCTTGACGGATCGCAAGGCCGGTCAAGCCCGCCACAGCCAGGGGTCGCAGACGGCCCGAAATGCGAGATTTCAGACCACCGTGACAGTGCTTACCATCCGCCGCTATCCCGATCCCGCCCTGAACAGCCGTTGCGCCGACGTCACTGTTTTCGACGCAGGCCTGAAGGCGCTCGCAGACGACCTTCATGTGGCGATGACGGCCGCACCGGGCGTCGGCATTACCGCCGCCCATTGCGGCATCCTGCAGCGTGTCGTCGTGCTCGATCTGCCGGAACTCGGCGGTCGCCGCGACTATGTCAATCCAGAGCTTGTGTCGGTGTCGGACGAGACCATGGAGCACACCGAGGGCAGCGTCTCGATGCCGGGCATGACCGACACGCTGGTGCGCCCGCGCCAGGTCGACATCCGCTACCGGACGATCGACGGCGTGGAAATGCGCGAAACGCTGGAAGGCTTTTCCGCCATCTGCATGCAGCACGAGATCGACCAGCTTGACGGCATATTCTGGATCCAGCGACTTTCGCGCCTGAAACGCGAGCGCATGTTGAAGAAGTGGGGCAAGCAGGCGCGCTGAATGGCATTCCGCTCCCGCCACCGGCGAACAAAGCCGGCTCTCGTGCGTTTGGCCTGAACCAGCCACGCGAAGGAGCAGATCCATGGCCAAGGACCGCAGCACGACCGAATTTTCCCGCGAAGACGACTACCGCGACTATGAGCAGCGCGATATCGACAACGGCTGGCCCTATGCCGACGGCGCGGGCAGTGCGGCGGAGCCGGTTGAAAACCATGGCTACGGCGAGACCGGCGCCAATTTCGACCGGGATCGCAACAAGGGATTTGGTGTCAGCTCCGTCGAGGCGGACGGTTCGCAAAGGGCGCCATCAACACCAGCCCTGCCGGATAAGGATTACGGTGGCGATAACGACCAGCTCGAATCGGATATCGATGCAGCGCTCTCCGATCTCGATCAGACAACGCTCGCCGGGATCGATATCCAGGTTGACGGCCATCTGGTTACGCTGCGCGGTGCAGTCGATACGGCCGAGGAACGCCGGCGGATCGAACTGAAGGTGCTCGCACTCGACGGCGTCAACGCCGTGCACAATCATATCACCACGCTCGGCATCGACAGTCACATTCCGAGCGATGCTGAATGACGACAAGTCGCAAAGCCAGACAGTATCGAGGCTAGGCAATTGATTCTGCCGCAGAAAACAAAAAACCCGGCCAAGTGGCCGGGCTTTTTTTGGTGCGGTCGAGAAGACTCGAACTTCCACGTCTTGCGACACAGCGACCTCAACGCTGCGCGTCTACCAATTCCGCCACGACCGCATCGTGGTAGGCGCCGAATTGCTCCGGCGGGGCTGCATGTAGCAAAAGCATCCGGGGTCCACAAGCCCGCCGTGCCAGTTTTTTGAAAAATCGGTCCGACCGGTGGATAAGCCTGTGAACAGCCGAAGGCGGCTGGCCGCCAACTCCTCTTGAAGTCCGGGGCTTTTCTTGCCAAGTAAAGGGAAAACAAGGGTTTTCACCCGAGGCAGATTTCATGCAACGCACCGATCTCCATCTCTCCATGCTGGCCGCTGACGGCTGTCCCCCCGTTCGCTGGAGGATCAGCGAAGGGCTTGTTCCCTATGAAGAAGCCGTGGCCGAAATGGAGCGCCAGGTGGCGGCGATTGCCGATGGCACGGCCGATGAACTGGTCTGGCTTGTCGAACATCCACCGCTCTATACCGCCGGCACCAGCGCTGATTCCGCCGACCTGATCCAGCCGGATCGCTTTCCGGTCTTTGCCACCGGCCGTGGCGGCGAATATACCTATCATGGCCCCGGCCAGCGCGTGGCCTATGTCATGCTCGATCTCAAGCGCCGGCGTCAGGACGTGCGCGCTTACGTTGCCGCCCTCGAAGAGGTGGTGATCCGCACGCTCGACAGCATGAATGTCCGTGGCGAGCGGCGCGAGGACCGGGTCGGCGTCTGGGTGCGCCGGCCGGAAAAGCCGCTTTTAGCCGATGGCACGATGGCCGAAGACAAGATCGCGGCGCTCGGCATCCGCTTGCGCCGCTGGGTGAGCTTTCACGGCCTGTCGATCAATGTCGATCCCGACCTCGACCATTTTTCCGGCATCGTTCCCTGCGGAATCAGTGCCTACGGCGTCACAAGCCTTGTCGATCTCGGCCTGCCGGTGATGATGACCGATGTCGACATGCGCCTGCGCGACGCATTCGCTGAGGTCTTCGGCGAGACGGCGAACGACAACCAGGGATGAAGCGTCAAGCTCGGCCGATAACCGGACCATCCAGATCGGACGGCGCCCGTTTACCGTTCTGTCGGTCCTCGTAACGTTCGATCTGCTGGCTGATCTGGCGGATCAGCCGACCGCATTCCTGATGCGCATCGTTCAGCCGCCGCAACTGGACGTGCAGCGCTTCCAGGGGGAGTTCGTCGGTCTCTTCCAGCGGACCATAGCCATGGCCGGTGATCAGCCACATGGGCGACACGCCGAGAATACCGGCAAGGTCGATCAGCCGGGAAGGCCGAGGTTCGCAGCGATCTGCCTCCCAGTTGAGCAGGCTCTCCTTCCTCACCCCGAGACGGTTGGCGAGATCGACGAGCGAAATGCCCGCCGCATCACGCGCCGCCGACAGACGCCCACCCAGCGTGTCATCGCTCGAATCGATCATCCGTGAAACGCTGTTGCGGTTCGGCATGCACCGTCCTCCCTTGGCAAACAGCCGAGCACCGGAAGCATCCGGTTGTCAGCCAGTCTTTTGCATCCTGCAGACGAATATAGGATGGCTAACATGCGGCTGCCACTCCGGCAACGTCATGCCCATGCGAGAATTCGCCAAAACCCGACAAGATGCCTGTTTGCAACGACGGGAGAGGCCAACCCGCGTCCTTGATCTGCTTTGATGCCTGTGCTTGATGACCTGACAATCGCCAAGGGCAACCCGTCATGCAGCAGTCGCAATCCTCGTCCAATCCCATGCGCGGCATGGTTCTGATGGCCGGTTGCATGCTGGTCCTGCCGGTGATGGATGCAATTGCCAAATACATGGCGACAGTCGAAGGCATGTCACCTGCGCAGGTAACATTCTACCGCTTCCTGTTCCAGCTCGCCTCCACCCTGCCCTTCTTGCTGGCATTGCGCGGCTTTGCGGCACTGGCGGCCAAGCGGCCGTGGATGAATCTGTTTCGCGGCGCGCTGCATGGAGCGGCGAGCCTGCTGTTCTTCATGGCCGTCAAGTACATGCCGCTCGCCGACGTTTTCGCCATCTACTTTGTCGAACCGTTTATCCTGACGGCGCTGTCAGCGCTGTTTCTGGGCGAAAAGGTCGGCTGGCGTCGCTGGCTCGCCATTGTCGTCGGCTTCGGAGGCGCGATGATCGTGATCCAGCCGAGCTACGAGATCTTCGGCCTGACGGCCCTGCTGCCGGTCGCCTGCGCCTTCCTCTTTGCGCTCTACATGTTCCTCAACCGAGCCATCGGCGACGCCGATTCGCCGATGACCATGCAGACGCTCGCGGGCATCGGCGGTACGCTGTTCATGACGGCGGCCCTGGCGGTCGGAACGAGCGCCGGCGATGTGAACTTCGCCGTCTCCCTGCCGACCTCCTGGCTCGGCCTCCTGCTTCTCGCCCTGCTGGGCACGATATCCGGCTTTATCCATCTGCTGGTCGTGCGTGCTTTCCGCATGGCACCGCTGTCGGTGCTGGCGCCGTTCCAGTATTTCGAGATCATCGCCGCAGTCGCACTCGGATATCTGTTCTTCGACGAGTTTCCGACTGCATCGAAATGGCTCGGTATCCTGATCATCGTCGGCTCCGGCCTCTTCATTCTCTGGAGAGAACAGAAGCGGGCCACGGGCAATCGGGACGTCGGCGCCGGCCAATAAGATATTGCTAACGTATTTCCTTAGCGAAATCGCAATGGATCGATATCTATTCTGACCTCCAGTTTCATGATGAAACAGGATAGAGAAACATGAGCGAGTTTCGCCTCTCGTTTCCGGCATGTGTCATTGCCGGCAAACAGAAGCTGTCGGCCAACGACATTCTTCATTTACGCAGTCGTATTTTCCCCGACGGCGTTCCGACCTCCGCAGATGTCATCCCGCTTGTGGCGCTGAACGATGGCCGTTCGTACACGGGTACCGAATGGCAAAGCTTTGTCGTCGAACAACTCGAAGCGCTGGCAGACAGCCTGTCGAACGATCCGCAATGGCCTGCTTTGACCGACCAGCTGATGCCATGTCCTGCAAAATCGCTGCCGCCAAGTCCGGATACAAGCAATGTCCGGTGGCTGAAGGTGCCGGATTCGGTCTTTCTCGACGAGAACCATGCCGCCTGACAGGCATGACGCCGCCGGTCCTCCCGGCAGATCGTTGCCTTGCATTTTAGCAATTCGAGAAACTCAAACATAAGATATGCGGCCTAGGGTGGCATCAGCCATTCCCGGCCCGAGGAGACAGTGTTGGCGACACATCAAGCCGCGATAATCCTGCTCGTGATCAATCTCGGCCTGCTCTGGCTGATGATGGCAGCACCACTCGGTCGCCGTACCATCCGTGTCAGCCGCACGGTGCGCAAGCGCCCGGAGGATTTGTGGAACATCACCCGGCCGGCCGGCGCCTTGACGGACTGGCACCCGTCGGTCATCGCCGTCGAGCCCGTGGCCGGGCATCCGGACCGTGTCGAATTTGCCTACCGTCAGCCGGATCGGAACGGCAAGCCGACAAAGCGGACCATGATCGTTGACCGTGCCTCGATGAATGCCAATGGCAGTTTCGCCTGCGACCTGCGTGTGGTCTCCGACAGCACGCTGGACCAGTCCTTCTGGGCCGGATACCGCGAAAGCCGCCAGATCGAACCCTCAGAAAAGGGTGCGCTGGTAACGTTCGAGCAAACCGACAGCTATCGCGGACTTGCCTTCTATCTTCTGCGCCTGTTTTCCATACGCCGCGAACTGCAGGCGCTGGACGATCACGTCGAGGGACGGGTGCATACGGGCAGAACCCATATCGAACACCCGCTCTGGCAGACCCTGCTGGTCATCGCCTCCACCCTGCTGCTCTGGCCGTTCTTCGGCCTGAACCCGGCAGGCCTGATGATCTCCACCTTTCTGACCCTGGTCATCGTGCTGCACGAGCTTGGCCATATGGTTGCCTACCGTGCCTTCGGTCATCCGAGCGTGCGCATGGTCTTCATTCCGTTCCTCGGCGGCATCGCGATCGGCGGGCGGCCCTATAACAGCCTGTTCGAGGTCGCCACATGCGCGCTGATGGGCGCTGGCGTTTCGGCTCTGCTGGTCCCGATCATCGTCGCCGGACATCAGTCGGCGCTGGGCTTTCCTCATCCCGAAGCCGCAGAAGCACCGATCCTGATCTTTCTGGTGATCCTTGGCGCCTTCAACCTGCTGAACCTGTTGCCGACCTATCGCTTCGACGGCGGCCAGGTCCTGCGCCAGATCTTCGTCAGCCAGAAAATGCTGGCGCTGGGCAGCTTCGGAATTACCGGCGTGATCTTGTGGACCTGCTGGCGCATTGGCCTGCCGTCAATGGTGCTGGTATCGGGGCTTGCGATTTTCACGCTGCTGAGCCTGATCCGCACCCGCTCGATCAAGCCGCGCCATGAACTCATCCCGATGTCCGGACCGGAACGGTTGATGACCGGGTTCGGCCTCTATTCGGCAATCTCGATCCATGCCTATGCGGTGATCTATGCCTGCGACAGGCTGTTTGGCTGAGCCCGGCATAGGGTGAGGAAAATCGTCTGACACGGCATCCTGATCTTGACTTCAAGCCCCGAACTGGCTCCAAAAGAGCCATGAAAACCGACAATCCCCCTATGCCCATGGGCTATTCCGCCCTTCCCGCCGGCACCATCGCCAATGTCGTCACCTGCCTCGAAATGCGCCAGAGGCCCGAAGCTGCAAAGCCAAGCGCCGCGCCGGACATGACGCTGCAACGCTGGATTGACGTCGATCTCGACCAGTATCGCAACCTGTTTCGTCGCGTCGGCGAAGACTGGATGTGGGTATCGCGCCTGATCATGCCGGACGACGAATTGAGGAGCACCCTTGCCGATCCCGGCATCGAGCTCTTCGCGGCGATGAAAGACGGGGCGCCGGTTGGCATTCTGGAGCTTGACTTCCGCGAGCCTGGCGAATGCGAACTGGTCTTTTTCGGCCTCGTGCCGGAAGCGATCGGCCAGGGGGCCGGCCGCTGGCTGATGAGCCAGGCGCTGGACAAGGCCTGGGCAAAGCCGATCACCAGGCTCTGGCTGCACACCTGCCATTTCGACCATCCGGGCGCCATCACCTTCTATCGCCGTTCCGGCTTCGAACCGTACGGCACATTCGTCGAGGTGACCGAGGACCCGCGCCTGACCGGCAAGATGCGGATCGACGCAGCGCAGCACGTGCCGCTGATCCGGCCGGTCGCTCCGGTTTTGTAAGCGCTATCATAACAAAAGCGGCGGCGGACCAAAAAGCGGGCCAATAGCCCTTGAGCGTGCTTGGTCCGCCGTGCCAATGTCGCGCCGACACATCAGCTAAGGAGAATATACCATGGACGTTCGCGCCGCCGTTGCCGTGCAGGCTGGCAAGCCGCTGGAGATCATGACCGTTCAGTTGGAAGGCCCGCGCGCGGGTGAAGTTCTGATTGAAGTAAAGGCCACAGGTATTTGTCATACCGACGATTTCACGCTTTCTGGCGCGGACCCGGAAGGCCTGTTTCCGGCCATTCTCGGCCATGAGGGCGCCGGCATCGTCGTCGATGTCGGACCAGGCGTGACCTCGGTGAAGAAGGGCGATCACGTGATTCCGCTCTACACGCCGGAATGCCGCGAATGCTATTCCTGCACCTCGCGCAAGACCAACCTCTGCACCTCTATCCGCGCCACCCAGGGCCAGGGCGTCATGCCGGACGGCACCTCGCGCTTCTCGATCGGCAAGGACAAGATCCACCACTACATGGGCTGCTCGACCTTCGCCAACTTCACCGTCCTGCCGGAGATCGCGCTCGCCAAGGTCAACCCGGACGCGCCGTTCGACAAGATCTGCTACATCGGCTGTGGCGTGACCACCGGCATCGGTGCCGTGATCAACACAGCCAAGGTCGAGATCGGCGCAACCGCGATCGTCTTCGGGCTTGGCGGTATCGGCCTCAATGTTCTGCAGGGCCTGCGTCTGGCCGGTGCCGACATGATCATCGGCGTCGACATCAACAATGACCGCAAGGAATGGGGCGAAAAGTTCGGCATGACGCATTTCGTCAATCCGAAGGAAGTCGGCGACGACATCGTGCCCTATCTCGTCAACCTGACCAAACGCCACGGCGACCTGATCGGTGGCGCCGACTACACGTTCGACTGCACCGGCAATACCAAGGTCATGCGCCAGGCGCTCGAATCCTCGCATCGCGGCTGGGGCAAGTCGGTCATCATCGGCGTTGCCGGTGCCGGTCAGGAGATCTCGACGCGTCCGTTCCAGCTGGTCACCGGCCGCAACTGGATGGGTACGGCCTTCGGTGGCGCCCGTGGCCGCACCGACGTGCCGAAGATCGTCGACTGGTACATGGACGGCAAGATCCAGATCGATCCTATGATCACCCACACCATGCCGCTCGAAGACATCAACAAGGGCTTCGAGCTGATGCATTCGGGCGAGAGCATTCGCGGCGTCGTGGTCTACTGATGACGGACGAGAGCTACAGCGTCGACGCGCGGAGACTGGAAGAGTTTTCCGCGCTCGAACTGCATGACCTGTTGAAGATGCGCGTCGATGTCTTCGTGGTGGAGCAGAAATGCCCCTACCCGGAGATCGACGGCAAGGATCTGGCCGCCCTGCATCTGCGCCTGATGCAGGGCGATGACCTAGTGGCAGCCGCGCGGATCTTTGCGCCCGCCGAGCCCACCGGCCCCGCCAAGATCGGCCGCGTCGTCGTATCGCCAGCGCACCGCGGCAAGCGGCTCGGCGATGCGGTGATGCGAGAGGCGATATCGCTCTGCGAGGAACGGTATCCCGCCTGCACCCTTGCCCTGTCGGCGCAGAGCCATCTGAAGGCATTTTACGCCTCCTTCGGCTTCGAGGCCTGCTCGGCGGAATATCTCGAGGACGGCATTCCGCATGTCGATATGTTTCGCCCGACGACAGTTGCCGTCAACTAACCGCATGTGATGCACCGGGAAACCGTTTGATGATCTATGTCGATGCCGATGCCTGCCCGGTGAAGCCGGAAATCCTCAGAGTGGCCGAGCGCCACACCATGGAGGTGACCTTCGTCGCCAATTCCGGCCTGCGCCCGTCGCGCGATCCGATGGTGAAGAACGTTATCGTCTCGAGCGGCTTTGACGCGGCCGACGACTGGATTGCCGAACGCGCAGGCCCCGAGGACATCGTCATCACCGCCGACGTGCCGCTGGCCGGCCGTTGCGTGGCAGCGGGTGCACAGGTCACCGGTCCGACCGGCCGCGTCTTCGACACCGCCAATATCGGCATGGCGACCGCGATGCGCGATCTCGGCGCCCATTTGCGCGAGACCGGCGAGAGCAAGGGCTACAATGCCGCGTTTTCGCCGCGCGACCGCTCGGCCTTCCTCGAAACGCTTGACAGGCTGTGCCGTCGGCTCAAGAAGTGACGGCGCCCGATAGGATGCCAAGGCCAGGTGTTCAGACCGGGTATTGTGGCAGGCATGAGCGGACGGACAGATGACACAAGCGCGCAACTGGATCCTTGATCACCGTTACAGGAGTTTCATGGGTGCTGGCGCACTGGCGCTTATTGCCCTGCCGGTTATTGCGCGACTGGCGCCATCGCTTGTCATCGAAGGCCCGGCGATCCTGTTCTTTGTGACATACCTGCTGCTGACCTGGCAGAGGCTCAAGCGCCTGACGCCCGCATTTCTGCGCCAACATGCTGAAACCGCCGATGCTCCGGCCTTCGGTATCCTCTTCGTCACGGCGCTGGCGATCGCGGCGGCCGTCGGCTCGCTGTTCAGCGTGCTCAACCGCGAGGTCAGGGGCGGCTCGCTGGAACTGCTCACGGCGGCCGGATCGGTGATTTTCGGCTGGCTGACCATCCACACCATGGCGGCCATGCATTATGCCCATGCATTCTGGAAGCCTGACGCGAAGGGTCAAGTGAGCCACCGTCCGCATCGCGGCGGGCTCGAGTTTCCCGGCACCCCGGAGCCATGCGGCCACGACTTCGTCTATTTCGCCCTGGTCATCGGCATGACGGCGCAGACCGCCGATGTCTCGATCACGACAACGGCGATGCGCAAGCTCAACATGATCCATGCCACCACGTCCTATTTCTTCAACACAGTGCTGATCGCCGCTGCCGTCAATGCGGCCGTGGCGCTAGCCGGCTGATCTGCCAGACACGAACCAAAGAACACCACAAGGAAGACCGATGAAGATCCTTTCCCAGAACACCGCATTCGGCGGCATGCAGGGCGTTTTTGCCCATGACAGCGAAACGACGAAAAGCGAGATGACCTTCGCCGTCTTCGTGCCGCCGCAGGCGATCGTCGAGAAGCGGCCGGTGCTCTGGTATCTCTCGGGCCTGACCTGCAGCCATGCCAATGTGATGGAAAAGGGCGAATACCGCCGCATGGCCGCCGAACTCGGCCTGATCGTCGTCTGCCCGGATACCAGCCCGCGCGGCAATGACGTCGCCGACGAGCTGACCAACTGGAAGATGGGCAAGGGTGCCGGCATGTATCTCGATGCCACCGAGGCGCCCTGGGCCCAGCATTACCAGATGTATTCCTATATCACCGAGGAACTGCCGGCGCTGATCGCCGAACAGTTTCGCGTCGACATGGACCGCCAGGGCATCTTCGGCCATTCGATGGGCGGCCACGGCGCGATGACCATCGCCCTGAAGAACCCCGACCGCTTCAAGAGCTGCTCTGCCTTCGCCCCGATCGTCAATCCGCTGACCGCCGACTGGACGCAGGACACGTTCGAGAAATACATCGGCGCGGACCGGGCGAAATGGCGGCAATACGATGCCTGCGCACTGGTCGAGGACGGCGCCCGCTTCCCGGAATTCCTGATCGACCAGGGCAAGGCCGACAGTTTCCTGGAGACGGGCCTGGCACCCTGGCTGTTTGAAGAGGCTGTCAAGGACAAGGACATCGGCCTGACGCTTCGAATGCATGAGCGCTACGACCACTCCTACTACTTCATCTCGACCTTCATGGAGGATCACCTGAAGTGGCATGCGGAGAGGCTGGCATAAGCGGTTAGGCGGTTTTCCCAATCGAGACCGCTGTCAGTGAAATGCACGCACCTCGACCGGCGCGCGGCAGGCAATGGCGGCCTTGCGGCCCCAGGCCAGCGCCTCACTCAGGTCGGCGGCTTCCAGCACCCAGAAACCGCCGACATGCTCGGTGGTCTGCAGATACGGTCCATCGCTGGTGAGGACGGCGCCGTCCGACTGAAGAGTCAGCGAGATCGCGCGGCTTGCCGGATGCAGGCCGCCGACGAAAACCCGGATACCGGCAGCCACCATCTCGTCGTTGAGTGCATCAATGTCGCGCGCCATCGCCTCGTCCTCCGCGACCGACGGATCGTAGTCGTCTGGATGATGGATCGCCACCAGATACCGCGTCATGACGTCTCCTTTCAGCGGCTGTCAAAGGATCGCAGGCGTCTGCGGACCGAAATTCGCCGGCCCTGGTTTAGAGCCTTCGGTAGAGAAAATGGTCAAAATCGGCAGGTTTTGCCCGGCCGGTAATGTCGAAGGCGAACATGCCGGCAAAGGCGCCGGTAAACGAGCCATGCTCGCCAAAGCCGCCTTCGTCCGAGACGACGCCGGCGTCGAGAACCGGCCCGACCGCCTGCCATTCCGTCGCTCCCGACAGGCGCCAGAAGAACTGCAGATCGTTGTCGGTGATGTCCATCGCAAGATCGACCGGACCATCGCCGATGGCAATACCCTGGCCGATCGGGAACGTCAGTTTGCCGGCCGGATAGTCACCGGGAACCGACAACACGATCAGGCAGCGGCCAAGGTCCTCGTCGGTCGAAATGCCGAGCGAATGGAACTTGTAGCGATTGTAGTAATGGGTGATGCCGGCGACCTGCTGATAGGTCTCAGGAGAAAAATCGAGCCGTGTTTCGACACGAAAGCGATGATGCTCTTGTCGACGGGCGACCAGCGCCTGCTCGAACCATGAACCGATGCTTTCGCGACCAATCAGGCGCAGATGCCCTGCCCGTTCAGTAAGGCTGAAGATCCGCTCGGGCTGCGGCGTGCGCAGCCACTGGAACTCGGGTGGCAGGTCACCTGTGTCGAAGGTCCGAAGGACCTCGTCCGCCTCAGCGCGCTTGACCGCGCCCTTCAGCGCCGGTACCTCGACGGCCGGCACGACGCCGCCCTGTTCGAGATAGAGCCAGTCATCGTCCTTCCACACGCATTTCTGCAGGCCGGTCTCGCGCCCGAGCGTGCAGCGGCGTTTCGGCGGAAGCGGCCGGCCGCAAAGATGGGTGTGATAGGCCTCGCCTTCAGTCGTCTCGACATACTGGCCGTGGCCCGAACGCTGCAGCACCGCTTCCGGATTGTCCTTCGAGGTGATCAGATACTGGTCTGGATGCAATTCGTATGGGCCGTCGATGTTGCGCGAACGTGCCATGGTGACGGCGTGTTCGTAGCCGGTCCCACCCTCGGCGGTGGTCAGGTAGTACCAGCCATTGCGCTTGAACAGATGCGGCGCCTCGACCAGCCCGAGCGTACTTCCAGCAAAAATATTGCGTATTGGGCCTATAAGTTTCCCGGATTTGGAATCCCATTCCTGCAACAGAATGCCGTCGAAGGCCGGATGTTTGCCGATCGTGTTGTTGGCCTTCCGCCGGTGGTTCCACTGCATGTTGACGAACCACTTGCGGCCGTCATCGTCATGGAACAGGGACGGATCGAAACCCGACGAATTGACATAGACTGGATCGGACCACGGCCCCTCGATCGAAGGCGACGTGACGATGTAGTTATGCGCATCCTTGAAGCTGCCTTCGAAGCGCTTGACGTCGGTATAGACCAACCAGAACAGGCCATCGGCATGCGACAGGCACGGCGCCCAGACACCGCAACTGTCGGGATTGCCGCGCATGTCGAGCTGGCTTGCACGACTGAGCGGGCGCGACACCAAAGTCCAGTTGGCAAGATCTCGCGAATGGTGGATCTGCACGCCCGGATACCATTCGAATGTGGAGGTGGCGATATAGTAGTCCTCGCCGACGCGCAGGAAAGACGGGTCCGGATTGAAGCCGGGCAGGATGGGGTTTTGGATCATACGGTTTTGTCCTCCTGTGCGGGGAATACCCCCCTCTGTCGGCGACGCCGACATCTCCCCCACAAGGGGGGGAGATCTTCCGCCGGCGTCGTAACCTCGTTAAATCAGGGGCTTCATTCACCATTTCGTATCCTGAAGCGTTCTGCCGATGACCCGGTATCGATCTCCCCCCGTGTGGGGGAGATGCCCGGCAGGGTAGAGGGGGGTCCCTCCAGCACTCAGCTCTACTTCTTCTTGCGCGCCGGCCCCTTGCGTTCGGCAGAAGCCGCCCACAGGTTGATGTCGGCATCCTTGGCGAATACATCGATTTCCGCCAGTTCCTCGGCGGTGAAATCGGGCTTCTCGATCGCCTTGACGCAATCTTCCACCTGGCTCGGCTTGGACGCACCGATCAGCGCGGTGGTGATATGCCCACCCCGCAGAACCCAGGCGAGCGCCATCTGGGCCAGCGTCTGGCCGCGTCGTTCGGCAATGCGGTTGAGACCCCGGATGTTTTCGATATTGCGCTCGGTCAGGAAGTCGCGATTGAGCGACTTGTCCTGCGTTGCCCGGCTGCCTTCAGGAACGCCGCCGAGATATTTCGCCGTCAGCATGCCCTGCGCCAGCGGCGAAAACACGATCGAGCCGACCCCAAGATCTTCCAGCGTATCCACCAGACCATCCTCCTCGATCCATCGGTTGATCATCGAATAGCTCGGCTGGTGAATGAGAAGCGGTGTGCCGAGGCTTTTCAGGATGTCATGCGCTTCGCGCGTGCGCTTGGAATTGTAGGACGAGATACCGACATACTGCGCCCTGCCCGAGCGGACGATGTGATCGAGCGCGGCACAAGTCTCTTCCAGCGGCGTATCGGGATCGAAGCGGTGCGAATAGAAGATGTCGACATAGTCGAGCCCCAGCCGCTTCAGGCTCTGATCGCAGGAGGCGATCATGTATTTGCGGCTGCCCCATTCACCGTAAGGTCCCGGCCACATGTTATAGCCGGCCTTGGACGAGATGATCATCTCGTCGCGCAAACCTTTAAAATCGGTGCGAAGGATCTCGCCAAACGCGGTTTCGGCCGAACCCGGAGGCGGACCGTAATTGTTGGCGAGATCGAAATGCGTGATCCCCAGGTCGAAGGCCTTGCGGCAAATGGCCTGCTTGGTCTGGTGCGGCGTGTCATTGCCGAAATTGTGCCAGAGACCGAGCGAGATCGCTGGCAGTTTCAGGCCGCTTTTGCCGCAGCGGTTATAAGTCATCCGCTCGTAACGGTCTTCGGCTGGGGTCCAGTTCATGTGATATTTCCTCCGGGAATATAAACGTCGGCGCTTAACGAAGCAGCGCCTGCGCCTCTTCTATCCCGAGTGCTGCCGGTTGGGTACATGTCGTTGTCAAAGTGACGAAATTGCCGGTCTCTCCCGATTTCAGGATCGCCGTCATCACGTCGACGCCGTGCAGTGCCCGATCGAGCGAGCAGCGCGCATCGCGCCCTTCAAGGATGGCGATCGCCATGTCTGCCAGACCGGCCGTGCGGTAATTGGCCCGCGCCCCTTGTGGGCTCTCCTGGTTGTTGACACCGAAGGGATGTTCCCAGCCTTCGAGCGGCTGGATGTTCTTGTCGCGACCGGAGACTTCAACCACACCGCCGAAGAAGTTCGGATCAGGCACGTAGATCGAACCCTCGGTGCCGTAAAGCTCCATATTGGCGTGGCGATGCGACCAGACATCCCAGCTCGCCGACAGCGTGATCGTCGCGCCGTTCTCGAATTCCAGCAGCGCATGGATATTCGTCGGCGTCTTCACCGGAATGGTTTCACCGGCGCGCGGATGGCTGGTGATGGTGCGTGTCTCGCTCGCCATCGAGGTCAGGGCCGCAACCCGCTTCACCGGGCCGATCAGGTTGACGAGGTTGGCGATGTAATAGGGTCCAAGATCGAGGATCGGGCCACCGCCGGGCAGGAAGAAGAAATCGGGATTGGGATGCCACATCTCCATGCCCGGGCTCATCACATGGCAGGTGCCGGACGTAACCCGGCCGATGCCACCCTTTTCAATATGGGCGCGCGCCAGCTGGTGCGAGCCGCCGAGAAACGTGTCGGGCGCACAACCGACCGAGAGGCCCTTGTCGCGAGCGATCCGGCGCAGGTCCTCGCCCTGTTCGAGCGTCAGCACCAGGGGCTTTTCCGAATAGACGTGCTTGCCCGCCTCGAGAATGCGCTTGGAGACGCTGTAATGTGCATCCGGGATGGTCAGATTGACGATGATGTCCAACTCGTCATTGGCGAGAAGTTCGTCGAGCGTCTGCGCCTTGACGCCGTATTCATCGGCCCTGAGTTCAGCCGCATTCATGTTGAGGTCGCTGCAGGCCAGCACTTTCAGCCCTCGAAAGAGCGGTGCCAGCGAGAAATAGGTAGTCGAGATATTGCCGCATCCGATGATGCCGACGCCGAGTTCGCGTGCCATGGGAAATGTCCTGCTTTGAAAAGGATCCTGTGGATCGGTAAGTGAGGATCAGTAAGCGTTGAAAGACGTGATCGAACGAGAAATCAGACGATCGATATCCTTCGGGTTGTCGTGTTCGACAACGAAATATCTGACCTTGGTGCCGCGCAGGGCATCCATCAGTCCCTTCCAGTCAACCGTGCCGTGACCGACATCGGCCCAGCCGTCTTCGTCTGTGTTTTCACCGGCCGGTGCGATATCCTTGACATGCACGGCGCTGATGCGCTTGCCGTAGCTTTCGATCCAGGCAAGCGGATCGGCATTGCCGCGGATGACCCAGGCGATGTCGGCTTCCCAGTCGAGTTCCGGACCGCCGGCTAGGATCTGCTCCTGCGGTGTCGAGCCATCCTCCAGCGTCGCGAATTCGAAATCGTGATTGTGCCAACCGAAGGTGAGACCGGCATCGCGGATCGGCTTGCCGGCCGCCTGCAGGCGCTGGCCGAAGGCGAACCAGCCGGAGGCATCGCTCGGCCGCTGGTCGGGCAGCAGATACGGGCAATAGATCGCCTCGATGCCCAGTGCCTTGGCGATCTTGATCACCTTGGCCGGATCGCCCTCGATCATGTCGAGGCCGAAATGTGCCGTCGGCATGGTCAGGCCGTTCGCGTCGAGATCCGACTTCAACGCTTCGAGACCGGCATCGTCGAGCGCCGCATACATTGCGCCATAGCCTTCGACGGCGCTATATCCGGCCGCAGCAAGCTTGGGCAGGATATCGCTGAACGGCTGGAAATTGCGGGCGCTGTAAAGCTGGAAGCCGAGTTTCGTCATGGGTAGTTCCTCCTCGATGCTGCCCGTGCCGTCGGCCGGGCCTATGTCCCTGAATATGGTCAATCCGCCGCTTGGCAGGAATGCAGATCGTAGATGCGAAATTCCGGCAGGACGCCGGGCTCCATGGTCGATGACGGCGTGAAGACGATCTGCCGGCTCTCGCCCGCCGAGAGGTCGAAGGCGTTGTCGCTGTAGCGACCAGGTGTGGCACTTTCGATCATCACGAACAGCGCGAGCCCCTTGGCCGCGACCGCAATCTCGAACGAGCCATCGTCAAGCGCCGTGACACGGGTGGATATTTCCGATGGCAGCAGGTCGAGCGACTTGTAGGTGCCGTTGAGGAAATGCCCCTCGCCGCGCATGCCGTTCGATGCCGTGAAGCTCCAGGCGAGCAGTCCGTCGACCGGGATCTCCGTGGTGTCGAGCGTCAGCAGGACTTCTGCGCGATCCGGACCGCAATCGCCCTGGACGCTCTTCAGCGGACTGCGTTTTCCGTCGAGTGTAAGCGCAAACAGGTTCACGTCGATCGTCACCGGATCGAGCGTATCGTTCACCATGGACAGCGTCAGGGACGCACCGTCATCGGACGGGATCGCCGCAACCGCCACCGGCTGGAAGAACCGCCTTGCCATGTAATGCATGGCCTTCCAGTTGCCGCCATAGTCGAGGCTCGACCACGATGCCACCGGCCAGGTGTCGTTGAGCTGCCAGTAGAGCGTGCCCATGCAATGGGGCTTCAGCGATCGCCAGAAATCGACGGCGGTCTTGATCGCCAGACCTTGCTGGATCTGGCTGAGATAG
Source organism: Rhizobium sp. 18065 (assembly GCF_902706095.1). Lineage (GTDB taxonomy): Bacteria > Pseudomonadota > Alphaproteobacteria > Rhizobiales > Rhizobiaceae > Allorhizobium. The sequence continues at coordinate 148,549 of NZ_CACSJP010000002.1, forward strand.
ACGAAATTGGCGAAATCCTTCGGGAAGCGGAAATAGCGGAACATGGTGCCCGCGATCCGCTCGTTGCCGCCGGCATTCTTCTGGTGCAACTCGATCACCGGTGATGCGATGTTCATGTCGGCCGCATCGGCAAAGCTCTCGATCACCGGCATCGATGTATAGGACTGGAAGCCGAATTCCGAGCAGAAGCGCGGACGGACGCTGCGATAGTTGTCGAAACTCTTGTTCTCGTGCCAGACCGACCAGTAATGCATGTCGCCCGAACCGTCGGCATGCCAGGCGTCGCCATAGTCGAGATAACCGGAGGCCGGGCTCGATGGCCACCAGATACCTTGCGGGAACGCCTTGCGCACGCCCTGTTCTATGACCCGGTTGAGCCGGTCATAGGCGACCAGATAGCGGTCGCGGTTGTTGATCGATTCCTCGAACCAGGTCAGCGCCCCGACCAGCTCGTTATCGCCGCACCACAGAACGATCGATGCATGCGAAGCGAGCCGACGGACCTGATAGTCCACTTCTTGCGCGACATTGCCAAGGAAGTCGTCGGTGCAGGGATAGAGGTTGCAGGAGAACATGAAGTCCTGCCAGACCATCAGGCCCTTGCTGTCGCAAAGATCGTAGAACCAGTCCTGCTCGTAAAAGCCGCCGCCCCAGACGCGGATCATGTTCATATTCGCATCAACGGCGGAATTGAGCAGATCCTCGGTCTTGGCAACCGAACTCAGCGAATAGAGCGCATCGGCCGGAATCCAGTTGGCACCGCGGCAGAAGATTTCGCGGCCGTTGACTTTCAGCGCAAACCGGCTGCCGGCTTCGTCCGGATCGGTGATCAACTCGACCGTGCGCAGGCCGATCTGGCGGGTGACCGTCTCGGTCGGCAGGTCGACGGTGAGCGTATAAAGCGCTTGCTCGCCATTGCCGGCCGGCCACCAGAGCCTCGGGTTTTCGATCTCGAAGACATAGACCACCTTGGTCTCGCCGGCATTGATGCCGACATCGAGCCGGACTTTTTCGCCGTCCAGTATGAAATGCACCGGCACGACGGCCGGCTCGACCGAGTGGATCGTCGCCGTCACCTTGAGATCGACGCGGCCGTCGGCATGGTGAAGCTGCTCGGTCTCGACATGTTCGATCCGGGCCGGATCGAGCCTCTTGACTGACACCGTGCCATAAAGCCCGAGCGGCGCGATGGCGATATTCCAGTCCCAGCCGAAATGGCATTGCGGCTTGCGCAGCATATTGCCGTGCGGAAGCGGCGAATTGCCCTTGTGGTAGGGCACGTAGAACGGCTGGCGCGCCTGGCGCTCGGCACCGGCAACAAGGCTCGAATGAAAGACGATGCGGATGCGGTTTTCGCCCGGCTGCAGTGCCGCCGAGATATCCGGCCGGTAGCGGCGGAAGCAATTGTCGGCCGACAGCACCGGCACGTCGTTGACGAAGACAACAGCCACCGTGTCGAGATAGTCGATGTCGAGATACCAGCTGCCCGAGGCATCCGGCACGACGAAGCTGCGCTCGACCGTCCAGTCACGCTCGGCGACCCACTGCACGACCTCTTCATTGCGACCGGCATACGGGTCGGGAATGATGCCGGCCTTCACCAGCGCCGAATGCACGTCACCCGGCAGGTCGATGCTTGCACCGTGTTCGCCATCGGCGGATACCAGCTGCCATTCGCCGTGAAGATCGATGATGTCGCCGTTTGAACTCTGCATGGTCTTTATCCTGACTGAGACACGCGTCCCGGTCGAACCCGGGACGCCTGGAATCACGCTCAGATGCGCTCCTCTGACGTGGCATCGAACAGCGAAGCCACAGACATGTCGAAACTCAGGCGCACGCGGGCGCCCGGCGCATAGCGCCGCGTTCCGCCGATCCTGACCGACATCACGTGGCCCGCATGTTTCAGCCACAAAAGATTGTCGGCGCCCATCGGTTCTTCAATGTCGACCACGGCCTCGTGGAATTCGGCAATGCCGTTTTCCTCGTCGACCTTGACATGCTCGGGACGCACGCCGAGCACCACCTTGCGCCCGGCAGTCAGCGCCTCCTTTGCCCGGTAGCCTGTAAGTGAGAACAGCACATCATGGGTCTTGAAGAATAGCTGGCCGCCCTGCTCGACGATCTCGCCATGCAGGAAATTCATCGACGGCGAACCGATGAAGCCGGCGACGAACAGGTTTCTCGGCTGGTTGTAGATCGTGTTCGGATCGGCGAGCTGCTGAATTTCGCCGCTTTTCATGATCGCGATGCGGTCGGCCAGCGTCAGTGCCTCGATCTGGTCATGGGTCACATAGATCATCGTGTTTTTCAGGTTCTGGTGCAGGCGCTTGATCTCGACGCGCAGCTCCGAGCGCAGCTTGGCGTCGAGATTGGACAGTGGTTCGTCGAACAGAAAGACATCGACATCACGCACCAGTGCCCGGCCGATCGCCACGCGCTGCCGCTGGCCGCCGGAGAGTTCCGACGGCTTGCGCTTCAGAAGCGGACCGATCTGCAGGATGTCGGAGGCACGCTGCACGCGCTTGTCGATATCCGCCTTCGGCATCTTGGCGACCTGCAGGCCGAAGGACAGGTTTTTTTCGACCGTCATCTGCGGATAAAGCGCGTAGGACTGGAACACCATGCCGATGCCGCGGTCCTTGGGCTCTTCCCAGGTGACGTTCTTGCTCTTGATAAAGATCTGCCCCTCGGTCGGCTCCAGCAGGCCGGCGATGCAGTTGAGCAAGGTCGACTTGCCGCAGCCGGACGAGCCGAGCAGGACAAGGAACTCGCCGTCGCCGATGTCGAGGTTGAGATTTTGCAGTACCTTGACGGCACCAAAACTCAAGGAGAGGTCTCTGATCGATACGCTATGCGACATGTGCTTAACCCTTGACTGCGCCGGCGGCGATGCCGCGGACAAAGAGACGTCCCGAGACGAAATAGACGAACAGCGGCACCGCGCCCGTAAGCAGGGTGGCGGCCATGTTGACGTTGTATTCCTTCACGCCCTGGACGGAATTGACGATGTTATTGAGCTGGACCGTCATCGGGTAGTATTCTGGACGGGTGAAGACGACGCCGAACAGGAAGTCGTTCCAGATCCCGGTGATCTGAAGGATCATCGCGACGACGAAGATAGGCAGCGACATCGGCAGCATGATCCTGAGATAGATCTGCCAGAACCCTGCCCCATCGATGCGCGCGGCCTTGAACAGTTCTTCCGGCAGCGACGTGAAGTAATTGCGGAACAGCAGCGTCAGGATCGGCATGCCGAAGATCGTGTGCACGATGATCAGGCCGGTCAGCGTGCCGTAGATGCCAAGTTCGCGCAGCACGATGACGATCGGATAGATCATCACCTGATAGGGAATGAAGGCACCGACGATCAGGATGGTGAAGAACAGATCCGCCCCCTTGAAGCGCCAGTTGGCCAGCGCATAACCGTTGACCGAGGCGATCAGGATCGAGATCAGCGTCGAGGGCACGGTGATGCGCACCGAGTTCCAGAAGCCGCGCGACAGGCCATCGCAGTTGAGGCCGGTACAGGCCGTCGCCCATGCCTTCACCCAGGGCTCGAAGGTGATTTCCATCGGCGGCGAAAAGATGTTGCCCATGCGGATTTCCGGCATGCCCTTGAGCGACGTGACGATCATCACGTAGAGGGGCAGCAGGTAGTACAGCGCAAAGAAGATCAGCGCACCGTAGAGCATGATGTTGCGGCCGGAAAAGGTGCGGCGCGGCTTGGCACCAGTCGGACCAGGGCCAAGACGACCGATGGGACCGGCACCAGCGGGGATCGGCATTGCAGCGGATGCCGTGGGGAGATTGGGGGAAACCGAATTAGCCACGCTTCTTTCCTCCGAATTCCAGATAGGCCCAGGGAATGATGATGATCGCCACCGTGAGCAGCATCATTGTCGATGCGGCAAAGCCCTGGCCAAGGTTCTGCGCCTGGAACATGTAGTCGTAGACATATTTGGCCGGAACTTCCGAGGCGATGCCCGGACCGCCGCTGGTTTGCGCCACGACGAGGTCATAGAGCCGCACGATACCGCTGGTGATGATGACCAGCGTGGTGATGAAGACCGGGCGCATCATCGGGATGATGATGAAGAAATAGGTCTTCCAGACCGGAATGCCATCGACCCGCGACGCTTTCCAGATGTCTTCATCGATCCCGCGCAGACCGGCGAGCAGCAGGCACATGACCAGGCCAGTGCCCTGCCAGAGCCCGGCAATCAGCACGCCGTAGATGACGATATCGGCATCATAGAGCGGATTGAAGGTAAAGGTCGTCCATCCGAGGCTGCGCACGATCGACTGCACGCCGAAATCGGGATTGAGGATCCACTGCCACACGAGACCGGTGACAATGAAAGACAGCGCGAAGGGATAGAGGAAAATGGTGCGGAAGGTGTTTTCGAAGCGGATCTTCTGATCCATCAGCGCCGCCAGCAGAAAGCCGATGACCACGCTGAAGACCAGCGACAGCAGCCCATAGATCGCGAGATTCTGGATCGACATGATCCAGCGCGGCGCGTCCCAAAGACGTTCATACTGGTCGAGACCGACAAAACTCAGACGCGGCAGGAGCTTGGAATTGGTGAAGGAATAAACCACCGTCCAGAGGGTGCCGCCGAGGAAAATCACCAAGGCGGTGAGGATCATGGGGATCGAGGCAATCTTGGAATTGAGATTGCGAAACAGCTTGTTGGGTCGACCGGCATGCGCTTGGCCCGTCATCGATCAGTCCTCCTGTTACACGGTCGGAGCTGACAGATCGTCCGTCGAAAGCACTGCATGTTTGCGGCTTCGTCGAATTTCACGTGTCTGCGCGGTTTCCCGCACCCGGCCGGAGTTGGCAGATCACCGGCCGGGCTCCTTCGAACCCGACCGGATATCGTCAACCGCCTTTGCTCAGTCTGCAGCGGCGATGATGTCGGCAAAACGCTTCTGTGCGTCTTCCGGCGTCATCGAGGCATTGGCAAAGAATTCGGAGAACAGGTCTTCCTTCTGCTTCTGGCTATCCGGCGACAGCAACTGGTCGGTACCCTGGATGACATTGCCCTTGGCAAGGATCTCAAGGCCCTTCTTCATGCAGTCGTTGGCAGCAGCCAGATCGACGTCGCCACGGACCGGCAGCGAGCCCTTCTTCAGGTTGAACGCGACCTGGGTTGCCGGAGCAAGCAGGGTCGAGGCCAGGACTTCCTGCGCCTTGGACTTTTCCTCGTCCTTGAGCAGCGGGAAGTAGAAGGCGTCACCACCGGTCGAGATGATCTCGTTGACGCCGAGACCCGGCAAGCAGGTGTAGTCGGTACCGGCTGTCTGGCCGGCCAGTGCAAATTCGCCCTGCGCCCAGTCACCCATGATCTGACCGCCGGCCTTGCCAGTGATCACCAGATTGGTGGCCTGGTTCCAGTCCTGGACGTTGGAGCCCTTGGACATGCGACGGGCATCGTCGGCCGCCTTGAACACCTTGGCGATGTCGGGACCGGCTGCGACTTCCGCATCCTTGTCCTTGAACACCTTCTCGAAGGTATCCTTGCCGGCGATGGCGACAAGCAGAACGTCGAACGCACCGGCGGACTGCCACGGCTGGCCACCAACGGCGAGCGGGATGATACCGGCTTTTTCAAGCGCCGGAGCGGCTGCGACGAATTCGTCCCAGTTCTTCGGCACCTCGACACCGGCAGTCTTGAACGCGGCATTCGAAAGCCACAGCCACTGCCAGGAATGGATGTTGACCGGAGCGCAATAGACCTTGCCGTCGATCGTGCAGGATTCCAGCAGGCTGGCCGGCTTGATAATGTCCTTCCAGCCTTCCTTTTCCGCAACGGCGGTCAGGTCGCGCAGCAGACCGGACTGGGCCAGTTCTTCTGCCTGACGACCATGGTTGAACTGGGTGGCCGCCATGGGGTCGCCACCGGTGATGCGGCTGACCATGATCGGACGAGCGGTGCCGCCGGATCCGGCGATTGCACCATCGACCCACTTGTTGCCGGTGGCGTCGAAAGCCTTGGCAAGCTCGGCGACCGCCGCGGCTTCGCCGCCGGAGGTCCACCAATGGGTGACTTCGAGATCTGTTGCATGAGCCGCGAACGGCATGACGACGGTTACGGCCAAAGCTGCCGCGAAGCTACGAAAATTCATGAGTCTCCTCCCTCACTGAAACGTTGCCGGAAAAATCTATGCGAAACGACATAAGGGCGCAACCACAAGAACAGGAAATTTATATTTTTGCGCATATTTCAACCCATGATAGCATGCTTCTAGGCACATAACAGGCGCATTAAAATCCAGAACCATTGCAATGCAACAGAGTTTTATACCCTGATTTTATTCATAAATGCAGATTTTAGGCATTTTATCTGTGCCTTGCAGCAAAATGGACCAAAGAAATGGAAATCGGTGGGTGCGTCTGACGCCCTTCATGTTTAGGTTGCAGAACGTAGCCAAGCGCCGCAAGAATCCTCTCGACAAACCAACTGTATCGTTACAGATTTCACATCCACCGGACCCTGGAGAGGCGTGGTCCGGCGTGTTTGCAGCCAGCAAAAAGGCAACTATAAGCAAGGCTTACACGAATGGCAGGGACACCATGACAGAGCAGCAAGGGCGCGGGATCATTGAACGCGCGACGGCGACCAAGGAGAGGCCGACCCTCAAGACGATCGCCTTCATGACCGGCCTTGGCATCACCACCGTCTCGAGAGCGCTGAAGGATGCGCCCGACATCGGCGCGGAGACCAAGGAGCGCGTGCGCATGGTGGCGCGGCAGCTCGGTTACCAGCCGAACCGGGCCGGCGTTCGTCTGCGCACAGGCAAGACCAATGTCATCGCACTGGTGCTCGGGATCGATGAAGAGATCCTCGGTTTTTCCAACCAGATGGTGGTTGGCATTTCCGAAGTCCTGTCCGGCACGCCCTATCACATCGTCGTCACGCCGCATGCCCACACCAAGGACCCCATGCTGCCGGTGCGCTACATCCTCGAGACCGGATCGGCCGATGGCGTGATTATATCGCGGACTGAGCCTGATGATGCCCGGGTGCAATTGCTGATCGAGCAGAACATGCCATTCGCCACCCACGGCCGGACCAATATGGAGCAAGTGCATCCATACCATGATTTCGACAACGAGGCGTTCGCCTATGGCGCTGTCGAGCGGCTGGTGAACAAGGGGCGCAAGCGCATCGCGCTTCTGCCACCGCCCGCCAAGCTGACCTATAACGCGCATACCCGAAACGGATTTCTGCGCGGCTTGCGGGATTTCGGTGCGGAAGAAGTTCCGCTCCACATCAACATCGATGCATCGCTGGGGGACATACGCAATGCGATCGAGCAACTGATGCGCGCAAGCGACGCACCGGACGGCCTGATCACCGCATCGGGCAGTGCCGCAATCGCGGCCAATGCCGGCATCGAGGCGGCCGGAAAACATGTCGGACGGGAACTCGATCTGGTCTCCAAGCAGGGAACGCCGATCCTCAGCTGGATCCGCCCGGAAATCATCACCGCCTATGAGGACGTGCGCCAGTCCGGCCGCGAACTGGCCAAGGCGGTGATAGCGCGGATCGACGGCGTCGAGCCGCAACTGCTGCAAAGCGTCAGCCAGCCGATCTGGGGCGACTGAGGCCCGTCGAGCCTAGGCCCATTGCGCTCAGGCAGGCAGCGCGATGACATCCGGTGTCCACAGCGTGACGCGGTCGCGCCCCCCGAGCTTCGACCGATAGAGCGCGATGTCGGCGCGCTTGAGCAATTCATCGGACGACAGGGCACAGCCGCTGGCAACACCGATACTGACGGAAACCGAAATCTCGCCGTCGTCGACCTTGAAAGCTTCCCGGGCGAGCACCGCACGCAGGCGGTTGCCGAACACCATGGCCTCGCCTTCGTCGGTATCCGGCAGAAAGGCGGCAAACTCCTCGCCGCCCAGGCGGGCAACGACACAGCCCTCAACCGCCTCGCACGACGACAGCAGCGCACCGAAGGCAGACAGAACCATATCGCCAGCGGAATGCCCATGCTGGTCGTTGATCCGTTTGAAATGATCGATGTCCATGTAGAGCAAGGCACCCCGACCAAGGTCTTCTGACGTCAATCGATCGAGCTTTGAGAAGAATGCCCGCCGATTGGCAAGACCTGTCAGTGCATCCGTTTCCGCAGCTTTCCTGTGCTCCCATTCCATTCTTTCCTTCATCAGGACAAAGAACGAGAAACCGCCGACGATGATGTGGACGAAGAGTTCGAAGGTGATGATACCGTACCAGAATGGCTGCAAGACGCGTGTATCGCCACCGGCCGCCACCGGCCACAGAAAGGAAAACGGGATCCTGAGGAGATAGATAGAGCCGTGCAGGAAAAACCAGATGGCGACCACAACCCGGCTTGGCAGTGTTTCGCCGACCCTGTCTCTCAAGACCTCCCGGGCGATCAGCATGGAATAGACCGCGACCAGCACGGAATAGATGCACAGACGGATATTGACACTGCTTCCGATCGCGGGGAACCCGGCGGTCAGCACTGTCCAGAAGATCGGACCGGCAAAGGCGACGACGATATGCAGCCGGCGCCCATCGAACAGCCTGAGACCGACCCAGACAAAAGCGAGCCCGGCCAGCGCCAGACTGTTGCCAAGCGAAATGGTGAAAAAATTGTAGTCGCTCGTCCGCTGGGACAACATGACGAAACCGATCGCCGCCGTGAAGAACGACAGCGACCACATCAAAAGCTCGAGGCGATGCCGTGCACGGAGCCAGTCCAGGATGAAAAACATGCTGAAGACCAGAAGTGCTGCAAAGCTGCCCAGCATGATGGTCGGAAGGTGAATGGCGGCCACGGAACAAACACTCGAACAGTTCTGCCGAAGACCCCCACGTCCGCAGCTTGTCTGACCGTAAGGAGCGAGCGGTTAATCGCGGTATAATGGGCGAGCGCATAATGCCCCCAGAATATGCATGGCAGCTATGCAATACAGTTGCCGCGCCGGTCGCGGCAGCAAAAAGGCCCGGTTTCCCGGGCCTTTGAACAGCGATGGATAAAGACTGAAAGGCTCAGGCGCCGCTGCCCCATGGACCATGGTGAATGGCCTTGCCGTCGATGCGGTCGAAGCCATGCGCGCCGAAGAAATCGCGCTGCGCCTGGATCAGGTTGGCGGTTCCGCGTGCCTGGGAATAGGCGTCGAAATAGGTCAGTGCCGAAGCCAGTGCCGGGACCGGCAGTCCGGCTGTCACGGCAGCAGCAACGACCCGACGCAGCGATGGCAGGCTCTGCTTGACCATGGCCGAAAATGCCGGTGTCACGATCAGATTGGCCGCATCCGGATTGGCGGTGAAGGCCTGAGTGATCTCGTCGAGGAACTGCGAGCGGATGATGCAGCCAGCGCGCCAGATCCTGGCGATCGTCGGCATCGGCAGCGACCAGTTGAACTCCTTCGACGCTGCCGACATCACGGCAAAGCCCTGAGCGTAGGCCGCGATCTTGGCGGCAAACAGCGCGAGCTCGAGATCGGTCTCGATCGCGCCGCCCTCAAGCTTGAACACGCGGGCCGGGTTGCCGAAGATCTTCTGCGCCGCTTCGCGCTCATCCTTGACGGAAGACAGGCTGCGGGCGGCAACGGCCGCTTCGATGGCGGTCGCCGGAATGCCCATCTGCTGGGCTTCGATCACCGACCACTTGCCGGTGCCCTTCTGGCCGGCCTTGTCGAGGATCACGTCGACGATCGGCGCGCCGCTTTCCGGGTCGGCAGCAGCGAGAACCTTTTCGGTGATCTCGATCAGGTAGGAATTCAGGCGACCCTTGTTCCAGGCGCCGAATGTATTGCCGATCTCGCCAGCCTTCTTGCCGAGACCGTCGCGCAGGATGCCGTAGATTTCGGCGATCATCTGCATGTCGGCATATTCGATACCGTTGTGGATCGTCTTGACAAAGTGTCCTGCGCCATCGGTGCCGAGCCATGCAACGCACGGGTCATTGTCATATTTCGCGGCAATCGAGGTCAGCACAGGCTCGACGCGCTTCCAGCTTTCTTCCCGGCCGCCGACCATGATCGACGGACCATGGCGCGCGCCTTCTTCACCGCCGGAAACGCCCATGCCGATAAAGGTAAAATCGGTGGTGTCGAGACGGGCGAAACGGGCGACCGTATCGCGGAAATTGGCATTGCCAGCGTCGATCATGATGTCGTTCTTCGACAGATACGGCATCAGCGCATCGATCTGCTGGTCAACGGCTTCGCCGGCCTTGATCATGATGATGATAGGACGTGGCGGGCGGATCGCGGCGACGAATTCTTCGATCGTATGGCAACCGATGATCCGATCGGCCAAGGGACCGGCCTCGCCGAGGAATTCGTCGGTACGTGCCGTGGTCCGGTTGAAGACCGCGATACGATTGCCCTTTTCGGCAATGTTAAGCGCAAGATTGGAGCCCATGACTCCGAGACCGATAAGTCCGATTTCCGCCTGCTGCACGACAAAGACCTCCGCATGCAAATCGATTAAGGAGGGCTTTTCTCGCATTCTCCGGCGCCAGCGGCAAGGCGGAATTTGATCAATCGGTAAAGATGATTAGGTATCTCATGTTAATGGTCATCATGTCGCAGGATGATCGTCATCGTCGGTGATCACCCGCCATGCTGCTCCGTCGAGATCCTCGTACTGGCCGCTCTTCAGCGCCCAGAGGAAGGCGTAGAGCCCGAGCCCGCCGAGGAACAATGCGATCGGAATGAGGAAAATCAGCATGTTCATGCGGCAAGCCTCTCATCTGGCGCAGAAATGCGAGCTTTGACCAGGGTGTCGCCGACAGCCGCGAGTTCCGCTTTCATCGTCAGGCGATTGAGACGCAGCGCATTGGCGACGACGATCAGCGACGAGGTCGACATGGCGATCGACGCGATCAGCGGCGTGGCATAGCCGAGGAGCGCAATCGGCACGGCAATCACGTTGTAGCCGATCGCCAGCACGAAATTCTCGCGGATGAGCCTGCCCGCTCGGCGCGATGCCTCGATCGCAAACGGCACGGCATCGAGACCATCGCGCATGAAAACGAAATCAGCCGCCTGGCGCCCGACATCCGCCGCCGTTGCCGGCGCCATCGACACATGCGCCGCAGCCAGCGCCGGTGCATCATTGATGCCATCACCCACCATCAGCAGGCGGTGCGCATTGTCGGCCGCAAACGCGCAGGCCTCAGCCTTTTCGCGAGGCGACAGTTCGGCCCGCCAGCGCTCGATGCCAATCTGGTTGGCCAGCCGTGCCACGACCGGCGCGCGGTCGCCGGACAGGATGCCGAGCGTCAGGCCGGAAGCCTTCAGGCTGTGGATCGCTGCCTCGGCTCGCGGCCGCAGCATGTCCTCGAAATGGAAAGTGCCGATTTCGGCGCCGTTCAACGACAGCACCACCTCGGAATAGAGATTCGCTGCGTCTTGCTCTGCCGCATCGCCACAGGCAAAGCGCCGATTGCCAAGCCGGTAAAGACCGGACGAGCTATGGGCCTCTACCCCTGAACCCGGCACCTCGCGAACCGACGCAAAGCCGAGCGGTTGGCCGCCATAGGCGCTCCACAGCGCCTGTGACAACGGATGGCGCGAATGGGCGGCAAGGCCTGCGGCGACGGCAAAAACGCCCGGTTCGATCCGGTTGCGGTCAACCAATCGCGGTCGGCCGAGCGTCAGCGTTCCGGTCTTGTCGAAGGCAACCATGTCGATTTCGGCGAGCCGTTCCATGGCGGACCCGTCCTTGACCATGATGCCGGCCTTGAACAGCCGGCCTGCGGCGACAACCTGGACCACCGGAACGGCAAGGCCAAGCGCGCACGGGCAAGTGATGATCAGCACGGCGATTGCCACCATCATCGCATGTTTCCAGTCGCCGTCGTAAAGACCCCAGGTGACGAAGGCGGAAATTGCCAGAAAATGTACCGCCGGCGAATAGTAGCGTGCCGCCCGGTCGGCAATGCGGCGGTAGCGCGCCCTGCCCCCTTCGGCGGCCTCCATCAGATGAATGATTTCCGACAGGAAGGAATTCTGCGCCGTCGCCGTCGCCTCTATGGTCAACGAACCGGTCAAGCTCAACGTCCCAGCCTGGACGGCCGCACCCGAACGAATGGCAACCGGCGCGCTTTCCCCATTGACGATCGACATGTCGAGATCGGTCTCTCCGGCAATGACCAGGCCATCGACCGGAATGCGATCACCGGCGGCAATCGCCACATGATCGCCTACACGGATGTCCTCCACCGGACGATAGTCGCGCGAACCGTCGGGACCGACCACCATCGCTCCGCGCGGGCTAAGCCGCGCAAGACCGCTGATCGCAGACCGGGCCCGATCACGCATGAGGTGGTCGAGCGTGCGTCCGATCAAAAGGAAGAACAGCAGCGACGCCGTCGCATCAAAATAGGCATGCTCGCCGTGATGGATCGTCTCCCAGATCGAGGCGAAATAGGACAGCGTGATGCCGATCGCGATCGGCACATCCATATTGGTGCGCCCATGCTTGATGGCGCTCCAGGCGGACTGATAGAAAAAGCGGCCGGCGTAGATCAGCGCCGGTGCCGCGATCAGGCCGGAAATCCAGTGAAAGAGATCGCGGGTCGAGGCATCCGCGCCGGACCAGACCGACACCGATAGCAGCATGATATTGGTCGCCGCAAAACCGGATACCGCGACGGCCCGTATCAACTGGTTGCGCAGCGCATCGGATGCTTCTTCCGCAGCCGTGAACAGATGCGTGTCATACCCGGTCGAGGCAATCGCCCAGGCGAGTTGCACCGGATCGGTCTCGACGCCATCGACGGTCTGACGCCAGACGATGGAGACGCGCTTGGTCGACAGGTTCACCCGCGCCCGCTCCACTTCCGGCAGCGCCTTCAAAGCGCTTTCCACTGCGACGATGCAGGTTCCGCAATGCACGGCCGGCACGCTGAGATCGACCTGGTAAAGCCCCGGCCCAACCTCGCGGCTCGACATCTTCATCTCGTCCGCTGACGGCAAAGCATGCCCTGCCCGCTCGATCTCAAGCGCACCCTCGGTCCCTGCAGCGCAGCAACTCATGGCTATTCTCCTGCAATCGCGATGCGATTGGCCTCATGCATCACGGTCTTGCCACCCTGTACGGCCATCATCTCGACGATCCAGTTGCCGGAAAGAACCGCGTGCTCTGCGACATAGAGGCCGTCGCCAGCCGGTATCAGCACCAGTTGGAAATCCTGATGTTCGCCGACCGGCCGCTTGAAATGTGCCGTCACGCTGTCGGCCACAACCGGCTTGTCGCCGGGCAGCATCAGGCGGTAGCGGATCTGGGTGGAATTGACCTCCAGCGTACCCTTGATACCGGTCGCGAGCATCTCGCGGATGGCGGTCGTCTTGCCATTGAACTGCTGGCTGGCGACATAGGTGTTCTTCACCACCAGTCCGCTCCAGGTGGAGGTGGCAAAATAGGCCATGGTGAAATTCACGGTGATGATCGTGCCGAAGAAAAGCACCATGGCGCCCAGCATGTGCCATCCCGTGAAGGTGAAGGTCTTGATCGTTTTCTGGCTCATTTCTTCGCTCCCGGGGCATTGAAGACGGCGGTGTAGGTATCCTGCTCGGTGCTTGCAGTGTCCTTGGCAGTGAACTGAACATTCTCGGCATCCCCGGCGATCTTGTCGCCCGGCATGGTCACGAAGACCTTCAGGGTGGTCGCCTCGTCCGGTTCGACCGAAACGGTGAACGAGCGGCCCGGCGCCTCGTTGATGCCGTTGATCTTCATCACCGCGTCAGGCAGGCCTTCCAGCGAGACAATGATATCACGCGGCTGGGCGATCATGTTGAGGATCCGGATGGTGTAGCCGTTGCGGATCGAGCCGTCGGATTCCAGCACGAATTGCGGGTTCCGATCATGCAGGACGTTGAGTTCCAGCCGGTCACGACCGAGCAACGTGACGATCAGGCCGACGCCGACGGCGCTCCAGACAAACATGTAGAGCAGCGTCCTCGGGCGGAAAATCACCCGCCAGTCGAAATGGCGAACCTTGTCGCTGAACGAACCATCGCCGTTGCGCACCCGTGCCGGTTCGATCGGCGTGGTTCCGCCATTCGTCGCCAGCGCCATGTTCGACTGGTATTCCTCCAGCGTCGCATAGGCGATCAGGCCACGCGGCTTGCCAACCTTGTCCATCACCCCGTCGCAGGCATCGATACACAGCGCGCAGGTGATGCATTCCAGCTGCTGTCCGTCGCGGATGTCGATGCCCATGGGACAGACGGCGACGCAGGCATTGCAATCGACGCAATCGCCAACCACCTCGCCGGCCGCGGCCGCCTTCTTGGCGTGACGCGTGCGCGGTTCGCCGCGCCAGTCGTTATAGGTGACGACCAGCGATTTTTCGTCGAGCATGGCCGCCTGGATGCGTGGCCACGGACACATGTAGATGCAGACCTGCTCGCGCATCAGCCCGCCGAACACATAAGTCGTAGCTGTGAGGACGGCGACGGTAATATAGGCAATGGAATCGGCTTGTCCGGTGACAAAATCCATGGCGAGCGACGGAGCATCGGCGAAATAGAAGATCCAGGCCCCTCCGGTAAGCACGCCGATCAGCACCCAAATCGCATGCTTGGAAACCCGTTTCCAGATCTTCGACAGGCTCCATGGCGCACTTTCCAGCTTGATCCGGGCGTTGCGATCACCCTCGATAAACCGTTCGACCACAAGGAACAGATCGACCCAGACCGTCTGCGGACAGGTATAGCCACACCAGGCGCGACCGACGGCAGAGGTGATCAGGAACAGACCGAACCCGGCCATCACCAGCAGGCCGGCAACGTAGAAGAACTCCTGCGGCCAGATCTCGATGAAGAAGAAATAGAAACGCCGGTGTGCGAGATCGATCAGCACCGCCTGATCCGGCGCATAGGCGCCGCGATCCCAGCGCAGCCACGGCGTCAGGTAGTAGATGCCGAGCGTGATCGCCATGACGATCCATTTGAAACGGCGAAACTGGCCTTCGGCGCGCTTGGGAAAGATCTTCTTACGCGCCTCGTAAAGCGGACCACGCAGCTTGGCCGACATCACTGCCTCTGCGTCATGCCTTTCGACGTCGCCCCCATTCGCGGCCTGATTCTGATCGGCAAGCATATTCGTGGCACCCGCACCTGTTTCTGATGCTTGCTTGTCCCATCTGGTCGCTCAGTCCGCCTTGACTTAAGTCAAGCAGCGGCGAAGCGTCGCAAGACATGGAACTCGGCCAGATCGAGAGCCGCAAACGCAAAAAGGCCGCATCCGGGGATGCGGCCAGGCTTGCAATAGAGCTATGACTTTGGCTCAGTCCGTTATTCGCCACCGCCGAGCGAATGCACATAGACGGTAAGCTGCTTGACGGTCGCGTCACCCAGGCGCGTCCCCCAGCCGGGCATGACGCCATGCTTGGGCGCGCGGATCTGTGCGGCGATACCCGCTTCCGTTCCTGCTTTCAGCCAGATGGCGTCAGCCAGATTCGGGGCACCGAAATCGCGCAGGCCCTTGGCATCCTCACCATGGCAAGCTGCGCAATTGTCGACAAAGACCTGACGCCCGGGTTCGACCAGCGCCGCATCCGACGGCGTGCCGGTCAGGCTGACGACATAGGCGGCAACCTGCTTCACCTGTTCCGGCTCGATGATCTCGGCAAAGGCCGGCATCTCGGAAATCCGGGTGTCGGCATCGCCGTCGTATCGAATGCCGTGGGCAATCGTGGTGTGCAGCGATTCGAGATCACCGCCCCACAGCCAGTCATCATCGTTGAGGTTCGGATAACCGGCACCGCCGGCAGCCCCAGATCCATGGCAAGGGGCACAGTTGACCTTGAAGGCCGCAGCACCGCCGGCAACGGCAAACTGCGCCAAGCCCGGATCGGCAACGATCTCGTTCAACGGCAAGGTGGTGATCTTGTCGAGATAGACCGACTGGGCAGCCTTGGCACTATCCAGTTCCGCCACAACCTCGGCCCGGCTCGAATAGCCGAGCAGACCTTTGGTTGCCCCGGTCAACATCGGGATCGCCGGATAGGCGACCATGTAGCCGATGGCCCAGATGATGGTCGCGTAGAACGTATAGACCCACCAGCGGGGCATCGGATTGTTCAGCTCCCGGATGCCGTCCCACTCATGGCCAGTGGTTTCGACGCCACTGATTTCGTCAATGTGTTTTTCTGCCATTTTTCAATCCTCCTTGAGAGGGATGCTGGCTGCTTCTTCCGCCAGCCGCTTGGCACCCGGACGCAGCGTGAAGACGACTACGCCCACGAAGTACAGAGCCATGGCGAGCAGCCCCCAGCTGTCGGCGAAGTGGCGCAAAGCCGTATAGGTTTCCATGATGCCCTCCTCAGCGATAACCGGTTGCGTCGTCATAGGTGGAGAAATCGACCAGCGTGCCGAGCATCTGCAGATAGGCGACAAGCGCGTCCAGCTCCGTTAAGCGGGCCGGATCACCATCGAAATCGCCAACCTTGGCTTTCGGATAGCGGGCCAGAAGCGCCTCGGTGTCGGCATTCGGATCCGCCTGGGCGGCAAGATCGGCGGATGCCTGCTCGACCATCTCGTCGGAATACGGAACGCCGACCCGACGGTTGGCGACCAGTTCCATGCTGACATCCGGCACCTTGAGCACCGTCGTCTTCAGGTACGAGTAGCTCGGCAT
Source organism: Rhizobium sp. 18065 (assembly GCF_902706095.1). Classification (GTDB taxonomy): domain Bacteria; phylum Pseudomonadota; class Alphaproteobacteria; order Rhizobiales; family Rhizobiaceae; genus Allorhizobium. The sequence goes on from NZ_CACSJP010000002.1 coordinate 165,195, forward strand.
CACCGATTCCGGCACGACGTCGCGCGGCTCGTTCAGATGCTGAACGTGCCATTCGTTGGAATAGCGGTCGCCGACGCGGGCGAGATCCGGCCCGGTACGCTTCGAACCCCACTGGAACGGATGGTCATACATCGATTCCGCCGCCAGCGAATAATGCCCGTAGCGTTCGACCTCGTCCTTGAACGGGCGGATCATCTGGCTGTGACAGACATAGCAGCCTTCGCGGATGTAGATATTACGACCAGCCAGCTCCAGCGGCGTATAGGGCCGCATGCCTTCGACCTTTTCGATCGTGTTTTCGAGGTAGAACAGAGGCGCGATCTCCACGATGCCGCCGATGGTGACCACCAGCAGCGAACCGAGGAGAAGAAGGCTCCCGTTCTTCTCGAAGATGACGTGTTTATCAAGAATAGACATATGAGCCTTCCTTCTTATTCAGCCGGCTGCGCGACAGCAGGAACGACGGATCCGGGGATCGGTGCTTCCTGCCGCTCGTAGCCGAGGATGGTCATCAGGACGTTGTAGGCCATGATCAGCGAGCCGAGCAGGTACATGGCACCGCCAATGGCACGCAGCACGAAATAGGGGTGCATGGCCGCGACCGATTCAGCGAACGAGTAGACCAGGAAGCCCTGTTCGTCGTACTCGCGCCACATCAGCCCCTGCTGGATGCCGGCCACCCACAGAACGGCGGCGTAGACGACGATGCCGAGCGTGGCGAGCCAGAAGTGCCAGTTGACCAGACGCATCGAGTACAGCCGGTTGCGGTTCCACAGCTTCGGTGTCAGGTAGTAGATGGCACCGAAGGTGATCATGCCGACCCAGCCGAGTGCGCCGGAGTGAACGTGACCGATGGTCCATTCGGTATAGTGGCTGAGCGAGTTGACCGCCTTGATCGACATCATCGGACCTTCGAAGGTCGACATGCCGTAGAAGGCGATGGCGATGACCATCATGCGGATGATCGGATCGGTGCGGATCTTGTCCCATGCGCCCGAAAGCGTCATCAGGCCGTTGATCATGCCGCCCCAGGAGGGCATCCACAGCATGATCGAGAACACCATGCCGAGCGTCTGTGCCCAGTCGGGCAGCGCCGTGTAGTGCAGGTGGTGCGGGCCGGCCCAGATATACATGAAGATCAGCGCCCAGAAGTGGATGATCGACAGGCGGTAGGAATAGACCGGACGGTTGGCCTGCTTCGGCACGAAATAATACATCATGCCAAGGAAGCCGGCCGTCAGGAAGAACCCGACCGCATTGTGTCCGTACCACCACTGCGTCAGCGCATCCTGCACGCCTGAGAAGGCCGAATAGCTCTTCACACCGAGAAACGAGACCGGCATCGCCAGGTTGTTGACGATATGCAGCATCGCGATCGTGACGATGAAAGCCAGATAGAACCAGTTGGCCACGTAGATGTGGCTCTCCTTGCGGGTCAGGAGCGTGCCCAGGAAGGTGATCAGATAGGCGACCCAGACGACGGTGAGCCAGAGATCGACATACCATTCAGGCTCGGCATATTCACGGCCCTGGGTAATGCCCAGCAGATAGCCTGTTGCGGCCATGACGATGAAGAACTGGTAGCCCCAGAACACGAACCAGCCAAGATTGCCGCCAAACAGACGTGCCCGCGACGTGCGCTGCACCACATGGAAGGAAGTGGCGATCAGCGCATTGCCGCCGAAGGCGAAGATGACCGCCGAGGTATGCAGCGGACGGACCCGGCCGAAATTGAACCAGGGTTCGATGTTGAGATCCGGATAGGCCAGCTGCAGCGCCGCAACGACGCCGACGAGGAATCCGACCACGCCCCAGAATACCGTGGCGATCACGCCGTAGCGCACGACTTCGTCAAAGTACTCGGACTTCGGAGCGGAAGGCGCCGTGACGACCCCATTCGTCGGCGCAAATTTCATCCGCCGCAACATGATGATCGTGCCGCCTGCCAGCACGAAGAACGCAACCCACATATGGGCTGCAAACAGGCTGTCATGGGCAAAAGCCACCCCGAGCAGCGCGGCGAAGGCGAGCAGCGCCATCCCCATGGTTTCAATTGTATAATTCATTGTTGGAATCCCCCAACGGCTTGCTGATTCAATTGCGGGGTCTTCGCCAGACGGAGAATCCTCCCGCATCGTCTGCAGACATCGCATTGACGCGGCGAAGCCACCTTGATCCAAGTCAAGGCAATCTCGCGCGGATTGGCCAACCTTGCCAACACACCGGAGGAAGCCGCCTTTCCCCCACAAGATCAGGGAGGCTCGGATCGGCGGCATCATGCGAAATGGGGCCGCCGTGGACGGCGCGTTGGAGATGATCGACATGCAAGCCAAAACGACCACGCACACAGTCCGCACGGACGAGTTCCGCAGCGGCACGCCACAACTTGCAGACGGTGGCGAAAGCAGCCTGTCGTGGCTGCAGCGCTCGCACGGCGAGCAGCTGTCGCTGTGCAAGGAGCTGGAGGAGATCGCCGATTCGTTGCCGTCCAGCATCAACCGGCAGAAATGCATCTATGCGGCAAAGGCGCTGGGTCCGCTGATCAAGGGCGGGCATCACTACGAGGAAACGGTACTCTTCCCGCAGCTGCAATCAAGCGAAGGCGCACCGGCGCATCTCGCCCAGACGCTCGAGCGACTGAAATTCGAACATTTCGAAGACGAGTGTTTTGCCGAGGAACTGACCGACGCGCTTCTCAGGCTGGGATCGGGCGATACGGTCAACATGGAGGCGGTCGGCTATATGCTGCGCGGTTTCTTCGAAGGCATACGGCGCCATATCGCATTTGAACGCGAGCACCTGCTGGCAGGCGTGAGCGACAAGGCACGCGGCTTCGATGTGAATTGAACCGCGCGACAAAGGCCGAGGCGACCTGCGCTGGACCGTTTAACCGCCGAACGCCGTTCAGGCAGCCAGATTGTTGACGCCGACATTGGCGTCGCTGAATGTCAGCACGGCACCATTGATCACACCGTGGCTGTTGCGCAATGGCGTGAACCGGCCGTGGAATGCTGATACCAGATGATTTCCACCGTTGAAGCGACTGGAAAAATCACCGCTTTCGCCGCGGAATGCATGATCCAGCGCGTCGCGCATCGCGACAAACGCATCCGGTTGCAGGCCGAGTTCAAAAACACTGCGACCGATCATATCGATCGGACGGGTACGCAGCATATCGGCCATCGCCGGATTGGCGAACAGATAGCGATAGTCCCGAGTCACCACAGCGACCCTGTCTGGCAGACTGTTGAGGATCACCTCGTTAAGCATGTCGTCATCGCCAAACGCGGGCTGCGGTTTGGAATCGAGCATCGAGACCACGGCATCACCGGTTGGCCGGGCCAAGCCGCGCGGTCCGAAATAGCGCTCGATCAGGATGCTCATCAGGGCGGTATGGCGAAGGACGCAGGAACGATCGTCGGCGTCTTCGCGCAAGAGTTTTGTCAGAAGGTTCAGCTGAAGGTAGATTTCATCGGGCTCGCTGGCGCGATACGCCACCATTTCACAGATGAGCGGATCAAGCTCTCGATCGAGCGTCGCCACCAGCCGGTCATTGCCGCTGCGAATGGCCTGCTGCAATTGCACGTTCTTCAATGAAACAGCTTCGAACAGCGGAAGAAGATTGCTGTCGCGCGATGGACCTGAAGACATGCCGTCACCTCATTTACTCGTGTGACATGGGCAAGCCACCACATCACATTCACTCCAACTTGAGCGATAACATGAGGTTGCATCATCTTCAATCTCTGGGCGTAGCCTTCAAGCTCCAGCCCAAAAAATGTTACGGTATATGACGGCTGACAAACATACACGCAGGCGCCGCGAAACACATCAGATCGTGTGCTTGATATTCCAGCGATCATGGTACCAGAGCCACTGCTCCGGATACTCTCTCACCCAGCTTTCGACCTTGTCGTTCAGCAGCTGTGCGGTTGCAGCCACGTCCAGTTGGCCTTTGTCATTAACCGGCAGATCGATCTTCGGCTCGATCTCGAGTCGGAAGCGATTGTCGGGCAAACGGATGCAGCGCGCAGGGTAGATGTCGCAGCCGAACTGCCGGGCAAGTTTGGCCAGAAGTGGATTGGTCTGCACGGGATTATTGAAGAACTGCGTCTGCACGCCGCGCGTGAATTTCTGGTCGACCAGCACGCCAACGCCGCCGCCCTGCTCCAACTGGCGCGCCAGCGCGAAGGACGAACCCGCATGCGATGGCACCAGCTTGCCCATGCGCTTGGCACGGAACTCGAACACTTTTTCGGCGATATAGGGATTGTTGGGCGGACGGAACAGCACCGTCACCATCAGACCGAAGGCGGCACCTGCGACCGGCAAGAGCTCAAAATTTGCGGTATGGGCGGTGAAAACGATGAACGGCCGCGGCTGATTGCGCAGTTCCATGAAGATCGGCACGCCTGAGACTTCGATCCGCCCCTCACCCGGTTTTTCCGGATCGTAATCGAACAACTGGTCGAGAAAGACGTATTCGGCCGCAAGCCGGCCCATATGGCCCCAACTTGCCAGCGCGATCGTCTCGCGCTCGGCTTCGGACTTCTCCGGAAACGCATTGCGCAGGTTGACCATCATCAGCGTATGCCGGCGGGTCTTCGGTCCGATCCCGCGCATCAGCCGATCGGCGAAATTGATCGCAGAATCGGCCGGCAGCACCTTGAGCATGCTGAGAAAGCCGAACGCTGCCTGCGCAACCGTCCACTGGGACAGCTTGCGCAAGGCGAGCACGATACGCGTGATGATCATCCGCAATGGATCAATCCATCTTCAGGAGGATCTTGCCGAACACCTGGCGGCCTTCCATGCGGGCGAGCGCCTTGTCGATATCGTCGAAGGTGACTTCGGTATCGATAACCGGATGCACGAGACCGCGAGCCATCTTCTGCATCGCATCCGCCATGTTTTCCATCCGGCAGCCGAACGAGCCGAGCAACTTCAGCTGCTGCTGGAACAGCATCATCAGGTTGACATCGGTGGAGACACCGGACGTCGAGCCGCAGGTGACCAGACGGCCGCCGCGCTTCAGGCAGAACATCGAGGCCGCAAACGTGTCCTTGCCGACATGCTCGAACACGACGTCGACACCCTTCTTCTTGGTGATCTTGCGGACCACGCCTTCGAAGCGCTCGGTGCGATAGTTGATGACGTGATCGGCACCCAGGGCCTTGGCACGTTCGATCTTGTCGTCGGAGCCGACGGTGGTGATGACCGTACAGCCGATCTTCTTCGCCAGCTGGATCGCTGCCGTTCCGATGCCCGAACCGCCTGCATGGATCAGAATGGTTTCGCCCGGTTCGAGCTTGGCATTGTCAAACAGCATGTGCTCGACCGTGCCGAAGGTGACAGGGGCAAGGGCTGCGCCGATCGCATCGACGCCCGGAGGTGCCGGAACCAGCAGACGCGCCGGCAGGTTGATCTTTTCCTGGGCAAAGCCGTCGAGATGGAAACCGTGCACACCGCTGACGTTTTCGCAGAGATTGTCACGGCCTTCGCGGCAAGGCTTGCACAGGCCGCAGGTGCGCGCGCCGTAGATGGCGGCGAGTTGTCCCGGCAGGATGTTGCCGACACCCGGACCGATTGCCTCGACAACGCCCGAGGCTTCCGCACCGATCACTAGCGGCATCTTGCGCTTGGCAAATGCCATGCCGCGCCAGCCCCAGACATCGATATGGTTGAGGGCCACGGCCTTGACCCGAAGCGTGACCTCACCAGGACCCGGAGCATCGGGCTCCGGCAGGTCGACGATTTCAAGCTTGCGGTCTTCGACGAGTTGCAATGCGCGCATTGGATTTTTCCCCGCCCGGCGGGCGTTAGTTCAGGTCTATCAGGGTTGCGAGGCGGATTAGACCGGTTCCCGCGTCATGACAAGGCTTGCGTTCTGGCCACCAAAGCCGAAGGAGTTCGACGCAACCGCCGAAACATCGGCATCGCGCTTCACATTCGGCACCACGTCCAGCACGATGGCCGGATCGGGATTGGTGTAGTTGATCGTCGGTGGCAGCGTGCCGGTGAGCATGGTCTGGATCGAGAACACCGCTTCGACCGCACCGGCCGCCGTCAGCGTATGGCCGATCATCGACTTGTTCGACGAGCACGGGATGCCATCCTTCAGACGATCGCCGAAGACCGACAGCATGGCGCCATATTCCATCTTGTCGTTTTCCGGCGTCGATGTGCCATGCGCGTTGATGTAGCCGACCTGCTCTTCCGACAGGCCTGCATCGGCAAGCGCTGCCTTCATCGTGGCGATCGCCGGACCACCATCCGGTGACGACCGGGTGCGGTGGAAATGGTCGGCCTTTTCGCCACAACCCTTCATGATGCCGAGCACCTTTGCGCCGCGGGCAATCGCCGATTCCAGCGATTCCAGCACCAGAGTGGCTGCACCTTCGGCGATGACGAAGCCGTCGCGTTCCTTGCTGAACGGCTTCGATGCCTTTTCCGGCGGATCGTTGTGGGTCGACAGAGCCGACAGAAGCGCAAAACGCACGACTGATTCCGGGCTGATCGAACCGTCGGTGGCAACCGTCAGCGCCCGCGTGGTGCGGCCCTGGCGAATGGCTTCGACACCGAGCTGGATTGCGGTAGCACCGGACGCACAGGCCGTCGACAGCGTCACCGGCAGACCACGCGTGCCGAAACGATCGGCCAGACGCTCGGAGATGGAGCCGAATTGCACGGCTTCCAGGAAGACCGGGTCAGGCTTGGTGCGCATGGCGGCCAGAAAACGCACATAGGCATCGCCCGGCTCGGACGCCGGCGGCGCGCGGTCGGCAAGCGCAAAACGGTCATGCCATTCCGGCTCGACCGGTGGAGCGGCGAGAAACAGCGGACCGTTGAAATCACCGTCGATGCCGGCCTGGGCCAGCGCTTCGATCGTGGTTTCACGCGCCATCGCATAGGAGCGCTCGACGGAATTGGGTGCCGGAACCTCGAGGAAATCGACCGTGCCTGCAATCCGGGTCGACAGACCTTCAGTGTCGAAACGCTTGATCTTGTGAATACCCGAAGTGCCGGACGTCAACGCCGACCAGTTGTCGGCAAGCCCCTGGCCAAGCGAGGTGATGACGCCCATACCGGTAACGGCGATGATCGGGCGTCCGAGATGGTCGGTGAAGCGGTTGTCAGACATGGATCCAGTCTCCTCAAGCATTCGCCGAAAGAACGGCAAGGCCTTCGCCGCGTACATAACCGACCGTCGTCACGACAGCATGCGTCGCAGGCTGCGTCTGCTTGGTCTCATGCTCGGCATCAAACACCGGCACGATTGCGCCGCTGTCGATCGACAGCGCAGCAAGAGCCAGCCCGACAGGAAACTGTGCTTCCAGCGAATGGCCGATCGAGCCGGCATATCCGCGCACCGGTGCCGCACCGAAGCGCGCTTCCAAAGCAGTTTTTTCACGGCTCGACAGTTCGGCCATGCCGGACGCACCGGAAAACACGATCGTCCGTGCGGCATCGAGAGCATCGGCCTCGGGCGCGATACGAGCCATTCGTGCCTCGAACCGACCGTCGTCACGATTGCCGCGATCACCTTCGACCGCATCGAGCACACTATAGATATGCGCGCCGCGGGCTTCGGCATGTTCGCGCGATTCGAGCACCAGGAAGGCGCCGACCGTACCAAGGACCATGCCACCGCCCTCGCTGCCGTCACGCGACCATAGCGGCAGCCACGGACCCGTCTGGTGGGCACGGATGCCCTCGACCAGAAGCAGGATGTCCGGACGCTCCGAAATGAAGGCGCCGCCGACCAGGGTATGGGTCGACTGACCCGCCTTGATCCGGGCATAGGCCGTTTCGATCGCCGAAATCCCGGCCGATTCCTCACCCATGAACGTGCGCGATGAACCGGTGACCTTGTGCACGATTGAAATGTTGCCGGCCAGAAGGTTGGACAACTGCGCCAGAAACAGCGTCGGGCGCAGTTCGGTCGTCAGCTTCTCGATCAAGAGCTTTTCGCGATCATTGCGCTTCAAGGCTTCGTCGACGATCAGGCTGTCGACGGCGATGTCACGTTCGCCACCGCCTGCTGCCACGATCAGGTCCATCGACCCGCAGGCGTCGGCATCGTCCTTCATACCGGCATCGTCAAGCGCAAGTCCAGCAGCGAACACGCCGAGGCGCTGCCAGTTTTCCATCTGCCGCTGATCCTTGCGACCGATCTGGGTCGACCAGTCGATCTCCGGTAGCGGATGCACCACGTAAGGCTTGAACTTTTCCGTCTCAAGCACCGGATCCGGTGCCTTCGGTGACGACAAAAGCGCGATATGCGGCTCCTTGCCGGTTCCATGGCATGTGACAATGCCAATGCCGGTGATCACCACATCATTCGGATTCTTGACCATATGCAATCCTTTCGCCGGCCCCACGGCCAGCGTCCAAAGCGGGTTTTCCCGATCCACGCCTCAAGGTCAATAGGCGATTGCCCGCGAAGGCGGGAAGCAACCCTCAGCGGGCTGCAGCAATCGCGTCGATGAGACCGATATCCTCGGCCCTCTTGCGTACGATCGGCGCAAGCGGAATCTCGCTGAACGGCATGGTTCTGAGCTTCAGCTGAGCATCGCAGACCTTCTTGCCCTCGGAAGTGATACGCGCCTTGGTCACGGCAAAGCCGGAGCCGTCGTGTTCCAGGTCAGCCTCGATGTCAAGCACGGCGCCAGGTTCGACAAAGGTTCGCATCTTGGCGCCATCGACGGCCATCAGGAACGGCATCGCCTCGAAGTCCTTGACCGCCAGCAGCAGCAGGCCGGAAGCCTGGGCCATGGTTTCGATCAGAAGAACGCCGGGCACCAGCGGCATGCCGGGGAAATGACCCTCGAAGACGGGGCTTTCCATCGGCACGACCGAGCGGGCTTTCAAACGACCAAGGCCGAGATCCACGCTCTCGACCTTGTCAATCATCAGGAAATATTCAAGCAGCATGACGTTCTCCGCCGGTTAAGGCGGATCAGCCCTTGGCAGCCTTGAGTTCGTCGATCTTGGCACAGAGGTTCTTCAGAACGAAGTATTCCTCGGTCGAGACCTTGCCCTCGTTGACTTCCTGGGTCCACTGCTCGAGCGGGATCTTGATGCCGAATTCCTTGTCGATCGCAAAGACGATGTCGAGGAAGTCCAGGCTGTCGATGCCGAGATCGTCGATCGTGTGGCTTTCCTGCGTGATCGTCTCGCGATCGATTTCGCTGGTTTCAGCAATGATGTCGGCAACTTTGTCGAATGTAGCGGTCACGCCAATACCTCATATGTCTCAAATTCTGTGTTCCACATAGGGAAAACAGTCTTAAAAGCCAATGGCCGTTTTAAGACTGGATGAAAATTGGCGTCGAAGTGTTGCCTAAACAGCAATCGAATGACGTCCCTTGCCGTTGGACAGATAGCTGTCGAACACCGCAGCAACCGTGCGGGCAAAGGGCCGGCCGGCTTCGGTCAGCCGGAATTCGCCCTCGACGATCTCGCAGATCCCGTCGCGATTACTCCCCGCAAACTGCCGTGCCTCGACGATCACCATCTCGGCCAGAGGGCCGAAATCTGTCCTCAGCCCGGAAAACGACACGGAAAAGCTGCACATGATTTCCTCGATCACCCTGGCACGCAAGCGATCTTCGTCCGACAACGCGATGCCGCGCACGGCGGCAAGTCCGTCACCGTCAGCCATGCGCTGATATTCGCCGGTCGCCGGCATGTTCTGCACATATCCCTGCGGCAATTGCCCGATCGACGAGGCACCGAGCCCGATCAGCGCCTTGGCGCCGTCGTCGGTATAGCCCTGAAAATTACGATGCAGCCGCCCTTCCCGCGACGCGATCGCCAGGCTGTCACCCGGCAGGGCGAAGTGATCGATGCCGATCGCCTCGTAGCCTGCAGCCAGCAGCATTTCGGCGGCCGTGGTCATCTGCGCGAAGCGTTCACCAAGCCCCGGCAGTGCCGCTTCTGGAATCATCGTCTGGTGCTTCTTCATCCATGGCACATGGGCATAGCCGAACAGCGCGATGCGATCCGGTGCCAGCGACAGGATATCGTCAACGGTCCGGCCAAGCGTTTCCAGCGTCTGGTGCGGCAACCCGTAGAGAATGTCGCAATTGACCGAATGCACGCCGCGCGCACGGACCGCGTCGACAACGGACTTCGTCTGCTCGAAGGACTGCAGCCGGTTGATTGTGGCCTGCACGCGCGGGTCGAAGTCCTGCACACCAAGGCTTGCACGTGTCATGCCAATCTGAGCCAGGGCATCATAACGGCTGTCGTCGAGATCGTTCGGGTCCATCTCGACGCTGATCTCGACGCGCTCACCGAAGCTGAAGGCTCCTTTGAGACAATCCATCAGCGAAATCAGATCTTCGGGCCGGACCATGGTCGGCGAGCCGCCGCCGAAATGCACGGCCGACACTTTGGCCTCACCGGACACCAATGACCCCACCTTGGTGATCTCTTTCTTCAGCGATTCCAGATAGGTGGCGATCGGTTCATATTTCAGTGTGTGCTTGGTATGACAGGCACAGAACCAGCACAGCCGGTCGCAATAGGGAATGTGGATATAGAGAGACAGATCCTCGCGACCCGACAGTGAGCTCAGCCACTGAGCATAAATGCCACAGTCGATCCCCTCATGAAAATGTGGCGCCGTCGGATAGCTCGTATAGCGTGGAACGGCACCGGAATAGCGTGAAAGAAGACTGTTTTTCATGGTGAGTTGAGGCCCCGCATCGACTTGATTTTAGCCAAGGATAACTGCGGCAAACCGCGCTTCCTTTGACTTCGATCAAGTCGCCGGCCGAATATTCGGCCTAGAGTTGAGCGGAAGTTTTTCGGTCGAGCACCGCGACGCGAGCGGCGTAAGACGTAGAACCAAGGGTATTTGCAGGACGGCATGATGATGGACACGTTACAAAAGCCAAGGCCCGACTGTGAAACCCCGGCCGCCTGCCGGAACTGCGAATCCCGCCAGGGTGGCCTCTGTTCTGTCCTGTCTGCTGCACAGATGGTGGAACTCAACCGCCACTCCATCCGCAGGCGTATCGAGGCCGGCAACGAGATCATCGGCCAGGGCGAGTCGGTCGGCAGTTACGGCAACATCCTGAAAGGCGTCATCAAGCTGTCGAAGATGATGGCGGATGGACGCCAGCAGATCGTCGGATTGCAATTTGCCCCGGATTTTCTCGGCAGGCCGTTCCAGGGTGAAAGCTCGATCACTGCGGAAGCTGCGACCGACACGGAAATCTGTACCTTTCCGCGCCACGTCATCGACCGCATGGTCGGCGACGTCCCGCACATGGAACGCATGCTTCATGCCCAGGCGCTGAAGGAACTCGACGAGGCCCGCGACTGGATGCTGACTCTTGGCCGCAAGACGGCTCAGGAAAAGGTCGCTAGCTTCCTCTACCTGATCGCCACCCATATCGACCCCGAGAATGCAGACGCCGCGACCTTCGACTTGCCGCTATCACGGGCCGATATCGCCGACTTCCTTGGCCTCACCATCGAGACGGTCAGCCGCCAGATGACCAAGTTGCGCAAGGACGGCGTCATCGTCATCGAGAACAACCGCCACGTCATCGTGCCCAATAGCGATCGTCTGCGCGACGCAGCCGGCATCGATTAAGGCCTAGCCGCACCCATCATCGACCTTGAATTACCGCGCGATCACGATCCGGGTATTGCGCAGACCCCTGGTCTGGGCCATCGAGAAGAACACGGCGGCATTGTCGGGATGTAGCCGCACGCATCCATGCGAGGCCGGGCGCCCGAGACGCTTCAGATCAAAGGTCGCATGCACGGCATAGCCGCCATTGTAGAAAATCGCATAGGGCATCGGTGCATTGTCATATTTGCGCGAGCGATGATTTTTCGACGCCCATTTGGCACTGTAGCTGCCGGTTGGCGTCACGTAGCCGGAGCGCGCCGTCGAAACCTTCCAGCGGTATTTCACCACGCCGTTTTCCGTCACCGTCATTGTCTGCTTCGAGATGCTGACACGCGCGACGACAGAACTGGCTTCGGCTGTCAGCGGTACCGCCAACAATCCGCAAAGCATTGCGGCAAATAAAAACCCACGCATAGCATCCCCCGATGATCTGGTTTGAACCTGAAGGCAGCCTAGAATGGAGAAATGAAGATACGATTTCCGGCCGACAGACACCATAAAAGGTCTGACGGGAACTCAGCGGAGACAGGCCATCAAAGTGCGGCCAGCAGCAAGGCAAAGACTGTGAACGCCAGTAGAAGGTCGCAGGCCGCATAAAAAACCTTCACGCCGCGGGTGATATCCCGATGGTCGGCATCGCTGCGACCGGCGGCATGCATCATTGGCTCGCTGACACGCACGCCGCCATAAATGCGCGGGCCGGCCAGTTGCAGACCGAGTGCGCCTGCCATCGCCGCCTCCGGCCAGCCGGAATTGGGCGAACGATGCAGCCCATGATCGCGCAGCGCCGCCGAGAGCGACATCCGGCCAGCATCCCAGCCAAGACGCAACCAGGCCGCAAGCGCAATCAGCAGCGCCGAGATCCGCGCAGCCGGCCAGTTGGCCAGATCGTCCAGCCGCGCCGAAGCCCAGCCGAAATCGATATAGCGCTCGTTCTTGTGGCCGATCATCGAATCGGCGGTGTTCAGCATCTTGTAGGCCAAAAGCCCGGGAAGGCCGGCAATCGCATACCAGAACACCGGCGCCACCACGCCATCGGCAAAGTTTTCCGACAGGCTCTCGATCGCAGCCCGGCAAACACCCGGACCGTCGAGTGTCTTCGGATCGCGCCCGACGATCATCGACACCGCCTGCCGCCCACCGTCCACCCCGTCCTGTTTCAATCCGCGCGCGACAGCCTGAACGTGATCTCCAAGACTTTTTTGGGCGATGAACACGGCGGCAACGACCGCTTCGAAAGCCAAACCGGCAAGCCCGAAAAAGTGAAAGAGCGAAGACAGAACAGCCCCAGCCAACACCGAGGCAAACAGCAGAAGCAGGATGGACAACACGCCGTTCAACCGCCGACCCTCCGGCGTGAAGCGGGCAGTGTTCAGATGTTTTTCCAGATAACTGATCGCAGCACCGAACAGCACCACCGGGTGCGGCAGGCGCGACCACAGGGCCGGCGGATCGCCAATCACCCGATCAAGCCCGATCGCCACACAGAGCGTCAGCAGATGCATCATGTCGAACCCGCCCGCCAGAGATCCAGCGCCTTGCTCAGGCGAAGATCGCAACCCCGATCCGGTGCAAGACCGAAACGCAGCCAGTTCGGTGCATAGTCGAATTTGCGGGTCAGGATGTGGTGCCGGCAGAGATGCGCGTGCAGATCCGGCACACGGTCATCTTCCACCAGCGCAAACAGCCCAACGGCGCCGCGGCTTTTCAGACCATGCGCGGACAAGACCCGGTCGAGGCCGGCGCGGCGTTCGTCGATGCGATCCATGATCACCCGTCGGTCCGTCGAAAAGAGTTCGGTTGCAATGCTGAGCGCAGGTCCCGAAACGGCCCAGGGACCGAGCCAGTCTGCCAACCGATCCATGATGCTTTCATCCGCAATGACAAATCCGAGACGGATACCCGCCATGCCGAAGAACTTGCCGAAGGAGCGGAAGACGATCACATGCGGCTCGGCAGTTCCCGCAATGCTGATTTCGGCGCAACTTTCGCCAAAGGCCTCGTCCACGACCAGCACGGCCCCAGTCTCACGCAGACGCTCGACCAGGGGCGCAAGCTCTATAGGCGTAAACACCCGACCGTCGGGATTATTGGGATTGACCACAACGACCATGCCATGGCGGGCATCGATCTCTTCCAGCGACGTGACAGGATCGACGGCAAAGCCGGCAAGTTCGAAGGCACGGCGATATTCGCCGTAAGTCGGTGAAAAGATCGCCACCCGTCTCGATGGCTCGACAAGGCGCGGCAGAAGCTGGATGGCAGACTGGGTGCCGGGCACCGGCAATGGCAGCCGATCGCCTGACCCGTAAAATCCCCGCGCCGCCGTGCGCGCAGAAGATTCCAATTCGCGATCCGGCAGCCGGTGCCAGGCCCGATCGGCGATCGCCGGCAGAGGCGGCGGGCATGGATTGATGCCGGTCGACAGATCGAGCCAGTCCTTCGGCTCTCCACCGTAGATGGCAGCCGCCGCTGCCAGGCCACCGCCATGCTGGATCGGGCCGCTCATGCGCCGGTCTCCGCGATATCGACCAGATGCATGTAGGAGCCGAACACGTTGCCGCGCCGAAGGCCGGCGACGCCGAGTGCTTCTCCCAGCGCATCCTCGGCCGCGAACAGGCGATCGGCCGCACCCTCCGACACCACTGTCGAGTAGTGGAATTCATGCGCGGTCAACGGCACGGAAAACAGATCCGGTTGAAGCGACGTCAGACGCCGATACCCGAGATGACGCTTGCGAACGGCATAGCTGGTCACCAGAGGCAACAAGCCGAGCATCGAATGGGAGACCCCCTCGCCATCAACGAGCGCATCGCCGAGAACCATGTAGCCGCCGCATTCGCCGTAAATTAGTGCGCCACGTTGGGCGGCACTCTGCATGCCGGTTCTGAATCCGGATGCATGGGCGAGCGCTCCGGCATGCAGTTCCGGATAGCCGCCGGGCAGATAGACCGCATCGGCGTCAGCCGACGGTGCCTCGTCGGCCAGCGGCGAGAAGAAGGATACTTCGGCACCCTGCCCGCGCCAGCCTTCGATCAGGTGCGCATAAGAAAAGGCAAAGGCCATGTCCCGCGCAATCGTGATGTGCTGGCCGATCGGGGCAATAGACGAGACGACAGGTAATACAGCAGGACCGGGAGCCCGGCCAGCGAGAACGACCAGTTGATCAAGATCGCAGCAGCGCTCCATCACATCAGCCGCATGGCCGACGAAGCTTTCGAGTGCGCCATGCTCTCCCGCCTGCACCAGGCCGAGATGGCGTTCAGGAAGCGCAAGGCCTGCATCGCTGCGAATTGCGCCCAGCACTGGCATGCGGATCGCGTCGAGCGCGGTGCGCAGCATCATCTCATGACGATCGCTGCCGACCCGGTTAAGAATGACGCCCGCCACCCGGACATCGGCGCGGTAGGCGGCAAAACCCGAGACCAATGCCGCGACCGATTGCGAAGTCTTGGCGCAATCGACCACCAGCACAACCGGCAGGCCGAGCAATGCGGCCAGATCGCCCGCCGATCCGGAACCATCGGAAGCACCGTCGAACAGGCCCATCATCGCCTCGATCAACAGCAGGCGGCCACGACCATGCCTTTCGGCCTGTGCGAGCAGAAAGTCGGGGCGCATGGCCCAGGGATCGAAATTGAAACACGTCTCGCCGCTGGCTGCAGAATGAAATGCCGGATCGATGTAGTCAGGGCCCGCCTTGCCCGGCGCGAGCGTCTGACCACGCCGCTTCAGGGCCCGCATCAGGCCGAGCGTCACCACCGTCTTGCCGGAACCGGACGCAGGGGCTGCGATCATCAGACCGCTCATGCCCGGTCTTTCCTCTCTTGCGCGGAGAACGGATCAGGCTGCAGCACCCGCCCGTCCAGGGCGCCGAGCCAGTCCAGCGACGCACGCAAGCGCACGACCTCGCCGACGACGACGATCGCAGGCGGTGCAATGCCACCCGCCAGCATATCCGCCTCGGCACGGCCAAGGGTCGTTTCCAGCACGGTCTGCGCCGGCGTGGCCGCATCGCAGACAAACGCCACCGGTTCATCAGCCGAGCGACCGGCAGAAATCAGATTGGCGGCAATCTGCCCCATATGTTTCATCGCCATATACATGACGATCACCGGAGACCCGCGGCCGATCGCCTCCCAGTCGATCCTGTCCGGCACAATGCCGGACGAATCATGACCGGTCAGGAATGTCACCGCGTGATTGATCTCGCGATGGGTGACCGGAATGCCGGCATAGGCCAGACCACCAATGCCGGCGGTAATGCCCGGCACGATGCGGAACGGCACGCCATGCTCGATCAGTGTCAGGGCTTCTTCGCCGCCCCGGCCGAAGACGAAGGGATCGCCGCCCTTCAGCCGCAAGACACGCAGGCCCGACTTTGCCAATTCGACAAGGCGGAGCGAAATGTCACGCTGCTTGGCCGACGGCTTGCCGCCGCGCTTTCCGGCATATTCGAGCGTGGCGCCGCTGCGCGCCAGCTTCAGGCATTCCTCATTGACCAGCGCGTCATGCACGATGACGTCTGCTTCGCTCAATGCCTTGGCGGCCAGCAGGGTCAAAAGACCGGGATCGCCCGGCCCCGCACCGGCCAGCCAGACATGACCGGGCTGAATTGCCGGCAGGCTCGAAGGCAGGGAAATATGCGTCGTTTCACTCATGCTCATGGTCTATGTCCGAGAGGCGAAAAATGCAATGTGCGGCAAAGGACTCGGCGCTTCCGGTCGCCCCGTGCCTCGCCTATAAGGGGGCTATGAACGAGCCGAGCAAAACCACGTCCAGCACACCGACCGAGGCGGACGACCTGCGCCTTGAAAAACCGGACATGGCGCTTCGCAAGGGATGGACCACGGGCGCTTGCGCCACGGCGGCGACCAAGGCCGCCCTGACCGCACTTCTGACCGGAGAATTCCCCGACCCGGTTTCGATCACCCTGCCGCGCGGAGAGACGCCGGCCTTCGCGCTGGCAACCGAGGGCATGGATGGTGACGCTGCCTATGCGGGCATCGTCAAGGATGCGGGCGATGATCCGGATGTGACCCATGGCGCCACCGTAGTGGCTAAACTCCGCCGGACAAATCCCGGAAGCGGCATCGTCTTTGTGGCGGGCGACGGTGTCGGCACCGTGACCAAGGCGGGCCTGCCGATTTCGCCCGGTCAGGCCGCGATCAATCCGGTGCCCCGCCAGATGATGACGGCCGAGGTCGAGGCGCTCTGTGCAGCGCACGGCATTTCGCCAGATCTTGAGATCACAATTTCCGTTCCCGGCGGCGACGTGCTGGCCGAGAAGACGTGGAACCCGCGCCTCGGCATAATCGGCGGCATTTCCATTCTCGGCACCACCGGCATCGTGCATCCATTTTCGTGCGCGGCCTGGATCCACTCCATCCATCGCGGCATCGACGTCGCCCGCGCCGAAGGCCTGACCCATGTGCTGGGCGCGACCGGCTCAACCTCGGAAAAGGCAGCCCAGGCCTTTCACCAACTGCCTGATGGGGCACTGCTCGACATGGGCGATTTCGCCGGTGGACTGCTCAAATACTTGCGCGTGCACCCGGTGCAACGCCTGACCATTGCCGGAGGTTTCGCCAAGATGGCCAAGCTCGCGCAGGGCGCGCTGGATCTGCATTCATCACGCAGCCAAATCGACAATAACTATTTCTTATCATTGCCTTGCAGTAATATTTTATCGCAAAACATCAAAGATCAGATTCAAATCGCCAATACGGCACTTGAAGTACATGAAATCATGACAGAAAACCATGTCGACATCTCGCTTCCGATTGCCCAGGCGGCGCGCGTCAATGCGCTCGAGGTCCTGCGTGGCGCACCGATCGAAGTGGATGTCATCGTCATTGATCGCAAGGGAAATATTATTGCCCATGCCCAATGAAACACGAAGCGACGGACCGACTGCAGTCCATCAGAAGATCCTGATCCTGGGCGGCACCGCGGAGGCCCGCGAACTCGCGCAAAAACTGGTGGAAGACGGACATGCCGTGACGACATCGCTCGCTGGCCGGACCCTCGATCCTATCCTGCCGGCTGGAGAGATCCGCATCGGTGGCTTTGGCGGTGCGGAGGGACTGGCGACCTATCTGCGCGAAAACACCTTCACCCGTATCATCGATGCGACCCACCCCTTCGCCAGGCGCATCTCCGAAAACGCCATCAAGGCATCGGCAGAAACCGGCGTGACACTGGAGCAAATCGTCCGACCGCGCTGGCAGAAACAGCCGGGCGATCGCTGGCGTCCGGTCTCGACACTGGAGCAGGCGGCAGACCTCCTGCCCTCCGGCGCCACCGTCTTGCTCGCGCTCGGCCGGCAATATCTCGACGCCTTCAAGCAACGCACCGATTGCCGCTTCATTGTTCGCATGGTGGATGCGCCGGACAAACCGCTCGGCTTTTTCGACTACGCTGTCATCCTTGGCAAACCGGCAAGCGATCCCTCGCAGGAATCTGACCTCATGACCGCCCACGGCATCACGCATCTGGTCGCCCGCAATTCCGGCGGTCCGGCCGGTTATGCCAAGATCATCGCCGCCCGCAGCCTTGGCCTGCCGGTGATCATGCTGGAGCGCGATTAGGCGCAAAGATCACAGTTAAAACCGTCGTATTCTTCAGGAGTTTTCATGACAGACATTGAGTTGGCGGAGGCTGCCTATCCGGTGCAGATGCAGCTCGAGGCTTACAATGCCCGCGACATAGAGAGCTTCATGCAGTGGTGGGCCGAGGATTGCGCCTACTATGCTTTTCCCGACACACAGCTGGCGCATGGCGCAGACGAGATCCGCGCGCGCCATGTCGAGCGCTTCAAGGAGCCCAACCTGTTTGGCAAGCTGCTGTACCGGTCCGTTACCGGCAATCTCGTGGTCGACCACGAAACCGTAAGGCGCACCTTTCCCGAGGGCACCGGCAAAGTGGATGTGATCTGCATCTACGAAATAGCCGATGGCAAGATCGCCAAGGCCTGGTTCAAGGTCGGCACACCACGATTGGATCAGGCGCAACGCTGAGGCCAGCAGCAGAAACGCCCCGGACAGGGACGGGGCGCATCCGTGAAACGAGAAAGTGGGGCTCAGTCTTCCTTGATCGCAACGATCGTGTCGTGGATCAGCTTCAACACGGCATCAGCGTCGACATCGACGCAGACCTTCTGGCTCGGCAGATCGCCATCCCAGTCGGACGGGCCAAATCCCTTGCCGTCGGGCTTCTGGATCGTCTGGCCATCGGCAATGCCGCCGCAAACGACACGGATCGGGCCGGAGCGTGTGGTGAAGAGTTCCGGCGCCACGACATAGACGCAGGCGCAGCTGTCATGCACGACCATGCCGTCCTGAACACGCCCCTCGTAGAACTTGATATAGAACTGCGACAGGTCGAACAGCAATTGCGCCCGCTTGCCGGCGGCATCGCGGATATCGGCGAGCGCCTGTCGGGTCATCACCGTCTTCAGCGTCACATCGAGGCCAACGACGACGACCGGCCATGTCGCGGTCATGACGATGTCGGCCGCTTCCGGGTCGCCATGGATATTGGCTTCAGCCGCCGGCGTGACATTGCCATTGGTGTCGAAGGCGCCGCCCATGATGACGACTTCCTTGACCAGCGAAACGATCTCGGGATCTTCCTTCAGCGCATTGGCAAGATTGGTCATCCGGCCGACAGCGACCAGCGTCACCTCTCCCGGATGGGCGCGCACCATGTCGACGATGAAACGATGCGCCGGACGCGGATCCGGCTGAATGTCGGTCACTTCGGGCACACCGATATTGCCGAGCCCGTCATCGCCATGGATGAAGGTCGGCGGCGCATGCGTCACGCGATGCGGAATGAAGGTTTCTCCGGCACCTCTGGCGACCGGTGCATCGATCTGCCATTCGCGCTTGAGGAACAGCGCATTGCGCGTCGTGGTCTCGATCGTCGCATTGCCGAAAACGCTGGTGATACCGATCAGGTCGATCTCCGGATGGTGATGGAGAAAGAGCAGCGCCATCGCGTCGTCGACGCCCGGATCCGTATCGAAAATGACCTTGTGCATGAAAAGTGCCGCCATCGTATCTGAGAAAGGATGCGGCAGATCACCCGCCGCAATCTATCCGGCTTAGCCGACGAGCGTTGGCGGTTCAAGGCACGAACGGTACGCGGATAGCCGGGCGCACAGAATGTGCAAAAATGCTCAGACGCCGGCGCTGGCATATTCCTGCAACAACTGCGGAAACGCCTCCATCGGTGGAAACTTGTTATAGCTGTGCACGGCTGGTGTGGTTACCCAGGGTAGCTTTTCGTCGGCGCAGGTTTCGATGAAGGGCGCAAGCTCGGCTGCATTGTCGAGCATGGTTACGCGCACATTGATCATCGGCCCGAACATCTTGCCGCGGGTGAAGATCCAGCTGAGGCAATGCGGGCAGAAATTGTGATGCAGATCACCGTGCATGCCACCGATGACCGGTTGAAGACCATGAACCTCGACCGCATCGAGCGGATAAAGCGCGCTCAGCGAAAAGGCACTGGCCGTCATCTTCTGGCAGCCGGCGCAATGACAGGCCATGGTCATTAGCGGCTTGCCGCGGACCTTCAGTTGCACCTGGCTACAGCGGCAACTGCCGACGTGAATACTGGTATCATCGGACATCAAGACCTCTCCTCTCACGCGCCCTCGCCCTCGTCCTCGTGCTCAGGCAATGTTTACAGCAATCGGTCAGACGGCAGGCTTTGCAGACTTTTTCTTCTTGCCGGCGTTGCGCAGCACATGGGTGAAATCGGAATTGTAGAGATCGCTGTCGCGGAACTCGACGTGTCCGAAGACCCGGCCAACCATGATGAGGGCCGTACGGGTCAGCTTCGCCTTGCGCACGTCCTCGGCCATGTCCTTCAGCGTCGTGCGGATGAACAACTCGTCCGGCCAGGTCGAACGGTAGGCGACAACCACCGGGCAATCCTCGCCATAGTATGGCGTCAGCGTATCGCGGATATGCGGCAGGTTGCGAATCGACAGATGGATTGCAAGCGTCGCCCGCGATTTGCCGAGGATCTCCAGCGTCTCGAATTCCGGCATCGACGACGCCTTCATCTCAGTGCGGGTGATGATGATCGTCTGGGCGATTTCCGGCAGCGTCAGCTCGGTCTTCAGCCGCGCGGCGGTGGCGGCAAATGCCGGCACGCCGGGTACCACATCATAGGGAATGCCAAGCGCGTCAAGCCGACGCATCTGTTCGGCAATCGCGCCGTAGATCGACGGATCGCCGGAATGCACTCGAGCAACATCCTCGCCGCGGGCATGGGCAGCCTCGATATCGGCGATGATCTCGTCGAGATGCATCGGCGCCGTATCCTTGACGATAGCCCCATCCGGCGCGCATTTGACCGTTTCTTCGGGCACCAGCGATCCGGCATAGAGGCAGACCGGGCAGCGCTCGATCAGTCGCAAGCCACGCACGGTGATCAGGTCGGGTGCGCCCGGTCCGGCGCCGATGAAATAGACGGTCATGCTGTTTTCCTCAGATTGTGTTTGCTGCGTGCGATGCGTGCTGTGGCATCAAGTTCCAGCCTTCATGCCCGTATCCACCTTCCCCGAGTAACCGCGCGGCGTGTAGACCCAGGTCTTGCCGTCGCCGGTGGTGACGGTGCGGCTTTCCGACGAGCCGACGACCACGACGGTGAGCATATCGACGTCATCCACATTGAGCGCGCCGAGCGGAACGGTGCGCACCTGCTCGCCCGGACGGCCGAGATTGGTGGCCAGGATCACCGGCGTTTCGAAGGGACGGTATTTCAGCAGTTCGTCGCGGGCATAGGCCAGCTGCGTGCGGCGTTTCATCGACACCGGATTGTAGAAGGCAATAACGAAGTCGCCCTCACCCGCCGCCTTGACGCGCCGCTGGATATGCTCCCACGGCGTCAGAAGATCCGACAGAGAAATGGTGCAGAAGTCATGGCCGAGCGGCGCACCGATCCGGGCAGCGGCAGCCTGAAGAGCGGAAATGCCGGGTGAAACCTGAACCTCGATACGACTGGCCGCATCGGTGATGCCGCCCTTGTCGAACAGTTCGAAGACCAGCGTCGCCATCGCATAGATGCCGGCATCGCCGGAGCAGACCAGCGAAACATCCCGGCCTTCACCGGCAAGCTCCATGGCGTGTACGACGCGGGCTTCTTCCTTGCCGAGATCGAAATCATGCCGGGTCTTGCCGTCGGCAAGTGGACCGAGCAGATCGAGATAGAGCGAATAGCCGACGAGATCGGTCGATGCCGCGACCATCGAAGAGACTTCCGGCGAGCGCCAGCCATCCGAACCGGGTCCAATGCCGACGACGAAAAGCCGGCCGCGCGCCCGGCCGAATACAGACGGGTCGAGCACTTCGCTCGCACGGGCGATTGCAGCCGTCGCTCCCTTCGACTTCAGCTTCTCGACCACCAGTTCGCCGCTCGCACCAACTGCGGCAAGTGCCGCACCTTCGGCCACGCCATGGCAGCCAACCTCGGCAAAGACCACGTCGGACGGGTTCGCCAGTCTTGGCGTTTCGGCCTCCAGCGCCGCTGCGGTAAAGAACCGTGCCGGCACGTTGAAATGCCGGGCAACGGCATGAATCGCTGCCTCGTCGGCTTTCACATCGATCGAACACACAGCGGCCAGACTGGCAGAAGCAAACCCACCCTTGGCCAGCGCCTGCTCCGCCAGTGCAATCGCTTCCTCTGTTTTGGCATGACGTTCGGAGCCCATGCCGAGCACAAGCGTCCTGGGGTGGTAGATCAGCTCCAGTTCGTCCGCAATGTTGGTTTTGTCAGTTACAGTCAGCGTCACAGGAGCCTCGTTGTCGAAAGGAATGCGGGAATGAATGAGCCATTGCGCCGTGCCGGCAAGCCTTGCAGACGATCCGGCCACTAGCTCTGCCATCACGGCCTTGGCGTTTTCGGGATTGGCAAGCCGGTAGCCGGCCGGCGGCTGGTCAAGTGCGACGCCGAACTTCAGATCGCCGGCAGTGGTGATTGCAGCGTGGGCGGAAAGGCCGGTCGCGATGACGCGGGCCATATCGTTGGCACCATGATGGCCACCGAGCAGCGGTACGACCGAAGCGCCATCCTCGGACACCACCAGCACCGGCGGCTCGGACTGCTTGCTCGAAAGCACCGGAGCCAACATTCGGATCAGCGCACCGGATGCCATCACCGCGACGATCGGCCGCCCCTCGGCAAACAGCGCCTGCACATGGCCCTTCGCCGTATCGAAATGCCGGTCGGCATTGGTGACGCGCGCGCGCGCGCCATGCAGCTCGCCATCGACCAGAACGGCAATACGGCGGCCAATCTCGGCTGCACTGTCGCTCAGCACGAGAATTGCGGGGCGGAGGGTAGCGCTCAAGGAACTGTCTCCGCGCCAAGCCGGCGTGCCAGCGCCGGATGCCATGTTTCCGCGCCCTTGTAGATCAGGATCATCGAGAAATACGGTGCGACATCCTCGGGCACTTCGGCAAGCGGCATCAACCGCTGTTCGGCAAGGCTGACGCGCTCGACATAACCCGCCTGCGCCGTCAGCCCCAGGTCGGCGATGAGGGAACGGATGCGGGAAAAATGCCGGCCGATCTTGATGATTGCAACAGCACCGGAGGCAGCTATCCGGTCCGCCAGTGCCGCATCATCCAGCGGCCCGGGCAGCACGGTCAGCACATCGTTGCGCGCAGCGAGCGGTCGCCCAAGGCCTGCAGCAGCCGCCATCATCGACGACACGCCCGGCACGACCTCGGTCGGATAGCGATCGGCCAGCCGCTCGAACAGATACATGAAGGAGCCGTAGAAGAACGGATCGCCTTCGCACAGCACCGCCACATCGGCGCCGGCATCGAGATGCCGTGCCAGAACCTCGGCGGTTTTGCTGTAGATGTCCTGCGCCGGAAACCGCTCGACCCGCATCGGTACAATGATCGGCACCTCGAGCTGGGCCGTAGTCAGATAAGGTGCAACGATCTGCCGGGCAAAGCTCGGGCCAGTGTCGGGCGCCGGATAGGCAACGACAGGGCATGATGTCAGGATGCGATGCGCCTTGAGCGTCAGCAGTTCCGGATCGCCGGGGCCAAGGCCGAGGCCGTAGAGTGTTCCGGTCATTGTTCCTCCTCCTTGGTCGCGGTCCAGATCGTCACCGGCATCAGCGATTTCCAGCCGCAATAGCGTCCGACCGGCGCTGCCCGCGACACCTGGATGCGGATCAGGTCGCCGCCGTGAATGCCGCGCAACTCGGCAAGTTTTGCCTCGCCCTCGATGGTCACGGCATTGGCGACCAGCCAGCCACCAGGGCCGAGCGCCTGCCAACAGGCCTCGAACACGCCCTCGCCGGTAATTCCACCACCGATGAAAACGGCATCCGGTCGGCGCAATCCAGCAAGAGCCGTCGGGGCTTCTCCCTCGACAATGTCGAGATCGGGCACGCCGAGTTTTTCGGCATTTTCGCGGATCATTGCCACCCGTTCCGGCTTGGCTTCGATCGCGACCGCTCGCGTCCCCATGCCGGCGCGCATCCATTCGATCGCGATCGATCCGCAACCGGCACCGACATCCCAGAGCATGGCATTGGGAAAGGGCGAGAGCTGCGACAGCGTCACGGCGCGGATCTCGCGCTTGGTCAGTTGTCCGTCATGCCGGAAAGCTTCGTCGGGAAGGCCCGAGACCGGCGACAACAGCGGTCCATCGGAAGCGCAATCGATGGCCAGCGTGTTGAAATCGGAAAATTCCGGCTGATGTTCGAGGATCTGGCGCGCCGTCAGCGTCACGACGCGCTCCGTCCCGCCGCCCATATGCTCGAGCACATGCAGGATCGAATTGCCAAAGCCGCGATGCACCAGGAGCGCCGAAGCCTGTTCGATGGTCGCGGCATCCGAGGTCAGCGCCAGGATGCGCGCCCGCGGCAGCACATGGCGATGGAGAAAGGCCAGCGGCCGGCCATGCAGCGAGATCTGCGTCACCGACTGCAGCGGCCATCCGAGCCGGGCAGCCGCCAGCGAAAAGGCAGAAGGGCTCGGCAGGACATACATCTCTTCGGCAGCCACATGCCGGCGAAGCGTAGCACCAATGCCGAAATGCATCGGATCGCCGGTGGCCAGCACCGTGACCGGCGAGCCGCGCAGCTTGAGGATTTCGGCCAGCGTTTCGCGGAACCCCGCACCCCAGGTCAGGATGCGTTTCAGTTCCGGCAGCGAGCTGCCGTCGATCACCGCATCAAGCCGTTCTCCCAGCACCAGCGTTTCGGCCTGCCAGACATACGACTGCGCTTCCGGCGTCAAGCTTTCCAGGCCGTTGTCGCCAATGCCGATAATAGTCAGCCAGGGTTGCTGCAGATCAGACATTGGTGCCAAGCCCTCCGGCAAGCGCATTGACCGCTGCAGAGGCCATCGCCGACCCGCCGCGACGGCCGCGCACGGCAATATAGGGGATGCCGCGACTATCGGCGATCAAGGCATCCTTGCTTTCCGCCGCTCCGACGAAGCCAACTGGCATGCCGAGGATCAAAGCCGGCTTCGGCGCACCGGCGTCGATCCGCTCCAGCAGCCGAAACAGCGCCGTCGGCGCATTGCCGATTGCAACCACTGCGCCTGAGAGATGCTCGTCCCAGAGATCGACCTGGGCGGCCGAACGGGTATTGCCGATCTCTTCGGCCTTCGGCCGCACGCGATCATCGTTGAGCAGGCAAATCACATCGTTGTCGGCCGGCAGCAGTCGGCGGATGATGCCGTGGCGGACCATTTCGACATCGACCAGTACCGGCGCACCACCCGCAAGTGCCGCCACACCGGCATCGAATGCACCGTCCGAAAAGGCAATGTCGTCGACCAGATCGACCATGCCACAGGCATGAATCAATCTGACAGCAAGATCATCCAGACCATTGGAAAAACGCGATAAATCCACTTCGCGGCGGATTGTCGAAAAGGACTGGCGATAGATCTCGGCGGGGTCGCGGATGTAGTCGAGGGATGCGTTCGGGCCATACCCCCCTCTGTCACTGAGTGACATCTCCCCCACACGGAAGGAGACCGCAGGAAGCGGCACGCTGCGGCTTGTGGCAACGGCATTCTGATCTATCCCTTTGTGAGGGAGATGGCCGGCAGGCCAGAGGGGGGCAGCTCCCTCCACCGCCAAAGCGTGATGCCCGATCCCCAGCACCCAGCCCTCTTCCCGCAGCACCTGATCCGTCTCGCCAGCCGACAGCATATCCGGCGCCATAAATAGCTGCCCGAGAACACCGGCGGTATCAAAGCGCGAAAACGCCTCGGCCACAGTCGAAACCTGCAGCGCATCCCGGACACCCTCTGCGCCATCGGCCAGAGAAAACAGCGAGGGATAGATTTCGGCAAAGACGACAGGCTTGCCAGACTCAGCAGAAAAACCGGTTTCGAACGGCCAGACCGCGATGCGATCGGCAAAGCCGCTGTCATCGATGAAACGCGAGAGACGGGCGATCCCCAACAGCGACTGGCTTCCGACCGAACCGGCATAGGCGAGCTGCCAGACCGATTTTGCGCCCTTGGCATGGGCCTCTGCCAGACGAAACACCCGTGGCGCATCGACAGGCGCGACCGGTTTCTTGTCGCTCAGATGCGTGTAGCTATGTCCCTGTGGACGACCCCAGAAGCGGGGCGCATCGGCAAAATAGTCGCGGTTCCAGTCCGAAGCCAGCTGGAACCGGTTGTTGGCGTTGTCCGGGCCGTCTTCGATTTCATCGGCAATCTTGCGCCACAGCGCCCGCCAGTCGGCCCTGCCCGTCAACCGCTCGGCCGTTCCAGCCGGATAGCCGAAGGCAAAGTCGAAGCCGCACAGCAGCCGTTCGCCGGCCGCAAGCGCCTCGTCCACGATCACCGAAAGCCGCTGCATGAAGGCATGACGGGTGGAGAAATTCTCCAGCCAGTCGAGACGCACCTGATCGCCCTTGCGTGTCGCAAGGCAGGCCCAGATCGAATTGGCCCCCTTGACCGGCGCGCCAGCGCCGGACCAGTCGACAATCAGGATGCGATCGAACAGGGCCATTATTTCTTCTTCTGCATCGACTTCGGGCCAAGCGGATGGTCGGCATGCGGATAAGGCGCGTGGTGATGATCATGGCCATGATCATGCGAGTGGCCGTGGTCATGCCCGTGAGAATGGCCGGGAGAATGGCCGTGGTCGTGATCATTATGGTCATGATCGTGGTGGTGCGCGTGGTCATGATCGTGGCCGTGGCCGTGGTCATGGCCGCAACCGCAATCCGGTCCGTGCTCATGCACGGCCATTTTGCCGCTCGACGGTGCATTCATCACCGCCTCGAGTTCGGCGTCAGGCGCCGCATTGAGCAGATGACCGTATTTCCCACCCAGCAAGGTCGAGGCTCCGTAGTCGAAGGCCGGCTCAAGCGGTGCCGGCTCCGCATGGCTGTGCACTGGAGTCCAAGGCAGGCCATGCTCGCGGCAGAAATCCTCCTCGCGGCATGACGCATCGCAGTCGCCCTTGCACGGACAGTCTTCCATACCGCCGCCGATCCCTTCGACATGGTGGTGATGGCTCTCCTGCGGTTGGCCGATATCGGCTTCGAAACCGAGAACCTGCTCGCGGTACTTGCACATCTGGCAATTCATCACCGCAGCACCCTCGAGGATCTCCTTGACCCGGTCCTGGAAAGTGTCGAGCACCAGAGGATGATCGTTGAGATAGCTCGCCTTGACGAACTGGATCTCCGGATGGCGGGCTGCGACCTCGTCCGTGTAGCTGTAGATGCGCTTGACCAGCACGCCGGTGAACAGGAAGTAGGGGAAGACGATGATGCGCTTGTAGCCAAGCTTGGCGGCATGGGTCAGGCCCGGCTCGACCAGCGGGAAGGTCACGCCGGAATAGCAGGTCTCGCCCCAGCCGAAGCCCATACCTTCCCAGAGCATGCGCATCACCTTGGTCGCGTTGGAATTGGCGTCGGGATCGGACGAACCGCGTCCAACCACCATCAGCAAGGTGTCATGCTTGTCGACGAAGCCGAGCTCGGCATTGGCTTGATCGACCGCTTCCTGGATGCGATCGCCGGCAGCGCGGATCATCTTCAGGTCGATGCCCAGTTCGCGACCATAGTTGATCACCATGCCCGGGTTCTGCGCCTGATAGGTATTAAGGACCGAGGGAATGTCGTTCTTCGCGTGGCCGGCGGCAAACAGCATGCCGGGCACGGCAAGCACCCGCGTGACACCGGCGGCGCGCAGCCGGTCGAGGCCCTCGGCGATCACCGGATTGCAGAATTCGAGATAGCCGTATTCAACCGGCATGTCGGGATTGCGCGCCCGTAGCGCTTCCGAGATGATCGCGAACTCGCGCGCTGCGTTCTGATTGCGACTGCCATGGCCGCAGACCATGATTCCAAGTTTTTCAGCCATGAATTCCGGCCTCCCTGCTTCGTATTTTTCACTATGTACGAAGCGCCAGAACAGCGATGAAACTGCTCTATGGCCTTTGGGACAGCTCCGGAATTGGCCCCCTGATTGGGTCAGCCGCACCGGACTATTTCCAGCCTGTCGAACAGGCGCCGTCGCACATGGAATAGAGCTTTATCGAAGCAGGCTTGCAGGGTCAAACCGGTTTGCGCCGCTTCGTGTGGAAGATGCGCCAGTTCACAGTTGCGCGACCAGTGGAAGCACAAACACAGCAGGTGGAGTTGCTCCCGGTCAAGACTCGGTGCACAAGTCCTGCGCCCCTGTCCATCTGCCTGCCAACCATCCACACAGGGGCTCCCCCCTCCACTGACATCGAGTGACTCGTGGCCGATCTCGCCTTCAACCTCCTCCTTCTGCTTTTTGTCGCAGCCTTTATCGCCGGCTTCGTTGATTCGATCGCCGGCGGCGGCGGGCTGATCACCATCCCTGCGATGCTGATCGTCGGCATCCCGCCGCTGGAAACGCTGGGCACCAACAAGCTGCAATCTATGTTCGGCGCAGGGTCCGCGACGATCGCATACGCTCGCAAGGGGCATGTCGACCTGCAGAAACAATTGCCGATGTCGGTCATGGCGGTGGCAGGTGGCGCGATCGGCGCCCTGATCGCAACCGTGGTGCCGGGAAGCGTGTTGCGGGGGCTGATGCCATTCCTTCTGGTGGCGATCGCCCTCTATTTCGCCCTGAAGCCAAACCTGTCGGACGACGATCGCCACCAGCGCATCACGCCTTTTCTGTTCGGCCTGACCTTCGTGCCGCTGATCGGCCTCTATGACGGCGTCTTCGGGCCCGGCACCGGTTCCTTCTTCATGCTCGCCTTCGTCTCGCTGGCCGGCTTTGGCGTACTGAAGGCGACCGCCCATACCAAGCTGCTCAATCTCGGCTCTAATGTCGGCGCCTTCATCGTCTTCATGGTCGGCGGCGTCGTCTTGTGGAAAATCGGCCTGATGATGGGCGTCGGCCAGTTCCTCGGTGCCCAGCTCGGCTCGCGCTTTGCCATGAAAAGCGGTGCCAAGCTGATCAAGCCATTGCTGATCGTCACTTGCCTGGCACTGGCAATCAAGCTGCTGCTCGATCCGACCAATCCGATTCGCGTGTGGATGGGCTTTTAGAAAACGGCCACCATGATCGTGCCGGCACCGATCATCGCGATGCCGGCCCAGGCGCCGAGGCTCAGCTTTTCACCGAGAAAGAGAACGGCAAAGACAGCGACGAAGACGATCGACAGCTTGTCGATCGGCGCGACACGCGAT
The DNA here is from genome assembly GCF_902706095.1 of Rhizobium sp. 18065. Classification (GTDB taxonomy): domain Bacteria; phylum Pseudomonadota; class Alphaproteobacteria; order Rhizobiales; family Rhizobiaceae; genus Allorhizobium. Next base: position 194,534 of record NZ_CACSJP010000002.1, read on the forward strand.
GCATCGCCGAGCTTGAGTGCCCGGTAGTAGCAGAGCCAGGAGGCGCCAGTTGCCAATCCTGACAGGCCAAGGAAGATCCAGGTCCTGGCCGCGATTGTCGATGGTGCCTGCCATTGGCCGGTGGCCGCAACGATACCGGTCAAAACCACGATAATCACACCAGTGCGGATCAGGGTCGCCAGATCGGAATTGACGCCCGCCACCCCGATCTTGCCGAAGATGGCGGTCAATGCTGCAAAAATGGCCGAAAGAAACGCCCAGAACTGCCAGCTTTGCGTCATCAGAACTCCACGCCGATCTGCGCCTTGATGCCGGAGCGGAATGGATGCTTGATCAGTTCCATCTCGGTGACAAGGTCGGCGATCTCGATCAGTTCGTCCTTGGCGTTGCGGCCGGTGAGCACGACATGCGTCATCTCCGGCTTCTCGTTTGTCAGGAACTCGACCACCTCTGCGATGTCGATATAGTCGTAGCGGATGGCGATATTGATCTCGTCGAGCAGGATCATCGAATGGGACGGATCGCGGATCAACTCCTTCGCCTTCTCCCAGGCGGCCTTGGCCATGGCAATGTCACGCGCCTTGTCCTGCGTCTCCCAGGTGAAACCTTCACCCATCGTGTGGAACTGGCAGAGATCGGAGAAATGCTTGAGGATCATGTCCCGTTCGCCGGTCGACATCGCGCCCTTGATGAACTGCACCACCGCGCATTTCTTACCGTGGGCGATATGGCGGAAGATCATCCCGAAGGCTGCAGACGACTTGCCCTTGCCCTTGCCGGTATGGACGATCACCAGGCCCTTTTCGCCGGTCTTGGTCGCCATGATCTTGTCGCGGGCGGCCTTCTTCTTAGCCATCTTCTCGGCGTGGCGGGCGAGATCCGCGTCGTTCGACATCGTCTCTTCGGTCATGGTGCACTCCCAGAATTATCAAATGTTTTGACGAACCATATGCGCTGCGGCTTGCCGTCGATAGAAGGCAGCCTGCCGATTTCGGTAAAACCTTCGCGCAGGTAGAAGCGCGGTGCCTGGAAATCAAACGTATCGAGATAGATGCCGACGAAGCCCTTGGCCCGTGCCATGTCCTCGGCCCGAGACAGGAGTTTGGCGCCAACCCCAAGATTGCGGGCGTCGGCGGCAACAGCAAGCAGCTTGATATAAATCCAGCCCTGTATTTCCGAGCCGACCAGACCACCCAGCAAACGTCCCTCACCATCTTCGGCGCGCAATTGCACGGTCTCGCCGTCAAACGGCTTTTCGAGCCCACGGGCAGCCTCGTCCAGAATGGCCACGGTTGCGTCGTAAAATTCCTTGTCCTCACCCGCGATGACGCTGATCTGGATCGTATCGGTCATGCACCACCCTCACCCTTGGGAAGATCGTCGACAATGTTGAGCCAATCGACACGTTCGTTCCAATGCCAATGTTCGCCGATGGCAACGGACTGGCCGTCATCGAGGCTCGCGACGTAAAAATCGATTTCGGACGGTCGCCGTTCGGTCTCGAAAGACATCGGCGATCCACAGTCACTGCAGAACCCGCGCCGCACACCGGGCGACGACGCATAGAAACGCAGGCTGTCGCCGGAAAGCGACGCGTCGGCGCGCTCGACGGTGAAAAAGCTCGTGACCGGCGACGAGGCTGCACGCCGGCAGCTTTCGCAGTGGCAATGCCCGGCGGTTCGCACCGCACCCCGGACCTTGAAGCGCACCGCGCCACACAGGCAATGTCCAGACAGTTCAGTCATGGCTTCTCTCCCCTCCAGCAATTTCGAGCAGCGAGAATTTGGCCGAATTGCTCTTCGGCGTCCACAGGCCGCGATCGATGGCCTCGATCAGCCGCTCCGACATTTCCCGCAACGCCGGTGCATTCTTCTCGGCCATGAAGTCGCGCACCCGCTCGTCGAGCACAAAGGCTTGATAGACCGCCTCGAAATGATGATCGCGCACGGCACCCGTCGTCGCAGCAAAGGCAAACATATAGTCCACCGTCGCTGCGATCTCGAAGGCGCCCTTGTAGCCGTGGCGCATCACGCCCTCGATCCATTTCGGATTGACCACGCGCGCCCGCACGACCCGGCCGATCTCCTCCTCCAGCGTGCGGACCACCGGTTTTTCCGGCCGCGAATGGTCATTGTGGTAGACCACCGGCCGCGCACCCGAAACCACCTCGATCGCCGCCGTCATGCCGCCCTCGAACTGGTAGTAGTCGTCGCTATCGAGAAGGTCATGCTCGCGATTGTCCTGGTTCTGCACCACCGCCTGAACCGTGCGCAGCCGTTCCTCGAACAACCCCCGTTCGGCTTTGCCCTCGGCACCCGCGCCATAGGCGTAGCCGCCCCAGACCAGATAGGCCTCGGCCAGATCACCGCGCTTTTCCCAGCCCTTTTCGTCGATCAGCGCTTGCAGGCCCGCACCGTAGGCCCCCGGCTTGGAGCCAAACACCCGGTAACCGGCACGGCGTGACGCGGCGGCCGTATCGAGCCCGTCTGTGATGAATTGCGCCGTTTCAGTCCGCATGCGTGCGGCGATCGGATTGTCACCCACGTCTTCGTCAAGCGCGCCGACGGCACGGACCGCCTTGTCATAGAGCGCGATCTGCTCCGGGAAGGCATCGCGGAAGAAACCGGATATGCGCAAGGTGACGTCGACACGCGGCCGGCCGAGCAGCGCCTGTGGCAGGATCTCGTAACCCGTCACCCGCCGCGAGGCCATGTCCCAGACCGGCTTGACCCCGATCAACGCCAGCGCCTGGGCGATGTCGTCGCCGCCGGTGCGCATGTTTGACGTACCCCAGGCCGTCAGCCCGAACGACACCGGCCATTCGCCGTGATCCTGCACATAGCGCTGGATCAGCAGTTCCGCCGAGGCCTTGCCGAGCTGGTAGGCAGCCGGTGTCGGCACGGAGCGACTGTCGACGGAGTAGAAATTGCGTCCGGTCGGCAGCACATCGGGCCGTCCGCGGGTGGGCGCGCCGGAAGGGCCGGGGGCGACGAAACGACCATCGAGGCCCTTGAGCAGGCCGGTGATTTCGGCCGGGCCGGATTGGACGATCGAGGGTTTCAGGCGGGTTTCGATTTCGGCGAGGACCGATTGGGTTCGGCTCCAGTCCGGCGGGCATGGGAGATCGCCGGACACGAAGGCTGCCGCGAGCAATTCGAGGCGTTCGACGGTATCGCCTTTGGTGCGCCAGGGTTGGTCGGTCAGCGCTGCCAGAATCGCCGGGCGTGATCCGGCCCAGGGGTCGGACATGATGCAGTCGAGGGGGTCGAAGTCGGAATTGAGGGGTGCAGTACCCCCCTCTGTCCTGTCGGACACCTCCCCCACACGGGGGGAGATCGGCGTATCGCCACCGCTCGATGCAAATGGAACTGTTTCGACCGGCCGTGCTTTCACCACAGACATCGGCGACAAACGAGGCGATTCGGGTGTGTCGATATTCCTCCTTGTGGGGGAGATGCCCGGCAGGGCAGAGGGGGGCGAACCGGGAAGCGAGACATCTGCCAGAGCATCCGCCGCAATCGCCCGCTGCAAACTCGCATCACCACCTTCGCCCAGCCCACGCGGAACACGCGCCAGTGCCACCGTCAGGTCGGTCAGCAGCCGTCCTTCGGGCGCCAGGCCAAAGATGTGCAGGCCGTCGCGGATCTGCATTTCCTTCAGGTCGCAGAGATAGGCGTCGAGTTTTTCCAGCGCCGTCTCTTCCTGATCGCCCGTGCCGATCCCGGCATCCTGATCGAGGCCGATATCGGAGACCAGGTCGAGGATCTGCTTCTTCAGCAGCTTCAGCCGGCGCGGATCGCCGCCCGACGCCTCGTAATATTCGTCGACCAGTGCTTCCAGATCCTTCAGCGGGCCATAGCTTTCGGCCCGCGTCAGCGGCGGCGTCAGATGGTCGATGATCACGGCCGATGTCCGCCGCTTGGCCTGTGTGCCCTCGCCCGGATCGTTGACAATGAACGGATAGAGATGCGGCAAGGGACCGAACACAGCTTCCGGATAGCAGGTTTCGCTGAGTGCCAGCGCCTTGCCCGGCAGCCATTCGAGATTGCCGTGTTTGCCCATGTGGATCAGCGCATGGGCGGCGAACTGTTTGCGCAGGAAAGCATAGAAGGCGAAATAGCCATGTGGCGGCACGAGGTCGGGCGAATGATAGCTTTCCTTCGGGTCGATATTGTAGCCGCGCGCCGGCTGGATACCGACAATGATCCGGCCGAAGCGCATCAACGGCAAGGCGAAGCCACCATTGAGGTAGAACGGATCATTCGCCGCATCGCCCCAGCGAGCGCTGACCTCAGCTTGAATCTGTTTCGGAAGCGATTCAAAAAAGGCATTGTAATCGTTCAGTGAAATGACTTCGCGAATGACGCGTCCATCATGCGCGGCATTGGTTGGCCCTGCCATCAGCGCCGTGATCAGCGCATCGCCATCGGCCGGCAACTCTTCCACACCGTAGCCAGCATCGGACAAGGCCCGCAACACCTCGATCGTGCCCGCCGGAGTGTCGAGCCCGACGCCATTGCCAAGCCTGCCGTCGCGGTTCGGATAGTTCGCCATGATCAGTGCGATGTTGCGATCCTTCGCCGGTGTCGCGCGCAGAAGCGCCCAGTTGGCGGCGAGCCTTGAGACGAACGCCATCCGCCCCGGATCCGGTTCGTGGCTGACCAGATTGGTCTCCACCCGATCGTCAAAACGAGCCGCCGATTTGAACGACACGGCCCGTGTCAGCACCCGGCCATCGACCTCCGGCAGCGAAACGCTCATCGCAAGATCGCGCGCCGAAAGCCCCTGGCTCGACGTTTCCCAGGCCGTCCTTGGCGATGACGAAAAGATCGCCTGCAGCACCACGGCGCCCTGTTCGTCGAGAATGGTCGAGGGATTGTCCGATCCCGGCGCCGAGACGGCAAAGCCGGTGGTGTTGACCACAACGGCAGGTGACGCCTCGGCAAAGATCGCCCGGAGCGTTTCGACCGATACCGGATCCTTGAGACTGGAAACGAACACCGGCAGCGGCGTGAGTCCCTCTGCCTGGAGCGCGCCGATCATGGCCTCCACCGGCGCGGTTTCGCCGCTCTGGACGAGCGCGCGGTAGAAACAGATGGCGGCGATATTGTCCTTGGCGGCAGCCAGTTGCCGCCATTCCTCCACACCGATCGCGCCCCTGCCCGGCCACCAGATCCCGGCTTTGAGCAAGGGCCGTGCCGGCTCCGGCTTGTCGGCCTCCGACAGCATCGCCTCGGCATAGCCGACGAAATGCGCCGTATTACGCTCGCCGCCTTCGGTCAGGTAGGTCCAGAGTGCCGAACGGTCGGCATCCGTGCACAGGCTAAACGGATCGAGCCCGGCATCCGGCTTGTCATCGCCGGGCAACGTAACGATCAGCGCACCCTTTGCGCGCGCAGCCGCCGTGAGCGCTTCCAGCGCATAGTGGAAATAGCTTGCACCACCCAGTGCCCGGACAACGATCAGTTTCGCATGACGTGCCGTGCGTTCGATATAGGTATCGACCGACATCGGATGCTTCAGCGCCATCAGGCTGGCCAAACGCCAGCCTGTGCCGGATCCCGCCTGTGCCACGGCAGCAGCAACCGCCGACAATTCGGTGTCGGCAGCCGACAGGAACAGGATCTCACCAGGCGACTGCCCAAGGTCGATCGCCTCGTCTCCGTCGGCAATCGAGCCTTTCTGGGCGAGAAGAAGATGCATGGATCAGCCAGCCGCACCCTGCACGGCTTCGACAACCGCGCCGAAATCCCATTCGTGCAGGCCGATAACGACAAGCCGCGTCTCGCGCTTCTCGCCCGACGTCCACGGCCGGTCGAAATATGTGTCGATGCGTGTACCCACAGCCTGGATGACCAGGCGCATCGGCTTGCCGGGCACGTCGATGAAGCCCTTGAGGCGCAGGATGTCATGGCTCTCGATCACCGGCTTCAGCCGGGCGATGAAGGCGGCAGGATCGGCAATCGAACCGAGCTTCAGGACGAAGCTTTCGAACTCGTCGTGGTCATGGTGGTGGTCATGCGCCTCGCCGCTTTCATGCAGCGCCTCATGCTCCAACTCGTGATGCGACTTGCGATTGTCGATATCGTCCTCGGTGCCGGCGCCGATGCCCAGCAGCACCAGCGACGAGACTTCGCCATTGCGCGCCTCGACCATGGCCGGCTTGCGATGGGTGCGCCCGGTCACTTCGGCGCGCACGGCAGCGATACCGGCGGCATCGAGCAGATCGGTCTTGTTGAGCACGATCAGGTCGGCACAGGTCAGCTGGTCTTCGAACAGCTCCTCGATCGGGCTTTCGTGATCGAGGCTCGCATCTTCGGCGCGTGCCGCATCCACCTTGTCGTGGTCATCGGCAAACCGACCGGCGGCAACGGCTGCGCTGTCGACGACGGTGATGACACCGTCGACCGTGACGCGGGTGCGGATATCCGGCCAGTTGAAGGCGGCGACCAGCGGCTGCGGCAGCGCCAGGCCGGATGTCTCGATGACGATGTGATCGGGTTTCACGTCGCGCTCCAGCAGCTTCTGCATCGTCGGGATGAAATCGTCGGCGACCGTGCAGCAGATGCAGCCATTGGTTAGTTCGATGATGTCGTCCTCTGTACAATTGTCGGCGCCGCAGCCCTTCAACACATCGCCGTCGACACCAAGATCGCCGAATTCATTGATGATCAGCGCGATCTTCTTGCCACCCGCATTCATCAGCATGTTGCGGATGATCGTGGTCTTGCCCGCACCGAGAAAGCCGGTGATCACTGTGGCGGGAATTTTCTGCTGCAACATGGTTCAACCCTTCATTTTCAGCGGCAATCCGGCCGCAACGAAATACACGTCCGCAGCCTTGGCCGCGATCATCTGGTGCAGCCGTCCGGCATGATCGCGAAAATCGCGCGCCATCCCGTTCTCCGGCACGATGCCGAGACCGACTTCATTGGAAACAAGCACGATCCGGGCTTTCAGTGACGGCAAAAGGTCCGCGAGTGCGGCGCTCTCAGCTGCCACATCTCTCCCTTCCTCCATCATCAGATTGGTGACCCAGAGCGTCAGGCAATCGACCAGCACCACGCGGCCGGGATCGTCGATCCGGACCAGTGCTCCGACGAGGTCAAGCGGCTCCTCATGCGTTGTCCAGCCATGGCTGGCGCGATCCTGCTTGTGACATTCGATCCGCTTGCTCATCTCGTCGTCCCAGGCACGGCCGGTCGCGAGGTAATTAAGCGCAAGGCCGCTGTCACGGCAGATCTGTTCGGCAAAGCGCGACTTGCCGGAACGGGCGCCGCCGAGAACGAAAACTGAGGAATGAACGGACTGCATAATTCAGCCCTGCTCCGCAAGACGCGAGCAGGAAAAAGGCATGACCGGCAAAATGCCGTCGCCAAGCAGACCAGGCCGGTAGACATCCCGAAACGGATGCACCGTCCCGCGCGACCATGAGGTCGCGCCAAAATCAAACATCGCCACGACAACCTCCGTGCTGGCGCCGGGGATCTCTCCCCATAAATTAGGCCTTCACGGCCCGTCACGGACGGCAGGTCTCCTGGCTCACAGCTGCCGGCGAAAACGCCAACGGATCTCCCTCACCTTCCCAGGGTTTGATGGCAGTCGCGAAAAGGCGGACGATTCGTAGACAAAGAGGCGTCCCACCCCGGCTGATCGCGCTGCCACCCCAGTGGCTTTTCCGGTTCAAGACGTCCGGCATCGATCACACCCTGCGATCCGTCATGCCTTCGGCACTAAAACCGGATGGAAGACCCTCGCTGCTCTACAGTCGCGGGGTCGGCTGCGTTTGGCAGTCCCTGTCTGGGTCCCTGCCTCCGCATTCCCTTTTGCTTTCCAGGCCACACTTCTGTCGCCCGAAAACCATCCAGTTCAAAGGATTAGGCGGTGGCTTGCGGCAAGTCAATCGAGACCGGCGACGCATCAACGGCAATAGCGGGAAATCATCATATGCAAGATGGGTTTGCTGCCGGGGATTGACCGTCAGGGCTTCGGTGCCAGGCACTCGGCATCCGTCGGATCGCAGGCGCCGTCAAGTCGCACGGAGCCGCTGGCACCCTGCTCTACCGCCCCCCCTTGCGCCGGCGCATCCTTGGCCCTCGCCTTTGCCGGCTGCACCACGGGAGCCACGATCACCGGCGCGACGATTTCGGCCGGAATTGGAGCCGGAGCGACCACGACAGGCAAGGGTTTGGTCAAGGCAGCCGTAGCTGCAGCTCGCACCGGCGGCGGTGTGATCGCAGCCGCCATGACCGGTGCGGCATCGGTTGCGAACCGTGTCGACATCGTCTTCGGCGGCCGCATCGTCCTGATCCGTGGCACGGTAAGCGAAAAGGCGAAGCGGATGCGGGCGGCTATTTCCTCCGCCAATGGCTCGCGACCAAAGCGTGGATCATTGGTCGGGCTGTTGACGGTGAAACTTCCTGCCGCGACGGGTTCACCGGTCTCGACGGAAGCTGCCGTCACGGTGAAGCGCACCTGCTCGAAGTAGCGCCGGGCATTCAGGCCGTTACCGAACGTGTCGATCTTGACCAGAAGCACGACACGCTCGGCGCCAGCTGGCGGTCGCGTCGAGGCAATGGCTGCGGACACACGCCGATCGATGCCCCGGATCAGATCATGCGGAACGCTGGCATCAGCCATCACGGTAACATCGCGCACATAGTAGACCAGCGGCCTGTAAATGCCGCGATCGCTGGAGTGTGCACAGGCGGACAGCACGAGGAGTAGCCCGAGCGCAAAAGCGATGCGAAAACTGCGAGCAACCATCTGGACAACCCCGACGCGGTGATTCTAACCCGCTCCGAGCATTGGTCGATTATGGTTAGCCCTTGGTTAATCCTGGCTGTCGAGGGCAGCAAACAGCGACGCGGCAGCAGCTATTTCGCCGTAGCGCGCTTCGCGACGCGCTTCCGCCTCTTCATCGCTCCCCCAATGCTCGATCGTCCAGTCTTCATCGAGATGGGCAAGGCTCCACACCGTATCGAGATCGAAGGCACCATCGGCAAAGGCGAGCGCCAGGATCGAGGAGCCGGCAAGCGTGGTTACAACATGCAGGCACGAAAGCCGGAAGGCTTCGCGGTAGCGCTCGAGGCCCGCAGCATAGGCTTGGATCGCCTGGGAAGGCTGTTCCTGATGGATCACGCCCTCGGCCAGGATGAACCGCGCCTGATGTGCGTCTGCCACCCAGGCCAGAACGGGATCCCAGCTGCCAGCCTGGCGATCGACGAGTTCCTGCGGGCTATCGGCGCGGTAACACAGCAGGTCGTTGCCGGCAAAACGCACGATCTCGTCGAAAACCTCGGAAAGGTTCAGGCTCACCGCATCGATCGCCGTATTGGCAAGCTTGGTGACGGGCATCGTGCCCGGATCGATAACCTGTTCCTGGACTGCCCATTCGGCAGCGACCAGTTCGGCTGCCTCGCGCGTCGGCAGGTGCAGCGTGTTCTTGGCTGGTGTCTTCACCGGCTTGCCGTCGAGATGGATCGAAAATCCGTTCCCGTCGGCTGCAATCGACACGGTCGTGTAAAAGCGCTTCGGCAGCGGCCTCTTCATCTGGATCTGGGCGCGGCGCACCGGATCGGCATCGCTGTGTTCGGGGATGAACGTGCCGGAAATATTGCTGAGCTCGTCACGCATCGAAAGGCCCTTCAGTGGATATAGGCGAGAAGATCGGCCGGGTGGTCGACAACAGCGTCGGCGCCGGCCTTCCACAACTCATCGACAGATGCATAGCCCCAGGAGACGCCGATGGCGGTCGCACCCGCAGCCTTGGCCATCTGCATGTCGAAGACGGCATCGCCGATGACAATCGTCTCAGACGGTGCAATCCCCGATTCGTCACAGCATTCCGTCACCATGGCCGGATGCGGCTTCGACGGGCAGTCGTCGGCCGTGCGGCAGAACTGGAAATGCGGGGCAAAGCCGTGGCCTTCCAGAACCATGGCCAGTCCACGTCGCGACTTTCCGGTCACAGAACCCAACACAACATCGTCTCGCGCCGCAAGCGTGTCGATCACGCCGCGGATACCGTCGAACAAGGGCTCTTCAAAGCCGCTGTCCCGACGGACTTCACCGAAGATCGACTTGTAGTAGGTCGCCATCGCCACCGCCTCGTCATCCGCATGCGGCTTGCCGTCCATGCGGGCAATAGCAATGTCGAGTGTCAGGCCGATGATCGCCTTGGTCTCGGCAACATCCGGTTCGCGCTTGCCGAAATGCAGGAAGGTCCGGCGCATCACCTCATGGATCAACCCGACACTGTCGACCAGCGTACCGTCGCAATCGAACAGGACCAGCTTCATTCCTGATCTTCCCGCTCACCCGACGCTATGTCGAAGCCGAACAGGTTCCACGTCTGCACCATATGCGGGGGCAGAGGCGCCGTCACCTTCAGGCGACCACCATCCGGATGCGGGATGTCGATATGCCGGGCATGCAGATGCAGGCGCTTCTGCACACCGCCGGGGAAGTCCCAGTTGTGGTCATCGTCGAAATATTTCGGATCGCCGATGATCGGATGACCCATATACAGGGCGTGCACACGCAGCTGGTGGGTACGGCCGGTGTAGGGCTCCATCTCCAGCCACGCGAATGTATGGGCGGCCGTCTCCAGCACGCGGTAGTAGGAGATCGCGTGATCGGCACCGTCCTCGCCATGCTTGCAGACGCGCATGCGGTCACCCTCGTCCGTCTGGTCCTTGACCAGCCAGGTCGAGATCTTGTCGCTCTGCTTGCGCGGCACACCCTTGACCAAAGCCCAATAGGTCTTCTTGGTGTCACGTTCGCGGAACGCGGCAGTCAGCTTCTGTGCTGCACCGCGTGTCTTGGCCACGACCAGAACACCGGACGTGTCGCGGTCGAGACGATGAACAAGGCGTGGCTTCTCACCCTTCTTGCTGGTCCAGGCTTCGAGCATCTTGTCGATATGGCGCACCAGGCCGGAACCGCCCTGCACAGCAAGACCTGCCGGCTTGTTGAGGACAATGACCTTTTCGTCTTCATGCAGCAGCATGCGCGACAGGAGTTCGCCGTCTTCGGAATGCTTGAGATCGTGCGAGCCGATCGGGCCGGATTTGACCTTCAGGTCGACGTCGAGCGGCGGAATGCGGACCACCTGGCCCGGCTGCACACGCGCATCGGTCTTCACCCGGCCGCCATCGACGCGCACCTGACCGGAACGCAGAAGTTTCTGCAGCGGGCCGAAGCCGAGCCCCGGGAAATGCACCTTGAACCAACGGTCCAGGCGCATGCCGGCCTCGTCAGCTGCCACGGTGATATGTTCGATGCCTGCCATGTTCGTTTGGTCTTTCTTTTTCGCAACAGGCACTGCCTGCGCCTTTTTATGAGCGCTTTAGAGCATTTCGCCGCAATATGGAAACAGGAAAACCGTTCAGGCAAAGCTGCGGGCAAGACCGAGCCCAAGCAGGGCTGCTCCGATCGACAGTGCGACACTGGACACGACATAGACAAGCGGCATCACGATGGCACCGCGCTCGGCCAGCACGATGGCGTCGAGCGTGAACGCTGAAAACGTGGTGAAACCACCGAGGACGCCAGTGATCATCAAAAGACGCAAGGCTTCGGAAGCACCGAACCGCGTCATGATGACGTGCGACAGAAGGCCGATCGCAAAAGAACCGACAATATTGACCGTCAATGTGCCCCAGGGGAAGTTCGGCCCCATCAGGCGCAGCGCTGCCATGCCGGTCAGATAGCGCAGGGCCGATCCGATAGCGCCGCCAATGGCAACCAAAGCCACATGATACATTCACACACACTCCAGACACTCAGGCAAGCAGCCGGACGTGCCGAAAACCTGTGAGATTATCGCACGGCCGCTTTCACAAATTCTGTAGTGAACGCGGCAAGCGCAGTCCAGTCGGTAAATTCATGGTCCTGGCTGACATCTGTCGATGCCCTCTCGCGCGCCGCCATGCGTCGCATCATCCAGCGCTTGAAGAAATCATATTCGCTGTAACGCAGCGCACCGGCCGCGTGATGCACCATGCCGGGCTGCCAATGTGTTTCTGCAAACAGGCTATCGGCGAAATTCTGTGCCTCCTGCCGCTCTTCCTCCAACTCGCTTCGGATCAGCAACGAGACGGAGACAAAGGCCGTCGGGATCGATTTCAGCCAATCGGCCTCACGACCGACGAACGCGACGAAGGGCTCCGGGTAGCGCCCGGCATGCACCGGCGCGCAAAGGATCACGGCCTGGGGATGATCAACCCCATATTCGACCATCTCACCGACGTTGAACAACAGAGCGCGGTCACCAAGTCTTTCGATCTCCGCAGCGATCGCCTCTGCGATCTTGCGCGTCTGCCCCTCGATGCTGACATAGCCGACCAGAACAATCATTCCACCCTCCCGCAACGCAGCCAACACCGGCGTCTTCGAATGTTTCATCTTGTAACAGCTCAAGCCGAGAGGGTTCTTGATCTAGCACAAACGCCACTGTTTGCGGTCCATTTCGCTGCACAACACAACCATGGCATTTAATTAAAAATGCGTCATTCGATTTAAAGATGCAGAAATATCCGTGCTTTATGATCAAGTGGTAAAGTAATATCTGGATGAAACCCATGACACAGGTCGTGACAGTCTCTGCTACCACCGCCGCCTATGCAATGGAGCCGATCAAGCCGCAGCAGCGGGTGAGCGGATCTAGCCATGCGGAGGAAACCACCCGCCTTCTCGCCGAAAAAGCGGCGAAAGGCGAAGATTTCAAGCTGAGGGCAATGGTCAGCATTGTCCGGCCACCGGCGCTTGCGCTCTATTTTCTCACGGCTAGCCAACAGAAACTGGAACAGGCAACGCTGAAGGAAACAATCTCGGCTTATCGAAGTTCGGTCGCCTGACCGCAACTCTGTTCTACCCAGTTGCAAAACCGCGGCCAATGACTGGCCGCGGTTTGCTTTTTGAGGAAGTTGCCTCAGCGAGGCTGGTCTTCCAGCTCAGTTCGATCTGGCCGGGCCGATCGGCAGAACGACATCGACACTGCCCGCCTTCTGGAATGTCAGCGTCACCGGAACCGTCGCACCGTCGCGGAAAGGCTCGCTGATCTTGAAGAACATCAGATGCAGACCGCCGGGCTTCAACTCCACCGACTGACCGGCGGGGACAGTGATCCCGTCCGGCAACTGCCGCATCTTCATCACGTCATTAACCATTGCCATTTCGTGCAACTGAACCTCACCGGCATTGGGAGACGTCGCGGCAATCAGCACGTCGTCTTCGGCACCCTTGTTGGTGATGGTAATAAAGCCGCCACCAACCGGCTGGCCCGGCAACATCGCCTTAGTGTAACCGCCCGTCAGTTCCAGATCGCCGACGGTAACAGCCTCGAACCCACCAGGATTGACGGCAGCGGCATGATCGCCATGCCCCGCATGCGCATCGTGCCCGGCATGGGCACCGGTTGCCGGCGCGCCATGGCCGGCATGTTCATCCGCACCCGCAGCGGCGGCAATCTTCAGAACAGGCGCCGGGCTTTTCAAGTCATGCGGATCCTGACCGGCTGCGGCGATATCTGTCCAGGCAACCGTGGCATCCGCCCCGCACACTTGAACGGTCGGGAAAGCCAGACCGGTTTCCGGATCAGCGGCAGCCACCTTTCCGTAGATCGTGAACGTGTCGTAGAATTCATCCGGCAGATTGCCGTTCTTGAAGCGGATCTCGACCGGACCGGATGTCACCGCCTTGCCGTGATTGTCATAGGAATTCTGATAGTCGCCAGAGATGACTTCGATTTCCCAGCCGGCCTTGGGCTGTGGCTTGGCCGAAATGAAGCCTTCCGGCAACTTGATCTGCACTTCATTGGTCGCCTTGCCGTCACAGCCATGCGGCACCTGCAGGGTTGCTGCGACATAGGAGCCGACCGCCGTCGGCGCATTGGCGAAACTGGCATGGGCAAAGGCAGCGCCGGTCGAAACGAGCGTAACGAGCGCCGTCGTGGCGATAAGCTTGGTGTTCATGGTGTGTCTCCTGGCCACGGCCCGTCTTGAGCGGCGCACGCGGCATGTCATCTGATCAAAAGTCGGCCGAAAATAGGATCAGGCTGAGACAGGTGGCCCGCGCGACCGTGGCCTTTCGATGGACTCGAAGACAAAACAGGACGCCGTATTCTCCAGCCTCGCCACCAGGCTCGGAAAGGCAGTCACCAGCCAATGATAGTGACCGGGCGTGGGCAACAGAGCCGTGGAGGCCAGCCGGCAGACGTCGCAGCCGATAGCATGCTTGACCGCCGTATCGCTGACACAGAGATCGGCAAAACTGCCATCCGGCAGTTGATAGGACGCAGACAGAAAGGGCGACGCCAACGCCTGGGGCGGCTTGTGAGCAAAGCCCAGCGACAGGAAGACCATGGCGCAGAAAATGCGCAGGATCCTTGCCATAGGCTGTGACTTCGTCTTCATCGTCGTCCTCGTGTCGACGACTGCTTTACCGCGCCGTTTCCCCGAAGCCAAGCGACGAGATGCCACGCGCCTATGGAAACGCTGTACTGCTTGCGCCAGCACAATCATGACGTTCCACGACAAATATTTTCTCGAACGCGACACGTCCTCTTGCCAAGTCACCCTCCAGCCGGATAATGCCTCCACCACGACCTTGTTGGGAGAAGCCGGTTTACTCCGGTGCCGAAGGAGCAACCGCCCCGGAAACTCTCAGGCAAAAGGACCACAAGGCGTCGACTGGACTCTGGAGAGAGGTCTGTTTCCAAAGCAGATCGCGCCGAAGGGATAACAATCTCAGGCACAAGGACAGAGGGGGCTCATGACACCGGCACAACTGTGCCTAGACTTGAGCAAGCGCGAGCGCGCGACACCGGAGACGCCCCGTGGACGATCACACTGCCCTGAAACGCACCTCCCTCTACGATCTCCACCTGTCGCTTGGTGGCAAGATGGTGCCGTTTGCCGGCTATGACATGCCGGTCCAATATCCGGCCGGCGTACTGAAGGAACATCTGTTCACCCGCTCCGATTCCGGACTGTTCGACGTCTCGCATATGGGACAGGTCATCCTGACGCCGAAATCCGGCAAGGTCGAGGACGCAGCCCTTGCGCTCGAAGCCCTGGTGCCGGTCGATATTCTCGGCCTCAAGCCCGGCCGTCAGCGTTACGGCTTTTTCACCAACGACCAAGGCGGTATTCTCGACGACCTGATGATCACCAATCGCGGCGACCATCTGCTCGTCGTCGTCAACGCCGCCTGCAAGGACGCTGACGTCGCCCATATGAAGGCGCATCTGTCCGACACCTGTACGGTCGAACTGCTCGATGACCGTGCGCTCCTGGCTTTGCAGGGACCGCGCGCCGAAGCGGTGCTCGGTGAACTCTGGGCCGGCGTCTCGGGCATGAAATTCATGGATGTCCGCGAGATCCCGTTGCTCGACGTAGACTGCATCGTGTCGCGCTCGGGCTACTCCGGCGAAGACGGTTTCGAGATCTCCGTTCCCAACCACAAGGCCGTCGCTCTTGCCAAGGCACTCCTGTCGCATCCGCATTGTGCCCCGATCGGCCTTGGCGCCCGCGACAGTTTGCGTCTCGAAGCAGGCCTCTGCCTCTATGGCAATGACATCGACACCACCACGACCCCGATGGAAGGCGCCATCGAATGGGGCATCCAGAAGGTTCGCCGCAAGGGCGGCGCCCGCGAGGGCGGTTTTCCGGGGGCAGAGCGCATCCTCGCCGAACTGGACAATGGCGCATCCCGCCGCCGCGTTGGCCTGAAGCCCGAAGGCAAGGCACCGGTGCGCAACCATGTGAAGCTCTTTGCAGATGCTGGTGGAACGACCGAGATCGGCGAAGTCGCATCCGGAACCTTCGGCCCGACCGTCGAAGGCCCCGTGGCCATGGCCATGCTGCCGATGGCCTACACCGTATCCGGCACCCAGATATTTGCAGAAGTGCGCGGCAAGTATCTGCCGCTGACGGTGGCTGAGCTGCCTTTTGTGAAACCGACCTACAAACGCTGAGACCTATGGAAGCTCCCGCCCCTCCATCCCCCTGCCGGGACCTTCTCCCGGCAAGCGGGGCGAAGGGGCAGAACGGTGGCCGCATTGGCCTTCTCACCGCTTGCGGGGGAGAAGGTGGCGGAGCCGGATGAGGGGCACACACCGCTACACAGACCTTAAAACAAGACACACGAGAGGAACGAACCATGCTGAAATTTACCGCTGAACACGAATGGCTGAAGATCGAAGACGGCATCGCGACCGTCGGCATCACGACCCATGCCGCCGGCCAGCTCGGCGATCTGGTCTTTGTCGAACTGCCGGAAGAAGGCGCCACCTTCGACAAGGACGCCGTTGCGGCGACCGTCGAAAGCGTCAAGGCGGCGTCTGACGTCTACTGCCCGCTTGCCGGCGAAATCACAGCCTTCAACCAGGCCATCGTCGATGACCCGTCGCTGGTCAACTCCGATGCCGAAGGCGCTGCCTGGTTCTTCAAGCTGAAGCTCGCCAACCCTTCTGATGCTGATGCCCTGCTCGACGAAGCAGCCTACAAGGAGCTGATCGCCTGATGTCGACCTCGACCGAATTTCAGTTTACCGACTACGACCCTTACGATTTCGCCAATCGCCGTCATATCGGCCCCTCGCCGGCTGAAATGACCGAGATGCTCAAGGTCGTCGGTTATCCGAACCTCGACGCCCTGATCGATGCGACCGTTCCGGCCTCGATCCGCCAACAGGTGCCGCTCACCTGGGGCAAGGCGATGACCGAGCGCGAAGCGCTCGACAAGCTGCGCGAGACCGCCAACAAGAACCAGGCGCTGACCTCGCTGATCGGCCAGGGCTATTATGGCACGATCACGCCGCCGGTGATCCAGCGCAACATCCTGGAAAACCCGGCCTGGTACACGGCCTATACGCCGTACCAGCCGGAAATCAGCCAGGGCCGTCTTGAGGCATTGCTGAACTTCCAGACGATGGTCTGCGACCTGACCGGTCTCGACGTTGCCAATGCATCGCTGCTCGATGAGGCGACAGCTGCCGCCGAAGCCATGGCGCTTTGCCAGCGCAGCGCCAAGACCAAGGCGACCGCCTTCTTCGTCGACGAAAACTGCCATCCGCAGACAATTGCCGTCATCCAGACCCGCGCGGAACCGCTCGGCTGGACGGTCATCGTCGGCAACCCCTTCACCGATCTCGACCCGGTCGATGTCTTCGGCGCTATCTTCCAGTATCCCGGCACCAACGGTCAGGTCAGCGATTTCTCCGGCCTGATCGCTCGCCTGCACCAGACCGGTGCACTGGCCGCCGTTGCCGCCGATCCGCTGGCACTGCTGCTATTGAAGTCGCCGGGCGAAATGGGTGCGGACATTGCCATCGGCTCGACCCAGCGCTTCGGCGTTCCTGTCGGTTATGGTGGCCCGCATGCCGCCTATATGGCGGTCAAGGATGCCATCAAGCGCTCAATGCCCGGCCGTCTCGTCGGCGTCTCCGTCGATGCGCGCGGCAACCGCGCCTATCGCCTGTCGCTGCAGACCCGCGAACAGCATATCCGCCGCGAAAAGGCGACATCGAACATCTGCACGGCACAGGTTCTGCTCGCCGTCATGGCCTCGATGTATGCTGTCTTCCATGGTCCGCAGGGCCTGAAGGCGATTGCCCAGCAGGTACACCAGAAAACCGTGCTGCTCGCCAAGGGACTGGAAAAGCTCGGCTACACGATCGAGCAGGACACCTTCTTCGATACGCTCACCGTTGAAGTCGGCCATATGCAGGGCCTGATCATGCGTGCAGCCGTGGCCGAAGGCGTCAATCTGCGCAAGGTCGGCGAGACCAGGATCGGCATCGCGCTCGACGAACGCACCCGTCCGGCCATTCTCGAAGCCGTCTGGCGCGCCTTTGGCGGCAAGTTCGAAGTGGCGGATTTCACCCCGGATTATCGCCTGCCCAAGGATCTTCTGCGCACCAGCGCCTACCTGACGCATCCGATCTTCCACATGAACCGTGCCGAAAGCGAGATGACCCGCTACATCCGCCGCCTGTCGGACCGCGATCTGGCGCTCGACCGCGCGATGATCCCGCTCGGCTCCTGCACGATGAAGCTCAATGCGACAGCCGAAATGCTGCCGATCACCTGGCCGGAATTCTCCGACATCCATCCTTTTGCCCCTGCAGACCAGACGCTGGGCTACAAGGAAATGATCGACGACCTGTCGGAAAAGCTCTGCGCCGTTACCGGTTATGATGCGATCTCGATGCAGCCGAACTCGGGTGCGCAGGGCGAATATGCCGGCCTGCTGACGATCCGCAACTACCATCTGGCCCGTGGCGATGCGCATCGCACCGTCTGCCTGATCCCGACATCCGCCCACGGAACCAACCCGGCCTCGGCCCAGATGGCCGGCATGCTGGTCATCCCGGTGAAATCCAAGGAAAACGGCGACGTCGATCTCGACGATTTCCGCGCCAAGGCCGAGCAACATGCAGCCAACCTCTCCTGCTGCATGATCACCTATCCCTCGACGCATGGCGTTTTCGAGGAAACGGTGCGCGAAATCTGCGAGATCACCCACCAGCACGGCGGCCAGGTCTATCTCGACGGTGCCAACATGAACGCCATGGTCGGCGTCTCCCGCCCCGGCGACATCGGCTCCGACGTCTCCCATCTTAACCTGCACAAGACCTTCTGCATCCCGCACGGCGGTGGTGGTCCCGGCATGGGCCCGATCGGCGTCAAGGCGCATCTGACACCTTACCTCCCGGGCCATGTCTCGACCGACGGTCGTCCGGGCGCGGTTTCGGCCGGTCCCTACGGTTCACCGTCGATCCTGCCGATCAGCTGGTCCTATTGCCTGATGATGGGTGGCGAAGGTCTGACCCAGGCGACCAAGGTGGCGATCCTCAACGCCAACTACATCGCCGCCCGCCTGACCGGTGCCTATGACGTGCTCTACACCTCGGCTTCTGGCCGCGTGGCGCATGAATGCATCATCGACACCCGCCCGCTGAATGTCTCGGCCGGCGTCAGCGTCGACGATGTGGCAAAGCGCCTGATCGACTGCGGCTTCCACGCACCGACCATGAGCTGGCCGGTGGCCGGAACCCTGATGATCGAGCCGACGGAATCCGAGACCAAGGCGGAAATCGACCGTTTCTGCGAGGCAATGCTGGCGATCCGCGAGGAAGCCCGCGCCATCGAGGACGGCCGGATGGACAAGACCAACAACCCGCTGAAGAACGCCCCGCACACGGTGGAAGACCTCGTCGGAGAATGGACACGTCCCTACAGCCGCGAGCAGGCCTGCTACCCGCCTGGCGCTTTCCGGGTCGACAAGTACTGGTCCTCGGTCAACCGCGTCGACAATGTCTATGGCGACCGCAACCTCGTCTGCACCTGCCCTCCGATGGAGGACTATGCAGAAGCGGCCGAATAAATCCGGACCGAACACTGGCCATCGCGTCACCGCTCCCCTTGAGGGAACCACGTCGCGATGGCCGACAGAGCAAAATGCAATTGCCAAGGCGAGCCGTGTTTCCGCCACCAGATACCGGGTTAAACGGTGTAGGCCATTGCAACCTCCAGCATTTCCAGTCTGGCTGACCGCCAATCATGGCCCGGCGGCAGATAGTTCACCTTCACTTGACCTCGGTTTCCGAATCCCGCAACAGTCCTGACCGGATGCAGGCCAAGATCACCAAGCGAGGTAGTGAAGTGTCGTTAAGAGAAACATTTTTTCAACTTGGAACACTTTGCGACAAGTTCGAGCATTACCTTCCGCTGTACGAAAAGTGGTTCGGCAAGTTTGTAAATCGCGCACCGCGGATCTTGGAAGTCGGCGTGCAGTTCGGCGGCAGCGCCGAGATGTGGTACAAGTATTTCGGCGCAGAGACGGAGATCGTCGGCATCGATATCGCACCGCGCAGCGCCGGCACCAGCTTCCTGAAGGTCATTCAGGGCGATCAGGGCAGCACAGCGTTCTGGGACGAAATTGCCCGGATCTACGGCGAAGGCTATTTCGACATCATCATCGATGATGGAAGCCACGACAACGTCCATCAGATCGTCACGCTACAGAAGACCTACGGGTTGCTGCGCGATGGCGGTGTCTACTGGTGCGAGGACGTGCATACCAGCTACTACAAGAATGTCCGCGTTCAGGGCGGCGGCCTGCGTAATCCCGACAGCTTCATCGAATTCTCCAAGCAGATCATTGATGTAATCAACGAGAAGCACACGAAATTCGCCATCGGCGTCGGCAAGACACCGGCAGGACCGCATGTCGATCCGCAACTTCTTTCGCTGTTCCGCAAGGTCCAGGGCGTCCATTTCTACGACAGCATCGTCGTCCTGGAAAAGGGCGAGCCGCTCAAGTTCAACCGGATCAACTCCGCACCGAACATGGTCTACAACAGAATGGACAATCCTCAGGCAGAAGAATTCACGCTGGACTAGCTTCCGACTGTCTTCATCTGTTGTCGAATTTGAAAGAGCGCCATTTACCGACGGCGCTCTTTTTGCGTATTTCACCTGATAACGCAATCACGGTCTGTCTCAAGCCGATATGGATCAGTTATACGCAAGTTTCAGGCAGCATTACTGTCCTCATCGAGATTCGTATGAGGTTATCATGGCTCTTGCCGCCGAAATGCCAATGCCGCCGCTGACCGTCGAGTGGCTGACGACGCGTACCTTTAATTTTCGCGCCGAGCCGAAGGGGCAGACGATCAGCGACAAGCTGGTATTCCACAGGAACGGCTTCATCGTCGGCTACAATCATCCCAACGAAGCCTACTGGGATCTCGACGGCAACGACCTGCTGATCATCGACCTTCAGGGTATGACCACATGCCGGTTGTCGTTCCTCATTGACAGCAGTGGCGCGCCCTGTCTCGCCGGTAATTTCATCAGCCCGTGGGACAACTACGCGACCACGGCCACGCGGCATATCCTGACGGAGAACGGTTCCGACCTGCACACCCACATCCAGAGCTTCGACCTGTTCGACACACTGGTGGCGCGCCGTTGTTTCGGGCCTCTGGAAATCTTCCGGCGTGTCGAAGGAAAAAGCGGCGCCGCCAATTTCGCCGCCCGCCGCCATCTTGTCGAGATGAGCATGTTCGGGCGCCGCAACTATGGCCTCGACGACATCTATGATCTGCTGATCCAGGAAAAGACGCTGACCGACAGCCAGGCCAAGATGGTCAAGCTGATGGAGCTCGACGAGGAATGGGACAACCTGTTCCCGATGAGACAGGTAACCGCATTCGTCAATCCGGACGACATCATCATTTCCGACATGTACCTGCCGCAGTCGTTTGTCGAACGTGTCGTCCGCGAGAAATGCGGACTGAACAACAAGGTCTATCTCAGCAACTACGGCAAACATCACCGCATCATCTGGCCATCGATCAAGCAGGAATACAAACTGCGCGCCCATTACGGCGACAACCAGAATGCCGACATCAAGGGAGCCGCCGAATTCGGCATTCCGGCGACCTATGTCAGCCTGTCCAAATGGGACCGGACCGAGGAAATCCTGCACGAAGCCGGCCTCGGCCCCTATGCCCACGCCTTGCGGGAGACACGCCTCCAGACCTTCCATCGCAATGCGCAGGTGCGCAACGCGCTGCAGGCGCAGATCAGCATCAACATTCCGCTGATGCTGCTTGGAACCTTCTGGCTCCGTCATCAGGCCGAAACGTTTGGCGCCACCCGGGTCATGGCGGCGGCTCGAGACTGCAACCTGCTGATCCACCTCCTGTCATCCACCCATTTTGCCCGTCACGGTCTGCCGCCGGCTGACTATGTTCGCATGTCGCGCACCCTTTGCTATTCCGACACGCCGGAATTCGAGGCTTATTTCCGCTCGAAGCTCGGCGAGCGCACCTTGCTTGTCGACTTTGTCGGCACGGGGCGCTCGATGAAGACCTTTGTCGAGCGAACCGGCCTCCAGGACAAGGTCATGCCGTGCCTTCTGGTTGGAGACGATGTCGCCCCCGAAGCGCGGGTGCTGCAGACCATGATCCACCGCGACTACTACAAGTGCCGGATGTATCTCGAGGCACTCAACGCCTCGCTAGACGGTTCTGCAGTGCTTGCCAGGGTGAACAACCACCTCGTCAGCGTCGAGCAGCAGCCGAATGAATTCAGCGACTTCATGAAGGTCATCATCTCCGAGATGCGCGCGAATTTCTTAAGGTTCCTGCCCAGCCTCGACCGCTTCGACCCGCCCAAGGCGCCTGTTCCCCTCGACAAACTTCTAACTGCCGCCGAGGCGATCGCCGATCTGTTCCCCGCCCACATGCTGAAAATGCACTACCTCGGAGAAGAGCAGCGGCGCAACATGCGACGTGGCATCGCCGCCCAGGCGGCCGCAGAGTAGCGCGGGACAACGCAGATCCGTCCGCAATCTGGAAACAACTGGCACACGTCAGCGCGTGTGCCATTCCGGCACATCCGCTCTTTCAGGCTTTTCTAACGTCTGCGCCTTAAGTTCTGCGCGTCGACGACAAGCATGAGAGCAAATGATGACGATCACCGCCGCGATGAACAATGCCGCATCCGGGATGTTTGCCCAACAGAGCAGACTTGCGGCCACAGCAGACAATATCGCAAACGCGCTCTCCACCGGTTACGACCGGCGCGATACCCGCTTTGCCACCAGTTCGGCGGGCGGAGTGACAGCGACCGTCAAATCCACGCAGTCACAGACAGTGGGCGAAACCTCGAATGTCGATCTTGGCGAGGACATGCTCTCCCTCGTCGAAGCCGAAATTTCCTTCAAGGCCAACGCTTCGGCTTTCGAAACCGGTGCAGACCTGTGGGACGTACTGATGAGCATCAAGCGGGATTGACCGCACGCAGCGGGATAGCCGTCCGCCTCAAAGCATCCCTTTGATGGCCATGCCAAGCGACACCAGGCCAAACAGCAGCAACACCGTGCCGGAAATCCGCGACACCCAGACCACAAAGCCCTTTGGCAGCCGTGAACGTAGAAGGCTGACCATGCCGCTCAGGAAGAACCACCAGCCCAGCGAGCCGATGAATACGCCAGCGACGAGCAACGCAGCCGACCATCCGCCTGCATCTGCCGCCAGACCGAGACCGGCGAATATGGCGGCGAAGGACAGGATGGTCGCCGGATTGGCGATAGTCAGAAGAAAGGTAGCAACCGTTGTGGTCAATAGGCCCCGGGCATCGACGCGCGCAGCGACTGTTGCATCACGCGGCTTGACCGCAATCCATCCCAGATAGAGCAGGAACAGCCCGCCGAAGAGTTGCAGTGGCAATTCGACACGAGACAGCAGTCCTCCCAGGGCCGTAAAGCCAGCAGCAGCCAGGCTTGCATAGGCGCCGTCGGCAAGTGCTGTGCCAAGACCGCCGGCAACACCCGCCCAGAAGCCGCGCTCCAGCGTTCGGTTGATGCAGAGCGCACCGATTGGTCCGAGTGGGGCTGCGATCGCGACCCCGAGGACAAGGCCCTTGCCGAAGACGACGACATCCATATCACCCCTCCATCCGGGCGAAGTTGCGCTCACAGGCCGTCGACAGTGCGATCATGGTTTCGCTCCGCGCCACGAAACGACCCGCCTTCAAGTCTGCGAGAAACACCTCGATGCCGACGAGGTCAGCGGTACGGATCTTCAGCATATAGGACCAGCCTCCCGTAACGTGATGACATTCGAGCACGGCAGGATGGGCGTCGATCGCGGCCTTGAACGCGTCTTCGCCTGCATCGTAGTTCAGGGCCACCAGCACGAAGGTTGTCACCGGCAGGCCAAGAGCCAATGGATCGGCATCCACGGTGAAACGCCGGATCGCCCCGATGGCCACCAACCGACGGATGCGCTCGTTGACGGCAGACGCCGAAAGCCCCACGACCTCACCAATACTGGCAAGCGAGCGGCGGGCGTCTTCAGCGAGCAGACTTATGATTTTGCGGTCTGTATTTTCCATATCAACAAAATATGCTGAAAATTTACGCTAAAACAAGACATTTTACCAAAAATCAGAAATAAAACCCCGACTCACACAGCGCCAGATTTCAATGCGCAGAAAAACAAAACGCCCGGCAGAGCCGGGCGCCAAAAAATCCAGATGTGGCGTATCGATCAGGCCGTCTCAGTCTCCCGCTTGCGCGCAAGTTCCGCCAGATCAGCCGCCTTGAGTTCGACCGATTCACCACAGCCGCAGGCTGAGGTCTGGTTCGGATTGTGGAAGGTGAAACCGGAGCGGAGCGTGGTCGTCTCGAAGTCCATTTCTGTGCCGAGCAGGTAAAGCACGGCAGCAGGATCGATCCAGACGCTGGCGCCATCGCGCTCAATCAGGTCATCCTTGCCGTTCGGCTCACTGACGAGGTCGATCGTATATTCCATCCCCGCGCAACCGCCCTTCTTGATTCCGACCCGGATGCCCTTGGCCTCCGCTGCGGAATTCTCGACGATTGCCTTGACGCGGTTTGCCGCCGCATCGCTCATGCTCATCACTTGAAAGCCCATCGGCCCATTCTCCTTCAACATCCGGGTTCAAGGCCCGGTGTTTTCTCGCCACCAATGTAAGGGAGGCGGGTTAAGCGTTCAATAGCGATGACGGCATCCTGCCCGTATTCGAATGAGCAACTATCCGCATCCGCGCAGTATCGACCTTAGCATCGCCATTTTTGTGAGCATTTCAGGATTCGGTATAAAAATTGAACATTATCAAAATGTTCGAAGCCGAATGCGACCCACCCACGCCTAACAACGATCAAATTACACGCACGACACGCTCACCGCATTGGCAAAACCGGAGACTTCGAGCGAACAATCGGTAATTTTTTGACCATTCGGTAAATTAAGTTCGACGCCATACAATATCTATTTGTTTCTGCTGCGCATTTTTAATTGGCACACCGTTTGCTTTCTTAGCTTCGAACCCATCCGGGCATCCAGATGCCCTTCGAAGCGGAGAACATGACATGGAAATCGGCGTCTTCATCCCGATCGGCAACAATGGCTGGCTGTTGTCGGAGAATGCTCCCCAGTACAAGCCGACGTTCGAACTGTGCAAGGAAGTCACCCAGAAGGCAGAACAATACGGCTTCGACTTCGCACTTTCGATGATCAAGCTGCGCGGCTTTGGCGGCAAGACCGAGTTCTGGGACTACAATCTCGAATCCTTCACGCTGATGGCGGGCCTTGCCGCCGTCACCTCCAAGATCAAGCTGTTCGGCACGGCAGCAACCCTCGTCATGCCGCCGGCGATCGTCGCCCGCATGGCGACGACCATCGACTCGATCTCCAATGGCCGCTTCGGCATCAACCTCGTGACCGGCTGGCAGCGCCCCGAATACAGCCAGATGGGCCTGTGGCCGGGCGACGAATATTTCGCTGATCGCTATGCCTATCTCACCGAATACACCACCGTCCTGAAAGAACTGCTGACGAGCGGCCAGTCCGACCTCAAGGGCAAGTATTTCCAGATGGACGATTGCCGGATGAAGCCGGTGCCGCAGGGTGACGTCAAAGTGATCTGCGCCGGATCCTCCAATGCCGGCCTGGCATTCTCCGCCAAGTTCGCCGACTACAGCTTCTGCTTCGGCGTCGGCGTAAACACGCCGAAAGCTTTCGCCTCCACCAATGAACGCCTGCTTTCCGCAACCGAAAAGACCGGCCGCGATGTGCGGTCCTTCGTGCTCACCATGGTGCTGGCTGAGGAAACCACCGAGGCTGCCTTTGCCAAATGGGAGCACTACAAGGCCGGCGCCGACGAGGAAGCGATCAAGTGGCTTGGTCTGCAGAGTGCAGCGGACACCAAATCCGGCGGTGACACCAATGTCCGCCACATGGCCAATCCGGTCTCGGCGGTGAACATCAACATGGGCACGCTGATCGGCTCCTATGCGGAGGTCGCCGCCATGCTCGACGAAATGAGCGAGGTTCCCGGCACCGGCGGCGTCATGCTGACCTTCGACGACTTTGTCGGGGGCATCGAGAAATTCGGCAAATACGTACAGCCGCTGATGAAGAGCCGCCAGCATGTCAAACCTATGCTGGAGGCCGCCGAATGACCGAGGCTGTCGTCGCGGGTTACCAGCCGCGCCCGGAACTGAGCAAGAGCGTAACGCTGCCGGCCCGCCCGGAACCGATCACGCTGAAGCCGAGCGAAACCGCTGTCGTCGTGGTCGACATGCAGAATGCCTATTCGACCGAAGGCGGCTATGTCGACCTCGCCGGCTTCGACATTTCCGGTGCCAAATCGACCATCGGCAACATCAAGAAGACGCTTGATACCGCCCGTGCCGCCGGCGTTCTGGTCGTCTATTTCCAGAATGGCTGGGACAAGGACTATGTCGAGGCTGGCGGTCCAGGCTCGCCGAACTGGCACAAGTCCAATGCCTTGAAGACCATGCGTCAACGGCCGGAACTGCAGGGGCAACTGCTCGCCAAAGGCACCTGGGACTATGCGATCGTCGATGAACTGCAGCCGCAGCCGGGCGATATTCTGGTGCCAAAGACCCGCTACAGTGGATTCTTCAACACCAACATGGACAGCGTGCTGCGCGCCCGCGGCATCCGCAACCTCGTCTTTGTCGGCATTGCCACCAATGTCTGCGTCGAAAGCTCGCTCCGCGATGCCTTCCATCTCGAATATTTCGGCGTGATGCTCGAAGACGCCACCCATCATCTGGGCCCGGACTTCATCCAGCAGGCGACGGTCTACAATGTCGAAAAATTCTTCGGCTGGGTCGCGACCGTCAACGACTTCTGCAGCGTGATTTCGCAGGCAGCCCCTGCCGACGCCATCTGACATCAACAGGACATACGGAGAGATTTATGCCAAAGACCATCATCGTTCCCGAAGGCACCCAGAAGCCGATCGCACCCTATTCGCCCGGCACGCTGGCAGACGGCATCGTCTATGTCTCGGGCACGCTTCCCTTCGACAAGAACAACGACGTCGTGCATGTCGGCGATGCCGGCGCGCAGACGCGTCATGTGCTGGAAGTGATCAAGTCGGTCATCGAGACCGCTGGAGGCACTATGGAAGACGTCACCATGAACCACATCTTCGTCACCGACTGGGCCAACTATCAGGCGGTCAACAAGGTCTATGCCGAATATTTCCCCGGCGACAAACCGGCCCGCTACTGCGTGCAATGCGGTCTGGTCAAACCGGACGCCCTGGTCGAGATCGCCACCGTTGCGCATATCGGGACCAGGTAAGGGGGGGGAAGCCCCTCACCCGCCTGCCGGAACCTTCTCCCCGCAAGCGGGAAGATGAGACAAAACCGCAACCGCCTGCACCGGAGGTTTCCCTCGCACAGAGGGCGGCCGCCCCCTCTCCCCGTCTGCCGGGAGAGGGTCAGGGTGAGAGGCAAAGCCAGAGCAAACCACGCATGCACTACGATATCCAAGGCAACACGGCCCTCGACGCCCCGACCGTCATCCTGTCCTCCGGCCTTGGCGGATCGGGCGGCTACTGGGCACCGCAGATCGCAGTACTCGGCGAACGATATCGTCTTGTCACCTATGACCACACCGGCTGCGGCAGGACCGGCGGCACAGTTCCGGAACATGGCGGCATCCGCGCGATGGCCGATGACGTGCTGTCGATTGCCGATGGCCTGGGGCTCGAACAGTTCCATTTCATCGGCCACGCGCTCGGTGGCCTGATGGCGCTCGACATCGGGTTGCGCCAACCCGGTCGCATTGCCAAGCAGGTGCTGATCAACGCCTGGAGCAAGGCCGATCCGCATTCCGGTCGCTGCTTTGACGTGCGCATCGAATTGCTGGAAAAATCCGGCGTGCCGGCCTTCGTCAAGGCGCAACCTCTGTTCCTCTATCCGGCAATCTTCATGGCGGAGAACCCGGAGCGCATGGCGGCCGAAGAAGCGCATGCCATTGCCCATTTCCAGGGCAAGACCAATATCCTGCGCCGGATCGCGGCATTGCGCGCTTTCGACGTCGATGCGGATCTCGGCACCATCACCACGCCGACGCTGCTGATCGCCACCCGGGACGATCTGCTGGTGCCCTATTCGCGCTCGCAGCGCCTCGCCGAAGGTCTCCCCGATGCAACACTCAAACTGACCGATTTTGGCGGCCATGCCGTCAATGTCACCTATCCCGACGCCTTCAACCAAGCCGTACTCGACTTCCTGTCGTAGACCTGATGCCGAACGAGGAAAACGCCATGCTGGCCGCAAAATCCATATCCCCCGAGGCTCCTGCTGTGAGCGAAGAGCGCCGCCTTGCCTATCGCAATGCCATGGCGCGCATGGGCGCCGCCGTGAACATCGTCACCACAGACGGCAAGGGCGGACGCGCCGGCTTTGCCGCGACAGCCGTCACCAGCGTCTCCGACAATCCGCCAACCCTGCTGGTCTGCCTCAACCGTGGCTCGTCGGCCTATCCGGCCGTCAGCGCCAATGGCGTGCTCTGCGTCAATGTCCTGGAAAGCGAGCATGTCGGCCTGAGTCAGCTGTTCGGCGGCAAGACACCCGTCGAGGAGCGCTTTGCCGCCGCCAGTTGGGAAACCACTGAAACCGGCTGCCATCGCCTGCAGGACGCCCTCACCTCGTTCGACTGCCGCATCACATCGGTTGCCGACGGGGCAACCCATGACGTGCTGTTTTGCGAGGTGATTGATGTGCGAACGCGCGAAGACGGCCGCTCGCTGATCTATTTCGACCGCGACTATCGCCTGGTCTGACAGACAAAAGGCCCACTTCGACAGCGGGCCTTTATCCAAACTTTGATGATTGCGGCGCTCAGTACCAGCCGACGGCGACCTGGGCTTCTTCCGACATCCGGTCCGGCGTCCATGGTGGATCGAAAGTCATCGACACGTCGACGCCGGAAACGCCCTCGATCGAGCTGACGGCGTTTTCCACCCAACCCGGCATTTCGCCGGCAACCGGGCAACCGGGTGCGGTCAGCGTCATCATGATCTTCACCGAACGATCGTCCTCGATGTCGATCTTGTAGATCAGGCCAAGTTCGAAGATGTCGGCCGGGATTTCCGGGTCATAGACGGTCTTCAGTGCCGCGATGATGTCATCCGACAGACGCGCCACTTCCTCGGCCGGCAGGCTGGTCTGGACGATGCCTTCGCGAACGTCCGGCTTGGTTTCGGTATCACTCATCGGTTCATCCTCAGGCGAAGAAGGTTCGGGCATAGTCGAGCGCATCCGCCAGCGCATCGACTTCCTCGCGGGTGTTATAAAGGGCAAATGAGGCACGGCAAGTCGACGTCACGCCGAAACGGGCGAGCAGCGGCTGGGCGCAATGCGTGCCCGCGCGCACGGCAACGCCCCGCCTGTCGATCATCGTCGAGACGTCATGGGCATGGATACCGGCGAGTTCGAAGGAGAAGATTGCACCCTTGCCCGGCGCATTGCCGATGATCCGCAGCGAATTGATCGCAGACAGCCGCTCATGCGCATAGGTACGCAGGCTCTCCTCATGTGCAGCAATCGCCTCGCGGCCGATGCTTTCCATGTAATCGAGCGCATAGCCAAGCCCGATCGCCTGGACGATCGGCGGCGTACCCGCCTCGAAGCGATGCGGCGGGTCGTTGTAGGTGACGAGATCCTGCGTCACCTCGACGATCATTTCGCCGCCACCCATGAACGGCTGCATTTCCTTCAGCCGCTCCATCTTGCCGTAAAGCACGCCGATGCCCGAAGGACCGTAGAGTTTATGGCCCGTCACGGCATACCAGTCGCAATCGAGATCACGGACATCGACCGGCAGATGAACGGCACCCTGGGAGCCATCGACCATGACCGGAATGCCGCGCGCATGGGCGATCCGGCAGACGTCCTTGATCGGCACAACCGTGCCAAGTGCATTCGACATATGGGTGATGGCGACGAGCTTGGTGCGATCCGTCAGGCTGTTTTCGAACGCTTCGAGATCGAAGGCGCCGTCATCAGTAACCGGCGCCCAGACCAGCTTGGCACCCTTGCGCTCGCGCAGAAAATGCCAGGGCACGATGTTGGAGTGATGTTCCATGATCGACAGGACGATCTCGTCGCCCTCGCCGATATGGCTCATGCCCCAGCCATAGGCGACCAAGTTGATCGCCTCGGTCGAGGACTTGGTGAAGACCAGTTCGTCGATGGAGCCCACATTCAGGAACCGCCGCACCTTCTCGCGCGCCGCCTCATAGGCATCGGTCGCGGCATTGGACAGGAAATGCAGGCCGCGATGCACATTCGCATAGTCATGGCTATAGGCGTGGCTGATCGCGTCGATCACCATTTGCGGCTTCTGCGCCGACGCCGCATTGTCGAGATAGACAAGCGGCTTGCCATAGACTTCGCGCGACAGGATCGGAAAATCCCGCCGCACTGCTTCTACGTCATAAACTGCCTTTGCCACGCCGGTGTCAGCCATGATGCTCCAGCCAATCCGTGATGATCTCTTCCAGCGCCTCGACGAGGGCCTCATCTTCCAGCTCTTCGACGATCTCGGCAACGAAACCGTTGATCAGCAGCCCGCGCGCCGTCTTTTCCGGAATGCCACGCGACATCAGATAGTAGAGATGGTTCTTCTGGATATCGGTCACGGTCGCGCCATGGGCGCATTGCACGTCATCGGCGAAGATCTCCAGTTCCGGCTTCACCGAGAACTCGGCATCGTCGGACATCAGCAGCGTGTTGCAGGCCATGCGCGCATCGGTTTTCTGCGCGTCGGGGGCAACCCGGATCATGCCCTGGAACACGCCCTTGGCGCGATCGAAGACAATGTTGCGGATGATCTCGGTCGAGGTTGTGTGCGGCACGTTGTGGCCGAGTGTCATCGTCACATCGGTATGGGTGTCGCCGCCGAGCAGGTTGACAGCGCGCAGTGTGAAGTCGGAGCCTTCGCCCGTCGTCTTCACATGCACTTCCTGGCGCACCAGCTTGCCACCGGCATTGATGATGAACAGGCGGAGCTTGGCATTGGGGCCAAGATCGGCGCGGATCTGACCGAGATGGCTGTCGGCATCGCCTTCGCCCTGGAGAATGATCCAGGTGATCTCGGCGCCGTCATCCAGCGTCAGATCGGACACAATGGTCGCAAGTGCCGCCGAATCCGACTGGCCGACGTGGCGCTCGACGATGGTTGCCTTGGTACCCTTGCCGAACGTGGCCGGGAAGCGCAGATGCAGGTGACCCGCCGCATGCACAGACTGCAGCTCGATCAGCTGTTCGATCTCGGCACCATCGGCAATTTTCAGGCTGAAACCATCCCGCACGAAGGCCCCGTTGATCCGGCCGATCGTGTCTTCGCTGTTGTAGGCGGTCAATGCCGGCGCGGCTGAGCCATCCTTCAGGCTGTCGCGATAAGGAGCCACAGTCAGGCCTTCCGGCAGGGAGCCGGCCTCCTGCGCCACGCCCTGACGAATGGCGAGAACCTTTGCATCCGTGACGATCGGCCGAACGCCGTGGGCAATGGCCGAAATCTCGTCGGCTGGCAGCGCACGCAGCAATGCCTTGAGATCGGTATAATGGAAGCTTTCGACCCGCCGGGTCGGCAGACCCTGGCGCTTCAGAGCGTCGAACAGACCGTCGCGCTGCAAAAGCACGGCGCCATCGCCGGGCAGGCTGCCGATCTGGTTGGTATAGGCGTCGATGAGCTGGGTCTCGGCTGCTGTGAGCCGGTTGGCCGCTTGTAATGTCATCGTTGCAACTCCTTCAAACTTGAAACCGCTTAGGCTGCCTGACCGGTGATGTCGGCATAGCCGTTGGCTTCGAGTTCCAGTGCAAGGTCCTTGTCACCACTCTTGATGATCTGGCCCTTGTAGAGGACGTGGACGCTGTCCGGCACGATATAGTCGAGCAGGCGCTGGTAGTGGGTGATGACCACGGTGGCGCGATCCGGACGCTTCAGCGCATTGACGCCGTCAGCGACGATCTTCAGCGCATCGATGTCGAGGCCGCTGTCCGTTTCGTCGAGGATGCACAGCTTAGGCTCGAGCAGCGCCATCTGCAGGATCTCGGCGCGCTTCTTCTCGCCACCGGAGAAGCCGACATTCAGCGGACGCTTCAGCATGTCCGGGTTGATCTTCAGCTCGGCTGCGGCTTCCTTGACCCGGCGGATGAATTCCGGCGTTGTCAACTCGTCTTCGCCACGCGCCTTGCGCTGCGAGTTCATCGCGACCTTGAGGAACTGCATGGTCGCCACGCCCGGGATCTCGACCGGATACTGGAAGGCTAGGAAGATGCCCTTGGCGGCGCGCTCGGCCGGATCGAGTTCGAGAATGCTCTCGCCGTTGTAAAGGATATCACCCTCGGTGACTTCATAGTCTTCGCGGCCCGACAGGATGTAGGACAGCGTCGACTTGCCGGACCCGTTCGGACCCATGATGGCCGCGACTTCGCCAGCCTTCACGGTCAGGTTCAGGCCGCGGATGATTTCGGTGCCGTCCTCGGCGATGCGGGCGTGGAGATTGCGAATTTCAAGCATGTCTGTGTTCCTGTTCATAGGGCGGTTCAGGAGCCGCCTGTCGATCTTCTGTGCGCGGCAAGGCGCCTTTCATTCCGTCATCCTTGGGCTTGTCCCGAGGATCTGCTGCGTTATCAGTTGTAGTCCGACCATTGCAGTGTATTCGGGTGCGGTGAGTAGACATTCTCGATCTCATGAATCCGCTCGTAGAGATCGAGCCATGTCGGGTTCAATCCTTCGATCAGCCTGATCTTCCAGTCCCGTAGATATCTTTTGAGAGACTTCTCTCGTCAGATCGCCAGGACGATGTTCGGATGCTGCTCGAACCACACCAAAAGCTTCGCATTGTATCTGGACGTAAAACCCTTCATCACTTCACTCCGGTGTTCCCATACTCGCCCTTGCAGGTCGCTGGTCGCACCGGTGTAGATCACGCCGCGTGGCTTGTCCGACATCATGTAGACGACGCCGGACATCGCGTATCAGCCTTTCCGGCAGCAGATCCTCGGGACGAGCCCGAGGATGACGACCGCCACTGGCTGAAAGCGCCGCTTCATCAGCCCACGCTCCCCTCGAGCGAGATGTTGATCAGCTTCTGCGCTTCAACCGCAAATTCCATCGGCAACTCCTGGATAACATCGCGGACGAAGCCGTTGACGATCAGGGCGATCGCCTCTTCTTCCGGGATGCCGCGCTGCATCGCATAGAACTTCTGGTCCTCGGAGATCTTCGAGGTTGTGGCCTCGTGCTCGATCTTGCCGGTGGAGTTCTTCACTTCGATATAGGGGACGGTATGAGCACCGCATTTGTCGCCGATCAGGAGCGAGTCGCAATTGGTGAAGTTGCGCGCATTGGCCGCCTTGCGGTGCATCGAGACCTGGCCGCGATAGGTGTTCTGCGACACGCCAGCCGAAATGCCCTTGGAGATGATCCGGCTCCGGGTATTCTTGCCGAGATGGATCATCTTGGTGCCGCTATCCACCTGCTGGTGGCCGTTAGACACCGCGATCGAGTAGAACTCGCCCTGGCTGTCGTCGCCGCGCAAGATGCAGGACGGATATTTCCAGGTGATCGCAGAACCGGTCTCGACCTGCGTCCAGGCGATCTTCGAGCGATGGCCACGGCAATCGCCGCGTTTGGTGACGAAGTTGTAGATCCCGCCCTTGCCGTCCTTGTCGCCCGGATACCAGTTCTGGACGGTGGAATACTTGATCTCGGCATCGTCCATGGCAACGAGTTCGACCACGGCGGCGTGCAGCTGGTTTTCGTCGCGCTGGGGTGCGGTGCAACCTTCGAGATAGGAGACGTAAGCGCCTTCCTCGGCGATAATCAGCGTGCGTTCGAACTGGCCGGTGTTCTTTTCATTGATACGGAAATAGGTCGACAGCTCCATCGGGCAGCGAACACCCTTCGGAATGTAGACGAAAGACCCGTCGGTGAACACAGCGCAGTTCAGCGTCGCATAATAGTTATCGGTCACCGGAACGACGGAGCCGAGATATTTCTTCACCAGTTCCGGATGCTCGCGGATCGCCTCGGAGATCGCCATGAAGATCACGCCGGCTTTTTTAAGCTCTTCCTTGAAGGTGGTAACGACGGAGACTGAATCGAAAACCGCGTCGACCGCAATCTTCGAGGTCTGGACGCCGGCCAGCATCTCCTGCTCGCGCAGCGGGATGCCGAGCTTTTCGTAAACCTTCAGAAGTTCCGGATCGACCTCGTCGAGCGTCTTCGGGCCGGCAGCCGTCTTCGGCGCGGCGTAGTAATAGATATCGTTGAAGTCGATCTTCGGATAGTTGACGCGCGCCCAGGTCGGCTCTTCCATCGTCAGCCAGCGCTTGTAGGCGTCGAGGCGCCATTCCAGCATCCATTCCGGCTCGTTCTTCTTGGCCGAGATAAAGCGGACGATATCTTCAGATAGACCCTTGGGGGCCTTGTCGACTTCGATGGTGGTTTCAAAACCATACTTGTACTGATCGACATCGATCTGGCGGACCTGATCGATTGTTTCCTGCACAGCAGCCATGGTCGTTCTCCAATCTTGCCGGGTCAAAGTCCGGCAGCTTGTTAACGTTGGGCGGGATGTCCGCCATATGTAATGTTCGGAGGCACTATTTCACCCCCTCTTGGCAAGGTAAAAATTGGCAAAACCCAATTTCTTCCTCAATTTCACGCGGCCTGCCCCGACAGCTTACGCCGTCCGGCCACCTTGGCGAAGACTTCAATGGCCCGGTCGACTTCCGCATCGGTGGTCGAAGGCCCGAGCGAAAGCCTGAGCGCGCCCGTCGCTGCATCTTCGCCCATCGCCGTCAACACATGACTGGCGCCGACCTTGCCTGACGAACAGGCGGCACCGGCCGACAGCGCAACCCCTTCGAGATCGAAGGCGATCTGTCCGGTTTCGGCCTTCAGGCCCGGCAGATGGAAAAAGCTGGTATTGGCCACACGCTGTTCGCTGCGGCCATAGATCAGCACATCCGGCGCATATTGCACCATCGCCGCTTCCAACCGATCCCGACGCGCAGCAATGGCAGCGTTTCGGCCCTCAAGCCCGTCGGCCATGAACCGGGCAGCGGCACCAAAACCGGCGATCGCCGCAACATTTTCGGTGCCGGCGCGATGCCCCTTTTCCTGGCCACCGCCGCGGACCAATGGCTCCGGCATCAGCGTCTCGCCGCGCGCAATCACCGCACCGATGCCTTTGGGGCCACCGATCTTGTGGGCGGAGATGATCAGGAAATCTGCACCGAGCGCATCGATGGAAACAGGCAGGCGACCGGCCGCCTGGACCGCATCGACGACCAGCAGGCCACCATGCTTATGGACGATCGCTGCAGCCTCGGCGACCGGCTGGGCAATGCCGGTCTCGTTGTTGACCAGCATCAGCGCCACAAGCGGCAGACCGGACGTCGTGTCATGCTCTGCAAGATGCGCAGCAAGGGAATCAAGATCGACTACACCTGACGGCTGAACCGAAAACTCGCTGACCCGATCTGCGGCAAAGCGCCCGCCGGCGCGAACGGCCGGATGCTCGATGGCAGAGACGTAGAGCCGGCCGATGGAAATGGCCGAGCGCCCCATGCGATAGACAGGCGACAGAAGATGATTGGCAGCTTCGGTCGCACTTGAGGTAAAGGTCACCGTTGCCGACGATGCGCCGACGAGCGCACCAACATCGCGGCGCGCTTGCTCGACAAGCGTTCTGGCCGAACGACCTTCCGCATGCACCGAAGACGGATTTCCAGGCAGAGACAGCGCCTCGATCATGGCGTCGCGCGCGCAGCCGAGAAGCGGCGCGGTCGCGTTCCAATCGAGATAGATGCGCTCAATCGCCATCTGTTCTGGAAACCTCTGATTAGCACCGGCGCATTTTTCTTGAAATTTCGGCCGGGCTTGCACTATGACACGTTCATCCCGGATGCGCAGCATCCAGTTTCGAACAATTCTAAACTTCGTTTTAGAAAAGCTGACTGATCTCGTCAAGTCAGGTTTCTAAATTGATGGAACAGAACTGCAAAATTCTTACTGACCGGAGTCTCAATGCCCGAAGTCATTTTCAACGGCCCTGCGGGTCGCCTCGAAGGACGTTACCAGCCCTCGAAGGAAAAGAGCGCGCCGATCGCGATCATCCTGCATCCGCATCCGCAATTCGGCGGGACGATGAACAACCAGATCGTCTACCAGCTCTTCTACATGTTCCAGAAGCGCGGCTTCACCACGCTGCGCTTCAACTTCCGCAGCATCGGCCGCAGCCAGGGCGAGTTCGACCATGGCGCCGGCGAATTGTCGGATGCCGCATCGGCGCTCGACTGGGTGCAGAGCCTGCATCCGGATTCGAAGAGCTGTTGGGTCGCCGGCTATTCCTTCGGCTCCTGGATCGGCATGCAGCTCCTGATGCGCCGCCCGGAAATCGAAGGATTCATGTCGATCGCGCCGCAGCCTAACACCTATGACTTCTCCTTCCTCGCCCCCTGCCCGTCATCCGGCCTGATCATCCATGGCGACAGCGACAAGGTCGCGCCGGAAAAGGACGTCCAGGGCCTGGTCGACAAGCTCAAGGCGCAGAAGGGCATCCTGATCACCCACAAGACGATTCCAGGCGCCAACCACTTCTTCAACGGCCAGGTCGAAACGCTGATGGGCGAATGCGAGGACTACCTCGACCGCCGCCTCGAAGGCGAACTGGTCCCGGAACCCGCTGCCAAACGCATCCGGTAAACAGACAACTCTGAAACAACTGAAGACGCCGTTCGAAAGAGCGGCGTTTTTTTGTTGGGTATCCCGCATCCGCCGGTCGGATTGACAAAAACCGCATCGCAAGTTCCAGTTGGTCCATCGACACTGAGCTCCCAACTGCACGCCGGCGACAGATAGACATGCCTGACAATCCGACCTTCGATGCAATCGGCTTTGCCGGCGGTGGCAACCGCTGTTACTGGCAGAGCGGCTTTTTCCAGTCGCTCAACGCCACCCATCCGGTAAAGCCGAAATATTACGTCGCCGTATCGGCCGGCGCATATCATTGCGTGATGAACGTGGCGGGCGTTGGTGAGCGAGTGCGGGAATCCGCCTTTTCATTTGCCGAGAGAGGTCTGCCGGGTCTCGACTGGTCGAAGCTGCGCATGCGGCAGTCGCCGCTGGTCGTCGGCGCCCTCTTTCGACAACTGCTCACCGAACAATTCGGCACAGCCGAACTCGCGGCCCTGAAGGCCGCCCCGCCGATCATGATCCAGGTGTCGCGCCCGCCGGCATGGATGCCCGGCGGTCTGGCCGCGATCGGCTCGATTGCGGCCTACCAATTCGAAAAGGCTGTAACCAGTGGCGCGCATTCCAGGGCAGGCGGTTATCTCGGCCTCAAGCCGGCGTGGATCTCGACCCACGACATCGAAACACCAGCGGATCTGGTCGATGCAATCATGGCGACCTCTTCCGTGCCGCCCTTCATGCCGATCGGACGAATCCGTGGGGTGGCTCATCTGGACGGGGGATTGGTCGACAACCCACCGCTGCGCAAGCTTGCGGAAACCGAGCATCAAGGTGGCCGGACATTGTTACTCTCCACCCGATATGGGCGCCCGCCGCCACACGCGCCCAACAGGCAGGTCGTCAGCCCAAGCGAGGATCTCCCGGTCGGCAAATTCGCCGTCGGCGATGCCAAGGGCCTGCGTCATGCCTTTGAACTCGGCTTGCGCGACGGTGCGGCCTTTGCGAAAACGCTGGCGACAGCATAACAAAGGGAGCAAGCCATGCGGCGAACCTATCATGGCAGTTGTCACTGCGGCGCGGTCGCGTTCGAGGCGGAACTCGATCTCAGCCTGGGCACGGTCAAATGCAACTGCTCCATCTGCGCCAAGCACCGCATGTGGGGTGCAAAGGCCGGAGCGGACGATGTGCACATCACAAAGGGCCGCGAGGAACTGACTGATTATTCCTTCGGCGGCCATGTGGCACATCATTACTTCTGCCGGACCTGTGGCGTGCATCCTTTCGCCTATGTGGAAATCCCATCGGACGGGCGCCGCTACTGGAATGTGCAGATCTGCTGCCTGGAGGGTGTGGATGCCGACGAGGTCCGCAATGCCACGGTCACCTACGAGGACGGACGTGCCGACCGCTGGGACCGAACACCGGCGGATGTCAGCCTTTTGTAGGCTCCCTGATGCGCCGCGCATCCGCCCTGGCAAGCACGCCGCCGGTGATCGGCTCGCTGACGCCGGTCGTTCCCGGATAGGTCAGAGGCAGCCCCTTCACAGAACGCACAGCGAGATAAGCCCAGGCCTCGGCCTCCATCGCATCGCCGTCGAAACCAGGCTCCTCCGCGCGCAGCACCTTCGCCCCCTGCTGCTCCCCCAGCTGCGCCAGATCATCCATGATGATGCGGTTCAGCCGACCACCGCCGCAGACCACGCAGGTCTTTGGCCTTTGCGGGAGATGCTCTGCTGACTTGAAGATGGCCGCAGCCGACACATAGGCAAGCGTGCGCGCGCCATCCGACAGTTCAGCCTCGCTGCCCGTTGGTGGCACGAAATCATTGCGGTCCAGCGATCGGCGGGCGGGGGCCGTGAAGAAAGGATTGGCAAGATAACGCTCGGCGAGCGGCATGAGCACCCTGCCCTCCGATGCGATACGCCCGCCCTCGTCATAGGGAATGCCGGCATGTGCCTCGACCCATTGATCGATCAGCGCATTGCCTGGCCCGCTGTCGAAACCGATGATCGCCCCATCGCGATCGAGGTAGGTCAGATTGGAGATACCACCGATATTGACGAAGCAGACCGGCCATTGTTCGGGCGGCAGGTGATGGGCGA
The DNA here is from genome assembly GCF_902706095.1 of Rhizobium sp. 18065. Taxonomy (GTDB): domain Bacteria; phylum Pseudomonadota; class Alphaproteobacteria; order Rhizobiales; family Rhizobiaceae; genus Allorhizobium. Next base: position 233,215 of record NZ_CACSJP010000002.1, read on the forward strand.
GCGCCTGGTGATAGATCGGCACCAGCGGCGCGCCCTGGCCGCCATGAACCATGTCATTGGCCCGCATGTCGAAAACCACATCGATCCCGGTCTCCCGGGCAAGCAGCGCACCATCGCCGATCTGCACCGTCAGCGCCTGATCCGGCCGATGCAGTACCGTCTGCCCATGAAAGCCGATCACGTCCATCTCGTCTGTCCGAAGTCCATAGCGTCGGACGAAAAGCCGGACAGCTTTTGCATGCAGCAAGGTCAGATCCCGTTCCAGCGGCAACAGGCCACCCGGCCGCTCATCGCGGACCGCGATGGTCTTGGCATCCTCCAGCCCCTGTTTCAGCCTCGCGCGAAAGGCAGAGTCATAGGGCACGGAGAGTGACGGCCCACGCTCGACGACAGCCTCACCATCAGTCCTCACAAGCGCCACGTCGATGCCGTCCATCGACGTGCCACTCATCAGCCCGATCGCCGTTTTCAGTACCGTCATGGGTCAATCCCCGAATCGCTGCGCGTCTATCGCGCATATTGATGGTCGAAACGGGTGCACATTTCAAAAAAACAATGCTAAAGCGCCGACGGAATTTACTGCAGAACCTGAAAGCTAGGCCGTCATGACGAAGTTCAAGTCCGATTTCCTCCGCACGCTCGACGAGCGCGGCTTCATTCACCAGATCTCCGATGAGGCAGGTCTCGACGAACTGTTCGCCAAGGAAACCGTGACCGCCTATATCGGCTTCGATCCGACGGCCCCCAGTCTGCATGCCGGCGGCCTGATCCAGATCATGATGCTGCACTGGATGCAGCAGACAGGTCATCGCCCAATTTCCCTGATGGGCGGCGGCACCGGCATGGTCGGCGATCCGTCCTTCAAGGACGACGCCCGCCAGCTGATGACCGTCGACACGATCGAAAGCAACATTGCCTCGATCAAGCGCGTGTTCTCCAACTACCTGAGCTACGGCGAAGGTCAGAAGGACGCGCTGATGATCAACAACGGCGACTGGCTGCGCGATCTCAACTACCTCGAATTCCTGCGCGATGTTGGCCGACACTTCTCGGTCAACCGCATGCTGTCCTTCGACAGTGTGAAGACGCGCCTCGACCGCGAGCAGTCGCTGTCCTTCCTCGAATTCAACTACATGATCCTGCAGGCCTACGATTTCGTCGAGCTCAACCAGCGTTACGGCTGCCGTCTGCAAATGGGCGGTTCCGACCAGTGGGGCAACATCATCAACGGCATCGACCTCGGCCACCGCATGGGCACACAGCAGCTCTACGCACTAACCTCGCCGCTTCTGACCACGTCGTCGGGCGCCAAGATGGGCAAGTCGCTGAACGGCGCCGTCTGGCTGAACCCGGACATGCTGTCGGCCTATGATTTCTGGCAGTACTGGCGCAACACCGAGGATGCCGACGTGTCGCGCTTCCTGAAGCTCTACACAACCCTGCCGATGGACGAGATCGCCCGCCTGTCGGCACTCGGCGGTTCGGAAATCAACGAAGTGAAGAAGATCCTCGCCACCGAGGTGACGGCGATGCTTCATGGCCGCGGCAACGCCGAACAGGCAGCCGAAACCGCTCGCAAGACCTTCGAGGAAGGTGCACTATCGGACAACCTGCCGACGATTGAAGTCGTCAAGGGTGAGCTCGAAACCGGCATCGGCCTGCTGGCGCTGATCGTCAAGGCGGGCCTTGCCGCCTCGAATGGCGAAGCGCGCCGCCACATCCAGGGCGGCGCGGTCAAGCTGAACGACGCCGGCGTTTCGGATGAAAAGATGGTTGTCGGCTCGGGCGAAGTGACTGCCGATGGCGTGATCAAGCTGTCGCTCGGCAAGAAGAAGCACATCCTGGTCCGCCCGGTCTGATCCGACAGAACAGCATCCACATCAGCGACCGCATCAAACCCGCCATCGGCGGGTTTTTTGTTATCTGAACTCGAAGATCTGGCGAAATACGCCGGGTGCGATGATCGACAGGGGATTGATCACGAGATTGGGTCGCTCGACGGCGCCCGTCAGTTTGAAGGTAATGCCCAGAAGGCCGCGGTCGCGGCCATTGCCCAGGATGGCGCCGATGATGGGAAGCTCGCCAAACAGCCGATTGAGGCCATAGGCGGGCATGAACGTGCCGGTGAGATCGATCTGGCCGTTGCTGTCGCGCACAACGCCCTGGAAGGTCGCGCCGATCTGGTCGCCCCTGACAATGCCATTCTCGACGCTGAGCGTCCCGGCATTGTAGTACAGCCGCGCAAACGCACGCTGGAACCGGGCTGAGCTGACATCGATATTGCGCTTCACCGCGCTGTTCAGGCTGCGGCCATCGCTACCGGTCGGCGTCGAGACGATCGACTGCAGGCGTTCTTCGTTATCGACCTGAAAGCTGCGCAGATCGAGATTGCCGGCCCAGGCACCGCCCGGTGTTTCATTCAGCTTCAGGTTCACCAGGCCACCGACCAGCCGCTTGTAGAGATCGATGAAACGCACGAGCGCGCCGGCATCGCTACTGGTCACCGACACTTCGCTAAAACCGTCCGGTCGGCGAAGCTTGGCGACGACCGCCTGTCCGCTGCTGGTCACGGCAGAGAAATCCAGCGCCGTCGTCTTGCCCTGTCGCGCGCTGTAGATCACCGAAGCCCCCGACAGTGCCTCGCCGCCAAAGCCTATGACGCGATCAATCTTGCCCTCGATCCGCAAACTGACATCATCGCCTTTGCCTTTGCCTTTGCCCTTGCCAGCCGTGGCCGGAGCCTTGAGCTTGGAAATCAGCGACCGTGCATCGAACGAAGCGCCTGAGACAGAGACATTGTAGACGCCCTTGGCCTGACGGATGGCAATCGACAGATTGTCGTCGGGCGCCAGCCTTACCTTGCTGAAATTGGCAGCAACCAGGCCTTTCGGACCAACGGACAGCTCGCCGCTCGCCCCGAAACCATCGCCATCCAGGACAAATTTCTCGATCGTGCTCTGGCCATCCTGTTCGATCAGCTCGAATGTCGCCTTGGCGCCGATGCCCTGCCCCTTGGACCAGCCGATCCAGGGAATGTTGAGATTGGCATTGCGCAGATCGACCGTGGCTGCCTGGCGCTTGTCGCCAAGCCGGGTCAGTTCGACCGCGATCGGGCCGTCGATGATGTCGTCGAGCCCGGGCACGAGCTTGTTGCGCATGGCATTGTCGAGCTTGGCCGTAACCACCCGCTCGCGCCCGCTCTCCGAGCCCCGCTCGACAGGCTCGCTCATGCGGATGTCCATCGGCACGTCGTCGATCTTTGCCGAACCTTCGATCCGCGCCAGCCTGGGATCGACGGCAAGCGTACCGGTAAAATCGCTGATCCGACGCCCGTCAAACGGCTTTTCGATCGCCACCTTGTCCAGTTGCAGATCGGCGCTCCAGACCGGCGATGGCGGTTTTTGATCGGCGATCAGGCCGAGCGTGACTTCGGCCGTGCCCTTGACCCCGCCACTGAAATCATCGGCGACGAAACCGATGCGCTGCAACGCCTGGATCGGCTTGAACGACACAAGCTCGGCAACCGCATCCGCAGCCCCGTTGACAGCCACATTGATGGTCGCCATCAGCGGCTTCTCATAGGCATGCGCGATCGTCACCGCACCGCTGTCCAGCGTCACGATACGGCCCGACGGAAAATAGGAGGCGGCCGACTTGATCTTCACCTCGATCCGCTCGCCCATCATGTCGAAGCGCGCATCAGCGTCGCGCAGCGGCGGAATGTCGCCGGTCAGGTTCACACGGGCATCGACCATGTCGAAACCGATGCGCAGCTCGTCGCCCACCAGATGCACGGGACGAGGTTCCAGCGACAGGCGGTTTTGCGGGATGAAAACGGAAATTTCGCCATGCGACACCGTGCCGCCAAAGATATTCTTTTGCACCCAGCTGCGAGGCTTGTCGGCAATCCAATAGGGCCAGAGCTGCTTGACCACTGCAGCCTTCATGTTCTCGACCACACCATCGAACTTCACTTCAGGGCCGGTGCCACCGAACCGAACCTGCAATGTGCTGTACATCTTGCCGCCAGCCGTGGACACATCGAGCGCATCGAACTGCAGCAGGGTGCCATCGAAGAGATAGCGGCCATAGGCCTTCATGTCGAAGGGGAAGGCCTGTTCACCTGAGGACGGCACATCGGCACGCCCCTGGGCGACAAGCAGATCGATGCCGATGCCCTTGCCAAAATTCTTGCCCTCGGGCAGCCGGTCCAAATCGATCAATCCGCCAGAAAGCGGCAGGATCATCGGCCCGAACTCGGCTCTGGAATCGGCGATCTCGATCGTATCCTTGCCGAAGTCATAGGCGAAGTTCAGACCGGCCCTGGTGATCTCCTGCGGCTGGCCGTCTGTGTAGAATGTGGCACCCCTGGTGTTGACCGCGAGCGACATTTCCGGTTTCTGCCCATCGATATCGCGTTTGGCAGACAGAACCAGTTCGGCAGAGCCATCGATACCCTGGCGGGCAATTCCGGCCTTGGATCGCCGCAGCATAAACGGTGTCAAACGAAAGTCGGCAATCCGCATGGTCATGGAGCGCACGACGCCGCCGACATTCGTCGTCAGGGCCGTCAATTCGGTCTGCTGGCCATTCACCGAGATAGCACCAAAGATCGACAGCGAATCGTCACCGCCCCGCTCCAGCGCCAGATCGTCGATGGACAGCGTCAACGGCCGACCGCTGGCACTTGTGGCTGCTACCTCAAGCCCGCCCAGCCGCATGCGATCGAGCCCGCCCCGCGCGATAAAGCCCTGCATCCGGTCCAGTTCGCCAAACGCGCCCTCCAGCACTGCGGGCATGTTGTCGATGCGAAACTTCGAAAGATCGATCGGTTCGCGCTTCGGCAAAAGTCGTGCATCCAGCGAAATGCCCTGGCTGTCGATTTCGCGAACCGAAAACCGGCCACCCAGCAGCGCCATGGGCTCCAGAATGAAGCTCACCGACTGCGTCATGGCCACCTGCTGACCACTCGCCGCCTCGACGACGGATACGTCATGCGCATCGACGGTAACATCAAGCCCACCCGAAAAGCGGATCGCCGTGCGGCCGATCTTCGCGTCGTATTGCGGCCCCATGGCATTGGAGAGCGCGGTCGTGGCGCGCTGCGCAAGGGCCGCATCGAGCGCGCCGCTTTCAACCACGGCAAACACACCACCTATGACAATGACCCACAAACCGATGAACGCAATGAGACCCCGCAGACAACGGCGCGCAACGCTGCGACGCGGCGGGCAGTGGACGATCATAGGATCCTCCACCTGCGCCGAAGGCAGGGCATGCAGCGGCACGATGTCCCGCGTGCGAAACCGTAGCTTGTCGCCCCGGATATCCGACATGTCCTGGTGATTGTCTCCGTCTATCGATGCAGCTATCAAGTCGCTCTGGACGACTCCGCAGCGGACTATATATCGATGACAACTACAATCACCCAAAAAGCGGGCAAAAGAAAGGTTTTCCCATGACGGATTTGGCAGTTGGAACAACAGCTCCGGATTTCTCCCTGCCTGTCAACGGCGGCGGCACGGCCTCTCTTTCCAATTTTGCCGGAAAGCCCCTCGTTGTTTATTTCTACCCCAAGGACAGCACGCCGGGATGCACCACAGAAGCTATTGATTTCACAGCATTTTCCGAGGAATTCGCCAAAATCGGCGCGACAGTCATCGGCGTCTCCCCCGATTCCGTGAAAAGCCACGACAAGTTCGCTGCCAAGCACAACCTGTCAGTGATCCTTGCCGCGGACGAAGAGCATCACATGCTCGAAACCTATGGGGTTTGGAAGGAAAAGAGCATGTACGGCAAGACCTACATGGGCGTCGAGCGCACGACCGTGCTGATCGATGCCGCCGGCAAGATCGCCCAGATCTGGCCCAAGGTGAAAGTGGCAGGCCACGCGGAAGCCGTGCTCCAGGCGGCTCGATCGCTCTGATGAACCCTCCCGTGAAAGAGCCTGCAACGCCGTTCCGCTCCTTGCGCGAGGCGGCAACGCTTGCCATCATGAGCGCCGATCTCGACGAAAAGACCAGCCTTGCCCAGACGGCCGCGATCCGCTGGCAGGAGCGGCGTCTGTCGCTGCGCTCACCTCTCGACCCGGCATTGCCGGATCGTCCTGGCCGGCCGGAAAAGCCGGTTCTTGTTCCGCCGAAAGGAACAGAAAAGCGCTCGCTTCACACCCTACCGGGACGCATCGCGACACTGCATGCGCTGGCGCATATCGAACTCAATGCCGTCGATCTTGCGCTCGACATCGTCGCCCGATTCGCCTCTCAGCCAGTGCCGCATTCCTTCTTCGACGGCTGGATGAAAGTCGCCTTCGAGGAGGCCAAGCACTTCCGCATGGTGCGCGATAGGTTACGCGGCCTCGGCGCGGACTATGGTGACATGCCAGCGCATGACGGATTGTGGCAGGCGGCCCATTCCACCCGCAACGATCTGACCGCCCGGCTTGCCGTCGTGCCGCTGATCCTGGAAGCGCGCGGTCTCGATGTGACGCCCGCCCTGCAGGACAAGATGCGCGAAACCGGAGACATCGAGAGCGCCGACGTCCTAAGCGTCATCTACGAGGATGAGAAAGGCCATGTCGCCGTCGGCGCCAAGTGGTTCCGCTTTCTCTGCGCTCGCGAGAAGCGCGATCCGGCAAAGACATTCCAGGACCTCGTCCGGGCCAACTTTCGCGGCAATCTCAAGGCGCCGTTCAATGACGTTGCACGTGCCGAAGCCGGTTTGACGCCATCATTCTACCGATCCCTTTCGTCGAAAAATACATCCTGATCACGCAGGCGGCACCTTCGGTGCTAAATCTTTATTAACCCTAACTATGCGTAAATACGCATGGACGAGCGGGGCCATGTGAATCGGTTTCGCCATCTTCCGGCGCCTTGAAACGGCACTGAGAAACGATGGGGACAGACGTGACAGTCAAGGCAAGCAACCAGGTCTTTGGAAAGCGCCGTGAGCAGCACGTCGTGATTCTCGCCAGCGGCGACAAGATCCGTCACATGACAATTCGTCCGTGGATGGCTGCGCTGACCTTCTGCTTTCTCGGTGTCATGTCTATCGGCTATCTCGGCGCGACCACATATCTCGTTTTGCGCGACAACCTGATCGGCGCCACCATGGCGCGCCAGGCTCGCATGCAGCATGACTACGAGGACCGCATCGCATCCCTGCGCGCCCAGGTGGACCGTGTCACGTCGCGCCAGTTGCTCGACCAACAGGTGGTCGAGGAAAAAGTCGAAAAACTGCTCGAGCAGCAGATGGCGCTGACGTCCCGCCATGGCCGAATCGACGCACTGCTCGAAGGAGCAGCAAGCGTCGACAGCCTGCCGAGCGACGGCCCTCTGCCTGCGGATCGACCTCAGGTCGGCACCAAGGACGAAGCATCCATTGCGGCCACCGGCACCCAAGCGTTTGCTGCACTCCTGGGCACGAAAGCATCGCCGAAACCCGGCAAGACCAACCTCGCACTTGGCTATGTACCGATGACGGACGAAAACGTCGCCGACCGTGCCGACAAGCTGTTTTCGCACATGACGCTTTCGCTCAAGGACATCGAAAGCGAGCAATTGGATCGCATTGCGACACTGGCATCGGGAGCGACGGAATCCGCCGCGGAAATCGCCTCGATCCTGGAGCGCAGTGGCGTCGAGCTGGACGAAGAATCGGACAACGGCGCCACGGACGCAATCGGCGGCCCCTACATCGCGCCGAGCCCCGAACGCGACTTTAACGCCACTCTGAATACACTCGACGCTGCCCTGACGAGGCTGGAGACCGTGCGCGACACGGCGAGGCGCCTGCCCTTTGCCAATCCGGCCCCGGGGCGCGAGATCACCAGCCGCTTCGGCAACCGTCCTGATCCTTTCTTTGGTGGCCTGGCCATGCATGCCGGCATCGATTTTCGCGCACCGACAGGAACAGAAGTTCACTCCACTGGAGCCGGAAAAATCATCACTGCCGGTGTATCCGGCGGCTACGGCAACATGGTTGAAATCGACCATGGATACGGATTATCGACCCGATACGGACATATGTCGCGCATCCTGGTCAAGGAAGGCGACCAGGTTCAGGCCGGAGATCTGATTGGCCTGTCCGGCTCAACCGGCCGCTCGACCGGACCGCATATTCACTACGAAGTCCGCCGTGGCAAGGAAGCGGTCGATCCGATCCGCTTCCTCAATGCCGGGATGAAGCTCACGACCTTGATCAATTGACCCGCTAGCCATTTCAGACAATGATTGCGGGCAACGATTTGATCGGAGCCTGCCATGGATACGATGTCGCTGCTTGCCTTTGCATTGGCCTTCTTTCTCTTCGCCGTCTCCCCCGGTCCCGACAACATGACCATTGTTGCAAAAACGGTCGCCAATGGTCCCGCGTCCGGCCTCGCCTATGGCCTTGGCACTGTTATCGGCATCCTGATCTATCTCGGACTTGCTGCTTTCGGCCTGTCGCTAGTTGCCAGCGAGATGGGACTGTTGATGACACTCTTGCGCTATGCCGGCGCCGCATATCTTATTTACATGGCCTATCGCCTGTGGACCGAGCCGGCGGTCATCCCGGAAATCGCGCCGGGAGAAACCCGCCCGCGCAACCTGGTCAACGTCTGCTTGACAGCGGTTGCACTCAATCTTGGCAATCCGAAAATGCCGCTTTTCTACCTTGCGCTGCTGCCGGGGTTCGTCGACGCCAGTTTCGGCATGGCCGATTACGGCAAGCTCGCATCGGTCATCGTCCTTGTCGAGTGCGTGGTCGTTGGCGGCCATGTCTGGATTGCCGATCGTGCACGCGCGCTACTGCGCACGCCGGTCATCATCCGTCGAGCCAACCGGATTGCCGGATCGGCATTGGCACTGGCTGGTATTCAAGTCCTTGTGACAACGCGCAGCAGTTAAGCACAGCTGTTAAGCCTTTGTTGCGCCAGATACCTCAGTTTCCTTGACTTTCAGGTAGTTTGGGACTATTCGCCCCTTCCATTAAGGCCCGCGTTGAGGGCGATTCATGGATGTTCGCAAGAACAGGAACGGAACTACTTCCCTTTGATAACTTTTGCTGACCTTGGCCTGAGCCAAAAAGTCCTCTCTGCCGTCACCGATGCCGGCTATGTGAACCCGACCCCAATTCAGGCCGGCGCCATCCCGCCCGCCCTGCAGCGCCGGGATATCTGCGGCATCGCTCAGACAGGCACAGGCAAGACTGCGTCCTTCGTGCTTCCCATGCTGACGCTGCTGGAAAACGGCCGCGCGCGCGCCCGCATGCCGCGCACGCTGATTCTCGAGCCGACCCGCGAACTCGCCGCCCAGGTCGCGGAAAATTTCGATAAATACGGCAAGAACCACAAGCTCAACGTCGCGCTCCTCATTGGCGGCGTGTCTTTCGAAGAGCAGAACCGCAAGCTGGAACGCGGCGCCGACGTGCTGATCTGCACTCCCGGCCGCCTGCTCGATCACTGCGAGCGCGGCAAGCTGCTGATGACCGGCGTCGAGATCCTGGTGATCGACGAAGCCGACCGCATGCTCGACATGGGCTTCATCCCGGACATCGAACGCATCGCCAAGATGATACCGTTCACCCGCCAGACCCTGTTCTTCTCGGCAACCATGCCACCGGAGATCCAGAAGCTGGCCGACCGCTTCCTGCAGAACCCGGAACGCGTCGAAGTGTCGCTTCCGTCCTCGACGGCAACGACCGTGACGCAGCGCCTCGTCGCCGCGCACAACAAGGACTACGAGAAGCGCTCTGTGCTGCGCGACCTGATCCGCTCCCAGGAAGACCTGAAGAACGGCATCATCTTCTGCAACCGCAAGAAGGACGTCGCCGACCTGTTCCGTTCGCTTGAACGCCACGGCTTTTCCGTTGGCGCCCTGCATGGCGACATGGACCAGCGCTCGCGCACCAACATGCTGGCCGGCTTCAAGGACAACCAGATCACCCTGCTCGTCGCATCCGACGTGGCGGCCCGTGGTCTCGACATTCCGGACGTCAGCCACGTTTTCAACTTCGACATCCCGATCCATGCCGAGGACTATGTCCACCGCATCGGTCGTACCGGCCGCGCAGGCCGCTCGGGCGCTGCGTTTTCGCTGGTGACCCGCAGCGATGCGAAATTCCTCGACGCAATCGAGAAGCTGATCGGTCAGAAGATCGAATGGCACAATGGCGACCTGACCGCCCTGCCCGCAGCCGCCGAAAGCCATGACGAAGGTCGCGGCAAACGTGGCAGCCGTGACAAGGGCCGCGAAGGCAGCCGGGATCGTGCACGTGATGGCAAGCGTGAGGGCCGTGGTGATGGCAATCGCGAAGCCCGTGGCGAGCGTAACAGTCACAAAACCGAAACGCCCGCAGAATATACCAAGCCTGTAGAGGAAGTCGTAATGGAACCGGCAAGGATCGAAGCACCCGTGGCAAACGAGCGCAAGGCGGACAAGCGTCCGAACCAGAACCCGCGCAACGCCCGCAACAACGCGACCCCGAACCCGGCAAATGACGATCATCGCGAGCGCCGCCGCAGCCATCACCGCGACCACGATGACGGCCCGACACCGGTTGGTTTCGGCGATGACATTCCCGCGTTTATGCTGATCGTGGCTGCAGCCAAGGCCTGATCCGGCCATGGGCGCACCCGGCATTGATTTTCCCGGCCTCGGCGTCGGTCTTGCCATCCTTCGGGATGGCAAGTTGCTTTTGTGCAAGCGCATGAAAGCGCCGGAAGCCGGCCACTGGAATATCGTCGGCGGCAAGGTCGACCATATGGAGCCTGCCGAATGCGCCGCCCGTCGCGAGGCAGAGGAAGAAACCGGAATGACGATCGGCGAAATCCAGTATCTCGGCCTGACCGAGCAGCGGATTGAAGCTGACCGCCAGCACTGGGTCTCGCTGCTTTACAAGACCACCGACATCAAGGGCGAACCGCAATTGACCGAGCCGGACAAGCTGTCGGCCATCGGCTTCTTCGATCTCGACGACTTGCCGCAGCCGCTGTCCGCTTTCACCGTGGCGCTTCTGCCCTATCTGCGTTGAAACCTACTTCTTCGCCTCGGCCCTGACGGCCGCCTCGAAAGCCTGCCGCACCCATTTCGCCATCTCGTCGGGATCGTCATAGGCATCTTCAGGAACTGTCCAGTAAGGCATGGCGACAGGCTTGCCCGTCTTGCCTTCGTAGGACCACCGCCGGGCACCGGCTGCCTCGAGCAGCGGCGCAGTCTCGCCATCACCCTTCAGCATGATCTCGTCGAACAGATCGAGCGCGAAGATGATGCCTCGATGATAGATGCCCTTGCCGCCGAACATCCGGCGGATGGAAACAGGCCCGAGCACCTGAAACATCTCCTCAATCGCATCATTGTCCATGTGTCTGCTCAGCCCTTGAGAATGCCGCCCGCCGCGACGATAGCATCCGGCGTATCCACATCAAGCCGCGCCGCACCGCCGATCTCGACATCGACAACCGGCAGGCCGGCGCTTTCGATCACCGGACGTGCACCGATATCACCTTCGATGGCCTTGAGCGCCTCATAGGTCGAACGCGGCAGGATCACCGGATTGCCGCGCTGTCCGTCGGCGACAGCGCGAACGATTGCCGTGGCCGACGCCTTGGCAAAGGCTTTTGCCAGCGCCCTGATATCATCTGTCGCGACATTCGGCATGTCGGCAAGCAGCACCAACATGCCCGGAGCCTCGCTGACTTCGGTCCGTTCAAGACCCGTTTTCAGCGAACTCGCCATGCCGGTCGCGTAGTGCGGATTGTCGATGATCGTGACGTCCAGCCCGTGAAGTGCGGCGGACACTTCATCGCTGCGATGTCCGACGACGACATGCACCGGCCCGATCTTCGCCTCGATCGCTTGGCGCGCGACCCGGTGAACAAGAGCCTCGCCGCCGAATTCCGCCAGCAGCTTGTGCTGCCCGCCTTCTCCCATGCGGCTTGCCCGACCCGCCGCGAGAATGACCACGGCAATCTCCTCTGCTTTATGATCGGCTGTAGCCATCAGACGCGGCAGCGGTCGGCTCGGGATTTCCATCAGCAATCCTCCGACCCCAAGCCCCGTCAATTCCTCACGTGTCGGAGCCTCCCCGGCAAGCAGGCGGTTGAGCACCCAGTCGAAACCATTTTCCTTCGGCGATCGCGCGCAGCCCGGCGCCCCGATCACCGGCACGGCACCGAGATAGCCGAGCACCAAGAGATTACCGGGATCGACCGGCAGCCCGACCTGCACAACGGTCCCACCCGCCAGCCGGATCGCTTCGGGAATGACGTCATGCGGATCACTCATCGCCGACGCGCCGAACACGACGATCATTGCAGGCAGCATCTGCTCGGTGCTCCGTGGAGCCGCAAGAGCAGCCTGCATGCCCTCGGCAACGGCCTGGGCCCGATGCGCCACGCGAATTTCCGACACGAGGTTGCTGCTGGACGAGACGAGTCGTTGCTGGAGCACCCGGGCCGTCTTGTCCATCACCGAGGGTTTCAGTGATGGCAGGTTCGTGGCAATCAGGGACACAGCATGGGGTTTGTAGGGCTTCAACCGGAATGCCGGAGCTGTCCGCAACACCTGGCAAGCGCGCTCGACGCTGTGTCCGGCAACCGCAAGCGGGATGATCTTGATTGTCGCGATCAGATCCCCGGTCCGCACATCGGCATGATCGGCCAGACAGGCCAGCGTGATGGCAGGATCGATGCGATTGAAACGATCGACCACCGATTTGTCCGCAACGAACAGGCCATTGGCTTCGGCATAGAAATTGACCCTGCCCGTGGTCGCTGGCGAGCGCCGAATTTCAATGCTGTCCAGCATCTCAGCAAGCTTTTGAGCCGCAGCATCTTCACCCAGATCGCTCGGCTCGATGCGACAGGCAATCACCGAGGAAATCCCCTCGGCGCGCAAGGCATTCAGGTCGCCCGCCGTCAGTTGGTGGCCTTTGCCGAGCTTGCCGGATCCAAGTGAAACCGAATGCGCCAGGATCGCCCCTTCGGCCTCATCTACTGCCACGCTGCCGAAGATCATGCAGCGTCCCCTGTCGACGTGGCAAGCGTGCGGCGGCGGAAGGCGCGGATAATGTCGGCCAGGACCGCAACGGCGATTTCCGCCGGTGTCGCCGCGCCGATGTCCAGCCCGATCGGCGCCGAGATCGCACCGATCTGTTCAGGCCCAAACCCGGCCGTCATCAAACGCTCGACCCGCTTGCCATGGGTTTTCCGACTGCCGAGCGCCCCGACATAGAAACAGTGCGCGTTGAGTGCCGCGACAATTGCGGGATCGTCGATCTTCGGGTCGTGGGTCACGGCCACCAGCGCACTGTAGCGGTCGAGCGGCCGCTGCAGGAGAACGTCCTGCGGCCAGTCGGCAATCAACTCGACATCGGCAAAGCGCTCCGGCGTGGCGAACGCAGTGCGTGGATCGATGATCGTCACGTCGAAATCGGCAAGCTGGGCCATCGGCACCAGCGCCTGACTGATATGCACGGCACCGATCACCACCACGCGCGGCAACGGTAGATAGACATTGAGGAAATGGTGCCGGTTATTGATCTCCACCAGCCCAGCCTTGCCCGAAAGGAAATGCTGCGCAACCGCCTCGCCAAGCGGGCCATCCATATCCTCGCCTTCCACAACCAGCCTGTCCTGGCCGCTCGCCAGATCGGTCACCAGCATGGCGGCACAGCGCCTGCTGCGGGCCGCGTTCAGCGCCTTCAGATGTGTCGGATTCATCAACCAAGCCTTTCGACATAGACGCGGATGCGTCCGCCACAGGACAGGCCGACCCGCCAGGCCGTCTCATCCGCCACCCCGAATTCGAGCATCTTCGGCTGTTGGCTGTCCAGAACGTCGAGCGCTTCGGTGATCACCGCGCCCTCGACACAGCCGCCGGACACAGACCCCTCGAAATTGCCGTCGCGATCGATCACCAGATGGCTACCCACGGGTCGCGGCGCAGAGCCCCAGGTCTCGACCACCGTGGCAATGGCGACCTCGCGGCCTTCCCCGATCCAGTCCTCGGCGATCGACAAGGGATCGTGCCGCAAGCTGTCTTTGGTCATGACACACCTTTCATGGATGCAAGGAATCGGCGCGGATCGGCATCTCTCTCGGGCGGACCGGTGAGCGCCCTGACAAGATCGGCCAATGCCTCGATATTGTGAACCGCACGCAATTCGTCAACATGCGGCAGCATAGTCCGGACCCCGCGCGCTCTAGCCTCGAAGCCCGAGAATCGCAACAGCGGGTTCAGCCAGACGAGTCTGCGGCACGAGCGGTGCAATCGGTCGATCTCCACGCCCAGGGTCTCGACATCATCCCGCTCCAGGCCATCGGTAATCAGCAACACGACTGCGCCCTGCCCCAAAACCCGTCTCGCCCATTGCCGACTGAACAGTCGCAGGGTCTCGCCGATACGGGTGCCGCCCGACCAGTCGGCCACGGCATCCGTGCATTGGGCGATCGCCTCGTCCGGGTCACGATGGCGCAACTGCCGGGTGACATTGGTCAGCCGCGTTCCGAACAGGAAGGTATGCACCCGTTGCCGGCGCTCGCTCAGCACATGCAGGAAATGCAGGAAGATCCGGCTGTACTGGCTCATCGATCCCGAAATGTCGGCAAGCACCACCAGGGGCGGCGGACGCTGACGCCGTTCACGAAAACGCGGCAGCATCAGATCGCCCCCGGTTCGCAGTGCCTGACGCATACTTGCCCGCTGGTCGACATAGCGGCCCCGGCTCGATGCCCGGAAACGGCGGGTAGACACCTTGTCGAAGGGCATGGCGAGGCGTTCTATCTCCCGGCGGGCCTGGGCCAGTTCACTCGCAGTCATCTGGCCGAAATCCATCTGCCGCAACACTTCCTGCGCTGAAACGGTCAGCCGGGCGTCAATCTCGACGTCTGGTTCGTTGCCTTCCCGCGCCGGCCGGTTCTTCTCGGCAAACAGGGCATCGCTGACCCTCGCCGACCCCGGCTTGGGCTTTTGCCGCTCACTGAGATCCATTGCCACCGGTGACATCTGCGCAATCATCTTGCCGACAAGGTCGCGACCGCGCCAGAAGATCGCAAAAGCCTCGTCGAACACCGGCTGGTCCTCATGCCGCTTGACGAAGATCGAAGCCAGCGCCGCATGAAACTCCACCCGCGAACCAATGCCGATCGCATCCACGGCTTCGATCGCGTCGATCACAGCCCCCGGCCCCGGCTTCAAACCGGCCTTGCGCAGCACACGGGCGAAATACACGATATTGTCGGCCAGCCGGCCATCGCCCTTAACCGGCGGCGGCGTGACGATTCCATCCCTCTTGTCAGATAGTGCGTCAAACGTCTGCATGCGTCAGCCCGCCGCCAGAAGTTCGGCCTTGACCTCCGACAGCACCTTCTGACCCTCGCTGCCTTGTATGCGGGCGATATCCTCCTGATATTTCAGCAGCGTGCCGAGCGTGTCGGCAATGGTCTCGGGATCGAGCGCCAATCGGTCGAGTTCGGTCAGCGCCGTTGCCCAGTCGATAGTTTCGGCGATGCCCGGGTTCTTGAACAGGTCGATGGTCCGCAATCTCTGCACATAGGCAACGATCTGCCGCGACAGCTGTTCATTGCAGCCGGGAACCTTGCGGCGGATGATGGCAAGCTCGTCGGCCGCCTTCGGATAGTCGACCCAATGGTAGAGGCAGCGCCGTTTCAAGGCATCATGTACCTCGCGGGTCCGGTTGCTTGTCACGATGACGATCGGCGGCTCAGCCGCCTTCACCGTTCCGAATTCCGGGATGGTCACCTGGAAATCGGACAGCACTTCCAGCAAAAATGCCTCGAAGGCCTCGTCGGTGCGGTCGAGTTCGTCAATCAGGAAGACCGGTGCCCGGCCGGGCGCGCTTTGCAGCGCCTGCAGCACGGGCCGGCGGATCAGATAACGCTCGGAAAAGATGTCGTGTTCGAGGCGATCGCGATCGGAGACACCGGCGGCTTCCGCCATGCGGATTTCCAGCATCTGCGCCGGATAATTCCATTCATAGACGGCAGAGGCGACGTCCAGTCCCTCGTAGCACTGTAATCGGATCAGCGGTCTGTCGAGCGCCTTGGCAAGCACTTTGGCAACTTCGGTCTTGCCGACACCGGCCTCGCCCTCAAGAAACAGCGGGCGCTTCATTTTCAGCGCCAGAAACAGCACGGTCGCCAGCGAGCGGCCGGCGAGATAGTCCTCGGCCGCTAAAAATTCCACAACAGAATCAATTGATTCCGGCAGTCCCTTTGCCGAGGTTTCCGCCATGTATCCTCCCGTTTGAGGAAGAGCTTACAGCGTGTGATAGCCTCGGTCCAGATAGATGAGCGGGCCAAGTTTCGAGCCGAAATGTACCGCTTTCACCTCGCCGAACAGGACGGTATGGGTGGCCGTCACCTTGCTGTCCACCACGACACAGTCGAAGGCGGCGACCGCATCGACAAGCACCGGCGACCCGGTCTCCATCACGTGCCATTCGGCCAGCGCGAAGCGTTCCTCAACCGAGAGCCCGCCGAAACCGGCAAAGGCATTGGCCAGCGGTCGATGCAAATCGGAAAGCGAGTTCAGGGCGAAATGTCCGCTTTCGAACATGACACTGTTATTGGCATTGCCGTTGTTCAGGCAGACGAGAACGGTGGGAGGCTTGTCGGATACCGAGCAGGCTGCGGTAATCGTCACACCGCGCCGGATCCCACCATGCTCGGTGGTGACGATCTGCACATGGCCGGCATAGCGGCTCATCGCATCGCGATAGATGGCCGGATCCAGAGTCTCGTTGGTCAAATGCTGCCTCCCTGCACGTCCAAGCTCCCTAGCCGAGGCGAATATGGGCTGCAAGCCTTACCTTTTCCACAACGGCACAGTCGCGACGAAAAAGCATGCGCGCCAACACTCAGGCCTGCACATTTCCAAACCGCAAACCTTTGCGCTAGGATCGTCTCGACAGAGATGGAAATGAACCGATGAAGCGCCTGCTGATCACCCCCGCCCTTCTGCTTGCCGGCATTGCCGGCTCCGAGGCAAAACCGCTGACATTGGCGGTCGTGGCCCCGAAAACCGGCATGTTCGCGCCACTTGGCGATCAGGTCCGCCACGGCGCCCAACTGGCGGCCAGCCGGCTTTCGATCGACCTCGTCGAGATCGACGAAACCTGCGAGACCGGCAGCGGCACCGATATTGCGAAGAAGATCACCGAGGCCGAGGTGACCGCCGCAATTGGTTTTCTCTGCAGCGAAAGCCTCGAGGGCGGGCTGCCGCTTCTCGCTGAAAAGAGCATACCGGCCATCTCGCTCTCCGTGCGCTGGAAGGGACTAATGGAGGATGCGGCCAAGCAAGGCTGGCCTTTCTTCAGGCTTGCGCCCACCGCCGAAGCCGAAGTGCAGATACTCACCGACTTCATTCTGCGCGACTGGCAAAGCGAAGCCGTGGCGTTGATTGAGGATGGCACCATCCGCGGCCGCGAACTGACCGAGGCAATCCGCAACAGCCTTGAAGAGCGCGGCCTGAAGCCGGTGTTCACGGACACGTTGCGCCCGGGGCAGGAGCAGCAGCTATCATTGGTCCGCCGCCTGCAGAAGGCCGGCGCCACGCATGTCTTCATCGGCGGCGACCGCAACGACGTGGCGATCATCGCCCGTGATGCGGCGACGGAAAAAATCCCCCTGACGATCCTGGCAGGCGACGCGATGCAGGCGGCCAACGAGCCCGTGCCGCTGCGCAACGGCGTGATGGCCGTGGCGCTGTCGGAGACACCGGAAGGTCCATCTGCCGCAGACGTGACGGCCGCTCTGATAGAGCAGAAGCATGCGCCGGACGGCTATCTCCTGCCTGCCCATGCTGCCGTCACCATCGTCGCCGACGCGGCGGGCATCTCGTCCGCCATGGGCACACCGCTGACGGAGGCCCTTGCCGGCACCATGTTCGAGACGGTGATCGGACCGATCACCTTTACCGATGGGCATGAACTGGCGGAAAATCCCTATCGTCTGGTCGAGTGGAAGAACGGTGCCTTTGTGCCAATCGCCGCCGGGACGCAGTAGTCACTTGTTGCGACGGGGCACCTAGTCGCGATAGGGCCAGAAGGCCTGGCTGAATACGCCGCCATCGACCCAGATCGTCTGGCCTGTGACGAAGCTCGACTGCTCGCCGGCCAGAAACAGGGCTGGTCCGGCAATATCCTCCGGCGTACCCACTCGCCTGAGCGGCGTCACGTCTCCCCATGTCTTGCCGTAGTCCGGTGCTTCGGCGCGTGTGCGCTCTGTCTCGATCGCACCCGGCGCGATGCAATTGACCCGGATCCCATGCGGTCCGAGTTCGACGGCGGACACCTTGGTAAACTGCTCGATTCCGCCCTTGGAGGCGGTGTAGTCGACCAGCTTCGGAAAGGCGAGCTTGTTGCAGCCGGAGCCGAGATTGATGATCGAGCCGCCCTTGCCAGCATCGATCATGCGCTGCGCGGTGAGCTTGGTGTTGAGAAACGTTCCCTTGAGATTGGTCCGGATGACCATGTCCCAGCGCTCCTCGGACAACTCGAGCAACGGCGCCCAGGTCTGTATCCCGGCATTGTTGATCAACACGTCCGGCGCCTGCCCGGCCCAGGAAATGGCCTGATCGAGGAAACTTGCCACTGCGGCACTATCGGCAACGTCGGTGTCATGGCCAATCACCCGGATACCGTGGTGAGCGACATCCTGCACCACTTCGTCAGCCGCATCCATCTGGCCGAGATGGGTGTAGGCAACGTCGTAGCCTCCCGCCGCAAACGCGTGGACCAGGTGCCGGCCGATACCTGAACTGCCGCCGGTGATGATGACGAATTTCTGCATTTTTTCCTCCCTGCCGGGCTCCACCCCGTGGATGATGGATGACGGGGCCGGAACCAACAGTCAAGTTCACAGCGCAATCTTGGACCTGGTCACCACTTTGGTCGGTGTCTCCGATGGTTGCCGCAACAGGCCCGCAATGCTAAGGCGAGCCGCAACAACGACCGCCATCGAGGACCCTGGCCCATGACCCGCCCGCTGCTGATTTCGCCTTCCATTCTTGCTGCCGATTTCGCCCGGCTTGGACAGGAAGTCTCCGATGTGGTCGATGCTGGCGCTGAATGGGTGCATCTCGACGTCATGGATGGCCATTTTGTCCCGAATATCTCGTTCGGCCCGGCCGTCATCAAGGCACTTCGCCCGCATACAAAGGCCGTTTTCGACTGCCACCTGATGATTGCGCCCGCCGATCCCTATCTGGCAGCCTTCGCCGATGCCGGTTGCGACATCATCACTGTGCATGCCGAAGCCGGTCCGCATCTGCACCGCTCGTTGCAGACCATTCGCGCACTTGGCAAGAAGGCCGGCGTGTCGCTCAACCCGGCAACGCCGCTCTCGGCCATCGAGCATGTCATGGACGATCTCGACCTTATCCTGATCATGAGCGTCAATCCCGGTTTCGGCGGCCAGAAATATATTCCCGCCATGACCGACAAGATCGCCAAGGCCAATGCCCTGATCGGCGACCGCCCGATCGACCTCGAAGTCGATGGTGGCATAACGGCCGCGACCGCGCCTCTCGTCACCGGTGCAGGCGCCAACGTGCTTGTGGCAGGCTCCGCCATCTACCAGGGCAAGGGCGTTGACGACTATCGCAAAACCGTCGACATTCTCCGCACGGCAGCCGAAGGGGGAAGGGCTTGAGGCGATTGACGGAATGCATAGCGGCATTGGCCGCCATCTGCCTTCCGCTTCCGGCAAGTGCCGGAGACATCGCGAGCCTGCAACTGCAGCGCCCATGACAGCGAGCGTCGCAACACTCCCGCAAAGAACGATACCCGGCTCGCGATTTTCGGCCTGTCGTCCACCGGCAAGGCTCTGGCTTATCGGCGCGATCGTCTGGGGTCTGGCAATGGCCGGATGTTTTGCCCTGTCGGTTCATCTTGTCGGGCGCTCGGGGGGAAGCAACGCATCGCTTCTTGCGCTTATCTATGGTGTTGGCGGTACGATTGCCTGGCTGATCGCTTTGCCCTTCATCCGCTTTGCGTCCCATGCCCGGCAGCGGGAAACACGCCTGGCTGCCTGGTTCCTGTTTCTCGGCATGGCGACGATCGCTGTGACCGCCGGGCTTTTCGCCCTGCAATACCGGATCTTCTACGCGCAATGGCACGCGCCATTTCCCGCACGCGTCTGGTTTTTGCAGCAGATTTTTACCACCGCCTCCGCGCTCTATCAGTTTGCGGTCTTGGGCTTGCGCCATTTCCTGCCCTTCGCATTTATACTGCTGTTTGCCGTCAGCCTCTCTATGTCACGCCGTAGCCGTTGAGATTACGGGTGGTCTTTGCTAAAGCGGGCCACGTTGCCAGTTTGCCAATCTCAGGCTTGCCGATCTAAAGCTTGCCAGTCCCAAGTTGAACGAAAGAAATCCCGATGATCCCGCGCTATTCCCGGCCAGAAATGGTCGCCATCTGGTCGCCCGAAACCAAGTTCCGCATCTGGTTCGAGATCGAGGCCCATGCCTGTACCGCGCTCGCCAATCTTGGCGTCATTCCGCAGGAATCCGCCAGGACCATCTGGGAAAAGGGCTCTGCGGCGGAATTCGACGTTGCCCGCATCGACGAGATCGAAGCCGTCACCAAGCATGACGTCATCGCCTTCCTCACCCATCTCGCCGAATTCATCGGCCCCGATAGCCGCTTCGTGCATCAGGGCATGACCTCGTCGGACGTGCTCGACACCACGCTGAACATCCAGTTGGTGCGCGCTGCCGACCTTCTGCTCGCCGACATGGATCGGGTGCTGAACGCGCTGAAGACCCGCGCATTCGAGCACAAGGACACCGTCCGCATCGGTCGCAGCCACGGCATCCATGCCGAGCCGACGACGATGGGCCTGACTTTTGCCCGCTTCTACGCTGAAATGCACCGCAACCGCGACCGCCTGATCGCCGCCCGTGCGGAAATTGCCACCGGCGCGATCTCCGGCGCCGTCGGTACATTTGCCAATATCGACCCGAGCGTCGAAGAATATGTCTGCGAGCAGCTTGGCCTCACCGCCGAGCCGATCTCGACCCAGGTCATCCCGCGTGACCGCCATGCGATGTTCTTCGCCACGCTCGGCGTCATCGCCTCATCGATCGAAAACGTCGCGATCGAAATCCGCCACATGCAGCGCACCGAAGTGCTGGAAGCCGAAGAGTTCTTCTCGCCGGGCCAGAAGGGCTCGTCGGCCATGCCGCACAAGCGCAACCCGGTCCTGACCGAAAACCTGACCGGCCTTGCCCGTCTGGTGCGCATGTCCGTCGTCCCGGCACTGGAAAACGTGGCGCTCTGGCACGAGCGCGACATCAGCCATTCGAGCGTGGAGCGCGCCATCGGCCCGGATACAACGATCACCCTCGATTTTGCCCTGAACCGCCTGGCCGGCGTCATCGAGAAGCTGGTGATCTACCCGGAAAACATGCTCAAGAACATGAACAAGTTCAAGGGCCTGGTGATGAGCCAGCGCGTGCTGCTTGCCCTGACGCAGGCTGGCGTGTCGCGCGAGGACAGCTACCGCCTCGTCCAGCGCAATGCCATGAAGGTCTGGGAAAAGGGCGCTGATTTCCTGGAGGAACTGCTGGCCGATGAAGAGGTACGCGCAGCTCTTCCGGAAGCGGAAATCCGCGAAAAGTTCGACCTCGGTTACCACACCAAGCATGTTGACACGATCTTCAAGCGCGTCTTCGGCTGAGCCTCAAGACACGCAGTCACGAACCGAGGCCCGGCGCACTGAGCGACCGGGCCTTTTTTTCCGTCTGGATATGGCGCGGTGCTCAACGCGGAGACGAGACCACCAGTTTTCTGTAGAGGTGCCATGTCGCGTGACCGAGGATCGGCATGATCACCACAAGGCCGACCATCATGGTTGCCATGCCGACTGCAAGCGATGCCGCGACGATCAGGCCCCACACGGCAACCGGCACCGGATTGAGCATGCTGACCCGAACGGACGTATGAACCGCAGTCGCGGCTCCGGCATCGCGGTCGAGAAGCAGCGGGAAGGCAACAATGCTTATCACCAGCGCGATCAGGGCTAGGGCGAACCCAATCAGATTACCCCAGATGATCAGCCCCATGGCATTCGGATGCGACAGCACACCCCTGGCAAAGCCCATGAAGCCCGGCGCCGGGTAGTCACCGATGAAATGCACGTAGAGCGCCTGTGCGGCAATCAGCCAGACCACGAACAGCATCAGCAGATAGAGGCTCATCATCAGCAGAGATGGCAGTGCTGGCGATTTGCGCAAGGCAATGACATGCGACCAGCTGGAATCCTCGCCCTTCTCCCGGCGCCGGCTGATTTCCATCAGCCCAACCGCCAGAAGCGGTCCCAGAAGCGCAAAGCCGGACATCAGCGGATAGACCATGGGCAGGAGTTCAACTCCGGCGCTCCACGCAATCATGACCGCCCCGGCAATCGGATAAATCAGACAAACGAAGGCGTAGTGCGACGGCTGTTCGCGAAAATCGTCGATACCGGCACGCAAGGCATCAAAGACATCGTCAACCGATATTCGCCGAATATCGGGCCGTTCCAGGATACCGGCTGATCCGGTCATGACATGAAAGTTCGACATCCTCATTTCCTCCTCAAGCAAACCTGGTCTGCAGTCTGGCAATGAAATTCAGAGGCGGTACGATCTCATACCGTCACGCGCACCCAGCAATCTCCGGCCATGGGCTCAGGCGAGATCACCGCTCGGGGGCGGTTGATTGATAAAACCGGACCCTGCGTCCGATCGGCCTGAAATCTAACAGATTTCAATGCAGTTGTCGCGAGCGATGATCCGTACATGTCGGATATGTGATGCACATACGAACGCCTCGTTGTCCCAGAGGTCAAAGTTCGGCACGACGTGATGGTCGATCCTGCTATTGCGGTATCCCCTTCGGCATCGACACGCGCGAAACCAAATCGCCGCACATATTTTCAACCCTCCGATCGACCCTGGCATCTTGACGTCCGGGGCATGCGAACGCAGATAAGGCGCATGAAAGTCTCCGAAGCAGATATCCTCATCGTCCCCGGCTATACCAATTCAGGCCCTGAGCACTGGCAAAGTCGCTGGGAGACGAAACTCTCAACCGCGCGCCGCGTCGAACAGGCAGAGTGGTCGAAACCGGTGCGCGACGACTGGGTCGCCCGGCTCGTGGAAGAGGTCAATGCATCGACCCGTCCCGTCGTGCTGGTCGCCCACTCGCTCGGTGTTCCGACAGTCCTGCATGCCGTGCCTGCATTGAAGCAGCGCATTGCCGGCGCATTTCTGGTCGCTCCCCCGGACGTCGCCAATGCCGAGATCCGCCCGAAACACCTGATGACCTTTGGCCCCTATCCACGCGACCCCTTGCCGTTTCCATCGATCATGGTTGCCAGCCGAAATGATCCCTTCGGCACCTATGAACATGCCGAGGATGTTGCCAAGTGCTGGGGCTCTATGCTGGTGGATGCCGGAGAGTCAGGCCACATCAATGCGGATTCCGGCCATGGCCCATGGCCCGAAGGCACGATGGTCTTCGCGCAGTTCATCGCAAAGCTGAAATAAGCGGCCATCGCCTCATATCGATACAAGGCGGGCGATGCCCTGATCTTTTCTGAACTATACCCTTAGTTTTATTAGCATTCCGCATTAAAGCGATCTTAAGACGAAAACCCTAGCATGGCACGATGTTCTGCGTTCCATGTGAGCAAAGCTATTGCAGCCAAACTTTCTTTATCAGGACCCATCCGCCATAGATCGGCAACTCGGCATCGAAAGCTTGCCGATTCCGGCCGTTTTGATAGACGCAGGCGGCTCACTGATTGCCGAGAACACTGCTTTTTCAGCGCTCACGGCCGGCTTCCGCACAGACACTTCAAACCTGATGGATTGGCTTCTTCCAGAAGATCGCCCGATTTTTCTCTCCGCACTGTCTTCGGCCTTTGCAGGCTCAATCATCAGCAACCTGGAAGTCAGGTTGGGCACGCCCCAGGCACATACCATCTGCCTGGCCGCCCTGTCGTCGCAAGCTGCTGAGGCGAGCGGACTTCAGGCTATCGTGCAGCTGACGGACATATCGAGACTGAAAACCGCGCTGACGGATCTCGAAATCCGCGAAAGCCGCTGGAACAACGCCTTGAGAAGCTCGCTGTCCGGTGTCTGGGACCAGCGCTTTGACGGCCAACTCTATTATTCCGACGTCTGGCGCGAACTGCGCGGCATGGCACCGGAGGATCCGATCCCGGCATCGACCGAGGAATGGCTTGAAATGGTCCACCCTCAGGACCGTGAACGCACCCTCCACTGCATCGCGCGGCAAAACGTCGGCGATCCCGACTACACAGTTTTCCAGTATCGCGAGCGCCACAAGGATGGCCACTATATCTGGATCGAATGCCGTGGCGCCTGCGTCGAGTGGGATGAAAACGGCCAGCCGGCACGCATCACCGGGACCGACACCGACGTCACGGCTCGCAAGGAGCAGGAAGAATGGCTGGAGCGTATCTCCCGCCGCCTGAAACTGGCCCTGGATGTATCACGGATCGGCGTGTTCGAAACCGATTTCGCCGCTGGCACCAGCGACTGGGACGACAGCATGCGGGGCATCTTCGAGGTCAAGCAGGGTGACGACATCCGCATCGGCGAGTTCTGGGAATCCAAGCTCCATCCGGACGACCGCGAACGCACGCTGGCCCATGTCGAAGAACGCATAGGCAAACTGGAACCCTTTGCCGACGAGTATCGCATAATCGCTGACGACGGTTCTGTTCGCTATATCCGCTCCAACAGCCTGCCTTACATCGATCATGATGGCCACCTCAAGATGATCGGCGTCAATTGGGACGTCTCGGAGGATCATCGGCTGCGCCAAGAACTCGAACGAGCAAAGATCCTCGCCGAAGCGCGCAACGCCGAACTTGAGCAAACCAGGGCAACAGCGGAACACAGCGCCCTGCACGACTATCTGACCGGCCTGCCAAACCGCCGTTATCTCGAAGCAAAGCTCGATGAATGGCAGAAGTCGACTACCAATACGTTCGGCCGGCTAGCCGTGCTGCACGTCGATCTTGATCGCTTCAAGCAGATCAACGACACACTGGGGCACAGTGCGGGTGACGCTATGCTCAAGCATGCGGCCGATATCCTGCGCACCAACATTCGTGCAAGTGATTTTGTCGCGCGTATCGGAGGAGACGAATTCGTCTTGCTCGTTGCCTTCGACGGCAAGGCGAAAACGCTGTCACAGCTGGCAGATCGGATTATCGCCGAACTGAGCCAGCCGGTCACCTATGATGGCCATCAGTGCCGCTTTGGCGCGAGCATCGGCATCTCCCATTCCGACGGGGACATCGTCGATCCGCAACAGATGCTGCTCTATGCCGATATAGCGCTCTACAACGCCAAGAACCTCGGCAGAAATCGGCATGAATTCTACTCGCAGGGCAGTCGCAAAATCCTGGCCAATCACCGCCGTCTGTCTGACGATCTCCTGCGTGCGCTGGAAAACAACGAGATCGTTCCCTTCTACCAGTTGCAGTTCGATGCGCGCAGCCGTGCCGTGGTCGGTGCCGAATGCCTTGCCCGATGGCAGCACCCGGAACATGGCCTATTGGCGCCGGACCGTTTCCTGCCGATTGCCGACGAGATGAGTGTGCTTGCTCAGATCGACGGCCTGATCCTTGAAAAGGCACTCGTCGATTTCAGGCAATGGCGCGCTATGGGCATGGGCATTCCCAAGATTTCCGTGAATGTTTCCGCCAAGCGCCTGAACGACCCTCGCCTTCCGCAACTGCTGACAGACCTCGACATCGAACCGGGCATCGTGTCATTCGAACTTTTGGAAACAGTCTTTCTCGACAGCCATGATGCCGTTGCCATGAGCAATCTCGCCCATCTGCGCCATCTGGGCATCGATATAGAGATCGACGACTTCGGAACCGGCCACGCATCCATCGTGGGTCTTCTCAACTTGAAACCGAAGACCTTGAAAATCGACCGACAGCTCATTCACAAGCTGCCAAGCAGCCAGGAACAAAGGGTTCTGGCAAAATCGATTATCGGTATCGCGAAATCGCTGAATATCAAGGTGATTGCCGAAGGGGTCGAAACCGAGGATCATGTGGCGATCCTGAAAAAACTTGGTTGCCATACGCTTCAGGGATTCGGCCTGGCAATGCCGATGGACTTTGCCGCAACCACAGAGTTCCTGATCAACTTAAGATAATCCGCCCGGCGCGATGCGGGCGGATTTGTCATCACCATAAAGACGGTAAAATCAGGCGTTCTGGATCTGGTCGACGGCCTGTGCGAGAAACTCGCTCATCTTGGTGCGCAGTTCTTCGTCGGTGATCGAGACGCCGCCGGCAGAAAGATCGGCGCGCAGCTTGCGCAACACATCTTCGTCGCCCGCTTCCTCGAAATCCGAGGCCACGACTTCCTTGGCATAGGCATCGGCGTCGGCCTTGCCGAGCAGGCCGGCAGCCCAGAGGCCAATCAGCTTGTTGCGACGCGCTTCAGCCTTGAAGCGCAGTTCCTGGTCATGGGCGAACTTGTTTTCAAACGCCTTTTCACGATCACTCATGCCGCTCATCTGCCTCTCCCATTTTATGCCGCCATTGTGCGGTATCGTTTCCCCATTAATCAAAAGGGAGTACAAAGTGCAATGCAAACTTGCGCGATTCCGTATGCTTCGGGCTCGCGGAGAGGTTTTGGCGGGAAGGAGAAACTGTTGCATTGTGAAAACCGAGGTTTTCCGTTATGGGACCGCTTCGATATCCAACCACTGCGTCCGCAATCGGATGCCAACAACAGAGAAAACCAGCCATGAACCGTCGCCGCCGCGTTTACGAGGGCAAGGCTAAGATCCTCTATGAAGGACCCGAGCCCGGCACGTTGATTCAATTCTTCAAGGATGATGCAACGGCGTTCAACAAGAAGAAACATGAAGTCATCGACGGAAAAGGCGTTCTGAACAACCGCATCTCCGAATATCTCTTCACGCATCTGAACAAGATCGGTATCCCGACGCACTTCATCCGCCGGCTCAACATGCGCGAGCAGTTGATCAAGGAAGTGGAGATGATCCCGCTCGAGATCGTCGTTCGCAATGTCGCCGCCGGCTCCCTGTCGAAGCGTCTGGGCATCGAAGAAGGCATCGTCCTTCCGCGCTCCATCATCGAGTTCTACTACAAGTCCGACGCGCTCGCCGACCCGATGGTATCGGAAGAGCACATCACGGCATTTGGCTGGGCGAGCCCGCCCGAACTCGACGACATCATGGCGCTCGCCATCCGCGTCAACGACTTCCTGTCCGGCCTTTTCCTCGGCATCGGTATTCAGCTCGTCGATTTCAAGATCGAATGCGGCCGCCTCTACGAAGGCGACATGATGCGCATCATCCTGGCGGACGAAATTTCGCCGGACAGCTGCCGTCTGTGGGACATCGAAACCCGCGAAAAGCTCGACAAGGACCGCTTCCGTGAGGATCTCGGCGGCCTGCTCGAAGCCTATCAGGAAGTCGCCAAGCGGCTCGGCATCATCAATGAGAACGAACCGCTGCGTGGCACCGGTCCGGTTCTGGTCAAGTAAGATCTGGAGAAAACGCAAGTGATCAAGGCACGCGTCACCGTTACGTTGAAGAACGGCGTACTCGACCCCCAGGGCAAGGCAATCGAAGGTGCGCTCGGCGCTTTGGGTTTTGAAGGCATCGGCCAGGTCCGCCAGGGCAAGGTCTTCGACCTCGAAGTCGTAGGCACCGACAAGGCCAAGGCCGAGGCCGACCTCAAGGCGATGTGCGAGAAGCTCCTCGCCAACACGGTCATTGAGAACTATACTATCGCTCTCGCCTAAGGGTTGAAGGAGCGGTGACGCATGGCCGAGATCACGAATGAACTCATGTATGAACTGCTTAAACGCGTGCATGGAGACATTTCTGACATCAGACTTGGCCAGCGAGAGCTCAAAGCTGAAATGAATGCGATGCGCGGCATAATGATTTCGATGCAGCAGGATATTCAGAATATCCATACAACGCTTGCGAGACATGAAGTGCGCCTCGATCGTATCGAAAATCGCCTGGAGCTGCGAGAGCTGCAGGAAGCACAAGCAAGGTTTGAGACACACCCATGAAGTCCGCCGTCGTCCAGCTCCCCGGCCTCAATCGCGATCGCGACATGATTGCCGCCCTCACCAAGATTTCCGGTCATGCCCCGACCACCATCTGGCAGACCGAAACCCAGATCCCGGACGTCGACCTGATCGTCATTCCGGGCGGATTCTCCTATGGCGATTACCTGCGTTGCGGCGCGATTGCCGCCCGCATGCCGGTCATGCAGGCCATCAAGGATAAGATCGAGCAGGGCGTCAAGGTCATCGGCGTCTGTAACGGCTTCCAGATCCTGGTCGAAGCGGGTCTGCTTCCGGGCGCATTGATGCGCAATGCATCGCTGAAATTCGTCTGCAAGGAAATCAAGCTCGAAGTCGCCAACGCCGACACGGATTTCACCCGCGCGTATGCCAAGGGCCAGATCATCCGTTGCCCGGTTGCCCATCATGACGGCAACTATTTTGCCGATGCCGAAACACTGAAGACCATTGAAGGCAATGGCCAGGTAGTCTTCCGCTATGCCGACGGCACCAATCCGAACGGTTCGGTCAACGATATCGCTGGTGTCATCAACACCAGGGGCAATGTCATCGGCATGATGCCGCATCCGGAAAACCTGATCGAAGCGGCCCATGGCGGCAATGATGGTCGCGGCATCTTTGCCTCAGCCCTCGACGTCATCGCGGCATAAGGTAAGCTCCGCTTAACCAGAGCAATGTTAGAGAGGCGGCAAATAGCCGGATGACCGCCATGCGCCCCTTTCTCTGCCTCGCCCTGATGTCCACCGCGATCGTGCTTGCAGCCTGCAAGCCGGAAGCTCCGCCACCGCCGTCGCGCGGACAATCCGCATTGGATGTCATGGAACTGGTGGCAGTTGCGGCCAATCGTTGCTGGTTCAAATCAGGCGACCCGGCCTTCAAGGCCTATTCGATGGCGCCGGAACTCAACTCATTCTCCGGAAAGCCACGCTTCCTTGTCGTGCGCCGGGGCTCGGCCGACATTCGCCCGCTTCTTGTCGTTCAGGCAGAAGGTCGCCCTGCCCGCCTGGATGCCTTCGGCCCGATGATGAACGAAGCCGGCTCCGAGCGCATCCGCAAGGATGTCACGCACTGGGCCAGGGGCGGCAAAGACTGCTGAACGCAGTGACTTGTTTGCCAACACGCGACAAGACCGCCAACGGCCCGGACACGTTTCGCCACGCTAAGGCAAAAACCATGAGGCCTAGGGGAAGAACTCTGACGGGCATGTCAGGGTTTTGGTGTACGTCATTCCGGCGGATCGCTTGCCGGACACTCCAATCGACATGGGAGGCCGGCCCGTCAGGTTGGGATCACGAACCGGCCCGGATCCGGGACATGTCCCGAAACTACAGCATGCGCTGGAAGAATTGGGCTTTCGCCGCCTCATGGCGCGCGTCCTCGTAGCTGATGCCGATATCGCGCAACTGGTGATGGTTGAGCTCCAGCAAGGACAGGCGACTGCGTCGCTTTGTCCAACGCAGACGCAGTTCCGCAAACACACGAAGCCAGGAATAGCGGCCCCGCGCTGTCACTGGAACAGCCTCGACAGCGGACGACACCGAAATTGCATCTATTGTCACCATAATCACACCTGTGTTTTAGCTACAATCAGCCAATATATGACTAGTGACAGATACAATTGACACGGCAACGATGACAATATACAGAAGTGTCATCATGACAAAATGGCTTCCATCACTCGCCGCTGGCCAAGGGCCGCTTTACTTGCGGATTGCCGATGACGCAGAGGCCGCGATCAAGGCTGGCCACTTGCCGCACGGCGCCAAGTTGCCGCCGCAGCGCGATCTGGCCTATGATGTCGGGGTTACAATCGGGACAATCTCCCGTGCCTACAACGTCCTGCGTGAGCGTGGCCTTGTTGCCGGTGAAGTCGGTCGCGGCACTTATGTGCATGCCGGCGGCACCGGCCCGGCAAGCCCCCTCGTCGATCCCGTCACGCAGCAATTCGGCGGCACCCGAGCTATCTCGCCCCCGGCCGGAAAGCTTCGTTTTGACACCACGGCTGCCGTGGATGTGGGACAGGCCGAAATCGTCGGCCGCATCATGACCGAGATCGCCGCAGCCCATCCTGGAGAGATTTCTAGCTATACCCGGACATTGTCACAGGACTGGCAGGAAGCCGGCCGCAGGTGGCTGTCGAGTGGCAACTGGGCTCCCGACCTTGAACAGGTCTTGCCGCAACTCGGTGTCCATGCCGGTATCAACGCGGTGATCGCAGCCATCAGCGGCACTGGCGACCGCATCGTCTGCGAGCACCTGACCTATTCTCAGGTGTCGCGCAGCGCCAACCTGATGGGTCGGCAAATCGCACTTGTCGACTCTGACGCCGATGGCATTCTGCCGGAAGACTTCGAACGGGTCTGCGCCCGCGAACACCCGAAAGCCGCCTTCATCATGTCCTCGGGACAGAATCCCACCCTCGCCTGCCTGCCCCTGTCCAGGCGTCGCGAGATCATCGATATCGCCCGAAAATACAATGTCTGGCTGATCGAGGATTATCTCTATGGCGGCATGATCAATGACGGCATTCCGCTGCTGGCGGAACTTGCGCCAGACCGGACCTTCCTCCTGAACGGCCTGTCGAAATCCGTCGCGGCAGGGGTTCGCGGTGGCTGGGTTGCCTGCCCGCCGCATATGAGCCAGCGTGTGCGCGTCACCCAGAAGATGGTCAGTGGCGGCCTGCCCTTCCTGCTCGCCGAACTGTCCGCAAGACTTGTTCTGTCGGGCGCAGCGGACGAAATCCGCACGGCCGTATTGACCGAGCTGACCGCCCGCGAAGCCATTGTCCGCAAGCTCTTTGCCGGCTTCGAGTTCCGTTCGCACCCTCGGCTGCCCTTTTTCTGGCTGAAACTGCCGGAACCATGGCTGTCGGGAACATTCAAGCAGGCCGCGCTGGATGTCGATGTGCTGATCGATGACGAGGACGAGTTCAAGCCGGCCCGGTCGTCGCGTGTGTTTCACCACGTCCGCGCCGGGTTCAGCGAGGGACGTGACCGATCGATTTCTGAGACCGGCCTGAGAACACTGCGCCGCCTGCTCGACCAGACCCCGGTCGGGACCAGCGCGATTGTCTGACGCCGGAGCCCGGATGCATTCATCAGCCGGGCAAACTTGACGGTCAAAACCATCGAGAAACCGCACGACTGGCGCATTTTCCAGTCGCGCGCCGCGCAGGCTTGCGTTATAGCCTGCCTCGAAACCGATCTCCCACCGATCTCCATTGCCCTGAGAGCCAGATGACCGTTTCCAACTCCCGTCCCATCACCGCAGAACTGATCGCAAGCCACGGCCTGAAGCCGGACGAATACGATCGCATCCTGAACCTGATCGGACGCGAGCCGACCTTCACAGAGCTGGGTATTTTCTCGGCCATGTGGAACGAGCACTGCTCGTACAAGTCCTCGAAGAAGTGGCTGAAGACGCTGCCGACCAAGGGTCCGCGCGTCATCCAGGGACCGGGCGAAAACGCCGGCGTCGTTGACATCGATGATGGCGACGTCGTGGTCTTCAAGATGGAGAGCCACAATCACCCGTCCTATATCGAGCCCTACCAGGGCGCTGCGACCGGCGTCGGCGGCATTCTGCGCGACGTCTTCACCATGGGCGCCCGTCCTGTAGCTGCGATGAACGCGCTGCGCTTCGGCGCGCCGGATCATCCGAAGACCAAGCATCTCGTCGCAGGCGTCGTTGCCGGCGTCGGCGGCTATGGCAATTCCTTTGGCGTTCCGACTGTCGGCGGCGAAGTCGAGTTTGACGCACGCTACAACGGCAACATTCTCGTTAACGCCTTTGCGGCGGGCCTTGCAAAGTCTGACGGCATCTTCCTCTCGGAAGCCAAGGGCGTCGGCCTGCCGGTGGTCTATCTCGGCGCCAAGACCGGTCGTGACGGTGTCGGCGGTGCGACCATGGCATCGGCAGAATTCGACGAGTCGATCGAGGAAAAGCGCCCGACCGTCCAGGTCGGCGACCCCTTCACCGAAAAGTGCCTGCTGGAAGCCTGTCTCGAACTGATGCAGACCGGCGCGGTCATCGCCATCCAGGACATGGGTGCCGCCGGCCTCACCTGCTCGGCCGTTGAAATGGGCGCCAAGGGCGGTCTCGGTATCGAACTGCAGCTCGACAAGGTGCCGGTGCGCGAAGAGCGCATGACCGCCTACGAAATGATGCTGTCGGAAAGCCAGGAGCGCATGCTCATGGTGCTCGAGCCGTCCAAGGAAGAGGTTGCCAAGGCGATCTTCGTCAAATGGGGCCTGGATTTCGCCATCGTCGGCTATACCACCGACGACCTGCGTTTCCGCGTGCTCCACCAGGGCGAGGAAGTCGCCAACCTGCCGATCAAGGAACTCGGTGACGAGGCTCCGGAATATGATCGTCCGTGGATCGAGCCGAAGACCCCGGCCCCGCTCGCAGAGGACGACATCCCCGTGGCCGACATCAGCGACAGCCTGTTGAAGCTGGTCGGTTCGGCCAACAATTCCTCCCGTCGTTGGGTCTATGAGCAGTATGACACGCTGATCCAGGGCAATTCCCTGCAGCTTCCGGGCGGTGACGCCGGGGTCATCCGTGTGGACAACCACCCGACCAAGGCGCTTGCATTCTCCTCCGACGTCACTCCGCGATATGTCGAGGCCGACCCGTTCGAAGGCGGCAAGCAGGCGGTTGCCGAATGCTGGCGCAACATCACGGCCACCGGCGCCCTGCCGCTGGCTTCGACCGACAACCTGAACTTCGGCAACCCGGAGCGCCCGGAAATCATGGGCCAGCTGGTATTTGCCATCAAGGGCATCGGTGAAGCCTGCCTGGCGCTCGACTTCCCGATCGTCTCGGGCAATGTCTCGCTCTACAACGAGACCAACGGCCAGGGCATCCTGCCGACCCCGACGATTGCCGGCGTCGGCCTGATGAAGGACTGGTCGAAAATGGCCCGCATCCGCTTTGCCGCCCAGGGCGAAGCGATCCTG
This sequence comes from Rhizobium sp. 18065, assembly GCF_902706095.1. Classification (GTDB taxonomy): domain Bacteria; phylum Pseudomonadota; class Alphaproteobacteria; order Rhizobiales; family Rhizobiaceae; genus Allorhizobium. Next base: position 266,294 of record NZ_CACSJP010000002.1, read on the forward strand.
CTGGCAGGCGCGCCGTCGACATGGGGCACCCATCTCGGCCAGTCGGTCTATCTGCGCGATATCCACGGCCGCACCGACGGTCCGGCCCCGCATGTCGATCTCGCCCATGAGCGCAAGGTTGGCGATTTTGTCCGCGGCCTCATCGAAGACGGTTTGGCAACGGCCGTGCATGACTGCTCGTCGGGCGGACTTGCGCTTGCGGTTGCCGAAATGGCCATGGCGTCGGGCATCGGCGCCCATGTCAACGCATTGAACGATGCCAACCCGGTTGCCGTCTTCTACGGCGAGGACCAGGGCCGCTATGTGCTGACCGTCACCCAGGAGAATGTCGACAAGGTTCAGGTCCGCGCTGAAGCCGCTGGCGTCTTCTGCCCGTGGATCGGCCGCACCGGCGGCTCAAACGTCACGCTCGGCGATGCACGTCCCGTTGCAATTGAAGAATTGCGCTCGGCCCATGAATCGTGGTTCCCTTCCTTCATGGATGGCGAGATCGCATAAAGCGGCAGCCAAAAGATTGCAGGAGGATAGCCAATGCCGATGAACCCGGGCGATATCGAAGACATGATCAAGGCCGGAATCCCCGGCGCCAAGGTCGTCATCCGCGACCTGGCAGGCGACGGGGACCACTACGCGGCCGAAGTGGTCGCCGAAGCCTTTCGTGGCAAGAACCGGGTGCAGCAGCACCAGATGGTCTATGACGCGCTGAAGGGCAACATGGGCGGCGTTCTGCATGCCCTGGCGCTGCAGACCAGCATTCCGGAATAGTCATACAAGCGCATCGATAGAATTGAAGAGGCCCGCCCGGCAGACGTCAGGCGGGCCTCTTCATGTCTGCTGTGCGATCAGAATACCGGTGGCTGATCCGATTTCAGATCGACAAAACTTGCGGCAGGCAGCGGTCCCGCGGTCATCAGGGTAAAGTCGAAGCCGCTCTTGCGATCCGGCCCGAGAATATATTGCCGGTGCATGCGCAAAAGGTCTCGGCGGTTCTTCCTGTAACGCTCCGGCGACAGCGCATGTTTGAACCGGACAAAGACCAGCTTCGGCTGCCGCGCATCCTCGTGGCCGCAGAGCGCCACGGTATGGCACCGATAGAGATGGATCGGGTCGGTCAGACACTGGATGTCGAACCACAAGACATCAGTATTACGCGCCAGCACGCCAACGCGCCGACGCAAGCTCGTCGCACTCGACAACAGGGCGCATTGCAGGGCAGCGCCCCCGAGCGTAGCGAAGACTGCTTTCCTGCCCGCAAAAGCTTCAGGCTCCTTCTCAAGCACCCGACCAATCACGGCGATTGCCAGGCTGGCGCCCATGCTGTGTGCCGTGATCAGGACTTCGTCTGCATCCTGCTTCAACGCCTTTAACACGTCATCGGAGCTTTTCTCGACCCAGGCCCGCACAGTGTCGTCTTCCCGCGCAACGGCGACTGCCAGGCGCCAGTCGGCAAAGAGATGCAGGGTGTGGAACCGGTTGGAATAGGGCACGAACAGGAAGGCGAAAAAGCCGACAGCCGCCGGTACGGACAGACCGAAAAGCCAGGATGACAGGCCGAACAACAGCGGCAGGGTCGCAATCGCGAGGCTCAGCACCATCGCCAGTCCGACGAGCAGAAAGGGAAACAGGAAGAACAGGCCGAACCGCCAGGCATGGCGCAGATAGCCGAGAGCGCCGCCCTGCACCACGACATGGACCGCGGCGCAGTAGCCGGATAGCAATTGCCGCCAGAGCGGTTCGGAGCGCATTTCTGCAATCAGATCATTGTGGTCAAAGACATGGATTGTCGAGCGGACCTGCCAAGCCTCGGCTCTCGCCTCGACATCGAAGCGTGCACCACCATCGCTCTGCACAAGTGGCTTCACGGCAAAATCAGCCGCCCAGACCTTCGAGGCCTGCGCGGCAGATCTGGCATAGCGTTGCTGATGGGCCTGCGCATCGAGAGGCTCGAAGCCAGGAAAATGCAGGACCAGCCTGGTGTTGATCTGTTTCATCGTCTCTGTTCATTGATGGCGATCTGCGACCGCAAGCAGCGCTTGCTAGACGAGAAGTCCCCGGATTAAAAGAGTGGAGGTCGAAAAAGCCCCGAATCCGGGCAATCGCCGAACGCAAGCGTACAAAGCGGAGACAGAACCGATGGCCAGTCTGGTCAATGAGATGGTAAGCAACGTCGTCGAAAGCGTCCTCAAGGAAATACTGAAGAAGGCGACGGGCAAGGGAACGACCCGTCGACGCAAGCGCCAGGCCCGTTCCGCCACCAGCGGCCGTTTCGTCAAGAAGACCACGCGCAGCAAGGCAAAGACCTCAAAACCCGCACGCAAGCAGGTCAGTCGCCGTCGCAGTTCTTCCAACCGCAGCAGTCAACGCGCGCGTTGATCGGCTTCAAGCTGTTTTCAGTAAAATGTTGTAGTGCATAACTCTGGCAAAATCGCATTCTGCTTGCTATCTAGAGCAACGGATACAAACAGCGGACCTTGAATCCGCGCGTGAAAGGAACACCCATGAGCGGCATCAACGATTTGATCGACAACGAAGTGAAGAGCAACCCAGTCGTTCTCTTCATGAAGGGCACCCCGCAGTTTCCGCAGTGTGGTTTCTCCGGCCAAGTCGTGCAGATCCTCGACTATCTGGGCGTCGACTACAAGGGCGTCAACGTGCTTGCCGACCAGGAGATCCGCCAGGGTATCAAGGATTACTCCAACTGGCCGACGATCCCGCAGCTCTACATCAAGGGCGAATTCGTCGGCGGCTGCGACATCATCCGTGAAATGTTCCAGGCCGGCGAACTGCAGAAGCATTTTGAAGACCAGGGCATTGCCGTTCGCGGCGCCGCCTGATCCACTCACCGCAAGACAAGCCATACTCTTCGGTTGACAAGGCGTTGCCCCGGCAACGCCTTGCTGCCGTTTTAAGGTAATTTTTCATGTCAGATTCATTACAATCGGCGCCCAAGGCTCTTGGGGCAATGGGCCGAATAGAATTCATCGCGATGATGGCATTCCTAATGGCGCTGAATGCGCTGGCCATCGACATCATGCTACCCGGCCTGCAGGAAATCGGCGCCTCCCTCAATGTCGACAATGAAAACCATCGGCAATACGTGGTCTCCGCCTATCTGATCGGCTTCGGCGTCGCCCAACTGTTCTACGGCCCGATCGCCGACCGTTTCGGTCGCCGGACCCCGATGATCATCGGGCTTGCGATCTATGTCATCTCCTCGCTGGCTGTCGTTCTGGTACCGTCATTCGGCATGCTGCTGCTGCTGCGCTTCATCCAGGGCATCGGCTCTGCCGCCACCCGCGTCATCACCATTTCGATCGTCCGCGACGTCTACGGCGGTCGCCGCATGGCGGAAGTGATGTCGCTGATCATGATGGTCTTCATGGTGATCCCGGTTGTCGCTCCAGGTACAGGCCAAGTGATCATGCTCTTCGGGCACTGGCACTGGATCTTCGTCTTCATGGCCGCGATCGCGGTCATCGTCGGAACCTGGATGTATGTGCGCCTGCCGGAAACCCTGGCGGCCGAAGATGTCCGCCCGTTCACCGCACGCGTGATCTTCGATGGTTTCCGCATCGTTCTGACCAATCGTGTCGCACTCTGCTACACGATCGCCAGCACCTTCATCTTCGGCGCTCTGTTCGGCTTCATCAACTCGGCGCAGCAGATCTATGTCGGCATCTACGGCCTCGGCGTCTGGTTCCCGGTCGCCTTTGCCGGCGTTGCGCTCTTCATGGCACTGTCCTCCTTCGTCAACGCCAAGCTGGTTGGCCGCTTCGGCATGCGCAAGCTCTCGCATGCATCGCTGCTCGGCTTCATCGCCATCAACCTGATCTGGCTCATCGTGCAAGTGCTTGGACCGCAACCCATGCCGTTTGCGCTGTTCATCACATTCTTTGCGTTGGCGATGTTCCAGTTCGGCTGGATCGGCTCGAATTTTAACTCGCTGGCGATGGAACCGCTTGGCCATGTTGCCGGCACGGCATCGTCGGTGCTCGGCTTCATGGGCACGGTGGGCGGATCGCTCATCGGTGCGGCCATCGGCCAGGCCTATGACGGCACTGCATTGCCGATGGTGGCGGGCTACTTCGTCGTTTCGATCATCGGCCTGATCTTTGTCCTGATCGGCGAAAAGGGACGACTGTTCCACGCTCATAACCAGCCGGTCTGAGCGGACATCACATGCAGAAAAGGCCCGGGAGACCGGGCCTTTTTTTCGTTAGACGGTAAAGATCTTTTCGCGCAGTTCCTGCCACGTGTCCTCGTCGGCTGCGACCAACAGTCCGCCATCCGTATGATGCGGCAGATAGGCCGATCCGTCGAAGCGCGCAACATGGCCACCGGCCTCCTGCATCAACAGCGCACCGGCCAGATGATCCCAGGGCATCAGCTTGTTGTACATGGCAAAGTCCATGTGCCCCTGGGCCAGCAGGCGGTACTCATGCGCGGCACACCGGTAGCTGGTGAACAGTCGGACATCGGCCAGATTGACCAGAAGCTTCCGGCGCGTCTCGATGTCGAAATAGCCGGTATTGGCAATGCCGATCATCTGCTCGAGCGGTTGCGACGGCCGCATGAACATCTGTTCCTGCGAGCCGTCCGGCTTGCACATCCAGCTGCCCGAGCCCTTCTCGACGATCGCCCAGTCATTGCCGATCGGGTCATAGATCAGACCCGCGACGGTCTCGCCCTTGCTGACGACGGACAGCATCACGCCGAACAGTGCGAGACCCGAGGCAAAGTTGAACGTGCCGTCGATCGGGTCGACAACGACCGCAAGGTCGGCGCCCGCAAGCCTGCCCAGCAGTGCCGGGTCGGCGGCAACCGCTTCTTCGCCGATGAACAGTGCATCCGGCATGATTTCGGCGACACCATCGCGGATCAGCCGCTCGGCAGCTTCATCCGCCTCGGTGACCAGATCGATCGCCTCGCTCTTCATCCGCACATCGCCCTCGCCGAGATTGCGAAAACGCGGCAGGATCTCGCGCACCGCAGCCTCCTGCAAGAGATTGGCAAGTGCTGCGATATCAATGTCGGCCATGTCAGCTGTCCTCGGATGTCTGAAGTGCGGAAAAGTCGAAAAGCTTGGGGTCGAGCAGATGCGAGGCGTCGACATGCCCGAGTGCGCGCAGCATCGCGTCCTTGCGGCCCGGCATCCTTTGTTCGATGCCGGCCAGCATGTCCTTCATCGCATTGCGCTGCAGACCGTCCTGCGAGCCGCAGAGATCGCAAGGAATGATCGGGAATTCCATCGCCTGGGCAAAGCGCGCCATGTCATCCTCGGCAGCATAGGCAAGCGGTCGCATCACGAAGAGGTCCTTCTCGTCGTTGAGCAGCTTGGCCGGCATGGCAGACAGTCGCCCGCCATGGAAGAAATTCATGAAGAAGGTTTCGAGAATGTCTTCCCGGTGATGGCCGAGCACCAGCGCGTCGCAGCCCTCCTCGCGGGCGATCCGGTAGAGATTACCGCGACGCAGCCGCGAACAGAGAGAACAATAGGTGCCGCCAGACGGCACCTTTTCCTTCACGATCGAATAGGTGTCGCGATATTCGATCCGGTGTTCAATCCCGATTGCCGTCAGATATTCCGGCAGGATATGCTTGGGAAAGTTCGGCTGCCCCTGATCGAGATTGCAGGCAATCAGCTCGACCGGCAGCAGGCCGCGCCATTTCAGGTCGAGCAGGATCGCCAGCAGACCATAGCTGTCCTTGCCGCCGGACAGGCCGACCAGCCAGCGCTTCTGGCCTTTCAGCATGTCGAAATCGGTGATCGCCTGGCGAACCTGGCGAATCAGCCGCTTGCGCAGCTTGTTGAACGACACCGACTGCGGCGCCTTGGCGAAGATCGGATGGATGCCGGCGAGGTCGAGTTCGTCCTCTGCGGGGGCGGCATCGGCGCCAAATGTATCGGCGGGCAAGGAAATGTTCATCTCGGGCTCCCTCGGGCGCTGGGGCCGCGTGGCATGACGTGTGTGCAATGCCCCTTTAAGCCGGCAAGATCAAGTGCCGAAGACAGACCAGCCCGTCTTCGTCGCCAGCATTTCCAGCGCAACGGAGCCGAGCGCCGAATTGCCGACCTTGTTGAGCCCCGGCGACCAGACAGCGATGGAGGCCTTGCCCGGCGCAACCGCCAGGATACCGCCGCCGACACCGGACTTGCCCGGCAGGCCGACATGGAAAGCAAAGTCGCCGGATCCGTCATAGTGGCCGCACATCATCATCAGGGCGTTGATACGACGGGCCCGCTTGGGCGAAACGACCGAAAACCCGGTCAGCGGATTGGTGCCGCGATGGGCGAGATAGAGGCCTGCATGGGAGAGCTGCACACAGCTCAACGCCAGTGCGCACTGGTGGAAATAGACGCCAAGCACGTGTTCGACCGGATGGTGCAGATTGCCGAAGCCGCGCATGAAATTGGCCAGCGCGAAATTCCGGTAACCGGTTTTCTGCTCCGACTGGGCCACTTTCTCGTCGATCGACAGCGTCTCATCATCAGCGACGTAGCGCATGAAACGCAAATATTCGCCGATCGCCTCGCGCGGCGCATGACCGGCAAGAACCATGTCGGCGACAACGATCGCACCGGCATTGATGAACGGATTACGCGGAATGCCATGCTCGTGTTCGAGCTGGACGATCGAGTTGAACGCAGATCCGGATGGCTCGCGGCCTACTCGGTTCCACACACCCTCGCCTGCCTTGCCGAGCGCCAGCGTCAGCATGAAGACCTTGGAGATGCTCTGGATGGAAAACGAGGTTTCGGCATCGCCGGCCTTGTAGGTCTGCCCCTCGACCGTAGTGATCGCAATGCCGAACTGCTTGGGGTCGATCCGCGCCAGTTCTGGAATGTAGTCGGCCACCTTGCCCTCGCCCAGCCGGGGCTCAAGCTCGCGCACGATGTCGTCAACGATCGCCTGCAGGTCCATGTCCACCCTCTCGCTCGGAAGCGCTGGCACAATATTCATTGTCCACCGTCCCACTGCAAACAGAAAAAGCCGCCCCGAAGGACGGCTTTTCCAAAAATCCGAAACGCGTCGATTAACGCGAGTAGAATTCGACGACCAGCTGCGGTTCCATGATGACAGCGTAAGGAACGTCGGACAGGGTCGGGATACGGGCGAAGGTGGCAACCATCTTGTTGTGGTCGACTTCGATGTAATCCGGAACGTCACGCTCGGCGAGCTGGACCGATTCGAGAACGGTGACCAGCTGCTTCGACTTCTGACGAACTTCGATCACGTCGCCAGCCTTGCAGCGGTACGAGCCGATGTTGACCTTCACGCCGTTGACAGTGACGTGGCCGTGGTTGACGAACTGGCGGGCAGCAAACACGGTCGGTACGAACTTGGCGCGGTATACGATCGCGTCCAGACGCGATTCGAGCAGACCGATCAGGTTCTCCGACGTATCACCCTTGCGACGGTTGGCTTCGTCGTAGGTTGCGCGGAACTGCTTTTCGCGCAGGTCGCCGTAGTAGCCCTTGAGCTTCTGCTTGGCGCGGAGCTGGACACCGAAGTCCGAAAGCTTGCCCTTGCGACGCTGACCGTGCTGGCCGGGGCCGTATTCGCGGCGGTTTACCGGGGACTTCGGACGACCCCAGATGTTCTCGCCCATGCGGCGATCGATTTTGTACTTGGATGCAGCGCGCTTGCTCATCGCATTTCCTTCTCAACAGGTTAGACCGATTTGTTACCAAACCGGATCAAGGAAACACGCCCTCCTCTGAGTTCCGTTTTAGAAACTCTGACAGGCTTCTCACGTAAAGCGTACGGGGAAAACCACGGGACATGTCGTTAAACGACGGGCTCAAGGAACCCGAAGTTGAGGGGGCTATATGGGCGATGGCCGGAAATGTCAACATTGTGACTTGAAGTTTCCAAGACGCTCTCCCATTTGACCTTCACGCAGCCACCGGGCCCCTCTGACGTTGAGCGCCGGATTCTCGTGATGTCGGGGCTGCGATCAAAAACCTTTCCGGCAAAGGGATCCTCATGGTGGATTTTCTTTGGGTAGACTTTCTGGGCACACCTTCCTGGATGTGGCTTACTTTCGTTTCCCTCGTCGCCTTTCTACTCGCTCTCGACCTTGGTGTCATGCACAAGGAAAGCCGTGAAATCGGCATCAAGGAGAGTTTTCTTCTCTCAGGTTTCTACATGACCCTCGGCGTCGCCTTCGGCGGCTGGGTCTGGTTCCAGAGCGGCCAGCAGGCCGGTCTCGAATATCTGACCGGCTTTGTCGTCGAAAAGAGCCTGGCGATGGACAATATCTTCGTCATCGCGATGATCTTCGGCTATTTCTCCATTCCCCGCGCCTACCAGCACCGCGTCCTGCTCTGGGGCATTCTCGGTGTCATCGTCCTGCGTGGCGTGATGATCGCCGCAGGTGCGGCCATCGTCGAAAACTATGATTGGGTTCTCTACCTCTTCGCCGCCTTCCTGGTCATCACCGGCATCAAGATGCTGCTGACGGCCGAACAGGAACACGATGTCTCGAGCAATCCGGTCCTCAAATTCCTGCAGAAGCGACTTCCCGTCACCAACGGCCTGCGCGACGAGAAATTTCTCGTGCGTGAGGCAGACGAAAAGACCGGCAGGCTGAAGACCTACATCACGCCCCTCTTCCTGGCGCTGATCATGGTCGAACTGGCCGACGTCATCTTCGCCGTCGACTCGATCCCGGCGATCTTTGCGATCACCACCGATCCGTTCATCGTCTACACCTCGAACATCTTCGCGATCCTCGGCCTGCGTGCACTCTATTTTGCGCTTTCAGCCCTGATCCACCGCTTCGCCTATCTGAAATATGCGCTGTCGGTCGTGCTGATCTTCATCGGCTCGAAGATCTTCGTCGCCGATATGCTGGGCCTCGCCAAGATCCCGCCGGCCGTCTCGCTGTCGGTCACCATCGGCATCCTTGCCGTCGGCATCCTGGGGTCCCTGTGGGCAACGCGCGGCACAGACAAGGACGACACCAAGCAAGATGGCAAGGATGACGGCACCGCCGTCGCCGAGCAGTAAATTCGACCGGGGGCGGCCCTCAGGCCGCCCCCATCGCATCTCGCGCAGGCGTGTGCTTGAAAATCCCGTTTAAGACTGTTTGCAAAGCTGACAGCTTGGCCAATCTGGTCTAAAGCCAGTTCCAGTTACGGATTTAACGATCGTGTTCAGGACAGTCATGGCTTCTCGCAATTCTTCCCTTCTCTTCTCGGCCTTCCTCACCGTCATGGCAGCATTCGGGCCGTCATCGGCCGAAGCCGGTCGCGCCCATGTGATCCTCGACGCCAATACCGGACAGATTCTGGAAGCCGAAAACGCCGACGCGATCAACTATCCGGCGTCGCTGACCAAGATGATGACGCTCTACCTGACCTTCGAGGCCCTGCATCAGAAACGCTTCGGCTGGGATGACCGCCTGGTGATGTCGGAAAACGCCGAGAGCAAGGAACCCTATAAATTTGCAGTGGGTGCCGGCAACAAGATCACCGTGCGTGAAGCCGTCATGGGCATGATCGTATTGTCGACCAATGACGCGGCTGTCGCAGTGGCGGAAACGCTTGCCGGCTCCGAGCAGGCATTCGGCCAGATGATGACCGCCAAGGCCCGCGCGCTGGGCATGACCAGCACCGTCTTCACCAATCCGGCTGGCTTGCCGGACCCCAACCAGGTGACCACGGCCGCCGACATGGCGCGGCTTGGTCTGGCGCTGATGCGTGATTATCCGGAAGAGTACAAACTGTTTTCCACGACCCGCTTCACCTTTCGCAGCATGAAATTCCGCGGGCACAACAAGCTGCTTTCCACTTACCCGGGTGCAGACGGCATCAAGACCGGCTATACCAAGGCCTCGGGTTACAATCTCGTCAGTTCTGCCAGCAATGGCGGCCGCCGCGTCGTCGGTGTCGTCCTCGGCGGCGACAGTGCAGCCGAACGTGACGACCAGATGGCAGCCCTGTTCGACAAATATCTGGGCGCGCAGTCCGGACAATAACCTCTTCAGAGATCGGATAGCCCCATGACCGATACCGTCCTCGACCGCTTTCTTCGCTATGTGGTGATCGACACCCAGTCCGATGCCAAGTCGTCTGCCCAGCCATCGACGGAAAAGCAGAAGGATCTGGGGCGCGTGCTCGTACAGGAATTGCTGGCGCTTGGCTTGCCTGACGCCCACCTCGACGAACACGGCAATATTTATGCGACGATCCCGGCCAATACCGACAAGCCTGTACCGGTCATCTGCTTCTGCTCGCATATGGACACCGCCCCAGACTTTACCGGCACCAATGTCAGGCCGCAGATCGTCCGCAACTATCGCGGCGGCGACATCAGACTGACCGGCGACGCAGCCCAGGTCATCCGGGTCGAAAGCCATCCACAACTGAAGAAGCAGATCGGCAACGATATCGTCACGACTGACGGCACCACCCTCTTGGGCGCCGACGACAAGGCCGGCATTGCCGAGATCATGACGGCTGCAGAAACCTTGCTGGCCAATCCAGACATTAAGCACGGCACGATCAAGATCCTGTTCACCACTGACGAAGAGATCGGCCGCGGCGCCGACAAGGTGGATCTCGCCAAGCTCGGCGCCCGCTTTGCCTATACGCTCGACGGCAGCACGGTCGGCGAGATCGAGAACGAGACCTTCTCTGCCGACGGCGTCGAGATCGATATCACTGGCGTCGCCATGCATCCGGGCTATGCCAAGGGCAAGATGGAAAATGCCATCAAGATCGCCAGCGACATCGTGGCGCGCCTGCCCCGCGACCTAACGCCCGAGGCGACCGAGGGCAAGCAGGGCTTCATCCACCCGACGAATGTCAGCGGCGCGATGGAAAGCGCCCATATCGGATTGATCATCCGCGATTTCACCGACGAAGGATTGGTGGAAAAAGAACAACTGCTGGAAGACATCACCAAGGACGTGATGAAGACCTATCCGGGCTCCAGCTACACATTCAAGGTCAAGCAGCAGTACCGCAACATGAAGCAGGTGCTCGACCAGCATCCCGAGGTCGTCGACAATCTCGCCGAAGCTGTGCGGCGCATCGGACTGGAACCCAAGCTGCACAGCATCCGCGGCGGCACCGACGGCTCACGCCTGTCGTTCATGGGCCTGCCCTGCCCCAATATCTATACCGGCGGCCATGCCTATCACTCACCGCTTGAATGGGTCAGCGTCCAGGACATGGAAACGGCAGCGAATACCATTGTCGAACTGGCCAAGGTCTGGGAAGAGCGGACGGCGGCCTGATAGCCGAAACGGCAACGGGGCGCCCGGCCCCGTTCACGGCGTCACTCGGCGGCCGACTGCGTCGGCGCGTCTACATCAAGCAGGTTAGGATCGCCCGGCTGGGTCTCCGCTTCGAGATCCGGAAACGCGACGATACGCTTGCCGGAAAAATCCGTATGCACCACGACAAGCCCCTGCTCCTCGAAATAGCCGAGCAGACGCCGCGCCCGGCGGGACGAATGAGTGCCATAGGCCTTGGCGATCCGGTGATCGGAAGGGCATTCTTCCGACAGCAGAGCCGCCTTTGCCAGAAGCAGGAAGACACCCTGCAGGTCGTCCGAGACACGCACCGACAGATCGAGTGCCATCGCCCAACCGGCGCTGGCCGCCGTTTCCTCATCGACGCCGGAACGCGAGATCGCCACACGGCGACGAAACTCGCCCATCGGCATTGGTGGCCCCGACACCCGCCGCATCCGGGCCCGCACGAGAAACTCCTGGTAAAGCACACTGTCTGTGCGATAGGCAGCCTGCGGGTCACCGAGAATTTCCGCCAGAACGGCAGCCAGCCGCTCCTCGCGCTCCTCGGATGACATTTCTGCGCCGCGCGATGGCGCCCCCGGCTCGCTGCCGCCGACCGGTGACATGGCAGCCGGCGTCGAGCGTGACAGTTCAGCCAGGATATCGGTCGTTGGACGCGGCGCCGGTGGTGCACGGCGCACGATAGGCCGGGTGAATTCTTCCGGATCCGGCGTGAAGATCAGATCCTCGACATCCGGCAATGCGTCCGGCAGCGGCATCAGCTTCGGGCTGGACGAACGCGCCGATGTCTCCACGTCGCCAATCACGATCGGCAAGGGACGGCGCGACAACGCCGGGCCAAGCGCCACGAAATTGCCGCGCTGCAGATCGCGGAACATCTCGGCCTGACGACGGTCCATACCGAGTAGATCGGCAGCACGCGCCATGTCGATATCGAGAAATGTGCGGCCCATCAGGAAGTTAGACGCTTCCGCCGCCACGTTCTTCGCCAGCTTGGCAAGGCGCTGGGTGGCGATGACCCCGGCTAGCCCGCGTTTACGGCCACGGCACATCAGGTTCGTCATGGCGCCGAGCGACATCTTGCGCGCATCTTCCGAGACATCGCCGCCAACCGCCGGGGCAAACATCTGCGCCTCGTCGACCACGACCAGAACCGGAAACCAGAATTCGCGGTCTGCATCGAACATGCCGTTGAGGAAGGCAGCGGCGGCACGCATCTGCTGCTCGACATCGAGCCCCTCCAGCGTCAATACGCAGGACACCCGGTGCCGGCGGATGCGGTCGGCGATACCGGCAAGTTCGGCTTCGCTGCGCTCACCATCGACGACGACATGGCCGTACCGATCCGACAGCGTGACGAAGTCACCCTCGGGATCAATGATGACCTGCTGCACCCATTGGGCGGACTGTTCCAGCAGGCGACGCAGGAGATGCGACTTGCCCGAGCCGGAATTGCCCTGAACGAGCAGACGCGTAGCGAGAAGTTCCTCGATGTCGAGCTTCGCCGAAGCGCCGCCCGTCAGGGTTCCCATATCGATTCCGACCTGCACCAATGCCACCTCGTTAGCTCACGCGCTCGCCGCACGCCCGGATCGCCAGACGTCCCACAGATGCTTTAGCAAATATTTCACCAATCAGCGTCGCGAAACACGCCGCCATCAACAGGCAATTATGCCGCTTTGGCAGACAAAATTTCGCGGGCTCGACTCTTCTCCCCGCTTATGACCCATACTGATGCAGCTGCAGTATCGAATGCGAGCGGCAATCAACTCTCGGACTGAGCCAAAAGCTCCGGTGGGCAGGTCCACCGGAGCTTTTTCAGCGACCATCACAAACGGATGTCCCACAGGGAGAACCGCGAAGGTAGCCGCCAGTTTTCCTGAGCGTCAAGACCGATGTCCTGGCGCATGCGATCGGACAGGCCGTCAACCGAATTGGATTTCCGCCGCTGTGTCCATGCAACATGGATCAAGGTGCGGGCAGCCGCCCAGACGCCGAATTTCCGGCAGAGTTCATCGACCGTAGCCGTCAGGGTGTCAACAACTATAGATTGCTCTTTGTGCATAGCTTTTCCGTCCCGGCGCAGCGAAGCGAAGCGACCAGGTCCTCTAGATGAAAAAACACGGAGAGACGGACAAGCAAACGCAATTGCGCGCTGTCAGCCGATCACGTTAGTTTTGTTGAAAATGGCGCCAGACGCCGGAAATCCTGTACGGAAAAGACCGTTCAGGCGGTGGTTCGTGGCATAAAGGCGCAAATAGCCCCTGCGGTGAACACCGATCCGCCAGAGAGGCGCATATATACAGAATGAATAATCATTGACGCCTCCTGTTGCTTGAATTGCGGATGTGCAGAAGATTACACAAGAAAAAGCAATGGACAAGATCACAATTTCGGATTGTAAATTTTGCCGGATTTTAGTTGCCCAAAAGCAACACTCCGCAGACCGGTCCCGGTTGCGGAGCGTTGCTTCGGATCCAAATTCGAATCTTGTCTGGCTTTGCCCTTCGGCGTCAGTCCCCCGGCCCGACCGGTGACACCAGCAGCTTGTCGATCCGGCGTCCGTCGAGATCAATCACTTCGAAGCGCCAGTTGTTCTTGACGAAGCTCTCGCCAAGTTCCGGGATCCGCTTCATCTCTGCGATCACAAAGCCTGCAACAGTGGTATAATCCCGATCGGCATCGATCGGCACGCGGATGCGATCGATGAATTCATCAATCGGCGTCCAGCCGGCCACCAGATAGGAACCGTCCTCGCGCAGGACCAGCGAAGGCTCGCCCTCGTTGTCATCCTGGAATGCCCCGGTGATCGCCTCGAGAATGTCGCCGGAGGTGATGATACCTTCGAAATGACCGTATTCGTCATAGACCAGCACCATGTGCAACGAGGTCTTGCGCATCGCCTGAATGATATCGATCGCCCCGGCAAGATCCGACACGATCGGCACTTCGCTGACCAGTGTGCGGATGTCCACGGTTGTCCCAAGCGCGATGGCCTCATAGACCTTCTTGACGAACAATACGCCGATGATCTCGTCGGAATCGCCCGAACGAACCGGCAGGCGCGAATGCTGGCTGTCGCGCAGCGATTCCTTCAACTCGTCGAGCGTATCCTTCACATCGAGCATCTCGACGTCGCGGCGCGGTGTCATCAGACCGCGGGCAGTACGGTCTGCAAGGCGCATGACGCCCGAGATCATCGCTGATTCTTCCGATTCGATGACGCCGGCGCTATGCGCTTCGGCGAGAACCGTCTTGATTTCTTCATCCGTTACCGTGCCAGCCGATACACCCTGCTGGCCAAGCAGCGACAGGATCAGTTTGCCGGATCCATTCAGCAGCCACACAAGCGGAGCCGACACCTTTGACAGAACGAGCATCGACATGGCGACGCGCGCGGCAACCGCTTCCGGATTACGCAGCGCAATCTGCTTGGGAACAAGCTCGCCGACAATCAGCGACAGATAGGTGATCATCATGACGACGAAACCAACGCCGACAGCATCCGAAACACCGTTGGACACGCCCTGAACCTCAAGCCAGTCCGAAAGCCGAGCCCCGAGGGTAGCTCCAGAAAATGCGCCGGACAGGACGCCGACAAGGGTGATGCCGATCTGGACTGTCGAGAGAAAACGGCCCGGATCTTCCGCCAGCCGGATGGCAACAAGCGCACCGTGGTTTCCCAGTTCGCTCATTACCTTGAGACGTGCGGGTCGCGATGAGACTACGGCGAGTTCAGACATGGCCAACACGCCATTCAGCAGCGTCAGGAATACGACAATCGATATCTCGGTTAACAAGACTGCGAGCAAAGCTCCTCTACACCGGCTAAGCGTCCGGCAACGGCTCGACCTCTAGCACACCGACATACTGATCCAAAGGCTCTATCGGCAAAACCCGGCATGATCGGCGGATGCTATCGACAGTCCCATGCCCTGCATCAGCCTGCGGGTCGAAAAATTGGGGCACCCTGAGGTAAATACGGCAAAGTCGAACCCATCGGGATGCTCTGCCCCCTCGATCAGTGGGACCATGCGTCGCGCCTGTCGCGCAATCGCTTCGGCCGGATCCAGCCAGTCGACCGGCCATGGAGCAAGGCGGCGAAAGACATTGGCGAGGAACGGATAATGCGTGCAGGCAAGCACGACGATATCGGTCCGCCGTCCCTCCTTGTCGACAAAACACGGTGCGATTTCCGCAAGCACCTGCGCATCATCCAGCGTCTCGCCGCGAATATAGGCTTCCGCCATGCGCGCCAGGTTTTCCGAGCCGACCAGCCGGACATGGCACTGGCTGGCAAAAGACTGGATGAGATCACGGGTGTAGGCGCGCTTGACAGTGCCGGGGGTCGCCAGCACCGAAACAAGGCCGGAGCGCGTGCGCTCGGCTGCGGGCTTGACAGCCGGCACTGTCCCGATAAAGCGCATCGCGGGAAAGGCGGCGCGCAGATCGGCGCCAGCCAGCGTAAACGCCGTATTGCAGGCAACAATCACCGCTTCCGGATCATATGCGGCGAGCAGATCGCTGAACAGGGAAACTATACGCGCCTTGAGCGGCTCTTCCTCCCAGCCGCCATAGGGAAAACCGGCATCGTCGGCGACATAAATGAAGCCGCGCTCCGGCATCAACAGCCGAGCCTCGCGAAGAACTGTCAGGCCACCGATGCCGGAATCAAACACCAGAACCGGTTTCAGCTCACTCGTTGTCGCCGCTGTCATGCCGCTTGCTGCCCCTGGATAGCGCCGGATCTGGCGCGCCTGCTCCGCGTGGCCGGGACCGCTGGAACCGGTCGAGCGAAGAAATCACGCCACGCAAAACCTTGATCTCGGGCGAGGTAAACGCGCGCCGCGAGAGAACAGCACGAAGGTTGTCGATCATTCTCGGCTTTTTCGAGGTCGGATGGAAATAGTTGCGCGCATCGAGCGCCTCTTCCAGATGATCGAAAAGTCCGATGACCTCGTCCTTGGTCGCGGGCGCCTGCTCCACCGCGTCGAATGGCACAGCCTGAACGTCGTCCATGCTGGACTTCATCCATTCATAGGACATCAACAGCACAGCCTGCGCAATGTTCAGCGATGCGAAGGCGGGATTGACCGGAAAGGTGACGATTTCGTCGGCAAGCGCCACATCCTCATTCGACAGGCCGGATTTCTCCCTGCCGAACATGATGCCGGTCTTTTCGCCTGCGCTGAAGCGTCGACGCAATGTCGAGGCCGCCGTCACCGGCGATCGCACCGGCTTGAATCCATCGCGGAATCGGGCGGTTGTGGCATAGACGAAGTTGAGATCGGCCACAGCCTCTTCCAACGTCTCGAAGACGACGACGCCGTCGATCACATGGTCTGCCTTGGACGCTGCAGACCGCGCCTTGTCGCTTGGCCAGCCATCTCGCGGTTTGACCAGTCGCAATTCGGCCAGACCGAAATTGGCCATGGCGCGCGCCACCATGCCGATGTTCTCACCCAGTTGCGGCTCGACCAGGATGATCGCCGGTCCCTCGGCCAGAAGTACGCGTTCGCTGTTGGTCCCTGCCATATTCGCCCGTCTCAATCCATATTTGCGGCCTCACTGACACAAACTGGCGGAAAAATCAAAAGCTGCGGAAATGCAAGATGCCGGACATTGCCGCGTTGGCTAAATTCATCCTGTCGATGAGACTGAAGCGGTCGAGCCTACTGCCCGGCAATCGTTTTCAGTTCATCCTTGATCGATTGACCGGACTGACCGTTTTCGACCGGATAGATGTCATCGACCACCGCGTGTCCGTTCTCCTCCAGGACGTGGAAAATCAGCACCGTATCTTGCCTGTATGCCGGATCATCACCCATGCATTCGCGGTTGTTGAACAGGGCCGTCACCTGCCCGTCTCCATCGTCCTCGATGCGTATATTCTGGAACGGACAACCATCCTGGCCTCTGGCAATCGGATCGTAGTCGAAGGGAAAGCCTGTGGTTTCGCCTTCCGGTAGATCATAGGCCGGGTATTTCGAGGCTTCGCGGTAGATTCTGGCGAAATCCGCACTAAAAATGCGATCCAGGCGATCTTCGGAAAAGACTTCCTTCTCGTTTCCGAAGGCTTCCTCCGTCCAGTTGCTCGCGGTCGCCTCGATGATTTCACGGACCGGGGCGGTCACGTCAGCAGCCAGCGCACCGACGCTGGAGACAACAAGCATCGAGGCGGCAATCAGGATTTTCATGTCGGATTCCATAGGCAGATTGAATGTTGCGGCACTCTATAGCGGCGCTGCCAAAGCTCAATGTCGATAGACGAGCACATGAGACCTTTGTTGGTGTCAATTTGTGAATGAAATCGCGCTATCAGCCTGTGCCGGTGCTTTGCGTTCTCAACCGGGAATGCTATAGCCCAGCGAGCCGAACCAAGTGGGACGCTCGTCCCTATTCATTCCGAGCGAGGATATTCATGAGCAAGATCAAGGTAGCCAACCCGGTCGTCGATCTCGACGGCGATGAGATGACCCGTATCATCTGGCAGTTCATCAAAGAAAAGCTGATCCTGCCCTACCTCGACCTCGACATCGAGTATTACGACCTCTCGGTCGAGAACCGCGACGCGACCTCCGACCAGGTCACCGTGGACGCCGCCCATGCGATCAAGAAGCACGGCGTCGGCATCAAGTGCGCGACGATCACGCCCGACGAAGACCGAGTCAAGGAATTCAACCTCAAGCAGATGTGGAAGTCGCCGAACGGCACGATCCGCAACATCCTCGGCGGCGTGATCTTCCGCGAGCCGATCATCTGCAAGAACGTGCCCCGCCTCGTTCCCGGCTGGACCAAGCCGATCGTTGTTGGCCGTCACGCTTTCGGCGACCAGTACAAGGCAACCGACTTCAAGTTCCCCGGCAAGGGCAAGCTGACGATCAAGTTCGTTGGTGAAGACGGCCAGGTCATCGAGAAGGACGTTTTCGACGCTCCCGGCGCCGGCGTTGCGATGGCAATGTACAACCTCGACGAATCGATCCGCGAATTCGCCCGCGCTTCGATGATGTACGGCCTGATGCGCAAGTGGCCGGTCTATCTGTCGACCAAGAACACCATCCTCAAGGCCTATGACGGCCGCTTCAAGGATATCTTCGAAGAAGTCTACCAGGCTGAATTCAAGGCGAAGTTCGACGAAGTCGGCATTACCTACGAACACCGCCTGATCGACGACATGGTCGCGTCCGCTCTGAAGTGGTCCGGCGGTTACGTCTGGGCCTGCAAGAACTACGACGGTGACGTCCAGTCCGACACGGTTGCCCAGGGCTTCGGCTCGCTCGGCCTGATGACCTCGGTTCTGCTGTCGCCGGACGGCCGCACGGTCGAAGCCGAAGCTGCTCACGGCACCGTGACTCGTCACTACCGCCAGCATCAGAAGGGTCAGGAAACCTCGACCAACTCGATCGCTTCGATCTTCGCCTGGACACGTGGTCTCGCCCACCGCGCCAAGCTCGACGACAACGCCGATCTGGCCCGCTTCTCCAGCACGCTGGAAAAGGTTTGCGTCGACACCGTCGAAGCCGGCTACATGACCAAGGACCTGGCCCTGTTGATCGGTCCCGATCAGCCATGGCTCTCGACCACAGCCTTCCTCGACAAGGTCGATGAAAACCTGAAAAAGGCCATGGCAGCCTGATTGGCGCCTGAATGACGATTGAATGAACATTGAAAAGCCCGGCCTTGCGCCGGGCTTTTTATTTGGCCAAAGCGCCTTGCCGTAAACACATTGCTCTCCCCATACTGGACGTCTGCAAGCTGGAAAGCAGGCTGGAAACAGGGAGCAGAAGGTCTATGACCGACCTGACATTCTACACGAACCCGATGTCGCGCGGCCGCATTGCCCGCTGGATGCTTGAAGAAACCGGCGTTGCGTACACGACGGAGATCCTGACCTTCGAAAGCTCGATTATGTCACCGGACTATCGCGCGATCAATCCGATGGGCAAGGTCCCGGCCATCCGCCATGGCAAGACAATCGTCACCGAATGCGCGGCCATCTGCGCCTATCTCGCCGAAACATTTCCGGATGCGAAGCTTGCACCGAGGGCAGACGAGCGCGGCAGCTATTACCGCTGGCTGTTCTTTGCCGCCGGGCCGCTGGAAGCCTCTGTCACCAACCGCGCACTCGGTTTCGTCACGCCACCGGACAAGGGCCGCATGGCAGGCTACGGCAGCTATGCCGATGTCATGGACACGCTGGAAAAGGCCGTGAGCACCGAGACCTTTATCGCCGGAAACCGCTTCACCGCAGCCGATGTCTATGTCGGTTCCCACATCAGTTGGGGCCTCGGCTTTGGCACGATCGAAAAACGCCCGGCCTTTGTCGACTATCTCGCCCGCGTCACCGATCGCCCCGCCTACAAACGGGCAAAGGTGATCGACGACGAAGCTATGCAGGCGTTGCAGAAGACCGCCTGATACGTCACATGCGCATCAGACCAGCGGCATGTGGATCTCAGTCAGCAGTTCGGTCGGCGGAACATCGCGGGGATTGTTGAGATAGTCCTCGAACATCACGCTGTCGCGCAACTGCCGGCCGGACTGCGGCAGCCACTCGCCAAACAGCCATTGATAGGCCTTGTGCATATCGGCATACGGCCCCTTGTGGCGCAGCACGGCATAGTCGCCGCCATCGAGCAGCCGGCGCTGCAGCGGTGCCTCGACCGGCATCGTTCCGTCGTCGCTGATACAGGCAATCGAGCGCAAGCTCTCTGCCGGGACAATATCCGGATCGTCGAGAAGGCGGGGACCAGCCCCGCCTTTCAAGATTTCAAACGCTGTTGTCTCAGCCGGCCAGTGCCGCGGCCACGGCTTCCAGCGCCTCGTCGGCCTTGGACCCATCCGGACCACCGGCCTGCGCCATGTCCGGACGACCGCCTCCGCCCTTGCCACCGAGCGCGACAGAGGCAACACGAACCAGATCGACCGCGCTGAAACGTCCGACCAGATCCGCCGTCACGGCAACAACTGCACTCGCCTTGCCGTCTTCCGACACGCCGATCAGCGTAACCACGCCCGAACCGAGGCTGGCCTTGCCGTCATCGGCGAGACCCTTCAGGTCCTTCGGATCCACACCCGAAATCGCCTTGCCGAGGAACTTGATGCCGGCAACTTCGCGAACGGCTTCTTCAGAACCGCCCTGCCCGCCGCCCATGGCAAGCTTGCGCTTGGCATCGGCCAGTTCTTTTTCCAGCTTGCGGCGCTCGTCCATCAGCGCTTCGACACGCGACAGAACTTCGCCCGGCTGCACCTTCAGCGCACCGGCCAGAGCCTTCACGCGTTCATCCTGCTCGGCAAGATAGGCACGTGCCGTCTCACCTGTGACAGCTTCGATACGGCGCACGCCGGAACTGACGGCACTGTCGCCGAGAATGCGCACAAGACCGATATCACCGGTGGACGTCACATGCGTCCCGCCGCAGAGTTCGATTGAATAAGGCTTGCCGGTCTTGGCGCCATGCAGGCCCCGGCCCATGGCCACGACGCGCACTTCATCGCCATATTTCTCGCCGAACAACGCCATTGCGCCCTCGGCGCGGGCATCGTCGACGCTCATCAGACGTGTCGTCACCGGCGCGTTCTGCAGAATGATCTCGTTGGCCATATCCTCGACCACCTTGAGCTCTTCCGCCGACATCGGCTTGGCATGCGAAACGTCGAAGCGCAGGCGATCCGGTGTTACCAGCGAACCCTTCTGCGCCACATGATGGCCAAGCACTTCGCGCAGCGCCTCATGCAGCAGATGCGTCGCCGAATGGTTGGCGCGGATCTGCGAGCGGCGGGCATGATCGACGGTCATGGCAACAGCATCGCCAGCCTTGATCGTGCCCTCGACAACGGTGCCGATATGCACGAACAGGCCCTCGCCACGCTTCTGCGTGTCGGTGATCTCGATCTTGGCAGTGTCGGACGAGATGAGACCGGTATCGCCCATCTGGCCACCCGATTCACCGTAGAACGGCGTCTGGGTGACGACGATCTGAACCTTGTCGCCACTGGCCGCGCCGTCAACGGCTGCACCGTCCTTGACGATCGCCTGGACAACGCCTTCGGCAGTCTCGGTGTCATAGCCGAGGAATTCCGTCGCACCGTGCTTGTCGCGCAGCTCGAACCAGATTGTTTCCGTCGCCTTGTCGCCGGAGCCGGCCCAATGCGAGCGGGCTTCCGCCTTCTGGCGTTCCATCGCATCGGTGAAGCCGCTGAGATCGACGCTGATTTCGCGGGCGCGCAGAGCGTCCTGGGTCAGGTCGAGCGGGAAGCCGTAGGTATCGTAAAGCTTGAAGGCGGTTTCGCCATCGAGCATGTCGCCCTTGCCGAGCGTCGTGGTCGCATCCGACAGAAGCGACAGACCGCGCTTCAGCGTCGTGCGGAACCTGGTTTCCTCGAGCTTCAGCGTCTCGGTGATCAGCGCTTCGGCTCGCACCAGTTCCGGATAGGCGCGGCCCATCTGCTGGATCAGCGCCGGCAGCAGCTTCCACATCAAAGGTTCGCGGGCACCAAGCAATTCGGCATGGCGCATCGCGCGGCGCATGATGCGGCGCAGGACATAGCCGCGACCTTCGGCAGACGGCAGCACGCCGTCGGCGATCAGGAAGGCGGACGAGCGCAGATGGTCGGCGATGACCCGGTGGCTGGCGCGCTGATCACCCTCGGCCTTGACGCCGGTGGCCTCCTCGGAAGCAGCGATCAGCGCCCGGAACAGGTCAATGTCGTAATTGTCGTGCTTTCCCTGCAGCAGGGCGGCAACGCGCTCAAGGCCCATGCCGGTATCGATCGAGGGACGCGGCAGGTCGACGCGCTCTTCCTTGGTGATCTGCTCGTACTGCATGAAGACGAGGTTCCAGATCTCGATGAAACGATCGCCATCCTCTTCCGGCGAGCCGGGCGGTCCGCCCCAGATATGGTCGCCATGGTCGTAAAAGATCTCAGAACAGGGACCGCACGGACCGGTATCGCCCATCGCCCAGAAATTGTCGCTGGTCGGGATCCGGATGATCCGGTCGTCGGTCAGGCCGGCTATCTTCTTCCACAGGGCATGCGCCTCGTCATCGGTGTGATAGACCGTGACCAGAATCCGGTTCTTGTCGATGCCGAATTCCTTGGTGATCAGGTTCCAGGCCAGCTCGATGGCATTTTCCTTGAAATAGTCGCCAAAGGAGAAATTGCCGAGCATTTCGAAGAACGTATGGTGGCGGGCGGTATAGCCGACATTGTCCAGATCGTTATGCTTGCCACCGGCACGCACGCATTTCTGCGCAGTCACAGCGCGCGAATACGGGCGCTGTTCCAGGCCAGTGAAGACGTTCTTGAACTGCACCATGCCCGCATTGGTAAACATCAATGTCGGGTCGTTGCGCGGCACCAGCGGGCTGGAGGATACGACCTCGTGACCGTTCGTCTTGAAGTAGTCGAGAAAAGTCGACCGGATGTCGTTTACACCGCTCATGTCACGCCCTTCATTCAGGCCGGAACGCCGGCCAATTCGCAAAATCAATGGCTTTTATCGTCCGGCATGGTCGCTGTCCAGCCGCGCAATAGAAAACCGGCCACGCCTCTTTCGAAACATGGCCGGCTGGAATTCGAATCTAGGACAGCGTGAGACTTAATCCTCGGCGCTATCGCCATCATTGGCGTCGGGACCACCGTTCTGCAGGAACTTCTCCGCGATCAACCCGGCATTCTGCCGCAGCGCCAGCTCGATCTCCTGGGCCAGCGCCGGATTGTCGCGCAGGAACAGCTTGGCGTTTTCACGCCCCTGGCCGAGACGCTGGCTATTGTAGGAGAACCAGGCACCTGCTTTTTCGACAATGCCGGCCTTGACGCCGAGATCGACAAGCTCGCCGGTCTTCGAAACACCTTCGCCATACATGATGTCGAATTCGACCTGCTTGAACGGAGGCGCCATCTTGTTCTTGACGACCTTTACGCGCGTCTGGTTGCCGACAACCTCTTCGCGATCCTTGACCGCGCCGATACGGCGGATGTCCAGGCGCACAGAAGCGTAGAACTTCAGCGCGTTGCCGCCGGTGGTGGTTTCCGGCGAACCGAACATAACGCCGATCTTCATGCGGATCTGGTTGATGAAGATCACCATGGTCTTCGACTTGGAGATCGAGGCTGTCAGCTTGCGCAGCGCCTGGCTCATCAGACGCGCCTGCAGGCCCGGCAGGCTGTCACCCATCTCGCCTTCGATTTCGGCACGCGGCGTCAGCGCTGCAACCGAGTCGATAACCAGAACGTCGACAGCGCCGGAACGCACCAGCGTGTCGGTGATTTCGAGCGCCTGCTCGCCTGTATCTGGCTGCGAGATCAAAAGGTTCTGCAGATCGACACCGAGCTTGCGGGCATAGACCGGATCGAGTGCGTGCTCGGCGTCGACAAAGGCGCAGATACCGCCCTTCTTCTGCGCTTCGGCAATCGTCTGCAGCGCAAGCGTCGTCTTGCCCGAGCTTTCCGGGCCGTAAATTTCAATGATTCTGCCCTTTGGCAGACCGCCGATACCAAGCGCGATATCGAGGCTGAGCGATCCCGTCGAGACTGTCTCGACTTCGACCACGCTCTCGTTCGTGCCGAGCTTCATGATCGAGCCCTTGCCGAACGAACGTTCGATCTGCGAGAGCGCCGCTTCCAATGCCTTGCTTTTATCCACCGATTTGTCCTCTACCAACCGCAAAGAATTCTGTGCCATTTGATCCACCTTTAGGTTATTGAGGCCGCATAGGCAATGAAGCCGCCGATGGACTGTATGTACTTCGTTTGTTCTCATTTGACAAGCGCCATTCAAGTCATTGAGAAAAAACGGATTTTCACCCTAGGTTCGTTATCTGTTCCACAGTTTGGAAAAGCTTTTGCAAACAGTGTCTTACATTGCAAAATCGATGTTTTGATGTCCTTGCGATTCGTATCAGCCGCGTGAGAGAGTGCCGTGCATGAGCTTTGATATTCTGGCCATAGGTGGCGCCCATATCGACCGTCGCGGACGTCTGTTCGGCGAGACCAAGCCCGGCGCCAGCAATCCCGGACAATGGTTCGAGGAAGCGGGCGGCGGCGTGTTCAATGCCGCCTGCAACCTGTCCCGGCTCGGACACCGTGTCCGGCTTGTTGCGCCCCGCGGCGGCGACCCGGCCGGCCAGACTGTAGCGGATGCCGCAGAGCGTGCCGGTCTCGACGATTGCCCTGTCGTCTTTCTCGATCGCGCCACGCCGAGCTATACCGCCATCCTCGAGCGCGACGGCAATCTGGTAATCGCCCTCGCCGACATGGCGCTGTACGACCTGTTCAGCGCCCGCCGGCTGCGCGCCCGCTCCACCCGCGACAGCCTCGATCACGCCCGCCATGTTCTCTGCGACGCGAACCTGCCAAGGCTAACCATCACCGCCCTTGCCGAAGAGACCGCCCGGCGTGGCATAGGCCTATCGGCCATCGCCATATCCCCGGCAAAGGTCCTTCGTCTGAGGGACGCCCTGCCCGGCATCGGCCATCTTTTCCTCAATGTCGCCGAAGCCGAAAGCCTGACCGGGAAAACGGCAGACAGACCGGAAGACTGGCCAGCGCTTCTGCGTCTTGCCGGTGTTCGCGGCGGCAGCGTCACCAGCGGCGGACGCATCGCGATTGCCTTCGACGAGACATCCGCAGCCGCGATCGAACCAGCACCGGTGACCCAGATCGCAGACGTGACTGGTGCCGGCGATGCCTTTGCCGCCGGCTTTCTGAGAGCCCGGCTGGCTGGCGGCGATCTGTGCGAAGCGCTTCGCCAGGCGACGGCGGCGGCCGCGATTACGCTTGCCTCTATGCATGCAACCGAAGAAAACCTCACGCCCCAAAGGCTGGAAACACAGTTGGCTCTTGTCCCACGGGCCCGTTTCCTGCCATGACGGGCAAAACCATCTGGAAGCTCAAATGAACCGTTCCATCTCCCCTCTCCTGCCCATTGCCTATTCCAGCGAAGTCAGCGCCGCCAAGCAGCGCGGTGCGCCAATCGTGGCGCTGGAATCGACCATCATCACCCATGGCATGCCCTATCCGGGCAATCTCGACATGGCGAAGAGCGTCGAGACGATCATCCGCCAGCAGGGGGCAGTGCCCGCGACCATCGCCGTGATGAACGGCGTGCTGCATATCGGCCTTGAGCCTTCCCAACTGGAAGCGTTGGCGCAGATGAGCAATGTGATGAAGCTGTCGCGCGCCGATCTGGCCTTTGCGCTCGCCGAGCGCCGCAATGGCGCCACCACTGTCGCAGCAACCATGATCGCCGCCTATCGTTCCGGTATCCATGTGTTTGCAACGGGTGGCATCGGCGGCGTGCACCGTGGAGCGGAAGAAAGCTTTGACATTTCCGCCGACCTCGAAGAGCTTGCACGCACGGCAGTCATCGTGGTGTCTGCAGGTCCGAAGGCCATTCTCGATATTCCCAAGACCCTTGAAGTGCTTGAAACCCGCGGCGTGCCTGTTGTCACCTATGACAGCGAAGACTTCCCGGCTTTCTGGTCACGCAGTTCGGGCCTCAAGAGCGTGCTCAATCTGACGAGCCCGGCCGCGATCGCCAATTTCCAGAAGCTGCGCGAACAGCTCGGCATCGATGGCGGCATGCTGATCGCCAATCCCGTGCCGGAAGCAGACGAGATCCCGCGCGAGGAAATGGAAATCTACATCAGCCGTGCGCTGGCCAACGCCGAACGTGACGAGATTGCCGGAAAGCAGGTTACCCCTTATCTGCTCGACAATCTCTTCCACCTCACCGAAGGCCGCAGCCTCAAGACCAATATCGCGCTGGTTGAAAACAATGCGCGCCTGGCCGCGGAAATCGCCGTCGCAATGAACGGCTGATACAGGCGCCTGACCCTCGAAGCAAAAAACCGCGCTGTCGCCAGCGCGGTTTTTTTTATTTCCGATATGGCTGGATCTCAGGCTTGACCGTCAAGCATCTCACGAACGGCTACCGCCAACTGCTTCAGCGAGAAGGGCTTGGGCAGGAAGCCGAATTTGGCATCTGCCGGCAGATTGCGCGCAAACGCGTCCTCGGCATAGCCCGATACGAAGATGAACTTCATGTCGGGATAGATCTTTCGCAGTTCGCTCAGCAGCGTCGGCCCATCCATTTCCGGCATGACGACGTCGGAGACGACGATGTCCACCGCGCCACCGAGTTCCGCCAGGATTTCCAGCGCCTCGACGCCCGACCCCGCCTCATGCACGGTGTAGCCGCGTGTTTCCAGCATGCGTTTGCCACCGCGACGCACCGCCTCTTCGTCCTCCACGAGAAGCACCACGGCCGACTTTCCGGTCAGATCGCGGTTCTCGGCGGATGCTTCGTTGCTCGCAACAGAAGCCGCAATCGTGGGCGGATCCGGTGCACCGGCCGCATGCTCAACAACCGGCTGGATCTCGGGGATGTGCCGCGGCAGGAAGATGCGGAACGTGGTGCCTTTACCAACTTCCGATTCGGGATAGATGTAACCGCCGGACTGCTTGACGATGCCATAGACCATGGCAAGACCGAGACCGGTGCCTTTGCCCACTTCCTTCGTCGTAAAGAAAGGCTCGAAGATCTTGTCCATGATCTCAGGCGCGATGCCGGTGCCGGTGTCGGCGACCTCGATCAGCACCATTTCTTCCGCCGGCAGGCCGCGATACTGGAAATCACCTGCTTCCTGCGCCGAAACATTGCGCGTCGACACCGTGATTGCCCCGCCGCCCGGCATGGCATCGCGCGCATTGACGCAGAGGTTGATCATCACCTGCTCGAACTGCGACAGGTCGGTCTTCACCGGCCAGAGATCGCGCCCATATTCCACCCGCAGCTTGACATTGCTGCCGGAAATCAACCGGTCGACCAGCATGCGCAGATCGCCGATCACGTCTGTCAGGTTCAACACCGAGGGGCGCATCGTCTGCTTGCGCGAAAATGCAAGCAACTGCCGAACCAGGACGGCGGCACGATTGGCGTTGCGCTTGATTTCCATCAGGTCGGCGAAGCTTGCATCCGATGGCCGCGCCTGCAGCAGCAGATGATCGGACGACAGAAGGATCGCTGTGAGCACATTGTTGAAGTCATGCGCGATACCGCCCGCAAGCGTGCCGACGGCATTCATCTTCTGCGTCTGCGCCATCTGCGCTTCCAGCGCCTTCTGGTCGGTAACATCGACCGCATAGACGATTGCGGCCTCTTCGGGCGCCTCGTCGCTCTGATCGATCACGGCATTGACGTAGAAGCGGAAGTGCCGGCTATCGCTAACAGGATGGCGGCTGTCGATCGGCGCGATATCGACCTGGCGATCCTTGGCCAGCGTCAGCGCATCGTTGAAACGCTCGCGCTCGCTCTCATGGAACACGAGCTCCAACTTGTCATGCTGTTCGATCTGGTCGCGGCTGATGATGTCGGCAAACAGCTTCATGAACGGCGCATTGGTGCGCAGAATCCGGCCTTCGCCATCGACAGATGCAATCGCCATCGGCGTGTTGTTGAAGAACCGGGTGAAGCGCATGGATGCGACCGAGGCCGAGTGATCGCCGGTGTCGCCGCTTTGCCGGGCCAGCACGATCGACCGGCTTTCGCCCGGTGCCCCATCACGCGCAGCCCGCACGCGGTGCACCAGTCGCACAGGCAGGATCTGGCCATTGACCCGGCGCAGATCAAGATCGAGCGTCTCTGTCCGCGAATTGCCGGGTTCGGCCTGCACGGAATTGATCAGCGCCATGCCTTCGCCGGCAACCAGATCGGCAATCGACATCGAGCCAGGGCTGAACTGCGTCAGGTCGACGCCCAGCCATTCGGCAAGTGTCGCATTGAGATAGTAGATCTCGCCCTTGCGGCCGGCGGAGAAGAAGCCGGCAGGCGCATGGTCGAGATAATCGATTGCGTGCTGCAATTCCTTGAAGAAGCGCTCCTGGTCGTCGCGCTCGACAGTGATGTCGGAAATCTGCCAGACATGCAGGCCACGCCCGCGGCTCTCGCTCTCCAGCAACCGTGCCTTCAGCCGGTACCAATGAGCACCGGAGCCATTGCCGGTCTGGTTGCCGAGCGGCTTCAGCAGCCGGAACTCCTCGTAGCTCTCGCGACCTTCGCGCAAACCGTTGGTCAGCCGGTAGAGCGCTTCGCTCGATTCGCGATAACGCGACAGCAAGGCCTCGAGCGTCTGGACATCCGTCGCCTTCTTCGCACCGGTCATCTCGCCATAGGCCGCATTGGCATAAACGATGCGCCCTTCCGAATCGGTGATCAGCGTGCCTTCCGGCTGGCTGGCCAGAAAACGGCGCGCAAGCGTATCGGTATGGGACTGCGGCATGACCTCGACGAAGCCAATGACGGCCGAGACGATGAAGAAGATCCCCATCATTGCCAGAACGCCGAGAACACCCAGAACGATCTGGTTGTCCAGCTGGTCGCGGAAAAAGACAAAGGCTGCAGATGCTCCGATCAGGACCAGAGCGAGCAAAAGAATACGCAGCGCCGTACCGAACCCGCCCCGGCGGTCCACCAGAGGGCTGTCGCTATCACCGGGCTTCTGCTGTCGTGTCATGAATGCCTCTTGCCTGTCCGCGCCTTGCTCCCGACCCGTTACGGGAATCGGCGCACCGTCCTGTTTAGCAATTTGCAAGGGGTGCAAAAAGCGAAGAAAGGCCGAAACCCGCTTGCTTTGTCGCTACCCCACAGGATTGCCTCATTCTGAGTGGAAATTGAGGGGTGGAGCCCCATGTAATTGCTGCACGGGACAGGCGACAAGCCATGATTGCGGCCCATGATTGCAGAAAGCGCCATCTTCTGCGAGAAAGCCTGACAAGGAGAGCGTATCATGCTGGATGAACTGATTTCGGCCTATGGCAACCGTTTGCTGGTGGCGGCCCTTGGCGTGGCGCTCGCTCTGCTGTGTTTGTTCATCGTGCTCTGGCTGATGCGCAATCGCGCATCCTCGCCTTTCGTCCGCGGCGGCAGAAACCGCCAGCCCCGCCTGCAGGTCCTGGATGCTGCCGCCGTCGACGCACGCCGCCGGATTGTCCTGATCCGCCGTGACAATGTCGAACACCTGGTGATGATCGGCGGTCCAACCGATATCGTCATTGAAAGCGGGATTGGCGACGACCGAGCCTATCTCTCAGCTTTGGCTGTCCAGGCCCAGGCCTCAGAGACATCACCAACCCTGCCTCCTGCCGGGACGGCCAGGATTGTTACCGCACCCGTCGAGCCGGAACCTGTGGTCAAACCTGCACGCCCGGTCCAGGCAGCCACTGCTGCGGAACGCACGATCGCGGAACAGGAGCCCGTCCGCTCCAAACCACAGCCGGCGCCCATGCATGTGGCGCCAGTGGCGCCGGTGCTGACCGCACAGCAAAACAGCGCGACGACTGCGCAGAAGGCTCCAATGACTGCAGGCGCCCCGATAGCCCAGCCAGCATCGGCAGCCCAGGCCACCGTCATTCCGCTTACCGCAGCTTCGGTGGCGCCTATCGTCGCATCGGCAACGATCCCGGTGATGACGGCACCAGCCACACCACAGATACAAACGCCAATGCCAACGCCCGTGGCGCGCGACGAAGCAAAACCGCTCGATCCGGTTCGCCCGCCGAGTGCCCCTATCCCGGCAGAGCCGCGCCAGGAACCGCGCCTTGACGTGGTGGCATCGCCTGTTCCGCCGGCTCCACCCGTTGCGATTGCGCCCGTTGTTGAAACAGCTCGATCAGCGTCGATCCAGGCTCCGATCGAGATTGCATCCCCCACTGCGCCAACAGAGGCATACGCCTCGATCGCTATCGTGCCCGAAGTTTCATCTGAAGGCTCGCATGAGGGTTCGTATGAACCGCAGCGTGAGCCGCAGTTCGAACAGCCGACCAATATCGGCAGTGCGCCGGAGGTGGCATCGATCGCCTCGCACACGGTCCCAGACATGCCCGTGATCCAGATCCCTTCGGTTGATATTGCCGCGGAAGCCACATCGTTCCACGCGCCGGAGGTGACGGCACCTGATGCAGCCAACATACTGGAGGCGGCCCGTGCGCGCGTCCTGCCAATGAACGCGGAGCGTCCGGACGCAGCGCAACCCTTCGCAGCGGAGCGCTTCGCACCACAACACGAACCGTTCAATGCCGCTGAGAAGCAGGAACCGCCGCGCGACATGAGCGATTTCGAGCGGGTTCTTGAAGAAGAAATGGCGCTGCATCTGGCCGCTGATCCGCTGCCACTTCCCCAGGCCAGCAACCTCAAGGGCGATAGTCCTATGACCCAGCCATTTTTGCCCGAGATCCGCAGCGACCGCCCCGGTCTGCCGATATCGGCGATCCTGCCGGAAAACAGGCATGTGACGCCCCCGGCGGCGAAGCCGGCCACAGACGCTAAACCAGACGAACCGAACCTGCAGAACGAGATCGCTCGCATCTTTGGCGAGATGTCGGCTAGCCGAAACTCCTGAGCCAGCCGAAACTCCTGAGAATGAGCGCAGTTTTGGTATGAATGGCTGTTGTGACCGGATAGTTATGCGGCAGTCACATGCGCCATCGCACTCACCTGCCTGCCCCATCACCAAAACGAAAAATGCCGGCCCTAAGGCCGGCATGGAAAATCAGTCGCTGCAAGTGGCGCAGGAGTGAACAAACTGGTTCACTCGTCGCGATAGACCTTTTCGCGGCGCTCGTGGCGCTCCTGCGCTTCAATCGACAGGGTCGCAATCGGACGAGCGTCAAGGCGTTTCAAGCCGATCGGCTCGCCGGTCTCCTCGCAAAATCCATAGGTGCCTTCGTCGATCCGCTGCAATGCGGCGTCGATCTTCGAGATCAGCTTGCGCTGTCTGTCGCGAGCACGGAGCTCGATGGCACGGTCCGTTTCAGATGAAGCCCGGTCCGCGAGGTCGGGATGGTTGGCGCTCTCTTCCGCAAGGTGACCGAGAGTTTCGCGCGCTTCGCGTAGGATATCATTCTTCCAGGCAACAAGCTTTGCCCGAAAATAAGCCCTCTGGTTCGCATTCATGAACTCTTCATCCTCAGAGAGCACATAATTGCTAAGATTGATCTTCTCACTCAACGCGATTCTCCTGAAGAACATCTCAATGTGCGGGTGTATAACCTTTCATTCAAACCTGTTCAAGCCTCCTGACTGTTTCCACGGCATTTTTAAATCTGTTACAATTTTCATCTAAGAGTATATTTTTTAAGCACTATTTCCCGCAACGACAACGAACCAAGTCTCGGCAAGGCACTGGACGCGGGCCACGATATGCCGTGTACGACCAGTTGACGTGGAGGGCTGATAACCGCTAGTTCATTAGTAGGATGATCTGACGCGGATAACCCAACGGATGACGCTCTCCACCAAGCCTCCTGAACGCATCTATTTGTTGCGACATGCAAAATCCGGCTGGGCCGAGCCTGGCGGGCGCGATTTTGACCGCAGCCTTTCCGACGCAGGTTTTGCCGAGGCAGAGCTGCTCGCCGAGACCGCTGCGGAAAAGGGCTATCGGCCCGAATTGGTGATTTCCTCAACCGCAAAGCGGTGCCGGCAGACTGCCGATGCAATACGCAGGGCCTTCTCCGGACAGTCAGAATTTCGTTTCGTCGATGATCTATATAATTCGCCGGCCGATACATATCTGGAGATCCTGACCTCAACACGCGGCGTCGAGTCGTTGATGATGGTGGGGCATAACCCTGCCGTCGAGGAAGTCTTCGCGCGATTGGTCGGCCATGACATCGTCGGCCGCACGGTACCCGAAGGCTACCCGACATCCGGCCTCGCGGTGATCGATGCCCTGAAGATCGACGGCCCGGGCCAGGGCTGGAAACTGCAGGATTTCCTCGTCGGCTGACCCGGCGGGGCGCCATCTATAAGGCGCCAAGCGTCCCCGCTCCTTTTTTGCTGCGCAATGGCAACCTATATGCAGCAAGGCCGATGCCTGTCGCTGGTCGACGTCCAGCAGCAGAATGCGCCATGACAATTTCAGGAACCCGCCATTGCCTCCTTCCCTGTTCACCAGCATTACCGATGAAGCAGCGATAGCGCTCGACAATGTTGCCGACCGTGCCGCCAATCTTGTCCACCCGACGATCCGCCTGGGCGTGACCGGCCTGTCGCGTGCCGGCAAAACCGTCTTCATCTCCTCGCTCGTCCACAACCTTCTGCATGGCGGACGGCTACCGGTATTCGAACCCGTTCGCTCCGGCCGCATTGCGGGTGCGAAACTGGAGGAACAGCCGGACGATGCCGTGCCGCGCTTCCAGTATGAAGATCACATCCGCGCCTTGATCAAGGAACGCGTCTGGCCGGATTCGACAAGGGCGATTTCCGAACTCCGTTTGACCATAGAATACAAGAGCGCGAGCGCATGGAACCGCCTGCTTTCCTCCGGGCGCCTGTCGATCGACATTGTTGACTACCCGGGCGAATGGCTTCTCGACCTGCCATTGCTGCAGCAGGACTATCGCCAGTTCTCCGAAGCGACGGCAAGCCTTGCGACAACAGGCGTGCGCGCCGAACTGTCACACGAGTGGCGGGAGCTGTCGGCATCCATTGATCCGCATGCCCCGGCTGACGAAATGCTGGCACGCCGGCTGGCGGAGACCTTCACCACCTATCTGCGCCTGTGCAAATCCGACGAACGCTCGTTGTCGACGCTGCCGCCCGGCCGCTTCCTGATGCCCGGCGATCTGGAAGGCTCCCCGGCGCTGACCTTTGCCCCCCTGCCCGTTCTGGCCGATGGCAAGGCGCCGAAGGGATCGCTCCAGGCGATGATGGAGCGCCGCTACGAAGCCTACAAAAACCTGGTGGTGAAACCCTTCTTCCGCGAACATTTCGCCCGTCTCGATCGCCAGATCGTACTTGTTGACGCGCTGCAGGCCATCAATCGTGGCCCTGAAGCGGTTCAGGATCTGGAACGGGCGCTGGGCGATGTGCTGGCCTGCTTTCGCGCCGGTTCGAACACCATCCTCACCTCGCTGATCCGCCGCCGCATCGATCGCGTGCTGGTTGCCGCCACCAAGGCCGACCACCTGCATCACGAAAGCCATGACCGGCTGGAAACACTGACCCGCCGTCTCGTGGACCGGGCGATCCAGACAATCGGCATGAGCGGTGCCGGCATCGAGGTCATGGCGCTCGCTTCCGTCCGCGCGACGCGAGAGGCCACTGTCAAGCGTGACGGCCATGATCTGCCGGTCATTGTCGGCACCCCGATGGCCGGTGAACGGATCGGCAGCGAGACCTTCGATGGCGAGCGCAAGACGGCTGTATTTCCCGGCGATCTTCCCGAAGACCCGGAAGCCTTTTTCCATTCGATCGACTCCGGCGAGGCTGCCGAACTGCCGGATCTGGATATTGTCCGCTTCCGTCCGCCGCGCCTCGAAGAAACAGGCGGCGGCATCACATTGTCCGTCCCCCATATCCGCCTCGATCGCGCCATGCAGTTCCTGCTCGGAGACCGTCTCGCATGACCAAGCCCCCGTCATCTTCCGTGCCCGGCACCGGTCAGGGCAACGGCACCCGCCGACGCCCAGCGGCATTTTCCGTCGAGGCAGAACCGGCAACCGAAGCCGCCCGTCCGGCAGCATCCCGCCAGCCGCAAAGCTTTTCACATGAAGTGGTGATTGTCCCGGACGCCGACGATCCCTTCATCGGCGCCGGATCGGCAAGCGACGAGATCCCGCTGGCGACCCCGAGACCACGCGGTTTCTCGTTTGCGCGGATTGCGGCCAGCGCCTTCGGCATCCTCGTCTCCCTCGCGCTCGGTCTCTGGGTCGACGGCCTGATCCGCGACCTCTTCTCCCGCTCCGACTGGCTTGGCTATGCCGCGATCGGCGTTCTCGTCGTCGGCCTGCTGGCTCTGGCGATTGCCATCGGACGAGAGATCGCCGGCCTCTACCGGCTGCAAGCGGTCCAGTCGTTGAAATCGGAAGCCGAGGCTGCCAGCGCCGATCGCAAGCGCCCTGCAGCCCTTGCCGTGGTCAAGCGCCTGACGCGCCTCGTCTCCCATCGCCCCGAAACCGCCCGCGGCCAGAAGGTGATGGCCGAGGTCGAGGATGACGTGATCGACGGCCCGCAACTGATCGAACTTGCAGAGCGCGAACTGTTGAGCCCGCTCGACACCCGGGCGAGAAACCTCATTCTCGGAGCGTCCAAGCGCGTTTCGGTCGTCACCGCCGTGAGCCCACGCGCACTGGTAGATCTGGGTTATGTGCTGTTCGAAGTCGTGCGACTGGTCCGCGGCATGGCCGAGCTCTATGGTGGACGACCCGGCAGTCTTGGCATGCTGCGTCTGTTGCGCGACGTGATCGCGCACCTGGCAGTGACCGGATCGATTGCTGTCGGCGACAGCCTGGTGCAGCAGGTACTGGGCCACGGCCTCGCCTCACGCCTGTCGGCGCGCCTGGGTGAAGGTGTCATCAACGGCCTGATGACGGCGCGAATCGGCATAGCGGCGATGGATCTGTGCCGTCCCCTGCCGTTCAAAGCTCTGAAGCGGCCGGGCATCGGCGATTTCATCGGCGACCTCACGCCGTCGTTGAACGGCAAGCCAGGCGGCGAATCCAACTGAGTCTTATGGGCAACACCAAGCGCTGAACCTGAGTTTTGCCGATTGCGGGCGAGGCCATTTAAGGTTAATTGCAAGGATGCATTAACCAATACCGCGCTAAGTTGACTGCGGGTTTTCTGGTTTCTCGTACCAAGGTAAATCGATGTCTTCTCGCATCTTCTCGTCGCTCGGCCGCAGCGCCGTCATTCTGGCCGCTGCAGCACTTCTACCCGCAACCGTTGCGGACGCAGCTTCGCGCGACAAGCGCTTCTTTGAGCAGGTCGCCGGCGTCTGGAAAGGCCCGGGCGAAATTGTTGCCGGCAAATACAAGGGCACCAAGTTCACCTGTAATCTGACCGGCCTGTCTGCAGACGGCAAGGAGCCGGGAATGAAGCTCGATGGCACCTGCCGCGTCGGCGTATTCAGCCAGCCGATGTCCGCTTTCATTTCGCAGGCAGGCAGCACCTACAAAGGCCAATTTCTTGACGGTGCGGACGGCAAAGGCATGGACATCGTGTCCGGAACGGTCACCGGAAACCGTGCGGTCATGGGCATCAACCGCAAGAAGTTGAATGGTGCGATGGTCGCCCGTATCGAAAAAGACGATGCGATGAACATTACCATTTCGGTCAAGGTCGAGGATCGCCTGATCCCGGTCATCGGACTGAAGCTGAACCGTCAGGCCGATGCAATGGCCGTAACGGCCGCCAGCGAGTAACGGCCAAACAGAAACCCATCCTGCCAGTCGTTCTGATCAGCCGCGCCACCAGGCGCGGTTTTCATTTGCGATCTCGATACCGCTGCAATCGCTCTGGCTCAGCCAGTCGGCAATCGACGCCCCCCTGACAGTCAGGTTCGGGGCGATATCGGCAAGCGGCATCAACACGAAGCCGCGCTCCGTCATGCGGGGATGCGGGATCTTCAGGTGTTCGCCATCGACGCTGGTATTGTCATAGGTCAGTATGTCGATATCGATTGTGCGCGGTCCCCAGCGCTCGTTGCGGACACGCTTCATGTCCCGCTCAATGTCGAGGCAGGCGTCCAGCAATGGTTCCGGCGCAAGCGTGGTTTCGATAACCGCACAACAATTGTAGAAATCCGCCTGATCGACTTTCCCCCAAGGCGGTGTCCGGTACAGCCGCGACACGGCGGTCACGCGACAATCGGCGCGACCATCGAGACGCCGCAGAGCCGCAGCCATGGCTGAAACCGGATCGCCGATATTGCCGCCAAGCCCAAGGGTTGCATGACGCCACCCAAACTTATCTGAATTGTTCAACGCTCACCTGTACATAGTCGAGAATGCCAGCGATTGGCGCGCTGGGCTTGCGCACCGTGATGCGCGTTCGCAGGATTTCGGGAAACCGCGCCAGCAAAGCCTTGGCAATCGCCAGCGCCAGCGCCTCGATCAACATGACGCGAGGGCCCGTAACGATGGCTTCGATGACCTCGAATGCGATGCCATAATGGACCGTGCCCTCAAGTCTGTCCTGGGCAGCGGCCTCGCCGGCATCCACATCGAACTCCGCATCGACGTAGAAACGCTGCCCAAGAACACCCTCTTCGGCAAATACGCCATGATGTGCGAAGAAGGCGCAATTTTTCAGGGTAATGGTGAAGATAGCGCTCATGACTTCGTTCCTTCGGCAAGCCGCTTTTGTACCGCAAGCATTGCATCGGCGACGGCCAGTGCGTCGCGGTTGATCGCGACATTATGGACCCTGAATACGGCCGCCCCCTTGAGACGCAGGGCAACCGTGGTTGCAGCCGTCGCTGCATCCCGCTCTGCGGCATCGCGCCCGGTCAGGGTTCCCAGAAATCGCTTGCGCGAGGTTCCGGCGAGAAGCGGCAGACCGAACCGATGCAATTCCTCGAAACGCACCATCAATTCGACGTTCTCCTCAGCCGTCTCCTTGGCAAAACCGAAACCGGGGTCGAGTGTGATCGCCTCTGGAGGAACTCCCGCAGCCCGCGCGATGTCCAGCGACTGCGCCAGGAAGAAAATCTGGTCCTCGATGACGTCGGAAAGCGTCTCGCGCCCGCGGCCCGTATGCATGATACAAAGCCCGGCCCCGCTGTCTGCCGCAACCGAGGCGATGTCCGGTTCCCGCTGCAGTCCGTGCACGTCATTGATGATGTGGGCGCCCGCAGCGATCGCGGCGCGGGCAGTCGCGGCACGGTAGGTGTCGATCGACAGCAAAACATCCGTGCGTGCGGCAAGTGCCTCGATCACCGGAACGACCCGCGCCAGTTCTTCCTCAGCCGTCACATGAGCGGCGCCCGGACGCGTCGATTCACCGCCGATATCGAGAATGTCGGAACCGGCCTCGACACAGGCTAGCGCATGGGCGATCGCCTTGTCGGTCGTCGCATGCAATCCACCGTCGGAAAACGAATCCGGCGTGACATTGATGATGGCCATCAGTGCGCCGCGCGCCGAAAGGTCGATATCCCGACCATGGGCAACGCGCCAGATGCTTCGATTGCCGGTGGTCACGTTCAACTGTCCTCTCGACGGAAATCCGCGAAGCTGCAA
The DNA here is from genome assembly GCF_902706095.1 of Rhizobium sp. 18065. Classification (GTDB taxonomy): domain Bacteria; phylum Pseudomonadota; class Alphaproteobacteria; order Rhizobiales; family Rhizobiaceae; genus Allorhizobium. The sequence goes on from NZ_CACSJP010000002.1 coordinate 303,590, forward strand.
TAATGCTCGCGGTTTGGCTATGCCCCAAGGGCGCAGCGAATTCAACATTGCGGCTCAGTAGATTGCGGAAAATGATAATGTCAAATGCTTGCCGTTTTTGGGCAACCGCAGTCGCCGCAGCCATCGTTTCTGTCTCCGCAGGCACAGCGCGCTCCGAAACGATCGTTCGCAAATCGACAAGCTATTTCCATATTGGCGGCAAGACTGCGGCTGAGATCGACGAAGAACTGACGCGCAAGGGACCGATGACCCAGATGACGGGAAACCGACATCCGGGCGCCACCCAGATCCGCTTCGGCGGCGACCTGACCTATATACGCAAAGGCGAGCGCTGTGCCATCGAGGATGCCCGTGTCACCCTGGACACCAAGATCATCCTGCCACGCTGGAAGAACCGAAAGCGCGCGACGAAAGAACTCGGCTTCATCTGGGATGCCCTTTCGGCTGACATCAAGCGTCACGAGGAACGCCACGCGGAAATTGCCCGGCAATATGCACGCGACCTGGAAAAAGCGTTGAAGAGACTTCCGACGCAGGACAACTGCGACAAGATGCAGGACAAGGTCGCCGAAGTCACCGATCGCATCACGCTGGCGCATGACGAGGCGCAGATGAAGTTCGACCGCATAGAGGCAAAGAATTTCCAGAACAGGATGGCGCGCATCCTTCGCTACAAAAGCGGCAGGGTAAGTCAGGACTAAGCGTTATCGCGGAAATAACCCACTAAAAATTACAGGTCACTAATGCAGCAAGGACACATCTTGCTCGAAACTTGCGCCCGCACCTGTGAATAACCGGCTATTTCTCGGCGTGGCACTTGATAAGAATCTGAAATATACCTGTCATCAGCAAACGTTGATTAAGCGTTTTCCGATTTGCCAGTTCTCCCGGCGCGTCCTGGTGCCACAGGTGTTTCCTCCCTCGCCTGCTTGGCGATGCGCCCCCTTGCCCCGCTCCTCGCTCCGCGAGAGCGGGGCTTTTTTTTGAGCGCGCAGGATCGGTTCTATCACCCCTGGCGTTCGGGAACATGCACCACAAGGCCGTCAAGTGCGGCAACGATCTTGATCTGACAGCTCAGTCGCGAGCTTGGCTTCACATCAACTGCGAAGTCGAGCATGTCTTCCTCCATGGCCGACGGTGCACCGACCTTGTCGGTCCATGCATCATCGACATAGACATGACAGGTGGCACAAGCGCAGGCGCCGCCACATTCCGCGTCGATGCCCGGAACGGAATTGCGCACGGCATTTTCCATGACTGTAGAGCCATCTGCGGCCGCGATGTCGAAGCGCGTGCCGTCAAAGGCGATGATGCTGATATTTGCCATGTGTTCTGTGTCCATGCTTCGCCAAAAAAATCCGCGAAGTCATCTAACAAATCGAAACACCAGTCAACTCGAAGAAAAGAAGTCAACTCGAAGGACGGCGTCAGTCGCCGCCCGTCCTTCGCGTGCCCTGCCCTGCTTAGCGAGCGAGCTTGAGGATGAAGTGCTCGGCCTCAAGAACGGCGGCACTTACCGACGCGACCGAATCGATGGTCGCCCCCTTTGTTTCGATCAGGTCAGCTGCACCGGCAACTCGAAGTGCGCCAACCGCCATGGCGGCATTTCTCAGCCGCTGTGCGGCTGCCTTGACCTGCAGCGTGTCGCGATCGCTGGCCAGTGCCAGTAGACAGCCGCGTGCCTGGCGAGCGAACATCTGCAGGATTTCGATCTCGACAGCCCGGTCGCCCTTTGTCTGGGTGGCCAGATGAACAAGGTCGACGGGACGCTGCTGCGAGGGGCAGAGCCCGCCAAAGTTTTCCGGAGCTTCGAACGCGACGTTTACGGCTGCCATAGCCATATTCCTTCTTTTCTTGTTATTTATGAGCAGCAGTCTCTCCGGCGCCGATGGCAATTGCGTTAAAATGAGACTCGTTGGCAGGGAAAACTTCGCGCTATGGTTAACGCGCGTTAAACCCTGACGGACATTGGCTTTTCACGAGCTTCATTGGTTTAAATACTGTTAACAACCGAAAACCGCATTAACCGCCGTCCGGGCCATTAATTGTATCGGAAGCCCGAATGTGTCACTACGATACGGTTGACTGGGCTAAAGGCGGAATTCTTTGCCCCAATGTCGGATAGTGCTAAAACACATCGCGAATGTCATGATGACAGGCTGCTCCGACGATGAAATTCAAAGGGATTTTCGGCTGGCGTGGCGGCAGACGAGGATCCTAAAGTAAGGCAGTCTGACCAGGGCTCGAATGCAGGCGGCGTAGTGCCCTTGGATCGAACTGCCGAGAGTAGCGGTAACGAGGCGTAACCCTATGGCGAACAAGAAGTCCGACTCTATTGATGAGAGCGCTTTTCAAGCTCTCGAGGCGGCCCTGAGCATTGATTTCGACAATGAGGCGCCGGCGACCAAACCCGTCCGACCGGCGGCACGCGCATCGGAGAGCCACGTGTCTGAACCCGTTCAAAATCCTGCATCGGCGAAGAAGCCTCAGGAGCGCCGTACCGCACGCTCAAGCGAGCTAGCACCCGAGCCGGCTCCCAAGGCCCCCGCCTTCGCGCCGGCCAACGACACATCGCGCCGCACGCCGGCTGCCATCCTGAAGTCGCTTGACGGCGCATCCCTTCCGGCAGCACTGCGCAATGCCACGATCATTTCAGCGCTTTGGGTGCTGGGAGCGATCGGACTGACACAGCTGCTTTACGGCGGCCAGATGTGGCAGGCACCTTCCGTTGCCGATATCGTCGCAATGCCGGGTGTTGTTGCAATATTTGTCGGCACCCTCGTGCCGATCATGCTGTTTTTCGCCTTCTCCATCATGATGGCCCGCGCCCATGACCTGCGCAATGCAGCACGGTCCATGGCTGAAGTGGCCCTGAGGCTGTCCGAGCCGGAAACCATCGCCTCCGAACGCATCATGACGGTCGGCCAGGCCGTGCGCCGCGAAGTTTCGGCCATGAATGAGGGCATCGAACGCACGATTGCTCGCGCGACCGAACTTGAAACGCTGGTGCATTCGGAAGTGACCGCGCTTGAGCGCAGCTACACTGACAACGAACTGCGCGTTCGCGGCCTCGTGCACGAACTTGGCGCCGAACGCGACGCCATCGTCAACCACGCTGAGCGTATCCGCTCGTCGATCATCGGCGCACATGACCAGTTGAAGGAAGAGCTGTCGCTGGCGACGGAGGAAATCTCCGTGCGCCTGCAGACATCCGGCGAAGCCTTCGCCTCCATGATCGACACGCGCGCAGCGACGCTGACCGAGAGGTCGGATGCGGCCGTGACGGCACTCGGCTCGCTTCTGACGCACAAGACCGAGAACATGGTCCAGACGCTGGCTGCCTCCGGCATCTCGCTGGCTTCTGAATTCGATACGCAGTTGGCAAATCTGTCTTCCACGCTCAACCAGCGCGGCAAGGAATTGCTTGGCCAGTTCGAAACCCGTGCTTCGACTCTCGATGCCAATACCGAAAAGCTGAATGCCGCTCTGAACGAACGTGCTCGCCAGCTGAACGAAACCCTTGTCGAGCGCACCCGCGATATTGCCGAAGCGCTGAAGGGTGGAGAACGCACCATCACGTCCTCGCTGGACGACGTTCTCGCCAAGCTCAATGGCTCTCTTGACGAGCGCGGTCAGTCCTTCCGACAGAGCATGAAGTCAGCGGCCGACGACGCGATTGTCGATTTGGACCTGCGTTCCGGACTGTTCGAGGATCGATTCCACACGACAATCGGCCAGATCAACACGACGTTCGACACGCGCGTTGCCGAGTTCTCCAGCGCCTTCGACCAGCGTGCGGGCACGTTGGACAACAAGCTGATGGAAAGCCTCGCTCGGATCAACGAGACCGTGACAGGTGGCTCGGACTCGATCGATGGCATCCTGACATCGAGCATCGACCGTCTTGGCTCCACGCTGGCAGATCAGTCGTTTGCCTTCGCGGCCACCCTCGGCACCGGCCAGGAAATGATCGACAGCGCCCTTGCCGACCGCGCCCAGGAAATCGCCGACGCCATGTCGGCCAAGGCAGCAGCTCTCACCGAGAGCCTGGAAAACGCCCAGAGGCGCATCGACCAGGTCATGGAAGAGCGCGGCGGTGCGCTGTACGCGGCCCTTGCCGACAACCAGACACGTTTTGACGAAACTCTGAGCACCCGTTCCGAACTCATCGTCAACGCGCTCAACAGCAATCAGGATCGCTTTGCCGATACCCTGGACACCAAGAGCCGCGAGATTGCCCATACGCTCGAAACGCAAAGCAGGAACATCGTCGAGTCCGTCGAGGCGGCCAGCCGCGACATCGCAGATACGCTCGGCACCAAGAGCCTCGAACTTGACATAGCGCTCAGCAGCGGCAGCCAGCACCTCGCCGAGACGCTGGAAATCAAGGGTCGCGACATCGCTGAAACCCTGGGCTCGCAAAGCCTGAATATTGTCCAGTCCATCGATGCGGCCAGCCGCGACATTGCCGACACCCTGGGCACCAAGAGCCTTGAACTTGACATCGCAATGAGCAGCCGCAGTCAGGATATTGCCGAAACGCTGTCCATCGGTCAGCGCAGCCTGGAGGAAGCCCTGTCACAGCGCGCGGCACACATCGTCGATACGGTCGCCGATGCCGATCGCCGCATCGATGCGGCATTCGCCGAAAAGGCGGATGCAATTCGCAGCGCCTATGGCGAGAACCAGGAGAAGCTTGATCTTTCTCTGGCTGGGCACACGGCATATCTGGCGTCGACGCTGGAAGACGCAACCGGCACGATTGAGCGCACACTTGGCCAGAACTCCGGCCGCATCGTCGAGGCCCTGTCGGACGGACAACGTCGTCTGGACGAGACCCTGTCCGAGCGCGCTTCTGGCATCATCGACACGGTCGCAGACGCCGATCGCCGCATCGATGCCGCATTCGCCGAAAAGGCCGAAGCGATCCGCAATGCCTATGGTGAAAACCATGAAAAGCTCGATCTTTCCCTGGCCGGTCACACAGCTTATCTCGCCTCGACGCTGGAAGATGCCAGCGGCACGCTGGAACGGACGCTCAGCCAGAATTCCGGCCGCATTGTCGAGGCGCTGTCCGACGGACATCGCCGCCTGGAAGAAACCCTGACCGAGCGCGCCTCGGGCATCATTGATGCCGTGGCCGACGCCGATCGACGCATCGATGCCGCGTTTGCCGAAAAGGCGGAATCTGTTCGAAGCGCCTATGGTGAAAGCCAGCAACGTCTCGACCTGTCGCTCGCTGGTCACACGGCCTACCTTGCTTCGGCGCTGGAAGATGCGGGTGGAGAGCTGGATCGCACGCTTGGACGCCATTCCAGCTACATCACCGAGGCGCTTTCGAGCGGCATAACCGATATCGACGGCAAGCTTGCTGGAACAAGCGACCACCTGCGCAACACGCTGGAGGGTGCAAACAGCGAACTGTCGCAGACACTGGGCAACAACACCAACCGCATCGCCGATACGATTGCATCGGGTGTCAGCCAGATCGACGCCCGGCTCGTCGATACCCATGAGCGCATTCGCTCGACGCTTGACGACCGCACCAATGCGATTTCAACGACATTGCGCGACGCCCAGGGGGATCTCGAAAACAGCCTGGTCGAGCACTCGACCTCGCTCGGCGCATCGCTGGCCGCATCGGCCGGCATGCTGGAAATGAGCCTCGAGGATCACGAGGGCACACTGCGTCGCGCGATCGACGACAGCAGCAAGGCTCTCGATGAGCGTCTGCGTGGAACCGCAGGCTCCCTGACCTCGCAGATCCGCGACGCCGCCGGCGATATCACCCGCTCGGCACAGGAATTTTCCGGCGTGGTGGAGCAATCGGTCAGCGGCATGACCTCGCGCCTCGACGAAACCAGCACCCGTATCGAACTTAGCCTGGGTACACTGGAAGACCGCCTGCGCAATGGCCTTGACGGCGTTGACGCTCGCGTCAACGATGCCGGCGAGAAGTTTGCGGCCCGCCTTGATGAAAAGGTGACCGCGATCGAGCGCGTTGGCAGCGAAGCCAGTACGCGTGTGGCCCAGATCCTCGACGACGGAACCGCCAAGGTCGCCGAAACCTTCGAAGGCCGGACCGCCCAGATCGACGAACGACTGTCGACGATGGACCGCGCGCTCAACATTGGCCTTGAAAACGTCAATCGCACCATCGAGGGCAAGGCAGCAGGTCTCGCAGCCGCGCTGCGTGGCGCCGTTGCCGATGCCGCGCGCGATCTCGACACAGAAGCACAGCGCTCGGTGGACCGCATGACTGCCTCCAGCACACAATTTGCCGAACAGATCGGCGAGCGCAGTGCCGAATTGAGCCGCACCGTCGAGGAACAGTCGCAGGACCTGACCAGACGCATCGAAGACACGCAGAGCCGCCTTGCGGGTCAGGCAGCAGCCGTTGCCCAGACCTTCTCCCAAGCCGGCGATGCGATCAGCAACAAGGTCTCGCAGGCGAGCGACGCCATCACCAGCAAGGTTTCACAGGCCGAAGCTTTGGTCAGCGCGCAGGTCGCCAACCTCTCCGGCACCCTGGCGGACGTCGGCTCGACACTGGAGGGCCGCACCGCCGCCATCCGCGAAGCCATTGCCGGCAACACGCAGGAACTGGCAGTCACCATGGACGCCGTCGAGAAGGCACTTGAGGCGCGCGGCAACACCATTCGTTCCGTTCTCGACGACCGGACCCGCGAGTTGAACTCGATGCTGTCGAGCCGATCGGCGGAACTGTCGCGCCTGATCGACGAAAAGGCCGGCCCGATGATCGCGACCTACGCCCAGACCGGGCGCACCGCAGCCGAGCAGATCACCGCTGCGGCTGAACAGAGCGCCGAGCGCCTACGCAGCGAAAATGCGGCCATCCTTGGTGCGATCACCGAGCGTGCCGACCGGGCTGCCGCGACACTGGGTGCTGCGGAAAGCTCAATCGTCACCAGTGCGTCGCAACTCATCGAGCGTCTGGGCGAAAGCAATTCCGGCATCTCGACCATCGTCGAGCAGGCGGTGCAGAGCATCGGCTCGCTGGATAGCCGCCTGGGCGCCACCGCAGCCCGCTTCAATGACACAGCCGGCAAGGCTACCGACATCCTCTCCACGTCGAACCGTCTGCTGGACGGCCAGCTTGAGCGCCTGACCGTGGTTTCGACCGAAACACTCGGGCAGGTCTCGTCGATCGTCGGCCGCTTCGGCGAGCACACAAAGGTACTAGGCAAGGCATCCGAGCTTCTCTCGGCTGCGCAGTCCAATCTGGTTGGAACGCTGGAAGAACGTCAGCAGGCCTTGCGCGAGCTTTCGATCGGTCTGGTCAAGCGCTCGGAAGAAATTGAAAACACCATGCAGAGCCTCGGCAAGATGGTCGAGACTGCCTTCGACCGCGCCGAACAGCGTTCGGGCCAGATGGCGGGCAACTTGCGCCAGAGTGTCCAGGCGTCCTTCACCGACATCGGCCAGATCCTTGGTGAGACGGAAAAGCGCGCCCAGTCGACGGCAGCCAACATGCGCGAGAGCGTTCAGGCCTCCTTCGCCGACATCGGACAGGTGCTTGGGGAAACGGAAAAGAAGGCACAGGTCACCGCGACCAACATGCGTAATGCCCTGCTCTCCGCCGAACAGGAGGCACAGGTCTCCATCGACAAGACGCTGACCGAAGCCGAGAAGCGTTCGGGCGAGCTTGCGAACCGCCTGCGCGGCGGCCTCGCTGTCTCCCTGAACGACATTGACCACCTGCTCGGAGAAGCCGGCCGCAAGTCGGAAGGTGCCGCCATCGCCCTTCGCGAAGCCATGCAGCAGGCAGTGACCGATGCCGTCGCCCGCTTTGCCGGCGCGACCGACGAGATCCGTCGATCGGCCACAGATATCCGCAAGGAACTCGACCTGACGCGCAACGAGTTGAAGCGCGGCGCGTTCGATCTGCCCGAAGAGGCCAAGGAAAGTGCTGCCGCAATGCGCCGAGCCGTGGCCGAGCAGATCAAGGCCCTGCAGGATATTTCGCAGCTCGTCGGTCGCACCAGCCAGACGTTGGAAATCTCCGAGCCCGTCGCCCGTCGCCTAGCAGAAGCGCAGCCCGAACCGGTCCGCCGCGCCCCTGTCGCAGCACCTGCTCCGGCGCCAGTGCCGGCGCCAGTGCCGGCGCCTCAAGCACAGCCGGTTGCCCGCCCCGCCGAAAACTTCGGTCTCCGCGGCAGCCTGGAGCTTGGCGAAAGCTACGGCCAGCCGGCACAACCGGCGAGCCGTGTCGAAGGCGGCGGCTGGATCAGCGACCTGCTGCGCGGCGCATCGCGCGACGAGACAGCAGCCGGAGCGACATCAGCGCCGGCACGTGCGGCCCCTGCCCGTCCGGCATCGGAAGCACCGGCCACCCAACGCCAGACCGACAGCCGCAATCCGCGTCACATGGTCGAATCGCTGAACTCGCTTTCGGTCGATATCGCCAGGGCAATCGACCACGACGCCTCGGTAGAACTCTGGCGCCGCTACCAGCGCGGGGAACGCGATGTCTTCACCCGTCGTCTTTACACGCTGAAAGGTCAGCAGACCTTTGACGAGATCAAGCGCAAGTATGACCGCGAACCGGAATTCCGCGTCGCTGTCGATCGCTACATCGCCGATTTTGAAAAGCTGCTGGCCGATGTTGCCCGCACCGATCGCGACAAGAGCGTGACCCAGTCCTACCTGACCTCGGACACAGGCAAGGTCTACACAATGCTGGCGCACGCTGCCGGTCGCTTCAGCTAAGATAGCGGTAAAGGCGGCAGACGGTTCGCCCATCTGAAAACCAAAAAAGCCCCGGATCTCAAATGGATCCGGGGCTTTTCTGACTCAAACTGTGAAAAATCAGATGGCAGTAAGCGCCCAGGTGACGATCTCTGCCGTGACCGAACCAAAGGCCTCATCCATCGCCGTGACATAGGCTTCGTTGCTCGTGCCGACCGCGCGCGCCTCTGCTCTGAAGACCTTCTGCGCAACAACCGTTCCGTTGCGGTCATTGAGCAGCTTGGCCGAAATCTCGACCACACCGCGATCTCCGCCGACGGTCGCCACTTCAAACGCACGAACATCGGTGATCAACTGATAGTCGATGGCAAGGCCCTGGCCCGGCTTTCCGACGCCGCCCAGGCGTCCGGTATCCTCGAACGCTTCGACCAGCTTCGACTGGACCATGCGTGTCAGCTTGTCGCTCCACTGCGACTTGGAGAGATAACGGATCTCGGAGTTGGACACGCGCACCAGGATCTGCTCGCTGTCGACCGCCTTGAGCGCCGTCGGATCGGCGATGAGCAATTGCCTGTTCTTGGCTGAAGCCTTCGTTGAAACGACAGCACTTGCCGACAGATCGAAGGTATCGTTTGGCGCCTTGGAAGCGCAGCCCGACAGACCGGTAAGCAGCATCGGCAAGAACACTGCGCCGAGCATCCGTACACGCCTGTCGCGCGCCGCACCTCCCAAGCCGGACATAGTCATGCTGTCATATCCCTTCCGGTGTTGATCCGTCATCGGCGTGTCCGCCCGTCAAACTGCTTGACCGAGTCACCGCCGAAGATCAATCGCTGCGGGTCGTTGTCGAAATTGGTAATCGCATCGTTCAGGCCGCGCACCGTCTGGCGCGTATCGTTGACCAGTGTCTGGATGTCACGCAGACCGGTGCTGGAGAAGCGTTGCAAGTTCTCCGCAATTGGTCCGATCCGGGCATTCAGGTTTTCGGCCGTCAGGCGGATCTGTTCCAGCGTCTTTCGCGCTTCTGCACTCAGCGAATTGGTATCGTCGGAACCGAGGAATCCGTCGACCTTCTTCAGAATGCCGTCCACCTGTGCAGAGGCGTTGTTCAAACGATTGGCGAGTTGGGTAAAGTCGTCGATCGCCTTGTTGATGTCATCCTTGCGACCGGTGATGCTGACAGAAAGGTCCTTGAACCCGGCAATCGCGGCACGTGCATCCGCTGATGCGACAGAAACATCGTCCACGACCTTGCCAACCTTCTGGCTGTCGACTGCATCGACCAGCTTGGACACTTTCTGTAAGGTCAGGTCGGCATTGCTGCCGAAGCGCTGGAAGGTTTCTGCTGTCTGCTTGAAACTGTCGATGGCCGGACCGACCCGGTCAGATGCACTGGCAATGCTCGCCGTCGCCCGTTCGGTATTGGTCAGGATCTTGTCGATCTTCTCCGAATTAAGCGCCTTGAACAGGTCTTCGGCGGCACCAAGGGTCGAGTCCAGTCGACCCGAAAGGCCCGACACGGAATCGGACAACGCGCTCACACTTTTCAGGAACTGGTCGATGCCCTTGGCATTGTCGGCCAGCGATTTGGAGAACACCTCGGCATTCTTCACCGTATTGGTCAAAGGCGCGCGCGCATCGCCGATGAAGCCCTGCAATTCACCAATGGCATCATTGGCCCGCTGCAGGATCTTGTCGGCGGTGGAAAGCAGGTTTGTCACGCTCGACTGATCCGCCATCAGCACAGCCGGCTCTCCCGTCGCCATCGCCTTTGCAAGGATATTTTCCTTGTCGTCGGAGGTTCCGCCGGAAAGCTCGATATAGGCAGCCCCGGTCAGGCCCTGGATTTCCAGAACCGCCTTTGTGGAAGAGGTCACAGGCGCATCGGCGCGAACTTCGGTAAATGCCACCGAGAACTGCGGGTCATCATTGTCGATATAGAGATTGCGGACAGACCCGACGGCGATGCCGTTGAAGCGCACCGGCGAACCGATGCTCAGGCCGTTGGCCGAGCCTGGAATGCGAATGGCAAGCGGTGCTACCGGCCCGCCACGGCCGTATTCCGCCATCCAGTAGACGAAACCGAACGCAGCTCCGATGACCATCAGGGTGAAAAAGCCGACGAGGGCGTAGTTGGCTTTGGTTTCCATGTATCAGTCACTCTACCGGATGCACGCCGGACGATTCCGGCCGAGGAATGGAGCGGGCCCGCTTGCCCTTGAAATAGGATTTCACCCACGGATCGTCATAGGCAAGCATGTCGTCAAGCGTACCTTCGACCAGCACCTTCTTCTGCCCCAGCACCGCGATACGGTCGCAGACCGAGAACAGGCTGTCGAGATCGTGGGTGACCATATAGACGGTCAATCCCAGCGTATCGCGCAACCGGGCAATCAGATCGTCGAATTCGGCAGCACCAATCGGGTCGAGACCGGAGGTGGGCTCGTCGAGAAAGACAAGATCGGGATCGAGGGCGAGCGCGCGGGCAAGAGCAGCGCGCTTGATCATGCCGCCCGACAGTTCGGAAGGGTATTTGTCCGCAGCGTCCGGATGCAAACCGACGAGTTCGATCTTCAGATAGGCAAGCTCGTCCATCAGCCATTGCGGCAGATCAAGGTATTCACGCATCGGCAACTGGATATTCTCCTTGACGGTCAAGGCAGAAAATAGGGCGCCATGCTGGAAAAGCACGCCCAGCCGCGTATCGAGCATCGTCCGCTCGCGCTCGTCGACCTCGTCGTAGTCGGCGCCAAGGATCTCGATCTTGCCCGAACGGCGCGGCAGCAACCTGAGGACGGTTCGCATCAGAACGGACTTGCCGGCACCCGACGCACCGACGAACCCGAGGATCTCGCCCCGGTAGATATCCAGATCGAGCTCGTCGAGAACGACATTGTCGCCGAAGGCAACGGTCAGCCCCTTGACGGAAAGGATCGTTTCCCGGTCTTTCATCATCGTCTTTGTCTTCTCTTCCATCCGCGCCCTCAGAAATCGATGGCCGCGTAGAAGATGGCAAACAGCCCGTCTACGAGAATGACGACAAAGATGGATTTGACCACGGCGGCAGTAACGTGGCGGCCGAGCGATTCCGCACTGCCTCCGACCTTCATGCCTTCGACTGCGGCAACGATGCCGATGATCAGCGCCATGAACGGCGCCTTGATCATGCCGGACGCAAGCGTCGAGTAATCCACGGCATCATGCAGGCGCGTGATGAAGACGTCGAAGGTTATGCCCGAATAAGCCCAGGCGACCACGGCCGCACCATAAAGAGCGGAGAAATTCGCAACGATCGTCAGAAGCGGCAGCGCGATGGTCAGGGCAACAAGCCGCGGGAACACCAGAACACCGATCGGATTGAGACCGATGACCTTCAGCGCATCGATTTCCTCACGCATCTTCATCGAGCCGATTTCGGCTGTAATGGCGCTTCCGGAGCGGCCGGCGATCATGATGGCGGTCAACAGGACGCCGATTTCACGCAGTTGCAGAATACCGACCAGATCGACGACAAACACTTCCGCACCGAAATAGCGGAGCTGGAACGCGCCCTGTTGCGCAATGATGGCGCCGATCAGGAACGACATCAGGACGATGATCGGCATGGCGCGAACGCCCATGTGGTCAAGCTGGTTGACCACCGATGCCGGAGACACCCCGCTTCCACGTCCGAACTTCGTCTGTGCACCGCGCACGGCAGAACCGAGTACGAACATCATCGCGACGAAATCTTCCCAGAGACTGATCGTCAGTTTCCCCACAGGCGCGAAGATGGTTTCGAACAGGGTGCTGTCGCTGCGCGTCTTTTCCGGGGGATGAACGCGCTCGGGAAGCGCATTGATCAACTCACGCATTTCGGGCGTACCGCCCTCAATCGAAATGCTGCGGCCGTCAGCCTGACGCTGTGCGACAAAACGTCGAACAAGCCACGCACCGGCTGTGTCCATGCTGAGAACACTGTCGAGATCCACGGTTTCGGCAACCCCGGACTTGTCGTCCACGAGGCTGCCGGCACTTTTGACCATGGCGCTGAGGCTGGTGTTCTTCCAGTTGCCGGCAAGCCGAATGATGCGCCCGCGACCGTCTGCCAGGTCGTCGATCGTGATACGGGCAATTTCAGGCTGGACCGACTTCAAGGGGGCGACAACTTCCACACTTGCGGGGTCGAAGCGAATCCCGCCCACGCAAATCACACGAACTGACGTGTACTATAACGATCGTGGTTGACGATGTAATCCTTAACGGGGAATTAAACGCAACTTCATAAATGGAATCTGGGGCGCTGTCGCCTTCCCGCACCGCTGCCAGCTTTAGTCAGGCTGCGCGCACGCCTTCAGCTTCGGCCATATCGACCAGCACCGGCAACGAAATCGGCACCATTGGTGATGCGATCCGCTTGATAGCCGCGGCTTCACCAATCTTGTGCGCCCAGGAAATCAGCTCGAATCGACCGTCATGATGCTCGACGATTGCCGTGCAGCTTTCCACCCAGTCGCCGGTGTTGACGTAGTGGATGCCATCGATGTCTTCCATGACCGCGTGATGGATATGACCGCAGATCACGCCATCGACCTCGTTGCGGCGCGCCTCTTCAGCAACAATTTTCTGGAATTCGCCGATAAAATTCACGGCGTGTTTGACCTGCAGCTTTGCCCAGGCGGAAAATGACCAGTAGGGCATGCCAAGACGACGCCGCACGGCCGCCAGAAACACGTTGATCGCGATCGCTGTGTCATAGGCCCAGTCGCCAAGATAGGCGAGCAGTCGGGCATTGCGGACGACGACGTCAAACTCGTCGCCATGCAGGACGAGATATTTCTTGCCGTCTGCCGTTTCGTGGATCATCCGTTCGGCGACCTCGATACCGCCGAAATGGGTGCCCGGAAACCCGCGCAGGAACTCGTCGTGATTGCCGGGTATGTAGACGATCCGCGTCCCCTTGCGCGCCTTGCGCAGCAGTTTCTGCACGACATCATTGCATTCCTGCGGCCAGTACCAGCTGCGTTTCAACCGCCAGCCATCGACGATGTCCCCGACCAGAATGATCGTCTCCGCCTCATGCAGCCGCAGGAAATCGAGCAGGAAATCGGTTTTGGCCGCTTTCGAACCGAGATGTACATCCGAGATGAAAAGTGTCCTGAATTGGCGGATTTCGCTGGTTTCTTCCACGTCGCGGTCCTCTAGCACTCTTTATCAAGCGCTTAACCAGACTCGTGTTTCAGGAAGATGACACAGTACCGAACAGCGCACTTAGCGGCTACCACTTGCGGGCAATTCGTGTATTGAGGAACCCACACTTCCCATTCAAGAAACTGCCGGTGAGCCGATGAATTCCCAGGACAAGAACAAGCCGCAAGCCTCCAACACCTCTGCGGACCTCGATGAACAGGCGCTTTTCTATCATCGCTATCCGCGACCGGGGAAACTGGAGATCCAGGCGACCAAGCCGCTCGGCAACCAGCGCGACCTGGCGCTCGCCTATTCGCCGGGCGTCGCAGCACCTTGTCTTGCCATTCAGGAAAATCCGGCTGCTGCCGACGACTACACGGCGCGCTCGAACCTCGTTGCGGTGATCTCGAACGGTACGGCCGTTCTCGGTCTCGGCAATATCGGCCCGCTCGCCTCCAAGCCGGTCATGGAGGGCAAGGCGGTCCTGTTCAAGAAATTCGCCGGCATTGATGTCTTCGACATCGAAATCGAGGCCCCGACCGTCAATGAGATGGTCTCGACGATCTCGGCACTCGAGCCGACCTTCGGTGGCATCAACCTTGAGGATATCAAGGCACCTGAGTGCTTCGAGGTCGAGGACCAGTTGCGCGCCAAGATGAACATCCCGGTATTCCATGACGATCAGCACGGGACCGCGATCATCGTCGCGGCCGCGATCCTGAACGGCCTTGAACTCGCCGGCAAGATGATCAAGGACGTCAAGATCGTCGCCTCGGGCGCAGGCGCCGCAGCGCTTGCCTGTCTCAACCTGCTCGTCATCCTGGGTGCCAAGCGTGAGAACATCTGGGTTCACGACATTGAAGGCCTCGTCTACAAGGGCCGCAACGAGCTCATGGATCCCTGGAAGGAAGTCTATGCGCAGGAGAGCGACAAGCGTGTACTCGCCGACAGCATCCATGGCGCAGACGTGTTTCTCGGCCTGTCAGCCGCAGGTGTTCTGAAGCCCGAGCTTCTGGTGCAGATGGCCGCCAATCCGCTGATCATGGCACTTGCCAATCCCAAGCCCGAGATCATGCCGGAAGAGGCGCGCGCGGCGCGTCCCGACGCGATGATCTGCACCGGCCGCTCGGATTTTCCGAATCAGGTCAACAACGTCCTCTGCTTCCCCTATATCTTCAGGGGCGCACTCGACTGCGGCGCGACCACGATCAACGAAGAGATGAAGATGGCCGCCGTGCGTGCCATCGCAGCCCTCGCCCGCGAGGAAGTCTCGGAAGTTGCCGCAAAAGCCTATACCGGCGAGACCCCGACATTCGGTTCCGATTACCTGATCCCCTCGCCGTTCGATCCGCGCCTGATCCTGCGCATTGCGCCGGCTGTCGCCCGAGCCGCGGCGGAAAGCGGTGTCGCCCGCCGTCCGATCACCGACTATGATACTTATCTCGACCAGTTGAACCGTTTTGTCTTCCGCTCCGGCTTCGTCATGAAGCCGATCTTCGCCGCCGCCAAGACCGCGACCAAGAAGCGCGTGATCTTTGCAGAAGGTGAAGACGAACGCGTCCTGCGCGCCGCCCAGGTTCTCTTGGAAGATGGTATCGGCGAACCGATCCTGATCGGCCGCCCGCAAATCATCGAAACCCGCCTGAAGCGCTACGGCCTGCGCATCCGTCCGGGTGTCGACTTCCAGTTGGTCAATCCGGAAGATGATCCGCGCTACCGCGACTATGTCGACGACTACTTCGCCATCGTCGGCCGCGCCGGCATCAATCCGGAAGCTGCGCGCACCATCGTGCGCACCAATACCACCGTAATTGGCGCGCTTGCCGTCAAGCGCGGGGACGCCGATGCACTGATCTGCGGTGTCGAAGGCCGGTTCGATCGCCATGTCCGCGATGTCCGCCAGATTATCGGCAAGCGCCCGGGCGTTCGTGACTTTTCCGGCCTCAGCCTGCTGATTTCCCAGCGTGGCGCGATCTTTTTCACCGACACTTTCGTCACTGACGATCCGTCGGCAGAGGAAATCGCCGAAATGACCATGCTGGCCGCCGAGGAAATCCGGCGCTTCGGCATTGCGCCGAAAGCTGCCTTGCTGTCACACTCCAATTTCGGATCGCGCCCGTCGGCCAGTGCAACAAAGATGCGCAGCGCGCTGGAAATTCTGCGACACGAAGCTCCGGAACTTGAGGTCGATGGCGAAATGCAGGGTGGATCGGCCCTGTCGGAGGCTCTGCGCAAACGCGCCATGCCAAATAGCACCTTGACGGGCGAGGCCAATATCCTCGTCTTCCCGAACCTCGATGCGGCCAATATCTCGCTTGGCATCATGCGCACCATGATGGATGCACTGCATGTCGGTCCTATCCTTCTGGGTGCCGCCATGCCGGCCCACGTCCTGTCAACCTCGGTGACCTCGCGTGGCGTCGTCAATATGGCAGCCTTGGCGGTCGTGGAAGCCTCACAGCCGGCGTAACGGCGTCTCCCGCCCCACCGGGGGACGACGGCCTGCATGATTTCGGCTGATTGCCAGCGGCAAATCACATTGCCGCTGGACAAGTCCGAGCATGCGAAACCATCCTAAAGCCCTTGGTTTCTAGGGTTTTTTCATGGTGTCTTCGCAGGCCTATTTCGAACTGCATGACTGGCTCGAGCAAACCGACCATCTCGAGCCCCAGCATTTTTTCGACCGCATGCGGCAGGTCTATGGCCTGAACCATCTGCTGTATTTCGATGGAACCCTTCGCGGCGATCGCTTCGCCGCCTACAGCCTGCATCACACAACATTGCCGCGATTGGCGTGGCTGTCCGACAAACGCCTCCAGACGCTTCTGCATGCACCCTTCATGCACGCAGCAATGGCCATCGAGCCGTTCGACTGGCAGGATCTCGGACCTCGAACGATCGCTGGCCAGAACCTGTCGACATTCGCCAGCCTGCTCGATCTGGTCCCCCTCGGGGCCTGTTATCCAATGTTGTCGCAAGCAGGCAGAACGGCCTTCCTCCTCATCCAGGCCGAATTGCCAGGGCATGAGTGGCGCAACCTGCGTCGAACGCACGACCGCGACATTGCAGCGCTGGCCGTCAGCTTTCATACAAAAATGCTGGCACGCACATCAGCCCAGATACGCGCCCGGTATGCACAGGATCGGCTCACACCTCGAGAAATCGAGACACTGTCCTGGGTCGCCGCCGGAAAGAGCTATTGGGAGATCGCCGTCATTCTCGGCATCACGGAACGCACAGTGCGTTTCTTCATGTCCAACGCGCGGCGAAAACTCAATGTCGTCACCAACGCGCAAGCGGTCGCCGAAGCACTCTGGCGTAAACTCATATCATACCCGCACAATACGACCGAGCCGACCCAGCCATCCGATCCGAATTCTTTGATTGCATAAAGGAAGCTGTCACTACCGACAGTTTCATCGATCACCTGCAACCGACATCAATGCCACTCGTTCAAACTGAAGGAGTGCCGCATGATCCGGATCATCAATGGCGTGAATCGCAAACACCACCCAATTGAAATCGATGCCATGCATCGCTTGCGCAAGACCGTCTTTCACGACCTTCTGGGATGGGATGTCAGCCTGCACGGCGACTGGGAAATCGATCACTATGACCAGGCCAATCCGCTTTATGTCCTGTCCTATGGCGACAGCGGACGCCTGCGGGGAGCGCTGCGCCTGCTGCCGACCCTCGGACAGAACATGCTCGATGACACGTTTCCGGTGCTGCTCGGCGATCAGAGCGAAATCCGCAGCGCAGCCATCTGGGAATCGAGCCGCTTTTGCATCGATCCGCAAATTTCGCAGGACCGCGCCAGCAATCAGGTCACAATTGCCGCGGCCGAACTGATGTGCGGCGTCGGCGAGCTTGGGCTGGCCTCGGGCCTGAGCCAGATCGTCACCGTCACCGATGTCTTCCTGGAGCGCATGTTCAAACGCATGGGCTGCCCCGGTCTGCGCATTGCCGATCCACAGCGGATCGGCTCTGTCCAGGCCGTTGCCGTCGCCTGGGACGTGACGGAAGCGTTGCTTGACCGAATGAAGCATGTCGCATCGATCGCCGGCAACGTCCTCGAACAGCCAATGACGCTTCAAACGGCTCGCGCCGCCTGAGCCAGAGCGACCGCCATCGTGTCAAATCCGGTGGCGGTCGATGACGGCACTGTCATTTTACTTTAGCTTTAGCTGGCGTATTCTCGGTCAGGTAGTATAGGAGCAGGAACCGACGACCGGCATCCACGAAAACCCAGCGGGAAAGTGATCTTGCAGACAAGGATACCTGGACTTCTCGCTGCAGCGCTGTGCTTTGCCTGGATTGTGCCGAATGTCGCTTCTGCATCGGTTGTCTGCGAACGTCTACGTGATCGGCTTGCCGATGTCTCGGAAGTCACCGGTGAGAATCCCGAAATCAGAAGCTATTCCAGCGCGATTGCCCAGCAGAATCTGGAATTGCGAAAGGCAAGGCAAGACCAGAAGCGCCTGCGCTGCCTGTCGTCTTCGGTCGTGGTTGTGCGACCGGACGGGGGCAGCGATTGCGGCGATCTGTCCGAGGCACTCGACCGGATGGAGGCCAACAAGGACATTCTGGTTGCTAAGTTGCAGGAGATCAGGTCCGGCGGGGCTGAGAGTCAAGACGCTCGCGCCCGACTGACCACGGCACTTGAGGCAAACGGCTGCAGCCCAGACGCCGATGGCACATTCGGCGGTGATACCGAGGAAGCCGAACGTATCCCTTATCTCGACACGCTGCCAGAGCCCTACCAAGTCAGCCGCAATTCGCTGGAGGCTTTGCCCGGCCAGCCCTCCGCATTGCCGACAGGCAATATCCGCACACTATGCGTTCGTACCTGTGACGGCGGGTTCTTTCCGATCTCGTCCAGCACGTCCGCGATGAATTTTGCCCATGATGCCGGCCTGTGCCAGCAGATGTGCCCCAACACCGAGACGGAACTGTATTTCCACGCACCCGCGGTCAGCGAGACATCAGAGATGATTTCGGCTGCCAGTGGGCGACCCTACCGCGACCTTCCCAATGCCTTCGCCTATCGCAACCGCACGGCCGGCGACAATCCGCAATGTGGATGCGACCTGGCCCGCTTTCATGAACAGGCAAAACGGCGATCGACCCCGGCTCCTTCCGTTCCAGACTACCAGTCGTCGATCGTCACCATAGCACCGAAGGCGCCGGCGGTAGCCGCAGCGACACCGACAACGCAGCCGGTCGAACGCGCCTATGATGGCAGTGCGGCCAATATCCGCAAAGTCGGTCCACAATTCCTGCCGCCGGTTTCGGGTGCAATCAATCTCAGGAATCCGGCCGCTCCTGGCCCGCAGCCTCTGCAGGAATAACGTCGGCGGCAGCGAGGGCTACGGACCGATGTCCCCAGCTCTCATCAAACACCAGATCCTCAAGCGGCAGCCGCGATCGCCAGCCCTTCACCTCGAGTTCCGGTGCCGCATAAAGCGTGTCGACATAGCCTAGGCAGAGATAGCCGACGATCTCGATTTCGTCCGGAATATCGAGAATGCGCTTCAGCTCGCTTTCCTGAAAGATGCTGACCCAGCCAAGCCCGACACCTTCGGCGCGCGCGGCAAGCCACAAGTTCTGGATAGCGCAGACCGTCGAATAGCTGTCCATCCGCGCATTGTGGGTGCGTCCGAGAACAACAGGCCCGGCCCGGTCCCGGTCGCAGGTCACACAAATGCCGAGCGGCGCCTTGCGGATACCTTCGAGCTTCAGCGACCGATAAGCGGTCTGCCTCTCCTCATCGAACATCGCCGCCGCCTCGCGATTGGCCCGGTCGAAAGCCTCCCATATCCGTTGCCGGCGGACAGTGTCGCGCACCAGAAGAAAATTCCACGGCTGCATGAAGCCGACGGACGGTGCGGCATGCGCAGCTTCCAGCAGGCGCCTGACAAGATCGTCCGACAGAGGATCGGGAAGGAACTGGTCGCGCACGTCGCGGCGCGTATGAATGGCCCGGTAGACGGCTTGTCTTTCCTCGACGGAAAAGGAACCGGCCCGGACGAGAAAATCGTTCGGTTCGTCGTGCATCGTCAAATCCCCAACAATGCGCAACCGCCCGCCGTCCGCGCGGGCAAGTCTATCTCATCAGGCCGGTCTTCTGACTTGGCTTCATCTGCGCACGCCGCCTTCCCGGTCTTGTCCACCAGTGGCTGGGTCTCCCCCTTGCGTGTGCATCCGCCTTACAGCGTTGGGCACGTGCCGGATTTGCGCCGGCTTCCCGATTCTCCCGCAAGACAGCGGGCACCTGATATGCTCTGTTCTAGGCCGATCGCCGAAGGACGCAAGCGTCAGCCTGCGACGACCATCAGTCGTTGACGGGGAAATAGCGAACGAAGGCGAATTCCGTGCCGTCCGGTGACCAGTTCGGCACATTGATCGTGCCCTGCCCGCCGAAGAGTTCGAACAGTGTTTCCGGCGCTCCACCATCCATATCCATCAGCCGGAGACTGACCTCCCGGTCGCGCGGATGGTCAAAGACGTCGGGCGCATAGGACAGATAGAGAACCTTGTCGCCCTTCGGCGACGGATGCGGGAACCAGTCACCGCTATCGCTGTAGGTGATGCGCTCGACATCGCTGCCATCCGGATGCATGCGCCAGATCTGCATGAGGCCGCTTCGGCTGGAGTTGAAATAGATCCAGTCGCCATCGGCCGACCAGTCCGGCCCGTCATTGCGCCCCTCGCCCTCGGTCAGTCTGCGCTCCTCGCCGCCATCGACCGAAATCGAATAGATGTCAAAGACAGCGTCACGAATGCCACAATAGGCAAGCTGCCGGCCGTCGGGCGACCAGCCATGCCAGTAGGACGGCAGGTTCGAAGTCACCTGGCGTGGAACACCGCCTTCGGCAGGCAATATGTAGATGCAGGACTTTCCGTGCTCGGTCTTGTCAGAGATCACAATCATTGAGCCATCCGGCGATATGCCGTGATCATTGTTGCATTCGACGGCAAAGCCAGTGTCGAGGATGGACGGCGCCTGACCACCCTCCGGCGAAAGCCGATACAGCAGGCCATTGCCGTTGATCAGCAGATAGGAACCGTCAGGCGACCAGTTTGGCGCCTCGACCAGTTCGCTCGTCTGCCAGACCACACGCGCCCGCCGCGTGCGGATGTTGTAGATTTCGACGGAACTGCGCAAAGCCTGTTCTCCCTTGGACCATGGCGACGAGAGAAGGCTCAGCGATCGCGGAAACGGTTGGTGATCGGGTAGCGGCGGTCGCGACCGAAGTTCTTCTGGGTGATCTTGACGCCCGGTGCCGACTGCCGCCGCTTGTATTCCGCCAGATAGAGCAAATGCTCGATGCGGTGGACCGTCGCAATGTCGTGCCCACGTGCAACGATATCTTCGACAGCCATCTCTTTTTCGACCAGGCACTCCAGGATGTCGTCCAGCATCGGGTAAGGCGGCAGCGAATCCTGGTCGGTCTGGTTGGGCCGAAGCTCGGCCGATGGCGCCTTTGACAGGATATTGGCCGGGATAACCTTTCCGGAAGGCCCAAGTGCACCCGGCGGCACATTGGCGTTGCGCCAAGCCGAAAGCGCATAGACCTGCATCTTGTAGAGGTCCTTGATCGGATTGAAGCCGCCATTCATGTCGCCATAGAGCGTCGCATAACCGACCGACATTTCCGACTTGTTGCCGGTCGTGACGACCATCGAACCGAATTTGTTGGAGATTGCCATCAGGATCGTGCCGCGCGCACGGCTCTGCAGGTTCTCTTCGGTAATCCCGCTCTCCGTGCCCTCGAACATTTCGGAGAGGCTCGACAGAAACCCCTCGACCGGATCGGCGATCGGAACGATATCGTAGTGGCAGCCCAGAGCCTGTGCGCAGGCCTCGGCGTCGGCAAAGGATTCCTTCGACGTGTAGCGATAGGGCAGCATAACCGTGCGTACCCGCTCCTCGCCAAGCGCATCGACGGCAATCGCGGCGCAGATGGCAGAATCGATGCCGCCCGAGAGGCCGAGCACGACGCTCTTGAAACCGTTCTTGTTGACATAGTCGCGGAAGCCGAGAACGCAGGCGCGGTAGTCGGCCTCCTCCTTCTCGGGAATGCGCGACATCGGCCCTTCATCACAACGCCAGCCATCGGCAGTCCGCTTCCAGGTCGTGACAGAAAGCGTTTCCTCGAACTGGCTCATCTGGAATGCGAGCGACCTGTCGCCGTTGAAGGCAAAGCTCGCACCGTCAAAGACAAGTTCGTCCTGGCCGCCGATCTGGTTTGCGAAGATCAGCGGCAGGCCGGTCTCGATCACCTGGCGCAGCACGACCTGATGGCGCACGTCCACCTTGTTGCGATAGAATGGTGAGCCGTTCGGCACCAGCAGGATCTCGGCGCCGGTTTCGGCCAGCGTCTCGCAGACCCCGGCATCGTTCCAGATCTCCTCGCAGATCGGCACGCCGATGCGCACGCCCCGAAAATTCACCGGCCCTGGCATCTCGCCTTCGACAAAAACCCGCTTCTCGTCGAACTCGCCATAATTCGGCAGATCGATCTTGTCACGGAATCCGAGGATCTTGCCGCCATCGAGGATGGCAACGGAATTGTGCCGGCCTTTCTCGCCTTGACGCG
The DNA here is from genome assembly GCF_902706095.1 of Rhizobium sp. 18065. GTDB lineage: Bacteria > Pseudomonadota > Alphaproteobacteria > Rhizobiales > Rhizobiaceae > Allorhizobium. The sequence goes on from NZ_CACSJP010000002.1 coordinate 326,071, forward strand.
GGAAGCCGACGATCACGCCCGGGCCTCCGTCAGCGGTCTCCGCCGCCAGCTGTTCGACCGCCGACAGGCAAGCCCTGAGAAAGGCGGGTTTCAGAACCAGATCTTCCGGCGGATAGCCGGAGATGAACAATTCTGTCAGAAGCAACAGATCGGCACCCTGCGTTGCCGCTTCCGACCGCGCCGCACGTGCCTTTGCCAGATTGCCGACCACGTCGCCAACCGTTGGATTGAGTTGCGCAATGGCGATGCGCAGGACATCTGTTTTTTTCAATGTTTCGCTCATGATCAACGGTTTAAACGCTCGGCTGGCGGATCGCAACGGCGTCGGCCGATGATGCTATGCGTGGACGCCCAAATATCGATCAAAAACGGGGAACAATCAGGCATCACGCATAGTTCATGTAGCGTTCATGACGGATATGTGACAGCTATGCGCACATTTGATGAAATCGCATTTCTCTCGGAGAATTCTGTGGCTGACACTCTTCCAAAATCGGTAAATTCCAGCCTTTTGGCAGCTGTCGGCACCACTCCCCGCACAGATGAAGCGCGTGCAACCGGGCGCATCACGCGCATCGTATTCCCGCTGATCAACACTGCATTGCTGGCGATCATCACGATCATCGCCAGCGAATGGCTGGCGCGCGGCAACCTCAACGATGTTGCCGAATACATGCTGTCGCCCGCTCGCCCGGGCATGATCGCCGCTGGCATTCTTTTCCTCCTGATGCTTTTTGCCGACGCCATTGTCGGGCATGCCTATCAGTCTGCACTGCTGATCGTGCCACTATCGCTGATGCCCGCCTTCTTTTCCGGGCAAAAGCAGCTGTTTCTGTCTGACCCGTTGTTCCCGAGCGACCTGCTTTTCGGTCGCCAGATCATGGAACTTCTGCCGGTGATGATCGCGGCCCGCCCCCTGGCTGCAGCCGGAATGGCGCTTGCGTCCCTGGCAATCATCGGCGCGCTCGTCTGTCTGATTGTTGTCAGCCGTCGCCTCTTCCCTCGTATCCTGCCGGTCGTCCGCATTGGCCGCACGCTGGTGGCAGCACCGATCCTCGCCGGTTTCATCACGCTGATGGATCCGATGGCCTTTTCCTATGTCCGCGACCGGCTGAACATCGTGCCGATGATGTGGGACCAGAAGGAAAACTATCGTCACAACGGCTTCCTGCTCGCCTTCGCCTTCAACATCCCCATGGCCAATGTCGGCGCACCGGCCGGCTACGACAATCTTGCCATCTCCGACATTCCGACCGACCGTCTGCCCGCGACCTTCTTCTCGGGGCGCCAGGCCGACGTGATCATGATCATGAGCGAATCGCTGTGGGATCCGACACGCATGTCGAGCGTCCGCTATTCCAGCGATCCGATGCCGACGATCCATGCCACACAGTCGGGCAACGTCTTCTCGCCAGAATTCGGCGGCATGACGGCGAATGTCGAGTTCGAGGCCCTGACCGGTTTCAGCAATGCATTCCTGCCCTATGGCAGCATTCCCTATCAGCAGTATATCCGCCGCCCGCTGCCGTCGCTTGCCACCTTCTTTGAATCTAAGGGCTACGTGACCAAGGCCTTCCATCCGTTCCAAAGCTGGTTCTGGAACCGTCAGAATGTCTATCAGGCGCTCGGCTTCCAGAACTTCCAGTCCGAGGAAAACATGCCAGCGATGGAAAAGCGCGGCATCTTCGCCTCTGATGATGCTTTGACGCGCCATATCATCAACCAGGCCGACAACACGGCCAAGCCGTTCTTCTTCTTCGCCGTTACACTGCAGGGCCACGGTCCGTATGAAGCAAACCGCTACAAGAAGAACTCGATCGAAGTCGACGGACCGACGCTTTCCGATGGCAGCGCCAGCGCCCTTGCGACTTATACACAAGGCGTCAAGGAAGCCGACCAGAGCTTGAAGATGCTGATGGACTGGGCAAAGAAGCGGCGCCGCGAAACCATCATCGTGCTGTTTGGCGACCACCTGCCGCCGCTCGGCATGGTCTATCCGGAGAGCGGTTACATGGCCGACCAAGTTGCCACCCGCAAGGCTTCCGTCGCCACAATGAAGCGTGAACACGAAACACCACTGGTTGTGTGGTCATCCAAGCGCGGCGTGCAGAAGAACCTGGGCTCGGTCAGCCCCTCGCAACTGCCGCATTTCATTGTCCGCATGAGCGGCTACCGTCATCCTTTCTACACGGGCATGCTTGGCCGCGTTCAGGAACGTTATACTGTGATTGATCGTCATCAGTTGATCGAGCGCAACAATCGCGCCCAGCCGGATTGGTCCGTATCAGGCCGTATTGATCCGATGATCCGAGACTACCGGCTACTGCAACACGACATGATGTTTGGCGAAGGCTTTGGAACTGAACGTTTCTTCCCTGAGCAGGCAGAACGACTGCAGCCGGTGACTTGATCGCGCGACCGCGCATTCTCAATATTTGCCCAGCTTGACAAGTTCTGCTCAGTTGCACTATTGCGGGAAAGTCAATTTTACTCCGTAGACTTTTTTGTTCAAAACTGCAGCGCGCCTGATTGTATCGTCGTCCGCTTGTCTTGATCGGATTGCGGCCGCGCCCGGCAAGCATTGAACACAATGCATGTTCAACAGAGCACAAGCCATGCCGCAACTTACGCGTGCCTCCATAGCAGCCCATGCCTTGTTTCCCGCCATCGAGAAACAGATCGCCCAGCATCTAATTGCCATCCACAACGAAACTCCGAGGCTGGCTCGCCTCAAGGCGTCACACCGCAAGTGGCTGATGACCCATGCGATGTTCGCGCTGTCGCTGAGCCGGCGTGATGATGACCCCATGTCCGGCCTGACCGCGACACGGTTCATTGAAATCGTGATGCGCCTTGGCGCCGCCAGCCGTAATACGGCGACCGCCTATCTCGCCGAACTGTTCGCCTACAAATTCCTGCGCGACGTGCCGGATGTGCCGGACAGGCGCGTGCGGGTGTTCGAAACGACGGAAGTCGCCAATGCCGCGATGATGCGGTGGTTCATCGGTCACATGGCCTGCCTTGACCGTCTCGACGGCGGCGATCGTGAGGCAACGACGATCGCGGATCCGCGGATCTTCAAGCTGGGCCAACCGATCGCGGCGGAAATCCTCGTTGAAGATCCGCTCTGGCGCGATCCGCCCGATACCATCGGTCATTTCCTCTGGTCCGATCTGGGCGGCATGGTCCTGCATGACCTGATCACGCGTTTGGGTGATTTTGACCGCGCGGCACCCCGCACTCCTGTCGGCCCGGTCACGCTTGCCGAACTGAGCGAGATCTACATGATCTCAACCACCAATCTCAAGCGCATGTTCAAGAAGGCCGAAAGCGAAGACCTGCTCGGCTGGGACCTGCCCCGCAGACGTGGCAACCTCTGGCTAAGCCGGCGTTTCATCGAGGACTACTTCACGTGGCAGTCCGCCAAGTTCGCAGCGCTCGACGTCGCTTATCGGGAGAGCCTCAGGCAACTGACAATCGCGCAGGACGCAGCAGCCTGACGACGCCGGAAAGAAACGGCTTCGCGCCGCAACACCGCCTCAGACGGTGCTGCTGGCCGCATACTGCGGCAATGCATCGTTGATGGTGTAGTAGTCACCCTTGTCGGCGCAGTAGATATGATAACCACCTTCAACGCCGGTCGGCCCGTCCAAAAGCCCAGCCATGATCGACATCCGCCCGGAATGATCTGCCCGCCAGAACAAAGCCGAGCCGCACTTGCTGCAGAAACCTCGCTCCGCTTCCGGGCTTGAGCGGTAAAGCGATATCGCCTCCTCACCGGTGATAGAGATGTCGTCCACCGCAGCATCGGTCGTCGCATAGAAATGTCCTGTCTGTCGGCGGCATTGTGAACAATGGCAAAAGCTGACCGGGCTCAACCGTCCCCGGACCGTGATGCGCACGGCACCGCACAGACATCCCCCGTGGTGTAATTTCGTCATATCATTCTCCAAAACCGTGCAAGCCCTCACCATCACCACGCACAGGCATCAGGTCAAACCAAGAAAGCTGAAGTCAAGGTTCACAACTTCTGCAACGCGGCAAACGGCAACCAGAAGGCGTATTCTGCATTCAAAACCAGCCCGCGCAAACCCGTCTTCGGCAATTCAATGCGAGCAACATAACGCCACAATTTCAACGCTGATGGTTCCACTCGCCAAAATACCCTGCGTTGCACTGCTGACGATAGGCATCTGGGTTGGAGGATTTTACTCGACGCCCGGAACTGAAAAAGGCCGACGCTTCCGCATCGGCCTTTGCCTATGATTTAAGTGTCAAGCGGGCGCCTTAGCCGTTGGCAACCATCATGCGCTTTTCGTCGCGACCACCCTTCATGCGCTCGGCCAGCAGGAATGCCAGCTCGAGGGCCTGATCGGCATTGAGGCGCGGGTCGCAATGGGTGTGGTAGCGGTCCTGCAGGTCCTCTGCCGAAACCGCACGCGCACCACCGGTGCATTCCGTCACGTCCTTGCCGGTCATCTCGATATGGATGCCGCCCGGATGCGAGCCTTCCGCACGATGGATCTGGAAGAAGCTTTCGACCTCCGACAGGACTCGTTCGAACGGACGGGTCTTGTAGTTGTTGAGCGTGATCGTGTTGCCATGCATCGGATCGCAGGACCATACGACCTTGCGGCCTTCGCGTTCCACCGCGCGGATCAGGCGCGGCAGGTGCTCGGCAACCTTGTCGTGACCGAAACGGCAGATCAGCGTCAGACGACCGGCTTCGTTCTGCGGGTTAAGGATGTCGATCAGGTTCAACAGATCGTCAGCCTGCAACGACGGCCCACATTTCAGACCGATCGGGTTCTTGATGCCACGGCAGTATTCCAGATGCGCGTGGTCCGCCTGGCGCGTGCGGTCGCCGATCCAGATCATATGACCGGATGTGGCATACCAGTCACCGGACGTCGAATCGACGCGGGTCAATGCTTCTTCATAGCCGAGCAGCAGGGCCTCGTGGCTGGTGAAGAAATCGGTTTCGCGCAGGCTCGGATTGTTTTCCGACGTAATGCCCACGGCCTTCATGAAGTCCATGGTTTCGGAAATACGGTCGGCGAGCTTGCGGTAGCGCTCGGCCTGCGGGCTATCCTTGACGAAGCCAAGCATCCACTGGTGTACATTCTCAAGGTTGGCATAGCCACCCATCGCAAAGGCACGCAGCAGGTTCAGCGTTGCAGCAGACTGGCGGTAGGCCATCAGCTGACGGTCCGGGTTCGGGATGCGTGCATCCTCGGTGAACTCGATACCGTTGATGATATCACCGCGGTAGCTCGGAAGCTCGACGTCGCCGATCTTCTCCATGTCGGACGAGCGCGGCTTGGCAAATTGGCCGGCGATACGGCCGATCTTGACCACCGGCAGCTGCGCGCCGAACGTGAGAACCACAGCCATCTGCAGGAAAGCGCGGAAGAAGTCGCGAATATTGTCCGCGCCATGTTCGGCAAAGCTCTCGGCGCAATCGCCACCCTGCAACAGGAAGCCGTTGCCTTCGGCAACATTGCCGAGCGCCTTCTTCAGGCGGCGTGCCTCACCGGCAAAAACGAGCGGCGGGTAGGATGCAAGCTGCAGCTCGGCAGCCTTCAAAGCTTCCTGATCCGGATAGGCCGGAACCTGCTTGATAGGCTTCTGCCTCCAGCTGTTCGGGGTCCAATTCTGCGCCATGGTCGTCACCTGTCCTGAAATAGAAAAACGGCCTCCTCCCGGCCGCGTCGGATGGGGGCTTATAGACCGTTATATGTGGCTTGCAAAGCCGAAGTTTAAGGGCTTTCGAACGGAAAACACAATGTCGACAATCCCCGATTAGCAATCCGAAACTGATCAGTTTCGCACACGAAGGTCGCGCGATCAGAGCGTTGTCAATCTGATCCCGATGAACGATAATGGACGTTCACGTAAACGTAATATTGATGCCGTGTAGAGGAAGAACACCGCGATGGACACTCGTTACGCGATGACCAGGCGGGATATCGGTTTCAACACTGCGGATCAGTTTCCGCTGACCGGCACACTCTTCAGCGGCAACGGCAATGGCCCCCTCGCGCTGATCTCCTCCGCAGCAGCGGTTCCGCGCACGATCTACACCCGCTTCGCCGAGCATCTGGTTACCGATCGCGGTTTCCGTGCGGCACTCACCTACGACTATCGCGGCGTCGCCCGATCACCCGTACAGCCGGGCTGGTTGCGACCATTGCTGATGCGCGACTGGGCACTTTTCGATATGCCAGCCGCCGTCGATGCACTGGAGCGCGAGGCACCGGGCCATACCATGGTTGGCATCGGACAATCATTCGGCAGCCAGGTCCTGGCGCTGGGTGGTCGTGCTGATCGTTTCGATCGCTACCTGATGGTTGCCCCGATGACCGGGTATTGGGCCAATACCGGAGAGCCTTGGAAGGTCTTCACCCTGATGAACCTGATCGGCGTTCCCCTCGCGATGTTGACGGGAAATGTGCCGGGATGGATCGGCTTGGGGGAAACGCTGCCGGGCACGGTCTTTCGGGAATGGAGCCGCTGGGGGCGTCATCCGGAATATTTCTTCGCCGATCCGTCGATGAATGCCATTCAACGCTTCGGTGAGGTCACGACGCCAATCCTGGCGATCGGCATGACCGACGACCCCTGGGGCACACCGCGCGCCCAACAGGCATTGCTCAAGCACTACACGAAATCACCAATCGAAACGCGGTGGCATGCGCCGGAAGAGGCAGGCGGAAAAATCGGCCATCTGGGCTTCTTCCGGCAGACATTCAGAGACACACTCTGGGCACCGGCAATTGAGTGGCTCAGCCTCGGCCGTTGAAATGCGGCATCGCACAAGAGTTACCCACGTTATTCACAGTCTGTATCATCCTGACACAATGGCGCGGGCTTGTCAGACGACCGTATCCGCCGCACATTCGATGTCTGTAAACAACACTTGACCAATATGACATCGCGATTGCCCTCCCCCTGGTCAGCCTCACGCAAGTCCCGCTGACTACCCCGACAGGCGGGGGTATTGCGAACTGTATTGGAAACCTCGGTTTCCTGCGTAGATCATGAGGATCGTGTTATGGCGTATGACTGGAATGGTGCCCTTACGCGTAGAAGAAACCGCATGCGGTTGATCGCGCTCTCTGTCCTGGGGCTCGCCGTTCTTGCGGCACCGGTGCTGGCATGGGCTTGAAGCCTGCGGGGCAGACGAACGAAGCTTGAACAGAATTCCATCACAAACAGGCGCGGCATTGCAGCGCCTGTTTGTCTTAAACGGTATCACACGCCGTCCTTGGAGCGGCGCAGGTCTTCACTGGTCAGATCCGTTCACCATTCTTGATGCGATAGCTCGGGCTATACATCGTCACCAGTTCTTCCGCCGCCGTTGGATGCACCGCCATGGTCCGGTCGAAATCATCCTTCGTGCAACCGGCCTTCAACGTAATGCCGAGGAGCTGCGCCATTTCGCCGGCGTCATGACCGAGAATGTGCGCGCCGACCACCTTGCGATCGGCAGCGTTGACGATCAGCTTCATGATCATCTTTTCGGCACGACCGGACAGCGTTGCCTTCATCGGGCGGAACTGTGCGCGATAGACTTCGATTTCATCGAAGCGCTTCGCCGCCTCATCTTCCGACATGCCGACAGTGCCAATCTCCGGCTGCGAAAATACTGCGGTCGCGATCAGCTCATGGTCGGGCGACGTCGGATTGTTCCTGTATTCCGTCTCGATGAAGCACATCGCCTCATGGATGGCGACCGGCGTCAACTGCACGCGATCGGTCACGTCGCCGAGTGCGAAGATACCCGCCACATTGGTGCGCGAATAGGCATCGACGACGATAGCCCCACGCTCGTTGGTGGCAACGCCAGCCGCTTCAAGCCCGAGGCCCTTCGTATAGGGATCGCGACCGAGTGCCAGCATGACCTGCTCGACGGCAAGCTGGCCGTTGTTCATCGTCTCGACCTCGAGACCACCGCTTGTAGCCTTAGCCACCGACTGGATATGGTCATGGCACAGGATCCGGATGCCCTTGGCTTCCATCGCCTCATGCAGGCCACGGCGCATATCGTGGTCGAACCGGCTCAGAATTTCGGCACCGCGATAGATCAGTGTCGTTTCGACACCGAGTCCGTGGAAGATATTGGCAAATTCCACAGCGATATAGCCGCCGCCTGCGATCAAGATCGAACGCGGCAGCTTTTCCAGATGGAAAGCTTCGTTCGAGGTGATGCAGAGTTCATGACCAGGCAGGGCCGCATGCGGATTGGCACCGCCGCCGACTGCGATGACGATCTTCTCGGCGGTGACGACTTTGCCTGTTTTCCTGATCAGCACACTGTTCGGACCGACAAGTTCGGCACGCGACTCGACGATCTCGGCGCCGGCATTGTCCAGGCCTTTACGGTACAGGCCTTCGAGACGGGCAATCTCCAGGTCCTTTGCGGCAATCAGTTTCGTCCAGTCAAATGTGCTTTCGCCCACTGTCCAGCCATAACCGGCCGCGTCCTCGAAATGCTCGTGGAACTGCGAGGCGTAGACGAACAGTTTCTTCGGCACGCAGCCGCGAATGACACAGGTGCCACCGAAGCGATATTCTTCCGCAATCGCAACCTTTTTGCCAAGCGATGCCGCCAGACGCGCACTGCGCACGCCGCCGGAACCACCACCGATTACAAACAGGTCATAGTCGAAACTGGACATTTTTTCTCCTTGCCGCCCCAACGCACGGGACGGCCCTGATATAGGGTGGGTGGAGCCCAAAAGAAAAGCCCGGACCAGGGTCCGGGCTTCATCTATTCGCTTGAAATCAGCAGATTACGGCTTGGGTGCATCCGTAGGCGGCGCGACGGCAGGCTGCGTCGCTCCAACTTCCTTTAGCAGCGCTTCATTGGCCTGCTTTTCCAGGTCGCGGGCAATGCCCGACGTCCAGATGTCGGCAGCCTTCAGCAGTTCGCGGGTGGCGATCGGGCCATCCTTGAGAAGCTTCTTGCCAGCATCGCTGCTATAGAATGCGGTGATCGCCTGCAGTTCTTCGACGGAGAAAGCCTTGGCATAAACCAGGGCCGATTCCTGCTCGAGATCAGCGCGACGCGGCGCAAGCTTCAACGCTTCTTCCTCGACCTTGGCGGAAATGATGTCCTGCAGATTGGGGTAAGCCAGAATCAGCTGACCCGCCAGGCGGTTCATGACATTCGGCAGGATGGCGTCAAATCGATCGGTCACGCCAAGCGATGCGATCGCCGCACGCGCGGCCTGAATGTGCTCAGGCGCCACGTCCTGCGCCTTGGCGGAGATCGCCCCCAGCATCACGCCGCCGGCAATAACGGCGACCGATCCGAAACGGCTCATACCCGAAAAGCTGATCATGAAATTCAGTGCTCCTGTTTAGTTTTTCGGCTCCATCACCCGCGCACCCGCCGGACCGGCGATGATGGCAAGAGAGGCCAAGTTGATGAATAGACCGTGTTCCACAACTCCGGGAATGGCATTGAGCTGGCTAGCCAAAGCGTCTGCATCAGGAATACGGCCAAAAGATGCGTCGAGAATGAGATGTCCACCGTCGGTCATGAAGACGCCGTCGTCGCCTCTGGCCCGTAGCGTCAGCGCGCCGGTCAGACCAAGGCGCGATGCGAGCTTTTCGATCGCGACACGCGTGGACACCTGACCGAAAGGATTGATTTCAATCGGCAATGGGTAATGACCAAGCGTGTCCACCACCTTGGTCTCGTCGGCAATTACGATCATCCGCCGAGACGCCGCGGCGACGATCTTTTCGCGCAGCAGCGCGCCGCCACCGCCCTTGATCAGGGTCAGGCGCTGATCGATTTCGTCGGCACCATCGATGGTCAGATCAAGCTCCGGCAGTTCGTCGAGCGATTTCAGTGGCACGCCCAACTCGACACAAAGACGCGCAGTCCGCTCGGATGTAGGCACACCCTGAACCTTGATGCCGGCCGCCACTTTTTCCGCAAGCAGGCGAACGAACTCTTCCGCGGTCGAACCGGTACCGATACCAAGGCGCATGCCGTCTTCGACATGCTCCAGAGCCGCGGCTGCGGCCTTGATCTTCATTTCGCGGGCGTCCATGCGCCAAAAGCTCCCATCCATTTCGTCGGAAGCTGTTTACACGCCTCCTCCGACAAACGAAAGCCCTCACCATACCGCCGCCGTTGCCTTTTCGGAGGATTTCCCCTAACGCCGAACAGACCTTGCCGCTCAAGCGAATGGAGCCTCCGCGTGACACAAACGACCATCGTCTTCGATCTCGACGGCACACTTGTCGACACAGCACCGGATCTCGTCGCCAGCCTGAACCACACGATCGCGATCCACGACCTTGCGCCGGTCGGCTACAGCGACCTCACTCACCTCGTCGGTCAAGGCGCACGCGTGATGATCGCACGCGCTTTCGCGCTCCGGGGTGTGCCGCTCGACGATGCACAACTGCCGGCCTTGCTTGAACACTTCATCAATCACTACAAGTCCGGCATGCCGGGTGAAAGCCGCCCCTACCCCGGACTTGTCGCAGCACTGGAGCGTCTTGCCACAGAGGGTTTCACCCTGGCTGTCTGCACCAACAAGATGGAAGAACTTGCGCGTCCCCTGATTGACAAGCTGGGTCTGACACATCACTTCGCGGCGATCACCGGTGGAGACACATTTGCGGTCCGCAAGCCGGATGCCGGACATCTCACCGGGACCATCGAAAAAGCCGGCGGAAACCCCAGGCGCGCATTGATGATCGGCGACAGCGTCAACGACATCCTGGCTGCCCGCAATGCCGGCATCCCGTCGATCGCGGTCCCCTTCGGCTATTCCGACACCCCGATCGAAGCCCTCGGCGCGAGCCGTATCATCAACCACTTCGATGAACTGACGGTCGCCCTCGTTCATGAACTGGTGGAAAACGCCTGAACCGATTGCGACACGCCCAATGAAAAATGGCGGGCCAAGGCCCGCCAGTTCAATTTTGTAGACCGCTACCGCGAGATCTTCGTTCAGGCCCCGGGCGTACGGGCATCCGTTGTGGTGGCGAACGCTTTGCCAACAGCTTCGTCGCGGCCGTAGACATCGTCAAAGAACTGGACGACGCCGTCCTTGTTCGGCCAGGCGGTGAAATAAGACACATAGACCGGGATCTTCTGCGGAACCTGCACGGCACGGTTCTGGCCAGAGGCGATCTGCTTGCCGATTTCCTCGACCGTGGTGCCCATGACGGCAGCAGCCATGACACGTGGCTCTGCGAGACGCACGCAACCGTGGCTCAGTGCCCGCATGTCGCGCTTGAAGAAGCTCTTCGACGGCGTGTCGTGCATGTAGATGGCATGGTCGTTCGGGAACAGGATCTTCAGTTCACCGAGCGCATTGTCGCCACCTGGCGGCTGACGCACATCGACCGAATGTGTCGTGTACCAGTCGATCTGGCTCGAAGCGACCTTGCGGCCGCCATAGCTCACCTCATAGCCCAGCCGGTCGAGATAGCTCGGGTCGGACCGCAGCTTCGGCAGCATCTCGTTGATGATGATCGACTTCGGAACGCCCCAGTAGGGATTGAATTCCACCGTCTCGATCTGGTCCTGGAAGAAATAGGTCTGGTTCGAACGCGAGCCGACAACGACCCGCATGTTCAACTGCTCGCGGCCGTCATTGATGTAATAGGCGGTGTAAGCGGGCTGATTGATGAAGACATACCGCTGGCCCAGATCGGCTGGCAGCCAACGGATCTGCTCCATGGCAACGATCAGCTTCTGGATCTTCTCGGCATTGCTGTGCCCCGTCATGGCCCGGACCGTTGCCGGACCGACGACGCCATCGGCTTTCAGGCCTTTCTCCGCCTGGAACGCTTCAACCAAAGCGACCAGATCAGGTGAATATTCCGGTGCACCGGCATAGGAAGCCAGGACGGCGGCATGTTGGCTCTTGAGGGTATCGGAACCAACCTGTTTCAACAGGCCGATAACATTGGCAAGCTCGGGATTGATCTGGCCGGGCTTCAGCAGCGTCCCCGGAGCAACCTTTATGACGGGTGCAGATTTGCTGTCTTCTGCCCGCAAGCGAAGGAGTTCAGTCCGCAGAGCGGCATATTCGGCATTGCGCGGATCACGGTTGCGCAAATAGGCGCCGACATCCGGGCTCAGTCGCAGCATGTCCAGCACGGGCGCGAGATTGACACCCTTGCGCTTGAAATCGTGATAGCCGGAAATCTTGTTCGGATCGACGCGACCTCGGGTGGTATCGTTGACATAGGTCAGAACCTTGGCTGACAGCGCAAGCTCGAAAGCCATCAACTCCCGCTGGCGCTTTTCCGGGTCAGCCGGATCGCCAGAATCTGCTGGAGTGACGACCGCATAGTCTTCCGGCGAAAGGCCGGCGTCGGCAGCATGGGAAAGCGCATCGATCATCTGATGCGCACGTTCCGTAAGCGCTGCATCGGTCACCCAGATCAGCGGCTTGTTCGGATTGCCATAATAGCCCTCAACGATCTTGGCGACGTCATCGGTCGCACGCACGGACGCTTCCGTCAGGAAGCGACGAGCCCCTAGGACCTGGCCTTCCGGCGCCTGAACCCCTTCGGAGGCAACCGGCAGCTTGACCTGGATCGCGCGCTGGGCATCAGGCTTGTAGGTATAGTAGCGCGGTCCGGAAACCTTCGGCAGCGGCTCCGGGTCGCCCATTTCGAGGCCGCCTTGCGCCTGCTGTTCGAGTGCTGCCGATGCAGCCTGCCGCTTCGTCTGTTTTCCCGGGCCGCCGCGAAGAAGATCGAGAAGCGTCGTCGCGCCGGCCTCGTGAGGAAGACCGCCAAGGGCAGTGGCCGCGGCCAGAAGCGCGGTTACCACGAATTTGCTGTTTCTCGTCATTCTCGCTCTCATTTCAATATGCGAGTCACCAGGACTCGTGGCATCGACAGCCGGTTGGCGGATCACTAGCCGATCGGCTTTTGCTTGAAAAGTTGTACCCGGGTACTTGGATCCGAAAGAGGGTCTCAACTTTGTGTGACTCGGCTGCACGAAGCACCCGATAGACACAGCAAACTAAATGGAAATATTCGTTAATTTTTGATTGACGACAAATATGAGCAGAACCGTGGCACGGGCGCTGCCGGGTGCTGCCACGCACAAATTGTTGTGATCCGTGCCGAATATGACACAACGCCAGCAGCTGGGCGTATCGTCGCCGTGCCTGCAAAGGCAATAGCAGGCGCCGACATTCACGACTAGGGCCGGCGATCGGCAACATGTCAGAAACAATCACATGTCGCGCATGGCGATGGGCACAATGAAATTTGCCGCATCTGGCATCTTGACAGAAATTCTCATCTTATTGTTATGCGGTTGCGCTGGGAGATATCGGACCTAGATAATGTGTACCGGCAATTCGACGATCCACCGATGACGCGAAAGCGCCAGAGCGAAAGCAGGACGACCATGACCACCCGTACCGAAACCGATACCTTCGGCCCCATCAGCGTTGCCTCTGACCGCTATTGGGGTGCTCAGGCGGAGCGCTCTCTCGGCAATTTCAAGATCGGCTGGGAGAAGCAGCCCCTTCCGGTGGTTCGTGCCCTCGGCATCGTCAAACAAGCGGCAGCCCGCGCCAACATGGCACTCGGCAAGCTCGACTCCTCCATCGGCGGCGTGATTGTCGAGGCGGCGCAAGAGGTCATCGACGGCAAGCTCAACGAGCATTTCCCGCTTGTCGTCTGGCAGACGGGGTCCGGCACCCAGTCCAACATGAATGCCAACGAAGTCATCTCCAACCGGGCCATAGAAATGCTCGGCGGCGTCATGGGCTCAAAGCAGCCGGTCCACCCGAATGACCATGTCAATATGAGCCAATCGTCGAACGATACCTATCCGACTGCCATGCATATCGCGGCGGCAGAGTATGTCATTCATCACCTGCTTCCCGGCCTCAAGCATCTGCACGAGGCGCTCGACGCCAAGGCCAAGGCCTTTGCGCATATCATCAAGATCGGCCGCACCCATACCCAGGACGCAACACCACTGACGCTTGGCCAGGAATTCTCCGGTTACGCCGCGCAGGTCGCGTCATCAATCAAGCGCATCGAGCTGACCCTGCCGGGCCTCTACGAATTGGCCCAGGGCGGCACCGCAGTCGGCACCGGTTTGAACGCACCGATTGGCTTTGCCGAGAAAGTGGCGGAGGAGATCGCTAAGATCACCTCGATACCGTTTGTCACAGCGCCCAACAAATTCGAGGCGCTTGCAGCGCACGACGCGATGGTGTTTGCGCATGGCGCCATCAATGCCGCTGCCGCAGCCTTGTTCAAGATCGCCAACGACATCCGCTTCCTCGGTTCCGGGCCGCGCGCCGGTCTGGGCGAACTGTCACTGCCGGAAAACGAGCCCGGCTCGTCGATCATGCCGGGCAAGGTCAATCCGACCCAGTCGGAAGCCCTTACCCAGGTCTGCGCCCATATCTTCGGCAACAACGCCGCGATTACCTTCGCTGGCAGCCAGGGCCATTTCGAACTGAATGTCTTCAATCCGATGATGGCCTACAACTTTCTGCAGTCGGTCCAGCTCCTCGGGGATGCTGCCGTCTCCTTCACCGACAACTGCGTCGTCGGTATCGAGGCGCGCGAAGACAACATTCGCAAGGGCGTCGAGAATTCACTCATGCTGGTGACCGCGCTGAACGGCAAGCTCGGCTACGACACATGCGCCAAGATCGCCAAGACCGCGCACAAGAACGGCACGACCCTGCGTGAGGAGACCGTCGGCGGCGGCTATCTGACCAACGAGGAATTCGACCAGTATGTGCGGCCGGAACTGATGATCGCGCCAAACTGAAGACGGGCCGACGGCCAATCAAAACTGTGCACAGTCGCAGTTGAATCGTTTCGCAATATGTGCGGTCATGCTAAATTACATCTCATGTTGGAGATCGCCAAACAACCGCTGACGATCTACCTCGATCCGGACATCGCTGCCCGGATCGAGGATCTGATCGGTGCCGGTCGTTTTGCCAATGCCAGTCAGATCGTGCAGGAGGCGATGATCCTCTGGCTGACGGCATTCAACCAGCACCAATTCGAGCTGGAACTGAAGAAGGCCTATGAAAGCAGCCTGGGCCTGACGGGCCGCGAGAGCGTCAATGCTGCAACCTTCCTGAGGACACTGGGCGATCTGGCATAAGCGGTCGCCGACTCCGCCTCTCCCTCTTTAGAATCATTGAAATTTAACCGCCATCGCCGTAAACACCGCCATCCGACCCCCTGCGCCCGAAAGGCTCTTGACTGATGGCTGACGACCTTTTTCCTCTTGGCGAAGACAAGATCCCCTACCGAAAGCTGACCTCCGACTACGTGTCCATCGACACCTTCAAGGGCCAGGAAATCCTGACCGTGGAGCCGGAAGGTCTGAGGCTGCTGGCAGAGACGGCCCTGTCCGACATCAACCACCTGCTGCGCCCGGGCCACCTGAAGCAGCTCGCTTCGATCCTCGAAGACCCGGAAGCGACCGACAACGACCGTTTCGTCGCCTATGACCTGCTGAAGAATGCCAATATCGCAGCCGGCGGTGTACTTCCGATGTGCCAGGATACCGGCACCGCTATCGTCATGGGCAAGAAGGGCCGTCGCGTCTGGACCGATGGCGGCGACTACGAGGCGCTGGCCGCTGGCGTGCGCGACGCCTATGAGCGCCGTAACTTGCGCTATTCGCAGCTTGCGCCAATCCGGATGTTTGAGGAAAAGAACACCAAGACAAACCTTCCCGCCCAGATCGACCTCTACGAAGAGGGCGAGGATGCCTACAAGTTCCTGTTCATGGCCAAGGGCGGCGGCTCGGCCAACAAGACCTTCCTCTATCAGGGCACTCCCTCGCTGCTGACCCATGACCGCATGATCGACTTCCTCAAGGAGAAGATCCTGACACTGGGTACGGCAGCCTGTCCGCCCTACCATCTGGCGATCGTCATCGGCGGCCTGTCCGCCGAGATGACGCTGAAAACGGTCAAGCTCGCCTCGGCGCGCTATCTCGACTGTCTTCCCACGGAGGGCTCCGAAAGCGGGCATGCCTTCCGGGATATCGAGATGGAGAAGGAAATCCACAAGCTGACCCAGCAGATGGGTGTCGGCGCCCAGTTCGGTGGCAAGTATTTCTGCCATGACGTGCGCGTCATCCGCTTGCCCCGCCACGGCGCATCGCTGCCGATCGGGCTTGGCGTCTCCTGTTCCGCCGACCGCCAGGCCATGGGCAAGATCACCCGTGATGGCATCTATATCGAGCAGCTCGAAACCGATCCTTCGAAATACATGCCGGAGATCGACGAGACCGCCCTGTCCTCCTCGATGGTCAAGATCGATCTCAACCAGCCGATGAGCGCGATCCTCGCAGAGCTCTCCAGACATCCGGTGAAGACGCGCTTGTCGCTGACCGGCACGATCATCGTCGCCCGCGACCTTGCCCATTCGAAGATCCGCGAGCGGCTGGAAAAGGGCGAAGGCATGCCGGACTACATGAAGAACCATCCGGTCTACTATGCGGGTCCTGCCAAGACCCCGACCGGCTTTGCCTCCGGCTCCTTCGGCCCGACCACGGCCGGTCGCATGGACAGTTATGTCGACCAGTTCCAGTCCTTCGGCGGCTCCATGATCATGCTTGCCAAGGGCAATCGATCGCGCGCCGTGCGCGAGGCCTGCAAGACCCATGGCGGTTTCTATCTCGGCTCGATCGGCGGCCCGGCCGCACGGCTCGCTCAGGACTGCATCCGCAAGGTCGAGGTTCTGGAATATCCGGAACTGGGCATGGAAGCCGTCTGGAAGATCGAGGTCGAAGATTTCCCCGCCTTCATCGTCACCGACGACAAGGGCAATGATTTCTTCCAGGAATTCAACCTCGGATAGGCTAAATCGCGATCAGGCGTGACGAGCGACAGGCACGTCACGCCTCGAGAAACTTATATAAACAATGACTTGAACCAAAATTCCGACGGCAGTGCGAATTTGCATCAAAGATTTATCACTCCAATGTAATTAAACATTCTCAAAGTTTTTATCGATAAACAATCTATTGGGACTAGAAGGTCCGACCAATCTACTGGAGTTGGCCGATGACTACGGCGACACCGCCCAAAGCGCAGGCAACTGACGTCGCGGCACAGATCTCGTTCGCAATGCGCACAATGGGCGTCGCTCCCATTCCGCGCAATTACGAGCTTTTTTACGAAGCCTATATCGGCTCCAATCCGGCCCTTACCCGCGAGCTTGCAGCCCTTGGCAGCAAGGCGACGCAGGACGAACTGGACGCGATCGGCGAGCAGTATTTCGGCAGCCATCAGGGCCGCGCGATTGAAAATGCCCACACCAAGCTGATCGGCGAACTGGAAGGCCTGCTCAGGGTCCTGCAGCAGGAACAAAGCTCTCTCGAAAGCTATAACAAGCTGCTCGGCGAGACCTACAGCCGCATCAACTCGAAAAGCAGTTCAAGCGCTGACATCCTGCGCAGCGCAATCACCATCCTGACCGAAGCCACCGGCAACACCATGGCGCATGGTGAAAGCACCGTCTCGCAGGTTTCGCAGAAATCGCAGGAAATGGACCAGGTCCGCAAGGAACTGGACGAGTACAAGCGTATCGCCAACACGGACTCGCTGACCCGCATCGCCAATCGGCGCGCATTCGATGAGAAGCTGTCAGCCGTCTACGCCAATGACAGCCATACATTCTCCGCCCTCGTCCTGGCAGACATCGACAACTTCAAAAAGGTCAACGACGCCTACGGCCATCCCGTCGGCGACAAGATTTTGGCGACCGTCGCCAATGTGATCCGGGCCAATGTCCGCAAGGATTGCTTCGTCGCGCGCACCGGAGGCGAGGAATTTGCCATCATCATTGATGGAAACACTGCCGAAGAAGTCCAGCAGATCTGCGAGCGCGTCCGCATTGCTCTGGAGACGACGCCGTTCAAGAATTCCAAGACCGGCGTCAACTACGGTCCTGTGACCATTTCGCTCGGCTATTGCATGGCAAACGACGCCGAAGACGCCGGCGAGTTGTACGCCAGATCCGACATTGCGCTCTATTGCGCCAAGAATACCGGTCGAAACCGCACACGGCTCTATGAAGACGGGATGAAGAAGGACTTCACCAAGAGTTGGCTGATTTACAAGCGCTGATGCGATGAGCGCTGCACACCCGCCGCGCCATCACGCTACCACATCGTCTTGACAGCACGCGCCGGCCATTCGCGATCATAAGTCACCTTGTCGAAATCCGCTTTGGCCGCTTTCAGCAGATCGCCCGGTGTCGGCAAGCTGGTTGCATCAACCTGCACGCCCGGGTTCCACAAATCCGCGCGCATGACGGCTCGCGCGCACTGGAAATAGATTTCGTCGATCGAAATCAGGATCACGCTGCGTGGGTGTTTCTGGTCCATCTCGAAGCTGCGCAAAAGGTCCGGCTCCACGGAAACGACGGCCTTGCCATTGACCCGCATCGTCGTGTTAGAGCCTGGAATGAGAAACATCAACGCGACACGTGGATCCCGAACGATGTTGATGAGCGAATCGACCCGGTTGTTGCCGCGCCAGTCCGGCATCGCCAACGTCTTTTCATCCTCGACACGAACAACAGAACCACGATCTCCGCGAGGCGAGCAGTCGAGCCCCTCAGGCCCGACGGTCGCCAGCGCGACGAAGGGTGAAAGCTCGATCATCTGGCGGTATTCTGCCGTCAGAACCTGCGTCACCTTGGCAACTGAAGCCTCGGACACATCCCCATAAATCTGCTTCAGGTCTTCGACTGTCCGGATCACCTGCATGCTGTCCCTCCATGGCGGTTTTGCGTTGCCGCCCCCCCCCAATGAGTGGCCATACACAGCATTCCATGTTGCAACGTCCTAGGAAAGACCGATGACACGCCTATGACACAGCGCGATTGAGCTTGGCCTTGATCGCCTGGTCTCTGACCAGAAAATCCGCAACTGCGTCGATCACGTCGGGTGCGCTGACGATCCGGCGATGCCCGTGACCATTGGCCCAGAGATGCCGTACCTTGGGCGAAAGGCCGATATAACGCTGCGCATGCCCGACATTCACTTCCTTGTCGTCCTCGGCATGGATCACCAACAGCGGACGGTCGATCCGGCGTGCAGCGGTGACCGTATCAAGCTGCTCCACTGCAACACCCACATAGTCCTCCGCCCTCTGCCGCATGGCCACCATACTCGGTCGACCGAGGCCGATCGCAGAGGCAAAGCCGGCAAATACCTCGCCCATGCTGGATGGCGCGCCGATCAGCACGATGCGCCCTGCCCCAAGGCTCGACCGATCGCCGAACACACCGCCGGCAGCGGTCATCACAGCCGCGCCGCCAAAGGAATGGCCGACCACACCGTCAAACGGACCATAATGTCGCTCACAAGCACCGATCGCCTCGGCCGCGAGCCTGAGGTCCAGGCGGCGACCGCTGGACGCACCATGTCCCGGCAGATCCAGCATGACCACATCGGCACCCGCCGTATTCAACCCGAAAGCTAGATCGGTCAGGTATTCCGCCCGCGATCCCCATCCATGAACCACCAGCAACCGTGGCACCACGCGCTGGACCGTGCCGCTTCCCAGATGATAGGTGCCGACGCTGCCGGCAGAGGTTGGCAGACGCACAACCGCAGCATTGGCGAGCTTCTGCTGGCCAGCGACAAACACCCGCTTTGCTTTCTCCCCTTTCGGCTGGCGACCGGGTGTGCGACAGAAGAGCTTGAACGCGAGGCTGCCGGACAGTCTTGGCGAAAGCGCCTCCAGCCGGGAGAAACCGAAACGGATGACCTTGAAAGCGAAGGATGTCATAATCGGAGATCCACGTTAATGTTCAATATTGAACAATAAAGTACAAGAATGAACAAAAATCAAGCCTTCCCTTGGGATCACCCCCGTTTTCGCAGCTGGATCTCCGTCGGCCGTGCCTGCCAGCTGATGCAACAGACCCTGACACGCGCGCTGGCCCCCCTCGACATCAAGCCGCCGCATCTCGATATCCTGATCAATCTCTACCGCTTCGAGGCGATCTCGCAGCAGGAACTGGCCCGCAAGCTGCTGGTCGGACGTTCCAATATGAGCATGCTGCTGCCGCAGATGGAAAAGCGCGGCCTGCTGGAGCGACGCCCCGACCCGCGTGACAAACGCATCCTGAGATTGTTTCTGACCGTTGAAGGTAGGGTACTGACCGAAAAGGCCATGTTGATCCAGACAGACCTCATCGAGCGCACGCTTTCCGCGACGCCGCTGGAGGACTGCCTGAGAATGGCTGACAGCATGGAAGGCTTGATCCAGCGGATGCAGGCCGCCGAAATTGTTGGTGAGGAGGAAGGGCCGGACGCCGTCAGCGCGGATCGCGGCTGAGCCCCTTGGCGGCTAGCTCGCCTTCGTATTCGGCAAACTTCGCAGCGCCGGTTTCGCCGAGCTCCCGCAGGTAGATCCAGGTGAAGATCCCCGTATCGTGGCCGTCGTCGAACCCGATTCGCACGGCGTAATTGCCGGTCGGCGTCATAGCCTTGATCGCCACGTTGCGTTTGCCAGGCACGGTCACTTTCTGACCCGGACCATGCCCCTGCACCTCGGCCGAGGGCGACAGGACGCGCAGCATTTCGGCCGGCAATGTCACGACCACGCCGTCACTGAAACTGACGGTCAGAATACGGCGGTCCTTGGAAACCTTCAGTTCGCTTGGCCAGGTGTCGCTCATGCCGGTTCTCACTTGATCGAATTCGCTGAATGGTGCCGCACAGGTAGGACCTCGACAGATCCGGCGCAAGAGATTTTGATCGACAAATCCAAGCACTTCGCTTGACGCTTTAGTGGTGCAAGCCCACATTGTTGCAAACATCAGGAGACCTCACTTGGATCACAGCCCTGGCACATGGCAAACTGCGGCGCCGCTTGCGGAGCAAACCGCACCGATGGTCGATCCATTTGGTCGCAGCGTCACCTATCTGCGTGTCTCCGTCACCGATCGCTGCGATTTCCGCTGCACCTATTGCATGGCGGAAAACATGACTTTCCTGCCGAAGAAGGATCTGCTGACTCTGGAAGAGCTCGACCGGCTCTGTTCCGCCTTCATCGCCAAGGGCGTTCGCAAGCTGCGGCTTACAGGTGGGGAGCCCCTGGTCCGCAAGAACATCATGTTTCTCATCCGCGGCCTGTCGCGGCATCTGGGCGGCGGCCTCGATGAACTCACACTGACCACCAACGGCTCGCAGCTTGCGAAACACGCCGCCGAGCTGGCCGATTGCGGGGTCCGCCGGATCAATGTGTCACTCGACACGCTCGACCCGGCCAAGTTCAAGTCGATTACCCGATGGGGGGAATTCGACAAGGTCATCGAAGGCATCAAGGCAGCGCAGGCGGCAGGCATCCATGTCAAGCTGAATGCCGTTGCGCTGAAGGATTTCAACGAGGCGGAAATTCCGGACCTGATGACATTTGCCCATGCCGAAGGCATGGATCTGACATTGATCGAAACCATGCCCATGGGGGAGACCGGCGAGGACCGGACGGATCAGTATCTGCCCCTGTCACTCGTGCGCAGCAGGCTCGAAGAGCGGTTCACGCTGAACGAGATCCCCTACAAGACGGGCGGACCGGCGCGTTATGTCGAAGTTGCGGAAACGGGTGGTCGGCTCGGTTTCATCACGCCGCTGACCCATAATTTCTGTGAGAGCTGCAATCGCGTCCGGCTGACCTGCACCGGCACCCTGTATATGTGCCTCGGCCAGGACGATGCCGCAGACCTGCGCACCGCGCTGCGCGCCTCGGATGACAATGCCTATCTGTCGGCAGCAATCGACGAAGCGATCACCCGCAAGCCCAAGGGGCACGATTTCATCATCGACCGCGATCACCGCAAACCAGCCGTCGGCCGGCACATGAGCGTCACCGGCGGCTAAACGCCGCCGCCGGCTTTCTTCTACGTCAGAAGACCTCAGGCAATCCGTCGCATCGGCTGGCGCTGTGCAGCAGGTGCCTCGGTGCGGAAGTGTTCGATCTTGCCCATCAGGTTTTCCACCCGCTGGCGAAGACCATGGATTTCCGCATTGTTTTCTTCGACCATCGCGGCGTTCTGCTGGGTAATCAGCTCGACGTCGCGCACGGCACTGGTCACCTCGCTGATGCCGGTGGACTGCTCGCGGGTAGCAGCCGAAATCGTCTCGACCAGCCCCTGCACTTCCTCGACCTGGTTGATGATCGTCTGCAGAACCTCACCGGTATTCTCGACCAGTTCGACACCGGACTTCACCTGACCGCCGCTGACCGAAATCAGCTGCTTGATCTCCTTGGCTGCGTTCGCGCAGCGCTGGGCGAGATCACGGACTTCCTGGGCGACGACGGCAAAGCCGCGCCCCGCTTCGCCGGCCCGCGCTGCCTCGACGCCCGCGTTCAGGGCCAGCAGATTTGTCTGGAAGGCAATCTCGTCGATGACCCCGATAATGGTCGAGATCTTGTCGGAGGAACGGCTGATCTCGGCCATAGCCTCGACCGCCTTCTTCACGACGACCCCGGACTGCCGCGCATGGTCGCGCGCCGACGCGACGGAGCGTGCCGTGCGACCCGCACCATCAGCCGTGGAGCGTACGACGTCGCTCAGATGCGACAGGGCCCGCACGCTCTCTTCGAGTGCCGCGGCCTGTTGTTCGGTGCGCCGCGCCAGGTCGTCGGCAGACACCGCAAGATTTTCCGTACCGGCATTGATGTCGGCGCTGGCGCCGCGCACGTCTTCGAGCGTTGCGCGCAGCGCTTCGACCGCGTGGTTGTAGGTTGTTGCCATGGCCACGAAATCTGCCGGTAGATCCTCCCGCATGCCGACATTCAGATGGCCGTTGGCAAGCGCCTGCAGCACCGATGAAAGCGCCTCAAGGGCTGCCCGCTGGTCGGCCTCGACCCGGGCACGCTCCTCGGCACGCAGTTCCGTCTCGCGCGCCGACAATTCGCGCGATTGCGCTGCCTCTTCTTCAAGCCGCTTGTTCTCGAGCGCCGCATCCCGGAACACCGTCACCGAACGGACCATGTCGCCGATTTCGTCGCCGCGATTGCGCCCTTCGATCGGCACGGACAGATCGCCGTTCGCCAGCCGCGACATCACCCCGGTGATGCGCTTCAATGGCGCCCGCAGTGTCTCGATCAGCATCAAGCCGCCGACGATGGCCAGAAGCGTACCGGCCACCATGGTGATGATCGATATGGTCGCTGACCGCTCGCTATCCTCCTTGCCGACTTCCTGGGCATTGCTGACGAAGTCACGCAGCGAGGCCATCGCTGTTGAGACATAGTCAGTCGATGCCAGACGCAGCGACTGCCAGTTTTCCCCGGCTTTGAGCAAGGCCTGCGAATTGTCCTCGATCGTCGTCAGGCGTGGCGCAATGGTTTTCGGAAAATCGCGAAGCGTGCTGTTCTTGGCTCCGAGCTCGGAAATCCGCGCCGCCATCTCGCCAAGCGCCGAGACGTTCGACAGAACGATCCCGCGCGAAGCCTCATCCAGACTGCCAAGCATTTTCTGCATGCGCAGTTCCAGGGTTGCGATTTCCATGGCAGCGCCGTCGACAAGGCCCATGAGTTCCTTCTGGTCAGCCACCAGCTTGTCGAGACCGACAAAACGGTCGGCGGCGACATCGCTATTCTTGGAAGCCTGCAGCGTGATCTTCTGTTCGATCAGCACAAGCTCCGCCAAAACCTTGTTGAGACCCTGCGCCTTGACGTCATCGGCATCGTTCGATTTCAGGATCGCATCGATCCGGCCCATGGCACCGGCCACCTCATCGATCAGCACCTTGCCCTTGTCGGATGCAATTGCCTGGGCCTTGGTCAGGTCCTTCTGCATCGCACCGGCATAAAGCTTGGCTTCATCCAACTGTTCGGCCGGCGTAAAGCCCATCTGTACCGCGACCCGCAGCTTGCCGAGACGATCGATCAGCGACTGGAAAGCCGATGCATCAAACAGCAGTTCCTTGGCGAAACGTTCCTTGTCGGCCAGTTCCTTGCGGACGAAATCCACCTGCTTGACGATCTGCTTGCCATCGCCCTGCAGAGCTGCGACGGCTTCGATCAGTCCAGCGTCGAGCGTGCTGCGTTCTTCTTTATTGTCCCACATCGCCTTGGTCTGATCGCGCATGCGCTGCGGCAGCGCGCGCAGATCGCTGAGATCGGCCTTCTGCGCCTGTCCGGCGAGTACGCCATCCAGCACGGCGAGGCCATTCTCCTGCTTGTCCACCGCCGTCAGGACACCTTCGCGGCTCTTGTCGGTCGGATCGAGACTGAACTCCTGCAAACCGCCCTGAACCTGTTCGAGATCGCTGATATTGCCGATTGTGGCGCGGGTGACGGTCATATGACCGTTCAGCATGCTGGCTGTCCGGTAACCCAGAAGCCCAACACCCGCCATCAGCAGAACGAGCGGCACGACAAAAAGGAGCACTTTCGTAACAATCCTGCGGCTCTGCAGGAGGCGATCGATGAAACTCATGAAACCCTCGGAACGAGGTCAGCGCCCACGCTTGAAAACATCTGCGCGGCGTCAAACGGGCGGTTTCCACCTCATGTGGAACAGGTACATTGAGCTTCCCCCTGCAAGTTTGAGCAAACGTTAATCGGTGCTCAGTTTTTTGCGCTTTTAGGCAGTTCAGATACCTGAACTTTTGTAGTTTTGGGTTCGAAAAGCGGTACCACCGCCTCCGGGCTTCGTTTAGAAGGATCCTTGCAAGTTTCAGGATCCTTTCAAATGGCATTATCCGACAATACGCGAGGCGCAGCCTTGATGGCGCTTTCGATGGCCGGCTTCACCTTCAACGACGCTCTGACCAAGTCCGTGACCGACGAAATGACCGTCGGCCAGATCATGTTCGTGCGCGGCGCGTTGACCACGCTGATGGTCTATATCGTGGCCCGTCGGCTAGGCGCACTGGATCACATCCGCAACCTGTTTCAGCCGCTGATCCTCTGTCGCATCGCGCTGGAGACGATCGCCGCGATCACATTCCTGACGGCACTGGGCCAGATCCCGCTTGCCAACGCATCGGCCATCCTGCAGTCGCTGCCGCTTGCCGTGACGCTGGGTGCGGCACTCTTTTTCCGCGAACCGGTCGGTTGGCGCCGCTGGACGGCAATTGGCGTCGGCTTCATCGGCGTCATGATCATCATTCAGCCAGGTCCCGAAGGCTTTACGCTGGCGGCCCTCTATGTGGTGATCAGCGTGATCACCGCAGCAGGTCGTGACCTTGTCACCAAGAAAATCGACCCGAATGTCTCCTCATTCACGGTCACGCTGTTTACCGCGGCCAGCATTTCCTTTGCCGGACTGCTGCTGATCCCGGTCTATGGCGGTTGGCAGCCGGTCTCCTATGGCGCCTTCGGCACGCTGATAGTCGCATCCGGCTTTCTCTTTGTCGGCTATCAATCGATCATCATGGCGATGAGGACCGGCGAAATTTCCTTCATCGCACCCTTCCGTTATATAAGCCTGATCTGGGCTGTGCTGCTCGGCTTCGTGTTCTTCGGCGAACTGCCGACACTGGCGACAGTGGTCGGCGCGACCATCGTCATCGTTTCGGGCCTTTACACCTTCTACCGGGAAAACAAACGCAAGGCCCAGGCGGCGGCCAGCTCAGGCACAGTAACGCCGCCCTGAAATCTGCACCGGGACATGAGGCTGAAATGATGTCGCTGCCATTCGATCGTCCGGCCATCCGGCAGGCTCCATAGGTTGCAGATGAGCGAACCAGACCGCCTTCCCGCCATTATTCTTGCCAGCGGCCTGTCGCGACGCATGGGGCGCGACAAGACGCAGATGCTTCTGGGCGGCAAACCATTGATCGCCCACATCCTGGACCGCTTGAGAACCCAGGCCGATCCTGTCTGGACGAATGCGCCGTCAGACTATCCGCTTGATCTCGGCATTCCCAACTATCCCGACCTGCTGCCGGACCGGCCGGGTCCCCTCGCCGGTGTGCTTGCAGGTTTGATGGCTCTGGAGCGGCATGACGCGCAAGGCAGCCATATCCTGACTGTTCCCGGTGACACGCCTTTCCTGCCCCATGATCTTGTCGAGCGCCTTTGCGCTGCCGCGACCACGGGCTCGATCATACTGGCTGCCTCGGGTGGCAGAACCCATCCCGTGATTGGCCTGTGGCCGAAAAACCTGGCCTCCGACCTGGAAGCCTGGCTGGACGATCCTGACCACCGCCGTGTCTTCGATTTCATCGACAGGCATCCGCGCGTGATCGTCGATTTTCCGATGATCGACACTGACCTTGGTCCACTCGATCCGTTTTTCAACATCAACACGCCGGAGGACCTCGCGCAGGCCGAGGCTCTGCTGCAGAAAGGCATAAAATGAGCGAGCTGCCCCGCATCTTTGGCATTTCCGGCTGGAAGAATTCCGGCAAGACCGGGCTTGCGGTGAGGCTGGTGGAAGAATTCACCCGCCGCGGCTATCGCATATCGACCATCAAGCATGCCCACCACGACTTCGATATCGACAAGGTCGGCGCCGACAGTTACCGCCACAGACAGGCAGGAGCCACCGAGGTCGTCATCGTCTCCGGCACCCGGTTCGCCATCATGCATGAATTGCGCGGCGCAGCGGAGCCTTCCTTCGAGGAGATACTGGCCCGCATCGGTCCTTGCGATCTTGTTCTGATCGAGGGCTATAAACGCGAAGCTGTGCCGAAGATCGAGGCAAGGCGCCTGGACGCGAAGAACCGCGAACCGCTTGCCCCAACCGATCCGCACATCGTGGCAATCGCTGCCGACCATCCGGTCGAAGACACCACCCTTCCGGTCTTCAATCTCGACGACACGGCGGCAATCGCCGACTTCGTCGCCGAAGTGACCGGCCTGCCTTCCCGATAACATACCAGGACGTGGACAAAAAAAAGACCGCCGGATCTGCCCGGCGGCCTTCCTGATTTTGTACGATAACCCTGTGCTTACCGGTTGGCAGCAGCAGCAGGACGCACCAGCGATGTCACACGGCGGATTGCGACACGGCGGTTCTGCTGTTCGCCGGCTTCCGTGCGGATCTTCAGGTATCGCTCGCCATAACCCTGGACCGACATGTTTTCCGGCGGAATGCCGTAGACTTCAGTCAGGAGGTTCGCCACCGTTTCGGCACGCTGGTCAGACAGCACAAGATTGGTGCGATCGGAACCGACGGCATCGGTATGACCTTCGATCAGGAAGACTTCGCCCGGATCCTTTTCGAGCAACTGCTCCATGGCGGCCGCCACCTGGCGCAGCGTCTTCGCCTGCGCCAGCGGAACTTCGGCAGACCCTGACGGGAAGGTGATCGTATCGAGATCGATACGGCGCACCTTGTCGCGCAGGCGGGCCGACGACTTCACTTCATCGATCGAATAGACCCGCTCGACACGCTCGACCGGCGGACGGCCGAGGAAGTCGTAGTAATCACGATCCGGCTCACGTGATGTGCTGACGATATAGTCCTGGACCGGGATCGTCAGGCGCATAGGCGGCAGGGAATAACCCACATCGACAAAGACCTGCGGACGTTCTTCGTCGGCTTCCGGCGAATACATCATCACGTATTCTTCCCCGTCACGCGTGATGCGCGACCGCAGGACGATGTCGCCGTAGCGATTGTAGATCGTCACCAGACGCGAGCCATTCGGCCGCATGATCGTCTCGCGGGTACGGCCACGCGAAAGTTCTTCGTAGAACGTTTCTTCCGAATCGTGGCGCAGGCGCTGCCGGTCATCGCCGCGGACCACGATCTGGTTGCCGACATTGATGATCGTACGGTCATCGATCTGCTCGATTACCTTCACTTCGGTCACCTGGTTGACGACATTGTTCTGGATGATCGTGTTGTTGGTGATATTGTTATTCGTCACGTTGTTGGTGATGTTGGTCGCATTGTTGGTCACCGACGTCGGAACGGCAAATGCTGGCGCGGCGTCGAGCTTGGTACCGGTTTCGGCGACAGTCGCCTGGATGGCCTGGCTCTCGACCTGTACGCCTTCGGCCTGAGCCGCAGCGTCATTCTCCGGCGCCGGCGCGACCTCTTCCGCTGCCCGCAACTGCGTCCTCTGCTCGCGCGATTCCTGTCCACCGGCATTGTCGGCGTCCTTGTCGCTGTCGAGAACGGCCGCTCCACCCTCGACCGGCAAGACGACTGTTTCGGACGTCTGGGACGGATCAGCAGCAATTTCCTGCTTCTGCTCCTCGGTCTGCGTCTCGACGAGTTCCGGCACAGGCTGGTCGACCGGAGGTTCAACGGCAGGCACGACGACCTGTTCGGCGGCCGGTTGTTCAGCTGGCACAGCTTCACCAGTGGTCTGGCCATTTTCAACCGGAGCTTCGGTGGGCACTTCGGCAGGGGTTTCTGCCGGGGTCTCAGTTGTCGGCACTGGCGGCTGTGCCGGCTCGCCGGCAGGCTGTTCCGACGGCTGCTCTTCAGGTGTTTCTGCAGCGGGTGCCTCTTCGGCCTGTGGCTGCTCGGCCGGGGCCTGCTCTACTGGAGGCGCAGCTTCGGGCACAGGGCAAGCCTCCGCAGTAGCAGCCTGTGAGCCATCCGCACACGTCACCATTGCCGCAGGCGCTTCGGCGGCGGGCTGCTCGGCCTGTTGCTGCGCTGCCTGCTCTTCGGCAGCCTTGCGTGCGGCTTCCTCTTCCGCTGCCTGCTGCTGGGCAGCCTGGGCCTCGGCCTGCACCTTTGCCTCAGCCTCGGCGCGCTGAGCCTCTTCGGCAGCGGCCTGCTGAGCGGCCTGATCCTCGGCAGCCTTCTGAGCTTCCTGTTGAGCCTGCTGTTCAGCAGCCTGCCGAGCGGCCTCTTGGGCAGCTTCTTCAGCCGCAGCCTGCTCGGCAGCCTGAGCCTCAGCTTCAGCGGCGCGTTGTGCCTCTTCCGCTGCGGCCTGCTGTGCTGCCTGTTCTTCGGCAGCCTTCTGGGCTTCCTGCTGTGCCTGCTGTTCGGCGGCCTGGCGGGCGGCTTCTTCGTCAGCCGCACGTTGTGCCTCTTCTGCGGCAGCCTGTGCTTCCGCAGCCTGACGGGCAGCTTCTTGCTCGGCGGCACGCTGGGCATCGCGCGCGTTGCAGGCGTCCTGATCGGCCGCCTCCGCTCCGTCGCTGCAGACAACGGCCTGCGCGAGCTGGATCAGGCCGTCTTCCGCCTGGCGCGACTGCGATTTCGCCTGCGAATAGCCAATGGTCGATGCCATGACGGGCTTTGCCAGCACCGCCATGGACAGCATCGGTATGGCCACCGTGTTCAACAATCTGTTTTTGAACATGCCTTGCATTTCCTTCCTTGGTTCCGGCAGGGGTCGACGAATGTCAAACCATCCAGACAGGAACTTTTATTCTGTTTCGCCGATTCTCCGGAACCGAGCCTCGCCAGGAACCTAGGTTCGATCAAATTAACCCCACCTGAACGAGCGGGACGCCGTTTTGCTCCATGCGGTCTGAACGTGAAATAGCGCGCGACCGCTGGTTTCAACACAAGAAAAACAACCTAATTTTCGGCCGCCTACGGTTTCCAGTTGATTTCAGCTGGAAAACCAGACGAATATTGGGCCCAAGTGTGGCCGACCGATTGCCACACAGACCACGGATAGCCGCCAATAAAAACAAACGGCATCCACCAACAGAGAGGATCACATGCGTATTCCCACACGTTTCTTGGCTGCAGCTTCGATCGCCGCGCTGTCGCTGTTTGCTGGCGCAGCATTGGCGCAGGAAAAGATCATCATCGGGACCGAAGGCGCATATCCGCCGTTTAACAACCTGGAAGCCGACGGCACACTGGTCGGCTTTGACATCGACATCGCCAAGGCACTCTGCGACGAGATGAAGGTCACTTGCGAATTCGTCACCCAGGATTGGGACGGTATCATCCCGGCTCTCCAGGCCAAGAAGTTCGACGCGATCATCGCATCCATGTCGATCACGCCGGAACGCCTCGAGAAGGTCGACTTCTCCAAGAAGTACTACAATACGCCGCCGGCCGTTGCCGTACCGAAGGACTCGCCGATCACCGACGTCGCCGGCCTGAAGGGCAAGACGCTTGGCGCCCAGTCCTCGACGACCCACGCCAACTATGCCGAAAAGCATATGGCTGATTCCGAGCTCAAGCTTTATCCGACCGCTGACGAATACAAACTCGACCTCGAAGGCGGTCGTGTGGACGCCGTCGTCGACGACATCGTCGTGCTGTCGGAATGGGTCAAGTCGGACGCCGGCACATGCTGCAAGATCCTGACCCCGCTGCCGGTTGACGTCGACATCAACGGCGAAGGCGCAGGCATTGCTGTTCGCAAGGGCGAAACCGCGCTTGCCGACAAGTTCACGGCCGCAATCGCCGGGATCCGTGCAAGCGGCAAGTACAAGGAAATCAACGACAAGTACTTCGACTTCGACGTTTACGGCCAGTAACCGCCGGATCGCCGACACGATTGCGAATGGCGGGAGTGAGATGCTTCCGCCATTTTGCATTTGGCAAGACTGCAAGAAACAAATGCGGGCAAACCGCTAAGGGGGATATGGCATGAGCGGATTGTTTTCCGCGCTGGGCTCCGTTTGGGCCTGGATCGGACATGTGTTCGATCCTTTCTGCGGTCCGGCCGGCGTATTCACGCTGCTCGCCGGCGATACACTGATCTCATGTGGCGCAACCGGTTGGGGTGACGAGATCGCCTTTGGCGTCAAGGTCACCATTTCACTCGCACTTGCCACTCTACCGGTCGGCCTCGCGCTTGGCTTCATGATTGCCCTCGCCATGCAATCGCAGGAAAAGAGCCTGAGGACGGCAACAGGCGTCTACACCACGATCTTTCGAGGCCTGCCCGAACTCTTGACCCTGTTCATCGTTTACTACGGTTTCCAGATTTTTCTGCAAGGCGTCCTGACTTGGATGGGCAGCGAGAGCAAGGTCGAGATCAACGCATTCGTCGCCGGCATGCTCGCCCTTTCCGTGGTTTTCTCTTCCTATGCCTCGGAAGTACTGCTCTCCGCCTTCAGAGCCATACCAAACGGCCAGTACGAGGCCGGCAGCGCGCTTGGCCTGTCGAGGCGCAAGACAATGTGGCTGGTCATCGTGCCACAACTCATACGCATAGCACTTCCCGGTCTCAGCAATCTCTGGCTCGTACTTCTTAAGGACACCGCACTCGTCTCCGTCATCGGCCTCACCGATATCCTGCGGCAAACGGGGGTTGCGGCACGGGTCACCAAGGAGGCTTTCCTATTCTACGGCCTTGCTTGCCTCATCTATCTCTGCCTCGCCAGCCTCTCGTCTATTGGCCTTAGCGCTATCGCCCGTTGGGCCAACCGCTCGGGGATCAGCCGATGACCCATGTGCTCGAAATGATTCCCGCCCGCCCAGCACCGCCTAACAGGGCATCACGCCTTAACGGCGCTCGAATTCTGGGCTACGCGCTGCTATGCCTATGGGCAATTCTGGGAGCCGCATTGCTCTGGTCGGTGATATCCAATTGGGACATCGACAAGGTATCCCGATACGGCCCGCGCTATATCAACGGACTATCAACGACAATTGCCTTGACGGTCACGTCAATTACCCTCGGCGCTATCCTCTCTCTGCCAGTTGCCTTCGCGCGCATGTCGAAAAACCGGGTGCTCAATACTGTTTCCTACGCCTATGTTTATCTGTTCCGCAGCACACCCATGCTGCTGCAGATCTTCCTCGTCTATTACGGCCTCGGATCGTTTAGGCCGCAGATTGAGGCAATTGGGCTCTGGTGGTTCTTCCGAGAAGCCTGGTATTGCGCGGCCTTCGCGATGACGCTCAACACCGCCGCCTATCAGGCGGAAATCCTGCGCGGGGCAATCCAGAGCGTGCCGCGCGGCCAGACCGAAGGCGCCAATTCACTCGGTCTGCCCACACCCATCACCTTCTGGAAGATCATCCTGCCGCAGGCGCTGATCGTGGCGCTGCGCCCTTACGGCAACGAGATCATCTTCATGATCAAAGGTTCGGCGGTCGTGGCTGTCGTCACCGTGCTCGACCTGATGGGGCAGACCCGCTACGCCTTCTCGCGCACATTCGATTACCAGACCTATCTCTGGGCAGCGATTTTCTACCTGACGATCGTCGAAGCCTTGCGCCATACCTGGGCCTGGCTGGAAGCCCGCCTGACGCGCCACCTCAAGCGCTAGAATGACGGCGCTTGGCAGCACTCCTGTTCGGAGGCTGCCAAGGCACTGACTTTATGGACTTTTTCGACCCACCTCGCTTCAAGTTAATGCGCGATTAACCATCTGGTGTTTCCATTGTCGACAGGGCCCGCGTTGGTCGCGGCCCCGGTCGGTTGCGGCAGCGCTTCACCGTCCGCACCGATCCCCAGACAGGGATACGGAGCGAACGAGCATGAACAACGAGATGGAACTGATGCTGAAGGGTTATGGTCTCACCACGGCCCAGATTCTCTATCGCCTGCCCGACCACCCATTGCTGCTACAGACCTATGTCTGGCAGCACTACGATCTGGCACCGGACTTTCCCGAAATGAAGGGCTTCCTGCGCTTCTGGCAGGACAAGATCGAGGGGCCGCTCCATTCGGTCCAGTATGTGCACCAGAAGATGATCGGCGCCAGCGAATGGCGCGCGCTGAAAGGCGAATTCATCCTGCATTGACGGTGCGTGATCAGACATGCACATCACCATGTGCCAGTTCGCCATCCTCCGGATCGCGGTACAAAACCGCAATAAGAAGCGCGAGGTAAAATAATCCGACAGCCGCAAGTATGACCATGCCGTGAATCGGCCCCAGATGCGCATTCGCAACCACTTGCCCGAAGCTTGTGACGAACTCGACGGGCAGTTCGTTCGGCTGCAATTTCGGACTTGAGATTTTCAGCGTCCAGGCCAGCAGCAATATCACGTACATCCAGCCATAATTGCGCCGGATGCGGCGAAACAGGGCCTCGTGATATTCGATCAGAAACACTGGCTTGCGCAGACTGTCGGCGATGACTTCGGCCCAATTGGTATTCAGCTCCGGCCGCGGACACAGCGCCTGTGCAAAATAATGCCGCTCGAGTTGCCGGACCCGCGCGCGGTAGACATCGAAAAATCGATATCGACGCGCTTCGATCATCAGGAACACCGAAATCAGCAGCATCGCAAACAGGATGACGCCGTGATGTGATGTCGGTGTCGACAACGACACGGACAGCAGGCCTGCGACCACCGTCATCGACCAGTTGGACGTCCGGTCAATGCGATCACGCCAACTGGTCATGCGACCGATTTCTCCACGATAATAGTGGATGATCATATTGGCCTTTTCCGCAGAAGTCGCCGGCAGGGCCGGCTCGCTTCCCGAAGCCACTGGCGGCTCGATGCCGATTTGCTTTGCTTCCAGTTCGACAGCCATGACGTCCCCCCGACAGTGCCTGCATTGCCGTAGCGCGCTACTCCGGCGAAGATGCGGCAGAGACAACTATTCCGCCTCAACATTGCCATTCCGGCGCTGAGCCGCTAGAGCCACAGCCAAAGGCCGGAAAGCGGCTAGGACCACAAGGAGCCGCAATGGCCAAGATCGACGAAGAAGCATTGGCCGAGGCCTATAACCGGGCTCTGGCGCTCGAAAAGTCGGGCGACATCGACGCTGCCGTGAAGGCCTATGCCGAGGTGCTGGACATTGATCCCGAGGATCATGGTGGTGCGTCGGTCCGCATCGCCGCGCTCGACCGTGGCGATGCCCCGCCCAAGGCGCCTGACGCCTATGTCGAAACCCTGTTCGACCAGCATGCCGAAGCCTTCGAGGATATCCTTGTCGAACAGCTCGGCTATGCCGTGCCGGCATTGGTGCGCCAGCGCCTGCAGACGCTCGGCCTTGGCCCCTTCAAGCGCATGCTGGATCTGGGGTGTGGGACAGGTCTCACCGGCGGCACCTTGCGCGACATGGTCGATGACATCACCGGCATCGACATCTCGGAAAACATGGTCGAGCTCGCCCATGAAAAGGATCTCTACGAGACCCTGTATGTCGCTGAAATCGAGGATTTTCTCGAAGACAATGACGACGAGGCCTTCGACCTGATCACGGCAACCGACGTCCTGCCCTATCTGGGCGCGCTCGAGCCGCTGTTCTTCGGTGCGGCCGAAAACATGGTCGATGGTGGCCTGTTCATCTTCTCGTCCGAGACACGCCCGGCCGACGTCTTGGCTGAGCGTCCCTACATGGTCGGTCCGCATCAGCGCTTCGTCCATGCCGAGACCTATGTCCGCGAACGCCTGGCTGCCACCGGCTTCGAGATCGTCGAAATCACCGACATCAACGTGCGTATGCAGGACGGCGAACCATCTCCCGGCCACCTGGTGATCGCGAAAAAGAAATAAACGCAATCAACGATTGCCATATGCAACCACAGGGCGTCACCGATTGGTGGCGCCCTTTTTTGTTCTTGCTAGGCTTTCCCGCAAATGGGGGATAGCAGATGCAAACGCTGACTGAATTTTCCAACACTCTGGTTGCGACCATTTATTCGCCGCAAATGGTCGCGCTGCTGATAACGTTGTCAACCTTTTTTGCATTGATTTTCGGCCGCTATGAAGTCCGGCTGCGACGGCTGCGGATGATCCGTGATTATGTCAAGACTTTCCCGACGACAACGCACGTTGCAGACCATCATGGGATAAACCCCTCATTCGAATTCGTCCGAACCAAGTATTCGGCGGACATCCGAACCGAGGATGAAATGGGAGAGAGAGGCGAAGGTACCCCTAAGGGGTCAAGGCCTCAAAATGTCATTTCCCAAATTAATGATACTATTGCTAGAACACGGTTTTTTGGCAATCCCGGAGATCAGCGACTTGCTGCGGCGTCCATCCCCTATGTTCTGGTCGTATATTTTGGTTTTAGACTGACGTTTACCAGCGCAGTGTCGGCGTTCCCAATCGATACGGGCCTCATACACTTACCCTTTAGCCTGCTGGTAATCGGGGGTGCCGCAGAAACCGGCACGAGTAGCCAGGCAGTCATTGAACAATTGCGGTGGATGGCGGAAAATACGGCGACAGTTGCCACTTTTACCTTTGTCGGAGCCTACGTGGCATCACTCCGTTATCTGGTACAGGCTTTGGCGATTTTCGATCTGTCGGGATACACGATGATTCGCCAGGCGGCCATGATCGTCATGTCCACTTTGGTGACTATTGTTCTATATCGTGCCTTCCCCAATCCTGAGGCAGTGCTCGGTCTGGGCCAGTCCCAAGCAACCGGGTATCAAAGCGTCTCCCTTACCTGGACCCTTCTTGCATTGGCATTTGGCCTCCTGCCGGGAAGTGTCCTGCGCTTTGCATTGGTTAAGGTGTCCGGCCTGATCAACTGGATCAAGCAGACCGATGACCGCTTTATCAACTGGACCCGCGTGGTGCCACTCGATGCCATCGACGGGATCGACTACTTCACCCGCTTTCGACTGGAAGAATGCGGAATTTCTGAAGTTCAGTCGCTAGCCACTTACAACCCCATCATGTTGCATATCGAGACACCGTACGGCATATACCAGGCCATAGACTGGATCGCTCAGGCCCAACTTTGCTGCGTCGTCGGTCTCGATCGTTTTCTATTGCTTCGTCAATTCAATATTCGAACAATCTTCGATCTCGAACGGGCTTTGAAGCAGGGGCGCGATACCGCTCCAGAAGACAAACCGGCAATTGACAAATTCGATCGCATATACGCCGCCGTTCTATTTTCTCCCAATACCATGCTTGTCGGCGTCCAGAAGACGAGTGCGGCAAAACTTCTCATCCCGGGCAAGAATGGCGTGGAGCAAGTGGACGCAGAGACATTTGCCTCATGGGCATTGAACGCAATCAGCACTGACGACGTATCGGCCTCTCGCGCCATCGAACATTTGATGGACTGGATTGGAGACGATTTGCATGTACGGAGATTACGTCGCCTTTGGAACGAGATTTCCGTGCAGCTCGGCTCGAGCTCAATAACACTTTTGACCGATTCAGAACTGAAAAACCCACCTGCAGCGCCCTCATCGTCTTCAAACGCAGTGCCCATCTTCCCCTCTCCATAACCATGCGTTATGCCTTGTGCCGACATTTTCGCAGGCATGGAGCATGGGCATGGCAAAGGTCGCATTCATCGGTTTGGGCGTCATGGGATATCCGATGGCGGGGCATCTGAAAGCCAAGGGCGGCCACGATGTGACCGTTTACAATCGCACCACCGCAAAGGCGGAAGCCTGGGTCAAGCAGCACGGCGGGAGCCATGCGCTCACGCCGGCAGAGGCCGCCAATGATGCGGATTTCGTGTTTACCTGCGTCGGCAATGACGACGATCTGCGTTCCGTCACCATCGGCGAAAACGGCGTTCTGTCCGGCATGAAGCCCGGCGCAATCCTGATCGACAACACCACGGCTTCCGCCGAAGTCGCGCGCGAACTTGCCGCAGCTGCCGAGGCAAAGGGCTGCGGCTTCATTGACGCGCCCGTCTCCGGTGGCCAGGCAGGCGCCGAAAACGGCGTTCTGACCGTAATGTGCGGCGGTGACGAAAAAACCTTCGAGCAGGCAAAGCCGGTCATCGACGCCTTTGCCCGAATGGTCGGCCTGATGGGTCCGGCCGGCGCCGGCCAGTTGACCAAGATGGTCAACCAGATCTGCATTGCTGGCCTTGTCCAAGGGCTCGCAGAGGCGATTCATTTTGGCAAGAAAGCCGGCTTGGACATTGAAAAGGTTGTCGAAGTGATCTCCAAGGGCGCTGCGGGTTCCTGGCAGATGGAGAACCGCCACAAGACCATGGCCGTCGGCAAATACGACTTTGGCTTTGCCGTCGACTGGATGCGCAAGGACCTCGACATCGTGCTGACGGAAGCCAAAAGCAACGGCGCCACCCTGCCCGTTACCGCGCTGGTCGATCAGTTCTATGGCGAAGTGCAAAAACTCGGCGGCAAGCGCTGGGATACGTCGTCCCTGCTGGCCCGGCTGGAAAAATGACACCCGGGCCGCAGTCTACGGCCGCAAATCTGCTTGCGCACCTGAAAACCCTGCGCAACGATGACAACGTCGAGGCTATGGCCCGCTTCGCCATTGCCACCGAAACCGCACTCGGCATATCAAACCCGACTTTGCAGAAGATCGCCCGTCAGATCGGGAAAAATCACACACGCGCACTGGAACTCTGGCGCAGCGGTATGCGTGATGCGCGCATGCTGGCGATCTACACGGCTGACCCGAGCCAGATGACCAGGCTCGATGTCCAAGCCTGGGCAGCGGACTTCAATTCCTGGGAAATCGTCGATGCGGCCGCCGATCTGCTCACCGAGCTTTCCGGCTGGCAAGAACTTGTCGCACAATTTGCACAGGATGATCGCGAGTTTGTCCGGCGGGCTGCCTTTGCAATGATCGCCGGCGCCTGCGTCCACAACAAATCCGAGCCGGATGCCACCTTCCTGGGCTTTCTGCCGCTGATGGAGCGACATGCCGGTGATCCGCGCAACTTCGTCCGGAAATCGGTGAACTGGGCCTTGCGCAATATCGGCAAGCGCAATCCGGCCTGCCACGGCCCTGCACTCACTTGTGCTGAACGACTGGCTGAAAACGACGACAAGACCGCGCGCTGGATCGGCAGGGACGCTCTCAAGGAATTGACCAGCGAGCGTGTCCTTGCCCGTCTTCGGAAGAACGCGCCGGTCTAATCCTCGTTCGACTTGTTGTTGTCGAGCATCATGTAGTCGAGCGGCAGCTCTGTGGTGTACTTGATCTGCTCCATGGCAAAGGCCGAAGACACGTCGCGGATCTCGATCCTGGCAATCATGCGCTTGTAGAACGCGTCATAAGCCGCGATATCGGGCACGACCACGCGCAAGAGATAATCGACATCACCGCTCATGCGGTAGAACTCCACCACTTCCGGAAACTCCGACACGACTTCCGAAAACCGCTTCAGCCATTCGATCGAATGGCTCGACGTGCGGATCGAGACGAAAACCGTCACCTTGGTATTGACCTTGGCCGGATCCAGCAGCGCCACGCGACGGCGGATCACGCCGTCTTCCTCCATCTTCTGGATGCGCCGCCAGCACGGCGTCGTCGACAGACCGACCTTCTTGGCGAGGTCGGCGACAGCCAGGGTGGAATCTTCCTGGAGAATACGAAGAATTTTGCGGTCGAGACGATCCATGACAGGCCCTGAAAAACTGATTTTCTCAGATATACCGGGATTCGATCAATTTAAGGAAAATTATTTCGATCTATCAACAACGAAACCTCGCGCCGCAGCGCGGGCAGTACCTCCGCCTCGAACCAAGGATGTCTCTTCAGCCAGCCGGTATTGCGCCAGCTTGGATGAGGCAGGGGCAGAACCCTTGGCCCCGGTACATTGCCGTAGAGGAAATCGCGCCAGTGCTCGACCGTCTCCGTCATGGTCTTGCGACGCCGGCCGCCGAGATGCCAGGTCTGGGCATATTGCCCGATCGCCAGGACGAGCTCGATCTGCGGCATCGCATCCATCACTGTGTGGCGCCACTGCGGTGCACATTCACGCCTGGGCGGCAGATCATGACCCTGCGCATTATATCCCGGAAAACAGAAGCCCATCGGCACGATGGCAAACAGCGACTTGTCGTAGAAACTCTCCCGATCGACGTCGAGCCACTGCCGCAAGCGATCTCCGGACGCATCGTTGAACGGTAGCCCCGTCTGCTGCACCCGCAGACCGGGTGCCTGACCGGCAATCAGGATCCGCGCGGTCTGCGACAGATGGGCGATCGGCCGAGGCTCATGTGGCAGTCGATTGGTATCGCCGCCGGCCGGACAGTCACGACAGATGCGGCATTGTGCGATCGCCTGGCAGAGGTCATCGATCTGATCAGCCATCGGTGGCTCCAACCGAAAAAGAGCTCTCTGCTACCGGCTGTCGCATCCTGCTTGTCACGCGGCTCAACGCCTCCACCATGCAGCAATTCGTTCGATTGCGAAGGTCATGAACCCCTCTTCTGGTTCCATCTCCAGCAATTGCCGTGCCCGGCGCCAATCCGACGGCCTTTCAAAAGTCCCCTCCCAAATTCCCAGCTGGCCTGTCCGAGCTTCAGCCTCCGCTGCCAGATAGCTCCCCTCGGCCACAACCAGTCCCTGGCGCACCAGTTCTTCCGCCAGATCTGTCTGGCCGCTCATACAGCGAACCAGCAACCGCCGATATTTGTCCTGCCCGCCGCCTTCACACAGCCAGTCGGCACGGTCCAGCATGGCGACCAAACCGTCGCGCGCCGTGTTTCCACAATCATAGCTGCCCCGGCGACCTGAGCATTGCTGGCCAAGTTCGGGCGCATCAACGCCCAGAAGCCTGAGGCGGTCGCCATTTGATGAGAGCGTATCGCCATCGACGGCCTGAAACGGACCGGCGAGGTCAGTGACAGCGCTCGGCTCGAGTTTCGCAATGATGAGCAACGCCAATGCCAGCATGCACAGACCGACAACGGCATCACGCAACCACCGTCTGGACACCGCCACATTCTCTCCCATTTCGAAAACGAATCCTTTGCACATATGGCAAACAAATCCTTCCATGACAGGATCTTCTTAAGAAATGGCCGATAAGCTCGACTCAGTCAGCGGTAGAAAATCTTCCCAGTGATGAGTAACGGCGTATCCACATCCACCGACAAGAACATTGTCGACCTGACGCGCTCCCACCACAGCCGGGCAGCGGCGAAAGCCGTGCGCACTACCCGTGAGCGCCTGCAGTCGGATCAGGGCGTGTCTCCCGCATTCGATGTCGAAATCCTGGGAATGCACCTGTCTGCGACCCTACAAGGCGCCGCCGTGATGCCGGCCATCCTGTTGCTCGTCACGGGGTTTGGCACATACCTAACAGCAGAACCGCGTCTCTTCCTCTGGGCGATCTTCGCGCTCAGCATTCATGCGCTCTGCATCCTGCTCGTCAAACGCGCTTCCAAGGCGGTCATCACGCCGGAAAATCAAAAACGCTGGCGTCAATTCCTACTGGCAGGTCAGGTCGCCATGGGCTGTTCATGGGCAATCTTTGCCACCCAGCAATGCGCCACCTGCGGTGGCAGCGGCTTTGTGTTTTTCAAGGGTGCCGTCCTGCTGCTCGCCCTGTCGATCACGGCAATGGCCAATATGCTGCTGCGTCAGGCTGTCCTGTTCGGCTTCCTTCCGACGGTTGCAGCTCTCGTTTATCTTTCCCTGACCAGTCGCCAGATGCTCGACCTCGGCCTGACGGCTGTCTTCACCACAGCACTGATTTTCTTCATCTACATCACCAATCGCCTGCATCAGGCGAATTTGAAGTTGCTTTCCTTCCAGACCGAAAAAGACGATCTGATCGCCGAACTGGAAGTCGCAAAGTCGCTGTCCGATGAGGCACGTCGCCGCGCCGAAGAGGCGAATATGGCCAAGTCGCGCTTCCTCGCCTCCATGTCGCATGAACTGCGTACGCCGCTGAATGCGATTCTGGGGTTCTCGGAGGTAATGGCAACCGAAATCCTCGGGCCGCTGAACAACCCGCTCTACAAGGAATACGCCGGTGACATTCACCGCTCCGGCAAGCACCTGCTGGAACTGATCAACGAGATCCTCGACCTGTCGCGCATCGAAGCTGGCAAGTATGAACTGAGCGAAGAGGTTGTCTCGCTTCTCGAACTCGCCGAAGACGGCATCGGCATGATCCAGCTCAGGGCGAAATCGAAGAATATCCGCATCGAGGAACAGTTCGAACAGCAGCTGCCCTCCGTCTGGGCCGACGAAAAGGCCATGCGTCAGGTCGTCCTGAACCTGCTGTCGAATGCGGTGAAATTCACCCCCCAGGGCGGCGAGATCATCGTCAAGGCCGGTTGGACGGCTGGCGGCGGCCAGTATGTCTCCATCCGCGACAACGGTCCCGGCATTCCGGAAAACGAAATTCCCGTCGTGCTCTCGGCATTCGGTCAGGGCTCGATCGCAATCAAGAGCGCCGAACAGGGCACCGGTCTCGGACTACCGATCGTTCAGGCGATCCTCGCCAAGCATGGCGGCGAATTCAAGCTCAAATCGAAACTGCGCGAAGGCACCGAAGTCATCGCCATCCTGCCATCGAGCCGCGTGCTGGAAAGCATTCCGGCCGTTAGCGATGCCAAGGCTGTCGAACCCCGTCGCCGTCAATTCGCCTGATCAGAGATAGCCGATCAGGCGAGAGCCGATGACGTAACCGACCAGCAGCGCATTGGCGACGATCAGGCAGAAGACCGCAAACGATCCCAGATCCTTGGCATTGCGCCCGACGGTCGAGATTTCCGGCGAGATCCGATCGACGAGCTCCTCGATCGCCGTGTTCAACGCTTCCACGCAAAACATC
Organism: Rhizobium sp. 18065; assembly: GCF_902706095.1. GTDB lineage: Bacteria > Pseudomonadota > Alphaproteobacteria > Rhizobiales > Rhizobiaceae > Allorhizobium. The sequence continues at coordinate 367,358 of NZ_CACSJP010000002.1, forward strand.
AGCAACATCAGGATCAGGAAACCGAGATACTCGAGCGCGGTCGCGCCAACGAGTGCGAACATGCCCATGCCAACAACCAGAGCCAGAAGCTCATGTCGGAAGGCGGCTTCGCCGATCAGTCGGCGAAACCCTTGCGAGGAATACTGACCGGCCGCAAAGAGATGCGCGATGCCGGTTTTCTTCTCGATGATCTCTGCGGCAAGGATCTCCGGTGCCGCCTGTACCTTCTTCTGCTTAGCCATGGGTCTTGTTGCTCACGCCGGCCTGATCGAAGGTCGCCATGCCGGAATGGCAGGCGGCCGCAGCCTTGACGATGCCGGCAGCGAGTGCAGCCCCGGTCCCCTCGCCCAGCCGCATGCCAAGCGCCAGAAGCGGCGTTTTGCCAAGCTTTTCGATGGCCTTCAGGTGGCCAGGCTCGCCCGAGACGTGACCGATCAGGCAATGATCGAGCGCCGTCGGATTGGCAGCCTTCAGGAGAGAGGCCGCGGCCGTCGCGACATAGCCGTCGATCAGAACCGGAATTTTCTCCATGCGCGCGGCAAGGATTGCACCCGCCATGGCCGCAATTTCACGACCACCGAGACGGCGCATGATTTCGAGAGGATCGTTCAGATGCTCTTTGTGGAATGCGACGGCCTGCTTGACGGCTGCGATCTTGCGCTGCAGCACATCGCCTTCCGAACCCGTGCCCGGCCCAACCCAGTCTTCGGCCTCACCGCCGTAGAGCGCGAGGTTGATGGCAGCGGCGATCGTCGTGTTGCCGATGCCCATTTCGCCGATGCACAGCAGATCCGTGCCGCCGGCAATCGCTTCCATGCCGAAGGCCATGGTGGCGGCGCAATCGCGCTCGGACAAGGCCGGCTCGCTGGTGATGTCACCTGTCGGATAGTCGAGTGCCAGATCGAAGATCTTCAGCCCCAGGTCATAGGTCACGCAAATCTGGTTGATCGCCGCACCGCCGGCTGCAAAGTTCTCGACCATCTGCTGGGTGACCGAAGGCGGAAATGGCGTGATGCCGTGTTTGGTGACACCATGATTGCCGGCGAAGATTGCGACCAGCGGACGGGTGACAGCCGGTGACCGGCCAGACCATGCGGCAAGCCACATCGCGATTTCCTCAAGCCGTCCCAGCGCTCCGGGCGGCTTGGTCAACTGACGGTCACGGTCACGCGCGGCAACCAGTGCGGCGGTGTTGGGTCCCGGCAGATCGCGCAACAGGGCGCGGAAATCGTCGAATGGCAGGCCGGTAACGGTCATGGGGCGAGCTTCCTTGTAATCTTCCAGCAAATCAGGCTTTGTGGCCTCTCTCATACTGGCCACAGGCACCCGTCTCAACTTAAAAAGCGGCAGATGCGGTCGCCAATGCACTGGACGACGATAAATGCTGGATTGGCGCGCCTACATCGATGAGACGGCAAGGGCAATTTCCTTTCTGAGCCGCCTGCCTGTTCCCGATCGTTTCTTCGCCGGCCATGACGGTTCCTTGTCAAAAACGGCAGCCGCATTCCCGCTTGCCGGCCTGCTGATCGCGCTGCCCTCCGCCTGCATTCTGGCACTGTCCCTCACGCTCGGCGCCGCTCCCACCCTGGCGGCCTTGCTCACCATCGCGGTGCATGTCGTCATCACTGGTGCGCTGCATGAGGATGGCCTATCGGATACCGCCGATGGCCTTGGTGGCGGACATGATCGCGACAAGGCCCTGACGATCATGAAGGATAGCCGCATCGGCACCTATGGTGCCCTGGCCCTGATCCTGTCGATCGCACTGAGGACGACGGCGCTTGCGACGCTGTGCATCCCCGGCTCCATCGCCCCTGCCGTCGCCCCGGCCATCGCCGCGTGGCTGGCCGCAGCAAGTCTCAGCCGCGGACTGATGGTGTGGCACTGGTCCATGCTCCCGACAGCCCGGACCGATGGCGTAGCATCGCGTGCGGGTGCGCCCGGCATTCCCGTGGCCAATCTTGCGCTTGCACTGGGCGGCGCACTGGCCATCGCGCTCGGCTGGCTCGCTTTGCCCCTTGCCGCGCTGCTGACCGCCCTGATTGCCTCCGGCATTCTCAGCTATGGCTTCACCGCTCATATCCGCCAGAGACTCGGGGGCCAAACCGGCGATACCATCGGCGCGTGCCAGCAATTTGCCGAGATCGGCTTCCTCGTCACTCTTGCCATCGCCCTTTAGGCAACCGATATAAAGGGACCGACTGGAAGGCCGCGATGGAATCACCCTGCATTCTGATCTGTTCGATCGACGACAAGACCGGCTATTGTTTCGGCTGCGGCCGCACGCGCGACGAAATCGGCGCCTGGATTGGCTATTCCGACGCGGAGCGCCGCAACATCATGGCATCGCTTCCGGCACGACTGGAGACGGTCGAAAGAAAGCCCCGCCGCGAAACCCGCCGCACCCGCATGACACGTGAGCGCGAGACCGGCTGATGCGGCTGATCATTGTTCTGGCCATTCTCGGATTTGGCCTCGCCGTGTTGGTTTTCAATCATGACGCTGGCCAGAGTTTCGGCATCAGCAACGATGATTTCGGCAGCCTCGTCGCGACCCTCCCGATCATGCTGATGTTGTCCGCTGGTATCGTCGCCAGCCGCCGCTCGCTTGGTCAGAGCGCCAGGCAACTGGCGATATGGGTACTGATCACCATGGTGCTGGTAACGGGCTATCTCTATCGCAATGATTTCAGTGCCGTTGGCGAGCGGGTACTGGCCGGCCTGATGCCCGGCAGGGCCGTCACCGTGGCGACAGCAGATGGTTCGACCGAAGTCGTCCTGCACAAATCGTTGGGCGGTCACTTTGAAACCACCATCGGCGTCGGCCCTGTCTCCGTACCGGTTCTGATCGACACGGGCGCCAGCTCGGTTGCCCTGCGCTTTGAAGATGCCGTGCGCATCGGCATTGATCCGGCAACCATCAATTTCACCCGCACGGTGATGACGGCCAATGGCCGCGCATCTGCCGCCCCAGTCCGCATCCCTGAAATCCGACTTGGACCGATCACCCGCACCAATGTCGAAGGCGTGGTTCTGGAGGAAGGCAGGCTCGACCAGAGCCTGCTCGGTATGAGCTTTCTCTCGACGCTTGGATCGCTGCAGATGCAGACCGATGAATTGCGGCTCCGCGACTGAGGACGTCAGGGCCGCAGCTTGTAGCCCGTTTTGAAGATCCAGGCGAGAAATCCGAGGCAGAGCAGCAGGAACAGGCTGACCATGCCAAGGCTCAAAAGCGGATGCACGTCCGAGACCTCGAAAAAGCTCCAGCGGAAGCCACTGACAAGATAAAGCACCGGATTGAAATGGCTGATCGTCTGCCAGAACGGCGGCAGCATGTTGACCGAATAGAATGTACCGCCAAGGAAGGTCAGCGGCGGCACCACCAGCATCGGAACAAGGCTCAGCTGCTCGAAATTCTTCGCCCAGATACCGATGATGAAACCGGCCAGGCTGAACGTTACCGCGGTTAGCAGCATGAAGAACAGCATCAGCAGCGGGTGTGCGATCGACAGATCGACGAAGAAGGCCGCTGTCGCCAGAATGATCAGCGCGATCATCATGCCTTTGGTGGCCGCTGCCCCGACATAACCGATCAGGATTTCGCTCATCGCCACCGGCGCCGACAGGATCTCGTAAATGGTGCCGGTAAACTTCGGGAAATAGATCCCGCTCGATCCGTTTGAGATGCACTGGGTAATCAGCGTCAGCATGATCAGTCCAGGCGTGATGAAGCCGCCATAGGGCACGCCGTCGACTTCCTGCATGCGCGAGCCGACCGCCGCGCCGAAGACGATAAAATAGAGTGCCGTGGACAGAACCGGCGAAATCACGCTCTGCAGCAGGGTCCGCCGGGTGCGCGCCATCTCGTAATAGTAGATGGATTTGATCGCCTCGATATTCATTCAGCTTCTCCGATCAGCGAGACGAAAATATCCTCAAGCGAGGTCTGGCGCGTCGAAAGGTCGTCGAAACCGATGCCCGCGGCGTCAACATCCTGCAGCAGGCGGGCAATCGCTCCGTGATTGCTGCCAAGCTCGTAGTCGTAGATCAGCTGGTCGCCCGCTTCACTGAGATTTAGATTCCAGGAAGAAAGGCTTGCAGGAATTTCTTCAAGCCGCGAATGAAGCTGGATAGCCAGATGTTTTTTGCCGAGCTTGCGCATCAGCGCATCCTTGTCCTCGACCAGCAACAGTTTTCCTCGGTTGATCACGCCGATACGGTCGGCGATTTCCTGCGCCTCTTCGATATAGTGCGTGGTCAGGATGATCGTCACACCGGTCTGCCTCAAGCGCGACACGAGCTGCCACATATCCTTGCGCAGCGCGACATCGACACCGGCCGTCGGCTCGTCGAGAAACAGGATGCGCGGCTCGTGCGACAATGCCTTGGCAATCAAGACGCGCCGCTTCATGCCGCCGGAAAGCTCGCGCAACGCATTGTTGCGTTTCTCGAACAGCGTCAATTCCCGCAAGAGTGACTCGACCAGTGCAGGGTTCGGTTTCTTGCCGTTCAGTCCCCGCGAGAAGCTGACCGTGTTGACGACAGTCTCGAACATGTCGGTTGTCAACTCCTGGGGCACCAGACCGATCTCACCGCGCGTCTTGCGGAAATCCTTGACCACATCGTGGCCATCAACCAGCACCTGCCCGCTCGACGGATTGGTAATGCCGCAGACGATTGAAATCAGCGTTGTCTTGCCCGCACCGTTCGGCCCGAGCAGTGCGATGATTTCGCCCTCCTCGATATCGAGACTGACATTGTCGAGTGCTTTGAAGCCATTGGAATAGGTCTTGGACAGGGAACGAATGGAAATGATTGGCGCCATTGGCGGAGAACTCGCTTTTGCTATCGGCTGGCTGAATATAGGTGTCGAATACCCAGTTACCAGTGACAGCCACGGCTTACCGACACCAACTTATCCGCTGACCAGCATATTCTCCGAATAAACCCGGTTCCGACCGAGGCCCTTGGCCATATACAGCAACTGGTCCGCAGCATTCAGATAGTTGCTGAAGCTCTCGTGTTCGGCAATCTCCGCGACGCCGATGGAGACGGTGACACCAAGCTCCGAATCGTCGAGCGCAACGCGCATCTGCGCGATGTCCTCACGCAAACTCTCGCAAAATGCCGCCGCAGCGCTGGCATCGAGGCCCAGCAGAAGAACGCTGAACTCCTCCCCGCCCAGGCGAGCCAGCATGTGCCCGGTTCCGTCGAGCATGACGCTCAGCCGCCCGGCCACCGCCTTCAGCACCCGATCACCGACCTCGTGGCCGTAGCTGTCATTGAGCTTCTTGAAGTGATCTATGTCGAGCATGGCGATACTGCACGGCTCAGCGCGGGCACGAACGCTCGCCACCTGTGCCGGTCCTTCATCGAAGAAATAACGCCGGTTGCGCAATCCGGTCAGATAGTCGCTGAAGGCTGCATAGCGCAACTGCCGCAACTGCGACAGTGTCTCGATATTGTGCTGTATCCGGCATTGCAGTTCTTCCACCACATAGGGGCGGTAAACGAAGTCATTCGCGCCAGCCTTGAGGAAGCTTGCCGACAGCAGTCGATCAGAGGACGAGGAAATTCCGATGATGCGCAAGCGATCGCTGTGATGCTGCCGCCGTATGCGACGCGTCAGCTCGTAGCCGTTCATATCGGGCATATGGTAGTCGGTGATCACCAGTTCGATGTGAGGATTGTCGGCCAGCACCGTCAGTGCCTCAGCCCCGGTCGCTGCATCATAGACCTGGAATTTCTGCACGCGCAGCAGATCGACAAGCATCGCCCGGGCCGATGCCACGTCATCGACAACCAGAACGCCGACATTTCGATTTGACAGGATGCGATCGATCGACTCGACGACCATGTCGATCGCACGTTCATTGTCCTTGATCAGATAATCGGCAACGCCGCGCTCGAGCAGGCGCTCGCGCATGTCTCGATTGAAATCCGCGGTAAACACGACAGCCGGGACATTGAGCGCAACGACCTGATCCAGCACTTGCCCGTCATACGAATCCGGCAGGTTCAGATCGACAACAGCGATATCGAATACATCCGTTGCAATAGCAGCCTCGAACGATTTGACGGTCGCGCAATGGGTTACCTGATATCCAAGCTCGTGCTCGAACCGATGACATAAGATTGAGGAAAGAGAGCGTGAGTCCTCGATGACGAGAACATGGGCCTTGTTTCGCGACGCAGGCCGAACGGCATGGTCAGGCATGCGACTAGCAAATGAATTAAACATAACGACCTGCAATACCAGCGACAGGCGTGGAACCGGGTTCCCGCCTGCCGATTGTTCAACGCGAATTTGGCCCAGCGCCTACTTGTTGCGCGCTTGCGCCGCTCTGATTTGTACCAGCGTATCAAGGTTCTGGTTAACCCGGCAGTAGAATTCTTCGTCAATGAATGGCCGGAGCATGAAATCGTTTCCGCCAACCTTGAGGAAACGTGCCGAGAGCAGGCGGTTGTTGGACGACGAGACGCCGATGATCCGCAATTCGTGACTACCCCGAACGGAACGGATGCGCCGCGTCAGTTCGAAACCATCAATGTCGGGCATGTTGTAGTCGGTGACAACGAGGCCGATATCAGGATTGGACTTCAGAATCTCGATCGCCTTGGCACCGCTATCTGCAAGACTGACACGGAAGTTGTAGCGCTTGAGACGGCTGGAGAGCAGAGCACGTGCGGTGGCGCTGTCATCAACGATCAGCACATGGTGCCGGTGATTGGTCAGAAACCGGTAGACCGATTCAGCCAACATATCGACGGCAAAGACGTTGTCCTTGAGGATATAGTCGACAATGTCCTTGGCCAGCAGCTTTTCCCGGATTTCGTCGTGAAATGTCCCGGTGAAGACGATCGTCGGGATATTGCAATCGATCATGTATTCGAGCGCTTCGCCATTCTCGGCGCCGGGCAGATTGATGTTCGAGATTGCAAGTACGACTGGCTCGTCATTGAGCTCATTGGCCATCTGCATGTCTTCAAAAGTTCTGCAGATCTCGATATCGACGCCCATCAACTCCTTCAGGCGCTGGCTGATCATCTGTGTGAAGACGTTGGAATCTTCCCCGAGAATGATGCGGACATCGGGGAATGTTTCCCCGGAATATTGCATCCCGGAAATACCTAGAACTGCCATGACTCGCCTTTTTGTGTTTTATTCAACACTTAGCCATTTAGCAGTGATCATTTGCGGAACCGTTAATTTGGCCATTTTAAGGCAGCAACGCGAGACGATAGTTAAGCAATGCGGAAGTCTGACCTTTCGACAACCAATCGTACTTGCGCAAGATCGCTGACGAACACGCAGAACGGTTTTCGTCTGCCAGTACACACCACGCAGACGCCCGTCCCGGCGACTTCACTTGATCGTCGCGATACCGTCCTTGATATCGACGGTTTCACCGCCGGCAAGGCCAAGCCTGTCGCCATTTGGCAACGTCACGAAGCAACCTGTCGGGCAGATCGAATCCGAGCCTCCGGCGTCGAGCGAAACTTCGGCACGATTGCCGTTCTCCACCACGATCAGCACAATCGAAGACGTGCCGGAATTGCTGATCGAAGCCGCTGCGGCAACACCGGCCAGAGCCGGGGTCAAAGAGAAAAGCACGCCACCCACTGCCAGAAGTCTGATCATTTCGGTCGTGGGGTTCAAGACCCCGCCCTCTGTTGCGCATGACCGCTAGCAGGAAGGTTCTTCCCCGCGGCCTTACCCCTCTTCTGACGCATTCCCCCTGAATGGCGCCTGAATGAGGCATTCATGGCAGGAGTTTGTCATCATCCGCCCCGCCATGCAATTCGCTCTCGTCAAGCTGTCGTCCCGCTTCCTTGCCGCGATTGCGTCGCAGCAAGGCACTGCGGTCGCTGCCGCTCAGATGCAGCATCACATCCTGATGCGGATAAGGCATCGAAATCCCTTCGGCACGGAACCGCCGCAGGACTTCCATCCGCACACTGTTCCGGATCGCAAGGCCGTCGTTCATGTCGGCAAGATGGAAGCGCAGTTCGAAGTCGAGCGACGAGGCGCCGAAGCGAAGAAATTCGACATGCGGTTCGGGATTGCGCAGAACCTGCGGCACCGTGTTGATGATGTCGAGCAACAAATCGATCACCTCTTGCGGATCAGCCTCATAGCCGACGCTCACCGGGATTTCCGACCGCTGCATGCGGTTGCGGTGCGTCCAGTTGCCGACGGGCGCATTGATCAGCTCCGAGTTAGGCACGATGATCGACTGCTTGCGGAAGGTCTCGATCTCGGTTGCCCGAACAGAGATGCGCTTGACGATGCCTTCCGTCGTCCCGGTCAAGACATGGTCGCCGACCTTGAATGGCCGTTCCACCAGCAGGATGAGGCCGGAGACGAAGTTCGACACGATGTTCTGCAAGCCGAAACCGATGCCGAGAGACAGCGCGCCTGCGACCAGCGCCAGGCTCGACAGGTCGATACCGGCAGCCGATATCCCGACGATCCCGGCCAGTGCCGTGCCGAGATAACCAATACCGGTCTTCACCGAATTGCGCACACCCGGATCGACATGCGACCGCGCCATGACATTGCCGTCAAGCCACTTCTGCAGCCATCGTGTAACGACCAGACCCAGCGCAAACAGCAGGACACCGCCGAGAATGCCGAAGATCGAAATGCGGATCGTGCCGACATTCACCTCGGTGAAGAGATTGTAGAGCCACAACTGAATGTCGCGGGGCTGGAAACCCCATGACATCAGGATCAGCGGAATACCCAGGATCAGCGCAAAGGCGTAAATCAACAGGCCGGCAACGATACCGCTTTGATCGAGCCCCACCGGGCCAAGCCGGAAGCGGTTCGCCACATATTGCCCGATCCGGGTGTCGCCGAACTGGTTCGGGGCGGAGATCGCCTTGCCGGAGAGGATACCGATATACATGGTCGCCAACACCGCGCCGGCAACGACGATCTGGGTGGCGAGGAAGCGGGCAAAGCCGACATAACCGATGCTGCTCGCGAAGATCAGCAGCAGCCCGACCAGCCGGAACGTGACGGAAACGCTGCGTGGCCACGCTCTCCCCTTGTCAAACGGGTTGCCGCTTTCGGCAAGCACCGGGCGCAGGAACGAAACGATGAACAACAACAGGCCGACTGTGAGCGACGAGATCAGGCTCTTCATCACCGTCAACACAACCGGAGAGCTGAACGCCTCGCTGATCACCGCCAGGACATAATCCAGGCCGTTCACCAGGGCCATCAGGAAGATCGCAATCGTCAGGTCACGTGCGCCGACATTGGACAGTTTGACGAGACGCCAATTCGGCGCTCGCGGCGCAAGTGCTGCCCGCGAGATCATCGACACGAAAAAGACCAATCCAATGAAGCCGAAAATCGAACTGACGATCGGTGCTATGTCCGGTCTCAGGATATTGAACGTATCGAGAAGGAAATAGGTGTTTACCAGGAAAAAGCCGAACGCAAGCGACGGCAGGATCGTTGACCAGAAGGCCACCGACAAGCGGCTCATGTAGTTCGGGTTGTCGACCATCGGGTCTCTGCGGATCAGCGAACCGAACAGGCGATATTCGATGAACAGCATCGCAGACGCCAGCACCACCGAAAGAAAGACCGTGATCGCGAACGGCACCGTCTTGAACTTCAACACGAACACGATCCAGCTGACGATACTTCGGTGAACGCGTTCGACATCCGCGGAGAAGGATTCTACTGCCTCTGCCGCGACCTGGGCGTTGATTTCGGTATGTTCGAAAAGCTGATCGGTGAAGATTGCGCGCCGGATACCCGTGATTCGATCTGCAAGCGACTTGCCCTCGATCGACAGATCCTCGGCCTGCCCGGTCAGCGCATTGATCTGCGAGCGAGCGGCGTTCTGTCGGTTGCGCTCTTCCGTCACGTCCGCAGCTTCCGCCGGTTGTCCTTCAGCAGGCGGCTCTCCCAGTTCGGTCAAGCGGGTCTGGATATCGTTCAGCCGCGGCCTGAGATCGACGGAGATGGCTAGAAGGTCGCGGACCATGCCATCGGCCTGGACTTTCAGATCGGCCAGAACGCGATCGTCCTGCTTGTTCTGTTCAACCTGATTGTTCAGGCTTTCCAGCCGCTTGCGCGCTTGCTCGATTTGCGAATCGGCTTTCGCCAGTTTTTCATCCCGAACTGGCTGCACAACAGCAGGCGTTGTTGCGACGGCAGGTGCGGTCGCTGCTGCCGGTATCGGCGCAGCCTCTGCGGGCGTGGCCACCGGGGCCGCCGCATCGGCTGCAGGAGCCTGCACACCCGGTTGCGTCTGCTCTTGTGTCTGGGCGTGCGCCGCCATTGAATGGCAATCGGGCGGCGGCAAAACAGCCGCTGCGAGCGTAAGAACAATGGAAAAGAAGCCGTATCGAAGTCGGATCAATGCAAATCCCTAGCCTGAATGAGAAATCGGCGGGACCATAGAACCAGTTATAGGCAAAAGAAAGAACAGCTTAAATGACAAAGGCCGGCGGAGAAATCACTCCACCGGCCATCGTAAAACTATCAACCGTTAGAATGCTGCGGCGACCCGAAGAGCCTCGAAGCGCAGCACCTGATCTTCGATCAGTGCACGATCCTTGTCGCGGCGAACAAAGACCTTGAACATGGCCTTGCCGTCACCATTCATGAACCAGACGGAGCACGACCGGCGGCCATGGAAGCCACGATCGACGAATGCGATGTTCACGCAACGATCCTTGCGGATATGCCCACCGATCGGGCTGTCGCCATGGATGTTGAACCAGCCATGGCCTTCGCTGCCGTCGACAAGTGCGCCGTTCACTTCCAGCACGATGTCATCGGTATGCACGATCAGCAGGATTTCGCCCCAGCCGGTCATGTCTTTCCAGACGGCATCCCAGCGCGCGGCCGGCACCAGCACGGCAGCGCCCGCCGGCAGCACGGAGAGCACATCCGCCGGAGACACATCGGCCTGAGCGGCGATCTGCTCGATGACGCCTTCCGGCTTTTCCGCAAGAGCGGCAAGCGCGCGCTCGGCGCGATCATTGGTCGATTGAAGAGACGTATCCATCATGCGCTCACGCAGCAACTTCGGCGCGTTTGCCGGTATGATCTTCGTGGATGATCACGTCGAATCCTTCGAAATGCGGACCCGAGAGATACTGGACCTTGCTCTCGCCAGTGCGGGCATGAGCTGCCCGGAACTGCTCCGACTGCGTCCAGCCGACGAAATGCGCATGGCTTTCCCACACAGTGTGCGAGGCATAGAGCGTGTGATCCTCGGCCTTGCCGCCCTTCAACATGTGAAACTCAACATAGCCGGGCACTTCAGCCAGCCGCGCCTGGCGCGAAAGCCACTGGTTTTCAAAGGCCTCTTCGAAGCCCGGCACAACGCGAAAACGGTTCATGGCAATATACATGTGACTGATCCTCTCGATCGAAAATGAACGCGGCGCGATACAGGAAAATCGCCATCGGGAGCTCATTTCCAGATCTCACCAACGCAGCATCTAGCCTGCAATCTGTTGCCTTCCTAGATAAACTTGTGTAACTAAGTCAAGTTAATTGTCGCTGCATTCCCGGCGCCATCACACCCCGAAACAGCGCGAGGCGACGTCAGTCGGAAAGCTGCTGATCCCCTTGCACCATAGGTTTAGCGATAACATGCGTTCTGTTCCTTTGCCCCGCCGTCTCATCCTTTCTCTTGCCTGCGTTTTGGTAATTGCACCGCAGGCAGCCCTTGCCCAATCGCCCGATGCCAAGCGCATCGTCGCCATCGGCGGCACGGTGACGGAAATCATCTATGCGCTGGGTGAAGGCGACCGGATCGTGGCCGTCGATACGACCAGCAGCTATCCGGCAGAAGCCACCCAGAAGCCCAATATCGGTTATGTCCGCCAGGTCTCGGCCGAGGGCGTTCTGTCGCAGAAGCCGGACCTGATCATCGCCGAGGCAGGTGCAGGCCCTGCCGATGCAATGAACATTCTCAAGGCAAGTGGCCTGACACTGATCAGCATTCCAAGCCCGCCGGATACATCTGCCATTCCCGCCAAGATCCGCGCCGTGGGCGAAGCGATCGGTCGCAAGGACAAGGCGGACGAACTCGCGCTCAAGGTCGAGGCGACGCTGAAGGCGACGGCAGAAAAGACCGCGTCCACAACCACCAAGAAAAAAGTACTCTTTGCCCTGTCGCTTGCCAATGGCCGCGTCATGGCCGGAGGGTCGCAAAGCTCGGCTGATGCCATCATCCGGCTTGCCGGTGGCGAGAACGCCGTCAGTTCCGTCTCGGGTTACAAGCCCCTGACCGATGAAGCGGTTATTGCGGCAGCACCCGACGTCGTGCTGGTCATGAGCGGTGGCGCCATGCATCTGACGGCTGAACAGGCATTCGCCCTGCCCGCCCTGGCGTCGAGCCCTGCGGCCAGGAACAAGGCATTCGTTACCATGGACGGCCTCTATCTGCTTGGCCTCGGCCCCCGCGCAGCAGACGCCGCCGCAGAACTGCACGGCAAGCTTTACCCGGAGGCGACAAAGCCGTGAACACCTTGGCGCTTCTTGCCGGTCGCGGCGCCGTTAGCGGCGACCGCTCCGCCCTCGGCCTGCTGATGCTGGTCGCGCTGACGCTCTTGCTGGTGCTTGCCATCTTCACGTCAATCGTCGTTGGCCCGACAGGCGTCGGCCTGCCCCATCTGCTCGACTACCTGAGCGGCAATGCGGCCGCTCTCGACAGCCAGAACCTGTTGATCCTCGAAGCCGTACGCCTGCCCCGCACAGCCATCGGCCTGCTGATCGGGGCAGCGCTTGGCGTCTCGGGCGCCATGATGCAGGGCCTGTTCCGCAATCCGCTGGCAGATCCGGGCATTGTCGGCGTAACCTCCGGCGCCGCACTTGCGGCAGTCACCGCGATTGTGCTCGGCCCGACGCTGCTTTTCCCGCTGCAATCCCTGCTCGGTGAGCAGTTTCTGCCGCTAATGGCCTTCCTCGGTGGCCTTGCCAACACGTTCCTGCTGTATGCCATCGCCACACGTCACGGCCAGACGTCGACGACAGCCCTGATCCTGTCCGGTATCGCAATCGCCGCCATGACGGGTGCTGCGACCGGCCTGCTGATCTTCATGGCCGACGACCGCGCCCTGCGCGACATCACTTTCTGGTCGCTGGGTTCGCTGAGTGGCGCAAGCACCGCCAAGATCCTCGCGATTTTGCCCTTTGTCGGCTTCGTCATGCTGATCATCCCCTTCGTCGCAAAGGGTCTCGATGCGCTTGTCCTCGGCGACGCCGCGGCATTCCATATGGGCATACCGGTCCAGCGCCTGAAGCGGTTGACGATCCTCGCAGTGGCGGCCGCCTGTGGGGCAACGGTTGCCGTCGCCGGCTCGATCGGCTTTGTCGGCATCATCGTCCCGCACCTGCTCCGATTGGCCATTGGTCCGTCGCATCGCTTCCTGCTGCCAACCTCGGCGCTTGGCGGCGCTTCGCTGTTGCTCTTTGCCGACAGCATCGCGCGCACGGTTGTTGCTCCGGCCGAACTGCCGATCGGCATCATCACCGCGATCCTCGGAGCACCGGTTTTCCTCATGCTTTTGCTCGGCCGCAAAAGCCGTTCGAGCATGGAGGACCTGTGAGATGATCCAGGCAAGAGAAATCAGCATCATTCGCAGCGGACGCGCACTCATCGACCGAGTCAGTCTCGATCTCACGCCGGGACGCTTCACCGTGGTGATCGGCCCGAACGGTGCCGGCAAGTCCACTCTGCTCAAGGCCATCTCCGGCGAGTTGCACCCCGACCATGGCGAGGTCATATATCATAGCCGCCGCCTGACCGCCCTGTCGCCGATCGAGCTGGCGGCGGAACGGGCTGTCCTGCCACAATCGACAGCCCTGTCATTTCCCTTCACCGCCCTGGAAGTGGTTCGCATGGGCGCGGTCGCCCATGGCAGCCTCGAGCCCGGCCTTGCGGCCCGCCAGGCGCTCGTCCGTGTCGGCCTTGGCGGCTTTGAGGCAAGAAGTTACAACGCGCTCTCAGGCGGCGAGCAGCAGCGTGTGCAACTGGCTCGCGTGCTGGCGCAGATGCCCTCGCCTGTCTCGAACGGCAAGCCATGCGCGATCTATCTCGATGAGCCAACGGCCAGTCTGGATATCGGCCACCAGATTTCCGTCCTGGAACTGGCCCGCGACTTCGCCCGTTCCGGCGGCATCGTGCTCGCTATCCTGCATGACTTGAACCTTGCCGCAGAGTTTGCCGACCATCTTGCCATCCTGCACAAAGGCCGACTTGTCTGCGAAGGCCTTCCTGGCGATACCATCAACGACAGCATCATCCGTGATGTTTACGGCATCAGCGGCACAGTCGGGCGCCTACCTGCCAATCACATTCCCTATGTGTTGCCGCAGTCGAGGCAGTCGGCTCAACGCTGAGCCGGCTATGCAGGTTATCCACAGCTATCCACAGGGCAAGCAAACATAAACACGACTGAAAATGGCAACGGAAGGCGAACACGGCCGACAAAATGCAGGAACATGCAAGGAACATCTCGGATGCGCACCGGCAGCAGCACCGCAGGGGAAATCATGGAAAAACGTTAGCCGGCTGCCAATGCCGTTTCGCTGATATCGGTCGTTGATTTCCTCGCCTTGCGGTCCACTCGAACCGGCTCACGCCGATCGCTGTCAATGCACAACACAAAGGATCATGAACGTCTCAATCGCCGGCGACCTTTGGGTCACCACATATCCAAACCATTGGAAAGATTGAAAAATGGTGGGTGATGTAGGGCTCGAACCTACGACCCGCTGATTAAGAGTCAGCTGCTCTACCAACTGAGCTAATCACCCGCCGCGCCCCGTTCTGGAGGCGTGACCGGGCGTATAAACAGGATATCGAACCTTGTCTAGCGCCGAGACGAAAATTCTTGGCTGTTTGGTCAAAAAAATTTCAGAAATCCGAAATTTCCTTTATTTTTCAAAGATCGAGGCTACCGGCTGCGAGACGCACCGCCTGACCGCCAATGCGAGCACGCGAAATCGCGCCGTCCTTAACGTCGATATGCAGATGGATGTAGGACGACCTGCCCATCTCCACGCCCTGCTCTACCATCAGCGGATGATGGCCATCCGGCAATCCATCGAATTGCCAGATCGCACCCGACAGCGCAGCGACGGCAGATCCCGTGGCCGGATCCTCGGTGATACCCATGTCGGGCGAGAACATCCGCGCATGGAACTTCGCCGCATGATGGACCCCGCCGCGGCAGTACACATAGGCAGGCGTAAGGCGCCCCTCACACAAGGGCGCTGTCCGCTCCCACAGTTGCGGATCGAACTCCAGGCTTTCGACAGCGGCGATGTCGTGGACCGGCACCAGCAGAAACGGCACACCGGCTCCCCAGATGGCCGGTACGTGGTTTTCGAAGCCGATGGCCGTCACCTTCAGCGAAAGCGCGTCAGCGATGCCTTGGCGGTCGAGTGGAAGCTCATAGCGGCTTGAGGTCCGCGGCAGATCGAATTCGGCAAAGCTCGCCTCGCCGGGTCTGAGCCTGACCGCACAGCGGACCGGGCCTACATTTTCTTCCAGCACCGAGACAAGATCGAGACCGCCGTCCTGATCGCCATAGGCCTGCTCCGCAAGCGCGATCGCGGTACCGACTGTCGGATGACCGGCAAATGGCAGTTCGCGCGCCGGCGTGAAGATACGGATGCGTGTGGCATGTACGGAATTGCCGGATTTCTGGACAAAGACAGTTTCGGAAAGATTGAACTCGGCCGCGATCGATTGCATGGCCTGATCCGTGAGATCGTCACCGTCGAAAACCACGGCCAGCGGATTGCCGGCAAGTTTGCGGTCGGTGAAAACGTCATAGATGGAATAGTTTCGTGCCACGGGCAATCTCCGGTCGGTCGCATTTGGCCCGTCACACTGCCCCAGCGCAACGCGCAAGGCAAGCAACAGGCGTCACCGCCGCGACCGGAAATACCAGTCGAGAATTGGAAGCATGGCGACATTGTAGCGATGCGCTTTGTGGTCTCCGTCACGGATGGCAACGGCTCGGCAAATTTCCTGGTCTTCGGCTTCGCTGGCAAACATGTTGATCGCCGCGATCAGATCATCCGCCACAGCATCGAATTGAAAGATCTGGAAAAACGTCAGCCTGCGGGGTCGGTAACTCGCATAGACCAGACCGTCTGTCGCCGCCTCCTTGAGATCAAGCCCCGTTTCCTCCAGCACTTCGCGACGCATATTACCGGCAAGATCGCAGACGCCATCGACGACATCCGAGGCATCCAGCGAGCCGGCCGCGAAATAGACCTGTCCGGCATTTGCCGTGTGCGGCGCCATCTCCACCGCAATCAGCGCACCGTCGGACGAGGCGATAACCGGATAGCCGAACAGATGGCAGGCCCCTGACCTGTCCTGCTGCTTGCGCCACCACAGAAAGGTGGAAAACGATGACAGATAACCTTCGGCTTCGATCGCAGCCCCGTTCAGCCGGATCCGGTGCTGCAGGATCATTCGCCCATCGAACAGCCTCGGATTGGCCGCATGCTCGACGGCCCAGTTCTCGGCGACCGCTTCGCGCATCGCCTCCTCCAGAGGATGAATGCCCGGCAACACTGCCAGACGATAGGATTGAATCGGCATCACCGTGCCATCGACCTTAAGGCCGGTCTCATCGATCATATCGGGCTCTTCACGGCACATGCAGTGTGATCGCGACAGGGCAATGATCGGAAGCCTTCGGCCTGTCCCAGCCGACGCGCGGATAGCGCTCGATTTCCTGGCCCGGCGGAAATGGCGTCCGGAACGGCTGGCCGTTGCGGATGATGTCAGGCGTGACGGTCGGATTGGCCCGCGCAAGCGCCGGCGACAGCCAGATATAGTCCAGTTGGCACAGATGCTGCTCTTCCGGCCCGCGCGCGTGATAAAGCGTCCAGCGATCGAGAACAGGACGTCGCTGCATGACGTTTTCGGCAAATCCGTCAGAGGACAAGATGTCGAGGGCGCTGTTCAGCCCGCCGACCGGCTCGAACCGATACCCGAGACGCCGTTCTCCGATCACATCGACGCGCTCCTGATAGTCGTTCATGTCCCCGCAGATGAGGAAATTGGTCTCGGCCACATGATCCTTGCCAAACCGATTTTCGATGATGTGGCGCACAGCCTTCACTTCTGCCTCGCGGATCGGCCTGGTGCTCTCCCGCCCATCGACTCCATCGCGACCATTGCTCATCGACTTGAGGTGCAGGACATAGAGTGTCAGCGGCCGCCCACCAATGCGCAGATCAAGCTCGAGACAATCCCGTTTGAAGATCTTGCTGTCCGGCTGCAGACTGGGCCCGAGGCCGGAATGGTAGAGCGACAGGTCTCTGTAGGTGAGCGCAGCATGGCTCTTGATGTCGACAAGCTCGATCCGCTCGCCGCCGCGGGTCTGTTCGCGCATCAGCACAGCCACGTCGATGCCACGGCTGTCATTGCCCTCGATAATGTATTTCTGCCGGTAGCCCGCCCCGGCCATGCGGAAGAGATAGCCATACTCGAACGCCTGTAGCGACTCCATGTTGTCCACCTCCTGCAGGCAGAGGATATCCGCATCGGTATCGGCAATCGCAAGCGCCGAAAGCTGCCTTGTGTCGTCGGTCGTGGCCACAACCCGCGCCGCCTCCAACTGCTGATAGCCGATCTCGGTCTTGATCTCGAAGAGTTTCAGCACCCGGTCTGAGCGCAACTGGTTGCGAAAGCCGGTGAAATCGAACCGGGCGATCAGGTTCTCGATATTGAAGGTTGCGATACGCAGCGACATCTCGATTGCAGCCTTTCGAGCCGGGAGGAGAATCTGTGGGAACGACCTTCGAGCTTTATTGCAGAGATTTTCCGGCAGCGCGACACAGCAGCCGATTTCGGATGGACTTTGCCGAACCGCAGCACGATCGACGATGGCCATGCATCGACCGGCAAAGCGCAAGCAGCCGGATGCAGAAAGACTTCAGAGACGCCAACCGCCGGCAATGATGACCGGCACCACGGCACCAACCTGCAGACGCTCGCGCCAGTGAACCCGAAGGCACTGACCGTCGCCGAGGCGCAAGCCCACGGTATAGCGCTCGCCCTCGAAGACCACGCTTTCCACCACTGCCGGCAAGCCACCATCGCCGATATGGACATCCTGCGGACGAACCAGAAGGTCCACGGACGGCGCGTTGTCCAATCGCGTCAAAGCCAGCTGGACGGCCTGCCAGTCGAAGTCGCGTGCAGCGCCTGCCGCGGCGCGGACAGACAGAACGGCACCGCGCCCGACAAGCTCTCCAACGCGCCGGCCTTCCGGTCGCGCATAGAGCTCGTCCGGCGCCGCCATCTGCAGCAGCTTGCCGTCCGCCATCACCGCGACATCGGTCGCCAGCGCCATGGCTTCCGCCTGATCATGCGTCACATAGATCATCGTGGCGCCGGAGCGCGCATGAAACTCGCGGAAAGCGTCCTCCATCTCGCCCCTGAGATGGCGGTCGAGATTGGCCAGCGGCTCGTCCAGCAACACGACATCCGGAGATGTTACAAGGCAGCGGGCCAGCGCCACCCGCTGGCGCTGGCCCCCGGAAAGCGCTGCTGGGCGGCGGTCGCCATACGCTTCGAGCCGCACCGATCGCAAAGCCTCCAGCACTTTCGCTCGGTAGCCTTCGCCGGTCACCCCGCGCACCTTCAACGGGTAGCCGACATTCTCGGCAACCGTCATGTGCGGCCACAACGCATAGGACTGGAACACCATGGCCATGTTGCGCCTTTCCGGCGGTACGACCCTTGCTGCATCCGACATCACCCGCTCACCCAACAGGATCGAGCCATCCGTCGGCGTCTCGAAGCCCGCGACCATGCGCAGCACCGTCGTCTTGCCGCAGCCCGAGGGCCCGAGCAGCGCCAGAAAGCCACCGTCGCGGATCTCCATCGACACGGCATCGACAGCCGGCCGGCCGGTGCCAAAATCCTTCGTCAGTTGATGCAGGATCAGTTTCGCCACGGCACGACACCCCTTGGCAGCCAGGCCGCCATCCATTCGAGAAGCAACATCAGCAGAACGATCATCAGCACCACCAGCACGGAAAGCGCTGCCGCCAGATCGTAGGAGCCGCTGTCATCGAGATTGTAGATCGCAACACCCAGCGTCTGCGTGCCGGCGGACCAGAGCAGCGCGGAAACTGTCAGCTCGTTGCAGGCAATCAGGAAAACCAGGATGACCGATGCACCGGCAGCGGGTGCGATCAACGGCACAAGTATCTCCGCGAGACGCCGCCAGAACCGGGCACCCGAAAGCCGTGCAGCTTCTTCCAGCGCCGGATCGAGTTGACGGAATGCGCTGATAATCGGCTTCAGGCCGACGGCGAAAAAGCTGGACAGATAGGCCAGCAGGATGATCCACAGCGTGCCGTACAGGGTCACGCCGACAAGCGGGATGGGCGCGGCAAAGATCAGGATGAAGGCGACGGCAATGACGACGCCCGGCAGCGCATAGGGGATCTCGATCATTGCCGCGACCAGTCCCGCCCAGCGGCTTTTTGTGTGCGTCAGGGCATAGGCGGTCAGGACGCCGAAAATCAGAAGCCCGAAAGCCGTCAATGCGGCGAGAAACAGTGAATTGACGAAAGCCGTCTGGGTCACGGTCTGGCGCAGCAGGATCTCTTCATAGGCCGACACCGAAATAGTCTGCCATGAAAACACAACGCCGTAGGTCGAGACCAGAGATCCGGCCACCAGCGCCAGAAACGGAAGCACCAGCATAACGACCAACACCAGCCACAATATCAATTCGACCGGCAGTCGCCAAAAACCGAGGTTGAAACTCGCCGTCAGACCCGTCCCGCCGATGGTTCGATATTCCCGGTTGCGCAACACCCGTTCCTGCAGGCCAAGGCCAGCGATGGCAAGGATCGCGATCATCGCTGAAAGCATGGCAATGTCGCCGAATGTATTGGGACCGAAGCTGGCGAAGCGCGCATAGATCAACGTCGGCAACGTGTAGATCGCCGCGGGCATGCCGAGGATCGCCGGAATGCCGAAGTTTCCGACACCCGAGACAAACGCGATGGCCGCCCCTGCAATGAGCCCGGGCATGGCAAGCGGCAGCACGATATCGCGCAGCACCTGGCGCGACGAGGCTCCGGAAAGACTGGCCGCGTCGATGCCCTCCTGCGGCAGCGCCAGCAGACCGGCTCTAAGCGAGAGAAACACCAGAGGTGCATGCTGCACGCCAAACAGCAGGGCAATGCCATAGATCGAATAGAGCGGCTGCGGACTTCCAAGCGGCGGCGCAAGGCCGATTGCCTTCAGCAGCGGACTGGACGGCCCGGACAATCCGACCCAAGACAGCGCAGTCACCTGCGGCGGGATCATCGTCGGCAGCATGAACAGGAAGCCCAGCACGCCCCTCGCCCGGATATCGGTCAAGGCAAGGGCGAGCGCAAACGAAGCGCCAATGATAATAGCGACAATCATGCCGAGAAATGACGTCGTGAGCGTATTGAGAGCAGCCTGCCAGACTGCCGGCTCGCGCAGCAGTTCCAAAGCCTTGCCGCTCCAGATCGAACGAAATCCGGCAACAACGAGACGCAACAATGGCAAGGCGCACAGGCTGAAGACGAGCAGAGCGACAAAGGGGAACAGCCAGCGAGGCTGGCTGTTCATCTGTTGTGAAGAGTAGGACATACCTGAGATCAATTGGTGCCGAAAATACCGGAGAAGGTCTTCAGGTCGTCCTCGCTGGCCTTCAATGCTTCGCTGGCATTGATCGGCAGCACCTTGATCGTGTCGCGTGCCGGGAAGCCGTCCGGTACCGCCATGCCGTTGCGCGCCGGGATATAGCCGAGCTTGAGGAAGCCTTGCTGCCCCTGTTCGGACAGCACGTAGTCGACGAAAAGCTTGGCGGCCTCGGCATTTTTGCTGCTCGAGAGAATGGCGACCGGCTCGGTCACGGCAGACACGCCTTCCTTCGGGAAGACGAACTCGACCGGTGCACCCTTGGCCTTTTCACGCAGCGGCATGTAGTCGACGACGACGCCATAAGCCTTTTCACCGGTCGCAACCGCCTTCAACACCGCACCATTGCCGCCCGATGCGGTCGCGCCATTGGCCTGCAGTGCCTTGTAGTAGTCCCAGCCCAGACCGTCGACACCCACCAGTGTCTGGGCGTGAATAAGCGCAGCCCCGGAAGTGAGCGGGCTCGGCATGGTCACCAGCCCCTTGGCTTCCGGCTTCGCCAGGTCGCTCCACGAGGTCGGCTTCATGCCCGCCGCCGTGTTATACATGATGCCTGTGGTGATCAGCTTGGTCGAATAATACGCGCCGTCAGCGTCATAGAGGCTGGCATCGTAATTGGCGGCTTCAGGCGACTTGTAGGCAAGCAACTGGCCGGCCTGCTTCATGCGCTCGAGTGTCACGGTATCGGCGATCAGCAGCACGTCGGCCACCGGATTTCCGGCTTCGATCTCGGCCATAAGCTTCGCCATAATCTTCGGCGTGCCATCACGGACCCAATCGACCTTTACGTCGGGATGCGCCGCCATGAAACCGTCGACGGTCGCCTGCGCGTCTTCATTCGGCTGGCTGGTATAAAGCACGAGATTGGCGGCATTGACCGAACCAGCCATCAGGCTAAGGGAAACAAGCGCGGTAAAGGCGCAAAGGAGCTTTTTCATCCGGGTATCCTCGTTGCTAGAAGTCACCGCTCCTTAGTGCCTGCCTTTGACAGGTGGATGACAGCCGCGCCGCCCGCCCGCCGGATCTCCGCCCCCGGCTTCCACACTAAATGAACTTTTGTTGGGTAGGCTGCGGCAAAGTCACCCATCCAAGGATTGCAGCCGCGGGCAAATACTGCGATCTGGAAAACGAAATTTCACGGGAAAATCAGTATCATGAAGACAGGCAGCCATTGGCGCGCACGCTTGCGGTATGAGTTCGACAAGAGCATGGCAGCCGGCGCAATCGCGCTCATGGGATGGCTGGCGCTGATATCGCTGATCGTCATCGTGCTCGCAGGTATCTTTCTCGCCTTGACCGGCATCGCGCCGGAAGGCGGCGAACCGGTGAGCTTCATCGAAGCTGCATGGGAATCCCTGATGCGCACCATGGACGCCGGAACCATGGGCGGCGATATCGGCTGGTCGTTCCGCATGGTCTCACTCGTCGTGACCATCGCCGGCATCTTCGTCTTCTCCGCCCTGATCGGCGTCATCAGTTCTGGCCTCGAAAACAAACTCGACGAATTGCGCAAGGGCCGCTCGCGGGTGCTGGAGGCCGACCACACCATCATCCTCAACTGGTCGCCGTCGATCTTCGACATCATCAGCGAACTGGTGATCGCCAACCAGAGCCGCCGCAACCCGCGCATCGTGATCATGGCCAACAAGGACAAGGTGGAGATGGAGGACGAGATCGCAACCAAGGTCGATGATCTGAAGAATACCAGGATCATCTGCCGCAGTGGCGACCCGACCGATCTCTACGACCTCGACATCGTCAACGCCCAGACATCACGTTCGATCATCGTGCTGTCGCCGGAAGACGACGATGCAGATTCCCGCGTCATCAAGTCTGTGCTGGCCCTCGTCAACGATCCGAAGCGCCGGACCGAACCCTATATGATTGCAGCAGAAATCCGCGATGCGGCCAATGCCGAAGTGGCCCGTATCGTCGGGGGCAGCGAAATGCAGCTCATCCTCGCCGACGACCTGATTTCCAGGATCGTGGTCCATACGAGCCGCCAGTCGGGTCTCTCGGCGGTCTATTCCGAACTGCTCGATTTCGATGGCTGCGAAATCTATACGCTCGAACAGCCGGAACTGACCGGCAAACCTTTCGGCACGGCTGTCATGAGCTACCAGGCGAGCACGCTGATCGGCATCTGCGACAAAAGTGGTGCGGTACACCTCAATCCGCCGCCGAACCGCGTATTCGAAGCCGGCGAAAAGGCGATCATCATCTCTGAGGATGACGCCTCGATCAAACTGGACGCGGGCAAGACGACCGTGGCGCAGAGCCTGATCCTGCCGCCTTTCGCCCGCGAAAAACAGGCGGAACGCACACTGATCCTTGGCTGGAACCGCCGGGGTCCGATCATCGCCACCGAGCTCTCCCGCTATGTGGCGCCCGGTTCTCACCTGACGATCGCGGCTGAAACGCCCGGTTTCGTCCATGAGGTGTCGGTGCTGGAAATCGATCGCGATGTCATGACGGTCGACGCCAGATCGATCGACACCAGCCATCGCGGCACCTTGAACGAACTGGATATCCCGTCTTACGACCATGTCCTTGTGCTCGGTTACAGCGACACGATGGCCGCCCAGACCGCGGACACACACACGCTGATCACCCTGCTGCAACTGCGCCAGATCGCAGAGCGCGCCGGAAAACACATCAGCGTCGTCAGCGAGATGATCGACATCCGCAACCGCCAGCTGGCGGAAGTGACCCGTGCCGACGACTTCGTCGTCAGCAACAAATTGGTCAGCTTGATGCTCGCCCAGGCCTCGGAGAACGCCTATATGGCGGCCATTTTCGGCGAATTGCTCGATGAGGCCGGCTCGGAGATCTACATGCGTCCCATCTCGGACTATGTCACGATCGACAAGCCTGTAAACTTCTACACCGTCACGCTGTCGGCCCTTCGCCGCGGCGAGGTGGCCATCGGCTACCGCAAGCAGAACGATGCCGACCCCGACCCGCGTCGCCTCGGCGGCGTGGTGGTCAATCCGCCCAAGGCGCTGATGATGCATTTCAATCCGGACGACATGGTCATCGTCCTGGCGGCCGACTGACCGAATTCGAACAACGATGCGAAGGCCCGGATGGAGAGACAGCGGCTCCGGGCCTTCTCACTGCATAACCGGATGATTAGGCGGCCTTGGCCAGCACTCCGCCGACAAGTCGGCCCAGCCGCATGATGCCCTCGTCGATCATCTGCTCGTTGGCGCAGGAGAAAGACAGCCGCAGCGTATTGGCGCCCGAACGGTCGGCAAAGAAAGCCTGGCCCGGGACGAAGGCAACCTTTTCGGTTTCCACCGAAAGCGCCAGCAATTCGGCACCATCCATTCCCTCCGGCAAGGTCACCCAGACGAACATGCCGCCTTCGGGCCGGGTCCAGCTGCTGCCGGCCGGCATATATTTGTCGAGTGCCGCCAGCATGGCGTCGCGCCTTGCGCTATAGGCGTTTCTGATCTTGGCGACCTGCGCATCGAAATGGCGTTCGGCGACATGGGTGATGGCGATCTGGTTGATCGAGGACGAGTGCAGATCGGCCGCCTGCTTCATCAGCACCAGCTTGCGGATGACCGTCGTCGAGGCCACCACATAGCCGACGCGCAATCCCGGCGCCAGCGTCTTGGAGAAGCTGCCGCAATAGATCGTCCGAGTGTTTTCGATAGAGCCGCTGCGTTCGATATCCAGCGCCAGGACCGGTGTCACCGGCTCGCCGTCATAACGCAGATGCTGATAGGCAGCATCCTCGATGACGGCAATATCGAGTTCATCGGCTAGAGCCAGCAGGCGCTTGCGGTTTTCAAGCGATACCGTCTCGCCGGTCGGATTGGAGAAATCGGCAGAGAGATAAGCAAATTTGACTGCACCACCATGGCCGCCTGCAGCGGCCGCGTAGCTCGCCGGCGTGCGGTTGCCAAGACTGAGCTGGTCGTAAGTCGGTTCATAGGCGTTGAACGCCTGCAGGGCACCCAGGTAAGTTGGCCAGTTGACGAGCGCCGTGTCGCCTGGCGACAGGAACAGCTTGCCGAGGTAGTCCAGCGCCTGCTGCGAGCCGGAGGTGATGAAGATATTGTCGATGCCGCACCCGATGCCAAGCCGCGCCATGTCCGCCTGCAGCCATTCGCGCAGTGGCTTGTAGCCTTCCGAAACCGAATACTGTAGGGCGGCATTTGCCTGTCCGCCGGTAAAAACCTCGGCATAGGCATCCCTGAACGCCTCAGCCGGAAACAGCGCCGGGTCCGGAATCCCGCCGGCAAACGAAATGATCTCCGGCCGATCGAGAAGCTTCAGCAGTTCACGGATTTCAGATGCACGCATACGCGACGAGCGCGTCGCAAAAATATGGTCCCAATTGAGCACGGGTATTTCCTCGGATGTTCTTTTCGACATCCAACGAGAACATGAAAACAACGATATGTCAACAATACTGACCTATCTTGCAAAATCCGCAATAAGCCATTGAAAAGAGTAAAACTACCAGAAACGCAAAAGCGAAATTGATCATGTTTTTTGATAGTCAAAACGCAAGAAGACAGATCCCGGGAGCCGCATCGGCACCCGGGATCTCTAGAAATTCACACACCGGTTGGGTGCCGGCAACGCTGGCTTCAGGCCGCATACAGTCCTCTTTGCTGCGGCACGGACGTTGCTGTCTTGAACTGCTGAACCAGCTGGAACAGCCCGTTGACATCACGCGATAGCGAGTGTGCGGCAGCCGACGTCTCTTCGACCATGGCGGCATTCTGCTGGGTCGATTGATCGATCTGGTTCACCGAACTATTGATGTCCTTCAGCGATCCGGACTGTTCTTCAGTCGCCTCTATAATCGCCCGGATGTTCACCGTGATATCCTCGACCTGGCTGGAGATCTGCTCAAGCGACAAACCCGTCTGCCCGACAAGGTCAACGCCACGACTGACCTGCGCCGCCGAGGTGCTGATCAGCTGGCGAATCTCCTTGGCGGCACTACCCGAGCGCTGCGCGAGTTCACGCACCTCCTGCGCCACCACAGCAAAGCCCTTGCCGGCCTCGCCTGCCCTTGCAGCCTCGACCCCGGCATTCAGCGCCAGCAGATTGGTCTGGAAAGCGATTTCATCGATCACGCCGAGAATGCTGGAAATTTGTTTCGAGGATTGCTCGATCTCGCTCATGGCGCCGACCGCATCGCGAACTACAGCACCTGACTTTTCCGCATTGGCACGGGTCTGTTCGACAAGCTTTCCGACATTCGTCGCACGCTTGGCCGACTCCATCACAGTCGTGGTGATTTCCTCGAGAGCCGCGGCAGATTCCTCGACCGAAGCCGCCTGCACCTCGGTTCGACGCGCTAGCTGATTGGCTGCATCGGAGATTTCACCAGTGCTCGATGCGATCGAACGCGCATTGGTTGTCACTGTGCAAATCGTCTGCTTCAATCGCGTCAGCGCTTCATTGAAGTCATTGCGCACCTTTTCCATGGTCGGTACGAAAGGTCGATCCAGACTGCAGGTCAGATCGCCGTCTGCCAGACCACTCAGAGAACCTGCCAACTGCGCAATCGCGTCCATCCGTGACGAGACATCGGTGGCGAACTTGATGACCTTGTAGACCTTGCCGGACGAATCAAACACCGGATTGTAGCTGGCCTGGATCCACACATCCCGCCCATCCTTGGCGACACGGCGAAACTCGTCGGAGAAGATCTCGCCGCTGGCCAGTCTAGCCCAGAACGCCTGGTACTCATCCGATTTGACATAGGCCGGATCACAGAACATCCGATGATGTTTGCCGACAATTTCCGCAAGCCCGTAGCCGAGACCTTTGCAGAAATTCTCGTTGGCCGTCAGGATGGTGCCATCCGGCTGAAATTCGATCACCGCCTGCGATGCGGACAAGGCCTTGAGCTTGGCGTCGTCTTCCATCGCGCGGATCTTGGCTGCGGTGATGTCGGTGGCATATTTCACCACCTTGTAGGGTTTTCCGCCCTTCATCAGCGGATTGTAGGACGCCTCGATCCAGATTTCGCGCCCACCCTTTGCGATACGACGATACTGCCGGCGATCGAATTTCCCATTGCGCAGCTGCTGCCAGAAGGAAGAATATTCGGACGAGGCCGCTTCAACGGGATCAACAAACATCCTGTGATGCTTGCCCCGGATCTCGGACAGCGCATAGCCCACCGCCATGCAGAAGTTCTCGTTGGCCGTCAGAATGATGCCATCCAGATCGAACTCGATCACGGCCTGCGAGCGCCTCAAGGCCTCGGATTCAGCCCGGGAGTCCCTCATGATTTTCAATATAGGCATCCAACTTCCCCCATGCATCCAACCGATGCAAATGGCGAAACACCCATGGTTCGCACAACGATAAAGTGTAGGAAGCACTGGTATATAAATTGCTAATGTTCTTGGAGGTAGGTCCAATTGAATCAAATATTTTAGACATGCGTTGTTCACGCAGAGGCAAATGCCGACCTGGCACCATATCCGCAAGATCCACCACACAAAACCCAGCAGTTCCGGGCTTCACTCCTATCCATTTGAACAAAAGTCAAATTTTCGAGCAAAAGATCACCTCCCATCAGGCAACAAAAAAACCGGGAGCCTTGCGGCCCCCGGCTGGAAATTCAGTGAACGAAATCGACGGACAGCGTCGGTCGAAACGCTCGGATTAGTTGCGGGCCTTGTCGACCAGCTTGTTCTTGCCGATCCAGGGCATCATGGCGCGAAGCTTGGTGCCGACTTCTTCGATCTGGTGGCTGTCGTTCATGCGGCGGATCCCCTTGAAGCGGGCAGCACCGGCACGATATTCCTGCATCCAGTCCGAGGTGAACTTGCCGGTCTGGATGTCGGTCAGGACGCGCTTCATTTCAGCCTTTGTTTCAGCCGTGATGATGCGCGGGCCGGTGACATATTCGCCCCATTCCGCCGTGTTGGAGATCGAGTAGTTCATGTTGGCGATGCCACCTTCATAGATCAGGTCGACGATCAGCTTCACTTCATGCAGGCACTCGAAATACGCCATTTCGGGTGCGTAGCCACCTTCGACCAGCGTTTCGAAGCCGGCACGGATCAGTTCGACGAGACCGCCGCACAGGACAACCTGCTCGCCGAACAAATCGGTTTCGCATTCTTCCTTGAACGAGGTTTCGATGATGCCCGAACGACCGCCGCCAACGCCGCAGGCGTAGGACAGAGCCAGTTCAAGCGCGTTGCCGGAAGCGTTCTGGTGAATGGCAACGAGGCAGGGAACGCCGCCGCCCTTCTGGTATTCGCCGCGAACGGTGTGGCCCGGGCCCTTCGGTGCGATCATCACGATGTCCACCGATGCCTTCGGCTCGATCAGGCCGAAATGAACGTTGAGGCCGTGGGCAAATGCGATGGCTGCGCCGTCGCGAATGTTGCCGGCGATATCGTCCCGGTAGATGTCGGCCTGCAGTTCGTCCGGGGTCGCCATCATCATCAGGTCGGCCCAGGCCGCGGCTTCAGCAACCGTCATGACCTTGAAGCCGTCGGCTTCGGCCTTCTTCACGGTCGGCGAACCGGCTTTCAGAGCAACGACCATGTTCTGGGCGCCCGAATCCTTCAGGTTCAGCGCATGCGCGCGACCCTGCGAACCGTAACCGATGATTGCTACCTTCTTGGCCTTGATGAGGTTCAAGTCCGCATCACGATCGTAATAAACGCGCATTGTTGTATCCTTCCCTATGCTTGTCAGTTGTGGTGAATGTTGTTGACCGGCGCGCTTGCACGGGAAGTCCCGTCCAGACCCGCTAAAATCCTCTCCGTGCCGTAAAGCATCAGGAAGGCGTGAACCGCCTTCGAGGCCCTAGACCCGAAACTTGTCGTCTGCGGCATATCGCCGAGCAGCATGCGAACATGCAGATCGCTGACGATCAGGCCGTACAGTGTGCGATAGGCTTCCTCGCCATCGTTAAAACGCAGCAGACCATCGCGCTGCCCTGCCTCAAGCAGCGCCCGCGCCCGGCGATCGATCTGCCGGCGGCCGCGCTCCAGCAGCAGCGTGCCAAACTTGGATCCGTCCCGGCTCGACTGACCGATGGCGAGACGATTGAGCGCCAGCGACACATCACCCGCCAGGACTTCGAGCAGATCCTTGGCGAACACCTCGAGGTGATCGGTAAGGCTCGCCGCAGTCAGCCGTTCGCCCGGCCGCTCAAAAGTGCGGACCTTGCTGGCCTGGTAGGAAATCATCGCCGACAGCAAGCCGTCGCGGTCGCCGAACCACTTATAGAGGCTTTCCTTCGAACAATTGGCCGCACGGGCCAGCCCGGCCGTCGTCACAGCCTTGTCACCGCCTTCGACCAGCAAACGCAACGCCTCGGCCAGCACAGCGTTCTGGCGCGGGGTGAATTCGGTGTTCTGACTGCTTTCGCTCGACATGACGCTCTCCGAGTACCGTACGGTACGGTTCGCGTCTGTTATGATCCCGGAAACGCGTCGGGTCAAGAGCCACGTTGTTATTTTTGTAAGCATTTTTTCAGCGCTCGCTGCATAAGCTTTGAGCATCTGCACATTCAGATCGGGCCCAAAACGCCCCGTCACGCCAAGGCCTGGCTGCTCCCAGCTCCAGTCACAAACAGGTGAATGGAGCAAAAACAATAATTATATTTCATATGTAAATTGCCATGAATGGTGCGCGTATGCAATTGTTTTCATTACTTTAAATTTTCACTTCAGAGAGAAATTTGAAGGAATGCGCAGAACCGAAGAGTTCGATTGCGCGCAATCTGCTATTGAATTTTCAGATCTAGGCGCCACATCCGCTCTGTCGAACAAGACAGTTCGTTACCCGATAAAATCAGGAGCAAGACCATGAGAATCATCGCCGCGACCGCACTGATCGCCGCACTCGCTAGCGCGTCTGCCGCCCTCGCGCTTGAACCGATCCCAGGCTCGATTACCTATGCAGGCAAGCAGGCCAATATCGTGAAGGCCCCCGCAGGATCGACCCTGTTCCACAATTTCAATTTCAATGGCGACAAGATTCGCGAAACCTACAGGGTCAACGCCGATCACACTGTGACATTGGTTCAGCGCGGCATCATCAACGACTGATCCACCGCCTCACCTGCATCCGCGGGTCTAGTGCGCCAATATGCACAACTTAGGATTGCATTCAAGGCGCCTATACCAGCGAAAGGACAGAACAATGAAGACCACAATTTTGACCGCCATCCTGCTCGCTTCCTTGACCGGTACTGCGGCGTTGGCCGATATCCAGCCGATCGAAGGCTCGATCACCTACAATGGTAAGACTGCTCATTTGGAGAAGGCGCCGATAGGCAGCACCTTCTTCCACACGTTCATCGGTCCCAATGGCCGCTATGTTCGAGAAATCTATAAGGTGAATGCCGACAGATCCGTGTCTCTCATGTCGCGAGCGACAGCAAGCTCGCACTGATCCCACGAAGTGCATCGCCCGCTGGCCCCGAAGTGAAAGCTCCGGGGCTTTTTTATACCGGCTAACGCGCATAATCGACGGGGATCGCCGAACCACTTTTCAGCGTCTCCATCGAGATCGACGCCGACACATCGAACAATTCGATCCGCTTGACCAACCGCCGATAGACCACGTCGTAGTGCTCCACTCTCGGCAACACGACCTTCAAGATATAGTCATAATGCCCGGTCAACCGATGCGCCTCGACGATCTCGGCGATGTCGCCGACCGCCCGACGGAATTCCTCGATCCATTCGTCGGCGTGGTGGGCAGTCTTGACCAGCGCATAAACGGTCGTTGGCACGCCCATCTTCTCGCGATCGAGCACGGCAATACGCCTGGCGATATAGCCCCCTTCTTCCAGTTTCTGGATGCGGCGCGAGCAGGCTGACACGGAAAGCGATACCTTCTCGGCCAGATCCGTGACCGCAATGGCGCAGTCCATCTGCAACCATTCGAGAATCTTCCGGTCTCTTTCGTCAATCACGCTGATATTCTCCGACAACTGAAATCAAAGACGCAAAATTTGCGCGCCGAGAAGACAAATGACACGTCTTCATGTGCAAGAAAAGGCGCTATTGCCGCCAAGATCGCACACCAGATGCGAGCGATATCGGCGATCATCGGCTATCAACGCACAAGGAGATTGCTATGCAGATGATGGGCCTGATCGGTGGGATGAGTTTCGAAAGTTCAGCCGTCTACTACCGGCTGATCAACGAAGCCGTGCGGACCAGGCTCGGCGGGCTGACCTCGGCCGAAGTCATCATGCACTCCGTCAATTTCGAAAGCATCGTCGCGCTGCAAAAGGCCGGCCGCTGGGATGATGCCGCGCGCCGCCTGGGAGACGTGGCAGTAGGACTGGAGAACGCCGGCGCAAGCTGTGTGCTGATCTGCACCAACACCATGCACCTCGTTGCCGGCGAGGTTCAGGCCCGCATCAACGTGCCGCTGATCAACATCATCGACGAGACAGCGACCGCCCTGAAGAAGAGTGGCGCCAAGCGGCCGCTCCTTCTGGCCACCCGCTATACCATGGAGCACGGCTTCTATGCCGAGCGCATGCGCCGGAACGGCGTCGAGATCATGGTGCCGGATTCAGATGGTCGCGCCGCGACCCATAACATCATCTTTGATGAACTCTGCGCCGGTCAGGTCATCGACAGCTCACGCGACAAGCTCATGGCCATCATCGAACAGGCCAAGGCTGAGGGTGCCGACAGCGTGATCCTGGGCTGCACGGAAATCTGCCTGATCCTCGACCCGTCCGCCCTGCCTTTGCCGGGTTTCGATTCGACCACCATCCATGCCGAGGCAGCCGTTGATTTCTGCTTGACCAACGGCTTGGCGACCAACGCCGCCTGAAATCGGTGAGGCTTCAGATCGTCTGGCCACAAGCGCGGCAGAAACGGCGTACCGTTTCTGCCATTCCGTATTCGAGCGCATCGGCCGTCAGGCCGTGGCCGATCGAGACCTCGGCCAACGCCGGAATGCGCCTGACCAATGCCGGCAGGTTTTCAACCGTCAGGTCGTGACCTGCATTGACCGCGAGCCCTGCAGCAATGGCCGCATCGGCCGTCGCCCCGAGCAAGGCGATCTCACGCCGCGCACCTTCGGGATTGTCAAAACAGCCGCCATAGGGCCCGGTATAGAGTTCGACACGTTCGGCACCGGTCGCCTTGGCCAGAGCCATCGTCTCGGTCTGCCCATCCCCGTCGACGAACAGCGACACGCGCATGCCCTTGGCACGAAGCCGGGCGACAATCCTCTTCAGGTCGTCGCCCTGCGCGACCAGATCCCAGCCGTGGTCGGATGTCGCCTGTGATGGATCATCCGGAACGAGGGTCACCTGTTCCGGCTCGATCGCCTCGCAAAGCGCAAGGAACTCCTCGGTCGGATATCCTTCGATATTGAACTCGGCCTGCGGAAATTCGTCATCAATCAGCGCACGCAGCAGCGGTAGATCGCTGAAGCGGATATGCCGCTGGTCGGGTCGCGGATGCACCGTCAGGCCACTTGCCCCGGCCTGCAGGGCAATACGCCCCAGATCCGCCACACTCGGCCAAGGCAGATCCCGGCGATTGCGAAGCATGGCGATGGCATTGAGATTGACGGAAAGCTTGGTCGGCATTCGATCTTGTCCAAAGGTCTGAAACGAACCGCATCCTTAGGCCATCAACGACTGAAAAACCAACGAGAATTGCAGATGAACCGATAGAACCAATTGATGAGTAGGATCTGCACGTTTTAGCGAACCCGCAGACTTTGGGGTATTGACGCGAGCCCTGTATAGATTAGTCAGATTAAACCGTGTGACAATGCGCACAAAACATCTGTCCAGCTTACAATCCAGTCGCGACATTTCAGGGGGTTTGCAAAAATGATCGAACCGTCCGTGGAGAAGCAATGAGCGCCGAACAACGGACCGATCGTGACGAGATCAGCCAGGCCTTGCAGACAATTCTTGCCAGCCAGACATTCTCGCGGTCAGAGCGTTTGCGCTCATTCCTGAAATTTGTTGTCGAAATGGAACAACTTGGCCGGGGTCATCAGCTGAAGGGTTACACCATTGGGATAGACGTCTTCAGCCGCGACGAAGCCTTCGATCCGGGAACCGATCCCTTGGTTCGTGTCCAGGCCGGTAAACTCCGGCGCCTTCTCAACCAGTTTTATGCCGATGAAGGGCGCAACCATCAGCTCCGCATCCGGATTCCACTGGGTGGCTATGTGCCATTGTACGAACGCGCAGCCTCCGTTCGCCGCAGCGCAAGCGAGGCAAGCAGCATCGCGGACCAGTCCGCAGGAGCAGACAAGTGCGCACTGGCCACGCTGTCCAGCCCGAGCCCGATACTGCACCTGGTTCGAGAATTGCCGCGCCTGTTCTTTGAAGTCGATCCAGCCAGCGACTGGCGTGGCGACATTTTCTGCAAAGCGGTTCGCCTTTGGGCAGACCGCCTCTGGGGCGTTTCGCTGGCCGCCATTGGCGATACGCCGGAGCAGGGATCAGAGCTTCAGTCAGGGAATACCACGGACCTTTTCTTTGTCCTGGAGGTCAAGATCAATCACCACGACGGCTCAATCCAGATCAAGCTGCGCCACATCGCCTCCGGCCAGACACTCGCGGAGGAAACCCATCCGCAAAACGTATCAGGCACCGTCCTGCAGCTCGGCGCCCTGGCAAACCAGTATACCGGCTCAACGCTGACGCTCCCCGGGCATCTCTATCAATTTTGCCACGCCAGCAATCTCTCAAGCCAACTCATGCAATGCCTTGACGCCACCTACCGTTACGCCTTGCTGCGCACCGACGACGCCTATCAGCAAGCCAGGAGCCACCAGCAACGTTGGGTGGGGCTTCGCGGGCAACATGACATCGTCACCGAAATTCCCAAGCTTCTTGCGCTCACCGCTTATCGTGGCTGAAACGAAGCGGTCGCGCATATCTCCCTGCGACGCGTAAAATCGACTGAACTTGCTTCACCAAGCGTTACAGCCGCAGAGATTTATTTATTTCGGCGAAAAGTAATATAAATATAGCGTCAGATCACCGGAGCAGTGTCTGCAAACGGCGCTGCAGTTGATCAGCATACGAAGGAGCGTTGGGGATAAAGCAGCAGACGAGCGACACGCTGGGGACGGGAGGAGTCATGGCGAACGGTCCGAAACATCTGCATAAAATCGAAAAATCGACCGGACGCATGCGGGATGACAGGATTGTCCTGCCCGATATCGTATTGCCACCCACTGTAACATCCGATCCCGTTGCGATCGCCGACATGGCCGAGCTTTTCGGCATCACCCATCGGACGCTTCATTTCTACGAGGAAAAAGGCCTGATCGGCGCCAGTCGCATGGGCTTGATGCGCGTCTACGGCCAATCCGATGTGGCACGCATGGCAGTCATCAACACATGCCGTGAAGTCGGCATGCCGATATCTGTCATTCAGGATCTGTTCGAGCGGCTGGCCACAGCCAAGTCCCGAACGGAGGCGAATGGGCTGCTGGAAGAAGCGCTGACGACACGGCGACGAGAGCTGACCGCAAGCCTATCCACCATCCACCGGCAATTGCAGCAGGTCAACACACTGCTGGCAAACGAAGGTGCGGCTACATCTGAGCGAGGCACCCTTAAAACGCAAACGGTGGACCTGTCCGATATTGAGTATCGTTGCCTTCGTCTCATGGCGGAGGGACACACAACGAGCCGCATCGCGAGGAGCTTCGAAATGAAACATGACGAGGTGAGCGAGATCGAAAACGGTCTCATCCTAAAGATCGGCGCGCAAAACCGCTTCCAGGCCATTGCCAAGGCGGTCTTGCTCGGAATGATCGCCAGTTGATCTGCTTTCGACAGGATCTTGCCGGATATCAAAGATGGAGGAGATGTAACGGGACAGACTGAGCTTTGATTGTTAGGCCGGACCATCGACAACAACTGGACCGATCCCCATGCCCTCGATGCTTTCTCGTTACGCCACGCCATTCACCACCGGCCTGTTTCTCGTCTCGTTGATATCGGGCATTGCCCTGTTCTTCCATTGGGGTACTGCCGCCTTCCGCGAAATGCACGAATGGCTGAGCATGGTTCTGATCCTGCCCTTCGTCCTTCACGTCTGGAAGAACTGGCGACCATTCCTGATGTATTTCAAGCGCCTGCAGATGGCGCTCGCCCTCTCTATTTGTCTGATCGCCGGCCTGATCTTCGCATGGCCGGCAATCACCGGCACAAGCGGCCAGGCAGGCGGTAATCCGGCATTTGCCATGGCAGGCATCGTCACCGGCGGCACGCCATCGCAGCTCGCGCCTCTTCTCGGTCAAAGCGAGGAAACGGTTGTCGCCAAGCTCAAGGAACAGGGCTTTTCCGCTGCCGAACCCGGCAGGAAGCTGGAAGAGATCGCCACGGCGTCGGGCAAGCAACCAATCGAAATGATGGCAGCACTCGCCGCCATGCGCGTCAACCCATAGAGCTTTTCCAGGCACCGAAGCTGGCGCTCATCGAACGATGGTGAGCGTCTCCGCCGCACGGGTGACGGCGGTATAAAGCCAGCGCTCGCGCGTATCGCGAAACGCCCAGCTCTCATCGAACAAGACGACATTGTTCCACTGCGAACCCTGCGCCTTGTGCACCGTCAGGGCATAGCCATAGTCGAACTCGTCATACCTCTTGCGCGTCGTCCACGGCACTTCAGTCTCGATATCCTCGAACGCCGCCTTGAGCAGCTTGATCTTGGCCGCCCCGCGATCCATATCGTCGTCTTCCGGCTTGATCAGCAGATTGATGCCCGGTTTCACGGTTTCCCGCGACGATGTCATGACCTGCCAGAGTGAGCCGTTGAGCAAGCCCTTGACCTGATCGTTGCGCAAGCACACCAGCTTGTCGCCCGCTTGCGGATACTCGACGGTAAAACCCTTCAGTTCGCGCAGGCGCTTGTTGTAGCGGCGGCGCGTCTTGTTGGTCCCGACCAGAACCTGGTCGGCCTCAAGCACCAGTTCCTGATTGACTTCGTTCTTCGAGATGACCCGCGCGGTCGATCCGTAGTCGCCATACATGATCTCCTTGCCCTCACGGATGTGCATGGCAAGCTGAATGATCGGATTGTCGCGCGCCTGGCGATGAATATCCGTCAGGAGATAGTCCGGCTCCTGTTCGGTGAAGTAACCGCCACCGGTTACCGGCGGCAACTGTCCAGGGTCCCCCAGCACCAGGATCGGCGTGCCGAAGCTCATCAGGTCGCGGCCAAGCTGCTCATCGACCATGGAGCATTCGTCGATGACGATCATCGCCGCCTTGGCGAGCGGGCTCTGCCGATTGATCGAGAACATCGGCGCGATCGAGGTCTTGCCAGTCTCCTCGTCCTCGACAGCCTCTTCGCCGCGCGGCCGGTAGATCAGCGAATGGATGGTCCGGGCATTGGATGCGCCGCGCGTCCGCAGCACCTGGGCTGCCTTGCCGGTGAAGGCGGCGAAAAGCACATCACCGTCGACATGCTCGGCGAAATGTTTCGCAAGCGTCGTCTTACCGGTCCCGGCATAGCCGAAGAGCCGGAAAACCGGCGACTTGCCCTCTTTCAGCCATTTGGAAACGGCCTTCAGGGCTTCATCTTGTTGCGGGGCAAATTGCATGGCCTAGGCATGCGCGGATTCGAGCCTTGATTGCAAGCCAAAAGGCCGGGCAAGCAGAACAAAGAGTGGACATCAGACGCCAAGCGGGTCGTTTGCCAACTGGATCGGGCTGCCATGCGGTGTGGCTTCCGCCGCGCGCTGCCAGCTCTTCTGCAACGCCAGAACCATCTGGGCATCGGCCACGCCCTTGTCGACCAGAAGTGCCGTCAATGCTGCAACCCAGGCATCGAAATAGTCGGAACCATCCGCCGCCCGCTCCGGCTTCTGTACCTCGCCCGACAGGCACTGCGCCCATTCACGCCATTCGAAAAGTCCGCGCTCATGCAGGTGTACGGTGAGCGCGAATGCCTGGGCGTGCCATGGCTCGCCAAACACCGGATCGCCTTCGGCGGATTTTGGCAGGCCTGGAGATTGCGACACAGGCGACGAGGTTTCACACGCGCTCAAGATAGCTCTCCCACGCATCAATGGAAATCGTCAGGGAAGGATCAGCCCCCTCGCCCCAGATTTCCTCACCGGTGAAGACGACCGTGTAGACCCACTGCGGATTCTCGCCGTTGCAATGCGCATTGTCATCCGGGAAAACAAAGCCGCCCTGCACGGCCTCGACAACACCCGACTTGGCGCGGGCGTAACGCGGCAGGCGCGTATGACCGAGCGGGTGGAAATTCTTCGTCCTGACCCGATCACCCACCGAAAAGACCGCCGCCGTTTGAACCGGACGATCGCAGGGACCACCGTGGGCCAGAACACCGGCGACCATATCCGCCTTCAGCACGCGTTTTGGCTGGGTGCCTTGTGCAATATGCTGCCCCGACAACAATTCCTCGCGGCTAGCAAACCCATGCCGCTCCAGCAATGTGTCGATGCCGCGGATCCACACCTCGTAGTAGCTTGCCGCAAGGTACTCGGCCGGTGGGATGCTTTCCCGCGCATGCCGGCTTTCGTCGATTGTCCAGGCTCCGAAGGCACCACAGGAGAGCGTGATGCCGAGCGCTCGCTTTTCCCATTCGGCATGGAAATAGGGTTCGTTCCGTTCCGGGGCGATCGGGCCGAACCCCATCTGGCCGCCGAGATCATGCGGGCCGTTCATCGGATATCCTCCGGCACAAGCGCAAGACCAGTTCCGATCATCGCATCGCGGGTGACGAGATCAGCCAGTTGCTCTTCGCTGAAGCCCTCCGTGCCGACCGGCCGCAAGGGCACCACCAGGTATCGCAGTTCTGCGGTTGAATCCCAGACACGGATTTTGACGCCATCCGGCAGGCTGAAGCCAAACTCTTGCAACACGCCGCGCGGATCAATCACCGCGCGCGACCGATAGGCCGGCGCCTTGTACCACACCGGCGGAAGCCCGAGCACCGCCCACGGATAACAGGAGCACAGCGTGCAGACGACCATGTTGTGGCACTCGGGCGTGTTGAACACGGCACGCATATGCTCGCCCTGCCGACCGGCGAAGCCCAGACTGGCGATGGCAGCGGTTGCATCCGCTTTCAGCCATTCCGCAAAAGCCCGATCGCTCCACGCTTTCGCAACGACCTTTGCACCGTTGCGTGGCCCGACCTTCGTCTCATAGGTATCGACAATCGCATCGATCGCTGCCGGATCAATCAATCCCTTGTCCGTCAGCAAGGTCTCCAGCGCCTTCACCCGCGCCTGCATGTCTGAATACTGATTGTCATGGTGATGATCGCCATGATCGTCGGAATGGTCGTGATCGTGAACCAAGGACGGTCTCCCAGAGGATTGTACGAACAGCTTAAGCGCCTGGAATCGGTATGCCAAGCACTTGGAAGTGCCGGCCAATATCAATTTGCCGCCGGCAAGGCCTTGCCGATATCCCCCTTCAGCAGATGCTCGAAAGGCGCAGGCTCAAGCCGGCCGGGCGCTGCAAATGGATTGGAAAAAGCGAAGATGAAGAACAGGATGACGCCGGAATAGGCACCGAACATCGACAGCAGGGCAATATGCGTGCGCGTTGGTCGATAGACATAAAAGGGAGCGGCAACGCAGATCAGGCCAATCAATGCCGGCGCCCAGAACAGGCCGGCAAACCTGCCGAGCGACGGCGCCTCGCGCGTCTGCCGAAATCCGGCAACATCCGTGATGCGTTGGCGCATATGCTGGGCAAGGTAACGCTGGCGATCGCTCGACGGCTCCAGGTCGAGCAGGATGTTGTAGGCCTTGTCCCATTCGCTCCAGGCAGATGCCGACAGCCCTTGCCTCTTCGCCAGCAGTTGCCATTCCTCATCAACCACCAGCGCGACATATTGCGCCAGGTGCTGCTGGACAGGAATCACTGCCGGTCCACCATACCGCCCCGCATCATTGAAGACATCGGAAATCGCCACGGCCTCCTGCGTCAGGACCCTTCGGATATCCTTGTAGTCGTCGAGTTCCTGGGCATAGACGAGTGCGAGAATGAGCCCATGCAACGCCGCCACGCGAACGGCCACCGTGCTGGCGGCATCATGCGTACGATCCCCTTCGTCGCCGCTGGTCAGAAGCAGGCGCGCCAGAAATGAGCTCCCGAGAACGAGCCCGATGGAGCCCAGAACGAAGCCAAAGCCGACAAAACCGGAAAGAACAAAATCCATCGTGACTGCTGCACCTCATCAAAGCCAGCGACGGCCAGCTACCACTACTTCAACATGGGCCAGAGACTGAGAACCAGCAAGATGGCCATGGTGATATTGAACCACTTCAGGTGCACGGGCACCGACAACCAATCCCTGAGTGCCGAGCCGAAGCCTGCCCAGGTTGAAACGCTCGGCACATTCACTGCAGCAAATACCAGTGCGACAACCGCAACCGTCAGGGCATAATTCTGCGGATCGGGATAGACGGCCATTGCCGTCACAGCCATCACCCAGGCTTTCGGATTGACCCACTGAAAGGCCGCCGCGCCCAGGAAAGTCATGGGGTTCGCCTTGGCCTCGCCCTGCCCCAGAGAGCGGGACGTGCCGATTTTCCAGGCGATCCAGACCAGATAGAGACCGCCGGCGATCTTCAGGCCGGTATAGGCCAGGGGTACCGTCGCCAGCAGCGCCCCCAGACCAAGGCCCACCCCGAGCAGCAATGACAGGAAACCGGCACCAATCCCGAACATATGAGGAATGGTGCGACGGAAGCCGAAATTCACGCCCGAAGCAAACAGCATCATATTGTTCGGCCCTGGCGTGATGGACGTGGAGAAGGCAAAAAGAATCAACGCCAGCAGTGTGTCGATGGACATGAATATCCTCCCGTTCATTTTTTAGGTCAGCATAACTGTCCAAACACTTGGCGCCAGCCGATCACTTGTCTCCGTGACACGAACCGACTTTGGCTGGCCAATGTTGCCAGCCCAACATTGACTGCTATCTTCGCATTCGGATTTCAAGGAGAACGCCATGAACGATCCAATCCCTACCGTCACATTTCCAGGCGGCGCAAGCGTCCCGACCATCGGTCTCGGCACCTGGATGATGGGGGAAGACAAGAGCCGCATGGAGGCGGAAATCGATGCCGTACGCCAAGCTCTCGACCTCGGCATCACGCTGATCGATACGGCGGAAATGTATGCGGATGGCGGGTCCGAGAGAATTGTCGGCGCCGCGCTGAAGGACCGTCGTGAGCGCGCCTTTCTGGTTTCCAAGGTCTTGCCATGGAATGCCAGCTTCGACGGCACGATCGAAGCGTGCGACCGCAGCCTCAAGCGCCTGGGAACCGACTATCTGGACCTCTACCTGCTGCACTGGCGTGGCGAGCATCCGCTTGCCGATACGGTTGCCGCCCTCGAAACGCTGAAAGCCAGCGGCAAGATCAGGTCCTGGGGCGTTTCCAACTTCGATATCGATGACATGGAAGAACTCTTCGAGCTGCCCGACGGCAAGAACTGTTCTGTCAACCAGGTGCTCTACAACCTCTCCCGCCGTGGCATCGAATTTGATCTGCTGCCTTGGTGCCAGGAGCGCCATATCCCGGTCATGGCCTATTCGCCGATCGAACAAGGCCGCCTGCTCCGGCATCCGGAACTCATCCATATCGCCAACACCTACCAGGCAACACCGGCCCAGATTGCCCTTGCCTTTCTTCTGGACCGCGACAGCGTCATCCCGATCCCGAAGACAGTCAGCCTCAACCGCTTGCAGGAAAACCGGGATGCCGTGCAACTGGACATCACCGACGAGGATTTCGACAGGCTGGATGTTGCCTTCCCGCCACCATCTCGCAAAGTTCCACTCGAAATGTTGTGAGTAAGTCCCGCCTCGCAACGCTCACCGCATGGCCAGTGATTCCGGCAGCTTTACGCGAGGCATAAAGGGAATTAGGGCATTTCCTAATTTCCTTTTCGAGTGAAGACGAGACGGGTGTCGTGATGAGCAAGAAGCAGAAGAAGGATGTCACGATCGACATCATGGATCGAGCCACCCAACGCATCTTCAATGCGCTGGCCTCGGAGCCGCGGCGTATGATCCTCGTTCATCTTTCAGGCTCAAGCCTGACCGCCGGAGAAATATCCTCCCGTTTCGACATGGCGAAACCGTCGATCTCCCAGCATCTTGCCATTCTCGAGAATGCCGGCCTGATCGAGGGCGACAAGCGCGGCCAGTTCATTCACTACAGCCTCATGCCGGATGCGTTGCGCCAGACGCTGCAAGGGTTCGCCGATCATGTGATCCCACGCATGCCGGACGAGAAGCCTAAATCCTTGCCCGATAAAGCTGCAAGGAAGCCGGGCCTGAAACCCTTGGCCGAAACACCGGAAAAACCGCCGGGGAAGCAAAAAAAGGAAGCGCCACAGCAGATGGGCCTTCTCGATCTCCTCGCCTCTCTCGACTAAAGCCTCGTGCCAAACGAAAACGGGCGGCCAGAGGCCGCCCGTCAAGGAAATCCGTCCACTGTCGCAGACTTTACATGCCCTGCGAGCCACGGTTCATCGCAGCAATCCCGGTGCGGCAGATCTCGTTCAGGCCAAGCGGCTTCATGATCGAGACGAACTGGTCGATCTTCGACGACTTGCCAGTGATCTCGAAGATGAAATGCTCGACAGTGGCGTCAACCACCTTGGCATGGAAGGCATCGGCCAGACGCAGGGTTTCGGCGCGCATTTCGCCGGTTGAAACCACCTTCACCAGCGCCACTTCGCGCTCGATCGGGCGCTCCTGACCAAGTTCGCGTGCTCTGACCGTCAGGTCGAGAACCCGGTGAACCGGAACGATGCGTTCAAGCTGCGCCTTGATCTGCTCGAGCACGTTCGGCGTGCCGCGCGTCACGATTGTGATGCGCGACAGATGCGCCTCATGCTCGGTCTCCGAAACCGTCAGACTTTCGATGTTGTAGCCGCGTCCGGAAAACAGGCCGATGACCCGGGCCAGGACACCCGGTTCGTTGTCGACCAGAACCGAGAGCGTGTGGCTCTCGATCGCAGCTGTTTCCTTGGCGATGAAATAGGCCGAACCGGTCGGCTGAAGCTGTGCACTCATGATCTTCAATCCTTCGGTTAAACGAGCTGGCGGCCCTTGGCGTCGATTGCGTTGGCAACCGCTTCGTCGGTCGCCTCGTCCGGCAGCAGCATCTCGTTATGCGCCTTGCCCGACGGGATCATCGGGAAGCAGTTGGCGAGATTGGCGACGCGGCAATCGAAGATCACCGGCTTGTTGACCGAAATCATCTCGTTGATCTTGTCGTCCAGTTCATGCGGCTTTTCGCAACGCAGACCGACGGCGCCGTAAGCTTCCGCCAGCTTGACGAAGTCCGGCATCGCTTCCGTATAGGAATTCGACAGGCGGTTGCCATGCAGCAGCTGCTGCCACTGGCGCACCATGCCCATATACTGGTTGTTCAGGATGAAGATCTTGACCGGCAGCTCGTGCTGGATGGCGCAGGACATT
The DNA here is from genome assembly GCF_902706095.1 of Rhizobium sp. 18065. Lineage (GTDB taxonomy): Bacteria > Pseudomonadota > Alphaproteobacteria > Rhizobiales > Rhizobiaceae > Allorhizobium. Next base: position 409,502 of record NZ_CACSJP010000002.1, read on the forward strand.
TCCTGGATGCACATCTGGATCGAGGCGTCGCCGGCAACATCGATGACCAGTGCGTCGCGATGTGCGACCTGAACGCCGATGGCTGCCGGCAGGCCGTAGCCCATCGTGCCGAGGCCACCCGACGTCATCCAGCGGTTCGGCTGTTCGAAGCCGATATACTGTGCCGCCCACATCTGGTGCTGGCCGACTTCGGTGGTGATGTAGGTGTCGCGGTGCTTGGTCAGTTCATAGAGCCGCTGCAATGCATATTGCGGCATGATCACGTCCTTGGACGGCGTGTAGGCGAAGGAATTGCGAGCCCGCCACTTGGTGACGCTCTCCTTCCATTCGACCGTCTGCGCCGCATCCGGCTTTTTCGGCAGGGCGCGCCAGGCACGAACCATGTCTTCCAGAACGCTGCCGACATCGCCGGTGATCGGTACGTCGACACGGACGTTCTTGTTGATCGACGACGGATCGATGTCGATATGGATCTTCTTCGAGTTCGGCGAAAACGCATTCAACCGGCCGGTGATACGGTCGTCGAAGCGTGCGCCGATGCAGACCATGACGTCACAGTCATGCATCGCCATGTTCGCTTCATAAGAACCATGCATGCCGAGCATGCCCAGCCAGTTCTTGCCCGATGCCGGATAGCAACCCAGCCCCATCAATGTCGACGTGATCGGAAAATCGGTGAGCCCAACCAGTTCGCGCAGCAGCTTGGTGGCTTCCGGGCCGGAATTGACCACGCCGCCGCCGGAATAGATGACAGGACGACGGGCATTGGCCATCAGTTCGACGGCCGCATGGATCGCACGCTGGTCGCCCTGCAGCTTCGGCTGATAGCTGCTGGCCGGCTTGTGCGCTTCCGGCGGCGTATAGGTGCCGGTGGCAAACTGGATATCCTTCGGCACATCGACCAGGACCGGCCCCGGGCGGCCGGACTGGGCAATACGGAAGGCTTCGTGGATGATGCCAGCAAGCTGGTTGACGTCCTTGACCAGCCAGTTGTGCTTGGTGCACGGGCGGGTGATGCCAACGGTGTCGCATTCCTGGAAGGCGTCCGAGCCGATCAGGGCAGTCGGAACCTGGCCGGAAATGCAGACGAGCGGAACGCTGTCCATCAGCGCATCCTGCAGCGGCGTCACGGCATTGGTCGCGCCGGGTCCCGAAGTGACCAGCAACACGCCGACCTTGCCGGTCGAACGTGCATAGCCCTCGGCCGCATGACCAGCACCCTGCTCGTGGCGAACGAGGATGTGCTGGATATCGTCCTGCTGGAAGATCTCGTCATAAATCGGAAGCACGGCGCCTCCGGGATAGCCGAAGATGTGCTCTACACCATTGTCTTTCAGCGCGCGCAGAACGATTTCGGCGCCGGTCATCTGGTTGTCTTTACCCGTCATGCTGTGGTTTCCATCTGCCTTCTGGATTTTAGGGCTGATACCCCGGTTTTGGGCATAAAAAAAGGCCCCTTGAGGAGCCTGTCATCTAGCGCATGGGTGGCTAACGCCGGATGGTTACACCATCCTGCCCATGCGCCGTCCCACCACGATAAGTACGTTCGAGTTTTTCATGGGGCGAAGTGTTAGCCACAAACGATCGAAGCGTCAACGCATGATTGATGAATTTTTACGCCCTTTGGCGCACTTTTATTGCGCAACCGGTCTGCGACCATCGCACGCGCCGCAGCTATACGAAGTCTTAAGTCGTTCGCGGATAGGCTATCGCCTAACTGGGAGTATTTCTTGTTGAACGATGATCTTCACAAGTCTGGCGCTGCCGGAGACCAAGACCGCCGCGATGTCATGCGGCCCGGCAACCGAATGCTCGGACGTGTCGTCGCCTGTAATGGCGCCCGCGCAACCATTGCGGCCGTCGCCGAAGATGGCGGCACCGACCTGACCGAACTCTGGTCTGTCGGGCGGCTGATCTCGATCACCGTCGGCAAGAACCGAGTCGTGGCGCTCGCCTATTCGATGCAGACGGGCAGCAAAGACTGGGGCGAAGGCGAGGACAATACTTTCCTCATCGAGGTCGAACTTCTCGGCGAGGTCCATGTCGGCGATGATGGATCAGAAATCTTCTCCACCGGCATCTCGCGCTATCCGTATCTGGGTGCCATCGCCCACCGCATCCGCGCAGCCGACCTCCTGCGCATCTACGACACCCGTCAGGGCGACACCTGCGTCATCGGCAAGCTAACCCAGGACGAGACCATCGACGCCGCCATTCATGTCCCGTCCATGCTGTCGAAACACTTCGCGGTTGTCGGCTCGACGGGCGTGGGCAAGTCGACTGCCGTTTCGCTGCTCCTGCGCAAGGCGATCGAAAGCGACCCGAAGCTGCGCGTGCTGATCCTGGATCCGCACAACGAATTTGCCGCAGCCTTCCCCGACCATGCCGTCGTCATCGACACCGACACGCTCGACCTGCCCTTCTGGCTGATGCGGCTGGAAGAGTTCGCCGAAGTGCTGTTCCGCGGCCGGCCACCCGTGCCAGAGGAACTGGACATCCTGCGCGATCTGATGCCGGAGGCCAAGCGTGCCTTCCGCGGCAACGAATCGGCCCTGATGCGCCGCGCGTCGGACAAGAGCTCGATGACCGCCGACACGCCCGTTCCCTATCGCATTGCCGATCTGATGGCCTTGATCGATGAACGCATCGGCCGCCTCGAAGGGCGTGGCGAAAAGCCGTTCCTGCGGGCGCTGAAAATGCGCATCATGTCGGCGATCAACGACCCGCGCTATCATTTCATGTTCTCCAGCAACACGATCAGCGACACGATCATGGAGACCATCGCCCACATCTTCCGCATTCCGGGCGACGATCGACCGATCTCCACCTTCCAGCTCGCCGGCATCCCCTCCGAAGTGGTCAACTCGGTCGCCTCGGTTCTCTGCCGCATGGCCTTCGAACTGGCGCTCTGGTCCAACGGCGCGATCCATATGCTGGTCGTCTGCGAAGAGGCCCACCGTTATGTGCCGGCCGACCAGAGCCTCGGTTTCATTCCGACGCGCCAGGCCATCGCCCGCATCGCCAAGGAAGGCCGCAAATACGGCGTCTCGCTCGGCATCATCACCCAGCGCCCCGGCGAACTGGACCAGACGATCCTGTCCCAGTGCTCGACGCTGTTTGCCATGCGCCTGTCGAACGATCGCGACCAGGAGATCATCCGCTCGGCCATTCCCGACAGCTCGATCTCGACGACAAGCTTCATTTCCTCGATCGGCAATGGCGAGGCCATCGCCTTTGGTGAAGCTATCGCCGTACCGATGCGCATGCGCTTCACCCGCGTCGACACAAGCCACCTGCCGAAGGCCAATGGCGCAACAGCCAAGAGCTCGGAAGAAACACCCGATACCGTTGATCTGCGCTCGATCATCGGCCGCATGCGCGCCATCGCCGCGCCGGATATCTCCGCCTTTCAGCAAAGCTTCGAGACCACCATGCTCGGCAGTCGCGGTTTAGGCGATCCGTCGGGCATCTACGACGATGAAGAGCCGGACGAATACGGCGACGACTATTCCACACCGGCCTTTGCTGGCAGTGAGCAGCGACCATCCGTTGCGCCTCCGTCCTACGAGCCTCCACCGTTCCGCCACACACTCCCGGCATCCGAAATGCCACCGATTGAGCCCTATCGGCCCGACATGCTGCCGCGCAACCCGCCGGCAGATGACGGCCAGCGCTATCGTCAGGAACCTCCGGCCCAGGCTCCCGCCTTCGCCAGAGAACCGGTAGCCACGACGCCAGGCTTCGGCACTTCGACACTGCGCCGCGAGCCCGGGCCGTCGTTGCGTGAAAGCATCCTGAAGAAGCCGCTCTCAAGCCTCTACAAGAAGGACTGAGCTCCGCCTGAAGTGAAGCGGTTATGGCAGTTTAAACGGGCGATCGTTGCGCCGGATCGATCCTCGACCAGCTGTCGTCCATCTGGTTGCGGAACCAGGTCATTTGCCGTTTGGCATATTGCCGCGTAGCCGCCGAGGCGCGTTCGATCGCCTCCTCCCGACTGATCCTGCCCGCCAGCATATCGGCGATCTGGCTCACGCCGATCGCCTTCATCGCCGGCATCTCCGGTAAAAGGTCCTGGGTAAGCAAGGCCTGCACCTCCTCGATGGCGCCCTGATCCATCATCATCGAAAACCGACGATTGATCCGTTCGTGCAACACGGCCCGATCGGGCAGAACCACGAATTTTTCCGCCCGCGCCGGATCGACAATCATCGGACCCGCCTCGCCCTGAAAACTCGATATCGACCGCCCGGTCGCTTCCAGCACTTCAAGCGCCCGGACGATCCGCTGTCCATCCTGTGCTCGCAGCTTCTCCGCCACCACCGGGTCGCGGCCTGAAAGTTCGGCATGAAGCACCTCCGCCCCCTCATCGACAGCCCGCTGGCGCAGGGCCTCACGGATTGCTGCTGGAATAGCCGGCATATCCGACAATCCACCGGTCAGAGATTTGAAATAGAGCCCCGTGCCGCCGATGATCACCGGCATCCGGCCTCTGGACGTCAACTCCCCGAGAACGACCCCAATCTCGCGCAGCCAGTCGCCGGTCGAATAGCGGGTTGACGCCGCGACATGGCCGTAAAGCAGGTGCGGAATACCCTCCATCTCGGCCTCGCTCGGCCGCGCCGTCACCACGCGCAAAGTATCATAGACCTGCATGCTGTCGGCATTGATCACGACACCGTCATGGCGACGCGCCAGTTCAAGAGCGAGAGCGGACTTGCCGCTGGCGGTCGGCCCGGTTATCAGGATCGCGTCGATGTCTTGTCTAGGATCTTCCATCATGGCCTTGGTTGCCACGCTTGTTGCCAATCCGTCAAATCCCGTTCTCACCCAGGCATTGGGAGAAGCGGCCGCGGCCGCTGTTTCAGCCTCCGGCCTATACTGGCTCGCCGGTGGCATCGCCTGCGATATCGCGCTGAAGGACGGTACCGACGCCTCGGTTGCCGAAAGCCGGCTGCGTGACGCTATCGCCGGCTTGCCGATCGATGTCGTCGTCCAGGACGCGGACACCAGACGCAAGCAATTCCTGATCGCCGACATGGATTCGACCATGATCGGCCAGGAATGCATCGACGAACTGGCAGCAGAAGTCGGCCTGAAAGACAAGGTATCTGAGATCACCGCCCGCGCGATGAACGGTGAGATCGCTTTCGAACCAGCACTTCGCGAGCGCGTCGCCCTGCTCAAGGGGCTGCCGATTTCCGTCGTCGATGAAGTGATCGCCAAGCGTATCACGCTGACACCCGGCGGACTGGAACTGATCGCAACGATGAAGGCGAAAGGCTACTACACGGCTCTGGTGTCCGGCGGTTTCACCGTCTTCACCTCGAAGATCGCCGCCACGCTGGGCTTTGACGAAAACCGCGCCAATATCCTGCTGGAGAACGGCGGACTGCTCACCGGCGAGGTTGCAGAACCGATCCTCGGCAAGCAAGCCAAAGTCGATTCGCTTATCGAAATCGCGGACAAACTCGGAATTCGGCCTGAAGACACCCTTGCCGTCGGCGACGGGGCAAACGACCTCGGCATGCTCGGCATCGCTGGATCCGGTGTCGCCTTGCATGCGAAGCCGACCGTCGCCGCTCAGGCGAAGATCCGCATTGACCACGGCGACCTGACCGCGCTTCTCTACCTGCAGGGTTACCGAAAGACGGATTTCGTCACGGCCTGATCCGGCAGGAAGAGCCATGATCGTCCTGGAAACCACAAGGCTTTATCTGCGCAACTGGCGCGACATGGACCGCGACCTGTTCCGCGAGATCAACCGTGATCCGAAGGTAATGGAGTTCTTCCCCTTTCGGCGCAGCCGCGAAGAGGCTGACGCCTTGATGGACAAGGTCGCTTCGATGATTGCCGAGACCGGTCTCGGCTTCTATGCCATTGCAGACAAGGAAACGGACGAAGCCATGGGCTTTTGTGGCCTGTCTCCAGCGGGCCTCCCCGGTATCCTGCCGGACGATGCCGTCGAGATCGGCTGGCGGCTTGCCACCCGCTTCTGGGGCAACGGATACGTGACCGAAGCGGCCAGGGCGCTTGCCCATTATGGATTCCACAACAGGGGGTTGGCTCAGATATTTTCCTTCGCAGTTGAAGGAAATTCCCGCTCTATCGCCGTCATGCGCCGCATTGGCATGACGGCCGTCGAAAATGGCGCGTTCGATCATCCCAGAGTGCCAGACAGCCATCCTCAACTAAAGCGCCACGTGCTGTACCAGCAGACAGCAAATCTCGTCACCTGAACGCAAGCATTCGGCATAAATATATCAAAGCTGACAATCTGACATTTGCGATTTATTCAAGATTAAGTTGTTTCGCATATATCAAGATGCATGCACAAACCACGACGCTCCAGCCTATTTGCGCGAACCTCGAATCTGACCAACGCTTTCCTGCGCCTTGGAGAACAGGGTAGCTGCGAGCAGGAAATCAGCAGGATCAGGGCCGTCCGGCTGGCAACGGTCTGGAACAACACCCCCTGGATGATGGCTGCCAATCTCGGCAATGCCGTGCTGACCATCATCGTTTTCTCGGACCACCCCTCCAGCCTGCTGATCACCATCATATGCGCCCTGCTCATAGCAATTGCCTTTCACACCAGCGTCAGTTGGTGGCGTGGGCGCGAGAAAGCCGCTCGCACATATGCCAGCATTCGCGGCACGCGCAACGCGACGATCTATGCCGCGCTTTTGAGCGGCCTCTGGGCCATGATTGACATTGTCAGCTTCGCGGATGCCACCGACAGCCAGAAGCAGGTCGTTATAGCGCTGACCGTCGGCATGACTGCCGGCGGCGGCTTTGCCCTTGCCACGATCCCTGCCGCCGCCATTGCCTTTTGCACTATGATGGGCCTGGGAGCGGCGATCTCGCTGCTGCTCACCCCGGACATGATAGGCCTCTACCTTTTCGGCCTGTTCATCATCTATTCGGCCATCATTGTCCGCGCGTCTCTGGCTCTGTGCCAAAGCCTGACCGAACGTGTCCGGGCAAAGATGGCAGCGCTTGAACAGCGCGATGTGATCAATCTTCTGCTGAACGATTTCGAGGAAAATGCTGCCGACTGGCTCTGGGGCACCGATGCAGACCTCCGGATTGAACGCGCCTCACCCCGCTTTTGCGAGCAATTGCAGGTTCCCGAGAACTTTATTTTGGGCAAGCCTATCTTTGAAGCCCTTCCTTTCGCAAAGGTCGGCAGCAAGGCGATCGACGGTACGGAAATGCGGGAGGAATTTCACCGTCGCCTGTACCTGACACAATCGTTTCGCGATGTGGATATCTGCGTCGAACAGGCAGGTGAACTGGCGATTTGGTCGCTGACCGCCAAGGCCATCTTCGATGCATCTGGTACATTTCTCGGCTATCGTGGTGTTGGGCGCGATGTCACGGCCAACCGGGAGGCGCGCCTGCGTATCGAACACCTCGCACGCCATGATCCGCTGACCGATACCGGCAACCGCGTGTTGCTCAGTGAGGATCTGGCCCGCGCGATCGCCCGCCACGAGCGCTTCGGCGACCCCTTTTCCGTCCTGCTCCTCGACCTCGACCGCTTCAAGCAGGTCAACGACACCCACGGCCATGGCGGCGGCGATGAACTGCTCCGGGAAGTCGCCCGCATGCTGCATTCGCTGTGCGACGAGACCGACACCCTTGCGCGCCTCGGCGGGGATGAGTTCGCCATTCTTCACATGTCTGCGGAAGGGCCTCAATGTTCTGCTGTCCTCGCTGCGCGCATTGTCGAGCGACTGCGGAAACCCTTCTCTCTAACGTCAGGCACGGTCCAGATCGGCGTCAGCATCGGCATTGCCTGTGCTCCCATCGATGGTATCGAGGCAGACCAGTTGCTGCGCAATGCCGATCTCGCGCTCTACCGGGCAAAGTCCGACGGACGCAACCGCTTCCATTTCTTCGACACCACGCTTGATGCTTCGGCGCGCAGGCGCAATCAGATCGAGCACGAACTCCGTCTGGCGCTGACAAACGATACGCTGACGTTGAACTTCCAGCCTCTCGTCAGTGCAGACAGCGGAAAGGTCGTCTGCGCCGAGGCGCTCTTGCGGTGGCACCATACGACACTGGGTCCAATCAGCCCCGCCGAATTCATCCCCATTGCCGAGGAGACAGGCCTCATCACGGGCATCGGCGCCTGGGTAATGAACCAGGCCTGCAAACTTGCAGCCGATTGGCCGGAGCATGTCCGTGTCGCGGTCAATCTCTCGCCCCGCCAGTTTCTCAGCCCTGGCCTGCTGCCGATGATCGAAAATGCTCTCAGCCAAAACGCGATGATACCGGCACGGCTTGAACTGGAGATGACCGAAAGTCTGCTGATGGACGCCACGCCTGGAATCGAGGGAACTCTGAAAGCGCTGAGAAACCTTGGCCTGCGTATTGCCCTGGACGATTTCGGCACAGGGTTCTCATCATTGAGCTATCTCCGCCACTATCGTTTCGACAAGTTGAAGATCGATCAGTCTTTCATTTCCGACCTCGAAAGCAATGCCGACAGCCGTGCCATCGTCAGTTCCGTCATCGATCTGGCCAAGCAACTGCGCATGTCGGTGGCCGCCGAAGGTATTGAATCGGCGGGCCAGTTCGAAATGCTGAAACAGCTCGGCTGCACCGAAATACAGGGATATCTCGTCGGTCGGCCCATGCCGATCGAAATGTTCGAGGCCTATCTGGCGGCAGGAAACGGCGAGCAGATCCGTCTGTCGGCCTGATCCGCTATTCCAGAGGCACAGCGACCAGCCGCAGATTGCCCTCCTTGTCGGCAATCATCAGATAGCCGCTACGACGCCCCTCGCCTTTGATGCTGGTCAGCTTTTCCGCCACCTGCTGAGGGGTCTTCATGAACTCCTGCGCCACCTCGACAATGACGTCGCCGGCCTTCAGACCCTTATCCTCGGCCTTTGAGCCAGGCAGGATGCGCGTGATCACCACGCCCTCGACACTCTCGGCAATACCGTAGGTCTTGCGAGCGGCGTCATCCAGCACGGCAATCTCGACACCGATCAGCCCTTCGGTCACGGGTGCTGCCGATTTCTGCTCGGCAGGCGCCGTCTGGTCCTGCTCACCGGTTTGCCCGTTATCTGGCGTCTCATCATCCGGCGCCTGACCGTCGGAAGACGGGTTCTCGCCATCGGGCGTCCCGTCATCCGGTGTCGCCTGATCCTCGTCCTCCGGCGCGACGCTCTGCTGTCCGTCTTCGGTCTCGTTGCTGGCAACCTCGTCATCTTCCAGACGTCCGAGCGTGACCTTGATGGTCTGCTCCTTGCCATCCCTCAGGATGACGACATCGAGCGGCGTGCCGATCGCGCTTTCTGCCACGATCCGGGTCAGGTCCCGGGTCTCGCTGATCACCTTGCCGTCGAATTTGACGATGATGTCGCCGACCGCGATCGGCCCTTTTTCCACCGGACCGCCCTCGACGATGCCGCTGATCATCGCGCCCCGTGCCCGGCCGATCTTCAGGCTTTCGGCCACCTCGTCGGAAACCGGCTGGATGCGCACGCCGAGCCAACCGCGGCGGGTTTCGCCGAACTCCTTCAACTGGCTGACGATATTGGCGGCGAGCTCCGTCGGCACGGCAAACCCGATACCGATCGAGCCGCCGCTCGGCGAGATGATCGCCGTGTTGATACCGATCACCTCACCGCTCATGTTGAACAGCGGACCGCCGGAATTGCCTTTGTTGATCGCCGCATCGGTCTGGATGAAATTGTCATACGGCCCGGCATTGATATTGCGGCCGCTCGCCGAAATGATTCCGACGGTAACGGATCCGCCAAGACCGAACGGGTTGCCGATCGCCATGACCCAGTCGCCGATCCGCATCTTGCGCGAATCGCCGAACTTGACCGAGGTCAGCGGCTGCGGCGGCTCGACCTTGAGAAGCGACAGGTCGGTCTTGGTGTCGGTACCGATCAGCTTGGCCTTGAGCTTGGAACCGTCGGAAAAGATAACCTCGATATCATCGGCATTCTCGATGACATGATTGTTGGTGACGATGAAGCCGGTCGGATCGATGACGAAGCCAGACCCCAGCGAATTGACTTTGCTGTTGCTGTCGCCACCCTCTCGATTCTTGTAGAAGTCCTCGAACAGTTCCTGGAACGGAGAGCCTTCCGGCACCTGCGGCAACGGGCCGTTGCCCTCTTCCTTGACGCTCTGGGATGTCGAGATATTGACCACGGCGCCAAGCAGTCCGCTGGCAAGGTCCGCGACAGATTCCGGTCCCTGCGCAAAACTCTGCCGCGGCGCACTGATGGTTCCCAGCACAGCCGCGCTGCCAATCAGGAAGGCCGGCAGGATCGTTCGCAAGGTGCGGGCGTTCGTGGTCATGGGCTTCCTCATTGTCGGTTTCGGTCCTGCTCTCGGACCATAAGGCGGATTGGCAGAAGGGGAAATCACATTTGCCGGAAATCCCCTAGCGCAGACTTGCGACCAGATCTTGTCATCCACGCAAGAACCACACGATCCCTACTCCGAAAATGATCGCGACAAGTCCCGAGAGACGCAGATGCTCTTCGGGAATGCCTGGCAGCAATTGTGCCATGCGCACAATAAAACGAGGGGCCAGTGCGTAGACCAGCCCCTCGATTATCAGAAACAAGGCAATACCTGTCAAAAGGTCTGCCATGGCGGTTTAGTTTCCGGCAGGAGCCGGCACCGGTGCTGCACCCGACGTCTGGCCGGTCCCCACGCCACTGTTGAAGAAGCGGAAGAAATCCGAATCCGGCGACAGAACCATCGTTGTGCTCTTGTCGCTCAATGACGCCGTATAGGCCCGCATCGAACGATAGAACTCGAAGAATGCCGGGTCACGCGAGAAGGCATCGGCAAACAGCCGGTTGCGCTCCGCATCGCCCTCACCGCGAAGGATTTCCGAATCGCGCTGCGCTTCCGCCTGCAATTCAACAACCTGACGGTCGGCGATCGCGCGGCGGCGCTGGCCTTCTTCGTTACCACGGGCACGGATCAGTTCAGCCTCGGCAAGACGCTCGGCCTTCATGCGGTCGAAGGTCTGTTGCGACACTTCCTGCGTCAGGTCGGTGCGACGGATACGGACATCGGAAATGGTGACGCCAAGGGTTTCCGCATCAGCCTTCAGGTCGCTGCGGATTTCCTGCATCATCGAGGAGCGTTCGTCCGACAGGGCGGCTTCGAAGCTGCGCTGACCGTAGACACGGCGCAGCGATGCATCGAGACGCGTCCGAAGGCGGGCTTCCGCCGATTCCCGGTCACCGGACACCGTTTCGCGGAAACGACGCGGATCGGTGATGTTGTAGACCACGAAAGCATCGACTTCGTAGAACTTGCCGCCGGAAACCTGGACACGAATGTTGTCGAGGTCGAAACGCAGCGCCTGGTCTTCGACATACTGGACCCGGTCGGCATCGGCAAAGGCGAACGGCAGTTTGAAGTACAGGCCAGGCTCGCTGTAGACGTCCTGGATCTGACCGAAGCGGACAACCACCGCCTGCTGGCGTTCGTTGACGACGAAGACGGACGAATAGATCAGCACCAGCAACACGGCCAGACCGATCAGGATTGCAGCCAAACGATTGGACATCTTAGTTGCCTCCCTGCGTCTGCCGTGTGATTTCGTTCAGCGGCAGATAGGGAACGACACCCTGCTTTTCGTCGATGATGACCTTGTTCGAGTTCTTCAGAACCTGCTCCATGGTTTCCAGATAGATACGCTGGCGGGTCACGTCAGGCGCCTTGCTGTATTCGTCATAGATCGAGACGAAGCGCTTGGCCTCACCATCGGCTTCCTTGACGACACGGTCCTTGTAGGCTGCCGCCTCTTCGCGGATCTGCGCAGCCTGGCCTCGAGCCTGACCGAGCTGGGTGTTGGAATATTTATTGGCTTCCTCGACGAAACGGTCTTCGTCCTGCTCGGCGCGCTGCACTTCGTCGAACGCGTCGGCCACTTCGCGCGGCGGTGCCGCATCTTCGATCGCCACGGCATTGATGGAGATGCCGGCTCCATAGGAATCCATTGTGCCCTGAATGATCGCCTTCACACCAGCTGCGATGTCCTGACGCGCATCACGGAAGATGTCCTGCGCCGGACGACGCCCGACGACTTCACGCATCGCGCTCTCGGCCACCTGCTGCAATGTCTGCGCCGGGTTTTCGAGATTGAAGAGATAGGCCTTCGGGTCCGAAACCGTGAACAAAACCGAGAACTGAACGTTGACGATGTTCTGGTCGCCCGTCAGCATCAGACCAGCGCTTGCATTGCTGGAATTGGCGCGACCGCCGATATTCTGTTGCTGCTCGGTGACCTTGACGATCTCGACCGTCTCAAACGGCCAGAAATGGAAATGCAGGCCAGGCATCGAGATGTCTTCCGTCGGCTTGCCGAAGCGCAGCTCGACGCCGCGCTCGTCCGGCTGCACGGTGTAGACGGCCTGGATCAGCCAGAAGGCCACGAGGACGAGGGCAAGGATTGCCACCACGCCACCGTTGAACCCACCCGGGACCACGCTCTTCAGACGATCCTGTCCGCGACGGATCAGATCCTCCAGATCGGGGGGCGTGTTGTTGCCGCCACCGCCACCACGTGGCCGGTTCGGCCCCTGCCCCCAGGGGCCCTGATTATTTCCGCCGCCGCCACCGCCGCCGCCCCATGGACCGCCGCCGCCGCCGTTCTGATTGCTCCAGGGCATTCATACCTCTTTTGTTGTAAAATCGCTCCCAAGCCCCTCGCGGACACCCCGGAAGGCAAGCGCGCAAATGACTGACATGGTTATAGGTATCAGCCCACCGGCTTTCAACGCAAACCGGTCAACTTCTTTCAAAGACAGGGGAAATATTACGTTATCAGGCGCGCCTGCGACGGTATATCGCGTAGCGGGTGGCGTAATTGTCTTTTTCGCCCGCCGGAATGACGGTTTCCTCGATCTGTTCGAACACAGCCGGGTCGATTTCGGGAAAGTGCGTATCGCCGTCGATCTCTGTCTCGACATGAGTGACATACAAGATGTCTGCATATGGCAGCGCCTGGCGGTAGATCTCGCCGCCACCGACGACACAGACCTCATTCACGCCCGAAGCCTCCGCCAGCGCCCGCGCTCTGGAGAGAGCCGCATCAAGACTAGCGACCGTCTCGACGCCCGGCATCTCGATCCGGCTGTTGCGGCTGACGATAACATGCGGACGTCCGGGCAAGGGCTTCGAGCCAACAGACTCAAACGTCTTGCGGCCCATGATCAGCGGCTTGCCCATGCTGAGCGCCTTGAACCGCTTCAGATCGGTCGAGAGTTTCCACGGCATATCGCCATCGCGACCAATCACGCCATTGCGCGACACGGCCACGATGATGACGATATCAATGCTGGCCATCGCCAAAATCCTTGCTCGGCTTCTGCGCAGCGCCTAGACGGCAATCGGCGCCTTGATACTTGAATCAGCGTCGTAGCCAACCAGCGTAAAGTCTTCAAACCTGAAGGAAAACAGGTCCTTCACGTCCGGATTGATCCGCATGGTCGGCAATGCCTTCGGCGTGCGCGACAACTGCAGATGCGCCTGCTCGAAATGGTTCGCATAGAGATGGGCATCGCCAAGCGTGTGGACGAAATCGCCAAGCTTCAGCCCGGTGACCTGGGCCACCATCATCGTCAGCAACGCATAGGAAGCGATATTGAACGGCACGCCGAGAAAGATGTCGGCCGAACGCTGGTAGAGCTGGCAAGACAACTTGCCATCCGCCACGTAGAATTGGAACAGGCAGTGGCACGGCGGCAAAGCCATCTCGTCCACTTCCGCCGGGTTCCAGGCCGAGACGATATGGCGGCGCGAATTCGGATTGGTCTTGATGCTTTCGATCAGCTTTTCGATCTGGTCGATATGACCATCCTTGCCATCCGGCCAGGACCGCCACTGCGCGCCATAGACCGGGCCGAGATTGCCGTCTTCGTCGGCCCATTCGTCCCAGATGGTCACGCCGTTCTCGCGCAGATACGCGACGTTGGTCTCGCCTTTGAGGAACCACAGAAGTTCATGGATGATCGACTTCAGATGCAGCTTCTTCGTCGTCGTGACCGGAAATCCCTGAGACAGGTCGTAGCGCATCTGATAGCCGAAAATAGACCGCGTACCGGTTCCCGTCCGGTCACCGCGGTCGGTTCCCGTGTCGAGCACATGGCGAAGAAGGTCGTGATACTGCTTCATGGGTCGGGCCGCCGATTCTGTTTGACTGCATTCTAGTGTCAGCCGCCGGCCAAACCAAGCCACCCTTGAGCGAAGGGCGCGGCCATCAACAGGTTGCGCGGCTCGTCGCCGTCAAAGTCTTTTGGCTTAGCCGTGCCAACACCCCTTTTCATTGGCCACTGAAACACCTATATCAGTTTCGTTGGCTTTCGGGCCATCTATGGCAATAAACGGTCGGTGTAATAAACCTATTGGACCCGGGGGCGGTACCCGGCGCCTCCACCAAAAACCGGTCGGTCTCCCGAAAGATTGGGCATGACCGGCTTTTGATGGGGGCGAAATAGGATCGACAAGGGCGTAAAGATCGAACTTTTGCTCGGCATGATACCGCCGTTATCGGGTCACAAGTGTAGTTGCAAATGACAACAACGCTAAGGGTTATGCTCTCGCTGCCTAATGGCGGTGCGGGAAATCCGAACCAAGTCCTCTAGGTTAGCCCCTTGAGGCGGGGTCCGAAGGCACCTGGCAACAGAAGCCTTCACCTTACCTTCCCCGGCTACCCCATCTTTCTAAAATGATGTATTCTCACCGCATCAGACTCGTGCGTCAGGGCTTTTCTGCAATCCCTCGCCGTGGCATACAGCCGACTGAAACCGGCATGATAAGGAAAGACAGGATCTCATGGGGCAAGACCACATTCGCTACGACATTCTGGCCCAGGACGCATTGCGCAGTGTTATCCGCAAGGTTTTGACCGAGGTCGCGGCAGCAGGACGCCTTCCGGGTGACCACCATTTCTTCATCACCTTCCTGACCGGCGCTCCGGGCGTGCGCATTTCGCAGCACCTGAAGACAAAATATGCCGAGCAGATGACGATCGTCATCCAGCACCAGTTCTGGGAACTGAAGGTAACGGACAGCCTGTTCGAAATCGGCCTGTCCTTCTCCGATACCCCGGAAAAGCTGGTGATCCCGTTCAATGCCATCCGCGGCTTCTATGATCCGTCGGTGAATTTCGAACTCGAATTTGATGTTCCTCTGGCAGACGAGGACGAAGAGGGCGAAAGTGCCGAGATCACCGCCTACCCGGTCGACGCTGCGGCCCGCACCGAAGAAGGCGGCGAGCCGAAGGAAGGCGAAGAAAAGAAGGAGGGCTCGGTCGTCTCGCTCGATGCCTTCCGCAAGAAGCAGTAAATCAGGTTCATCAAGATCGGCCGGGATAATGTCCCGGCCGACTGATTCCAGGGGATGCTCGATCGTGGTCGCTGATATCGTCAATCTTCGCCAGTTCCGCAAAGCCAAGGCGCGCACCGAAAAGGATGCGACAGCGGAACAGAACCGCATTTCATTCGGCCGGACCAAGGCGGAAAAGAGCCTGACCCGCAGCCTGAACGAAAAGGCCAGCAAGACGCACGAACAAGGCCGCCTGGAAGACACAAAAGGCGAATGAACACCCCCGAAAGAGATTCGCAATCAGCGGCTTGCCAGGCTTTGCGGAATCAATATGCGAAGCCGTGGAACGCAGTGCGGGGCACCGGTGATCCGTAAGCGCTCGATCACCCTCCATGGCCACCGGACGAGCTTTTCGGTAGAGGATGCGTTCCTTGACGAACTGAGAGCCATGGCAACCGAGCGGTCAATGCCCTTGGCGGCCCTGATCGCTGAAATCGACGAAAACCGGCCCGCCGGGGCAAATCTGTCTTCGGCCCTGCGGCTTCGTGTCCTCGAATGGCTGAAAGCCAAGCCCGCATGAGCAATTGACGGCATTTATCCAGCCATCATGCCCATCAGAAGTTCAGCTCAATTCAGCCCCGGAAGGGTATCGAACGTCAGTGGCACCGGTGGCAAGGGCTGCCGCGTGACCTTTTCCTCCGGCGCCACCGGCAGCGAGGGCTTGGGTGGAACGGTTTCCGTCGTCAGCGGCAACAGGCCGGGTTCAACAGGCCTTGTACCGACCGGATCTGCCGGCAAGGACAGACTGCGCTGCTCCTGCGCCAATCGCTCGGCCTCGTCGGCCTCCGCCTTCAGGCGCGCTTCCTGTTCAAGCCGCAATCGCTCCACTTCCGCCCTGTCGCGCTCGTCCTGCCGAAACCGCGCCAAGGCTGCTTCACGACGCAAGCGCTGCTTCTCCAGCACATTGGATTGCAATGTCTCGACCCGTCGGCGCTCGATTTCAAACGCGCGCAACGAGAGGAAATTGGTCAGCCCCGTAACATCAAGCGAGCGTGTCGGCGACAGAGCATCGCCGCTCAGAAGCATCCGGTAACCGGCATCGGTGCCGGGCAGTGCCGCCTCTCCCGCATCAAGAGACACCTGAACGCCCGCCTCAAACGCTCCATCGGTAAGCGAAAGCCGCAGATCACCACCGAGTTGCGCTTCAGGCGTCTGCACCGTGGCATTTTGCACGCGCACCACGCCATCCGTCACCGCAAACGGCAGCGACAGGCCGGTGACTTGCATCGGCCCGGATTTTATCAGCCTGTCGGCGATCTCTCGAACCTTTTCCTCGTTGACTGCAGTTCCCACGACATCGGCTTCGCGGAGCAGATCGGCCATGATGTCGAGCTTGAAACCAGGCACGTTCAACTTCACCAGCTTGATTTCGCCGGATCCGCTGCTCTGGCGGAAAAGTTCGCCAACCGAATTTCCGCTGCCCTCAGCCACGAATGTAGCGTCGAAAACCCCGTCGGCCACGCCGGCATCTTCGATCCCACGTTCCGCCCGCAACGTGCTCAAGGTCTGGGCAAGATCAACCCCGGTCAGATCGAGCCGCGCCTGCAGGAAACCTGCGCCTTCGCTATTGGCCAGTGACAAACGCCCGGAAGCACGTCCGCCGAGCCATTGGCCGGAAACATCATCGATGACGATTTCACCGGCTTTCCGGCTAAGTTTGCCAGCAAAATCAGTAATTGCTCCGGCAAAACCGGGCGTGAAACGTTTGGCAGAAAGTTCAACCGCGAATTCTGCCTGCGCAACCGTCTTCGGCAGTGCCGCATCGACCAGGGCGCCGCTTGCCGGATCGCGAACCGGTCCCAATACCGTTTGCGCGAGCCATTCGAGGTCTGCCCGATCCATCGAGACAGAACCGCGCGCCTTGGGGTACTCACCTTGCCAGTCAATGGTTCCCGTTGCGCTGACGGCATTGCCGTCGACGTCGGCGCTGAACTTTTGCACCGCAATCTGGCGTTTCGCCAAGCCGACTTTAGCATCGAGCGTCACAGGAAGACCGGTGCCGGTTTCCGGCAGGATCGAACCCAGCGTCAACAGATAGGGGCCGAGGTCGTCGCTCTTGAAATCAAGCGTCCAGTCTCCGTCCAGCATGTCGGCGGAGTTGGCCGTGGCCAGAGTGCCGTGCGCCTGAAAGCTGGTGCTGCTCGCCGTGTAGGTGACGACCGCGTCCGCTGCCGCGGACGGCGTCGACGTCACCGTCACGCCGAGCAAACCGCCCTCGCCTATTGCCAATGGCAATGGCTCAAGCCCGGCCTGCCCCAGCAAGATCTGGGCTTCTTCATTTTCGAGCGTGGCCGAGATTTCAGCTTTTGTGGCATCTGTCGGATTGATCAGGTCACTCGTTTTATACTGTGCCTCGATCCGACTACCGTTCGACGTCCCGGAAAGCTTGGCCGCAAGGCCTCCGCCATCCTGGTTGCCAAGTGAAACATCGACCGTCAGCTTGCTGTCTGCGTACCATTGCCCGCTGGCAGCGAGCCTCGGCAACAGCGGATTGCCCGGAAGGCGTTCATGCAGCAACTCGAGAAACGGGCCGGGGTCATCCGCGCTGACCACGATGCGTCCCTGGCCACTCGGCTTGAGCAGACTGCCGCCGATCGCGCCATGGGCCTCGATCGAGGCGCCGGAAACATCACCGACATTCAGCCTTTCGACCGCGATCTTTCCGCTATCGAACGAAAACACCGTATCGACATCATGGCTCTCTATGCCATAGGCTGATAGAGTCCCAACTTTCAGCCTGGCCGCAATCCGCTCCGCCAGCAGATGCTGTTCGGCATCCTCACCGACCAGCAGGACTGCGATCGCCCGCGCGGCATCCAGATCCAGAGCATCACCGGTCAGATCGACCGAAAGGCTGGCAGCCGAACCGGTGACGGATTCCCGCTCGACCCGCCCCTTGAGCGGTTCCGCTCCCACCGCCAGTTCCAGGTTTTCGAACCGCTGCAAGTCGCTCGTCAGATTGACCGAAGCGGAAAAGCCGGCAGACTTGAGCTGCCGGATTGCGGGATCGACATTCCCGGAAATCCATGTCGCAAGCCCAGATGGCTGCGTCGACGCGACAAGCAGTTCACCATCAAACGATGGCGCACCGGTTAGCCTCAACCAGCCCTTGGCTTCCACCTGGGTCCGCCCCGGCAGGACAGCAACCGCGCGATCGACCGTCCAGCCGTTGCCGGCAGGCCGGACATCGAGCTGGATATCCCTGAAGACCGTGTCTCCTGCAACGATGGCCGGCAATTTCAGGCTCGCCCGGCCCGGCACGCTGGGGATCGGAATTTCCGCCGCCGTCGCCAGAAGAAGCGCCAACCTCTGGCGAACAGATGTCGCCACGCTACGCGAGGTCTTGGCCTTGGTCCCGTCCCCGGCCAGACGGTTCACGTCGACTTGCTGCCCATCTGCGGTCAGGAGGAACTCCGGCCGCCTGCCGGTGTCCAGCTTTGCTTCTCCGTTCACCACATAGGGATCGGCAGGATCGCCAAGCTCGAGTCGATATCCGGGAACAGCAACCCGTTCATTCGTCAGTTCGAAGTCGCCCTTCACGCGCGGCCCCGGCAACGGCTTCACCTGCCCCGGTTCCGATGCGTTCTCCGCCACTTTCCAGTTGGATTCAAACCGGCCCTTGTAGACCGGCCGGCCAGCCTCGAAGGCCAGCGCACCTTCCAGAACCAGATCGAAAGGTCGCGTTTCGGGGTCAAGTTTCAGACGCAAGGGCAGCGTGGCATCCTGCGGCGGCGATGTCGCCAGAGAAAACTGCGCCGGCTCGCCGTCCAGCACTGCACGTCCTTCGACGGTCCAGGGTCCGGAAAGAGAGCGGGCCGAAATCTCGGCGTCGAGATCTCTCAACAGGCGATTGCGACCCGACTGCTGGTCGATGAACTCAACTTCGGCGCCGATGACGGAGACGTTTTCCAGGACGACCGTGCGAGCCGGAATGTCAGGCTTGCTGCCACGCAGCCAGTCCAGCGTGCCGTCCGGCAATAGGCGGATACGGGCTTTAGGCTCCTCGATCCGCATGTCGAAGATGCGCGCTTCACCCGACAGCAGCGGCGCCAGTTCGGCATCGAGGGAAAAGCGGGCGATCTGGACGAGCGGCGTGCCGTCAAGATCGGTTCCGATCGTCACATCTTCCATCGTCACCGATGGAAACGGCAGGATGCGGGCGTTGACGGAGCCATGCACTACGACTTTCTTGCCGAGCAAGTGACTGGCCCGATCCTCGAAATTCTGTCGGAAATTCGTCCAGTCCACGAAGAGCGGAGCCAGAAGCGCCGAAAAAAGCGCAACGACAAGCAGGCCTCCGAGGCTTACCAGAATGCGTCCGAGCACCAAATGCCACTCCTTTATTCACAGCCCGCAAGGTAACCCAATTCGCCGCGGGAGCAAGCTGCAAGGTCTTGTAATCAGAGCCTAAAAATCTTGCCTGGATTGAATATGTTATCTGGGTCCATGCTCGTCTTGATTGTCCGCATCACAGGCAGCGCACTCGCCAGTTCCTGCTCGAGATAACTGATCTTGCCCTGGCCTATGCCGTGTTCGCCGGTGCAGGTCCCCTCCATCGCCAGCGCGCGATTGTTGAGCCGCCCGATAAACGCCTCTGCTTTGGCAACGTCTTCAGGATCCTTGTCGTTGAACAGCAGAAGCACGTGAAAATTGCCGTCTCCGGCATGGCCGACGATTGGAGCCAGAAAATTGTTTTCGCGAATATCCGCCTGCGTTTGTGCGACACAGTCTGCCAGCATCGAAATCGGCACGCAAACGTCGGTCGAGAGCGCGGCAAGTTCCGGCGCCAGCGCACGGCTCGCCCAATAGGCGTTGTGCCGCGCCTTCCATAAGCTTGCGCGCTCTTCGGCATTGGTTGTGTAGTGGAATTCACCACCGCCGAATTCGGCCGCGATCTCGGCAAACTGCTGTGATTGCAGGGCAACCGTTTCATCCGTGCCGTGGAACTCGACAAACAATGTCGGCCGCTCCTCGTAGGACAGTTTGGAATAGGCGTTGCAGGCGCGGATCTGCATCTCGTCCAGCATCTCGATGCGCGCCACCGGCACACCCATCTGGATCGTCATGATCACCGCATTGCAGGCATCCTGCAGTGTCGGAAAGGCACACACACCGCCGCTGATCTTCGCCGGTATGCCCTGCAGGCGCAGCGTGATCGAGGTGATCAGACCAAGGGTTCCTTCCGAACCGACGAACAACCGGGTCAAATCGTAACCCGCGGACGACTTGCGTGCACGCTGCGCAGTCAGGATCTCCTCGCCATTGGCCGTAACCACGGTCAAGGCGAGCACATTGTCCTTCATCGTGCCGTAGCGCACCGCATTTGTGCCCGAGGCGCGTGTCGATGCCATGCCGCCAAGCGAGGCATTGGCACCCGGATCGATGGGAAAGAACAGCCCCGTGTCGCGGAGATAGGTATTGAGCTCTTCGCGCGTCACGCCCGGCTCGACCGTGCAGTCGAGATCCTCGGCATTGACCCGCAAGACCTTGTTCATCCGGCTGAAGTCGACGGAAATGCCGCCGAACGGTGCATTCACCTGCCCCTCCAACGATGAGCCTACCCCGAAGGCAATGACAGGAACCTTGTGCGCGGCGCAGGCACGAACGACATCGCGCACATCGTCGCTGCTTTCGACGAAGACGATGCCGTCAGGCAATTGCGACGGCAGGTAGGTGGTCGTGTGGCTGTGCTGTTCGCGAAACGACTGGCCCGTCTGGAAAGCGTCTCCAAAACGCTGCTTCAGGATCGCACACACAGTTGCGATTGCCTCGACATTACGCGGGCCCTCGATAACATCCTTCAGCGCCATATCGGCCACTCCCATCCACCAGGACCATCGCGGCAGATCATGCGCCGCACTCCGTGGCGTCTGCTATGGGATAGGCTCCGGCGTTTGTCCAGCCGGTGAAAGGCGCGGCGGTATGAAGCGCCGCGACCTTTCTGTCGGTTGCTACTCCGCAGCAATCCGCCGCGGCTCCCCGGCATCGTTGGCCGCCGCGGTGGCATCCTGCAATTCCGACTTCAACCGCTCTTCCTCATGCGCATGCGGCTTGGAGAAGCGGGCCAGCAGCAGATAGGCGACCGGTGTGATGTACAGTGTCACCAGCGTCGCCATGCCCAGTCCACCGACGATGACCCAGCCGAGCGCGATACGCGCTTCGGCACCGGCTCCCTTTGCAAGGACCAGCGGCAGGCCGCCCAGCACAGTGGCGATCATCGTCATCATCACCGGCCGCAGGCGGATCGAACACGCGCTTTCGATCGCCTCGCGAACGCTGGCACCCCGGTCGCGCAGCTGGTTGGCGAATTCGACGATCAGGATACCGTTCTTCGCCATGACGCCGACCAGCAGAACGAGACCGATCTGGCTGTAGACGTTCAGGCTGGAGCCGGTGATCACCAGAGCAAACACCGCACAGGCAAGGCCGAGCGGCACCGTCGCCATGATGATCAGTGCCGAAATCACACTTTCGAACTGCGCCGCAAGCACCAGGAAGATGATGGCAAAGGCGAAGCCGAATGTCAGCGCCATGCCGGAGGCGTTCTCCTCAAGCGTGGCCGCTTCGGCAAGCGGGACCAGCCGCGCGCCGGCGGGTAGAAGCGGTTCGGCAATGGCCTTCATCGCTTCGACCGCACTGCCAAGCGATACGCCTTCGTTCAGGCTGGACGAAAACGACACAGAGGCAAGCTGCTGCTCGCGATTGAGCTGCGGCGAGACGGCATTTTCCTGCAGCGTCGCAATGGTCGACATCGGTACCACGCGACCGTCGGACGTGGTCAGGAATATGTTTTCCAGATCCGTCGGATCGTTGATCGGCTGCGTGCTGGAAATCAGCCGAACCGGAATGGCGTCGCCGTCGACGAACACATCCGTCACCGAGCGCCCTTCCAGCAGGGCCTGTACCGAGGTCCCGATCGCGTTGATATCGACGCCGAGATCGGAGGCGCGTTCGCGATTGATCGTCACCGATATCTGCGCCTGCGTCGGCTCGTTATCCAGCCGCGGCGTCTGGAACAGATTGGAGTTGCGCATCTGGTCAACGACCTTGATCGCCGCTTCCGTCAGTTTCTCGTGGTCACTGCCGACAAGCGCCATCTGCAGACCGCTGCCCGCGCCGCGAATGCGCAGACTGTTGGTCTGGAAGACATTGCCGCGCAATGCCGGCACCGTCGCCGCTGCGGCATTGATATCCTGGACGATCTGGTCCTGTGTGCGCTCGCGCTCGCTCCAGGGTGCCAGTGTCAGAACCATGAATGCGCTGTTCGTTGCGCCCTGCCCGGAGATCGAGAAGATATTGCGGATCTCGCCGCTATCGACCAAGGGCTTCAGTGTCTCCTCCACGCGCTGGACCTGGTCGCGCGTATAGGCAAGGCTCACGCCCTGCGGCGCAGAGAGCCGAAGCATGACCATCGACCGGTCTTCCTGCGGCGTCAGCTCGTTTTGGATCAACCCGAATGTCGCAAATGCCGCACCCGAGATCAGCACGGAAACGACAACGACGATCAGCGGATTGCTGAGACTTGAATGCAGGGTTCGCTTGTAGACCCTCGAAAACAGCGCACCGAACCGACCGAGAAGTCCGTGATCCTCATGCTCGGACTTGCCGAGCATGCGTGATGCCAGCATCGGGCATAGAGTGAGTGCCGTCACCGACGACAGAAGAACGGCAAAGGCAAGCACGAAGCCGAACTCGCGGAACAGGCCGCCAAGCTGCCCCGGCAGGAAGGAGAGTGGAATGAACACAGCCGCCAATGTTGCGGTCGTTGCCAGAACCGCAAAGAACACTTCCTGCGTTCCGAGAACCGCCGCCGCGCGTGGGCCCATGCCCTCTGCACGCCGGCGCACGATATTTTCCAGCACGACGATCGCATCGTCGACGACAAGACCGGTCGCCAGAACGATGGCGAGAAGCGTGAGGATATTGATCGAGAACCCGACCATGTAGATGGCAACCAGCGTTCCGATCAATGCCACCGGCATCGTCAGGGCGGGAATGAGCGTAGCCTTCCAATCGCGCAGGAAGAGATAAAGCACGACGACAACGATGAAGGCGGAAAGCGAAAGCGCCAGTTCCACCTCATGCAGCGCGCCTTCGATGAACACCGCGTCATCGCTGGTGATGGCGATTCTCGTGCCTTCCGGTAGTGTTTTCGACAGGGCGTCGACGGCCGCGTGCACGCCTTCGGAGATGTTCAGCGTATTGGACTGCGCCTGGCGAATGATGCCAAGGCCCACCCCCTGCACGCCATTCGAGCGCAGGGACGTCGATCCGTCATCCGGACCAAGCGTCACAGTCGCCACATCGCGCAACCGCACCTTGTCGCCGATCAGCACATTCTCGAAATCTTCGGGCGTTGTCAGATTGGCCGTTGCCCGCACGACAATGTCCTGCGTCATGGATTCGAGCGAGCCCGCCGGCACATCCATCGCGGAACTCTGCAGTGCGGTTGCAAGATCTGCAACGCTCAGCCCACGGCTGGCCAGTGCTGCCTGATTGACATCGACGCGAAAGACCTTCTCCTGATCGCCATAGACCTGGACATCGGCCACGCCTTCGACGGCCGCAAGGCGGTCGGATATCTCGTTATCGACGAGCAGCGTCAGATCTTCCATGCTGAGAATCGAAGACGTGACCGCAAGGCGCATGATGGCCTGCGAATCCGAGTCTGCCTTGACGATGCGCGGCTCGTCGGCGTCATCCGGCAACTGGTTCGCCACGCGGCCTAGCGCGTCTCGCACATCGTTCGCCGCAACCGCCAGATCGACATTGTCGCTGAATTCCAGCGTCGTGCGGCTCTCGCCGAACTGCGATCGGGACGAGATCGACTTCAGGCCGCTGACGCGTGCAACGGCGCCTTCGACCACCTTGGTCACTTCCTGGTCCATTGTCTGGGCCGAGGCGCCGTCATAGTCGGTGGTGACCGAGATCACCGGCTGATCGACATCCGGCAATTCGCGCACTTCGATACCGGCAAGTGCTGCAAGACCAGCAACGACCAGAAGCGTATTCAGCACCGCAGCCAGAACCGGGCGCCGAACGAAGAGCGCCGTGAAGGACTGACCTGATTTTTCAGATGAGCTGTCGACAGGGTTCATTGGCTTGCCACCTCCGGCGTCGTCGCGTTCTTGTCGCTGCCCGCAACCTGCCCTGCAATCTGAACACCGCCGCCCTCCCGCACGCGCTGCAAGCCTTCGACGGCAACAACGTCGCCTTCCTTCAGGGCGGAATCGACAAGAACCTGGTCCGAGTTGCGCTGGATGATGCGCACCCGTGTCTTGACCGATTTGTCATCCTTGACCTGCCAGACGAACGAACCTTGCCCGTCCCACTGGACCGCGAGCGGATTGACAGCCGGATAGTGGTCGCCGGCAAACTTCATGGTGACATTGAACGACATGCCGGCCCGCAGCAGGTCGTTGGTGTTATCGATCCGGGCACGAATGCGAATGGTCCGGCTCGCCGGGTCAACGCGGTTATCGACAGCGTCAACCTTGCCGGCGAATACATCGCCCGGTCTCGAAACCGAAATCGCCTCGATCGCCATACCGGCCTTCACCGCCGTCGCGAACCGCTCCGGCGCCCAGAAGTCGACCAGCAACTCGGACCGGTTGTCCAGCGTGACGACATTGCTCGATGTCGTGACATTGTCGCCGATACTCACCCCGACAATACCGATGATCCCGTCGATCGGGGCAACGATGTCGCGGCGCTTGAGATTGAGCTCTGCTGTCGTCAGCGCCAGTTGCGCCTGCTCCAGGGCAATCTGGGCGTCGAGAACTTCAAGCCGCGAGAAGCTCTGAAGGTTGCGGTAGGATTCGGATTTTTCGCTGGCGCTACGCAGCCCGACCTTGGCCAGGTCACGCAAGATGATCTGCTCATCGTCATCGAGCGTGGCGATAACCTGCCCCTTCGTCACCCGTTCCCCCGAGGATACGAGGATCTCGGTGATCGTTCCGGAAGCCTGCGGCATCACGGTCACCGCCTGGATCGCTTCGCCATCGCCGATAGCACTCAGGCGATCGTTCAGAACGCCAACCGTAACCGGCTGGGTGACAATCAGGATCGGCTGGTTGCGGCCACCCTGACGCTGTCCCTGGCCTGCAGTCTGGCCTTTGCCGCGCGACTGACCCTGTGCCTGCGGTCCTTCACCGGCTGCACCGGAACTTGAAACCATCGCCACCAAGTTCTGCGGCACGCCCATCTGAACCAGCGTCTGGCCAGCCTGCGGCGAGACATAGACCCAAAGACACAGCCCTGCGAAAAGCAGCAACAGACTGAGACCGAGTTGCTTCCAAAGCGGCATGCGGAACTCCAAATTTATGCAATGAAAATCGTGCTCAACTATCTTGTTTCAAGGGGCCGAATGCAATGCCCGATC
The DNA here is from genome assembly GCF_902706095.1 of Rhizobium sp. 18065. Classification (GTDB taxonomy): domain Bacteria; phylum Pseudomonadota; class Alphaproteobacteria; order Rhizobiales; family Rhizobiaceae; genus Allorhizobium. The sequence goes on from NZ_CACSJP010000002.1 coordinate 435,267, forward strand.
ATCAAGCTTACTGATTTGTAATATCACGCGAATTCACGCGACCGTGATTGTCGGTCGTGGCTGACAACGGCGTTTGTGGCCAGATTTCCCACAGCACATGGCGAAAGCATCCTTGCAACCGCTGACACCAGTTTGCCTCGGCGCCTGCAAGCGCGCCAGCCACAAAAACCGTGAGCAAGCAAGGCGCCTGGAATAAAACCAGAACGCTTTGTCTGGTCTTTCCAGACCGAATCACTACATTGAGCCGCATGAGTAACGGTTTCGACGACATTCCTTTCTTCGACGAAGAGCCCGCCCCGCGCAAGCCGGTGCAGGCGAAGGGCAGCACCTCTGCCCCGTCATCCGGCAGCGGGCTGGGTATCGCTGCCCGCGCCATGGCAGCACGCGACCAGGCGCGAATTCCGGATTATCTTTCCGGCCTGAACCCGGAACAGCGTCTGGCCGTCGAAACCGTCGATGGTCCGCTTCTGGTTCTGGCGGGTGCCGGAACCGGCAAGACCCGCGTCCTGACGACCCGGATCGCCCATATCCTTGCCACCAACAAGGCCTTCCCGTCTCAGCTTCTCGCCGTCACCTTCACCAACAAGGCGGCACGCGAGATGAAGGAGCGCATCGGCCACCTTGTCGGCGGTGCCGTCGAAGGCATGCCCTGGCTCGGAACCTTCCACTCGATCGGAGTTAAACTCCTGCGTCGCCATGCCGAACTGGTCGGGCTGTCGTCGGATTTCACCATTCTCGACACCGATGACGTGGTGCGCCTGATCAAGCAGATCATTCAGGCTGAGGGCCTCGACGACAAGCGCTGGCCGGCCAAACAGTTTGCCGCCATGATCGATGGCTGGAAAAACAAGGCGCTCGACCCCGCACAGATCCCCGAAGGTGACGCCCGTGCTTTCGCCAACGGCAAGGGACGCGAACTCTATGCGGCCTATCAGGCCCGCCTTAAGACCCTGAACGCTTGCGATTTTGGCGATCTCCTGTTGCATCCGATCCGCATGTTCCGTGCCAATCCGGATGTGCTGAAGGAATATCACCAGAAATTCAAATATATCCTGGTCGACGAGTATCAGGACACCAACACCGCCCAGTACATGTGGCTCAGGCTGCTGGCCCAGCGCCCCCCCGGCGTGCCGCAGAATGTCTGTTGTGTCGGTGACGACGACCAGTCGATCTATGGCTGGCGCGGCGCGGAAGTCGACAACATCCTGCGCTTCGACAAGGATTTCCCCGGCGCGAAAGTGATCAAGCTGGAGCGCAACTATCGCTCGACCGAACATATCCTGGGCGCTGCCGGTCATCTGATTGCCCATAACGAGGGCCGCCTTGGCAAGACGCTGTTCACCGATCGCGTCGATCCGAATGATGACAAGGTGGTTGTGCACGCCGCCTGGGATTCCGAGGAGGAAGCCCGTGCCGTCGGCGAGGAAATCGAGCAGTTGCAGCGCAACGAGCACCCGCTCAACAATATGGCGATCCTAGTGCGCGCATCCTTCCAGATGCGCGAGTTCGAAGATCGTTTCGTCACGCTCGGCCTCAACTACCGCGTCATCGGCGGACCGCGCTTTTACGAACGTCTCGAAATCCGCGATGCCATGGCCTATTTCCGCATGGTCTGCCAACCGGCCGACGATCTCGCCTTCGAGCGTATCGTCAACACGCCGAAGCGGGGGCTTGGCGATACGACCATCCGCAATCTGCACGACTATGCCCGAGCACGCGACATTCCCATGCTGGCGGCAGCCGCCGACATCATCGAGACCGATGAGCTGAAGCCGAAGGCGCGTAAGTCACTGTTTGACGTCGTCACCGACTTCCACCGCTGGCAGACGCTGCTGGAAAACACACCCCATACAGAGCTTGCCGAGCAGATCCTCGACGAGAGCGGCTATACGGCCATGTGGCAGAACGACAAGTCGGCCGAGGCTCCGGGACGACTGGAAAACCTGAAGGAACTCGTCCGCTCGATGGAAGCCTTCGAGAGCATGCGCAGCTTCCTCGAACATGTATCTCTGGTGATGGACACCGAGCAGAATGCCGAGATGGACGCCGTCTCGATCATGACATTGCATTCGGCCAAGGGCCTCGAATTCGAAACCGTCTTTCTCCCCGGCTGGGAAGAAGGCCTCTTCCCGCACCAGCGTGCACTGGATGAAGGCGGCCGCTCCGGCCTCGAGGAAGAACGTCGGCTCGCCTATGTCGGCATCACACGTGCCAAGCGGCGCTGCCATATCTGGTTCGTTTCCAACCGCCGTATTCATGGCCTGTGGCAATCGACCATGCCGTCGCGCTTCCTCGATGAATTGCCGCCGGCCCATGTCGAGGTCGCCGAATCCGAGACGTCCTACGGTGGCTATGGTCGCAACCCGTACGGCCAGTCGCGCTTCGACAAGCAGGAGCCTTTCCAGAACTCCTATTCGACACCGGGCTGGAAGCGCGCCCAGGCCAACAAGACCGACGCCACGCGGGACAATTGGGGAAGTCGATCCGGCCACGCCGTTGAACGCATCGGCTATGGTGAAAGCGGCCCGCGCGCGAAAACCATCGACGGCGACCTGGTGGCAAAATCGACGAGTTACGAGCCTTCGCGCTTCTCGGTCGGCGACCGCGTCTTCCACATCAAGTTCGGCAATGGCAACATCGCCTCGATCGAAGGCAACAAGCTGACCATCGACTTCGATCGGGCAGGACAAAAGCGCGTGCTGGACGGGTTTGTCGAAAAGGCAGGCTGAGGAAGGCTTGGCTGCCTGCGAGGCGGCACATTGCTTGACCCATGCCCAAAGCCTGTTAGGAGGCATGGTATTATTCGCTCACCCGTTTTGTCGGAGATCGCCTTGCATTTTCTGCCCAAGAGCCAGATGACGCTGTCCGTCTACCTGATCAACATGGACGGCGCGACGGATCGCCTCGCGGCGATGAGCGAAAAGCTTCAGGCTGCAAGCCTCGAATACGAGCGCGTTCCCGGCGTCAATGGACGCGCGATCAGCTTTCCGATCAAGGAATTCAGCGAACTGTCCTACAAGCTGCTGCATGGACGACGGACCACGCCTGCCGAAGTCGGCTGCTATCTCAGCCATGTCGATTGTGCCCGGCGTCTGCTTGCCGGCCACGCGGACCTCGGGCTGATCCTCGAAGACGACGTATCCTTCGAGCCTGACTTCCTCAACAGCGTCGATTGCGCTGCCATGCACCCCACCGATTGGGACATCCTGCGCCTGACGACGGTGAACCGTGGCCGGAAATACCCATTCAAGAAACTGGAAAATGGCCGCTCTCTGGCCCTTGCGCTGACGCGGGAAAAAGGTGCCGGCGCCTATGTCATCAATCGCGAAGCAGCACGCTGGATCATCAATCGGCTGCTTCCGATGCGGCTTGCCTATGACATCGCGTTTGATCTGGAATATCTCGACGGCCTCAAGGCTGCCTTCGTTGACCCGCAACCGGCCAGCCAGTATTCGGAACACGAAACCCAGATCCAGAGCAACATGCAGCAATACAAGCTGCCGCGCTGGCGTTACCTGACGGTTCTGCCCTATCGCGCGTATCTGGAAGTGTCCCGCTTCTTTTCGCGCGGCTTCCAGCTGCTGAGAAACAGGTTCTTCTAACTGAAATCTGCAGAGCGCATCGTGAACCGCGAGATCGGATTTGTGAGCCTCAGCCGCGCGCTTCTTCGCCCCGATGAAGCCACATCAGCTCCATCTGCACAGCTGCCTGAAAATCCATGATCTCGACCCGCATCTCGTCTTCCGGGCAGCCAAGCGAGAGAAGCTCGCTGCCGAGTGCGCGGCATGTCGTCTTCCAGAATTCGACTGCTGCATAGCCATTCAGGCGATCAAGCTCGACAGCCGAGCGACGCACTAGATCCGTGCGGTTCGCAAGCGGGAAAAAGGCGATGGACGGGTTGGTCTGGCCGATCATGGCTTGGTCACTCATGCGAATACATCCTCACGTTACGTGAATGTGTGTAGAATCACATGGTTAATGTTTGGTTTCCTTTGGCCACCTTCAGCCGAATCGGTCGAAAAACTGCGCTAAAACGAAACCCTCCGGGCTTTTACGCCCGAAGGGTTTCTCTTCATCGCTGTGACATGGCCGAACTCAGTCCGGCAATTTATAGGCGATCACATAGTCGCCCGGCTTGGTGCCAACCGATCCATGACCGCCTGCGACCATCACCACATACTGCTTGCCGTTGTCGAGCGCATAGGTCATCGGCGTCGCCTGGCCACCGGCCGGCAGCCTGGCTTCCCAGAGCTGAATACCGCTCGTCAGATCATAGGCGCGCAGGTAGTCGTCCACGGCCGCCCCGAGGAAGGCGACACCGCCCTTGGTGATCATCGGCCCGCCGATCCCCGGCACCCCGACCTTCAACGGCAGCGGCAAGGGTGTCATGTCATAAACCGTGCCGTTACGATGCTGATAGGCAACCTTGCCGGTGCGCAGATCGACGCCTGCGACGGTGCCCCAGGGCGGAGCCTGGCAGGGAATGCCGATCGGAGACAGGAATGGCCCCATGTAGACGCCGTAAGGTGCGCCTTCATTGCGGTTCAGCCCCTGCTCCGAGCCCTTTTCGCCCTCGCCCTTCGGTGCGATTTCCGATCTAGGCACCAGGCGCGAGGTGAAGGCGAGATAGGTCGGCATGCCGAACATCACCTGCCGCTCCGGATCGACCGCGACCGAGCCCCAGTTGAACGTACCGAAATTGCCCGGGTAGACCAGCGTGCCCTCCAGCGACGGCGGCGTATACTGGCCCTCGTATTTCAGCTTGTGGAAGGCGATGCGGCACATCATCTGATCGATGATGCTGAGCCCCCACATATCACTCTCGACCATTGTCTTCGGCCGGAAGCTGAGATCGGAGATCGGCTGCGTCGGCGATGCAAAGTCTTCCTCGATTGCGCCTCCAGGTGCCGGAATTTCCTTCACAGGGATAATCGGTTCGCCGGTCCGCCGATCGAGCACATAGATATCGCCCTGCTTGGTCGGCCCGACCAGTGCCGGCACCGGGGTGCCTTCGGCATTGGTGATATCCAGCAGCACCGGTTGCGCCGGAACGTCCATATCCCAGAGATCGTGATGGACGGTCTGACGCACCCAGCGATCCGCGCCGGTATCGAGATCAAGCGCCACGATCGAGGACGAGTATTTCTCGACATTTGCGCTTCGCCCCATGCCGAGCTGGTCAGGAACCTGATTGCCAAGCGGAATGTAGACGAGACCCAGTTGCTCATCGACGGAAAAGACCGACCAGCTGTTCGGCGAATTCGCCGTATAGGTCTGGCCCGGGCCGATCGGCTGTGTCTGACCCGGATTGCCGGCGTCCCAATTCCAGATCAGGGCGCCCGTGTTGACGTCAAATGCGCGGATGACGCCGGATTGCGACTGTGTCGAGTAATTGTCGTTGACAGCACCGCCAACGATAATCTTGCCGTCAGCGATCACCGGCGGAGATGTCGAATAATAGTAGCCGGCCGGGTTATACGGCATGCCTTGTTCAAGACGCAGCGTACCAGCGTCGGCAAAGCCTGGGCAGATAGCGCCGGTCTCGGCGTCGAGAGCGATCAGGCGCGCGTCGGAAGTCGGCAGATAAACGCGTGCAGCACAGCTTGTTCCAGCGGCAGCAGCCGGATCCGCGTAATAGGTCACACCTCGGCATGTCTGGTGCTGACGGTCCGGGTTCAGGCCCGCATTCGGGTCGAATTTCCATTTTTCCTTGCCGGTCTCGGCATCGATGGCAATCGCCCAATTGTGCGGGGTGCAGATATAGAGTGTATTACCGACTTTCAGCGGCGTCACCTGATACGTTGTCTCGCCGACATCGTCAGGCAACTTCACGTCGCCGGTCTGGTAAGTCCAGGCGACTTCGAGCTGATCGACGTTTTCGGTGTTGATCTGCGTCAATGGCGAATAGCGCTGGCCATAAGGCGTGCGGCCATACTGATGCCAGTCGCCATCCGGTACATCGCCGCCAAGGCTCGGTGCGGCAGCAACCTGTTCGGTCGGCAAGGAGCCCGAACGGTCATAGGGGTCCTGCGTCATCGAGAACACAGCGACGACGACAGCCGCGAGCGCCGGAAGCGCAAGCGGCCAGACATTCGCAGCAACCCGACCACGGCGATGGAGCGGCCCAAGCTGGCGTCGAAGCGCCGGCAGCATCAGCCACAGGCCGAGTACCACGACGAGGCCACCGCGCGTCCCGAGTTGCCACCAGTCAAATCCGACCTCCCAGATAGCCCATGTCAGGCTGCCGACGATGAACAGGCCATAAAGCCAAAGAGTTTCGGCCCGCCGGCGCAACAGCAACACGGCGGTCAGGAGCAGGACGATACCTGCGATGAGATAATAGAGGCTGCCTCCAAGCATCAAAAGCTGCCCGCCACCCACGGCAAGCACCAGCCCCAGCACGCCAAAAATTATGGCGGTAATGGTGATCAGCATTTCCAATTCCGTTCATTCTAAAATGGATCGAAGCGCCTCCGAATGGAGGCGCATGACCATGCGGCAACGCACAAAACTGCCGATTGTTCCATGCTGTTTGGAAAATCGATTTCATCACCGCCATACTGGAAATCGGCAAAATGCGGCGAACGCGCTTGAACAGCGTTGCCTGAACCGTCATCCTGCACTGCACACAAGCGCTGGGGAGCGTCCATGACCAAGGCCTTATTGTTGATCGACATTCAAAACGGGTTCTGTCCGGGCGGCAATCTGCCCGTTGCAGACGGCGATATCGTGGTTCCGATTGCCAACAACCTGATGGAAAGCGGTCGCTATGATCTGATCGTTGCCTCCCAGGACTGGCACCCTGCCGATCACGGCAGCTTCGCCTCGCAACATCCCGGAAAACTGCCCTTCGACATGGGAGAACTGTCGGGCCAGCCACAGGTCATGTGGCCGGACCACTGCATTCAGGGAACACCCGACGCCGCCTTTCATCCTGAACTGCTGACCGCAAAAATCGACTATGTGCAGAAAAAAGGGCAAGACCCTGCCGCCGACAGCTACTCCGCCTTTCGCGACAATGGCCATGCGGCCCTGACGGGCCTCGCCGCATATCTGATCTCCAAGGACGTGACGGAACTCGACGTCATGGGCCTTGCAACCGACTACTGCGTCAAGTTCTCGGCCCTGGATGCGGTCGATATGCTGCCTGGCGTCAAGGTCCGCCTGATTGCCGACGGTTGCCGCGGCATCGATCCCAAAGGTGTTGAAGCGGCAATCGAGACAATGCGCGAGGCCGGCGTCGGCATCATCGAGAGCAGCGGAATCACCCTCTGAGCAGATGACTGCAAACGATTCGTGCGATTGCCTTTTTTGACGCCACGGGTTAGAGCCCGAGCCAATGAAAAGTCAGGGAGGACGCCGATCATGGAAATTATCACCACGATCGCCGCATTGCGCGACAAGCTCGCGCCCCACCGCCGCGCCGGTCAGGCGATTGGCCTGGTACCGACCATGGGCTACCTTCACCAGGGCCACCTGAGCCTTGTCGCGCATGCAAAGGGCGAGAACGACGTCACGGTCGTGTCGATCTTCGTCAACCCGCTGCAATTTGGCAAAAACGAGGATCTCGACAAGTATCCACGCGATCTCGCTCGCGACAGCGCCATGCTGGAAAAGGCGGGCGTCGATTTCATTTTTGCGCCCGGCGTCACCGACATGTATCCCGAGCCGATGCAGACGGTTGTCGACCTGCCGAAGCTCGGCTCCGAACTCGAGGGCGAAGCCCGCCCTGGCCATTTCGCCGGCGTTGCCACGGTGGTGACCAAGCTCTTCAACATCGTCCAGCCCGATGCCGCCTATTTCGGCGAGAAGGACTACCAGCAGGTGACGATCATCCAGAAAATGGTCCAGGACCTCGCCCTCCCCGTCCGCATCGTCCCGGTCGAAACAGTGCGTGAAACAGACGGCCTCGCCTGTTCCTCGCGCAATGTCTACCTGTCGAAAGAAGAGCGCGACGCCGCCGTCATCGTCCCGAAGGCTTTGGCCGAAGCCGATCGCCTTCTGCTTACCGGCATTCGCGACGTGAAGACGCTGGAGGCACGGCTGACCGACTTCCTCAAGACAGAACCGCTGGCCATTCCCGAAGTCGTTGCCATCCGCCACCCGGCAACGCTTGCAAAGCTGGAGACAATCGAAGGCCCTGCCCTCGTGCTTCTTTTCGTGCGCTTCGGCAAGACCAAACTCCTCGACAATCGCGTCATCGGCCACCAGGCCAACGCCGGCATGGAGGCCGCCTGACATGAGCACACCACCCCGCCAGAAACGTTTCACACCCGCAGACATCACCGCGCTGAAGGGGAACCGGGCGATCGTCTCCCTGACGGCCTATACGACGCCGATCGCGCGATTGCTCGACGGGCATTGCGACCTTCTGCTGGTCGGCGACAGCCTCGGCATGGTGCTTTACGGCCTCGAGACAACGGTGGGCGTCACCATGGAGATGATGATCGCCCATGGTCAGGCAGTCATGCGCGGCGCCAACCGCGCCTGCGTCATCGTCGACCTGCCCTTCGGTTCCTACCAGGAATCCAAGGAACAGGCCTTCCGCAACGCCGCCCGCATCATGAAGGAAACCGGCTGCGACGGCGTAAAGCTTGAGGGCGGGGCGGAAATGGCCGAGACGGTCGCGTTTCTGGTGGCGCGCGGCGTGCCGGTCTTCGGCCATATCGGCCTGATGCCACAGCAGGTCAACACGTCCGGCGGCTACCGCTCCAAGGGCCACAGCGACAAGGAGCAGGACAAGATCCGGGCGGATGCAAAGGCAATCGACGAAGCCGGGGCGTTTGCCATGGTCATCGAAGGCACCGTCGAGCCGTTGGCGCGGGAAATCACCGGAACACTAAGTGCCGCGACAATCGGGATCGGCGCCTCTCCGGCATGCGACGGTCAGATTCTGGTATCCGACGACATGCTCGGCCTGTTCAACGATTTCAAGCCGCGCTTCGTCAAGCACTTCGCCGATCTTGCCCAGGTCATCTCGACCGCGGCAGAAAACTACGCATCCGAGGTTCAGGCGCGCAGCTTCCCGGGCCCGGAGCATACATTCCAGATCCGCCCCAAGAAATAATCGAACGGACTATGCATCTGACGTCCGCTCGAGTTGATAAACCGCATCGTTGAACAGATCGATCTGCTTGGCGAGCAGTGCCTGCGCGTCGTGCAGCCCGCGATTGTAGAATTGCGGGCCGAGCACGTTTGAAAAGAACTCAGCGACACCTTCCGCTTCGAAGCGCCCAAGGTCCAGATCGAATTCCTTTTTAAAGTGAGACTGGATTCGCTCGACAAGGCGTGCCTGCTCTTCCTTTGAAAATTCGGATGTCTGCAAAATTCCACCTCCCAGAAATCGAGCCCCACCCGAACAACGTCAACGCGTGGTGGCTGAACCGAATCGATTGTCCCCGAGCATAGCCAATCCGCGTGACGCTGCGGGCGGATTTCACCCGGCTGAAAAACAGGCTCATGTTTCTTTCCGACAAGATCCTCAATGGGATTGCGAGCATCAGGTCTGTTCCATCAACCCTGATGCATGTCCCATCAAACCTATTGGTTTGCCAGCATCCAGCAGACAGGATAACCGGGCTGCAAAACACGGAATTTCAGTATGTCACGCTCAGAATTCAGCGAAGGGATCACCCGGTCCATTCCGATTGTCGTCTCCGCAAGCCCCTTTGCCGTGCTTTTCGGCGCCATCGCCATCGCCAACGGCCAGACAATCGGCGAAGTCGCGCTCACCAGCAGCACCATTTTTGCCGGCGCAAGCCAGCTTGTCGGCATCGAACTGTTTGGCCACCATGTCCCGGCCTGGTTGATCGTCCTGTCGATCTTTGCCGTCAACTTCCGCCATGTGCTCTATTCCGCAGCGCTCGCCCCTTTCGTCGAACATTTCTCCCTGTCGCAGAAGGCTGCAACCTTCTTTCTTCTCACCGATCCACAATTTGCCGAAACCTTGAAGCGTGCAGAGCTCGGAACCAAGGTGACCTTTGCCTGGTACATGGGTCTGGGACTGCCGATTTTCGTCGCCTGGGTCCTGCTCAGCATCGTCGGCGCCTATTTCGGCCGCCTGATTGGCGATCCTGCCCGCTTCGGCTTTGATGTGCTGCTTCCGATCTACTTTCTCGCACTGGTGCTGGGTTTTCGCCGCCGCAGCAATTTCCTGCCGGTGGTCATCGTCAGCGCGGTCGCTTCGGCAATAGCCCACAAGACCGTCGGTTCGCCCTGGCATGTCAGCATCGGCGCACTGGCCGGCGTTCTGGCAGCAGCACTATTGCCGCCCGCCAAGGCTGATGATGCCAAAGGCGCATCCACTGCGGCGACGGAGGGCGGCCAGTGAACACGCTCTTCAATCCTGAAATGGTGGCGATCATTCTTGCTTCGGCAATTGCGACCTACATAACGCGCATCGGCGGCTACGTGCTGATCCGCAAGATGAAGAACATCCCGCCGCGCATGGAAGCCGCCCTCAATGCCGTGCCCGCTGCCGTTTTGACCACGCTTGTGGCACCCGCGTTCTTTGCTGGCGGCATCGAGGTCAAGATTGCGCTGGCCGTCAGCCTGCTGGCGGGCCTGCGCCTGTCGACCATTCCGATGTTGCTGGCTGGCTGGGCCGTCGCCGTCGCGATCCGCCATTTCGGCGGCTGAAGGATCGGCGAACCCGGTTTCGGACAACCGCGTCGGTTGCCGCCGGCCCAACGCTGGAGCACGTCGCCATGGGACGAATTGCTCCAGCCAGGACTTCAGTGTTCGAAGGCTTCGGTCGCACGCTCCAGCCATTCGCGTGCGGACGGATCACTGATCAGCGGCAGAAGTTCGGTCCGCGTGCGGGCATGATAGTCATCGAGCCACTGCAACTCCTCACGAGTGAGCAGGTCTTCGACGATCAACTGGCGATCGATCGGCGCAAAAGTCAGTGTCTCGAAGCCGAGCATCGGCTGATCACCGCCTTCGACAACCTCCGCTTCGCGCACATAGATCAGGTTCTCGATGCGGATGCCGAAGCTTCCGGGGCGATAATAACCAGGCTCGTTCGACAGGATCATGCCGGGCAGCAATTCCTGCGTCGCCAGGCGGGAAATCCGCTGCGGACCCTCATGCACGGACAGATAAGAACCGACGCCATGGCCCGTGCCATGGGCAAAATCGGCACCGGATTTCCACAAGGCGATACGCGCCAGCGGATCGAGATCGCAACCGCGCGTGCCCTTCGGAAAACGCGCCGTGCTGATCGCGATCATGCCCTTGAGCGCCAGGGTGAAAAACCGCTTCTGTTCTTCAGGCACAGCGCCGATAGAGATCGTCCGGGTAATGTCGGTCGTACCATTCACGTACTGCGCGCCCGAATCGATGAGAAACATCTCGCCGGCATTGATCGTCCGATCGCTCTCGGTCGTGACGCGGTAGTGCATGATCGCGGCATGCTCCCCGGCGCCCGAGATCGTCTCGAAGGAAATATCCTTCAGAGGATTTTGCATCCGCTCGCCAATACGAACCCGGGTTGCTTCGAGCGCCTTGGCCGCCCCGATCTCCGTAATGGTTCCGGCCGGCTGCTGATCGAGCCAGGTGAGAAACTCAACCACGGCCACGCCGTCCTGCAAGTGGGCAGCCGCCGAGCCATTCAGTTCGACGAGGTTCTTCACCGCCCGTCCAAGCTTGGCCGGATCGTTGCCGACGATGGCGATACCACCGCCGACCTTGATCATCTGCGCCAGCGCATGTGGCGCGAGGTCGGGATCGATCAGGATGCGCCCTCCACCCGTCGCCACCCGCTCGATGCGTTCGGCCAGCAATTGCGGATCGACCTGTTCGCACAGGTCGCGCAGATAGGTCTCCACCTCCAGACTGGTCTTGGCGCTATCGAGGAAGAGTTCCGCCTTGCCATCGGCCTTGATGATCGCACGCGCCAGCGGATGCGGCGTATGCGGCACGTCGGCACCCCGGATATTGAAAATCCAGGCCACCGATGAGGGGTCGCTGATCAGCACCGCCGAAAGTCCCTTGGCGGTGAGGTCGGCGGCAATCCTGGTGATTTTGTCGGACGCCGACACACCGGAATAGCTTTCCGGCTGAATGCTCACCTGTCCCAGCGGTTCTGCCGGTCGATCGCTCCAAAGCCTGTCGATTGGGTTGAACGACAGCAGGACCAGTGCACCGCCTTTGTCTTCCAGCACCTTTTCCAGCCGGCTGACCTCAACGCCGGTATGCATCCAGGGATCGATGCCAAGACGGAAGCCCTTGCCCGCATGGTTGGCGATCCAGGCATGCGGAGGTTCGCCGATCAGATCGCCGGGCGTGAAAACCGCCAGATCGACCTGCTGTGCAACCTGCGTCACATAGCGACCGTCAACGAAGACGACAGCGTCCGCTTCCGTGACCAGCAATTGCCCGGCAGACCCGGTAAAGCCGGTCGCCCAGGCCAGCCGCTCGGCAGAGGCCGGCACGTATTCCCCGAGATATTCATCAGATCGCGGCACCAGCACGCCATCGACGCCGATTTCGGAAAACAGCGCGCGAAGCGCCGCAATGCGCTCCTTGCCGTGGAGAGGAGTGGATTTGACATCAAAGGATTGAAACATGGAAAGGCCTGCGGAATAGAGGAGTCTCGGCGACGGTTATAACAAGGCACCACACGCCTGCCCATCCGTCGCCAGAGGTCATCCGCAGTTTCTCGATGCAATGTCTCGATGCAATTGAACGCCAGCAATCACCAAGGCGCCTCAAATTCAGGCAAACCTCATGTTGCTATGCAGCAATTGCAGGTCTCCCGTGCCGTTGCCCACCTGACTGAACCTGCGGAATAGATCTATATCTCGCTCATCGAACGACGCGGTGATCGCGTCATACCCGAAAGGAACAGAGATATGGCTAAGTCATTCCTGCGTGTCGCTTTGGACAATTTCGTTGAAGCCCGCCAGCGTCGCGCCAACCTCTATGCAAACGGCGCCCTGCAGACCCTCGATGACCAGACGCTCTCGGCAATGGGCCTGAACCGCGAAGAACTGCGTCGCAAGCCTTCGCTGCGCTCGATCAGCTGAGACCGCCTTTCGGTCACGGACGGCGACAACAATATCCGCTTGAGCCCACCCTCCCAGGGCTCGCGGAATGCGCGGCATGATGCTGCGCCTAAGGCGACCTAGTTATGGGTCGCCTTTTTTTTACGGGCGCGGTCAGCGAAAGACCTCAGCCCTTGCCATGCCGAAGGTGGATCGTCACCCAGCCATTGCGCCAGATGGTCCGCACATGCGACAGGCCAGCACCGCTATAGGCGGCAATCACCTTCCATCGCTGCGCTGCCAGAATTCCCGACAGGATCACCGAGCCACCATCGGCCAGATTGTTGACCAGCTGCGGGGCCATCTTGATCAGCGGCCGCGCCAGGATATTGGCGATGATCAGGTCGAAGGGACCGTAGTCCCCGAAGGCGGTCGAATGGAAACCCGGAGCCGTGCGAAAATCGATGCCCGTGACGATCTTGTTGCGGCGGGCATTTTCCTTCGCGACACGCACGGCAATCGGATCGATATCGGTCGCAAGCACCGGCACCGGCAGAAGCTTGCGAACCGCGATCGCCAGCACGCCGCTGCCCGTGCCCAGATCCAGCGCATTGCGCACCTTGCGTGCCCGCACAACCTCTTCGATGACTTCCAGGCATCCCGCCGTCGTTCCATGATGGCCGGTGCCGAAAGCCTGGCCGGCGTCGATCTCGATCGCCACATCATTGAGCCTGACCTTGTCGCGGTCATGCGATCCATGCACCAGGAAACGCCCGGCGCGCACCGGCGTCAATCCTTCGAGCGACTTGGCAATCCAGTCAATCTCCGGAATGATCTCCCGCTCGATACTGAGGTCGGAAAAGTCTGGAGCAAGCATTTCGGCCAGCCGGTCGCGGATCTCGTCCTCTTCGTCGAACATCAGGTAGATCGAAGTTTCCCAGATGTCTTTTTTCTCGTCGACCTCGGTGGTGGCGATCGCATAGTCCTCCTCCCCGAAACCGAACGTCATCACGTCGAGCACACCGTTGGCACGGGTCTCGGTGGTCGTCACATAGAGGCGGATTTCACTCACGGGCGCACGTCCTGTCGATCTAGACTTGAAGGCGTTGCGGTACAACGCAATCGCCGCCAAGGCAACCGCCCAGCCGGCGACAACGGGCCGGACGTCAGCCCTTCATCAGATTTTCAAGCTTCTTGACGGCAGTGTCCGGGTTTTCGCCATAGGCAATCGTGCCCTTGAAGCGACCATCCGCGTCGAGCAGGAATATCGAAGCGGTGTGGTCCATCGTGTAGTCGCCGTTCGGATCCTTTTCATCCAGCGGCACTTTCTTGGCATAGACCCGGAAGCCCTTGATAACATCCGCAACCTTCGCCGGCTCTCCGGCAATGCCGACCACGCGATCTGTCACGTTCGAGATGTATTGGCCGAGAAGTTCCGGCGTGTCGCGCTCGGGATCCACCGTGACGAAATAGGCCTGCAAGCCCTTGGCATCAGGATCAACCTGCTTCATCCAGCCATTGAGTTCAAACAGGGTCGTGGGGCAGACTTCCGGGCAGTGGGTGAAGCCGAAGAACAGAGCCGTCGGCTTGCCGCGAAACGCCTGTTCGGAGATTGCCTTGCCGTTCTGGTCCACCAGCTCGAAAGGCACACCGAAGGGACCTTCGGCGATCTTGTCGCTCGATTGCGTAATGGTCAACGTCAGCCAACCCAGCAGACCCGCCATGATCAGCACGCCCGCCCATAAAACGACCCGCAAAGTCCGCATCTCAAAAGTCCTCAACAAAAATCGCCACCGATTGAGCCGGATAAGCCGCGCTTCGGTGAAAGGCAATTCAACTCGCCGTCAAATCCGCCTCAAGCGCTGATTTGTCGCAAAATCCATCGAGGAAGATTAGAAACAATAAGACAGGCCGGTCTCGACCAGACTGAGAAAGATCGCAGAACCATAGCGCATCCAGCCGATGAAGATCAGGCACGCGATGAGCACACCGGCCAGCCCGATGGCGGCAAGAGGGAGAAACTTGAGGCGGCGCTCTGCAGTGATCATCATACGAATATAGCGCGTTTGTCGCTCTGATAAAACCGGGGATCGGGCTGGTTCACGGACAAAACTTGACCGAGATCAAGGAAGCCATTTGATTTTTGCTGACACTTTGCGCGCAGGCGGGTGTCTTGGGAGGGACCGATGGAAGAACAGGCGATACACAGTGGTCAGACGCCGAAGTTCCGCGTCAACCGTCTAATGGGATCCGATGTCACCGCTGCATTCCGCGATGGCTGGCGCGATTTCCGCCGCTATCCCGCGATCGGCCTGTTTTTCGGGACAATCTATGCATTGGGCGGCGTCTTCATTGCCGTCGTTCTGGTCCATTATCATCTGCCGTGGATGATTATCCCGGTTGCCATCGGTTTTCCGCTGATCGGACCTTTCGTCGCCGTTGGCCTCTACGACGTCAGCCGGCGCCATCATCGAGGCGAGGACGTCCGATGGTCGGCGGTCCTGACCGAGGTCTTTCGGCAGCGCGAACGCCAGTTGTCGTGGATGGCCTTTGTCGTCCTGTTCATCTTCTGGATCTGGATCTATCAGGTGCGGCTTCTCATGGCCTTGTTCTTGGGCTTCAGGATCCCCGCATCGCTGGACGCCTTTGGCCACCTGCTGGTTTCAACACCACACGGCCTGCTCTTCCTCACGGTCGGCACAATCGTCGGCGCGGTGCTGGCAACCATACTCTTCACGGCGACCGTCATTTCTATGCCGCTTCTGCTCGACTACGACATCGACTTTGTCACGGCTATGCTCACCAGCATGCGCACAGTTCTGGAAAACCCGCTGCCGATGCTCGCTTTCGGGGCGGCCGTCGCCGCGCTTGCGATCCTGGCTCTGGTGCCCGGATTTCTTGGGCTTCTGGTTGTTTTGCCGGTCGCTGGCCACGCGACATGGCATCTTTATCGCAGGGCAATCAGCCGAATTTAGAACACTGGACACCCCGGCTATGCGATCCGCATCTTATATGGACGCTCATTAGCCGCAGGTTAACTAATATTCGCGATTCTTAATGAGCGTTGCGATCCAGGCGGATCGCATACGGACATGACCCGTCCGCCAGGCCGCCAAGTCGCCTCTCCTGGTCTTCGCATGACATGCTTCCGATCGGCATACGCCGGCGGAACACGCGCTCGGGGGGACGGATGCTAAATTTCATTTCAGGACAGAGCTTGTCGGTTCGCCAGCGGCTCATGACACTCGGTGTCGCAGCGGTGGTCGGTATCGGTTCGATGCTCGGCGTCGGCTGGTATCAGAACGCCGGGCTGGACAGTGCCCTCAAGCGCGCAGTTCAGACGAAGGCGGACGTCGAGCGCGTCAACGAGATGCAGCTCGCCAATGCCAATCTGGTTCTTGCGGCAATGGACACCATCATCGACCGCTCGGAAGGTGCCATCCAGCCCGAGCGTATAGCGATCATCGACACAGCGGTGAACCTGCTGGCCGCAGGCTCATCCACGCTCAAATCGATTGCGGCTGAGGCCGGGGCAGCAACCGAGGTCGCAACTTACGATGAGGACCTGAAAGCGGTCGCCAGCGCGATCCAGATCGACTTGAAGCGCCTTGTCGAGAATGGCGCGGCCGAGGAAGACTATGCTGCCATCGACGATGCGATCGACGGCGCCGGCGAGCGACTGGGAAATGTCCTGAGCAAGATTGCCACCCTCGGCGGCAATGAGGTCGAAGAACGGGTTGGCGAAGCCACCGCCCGCAGCCGCAGCGCTCTGTCTGTCCAGCTCACCCTCGGCGGCATCGCCTTCGCCCTGGTCGTACTGCTGCAACTTATCCACGGCAATTCCATCGCCAACGGCATCCGCACAGTCCGGGCGAGCATGCAGCGCATTGTCGACGGCGATTACGATAGCGCCGTCGAAGGCACCGACCGCCAGGACGAAATTGGCGGCATGGCCCGTTCGACCGACATTTTCCGCAGGGCCGCGATTGAAAAACGCGATCTTGAAGCCTCTACCCGTGATACCACCCGACAGAACGAAGCCGACCGAGAAAGCCGCACCGCCGCAATGGAGGCCGATACCAAGGCTCTGAAGCTGGCCGTCGATGCGCTCGGCGGAGGACTGATGCAGCTGTCTGCGGGCGACCTCTGCGCCGAAATCAAGGGCCCCTTCCCGGCTGACCTGGAACGTTTGCGCAATGACTTCAACACGGTCACACTGCACCTTCGCACAGTCATGGGCGAGATTGCCACCAACAGCAGTTCGATTCGCGCCAACGGCCAACAGATGCGCAGTGCCGCCGATGACCTGGCCCGCCGCACTGAACAGCAGGCCGCCTCCCTCGAAGAAACATCGGCCGCACTTTCCGAAATCACAGCAACCGTCCAGAGCGCGACCCATCGCGCAGAGGAAGCAAGCCATATGGTCGATGACGCCAGGGACTTCACCGAGAAGTCCGGCCTGGTGGTCAATGACGCGATGGCCGCGATGGAACGCATCGAGGATGCAACGGGCGAGATCGGAAAAATCATCAACGTCATCGATGAAATTGCGTTCCAGACCAATCTGTTAGCTTTGAACGCAGGGGTTGAAGCCGCTCGTGCAGGGGATGCAGGCAAGGGCTTCGCAGTGGTTGCGCAGGAAGTTCGGGCATTGGCTGGCCGTGCTGCCGAAGCCGCCCGCGACATCAAGTCCCTGGTCGGCCGCTCCTCGGTAGAAGTCAAAACAGGCGTCGAATTGGTAACGGCAACCGGCGAAGCGCTGCATCGCATCGGCGAAGACGTTCTCAGAATTAATGAGCACGTTAAGGCAATCGTTACCAGCGCGCGTGAACAATCAGTTGGACTGAGTGAAATCAATTCTGCCGTGGGCCAGATGGATCAGGTCACCCAGCAGAATGCAGCCATGGTCGAGCAGACCAATGCTGCAAGCCATACCCTGGCGGGCGACGCGGAAAACCTGTCGCGCCTCGTTGGACAATTTCAGGTGGGAGACGACCAGCCGGTCGCCGCTTACCGACCGGAGCCGGCCAAGGTCGCCTCCAAACCGAGACCATCTCCTGCAAAAGCCTTGATCGAAAGGGTTGCAGGAACATTCAACCGAACGACTCCGGCGTCGTCAAGCAACGCCGCAGTAGCAGAGCACTGGGAAGAGTTCTAACATGTCTAACGCAATCAAGCAGTCTGGCGCTTATCTGGAAATCGTATCCTTCCATCTGGCCGAGCAGGAATTCTGCATCGACATCATGGCCATCCGCGAAATCCGCGGCTGGGCACCGGTGACGCCGATGCCGCATACTCCGCCTTACGTTCTCGGCCTGATCAACCTTCGCGGCGCCGTGATCCCGGTTATCGACATGGCCTGCCGTCTCGGCATGAACATGACCGAGCCGTCCGAACGCGCGGCGATCATCGTCACCGATATCGCCGGCAAGCTGGTCGGCCTTCTGGTCGAACAGGTTTCCGACATGATGACCATTCGTGGCGAAGACCTTCAGCCGGCTCCGGAAATCATCCCGGAAGAGCAGCGCGCATTCTGCCGCGGTATCGTGGCGCTGGAAAAGTCGATGGTCTGCTTCCTCAATCTCGACACGGTCATCGCCGACGAGCTTGCCCAGGCCGCATAATCAGAGCCTCTCTTCCCAGGGACAAGGCCCCGCTACGGCGGGGCCGACCCCGTCCAAACGGTGATGACGCAATCGGCGCAAGCAGGTTGCGATTTTTTGCGTTGACAGACACCGTATGCGCGAAGCCGCTTTGTGCCGTTTCCGAAATACATGGATTTTTATCGGAACCTGTCGATCTCCGGAGAGTTCTACAATCACTTCCAAAAGAAAAAACGGAAGTTTCTGCAAGGAAACCAAGGAGAAAGATCATGAATTCTGCATTTAGGATCGCACTCGCGGGTGCCATGGCTGCCGCTTCGCTTTCTGGTGTGGCGCTGGCGCAGACGGCCACACAGCCAATGGTCGACACCACGACGACGACCAGTTCGACGGCAATGGATGACAATGTATCCGTTGTGATGATGAGCAGCCTGGAAGGCGAGAACAACAGCGCAAAGTTTGCTGAAATCGAAGCGCTGTCCAAGAGCGAAACAGCGCTTGCCGAAACACGCAGCATGATCGAAGGCGATGCCAATCTCGCCGCTGCACTGACGGCAAAGAACGTTCAGTTGGAAAACGTGGTTCACATCGAAACCGCGGCCAATGGCGGCAAGGTCGTCTACGTAAAGTAATTGTCGGACATCGAAGTCATAAGCGCCCTGGAGCCGAAAGGCTTCAGGGCGCTGTCCGTTTGACACAGGCCCGGTGAACAGATCCTTGCCCAGCCTTGGACACGACCGGACCACTTTGGACGACGATATTGGGGATCACGCCGCCCGGTCCAGCCCGTCATGTACGTGGCAAAGTGCACCTCAAAGCAAAAGTGACCTTCGTCACAGCGGCAAGAATCCGCGCCGATGCACCCTAAAACGGTCGATCAGTTTGGCTTGCCCTTGGTCCATGTGACCGGCTGATTGAACAGGGGCACAGTCGAGATCGCCATCTTTGCCGAGCCGTCGACAACTTGGCGCGAATGAATGAGATAGATCAGCGTGTCATTCTGCTTGTCATAGATCCGGTTGACCACCAGCGACTTCCAGATGATCGACAGGCCCTCGCGAAATACTTCCTCACCCTCCTTCGACAAATCGATATCACCGATCTCGATCGGGCCGGTCTGCCGGCAGGCGATGGAATTGTTGGAGGGATCTTCGAACCAGTTGCCCTTCGACAGACGATCGATGATCGAACGGTCGAAATAGGTGACATGGCAGGTCACGCCCTTGACGCCGGGATCGCTGACCGCCTCGACGATGATGTCATTGCCCACCCAGTCGACCCCGACTTCGCCGACCACTTCCGCGCTGGCCGCAACGGGCAACAGCGCCAGCGCTGCGGCACCGGCGAGGTTTCGAATGGTCTTTGCAATTGTCATCGAGCTATCTCCACTATCATCTCTGCAGAGACTTAAGGCAGATCCGCTCCGTTACAAGGCGCGTGCCGAAACCTTGCGCACCGAACAGGCCTGATAGCCCGTTGCATGCAGGCGTCCGGGCGTCAGTCCGATCATCGCGGCCAGATCGAGGATCCGTGCGGCACCCTTCTGCTCGGCCATGACGATGGACGCCTGGGCGCAGACCACAGCGTCTTCCGCGGCGTTGTGGTGGACAAATCGCATGCCCAGATGCTCGGCCAGAATATTCAGCTTGTGCGACGGCAGATGCGGCCAGACGCGTTGCGCCATCTTCACGCTGCACAGGTAGGAGAAAGTCGGATACGCCATGCGATAACCGTCAAGCGATGCCCGCCAGACAGAAAAATCAAACGCTGCATTGTGTGCGATCATCGTCGCCCCGGCAAAATCCCCGGCAAACTCGTCCATCACCTCGGGAAACTCACCGGCATCTTCGACATGTTCGGGCCGAATTCCATGGATCGCAACATTGAACGGCGAGAACCGCATGCTCCTCGGCCTGATCAGACGCTCTTCCACCCGCACGATCCGGCCATCCTCGATCCAGGCAAGCCCGACAGAGCAGGCACTGCCGCGTTCCTCGTTGGCGGTCTCGAAATCGATGGCGATGGTTTTCAACGGATGCGACCCTTCTCATTGGCAACTCGTCTTGTCATAGCCAACGCCACCAATGACGCAATCCCGGATTGACGAAGACCCGCCGACAACGCACAGTCACCGCATGATCGTCAACCGCTCGACCCATCTCGTGATGATGCACACCACCGTTCCTACGGGGAACGTGGATGCCTCGTTGCGCGGCTAGCCGGCGTATCGATCACCCCACGAACCCTGCCGGATGAGCAGGGTTCGAAAAGTCCCTGCTCCCGCAAAATTGAAGGAGAGCAGAGATGCAGCAAGCGCCGCCTTTCGAACCGATAGCAGGCCGGATCACGCCGGCCGACAAAAGCCCTGTCGCGAGTGATGCCCGATGGCCGGTCGATCTCGCGATTCGGGCGCAATCGCCTGACGATGCAAACGCAATTGCCGAACTGCAGAGCATGCCCGGCGTCCGCGCCGGAACACTGCGCCCGCCGTATCCGCGCATAGAAGACATACGCAGGCATATCGAGAACCAGCCTGCCAACACCGTGGCACTGGTTGCGCTCCTGGAAGGACGGCTCGTCGGCAATGCCGGTTTGACACGCCTGCCCGGTCGCCGGAGCCATGTCGGCGAGATCGGCATGGCCGTTCACGATGCCTATCAGGGCCGCGGCATCGGCCGGGCTCTGCTTGGCGAGCTCATTGCCAATGCCTTCGACTGGATGGACATCAGACGGCTCGAACTGACTGTCTTCACCGATAATGTCCCGGCGATTGCTCTCTATGAGAGCTTCGGCTTCGTGCGTGAGGGTACCCACCGCGCTTATGCGTTGCGAGCCGGCAGATATGTCGATGCTTACGCCATGGCCAGGATAAAAACCTGACCCAGCACCGGGCCGATGACCCCGGACGCAGCAGGCGGGGCAGCGTTTTGCTGGCCCCGCCTTCACCATATGCGGCCTTTTGTCCCCAACCCCCTATACTTTCCGGGCCGAGACGAGTAGGAACGGCGCCAACATACCCGCAATCGGCGGGCGCGGTGCTTTGGCCCGCAAGAGACACCAATTTCGAAAGTTGACCCCGATGACTGATTTTGACGGCATCGTCCCGGCGATCGCCGAGGCATTGCGCCAACGTGGCTATGACACGCTGACCCCCGTACAGCAGGCCATGATCGACCCCGATCTCGAAAGCTCGGATGCGCTGGTCTCCGCCCAGACAGGTTCCGGCAAGACGGTTGCCTTCGGCCTCGCGCTCGCTCCGACATTGCTCGGCACCGAGAACCGCTTCGGTCGCGCGGCAGCCCCTCTGGCGCTGTGCATTGCTCCGACACGCGAACTGGCTATGCAGGTCATGCGCGAGCTGGAATGGCTCTATGAAAAGACCGGCGCCGTGATCGCATCCTGCGTCGGCGGCATGGATGTGCGCAACGAGCGCCGTGCGCTGGAACGTGGCGCCCATATCGTCGTTGGTACGCCGGGCCGTCTGCGCGACCATATCACCCGCCGCGCCCTGGATCTGTCCGAGCTTCGTGCCGTCGTTCTCGACGAAGCCGATGAAATGCTCGACCTCGGTTTCCGCGAAGACCTCGAATTCATCCTCGAAGCCTCGCCGGATGAACGCCGCACCCTGATGTTCTCGGCAACGGTTCCGCGCTCGATCGCGGATCTTGCCAAGAATTTCCAGCGCAATGCCAAGCGTATCGAGACGGTGTCTGAAAAGAAGCAGCACGTCGACATCGAATACCGCGCGCTGACGGTCGCCAATCCCGACCGCGAGAACGCCATCATCAACGTGCTGCGTTTCTACGAGGCACGCAACACCATAGTGTTCTGCTCGACCCGCGCCGCCGTCAATCATCTGACAGCCCGCCTGCACAATCGCGGCTTCTCCGTCGTGGCCCTGTCTGGCGAACTGTCGCAGAACGAGCGTACGCACGCCCTTCAGGCCATGCGTGATGGCCGTGCCCGCGTCTGCATAGCGACCGACGTCGCGGCCCGTGGTATCGACCTGCCCGGCCTCGAACTCGTCATCCATGCCGACCTGCCGAACAATTCGGACACCCTGCTGCACCGTTCGGGCCGGACCGGCCGCGCCGGCAACAAGGGTGTTTCGGCCCTGATCGTGCCGGTCAGTGCCCGCCGCAAGGCCGAGCGCCTGCTCGCTGGCGCCAGCGTCCAGCCGAACTGGGTCCTGCCGCCGTCTGCCGACGAAGTCCTGGCCCGCGACGACGAGCGCCTGCTTGCCGATCCGGCTCTGGCACAGACGATCAACGAGGATGAAGCCCCTTTCATCGCCACGCTTCTGGCCCAGCATGGTGCCGAACAGGTTGCGGCGGCCTTCCTGCGTCTGCAGCGCGGCAATCGCTCGGCTCCGGAAGATCTCATCCCCGTCGCCCTTCAGGCCGAACGCAAGCGCCGCGAAGGCGAAACTTTCGAGCAGCGCCCGACCGAACTGCGTCCGCGCAGCGAATTCGGCCCGAGTGTCTGGTTCTCGCTGTCGGTCGGCCGTCGCCAGAGCGCCGAGCCGCGTTGGCTGATCCCGATGATCTGCCGCAACGGCAACATCACCAAAAACGAAATCGGCGCGATCAAGATGCAGCCGGAAGAGACTTTCGTTGAAATTGCCAAGAGCAATCTCGAGCAGTTCCTCACGGCGCTCGGCCCCAACAAGGCACTCGAGCGCGGCATCACCGTGACCCAGCTGCCTGGCGTGCCGGACTTCTCCGCACCGCCGAAGGAACGCGCAAGCCGTCCGCCACGCGAAGAAGGCGAACGCCAGTCCTATGGCGACAAGAAGCCTTTCGCGGACAAGAAGCCCTATGGCGACAAAAAGCCCTACAGTGACAAGAAGCCGTATGCTGCAAAGGGCGAAACCGCCGAACGCAAGCCTTACAAGGACGACATGGCGCGCGCCGACGCCGACGTCTGGGGCGATGCACCTGCGCGGCCCAAGCGTGACGATTCGACCGGGGCCAAGCCCGATTTCAAGAAGAAGCCGAAAAGCGCATCCAACGCCTGGGACAAGCCGGCCAAGTCCGACTGGGCCGGCAAGCCGAAGGGTGACAAGCCCGCCTATGCCGGCAAGCCGAAGTTCGACGATCGCGGCCCGTCGGCCGGTCCGAAGAAGAAGACCTTCAAGCCCAAGGTTTGAGTGATTGATGGGGCAGTATCTGCCCCATCCCGCCTCTCCGAGGCACGGGCTCCATCACTGATGGAACAAGCCCCGCCCCTGCGCATTGAGTGCGCGAAGGGGAACAATTGCCCATGGCCGCCGACAGCGCTCGACACGAGACGTCCACCGATATCCACGAATTCCTGACCGGCCTCGCCCGTGGCTTGGCAGGCGCCCTGCTGTTTGCGCTGCCGATGCTGATGACCATGGAGATGTGGAGTCTCGGTTTCTATATGGAGCGCGTGCGCCTGCTCCTGCTGTTGATCCTCAACATCCCCTTGCTTGTCTTTCTCTCGCACCGGATCGGCTTCGAGCACACCAATTGCTGGAGCAGCACCATCCGCGATGCGCTGGTTGCCTTCGGCATGGGCATCGCGGCAAGCGCTGCCCTCCTGCTGGTCCTGGGCGTCATCACCACAGACATGCCGCCACGGCAATGGGTCGGAATGGTGGCGATACAGGCAGTTCCGGCGAGTATCGGCGCCCTGCTCGCACGAAGCCAGCTCGGCAAGGGTGCCGATGACGAAGACGAAGACGAGACCGACAAGTCACCTGGAGACAGCAGCTACATCGTTGAGCTCTCCATGATGGCAGTCGGCGCGTTGTTCCTGTCGCTCAATCTGGCGCCCACGGAAGAGATGATCCTTCTCGCATACAAGATGACGCCCTGGCATACGCTTGCCCTGCTCGCCATCTCCATCGGCATGATGCACGGTTTCGTCTATGCCCTGGCGTTTCGCGGTGGCCACCGGCTTGAGAGCGGCGTACCCGGCTGGCATGCCTTCATCCGCTTCACTCTGCCAGGTTATCTCGTGGCACTGGCCGTCAGCCTGTTTACGCTATGGACCTTTGAGCGGCTTGACGACACCGGCATGACACAGGTTGTTCTGATCGTCATCGTCCTGGGCTTTCCGGCAGCCATCGGTGCGGCTGCCGCGCGGCTCATTTTGTAGAAAGAGCGCCAATGACCAGGTTGGAGAGCAAAAAGGTGGCGAAAGCAGCCAAGACTCCCAATACCGAGCGATTGAAACCACACTGGATAGAATGGCTGACCGGTGCTGTCTCTTCACTCCTCATCCTCGCCATCATCGGCTGGATCAGCTATGAGGCGGTCAACAGCACCGACACCCCTGCCGAATTGCGCGTCGACATTGTCGCGATCGAAAAGACGAGTGCGGGTTGGCGGGTGCTGTTCGACCTGAGCAACAGCGGTGAAACCACCGCAGCATCCGTCGAGGTGCGCGGCACCGTGGCCGATCGCGGTCGTCTCATCGAGGAGGCTGCC
This sequence comes from Rhizobium sp. 18065, assembly GCF_902706095.1. GTDB lineage: Bacteria > Pseudomonadota > Alphaproteobacteria > Rhizobiales > Rhizobiaceae > Allorhizobium. Next base: position 460,311 of record NZ_CACSJP010000002.1, read on the forward strand.
GTCACCTTCGACTATGTCGCGGCACGCTCCTTGGCCCATGGCGCATTGATCTTCAGCCAGGACCCGAACAACCACGATTTCAACATCCGTGCGGTTGGTTTCACCGAGCCCTGATACTGTTCCGTTTCCCGTATGATTGAAAATCAGGCGGCACGTCCAGCCTTGAAGCGCAACCGGTCGAGCATGAGGGCAATACCGTCCGCGAGACTGACCTGAGGCATCAATCCATACCCTTCCTGCATCCCCGTATCGCCGCAGCGATAGAACACACCTTCCGGTTTGTCGGACAGGCCGGAGACCTTCGGCTCCCAGCCGATTTGCCGCGCAACGTCTTCTGCAAGGGTGATGAAAGAGGTTGCGATACCGGTCGAAAGGTTGAGGCTCGCTCCCGCTGGCAACCGGTCCACCGTGCGCCAGACGAAATCCACACAATCGGAAATATGGATGAAATCCCGGCATTGCCGTCCAGATCCCCAGACGAACACCTCGTCCCTGCCCATCTCGGCCATCAGGCGCTGGCAGATCGCCGGAAAGGGATAGGCCAGATCCTGATCCTCGCCGTAACCGCTGAACGGCCGATAGGCAATGGCGCGTCCGCCGTAACGCTCGACATAGAGCTTCATCAGGAACTCGCCGGTCAGCTTCGCCCAGCCATAGCTGAGGTCGGGAACACCGAGCCCATCCTCGAACGAGATCATGTCCTCGCGCAGCCGTCTGTGACCATGGGGTCTCTGGAGCCCGATCGAATAGGCCGCGCTCGAACTGAAGAAAACGACGCAGCCCGGGCGGGTGGCGGCCGCCCATTTCCACATCAATGCGTCGACCGCGAGGTCCTCGGCCACGCAAAGCGCCTGCGTCTCCATCATGACCCGCCCCCCGACGACCGCGGCCAGGTGGTAGACATAGTCGAAACGTTCGTCGGTCCGGGCAAAATAGTCGCGGCAATCGGACGACACGAAGGTGAACCGACCTTTCGGTGGAACCGGCCAATGCTCGGGAGGAAGGCCTCCGGTTCCATCGACAAGACCGTCGACGCAGACGACATCGATCCCCTCGGACAGAAGCCGCGCGCACAGATGACGTCCGACAAACCCGGCCCCCCCGGTCACCAAAGCCCTGGTCATGACGTCCCTCCTCAGTGCACGGACAAACTGGAATTGCCCCTGTAGATATCGACGATCCGCTGGCGCCATTCGTCGTTCGACGGCGCAATGCGCTTGCCGTATTCGTAAGCGCCCTCACTGAGGTTGCGCACGAGCGCGTCATTGTCCATCAGCGCGATCTTCTCGGCCAGCGAAGCGGCATTGCCGCTCTCGAACACGAGCCCCGCTCCATTGCGGGAGACTTCCTCGGCGATCAGCGCGTTGCTGCTTGCGATCACCGGAATGCCGCTCATCACCGCTTCGGCCGCCACCAGGCCGTAGGGCTCTGGCATACGCGAAGGCATGATGAAGAAGCGGGCCTCGGCCGCCATCCGGTTGACTTCGCTGTCCTCCAGCCAGCCGGGCACGTAACAGTGCGGCAAGGCCGCCTGCATTTCCTGAAGCAAGGGTCCGCGCCCGATCAGAGTCGCCGTCCGGCCGGTGCTGTTCAGCGCTTCGGCCAGCGTTCGCACGCCCTTTTCCCAGGTCATGCGGCCAAGAAAAAGCGCGCGGCTATTCTCCCAGGCCCGGACCGGTCCGGCAGTCAGGGGTTTGCAAGGCGTCCTCAGCGTCTGGAAATGCTGCAAGGCCCCGCCGGTCAGGTGAAGCTCCATATTCTCATGCGCCAGAATGACCTCGACCCGCCCCCAGAAGTCCTTGCCGGCCGACGTCTGGGTCAGCATGCGGCTCACACGCCAGAGCTTGTGCAGATAGTTCCGCTTGTCACAATTGCTGGAAAGGCAGCCGAACGACATCGGCTGCTGTTCACAGACCTCGCCGGTGTTGAAATTCAAGTAGCCGCCGTTCGGACAGCTCAGGAAGAAATCATGGGCCGTGATGATGACCCGAGCGCCATGTTTGGCCAGTGCGTGAAAGATCGATGGCGACAGGATCTGCGACCAGCCATGCACATGCACGACGGTCTTTTCCGTGCTGGCCCCCAGGATCCGGTCAAGCACCGCATAGGCCTGGCGATTGAAATTTCGGTCGATCACGTCACGCAGGTGCAACCCGTCGCGCAAGGGCTTTTCGCCAAGTGCCTCGACCGTTGCCGCAGGAAAATTCCGCCGCACGCCTTCACCGTCGTCACCAACCAACACCGTGCAATCCAGACCGGCAGACAGACCTGCCTCGACGCATTGCATCGCCACCTTGGTGGCACCGCCCAGGACAACAGAAACGTCGTTGATCAGAATAAGCCGCATGACCCGCCGTGATGCAATCGAGGATAGAGCAAACGAGAAAGCACGGCGCAACCTACCGCAGAGTGCCAATTAACTCGTTCTCAGGCCTGATTGACCGCTATTTCAGGGGGTAATTCAACTTATCCTTTTTCACTAGACGAAGAGGTATTTTGCCCCGTCGGATTTGTTCCCTCGCCGCTGGGCAAGTAGCACTCAGCCGCCGATCAGTTCCAGCCATTCGTCTTCGGTCATCACTGCAACGCCCAGCTCCCGGGCCTTGTCGAGCTTGGATCCCGCGCCAGGACCGGCCACGACACTCACTGCTTGGCTCGCTCTTGGGTGATGCTCCAAAGCATGATTGAAATCAGTCGCCTTAGAAGTGTATCTTCTCAAGAAGGCCACAGCCAGGGGGTGAAGGATGGACGAGACAATATTGGCAAAAATGAACGGAGACCGAATTGCCAGTCGGCAGATCGACGAACTTATCGGGCTAGCCAGAGGATTAATCGCCGATGGTATCGTCAATAAACAGGAAGTCGAGTTTTTGCAGAAATGGCTGGTCGCCAACGGGTCTGTCACTGACGAACCATTGATTCGGACTTTGTACCAACGCGTCACAGAGATACTGGCGGATGGATCAGTTGACCAACAAGAAATGACCGAGTTGCTCGACACTTTGGGCCGATTTGCTGATCGTGATTTCGAACTCGGCGAAACACTCAAATCATCATCGCTGCCTGTGTGCTCACCAGCGCCGGATTTGGCTTTTCCCGGCAAAACTTACTGCTTCACGGGCACCTTCAACTTTGGCCAGCGGAAACACTGTGAAGCGGCCATGCTAGAACGAGGGGCTATCGTCGGCGGACTGTCCAAGAAGACGAATTTCCTGGTGATCGGCCTCTACGCAACCGAATCTTGGAAGCATTCCTCTTTCGGGAATAAAATACTGCAAGCATGCGAATGGCGTGACCAAGGCCACCCAATGTCGATTGTTTCCGAAGAGCATTGGGTAAGGCACCTATGACGAAGTGCCGGGCTCGTAATTTTACGATTGCTTGATTAGCGCCAGCCACTCCTCTTCGGAAAGCACATTTACTGAGTGCTTCTTTGCATCATCCAATTTGCTTCCCGCACCGGGGCCCGCAATGACCAGATCCGTCTTCGCTGACACGGAACCCGAGACCCTCGCACCAAGCCGCTCTGCGGTTGCCTTCGCCTCGCTGCGAGTCATCTTTTCGAGATTGCCGGTGAATACGACTGTCTTGCCGGTTAGTTCGCTGCTTTCCGCCATCACCAACTCGACAAAGACATCAAGGTGAGACAGAAGATCTGCCACTGCTTCACGGTTGTGCTTTTCAAGGAAAAACTCGATTAGCGAATCCGTTGCGACCAAGCCGACATCTTTCAGTTTCACAAGTTCGGTATAGGCAGCGCCAGGAGCACCACTGGCCGCATCAATCACCTTTTCATAAACATTCTTCGCGTCGCCGAATCGCCTCAGAAGACTCTGCTTCTGGCTCGCGTTGAGTTTCACCAGTGCAAGCCAGTTAGTTGGCGTACTGGCCAAAGCCGCTGGGGAATCGCGGTGCGCCGAGGCCAACAAAGCCTTGAGTGTCACATCTCCGATGCCTTCGACCGATGAAAGCTCATGCCAGGCCACACTGGGCCTTTCAATTGAGGCCCTTTCGACTGCGTTTACCACCGCCTGAGGTGTAAGGAACTTCCTTGCCAGCGCTTTCGCAGTTACTTCGCCAATGTTTCGAATTCCAAGTGCAAAGAGAAGGCGGTCCAAGGAAACCCGTCGACTTCTCTCGATTGAGGCAAACAGCTTCTCCACGCCCTCAAAAGAGCGAGCATCCTCGCTCGAGACCTTCTTCCGCTGTTTGCCAGTGCGCTGCTCACGCTCCGTCTGAAGCCGTTCACGATACTCGAAAAGCGCTGTCTTAACTTTGTCCTCGTGTTCGTGAAGTCTGAATATATCGCCGGGTGTGCGAAGCAGACCTGCGCCGAAGAATAGCTCTATATTCTGGTCACCAAGCCCTTCAATGTCGAAGGCATTCCGGGAAACGAAGTGACGAAGACGCTCAATTTGCTGTGCAGAACAAACAAGTCCACCCGTACAACGCCATACTGATTCACCCTCTTCCCGCACTGCATGACTATGGCAAACGGGGCACTCAGGCCTGAAGACATACCTAGACGCGCCATGCGGCCGCTTTTCCAGCACCACGTCCACTACCTGGGGAATCACATCGCCGGCTCGCTGGACGATAACCGTATCACCGATTCGAATGTCATGATCTTCATCGCGAATGCGCTGGCCAGAATTCCCGATACCTTTGATGTAATCCTCATTGTGCAGCGTCGCATTGGTGACCACGACGCCGCCGACGGTGATCGGCTCCAGCCGCGCCACCGGCGTCAGTGCCCCGGTGCGCCCCACCTGGATGTCGATCGCCTGAACCGTGGTAAAGGCCTGTTCGGCCGGAAACTTGTGTGCGGTCGCCCAGCGCGGGCTGCGTGAGCGAAAGCCGAGCCGGCCCTGCAGGTCGAGCCGATCGACCTTGTAGACGACACCGTCGATGTCATAGTCGAGATCGGCGCGCTGCAGGCCGATGTCGCGGTAGTGCGCGATGATATCATCGACAGAGCTCAATCTCCGGGTCAGCGGATTGACAGGAAATCCCCATGTCTTGAAGGTCTCGACCATGCCCCATTGGCTATCGGCCGGCATGGTGGTGATTTCGCCCCAGGCATAGGCGAAGAACTTCAGATTGCGGCTCGCCGTCACCTTGGGGTCGAGCTGGCGAAGCGAGCCCGATGCCGTGTTGCGCGGGTTGACATAGGTCTGCTTGCCTTCGGCCTCCATCTGGGCGTTGAGCGCCAGAAATGCGCTTTTCGCCATATAGACCTCGCCGCGCACCTCGACCACGTCGGGTGCATCCGCCGGAAGCTCGGTCGGGATCTCCTTGATGGTGCGGATGTTGGCCGTGACGTTTTCGCCCGTGGTCCCGTCACCACGGGTCGCAGCCGTCACCAGCTTGCGGTTCTCGTAGCGCAACGACATGGAAAGCCCGTCGATCTTCGGCTCGGCGGTAAAGGCAATCGAATTGTCCGGCAGCATGCCGAGGAACCGATAGACCGACGCGACGAAATCGGCGACGTCGTCGTCGGAAAACGTGTTATCGAGCGACAGCATGGGACGCGCATGAACAACCTGGGCAAAGATGCCGGCAGGCGCTGCACCGACACGCTGCGACGGGCTGTCGGTGCGCACGAGCTGGGGAAACTGCGCTTCGATCGCATCATTGCGCCGTTTCAGCGCGTCATAATCGGCATCGGAAATCTCCGGCTTGTCCTTGCCGTGATACAGGGCATCATGATGGGCGATCTCGGCGGATAGACGAGCCAGTTCGGCCTGCGCCTGCTCTTCTGTCAGATCCTCGACTGCGATCAGTTCAATGGCCATGGCGCCCTCCGAAATTTTACCTGCCGGTCTTACCCCCGAATCCGACAGGTTGAAAAGGCTCGCCTCGACTAATCCTCAGCCGGATGCAGCCTGACCCTCGCCGTCAGCGGCAGATGGTCGGATGCGAGCCGCGCCAGCGGCGTGTCATGCACGGTCATGTCGGAAATCAGATCGGTCCGGTTCGCCATGATCCGGTCGAGCGACAGCACGGGCAGCCGTGCCGGGAAACTCGGGATCGGCGGCGGCAATGGCCCGAAGATCGGCTCCAGCCGGGTCAGCGCCGACCCGGGACCCAATCGCCATTCGTTGAAATCGCCCATCAGGATTGTCGGCCGCTCCGCGCGTGCCTGCAGGAGATCCAGGATCACATCCGCCTGCTGGCGACGCGCCCAGCGCAACAGGCCGAGATGCGCCGCAATCACCCTCAGACCGGCATGACCATCGATATCGATTTCGGCAACCAGCGCGCCACGCGGCTCAAGCCCTGGCAGGGCAATCTGATGCACGTCACGCACCATGCCCTGTCGAAACAGCAGCACATTTCCCCGCCAGCCGTGTGATTTTGGCCCGCCAACCACAGGTACCGCGAGCAAGCCGGTGTCGAGCCGCAGCCGCGTCAGGTCGAGAAGGCCGGACCGCTCGCCGAAGCGCTGGTCTGCCTCCTGCAAAGCGATGACATCCGGCTCGATCTCGCGGATCACCTCGATCACCCGCTCCGGATCGAAGCGCCCATCGGTGCCGACGCATTTGTGCACATTGTAGGAGGCGACGGTGATCATGCCATCCTCGGCCTCGCGCATTGCAGGACCAAACGGTCGCTGACGCCGATTGCGGATCGACGAGATCATCGTCCGCGCGAGACTGCCGTTTGTCTTTTTCATTACACCATCCGGCTCATTCACAGTCAGCACAGCCTGTCGCCACTACAGATAGGGCGATCCAAGCCAGAGGAAACGTTCAAAAAGCCGTATCGGGAACGGTCGGGCGCGAAGTTCATCGAGAATGACCTCATCCGCATCGTCCATGGCTGCCGCAATCCGGCTTTCGATCTCGCTGGCAACCTCCATGTCGAAGATTTCCATGTCGATTTCGAAATTCAACCGCAGCGAACGCGAATCGAGATTGGAAGAGCCGACAAACACCCAGCGGCCGTCAATGACGGCAAGCTTGGAATGATCGAATGGACCGGCTGCCCTGAGCACCCGGCAGCCATCCTTCAGCACCTGATCGAATTGCGCCGTCATCGCATGGCTGACGATCGCCAGATTGTTGCGCGACGGAACGACGATATCCACCTGCACGCCCCGGCGTGCCGCGGTCGCGAGCGCCGAAATCAGCACGGCATCCGGCAGGAAATAGGGCGACATGATGCGGATCGAATGCTGCGCCACCGAAAAGGCTCCGATCAGCATCTTTTGATTGGTTTCCAGATGCGTATCCGGGCCCGATACGATCAACCGGGCATACGATGGTTCACCGGCGACAGCGCCGTCCAGTCCCAGTTGCCATTCCGGCCCCTTCAGCACTTCCCTCGTTTCGAAATGCCAATCTTCGGCAGCGACGGCCAGGATATCGGCGACGATCGGACCGCTGACCTTGAAATGGGTGTCGCGCGCGCCGTCGGGTCCGGTAAAGCCGGCGCGAATGTTCATGCCGCCGACAAAGGCGGTCTTGCCATCGGCAACCACGATCTTGCGGTGTGTCCTGAGGTTCGCATACGGCAGCCGAAGTCCCATGATAACCTTGCCGTTGAAGGCGGCAACCGGCACGCCGGCATCCTGAAGATAACCGATAATGCTTGGCACGCTGTAGCGGGCACCGACCGCATCGATCAGCACACGCACCGCCACGCCGCGCTTGTGGGCCGCGATCAGGCAATCGGCAACCTTGAGGCCGACCGCATCGCGATCGAAGATATAGGTTTCCAGAATGACGCTGCGCTCGGCGGACGCGATGGCTTCGCAGATGGCAGAATAGGTATCCTCGCCCGTGCCAAGCAAAGTGATGCGATTGCCGGAGGAAAGTGGATGCCGCGCCACCCGATCACCGAGCGTCTTCAGCGACGCCATCTGTGGCCCGAACTGTTCGGCGATCACGTCCCCGGCCACCCCGTAAGATGATATACTGCGCCAGAGTTCATCGAGCCGGAGCGCCCGTCGCGAGATCAGCGAGGCGCGTCGGATGCGGTTGATGCCGGCCACGGCATAGATCATTGCTCCGACCAATGGCGACAGCACGATGACGCCAACCCAGCCCAGGGCAGAGCGAACCTCGCGTTTGGTCATGGTCGCATGCACGGCGGCCACGGTGCCGAAAACAATCGACAGGGTGGCAAGCACATGAGGCCAGTAGCTGATCAGAAGGTCAAACATGGTTGCAGGAGCGAAACAGCTTTCACAATCGAATGCAATGGCAATCGAAGGCCACAGATATGGCTCATGCCTCGCCGGCCAGAAGCTTGGCTGCCGCTGCCCGCGCCTCGTCGGTGATCGACGCGCCAGCCAGCATCCGGGCGATTTCTTCCTTGCGGTGATCGGGCTCCATGATCGCAACCCGCGTCGCAATCTTGTCGCCGGCATCGCCCGCCGGTCCCTTGGAGATCAGGAAATGCGTCGCCGCGCGCGCCGCGACCTGCGGTGCATGGGTGACTGACAACACCTGCACCCTGCCCGACAGGCGTTTCAGCCGCTGGCCGATGGCGTCGGCCACGGCGCCGCCAACGCCTGTGTCGATTTCGTCAAACACCAGCGTCGGTGCCGATCCTCGATCCGCCAGCGCTACCTTGAGCGCCAGCAGGAAGCGGGACAATTCGCCGCCGGAAGCAACCTTCATGATCGGACCCGGCCTGGTGCCGGGGTTGGTCTGCACGTGAAACTCGACGGTATCGATCCCCTCGGCCGTGGCGGCTTCCGGGTCGCTGGTCACTTCGACCATGAACTTGGCCCGCTCCAGCTTCAGCGCCGGCAATTCCTGCATCACTATGTCGCCAAGGGCGCTCGCGGCAGTGTGGCGCTTTGTGGAGAGCTGGACGGCCTGATGATCGTAATGCGCCCTGGTCTCCGTCACCGCTGCCTCAAGCTGCCCAAGGCGCTCCTCGCCGGCATCGAGGTCGGCAAGGTCAGTCACCATTTTTTCAGCCAGCGCCGGCAGACCTGTAACGGCCACGGAATACTTGCGGCCCGCCGCGCGCAAAGAAAACAGCCGTTCTTCGACCCGCTCCAGTTCGCGCGGATCGAATTCGGTACGCCGAAGTGCCGCCTCTACCTCCATCTGCGCGCTCGACAGGGTGTCGAGTGCCGAGCCGAGCAACTGCACCGTCTCTTCCAGCAGGCCCGGCGCCTCGTGGCTCTTGCGCTCGAGCTTGCGCATCAGCGACGCGATATGGGGAACCGGCGATGCATTGCCGTTGAGAAACTCGGAGGCTTCGGAAATGTCGCCGGCGATACGCTCGGATTTCTGCATCCGGGAACGGCGCTCGGCCAGTTCTTCCTCTTCGCCATCCTGCGGCGACAAGGCTTCCAGCTCTTCGACCGAGGCACGCAGGTAATCAGCCTCGCGCGCCGCCGCCTCGACCTTCGCCTTGTGCGTCTTGAAGCTGCGTTCAGCATCACGCCAACGCCGATAGCTCTCGCCCAGCGTCACCGCCTCGTCGGAGAGGCCAGCAAAAGCGTCGAGCAGCATACGATGCGCGTCCGTGTCGATCAGGGCACGATCGTCATGCTGGCCATGAATCTCGACCAGCAACTGCCCGGCCTGGCGCATCAACTGCACGCTGACGGCCTGATCGTTGATAAAGGCGCGTGTACGGCCATCGGCAGACTGAATGCGGCGGAAAATCAGATCGCCGTCATCATCGACACCATTGCCGCGCAACAGCGTGCGGGCGGCATGGCTGCCGTCCACGTCGAAGACGGCAGTGACCTGCCCCTTGTCTTCGCCGTGGCGGACAAGCGAACCGTCGCCGCGCCCGCCAAGCGCGAGCGACAGACTATCGAGAAGGATCGATTTTCCGGCACCCGTTTCACCGGTCAGCACCGACAGCCCTGCCTCGAAGGCAAGATCCAGCCGCTCGATCAGAACGATATCGCGGATCGATAACTGGACCAGCATGGGCTCAAGATCTCACTTGACGGACGGTGGCAACAGATAGTGGTTCTCAGCTACCGGTCAGGAATTTGCGACCGGCGCGTGCGATCCACGAACCCTCATTTTCGCGCGGCTCGACACCGCCGCTCTGCAGCAGTTTGTAGGAGTCGGCATACCACTGGCTGTCTGGATAGTTGTGTCCGAGGACGGCCGCAGCAGTCTGCGCTTCCTGAACGATACCCATGGCGAAATAGGCTTCCACGAGACGGGCAAGCGCTTCCTCGATCTGGTTCGTGTTGGAGAATTCCTCGACCACGACGCGGAAGCGCGACACGGCAGCGAGATATTCCTTGCGTTCCAGATAGTAGCGTCCGACCTGCATTTCACGACCGGCGAGCTGGTCGCGGGCAAAACGGATCTTCGCCTGCGCGTCATCGACATATTCCGAATCGGGATATTCGTCGACCACGCGCTGCATCGCCTCAATGGTCTTTTGCGAAGCCTTCTGGTCCTGCGTGACGTTGGCGATCTGCTTCCAGTTGGACAGACCGACCAGATACTGCACGTAAGCCGAATCTTCCGACTTGGGATACAGGCTCATGTAGCGATTGCCGCTGGCAATGGAATCGCCGTAGCGGCCGAGGCGGTACTTGGTGAAGGTGCTCATCACCAGCGCCTTGCGCGACCACTCGGAGAACGGGTGCTGGGCATCGACAGCGTCGAACTTGCGCGCCGCTTCGCTCATGTTGCCCGCCTTGATATTGGCGAGACCCTGATTGTAGAGAACATCCGGCGGATCGGTTTCCGTGGCCAGTTTGGTGATGTCGATGTCAGGATCCGATTGGCAACTGGCGAGCACGCCTGCCAGCGACATCATCACGCAAAGGCTGGCGACACGCGCGGCTTTCTTCACAACGACCGATCCTACTTGACTCATTCCGAAAGATCCCGATTGCAGCGCCGCCTAAAAAGTCGTCGCTTTCAGATGGCGTTTCTAGCCACAAAAGACGTATGAGAGCAACGCAGTGATGGCGATTTAGCGCAATTTTGTGGCGGCGAACGAAGAAAGTTCCAATTCGACCGGTTCCGGCAGGAAAAGCAAAGGCGCCAGTTCGCACGAAGCGGAACCGGCGCCCAAATCATTCAAACGACTTTAGAATCTCGAACAGGACGCTTATGCGGTCCACGGCGCGAATTCGAGCGCCTGGACCGGTACGAATTCGCGCGCACGCGCCTGCAGGCTGCGCGACGGCGCCTCGACCACCTCATAGGCGGAAGCATCGCTCAGCAGCGCCTTCAGCGCATTTGCGTTCAGCTTGTGGCCGCCGCGATAGGAGCGGTAGCAGCCGATGAACTGGGCACCGGCCAGCGCCAGGTCACCCACGGCGTCCAGCGTCTTGTGACGAACGAATTCGTCTTCGTAGCGAAGGCCTTCGACATTGATCACGGTATCGTCGTCCGAAATCACGACGGAATTTTCCAGCGATGAGCCCAGTGCAAAACCTGCGGCCCAGAGGCGTTCGACGTCACGCATGAAACCGAAGGTACGAGCACGCGAAAGCTCGGTCTTGAAGGTCTGTGCCGTCAGGTCGCCCTGCCATTTCTGGCGGCCGATCAGCTTGCTGTCGAAATCGATTTCCACTTCGAAGCGTGTGCCATCGTAAGGATGAAACTCCGCCCAGGAAGCCCCCGCCTCGATGCGAACCGGCTTGGTCACACGGATATAGCGGCGCTTCACGCCCAGATTGGTGATTCCGACCTGTTCGATGGCATCGATGAAAACCTCCGAGCTTCCGTCCATGATCGGCATCTCGGCGCCATCGACTTCGACGATGAGGTTGTCGAGACCGAGCGCATACAGCGCCGCCATCACATGCTCGATCGTTGCGATCGAACGGGTCGCGGATGTCCCCAGCACGGTGCAGAGATCGGTGTTGCCGACATGAGCCGAGACGGCACGGTATTCACTGGTCGAGCCGTCGTCATGCTGACGGCTGAACACGATACCCGTACCGGCTTCCGCCGGCTGCAGGGTGATCGTGACTTCGCGACCGGAATGCACACCAATACCCGTGACAGAAAGCGGAGCCGCGATCGTCGTCTGAAATCCGAGCAAAGCAATTGCCATTCCGAATGCCTTATCTAACTTGGCGCTTGCCTCCAAAAGAAAGCTTCATGCACCAATTGGTCTTTTCCGCGGACTCGATGAGCCCTGTTTCGCATCCATACATACGGAGGTAGCTGCCCCAAGCCAAATCACTGTTTCTTTCCGACTGTAACGAAACTACGCGATTGAAAAAGCACGAGAAAAGCCACACGCATCCTGCCATTTCCAAAAGCAAAAAACCCGGGCTTTTGGCCCGGGTTCCGTAAGCGATCAGAAGCGCTGATCAGTTCGTCTGGCGGCGCAGGAAGGCCGGAATTTCCAGCTGATCGTCCTCGTTCGACGTGCGGGTCGCAGGTGTCGTGCGGCCCTGATCGTCGAGCTGGCCACGACGCGGAGCGTAGAGGCTGGCTTCAGCCGAAAGCGGACGACGCTGCTGCGGTGCGGCAGGCGCCGAGCCGGTCATGTCGCCGACGACCGGCTCTTCGTCCTGATGGCGGCCGAGCGAATTGGTGATTCGCTTCAACAGACCCATCGGGCCACGTTCGTCTTGTGCTGCCGGAGCAGCGGTCTGCGAGCGATGGTCGATTTCAGCCCGCAGGACTGGCGGGAAGTCTTCGACCTTCGGCATGCGTGCCGGTTCCTGTGCCATGCGCGGGGCAGCAGCCATCTGGTCCATCTGCATCGGTGCCTGAGCAACCGGAGCGTGGTAGACCGGAGCCTGCGCGACCGGAGCCGGCTGCGAAACAACGGGGGCCGGAGCCATCATCGGTTCGGCCATGCGCGGTGCCGGGGCCGGAGCAACGTCCTGGGCCGGAGCACCGAACAGGCGGCTGGCCGGGCGGAATTCCGGTTCGGCAGCAGCCTGCGGCTGGGATACAGCCTGACGAGCGATTGCGATTTCGAGTTCGCGCTCCATTTCAGCTTCTGCCGAACGGATGGTTTCTGCGACCGGATCAACGACGGTCTTGGGGGCCTGCGTCATTGCAGGCTGGTATGCGGCCGGCGCCGAAGCAACGGCCGCGGAAGGACGCATAATCGGCTTTGCCAGCGGGGCTGCTTCAAAACCCTTGGAGGCGAGAGCCGCACGGTCGATGCCGGTGGCAACGACGGACACGCGGATGATGCCTTCCAGCGCTTCGTCGAAGGTCGCGCCGAGGATGATGTTGGCATCCGGATCGACTTCCTCGCGAATGCGGGTCGCCGCTTCGTCGACTTCGAACAGGGTCATGTCGCGACCACCGGTGATCGAGATCAGCAGGCCCTGAGCGCCCTTCATCGAGGTTTCGTCGAGCAGCGGGTTGGCGATGGCAGCTTCTGCAGCCTGCATGGCACGGCCCTGGCCGGAAGCCTCGCCGGTACCCATCATGGCGCGACCCATCTCGCGCATCACCGAACGGACGTCGGCGAAGTCGAGGTTGATCAGGCCTTCCTTGACCATCAGGTCGGTGATGCAGGCAACGCCCGAATAGAGAACCTGGTCTGCCATGGCAAAGGCGTCGGCAAAGGTCGTCTTGTCATTGGCGATGCGGAAGAGGTTCTGGTTCGGGATGACGATCAGCGTGTCGACCGACTTCTGCAGTTCCTCGATGCCGGCTTCAGCAAGCCGCATGCGGCGCTGACCTTCGAAATGGAACGGCTTGGTGACCACGCCGACGGTCAGGATGCCCTTGTTGCGGGCGGCCTGAGCAACGACAGGAGCAGCACCGGTACCGGTACCGCCACCCATGCCGGCGGTGACGAAGCACATATGCGTGCCGTTGAGATGGTCGATGATCTCGTCGATGCATTCTTCAGCGGCGGCACGGCCGACTTCCGGCTGCGAGCCGGCGCCGAGGCCTTCGGTGACGCTGACGCCGAGCTGGATGATGCGCTCGGCCTTGGTCATGGTCAGCGCCTGGGCGTCTGTGTTGGCAACGACGAAGTCGACGCCCTGCAGGCCAGCGGTGATCATGTTGTTGACGGCGTTGCCGCCACCGCCGCCGACACCGAAAACGGTGATCCGGGGCTTCAGCTCAGTGATGTCTGGCTTCTGCAGCTTGATGGTCATGGTACCAGTCCCTTCTTTTTCCGGCCGCATCGCCTAGCCGGCCAAGTCATTTCAACAGATTTCCCTGTCCCGAACCTTGTGGTCCGGCGGGTGAACTCAAAAACTCTCTTTCAACCACTGACCCATGCGGGCGAAGCGGCTGTTTCCATTGCCGAAGGGCGAGAACAACCCGCCCTGCCCGGCATGTGTTTCCTGATCCGCAACCTGCGGATAGATCATCAGACCGACCGCAGTGGAGAAGGCCGGTCCCTTGGCAGCTGCCGGAAGACCGGACACTCCCATCGGACGACCAATCCGCACATTGCGGGCGAGAATACGGCGGGCCGCTTCCGGCATGCCTGTCAGCTGGCTGGCGCCGCCCGTCAGCACGACGCGCTTGCCGACCACCGGAGAGAAACCCGACTTCTGGATCCGGTCGCGCAGCAGTTCGAGCGTTTCCTCGATCCTCGCGCTGATGATCCGGGTCAGAAGCGCCCGCGGAACCTGTGTCGGTTGATCGCGGTCGTCCTCGCCGATCGGCGGGACAGAAATCATCTCGCGGTCGTCTGCGCCATTGGCGACAGCCGAACCGTGAACGACCTTCAAGCGTTCTGCATCCTCGATACGGGTCGAAAGCCCGCGCGCCAGATCGGTGGTCACATGATGACCGCCAATCCCGATGGCGTCCGTATGGATCAGCTTGCCTTCTGCAAAGACCGAAATGGTGGTCATACCGCCGCCCATGTCGATCGCAGCGCAACCAAGCTCCACCTCGTCGTCGACCAGGGCTGCAAGGCCGCTGGCATAAGGCGTGGCGACCACACCCTCGACGGTCAGATGGGCGCGATTGATGCAGAGTTCCAGATTGCGGAGTGCTGCACGTTCGGCCGTGACCACATGCATGTCGACGCCGAGGACGTCGCCATACATTCCGAGGGGATCGCGGATTCCCCGCTCTCCGTCAAGCGAAAAGCCAGTCGGGAGCGAATGCAAAACGGCACGATCATTGCCCTGCGACTGCTGTCCGGCAGCGACGAGAACCTTGCGCAGATCGCCCGATTCCACTTCCTGGCCACCGAGATCGATCGTGGCCGTATAGACGTCGGAACCGATGCGACCGGCAGAAACGTTGACGATCAGGCTTTCGACGGTCAGCCCAGCCATGCGCTCGGCCGCATCAACGGCGAGACGGACAACGTTTTCGACCGCGTCGAGATCGGCGATCACGCCGGACTTGATGCCATGCGAGCGCTGATGACCGAGACCGATAACCTCGACATTGTGGGTGCGCCCCGGCAGCACCGAGCTTTCGCGGCGCGGCGTCAGGCGGCCGATCATGCAGACAACCTTTGTCGAACCGATATCCAGCACCGAAACCACATGGGCGCGCTTGGACGAAAGCGGCTTCGTGCGCGGCAGACCGAAATTTGAGCCCCCGAAGAAGTTCATATGTTCTGCTCCGCCTTTTTCAGCGCCTTGCGACGCGCCTCGACTGCAGCAATCCGGCGCTCCTGCGCTTCCGGCGTCAGGCGCACGGCGACCCGATCGTGCAGACG
This sequence comes from Rhizobium sp. 18065, assembly GCF_902706095.1. Lineage (GTDB taxonomy): Bacteria > Pseudomonadota > Alphaproteobacteria > Rhizobiales > Rhizobiaceae > Allorhizobium. Next base: position 475,881 of record NZ_CACSJP010000002.1, read on the forward strand.
CATGTCGATCGCTGCGATATCGCGCGACAGAACCTGCTGCTCTTCGTCGAAACGTGACAACAGAGCCAGCGACTGATCAATTTCCGTTTCCGGCAGCTTCACCACGATGCCGTTGTCGAGATGGATATCCCAGCGACGGCCGGCGACACGAACGAAAGCCTTCACCCGCGAGGCGATGCCCGGCCACTTGGCAAATTCTTGCTCGATGGCGGCAGCGCCCGTTTCGGCGTCACGACCAACGAACAGCGGCAGGGAGGCAAACTTGTTGTCGCGCAACGGCGCAATGACCGACCCCGAACGCTCGATGATCGACAGATCGGAACCGTGCTGCCAGATCGCATAGGCCTGCCGCTCGCGAAGCAGGACCTCGACGGTGCTCGGATAGACCTTGCGAACCTCGACCGATTCGATCCACGGCAAATCGGCAAGCGACTTGCGCGCCTCGACGATATCGAGACCGAGAAGGCTTGTCGCGCCATCGAGGCCAAGCAACTGCAGGATATCGATTTCAGACGTGTGCTGGTTGCCGGAGACGCGAACATCCTCGATGGCAAAACCCGCCGTCGAGGTCATCGACTGAAGCACCGCCGGACCGTGACCACCGACAACAACCCCATGCAGGGCAACAGCGGAATAGAATCCAACCAAGGTAACCTTGCCGGCATGACGCGGCAGAACGATCCGGCCAGAGCAAAGACTGATCACGAAACGAACGACGCGACGCAACGGACGCGGCAGGACAACGGTATCCGTGGCAGCGACATGCGCGCCGGGATACACTCCCTTGATCTCAGCCGATTTGTTGCCGCTTAGCGCAAACAAGAGGCGTCCTCCACCATCCAACGAACGAATTCACCAAACCCGAGGCCCGCATGGGCCGCCATTTCCGGCAACAGGGAGGTTGGAGTCATGCCCGGCTGATTGTTGAGCTCCAGCCAGATCAGATCACCATCCTCGGAGAACCGATCGTCGTAGCGGAAGTCTGACCGACTCACTCCGCGGCAACCGATCGCCTGATGTGCCTTGACTGACAATGATTGTATTTTTTGGTAAATTTTCGGTGAAATTTCCGCCGGAAGTACGTGCTTGGATCCACCGGCGGCATACTTTGCATCATAGTCGTAGAAGCCATGCCCAAGAGGCACAACTTCGGTGACTGCCAGCGCACGACCATCCATCACGCCACAGGTCAGCTCGCGTCCGGCGACATAGCGCTCCACCATGACGACATCGCCGTAGCGCCACTCGGAGGAGGTAAGGATCTGCGGCGGGTGAGACATATCCTCGCGCACGATGACCACGCCGAAGCTGGAGCCCTCACGAACCGGCTTCACCACATAAGGAGGCTCCATCGGATGTTCGTTACCGATGTCGAAACGGCTCATAACAATGGCTTCCGCGACCGGAATACCGGCAAGCGACGCGATCAGCTTTGCCTGGCGCTTATCCATCGCCAGCGCCGAGGCGAGAACGCCGGAATGCGTGTACGGGATACCGAGATATTCAAGCACGCCCTGGATCGTACCATCTTCACCGAAAGGACCATGAAGCGCATTGAAGGCAACGTCGGGACCCAGAGCAGAGAGAACCTCACCGATATCGCGACCAACATCGACCCTGGTGACCCGGTAGCCCTCACCTTCGAGCGCAGCAGCACACGCCGTCCCGGAAGACAGACTGACGGGACGCTCGGAGGAAATCCCTCCCATCAGAACCGCGACATGCTTGCCACTCATCAACGCCTCTCAACCAATCCAGAACCTGGGTCTGCGAACACTCATGCCGCGACGACCTTTGCAGCATCAGTAGAACAACATTAAGGTTAATGAAGCGTTTACTTTCGTTAACTTGTTGCCCCAGGCCACACCCGATCCGGCTGACTCTAAAGCGGCGAAAATGATCGCAATATATTGAAATTAATGAATTAAATTCAAAAACAAACTCAGGCGCGGCGAAGCGTGGCCGGAGCGTCGATGATGGGCGTCTGCTGACGACTGCGGTCCCCGGCAGCTGAAATCAGCGACGCGGCGTGCACGATTCGGTTCCGGCCGGTGGCCTTGGCATGATACAGCGCCATGTCCGCATCCGAGAAGATTTCGCTGAACCCGCGATCGGCCGTTGCATCCGTCACACCACCTGACACGGTGACGCTGAACACCCTTCCGACCGTTCCGATGGACGCATCCGCCACTCTCGCACGTATCTCATCGGCAAGCTGCATGGCATCCTGAGGTGCTTCGCCGGCGAGCAGCACGGCAAACTCCTCACCACCGATGCGCGACAGCACACCACGCCCCTTGACGGCGACAGCCATCACTGCGGCGACGGTGACAATCACATCATCGCCGGCCTTGTGTCCAAGGCTGTCATTGACGGCCTTGAATCGATCGATATCGAAAAGCAGCAGCGACACAGGTCCCCGGCTCTTTTCAAATTCATCAAGGAAGGCCCGCCGGTTCATCAAACCGGAGAGCATATCGGTGCGGCTGAGCTCTTCGAAACGCTGGCGCGATACGCCGAGATCGTAGACGGCAAAGCCGACGACCGAATAGGCAAGCAGCGCGACGATGAAGGAAACGGGTGGCGTCAGCACGGTGGCGATCACCAGTGCTGGACCGAGATCATAGGGCAGCAGTCCAAAAGCCACGAGGCCGAAATGCGACAGCACATTCAGCAGATAGGCAAAAGCCGCAATCTTGACGGCCATCCGGACAGAACGAGAGAACACAGCCTTGCGCGAAGCGAATTCGCCCAAGCTCAACTGCCGGATTATCCACTCGTTCGTCTTGCTGATCATCGCTCGCCCCAATCGCGGGGCAGCATATTTCAGCGAAGTTAAAAATTCGTGGGAATGCTATGTTCGGCGGTTCAACGTAAATCGCCCGGTGCGTTGCAGGAGGATGAAGCGGAATCAAAATGGTAACGGAGAGCGAGAACCGTTTGGTTTTGTGTCCTTTGTTTCGGCTTGCAATACCCACCCGGCAGATTGCCACCTACGCCAAACCGCCATACCCTTGACTGCTGAAATTATGATTGGGAGCGGCAGATGATTTCAAGGCGTCAGTTGATTGGGAGCGGACTGTCGGCAGGCTTGCCATGGCTTCTCCCGACGCGCCTCTCCGCAAAAGACACGATCCCGCCAACAGACGTGACATTCCTGATCACCAACGACATCCACACCTGCAACATGGGCAGCGGGCTTAGCCCAAATTGCGCAGAGGAAGGCAAGACCGATGAGAACCTTCTGCGCCACATAGCGGCACTGAACCGCATTGAAGACGAGCGTTGGCCGACCCAGATCGACGGAAAGCCCAGCGGCCTGTCCAGCGCCGGACAAAAGATCGCCACCCCGCGCGGCATCGTCGTCAGCGGCGACATGACCGACGATGGCGGAGGCCAGACGGCGCTTGCCGCCGAAGGCTCGCAACTGCTGCAATTTTCCCACCGCTACCAGCAGGGCGTCGGCACGGACCGCGTCCACTACCCTGTGTATGTCGGCCTTGGTAATCACGACCTCGACCAGGACGGCATCGCGCCGCAGGGCGACTGGTATCGACGGGAAATGCGCGAATATGTCCAGATGAACCATCGCCCCAATGTCTTCTTCAAGCCGACGGTGGCGGTCGACAACTACCACGACCTATCCGACACCTATTCGTGGAACTGGGACGGTCTGCACCTGATCCAGGCGCAGCGTTTCGCCGGCGACACCAACAAGGGTGCAGCAAATGCGATCGACTGGCTGAAAAGCGATCTGGCCACCTATGCAGCCGATGGCCGCCCGGTCATCATTTTCCAGCACTACGGCTTCGACGCCTTTTCACGCGAGCGTTGGGATCCGGCAAAAAGCACGTATGACGAAGACGGAACAGGCGCGCCGCATTGGTGGTCCGATGAAGCGCGGTCGGTCTTTCTGGATACGCTGAAAGGCTACAACATCATGGCCATCGTCCATGGCCACCAGCATGAGACGCCGATGCTCTATCAGGCCGAAGGCTACGACATCATAAAACCGAAAGCAGCCTTCATGGGCGGTTTCGGCCTGATCCGGATAACTGACAGGACAATGGACGTGGTGCTGGCGGAGGCGACGGGCAATGACGGCGCCATCAAGTTCACCGCCGCCTTCAGCAAGACTTTTGCCTGAGATAAGACCGGTTTGGCGACCGGTCTTCAGTCGCCCTATCAGGCCGTCGCGGCCACCTGCCCCATGAATGGCTTCACCTCGCGTCCAGGCATGAAAATGCCAAGGCGCTTGATTTCCCATTCCAGCTTGATACCCGAATGTTCAAAAACCTGCTGCCGGACGGTTTCGCCAAGGTATTCCAGGTCGTAGCCGGAGGCATGGCCGACATTGATCATGAAGTTGCAATGCAGCGATGACATCTGCGCGCCGCCGATCATCAGGCCACGGCAGCCAGCCTCGTCAATCAATTCCCAGGCCGAGTGGCCTTCCGGGTTCTTGAAGGTCGAGCCCCCGGTCTTTTCCTTGATCGGCTGCACGGTTTCCCGGTGATGGCGCACCGCGTCCATGTCGGCCCGAATCTTGGCCCGGTCTTCGGTGAAGCCCTGAAACAGCGCACTGGTGAAGATCAGTCCGTCAGGTGCTGACGAATGGCGATAGCTGTAGCCCATATCGGCATTCGACAGGACGTGGATATTGCCCTTTCGATCGACCGCCTCGACCTCGACCAGCCGGCTTGCGGTATCGCCGCCATTGGCGCCGGCATTCATCCGGATCGCACCGCCGATCGAACCGGGGATACCATAGTAGAAATGAAATCCGCCGATATTGTTGTCCATCGCCATGGCGGCAATGTGCTTGTCCGGGCAAATGGCGCCGGCACGGATCAGGTTTTCACCCGCCAGTTCCACCTGGCCGAAACCCTTGGCAGACAGACGAATGACCACACCTGGGATACCGCCATCGCGTACCAGAAGGTTCGAACCCACGCCGACCACGGTCAGCGGCACTTCTTCTGGCAGGAGCTTGAGGAACGCGACCAGATCCGCCGTATCATGCGGCTGGAACATCAGTTCTGCCAGGCCGCCGGCCTGAAACCAGGTGACCCGATCCATCGGCGCATCCGGCGTCAGTCGCCCCTTCAGCTCGTTGACACCTGGGCCCAGCGAGGCCAGCAGCTTTTCCCCATCCACCTGTTTCATTCAAGACTTTCCCGAAATTGCATCAAGTTCCGCAGGCAACACACCGGCCCATTGTGTGATGTTACCCGCCCCCAACAGGACCACAAAATCACCCGGTTGCGCAATGCCTGCGATCAGCGAAGCCAGTTGATCAGCCGAAGGTAGGTAGCGCGCATCGCGATGACCACCGGATTTGATCCGCAAGACCAGCGTTTCCGAATCGATCCCCTCGATCGGATCTTCGCCCGCAGCATATACCGGCGCCAGGAACAATGTGTCGGCATCGTTGAAACAATTGGCGAAGTCTTCGAACAGGCTCGCGAGACGCGAATAGCGATGCGGCTGATGCACCGCGATGATCCGGCCCTTGCAGGATTCGCGCGCAGCTCTCAGCACGGCCTTGATCTCGACAGGGTGATGTCCGTAGTCGTCGAACACCTGAACGTTGTTCCAGGTTCCGGTCAGCGTGAAACGCCGCTTGACGCCGCCGAAGCCTTCCAGCCCCTTGCGAATGGCGTCCTCGGAAATTCCCAGCCGATTGGCAACGGCGATCGCCGCGCAGGCATTGGAAATGTTGTGACGACCGGGCATCGGCAAGATGAGGTCGTTGAACGTGAACACGCGACCCGTGCGACGACGGCGGATTTCCACATCGAAGATCGAACGTGTGCCATCCAGCCGCACATTGGAGAAACGCACGTCAGCCTGCGGGTTCTCGCCATAGGTAATGACCTTGCGGTCTTCGATCTTGCCCACCAGCGCCTGCACTTCAGGATGATCGAGGCAAAGTACACCGAAGCCATAGAACGGCACATTCTCGACGAACTGGCGGAAGGCCGCCCGCGCATTGTCGAAGGTGCCGTAGTAATCCAGATGCTCGGGGTCGATATTGGTGATCACCGCAACATCCGCCGGCAGTTTCAGGAAGGTGCCATCCGACTCGTCGGCCTCCACCACCATCCACTCGCCCTCGCCCATGCGGGCGTTGGTGCCATAGGCGTTGATGATACCGCCATTGATGACCGTCGGGTCCATCTGGCCGGCATCGAGAAGGGCTGCCACCATCGACGTCGTCGTGGTCTTGCCATGCGTTCCGCCGATCGCGATCGCATTGCGGAAGCGCATCAGTTCCGCCAGCATTTCAGCCCGCCGAACGATCGGCAGCAGTTTCTCGCGTGCCGCAATCAGTTCCGCATTGTTCTTCTTGATCGCCGTCGAAACGACGACGACCTCAGCCTCGCCAAGATTTTCGGCCGTGTGACCGACAAATACCTCGATGCCCTTGGCGCGCAGGCGCTGCACATTGGCACTATCGGCCTGATCCGAACCCTGGACCTTGTGACCGAGATTGTGCAGAACTTCCGCGATCCCGCTCATCCCGATACCGCCGATCCCGATGAAATGGACCAGCCCGATGGATTTCGGCATTTTCATTGTTTGGCTCCCTTGACCTGGGCAACACCCTTGCCAGCGGCAATAGCCTCTACCAGATCGGCGAGCAAGCCGGCAGCATCGGGCTTCCCGGTGCTTTTTGCCGCCGCAGCGGTCTTCGTGAGCAATTCCGGCCCTTCAAGCGCCTCTTTCAACAGATCGGCGATCCGTTGCGGCGTCAGTTCGAACTGTGCAATCACCCGGGCGCCGCCATTGGCGGCAAGTGCTGCGGCATTGGCGGTCTGATCGTGATCCAGTGCGTAGGGGTAAGGCACGAGGATGCTCGGCCTGCCGATCACCGCAAGTTCGGATACCGTCGAGGCGCCAGACCGGCAGATCACCAGATTGGCTGCGGCAAGACGCTTTGCCATGTCGTTAAAGAACGGCTCGACATCGGCGCGAAGTCCAAGCCCCTGATAGATGCCGATGACCTTCTGCTGGTCTTCGGGGCGCGCCTGCTGCGTCACCACGAGGCGCTGGCGCAAGTCGAGCGGCAGGAGGGCGATCGCAGCCGGAATGGCATCTGAAAAGAACTGGGCGCCCTGGCTTCCGCCAAATACCACCAGGCGGAATGGCTGACCGGCGGACGACGGAATGTAGTCCTTGGCCGCCGCCGCAATCACGGCCGGACGAACCGGATTGCCAGTCACGACCATCTTCGACGCATGGCTTCCGGAGGGTGCCAGAAACCCGCCTGCAATCGCATCGACACGCGAGGCGAGCATGCGGTTGGCCCGGCCCATGACGGCATTCTGCTCATGCACGGCCGTTGGCACGCCAAGTCCAGCCGCGGCCATCAGGGGCGGCACGGTCGGATAACCGCCAAACCCGATCACCGCTTTCGGCTTCAGCTCAGAGACAAGCTTGCGTGCCTCGCGATAGCCGTTCCACAACGCCAGCAGCGCCTTGACGATCGCTACCGGGTTCTTCGAGCCGATCGTCGCCGAGGCAACGGTGTGAAGGGCATCGGCCGGAAAACTTCCGGCGTAACGTTCGGCACGCCGGTCGGTCACCAGATGCACGCTGTAGCCACGCTGTTTCAGTTCGTGTGCCAGCGCTTCGGCCGGAAACAGATGGCCGCCGGTTCCGCCGGCGGCAAGCAGTATGATCCCCTTGGACATCGTCTTACTCCGCCGGAACGCCGGCAACCGACCGGAACAGGCTACGCTCCTGCGCCCGCTTTTCCGGACGCCGACGCGTCAGGGCCAGAATGAAGCCGGCCGTCACACAGATCGCCGTCATCGACGAGCCGCCATAGGAGATCAGCGGCAGTGTCATGCCCTTGGCCGGCAGCAGTTCGAGATTGACGCCGATATTGATCATCGACTGAATGCCGAGCAGCAACACCAGACCCGCCACAGCAAAGCGGTTGAAGTCATTGCGCTCGCGGTATGCATGGCTGAGACCGCGCAGCACCAGGAAGCCGAAGATCGCCACCAGCAGCATGCAGAAGATGATGCCGAATTCTTCGGCGGCAACCGAGAAGATGAAGTCGGTATGACTGTCGGGAATGATACGCTTGACGATCCCCTCGCCCGGCCCCTGGCCAAACCAGTCGCCACGAATGATCGCCTCGCGGGCGGTATCTACCTGGAATGTATCGCCCTCGCCTGTCAGGAACCGGTCGACACGGCCAGCCACGTGCGGCAGCGTCATGTAAGCGCCGACAAAACCGCTGACGCCCAGAGCCCCCAGCACGACGATCCAGAACCAGGGCACGCCGGCCATGAAAAACATGCTGCCCCAGACGCTGGCGGTCAGAATGGTCTGACCAAGGTCGGGTTGGGCAATCAGCAGGGCAGCAACAATGCCGAAAAGCAGGATCGCAAACAGGTTTCCCGGAATTTCAGGCTGGCGCGCATGTTCGGCGAACAGCCAGGCACAAATCACCACGAAAGCCGGCTTCATGAATTCGGACGGCTGGATCGACAGACCCGCAAGCGACAGCCAGCGGCGGCCACCCTTGACCTCGACCCCGATGAACAGCACCAGAACCATCATGATCAGCGAGATGGCGAGCAATGCCATCGCCGTCCGGCGAACCTGCCGCGGCGACAGGAAGGAAAGGCCGATCATCACGCTCAGCGCCGGCAGCATGAACACGGCATGGCGCTTGACGAAGTGAAAGCTGTCGAGGCCAAGCCGCTCGGCAACCGCCGGCGATGCCGCAAAGGAGAGCATCAGGCCGATGCCCATCAACATGACGAAGATGATCATAAACAGGCGGTCGATGGTCCAGAACCAGTCCGCAAGCGGACCTCTCTCCACACGGCTAACCATATCAATTGCCTCCTGTTGGCATGTCGATCAGCATGGTGACGTCTTCCAGTCCCGCGACGTGACCGACAAAGGCATCACCGCGAACTTCGAAATTCTTGTACTGGTCGAAGCTTGCACAAGCCGGTGACAGCATGACCGCAGAGGCTTCGCCATCTTGATCGGCATCAACGGCTGCATGGGCCAGGGCACGATCGAGTGTGCCGGAAATCTCGTACGGCACCTGCTCGCCCAGCGTCGCGGCAAAGCTCGATGCAGCTTCACCGATCAGATAGGCCTTCACGATATGCGAGTAGAGTGGTGCGAGGCTTGTGATGCCGCCTTCTTTCGGCAGACCACCGGCAATCCAGTAGATCCGCTGATAGCTCGACAAAGCAGGTGCCGCAGCCTCGGCATTGGTTGCCTTGCTGTCATTGACAAACACCACCTGCCGACGTCGACCGACTGGCTGCATGCGGTGTTTGAGCCCCGGAAAGCTGGCAAGCCCTGCCTGTATCTCGGCAACAGAGACGCCAACCGCAAGGCAGGCGCCTATGGCTGCCGCCGCATTCTGTGCATTGTGCGCACCGCGCAGTGTCTGAATCCCGTCAAGCTCGGCGATCGATGCCGTGGCACCGACTTCGGCACGAATGATTCGCGAACCTTCGGCATAAAGACCATCGGCCAAAGGCTGGCGCTTGGAGATCCGCATGACTTTGTGCCCGCCACGCTCGACACGGTCGGCAATCAATTCGCAGTAGCTGTCATCGACACCGACGATCGCCGTTCCCGCTCCGGCGACCAAACGCTCCTTGATCTCGGCATAGTGCTGCATCGTGCCATGGCGATCGAGATGATCGGGCGTCAGGTTGAGAAGAATGCCGGCTGTCGGGTTCAGCGTCGGCGCAAGGTCGATCTGGTAGGACGAGCACTCGACAACGAAGAAGCGGCCGTCCTTCGGAGGATCAAGCGTCAGCACGGCACGGCCGATATTACCGCCCAGTTGCGTATCGCGACCGCTGACAGTCAGGATATGCGCAATCAGCGCCGTAGTGGTCGACTTGCCATTGGTGCCGGTGATGGCGATGAAAGGGCAATTGGGGGCGATAGCACGACGCTCGCGCACGAAAATCTCGACATCGCCGATGATCTCGACGCCTTCGGCCCTCGCCAACGCGACAGACCAGTGCGGCTTGGGATGCGTCAAAGGGACGCCCGGCGACAGCACGAAGGACGATATCGTTTTCCAGTCGAGACTGTGCAGGTCGACGGTGTTGACGCCCTCGCCTGCCGCTTTCGCGACGCTGTCGGGATTGTCATCCCATGCAAAGACATCGGCGCCGCCGGCAACCAGCGACTTCGCTGTCGCAAGACCCGAACCGCCGAGGCCGAACAGCGCAACCCGCTTGCCCTTGAATGTGCTGGCCGGGATCATCTCGGCCTCACCGCAGCTTGAGTGTCGAAAGGCCGAGCATGGCGAGACCCACCGCGATGATCCAGAAGCGGATCACCACCTGGCTTTCGGTCCAGCCGAGTTTCTCGAAATGATGGTGGATGGGCGCCATCAAAAACACGCGCCGTCCCGTCATCTTGAAATAGCCGACCTGGATGATCACCGACAGCGTTTCCATGACGAACAAGCCGCCGATGATTGCCATGACGATCTCGTGCTTGGTCGCAACCGCGACCGAACCAATCAGGCCGCCCAGCGCCAGAGAGCCGGTGTCACCCATGAAAATGGCAGCCGGCGGCGCATTGAACCACAGGAAGCCGAGACCGGCACCGATCACGGCACCCAGCAGCACGGCAAGTTCACCGGTGCCCGGGACGAAATGGATCTGCAGATAGTTGGAAAAAACCGCATTGCCGGTCAGGTATGCAATCACGCCGAACGAGGCGGCCGCAATCATCACCGGCACGATGGCAAGGCCATCGAGACCGTCCGTCAGGTTCACCGCATTGCCGGCCGCGACGATGACAAAGCCACCGAAGAGCACAAAGAAGATGCCGAGATCGATCATGAAATCCTTGACAAAAGGAAAGGTGATCGACGAACCGAAGGTGGAGCCCTGAGCCCCCGAATGCAGCGCCGACCCCATCATGAAATAGACGGCAATACCTGCGATCAGAAATTCAAGACCTAGGCGGGCCTTGCCCGAAAAGCCCTTGTCCGTCTGCTTGGTGACCTTCAGATAGTCATCGTAGAAACCGATCGCGCCAAAGCCCAGCGTCACCAGCAGCGTCGCCACAACATAGACATTGGACAGGTCAGCCCACAAAAGCGCCGACACAACAATGCCGGCAAGGATCATCAGTCCGCCCATCGTCGGCGTACCGGCCTTCTTGAAATGGGTCTGCGGACCATCGGCACGGATCGGTTGTCCCTTGCCCTGTCTGACCCGAAGCGATGAAATCATCATGGGGCCGAACAGGAAGACGACAAGGGCAGAGGTGAACAGGGCAGCACCCGTGCGGAAGGTGATGTACCGAAACAAATTGAAGAATTGAAAGTGGTCCGCCAGTTCCACAAGCCAGATTAGCATTGGAGCCCTTTCCAAAAGCCCGGATTAAAAGTGGCGCTCCGTGTCGGGGAATGCCGGATACTTGTCAAGCAGCGCCGCTACAATCTTGCCGAAACCAAGCCCGAGCGAGGATTTCACCATGACCACGTCTCCGGCACGCACTTCAGCCGCGACGAAATTCGCCAGTTCCGCCGTCGTTTCCAGATAGACGACATGGACGCTTTCCGGCAGTGCATCGCGCAAGGCCGTCATTTCAGGTCCGGCAAGCCAGACATGCTCGATCCCGGCCGCCAGCAACGGGCTTGCGAGATCGGCATGTACGCTTGCGGAAAAATCGCCCATCTCCAGCATGTCGCCAAGCACGGCAATGCGGCGACCGTCATATTCAGGCTGGGACGCGGCGAGGACCGCAATTGCCGCCCGCATAGATGCCGGGTTGGCATTGTAGCTCTCGTCGATCAACGTCAAAACATCGCGGCCGATCGCCAGCTTGTGGCGCTGACCACGCCCCTTGACCGGGGCAAGGTTTGCCAATGCGTCGATCGCCGCGTCGACATCGGCACCGACGAGCGAGACGGCAGCCAGGACAGCCATCGCGTTCTCCGCCAGATGCCGGCCCGGCGCGCCAATACTGATTTCGCGGGTTTCTCCGCCAAACGAGACCCACACCGTCGAGCGTTCCGCCGCTCCATCGAATTCGGCAAGCCTGAACTCAGCCTTGGCATGCTGGCCGAAGGTGTGGATATTTTCCACGCCGGCAGCAAAGGCCGCCTGTTCGAGCTGTTCGAAATAGGCGTTGTCGCGGTTGAGGATGACATCGCCCCCACGCGCCAGGCCATCGAAGATCTCCGCCTTGGCAGCAGCGATTTCCTCCACGCTTGAAAAATTGCCCAGATGCGCCGGCGCGATCGTCGTGATGATCGCCACGTCCGGCCGTACCATCTGCGCCAGCGGGCCGATCTCGCCCGGGTGGTTCATGCCGATCTCGAACACGCCGTAGCGCGTATCCATCGGCATGCGCGCCAGCGTCAGCGGCACGCCCCAGTGGTTGTTGAACGATGCAACGGCGGCATGCACATTGCCGGAGGGTTCCAGCGCAACACGCAGCATTTCCTTGGTCGTCGTCTTGCCGACGGAGCCGGTTACCGCGATCACCGTGGCCGGTGTCCGGTCACGCGCAGCCTGGCCGAGCTTTTCCAACCCGATCAAAACGTCTTCGACCACGATCATCGGCACGGTCAGGCGCCCCAGCGCCGGAAGCTTTGCTTCATTGACCACCAGCAGCGACGCGCCATTGGCGATCGCGATGCTGGCATAGTCATGGCCATCGACCCGGTCGCCCTTGATGGCGAAGAAGGCCTCACCCGGCGTGATCGTCCGACTGTCGATCGAAATGCCGGTTATGCCCTCCGGCAGATTGCCGAAAGGTCGTCCGGCCATTGCGGCCACCATGTCGCGCGACGTCCAAAGAAAGGTCAACGGTCGAACTCCTCCAATGCTTTGCGCAGTTCGGCATGATCGGAAAACGGCAAGGTGACAGCACCAACCGTCTGGCCCTCTTCGTGTCCCTTGCCGGCCACGATCAGCGTGTCGCCGGCGGCAAGCATTGCCACTGCCGCGCGGATCGCCTGCGCACGATCGCCGATCTCGATACCCCTCGGCGTTGCCGCCATGATCTCGGACCGGATGGTCGCCGGCGCTTCCGAACGCGGATTATCGTCAGTCACAATGGTGATATCGGCAAGCCGCGTGGCGATTTCACCCATGATCGGCCGCTTGCCCTTGTCGCGATCGCCACCGCAGCCGAACACGACGATGACCCGGCCGGTGGTGAACGGACGGACAGAATTCAGGACGTTTTCCAGTGCATCCGGCTTGTGCGCGTAATCGACATAGGCAAGCGCGCCGCTCTTGCTCTGGCCGACCAGTTCAAGTCGACCCGAGGCGCCCTTGAGATGCTCCAGTGCCTTTAACGCCACCGCAGCCGGTGTGCCGGTCGAAATGGCAAGGCCGGCAGAAACCAGCGCGTTGGCAATCTGAAAATCGCCGGCGAGCGGAATATGCACCTCGAAGATTTCGTCACCGCAATGAACTTCAGCCACCTGCTTGTGCCGGAAATGCTCCACGCGCTTGAGGCTGAGGAAACCGCCCTTGCGACCGACAGTGCGCACGTCATGACCGGCAGCCGTCGCGACCCGGATCGCCTCGTCAGACCACGGATCATCGGCAAAGATCACCGCCGGAGATCCCTTTGGCAAAAGCGTATCGAACAACCGCATCTTGGCGGCCATATAGTCCTCGACCGTCGGATGGTAGTCCATGTGGTCGCGGCCGAGATTGGTGAACCCGGCAGCCGCCAACTTGACGCCATCCAGCCGGCTCTGGTCGAGACCATGACTGGATGCTTCCATCGCCGCATGGGTCACGCCCTCGTCAGCCAATTCGCCCAGCAATGTATGCAGCGCGATCGGGTCCGGCGTGGTCAAGGAGCCGTAGTCATTGCGTTTCGGCGAGATGACGCCGGTGGTGCCGATTTGTGCCGCAGCCTTGCCGGCCTCGGCCCAGATCTGCCGTGTGAACGATGCAACCGAGGTCTTGCCCGCAGTGCCGGTGACCGCCACCATGATTTCCGGCTGCCGACCGACAAGACGGGCGGCGGCAAGGGCCAGCAGATGGCGCGGGTTTTCGGCGGTGATCACAGGCACAGGGGAATCGATGGAATGGCTTGCGACGACCGCGGCGGCTCCCCGCGCAACGGCGTCGGCAATGTAGGCGGCTCCATCCGCCTTGCTGCCGGTCAGAGCAAAAAACAGGGTGCCGGGCACAACCTTGCGGCTATCGGCAGCAAGACCTGTAATCTCGATCGAGCCGACCTGTTTGGTCATCTGATCCTGATAGTGCTCGCCCGCCAGCTTGCCCAGTAACATCTGCATTCCATCCTCTCGGGGCAAATCGTGCCGAATCGCCCCGTCAATATTCGATCAACTTAATAAGAGACGAGCAAGGCCGAGCCGTCTTCTCCGAATTTCGGTTCTACACCAAGAATTGCGGCGCTTCTGCGAATGATGTCGGCAACCATCGGTGCGGCCGTATTACCTGCCAACGCGGCGCCGTTACCCTTGTCGGTCTTCGGCTCGTCGATAAAGGTCAGCACGACGTAGCGCGGGTTGTCGATCGGAAAGGCCGCCAGAAAGGCGTTGAAGTTCTTGTCGCCGACATAGCGACCGTTGACGACCTTGTCGGCCGTACCGGTCTTGCCGCCGACGTCGAAGCCTTCGACGCGTGCATTGCGGCCCGACCCCTTGACGCCATTCCACTCGAACAGAAAGCGCATGTCATCGCTGGTCGATGGCTTGATTACCTGTTTGGCAACCAGATCGGCCTGTTCGCGCGTTCGTGGCAGGAATGTCGGCTCGATCAGCTTGCCGCCATTGACCAGTGCGACACCGGCGACCGCCGTCTGCAGCGGCGTTGTCGATACGCCGTGGCCGAAGGAAATGGTGATCGAGTTGATCTTCTTCCATACGCGTGGCTGTGACGGCATCGCCACTTCCGGAAGCTCGGTCTGCATCTTGCTGAGCAGGCCGAGTCGCGTCAGGAATTCCTTGTGACCATCGGTGCCGACCAGGTCAGCGACCTTTGCCGTTCCGATGTTCGACGAATACTGGAAGATTTCCGGTACGGTCAGAACGCGATTCTTGCCGTGGAAATCCTTGATCGTGAAACCCCCGATCCGGATCGGATAGCGGGCGTCAAAGCTGTCCTTCAGAGAGACCTTGCCGGAATCCAGGCCCATCGCAATGGTGAAAGACTTGAAGGTCGAACCCATCTCGAATGTGCCGTTCGACATGCGGCTCAGCCAGCCTTCTTCCGAGCCGGCCGGATTGTTCGGATCGTAATCGGGCAGCGAAGCCATGGCCAGCACTTCACCGGTATGGGCATCGAGAACGACACCGCCAGCACCGATCGCCTTGAATTTATCAACGGCGGAAACCAGAACGTCGCGGACGATGTTCTGCACGCGAATGTCGAGGGACAGCTTGACCGGCTCCAGCGGCATATCGCTGGTCATGCCGAGCGCGCGCAGATCGGCCATACCCTGGTTGTCGATATACTTCTCCATCCCGGTCATGCCGCGATTGTCGATATTGACGTAGCCGACAATGTGCGAGGCGGTAGAGCCACCCGGATAGAAGCGACGCTTCTCCGGACGAAAGCCGATGCCCGGGATGCCGAGCGCCAGGATCTGGCTCTGCTGTTTCGGCGTCAACTGGCGACTCAGCCACTGAAAGCGCGAATTCGACGAGAGTTTCTTGTAGGTACCCTTGATGTCGAGGTCCCTGAGAACAGTTGCGAGCCTTTCAACGGCCTCGTCCGGGTCGACGATCTTGTGCGGCTCTGCAAACAACGAAACGGTGCGAATATCAGTCGCCAGAACTTCGCCATTGCGATCGAGAATATCGGGACGCGACGCCATCAGGCGATCGGCGGGCAGGATGCTGGAAACCGTTTCTGGCTGCGCGTGACCATACTGGACGAGGCGACCACCGATAATCGCATAGGCGAAACAAAAGCCGGCAATCATGATGCCGACGCGGGTGCGCGCCATTTCCGTCTTGCGCTTGCCTGCCCCCTTGAAGGTGGCGCCATTGATTACGGTGCCGCTCCGCTGCACATCCGTGGAGAAATGCGCCCGGCTCTTCAACAGCATGATTCGCGAAAGAAAGGTCATCAGTCGTCCACCGATTCCATGGGTTGCACCGATCCTGTCGTGATCAGATCCTTGACTGGATCCGACGACGCTTCGCCCTGCGCCACCTCAGGCTTCGGCAATTGGTCCCTGGGCATCGGCAACTCCACCGGCTGCGCCAATTGTTCCGGAGACGTCGGCTCCAGCTTCAACTCTTCAGAATATGCCTTGACCAGCCGTTCCAGCCGGTTCGGCTGTGTCAGCAGCGCCCTGTCGGCCCGAAGCAGCTCGATCGTATCCTGCTCAAGCTTGATCTCGGCCTCCAGACGGCGAACCTCTACCGCCTTGTTGTCGGTATGGTGCTTGATCTGATAGGTGACGGCCGCTGCCGCCAGCATCGATCCAACAAGAATGAGATCGAAGGTTCTGAGCATTATTAGCCTCCGATCTTATCGAGAGTGGCAAGGTCCGGCAGATCGAAGATCGACATGTCGGCGCGTTCTGCAGGTGCTTTGGTCCGGATGCCGGCACGCAGCTTGGCAGAGCGGGCGCGCGGATTGATTTCCGCCTCGGCTTCGGTTGCAGCGACCATGCCTTTGCCGACAGGCTCGAAGGTCGCTGGACGTGCTTCGACCATGGGAAGGTGGCGCGAACCTGACGCCTTGCCGGAACGCTCGGAAAAGAACTTCTTCACGATGCGATCTTCCAGCGAATGGAAAGTGACAACCACCAGCCGACCGCCCGGCTTCAATGCGCTTTCCGCCGCAAAAAGAGCCTGCGCCAGTTCGCCGAGTTCGTCATTGACGAAGATCCGCAACGCCTGGAACACGCGGGTCGCCGGATGGATCTTGTCCTTGGCTTTGCGCGGATTGACCGTCTCAATCAGGTTGGCCAACTCACGCGTCGTCCGGAAAGGCTCGGTGGCACGGCGCTTCTCGATCGCGCGCGCGATACGGCCCGCATGTTTTTCTTCACCGAGAAAGCCGAAAATCCGAATGAGGTCGGTCAGCTTGGCACGATTGACCACATCGGCGGCCGAAACACCGGAGGACGACATGCGCATGTCGAGCGGGCCATTGCGTTGGAATGAAAAGCCGCGATCAGCCTCATCGATCTGCATCGAGGAAACGCCAATATCGAGCACGATGCCATCCAACCCTTCGGCGGGCGCGTGCTCGGCAAGTTGGGAAAACTGGGTGTGACGCAGGGACAAATGGTTATTGCTAGCCTCGACCAGCGCCTGGCCCGCAGCAATCGCATTCGGATCGCGGTCAAGTGCGATCACATCGGCACCAGCGCCGAGGATGGCCGTCGTGTAGCCGCCCGCGCCGAAAGTACCATCAAGAATGATCTTGCCCGGCTGCGCCTCGAGCGCCGCCAGAACCTCCGGGAGAAGAACCGGAATGTGGCGAACCGGTCCGCCATTGGCATCAGGTTCTCCCTCGCCAAGATTCGCCGCCATTCCGCTTCTCCGTCTTTCTAGGTCCGCAGCCCTCGTAGCCGTACGACCTCTCTGGCCTTCGCCTGCGCCTCGTGAAACGCCTGCGGCTGCCACACTTGAAAATGATCCGATCGACCGACGAAGCAGACCTCCGAGGAAATCCCCGTGAAATCCCGGATAAACTCCGTCATCATCAGACGCCCCTCCGCATCGAGTCGCATAAAGACGCCACCACCATGAAGCAGCAGCGACATCTCGTTTGCCTCCAAAGCAAAAGGATCTTCCGCCGCCACCTTCCGCTCGTATCGCTCCAGCAAATCGGGGCCGCCGATATTGATTGCCGGATAGACGAAATCCTGGAGACAATAAAGCTCCTGAATGTCGCGCCCCGCGAGCACGGTACGAAAAGCCGCAGGAACGGAAACCCGCCCCTTCGCATCGATCCTGTTTGTCGCATTGGACAGGAAGCGGTTCATGACAATCGACCGACCTCCCTCTCGACAGGAAGCCACTGATTGACCTCCGGAAACTGGTTACGCCAACCGCTGACCACCCGACACTCAGTCCCTCTGCAGTGCTCGCCGCATTGCTGAACTGCCTGCCTGAATTCTGGGCTTTCGGGGCAAAATCAACCCCTTCAACGGCATGCATTTGGGATACCATGGGACACTATGGGCGTCAATGGGAACGGACTGGCGGAACCCCTTTCAGGATTCAATATTGATAGGCCGTTAAGCTTAACGAAAGGTTAGAAATCGCCGGGAACACGGCGCTTTTCGGCACGGCATGCAATGACGCCGATTTGGGCAAGGTCAAATTTAGCCGGGGAATTTCAGACTCTTGGCTGATTTTCGCTGTCATCGCCCCTACCCGCCCAAAGACGGAAGGGAGAGAATTTGCCAGTTGGCCTGTAAGCCGGGTTCTGTATGGCTCCGGTTGCCCGGAACGTGGCAGCCATTCATCTGGGACAGCATTTGCACGCTGCCTCTCGCAACCCACCCGGATGACTGGCCCGGAAACAGGCTGTGGTGGCGCTTGCGCGTCACCCGCGTCATCCCTATTCGGTCTTGCTCCCGGTGGGGTTTACCATGCCGTCCCTGTTGCCAGCGACGCGGTGGGCTCTTACCCCACCCTTTCACCCTTACCTCGCAGCGCCCGATGCAGGCATCGGACAATCGAGGCGGTTTCCTCTCTGTGGCACTTTCCCTAGGGTCGCCCCCGCCGGACGTTATCCGGCACCGTATTTCCGTGGAGCCCGGACTTTCCTCCCCTTACCGTCTTTCGACATTGGTAAAGCGCGGCTGCCCGGCCAACTGGCATGGCGTCCTTAAACGACAGAGACGGCGAAAGCCAACAAAAACATAAGCGCAGCACACGCTTGGCCGGATTTGGTGAATCAGTCTCTGAAGACGGGGGCAAAAACAGCCCCGTAGGCATCGTCCTGGATGGCGCCGTGCTGGAGCAACTCCGCCCCGAGCCGGCCGATTTCGTCCGAACTCTTTGCCGCAGCCCCGCAACCGCCGGTTAGTACGGCGATACGGTCGCTGGCAAAACCGATGGCCGGATAGTTGTCCGGCGTGAAGGATGTGACGCAGGCAGCCATGCTGACCGGGGCATTCGCAAGGCCCGGAACGATCTGGCCGACAATCCGCTTGAGATGATCACGCGTCGTCTCACGCCCGCCGCCACGGAACCATGCACGAACCTCCGGCTCCGTTGCCAAAAGCAGGTCGTCCGGATCTCCGCCGATCTTGAGATACGCTCTTCCATCGGGATAACGCACCGGCGGCAGGAGATAGATGTGGTCGCGCGGGTCGTCCGGCTGGTGGATCAGTGACGGCATGCAGGCATAGACAGCAAGTTCGGCTTCTGCGATCTCGAAGAATGCAACGGTGCGTCCATACACCGACAGATGGACGGGTCGCGGCAGGAGTTTTGCCGCAATGGAGAACCCTCCCGCGGCAACCAGCACCTTTTCAGCGGCAAACTCGCGGCCATCATCGGTCGCGACGATGGCAAGGCCTGCCTCTTCACGGATCGAGACTGCAGCATGACGGATGAGCGTGGCCCCTGCTTTTTCAGCCAGAACGCTCTGCGCCTCGACAAGCCTGCGCGGATTGACATAGCCGGCATTGGCGCCCTCGAAGACACCCTCGCAGCCGAGGCCGAAATCGAAATAGCCGAAGCGGCTTTTCAGTTCCGCATCCGACAGCATTTCGGTCTCGACGCGAAGAGCGTTTGCCGCCGATTCGATCTGGGAGATATAGGGGTCGGAACCGCCGCGTTTCGGCCCAACGATCAGGCAGCCGACTTCCCGGTAGAAGTCGACACCGCTGTCAGCGGCGATAGCCCTGTAGCGGGCGATCGAACGATTGGCGAGCCGCGCCCAGATAGGATTGGAATCAATCGTCCGGGTGATCCGCGCCTCGTCATAGTGACTGGCAAATACGCCACGATGGGTAGACCAGTTCACCGGTTCATC
Source organism: Rhizobium sp. 18065 (assembly GCF_902706095.1). Taxonomy (GTDB): domain Bacteria; phylum Pseudomonadota; class Alphaproteobacteria; order Rhizobiales; family Rhizobiaceae; genus Allorhizobium. Next base: position 495,848 of record NZ_CACSJP010000002.1, read on the forward strand.
AGGACCGATGATCGCCACCCCATCGCTGGATCTAGCCAGGTAGCGGGCAGCCGCAGCCCCCATCATACCGCGCCCGACAACGATCGACTTGAAGCGTTCCACCATGACTCACCATCCAATACATGTTCGTTCTTTGGATAGCATGACGGAACACTCTGTCCAGCGGGTGCGATCATCCGCCACAAGAGATCGTTACGTCCCGATCAGGGCAAGCACCTTGCCGCAGTAACGCTTGGAGACCGGGTTCATGCGCTTGGCGCCGTGACCGGCATTGTAACGCAGGATGGTGCTGCAGGTTTCGCCATCACCAAGATCATGGGCCTTGGACAGGTATTTCATGCCGTAGCGGATGTTGGTTTCGGGATCATAAAGCCCCTTCTTGCTGCCGCTGTAGCCCATGTAGCGTGCGGTTGCAGGCTTGATCTGCATCAGCCCGATTTCGCCGGCACTGCCGCGTGCCTTCGGATTGAAGTTGCTCTCGATGCGAACCACCGCATGCGCCAGATCAACCGGCACGCCATATTGCTTGGCATATTTGGAAATGATCGCGCCATAGGGGCTCTTTGAAAACGCCGGGGCCGTCGGAAAACCGACATCGCGGTTGATCGTCTTGAGAGGCATTTTGATGCGACTTTCGTCGTCGCCGGCAAGCGCCGCCTGTGAATGGGACAAAAGGATAGCGAGGCATGCCGCAGCAGCAACGAGTCGTCTGTTCATGAAAAGGTCAGTCTCCTACAAAGGCTGGTGGTCGCTGCGCATAGAGCGGACGCAATTCTTCGACGTCGCAAGCCCACCAGGGCTCGCCAAACCACGCCTTTATGTTGATGTTTGCGGCCGGATCCGAAGGGTTCCACGCCGCTGTTCAGCCCGCTCTTTAGACCGGCTCATTAAGGAATTCGTGTGGCACTGCAACAATTCGGCGCATGAAACGTTAATTCAAGCGCCATTGTGCACAGACGCCGGAGCAAGGTTTCAGGCAAATCTCGGCAGGCTGGTCAGCAGCCGGTGTAGCGTCTCGATGGTGGAACTGTCTGCGATGCCGTCAACCTTGACGGGCCGAAAATGGCGCTGGAACGCGGCGACGACACCTTCCGTTTTTGCGCAATAATCGCCATTTATTTCAATCGCATAACCATAGAACGACAGCATCGACTGGAGGGCCTCGACCGGCTGCCCCTGATCGCCGCGCTGGAAAAACCGTCCGCCGCCGAGCGGCGCCGGTTCGACCCAGTGCCCAACGCCGGCATGATGAAGCTTGGACCAGGGGAAATTTTCACCCGGGTCAACCTTGCGAACAGGCGCCACATCGGAGTGTGCCAGCACCCTTTCAGGGGCAATCTGGTGCCTTTCGACGCATTCGCGACACAATTCGATCAGGGATTCGATCTGCCGATCGGGATAATCGGGAAGACCGGCGGGATGTCCGGCATTGGCGATCTCGATGCCGATCGAGCGAGAATTGATGTCCGTCTCGCCGGCCCACGAACTCTGACCCGCATGCCAGGCCCGGCGATCTTCAGGCACCATCTGCACCACCCGGCCATCCTCATGCACGATGTAGTGGCTCGATACCTGGCTCTCGGGATTGCACAGCCAGGCCTGCGCGCCCTCACCCGTCGGCATGCCGGTATAATGAAGCAGCAGGATGTCGGGACGGGTCACGCCGATCCGTTCGCCGAAATTCGGCGACGGAACCACCTCGGCGAGGCGGCATTCGGCGGCAAAGGATGTCATGCAGCCCGGCGTTCTTTTTCAATCGCGGAATAGGCCGCATTGAACTTTGCCATGCGATGAGTGGCAACCGAATGGAACTCAGCCGGAATGCCGCGTGCGTGCAAACGGTCAGGATGATGTTCCGCCGCCAGCGAGCGATAACGCTTGCGGATCGTCGCAAAGTCGTCGGAAGGCTGGACACCGAGCACGCCATAGGGATCGCCATCGAGATGGATATGCCGCTCGGTGATCATCGTAAAGCGCTCTTCGGGAACGGCGAAGATCTCGGCAATCCTGGCAAGAAACGCCATTTCGGTTTCATGCACCAGCCCATCCGCCTTGGCGATGTGGAACAATGCGTCGATGATATCCTCGAGCACCGGGCAGAAATTGTCACAGGTCCGGCACATGTTGGCGAGGTTCTTGGCATAGGTCTCGAAACCCGCAACGTCCTGGCGCGCCAGGTTGTAGAGACGGGCAACATTGCGCGCCTCTTCCGGCGGAAAATCGAAGATCTTGCGGAAGGCATCGACCTCGGCGACGGAGACCACACCATCGGCCTTTGCCATCTTTGCCGAGAGGGCAATGATGGCGACCGAGAAGGAAACACGACGGCGGGTTTCGGGGTCGCCTTCGAAGACGGTCCGGACGGCCTCGATCATTCCTTGCAGCGCGCTGCCCGCAGCATCACCGATCGCGCCGAGCAAACGGTCCCAGAATGACGATATTTGCTCGCAGGCGAAATCAAAAATCATGGCGCGACCATGACCAAATATCGGCCAAAAAGCAACCCGACACCCGGCCTACGGCATTAAACTTTATTCATGTTAGGTTGCGAATTGCTGAACCACGGCCACGATTTACATTCGCGCAATTGATTGGACTATTCACCGACCGCATGCGAGCAGCCATCCATCATACCCGGTGGACCCCATGCAAACAGACATTTCCAAAGGCGCGCTTGGCCTCGGTCTCGGTGCGATCGGCGTCACGATGTTCGGCCTGACCCTGCCGATGACTCACCTCGCTCTCCAGGGTTTCTCGCCGGAAGTCATCACATTCGGCCGCGCCGTCATCGCCACGGGCGCAGCAGGTCTTGCACTTCTGGCGCTTGGCAAACGCTGGCCCGTCGGCGCGTTTCCGACGCTGTTTCTCGCCGGCCTCTGTCTCGTCTATGGCTTCCCGATCTTTTCATCGATTGCGATGCAGACCCTGCCCGCCGGCCATGGCGGCGTGGTGCTCGGTCTTCTGCCGCTGCTCACGTCGATCTTCGCGGTGATCGTCGATGGCGAACGGCCGAGCCCGCTCTTCTGGGCCTGCGGCCTGACGGGCGCCGCTCTCGTTGCCCTGTTTTCGGCGAGACAGAACGGCTTCCACCTCGAACTCGGCGACCCCTGGCTTCTCGCCGCAGCCGTCTCTGCCTCGTTTGGCTATGTCCTGTCAGCCCGCCTCGCCCGCACCCTCTCCGGATGGGAGGTAATGTCATGGGCGCTCGTGGTCACCCTGCCCCTGTCGCTGGTCGGACTGGCACTGACGGCTGCAAATGGCATCCACGCGCCCGATCAGGCAGCAATCGGCGCCCTGCTCTATCACGGCCTGATCTCGATGTTTGCCGGCTTCATTTTCTGGAACGCGGGTCTCGCCATCGGTGGAATTGCCAAGGTCGCGCAGATCCAGTTGATGCAGACTTTTGTCACACTTGCCTTTTCCACAATCTTGCTCGGCGAGCAGATCGGGATTGAAACGATTATATTCGCCCTGGCGGTTGCCTTCGTCGTCTGGCTAGGCCGAAAGGCCCGTTTTTCTTGATTTTTTGGCTTTACAGCCCGCGCTGACTGTCGCATCCATTCGACCGGAAACGTCATGATGGCGGCACCGCCGGACGGTGCCCAAGGAGGTTCGATGGCCAAACAGAAAGTAGCAATGCTGACCGCTGGTGGTCTTGCCCCCTGCCTCTCGTCCGCTGTTGGCGGGCTGATCGAGCGCTACAATGAGATCGCCCCTGACGTCGAGATGATCGCCTACAAATCCGGCTATCGCGGCCTGCTGATGGACTACAAGATCGAGATCAACCAAGACATGCGCGAGAAGGCGTACCTGCTGCATCGCTACGGCGGCTCGCCGATCGGCAACAGCCGCGTCAAGCTGACCAATGCCGCCGATTGCATCAAGCGCGGCCTGGTCAAGGAAGGCGAAAATCCGCTGCGCGTCGCGGCCGAACGCCTGGCCAACGATGGCGTCACGATCCTCCACACCATCGGCGGCGACGACACCAACACGACTGCGGCCGATCTGGCCGCTTATCTCGGTGCCCATGGCTACGACCTGACCGTCGTCGGCTTGCCCAAGACCGTCGACAATGATGTCGTGCCGATCAGGCAGTCGCTGGGCGCCTGGACGGCCGCGGATGTCGGCGCCCGCTTCTTCGACCATGTGTCCAACGAACAGAGCGCCGCCCCGCGCTCTCTCGTCATCCATGAAGTGATGGGCCGCCATTGCGGCTGGCTGACCGCGGCAACCGCGCGCGCCTATATCCAGCGCACCAAGCACAACGAATATATCGACGGCTTCATGATGAACCAGGAGCTGAAGAACATCGACGGCCTCTATCTGCCTGAAACCCATTTTGACATGCATGCCGAAGCCGAGCGCCTGAAGGAGATCATGGACCGCACCGGCTTTGTCACGTTGTTCGTTTCCGAAGGCGCCTGTCTCGATGAAATTGTAACTGAACGCGAAGCCTCCGGTGAAGAGGTCAAGCGCGACGCCTTCGGCCATGTGAAGATCGACACGATCAATGTCGGCAACTGGTTCCAGAAGCAATTTGCCAAGCTGCTCGATGCGGAGCGCTCGATGGTGCAGAAATCCGGTTATTTCGCCCGCTCCGCCCCGGCGAACGCCGAGGACCTGCGCCTGATACAGAGCATGGTCGATCTCGCCGTGGAAAGCGGGTTGAACAAGATCTCCGGCGTGACCGGCCACGACGAAGACCAGGGCGGAAAGCTTCGCACGATCGAATTCCCGCGCATCAAGGGCGGCAAGGCCTTCGATCTTTCGACCCCATGGTTCAAGGACGTGATGGATTATTTGGGCCAGAAGTACCATCCTGTGAATTGACCTTCGGCGCGAAAGCTGGCTTCCTCTCCTGAGGAGGAGTGAGTTCTATGTCCAATGAAACCTGGTTCGCATTCGTGGCTGCGTCAGCGGTCATTCTTGCCATTCCCGGACCATCGGTGCAGCAGGTCGTCTCCTATGCACTAGGCTATGGTCGCAAGACGGCCTTCGCCACGGTAATCGGCGTGGCACTCGGTCATCTGGTGGTGATGTCTGCGTCGCTCGCAGGGTTGACCGCCCTGCTTACGAGCTCGGCCGCGACGTTTGCCGTGGTCAAATGGTTCGGCGCCGCTTATCTCGTCTATATCGGCATTCACCTCTGGCGTGCGCCGGTCGGCAAGGGCCCGATTGCCGACAATGACAACCTTCCGCAAGAAAAGCCGTTGAAGATCGTCGCGCACTGCTTCACGGTGACGGCGCTCGCCCCGAAGAGTATCGTCTTTTTCGTCGCATTCCTGCCACAATTCCTGACGTCTTCCGCACCAGTTTTCGAACAGGCTTCTGTGCTCGTCGCGACCTTCATGACCCTGTCGATCGTCAACACGATTACCTATGCGCTCGTCGCCGGAAAAGCCCGGCAATACATCCGCAAACGCTCGGTTCGCAGGACAGCGAAGCATGGCAACCGCACCGTCTTGATTTCGGCTGGAGCGGTCACAGCAGGCTACCGCAAGATCGCCGCCTGACCTTCCAAAGAGGCCGATTTCGCCAGGCGCTTGCCGCCAAGGCCAGCTTGGATTAATAAATGGAAATCTTAACGGTCGGTGATTTGTTTCCTCACCGGTCGCCTGCAGCGTGAAAACGGATAGTGGCATGATCGTCAAGAAAGACCGCGGCATTGCGATTTGCATGGCTGCTACCTTGCTAGCGGGCCTCACGGGATGCACTGCAATCGACGAAAACATGAAGGCAGATCTGGCCTCGGCACCAGTGGCCAAACCCAATTCGGCGGAAATGCGGGCAGCGAATGCCGCCGAAGCCATTTCCAATGGCACGGCACCGGCAGTTACGGTAACCGTCACCACTACGGCCGAACTGGCAGCAGCCAATCCAGGCCCCGCCCCGATCATTCCCGGAACAGAAACAGCAGCACCCATTCCGATGCTGAAGGAATCGTCGCTGGCCGCCACCGCGCCGCAAACGGCGGCAACGCAGGCCCTGACGACACTGGCGACAGCAACACCGCTTCCGGGCGTCGAGCAGCAGGCAGCAATCACCGCCGATGCGGCCCCCATGCAGGCGATTGCGGCAGCCCCCGGATCGGCAGCGGCGTCCGCTGTTGCGACGACGACAGGCGCTTTGCCGGCACCCGCGCCCGTCGTGCTTGCCTACGCGGCGCCCCTGCGCAGGACGGCACTGACAAGCTTTGGCGACCCCTTCGACATCACCTCACCGGGCTCGCCACCGGAACGGGACCCCGAACCGGAAACGCTGAGCGGCGGACCGACCAAGCTCAACGCGCTGATCAAGAAATATGCGAAATTCTACGAGATCCCCGAGGATCTCGTACACCGCGTCGTCAAGCGTGAGAGCACATACAATCCTGGCGCCTACCACAGCGGCAATTACGGCCTGATGCAGATCCGCTACAACACCGCCAAGGCCATGGGCTACAGTGGCGAGCCGTCAGGTCTTTTCGATGCCGAGACGAATATCAAATACGCCGTCAAGTACCTCAAGGGTGCATGGCTCGTCGCTGACAACGATCACGACCAGGCGGTCCGCCTTTACGCACGCGGCTATTATTACGACGCAAAGCGCAAGGGCATGCTGCACCTGACGCAGTAAGTCTCAAATCGGCACTAGCAATCAATCCGACAAAGACCCGATACCCTCGTTACAACAGGAACGAGGAGAATCGGGAAACATGGACGCTGTGATCTGATCCTCATCACATCACCATCCGCAATCCAGCACCCGATATCCAAGCTCCGACGCCGTCGACCGCGCCCGGCGCTGAAGGATAGTGCTGAAAAAAATGTCATAGGCGCCAACGACTTAGCGCGGGTCGGCACGGCTGCAACAAACAGCCGGCAATCCCACGTCATCAAACTGTAGCATCGCAGGGCTACACGCCATCAACTCCAAGAGGATGGCGGATCGAGATGACCGAGATTGCACCGGATGCCGGCTTTCATGAGAACCACAAGCTCAAGGACGCGCTTCTCCAGCACAAGCCAATGTCCAGGGACGGACTGTCAGAACGTCTGTTTGGCCTGCTGTTTTCGGGCCTTGTCTATGCCCAGATCTGGGAAGACCCGGACGTCGACATGGAGGCCATGGATCTGGCCGAGGGACATTCGATCGTAACGATCGGCTCCGGCGGTTGCAACATGCTCGCCTATCTCAGCCGAAGGCCTGTCTCGATCGACGTCGTCGACCTGAACCCCAATCACGTCGCACTCAACCGGCTGAAGCTCGCAGCCTTCCGCCATCTGCCCGATCATGCTGCGGCTGTCCGCCTTCTGGCAACAGCGGGCGAAGCCGGCAATAGCCGCCTGTATGACCGACATGTCGCGCCCAATCTCGATACTGCGACGCGCAGCTATTGGAACCAGCGCGGCCTGACCGGCAGACGTCGGGTCTCGGTGTTCAACCGCAACCTTTATCGCACCGGCCTGTTGGGGCGCTTCATCGGCGTCGGTCATCTCCTCGCCCGTCTGCATGGTGTCCGCCTTGAGGAGATAACTGCCGCAAACTCGCTGCGCGACCAGCGCCAGTTCTTCGACAGCCGCATTGCCCCGCTGTTCGACAAGCCGCTGATCCGCTGGCTGACCAGCCGCAAGAGCTCGCTCTTTGGCCTCGGCATTCCGCCGCAGCAATATGACGAGCTCGCAAGCCTCTCGGAGGGTGGCACGATCGCGCCCGTACTCCGCCACCGGCTGGAGAAGCTGGCCTGCTATTTTCCGCTGAAGGACAATTATTTCGCCTGGCAGGCATTTGCACGCCGCTATCCCAACGCGGAAGAAGGCACGCTGCCGACATACCTGAAGCAGGAACATTATCCGGTGATCCGCGACCACATCGATCGGGTCCAGGTCCATCATGCCAATTTCACCGAGTTGCTGGCTAAAAAGCCGGCCGCCAGTGTCGACCGCTATGTGCTCCTCGACGCCCAGGACTGGATGAACGAGCGCCAGCTCAATGAACTGTGGACGGAAATCACCCGCACCGCTGCTCCCGGCGCCCGCGTCATCTTCCGCACGGCCGCCGAAAAGAGCGTGCTGGATGGCAAGCTCTCCGACAGCCTGCTCAGCCAATGGTACTACCAGGCGGAGCGCTCCACGGCACTGAACAAGCAGGACCGCTCGGCGATCTACGGCGGGTTCCACATCTATGAAAAGCCGCTGGCATGAGCGAACAGGCAACAGACGGCGTCATCGACCAGCCGCATGCAGAACGCATGGACAGCATGTATCGCTACCAGCGCCACGTCTACGACCTGACGCGGAAATATTACCTGCTCGGCCGTGACCGCATGATCACCGGTCTCGACGTCCCACAAGCAGGCACACTGCTGGAGGTCGGCTGCGGCACGGGCCGCAACCTGCTTTTCGCTCACCGCCTGTATCCGACAGCACACCTCTACGGCCTCGACATATCGGCGGAAATGCTGGTCTCGGCGCGTGCCAACTTCCGCGGCCGCACCACCCAGCCTGTGCTAACCGTCGCCGACGCGACAGCGTTCGACGCAAGCCAGTTCGGCACGCAGGGATTCGACCGGGTGATGATCTCCTACGCCTTGTCGATGATCCCGGATTGGGAAGAGGCGATCGACTGCGCGCTTGATGCCGTCGCACCCGGCGGCTCGCTGCACATCGTCGACTTCGGCCAGCAGGAAGGCCTGCCGCGCTGGTTCCGCAATCTGCTGCGCAACTGGCTATCGCGCTTCCATGTCACCCCCAGGAAAGCCCTTCGCGAGGCGCTGGAGCAGCGTGCCGCCGCACGCGGTGCGGCGCTCACTTTCGAGCCGATCGGTCGAGGCTATGCATGGCACGCGGTCATCAAAATCTGAACCTGTGCCGTCATTAACTCAGCAAGACGGATTGCATATAACCAAGTTTTAACGATGATGGACCAAGAATGGTGTTCGCGCCTCTTGTGTCTCGCGTTCGTGCGCACCGCTCCTGGGGCATGATTCCAACTCCAATTGATGGAACATCCATGCGGTGGCTTCTCCTGGCGCTCTTGCCGATTTCGCTGTCTCTGGCAGCCTGCACCTCCACCAGCTATGACCTGATGGAAACGGCATCGATTTCGCCGCGTTTCAAGGATACAGATCCACAGGATTTCGACGGCAAGACACCGCATCGCCACAACGTGCACGGCATCGACGTGTCGAAATGGAACGGTGACATCGACTGGGGCCAGGTCCGCCGCTCCGGCGTTTCCTTCGCCTTCATCAAGGCGACAGAAGGCAAGGACATGGTCGATCCCCGCTTCAACGCATACTGGCAGCAGGCACGCGCCGCTGGCGTTCCCCATGCGCCGTACCACTTCTTCTACTTCTGTTCGACGGCCGACGAACAGGCTGACTGGTTCATCCGCAACGTACCCAAGCAGTCCATGCATCTGCCGCCCGTACTCGATGTCGAGTGGAATCCCACCTCGAAAACCTGCAAAAGTCGCCCGGATGCGGCAACTGTGCGCAGCGAGATGAAGCGGTTCATGGACCGCATCGAAGCCTATTACGGCAAGCGCCCGATCATCTACACATCGGTTGATTTCCATCGCGACAATCTCGAAGGCGCGTTCCAGGACTATCATTTCTGGGTGCGGGCCGTCGCCCAGCATCCGAACGAAATCTATCCCGAGCGCCGCTGGGCCTTCTGGCAATATACCTCGACCGGGGTTATCCCGGGCATCAAGGGCGGAACGGATATCAACGTCTTCGCCGGCACGGAGGCAAACTGGAAAAAGTGGGTTGCATCCGTTTCCAAATAAATACGGTCCCAGCTTGAGAAATTTCCGAAAATAAGACCATGGCGGCACGAGTCCTTGTGCCGCCATCTCTCTTTGGTCAAAAAGTCGCTTAATAACCGTCCGTAAGAAACATCCAAGGACCAAATGATGACCTTTGCCTCACGCTTTGCCCTTCCCCTCGCCTTCCTCATGGCATCCACCAGCCTTTCGATGGCAGCCGAATGCGGCGGCGATCTCGGCACCTTCCTCCAGGGCGTCAAGGCGGAAGCCGTAGCCGCCGGCGTCCCCGCCGATATTGCCGACCAGGCTTTGGCCGGCGCCCGAATCGACGAGAAAGTTCTGGCCCGTGACCGCTCGCAGGGCGTGTTCAAGCAGACATTCCTCGAATTCTCCCAGCGCACCGTCAGCCAGGCTCGCCTCGATATCGGCCGCCAGAAACTGCAGCAGTACAAGGCAGTGTTTGACCGGGCCGAACAGGAATTCGGCATTCCTTCCGGCATCATCGCCGCCTTCTGGGCCATGGAGACCGATTTCGGTGCCGTGCAGGGTGATTTCAGCACCCGCAACGCGCTGGTGACGCTCGCACACGACTGCCGTCGTCCGGAACTGTTTCGCCCACAACTGCTGGCCCTGATCGAAATGGTCCAGCATGGCGATCTCGATCCCGCCACCAACACCGGCGCCTGGGCCGGCGAAATCGGCCAGGTGCAGATGCTTCCGAAAGATATCATCGAATTCGGCATAGACGGTGATGGCGATGGCCATATCAACGTCAAGCAGAGCGCACCGGACGCCATTCTGACCGCGGCCAAGTTCATCCAGCACCTCGGCTTCAAGCGCGGCGAGCCATGGATTCAGGAAGTCACCATTCCCGACAACCTGCCTTTCGAAAAGACGGGCCTGAGCGGCCCGCTGACGGCCGGCGAATGGTTCGCGCTCGGCGTCACTCCGCGTGACGGAGATACAGCCTCAGGCAACCTGCCTGCATCGCTGGTCCTGCCGCAGGGGCGCAAGGGCACAGCATTCCTGACCTATCCGAACTTCAACATCTATCTGGAATGGAACCAGTCGTTTATCTACACGACCTCGGCGGCCTACTTTGCCACGCGTTTGATGGGGGCTCCACCCTATCTGAAGGGCACCCCGGAACAGGGCCTCGGTGACGTTGAGATGAAGGCGCTTCAGACCAAGCTCCAGACGCTCGGCCATGATGTCGGCAAGATTGATGGCATTCTGGGATCAGGCACCCGTGTGGCTATCCAGAAGGAACAGCAGCGGCTGGGCATGCCCGCCGATGGCTGGGCGACCCCGTCCCTGCTGAACACGCTGTGACCCAAAGACCGGCCGCATGAAACGGGTGGTTTCAGCAAGACTGTGAGATTAGCGTGGGGCTCCGATTCGAAAGGTGCCCCATGCAACAACGAGCTCCCCTGACCTTGAACGCGACCACCTGGGTCCTGCTGATCCTGCTCGGCTTTATCTGGGGCGGCTCATTCTTCTTCGCGCGGTATGCAGTCGCCTATGTACCACCGTTCACGCTGGTTTTCCTTCGCCTGTCGCTTGCAGCGCTCGCCCTGCATCTCTATCTGCGCGGCGGTGACGATCTCTATCGGATCCTGAAGACACGCTGGCGGGCATTCCTCTTGCTCGGGCTGATCAACAATGCCATCCCGCACACGCTGATCTTCCTCGGCCAGACGGAAATCGGCGCAGGTCTTGCCTCGATCCTCAATGCCACGACACCGATCTGGACCGTGCTGATTGCCAACAAGCTGACCGCCGACGAGAAGCTTTCGCCAGCGAAGATCGCCGGCACCATCCTCGGCCTCTCCGGCACCGCCGTATTGATCGGGCCAAGCACCTTCCTGCAGACGGACGTGCCACTCTGGGCAGTGATCTTGCCGATCCTCGCCGCAGTCTCCTACGGCTTTGCCGCCACCTACGGCAAACGCTTCCGTGACGTGCCTGCCCCGGTAACCGCAGCCGGGCAGCTCACCGCCTCGTCGCTCGTCATGTTGCCGGCAGCCCTGGTCATCGATCAGCCCTGGTCACTGTCGATGCCGCCGCTCAGCGCAATCGCGGCCATATTGGCGCTCGCCTTGCTCTCCACCGCCTTCGCCTACATCCTGTTCTTCCGCATCATGGCAGCCGCTGGAGCGACCAACGCTTCGCTCGTCACGCTGCTCGTTCCACCCAGCGCAATCCTGCTCGGTGCGCTTTTCCTCGGCGAAATTCTGCATCCGCTCGACGTCGTCGGAATGGCACTGATTGGCGCCGGCCTGCTCGTGCTGGACGGCCGCCTGCTCGGCTACCTGCCATTTGGCGACAAATCTCGCCTCGGCTGAGTGGTGCCAAAAGGCAACAGTCCGCATCATATTGGAGCCCAGCAAGTCACGTTTGTTAAACTTCATTAACAACAGCTGAAAATTCTTAAACGACTGAAATATAACAATATTTTGCTAACTGCGACAGCTTATCCACCGGCCATCATCGCACCGCAGCACAGAATTTGCTTTTCGATGACACAAATCGGACATAACATCTAACGGTCAAACACAAGGAGGCAGACATGGGACTGACTAATTCTATCAATGTCCTTATCGTCAGTGCGGCGTTTGTGTTCATTACCACCATGCTGTTCATCTGACCGGGAGTGAGATGAGCCAAAAGCGATGAAGCGGCCAACCAAGGCCTCTCGGGCAGGAATGATTTTAGAAATCAAAAAGGCGCATGACGGACCCCGTCATGCGCTTTTCACTTGATACCCGCCAGCTGTTTCAGGCCGCAGCCCCGGACAACGTTCGAGACTTGCCGTCCAGCCCAAGCCGCGACAGCGTCGCGATTGTCAGTGGTGCACGGTTCATCGTGTAAATGTGGAAATCCCGGATACCGCGCTTCGCCAGATCGGCGATCTGCTCGGCGGCAATATCCGCCGCCACGGCTGCCCGCTCCTGCGCATTGCCATCGGTTCCTTCGAAACGACGATCGATGCTCGCCGGAACCGATGCACCACACATCGAGGCAAAACGCTTCAGCTGCGTCAGGTTCTGAATCGGCATGATACCGGGCACGATCGGAATGGTGATCCCCGCCGCCAGCACCCGGTCGAGATAGCGCGCATAGACATCATTGTCGAAAAAGAACTGCGTCAGCGCCCGCGTTGCACCGGCATCCACCTTGCGCTTGAGCATGTCCAGATCAACGGCTTCATCCGGGCTTTCCGGATGCTTTTCCGGGTAGGCGGAGACAGACACCTCGAAATCGCCCATCTCCCGCAGCCCGCCCACCAGATCGGCGGCATTGATGAAACCGTCCGGGTGCGGCTGGTAAGCCGCGCCGACGCCATCTTGCGGGTCGCCGCGCAGCGCGACGAAATGTCGGACACCGACGGCCCTGAATTCCTCGACCACACGCCGCACCTCGTCGCGTGTCGCACCGACACAGGTCAGGTGCGATGCAGTCGGCATCGGTGTATCGCTGATCAGCCGCTTCACCGTACTCAGCGTCGGCTCGCGCGTGGTGCCGCCGGCTCCATAAGTGACGGAGACGAAATCTGGCTGCCACGGCGCCAATGCCTCGACGGTTGACCAGAGCTGGTCTTCCATGTCCGGTGACTTCGGCGGAAAGAATTCAAACGAGATGCGCAGATCTGCAGCGTCTTGGTCTGCAGCGTCTTCGATCGCTCTTTGGTGCTCGGCCATTTATCTGCTCCCGGTCTGTAAAATTGCTGTGTCCACACCGGCTGGTGCCAGAACGGCGTCGCGTCGGGCAAGCCAGATGGTGACGGTAAGCCCCCTGCCCGCCGCACTTTCCGGCGGCAAATCGACCACTTCCTCGACGTGGAAGCCGTTACGGTTCAGCCAGTCGGCCATGATCTGTCGCGAGAAACCAAGTCGGACATGGGCATGTTCGTCGCGCAGGTATTCCAGCTCATGCGGTGCCAGATCGACGATCGCCAAGCGGCCATTCGGTTTCAGCATGCGCGCCGCCTCGGCCAGTGCCAGCTCGGGCTGCTCAAGGAAGTGCAGGACCTGATGGATCGTCACCAGATCGTAGTCTTCCGCATCAAGCGGCAGGTTGAGAATGTCTCCATGGCGAACGGACGCCGACAGAACGCCGCCCTTGTCGAGATTGGCACGCGCGACCGAAAGCATATCACGGCTCGCATCGATGCCGGTTGCCCGACGATACTGGCTTGAGAGAAGCTGCAGGATGCGACCCGTGCCGGTGCCGAGATCCAGCAGAGCATCGACCGGCTCCGGCCCGACGAGCTTCAGCAGCGCAGCCTCGACATCGGCGTCGTTGACATGCAGACGGCGAAGTTCATCCCACTCGGACGCATTGCGGCTGAAATATTCCTGCGCCCGCTGCGCCCGCGAACGCTTGACGGCTGCAAGGCGCTCCCTGTCGCGCTGCAGGACCGGATCGGTCTCCTGCGTCGCATCCAGCAGGACACGGGTCAGATCGGCCCCGGCCCCTTCCTGCTTCAACCGGAAAAACGCCCAGGCACCTTCCTGGTAGCGATCCACCAGTTCGGCCTCGGCGAGCAGTTTCAGGTGACGCGAGATTCGGGGCTGCGACTGCCCCAGAATTTCGGTAAGATCGGTGACGGTCAGATCGCCAGCGGACAGGAGTGCAAGCAGGCGAAGACGGGTGGGTTCACCCGCCGCCTTCAACAACTCCACCAGAGCATCCACACCAAATTTCATCTCTGACCTCGAAGTGCAATAATCATATAAAGATATGTTTATGTCACATGCGGCCGCCGCGCAAGCACTATCTGCGCACCTGCTCCGACATGTGGCAGCAAGACGCAAAACGGCCGCCCGAAGGCGGCCGCGATCATGTTTTTGCCAGGGTCGAATGACCGGATCAGAATTCTTCCCAGCTCTGGTTAGCCAGTGCATTGTTGCCCGAGACGGCAGGCATCGCGCGCCGCGGTTGCGGCGCGGGCGCAGCGGCATTGAACTGCGCAGCACGGACCGGCGCAGAGTTCGAGGAAGCGACTACCCGCTGCATTGGCTGGGTGGACCGTTGACCGGTACGGAACTGGCCGAGCAATTCGGAAAGCTTGCCGCTTTCCTGTGCCAGACCAGCACCGGCTGCGTTCATTTCCTCAACCATCGCCGCATTCTGTTGCGTCGCCTGGTCCATATGATTGACCGCGGTATTGACTTCACCAAGCCCGACCGACTGTTCCTGCGCGGCCGTGGCGATCGCATCCATGTGCTGGTTGATCGACTGTACCAGACCGGCAATCGCGGTCAGACCTTCACCCGTATCATTGACCAGCTTGACGCCCTCGCTGACGGCCACTTCGGAATTGCCGATCAGCGACTTGATCTCCTTGGCAGCCTTGGCAGAGCGCTGGGCCAGTTCGCGAACTTCCTGTGCGACGACCGCAAAACCCTTGCCGGCCTCCCCAGCACGAGCGGCTTCGACACCCGCATTCAGCGCCAGAAGATTGGTCTGGAAGGCGATTTCATCGATTACTCCGATGATCTGGCCGATCTGGCGGGAGGAGTGCTCGATGCGCTCCATGGCCGACACCGCATTGCTGACAACCACGCCCGAGTGCTCGGCACGGCTTCTGGTATCACGTACCAGATCGCGCGCCTCGCCGGTCCGCTTGGAGGTCGCGGTGACGTTGGCGGTGATCTCCTCAAGCGCGGCCGCCGTCTGCTCAAGCGAAGCAGCCTGCTGCTCGGTGCGCTTGGCGAGATTGTCGGATGCATGCGAAATCTCACTGCTGCCGCCAGAGACCACCGACGCGGAACCACCAACCGCAAGCAATGTCGCGCGCAACTGGCTCACAGATGTATTGAAGTCATGTCGTAGGGCTTCGAACTGTGGCGCAAACTGATCTTCGATCTCGCAAAGCAGATCGCCCGACGCGAGCCGCTGCAGACCACCGGCCAGCGCACCAGTCGCGCGCGTCAGACGCTCATCGGCATCCGCCTCGGCGCGACGCTGCGTTTCAATACGGTCACGCTCGGCGGCGAGGCGATTCTCTTCCGCACTGGCTTCAAGCTCCTTGTTCCGGATAGCCGCGATCTGGAACACTTCGACCGAACGTGCCATCGCCCCCATCTCGTCCTTGCGCTTGGCACCCGGAACCACGACAGCCAGATCGCCATCGGCAAGCGAACCCATGCAGCGGGTCAATGCACCGATCGGTCCGATGACCTTACGCACGATCACAGTCATCCCGACGACGGCAAGGCCAATCACAAGGGCAAAAAGCGTCAGAAAGGTCAACGCTTGCGCAAGCGCATCGGCTTTCGACTTCATGGCTTGCTCATGCAACGTATCCATGGCCAGCGACGCGATAGCGGCAATGGTGGCCAGCGCGGACGTAGTCGGTCCTCTCCACTGATCGATCGTCAGCGGCGCCTTCTCCCCCGAACTGAGCTTGGCAATCACGTCAGCCCGCAGTTTGGCATAGTCACCGGTAAAATAGGCAGCATCGGCGGCAGTGAAGCCGTCCTTGATGTTCTGCGGTGTTTGCGGATGATCCACCAGCACACGCACGGCCTTCCAGGCATAAGCGACATTCGCATCCGCAATGGCGAGCTTCGCCTGCGTTTCGACGGACAACGGTTCGCCGGAGGTGACCGCACTGTTGAGGATCAAAGCACCGCCGCCGCCAAGCGCACGGGTCGACCAGGCATAAGCCCGCGTCTGAATCATCGGCATCATTGCCGCATCAAGGCTACGCATGCGGCCTTCCGCCGATTCGGATGCCTTTTCGAGGTCAGCCAGGAAAGTCGCACCCAGATCCATCGATGCCTTGGTAACTGCGCCATCACGACCTTCGAGCGGCTTTGCGAGCTCGGCATCGATTGTCTTGCGATAGGCCGCAACCTGGTCATAGGTGGCCATCACGGCCGAGATCGGTGCCGAAAGTTCCGCGGCATTGATCCCGGCGGCAATCGCCTCGGCATCTGCCATGCCAGCATCGACGATTGCACGGTTCTTCACCACCGAGGCGACCGAACCGGCAGCCGCATCCGATGCCAGCGACAGCGCCGAAGCGCTATCGCCGCGCTCGCTGCGAAACGCCAGCAATGCCTTGAACAAGGCCTTGTCAAAGCCGGTGAGTTCCGAAACCTCGGCATAGACCTGATATTGCCGGTAGGAAGACAGCATCGAATTTCCGACCAGTACACTCAGCATCAGACTGAGGAGTGCGAAAATGCTGAAGAGTACATTTCGAATAGAGAAAATCATAGAATGCCCCGAAAATTGGCCGATATCGGAGTATTTGATGATAAATTGAATAAGCCGAGGTTAATGTTGCGCCGCACAAACCAATCCGTATCGGGACAACAGGAGACACACGCAGATTTGCGGTGTCGAGAAACTGAAAAATGCCAATTCAATGACATTTTTGCCCTCACCGACTGACCTCTATCAATTTTCACAGACAACAATTCGTTTCACATACATTCATCCGCAACACGAGAACAAAACAAAAAACCTTGGCTATGGTCGCCGCTCTTGTCCCGGTGGTAATGCAAGCAATGCGACTGCGCCCGCTCCGTCAAACAGCGGACGTCGAAAAACCGAACAAAAAAAGCTCCGGTGATACCGGAGCTTTCATTGAAACAGGCGGCGGCGTCAGCTGACGCAATCGCGGTCCGATCAGCGCGTCAGGCGCTTGTAGGTTTGGCTGCCGGGGTTGAGCGCATCGGCACCCAGTCGACGCACCTTGTCCTGCTCGTAGTCTTCGAAGTTGCCTTCGAACCATTCGACATGGCCGTCGCCTTCGAAAGCGAGGATATGCGTCGCCAGACGGTCGAGGAACATGCGATCGTGGCTGATGATGATGGCGCAACCGGCGAAGTTTTCGAGTGCGGTTTCGAGCGCGCCGAGCGTTTCGGTGTCCAGGTCGTTGGTCGGTTCGTCGAGCAGGAGCACGTTGCCGCCGGCCTTCAGCATCTTGGCAAGGTGCACGCGGTTACGCTGACCACCCGAAAGATTGCCGACCTTCTGCTGCTGGTCGCCACCCTTGAAGTTGAAGGCGCCGCAATAGGCTCTGGAGTTCATGTCGAACTTGCCGAGCTTGATGACTTCCGCACCACCGGAAATTTCTTCCCAGACGGTCTTGTCTGCAGCCAGCGCGTCGCGGCTCTGGTCGACATAACCGAGATGCACGGTCTCGCCGATGCGAACCGTTCCGGCATCGGGCTTTTCCTGGCCGGTAATCATCTTGAAAAGCGTGGTTTTACCTGCACCGTTCGGGCCGATGATGCCGACGATACCGCCCGGCGGCAGCTTGATCGACAGGTCGTTGATCAGCGTGCGGCCTTCAAAGCCCTTGGTGATGCCTTCCATCTCGATGACGACATTGCCGAGACGTTCGGACACCGGAATGATGATCTGTGCATCGCCGGGACGGATGCCTTCGGCGGCATCCACCAGCTGCTGGTAGGACTTGATACGGGCCTTCGACTTGGACTGACGCGCCTTCGGGCTGGATGCGATCCATTCCTGTTCGCGCGAAATCGCCTTCTGGCGGCCGGCTTCTTCGCGGTTTTCCTGCAGCATGCGCTTGGCCTTCGCCTGCAGGTAGGCCGAGTAGTTGCCTTCGTAAGGAATGCCGCGGCCGCGGTCGAGCTCGAGGATCCAGCCGGTGACGTTGTCGAGGAAGTAGCGATCGTGGGTGATCATCATCACGGCGCCGGGATAGGCACGCAGATGCTTTTCGAGCCAGGCGATCGTCTCGGCGTCAAGGTGGTTGGTCGGCTCGTCGAGCAGCAGCAGGTCCGGCTGCGACAGCAGCAGACGGCACAGCGCGATACGTCGACGTTCACCACCAGACAGCAGCGTGACATCGGAATCCTTCGGCGGGCAGCGCAGCGCTTCCATCGCCATCTCGACCTGCTGTTCGAGGTCCCAGAGGTTCTGGCTGTCGATGATGTCCTGGAGCTTGGCGCCTTCGTCGGCGGTCTCGTCGGAATAGTTCATCATCAGCTCGTTGTAACGCTCGAGCACGGCGGTCTTGTCGGCAACGCCGACCATGACGTTTTCAAACGCGGTCTTGGACGGATCCAGATGCGGTTCCTGCTCGAGATAACCGACAGTCGCACCCTCGGCGAGCCAGGCTTCACCGGTGAATTCCTTGTCCTGGCCGGCGATGATGCGCAGCACGGTCGACTTACCGGCGCCGTTCGGGCCGAGGATACCGATCTTGGCATCCGGGTAGAACGACAGGTTGACGTTCTCGAGGATCTTCTTGGCGCCGTAGGACTTGTTCAGTCCCGACATGTGATAGATGAACTGGCGTGCCATCGTGAAATTGCTCCGGGCAGAATGGGAAGTTGCCGCTATGTAGGCGAATTGCGCCGCTGGAGCAACGGCGCAATGATGAAGATATCCCGCTATCGAGGCTTTTCGCCGCTATTGCAGGCGGGCGTGGTCGATCTTGAACAGCCGAAGAGCCGAAGTCGCGGAATCGGAAACCGGCACGAGACCAGGCCAATCCCCACCCCGTGTCAGCACGGCAAACAGCGTGTCGTTGGGGATCTCAGGCACCATCGGATAACGGCATACGGCCAGATAATCAAAAGGTTCGGCCGCCACTCTGCGGGTTTCACTGTCGGTCGAGACGAAGACATCATACATCCGCCGCATGCCCGCCGCCGCCCGGTGAAAGGAGATGGCATTGACCGTCATGCCGGGCGGCAGGCGATCCAGCATGAAGAGGCCTAGCGAACTGGGTGCAACGATCCGGCCGGCCGGAAGAGTATGCAGCGGCGACGTATCGACGTCCATACAAAGATCGAAGGCAAGATAGTCGAGCAGTTCCGGTCGCAGCGAATGCTTGGGGACCAACATCAAAAAAAACGTCCCCGTGGCCAGTGTCGCTAGCGCACCGAACAGAACTGCTCTTGCCGTCGAGCGAATGCCATACCGTAGCTCGCTCCAAATCATAGGCAGAAAAAGCAGCGCGCCAGCGGCCGGAAAACGGATAAACCTCGTCTGCACGAAAGCCAGTATCAAAAGGGTGACTGCGATGCAAAAGATGATCACAAAGGCAGCATTGCGGGCTCTCAAGTGCCGCATGAAACCAGGAAACGCGCCAAATAGAACGATAACCAGGAAACCGAGGCAGAGGATCTTGATCGTATCCCCCATTCGGTAAATCTCCAGAAATGATTTCTCCTGCTGCACACGATCGAGCCAAAAGTGACGCACAAGGGGATCGATCGCATGATACGGCCCTTGAAGGCAGTCGGGAAAAGCCAGGGCAAGAGCCACGGCAAGGCCGACCGCTGGAACCGCGAGCGCACCCAGGCGGACGACTGGTCTTTCGGATCGAACCGACCAAAGAACAACGGACGTAATCGCCGCATAACCCAGGAACGCTGAGACAAAGGGCGCAGAGAAGGCATCGCATTCGGTGGCCACCATTAGAGCCGATCCGCCGAACGAAATACCGGCGAGCATTGTTGTTAGCGCCAGACCGGCGGCGAGGAAGGCCTGGACACGGTGGCTCCCCTCGACTCCGAAAACCCATGCCAGCCCAGGCCCGAGCAGCAAGATCAGCAGCACCGGCGCCAACTCAAGCCCGATCATGAAAGACAGGCCGCAGACCATGCCGACAAGGAATCCGCCAGCCGCCGACCAGCGCGAAATCCCGAACAGCGCCACCATCAGCATGACAATCTGCAGATTGTGATGATCGATGCGTCCCGGACTGAACTCCCAGAGAGTCAGGGGCATCAATGCGAACGCTGCCACCACATGCACCGGCTGTACGTGGTTTTCCTTATCGACCAGCCGCACGGCCGTCGCGCACCACAAACAGCAGTAGGCGAGCAATAGAAGGGGCTGCCAAATCCGGAAGGCCCACCAGATTGCAGACTCCTCAGTGGTGATACCTCTCAACCCAAGTACCAGCAGAACATAGGGAAGATCGACAAGACGCGACCACGGCGACTGATAGGTGCCGGGCATGTCGATGCCCTCAATGACCAAATTGAACCACTCGCCATGTGCAAGAAGCTGTCGGATCTGGACGCCGCGCAGGACATCGTCGATATCGCTGTAGTAGTGCCGATCGGCCAGCATATCGAACGCCAGAAAGAAGATTGCTGTCGAGAACGCGGCAACCAGAAGAGAAAATGAGAAACCACTGGCCCTACGGGGATGACCGCAAGGCACCGCAGCATATTCCTGAACCTCTTGCATCCGCGACTTTTCCCCGTTCATCTGAACTACGAGCCACAGCACTCTGGCTGCCGCCGCTTTAAGATCGGGTTAGCGATGCATGCACACATCTCGACGATAGGGCAGCCCTGAGGATAAGCTGGCGATCTCCATTGCACGTGCACGTAAAATGCCATTCTATCGCCGCAATGGAGAACCGCATGTTCGCAGACTTGAATTTTCACGACGCCCCAAGCGGCGCCCGCCTCGCCTACCATCACCTGGCGGCAGAAGGCACGCCGCGCGCCATCATCGTACTCTGCCACGGCCTTGCCGAACATTCGCGCCGCTACGGCGCCTTTGCATCAGCGCTTTCGACGGCCGGTCTGCATGTCTACGCCCATGACCACCGTGGCCACGGTGAGACAACCGCGCCGGACGCGCCGATCGGCCGGTATGCGGCAAGCGAGGGTGTCGCCAAGGTCGTGGCCGATGTCCGCGCCATGCGCGATCTCGCCGTCACCCGTTACCCCGGCCTGCCGGTCATCCTGTTCGGCCATTCGATGGGCGGCCTGATTGCCCTCAACGCGGCAACGGATCATCCGGATGCCTTCCAGGCGGTGTCGGTCTGGAACTCCAACTTCAACCCTGGCATTGCTGGACGCATTGCCAAGTTGGTGTTGAAGCTGGAGCGGATCTACAAGGGCTCCGACGTCCCGAGCCTCATTCTGCCGCTGGCGACCTTCGGCGCCTGGGGCAAGGCGATCCCGAACCACCGGACAGCCTTCGACTGGTTGTCCCATGACCCAGCCGAGGTCGACGCCTATATTGCCGACCCCCTCTGCGGCTTCGATGCCAGCGTCTCGCTCTGGCAGGACCTGTTCACGCTCACCTTTCGCGGCACCAGCGATCGTCAATTGGCGCGCCTGCACAAGTCGACACCAGTCTATCTGGTTGGCGGAGGAGAAGACCCCGCCACCAACAAGGGACGGGAAATCCGCTGGCTGGCTACACGCTTGTCCGGTTCCGGCATGCGCAACGTTACGACACGCATCTATGACACGATGCGCCATGAGACACTGAACGAAATTGGTCGAGAAGCAGCGGTTGCCGATTACCTGGCCTGGTGTGACCAAGTGTTCGCCGATCTCAACCGCGCAACCGCGCGCATGCCCGCCCCTATATCCGACCCCTTATCCACCCCCGTGCCCGCAACCGCCGGCTTGCCGAAACGGAATGATCCCATGAGAGAAAATCAGGTGTCGGGGGATTAAACCGGGGTTATAGGAGGTCAGTCAGCAGAAATTCTCATGACAGGCTGCGGATCAAGACAGTTTTGAGCCGACATGCCGATCAGCACAGGAAGCGCCATGACCACCAGACCGCATGCCAGCGCCACCGATAGTCCGACCGCAGGACCACCGCTTGCCGGCATCCGCGTCATCGAACTTGCCCGCGTGCTCGCCGGCCCCTGGGCCGGCCAGATGTTGGCCGATCTCGGAGCCGACGTCATCAAGGTCGAGAACCCGGAAGGCGGCGATGACACGCGCGCCTGGGGTCCGCCCTTCGTCGAAGGCGCCGATGGCGAAAACCTGTCGGCCGCCTATTACCATTCGACCAATCGCAACAAGCGCTCGATCGCCGTCGACCTGAAATCCGAAGAAGGCCAGGACACCGTCCGCCGCCTCTGCGCCACGGCCGACGTGGTGATCGAAAACTTCAAACTCGGCGGCCTGGCGAAATACGGCCTCGACTACGACAGCCTGAAAGCGGCCAACCCGAAGCTGATCTATTGCTCGATCACCGGTTTCGGCCAGAACGGTCCCTATGCCGAATTCGCCGGCTATGACTATATCGTCCAGGGCATGTCCGGTTTCATGTCGATCACCGGCGAAAAGGGTGGCGAGCCGATGAAGGCCGGCGTCGCCATCGCCGACATCTTCACCGGCATCTATGCGGTCACCGCGATCCAGGCAGCCCTCATTCATGTGATGAAGACCGGCCAGGGCCAGTTTGTCGACATGGCCCTGCTTGACGTCATGTCGGCCGTGCTGGCCAACCAGAACATGAATTATCTGGTCTCCGGCAAGGCGCCGACGCGGCTCGGCAATGCCCATCCGAATATCAGCCCCTATGAAGTCGTGCCCACCGCCGACGGGCACCTGATCCTCGCCGTCGGCAATGACGGCCAGTTCAAGCGCCTCTGCGCTATACTCGGCATAGCTCCGGTCGCGGAAAACGAACGCTTCGCCACCAACAAGGCCCGCGTCGCCAACAAGGTCGAGGTCCGCCGAATTGTCACCACCGAGACGGCAAAATGGACCAAGCGTGATCTACTCAGCGCCTGCGAAACCAATGCCGTGCCGGCCGGCCCGATCAATTCGATCGAGGAAATGTTCGCCGACCCGCAGATCAAGGCCCGCGGCCTGAAGATCGAACTGGAAGACGACAAGGGCACGGTTATCTCGAGCGTCCGCAGCCCCATCATCCTCTCCGAAACACCGCTGCGCTACGAGCGCCCAAGCCCGCGGATCGGAGAACACAGTCAGGACATTCTGGCCGAACTGGCCGAGATCGAAGGAAAGACAGCCCAATGAAGAGAACCGGTGGTGAACTGATCGTCGAGGCGCTGAAGGCCAACGGCGTCGAGCGTGTCTCCTGTGTTCCCGGCGAAAGCTATCTCGCCGTCCTCGACGCCCTGAAGGACAGCGGCATCGAAACGCTTGTCTGCCGCCAGGAAGGCGGCGCAGCGATGATGGCCGACAGCTGGGGCCGCCTCACCGGCAAGCCCGGCATCTGCATGGTCACCCGCGGCCCCGGCGCCACCAACGCATCGGCCGGCCTGCACATTGCCCGTCAGGATTCGATCCCGATGATCCTGTTCATCGGACAGGTCGCCCGCGACATGCGCGAACGCGAAGCCTTCCAGGAAGTCGAATATCGCCGCGCCTTCACCGAATTCGCAAAATGGGTTGGCGAGATCGACGATGCGCGCCGCATTCCCGAATTTGTCACCCGCGCCTTTGCCATAGCCACCTCCGGCCGCCCCGGCCCGGTCGTGCTGTCGCTGCCGGAAGACATGCTGATCGACGAGGTCGAGGCACCACTCGCCAAGCCCTATACGCCGGTCGAAGCCCATCCCGGCCCAAGCCAGATTGCCGCACTCGGCGAAATGCTGGCGGCTGCCAAGCGACCGCTGGTGGTCCTCGGCGGCACGCGCTGGAGCGAGACCTCGGTTGCCGGCATCCGTGCCTTTGCGGAAAAGTTCAAACTGCCGGTCGGCTGCTCCTTCCGCCGCCAGATGCTGTTCGACCACACCCACCCGTCCTATGCCGGCGATGTCGGTATCGGCGTCAATCCGGCGCTCGCCAGGGAGGTCAAGGAAGCCGACCTTCTGGTCCTGCTCGGCGGCCGCTTCTCCGAAATGCCGTCCTCATCCTATACCTTGATGGACATCCCCTACCCGACCCAGAAACTCGTGCACATCCATGCTGACCCGTCCGAGCTTGGGCGCATCTACCGGTCCGATCTGGCGATCTGCGCCGCACCGGATGAATTCGTGGCCGCGCTCGACGCTCTCGAAGCACCGACAGCCCCCGTCTGGTCCGCCCGCACCGAAGCCATGCATGCCGCCTATATGTCCTGGTCGACACCGCCGAAGACCAGCCCAGGCCCGGTCCAGATGGGCGCCATCATGGACTGGATCGAAGAGAACACGCCAAAGACCGCCATCTTCACCAACGGTGCCGGCAACTACGCCACCTGGCTGCATCGCTTCCATCGTTTCCAGGCATTCAACACGCAATCGGCACCGACATCCGGTTCGATGGGCTACGGCCTGCCGGCGGCCGTCGCTGCCAAGCACCTGTTTCCCGAGCGTGAAGTCATCTGCTTTGCCGGCGACGGTTGCTTCATGATGCATGGCCAGGAGTTCGCCACCGCGATCCGCTACAATCTGCCGATCATCACGCTGGTCATCAACAACGGCATCTATGGCACGATCCGCATGCATCAGGAGCGCGAATATCCGGGCCGCGTCAGCGCCACCGATCTGACCAATCCCGATTTTGCAGCCCTCGCCCGCGCCTATGGCGGCCATGGCGAGACGGTCGAGACCACGGAAGAGTTTGCCCCGGCCTTCGAACGGGCGCGCGCCTCCGGCAAGCCGGCGATCATCGAGATCAAGCTGGATCCGGAAGCGATCACACCGACCCGCACCTTGACTCAGATTCGAGACAAATCCTGACAAGCCATTGCAATAAAAAAGAAAAGGCCGGGATCGCTCCCGGCCTTTCTGATCGGATCAAACAGCAGAACTCAGAGAGCAGCTGTCACGATAAACTCCACGAGGTAATCCGGTGTCGCCAGCGGTGCACCGCTGGTGGCGCGTGCCGGGGTGTTTGCCGGGTCGACCCAGCCTTCCCAGACTGCGTTCATTTCGCCGAAAGTCGACATGTCGGAGAGGTAGATGATCGTCTGCAGGATCTTCGACTTGTCCGTACCGGCAAGCGCCAGCAGACGATCGACTTCAGCCAGAGCAGACTTCGACTGTTCGGTGACAGTCGTGCCTTCGCCAACCTGGCCGGCGAGGTAGACGGTGTTGCCGTGAACGACGGCGCCGCTCATGCGCTTGCCCGGTTCGATACGCTTGATGGTCATGGGAATTCTCCTATCGGATGTTGAAACAGAAAGACGCAGCCGTGCTTTGGCCCGGCGTCGTCAGGGATAAAGTGAAAATGCTTCAGCCGCGTTGGCGCAGCGCATGCTCATAGGTCGCCGTGGAACGGGCGCCTGAACGGCAATAGCCAAGCATCGGGCGATCGAAGTCTTCCAGTGCATCGACCATGCCAGCCACTGCTTCCGGCGTCACGCCCATCGGGCCGACCGGCACATGACTGATCTTGATGCCGAGCTCTTCGGCCCGCGCGGCAACGGCGGCAAACTCCGGCTGGCCGAATTCCTCGCCGTCCGGACGATGGCAGACGATCGAATTGAAACCCAGTTCCTTGACCGTATCGACGTCCTCGACCGTGATCTGACCGCTGACGGAATATTCCTCGTTGATCTGCCTGATATTCATCGGCGCACCTCTCTCAAACTTTGGCCGAAACATCTACGACGGGCTTACCGGGGCGTCAATCACAGACAGCCACCCTTCGGTACGCTGTATCAAACGAAGGAAAATGCCAGACCGTATTCGCGGCTCTCGCCCGGCGCCAGCATGACGAACTCGCCACGCGCCTCCAACTCGTCCCGGCTCTCCCAGCGATGCGACACCGGTTCTATGCCGAGCACATGCGCAGGTGTCTTCTGGTTTCGCCAGACCTGCAGATAAGGCAAAGTGTCCGTGCGGAAGCGCACTTTCAGCATTTTTCCGCCGATCGCGGCGATCGGCCCGAGGCGAAGCTCGGCCCAGCCGCCCTTGCCGGCCGGCACGCAGAAAATGCCACCATCCTTCTCACCGAAAGTCCATGGAAAGCCGCCGTCGTCGAGCATTGCGCCTTCCAGCCGCACCCCATCGTCGAAGTGCTTGGCGCCGAGGTTCATGTGGTACATCAGGAACGCCGGAAACGGGCTGTCGCCGACGTTGGTGACGACGTCGCTCAGTTGCACTTCACCACTGTCGGCTTTCAGCCGCCAGACCCGGTCAAGACGCGCCCGCCCCCCATCGGCTAGCACCACTGGCACGCTCGCGCGCGCGACGAGATCTTCACCCTCCGTCGAAAACTGAACCGATTCGGCCGGATGGGATGAAAACGATCCGTGCAGCGGGAACAATCCCTCGCCACCAGGCATTGGCTGCGGATGGCGGATATGGTCGGGACCACAGGTAAACAGAAAGCCTTCGAGCGAATGGTCGATGCGGGGATCGCCGTCATCGGGAATAGCCCGGCCGGGCGCAATATCGACCCCATCGACAACGCAGGCGCCAATATCGAAAACCGAACTCTCATCAAGCGAGAGTTGCGGTCCCTTTGGGCCGTGAAATGCAATCATGCGAGACTTCCCTCCGCAATCGCGGGTATTTGCCGAAAATGTCCAGCCGCCATCAGGTCTTCAAGACCGCCAAGGCCGGTATCGAGTGCCGACAGATAGGGCAAATCGATGATTGTCTCAAGCCGATGCTGAAACTCGATGGCCCTCTGCTTAAATACGGAAAAACGCGCCCGGCCGGTCGGCGAAAGCGACAGAAGTTCGAAGCGTCGATCATGGACATCGCGCTTGCGCTCAAGGTAACTGCGCTCCTCCAATACCTTGACCGCGCGGCTGATCTTGGTCTTCGACAGGCCCGACTGGCCGCAGATCGCCTTGGCTGTTGTGGTGGTCGCCTCTCCCAGCGACCACAGAACCTGCCATTCCGACCAGGAAAGTTCATCCTCTGGCCCGCAGAATCGCATAAACACCATGTCCAATCGCTCGGTCGCCCTGATCAATCGATATGGAAGAAAAGACTCCATACTGAAACTGTCTTGCATCGCTCCCCCCACGATGGACCCAAGTCAACTCAACGGAAAGATAGACGACAAATCTTCCATGCCACCGCAGATAGTTAACCATTAATTCACTATGAATTCACCTTTTCCACATTAGTGTCAAATTTCACGCGTTTGTCGGCTGCATAGACGAGGATTCTGCATCGTGTTCGACATCAAGAAATCAGGCCTGCTTCTGGCAGCACTCACCGCCGCACCACTATTCGCCGCCGGACCATCCACGGCGCAGTCGACCTATGGCTACCGCCAGCCGCAGACATTGCTCGTCTCGCCGGACGGCGAGATCCTCGACTACGTGCCGGAAACCGGTGAAGTGGTCATCAGCCGCGACCAGATGGGGCGCACAGTGCTGATCGACCGATATGGCAACGTCGTGGCAACCGAAATTCCGGCAGAGAGCTATTTCCCGCCGCGCCAGAACGCCTCCAATCCCAACCTGCCGGGCGTCTACGACCCCTATGGCAACAGGCAAGCCGAGGCCCCTGCCTGGGACGACAATGTTGTCACCGGTTCGGTTCCGCAGGATGGCCCGATCGACCGTCAGGCGCTGGACGCCCTGCCGGAGGACATGCCCTATGGCGGTCCCGACCAGCCACCACCGACCGAAACTTCGACGCCACGCATCGTCACGCCCGACATCCCGGTGAAGAGCAACTTGTCGCAACTGGAAATGACCGCCCTGCAGGTCTTCCTTGATCGCGAAGGTGTGTCCCCCGGCGTAATCGACGGCAAGATGGGCCAGAACGTCAACAAGGCGCTGGTCGCCTGGCAGCAGATGACCGGCGAGACCATCGACCCCAACAATGCCGAGGATGTGCTTGAGCGCCTGCGTCTGTCTGGCGGCCTTGCGATCACCAGCTACACCATTACTCCGGGTGACGCCGCCGGCCCCTATGTCGCCTCGATCCCGGAAGACTACAGCCACAAAGCGATGCTTCCTGCACTGTCCTTCACCTCGACCACCGAAATGCTGGCCGAAAAATTCCATATGGATGAGGCCTATCTGAAGGCGATCAATCCCGGTGTAGACTTCACCATTCCCGGTACGATCATCAAGGTGGTCGATCCGGGTCCGGTGAAGGCCGGCAAGGTTGCGCGCATCGTCGCCAACAAGGGATTGAAGCAGGTCTTTGCCTATGGCGAGGACGGTGGCCTTGTCGCCGCCTATCCCGCAAGCATCGGTTCATCCGACACACCCTCGCCCTCGGGTACGGTGACAATCGAACGTATCGCACTCAATCCGGGTTATACCTACAATCCGAAGATCAACTTCCAGCAGGGCGAAAACAACAAGGTTCTCGCCATTCCGCCCGGCCCCAATGGCCCCGTCGGCACGGTCTGGCTTGCCCTGTCCAAGCCGACCTACGGCATTCACGGCACGCCGGAGCCATCCAAGATCGGTCGTACCCAGAGCCATGGCTGCATTCGCATGACCAATTGGGACGCAACCGAACTGGCCAAGATGGTCAGCGCCGGCGTGACGGTCGAGTTCGTCGAGTAGTCCACCAAATTCCGCCAGAAGATAAGCGGCCTCCGGATCTGATCCGGAGGTCTTTCCATATCTGCCGACCACCACGCGGAAACGATAAAGCCGCCTGACCAGGATGGTCAGACGGCTTCAAATTCTCCAAATTGAGATTGGCTCAGGCCGCGTTGCGGACCAGGCGGAACAATCGGCGCGGCTGCGACGTGCGGATCACCTTGACCGGCAGCAGACGCATCACCTCGCCGGCGAATGCCTGGGCATTTTCCCGCGCCTTGTCGAGATTGCTGATCTTCGCTGCATCCATCGAATACAGCGTGCCGCCACAGTCGAAGATCTCGCGGTAGGCGCTGCGCTCGACGATCGGCGTATTCATCACATTGACGCCACGGGCCGCCAGCAGCCCCTTGATCGTCAGCAGCGCACGGGTGGTGACCATTGAGGTTACACGCGTCAGAACGACAGAATGCGGAATGACCATGCGTCCGGCTTCTTCCATCATCTTGATCAGATCGAGGATCTGGGCGCCGCCCTTGGCATCCATGGCGCAGCCCTGGATCGGGATCATCACATGATCAGACAGGCCGACAGCCGTTGTCACCATGGCATCGCGCGCGCCAGCGAGATCCATGACGATGTAATCATTGGTGCGCGAGAGTTCACGAATATGGCCCTGCACGGAGGCCACGGACACTTCCGAAACGACCTCGATATTG
This sequence comes from Rhizobium sp. 18065, assembly GCF_902706095.1. Classification (GTDB taxonomy): domain Bacteria; phylum Pseudomonadota; class Alphaproteobacteria; order Rhizobiales; family Rhizobiaceae; genus Allorhizobium. The sequence continues at coordinate 525,445 of NZ_CACSJP010000002.1, forward strand.
TGCTGCGGACCGGAGGCATCAAACCACTGGGTAATCCAACGCTGCGGATCGGCATCCAGGATCGCGACCCGATAACCCTGATGCGCCAGTTCGGTAGCAAGCAGAAGCGCCGCAGTGGTCTTGCCGGCCCCACCTTTGGCATTGGCAAATGAGATAACTGGCATTCTCTGTCCTCAAGGGTCTTGTCCGAGCGTTTCATCGCTCTGGAGCAGCCCTGATCATTGGCGCCCGCTACCTGCATTCTTTCTAATTATGGTTAACAAACAGAAAATGCGAAGCAGAAACGCCCTCCCCTAAAAGAGGGAGGGCGATCAGCAAAGTTCAATGATTTCAAAAGGCAAGAACGCCTGCAATTGTGGCAGAAGTGAAGATCAGCCCCGCAACGGCGTGCAGGAACCGACATGACGCGGTTCAACCCGTCCGGCCTTCAGATCCGCGAGATTCGGCAGCGACGGATCCGGACCGCCGATGCTATCCTCGAAAACCGCCCGGTCGAGCTTGATCATCTTGCCGCTCGGAAGAAAGCTGACCAGTGTCTTGGAATCGATGACGGCCATACCAAACTTGGCCTTGCAGAAATGCTTCCCGTCCTTGCCGCTGAGCACCCAACCCATGGAACCCGATTTAGCCTGGCTCATTGCGCCGACAGCATAACCCTTCTTCAGAAGGCCCTTATAACTCTCGGCCGAGGCTGTGCCTGCGGCAAGCAGGCAAAACGATGCGAGCAGGGTGGACAAATAGAAACGATGCCTGATCATGGACTTCCCTTAATACCACCTGCCATTGTAGCAAGCCGACTCGGCAACTCTATTCGAGACACATCGCACAAAAAAGCCCGGCATCGTCAGATACCGGGCTAATATAGTGAATAAGCAAGGCCTTAGAAGCAGTCGGCAAACAATTGCTTGGTGTTTTCCAGCGTCAGCTTGACCGGATTGCCACCGGCGCTCGGATCTTCGATTGCCATGGCCGACAGTTCGTCGATCCGGTCATTGGCAATGCCCATGGCCGTCAGGTTTTCCGGAACGTGAAGTTCGGCACGCAACGACAGGACATAATCATAGAACCCGTCAAAGCCGCCGGCGATGCCGAGATACGCCGCCGCCCGTTCGATCTTATCCTCGATCGCTTCGCGATTGAAGCGCAACACCGGCGGCATCACCACCGCATTGGTCATGCCGTGGTGGGTATTGTAGACCGCGCCGATCGGATGCGACAGAGCATGAATGGCACCAAGCCCCTTCTGGAACGCCGTGGCCCCCATGGCAGCCGCCGACATCATGTTGCTGCGGGCTTCGATATCGGTTCCGTCCTTGTAGGCGCGCGGCAGGAACTCCTTGACCAGCCGCATGCCTTCCAGCGCGATGCCGGCAGACATCGGATGATAGAAGGGCGAGGAATAGGCCTCAAGGCAATGGGCAAACGCGTCCATGCCGGTGCCGGCGGTGATGATCTTCGGCATGCCGACGGTCAGTTCCGGATCGCAGATCACAACACCCGGCAGGAACTTCGGATGGAAGATGATCTTCTTCACATGGGTGACGGAATTGGTGATGACCGAAGCGCGGCCCACTTCCGAGCCGGTGCCGGCGGTCGTCGGCACGGCGACGATCGGCGCGATGCCGTCGGAATTGGCACGCGTCCACCAGTCGCCGATATCCTCGAAATCCCAGACCGGCCGCGTCTGGCCGGCCATGAAGGCGACGCATTTGCCAAGGTCAAGGCCGGAACCGCCGCCGAAGGCAACCACGCCGTCGTGACCACCGTCCTTGTAGGCCTTGATACCGGCTTCAAGGTTTTTCTCGTTCGGGTTGGGATCGACGTCGGCAAAGATTGCCCGGCCGAGACCAGCCTCTTCGAGAACCTCGAGCGCTGCCTGGGTGATCTGCATCGGCGCCAGACCGCGGTCGGTGATCAGAAGCGGCTTCTTCATGCCCAGCGACTTGCAGGCATCGGCCAATTCCTTGATCCGGCCACGGCCCATCTTGATGGCGGTCGGATAGCTCCAGTTGGCGACGATATTCATTTCGTGACTTTCTTCAGATGGTAGGATTTCGGGCGGGTCAGGTTCTGGAAGCCGAGCACGGAGAGCGAGCCGCCCTTGCCGGTTTCCTTGACACCGGTCCAGCAGAGCGCCGGGTCGAGATAGTCGGCGCGGTTCATGAACACGGTGCCGGTCTCGACATCGCGACCGATCCGGGCAGCCCGCTCGGGGTCTTGCGTCCACAGCGACGCGGTCAGGCCATAAGGGCTGTCATTCATCAGCGACAATGCTTCCGCATCGCTCTTCACCTTCATGATACCGACGGCCGGACCAAAGGTCTCGTCCTTCATGAACGCCATGGAATGGTCCACGTTCACCAGAACCTGCGGCATGATATAGGCGCCGCCGTCGTCTGCCGGGAAAAGCTTCGGATCGACCAGCGCCTTCGCACCCTTGGCGACGGCATCGGCGATCTGCTCGCGAACAACCTTGGCGAAACGCTTGTTGGCCATCGGCCCGAGCGTCGTGTCCGGATCGAGCGGGCTGCCGAGCTTGTAGTTCGATACCCAAGCGACCGACTTCTCGACGAACGCGTCGTAGAGGCTTTCGTGCACATAGATGCGCTCGATGCCGCAGCAGCACTGGCCGGAATTATAGGTAGCACCGTCCATCAGCGTATCGACGGCAGCGTCGAGATCGGCGTCGTCCATGACATAGCCCGGATCCTTGCCGCCAAGCTCGAGGCCAAGGCCGGCAAAGGTTCCGGCGGCAGCCCGCTCGATCGAACGACCGCCTTCGACCGAACCGGTGAAGTTGATGAAGTTGAAATTGCCGGCCGCAATCAGTGCCGACGTCGTCGCATGATCGAGGAACAGGTTGATGAACACATCATCGGGAACGCCAGCCTCGACAAAGGCCCGCACCATGCGCTCGCCGACGAGAAGCGTCTGGGTCGCATGTTTGATAACGACCGTATTGCCCGCCATCAGCGCCGGCGCGATCGTGTTGATCGCGGTCATATAGGGATAGTTCCACGGCGCGATGACGAAGACGACGCCATGTGCCTCGCGCTCGATCCGGCGCTCGAAGGTCGCGCTATTTTCCACCACCAGCGGCGCCAATGCGTCAGCAGCAACGGCTGCGACATAATTGGAGCGCTCGTTGAAGCCCTTGTATTCGCCACCGTAGCGCACCGGACGGCCCATCATGTGCGCCAGTTCCGGCACGACTTCATCGGACATCTCGTTGAGCCGCGCCACGCCCTTCAGCACCAGCTGCACGCGCTCTTCCAACGGCCGCCTAGCCCAGGCCTTCTGCGCCTTGCGGGCACGACCGACGGCTTCCGTCGCCGCCTCCAGCGACATAGCCGGTCGCTCGGCGTAAACCGATCCATCGATCGGCGAAATGCATTGGATCATCGTCATGATCTTTTTCCTGTTGTTGCATAAAGAAGATGACAGCGGCCATCGCCGCTGTCCTTGTTGTCACCCTACGACGGCGAAGGTGGCAGCCTCAAGGCCGCCAGATGTCACGCCCGCTCGAAGCCGCGCGCCACCTCCCAATCGGTAATCCGCCGGTCGTATTCCTCCTGCTCCCACTCCGCAGCACGGACGTAGTGATCGATGACATCGTCGCCAAACGCCTCGCGCAGCATGGCCGACTTCGTCAGCTCCTCTGTCGCTGAGCGCAGCGTGCGCGGAATTTCCCGAACATCGGTTGCGCCATATGCGTCGCCGGTGAAGGCGGATTCAAGCGCCATCTTCTTTTCGATACCGTCGATACCGGCAGCGATCAGGGCTGCCATGGCGAGATACGGATTGAGGTCCGAGCCGCCGACGCGGCACTCGACGCGGATCGCCTTGGTGTCCTCGCCGCACAACCGGTATCCGGCCGTACGATTGTCCTTCGACCAGATCGCCTTGGTCGGCGCGAATGTGCCGGCCATGAAGCGCTTGTAGGAATTGATATAGGGCGCGAGGAAATAGGTGATCTCACTGGCATGGCTGAGCAGGCCGGCCATGTAATGTTTCATCAATTCCGACATGCCGTATTCGCCCTTGTCGTCGAAGAACAGAGGCTTGCCATCCAGCGACCAGAGCGACTGATGGATATGCGATGACGAACCGGCAGCGGTATAGTGCCACTTGGCGAGGAAGGTGATCGCCTTGCCCTGCGCCCAGGCGATTTCCTTGCAGCCGTTCTTGATGATCACATGACGGTCGGCCATGGTCAGCGCATCGGCGTAGCGAACGTTGATTTCTTCCTGCCCCGCGGACGCCTCGCCCTTGGAATTCTCAACGGGAATGCCCGCGCCCTGCAGACCCTTGCGGATCGCCCGCATGACACCCTCTTCCTTCGTCGTCTGGAAGATATGGTAGTCTTCGTTATAGCCCGAAGCCAGCTTCAGGTTGCGGTAACCGCTTGCCTGGGCGGTTTCATAGCTCTGGTCGAACAGGAAGAATTCGAGTTCGGTCGCCATGAACGGCTTCATGCCCATCGCTTCCAACCGCTTGACTTGCTTCTTCAGGATGGCGCGCGGCGAATGCGGCACCTCCTCATGCGTATGGTGATCGAGCATATCGCAGAGAACCAGTGCCGTGCCTTCCAGCCAGGGCGTGCGGCGCAGCGTCGAAAGATCGGGCTTCATGGTGTAGTCGCCATAGCCCTTTTCCCAGCTTGTCGCCTTGTAGCCGGAGACGGTTTCCATCTCCATGTCGGTGGCAAGCAGATAGTTGCAGCTATGGGTTTCCTTGTAGGCGCTCTCGACGAAGAACTCTGCCTGGAAGCGCTTGCCCATCAGTCGGCCCTGCATGTCCACCTGACACGCCAGAACGGTATCGATGCGGCCTTCGGCGACATCCTTCTTCAAGTCTTCAAATGTGTAGGTGGTGCTCATGGGTGCCATCCGAATGGGTAGATGAAAAGGAACATGAAACCGCGCCGGAGGCACTGGTTATTCGAAGGAGGCGGCAAGCCGGAAGCAGAACGCCACCGGCTTGCTGTTTTGTTAAAAGGTCAGGCGCCTTCTCCGACAGCCTTTTCGGCTGCTGCAATCTCGGCCTGACGCTTGGCAACTTCATCGCCGATCGGCGGTCCCTTGAAACGCTTGTTTTCAAAGACGAACCAGACGACCGCAGTGATGACGAAGAAGCCGATCGTGATCGGAAGTGCCCAATCGTTCGGTGGCTGGATGCCGATGTAGAAGATCAGCGCCATGGCCAGAACCACCAGAACCGCGACGAGGCGGAACAGGCCGGTACCCATGTTCCACGGGCCCATCGCCGGCCATTTCGCGGTGCCGATGGCAACGAAGCCGAGCGCAATCGGAAGCGCGAAGGACAGGAACAGGAAGATGACCGTGCACGACACGACGATGGAATAGGCAGGCGTGCCGGCAATGGTGATGGCCGACGTGAACCAGACGAACAGCACCGAGAGGATCGAACCCGTCCAGATCGCTGCCACCGGCGAGCGGTATTTCGCACTGACCTTGGCAAGCGCTGCAGAACCCGGCAGGCCCTTGTCACGCGAGAAGGCAAAGATCATCCGCGACAGCGAAGTGACCGTGGCAAGACCGCACAGGAACTGGGAAATGAAGATCAGGAAGTAGAGGATCTCCTTCAACGTCGGATTGACCTGCGCGTCCATCGCCCAGAAGAACACGTTCCAGCCCTGCTTTGCCGCATCATCCATGTTCGGCAGCATCAGCACGAACGAGCACAGCATGATGTAGCCGAACAGAGCCGACCAGAACACCGACGAGATCATGCCGCGCGGCACGGACTCGGCGGCCTTGACCGTTTCTTCCGACGTATGTGCCGAAGCGTCATATCCGGTGATCGTGTAGATCGGTAGCAACAGGCCGAGAAGAAATGCCATGCTGCCGGAAACGGCAAATGGCCAGACAAGCGACGCGCCCTCGGTGCCGGTATAGTTGGCGAAGGTGAAGAGGCGGCCAAACTCGAAACTCGGTGCGGAAAACAAGCAAACCACTGTCAGCAGGATCGCGGTGACAAAGATCAAATAGCCCGAGAAATCGGTAAGCTTTGCCGTCAGGCCGATACCGAAATGGTTGATGCCAGCCTGCAGACCGGTGATCAGCGCCACGAAGAGGACGCGATGCGTCAACGTGTCTTCGATGCCGAAATAGGCACCGAACGAACCGAAGAAGAAGTAGAAGGTGCCGACATTGATGGCACCCAGAACGGTGACAAGCCCGAGCAGGTTAAGCCATGCGGCCAGCCAGCCGGTGAAGCGGTTACCGAGGATCGAACCCCAGTGATAGAGACCGCCGGCAGTCGGATAGGCTGAACTGATCTGCGCCAGACCAAGGGCGAACAAACCCGAGATCAGGCAACCGAGCGGCCAGCCGATGCCGATCGCAGCGCCACCGGCGCCGGAGGTTGCCTGACCGAGAGAGTTGATACCACCCGACAGGATGCAAATGATTGAAAAGGAAATGGCGAAGTTCGAAAATGAACTCATCCGTCGTTCGAGTTCCTGGGCATAGCCCATGGAATGCAGGATATGAAGATCCTGCTTTTTATCTGAATCAGAATAGTCTGACATGACGTCCCCCAATTGACGATTATCCGCGGAATTGCGGACAATTGACTGTCTTTCAGTTCCACCACTGACGGGCGGAGGTTGCAGCAGAGCCGCTCCCCTCGGGGTCTTGTTATTGTTTCAGGCAGTCGGTGATCGCGCGTTGGATCAGAACTGCCAGATAATCGGCCACAACCCCTTGGCCGTTACTCTCTTTGATCAGGTCATTGCGGACTTCGATCATGACGTTGAGATGCCCCTGCGGCAGGGCATGCAATTTCAGGCTATGTGTGACGCCGTCGTCCGGACCATAAGGCGCGTTGCGCTCAACACGGAACGGGCCGCCTTCGGCTGCCCTCAGCATGCGATCCGCCAACCGGCTGTCGGTATCGTGCAGGATGCCGATCTCGACGGCCCGCGGCTTGCCGAAATATACCGGCGTGAAACTGTGAACGGTGACCACCACATTCTCGCGGCCTGCCGCCTGGCGGGCAGCAAGCGTCGCACTGATGCGGTCGTGAAACGGCACGTAGAGTGCCGCAGTTCTCGCATAGCGTTCGGCAACACCAAGATCCCGGTTCCCCGGAATGTCGTAGACCTCGCTTCGATCCGGCATGGCGGCAGGCGATTCCGGCGGACGATTGCAGTCGTAGAGCAGACGCGAGAACCGCTGATGGATCAGCACGGCATCAAGCTTTTCCGACAACAGCCGCGAGACGGCCAGGGCACCCGGATCCCAGGCGATGTGGCTTTCCAATGCTTCGGCCGGAAGCCCAAGGTCCCCTGCCCGTACAGGCAAGGCGCGGCTTGCATGTTCGCAGACCAGCACCACGGCGCCTGAAGCAGCGGAATTTTCCACTGCAACAGCTTCGCCGTCTGCCGACGTCAGGATGTCTGACCTTGAGAGCATGCTGATTTCCCCTGCGCCGTTCGGCTGCATTTATTGCGAAGAGAATTCTTCACGATTTGGCCGCTGTCAATGGGATCTGAAGAAATCTCTTCAAAATAGCAATTGACACATTCCGGCCATAAAGGCTTAATTCTCCGAAAGCCGGCAAAAGATCGGCTTGAGGGGAGACCATCGGTCCTTGCTAAATGCGTCCAAGACAGTGTCGGACGTGATCCATGCCCATTTCGATGGGCTGACGCGCGCCGAACGACAGCTGGCCGAAAGCCTGCTGGAAAATTACCCCGTCTCCGGCCTCGGCAGCATCACCACTGTCGCCGAGAACGCTGGCGTATCGACGCCGACCGTTGCCCGCATGGTCCAGAAGCTCGGCTACAAGGGTTATCCGGAGTTTCAGGCGCATCTGCATCAGGAACTTGAAGCGACGATCTCCAATCCGATCAGCAAGCACGACCGCTGGGCAGCCAACGCGCCGAACCGTCACATCCTCAATCGGTTCGCCGAAGCGGTGATCAACAATCTGCGCACCTCGCTGGGCGAACTCAGAACCTCGACATTCGATGAGGCGGCGCGCCTGCTGGGTGACCGCAATCGCAGTCTGTATTTTGTCGGTGGCCGTATCACCGGCGCGCTGGCCGAGTATTTCTTCACCCATATGCAGGTCATCCGGCCGAAGACGACACTGATGTCGTCGAATGCCAGCTCCTGGCCGCAGCATGTTCTCAACATGCAGGCCGGCGACGTGCTGATCATCTTCGACATCCGCCGCTACGAAGCCGACATGACCACCCTTGCCGAGGTTGCGAGAGCCAATGGTGTCGAGATCATCGTCTTTACCGACCAGTGGATGTCGCCCGTCGCCCAGCACGCCCGCAACTGTTTCAAGCTCCACATAGAAGCGCCATCCGCCTGGGATTCGTCCGTGGTGACGCTGTTTGTCGTGGAGGCGCTGATCGAAGCCGTGCAGAGCTCGTCCTGGGACGAGACGCGCGAACGCATGAATACCCTGGAAGGGCTGTTCGAACAGGCACGCCTGTTTCGAAAGCCCCGATAGGCAAACGCGAGCATGGAGGAACACTGCCAAGGCACGGGGACGAAAGGGAAAATTCAGTCTGCCACCGCCAACCGTCATACAACGATAATAATGCGCACCTAAGTGAACCGCATCGCTGCCAACTCAGAGGAGAATTCCAGTGATTACCAATTTCCGCAAAGCCCTGTCCCTTACGACGGCTCTCGTCATGGCCAGCTCGGCCGTTGCCTTTGCCGAGCCAAGCGCCGAAATCATCGAAGCTGCCAAGAAGGAAGGCATGCTGACCACCATCGCGCTGCCGCACGACTGGTGCGGTTACGGCGCCGTCATCGATGGCTTCAAGAAGAAGTATCCGGAGATCACCGTCAATGAACTGAACCCGGATGCCGGTTCGGCCGACGAAGTCGAAGCCATCAAGGCCAACAAGGACAACAAGGGCCCGCAGGCGCCGGACGTTGTTGACGTCGGCCTCGCTTTCGGCCCGCAGATGAAGGCCGAAGGCCTGCTGCAGCCTTACAAGGTCTCCACCTGGGACGAAATCCCGGCTGAAGTTAAGGACGCCGACGGCTTCTGGTACGGCGACTACTACGGCGTCATGTCGCTGCTGGTGAACAAGGACCTCGTGGCCAACACCCCGAAGGACTGGTCGGACCTTTTGAAGCCGGAATATGCCGGTCAGGTCGCCCTTGCCGGTGACCCGCGCGCTTCCAACCAGGCCATCCTCGGTGTTCTGGCCGCTGGCCTCGCATCGGGCGCCAAGGCTGGCAAGGACGCTGGCGAAGCTGGCTTGAAGTATTTCGGCGAACTGAACAAGGCTGGCAACTTCGTCCCGGTCATCGGCAAGTCCGGTACGCTCGCACAGGGCGCAACCCCGATCGTCGTCATGTGGGACTACAACGCACTCGCCGCGAAGGACACGCTGGCCGGCAACCCGCCGGTTGAAGTCGTCGTTCCGGCATCGGGCGTCCTCGCCGGCGTCTACGTCCAGGGCATCTCGGCCTTTGCACCGCACCCGAACGCAGCCAAGCTCTGGATGGAATACCTCTATTCCGACGAAGGCCAGACCGCATGGCTCGCAGGCTATTGCCACCCGGCCCGCTTCAACGCGATGTCGGCCGCCGGCAAGATCCCTGCCGACCTGCTGGCAAAGCTGCCGCCGGCTGAATCCTATGCCAAGGCCTACTTCCCGACACTCGAGGAAGTCGATGCCAACAAGGCTGCCGTCACCGGCGCCTGGGACAGCGTCGTTGGCGCGAACGTCCAGTAAGACATAGCGTATAGAAGCCGCCCCGATCTTGCGACCGGGGCGGCATTTGCATTTTATAGAAACCGCGAACCACGCGGACGAAGGGGCACCAGCAATGTCATCGCAACAGGTCAGTTCAGCTGCGCCCCCTGGGCCACGCTTCCGCCTTCCCCTCCATTGGCTGGGCGTTCTGCCCTTTGCAGCCTTTACCGTGCTCTTCCTGATCATGCCGACGATGAAAATCGTCATCGGCGCCTTCCAGACCCCGGACGGTGCCTTCACGCTGGACAACATCCGCGGCTTGTACACGCCGTCGATCATGTCGGCCTATCTGATCTCCATCCGGATCAGCCTCGCCTCCGCCATTCTCGGCTGTGCGATCGGCTTTGCCGTCGCCGCAGCCGTCGTGCTTGGCGGGTTGCCGCAGTGGATTCGCGGACCTCTTCTGACCTTCTCCGGTGTCGCCTCCAATTTCGCCGGCGTACCGCTCGCCTTCGCCTTTCTGGCAACGCTTGGCCCGGTTGGACTGGTCACTGTGTTTCTGAAGACCCAGCTCGGCGTTGACCTGCGCATGCTTGGCTTCAACCTCCTGTCGTTCTGGGGCCTGACGCTGACCTACCTCTTCTTCCAGATCCCGCTGATGATCCTGATCATCACGCCGGCCCTGGACGGATTGAAGAAGGAATGGCGCGAAGCAGCCTCGATCCTCGGCGCGACCAATGCGCAATACTGGCGCCTCGTCGCCTTTCCGATCCTGCTGCCCTCTTTCCTGGGCACCATGGCGCTTCTGTTCGCAAATGCGTTCGGCGCTGTCGCAACCGCGATCGCACTGACCGGCTCTTCGCTGAATATCGTGCCGATCCTGCTGTTTGCCCAGATCCGCGGCGACGTCCTTGGCGATCCGCATCTCGGCTATGCGCTGGCCTTCGGCATGATCGTTGTCACCGGCGTGGCGAACGCACTTTATATCTGGCTCCGCGCCCGCAGTGAAAGGTGGCTGAAATGAAACGTCTCTGGGCTTGGGGAGCCCTCACTTTCGGCCTCCTCTATTTCTTCCTGCCGCTGATCGGCATGACCAACTTCTCGCTGAAGATGCGGCGCGGAGAATATTCGTTCGACGCCTATGTCAAGGTGCTGAGCGATCCGCGCTTCCAGGAGACATTCACCTATTCCGTCACCATGGCGCTGGTCACCATCCTGTTCGGCATTTTCCTGATCGTGCCCACCGCCTATTGGGTTCGTCTCAAACTGCCGGGTCTGCGTCCCTACATCGAATTCGTCACGCTGCTGCCGCTGGTCATTCCGGCCATCGTCATCGTCTTTGGCTATATCCGCCTCTACAACACATCGAGCTGGCTGCCGCTCACCGGTTCCTCCCTCGGCACCGATGTCCTGCTGATGTTCGGCTATGCCACCTTGTCCTTGCCCTATATGTACCGCGCCGTCGACACGGGCTTGCGCACCATTGATGTCGGAACCCTGACCGAGGCAGCCCAAAGCCTTGGCGCCAGCTGGTTCACCATCATTTCCAAGATCATCCTGCCCAATGTACTTGTCGCCGTCCTCTCGGGCGCCTTCCTGACCTTCGCCATCGTCATCGGCGAGTTCACCATGGCCGCCCTTCTCAACAAGCCGGCCTTCGGCCCTTACATGCAGTTGCTCGGCGCCAACCGCGCCTATGAACCTGCGGCCCTGGCGGTCATCGCCTTCGGCATCACCTGGGGTTGCCTTGGACTGATCCAGCTTGTTTCCCGTTTCCAGAAAACCGCGCCTCGCCAGGCCTGAGGACTGAACCTTCATGAGCTTTCTCACACTCACCAAACTGCAGAAATCCTTCGGGCCGACCAAGGTCGTTCACGACTTCAACATGGCGATCGACAAGGGCGAGTTCATCTCCTTCCTTGGACCGTCGGGCTGCGGCAAGACCACGATCCTGCGCATGATCGCCGGCTTCGAAATGCCAAGCGGCGGCACGATCGAAATCGCTAACAAGGACCAGACAAACCTGAAGCCGAACCAGCGCAATATCGGCATGGTGTTCCAGGCCTATGCGCTGTTTCCCAACATGAACGTCTTCGACAATGTCGCCTTCGGCCTGAAGATCGCCGGCATGCCAAAGGCTGCCATCGAGGCACGCGTCAAGGAGATGCTGGCCCTGATTCATCTTGATCATCTGGCTGAGCGTTATCCCTACCAGTTGTCCGGCGGCCAACAGCAGCGCGTGGCGCTTGCCCGCGCGCTGGCTCCAAAGCCGCAGGTGCTTCTGCTCGACGAACCGCTCTCAGCACTCGACGCCAAGATCCGCGTCTCGCTGCGCGAGGAAATCCGCCATATCCAGCAGCAGCTCGGCATCACCACCGTCTTCGTCACCCACGACCAGGAAGAAGCACTGTCGATCTCCGACCGCATCGTCGTCATGAACGCCGGCAAGGCGGACCAGATCGGCACGCCCTTCGAGATCTACAACCGTCCGACCACCCGTTTCGTCGCCTCCTTCGTCGGCACACTGAACGTCCTCGAAGCCATCGTAACCGACCAGGCCGCCGGCCTTGTGACGATCGGTGACGCCACCCTTGCGATCAAGGACGCGATCCCCGCCGTCAACGGATCGACCGTGCAACTCGCCATGCGCCCGGAAGCCGGCGCGCTTGCCGGCAATGGCGAAGCAACCGTCAGGGGCAAGGTCACATCCAGCCAGTTCCTGGGCTCGGTCATCCGCACCCGTGTCGAAGTGGCCGGAAAGTCGATCTCCTTTGACACATTCAACGATCCCGGCACCAAGCCGCCGGTGATCGGCGATCTGGTCGGCGTCAAGATCGACCCGTCCGGCCTGATCGTGCTCGCGGACTAGAACACCCGACATTTCGGGTGATAAGGACTTTTCGGCGCGCATTCACAATGCGCGCCGAGGAAATTCAGGCAGAGAGGAAACACCGATGCGCGCCCTTTTCTACGAACGTTTCGGCGAAACACCGAAGGTCAGCACATTGCCCGACCCGACCCCCTCTCCATCCGGTGTCGTCGTCGCCGTCAAGGCGACCGGCCTTTGCCGCAGTGACTGGCATGGCTGGATGGGCCACGATGCCGATATCCGCCTGCCGCATGTACCCGGCCACGAACTGGCAGGAACCATTGCCGCGATCGGCCGCGATGTAAGACGCTTCAAGATCGGCGACCGGGTTACCGTTCCCTTCGTTTCCGGCTGTGGCCACTGCCATGAATGCCGCTCCGGCAACCAGCAGGTCTGCGAGGAGCAGTTTCAGCCGGGCTTCACCCACTGGGGTTCGTTCGCAGAATATGTCGCCATCGACTATGCCGACCAGAACCTCGTGTATCTGCCCGACAGCATGACCTATGAGACGGCGGCCAGTCTCGGCTGCCGCTTCGCCACCTCTTTCCGTGCCGTCGTCGATCAGGGGCGCCTAAAGGGCGGCGAATGGCTAGCCGTGCATGGCTGCGGCGGCGTCGGCCTTTCGGCGATCATGATCGGTCATGCGCTCGGTGCCAATGTCGTCGCCATCGACATTGCCGAGGACAAGCTGGCAATCGCCCGCCAACTCGGCGCCACGGTTGCGATCAACAGCCGCGAAGTGCCAGATCTGGTAGAGGCCGTGCGCGAGGCAACCGGCGGCGGCGTCCATGTTTCGGTGGATGCGCTCGGCCATCCCCAGACCTGTTTCCATTCGATCAGCAACCTGAGACGGCGCGGACGCCACGTCCAGGTCGGCCTGATGCTGGGAGAACATGCAACGCCCGCGATTCCAATGGCGCGTGTCATCGGCCATGAGCTCGAAATCTACGGCAGCCACGGCATGCAGGCCTGGCGCTACGATGCCATGCTGGAAATGATCCTGTCCGGCAAACTCGCGCCGGAAAAGCTGATCGGCCGGCGTATCAGCCTCGATGAGGCAGCACTGGCACTGACAGAAATGGATAGTTTCAAGGACAGCGGCATAAGCATTATCGACCGTTTCGTTTAATCGGCCACGCGCCTCCCCGCCCGGTCGTGCGGCTCGGCGACAGCAGGCGGCGATACAGTAAATGCCTTCCGACGTTTCGAACCCCGTTAATTCTTTTATGATGAATTGACGCAACGGAACAAAGTTTGAACGATCATCAGTGCGGCCATGACGGAGATCACAAACGCTATGAGCATGCCGAGGCAGGGCACCCCAATCGATCCGGACGGGTTCATCAATCAATTGATGCGGTTGAAGCGCGGATCCGTTTCGCGGCGCCACTTCCTGAAGGCCACAGGTCTAGGCTTTGCATGTCTTCTTATCGGCGGCGACCGAACCGCCGTGGCGCCAGCCAATGCAGGCTCCCTCGGCAAAAGCGTCAGCATTGCAACGTGGCCGAACTATCACGATCCGGCAACATTCGAGCAGTTCTCGCAACAGCACGACGTCGCGGTCAAGGTCGAGATCATCGGCTCCAACGAGGTGATGATGCAGCGCATGCAGACGCAGACTGCGGCCTGGGACCTCATCGTACCGACACAATATGCCCTCGCCCCCTATGCAGGCCTAGGCTTGATCGAACCGCTCGATCTGGCCGCGCTGCCGAATTTTGATCCGGCCGCCAATCCCGAACGCTACCTCGCGCCGGCCATGTTTCGCACCAGGCTCCACGCAGTGCCCAAGAATACCGGCACAACCGGTATCGCCTACAACCGGCGCAAGCTTGATGAAGTGACCAGTTGGCGCGGCTTCTTCGACACCGCCATGGGCGATGCTTCGGGCCGGACAATCGTTCAGGACTACCAGTTGACCACGATCGGCGGCGCGCTTGTCGCCCTCGGCTATCCCTTCAATTCGATCGATCCGGACGCGCTTTCCAAGGCCGAAGAGCTGTTGATGCAGGTCAAGCCGCATCTGCTGGCGATCGACAGCGACTACCAGTCCGCCATGCGCGCCGGCGACGCCTGGCTGAGCATGTGCTGGAGCAACGACGCCGCACAACTGGTCCGCGACATGGAAGAGATCCGCTACAGTCTTGGATCGGACGGCGGCGAGATCTGGACTGACTACTATGCGATCCCGGCCGGGGCCCAGAACAGACCGGCGGCCTATGCCCTCCTCAACCACCTGATGGATCCGAAAATCGCGGCCGCTGATCTTCTCGTCAATGGTGGCGCGACGACAGACAGCCGGGTTTTCAAGCTCTTGCCGGAGGAAATTGTCTCCAACAAGGTCATCTATCCGGAAGAAGCGAGCTTGAGTGCGCTGGAATATGCAGTAGCGATTGTGCTCACCGATCCGAACCGCGCCGCCGTCATGGCCCGTTTCAAGGCCGCATGATAAAAATCGGATTTTGTCCGCCTTTTCAGCAACAAGCGATTGCGAATCTGCCACTCTGACCGTTGCGTTGCCGCCATGTATTTCAGGACCTGCCCCTATGAGCCTTCAGCCCACAATCTCGATCATCGACAGCATTTCCGACCCCGGCAAGGACGGTCGGCCAAATGAAGACCGCCTCGGCTATAACCGCCATGCGGCCTTCATCTTTGATGGTGCGACCGGTCTGGGCGATAGGCAATTCATGCAGCATTACGGCTCCGATGCCGCCTGGATCGCCGAATTCGGTGCCATGCAACTGGAACAACGGCTGGATGCGACGGTCGATCCGAAATCCGTCCTGCGCGCCATCTCCGAAGATGCACGCCGGGCCTTCGAAGCCGTTGCCGGTGATCAACCTCGCTATGCCTGGCCACTCTGCAGCCTGACGGGCCTGCGCGCCACACCGACCGGTTTCCAATATTTCGGCCTGGGGGACAGCGCCCTCTACATCCTGCATGACGATGGTCAAAGCGACTTTGTCATCCCGATCCCCGGCGCCTATGAATGGGAACAGCAGCGGGCGGCTGAACACATCGCCCGACTTGGCGGCATCGGCGCTTCCGGCAGCGCCAACACCGATCCGACGACGCTCGAGGATCTGCGCCGCGGCCGCGCACTGCAGAACACGCCGAATGGCATGACCTGGACCTTCGGCGTGGTGCCGGAGGCAGCCGAACATCTGTTCACCTGTGACGTTCCGGTGCATGGCGGCGGCGCGACCGCCATCCTCTGCTCCGACGGCCTCGCCGACCTCGTCGCCCTCTACAAGGCCTATGATCCAGGCTCGCTGATCCGCCGCGCCGCAACGACCGGCCTGCGCTCACTGGTCGCCGAATTGCGCCACTACGAGCGCGATGTAGATCCCGATGGCCTGCAATATCCCCGCTTCAAGCAGTCGGACGACACCACGGCCATCCTGCTAAGACTGACCGCCTGATAGATTTTTTCTGATTTATCAAATAGATGCTGGCGCGACCTGAATCAATTCCAGAGCGCCCTTGTTCAAAGCGTGAGGCAGCATCGCCCCGCGCAGCCGCCATCCGTCCAGAATGGCGATACCCCTCATCCGCCTGCCGGCACCTCTCCCCGCCTGCGGGGAGAGGGAATGGACGAGGGGCAACTCAATCCTCAGGCATCCGCCTTCGGCACATAGTTCAGCACCGGCCCAAGCCAGCGTTCGACCTCGCGCACATCCATGCCCTTGCGGCCGGCATAGTCTTCCACCTGGTCACGCTCGACCTTGGCAACGCCGAAATAATAGCTGTCCGGGTGGCCGACATAGATGCCCGAAACCGATGAACCCGGCCACATGGCGTAGCTTTCCGTCAGCGTCACGCCGGTTGCTTGCGTCGCATCCAGCAGCGAAAACAGCGTCGCCTTCTCCGTATGATCCGGCTGGGCAGGATAGCCGGGCGCCGGACGAATGCCGGCATATTCCTCGGCCACCAACTGATCCGGAGAATACGCCTCATCCGCTGCATAGCCCCAGAATTCACGACGCACCCGCTCATGCATGCGCTCGGCAAAGGCTTCGGCAAAACGGTCGGCCAGCGCCTTGACCATGATGGAGGAATAGTCGTCATTGGCCCTTTCGAAGCGTTCGGCGATCGCCACTTCCTCGATACCCGCGGTCACGACGAAACCGCCGATATAATCCTCGACGCCGCTGTCAGCCGGCGCGACGAAATCCGACAGCGCGACATTCGGCCGACCATCACGCTTCGACAATTGCTGGCGCAGCGTGAAGAACGTCGCCCGCTCCTCTGTCCTGCCGTCATCGGCAAACAGCCGAATGTCGTCGCCCACCGCATTGGCCGGCCAGAAGCCGACGACCGCACGCGGGCGGAACCAGTTTTCATCAATGATCTTCGCAAGCATAGCCTGCGCATCGGCAAACAACGCACGCGCCGCCTCGCCCTGCTTTTCGTCTTCGAGAATGGCCGGATAGCGGCCCTTCAACTCCCAGGTCTGGAAGAACGGCGTCCAGTCGATGTATTTTGCCAGTTCGGCAAGATCATAGTCCTGGAAGATCTTGGTGCCGGTAAAGCTCGGCTTGACCGGCTTGTACTGCGACCAGTCGACCTTGACGGCATTGGCCCGCGCACGCGCCAGCGGCAGACGCTGCTTTTCGGCTTCGGCACGCGCATGCGCATCCGCCACCTTGGCATATTCGCCACGCAGGGTCTCAATCGTGCTGTCGCGTGTCTCATTGGACAGGAGCGAGGATACCACGCCGACTGCGCGGCTGGCATCGGTGACATAGACCGCCTGCCCCGCCTGATACTGCGGATGGATCTTGACCGCCGTGTGCACGCGGCTGGTGGTCGCGCCGCCGATCAGCAGCGGCACATGGAAGCCCTGGCGCTGCATTTCTGCCGCCACATGCACCATTTCGTCGAGCGAAGGCGTGATCAGGCCGGACAGGCCGATGATGTCGACATTCTCCTCGATTGCGGTCTGGAGGATCTTGGTCGCCGGCACCATGACGCCGAGATCGATGATCTCGTAATTGTTGCAGGCGAGAACCACGCCGACGATATTCTTGCCGATGTCGTGCACATCGCCCTTCACCGTCGCCATCAGGATCTTGCCTGCCGCCTGGCGCTCGCCGGTGCCGCCATTGGCGCGCTTTTCCTCTTCCATGTAAGGCAAGAGAACGGCAACCGCCTGCTTCATCACACGGGCCGACTTGACCACCTGCGGCAGGAACATCTTGCCGGCACCGAACAGGTCACCAACGACATTCATGCCGGCCATCAGCGGCCCTTCGATGACATGCAGCGGCCGGGCGGCGCGCAGCCGCGCTTCTTCGGTGTCAGCATCGATGAATTCGGTGATACCATTGACCAGCGCATGCTCAAGCCGCTTTTCCACCGGCTGCTCACGCCAGGACATGTCCTGCACACGCGCCTGCTTCTCGCCCGTGCCGCGATAGCGTTCGGCAATCTCCAGCAGCCGCTCGGTGCCATCGGCGCGGCGATTGAGCACCACGTCCTCGCAGGCTTCGCGCAGGTCGGCATCGATGCTCTCATAGACCGCCAGCTGACCGGCATTGACGATGCCCATATCCATGCCCGCCTGAATGGCGTGGTAGAGGAACACCGCATGCATCGCCTCGCGCACCGGTTCATTGCCGCGGAACGAGAATGACAGGTTCGATACGCCGCCGGAAATATGCACCAGCGGCATGCGTTCGCGGATCGTGCGTGTCGCCTCGATGAAATCGACGCCGTAATTGTTGTGTTCCTCGATCCCGGTCGCGACAGCAAAGATGTTCGGGTCGAAGATGATGTCTTCCGGCGGGAAACCGGCTTCTTCGGTCAGGATCTTGTAGGCGCGCGAACAGATCTCGACCTTGCGCTCATATGTGTCTGCCTGGCCGGTCTCATCGAAGGCCATGACCACGACAGCAGCACCGTAACTGCGGATCAGCCGGCCCTGCGCAATGAAATTCTCCTCGCCTTCCTTCAGCGAGATCGAGTTGACCACCGACTTGCCCTGAACGCATTTCAGGCCGCTCTCGATGATCTGGAATTTCGACGAGTCGATCATCACGGGAACGCGGGCGATATCCGGCTCGGCAGCGATCAGGTTGAGGAACTCGACCATCGCCTTTTCCGAATCGATCAGACCTTCATCCATGTTGATGTCGATGATCTGCGCGCCGTTTTCCACCTGCTCGCGGGCGACCACCAAGGCGGCAGAATAATCGCCGGCGGTGATCAGCTTGCGGAACTTGGCAGAACCGGTGACATTGGTGCGTTCGCCGACATTGACGAAGGGAATGTCCTTGGTCAGCACGAAGGGCTCGAGCCCCGACAGCGACATGAACGGCCGGTGTTCGGCCGGCCGGCGCGGCGTCTTGCCGGCCAGCGCTTCCGAGATCGCACGGATATGCTCCGGCGTCGAGCCGCAGCAGCCGCCGACGACATTGACGATGCCTTCGTCGGCAAAGCCCGCCACCAGAGTTGCCATTTCCTCGGGATCCTGGTCGTATTTGCCGAACTCGTTCGGCAGGCCGGCATTCGGATAGGCAGAGATGAATGTGTCGGCAATGCCCGACAGTTCCTGCAGATGCGGACGCATCGCGTCGGCGCCCAGCGCGCAGTTCAGACCGACGGCAAACGGCTTTGCATGCGAGATCGAGTTCCAGAAGGCCGACGGCGTCTGGCCCGACAGCGTGCGGCCCGACAGGTCGGTGATCGTGCCGGAAATCATCACCGGCAGATGGATGCCCTTGGCGGCAAAGCGCTCGTGGCAGGCGAAGATCGCGGCCTTGGCGTTCAGCGTATCGAAGATCGTCTCGATCAGGATCAGGTCGGCACCACCGTCGATCAATCCGTCGATCTGCTCGCCATAGGCAAGCCTGAGATCGTCGAACGAGACGGCGCGATAACCGGGATTGTTGACGTCCGGCGAAATCGACGCCGTGCGGTTGGTCGGCCCGATGGCACCGGCAACAAAGCGGCGCTTGCCGTCCTCGCGTTCGGCGCGCAGGACCGCCCGGCGCACCGCATGGGCGCCCTGCTTGTTCAGGTCGTAGACGGCGCCTTCCATCTGATAATCGGCCTGGGCGATGCTGGTCGAGGAAAACGTATTGGTCTCGATGATATCCGCGCCCGCCATCGCATAGCGGAAATGGATGTCTTCGATCGCCTGCGGCTGCGACAGGATGAGAAGGTCGTTATTGCCCTGCTGATGGCAGGCGCAGCCGATGAAGCGCTCGCCGCGGAAATCATCCTCGTTCAGCCCCAGACCCTGGATCTCGGTGCCCATGGCACCGTCGAGCACCAGAATACGCTCACGCGCCGCCTGTTGCAGGGCTTTCAGGATTTCGTCTCCGTCCCGATTGGCGCCGTACTGGCCGAACAGTGAATCGAGCATAAGCGAATTCCTTTACTTCAAATGCGACAGCCGTCAGATCACATAAAGATATCTTTATGTCAACATTCGAATGCCCTGTTGGCAGTTGACTTCCTGTCATGACAAAGCCCGGCCGGATCGGCTATAGACCTGAAACGATTTAAGTCTCGGGAGGATATCATGTCGGACATCAGCGCAACCCAGCCGCTCGCAGCCCTCTGGTCGGACCGGCCCTATCACCGCAACTGGCTGCTGAGCCAGGCCAACGGCCTGTTCGATTTCTTCCAGACCGCCGCCATCAACCCGAAGGGCGGCTTCTATGACCTGTCCCGCGACGGCAAGCCGCTGTCGATCGACAACCCCGCCCGCGGTATCCATGCCAGCGCCCGCATGGTCCATTGTTTTGCCATCGGCGACCTGCTCGGTCGCCCGGGTTCAGCCGATGTCGTCGATCACGGCATGCGCTATCTCTGGGACAGGCATCGCGACGAAACCCATGGCGGTTATTTCTGGCAGGCCGACGACAATGGTGCCGCCGATGCCTCCAAGCAGGGCTATGGCCACGCCTTCGTCCTGCTCGCGGCCTCGTCGGCAAAGACCATCGGTCATCCGCTGGCCGACCGCATGCTGGCCGATATCACCGAAGTCATCGAAACCCGCTTCTGGGAAGCGGATCATGGCGCCATCGCCGAGGAATTCTCTGCCGACTGGCAGCCCGTGGCCGGCTACCGCGGCCAGAACTCCAACATGCACCTGACCGAATCCCTGATGGCCGCCTTCGAAGCGACCGGCGAGCGCCATTATCTCGACAAGGCGACAAGCATTGCGGACCTCGTGATCAACCGCCGCGCCCGCGAGGAAGCCTTCCGCGTTGCCGAGCATTTTGACGAGCAATGGGTGGTCGACCGCGACTACTATCACCCAAACGAGATGTTCCGTCCCGCCGGCACCACGCCAGGCCACTGGCTGGAATGGGCAAGGCTGCTGATGCAACTGTGGACCCTCGACGGCAAGCGCCATGACTGGATGCCGGAGGCAGCCCGTGGCCTTTTCTTCCAGTCCATGGCGCTCGGCTGGGACAAGGACAAGGGCGGCTTCTTCTACACGCTCGACTGGGCCAATGTGCCGGAAAAGACCGGCAAGCTCTGGTGGCCGCTCTGCGAGGGCGCAGGCGCCGCCCATTTCCTCAACCAGCACCAGGAAAGCGAGTTTCACGAGGAAAGCTACCGCCGCATCTGGAACTATATTGCCAACAACAGCCTCGACCGGCAATTCGGCGGCTGGCATGAGGAACTGACCGAGGACGGCATGCCGGCAAACAATCTCTTCCCCGGCAAGGGCGACATCTACCACGCCTTGCAGGCCTGCCTCATCCCGCTGTTTCCGGCCGAGGGCAGCCTCACCAAGGTCATCCGGGAATACCCTCTCGCGGTTTGAGCCTCGCGAAAGGTCGACAAACGCAAAAGGCCGGAGGTTTCCCTCCGGCCTTTCCGATCTTATGACT
The DNA here is from genome assembly GCF_902706095.1 of Rhizobium sp. 18065. GTDB lineage: Bacteria > Pseudomonadota > Alphaproteobacteria > Rhizobiales > Rhizobiaceae > Allorhizobium. The sequence goes on from NZ_CACSJP010000002.1 coordinate 546,866, forward strand.
TTGGCAGGACTTACTGCTCGATCCCATACGTGATGTTGACCGTAACCGTGTAGCGATTCTCGCCGGCAGCCACCGGCACGGCCTCGTCCATGCGCTTGGCCATCGGCGCTGCGGCCGACATCATCATCGGCATCGGCCGGGAAAAGTTCTCCGAAATGTCGATGACGCGACCGACCTTGACGCCGGCCGCCTCCGACAATGTCTTCGCCTTGGCCGCCGCTTCAGCGACAGCCGCCTTGCGCGCCAACTCGATCGCAGCAGCCGGATCGTCATTGGAAAAGACGATATTGCCGCCCTGGTTGACGCCGAGCTTCACCGCCTGGTCGATCAACCCGCCGAGCTTGGCAAGATCACGCACACGAACGGTCAGCCCGTTCGATACGCTGTAGCCGACGATTTCCGGCGCCTCGAAGCCAGTGCCATCGGTTGGTTGCTGGCGATATTTCGGCTGGATGGAGAAATCCGTCGTCTGCAGATCCTTCTCGGCGATGCCCTGTCCCGTGAGGCTGGCAAGCACCTCGGCCATGGCCGCGCTGTTGGCGCTCAGGGCCTCGCCTGCGGTCGCCGCGTCGCGCACGACGCTCAGCGAAACCAGCGCCATGTCCGGCGCGATCGCGGCTTCGCCTTCGCCCGACACCATGATCGTCGCCTCGCGCCTCTCTGCCTCCGCCGCAAAGGCCGGCACGACAGAAGTGAGCATGAAAGCTGTGCTCGAAAGCGCTGCAGCCAGGGCAAGAGCGCGTGTATGTCTCAGCATGTGGAATGTTTCCTTTTTCCCTCGGATCCGTACCGTGCGGCCGATATTGCTCTTCACGGCCCGGTTGAATGCCCGTCCAAGTCATTGATGACGCGTGATTGTGAAGCCATTGCGGCAAAGGCTTGTCGCTCCGTAGAATTTGCGTTAGAGCCTTCGCCACGGAGCGGGATGACCATTGCCCGCCCGACGGCACCCAGTGCCGGGCTGGGCCTGTAGCTCAATGGTTAGAGCCGGCGGCTCATAACCGCTTGGTTGGGGGTTCGAGTCCCTCCGGGCCTACCATTTCTGTCTTTTGACGTTGTTTTTTCATCGTTTTTTCCTCGATGTAGCTTGCCGCGCTGTAGCTTGCCGCGCGAAATCGGAATTTTGACACGCGAAACCGGAATTTTCGGTTTTCCGGATGGGCTGTCAAAGCCCTCTCAACACCCATTTGAAGCTGGCGTGAAGTAGAAATCTGGGTGGTCCTACGGTCCATCCTAGTGTTTGTCACCGAAGCTGCCCCTAGCGGTGCAACTGCATCCATCGGCTTCAGCACCCGTATCGTCGCATCGCGGCGATGCTGCACCAGGCGGGTTGGATCGTGAACGTCAAACGGGTCGAGCGGATATGGCGGCGTGAGGGGCTGAAAGTTCCCGGCAAGCAAACCAAGCGCGGTCGGCTCTGGCTGAACGACAGCTCGTGCATCCGGCTTCGGCCGGAATACCCCAACCATGTCTGGCAGACCACTTTGGGTGGGCGACCGGCGGCGACTATCGCCCGCAGACTGATGGTGCCGATCAGCAACGATATCTTGCTGCGTGTCGTCCGACGGCGCGGCACCCCGCGTTTCGTTCCGTCGACGGTGATCGGCATCGACGACTGGGCTTGGCAGCGCAACCAGCGCTACGGGACGATCATCTGCGATCTCGAACGGCGCAAAACCATTGCACTTCTGCCGGACCGAGAGCCGGCAATCGCTCAGGCCTGGCTTTCGGATCAGTAACAGATCAGTATTGTTGCCCGCGACCGCGGTGGCGCCTACGCCCTTGCTGCAGCCAAGGCACTGCCGAAAGCAACCCAGGTGGCCGATCGATGGCACTTGATGGAAAACGCCAGTCGGGCGTTCCTCGACGCCGTCCGCAAATCCATGCGACAGATCAGAACAGCGATCGGGTCCGCAACGATCAATCCGGACCTGCTGACGGCCGCTGAGCGGAACCAATATCAGGGATATCTTCATCGAGAAGACACGAACGCAGCTATTCTGGACTTGGCCAAGTCCGGTGTTGCAATCAAAGATATCGTTCGTCGCACCGGGCACAGTCGCGGCCTCGTCAGGCGGGTGTTACGCGGTCAGCGCTCCGACGTGTTCCGCGTGCGGGAGAACTCGCTTGAAGTTTATCTGCCATGGCTCGACGCCCAGTGGAGTGCCGGTCACCGCAATGGCATACAGTTGTGGCGAGAGCTTACGCGCCAGGGATTCCATGGCTGCCTTCGCGTCGTAACCGAATGGGCGACGCGTCGACGAAAGGCGGAAAAGATGGACTGCGAGCCCTTGAGCCGGACGCCGTCGGCACGAACAGTCGCACGCCTCATGACCATCGGTCGCGACGATCTCTCCAAGTCTCAGACCGCTACGGTTGCCGCGATTGAAGGCGGTGTGCCGCAACTCGTCGAAGCGCGGGAAGTCGTCGCCGCTTTCCAAGCCATGATCCGCAAGAAATCTCTCGCCGATCTCGAACCGTGGTTGGAACGCGCCCGATCAAGCTTGGTCGCGGCCTTCGCCAATGGTGTCGCCAAAGACCGGGCAGCCGTGAGTGCCGCGATCAATTCGCGGTGGTAAAATGGACAGACGGAGGGGCAGATCACTAAGCTGAAGCTTGTAAAACGCCAGATGTACGGGCGAGGAAAAATCGACCTCCTTCAGGCCCGCGTCATCGGCGCCGGATAGCCCCCTGACCACCAAAATTGCATCAAAGCCCCATTTCGGTGCAATTTCACGCGCACCGGCGCGACGATCAATAGCCCGACTTGATCTTCTCGAACTCGGCGATCATGCGCTGACGCAGCTCGGTGGGCATTGGCGACTGGAACAGGGTGCTGTCTGTGAATTTGTCGATGTCGGCAAATCCCTTGTCGGCCAGGATCTTCGCATCGACTGCGGCCATGCCTTTGGCGTTCGAATGCCCGTAGCCCCAGTTTTCAACCATGTAGCTGCTGATGGCAGGATCGGTGATGGCGTTGAGGAAGCCATATTGCTGATCCTCGCTGCCTGCGCCGCCCTTGAGACGGACATAGCCGCAGACCCAGGTGGAAATGCCTTCCGTCGTGTCCTTGTTCATGGCGACGGGTACGCCGTCTGCGGCAAGTGTCGTCGCCGTCTCGTTCCAGGCCCAGGCGAGATCGACCTCGCCGCCGGCCATGGCCTGGCTCAGGTCGGTATTGTCCGTCCAGTAGAGGCGAACATTCTGGTGCACTGCGCGCAGGAAGTCGGACGCCTGCTTGAACTGCTCGTCCGTCAGCGTGGTCCAGTCTTTCACCCCGATCGCCAGGCTCGCCAGCGCATAGGCATCATCGACATTGTCGCCGATCGACACGCGATCCTTGAACTTCGGATCGGCAAAGGCCTTGAGCGAGGCGACATCCTCCGGCTTCACCGTATCTGTGCGATAGGTCAGCACCGTATTCCCCCATTCGAAGGGCAGAAAATAGGCCGCACCGTCATCGGCGGTCATCAGCCCCTTCATCGCCTTGATGCCGGGCAGGACGTCGTTCCAATTGGCAAGCTTGGACGTGTCGAGCGGCTCCAGCAGGCCTGCGTCTCGCCATTTCGCAACGCTTTGTGAACAGGGATGGGCGAGGTCTGCCGTGAAACCGGAGCGCAGTTTCTGGAAAGCTTCCTCCTCGTCACCGAAGAAGGAGAAATCGGGCTCACTGCCGAACTTCGCCGTATAGGTGGGGTGGAAAGCGGGATCCTCGTAACCGGCCCAGTCGAACACGACGATCGTGTCGGCCGCCGCTGCCGTGGGAGGTGCGACGCTTGCCAGGAGACCGGAAAGCAGGACGGACAGTCGTAATGCAGTTTTGGGCTTCATGCCGGTCTCCTGGGTCTGGGTTGTTATGTCGGGTCGGGACCCTCGCGGGTCATGTGCCGCGGGAAAAGTCCGACCAGGATCTCGACGGCCGCCGCATGCGCCGCTTCGCGCGTCAGGCCGTCATTCATCATCAGGCGCCACCACAAGCCCTCGAGCGTGGCGCATAAAGCAAGCGTCGTCGCCTGAGGTTCGAAGGAATAGCCACCTTCCGCCTTCAATGCCGTGATGAGATCCTCGAACAGCTGCTGATATCTGGCATCCCGCGCACCGCAGAGCGCCTGGTAGGTCGGCCGCGACTTCGCCTCGCCCCAGAAGGCGCACCAAGCCGCAAGCTTTCGCCGCGTGGTGAGCTTGCGATCGAAATCAGCGGCAACGAGTGCCCAGAGCTTGGCCGCGGCCGATGGGTCGGCTTTCTCATACGCCCCCATCCAGTGGCCGGCATACTCGTCCGCCATGAACTGCAGCGTGGCAATCAGAAGCCGCTCCTTGCTTTCGAAGTGGAAGTTGACGATGCCGCGCGACAGACCGGCCCCATCGGCCACGTTGGCAAGCGTCGTTTCCGCATAGCCACGCTTTGCCAGCGAATCGATCGTCGCCTCGATGAGCTGTTGCTGGCGGGTTTCCTTGGAGGCCTTGCGGCCCTTCCTGTCTCCGGGAACTCCCGCATCCGGGAGGGCGTCTATCAACTTCATGCTCTGGGTCCAGTTCCGAACGTAGCCGTCCGCGTGCTCAGACATCATCGCCGCGCACCCGGTTCATCAGACTTGAGATGAGCGTGACGACAGCCATCACTGTCAAGAACCTTCTTGGAAATGATGCGAGTAAAATGAGACTGGAACACGCGATCGTCCGCCCTGCCCTTTTTCCATAAATGCCCCACCACAAACTCAGCCATCCTGACCGTCCTTTTATCCATAACACCGTAGCATCTTCTTTGAGTTTTACAACAAACTTGCTGAATGTTCATTCAACATGGATGGACAAGCATTCGTTTTTCATTCACTTTTGGAGAAACGCATGATTGGGGGCAGCATGAAGACCCATGACGTGGTGATGATCGGCGGTGGGCACAACGGCCTCGTCGCAGCCTGCTATCTGCAAAAGGCCGGGCTCGATGTCGTCGTGCTGGAAAAGAACGATTGGGTGGGCGGAGCGGCCACCAGCCGCGAACTGACGCCCGGGTTTGTCTATTCCAACTGTTCCTATGTCTGCTCGCTGTTCAGGCCCGAGATCATGCGCGATCTCGAGCTGTCGAAACATGGACTGCAGATCATTTCCTACGAGGGCGGTGCGGTCTTCACCCGTGATGGCGACTATCTGGCCTCCTACCGGGATCATGACAGCCACCGGCGTGAATTCGCCCGCTGGTCGAGGCATGACGCGGAAGCCTACGAGCGTTATGCCCGCGACGTCACCCGCCAGTGCCGCTTCATCCAGCCGCTTTTGATGCGCACGGCGCCAGATCCTTTTTCTTTCAAGCCGCGTGACATCGGTGAACTTCTCTTCCTTGCCAAGCGCTTCGGAAATTTTTCCGCAGCCGAAATGGCCGCGACCCTGCGCTTCTGGACCATGTCCATATCGGACTTCCTCGATGAGTATTTCGAGACTGATGTGGTGAAGGCCTATCTGGCCCTTTCCGGCATCATCGGCACAGCGCTCGGGCCGATGTCGCCGGGCACGGCTTACGTCCTGCTGCACCACTATATGGGCGAAGTCGACGGATCGGTCGGCGCCTGGGGCTATGCCCGTGGCGGCATGGGCGCGATCAGCCGGGCGCTTGCGAGCTCTTTCCAGGCGTCCGGCGGCACGATCCGCACCGGCGCCGATGTCGAAAAGGTCCTGACGCGCGGCGGAGAAGCGACCGGCGTCGTGCTGGCCGACGGCGAGGAGGTGCGCGGCCGCACGATCGTCTCCAATGCCGATGTGAAACGTACGTTTCTCAAGCTCGTCGAGGAAAAGGACCTGCCGGAGCGCTTCGTGCACCGCGTCCGCCATTTCAAGATGCGCGGCTCGTCGGGCAAGCTCAATATTGCCCTCGACAGCCTGCCTGAGTTTCCGGCCCTGCCGCAAGGCTCCACCTGCATTCGCGGCGACATGCACTTCACCGACAGCGTAGAGCGTATGGAGCGCGGCTATGACGACTGGAAGGACGGGCGCTGGTCGGCCGATCCCTTCGTGGACATGATGATCCCGACCACGGTGGATCCGACCATGGCTCCGCCCGGCAAGCATTTCATGAGCTGCTTCGTGCAATATTGCCCGCCGAAGGTCGAGGGGCGGGACTGGACGGATGCTGACCGCGATGCCTTCGCCGAAACGGTCGTCAGTCAGATTGCCACCTATTCGCCGGGTTTCCGGGACCGCATTCTTCACATGGAAGTGCGCACCCCGCGCGAAATCGAGGCGGAGGTCGGATTGACGGAAGGCAATATCTTCCAGGGCGAACTGACCTTCGATCAGCTCCTCTTCAACCGGCCTGTGCCGGGCTATGCCCAATATCGCAGCCCGGTAAAGGGCCTGTATATCTGTGGGTCGTCGACACACCCCGGTGGCGGCGTCATGGGCGCTCCGGGACGCAACGCCGCCGTGGAAATCCTGCGCGACCTCAAGCTTGGCCGACAACATGTGAGTAGGGCCCATGACGTCATTTGATGCGATCGTGATCGGTGGCGGTCACAACGGGCTGACAGCGGCAGCAGCGCTGTCCCGCAGCGGACGTAAGGTGGTGGTTCTGGAGGCGCATCAGAAGGCCGGCGGTGCCCTGCGCGGTGATACCTTCCATCCCGGCTTCCAGGCGAACGGTCCCGCACAGATCGTCAACCAGTTGGATCCGGATGTAGCGAAGCTTCTGGCCCTGGCCGAGAACTTGGCGGGCGGGCGGGACGTTCCGACCGTGGTGCTGTCTGAACGGGTAGAGCCCGCCATTCTGGAGGGTGCCTATGGCGAACGGATCAAAGGCGTCTCAGGGGACGAGGCAGACCGGTTCAGGCTCCTGCGCGACACGTTGGTTTCACAGGCCGGGATCCTGCGACGCTTCCTCAAGCGTACGCCTCCGCCGCTCAAGAATGTCGGGATTGCAGATCTTGCCGCGCTGGGGTCGGCAGGTCTCGCTCTCCTTTTCAGGGGGCGCGAGGAAGGCCGGGACTTCCTGCGCATGCTGTTGATGAATGTCGCCGATATCGGCGACGAATACCTGACCGACGATCGCATGAAGGCGCTAATCGCCTTCGACGCCACACTCGGCGTCCAGCTTGGTCCGCGCTCTCCGACCTCCCTGCTCGGCCTCTACTACCGCCTGACGGGCGAGGCGAACGGTCGCGTGGGCGGTCAATTCGTGCCCGAGGGCGGCTTAGCCGCACTAGGCGAAGCCTTTGTCGGCGGTGCGGTGAAGGCGGGGGTGACTATCAGAACCGGTGCTCCCGTCGCCAGCATCCTGGCCGACCGGGGTGTCGTCAGCGGCGTCGTGCTGGAAAGCGGCGAGACGTTAACGGCACCGATCATCGTCGCCGCCATTCATCCAAAAACAACCTTCCTCACCCTCGTCGACGCCGCCGAGATCGGCACCGGGTTCCGCCGCGCCATCGGCAATATCCGATCACTGGGCAATGTCGCCCGGCTCGACATCGCCCTCGATGCGCCGCCGTCTTTCACCGGAGTGCCGGAGGACGCACTCACCGGCCGACTGGTGATCGGCCGGTCATTGAAGCATGTAGAAACCGCCTTCAATCCCTCCAAATACGGCGAGCTGCCGGCAGATCCGGTGATGGAGGTGATGCTGCCGAGCTTGGCGCAGCCCTCGCTCGCCCCGTCGGGTGCCGCGACGCTGTCGGCCCTCATCCCCTTCGCGCCCTATGCGCTTAAGGAGGGGTGGGAGCGTGGGCGAAGCCGACTTGAGGCCTCGGCCCTTGCCGTCCTGGAACGCCATGCGCCGGGCATTGGCCGTACTGTTCGCGCCGCGCGCGTGATGGCGCCACAGGATATCGAAACCACCTACCACATGCCCGGCGGGCACTGGCACCATGGCGAATTGCAGGCAGACCAGCTTCTGGTGAACCGACCCGTGCACGCCGCCTCGCGCTACAGCACGCCACTCCAGGGGCTGTTCCTTGCCAGTGCCGGGGCGCATCCCGGCGGCGGCATTTCCGGCCTGCCCGGCCTCCTGTCAGCGCGCCACATTCTTGCCGGAGACAAACGATGAACCTCGATCCCGCCAAGCGCCGCGCCGAACATCTACACATCACAGCGCCGCGTCTCGAAACGCCGTTCCATCCCCGCATCCAGGCACTGTCGACCACCAACGACTGGTATTCCTGGGCGGGCTACAAGGCACCGCACTCGGTCTTCGACGACGAACTCGAATATTTCGCGATCCGCTCCACGGCCGCCCTGTTCGACATCTCGCCGATGGTCAAATACCGCATCCGTGGTGCCGGTTCCGAACGCTTCCTCAACCGCGTGACGCTGCGCGACGTGCGCAAGCTGCGGTCGGGCCGGGTTCAGTATACCGCATGGTGCGACGATCACGGTCACGTGCTGGACGACGGCACCCTCTTCCGACTGGCAGAGACGGACTTCCGCCTCTGCTGCCAGGAGCGCCACCTGCCCTGGCTCACCGACAGCGCCAATGGCTTCGACGTGACGATAGAAGAGGAAACCGAAACACTGGCCGCGGTCGCCCTCCAGGGGCCGACCAGCTTTTCGGTGCTCGACGCCGCAGGATTTTCAAGCGTCGGGAGCCTTCGGCCATTTCAACTGGCGGGCTTCGATCACAACGGTCGCGAGATCGTCATCTCCCGGACCGGCTTCACCGGCGACCTCGGCTACGAACTTTTCGCGCCCGCGGATATTGCGCTGTCGCTGTGGGACCGGATCTGGAATGCCGGCCAGCAGTTCGGCCTTCAGGCAATCGGATACGGCGCGCTCAATCGCGCCCGCATCGAAGCCGGCTTCATCGTCGCCAATGCCGATTTCACCACCGCGGAGACCGCCTTGCGTCCCGACCGGGAGCGGCTGCCCGACGAAATCGGCCTCGACTGGCTGGTGGATCCAGAAAAGCCCTTCTTCAACGGCCGCGACGCCATCCTCGAGGCGAGGAAGAGGAAATCGCTGAAGCACATTCTTGTGGGGCTCGAAATCGAGGGAAACGTCGCCGCCGAGCATGCCCTCATTTACCATCGCAGGACCCGCGAAGCCGGTATCGTCACCGCTGGCATCTGGTCGCCGCTCGCCAAGCGCAACATTGCGATCGCCACGCTCGCCCGCCCCTATGGCGAACGCATTCTCGACGATCTCTGGGTGGAAATCTATGCGCTGCGGGAACTGCAGTATCAAAAGATGATGAAGCGCGCCAAGATCGTGCCGCGCCCCTTCATCAGGCTGGACCGGCGAACGGCCACGCCGCCGGGCCGGTTCTGAGGCCAGGGCCATGGAAAAGGAACCGGACAGCGAGGCTCTCGTGCAATGGGAGATCATCACGCTCCCGCCGGGCATCGACTGGTCCGGACGCGCCCGCTACGGTGCGGCGATGTATTTCTATGGTCGCGGCGAGATGGACGCCCAAACACTGGAAGTCTACCGCTATCTCGCCCGTCTCGATTCAGAAGACCCTGCAGACGTGTTGCGGCGCTATCGCATCGGCGCAAACTGGCTCGAAAAGCTGGGGCGCTACGGCGGCTGAGCGGATCTGGCCCCTGCGATCAGTCGACCTTGCGAATCCGATCCTCAGTCTCATCATCTGCGAGTGCGACGAAAGCGTCCGGGTCATAGGCGAGCCGGATCGGTTCGCCGATCGGAAGGTCGTCGGCGCCGTAGGTATTCGTCTCGACCATGGAAAGCGGCTGCTCCAGCCCATCAACGCGGACAGACAGGTGCGTCGTCTCGCCGAAATAGGCCCGGTTCGTGACCCTGCCCTGCAATTCGTGGTCGGCGCGCTCGCCATCCCACAAAAGACGCAGCCGTTCAGGCCGGATACCAAGCGTTATCCTGTCACCCGGTCGACCGCCCGAGGCCGCAGCAACTATGCGCAGCCGGCCAAAACGTTCTGTCTCCACGGACAGGATGGCCCCTGCATTCTCGACAACCTTGCCCGACAGGAAGTTCATGCCGCCCAGGAAATCAGCCGTCAGCCGCGTCAGAGGATGCTGGTACAATTCCTTCGGCGTCGCTACCTGGGCGATACGCCCTCCGAACATGACGGCGATCCGATCGGACAGCGCCAGCGCCTCATACTGGTCGTGGGTCACCAGGACAAAGGTGATGCCCACGGCCTTCTGCAGGGCGCGCAATTCGGATTGCATCTCCTCGCGCAGTTTCTTGTCGAGCGCCGAGAGCGGCTCGTCGAGCAGCAGCACCTTGGGACGCAGCACCAGTGCCCGGGCGAGGGCGACGCGCTGCCGCTGGCCACCGGACAGTTCATGACCGCGTCGTTTTCCGAGATGGCCGAGGCGCACCTGGTCGAGCGCATCGCGTACGCGACGACGCTCTTCTGTCGTGCCGAGTTTCAGGCGCTTCAGGCCGTAGGACACATTCTCCTCGACATTGAGATGCGGGAAGATGGCGTAGTTCTGGAAGACCATATTGGTCGGTCGACGGTTTGGCGGGACCCCGATCACCGACTGGCCGTCGATCCTGATGTCGCCGGAACTCGGTGTCTCGAAACCCGCGATCGAGCGCAGGAGCGTCGTCTTGCCGCAGCCGGACGGGCCGAGCAGCGAGAAGAACTCGCCGGCGGGGATATCGAGCGAGACTTCGGTCAACGCCTTATAGATCCCGTAGAACTTGTTTACTCCTGAAATCTCGATCATCGGCGTATCAGACATGGGTTGCAGCTCCTGCAGAAAGCTGCCGCTCGGTGCGCCGCCGCAAGAGCTCGGCTGCGGCGAGCAGACAGATGGACAAGGCAAGCATGATGCTGCCGAGCGCCAGAACGCCCGGAAGCTTGGCGGCGAAACGCAATTGCCCCCAGATGTAGACGGGCAGCGTCGGCTCGGTGCCCGACAGGAAAAAGGCAAGCAGGAATTCGTCGAGCGAGATGGTGAAGGAGACCAGAAGGCTGGACAGGATGGCCGGCGCCACCACCGGCAGGGTAACCCTTCTGAACGTGCCGAAAGCGGTTTCACCGAGATCGAGCGAGGCCTCCTCCAGCGACCGGTCGAAGCCGTCAAAACCGGCCATCAGGACAGCCATGGAATAGGGCAGGCAGAAGACCACCTGGCCGAGGATGACGGTCAAGAGCGAGAGCTCCGCACCGACCTGAAGCACAATCATCAGCAGTGAAACGGCAACGATGATCTCGGGCAGGAACAACGGCGCCATGATCAGGCCATGGGCCGCGCTGCGCCCTCGAAAGCGGTAGCGCGTCACCGCCCGGGCCGCGCAGATCGCCAGCCCGGTCGACAGGACCGACACGCAGATACCGACGACGAGACTGTTGAAGGCCGCATCCAGCATTTCCCGGTTGCCCCAGAGCGAGGCGTACCACTTCGTCGTAAAGCCGGCGAGCGGGAAGCGCGGGGCTGCGGCATTGTTGAAGGAGAAGACCGGAAGCAGCAGGATCGGCAGGTAGAGGAACCCGAGATAGAGCGCCATATAGACCGGCAGCACGCGCCAGCGGGAAGGTTTGAGCAGGCTCATCGGATCCGCCTCGCCGCAAGTTTCAGCAACAGCGCGCAGGCGCCAGCCATAAACGTGACGATCACCATCGTGGTGACCGACAAGGCGGCCCCCAGCGGCCAGTTGGCCGCCTTGCCAAACTGTGCCTGAATAGCGGTGGCAATCATTACCCCGTCCTTGCCGCCGACGAGGCGTGGCGTGACATAGTCGCCGACGGTCGGGATCATGACGATGAGCAGAGCAGACACGACCCCCGGCATGGAGAGCGGCAGGACGACACGCAGGAAGCTGCGCACTGGCCCGTCACCGAGGTCCCGCCCCGCTTCGACCAGGGAACGGTCGATCTTTTCGAGCGACACGTAAATCGGCAGGATCGCGAAAGCGGCCCAGCTATGGACCAGCGTGATCGCCACGGCATTGGAATTGTAGAGAAGCGAAGCGATCGGCTCGTTGGTGATGCCGAGCGACATCAGCCCTGTGTTCAGGACCCCCTGATAACCGAGGATCATCTTCCAGGACATGACCCTGAGCAGGTAACTCGTCCAGCAGGGCACCGTGATCAGGAAGAGCAGCAGGTTCTTGTGACGCCCTCCGTGAAAGGAGATGAACCAGGCGACCGGATAGGAAACGACGACCGTCACGACGGATACGACAAGAGAGATGGCCAGCGAGCGCAGCAGCAGATCGCGGTAGATTGGCTCCGTCAGGGCGACGCGGTAGTTCTCGAAGGTGAAGCTGCGATCGATCTCCAGGTAGTTCTGCGTCCAGAAACTGTAGGCAAAGACCGTGAGGATCGGAATGCCCAGCAGGAACAGGGCGTAAAGGGCCGTCGGTGAAATGAGAGCAAGCCCGGCCGCTTCTTCGCCGCGCAGCCATGACGGCCTTGCAGGCGGGTCACTGATCGCCGCGCGGGCTGATCGATCAACAGTCATCGCCATCAGCGCCCCTCCCCGGGTTCGGCGCGACAACGGGCGTATTGCAGCAAGCGACGCATGGCAGCTCTCCGGCTTTCCGCCTCTTCCGTTCCGTTTCCCATGATGAGCGCAATTGTTGACGGAATGCAAGCACCCATCGTTCGAATCTGATTGAACGTCCATTCAATATGATGCTATTCTCCAATCAAATTCAGACGCTTGAAGTGATACAAAAAGAGGCTCGCAATGGCAGCTATCCGCAATGTCGAAACCATGTCTGCAACCGAACGCCTGGACTTCGCCGATATGGCCAAAAGGCACCTGATCCAGCCCTGGCCAGTTGCCGGCGAGATCGGCGCGGAGGCCCGGGGCGGCATCATCGCAGGCGACGGCATTTATGTCACCGACATCGAGGGGCGCAGGCTCATCGACGGCCCCGCCGGCATGTGGTGCACCAATGCCGGCCATGCCTGCGAGCCCATCGCCCGAACTCTCTATGAACAGGCGATGACTCTCTCCTACAATTCCCCTTGGTACACGGCGAGCGAACCCTCGGTTCGCCTGTCAGGGCGGCTTGCCGCCCATGCGCACGGTGATCTCGACCATGTCTTCTACACCACCGGCGGGTCGTCGGCGGTGGAGACGGCGCTGCGTTTCATGCAGTTCGCCAACAATGTGTTCGGCCGCCCGGCCAAGAAGAGGATTGTCGCCCGCCAGGGTGGCTATCACGGCTCCACCTATCTCTCCGCCTCGCTGAACGGCCGCCCGCGGGATCATGACTGGATGGACAGCGCCGGCGAACTCGTGGTCAAACTTTCCTGCCCCAACCCGTTCCGCCGCCCGGCAGGCCTATCGGTCGAGGCCTTCTGCGACATGCTCGTCGACGAGTTCCGCACGACGATCGAGACACTGGGAGCCGATACCATCGGGGCATTCGTCGCGGAGCCGATCATGGCCTCCGGCGGGGTGATCGTACCGCCACCTGGCTACCTCACCCGCATGCGCGACTTGTGCCGCGACGGCGACATCCTGTTCATTGCCGACGAGGTCGTCACCGCCTTCGGACGTCTCGGCCATGTCTTTGCCTCGAAGGAGGTCTTCGGCATCGAGCCTGACATCATCACGTTTGCCAAGGGTGTCACCTCCGGCTACTTCCCGCTCGGCGGCGCAATGATCTCGGCCGCTCTTCTGGAGAGGCTGCGTCATTCCAATCATTCAGACGCGATGTTCGCGCATGGCCTGACCTATAGCAGCCATCCGATCGGCTGCGCCGTGGCAGAAACCAATCTCGACCTGCTGGAAGGTGGCCTGCTGGCCCATGCCCGGGACATCACCCCCTATTTCCAGGCACAGTTGAAGACGCTCGAGGATCTGCCGCTCGTCGGCGAGGTTCGCGGGCTCGGGCTGATGGCCTGCGTCGAATGTGTCGCCGATCGGGAGAGCAACAACCCCTTGGCGCTCGACCTCGAGGTCGGCAAGCGGATCGATGCCCATTGCCAGCATCTCGGCCTGCTCGTGCGGCCGCTCATCCACATGTGCGTGATGTCGCCACCGCTCACCATCACCCGACCACAGATCGACGACCTCGTTTCCATCCTGCGCCGTGGCATTGAACTCACACAGGACGAACTGGTCCGCGAAGGTCTCTGGAAGGACTGAACGCAGATCCAAAATATCCAAAGCCGGCGACAAGTCTTTGCCGCCGGCTTTTCCGTCGCGCTCGTGCAGTACCCAGCGCTAGATCCTGTTCGACATCCGTGCATTCACCTCGGCCATGCGCCCCTCCTCGGGCGCCTCGTCGAGGGTCATCACCGGCAGCACCGCACGCAGATGGTCGTGATGGGTCCGCACACCATATTCCAGATCGGAGAGGTAGAAACCGGCAAAAGCCCGTGAGGTCATCGCCTCGTTCGACCAGACGGTGAGTTGCACGTCCTCGGCCATCGTGTCCCTGTCGATGCGGGCCGCCAGATACCGCGCGAGACGCTGCGCCCGCCCCTCGTCGTGGTAGCGATAGATCGCGCCGCGAAGCTGGGTTTTGCCTCGTGTAATGGGAAACTCCTGGTAGAACTGCAGGCTTTCCGGCGTCACTGCGATCACGTTGTTCGGAAACAGGCCGTAATAGATCCAGGCCTTCCGCAATTCCGGCGGTATATGCGTGGCCTCCGGCGCGACGGCGCGGTACTGGCGTACACTCCATCGCCGGCCCGCATGCGGATTATAAGTGGCAAACGAACGGCAGATTCCACCGACGAATGGCTCGTCATAATAGCTGGAGCCATAGAGGTCCTGCAGCGACGGATGCGCCATGGCGACATGATACCCTTCGTTGTCGACATCACGCACCGATTTCCAGTTGACCGGCGATTCATGTCCCCAGAAGCCGGTGGTCGGGATCATGTCACGGGTCCGGTAATGCGAGAGCTCCGCCTCGAACGGTTTCATGAGTTCCGCGACAGAGGGCTGTGGGCCCGGCTTGAGGCGGATGAAGACGAAGCCGAGCCAGACCTCCGTCTCGATGCCGGCAAGGGAGAATTCATCCTTGTCGAGGGGCGGAAAACTGTCCGGTCGCGACGGGCCGCGCAACGTGCCGTCCAGATTGTAGACCCAGCCATGAAACGGACAGACCAGCGCACCCCGACAATGCCCGGCCTCCGCCGTCACCAGACGGGAGCCGCGATGGCGGCAGACATTGTTGAAGGCGCGGACCTTGCCCGCCTTGTCGCGCAGCACGAGTACCCGCTCGCCCACCATGTCGAGTGTAATGTAGCTGCCGGGCTCCGGCACGTCCGAGACATGGCAGGCGATCTGCCAGTGGCTGCGGAAGACATGCTCCTTCTCGAGCTCCAGCAGCGCATCCGAATGGTAACACCAGCCGGGAAGTCCCCTTCGATCCCAGTTCTTCGGCACGGCGATATCACGGACAAGCTCGTTCATGGCGCCCTCGTATTTGCTGAACGTTCATTCAACATAAGCACGATTTCCCCTCGAAGGAAAGCGTTTGGCCGGGAGGAACGCGGTTATCGGATGGACTCCCTGCCCTGGCAGGGCTTCACGCTCGACCGGTTTTTCTCTCCGGTCGAACCGAAGCTAAACCCGCTCCACGACGATCGGCTGCTGCCCGGCCTTGACTGGTCTGCTCCCCTGAAAAGTGATCCCTCTTGAAGTATGGCTTATGAGCCGATGAAGGACATTGAAATGGCAGCGAAAAGACACAAGGCGGAAGAGATCCGCACGTCGGGCTGGATTGAATCCCTCGAGTTTCACAGACACCCTCGAGGCTATTCGACTTAACGGCATGGCAGCCATCAAACAGGTTCGAGGCCGCAGTAGTGGCCATTCCGGACCGCACCAAAGATGCCACCGCTTCACGCTTTCAGACTTGCCCCTCCGAGGCGATTGAGTGCCCGGCTGATGTCTTCAAAAGCCCCCACCGAAAGTGACGGTTCACGTAATGCGATGCTCTGTCACGCAAAATGAGTTCCTTTTCCATCCGGGACCGGTCATGAGAGGATCCAATGATTGTCTGCGCCCGTTGTCGGCGCTCATCTAGAAGAACATGCTGCATGAAAACCCCGATCGCTTTGCAAGAGATTTCCGAGAACAGCCTGTTTCGAAAGGGCGATGTATTTGTGCTCTTCGGCGAACTCTTCGGACGCGGCTACGCAACTGGACTGCTCGACGAGGCCCGAAAGGCCGGCATGCAGATCGTCGGGATCACTGTCGGTCGACGCGACGAGCACAACGCGTTGCGCCCATTGAATGCAGAAGAGCTTGCCGACGCTGAAACACGGCTGGGCGGCAAGATCATCAATATCCCCGTGATGGCAGGCTTCGATCTCGACGCGCCTGCCGATGGCCCCACCCCGACCGATCTGCTTGCAGGAATGACGCTTGCGAGCTGGGAAAGCGACAAACTGGACTGGGCCTATATCGAACAATGCCGGGAGATCGCAACAAAGCGGTTCACCGATGCCCTGTCGCAGGTCATGGCCGTTCTTGACGACATGATACCGGCTGGCCGCAACGTTTTCTTCGCCCATACGATGGCCGGCGGCATTCCGAAGGCAAAGGTCTTCCTGGTTCTTGCCAATCGCATCTACAAGGGAACGGCAAGCCGGCACATGTCGTCGCAAACCCTTATCGACAGCGACCTGGGCAAGCTGATTCTCCAGAATTTCGACGAGGTATCAGCCAACACCTTTGCCCACCTGATCGACTTCAGTTCGGCGGTCCGCGAGCGCATCGAAGCATCCGGTGGCCAGGTCAGATATACGGCCTATGGATACCACGGGACCGGCATCTTGATCGATGGCGCATACCGCTGGCAGACCTATACCAACTACACCCAGGGTTATGCGAAGATGCGGCTGGAAGGCATTGCCGAAAAGGCATGGGCCGCAGGCATCAAGGCGACCGTCTACAACTGCCCCGAGATCCGGACCAATTCCTCGGACGTGTTCACCGGCATCGAATTGCCGCTGATCCCTCTGCTCCTGGCATTGCGGAAAGAGGGCGGCGGCGAATGGGCGCAACAGCAGTGGCAGGCCTGTCAGGCGCTGATGGCGGTCGGGTTCTCCGTGGAAGACGTCATCGCCAAGATATCGGAACTGCAGGCCAGCGACGTGATGGTCCCCTTCTACGACTTTTCGGCATGGCCCCTGCCCAACAGCCAGGCCCAGGCCGACCTGACGATCGGCACCTCTCATGAAATCAGCCAGATGCACCGTGATGGCAAGGCGCTGATCAGCGACCACCTGAGCGCGCTGGTGGTGGAGGCAACCGGAAAGTTGATATTCGGTGCTTCATCCGCACCGGCAGGCCCCGTCCAGTGGCTCAACCATGACATCGTCGCACGACGCCTCAATGCGTCGCACGAGAGGTCAGGGCTTTCGTCATCCGGCAAACAGCGCGATTCAAGCGCGACCCCGTCACAGTTCGAGACGGCCTAGACCGGGTGAACCCCGCCGCAGACATTGCCGGCGACGGCAATGCGGCAAAGCCACTGAGCTTGCAAATTAACGGCTGGCCCGGACACAAGGGATCGGCCGCGAGCCCCTATTCGGTGCAACCAGTATCCTTCAGCGCCTGAACATGAAACCGCCTGAGCGCCGCCTCGATATCCGCTTTGCTGAATGTGTGCCCGGCAAGCGACAGATCGCGCGAGAGCCGCGCAACCACGTCACTATCGCCGGCGACGGCATGATCGACCTCATGCAGGTCGCGGGCATAGCGACCCAGATCATCGCCGACAAAGCCGATCAGCGAGCCGGCCCAGTAGCCAGCGAGCAGGTTGCGGCGGGCACGGATACCATCCAGCCCCTCGCCTTCCTGATGCCCGGCCCGATTCTCGGCATGATTCTCGGCCCGCTGCTCGGAATGCGAACGGTCGCCCGTATTCTTGATATCACCAGTCACAATCGTCATGGTCTCCTCCTTTTGATCGGTCGTCATCAGCTCGAAGCCTCGGTGCCGACGAGGAACACCGCGAGCGGTCCACAGGCTGGATTGCCAGCATCCAGCAACTCGGCCGGGCTCTGCCAACCGGTTGCAACAGCAATGACTGTGCTTCCCGCCCACCAGACATCGTCACCGGCACGGCTGATCAGGATTGGCGCGGTGGTGGCGAGGCAATCGCGCGACTGGCTGACCACTTCAACCGAGGCACCGGCTTGATCGAGTCGCGCCAGAATATCGGCCTGTACCGGCTCAACGACAAAAGCGGCAAAAAGCGAGGCGATGAATTCGGAAATCATCGGATCGTCCCCTTGAAGCGCTGTTCAAAGCCGGACAGTCGTGCGGCCGATGCCACACGTGGCCCCGGCTGTCCGGGGCGCGGATCGCAGCCCATGGACTGAGAAAAACGGCCAAGGCCGATCGGGGCGGAATACGGGTGTCGCAAGGTCTCATCCTCTGGCCGGCAAGCGTGTCGAAAAAAGGTCCGACATCGCAAGAGCGCCGGACAGCTCTCACCAGAGGGGCCCGGACCAGCGGGTTGACCTGTAAATGGGAAGCGATTCGGGCGGCTTCAAGGCGTATGGCCGCAATGAAACGAAAAGCGGGCCATGCATCTCGGGTCTTGTGGGGCCCATTGATGCATGGCCCGGGCGGCGGGCGATCAAGAGGACGGACTGGCCGATCAGCCGACGCCGCCATTCCTCGGCTGCAGTGGCTGACCTCAGTAACGAATCACCGGGCAACCGCGCACATTGGCAAAGACCATCCGGTCGAAATCGCCGCGGCGCACACCGCCAACGACAACACGGCGCGGCGTGATGTCCATGATCTGTGCCCGGCGCAGGCCGCTCCAATGCGCCTTTTCGACAGCCTGGTTCGGACGGCAGTCGCCACGGCCGTGGCGCTCGGCGCGCTCATGGCGGCGACCGCGTTCTCCACGCCGATCGCGTTCATCGATGACCGGGCCGCGGTCCCAGTGGCGCGGACCATCGCGGTAATCGACGCCATAGCCCGGGCCGCCGATGTAAACGCCCCAGCTGTCGGCCGAAGCCGTGGATGTCGTGGCGGCAAGGCCGGTCACGGCCATGACGGATACCAGAGCGGCCATACCCAGTTTGCGAATCATGTCGATCATTTCTCTCTCCTCTTCGATTTCCGGGCGCCTGGCCCTTTGTCCATCCCGCCGTTGCGAGCGATTGAGGAGAGAATAGTTGCGTCCGGCTGAACGCAGCCCGAAGCCGGCATTCAGCCGGCATTCATGCAAATCACAGGCAGGCTTCACAGATGCAGAACGATCTGGCGTCGATGCGGATGATCGCGATGCTCGAAGAGATAGATGCCTTGCCAGGTACCCAGCAGCAGCCGCCCGCTGGCAAACGGAATGCCCAATGACACCGGCAGCAACGCTGCCTTGATATGGGCCGGCATGTCATCCGGTCCTTCGTCGCGATGGATGATGTAGTGCATCGCGGGGTCGGTGGTTGGCGGCACAAGCCGACCGAAAAATGCCTTTAGATCGACCTGCACCGACGGATCAGCATTCTCCTGGATCAGTAGCGAACAGGATGTATGCCGCACGAATACGGTCAGCAGGCCTTCCTCGGCTTCATGTTCGCCAAGGAAGGCAGCCGCTTTTTCGGTAAACTCATAGAGCCCCTGCCCGCGCGTATGAATGTCGATCAGTCCGATGGCCATTCCAGTCTCCCGATCCGCATACTCGTCGCATTTGTGGCGGGACAAACCCGCCTGCCGCTTGGCGCGGCCATTCCCTGTGGTTAGTCTCTGGCAAACTCAGGAGGATGAATGATGAGCCTGCTCGACACGCTGGAAAAACAGGAAAAACAGCTGGTCTTCAAGACCTTTGATGAAATCACAGCACTCGAGGTGGGGCAGGCGCTGGTCAAGCAAGCCCTGGCGGAAAAGGCGCCGGTGGTCATCGACATCCGCACCCCCGACCGCACACTCTTTCATGTCGCCCTGCCCGGCTCCTCGCCCGACAATGACCACTGGGCGCGCCGCAAGAGCAATGTTGCGCTGCGTTTCCACAAGGCTTCGATGCGGATCGGTGAACTGAACCGCAGCAAGGATCGCGGCGTCACGCCTGATCTCGGCCTCGATCCGCTCGACTATGCTGACCATGGCGGCAGTTTCCCGGTCCGTCTCGGCAGCCTGGTTGTCGCTGCCATCACCGTGTCGGGCCTGAAATCGCAGGAGGATCATGACATGATCGTCAAGGTCCTTGAGGATTATCTGGCATGAGGGCATTCACGGCCGGATCGCGGCAAACAGGCTCAGCCGGTTGAAGACATCGCTTTCGCGCGCCAACACCACCACCGCCGGAAGCGAATAGGGTCCTGCGTCGTTGCCGTTTTCGGCATCGACGCCGCGGTGGTCGCTGCCCTTCAGCGTACATTCTACGGCAACGCGCATTTCCGCGTCATCGATCATTACCAGCATGTCGGCCAGCGACACGTCATGCCGCAGCACATAGGCAGACAGCGTATCGCGAAACGAGGCATGACCGATCACCCTGATACCATCGGGCAGATCAAGCACCGCGTCTTCCTCGAAGGCTGCGATCAGGCGATCGAAATCACGCCGGTTGAGTGCGTCGATCACGGCAAGGGTCTGATCCTTCAGGGACATAGGCAACGCTCCTTTTCCTGTCGGATTAGATAGGCCCGTCATCGCCAGAGGCAAGGTCATTGGTCTTCGACCAGCCGTTTGATCGGGCGCAAGACCGCTCCCGCAGCCTCAACCACCGCCGCAGTCAGCGGCGCCAACTGCGCCTTGATCGACCGGCTGACATGCCAATAGAGCTGTACATCCAAGGGACGCGCATCGATCAACGGCAACAGCCGGCCTTCGGCGATATGCCCCGCCACCAGAACCTGCGGATTCATGCCCCAGCCAAGCCCGGCAATGGCGGCATCGACAAAGGCCTGGCTGGATGGCAACCAGTGGGAAGGCCCGATCTCGGCACATCCGGTCGCTCCCTCGGCCCAGCGCGACTGCAACTGATCCTTGACGTTGAAAGTAAGCACAGGTGCCCGCGCAAGTGTCACCGCCGTAACGCCGTCGTCGCCGAACCAGTCTCGATGGAAGTCGGGGCTCGCCGTCGCGATGTAGCGCAAGGCGCCAAGCGGCCGGCAGTCACATCCCTGCACCGGCTGCGACGAACCGCTGATTGCCGCCCGCACCTCGCCACGACGCAGCCAGTCGGCACTGTGATCCTGATCGTCGAGCACCAGATCGAAGAGCGTTTCCGGCACGGCCACCATCGCCGGCACAAACCATGTGGCGAGACTGTCGGCATTGACCGCAATCCGCAGGCTCGGCCAGACAGCACCCGCATTTCGTTCCCTCTGATCAAGGCCCAGGTCACGCCGCAGCCCCTGCTCCAGCAGAGTCAATTCCTCCGCATGGCGAAACAGCCTCTGACCGGCCTCAGTCGGCTGGCACGGCTGCGAGCGGATGATCAGCGGACTTCCCACCTGCTCTTCCAGTGCGCGGATCCGTTGCGAAATGGCCGAGGATGTCACGCCGAGCATGCGGGCCGCCCGCTCGAAACTGCCGCTGCGCAAGACGGCGGCCAATGCAGTCAACTGGGCTGAATCCATCATTAGAAAGCCTAATCCGAACAAAGAATTTTTAATTTTTCTAATCCAACGACTGACGGTAGTCAAAGCTCCACGAAGAAGGAGCATCCATGTCCACTGCCCTGATTGCCGGCCTCCTGCTCGGTCTCAGCTTGATCGTCGCGATCGGCGCCCAGAATGCCTTTGTCCTGCGACAAGGGCTGCTGCGCCGGCATGTCCTGCCGATCGTGCTGACTTGCGCCATATCCGATGCGATCCTGATTGCGCTCGGCGTTGCCGGTTTTGCCACCATCCTGTCGACCCTGACCTGGCTGGAGCCGGTCATGCGCTATGGTGGCGCTGCGTTCCTGGTCATCTACGCGCTGCGCAGCCTGCATCAGAGCATCACCGGCGCAAGCGCTCTGCGGGCGACCGAGGGCCAGGAGACGCGGCTGTGGCCGGCGCTCGCCACCTGCCTTGCCTTCACCTGGCTCAATCCGCATGTCTATCTCGACACGGTCGTCCTCCTGGGCTCCATCTCCACCCGCTATCCTGGCCATCAAACCGCCTTCGCCTTTGGAGCCATCGTCGCATCCTTCACATTCTTCTTCTCGCTGGGCTTCGGCGCCAGACTGCTCGAACCGCTGTTTGCCAAGCCGCTCGCCTGGCGCGTTCTGGATGGTGCAATCGCTGTCATCATGGCATCCATCGCGCTCAATCTTGTGCGCTAACCGGACAACCAATGCTTTGCGGATGCAGCCACCCTGCAGCTCGGCTAGAACGGTTGATGCCCGGCCACGCAGGAGGATAGCCGTCATGTTTCTCAGCAATCGCGATATCGTCGATCTGATCGACTTCCGTCAGGAATTGCACCGCCATCCGGAAGTGTCCGGCGAGGAGGAGCAAACGGCAAGACGCATCGTCGACGTCCTGAAACCCCTGTCGCCTGCAAGGATCATCACCGGTCTGGGCGGCCATGGAGTGGCGGCCGTTTTCGAAGGAGAAACCTCAGGCCCGACCCTGCTCTTCCGCTCGGAACTGGACGCCCTGCCGATCGTGGAGAAATCCACCGCCGCCTATCGCTCGACGATCCCCGGCAAGGGCCATCTTTGCGGCCATGACGGACACTCGACCATTCTGACCGCCCTGGCGCTCGGTCTCTCCCGCCAGCCACCGAAGAGCGGCCGGGTCGTGCTGCTGTTTCAGCCGGCGGAGGAAGACGGCAGCGGCGCCGCAGCGGTCCTGGCCGATCCGCGCTTTGCGGACATCACGCCTGACTTCGCCTTTTCGCTGCACAACTTGCCGGGCATGCCCCTCGGCCACGTCGCGCTGAAGGCCGGTCCGGTCAACTGCGCCTCGCGCGGCATGAAGATCCGCTTTTCCGGCAAGACCGCCCATGCATCGCAGCCCGAAACCGGCCTATCGCCGATGGCAGCGATGGCCGGCCTGATGCCGGCGCTGACGGCCCTGTCGCATGGTGCTCCACCAGATGAGGCCTTCACCCTCGCCACGGTCACCCATGCCTGGCTCGGCGAGGAAGCCTTCGGCATTGCACCCGGCGATGGCGAAGTATGGGTGACGCTGCGCACGTTGGTAGACGACCGCATGGCGGAACTCTGCGCCCGCGCCGAAGCGCTGGCAGCAGAGGCCGCGTCCCTCCATGGCCTCGCGCTGTCGACCAGCTATCACGACATTTTCCTGCATTGCGACAATGCGCCCGAAGCGGTCGCACATCTGGCCCGCGCGCTGGACGAAGAATCGATACCGCATGACGAAGGCGATCTGCCGATGCGTGGCTCGGAAGATTTCGGCCGCCTGCGCGCCGTCGCCCCGTCTGCGATGTTTTTCCTCGGCTCAGGCGAGAAGCATTCGGCCTTGCACAATCCCGACTACGATTTCCCCGACGCCTTGATCGCCATCGGCGCAGGTGTGTTCATGCGGGTGATCCGCAATTTGCTTGGCTGATTGAAGCGGATTGATCAGAAATCCGGAAAGCGCCGCGCGCGCCATTCCGATCTTGGAATGGCGTCACCAACGGAAAAGCCGAACGAGACGACCTTGGTCGCCCCGTCATCGACCTCGCAGCGGAAACTCAGGTCATACCACTGGCCGGACGCCCGGAACGCGGTCTTCGCCGGCGCCAGAATATTGCCCTTCTTCAATCCGAAAGAGGGCAGAAGCTCCGGCCGGAACGGCGGCGAGGCATTGCGCAACTGCTCGCGCAGTTCGGTCGTACACAACTGGTCCGCCCGTCTTTCCCGCGGCAGACCGTTCATCGCCGTCATCGCCGCAGGATCGCTCGAAATCACGGTCGAAAACAGCTTCTTCGCCTCGTCGAGTTTCGGCGCCGCGGCACCGACATTGGCCTCATCCACCGGTGTCTCCGGTTCCTTGACATCGGCTTCGTTCAGCGCCGCGATGGCTTCCCCGCTCAGAGCCTCGCCGTCGGCTGAAGGATCCGGCACCTGGCCTTCGAGATCAGCTTCCGGCAAAGCTATCTCCGGCAATGGCTTGGCCGCGGCCGCCTCTTCCTTGAGCGGTTCGGCAGGCTCTTCCGGTTCCACCACAGGCGGCGGCTCGACTGGCTCTTCCGCAGCCGTCTCGGCCGGATCCAGAGCGGCGCTGCCATCATCGGCCTTGCGCGGACCCGCATCCTTGTCGCCGAACTGGACCACAGGCCGCATGGGCAGGATCGGCGGGGCCGTGACATCCGGCGCTGCCTTCTCCGGTGTCTCAGGCGGCGCTTCCGGTGGCGGGGGTTCCGCAGCAGGCGCTGGCGGTGGCGGTGGTGGTGGCGCTTCCGCCTCTACCGGCTCCGGCGGCTTTTCTTCCGGCACCGGCGCTTCCGGTGCCGGTTCTTCCTCTGCCGGTTCTTCTGGCGGTGGCACGAGGGTCACCTCGACCACCGGCTCCTCGGGCGGCTGTTCCGGCTCATCCGGCTCAGGCCAGGCGAAATTGAACAACAAGACCGCGGCCACGGCAGCATGGATCAGCAAGGAGATACCCAAGCCCCCGCCAAAACGTCGCCACCGCATCGATCTTGCTTCTACCATCGAGCGATACTTAGCAACGATTGGGGCGGAAACAATGGTGAAGGTTGGCTATGCAGGCAATTCCGATGGAGAGCACTCAACAAAAAACCCGGCGTCGCCGCCGGGTTTTGAAAATCAGGATCTTCGCCGCATTTAGCTGTCGAGGAACGACCGCAGCTTGCCCATGGGCTAGCTATCCAGGAAGCTTCTGAGCTTCCTGGAGCGGCTCGGGTGCTTCAGCTTGCGCAGCGCCTTGGCTTCGATCTGGCGGATACGTTCGCGGGTGACCGAGAACTGCTGGCCGACCTCTTCCAGCGTATGGTCGGTGTTCATGCCGATGCCGAAACGCATGCGCAGAACACGTTCTTCGCGCGGCGTCAGCGACGCCAGAACGCGGGTCGTCGTCTCGCGCAGGTTCGCCTGAATGGCCGCATCGATCGGCAGAAGCGCATTCTTGTCCTCGATGAAATCGCCGAGATGCGAATCCTCTTCGTCACCCACCGGGGTTTCGAGCGAGATCGGCTCCTTGGCGATCTTCAGGACCTTGCGGACCTTTTCGAGCGGCATGGCCAGCTTTTCGGCCAGTTCTTCCGGCGTCGGCTCGCGGCCGATCTCATGCAGCATCTGGCGCGAGGTACGAACGATCTTGTTGATCGTCTCGATCATGTGCACAGGAATACGGATCGTGCGGGCCTGGTCGGCGATCGAGCGGGTGATCGCCTGACGGATCCACCAGGTCGCATAGGTCGAGAACTTGTAACCACGACGGTATTCGAACTTGTCGACCGCCTTCATCAGGCCGATATTGCCTTCCTGAATCAAGTCAAGGAACTGCAGACCGCGGTTCGTATACTTCTTGGCGATGGAAATGACGAGGCGAAGGTTCGCTTCGACCATTTCCTTCTTGGCGATGCGCGCTTCGCGTTCGCCCTTCTGCACCATATGCACGATCCGGCGGAACTCGGTCACCGAGATACCGGTCTCCGTTGCCAGGTTCTGGATCTCGCCGCGGATGTCGCGGATCGTCTGGTTTTCCTCGCGGGCAAAATCCTTCCAGCCGCGGGCCGAAAGATTGGCGATCGACTTCATCCAGTTTGGATCGAGTTCGGCACCGGAATACTGCTCAAGGAACGAATCGCGCTTGACGCCATAGGATTCGGCCAGACGCAGCAGGCGGCCTTCGTTCTGAACGAGGCGCTTGTTGATGTCGTAAAGCTGCTCGACGAGGCTGTCGATGCGGTTCTGGTTCAGCGACAGCGACTTGACGGCCGTGATCAGCTGATCCTTCAGTTCCTTGTAGCGGCGCTCCTGGCCCGACGACAGCGTACCGGCACAGGCAAGACGCGCCTCAACCTGCTGGTCCTGCAGCTTGCGCAGCTTCTTGTAGGTGTCGGCAATCAGGTCGAGGGTCTCCATGACCTGCGGACGAAGTTCCGCTTCCATGGCGGCAAGAGACAGATTGCTCTCGTCCTCGTCCTCTTCCTCTTCCTCCTGCGGCATGCCTTCGCCACCGATCGACGTGATGTCGTCGTCGCCCGAGGCGACAGGGCGGCGCTTGGCGCGCTCCTTTTCCTTCTCTTCGGCAGCCTTGCGGTCAGCCTCGATCTTTTCCGGGCTCTGGAACTGCGGCGCAGCCTTGGCTTCCGGACCGGAATAGGTGGTTTCGAGATCGATGATCTCGCGCAGCAGCGTGGTGCCTTCGTTGAGTTCGTCGCGCCAGATAATCAGCGCCTGGAACGTCAGCGGGCTCTCACAGAGGCCGGAGATCATAGTCTCGCGGCCAGCCTCGATGCGCTTGGCGATGGCGATTTCGCCTTCGCGCGACAGAAGCTCGACGGAGCCCATTTCACGCAGATACATGCGCACCGGATCGTCGGTACGATCGGTCGGCTCTTTCTTCTTGGCGGTCGCGACGGCGGTTCCGGCAGACGGTGCCAGCTCGTTGCTTTCGCTTTCGTTGTCGTCAGCGTCGTCGGTATCTTCGCTCGCCGTCTGCTCTTCGGCGTCCTCGTCTTCCACGACGTTGATACCCATGTCCGACAGCATCGCCATCGTGTCTTCGATTTGCTCGGACGTCACTTCTTCCGACGGCAGGACCGAATTCAACTCGTCCATGGTCACATAGCCGCGCTTCTTGGCGGCCTTGATCATCTTTTTGACTGCGTCATCCGAAAGATCGAGAAGCGGACCGTCTGTCGCGCCGTCGCGTTCGCTTTCGGCTTCTTCGTTTTCTTTGACTTTCGATGCCATTTATCTCGTCGCTTTCCCTGACGTCTGATCATGCTGCCCACCGCCGGGCAAAAGGAGAGCGGACCACTCGCCCGGGCGGATAGCTGTCACTGACCTAACGGAGTGTTGCTTAATTCCTGATTAACTAAAGGCATTGCGGCCGCAGCACCGAACTCTTGAATATCCGCATGACCGGTCATCATACCAGAGATCCGTCTGAACCCACTTCACCCTTGTGTTGCTGAATTGGTGATTCCCACAATTTTTCTTGGCGTCAAGCTTTTCCACATCGAATGCCCAGAAAAACAACAAAATAGACGCCACGCGGTGGCTTATACACCTGTTGACGGGAATGTAGGTTGTTGGGCGGAAGAAACAAGGGGCGCAGGCAATTGAACAGCATTCGCCGCAAACTGCCTCGCTCACGTCTTCAAGCCCACCAGAAACCACGCGCGCATCTGCCCCTTCCCCTTCACCTCGATCGGACCGCGCAATTCGAACTCGAATCGATCTTCGAGGCGTTTCTTCAGGCAGTCCGCCACCTGGATGCGGCTGGCGACACCGAGTGATTCCATTCGCGCCGCCGTGTTCACCGCATCGCCCCAGACATCATAGAGCAGCTTGTTCGGGCCGATCACCCCGGCCACCACAGGTCCGGTATCCATGCCGATTCGCACTTCGACCGGCTCGCCGATCTCCTCGGAGATTGTTCGGCAGCATTCGAGCAGATCCAGCGCCATCAAGGCGACCGCCTCTTCATGATCTTCGCGGCGCTCCGGCAAACCACCTGCCACCATATAGGCATCCCCGATCGTCTTGATCTTCTCCAGACCATGCTTCATCGCAATTGCATCGAAGCGGCCGAAGATCTGGCTGAGGAATGCCACCACCTGCTGCGGCCCCCAGCGCGCAGCGCGCGGGGTGAAGTTGACGATATCGGCAAACAGGATAGTTGCCGAATCGACATGGTCGGCAACCAGTTGTGTTCGATGATCCTTCAGGCGGTCGGCGACCGCGCGCGGCAGGATATTCTGCAGCAGGCGCTCGGAGAAGCGATACTCGGTTTCCAGCGCGGTCTCCGCCTGCGCCGCCTCCTTGAAGGCGAAGAAGGAGGTGGTGAAGATGAGCAGGAACGTGAACGGCACCGTCATGTAGTACAGAACCTGCAGAAACACAGGTTCGACATGGACGAAGGAAATCGGCTGAACGAGAACAATCTCGACCACAAGGAAGGCGCACAGGGCAATCAGCGCGACAAGTCCCGACAGAGCCAGCCGCTCGGCACCGAAAACGAGAATGGAGGCAGCCGCCCCAGGCAGGAAGAAAAACTGCAGACCTGAATCGCGACCGAAGAACAGGCAGCTGGCAAGCCCGAAGATCAGCCACATTGTGCACAGATAGACGGCGCCGGCGGTCGAACCGAAGCGATGAAAGAACGGCGTTACGGCATAAAAGACGACCTGCGGTGCAAACGCGATGATCGCCGGCAAAAGCCCCAACCCGTCATAGAGCATGTAGAACAGAATATAAGGTATGGTGATCAGGCTATACATCGCCGAGATCACATTGGTCACCGCCAGCCGCCGGCGGATGCGCGGCGAATAGCCAGTGGTGCCGATACGCGCAATCCACCAAAGCACAACGGGCAGCCGCCAGGGTGACCGACGGCCTCGCGCTCCGGGGGCTATGAGTTCGAGCTCATCTGACGACACGATGCGCTCCGTGCATAAAGGTCTGCTGATGTTCCATCCCGCATTTGCAAAACGCGCGCAACCTCGAATCCGCCACGCAGGCTACGAGCTGTGACCTGTTGCCGGGCCTTTGACACGGCCGGACATGACCCCGAATCCATCGATGATCGCCTCCTGGTTCTCCATCCGGGCGACTTCAAGCTGGACTTCGTGCAAGGCATTGATCAACTGATCGATACGATCGCCGTCATCCGCTTCGGTCGCATCGGCAACCTCGCGCTCCAGCTCGATGCGCTGGCGCTTCAGCGCCCGCGCCCGCTTGTAGAGCGACAGTGCCTGACGATAGCCTTCGCGCGCATCTTCAGGTGCGGCGATCTCGGTCGCCGTCCACAGCCGGGCATTGCGGATCTGCTGGTCGAGGTTACGCAGCGTCGTGCCATGGCCATGGGTGTCGAGCCGCGCCATCAGCGTCTCGCGGCTCAGCGAAGGACCACCTTCGGCAACGGCCGTCAGCAGGGAGGACCACAGCTTCTGCAGCGCCGGGTTTTCGTAGTCGACAGCCGCGATCTCGTCATATTCGTCTTCAAGTAGTTGCGGGTGGTTGACCACGGTCAGGGCCAGAACACTCTCGCGCAATGCCGGCTGCTCCTGATGCCCGCGCACCAGGCCTGAGCGCGCCAGCCGGTCTGAAATGGCGCCACCACCACCAGCGGATGGCCCGGGTGTTCGCCCGCCAAACCGTCCGCCACCTTGACCACCCTGCCCGCCCCGGTCATTGCGGCCTCCGCCGCGATTGCCCTGCTCGTAACCGCCGCCGCCGCGACGATCCTGGCGACCGGGCTGGGTCGACTGGAAGAAGCTGTAAAGCCGGTCGCGGACATCCTGCTGATAATGCCGGCGCACATTCTCGTCGGCGATCACGGTGACGATCTGCTTCAGCCGCGCCTCGAGTTCGGCCCGCTTTTCCGGCGTATCGAAACCGCCACCGCCGACTTCGCGCAACCAGACCATTTCGGCAAGCGGCCGGGCCTCCGCCATCACCCGATCGAAAGGTGCACGCCCGTCGCGCTTGACCAGGTCATCGGGATCCTTGCCGTCGGGCAGCATGGCAAAGCGCAGAGACTGACCAGGCTTGATATGCGGCAGCGCCAGATCGACGGCGCGAAACGCCGCCCGCTGACCGGCCCCGTCGCCATCGAAACACAAGACCGGCACTGGCGTCGTCTTCCACATCAACTGCAACTGGTTGTCGGTCAAAGCCGTGCCCAGCGGCGCCACGGCATTTTCGATACCAGCCTGATAAAGCGCAATGACATCCATGTAGCCTTCGACGGCAATCAGCGTCTCGGCTCCGCCCGCCCCTTGCATCGAACGACGTGCGCGCGAGAAATTGTAGAGCACATTGCCCTTGTGAAAGAGCTCGGTTTCATTCGAGTTCAGATATTTCGCCATCGCGTCCGGCGACATCGCACGGCCGCCAAAGGCGATCACCTTGTCGCGCGACGACAGGATCGGAAACATGATGCGATCGCGGAAGCGGTCATAGGACACCGGAATGTCGGATCCATGCACGACAAGGCCGCAGGCCTCGATCTGCTCCTTCGGCACGCCCTTGCCCGACAGATACTCCTTCAGCGCATTCCGGCTCTCCGGCGCGTAGCCGAGCCGGAAGGTCTCGATCGTCTTGCCCGACAGGCCGCGCTCACGCAGATAGGCGCGCGCCCGGGCGCCGCTCGCCGTCTGCAACTGGTCCTGGAAGAACTGCGTTGCCAGTTCCATGACGTCCTGCAGCGTCGTGCGTTCCTTCTCGCGGCGTTCCGCCTGCATATCGGGTTGCGGCATGGCAATGCCGGCCATGTCGGCGATCTGCTGCACCGCTTCGGGAAAGCTCAAGCCCTCCATCTCGGTCATGAAACGGAAATGGTCGCCCGAAACGCCGCAGCCGAAGCAGTGGTAGCGCCCCTTGCGATCCTCGCAATGGAAGCTTGGGCTCTTCTCGCCATGAAACGGGCAGCAGGCCCAATAGTCACCCTTCGGCGCATTGGTCTTCTTGCGATCCCAGGTCACACGACGGCCGATCACGGCCGAAATCGGCACGCGGTCACGGATCTCGTCGAGAAAGTCGTTGGAAAAGCGCATAATTGTCCCTGCTGGCTGAGTTTCATATAGGCGGGCAGAAGGCGCAATGCCACGCCTTTTGCCGATCATACCCGCTATTCACAGCCGTTGACGAAAATGACAACTGTATATACACTCTGACTTCATCGTGATCATCGGCGGACGTCATCATGCAGAGCCTGGATGACGTGCCGTTCGAGGACTGGGCTTTCGACTGGGACGAAGCCAAACGGCGCTCGAACCTCGAAAAGCACGGCATCGACTTCCTCCGGGCAGTCGTTGCGCTTGGAGGATCTCGGCTCGAACTGAAATCAGACAGAAACGGAGAAGCTCGGACGCTGGCAATATGCCCCGACACATCGAAACTGATTGCTGTCGTCTATACGATGCGCGGCACCAGATGTCGGATCATTTCAGCCCGGGCTGCACGCGACAATGAGCAAAGAGCATATCGTCAGCTATACCTTTGAAGAAATCCGCAAGATGAAGGCCCAGGGCGAAGACAAGACCGACTGGGCCCGCGTCAATGCCTTGACCGACGAGGATATCGAGCGCGCCATGCGCGACGATCCGGACTGGCGCGATCTGATGGACATCGACTGGTCCAAGGCCGTGATGGTCCACCCTCAGAAGAAGAAGGCGATCTCCATCCGCCTCGACGAAGACATAATCGACTTCTTCCAGCAGACCGGCAAAGGCTACCAGACCCGCATCAACGCGGTGCTGCGTCACTTCATCAGCGAGCAGAAGCGCTCCAAGGGCTGAAATGCGGGGCTAGAAATGCGAAACGCCGCCCGAAGGCGGCGTTTCTGAAGTCCATGCCGAAAGGCAGATCTACTTGAGCAGGTCCTTGACCAGGCCCGAAGCCTTGGCAAAGTCCATCTGCCCCGGATAGCGCTCTTTCAGCGTATTCATGCATTTGCCCATGTCGCGCAGGCCTTGCGCGCCGGTTTCATTGATCACCGAGGCACACAGCGCCCGCACCTTCTCTTCCGAGATCTGCTCGGGCATGAAGGATCGGATGATCTCAATTTCTTCCAGTTCCTGAGCTGCCAGTTCCGGCCGCGCATTTTCGGCATAGATCCTGGCCGATTCGTCGCGCTGCTTGATCATCTTCATCAGGATCTGCATGATCTCATCGTCGCTGACCGGATCCTTGCCAAGACCGCGGTTGGCGATATCCCGATCCTTGATCGCCGCCTGGATCAGACGCACGGTCGAGGTGCGGCGAACATCCTTGGCCTTCAGGGCTTCTTTCATCGTATTGGCGAGTATATCGCGTATCATTTTCTTCTCCGCGGAAAAGCCAGTGCGGACGGTGTCGAATTGTGGCTTTTCCTTGTTCTCTGAGCCGTTTCATAGCCAGACATCTTCGGCAGTGCAAACAAATTGCACAAACCCTTGAAATGGCTTGGGAGAAATCCGCAAGCCTTCAAACTCAAGAATTGACCTGACGGATCGATCCGTCTATTGCTCGGCACCTGCACGAAATTGTCATCAGGGCCGAACACGCGCGACTTCGCGCGCCCTCGATCTGCAACATAGATGGCCCTTGGAAGCCGCCCTGACAAGTGGGCTGGCGCGAGGGCGAACAAGGAACGACCATGACCGCGACAGCCCCCTGGACCACCCGCAAGCCGACCGCCCTTCTCGTTCTTGCTGACGGGACGGTCATCGAAGGTCACGGCATCGGTGCGACCGGCAAGGTCCAGGCCGAGGTTTGCTTCAACACGGCGCTCACCGGTTATCAGGAAATCCTGACCGACCCGTCCTATCTCGGCCAGATCGTCACCTTCACCTTCCCGCATATCGGCAATGTCGGCACCAACGAGGAAGACATCGAGGACCTGACGCCTGCCGCGCGCCACGGCGCCGTCGGCACGATCTTCAAGGCTGACATCACCGAGCCATCCAACTATCGCGCCGCCTCCCATCTCGACGGCTGGCTGAAGGCCCGTGGCATCATCGGCCTCTCCGGCGTCGACACCCGCGCGCTGACCGCCTGGATCCGCGAAAATGGCGCACCGAATGCCGTCATCGCCCATGACCCGAACGGCGTCTTCGACATCGAGGCGCTGAAGGCCGAAGCCAAGGCCTGGAGCGGCCTCGAAGGCCTCGACCTCGCCAAGGTCGCCACCTCCGGCCAGTCGTCCGTGTGGAACGAAAAGGACTGGTCCTGGGAGAACGGCCATACCACGCTCGGCGAAACAGATGCCAAATACCATATCGTCTGCGTCGACTTCGGCGTGAAGCGCAACATCCTGCGCCTGTTTGCCGGACTGGATTGCAAGGTCACGGTTGTGCCGGCATCGACCTCGGCCGAAGACATACTCGCACTCAATCCGGATGGCATCTTCCTGTCGAACGGCCCGGGCGACCCCGCTGCCACCGGCGAATATGCCGTCCCGGTCATCCAGAACCTGGTCAAGAGCGAAAAGCCTCTGTTCGGCATCTGCCTCGGCCACCAGATGCTTGGCCTGGCGCTTGGCGGCACCACCGAGAAGATGCACCAGGGCCACCACGGCGCCAACCATCCGGTCAAGGACTTCACCACCGGCAAGGTTGAGATCGTTTCGATGAACCACGGCTTCGCGGTCGACTCGAAGTCGCTGCCGGAGAGTGTTGAAGAGACTCACGTTTCCCTGTTCGACGGCACCAATTGCGGTCTGCGCCTCAAGGGCAAGCCGGTATTTTCGGTCCAGCATCACCCGGAAGCATCCCCCGGACCGCAGGACAGCCACTACCTGTTCCGCCGCTTCATCAACATGGTGCGCGAGAACAAGGGCGAGCCGGCATTGGCCGAGCGCTGATCGCAGCACCCTCGACGCTTCACCAGCAGAACATCAATCGGCCCGGATCAGATCCGGGCCGTTTTCATGTCGTGACGAACCCTGTGCAGAAAACGCGCGCATAGCAGCACGGACGAACTCGTCAGGCCGACCAGAAAGCCGATCCAGATGCCGATCCCGCCGAGACCGAGCGGAAAGGCCAGGACCCAGGCGAGCAGGAAGCCGATCGGCCAATAGGAGATCAGCGCCAGGATCATCGGTACACGCGCATCTTTCAGACCACGCAGCAGGCCGCTGGCAACCGCCTGCACTCCGTCGACCAGTTGGAAGATCCCGGCGATCGCGATCAGCGGTCCGGCATAGCTTAGAACCGCCGCAGCATCCGCCGTATTCTTGTTGATGAACGCGCCGCCAAGCAGGTGCGGGATCGCCATGAACAGGACGCCACCCGCAAGCGAGATGACGCTGGCAAGCACCATGACCGCCACCGCCGCCCGTATCAGCTCCGGATAGTTGCCGCGTCCATGCGCCAGTCCGACGCGCACGGTCGCCGCCTGCGCCAGGCCGAGCGGGATCATGAACGCGATCGAAGCCAGCTGCAAGGCAATGCCGTGCGCCGCGAGTTCGATCGTTCCGATACGCCCCATCAAAAGCGATGCTGCGGTGAAAAGGCTGACTTCGGCAAGAATGGTGACGCTGATTGGCACGCCAAGCATCAGGACCTCGCGGAAGGCATGCCAGTCCGGCCGCCAGAAGCGGACGAACAACTCATAGGCGCGTGTTTCGGGCCGGGTCTGGATATAGAGGACCATGAACAGGAAGCTCGACACATGCACGATCACGGCAACGATTGCAGCGCCCGTCATGCCGAGCGCAGGCAAGCCGAAATGGCCAAGCACGAGCGCATAGGCTAGGATCGCGTTCATCACCAGCATCACCAGCGTGACATAAAGAATGATCCCTGCCCTGCCCGTCGCGCTGACCAGAGCACGCAAGACGGCAAACAGCAGCGCCGGCAACAGTCCGAGCTGGATGATCTGCACATAATTGGCCGCCAGTGCCGCGACTTCCGGCTTCTGGCCAAGCGCCAGCAGGATGGCTTCCGCATTGTAGAACAGTGGCGCCGTCAGCAGCGTATAGAGGATCGACACCCACATGCCCATGCGGATCGAACGGCGCACGGAGACGACGTCTCCGCGGCCATAAGCCTGCGCGACCATCGGCACGACCGCAATCGAAAAGCCGGAACCGAAGACGAAGATGGTGAAGAAGAACTGTCCGGCAAGCACCATGGCCGCCAGTGCCTGGGCGCCGAGTTGGCCGACGATCACCACATCGGTCGTGTGGATGGCCAACTGCGCCAGCTGAGACCCGATCAAGGGAATCCCGAGCGCGAATGTCGCACGGAAATGCGAATTCCAGCTACCGCCGGCATCGTGGGCGGCAAGGGATCGGACGAATTGTTGCATGACAGATATCCAAGACGAAAAAAGCCGCTTCCAGTTTTGGCTGGCGAGCGGCGCTTGACCTTGACTAATTGATGAAATTTTAGACCGCAAGCCTAAAAACAGATCAAGAAATATTATTGGCCGGATGATCAATCCGATTGATGCGTCGCGCACCCGGCAAATAAAGACCGGTTTCTGCATGGATCGGGACGTCCGGTCCGGCGGCATTGCTGCTTTGTTGCCAGCGTCGAGAAATGTCAGGCCTACTCGGCCCCTCGGCCCCTCGGCCTATCGTCCCTCGGCGCGGACAAAATCGACAAAGGCGCGAAGCGGCGCCGGCATGTATTTGCGGCTGTGGTAGTAGAGGAAGGGTCCGGAAAATGCTTCCTCCCATTCCGGCAGGACCTGCACCAGTTCACCCGATGCGAGCGCATCCCGCAAGAAGTCCTCGAACGTGAAAATCATCCCCAGCCCCGCCTTGGCCGCGGCGATCTCCATGTCGATGGAATCGGCAATCATCCGTGCCACCGGAGCAACCGACACAGCTTCCTCTCCCCGTTCGAAGGCCCATGCCTGCATGCGTCCGCTGGAAAAGCGGTGCAGGATGGCCGGGTGATCGACAAGCTCGCTCGGATGCTGCGGCGCGCCGTGAAGCGCGATGTAGTCAGGCGACGCGGCACCGACATACCGTTGCCGGCGTGGTCCGATCGGAAGCGCAATCATGTCTTGCTGCAAGGACTCCTCGTAGCGGATGCCGGCATCGAATCCCTGTGCCAGCACATCGACCAGCGCATCGTTGCTCGTCACTTCCAGTACGATCTCCGGATAGAGCTTGAGGAACCGGCAGGCGATGTCCGGCAACACGCAGCGCGCCACGATGCCTGGAACGTTCAACCGCAGCCGACCCGCCGGCCGGTCACGGACGCTGTTCAGCCCGTCGAGCGCCGCCTCGATCTCGCCCAGCATCGGGGCCAGCCGATCAAGAAGACGTTGCCCCGCATCGGTCAGGGTCACGCTGCGCGTCGTGCGATTGAGAAGCCGGACGCCGAGCCGGGCTTCCAGCCGTCGCATCGCTTCGCTCAGCGATGACGCCGAAACACCGCGCTGTTTGCCGGCCGCTCGAAAGCTGCGCAGCCTTGCAATCGCGGCGAAGGCATCGAGTTCGGCCAGCGGCAGATCACTCATTGTTCTGATATCCAAACAACCCGTACGATAATGAACGGATTATCGCACAAGTGGCGCCGAGATAAAAGAACCCCAACACCAGCCGCAACGCAGCGGCCGGCGAAGACGGGAGAATGAGAATGCAGACGATGAAACTTGGAAAGACCGGCCCGGAAGCCTCGCGCTTTGGTCTGGGTTGCATGGGCATGTCCGGCATGTACGGCCCCTCGGACCGCAGCGAGAGCCTGGCGACCATCGACGCAGCACTCGAAGCCGGCGTGACGCTGCTCGACACCGGCGATTTCTACGGCATGGGCCACAACGAGATGCTGCTCGGCGAGGCACTGAAAGGCGGCAAGCGCGACAAGGCGCTGCTCAGCGTCAAGTTCGGCGCACAGCGTGATCCCGGCGGCAACTGGATCGGCTTCGATGGCCGGCCATCTGCCGTAAAGACTTCCCTCTCCTACACGCTCCAACGCCTCGGCACCGATTACATCGACATCTACCGTCCAGCGCGCCTCGATCCAAACGTGCCGATCGAAGATACGATCGGCGCGGTGGCCGAGATGGTTAAGGCCGGCTATGTGCGCCATATCGGCCTTTCGGAAGTCGGCGCAGAGACCATCCGGCGCGCGGCAGCGGTCCATCCGATCGCCGACCTGCAGATCGAATATTCGCTCGTCTCGCGCACCCTCGAAGACAAAATCCTGCCGGTCTGCCGCGAACTGGGCATTGCCATCACCGCCTATGGAGTCCTGTCGCGCGGCCTGATTTCCGGCCATTGGCGGCCAGCACAGGGCAATGTCGCTGGAGACTTCCGTTCCCACGGCCCCCGCTTCCAGGGTGATAACGAAGCCCGCAACCTGGCTCTGGCGGAAGCCTTGGGCAAGGTTGCCGCCGCGAAGGGCATGACCACGGCACAGGCCGCCATTGCCTGGGTCATGGCTCAGGGCGATGACATCATGCCGCTGATCGGCGCCCGCCGCCGCGACCGCCTCGCAGAGGCGCTCGGCTCTGCGGCCTTCACGCTCACGGCCGCGGACCTGGCCGACATCGAGGCGGCTGTCCCGAAAGGCTCTGCCGCTGGAAGCCGTTATGCCGAGGCGCAGATGGCCCATCTCGACAGCGAGAAGTAATCGACGAGGCAGAACGTTGCGGCCGGGCCCGGCAAAGACCGGATCCGGCCGTGATCGACGCACCTTTCCTCGAGGAAAATCTGCCGCCCTCTTCCGTTTCCCCGGAGACAGCGTTTAGAGTAAGGAATGATTTCCTCTTCTAGGAACGGCATCTCATGTTTGAACTGATCTGGCGCGGCGTGATCATCGGTGCGGGCGCAACGGTATTGATGGACGTCTGGGCGATTGTCCTTTGGCGCGCATTTGGCCAGCCAAAAGCCAATTGGGCGCCGGTCGGTCGGTGGTTCTGGCATCTGAAGAACGGCAAGGTCTTCCACGACAGCATTGCCAATGCCGAACCCTACGCGCATGAACTGGCATTGGGCTGGATCAGCCACTACGCCGTCGGCATCCTCTATGGCATCTTACTGGCGGTTCTGGTCGGGCCGGCCTGGTTTGCAAATCCCACCTTCCTGCCCGCCTGGATCCTCGGCATCGTCACGGTCGGCGCCGGCTGGTTTCTGCTGCAGCCGGGTCTCGGTATCGGCTGGGCCGCTTCGAAAACGCCCAATCCCACCAAGGTACGCGCCCTCAATCTGGTGGCGCACACGGTATTTGCCGTCGGTCTCTGGGGTACCGCTCTGTTGATCGGTTGATCCCGCATATCGCAAATTCTTGAGAAGCAAAAAATCGGCGTTCAGGCCTGCAAGGCAAGCCTGAACGCCGATCCTCAACTAAAAATACTCAGATGTTTCCCGAAAACGTATCGCAGGAGCCGACGCTGCCGCTGTCGTATCCCCGCTTGAACCACTTCATCCGCTGTGCCGATGTGCCGTGGTTGAAGGCATCGGGCACGACATAACCCTGGCTGCGCTTCTGCAGCGTGTCGTCGCCGATCTGCTGGGCGGCATTCAGAGCCTCTTCCAGGTCTCCGGTCGACAGGATACCTTCCTTGTCGGCGCTCTTCGCCCAGATCCCGGCATAACAATCCGCCTGCAACTCGACGCGCACCGACATCTGGTTGGCCTCTCGCTCGCCCATCGCCTGACGCTGGCGATTGAACTCCGGCAACACCCCGGTGAGGTTCTGCACATGATGGCCAACCTCATGCGCAATCACATAGGCCTGGGCAAAGTCGCCGGCCGCATCAAACTGTTGCTCAAGTTGACGGAAGAAAGCCGTGTCGAGATACACCTTCTTGTCGCCGGGGCAATAAAACGGCCCGGTCGCAGACGATGCCTGACCGCAGGGCGAAGTCGTTCCACCGTCGAACAACACCATCGTCGGCCTCTGATAGGTCTCGCCGGACGCCTTGAAGATGCCGTCCCAGGTGGTCTCGGTTTCTGCAAGAACGGTGCGGACAAAGGCGGTCATTTCGTCGTTCGCTGGCCCTGACGGCGCTTCACCGACCTGTTGTTCGTAACCCGAGCCAGAGCCGGACACATTGCCCTCGCCCAGAACCTGCAGCATGTCGATGCCCATCGCCTTCAGGATGAAATAGACCACCACGAGGAAGATGATCATGCCGAAGCTCAGACCGCCTCCGCGCCTGCCGCCCATAGGGATCTGGATTCCGGAGCGGCCGAACGGGTTGCGCCCCATGCCGCCGCCGGAGGAACTGCCGCGGCGATCCTCGATATTGTCCGATTGACGTCGGCCCTTCCATTCCATGCTGTCTCCTCCGAGGCTTCAATTCGCCTGCTCAACGTCACATTAGGATAAAGCGTTCCATCACGCCATTGCGGTTTAGCTTTTCGCGTAGCGATATTCGCCGCCGCGCTGCAGGGCATGCTGATAGGCCGGCCGGGCCCGGATCGCTTCCATCCATCGTCTCAGCACGGCTGTATCCTGATCGCGCCCGATCGCCGACATTGCTCCTTCGACCGGAAAGCTCATCGCGATATCGGCCACTGAAAACCTGTCGCCGGCAAACCAGCCATCCCGTTCAAGCTCTGTTCTCCACAAGGCCAGATGATCGGCAAACTGCGGATCGATCAGCTTGCGGCGCACCCCCTCCGAAATCATCCGCGCCACCGGCCTGATAAAGAATGGGACCTGGCCCGGAATGCGGGCGAAGACCAGTTTCATCACCAGAAGCGGCATGGCTGAGCCTTCGGCATAGTGCATCCAGTAGCGATAGCGTAACCGCTCCTCCGTCCCCGCGGGCGGAACCAGCGTCTTCCCGTCATAGGTCTCGATCAGGTAGTCCATGATCGCACCGCTCTCGGCGATCACTCTGCCATTGTCCTCGATTACCGGTGACTTTCCGAGCGGGTGGACCGCTTTCAGGCTCGCCGGCGCCAGATAGTCGGATGTGCGCTTGTAGGTCTTCACATCATATGCGAGGCCCAGTTCCTCTAGCAGCCAGAGAATGCGATGCGCGCGGGAATTGTCGAGATAGTGAACGGTGATCATCAATGGCTTCCGGTTTCATCTGCCTGACTATCTAGCGCCGACGGCAACAAGGTCGAGCATAATTCGGCACAGAGACAACCGGCGCCAATGCCGGCTGGCCCGCAAGCCATGCCCATGCCACTATCGCGTCGACAGACTGCATCACTTTGGGAGGAGTGACCTATGAAAGCCATGCGACTGGAGGCCGTCGGCCAATTGTTCGTGCGCGAGATCGACAGGCCGGACCCCGGGCTGGAAGACCTTCTGGTCCGTGTCGAGGCCTGCGGCGTCTGCGGCACGGATCGGCATCTCTTCCATGGCGAATTTCCCTCCACCCCGCCCGTGACGCTCGGCCACGAGTTCAGCGGCATCGTCGAGGCCATGGGCACGGCCGTGACCGGATTTTCCGTCGGAGATCGCATCACGGGCGATCCCAACATCGCCTGCGGCCGCTGCCCACAATGCACCGCCGGTCGCATCAATCTCTGCCGCAATCTGCAGGCCATCGGCATCCACCGGGACGGCGGCTTTGCCGACTATGTTCTGGTTCCGCAAAAGCAGGCGTTTCTCCTGCCGCCCGGCCTCGACCCGCTGCACGGCGCCTTCTGCGAGCCGCTCGCCTGCTGCCTGCACGGCATCGACATCGCCGGGATCAAAGCCGGCGCATCCGTCGTCGTGCTCGGCGGCGGCGTGATCGGCCTGCTGACGGTGCAACTGGCGAAACTCGCCGGCGCAACCACGGTGATCCTTTCCACCCGTCAGGCGTCGCGTCGCGCACTCGCCGAGGACATAGGCGCCACGGCAAGCGTCGACCCGACAGCGGGCGACATCATCGACCAGATCGCCGGGCCGGATGGCCTGGTGCCCGGCGGTGTCGACGTGGTGATCGAATGCGCTGGCGTTGCGCAGACCGTGCAACAATCCTTCAGACTGGCCAAGTCCGGCGGCACGGTCGTTATCCTCGGGGTGATGCCGCAGGGTGCAAAGGTCGAGATAGAGCCCTTCGACATCCTGTTTCGCGAGTTGCGCGTCCTCGGCTCTTTCATCAATCCCTTCGTCCATCGCCGCGCCGCCGATCTGGTCGCATCCGGCGCAATCGAGATCGACAAACTGATCTCACGGAA
This sequence comes from Rhizobium sp. 18065, assembly GCF_902706095.1. Classification (GTDB taxonomy): domain Bacteria; phylum Pseudomonadota; class Alphaproteobacteria; order Rhizobiales; family Rhizobiaceae; genus Allorhizobium. Next base: position 587,361 of record NZ_CACSJP010000002.1, read on the forward strand.
GATCTCGCTCGAAGAGGCCGCCCACGTCGTCACCCATCCGCCGGCACCGGGCGAGGTCAAGGTGCTTGTTGTGCCGGGGATTGGTCCGCAGTTAGCGGCGGTCAGACGGAAGGCGTGGGCGTCTTCGGAGTAAATACAAGCAGTTCCTCGAAATGGTTCATGTCCTCGAAACTGCAGAAAGCCGGCGGATTGAGTTCGAGGACCGGCACGTGATCGGCTATCTCGAGGACAATGTCCTCAAGGAAAGGCTGCCAGCGCAGGATTGCTTGATCGTCGAACCGCTCCATCAGATAGGCAAAGGTGATATGAAACGTGTAGGTCTCGTGATCCGGGTGGCGATAACCAAGCAGGCCTGCGAGACGATTGCGCCACGCTTTCAACGCGAGCCTATCTTCGCCCGTTACACCATCCAGCGTCAGTCCGATCGGCGTCGCCTTGATCACCTCGACCTCGAACGGGCCGCAAGGCTCGAACCCGACCAGGCGATCGAGGAAGATCGCGGTCATGTCCTCGATCGGCGTATGCAACGGCACATCGTCCGGCCAGAACGGCAGGCTGCGGCGATGTTCGATGATGCCCTGGAAGAGCGTCATGTGCAGGCTCGATGACGGCGTAAACGCCAGTTTCCTGGCTTCCGGCATGCCGAGATAACGGTCGCGGGCGGCAACAATTGCGGCTTCGGTTTCGGAGCCGATAGGAAGATGGCACACCACCGTATTGCCAGGCTCTGGCAAAAATCTGCCTGCCGCATTGTATCGCGTGCCGAGATGCGGGATCGGGCTAGACGTATGAAATTCTGAAAAGGCATGGAGGTGCGGAGCAAGTTTTTCGATCGACATGATGACATCCTACAGAAAAGGAAACTTCCCCTATCTCCGGGCCACGAAACCTATGTGACAGTCCACCGTTGTAAGACCGAACCGCAGGCGAAAATAGCGCTCCCCAATTTTCCTGCGAAGCCTGCATTTATGGGGTTCCGCTCGGCAAAAACTTTCCCTATAAGCCGCTTCTAGCCTGAAAAGACCATCTATCTGCGCCCGGCCGGTGACCTGATCACCTTGGCCGGTTTTTCGCGCAGGTCACAGAACGGATAGAGCCATGCCCAAGCGCCAAGATATCAAGTCCATCCTCATCATCGGCGCGGGGCCGATTGTCATTGGCCAGGCATGCGAATTCGACTATTCCGGCACGCAGGCCGTCAAGGCGCTGAAGGAAGAGGGTTACCGGGTTATCCTGGTCAACTCCAATCCGGCGACCATCATGACCGATCCGGGCCTGGCTGATGCCACCTATGTCGAGCCGATCACGCCGGAAGTCGTCGCCAAGATCATCGCCAAGGAGCGGCCTGACGCGCTGCTGCCGACCATGGGCGGCCAGACGGCACTGAATACAGCGCTCTCGCTGAAGCGCATGGGCGTGCTCGACCGCTACAATGTCGAGATGATCGGCGCCAAGCCCGCTGCCATCGACATGGCCGAAGACCGCGCCCTTTTCCGTGAAGCCATGACCCGCATCGGCCTCGAAACTCCGAAGTCGATGCTGGCCAATGCCACCGAAATCAAGGACGCCGATCGCAAGACCCATGAAGCGGCCCGCGCCGAACTCAAGGCAAAGCTTTCCGGCGCGGACCTCGACAAGGCGCTCGACGAACTGGAAAACCAGTGGAATCTCGGCGAGACAGACCGCAAGCAGCGCTACATGAGCCATGCCATGGCGATTGCCGCCCAGGCGCTGGACGTCGTCGGCCTGCCCGCCATTATCCGCCCGTCGTTTACCATGGGCGGCACCGGCGGCGGCATTGCCTACAACCGCTCTGAATTCTACGAGATCATCAATTCCGGTCTCGACGCCTCCCCGACCACCGAAGTCCTGATCGAGGAATCGGTTCTCGGCTGGAAGGAATATGAAATGGAAGTCGTCCGCGACAAGGCGGACAACTGCATCATCATCTGCTCGATCGAAAACATCGACCCGATGGGCGTGCACACCGGCGACTCGATCACGGTTGCACCGGCTTTGACGCTGACCGACAAGGAATACCAGATCATGCGCAACGCCTCGATCGCGGTTCTCCGCGAGATCGGCGTTGAGACCGGCGGCTCGAACGTGCAGTTCGCCGTCAACCCGGCCGATGGTCGCCTGGTCGTCATCGAAATGAACCCGCGTGTCTCGCGCTCTTCGGCATTGGCATCGAAGGCAACCGGCTTCCCGATCGCCAAGGTCGCGGCTAAGCTCGCCGTCGGTTACACGCTCGACGAACTCGATAACGACATCACCGGCGGCGCAACACCTGCCTCGTTCGAACCGTCGATCGACTACGTCGTCACCAAGATCCCGCGTTTCGCCTTCGAAAAGTTCCCGGGCGCCTCGCCGGTCCTGACCACCGCGATGAAGTCGGTCGGTGAGGTCATGGCGATCGGCCGCACATTCGCGGAATCGCTGCAGAAGGCGCTGCGCGGCATGGAAACCGGCCTGACCGGTCTCGACGAGATCGAGATCCCCGGCGTCGAAGGCAATGGCACCAGCGGCGACGACAAGAACGCCATCCGCGCTGCCATCGGCACGCCGACGCCGGACCGCCTGCGCATGGTCGCCCAGGCGCTTCGTTTCGGCATGACCGAAAAGGAAGTGCATGACGGGTCCAAGATCGATCCCTGGTTCATCGCCCAGTTCAAGGCGATCGTCGACATGGAAGCCCGCGTCCGCGAACATGGCCTGCCGACAGACGCCGAGAACCTGCGCACGCTGAAGTCGATGGGCTTCTCCGACGCCCGTCTCGCCAGCCTCTCGGCCAAGCGCCCGAAGGAAGTCGCCGAACTGCGCAACGCGTTGAACGTCCGCCCGGTCTTCAAGCGCATCGACACCTGCGCTGCCGAATTCGCCTCGCCGACCGCCTATATGTACTCGACCTACGAGACGCCTTTCGTCGGCGAACTGCGCTCGGAAGCGGAAGTGTCCGACCGCAAGAAGGTCGTCATCCTCGGCGGCGGCCCGAACCGTATCGGCCAGGGCATCGAGTTCGACTATTGCTGCTGCCACGCTGCCTTCGCCCTGAAGGATGCCGGCTTTGAAGCGATCATGATCAACTGCAACCCGGAAACCGTATCGACCGACTACGACACCTCCGATCGCCTCTATTTCGAGCCGCTGACGGCCGAAGACGTGATCGAGATCCTGCGCGCCGAGCAGGAAAAGGGCGAAGTCGTCGGCGTCATCGTCCAGTTCGGCGGCCAGACCCCGCTGAAGCTCGCCGAAGCGCTGGAAAAGAACGGCATCCCGATCCTCGGCACCGCGCCCGACATGATCGACCTTGCCGAAGACCGCGACCGCTTCCAGAAGCTTTTGATGAAGCTCGACCTCAATCAGCCGAACAATGGCATTGCCTATTCGGTAGAGCAGGCTCGTCTGGTCGCAACCGAGATCGGCTTCCCGCTGGTCGTGCGCCCATCTTACGTGCTCGGCGGCCGCGCCATGCAGATCATCCACAATGAGAGCATGCTGCAGAGCTATCTGCTCGACACGGTTCCGGGCCTCGTTCCGGAAGACATCAAGCAGCGTTATCCGAACGACAAGACCGGCCAGATCAACACGCTGCTCGGCAAGAACCCGCTTCTGTTCGACAGCTACCTGACCAATGCCATCGAAGTCGATGTCGATGCGCTCTGCGACGGCGAGAACGTCTTCGTCTCGGGCATCATGGAGCATATCGAGGAAGCCGGCATCCATTCGGGCGACAGCGCCTGCTCGCTGCCGTCGCGCTCGTTGTCCAAGGAAACCCTCGACGAACTGGAACGCCAGACGGCCGCCATGGCCAAGGCGCTCAATGTCGGCGGCCTGATGAACGTCCAGTACGCCATCAAGGACGACGTGATCTACGTGCTCGAAGTGAACCCCCGCGCCTCGCGCACCGTGCCCTTCGTGGCGAAAACCATCGGCGCCCCGATCGCCAAGATCGCCGCCCGCATCATGACCGGCGAAAAGCTCGACGTGGCGATTGCCGCCTATGGCGAAAAGCCCGATCCGCGCAACCTCAAGCATATCGCCGTCAAGGAAGCTGTCTTCCCCTTCGCCCGTTTCCCCGGCGTTGATACGTTGCTTGGGCCAGAAATGCGCTCGACCGGCGAAGTCATCGGCCTAGACACCGATTTCGCGCTCGCCTTCGCCAAGAGCCAGCTCGGCGCCAGCGTCGAACTGCCGCGCGACGGAACCGTCTTCGTGTCCGTGCGCGACGAGGACAAGGCCCGAGTTCTGCCCGCCATCATGATCCTCACCCAGATTGGCTTCAAGGTCATGGCCACCGGCGGCACCCAGCGCTTCCTCGCCGAAAACGACATCCCGGCGATCAAGATCAACAAGGTGCTTGAGGGCCGTCCACACATCGAGGATGCCATCCGCAACCGCCAGGTCCAGCTGGTCATCAACACGACCGATGGCAACAAGGCGATCTCGGATTCGAAGTCGTTGCGCCGGGCTGCCCTGATGCAGAAGGTGCCCTACTACACGACAATGGCTGGAGCGCTCGCTGCCGCCGAAGCGATCCGGGCCTTGAAGAAGGGCCAACTGGAAGTACGTCCGCTGCAGAGCTATTTCTGAGCGAGCGCCCATGTCGAAACCGCTCCATTTCACCAGCCATGCGCAGACGGTGATCTCGGAGCGGCAACTCGACAGGCAATGGATAGAACGGACGGTCCGTGACCCCGATTGGCAGGAAACAGACCCTTCAGGTCTTCCGACCGAAAGAAGATATCGCAGCATCCCGGAATGCGGAGACAGGATATTGCGGGTAATCTGCTTGGAAACGGAAGAAGAAATCCGTATCATCACGGCGTTCCTCGATCGAAAAGCACGGATGCCGCAATGAAGCCAAAGCTCGAATATGATGCCGCAGCCGATGCTGCCTACATCCGCTTTTCCAGCGAACCTGTGCTCGAAACCGAAGAGGTTTCCGAAGGCATAATACTGGACTACGATCGCGACGGACGCATCGTCGGGATGGAAATCCTCAATGCCCGCGCCAATCTGCCTGCAGCAGCGCTGGCGGATGCGGCTTAGGCCGCCGCCTATATTTCCCCATCACAAGACCCGATCCAGCAGCATTGACACAAGTCACAATGTTGATTATTTATCCATTCAGTTAATTAACCGATTGGCTAATCAATGTCGCACGATCCCCTCTCAGATACGCTTTTTGCCCTGGCGGATCCCACTCGTCGCGCGATTCTAGCGCGGCTTTCGAAGGGCGAGGCGACGGTCAACGAACTGGCAGCGCCCTTCGACATCAGCCTGCCGGCAGTCTCCAAGCACCTGAAGGTTCTGGAGCGCGCCCGGCTGATTTCACGCGGGCGCACCGCCCAGTGGCGCCCGTGCCGGCTTGAACCGGAACCCCTGAAGGCCGTCGATGGTTGGCTCGGCGATTATCGCACGCTTTGGGAACATCGCCTCGACCGGCTGGAGGACTATCTCGCCACGCTTCAGGCAGACCACGATCACCAGGAGGACAAGAATGACTGAGAAGATGGAAATCCTCAACAATCGCCTGTTTAGCGTCGATCCGTCCACGCTGTTCAATGCCTTTGCCGACCCGGAAAAGCTCAAGCATTGGTGGGGACCGCATGATTTCACCAACAGGATCGACGAATTCGATTTCCGCGAAGGCGGCAATTGGCGCATCACAATGACCGCGTCCAACGGCACGGATTTCGACAATCATTCAACCTTCCGGGAGATCGTCCCCGCCCGCCGCATCGCTTTCCTGCATCACGAACCGATGCACGTCTACACGATGGACATGACATTCTTGCCGGAAGGCGATGGCACACGCCTGCAGTGGCGCATGCTGTTCGACGCGACCGAGGAAAATCTCGCACTTGAGACATACATCGCCGCCGCCAACGAACAGAATTTCGACCGGCTGGAAACCGTACTCGAGCAGACCGCCGGAGACCGCTGACATGAACGTTCAACCTGATCCCGCCAAAATGCTGCAGGTCGACCGACTGGTCGGCGCGCCGATCGATCTCGTCTTCAAGATGTTCACCGAGGCCGGTCATCTCGACCAGTGGTGGGGACCGGATGGTTTCCGCAACGAGACCCACGAAATGGATTTCTCCGTCGGCGGCGTCTGGCGCTACACCATGCACGGACCGGACGGCAAGGATTGGCCGAACTGGATCCGTTACCAGGACATCAGCCCACCGACCCGCATAGCCTATGAGCATGGCGGAGAGACCGGTGAGCCGGCACATTTCGAAGGCGTGATCACACTGCAGGCCGAAGGCAACCGCACCCGCGTCACCATCACCATGACCTTCCCGACCGCTGAAGCCCGCGATGCCACGATCAAATTCGGTGCCGTGGAAGGCGGAAAGCAGACTTTGGCCCGCCTGGACGCCTATGTGAGCGGATCACACACGCAGGCATAGCCCACCACGTCCCAAGCCGGCTGCGATTGGCACTTGCCAATCCAGTCAATTCGCGGAAATCTCCGCCAGTCGACGGAGAGAACCATGGTTGAGCGGAGCATGACACCAAATCAGGCCACCCGCCGCGAATGGATCGGCCTTCTGATCCTTTCCATCGCCTGCCTGATCTATTCCATGGATCTGTCGGTGCTCTTTCTCGCCATGCCGGCGATCGTCGCAGATCTCGATCCCTCGCCCACCCAGCTTCTTTGGATCAACGACATCTATGGCTTCATGGTCGCCGGTTTCCTCGTCACGATGGGAACGCTGGGTGACCGGATCGGCCGCCGGAAAGTCCTGCTGATCGGCGCCTTCTTCTTCGCCGCGGCTTCGGCCTTTGCCGCCTTCGCCAAGACCGCAGACATGCTGATCGTTGCCCGCGCCCTGCTCGGCATCGCCGGCGCCACCATCGCACCCTCGACCCTGTCGCTGGTCGTCAACCTTTTCCAGGATGAGGCAGAGCGCAACCGCGCCATCAGCATCTGGGGCACCGCCTTCGCCCTGGGCGGCCTTGTCGGCCCGTTGATTGGCGGCGTGCTTCTGGAATATTTCCACTGGGGTTCTGTTTTCCTGATCAACGTTCCGATCATGGCCCTGCTCCTGACCACAGCACCCTTCCTGTTACCGGAATATCGCGACAAGCAGGCGTCCGGCATCGATCTACTCAGCGTCGGCCTGTCGCTTCTGACCGTGCTGCCGATCATCTATGGCTTCAAGAAAATGGCGGCCGACGGCTTCGATCTGCACCAGCTAGCGCCGATTTCCGGCGGCGTACTGGTCGGCTTTCTTTTCATCCGCAGGCAGAAGACCCTCGCCCATCCGCTGATTGACCTCGCCCTTTTCAAGATCCCGGCCTTCACGGCCTCTCTGCTGGTCAACCTTTCCGGGGTCTTCTTCATCCTGGGTATCTTCCTCTTTCAGAACCTCTTCCTGCAGCTGGTCATCGGCCTGACGCCGCTGGAGGCCGCCCTCTGGTCGATCCCCTCCTCCCTCGTCTTCACGGTCATGTCCTTTCAGGCTTGGCGCGTCACCAACCGTCTGGGACCGATCCGCACCGTCTTGCTCGGCCTTGTGGTCAATGCCTTCGGCTGTGCCTGCATGGCGATCGCCGCCTATCATTCGAGCCTTGTCGGCGTGCTTTTCTCCAGCATGATCATCGGCCTCGGCTTCGTGCCGGTCATCCTGACGACCACCGGTCTGATCGTCGGCACGGCGCCGCCCGAACGCGCCGGTTCCGCCTCGGCCATTTCCGAAACAAGTGCCGAGTTTGGTGGCGCTCTGGGCATTGCGGTGCTGGGTAGCCTGGGAACATTCGTCTACCGCATGGCCATGTCCGGCGTCGATCTCTCCGGCCTTGACGGCCCGACCGCACTTGCGGTTTCGTCATCGTTGGCCAGCACGGTCGAGATAGCACAAACGCTCGGTGGCCCCGACCCCGAATGGCTCATTCAGGCACGGGCAAGCTACGCACTCGGCTTTGCCATCTGTTGCGCCGCCGCAGCCGTCACCCTTCTGGTGCTCGCCGGGATCGCCAGGCGCGTCTATGACACCGCCCATCTCGACGAAAAGGCCCTTCAGGCACACTGACGGAAAGCGTGATGCATCAGCATGCCTGCAACACCTTTCGTATCGCCAGCATGTCGGACTGAAAACGCGCAATCTCTTGCTGCCTGCGCGTCTCCTCAGGGATGCGCAGCAGGTAGGAAGGATGCACGGTGACGAACAGGATCTGCTCATTGGCGAGCGCAAGAGGATGGCCGCGCACATCCTCAAGCGCCTTGCGTTCGCCAGTCAGAGCAAAATAGGCGCTACCGCCCATCGCGACCACCAGCTTCGGCTTGACGATGTCCAGTTCACCCGCCAGCCACCAGCGGCAATGCTCGATTTCTCCGACATTTGGCCGCTGATGGATACGGCGCTTGCCGCGCATCTCGTATTTGAAATGCTTGACCGCATTGGTCACATAGGCCTGCTCGCGCACGATGCCGGCTGACATGAGCGCATGGTCGAACACCTTGCCGGCAGGACCGACAAAGACACGGCCGGCCAGATCCTCCTGATCGCCAGGCTGCTCGCCGACGAACATCAGCGCAGCACCGATCGGCCCCTCACCGAACACCGTCTGGGTGGCATGACAATGCAGCGGGCAGCGATCGCACGATGCGGCTTCACGCTTCAGGCCGGCAAGTGCATCTTGCGGCTCGCCATCCTCGTCCTCCGTCCTCTCCTGCCAGGCCGCCTGCAGCCTGTCATGGAAGGCCGGTGGCTGGCTGGCTTCGCGTGCCGCCATCTTCGCCACCCTTTGCTCCGCACCGGCAATCAGGCCGGGGATCAGATCGGCCTCCGGCATGTTTTTCCAGTATTTCTTCGGCATCTCAGCCTGCATGGCTTTGACCTTCAGCCGCGCCGGATTGAAGATATTAGCGAAATAGGTCCGCCACAGGTCATCGGTTGCGTCCTCGGCCTGCGGCCTTTCCGCAGGCTCCGCCGAGATCTCCAGGCTGCGGCCATCCCAGATCGCAGAGCCCTTAGGCGTGGCGATCACCCAGTCCATGTCGGTGAACCGCCTCTGAAAGAACGGCGCGGTCCGGGCCACGATGAAATGCTCCGGCTCGAACCACGCGACAAAGCACCGGCGTTCCTCCACCCGCCGGTCCGGAACCTCGCGAAACCGTACGAATGCCGTCATCTTGTGTGCATCACGGCGTACGTTCTTGATCAAAGCCTTCAAATGCACGATGTCCCTATCGGCGGCATCCCCCAACAGCCACCGATCGCTCTGCAGCCGCCACAAAATCCGGTAAAGCAAGGCGAAACGGTCCGGCGCACAATGACAAAGCGCAGCATCCGCCGCCTCCATAAATGCGCGCGGCACGCTGAGCGCCTGAGCCTTCTCACCATACTGGCCTTGATTGTTGGCGCAGGCATCACCGCCGAACAGATCATCTGCCCCGCCTGAGATGATCCACCGCACGTCATCCGGATGCACATGCGCGCTCAGAAGAGATCGTGCCGCTTCGCGCCATTCCTCGAGATCGCCACGCCCGTCCAGAGACACAACCGGCATCAGAGCAACGACAACTGCTCTGGCTCCGGTGCGAAGACCGCTCGCAGGTCGGAACGCTCCAGGGTCCTGTGCGGCGACCATCCCTCGGCAATGATAAATGGCCGCACCTTCTTGATGATGACGCCAAGACGCGCCAGATCCTCCAGCCGAACCGTGCGATGCCGGCGGGCCGCCAGCAAAGCTTTCACCGTCTTGGTGCCAAACCCCGGCACGCGCAACAGGCTCTCCCGATCGGCCGTATTCACGTCGACCGGGAAATCCTGGCGATTGGCGAGCGCCCAGGCGAGCTTCGGATCAAGCTCCAGGTCGAGCATGCCGTCGGCCCGTGCCGATGTGATCTCATCGACCGAAAAGCCGTAGAACCGGTAAAGCCAGTCGGCCTGATACAGGCGGTGCTCACGCACCAGTGGCGGCTTGATCAAGGGAAGATTACGGGAACTGTCCGGGATTGGACTGAAAGCCGAGTAATAGACCCGCTTGAGCGAATAACTGCTGTAGAGCCTGGCGCTGGAACCCAGGATCGTCGCATCGTTTGCCCCGTCGGCACCGACGATCATTTGCGTGCTCTGGCCAGCCGGTACGAACCGTTTGCGCCGGCCGGTATGGGTCGCCTCGCCTGCAGCCTCGATCTTCAGACGAAGGTCACCCATCGAGCGACGAATCCCGGCCGGGCGCTTTTCCGGCGCATAGTGTTGCATGCCTTGATCTGTCGGCAGTTCGACATTGATCGACAAGCGGTCGGCATAGAGCCCGGCCTCCTCGACCAGTCGCGCCGAAGCCTCCGGGATCGTCTTCAGATGGATGTAACCGCGAAAGCCATGCTTGATGCGCAAGTCGCGGGCAATCTGCACCATCTCGGCCATCGTGTCGTCCGAAGACCGGATAATGCCGGACGACAGGAACAGCCCTTCGATGTAGTTGCGGCGATAGAATTCGATCGTCAGCCAGACAACTTCGTCCGGTGTGAAACGCGCCCTTTCGACATTGCTCGATGACCTGTTGATGCAATAGGCGCAATCATAGATGCAGAAATTGGTCAGCAGGATCTTCAAGAGCGAAATGCACCGACCGTCCGGCGCATAGGCGTGACAGATACCCGAACCTTCCGTTGATCCCAGCCCTCCGCTCACCGACGAATCGCGACGCGTCGTGCCGCTGGAAGCGCATGAGGCATCGTATTTCGCCGCATCCGACAAAATCGCGAGACGCTCTTTCAGAGATTTCTTCATAAGTATGTTCACTATATGTTCTCAACCGGCGCGTCAACTCACCTCTATGACGGAGCGGGTCGAGACCGGTGCGTCATCAGCGACGAAAGGCATCGACAACGGCCAAATTTCACCGCTTTAAATTGAGGCTTCAAGATCCATTCAACCGAAATATTTGTGTTTTCAACAGAGCAAAAACTCGCGATCATTATTCCAGTAAACCAGAATATACACTTTGATCGCATAGACTTAGCGGGCGACATATCTTCGGAAACGCACCCTCCGGACCCCACCTGTCGAAATGTCTGGAATTTGCGTCAGGCAATCTGCTATAGTTGGTTCAAATTTGATTTGTGACACGGTTCCGTAGCTTTGCTTCGGAACCTGTTTTCTTTTGTGCCCGCGTTCGCGGATAAAAAGACCAAAGGAAGAGGTAATGGTAGATAAAGTACCGATGACGCAGAACGGCTTCGTCAAGCTGAACGAAGAGCTTCGCTGGCGCCAGCAGGAGGAGCGTCCTCGCATCATCGAGGCAATCGCGGAAGCGCGCGCCCATGGCGATCTCTCCGAGAACGCGGAATATCACGCGGCCAAGGAAGCCCAGAGCCACAACGAAGGTCGAGTCGGCGAGCTGGAAGACCTGGTCGCCCGCGCCGAGGTCATCGACCTGTCGAAGATGTCCGGCTCCAAGATCAAGTTCGGCGCCACCGTCAAGCTGATCGATGAGGATACCGAGGAAGAAAAGACCTACCAGATCGTCGGCGACCAGGAAGCCGACGTGAAGGCCGGCCGCATATCGATCTCTTCGCCGATTGCCCGTGCGCTGATCGGCAAGGAAGTCGGCGACAATATCGAAGTCGTGGCGCCTGGCGGCTCCAAGGCTTACGAAATTCTCGCCGTTCAGTGGGGCTGAGCACCCAGGAGAGGCATGTGGCATCCGAACCGACAACCTACGTGGATCCATCCGAGATCCACGTGATTGCGCCAAACTTCAAGCAGCGTCTTTCGGGCGTCACATCGACGATCATCCAACTTATACCGGTTCAAAACAGGCTCGGTCACCGCGTTGCGGTGATCGGCCCTGGCTTGCCGGCGCATTTGCCACATTTCCGATTTGCCGATCTGTGGAAGCTCTGGCGGAAGCCGAAAGACGGCAGAGTCCGCGTCTGGCATGCCCGCCGCAACATCGAGATGCTGCCGGGCCTCGTGCTCAGGGACATTCTCCGGATGCCGCTAAAGCTCGTCTTCACCTCCGCCTCGCAGCGTAAGCATTCCCGTTGGACCAAGTTCCTCGTCTCGCGCATGGACGCCGTCGTGGCAACAAGTGCCAAGACGGCGAGCTACCTCAGCGTCCCCAACACGGTCGTCATGCATGGCATTGACGAGCAGCGTTTCCGCCCGGCTGACGACAAGGCTGCAGTCAAGCAGGCCCTTGGCCTTGGCCCGCAGCAAAAGCATGTCGGCTGCTTCGGCCGGGTGCGCCATCAGAAAGGCACCGACCTTTTCGTCGACTCGATGATCGAACTTCTGCCAACCCGGCCGGACTGGGTCGCGGTGATCGCTGGCCGTGCGACCACCAAGCATATGGATTTCGAGCGCGACCTGAAAGACAAGGTCCGGACGGCCGGCCTTCAGGACCGTATTCTGTTTGTCGGCGAACATACCAATATCAACGACTGGTACCGCGCCCTTGATCTCTTCATCGCGCCGCAGCGCTGGGAAGGATTCGGCCTGACACCTCTTGAGGCCATGGCCTCCGGAGTCCCGGTGATAGCGACCGATGTCGGCGCGTTCCGCGAACTGATCGCGGTTGGTGAAACCGAAACCGGCCTGGTGCTGGCAGACATCAGCACGACGGCGATGGCAAAGGCCACCAGCCTCCTGATGGATGATGAAGAACGCAGACACGCCGCCGGTCGGCGCGCAATCGAAAGAGCCCATGCAACCTTCTCCATCGAAGGCGAAGCGCAGGGCCTGCAGCGCATTTACGACAGACTTTCACGCGCGCACGGCTGAGCCGGCAATCGCCGCCGGACCGTCAGAGACGCCACTAATTGAGAGCGACAAGACACGCCCATGAATTCGCCCAGCTCCGCCGCTCCCGCCACCTCTCCGGTGCCCGCTGCCTCTCCGGTAAACGTCATCTGCATGAAATGGGGCACGCTTTACGGCCCCGAATACGTCAACAATCTATGCCGCGGCGTGCAACTGCACCTGAAACGCCCACATCGGTTTGTCTGTTTTACCGATGACACGACGGGATTGGATGCTGACGTCGAGACAGCCCCCCTTCCCGCCTTGAAAATGCGCGATGGAGAAGCCGACACACGCTGGAGAAAACTGTCGGTATTCGCCAGGGACCTTGCCGGCCTGTCGGGGACAACGCTGTTTCTCGACCTTGACCTCGTCGTCGTCGGCAGCCTCGATGCCCTGTTCGATGCACCAGGCGAATTCCTGGTCATCCGCGATGACGACCTTTTCCGCACAAAGCCCTTCCGCTGGCTCAACCGCAAGCGCGATGCATTCCTGGCGATGGTCGGCAACAGTTCCGTCTTCCGCTATGAATTCGGTGCCCACACCGACGTGCTTGAAGATTACCTGGCGGATCCGGCGCGGGCCGCAGTCGATTACGAACACGAACAGCAGTTCCTCAGCGACCATATGTTTCGTGCCGGCAAGCTGCGCTACTGGCCGCACCAGTGGTGCGTCAGCTTTAAGAATGACTGCGTGCCGCAGAACTTCGCAAGCTTCCTGCGCAATCCGTCGCTGCCTGAAGACGCGCGGATCGTCGTCTTCGCCGGCAACCCGAAAATGGGCGAGGCGCTGAATGGCGGAGGGCAGAAATGGTACCGTCGCATCGGCGACGTCAACTGGCTGCGCAAGGCCTGGTACGGCGCTTAGAGCCCATCACATCCTGGCGTGACGCGCATCGCCACCGTAAAGAGCCTCAGCCCCTCAGACTTCCACCAGCCCGAGCTTCTTCACCTGCCGGATCGTCAGCATGGTACGAACCGTGTCGACATGTTCGTTCGCCGTCAGAACCTCGATGACAAAATCCTGGAATTTGGTCAGGTTGGCGGCGACACAATGGAGCAGGAAGTCGCTGTCGCCATTGACCATCCACGCCTGACGCACGATCGGCCAGCCGTCGGTTGCGGCGGAAAAGGCCTTGAGATTGGCTTCGGACTGGTGCTTCAGGCCGACCATGCAAAAAGCCACAAGGTCGTACCCGAGCTTGGTTGCGCTCACCATCGCATGATAGCCCTCGATCACGCCTGCTTCTTCCAGCTTGCGCACGCGGCGCAGGCATGGCGGCGCGGAGATGCCGACCCGCTCGGACAATTCGACATTGGTCATGCGGCCGTCGCGCTGCAATTCCCGAAGGATTCGAAGATCGATGGCGTCGAGTTCCACTTTCAACACAGTCGGGGCCTTTCCCAAATCAGCCTCAGTTATCTAGCGGAAACGCCAGAATACGCAATAATCTGTCCGGAATGCGCACAAATATTACACGCCCTCTGAAAGCCCTGTTGCTAATGCAAAGCTCCCCTTGAATAAACATGGGGAGCGTTCATAAATGAAGCGACAAGCGGGAGCGCACTCCACGTCTCGGACACCGCTCTCTATTGGTCGTTTTGAAAGGATCCATCATGTCTGCCCGCCACACCAAGGTGCTGATCATCGGCTCCGGCCCCGCCGGTTATACCGCTGCGATCTATGCCGCCCGTGCAATGCTGAAGCCGGTTTTGATTGCCGGCATGGAACAGGGCGGTCAGCTGATGATCACCACGGATGTGGAGAACTATCCGGGCTTTGCCGATCCGATCCAGGGTCCGTGGCTGATGGAGCAGATGCTCAACCAGGCGATCCATGTCGGCACCGAGATCGTCAGCGACCTGGTCACTGAAGTCGACACCAGCCACCGCCCGTTCACCATCAAGACCGACAGCGGCCAGGTCTGGACTGCCGACAGCCTGATCATATGCACCGGTGCCAAGGCAAAATGGCTCGGCATCGAGAGCGAGCAGCATTTCCAGGGTTTTGGCGTGTCCGCCTGCGCGACCTGCGACGGCTTCTTCTACCGCAACAAGGATGTCATCGTTGTCGGCGGCGGCAATTCGGCCGTCGAGGAAGCACTTTATCTGTCGCATATCTGCAAATCGGTCACGGTCGTGCATCGCCGCGACTCGTTCCGCTCCGAAAAGATCCTGCAGGAAAGGCTCTTCGCCAAGGATAATATCCGCGTGCTGTGGAACACCGCCGTCGATGAAATCACTGGCGCGCCTGCCAAGCCGCCAATGCCGCCATCGGTCTCTGGCGTCAAGCTGCGCGACACGCTGACCGATGCGATCACCGAAATGCCTATCGACGGCGTCTTTGTCGCGATCGGTCACGCACCGGCCGTCGAACTGTTCAAGGACAAGCTGAAGCTGAAGTCGAACGGCTATCTGTGGACCGCCCCGGATTCGACTGCAACCGATGTCCCCGGTGTGTTTGCCGCTGGCGATGTGACCGACGACATCTATCGGCAGGCGATCACGGCCGCCGGCATGGGCTGCATGGCGGCACTGGAGGCCGAGCGCTTCCTCTCCGCCGTCCCTGTTCTCGCCCAGCAAGCGGCGGAATAAGCGATGAGAGGGGGCGGCATGCCGCTGGACTGGGACAAGCTGCGCATTTTTCACTCGGCTGCTGAAGCCGGGTCATTCACCCACGCAGCCGACAAGCTTCATCTGTCGCAGTCCGCGATCAGCCGCCAGGTCTCGGCGCTGGAGCAGGATATCGGCGTCAAGCTGTTCCATCGCCACGCCCGTGGCCTCATCCTGACCGAACAGGGCGAATTGCTGTATCGCACCGCCCATGACGTTCTGCTCAAGCTGCAGACCGTCAAGATGCAACTGACGGAGACGACGGAAAAGCCGAGCGGCAAGCTGCGCGTGACCACCACCGTCGGTCTCGGTCAGGGATGGCTGACCGACAAGGTCCAGGAATTCCTGCAGCTCTATCCGGAAATGTCGATCCAGTTGATCCTCGACAACGAGGAACTGGACGTCAACATGCGCCATGCCGACTGCGCCATTCGCCTGCGCCAGCCGCAGCAGTCGGACTTGATCCAGCGCAAGCTCTTCACCGTGCACATGCACGTCTATGCAGCGCCATCCTATATAAACCGCTACGGCGAACCGCAGTCGATCGAGGACCTGGACAGCCACAAGATCATTTCCTTCGGCGAGCCGGCGCCCAATTACCTGCTCGATGTCAACTGGCTCGAAACGGCCGGCCGCTCGTCGGACAATGCCCGCATGCCGCATCTTCAGATCAACAGCCAGACATCGATCAAGCGCGCCTGCCTTCTCGGCATCGGTATCGCCATGCTGCCAGACTACATTGTCGGCCGCGATCCGGGTTTGGTCCAGTTGGCCATTCCCGCCGACATTCCGTCCTTCGACACCTATTTCTGCTACCCGGACGAAATCAAGAACGCGGCAAAACTCAAGGCTTTCCGTGACTTCATCGTCGCCAAGGCGCGCAACTGGAACTTCTGATCAGCGAGCAATGCAGCCGTTTTCACGCTGAAAAGTTAAGGCCTGCGCGTGGCGCATGACTGACATGCATAAAAAAGCATTGTTCACTGCACAAAAAACCACCATATCGCACACAGCTGATGCATATGGTGGCTTTTTCCTCCCAGTTCCACCGCAGCAGCTGTTCCCCTCTGGAGGTTTTTGACCTTCACACTTTAAAGGGCCCTGGATTTTTCCAGTGGCCCTCTTTTTTTGCCAAAATTTTAAGTGATCTGTCTGGCGGCATTGCCGCTTGCGTTCAACCTCCCGCCTTTGGCAATCTACAAACTTGACGATAGTCAATAATCCCCTATTTGACTTTCGTAACATACACGGTGGAGAAATCTCTTTGGAAGACGTCATGAAAGCGCTGGCCCATCCGGCGCGACTGGAAATGCTCATCTGGCTGAAGGATCCGCTCGAATATTTCGGCGTCGCACGAGAGGAAGCCTCGGAAGGCATCAGCGCAGGACAATTCGAACGCTCGGGCCTGTCGCAATCAGCGGTTTCCGCGCACCTCGCGACACTCCAGCGAGCCGGCCTGATTGCCTCGAAACGAGTCGGACAGCGCGTCCTGTACCGGCGCAATGAGCAGAGCATTTCAGAATTTATCCAGGACTTGAACAGCAAGCTTTGACACCCCAAATGGGAAATTCCAATGCGCCTTCCTCCCCATCATTGGAAAACTCCCGAGAGGTTTCATGTCCAAGCTTTTTCAATCGACCACCGTGGGCGATATCGCCTTAGCGAACCGCGTTGCCATGGCACCGCTGACCCGTAACCGTTCCCCGGGCGCCGTTCCCAACGATCTCAATGTCGAATACTATCGCCAGCGCGCCGGCGCCGGCCTGATCATCACCGAAGGCACGGCCATCACCCACCAGGGTCAGGGTTACGCGGATGTGCCGGGGCTCTATCTGCCGGAAGCCATCGAAGGCTGGAAACGCGTCACCAGCGCGGTGCATGAAGCCGGTGGCAAGATCGTCACCCAGATCTGGCATGTCGGCCGCATTTCCCACACCTCGCTTCAGCCGGATGGTGGCAAGCCAGTCGCTCCGTCTGCGATCCAGGCGAAGTCCAAGACCTACATCCTCAACCCCGATGGCACCGGCGCTTTTGCCGAAACGTCAGAACCGCGCGCACTGGAACTGAACGAGATTCCCGGCCTGCTCGAAGACTATCGCAAGGCCGCCCGTGCCGCGATCGATGCCGGCTTCGACGGCGTCGAGATCCACGCTGCCAACGGCTATCTGCTGGAGCAGTTCATGCGCTCCAGCAGCAACCAGCGCACGGATGCCTATGGCGGCCCGATTGACTACCGTATCCGCCTGACTGTGGAAGTGGCTGAAGCCGTAGCCCAGGAAATCGGCGGCGGTCGCACCGGCATCCGCATTTCGC
This sequence comes from Rhizobium sp. 18065, assembly GCF_902706095.1. Classification (GTDB taxonomy): domain Bacteria; phylum Pseudomonadota; class Alphaproteobacteria; order Rhizobiales; family Rhizobiaceae; genus Allorhizobium. The sequence goes on from NZ_CACSJP010000002.1 coordinate 605,056, forward strand.
CGACCACACCGGCCAATGACGTATCCGATCCCGATCCGACGGCTGTCTACACGGCCCTGGTCGAGAAGCTGGCCGCCCATGACCTCGCCTTCATCCATGTCGTCGAAGGCGCGACCGGAGGTCCCCGTGACGTCCTGCCCTTCGACTGGGCAGCCCTCAAGGCAGCCTACCGCGCAAAGGGTGGCAAGGGTGCCTGGATGGTCAACAACGGCTATGACCGCGAAACGGCGATCGAAGCCGTTGAAAGCGGCTATGCCGACGTCGTCGCCTTCGGCAAGCCATTCATCGCAAACCCCGATCTGGTTCGTCGCCTGAAGGAAGAAGCACCGCTCAACGAGGTCGATAGCTCGACATTCTACGGCGGCGGTGAGCAGGGTTACACCACCTACCCGGCGCTCGCCTGATATAGCTCATAAGACAGAAGCCCTGGCGCGCGCCGGGGCTTTTGTGTTTTCTCCCTGCTTTTCATGCCTTCCCGAGGCTTGCCTTTGCCAGAGCGATTGCGACACCGTCCATCGCCAGGCCGTTCAGTGGATGCAGAGCGCCTATATACGGTATACCCGAGCCAAGCGCAGCCAGAGTGACCTGCACCAGATAGAGCCCCGCCAGCACGCACGCCGATCCCCGCAGGTTCGCGAGACCGGGGACAAGAAAAGCCAGACCCAGCATCAGCAAGATCGGCAGGGACAGCACCCCGCCCATCATGGCATGCAGACCCCAGCCGTCGCCGGCTCCGAAGACTACCATGCCAGCCAGATAGAACTGCCCGCCGATGCCGACGATGGTCAGGATTGCCAAAGCCGCAAAACCAGTGCGCCAATGACCCGTTTCAACCGTTGCCGATGCTGTCATCTTCCTGCCTCCGATGCCTGCAGGTCGAAGCGCGAATCTCTCGGGGACGAAGGCTCCCCAAGACAGCCGAGGCTCGTCAGGGTCGCCATGACGGCAAGATCGATCGGCGTATGCGGTTCTTCGCCCAGAATGGCCCTCAGCCGAGTGTTGTCGAGACGGATCGTCTCGCGCCAAAGATAGCGCATCTCGTGCAACTCGCGGAGCAAGGGCACGAAAGGCCGCGCCAAACCGGCCAAAGCCCATGGAAACGACCAGACACGCATATTGCGCAACCCGACGACACGACCGATCGTTCCGGCCATCTGCATGCCATCCGCATCGAAGAAACCATCCATGTGGTAGCGCGCGAAAGCCGGCAAGCTGTCTGCTCGCTCCAGAAACTGCATGAAGGTCTCCGCCACATCCGGCAGATAGGCCCAGGCATGTCCGGCACCCCGGCGCCCGGGGTTGATCACGAAGCGGACCGGTTTTCCTGGCTTGATCAGTCCCTGCGCAAACCAGTTGTTGCCCGCATTCGGCCCGAAGAAATCCCCCGCCCGAACAAGAATGACCTGCGTGCCTTTGCTCGCCGCGGCTTCCAACCTACGCTCAAGTTCGACGCGGATCCTGCCCTTGGAGGTCACCGGAGCCTGACGGCTGTCTTCCCGCAAAAGCGGGAAGCTGTCCGGACCGAAATTATAGATCGTACCCGGCATCAATATCCGCGCGCCGACCGCCCGCGCCGCGGCAATGGTATTGTCGATCATCGGCAGCACCAGTTCTCCCCAGTTCCGGTACCCGGGCGGATTGACGCCATGCACGATGACGCTCGCCCCCTGAGCGGCGACCAGCACATCCGCCGCATTCATCGCATCCCCCTTGACCCACTCATAGGCCGGATGGGTCTTGGCAAGTTCCTCCGGCCGCCGATGCATCGCGCGGACACGGTAGCCCCGCCTCACCAAGGCTTCAGCCAGCGCGCCGCCAACGCCGCCAGTGGCACCGAGGACCAGTGCAAGCGGTTGCTCTAGAAAACGAGGGGAATAGGTCATGTTTGCTCCTTCAATGAACTGAGCAAACAATGACACCGACAACAGACATTCATAATTGTCTATTTTCGTGGATCAGCTATACTTTTATGTATGACAACCGATCGCGTCAGTTGGGACTATTACCGCACCTTCCTCGCCGTGCTGCAGACCGGCTCCTTGTCGGCTGCCGCGCGCAGTCTCGGCCTGACCCAGCCGACGGCTGGGCGGCATATCGAGGCGCTGGAGGACGCCTTTGGCGCAGCGCTCTTCCTGCGTGGTCCGCAAGGCCTGCTGCCGACCGACAAGGCATTGTCGATGCGCGGACATGCCGAGACAATGGCTGCCATGTCATCGTCCTTGTCGCGCATCGCCTCGGGTGACATGGCTGATGTTCGTGGCACAGTGCGCATCAGCGCCGCAGAGGTGATCACCGTTGAAACGCTGCCGAGAATTCTGTCCGAACTTCTGGAAAGGCATCCGGATCTGGACATTGAACTCTCCGCATCCGATACCGTCGAGGATCTGCTACAGCAGGAAGCAGATATCGCCATCCGCATGATACGTCCGGTCCAAGCTGCACTGGTCAGCCGGCGCATCGGTGTCGTCACGCTTGGCTTTCATGCCCATCGCAACTATCTGGAACGCCATGGCACGCCACAGAACACCGCTGAACTCGCTGCGCATCGCTTGATCGGCTTCGACAAGCAGCTGGCTTATATCCGCGACCTGCTCAAGGCGCGGCCTGACATTGCCGACATCCACTTCAATGTCCGTGCCGACAGCAATCTGGTACAACTCGCAGCAATCCGCGCGGGTCTGGGCATCGGCGTGTGCCAGACGGCCATCGCAGCCCGGGACCCGGATCTGGTCGAAATTCTGCCCGGCGCATTGGGCATCGGCCTGGAAACCTTCGTCGTCATGCATCAAAGCCTGAAGACCACGCCCCGTTACCGCGCGACCTATGACGCTCTGGTCGAGGGCCTCGCATCCACCGTCTCGCGATAGCAACGTCAAGACTTGATCCTGAACGTGAAGAACCGCCTCTTGCTCCAAACATCAACACACGGCCCAAGCGTGAAGAAGGCCCGCTAGCCGGTTGATCGGATTCACGAAACGACTGCCGCCATCGGCATCACAGCTGTGAAGGTGCCTCGGGGACATAGGCATCGACGACCTCGATTTCAGGGCGATCGCCACCGTCACTGTATTCCTCCAGCCAGCGACCGCTTTCGTCCTGAAAGCTGATCGTCACCGGTTCGTCGCCGACCTGCTGCTCGGCCACCACGATCCGGACGGCCTCCAGCGCCTGGTCATGTGTCGCGAACGATTCGGAATAGACGGTACCCAGCCGATAGGCCCAGCCGCCATCATGCGGCACGATCTCGTAGACAATCTTCACCATGGCCTTCTCCTCTCACGGTTTGACGATTATTCCATCAAAGACGATGCTTCGCAAATGTCATGCGGTCACAGCCGCTTGAGCGGGAACCTCTGAATGCTTTCGCCGTTCCGCAATACAACCATGAGGAATGCAAGTATGTCGCTGATCCGCCAGGAACGATCCCTGTTCATTCCGATTGTCATGGCGGTCCTCGCATATCTTGTCGAACACGCGATCCTCGAGGCAGGCCAGGCAGCATCGCTTATTGGCGCCGCCCTCCTGATCGGCGCGATCGTCATCGCCTCGATGCGCGTGGCCCATCACGCCGAAATCCTCGCCCACAAGGTTGGCGACCCCTATGGCACGATGATCCTGACCCTCTCGGCAGTCGCGGTGGAGGTGATCATCCTGGCGATCATGATGAACAACGAGGCCTCACCGACCCTTGTGCGCGACACGATCTATTCGGCCGTCATGCTCGACATCAACGGCATTCTCGGCCTTGCCGCCCTGATCGGCGGACTCAAGCACGGCGAGCAACCCTACAACGACGATTCAGGCAAGACCTATGGCGTGATGATCCTGACTGCCATGGGAATTTCCATGATCGTGCCCGAATTCATTCCGCGCGACAAATGGCAGTATTATTCCCTCTATACGATCTTTGCGATGATCGCGCTGTATGGACTGTTCCTGCGCATGCAGGTTGGCACCCACAGCTACTTCTTCTCCTATAGCTATCCGACCCGGCAGCCGCCTGCCGACAAAAGCACGTCCGCAGCAGGCGACATCCCCTCCCAGGGAACCTCCCAAGCGCCATCCCCCGGGCTATCCCATGCACAAACGCATCCACAATCCACCGCCGTCTCCATTGCCGTCATTCTCTTCGGCGTCGTTCTGATCGGCGGCCTGGCCGAAGTCATGTCGGTTCTGGCAGATGCCGGACTGGAAGGAACCGGCGCGCCGGTTGCCCTCACCGCCATTCTCGTCGCGGCAATTTCCGCCGCGCCCGAAATCCTCACCGCTCTTCGCGCCGCCCTCAACAACCGCATGCAGGCCACCGTCAACATTGCCATGGGTGCCTCGCTTTCGACGGTCATCCTCACGGTCCCGGTGATGGAGGGCATCGCTCTTTACACCGGTCAACCCTTCGTGATGGCGATGACCCCTGTCCAGACCACGATGGTGGCGATAACCCTGATTGCAGCGGCCATCAACCTCAACGACGGCGAGACCAATGCCATTGAAGGCATGACGCATTTCATCCTGTTCACGACCTTCATCATGCTGTCCTTCATCGGCCTCTGAGCTCCCCCAGCCTTTGTGCAATGCACACGAAAACCGAAATTCCTTCGGAACCTTTGTGCAAAACTGCCGTTCCTCCCGCGATGGTCAGCCCGCTTTGGGCCACCCGCCGCATTGTCAACACGATGCGGATGCACATCGCTCCCACAGGTTACCGGGGGGCCAACTCGGGAGTCGAACGTGAAAAGATTGGACGTGATCGACGGCATGCGGGGCTATTTCCTCGTCTTTATGCTGGTCAACCATCTGGTATTCACAGGCGGCCTTTGGCTCGTCGAAATCAACCATCGCAATCTCGCCTTCGTCGAGGATGCGCAGGGCTTCGTCTTCCTGTCCGGTCTTCTGACCGGCATGGTCTATGCCCGCAAGATGATGAAAGACGGCTATGCCGTTGGGCGCGACCGGATCTGGTCGCGTGCGTTGGAACTCTATCGCTACGCCATGGCCATCATGCTGGTTGTCCTGGCACTGCAACTGATCCTGCCCGGCGCCGGTGCAATTTGGCAAAACTGGCTGGGTCCGACCAAGCTCTTCGACCCGAGCAGCCTCCTGCCGGTGATCTCCTTCCTGTTCCAGCCGACCTTCATGGACATCCTGCCGCAATATATCGTCTACATGCTGTTTGCGCCGATCGTCATCTGGCTATGCCTGCGCGGTCAGTGGCTCGGTGTCGCCATCGGCTCGCTGTTGATCTGGATGGCAGCCCAGCTCGGCCTGCAGCGCGCCCTCACCTATCCGCTCAACGAGTGGCTGGCTGGAGCGCCCGAAAAGGAGGGCCTGCGGGTCAGCTTCAACCTGCTCGGCTGGCAGATCGTTTTCTTCGCCGGCATCATTGCCGGCAGCCTGACCTCGATGAAGCAGATCGAATGGCAGAAGGTCTTCAATCCGCGCAGCACCACGCTCGCTTGGACCGCCCTTGCCGTCTGCCTCTTCTTCGTGCCGTTGCGCATCATGACCGCTCATGGTCTGATGCCGGGCGTTGTGCTGGAAAAATTCGGCCTGATGGAAGTCCGCGCCGATTTTGGTCCCGTCTATCTGCTCAATTTCGCGGCTGTGGCCTATGGCCTCGCCTGGCTGTTGATTGCCGGTCCGCGCAGTGAGAACGGCACCATTCGCAAGATCGCCAACGGCCTGACCAGCCTGTTCTCGCTGAACATCCTGCAACTGCTCGGACGCCACTCGCTGCAGATCTATGTCTGGCATGTGCTGATCGTCTATCTGGTCTACTATCTCGATGGCCGCACGCCGGAACTGTCGCAACTGACCAAGACGATGATCACTGCCGTCGCACTGGCACTCCTCACCCTGCCCGCCCTGTGGCGCGACCGCGAACGGCTGTTCGGCGACAGCGCCTTCCTCGGCCCATGGGTAAAGAACACGGCCTAAACACCCGGTTCGACTCAACAAAAAAGGCGGGACCGCGAGGTCCCGCCTTTTCGCATTTCAGATCGTGTTGCCTACTTACAAGAAGCGCAGCTTACTTGCACGAAGCGCAGAAGCGCTGGATGCGGTTGCAGGCCTCTTCGAGAAGCTCTTCCGAGGTCGCGTAGGAGATGCGGAAGTTCGGGCCGAGACCGAAGGCCGAGCCATGAACCACAGCCACGCCTTCCGTTTCCAGAAGCTCCGTGACGAAATCCTCGTCCGTCTCGATAACCTTGCCCGACGGTGCGGTCTTGCCGATCAGGCCAGCGCAGGACGGGTAGACGTAGAAGGCGCCTTCCGGCTTCGGGCATACGATGCCGGTCGCCTGGTTCAGCATCGACACGACGAGATCGCGGCGACCTTCGAAGATCTTCTTGTTCGCCGGAATGAAATCCTGCGGACCGTTCAGCGCCTCGACAGCGGCCCACTGGGCAATCGAGCAAGCGCCCGACGTCTGCTGGCCCTGGATCATGTCCATCGCCTTGATCAGCGCAAGCGGACCGGCTGCATAGCCGATGCGCCAGCCGGTCATCGCATAGGACTTCGACACGCCGTTCATCGTCAGCGTGCGGTCATAGAGCGACGGCTCGACTTCGACCGGAGTGACGAACTTGAAATCGCCGAAGGTCAGGTGCTCGTACATGTCGTCGGTCAGCACCCAGACATGCGGATGCTTGACCAGAACGTCGGTCAGCGCCTTCAACTCGTCGTGGCTGTAGGCTGCACCCGACGGGTTCGACGGCGAATTGAACAGGAACCACTTGGTCTTCGGCGTGATCGCCTTCTCGAGATCGGCAGCGGTCAGCTTGAAATTGTTTTCCTGGGTGGTCGCGACGAAGACCGGTGTCCCGCCGCAAAGCGACACCATTTCGGGATAGGAAACCCAGTAAGGCGTTGGGATAACGACTTCATCACCCGGATTGACCGTCGCCATGAACGCGTTGAAAAGAATCTGCTTTCCACCGGTACCGACGATCGTCTGCTCGGCCGTGTAGTCGAGACCGTTCTCGCGCTTGAACTTGGCGGAAATTGCCTTGCGCAGTTCCGGAATGCCCGAAACCGGCGTGTACTTGGTCTCGCCGCGCTGGATCGCGTCGATGGCAGCCTGCTTGATATTGTCTGGCGTATCGAAATCCGGCTCGCCGGCGCCAAGGCCGATCACGTCCCGGCCTTTCGCTTTCAGCTCGCGCGCTTTCTGCGAGACGGCGATGGTGGCGGACGGCTTAACACGGGAAAGGGCGTCGGCGAGAAATGCCATTGTGTGAGATCCTGAAGCTGATTGATCAATTGGAACCCTCGACGGAGCCAAGGCTTCAGGTTCAAGCTCTATGGCGAAAATGGTCCTAGCTTTCAAGCGGAAAGCGCGTGCGCCGGGCGATTATCGCGTCACCGAGCCAATCCGCCCTGTGCGGCGCCCGCCCCGTCATGTGAAAGCCGCGACATGAACCCAGCACCGCCATAATTCCGTCCCGCTGCCGTCGCGGAATGCCGGTTGTCTGCGCCTGCCCGGCAACAGCGTGGAAGGCCCACCATGAATACCCGCACGAAGAAGCCCGTTGAGCTCGACTGCACAACCTCCCCTCGACGGTCCCGACGGCCCGCCATCAAAGCCGCCGGCATCACAACATTGGCGGTCACAGGCCTGGTGGCGGCTCTGACCTTCGGGGCAAGCGCCGAAACACCACTCGCGCCGAGGCTCCCGACCACGCAACATCAAGCAGCCGTCATGGCGGCACCACACGGCGATCCCTCCGCCAGCCCCTCTGTAAGTAACCAGCTGGTCAGCCCGTCAGACAAGACTGACGGCGAAAAAACCGGAAGCATCGGCGGGGGAAACAGTTCCCTCATCGGCGAGGAAAGGCGCGTTCTGATCGGCCTGCTGTTTCTCTGTTTCGCAGTCATGGTAATAGGCGGTTACGGGCTATGGCGCCGCAGCTTCAGGGATCTGATCCAAACCCGGATTGGTGTCGACCGGCCCTGAACTGACATTGACACTGCCGCGCTGGAAACGCTGCCGTTCACAATGAGGTCAACAGACGGCGGTTTTGCACCTGGCACCTGTCACAGCCCTTGTCTGGCCTCGCCAGTCCACCAAATAGCATCAGAGACCGGATTGCCTGAAATCCACTCATTGCGCCTGGAAGACAAAGACCGTGTGGAGGATCCATGACCGCGACATACAGCCTGAAAATGCGCCTTTCCCTCGCCGCCATCATTGCTGCGGCAGGGCTTCCGGCAGCACAGCCCGTTCTGGCGCAGGAGAAGATTCAGGCCGGTGACGTCGCGATCAACGTTCAGCCAATCGCCGGCAACCTTGAAAACCCCTGGTCTGTAGAAGTCCTGCCCGATGGAGCATACATCGTCACGGAAAAGCCGGGCCGTATCCGCATCATCCGCGACGGCAAGACCAGCGAGGCCTTGACGGGCCTGCCGGAAATCCGCGTTGCCGGCCAGGGCGGATTGCTCGATATCGCCCTGGCGCCTGACTTCGCCGAGACCCGCACGCTCTATTTCACCGCCGCCGCCGTCGCCGGCGAAGGCGGACACGGAACAGCCGTCTTTTCCGCCCGGCTTTCAAAGGATGAAAGCGGTCTCGAAAACGTCCAGCAGATCTTCGTGATGAACAAGCTGACCGGAACCGGCCAGCATTTCGGCTCGCGCATCGCGATTGCCGCCGACGGCAGCCTGTATTTCGGCATCGGCGACCGTGGCGAGATGGATCGCGCCCAGGATCCGGACGATCACGCCGGTTCCATTCTCCACATCAAGCCCGACGGCACGCCCGGCGACGGCAACCCGTTTGTCGTCAACGGCAAGGGTGCGGCGGAAATCTGGTCGGTCGGCCACCGCAATCCGCAAGGCATCACCATCGATCCGAGCGACAACCGGCTCTACACGGTTGAACATGGCGCGCGTGGCGGCGACGAGATCAACAGCCCGAATGCCGGCAGCAACTACGGCTGGCCGATGATTTCCTATGGCAAACATTATTCCGGCGCCGAAATCGGCGTCGGCCAAGCCGCCGATGGCTACGAACAGCCGCTGCACTACTGGGATCCGTCGATCGCCCCCGGCGCAATTGCCGTCTATCGCGGCGCGATGTTCCCCGAATGGAATGGCGACTTCCTGGTTGCCGCCCTGAAATATCAGCTGCTCGCCCGCATCGATCGGGCCGAAGACGGCTCCATCGGCACGGAAGAAAGACTTCTGACCGGAGACTATGGCCGCATCCGCGATGTCAAGGTGGCGCCGGACGGCTCCATTCTGCTGGTCACGGATGAAGAAGATGGCCAATTGATACGCCTGTCTCGCGCGGATGCATCCTAAAGGCGAAAAAGGCGAACACAGAAAATTTCAACTGAAAAACACCGTGTTCGGACTTCGAATTCTGCAAATCTCCATCGCACACGATGCAAATTTTCGCCGAAACGCCAATTCCGGCCAAAATCCTCCTCCCGAGACCGGCATATCCCTTGATATCCAAGGGGTATCGCCGTTAACCTTCGGAAAACTTTTGCTTGCCAATTCCTGATAAACCAAGCACTCTTTTCGTGTTCGGGCAAATTTGCGAGCATGGGAAGACCTAATAAACAGATGCGCGCCGGGGACGCTATAACAACCCCGGGCAGATGATCTTGAGCCGCTGAGTTCAGTGTTTCGGGGTTGTATGCGGTAACAGGGCCCCTTTCCTCACATATCGACAAATGCCTGTCGCTCACCCGTTCGCGGGAAAACATTGCAATGCTGCCCCGCCGAATATGGGCAGAGAGAAAAGGACCTGACGCATGGCCGAAACTGGCACTGTAAAATTCTTTAATACCGACAAGGGCTTTGGCTTCATCAAGCCGGACAATGGTGGCGCGGACATCTTCGTTCACATCTCCGCAGTGCAGGCATCTGGGCTTTCGGGCCTGACCGAAAACCAGAAGGTAAGCTTCGACACGGAACCGGATCGCCGTGGCAAGGGCCCGAAGGCCGTAAACCTGCAGGTCTCCGGCTGATCTCATCCGGTCCCTGCTTCGCATTCGCGGCCCGGCAGGTTTGCCGGGTTTTTTCGTTCAGCTTCCGTTCAGCCATCCGAGACTAGTGTCTCCTCATCGCTCGGTATCCAAGAGCAAAGCCGCTTTGGCATGAGGAACTGACCTTATGATGAAAATCGCAAAATACGCCCTTCTCGCGACGGTCGTCACCTTGACCCCGATCATGGCATCGAGCCAGGCCGAGGCCCGGGATCGCTATCGTCACCACAGGGACAATGATGCCGTTGCCCTCGGTGTTCTCGGCCTTGCAACCGGCGTGATCGTCGGTTCGGCTATCGCCAGCCAGCCGCAGCGGCGCGTCTATGTCGAGCCGGCACCGGTCTATGACGAGCCGGAATATTACGTCGACGATTATCCGCCGCCGCCCCCGCCGCGCCGCAGCGTCTACCAGGAGCGCCGCGTCAGCTATGGCGTCGAGCCATGGACGCCGGAATGGTACGACTACTGCTCGAACCGCTACCGCAGCTTCAATTCGCGCAGCGGCACCTATGTCGGTTATGATGGCATGTCGCATTTCTGCACCGCGGGCTGACCAAAACGACAGTTAGCCTGAATTGCAAAGCGCCGCTTCCGCGGCGCTTTTTTTTGATGCATGCGCCTTGGGATCAGAGCCCGCGCAGGAATGGATTGTTCCGGCGCTCTTCGCCAATGCGCCCGCCCGGTCCGTGGCCACAAATAAAACCGACATCATCGCCCAGCGGAAAGACCTTGTCGCGGATCGAATTCAGCAAGGTCTGATGATCGCCTCCCGGCAGATCGGTTCGGCCGATCGAACCACTGAACAGCACATCGCCAAGATGGGCAAAGTTCTGGTTCCGGTCAAAATAGATTACATGCCCGGGAGCATGACCAGGGCAATGATAAACCTCGAACTCGTGATCGCCGAAGGAAACCCGGTCACCGTCCTCGAGCCACTGATCAGGCAACACATTGCGCAGGCCGGTGATGTTGTAGGTCTTTGCCTGTGTCTCGATCCGCTCCAGCAGCGGCAGATCGTCCTTATGCGGACCGATGATCTTGAGGCCGAGACGCTCCTTGAGTTCGGCTGCACCACCGGCATGATCGAGATGGCCGTGCGTGAGCCAGATCGCCTTCAAGCTGATCTTGTTCTCTTCGATCGTCTGGATGATGACATCGACATCGCCACCCGGATCGACAATCACGCCTTCGCGCGTTTCGTCGTCGAACAGAATGGTGCAATTCTGCTGGAATGGAGTAACCGGGATAATACCTGCCTGAACTTGACCCATCGGGACTGCTTCCTTTGACGCTATGGACAGGAAGCGCATATCACGACTGTTCGGCGACGGAAATCAGCGGTTAAGCCCGTAGGCGCTCGAAACGGGCGATCCCGGCAACATCGTTGCCTGCGCCACCAGCAAGCTGGCCACCATCAACTTGGCCGCGACGACGACAATCACAACCGGCTTCAAAGACCGTGCCGATGTGCTTTCCTCGATTTCATTGTGGAGCATGAGAGCCCGTCCCTTCCTCATTCCTGGCATCCTTAGCCGAATGTCCTTACGTGGACCTGTCCGACCCTTCTCGAGGGTCATAACGGCTAAGTCGGCAAGAGGTTTCCGCCTATTACGCAAGCTGTGCGATCCGTGTAAAATCATTGGAGTTTTGCCGCACTTCCGCTTAGTTTGCCGCCAATCGCATACAGTGCCGTTTCCGGTGCCGTGAATGCGCATTGAGCGATCGGCCCGGAACGAACGGCCAGGAACGAGCGGGAGAGCCAAAGCGGACGATTGTGCCGTGGCGATCCCGGACAGCAAGCCGGCCAATGCCTTGCGGAGCGCAGCGCCTCTGCCAGGAAAGGCCGGAAGGAAAGGAATGACAGCGTGGTACGACAGTCTGCTGTAAAGGCTGCCAAGAAGGATCTTCCCGAATTGCCTGTGGTCGACGACAAGGCAATCGATTTCGAAACGATCGAAAGGCTGTTTTTCGCCTATCGCGATTTCGTTTCCGATCCCGATGCGATCCTGTCGAAGTTCGGCTACGGCCGGGCCCATCACCGGGTCGTCTACTTCGTCAGCCGGCGTCCCGGCATGACGGTGGCCGACCTGCTGGCGATCCTGCAGATCACCAAGCAGAGCCTTGCCCGCGTGTTGAAGGAACTGATCGACAGCGGCTATATCCGCCAGATGGCCGGTCCCGCCGATCGCCGCCAACGGCGCCTCTATCCGACGCTCGCTGGCCGCGAACTGGCGCTTGCGTTGTCGCAACCGCAATCGCAGCGTATTGCCAATGCCATGCAGGGACTGTCCATCGCCGAGCGCGAGGCGGTCCGCCGTTTCCTCGACGGCATGCAGAAACAGACAGTTGCAGTGAACCCGGATATCGACGGAGCCGACTGACGTGGCCAAGAAGATCCTGCTTTCAGACGATGCGCCGCATCTTCTCGTTGTCGATGACGATACGCGTATCCGCGCCCTGCTCCACCGCTTCCTGACAGAAAAGGGTTTCCGGGTGACCGTGGCCGCAGACGCCGCAGAAGCGCGCCGCAAGCTCGAAGGCCTCAACTTCGACCTCCTGGTGCTGGACGTAATGATGCCGGGGGAATCCGGCCTGTCGCTGACCCAGAGCCTGTCGGACGCGAAAAAGTGCCCGGTGATCCTGCTGACCGCCCGCTCGGAAGCGGATTCGCGTATTGCCGGCCTGGAAGCCGGCGCTGACGACTATCTGGCCAAACCCTTCGATCCGCGCGAGCTGGTGCTGCGCATCAACAACATCCTCAAGCGCAACCTCAATCCGGACGCCCCGAAGATCGAGCAGGTCATGTTCGGCCCCTATACCTTCTCCGTTCTGCGCAAGGAACTGCGCAAGGGTGCCGAAACCATTCGCCTGACCGACCGCGAACAGGAAATCATGTTCCTCTTTGCCACGCGCGCGGGTGAGACGATCGCCCGTCATGAACTGGTCGGCAATGACGCAGAAGTCGGCGAACGCACGATCGACGTCCAGATCAATCGCCTGCGCCGCAAGATCGAGGATGATCCGGCCAATCCTTTGTGGCTGCAAACCGTTCGTGGCATCGGCTATCGCCTGAGCATGGACTAGTCGGTCAGCCGACGGCAAACGGCCGCGTGCCGGCAAGGAAGCGAAGACGATGACGCTTTTCGAGCAGATCCGCCGGGATCAGGATCGCAGTCCGGCAACGGGCTTGCGGTATCTGGCTCGTTGGCTGCGCCACCGACTGCCGACGGGCCTGTATGCCCGCTCGCTGCTGATCATCATTCTGCCGATGCTGATCCTCCAGACGGTCGTTGCCTTCGTCTTCATGGAGCGTCACTGGCAATTGGTGACCGAACGTCTCTCGTCCGCCGTCACCCGTGACATATCGGCGGTGATTGCCCTGATCGAGGCCTATCCGAGCCCGCAGGATTACGGACAAATGGTTCAGATCGCAAAGGAACGCCTGAACCTCACCATCGCGATGGAGCCCGGCTCGGAACTGC
>NZ_CACSJP010000003.1 GCF_902706095.1 Rhizobium sp. 18065
GAATAACACTCCACTCGAAATCGGTGAGGTCAAACCGGCGACGGGTCATGAGAAGCCTCCAAATCAAGGCTTCAGTGAATCAAAATCAAACTGATTTGCAAACCCGGTTTATGAGTGCGCGGCCTAGCTGTTTCAGAAGGGATGAGCCGGCGGCAGGCTGCAAAGCAATTCAACATATCGCGCAATAGCGCCACCAAGATGGTGTCGTATTCGACGCCGCCCGGCTATCAGCGTAAGTTGCCGATCCGGCGTCCTAAGCTGGTGGCGTTTGTTTCAAGCTCCAACAGAATGATTCTGCTTCGAATCCGGCAGTGGTAGCCAGAACTAGGCAACGGGTACACCGGTTCGTATCTCATCAAGGCGCACAAGGCCGCCGGCTGTAACAAATCTTGAAATATCAACGCATCAGGCATGCGGCCAACGGCGACGTGACACAACGCAGCTGTGTTCCCACACGTCTTCAAGCGCAATTGGGAAGTGCCTGGAAGATATCGAGCATGTGTGATCCCTGTCGGTGTCGACCTATTCGATCGCGCCGGGCTTCACCCTGGTGGCAATCCCCTCGTCAATCACGGGTCCGAACAAACGGCGCTTCACCCGCTCGCGGGTGTTCTGCACCGCGATATAGAGAAGGGGGATCATCAGCAGGCCGACCAACGTCCCGAGCAAAAGGCCGCCCAACACAGTGGTGCCGATCGCCTGCCGACTGCCAGCACCTGCGCCCGTCGCGATTGCCAATGGTATGACGCCCAATATCGACGCCATCGCGGTCATCAAGACTGGCCGGAACCGTTGTGACACTCCTTCGGCGGCTGCCTCCATGATGTTGAGGCCTGCTTCCCGCCTCTCCTTGGCAAACTCGACAATGAGGATGGCGTTTTTCGCTGCAAGTCCGATGAGCAGCAAGAGGCCGATCTGCGCGTAGATGTCGAGGTCGATGCCCCCGACGAGTAGACCGCAAAGCGCACCCAGGACGGCGACGGTAACTGAGAGCATTACTGCGATGGGCACGCTCCAGCTTTCATATTGCGCCACAAGAAACAGGTAGGTGAACATTATGCCCATGATCAGAATGATTGCTGCCTGACTGCCAGCCTGCTTCTCCTGCAATGCCAGGCCGGTCCACTCGTAGCCGAACCCGGCCGGCAAGGTCGCATCCGCAAGTTGCTGCATCGTATTCAGTGCCTCGCCAGAACTCGTGCCTGAAGCCGCTTGTCCGTTAATTGCCGCCGAGGGGAAGAGATTGTAGCGATTGACGGCGTTAGGACCATAAGCGGCAGAAACGGAAAGCATCGCCTGTAACGGGACGAGATTGCCCGTTTGGCTTCGAACGCGCAGGCGCTGGATGTCTTCTGTGCGGGCGCGGAAGCTCGGCTCATCCTGGATGCGGATCTGATAAACGCGCGAGAACAGATTGAAGTCATCGACATACGACGAGCCCAAATGGGCTTGTAGCGTGTTGAAGATCGTTGCCGGCGTCACGCCGTAGAGTTCAGAGCGCTTTCGGTCGATGTCGAGATAGACCTGCGGAACGTCAGCCGAGAACGTGCTGAAGACGCCCGTCAGCCCCGGCACCTTGTTGGCTGTGACCATGAGACCGCGCATGACTGCCGCGAGTTCTTCCGGACCTTGTCCCGCGCGAGCCTGAAGCCTGAAATCGAAACCGCCAGTATTTCCAAGACCGGGTATCGCCGGCGGGTTAAACGCCACCACCGACGCGGTCGATATGGCCGCGAATTCGGTTCTTAATTTGTCCATCAAAGCGAATACGCTCTGGTCCTGCCCACGCTCCCCCCATGGTTTCAGTGCAGCAATGATCATGCCCGAATTGGAGCCACCACCGCCGACCATACTTGAACCCGCTATGCCGATCGTATTGGCCACGCCCGGTGTTCGCTGGAGGATGGAACTTACCATTGTCAACGTCTGTTGCGTTCGCTCCAAAGCCGCGGCATTCGGCAACTGGACGTTCATAAACAGATAGCCCTGGTCTTCTGCCGGCACGAAACCTGTCGGTAGAATCCGAAAAAGCCCGATGATGCCGCCGATAATAGCCAGAAATGCAATTGACGAGATCAGTGCCCTTCTTGCGAACATTGGCAGGAGGTGCAGATAGAAGCGCCGGGAGGCGTCCAGCCCGGTGTTCAGTTTCTGGAACAGCCCGCCTCGTTGCTGCTCCGGCGGGCGCAGCATGAGCACGCAAAGCGCCGGACTGAGGGTAAGCGCGTTAATCGTTGAAAAAGTGATGGTCACGAGAATTGTCACGGCGAACTGGCGGTACAATTCGCCGGTTATCCCGGCAAGGAAAGCCACAGGCACGAACAGGGCAGCCAGCACCAGCGTCGTTGCGACAATTGGACCGGTAACTTGGCTCATCGTTCGAAGCGTCGCTTCCCGAACGCCGACGGCGGTTTCGTGCATTATGCGCTGCACGTTCTCGACAACGATGATAGCGTCATCGACGACAAGGCTGATCGCGAGGATGACGGCGAATAGCGTTATCGTGTTTGCCGAATATCCCAGCGCGTAGAGCACCGCGAAGCCGCCGATCAGCGATACGGGTATAGTCAAAGTGGGAATGACGGTGGCACGCCAGTCTTGCAGGAAGGCATAGACCACTGCGACCACGAGGGCGAATGTAATTGCCAGTGTAATAAAGATCTCTCGAATGGTCTCTCGAACGAACGCTGTCGTGTCAAACACCAAGGCATAGGACACGTCTTCGGGAAACTGCTTTGACAGGGCTGCAAGCTCAGAAAGGACAGCGGTGGAGACGGCCAAGGCGTTGGCGTCTGCGGACTGGTACACCACTACGGTCGCGCTCGGCTGGCCATTCAGCGTGGACGCCGTATCATAAGACTGTGCCCCTAGCTCGACCCTTGCTACATCCCGCAAACGCACGATTGCGCCATCCCGGTTACTGCGGACGATAATGTCCCCGAATTCCGCCTCGTTTGCCAGCCTGCCTCTGGCCATGACGGTCAACTGTAGTTGTTGGCCGCTTGCCGAGGGCGGAGATCCAAGCTGACCCGCCGACGCCTGTGCGTTCTGTGCTTGGATGGCTGCGGTGAGATCGGCGGCCGTGACACCCAGTGCCTGCATCCTGTCCGGGTTCATCCAGATCCGCATGCTATAGACAGGCCCGAAAACACTTGCCTCGCCCACGCCCGGAATGCGCGCGATGGCGTCGCGGATGTTGATCGTGGCATAATTGCTGATGAAGACTTCGTCCTTGGTTCCCTTCGGAGAGTAGATCGCGAAGCCGAGCAACATGCTGGAGGAGCGCGCCCTGACCGAGACGCCCGTCTGGGTGACTGCGGCAGGGAGCCTTGGCGTGGCCATGGCTACCCGGTTTTGCACGTTCACCTGAGCGATTGCGGGGTCGGTTCCTGCCGCAAACGTTACAGTCAGGCTGTAGGTGCCGTTGTTCGTGCTCGATGAGGACATATAGAGCATGTCCTCGACACCATTGACCTGATCTTCGATCGGTGCACCGACGCTATCGGTCATGACACCGGCATTGGCGCCGGGGTAGCTGGCATTCACCTGGACTTCCGGTGGCGTGATCTGCGGGAACTGGGCAACAGGAATCTGCAGAAGTGCGACGACCCCGGCGATGATCATCACGACGGCGATCACCATCGCAAACCTGGGCCTTTCAATGAAGGGCGCTGATATGTTCATGGCGAGGAACCTGGGACAATCGCCGCGCCACTTCCGGCTGCGGCAACGGTGGATGCCGGAACCGCCTTGACCTGTGCGCCTGCCGATATGTTCTGCAGGCCCTCGACAACGAGTGTCTCGCCGCCCTTCAATCCCTCTTCGACGATCCAGTTGCCGCTCACTTGTTCAGACACCTGGATCCGCTGGACGATCGCCTCGTTTTTCTCATTGACCAGAAAGATGTATTTTCCCTCACGGTCCTGTTGGACCACTCCGAGCGGCACGACCGGACGTAGTTTTTTCTCGACCTCTGAAACAACAACGGTGACGAACTGGCCCGGAATGAGGAGCGACTGGGGGTTCGGAAAGAGAGTTCGAATGGCAAGCGTGCCAGTCTGCTCATCGATTTCATTTCCGAAGAACTCGATCTTGCCAGACTGTTGGTATTGTTGACCATCCGAGAGACGCAGGCTTGGCGCGAACTGCTTGGCCAAATCCTCCTTGCCGATTCCACCGGCCGCGGCGCGCAACTCCAGGATCGAGCGATCACTGACGGAAAACACCACGCGGATCGGATCGACCACCACGACGCGTGCGAGCGCAGGGGAAGAATTACTCACATAGCTGCCGACCGAAAATGTAGCAGCGCCGATGCGTCCATCGAAAGGTGAGGATATCCGTGTGAAACTTAGGTTGAGCTCCGCCTGATCGACCCTTGCCATGGCAGATAGAACACTCGCTTCTGCGGTTTCGCTCGCCGCCTGGCTTTCTTCAAGAATTGCGCGGGAAACGGTCTGGCTGCTTAGAGATTGATTACGATCCAGCCGACGCTTCGCATCGGCAAGAATAGCCTGTGCGCTTGCCAGCGCCGCCTTTGCATCGTCGAGAGCGATCTGGGAGGCGCGCTGGTCGATCAGGAAGAGGTCCTGCCCCTTTCGAATGGCTTGTCCTTCATCAAAGAGACGGCTTTCGATGAAGCCCTCTATGCGGGCACGAACATCAACCGAGTCCATGGCTTCAACACGCCCGACAAACTCATGCTTGGGCGACACGTCCACAATGGCTACCTCTGCGACCCCGACAGTTAGATCCGTCTGTGCGGATAGAGGTCCGGCGGATAGAACAATGGCACTACATAGAATGGGGAGGATTGCAGCATAGCGGCGGGCATTTGGCATCCGTCTGTCTCCACTCGGCCTTCAAATTGTATTTTATGGACCTTGCCGTTCTTGATGCTCACTTTCAGGCGACACTCTGGCGTCTCGATCAGGACGAATTCATCGAGCGGGTTTTCATCGCAAATCTGAAAGTCCCAGAAGGATTACGCTTCGCGGACGCCCAGCTTCCCTTGGTGCACAAAGCTAGGAAGCGAGAGCAGTTATGCATTCGTTGACGCGCCTTCGTCAGAGCTTCAGCGCTGGAGGTGCCCCATACCAAGGCGAAGATGAACAGCGTCGAGACGCTCGCGGCAGTGAATGTGTGTCCGTCGACGCTGACGGAGATAGATGGTCTGTCCGTTCCGGCTTTACAGATGCAGAAGAGACTGGGAAAGTCGCCGACGACGGCAGGGACACCCGTGAACTGCTTTCCTGTGCGACTTAGGCGGAGCGCCCTTGTGCATATGTGACCGACTTGATTGCCGCATCATCGGGAGGAAGTCGGCCAGTTGAAGCGAAGGAACTCCAGGGATCGCAGTGCGGGTCAAGCATTTCCATGCACGTCTCCATATTCAGGCCAAAACCCAATGAGTATCGGAGCATTAAATGTTCTTGCAAAAGTTGCAGATACCCTAGGGGGTAGTTTGCCCCTTTGCAATAGATTAGTTGATTTGAAATATGCGGATTGAATGCTTGCTGAATCGATCGTCCAGTTTGGCCGATAAATACAATCGATCAACGAAGATCAAACCATAACCATCTGATTTCATTGTTCGTGATCATTCGGCAGGTTGATAAAACCTTTCGCTTGCCACATGAACTTTAACCGTGGATGACGATGATAAAAGCCTAGGCGTAGCTGCGTACAGTTTCTCATCGACACCCTTTGCGAAAGGCAGTTCGGAATTCGAGCCGTCGCAACAGGAAGGTGAGTATCTTTGCGGTGCCGGATTCTCAAGGATCTGCTTCACAATGTAGCTTGCTTGCAAGAAATGGTGGCGGGTATCGCTCGACGTGTCATTGAACTTCCGCTTGAATGCACGGCTGAAGTCTGCCCCGTTTTGACATCGACGGTTGGATCCGCCGATTCCGCTTTGGCTTCGTCACCGAAAACGCCTGTCGCACCCCCAAGAAGCTGGTCTTTCCATTGCTTGATCTGGTTTGCGTGTACGTCAAACTGTTGGGATAATTCCACCAGCGTCTGCTCTCCTCGGATTGGCCTGCCCCCGTGGGGTGATCCGGGGATTAATGTTGGTGCATACTGGGTCTCGCCGCCACTGCGGGAGTTGAAGCAGGGCCATTCTGGCGCGACCACACGGTGGCTTCGGTTGCCGTTGGTTTGTAGCCTAAGGACGAGTGCGGACGAACAGTCTTGTAGTGCCGCCGCCACCCCTCGATGATGATTTTTGCTTCCTTGAGCGTGTAGAAGATTTCGCCGTTGAGTAGCTCGTCCCGGAGTTTGGAGTTGAAGCTTTCGCAGTAGCCGTTCTTCCAGGGACTGCCGGGCATGATGTAGGCCGTTTTGGCACCGACCAGCGCAATCCACTCTCTCAAAGCCTTGGCAATAAATTCCGGGCCGTTGTCCGAACGAATATGCGCAGGAATGCCGCGCAGGATGACGAGATCGGAGAGCGCATCGATGACGTCGACGGCCTTCAGCTTTCTTTCGACCCTGATGGCGATGCATTCTCGTGTGAACTCATCAATCACATAGGCGCAATCGCGCAGCGTTTGTCGCGAGCATGCGGATTTTCCTTCCATTGTGGGTTCGGTCCTCGACAAAATCGTAGGACCAGACATGGTTGAAGTATTCCGGCCGAAGCCGGATGCACGAGCTGTCGTTCAGCCAGAGCCGACCGCGCTTGGTTTGCTTGCCGGGAACTTTCAGCCCCTCACGCCGCCATATCCGCTCGACCCGTTTGACGTTCACGATCCAACCCGCCTGGTGCAGCATCGCCGCGATGCGACGATACCCGTAACGGCCATATTGGAGCGCGAGCGCCGTGATGTCGGCGGTCAATGCCGCCTCGTCATCCGGAGTCTTGGCGATCTTGCGCTGCGTGGAACGATGCTGACCGAGAACCTGGCATGCCCGTCGTTCGGACACACCCAGTTCTGCGGTGATATGATCCACACAGGCACGGCGGCGAGCGGGGCTTAAAAGTTTCCCCTGGCAGCCTCTGCCAAGATCATCTTGTCCAGGGTCAAATCGGAAACTGCCCGCCGGAGACGAGCGTTCTCGGTCTCCAGCTCCTTCAATCGCTTCACTTGATCGCCCTTCAGGCCACCATATTCTGCTCGCCAGCGGTAATATGTAACTTCCGTCACGCCTATTGACCGGATCGCCTCCGCCATCGATTTGCCTTGCGCATTCAGCACGTCAACCTGACGAAGCTTCGTGACGAGCTCTTCTGCCTTGTGTCTTTTCGCTGCCATTTCAATTCCTTCCTCGGCTCATAAGCCATACTTCAAGAAGGATCACTTTTCAGGGGCAGACCAATCACGCGATTGCCTCGCTTCCGGCACATAGACAGTACGAACTCACAATTTCAGCGGGAGCACACGGTTTCCTGATCGGGACCTCCTCTCACATGCTGGTGGATGCAATAGGCGAGCAGGTGGAATCTTACTCTTTGTGTATTCTTACCCAGCAACTAGCGCTAGCTAACAGCTCTCAACCGGGGCTTTCAGATGAGATGAAACCATTGTTTGCGGGTTACGTCGGCGAAGTGCGGGATGCGGATCAGGCATCTTGGATGATGCTGTCAGCGTACCTGCGTTTGATCCTGATGACAGTCTGGCGTGCTGAAGGATCCGGTGATGCGGAGCAGGCAGGACGGGCCGTGCAGGTCTCACTTCTGCAGCGTTATCGACAGTTGGTTGAGGGCTGGTTCCTACAGCATCGGCCAATTTCGGACTACGCTCGACATCTCGGGATGACCACGGACAGGCTGCACGCAGTTTGCCGGCGCGAATTAGGGCGCTCACCGATCCAGTTACTGCATGAGAGAGTGATTCAGGAAGCCAGGTTGCGACTAGAACGGTCGGTTCATAGCATTCAAAAGATTTCTGATGCCCTTGGCTTCCGCGATCCAACCTATTTCAATCGCTTTTTCACAACTCGTACCGGTCATACGCCTCTTAAGTACCGCAAGCTTGCACGCAACTCTTTCGGAGGAGGGACCGCCAAGCTTTCAACGGGATATGCCGATTGGCCCTAACCGCCGAAACGATGAATGTGTGTTGATTTCCATTGAGAACTGACCCGGTAAGGGGTGCGGATAAAAAGTTGGACTGCTTCATAAGTTCGGGCCGAGGCTCTTACGATATTCGACCGGGCTGAGCGATCCCAGCGATATCTTGATACGCTCCTCGTTGTACCAGCGGATATAGGCATCCACCTCGGCGACGAACTGTTCGATTCTGATGGCCTTCCAGTCTCGTGGATAGAAGAGTTCCGTTTTCGAGGATGTGGCAGTGGTGTGTCAGACGGTCGAGCAGCGCGGTGGTGATCTTGGCATCGCCGAAGACGCTGGCCCATTCGCTGAAGCTGAGGTTGGTGGTGATGACGACACTTGTACGTTCGTAGAGCTTGCTCAGGAGATGGAAGAGCAACGCGCCACCTGACGGACTGAACGGCAGGTAGCCCAGCCTGGCGAGAGTGACGAGATCGGAACAAACGAGCAGGGTGGCGAGCTGCCCCTACCTACCTTGCACCGTCTCTTGCTCGAGCGAGGTGACCAACCCGACTGTCTTGAGAACCACATGCATGTGGCATGGGGTTAATAACAATTGGTAATTAACCGCGCGCTCCTGGGAATTAGGGCCGGCTGGAGCTTCCTGTTAGCTTGCATCTGACGGTCGCAAGGACCAACAGGCGGGCTGAACGCAATGACAGATTACACTCCTCGGTCGATTGCTCGGATACAGAGGGATTTTGCCGACGGTCTGTCTCCGGTGGCTTTCGTTGAGGGCTGTTTCGCCCGGATCGAGCGCAGCAATGACGCTTGCAAGGCGATGATCTTCGTCGGCCGCGACGAGGCAATTGACGATGCACGGCGCATGGAAACGGAGCTTCGCTCTGGCCGGAGCCGCGGACCACTCCATGGCATCCCGATCGCCATCAAGGATGTCATCGACGTCAAAGGCTGGCCGACCACGTCCGGGTCGCGCCTTTTCCAGGATCATGTCGCGGCAGACGACGCTGCCTGCGTCAAAAACCTCCGCGCTGCCGGAGCCGTGATCGTCGGGAAGACGAACCTGCATGAGTTGACGGCCGGAAGTCATGAAAACCCTTGGTTCGGGAAAGTCACCAATCCGCTTGATCCATCCCGCGGGACTGGGGGAACAAGCAGCGGTTCTGCTGCAGCCGTTGCCGCAGGCTATTGCGTCGCAGCCCTTGGAACGGATACCGGCGGGTCGAACCGGTCTACGGCCGCAGCCACCGGTCTCGTCGGGTTCAAGCCGACGAATGGCCGTGTCGATGTTGCTGGGGTCCGTCCGACGGCCCCCAGCCTGGATACTATCGGCCCGATTGCGAACAGCATCGAAGATGCACGCCTGGTCCATTTCGCCAGTCAAGGCGGCGATGTTCCACAACGGGAGGTGGTCGAGCTTGCAGGCCTTCGGATCGGCCTTTGCCCGGATCTCCATGCCGCAGCGATCGATCCTGTCGTGGCGGATGCACATGCCGGGTGGCTGCGAACACTGGAGGAGGCGGGTGCCTGCATCCAGCATCTGGAGTTCCCGCTCGCCGAACGGGTCAAGGATGCGGGCTTGACGATCCTGCAATTCGAGTTTGCCGAACAGTATGCGCATCTCATCGGCAGCAAGCCTGAAGCGGTCGGCAACCAGGTGCGTAGCTTTCTGGCGGCGGGTGTTGCCATAAATACGGCGACCTACGAGATGGCACTCGCGTTTCGCGCTGAGGCCTGTGAGGCGTTTCAGCAGGTGATGTCGGAGGCGGATCTTCTCGCGGCCCCCGTTGCACCCGGATTGGCGCCACGCCTGTCCGACGAGATGACAGCCGTCGGCGTCGACGTCGTGCCATACGGCCTTGCGGGCGGCACCTTCCGCCGGTGGGCGAATTTTCTCAGACTTCCGACGCTTGCCATGCCTCTGAAGACGCAGGGCAGGCTGCCGGCATCCATTCAAATCTCGACGCGACCCGATACCGACGCGAAGCTGTTTTCGGTATGCGAAGCGCTTCGCACGGTGGAGGCGCGCTGAGGCGAGAACCCAAGACGACCATACAAACCAAAAGGGGAATGAAAATGAAAAAAATCTTGATTGCATTGTCTATTCTTGTCGCGCCGCTGGGAGCCGCCAGCGCGTCGATGGCGGCAGACGAAGTGTTGCGCTTCGGGGTCGCCGCCGAGCCCTACGCGCCCTTCTCCGTCAAGGATGCGAGCGGCAAATGGCAGGGATGGGAAATCGATCTCATGGATGCCGTTTGCGCGGAAATGAAAGCAAAGTGCGAGATCGTCGATATTGCCTGGGATGGGATCATCCCGGCCTTGCTCGAGAAGAAATTCGACGTCATCTGGAGCTCGATGTCGATCACCGACAAGCGCAAGGAAGTGATCGATTTCACCGACAAATACTACTATTCGGCGAACGTGCTCGTCGGCGCCAAGGCCGACACCAGGGCATTCGACGTGACCAAGCCTGACACGTTCAAAGGTGTCGCTGTCGCCGCTCAGAGCGCCAGCCTTCAGGCAACCTATATGCAGGAGAAGTTCGGTAGCGTTTCCGATCTCAAGCTCTATCCGACACTGGACGACGAGATCGCAGATCTGCAGGCAGGACGTGTCGATCTCATGGCGGCCTCTGCCATTCAGATCTCCGATTTCCTGAAGAAGCCGGAGGGGCAGGCCTACGAGATCAAGGTCGAGATGCCGCATGAGAAGATGTTTGGCTATGGCGACGGCGGTGGCGTCCGCAAAGAAGACGTTGCCCTTCGGGATCGTCTCAACGTGGCGATCAAGGCGGTTCGCGCAAGCGGTGAATACGACACGATCACCAAGCGTTACTTTGACTTCGACATTTACGGTGATTGATTCTTGAATTCAAAATCGGTGCCGGCTGGCCACTTGGCCGCTGGCACTCTCCTTGTCGAATTGGAACACATGCAGCATGGACTCGACGGTCTCTTGGCTAACCCTACTCGGTTTTGGCGACCAGGGCTGGGGCGATGAACTGGTTCGTGGCGCCTGCCTGAGCCTCGGCATATCAATCAGCGCATATCTCATTGGTCTCTGTATTGGCCTGATCGGCGCAATCGCGAAGGTGTCGAAAAGCCCGGTCGCAAGGGGCATTGCCGCCGGATACACCACGATCATTCGCTCGATCCCGGACATTCTCATCATCTTCCTGGTCTACTATTCGGCAACCGATGCCCTGAGATCGCTTCTTGGCATGACCGGCCTGCTGGCGGACTTCCAGCTGAATGGCTTCGTCGCGGCGGCGATTTCTCTCGGCATCGTCCAGGGCGGCTACAGCACCGAAGTCCTGCGGGGCGCGATCGTCGCGGTCGCGGCCGGACAATCGGAGGCAGCCTATGCCGTCGGTCTGACACGCCGTCAGACGTTTCTTCTGGTCGTGATGCCGCAGATGGTCCCTTTGGCTCTGCCGGGATTGGGCAATCTATGGCTGGTCGTTCTCAAGGAGAGTTCACTCGTCAGCCTCATCGGGTTCACCGAACTCGTACTTGCGGGAAAGATGGCCGCGGGTGCGACACGGCATTACTTCCTGTTCTATTCGGCAATCGCATTCATGTTTCTGGTGATGTCGGCCGCTTCGACAGCCTTGCTGCACTTCTGCGAAGTGAGATCTTACCACGTCTGGAGGCAAAAATAGCATGTCGGATTTTGGCACCTATCTCGCAACGCAGTTGTTGACCGGACTGCAATCGACGATCCTGTTGTTCGTCGGATGCGCGCTGGTCGGCAATGCGCTGGCCATCCCTGTCGCACTGGCCAGGCTGTCGCCATCGCGCTGGTTGCGATATCCGGCGATCGGATTTGTCCTCGCCTTCCGGGGCACGCCTCTTCTGGTCCAGCTCTACCTTGTCTATTTCGGCGTCGGGCAGATCCTGTCCGGCATCCCGAGCATTCGCTATAGTCCCCTGTGGCCACTGTTCCGCAGCGCCTACAGCTATGCCTTCTTTGCGTTGTCCCTCAACACGGCCGCCTATTGCAGCGAGATCTGGCGCGGAGCCTTGCAGGGCGTCCCAAGTGGCCAGAGCGAGGCCGGCAGATCCCTGGGCCTGTCGAAACGCCAGATTCTGCGTTCGATCCTTCTGCCGCAGGCATTCCGGCTGGCCTTGCCGGCCATCGGCGGGCAGAACATCCTGCTGCTGAAGGGCACCGCATTGACCGCGACCATCACGCTTTTCGAACTCATGGGTGCGGCAAACCTCGTCCGCGCGCAAACCTTTCGCGTCTACGAGCCCCTTCTCGCGGCAGCTTTCGCCTATTTTATGCTGGCAATCGTCATCACATCCGGGTTCAAGTTTGTCGAAAGACGATTACCCTCATACTCTTGATGGGGTGATCGTCTGCATGCCATACCTGTTTGGGAGATCGAGTTGCTGACCAATGACGGCGAATTCACACCTCGGGAGATTGAAGTCTTCGCTGCGGTCATGTCGCATGGCACGACGACTAAGGCTGCCGATGCGCTCAACATCACGCAGCCCGCCGTCAGCAAGATCCTGCTTCAACTGACGACGAAGGCAGGATTTCCGCTTTTCCGCAATCATCGCCAGCGCCTGATCCCAACGCCCGAGGCGCACATGCTGCATGCAGAAGTGCGGCGCGTTTACGAGACCGTGCGGGGTATTTCGAGGGTGGCGCGGGAGATCAAGGAGTTGCGGAGCGGCCGGCTCAATGTGTCGGCGCTGCCGGCATTCGGCCTGACATTGCTGCCGTCGATCATCGCAAGTTTCACCAAGGACTATCCCGATGTTGCCGTGACCGTCGACATCAGAAGCTCATCCACGATCATTCAGCATGCAAGCCGGAACCAGCTCGATATCGGGGTCGCGGCCGAGGTCAATGACGAGACGCCGTCCGTGGTCCGGCGGGCGCTGGTCGCGACGCCACCGGTGTGTATCATGCCCAAGGGCCATCCGTTGAGCAGGCTCTCGGTCGTGCAGGTTGACGATCTGGAAGGGCTGAATTTCGTCTCGCTGGGTGTCGGCGACCCGATGCGGCGGCAACTGGATGCCTTGTGCGAAGAACGCGGCGTGGCGCGTTCGCTGAAGATCGAAGCCGCTCTTTCGAACACCTGCGCCAATCTGGTTGCCAATGGCGTGGGTGTTGCCGTCATCGACAGGCTGTCTGCATGGATGGCGAGGGACCTGCCCATCGAAATACGCGACTTCCAGCCTCACCTCGACATCAACCTGAGCGTCTATAGGCCATGGGGTACGATCGCCTCGTCGGTCGCCGATACCTTTGTCGAACACCTCATCCAGTCCACCAGGGACTATATGAACGGTGTCGACCGCGGCGTCAGGGCACTCACAGGTTCCTGAGTGCCCCATTTTCTTTTATCGGCTGACCCTATCGGGTGAGCGTCTCGACGATCTCGAACAGTTTCACAATGTCCGCCTCGTCATTGTAGACATGCGGCGTGATGCGCATCTTGCTGCCCCGGATGGTGACAAAGGCTTTCTTTTCCCTCAGTCGTTTGGCCAGATCGTCGCGGTATTGCTCCCCGAGATCCACGACGGAAATATGCCCGGTCCGCAGAGCCTCGTCCGGTCCGGAAAACCCATGTTTTTCCGCCTGTTGCCAGATGCAGCGATTGAGGTGCAGAAGCCGCTCATGCACGGCCTCTCCGCCCCATTGCTGCAAGAGTCCCATCGATTCGATGGCGATCGGCAGGACGGCGAAGTCGGAGCGCTCACCCATGTCGAACCGACGGGCGCCCGGCAGATAGTCCAGCATCGTTTGCAGGTAGAAATCGGGGCGTTCGCCTCCCGCACGGTTCCAGGAATGAAATTCAAGCGGGCGTCCTTTCTGCTGCCAGTCCTGATTGGCGTAGAGAAAGGCAAGCCGGTATGGGCCGAGAAGAAACTTGTAGGTCGCGAATGTCAGGAAATCCGGGCGAACACGGGTCACATCGAAAGGCACGGCACCCACCCATTGGGTGCCGTCCATCACCAGGCTTGCGCCGGCCTCACGTGTTGCTTCTGCCACTGCTTCGATGTCGACATGCGTTCCCTCGAACCAGTGGACAATCGTTCCCGCGACGACCGAGACCGGCGCCTCCGAACTCCGGATCGCAGCGATGAGCTTGTCCGCCCATGCTTCATGCGGCGACCGCTGTACGGTTACGACACGTGCGCCCGTCTGTTTGGCCAGTTCCAACCATGCGTATCGATGCGAGGTATGTTCGTTCTCCATCATCAGGATCACGGATCCTGCAGCGACCGACACGTTCGCAGCGGCGACCGCGATGCCGTAGCTGGTCGCCGGAACGATCGCTACGTCGTCCGGCTGTGCGCCGATGAAGGAGGCCGCGAGTGCCCGGGCCTTTTCCACTTCGTCATAATAGGAATTGATGGTCATTTCCCAGGGCGCTGCCTTGACCTTCACGCCGCGAATGCCGGCCTCGACGGCACTCTTGGGGATGGGCGACATATAGGCCACGTCCAGATAGGTGACGTCGTCGGGAATGGAAAACAGATGCCTTTGGCTGGCCAGCATGGGAATATCCTTACAATGAGACTTCGACGCCGAGACCGAGGTCTTTCGCCTTCTGGTAAATGAAATTCGCAAGTTCGATGTCTTGTGCGGGAACGCCCAGCGAACGATACAAGGTGGTTTCGGACGGGGTGCTGCGGCCCCGGACCTGACCATTCAGGGCCGCGCCGATTTCTCCGATAATCCTTGTGGGGTCGAGGCTGCCGTCGGCGAGCGGCTCGAACAGATCCGACGCCGAGGTCATGGCCATCGGCATATAGTCCACCCAGATGCTGGAACCAATGACGCATTCCGTGTCCAGTTCCTTGAGCGAGGCGATGCTGGCGCCGACCGCATTGATATGCGTTCCGTCCGAGACCCATTTGCCTTCCAGCACAGGAAATTTTGCTGATGTGACGGTGCAGACGATATCGGCGCCTTCGACGGCCTGCCGAGCAGTCGGATAGACCGTTGTCGGGTAACCCTTCCGGCTTTGAACGTCGGCGAACAGCTTGGCCTTTTGCGGATCGCGCCCCCACACGTGAACCTGCCTGATCGGGCGTACGAGCGCGATCGCTTCAATGTGCCGGGCAGCCTGCTCGCCATAACCGATCATCGCCAGGCAACAGGATTCCGGGCGGGAGAGGGTTCGTGTCGCGACGGCACTGGCAGCGGGTGTGCGCAGACCGGTGATTGCGTGTCCGTTGATCAAGGCGACCGGACGCCCATGCTCCTTTTCGAACAAGAGCACGCCGCCCTGATGGGATGGCAGGCCATGTTGGAAATTCTGCGGACTGACCGAGAGGACTTTGGCCCCGAACAGCGGTCGGTCGCCGGGGGAGGCATACATCACGGAGAGGCAGGCGCCATCCGCTCCCGGCAGATCCAGAGTGCGTCTGATATCCTGATGCGCAATGCGGTTGGACGTCTTTCGCAATGCCGCCTCCGTCAGGTCGATGGCATCCTGCTGCGTCACGAGCGCCTCGACGGTCGGTCCATCGACAACGAGCAATCCGGCTGTGGGGCTTACGATTTGCGGGGAGCGCAAAGACATGGGGTACCTCTGACATTTCAGGTGCCCTAAGAGATATCATTGCGAAAATGGTCCGGGCGGGGAAACTTCATAACTGCAGGGCGACACGTTCCCCTGATTTCTCATAGCTCCCGCATTTCCAAGCTTTCCGGCAAGCCCGCCAGCGCTTCATAACTATTCATTATAAGCGGCCCCGATGCGGTTGTTTGACCTAAAACACCCCCTTCTCCAAAACATCAGACATCGCCAACTCGGCGCCAGCTTCGCTTCGAAGCACGACAGAATCGTCGAAATTTGTACCGGAGAATAGAATGCGCGTTGTCGTCATAGGGGCAGGGATCATCGGGAGTTCAGTGGCATATGAAACGGCCAAGGCCGGGGCGCAGGTCACGGTGCTGGAAGCCGGAAAGATTGCCGGTGGAGCGTCCGCGGCCAGTTTTGCCTGGACCAACGCGACCGGAAAGAGACCGCAGAGCTATTTCGCCCTGAACGTTGCCGGCATGCGCGCGCATCTGGACCTCAGCCGGGAATTCGGCAATGCGCCGTGGTTCAACCAGACCGGCAGCCTCGAATGGTATTCGAAGGAAGAGGACTGGGCTGCGCAGGCGGAAAATGCCGACCAGATGCGGGACTGGGGCTACGGTGTCGAGTGGATCAGCAAAGATCGCCTGGCTGAGCTGGAGCCCGAGATCGATCTATCCGCCATCGCCAAGTCTCCGATCGTCTACTATCCGGAAGAAGGCTGGGTTCATCCGGTCCTCTATTCCGCCAGCCTTTTGCGGGCGGCCAGGGAGAGATGGAATGCGTCGATCCATGCCTTCTCCCCTGTCGCGGCGATTGACATGAGCGGTGAGACGAAGACGGTGCGCACGACAAACGGCAATGTCTACGAGGCAGACGTTGTCATCAACTGCACGGGCAGTTGGGCTGATCGCAAGCTCGAAGGTGTTCCGTCTATCCCCATGGCGTCGAATGTCGGCGTTCTCGGCTTTACCTTGCCGGTTGCATCGACGCTGCAGCGGCAATTTCACATGGACGATCTCGATGTCCGGCCCGATGGTGCCGGGCGCCTGATGATCCACAAGATCTCAGTGGATGATGTCGTCCCGGAATTGGGTGACCTCGATCCGAAGGGCAGGGAAGCCGGCCTCCTGATCGATGCCGTGCGCCGGGTGCTGCCAGCAGTTCAGCCGGACGATCTCGAATCCATCCGGACGACCATGCGTCCGATTCCGAGCGACCGCCTGACCTGCAGCGGTTGGGTTCCAGGCGTCAGCGGCTACTACGCTGCGGTCACTCATAGTGGGGTGACGATTGCACCCTATCTCGGCAAGGCGATTGCCGACGAGGTCGTTCGGGGCCGCGTCCATGAAAGTCTCTCTGACTTCCGGCCGGATCGGTTCATCGCAGCAAAAAATGGCATGGGAGAAAGATCATGACGATACAGAGAATTGACAAGACCGAGCGGCTGAGCCGTGTCGTCGTTCACAATGGGATCGCCTATTTTTCAGGGCTGACCGCCGACGACAAGCAGCAGGATACCCTCGGTCAGACAGCGCAGATCCTGTCCAAGGCTGATGGTTACCTGGAGCAGATCGGATCCAACCGCGCATCTATACTCAGTGCAACCATCTGGCTTCGCGACATCGCCGACTTCGATCAGATGAACATTGCCTGGGTCGATTGGATCGACAAGGACGCGCCACCGGCGCGCGCGACGGTCGAGGCCGTTCTCGGATTGCCGGAGATCCGGGTCGAGATACAATTCACTGTCGCAATTCCCAGCTGATCGGCGGTGCCGGGAGCATATTCGGCTCCCGGGCCAAGCTTTTTCGACTTGCAGATCCAGGACACAGATTATGGCAGAAGCTCAACTAATAACCCCTGCGGCCCGGCCTGATTTTTCGATCGAACTCATCGGCATGAACAAGTGGTTCGGTGAATTCCATGTCTTGCGTGACATTGATCTTCAGGTCAGGAAGGGCGAGCGCATTGTCATTGCCGGCCCATCGGGCTCCGGAAAATCGACGATGATCCGTTGCATCAATCGACTGGAGGAGCACCAGTCGGGAAAGATCATCGTCGACAGGATCGAACTCACCAATGATCAGAAGAAGATCGACGAGGTGCGTCGCGAGGTCGGCATGGTGTTCCAGCACTTCAACCTGTTTCCGCATCTGACCATTCTGCAAAATTGTACCCTTGCGCCGATCTGGGTTCGCAAGATGTCGCGCAAGGACGCCGAAGAAATCGCCATGCACTATCTGAAGCGGGTCAAGATTCCAGAGCAAGCCAACAAATATCCCGGCCAGCTCTCCGGTGGCCAACAGCAGCGTGTCGCCATAGCCCGGGCGCTCTGCATGACGCCGAAGATCATGCTGTTCGACGAGCCGACATCGGCGCTTGATCCGGAAATGGTCAAGGAGGTTCTCGATGCGATGGTGGGCTTGGCTGACGAAGGCATGACGATGGTCTGTGTCACGCATGAAATGGGGTTTGCGCGACAGGTCGCCAATCGGGTCATCTTCATGGATCAGGGACAGATCGTCGAGCAGAACGCACCGGCCGAATTCTTCGACAATCCACAGCACGAACGCACGAAGCTCTTTCTCAGCCAGATCCTTCACTGACCGATACCGGCGCGAGAGCGGGCGCAACGTTCACATCGTTTTCCGAAGGCCTCATCCCGATTCACGATGGCGATCGGATTTGCCGGCTTCGATCGTGCCCCTGCATATGGCACGCCAAACATACGTTCCGGACGTCTGCGTCTTAGAGGAGCGAGGGTTTCGTCCGTCATGGCAAGTGGCCCCTGGTTCCGCAGGTCCATGCAAAACCGAGAGGAATGATCGATGTTCAGCAAGTTGAACGTGATCGACGATCGAAAAACCGTAAGCGTCGAGATCGACGGCCATGACGTCTTGTGCCGGGAGGGTGACACCGTGGCGGCAGTGGTCATGCTCCATGCCGCGCGCCCTTACCGCCACAGCATCCTGTCCGGTTCCGAGCGGGCGCCGTTCTGCATGATGGGCATATGTTTCGAATGTCTCATCGAGATCGACGACGTGCCAAATCAGCAGGGCTGTCTGCGGCGTGTAGAGCCGGGCATGCGGATCAGGCGCCAAGTCGGAATCGCAATCACCTCCTCGGAAAGAAAGCCGCAGCTATGATCCAGGCCTTCGATCTTTGCGTGGTGGGGGGAGGTCCTGCCGGAATGGCGGCAGCCGTCATGGCAGCGAGACACGGGCTGTCCGTGGCACTGCTCGATGAGCGCCCGAGCGCCGGTGGTCAGATCTATCGAGGCGTGGAGGATGGGCCGTTCCGGAACACAAGTGCTCTCGGTAGTGCTCTTGGGGCAGATTATCAGCAGGGAGCGAGAGCAATCGCAAGCTTGCGGGCAGCCGACGTGACGATCTATTTCGGGACGAGCCTCTGGCGGATCGATATGGCTGAAACCGGCGGTGTGGTCAGCTACAGCCACGATGGCGTTTCCCGGCGCCTGGCATTTGCTGATCTTGTCCTGGCGAATGGGGCAATCGAACGTCCGGTCCCTTTTGAAGGCTGGACACTGCCCGGTGTCATGGGCATTGGCGCGGCGCAACTCCTGTTGAAGACATCGGCGATGGTACCGGCTGGCCGGATTGTGCTCGCCGGAAACGGCCCCTTGACGCTGTTGTTCGCTTCGCAACTGTTGGGGCTGGGGGTCGAGATTGCCGCCATTCTCGATACGTCTCCGAGCCGGTTTGGCTTGTCCGCCGCACTCGCAAATTTCAGTGGGCTGCTGCGCAATTTCGATAAGATTTCCAGGGGTCTGCGCCTGATGCGCGACATCGGCCGCGCCGGAATTCCTGTTCATCGCAACGTCTCCAGCCTGTCAGCCTCGGGTGGCGACCGGGTCGATGCCATCCGCTTCGAAGCGGATGGAACCCACCACCAACTCGACGTCGACATGCTGCTGATCCATGAAGGTATCATTCCGAACACGCAGTTATCCCGTGCTCTGGGCTGCGCGCATGTGTGGGACGATAGGCAGAAATGCCTGCGCCCGGACATCGACGGCTTCGGGGAAAGCAGTATCGCGCATGTCTATGTCGTAGGCGATGGCGCTGCGATCAACGGCGCGATTGCGGCGCCCGCATCCGCCGAGATGGCTGTAGGTCGCATTCTGGAGCGGATGGGACGCAGCGACGACCGCTCGCGTGCAACGCTTCGCCGGGCGTCGGCAACACTTGCGCGAGAACGCGCCTTTCGCCCCTTTCTCGACGCGCTTTATCCGCCGCACATTTCCGTCGCCGCGCCGAGCGATACGACTATCGTCTGCCGTTGCGAAGAGGTGAGTGCGGGCACCCTTCGGTCGGCCATCAATGATGGCGCCATCGGTCCCTCCCAGGCCAAGGCCTTTACACGGTGTGGCATGGGCGCCTGTCAGGGGCGCATCTGCGGGCCGATTGTCTCCCAGATGATCGCAAGCGAAACCGGCCAGCCGATCGGTGAGGTCGGCACCTACAACGTGCGCTTTCCTCTGAGGCCCGTCACGGTCTTCGACATGGCCCGTTGTGGTCGGGACGACGAACAGTCAGAGGGTCATGAACATGCTGGTTGAGGCAGACGTGGCGGTGATTGGCGGCGGTCTGGTCGGAATATCGGTCGCGTATGGTCTGGCCTTGCGCAAGGTTAATAGTGTGGTGCTGGACCAGGGCGACGGCGCCATTCGAGCCAGTCGCGGAAATTTCGGCCTGGTCTGGGTCCAGGGCAAGGGACTTTCACTTCCCGCCTATACCGGCTGGGCCATGCGTGCCGTCGAACAATGGCCGGAACTGGCCGATCGCCTACGTTCCGAAACCAGCATCGACGTCGGCCTGACGCAAAGAGGCGGCCTCTATCTAAGCAGAACTCCGGAAGCCTTCGCGCAAAGGTCAAAAGGCCTGGCCGCCGTGAAATCGCGCTTCACTGGCGATTATGACTTCGAAATGCTTGACAATGAAGGGATCAGGAAGCGCGTGCCGGAGATTGGACCGGAGGTCGTGGGTGGAAGCTACTCCCGATATGACGGCCAGGCCAATCCTCTGCGATTGCTCCACGCGCTTCATCGGGGCTATCTTCGGCGCGGCGGTCGTGTTTTATCGGATGGCGGAGTGTCAGGCATTGACCACCGTGGCGACAAGTTCGTGCTGACGACGGCGAATGGACGGGTGCTTGCCAACCGCATCGTCCTTGCCGCAGGTCTGGGCAACGCGGCCCTTGGCGAGATGCTCGGTGTCACGATCCCTGTCAAGCCGATCCGGGGTCAGATCCTGGTGACCGAGCGCATGCCCCCGATCTTCGACATCGCGATAGAGCAGGTCCGCCAGACGGAAGATGGGACGTTGATGATTGGCGGGAGCTGGGAGGACGTCGGCTTCGATCTCGACACCACGTTCGACGTCACGCGCCGGATTGCGGACGACGCCTTGCACTTTTTCCCCTTCTTGAAGGACGTTCGTATCATCCGCAGTTGGTCAGCACTGCGGATCATTTCGCCTGATGCCGCGCCGATTTATGAGCAAGTCGTACCGGGCGCATTTCTGGTCACCTGTCACAGTGGCGTTTCCCTCGCCGCGATCCACGCGAACGAAACTGCGGGTTGGGTAGAGCAGGGTGCCATTCCGCCAGAGATGGCCGGGTTTGATCGCCGACGTTTCGAGGCATCAAGTTGTTGACTGCAGTGCTGTGTTGTCGAACCAAGTTCGATAAATGTGCCTATGCAAAATTTGCTATGGCCGATACTTATTTTGCGTAATAAAAAATCAATAGTCTTCCGTCTCTTCACCGCTGGCAGCCCGGGCCATCGAGATGGCCTTCATCCGCTCACGCGTGATCCTGGCTAATTCCAGCCTTGCGGCAAACCTTAGCCACTGGCATGCCATCATCGCCCGCCTCAAAATGAACGCCTTCTGCGCGTCCGAAAACTTCGATACCTTCATACTTCCGCTCCCTTCCCAGCCGGAAAATTACCGAAAAAAAACTCCAGTTATGAACGGTCCAGTTTCTGGGTAGCAGAGCAGAGTCAATATTCCACGCCGAAACACACACTCTGGGCATAGCTTTCATTTTCACAGGCAGTTAATTGTTGGAATTCAGCTTGTTTGAGATGCCTACTCCGAAAGCGAAACCCGGCAATATTAGAGTGATCCCACTCGCTGCAACCATACTGATTTCGGCCGGAGTGGCCGGCCCGTGATGTTTTCGCGCGCGATACGATTGTTGGATATGTGCCAATTCAGCCTGATCCAGAATGTGGGCGGCATGCGCGTTGACGTTGATATGCTGCAAGATTTCGGTCTCATTCGGGACAAAAGACTGCAACACCTTGGGTCACTCAGATCTTGGCAAACGTCAGTGCCGAAAGGACAAGCACTGCCAGAAATACGGTTTCGCCTATCAACAAACCGATTGCGCGACGGCCAATGCCGAACACCTCTGGCAATGACGTTTTTACGCCAACAGCCGCTATAGCGACAAGGAGAGACCAGCGTGAAATTTCGCCGGCTGCGTTGGCAATTGCCGCCGGTATTGTGACCAGAGAATTGAGGCTCGCCAGCGCCAGGAATACGATGACGAAGGCCGGTAGCAGTGGTGGCCTGTGGACAGTTTCGGTACCGCTAAGGCCGCGACGAAAAACAATTGCTGCGACGAGCACAACCGGAGCCAGCAATGTCACCCGGATCAGCTTGACGAAGACTGCAGTTTCGCCAGCCGGCCCGGAGACCGAGAAGCCGGCGCCCGCAACCTGGGCAACGTCATGGATGGTGGCGCCGAGGAATATGCCGGTCGCGAAGTCGTCAAGCCCGACCTGGCTGGCGAGGATCGGATAGAAGATCATGGCGAGTGTCGAAAGCATGGTGACGCCGATTACGACAAAAACCATTTGCTGATCAGCATCCCTGTCGCGCGCGCCGCCCAATGCCGCCGAAATCGCCATGGCCGCAGATGCGCCGCAGATCGCCACGGCGCCGCCAGTGAGAAAACCAAAGCGGCTACCTTGTCCCGAAAGTCGCGATGCCAATAAACCGAAGAGGATGGTCATGACCACGGAGGCGACGATCATGGCCATCACCTTGATCCCCAGTTCGGCGAACATGCCGACGCTGACCTTAAGTCCAAGAAGGGCGATGCCGAGCCTCAGCATGGTGCGGGAGGCGAAGTCCAGTCCACGCGCAGTCTTCGGGTCTTCAGCGAGGAAATGAAGGGCTAGCCCGATCAGGATCGCCAGCAGCATCGCTGGTGCACCGTAGTGCTCCGACAGGAAAGCCGAGGCAAGCGCGATCAGGAACGTCACGGAGACGCCGGGGAAACGCCGACGGCAGTCATCTGCGAAGGATGAGAGGTATCGTTCTCGCCTGTGGTCGGACGGAGTGGGGGACGGTAAGGACATTTAACACCTGTGAAAGAGCCGCCGGGCGTCGTGCAGCGTCACGCGCCGGTCTCGGGCGGTCGGGCAGGGATACGCGGCAGACCGCGCATCCCCATCATGCTGTCAGTTCAATTCGGCTGCCCGCTCGGCATCGACCGTCTTCTGTGCGTCCGCCACGGCGGCCGTGAACTGGTCGAAGACCTCGGCGCCGCCGGTGACATTGCCCTTGAACCAGTCGAAGACCGGAGAGACGGCACCCTTGAAGGCTTCTTTTTCTGCCGGACTCGGCACGTAGATCTCGCCGCCGGCCTTGGCGAAGTCCTGATAGGCAGCGATTTCCTTGCGCTTCGGCGAGGCGAAGGTTGCCTGCTGGAGGGCGGCGAAACCATCGACAACCACCTTCTTCTGCTCCGGCGTCAGGCCGGTGAAGCGATCATTCGACATCCACCAGAAGGCGCCCATATAGCTGTGACCGTCGAGCGTCAGGTATTTCAGGCCGGCATCCGGGAATTTCATCGACATGATGTCGGTGATGCCGTTGGCTGTGCCTTCGACGACGCCGGTCTGCAGGGAGGTGAAGAGTTCCGGCCACGGGATCGGAGTGGGTGCGGCTCCCACGGCGGTGGCGGCCTGCTGCGGCAGGTCGGCCGGCACGGTGCGCATCTTCAGGCCCTTCAGGTCTTCCGGTGACTTTACCGTTCTTTTGGTATTGGCATAGTTGCGCCAGCCGCCGGTATTGCCGATCGTCATCAGGCGGATCTTGTTGTCGCTGTCGGTAAGCGCGCGGTCACGCAGCTTGCGCGGGAAGTCGCCGGTCAGAACGGCTTCCGCGACGCGGTCGTCGTTCATCAGATAGGGCAGGTCGAGCACCTGGATATAGGGGAAGAGACCGGCCGCACCGCCCGAGGTCGAGATATACACGTCGAGCGAACCGTCGGCGATGCCCTGCAGGCATTCCTCGCCGGTGGCGCAAAGCTGGGTGCCCATGAAGATCTCGACGGCGATCGCGCCGTTCGAGGCATTCTCGACATAGTTCTTGAAGACGACGAGGCCGTCATAGTCCTCGTCGTTTTCGTTCGAATTGGCGGTCGCACGCAGTGTGATGTCTGCGGCCTGGGCCACGCCGGTAATCGTCAGCGCGCTGGCAAGCAGCAGGGTCTTGAACATGGACTTGAGCATGATGGTTTCCTCCCTTTTATCAAGTTAGTCGACGAAGCCCGCAAGGCGCGGGACTGTTAGGGTCAAGGCAGGAAAATAGGTGATCAGGAAGATCACGACGATTTCCGCCAAGAGGAATGGCATGACAGCCTTGGCGACGGTCTCGACCTTCAGTCCGGAGACGGAGGACGTCACGAAGAGCACGAGCCCCATCGGTGGCGTCAGCAGGCCGACCGTCAGGTTGACCACCATGATGATAGCAAAATGGACCGGGTCCACGCCGATCGAGACGAAGATCGGCCCGAGGATCGGTCCGAGCACGATGATCGCCGGCCCGGCATCAAGGAACATGCCGACGACGAACAGCAGGATGTTGACGAGCAAAAGCAGAACCAGCGGATTGTCGCTGA
Organism: Rhizobium sp. 18065; assembly: GCF_902706095.1. GTDB lineage: Bacteria > Pseudomonadota > Alphaproteobacteria > Rhizobiales > Rhizobiaceae > Allorhizobium. The sequence continues at coordinate 24,507 of NZ_CACSJP010000003.1, forward strand.
GGCTGAGGAAGATATCGGCCAAAAGTTCCGGCGTATGGGCCAGTGAGGCGACGGTCTTGAAGGCCATGGCCGCGCCGATCAAAAGCAGCACGACGGCAGAGGTCATGGCGGCCCGCATCAGGATTCCGGGGATGTCCTTGTATTGCAGCGTTCCGATGACGAAGAGGCCGAGGAAGAAGGCATAGCCCGCAGCGATGGCGGCGGCTTCCGTCGGAGTGAAGACGCCGCCGAGGATGCCGCCCATGATGATGACGGGGGTGAGCAGCGGCCAGAAGGCGCCGATCATTGCCCGGCCGCGATCACGCCAGGACGCACGTTTCGTGGCGGCAGGAAGATCGTAGTGATCTGCCATCAGCCGGATCATCACCATCAGGCTGATGCCCATCAGGATGCCCGGCACGATGCCGGCAAGGAAGAGGGCAGCGACGCTTTCGCCCATGACATAGGCATAGATGATCATGATGCCGGAGGGCGGGATGATCGGCCCGATGATGGCCGACGCCGCCGTGATACCGGCAGCAAAACGGCGGGTATAACCCTCCTTTTCCATCGCCGGGATCAGCATGGCACCGAGTGCCGAGACATCGGCGACGGCAGAGCCGGAAATGCCGGCAAACATCATGGAATCCACGACATTCACCTGGGCAAGGCCGCCGCGCATGTGGCCGACCATGGCCTGGGCAAAATGGATAATGCGCACGGTGATGCCGGCGCGGTTCATCAATTCGCCCGTCAGCATGAAGAACGGGATGGCCATCAGCGGAAAGCTGTCCATGCCGGCATAGATGTTGCGGTAGAGCAGCACGATGTCGCGCTCCTGGCCGTTCATCCAGAGCAAAATGGCGGGGGCCGCGATCAACCCGAAGACGATCGGCAGGCCGAACAGCAGGAAGGCGATGAAGAGGGGCAGGAAAAGGCTCAGCATCATTCGGCTCCCAACTGTCCGGCGATCGGGATCGGCGCGAGCCGCTCTCCGAAAAGGTTGAGAAGGGCGCGCAGGATGAGTTCGATATTGACGACGAACATCAGCGTGATGCCGGTGGCAAGCGAGGCCATCATCCAGCCGCGCGGGATTTTCATCCAGGTCGAGAAGTCGAACGAAGTCGGAAGGGCAATCGCCGACATGGCGAAACGGCCGCCAATGCCGGTCACTTCGGCCCAGCCGATCCGCATGCCGACGAACAGCACCACGGCGCTGAGCAGGAGAAACGACAGGGCGATGAGGTTGGCGATCAGGCGGGGCAGCAGGTCGACGATCATGCCGATGGCAACGAATCCACCCTGGCGAAAGGCGGTTGGCACCATCAGGCCGGTCATCCACAGCATCAGGAAGCGCGAGGCTTCCTCGCTCCAGGCCAGCGCATTGCCGAGAAAGTAGCGGAAGAAGACCTGCATCAGCATGAAGAACAGCATGATGCCGAGGGCGCCGGCACCCAGCCAGAGCCCGACCGTCAAAACGGCGGCATTCAGCCGGCCGAGCTGGTTGGTCAGGTATGCGATTGAATTCATGTCTCCACCCGTCACTTGTCGTCGGTCAATTCCGGGCGACTATCGAAGACAAGTCTTTGCGGCGCAAAGACGACTGTTCCCGTTTCGGGCCTTGATGGAGCAAATCTCTCCACCGCGACCCGTCTTGCGGAAATGCTTCGATCGTCCTCCCGGTGCATTGTGAAAACGCCCCGACGACCTCCTCCCAACATTTCGATCAGACCGCGAAGCGGCCAAACCGTCCTTGCGAGAAGCACAGCGGATCTCCCTGCCGATGTGCAACCCGTGTCACCCTGCCGATGATGATCGTATGATCCCCGGCATCATGCAGCGCCTGCTGCATGCATTCGAACCGCGCCAGCGTGCCCGGCAGCACCGGGACGCCCTGCGGATTGATCTCGACCTCGAGCCCGTCAAAGGCGGCCCCGCCCCGCGTGAAGGCGGCGCTCAGATGATCCTGGCCGGCACCGAGCACGTGAATGGCGAAATGGCTGGCATTGGCAAAGGCATCGTGCTTCGACGAGTTCTTGGCCGGCGACCAGAGCACCAGTGGCGGATCGAGCGAGACCGAGGCAAAGCTGTTCACCGTCATGCCGATCGGGCCGGATGGGCTCATCGCGGTCACCACCGTGACCCCGGTGGTAAAGCTGCCGAGCGCATTGCGATAGGCGCGATGGTTTTCCGCCTCGGGCAGAAAAACGGCTTCGCCGGATCGCTGACTGTCATTGGCGGCTATCATCAGGCGACCTCCCGCCCGATTGCCAGCGTGTAGAGTTCGAACCATGTCTGCCGGTCAATCTCAACCGTTTCGGCCTCGGCAATCCTGGCGATCCGGTCGAGCGAATTGGTGCCCATGACCGGCAGGATGGCGGAGGGATGGCGCAGCAGCCAGGCGACGGCGACGGCGGTTTCGTCGACGCCTTGGCCCGAGGCGATGCGCTTCAGCGCGGCCAGAAGTTCAGGCTTCGACCCGTCGAACAGGCGCCCGCCACCGAGCGGCGACCAGGCCATCGGCGGCACCATGCGCTCCTGCAGATAAGCGAGGTCACCATTAACGAAGGCGTCTGTCGCCAGAAGGCTGAGCTCGATCTGGTTGGTGACGAGATTGTTCTCCATCGACGACTGCAGCAGCGAGAAATCCCAGGGGCGGAAATTCGAGACGCCGACGGCGCGCACCTTGCCGGATGCAACAAGCGCATCGAGGGCCGGGCCGGTTTCATCGGGATCGATCAGCGGATCGGGACGGTGGATGAGGAGCAGGTCCACATGGTCGGTGCCCATGTCGGTCAGCGAGGCTTCGACCGATGCGGTGATATGGGCAGCCGACGTGTCGTAGTGCTTGACCCGGGTGGCCGAATGCCGGCCTGCCGGTGCTACGATGTCGCATTTGGTGACGATCTCGAGCTTGTCACGCAGGCCGGGTGCAGCCTTCAACGCGCCGCCGAGCACGGCTTCGGCGGTGTAGCCGCCATAGATGTCAGCCTGGTCGATTGTGGTGATGCCCTGGGCAAGGCAGGCCTCGATCTTGGCCTGCACATGTTTCGGCGAGGTATCGGCGTCGTCGCCGATGCGCCACATGCCATAGACGAGGCGGCTGAAGGTCAGGTCTGGGGTGAGATTGACGCGCTGCATCAGCGACGAACTCCATTTCCGAGAGGGGTATCAGGCGTTTCCAATGGTACGCGGCCATAGACATGGGGGAGGGAGGCGGTGGTCAGCTGCGGCAACACCTTGGTGCCGAAATGGACCGCCTCGTCGATATGCGGATAACCGGACAGGATAAAGGCACGGATGCCCATTTTCCGGTAGGATTCGAGTTCGGACAGGATCTGGTCCGTCGAGCCGACAAGGGCCGCGCCGCAGCCGGAGCGCGCCCGGCCGATGCCGGTCCACAGATGCGGCTCGATATAGCCGAACTGGTCGGCGAGTTCGCGGGCACGCGCCTGATGGGCAACACCAAGCGAGATCGAGTCATGCGCCCGTTCACGGATCAGCTTGCCATATTCGTCATCAAGCTTCGAGACGATGTAGTCGGCGTATTCGCGGGCTTCCTTTTCCGTGTCGCGCACGATCATGTGGACGCGCAACCCGTAATCCAGCGTGCGGCCATGGGCCTCGGCGCGGGCATGCACGGCCTTCATCCGCTCGGCCAGCTGCTCCTTCTTTTCCGGCCACATCAGATGGACGTCGCATTGCGCGCCGCAGAGTTCGAGTGCGTCGGGCGAGTAGCCGCCGAAATAGAGCAGCGGCCCGCCATTCTGCTGATAGGGGCGGGCGGGCTCGGTGGAGACGCCCTTGAACTGGTAGACCTCGCCTTCATGGTCGATCGTGTCACGGGTCCAGGCCTGGCGCAGGATCTCGACCACCTCGTGGCTGCGCTTGTAGCGAAACGCGCTGTCGGCGACCTCGCCGGGGAAATCGGAGCTGATGACGTTGAGCGTCAGGCGGCCTTTGAGCATGTGGTCGAGCGTCGCCACCGTACGCGCCAGCATGATCGGCTGCATCTCGCCGCAGCGGATGGCGGCCAGCAAGTTGATCTTGGAGGTGATCGGCGCACAACCGGCAACGAAGCTCAACGTGTCCTGGCCGACTTGGTAAGAGGATGGGCACAGAATGTTGCGGAATCCGAGCTGTTCGGCCTTCTGCACGATGTCTGAACAGTGCTCGAAGCTCGAGCGCAGGTCGCCGTCCGGCACGCCGAGAAACTGATAATCGTCAGAGCAAAGGGCCGCAAACCACGATACTTCCGCGCCACCGATATCGGCGGATGTGACGGGCACGACGGTCATTCGGGTCTCCTCCAAGACGACAACTTTCCTCTTGCCTAACATCCGAATTGATGTAGATCAATAGTGTATCAATTTTTTCTCGACGCGATGAAAACGCAACATTGAGCCCCTGCCGGATCCATGACAGCCGCCCCCGGAAGCCTTCCCATCTATGTGCAGATCGCCGAATTGCTGGTGCGCGACATCGCGGCCGGACGCCTGATCGACGGCGAAAAGCTGAAGCCTGAAAGGGATCTGGCGGAGGAGCTGGGCATTGCCGTCGGCACCTTGCGCAAGGCGCTGGCCGAACTGCAGAGCCGCGGGCTTCTGGAGCGGGTTCAGGGGTCCGGCAACTACATCCGGGCGCTGGCCGATCCGAAGAGCGTCTATTCGATGTTCCGGCTGGAGCTTCTGGGCGGCGGTGGCCTGCCGACGGCCGAGATCCTGTCGATCGAGCGCCTGCCCAAGCCGGTGGAACTGCCGGCATTCGGCACCAGTGACGAGGGCCACCGCATCCGCCGCCTGCGCCGGCTGTCTGGCCGCCCGGCGGCACTGGAGGAGATCTGGCTCGACGGCACCTATGTCGAGCGCATCGATCCGGAGGCGGTATCGGAATCGCTCTATCTTTTCTATCGCACCCGGTTGTCGCTCTGGATTGCCCGCGCCGAGGACCAGATCGGCCTTGATCGCGTGCCGGAGTGGACGCCTGCTGTCTTCGGCCAGCCTGCCGGTGCGCCTGTTACCCATATCCAACGCATCAGCCAGGACCAGGAGGGCGCACGCGCCGAGGTCTCCCGCACCTGGCTCGACCATGAGGTGGCGCGCTACGTGTCGCGCCTGAAATGACCGGCAGATAATGCCCGGATATCCATGCCTGAGGAGGAAAGAGTGGCGAAATTGAACTACGGGATCATCGGTTGCGGCATGATGGGGCAGGAGCACCTGCGCAATATCGCACTTTTGCCGGATGCGGCAGTGGTGGCGATTTTCGAGCCGGATGCCGGCATGCGGGCGCTCTCGGCTGAGGCCGTGCCCTCGGCGAAACTGGTGGACAGCATCGAGGAGGTGCTCGCCGTCGACGAGGTGAACTGCCTGCTGATTGCCAGCCCCAATTATCTGCATCTGGAGCAACTGGAAAAGATCGCCGCGATCCGGCCGCTTCCGGTGCTGGTGGAAAAGCCGCTGTTCACCGACCCGGCCGATGCACCCCGTCTGGCGGCTCTGCGTGCCGCTTATCCGGCGCCGATCTGGGTGGCGATGGAATATCGCTACATGCCGCCCGTTGCCCGGATGATCGCGGAAGCGGCGGAGGCCACAGGTGGCATCCGCATGCTGACCATTCGCGAGCATCGGTTTCCCTTCCTGGAAAAGGTCGGCGACTGGAACCGCTTCAACCGCAATACCGGCGGCACGCTGGTGGAAAAATGCTGCCACTTCTTCGACCTGATGCGGCATATCCTCAAATCCGATCCTGTGCGCGTCATGGCGTCGGGCGGGCAATCGGTGAACCATCTCGACGAGGTCTATGGCGGTCAGAAATCCGACATCTGGGACAATGCCTATGTGATCGTCGACTTCGCCTCCGGCGCCCGCGCCATGCTCGAACTCTGCATGTTCGCCGAAGGCGCGCGCTATCAGGAGGAGATTTCTGCCGTCGGGCCGAAGGGCAAGATCGAATGCCTCGTGCCGGGGCCGGGCCGCTTTTGGCCGGAGCATCTGGGCGAACCGCCGGTGTCGCAGGTGATCGTGTCGCCGCGCGACCCCAAGGGCCCGCACATGGTGGAGATCCCCGTCGATCCGCAATTGCTGGAGGCTGGCGACCACAACGGTTCGACCTTCTACCAGCACCAGCGCTTCCAGAAGGCAGCACTCGGGGAGCAACCCGTCGAGGTAGCGCTGGACGACGGCTGGTGGGCGGTGGCCATGGGGCTCGCAGCCCAGCGTTCGGCCGAGACGGGTGAAGTGGTCAATTTGCCGACAGAATGGTGACCACGCGCCCTCGCGATCCGGGACGTCGTAAAAATTTCCTGACCGATCAGGCAGTTATTCCCCAGCGTGCAGCAACACTATCGTGGCATCGCGCTGGGGAATATAGCGCCGATCACAAAGTCTGCAAGCAGAAGCCGAAGGGGGGGTATCGGTCGAGCGGACACGGGGCAGACTTGTCCGATACAGTGGTTTTGATGGGCTTGCCACGAATGATGCCTTGAAGACCCATCATTCTCATGAGCCTTGCGACGGTGCAGCGTGCGACATCGAAACCTTCTCGCTGCAACTGTCGCCACACTTTGCGCACGCCATAGACCTGGAAGTTCTCGTTGAACACCCGGCGTATCTCGACTTTCATGGCAATATCATTCCGTTCGCGGGCCGATAGGCGACCCACGTCCGTGCGCTTGGCGACGACCTCATAATAGGTGGACGGGGAAATCGGCAGCAGCCTGCAGATCGGCTCGACCCCGAGCACCGAGCGGTGTTCGTCGATGAAGGAAATCATCGCTTCAGTGGGCGGTCGAGCTCCGCCTGGGCAAAATACGCCGAGGCTTTGCGTAGAATCTCATTCGCCTGACGAAGCTCCCGGGTCTCCCGTTCCAGAGCCTTCATCTTCTCCGCCACGTCACTTGGCAAACCTGCACGCTTGCCGCTGTCGACCTCGGCCTTCTTCACCCATTCACGCAGCGTATGCGCCGAGCAACCGATCTTGGCCGCTATCGATGATACAGCCGCCCAACGGGAGGGATGTTCGGCTTCATGCTCCGTCACCATCCGAACGGCACGGGCACGAACTTCAGGAGAAAATTTGTTCGTCGTTTTGCTTGTCATAGACCCTACTTCTCACGAGTTGAGGTCTCCGGCAAAGCCGGGGGCGGTTCAATGACTGACGGCTTGACGGGGCTACTAAACCGGCGTGCGTTCGATGCAGCTCTTGCAGCGGAGCTGGAACGCTGCCACGCAGTTGACGGCGGCTTGAGCCTTCTGCTCGTCGACGTGGATCATTTTAAGGCGTCTAATGATAGTTATGGCCATACCGCAGGTGACGGGTGCTTGAAGCAGGTTGCCGGTGCGGTGCGCGCCATCGCGCGTCGTCTGGGAGATTGCGCGGCGAGATATGGCGGGGAGGAGATGGCTGTCATTCTTCCGCAAGCTTCGCGAGAGGTGGCTTTGTTGATTGCACACGAACTGCGCAACCGAGTGCTTGAGCTTGACATCGTCCACCCGACAAGCGGAAAGGGTCTGTTGACGGTGAGCATTGGCGTTGCCACCCTTTGTGCGGAATCGATTGCAGCGCCATCCTCCGAATTCGTCACTAGAGCTGATGAGGCGCTCTATTGCGCAAAAGCGTCGGGCCGCGATGCGGTCTGCTATTGGGACGCGGCTCAACTCAAGCTTGATGATGTGCGAAATTGGACAAAGGCGTCCTGAAACGGGGGTGATCTGCCACGGCGATCAATGGTTCACTCGCTACATTGCGCGACAGCCTTGCCCCCAATCTTTGGTCGATGCGAAGAATGTTTCTACTAATGCATTTAAATCCATGTGCCCCACAAACAAGGAATTCGTAAAATTTCAGCAGATGAAAAGCTACATTTTCAGATAGACGCGTGGTTCAACTGACTTGCAAGATATGTTTAGCACACCACGCGAGGTAGGTAGGCCACACTCGCTAACAAGAAACCGTTATAACCTACGAAAGTAAAACAGGCGCCGAATTCGTATCCGTTAGTGCTCTTGTTATTTCGCTGATCAATGACCGCAGCCATCGATGGGCCGGATCGTTGCGATTACGCACATGCCAAGCCATCTCGACCGGGAAGGTGCCGAGGTCGGTTGGGGCAGGGAGCACCTTCAGGCGCGCGTCGTTCGCAAGACGTTGGCAGATCAGGCTTGGCAGGGTAGCGCAATAATCGGTTACCGCGATCATTTCGGGAACGGCCAGAAAATGCGTGACTGAAACGGCAACCTCGCGCCGGAGACCTTGATGGCCGAGCGCCTGGAACAGGCCGGCGCGCATTCGCCCCGGCGGAAGAACATTGACGTGCTTCATTCGCTCATACTGCTCACGGGAAATCCCATCACCAATATCGGGATGATCTGCGCGCACCACACAAGCAAGCCCTTCATCCATCAGATGCTGAACCACCATATTATCCGGTGGATCTATAATTCGGCCCAGCACGATGTCAGCCCCGCCGGACATTGCGCCGGTTTCAGCCAGGTCGTTGCCGAACGGCGTGAGGCGTAGTTTGATCCCTGGGGCTCGCTCCCGCAGTCGGGCGACCAGTACCGGCATCAGCACAAACTCGACATAGCCGTTGGGAGCAATCGTAAAGAGCTTTTCTGCCTTGGCCGGATCGAAGTTCCTTTGACCGAGGATGATGTCGTCAATGCTTGCCAACGCGGCAGCCACGACGGGCTCGAGTTCTTCCGCCATCTGGGTCGGCTTCATGCCGTAGCGCTCCCGAATGAAGAGCGGATCGCGCATCGTATCGCGCAGGCGGCTCAAGGCATTGGACATCGCAGGTTGCGTAATGCCGAGCCGCGCGGCGGCGCGCGTGACGTTGCGTTCCTCCATGAGTGCTAGGAACACGGGCAACAGGTTCAGGTCGTATTTCATCTAATTATAATTTCATGTGAATATCTGGAATACAACAAATAAATTTCAGAAATAACGATCCATCAGGCATCTTGAAGGTGTCCAAACGGATGGGGACAGAACGAGCAAAAGCAGCGTTCGCCTCTTCCTAAAATCATTTCAGGCAAACCCAAAGGATCGGTAAAATGAAAATTCTGATGGTTCTCACGTCGCATGACGAACTCGGTAACACCGGCCGCAAGACCGGCTTCTGGCTCGAAGAGTTCGCGGCACCCTATTACGCCTTCCTCGAAGCTGGCGCCGAGATCATCGTCGCATCGCCGAAGGGCGGCCAGCCGCCGCTCGACCCGAAGAGCGATGAGCCTGGTTTCCAGACCGAGCAAACTCGCCGCTTCCATGCTGACCCCAAGGCGCAGGCCGTACTCGGTTCGACGGTCAAACTCACCTCCGTCTCCCAGGAAGACTATGACGCGGTCTTTTATCCGGGTGGTCACGGCCCGCTGTGGGATCTGGCCGAGGACAAGAATTCGATTGCTCTCATCGAGAGCACCTATCGGTCCGGCAAGCCGGTCGCGCTCGTCTGCCACGCCCCGGGTGTTCTTCGCCACGTCAAGGCGGTCGATGGAACGCCGCTGGTCCAGGGCAAGAACGTCACCGGCTTCAAGAACACGGAAGAAGACGGCGTCGGCCTGACCGATGTCGTGCCGTTCCTCGTCGAAGACATGCTGAAGCAGAATGGTGGGATTTATTCCAGCGGTGACGACTGGGCGTCTTACGCTGTTCAGGACGGGCTGTTGATCACTGGCCAGAACCCGGGTTCGTCCGTCGAGACAGCCCGCACCCTGCTGACGATGCTGAAGATCAGCAAAGCTGCCTGATCGAAAAAAACAGGTGCAGGAGTTTGTTGCTCCTGCACCTTCGCTCGGCGCGTCAATCGCCGATCACTTGCGGGTGACGGGCAAGGCCCGAATGCGCACTCGTCTTTCTTGACATTGGATAAGCCACCAAAGCCGTTCGCATGAACAGGCATCGCGGTCGATCGACCTGGAAAAAGAAAATGACCCGCATTCTTTCCACTGAACCAACTGCCTATCGGCGTTCCGTAACCTTCAATCCGGGAAAAACCCAAGCTGATGATCTGCAACATCCTTCGCGGACTTCTCCGTTGTCGTTTGCTGCTGTCGCCGCCTGTATCATCCTCGTCGCGATCGACTTGCGGCCGGCGATTGTTTCCATCGGCCCTCTGCTGCCGCAGATCCGGCAGGAATTTGCACTGTCGAACGCCCAGGCGTCGCTGCTGACCGCAATCCCGGCAATGTTGATGGGGTTGCTGGCTTTTCCAACGCCCTGGCTTGCCCGGCGATTTGGTCGCGACCGCGTCATCCTTGTTGCCCTCACTGTCTTGATGGCGGCAACCCTTCTGCGCGCCTTTGCCGGTTCGCTCGGACTTCTGCTTGCGGCCACCGCCGGTGTCGGCGCCGGAATTGCGATAGCAGGTGCCCTGATCCCGGGCTTTGCCAAAAAGAGCTTCCCCAAAAGCGCTGCCGTTCTGATGGGCCTCTACGCGATGTCGCTTGGGCTGGGCAGCACTCTGGCGGCGGGGCTTACCCAACCGCTTGCGGGGATCGAAGGAGGCTGGCGATTTGGAGCGGGTATCTTCGCACTGCCATGTCTGACGGCTATCGCGGCGTGGGTGATCGTGGCCCGCACTGAGCGCAGAACAGATATCCAGGTTTCAATGATACCGGGGCCAGTTCAGTCCGGCCTGCCAGTTCGAAATCCCACGGCATGGTTGGCCGCCCTTTACTTCTCTGCGAACAATTTCCTGTTCTTCGGCTTCGTATCGTGGACCGCGCCGATGTTCCGGGAATTTGGCATGGGTGCCACGACAGCGGGCCTGGTTCTTGCAAGTTTCACCGCAGCCTTCATGCTGTCCAATCCGCTCGCTGGCCTGATGAGCCGCAATGATGACCGCCGTGTCATCATCGCCCTGTTTGCAGGTCTTGCTCTTATCGGCTCGGTCTTTGTTGCTGCATCGCCCACGCTTCTTCCGTTCGTGTTCATCCCGGTCATTGCCTGCGGGGTCGGTGGCTCTTTTACCCTGGCGATGATCCTGCCCCTCGACAATGCGTCGGACTCGCAGGAGGCGAATTCATGGACGGCCTTCGTCATGGGGATTGGCTATTCCGCCGGAGCTCTCGGCCCATTGTTGCTGGGTGTCATGCGCGACCGGAGCGGCAGCTTCGATATTCCTCTCTGGATGCTTGCCGCAGTGGCACTGCTGATGTTTGCGCTGTCGCCCTTCCTGCAGCCCCACCACCACCGCAAGACGCAGAACTAAGCATTTTTCCCAGCACTTGGGCATTGTCCCCAACATTACAGCCAATGGCTCGACCAATCGTCAGGCCACAATCCACCCAAGGAGAAAGTCATGAACACAGGTATCGCAAACAAAGTCGTTCTCATCACCGGCGGCAGCACAGGGATCGGGGCAGAGGTCGCGCGGACGCTCGCCGCCAACGGCGCCAAGGTTGCGATAGCCGCCCGGCGTAAAGACAAGTTGGAGGCGGTGCGAGCCGAGATCGCAGGGCAGGGCGGCGACATTCGCGCCTATGGCATGGACGTCACCGATAAGCACCAGGTCAAGGCGGTGGTCGAAGCGGTGGTCCGTGACTTCGGAAAGCTCGACGTGCTCATCAACAATGCCGGGATCATGCCGATCCGGCCGATGGCGGAAGTCAATACGGAAGAGTGGGATGCGATGATCGACGTCAACCTCAAGGGCACGCTTTATGGGATCGCGGCAGTGCTACCCCTGTTCCTGGCGCAGAATTCCGGACACATCATCAATCTGAGTTCGGTTGCGGGCATCAAGGTCTTCGCGCCGGGTGGCACCGTCTACTCAGGCACGAAGTTCGCGGTCAGTGCCATCTCCGAAGGGCTGCGCATGGAGGTCGGCAAGGCGATGCGCGTCACTTCGATCGAACCTGGTGCCGTGGAAAGCGATCTCAAACTGGGAACGACCGGAACCGCACGCGACACAGTGCATGGTTTCTATGAGCAGGCCATTCCTGCCTCATCCGTCGCCCGTGCGATTGCCTTCGCCATTGAACAGCCGGACGACGTCGACATCAATACAATTGTCATCCGTCCGACGGCGCAGGAATTTTAGTTCTCTCAGACCGGTGACGCGCGTCAAGCAAGCCACGTCAGTCTCTGGTCGGTTCAACGAAACAGTATTTCCAAAAACTCCCAACTCAATAAAAATGCAAGGATGAGTTTAATGTCTAGAATTCTTCAATCCCTCGGAGGTGCTGCGCTTCTGACATCGATCGCTCTCGCGTCTGGAACAGCTAATGCGGCAGAAGACAAGGTCAAGAATGTCGTTCTGGTGCACGGCGCCTTCGTCGATGGATCGGGCTGGAAGGATGTGGCCGAACTTTTGACCAAGGACGGGTTCAAGGTCAGTATTGTCCAGCAGCCTGAGACAAGTCTGCAGGATGATATCCAGGCGACCCAGCGTATTATCGACCAGCAGGACGGCCCGGTCGTTCTGGTCGGCCATAGCTACGGTGGCATGATTATCACCGACGCCGGCAACGATCCGATGGTTAAGTCGCTGGTCTATGTCGCCGCATTCATGCCCGAAGCCGGCGACAGTCTGCTCTCGCTTGCCAAGACGATGCCTTTGCCGAGCGAGGATATCAAGGCGACGAAGGACGGCTATCTTTATCTCGATCCGGCCAGGTTTGCCGCTGACTTCGCCGCTGATCTGCCAAAGGAAACGTCGGCATTCATGGCAGCTTCGCAGGTCTTCACGTCCCAAAAAGCTTTCTCTGCGCCGACCACCAAGGCAGCCTGGCATGACAAGCCGGCTTTCGCCATCGTCGCCACGCAGGACAAGGCGATCAATCCCGACCTGGAACGCTGGATGTACAAGCGTGGCGGTGCCCACGTGACCGAAGTCAAGTCCAGTCACGCGGTCTACATGTCGAACCCGCGGTCCGTTGTCGACGTGATTGAAATGGCATCGAGTGCTGCCAAGTAGCATTAGCTGTAGGCGCTGCCTGGTAGATCGATCTCTGCCGGGCAGTCGTCACGCATCAGGCGGCCCACGATGCGCAAGCAGTCTCGAAATTGTCGACATTTGCCCGCGCGAAAGCGAGGCAGGATATCTCTGCCCTTTGGATGGAAAGCCATGCCCAACACCTTTGAAAGTCTCAATCTTCTCGACGCGAAAAACATAGTCGAGGCCAGTTTGGCCAGAGCCAATGCGCTCAAGATTGCCTGCTCCGTTGCGGTGGTCGATGCCGGAGGATTCCTGCTCGCCTTCGCCAGACAGGACGATGCGATGGTCGGCTCCGTCGAGCTTGCAATCAACAAGGCCTATACCGCCTTGATCTTCAGAAACTCGACCGAAGCGGTTGGCAAACTCGCCCAGCCTGCCGCCGAGCTCTACGGTATAGAACACAGCCACGCGGGAAAAGTCGTGATATTCGGTGGTGGAATTCCTGTGCTCCTCAATGGAACCGTCATCGGCGCGATCGGGGTGAGTGGCGGATCGGTGGCGCAGGATATCGACGTTGCGAGCGCATCGCAGTTCACGAGTATCCAGCACCAGGTCGGCGCAAAATGATCCAAAAATTCAGCCCCATTTACCGAGGCAGTGCCCGGTACAGTACGATTCGTTTCCTTCAAGCTGGCTGAAGCGACGTCCTAATCAAAAGAGCCCAATCTCTTTGCATGGTCGGGATGTCCGATATTGGCTACGCGGCTCTGTCCCCGGTCCACCCAAGACAGGTGCCCCGAAAGTCATAGGTCATGGGCGACCACGATTGTCTCAAGGATCGTTTCTTCGTTGTCTTCTGTGATTGGTTTGCTCTGATCCCCAAAACGATCCAGTTTCTGGGGATCAGGACAGTCTCAATGCAGCCCGAACAAGCCCAACAGTTCTTCCCGTTGCCGAACGAAGCCGGGAGCGCTGCGGTCGCGTGGATGTGGCAGGTCGATGTCGATCAGCCGTGGTTCGCCGCCCTTTTCCCGCGGCAGGATCAGGATCCGGTCGGCGAGGAAAATTGCCTCTTCGAGATCGTGGGTGACCAGTACCGTCGTCACGTCCTCGTCCTTCCAGATCCGCGCCAGTTCCTGCTGCATGCCGATCTTGGTCATGGCGTCGAGGGCCCCGAGGGGTTCATCGAGCAGGAGGATTTCAGGCTGGACGGCGAGCGCGCGGGCAATCCCGACACGCTGCGCCATGCCGCCCGAAAGCTGTCGGGGATAGGCCGTTTCGAAGCCTTTCAGACCAACTAAGTCGACATATCTCTGGGCGATGAACCGGGCTTCGTCGCGAGAAAGCCCCCTTGTCTCAAGACCGAAACCGATATTGTCGATCACCGTCAGCCAGGGCAAAAGCCGCGGTTCCTGGAAGATGACAGCCCGCTCCGTGCCGACGCCACGGACGCGCCTTCCGTCAATCAGCACATCGCCGCCGTCGGCCTCTTCGAGGCCTGCCAGGATGCGCAGAAGCGTTGTCTTGCCCGAACCGCTCGCGCCGACAATCGCCAAGCTTTCACCGGAGCGTATGGTGAGATTGAGGTCTCTCAGGATCGGCAGTGGCTGACCGTTCAGGGTGAAGGTCTTGGAGAGATGACGAACCGTCACCTCTCCACGAATGCTGTTTGAAAGTGCCATTGCGACGCCTCAGTTGCTTGCCGTGTCGGCGGTGTAGAGAATATCCTTGGCGGCAAGTTGCCCTTCCTTCAGCTTGCCTTCGCGGACCAGAACGTCGATCCAGAACTGCAGATCACGATCCACCGCCTGGCCGCCCGGACGCACGCCATAGCCGCGGAAGAACTTGGCGATCTCTGGGTTTTCGCCGCGCTCGGCGAGGGCCTTGGCAAAGAGTACCTTGGTTTCCTCCGGATGTTCGCGGGCATAGTCGAGCGCGCGCTGCGACTGCTCGACAAAGACCTTTGCGGCCTCAGGGTGGTCCGCGATGAAGTCTCGGCGCAGGACGACGAAGCCGCCGGCGATGTCGCCCAGAACGTCGGTGTCATCGAAGATGGCCCGCAACCCGCCCTTCTGCTTGGCAACGCCCTCGAAGGTCGTCTGCCAATAGCCGAAGGCCGAAACGTCGACCTGGCCCGAGCGCAGGACCTGCTCAAGCTGCGGTCCGGGAACGACGATCTGGTTGGCGGCATCGCTTGGCAGGCCGACGGAGTGGAGTGCTTCGCGGATCGTGTAGTCGAGATGGGCGCCAAGCGTGTTCACGGCGATACTCTTGCCGGCGATGTCCTTGATCTCCTTGATCGGGCTATCATCGAGCACGTAGAAGATAGACTGAACCTGATCGTTGATGCCGTTTGACGGATAGGCGGCGACAAAGTCGTTGCCGCCGACGATCGAGTTCAAGACCGCCGATGTCGCCGCGCTGCCGATCTCGACATCGCCGGAGGCGAGCGCGATCAGCGAGGCTGGGCCGCCAGTCGCGTAACCGACATTCTCGATGGTAATGCCGGTGCCGTCGAAATAGCCGAGTTCGGCGGCGAGTTCGTGAGCGGACAAGCCACCCTGGCTGGTGAGGTAGCGGAATTTGACGTCCTCGGCAGCATAGGCGGAACCGGACAGGCCGATGGCGATTGCGGCCGACAAGAGCAGTTTGCGGGTGTGATATGTCATGGAATCTTTCCTTTTGAAGAGTGATGTCGCGTCGGGAGGCGGAGTGTTATTGGGGCAGCGCCCATCGGCACAGCTTGCGCTGCAGGAGAACGAGTGCGGCATTGGCGGCGAGCCCCAGCAGGGCGAGCAGCAGGATGGCGGCAAACATCAAAGGGATCTGGAAGTTGTACTGGGCGTTCATCACCTGGAAACCGATGCCCTTGTTGGCGCCGATCATCTCGGCAGCGATCAGAAGCAGCAGTGCGGTGGTCGCAGAAAGCCTCAAACCCACGAAGATCGCCGGAACCGAAGCCGGCAGGACAACACGCCGAAAGATCGCAAGCGAACCAGCCCCATAGGTGCGCGCCATCTCGATGAGCTTGGCGTCCACTTCTTTCACCCCGCCGACGGTTGACAGCAGAATCGGGAAGAGTGTCGCCCAGAAGATCACGAAGACCTTTGACGCTTCACCGAGACCCAGCATGAGAATGAAGACCGGATAAAGGGCGAGTGCCGAGGTCTGGCGAAAGAACTGCAGTAGTGGGTCGAGCGCCTGCTCGATGGCGCGAACCTGCCCCATGAACAGTCCGAGCGGAATACCGAGCGCGACGGCGGCGAGGAAGGCGATCCCTGATCTTTGCAGGCTGATCGCGATATCATCGACCAGGGCGCCCGTGGCGATGCCTTCCCACAGGGCACCGATAATCTGGTCGAGAGGCGGAAACACGGATGCGTTTACCCAGCCCAGTTTGGTCGACACCTGCCAGAAGACCAGGAAGCCGATGACCAGACCGTAGCGCGACAGGATCGGAGCGGCGACAGTGGCCGTCTGCGCCAACCAGCGCGGTGCTCGGTTTCCCGGGCGAGAGAGGCTGATCCCGTAAGCGGGACCACGTTGTATTTCTTCAAACGACATGACCGGTCCTCACTCTGCAGCTTGGACGACCGATGGGTCGACGGTCCAACGGTTGAGGGGGAAAGGCAGGCCGAGGTTTTCGCGCAAGGTGCGGCCCTCGTAAGCAGTGCGGAACAGTCCGCGACGCTGAAGCTCCGGGATGACGAGATCGACGAAATCGTTCAGGCCGGTCGGCAGCCATGGCGGCAGGATGTTGAAGCCGTCCGCCGCCTCGTTCTCGAACCATTCCTGCAGCGTGTCGGCGATCTGCCCTGCTGTTCCGACAATGGTGAAGTGCCCACGGGCAGAGGCGACCCACTGGTAGAGCTGACGGATAGAGAAATTGTTCTCGTCGGCGATCTGGCGGATCAGCGCCTGGCGGCTCTTCATGCCTTCTGTCGGCGGTGCGGGCGGTAGCGGGCCATCCAAGTCGTAGCCGCGCAGATCCAGCGTTCCACCGGTCAGGCCATTGAGCAGACCGACTCCATCTTCTTCGAGGATCAGAGAGGTCAGGCGATCATACTTCTCGCGGGCTTCAGCCTCGGTGCGACCGACGAAGGGCGAGACGCCGGGCATGACCAGAACATGGTCGGGATTGCGACCGATGCCACGCGCGCGGTTCTTGATGTCGCGGTAGAATTCCTGTGCCGTCTCGATGTGCTGGTGCGCGGTGAAAATCACCTCTGCCGTCGCTGCCGCCAGCCCACGTCCGTCGTCGGATTGGCCCGCCTGGACGATCACCGGATGCCCCTGGGGCGAGCGGGACACGTTTAGCGGCCCTTTGACCTTGAAGTGCTCACCCTTGTGGTTTGTATCGTGAAGCTTGGCGCGTTCGAAGAAGACGCCGGTTTCTCGGTTGCGGATAAAGGCATCATCTTCGAAGCTGTCCCACAGCTTTTTTACCACCTCTACATGCTCGGCGGCACGTTTGTAGCGATCGGCATGCGGCAACTGGGTATCGCGATTGAAATTCTGGGCGGTGGCATCGCCCGTCGTGGTGACGACATTCCAGCCGGCGCGTCCGTTGGAGATGAGATCAAGCGACGCAAACTTACGTGCAGTATTGTAAGGTTCTTCATAGGTCGTAGATGCGGTTGCGATGAAACCGAGATGGGTGGTGAAGGGCGCCAGGGCCGAAAACAGCGTTACGGGCTCGAAGCCTGCAACCCGCGCGTTGCCGCCTTCGCGAGCGCCGCCAAAGCCGACCGCGAGACCGTCGGCGAGGAAATAGGCGTCGAACAGCCCGCGCTCCGCGGTCTGCGCCAACTGCTTGTGAAATTCAAAGCTGACGGCGCCGTCAACCGGCTGGTCGGGATGACGCCATGAGGCGACGTGCTGTCCTCCACCGGGCAGGAATGCTCCAAGTCTGATCTTGCGTGTCATGGCTGGTCCTCTCTCAGTCAGATGGTCGAATGAGAGCAGCCTATATTGTCTATAATTTATATAGAGAAATAGGATTGCGAAGATTCTGGCTATTGACGAATTGATTTTCAACGGCTGGGGCCAATAAGCACGAACCTGCTGCGGAATGCGAAAGGAGGCGGATCGCCGACCAGAAACGGGAAGACGAGCTTGAACGATTAATTCAGAAAAACTATATAATTTGGTAGAAACTCAATCGCGGTGGCCATGGGCCGGAATTCCTCGCAATGCTTACCAACAAAGGCAAATACGGTTTGAAGGC
Source organism: Rhizobium sp. 18065 (assembly GCF_902706095.1). Taxonomy (GTDB): domain Bacteria; phylum Pseudomonadota; class Alphaproteobacteria; order Rhizobiales; family Rhizobiaceae; genus Allorhizobium. The sequence goes on from NZ_CACSJP010000003.1 coordinate 42,593, forward strand.
CCTAGTCGACCTGGCAGGGTTGGAACCTGGACAGACGGCTTTCGTCACCGACATCGCCACGCGCAACAACATCCCGAAGAAGTTTCTCGATACCATTCTGTTGGAACTGCGAAACAATGGGTTGCTGCGTTCTAAAAAAGGACCGAACGGCGGCTATGCGCTTTCGAAACCTGCCGATGAAATCATGATCGGCCAGGTCATCCGCGCCCTGGACGGACCGCTGGCGCCAATCCGATGTGCCAGCCGAACTGCATTCGAGGCCTGTGATGATTGTCGCGATCCCTCTGCTTGCCAGGTTCGGATTTCGATGACGCAGGTACGGGATGCTATCGCGTCCATCCTCGACAACATGACGCTTTCGCAGTTCGTCGCGCGCGAGAACCCTGCCGAGGACCTTATCGCGGGGGAGTGACCTCGTCGGCGCAGCGGAGGCACGCTGTCTGCAATGCCTTACATAATCTTTCCGTCTGCGCCAGGTCGAGGGTGGGTACATCCACCTGAATGCCGTCGATGATCGAAGCGACTTTCAAGACAATTGCATCGAGAAGTTCGAATTCAACGGCAGATGCGGTGGTATCGCCGATATCGTCTTTGCCAAGTTCGACATCAATTGCCCCGCGACAGATTGCTCCTCGAAGGAAAGCCTGCATGAGTGCAGCAAGCGGGAGAGCATCCAGCCCCAATACAAGGACATTGTCCGGGGAAACCGGCGGCGCTGTCGGTAAAACATCGCCATCCGACGGCTGTCCATCTTCGAATGACAGGATGAACGCGACCTCGCCCATGCCAGCTGAGGTGGCGATCAGGACATGCCAATCGGTTCCTCGCGGCGGCATGGAAGGCGCAGGTTCGACCATGAAGGAGAGGCCTGAGCGCACCAGGCGGGCCATGGGGTGAACCGTGGGGCCAGCGGAGAAATGGAACACTTCTCCCAGGGCTACCCGGCTGTAGACGGCTCTTCGCTGTTCGGTCGTTCCGCTCGTGCGGAGAAGTTCCAGGGCAATGAGATGATGGACGAAAAGTTCGGCTGTTCTCATGCTCCAGGTCGACAGTCTGCTGATTGCTTCAGCCACAACGACGTTGGAAATGTCCGCGCCACCAAAAATCGCCGGAATTGATATGGCCAGGAGGCCTGACTTGGCCAAGGTTGCCGCCGCCATATCCTGTCCATCGGAAACGGGTCTCAGAACGATCGATTCGACCACAGCGAGAACCTGCCCTTCGGTCGGGAGCGTCGCGGGGACCGGACGCAATCGATCGGATGCCGATTTCATCATTCAAACCCTCTGGACATGAGACTGATTGTCATCAATCGACAGAATGGTATCTCCCGTTTTGATAGAGCAAGGAATTTCCAAATCCGATCCGAATTGCGAGCACTCTGCCAATGACGATGACATGGCTGTGTCTCTCAATCGCCTCCTCGACTTCACAGTCCAGAGCCGCAACGGCATCTTCCAGCACGGGCGCGCCGCTGGCAAGTCTGGTCCATTCGGCGCTACGATAGCGCTCTGCTCCCTTCAGGCCGCCTATCCCGGCAAAACGGTTCGCAAGGCCCTTGTGTTCCGCGCCCAGCACATTGATGGCGAAATGATGGAAGCGATCAACGACAGGCCATGTCGAGGACGTCCTGTTGAGGGAAACGAGCATGCGCGGGGGATCTACCGACAATGCCGTCGCAGAGGTGACAGTGGCTCCTGACCGGAGATCGCCTTCGCCCGCCGTCACAATGCAGACTCCGCCGCCCAGTGTTCTCATGGCCTCTTTCAGATTGATAGCATCGGCGGGCTGATCGAGGACGGGACGAATACGGGGCTCGGCAAACTCTGTCGCGATAAAACGGCTCATAATTCCACTCCCTTTGGGCTCATCTGGAGCAAGAGATATCAGCCGTGGAACTGACGCAGTAGACAAACATTTTTAATCTACATATATTTTATAGAAAATATGTCTAACTCTACTGCCGCGAACCGGAGGGAAGACTGCCATGTTGAAAATCAGGATATCTTCGCCGCGGGCGAGGACCACCGATCATGTGCATGGCTCAAGGATCGCCATTATCGGAGGCGGCTTCACGGGAGCAACTGTCGCCAAACTTCTCGTCGAGCGCGGCTTCGGACATGTCGAAGACGTCACGGTCTTTGAACCGCGTGCACAACTCGGCAGTGGCCTTGCTTACGATACGAGCGACCCCGATGTCCGGCTCAACGTCGCGGCCCATCGGATGCGTGCTGTTCCCGGCACGCCGTCGGCGTTTCTCGACTGGTTGCAGTCAAGTGGCACATTGACCGTCGACCCGGCGGCCTTCACATCTGAAGGGATTTTTGCCCGACGCCGTGATTTCGGTCGCTTCATGCACCAGCAAATGGCGCCTCTGGTCAAGGACGGTAACATTCGTCACCTTCGCGAGACGGTATCGATAGTCTGCCGGGTGAACGATCAGTGGCACGTTACGGGCGCTGGCGGCACGAAGATTGTAGCCGACATGCTGATTGTCGCGACGGGGCACCCCCCAGCCTCGAGGCCGCGGGCTCTGGAAAAGCTGAGCAAGCCAACGGCCATGAGGGTGACAGATGCAATGGCACCAGACGCACTGAGAGACTTCAACCCCGACAGCAGTATACTGATTGTCGGTTCAGGACTGACCGCCCTTGATGCATTGGTGCGGCTCAACGCCCAGGGCCATCAGGGGAAGATTTCGCTTCTCTCTCGCTCCGGTCTTCTGCCGAGACCGCACGCAGGCGGTGGCTTTTCGCCTTACGGAAATTTCCAGGAAGAGGCCCTGACCACCGCCCGGCAAGTTTTGGTGAAGGTACGGGCAACGATCTTGGATGCCGCAACGCATGGCATTCCCTGGCAGCCGGTCTTCGATGCTCTGCGGCAGCAGGCACAATGTGTCTGGCAGCGTCTTCCTGAATGCGAGCGCCAGAAATTGCTTCGTCGTCTGCGGCGGTGGTACGACGTCCATAGATACCGGATGCCGCCACAGGTATCCGCCTTCCTGATGGAGGGGATGGCTACCGGTCAGGTCGAGACCATGGTCGGAGACCTGGCTTCCGTGCGGCAGGACGGGCGAGATCTCGTTGCGAGGATCGCCACGCGAGACGGTTGCGACCTGACTCATCGCTGCCAACACATTCTGCTTGCGACAGGGCCCGATTTCCGGGACTACGGTACACACCAAAATTTCCTGCTCGCTCTTCATCGAGAAGGGTTGGTTCAATCCGACCCACTTGGTTTGGGCTTGGTTTGCGATCGAGGAGGTCGCATCATCTCGCTAGACGGCTGCCCGAACACCAGTCTCTTTGTCGCGGGGCCGCCCGCACGCCCGGCATTTGGTGAGTTGATCGGCGTCCCGGAGATTGCTGCTCAGGCGGCGAACCTGGCGGATACGGTGCTGCGAACGCTGGCAAGGCGGAACCGGACCATATTTATCGGACGGCAAGATTAGGAAGCGCTATTTTTTCCTCATTTGCGGCCAATCGAGATCCGGCAGCGCATCTTTCTTCCCCGTGCGCAGATGATACAGTTTGATTGCCACTAGTGCTGGGTTGGGTCGGGGGGAAGAATGAAGGCTTTGCTGATAGAGGCCGCGGCGTCAGTGATCGTGCTGTTTGCCCGCGCGGTCACGGCTGTGCGCGCCATCTGGGCCGAAGAGGGACTGCCGACCCGCCCCTGCATTTATTTCGCCAACCATTCCAGCCACGGCGACTTCGTGCTGGTCTGGACGGTTTTGCCGCCAAGGCTTCGGCAGCAGGCACGCCCCGTGGCTGGCGCAGAATACTGGCTGAAATCCAGGCTCACGCGATTCATTGGCAGTGACGTGTTCAATGCGGTTCTGATCGCCAGAGAGCGCGACAATCGGATCCATGATCCGATCGAGCAGATGGCCGAGGCGATCGATGCCGGATCCTCCCTCATTCTTTTTCCCGAGGGCACGCGAAACCAGACCGACGCACCGCTCCTACCGTTTAAAAGCGGAATTTTCCATTTGATCACAGCTCGATCGGACACCGACCTCGTTCCGGTCTGGATCAACAATTTGAACCGGGTAATGCCGAAGGGAGAGATTGTGCCGATCCCGCTGATATGCACGGTCACCTTCGGGAATCCACTGCGCATCGAGCCTGACGAAGCCAAGGACGCGTTTCTCCAACGGATGCAGGCAGCCCTTCTGGCCCTGTCTCCCCGACCGGCAGGAGGTGGCGAATGAGTGCCGCGAATTCTGATCTCCTGATGCTTGTGATTGGTATCTTCGGTGTGCTGATCTTTGCATCAGCCGTCGGCTACGGTCTCCAGCTGCGTTTTTCCCCAACCGGTTCGAACGCATCGATCGAAAACCTCAATGCGCGCATCAAGGCCTGGTGGGTGATGGTGGTGCTGATAGGCCTTGCCTTCGTCGCCGGCCGGATTGGCGTGCTGGTCCTGTTCGGCTTCTGCTCGTTCGCGGCATTGCGCGAATTCGTGACGCTGATCAACACGCGCAGGGCCGATCACTGGGCCCTTGCCGCAGCCTTCTTCCTTGTCGTGCCGATCCAGTACTATCTGCTCTGGGCGGAAGAATACGGCATCTTTTCGATTTTCATTCCGGTCTATGCCTTCCTTTTGATGCCGATCATTTCGGTGCTCAGGGGCGATACCGAACGCTTCTTGATCCGCATCGCTGAAGTGCAATGGGCCTTAATGATCTGCGTCTTCTGCGCTTCACATGTGCCAGCATTGCTGACGCTGCACATTCAGGGTTACGAGGGCCGCAATGTCCTGCTGATCGCCTTCCTGGTCATCGTTGTCCAGCTCAGTGACGTCCTGCAATATGTCTGGGGCAAAATGTTCGGGCGCAACAAGATCGCTCCCAATCTGTCACCCTCCAAAACCGTCGAAGGCTTTGTCGGCGGCGTGGTCAGTGCCACGTTGATTGGTGCTGCCCTATGGTGGATCACGCCCTTCACGCCATTCCAGGCCGGCCTTCTGGCCTTCATCATCACGCTGATGGGCTTCTTCGGTGGTCTGGTCATGTCAGCGATCAAGCGCGATCGCGGCGTAAAGGACTGGGGCAATTTGATCGAAGGCCATGGCGGCCTGATCGACCGACTGGATTCCGTCGTTTTCTCTGCGCCAATCTTCTTCCATATCGTCCGGTACTGGTGGTCGCTTTGACTAGGGAACCCCTGCGACGGTTTGCCCGCAATGGAGGGGTGCATGTCCTTTTTGCCTTCATTGCAATGGGAGGTTGGGCGGTCTTCGTCAATCTTGGCCATGACATGCCGCAACCGATTTATGCCGGCCTGGTTCAGGGCACGATGTCGGCCGGCCTGACGCTCTTGCTCAAATCGGTGATCGATGGCCTTTCGCGCCGCATTGCTTACCCGGTGCAGTTATGGGCTCCGCCGGCGATTGCCTGCCTCGGGTCGGCCAGTCTTCTCGTTGCGATCCATGCAGCAAGTGGCACACCGGAAATATGGAAGACCATCGCAGTTCCTCTTCTGGTGTCGACCAGTTACGCCACGATCTACAATTACTCGATTTCTGCAAGGCGAGGGCCATGACCGATACAGGCGACAGACGACCGCTGGACAGTCGAAATACCCGCTGGGCCGGCGCCATTGCCCGCTGGTTGGCGGCGCGCGATATCAGGCCCAATCAGATATCCCGGGCAAGCATGGCGGCGGCGGCGATTGCCGGCGGAGCGTTCTATCTGGCCGGTACTGCCAGCGACTGGCCACGTGTGAGCTTGCTGTTGCTCGCAGCACTCTGCTGCCAGGTCCGGCTGCTTTGCAACCTCTTCGACGGCATGGTTGCCATCGAAGGCGGAAAGAGAGAGCCTGACGGTCCATTCTGGAACGAGTTTCCCGATCGCGTCGCAGACCTTCTGATCTTCGTCGGCCTCGGCTACGGTCTCGGCGTCCCGGATCTTGGATGGGCAGCCGGAGCCTTTGCCGTGTTGACGGCCTATATCCGTGAACTTGGCCGGGCCAATGGCCATCCGAGCGACTTCTCCGGCCCAATGGCCAAGCAGCATCGAATGGCGACAGTAACAGCAGCGGCATTGGCGACGCTTGTCGAACCGCTCTGGGATGGACACAATCAGGTGCTGACAATTGGGTTGTCCGTGGTCGTGATTGGCGCTGCTTTCACGACACTCCGCCGTGCAAACACGCTGATCAAGCGCCTGAAACGCGGCTGACGCGATTGAGTAGTGTGGCCTGCTGCCGGTTTATCGGACACGAGGTTAGGTTCATCCCTGAGCCGCCCTGGATTCGCTAGAGGTTCCAACTTCTGTGAAAGTGGAGCCACTATGCGCAAGACGACTAACAAGTTTTCCGGGGAAGTCCGCGCCCGAGCCGTTCGGATGGTTTCGGATCACGGCGGCGAGCGTTCTTTTCGATGGGCGGCGGTGGCTCTATCGCCGCCAAGATCGGCTGTACAGCGTAGACGCTATATGAATGGGTAACGAAGGCCCAGCCATTCGGTATTTCCACAGGCAGCAAAGTCTCTCGGAGAGAACAGGCGCCTTTTGCCGTTCTACAGCGTGACTGTGTCGTAGCGAGAATATGTCGGAATTGATATCGTCAGGAACAGATCAAGGTAGCAACTGGAAAAGATCATCTGGACGCGGCAAGTCATAGCTAGTTCAACCATTCGCAGCGATATGCCAGGACTGGCTTTGCAAATCCTTTCAATCTGTGGTGGCTGCCATTTGTGAACACACTAGTCTTGCCATACTCCTGGCATACGTTTTCTGATATCAGGATTTGATCGCTACTGGCGGCAGCACAAAGCCTTGCTGCGAGTTGCACCGTCTTGCCGAAAAGATCGTTGCTGTCTTCGACTGGTTCACCACAATCCAGTCCAATGCGGATGTGAATTGGCTCGGAACTGCCCAAGTTGAAGTGATGAAACTCGCGCTGGATATCAATGGCGCAGTCTACGGCAAACACCGTGGACGAGAATGCGGCCATTATTCCGTCCCCGGTATGCTTGACTTCACGGCCCGATCGCCGTCCCAGGCAACCGCGAACGAGGGCATCGTGAGCCCTGACAAGTTCGGTGGCCATGCGATCGCCAAGTCGTGATGTCATTTCGGTAGATCCGACGATGTCGGTGAAAAGAACCGCCCGGTGACCAGCATCCATATCTCTTGAAGTCGCCACGGCCGCTGTAGGATCCTGTATTCGCCCGAGGAACGCCTCGACGGCGGATAGTGCTACCTCGACGACTTCGCCAGCGATGAATCCATGCGCCTCTCGATGCACGCACTGCGCGGTTTCCACGTCCGGCGCATCGATGAGACAGAAGGTCGTTCCACGTCTATGGTCAAACCAGTAAGTCAGAAACTTGACGCCATACTGATCCTGAATATTGAGATCTTTCAGGTGCGCCTCAGCAACATCCGCAGCAGAAGCGCCGGCAAGATCGTGCCGGTCCATGAAGATAGGCATGAGTTTCCTCCCGAAGGTCCATTGCCACATCCAAAGAGTATTTTACGACAGTCATGGACAGTCGTCCATCTCTGACCGCGCAACGATCCTCCCTCATCGGCTAAACGCTCATGGGCCGGAGCCCATCTGCATTTGACCAATGGCGATCTCCGACGCTGCTACAGTCCGAAGTCGGCGGCATGGCCACATCCGGTTCGGCACATAGTTGAGTGCCTCCGTCGCTTTGGCGATAGTCTCGCTGGCCGATGCAGAGACCGCGTCCGGTTTGCAAAATGTGCGATACGGTGGGGGGATGTTTTCGCCATAGTTCGCTTTTGCCGATGTCGTGAGTTGAACACGAGTGCATTGCGCCGGTTGCGCCAGCGCTAGTCGGCGTTCTGCCAGCCACGACTTGCCAGCCACAACGGGCTCAGTGCATGGAACGGACGCGCCTCATGTTGGTCAGATCGCCCACCATGACCGTCCACCTCCCTTCGCCTGCGCTGAGCGATCATCGTCCATTTCGATTTTCCTCCCTTGAGGTACACAGTAGATCCAGCTGATCTGTGCTTACGCTGACGGTGGTGCGCGTTTTCCGGGCTTCTCGGCACCGCCACCGGCATTGGTGCCGTCTGTCTCGACGGCATCGCGGCGTGTTCCATCCGAGACACTGTCGGCGAGACACTGCCGGGATGCGGGTCACTGGCTTCGTGCTTGGATGCGGGAGCTGACTTGCTGGGTTCCTGGGAGATGGCGGTATCCCTTTGACGCCAATGCATGGCACCGCCATAAGTTCCGATCGGCCAGCTGGAAACAGGAAGCTCACCCAGAATGAGCGCGCGCCAAAAAGGCCGAGCGCACCCTTCGACCCGAACGACAACGGGCAGCCTTTCATGGCTGCCCGTTCCGACGTTTGACTGTGCCGGTTACTTGCCGAGCGAAGCCTTGATCTTGGACACGTCCTCGGATGGCATTTCGCCGACTGTCGTCACCTCGCCATCGGTAATCTTCCACAGGCGGAAGGGACCGGTGATGTCACCATACTGATCAAAGCTGACCGGTCCGATGACGCCTTCATATTTGATCGGCTTGCCTTCCTTCAGCAGCGCCAGGGCCTTTTCGAATTCCGCCTTGCCAGCATGGATTGGCGTGCCGCCAGGCGCGGTCACTTCGAAAATGGCGGCCTTGATGGCATCCTTTTCAGGCTTTCCCGCCTTGGCGATAGCAAGCGCCACGATGGCGCCGGCATCATAGGAGCGGTCGGCCGCCGGAGCGGATGGCGCAATGCCGCCGGAGAACTGTTCGTAGTTGGCGTTGAAATACTCAGTCGAGGCCGTCGGCGTCGTACCGGACGAGGTACCATAGGCTTCGTTGAGATACTGTGCGCCGACGCTTGCGATGAAATCCTTGGAGTTCATGCCGTCGTTGAACAGGAATTTCTGCGCACCGCCGCCGGAGATCCAGGCGCGGGCGATCGTGGCGCCGTCGACCGGGGTTGACACGAGGTAGAGCGCATCCGGTTCGTCGGTCATGGCAACGGAGGCTTCGGAAGAATAGCTCGCCTGCTTTTCATTGTAGGGCGTGGTCGACGTGATCGTGCCGCCGAGCTTGGTGTAAGCTGCGGTAAACTCGTTCATCAGATTGTTGCCGAAGTCATTGTTGACGTGAATGATGGCAATCTTCTTCATGCCCTGGTCGAGCGCGTATTTCGCCGCTGCGGTACCCTGCAGTGCATCCGAGGTGATGGTGCGGAAGAACACGCCATTGGTCTTGCCATCGCGACCGAGTGCCGTCAGCGTCGGCGAAGACGAGGCTGGCGAAACCTGCACGACACCAGCCGGCGCTGTAACGGAGGTGAGGATCGGGATCGATACCGAGGAAATGATGCCGCCGATGATGACCGGCACCTTCTTGATATTGACGAGCTGGGTCGCCTGATCCACGGCGACATTGCCCTGGCTCTGGCTGTCGCGCGTGTCCATCACGAGCTTGCAGCCGCCCACGCCGCCCGCATCATTGAAATCGCGGAACGCCATTTCGACGGATTTTGCGCCTGCCTTGCCATATTCCCCGGCAGGACCGGTCAGTTCCATCACGACACCGACGGTGATGTCGCAGTCCTGCGAAACTGCCGGGGCTGCGCTGAGCGCGATGCCTGTGAGCATGGTGGAGGCGAGTACCAGTCGTTTCATATTGTTCCCCTTGTTCATGTCATTCCCCTTTGTTGAGATTGTATTTCATGATGCTGCCGTGGCGCCCCGTGCGATCGCGCTCGAGTGTATAGACGTCGCCCTCGAGTTCCTGAGCGCCGACCAGCGCGGCGTCGATCTCGGCAAGATCGGCGTCCGACAGGGCGACACTGGCAATGGTGAGATTGGACGCGAGATGATCGCGGTTGCGGGCGCCGACGATGACCGCAGACACTCCCGGCCGGCGCAGCATGGCGGCACTGGCAATCGTTGCAATATCGGTGGTGTGTCGGTCTGCGATCTTGCGCAAGGCCTGCAACAGCGCCTGGAAGAGATCCCATCCGCCCAGATCGTCGATGATCAGCTTGTATTTGGTGAGCGAGCGGTTCTCCAACGGATGCTCAGGCTCGGTCTTGCCGAGCCAGCGATCGGATAGAAAACCGCCGGCGACCGTGCCGTAGCAAAACAGCGCGACGTCATGGCGTTTTGCCAGGGCCACCATGCGCTTTTCCGGGCGTCGGTCGAGCAGAGAATATTGCAGTTGCAGCGAGGTGAAGGGGATACCGGCATCGAGGATCGTATGCACATGGTCGCTGTCGAAATTGGTGCCGCTGATCTTGTCGATCCGGCCGTCGTCCTGCAATTCCTTCAGCCAACCGAGCGTTTCCAGCCATAACGGCATCTCGTAGTCCCACCAGTGGAACTGCACGAGATCAAGGCGCTCAAGGTTCAGGCGCTTGCGCGACGTGTCGATCACGCTTTCCACATAGGCCTTGGTGATAGTTGGCAGAATGCCGAGATCGGGGACGAACTTGGTATGCACGCGGATGCGATCCACGGCAGACTGTCCGTGCGTGTCGCGGTAGTGTCGTCGAAAGCGACCAATCAGGTCTTCGACGCCGGTATAGATATCGGCGCAGTCGAAGGTGGTGATACCCGCATCGGCAAAGGCCACCATGTCGTCGATCGCCATTTCATGATCGACCGCACCGTGGCCGCCAGCCAGTTGCCAGCCGCCGCGAATGACGCGGGAAATCTCATAGTCGGGGGCGATGGTAATGCGCTGCATGGTCACTGTTTTTCTTCGAGAGGGACTGCGGTGGTGTCGGCATGGCTGAAGCGGCGACGGCCGGTGCGCCGGATCCTCAGCCGGGTCGAGCAATTGGGATCGGGGCAGGCGATATCTGCATCCGTCGTCATCCAGTCATGCGCATGGGTCGGGCGTTGCTTGGCGGCCAGCAGCGGCAAGACCGAGGCGAGCGAGTAGATGGAAATGCCCTGTCCCGCCGGCAGATGTAGCATTTCACCCCGCAGTTCGAAATAATCGCCGGGCTTCGCGCCGCAATAGACGGCGCCATTTTCCGGGATCACCACGTCGACCCGCAGGTCGAAAAGCTCGAATGTATCGTCGGCTTCGTTCATAGCACTTTCCTCATGCTGCTTCGTCGCCGGCATCGAGACGGCCGCGCACCAGGTCGAATGAGCGTCCAATGTCGTTTGCCAGCGCGTCGACCGCCGCTTGTTCGTCGCGAGCCTCAAGCGCCGCCACGATCGTCCAGTGGTGATTGGTTGCGGCAAGTCCCCCTTGTTCGTCGTGGATATGGGCTGCCGCACGCACCACCGGACCGGACTGTAGCCAAAGGCTTTCCACCATGGGAATCAGCACCTGCGAACCTGCGGCCCGGTAGATCTGGAAATGAAAACGCTGGTTGATCTCTGATGTCACCGGCGCGATGTCCTGGCCGTGCCTCTCAAAGGCGGCCTCGCAATCCCTGTTGGTTTGTTTCAACCCCTCGTGATCGTCTGGCGTCAACCGGTGGCAGGCGAGCGCCACCAGACGGCCCTCGATCAGGATGCGCGCGCGCTCCAGATCATCAAGGCGTTGTCGGGTGATCAGAGGCACGCGAACCGAGCGGTTGGGAAGGGCTTCCAGCGCCTGTTCGGAAACAAGCCGGCCGAGAGCCTCGCGCACCGGCATTGTGCTCGTCTTCAATCTTTCCGCCAGATCGACGATGCGCAGCATGTCGCCGGCAGCAAAGCCGCCGTTGATCAAGGTGCGGCGCAACTGGCCGTAGACACGGTCCTGCACCGTCTCGCGCTCGACCGGTGTCAGGCGGGGGGTGAGCCGTTCATCCCTCTGGTCGACCGTTTCCGCAATTCCTGCCACCAATGCGCCTTTCAGGAAATATCGGTTGATTTTAGTCCTGTCGTAAAGTTTGATCAAACATCAACGACCAGATCAAGGCCTCTTTTTGCATATGACTGCCGAAACTCTCCAACCACCAGCGCCAGCGTCGCAAGCTGTCGCGCCGCCATCGATAGAGGCACGACATCTGTCCAAGCGGTTCGATGGGCTGGCTGTTGTTTCGGACATGTCACTAAAGGTCGCTCAGGGCGAGATGGTCGGCCTGATTGGCCCGAACGGTGCCGGCAAAACGACCATGTTCAATCTGCTGGCCGGCAGCCTCAAGCCGAGTGCTGGCGAGATTTGGATCGAAGGCCGCGAAGTGTCCGGCGAGCCGCCGGAGCGACGCATTGCCCATGGTGTCGCCCGTACCTTCCAGATCCCGAGACCGTTTCCCGAAATGAGCGTGCTCGAAAATCTGCTGGTCGGCGCGCAAAAGCAGCATGGCGAGAGGCTGTTTGCCAATTTTCTCACGCCCGGACGCGTAAGACGCGAAGAAAAGGCATCGCTTGAAAAGGCCCGTGACCTTCTGGAGTTCGTCACGCTTTCGCCGCTTGCGCATCAGCCGGCTCGCGTGCTTTCCGGCGGTCAGCGCAAGCTTTTGGAACTGGCGCGCGTGCTGATGGCCGATCCGCAGGTGATCTTGCTCGACGAGCCGGCAGCCGGGGTAAACCCCGCCCTGCTGGAGGTGCTTATCGAGCGAATCGTGGCGCTGAACGGGCAGGGGAAGTCGATCCTGCTGATCGAGCACAACATGGAGATGGTATCGCGGCTATGTTCGCGTGTTGTCGCAATGGCGCTCGGCAAGCCGCTGGCACAAGGCTCGCCGGCGGAGGTCGCGGCCGATCCTGCGGTGATCGAAGCCTATCTGGGAGGTGGCGCATGACAAGCCCAGCTCTTGCAACATCTGCGCTTTTCGCTGGCTACGAAGCCGATCTGCCGATCGTGCGCGGCGTGGATTTCGCAGTCAAAAAAGGCGAGCTTGTCATTCTTCTCGGGCCGAACGGTGCAGGAAAGTCAACCTTCGTCAAGGCAATCGCCGGCATGGTCCCGGTCCATTCGGGCACGATCCATCTGGGTAGCCAGGATATTACAAGCGTTGCGCCGCATCGCAAGTTGGCGCAAGGGCTGGCCTTTGTGCCGCAGACGGACAACGTCTTTGCCAGCATGAGCATTCTGGAAAACCTGCAGATCGCCGTGGCGCTCCTGCCCAAATCAGCGCGCGTTGCCAAGATCGATGCGCTGTTTGCCAGGTTTCCGGACCTCGCCGTTCGGCCGACGCGGCTGGCCGGAGCCCTATCAGGCGGGCAGCGGCAGATGCTGGCGGTTGCCCGCGCACTGGCGCTGGATCCGCCGGTCCTGATCCTGGATGAGCCGTCGGCCGGGCTGTCGCCGAAGATTGTCGCAGAGGTGTTTGCCATGCTCAAACGTGTCAATGGCGATGGCGTTACGATCGTGCTGGTCGAGCAGAATGTGAAGGCGGCGATGGCGATTGCCGATCGTGCCGTCATCTTGGCCGAAGGGTGCATGCGCCACGAAGGAACACCCGCCGAACTTGCCGACGATCCGCTGATCGGCCAGATCTATCTCGGCACGGCGCGGCACGCCTCTGGCGGGGTGGCCCGATGAACTCGCAGTTTCTCATGGATGGACTGATTGCCGGCGCCATCATCGGCCTCGGTGCCATCGGCGTGACGCTCACCTATTCGATCCTGCGCTTTTCCAACTTTGCCCATGGCGAGTTTCTGAGCTGGGGCGCCTATCTTGCGCTCGGCATCAGCAGTGCGCTTGGCGTTCTGGGAACGGGCTTCACCACGCCGCTCGGTCCCTTTTCCTTCGGCTGGTCGCTGCCGATTGCGGCCGTCTTGGCCATCGCCTTGACCGGACTTCTGGCGCTTGCCGTCGATGCGCTTTTGTTTTCCAGCTTCCGCCGACGCGGCAGCGCCATCATCATCATGGTCATGGCGAGTTTCGGCGCATCGCTTGCGCTGCGCAGCCTGCTCGAATTCCTGTTCACCTCGAAGCCTGCTTATTTCAGCCAGGCGCTGCAGATCGCCATGAAGCTGGGCGGCGGCCTGCGTGCCACGCCGGATCAGTTGGCCATGCTGGTTGTGGCGCTGGTCTCGGTGGTCGCGGTTCATCTGATCATGACCCGAACCGATATCGGCCGGGCCATGCGTGCCGTCAGCGAAAACCCGGGGCTGGCCGGCATTGCCGGGATCGATGTCCGCCGCGTCATCCGCACGGTCTGGTTTCTGGGAGCCGCCCTTGCCTGCATTGCCGGCATGATGAGTGGCCTGATCATCCAGATCCGTCCCTATCTTGGTCACGACCTGCTTTTGCCGCTGTTCGCAGCCGCCATTCTCGGCGGCATCGGCTCGGTTCCGGGTGCCATGATTGCCGGGCTTGTCATTGGTCTGTGTGAGGCGTTCACGGTGCAGATCATCGGGGCGGAATGGCGGGCGGCGGTGTCCTTTGCCATTCTCATTGCGGTCCTTGTCATTCGCCCCCGCGGCCTGTTTGGAAAAGCCTCATGATCCTCGATCTCGCCGCCTATGGCGCTTTCTTTCTGACCATGGCGCTTACCTATGCGGTCATCTCGCTGGGCCTGAACGTGCAATGGGGGATGACCGGGCTGTTCAATGTCGGCATTGCTGGCTTTGTGGCTGTCGGCGCCTATACGTCGGCCATTCTGACCACGCCGGAAACTGCGGACCGCTTCGGTGGCTTCGCTATGCCGATCGCAGTCGGCTGGTTGGGGGCCGCCATCGTCTCCGGGGCACTTTCCTGGGGTGTCGGCGCGTTGACCATCCGGCTCAGGGCCGATTACCTCGCGATCGCCACTTTCGGTGTCGCAGTCACTGTCCAGCTTTGCATGCTCAACCTGCAGCCGCTGACTGGCGGCGCCTTCGGGATCGGCTTCATCCCGCGGCCTTTTGCCGAACTGCAGGGCGATGCCCTTTTGTTCAGCCTGGCCAATTGCGGCTTGATGGTGATCGTCGTACTGGCGCTGTATCTCGGCCTGCAACATCTGTCGCGCAGCCCCTGGGGTCGCGTGTTGCGCGCCATCCGCGAGGACGAGACGGCCGCACAAGCGCTGGGCAAGCAGCCTGTCCGCTTTCGCCTGCAGGCGTTCACCGTCGGTGGCGCGATCATGGGGCTTGCAGGTGCGGCCCAGGCGCATTTCATCGGCTTCATCGCGCCGGATAATTATATGCCGGTCCTGACTTTCCAGGTCTGGGCCATGCTGATCGTCGGTGGTTCCGGCAACAATCGCGGCGCGATTGCCGGTGCGGTGCTGGTCTGGGGTCTCTGGGCGGTGACGGCTGCTGTCGTCTCGGCCTTCGTACCGCCGGAAGATCAGGCTCGCGCTGCCGCCTTGCAGATCGTCGCCATCGGCGTCGGCCTCTGCCTCATGCTCCTGCTGCGTCCTCGCGGCCTGTTCGGCGAGGTGAGCCCGCTTGCCCGCCTTCGCAGCAGCCTGCCCTTATCCGACAAGGAATGACCACGATGCATCCACAACGTACAAGCCTCGCGCCGGGACTGTCGATCAGCCGGCTCGTCTGTGGCCTCTGGCAGGTCGCCGACATCGAGAAGCACGGCGCCACCATAGACCCGGAGCAGGGTGCGGACGCGCTGCAGGCCTATTCGAAAGCCGGTTTCGACACATTCGACATGGCTGACCATTATGGATCTGCGGAGATCATCACCGGCCACCTGCTGAAACGTTATCCCGCCGGATCCGGCCGGCCGGTCGCCTTCACCAAATGGTGCCCAGAGCCGGGGTCGATGACCCGCGATGTGGTGCGGCGCGGCGTGGAAGAGCGGCTGGCACGGCTCGGCGTCGATACGGTCGATCTCCTGCAGTTCCATTGGTGGACCTTCGAACACCCGGCATGGCTCGATGCCCTGCACGAGATGCAGGCGATGAAGGAGGAGGGGCTGATCGGCGCGCTCGGCCTGACCAATTTCGACGCAGCCCATCTCAATCTTGCATTGGCCGACGGCATCGAGATCGCCAGCAACCAGGTGTCCTTCTCACTGATCGATCGGCGCGCGGCCGGTGATCTCACTTCCCTTTGCCTGAAGACGGGCGTGAAGCTTCTCGCCTATGGCACACTGTGCGGCGGCTTTCTTTCCGAGAAATGGCTTGGCCAGCCGGAGCCGGCAACGATTCCCGATTGGAGCCGGTCGAAATACAAGCGTTTCATCGACACCGCGGGCGGCTGGGCCGTCTACCAGGGCATTCTGAACGCCGCATCCGAAATCGCCCGCAAGCATGGGGTTTCGGTCTCCAACGTTGCCAGTCGCTGGGTTTTGGACCATCCGGCCGTCGCTGCCACGATCATCGGCGCGCGGCTGGGTGAGAACCAGCATCGCGATGACAACCTGAAGGTCTTCACCTTTGCGCTGGATGAAGACGACCGGACACGGCTCGACAATGCCTTTGCGGCCAGCAGCCACATTCCCGGTGATTGCGGCGACGAATATCGCAAGCCTCCCTTCCTGACGGCCTCGGGCGATCTCAGCCATCACCTGGAGGCAATCCCGTCCGTTTACAAAGCCGTGCCGGTGCCTGGTCGCAAGAACCGGCTGCGCGTCTCGTCCGGCAGCATCTGGGAACCGCTGGCCGGCTACAGCCGGGCGGTCAGAACTGGCGATCGCATTCTGGTGTCGGGGACAACCGCGACCCATGGCGCTGACCGGTGCGTGGCACCTGGCAATGCCGGCGCGCAGGCCACTTACATTCTCGACAAGATCGCGGCGTCCATCACGGCCTTGGGCGGGCGTATGGAGGATGTCGTGCGCACACGGATCTACCTGAAGGATGCCGCGCAATGGGAGCCGGTATCGCGAGCCCACGGCCGGTTCTTTTCCGACGTTCTGCCAGCAAATACAATGATCCAAGCCGGCGCTTTGATTGGCGACTATGAGGTGGAGATCGAAGCCGAAGCAATGTTGGACCCACAGTAAAATTATGTGTCGCTATGCGGATAGATTGAAATTTCGGGGTCTATACGGCTTTTCATTGATCAGAACCCATTAGCCGCAATCTCTGCGGTCGATGGATATGATGCTTCGGCCTGGCAGCGAGCTTGCTGTAGTTCGTGAAACACGGGCCCGGCTCAGCGTTTGCTCTGAACTGATGGGGTGGATACCGCCTCCGACGGGGCACCTACCCCACCAGTCCAAAACGACATCTGCTACTGTTCGCGGAAGGCGCGGGAAATTTGGTCGGCCAGCGGCTTGAGGAGATAAGAGAGGGCTGACCGTGTGCCGGTCTGGACGAAGGCCTCGGCCGGCATTCCCGGGACCAGCACAAGCCCGGTCAGCGTGTGTTCTTCGTTTGCGTTTACCAATAGCCGGACCAGATAGTAGGAAAGCCCCGTTTTCTCGTCGGTCGAGAGATCTGCGGCCACGCGGCTGACATGGCCGTTCAACTCTGGCGTCGTCCTCTGATTGAAAGCCGAAAGACGGATCATTGCTTTCTGTCCCGGCTGAACCTGATCGATGTCCTTGGGAGAAATGCGTATTTCCAGAGACAGCGTATCGCTTTTCGGAACGATCAGCATGATGGGATCCGCCGGCGTGACCACACCACCGACCGTGTGAACCGCAAGTTGATGCACCACGCCGGATTGCGGCGCGATGATATCGATCCGCTTGAGCTTGTCCTCAGACGAAATCTTGCGTTCGACATATTCGCCGATATTGCCTTGAACCTCGCGCAGTTCCCGGCCGACTTCGGTCTTCAGGTCCTGGTCGATCTGGATCATGGCCAGTTTCGTCTCGGTAATACGACCGGCGATCTGCGCCTGGTAGGCGATCTTCTCACCAAGCTCTCCGCCAAATGTTGCAAGCTCCGTCTTCAATCCATTGAGGCGTTGGTCCGAAACGGCGCCCTGCCTGCGCAGTTCGGCAAGCGAGGTAATTTCGCTCAGCAATACCTTGCTTCCTTCGCGATAGGCGGCTTCCTGCGCGCGCAGTCCTTCGATCTCATGGCCAAATTGCAGGATGCGTTCGCTCAGTTGCGCCTTTTGTCCCTCGCGCGAAGCCTTGCGGAACTCGAACAGGCGCGTTTCGCTGTCGACTGCCGCAGTTGCGTCGGGCTGCCCCCGCTGTCGCTTGTCCAGCAACGGTTCGGGGAAACGGATGTACTCGAGATCGT
The DNA here is from genome assembly GCF_902706095.1 of Rhizobium sp. 18065. GTDB lineage: Bacteria > Pseudomonadota > Alphaproteobacteria > Rhizobiales > Rhizobiaceae > Allorhizobium. The sequence continues at coordinate 60,554 of NZ_CACSJP010000003.1, forward strand.
CGCGCTCGGCCTGAAGCCGGGCTTGCCGGGCCATAAGTTCATCCAGCCGCTTGCGGACCATGTCGAGATTAGCCCTAGCCTGCGTCGCGTCGAGGCGTATCACCACGTCACCGGCAGCAACACTGTCGCCCTCGTGCACCAGGATTTCCCCCACAACACCGCCTTCCGGATGCTGGACTTTCTTCACATAGCTGTCGACGACGAAGTGGCCGCTGGCAACGACAGCACCAGAAAGGTTGGTCAAGGCCGCCCAGGCTCCTGTGCCGCCGACCAGCAGAATGCAGGCAACAATACCCACGAACGAATGGTTGCGGATCGAGCGGCTGACGGAGGCGTCCAAGTCATGGAGCAACATCGATATCCTCCTGATTGGCTGCTGGGGAATTGCCTTTTTGGCGATCGTTACCGGGCGAGGCAACCACTCGCAGTGGAGAAGTCCCATAAGGGGCCGGCTGATAGGGACGAACGTTTTCCTGCCGCGGCAGCTTCGTTTGCAGTACCTCTGCGAGCACCTTTTCACGCGGTCCGAATGCCTTCTGCCGGCCGGCTTCGACCACCAGAACGAAATCAACAGCGGCGATGGCGCTGGGCCGGTGGGCGATGACGACAGCAATACCCTTGCGTGCGCGCACCGAGCTGATCGCCTTCACGACGGCTGCTTCTCCGTCAGCGTCCAGGTTGGCATTCGGTTCGTCGAGGACGAGCAGGAAGGGCTCGCGGTAAAGCGCGCGCGCGAGGCCGATTCGCTGGCGTTGTCCGGCAGACAGCGCCGATCCGCCTTCGCCGATCCGGGTGTCATAGCCGTGCTCCATCCGCAAGATCATGTCATGCGCGCCGGCGGTCTGCGCCGCGGCAATGACGGCCTGCGAATCCGGCTCCTCCTCAAGCCGGGCAATGTTCTCAGCGATGGTCCCGTCGAAAAGCTCGACACCCTGCGGCAGATAGCCGATATGTGGGCCGAGTTCGTCCCGGTTCCACTGATCGAGGCTTGCGCCATCGAGCCGAACCTTGCCGGCTGCGGGCGACCAGGCGCCGACAAGGGCACGCGACAGGGTCGTTTTGCCTGAACCGGAAGGGCCGATGATCCCTAGTGCATTTCCTGCTTGTATGTTGAACGTGATCCCGGCGACCGCTGGGCTCTTTTCACCGGGTGGCGCGATGACGAGCGCTTCCACGTTGAGATCAGTCTGTGGTCGGGGCAGGGACATGACGGGTTTTTCAACTTGAACCCGTGCCAGCAGTTCCTTGAGACGGGCCCAGCTCTGTCTTGCCATAAGATAGGGTTTCCACGCCGCGATCGCCTGATCCACCGGTGCGAGTGCCCTTCCCATCATGATAGAGCTGGCAATCATCACGCCACCGGTCGCCTCCTGATTGATCACCAGCCAGGCACCGACTCCGAGCAGCGCCGATTGCAGCATCATGCGCAGTGCGCGCGACAGGTTGCCGAGACCGCTGAGCACGTCGCCGGACTTTCGGTTGGCGCGGAGATAAGCGGCATTGGCTTGTTGCCAGCGCGCTGCCGTGCGCAGGCCGAGCCCCATGGCATGGACGACTTCGGCGTTCCGGCGAGTGGCCTCGAGAAGCCCGTTGCGCGACATGTTGGCCGAGGTCGCCTCACGGATCGGATGGCCGGACAGGAGATTGGTCAGGATCGTCAGGCAGATCAGCATGATGGCGCCGGCCAGAGCCGTGACCCCGATCCAGAAATGGAAGAGAAAGCTGATGCCGAGATAAAGCGGCATCCAGGGCAGGTCGAAAAAGGCAGTGGGTCCATTGCCTGAGAGGAAGCCGCGCACATTGTCGAGATCGCGCAGAGGCTGCAGCCCGTCACCAGGCATCCGGGTTAAAAGCGGCAACCGGACGACCGCATGATAAACGCGGGGCGACAGGTTGTAATCGAACCTTTCACCGATACGCAGCAGCACGCGTGCCCTGATGATGTCGAGCAGGGCCTGGAATGCATAGAGGCTGGCCGCCAGAACGGCGAGGCCGACAAGTGTCGGAATGCTACCGCTGGAAAGGACCCTGTCATAGACCTGCAGCATGAACAGCGGAGAGGTCAGCGCCAGGATATTGGTGACGCCGCTGAGCAGGGCAATGGCGGCCAATGGGCCGGTAATTTTCATGGCATTGCCTGCCAGGGCCTGTTCCGTGCGATTTGCCGTTTGCATGCGGTCGACGCGCTCCTAGTTTGTAACGAGGTGGTCGCGCGCATAAGCGCTGCGCGCGACCTTGTTGCCTTTAGGCGAACATAAAGTCGGAAGCGTCGAGCACGCTTGACGAAACGCCGTGGAGGGTGATGGTGTCGTTGGTATACTGATTTCCGACAACGGCATTGCCGTTGAGGTTTGAGAAGGTCAAATCGCTAAAATCGGAAAGGTACCAGCCAGAGACATCCAGTGTGTCTACGCCGTCCTGATAGCCATACGTGCCGGCCGGACCGGCCTTCACGATATCGTTGCCGGAAGAGAACACGAAGGTATCGGCGCCACCGAAGCCGACAAGCGTGTCGGAGGCGGTAGTGTCAAGAATCTCGGTGCCGACGGCTGACAGATAGTCGTAGAGGCTGTCGAGCGAGCTGTTGACAGTCAGATCATAGATGGCCCAATCGAAGACGTCCTGGCTGGCGCTCGGGAAGGTGCTGTCCGGTGTGATCACGAGATCGGCGGAAACGCTGAATCCGGTCGACGCAGACTGGCTGAAGCCGGTGCCGAGTGTGATGCTGTCGACCGTTCCGGTCAGGTTGCCGCGGGAATACTGGAATTCGCCTTCCATGTAGATGCCGTTGCCGCCGGAAGAGCCATTGCCCCACTGCTCATAAACGGTCGTTGCGAGTGGATTGGTGACAAGGCCGTTACCCTCGTCCCAGAAAGCGCCATAGGTCGAGCTGTAACCGCTCGTCCAGCCGTTGAGGTAGCCTTCCATATTGGCGGAGGCGGAGCTAAGTTGGATGACTGCAGCCATGGGGTTTCTCCTTGAGTGGCTGTTGACAATGGCCCGGACAACTGTCCGGACATGGTATCCCCGGGGCAGGCCATCATCCTGGCCCGGGGAATTTTTTGGTCGGCGCAGCTGCGAAGCCGCACGACTCGGGAACTGCTAGAACTTCATTTTCAAGGTTGCGATGAAGGTGCGTCCGGGCGCGGTATAGTCGCCTCCTGCCGGGAGATAGTTCCTATCCGTGACGTTGTTGACGGCAAACCGCAGCGTCGCCGCATCGGTCACATTGAAGGAACCGTAGAGATCCACTGTGGTGTAACGGTCTGAGGCTTCGGCCAGATCACCATCGGAATCATAGGTCCTGCCCTGATTGGGACTGACGTGGTTGACGCGTGCGCCGAGTGAGAGCCGTTCGTCGAGAAAGCGCATGCCACCGTCCACGGTCAGCTTCATCTTCGGCGGAACGTTGCCTGACGTCGCAAAGATGTCGCCTGTGGTCGTCTGGCTGCCGTTCGAAAAGATCTCAGTCTTGGTCGGCCATTTGGTATCCAGCAAGGTGGCCGTGCCGCCCAGCCAGAATGCACCGGTGTCGTAGTTGCCTTCCAGTTCGATCCCCTTCATGCGGGTCGTGCCATCGACATTGACGAAGCTTCTGTATGTCCGGCTGCTGACCTGCGAGGTGTAGATGTCACCCATCACGATGAAATCCTCGATCTCGCGATAGAAAACTGCAGCTTTCATGCGAAGCGCGTCTCCTCCGGTGAGAACATCGTCCAGGCTGACATTGGCGCCAATCTCATAGGTCTTTGCGGTCTCGGAGCGGAGATGTTCGTTCGGAGCGAAGGTGATGCCAACGTTGTCGCTGGGCGTGCCGCCGGTGAGAAAGGCCTCAAGAATGGTGGGAGGGCGGTAGCTTTCGGAATAGCTGGCATAGGGCCGGAACCAGTCCACCGGCTTGAATTCTACAGTAGCCGATGGCAGCCAGGCACTGTCGATGCGGTCGATATCGACTTCGTATTCCGGGAAGTCTTCGACAGGGGGAGCTTGTGTGGCTGGGACGGTGTCGCCGGCCACATACCAAAGGCCATCGATCATTTCGCCGGCTGCGTTCAAGGCCGCGCATGTGCGGCCCCGCAATACGGCATTCACGGCAACGCCGGTAGTTGGATTGATACCTGTCGTGCAAACCGCCGTGCGAAACGTATAGTTGACAACATCGTAGATCTGGCCCCAGGCACCCCAGGTGGTGACTGCCTGCGCAACATGGGCGGGTATGGTCACTGTGGTTACCCGGCGATTGAAATAGCTGGTCGTCCCCTTCAGTCGTGACCAGTCATAGCGGATCCCGGCGGAAACGCTGACCCAATCCGCCGGTTCCAGCGTTCCGTTGAGAAAGATGCTCGCCATGTCGCGCCGGCCCGGAGGGCTGAACGCCGTATAGCTGCTGGCCCAGTCCGGGTTGGCCGCGATCGTCTCGCTATAGGCAGACGAGTTGGCGAGATCGCGAAACGCCTCGGCGCCGTAGTTCAGGGTGAGTGGTCCGGCGATGGTGTCCAGTTCGCTGGTATTTTCCAGCGATACCCCGAAGCTCTTGTTTGCCATATCGATACTGGTTTCAGGCGCCCCGTTCGTACGCGCTTCGCGGACCTCGTGGGTCATGGAATCGTTGAGCCACAGCAGGCCCTTCATATCAATCAGCGTGGATTCCGGATCCCAGGCAAATTTGGCCGTTACGCTGTCGTTACGCGCGTCCTCATGATTGAGGCTTTCGCCACCGGACGAGCCGTACAAGAAGGAATTGTCCTGGTGCATCCAGGACAGCGATGTCTGCACATCGCCAAAATCTCCTTCAAGCTTGAACAGCGAGCTCCAGTTGCTGCGGCCGAGCAGGTTCTTCATGTTGGTTTCGGTGGTGGTCGCATCGCCGTTGCGGCCGATCGCATATTCACCGAGATTGGAACTGCTGAAGCCGCCGGTCAGCGAGAATGGCGTGTCGCCAAGCCGGGTCCCACCAAGAACAGAGCCCTGAAAATGATAATTGTTCGTGCCGGTCGAGGTGTTCGTCTCGACACCCCAAGTCCTGCCGTCGGCGATCAGGTCGTCCGCACCGACCGTCTGGAACTCGACCTTTCCGCCAAGCGAACCGGCACTGCCGGAGGTGGCGGACGTTCTCTTTTCGACTTCGACGGCGCGGATGAATGCGCTGTCGACGAAGGCCTGACCCGAATTGGAGATGTAATTGCCACCACCGAAGCCGGCGCCGCGCTGGGCATTCTGGCGTGCACCATCGATCGAGACTACAACACGGCCGGAATCCTGCAGGCCGCGGATGTTTGGCGAGACGGTGGGGAAGCTGCCATTGCCTTCGCCAGCATAAACGCCGGAAATCCGGTTGAAGATATCGCGGGTATTGCGAATGCCGGCCGCCTGAATCGCCTCGCGGCCGATCACGCTGAGACTGCTCGGCGTCTCATAGACCCAGTCGGGCGTGCCCTGATAGCCGGAGCCGGTGGTGGCATTGCCACGACCTCCGGCGACAGTGATTGTTTCGAGGACTGTGGATCCGTCGTCCGGCGCGATGGAGGCGTCGCTGCCAGTCTGGCCGGTACCGATTACAACAGCCCGATTACCGGTGAACCGGAAGGGAATACCAGTGCCGGCAAGCATGGTCGCGAGAGCCGCCTGCGGTGTCATGCGTCCCCGGACGGCATTGACCGTGATATTGGTCGTGGTGCCCGAGGCCTGGCTCACCTGAATGCCGGACTGGCGGTTGAACGTGGCAAGCGCTGATGCCAGCGGCTGGCCAGCGATATCGAAATTGCGCAGATCCGCTTGCTGTGATTGCTGGCCTGCGGCGGGAGCGGCCGTTTGCGCCAGACCTTGTCCGCAGAACATGACGGTGCCGAGGGCAACCGAACTTAAGAGAAACCCAATTTGCCCGGCGTTGCCCTTCCGGAAAGGATATCGCCTGAAAGCTACTCGTTGTACCATTACCCACTGCCTCTCCTGACTTGGCGCACCGGTCGAACCGGTTTGCTGACAGAAAGACACATCAGTAAGGTGGTATTTTCAGTAGGTATTCCGCTTTTCTGCTAAATCTTGATTATTATTATCATATTTTTAGTATCGGCTGATCACCCTGACCGCAGCGCCAAGGTTTCTGACCTTGCCGCCGAAAGGATCGACCAGAGCGCCCAGCGCCAGTTTGGGTGACGTTAGGTCGTATATGCCCGTCACTCTCTGTTCGCCAAGCGAGGGATCGGCGATGGTGATCCAGGCGGTGTCGTAGTGACTTATGACATTGACCACGGATTCGATCGTCGCATTGCTCACCACCAGCCTGCCCTGGCGCCATGCGCCGACGTCATCGGCGGCGATAAGGGTCCTGGTCGTGACGCCACTCCGCCGGTCGATCGATACGGCATCGCCCGGAGCAAGTATGCTTTGGGAGACGTCCGATCGGGCGTTCGTGGGTTTTGTCGAGACCGAACCGCGGGCGACGGAAACTGTTGTCGCAGCCTCCGTGATATGAACATCGAAAGCTGTTCCAAGCACCTCGACCTCGGCACCACCGGCGACGACCCTGAACTTGCGATTCGGATCCTTCGCGATATCGAAGAATGCTTCGCCGCGCAAAAGCGCGACCTGTCGGACATCCTCGTGGAATTCGACGCGCAACGCACTGTCGGGCGCAAGTTGCACCATGCTGCCATCCTCAAGCGGGATGGTTCGGATCTCCGCAGTGGCCGTCGCATGATCTGCTGTCAATCGGATCATCAGGGAGGGAGCGGCAAACCAGACAGCGAATGCGGTGAGGCTCGCGATGGCCAGACCTGTCGCAAACCGGGCAATGGAAAGGACTGGCGGGCGCATGGCCTTTGGCTTGTTTGAGGCAAGCGGGCGATAGAAAGGTTCAGCATTTCCGGAGATACTCCACAGGCGACAGAGATCGATCCACGCCTGTTCATGGGCGGTAGAGGTTCGTCGCCACGCCTCAAAAGCTGCCTTTGTATCGGCTGAATGCGGACTTTCCCGGATACGGATCAGCCAGTCGCTGGCTTCGTCAAACAGGCGAGATTGGTTGTTGCGTGGTTCGGTGGTCATCTGGGCAGGCCTTGTCAGTCCTGGCGATTGTGCGAATTCAAATGCATTATCTGCATAAACACGCGAGCCGGGTAATTCTTTCAGAGAATTTGCATTCAGCGGCGTTTTTTCCGTCATAAGATATCTCTTGTCTCGTCCCGGAGGCGCCGCATGGCTGTGCTCAGCAGGCGATGTGCGGTGGCAACAGAGACTGCCAGCCTTTCGGCGATCTCCTGCAAGGTCATTTTCTCGAAGCGATACATTTCCATGACCGCCCGTTCGCGGTCCGGCAATCGCTCGATCGCCCGAGCCACCAGCTTTACCTGTTGCTGCAGAACGAGGTCCGCTTCCGGCGACGGGTGGCTTTGCGGCCACGCCCACCAGGGAATGTCGTCCGGCTCATCCTTCGTCTCCAGCTTGCGCCTGCGCCTTTTGTTGAAGGACAGATTGCGAACGATGCGAAACAGATAGGCTTTTGGAGGCGGCGGCCCTTCACTGGCATCCGGCACAAATTTCAGAAACGCATCCTGAACAATATCCTCTGCGTCATCGCGGGAACCGGTAATCGGCGTGGCATAGTCAACCAAAGCCTTGCGTGCCTTCAGGTACATCTCATACCGGGCATCTTTTTTTACAGTGACCATAATTGGCTCAAGCAGCATGATTGAAAGAAATATGGATGCGACATGTTAGCCCGCGATCCAAGCAATGAGCTAAGTGATAGCACCGACTTGATTAAATATGAATGCAAAACTCAAGTTATTGTCCGCTTCTGAGTGACATCCTTTTCTGGCGGACAACCGACGTCAATTCCAGCACCAGACTTAACCTAAAGGCGTCTAGGAAACTCGGAGCCGTTCAGTCCTCGGCCAGCACGACCCAGTGGTGGTTTCAGACATCACTGCACTCGCCGCCCTTGGCGGCATTGTCGAAATCGGAATGGAAGGTGACGGCCAGTGCGACGATGCCTTGATCCTTGTCGAAACCGATCTCGCCGCTGTCAAGCGATGCAGGCCAGACATCGGCGCAGACATCGGATCCCTCGAATTTGCCTGTTGCCGCTGGCTTCTCAGAACCGGCCTCTCCGCGGACGCGGGTTTTGAAGATGGCGGAGTCTCCCTCGGTGACGATCGTCATCTCGATGATGTCAAACGACGCTTGTTGACCAGTGTGATCAGCAGGTCTTCCTGCTCGTGCTCGGCCAAGGCGCCGACTGATTGTTCAGCGACGCTTCGTGACAATCTACCAGCCTCAGACACCGAAAGCCCTTCGGGCGTAATGCCGACATTGGCGCCGCGCTTGTCTGTTGCGGCCATACGCTTCGCCACGAAACCTTTGCGTTCAGGTGCCGTGATCGAGTCGGTAGCTGTCGGCTGAGACACACCCAGGTTGGCGGCAATCTCCTTGACGCCCAATCCGTCCCTTCTCCTTTCCAGCAGTTCGAGGATGGCAAGCCGTGTCGTGTTTAGGCCGCTGGTCTTGGCACGGCTCCAGTCGTCGGTCCGCATGGCCGTGGCGATCCGCGAAAGTCATTCGCGAATACGCTGATTGACGGGCGTTTGGTTCTTTGGCGTTTCACATGACGTGAATATATATATATAGAGAGCCCTATGTTGCGCAGGGGGTTGTTGGAGGGCTCATTTGGTCGGGGGCGCACCGATGCCTGTGTCCGATATCGGCCCGTGCGGCTGTTCGGCATTGTGCGAATGCGTCGCTCTTTCGGCGGTCGCCGGGCCGGTGAACCCTTCTGCTCCGTAGAAGACGAGATGAAGCCCCCAATACGCTGTCGCGAACACCACCAGCGCACTCGCGATTCCTCCGGGTATCGCGGGAAGGTGAACCTTGAGTGACGGTAGAAATCTTGTCTCGCGGCACTGATCGCAGGCGACCGCCACCAGGATTGCCATGATCAGGCCGTGTCCAATGAGGTCGACCCGTCCGAAGGGCCAGACCGCCGCCGTGAAGATCACGATCAACGCGATCGCCGACAGCCGACGGATCAAAGGGGTCCAGAGGAGACCGAAGCCCATGGTGAATTCGGCGACACCCGCCATCGGAATGAAGACATCCCTTGGCATGCCGAAGGTCAGGAAAGGTTTTTCGACGACGAGCGGATAGAACCAGTCGGGGTAGGCGAATTTTTCGAGGCTCGACCACATCAGCGCGATTGCGAGACCCCAACGCAAAGCCTCGAAGCGATGCGATCTCCAGGTCTCGTTCTTCGACGGTTCGAGGATCAGATAGGCGGCGACACCCGCGCCCAGTGCCAGATAGTCGAACAGGTGGAACAGGTCATAGTCGCGGATTGCCAGGAACCAGAGCGCCAGAATGCCGATGCCTGCCAGCGGCATGGTCTTGCGCGAGAAAATGCAGGCGGCGATCAGGAGCTGGAGCCAGGACACCCATTCCGCCGGGGTCTTCAGATCGGGTGTCAGATACACGCCGCCGACCGAGAATATTGCCACAAAGAATGCACCGACGGTCACTCGGACGTAGTCGTCCAGCCTGTTCCACAGCGGTCCGGTGACGCGATCCAACCCGTCATGGACGCGCGCTCCAAATGGACTGATCTCTATCAGGTGCGTCAGAGCGAAGAAAATGACGACGAGAACAATGCCGATCCAGAACCATGGATCGGCAAGAACCGTAGAAATCGGCTGGGGTGGCGCGCCGACGATGTAGGGAGCGAACCATTTGACATGGGCTTGAGCTGGAAAAGCCGTCGCCAATGCCCATGCGAAAGATGATGCCCAGAAGATCGTCCGGCTCTGGGTCATCAGTTCGCTCCTATCGCATACCGTCCGGCGGCATGTTTGAGCGAGAGGTGAGGCGCGAGCTCCCCTCGGGCCTGGCTGAAATTCTGCCAAAGACTTAGGTCCGCAAGCGAGGGAATTGTCACGATTTCCCCCAGATCGAAGCCGGCAAGTGCCGCATCCACCATCTCGGACGCATCCATCATCATCTCCTGCGGGATCATCTTGATGTCGATGCCGGCGCGGTCGAAGATTTCCGTCCTGGTGAATCCAGGCAGTACGGCCTGTATCCGGACACCCTTCGGCTTGAGCTCGACCTCGAGCGCCTCGGTCAATGCGAGCACGAAAGCCTTGCTCGCGACGTAGGTCGGGTTGAACCGCTCGGGCATCAGTGCGACGACGGAGGCGATGTTGATGATCGCCCCTTCGCCGCGGCTGGCAAAAACCTTGGCCGCCGTGACCGTCAAGGCATGGAGGACATCGACGTTCAGGTGGACCATCTCCGACAGGCCTTCGACGTCGGAGGCGAGAACCGTGCCGTTCGGTCCCATGCCCGCGCAGTTGACGAGGAGCCTCAGTGTCATGTCATCCCCGAGTTTCGCGAGGACCTTCTTGAGATCGGTGGAATTCGACAGGTCGGCGGGGAGCGGGGTGACCGCGACGCCGTAATCCCTGGACACCCGTTTGGATATTGCGCTCAGGCGGTCGAAGTCGCGGGCGACGATTACGAGGTCGAAGCCACGGCCCGCCAGCTTCTCCGCGTATACCGCCCCGATGCCTGAGGACGCTCCGGTAATCAATGCTGTTCCTCTTGTCATGGCTTTTCTCCTATTTGGCTGCCCGGGTGAAGATGAGACTGATCGTAGCAGCACCCCCGCGCCGTATCGCGGGTCCGCCTGCATGCAATTTGCGACGTGTCGCTCCTGGATACGTTCATCCGCGCCCGGCGATGCTCCGGGCAGTATTTCAAACAACGTATGCTGCTGTTCCGACGACATTAATCTGAAGAGGTCACCGGGTTGCCCGAAAGGATCTTCGTCGATCCGGTGGTCGAATTGAGTGGCATAGTCGGCTGTCGGCTGTCGGCTGTGACGGCTCGGTCATGCCGTCTAATTGTTCAAGTCGTCGATGACAGGCGCACCGTTGGCATGGGCAAGGTCTTCCTTCAGTGCGGTTACCTTTTCGCTTTAGTGGAAGTGGCCGGACGGCAGTCACTGCCGTCCGCAAGCGTCAGGCTCTCGTCAAGAGACAGCCCGGAGGTCCGCGATAAGCGTGGGCACGATTTCCGACACAGTCGGATGGATAGGCACCGACCATTGTAGCGTCGGGTAGGGGGTGCGCGCGTTCATTGCGTCGATGATGCCGTGAATTGCCTCGTCACCCTCGATGCCGAGAAAAGCGGCGCCGAGTATCTGTTGCGTTTCGGCATCCGCGACGATCTTCATCAAACCCTGTGTTTCGCCTTTCTCGACGGCCCGGCCAATACGGGCCATCGGTCGCGTCGAAACGAGGATTGATCGTCCCGATGCTCTTGCCTGGCGTTCTGTCAAACCGACCCGCCCGAGTGGCGGGTCTATGTACAATGCGTAGGCAGGTATGCGATCGCTGAGTTTGCGGTCGGCTCCGTCAAGTAAATTTGCGGCGACGATCTCAAAGTCGTTGTAGGACGTGTGCGTGAATGCGCCGTGTCCGTTGCAGTCGCCCAGCGCCCAGATGCCGGGGATATTGGTGGAAAGACTGTCGTCGACGATGATGAAGCCTTTGGCATCCGTTTTGACACCGGCTGTTTCAAGTCCCAGGTCATCGGTATTGGGTCGTCGGCCCGTGGCCACGAGAACATGGCTGGCGGTGATGGTCCCCTCGTTCGTCGTGACCTCAATGTCATCTGCGGCTTTGCGGAACGAAAGCCCTGTCGCCTGCGTCTGCACGGTGATGCCTTCCGCACGGACAATGTCGGCAATCGCATCGGAAATGTCCTCGTCTTCACGGGAAGCGAGGTAAGGCCCGCGCTCGACGATCGTGACTTGCGCGCCGAAACGGCGGTACATCTGTGCGAACTCCAGCCCGATATAGCTTCCGCCGATCACGACCAGATGACGGGGGAGTTCGGCCAGCTGGATGATCGAGGTACTTGTCAGGTACGGCACGTCCGCAAGCCCCGGATAGTCCGGAATGGAGGGACGCGCTCCGACGTTGATGAATATCTGCGGTGCAACAAGCCTCTCACCGTTGGCCACGATTGTATTGGGTTCCACAAACCGTCCCTGTGCGTAGATCACCGTCATGCTGTCGAGGCCGTCGAACCAGGTCTCAAGGCCCCGGCGGGCATCAAGCGTGACCTTTTCGGCCCGACCATGCACGATCTTCATATCGATCCCGACCTCACCGGCGATCAAGACGCCATAATTCGAGGCACTGCGCGCGACATGTGCCGCCCTGGCGCTGGCGACGAGCGTCTTCGTCGGCATGCATCCGGCATTGACGCAGGTGCCGCCGAGATACTTTCGCTCGACCAGCGCAACTTTGCGCCCTGCCGAGGCCATCCGGGCGGCCAGAAACGGCCCAGCCTGTCCCGCTCCGATGAAGATGGCATCGAATTCACTCATGACACGGCCGCCACGATGAGGAAGGCTCCACCGACAGCGACCACGTCCTCGATGAGGGCAGCGGGGAGATCCCGCCCAAAGGAAGCCGCAAGTCGTGCACGGACTGCCGCGCCGCCGTAGGTGCCGATGACAGCGCCGACGATCCCGGAGAACAGTCCCAGTAAGAGCGATCCGCCCGCTCCTCCGATGGCCGCGCCTGACAAGCCTCCCGTGATGATGCGTGTGGCGAACTGGACCGGCACTTTCCGGGAGGGCGTGCTCGGGAGCTGGTCGGTAATCAGCTCGCCGATCGCCAGAACGGTCAATATCCAAGGTGTCCATCTGTAGCCCAGGAAGGCCAGCGGCGTCTGGGAAAGGTCGACCCATCCCAGACCTGCAGCCCAGGCGACGGCTGCCGGAGCCGTCATCGCACGCAATCCTGCGACGATACCGATCAGAAGCGCAAAGACTATGATCATTGTAATTCTCCTGTGTTGCGCTGGTGTGGCGCACCTTCCCTGATGCGCCATTGCCTGAGTGGAAAAGCTGCTAGCTCTTGATGAACGCGAGAAGATCGGGATTGACGATCTCGGGATGGGTGGTGCACAGCCCGTGGGGAAGCCCCGCATAGGTCTTGAGTGTGCCGTTTTTCAGAAGTTTTACAGACAGTGGCGCTGAATCTGCATAAGGGACGATCTGGTCGTCGTCGCCATGCATCACCAGCGTCGGAACTGTGATGGCCTTCAGGTCGTCGGTAAAGTCGGTTTCCGAAAACGCCTTGATGCAGTCGTAATGCGCTTTCGCGCCGCCTGCCATGCCCTGTCGCCACCAGTTCTCGATAACGCCCTGGCTGACTTTCGCTCCGGGTCTGTTGTAGCCGTAGAACGGACCTGCCGGGACATCGAGGAAGAACTGCGCGCGGTTGGCGACCAATGCGGCGCGGAAACCGTCGAAGACCTCGATCGGCAGGCCGCCCGGGTTTTGGTCCGATTTCACCATGATCGGAGGAACAGCCCCGATGAGAATGGCTTTGCTGACACGGCCGGGTTTGGCGCGGGCAACGTATCGGGTGACCTCGCCGCCGCCTGTCGAGTGACCGATATGGACCGCGTTCTTGAGGTCGAGGGCATCGGTGAGTACCGCGACGTCTGCGGCATAGGTATCCATCTCGTTTCCGGTCCAGGTCTGGGTGGAGCGACCATGGCCTCGGCGGTCGTGGGCGATGACGCGGTAGCCCTGTTCCAGGAAATACATCATCTGTCCGTCCCAGTCGTCGGCGCTGAGCGGCCAGCCATGGTGGAAGACGATCGGCTGCGCGTCCTTTGGACCCCAGTCCTTGTAGTAGATTTCCGTGCCGTCCTGTGTTTTGACGAATGACATGATCTCGTTCCCCGATTGGTTGGCAGAAGGTTGGGTTGCGGCCGCGCCCTGTCTTGGAAGCGCCATGGCGGCGACCGCTATACCGCTGGACAGAATGACATTACGCCGGGTGATCCCAAAGGCGGGTGCTGTCGAGCCTTCGTTCATGGTATCCTCCATTGTCAGCCTTCGACGGTGTGAAGTTGCCCGAGGTGCTTTCGATTGGCTAGTAAAGCGTCGTAAATCGATGCAAATGCCTGTTTCGGCGGGATGCGGCGGGATGCGGCGGGATGCGTATCAGGCGACGTGGTTGCGGCGTTCATTGACGATCGCCAGGAGTGCGTGTGCCGCCGTGATGGGCGCGTTGTCGGAATCGCCGAAAATCAGAAGGCCATCGCCCGCACCGTGAGGGGTAATCTCGACAGCGTTGCCAGGGATGAGGGCAACGGGCTTGCCGTTCTCCAGAAGCGTCGTAAGTATGGCTGCCACGCTATTGTTGTGGTTTCCCCAGAGTGCGCCTGAAAATCCCAGGCAGAGGGCCGCGTCGAAATCTTCGGCGACGATCTGGTCTGCGGCCAATGTGTCTGCGAGGTCGTCCCTGGCCGCTCTGTCGAGGAAAAAGCGGCGAAGGCTTTTTTCGAGTGGTTCGGTTTCTCTAAAATCAGGAAGACGGGGATATCCCCCCGTCAACGTGGCAAGGACAACCTCCGCACCCTGGTCTTTGAATAGATAATAGGGTGGCGCAATTCGACCGAGTGTAACTGCGCTAGCCGATAAATCGCCACTTTCGCTTGTTGAAAGAATGACCAGAAAACGGACCGGCTGGTGGCCTTCCATGGCGCTCTCCTCTTCGGCGCCACCATGCCGTGCCTAAAAGGGGGAGGCGAGTTTAGAGTTGTAAATCCGTGTAAACCCGTCACCTGTTCAGTGCCATCACGGAGCGAGATCAGACCATGTCGCGTTCGACAAGCCGGGCCAATGCGACGGCCCCGGCGGCGCTCGCCGTGCGTCCCGCGATGTCGAGGCTCAGTTTCGCGCTGGCCATATCCGCCATTTCAAACTGAATGTTCGCCTTCGCACGGTGGAGTTCGGGAAGATACCACGCCTCTCCGGAAGCCGTGCTTTTTTGCAAGGAGGCATCAAGTACCGCCACTGCCTCTGAATTTCGGCCAAGTCCGGATAGCGCTCGTGCCTCGGTTGTCACGAACATCGTCTCGAACAAGACAAAGCCCGCTTTACGGAGTGACTGCAGGCCGTGCCGAAGCTGACGCAGGGATGCCTGATTGTCCCCGGCCTTGCGCACAAGCTCGGCCTCGAAGCATTCGGCGTAAGTGCGCCATACGTCGAGCAGGGTCGCCTTCGTGTGCCCTCTGAGCATGCTGATGTAGCGGGCTGCCAGTTCGTCGTCGCCGGACATAAGGGCAAGCGGGCATGCTGCTTCTGCAAGAGCGTTTGTCAGGGACGCATAGTGGCCGATGCTCTCTGCGTATTCGAGCGTGGCCGCTACATCGGCCATGGCCTCCTGCTCGCGTCCCAGGAACCACTTGCATCGTGAAAGGACGATCCGGGCGGTTACCCTCTGGTCAAACTGAAATCGGATCGCATGCCCGGCCGACGGCAGACCCTCGTACTCGGCCAGCATGGCGCTGAGGCAATCGGCAGCGTCGGTGTGGCGACCCAGCCAATGAAGGGTAGCGCCCTTCATGCGATGGCCGATCACAATGTCGGCAGCGTCGGGCGACACGGCTGCCATTTCTGCGAACCGTAGCGTCAAACCAAGCGCGGTGTTCGGCTCTGCCTTGTTTATGGCGTCTACCCAAAGTCCCCAGATGGATCGTAGCTGATGATCGACATCTCCCAGTTTCTCCGCGATGCGGGCGGATGCCGTCCATGCTTCAATACCTCGTCCTGGGGCATCGGCGGCGATCATCTGCGGCCATCCCAGTGCCGTGTAAAGTTTCATTCTGCTCGCTTCGTCGACGTCGGGGTTGGCATCGAGGTAGCCGATCGACGAGGTGACTGCGGCGATGCATTCGTCGAACAGCGACAGTTTGAAAAAAAGCGGCAAGGCCGCGACGGTGATCCTCGCACCAAGGATCCTTTCGCCACTGCCGAGAAGTGCCCAGTCCAGACACGCTCGGAGACTCGGTATGAGAGAGCCGAAGTCACGTCCTACTTCGTCGGTGGTATGTGTGTGCATCACCGATGTGGATGCCTCGAACAATTCCAACAGGTAGTTGCCGAACTTGATCATGATACGATCGTATTCGCCTGATTCCACAAGCTTTGCGGAAGCGTATATGCGTGTTGTGTCGAGCAGACGGTATGACTGATCGCCTGCGGACGTCTCCACGACCACCAGCGATTTGGCCACCAGCGCGGCCAGAAGGTCGTAGGTGTCGTCGGTGAGCACGGCCTCGGCGGCACTCATCGAAAAACGGCCCCTGAAGACCGAGAGTTCGACCAGCGCACGCTGTTCCGTAGGATTCAGCAACATGTAACTCCAGTCCAGAGCGGCGCGGAGCGTCTGGTGTCTGGGCAAGGCCGTCCGCCGCCCGCGGCTGAGAACCTTGAAGCAGTCGTTGAGGGACTTGGCGAGTGATGCGACTCCCATGGATTCGAGACGGCCAGCAGCAAGTTCGATGGCCAGCGCGATCCCGTCCAACCGCGTGCAGATATCGATGACGATGGGTGCGTCTTCCTCGGTGAGTTCGTAACCGCCCAGGCACGCGTCGGCCCGCTCCACAAACAATTCGACGGCCGGGAACCTGAGCGCTTCCTCGGGGCTCACGTCAGTAGCCGGCGTATCGAGCGGCAGGAGGCGGTGAACACGCTTGCCGCTTCCCCTGAGCGGTTCGCGGCTTGTGGCTAGGAACCTGGCGGATGTCGTTCGCTGCAGGACAGCTTCGACGAATTTCGTCGCGTCCTCGATCAAGTGTTCGCATCCGTCGAGAACGACCAGGGTAGGCGCTTCTTCAAGTGTCTTGCATATCGTTTCCAGCATGTCGTCGGCGCGCGACTTAACCCCGAGAGCGGATGCGACAGCCGTCAGCACGAAACCGCCGGAAGCCACGTCGGACAGTTCTACGCGCACGACGTCAAGCCCCCCGGCCAATCGCCCAGCGACTGCTCTCGCAACGGTGGACTTTCCGATCCCCCCTGCGCCCGTGACTGTGACCAGTCGACTTTTCCCCAGCTGGTCCAGGATCGTCTCTATGCTGTGATCGCGGCCAATTACCCGCAGGGAATCCGCGTCGCGCGGTGCGCGAGTGGAGGCGGGCCCGATCGGTACGACCTGCGATCGGCGCTCCACGTGCGCGATGAAGGTATAGCCGCGCCCCGGAACATTTGCGACGAAGTTGGGTTCGGCCTTGGTGTCGCCCAGGACTTTCCTCAATGCCGATACGTGGACGCGCAGGTTGGCATCGTCCACGAACGTATCTGGCCATACGTGCTTTACGATCTCCTGGTTTGTCTTGAGTTCTCCGGGATGCGCGACCAGAAGCAGAAGGATATCCGTGGCCCGGCTTCCCAAGGGAACAACCGCTCCGCTCCGCATCAGGCTTCGCCTGGCGGGCACTATAGAGAAGGGTGCAAAATACAGTTCCTCTTCCAAACTCGCCACTCCAGCAACATCACTCAAAACGGTCGTGGCTCACGTTGTATCGCGACACGGCTCCAATAACGTTCAAAACTCTTATACTTCAGGTTACAATGCGCTTAGCTAACACCATTGCAATTGCTGGAACAAGGTGACGAACGAACGAAGCGGCTCCGCTCGCAATCCAGACACCTCGGTTTGCGATTTTCTGCGTGCCGGGCCAATGCCGACGGCCTATCCCAGCAGCCAGCATTGACGCAAACATCGGAAACGTCTTGTCTGGCCGTGCCGAGGTTTTCACCTTGTGTGCGGTTCCTCAAATTTCCAGTCGAACGTGACCGTAGAGCATTTCGAGTAAGACAGGCGCGGGCGGCTGCAATGACATTTCCTTGCGACCACGGGGTCCAGCAGTTTCCCAATGCACGATTGTTCGCGTCGTCCCAGGGATGAGGCTGGGGCGGATTGGCCGCCGAGCTTCGGACAACATCCCACATGCGACATCCCGTATATCTGCTCCACGCAGGCGGAAATAACATTTGCAGATCGCGGAACGGGCGGCGGAATGGTCAGTGCTTTGGATGAGCGACCGCTCAAGCGTGTCCAGGACCACATCAAGGACAATCTCGAAACTGATCTGACCGTCACCGTCGGTTGCCTGTCCGAGCCGGCCTCACCTCGCCAGCGCGTTCAGACAGCCATGCGCGAAAGCCCGAACTGTTGCGTTGGTAGAGTCGGTGAATTTCAGACCGGTTAGCTCTAGGCTCTGAACCGCCCTGCGGAGAGGACAGAAATGTCGAATGCGCAGTCTCGACCGGCAATCAGGTCGGCAACAAGTTGGCCGCTGACCGGTCCTGTCGCAAGGCCCACATGTCCATGGCCGAATGCATGGAGGATGTCGCGGGATGCGGATGCAAAGCCGATGACCGGCAGGCCATCGGCGGTCGAAGGACGATGCCCCATCCACCGATCGATGCCAGAGTCCACGGCACTATCGGTGACCGCCGGATAGGTCGTCCGTGCATGCTTTAGCAGTATATCGGCTCGCGCCCAATTCGGTGCCGCTGACACGCTGGCAAGTTCGACCTGGCCTGCGATCCGCAGCCCGGCAAGCGTCGGATTGTTGCCCATCTTGCCATCGCTCGGCATCAGCGGCATGTCAGCTTGGAACTGATCGGTGGGAATGACCACGTGATAGCCGCGTTCGCTCTGCAACGGAATTCGATCGCCAGCCTTAGCCGCAAGGCTCTTCGAATGGATGCCGGCGGCGATCACCGCCTTGTCGCATGCCACCGTGCCGGCATCCGTCAGCACACCCAGCAGACGCTCGCCGGCGAGGTCGAAACCGATTGCCCTTGCATGGACGCGCGTTGCACCCTGGCGAATAGCGTACTCGATCATTGCCATCACATAACCGCCGGGGTCGACACAATGACCTCCATCTTCAACCAAGGCTGCAAAGGAATAGCGCGATGAAAGATGCGGTTCCCGTGCATGCAACTCGGTGGCGGACAGCTCGCGATAGACAACGCCGTTTTCCCTCCGGAGGCGCCACGCGAAAGCTTCCGCTTCGAAGGCTGCCCTATCCGGGTAGGCGTAGATCAGACCCTTGCGGCAGATCAGGTCTGGACGGCCGATCTTCTCGGCAACCGCCGCGTGCCTCGAGGGGGCGTCACGCAGGAGGGTGGATAGAATGGATGCGGTTCGCTCAACCTTGGCGGCTGTCGATCCTGCGCGCATGAAATGGACCAGCCACGGCGCAAGATGCGCGAGATAACGCCAGCGGATCGCCAGCGGACCGGACGGATCGGCCAGGTAACCCGGTACCTTTTTCCACAAGCCCGGCATCGACATCGGAATGATCGAAGCCGGGCTCAGCCATCCGCTATTGCCGTAGCTGGCAGCCTGTCTGCCGCCTGGGCACTCCGGTTCGATGATGGTAACCTGGTGCCCATCCTTCAGGAGATCGAGGGCCGTTGACGCCCCAACGATACCTGCTCCGATAACCGCTATCTGCATGACATCTCACTCAAATGTTTGGAAACATTTCGGCTCATTCCTGAAATGCCTCTTCGCGGACATTCTTGATATTCGGCAGGGCGACCAGGATGACTGCGATGACGGCAAGGGCGAGCAGGACTGCCGAGATCGGTCGATCAACGAAGATCGTCGGGTTGCCGCGCGCAAGGAACATTGCCCGACGGAAGTTCTCTTCCATCATCGGACCCAGGATCAGCCCCATGACCAGCGGGGCCGCGTCGCAATCCAGCTTGGCAAAGATATAGCCGGCGACACCGAAAATCCCGAGCAGCCACAGATCGAATACCGAGTTGCTCAGCGAGAATGCGCCGATGGAACAGAATACGAGGATGGCCGGATAGAGATAGTGGAAGGGCATGGTCAAGAGCCGCGTCCATATGCCGATCAGAGGCAGGTTCAGTACCAGCAGCATTAGGTTGCCAACCCACATCGAGACGATGACACCCCAGAAGACATCCGGATGTTCGGAAATGAGCGTCGGTCCAGGCGCGATGCCCTGCATGATCAGGGCACCGAACATCAGAGCCATCACCGCATTGGCGGGCAGACCAAGTGTCAGCAGCGGCACGAAAGACGTCTGTGCTCCGGCATTGTTGGCACTTTCTGGAGCGGCGACACCTTCGATTGCACCACCGCCGAAGCCTTCCGGTGGATTGGCAACGCGCTTTTCGATGGCATAGGCAGCAAAGGCTGCCAGCAATGCACCGCCTCCAGGCAATAGACCGAGAACAGAACCGATGCCGGTGCCGCGCAAGATCGGAGCGACCATCCGTCGCCAATCCTCGCGCGAGGGGATCATCGAGAAGAACGGTGCATGAATTGCCGTGCGGCTTTCCGGGTTCTCCAAATCCTTGATCAGTTCGCCAATGCCAAATAGTCCCATGGCGACCACCACGAAATTCACCCCGCTCGACATTTCCTCGAAGCCGAGTGTGAAGCGAGGAACCGCCGTCTGCACGTCCTGACCGATCAATCCGACCAGGATGCCGATGAAGACCATCGCCAGCGCCTTCGGCAGCGACCCGCGCGACAGGACGACGGAAGCGATCAGGCCAAGTACCATCAGCGAGAAATACTCAGCCGGGCCAAACAGCAGGCCGACCTCCGCAAGCGAAGGTGCAAACAGAGCCAGCAGCAGCGTTGCCACTGTACCTGCGAAAAAGGAGCCGATTGCCGCCGTTGCGAGCGCCACTCCCGCCCGACCCTTGCGCGCCATCTTGTAGCCGTCGATCGCGGTCACCACCGACGACGCCTCGCCCGGCAGATTGAGAAGAATTGCCGTTGTGGAACCACCATACTGCGCGCCGTAGTATATGCCGGCCAGCATGATCAGCGAGGTTACTGGTTCAAGCCCGATGGTGAAGGGCAGGAGGATGGCCATGGTGGCAGCTGGCCCAAGACCTGGCAGCACGCCGACTAGGGTTCCGAGCAGCGTGCCGATCAGGCACCAGAACAGGTTCGTCGGCAGGATAGCCTGGTTAAAGCCGAGAAGAAGCGCGTTCAAAGTTTCCATCTGCGTTCTCCTAGAAACCGAACCATGGACCGATGATGTCGACCGGCATTCCCAGACCCTTGACGAAAGCAAGGCTGCAGGCTGCCCCGAGCGCCAGTCCATAGATCGTCGATTTAACCGGACGCAGAGGTCGCGACGCAAAAGATGAAACCAGACAGCAGAAAAACACAGCGGGAAGCAGGCCGCCGCCGCGGATCACCAGCCCGAAGACGACGATTGCTCCGATGATCACCGGAAGCTGCGCCGAATAGAGGTGAAGGGGTGTTTCTCCCGCATCCGATTTCCGACCGCTGAACGCAACGATGATGCCCATGGAAATCAGGAGCACAGCAACCAGCGCCGGGAAGGCTCCGGGGCCGATCTTGCGCCACGTTCCATAGGACAGATCGAAACTGCCGATCAGGAAGGCGGTGCCTATGGACACAAACAGCAGTCCTGCGAGGATTTGCGGATTGAGGCGTGCAGTCATCGGCGTGCATCTCCTGGTACATCTTGCAATCTCGGGTCGGAAACCAGATCCGGTGGCCGGTAGGCCCGCACCTCGGGGGCTTTTCCCATGAAACGGGAAATCTCGACCAGGCATGAATTCGGGCTCGGTCCTTGCGTCAGGCGCGACGTTCCGTGATCCGGCGTCAGGACGTTTGGATTGCCATTGAGTTCGATTGACCCCGACGTCGTGGGATCTGACGGATCGAACCATGCGCCGGTCGCCATCTGCACGACGCCGGGCATGACAGCGTCGGTGATCGACACAATTGCGAGGCAGGCGCCACGGTGATTGGAGATTATGGCCAGGTCGCCCTCGCTCAGGCCACGCTCCTGCGCGTTATCCGGATGAATGCGCACTGGCTGGCGGCCGCCGCTCTTTGTCTTGCGGGAGGGCGCGGCGTGATCCCACTGGCTGTGCAGCTTGTCATGCGGCTGGCAGGACAGGAGGTGCAGCGGATACGTGGAGACAAGTTCCGCGCCAAGCCATTCCTGCGGTTCAAGCCAGCACGGATGGCCCGGGCAATCGGCGTAACCGAAGTCCGCGATACGTGCCGACGCCAGTTCGATGCGGCCGGATGGCGTGCGCAAGGGATGCATGTCTGGATCACGGCGAAAATCGGCCATCAATGGCTTGTCGATGCCTTGGCCTTCAACCTCGATCAGTCCGGACTGCTGGAAATCGGGAAAATCCGGCATGTCGATAGAGCGCGAAGCGGCATCAGCACATGCGGCGGCGTAGAGCTGTTCCAGCCACTGCGCTTCAGTGCGCTGCTCGGTGAAGGCGTGTTCGGTGCCGAGCCGTGCGGAAATCCGCCGCAGGATCTCGTGGTCGGACGGCACGCCGTCGGGCGCTGCGGCTACATGTGTCGAGTAGCCGAGAAAACTATCCCGGCCGCTGGCAACGAGATCATCCCTTTCGAGGAAAGTCGATGCCGGCAGGACGATGTCGGCATGCCGGGCATGGGCGTTCCACCAATGCTCGTGAACGATGATAGTCTCGGGTTTCTGCCATGCCTCGACCAGTCGATTGAGGTCCTGATGGTGGTGAAACGGATTGCCCCCTGCCCAGTAGACCAGCTTGATGTCCGGATAGGTCCGGGTCGTGCCATTGTGGGCGTAATCCTTGCCCGGTGACAGCAGCATATCGGCAATACGGGCAACGGGAATGAATTCGGCAATAGGGTTGTGACCCTGCGGCAACGACGGCCAGCGCACGGCAGAAGGAGGCTGCCCGATGCCGGCCACGGATGCGTAGCCGAAGCCGAAGCCTTGCCCCGGCAGGCCTATCCCGCCCAGTAGCGATGCGACCGCGATTGCCGCCCAGTAGGACTGTTCGCCATGATCAGCACGTTGCAGCGCCCAGGCCATCATGAGGAAGGTCTTGCGGGATGCCATGCTGTTTGCAAGATCGCGAATGCGCACAGCCTCGATGCCGCTGATTGAAGCGGCCCAAGCGGCGTCCTTGCTCACGCCATCCGTCTTGCCGAAGAGATAGTCTTTCAGCGTTTCGTAGCCGACAGTATAGCGTTGCAGGAAGGTCTCGTCGTGGTGCTTTTCCATGATCAGCGTGTGGGCAAGCGCCAGCAGTAGAGCCGTATCTGTGCCGGGCCTCAAAGGCATCCAATCGGCGCCGAGTTCCTCGGCGGCATCATCACGGACAGGGCTGATATTGACAAATTTTGCGCCGGCATCCCGGCAGGCAGCGAGGCCCTGGCGCGTTTCGTGACGAACGACGCCGCCGGCATTGACCTGGGCGTTGCGAAGCGGCGTACCGCCGAACATGAGGATCAGTTCGGCATGGCCGACAATCTGGCTCCAGGGCGTATGGCCCGAGACGAGACCATCCAGCGAACCGATCACATGGGGGAGGATCACCTCGCCGGCGGCATAGCTGTAGGTCTGGACCGAGCGAACCGACCCGCCGTTCATGTTGAAGAAGCGCTTCAGCTGGCTCTGTGCGTGATGAAAGCGCCCGGCGCTGGACCAGCCATATGAGCCTGAAAAAATCGCCTCGCTTCCATGATCATCGCGTACGCGCCGAATTTCGCCGGCCACAAGATCCACTGCCTCGTCCCAGGAGACCTCGACAAAGGCGTCACTTCCGCGCCTTCCGCCAGCATAGCCGGGACCGTGTTCGAGATAGGACTTTCTGACAGCAGGCCTCAATATCCTGCATGGTGCAAGCCGGTCTGCCGGAAGCTGGGTTCCGAAATCGACGGGATCGGGGTCGCCCCCGATAGGGCGAACGGCGCTTTGGGCATCATCGTGGCTGTAGAAACCCCAATGGCTACCAACATGGCGCCGTTTCGTCGAAGGCTCCGAATGTGATATCATGTCCGGAGCCTTCGTCATTGTCATTCCACCTTTATGCCGGCTGCCTTGACGATCTCGTCATAGCGCTTGGTTTCGTCGACGACGAAAGTCTTGAGATCGGCGCTGTTCTTGTACATCGGCTCGAAACCGAACACCGTCAGCTTGTCCTTGAATTCTCCGGAAGTGACAACCTGCTCCATGGCCTTGCTCAGGAAATCGAGTGCCTTTGGATCAAGATCCTTCGGAGCCCAGACACCATACCAGGACAGCATCTCCAAGGGCGCCATGCCGCTTTCGGCGATTGTGGGCACATCCGGAGCCAGCGGCGAGCGGGTGAGGCTCGTGACGGCGAGTGCCTTCAGACGTCCGGCTTTCACATGCGGCAGCGACGACAGGATCGGATCTGCAATCAGTTGTACCTGGCCACCGATCATGTCGGTCAGAGCCGGGCCGGCACCCTTGTAGGTGACAACCTCGGTGTCCACCCCGGCCTGTGCCTTCAGCACTTCGACGGTCAGGTGCCCGGCCGATCCATAACCGGATGTGGCAAAGTTGAAGGCATCCGGGTCTGCCTTCACTTCCGCGAAGAATTCCTTGAGCGTATTGGCCTTGACGGAAGGGTTGGTGCTGATCAGCAGCGGGCCGGCGGCGATACCGCTGATATGGGTGAAGTCGTTCACCACATCGAAGGGCACGTTCGTATTGATGAGCGGCGTCACGACATGGATCGACGCATTGAGGAGCAGGGTATAGCCGTCGGCCGCAGATTTGACCACTTCGGAGGAGCCGACCACGCCACCCGCACCGCCTGCGCGATTGTCGACGACGAAGGTCTTGCCTGTCTTGGCCGAAAGTTCCGCCGCCAAAACCCGCGCAACGCCATCGACGGCTCCGCCCGGAGGATAAGGCACGACGATGGCCACCGGCCGTGAGGGATATTCGTCAGCCATGGCAACACCGGCAGCCGGCAGCGCCATCGACAGGGCAAGCAATGTGGATCCGAAGCGTTTCATCATGGATTCCTTCTGGCTTTGAGAGTGATGTATGCAGTCAAATGTCTCGTGCATCAGCAGATTGTCTCCGGACGAGAAGGACCGGAAGGCAACCCCGTCTTCCCGGGTCGTCAGAACGTCCCGGGATATTGTCCGCCGTCGATCAGCAGGTTCTGTGCTGTGACGAAACCGGCATTGGCCGAACATAGAAAGGCGATATAGGCGCCGATTTCTTCGGGCCGACCGTAGCGGCCGGCCGGATTCTGTGCTGCTCTTTCGGCCCAGATTGCCTCGAACGAGCGGCCGCTCTCGCGGGCCAGAACCTCGACATGCTGGCGCTGGCCGTCCGAGGCGATGATGCCCGGAAGCACGTTGTTGATCGTTACATTGCTTGCAATCGTCTGGCGGGCGAGGCCTGCGACGAAACCCACCAGACCGGAGCGTGCCGCATTCGACATGCCGAGTTCCGCCTGGGCGATCTTGACGCTGCGCGACACGATGTTGACGACGCGCCCGAACTTGCGCTCCATCATCCCGTCCACCGTCAGGCGCATCATGTCGATCGGTGTCAGCATCATGCGGTCGATGCCGCGCAACCAGTCCTCGCGCGACCAGTTGCGAAAATCGCCCGGTAACTCGCCATCGGCATTGTTGACGAGAATGTCCGGCGCCGGGCATGCGGCGAGGGCGGCTTCGCGCCCTGCCGGGGTGGTGATGTCACCCAGAACTGCGGTGACGCGCGCACCTGTCTGGGTCCGAATGTCCGCAGCCGCGGCCTCGAGTGTTTCATGCGTCCGGGCCAGGATCGTCAGTTCCACGCCTTCGTGTGCCAGTGCCATCGCGGCGGCCTTGCCCATGCCGCGGCTGGCGCCGGTCACAAGAGCGTTTTTGCCAGAAATCCCGAGATCCATGGGTCCGACCTCAGGCCGCTACGGCCGAAGCCGATGTCAGCTTCCAGCCATATTTCTTGTCGAGGCCGAGTTCCTGGACGATGCGAATGCCCTTGGCCAAGGCCTCGCCTTCGAGACCTGTCAGCGGCCGGCGCAGTTCGCCGGCGGGCAGGCCGACGGCCTTCATCAGCGACTTGACCGCAACCGGATTAATGGCCGAATAGTTGTAGTGCAGCAACGGCAGCAGGGTGAGATAGTTGTCGCGGAAGCCTTCCGCCTCGGCATAGCTCGTCCATGGGCGGGACATGACAGCCACTTCGGCCGGCGCGATGTTGCCGCCCATATTGGCAGTGCCGTGGCCGCCAAGGCTCATGGTCGGGACGACCAGGCCGAGATTGGGGCTGTCGCAGCACATGACGGATACATCCGGGCGGGCCGCAAGCACCTGGGCGACCTGTCCGACGCGTGCGGTCGACTCCTTGTGGATGACGTAGTTGGGATGCTTGAAGATGCGCAGCAGGTGATCCCAATGCAGATCGCTTTTTACGCGCGGCGGATTGTTGTAGAGCCCGAGCGGCAGATCCGTCGCGTCGGCGACCTCCATGAAATAGCCCTCGATATCGGCTTCGGGGGCGCAGATATAGGCCGGTGCTGCGAGGATGGCGCCGTCGGCGCCGTTGTCCTTGGCGAACTTGACGTTGTCGATGGTGACATCCGTATTGTTGCCGGTGCAGCCATAGAAGATCGGCATGCGTTCTGACTTCATCTTCGCCGTCTCGACGATGATCTTCTTTTTCTCCTCAGCCGACAGCATGGAGACTTCACCGGTCGACCCCATAATCAGCACGGCCGAGGTGCCGTTCGCCTCATGGAACGCCAGCAATTCTCGAAATGCCCCGAGATCCACGGCACCCGTTTTGTCGAACGGCGTGATGAGAGCAACGAAGGATCCGGTAATCTTCCGGGCGGCAACTTCAGGCATTGAATGGCTCCAGAGAAAAGTAAAACACTGTTTGAAACATAATTTCAATCTCAGTCATGTCAACGACTTTAGCAGGTCGTTTTGCCCAATATCGAAGCGTCAAACGCCTAATTTAACGGCATTCAAGCAAAATATTGGTATCTGGAGGCGGGTTTGTTGCCGTGTCGGAATATAAATCGAAATATAATTCTTGCGTGGAAATCAAAAAAACAAAATCCGAGCGAAGGCGAGGAAATTCAGACCGGAACGTCAAGCGTACAAGTAAACAAACGCCTTCAGAGGTCCTTGGGCCAACTTGCCGTAGGCGGCGCCCGGAAACCTGCGCAAACAAAAGCTGAAAGTTGATTGATGATCTGTTCATCGTTATCCGTATCGCAGAGATCCCCTGACAGCTTTTTGAGCCGGTAGGATGCTGGATCGCTGTCGATCAGAACCTGCATGATGGCGCCAATCGAGAAATTGTAGCGCCAGAAAATATCGCGGCGATGCAGCTCCGGCAGCGCGCGCTCGAACGCATCAATAAAACGGAAAACCGCCGGATCAACGCGTTTGATGAAGAAACGGGTGGTGGATTCACGCGGCCGCGACCTGATCTGCAGGATAAGGCGCGTGAGCGGACGGGCGCCTGCTGCGTCTCGGCTGAACTGCACCATCGGGCGCACCAGGGCGTTCACGACATCCTCCAGTGGGGCCGTGCCCGGCAATGCTCCAGCTTCGCATTTCTCCAAGGCTGTAATGCGCGCATGCGTGTAGGGCTCCATCATCAGGTTCAGAACTTCGCTGATAAGGTCTTCCTTGGAGCCAAAGTAATAGTTGATGGCGGCCACATTCACATCGGCACGCAGCGTGATCTCCCGAACGGTCGCAAGATCAAACCCCTGTTCGATGAACACTTCTTTCGCAGCGGTGATGATCCGTTCGCGGGGGTCGTCCCCGCGAGCGACCGGGGTCGCTTCAACACCAGCGGCGCCATATGCTTTCTTGGCCATTCGTCCTATTTCTTTGTCTGGAGGTCCAAAGAACGTTTTGCATCAAACAGCTGTCTCGCTTCAAGTCCAATTCTTCGGCGGCGGTAGCCGCAGTCACGCACCCCATGTAGTTCGGCCGCCGATCGTGAGACACGAAGTCGCGAGTGTCTAATGGATGAACCGCTCTTAAATGGACACAAGCATCCTCAATACCTCCGTTAGGTCGGGCACATTCTTGAACATGAAAGCTACCCAGGTCCAAGCTGGCGGCGTGCGATTTTTCCAAGCTTTCCGACCTGGAGGTTGTTCCCAATGCCGACGAGAACCATGACTTCTTCTCCGGCTCTGGCTCATCCTATGTCATCGGCAAGGCAGTCTCGACTGAGGACGAGGACTGGGATTTCTGAGCCAGAAAGCCAGGCCCGAGACAAGCAATCGTCGAAGGTAAGGCAGCAGGCTTGGCCGCTTCCGAAGCAAGTCCAGAAGCGGCCAAGCGGTGATGCTGCCTGGGGCTCCAGTCAAGCAAGGTGCTTCTTGATGTCAGAATCCTGCGATGTGATCAGATAGGGTGACGGCTCTGGCCCGGCAGCAACACCACCAGCCATGTAGGCATAGGAGGGCCTCCATGGCTGATTGATGCATTCGCCTCTGACATATCAGTGGCAGCCGCCCCTCGTGGTCTTGTCTGTCGCGCCACAGCAGTCCGCCTCGCGATTATCCTTGCTGTGGGCATTCTTGCCCGGCGGCAGATCCATACCGATATTGCCGGCAAAGAAGCCGTTTGGCTTCAGGGTGAAGCCTGCATATTCGACCGGCATGATCGGGAAGTCCTCGGGCTTGCAGACATGGGTGTGGCCGAAGGAGTGCCACAGAACCAGGTCGGCATTCTCGATGTCGCGGTTCTGCTGGACATATTTCGGCAGGCCATCCCCGCCGGCATGCACGTTCGGATAGTCGCCGCTGGCGTATTTTTCGGCAGGGTCGAAGGCGGTAACCCAGATGTGCTTCTTGGCGAAGCCGCCACGCTGGGCAACAGTCGAACCTTCCTGCGCCAGCATTAGCGGGCTCGGCATGACCACCATCTTGTAGCCCGGCGCCTTGCCGACAGAGTTCGTCACATTGGGGTTCTGCACCTTCCAGTACCGGCCTGTCTCACCGCTGGCGATGGCCGGTGAATCCAGTTCGCGTTTCAGAACCTTGGTCTTCGTGTCGAAGACATTGCCATAAGGATTGTCGTCACCCCAGGGACGCGGCACGAATTCATGTTCGCTGACCGTGTTGCCACCACCATCGACATCCATGTGCAGACGGGCATTGAAGAAATGCTGGTGGGTCGGGCCGCCGAGATTGTCATCGACCATGCCGCCCCATTGATAAGTCTCACCAGGGGGCACTGCCGCCGTCTGGATGATGCCGGTGAGCTTGGCTTCAAGCTGGATCGTGCCGTCCTGGTAGAGATACCAGTAGAAGCCGTAGTCGTAGTTTCCGACGGTCGCGAAGAAGGAAATGACGAGACGGCGCGAGCGGCGGACCTCGAAAATGCCGTTGCGGAATTCATAGTGTTTCCAGAGGATGCCGTAGTCCTCCTCATGCATGCAGATGGCATTCTTCATCACTGTCGGCTGGCCGAAATCATCGGCAGACGGCACGTCGAAATAGTGGATATGGCCCAGGCAGTCGCAGCCAAGTTCCAGGCAATTGGCAAGGCGGCCAAGGCCATATTCGCCAGCATCAAAGGCGCTTTTCCAGAAGTGGTTGGCCGTCGGGTCGGCATAGGGCACAACCATTTCCGTCACCGAAGCACGGAAGACGATCGGGCGGTGCTTGCCGCCGTCCTTGATGCCGAGTTCATGCAGGATCAAACCTTCGCGCGGGGTGAAGCCGACGCGGAACGACCAGTTCTGCCACTCGACCTTCCAGCCATCGACGGCAAAGCTCGGCCCGTCCGGCTGGACGATGTTGAGCGGCTTTACGTCCTTGCGGGTCTCAGGAAATGCCTCCTGGCCGTAGTTGCGCTTCTTCTTCGGCACCGGAATGATCTTCTCGTCGTCGACGAGATCGACCACCTGGTTCTTGACCAGGTCGACTACGGCGACGACGCCTTCGATCGGGTGGGCATAGCCATTGTCGCGCTCATCCTCGCGCCAGTAGGACACGGCGCGCACGATGCGCTGGCCCTTCTCGAATTCGAGGCCGAAATAGCCGGAAGAGAAAGGGTCGATCTGGACGAGCGGTATGTCTTCGTCGGTGATGCCACGTTTCTTGACGGCTGCGATCCAGCGCGGATCGGACTTGACCGTCGCCTCGACGGTCTCAAATTCGCAAAGCATGACCGGTGGCTGGCCATAAGGCATCCGGTCGAGCGGCAGGCGTGTGAATGCGGCGACCGCGGCGTTGGTCAAGTCGACAACGGCTTCGAAGGTTTCGCCATTGCTGATGTCGAGTGCCAGCAGGAAGGCGAGACGCGGCAGCGGCTTGCCGTTGCGGAATGCCAGCATGTCGGTTTTGGTCGGCTCTTCCAGCCGGATGATCGGAAAACGGATGGTCGCGGCAAGTGCCTTGTCCTGCTTGAGGATGGCAACGGCTGCACCGATTTCCGTAAGGCTCAACGGGTCGAGCGGATGGGTTTTGACGACAACGGCGTCCATGTTTTTCACCTCATTCTGAAAGGGCATTTGGGCAAGGCTTGGTGGCTTGTTGGCCCGGTGGCTTGAACGGGCGCCGCCGATTGCGGCGCCCTTTGCATCAACTGCTTTATCGACCTGCCTGGCTTGCGCAGATCTCGGTCAACATGGCTTCGCCATGGATGCAGAAGATCTGGCAGAAGGCATGGGCTTCGGTCGCGACCACCAGGGTCAGGACGGTCAGCATGGCCAGAGAAAGCACCAGCATACGGTCAGCCGGATTGAGGCTTGCGATCGTGGTCATTCGAATACCTTTCCGAGCGACGCATAGAGCATGGGCTTCTGCTTCTTGATCTGCATGGCAAAGGCCGCGCCGATCAGGCCGATGAGCACGATCAGATAGGGGAAGGATTTGACGATCAGGCTCTCGCTGCCAGAGAGCAGCGACAGGTTGGAAATCACCAGGAACAGCGCACCGAGCAATCCGACAAGGCCAAGCGCTGGCGCAAGCAAGGTCGTCCAGATGCCGTGGCTTGTCGGCGTCTTGCGGAAGAACATGATGATGGCGACAGAGACCAGGACCTGAACGGCGAGAATGCCGATCACGGCGAGCGCCGACATCCAGGAGAACACGACCGTATAGGGATCGGCACCGGCGAGGATGAAGAGCACCAGAACCACGGCGGCAATGGCGCTCTGGACAAGGCCGGCGACATAGGGCGAGCCATGCATCGGATGCACCTTGCCGAGCACCTTGAAGGCCAGACCTTCGCGACCGAGCGCGAAGAAATAACGGTTCAGCGTGTTGTGGAAGGACAGGACGCAAGCAAACAGGCTGGTGATCAAGAGGATGTTCATGATCTGGCTCGCCCAGGCGCCGAGAACCGCGTCCGAGGCGACGAAGTAGAAGCTTTCAAGCCCGGCGGCGGCAGTTTCCTGGACCTTGCTCGGTCCATAGAACTGGGTGATCGCCCAGGTCGAGAAGGCGTAGAACAGGGTGATCAGCAGCACGGCGACATAGGTGGCGCGCGGAATGGTCTTTTCCGGGTTTTCTGCTTCTTCGCCGAAAATGGCAGTGGCCTCGAAGCCGATGAAGGAACCGACGACAAAGACCAGTGCCACGCCGAGACCCGGGGCAAAGACGGCCGATGGCGAAAACGACGAGAGACTGAAGCCTTCAGGCCCGCCGCCAGCCAATACGATGCCGATATCGAGTAGAAGCAGGATGCCGATTTCGGCGATCATGCAGACACCAAGGATGGCGCCGGAAAAAGCGATGTTGCGCTGGCCGCAGACGAGCACAACGATAAGGGCTGCAAAGGCCCAGGCCCACCAGGGCAGATCAAGTCCGAGCGGGGCGATTGCGCCGGCCATGAACACGCCGAAAAGGCCATAGATCGCGACCTGCACAGCCGAATAGGTGACGAGCGCCATCAGGGCGCCGCCGACACCGGCCGGCTTGCCGATGCCGTGGGTGATGTAGGTGTAAAAGGCTCCCGCACCGCCGACATGGCGGCTCATGGCGGTGAAGCCGACCGAAAACAGCAGATAGAGCAGACCGGCGAGCACGAAGGCGCCGGGAACGCCAGCACCGTTGCCGAAGGCGAAGGCTGCCGGCGAGGCACCGACCACGGCGGTCAGCGGCGCGGCGGCGGCAACAACAAAGAAGACGATGTGGGCAAGGCCGACGGAATTCTTCGCCAGCCTGTCCGTGGGACCGGCCATACTTGTATCCAGTGTCATGGGAACCCCTCTTGTGTTTTGATTTTCATCAAGAGGGTAGGCGCGACACTTTGGCCCCGAAATTGCAATTCGTGCCAATGAATCGATAATTCACGCCACGTAACCGGTCGAGGACGCTAAACATGGCATCTGCACCGCAAATGATCAGCACCATGCCTGCAATTGCATCCATTCGCGCCTCGGTTCTAACGCCGCTGGTGCAACAAATCGACCGACGTTCCGGAAAAACCGATCTCCTGCTCGCCGCGCACGGCATTCTCAGGTCCCAACTCGATGATCCGTATGCCATGGTGCCGATGGCGCGCTATGTGGCGATCTTCGAGGACGCTGCCCTGATAACCAACGAGCCAACGCTCGGCGCGCGCATGGGCACGTTGTTCAAGCCGAGCGACATCGGGCCGATCGGCATCCTGTTTTCGATCTCGTCGACCATCCGGGCCGGCTTCGAGCGGCTGGCGAAATACGTTAACACGGTGCAGAGC
Organism: Rhizobium sp. 18065; assembly: GCF_902706095.1. Classification (GTDB taxonomy): domain Bacteria; phylum Pseudomonadota; class Alphaproteobacteria; order Rhizobiales; family Rhizobiaceae; genus Allorhizobium. The sequence goes on from NZ_CACSJP010000003.1 coordinate 92,911, forward strand.
GCGACCAGTTCCGGCGTGTTCGAGGAAGACGGCAATCTCGTCTGGAGCTACCGCCTCGAGGATGCAGGCATGTGGCCGCGCCGGCAGGACAGCGAATTCACCGTCGCCGCCTCCTGCCAACTGGTGCGCAGCTGCTTTGCCAAAGGGTGGCGGCCGATCGAGGTTCATTTCGAGCATGTCGCTCCGCGCGACCGCTCGATGCTCGAGCGGCTTATTCGGGCGCCACTCCGATTCGGGGAATCGGCCAACCGCATCATCGTCTCCGGTGCCGATGCCGTGCGCGTCTACCGCCATGAGGATGCCGATCTCGCCGCCGTCTTGGAACGGCATGTCTCCGAACTTGCCGGTAAGACCGTCACGCCGGATACGGTGGCGGAAAAGGTCCGATCGCTGATCGGCATTTATCTCGGCCACAAGCCGATCACGCTGCCTGCCATTGCTGCTGAACTGAAGGTCTCGGTGCGCACCTTGCAGCGGCGGCTTGCAGACGAAGACACGTCCCTGCGTGACCTGGTGCGCAGCTACCGACAGACCATCGCCTCCACGCAGCTTGCTGCCCATATCCAGAAATCAAGGATCGCCGAAGTGCTCGGCTATGCTGATTCCACCGTCCTGTGGCGGGCGCAGCGGGGATGGGCGCTCTCCGCAAGTGCTCCGGAGGACAAAAGCATGTGAAATAGTGCGCCGGTATTATGTCCAATACACAAGGCTTTGCTCCAGCTACCAACCAACTGCTGCGTACCGGGTGAGCGTGACAGGACGCAGCGAACGGCAGCGTTTCAATCGGGTGGAATTTGAGCGTTGAACGCTGTTCATGCTGAATAGGCTGACGCCCATTGGCGCGATATGTGCCGCGCCCGTTTTATTGCAGGCCCTTCATTCCCATGGCTGAAATGCTTGCTTACCAGACGGCGCTCCCAAATGTACTGCCCGCCATATAGATGATAATCAAAGAGCCCGGCGTCCATAGTGCCGCCCGGATGTCATGAATCTGAGCGGTATAATAGGCGATGAAGTGCAGCATGCGGGTTAAGACATAAGTGTAGAAAAGGAATTGTGCGAGAAAGAGTGATGGCGTTGTCGTCACGTAAAGAAGTCCGGCAACAAGGAAATATGGCAAGTTCTCGAGATCATTGAGCTGAATGCGGCGGATTCGTTCAACTCGATCATTGGGAGCCAGCTGTGTTTCATTCGGTCTCGGGTTGACCAGGGTCTTTTTCATGTCCTCGGGATTTCTGAAGCCGCCATTTTCAGCGGTCATGCGGATAACCGTCAGCCAAGACATCGCAACACCCTTTAGGATCATCAATGCCGCCGAGATGGCATAGGCTGCAAATACAGGGTTGCTCAAGCTCAATTGGTCCATGTGGAATCCCCCGGGAACGATGTTTCTGAAAGAAATGGCTATGGGCTAAATTGCTGGTCTGGCTACAAGGACAAAATGGTTTTCGAACCGGTATTCCACTTGCCCGACGGCGATACACTGGCGGTGCAGGCAGCGTTCGCGCATCCGAAAAGAGGTGGCGAGCGCAGAGTGCGATCATGCGTGAAAGCTATAGACGCTTGTTCCGCAAATGTGGATGGCTTCGGTCTCACCTTTGTATTCGGCTCGGTTGCGGGATCAGCCAGCGCTCGATGGTCTGCTGAGCAGTTCTCGCGGATTCGTCCACTGAACACGATGCTCATGCGCAGAGCGGCGGATCTGATCGAAAATGGCCAGACGACCCAGGCTCCTCGCCGATATCCCGGGGCTTGATCCACGCCAAGGTGCGTAGCGCAGCATTGAGCTGCGTTCATCCAACCAAGGATGAGCGCGCTCGTGCCAGGTATGATCCTTGCCGATCTCTGTCCCTCGTCATTCCGCCATCATTGACGATGGTTTTCCCGCGCAAGAGGAGGCGAACAGGCCAGCCACGGATGTCGAGACCCTCATAGGGCGTATAGTCTGCGCCATGTTCCAGCATGGCATTGGTCAAAGTGACGCTTCTGTTCGGGTCCCAGAGTGCGATATCGGCGTCAGTGCCGATCGCAATCGTGCCTTTTCTGGGATAAAGGCCGTAGAGTTTGGCGTGATTGGTCGATGTCAGGGCGACAAACCGGTTGATGTCGATACGTCCCTTCATGACCCCTTCGGAAAACAGGATCGGCAGGCGGGTGGCAACACCGGGAATGCCGTTTGGTATCCAGCGGAAATGGCGTTTACCCTTCTCGTTCAGCTTTCCCTGTGGGTCGTCGAAGCGAAAGGGGCAATGATCGGACGAAAACAGATCGAAGACACCCTGTTCGAGGCCTTCCCAGCAGGCGTCCTGGCTCGCCTTGTCGCGCGGCGGCGGCGAGCAGACGAATTTTGCTCCGTCCAGACCGTCGAGATCGAGGTCGTCTGCCGTCAGCATGAGATATTGCGGGCAGGTCTCGCCGGCAATCTTCTGGCCGCGCTGGCGGGCCCGGCGGATCTCCTCCATTGCCTCGCGGTTCGAGACATGCACGATGACGATCGGCACGTCGACGATTTCCGCAAGTGACAGCGCCCGATGTGTCGCTTCCCGCTCGGCGGCGATCGGCCGGGTGGTGGCATGGAATTTCGGCGCGAATTTTCCATCCTCCTCGTGTCTCCCGATCAGGTAGCGGATCGCATCCTCGTTCTCGCAATGGACCATGACCAGCGCGCCGGTCCGCCTTGCGGTATCGAGCGTCGCCAGGATCTCGTCGTCGCGCAGGCGTAAGCCTTCATAGGTCATGAAGACCTTGAGCGAGGTATAGCCGTCCTCGACCAATGCCGGCAGTTCCTGGCCGAGCACGTCTGCCGTCGGATCGGTGATGACGAGATGGAAAGACACGTCGACATGGCATTTGCCGTCCGCCTTGGAGTGATAGATCTTCAGCGCCTCGCGCAGCGTCTGGCCTTTCTCCTGCATGCAGAAGGCAAGCACCGTGCTGTTGCCGCCAATTGCAGCGGAGCGGGTACCGCTGTCGAAGTCGTCGGCCATGACGATGCCGTCGCCCGAAGGCTGGTCGAGATGCACATGGCTGTCGATGCCGCCCGGCAGGACAAACAGCCCCGTGGCATCGATCACCTCGTCGGCGTCCGTCAGGCCCAGCGCAAGTGCTGCAATCTTTCCATCCTTGATGCCGACATCGGCGACGAATGTGTCACTTGCCGTCACCACCGTTCCATGCCGGATCACCGTATCGAAGTGCATCAGTCGTTTCCCTATTTCGTGTCTGGTATCAGCTCGCCCTGGCAAGCCCGGCCTCGCCGGCCAGAATCCGGTCGAGGGCGGCTGTGAAGCGGTCCACTTCCTCGATCGTGTTGTAATGCACCATCGAGACACGCAGCATGCCGCCATGGTCCGTCAGGCCGAGAAATTCGGCAAGCCGGCGCGAATGGAAATCGCCGAAGCGCATCGCGATCTTTTCTGCATCCATCGCCCGGCAGAGGTCGCCGGCATCGCGCCCGTCGAAGCGGAAGGCGATGGTTGGAACGCGGGCGCTGTCGACATTCGCCGGCTGCCCGATGATCTGGCAGTCGTTGCGCGAGCGAAGATAGGCCAGAAGCCGGTCCGTCAGGGTGTTTTCCTGCACGGTGATCGCGCCATAGGCCGCCTCGATCTTCTCTCGCACACTGCCGGTTTCTCCGGCCCGTTCGCCGAGTGCTACGAGATAGTCGACGATGCCGCAGGTCGAATAGGCCAGTTCGTAATTCGGATTGCCCGGCTCCAGCTTGCCCGGAACTTTGTCGCGGCCGTAGAAGTAGTGGTAGAGCGGATCGAGCTCCAGAAGCAGGTCGTATTTCCCGTACATCAGCGCATAATGCGGCCCATACGTCTTGTAGAGGCTGAAGACATAGTAGTCGACGTCGAAGGCCTGAACGTCGACAGCCCGGTGTGGCGCGTAGGCGACCGCATCGACGCAGATCTTTGCGCCGCGGGCGTGGACGAAATCGGCGATCTCGCGGATCGGGTTGATCGTGCCGAGCAGGTTCGAGCAATGGGTGACACAGACGAGTTTTGTCCGTTCGCTCATCAGCGGCGCGAGATCTGCCAGATCGAGCGAGAGCGTTTCCGTGTTCAGCGGCCAGATCTTGAGAACGACGCCGCGCTCCTGCAGCCGGTCCCAGGGGCCGATATTGGATTCGTGGTCGGCAATGGTGACGATGATCTCGTCGCCCGCCGAAAGCTGGCTGTGCAGGCCACGGGCGAGATTCTGCAGCAGCGCCGTGGTCGAATTGCCGAAGACGATTTCTTCCGGCCGGCCGGCATTGACGAGATGCATGGCGGCGGTCCGGGCTTCGTAGAGCGCGGCTGCCGCTGCCTGCGACACCTCGTAGGAGCCTCCGATCTGGACATTCTTCTCGATCAGGAAGGTATTGATGCGCTCGACCGCGCCCTTGAGGATCTGAGACCCACCGGCATTGTCGAAGAAGGTCCAACCGCGATCCAGGCCGGGAAACTGGCTGCGCACGAAATCGAGATTAAGCGGCGAAGTGGTGGCCATCCTTGTCGTCCTCCAATGCATTATTCTTGTTCAGTGGTTGAGGACCGCGCGCAGGAAGCCGCGCGTCCGTTCTTCTTTGGGATGATCGAAGATTGCTTCCGGTGTGCCGGCCTCGACGAGGCGGCCACTGTCCATGAAGATCACCCGGTCGGCGACCTGGCGGGCAAAGCCCATTTCATGGGTGACGACGATCATCGTGACGCCGGAACCGGCGAGCTTGCGCATGACGTCGAGCACCTCGCCGACCATTTCCGGGTCCAGCGAGGAGGTCGGTTCGTCGAAGAGCAGCACGCGTGGTTCCATCGCGAGTGCCCTTGCGATCGCCACGCGCTGCTGCTGGCCACCGGACAACTGGCCGGGATATTTCTCCGCCTGTTCGGCAATGCCTACGCGGGCGAGCAGTTCGCGGGCCTTGCGCTCGGCGTCCACGGCCGGCGTGCCGCGCACCCGCATCGGCGCCAGCATGACATTCTTCAGCACGGTCATGTGCGGAAAGAGGTTGAAGGACTGGAACACCATGCCGACCTCTGCCCGGACCTTGGCGAGGGCCGGGCCGGGCTCGACGCGCACGCCGCCTACGGTGATCCGGCTTTCCGGCGCGAAGGCTTCGAGATGGTTGATGCAGCGGATCAGCGTCGACTTGCCGGAGCCGGACGGGCCGATCACGCAGACGACTTCGCCTTCCGCGATGTCGATGTCGATATCGTGCAGCACGGTGAATGTGCCATAGGCCTTGGTCAGGCCGCGAATGGAGATGAGGGCTGGCGCGGTTCCGGTCATCAGCGTTTTCCCCTGCTGAAATGTTTTTCAAGGCGCGAGACGACAGCGACCATCGGCCAGAGCAGCGCGATATAGATGAGCGCTGCCCCGATCAGCGGTGTCGGATTGGCCGCCAGCGCCTGGGCCTGGGTCGCCTGTTTCAAGAGGTCCGGCATGGCGACCACGGAGGCAAGCGCTGTATCCTTCATCACATTGATGCAGTTGTTGGTCAGCGGCGGGATGACGATGCGGATCGCCTGTGGCAGGATCACGTCGATCATCGTGTGCCGGTTGGAAAGACCGAGCGCTGCCGATGCCTCGAATTGGCCATGCGGGATCGCCTCGATACCGGCACGGAAAATCTCCGCCGTATAGGCGGCTGACACCAGCGAGAGTGCGGTCACAGCCGAGAGAAACGGCGAAAGCCGGATGCCGACAAAGGGCAGGGCGTAGTAGACGACGATTAGAAGCACCAGCAGCGGGATCGAACGGAAGATGTCGATATAGATGCGGATCAGCAGTTTGAAGAAACCTGGCGCATAAAGCCGTGCGACCGCGAGGAAAAGCCCGCCGGCGAGGCCAACCAGAATGCTGGTGACGCCGATCTGCAACGTGACGAGGAGCCCCCACAGGAGTGCGGGCAGACTGTCGGCAAGCACCTGCAGATTGAAGAACGTATTGAGAAGTGTCATGCGCTGTCGGCTCCTTTGGGCGTCCGGCGGGACAGATCATGCCCCGCCGGATGCGGCATAGGTTACTTGCCCTTCGGCATGTCGAGAACGGTGACCGTCGAGGTCGTGTCCTCGGCCTTGGCGCCGAACCAGGTCTCGTGCAGCTTGGCGATGAAGCCCTCGCCCTTCAGCGTGGTGATCACGGCATTGACCTCGGTGGCGAGCGGATCATCCTTGTTGAACATGATCGAATATTTTTCGCCGGTTGGGATGCGCTCGACCACCTTCAGCTCCGGCTTGTCCTTGACGTAGTAGAGCAGTGCCGGGATATCTGAGATGTAGCCGTCGACACGGCCGGCGACGAGATCGAGCATGGCCGGCTGCAGGCCTTCGAAGCGGCGGATTTCGCCGAGCTTGTATTCGCCCTTGTTAGCATCGGCCCACATGTCTCCGGTTGAGCCGGTATCGACGCCGACGACTTTGTCACCCATGTCCTTGAGGCCTGTGATGCCGGAGGCAGCCGTGACGGTCAGCGATTGGTCGCTGTCATAATAGGGCTGGGCGAAAGTCACCGATTCGAGGCGTTTGTCCGTGATGGTGATCGACGATACGGCCATGTTGATGCGACCGGACTGGACCGCCGGGAACAGGCCGTTGAACGGCGTGTTGACGAATTCGACCGATTTTCCCAGACGCTTGGCGATTTCGTTGACGAGATCGACCTCGAAACCGGTGACCTTGCCGCTGGCGTCCTCGAATTCCCAGGGCACATTGCCGATATTGGCGCCAACAGTAAGGTCTGCGGCCTGGGCGCCTGTTACGCCGATCACGGCCATCAGGCCGGACAATAGCGATACGTTGAAGTTTGAAACGCGTGTCATGAGGGTTCCCCTTGTTATTTGAACATAACTCAATCTACATTGGTCTAACTGGTCAGACCAGTTGGACCAAAAAAGCATGTCGCTTTCGGCTTTGCAAGATGGCGTGTGAAAAAATAGATTGGCAGCGCCGCAAGGCCAAAGCTGGAGAAGGGGTCGCATGTTCAACAAAACGCTTGTTCCGCAATCTGTTGCGCGAGAGATCCAGACAATGATCCAGGCGGGCACCTTGAAGCCGGGCGAGAAAGTTCCGTCCCAGCGGGAGTTTGCGCTCAAATTCGGCATCAGCCGGGCATCGCTGCGGGAGGCACTGCTGACGCTGGAAACACTTGGACTTTTGAAGACCGAGGCCGGACGCGGCACCTTCGTGACCGCCGCTGCGGAGGGAGCAAGGAGCCTGGGTGGGCACATGGCTCCCTGGCGCTATTCCGATAGCTATTCGGTTTTCGACGTCTTCCAGACCCGAATTTTGATGGAGGGTGAGATTGCAAGGCTTGCGGCGGGGCGTTTGACACAATTGGAGCTGGAGAAGATGGAGAAAGCAACGCAGACCATGGAGGAATGCTGGGCGAAACAGGACCTGCTCGCCAATGTCGACGCCGATCTCGACTTTCATGGCACGATCGTTTCGGCTTGCTCCAACGCGATGTTGAAGGCGCTCTACCAGACGGTGCGCGACCAAGTGACCGAAACACAACGCCAGCCTATTCCGATCACCGATCCGGAACGCATGCGCGAGTCGATCGCGGAACATCGCAAGATTATCGCAGCCCTCAGGGCGAATGACGGCCAGTCCGCCCGCCTGGAGATGGAAAATCACATCCGCAATACGGCGCGCTGTGCGGGGCTCTCCCCATAGGGGCAGTGTCGCGTTGCGAGGTCTGGACTACGGGCGCCGACGAGGAGGCCTTCCCGCTTGGTTCCCGCAGTTCGCTGTCGATGAATAGTGCAGATTGCGAGCCCATCTAGACTGGCTCAACCAGCGGTGACCATCTCCAGCATCGTGCTTGCCACGCGAGAATGATCATATGGCTTGCTGAAAAACCGGCCCTCGACCGGCAAAAGGTCATCGCGGAGGTTGCTGTGACCTGAGGTCACGATGATTTTGATCGGTGGCCAACGGTCGCGCACGGCAATCGCGAGCTTCAACCCGTCCATGCTGCCCGGCATGTCGATATCGGTAAACATCAAGGCGATGTCCGCATGCCTGTCCAGGATTTCGATGGCGTCATCGGCATTCGATGCCTCGTGGACCGTGAAGCCCTCGCTCTCCAGAGACATGACGATATCCATGCGCAGCAGGGCGTCATCTTCTACAACCAGAACTGTTGTTCCGTTACGCGTTAACTTCACGGCATTTCCCTTTTGCGCTGCAAGCATGTGTTGTTAACGACATGGAGTAACGGCGGTAACGCGCGTGATCCCGCATTGATCCATCCAACGCGACTAATTTTCCTTCGCTTCAATGACATGTCGCGATCCGTCGTCGTGGCGGAACGTTGACTGTTCACGCTGGCAGGTGGTCCGCATTCATCTGCGGGCATCGCTAACGACTGTGGGGGTCTGATCACCCATTGACATGGGCGACATAATATATACATAAAGACGTAGATACGAATAATATAAACAAGGAGGTTTCCTATGTCCATCGATCGTGCCGTTCTCGCATTTGCCGGCATCATGGTTCTGGTTTCGCTGGCTCTCAGCCATTTCGTCCATCCCGGCTTCGTCTGGCTCACAGTTTTTGTGGGCGTCAATCTTATTCAGTCCTCGGTCACCGGCTTTTGTCCTGCCGCAATGCTGTTCAGAAAAATCGGGGTAAAATCCGGTCCTGCATTCTGAGCGAATGCCTTCCAACGGGATGATCGTCATGATGCGCTTCTTCACCACTGGCATTCTTGCCCTGTGTTTCCTGCCCCTTGTGGCCCACGCCGGCGAACTTCTCCTGAAGCCCACCAGTGTCGCCGAGATGAAGGCTGTCTATGGTCAGGTCGAAGCGCGTGACAGCGTTTTGGCGCGCGCCAGGATCGGCGGTACCGTCACGGAGCTCAAGGTGACGGAAGGCGACCTCGTCAAGGCCGGCGATGTGGTCGCCGTCGTCAAGGACGACAAGCTCAGTTTCCAGATCCGCGCGGTCGAGGCGCAGCTTCTCGGGCTGGACGCATCGCTGAAGAATGCGCTCCTGGAAGTGGAGCGCGCAGAGAGACTGATCAAGAGCGGTGCGACCACGTCGCAACGCCTGGATCAATTGAGGACCGAGGTGGATGTCATCCGCAATCAGATCGCTGCGGCGCAAGCCCAGAGGCTGGTGGCGGTTGCGCAGTCCCAGGAGGGCGATGTTCTGGCGCCAACCGCGGGCAGGGTGCTCAAGGTCCCTGTCACGCGTGATGCCGTCGTCCTTCCGGGCGAAGTTATCGTCAATATTGGCGGCGGCGGATTTTTCCTGCAACTCGCAATCCCGGAACGCCACGCCTTGTCTCTGAAACAGGGAGCGGCCATCCGTATCGATGCCGGCGATGAACTGCGCGAAGGACAGCTGGTCAAGATCTATCCCCAGATCGAGAGTGGCCGTGTGATCGCCGATGTTGAGGTGAAGGATATCAGCACCGAGTTTGTCAACGCCAGGGTCCTGGTCGAAGTGCCGGTCGGTGAGCGGCTCGCGCTGCTGATACCGTCAAATGCTGTGGAAACCCGATCGGGGCTCGACTTCGTCACGGTCATACAGGCGCAAAAGCCCGTTGAACGCGTCGTCGTGACGGGGGAAACCAGCCGCGTTGATGGTGTGTCGAGCGTCGAGATCCTTTCGGGTCTGTCCGCCGGTGATGTCGTGGTGATCCCGTGACCCAGGATGGAGAAGATCGCAGCAGTCACGCTGATCCCGCGGCTGAGGCCACAAGGTCATCTGAAATGAATGAACAACAAAACCAATCGCGTACACTCGGCATTGCCGGCAACCTGACCCGCATATTCATCCAGTCCCCTTTGACGCCACTCTTCCTTTTGGCGGCATTTGCCATGGGGCTTGTGGCATTGTTGACGCTTCCGCGGGAGGAAGAACCACAGATTTCCGTGCCGATGGTGGACATCATCGTGCAGGCGGCGGGCCTGAAGGCGGAAGATGCCGTCAAGCTGGTGACCGAACCGCTGGAAACGATCGTCAAGAGCATTGACGGTGTCGACCATGTCTATTCCCAGTCGATGGACAATCGCATCATGGTGACGGCGCGCTTTGTCGTCGGCACGTCTTCCGATGCCGCCGTACTGCGCGTCCATGAAAAGGTCCGGGCCAATCTGGATCGTATTCCGGTCGGAATACCGGAGCCGGCGATTGTCGGTCGCGGTATCGACCATGTGGCGATCGTCGCCTTGACCCTGCAGCCCAAGCCCGAAGCAGCTGGCAGGATCACGCCGAATGATCTCACCCGCGTCGCGCGCGAACTGCGCACCGAGATTGCCAAGATCCAGGATGTCGGCCTGACCTATCTGGTCGGAGAGGCGGGAGAAATCATCCGCATCTCGCCGCAACCGGAAAAGCTGGCACTCTACGGTATCACCTTGCAGCAATTGGCCAGCAAGGTAGAGGGTGCCAATAGTGCCGTGCCCGCTGGCGAAGTCCGCGACCAGGGCAGGCAGATCGATATCATGGCGGGAGAAACCCTGTCGTCACCGGTGGCGATCGGAAACCTCCTGCTCACATCCCGCGACGGCCGCCCGGTCTATGTCCGCGACGTGGCTCGGATCGAATTTGCCACCGACACCAGCGAAGCGCTGGTGTCTACGGTGCGCCGATCCGATGCGGGCATCGAGCGTGTGCCGTCAGTAACACTTGCAATCGCCAAACGCGCCGGATCGAACGCTGTTGTGGTTGCAGAAAACATCCTCAGGCAGGTTGAGAGCCTGCATGGCAGCCTGATCCCCGAAGACATGGCGATCGAGGTGACGCGCAACTATGGCGAAACAGCCAATGAAAAGGCAAACGAACTGCTCTTTCATCTGGGACTGGCAACGCTATCGATCATTGCTCTGGTCTGGGTCGCCATCGGCCGGCGCGAAGCCATGGTGGTGGCTATCGTCATTCCAGTGACCATTCTCCTGACTTTGTTTGCCTCCTGGCTGATGGGCTACACGCTCAACCGCGTCTCTTTGTTCGCCCTGATATTCTCGATCGGGATATTGGTCGACGACGCCATCGTCGTCATCGAGAACACCGCCCGCCACTGGGCAATGGACGATGGGCGCTCCCGTCGCCAGGCGGCCATCGATGCCGTGGCCGAGGTTGGCAATCCGACGATCGTCGCGACCCTCACGGTCGTTGCAGCATTGCTGCCAATGCTGTTCGTGTCCGGAATGATGGGGCCATATATGAGCCCGATCCCGGCCAATGCTTCCGCTGCGATGATATTTTCATTCTTCGTGGCGGTCATGGTCACGCCCTGGCTGATGCTGAAGGTTGCCGGCAATGCGCCGCTTCATGCGCAGGAAACCCATCAGGGCGGTCGCCTCGGCCAGATATATTCAGCGGTCGCCCGTCCGATCCTTGCCTCCAAGGCCAGGAGCTGGGTCTTTCTTCTCGCCGTCGGCATGCTGACGCTGGGCTCGTTGACGCTGTTTTATACCAAGCATGTCACCGTCAAGCTTCTGCCGTTTGACAACAAGTCGGAGCTCGCCGTGACGATCGACCTGCCGGAAGGTTCCTCTGTCGAGGCAACCGACGCGGTGGCGCAGATGGTCGCGCGCATCGTCCTCGACATGCCGGAGGTGATGTCGGTCCAGACACATGCCGGCACAGCGGCACCTTTCAATTTTAACGGGCTGGTGCGGCACGCCTATCTCAGATCCGCGTCCTATCAGGGCGATGTCGGTATCAATCTTGCCGGCAAGGCCGATCGTCAGCGCACGAGCCACCAGATTGCACTCGAAATCCGCAAGCGGCTTGGCGAGGCCGATGTACCTGCCGGCACGAGCCTGAAAGTCGTTGAGCCTCCGCCGGGCCCGCCTGTGATGGCGACATTGCTCGCCGAGATCTATGGGCCGGACGCAGCGACCCGCAGAAAAGTTGCGGAGAAGGTGGAAACGGCGTTCCGCAGCGTGCCCTTCATCGTCGATATCGACAATTCCTACGGTGTCCAGGCCCCACGCAAGAGGCTGGTGGTATCGACAGACGACGCCGAGTTCTTCCGCGTCGAGGAAGGCGACGTGTTCGACACGATCGCGATCCTGAGTGGTGGCAAGACGATCGGATATTCCCACCGCGGCGATGGGCGTCAGCCATTCCCCATCAAAATTGAGCGCGCCAAGGGCGAAAAGACGCTCGACGAGCGCTTTCTTGCCACCCCGCTTCCGAGCAACGCCCTGCCGGGCGACCGGGATGTGGTGGAACTTGGCGATGTCGTGCGCGTCGTCGACGAGAAGACATCCTATCCCATTTTCCGCCACAATGGGCGCGCCGCCGAAATGGTCACTGCGGAGCTTGCCGGTTCCTTTGAGGCGCCGCTTTATGGGATGCTGGCCGTGCAGCAGGCCATCGACGCTCAGGACTGGACAGGTCTGGCCAAGCCGGTCATTGCGCTGCATGGGCAGCCCGATAGCGACAAGCAGACAACCTTGCTTTGGGATGGCGAATGGGAGGTCACCTGGGTCACGTTCCGCGACATGGGGGCGGCTTTCATCATTGCGCTGCTTGCCATCTATATTCTGGTGGTCGCGCAGTTCGGCTCGTTCAAGGTGCCGCTGGTCATCCTCACGCCGGTCCCCTTGACCTTCATCGGCATTCTGGGCGGCCACTGGCTGTTCGGTGCGCCGTTCTCGGCAACATCGATGATCGGTTTCATTGCACTTGCCGGCATCATCGTCCGCAATTCGATCCTGCTGGTCGATTTCATCCGTCATGCGGACAAGGCGGGGCGGCCGTTCACCGAGGTGCTGATCGAGGCTGGGGCAATCCGTTTCAAACCGATCCTGCTGACGGCGCTTGCTGCCATCATCGGGGCCGCCGTGATCCTGACGGACCCTATTTTTCAAGGGCTGGCGATCTCCCTGTTGTTCGGGCTTATTTCGTCGACTTTGCTGACCGTGCTTGTCATCCCGGCAATTTACCGGGTGCTGCGCACGTAAGTCGGGGAACCGGTCGGGCGGTTCTCCATACGAAGGATAGCCCGATACGACGGATCGGTTCAGGCCGCCGCGGCGTGACAGCATAGCTGCTCGAGATTAAGCAATGGAGATTGTCGCGGCCGGCGGACATGCCATGCGAACTGACAACGCGGCAGATTGGTGCCGATATGGCAACAAGCCCATGCTGTCTGGGAAATCCCGACGAAGCCGTGTGTTTTAGGTCAATGTTGCGGGAGAGAGCAATTGCGGTGGAAGTTTCAGTCGGGTGCGGCCCAATCTAGAGACGGACATTCATCTACGCTGTCCGCCTCGGTCGAGAACCTTGTCCGGGAATCGGAAATCGAGGCGGAATATACGCTCGGCTGGGTCCGGATCGTACTGGCTCTCACCTTGTTCACCAGCGGCCTTGTCGTTTCGACGGGTGCTGCGGTGCTCACAGAGCCGCACCGGCTGGCGCTCGTTCGTTTCATGCCGATGAGCGCGGTTCTGGCCCTGCTGTTGCTGGGCGTTATTTCGTTCATTCTTGCGTCGGGGCACTGGTTCAGGCCCTGGATGGCCTTTGCTCTCGTATCGGCAGACGCTGTCTTTCTTGGTGCCGGCCTCTATTTCGGCCTGGAACGCGTGGGGCTTGGCGGCAACTGGATCGCGGCGATACCGACCATTTGGGTCTTTCCATTGATCCTCGCGGTCGGCGCTCTCCGATACCGTGCGCTTGTTCAAGTCTGGGCGACGCTGGCAACCATGATTGCCGTATTCGGTGTCGCCTGGGTGCTTGGATTTGAACCATTCCTGGCCACCGAGCCGGGGGCTTTTCCTCCCGGCCTGGAAACTGATCTCGCGCGCCTATTTTCCTTGCCGCCCTACCTGATGCGTGCCGTGCTACTCGCGTTGATCGGCCTGATCACGGCGCTTGCGATGGCGCGCTCACGGCGCCTGCTGATGCGCACCGTTGGGGAGACCACGCGGCGCGCTAATCTTGCACGTTTTCTGCCTGCCGAGGTCGCGCCGCTGGTTGGGCAAGACGATCTGGCAAGCGACTGGCGTCTGGGACGTCGCCAGCCAGCAACCGTGCTGTTTGTCGATATAAGAGGGTTCACCGCCTATGCGGAGAACATGGATCCCTCTCGTCTTTCGGTGTTCGTGTCGTCATTTCGCCGGCGGGTGATGCGATCAGCGGAGGCAACCGGTGGTGTGGTGGACAAGTTCATCGGAGACGGGGCAATGCTTGTCTTCGGCGTCCCTGATCCGCAGACAGACGACTGCATGCGCGCCATCGCATGCGCCGAGCGGCTTCTGGCGCTTGTCGACCAGTGGAATGCAAAGCGGCATTTCGATCCCCCAATCAGGGTCGGCATCGGCATCCACACTGGCGAAGTCTATTGCGGGCTTGTCGGCGATGAGCGGCGACTTGAGTTCACCGTGCTGGGCGACGTGGTCAACGTCGCCGCGAAGATCGAACAGGCCACCAAGCGTTTCGGCACCGCAATTTTGGCGTCACAAGCTGTTATAATGCGAACGGACCAGCCGAGCCGATGGCATGAGGTCGGCCATGAACCCCTCGGGGGGCGCGGCGAGCATCTGGCAATTTTTGCGCTTTCGCCCAATCAGGCCGAGCCTTGACGTCACCACAAGGCACGCCCGCTTCTTGCATCAGGATGACAGGGGAGGCACTGCCTCAGGTCTCGCCTGATACCTCGCGTCGCCTCTTGTCGAGCTCCTCGCTGTAGCGGCGCAGCGTGTAGCTTTCGGTCAGCAGGCCGATCACCTGTTGTTCGATCTTGTTGCTGAGCACGGCCAGGGCTTCGCTCTCGGCATGTTCGAAGATCCGGGTTGCCTGCTTGGCGTTCATGGTCGGAAGCAGGAAGGAATTCCTGAAGCGGATCAGGTCCAGGATCCCGCCATCTGTATCGACTACCAGGCTTGAATGGGCCTCGGGCACGAGCACGATGCCGACGTATTTTCCGTCATCATCAACGATTATGACGCGCTGGGTCGATCCGAGGGGAAAGCTTTCGCGGAATTTCGCCAGCGACACGCCGGCCGTCGCCGTCTTCACATCGGGGCGCATCAATTTGTCGACGGTCAGGTTTCTGATCCAGCCGACATCATGAGCGCTTCGGATGCTCTCACCGCGCAGGTGAAAACGCCAGGTCGCAAACGAGTAGCCGAACAGGTTGCGCACGGTCAAAGAGGCTGTGATGACGGCTGCAAGCGTCAGGGCGGTGATCGAGAAATCCCCCGTCACCTCGAGCGCCAGGAACGTCATGGTCAATGGGCCACCGATCACGGAAGCGGCAAGACAGCTCATGCCGATAATCGCATAGACGGCAGGGGTCAGCACGGATCCGGGGACCAGCCACATCCCGGTCAGAGCAAAGATCTTGCCGAGCAGGGCGCCGAGAAACAGCGAGGCGAAAAACAGCCCGCCGCGAAATCCGGATCCGATCGAGACTGCGGAGGCAAGTGACTTCATCAACAGCAGAAACCCGAGTGCCGGAATGGTCAGGTCCTGGTCGAGGTTGAGGTGAAGCGCGCCGTGCCCACCTGACAGGATCTGCGGAGAAACGAGGGCGAGAAGGCCGATGGCAATGCCGCCAAGGGCCGGGCGGATGGCCTGAGGTAGGGAGCTTTTGCGCGACACCTCCTCCACCATCGACACGCCGGTCATCAGGAGGATGCCGCCGCCGGCGCACAGAAGGCCAAGCAGCAGTGCCGGCATGTAGTCGGTCGGGATCACCGTTCCGAATGACGCGGCATTGATCAGAAAACTGCTCGGAACGAACAGTCGCGCAACACTGCTCGCCAGCAGGGATGCCGCGATCACCGGCGTCAGGCTGGCAATGCTGTAGGAACCGATGATCAACTCGAAAGCATAGAAAGCTCCGGTCAAAGGGGCATTGAAAGCCGCTGCGATCGCGCCGGCGGCACCACAACCGACCAGAATGCGCAAGTCGCCGCGGCGCAATTTCATCGCCACGCCGATCTTCGATGCGAAGCCGGATGACAGCTGCGTATAGCCTGCCTCGAGGCCGACAGAGGCGCCAAATCCATTGGAAATCAGGTTCTGTACGCAGACGATGATACTGTCCGTGAGAGACAGGCGTCCTCCGTGTAGGGCGTTGGCTTCAATCGGATCGACCATCGGCCTCTTTCGCCGATAGGCGAGCACCAGATGGATGAGCCCGAGCACGATGCCGCCAACGATCGGTGCAATGAGGATGGTGGTCGTGTCGAGCGAGGCGGCGCTGCTCAGGCGCTCGCCGACTTCGATGCGGAATATCGCCTGATGCAGCAGGCGGGCGATGGCACTCATCGCGACGACAACGAGACCGGCGAGTACGCCAACTATAGCGCCAAGCAGGACAATTCCGAGTTCACTCTGGCGAGCAAAGGCTCTGAACCGGCCGGGCGCGATCAGCAGTCGCAAGAGGCCGGTGCGCCACAAGGCGGCTTTCAGCGTCGAAGGCACGTTTCGTCCCCAATCAGGATCCGGTATTTTCTTCAGCATGACACATGCGGGTCAGGGTCACATGTCCAGGCGCGGCTTTGAGATGCGCAGGATGAACGTCGGCATGAATGTGCAGCCCGACTTTTCCGCCTGAACATGCGCGCGCACTCCATTGTGCTGACCTCGGCAAACTGTCAACCTCCAATGCCATTGTTCCCGAGCGCGGTGTCTGCCCCGCTCGCATCACGAGACTTTTACGAAGCGCAGGATGGCTCAAGGGTTGCCAGGGGCGGATCAACGTCCTGTAGCGTCTGATATGAGGTCGGCGGATGCGACGTGCGCCTCCGTGCCCGGGCCCATACTGACGCCTGTGTAGTCAGAAAGTATTGCCTTCTAATCTACGTTAGATCGTATATATATATGTGTGAACTTTAGCGTGGAGGAGACACGTATGGCAAATATTGTGGTACTGGGTGCCGGGCTTGGCGGCACCATCATGGCTTATGAAATCAGGGATCGTGTCGGCAAGGAGGATAATGTCATCCTGATCAGCAAGGGATCGACCTATTCCTTCGTGCCCTCCAACCCCTGGGTTGCGGTCGGCTGGCGCGACCGTGAGGCGATTGAAGTCGATCTTGAACCGGCATGTGCCAGGCGCAACATCGCGCTGAAGCCGCAAGGGGCAGAACGGCTCATCCCGGAAGAAAACCGCATTCAGCTGCTGGACGGTTCCTCGGTCAGCTACGACTATCTGGTCATCTCCACCGGTCCGGAACTAGCCTTCGATGAGATCCCCGGCTTTGGCCCAGAGGCCTTTACCCAGTCAGTATGCCATATCGACCATGCGCTGGAGACAAAGCTGGCGGTCGACCGGCTGATCGCCAATCCCGGCCCGGTGGTCATCGGTGCGGTTCAGGGTGCTTCCTGCTTCGGTCCAGCCTACGAATTCGCCTTCATTCTCGACAAGGCGCTGCGCGATGCCAAGGTACGTGACCGGGTTCCGATGACCTTCGTCACATCGGAACCCTATATCGGCCATCTCGGCCTCGACGGTGTGGGCGATACCAAGGGCCTGCTGGAGAGTGAACTGCGCAACCATCACATCAAGTGGATCACCAATGCGAAGGTCCAGCGGTTCGAAGAAGGAAAAGTGATCGCCGAAGAGTTGAACGAAGACGGGTCGACCAAGGCTGTGCATGAGGTTCCAGCAGCATTCACGATGATGCTGCCGGCATTCCGTGGCGTGTCGGCCGTACGCGACATCGAGGGACTGACCAATCCACGCGGGTTCATCCTGGTCGACAGGCACCAGCAGAACGGCCGGTATCCCAATATATTCTCGGTCGGCGTCTGCGTGGCGATCCCGCCGATGGGCAAGACACCCGTGCCGATCGGTGTCCCCAAGACCGGCTTCATGATTGAATCGATGGTCACTGCCACTGCCCACAATATCGAGCGCCTGGTCAGGGGCGAAAAGCCGAATGCCGAAGGTACTTGGAACGCAGTCTGCCTTGCCGATTTCGGCGATGGCGGCATCGCCTTCGTCGCCCAGCCGCAGATCCCCCCGCGCAATGTCAATTGGTCCTCGTCGGGGAAGTGGGTCCATGCCGCGAAGATAGGTTTCGAAAAATACTTCCTTTACAAGGTGCGCCTGGGCAAATCCGAGCCGTTCTATGAACGGCTGGCGCTACAAGCGCTTGGCATCGATAAGCTCAAGGCCATCAAGCTGGACCCATGACGACAATCGCCCGCCAATCGCTGGGTTGGCGGGCGCTCGCTTCCTGTTTTTTGTTGCGATCGCGGCAAAACTCGTCGGCTGAGCTCTGGCGCCTGATTGGCGAATGGGCGAGTTCGCTCAGCCCGCCGGTTCAGGGTCATGCTCGCTTGCACATCTCGAATGCGCTTGCGCAACGATTGCCCGAAGCACAATACGCCAAAACGGGGCCGGATGTTTCGCTGAGGACAGCTTTGAGTGCGCTCAGGTCGGCTGGCGTAATCGCACCCGGCACAACCGGGATATAATGCGCCTTGATGCCAACTGCTTTTGCCGCCATCTCCAATTCCGCGAATGTCGGCTGGAAAAACCCTTCCTTGTCAGGTCGCATGCAGATGACGGTCTTATAGCCGAGCCTGGCCACGTCCTGCATCGCTCCAGGCTTGATCTGGCCCGTGACGTGAAAATTGGGATCGATCGTTCGAATGCTCATGTGTTGCCTCCTATGTCGGTTATTGAGACGGGCGGGGTCCTGATCCGCAGTCATAGGCTCACGCAAGACGCGCGGAGCCTTCAGCAACTGCGAGCCAGCGCCGATCATCTGGCCTTCGAAGAATTCCGGTACGTGCGCGCCAACAGTGTAAACTACAAATATACGATAATTCGTATATACGATTAAATGAAATGAAAGTCAACGATATTGGGTCCGGCGACGCGGCAGGACATAGTCCTACGGGCTTCTGTTGCTGCCGACGTTGTGCAGATCCACTTGAAATCACACATGGTGTCTGTATATTCGTACCTATGAAGATTGATCCGGAAGCCATGAAAGCCGGGGCGGAGATTGCGAGCGAATTGCTCAAGTCGCTGTCCAACCGTTACCGTTTGCTGATATTGTGCCGTCTTGCGGACGGCGAGCATTCCGTCGGGCAACTGGCTGAATTCCTCGGAATTCGTGATTCGACGGTGTCGCAGCATTTGGCTTTGCTCCGGCGCGACCGGATCATTGCCGCGCGTCGGGATGGCCAGACTGTCTGGTACCGGATCGAAAGTGATCCAGCGCGTCAGATCGTCAACACGCTCTATAACAGCTTTTGCAAAACCGAAGACTGCGGCGAATAGCCATCTGATTTCTGCCCCGATATCCATGACCAAATCTCCAAAGATTTAGGGCCGCACTGGTTCGGGCGTTTCTCACGAGCATCTATTCTCAGCAAAAGATCTGGGTGCCGCGCGCTCCGACATGCAGAATGGCAATTGACAAAGTCAAAGTATCCAATATTCTGGATATATGGATGAGAATAAAACGATCATGGCGCTGTCCGCGCTCGCCCAGCCGACGCGGCTGCAGACCTTTCGCTTGCTTGTGGCCAGCGAGCCAAACGGAGTGGCTGCCGGCGAGTTGGCGCGCTTGGCCAATGTGCCGCAGAACACCATGTCGGCGCATCTTTCGATCATGACGAATGCCGGTTTGATCACGGGCGAGCGGCAAAGCCGGTCGATCATCTACCGCGCGGACCTGGAAACGTTTCGCGCCCTGATCCTCTACCTTTTGCAAGACTGCTGCGGCGGCAATGCCAATCTTTGCGCGCCGCTTATTGCCGATCTGACACCGTGCTGCCCTCTGCCAGAGACCGCGCACTCCACAACCTGAACATCGAGAGAAAGAGCCATGACCAAGGTCTTCAACGTGCTGTTCCTATGCACGGGCAATTCTGCACGCTCCATCCTGGCCGAATCCATTCTTGCCACGGAAGGCAAGGGCCAGTTCAAGGCCTTCTCGGCTGGAAGCCATCCCAAGGGGGAAGTTCATCCGTTGGCCCTCAAGACGCTGGCTGCGCTCGGCTATCCGCATGAGGGCTTCCGGTCGAAGAGTTGGGATGAGTTTGCCGGTCAGGATGCGCCCGAGTTCGATTTTATATTCACCGTCTGCGACAATGCTGCAGGTGAGGCCTGCCCGGTGTGGATCGGTCACCCGATGACGGCCCATTGGGGCGTCGAGGATCCTGCAGCGGTAGAGGGCGCCGATTTCGACAAGCAACAGGCTTTTGCCCAGGCTGCCCGCTTCCTGAAGAACCGCATCATGGCATTTCTCAGCCTGCCGCTGGCATCGATCGACAAGCTTGCGCTGGAGACCCGGCTCAAGCAGATCGGCAGTATGGATGGCTCGACCTCATCCGATGGGAAGGTTGCCTGAAATGTCCACATTCGAACGCTATCTGACCGTCTGGGTCGCTCTCTGCATCATCGCGGGCATCGGACTTGGTCACGCAGTTCCAAGCGTGTTTCAGGCCATAGGCGGCTTGGAGGTTGCCAAGGTCAATCTGCCCGTCGCCGTGCTGATCTGGTTGATGGTCATCCCGATGCTGCTGAAGATCGACTTTACCGCGCTTGGCCATGTCGGGCGATACTGGCGTGGGATCGGCATCACGGTCTTCATCAACTGGGCCGTCAAGCCTTTTTCGATGGCACTTCTCGGGTGGTTGTTCATCGGCTGGCTCTTCAGGCCGTATCTGCCGGAGACGCAGATCGATTCTTACATCGCGGGCCTGATCATACTTGCCGCCGCCCCGTGTACCGCCATGGTTTTCGTCTGGTCGAACCTCACCAAGGGGGAGCCGCATTTCACCTTGAGCCAGGTGGCGCTGAATGATGCCATCATGATCGTCGCTTTCGCGCCGATCGTGGCGCTGCTGCTGGGGCTTTCAGCCATTACGGTTCCCTGGGATACACTGATCCTGTCGGTCGTGCTCTACATCGTCATCCCGGTGATCATTTCCCAGATTGTTCGCAGGGCTTTGCTGTCCGACGGTTCACCCGTCCGTCTGGATGGCCTGCTTGCCCGTATCCAGCCTCTGTCGCTGGTAGCCCTGCTGGCGACACTTGTCCTGCTCTTCGGTTTTCAGGGCGAGCAAATCATCGAGCAGCCGGGTATTATTGCACTGCTCGCCGTTCCGATCCTCATTCAGGTCTATTTCAACTCGGGTCTTGCCTATTTGCTCAACCGTTGGTCGGGCGAGGAACATTGCGTGGCTGGTCCTTCCGCCTTGATCGGTGCGTCCAATTTCTTCGAACTCGCGGTGGCAGCAGCCATCAGCCTGTTCGGTTTCAATTCCGGTGCGGCGCTAGCAACGGTCGTCGGCGTTCTCATCGAGGTGCCGGTCATGCTTTCGGTCGTGTGGATCGTGAACCGTTCCAAGGACTGGTACGAACGCGCGCCTGCCGTCTCCCGCAATGCTGCCGTAGAGAGGAAAGCCTGATTATGGACGTGACCATCTATCATAATCCCGACTGCGGGACTTCGCGCAATACGCTGGCCTTGATCCACCATGCCGGTATCGAGCCCACGGTGGTCGAATACCTGAAAGCAACGCCATCGAGGGAGAAACTGGTAAATTTGATCTCTGACGCAGGACTGATGGTCCGCGACGCGATCCGCCAGAAAGGAACGCCCTATGCGGCGCTCGGCCTGGACGATCCGGCGCTCACCGACGACCAGCTGATCGATGCAATGCTCGATCAGCCAATCCTGATCAATCGCCCTTTCGTGGTGACGCCACTGGGCACAAGGCTGTGCCGCCCTTCCGAGATCGTCCTGGATATACTGCCCGAGGATGCATTCTCCGGACCCTTTTCAAAGGAGGACGGTGCGCCATTGCTGGACGAGAGGGGGAAGCGCGTTGTCTGATCTGCCTGTTGCTGCCATGGATCATCTTCACCTGCCGGACAGCGACGCCCTGCGGCGGGGGTTGTCCACGCACAAGCCGCGTATTCTCATCCTCTATGGCTCGCTGCGTCCGCTATCCTACAGCCGTCTTCTCGCGCATGAAGCTCGCCGTCTGCTGGAACATCTCGGTGCCGATGTTCGCATCTTTGATGCGGATGGCCTGCCGCTGCCCGACAGTGCGCCCGTTACACATCCCAAGGTCGAGGAGCTCCGGCAATTGTCGGGCTGGTCGGAGGGACAGGTCTGGGTTAGCCCGGAGCGCCATGGTGCGATGACGGGTGTCATGAAGGCGCAGATCGACTGGATCCCGCTTTCCATAGGTGCCCTGCGCCCGACACAGGGCAAAACGTTGGCTCTGATGCAGGTGTCCGGTGGGTCGCAGTCATTCAATGCACTCAACCAGATGCGTATTCTCGGCCGTTGGATGCGGATGATCACCATCCCGAACCAGTCGTCGGTGGCGAAAGCCTATCAGGAGTTCGACGAGTCTGGACGGATGAAGCCATCTTCCTATTACGACCGCGTCGTGGATGTCTGCGAGGAATTGATGAAGTTCACGCTCCTGACGCGAGACGTATCGGGTTATCTGACGGATCGCTACAGCGAGCGGAAAGAAGCGGCGGAAAAGCTCGAACAGCGTACCAGGTTGAAATCCATCTGATACGACAGGCAGATGAAGGGGCAAGCCGACTGATCGAAAAGATCACAGGGTGGCGAGATTAGGGAGAGATGGAGCAGGGCGATGCGGCGCGGAAATTGGATATGATCCGAGCCGTGGCTAATCTGCCATGGATGCACGCAGCTGGGTCGGGGTCTGGCCGAAGGTCTGCTTGAAGGCGCGCGAGAAGTGCGACGCGTTTTCAAAGCCCGTGTCGAGCGCGATTTCGATCAGTGGCGCTTTTGATTGCAGAAGCACCTGCTTGGCTCGTTCCAGCCGGACCCTGCGATAGACCAGTGCGGGCGTACTGTTGGTTTCGCTGAGGAATAGCCGTTCGAGCTGCCGTCTCGACAGGCCGACCGAGCGTGCCAGTTCCGGTATCGTTATCGTGCCCTCGATATGCCGGTCCATCATGATCAGCACGGCCCGGATGCGCGCATCTTCCGACGCGATCTCGAGCGGTCTGCGGGGCTGGATTTCCAGCGCGGTACGCGCTCTCTCAATTTGGAGAACCTCAAGCGCGTTGCGGGCTGCATCGTGACCGATATGTCGCTGGACGATCGAGGCGGCCATGTCGGCCGCGCTACTGCCGCCGGCACAGGAGCCGCGCGTGCGGTCAAGATTGAATATACGGTCGGATCGAACCTGATGGTCGGGGAACCGGTCTCGAAACGCCTGATAGTGCAGCCAGCTGACGCATGTCTGATGTTGTTTCATCAGGCCGATCTCGGCCAGGATGAACGAGCCGGTGCAGACGCCGATCAGTCGCACATTTTTCGTCGCGGCAGCTTTCAGGAAGCTCACGGTTTCCTGGTCTATGGGCGTCTCGCTGTTCAGCAGGCCACCAACGACCACAATATAGTGAAACTGGCTCGGATCGACAAAGTCGGACGTCGGCGCGACTTTGACGCCGCAACTGGACATGATCAGGTGGCGTGTGCTGCCGAGAACCTCCCAGTCTGCAAGCACACGCCCTGACCTGTCAAATTCGTCGCTCGCAAGCCGAAGCGTATCGACAAACAGCGAAAAGGCCGAAAGCGTAAAGGACTTGGACAGGACGAAGCCGATCTTCAGGCGTTCGCCAGGAGCGCTTGTATCGGAGTATTTCATAGTCACGTTGATCAAATCCCGCCTGAAGACACTGTCAACGCTATTCTATACGCCGCGTCCAGAGCACCTACAACAAGGGCCTCCAAGTCACCCCATGTTTGATCAGACGCCACCACTACCGGATTTTGCGTATCGAAGACGCGCGTGGGGTATTCGGTCGTTCGGATCAAGTTGCCATCCGTCTTCTCTCGTCATTGTCCAAGTGGTCGCTATGCGGTATACTCTTTTCTTGTCCGCACTGATCGAACCAATGACAGATCGGAGGGCGCGATGAGGATTTTTTACATTTTTGTGCAAGTTGCAACGCTGTGGGTTGCCACAGCTGTGGCTGGTCCACTGCACGACGCTGCCAAAAGCGGTGATCTGGATGCTGTAAAAGGCATGCTGACCCAAGATCATGATCTGGCGGCGCCCGACAGCGCAGGCGAGCCACCGCTGCTTCTGGCGGCACTTGCCGGGCACGCCGATGTGACTGCGTTTCTTCTGGAACGCGGTGCCGACATCGAAACCCGCAACAAGGGTGGCCTGACTGCCCTGCATGCGGCTGCATATGCGGGTAAACTGGATGTGGTGATGCTGCTTGTGTCCAAAGGGGCTGCAATCAACGATGCCCGCAATTTCTATCAGATGTCGCCGCTCCATGCGGCCGCCGAAGAGGGGCATGCGGATATTGTCGCCTTCCTGCTGGCAAACAAGGCAGACATTGAAGCCAAGGAAAGAAATGGAATTACACCGCTGAGCCAGGCCGGCTGGCGCGAGCATTGGGACGTGGCCCAATTGTTGCTGAATGCTGGCGCTGCATGTCAGGATGCCGCCATTGTCGGCGAGTGGCTACACGGTGAATGTATCAAACGGAAATAGCGCCTTGCAGCTTGAGGACGTGAGCTGAGGTGCGAACAAGGAGGATGCGATGTTACGCAAAACGCGCTCGGCTTGCCTTGCAATGGCGACGGGGGTTGCTGCGGTTCTACTCTTGGCTGCCCCGGCGATTGCTGCTGAAGATGTCGTCAACACGGGTTACTTTGGCGATGTCGCGATCAAGGGTTTCGACCCGGTCGCCTACTTTACGCAAAATCAGGCGATGGAAGGGTCTGCGACATATTCCCACCACTGGCTGGGCGCGACCTGGCATTTTGCCAGCGCGGAGAACATGGCCCTTTTCATCAAGGATCCAGCCAGATACGCACCCCAATACGGTGGCTATTGCGCAGATGGCGTGTCCCTTGGCACGGTGACAACCAACATAGACCCGAAAGCCTGGCGGATTATCGAGGGCAAGCTCTATATCAGTTACGATCCGGGGGCTGCCGAAGGTTTCGAGAAGAACCCGATGAAGGTTGCCAACTCGAAGCAGCATTGGGCTGACGTTCAGCACACGCTTGTTTCGGAAAAGCTGCAGACCGATTGGCGCAAGGGTACTTCGAACTGATTGATTGTATCGTGCGAGGTCGTTCAAGCCGCTGGGGCAAGCGAAAAGAACTTCAATGCCTGCGGGGTGACATGAACATACTCGCCGCGTGACCGGTTCTCTCCATTGCGGTAGACATATCCGCAGACCATGCGATCAAGGAACGAGCCACCGAATGTTTCGCACAGTTGGCCATCGCGAATTTCGGCAATGCCGGTAATGCTTGTATTGGCGCTGCGATAGGCTGTATTTCCGGCCTTGTCGAAGTGCTGAATGAAGTCTGTGCCGTTCTTGTGCTTGCCGATCCAGGTCTTGTCGCTGACCAGTTTGCGAAGGTCTGCCTCACTAATTTTGTCTGCCGGCTTTCCTTCAAAACCAAAAGGCCATTCCGGAATGCCGGCCGCGCGCAGGCCTGCCAGATGATATTGAAGGTCCTCGCTGTTCCAGTAGTCATAGAGATAGCTGTAATAGGTCAAGTTGGTGTCGGGGAATAGCTGCAGCAGTCGCGTTGCTGCTTGAGCGCCGCGCTGCTTGTCGCGATTGGCCATGTATGCGGCGGCCAGATACTCATGCACGGGTTCGGCATTCGGCAAGGCATCTCGGGCCGCCTCCATCAAAGGGATCGCTCTGTCGAGATCGTGGGCCGTGTAGAAGACGATGCCGGCCAACAATTGAAAGCTTGGCGATGGCGAAGGATCCAGCCGCATGGCTTTCTCCATCTCGCTGATTGCCTCTTCATGTCTTTCCGTATGCGCGAGAATTAGTGCCAGGTTGCCAAAAGCCTCAGCGTCACTTGGTTGCGCCACCACAGCCTGCGTTGCGGAAGCCATCGCCTCGGCGCTGCGGCCGTCGACCAGTTGCAGAAGCGCCAGGACCGCAAGCGCGCGCGCATTGTCGGGGGCGAGTTTCAATGCCTGTCCTGCTGCATCATAGGCAATCTTTCGGGCAACCGCGGCCGACCAGAGATAGGTGTAGTCGTTGCGCCAGACATCCACAGCCACCCGTGCGATGCCTGCATGCGCGTCGGCGAATTTCGGGTCCAGGTCGATCGCCTTCTGGTAAAACGAGAGTGTCTGGCGATAGGTCTCGACGTCGCTATAGGTAATCCCCTTCTGTTCGGCTCTCAGATAATAGTCATAGGCCTCGAGATTCTCGGTCGGGATGCGGGCCAGCCGATGACGTTCTCCCTCACTCAGTTTGACCGACATGGCAGAAATGATCTTGCTGATCACGTCATCCTGAACTGCGAAGATATTGGCATATTCGCGATCATATCGTTCCGCCCAAAGCGATAGGCCGGTCACTGCGTCGATGAGCTTGGCGTTGATGCGTAGTCTTGCGCCGGCCTGCTGCAATGTACCTTCCAGCACATATTGAACGCCGAGTTCGGCAGCGACATCCTGAACCTTGCCGGATGTGGTTGTGATGGCGAAGACCGAATGGCGTGCGATGACAAACAACCCGGAAACCCGCGACAGTTCCGTGATGAGATCGTCTGTCAGGCCATCGGCGAGATGATCATGGGTCTTGTCTCCGCTGACATTGATGAAGGGCAGAACGGCGACCGACGGCTTGTCCGGCAGGGGATAGGTAAAACGATCGCTCAGTAAAGACGGCTGGATGAATGTCCAGGGTTGCAACCAGATACCCGCACCGCCAACAGCGAACAGAAATGCGGCTGTCGCCAGACTACGATGAACGCGACGCGGTTTGCGGGCCTCAGCAGTCTTTCCGGCGGCCGCCGGATCAAGCAGGACGCGGTAGATGCGAACGGGATCGGCGATATTCTTGACCTTCTGCTCGCCCAGAGACGTGAAACCGACCGGCAGTCTTGATTTGATCTGATCATAGGCCGATCCCGAAAGGGCGATGCCGCCCGGTTCTGCCAGCGTCTGGATCCGGGCCGCAATGTTGATGCTGTCGCCGTGGATGTCCGTGCCTTCGACGATGATGTCGCCGAGGTTGATGCCGATGCGAAAATCGAGCCGGTGTTCGGGTGACGCTAGCGCTTCCTTTTTTGCCTTTTGTTGCTGTACGGCGACCGCGCAACGGGCTGCATCGACCACACTGTGGAACTCGACCAGCAGTCCGTCGCCCATGGTTTTGACGAGCCGGCCGTTGTGCCGGGCGATCTCGGGCTCGAAAATGGTCTCCATGTCACGTTGAAAGCGGGCACGCGTTCCTTCCTCGTCGATCTGGCTCAGACGGCTGTAGCCAACGACGTCGGCAATCAGGATGGCTGCGAGATGGCGCTCCATGCTCCGTCTCCCGGAGCGTGTGCTCCAGCGGCTATTCTATAGGAGACAGGCGCTCGACGCCATTGCGTCGGCGTGCAGGGAGTTCTCTTCTCCGCCCTATCACCAGACATACTCGCGTATCGATGGGACTGCTCGTCCTTGATCATGCGAAATTTACGGCCGATGCTGGCTTGCCGCACCTACTTGTCCGAAACCTGATCAACGCAGGTCTCGGTAGTTGTGTGTCAGGACGGCCGTGTTCCGCGAACAAAAAGATCAATGCACTGTTCAAGGTGGCGCCGGCGATCTGCTCTGCTTTTGAAGTCTTCTCGCCTAGGGCCCATTGCGCCAAATAGCAAATCCATCAGCATCCGGGCACTGCCGAGCGGATCTTCGATCACCAGCTTTCCGCGTTTGGCCTCGGCCGACAGCCAGTCTGCAAGTATCTGGCGTGAGCGATCGATTCCATCGCGTCTCAGGATTTCAGCAATTTCGGGAAACTGTCCGCCTTCGCGCATGACGATATGGATGAAGGCCTGTCGCTCATTCTCGGCCGCTTCGTCGATATCGATCATGAAGATCTTCTGCAGCACGGTGTCGATGGGGGCGTCTTCGTCGACAGGGCGCGGCAGATCAAGCATCATTTGCCGGTGTGCGGCAACCACGGCGAGAAACAGGTCTGACTTGGAGGGAAACAGACGGTAGAGCGTCTGCTTGGAGATCCGGCATCTTGCCGCGACAATATCCGTCGTAGTCCCGGAAAACCCCAGCTCGACAAATGTCTTGCGCGCCGTGTCGATAATGTCCGAGCGCCGATCCGTGTCGGAATGCGTTTTCGGTCTGCCGCGCTTGCGTTTTGCAGCGGGTTGCACGGCTGTTGTTTCGGTGTCGCTCATACGCTTGTCATAGCATCTGATTGACAATCATCCAGCCAATATAAAGATAGTACTATATGGTACCAATAATTTTCAGAGTCTGAATTTGATTTAAGCTTGTTTTTTGAGCCGCAAGCCCCATTGCTTCATCGCGAAGATGCAGGAGGGAGCGGGCGAGATGGCTAGTCTGGCATCGGTGGTCCGGTGACAATCAGCAAGCGCACCTGCCATCAAGTCCTCTGAAGCGGCCACGTTGGCCGCCCCAGGGTGCAGGAGCAATCATACATAGGCCGTACGGTCGCCGAAGGCGCTGTCTTCGTCGAAATTCTTAGTGCCGATCCGTTCGCTTTCACCGGACATTTCCTGCGGAGCTTCCTCCTCGGTTTTTGTCGATGTGGTCGTTTGCGTATCGCTGCTTTCGGTCACGCTGATTTTTGCAATCTTGGACTGCAATGTCGCGATAGCCTTTTCAATCGTGGCTTTTTCTTCCTCGTCGTCCGTTTCAGACAGGGCAGCCTGCTTTTCTGCAAGCTGTGCCTCAAGCGATGCGAGATCGCTCGCGGAACTGGACGAGGATGTTGAACTCAGAATACTGGTTGCAGAACTTGAAATTGCGCTGACCATGAGAGTAACCTTCATTGATGAATGGTCTCGTTTTAGGCCGGAAATGTTAACGAAATCATAATTAAGGTACCGGGCGGTACATTTAGTTGCCGTGGGATGTTTGCGATCCATATCCATCCCTTCATTCCGGCCCTGCGAAACAATGCGGATCATGGTTAGGACAAAGTCGGGTGATGGATGACCAGTTTCCTGTTTGATGGTCCGAGCAAGGCCAGGGGCACAATTCTGCTTGCCCATGGGGCAGGGGCGCCGATGGACACGGCGACGATGAATGCCATTGCTCAAGCGCTGGCTTCCTCCGGTTTTCGCGTTGCCCGCTTCGAATTTGACTACATGGCGGCCAGGCGCGTTTTGGCCGCCCGCCGCCCGCCGCCGGTGGCAGAAAAGCTCATGACTGAGTATCGCCAGGCCGTGGAGCAACTCAAGGCAAATGGGCCGCTGATCATTGGCGGAAAATCAATGGGCGGCCGTGTGGCGAGCCTGGTTGCAGATGATCTGTTCGACGCCAAACGGGTCGCAGGGCTCCTGTGTCTTGGATATCCCTTTCACCCGACCGGCAAGCCACAACAATTGCGCACGGCTCATCTTGCCGATCTTGAAACGCCGGCATTGATCGTCCAGGGCACGCGGGATCCGTTTGGAACACGTGACGAAGTCGAAACCTATGACTTGGCTCATACGATCGAGTTGCTCTGGCTCAAAGACGGCGATCACGATCTGAAGCCTCGCAAAAGCGTCTCAGGCTTCTCGTTTGCCGACCATATGAACATCCTGGCAAAGGAGGTTTCGATGTGGGCCGACAGAAATACGCAATAGTCCGGCGGGCACTTGGCTGGGGTTGAGGGCGCAACCGCTATGGCTGCTCCTTTGGCAGGTCTTTTTGCCAAACGGCAGTGGATCGATGTGGAGGCGGTGGTGACATTGATGCAGCCTCAGCACATAGAATAGGACATGACGAATCAGTTTGATATGTTCGCACAGCAGGCAGATGTCGGCCCCCGGTCCGCTCCAGGCAAGGTTCATCCGGCCAATCCGAGGAAGCATCAGCCGTCAACTGCAATGAGCGAAGAGGCCATGGTTCGGCATCTGTCCGAGACCGGCCGATATCGTCTGCTGAAGAAACTTGAACCGCGGCAGGTCGTGGCGGTTGCGCGTCCAGAATATCCGTTGCGCGGCGTCATTCTCGACACGGAAACAACGGGTCTCAATGCGCGCAAGGACGAGATCATCGAGATCGGCGTCATCGCTTTCACATTCGATCATTGCGGAAATATTGGAGATGTTACGGGCATCTACGGCGGTTTGCGGCAGCCAACTGTGCCTATCCCGGCCGAGATCACCAAACTGACCGGGATTACCGACGAGATGGTAGCCGGCCAGTCGATCGACCTGACCGCATTGTATGCGCTGATTGATCCTGCCGATCTGGTTATCGCGCATAATGCAGGTTTCGACCGTCCTTTCTGCGAGGCGTTCTCGCCGATGTTTGCAGCCAAGGCCTGGGCTTGCTCCAATTTTGAAGTGGATTGGTCGTCGCGCGGGTTTGAAGGCACCAAGCTTGGTTATCTGATCAATCAGGCCGGATATTTCCATGATGGTCATCGAGCGGTCGATGACTGTTTCGCGCTGTTGGAAGTGCTGTCGCGTGAGGCGGCGGGGCGGTTACCCGCATTTGCTGAACTCTATGAATCCAGTCAGCGAACACGTGTTCGCGTCTATGCCGAAGGCAGTCCCTTCGACATGAAGGACCATCTCAAGGCGCGCGGCTATCGGTGGTCTGATGGCAGCGATGGCCGCCCCAAATCCTGGTGGGTTGAGGTTGGCGAAGAAGCGCTTGAGGACGAACTCCATTTTCTCCGTAGCGAAATCTATCGCTACGGAGATGCCGATCCGCCGATGAAGCGCCTGACGGCGTGCGATCGATTTCGTGGCTAACAAGGTGCCACGCATGATCCATGCGTCCTGATCATGGCTGACCTGTGAGCTTGTCACTTTTGTTGGGGCAGGCATGCGCCTATATTCCAACCATCGAAACGACGTTGGAACTGAAGCAAGGTTGCTGGCGTCAAAGAGACCTCACGAAAGGGGATCATCATGAACGTAGCACGCTCTTTTAATAACTGGCGCAAGTATCGTCAGACGGTTGCCGAACTTGGCCGCATGTCGAGCCGTGAACTGTCCGACATCGGTATCAGCCGCGCCGACATCCACAGTGTCGCCCGTGCATCATACGCTCGCTAACGCCTGAAGACATCTTCGCATGTTTGCACGACGCCCGCTGATGACGCGGGCGTTTTTGCATTTGGGATTTTCGTGCTCGGTGCGGTCGGTGCTTTTTGGCGGAATGGGTGCCGCCGCCTTGTGGGTTTGGGCGCATGATTCCGGCGCATTCGAGCAATGCTATTTCTGCATGGCTGCACTGCAACAAGGCGTATTTTATAAGCACGGCGATGCTGTATGTTGGATTTCAACGAAGCAATGCACCTCCTCCCGCAGAGCTTCGTGTTTCAGGCGACCCACTCCTCCTCCCAGGGGCGCCTGTAGGGACAGCGGCACTCCTCCTCCCAGTCGCTGTTCATCATTTCGAAAAGCCTGCCGCACCTCCTCCCGCGGCAGGCTTTTTCGTTTGTGCGGGTTTCTCGGAAAATTTGGTGAAGCTGTTTGTGCCGACGTGACGCCGGCTCCTTTGCCGATGCTGCCTCAGGTCAAGCGTAACGGCTGATCGCAAGATCTGTCGCATCAATATCAGGGGTGCGGCCACTGACGAGATCTGAAATCACCCTTGCCGAGCCTGAGCTCATCGTCCATCCGAGCGTGCCATGTCCGGTGTTGAGGAACAGGCCCTTGATCTTCGTCGGGCCGATCACCGGCGTTCCGTCCGGCGTCATCGGGCGCAGACCGGACCAGAATGTTGCCTTCGACACATCGCCGCCGGGAAACAGGTCTGACACCGAATGTTCAAGCGTGCGTCGCCGCGCCTGGCCGAGATCATTGGTATAACCAGAGATTTCGGCCATGCCACCGACGCGAATGCGTTCGCCAAGTCGCGTGATGGCGATCTTGTAGGTTTCGTCCATGACGGTGGATTCCGGCGCGCGTGACGCATCGGTGATCGGGATGGTCAGCGAATATCCCTTGACCGGATAGACGGGCAGGGAAATGCCAAGCGGCTTCAGCAGGATAGGGGAGTAGCTACCCAGCGCCATGACGACGGCATCAGCTGCAAATCGTTGCTTGTCGGTAATAATTGTTCGGAGCTGTCCGCCTTCGACGTCCAGGCCCAGTATATGATGGCCATAGGCAAATCGCACGCCGAGTGCTTCGGCCTTTGCGGCCAGCGCATTGGCAAACTTGAAGCAGTCGCCGGTTTCATCCTTTGGGGTCAAAAGCCCGCCGACGATCCTGTCGCGCACCTGGGCGAGTGCCGGTTCCACACGAACACAGCCGTCACGGTCGAGCACTTCATAGGGGATGCCGTCGGCAGCGAGCGCTTTGACGTCCTTGCCTGAAGCGTCCAGCTGTTGCTGTGTCCGAAACAGCTGCAGCGTGCCCTGCATGCGCTCGTCATAGGAAATTCCCGTTTCGGTGCGCAGCGCAGCAAGCGATACGCGGCTGTAGTCAGCCAGTCGCAACATCCGGCTCTTGTTGATGGCATAACGCTTGGAGGTGCAGTTCGACAGCATCTTCAGCATCCATGACAGCATGGCTGCATCGATTTTGGGACGCAGGATCAGGGGTGCATGCTCCATGAGCAACCACTTCATCGCCTTCATTGGAATGCCTGGGGCTGCCCAGGGTGAGCAGTAGCCGAAGGAGACTTCGCCGGCATTGGCAAAGCTGGTCTCGAGAGCGGGAGCCTGCTGACGGTCGATGACTGTCACGTCGTGGCCGGCTTTCGCCAGCTGATAGGCAGACGTTACGCCGATGATGCCGGCGCCGAGAACGATGACTTTCATGTGGTCCCCACAGGCCAAGAGAAGCGTTCAGCAATAGCGCCGTTGCGAACGCAATGCGAGCCTTGTTGAGGCCGGCCATGCAGCGACTTGGCAGTTAGCCCCAACGAAATAACAGGGGGGGCCTTCACACGTCTGCAGATGATTTGGCACTCCATGCCGCCATGTGTGATCCGGAGTGTCCGGGTGATCCCCCAGTTTATAGGGACAACTATCACGATCAGTTTCTGACGCTTTGATGACGAAATTGGAAAACCACTGAAAAGCACCGTCAAGCGACTGACATGCTGGACCCTTAAAGACAGGCCAGCAACGCCGGACTTCGCCTCTGCACATGGCCGTCCAAAGCAAGTCAGCTCGTGTCTTGAAAGGTAGTATCCGATGAAAGTCGTCCAGATCAGCGACACCCATTTCAGCCCGTCCAAGGCGCATTTCAACGGCAACTGGGAGCCCGTGCGACGCTGGATCGAGACGGTGAGGCCTGATGTGGTCGTGCATACCGGCGACCTTACGATAGATGGTGCCGATCAGGACGAAGACATCAGTTTTTCCATGTCCTTGCTGCAGGAACTTGATGTTCCGGTTCTGTTGGTCCCCGGTAATCACGATGTCGGCCATATGCCCGGTTCGTTGCAGCCGATCGACGACCTGCGCCTTGAGCGCTGGCGCCGGCTGGCGGGGCCCGATCGCTTTGCCAAGGACCTCGGCAACTGGCGACTGATCGGCCTCAACAGCCTGTTGATCGGCTCGGGCCACGCGGAAGAAAGTGAGCAAGTCGATTGGCTTGTTGAGATGCTGGAAGGTCGCAACGGCCGGCGGGTGGCGATCTTCGGTCACAAGCCGCTGTTCGTCGATGATCCGGCAGAAGGCGACACGGGTTACTGGGGCGCTGGTCCCGCCGTTCGCCAGCAACTGCTCGAGCTGTTTGCCGCTCATGACGTCGCGCTCTATGCCAGCGGCCATCTGCACTGGGCCTGGCAGGGCGAGATAGGTGCGACCAAGCTCGTCTGGGCGCCGCCGACCTCCTTCATTATCGATACGCTGGAGCGTGAAATGCCGGGCGAGCGACTGGTCGGCGGTGTCGTGCATCACTTGGCTGACGGCGTGACGAGCGAGATCGTTGCAGTCGACGGCACCACGGCACACATCCTCGATCATGTGATCGACGAGGTTTATCCGCGCCATGCGACCAAGGTTGTCGTGGAGGCGGCCCAATGACTGCCTTCATCCTTCGCGACATCAACAAGGCCTTCGGTGGTAACAGCATCCTGAAAGGCGTCAGTCTTGAGGCGGAAGTCGGGGAGTTCATTGCCCTTGTCGGTCCGTCTGGCTGCGGCAAGAGCACGCTGCTTCGCATCGTCGCCGGCCTCGATCATGCAGATCGTGGCGAGATCGTTATCGGCGGCGAAGACGTCTTGGCCAAGGCTGCAGGCGACCGCAACGTCGCAATGGTTTTCCAGTCTTACGCGCTCTACCCGCATCTGACGGCAGGCCAGAACATTGCTGTGCCGCTCGCCATGCGCCGACTGTCGACGGCCGGCCGTCTGCCGCTGATTGGAGACCTTCTGTCTGGCCAGCGCCAGATCCGCGCCGATATCCAGCGCGACGTTCGCGCCATGGCGAGTTCGCTCAAGATCGACCACCTGCTCGATCGCAAGCCGGGCCAGATGTCAGGTGGCCAGCGCCAGCGCGTGGCATTGGCACGCGCCATGGTCCGACAGCCGAACGTCTTTCTGATGGACGAGCCGCTCTCCAATCTGGATGCCAACCTGCGTGTCCATGCCCGCGGCGAAATCGTTGAGCTGCATCGCAAGGCCGGTGTGCCGACGCTCTATGTCACGCATGACCAGTCGGAAGCCCTGTCCATGGCCGACCGCGTTGCCGTGATGATCGGTGGCCGGCTGCTGCAGCTCGACAGCCCGCGCACCATCTACGACGATCCCTCACATCTCGAAGTGGCGAAATTCCTCGGCCAGCCGCGCATCAATGTGCTGTCGACCGTGATTGACGACAACGGCCTCGTCCATGTCGGCAACATCCGGCTTGCTACGCGCAAGGACCTCAAGCCCGGAGCGGCACTGACGATCGCGTTTCGTCCCGAATTCGTTCGGCTTGGCGAGGCCGGTGAGGGTGGTCTGCCGGCGCGGGTCGAGCGATTGGAATTCCTCGGCTCCGAAGTGGTGGTCTTTACCAAGCTCGCGGCAATGGATGCGGTCGTTGTGGCGAAGATCGCGCCTGCGGACGCGATCGGGCTCAAGCCTGGCCAGCCAATCGATCTCAAGATCGATCCGGACGCAATCCTGCTCTTCGATGAACAGGGTGAGCGCCTGCCGGCCAGCGTGGCCATGGTATCGGCTTTGCGATCGGAGGCCCTTCATGGATAGTCTTGTCTTGGATCGCAGCGCCATGCCCTCGCTTTCCCGAAAGGGTGCTCGACTGGCGCAGCGCCGGGAAGCCCGCATTGCCATGGCGCTTTCGGCACCGGCACTGTTGCTGATCTTCTGCTTCATCATCTTGCCGACCATCGCGGTAATCGTCCTCGGTTTTACCGATTTCGAACTTGGCTATGGCAGTTTCAATTTTGTCGGCTTCGAGAACTATGCAGAGCTGTTGAACGACCGCACCTTCCGAAAGTCGCTGTGGAATACCACGGTCTATGCGGCGATCGTGGCGCCGGCTTCGATGGCGCTCGGGCTTGCCATCGCGCTGCTGATCGAATCCGAGGGTTGGGGCAAGAGCCTGTTTCGCACTGCCTATTTCCTGCCGGTCGCGTCGCTGCTCGTTGCCATGGCCACCGTGTGGCAATATCTCTTCCATCCGACGATCGGGCCGATCAACGCAATGCTCGACATGATCGGCATCCAGGGTCCGAACTGGCTCGGCGCGTCGAAAACCGTGATGACCAGCCTGTCGATCATCGGCATTTGGCAATCGACCGGCTTCAACATGGTCCTGTTCCTTGCCGGTCTTTCTGCCATCCCGCGTGAGCTCTATCAGGCGGCTGAAGTCGACTGCGCCCGTTCGGCTCTCTCGAGGTTCCGGCTAGTGACCTGGCCAATGCTTGGTCCGACGACCCTCTTCGTCACGACAATCAGCACCATCAATGCGGTGAAGGTGTTCGAGACGGTGAAGACGCTGACCGAAGGCGGCCCAAACAAAGCGTCCGAAGTCCTGCTCTTCACCATCTACCAGGAAGGTTTCGTCTTCCTGCGTGTCGGCTATGCCTCGGCGATGACCGTGATCTTCCTGGCCATCCTCGTATCGCTGATGTTCCTCCAGTACCGCGTCATGGACCGGAAGGTGCACTACGCATGACACAGGCTCCATTTTCCCTCGGCCGCATCCTGCGTTTCGCCGCCCTTTCCTTTGGCGCCATCCTGTTTCTGGCGCCCTACATCTTCATGATTTCTACCGCCGGCAAAGCACAGAGCGAGATATTCTCCTCCTCGCTCTCGCTGATCCCGCAGACCTGGTCGTATGCCGAAAACTTCGCCAAGGCCTTCGGCCGGGTATCCATGGCGGGACTGCTTTTCAACGGCATCGTCGTTTGCGCACTGATCCTGATTGTCCAGGTCGTGGTGGCAATCCCTTGCGCCTATGCCATGGCCAAGCTCTCCTTTGCCGCCGCGCGTCTGATGATGGCGCTGGTTATGCTCGGTCTGCTCGTCCCGATCCATGCGACGGCCCTGCCGCTCTATGTCGCCTTTGATCGGCTGTCTGTGCTCAACAGCTATTTCGCACTGGTCGCGCCGTTCTCGATTTCAGTGTTTGCGATCTTCCTGTTCCTGCAGTTCTTTCGCGGCATTCCCGATGACCTGATCCATGCGGCACGGCTCGACGGCATGTCGGAGACCGGCATCGTTGCTAGGGTGATCGTGCCGAATGCCTGGCCGGCAATCACTGCCTTTTCGATCTTCTCGGTCGTTGCCCATTGGAATGATCTGTTCTGGCCGCTGATCGTCGTCACCAACCAGTCCTATGCCACCCCGCCGCTCGGCCTTCTCTACTTCCGCGCGGCTGAGGCTGGCGACGACTACGGCGCGCTGATGGCCGCCACGCTCATCATTACCCTTCCTCTCGTTCTCGCCTTCCTGCTCGCGCAGAAGCGCTTCGTCGAGGGTATCACCATGACCGGTCTG
This sequence comes from Rhizobium sp. 18065, assembly GCF_902706095.1. Taxonomy (GTDB): domain Bacteria; phylum Pseudomonadota; class Alphaproteobacteria; order Rhizobiales; family Rhizobiaceae; genus Allorhizobium. The sequence continues at coordinate 129,720 of NZ_CACSJP010000003.1, forward strand.
AAAGGCTGATCGGTCCAACCCAGGAGATCTGCAATGACTCTTTTCAAGAAAGCGATGGCCGTAGCCGCGGTCACGATGGCGACCTTCGTCCCGGCGCATGCCGAAACGGTGCTCAACATCCACTATCCGATGCCTGGCTTCTTCAAGGACGTGATGGACACGATCTCGAAGAAGTTCATGGAAGAAAACCCCGATATCAAGATCACCTTCGCCAACCCGTCGGCGACCTATGAAGAAGGTATTCAGACCATCATGCGTCAGGCGGGCACGGCAGAAATGCCTGACGTCACCTTCATTGGCCTGAACCGTCTACGCATGCTCAATGAGCGTGATATTCCCGTCGACCTCGGCCCGTTCATGTCCAAGGACGGCAATATGGCCGATCAGGGCTTTTCCGACAACATCCTGAAGCTCGCCCAGGTCAAGGGCAAACAGGTCGGTCTCGCCTTCGCGACCTCCAACCCGATCATGTATTACAACGCCGATCTGGTTCGCAAAGCCGGCGGCAATCCGGACGTCGCGCCAAAGACCTGGGACGAGGTCATTGCACTCTCCTCCAAGATCAAGGCACTCGGCGACGGCAATGAAGGCATCGACTTTCGCTGGCAGGGTGACGACTGGATGTTCTCCGCGCTGCTGTTCGGCGCCGGCGGCAAGATGCTGAATGATCAAGAGACCGCTGTTGCTTTCAACGGCCCCGAAGGCGTGAAGGCATTTGAACTGGTCGATCGCATGGTCAAGGAAGGCGGTCTTCCGGTCTTCACCAAGCAGGCTGGCGAACAGGCCTTTGTGGCCGGCAAGGTCGGCTTTGCCTTCCAGACAACGGGCGCGCTTCGCAACACGATCAAGAATGTCGGCGACAAGTTCGACCTGCGCACCGCTCATATTCCGCTGATCGACCCGGTCAACGGCAAGCTGCCGACCGGCGGCAACGCGGCTGTCATGTTGACCCGCGACATTGAAAAGCAGGACGCTGCCTGGAAGTTCATCAAGTTCGCTTCGGGACCATACGGCGCCTCGGTCGTCGTTCCGGGCACGGGCTATGTTCCCAACAATGAACTGGCCGCGACGTCGCCAGAGTATCTCGGCAATTTCTACAAGGAAAACCCGCTGTTTCGCGCCGGCCTCGAGCAGATGCCGCTGATGCAGCCCTGGTATGCGTTCCCGGGTTCAAACGGTGTGAAGGTCACCCAGACCATCGTTGAGAACCTGTCGCGCGTGGTCGAGCAGTCTGCCGAGCCGAAGGAAGCGCTGGACGACGCCGCAGCCGAAGTCGAAGGCCTGCTGCCGCGCAGCTGATACAGGGATTGATCGGCTAAGCCGCAAACGATGGTGCGCCGCCCCCAAGGGCGGCGCATTTTTGTCACAACGCTTTATTGATGCTGCGCACTGTGCCGCCCGGCTTCAGCTTGTATGCCATGCTCAGATGGCGCGGTTCCGCAGCGTTTTCGGCGATGTCCAGCAGCAGCGAGGCGGCAGTGGTTCCCATGCTTGCATCTGCCATTTCGATTGTCGACAAAGTCGGATCAAACAGGCGGCCGATGGCAATGCCGTCGAAACCGGCGACAGAGATATCGCCAGGCACGGACAGACCCTCGCGGCGCAGCGCACCGATGACGCCGAGCGCCAGAAGATCGTTTGAGGCAATGATTGCGGTTGGGCGATGGGCAAGCAGCGCCTGGCTGAGATCGAGTTCGTCATTGCCGGTGACGAACGGGATCTGCAACGCCTTGAGGGCTTCAAGTCCGGCAGCAGCCAACGCGTCGCAATAGCCGTCATAGCGCCGACGCGCCCGATCTGAACTTTCAAACGAGCCAGAGACGAACAGGATTTTCTTGTGGCCGTGTTCGATCAGATGCTGGGCAAGCTCCATTGCCGCCGCTCGGTTGTCTGTCGTCACCGCCGCCTGGAAGCGCGCCGTCGGCAGATTGTTCAGAAGCACGATCGGCGGCAGATGGGCGGGCAGGTCATTCTGGCTCTTCTCCATGTCGCAGACGGTGACAATCAGTCCGGTCGGCTTTTCCGCCAGGAGCGACGCAATCGCATCAGATTCGCGGGATGGATCATAGTCGGATTGGGCGATCAGCACACCATGTCCCGAAAGCCGCATGCGGTTCTGGATTCCCGACAGGGAGGCGGCAAAAACCGGATTGGTGATGCTCGGGATGAGAACGCCGATCACGGGTCGCCGCCGGCCGGTAGTGGTCGCGCCATCGATACGGTGGTAGCCAAGGTCGGATGCGGCCTTGCGCACGCGCCGGACCATGCTTTCGCTGGTTGGTCCGCTTCTGCCGAGCACGCGGCTGACGGTCGCCGTGGAGCAGCCGGCCCTCAGCGCAATCTCCTCAAGGGTCGCCATGTGATCTCGCGTTGATGGTGCTGTAGAACAGCCCGTTGGGGCGGCTTTTTGAGCACGGTGGAACCTCTGCTAGCGGACTTCGATGACAGTGGTTTGACGCAAGAAGAGACGCGTCGCGGCCTGGAGCTGGGCCAATTTCGTCCCGTTTATGTTCTACCCCTTGTTTCGAGGTCAATCACCACGCTGCATGCGATGTGTTTCTTGCTGTGCGCCGGCCCGCGCAGCCCTGTCTACGGAGAAGGCTGAGGCAAAGCCGATGCTTGAATTTGTTATCAAACGTCATTCGGGGGCCGCTTTGCTGAGCAATGTATTCGCGACTTAGTTGCGCCAGCAAGTTTTGAACCCGAAGCCTAGTTTTGGGATTCTGAGCTGATCACAGACGGTTTTGTGGCACTATATTCGATCTAATCGTGCCTGTGACTTCAATCGCAATCGCCAAAACTCGATGACCATCACGAAGGAGAGTATAATGAAGAAATTGCTCGTGTTTTTCCTGGTCGGTCTATCCCTTGCAAGTTGTACCGCAACTGAACGGGGTGCGGGCATCGGTGCAGCATCAGGTGCTGTCATTGGCGGTGCGATTACCAATGATGTGCGCGGCGCAGCTGTCGGTGCTGCCATCGGCGGTGTCTCGGGTGCCCTGATCGGCAATGTCGCGGGCCAGCCTGGCCAGTGCTACTACCGCGACCGCAACGGCCGCCGTTATACTGCACCCTGCCCACGGTGAACGCGTGTACGGGGCACAATAGCTGCCCCGTCTCCACAACGCGGGGAATTGCCGGAGCATGTGCCGGAAGCTTGACCCGCAAACTCCAGTCCCGCTGGCCGGCTCTTGTCTTTTGTGACGTACCCGTTTGCTGTTGGCGTGCGCCCCTTTCAAGACATGCAAAGAATGGCCGCCAGAATTGTTACGCGGGCGGTCGTTTGTGGATGCGGTAGGCGGAGGGCGAAGCAGGTATTGAAAACTGGCGACGAAAGCTGTTCAGGCTTGGTTACGTAATAAATCCGGACATGGCCGGTGCCTCTTTTGGCATGGGCGCACCAGCGGCTCATCAGGGGATTCCTCCTGCCTGCTTCAAATCGATTTTGATGACTGAATATCAAAGCGCACCAAAACGAACGTCATTCTAACGATCGTATCGGGCGCTATCCTTGGGCTCAACGGGAGGCAAGACATGGCCAATGCCAATGCCGCATCAAAGACCACGATGCAGAGATTCCTCGACGGTGTCGAAAAGGTGGGGAACATGGTTCCACACCCCGTGGTCATCTTTCTGATCCTGATCGGTATCGTCATCGTTCTGTCGACCATTCTCGGCCTCTTCGGGGCTGCTGTCACGTTCGAGCAAATCAATCCCGAAACGCATGAAATTGAGACGGCATCGACGGCGATCCGAAGCTTGCTGAGCATCGAGGGCATACGCTTCATGTATGCGTCTCTCGTTCCCAATTTTATGAGTTTCACCGCTGTCGGCCTGATGATCGCCGCCATGATCGGTGCGGGTGTCGCGGAAGAATCCGGTCTTGTCACAGCGCTGATCCGCAAGCTCGTGATCGTCGCGCCACGCTGGGCGTTGACCTATATCCTTGCATTCGTCGGCATCCTCGCCAGCATCGCAGCAGACGCCGGTTATCTGGTGCTGATCCCGCTGGCGGGTGTCGCTTACCTCGCTGTCGGTCGTCATCCGCTTGCGGGCCTGGCACTAGGCTTTGCCGCGGTCGCCGGTGCCTTCACCGTCAATATGCTGATCAAACCGCTGGACGCGGTTCTTGTCGAGTTCACCAATGATGCAGCCCGGCTCGTCGATCCGAACGCATCGATAGGGCTGGCATCCAATCTCTGGTTCTCCATAGCCTCTGTGATGTTCCTCACAGTGGTGATTGCGTTTATCACCGACAAGATGATTGCGCCACGCCTGGGGGAATACAAGCCGGCCGATGGCGCTGGTGTCAGCCAGGGCGCTGTTTTGACCGAACAGGAAACGCATGGACTGCGTTATGCACTCTACGCACTGATCGCGCTTGTCGTGGTCTTTCTCCTGCTGACCCTTCCGTCCGGTGCGCCGCTGCGCAACCCCGATACCGGCGAACTGATCGGAAACTCGCCGTTCATGAACGGCCTGATCGCGCTGATCATGCTGGTCTTTCTGTCAACGGGTTGGGCATTTGGTGTGGGTGCGGGCACTATGCGCACTTTGGCGGAAGTGATTGCGGCGATTGAGAAGTCGATCAAGAACATGGGTGGCACGATCTTCCTGTTCTTCGTTCTCAGCCAGTTCGTTGCCTATTTCACCTACACCAATATCGGCACCGTGATGGCACTGAGCCTGGCAGGCACACTTCAGGCCGCCAATATCGGGGCGTTGCCATTGCTACTCGGCTTCATCGTCGTGGTCGCGATCATCGACCTGCTTCTGACAGGCGCGATTGCAAAATGGGCCATCTTCGCCCCGGTCTTCGTTCCTCTTCTGATGAAGCTTGGCGTTGAACCGGAGGCGGTGCTTGCTGCCTATCGCGTCGGTGATTCCCCGATGAACGCGATCACACCGCTCAACGCCTATTTTGCGCTGGTCGTCGGCTTCGCCCAGAAATACGACAAGTCCGCCGGCGTCGGCACACTCGTCTCTCTCATGCTTCCCTACGTCGTTTGGATGTTCGTTCTGTGGACGGCGCTCTTTGCCATCTGGCAAGCGCTTGGACTGCCATGGGGTCTGTAGTGGCTCGTATGTGAAAAGACTGAAAACTCAATAATTGGAGGGACACCATGAGCAGTAGCCAAATTCCACTCAACGTCGCCGCCGCAGAAGATCATCTGATGCGTTTTCTGTCTGTCGAGGGTGTAACGGGCCAGGAAGCCAATATTGCCGCCGCCGTAATCGACGCTTTGAAGGCGGTGGGTGTGCCGGAATCCGCCATTCGGTTTGACGATGCCAATAGCAGGATTCCGCTGCCGACAGAGACGGGAAACCTGATCGTCGATCTTCCCGGAACGCGGCCGGGACCACGACTGTTGTTCTCCACGCATCTTGACACTGTACCGCTTTGCGCCGGAGTGAAGCCGAGGCGTGAAGGCGACCGGATCGTATCCGATGGCACGACGGCACTCGGTGGCGATGCGCGCACCGGCGTGGCTGTTCTGGTCGTCGTGGCTGAAACGCTGCTGAAGAACAAGTTGCCCCATCCGCCGATCACGCTTCTGTTCACGGTGCGTGAGGAAAGCGGCTTGCATGGCGCGCGCGAGTTGAACCCTGCCGATCTGAACGGGGCGGTTATGTGCATCAATGTCGACGGCCAGTCGGCTGCCGATCTCATCATCGGCGCAGTCGGTCAGGAAAACTGGGAAGTCGAAATCATCGGCCGCGCCTCGCATGCCGGCGTGGCACCGGACAAGGGCATTTCGGCAACGATGGTCGGCGCGATCGCTCTTGCCGAAGCGCGCAAGGAAGGCTGGTTCGGAAAGATCGTCAAACCCGACGGTCGCGGCACTAGCAATGTCGGCATCTTTGGTGGCAAGGGCAACACACCCGCCGGTGACGCGACCAATGTCGTGACCGACTACGCCTTCATCAAGGGCGAAGCGCGTAGCCCCGAATCCAGCTTCGCGACAAAGATCGCCGAAGGCTACAAGCAGGCCTTCGCCAAGGCGCAGGCAGACGTGACAGATCATGAAGGCGACACGGCTAAAGTGACCTTCAGCCACAAGGCATCCTATCCGCCGTTCGAACTTGGCAAGGATACACCAATTGTGAAGCGTGCGGCCAAGGCGATGCAGATACTGGGCATAGAGCCGGTCTATATCTTCTCGAATGGCGGCCTTGATGCCAACTGGCTCGACAAGCACGGGGTGCCGACGATCACCATTGGTGCTGGCCAGGCCGAAATCCATACCATCAAGGAATATGTCAACCTGACCGAGTTCGAAAAGGGCTGCCGTCTTGGTGTGCTTCTGGCGACGCTCGACGACTGAAGACGTTTGGCCGCTACTTTTCTCGTGGTGGCGCAATTCGGCAGGTCTCCGCGATAGCTTCGATCAGCAATGCCTCACCCCTTGTCCGGGGTGGGGGCGAAGGATGCAGTTCAGCCGCAGGATTAGATGCCGGATCCACCATTGGAACCAGACATGGCGGGTGCCTACACAATGTGGCCCCAACGTCGGACGTATTGAATGGCCTGATCAGGTCCATATGAGGAGCAGAGCGATTGAGCCCGATAGCATATATAGCCATAATCATTGCCTCAGCCGTCGTTCTGTTCGTCTGGAACAAGCTCCCGGTCGTGGTCATTGCCATGATGACGGCTCTGTCGCTTTGGGCGAGCGGTGTTCTGACACTTGGCCAATCCCTCAGTGGGTTTGGTGATCCGGCGGTCATTTTCATCGCTTCGCTTTTTGTTGTCAGTTCCGGCCTTGAAGTCACCGGTGTCACGGCATGGGCGGGTCAGTTGTTGATCCGCGGCGCCGGCGAGGAAAGTCGGACACGCCTTTTGCTTTTGACCATGGTGCTTGTTTCGTTGTTGACCGCACTGATCAGCGTCAACGGTGCGGTTGCCGCGCTGTTGCCTGTCGTGGTGGTCATCGCCGTCCGCCTGAAGCGCAATTCTTCGCAATTGTTGATGCCTTTGGTCTTTGCCGCGCATGCAGGTTCGATGTTGGCACTGACAGGCACCCCGGTAAACGTGCTGGTGTCGGAAGCTGGCATCGATGCAGGTGTCGGCGGTTTCGGATTTTTCGAATTTGCGCTTGTCGGCGTGCCATTGCTGGCCGGAACGATGGCGATCATCGTACTGTTCGGCGCAAAGCTGCTTCCCGAGCGCAATGGGGCGACAATGCCGTCCGATTTCAGCCGCCATGCGAAGACGCTGGTCGAGCAATACGGCCTTGCGAGCGGGATTTATCAGATGCGAGTCCGCTCCAGTTCACCCTTTGTCGGGATGGCCTCGTCCGAAATCAGCATGGCGGATCATCCGGGGCTGCAACTTGTCGCAATCCAGGAAGGAGAGACGTCCGGACCGCTGCGGCGCGCAGTGATCGCCGAAGGTGACCATGTGCTGGTGCGCGGCGATGCGGAACTGGCGGCCGCCTTTGCCGCCAAGATGCATATGGCATTTCGAGATGAGAAGGCGACGGGTCAGGGCGAAGAGACCCTGTTTAACCGCAGTTCAGGCCTTGCCGAAGTCGTCATCCCGCCGCGTTCCGGCCTGATCGGGGAGACAGTGTTCCCCGGAATGGTGACGGAGAGTGGTGATCTGATCATCCTTGCCGTGCAGCGTGCGGGCGATCAGATGGAGGCCGCTAGTGCGACGCGCGACGCAGGCGGTGTCGTGCTGCAGGCGGGTGACACCATGTTGCTGCAGGGAACCTGGAAAGCGCTTGACGTACACCTTGATGATCCCGACGTTCTCGTCGTCAATTCGCCCGAACTGGTGCGCCGTCAGGCGGTGCCGATGGGCCCGGGCGCACGCCAGGCGGTCATCATTCTGTTCGCTATGGTCCTGCTTCTGGCGACAGGCTTGGTGCCTCCGGCAGTGGCAGGCCTGCTTGCTGCCGGTGCCATCATCCTTTCCGGCATCATGAGCGTCGAGCAGTCCTACCGCGCCATCGGATGGACGACGGTCATCCTGGTCGGTGCAATGATGCCCCTGTCCACCGCCATGGTTGAAACCGGTGCCGCACAACTGATGGCTGAACATCTGGTCAATCTTGTCGGTGATGCGGGACCGCTGGCGCTACTTGCCGGCCTGTTCCTTCTGACCGCGATCATGGGGCAGTTGATCAGTAACACTGCAACGGCACTCATCGTTATCCCGATCGGAGTGGCCGCGGCGACGGCGATGGGTGTCTCGCCGCGTCCGGTGCTCATGAGCACGGCAGTCGCTGCCGCCGCTTCATTTCTTACCCCGATTGCAACGCCGACAAACCTGATGGTGATGGGCCCCGGCGGTTATGCCTTCAGCGACTACTGGAAACTCGGTTTGCCGCTGTTGATCTGGTTCTTCGTCGTTTCGGTGTTCATCGTGCCACTGATCTGGCAGTTCTGAAACGTCGGATTGCTATCGATCGACTGATATAAGACGACCCGCTTGTTTCTCCGGTGGGTCGTCGATTATTTGCCCGACCGCCTGACGCCGAGTGCGAGGTGTTGCAGCCATGCAGGAGTACCTGTGGCTCAAGGCTCGATTCAGTTTATGTCGCGGTGTAGCTGTCTGGTGTTCAGAGCGGGCCGTCGTGGGCCTATTTCGATTTGACGAGACCGGAGAAGCCGGCGACGGCCAGCAGGCTGAGCGCCCAGCCTACGATCGACTGGAAGAAGAAGAAGTTCAACGTGAACGGTCCTTTCGGCTTGGTCGGATCCGGCCGCCAGAATTCCTTTTGCTCGATCGACAGCACCGGCAAGAGAACATCCAACGAATACATCGGTGCGTTGAACTCGGGATAGCTGGACGCCTCCGGTTGCCTGAGGAAACAGGTCAGCTGGTTTTCTCCGGCTGTTGCCCGACCAGCGAGCACCTGTGAGCTTGATGGCATGTAGCGGCTTGCGCTCTGTTCCAGTCCGCACATCGTCCATTCCGTTGAACGCAGGACGACCGGACTGTTTGGCTTCACCGCGCCATTCCGCTCGGCGATTGCGAAAACGATCGCGCCCACTGCCCAAAACAGGACGAGCCAAAGCAGGGCGAGCAGGGGTTGGCGGCCATAGCGCACCGTAATACTCAAGATGCCGTCAGTCATCGCAAGTGCCGCACGCAGGGCCGGGTTTTTCGCTCGTGAACGCCGCGCCCGCCGCTGCAGTCGCTCCTTGGTGATCAGCACTGCGCGCGCATCCTCATCGTGACCCATAGCGCCCAGAACCATGGCCAACTGCTCGTAGGGCTGCGGCCAGAAATCCGCTTTCCAACGGTCCGGTGTTTGTCGCGAAAGCCAGTCAAGCCTGCTTGCGGCATCGACGGGTCCGCCGATAAAGGCGCCGTACTGGCAGCGGTTCAGCAGCAGGTCTCCGGTTTTTGGCCAACTTGACTGTTCGTCATCAATTGCCCCGATCGTCGTCGCAGTCAGGTCAAGTGTGCCTTCGATGGAGGCGCCCTGACGCAGGAAGAAGGCGCCTTCGACCGCTGCGCGATTGAGCCTTAGCGCATAGCCGCCCGGCTGGCACAGGGAGGCTGCCGTGCAATCGATATCCCCGCCGAAACGCGCGCCAAGCAGACGGGTCTCACCGGTGATCTTTGCGCCGCGCAAGGCAAGATCACCGCCCGTGATAATACCATCTCCGTTGAGGGCCGTTTCACCCGGCCGAACGATCGTTCCGCCGACAGCATTGATATCGCCGCCGAGGCGCACATTTGAAAGGTTAACTCCCCCCTTCACATCTGCGCCGCGCATCAGGACGCCACCCTTGGCTTCCAGTCCGCTGGCTTCGATCGCTATGCCCTCTGGTGAGGTGATCGAGACCCCGTCGGCTTCAAAACTGCCGCCCAGGCGCGCTGCGGAAAGGAGGATCTCGCCGGTCACGATTGCGCCGCGAATGGACAGGCAGCCGCGGGCTTCAAGCCGGTCGGCCTGCAGGCCGGGGAGGTGGGAACCGTCGAGGAACAGATTGTCGATGATGGCGGATTTCAGTACTGGAGAGGCCTCGAACCGGCAGTCTTTAAGGCCGATATCGCGCGGAATTCGGCAACCTTCGAGATCGAGTATCCCGGTTATCCAGGCACCACTGACTCGAACGCCTTTTTCGTGAGAACGGTAGCTATTGTCGCCAAGGATAAGAAAGCGCAGCAGTTCGGCGCGCATGGTTCTTGTGTCATCCTCGCGCTCGGGCAGGAGCCCGTCGCCCAGTCGATCGAAGTCGCCGGAACTCAGATAGGCAACCACCTTTGCCTCGGCGGCGCTGAAGGGGCGAAAGCTGTCTAGGCCGGAGATGACGCTGGCAATCGGAGGCGTGGCTGGTGGAGCGCCGGTCATGAACGAGGGATCCGTCTGCTGTCTGTCGCTGCATCCATCATCCTATGTTTCCTTCCGCGATGAGTTCCCGGCTCATCGATACGCGCGCACCGCACCCTGCTCAACAAGGCGCATGATTGGGTGGGCAGGGTGCCGATTTCCAAACTCCGGCCCAAATCTCTTGCCTGCATCGGCAAGTTCCCGATTGATTTCTGCGTTTTGGGCAGGGGTCAAGACCTATCGGCTTTCATGGTACGATCCGGCGCCAAAAAGCTTTGTACAGCAATGACATATCGGACACAGCGCATAATTTTCGGATTCCATGCCGATCACAGCCGGACGCGCGTGATGTTAAGCTTCAAGCCGAGACAACGGCTTCAACCGGGTTGGCGAGAGCGCAGAATCCGAAGGCCACCCTTGCTGAACGCTCCTGCCACGTTCCCGTTCGCTTATTGAAGGCCGCGCGATGTCCACAGACCCGCAATATGATCGATTGAGCGGTGCAGCATGGTTGCAAGGCATGGTGCTGCTCTGGGGCTTTCTGTTTGCCGTATGGCTGGTGATCAATGCCACGACAGAGCTTCCAGTCGTGATTGTCGGTGCGATCATTTCCTTTGCTCTGGCATCGATATTTGTCTGGCGCGGCGATGTCTGGCGCATCGGCTTCACCCCTAGGAAAGTCTTTCATTTCATCGCCTATACCGGCGTCTTCTTCGTCGAAATGGTCAAGGCGAACATCAATATGATGCGCTATGTTTATGCGCCGCGCATCGATATCCGCCCCGGAATCGTCAAGATCAACATGCGGTTGAAGTCGCCGATCGGCCGGTTGGCGCTGGCCAATTCGATTGCGCTGACGCCCGGTTCGCTCGTCATGGACATCAGCGACGACGCGCTGTTCATTCACTGGCTCGATGTCAAGACGACCGACCCGGATTTGGCGACCAGGATGATTGCCGGACCGTTCGAGAAACATCTGGAGGTGGTGTTTGGCTGACATCATTCTCCAGATCGCTGTCGTCCTGATTTTCCTTTCTATCGTTCTGGGTGTGTTGCGCCTGATCATCGGCAGAACCGCCGTCGACCGTGTCGTTGCAATCGACATGCTGACGGTTGTTTCGATCGCAATGATTGCGCTCTACGCGCATCTGTCCGGGCGCTTCGTCTATATCGACGTTGCCCTGGTCTATGGCCTGTTGAGCTTTCTGGCCGTGCTGGCCATCGCCCGTTTCCTGGAAAAGGGGCCGTAATCGCCGTGCTCGAATTATTGATCCTCTTGGTCTGCGGCAGCATTCTCGTGAGTGGCGTTCTGGCCGTTCTGCTGGGTAACCTGATGGCTGCGATGATCAGTGCCGGCCTCGCCAGTCTTTTTGCAGCCGTCTCCCATGTGCTTCTCGCGGCCCCGGATGTTGCCATGGCCGAGGCTGCCATCGGGTCGGGGCTCGCAACGCTGATTTTTCTCTATGCGATCCGCAAGACCAATGGCGGAGGGGAGTGACGCATGGCTGAGCTGATCGGCAGTATCATCATCCTTGTCGGTGCGTTTTTCCTGTTCTCCGCAGGTCTCGGTCTCTTGCGCATGCCCGATACCTTCACCCGTATCCAGGCCGGCACAAAGGCCTCGACACTCGGCAACATTCTGGTTCTGGCCGGCCTTGGCGTCTATCATCCCGACTGGGCGCTGAAGCTTCTGATCGTCGCTTATTTCATCCTGATGACCAATCCCCTGTCATCGCATGCCTTGTCACGGGCGGCCTATGCGATCCGCACGCCAATGACACCGACCACGATGTATGACGCCCTGCGTGATGAGCAAGACAAGGCGGCAAACGGCGGTGACGTGCCATGAGCCGCGTCTTTAATCTACTAGTGCTAGTGGCTTTGGCTTTTGTCTTTACCGGTCTGATCGGGGCCTATGACGAACGGCAGATCCTGTCGGCGCTTGCCATTCGCTACCTGACCGAGGTTCCGCAGGGCCTCGGCGCGCCAAATGTCGTTACCGGTATCCTGATTTCGTTTCGCGGCTTCGACACACTGGGCGAAGTCGCCGTGCTTTTTATGGTCGCGGCAAGCGTCGGAACACTTCTCGGCGGCAAGGAGAAGGACGCAGTCATGTCAGAGGCACCTGAAAACGTCGGTCGACGCCCGCCGAGCGAGCTTGTGCGCAATGGCGCCGAGGTGGTGCTGCCGCTGATTTTTCTGTTCGGCGCCTATGTGATCATGAACGGTCACCTTTCGGCGGGTGGCGGCTTCCAGGGCGGCGCAGTCGTTGCGTCCGGAGTCATGCTGTTGATGCTGGCTTATCCACGCGGAAGGATCAACCTTGACGTTCTCAGCATCACGGAGTCCCTGGCGGGCGTCGTCTATGTGACGATCGGCATCCTCGGTATCGTTTTTGCCGGTGGCTTCCTCGATAGCACGATCCTGCCCCGCGGCGAGTTTGGAGCTTTCATCAGTGCTGGTGCCATTCCGATCATTTCAGCCCTGCTCGGCATCAAGGTCGGTGCCGAGTTGAGTGTCATCATCGACCGTTTCCGCAGCTAGCGCCACGAGGCAGGGTGTCATCATGGGATTGCCGATTTCACAAATACTGCTGGCGACGGGATTTGCGCTGGTGCTGATCGGGTTCTGGGGCATTCTCAAGCACCGCAATATCCTGCGCATCATCATCGGGTTTTCGCTGGTGGATACCGGGTTGCATATCGTCATGGTGGCGACCGGCTATATCACCGGCGGAACCGCGCCGATTGTCGATGACGCGCTCTCCATTGCCGATGCCGCCGCGCGCTCCGTCGACCCGATCCCTTCGGCTCTGGTTGTGACAGCCATCGTGATCGGCTTTTCGGTGACTGCCGTCATGCTGTCTTTCGCAATCGTGCTTTATCAGGCCACCAAGACCCTTTCGATAGACAGGTTGACGGAGCAAAAATGGTAGACGGCGTCCTGCAACCGCTGAACATCTTTCTCCTCGGCCTCGGGTGCGGATTTCTGATTCCGCTGCTCCACAAGATCGCCAGGCCGCTGCCGGCGGCAGCCTTTGTCATGGCGCTTGTGAGCATGACCGCGATCTCCGCTGCCTGCTTCTGGAGCCTCTACAATGGTGCCCCGACAATCGAAGTGCTGACAGCGGGCGTTCTGCCGCCGTTGTCGATCAACCTGCGTTTCGGGCTTGCCGAAGGGTTCTTTTCCGTCTGCGTCAACGTCGCTGCCCTTCTGGGCGCATGGCATATGTGGGACAGGCTACGCGCAAGCTATCCAGCCTTGCTGCTCTATCTGATCCTGATCATGGGCATCAACGGCATGGTGATGACCCGCGACCTGTTCAACCTGTTCGTGTTTCTCGAGATCGTCTCGATCGGTACCTATGGCCTTCTGGGCCTTGAACGAACGCCGGCAACCCTTGCCGCGAGCTTCAAGTATATCATGGCGACCGTGATCGCTTCCTCGTTCTTCCTGTTGGGGGCCGCACTTCTCTATCATGTCACCGGAACGCTCAATATTGACGACATGATCGCCAACCGCGCCTTGATCTCCGGGCCGATTGGAGCTGCCGCGCTGCTGTTTGTGCTGGCATGCCTGGTGGTGGAACTGAAGCCGTTTCCGGCAAACGGCTGGGGGCTGGATGTATACGAGACGGCCCATAGCGGGGTTGCAGCACTTGTTTCGGGTGGCGTGTCCGCGGGCGTGTTCTTTGCGCTTTTCAAGCTTCTGCCGTTGTTTGAGAACCACCTCGATATCCTGGCTGTCTCCGGCGGCATAACCTTTCTGTTTTCCAATCTGGTCGGGCTTCAGCAGGCCAATGTTCAACGAATGCTGGGCTATTCCTCAATCGCGCAGATGGGGTTGTTGACCCTTGCCTTGTCGCTGATGCAGCAATTCGGTGCGCAGGAAACAATGCCGCTTGTGGTCGGCGGCTTGTTCATCAATCATCTTTTTGCCAAGGCGGGATTGTTCTGGCTTGCGGGCGTGATCGGGCGCAAGGATATCAATGGCTGGTCCGACATTGCCGGGCGACCTTTGCTTCTCGGCATATTTGCGTTGCTTCTCGTGGCAATTTCCGGCTTGCCGCCATTTCCCGGTTTCTGGGCGAAATGGGAACTCATCATGCAGGTCGCCAAGGGCGAACGGTATATCTGGATCGCGGTCATCCTTGCCGGCTCCTTGCTGGAGGCTGCCTATATGTTCCGCTGGTTCAAGCAGGCCATGCGTCCCGTGAGCGGTGGCGTTGCGGTCACGCCAGGTCTTGGCAGGATGCTGCCAGTGTTGGGATGCGCCGTGCTGCTGACCGCAAGCGGTTTTGCGGCGGCCGGTCTTTCCGGTGCTGCCTCCCTTTCACTTGTTGCGCCGCTTTGCATCGGGGCTGGCCTCTATGCCTTGGACTGGCTTTCCGGACGGGCCAAGTGCCTGTTGATGCTTCTGGTCGTATTCTTTGGTGCGCGATGGATCCTGGATGATGTCGTTGGCGTGAACGCCTTGTTCGCCGCGATCCTGATCGTTGGCGGTCTGATCATCGGATCGTCTGGATTCTATCGGCCAGACGCACGCGCCGGGTTTTATCCGATGATGACAATTCTGCTGCTGTCGATCGCCAGTTTGCTGCAGGCTTCCACCAGTCTCGAATTCTTCTTCCATTGGGAAATCATCACGCTGTCTTCCTATTTTCTCATCACCCTCGGGCGCGGTGCCCATCCTTACGCATTGCAATTCCTGCTGTTTTCGCTTGTGTCGGCATTCTGCCTGCTTGCCGGGTTCGGTATCGCAACAAGTGTCAATGGAACGACGGCTCTGTCCGCATTCGCGACCGCCGGTCCCGCAGCCGCGCCTGCCTTCCTGCTTCTGGCAGGCGGGTTTCTGGTCAAGGCGGGCGCTGTCGGCGTGCATGTCTGGTTGCCCGGTGCCTATGCCGAGGCGGATGACGACCTCTCAGCCATGCTCTCGGCCGTGATCAGCAAGATTGCCGTCTTCGGTCTGTTCATGACCGCATATCTTGCTATCCGATCCGAAGTCGGGCTCGAAATGGCGCATGTCATGGGTTGGATCGGTTTGCTGACAACAATTTCCGGTGCGATCATGGCGCTTCAGCAGGCAGATATTAAGCGCATGCTGGGCTATTCCAGCATGAGCCAGATTGGTTACATAATCACCGCGATCGCTCTGATGAGCCATCTCGGCTGGGTGACGGCGTTTTATCTTGTCGCCAACCACCTGATGGTCAAAGGCATCTTGTTTCTCGCCGTCGCCGGGATCGTGCTCAGGACAGGGACAAGACGGCTGGATCAGACCGGCGGGCTTGCGGGGAAGATGCCGTTCACGTTTGCAGCCGTCGTCATCGCGTTGATCTCGATGTCGGGGCTTCCGCCTCTAGCCGGTTTCGGGGGCAAATGGCTGCTGATCAGTGCGATGATGGAGAAAGGTTGGTCGGGGCTGGCGATCCTTGCCGCCGTGGCGACATTCCTCGGTTTTCTCTACATGTTTCGCTTGTTCCATGCCGTGTTCTGGGCACCGTCTGCAATCGTCAGAAGCGACATCAGGGAGGCGCCATTGCCGATTTTGGTGCCGCAGTTCGTACTGGTGGCCGGAATACTGGCGCTGTCGTTTTTTCCCAAGCTGGTCATGGAACCGGTATCAAACGCCATCGACCCGCTTTTCGCGTCCACCTTGGTCTGGAAGGGCATGTCGCTGGAGAGCATCTACGACTATTGGAACCCGTTGCCCGTCATGGCTGTGACCGTCGTGGCCACAGTAATCCTGTTTCTTGTGTTTCTGCTGCTGTATTGGATTGGCGGCGGCCGTTCAGTTCCCCCCGGCGTAACGCGGTTTTACAGCTTCTACCGAGCAGTTTTCACGCCTCTGGTTACGCCGCTTGCCAATGCCTTCTGGGACGGCGTTTCCGGGCTGACCCTTGGCGCGGGCGGTGTCGTGCGCAAGATCTACACCGGCAATGGCCAGACCTATGCGCTTCATGTCCTCTATTATGTGATCGCGTTGTACGCGCTTGGCACGTTCGGGTTTGGCTCTGGCATCCAGTAAAAGCCGGCTATCGGGCGGCGACCGCGTTTGCCATGCCGCCCAGGATCCGGGCCGGCAGAAAGATCACCAGCGAGGCTGCGCCTTCGACGACCGAGGCACCGTCGCCGATCAAGGTCTGCGTTGCCGGAGCCTGATCCTCGCGAAGCAGGTTGCGCATAAGATCATTGTTGTTGACCTCATCCATGAGCGTCGGCGAACTGGCGAAGACGTTGTGTCTGCCACCGTCGAGGTCAGAGGCATCGATCACCGCGATCTCCTTCTGCTGCAACATGGCGATGTCCGAGCCGCTGCCGACACGCGGATGTCCACCTGTCAGGCGTCTGGAAATTCCAAGAGCACGATCGCGCCTGGAAACGATGATCGTGAAGGGTTTGGGAAGTTTTCCGATATCGCGAACCTGGCTCTGGAAGACATCGACATCGATGTCCGGAGCCGCGAGTACGACGCCACCCAGTCGATCGAGGCTGCTGCGGCGGCCGGTGACGGCTAGATCGCGCAGGGCTTCGGTCACGACATAGGCCCCCATCGAATGACCGACCAGGATGACCCTGTTCGCTTTGGTCTTCGAGGCAATCTCGATCGTTTCGGCAAGTCCTGCCCGACCGACAAGAGCGCTGTCCCTGTCGAAGACATAGAGTGGAAGCGCGCCGCCTGATGGCCAGGCGTAATGCAGCGCAACGGCGTTGATGTTGTAGTCATGCACAATCTGGGCGTTTCGGAAAATGCTGTCGGCAAAATTGTTGTTGTAGCCGTGCACGAAGATGAAGATTTCCCGGTCTTGCGGTGCGCGGGTCGCCAGTGCTGCGTTGAGTTGGGCGATGAACTGTTTGCGCTGGTCGATCGGCTGGTATTCGCGAGCGGTAAAGTGGCGGGACGGATCCGGTGTTCGGCCGGTCTTTTCGACATTCCCCGGTATGTGGTTTTCGGGAATGCCGATTTCGAACCTGGCAAAGTTCAGCGTCATCGATCGACCCGCGGAATAAGGAAGGCCTGGATTGTCCGACCGGGCGCGCGTCGTCGCCAGATAGATTGTTTCCGTTGTTTTCGGATCTCGGCCAGCCGGCGCATCGAGACCAATGACAGCACGCGGTCCGCCGCAGCTTGTCAACGAAATCAGGATGATCAGAAGGACACACAAACGCATGGAACAGCATCCGTCTCGATTTTGCAGAGAAGCTAACGATTTATGAGCAGCAAAGCGGCAAGTAGACAACGGCTTCATGGCCCGTTTTTGTATCTTTCCGGCAGGGAAGAAAGCAAGTGTGCTTTCGCGGTCACGCGGATATGCGGCGCGTCCATGCAAGAGGCTGTAGTGCACACGATTTTCCGGTGGCGAAATCTGTACGCTGTGCCTGTTTGCGGGATTCTATGCTGATCACTTCGCATCTTGAACAGCACTATAGTGCCTTGGCGAGGTCTGCGTTTTTACTCCGTGAGCCATCGTCATGAATATGTAAAGCGTTGAACGGGAGCAGCATGACTTCGGTTTCCATACAGAGTTCAGGCGGTCGCGTTGGGGAATATGTTGCGGGGCCAGGACGGATATGTCGGCTGATTTCCGTTTCTCCGATCCGTCGCCGAAGCCTTCGGGTTGCACATCGCTTCGTGTCTCTTGCCACTCAGGTTCAATGCTCAGCCGTATCCGTGAGCCACATGGCACGTGGAAGTAAGGCTCCGTCGCATGTCCATTGCACAGCCTTGTCCGGAAACAATTTAGCAAGCCCAATCAAACGTCTTGAACCAACGACCCACACGTGACGGCCATGCCGTTGCATCGAAATGCATATGGGGAATTCTTTCATGAAAACACGTCATTCAGCGTTGGAGTATAAGCTGTTCCTGGGTCCGGCAGCGGTGGCCTTGACGGCCATGCTTCTGGTTGGCTGCCAGGGGGAAGACGAGGGCGCTGAGCTGCCGCCACGGCCGGTCAAGACGGTCTCCGTCTCCTTCAGCCCTGAGGATACATTCGGCTCGCTGGTTGGCGAAATCAGGCCGGTTGTCGAGACGAGTTTCAGTTTTAGGCAGGGCGGCGAAGTCCGCGAACGCGATGTTGAGGTCGGAGATCTTGTCGAGCCGGGCACCGTGCTGGCTCGCCTCGACGCAGAAGACGCCCAGGACGCACTGCGCAAAGCCGAAGCAAACCTGTTTTCGGCTGAAGCCCAGTCCCAGAATGCGGAAATTTCGCGCGCACGCCAGCAACAGCTCTATCCGCGGACCACAACCCGCCAGGCTCTCGACAATGCGATCGCCCAGGCCAGCATGGCGCAGGCTGGCGTCGATGCCGCCAAGGCCGGGTTGCGGATCGCCCAGACCAATCTCGACAATCGCGTGCTCAAGGCCAATGCGGCCGGCGTCGTGACTGCGACCGGCGGTGAGGTCGGCCAGGTCGTTGGCGGTGGGCAGATGGTCGTTCGTGTCGCCCAGCTCGGTGCGCGTGACGCGGTCTTCGAGGTTCCGGAGGCAACCATACAGACCACAGGTGGTCAGGCGCGTGTCGATGTTCAGTTGTTGAGCAACCCGACCAGTACGGCGACGGGAGCCGTTCGCGAGATTTCTCCCACGGCCAATCCGATTACCCGCAATTTCACCGTACGCGTCGGGCTTGACGCCGCGCCGGATGACTTCCGCTTCGGTAGTGCTGTCCGCGGTACGATCCGTCTTGCCGGGGCACCAGCGGCACGGCTGCCGATGACTGCGCTGTTCAATCAGAACAATGAGACAGCGGTCTGGCTGGTCGACGCTGCCTCCAGTACGACCAAGCTGGTTCCGGTTGAGGTTCATCGGTTCGACACACAGGATTTCCTCGTCACCAAGGGGCTGGCGAGCGGAGATCAGGTCGTGGTCGCCGGCGTCCAGCAGCTTCGTCCGGGCATGGCGGTTCGCCTTCTGGAAGGAAGCGCGAAATGAACGAAGGATTCAATCTGTCTGAATGGGCGATCCGGCGCCAGAGCCTCATCGTCTTTCTCGTTGTCATCAGCGCCATTGCCGGGGTTGTCTCCTATATCAATCTCGGCCGTGACGAGGATCCGGAATTTACCTTCAAGACGATGATCGTTTCGGCCGCTTGGCCGGGAGGCACGATCGAGCAGACTGCCGACCAGATCACCGACCGGCTCGAGCGCACGCTGGAGGAGGTGCCTAATCTCGACAACCTGCGCAGCCTGACCACGGCGGGCCAGTCGGTCATCTATGTGACGCTCGATGATTCGACACCGCCGGATCAGGTGGGCGAAAGCTGGTACCAGACCCGCAAGAAGGTCGGCGACATGCAGGCCACGTTGCCGGCAGGGGTTCGCGGACCGTTCTTCAACGATGACTTCGGCGATACATTTGGCATCATCTACAGCCTGTCATCGGATGGTTTCAGTGATCGTGAAGTGCGTGACTGGGCTTATGAGGCACGCAACCGTCTGCTCAAGGTCGAGAATATCGGCAAGATCCAGCTGATCGGCACGCAGGACGAGACGATCTATATCGAATTTTCAACCGAGCGGCTGGCAAGCCTCGGCCTCAGTGCAGCGACGGTGGTGAACACGATACAGGCGCAGAACGCGGTTCTGCCCTCCGGCCTGATGACCACGGAGCAGGATCGAACCATTCTCCAGGTGTCCGGAAGCCTCGTCGATGAAAACGACATCCGCAAACTGAATATTCCAACCGCTTCCGGTTTCGTACGGCTGGGCGATATTGCAAGCGTTGTCCGGGCCACTGTCGATCCTCCGCAGCCGCGGTTCAGGGTCAAGGGCAAACCGGCGATCGGGATCGCCATCTCGATGGCGTCGGGCGGCGACATCCTGCAGCTTGGCCAGAACATCGATGCAACGATGCGCCAGTTCGAGAACGATCTGCCGATCGGGATCAACCTGTCGCATGTCGCAAGCCAGCCAGAGGTGGTCGAGAACGCCATCCGCGGGTTCACGACGTCGCTCGGCCAGGCTGTGGTCATCGTGCTCGGCGTCAGCTTCCTGGCGCTTGGTGTCCGCGCGGGTCTTGCCGTTGCTGTGTCCATTCCGCTGGTGCTTGCACTCACCTTCCTGTTCATGGACATCACCGGCATCGCCTTGCAGCGCGTGTCGCTTGGTGCGCTGATCATCGCGCTGACCTTGATGATCGATGACACCATGGTGACGGTCGAGACCATGATGGCCAAGCTGGAAGAGGGGTGGGACCGGGTAAAGGCCGCCTCTCACGCCTATAAGACGACGGCGTTCCCTATGCTTGCCGGCACGCTTGTGACGATTGCAGGGTTCATTCCGGTCGGGTTCGCCAGCAGTTCTTCGGGCGAATACGCTCGCTCGCTGTTCTTCGTGATCGGCTTCTCGCTCATCGTGTCTTGGCTCGTCGCCGTGCTGCTCACTCCGGTTGTCGGTCTCGCCGTGCTTAAATCCGGCGCAGCGACTGGTGAAAAGCAGGATGGTCCGGTGATCCGCGGCTTCAAGAACTTTCTCCATACCTGCATGCGCCTGCGGGTCATGGTGATCCTTGGAACCGTTGCGATGTTCGTGCTCGCCCTTCTCGGGTCCCAGGCAATGAACCGGCAGTTCTTTCCGGCATCTGACCGGCCGGAACTGATACTGCAATTGACCCTGCCGCAAAATGCATCGCAGGCAGCCACGGCGGCTGAGGTGGCCAAAGTCGAGGAAGTTCTGGCCGCAGACGAAGATGTTGCGGACTGGAGTTTCTACATCGGCTCGGACCCCGTGCGCTTCTATCTGTCGATGGATCTGCAGGCGCCTGCACCATCGCGCGCGCAGGCCGTCGTGATCGCCAAGAGCGTCGAGGCCCGCGATGCTTTGCAAAAGCGTCTGCAAAGCGAGCTTGACGAAAGAATGCCGGATATCATTGTTCGCGTCTCGCCGCTGGAAATGGGCCCGCCGGTCGGTTGGCCTATCCAGTACCGTGTTAGCGGCGCTGATATACCGGGTGTGCGCAACGTTGCCTGGCAGGTGGCGGACGCCATCGCGCAGGTGCCAGGTGTGGTCGAGCCGAACCTCGACTGGAACGAGCCTGTGCGCAAGGTCGTCATCAATGTCGATCAGGATCGTGCCCGACTGGTCGGCCTGAACTCCGCGGTGATCGCCCAGACGCTGTTTGCCACCGCCTCCGGCGTGCCGATCACCCAGGTGAGGGACTCGATCTATCTCGTCAACGTGGTTGCAAGAGCCAATGCGGAAGAGCGCGTCGACGTCAATACGCTCCGTCAACTGCAGATTCCGGTCGGCCCCAATCACACGATACCACTCTCAAGCATTGCGACGATCGAATACCAGACCACGCAGCCCATCATCTGGCGCCGTGACAGCTCGACCACCATCACTGTGCAGGCGGATGTCGCCGAAGGCGTCATGGCAGCGGGGGTCGTTGAGGCTGCACAGGACAAGATCGAGGAACTGCGCCTCGCCAACCCTGATTACGTCATCGAGGTCGGGGGTGCCGTCGAAGGTGCGGAGGAAGGTCTCGCATCCGTTCTGGAAATGCTGCCTTTGATGGGTATCATCATCCTGATTGTCCTGATGTTCCAGCTACAGAGTGTGCAGCGCTTGCTGCTGGTCGTCAGCGTCGTGCCGCTCGGACTGATCGGCGTCGTCTTGATCATGCTGGTCACCAATACGCCTGTCGGCTTCATTGCGGTGCTCGGCATGATCGCGCTGATCGGCATGATCACCCGCAATTCCGTGGTGCTGATCGACCAGATCGACATCCGCATGGAAGAGCAGGGGCCGTCGTGGCAGGGGGTGATCGAGGTGACCGCGCAAAGACTGAGGCCGGTGTTTCTGACGGCAGGATCGACGATCCTCGGCATGCTGCCGATCATCCGGGATCCATTCTGGTCACCGCTTGCCTTCACGGTCATTGGCGGTCTTGTCGTGGCGGCCGCACTGACCCTGGTGTTTCTGCCGGCCCTCTATGTGCTGTGGTTTCGCATTCCAGCGGAGCTTGGAACAGCAAAGAACGATGAGCCGCAGCCGCACACAGCGGCAGTCGGCGCGCAGAGTTGATCTTTCTGTGGGCCGTCTCCCGAGATGCACTGCCGCGGACCCTGTGTCGCGGCAGATCAGTTTTCGACCATGTTCTGGCACACGAAACCGTATTGCGGCACCGCACATGTGGCCGGCCGTTCCGCGCATCACGCGGACGCAATGCATAGTCTTGGGATTCATGGCTAATTGCTTCTGGGTGTTGGCCACCTGATACTTCCGTATCTGCTCATGCGCTTGGTCAATTTTGTTGTTCAATGGGGCATTCATTGCCGGAATCGGCCCCTAGCTTCAGTGCTTTGGTGTCGAAGGTGCCAGCCGATTTGAAGCCTCTTCGTTCAGGAGGAACCTCCACCGTTTTGCGCCGGGTCGGGATGTGTGCTCGCATGATGTCTATGGCTTCAATAGGGGAGGCAATGATATGAGGTTCCACCAGAGCAATACCACGCTTGCCGGGTCGGCTGCTTTGATGCCCCATCCGCCGCTCGGTGCCGGGGGGCGTCCAGGGTGTAACATTGATTACGCCATTGACCGGTCGCCTGGATTGCCATGCTTCGAACTGAGCACGGACGGATTTGATCATTCTGCTCAGTTCGCGGTCTGGCATGACAGTTTTGCGCCGATGCTCGAATTAACACGGACGGGCAGCACTGAGGAGAGGTTTCACGGGAGGCAGAAGATCTGGGATCTGGGCAATCTTGTTTTTGCTGAGATCAGCACCGATGAACTTGGCTTTGCCAGCCTGCCCGGACACGTCCGGCGTGAGCCGCTCGATCACTGGACGGTTACCTTGCTGAAATCAGGCAGGATCAGGACCGATTGCGCAAGAAGGACATTTGCCGCCGGCCCCGGCGAGGTTCAAATCCACTCCCTTGGTCGCAGTTTTTCTGGTGCTGTCTCGAGAAGCGAGATGCTGATGCTGTTTGTGCCGCGCGACTTCTCCCACGAGGCCGCCGTTGCGCTGAGTGCCGCGGAACTTTCAAAGCTTGGTACGGGAATGGGCCACCTCTTCTCGGACTATCTCGTCGGGATGGCGAACCATCTGCCGTTGCTCACCCAGGCTGAGGTGCCGGATCTGGTCGCGGCCACCAACGCGATGATCCTCGCCTGTGTGTCTCCGTCGGTCGACAACATCGAAGCCGCAGAGGAGCCGATTGCGACTGTACTTCTGGAAAAAGCCAGGCAGTTCGTTCAAAAAAGACTGTTCGATCCGGAACTGGCGAGCGAGTCAGTTCGACGAGAACTCGGCATTTCACGAACACGGCTGTACAATCTCTTCGAACCCTTCGGCGGGGTAATGCATTACATTCAGCATCGCCGGCTGCTTGGAGCCCATTCATCCCTGACCGATCCCGACGATCAGC
This sequence comes from Rhizobium sp. 18065, assembly GCF_902706095.1. Classification (GTDB taxonomy): domain Bacteria; phylum Pseudomonadota; class Alphaproteobacteria; order Rhizobiales; family Rhizobiaceae; genus Allorhizobium. The sequence continues at coordinate 153,384 of NZ_CACSJP010000003.1, forward strand.
GTCTCATCCTCGAAATTGCCGAGAAGCACGGCTTTTCGGATGGCGCAGAGTTCAGCCGCGCTTTCAAGCGTGCCTTCGGGTACAGTCCAAGTGATGCGCGCCGCGGCGGTAAGGGCCGCGTGCCATGCCCCCAGGACCGTCGTCGTGATGATTGCCCGGCCACGGGCCGGTTGGGTACGCTCCTGCGCCGATTGCAGGGTTAGCCGCTTTCACATTTTACGCTGGTCACCACCCGCGGTGCGGCTGTGTCGTCGGTTTGCGGCAATGGTGCGTTGTTTCGCCATGTCCGGAACCGTTCCTGCAAAGTCCTTTGCACGCGGACGTGCTGCCGCTACGGCGGTTTGCCAGCATCCACAGTCATTCCATACACCGGTCGCGAATACGGCGACACCGTGCCCGGCGCTCGCTGGCCGCGCATTCAATCATGCGGATGCACGAGGACTTGCATCCATTGCGGATCATTCGTAGACCACGACCCCGATGCAATGACATGGGCGCGGGACTTGCGACGATCCAGGCGCAGGGCTTTCATCTTGCCTTTCAAGCGCAGGATCTGCGCCACGACTTGGTCGGAGCCGACGGACATGTTTTGTCGCGGGCATGAAGAAATCTAGGAAATCACAGTGTGACGGAGGCAGATATGGCGGTGGCAGGCAGAGTGGATGAGCTGGTCAGAATTCCCGTATTCGACGGCCACAACGACATCCTGTCACGTCTGATGCATGAGGGACGCGAAGGTGCCGAGACGCGGGTTCTGAAAGGAAGTGCCGGCATGCAGGTCGATATGCCCAAGGCGCGGGAAGGCGGTCTCGCTGGCGGTCTTTGCGCTATCTATGTCCCGTCGCCAGCATGGGGCCTCGATGCAAACGGCGACTTGCCGCGCGTCGAGCGTTTGTCTGCGCTTGATCAGACAATCGCGCAGGCCGCCCTGCTCAGCCGGATAGCCGAACAGTCGGACGGTGCCTTCAGCATCTGCACTTCGGTGGCAGACATTCGCGCAGCGATGGAAAAGGAAAGCTTTGCCGCCGTCTTCCACATTGAAGGTATCGAGGCTGCCGGGCCGGATCTTGAACTGATCCATGTTTTGCATGCGGCCGGCCTTCGCACGCTCGGCCCGGTGTGGAGCCGGCCAAACATCTTTGCCCATGGCGTGCCATTCCGTTTCAATCATGACCCGGATATCGGACCGGGCCTGTCCGACGCCGGGCGCGATCTTATCCGCTTGTGCAATCGGCTTAGGATTATGGTTGATCTTTCACACATGAACGATGCCGGTTTCTGGGACGTTGCAAAAATCTCCGATGCGCCGCTGGTCGCTTCGCATTCGAACGCCTTCGCCATCTGCCCGCATAGCCGCAACGCGACGGATCGGCAGCTCGACGCGATCCGCGACACTGGCGGCTTGATCGGCCTGAATTTTGGCGTCAAGTTCCTCCATCCGGACGGTAAGGCCGACGCCGACATGGACATCTCCGTGATGGTGCGCCACGTCGACTATCTGGTCGGCCGGGTCGGCATTGACCATGTCGGCCTTGGATCGGATTTCGATGGCACACTGATTTCGAAGAGGATAGGCGATGCAACCGGTTTGCCTCGTCTGCTCGGCGCCTTGCGAACGGCCGGTTATGACGATGCGGCACTGACCAGGATCGCGCATGGCAACTGGCTGTCGCTGCTGGAGCGAACCTGGGGCGCCTGACGGCATTGGCAAAGGGCGTCCATGCCAGTTGCCTGCAACCTGTTTTGGCCACTGATTGCTCTCGCGCCGGGTTGGTCACCCGGTTGCAGCGCTTGGGTACGCAGACCGCACACCGGGGATCACTCAGATATCGAGCGTGGTTTGGTGCTCCCAGCGGGTGAACTGCGCGCAGTAACTGCTCCACTCTCCATGCTTGAGCTTGAGATAGGCAATGGAAAATTCCATCCCGAGAGCGGCCTGAAGTTCCTTGTCCGCCTCGTAGGCGCGTAGCGCATCGAGCAGGTTGAGCGGCAGTTTCGGCGCATCTTTGACCATGTGGCCATCTCGGTACATGTCGATGTCGTGATGCGGACCCGGATCGGCATTGCTTTTCAGGCCGTTCAGACCCGCCGCGATGATGATCGCCTGCAACAGGTAGGGATTGACTGCCCCGTCAGGCAGGCGAAGCTCGAAACGGCCTGGTCCCGGCACGCGCACCATGTGGGTGCGGTTGTTGCCGGTCCAGGTCACGGTATTGGGTGCCCAGGTCGCGCCGGAGACGGTACGCGGCGCGTTGATGCGCTTGTAGGAATTGACGGTCGGGTTGGTGATTGCTGCGAGCGCCGACGCGTGGCGCATGATGCCGCCGAGGAAGGTCTTGCCCTTGACGGACAGGCCAAACGGCATGGCCTTGTCGGCAAAAGCATTGATCTTGCCGTCATTGTCCCAAACCGAGATATGGGCATGGCAGCCGTTGCCGGTCAGGCCCTTGAACGGCTTGGGCATGAAAGTGGCCCGCAGGCCGTGTTTTTCGGCGACCGACTTGACCATGAACTTGAAGAAGGAGTGCTTGTCGGCCGTCGTCAGGGCGTCGTCATATTCCCAGTTCATCTCGAACTGGCCATTCGCGTCCTCATGGTCGTTCTGGTAGGGCTTCCAGCCCAGTTCGAGCATGTAGTCGCAGATTTCGGCGATCACGTCATAGCGGCGCATCAGGGCCTGCTGGTCATAGCAGGGCTTTTCGGCAGTATCGAACTCGTCCGAGATCTTCTCGCCATCGGCGGAAATCAGGAAGAATTCAGGCTCGACGCCGGTCTTGACGCGCAGGCCCAACTCGGCGGCTTCTGCGACAAGTCGTTTCAGCATGACGCGCGGCGCCTGATCGACCGGCTTGTCGTCCATCACGCAATCGGCGGCGACCCAGGCAACATCCTTCTTCCAGGGCAGTTGGATGACCGAAGACGGGTCCGGCACGGCGAAGAGGTCGGGATGGGCTGGTGTCAGGTCGAGCCAGGTGGCGAAACCGGCGAAGCCAGCACCGTCCTTCTGCATGTCGGCGATTGCCTGCGTCGGCACGAGCTTGGCGCGCTGGGCACCGAACAGGTCGGTGTAACTGATCATGAAATATTTGATGCCGCGCTCGGCGGCGAATTTTGACAGGTCCTGTGTCACGTCGTTCCCCTGTTTTTATGGATTGAGACACATGTTGAATAGAAAATGGCCGTATCCCTGGGAGAAGGATACGGCCATTTCGGTGTTAAAAGCCTCCCTTGCCGGGATACCAGCTGGTGCCGGCGAGCGGGATCTGTGCCATGGCGGCAGCTTCCATGGTCAGCGCGCAAAGATCTTCCGGCTCGAGATTGTGCAGTCTGTTCTTGCCGCAGGCCCGCGCGATCGTCTGGGCTTCCAGCGTCATGACCTTCAGATAGTTGGCAAGCCGACGACCGGCCGCAACAGGATCAAGGCGCGCGGCGAGTTCAGGATCCTGCGTCGTGATACCGGCCGGATCCTTTCCCTCGTGCCAGTCGTCATAGGCGCCGGCAGTGGTGCCGAGTTGTCTGTATTCCTCTTCCCACTTCGGGTCGTTGTCGCCGATGGCAACCAGCGCCGCGGTGCCGATTGCCACCGCATCGGCCCCCAACGCCAGCGCTTTCGCAACATCTGCGCCCGAGCGGATGCCGCCGGAGATGATCAATTGCACCTTGCGGTGCATGCCGAGATCCTGCAGTGCCTGGACGGCGGGGCGGATGCAGGCGAGCGTCGGCATGCCGACATTCTCGATGAACACGTCCTGGGTGGCGGCCGTGCCACCCTGCATGCCATCGAGCACGACAACGTCGGCGCCGGCCTTCACGGCAAGCGCGGTGTCGTAATAGGGCCGTGCGCCGCCGACCTTGATGTAGATCGGCTTTTCCCAGTCGGTGATCTCGCGCAATTCGAGGATCTTGATTTCGAGATCGTCCGGGCCTGTCCAGTCAGGGTGGCGGCAGGCTGAGCGCTGGTCGATGCCCTTTGGCAGGTTGCGCATGTTGGCGACGCGATCGGAGATCTTCTGGCCGAGCAACATGCCGCCGCCGCCGGGCTTGGCGCCCTGGCCGACTACAATTTCGATGGCATCGGCGCGGCGAAGATCCTTCGGGTTCATGCCGTAGCGCGACGGCAAGTACTGATAGACCAGCGTCTGGCTATGGCCACGCTCTTCGTCTGTCATGCCGCCGTCGCCTGTCGTGGTCGAGGTGCCGGCGAGCGTTGCACCCCGGCCAAGCGCTTCCTTGGCATTGCCCGACAGCGCGCCAAACGACATGCCGGCAATGGTGATTGGGGTCTTCAGATGAATCGGGTTCTTGGCAAAACGCGTGCCGAGCACCACCGATGTGTCGCATTTTTCGCGGTAGCCCTCGAGCGGATAGCGCGAGATTGAGGCGCCGAGAAACAGCAGGTCGTCGAAGTGCGGCACTTTGCGCTTGGTGCCGCCACCACGGATGTCGTAGATGCCGGTGGCGGCTGCGCGTCGGATTTCGGCCAGCGTATGGTCATCGAAGGTGGCGGATTTGCGCGGTGGGGTGAAGGGGTTGTGATAGCTCATGGCTGTTCCTCGCCTCAGTACGCGTCGGCGTTGTCGATATTGAAATTGTAGAGCTTGCGGGCCGAGCCATAACGCTTGAACTCTTCCGGCTTCACATTGGTGATGCCGGCCTGTTGCAGAAGCTCGGCAAGTTTTACCAGATGTTTGGGCTTCATCTGCTTTTCGATACAGTCGGTTCCCAGGCTTTTGACCTCGCCTCGCACGAAGAGTTTTGCCTCATACAGGCTGTCGCCAAGCGCTTCGCCGGCATCGCCGCAGACGACGAGATGGCCGGACTGACCCATGAAGGCCGACATGTGGCCGATCGAGCCATGTACGACGATATCGATACCCTTCATCGAGATGCCGCAGCGCGAGGCGGCATTGCCCTTGATGACGAGCAGTCCGCCGCGACCGGTCGCGCCCGCATATTGCGAGGCATCGCCTTCGATGACGACGGTGCCAGACATCATGTTTTCGGCAACGCCGGGGCCGGCGGACCCGTTCACGGTAACCGTGCCGCCATCGTTCATGCCGGCACAGTAATAGCCGACCGAGCCCTTGACCTCGACGGTGACGGCTGTGTCGATGCCGACGGCAACAGAATGGCTGCCGCGCGGATTGATGACCTCGAAAGCGGTATCATTGGCGCCCTGGCCGAGTTTGTGCAGGGCGCTGTTGAGTTCGCGCAGCGGCGTTTGGGAGAGGTCAAAGACGGGCATGAGCAGAACTTTCTTGTCGTGAAGGGCAGATGTCAGGCCGCCTTTTCGTGATCCCAGAAATAGACGGTGGCTGGCTCTGGCTCCCAGACGCGGGCAGTCTCGATACCCGGCAGATTGACCAGCGCGCGGTATTCAGAACCGAAAGCCACATATTGGTCGGTCTCGGCCATGACGGCAGGCTTGCAGGCGATCGGATCGCGCAAGACGCCGAAACCGGATTTCGTGCCGACGACGAAGGTGAAGAAGCCGTCGAGATCATCGAGCGCGCTGGTCAACGCCTGTCCCAGATCCTTGCCCTTCGCCATTTCGGCTGTCAGGTAGGCAGCAGCCACTTCGGAATCGTTTTGCGTTTCGAACGTCATGCCGTCGCGGGTCAGTTCGCGGCGCAGATTGTTGTGGTTCGACAGCGAGCCATTGTGCACCAGGCATTGATCGGCGCCGGTCGAGAACGGATGGGCACCAAGCGTGGTCACGGCACTTTCGGTCGCCATGCGCGTATGGCCTATGCCATGCGAACCAGACATCGCGCGCAGGTCAAAGCGGGCAACGACATCTTTCGGCAGGCCGGTTTCCTTGTAGATTTCGACGCTCTCACCCGAACCCATGAGGCGGACATTGGGGCGGATGTTGGCTAAGACGGCGCGTATGTCGCCAAGCCTTGATGCATCGATTTCGACCACCGCATGGGTGCTCTTGACGATGACTGATGCTGCAACGCCTGCCTTGCCGAGATCGCTTTCAAGGTCGGAAAAATCGACTGCCGGTTCCGCTGACTGCATCGTGACCTTGGCCTTGCCCTCGGCTGCGGCGCCATAGATGGCGATGCCGGCTGAATCCGGTCCTCTGTCGGTCATGATAATCAGCATGTCCGACAGCAGTGTCCCGAGCTGTGGTTCGAGCGTCTTGTCCTTGAGGAACAAACCAACGATGCCGCACATGGCCGTCTTCTCCAATTTTCCTTGAAGACAGACCTAGCAGTGGTCAGTGACGATATCAATCCACAGGAATAATATCTTCCTGGTAAGGAGGTGTCATTGGTGTGGATAGGCGATGATCGACAGATATCGTGCGGGTAGCTTCACCAGTTCCTCCGGCCCATGTGGTGCATCCGCATCGAAGAACAGGCTGTCGCCGGGCTCCATGCGGTAGAGACTATCGCCGTGGCGATAAATCACTTCCCCCTCGAGCATGTAGAGGAACTCCATGCCCTCATGCTGGAACGTCGGAAACACGTCCGATGAGGCATTCAGCGTGATCAGATACGGCTCGACAGTCACGCCGGAACTATTGTTTTCGATATGCCCAAGCAGGCTGTAGTGGTGCCCTGCGCGTGTGCCGCGCCGCTCGAGATTGACGCCTTCACCGGCTTTGACGAAGCTTGCGCTTTTGGGCTCTTCGAAGCCGCGAAAGAAGGCGGTGATCGGCACGCCCAGAGCCTTGGAAAGCGCCTGCAGCGTGGTCAGTGACGGAGAGATGTTACCGTTCTCGATCTTCGACAGCATGCCGACCGACATACCGGTGGCGACCGCCATATCGGTCACTGTGATGCCGAGCTTCTTGCGATAGGTGCGCACCTCGTGGCCGATCGCCATTTCCAGATTGTTAGCGCGTGGCTCGCGAACGGCGTGCGGATCCTGAACGAGGAGGGGTTTGAGGGGACTTTTGGTCCCGGGTTCATTCTTGGCCATCGGCTTCTTTCCTGTCCCGCGGGCTGTGACTGTAAGCCTGCGCGTCTGGTTGATTTAGCCGATTTTGGCGCCATGCCAAAATATTCTCCTGAAGGCGGGAAAAATACGCGCTCGGCTGGAGACGCAGGTGGCGATTGCCGGAGCAATTGATCGTCTGAAGCCAGCCATTCCGTATTTACTCCACGCGCCGAATATGGCGCGTGGAGACGGCCCAGGGAAGCCGTTTGTAAGGAGATTCCGCGTGGGGCAGCGTGATCGGCCGCCTTAAAGATTGGCCAGCAGGTCGTTGATCCGGCTTTCTGCACCGGTCAGTGCTTCTTCAACCGATTTGTCGCCGTTGACCGCAGCGCCGACTTCCTCGCCGATGATGTCCTGGATCGGAAACTGCCTCTGGACGGCTGATGGCAAAGAACGGCCGGTTTCGGCAATCCGCGCAATATTGTCGCGATGCGGCAGCGACTTGAATTCCGCCATGTCGAAGACCGCTTTGACGGCCGGCAGGTGACCGGTGCGGGCCCATTGGAAGTCGTTGTCGGTCAGGAACTTGAACAGTTTGCCGATTGCCTCGACCTGCTCGGGCGAGCGGTCCTTTTTCGGCATGACCCAGCTATGGCCATCGGCATAGGTGCTGTCTTGCGCGGCAAAGAGTTGCGGGATCGGATAGACCGTGTAGCCGTTGGAAAGCGCAGTGCCGGCTTTTTCAGATTGGGCGACATAGTCGCCGATCAGCCAGGTGCCGTTTACCGCGATGCCGCCATCGCCATTGGCGAACGATGATACGGCGGCCGCATAGTCGAGCCCCAGCGTGCTGATACCTTCGTCCTTGATGCGCTTCATCAGCTCAACCGCCGCCTTGGCCTCCGGCGTGTTCAGCTTGATCGATGTCGGATCGGCAAAGAAGTCCGACTTCTGCTGCTGCAGCATTGTGTAGAGCACGCGCGCATACGAGGCGGTTTCGTTGGCGAGGATCTGCACCAGATAAGGTTTGCCGGTCTTTTCCTTGAACTGTTTGCCCTGGGCGATCAATTCGTCGGCGGATTTCGGCAAAATCGGAGTGCCGTCCGCATTCACAAGGCCGGCTTCCTTCATCAGATTGAGATTGACATGGAAGAGCATGGTCCAGTTGTCAAACGGCAAGCCAAACATCTGGCCTTCCTTGGTGACACCGTCGCGGGCGGCATCCGTGAAGCTCTCGGGCGTGATGCCCTGTGTCGCCAGAACCGGATCGATCGGTTCGATCAACCCGCGGGACTGATAGTCTGAAATCGCCGAGTAGTGCATGGAGACGACATCGGGGGCCGCGCCGGATGCGAGCTGGGCATTCAATTGGTCGTAGCCCGGCCATTCCACCGTGGTGACATTAACGTTGATATCCGGATTGTCCGCCTCGAACTTGTTGACCAGCGCGGTGATGATCCCGCATTCGCCAACGGCGGACGACACATCGGTCACCGAGCCGTAGTCGGCTTCGCAGGCGCCGAAGAAACGCTGCAGTTCAATCTTTGTTTGAGCCTGGGCATGTGTGCCGCTGCTCAATGCAATCAGGGCAGCCGTGCTTAAAAGTATACGTCTCATGACAGTTTCTCTCCCTTGTGTCGGGGCGCGCGGCCCCCTTTGGTTGATACTGACCCGATCGACTCCTCTCGATCGGATCAGGCATTACTTCACCGCACCGCCGGAGACGGCGGTGACGATGTGACGCTGGAACATCAGATAGACGATCAGGACCGGAAGGCTGGCAAACACCGCCTGTGCGGCGAGAAAGCCAAGTCCTTCGCTTTGGGCAAAGTTGGTCTGCGATGAGGCGATGCCGACCGTCAGCGTGAACATTTCCTTTTTGGTCGCGGAAATCAGCGGCCACCAGTAGTCGTTCCATCCATGAAGAAACGTGAAGATGCCGAGCGTTGCCTGGGCGGGTAGTGTGAGTGGCAGCATGATCTTCCAGAAGATCCGGAATTGCGATGCGTTATCCAGGAGGGCTGCCTCGTCGATCTCCTTGGGAATGGCCCGGAAGAACTGCGTCATCAGGAATACGCCGAAGGCCGACGACATTCCGGGCAGCATCAGTCCCAGATAGGAATTGTGCAGGCCGAACCAGTTGAACATCTGGTGGCGCGCGATAATCACCGCCTGTTCCGGTACGGCCAGGCCGAAGAGAACGATGATGAACAGGGTGCGGCGGAACGGAAAGTGCAGCCGCGCGAATGCGTAGCCGGCAAGCGACGACAGAACGAGGACGCCGAACGTCTGGCCGCAGGCAACGATGAAGCTGTTTATCAGCCAGCCAAACACCTGCGATGAATGCAGGATGTTGAGATAGTTGGCAATGGTGTAGGGCACCCTGAAGACGGATTCGGTGCCCAGCATCAGTTCCTGGTTGTTCTTGATCGAAAGGCCGATGAGCCAGGCCACCGGAGCCATCATCACCACCGACAGCGTTCCGGCAAGCCAGAGCATTGTACGGTTTGCCGTCAATGCAGAGGGCCGGTATGTTTTGTTGTCCAGGGTCATGCGCCAGCCTCCGTCTTGCGGGTCGAGACCACATATTGCGCCATGGCAGCGATGAGGATGATCAGGAACAGGACCTGCGAAGCTGCGGCACCTTTGCCAAGGTCCCACCGGACGAAGCCGACCTCGTAAATGTACATGACCAAAGGACGCGAAGATCCGTTCGGGCCGCCATTGGTCATCAATTGGGCCTGGCCGAACAGCTGGAACTGCATGACGATCTGAATGATGGTCACCAGCATGATCGTGCGTGCGATCGAGGGCAGGGTTATGCGGGTGAGCACGCGCCACGGACTGGCATTGTCGAGTGCCGCCGCCTCATAGAGATCGACCGGAATCTGCTGAAGTGCGGCCAGAAACAGCATCATCGGTAGGCCGAGGCACCACCACACAGTTGCGACGCCGACCGCAAACAGTGACCAGCCACTGGTCGAAAGGAAATTGAGCGGCTCCATCCCCAGTTGCTCGAAAATCACAGGCAAAAGGCCGTCGCCGGGAATGAAGACGAAGCGCCAGATCAGGGTGACAATGGTGACCGAGAGCACCGAAGACGAGAAGAACAGGCCACGCAGGAATGAGGTGGAGCGGGTAGTGCGGTTGAGCGCCAGCGCCAGGAACAGGCCGAGTGCAACCAGCGCCGGCACGCTGAATGCGACGAAGACAAGCGTGTTGCGCAGCGCCTGCAGGAAGACAGAGTCGCCAAAGACGCGGACATAATTGGACAAGCCGACAAAGCGGCCAGGCCCGAACAGGTCAACCTTGTGCAGACTAAGCCACATGCCCCAGATCAGCGGAAAGACCAGAAGGACAGTGAAGAACAACAGATAGGGCAGGATGAACAGCCCGTGGCTCCATTGGCTGCGGCGATAGCTCTCGGCCATGTCAAACGCCCTCCAGGCGATGGGCAAAGCCCTTGGCGTCGAAGAGATGCAGCGCGGAAAGATCCAGCCGGATCTGCAGCCTGTCGCCAATGCGCGCAGTGCTCCGGCCGTCGGCTTCGGCCGTCAGCTTTGTTCCATCATCGAGTGCGCCGTAGACCAACGTCCGATCGCCGAGCCGTTCGACCACTTCGACGGTGAACCCGATGCCCGTCTCGCCATCTGAAAGGACCGTTACGTCTTCGGCACGGATGCCGAGCGTGCTGCCATCGTCCGAAAAACCCGCCTGCGGCTGGAGGCTGGTCTGCAGTGTTCCAAGGCCTGCGGTGGTGACGGAAAGACCAGCGTTCTCGTATCCGACACCCGTGACCGGAATAAAATTCATTGCAGGCGAACCAATAAAACCGGCAACGAAGCGTGTGGCAGGCTTCTGATAGACCTCCATCGGCGTACCGATCTGCTCGATCTTGCGGTCATGCATGATGACGATACGATCGGCGAGCGTCATCGCTTCGATCTGGTCATGGGTGACGAAAACCATGGTCGAGCCAAGACGGGCATGCAGCTGGGCGAGTTCCAGCCGTGTGCGTCCGCGCAAGGCGGCATCGAGGTTGGACAGCGGTTCGTCGAACAGGAAGGCCTTGGGCTCCTTGACGATCGCCCGACCGATGGCGACGCGCTGTCTCTGCCCGCCAGACAGTTTTTCCGGTTTGCGATCGAGCAGATGGCCGATTTCCAGCGTTTCGGCTGCAAGTTCGACACGGCGGTTGATTTCGTCTCGCGGCAGTTTGATATTCTCAAGGCCGAAGGCCATGTTCTGGGCAACGGTCATATGCGGATAAAGCGCATAGGACTGGAACACCATGGCGACGCCGCGCTTGCCGGGCGGCAGCGTATCCACGCGTGTCCCACCGGCGGAAATAATGCCGTCGGTGACGTCCTCAAGGCCTGCGATCATTCGCAAAAGCGTCGATTTTCCGCAGCCAGATGGCCCGAGGAACACGACAAATTCGCCGGGCTTGATGGTGAGCGATATGTTGTCCAGCACAGTCAGGGCGCCATAGCGCTTTGTGACATTATTGATCTCGATTGAAGCCGACATGGTTCCTCCTCCCCGTCGCAAGCCGTCTACAGGCCGAGCCGGATCATGCGATAGCTGAGCGGCGCTATGGCGGCTGTGATCCGATCGTCCTTGACCAGCGCTCCGGTGCCATCCTTCGGCGCAACCGGCTCTTGGTCCGGGCTGTTCGTGTCGCGAAGGCCGTGGCCCTCGATGACTTTATCCATGACGACCTTGCGGCTGCCAAAACCTTCGAGTGCCAGGTCGAGATCGATCGTTTCGGTCTGGTTGCGGTTGACGATGAAGAGAGTCAATGCGCCATCGGTCTCTGTCTCGACCGCAGACACATCCAGATACGCGACATTGTCGGCAAAGTCGGTTGCATATCCGGGGCAATCAAGCGCCAGCTGCAGTGCTTTTCCGCGTCCGTAGTGGGAGGCGAAAAGATAGGGGTAGAAGGTGGTCTGGCGCCATGCCGGGCCACCTGGAACGGTCATGATCGGCGCGATGACATTGACGAGCTGGGCAAGGCAACCGACCTTCACCACATCGGCGCGGCGAATGAAGGTGTTGAGTATGCAGCCGACCTGGAGCACGTCCTCGAAATTGTAGATGTCCTCCAGCAGCGCCGGTGCATGCGGCCAGCCGTCATTGCCTTCGAGCACCTGGCGGTCAGCGTCGCGCGAGTGATACCAGACATTCCATTCATCAAAGCTGATGTAGACATCTTTCTTCGAACGCTTCTTGGCTTTCGTGAAGGTGATCACGCCGGCAATTGTAGCGATATAGTCATCCAGCCTGGCGTTCTGGGCCAGGTAACTTGCCGTGTCGCCCTGGTGGTTGTCGAAATACATATGCAGGCTGATGAAGTCGACGCTGTCATAGGTGTAGTCGAGAACCGTTGCTTCCCATGCGGGGTAGGTCGGCATTTTCGGCGAGGACGAACCGCAGACGACGAGCTCGATCGACTTGTCCAGCGCGCGCATGGCCTTGGCGGTCTCGAATGCCAGTCGGCCATATTCGTCGGCGGTCTTCTGGCCTATCTGCCAGGGACCGTCCATCTCGTTGCCCAGGCACCACATCTTGACGCCCCAGGGCTCTTCGCGGCCATTCTGCCGGCGCAGGTCCGACCAGTAGCTTCCGCCTGGATGGTTGACATATTCAAGGAAGGCACGGGCCTGGTCGAGGCCGCGAGAGCCGAGATTGACAGCCAGCATCATGTCGGTTCCGGCCGCTTCGGCCCAATCTGCGAATTCATGGATCCCGACATGGTTGGATTCTGAACTGTGCCAGGCAAGGTCGAGGCGAACCGGACGCTCCTCACGCGGGCCAATTCCGTCTTCCCAATTGTAGGCCGAGACGAAATTGCCGCCGGGATAACGAACGATCGGCACGTCCAGTTCGCGGACGAGATCAATGACGTCCTGGCGCATGCCATTGGCATCGGCAGTCGGATGATCAGGTTCATAGATTCCGCTATAGACGGCGCGCCCCAGATGCTCGACGAATGATCCGTAAAGACGTGCGTCGATCGCACCAATAACGTAACCGCTGTGAACGGTTCCAACTGCTCGCATGCATTCCTCCCGTTTGTATCCATTATTTAGATACGTATCATTATGCTTGATAAGATACACGGGTACGCCCGAGCGTCAACCCGGGGATGGAGCAATCCTCATTTCAATGCGTGTCAGATCTTCAGCCGCAGGATGATGTCCTGGTCATAATTGCCGAAACCACGGCCAAAGATGTTGATCCCGCCCGGATGTTCGGCGGTATCCGGAACCTCGATGCGCAATCGGATCGAGCGATGTTCCAGCAGGTCCAGATCATCAAGACAGGTGTCGGAGACACGGACGCCATCGATGAAAGTGCCGTCGGCTGTCACGCGGAAGCTTTTCAAAACTCCGTACTGGCTGCCGCGCAGTTTCCACCAGTCCGGTGTGTATTTGCCGCGGTGGTCGCCGAAGTCACCTGGCGACGTCCAGATGGCAATCGACTTGCCGTTGATCGACAGGGTGATATCGGAGGGCCAGTTGTCGGAGGTGCCCGGGACTTCGGATGAAAGCTCCAGCAACAGTTCCAGTTCCTTGATCTCGGCGCCCTTGATCCGCGCGTTGTTGGGGAACTGATAGTCGACATAGCCGCGCGTGAACCACAAAAGCCCGGCTTTCATCCGTTCCGGTGCGAGAAAGGTGTCCGGACTGTCGAGGTAGCCGATAATGCCATCATGCGAGCACATGCCGCAGGGAGCTGCCACGTCGTAGCCGCTGTAGAGGCCGACGGGCATGGCGACCTCGATTGCCTCGTCGGCAGTCCTTGCCGGGCCGGCAAACGTCAGGATAATCTCGTCATGAACGGCATGGCAGATCTTCTGGCTGCCCTTGCGCGCCTTCAAGGCCTCGGTGCGGATTAGACCAGCTTCTTCCATCTGGTTGAGATGTGTCGACGTAGTCGACTGGGGCAGGTCAAGCACATCGGCGATGTCGTTGACGTTTAACGGCCCTCGGGCATGCAGCAGTTCGAGGATTGCAAGCCTTGCGGGTGCGGCAAGGCATTTCAAGACATCCTTGCCGTCTTCCGGCGTGATCATCAGAAACCGGCTGCTCATCATCTCTCCTGCCCGAGTTTCCGGATTTGTATCAAGAAATATGATTTAATCAAGGTGTCTTGTGGCTGGGTCAATGCCCCAGCCAAGACGCGTTTCGCGGCTACCGGCAGTGGGCAATCAGCTATGGCTTCTGCAAGCTGCCTTTTCCGACGGCCGGCACGCGTTTTGGAGACGCGTGCCGGCCAGCCTTACGCCGTGGCTTGGGTCTCTCCGCGTGTCGTATTGTCTTCCTCCCTGATCCAATAGGCACTGACCGACATCAGGTGTCGATTGTGCCCGCGGGCCTTGAGCATGTCGCGGATCTGCTGCGCCTCAAGCCGTTCGCATCCGGCCCAGACATAGGTGTCCGTGCCAAGCGCATCGGCGATGTTTCGCATGGCCTCGACCAGCAGGCCGCTTGCACCGGTCTGGCTGCCCTTACGGTGCAGCCAGTGAAGTTCCAGCGATGCGCTGGACAACAGCGCTTGTTCCTCGCGCTCGTCTTCCACTTCGATAAAGGCGCGAAGCCGCGTCTCTACCGGCACTTCGGCTGCGATGCGGGCAATGGCTGGAAGTGCGGTCTCGTCGCCCAGCAGCAGAATATCGGCAGCCTTCGGAACGCTGCTGCCGCCCGGGCCCATCAGGGCAGCAATATCCCCGGGCTTTGCATCGCGGGCAAAGTCTGCGCCCGGCATGGCCATGCCGTCGACCTGGTGCTGGACGAAATCGATCAGCAGTTCTTTGCGCGGGACGTCGATCGCCCGGATGGTGTAGATGCGCACGCCCAGTTCATCTTCGCCCTTTGGCCAGCATAGCCTGCCATCGGTGCCGATCGACGGCCATACGGGTTTTCTGTTTTTCGGTGGCATCAGAAGGCGCACATGCAGGCCGCCTTCGAGATAGGAAGTGACATCGTCACAGGTGACGGTCAGCCGGCGCATATGGGGCGTGACGGTTTCGGCCCGGACAATGGCGATCTCGCGAAGTGTCGGTGGGACGGTTGTTGCGACAGCGTCCGACCAGCCAAGCTCGAATGGATCGTCACCGGCGAACATGAACAGGTGCTCGGCGATGACGCCACGCGCGATCTGCAGGGCTTGATGGCTCGGGCAGGAAAGTTCGATCGCCAGCTTGTCGTCAACGATCCGGATCTCCGCGATGCCGATCTCGGTGCTGAGGAAGACGGCCGTGTCCTCCCGTCGCACATCGGCATGTTCGTCAAAATGCTCAAAGACTTCGTCGAGCATATGCTGCGCATTGACCGGCACGGCGATGCCCGACAGCGTAAAGGCATTGATCATGATGTTGTTCTTTCCTTGCCATCGTGGACGGATGTTGTTGCCCTGCGCAGCATCGGAACAATCAGCGCGCATGGGTGACGGGATCTGCAATGATCATCGACGAAATGCCAAACGGTCTCGATGAAGTATAGCGTGACGATGTCGCCGGGGCTGTTTTTGGCTACAATTGCGCCGATTCCTCTTTGGGCGGAGCGCCGCCATGAAGCACGTGATCAGCAGTCGGGTTGAAAACGGAAAACGCCCCCCGTTTGCACGGGAGGCGGGTAGGGCAAAAGCTGAGATTACCAGGTGTATTTCAGCGTGGCTTTGACAGTGCGGCGATCGCCGTAGAATTCCAGGTTCGCAAAGCTGTCGTAGTGGGTGATGTACTTCTTGTCGAAGATATTGGTGGCATTGACCGAGAGCGTCGTGCTGTCGGTCACCTTGTAGCTCAAGGCAGCGTCGACCAGCGTACGGGATGCAATGTCGAGTGTGTTGGCATTGTCATCGTAATTGCTGCCGACATACCGTGCGCCCATGCCGATGGTAAAGTCGCCGAAAGTGCCGTTGCCTGGAATGGTGTAGTCGACCCAGGCCGATGCCATGTGCTCGGGCACAAGTTCCGGACGGTTGCCTTCATTGGTGCCGATGCCGTCTTCGAGGATTTCGGCGTCGAGATAGGTATAGGCGAGCGTAACATTGGCGCGATCCGTGACAGCGAACTTGCCTTCCAGCTCCACGCCCTTGACATTGATTTTGCCGATCTGTTCGACAGCAAAGGATACGGCGTCTGCGGTCTGCGGCGTATTTTTCTGCGTCAGGTCAAACAGCGCGACGCTGAACAGCGCGTCCATGCCTTCAGGCTGATATTTTGCGCCGATTTCATATTGCTTGCCTTCGATCGGCTTCGGATCGTCGAGGCTGGTGGTGTAATAAAGGGCTACCGGTTCGAACGATTCCGCATAGTTCGCGTAGAGCGAGACTTCGCTGGTTGCCTTGTAGGTCAGGCCGATGCGCTTGGTGAAGGCTTCGGTGGTAAAATCGTAGTCGGATGCCCATGGGCCGACGGTGACCGATTGCTGGGAAACATTGTCATAGCGGCCACCGAGGGTCAGGATCCAGCGATCGTCGAAGGTCAGTTCTTCCTGCAGATACACACCCTTTGTCAGCATGCTGCTGTCAGTGTCATTCACCGTATTCCAGGTGATGCAGGCAGTGCCGCAGAAGGCCGGATTGTAGATGTCGATGCCGTCTGCATTGCCGTCATAGCGGCTTTCCTGCGAATCGGTGTTGGTGACGTCAAAGCCGAGCAGTGTGCGGCTGTCGAACAGGCCGAAGCTCGCATCATACTGCAACTGGTTGTCGAGCGCGATCTGTTGCGACTGGCCATAGACGGCGAATGCCAGGCGATCGTCTGCCGGATCGATCGTGCCGCCGTAGACGGTTTCATAGGTCAGGTCGAGGTCGGTATACCTTAGATTCTGGCGAAACTGCAGCCCATTGCCGAAATCATGCTCGAACGCATAGCCGATGTTCTTTTCCACCGTGTCCATGGTTTCGAAATCCGGCTCGCCGACGAAATCCGTTGTGTCGAGGCCGGAGCCGATCGGAATGCCGTGTCCGGTGTTGCCGTCGCGCTTGTTGTAGTCGGACATGAAGGTGAGCGATGTCGCATCGTCCGGGCTGAAAGTCAGGGCCGGGGCGATATAGATGCGGTCGTCCTGGCTGTAGTCGAAGCCGTTGCCGCCATCCTGCCACTTGCCGGTCAGGCGGTAGGTCCACACGCCATCCTCGTCGATCGGACCGCCGAAATCCGTCCCGGTCTCGATATGGTCCTCGCCAAACGTCGTGTAGACTTCGCCGAATTTTTCGTCCTGTGGGCGCTTGGTGATCGAATTTACCAGGCCGCCGGCACTGTTCAGGCCAAACAGGGTGGAGGTCGAGCCCTTCAAGGCCTCGATCCGCTGCATGCCGTATGGCTCGACGCGGCTCCCCGTGAAATTGGAAACGCGCATTGGCAGACCATCGCGATATTTTCCATTGCCGGTCTGGGCAAAGCCGCGCATCAGGTACCAGTCGTAACGGTCGTCGGAACCATACATGTCGGTGGTGACGCCGGCTGTGTAGGCAAGAACCTCGTCGAGTTTTTTAACGCCCCGCCGATCCATTTCCTTCTGGGTCAAGACCGAGACGGCGGCTGGCAAATCAACGATGCGCGTATCTGTCTTGCTGCCGGTGGTCGAATTTTGCGCGACAATCGTGCCATCCGGCCCAATCGCGCCGCCGCCTTCACCGGCAACGACGATTGTGTCGAGCACCGTGGCGCCGCCAACTGCTGCGTCCGCACCGGCCGTGGCCGTCGGGTCGATCAACGCTGCCTTGGTTGCGCCGGTGAGCTGGATGCGAAGCCCGGTTCCGCCCAGAAGCGTCTGCAGCGCCTGCGCCGCGGTCATGGAGCCGGAAACCGGGCGGGATGTCTTGCCGTTGACGATCTGCGAGGAATACCCGACCTCCCAGCCGGAGGTTCGAATAAAGGCGGAGATCGCGGCTGCGAGTGGCTGTGCCGGGATCGAGAATCTGACCGCCTGTTCGGCTGCTTGCTCGGCCTGCTGGGCGACCGCCGGTGTCGTGATCAGCAGGCTGGAACCGCCAAGCATAGTGCCAATAACGAATTGGCGCAGAATGCTGCGATTGCCGCTCGACACCTTGTTTCGGTTGATCTTGCCCGTGTCTCGAGCACCCGTATTACGCCCCATAGGAAATCCCTCAAACCATCATCGTAAGGGGCCGGTCTGCGCTTGCAGACAGCGGCCATGAACAATTGACGAATGGGGGCTTTGAATCTCACAAAAAAAGTTGATCTTTTATTGAAGGATTAAGATTCCACCCGGCAGCCTCGACACTGTCGCGCCGGCGGCCGAGGCCAGGGAACGGATCGTTCCTTCCGGATCCGTCAGGCGGTAGTTTCCGCTGACGAGCATGTGGCCTATACGATTGTTGGCAATGATTACGGGGCTCGGGTAGTAGCGTCCGATCTCGTCGAGAACGCTGGAAAGCTGTCGCTCGGTGAACACGATGCGCCCTTCGAGCCAGGCGAGTGCGTTTTCGGTGCTGACGCTCAGCACAGGTGAAAGCGATGAGGCTGTTGCCGAGATCGACTGTCCCGGATCAAGATGCGCAGTCGAGGCGCGATCGGGCAGATGGTCGACTTGAACGGCGCCATGCTGCAGGACAACAAGATCCTGCTGGTCGTCGGTTCTGACCGAAAAGCCGGTGCCCTTGACCTCCACCTCGGAAAAGTGCCCCGCCACCTTGAACGGGTGGGCTGCATCGGGGACAACATCGAAAAAGGCCTCGCCCTGCAGCAACCTCACAGAGCGCCTGCCATTGTCGAAATCGAGCGCGACAGCACTCGCCGTGTTCAGTGTCATGCGGGAACCGTCCGGCAGGTCCAGGACCTGCTTTGATCCCGTCGCCGTGTGGTAATCCGCCTGCCACCCGATCATCAGGCCCGGATATTGCTGGATGCTGACGGCAAGCAGGATGGTGGCTGCGATCGCGCCTGCCCAGAGCCCGACACGCCGACGTGCTGGAGCCCGAAAGGGCAAGATTTCACCACCTTGGCGCGCCAGTTGCTGCGTGGCGGCCTCCAGTTCTGGCATGGCCCCGAGTTTGACAAGCCTTGAATAGGTCTCGGCATGCCTTGGATTCTGTCCGCGCCACTGCTCGAAGCGCGCTCTTTCCGCATCGTCCGCTGGACTCGACTGCAATCGCAGCAGCCAGTCCAGGGCAGCATCCGTTACCGGATCAGCATGCATATAGGTCTCTGCGTCGCGCGCCTGCGTCCTGTCATTTGTCACTGTGGTCATCCGAAAGACAGTTGTGGTAAGGCATCGCCCTATCGTTGAGACGATTTTTGCCGTGCAATCTCACAAAAATACTCCTTCTCCAAGGTTTTCGGCTCGAACGACCTCGAGACGCGCGGCAATCGTCCTGGGTTCCGTTTCGACCGCGTAGCGAAGGCAATGGTTTGGTCTGTGGTGCGGTCAAGAGCGGTCAGCCTTTTCAAGGGCATCGTGGCAATGCCCGATCGCCATTTTCAGGTCGTTGTAGACGGTGTTCGGGGAAACACCGAGATGTTCGGCGATTTTCGGATAAGGCCACTTTTCGATACGGCTCAGAATCCAGACGGTCTGTGCGCGCTTGGGCAGCCGGGAAAGCGCTGAATATAGCAGGGCAAGCCGCTCACGCTGGATCAGTGTTTCTTCGGGCGATGGCGCGGGAGTGGCCACATTGGCCGTTTCGCTTTCCGGGATGTCGTAGCTGACAACGGCTCCCGTGATCGCATGTCGCCTCAGATGGTCGATGGCCAGATTGCGTGCGGTCTGGTGGAGAAAGGCTTCCAGATGTTCGATCGGCCCGTTCTCGATCGCCTTGCGCGCACGCAGATAGGTCTCCTGCGCCAGATCTTCGGCCGCTTGCTGATCATGCACGATACGCATGACGCCCCAGATCAGCGATTTGCGGCTCGACAGAAACGCGCTGTTCAGGGCGGCATACATTCAGGCGGCCTCACGGGTGACGCAGAACAAAAGCGAGGCGGCGAAGGGATTATGCGAACAGTCATGGTGGATGACGCTCTTCAATGTTCTCTCCGACGATCTGTCTGACAAAGCTGTGTCTCGACGCGATGCGTCCGGACATAAAATATGGAGCGCTGGTGTCAAGTTTTATCGACAAAAGTCATCAGGACAATCTGGGTAACAAAATATACCCGGATCAACGGGGCTGGAGACGTCGAGGGCCGGCCATCTGCTTGGCCGACCCTCGACGTCCGATCTCTCAAGCCAGTCTTGTCTATCGTTGCCTATTCCTCGCGGAAAGCGCGCATGATCTGGTCCTGCATCGGTTTTGTCAGGTAGGAGACCACCGTCCTCTCGTCCGTCTCGATATAGACCTCAACCGGCATTCCGGGCTGAAGCTTTGCAGCAAGCTTGCCAAGGTCGCTGCGGGAGAAAGAGACCGTAGTCTTGTAGAAGGGAAGACCGGTTGCCTTGTCGATGGATGTACCGGCGGCGACAAACTCGACCGCGCCGCGGACTTCGGGTGTTGTTTGCTGGTTGAAGGCAATAAAACGCATGCGGGCCTGCTGATCCGTTGTGACACGGTCGATGTCGGTTGGCGCGACCTTGACGTCGACCCTGAGTTCGCCCTGTTCCGGCACCAGTGACATGATCGCTTGCCCAGGCGCCACGACACCGCCGATCGTATGTGCCTGCAGGTCGTAGATATAGCCAGTTTCCGGTGCACGAACGGTCGAGCGATCCAGGCGATGGGCAACGGCGATCGCCCGCTGTTCAAGTTCGGCAAGCCGTGCATCGACAGTCAGGATTTCCTTCTGCACTTCCGATCGGGTGTTCTGGTCGATTGAAATCAGCTTGATTTCCAGCTCACTGGTTTCAGCCTGGGCTTCAGCGATCTTCGCCTCGATATCACCGATGGTGCCCCTTACCCGAACCATCTGGCGCCTCAGATCGCGTAGCTCGGACGTCTTTGTCAGCCCCTTGTCGATCAGGCCGTTCTGAATTTCGATTTCCTCGGCCAGAAGCAGTTGTTCTGCCTCGCTCGCCTTGCGCTGCTCGCCCAATCCACCGATCTGGTTCTTCAGCTGGGCCGACTGCATGCGCAGCTGTCCTCTCTGGTTTTCACGCATCTTGCGGTTTTCAAGCAACAGCTTGCGTTCTTCCCGCTCGATCTCCGCCGGCAAGGATTTGCCGTCGAAGACAAATGTCTCAAGGCCATCCCGCTCTGCAACCAGCCGGGCACGCATGGTGCCCAGTTGCTGGATCTGGGTCTGGAGAATGCCGAGTTCGATCTTCGCCTGGGTTTCATCCAGCCTGAGAACCACATCTCCGCGCTTGACGAAGTCACCGGCTTTGACCGGAATTTCGACAACGGTTCCGCCGTCTATATGCTGAACCTGCTTGATCTCGCCAGCGATGGCGATTTCGCCCTGGGAGATGACGGCGCCGGCGAGTTTTGCCTGCGCTGCCCAACCGCCGATGCCGACGACCAGAAAAGCGGACAGCATGGTTGCGGAGACAATGCGACCCCGTATGCCGTTGCCACGAACATCAATCTGCTCTGGTCCGCTCTTGTCCAACTTGCTCATAGGATGGTCTCCCTAATTCTGGTTGATGCGTCTGGTCGTCAAGCTATCTGGCTGTCCGGCAGGCCAAACGCGGTCAGGATGAAGTCTGAACTGTTCAATGGATTCTGGCTTATCACCACGAGTTCGTAGTGATTGTCGTCATCCAGATCGGTGATGAGCTGAACCACCTGTATATCGTCGCCATCCTCGGTCATTTCGCGGAACAGCTTGATCAATGTCTTGTGGTCCTTGTCGTCGAGCTCGGTCACCGTCGCGTCTCCGTCAGCGAATTGAAGCCGCCCCAATTCGCGGCCGAGCTTGGAGAAGTCGATCTTGTCGCCGATCTCGAAATCATGGATCTCGTCGCGGCCATTTCCGGAATTGGAAAGATGGGATGTTGCGCCGAAGACGAAGACGTCATCGCCGTCGTTGCCGATCAAAATGTTGACGGCATTGCTGGCTGTCAGCCGGTCGTTGGCTGACCCGCCGGCGGCATTCTCGACATTGTTGAGCATGTCCGACCCGATGTCATCGCCCTGTGCAATGCCGGTATTCAGGTCTATATCGACGGAATTGGAAGCCTGGGACGCATCATAGGTGTCGGATCCTTCCCCACCTTCAACATGATCATCGCCGTCATCGCCGACGTCACTGTCGCTTGCCGGGACGGCAGCCCGAAACACATCGTCGCCTTTGCCACCAGACAGCTGGTCATTGCCTGCGCCTCCGGTGATTTCGTCGTCGCCGGCGTTGCCGAGGATCACGTTGGCAGATTGGTCGCCGACCAGCACATCATTGCCGGTACCGCCTATGGCGTTTTCCACTTCGAAGATACGATCCGTACCGATCTCGGTGCCAATCGCTGTGCATTCCGCAAGGTTGATGGTGACACCGCTCCGCGCCGATGAAGCATCATAGGTATCGGTGCCGGCGCCGCCATAAATCGTGTCATTGCCGTCGCTTGAAACGATCGTGTTTGAGGCCATTTCATCAGACGACGGGATGTCATGCGAAAGAATTGTTGCCGTCCCGGCGACGAAGACGTCGTCACCTTCTGCGCCGAGAAGAACGTCATTGCCAGCGCCTCCGGCCAGCGCGTCATGGCCCGCGCCGCCATCCAGGACATCGTCGCCGGCATCTCCTGATAGCACATCATTGTCGGCATCGCCGAACAGGCGGTCATTGCCGTTGCCGCCCGACAGGATATCGTCGCCGGCGCCGCCCTGAACCGAATCCTGGCCGTCCTCTGCAAACACGATGTCATTACCGGCCCCGCCGAAGATGACATCGTTGCCGCTACCGCCAAAGATCCGGTCATTGCCGTGCCCGCCATGGATGACGTCAGCGCCATCACCGCCCAGCAGCAGGTCATCGCCATCATCGCCGAAGATCGTGTCGTCTGCTTCACGGCCATAGACGATATCGTCGCCGGCGCCAGCCAGGATGATGTCTTTCGACGGCGTGCCGAGCAGGACATCATCGCCATCGGTGCCGACTGTCTCGCGGGCCGGTGTTTCATTCAGCGTCAACCAGGCCCTGCCACCAACCGCTCTCAGCCCGTCACCGATCGAATAGTTGAATGACACCAGACCCACCATGTCGCGCGTCGGAGTGAAGATCCACGCATCAGTGCCATAGGCGCGGATGGTTCCAGACGCTGTCTCGATATTCGAGATGACGAGACGATCCCCATCGGGATCGGTCGCGGCCCGCGCCAGGTCGGCCCAGGTCAGCAGGATCGACAGATTGGCAAGGCCGGTCCCCAGATAAAGTGGTCCCGTCGACACAGGGGACCTGTTGACCTTGTCGGATCCGCCACCATTGTTCCCGTTCCCGTTCCCGTTCCCGTTCCCGTTCCCGTTCCCGTTCCCGTTGCCGTTCCCGTTGCCTGGGCCGACTCCTTCCGGTGCAGGGCCACCTGTCGTTGCGCTGTCGGAAGGTGCGGCACCGTTTGAGGCGGCTATCTGGAAGCCGAATCTCAGCTTGCCAAAGTCTTGCGGTGAAAAATCGAAGGTATTCGCCCCACCGTCGATGCGGAATGAACGGCTGGTTTGGCCGCGGTAGCCATCGTCTCTTGCGTAGTCAACTGGCCGAAGATCGGTCGATAGAAAGTGATGGCGCACCAGGCGCGGCGCCATGCCGTCTGTCTGTCTGTAGTCTTCGATGAACCTGTTCCAGAACTCGGCAAGTTCCTCGGCCAGCATGCTCGGAGTGGACGCCGCAAGCATGCTCATGTCGCCGTCCGGCGCGTCGCCTGCCGGTTGGCGACCGTCGCGGCCTTCATCTGCGTTCGGAGCGGGATTGATGGTCTCCTGCATCCGGCCGAGATAAGTGCCGACGCCGACCGCGAGTAGCGCGAAGAAAGCATGGGAGAAAAGCGGCTTGTCCTGTGGCTCCCGGCTGTCAAACCGGCGTGCGGGAGCTTTGGCCGCACCAGGTTGCTCCCGTTCGAGCACGAGTGGCTTGTCAAGCGTGTCTAACGGATCCATCAGCATTGGTCTTCCTCCGCTCCTGGGGCTTACTCGGCTGCGATCGACATGGGCTGGGGCATTGACTGGGGCATCGGATAGCGCGGCGGCGTCGAGACATTGGCCGGTGTCTTGACCACATCGTCCTTCGGTCCGAACGAGACCAGTCTGCCGCCCTGGACGACACCGACCATGTCGACATATTGCAGGATGCTGGGTCTGTGGGCGACAAGGATGACGATCCCACCGCGCTCGCGGACCTTCAGGATCGCCTCGCCGAGCGCCTGTTCACCTTCGGCATCGAGATTGGAATTGGGCTCGTCAAGGACGACCAGGAAAGGATCGTCATAGAGCGCCCGGGCAAGAGCCACGCGCTGCCGCTGGCCGGCGGACAGAACCTGTCCGGCCACGCCGATATCCGTCTGGTAACCGCTCGGCATGCGAACGATCAGGTCGTGAATGCCTGCAGTCTTTGCGGCCCGGAAGATCTTGCGAGCATTGGCGTCATCATCGAAACGCGAGATGTTTTCGGCGATTGTTCCATCCATCAGCGAAACATCCTGCGGCAGGTAGCCGATGTTGCTGGTGAAGAACTCCGTCGGCCACTGCTTCAGGTCGGCGCCGTCGACGCGGATCGCACCGCGTAGCGCAGGCCAGATGCCGAGGATCGACCGGACCAGCGTCGTCTTGCCACCGCCGCTCGGGCCGATCAGCGCCAGCGCCTGTCCCGCCTTCAGTTGGAAACTGACATCGGTCAAAAGCACTGTGCCGGATGTTGGTGCGACGGTTGTGATGTTTTCGACTGTCAGTGTTTCGGACGGAGCGGGAAGGTCGAAGCGGGTATCGGGACGATTGAGGACGGCAAGCGTGTCCTTGATCCGGCTCCAGCTACGCCGTGCGGCCATCACGCCCTTCCACTGGGCGATCGCCTGGTCGACAGGTGCAAGCGCCTTGCCGGTGATGATCGACGAGGCAATGATCGATCCGGCTGACATGTCGCCCTTGATGGTCAGATAAGCGCCGACGCCGAGAATCGCGGACTGAAGCATCATGCGCAGTACCTTCGAAATGCCGGCAAACGTGCCGGATATGTCGGAGGTCGCGGTCTGCGCATCGATATGCCGGACATTTGCCTGCTCGAATCGATCGAGCGCCCGTTCCGTCATGCCCATCGAATAGAGCACATCGCCATTGCGCAGGTGATTGTCGGCCACGACATTGCGATGGACCGCCGTGCGGGTCAGATCGCGTGCATGGCGGCGCGACAGGAGTTCGGCCGCGAGCGTCAGACAGGAGAGGAAGATGGCGCCACCCAGCGTCAACATGCCGAGCACCGGATGCAGCAGCCAGACGAAGATCAGGTAGACGGGGATCCATGGCAGGTCGAAAAGTGCGACCGGGCCGGCGCCACTGAGGAAGCCGCGAACGGTGTCGACATCCCGGCCGCGTTCGGCTGCTTCTGCCGGCGCATAGCCGAAACGTGGCATCTCGATTACCACCTTGTGCACCAGCGGCGCGATCTTGGCGTCGATATTGGCGGCGAAACGCACGAGGATCTGTGAACGAATGATGTCGAACAGACCCTGGAACAGATAGAGACCGATCGCGATTGCGGACAACCACAGCAGGGTCGGTACGCTTCCACTGGTCAGCGCCCGGTCATAGACCTGCATCATGTAGAATGCGCCGGTCAGTGCCAGGATGTTGATGATCCCCGAAAGTCCGAAGACGAACCAGAGAAGACTGCCAATGCCGCGGATAGTGTAGCTTGCTTGCTTGCTCATGATCTTGCCCCTTTGCCCTTGTCTGCCCGGCCATGGTCATGGCCGGGCCGCCCGGTTTGTCGGCCCCCCGTCAGGCAACGCCGAGGAAGTCGTTGGCTGTCAGGTTGTGACGTCCGTGCAGAGCCAGCTCGAAGTCAGCGCCGTCATCCCCTTGGGTATTGCCGCGGATGACGGTGAATTCCTCGCCCTCGCGCACTTCGTGGGTCACCGTGACGTCGCCGATGCCGGTCATGGTCGTCCCGGCGGTCAGGTGCAGGTTTGTGCCTGTGCCCGAGAAGTCGATACGGTCGCCGGCCTGGAAGCCATAGATCGTGTCGCCATTGGCGGCGGCCGCGGAATTGAACTTGAACACGTCGTCGCCAAGTCCCCCGTCCATGATGTTGACGGCACTCGATGCAGTCACCACGTCATGGCCCGAGCCGCCGATGAAGTTCTCGAAGCCATAGAAGGTATCGCTTCCCGTCGAGCCGCCGCTGACCGAACCACGGCCCATGAAGCCGTTGCCGAGATCGACGGTCAGGCCGCTGCTGTTGACGGCGTAGTCCAGCGTGTCGATGCCATCTTCACCATGATAGACATCGTTGCCGTCGTTTGCGGTCGATAGAACGGTGTCGTTGCCAGCACCTGCCCAGACCCTTTCGGCTCCGGCACCGCCTTCGATGATGTCGTCGCCGGCATCAGCGAAGATGAGGTTGTCACCCTCGCTGCCGAAGATGATATCCCGGCCGGCGCCCGCATGGATTTCGTCAGCGCCGCTGCCGCCCGTGATGACATCGTCGCCGTCACCGCCGATGATGACATCGTCGCCGGCTTCGCCGCGCAGGATGTCGGCGCCGCCATCGCCGGACAGGACATCGGTTCCGTCACCTCCCAGTGCGATGTCATTTCCGGCAGCGCCTTGCAGGACATCACTTGCACCCGTGCCGATCAGTGTCTTGGCCGCGATCGCGGTGGGCGGCGTGACCACGTCCCCATCATCATCACCGTCACTGTCGTCATCCTGATCATCATCCGTATCGTCGTCGGCTTCATCGTCGGTGTCGTCCTCATCGGTGTCGTCACCGTCCGTCTCATCATCCTCATCGTCATCGATACCGCCGACGTCGCCATCATCGTCGTCGTTGTCGACGGTGCCGTCATCCTCATCATCGTCATTCTGATCGTCATCGTCGTCCTCATTGTCTGCCCCGTCTTCGAGATCGGACGAGAAGATATCCTCCGGAAGTCCGGTGAGGCCGGTATTGCGCTCGACGATGTCGACGAAGTTCTGTCCGTCGATGAAGTCCTCATAGAGATCGAAGTTGTCGAAGCGTTCCTTGTAGTAGAAGCGATCGGCCTCCTGCAGGCGGTCGAATTGTTCATGCAGGATTGCCCAGAAAGTCGAGCCGGCCATGCCGCCGTTGAAATGCGCTTCGGCAAGGCCGCCGACCCAGAGATCGACCCGGTCGATGCCCTTGACGAGACCGGTGCCGTCAGCCTGGACGGCAACGATGTCGCCATTGATCGCCTTGAACGCATTGACTTGGTCGGCACGCAGGACAAGATCCGGATAGGCCGCCATGAACTGGGCGATCACGATGTCGGTCAGGCCATTGCGAGTCTGGAAATCCTGCCAGCTGGAATAGGGGTTCACCGAACCACCATTGGCCGAAAGGAAGCCGACGGCAAACTTCACGTAAGGGTCCGTCGAATTCTGCAGGCTTGCCTTCACCTGGTTCAGGGTGCCAAGGCCGACATCACGGCCGCGTGCCACATTGAAGGCGAAGAGATCGGCGCGGATGCGCACCAGGTCATTGCGGACCGCGTCGACTATGTTGAAATCGACTTCTTCTGCCGGCTGCTCGACGATGCCGGCAAGGATCGCGCCGGTGCCCAGTTGTTCATAGCCGGGCTGCGGGTCGTAGCCCATCGCCTGCAGCTGGATGAGCTGCTCGGGCGTGAACACGTCATTGCTCGGGTTGAGGAATGCATCGAACAGATTGACTGAGTAGTTCTGTCCGTCATCGCCCTTGACTGTAATCGTATCACCGATCAGCGAATGGCCGATGCGATAGACGGCGGCGGCAAATTCGTGGCTGATGCCGGCCGTGGCTTCGGGGTTGTAGGCTTCGAAGCCATGGTCTCCATCACCCTGGATGCCGCCGATCAGCGCATCGGCGAATTCGGTGAAGACGACGCGCTGGTATTCGGCCTCGTTGACCATCTTGGCCGCCTGGAACAGCTCTTCCGTCGTGCCGGCAAAGCCCGCATCGAGCAATGTGTCGATGTGGAAATTGTGGTTGCGGGCCCAGATCGTGTGCATCGAGGTCAGCGTGACGTTTTCATTGGTGCGACCGTCGCCGCCGACATAGTGGTCGAGCAGGTTGATCACCGGATTGGTGTCGAGCAGCAAGGCATGGTCCGAGCCCATGAAATTGCCGGCAAGCGCACGCACTGTCGCACCATCATAGCTGTTTGTGGCACTGTTCCACAGGGTGGGATAGTAGCCATCGATCGTGATGCCGCCGGCTGGCAGGCCGGGACCTGTAAACAGCGTGCCTGCTTCGCGATGGTGGTCGAGAAGTTCGCGCAGGGTCGACATCAGATCGAAGCCGGATGCTGACGGGTCATCTGCGCCCATCAGGATCCGCGAACCGTATCCATGATTGCCATCACTTTCGCGCAGCAACTGGCCGACAATCATGTTTGAGCCGTAGACTTGGTTCTGGTCGACATAGGCCGAGGTCTTGTTGATATGCTGCGGGATGTCGTCGGCCGATGCCAGTGGCTCTGCCAGCGAACCACGCGTAAGGTCGGTGAAGTTGGACGCGACAGGTCCTGGAATATCCACACCGTCGATGACGACCTGTCCGGCACCACCCTTGGGCAGGAAGTCGAGGCCATGGTCGAAATACTGACCAAAGGCCATGAAGAAGATATTGGCCTTGTTAGCGTTGTTTGGCAGATCAAGCTCCTGTTCACCCAGGACATTGGAGATCTGCCGTGGATCCAGCCCGTCGAAGATCGGATTGAGCGCGCGGTTGATGATCGCTCCCGTGCTGTCGGTGACGACACCTTCGCCGTAACGTGCCTCGGTCAGGCGAATGAACGGCTGATCGGCGGCGCCAAAGCCGGCATTGTCAGCATTATTGCTTTGGCCCGACAGGCTGCGTACACCGACGGCACCGTCGGTGTCATCATCGTCGGCAAAGGCTGGCAAACCACGCACGAGGTTGGTGATGCCCGCTACGTCCCTGGCAGTCAGCGTAAACGGACCTGTCGGCTCGCTGCCACTGTTATCGTCATCGTTGTCGCCATTTGCGCCGATCGGCGAAAGTGTCGGGGTTTGGCCGGTGAACGTGATCGAGTGCGTGCCATTGGACAGGGTTCTGGTACCATTGGCATTCACCGTCTCGACATAGTCGGCCGGATCGGCACCTTCCGGGATTTCGATGCGATCCTGGGACCGCAAGGTTCCGATCAGCGTGTCATTGCCACCGTTCGAGCGGAACAGGATACGGTGGGCAGAGGCCAGTCCGCTGAGATTGACGGTATCGTCACCTTCGGAGCCATTAATGGTGATGGTGTTGAAGTTCAGGCTGGTGCCGTTGAAGTTACCGAGCGTGGTGACATTGTCATTGCCAGCTCCGGTGTTGATGACGATCTCCTCGACATTGTCGAGCTCGACAGCAACCTGTCCGTTGCGTGTGATGACGATTTCGGTCGTGTTTAGAAGGTTGGTAATTCCGTTCGCCAGAGCGGCTGCACGGCTGTAGACGACAAAGGCCTCGTTCGACGCATCCCCCTCGACGCGGATGGTATCGCCGGCGTTGTTGTTGGTCTCGCCGTTGAACCGGTCGCGACCATCGCCGACATTCCAGACCATCATATCGTCACCGGCGCCGCCCGTGACGGTATCATCGCCACCACCGCTGAAGATGATGTCATTGCCGCCACCCGCGCTGATCGTGCTTGCCGCCACACCGCCGACGATGACTTCAGAATTGCCGCCGCCATTGATGTCGTTGGCATCATAATTCACTGAGACCGTTGCAGTGTCGTTGGCGAGGCCATCGGTTGCGGTATAGGTGGCGGTCCGGCTTTGCTGTGTGGTGTAGCCGAAAGTTGTCACGCCGCCGGCGCGCCCGACCGTGAACAAGGTCGAGTTTTCGGTCATGCCGCTGATCGAGAGCGTTCCGTCCAGATCCACGTCATTGGCCAGCAGTGCCCAGTCCGGCACGTTGAAGTTGCCCTGGATATTGGTAATGACGATGTCATTGCCGGCATTGGGCAGATCGTTGGTGGCCGTGACATTGACCCTGGTCTCAGCCACGTTAGACGACAGCAATCCATCGTTGACCGTCACTTCAATCAGACGTTGGGTCGTGTCGGGATTCTCGGATGTGTTGCGATAGCTGATCGACTGGATGGCGTTCTGATAGGCCGCCAGCGATGCCACCCCTTCCAGGGTCACGACGATGGTCGAACCGATGACCTGCGTGGTTGCCGAAATCGCCGCATTTTGCGCGGTCAATGCAGCCGGGATGACAAATTCGTCACCGGCGAAGGCATTGGTCAGGACAATGCTGGCCGATGCCAGGGTTTCGCCGTCATCGGTGATGCGAGGCAGCGAGGCGATCGCGGTTGCTGCGCCGTTTTCGGTATGGCTGGTCACGATATCGATGGACGCTGGATTGGCAGGGATCTCGAAAACCGCGTTGATGCTGACATTGTCGATCGAGAATGACTCCCCAGCGTCCAGCGCATTGTTGGCGCGGAAGCGGATGGCGGCATCGGCGGTGAATTGAACATCCGTCGGCAGTGTCACCGAGATGTTTCCACCGTTGTTGCCGTTGAACGTGCGCAGAGTGATGAAGTTTGTTCCGTCGGCGGCGAATTCGAAGAGAATTTCCTCATCATCTCCAAAGATTGGAAAGGCGGTGACGCCTACGTCGTTGATAGAGAAGGTGATGACCGCCGAGGAGGCGCCCGCAAGGTTCAGCGCGCGGGTGACAGATGCATTGTCTGCATTGCCAGTCGAGAAGGTCAAAGTGCCGGCGTTGGTAACCTGCACGCTTCCGGCTGTCGCGCTGCCATTGAGATCGTCTCCGGCCTCGCTCCAAGCGGCATTGAAGCTACCATTGGTGCCGTTGTTGTTGGTATAGGAGCGTGTGCTGAAAGTGTCGGCCCAGTTGCGGTTGACGATGTCGAAACCGTTGAGTTCAATTTCTGGCGCGATCAGCGAGACAGTGCGGTCGGCGAATTGCAGTTTCTCAATGTTCCACAGCCGGTCGATGCCGTCTGCAGCCAGTTGCCTGCCGGTGATGGGATCGACTCCGCCGACCGTGGGGTTGACGTGATTTACGGTGAAACTTCCATCGGCGTTCGCGGTGATTTGATAGTTGGTGAAATTGTCCCAATAGACCGCCGTGTCGATGTCGCCGTCATTGCCGCCTTTGGCGATTTCTCGAACAATGGTAAGCGCACCGGGATTGACGACACGATTGAACATCAGTTCGTCGAGCGTGAGGCCGTTGAAGGCGGGCAGGGCGCCAGAAACAGGCGCGCCATCGACATAGTCCGCAAGCCTCCAGACAACGTCGCCCAGACCATCGACGGTATAGGCGACACCTCCATGCGTGAAGCCGATGCGGACGTTGAGCCAGCTGTCACCGTCGATCACGTCGTCGCCGCCACGGCCTTCGATCAGGTCGCTGCCGCCGCCGCCAAGCAGAATGTTGCCGTCGTCGAAGGCTATTTCTGCCTCGCGGGCAGCCTCTCCCACGGTAATGCTGTTCTGTACGAGATCGCCGAGCAGTTGACGAAGACCGGTGATGCGATCAATGCCCGCCTGGCTCAGGTGGTGATTGACCATGGTGCCTTCGGCGCCGGCAAGGTTCGCTCCTGGATTTACCTCCGGCTCGGCCGGCGGTGTCGTCGTGAAGGCGGTCGCGCGGTCATCGCCCTTCAGGACATCGTCCGATTTGTAACCGGACAAGCCTTCGACTGCGTCGAAGCGGTTGCGCAGGATATCCTGCTGCTCCGTCGTGAAGATGGGACGTAGCAGATCAGCATCTGCGGCCTTGGTAGAGCCCTTGTAGGCCGCCCAGTCATAGCCCCACATGCCTTCATTGCGCATGACGCTTTCGCCCTGCACCATGATGTCATCGCCGGATTCGGAGTCGAAGTCGTGTTCGTTTTCACCAGCGAACATGACGTCGTGGCCGATGATCGTGGAGTTGAAGAAGAGTTCGGAATTGTCGCCGGCCGTCGTATCGAAACCGTTGCCGGCCTCGATCCAGTCGTCCCCCTCGTTGCCGAGCAGGAAGTCGCTGCCTTCCCCGCCGAGCATGAAGTCATTGCCTTCGCCGCCAAACATTTCCTTGCCGTCCGGCCCGGCAACCAGGTAGTCGGAGCCCTGGTTGCCGAAGACGAGCGCGAGGCCCGAGCCGCCATGGACGACATCGTTGCCCTCTTCACCCATAAGGAAGTCGGTTTCACCGATATCGGTACCCGAATTGGTGATGATGTCGTCGCCTGTGCCGCCATGCACCTTGTCGACGCCGTAGCCGGCTTCGATACGGTCGTCGCCGCCGCGTCCCCAGACCGTGTCGTCACCGCCACCGGAGATGATCGTGTCAGCCTGGTTCGTCCCCTGGATGAGGGCATGGTCAAGACTGTTGAACTGGATGAAATTGGCGCCCCGCTGCACCATGGGCGACAGTGCGTTCTGGAACGGATCTTCGCCCGTCGGGTCCGGACCGGCCCACTTGGCCTGTTCTGCCGGGTCGACATATAGCACATGGTCCGGAACCGAGAAGATGTCGCCCGGAACGGCATAGCCGCTCTCGCCGATATCCGTGTTGCGGATGACAAGTTCGGCCAGCGAGTTCGCTTCCAGCTCGTTCAGCAGGTTGAGGCCCTGGGTGCGCGACAGGTAGTAGAAGCGGTCGCCGTTCTGCAGGTTTTCGAGTTGCAGTTCGAAGACGAAGGAGAAGGTGGAGCCCAGCATGCCGCCGAAGGCCATCTTTTTTTCGGCAAGGCCACCGACCCAGAGATCAACGTCGTTGAGGCCGCCGAGGCCGGCCGCGTAGGTGCCGGTGCCGTTGAGGAACGCCTGCCGGTCCACTTCATCGAGCGAAGCGTTGCCGAAGACGAGGTTCATGGCCGCATCGCGCTTGGCATCGGCAGTCGTGGCCGAGGTAATCGTCGAATGCGTGCCATAGGCGGCAATGAAGTTGACGATCGAGGCCGAGTTCTTCAGGTTCATCCCGAAGTCGATCCAGTTCTTGTACGGATCGAGCTGGGTATCGCCATTGGCGATTTCCTTGAACTGCGCACGTGCAGCATTGAGGCTCGGAATGCCTGTCTCCCGGCCGCGAGCGATGTTGAGCGCGGGAAGGTCAAGGGGGATGCCGACCAGATGATTACGCAGGACGTCGGTGACGTATTCGTCGATCTCGTTGCCGATTTGGCCCGTCATGCCGCGAATGACGGCACCTGCCCCCTGCTCGGCGGTGATGGTCCCCGGCGCGTAGGCGAGCGGATTGAGGAAGGCATCGAAAAGGTCCATCGATGAACCGACGCCGTTGGCGTCGATGCTGTCGACGGTTTCGTTCAGCATCGAGTGGCCGAAGCGATAGACCACATGGGCGAACTCGGCGAAGATTGACGGATCGATGTCCATCGACGGGTTGAACACGAAGAGGTCGATGTCTGGTTGGATTTTCCGGGCGAATTCCTCGAACACCAGATGCTGATACTGCATTTCGGTGGTGAAACGTGCGGCCTGGAACAGGCGCTCACCGTCCCAATTCAACGTGCCAAGGTTCTGGGGCAGGGACTGAACATCCGTTGCGAGCCACTCGTTTAGGAAGGCGAGATCGCCCGCCTGGGCGGCTTCGATCGCGCGCTCCTTGACCTGCTCCACCGTCTTGTTGTGTTCGGAGTGGAAGATGTGGTGAACGGCGGTCAGGCCGATGTTTTCATTGCCGCGACCGTCGCCGGTGATGAAATGGGCGTCGAGCAGTTCGTTGTCGTAGGTAGTCGCCTGTCCGAAATTGTTGAGGGGAATCGCATTGCCCGCGTCCGTGTCGGCATCAGCCGTTTTCAGAATAGCGGCGGTCGACGGATTGCGATCGTGATCAACGAGGCCGGGCACGGCATTGTGCGCGATATCGTCAAGGAAGGCGTGTCCTGTGAGGACGGCATTCGCAAGGCTGATCGGTGCGGCAGGATTGCCTTCGACGAGACCATTCGCGGTTATGAGTTGCGGGAACCCGTTCGTGCCTCGGATGAACTCGCCGTAAGCGTCCATCAGGAAGAGCGGAACGGTTCCGATATATTCGTCGGTGAGATCGATGCCGAGTACTGTCCTCGCTTGCGCCTTGACTTCGCCCCATGTGGCAATGCCTTTTGCACCTTCGAGCAAATGACCCGTCGCCATCGGCTTGCCAGCGCCGTCAAGGTCGTATTCCCGCAGGAACAGTTGTTTCGAGGCCGTGGAGGAATAGGTTTGGTTCTGGTCGATGAAGGGTGTGGTGAAGTTGCGCGGCTCCAGAGGCGAGCGGGTGAGCACCATGTAATTGGTAAAACTCCCTGGAACATAGAGTGGGTCATCGGGAGACAGCGGAATGTAAATCTTTTCGTTTCCACCCTTTTCCACGAGGTCGAGTCCGTGGTCAAAGAACTGGCCGAACAATGTGAACCAGGAATTGTAAGGCGCTGACAGACCTTCATCAGGGGCGACGTTTTCGATATGCACCGATGGGCCGTCGAAGGCGATGCCGTAGCGGCTTTCCAGACCTTCATAGGCTGGATCGGTCTCAGTGGCCGGACGGTCCGAAGCCAACACCTCCGTCACCTCCGCCGCAAGCACGGCGACGGTTTTCTGCTGGACTGCAGGAAGGAGGGCATTCTCTGCCTTGGCGTCATCCAGCGCCGCGGTGAACTCGGCGCGGATCGCGTTCACCGCCGCCATGATGTCGCCAGAATATCCAGACTGCAGGAGTGCGGTGTAGATCGCGGCCGGATTGGCCATCGTCTGATCGACGATCAGATTGGAGATGAGCCGCGGATCAGCATCGGCAACGGCCCCCCCGGGGGTGTAGGCGCTGTTGGATATTGTCGTGAAACTTGGACCAGCCTGGGAAAAGCCGGTAAGAAGTTGGAATGTGTCGCCGTCGGCAGCGCGCCAACCCTGCTCCAGCAACCGGACGAATGGCTGGTCGGCGGCGCCCCAGTCCTCCCGGCCCTCGCCCAGATTGTTGTAGCTGCCATCGACCGTGCGCAGCCCATAGGGCACGTGTTCGGCACTGATCGCGAGTGCCAGGCCCAGGTCCGTTACGGTCTGAGCTACATTCGCCACAAGGATACGCTGACCATCGCTGCCGACCGGAAAGCCCTCATTGTCCAGCGCATATGTATTCCCGGCGGGATCGACCCAAATTTCCTTGAGGCCTGCGGCGTAGTCGCCCGAATGAGCAATGGAATTCGCTTCGGCGATCTTGATCTGTTTCAAGATGAAATCGAGGTCGTGCGTGTTCAGTTGAACCATCTGATATCAGGGGTTGGCACCCCGCCTCCCAGGTTGAATGTCCCGATGCGCCGCTTCGTCCCCCATGGACATCTGGAGCTGGCATCCCGTCATTAGCCTGCCAGAACCCCCCAGAATTCAAAGGGAGCTTGGTCCAACGATGATCGAGCGTAAGGTCGGAAAGATCTTCAGACCAAGGTATGAAGACTTCGGGACGTTCGTTGCTGTAGGAATTTGGCAAGAGCAGAGATTTTGTATTTAATTTAAACAGTTTGGCCTAAAATGCCTGCTCTGTTCGAAGCTCGCGTTGAGGGGAAGACATGCCTGGGACCGCGCGACGTGTACAAAATACAGCCTTAGGGCCGCCAACAATGGCGCGGCAGCCGTCATGGTGTGCCAGGATGCTGGCTTCGATCGCCAACCTCTCCATTGCCAACCAGTTTCTGATCGCAGCTTCCGTTGTGGTCTTCGGGCTGATGGCCGCGGTCAGTTTCTACACTGCTTCGCAGGTCGAACAATCCGCCCTAAAGGCTGCGGGGTCCGCCGGGGCTGCACGTATGCAGACATCGATTGCGCCGCTGATCCGCCGTGGCGCGGGTGATGCCTTCCTTTTCGATGATCAGTTCCGCCGCGACATTAACTCTTTGGTGGGGCAGGGTCCCAAGGGCCAGCGGATCACCAATGTGAAGATCTGGCTGGCCGATGGAACAGCGGTGTTTTCGGTCAAGGCGGAGAATGCCGGCGGGGCCGTGATGTTTGATGAATTGAAGGCCGCACTGGCGGGGGAAACGATCGTCTCTCGCACAATCGAGGAGAAGCACGGGTATTCGCAGGTCGAGAAGGACGAAGCACTTCTGGAGATCTATGCACCGCTTCTGATCAATGTCGACGGCAGGGTTATCTTGGCCGGCGAGATTTATCTGGAATCAAACATGCTCGAGGAACAGATCTCCCGTTCACGCGCGATTTCCATGATTGCGGTCTTCCTGGTCTCTGTCCCCATGCTTTCGTTGCTCTATTTGATCGTCCGTCGCAGTGGGAGAGTTATTGACGAGCAGAGGCAGACCCTGCGCGAAAGTCTGCGCAATGCGATCGATCTGTCGATTGAAAACAACCGGCTGAGGGTCATGGCGGACAATGCGCGCGTCGAGGCGGGCAAGCTGAACGAGCGTATCCTCGATCAGATTGGCGCGGATCTGCACGATGGTTCGCTACAGGTTCTCACCTTGGTGAAGCTCAGGTTGAGCGACCTTCTGTCGGCTGATGACCTGCCACAAAGCACGCGAAGCGCGCTAGGCAAACTCCTGGATCTGGTGTCGATGACACTGGAGGAGTTGCGCAATCTTTCGGCCGGCTTGATCCTGCCGGAGCTCGAACATGTGTGTGTCCGCGAGGCCATCGAACTGGCGCTGAAGCGCTACTTCGAAATAACCGGCTGTGACGTAAGACTTGAGGTTGGCGATGATATCGATCTCAGGGTGCATGACCTGTCAATCTGCCTCTACCGCTTTGTGCTGGAAGGTCTGATGAACAGTTTTCGCCACGCACGAGGGAACCGCCAGATGGTTCGATGTGTGTTCATCCGCGGACGGCTTTATGTCAGCGTCGCCGATTTTGGTGCAAGGCAGGTACTGTCGTCTGCAAAGGAGGTTAATCGGGCGAGATTGGGCAAGGTCAGTCAGAAGAGACGCATTCGCTCCTTCGGTGGAAGGATGCGTTACTTTCCAAGGCCTACCGGCTCGATTGCTGTTGCAATTCTGCCGATCAATGTCTAGGTCCGCCTGGCTGTGACAGCATTGGGTCTGATGTGCGATCACGTGGAACGGTCCGGTTTTTCACCGCAATCACCAACTGCACCCGGTTGCGCACATTCAGCTTCTGCATGAGCGATGTCATGTAATGTTTGACCGTCTTTTCGCTGATGTTGATCGCTTGCCCGATTTCGCGGTTGGTTAGTCCCTTGAGCAAGCCACTGACGATCTGTTCTTCGCGGTGATGCAACCGCGTCGGCGAAGGCTGGTTGTTCCGACGCATCTGATCAGTCTTCATCGAGACGATCACCTTGGTGGCAAACCCGGGGGTCACATAGGTTTCACCCCGACAGGCAATCTTGATCGCCTCGTGCAGTTCCGAAGAGGAACTTCCTTTCAGCACATAGGCCGAAACCCCGGCTTCAAGAAGCTCGATCGCGGGTTGAATCATGTTGCTGGCAGTAAAAACTATTACCTTTGTTGCGGGAGAACTGGCCATGATCTGCTCAATGGCAGCAAAGGTATCGCCTGGCATGGTCAGGTCCATCACGACTGCGTCCGGTGCAGTTTCTTCAACGATCCGCACGGCGTCGCAGGCAGAATGGCCCATCGCCACCACTTCAAGATCACTCTTTTCACTGTAGAGGCTGACAAGCCCCTCAAGCAAAACATGGTGGTCATCAATGAAGGCGACACGTAATTTCATAACGCAACCTGTCTGGTTTTTTCTATTGGTAGCGTTATTTCTCAATTAGATAAAGCTCATGGTAAAAGAGTGGTTAACTGCGGTTACGTTCGAAATAGAAGAATACCACCCGAAAATGGTAGTGTGGAACGCGTGCTGCCTTGCCCCGTTTATGGGTTGCGGCGCAGGCAGACAAAGGCTGTTTATGGCATTGGTTTCGAAGTGTTAGCCACGAAAGAACGCGCCAACGAATTGATAATAAACAAAATTACCGTCAGGTGGCGATGCGTGCATTCTCGCAATGCTGCCAACACGCCATATTGGTTCACATCCTTAGGATATGATTTTTGACGGATGCGTTGCTTCCGGATGGGCCGCACACTGCATGGCCTCCCCACTCGGACGGCAGAATTTTGCGGTCCAGCGCAATAGCAATCTGTCTGAAGTGATATGCCAGTGGTACCATTATTGGAGGATATCCGGGATCGCCTTTGAAGGAGTGCCTGTATCGGATCATTGATCCTTTGCGATCTGCTAGGCGCCTCACCGCGACGGTCAATGGGAAAGGGCAATCCGCTCCACTCGACAAATCGGGCACGAGATCGATAGATTGGCGCAGGTCATGTCGGGAGCGTGGCCCGGAGGCACATCAAATCGTTTGTCGACGTCTGGATTTGGAATCTTGTCCGCTCGTGTCCCGCCACGCGCGACACTTTGGCTGAAAAGATTGGTGACTACTGCGATGAATGAAATGGTGGCCTCTTTCAGCTACAGCCCAATCCTTGTCGCGCTTTCGGTTCTGGTGGCGATCCAGGCAAGTTATGTCGGTATCAGCCTTGCCCTTCTGATCCCCGGCGCATTTGCCAATCGGCGGCGCCTGCTGATCGCCGGATCGGCGACCACGCTCGCGGTCGGCATCTGGAGCATGCATTTCATCGGCATGCTGGCCGTCACGACATCCGTCGCGATCGACTACGCTGTCCTGCCGACGCTTCTGTCCTTCTTCGTCAGTGGTCTGGTCACTGGCATTGCCATCTATCTGGCAAGCCTGCGCTCGCAGCGTCTTTTGATTCTGGCGGCTTTTGCCATGGGGTTGGGCATTACCGCCATGCATTATGTCGGCATGATTGCCATCCATTCCGTCGTGCATGTCAATCATGATCCGCTTTATGTGCTGGCAAGCGTCACGATCGCCATCGCGGCTTCGGGTCTTGCACTCTGGCTGGCCTTTTCCGCCGACAGACGTCCGCCGCTTTTCCTCTGTGCCGCCGTGCTTGGCTGTGCGGTGTCGGGCATGCATTACATGGCGATGGCCGGTATGAGCCTACATCTGTCCGGTTCGCACGACGCGGTGGCCAAGTCTGTGATTTCAGGCGATATGCTGGCCATAATCGTCAGCGTCGTCGCCTGTACGATTTCCGCAGTTTTCATGCTGGCGCTTATACCGTCCGAGACACAGGATGGGGCTGGAGATGCGGGATGGAGTACGGCGCATGCTTTGGTCTCCGCGGGCATCGAGCCGGCGACAGGGGACGAATACGTCGGCGATGCGCGTGGTGCTGACGTGCCAGCCGTCGATGCGGCAATCGCACTTCTGCCTGTCGAGAAAAACGGCGCTCGCTTTCACATCGCACCCGATGAGATCGCCTCCGTTCATTCCAACGCCCACTACACCTATGTCTTCAATGGGCGCGACGATCTCTTCTGTCCCTTGTCGATTTCCGAGATCGCATCACGGCTTGGCGGCACACGCTTTTTTCGCACCCATCGCAGCTATATCGTTAATCTCGATTTCGTTGTGCGGGTCAAGAAGTCCGGGGATGCCGGTGTTGCCGAGCTGGACACACCCGTGCGCAGAACGGTCCCGGTCAGTCGCGCCCGGTTGGCTGCACTTCGTCAGGAACTGGCATTGCAACAAGCGACCGCGCCGACCGATTTGTCCAACGCTTAGGTCAGCCCCTCTGTCGCAGTTCGTGCAGGCTGCACCGCATTTCGTGCATTTGCAGGCATTTGGTGTGCTTGCTCTTGTGTCTACGCATCAATCTCCGCCTCCTTCTATCACCCGACACCGTGCCTGAGGAGACGCGGTGGTTGCTAGGGCGCAGGGCGCCATTGTCTGGTCGGGTAGCGTGCCGCGAGACGTGCTTTGGGAGGAGCGCAATTATGATTCCAGGAAGCTTTGATTACCATCGACCAACGACGATCGTCGCTGCGGTCGCGCTGCTCACCGAGCTTGGTGAAGATGCCCGTCCGCTGGCGGGTGGCCACAGCCTTATCCCTTTGATGAAGACGCGTCTCGCCGCGCCCGAACATCTGATTGACCTCGGCGGCATCGAAGGACTGAATGTCGTTGAACTGGACGGCGATGAGATTGTCATCGGCGCGATGACCACCCAGCATGCTTTGATCTCGTCGCCGCTTCTGGCCGAACTCCTGCCGATCGTTCGGGAAACGGCACTGATGATTGCCGACCCGCAGATCCGCTACAAAGGTACGATCGGCGGCAATTGTGCCAATGGTGATCCGGGCAATGACATGCCGGCGCTGATGCAATGTCTGAACGCCCGTTACGCGCTGACGGGTGTGACGGGAACGCGGGACGTAAGTGCGCGCAGCTTCTACCTGGGCGCCTATGAGACCGCTTTGGCTGCAGGTGAAGTCCTGACATCCGTGCGCATTCCCATCCCCCCGGCTGGTCATGGTTACGCTTATGAAAAACTCAAGCGTAAGGTTGGAGACTATGCGACAGCCGCGGCTGCAGTGATTGTCACCATGGCTGCCGGTACCTGCACCAGTGCCTCCGTCGGCCTGACAAATGTGTCCGAAACGCCGCTCTGGGCCGCCGAATCGGGCTTGATACTGACCGGCAGCGCGCTTGATGCCGCAACCATCGACCGTGCTGTAGCTGCTGCCGAGGCGATTACCAATCCCGCATCGGACATGCGCGGGCCATCCGAATATCGCACCAAGATGGCCGGCGTCATGCTGCGCCGCGCACTTGAACGGGCTCGCGCCCGTGCCACGGCCTGAGGGGGAAACGATGACCAAATCGCATATCAAAGTTACCATCAACGGCAAGACTGTCGAAGCGCTGGTCGAGCCGCGCACCTTGCTGATCCATTTTCTGCGCGAGCAGCAGAACCTCACCGGCGCCCATATCGGCTGTGACACAGGCCATTGCGGTGCCTGCACGGTCGACATTGACGACATGTCGGTGAAGAGTTGCATGACATTTGCCGTACAGGCCAACGGCGCCTCGATCACCACGATCGAGGGTGTTGCCAATGCGGACGGCACGCTGAGCGCCCTGCAGGAAGGGTTTCGCATGATGCATGGCCTGCAATGCGGCTATTGCACGCCGGGCATGATCTTGCGGGCGCACCGCCTGCTGCAGGAAAATGCCAATCCGACCGAAGATGAAATCCGTCACGGCATATCCGGCAATCTCTGTCGCTGCACCGGTTACGTGAATATCGTCAAAGCCATCCAGTACGCGGCGGCCAAGATCAACGGGACACCTTACCTGGAGGCTGCGGAATGAACGAGCAAGTCAAGGTCGATATTGATCGCGCCGAACGTACCGAAAAGCTCCAGGGCATGGGGTGCAAGCGCAAGCGCGTCGAAGACATCCGCTTTACCCAGGGCAAGGGCAATTATGTCGACGACATCAAGCTGCCCGGCATGCTGTTTGGCGATTTTGTCCGTTCGCCGCATGCCCATGCCCGCATCGTCAGCATTGACACTTCGCGCGCCAAGGCGCTGCCGGGTGTTGTCGCCGTTTTGACTGCCGCGGACCTCAAGCCGCTTGGCCTACACTATATGCCGACGCTGGCCGGTGATGTGCAGGCGGTGCTGGCCGAGCACAAGGTTCTGTTCCAGAACCAGGAGGTGGCCTTCGTCATCGCCGAGGATCGCTATATC
Source organism: Rhizobium sp. 18065 (assembly GCF_902706095.1). GTDB lineage: Bacteria > Pseudomonadota > Alphaproteobacteria > Rhizobiales > Rhizobiaceae > Allorhizobium. The sequence goes on from NZ_CACSJP010000003.1 coordinate 194,907, forward strand.
GCCTCCGACGCCACCGAACTGGTGGACGTCGTCTATGAGGCGCTGCCCTGTATCGTCGATCCGTTCAAGTCGATGGATGCGGACGCGCCGATCCTGCGCGAGGACATCCAGGACAAGATGGTTGGCGCGCATGGGCCGCGCAAGCACCCCAACCACATCTTCGAATGGACGATCGGCGACAAGCAGGCGACCGATGATGTGTTTGCCAATGCCGATGTCACGATCAAGGAAATGCTGGTCGATCACCGCACCCATCCGTCGCCGCTGGAAACCTGCCAGTCGCTGGCATCATTCGACAAGGTCAAGGGTGAGCTGACGCTTTGGGGAACGTTCCAGGCGCCGCATGTTATCCGAACTGTGGTGTCGCTGATCTCCGGACTGCCGGAACACAAGATCCATGTCATCGCGCCCGATATCGGCGGCGGCTTCGGCAACAAGGTCGGCGCCTATGCCGGTTACGTCTGCTCGGTGGTCGGCTCGATCGTGCTCGGCGTGCCGGTGAAATGGGTCGAAGACCGGATGGAGAACCTGTCCACCACATCCTTTGCCCGCGACTATCACATGACCACGGAACTGGCCGCCACAAGCGACGGCAAGATCCTCGGCATGCGCGTGCATGTTCTGGCCGATCATGGCGCTTTCGACGCTTGCGCCGACCCGTCCAAGTGGCCGGCCGGCTTCATGAATATCTGCACGGGATCCTACGATATTCCGGTGGCGCATCTGGCGGTTGACGGCGTCTATACCAACAAGGCGTCCGGTGGCGTGGCCTATCGCTGCTCGTTTCGGGTGACGGAAGCGGTGTTTGCCATCGAAAGGGCCATCGAAGTGCTGGCGCAGAAGCTCGGCATGGATTCAGCCGACCTGCGCATGAAGAACTTCATCAAGGCCGAACAGTTTCCCTATCATTCGGCGCTGGGCTGGGAATACGATAGTGGCGACTATCACACGGCCATGCAGAAGGCGATGGACGCCATCGGCTACAAGCAGTTGCGCGACGAGCAGGCCGCTAAGCGCGAAGCGTTCAAGCGCGGCGAAACCCGCGAGCTCATGGGAATCGGCATCTCGTTCTTCACCGAAATCGTCGGTGCGGGGCCGGCCAAGAACTGTGACATCCTCGGCATTGCGATGTTCGACAGCGCCGAGATTCGTATCCATCCGACAGGCTCGATCATCGCCCGCATGGGCACCAAGAGCCAGGGGCAGGGGCATGAGACGACCTATGCCCAGATCATCGCCACTGAACTTGGCATTCCCGCCGACGACATCATGATCGAGGAGGGCAATACCGATACCGCACCCTATGGTCTCGGGACCTACGGCTCGCGCTCGACACCCGTCGCGGGTGCTGCCACGGCGGTTGCCGCCCGCAAGATCAAGGCCAAGGCGCAGATGATCGCCGCCCATATGCTCGAGGTTCACGAGGGCGATCTGGAATGGGATATCGACCGGTTCCGGGTCAAGGGTCTGCCGGAAAAGTTCAAGACGATGAAGGAGATCGCCTGGTCGGCCTACAATGCTCCCCCTCCGAACATGGAGCCGGGCCTGGAAGCGGTGAATTACTACGAACCACCGAATATGACCTACCCATTTGGCGCCTATTTCTGCGTCATGGACATCGACGTCGATACCGGTGTTGCCAAGACAAGGCGCTTCTATGCGCTCGATGATTGCGGCACGCGTATCAATCCGATGATCATCGAGGGCCAGGTACATGGCGGTCTCACCGAAGCCTTTGCCTGCGCCATGGGCCAGGAGATCCGCTACGACGAGATGGGCAATGTCATGGGCGCATCCTTCATGGACTTCTTCCTGCCGACCGCGGTCGAGACGCCGAAATGGGAAACCGACTTCACCGTCACCCCGTCGCCGCATCATCCGATCGGTGCCAAGGGCGTCGGCGAAAGCCCGCATGTCGGCGGCGTGCCGTGTTTCTCCAATGCGGTAAATGATGCCTACGCTTTCCTCGACGCCGGCCACATCCAGATGCCGCATGATGCATGGCGGCTGTGGACGGTGGGCGAGCGTCTGGGTCTGCACGCGTAGGGTTGAAGAGCATGGCGATCACGCTTCCACAGGACAGGATTGCCACAGAGATGGCAGCGGTCGGGTATGTTCCCGACCGCGAGCTTGCCACCGCATTGTGGTTGATGGACAGCCTCAAGCGGCCGCTGCTGCTGGAGGGGGAGGCGGGCGTCGGCAAGACAGAAGTGGCGCGTGCCTTGGCGCTGGCGCGCGATACCAAGCTAATCCGGCTGCAATGCTACGAAGGGCTGGACCAAAGTTCGGCGTTGTATGAATGGAACTACCAGCGGCAATTGCTGGCTATCAAGGCACGCGAAGGCGTCGATGCGGATGTCGTCGAGGAACAGATATTTTCGGAAAAATACCTGCTGGAGCGACCGTTGCTGGCGGCCATCCGGCAGCCCAAGTCGCCAGTGCTGCTGATCGACGAGGTCGATCGTGCCGACGAGGAGTTCGAGGCCTTCCTCCTCGAATTGCTCTCGGATTTCCAGGTGTCTATCCCCGAACTCGGAACGATCACCGCCCTCAGTATTCCCATGGTGATCCTGACGTCGAACGGCACGCGCGAATTGTCCGATGCTCTGCGCCGTCGCTGCCTGTACCACTATGTCGATTTCCCCGACGTCGATCGCGAGGCGCGCATCATCCTGTCGCGACTGCCGCACATCGACGCGGCACTGGCACTGCAGATCGCCGCGATGGTCAGTCTGATCCGCAAGGAAGAACTGCGCAAGGCGCCCGGCGTTGCAGAAACGCTGGATTGGGCGGCAACCTTGGCCGGCCTTGACATCCGTCTTCTGCGGGACGAGCCGGAAGCCGTTTACGAGACCCTGATGTGTCTGATCAAGACTGCCGAGGACAAAGCACGGATGACGCGGCAGGTGTCGGACCGGCTCCTGGGCAAGGTGGCCTGAGATGAACGCGTTGCGAAAAAGCGAGATCGATCTCGGCGAGATGATGCGGGCAAAGCTGTCAAGCTTTGTCTCGACGCTGCGTGACAATGGTTTTGTCATCGGTCTGGCCGAGCTGCGCGATGCGCTCGGCGTGATGAGCAGCGCCAGTGCCGCTCGACCGTCGCGATTTCGCCCGGCGCTTCGGGCACTGTTTTGCAGTCGCCATTCGGACTGGCAGAAGTTCGACGAGATTTTCGACGCCTTTTGGGCAGGCCGTGGCATGAAATCTGCGACCCGCATGTCGGGCGCGCCGCAAAAGGCGCCGGACGGCCTGCAGGCTGTGGCTTCGGGTAATCGCGGTCTGGGAGACAATCAGAATGCCGATCATGTGCAGCGCGGCGAAGGCAGCGAGGAGACTGAGGTCGGCCAGTCGAAGCGTGAGGGTGCCTCGCGCGCAGAGATTTTGACCAGGACCGATTTTCGCCACCTCACCGATCCGGACGATCTGGCTGCTGCCCATGATCTCGCCGCACGCCTGGCGCGCAGCATGCGGGCACGGTTGACACGGCGGATGCGGGCAAGGCGCACCGGGCAGCGGCTCGATCTGAGGCGCACTATCCACAAGAGCATCGGGCATGGTGGCACGCCGATCGAACTGGTCCATCGCCGCCGCAAGGACAAGCCGCTCAGATTGGTCGTGCTGCTGGACACATCTGGCTCAATGAGTCTTTATTCCGCGGTGTTCCTGCGCTTCATCCACGGGGTGCTGGATGCATTTCGGGAGTCCGAGGCCTTCATCTTCCACACGCGATTGATCCATGTGTCGCCGGCATTGCGTGAGCGCGACCCTCAGCGGGCGGTGGAGCGGATGTCCCTGATGGCCGAAGGTGTCGGTGGCGGCACGCGCATCGGCGAAAGTCTAGGCACCTTCAACCGCTGGCACGCCAAGCGCTGTCTCCATTCGCGCAGTTGCGTGATGATCGTCTCGGATGGCTATGACACTGGTCCAGCCGAGCAGCTTGGCTCGGAAATGCGGGCGCTGAGCCGTCGCTGCAAACGCATAGCCTGGCTCAATCCGATGATCGGTTGGCAGGATTACGCACCGGAGGCCGCCGGCATGAAGGCGGCGCTCCCCTATGTCGATCTTTTTGCGCCAGCCCATAATCTCGAGAGCCTGGAAGCCATCGAACCCTATCTGGCGAGGATCTGATCATGCAGCCACAGTCCGACATTCTCGATCTGGTCAGCGAAGCAAGGGCACGCGGTGAGCCCTTTGCCATCGCGACCGTGGTGCGCACAGTCTCGGTGACTGCTGCCAAGGCGGGTGCGAAAGCTATCGTTCTGGCCGATGGCAGCATATCAGCCGGCTGGATCGGTGGTGGCTGTGCAAGGGGCGCTGTTCTGAAGGCCGCACACGAAGCAATACGCGATGGTCAACCCCGCCTGATCAGCATCCAGCCGGAGGATCTGCTGGATGTGAAGCAGGTGAAACCCGGAGAGCAGAAAGACGGTATATTCTACGCCCGCAACATGTGCCCGAGCCAGGGCACGATGGATGTTTTCGTCGAACCCGTGTTGCCAAGACCGCATCTTATCATCTTCGGGGCTTCGCCCGTGGCGGTGGCACTTGCCGATATTGCCGGGCGCATGGGTTTTTTCATCACGCTCTGTGCACCAGCGGCCGATCGGCCGGCTTTTGGTGTTGTCGACCGCAACATTGACGGCTTTGATCTGCCGGCTGGTGTTGCTTCTGGCGACTTCATCGTCATCGCCACACAAGGGCGGGGCGACAGCGCCGCAATGAAGGCGGTTCTCGGCGTGACAGCGCGCTACATCGGCTTTGTCGGCTCGACGAAAAAATTCGCAGCGCTTCGTCGCGATTTCGAGGTGTCGGGGCTCGCTGTCGCCGCAATGGACGACATCCGATCACCGGCGGGCCTTGATCTCGGTTCCATCACCCCGGACGAGATCGCGCTTTCGATCGTCGCTGAAATGATCGAAGTCCGGCGTCGCGGCCAGAGACACGCCTGAACTAACGGCTTAAATTAGAAGATACCTGAACTGGGAGAGACAAGATGGATATGAATGGTTCACAGCGCATCGAGGCATCGCGGGAAACGGTCTTTGCCGGTCTGAACGATGTGGATGTGCTTCGCCAATGTATTCCGGGATGCGACAGCATCGAAAAGACCTCCGACACGGAGATGGTCGCCAAGGTCACCTTGCGCATTGGACCGGTCAAGGCAAGTTTTGCCGGCAAGGTGACGCTGTCCGATCTTGATCCGCCAAATGGCTACACGATCTCTGGCGAAGGATCAGGCGGCATGGCAGGCTTCGCCAAGGGAAGTGCCAGGGTAACGCTGGAGCAGGATGGCGAGGCGACGATCCTGCACTACACGGTCGCAGCCGAGATTGGCGGCAAGCTGGCGCAGATGGGCAGCCGGCTGATCGACAGTACAGCCAAGAAGCTGGCTGGCGATTTCTTTGCCAAGTTTGGTGAGGTCGTTGGTGCGCCTGCAGGTGATGCTGCGGCGGCAGAGGAGACGCCACAGGGTAGCGAGGCCGGCAAGAAAAGCTGGCTCGGTCGGCTTACCGGCACAGCATCCGTGGCTTTGCTGTTGGTGGCCTTGAGCCCGGCTGCATGTTGTGTGATGGGTCAGCATCATGCCGCCGATGACACGATGGCGTTTTCAATCTGCAAATCGCAGCCTCTTGTCTAGGGGCAGGACAGTTTTGAAGCTCCCCGCCGGTGACTTGGTGGTTGCCGCTCGTTCGGGGAATAGTTGCGCGTCATTCTGTAGCGAGGAGGGCGTCAGGGCTAAGTGATGCCCCTATTGGCGATCCTTCTTCCGCGTCCACAAATACAGGAGGAATCTCTATCAGCATGGTCTTTGCTCCACCGTGGTCGATGATATCGAACACAGCATTGAGCATTGCTTGCACATCCTGACGCACCATTTCGATTTCGTCGCCCAGCAAGGCGGCGAAGGGGTCCCAGTCGAAGCAGCCGATCACTGGCATGCGACCCTTGTAGTGGCCCGAGCGCTTGATCCAGCGCATGACACCTTCCAGTGAGATGGTCGAGTTGACGAACATGCCGCTTGGCAGGGCGCCTTCGGATGTCGCTAGCGTCTGCAGCGATGTTTCCGCCTTTTCAGGTGCGTAGCCGCAGGTCAGGATATGGCTTTCGTCAATGGCGATACCAAAGTCTGCATGCGCAGCGCGAAAGCCGCGCACGCGTTCAGCCGTGTTGTGATCGCTGCCACGGCCGCCGATGAACAAAAGAGGGTGGATGCCTCCCAGCTTGCGCTGACTGTTGACGAGGATGCGGCGCGTCAGTTCGCGTGCGCCAGCGAAATTATCCGATATGATCGAAGGGGCTTTCGTTCCGGGAAGATCGACGTTGAGGCTTCTGGCACCGACAGCTGTGCAGAGGTCGCTGATCCGATCCGGGTCGGTTGCACCTGTCGAAATCAGCCATTCGACCTGGTAGGAAAGCATCGTCCGTGCTGCCTCAAACTCCAGTTCCGGATCGCGTCTCGTGCAGGTGATGATCGGAAATAGCCCGCGGTCACGGGCCATGGTCTCGAAAGTTTCGACAATCGAACCGAAGTAGCGGTTGTCGTATTTCGGCACGATCATGCCAATGATTTTCGACTTTTCCCGGCGCAGCAGGCTGGCCTGCATGTTGACGGCATAGCCTTGTTCTTCGGCGATGCGGCTGACCTTTTCGGCTAGCTGTGTGCTGATACGACGCTTTTTCCACGTGCCGTTCAAGACGGCGCTGACGGCACTTGCGGATGTTCCGGCAAGTTCCGCTAGATCATAGATCGTGGTCTTCTTGGTCGGCCTGTCTTGATTCACACCATTCTCCTTTTCAAACACAGCTTGACATCAATGCGCGATGGTGGCAATTCTGCTTCATCGATTGAGCAAGGTTGCGCAATCGATGAATTTGGTTGGCTGTGGAGGGTCGACCGGGGAGGCGTCCGGGTAAATCCACGTTCATGACCGCGCTGACGGTAGTCGGTGAGGGCTGTGATCGGCACACTTTTCCGCCGCAAGCGGCAAGGTGGCAGGGACTTGGACAGAAAACCGGAGCGCGTCTCTCGACACGGGTTTTTGCATTCAAAAGGAGGAAACTATGACATTTCGTTCAATGCTGTTGGTGTCGGCTGCTGCCGTTGCCCTGTGTGCCGGTTCTGCCTTTGCGCAGGACGCTGCAACTGTCGCGTTCCTGATGCCGGACCAGGCATCGACACGCTACGAGAACCATGACTATCCGGGATTCAAGGCAGAGATGGAAAAGCTCTGCCCGACCTGCGCAGTGATCTATCAGAACGCCAATGCTGATACGGCCCTTCAGCAGCAGCAGTTCAATTCGGTAATCGCCCAGGGTGCCAAGGTGATCGTGCTTGATCCGGTGGATTCGGCTGCCGCTGCCGCACTCGTCGAGATTGCCCAGTCGCAGGACGTCAAGGTGATTGCCTATGACCGGCCGATCCCGGCCAAACCGGCCGACTTCTATGTGTCATTCGACAATGAAGGTATCGGTCACGCGATCGCTCAGTCGCTGGTTGCGCATATGAAGGCAAGTGGTGTTCCAGAGGGTGCGGGCGTTCTGCAAATCAACGGTTCGCCGACGGATGCAGCAGCCGGCCTCATTCGCGACGGCATCCATCGCGGTCTGAAGGATTCCGGTTACAAGACGCTGGCCGAATTCGATACGCCCGAATGGGCGCCGCCAAAGGCGCAGGAATGGGCCGCCGGTCAGATCACTCGCTTCGGCGCCGACATCAAGGGCGTTGTTGCGGCCAATGACGGCACTGGCGGTGGCGCGATTGCTGCCTTCAAGGCAGCGGGTGTTGACCCTGTTCCGCCGGTCACCGGCAATGACGCAACCATTGCGGCACTGCAGCTGATCATTTCCGGCGACCAGTACAACACGATTTCCAAGCCATCGGAAATCGTGGCGGCTGCGGCAGCCCGAGTGGCCGTACAGCTCCTGAAGGGCGAGACACCTGAAGCAAAGACCTCGCTTTACGACACGCCGTCCGAGCTCTTCGTTCCAGCCGTGGTCACGGCTGAAAACATCAAGGCTGAAATCTTCGACAAGAAGATCCAGACGGCGGAAGAGGTCTGCACCGGCGAATATGCCGAAGGCTGCAAGACGCTCGGCATCGCGCAGTAACGTTTCTCCCGAGACGTCCGGTCGGGCTTCATGGTCCGGCCGGGCTTGCCATCGAACCCAAGAAGAGCGTCAAGTCATGGTGCAACAAGACAGAGTGGATCCGGCGAAGGGAAGTACCATCCTTCGACTGAGCAATATCTCCAAAAATTTCGGTGCTGTGTCGGCGCTTACCGATATCGATCTGGAAGTGCGTGCCGGTGAAGTTGTGGCCTTGGTGGGTGACAACGGTGCCGGCAAGTCGACCCTGATCAAGGTTCTGGCCGGCGTACATCAGCCATCCTCAGGCAAGATCGAATTCTGCGGGCAGGAAGTCTCCCTCCATAGCCCCAGTCGGGCGCTCGAGTTGGGAATTGCGACTGTCTTCCAGGATCTGGCGCTTTGCGAAAATCTGGACGTGGTCGCCAATCTCTTTCTCGGCCATGAACTGTCGCCCTGGAACCTCGATGAGGTTGCCATGGAAGTGCGTGCCTGGACGCTTCTGAGGGAGCTTGCCGCGCGCATTCCGTCCGTGCGGGAACCGATTGCCTCCCTGTCGGGAGGCCAACGGCAGACCGTCGCCATCGCAAGGTCGCTACTCCTCGCTCCGAAGATTATCATGCTCGACGAGCCGACTGCCGCACTTGGTGTTGCCCAGACGGCGGAGGTCCTCAACCTGATCGAGCGCGTGCGCGATCGTGGTCTCGGGGTCATCATCATCAGCCACAATATGGAGGATGTTCGTGCCGTCGCCGACCGCATCGTGGTTTTGCGCCTCGGGCGCAACAACGGTGTATTCAGCCCGGATGCATCCAATCAGGAACTCGTCGCGTCCATTACCGGCGCCACGGAGAACTCCGTGTCGCGCCGCCAAGATCGCAAGACTGGCCACAACAACGAACTGGGCGGGAGCACCGCATGAGCAAGGACATTTCCAGCAAGAAGACCGCCGACAAGGGCCTCGCACTTGATCGCAGCGATGTGCGTGTGAAGCATGATGACGGCCTATCCGGCGTGCTGCGCAGCTTCCTCAATCGCGTGCGTTCGGGCGATCTCGGCATGCTGCCGGTGGCCGTAGGTCTGATCGTCATCTCAACGGTGTTCAGCATACTCAATCCCATCTTTCTTGCTCCGAACAATCTCGTCAACCTGCTGTTTGACTGCGCGACTGTCGGCATTATCTCGCTCGGTATCGTCTGTGTCCTGCTCCTGGGCGAGATCGATCTGTCAGTCGGCTCAATGAGCGGTCTGTCATCGGCCATCATCGGTGTTCTATGGGTGAATTCCGGTCTTCCGTTGATCGTTGCGATCTTTGCAGCACTGTTGACCGGCGCTCTTGTCGGATCTCTCTATGCGTTGATGTACAACCGGCTTGGCATGCCGAGCTTTGTCGCGACGCTGGCTGGTCTGCTCGCTTTGCTTGGCCTTCAGCTTTACATTCTCGGTCCAACAGGCAGCATCAATCTTCCCTATGCCTCGCCGCTGGTTCGTTTTGGCCAGATCCTGGTCATGCCTGATTGGCTATCTTATGTTCTGGCACTTGTGCCGGGTCTGGTGATGGTCGTGGTCGGATTTGCCGTTCGCAAACGCCGCCAGTCCGTCAACCTTTCCTCGCAACCCGTGAGCAATCTCCTGGTCAAAGCCACGATCTTGACGGTCGCCCTGGAGTTCGCTGTCTACTATCTCAATCTCGGCCGAGGCGTACCTTGGATGTTCGGGCTTTTCGTTGCACTGGTGGTGATCCTCAACTATGCGCTGACGAAGACCCAGTGGGGCAGGTCCATGTTCGCGGTCGGTGGCAACCGCGAGGCTGCTCGCCGCTCGGGTATCAATGTCCGACGGATCTATCAGAGTGCCTTCATCCTCTGCTCCACGCTGGGAGCGCTTGGCGGCATCCTTTCGGCGTCACGTCTGGCCTCGTCCAGCCAGCAGGCAGGCACGGGTGACGTCAACCTGAACGCGATTGCTGCAGCCGTTATCGGCGGTACAAGCCTGTTCGGTGGTCGCGGCAGTGCCTATTCCGCCCTGCTCGGCATCATCGTCATTCAGGCAATCTCCAATGGCCTGACACTTTTGAACCTGAATTCATCGTTGCGCTACATGATCACCGGTGCGGTGCTCGCGATTGCGGTGATCGTCGACTCTCTTGCGCGCCGCTCGCGTGTCAGTCACGGCCGCGCCTAAGTCTACTACGGAGGAAATATCATGTCTGAACTGATGAAGGGCAAGGTCGCCGCAATCACCGGCGCCGCCTCTGGCATTGGGCTCGAGTGCGCTCGCACCCTGCTTGCAGAGGGGGCCACCGTGGTCCTGATCGATCGCGCCAGGGACAAGCTTGAGACCTTGTGCAAGGAACTTGGTGATCGCGCCAAACCGTTGGTGGTTGATCTTTTGGACGGACAGGAACTGTCCGCCATCCTGCCACGCATCCTGGAACTGGCCGGTCGCCTCGACATATTCCATGCCAATGCCGGTGGCTATATCGGTGGGCCTATCGCCGAAGGCGATCCAGATGCGTGGGACCGCATGCTGAACCTCAACATCAATGCCGCCTTCCGCTCCGTCCACGCAGTTTTGCCGCATATGATTGCGCAGAAGTCGGGCGATATCCTGTTCACCAGTTCGATTGCCGGCGTCGTTCCGGTCGTCTGGGAGCCGATTTACACGGCGTCGAAATTCGCCGTTCAGGCCTTTGTCCATTCGACCCGCCGTCAGGTCGCGCAGCATGGTGTTCGCGTTGGCGCCGTCCTGCCTGGCCCCGTGGTCACCGCTCTGCTTGACGACTGGCCAAAGGCGAAGATGGAAGAGGCGCTGGCCAATGGCAGCTTGATGCAGCCGAAAGAAGTGGCCGATGCCGTACTGTTCATGCTGTCGCGACCGAGGAATGTCACCATTCGCGACCTTGTGATCCTGCCCAACAGCGTCGATTTGTGATCGGCGCCAGCCTCAATTGACCTGATAGTCCCAGATCAGCAAAGATCAGCAAGAGCCAGTACCATGACCGATGCAATAGACACGAAACCCGCCCGTTACCTCATCGGGGTCGATGTCGGAACGGGAAGTGCCCGCGCCGGGATTTTCGATCTTGAGGGCAGGATGCTGGCGGCTGCCAAGCGCGATATAACACTGTTTCGCGGCGCTGGTTCTTTCGTCGAGCAGTCGAGCAGTGAGATCTGGAGGGCTGTCTGCGCCGTCATACGGGAGGCAGTTATCACCGCCGGTGTCGAACCGGGTGCGGTCATCGGTCTAGGGTTTGACGCGACGTGCTCGCTGGTCGTTCTGGGTGAGGGCGGACATCCTTTGGCAGTGGGCCCATCGGAGGATCAGAACCGCGACATCATCGTCTGGATGGACCACCGCGCCGTCGAACAGGCGGAGCGCATCAACGAGTTGGGTCATGATGTCCTGCGTTATGTCGGGGGGCGGATTTCTCCAGAAATGGAAACGCCGAAAATCCTGTGGCTGAAGGAAAACCGGCCGCAGACCTTTGATGACGCTTGGCAGTTCTTTGACCTTGCCGACTTCCTGACCTGGAAGGCCACGGGTGATCTCGCGCGCTCGACCTGCACGGTCACCTGCAAATGGACCTATCTCGCGCATGAGCAAAGGTGGGATCCCAGCTATTTCGAAAAGATCGGCCTCGGTGTGCTGGCGGGCGAAGGTTTTGCCCGCATCGGGACGAATATCGTCGAACCGGGCACTGCCCTCGGAACGGGGTTGACGGTTGAGGCCGCAGAGGCGATGGGCCTGGCGGCCGGGACCGCTGTTGCAGCTGGCATGATCGATGCCCATGCCGGTGGAATAGGCACGGTTGGGATTGGTGGCCGGCCCGAAGACAATCTTGCCTATGTCTTTGGCACGTCTTCCTGCACGATGACCTCAACATCGCAACCCGTCTTCGTTCCTGGTGTCTGGGGGCCATACTATTCCTCCATGGTACCGGGTATGTGGCTGAATGAGGGGGGGCAGAGTGCCGCCGGCGCGGCGATCGATCAATTGCTGTCGTTTCATCCGGCCGCAGGCGATGCCCACGCCAATGCTGCTGAACTGCACCTGCCGCTGCCGGTTATGATAGCTGATGCTGCGGCAAGTAAGCTAGACAACCTTTCCGAAGCCGTGCGTCTCGCCACCGGCCTGCATGTTGTACCGGAATTTCTCGGTAACCGCGCACCGTTTGCTGATCCGCAAGCTCGCGCGCTGATCTCGGGCCTTGGTATGGAGCGCGATTTCGATAGTCTCGTTGCACTCTATGTCGCCGGCCTTTGTGGCATTGGCTACGGCCTGCGCCAGATCATCGAGACCCAGGACAAGGCAGGCGCGCATGTCGAGCGTGTTGTAATCAGCGGCGGTGCGGGTCAGCATGATCTGGTGCGTCAGATCCTTGCCGACGCCTGCGGCAAGCCGGTGGTCGCCACGCAGTCCCAGGAGCCGGTCCTGCTTGGCTCGGCGATCCTTGGCGCGGTCGCCAGCGCTGCGTTCCATGACGCGCGAACAGCCATGGGAAGCCTCTGCAGCGTGGCGGATGTCTACGAGCCCGTCGGTGGGGAATTGGCCGAGATTCATGCCCAGCGCTACTCTGCCTTCATTGGGCTCCAGGACCTCGCACGGTCTATCAGATTGTTCTGATCTCCAGTTTCAACGTTAGCGCAAGTTCAACTTGAGCCGGGTCGTCCGCCGGTTCCGGGTGAGCTTCACGTGTCAACAGATTTGCAAGATGCTGTTGACACATCGGCGGGCGACGCTGGTGCATGCATGTCGCCGACTGGGCACTGTTTGGCATCCGTTCTGTTAAAAGATAGCAATCAATAGATTTCGCGTTGTTTGGCTTGCTGCCTGTGGCCGGCGGTGGCTTATCTGCGCAGTCTGCTCGGCGCACTGGCACTGGCTTTGATCCACTTGGCTTGCTGCCTCAGGATAAAATCTCCCTCCCATCTCTTGCTGCAGTCATCGCCGCGCTGGGTGAGCGCTCAGCATGTTGACATTTATTGAGTAAGATGTATTACAAGAATAATACAAGATTGGAATTCGGGAGGGAATATGCTGATCACTGATGTTGAGGTCTGTGTTTTCCGTACGACGACGCGGCGGCATTCGGACAGTGCAGGTCATGCGCATCCCGGTGCGCCTCATCAGGTCGAGCAGGCCATGCTGAGCATTCGCACAGAAGATGGCCATGAAGGCCATTCGTTCACGGCTCCGGAAATCGTTCGTCCCCATCTGATCGAGAAATTTGTCAAGAAGGTGCTGATCGGCCAAGACTATCGTGATCGCGAGCGCCTCTGGCAGGACCTGGCTCATTGGCAGCGCGGCTCAGCTGCGCAATTGACCGATCGGACACTGGCGGTGGTCGATTGCGCATTGTGGGACTTGGCCGGACGTGCGTCCAATACGCCTGTTCACAAGTTGATCGGCGCCTATCGCGACAAGGTCCTCGCCTATGGTTCGATCATGTGTGGTGACGAACTGGACGGTGGCTTGGCAACACCGGAAGACTATGGGCGGTTTGGCGAGACGCTGGTCAAGCGCGGCTACAAGGGTATCAAGCTGCATACCTGGATGCCGCCGGTCAGTTGGGCGCCGGATGTGAAGATGGATCTGAAAGCCTGTGCCGCAGTCCGTGAAGCCGTCGGTCCCGACATTCACCTGATGATCGATGCCTTCCACTGGTATAGCCGCAGCGACGCGCTTGCGCTCGGCCGTGGTCTGGAGAAGCTCGGCTTTGACTGGATCGAGGAGCCGATGGACGAGCAGTCGATGTCTTCCTACAAGTGGCTGGCTGACAATCTCGACATTCCCGTTGTCGGTCCGGAAAGTGCTGCAGGAAAGCACTGGCATCGTGCCGAATGGGTCAAACAGGGGGCTTGTGACATTCTCAGGACCGGCGTCAACGATGTCGGCGGCATCACCCCGGCGCTGAAAACCATGCGCATGGCCGAATGTTTCGGCATGGACTGCGAAGTGCATGGCAATACCGCGATGAACCTGCATGTGGTGGCGGCGTCGAAAAATTGCCGCTGGTATGAGCGCGGTCTGCTGCACCCTTTCCTCGAGTATGATGACGGACATGACTATCTGAAACAGCTTTCGGATCCGATGGATCAGGACGGATATGTGCATGTGCCGGATCGTCCCGGTCTTGGCGAAGATATTGACTTTGCTTTCATCGACAATAACCGGTTTCGCTAGGTGAGGGTCGGTCATGAAAACCGTTCTGGCATTCGGTGACAGCCTGACATGGGGCGCGGATCCTGAGACGGGGCTCAGGCATCCGGTGAAGTTCCGCTGGCCGGAACGGCTTGAATACCTGCTTGAAGGTCGTGCGCGTGTTCTCGCTGAAGGTTTGGGTGGGCGCACCACATGTTATGATGACCACACAGGCCCGAGTTGCCGCAATGGTGCCAAGGCACTTGAAGTCGCCCTTGCGAGCCATATGCCACTCGATCTTGTGATCATCATGCTGGGCACCAATGACCTCAAGCCGGCTCATGGCGGGCGGGCGCAAGTGGCGGTCTCAGGCATGCGCCGCCTGGTTCAGATCGTGACGGCTTTTCCCTACAAGCCGCAATCTGCGCGACCTTCGATACTGATCGCTGCGCCGCCGGCATGTTGCGCCGGGCCAGACGGCGTGCCGGCCGCAGGCCGCAGCATTGCGGAATCGCTACGGCTTGCACCGCTCTATCAAAAACTTGCCCTGGAGCTGGGGCATTCATTCTTCGATGCGGGTGCGGTGGCCAAAGCCTCGCCGATCGATGGCGTGCATCTCGATCGCGAGATGACCGCTGCAATCGGCACGGCGCTTGCCGAGCCAGTTTCGGAGCTTCTTTCGGGTGGTCGCTTCAGACTTGAGGAGAAAGTCTGAAGCGGTATGCAGTCAAACGGAGAGCCGCACACCGTAATGTCGCGGCATGATATGGGAGGAATGATGAGGCATTTTCTAGCAACGGTGGCGCTTGGCGCTCTAATGATCGGTGCAACACCGCTCACCAGCCTGGCGGAGACGCCCGACAACCAGCTCGTTGTTGCCACAACGATGAGCAACATCCTGACCCTTGACCCCGCTGCCATCACTGGTCGCGAAACCGTTCAGGTTCTGAACAACATCTACGACACACTGGTGCAGCTTTCGCCCACGGATCGCAGCATTCAGCCACGTCTGGCCGAGAAATGGGAAGTGGCGGCCGATCGTATGTCGATCCGCTTCCATCTACGCAAGGACGCGAAATTCGCATCGGGCAATCCTGTTACGGCTGAGGATGTCGTCTGGAGCCTGAAGCGCTTGCTGACACGCAATCTTGCACAGTCTTCGCTGTTGAAGACCCGCGGCTTTTCTGCCGACAAGGCGGATGCGTTGTTTGTTGCCGAGGATGCCAACACGTTCGTCCTCAATCTTCCACAGGCCGATGACCCTTCACTCGTCCTGATGGTCCTGGCGCAGAATGGTCCGGGGTCGATCCTCGACAGCAAGACAGTTCTCGAGAATGAGAAGGATGGCGATCTGGGTGCCGGTTGGCTGACGCTGAATTCGGCAGGTTCCGGTCCATACGCGCTAACCCAATGGGCCTCGAACGAATACATCATCCTGACCCGCAACGATGGATATTGGGGTGAAGCGCCGGCGATGGCCCGCGTGCTGATGCGGCACCTGCCGGAATCGCAGTCGCAGCGCCTGATGCTCGAGCAGGGGGATATCGATGTTGCCTATTCGCTGCTTGCACCCGACCTGACGGCATTGGAAGCAAACGACAAGGTCCAGATCGAATCCACACCGGGTTCGGGGTTCTACTATCTCGGCGTTTCGATGAAGGACGAGCGCTTTGCCAAGCCAAAAGTCCGCGAGGCGCTGCGCTATCTCATCGACTATGACGGTCTCGACAAGGCTGTAATGCCTTATTATGGAAAGCTGCGCCAGCGCCAGATCTCGACCGGAGTGATGGGTTCTCTGCCTGATCCGGGCTACAAGCTGGATGTCGCAAAGGCAAAGGCTCTGCTGGCCGAAGCCGGTTATCCCGACGGTTTCAAGACGACGCTGCGGGTGCTGTCGGAGGAGCCCTTCATGAAGGCGGCGACCGCAATCCAGAACACGCTGGCCCAGGCTGGTATCGAGGCTGAACTGATCACCGGGTCCGGTGACCAGATCTACGGTGCGATGCGTGAGCGAAAGTTCGAACTTCTCGTCGGCCGCGGCGGCGGCGGGCAGCAGCCGCATCCGGACAACAATCTGCGCGCCCTTGCGTACAATCCGGACAATTCGGACGAGGCAAAGCTGACCAATTATCAAGGCTGGCGCACAAGCTTCTTCGACGAGAAGCTCAACACGATGATCCAGGCCGCCCTTGTCGAGCAGGATGCGGCCAAGCAGACCAAGCTTTATGAGGAAATCCAGACCTATATGGAGGCGATCGTCATGTCGATCCAGCCCTTCTCAGAGGTGGTGGATACGGCAGCCTCCCAGGCGGATGTCAAAGGCATGACTGTCAATCCATGGCTGTCGCGCTTCGAGAGTGTCACCAAGGATCGGTAAAATACAAGAATAACCTCCCAAGCTAGCGGGCGTGTCTGATGGACACGCCCGTTTTGCTATTCCGGTACAAGCTAGAACCCGTGAGAATTCATAGGGATATGACGCTGCCATTAGCAGGACTTGTAAACGAAAAAGCGCCGCGGTCTGTTACGACACGCGGCGCTCGGCTGGACCCGGAGGAGGAAGGTTAAAGTCCAGCGTTCAGTGATGCCCTTCATATTCAAGCGAGGCGCCGATCAGTTCCCTGGCATAGGGATGGGTCGCTTGATTACCGGCAATGGCGGTGCGGGGCAGGATTTCGGTGATTTCGCCATTCAGCATCACCGCGAACCGATCACACATATGATCGACGACGGCGAGGTCGTGAGTGACCATGATATAGGTGAAGCCGCGTTCGGCCTGAAGCCTGGACAGGAGATTGAGAATCTCGGCCTGAACCGAGACGTCAAGCGCCGAGGTTGGTTCATCGAGCAGCAATACGGAAGGTTCAAGGATCAGGGCTCTTGCAATCGCAACCCGCTGTCTCTGGCCACCGGAAAGCTGATGCGGGTAGCGGTCGAGGAAGTCGATCGGTAGGCCGACATCGGTGAGGGCGGCCCGCATGCGGTCCTCGCGATCGCCGAGGCGGTGAATGCGCAAGGGCTCTGACAGAACCGTGCGCACCGATTGCCTCGGATGCAGCGAACCATAGGGATCCTGGAACACCATCTGCAGGGTTCTGCAGCGGTTGATGACCTCCATATTGCGCACGGAATGACCGGCAATCCGGATCTCGCCCTTCCAGAAGTCTGTCAGCATGGCGATGCAGCGCAAGACGGTCGACTTGCCGGAGCCGCTCTCTCCGACCAGTCCGAAACAGGTGCCCGGTTCAACGGAAAACGACAGGCCTGGCAGGACTTTTGCAGCTGAGGGGCCGCTACCAAAAATGATCGAGAGGTCCTTGATTTCGATCGATACGGTCATGCTCTCTCCTCTTCGATCCATTCCGGACGACGCTCGAGAACGGCAAGCGGTGCGCGCGATCCGCCGATGCGTGGCTGGGCTGCCAGAAGTCCGCGAGTATAGGGATGCTGTGCCTTGTCCAGGTCTGCAGCGGCGAGCGTCTCGACGACGCGTCCGGCGTACATGATCAGGACGCGGTCGCAGAAGTTGCGAACCAGGTTGAGGTCATGGCTGATCATGATTAGGCCGATACCCCGGTCGCGCACCAGCGCGTCAAGGATGTTGAGAACCTGCAGTCGCACGGTCACATCCAGCGCCGACGTCGGCTCATCGGCAATGACAAGGCTGGGATCCGCCAGAAGCATCATCGCGATCATCACGCGCTGTCCCATGCCGCCGGAAATCTCGTGCGGGTAGAGATCGAACACACGCTCGGGATCGCGGATTTTCACCGAGGCCAACATGTCGATCGCCTTTGCGCGCGCATCCGCCTTGCTGCAGCGGAAGTGGCGCAGATAGGTTTCGGCGACCTGGTGTCCGACCCGCTGGATCGGATTGAGCGAGAATTTCGGATCTTGAAGGATCATCGACATGCGACGACCGCGCACTTTCAGCATCTGCCTTTCCGAAAGGGCAAGCAGTTCCAGATCGTCGAAGCGCAGTGTGTCGGCTGTGACTTCTGCCGAGGGCAGCAGTCTGAGCAGGGCGCGTCCGACCGTGGATTTTCCCGAACCGCTTTCTCCGACGATGCCAAGCCGCTCGCGACCGAGCGTAAACGAAACATCGCGGACCGCATCGGTCGATGCGCTTGCATAACGGATGCGCAGGTTCTTCACCTCGAGCATGGGGCGATCCATCGGCCTATCTCCGGTTCATCTGTTTTGGATCCAGCGCGTCGCGCAGGCCATCACCCAGAAGGTTGAAGGCAAGGCTTACCGAAAGGATCGCGAGGCCGGGATAGGTGACGAGCCACCAACTGTCGATCATGTAGCGCCTGCCGGTGGCAATCATCGCGCCCCATTCCGGCATGGGCGGCTGGGCCCCAAGGCCAAGAAAGCCAAGACCGGCCGCGGTCAGGATCACGGTCGCCATGTTAAGGGTGAGACGGATCAGAACCGATGGCAGACACATCGGCACGATTGATTTGATGATGATGCGCAACGACGACGCCCCCTGCAGGCGCGCAGCCGCGATATAGTCGGCCTTGCGGAATGTCAGCGTCTCGGCACGCGCCAGGCGGGCGATCGGTGGCCAGGATGTCAGCGCGATGGCGATGATCGCATTGTTGAGGCTCGGTCCGAGCGCTGCAACAAATGCAAGTGACAGGATGAGGCTCGGAAAGGAGAGGAATATGTCGGTGATACGCATCATCACCGTATCCAGCCGGCCGCCAAAATAGCCCGCCGTCGTGCCCACCAGAAGGCCGATTGGACCAACAACGATCGACACCAGGAAAATGATCGTCAGCGTGATGCGCGAACCCCAGACGAGACGGCTGAAGATATCGCGGCCGAGTTCGTCCGTCCCAAACAGATGCCCGGCACCCGGCGCCTGCAATGTGATGTTGAGATCCTGTACATAGGGATCATGTGTTGCCACAAGGGGTGCAAAAATCGCGGTAACGATCAATATCGACAGTACGACAAGGCCAAAGGCAGATGTTGGGCTTCGCATCAGGAAGGTCAGGATATTGCCAAGTGCAATGATGGGCTCCGGAAGGCGTCGCGGCGCGTGATTGGTGGGTTGGGTCATCGTGTCCTCGGGTCAAACAGCTTGTAGAGGAGATCGGAGAGCAGATTGAGCCCGATGAAAATCACCCCAACGATCAGGACGCAGGTCATCACCGCGTTCATGTCGCCAATGATCAGATTGCTGGTCAGATATTGGCCAAAGCCCGGCCAGGCAAAGACGGTTTCGATCAGCACGGCACCTTCCAACAGGGAGCCATAGGCCAGCGCGACGATCGTCACGAGCTGGACGCGTATGTTGCCAAAAGCATGCCGCCATATAGTCTGATTGCGCGACAGGCCCTTGACGCGTGCTGTTGTCACATATTCCTGGCCGAGTTGGTCGAGCATGAAGCTGCGGGTCATTCTGGTGATGTAGGCCGACGACGAATAGCCGAGAAGGGACGCGGGCAGGATCAGATGATTGATTGCCGAATAGAAGACATCCATGTCGCCGGCCAGAAGACTGTCGATCAACAGGAAGCCGGTCCGGTCGGGTATCATGCCGATGTAGAACTGGCTCATGCGACCGCTTCCGCCAACCCAGCCGAGATGGGCGTAAAATACAATCAGCGCAATCATGCCGGTCCAGAAAATGGGCATGGAATGGCCGAACAGGCTGAACACGCGCACAAGATGATCGGGCCAGCGATCCTTGTTGACCGCCGCAATGACGCCCATCGTCACGCCTAGGCTTGCGCCGATCAGGATGGCGAATGTTGCAAGTTCGATTGTTGCCGGCATGACATGAAGGATGTCATCGATGACGGGTTTTCCGGTGCGGATCGATGTGCCGAAATTGCCCGTCAGCACGTCGCCCAGGTAGAGCAGGAACTGTTCCCAGATGGGCCTGTCGAGACCAAGTGCGAGAAAGACCTGGTCATAGGTTTCGCGCGTGGCATCCTCGCCGACAATCGCGCGCACCGGATCGGCCGGCATGAGGCGACCGATGAAAAAGGTCAGAACCAGTAGCCCGAGCAGCGTTACGGCAATCGTGCCGATCTGGCTCACGGCACCGTAGAACGACGGGCGTCTTATCATAAATCCTCCGCATGTCTCCGCCGCCTGATCGGGCGGCAATTACAGGCTCCCCATCCTGTACGACAACTATATAACAAGTTGCCGCAATCTTGTGAGCATGTCAAGGCCGTGTATGGCCGACCAGGTCGCCGTGCCGCAGGATGACAGGGTCTTTCATCTGGTGGGGGCTAGATACAAGGCCAGCTGTGTTCGCAAATTCCTGGGAAAATATGTGTAGCGCGCAAGTAAGGCCGACGCTGTGGCGCGATGTATGCCCTCATGCCGGCACGCTTTTCGGCCGTCTTCAGAGCTGGCCCGGAATGGCCGTATATGATCTTTTTTGGCTTGGCGTCCCGTTCAATTTCATCCGGCGGGGAAGTTTGGGCCGAATGTCTGCGCATTTCCCAGTCGGGCCCTGTGGGTGGCAGGTGCATGAAGGTCGGGTGTAAGTTGTCGGACTTGTTCCTGCGGCTCAGCCCGCCAGTTGCGGCGTTTCATCGCTTCGCTTGGTGCGCAGCAGGGCCTTGTAGCGTTCGAGGCTGCCGCGAAGATGGGTGCGCATATGCACGCGGGCGGATTCCGCGTCGCCTTCGATGATGGCATCGACGATCCGCCCATGTTCCTCCTGCAAATTGAGATTGTAGTCCTTTGGACGGGCGCCAGGCTCTGCTCCTTGCAATTCCCCGCGGGGAATGATGCCTGTCCGGATCAGTTGGAGAAACTCGACAAAGCGGCGGTTCTGCGTGGCTTCGGCAATCGCCAGATGCAGGGCGAAGTCCGCGTCGCGTGTCGGGGCGCCGTGTATCAGGCACTCTCGGATATGGTTGTGTGCCTCGAGTATTGCCTCGATCTGAGTTGCGGATCGCCTTGATGCGGCAAGGGCCGCCGATTCCACTTCGAACACGGTCCTGATTTCGAGGAGTTCGATCACCGAGGAGACCCGGTCTGGATCGAGGTTGTGGAAGGGCTGCGCTTTTGCGTTGACTTCAAGCGCGAAGACGCCGGCCCCTTTGCGCGCCTCAACGAGGCCGCCTGCGCGCAATATGGCGATGGCCTCGCGAACCACGGCCCGACTGACGGAGTATTCGCGAGTGAGTTCGTTTTCGCTCGGCAGGCGCGAACCGGGCGCAAACTTTCCAGCCTCAATGTCGCGACGCAGATCCGTGCTGATCCTGGAGACGAGCGACTCGCCCCGTCTTTCGGTTCTGGCGGTTTCGTTGGTCATGTCTCGGTCTCCCGCAGAATCTGTCAGGCAGCTTTGATCAGGTTCAATGCCAATCCTATGCCAGCAGTATAGTTAACTGGCAAGGCCCCAGTTGTCGTTCGGGCCGATCGGGCGGTCGTCGCGCGGCTTCGATGATCGGCGCGTGCCGTCGCCGGTCTTGGAGCTGATGCCTTTGTGCGAAACTCAGAGGTTTTCCTTCAGTAGTACTTCGATCCGGATCTTTTCCTGTGACGCCAATGGCGCGCGAAGATCGGTGCGTGCGCGCATGATCCTGAGGGCGCTCCTAACGGCATGTCCGGGATCCTGCGCGATAATCGTGTCGATCCGCTCATCCCTGAGTGCGGCTTCGGTGAACGGCGTGCGTTCATGCACAACAACCGTCAATGCGCGGATGTCGCTGCAGTGCTCTATCGCCCAGACGGGGATGCGAGCCTCCGCGCTCAGAATGTAGGCGGCTTTGATGTCGCGATTGTTTTCCAGGGTCCTTTGTATGATCGTCTGAGCACGGCGCTCATCGCCATAGGTTTCGAGTGACGGAAGACCTTTCAGGTGGCCGAACTGACGGTTGATGATGTTGTCGAAGCCGAGCCTGCGCTCGATGCTGTCCTGAGCCATCATGGTTTCGGCGATGACCATGATCTGCCCGGCCTCGTGCCCGAGGAAGCGTCCGATAATTTTTCCGGCCGTAGCGCCGGCGGCAAAGTTGTCGATGCCGACGAAGTCGGTATTGTCGAGCTTCTCCTGGCCGGAGAGAAACTGCACGACCTTGGTGCCGCGCTCAAGCAGTCTTGCCATCGCATCGCGTACCTGTGGTGATTCCGGCGCCATGATGGCGACGCCGTCGATGCGGCTGCTGTCGATCGATGACAGGTATTTGGCGACCTGATGCGGATCGTTGATCGGGATCTGCTCGACGTCGACGAGCGTGAGGTCGGATTTGACCGCTTCGCGTGCCTCATCCACCCGCTGGAGCAATTCCAGGAGGTATTGGTCACCCGACACGGGCAGCAGGAAGAGGAAGCGGTAGGTCTTGTTTCGGGCAAGGTTCACTGCCGCCGGATTTCGGATAAATCCAATCCGTTCAATCGCTTCGTTGACCTTTTGCGATGATGTCTTGCTGACGAAGGGTCGGTCATTGAGGACACGATCAACCGTCGCCAGGCTGACGCCGGCGGCTTCGGCAAGGTCTTTCGCTGTCGGCCGCATGCCGTCTCCTTTGAGTGTTCTCGTCAATGGTTCGATGGCTGCTTTTGCGACACATTTCGGCAAAAGGCAAGAAATTGAGGTGCGCACCTCAAAAATCTCTTGCATTGAGGTGCGCACCTCAACTATCACTGTCTCCAGCATCAAGCGGCTCGGTCGATGGGGATCGGCGGAGCGCATTGCTGTTGAGGCCAGGGAGGATGGCGGCCTGTCGCAATCTTGACTTCTGCGCCAAGGGGCTCCGCACGGGGCGTTTTCGTTTCCTGATGGAGGTCGGGAGGCACAAAGGGAGGTTTTCGATCATGAGGTCCAAACTACTGAAATCCGCTACTGCCGTCGGCGTGTTCGTCGGTCTCGGCGCAGTGACTGCGACATCGGCCAGGGCCGATGATCTGACTCTTTGCTGGGCGGCCTGGGATCCGGCCAATGCGCTGGTTGAGCTCAGCAAGGACTTCGAGGCCAAGTCCGGCCACACGATGAAGTTTGAATTCGTGCCATGGCCTAACTTTGCTGATCGCATGCTCAACGAGCTGAATTCCGGCGGCAAGCTCTGTGACCTGATGATCGGCGACAGTCAGTGGATCGGCGGTGCTGCGGAGAACGGCCAGTACATCAAGCTCAATGATTTCTTCGACAAGGAAGGTATCAAGATGAGCGATTTCATCCCGGCTACCGTGACGGGTTATTCCGAATGGCCAAAAAACACCCCGAATTATTGGGCGCTGCCGGCATTCGGTGACGTGGTAGGCTGGACCTATCGCAAGGACTGGTTTGCAAGGCCCGAGCTTCAGGGCGAATTCAAAAGCAAATATGGCCGCGAACTGGCCGTGCCCAAGACCTTTGCCGAATTGAAGGATATTGCCGAGTTCTTCCAAGGGAGGGATATCGACGGCACCAAGGTCTATGGAGCGGCAATCTATTCCGAGCGTGGCTCGGAGGGCATTACCATGGGGGCCATGGATGTGCTCTACAGCTACGGCTTCAGCTACGACAATCCCGACAAGCCCTATGAACTGGAAGGTTTCGTCAATTCGCCGGATGCTATCGCCGGCCTGGAATTCTACAAGGCGCTCTATGATTGCTGCACGCCGCCCGGCTCTTCGGATGCTTATATGTCCGAAAACATCGATGCCTATAAATCCGGACAGGTCGCACTTCAGATGAACTTCGCCTTCATCTGGCCGGGCATTCATGCAGACGCCAAGGTTGGCGGCGAGAAGTCGGGCTATTTCGCCAATCCTGCAGGCCCAGGCGGCAAGCAGCTTGCCCAGCTCGGTGGCCAGGGCATCTCCGTCGTTGCTGCGTCGGAAAAGCAGGCTGCGGCGCTCGAATACATCAAATGGTTCGCGCAGCCTGAGATCCAGGCCAAGTGGTGGAGCCTCGGCGGCTACTCGGCTCTGCGCGCGGTGGTCGAGGATCCAGGTTTTGCCACCAGCCAACCCTATGCGCAGACCTTCCTCGATTCCATGGCGATCGTGAAGGATTTCTGGGCCGAGCCCTCCTATGCGTCCCTGCTTCAGGCGTCGCAGAAGCGTTTCCATGACTATGTCGTGGCTGGGCAGGGCACGTCGAAGGAGGCGCTGGATGGCCTGGTGAAGGACTGGACCGACGTCTTCGAGGATGAAGGCAAGTACTGATCCGCCGCCGGTCCGCCTTAGCGGACGGCAACAGGCAGGGCCGGGACCAATCATCCGGTCCTGCCATTCATCCTACATATGTTGAGGGGGTGTCATGTCCGATACACCGATAGACCGGATTGCACAGGCGACGCCGCCGGCTGTGGCAAGGCGGATCACCGGCCTTTCCGACCGCTCCATTGCCTGGCTGTTCGTGGCGCCGTCGATTGTCCTTCTGCTTGCGGTCAATATTTTCCCGCTCATTTGGACGATCCGGCTGAGTTTCACCAATTTCCGCGTCAACCGCCCCAATGCCGAGATCGAGTTCATCGGATTGCAGAATTATCGACGCATCCTGACTGACCCCGATATCTGGCTGACAATGCAGGCCACTGCCCATTTCCTGATCTGGACGATCGTGCTCCAGGTCTTGTTGGGGTTTTCACTCGCCTATCTGATCAACAAGAAGTTTCGCGGCAACGATCTTTGGACGACGCTGATCGTCTTGCCGATGATGCTAAGCCCGGCCGTGGTCGGCAATTTCTGGACTTTCCTCTATCAGCCGCAGATCGGCCTTTTCAACTACGCCGTGAGCTTCTTTACCGGTGCGGATCCTTCCAGCTTCTCGATGATCGCCAATGTCAATCTGGCGCCCTGGGCCATTATCATTGTCGATACCTGGATGTGGACGCCTTTCGTCATGCTGATCTGTTTGGCGGGACTGCGCTCGATTCCAGACAGTATCTATGAAGCGGCGGAATGTGACCGCGCCAGCAAATGGCGCCAGTTCTGGACAATCACCATACCCATGGTGCTGCCGTTCCTGATGTTGGCGGTGCTGTTTCGCGGCATCGAGAATTTCAAGATGTTCGATCTCGTGGTGCAACTGACCGGCGGTGGCCCCGGCTCTGTGACGGAACTGACCTCGATCAACCTGAAGCGCGAAGCCTTCGAGAAGTGGCGGACAGGTTACGCCTCCGCCTATGCGGTCATTCTCTTCGTGACTGTGTTTGGTTTGGCGTCGATCTACGTCAAGGCCTTGAACAAGGTGAAACAGAGATGAGCAGCTATTCCGTTACAGAACCGTCGCTGCGCCAGAAATGGCTCGCCGGCACCCTGGTGATCTTGTATGCGGTGGTCACCATCCTGCCGCTGGTCTGGATCATCACCACCGGCTTCAAGTCGCCCTCCGACGCCATCGCCTATCCTCCCAAGATCGTTTTCGAACCGACGCTGGAAGGTTATGTGAACCTTTTCACCACCCGTACGCGCGTCTCCGAAGAAACGCTGCAGCAGTTGGGCGAGCCGAAGACCTGGTATGAGCGGATCGTTCGCAAGGATGGTCTGGTGATTGCCGGTCCGTCGCGCTTCGGCGAGCGGTTCACCAATTCGGTGATCATCGGCTTCGGTTCGACCGTGCTGTGCATCGTGCTTGGTACCGCTGCGGCCTATGCCTTCTCCCGTTTTCGGGTGCCGCTGAAGGATGATCTCCTGTTCTTCATCCTCTCGACCCGGATGATGCCGCCGATTGCGGTCGCAATCCCGATCTTTCTGATGTTCCGCTCGCTCGGCCTGAGCGACACTCATGCCGGCATGATCCTGCTCTATACTGCGGTCAACCTGTCGCTTTCGGTCTGGCTACTGAAGGGCTTTATCGACGAGATCCCGATCGAATACGAGGAGGCTGCGCTGATCGATGGCTACACGCGCTTCCAGGCGTTCTACAAGGTTGTGCTGCCGCAGGCGGCGACGGGCATCGCTTCGACCGCCATCTTCTGCCTGATCTTCGCCTGGAACGAATATGCTTTTGCGGTCCTGTTGACCTCCGGCACGGCGCAGACGGCACCGCCCTTCATTCCGACCATCATCGGCGTGGGCGGGCAGGACTGGCCGGCCGTTGCGGCCGGCGCCACACTATTCCTGGTTCCCGTGATGGTCTTCACCATCCTCCTGCGCAAGCATCTGCTTCGTGGCATCACTTTCGGAGCTGTCCGTAAATGACTGAATTTCTGAATGGATTACTGCATATGCGACGCAGCGCCTGGGAGCTTGTCGCTTCCGTCCTGATCGCTTTAGGCGTCTTCATGCTCATGCAGCCCTTCGCTCTCTGGATGTTCTCATATTCCTTTGTTGTCACCCTGGTCGGCACGGTGATGTTCATCATCGTCAGCCATTTTCCGGAGTGAAGCATGGCCCAGATTCGTATTGAAAATGTGCGCAAGGAATTCGGAAGCTTCACGGCCGTCCAATCCTCCAGCTTCACGGTCGAGGACGGTGAGTTCTTCATGCTCCTTGGTCCCTCCGGCTGCGGCAAGACGACGACCTTGCGCATGATGGCAGGCCTCGAACTACCGACCAGCGGTGAAATCTATATCGACGGCGAAGAAGTCGGCATGAAACGGGCGAGCCAGCGCGACATCGCCTTCGTTTTCCAGATGTTCGCGCTCTATCCACACATGAACGTACGGCGCAACATTTCCTATCCACTCCTCAGTCAAGGTGTGCCCAGGGCAGAAGTCAGGCAGCGTGTAGCCGAGGTGGCCAATATCCTGAAAATCGAGGATATCCTCGAAAGGCCTGTTGGCGGACTGTCCGGCGGCGACCGCCAGCGCGTGGCGCTCGGCCGGGCAATCGTGCGCCGACCCAAGGCCTTTTTCATGGATGAACCCCTTGGTGCACTGGATGCTGAGTTTCGCGAGCACATGGCTGAAGAGCTTCGCGCACTGCATGACCGCATGGGCGCGACGACGGTCTATGTCACGCATGACCAACTCGAAGCCATGCAGATGGGCGATAAGATCGTGGTGATGAACCATGGTGTGGTCGAGCAGTTCGGCCGACCCCAGGAGATCTATGATTGGCCGGCAACCAAGTTCGTTGCCAAGTTCATCGGTTCTCCGGCGATGAATTTCCTGGAATTCGAGGGCATGATCGGAAACGGCGCCGACAGCATCGATCTGTCGGGTCAAAAAGTTCATGTTCCGGTGACCAGACAAGGCGCCAAGGGCAAGTTGACGCTCGGAGTGCGTCCCGAACATATCCGTTTTTCCGACGCCTCCGAATTTCGCGGCCGGGTCATTGCCACCGAATATCTCGGTACAACGCAGATCGTCACCATGTCGACCGCCAATGGGGTGCTGAAGGCACGGATCTCCTCCCACAAAGTGGTCAATCCAGGCGATCTCATCGGCCTGGAATTCGATGCGCGCACGCTCACCATCTTTACCGAGGAAAGAGGCCTGGCGCTGTTGTCGCAAGCGAATGAGGGGGTGCTGCGCCATGGCTGAAGTTATCTTGAGGGGCGTCACCAAGGCTTTCGGCAATCACGTGGCGCTGGACAATGTGTCGATGACCATTCCCGATGGCTCTTTCGTTGTCCTTCTGGGCCCGACTGGAGCCGGAAAGACAACCACGTTGCGCATGGTGTCGGGGCTTGATCAGCCGGATAGTGGAGATGTATTGATCGGCGGCCAGCCGATGCGAGGCCTGACGCCGGCCCAGCGCAATGTGGCGATGGTTTTCCAGCAGTACTCGCTCTATCCGCATCTGACAGTGCGCCAAAACCTTGAGTTCCCGCTGAAATCGCCGCTTCTGAACACGCCTCAAGGCGAAATAGAGCGCAAAGTCAGGGCAATAGCCGATATACTTCAGATATCGCACAAACTGGACAACAAGGCGACAGCCCTGTCCGGTGGCGAGATGCAGCGCGTTTCGATCGGTCGTGCGCTGGTCCGCAATCCGCAGGTCTACCTGATGGATGAGCCACTAAGTTCGCTCGACGCCAAGCTCCGTTCCGATTTGCGTATCGAACTGAAAAGCATTCAGGCCAATTCCGGGGCGACACTGCTCTACGTGACCCATGACCAGATCGAGGCGATGACCATGGCAACGCATGTCGGCGTTCTTCAGAATGGCAAGCTCATACAGTTTGGTTCTCCCCGTGACGTTTACGAGAGGCCGGTCAGCACCTATGCTGCGACGCGGCTTGGGCAGCCCCGCATCAATCTGCTCCCGGCCGACGTGTTCGCAGGCGCGCCGCCGCGAGCCCTCACCATCGGACTTCGACCGGAACAAATTACCCAAGGTCAGGGCGAAGACAGTCTGGTCACCCGCGTCGAGCATCTGGGCGACCAGACACGCTTGCACCTGTCGTTTCGCAATCATGAACTCGTCACCGTGACCGAGCCCCATAGCCTGTTGCGCCATGGCGATATCGTAAAAATCCAGCCAGATAAGCCGCTCTATTTCGATGCAGACGGCATGCGTATTTCTTAAGGGAGGAAGAAAATGGCCCAGTTCATCAATAGGCGGGAAGATGTCGTCACCGAAGCGATCGATGGTTTGCTGGCAACGTCTCGCGGCATGCTCGCACGGCTGGACGGCTATCCCCATATCCGTGTCGTCATCCGCAATGATTGGGACAAGTCGCGGGTGGCGCTGGTGTCCGGTGGCGGTTCCGGCCATGAACCCGCCCATGCCGGTTTTGTCGGTGCCGGCATGCTGACCGCGGCGGTCTGTGGAGACGTCTTTGCCTCCCCCAGCGTCGATGGCGTGCTGGCCGGAATCCTTGCCGTGACAGGTCCGGCCGGTTGTCTCCTGATCGTCAAGAATTATACCGGCGACCGGCTGAACTTCGGATTGGCCGCGGAACGCGCCCGCGCTTTCGGACTGAATGTCAGCATGGTCATTGTTGATGACGACATCGCATTGCCGGATCTCCCGCAAGCGCGTGGGCTTGCCGGCACCTTATTCGTTCACAAGATTGCCGGTGCACTGGCTGAGACCGGCGCCGACCTTGATACCGTGACAGCAGCGGCAAGGCGCGTGGTCGCTTCAACGATGAGCATCGGCATGTCGCTTGACACCTGCACAGTTCCCGGCTCCCCAAAGGAAGATCGCATTCCGCAGGGCATGGTAGAGCTTGGGCTCGGTATTCACGGGGAAGCAGGGGTCGAACAGATCGATTTTTCCGATGCCCGAACCGCGATGGCCGCCGTTGCTGCGAAACTGGGGCCTCATATTGCAGACAGGCCACATGTGGCTCTGATCAATAATCTTGGCGGAACGTCGGTGCTGGAAATGTCGGTCCTGACCCATGAACTGTTGCATTCTTCGCTTGGCCGGCAAATCTCGCATGTCGTTGGACCAGCCCCGATGATGACCTCACTCGACATGCGCGGCTTTTCGATTTCGCTACTGCCGGCTGAGACGCAGGAGCTTGATGCCCTTTCGCGGCCGGTCTTGCTTTCCGCTTGGCCTGGGCTTGCCGCGATCACGCCGATCAATGTTGCTGCGCTTCCGGATGGTTTGACACCGATCACGCCTTTGGCCTCGGATCATGCTGAAACCAGGCAGTTCATCATCGGTTGCTGCAATGTCATGATCGCGGCGGAGCAGGATTTAAACATGCTGGATGCCAAGTCGGGTGACGGCGATACCGGATCGACTTTGGCGGGGGCGGCAAAGGCCCTGATCAGAGCGATGGATCGTCTTCCTTTGTCGGATCATACCCAGCTCTACCGCGCCATCGGCCAGGAACTCAGTCAGACAATGGGCGGCTCGTCCGGCGTACTCCTGGCAATATTCTTTACCGCGGCCGGCGACGGCGCAGCAAGCGGGCTATCGATGCGCGATGCATTGAAGGCGGGGCTTTTGCGGATGCAGGAGATCGGTGGCGCACAGGTTGGTGATCGCACCATGATTGATGCCTTGGCACCAGCACTCGACGCCCTAGCTGACGGTATCCGGGTCGCTGCGAAAGCCGCGCGGGAAGGCGCAAATATGACCGCGACGCTGGAACGCGCCAAGGCCGGACGCGCCGCCTACATAAACGCCAAACAGTTGCAAGGTCATGTTGATCCGGGTGCGGAAGCGGTAGCGCGGTTGTTTGAATATGTCGCGCGCTAGTCTTCTTCGGCCAGCGTAAAGTTGCTGGGAGATGGCTACGTTATCAGTCGGGTCGTTGGCAACTCGCTGCGCCCTTCAGATGTCATAGCTGTGGCCGGCGCTGAGTGAAGAGATGAACTTCTTCGTGCGATCGCGTTCCGGTGACTGGAAGATCGACTTCGGGGCTCCGCTCTCCACGATCAGGCCGCCATCCAGGAACAGAACCTGATCGGCAACACGCGAGGCAAGTCTGAGGTCATGGGTCGCCATGATCATGGTTGTGCCTTCACGGGCAAGCCGGCTCAGCACTTCGACCACTTCTTCCGCCAGTTCCGGGTCGAGTGCCGAAGTCGGCTCGTCGCAGAGAAGCACGCGGGGCGAGGGCGCCAGTGCACGTGCGATTGCCACGCGCTGTTGCTGGCCACCGGAAAGCGTTGCGGGCCAGGCATCGGCCTTGTGCGCCATGCCGACCTTTTGCAGCAGGTCGGCGGCGTGAAGCCGTGCCTTTTCCTTCGGCCATTTGAGCACGGTGACCAGCCCTTCCATGACGTTTTCAATCGCCGTCTGGTGGGGAAAAAGCTGGAAATTCTGAAACACCATACCGGTCTGGCGACGCAGGCGCTGGGTCGCATCCCAGCCGGTCTTCTGGCCGGGCTGGAACCGGATGGTTTCATCGCCGAGCCGGATCGTCCCGGATGTCGGCGTTTCCAGCAGATTGATGCAGCGCAGCAGCGTGCTCTTGCCGCCGCCGGATGGGCCGACGAGTGCAGTCACAGTGCCTTCTGCGATCGTGACGCTGATATCCTTCAGCACGACATTGTCGCCGAAGCGTTTTTCGATATGGGATAGCTCGATCATGTCCTGGCCTCCAGAAAGCCGCCATACCGGGCAAAGCGCTTTTCCAGCCGAACCTGCAAGGCAGAAAGAACAGAACTCATGGCGAGGTAGATGAGGGCGGCCTCGATATAGAGGATCAAGGGCTCGTATGTTGTGGCAACAATGCGCTGCGCGGTCTGGAAGAGTTCAGGTACGGTGATGGCCGCTGCGAGCGACGTGTCTTTCACCAGGGAAATGAAGGTGTTGGACAGCGGTGGCACGGCAACGCGCGCCGCCTGCGGAAGGATGGTCCGGCGCATGGCCTGGCCCCAGCTCATCCCGATAGAATAGGCAGCTTCCCATTGTCCGCGCGGGACAGAAGCGATCACGGCGCGGATGATTTCCGACGTGTACGCACCGACATTCAAAGTGAAGCCGATCAGGGCTGCAGGGAAGGCATCCAGCAAGATGCCGAGGCTCGGCAGGCCATAAAAAATGACGAAGAGCTGAACCAGAAGCGGCGTGCCACGGATCACCCAGACGTAGAAACGGGCGGCGGCGACCAGCGGCTTCGGCCCGAAGAGGCGCGTGACGGCGACAGTAAGCCCGAGCGCAAGACCGAGCACGAAAGACAGGAGGGTCAGCGGGATGGTGAAGACCAGACCCGCCCATAAAAGCGGCTGGAGCGAATCCAGCATGAGTTGAAGCCAGGCGGGCAAGTTCTGATCCCTCGAATGAAACGATCCGCTCCAAACGCTTTGAGTCGTTCGGAGCGGATCAGACTATAGCGATAGGCGGGTCCGTTCGATACCGTCCCGCGCTTCGACTATCTGTGCCTTTTACTTGGAAACGTCGGCGCCGAAGTATTTTTGCGAAATCGCCTCATAGGTACCGTCAGCCTTGATGTCGCTCAAAGCCTTGTTGATGGCATCCTGCAGCTCTGTCTCGCCCTTGCGCAATATCACGCCGGAAAAATCGGCATCGGCCTGTTCGGCGGCGATCTTCACCGGCGCATCGGGCTTGTGCTTCTTGAAGTCGAGGAAGGAGAGGCTGTCATTGATGGTAGCATCCGCGCGGCCGGTCAGCACCAGTTGGATCGACTGGTCAAAGCCATCCGTGCCGACGAGTTCAGCGCCGGATGCCTGGGCAAGCTTGCCGAAATTGCTGGAAAGTGACTGCGCCGCCGTCTTGCCGCTCAGATCGGCAAACGACTTGATACCGTCATTGTCAGCCTTGACGATCAGCACGGCCTTGGAGGCGATGTAGGGGTCGGAGAAGTCATACTTCTTCTTGCGCTCGTCGGTGATGCCGACCTGGTTGATCACGATGTCATAGCGCTTGGCATCGAGTCCGGCGATCAGGCCGTCCCATTTTCCTTCGAGGAACTCTGCGGTAACGCCAAGCTTTTCCGCAATGGCCTTGCCGATTTCGACATCGAAGCCAACCAGGGCGCCAGACGTGTCATGAAACGTAAACGGGGCATAGGTTCCTTCTGTGCCGATCTTCAGGACGCCCGCCGACTTGATCTCGTCAAGATTGGCGCCTGCATGTGCAATGCCGACGGAAAGAAGCTGGGTCAATGCTGCGGCAGCGGCGAGTGTCTGGAACCATTTCATGGTGATTGTCCAATCTGTTGATCGTTGGCCTGATAATCCGGCGTTGAAACAAGCCTCGCATGTCGGTCCGGTTATAGCAGCGGACAAATCCCCAATGTTTGCGCCAAACCGCGAAGGTTTTGTCATCGGCCGAACCGCAAGCAGAATTTTTAACCTTCCGGTCAAAAATTTATGAGGCGGACCGATGTATCAACGAGCTGGCATCTTGTCTCAATCCGCACCGGCCAACGCTCGCTTCAATTTGCGCAGCACGACGCCGCGCTCCTTGTCGCTGGCGGCATTTTGCAACTCTGCCTGTAGTTCGAGGATGAAGGACTGGAAGGTGTTGTGCCAGTCGTGGTGTCCGGCCTTCAATGGTTCCAGCCGCAACGCGCGGGCCTCGGACACATCAATCGCGGCATCCCGGGTCAGCTTGAATGCGGAATCGAGATGGGGTGTGATGATCCGGTCATCGGCCAGGATGGATGTCAGGCGCTGGGTGAGACCCGAAAGGGCGGCCTCTTCGCCATGGACCAGAAATACACCCGACCTGATCGGCTGTCTCGCCTTGACCCATGCCAGCAATTCGGTGCCGTCGGCATGGCCGCTGTAGATTTCGAGTTTGCGGATGCGGGCACGCACCGTGATTTCGTCGCCTTGAATGCGGACCGTGGTTGCGCCGTCTTCGAGAATTCTTCCCAGCGTTCCAGCCGCCTGATATCCGACGAGGAGAACCGTACCATTGTCTCGCCAAAGCCAGTTTTTCAGCCGGTGGCGGATCCGCCCGGCCTCGCACATGCCGCTGGCCGCGATCACGATATGAAAACCCCGGATGAAGTCGACGGCCTTGGACTGCTCGACCGTCTGGGTGAAGCGCACGTTTTTCGCATGCAGCGCCTTGCTCAGCAATTGGCCGTTTTGCATCCTGCGGGCATGTCGGCCGAAGATCTCGCTGGCGCGCGTGGCAAGAGGCGAATCGATGATGATCGGGCAGGTATCCACCGCCTTTGTGTCCATCAGGTAGACGAGGTCGGCCAGAAGTTCCTGGGTTCGCTCGACGGCGAAGGATGGAATGATCAGAGCGCCGTCGTGATGATTGGCCGCACGCACCTCTGCCATGAGGGCCGCACGGCGCGCAGTATCCGATGTTTCAAGTCTCTCGCGGTCGCCATAAGTGCTTTCGCAAATGACATAATCGAAATCGGCCGGCGCCTTCGGGTCGAATTGCAGCAATTTGTGGCTGGGACCGATATCACCGGAAAACAACAATCGGAGCGGTCGGTCGGGCGTGGCGATTTCGATTTCAACCGACGCCGAGCCCAGCAGATGTCCGGCATTCCACAGCCGAAAGCGGATGGACTGCGTTGCCTGCTGCCAGACTTCGAGATCGATCGGCCTGAACAGGGTGAGAGCAACGGCTGCGTCTTCTGCCGTATAGATTGGTTCGACACTGTCGCGGCCCCGACGTTCGTTACGCCGGTTCAGGTGCTCGACCTCGCTCTCCTGAATATGGGCAGAGTCAGGCAGCATGATCGAACACAAGTCCGCCGTTGGTTGCGTCGCATATATCGGCCCTTCGTACCCGGCCTTTGAAAGCTTGGGCAACAGGCCGGAATGATCGATATGGGCATGCGTCAGGATGACAGCATCAATCTGGCTCGTCTGGAACGGGAAGGGCCGGTAATTCAGTTCCTTTTCGGTCTTGGAACCTTGAAACATGCCGCAGTCGATCAGGACCCGCTGGTCCCGCCATTCCAGCAGATGACATGAGCCGGTGACGGCCCCTGCTGCTCCGTGAAAGCGGATAATGGGTTCGTCCGACATGCTTCATCCTCCTAAAGCAAATGGTGGAAGGGCGATCGTAATTTGTAGGTCCGGATTGACCATGATCCACATCAAGCCATTTGAGGTCGCATTTGCCCATGCTATTCCGTGGCGACGGGCGCCTTCCGGTCTTGCTTGATGTGTTTGAAAGTCCCTGTTTACTTCGATCTCACTTTGGCGATGCATGATTTGCATGGCTGACCTGTGAGCTTGTCACTTTTGTTAGGGCGGGGAAGCGCCTATATTCCAATCATCGAAACGACGTTGGAACTGAAGCAAGGTTGCTGGCGTCAAAGATACCTCACGAAAGGGGATCATCATGAACGTAGCACGCTCTTTTAATAACTGGCGCAAGTATCGTCAGACGGTTGCCGAACTGGGCCGCATGTCGAGCCGTGAACTGTCCGACATCGGTATCAGTCGCGCCGACATCCACAGTGTCGCCCGTGCATCATACGCTCGCTAGCGCCTGAAGACATCTTCGCATGTTTGCACGACGCCCGCTGATGACGCGGGCGTTTTTGCGTTTGGGATTTTCGTGCTCGATGCGGTCGGTGCTTTGTGGCCGGTTCGGTGCCACTGCCTTGCGGGTTTGAGCGCATGATTCCGGCGCATTCGAGCAATGCTAATTCTGCATGGCTGCACTGCAACAAAGCGTATTTTATAAGCACGGTGATGCTGTATGTTGGTTTTCAACGAAGCAATGCACCTCCTCCCGCAGAGCTTCGTGTTTCAGGCGACCCACTCCTCCTCCCAGGGGCGCCTGTAGGAACAGCGGCACTCCTCCTCCCAGTCGCTGTTCATCATTTCGAAAAGCCTGCCGCACCTCCTCCCGCGGCAGGCTTTTTCGTTTGTTCGGTTTTCTCGGAAAAATCGGTGAAGCTGTTCGTGGCGGCGTGGGTCCGGCTCTGGTCACGTCTTGTTGCGAAGTCATTGACTCAGGGTTTCGCCCGCCTGACCGATCTAACGTTTCCGGTTGGTTTGCTGTGGCGTCAGTGCCGGAATCTGGTGGTGATTGGGCTATTCTATGCCGTAGACCCCAGCGAAATTTTTCATCCGCCTGATGGCAAGCTCTGGATCGTCAAGCGCGTTCGCCTGGTCCGCAAGGCGGAAGATCTCGGCATAGTGGAGGATCCCGCGTGCAGTCTGCATGCCGGCAGGCAGGCTGAAATGGGTCTGGTGGCCGTTCAGCCAGGCGAGAAAAACGACGCCCGCCTTGTAATATTGGGTCGGAGCCTCGAAGATTTTTCGCGACAGGGGCACTGTGGGTTCGAGGACGGCGCGGAAAGTTTCCGTGTCTCCGCTGGCGAGGCAAGCGAGCGCCTTGGATGCTGAAGGGGCCACTGCATCGAAAATGCCGAGCAAGGCGTGGCTGTGGCGGGTGCCGTCGCCCTCGATAAGTTCCGCGTAGTTGAAGTCGTCGCCGGTGAAGCAAAGTACGTCTTGCGGCAGTCGGTTGCGCAATGCGATTTCCTTGCTGTTTTCCAGAAGCGAGATCTTTATGCCGTCAACCTTGTCCTTGTTTTGCGAGATAATGCTGAGCACGCAGTCGAGCGCTTTTTCGAAATCGCTGCTTCCCCAATAGCCGGTGAGTTGGGGATCGAACATGTCGCCCAGCCAGTGGAGAACAACCTTGTCCTTGGCCTGGGACAGGATGCGCCCATAGACCTTGGCGTAGTCGTCCGGCGATGTCGCAACGCGGGCGAGTGCGCGGCTTGCCATCATGATGGCGCGACCGCCGAATTTTTCCACATATTCGAGTTGTGTTTCGTAGGCGGCGATCACCTCGTCGAGTGATCGGGCGTCTGCTGGTGCCAGATGATCGGTCCCGACACCGCAGGCGAGATCGGCGCCCTCGACTGTCTTTGCCTCAGCGAGAGAGCGGCGGATCAGTTCCTGTGCGCCGACCCAGTCCAGCCCCATGCCGCGCTGGGAGGTGTCCATGGCCTCGGCGATCTTGAAGCCGAGGCTCCACAGATGGTGCCGGAAAGCCATGGTCGTATCCCAGTCGATCGCGGGCCGGTTCCAGGGGTCACGATCAATGAGCGGTGCCGAGACGACATGGGCGGCGGCATAGGCGATGCGATTGAAACTCGGTCGGCTGGTGGGTTTTTCGATCGGTGTTCCGACAAGCCTGTATGGGGTGGCGGTTCCGTCCGCAGCAGGCAGGTTCAATGTCAGGGTCATGGCTGTTCTCCTCGTCCGTGCCAATTGCAATAATTTAGATCGTTCCAAATTTCAAGGTGGATACTCGGCCATCTTCGCGCGTCATTCTGCCCTTTGACGGCTGCTTCGAGCAGTTTGTTGTCAAAAGGCATGTTGATTCAGTTGGGCATCATCTTTTCTGGTGTGCGATGGTCAAGTGTCGCGGTGTAGGTTTCTCTCTTGACGAATTGGAACGTTCCAATTATTGAGTGTGAACTTGCCGAAGTCATGGGAGGGCTTGATGAGTGCGGCGCGGGTAACCGTCATTGATATTGCGAAAGCAGCGGGTGTTTCGAAATCGACGGTGTCCCTGGTTCTGCAGGCGTCGCCGCTGGTCAATGAAGTAACGCGTGCCAAAGTGACGGCCGTGATGCGCGAGCTGGGTTATGTTTATAATCGCGGCGCTGCCAACCTTCGCCAATCGAGAGCAAAGTCAAAGATCGTCGGCGTAGTCGTTAATGACCTGACCAATGGATTCTTTGCCGAGGTCGCCGTCGGCGTGGATATGGTCGTGCAGTCGGCCGGTTTCGTGCAGTTTCTCGCCAACACCAATGAAAGCGTCGATCGCCAGCTCGAGGTGATTGCATCGATGCGCGAGCATGGCATTTCAGGATTGATCGTGTCGCCGGCGCGCGGCTCGAAGGCTGCGGACTTCAAACCCCTCGTCAATGCCGGAATTCCGGTCGTGCTTATGGTGCGCAATATTCAGGGCTCCAAGGTCTCCTCGATCACGTCCGACAATCATGCCGGCATCTATGCCGCCGTCGAACACCTGGCCTCGCTTGGCCACAGGCGCATCGCCTTTTTCGGTGGCTTCCCTGATATGTCCATCTTCGACGAGCGTCTGGCGGGTTACCGGGACGGCTTGATTGCGGCCGGTCTTGGCTTTGACGAAGAGCTTGTCTTTCCGTCCGCGCCATCGCGTGCCGGGGGAGTGGAGGCCCTGGGGCGTGCCCTGTCCATAGCCGATCGGGCTACCGCCTGCGTGTCGTTCAACGACGCGGTCGCCTTCGGGGTCTGTGACGGCCTGAGGTTCCATCGACTGGAGCCGGGTGCTGATTTTGCCGTGGTTGGCTTCGATGACGTCATCGAAGCCAAATCGACGGTGCCTGCGCTGACAACAATATCCGTCGATCCGCAAGGCATGGGCCGCCGCGCCGCACAGCTTCTCCTCAAGCAGATCAATGCCGGGAAGCCGGAACCGGAATCCCTGGTGGGGGCTGTTCGTCTCGTCGTCCGGGATAGCTGCGGTGCGACGAAAGCTGGCTCTGGGAGGAAAGCATCATGAAGATAGGTTGGGGGCTGGTCGGTGCCAGTACCATCGCACGCGAATGGGTGATCGGCGCGATCCGCGAGACGGGTGGCCAGGTCGTATCGGTCATGAGCTCGGATGAAAAGCGTGCCCAAACCTATGCGCGGGAAAATGGGATCGAGCAGTCGACTGCCGATCTGAATGTTCTGCTGGCCGATCCGGCAATTGCCGCCGTTTACATCTCGACGACCAACGAGAAGCATTGCGAGCAGGCTATTGCCGCAGCCAAGGCTGGAAAGCATGTACTTTGCGAAAAGCCGCTTGCGATGACCCTTGCGGATGCGCATGCGATGGTGGAATGCGCTCGTGAGGCCGGTGTCGTTCTGGCAACCAATCACCATCTGCGCAATGCGTCCAGCCACATTGCCATGCGTGATGCGATTGCCGCTGGCAAGATCGGCCAGCCGCTTGCGGCCCGTGTCTTTCATGCCGTCTATCTGCCGCCGCATCTGCAGGGCTGGCGCCTCGATAAGCCTTCGGCTGGCGGCGGGGTCATTCTCGATATCACCGTGCACGACGCCGACACACTGCGCTTCGTTTTGGGTCGCAATCCGGTTGAGGTGACGGCATTTTCACAGTCCGGCGGCATGGGCCGGCAAGGCCTTGAAGATGCGGTCATGGGTGTCATGCGTTTCGAGGAAGGCATTCTCGCCCAGTTCCATGATGGCTTTACCGCCCGGTTTGCCGAGACCGGCTTTGAAGTCCACGGCACGGAGGGCTCCCTTGTGGCGCGCAACGTCATGACCCAGCGTCCTGTTGGTTCCGTCATGCTTCGCAATGCCGATGGCGAACGGGAACTCAAGCTTGGCAACCGTAATCTCTACGAGGCGGGCCTTGAAGCCTTCCATGCTGCGATTGCCGGCAAGGGCAGGCCGTCGGCCACCGGCGAAGACGGTATCTGGTCGCTGGCGACAGGCTTGGCGGTTGTCGAGGCCGCGAGGTCCGGCCGCAACGTAAACATTGAACCCGGACTTTGAGTAGAGCCGCCATGAATAAGCACATCACCCCCGCCGCAGCCGCAGACTTGATCCCGGATGGGGCCGTGGTGTCCGTCTCATCGTCCAGTGGCCTCGGCTGCCCTGACCTGATGCTGAAGGCCATCGGTGAGCGTTTTGAGGCCACCGGCCATCCGCGCGACATAACAACACTGCATCCGATTGCCGCCGGTGACATGAGCGGTATCAAGGGTGTCGATCACATCGCGAGGAAAGGCCTGCTGAAGCGGATTCTGGGCGGCTCTTATCCATCGGGCCCTTCGACAGCAGAGCCGCCGCTGATCTGGCAGATGATCACCGGTAACGAAATCCCGGCCTACAACATTCCTTCGGGCATTCTGTTCGACATGCACCGAGAGGCGGCCGCCAAGCGTCCGGGCGTCTTGACTAAGGTCGGGCTGGACACATTCGTCGACCCGCAACGCCACGGATGCGCCATGAATGCGGCCGCCGCCGGCGAACCTGTGGTGAAGCGCGTTGAATTCGAGGGGGAGGAATGGCTGTTTTTCCCGTCGATCATCCCGCAGGTGGCCGTCATCCGGGCAACAACGGCCGACGAGCACGGCAACCTGACCTATGAACATGAAGGCGCCTATCTCGGCGGTCTCGACCAGGCGCTCGCCGCCCGCAACAATGGCGGCATCATCATCGCCCAGGTCAAGCGAATTGCCAAAGAGGGATCGCTTAAACCCCATGACGTGCGTGTGCCGGGTATGCTTGTCGATTACATCGTGGTCGATCCCGACCAGAAACAGACGACGCAGACCGTCTACGATCCGGCGATCTCCGGCGAGATATTTCGTCCGCTGGAGACGTTCAGCGTGCCGGAGTTCAATATCCAGAAGGTGATTGCCCGGCGCGTGGCGCAGGAGTTGCAGGCCAATAGCTGCGTCAATCTCGGTTTCGGCATTTCCGCCAATGTGCCGCGCATCTTGATGGAGGAGGGTCTGCATGGGGCTGTGACCTGGGTGATCGAACAGGGCGCTGTCGGGGGCGTGCCGCTTCTCGATTTTGCGTTTGGCTGCGCGTCGAATGCCGATGCCTACATGCCGTCGCCCTACCAGTTTACCTATTTTCAGGGCGGCGGCTTTGATGCCTCGCTGCTTTCCTTCCTGGAGATCGACAAGCATGGCTCCGTCAACGTTTCAAAGCTGTCCTTCCGCCCGCATGTGACAGCAGGGGCTGGCGGCTTTGTCGATATCACAGCCAGGGCTCGCAAGATCGTCTTTTCCGGCATGTTCAACGCCGGCGCAAAGCTTGCCATCGACGCTGGCAAGCTGGTGATCGAAAAGGAAGGAAAGCTGAAAAAGCTGGTGAACGAAGTCGAACACGTCACCTTTTCAGGCAAGCGTGCGATCGAACAGGGTCAGGACATCACCTATGTCACGGAGCGCTGTGTAATGAAGCTGACGCAGGCCGGTATGATGCTGACCGAGATCGCGCCGGGCATCGACCTTCAGACAGATATTCTCGACCAGTCGGAATTCCAGCTGGCGGTTTCCCCGGATCTCAAGACGATGGATGCGGCGCTCTTTGCCGAAGGCCGCATCGGCCTTGATCTGCCGGCCAAGGCGCCCCGTGTTCTGGAGGGGCGTTTCCATGGCTAGCGGTACGGTCCGGATCGATATCGAGGAGCATGTGGCGATCCTCACCGTGTCGCGACCGGAAAAGCGCAATGCGCTCGACCTCGACATGCTGAAAGCGCTGGTCGATGCCGCCGACCAGGTGGAGGCAAATGACCAGGTTCGCGCGGCCGTCCTCACAGGCGAAGGCAAGGGTTTCAGCGCCGGCGGCGACATCAAGGCCTGGGGTGGCATGCGGCCGGAAGAATTCGGCCACGCCTGGGTCCGCCACGGTCACCGTGTGTTTGAAAGACTGGCAACGCTGCGCATGCCGCTGATCGCGGCGATCAACGGCGATGCACTGGGCGGTGGTCTGGAGCTTGCCGGTGTTGCGGATATCCGGATCGCCGAAGAGCAGATCCGGGTTGGTCTGCCCGAGACCGGGCTTGGCATGGTGCCCGGCTGGTCCGGCACGCAGAGGCTCGTCAAGCGTTTCGGCGCGCAGGTGGTGCGCCGCATGGTGCTCGGCGGCGAAATCTTCATGGCTGAAGAGGCGCAGACACTCGGGATCGTCGATACCGTGACCTCGACCGGAAACGCGGTGGAAGCCGCGAAGGACTATGCGAGGCG
The DNA here is from genome assembly GCF_902706095.1 of Rhizobium sp. 18065. Classification (GTDB taxonomy): domain Bacteria; phylum Pseudomonadota; class Alphaproteobacteria; order Rhizobiales; family Rhizobiaceae; genus Allorhizobium. The sequence continues at coordinate 236,071 of NZ_CACSJP010000003.1, forward strand.
CGTCTCCGCACGGGGGCCTGCAGCACTCGAAATCGTCAAGCTCATGATCGCTGCCTCGAGCGGCGAAGACAATGGCGCGGCTGTCGAGGCGCTCGGATCTATTCTGGCGGCAAAGACCGGCGACCTCAAAGAAGGTGTATCCGCATTCAGCGAGAAGCGCCCGCCACATTTCAAGGGAGAATGGTAATGACAGTCCTGGTAAGCCCGAAAGCGCTGAGCGACACGACTGCGCGCGACTTCAAGATGCTGATCGATGGTCAATGGGTTGAGGGCAGCGGTGCGCCGATTGAGCGCGTTGCGCCAAGCCATGGCGTCATCGTCAGCCGTTTCCAGGGGGGGAGCAAGGCCGATGCGGAACGCGCCATCGCCGCTGCGCGCAAGGCGTTCGATGATGGCCCATGGCCACGAATGACTGCATCCGAACGCTCAGCTATCCTGCTGAAGGCCGCGGATCTTATTGCCGCGCGTGCCGAAGAACTTGCCTATCTCGATGCGATCGAGGCCGGTAAGCCGATCAGCCAGGTTCGCGGTGAAATCGCCGGATCTGTCGACATCTGGCGTTATGCCGCGGCCCTTGCCCGCGACTTGCATGGCGAAAGCTACAACACGTTGGGTGACGGCACGCTTGGCGTGGTGCTGCGCGAGGCGATCGGCGTGGTGTCGATCATCACGCCATGGAACTTTCCCTTCCTGATCGTTGGACAGAAGCTGCCCTTCGCTCTGGCGGCCGGTTGCACCACCGTGGTCAAGCCATCCGAACTGTCATCTGGATCGACCATCGTGCTGGGCGAGATCCTGCTTGAAGCGGGTGTGCCGAAAGGCGTCGTCAACATCGTGACGGGAACCGGTCCGGAGGTCGGCGCGGTGCTGACCGCGCATCCGGATGTCGACATGGTGTCCTTTACCGGTTCGACCGGTGTCGGCAAGCTGACGATGAGAAACGCAGCCGAGATGTTGAAAAAGGTCTCGCTGGAACTCGGCGGCAAGAACCCGCAGATCGTCTTTCCCGATTGTGATCTCGACGCTTTTGTCGATGCGGCCGTCTTCGGCGCCTATTTCAATGCTGGCGAGTGCTGCAATGCCGGTTCCAGGCTCATTCTGCACAAGAGCATAGCCGGCGATGTGGTAGCTCGCATTGCCGAATTGTCGAAGAAGGTGCGCGTTGGCGATCCGCTCGATCCGACCACCCAGGTTGGTGCGATCATCACGCCGCAGCATCTCGAGAAGATCTCGCGCTATGTCTCGGGCGCGACAGAGAGCGGTGCCGCAATCTCCCATGGTGGCCAGACGCTCGACTTCGGCATGGGCCAGTTCATGGCCCCTACGATCCTGTCGGGGGTGACACCCGACATGGCCGTCGCCCGCGAGGAGGTCTTCGGTCCGGTGTTGTCGGTTCTGACATTCGAGACGACGGCGGAGGCGATCAAAATTGCCAATTCCATCGACTACGGCCTTTCGGCCGGGGTCTGGAGCCGGGATTTCGACACATGCCTGACGATTGGCCGCAATGTGCGTGCCGGGACCGTCTGGATGAACACCTTCATGGATGGTGCCTCGGAACTTCCCTTCGGCGGTTACAAACAATCAGGCCTTGGCCGGGAACTCGGTCGCCATGCTGTCGAGGACTATACGGAGACCAAGACGCTGAACATGCATATCGGCAACCGTACCAACTGGTGGATGCCGCGCGCCTGACGCGTTTCTGGGAGGATCGGCAATGGCCGGAGTATCTATGGGAAATCGACGGGAAACGGACAGATCAGCGGCTGGCAGTGGCAAAGCCGATCTGCGGTGGCATCAGCAATTGCATGTCGCTCGCATGCGGGTCGGCGATACGGCGGATCAGAAGTCGGCCGAGCTGTTCGCCGGCGGCCGTAAGATCCTCGTAAATGGTCTCGACGCCGGGCTGGATATCGGACAGCAGTCGCGAGGTCTGTTTCGCGACCATGTCATAGTGCTGGCCAAGCGCCCAGCCGGACTCGTTGAGCCCGGTGATCGTCGCCATGGCAGATACTTCGCCGGGGCAGATCAGCCCATCCGGGCTGTCCGGCTGCAGTGCCCGGGCGCGAAAGTGGTCGCGCACTTCACCGGCCGCGGAATCGAGTGTGATGGTATCAAGCAGTTCATAGGCGACGCCCGCCTCGCGAACCGCGGTCATGAACCCATGCAGCATATGCTGGCTGAAGGTCAGCCGTCGGGAAGGCAGGATGATCGTCAGCTTCTGCCGTCCCTTGGCGATCAGACGGCGTGCCGCCTCGTAGGCGAAGGCATAGTTGTCGTAGTCGACATAGGGGTGCGGGGTGGAAAACTCCGTGCGGCCGTGGCTGACAAAGGGAAAGTTGTTTTCCAGCAGCAGACGCACACGGGTGTCGAGCTGTTCCGTGCGGGTGAATATCAGGCCGTCGGCGAGATTATTGCGAACGATGTAGTCGACCGCCTCCACATTCGACGTGTCGACGAAATTGGGCATGACGATCAGATGATAGGCCGTACCTTGCAGGGCCTTCGTGAGGCCGTACAGCAGGGACGTGCCAAAGCCGAGGATTTCCTCATGCGGATCGAGCAGGACGCTGACGACATTGGTGCGGCCGGTCTTCAGGCGTTGCGCGGCCCTGTCCGGCGAATAGCCCACGCTGAGGGCCACTTCACGCACCCGCTTGCGAGTGTCGTGATTGATGAGCGGGTCGTCGGAAAGAGCCCGCGAAATGGTGGTGACTGCCAGGCCGGTAAGCTCGGCAATCGTTCGCAGCGTAGGTCTGCCGGATCGTCTTCCGGTCGTCGGTTGACTGGTGGTCGGGGAGGGTTTTTCTTTCGGCACGCGGGAACTGCTTTTCGGATGAATTCTGATGTGACGATAGCGCGAGACCAGTGGTTGGACAATGCGTCTTCTTTAGAATTTAAAACGTTTCCAATTTCCATCCTTTGCCAAGTAGGCGACAGGAATTTGCTGCGTTGCGGTAAATTTATCATTGTATGATGTGATTTTCGAACCGATTGAGGATCTTGACTCTGCGTAATTTGTAACGTTTTAAATTAATTGGCGGCACTATGCCGTGGGAGGAGTTGCCATCTGTCCATCTGGACGGGTGGCTTGGGAAAGCGGGGCAGTTGTCCCGCATGTTGACTTGCAAACGGGAGGATACGATGCGCAAGTTTTTGATGACGACGGCAGCAATGGCATTGGCACTGGGAGTGACGCACGGCGGTGCCCGCGCGGCCGAAGGCGTAGAGGTTCTGCACTGGTGGACATCGGGCGGCGAGGCTGCGGCGCTCGACGTTCTGAAAAAGGATCTGGAAGGCAAGGGGATCGCTTGGACCGACATGCCGGTTGCCGGCGGCGGCGGCACCGAGGCGATGACCGTCCTGCGCGCCCGTGTGACGGCCGGCAATGCGCCGACCGCCGTACAGATGCTCGGCTTCGATATTCTCGACTGGGCCAAGGAAGGTGCACTCGGCAATCTCGATGACATCGCGGCCAAGGAAGGTTGGGACAAGGTCATCCCGACGGCACTGCAGCAGTTCTCGAAATATGACGGGCACTGGATCGCAGCGCCGGTCAACGTTCATTCGACCAACTGGGTCTGGATCAACAAGGCGGCCCTGGACAAGGCTGGCGGCAAGGAGCCTGCCAACTGGGACGAACTAGTCGCGCTGCTCGACAAGTTCAAGGAACAGGGCATTACCCCGGTCGCCCACGGAGGCCAGCCCTGGCAGGATGCGACGATCTTCGATGCCGTCGTGCTCTCGCTCGGCAATGATTTCTACAAGCAGGCTTTCATCGACCTCGATCCGGCAGCGCTGGGTGGTGACAAGATGAAGGAGGCCTTCGACCGCATGACGAAACTGCGGTCCTATGTTGATGACAATTTCTCCGGTCGCGACTGGAACCTCGCATCCGCCATGGTCATCGAGAACAAGGCCGGCCTGCAGTTCATGGGCGATTGGGCGAAGGGTGAGTTCATCAAGGCGAACAAGAAGCCGGGCACCGATTTCGTCTGCATGCGCTTCCCGGGCACACAGGGATCGGTGACCTTCAATTCCGACCAGTTTGCCATGTTCAAGGTGGCCGATGCCAAGGTCCCGTCGCAGCTTGAAATGGCAACCGCCATCGAAAGCCCGGCTTTCCAGTCGGCGTTCAATGTGGTCAAGGGCTCCGCCCCTGCGCGCACGGACGTGTCTGACGAAGCGTTTGATGATTGCGGCAAGAAGGCCATCAAGGATCTCGCCGAGGCAAACACTGCCGGTTCGCTTTATGGTTCCATGGCCCATGGTCATGCAAATCCGGCCTCAGTGAAGAACGCGATCTACGACGTCGTGACCCGCCAGTTCAATGGCGAGCTTTCTTCCGAAGATGCCGTCAAGGAACTCGTCTCAGCCGTCGAGGCCGCGAAGTAAGCAGGCAAGTAAACTCTGTGGGGGGCATGTCCTCCCACAGATGCTGCCGATACCGAAATCCGGAGTGAAGCGATGTCGACGGCAAAATGTGCCGCCGCAGCGGGCGTGGCTACCTTGAGAACCGCCTCGCGCGGATCGGGCACATGCCGCTTCACTGTTCGACACAATAAGGGTGGTTAGAGCGATGCAAGGTCGTGACAGACTTCAGGAGTTTTTGCCCAAGCTAGTCCTGGCGCCGAGCTTCGTGGTCATTATTATTTTTGTTTATGGCTTCATCGCCTATACCGGCTTCCTGTCGCTAACGGACAGCAAGATGCTGCCCTCCTACAATTTCGTCGGCTTGAGCAATTATTCAAAGCTCTGGGCCTTGCCCCATTGGTGGCGATCGATATCGAACCTGGCGATCTTTGCCTCGCTCTACATTCTGATCTGCTCGGTTCTGGGTCTGTTTCTGGCAATCCTGCTCGACCAGAAGATCAGGGGCGAGGGCTTTTTGCGGCCCATCTACCTCTACCCGATGGCACTGTCCTTTATCGTCACGGGCACGGCGTGGAAATGGTTCCTCGATCCTGGCATCGGGCTGCAAAATACCATGCATATCTGGGGTTGGGAGAGCTTTTCCTTCACCTGGATCAAGGACAACACGATGGCGATCTACTGCGTCGTCATTGCTGCCGTCTGGCAATCATCCGGCTTTGTCATGGCGATGTTTCTCGCCGGCCTTCGTGGTGTCGACAACGAGATGATAAAGGCCGCCCAGATGGACGGCGCCTCGACCTTCACCATCTATCGTCGGATCATCATTCCCCTGATGCGTCCGGTCTTCCTGTCGGCCTTCGTCGTGCTCGCCCATCTTGCCATCAAGGCTTACGACCTTGTCATCGCCTTGACCGGCGGCGGTCCGGGGCAGGCGACGCAGCTGCCTGCAACCTTCATGTATTCCTACACCTTTACCCGCAACCAGATGGGCATCGGCGCGTCGTCAGCGATCATCATGATGATCATGATCTTCTCGATCATCATTCCCTATCTCTATTCGGAAGTTCGTGGAGGTAACCGCTGATGAGCGGCGCTGCAAATCCCCAGAATGCAATCTCGCATGGTCTGCTCACCAGAGCGTTGATCTACACCGCATTGATCATTTTCGCCGTCTACTATCTGCTGCCGCTCTATATCATGGTGGTCAACTCACTGAAGCCGCTCGAAGAGATCCGCCAGGGTGGCATGCTCAACCTGCCCGGCGTGTGGACACTGGAACCCTGGAGACAGGCCTGGTCGGCAGCCCAAATCGGCGTCTCGCCCACAGGTCTCAAGCCCTACTTCATCAACTCGATCCTGATGGTCATCCCCGCCGTCGCGATTTCGACCATCGTCGGCGCGCTCAACGGCTATGTGCTGACCAAGTGGCAGTTCCGCGGTTCGAACATCTTCTTCGGCATGCTGCTGCTGTCCTGCTTCATTCCGTTCCAGATCGTCCTGATCCCGATGGCCCGCATTCTTGGCATGCTCGGCCTGGCCGGGTCTATCTGGGGACTGATCTTCGTCCATGTGATCTATGGCCTGGGCTTCACCACGCTCTACTTCCGCAACTATTATGAGGCATTTCCGACCGAACTTGTGCGCGCAGCCCAGATCGACGGTGCCAGCTTCTTCCAGATCTTCCGGCGCATCCTGCTGCCGTCTTCCGCGCCGATCATCGTCGTCTCGGTGATCTGGCAATTCACCAATATCTGGAACGACTTCCTATTCGGCGCCTCGTTTTCCGGCGCGGGTTCGACACCGATGACCGTGGCCCTCAACAATCTCGTCTCGTCCTCCACGGGCGTGAAAGAATACAACGTGCATTTTGCGGGCGCGATCCTCGCCGCCCTGCCAACCCTGATCGTCTACATCGTCTCCGGTCGCTACTTTGTGCGCGGCCTGATGTCCGGTGCTGTGAAAGGATAAGATCATGTCATTCCTGAAAATTTCCCATCTGCGCAAGTCCTACGGCGCGCTGGAGATCCTGAAGGACATCAATATCGAGATCGAGAAAGGCGGCTTTCTGGTGCTTGTCGGCCCGTCCGGTTGTGGCAAGTCGACGCTTCTGAACACCATTGCCGGCCTGGAGCCGATCAGTTCTGGGGAAATCTCCATCAATGGCCGCAATGTGGCCGATCTTCCCCCGTCGCAACGCGACATCGCAATGGTCTTCCAGTCCTACGCGCTCTATCCGAACATGACTGTTGCCGGAAACATCGCCTTTGGCATGGAAATTCGCAAAGTGCCGAAAGACGAGCGCGACAAGGCGATCAGGGAGGTGTCCGACATACTGCAGATCGGTCATCTTCTCGATCGCAAGCCAAGCCAGCTGTCTGGCGGCCAGCGCCAGCGCGTTGCCATGGGTCGCGCACTGGTGCGCAATCCGCAGGTCTTCCTCTTCGACGAGCCGCTTTCCAATCTCGATGCCAAGCTGCGCGTGGACATGCGAACGGAAATCAAGCGCCTGCATCAGCGATTGAAGACGACGATCGTCTATGTGACCCATGACCAGATCGAGGCGATGACTCTGGCGTCAAAGATCGCGGTGCTGAAGGATGGGGTGCTGCAGCAGTTCGGCTCACCGGCGGAGATCTACAACAACCCGGCCAATATGTTCGTTGCCGATTTCATGGGCTCGCCGGCCATGAACCTTCTGGCGTGTACGCTGGAAAAGGACGCGGCCGGTCTTTCGGTTTCGCTTGCCCGACCCAATGGCGATCCGATCCGGCTTCCTGTCGCCAATGGTCGTGAACAGCTTGAGGCTCATGCCGGCCGGCAGATCGTCTTCGGTATCCGGCCTGAAGCCCTGACCGATCCGGATGGTGCAGATCGCAATGCCAAGGCGGTGGCGGAAGGCGAATGCCTGATTGAGGTGGTGGAACCGGCTGGCTCCGACACGTTTGCCGTGACCAAACTCGGCGGCAAGGAAGTGGTCGCCCGCCTGCGCGCCGATGCCCACATCCATGCCGGGCAAACGGCAAGGCTTGCGTTTAATCTCGACAAGGCAGTCTTCTTCGATCCGAAGACGCAGTTGCGGATCGCGTGATCGAGGGCAGGCGTATTGAAATGACAAATTCACCTGACATCGTGATCATTGGCTCGGGCATCGGTGGTGCGACAATTGCGGCCGGATTGGCTGCGACCGGGGCGGAAATCCTGATCCTGGAGGCTGGCGATCATCTGCCCGATCGGCCGGAAAACCGTGACCAGCGGGCGATTTTTCAGCGAGGCCATTTTCGCCCGAAGGAGATGTGGCACGAACACGGTGGTTCGGCGTTCAATCCTGGCAACTATTACTATGTCGGCGGCAATTCGAAGTTCTATGGCGCTGTGCTGGTGCGCTACCGACGCGAAGACTTTGCCGAAATGCAACACCGCGAAGGCGTTTCGCCCGCCTGGCCCTTTGCCTATGAGGAACTCGAGCCGTGGTATAGTCGCGCTGAACAACTGTTTCAGGTGCGCGGTACCGAAGAGCAGGATCCGACGGAGCCTTTTCATTCCGAACCCTATGCATTTCCCCCAGTGCCGGACGAGCCCGCAATCGCCGGTGTCCGAACCCGCCTGAAGGCGGTGGGGATGCATCCCTTCTCACTGCCGCTCGCCATCGATATCGACAAATGGCTGAACAAGGCCCGCACGCCATGGGATGCCCATCCCAATTGCGACGACGGCAAGCTGGACGCGGAAACAGCGCCATTGGCGAAGGCCCTGCAGCATCGAAATGTCCGACTCCAGACAAATTCGCCGGTGGTCCGGCTTGAGGCCTCAGCGGATGGAAAAACCATCCAGACCGTGCATTACCGGCAGAACGGCGAGGATAGATCGGTCTCGCCCAAACTCGTGATCCTGGCCGCAGGCGCGGTCCAATCCGCAGCGCTGCTTTTGCGTTCGGCAGATGTGCGTTTTCCGCAAGGCCTGGCCAATAGCTCCGATCAGGTCGGCCGCAACTTCATGAACCACAATTCCAGTGCGGTGCTTGCGATCTCGCCGTCTTTCCGCAACGATTCCGTCTATCAAAAGACGTTCGGCTTCAACGACTTCTATCTTTCCGACGGAAATGGCGGTCCGCCACTGGGCAACATCCAGTTACTGGGCCGTATTTCCGGCGCCATCCTCAAGGCAAATCTGCCGCAAGTGCCCGAATGGCTGCTCAACCACGTCTCGGCGCATGCGGTCGACTTCTATGCGATGAGCGAGGACGTACCCCATCCGGAAAGCCGCGTCATGGTGGAAGGCGACCGTATCATTTTGAAATGGCACCGGACCAATTGGGAGGCGCATCTCGATCTCGTCCGCAAGCTGAAGTCGGTGTTGAAAAAGGCAGGCTTTCCCATCGTGCTGTCGCGCCCATTCGACAAGCGCACGCCATCGCATCAATGTGGCACCGTTCGCATCGGCAGTGATCCGACAACTGCACCGCTTGATGTCTATTGCCGCGCTTACGACCATGCCAATCTGTTCGTGGTGGACGCGAGCTTCCTGCCAACGTCGGCGGCCGTCAATCCGGCACTGACCGTGGCCGCCCAGGCATTGCGCGTCGCCGATCATATTGCATCCAGGGATTTGGCATCATGACAGATCAAATGATCAGACCCGTGGCGATTGTCACAGGCGGCCGGCGCGGTATCGGACTTGGCATCGCAACGGCTTTGACCAAGGCTGGCTATGACATAGCCGTCACCGGCATTGGTGACGCGGTCGCAGCACAGGAGACCCTGTCATTTCTGCGTTCGCAGGGTGGCGATGCGCTCTATCTGCATGCCGACCTTGCCGATATCGAAAGACACGAAGGCACAGTCAAAGCGGTACTGGAACGCTTCGGCAGGATCGATTGCCTGGTCAACAACGCCGGAATTGCGTCGGTGGTGCGCGGTGATTTCCTGACGCTTGAGCCTTCGAATTTTGACACGATCATAGACACCAACCTCAAGGGCACCGTGTTTTTCACCCAGGCGGTGGCAAAGGCGATGCTGGCCGTTACCGAGCCATCGCATGCCCGATCGATCATCAATATCACCTCGGTGTCGGCCCAATCGAGTTCACCTGAACGGCTCGACTACTGTATCAGCAAGGCCGGTCTTGCCGCCTTTTCGCAAGGTCTCGCCCTGCGGCTGGCGGAAACCGGCATTGCGGTCTTTGAGGTGCGTCCCGGTATCATCCGCACTGACATGACCGCCGCCGTCACCTCGAAATACGACAGCCTGATTGCCAATGGCCTGGTTCCGATGCGGCGCTGGGGACAGGCCGAGGATATTGGCGACATCTGCGCGGCACTGGCGTCCGGCAGTTTCGCATTTGCCACGGGCAGCGTGATCGATGCCGATGGCGGCCTTTCAATCCCGCGTTTGTAACAGGACGGATCAAGATGCGTTTCGACTATATCATCACGGGCGCCGGGCCGGCCGGTTGCGTACTTGCCAATCGGCTCAGCGAAGATCCGGACGTCAACGTGCTGCTTCTCGAGGCCGGTGGCGGCGACTGGAATCCCCTGTTTCACATGCCGGCAGGCTTTGCCAAGATGACCAAGGGCGTGGCCAGTTGGGGCTGGCAGACAGTGCCGCAGAAACACATGAAAGGCCGCGTGCTCAGATATACCCAAGCCAAGGTGATCGGTGGCGGATCATCGATCAATGCCCAGCTTTATACGCGCGGCAATGCTGCGGATTATGATCTATGGGCGAGTGAAGACGGCTGCGAAGGCTGGGACTATCGTTCGATCCTGCCGTATTACAAGCGCGCCGAAGACAATCAGCGGTTTGCGGATGACTATCACGCCTATGGTGGTCCGCTTGGCGTGTCCATGCCGGTTTCGGCCCTGCCGATCTGCGATGCCTATATACGGGCAGGCCAGGAACTCGGCATTCCCTACAACCATGACTTCAATGGAAGCCAGCAGGCTGGCGTCGGGTTCTATCAATTGACCCAGCGCAACCGGCGTCGCTCGTCGGCTTCACTGGCCTATCTTTCGCCGATCAAAGACCGGAAGAACCTGACGATCCGCACGGGAGCAAGGGTTGCACGCATCGTACTTGAGGCAACGCGCGCCGTTGGCGTGGAAGTCGTCACATCCAGGGGGCTTGAGGTTGTTCGTGCCGAGCGCGAAGTCCTTGTCACGTCCGGTGCTATCGGCTCGCCGAAACTCCTGCTGCAATCAGGCATCGGTCCAGCCGATCACCTGCGCTCGGTCGGCGTCGATGTCAAACATGACCTGGCCGGTGTCGGCGGCAATTTGCAGGATCATCTCGATCTCTTCGTCATTGCCGAATGCACTGGTGACCATACCTATGACGGTGTGGCGAAGCTGCATCGTACAGTCTGGGCGGGTCTCGAATACATGCTATTCAGATCTGGGCCGGTTGCCTCCTCGCTCTTTGAGACCGGAGGCTTCTGGTATGCCGATCCACAAGCGCGCTCGCCGGATATCCAGTTTCATCTTGGTCTCGGTTCCGGCATAGAGGCTGGTGTCGAGAAGCTCAAGAATGCCGGCGTGACGCTGAATTCAGCCTATCTCCATCCACGCTCGCGCGGCACGGTCAGGCTTTCATCCGCTGATCCTTCGAGTTCGCCCCTGATTGATCCGAACTACTGGTCCGATCCGCATGACCGGACGATGTCGCTTGAGGGTTTGCGCATTGCCCGGGAAATCTTCCAGCAAGCAGCCCTGAAACCGTTTATCGAGGCAGAGCGCCTGCCGGGACCCAAGGTCCAGACAGAGGCGGAACTGTTCGACTACGGTTGTGCGAATGCCAAGACGGACCATCACCCGGTCGGAACCTGCAAGATGGGTAGGGGAGCGGACGCAGTTGTCGGGCTCGATTTGCGGGTCCACGGGCTTGATGGCTTGCGGGTATGCGACAGTTCGGTCATGCCGCGCGTGCCTTCATGTAACACCAATGCTCCAACGATCATGGTTGGAGAGAAGGCGTCAGACATGATCCGCGATCTGCCGGCTTTGCCGCCTGCGATCTTTTCTCATGAACGCAACGACACGCGACCGCGGGCACGCGCCGGGTTGCGTTGACCAAACTTCGTTGACAATGATCGAGCATTGAATCCTGATCAGCTTCGTCGACACCGGAGCAATCCGAATTCCGGCAAGATGGACAACCGTTTCGCCCATGATGATGCGATAGAAGGAGATAGAGATGTCGATCGATGGGCGGACCTTTCTCACGTCGCTTTTTCAGGCGGCGGTCGCAGCTGCCGATCCCTACGACGCCATCGTCCGGCATCTACCGCAAAAGCCAAAGGGTCGCACGATCATCATCGGTGCGGGCAAGGCGGCGGGAAAGATGGCAGCGGCGTTCGAGCGCGCCTGGGACGGTCCTTTCGAGGGGCTTGTGGTTGATCGTCACGGCCCGCTTGAACCCTGTCTACAGACGAGGGTCCTTCAGGCAGCGCATCCGGTGCCCGACGCTGCTGGATTGCAGGCGGCGCAAGCACTGATGGATCACGTGCAAGGGCTGACCAAGGATGACCTTGTCATTGCGTTGATCTCTGGTGGCGGCTCCGCACTTTTGCCTGCCCCACCGCAGGGTTTTCAACTCGCCGACGAAATCGCTCTAAATGAAGCCCTGCTGGCATCCGGGGCGCCGATTTCGGCGATGAACGTGCTTCGCAAGCATTTTTCCCGGATCAAGGGAGGCCGGCTTGCCGCACGCGCATATCCGGCACAAGTCATCAGTCTGATTGTCTCGGATGTGCCGGGCGATCATCCGGCTTTGGTCGCATCTGGCCCCACGGTGCCTGACGCCTCCAATGCCGCCGAAGCCATGCGGTTGATCCGCGACTATCGCATCGACCTGCCTCAAGCGGTCATTGATGCCATCGGTCGGGAAAAGGCGCCCGATCCATCGGACGAGATCTTTCGTTGCAACGAGGTTCATGTGATCGCATCTGCGCGTGTCTCCTTGGTCGCGGCTGCGGAGAAGGCCCGTGATCTGGGCATCGAGCCGCTGATCCTGTCCGATTGTATCGAAGGAGAAGCAAAGGATATCGGCCGCATGCATGCCGCGCTGGTGCGTGAGTTTGCGCAGAACAGTTCATTTTCGAAGCCGTTAGTCCTCCTGTCGGGTGGCGAGACCACGGTCACCATTGGTCATGGAAAGTATGGCAAGGGCGGACGCAATTCCGAGTGCCTCCTGTCTGCTGCCATGGATCTGCAAGGTCTGGCAGAAGTCACGGGTCTGGCCGCCGATACGGACGGGATTGATGGTTCCGAAAGCAACGCCGGCGCATTTTGTGACGGAACGACCGCTGACAGGATCAGGGCCGCAGGCGGTGACGCGCGCAGCTTTCTCGCGGGACATGACGCCTGGTCTGCTTTCGACCTGATCGGAGATCTGTTCGTATCAGGGCCGACAGGAACCAATGTCAATGATTTCAGGGCTTTCCTGATCGATTGAGCGTCGCATTCGTCAATGCTGAGATCGGCGAGTTTGGGCAATGTGGGCTATGTCAGAAATGCCAATTGCCGGTGATTGGCAGAAATCCCAGGAACGAAACGAAAGGGCCTCCTCGCTTTCGTTAGTCGAGTCACCTACGATCGCTCCATGCGATACGATCTTGCCAAGCTACCGATTGCGACCTTGTTTGTTCCCGTCTCTGCCGCGACAGCGGCATTGACGCGTCTTGACGAGCGCATTGCTCGTTCCCCCTTGCGCGATGGTTGGATTGCACGATCGCATTTCGGTGATGCTGTTGCGTCACTTTGGGTGGACGGTGAACTGGTCCATCTCGAAGACCTCGTTCTGCATGATGCCAGCATGGGCGTACGTGCGCCGACACATGAACTGACCATTGCCCATGACGTGTTGCGAACCCGCCGCCGCATCCTCGCCAATGAACCCGGATGGGCACTCAGCAATGATGGCGTGCTTCGTGGTCGCATGGTTGACGCCCCTTCGGACACTGGCGCTCTAGTACAGGCGTCCGGGCAGGAGGATGGACTGGATGGGGATGAAGACGATGACGACGACCCATTGGCAAAACAACTGGCTGAAATGGACGCTGTGCTCGCCCGCAGTGAAGCATTGATGTCCGGTGTGAACCAGCCGATGCGCACGGCCGGTCGCGATCGCAATCCATTTATCTATGAGCCTGACTGGGACGAAGAAAGCCGCCTGGAGGAGTGGCGGAGCGTGCTGGCGGAGACCGAGGCGCTTCCGCCGGTATTGCGTGCCGTTCTGCTGCTCGATGCCTGGGATCAGTTGCAGGTGCTGCAGCACGCCCCCTGGCTTGGCCGGTTGCTGGCGGGCGCGCTGTTGCGCGAGACGGGCATTTGCATGTCGCACCTGGTTGCCGTCAATCTTGGTTTGAAGCAGGTGCAGCGGGAAAGGCGTGCAAGCCGGGATCGCGATACCCGATTGCTCGCGTTCGTCGATGCTTTCAAGTTAGCCGCAGAACTTGGGCTGAAGGAGCATGATCGTCTGCTGCTTGCCCGCCAGCAGATGCAGCACAGACTTGCCGGCAGGCGCACCTCTTCAAAACTGCCGCAATTGATCGAGCTTGTGCTTGCCAGACCAATGGTGTCGGCCGGGATGATTGCCGAAGAACTGGGTGTCACGACGCAGGGTGCGTTGAAGATCGCGGCATCACTCAGCCTGCGTGAACTGACGGGCCGGGGGCGGTTTCGCGCCTGGGGCGTGCTTTGATTGCTCTTTACCTGTAGCGGGACGCAAAGCGGGATGCGTCGTTGCCATTCCGCCCAGGTCTCATGAAACGCGGTTCGACCCGATGTTTCTGAAACCTGGGAGAATTGAACGCTCCGATATTACGCTGCCACCTCAAGTAGGTTTGAGACCTTTGAACCGGATATCTGCAGGTGAGCGATCAGATCTTCGATCGTGACCAGATGCAGGTTGTGCTGTTCGGCAAACAGTTCGAGATCAGGCAGCCTTGCCATGGTGCCGTCATCCTTGGCGATTTCGCAAATCACGCCGGATTCTGCCTTGCCGGCCAGACGGCAGAGGTCGATTGCCGCTTCGGTGTGGCCGGGCCGCCCAAGGACACCTTTCGGATTGGCGCGAAGCGGGAAGATGTGGCCGGGGCGGGCGAATTCCTCAGGCTTTGCAGAGGGATTGATCAGGGCCTTGATCGTCGCTGCGCGGTCGGCCGCTGAAATTCCGGTCGATGTTGTCGGCAAGTGGTCCACCGAGACGGTAAAGGCTGTCTTCAGCGATTCTGTATTGTTGGGCACCATCAATGGAATTTCCAGCGTGTCCAAGCGTTCGCCCTGCATCGACACACAGATCAGGCCGCGTGCCTTGTTCATCATGAAGGCGATTTTTTCTGCTGTGGCGTCTTCGGAAGCAAAAACGATGTCGCCCTCGTTCTCGCGGTCCTGATCGTCCACCACAATGACCATTTCCCCGCGGGCAATGGCTGCAATTGCATCTTCAATTTTAGAGATAGTCATTCATCGGTCTTTCAAGGGTTGAGCCGGAAATCCGGCTGACTGTTGTGCCGGACGTTTTCACGTGCCGGCGAAACTTCCCTTGGGCGAACAAACACAGCTCAGCCGCCCTCGCGGACGGCAGCCGTTGCCTTGCTCTCTTCCATCCGGACTATACCGTCGGCCCCGGCATCGCACCGGATCTGCTGACCTCCCGAGGTTATCGGGAGCGCTTGCGGGCTCCAGGATTTCTCCCGATACCGCCGGTGGGGAATTACACCCCGCCCTGAGAACAGTAAAAGAGTGGGGCAAGCGCAGTCGAATTGCAAGTGCATGCCGCGTCGCCGATGTGCTATTTTGCGCCGCAGCAATGAACACACTGTTGCGTGCCTGCTGGATTTTCTCGGCCACTCGATTGTCGCCTGGATTTGAAGTCTAAGACGTGACGCGGGCGACCGCCTCTGCCCAGCGCCGGGTGATCCGATCACGTTCGGCGCCCGCCAGCTGCCCCGGGATGAAATTTTGCGTCCCTGCATGCCCGCCTGTTTCCGCTCCGATGCCAAGTGATTGCAGTGCCATCCTGGCCACGCCCATGGCGCCGACCTCCGCCTGATCACCGCGAGAGACCGGTCGATCAAGAATGTCGGATTGCAGCTGCATCAGGAAACTGTTGGCGGATGCGCCGCCGTCGGCCAGCAATCCCGCCAGAGCCGAGCCCATATCCTTTTCCATGGCGGAGAACACGTCGGCAATCTGAAGCGCGATTGCCTCGAAGGTGGCGCGTGCGACATGTGCGGGTTGTGTCGCGAGTGTCATACCGGAAATGGTGCCGGTGGCATTGTCATTCCAATGCGGCGCGCCAAGGCCAGCGAGCGCCGGGACGAAGGTGACACCAGCGGAATCGTCAACGGTCTGAGCGAGGTCCGACAGGGCCTGCGCGTCGGCGAGTCCGAGCATCGTT
This sequence comes from Rhizobium sp. 18065, assembly GCF_902706095.1. Taxonomy (GTDB): domain Bacteria; phylum Pseudomonadota; class Alphaproteobacteria; order Rhizobiales; family Rhizobiaceae; genus Allorhizobium. Next base: position 251,841 of record NZ_CACSJP010000003.1, read on the forward strand.
GCAGCAAAGGCGGCGGCCTGGGCCGACACGGTGATGTTGCCTTCCAGCGCATAGGCCGTTCCGTGGCGGTCACTCCAGGCAATCGTGCTCGACAAGCCGTGATTGGACATGATGCGCTGCGATGTCAGCGTCATCAGCGACGAACCTGTGCCATAGGTCGCCTTGACCAGGCCTGGTTTGCGCACGCCGTGGCCGTAGAGTGCAGCATGGCTGTCGCCCATCATTGCAAGGATCGGAATGTCCGGTCCGAGTGCTGTCGTTCCGTCGGCCGTGTGGCCGAACGGGCTGTCAGACGGTCTTGGCATTGGCAGTGCCGACTGCGGCACGCCGAAGAACCTGCAAAGGCTCTCGTCCCAGGCAAGGTTTCCGGTATTGAACAGCTGCGTGCGCGAGGCGTTCGAATGGTCGGTGGCAAACTCCCGGCCATCGGTCAGCTTGTAGAGAAGCCAGGCATCGACGGTTCCGGCCCGCAACCGGCCGGCGGCCGACAACGTCTTGGCCTCAGGCACATGTTCCATGACCCAGGCCAGTTTGGACGCCGGAAACAGCGCGTTGATCGAAAGGCCGGTCGCGGCCGTCACCATCGGATCTGCACCGCTTTCGATCAGGTCGGCGCAGACTTTTGCCGTGCGCCGGCATTGCCAGAGAATGGCCGGAGCAATCGGCTGGCCGGTCTGGCTGTCCCAGACCACCAGTGTTTCTCGCTGGTTTGCAATCGCGAGGCCGTTGATCTCGACGGCGCTTGCAGCCCGGATCTCGGCAATCGCCTGCTGGACACTGGCCCAGATGTCGTCGGCCGACTGTTCGGCCCAGCCGGGCTTCGGATAGGAGGATTTCAGCGGCGCCGATGCCTTGGCGATGACCTTGCCGGAACCATCGACGAGGATGGCCTTGGTATTGGTCGTGCCCTGGTCGATGGCGATGACATGGCTGACGCTTGTGTTCATCCGCGTTTGCGCCCGATCGACGTGATTGCGGCTTTCTTGATGCCGGGAACCGTGAGGCCGAAATGCTCGAACAACCATTCCACCGATCCGGTCGGCACGAAACCGGGAAAGCCCATGCGCTCGACCGGAACCGGCACGTTGCCGGCGGTGAATTCAGCGACCGCCCCACCGAGACCGCCGCGAATGCCAGCCTCCTCGATGGTGACGATCGCCCCCGTTTCGCGGGCCGCCGCCGCCACGGCTGCCTCGTCGAGCGGGTTGAGGGTGGCCATGTTCAGAACACGGGCCGAAATGCCGTCTGCCGCCAGTGCAATCGCGGCCTTGGCAGCCAGATGCACCATGGTGCCGCAGGCAATCAGCGTCACGTCGGAGCCCTGCTGCACAAGTTCGGCCTTGCCGGCACGGAACTTGCGGTCGGCGATCTCGAGGTTCGGAACCGGCATGCGGCTCAGGCGCAGATAGACAGGGCCTTCGTGGCTGGCCGCCCATTTCACCGCTTCTGCTGTCTCCCAGGGGTCTGCCGGCACGACCACGGTGATCGCATCCAGCGGCCGCAGCCAGGCGAAGTCTTCGATGGAATGGTGTGTCGGGCCGAGTTCGCCATAGGCGACGCCGGAGGACTGGCCAACCAGCTTGACGTTGAAATTGGCATAGGCGATATCGGCCTTGATCTGTTCCAGTGCGCGGCCGGTCAGGAAGCAGGATGCGGCCGAGACGAAGGGAATGCGTCCGCCATTGGCAAGGCCTGCGCTGACGCCGACCATGTTCTGTTCGGCAATGCCGACATTGATCAGGCGCTCGGGAAACTTCTTCTGGAAGCCGCCGAGCTTCGACGAGCCGACGGAATCATTGACCACGGCGACGATGCGCGGATCCTGTTCGGCCAGGCTTTCCAGCGTCTGTGCCCAGGCATCACGGCAGTCGAAATAGCCTTCCTGTTTTGCAGCGGCAGCGGCCATTACACCAGTTCCTTCATTGCGATATCGAGTTGTTCTGCATTCGGCACGCCGTGGTGCCAGGATGCCTTGTTCTCCATGAACGACACGCCCTTGCCCTTGATGGTATTGGCAATGACGCAGAGCGGCTTGGAGCGTCCGCCGGGGGCGGGGCTCAGGACATCAAGCAGTGCCGGCACGTCGTGGCCATCGACAAATGCGACGTCCCAGCCGAAGGCGCGGAACTTGTCATCCAGCGGGTCGAGCCCGTTGGTCTCTTCCGTACCCATGCCCTGCTGCAGGCGGTTGCGGTCGACGATCAGTGTGAAATTGCCGAGCTTGCGGTTGCCGGCACTCATCGCCGCTTCCCAGTTCGAGCCTTCCTGCAATTCGCCGTCACCGGTGAGCACGAAGGTGCGGTAATCGCTGTTTGTCATCTGACCGGCGATGGCGATGCCGAGCGCGACAGGTACACCGTGGCCGAGAGGCCCGGTATTAGTCTCCACGCCCGGCAGATAATTGCGATTGGGGTGGCCGTTCAGCTTGGACTGCGGCTGCATATAGGTGTGCAGCCAGTCCTCCGGATAGTAGCCGGCGGCACAGAGCGCGGTGTAAAGCGCTCCCGTTGCGTGGCCCTTCGACATGATGAAGCGGTCGCGTTCGGCCATGTCCGGCTTTGTCGCATCGTAGCGCATCACGCCGAAATAGAGCGTCGCGATGATATCAATGGCCGAAAAGTCACCGCCGGGATGGCCGAGTTGGGCGTCGAACACCATCTGGAATGCCCTGCGGCGCATCCAGAGGGCCTTTTCCCGGATTGTTACGGCCGTATCGTTCTTCAACATATTCATAAGCCTTTCAGTCCCAATCTTGGCTCGTTGCTGCCGGCGCCCTACATGGCGCCGAACAGGGCCTTCTGGGCGATCTTCAATGCGCCGATTGCGTCGTGGCGGCTTTGCGCTTCCTTCAATGCATCGACGTCGAGGGCGTCGAGACCCTTCGAGGCGGCCTTGAGGAAGTCGATCGCGTGATTGGCGGTTGCCACGCTGTCTTCGCGGAATGGGAACTGGTCGAGCTGCCAGACGCCTTCCCACTTGTTCTTCCTGAGCACGTAGAAGAATTCGAAGAGTTCGAGCGGATGCAAGCTGCCTGCGACGAGATCGTCATCCCAGGAGCGGTAGTTGTCGTTGACGTCCATGCCGAAAAGGCGGCCGTAGTCGATGGCGAGCTGGGCGCTGTCGGCAGCCGATTCACCGCCCATGATCGCATGGCCGAAATCGAGCAGGATGCCGACATTGGGCAGGCCGATCTTCTCGATGCCAAGCAGGGTGCGGGCAACGGAGCCGAAGCTCATGCGCACGCGCGGCTCGCGCGGCTTGTATTCGATGACGAATTTCAGATCCGGGTTTTCGCTGGCAAGCTGACCGACGCCGTCGAGCGAATGCTGCCACAGGGTGCCGTAGTCGACCTGGAACGGATAGTCCCAGCCGTCCTGGCCCGGCCACAGCTTGACATAGTCAGCGCCGAAATAACGGACCTGATCGCAGGCTTCGGTGACCAGTTCATGCGCGCGCCGGCGAACGCCTGCGTCGGGATTGGTGAAGGAGCCCTTGACGAATTTGCGTGTGTAGATTTCCGGCGTGATACCGATGACGCCGAGTTTGTTGCGGTCCAGCGCCTGCTTGACCTGGGCATTGCTGAAATCGCCGCCGAAGAAGGGATAGTTGATGTCAACCACCGAAAGGTCGGCGACCTGACCTGCCAGATCGATCGCGTCGATGATCGTGCGCGGTGTGCCATAGCCATCCGTGGCATAGCGATCGAGATAGGTGGCAAAGTGCCAGATGCCGGCACCATAACGCTGATTGCTCATAGATTTCCTCCATTTGTATGACTGGGCGTTTGGTCGCCGCGCTCGCACAGAATAGAACATGTCCGGCACTTTCCGGCGATATCAGGCGCAATGGTTTTGCGAATGATACGGTTCAATCCTGCCTCCCTTTCATTGCAACATCACGCTCCGACACGTTGATGAATGCTTTTGTTTATTTTCGTTTGTATGCGTTATTTCCCATAACTTAAAAATTTCATCAAGCGGAATTTTGCCGATTTGGCAATTTCAAGCCCTGAAACTAAGCAATATGCTGAAATGTGAAGCGCATCTGGCGTTATTGCGCTGCAATTGCTCTTGGTGCAGCGCAAAACAAAAACATATTGACACCAAACGACAATACTCGATAGAAAATATGCAGGGTCGCCAGCGGGCGACTTGTTGAGAAAGGGAGGTTCTCATGAAAATCACTCGACGTTTGCTTGTGTCCGTTTGCATGCTCACTCTGTCGGGCGTCGTGCCGGGCTACGCCATGGCTGCCGACACGATCGCGATCATCACGCCCAGTCACGACAATCCGTTCTTCAAGGCGGAAGCCGATGGTGCTGCAGCCAAGGCGAAGGAGCTTGGCTACGACACGATGGTGCTGGTGCATGATGACGATGCCAACAAACAGAACGAGCTCTTCGATTCCGCCATTGCTGCCGGTGTCAAGGCGATCATCCTCGACAACGCCGGCGCCGATGCGTCTGTCGCTGCCGTGCAGAAAGCCAAGGACAAGGGTATACCGTCCTTTCTGATCGACCGCGAAATCACCACCACGGGTGTTGCGGTATCACAGATCGTTTCGAACAACTATCAGGGTGCACAGCTCGGTGCGGAAGCCTTCGTCAAGCTGATGGGCGAAGAAGGCAATTATGCCGAACTGGTGGGTAAGGAATCCGACACCAATGCCGGTATCCGTTCGCAGGGCTATCACGATGTCATCGACCAGTATTCCGGCCTGAAATCGGTTGCCAAGCAGACGGCAAACTGGTCGCAGACGGAAGCCTATACGGTGATGGAATCGATGCTGCAGGCACATCCGGACATCAAGGGCGTGATCTCCGGCAACGACACGATGGCCATGGGTGCTTATGCAGCACTTGAAGCGGCCGGCCGCAAGGATGTCATCGTCGTCGGTTTCGACGGTTCCAACGATGTGCGCGATTCGATCAAGAACGGCGGTATCAAGGCCACCGTGCTGCAGCCGGCTTATAGCCAGGCCCAGCTGGCAGTCGAACAGGCTGACAAGTTCATCAAGACCGGCTCCACCGGGCTTGAAGAAAAGCAGCTGATGGATTGCGTGCTCATCGATGCAAACAACGCGGCGAAACTCGAAACCTTCGCCCTGTCCAACTGAGCCCAGGCAAACACCTCCCAGGGGATATTCCCTTGGGAGGATCAGTTGATGCTCACGAATTCGGTTGTCCCATGAATATGAAAAAAATCCTTGCCGCAGGCATGCTCGCTGCCCTGTGTCTGTCCGGCTGCAAGCTGGTCAAGACCGAAGAGGCTGGCAAAGAAGCTGCGGCCAACGGTCCGGGCGGTGATCAGGAGCGGATCGCCACTCTGGTTGCATCCACCTATGAAGCCAAGCTTGTGCCCAAGCTTACAGAGAAGGCGGTCGATATGCCGACTTTGCTCGCCGCAATCAAGGCCAACCTCGATGATGCCGGCAAGACCTATGGTCTGCGTGTCGGCGGTGCCGGTGGTGGCTGGAATTTCGCGGTGAAGGGAACGGCACCTGTCGTCGATGCCGATCTGGTCTCCAAGGCTGCCGTGGCGCAACTGGATTTCGACGGTGACGGCGCGGCCGATGCCACGCTGCAGCTTGGGCCGGTGGTCAAGGGTTCGGCCATCCGCGACACTTCGGCAATCTATGATTTCTCCACGTTCCGCGACCAGATCGAGTATGCCAAGCTTGGCCGTGCCCTGAACGACAAGGCAGTCTCTGGACTGGCTGTCCCTGAAACGGGCCTGAAGGGCAAGACGGTCACGTTCGTCGGAGCTGTCTCGATCCGTTCTGCCGGCGAAGTGCCTATGGTCACGCCGGTTTCACTGGAGGTGGCGCCATGAGCGAAAACCATCCCATCGGTCTTTCGATCCGCGGTGGTTCGAAGCTCTATCCCGGCACGCAGGCGCTGAAGAATGTCGATTTCGACCTGCGCATGGGCGCAGTCAACGTTCTGGTCGGTGAAAACGGCGCGGGCAAATCGACCTTGATGAAGGTGATTGCCGGCGTCGAACAGCTGAATGGCGGCACGATCACGCTTGACGGTTCCGAGGTGGTGTTTTCCGACAAGTCGGATGCGGCCCGCCATGGTGTCGGTATCGTTTTCCAGGAACTCAATCTTTTTCCGAACCTGACGGTGACCGAGAACATCTTCATCGGTCACGAAAAGACCCGTGCGGGCATCCATATCAATCGCGCCGCGCAGACTGAGGCCGCAGCGGCCCTGATGAAGAGGCTTGAGCAGGACATCGATCCCGAAACCCTGCTCGGCAACCTGCGCATCGGTCAGCAGCAGATCATCGAGATTGCCAAAGCGCTGGCGGAAAACGCCCGCATCCTGATTTTGGACGAGCCGACGTCTGCGCTTTCTGCTGCTGAAGTCGATGTGCTATTTCGCGTCATCGGCGACCTGAAACGCCAGGGCGTCGGTATTGTCTATATCTCGCATCGGCTGGAAGAGTTGATCCGCATCGGTGATTATATCACCGTGTTGCGCGACGGCGTCATCACCGGCTCGCGCTCGATGGCGGGCGTCGATATTCCATGGATCGTTGCCAATATGATTGGTAGCGCCTCGAAGGAGTTCCCCAAGACCGGGGACCATGCACTCGGCAACGAAGTCTTCAGGGTCGAGAATGTCTGCCTGCCAAGCCCCGCCGGCGGTTATGCCGTCGACCACATGTCCCTGTCGGTGCGTGAAGGTGAAATCGTCGGGCTTTACGGCCTGATGGGGGCAGGGCGCTCGGAACTGCTCGAATGCATCATGGCCCAGCATCCGACATCGACCGGTGCGCTGTTTATATCCGGGCAGCCGGTCCGAGAGAAAAACGTCTCCGGCCGCATCAACCGCGGATTGGCCCTGATCCCCGAGGACCGCAAGCGTGACGGCCTGGTGCAGATCATGACCATCCGGGAAAACCTGACCCTATCGTCGCTGCCAGATTTTACCCGGATCTTTCACCTCAACCTGAAGGCGGAACTCGCCAAGGCGGCGGAATTCGTCAAGCGCATGGCGATCAAGATCGCCAGCCTCGAACATCCGGTTTCCAGCCTGTCGGGCGGCAATCAGCAAAAGGTGGTGATCGGCAAGGCGCTAATGACCAAGCCGAAGATCCTGTTGATGGACGAGCCGTCGCGCGGCATCGATATCGGCGCCAAGGCCGAGATTTTCCGCACCATGCGCCGCCTGGCCTCCGAAGGCCTAGGCATTCTTTTTGTAACATCCGATCTTGAGGAGGTTCTCGCCCTCTCGGATCGCATTCTCGTCATGGCGAATGGCAAGCTGACCGGGGATTTCCCCGCCGGCGCCGACGCGGCCGCAGTCATTTCCGCCGCAACGCCCAATTTGAGCAGGGTTGAAACACCATGAGCATTACCAATACCGCAACCGCCGCGAACGCGGGATCCAAGGCGTCCGGAACTTCTGCGGTGCTGCTGCTCCTGCGCATGCGGACCTTCGTCGCCCTGATCCTGGTCTTCGCCTTCTTCGCTTTCGCGGCTCCGAATTTTCTGTCCTATGCCAATATGCTGATCATTTCGAAGCATGTGGCGCTGAATGCGCTGCTGGCGATCGGCATGACCTTCGTCATCATCGCCGGCGGTATTGATTTGTCGGTCGGCTCGATCGTCGGTCTCTGCGCCATGGTTGCAGGCTATCTCGTGCTTTACGGCATCGATCTCGGCATCGGCTGGACCATCCAGTTCAACACGCTTGAAATCTGCTTCCTGGTGCTGGTCGTCGGCGTGTTCATTGGTCTGATAAACGGGATATTGATCACCAAGTTGAATGTCGCGCCGTTCATTGCGACGCTTGGAGTTCTCTATGTGGCGCGTGGTGCAGCCCTGCTGTTTTCCGACGGCCGGACTTTCCCCAATCTCGCCGGCAATCCGGCCTATGGTTCGGATACGTTCAGGCTGATCGGTTCCGGCAGCTTTCTCGGATTTCCGCTGTCCGTCTGGATCATGGTGGTCGTCGCGCTGATGGCTGGGTACCTTGCCACCCGCACGCCGCTTGGCCGGCATATCTATGCCGTGGGCGGCAATGAGCGCGGGGCGGGCCTGTCCGGCGTCAATGTCGACCGCACCAAGCTCTTCGTCTATATGTTTTCCGGTCTCTGCGCCGCACTGGTCGGCCTGATCATCTCGTCGCAGCTGCAGGCCAGCCATCCGGCGACTGGCGAGACCTTCGAGCTGAATGCCATTGCCGCAGCTGTGCTCGGTGGCACGTCGATGTCGGGTGGGCGGGGGCGCATCGGTGGCACGATCATCGGCGCGTTTGTCATCGGCATCCTGGCCGACGGTCTGATCATGATGGGTGTATCGTCCTTCTGGCAGACGGTGATCAAGGGTCTTGTCATCATTGCGGCTGTGGTCGTCGACCAGATCCAGCAGAAGCTGCAGGCCCGGGTGATATTGCAGCAGCAGGCAGCGTGAGGATTTCATATCGGCGTCTGTTGCTGTATATCCCGGGCTAATCGGGATGACGCGCTTTCGTTTGATTGCGAATTTTTAGGTTTGGGCAGATCGCCATGGATGCGAAAACAGAACAGGAAAACTCCGAGACCATGATCGGGCTTTTGTCCGAGCCACGGCGGCGGCGCATTTTGGAATGGCTGCAGGAGGAAGGGTCTGCGCGTGTCCGGGAGCTGGCCGCTGCTTTTCACGTTTCCGAAGCCACCATTCGCCAGGATCTCGAACGGCTGGAGAACGAGGGGTTCATCACCCGCGAGCATGGCGGTGCCTACCTCAATACCGTGCCGATCCAGACCGGCACGATGACGCTTCACCATCAGGAGAACATGGACAAGAAGCGGCGGATCGGCGCGCTTGCCGCGGGCCTCGTCAAAGACGGTGAAACATTGATCCTTGATGCAGGCACGACGACGACCGAAATCGCCATGCGGCTGACCAGCCGGCGCGATCTGACGCTGATCACCAATGCGCTGAACATCGCCATCATTCTGGGCGCGGTCCCGACATTTGCCGTGCACATGCCGGGTGGTCAGTTCAAGTCGCCGACGCTGTCGCTTTCAGGCGACAAGTCGGTCGAATATTTCCGCAATATTTTCGCCGGAAAGCTTTTTCTGGCGACAGCCGGTGTGGCGCTGGATGCTGGCCTGACCTATCCGAGCTTTGCCGACCTGCAGTTGAAGGAGGCGATGATCAAAGCCGCGGCCCATGTCTATCTCGTGGCGGATTCGACCAAGATCAACAAATCCTCCTTTACGCGTCTCGGCTCGCTCGATGTCATCCACTCTTTCATCACCGACGACGGTATTTCCGATCGTGATGCAAAGGAGTTCGAAAAGCGTGGGATCCAGGTGCTGATCGCGCACTGAACCGATGCGCCAGAAATTAGCGATGCGCCGTTCCGTGCACGGTCAGGACGCTTGATCGACCGCGCTGCGCAATGTTGCGTTGATCCGATCCTGCCAGCCTGGTCCGTCTGCCTGGAAATGGGCAATGATGTCGCTGTCGATCTTGATCGATACCAGTTCCTTGGTGTTGGGAAGGGCGGCTCGTTCGATCGCGGGTGCGGCTGGTTTTTTGACAGGCCTGAAAAGCGCTTCGGCTGCGTCTTTCGGGTTAACGGGTCTGCGCGGTGTCTGTGCCATGCTCATGTCCTTTGATGCTTCGCGCTTTGTAGCACGCGGATGGGGTTTCTGCATGATTCGATCGCGTCCTCTGTCCTGAGGTCGATGTTTGGGTTGCGAAAGTCATGTCGCCGTTGCTTCCTGCCCGAATATCAATAAAACTGAATGCCGGCTGAGTTGGCAGCGCTGTGGCGCCTTGTTCCAGGATAAACTAGGTTTGCGGCATATCGGGCTGATTGAGGCCGGACAGACCGACATGGTTTGCGTCACAATCGATAAAGCGGATGCCACCCTTCTCGAATGCCAGGCAAAGCTGTGCTTCCGTGGCGCGATGCACATCGTGCCGATTGCCTTCATAGTCTCTGACCGTGCTGCGTGAAACGCCAGATCGCTCGGCGAGGTCGGCCTGTGTCCAGTCGAGAAAGCCGCGGGCCGCTCGACAGAGTGCGGGTGTCAGTGTTTTCGTCATTTCGGGTTGACCCAATGCGATAAGTTACCCATATTGGTCACTATACACCATAATATAGTGGTTTTGCGCAAATATCCAGATGCGCGTTGTGGCGATTCCGGATCCGCTTGGCGGTTTTGGCGCAGTCAGTCATTGGGAAGGTCTTCAGGTCTTGGGATAACGTTCGAGCCATATTTTCTGATTGCCCTGCTCGCCCTGCCATTCATTGGCAGCGTGATCTGCGTCTTTCTGCTGAACAACAAATCTCGAGATCTGCCTGTCGCTGTCGGTGGCGTGGTCACGCTTCTGGCAATCCTTCTGACCGCAGGCTTCTATCCGTCGGTCTCCGATGGGCAGGCGGTACGTTATTCGCTCGAATGGATTCCGCAACTGGGCCTGAACTTCAGCCTCCGGCTGGATGGCTTTGCATGGATCTTCACCATGCTGATCGCGGTCATCGGTTTCCTCGTTGTGCTCTATGCCCGCTACTACATGGGCAAGGACGATTCGGTCGCCCGCTTCTTCTCGTTCCTGATGGCCTTCATGGGCGCAATGCTCGGCATCGTCCTGTCCGGCAATGTTATCCTGCTCTCGGTCTTTTGGGAGCTCACCAGCATTTTCTCCTTCATGCTGATCAGTTTTTGGCATCACAATGCCGCGGCCCGTGACGGTGCGCGTATGGCGTTGACCGTTACCGGCATTGGTGGCTTCAGCCTGCTGATCGGCTTGCTTCTGCTCGGAAACATCGTCGGCAGCTATGACCTCGACAAGATCCTGGCATCTGGCGATCTGATCCGCAGCCATCCGCTCTACCTGCCGACGCTCGTCTTCATCCTGTTGGGCGCCTTTACCAAAAGCGCGCAGTTTCCGTTCCACTTCTGGCTGCCCAATGCGATGTCGGCGCCGACGCCCGTTTCAGCGCTTTTGCATTCCGCAACCATGGTCAAGGCCGGTGTCTTCTTGCTGGTGCGTTTGTGGCCGGTCCTGTCGGGTACCTATGAATGGTTCTGGCTAGTTGGACTTGCCGGCATTCTGACGCTGCTGTTGGGCGCCTATTTCGCCATGTTCCAGCAGGACCTGAAAGGGCTTCTGGCCTATTCGACCATCAGTCATCTCGGCCTGATTACAACGCTTCTCAGCCTGGGCAGCCCGCTGGCCACGGTCGCCGCGATCTTCCACATGCTCAACCACGCAACCTTCAAGGCGTCATTGTTCATGGCGGCCGGCATCATCGATCATGAAACCGGTACGCGTGACCTCCGGCGATTGAGCGGTCTGTTTCGCTTCTTGCCGATTACCGCGACGCTTGCCATGGTCGCGAGTGCGGCTATGGCCGGTGTTCCTCTGCTGAACGGTTTCCTGTCGAAGGAAATGTTCTTCGCCGAAGCTGTCGAGACCCATGCCGATTCAATCCTTGATCGGGCGCTTCCTTATGTGGCGACCCTCGCTGGAGCGTTCAGCGTCGTCTATGCGCTGCGTCTCATCCATACGGTCTTTTTCGGTCCGGCACCCACCGACTTGCCCAAGCCCAAGCCGCACGAGCCGCCGCATTCCATGCGGCTCCCGATCGAAATTCTGGTCATTGCCTGCCTCGTAGTTGGCATTGTTCCAGCCATGTCGATCGGCCCGTTTCTGCATGTCGCCGCCACCAGTGTGCTGGGAAGCGACATGCCGGAATACAGTCTGTCCATCTGGCACGGGTTCAATCTCCCACTGTTGATGAGCGTTATCGCGATCGTGGGTGGGGTCATTCTTTATGTCGTGCTGCGCAAATATCTGGCGTCCTGCGATGACGGCCCGCCGATCCTGCGCAATCTGAAAGGGCAGCGCATTTTCGAACGTGTCCTGGTCGACGTCTCCTGGCGTTGGGCGAGACTGGCTGAGAGACGGTTTGGAACGCGCAATCTCCAGCCGCAATTGCGGTGGCTGGTGGCCGTTGGTTTCCTGGCAGCACTGCTGCCACTCTATCTTGCGCGTTTCGAAATCCGCGACATTACGTTTACCGGTATAGACCCGGCTTTTGCGGCGATCTGGTTGCTCGGTATCTGCCTTGCAATCGGTACAGCAATGCTCGCCAAGTACCACCGGCTGGCAGCCTTGATCATGCTCGGCGGCGTCGGATTGATCGTCTGCATAACATTCGTCTGGCTGTCCGCTCCCGATCTCGCCATCACCCAGTTGCTGGTTGAAGTGGTGACGACGGTTCTCATCCTATTGGGTCTGCGGTGGCTGCCGAAGCGGACCGTGAGCGTCGACGATCATATTACGCTTCGTGGCCGGTTCCGGCGCTTTCGGGACCTGATGCTGGCCGTGGTCTGCGGGGTCGGAATGTCGTTTGTCGCCTACGCCGTGATGACGATGCCGGTCCCGGACGCGATCGCCAATTATTTCCTCGAAAATGCCTATGCGCAGGGCGGTGGACGTAACGTCGTCAATGTCATCCTTGTCGATTTCCGTGGCTTCGACACCATGGGGGAAATCGCTGTTCTCGGGGTCGTGGCGCTGACAGTCTATGCATTGCTACGCCGTTTCCGGCCGGCTGAAGACAGCTTTGAAATGCCGGAACAGCAGCAGATCCAGAACCGTTTCGATGAGGAGCGCCCCGAACGCTCGGCCGGTGACACGGTGCGCGATTATCTGCTGGTGCCGTCGGTCATCATGCAGTGGCTGTTTCCGGTCATCATCACGTTCTCCGTCTACCTGTTCATGCGTGGTCACGATATGCCAGGTGGCGGCTTTTCCGCGGGGCTGACCCTGTCGATTGCCTTCCTCCTGCAATATCTGGCGGGCGGCACGCGCTGGGCGGAGGACCGTATCCGCATTCTGCCATTGCGCTGGATGGGGGCCGGTCTGCTGACCGCAGTCACGACGGGCATCGGTGCCTGGGCAATGGGCTATCCGTTCTTGACCTCGCATTTTCGCTACATCGAAGTGCCGCTGGTCGGCAAGGTGCCGGCAGCCTCCGCTTTGCTGTTCGATCTCGGGGTGTTCATGCTGGTGGTCGGGTCGACCGTGTTGATCCTTGTCGCATTGGCGCACCAGTCCATCCGTATCAACCGGCTGCGTACGATCGAGGCCAACCGAACTGAGGAGGGGTGATGGAACTCGTTTTGTCGATCGCCATCGGTGTCATGACCAGCTGCGGCGTCTGGCTGATCCTGAGACCGCGGACCTATCAGGTCATCGTCGGTCTCTCGCTTCTGTCTTATGCGGTTAACCTGTTCATCTTTGGCGTGGGAGGCGTTAAAAGCAATGTGCCGCCGATCCTTGGCGATGATGTCCTTCCGTCAACTCTGACCGATCCGGTGCCGCAGGCGCTGGTGCTGACGGCGATCGTCATCGGCTTCGCCACAACTGCACTGTTTCTGGTCGTCATGCTTGCGTCGCGCGGCCTGACCGGCAACGACCACGTTGACGGGAGGAACTGAGGCCAATGACCGGCTGGCAAAACCATCTGATCATCCTGCCGATCCTTCTGCCGATGATTGCAGCAGCGTCGCTGCTCTTCGTCGATGAACGCAGCCGCGTCACGAAGGCGATGATCAGCCTTGCCTCGACGATCTTGATTGCCGGTGTGTCGATCGTGCTGCTGCAGGTTGAAAATGCATCGGAAACATTCAACGGCGTCTATCTTGTCGGCAACTGGGTAGCTCCTTTCGGTATCGTTCTCGTGCTGGACGGGCTTTCGGCGTTGATGCTGACACTGACATCGCTGCTGGCGGTTGCCACGCTTGTCTTTTCCCTGGCCCGCTGGCATGCGGTCGGCGCGCATTTCCACTCCATGTTCCAGATCCTGTTGATGGGGGTCAATGGTGCATTCCTGACGGGCGACCTGTTCAACCTGTTTGTCTTTTTCGAGGTCATGCTGGCCGCATCCTATGGCTTGCTGCTGCACGGGTCCGGTGCTCTGCGGGTAAAAGCCGGGCTGCACTACATCGCCGTCAACCTGGTTGCCGCCCTGTTCTTCCTCATCGGCGTCAGCCTCATCTACGGGACGACCGGCACACTCAACATGGCCGACCTTGCCGCCCGCATCCCCGAGATGGAAGCCGATCGGCGCATGTTGATGGAGGCGGGTGCCGGTGTTCTCGGTATTGCCTTCCTGATCAAGGCCGGCATGTGGCCTTTGTGTTTCTGGCTGCCGACGGCCTACAGTGCGGCCTCCGCTCCGGTCGCCGGGATGTTTGCGATCCTGAGCAAGCTGGCAATCTACGTCATCCTGCGCCTGACCATGCTTTTGTTTGGCGCTGGTCCTTCCGCCGGTTTCGGGGCCGAACTCCTGCTTTTCGGCGGTATTGCAACCATGATCTTCGGCACAGTCGGCGTGCTTGCCTCCCAGGCACTCGGGCGGCTTGCCGGATATTCGGTTCTGGTGTCGTCGGGCACGATGCTGATGGTGCTGGGCATCAATGATGGCGCGGTGTCATCCGGAGCCTTGCTTTACCTCGTCAGCTCGACCCTGACGATTGGTGCATTCTTCATGCTGATCGAACTGGTGGAGCGGGGTCAGGACGCTGGAGCGAACGTTCTCGCAGTGACCATGGAAGCCTATGGCGAGGGTGATGACGAGGTGGAGGAAGGCGGAGGACTTGCCATGCCTGGAACCATGGCCATTCTCGGTATCTGTTTTGCTGCCTGTGGCATTCTTTTGTCCGGCCTGCCGCCGCTGTCCGGATTTGTCGCCAAGTTTGCGATGCTGTCTGCGATGATGGGTGCCGGCGCCACAGGAGTGCCGCCAACGGCCGCAGTCTGGACGCTGGTCGTTCTAGTTATCCTCTCGGGCGTTGCGGCGTTGATCGCGATGACCCGGGCCGGCATACGCGCTTTCTGGACGTCGATCGAGGGAACGGTTCCACGTGTTCTCGTCATCGAACTTGTGCCGGTGATGTTCCTTTTGTGCCTGACGCTCGCGCTGACGCTCCAGGCCGGTCCCGCCATGCGCTACATGGACACAACCATCCGGACGTTGAGCAATCCGACCATCTATATCGATGCGGTCAAAAATGCCGCAGCGATTGAAACGCTTTCCAGGGTCCAATCACAAGAGATAGGAGGAAACTGATGCTTCCCTATCCACTCCTGACCCTCTCGCTTGTTGGCATGTGGCTGCTGCTCAATGGCTTCAGTCTTGGCCATCTGTTGCTCGGAACCTTCGTTGCCGTTTTCGCCAGCTGGGCATTTGCAGCCCTGCGTCCGGAAAAGCCGCGTCTGCGCAAATGGTACCTGTTGCCGAAACTGTTTATGCTCGCGTTTTCAGATATTATCCGCTCCAATATCGCCGTTGCGCGAGTGATTATTGGCGGGAGGCCAAAGGGACATCACTCCGGGTTTCTTCTCCTGCCGCTGGAGTTGGAGGACCGCACGGCGCTTGCCTTGCTCGCGGTCATCCTGACCAGCACACCAGGATCGGCCTGGCTCGAATATGATTCACGCGAGCGGACCGTGTTGCTGCATGTCCTCGATCTTGTCGACGAAGAGGCCTGGGTCAGCACCATCAAGAACCGTTATGAGAAACTGCTGATGGAGATCTTTGCATGAGCGCCGTCATCCTATTCACCGCGGTGTCTCTCTCGCAGATGCTGCTTGCCTGCGCCATGGCGATCGCTTCCATCCGGATGTTTCGCGGGCCGCGGGCGCAGGACCGCATCATCGGCCTGGATACGCTCTACATCAACGCGATGCTGCTTTTGGTCACGTTCGGCATAGGCACGGGGCGGGTGATCTATTTCGAAGCGGCGCTGGTGATCGGCATGATCGGTTTCGTGGCGACCGTGGCACTTGCCAAATTCCTGATGCGTGGTGAGGTGATCGAATGATGCAGGCAACGGCCGACCTTCCGCTGTGGGCGGCGATACTCGTGTCCTTCTTTCTTCTGATCGGCGCGTCGCTGGCGTTGATTGGCGCTGTCGGCTTTGTGCGCCTGCCGACGTTCTATGAGCGGCTGCACGCGCCTACGCTTGGCACCAGCTGGGGCATAGGCGGCGTGATGTTGGCATCGATGATCTTTTTCACGATCACCTCACAGCGCCTGGTGATCCATGAGGTCTTGATTGGAATTTTCGTCACGGTCACCACGCCGGTGACCTTCATGCTTCTGGCGCGCGCAGCCCTTCACCGAGACCGGGTCGCCAAAAATGGCAAGGCACCGGCCAAACAGGAAGGTCCCTGACGCGAGAGCCCCTGCCGGACGCGTTGTTGTCGGCGTTATCCGGCCCTGATTTTTCACCCCAGTGCCAAGGCACCCGGACGAGCCGGGTGCCTTTTTGTTTGTCGCGTAAGGTTCAGGCTGCTTCTGCCTGTGCTGCCACGTCGGCTGCGGCCCGGCGTCTGGTGCGCCAGTCGCCTAGGAAGAGCAGGATCGGTGCCGCGATGAAGACAGAGGACGAGGCCGCGATGAAGATCCCGAAGACCATCGGAATTGCAAAGCTCTCGACGGCGCTTCCGCCCCAGATCGCCATCGGCAACATGGCGAGGAAGGCAGTGGCCGATGTGAAGATGCTGCGGGCCAGGGTTTCGTTGATCGACAGGTTGATCAGGTCGCGGAACGGCATCGACTTGTAGAGACGCATGTTTTCCCGCATGCGGTCATAGACCACGACCTTGTCATTGACCGAATAGCCGACCAGCGTCAGCAAGGCTGCGATAGCCGTCAGGTTGAAGTCGAGACCGGTCAGGGCAAAGAAGCCGATCGTCTTGGTGACGTCGAGAATGAGGGTCGCAATCGCGCCCACCGCGAACGGCCATTCGAACCGGCTCCAGATATAGATCAGCATCGCGATGCTGGCGAGGATGACCGAGAGGAAGCCGGCCGTTGCCAGTTCACCGCTGACCTTCGGGCCAACGACTTCCGTGCGCTGGATCTGGGATGTCGGATCGATGGTCTGGATTTCCGTCTTGAGTTTCTCGACAGCTTCATTTTGTGCCGATTCCGGGCCTGATTGACGCTCGACACGCAGCAGGATGTGGTTGCTGTCGCCGAACTCCTGCAGCGCGATCTCGCCGAGACCGAGACTCTCCAATCCGGCACGGAACGCGCCAAGATCGGCGGCCTTTTCCGTCGACACTTCGATCTGGATGCCGCCTTTGAAATCCACGCCGTAGTTCAATCCCGGCGTGAAGAACAGGATGACCGATGAGATCGACAGAAAGGCGGAAATACCAAGCCCGACCAGCCGTGCCTTCATGAAGTCGATTTTGGTCCCGTCCGGGATCAGGCGGATCGGCAGAAGCGCATTGATGCTGATCGTCTTCAGCTTGAAGCGCGTCGTGATCCAAATCATCGCGACGCGGACAACGGATACTGCCGTGAACATCGAGATGGCAATGCCAAGCCCCATTGTCACGGCAAAACCGCGAACTGGTCCGGAGCCGAACCAGAACAGCAGCACGGTTGCAATCAGCGCGGTGACATTGCTGTCGATGATGGTGGAATAGGCTTTCTGGAAGCCCTGGTCGATGGCCGCGTGGACACCACGTCCCTTGCGGCTTTCTTCGCGGATCCGCTCATTGATCAGAACGTTTGCATCCACGGCAAGACCGATCCCGAGCACGATGCCGGCAATGCCGGGCAGGGTCAATGTCGAGCCGATGATGCTGAGGCCGGCAAATGTCAGAATGACGTTGAGGGCGAGAGCGACAACCGCCAGCAGGCCCCAGGTGCCATAAAGCAGAAGGATGAAACCCATGACAAGGCCAAAGCCCGCAAGGCCGGAGAGAATGCCGCGCTCGATCGCATCGCCACCGAGATCTGCGCCGACCGTGCGCTCTTCGATCACGTTCAGTTTGGCGGGCAGGGCGCCGGCTCTGAGCAGGGCCGCAAGCGTATTGGCGCCTTCAACGGTGAAGGAGCCCGAAATCTGACCGGCGCCGCCGGTGATTGGTTCCCGGATGACCGGCGCGCTGAGCACTTTTCCGTCGAGAACGATGGCAAACGGATTTCCGACATTCTGACGCGTGATGTCGGCAAAACGTGTGGCGCCCGTCTGGTCGAAACGGAAACTGACAACCGGCTGATTGTTGTTGGGATCGAAGGCGACACGGGCGTCGGTCAGGCGATCTCCCGACAGCAGGACCCGGTCCTCGACGGGATATGTCTGTCCTTCTTCGTCTTGAAGTGCTGATACTCCGCGCTCCCCGGTGCGTCCGAGCAGATGAAAGCTCATCTTCGCGGTAGAGCCGAGAAGCTGTTTGAGATGCGAGGGATCCTGCTCGCCCGGAAGCTGCACCAGCACGCGATCCGCGCCAACGCGCTGGATCGTCGGTTCTGCAACGCCCACCTGGTCGACACGCTGACGGATAATCTCGAGGCTCTGATCGACAGCGCCGCTGATCCGGTGGGAAAGGCCGATTTCGGACGGACGCAGCGTGATCGCGCTGTCGCCGCGTTGGGCAATGTCTAGGTCCGACACACCGATCGAGGTGCCCCAGGTGACCTGATTGACCAGTTTGGTCAATTCTGTCTGGGCCGCCTGTCTTTGGCCTGGGTCCTTGACGGTCACCACGACATTGTTTTGTTCGCGACGGATGGACGCCGTGGGGATCTTGGCCGTTTCCAGGGTGTTGCGCGCATCCTGGGTCAGGTTCTGCAGCCACTCAGCTTCCAGTGACGGTCGATCCACTTCGAGAACGAGATGCGATCCGCCGCGCAGATCGAGGCCGAGTGAAATTTTGCTTGAAGGAAGCCAGGATGGCCAGGCCGCCAGCGTTTTTTCGGAAAGGATATTGGGCAGTGCAATCAGCACGCCCATGACGATGATGACCGCATAGGTCAGCACCTTCCAGGGTGAGTTTCTCAAGATCGTGTTTCCTACAAGGGGCGCGACTGCCCATCTACGACAAAGCCGGAGCCAGGTCGGAGGATACAGTGCGACGCCGCTTTTGATTTTATGGGCGGGGAAGCGTCAGGCGATGCGCAGCGGTGGCGCGCGTGCCCTGTACGCAGAGCCAATGCTATGGGCCAGTTGACCGGGATCTGGCGCAGCATGCGGACTATGTCCGTCGCGGCCGGAAATCGTGCCTGCCTGTCGAGGCGGCGCTGCATCAGGCGCATCGGCGAAGCGCGCCTTGAAACGTTGACGGTCGGCACTGGCTACCAGTGCTCTTGTCGTCTCCGTGCGGTTGGCGAGAAAGTTGCTGGGGTCTTGTGCGTCTGCAAGCGCCTGGCCATGGCCAGCATGGCGCTGCAGGGTCTGTCCCCAGTCGCCTTGCACGAGCAGCAGGAGAAACAGCAAAGATTGCATGGCCGAAATGAAAAGACCAAGCGCGCGCCGATCACTGGCGCAAACGTGTCGATCCGCTCGACCGTGTTTCCCAGACAAATGGGTGTTGCTTGCAATCTTCATTGCCGGTGATCTATCAGGAAAACGCATGCGTGTCGTGGCCGCAATCGTAATGTCTTGCAAATGTTGCCTGGAAGTAGCGCGCAAAGCATGCCCTATTGTTCCGACGGCGTTTGTCCGAAATGAATGCGGGCCTCAAATCCATCCTCGCGCCCGTGCGCCGGCGAGTGAAGTGTCAGGCTGGCGCCCATCTGAGTCAAAAGGCGTTCGGCAATCGACAGGCCCAGACCTGAACCGGGCGCTGCGGTCTTGCCCCTTCCGAACCTTTGCCGAACATCGGCTATCTCGGTCTTTGATAAAGGTTGAGCACCATTGGTGATGCTGATGTGGTTGTCGGCGTTGATATGGATGTCGACCGGTTGGTCCGGCAGGCCATGGATCACCGCGTTTTCGATGAGGTTGCGAATGGCGATGGCGAAAGCGTCCGCGCTCCCCTGCCACAGCAGCGTGCTGCCAGGCCGGCGATGATAGCGGATGCGCTCTGGCTGCGATGTGGATCGTTTTGCATCGAGAACCACGAGATCCAGAACAGGAACGAGGTCCACGGCACTGTCCGTCGCACCGATCCCGGCTTCAGCGCGGGCGAGCTGCAGCAGCTTCTCGGTCAGCTTTGTCAGCTTGACGAGCGATGTTTCCACCTGGCGGGCGCGCTGCTGGCTGGATCCCACGTCCAGCTCGCCGATCAGCAATTGTGTCTGCGCCAGCGCTCCGGCAAGCGGCGTGCGCAGCTCGTGGGCGCTGTTGGAGGTGAATTCGCGCTCGGCACTGAGCGCTGAACGCAACCGGGCAAGCAGCAGATTGACCGATGCCATGATCGGCTGAAGTTCTTGCGGCAGCGAGGATAATTCGATATCGGCCATATTGCCGCTGTCCTTGCCGGCGATCGCATTGCGCAGATCACTGACGGGTGCAACGAGACGACGGACGATCAGCCAGACAAGCAGGATGCTGCCGGGTACAAGGATCAGGATTGGTAAGAGGAGCGCGCCGGCTCCTTCTAGTGCGGCCTCGCGTCGATGGGCCATATTGTCGGCGACCTGCAGGAAGATGGTGTTGCTGACGGCCGATGTGGTGAAGATACGGTGCTCTTCATCCTCCCAGAAGCCTGGCACCAGCGGTGCCCTGAAGGGTTCTTTTGTGCTGTCATGCGAATGTAAGATCACCCGCCCGGTCGCATCGCGTACCTGATAGGTCAGCTCATCCTCTGGTGCGACGGCCTTGCTTGTCTGCAGGCTGAGCGGCGTGTCCGTTTCCGGTCGCTGAAACAGGTCGTCGACCACCAGTGGCATCAACCGTTCGGCCGTCTGCTGAAGCGAACTATCGAAGATTTCCCCAAATTCATCCTGCATCACCATGACGCCGAGACCGGCTGCCACGAACCAGAAGCAGGAGATGGCGACCGTCAGCCAGATGACCAGGCGGCGGGTCATGCTGTAGCCGGTCATCCGTCTTTCCCCAAGCGATAGCCGATGCCCCGAACGGTCTCGACAATGTCCTTACCGAGTTTTTTGCGCAAGCGACTGACATAGACCTCGACAGTATTGCTTTCGACCTCCGAGCCGAAGGCATAGAGGGCCTCTTCGATCTGGGACTTCGAGACAATGGCACTGGGCCGTGAAATCAGGCTGTCGAGCACCGCCCATTCACGGCTGGACAGTGCAATTTCCTCTGTGCCATTTCGGACCGCCCGATCTGCTGGCCGGATCGAGAGGGGTCCGATTTTGACAACCGTCTGGGGTGCGCCGGCATATCGCCGGGATACCGCAAGAACGCGGGCACTCAGCTCGTCAAGATTGAAGGGTTTCACCAGATAGTCGTCGGCGCCGCTGTTCAGCCCTTCGATCCTGTCGGAAATCTGGTCATGGGCGGTCAGGATGATGACCGGTGTGGTATCGCCTTTGGTGCGCATTTGTCTGAGAAAGCCTATGCCGCTGCCATCGGGAAGGCGCAGATCGAGCAAAACCAGTCCGTAGTCGATCGTTTCGCGGGCGACAACTGCGTCATCCAGGCGCTTCATCCAGTCGACGGCGTGGCCGACGGCCTTGACGTGATCGCGCACCGCCTCGCCAAGGATCGCATCATCTTCGACCAGAAGAATTCTCAAGGCCATTTCCCTGTCAGTTCGTCGGGTGGATAAGTTTGTATTTTTGACGAATCCGTCACTCGGCGATCACTTTACCTGAACTGAGGCCGCAACGTCCATTAGTGGCCCGGGTGGAACAGACGGCTCTTCAGGTCAACGTCAGGCAGAGATCCCATAGCGAAGTCCTTGCTTGTGTAAAAGGAGAGCCGAGATGAGGTTGTTTCTGGTCATTGTCTCTGTCGGCATTGCCTGTGCGGGAGCAGCCGCTGCGTCCGGCAAATGCCATGCTCCCCTTGAGCAATGGCAGCCGAGGCAAGCCCTGCGGATGAAACTGGAGCGAGCCGGCTGGTCTGTTCGCTCAATCAGGTCGCAAGACGGGTGTTATCTTGCCAATGCCGTGAATGAAAAGGGCGAGGCAGTGAATGTGCAGTTCGATCCAATGAGCTTTGCCCCCCTCGACACCAGCGTCGTACCTTAGAGCGCAGGTTCACCACATCGCATCGCGCCCAAAGCCCTACTGTGTCGCGACAGACGTGCGGCATGCAGAGGCAAGATCAAGCGCCGGATCCCGTACCGCCGTGTCCACTTGCATCATGCCGAGTGCCGTATGAAACAGGTTGTCATGTGAAGCCGGACCTTCGGTCTCCTTGCGCAGGCAGTCGAGGTTCATCTCGGCCTTTTGCTCGGAGCCGAACCAGACAAGCATGGGCACATGGGTTTGTTGTGATGGGGCCAGCATATAGGGCGCACCATGCAGGTAGAGCCCGTATTCACCCAGCGATTCACCATGGTCCGAAGCGTAGAATAGAGACGGTGAGAACTTGCTTTCGCGCGCCTTCAGATTGTCGATGATGCTAGCGATCACGTGATCGGTGAAGAGAATGGTGTTGTCATACGAATTGACGATCTGCTCGCGGCTGCATTCGGAAAACTCCGCTGTCTGGCATTCCGGAGTAAATTGGCGGAAAGCCTCGGGATAACGCAGATAATAGGCAGGTCCGTGGCTGCCCATCTGGTGCAGAACCAGAACGGTATCCTGGGAAACTCCATCTAGCCAGGCATCGAGCCCGTCAAGCAGCACGCCGTCCTGGCATTCCCCGTCCGCGCAGAAGCGCTTGTCCGTATGATTTGAAAGAGTGACTTCCTTGACCCGGTTTGCCACGTTCTTGCTGCCGGTATTGTTGTCCCACCATTCGACATGCACGCCGGCATGCGACAGGACGTCGAGCAGGTTTTCAGTCGCAAGCGCCTTGCTGTGCGAATAGCCTTCGCGCTTCAGGTTGGAAAACATGCAGGGTACGGAGGTCGCGGTGGCCGTGCCGCAACTGGTCGCATTCTTGAAATAGAAGATGTCGCGGGCCTGGAGCTCGGGATTTGTTGTCCGGCTGTAGCCGCCGAGCGAGAAATTCTCGGCACGCGCGGTTTCGCCTGTGACGATGATCGTCAAGCGCGGCTTTCTCTTGTCGGCAGGCAGTCCGAGCAACCTGGCGTCTGTGCCCAGTGGTGCGGCGACCAGATTGCGTTCGGTGTTGCTAGCGATCACATAGTCGACCACCTTGCCGATCGGCACGAACGGATTGAGCGTTGCGAACATGTCGCGATGTTCGCGGGTCAGGGAGGCGTGGGTGCCGGCAAAGGAAATGCCGGCGACAACGAAAAGTGAGAGGCCTGCGGCTATGGCTGCGATATTGCGAACAAATTTTCTCGGGAAGCTGTCATGCTCTATCCGGACCCAGGCAATCAAGGCCGCTGGCATAATCCCGTAGAGCATCATGTGCAGGACAAAACCGGCTGTCACCAGATGACCGGCCTCAGCCGTATTGGTCTCCGCCGCGTTACGGATCATGTTAACGTCGATGATGACGCCGTAGCTGTCCATGAACCAGGAGGCAGATGCAGCGGTGAGCACAAGCAGGATGAACACTGGCTTGGTCAGATACTTTACTGATGGCGTGACGCAGGCGGCGATGAAGGCGCCGGACAACCCGATGATCAGCGAGGCAAAGGCAAACGGCTGGCTTGCGTAATTCGCAGCGGCCTTCACCCAGAAGGTGTGATTTGTCGCGAACAAAAGAAATAGGGCTGTGAGGACGCTGAGCGTCAGGCTTCTGATCTGTGGGCGCAGCAGTGCTGCATTGTCGTTCGTTTGGGTCAGGCTTTGCAAGATGTGGACCTGTCTTGAATAGAAGCAGGAAGCCCACCCTCAATCGTCAGCACAGGGACGGTGTGGAACGCGTGTATCCGAGTTTCACCGGGCCAGGCCTGCTGAGCCGACCTGAGGGCAGGCGGCGTAACATCGGCAATGCGTGAATTTTCTGACAACACGCTGAACGATACGCATTGCAGCGTGTGCGATAGACAAGCTAGTCCCGGGTAGGGTGCGCTATGGCTGTCTTTCGCCGCCAAAACTGGGGCGGCGGGTCGCCAATCAAGCCGTTCAGCAAGCCGCCATGCGTGCAGTGGATAGCCGGACAACCAAAAATCTCTTGACGCGACTCGGTTGATGCAACACGCTGTTACGGATAAAAGCCGCAACAGAGAGGCTTTGCCGTAAATTACTATAATGTCTGTTATTTCTCGCAATCGCGTATTTCCACGGCGGAGAGAATCACAGATGTAGAATCAGTTTGCCCGTTTCGACAGCAGCGCACCATGAGGGCCGCGACGTTGTCGGATGCGCTACGAGACAATGGAGAAGGTCTGATGGGCAGTCCATCGATCACGGCAACCCAGGAAGAGGCAATTTCATTGCGCCCTGCCGACGAGACCATTGCTGAAGACGCCCAGGCGCTTTCGGCCCAATTGAAAGCGATGCGTGAGCGGCTGTTTCCGCCGACATCGCAAAAGACACTGCGCTCGTTCACCTCGGGCGAGGCGGCGCGCCTGATTGGCGTGTCGGACGGCTATCTGCGCCAGCTGTCGCTGGCTGGAGAAGGTCCGCAGCCGAAAGTCGGCTCCGGCGGACGCCGGTATTACTCGCTTTCCGATATTGATGCGCTTCGCCATTTCCTCGCAGACCAGGCCCGCGCCAAGGGCAATGAGGCCAAGGCGCGCTCCTACGTGAAGTGGCGCGATCCGGCCCGTGGCGAACATCTGCAGATCATCTCCGTGACCAACTTCAAGGGCGGCTCGGGCAAGACGACGTCATCCGTACATCTGGCGCAATATCTGGCCATGACCGGTCACCGGGTGCTGGCCGTTGACCTCGATCCGCAGGCTTCGCTTTCGGCACTCTTCGGTTACCAGCCGGAACTCGATCTCGTCGGCAATGACACGATCTATGGGGCAATTCGCTATGATGGCGAAGTGCGGCCGCTGAAGGACATCATCCGCAAGACCTATTTCCACAATCTCGATCTCCTGCCAGGCAATCTAGAGCTGCAAGAATTCGAGCACGCAACGCCGCGGGCGCTCGCCGAACGTCGGGCGGGCGATACACATTCGCTATTCTTCACCCGCGTTCAGGCGGCACTCGCCACGGTCGCCGATGACTATGATGTCGTGATCATCGATTGCCCGCCGCAGCTGGGCTATCTGACCCTGTCGGCACTCTGCGCCTCGACCTCGGTTCTGGTCACCGTACATCCGCAGATGCTCGATGTGGCGTCGATGAGCCAGTTCCTGTTCATGACTTCAGACCTCTTGGCGGTGGTGCGCGAGGCCGGTGGCCAGCTGAATTTCGACTTTCTGCGCTACCTCGTCACCCGCGTCGAACCGCATGACGGGCCGCAGACGCAGATTGTCGGCTTCCTGCGCTCGCTGTTCGGGGAGCGGGTTCTGACAGCACCGATGCTGAAGTCGACCGCCGTCTCGGATGCCGGCCTGACCAAGCAGACGCTTTACGAGGTCGGAAGGGAGAATTTCTCCCGCGGCACCTATGACCGGGCAATGGAATCGCTCGACGCGGTGAATTCGGAAGTGGAAGCCCTTATCCACGCAGCATGGGGGCGGCCGGCATGACGACAGGACGCGACCGCAAGAATTCGATCAAGGCCCTGTTTGGCGAGGCGCTGACCCCGGCGCCGGAAACCAAATCCGCGGCGCCGACAACTGCCCCGGCGCCGACCGGTCAGGCCAATGAGACGCCTTCGGGACAGACAGAAACGAATGCAGCGCCGGCGCGCAGCGCATCGGGAGCCGTCAAGGCTATGGGCCTTTCGCTCTCGTCGATCGCGCGCGAGGCCGAAGAGGCACGCCAGCTTCGCCAGGCTCTCGAAGAGGGCGAGCGGGTGATCTCGCTCGACACCGCGCGTGTGGATGCCTCGTTCATCTCTGACCGCCTGAGCCAGGGCGAAGTCAACGACCCGCAGTTTATCGAACTTGTCGAAAGCATGCGCGAAAGTGGCCAGCAGGTGCCAATCCTGGTGCGTCCGCATCCTGACGATGACGGCCGTTATCAGGTCGCCTATGGCCATCGGCGCATGCGCGCTGCCCAATCCCTGGGCATCGAGGTCAAGGCTCTGGTTCGCGCACTCTCCGATGACGAACTGGTGCTGGCCCAGGGCAAGGAAAATGCCGAACGGCGCAATCTATCGTTTATCGAGCGCGCCGTGTTCGCTCAGACGCTGGTGACCAGAGGGTTTGACCGCAAGCTGATAGGCGACGCGCTTTCGGTGCAGAAATCCGAACTCTCGCGCCTCATCCAGGTTGCCGAAGGCATTCCGGAGCACATCGTTCGCGCCATCGGACCGGCCCCGAAAGCCGGCCGCGATCGCTGGATGAAACTTGTCGAGCTCTATGCCCGCCCGGCTGGCAATGAAAAAGCCCAGGACGAGATCAAGGTCGCGGCGTTCAAGGAAGCCGAGACTGATCGCCGTTTTGAGCAGCTGTTTGCCCGCCTGGCCCGCAATACAGGTGCGCATAAGCCGGAGCCGGACCAGTTGCTGGCGCCCGGCGGTCGTGTTTTTGCCGCCTACAAACGCCAGGGTAGGGCGGTCAAGATTGATTTTGCCAAGGATGTGGATCAGGCCTTCATCGATGCGCTTTCGGCGCATGTGAGCGAGGCCTATGCGGCACATCTGAAGGCGAAGGAAACAGGCAACTGACGCGGGCTGCTTCGGCAACCGACTGATTTGCAACGGTGAGCGTTGGGAACGGGATCTGAAATTCCCGTCCGATGCTTGGTGAAACATCGCGAAACCCAAGAAAGGAAGCGCGGAGACAAGAAAAAGGCCCCCAAAACCTGACGTTCCGGAAGCCCCTCTCCTATGTAGCAATCCGAGAGAATCACTTCCAGCGGGCAAAGTCAAGAGTCGGCGACAGCGATGTCGAGTCCGAATATTGAAACTATTGCCAAATTTCATGGTGTTCGGGTCCGCCTTGGCTCCTCACAGAGGACCTGATCATGGTGGAGAGACTGGCAACGACGCCTTTTGGCGGCGGTCGGATGACTGCGCGGCTTTTTGCCCGCCAGGCATCAGTCGCTGAGAGGCAAGAGAAACTGCGCGCCGGTGACGGCGGCAATGACAGAGGCGCTAGCGACAAGTGGCAGCTCATTCGAGCATTGACCGAAGCGCGTGATCATTTTGGCCTGAGCGACAGGGCGATAGGTCTTTTGGAAGCGCTGGTCAGCTTTACCACTGAGCGTGTGCTTGATGGCGCCAATCCGATCATTGTCTTTCCGTCCAATCGCGAACTGTCGCTGAGGGCAAGGGGCATGGCGCCGGCAACGATCAGGCGGCATCTGACGGCACTGGTCGAGGCAGGCCTGTTGTTTCGCCGCGACAGTGCCAACGGCAAGCGCTTCTGCCGCCGGGACGACAATGGTGTCGTCGAGGATGCATTTGGTTTCGACCTAGCGCCGCTAGCGCTTAAGTCGTCCGAGATCCTGTCTCTGGCAGAGCAGGCGCGCGCCCAGGCGCGTATGATCCGCGCACAGCGCTCCGAGGTGACACTGCATCTGCGCGATATCTCCAAGATCATCACCACGGCCTTGGAAGAGGGCCGCCAAGGCGGCTGGGCGGACATTGCAACAGAGTTCCAGGAGATGTCTTTCGGCAGCCTCCCGCGCGGCTACGATCCAGCCTTGCTTGCAGCCCTGCGGAACAAACTCATCGTATTCAGGACAAAGGTGGAAAATGCTTATCTTTCATCACTTTCTGAAGAAGAAATGAGCGGCAATGACGACCATAACGAGCGTCATATACAGAATTCAAATACAGACCTACCATTTGAATTAGAAGGCCAAAGAGTCATAGACAAGGCAGCGCCGGTGGAGCCGACATTGGCACCAAACCGCAAGATGGCGGTCAGTCTCGAGCGGATGAAGCGGATTTGCCCGCAAATCGCCGATTATGCCCGCGGCGGCATGAGCGGATGGCAGGATTTGATCCGCGCGGCCGATCTGGTTCGCTCCATGCTCGGCGTTTCGCCTGATGCCTGGCAGAAAGCCAAGGCTGCGATGGGCGAACAGGCAGCATCAATTGTTGTAGCGATCATGCTGGAGCGTGCCGATGAGATCCGCTCGCCGGGTGGTTACCTGCGCGACTTGACCCGCAAGGCTGAGAAATCGGCATTCAGTGTCTATCCGATGCTGCAGGCGCTTGAGCGACAAACGGAATGAACGCCGGGCGGACAGTGACGGCGGCAGCCGATGACATGCAAACGTTGACAGCTGTCAACGAAAGTTGACGGGCATGTGTGGCGGCCTTTTCGCCAGCGCGGCGTTTCGGTAGTATGATTTGATGGATGCGATGACGAGCCCGGCGGATGAGATTGAGGTGCCCACGACCAGAATGCTGTCCTGGGCTCGCAATTCCGCCGCCTACCGTCTGGCAAAACGCATGATGACAGAGCGTGAATTGTCCGACGCAATTATTCGCAAGGCCAAAGAGAAGTTTGAAGGGATTTCCGAGGCGCAACTTAGGGCGCTCGGTGCGTTCGCGGTTGGGTTTGGCCGTGACATGAAGGTGCTCGACGATCAGGCCTATGCGGAAATCCGCTCCAGTTCTGCGGCACGCAGCGGCAAGTCCAAACGGGCAATCGCTCGCAAGCTCCAGGAAAAGGGCGTCGATCGGGAGATCGTCGCAACCGTGCTAGATGAGGCTGACGATCTGCGTGCAGCCGTCGTTCTTGCCCGCAAGCGCGCTTTCGGTCCGTTTCGCAAAGGCGAGGCGGATGAAAAGCAGCGCGCAAAGGAATTTTCCTCGTTCGCCCGCAATGGTTTCGGTTTCGAACTGGGCCGGCGGGTCATGCAGATGGAGCTCGAGGAAGCCGAGGAAATCCTCTACGCAAATCCTTGAGCATAGACGCTACCGTGTCCTTGAGGTCATGGCGACAGTTGTTACCGGGCAAATTCAAGGAGTTGGGCACGTATCGATCAACTAGATAGAGAGATCGAGCGCGCGGCCTTCGAACAGACGATCACGAGATCCTTCCAGATGTTTCAGCATGGCGCTCTTGGCATCTTCGGCCCGCCCTTCGGCAATGGCACGGTAAATCGTGTTGTGTTCTTCATACACCTTTTCGAGGCCGAGTTTGGGACCGAGCAGGGACAGACCGTGTAAATGCATGCCGACGGCGATATGCGCCTTCAAGGCGTCCAGCGAGGCTGTGTAATAGTGATTGTTCGCAGCCTCGGTCACGGCACGGTGAAAGACGAAGTCCGCGTCGGTGCGATGCAGCTGATGACTTGTCGCTTCGCGCAATTCGGCCAGAGCCGCGGCAATCTTCTGGATCGCGGTTTCATCTCGGCGCTTGGCGGCAAAATAGGCGGCGGCAGGTTCGATGGTCAGACGGAATTCGTAGCAGCGCTGGATGTCGGCGATCGTCTTGACCGGGGAGTAGGACAGCTGGGCGGAAGACGAGCCTTGGGCGCTGACAAATGTACCGGCACCCTGCCGGGCGTAGACAATGCCCTGTTCTCTCAGGCGCGCAAGGGCGTCACGCACGACAGGCCGGGATACGCCCAGCATCGAAGACAATTCATGTTCGCCGGGCAGGCGGGAATCCGCTGGATAATTGCCGGCGCGGATGCGCTCCATCAACTGGTCGAAGACGCGATCGACCAGCTTGACCGGTTTGACACGCTCGGGCTTTGCCGGTGTCACAACTGTATTGAGTACAGCGTCGCTAGCTTCGGCCAATGGAGGTCTCCTTGCTGTCCGTCGATTTCTGATCCGGTTTGGCCGGCAACACTGCAATCAGGCTGTCGACGGTCCCGAACCCTCCCGATTTGACGGCACATCGCAGGCCCTTGCCGTCCTGCAACGTCACCTCGAACCAGGGAATTCCGGGCTCGACTTCTCCCATCGGGAAGAGCACATCTATGCCGAGTGCGGTGAGAACGGCAAGCGCCGTGTCGCCGCCGCCGATCATCAGCATCTCGATGTGGCTGGTGGCCACCACTTTGCGTACGCCTTCGGCAAATCGCTCCGCGACCATCGTGCCATCCTCGCGGATATCGCCGGTGCAACGTAGCAATGCAGGGAGGCGCAGGGGCGCATCAAGATCGTCAAGTTGACCATGTGGCGCATCCGCGAGCACGGCGAGACGATCCTGTCGATCAAGCCGGTTCATCTGCGAAACAGTGATGGGATCACGTGAACCAAAGGCGAAAAGTGTCTGCTCGGTCAGTGTCAGGGTCGATGACTGCGCGGAACCGATTGCGCCAGTGCCGATCCGCTTGGCCAAAGCGAGGCCAAGGCCGCGTGCGCCGACAGCAAGCCCATTTTGCCAGTCTTGCGTATCGGCGATCTTGTCGAGGTCGGCAGCGCTTTCGACATCACAGATCGTGACAGATGTCTGGCCGAACAGGGCGGCGATCGATATCGGCTGATCGACGCCGCGGCCGACGACATGGCCATCGCGGGTCAGGCGCTGCTGGTCGGGAATTGCCGGGCAGATGACAATGCGGCGACGGCCAAGCGCATCGGCAACGGCCAGCGTTTCGGCAGCCACATTGCCCTTCAGCCGGGAATCGATTTTTTTCATCACCAGGTCTGGTGAATGTGCTTTCAGCCGGGCAGCGATATCGCCAACGCGACTGGCGGCTTCGCGTGGTGACAGTGCTCGTGATGCTGTGTTGACCACCAGCACGTCCGGGTTTGTCGCAATCGCCTTGTCCAGGCCTTCGCAGCAAACCGCGACCGCGACCTTCAAACCGTTTTGAACAAATGGAGTGCCGGTATCGAGGGCACCCGTCAGATCATCGGCAAGGATCGCGGCCTTGAGCGTCATGCA
Source organism: Rhizobium sp. 18065 (assembly GCF_902706095.1). Taxonomy (GTDB): domain Bacteria; phylum Pseudomonadota; class Alphaproteobacteria; order Rhizobiales; family Rhizobiaceae; genus Allorhizobium. The sequence continues at coordinate 282,471 of NZ_CACSJP010000003.1, forward strand.
TGAACCTCCACGGGAACGGCGTGGCAGGCAACCTTGTGACCAGGCCGCGCTTCGCGCCAGGCCGGAACGTCAGTCCGGCAGACATCCATGGCAATCGGGCAGCGGGTATGGAAACGACAGCCGGTCGGCGGATCAAGCGGGCTCGGCACATCGCCCTGCAGGATCTGGCGCTGGCGGGTCCGTTCATGCGCCGGATCGATTTCCGGCACGGCCGACAGAAGAGCGCGGGTATAGGGATGCAAGGGATTGGCGAATATCTCGTCGCGTGGTGCAAGCTCGGCGAGGCGGCCCAGATACATGACCCCGACGCGGGTCGAGATATGGCGGACCACAGCCAGGTCATGCGCGATGAACAGATAGGTCAGGCCGTATTTGTCCTGCAGATCGAGCAGAAGATTGATGATCTGCGCCTGGATCGAAACGTCGAGTGCTGAAATTGCCTCGTCGCAGACAATGAACTTCGGCTGGCAGGCAAGGGCCCTGGCTATGACGACCCTCTGGCGTTGACCGCCGGACAGCTCATGCGGATAGCGCTGGGCAAATCGGGTCGGTAATCCGACATCGGAAAGCAGCGAATCCAGCTTGTCCTTCAGCTGGGCCTTGGTTGCCAGCTTGTGAAACAGCATCGGTTCGCTGATCGCTTCGCCAACGGTCATGCGCGGGTTGAGCGTTGAATAGGGATCCTGGAAAACGATCTGCAGGTCGCGACGGAATGGTCGCATCTGATCTTCGTTCAGCTTGGAGAGATCCTGGCCCTTGTAGAGAATCTTGCCGCTGGTTGCACGGTAGAGATTGAGGATGGTGAAACCGGTCGTTGACTTGCCGCAACCAGATTCGCCGACAAGGCTCAGCGTCTCGCCCTGCATGATGTCGAGATCGATGTCGTCAAGGGCATGCACGGTCGCTTCGCGTTCGCCGAAGGCGCCGAGCCGCACATGGAAGTGCTTGACCAGATTCTCAATCCTGAGCAGTGGTTCGCCGGTCATCATGCGGCCTCCTTCGCAGTTTGCGCTGCGAAACAGGCAACGCGGTGGCCGTCTGTTTCATTGGCATATTCGAGACGTGGAACCCGTTCGCGGCAAATGGCCATGGCCTGCGGACAGCGGGGTGCAAAGGGGCACCCTGCTGGTCGGCGACCGGGTTCGGGAGGCGTTCCGCCAATCGAGCTCAGCCGGCTGGTGGCGGCATGACCGATCTGCGGGATCGAGGCGAGCAGCCCTTGTGTATAGGGATGCAGTGGTTTGCTGTAGAGCGTGTCGACCGGCGCATCCTCGACGACGGTACCGGCATACAGCACGACGACACGATCGGCGAGGCCGGCAATCAGCGCTAGGTCATGGGTGATCCAGACGATCGACATGCCGAGCTTGGTGCGCAGATCCTTGACCAGGTCGACGATTTGCGCCTGAATTGTCACATCGAGCGCGGTGGTAGGTTCGTCGGCAATCAGCAGTTTCGGATTGCAGGCAAGGCCAATCGCGATCATCACCCGCTGGCGCATGCCGCCTGACAATTCGTGCGGATAGGCCAGCAAGCGCTGTTCGGGGCCAGGGATGCCGACGAGGCGCAAGAGTTCGATGGCGCGGGTTTTTGCCTCATGCTTGTTCATGCCGCTGTGATAGCGCAACGGCTCGCAGATCTGATCGCCGATGCGCATGACCGGATTGAGCGAGGTCATCGGGTCCTGGAAAACAAAGCCGATGTCGCCGCCGCGAACCTTGCGCAGCTCCCTGTTCGACATGGTCTGCAGGTCACGGCCGTCGAACATGGCGGTGCCCTGGGTGACCTTGATCTTGTTCGGCAGCAACCGCATCAGGGAGAGCATTGTCAGGCTCTTGCCGCAGCCGGATTCCCCGACCACGCCCAGCGTTTCGCCGCGATTGACATGCAGGTCGATGCCATCGACCACGGTGGCCGGACCGTTGCGGCCATCGATATCGATCGTCAGGCCGCGAACATCGAGAAGTGGGATCATGCTTTTGAGCTCGGTCATTTGTTGCCTCGCGGATTGAGCGCGTCGTTCAGACCGTCACCGAGGAAGCTGAAGGCGACGGATGCCAGGCCGAGAACGGCTGCAGGGGCTGCCAGAAGATGCGGATAGTGCTGCCAGACGCGCAAGCCATCGGAGATCATGTTGCCCCAGCTGGGTGTGGGTGGGTTGACACCGACGCCGAGGAACGAGAACGCGCTTTCCAGCACCATGGCGGTACCGAGGCCGGCGCTGACCGAGACGATCAGCGGTCCGAGCGAGTTCGGCACGATATAGCGGCGGATGATGATCCAGTTGGTCAGGCCCAGCGCCTGGGCGGCGGTCACATAGGGGCGCGAGCGTATCGACAGGACCTGGGCACGGACCAGGCGCGCATAAGGAGGCCAGGAGATAAGTGCCATCGAGCCGAAGACGAGGAGGAAATCGATCCACACCGTTTCGCGGTAGAATGGATTGAGTGTCGCCATGTAGCGGCTTTCCATCCATGTCGCGATGGGTGTCTTGAGCGAAGCATTGATGACGACAACAAGCAGGAGATTGGGCACAGACATGGTCATGTCCGTGAGCCACATGATGATCCGGTCCCAGGCACCGCCGAAGAAACCGGCGATGGCGCCGAGCGTGACCCCGATCAGGACGGCGATGAACGTAACGATGACGGCGACGAGAAAGGCCGTGCGTGTGCCATAGACGACGCGGCTGAAGACGTCGCGCCCCAGATCATCCGTGCCGAACAGATGAGACAGCGACGGCGCCAGGTTCCGGCTCTCAAGGCTCTGGCTGAGATAGTCGTACGGCGTCAGCATCGGACCAAAAAGCGCGGTGAAGGCCAGAAGCATGACCATGGCCAGGCCAAAGACGGCAAGCTTGTTGCGCTTCAGCCGGTACCAGGCGTCTCGCCACAGGCTGACGGCAGGTTCATCATGAGATTTTGCAAGCGGCGGGGCCGATAGGGTCGACATATCAGCGGCTCCTCGTGGTGTCGTGGGCGCGTGGGTCGAGCATCGGATAGAGAACATCGACCAGGAGATTGGAGATCATCACCAGGAAGGAGCCGATCAACGTGATGGCAAGGATCACCGGATAGTCGGAATTGATCAGCGCCTGCACGGTCAGACGGCCAAGGCCGGGAAGGCCGAAGACCAGTTCGACGAAGATCGCCCCGTTGACGATGGTGATCATGATCAGGCCGAGCTGGGTGACGACCGGCGTCAGGACGGGACGCAGGATATGGCGGATGGCGACGATCACTTCCGGAACGCCCTTGGCGCGGGCGGTGCGGACAAAATCCTCCGACAGCACCTCGATCACGGCGGCCCGCGTCTGGCGCACGATCAGCGCGATCGGCTGGAAGGACAGGACCAGCAAGGGCAGCAGGATGCGCACATCGAAGATGCCGCCCCAGCCGTAAGGCACGTCGGCGCCGGGAAAGAGCAAGATCAGGCCGACCATCAGCAGGGGGCCGGCGACATAGGCTGGAATGGCCCAGAGAAACAGCGCCGTGCCGAGAATGATATAGTCGAGACGGGAATTCTGCTTCAGCGCTGCTATCATGCCAAGTGGAATGGCGACGATGGCGGTGAGCGCGATCGAACAGAGTGCAAGCTTTAAGGAGACGGGGGCAGCCGCCGACACCATCGCCCAGACCGAGCGGCCAGACGTCAGCGAATTGCCGAACTTGCCTTGCAGCAGGTTGAGGACATAGCTGGCAAACTGTTCGAGAAACGGCCGGTTGAGGCCAGCACTCTCGCGAATGGCCTCGATCTTGGCCGGATTATAGGCGACATCGCCGGGCGCCCTCAGAAAGATCAGCTTGATCGGATCGCCTGCGCCATAAAAGGCCAGAGCATAGACCGCCAGCATGACAAGCAGCACGGACGGGATCCAGATGGCGAAACGCGTGAGCACGTAGCGAAGCAACGGTGCCTCCCATCTCTTGTTCGGGTCTCATGGCCGCCTGCCAAGGCTGCGGACTGCCCTTTATTCCTCCAGAATGTACCGGGGCCTGATGGCCCCGGTACGCGTCAAATCTGTCGCTGACAGCGGTCCGCCAGAACCGTCAGCCGATGGAGATCTCCCAGGGAGCGACAACCTGCCAGTCGAGGTTCTTGTCGATGCCCTTGACCTCTGCGACGGCCCAGCGCGACATCGTCTGGGCATACCAGGGGATAAAGGCCCAATCCTCGCGGAAGGCTTTCTGGGCTTCCTGCGCAAGGGCGACACGCTGCGGGTCGTCCGCTGCCTTGGAGGCAGCCTCCGTCAGCAGGCTGTCGACCTTGTCATTCTTGTAGCCGCCCATCTTGTTCTGGGCATTCGACGAGGTCGAGGCGATCGAGCCGGCGAGATAGGAGACGGCGTCGGGAACGCGCGTGCCGACGTCATCACGGAAGATCTGCACGGCGTTCTGGTCGGGACCGGCATAGGCATCCTGCTGCGGCTTCATATCCACGGCGGTAATGCCGAGGTTCTGCCGCCATTGCTCGGCGATATACTGGGCGGCAGCCTCGATGGCCGGGCCCGATACGCCGACAAACAGCAGTTTAGGAAGACGCTCGGGGCCGCCATAACTGGATTCCGACAAAAGCTTCTTGGCAGCCTCTGGATCATAGGGGAAAGGCTCGAAGCCGGAACCGTCCGCACCGGGAACCGAGTTCAGCACCTGATCCGTCTTCTTGTGCGGGCCGTCCGGATAGGATGCCTTGATCAGCCCTTCGCGGTCGACGGCCATGATCAGCGCCTGGCGCACCTTCGGATCGTCCATCGGCGCACGCGCCGTGTTGAACCAGAAATGCTGGCTTGTCGGAATGGTCGGACCGGACGAGAAGTCCGCACCCAGATCCTTGATGATCGTCGAGGTGATCAGTTCGGTATGGGCATTGTATTCACCGGAGTTCAAAAGCGATGTCGCCGTGACATTGTCTTCGATCGACGACAACTCGATGCGGGCAAGTTTCGGCTTCGGTCCGAAGAAATTCTCGTTCGGTTCAAAGGCAAGCGTGCCCGCGTCGAGATCGATCTCGACCAGCTTGAATGGTCCGGAATAGACCGTGTCATTGGCCGGCATGTACCAGTCAGCGACTTCCTCGCCGTCTTCGCCACGCACCTGAGATGCCTTGGCGATCGGGACGATGTGATTGGCAAGACGCATGAAGAAGATCGGATCGATGTCCGAAAGCGTGACGACAACGGTGCCTTCGTCCGGGGTGGCCACACCCGACAGTTCCTTGGCAGTGCCGCCGGTCAGATCGGCAAAGCCCGCTACCTTCGACAGGACCTGATCGGCGCGCTGGTTTTTGGTATTGGGCATGGCTGCCACGTTCCAGGATGCCTGCACGTCAGCCGAGGTGATCTTGCTGCCATCGGAAAAGGTTGCCTTCGGATCGAGCTTGAATGTCCAGACCTTGTTGTCCGTCGTTTCCCAGCTGGTGAAGACATACGGATTGATCTTGCCGTCACCGTCGAAATACATCGGCGAGGCCCACCACAGGGAATTCCAGCGGAAGGGCGGTCCACCACCGCGCAGGGGCGACCAGTCCTGGCTGAAGGTCGGATGGGCGATCTTGAGGATCTGCTCTCCCGCTGCCTGGACGATCTTTGCGCTGACGCCCAGAAGCGTGAAGCTCACGCCGGCCGCCAAGCCCAGTTTCAATGCCTCGCGACGCGACAGACCCGCGCCGAGTGTTCCAACGTTACCGTCAGTCATTCCGTCTCCTCCCTTTGATCTCCCATCACCGGCAGCCTCCTCCGAGGGGCAAGGCCGTTCGAGCCATCGCCGGGATGACGGACACTGCGATGTTATTGTAAATATGTCAATCGAGAAGGTCGATTTCTTGTTCGTCTTTCCGGATGATGAGAAAAATATGTCATATAATCAATATGATGGTGGAAAATCAAACTTTATGAACGGAAACTGTTGTTGACAAATTTTGTCAACCGACGCTTTTTAGGGCGCGCCGATTACGGATCGGCGCCAGTTTTTCGCCGGAGGAGGGCGGAGATGAAGGTTCACAAGATTACAGGCGTATTTTGCGCAGCGACCACTCCGATCACCGAGCAGGGTGAGCCGGATCTTGCCCGGTTCACGGGTCACTGCCAGCGCCTGCTTTCCGAAGGTTGCCATGGCGTGGCTTTGCTGGGCACGACGGGCGAGGCTAATTCCTTCTCGATGCGCGAGCGGTTCGCCATTCTGGAAGCTGCGTTGAAGGCGGGTGTACCAGGTGACGCACTTTTGCCGGGTACGGGCGTCGTCGCCTCATCCGATACGATCGAATTGACCAGACATGCACTGTCCAACGGCGTGCGCAAGGTCGTCATGCTGCCGCCCTTTTACTACAAGGGCGTTTCGGATGACGGGTTATTTGCCGCTTATGCCCGGATCATCGAGGGTATTGCCAATCCTGATCTGCAGGTCATCCTCTATCACATCCCACAGGTTTCCGGCGTGCCGCTCAGCCAGGACCTGATCGGCCGGTTGATAGAAGCTTTTCCAGACCAGATCGTCGGTATCAAGGATTCGGCCGGCGATTTCAATAACATGCAGTCGCTTGTTGAAACGTTCCCGGGTTTTTCCGTACTTGCTGGCGCCGATCCGCTGCTGCTGCCCCTGCTCAAGGCAGGGGGTGCCGGCTGTATTACGGCAACATCCAACCTCGTCGCTGGGTCACTTCGCACAATCTATGATAAGGTAGCAGAGGCCGGCGAGACTGGCTCTGTCGAGGCGGCGCAGGCGCGGATCAACGCCTATCGCACGCTCTCCAATTCCTATGTGCAGATCCCGACGATCAAGGCGATGGTCGAGCTGAAAACCGGAGAAGCAGGCTGGCGGCGGACGCGTGCACCCTTGATGCCGCTTTCCGACGTCCACTTTGCCAGTCTCTCCAAGAGTTTCAACGCTTTGCCGTGAGGATGGATACTATGTCCGCATTGACCGCGCCGACAGAACTGGCGCCCGAGGATGTTCCGGCGCGCATGACGGGCATGTTGACGGCGCATCCCCACCGTGAGGGGTGGCAGGAGGCTTTCCTTGCTTCGCCGACGGTGCAAAATCACGCCGCGAACCTGGCATTTCTCGACGATGGTACCCTGACCTGCGTTTGGTTTGGCGGAACCATGGAAGGCATGGGCGATATCTCGATTTACATGTCGCGACTGGCGCCTGGCTCGACCGCTTGGTCCATTCCGGAAAAAATGACCGAAGATTCCAGCAAATCAGAACAAAATCCTATTGTTTTCAATGCTCCAGACGACAATATCTGGCTGATTTATACGTCTCAGGTTTCGGGCAATCAGGATGGAGCAGTTGTAAAGTGTCGGATCTCGTCGGATGGCGGCAAACACTTCGGTGAGCCACGCATTCTGTGCGATCTGCCCGGGACGTTCGTGCGCCAGCCTGTGATCGTGAATGCCGCTGGAGACTGGCTCCTGCCAGTCTTTTTGTGCCGCTCGCTGCCCGGCCAACGCTGGACCGGCGATGCCGATACGGCGGGCGTCTTGGTGTCTGAGGACAATGGGAAGACCTGGAGCCTGACAGACGTGCCAGAGAGCTACGGTGCCGTGCATATGAACATCGTGCCCCGCGGCGATGGGCGGATGACCGCCTTTTTCCGCAATCGGTACGCAGAGCAGATCCTGCACTGCTGGTCCGACGACGATGGCCGCAACTGGAGCCCGCCGCAACCGACCGTGCTGCCGAACAACAATTCCTCGATCCAGGCGATCGATCTGAAGAATGGTTCGATTGCAATTGTCTACAATCATTCAAACGCTGCGAGTTCAGACCAGCGACGGCACTCGCTCTATGACGAGATCGAGGGCGAGGCGGGAGACGAGATGGATGAGGCGGCAGTTGCCGGCACTTATGATGGCCCGCGGGCGGTGTGGGGCGTTCCCCGCGCACCGCTGTCGCTGGCTTTTTCCTATGACGACGGCATGAGCTTCCTCGAGCATGTCGATCTCGATACAGGCGACGGCTACTGCCTCAGCAACAATTCGCAGCTGTCGTTCAATCGCGAGTTCTCCTATCCCTCGATCGTCGAGGGACCGGATGGCACGCTGCATGTGGCCTATACCTATTTCCGCCGCGCGATCAAATATGTCCGCATCCCAGCCGGCAAAGAGATCTGATGCCCGGCGTGCCGCGGTCAGACGTCCTGCTTGGTCGCCTCCCGCGCAATAACAACTTTACAAATTGGAGCCGCTTGTCAGCGGCTATTCTGGGAGGAATGTTCGATGGCAAGCCTTGAAGCGCCGATCACAATCGTTCGTCCGCATCTGATCGAATTCGGCGTGGGAACGGCGGCAAAACTCGGAAAATGGGCGGCAGACAAAGGCTTTGCGCACACATTGGTGATTTCCGATGCGTTTAACGCGGGTCGCGTCGATGCGCTCGAATTGCCGGGGCATGTTACGGTGTTCGGCGAGGTGAAGCCCGAACCGGACACCGACAATCTTGACAGGGTTCTGACCGCCGCAAACGCCGCAAACGCCCAACTGATCGTTGGTTTTGGTGGCGGCAGCGCCATGGATCTGGCCAAGCTGGCCGCGGTTCTGGTCGGCTCGTCGCAGAGCCTCCGCGATGTGGTCGGCCCCAACAAGGTCGACGGGCCACGCCGCGTTGCGCTGGCACAGGTGCCGACCACCGCTGGAACCGGCAGCGAGGCAGGTATTCGCGCGTTGGTGACCGATCCGGCGACAAAGGCAAAGCTCGCCGTCGAAAGTCTGCACATGCTGGCCGACATAGCGGTGATCGATCCTGCTTTCACGTTCAGCGTGCCGGCAAAGGTGACGGCGGCGACTGGTGTCGATGCCATGGCGCATTGTGTCGAGGCCTTCACCAACCGCAAGGCACATCCGGCAATCGATCTGTATGCACAGGAGGGTACAAGGCTTGTCGGGCGTTATCTGGCCCGCGCCGTGCGTGATGGCGCAGATGCCGAAGCCCGCTCCGGTCTGGCGCTGGCGTCGCTTTATGGAGGGTTTTGTCTCGGCCCGGTCAATACGGCCGGCGGCCATGCGCTTGCCTATCCGCTCGGCACACGCTGGCATGTGCCGCATGGCGCGGCCAATGCATTGATTTTCCCGCATGTCCTCGCCTTTAACACACCGACCGTACCGGTGAAGACGCAAGCCGTCATGCAGGCGCTCGGATATGAGGGGAAACATGACGTCGGCGCTGTCTTTGATGCGGCTTACGCCTTCTGTGCCGACCTCGGCATTGAAATGACCCTGTCGGGTCTGGGGGTGGACGCGGATGATCTTGCGATCATGGCAAGCGACGCCTTTGCAATCCGCCGTCTGCTCGACAACAATCCGCGCGACCTCAGCCAGGCCGATATTTTGACAATCTACCAGGCAGCCTACTGAGCCGATTTTTTGAAGAAGGAAGCATGACCATGGCGCGCAATCCGAAAGTGGCAGTCACGCTGGGCGATCCTGCCGGTGTCGGCCCTGAAGTCATCGTCAAGGCCTTGGCGAGCATGAGGTCCGAGGAACGCCGCGATTTCGTGATCGTCGGCAATATCGAAGCGCTCGAGCGTGCCGACAAGGCGACCGGCGCTGGCCTTAGATACGGTCTGGAGGCGGAGGGCAATGTGGATGCGGTAGCCGTGGACGAAGTGGCGCTTGATGCGCCCCTACCGGAGATCGGCAAGGTCAGCCCGATCGCCGGCGAAGCTTCTGTCCGCTACATCACCCGCGCCGTCGAACTTGCCATGAGCGGTCAGGCCGATGTCATCGTCACGGCACCGATCAACAAGGAAGCGATGAACCTTGCCGGCCATCATCACGACGGCCACACGGGTCTGCTTGCCCATCTGACCGGCTCGAAAAGCTCATTCATGCTGCTCGCCTCGGAGCGGCTGAACACCATTCATGTCTCCACACATATCTCGCTGAAGGGCGCAATCGAACGGGCAACGACCGCGCGTGTTCTGGCGACCATCGAGGCTGGACACAGGCATTTCATGCGGCTCGGCAAGAAGGCCCGCATCGCGGTCGCCGGCCTCAACCCGCATTGCGGCGAAAACGGGTTGTTTGGCACCGAAGACGCTGAATTCCTGGCGCCTGCCGTGGAACTCGCCCAGGCACAAGGCATCGATGTCGTCGGGCCGATTTCGGCCGACACCGTCTTTGCCCGCGCCTACAACGGCGCTTTCGATCTGGTGATTGCCCAGTATCACGACCAGGGGCATATCCCGATCAAGCTCGTTGCCTTCGAGACCGCAGTCAATGTTTCGCTTGGACTGCCGATCGACCGCGTGTCGGTCGATCACGGCACGGCCTTCGATATTGCCGGAACCGGCAAGGCCAATCACGTCAACATGCTGTCAGCAATCGCCTACGCACGGCTGATGGCACGCGCACCCCGTCTGACGTAACGTCGGACTTCAGGCTGAGGCGAGATGCAATGTAGCGGCAATCAGAGGTCAGACCTCAGTCCTTCGCTCGCTGCAGCATGCCGAACAGATCACGCGGATCGTCTGGATCGGCGATGATGTCGATATCCTGGTAGAAGCCGGTGCCTTCAAGCTTGGCGCGCACATAGCGCAGGGCGGAAAAGTCCTCGACGGCAAAACCGACGCTGTCGAACAGGGTGATCTGGCCTGGTTCGCGGCGCCCGATGGTCTCTCCGGTCACCACCTTCCACAGTTCCGTCACCGGATAGTCGGGATCCATCTGCTGGATCTCGCCTTCGATGCGCGTCTGCGGCGGGTATTCGACAAAGGTATCGGCGCGCTTGAGGATGTCTCTGTGCAGCTCGGTCTTGCCCGGGCAATCACCACCGATCGCATTGATATGCACGCCGGCGCCGACCATGTTGTCGGTCAGGATCGTCGCGTTCTGCTTGTCGGCGGTGCAGGTGGTGATAATCTCGGCACCCTCGATCGCCGCTTGGGCCGATGTGCATACGGTGACCGTCAGCCCCGAGCCTGCCAGATTGCGTGCAACCTTGTCGCTGGCCCGCTGGTCGATGTCATAGAGCCGGATCTTGTCGATGCCGAGCACAGCCTTCATCGCCAGGGCCTGGAATTCTGCCTGTGCGCCATTGCCTATCATCGCCATGGTCTTTGCACCCTTGGGCGCCAGATGGCGGGCGGCCATGGCGGATGTGGCAGCTGTGCGCAGCGCGGTCAGCAGCGTCATTTCCGTGAGCAGAACCGGATAGCCGGTGGAAACCTCGGCCAGCAGGCCGAAGGCCGTGACAGTCTGCAGTCCCTGGGCCATGTTTTTCGGATGGCCGTTGACATATTTGAACGCATAGATCTCGCCGTCCGAGGTCGGCATGAGCTCGATTACACCCTCGCGCGAATGGGAGGCCACCCGTGGCGTCTTGTCAAAGAGCGGCCAGCGGCGGAAGTCGGATTCGATGACGTCGGTAAGCTCGGTGAGGACCGTTTCAATGCCGATATGATGAACAAGGCGCATCATGTTTTCGACGCTGACGAAAGGAACGAAGGCTTTTTCCGAAGGGCTGGGTGCTGTCATGATCCACCGGTGCTGGAGCTTTATCTCCCGGCAGTCTAGTCCGGCGGGCAGGTTATGCGAAATGGCGATAATCTATCTGTTTGATCGGTGAAACTGACGATTTGCCTAGCGGTGTTGCGCAAAGTGCCAGGTCCTTGGCAGCTGGCGAAAAAAGGCGGGGGCCGAAGCCCCCGCGAGATGCCTGTGGTAGCAGCTTTGCTTACTTGAACAGGCTGGGGAGCCACAGCGACAGAGCCGGGATGTACGTCACGGCCATCAGAACCGCGATGCTGGCACCGAAGAAGGGCCAGATTGTTTTCATCGCCTCTCGAATGGTGATGCCACCGACCGCGCAGCCGACAAACAGAACCGTGCCGACCGGTGGTGTGTTGAGGCCTATGCCTGCATTGAGGATCATCACCACGCCGAAATGCACCGGGTCGATTCCGAAAGCCTTGACGACCGGCAGCAATACGGGTGTTGCAATGATCACCATCGGAGCCATGTCCATGAAGGTTCCGAGCAGCAGCAGGATGATGTTGATCATCAGCAGCACGATGATCGGATTGTCGGACACCGCGCTGATGGCCTGGACCAGCAATGTCTGGACTTGCAGGAAGGACATCAGCCAGCCGAAGGATGCGGCCGTACCGATGACCAGCAGGACCATGGCCGTGGTCCGCACAGCTCCCAGCACGGCTTCGACAAAGCCATCCCAATTCAGTTCGCGATAGACCAGCATGGCCACGAGGAAGGCGTAGAGAACCGCGATGCATGAGCTTTCCGTCGCCGTGAAGATGCCCGAGCGCACGCCGCCGAAGATGATGCCGATCAGCAGAAGGCCCGGCAGGGAGGCGAGAAAGTAGTAGCCGAGCTTCTGGAAGCCGGGGAAGGGTTCCGAGGGATAACCGCGGCGCCGCGCAACGATATAGGCGGTGACCATCAAGGCGGCGGCGAGCAGCATGCCGGGAATGACACCGGCGGTGAACAGGTCAGCGACCGAAACATTGCCGCCGGCGGCAATCGAATAGAGGATCATGTTGTGCGAGGGCGGGATCATCAGCGCGATGATCGCAGCGTTGACGGTGACGTTGACGGCGTAGCTGCGGTCGTAACCGCGGGCTGCCATCTGCGGGATCATCAGGCCGCCAACGGCGGACGCATCGGCGACGGCGGATCCGGAAATGCCGCCGAACAGGGTTGAAGCAACGATGTTGACCTGGCCCAGGCCGCCGCGCAGATGGCCGACAATGCCGGCGGCAAAGCGGATCAGGCGATTGGCGATGCCGCCGCGGACCATCAGGTCGCCGGCAAAGATGAAGAACGGGATTGCCATCATGGCAAAGACGTTCATGCCGGAATTCATCTGCTGGAAGACGACGATCGGCGGTATGCCGATATAAAGTACGGTCGCCAGCGATGCTATGCCCAGGCAGAAAGCGATCGGCATGCCGATCATCATCAGCAGGGTGAAGACGCCGAATAGAACGGTATAGGCCATCACGCAGCCTCCTGCACAACAACGGTGGCGGCGATTGTCTCGCCGATGGAAACATCAATGAAGCGCTCGGCGGCAAAGATGGCGATGATGGCGCCGCCGGCGATCAGCGGGAAGAAGTCGACGCCGCCCGGCAGGCCGAGAACCGGGATGGTTGCCGTCCATGTGCCGGCGGCCAGCAGAAAGCCGTAGTAGCTCATGGCAATGCCGAACAGGACGATCAAGCCGAGGCTGACCAGGTCCATGATCTTCTGGATTGCCGGAGATGCGCCGTGACGGACGAAATCAAGGCCGAGATGCACGCTTTCCCGGACCCCGACGGCAGAGCCCAGCATGATGAACCACGACATCAACATCAGCGACAGCGGTTCGGACCAACTCGGCGTATCGTTCAAAATATAGCGACCAAAGATCTGCCATCCGATGATCAAGGTCATCGCGACTAGGCCGATGCCAGAGACGTACAGGCAGAATTGGCTAAGGCGTGCGAGACCCGGGCGTACAGCCATCATAAAGCGCAACATAGTTCCCTCCACAGCCACCATGGATCGGCGGCCACAATGCAATCTCGAATGAAAACCGGCCGCATCTTGCGATGCGGCCGATTCTTTCCGATTACTTGACGTCCTGTACGCGCTTAACCAGGTCCTTCATCTTCGCATCGGTGATGAACTTGTCATAGACCGGCTGCATCGCCGCGGAGAATTCCGCCTTGTCGACGGTGATGATGTTGGCACCGGACGCACGGATTTTCTCTTCCGAGGCCTTTTCGCGGGCCTGCCACAGTTCACGCATCTTGGCGACGGATTCCTTGGCGGATTCGCGAATGACGGTCTGGTCTTCCGGCGTCAGCTTGTCCCAGGTGATCTTGGAGATGACCAGGATTTCCGGGGTCAGGGAGTGGTCGGTCAATGTGTAGTTCTTCGCTACTTCGAAGTGGCGCGAGGATTCGTAGGACGGCCAGTTGTTTTCGGCGGCATCGACGACACCGGTTTCAAGCGAGGAATAGACTTCGCCGAATGGCATGGGGGTCGGGTTGGCACCGAAGGCTTCCATCATCGCGATCCACAGGTCGGACTGCTGGACGCGCACCTTCATGCCCTTGAGGTCGGCGAGCTTCTCGATCGGCTTCTTGGTCGAATAGAACGAGCGTGCGCCGGAATCGTAGAAGGCAAGGCCGATCAGGCCGTGCGGCTCGAAAGCAGCGAGCACTTCATCGCCGATCGGGCCGTCGACGACCTTGTGCATGTGCTCGGTATCGCGAAACAGGAAGGGCAGGCCGAAGACAACTGTTTCCGGCACCAGATTGTTGAACGGCGCACTGTTGACGCGGTTCATTTCGATCACGCCGAAACGGGTCTGTTCGATCGTGTCCTTCTCGGCGCCAAGCGCCGCATTGTTCATGACCTGGATCTTGATGCGACCGTTGGTTTTCTGGGATACCAGTTCGCCCATATATTTGACCGCGTCTACGGTCGGATAGCCATCAGGATGGATGTCGGCGGAACGCAAGGTGATCTCTTGTGCATTCAGCGCGCCGGCACCCAGTGTCAGCCCCATGGCGAGGCTCAGCATTGCGGCAGTTTTCATGTCTTCCTCCTCTTTTAAGTGATCCGCCAAAACCTCCCTGGATTGGCGGTTGGCTCTCAGGTCCCCTTGTTCCCCCTTGGTTCAAGGCCGAAGAGCTGCTCGGGATTGTCCACGAGTGCGAGACGGCGGGCGGCATCATCGGCCAGCCAGCCAAGAATTGTGTCGGTGAGGGCAGCGTCATCGGGATAGTCGGCTTGTGTCTTCGCCAGATTGTGCGGCCAGTTCGACCCCCAGACGATCCGTTCGGGCGCGTGCGCCGCAATCGTGCGGCCAACCTCAGCCACATCGGCGAAATCAGGCGCGCCGGTCTTTGACGATTCGTAAGCGCCGGCAAACTTGAACCAGCAATTGCCGCGATCGATCAGGCGTTTTGCGGCTGCCACCTGCGGGCTGTCCGCCGTCACGCCGCAGAAGAACTTGCCGTGATGATCGAGCACCCAGCGTGATTTCAGCCTGGATAGACGGGCTTCGTGGTCGACGATGTTGCTCCCGTCGAATTGCACTGCGAGCATCCAGTTGCGGCTCGCGGCAATGGCGTCGACATCTTCCAGATGGGTCAGGTCTACGCCACCGCCGGGTAGATCCATGATCCGTAGGCCGATCACGCGCGCATCGGCCAGTTCATCAAGTTCGGCTTCGGTTGCCTGACCGTTGACGGCGGCCACGCCCCAGGCGAGGTTGCCGAAATCCTTCAGGCAGGCGATCAGGTTGTTGTTGTCGCGCTGATGCGCATTGCCCTGGGTGACGATGACCCGGTCGATCCCGATCCATTTCATGAATTCGCGGTACTGCGATGGGCTTGGCAATTCGCCGGCCGGCAATGGTGGGCCACCTTCAATCGCGGGAAAGCCCGGCAGATAGGCATGCATCTGGGTGTCGATCGCCCCCTTCGGGAACGCGATCTTGGGTTTGCGGCCGGAAAGGGGGCGATCGAGTGTCATCAGTCGTCCTTCATCTTGAAGTCGGCGAGGGCATCGCGGTTGATCTCGATGCCAAGGCCTGGACCATTCGGGATGGCGACAACGCCGTTCTGATGTTCGATCGGGGTTTTGATCACCGCCTGACGGAACGGATTGTCGGTGCGGTCGAATTCGAGGATCGGCTCGATCGGATTGACGCGGACCGGATCGGGGACCATGGCGGCGATAAACTGCAGTGCGGCGGCGATATGCACGGCAGTGCCCCAGACATGCGGAACGACACGCACGCCATAAAGCGCTGCGAGGTCGGCCACCCGCTTGGCTTCGGTGAAGCCGCCGACGCCTGCCAGATCCGGCTGCACGATATCGACACAACGTGTTTCGATCGGCTCTTTCATGCCCCAGCGACTGTGCCAGGTTTCGCCACCGGCAACCGGGATCGGTTGCTTGGCACGCACTTCGCGGTAGGCTGCAAGCTGTTCTGGAACGACCGGCTCCTCGAACCAGTCGAGACCGTATTCGGCAGCACGACGGCCGAACTCGACCGCTTCCAGGACGCCATAACCATGATTGCCGTCGGCCATCAGGCGCATATCGGCGCCGGCGGCTTCGCGCGCTGCCTTGATCACCCGCAGGTCCTCCTCGATACCGAACCCGACCTTGATCTTCGAGGCATGGAAGCCTTGCGCGCGGTAGGCCGCAATATCGGTAGCATTGTCTTCGACACGATCAACGCCGTCGCGCTTGAAACTGCCGGTGGCGTAGGCCTTTACGGTTTCGCGGAAGCGCCCGCCGAGCAGGATGGAGACAGGGGCGTTGAAATGTTTACCCTTGATGTCCCACAGCGCGATATCGATGCCGGACAGGGCGGTGAGGGTCAGCCCACGTTGGCCCTGGTCACGCAACGCATTGTAAAGTGTTGCCCAGATTTTTTCGGTTTCCAGCGGATTGGCACCGATCAGCCAGGTCCTGTAGGCAGCAACCACGGCTGCATTCGGTCGCGCCGGGCCGAGGCATTCGCCCCAGCCCGTCGTGCCGTCGTCACAAACAATCTCGACCAGCACATGGGCGCGCCGGTCAAAGCGCATGGACGCGCTCTGGAACGGAACGGCGAGCCTGTGCTCGAGGAGATGTGTGCGGACGTCGACGATCTTCATCTCAACGCTTCCAGGGTTCGATAAGCTTGGCGAGGATTTCTTCTTCCGCCGGCGTCAGGTCATCGAGCGGCGGGCGAACCTTGCCTGCATTGAAACCCTGCAGGCGAACGCCGGCCTTGACAGCCGACACGGCATATCCCTTGCGACGGCCGCGCAGCTCCATGAATGGATAGAAGAAGTCCCTCAAGATGGTTTCGCAGCGCTCACGTTCGCCGGCGCGCAACGCCTTGTAGAAATCGACGGCGAGACCCGGAACGAAGTTGAACACGGCCGACGAATAGGTTGTGAATCCGGCGCCGAGATAGGCTTCGGCAAACAGCTCTGCCGTCGGCATGCCGCCGAGATAGGTGAGGCGGTCGCCAAGCGTCGCGGTGATCTGGCGGATCAAGCCGATTTCGCCGGTGCCATCCTTGAAGCCGACTAGGTTGGGGCAGGCATCACACAGGCGCTGAAGCACGTCGACACCGATGACCGAATTGTCGCGGTTGTAGACCATGACACCGATACCGACCGACTGGCACACGCGCTTGACATGGTTGTAGATACCTTCCTGCGGGGCATCGATCAGATAGTGCGGCAGAAGCAGAATGCCGTCGGCGCCAGCCTTTTCAGCGGCGCGGGCGATTTCGATGGCCATTTCCGTGCCGTAACCGCAGCCGGATACGATCGCAGTCTTGCCGGCTGCTTCCTTGGCGGTTGCGACGATGCGCGGAATTTCACTGGGGGAAAGGGAAAAGAACTCACCGGTGCCACCGGCAGCGAACAGGACCGGCGCATCATAACCGGACAGCCACTCGACGTGTTTGGCATAGCTGTCTGGCTGGAACTGTCCCTCGCTGTCAAAATGGGTGACAGGGAAGGACAAAAGGCCGGCGCCAAGCGCGACCTTGATTTCTTGCGGCGTCATATGCGTATATCCTCTCTTTGCCTCCTCCGGCAAAGTTGTCATACGTATTATCCATCAATTCGTCAATAGTCATCGTACAGGTTGGCGTTGCTCGCGCAAAAGCATGCGGTAACGGGCCTGGCTGCCGCGCAGGTGCCGGCGCATCGCCTCTCGTGCGGCTTCCTCATCGCCGGCGGAAATCGCCTCGACGATATCGGCATGTTCGGCATCGATCAGGCGGATATAGGCTGCCTGATCCTCGTCGCTTTCTTCGCCACGCAGGGCGGCGCGGGGAATGACGTTTTTCCCGATCATTGCGAGGAATTCGCGAAAGCGCGGATTGTTGGTCGCCTCGGCGATTGCAAGATGCAGGGCGAAATCGGCTTCGCTGCTCGATTTTCCGGCATCGAGACAGGCGCGCACGGCATAGTGCTGCTCCAGGATGACCTCTTCCTGTGCGGGGGAGCGGCGCAGCGCTGCAAGTCCTGCAGCCTCAACTTCCACGGCGGTTCGAAGCTCCAGTAGCTCGATCATAGAGGAGACCCGCGCCGGGTCGATATGGGCAATGGACAGGGGAGCGGGGGCGGGTTCACGTGGCTCCAGAACAAAGACGCCAGCGCCCTGGCGTGCCTCGACGAGGCGGTCTGCGCGAAGGGCTGCAATGGCCTCCCGGACAACGGTGCGTGACACGCCATTGGCCTCTGACAGCTGCGCCTCGCTCGGCAGCTTGCTGCCCGGCGGGAACTGGCCGCCATGGATGGCGCGGCGCAGATTGTCGCTCAGCCTCTGGGTCAGAGTTCCTGATCCAGCCTCCATTTTCGCCTGCAGCGCCATGCTCATCTCCACGTTCGTTCAACAGTCAGTGAGCTTATGCATAAACTCGTCTGTCAAGTTAGCCAAGCGTGAAGGCGGCCATCGGGAAATATTGACCCAACTGACGTGACCTGTATGATGAGTTGAATGGGTCTGAATGCGGCCATCCGAGAATGGACAAGGGAGGTTTATGTGAAGCGACTATTGGTAACCGGCGCTGCGGGCGGACTTGGCAAGGCGATGCGTGATCGTCTGAAGGGCATGGCGGATGTCTTGCGCCTTTCGGACATTGTCGACATGGGCGAGGCGGCGGCGCACGAGGAACTGGTTGTCTGCGACCTGGGCGATCGTGCCGCCGTCGACCGGCTCGTCGAGGGATGTGACGGCATCATTCATCTTGGTGGTATTTCCGTCGAGGACAAGTTTTCCAAGATCCTCAATGCCAATCTGCTAGGACTTTATAATCTCTATGAGGCGGCGCGGGCGAACGGCATGCCGCGCATTCTCTTTGCCAGCTCCAATCACACGATCGGCTTTTACGCTCAGGACGACCATCTCGATGCCAGCGCACCGATGCGGCCTGATGGTCTTTATGGTGTGTCGAAATGCTTCGGAGAGGCGCTGGCCAGCATGTATTTCGACAAGTTCGGCCAGGAGACGGCACTGGTGCGTATCGGCAGCTGCATGGAGAAGCCGAAGAACCATCGGATGCTGTCCACCTGGATGAGCCATGACGACTTCCTCGCCATGATCGAATGCATCTTCCGCGTTCCGCGCCTCGGCTGCCCGGTGATCTGGGGTTGCTCCAACAATGACAGTCGCTGGTGGGATAACTCACCGGTCGCTTATCTTGGTTGGCATCCCAAGGACAATGCCGAGCGGTTCCGCGCCGAAATTGAGGCAACGGTTCCACGGCCCGCTGCAAATGATGCAATCGCCATCTATCAGGGTGGCCCCTTCGTCGATGATCCGATCTTTGAAGAGGACTGATGCCATCTGTGCGTCATGACTGTCGGATGCTGAAGGAAAATGTGCCGCCTTGTGCGGCCATTTTTTTGCCTGATTCTGTCAATGCGCATGTCGACATATGGTTCCATCGGCCCCTTTTGTCGTTCACATAGCTGATGGTAGCTGCTGCGCCCATGTGGGTAGCCGTCTGCATTGTTATGGTGCAATGCAAAGTGGGCTCGAAACATAACATGATATATCAGCTTAAGATGTTATCTTATCAATGGCATATTGAGGTATGCATTGCGTAGTTTTGGCTAGTTTTGATTTCTGGTGGTGAGTCGTGATCAAGAAGACCCGGAGTCGTTTGTGTTTCTGTCTATTGCAAAAGGTTCACCTCTACAAAAATTTTTTGATGTCAGGCTTTGTTAAATAGGATTAATGGCGATATTTTTCGGATTTCTCCACGGGAAATCGTCCAGCTTCTGGTTCAATTAAGTCACTGAAAAACAATGAATAAAGAGGAAATTTTGCGGTAAAATTGTTCGCGCGGACTTTCCCTTTCCGACAGTTGTCGGTACGACAATTCTGCAACTATACTTGGTTTTTTCGATGTGGCGTTTTCCATGTTTTGCAAAAGCGCGTGACTCTCGGAAAGGCGTGAGTATACATCCGAGTCTGGATTTGTTCCTGCACTGTTGGGGATTCCGTTAGAGGGCAGAGATTCGCAGGGTCATTGATGGCTTCTCAAAGGTTAATAGGCCCAAAAATGGTTCTTTTAACCCGTAAGAATTCATAGATTGGCGTGACGGCTTCGGCTAGGTTTCGCCACACTTGATCAGACGGTCTCAATAACTGCGTAGTTCGGCTACGAGGGGGATATGAAGAAATTTTCGATGCTCGCAACGACGGCAATTTTCGCCGGCACGATTGCTCTCACCACGTCGCTGGCCACTGCTGCTGATCTCCGCGAAGCTATGCAGACTGCCGTTTCCACCAACCCGGATATCGGTCAGGCGGTTGAAAACCGTGAGGCTGTCGAATTCGAACTGCGTCAGGCACGCGGTCTTTATCTCCCCAGCATTGACCTGGAAGCCTCGACCGGTGTGAATAACCTCGACAGCCCCAGCCGCCGTGCGTCGGGTATCGACGGCGACGATCTCTACCCGAGCGAAGCCGGTCTGACGATCACGCAGAAGCTTTTTGATGGCGGTGGTCGTCGCGCGCAGCTCGACCAGCAGGCCTCTCGTGTCGATAGCGCGTCCTTCCGTGTGATGGAGCGTAGCGAGACGATCGCCCTTCAGGTCGTTCGGGAATATCTCGAATTTCTGCTGCAGTCGCGGATTGTTGCCGAGTCCCAAGAGAATGTCCGTGTTCACCAGGCTCTTCGCGGCGATATTGGTTCGCTGATCTCCAGCGGCACCCTGACCGAGGCTGATAGCCAGCAGGCAGATGAGCGTCTGCTCGCTGCCCGGGCTCGCCTCCAGGAGGCAACGGAAGCGCTCCAGCAGGTGAAGATCTCGCTTCTGCGTCTGGTCGGCACGCCGATCACCGGCGGCAAGATGCCGCCTTCGCTGGCTGCCCAGCTGCCGAAGAGCCTTGACGTAGCGCTGGAAACCGCACGCCGCAACAATCCGCGTATCAAGGCCGGTTTGGCTGATGTGGATGCGGCCGATGCGGGAGTCCGTGGTGCGCGCAATAACTATCTGCCGGAAGTTTCCGCCGAAGGCCGTTTGGTCACCGGCACGGACACCGGTGGCGACGAAGGCCGCACCACCGATGCTCAGATTCGTCTCGTCGCTCGCTGGAACCTCTATCGGGGCGGCATCGATCAGGCACGCGAAGAAGAGCAGATCCGCCGCGCGGGCGAACAGCGCTTCGCACTCGACTCTGCCCATCGCGAAGTCGACGAAGCCGTGCGCCTGTCCTGGGATCGTCGTATCCAGCAGCGTGAACTTGCCGGCCTGCTCAAGCAGCAGTCGAATGTCAATGCGCAGCTGGTGTCGAGCTATCGTGAACAGTTGAATATCGGCCAGCGTTCGCTGCTCGACGTACTCGGTGCGCAGAACACCAAGTACAATGTCAATGTTCTTTCGATGACGGCACAATATGCATCGCTGTTTGCCGAATATCGCCTGCTCGCTTCGACTGGCAGCCTTTTGAAGGCCATGAACATCACGCCGCCGAAGCAGAACGATGCTTATGCGCGCAGCGAGTTCAAGGTCCGTTCCGGCGGCGAGCCCCAGCAGAAGCGTTTGGTCTCGAAGCAGAATGCCGGCCTCCCGATCGATCTCTTCGCCACAGCCAACGACTGAGCGAAGCGTCGGTAGATCAGGAACGGTATCTTAGAATGGTAGGCTCAGCCTGATGACCAACGAGTTTACCGCGTCCTTTCGCGCCTTGGCCGGTTTCATGAACCGGCCAACGGCCGATATTCTCCTTTTCTCCGGTGTACCATTCGATCCTCAGGCTCCCAGCTATGAGGAAGTGGAGCGGCTGGCGAGCCGTATCGGTCTTGACGCCCATCAGGTCACGGTCGATGAACTTCGTCGCCGCGCCTTCGAACTGCCGCTGATGCTGCTCTTTGCAGACCGCACGTCGATGGTGCTGCTTGAGGAAGACGCGCATGGATTATCCATGCTCTGTGGCGACGGCACGCGAGTTACCTTTGCCGAAGTCCTGCAGAAGCCGGTGGTTTCCGCATTTTCCTTTGCTGCCGTCTATCAGAACGACAGCGAAGCGGGTGTCACGGGCACGGCCGAAGAGATCGATCGCGTCCATTGGCTGCGTGCCATTCTCAAGCCCTTCTGGCGCTCATATCTGGATGTGGCGCTGGCCACCTTCCTGATCAATGTGTTGGCGCTGACGGCACCATTGTTCACGATGAATGTTTATGACCGGGTGCTGCCCAACAAGGCGGTCGCGACCCTCTGGGTTCTGGCCATCGGTGTCTCGGGGGCAATCCTTTTCGACTTCATCTTGAAGTCCATCCGCGCTGCAACGATCGATTTTGCCGGTCGCAAGGCGGATCTCAAGCTTTCCTACAAACTTTTCGACAAAATCCTCAACACGTCGCTGAAGTCGCGACCGATGTCGACGGGCGAATACGCCAACCGCGTTTCGCAGTATGAATTTGTCCGGGAGTTCTTCACATCGAACACGATCAGCGTGGCCATCGACTGCGTCTTCGTCTTCATGTTCGTGGCGGTCATCTATATCATCATCGGCTGGATCGCCGTTGTGCCGCTGGCTGCATTCTTTATTGTCGCGGCGATCGGCTATTATGCGCAGATCAAGATCGGCCGGGTGATGGGAGCCGCGCTGAACGAAGCGTCCCAGCGTCAATCCCTGCTGATTGAGTCGATTTCGGCACTGGAAACTATCAAGCTTCTCAATGCGGAAGCCACGTTGCTGCGCCGTTGGCACACGCTGGCCAAGAATGCGTCGCATACATCCGAGGAAATCAAACATATCTCGGCCTGGGCGGCCAATATCACGCAGTTCATCCAGCAATTGGTGACGGTGGTGATCATCCTGGCCGGTGCCTATGAATTCGCGGCGGGCAATATTACCTCCGGCGCGATCGTCGCGACGACAATGCTGGCCGGGCGCGCTGTTGCACCACTCGGCCAATTGGCGCTGACATTGGCGCGTATGCGCCAGGCGTTTCTGTCACTGCGCATTCTTGATGAAATCATGGCGCAGGACGAGGACCGTCCATCGACCACCGGCTTCGTCAACCGCACGATCAATAGCGGCGCGCTGACCTTCCACAATGTCGGTTTTTCCTATCCCGGTACAGATCACCAGGTGATCAACAATATCAATTTCACCATCCAGCCCGGTGAAAAAGTCGGCATCATTGGTCGTGTCGGTTCCGGCAAGACGACGATGGGACGGCTGATTTCCGGCCTCTATACAACGGGTTCCGGTCGCGTCCTGATCGATGGCGTTGACATCAGGCAGTATCATCCGGCCGTGGTCCGCAGTGCGATCGCCTTCGTGTCGCAAAATTCCGACCTGTTTTCCGGCACGGTCAAGGACAACCTTCTGATGGCCGCACCGACGGCGACGGACGAGCAAATCATCGAGGCTGCAAAGATCGCCGGCGTCGACAGTTTCGTCTCCCGTCATCCGCGAGGCTATGACATGCCGGTCGGCGAGCGTGGCAACCTTTTGTCCGGCGGTCAGCGGGCGGCAATCGCCATTGCGCGCATCATGCTACGCAAGCCTTCGATCGTCTTTCTGGACGAGCCATCGGGTTCGATGGACATGGCCAGTGAAAAAGAGCTGATCGACAAATTGCTCAAGTGTTTCCCTACAGATGTGACGCTACTCGTTTCCACGCATCGCTACAGCATGCTGGCGCTGGTTGACCGGCTGATTGTCCTCGAACAGGGACGATTGATCAGCGATGGACCGAAGAACCAGGTGATCGAAGGTCTCAAGGCAGGCGCGGTGCCGGCCCGGGCGCGGGGTTGAGCGATGTTCAATTTTCCAGACTTCTCCGCGCTGCTGAACATAAAGATGCCATTCAATCTGGGTGGCTCGTCAGATACGGAGAGCCAGAATGTCGAGCGGCAAGCCTGGGCACCGCGGCTGACGCTTTACGTCTTTGCGGCACTTCTTGTCACCTTCGTGACCTGGGCGGCATTTGCCGAGCTTGAGGAAATCTCGCGCGGTGTCGGCAAGGTCATTCCTGTGTCCAAGACGCAGATCATCCAGTCGAGCGAGCCGGGCATCGTCCAGGAAATCGCTGTCCAGGTTGGACAGGTTGTCAAGAAGGGTGACCTTCTGGTGCGGCTCGATGACACGATGACGGCGTCCTCTCTTGGCGAAGCACGGGCCAAGGCCCGTTCCCTGATGGCACAGATCGCACGTCTGGATCTCGAGCAGACCGGCAGTTTTACCGCGACCTACCCGTGCCCCGACGAAATTGCCAAGACCGCACCGCTGATTTGCGACAACGAGGCCCGCTTGTTGCAGGCGCGCTCGGATACCTATCTCAACAAGCGCTCCGTCCTTGTCGAGCGTTACGAACAGCGCCTCAAGGAAGTGTCTGAAACACGCGAAAACATTGCGCGCCTGCAGACAAATCTCGCGATCACGCGCAAGGAAGAAGCGATCCTGGCGCCGATCGTTGCCAAGAAACTCGCGGCTCAGACCGACCTTTTGCGTGTGCAGAAGGAAGTGGCCGATAATGAAGGCCAGCTCAAGCTTTACGCCGAAACGCTTGACCGTATTCAGCGTGCGGCTAGCGAAGCGCAGTTGCAGGTCGAGGAAGTCAAGCTGCAGACCCAACAGGAAGCACTTGTCGCCAAGACGGAAGCGCTTTCGCAGTTGTCGGTCATCGACGAGACGATCAAGGGTGCTGAAAGCCGGGTGAGCAATACCGATATCCGCTCGCCGGTGGATGGCATCGTCAACACAATGGATATCAATACGGTTGGCGCCTATGTGAACGCCGGCGCTGTGGTCGCGGGTGTCGTTCCGACATCGGACATCCTCTTGATCGAAGCGCGGCTGTCGCCATCGGACGTTGCATTTGTGCGCCCGGGACAGCACGCAGTCATCAAGATTACCGCCTATGACTATACGGTCTATGGCGGTCTTCCGGGCAAGGTCGAAACGGTGTCTGCCGACAGTCTCGTCGACCAGGAAACGGGCGACGCCTTTTACCAGGTGCGCGTGCGCACCGACAAGGCAGCGCTCGAGAAGGATGGTAAGAGCTATCCGATCACGCCGGGGATGGTGGCATCCGTCGATATTATCACCGGCAAGAAAACGGTGCTGACCTATCTGCTCAAGCCGATCATCAAGGCGCGGCAAGAAGCGTTGCGGGAGCGGTGATGGGGCGAACAATCTTCAAAGCAAGTTCGGATCAGCCGGAAGACAGCGCCAAGCTGATTTTTCGCGCGGTCACGGCCAATGGATCGCGTCGCGGTATCAGGCTGGAGAATGCATTCTGGACTTCGCTGGCAGAGATTGCCGGCGAAGAGGGCAAACGCGTCGGCGACCTTATCGAGGAATATTCCGAACGCTACCCGATGCTCGACAACGCAACTGGTGCAGTGCGTCTCGGCGTGCTGGAATCCATGCGCAAGCGATACAACGAGCGCAAGGCAGCCCGCGACGTCAAGTTGACGCTGGGCGTGGTTGCCGGCAGTCCGGCTCCCGCTTTTGCCTTGTCGAGCGACAAGAAGATCATATCGTATAATTCGGCTTTTCTGACGCTTCTGCAGGCGCGACTTTCGCCACTGTCGTCCGATGTGATCGGAAGTGGCCTGAAGCTGCAGCTCGACATTCCCTTCGAAGGGCTGGTGGCCCGTCTCAAGGATGATCCGCAAAATCCGATCGTGGTGAACTACACGATCGTGGCACAGCAAAAGGCCCTGCGTGGCCGGATGAACGCTGTGCTCGCCGACCCCGCCGAGGGCGGGGCCATCATTGGATTTCTGATCAACTGATCCCGTAGCTTTCCGCAGACAGAATATTGCGACCGGAGATCAACCCGGGACGGAATTGAAATCAACGGTCTGCGCAGCGATTGCCTCGCCCTCATTGATGAAGCCGTGGATCCATGAGCGATTGCCACTCATCGAGTAGAGCGGCTGATATGTGCGATAGCTTGTATCTAGACCGGCATTGCGGCGCAGATTGTCGAGAATGTAGTGTCCCTGCGCGGTGGAGACCGCCAGGACGGCATGGTAGATGTTGCGGTCGGTTACGCGCAAAACGACGATCGACATGCTGCCGTCCGGAATACCCAGCGCCTTCAGGGCGGCCATCTTCAGGATCGCATAATCTTCGCAATCACCCTTGCCGGTGGCCAGGGTCTTGGCGGGTGCGGACCAATGGTCCATCTTGCCGTATTGCTTCTCGTCAGACGTGTAGGCGATCATGCTGTTGATGGCATTGCTGACATAGCTCAGGCGTTCCTGGAAGGGCATCTGCTTGGCGCTTGCCAGCACCTGGACAAGTCGTTTCTGATTGGCTGAACACTGCGTACCATTGTCATTTCCAGCACAAGCCGAGATTTCGGGCATGGCCAGTTGCGCACGAACGCGCTGCCAGTTGGCTGTCACGGGCAGTTTGCCGAACGGTATGGTGACCGAAGCGAAGACCGCTGAAGATGCTGGCTTTTTCACCGGGTTATCCGGCATTGCCCTGGCCGGCGATACTCTCGGCATAGCCGCTTCGGGCTGCATGGCAGCCGTCATGCGGGCATAGATCACTTCTGACAGCATGAGCTGACTTTCCGAGCGCAACACATAGCCAAGGCTGACGTCGGGAAGGCGGTTCGGCATGGCGAAAGCCGAGGGCACCATGGCACCCGCGAGCGGAAGAGACAGGACGGCAGTCGTTGCTATTCTTTTTATTAGTTTTTTACTTGTTGAGAACCGCATGTCTTTCTCCGTGTTGTGGGAGAAATCTACATTTAAGCTCCAAAAATTTCTAAAATAGACTTAGATTATTCTTATATAATATCCGTGGTGGCATTTGTGTAAAATTTTATATTATGAATCAAGGTCGTGGTGGCCAAGCTGCCGTTAAGTGAGCCAAACGGGCACAGACCATTCTAATCAGCAAAAACGGATATCAGGTTATGCATCAAGATTAACCAAAGAACAGATAGCTTCGAATAAGGCATATTAAGTTATGCTTTAACCAAATTCCACCCAGTTTTGTTCGTTGTGCTGTCCAATATTCAATGGTTTACGTCTGGTTAAATTAATCAGGAGTTCACCATGCTGGATCGCAACGTTTCGAACGAAAACATTGAAGTTGAAGCCGAGTATATTGCTGACGGTTCTCAGTCGCCCGCAGCTTCCGTTGAAGTTGCGCAGGCCAACAGCCAGGATCCGGCTTTCGTTGATCCGGCTACCGGCGCAGCAATCGGCGTTCCGTCCAATGGTCAGTCCAATCCAGTCGCCACGCGCTTCGTTGCCGACGCGGCAAACATGATCACGCTGCCGGTCGGTGTTTCGCTCGACAACATCGAGATCGACGGCAACGACATCATTCTCGTCCAGGCCGATGGCACCCGGATCGTCATCGAAGGCGGTGCGCTGAATGTTCCGACATTCCTGATTGGCTCGGTCGAAGTTCCCCAGCAGGTTCTGGTCGCAGCACTTCAGGCCAATGGCATCAATGTTGCCGCCGGCCCGGATGGCGCCGTTTCCGTTGTCAGCAACAGCGGCAGCGCTGGTGGCAATTTTGCTGAGGGTTCCGGCGATATCGGCGATGCCGGCGATACGATTTCGCTTCTTTCCGGCACGGACCAGGTCGATGACGGCAATGGCGGCGAAGACGAGCAACTGGTCGATGCAAATGATGCGCCGGTGATCCTGTCTGCCTCCAACGGTGGCGCAGGCAGCGTGACCGAGGCGGTTGATCTTTCGGAAGGCGAAATCGGCAATGCCGATCAAACCGCCACTGGTACAATCACCTTCACGGATGTAGATCTCGGCGACGTGCACACAGTCACGGCTGCAGCCGTTGGCGAAGGCTATCTCGGCAACTTCACCGCAGTCATTACCGACAGCGCGACCTTTGACGGTCAGGGCACTGTCACATGGACCTTTGCGGTTGCGGACAATGCGATCGATTTCCTTGCTCAGGGCCAGACCCTGACCCAGTCCTATGTCATCACCATCGCAGACCGCAACGGCCTGCCGGTTCAGCAGACGATTACGGTCAACATCATCGGGACCAATGATGCGCCGGTGCTGACAGTCGAGAACGCCGGTTTTCTGACCGAAGACGTGTTTGGCGGCGTTATCGAATTGCCCGGCGATGAGCCGATGGAAAAGGTTGCTGCCATCGAAGAAAGCGCAACCCTCTCCACGTCGGGCTCGCTGTCGTTCACGGATGTGGACTTGATCGATACCCACACCTTGAGCTTTGTTCTGGATGGCGCCGCCGCTTGGAGTGCAGACGGTTCTGAACTGGATCCGGCACAGGCAACTGCCCTCGAAGAAGGTTTTGCGCTAGCCGAGGATGGCTCCGGCTGGACCTATTCGATTGACAACGATCTCGTCCAGTTCCTGGCTGCTGGTGAAACAGTCACACTGTCGTTCCGTGTGACCGTCACCGATAGCTCGGCAACCGCGAACAATTCCGATAGCGAGATTGTCACGATCACCATCACCGGCACCAACGATGCTCCCGTGATCGGCGAGGGCACCACAGCGTCAACCATCACCGAATTCGTTGATGGCCGCGGTCGTGACGAAACACCGCACGGCTTCGACAAGGGCGGCGACGAGCGCCACGGCGGCGACTGGGGCGGTCCTGCAAAGGCGCATTCGGCGACCGGCGTGATCAATTTCTCCGACGCAGACGACACGAACACGCATACTGTTACTGCTGCTGCCAAGGGCGAAGCCTATCTCGGCAAATTCGTCGCATCGATCTCCGATGCTGCCACCGGTGACAATGCCGGTCAGATCACCTGGAAGTTTACTGTTGACGACAAGGCTATCGATTTCCTCGGTGCCGGCGACACGCTCGTCCAGACCTATACCGTTTCGCTGGTGGACAGCTCTGGCGCGACCGTTACCCAGGACGTCACGATCACGCTGGTCGGCACCAATGACCGCGCCGAGATTACCGCCAACTGGTGGGCCGGCGACGACTGGGGTGTTGTTGTCGAAGACGGCAAGTGGAACAGCGAAAAGACGGCCTCGGGCGACCTCGACATCAAGGACGTGGATCAGGGCGAAGCCGTGTTCCAGGCGCCGGAATCCCTCGAAGGCACCTACGGCACCTTCACCTTCAACGCCGAAACAGGCCAATGGTCCTATGCCATCAACAACAAGCTCGCAGCCACCCAGGCTCTCAATGGCTGGAAGGTCGCTGAAGACACACTGACCGTCTATTCGAAGGATGGCACCGACAGCCATACGATCACGGTCTATGTAAATGGCACCAACGACATTGCCGTGATTTCCGGCGAAAGCGCCGGCACGATCACCGAAGACGTCAAGATGACGACCGGCGGCAAGCTCAGCGTCACGGATGTCGATACCGGCGAAGCGGTGTTCGACGCACCGTCTGGCAACAGCCTCAAGGGCAACTACGGCGCGTTCGCCTTCAATGCCAAGACAGGCGAGTGGACCTACCAGGCTGCCACCGACAAGGTCCAGAAGCTGGCCGCCGGCGAGACGGTCACCGAAACCCTGACCGTCTGGTCGGCCGATGGCACCGACAGCCAGAAGATCACCGTGACCATCACCGGCACCAACGACAAGCCGGTCTTCGTCTCGGGTGGCGACACCAGCACAACCCTGACCGAGGGCAAGTTTGAAGGCGGCAACGACGGCCACGGCCACGACCATGGTCATGGCAGGCCCCCGGTAGTGTCCACAGAGCTCAAGGCTTCGGGCGAAATCGACTTCACCGATGTCGATGCATCGGACAAGCATACGGTTTCCGTGGCTTCAAACGAAACCTACCTCGGTACGTTCCAGGCCAATGTCAGCAACGACTCGACCAATGACGGCAAGGGCACCGTCAGTTGGTCGTTCAAGGTCGACGACTCCAAGGTCAATTATCTCGCTGCTGGCCAGACGCTGACCCAGACCTACACGATCACGCTCGACGACAAGAATGGTGGCACTGTCACCCAGACCGTGACCGTCAATATTGTCGGCACGAATGATGCGCCTGTCCTTGTTGCCGACATGACCGACGCCGTTGGCGCGGCAAAGGAAGATGCCTCGAAGCCGGAACTGACAGACACTGGCGTGATCACGTTCAAGGATGTCGACCTGATCGACACCCACACGCTCAATGTGTCTGGCTCGAAGAGCAACTCGCTCGGCGGCAAGCTGACGCTGGGCGTGGTGACTGAAAGTGACACGACAGAGAACGGAAGCTTAACCTGGACCTACAAGGTCGATAACGCCAAGGTTCAGTATCTGGGCGAAGGCGACACCGCGAAAGAAACCTTCACTGTCACGATCTCCGACGGCAAGGGCGGTACGGTCACCCAGGACATCACCGTTACGGTGACCGGTACGAACGATGCGGCGACCATTAGCGCCGACTGGTGGAACGACCTTGGCTACGTCAGGGAAGACGGCACCTACAATTCTGAAAAAGTGGCTTCCGGCGACCTCGACATCAAGGATGTTGATCAGGGCGAAGCAGTGTTCAAGCAGCCAACTTCGGCTGAACTCAACGGTACCTATGGTACCTTCCAGTTCAACAAGCAGACCGGCGAATGGTATTACACGATCGACAACGCTCGTTCGGCAACCCAGGCGCTGAATGGCGGCAAGGAAGTCTATGACACGCTGACTGTCTGGTCGGCTGACGGCACCGACAGCCACACCGTCTATGTCCTGGTCAGCGGCACCAATGACAACGCGGTCATCTCCGGCAAGGCTGATGGTATCGTTATCGAAGACGGCGTCCAGACAGCTGGCGGCACACTGTCGGTCAGCGATGTCGATGCTGGCGAAGCCAAGTTCCAGTCGGTTTCGAGCTGGGCTCTGGACGGCACCTACGGCAAGTTCACCTTCAACGCCACGACCGGCGAATGGACCTACAAGGTCGACAACAGCAAGGTTCAGGCGCTCGGCGCCGGCGACACGGTTAGCGACAGCCTGACGGTACGCTCGTTCGATGGCACTGATAGCCAGGTGATCAAGGTCACCATCAACGGCACGAATGATCCGGCTCAAATCACCGGCACAAAGACGGGCGCAGTTGTCGAAGACGTCGCGTCCTACGCATCGGGCGTTCTCGACATCAAGGACGTCGACCATCGCGAAGCCGAATTCGTCAAGATCGAAGGTAATGCGCTGAACGGCACCTACGGCAAGTTCACGTTCAATCAGAACAGCGGCAAGTGGGAATACCGTCTCGACAACACCCTTGCCGCCACACAGGCTTTGAAGGCAGGCCAGGTGGTCACCGAAACGCTGACAGTCAAGGCTGTCGATGGAACCACCGCCTTGGTTGAGGTGAAGGTGACCGGCACCAATGACGGTGCATCGATCGGCGGCAGCAGGAGTGGCTCGGTCACGGAAGATGGCGGCCAGACTGCAGAAGGTACACTCACCGTTTCCGACAGGGATACGGGCGAGAACCAGCTCGCAGCCCCGGCGTCGCTTGCCGGAAAGTACGGCAGCTTCACGCTCGACACGGCGACGGGTGCCTGGAAGTATACGCTCGACAACACCAATGCAGCTGTCCAGGGATTGGTGACCGGCAAGAGCCTGATTGACACACTGACGGTCAAGTCAGTCGATGGCACGGCAACCGAAACCATCAGTGTGACGATCAACGGCACGGATGATACCGCTGTGATCACCGGCAATGTCGCTGGCGCCGTCAACGAGAATGATGCCTCCAACACAGCGAGCGGCACGCTCAGCGTAACCGATGCGGACGCCGGTCAGGCAGGCTTCAAGGTTCCGACCACAAGTGAACTGAAGGGTACCTACGGCGCCTTCACCTTCGATGCCTCGAACGGCAAATGGGTCTATACCCTCGACAACACATTGGCTGCAACACAGGCTCTCGTGGCCGGTCAGAAGGTTACAGAGACCCTGACGGTGAAGTCGCTCGACGGTTCCGACAGCGAGACGATCACGGTCACTGTGACGGGCGCCAATGATGTCGCAAACATTACCGGCAATGCGGTCGGTGCTGTGATTGAGAATGCGTCGGAGAACACAGTAACTGGCACACTCAGTGTCAGCGATGTCGATGCCGGCCAGGCATCGTTCACGGTCCCGACTACAAGCGAATTGAAGGGCACATACGGCAATTTCACCTTCGATGCGTCGAACGGCAAGTGGGTCTACACCCTCGACAATGCATCGGCTGCGACACAGGCTCTTGTGGCCGGCCAGAAGGTTACGGAAACCCTGACGGTCAAGTCGCTCGATGGTTCTGATAGCGAGACGATTACGGTCACTGTTACGGGTGCCAATGACGTCGCAGCGATCACTGGCACTGCGACCGGCGATGTGACTGAAGATGCGGCGACCAACACGGCCACAGGTACACTGGCTGTAAGCGATGTGGATGCTGGCCAGGCTGGCTTTGCGGCACCGACTGCGAGCGAACTGAAGGGTACCTATGGTTCTTTCACCTTCGATGCTTCCAATGGCAAATGGGTCTACACGCTGGACAATACGCTGGCAGCAACCCAAGCGCTGACGGCTGGCCAGAAGGTCACGGAGAGCCTGACGATCAAGTCGATCGATGGCTCGGACAGCGAGGTTATCAAGGTGACTGTGACGGGTGCTGCTGAAGCCTCGCCAGTAACCGTCAACGAGAGCACCAGCGCAACTGGTCGCTACGCTTTTGTCGACAGCAACGACTCGCCAAATTCCATCAACTTTGACTCATCCAAGCTGTTCACCGGCGTGACGAGTGCCACCAAGTATTCCTACTCGGTTGTCTCGGCAACTGACACGCCGTGGCTGTCGACGGACGGCAAGATGATCGAAGGCAATCCTCGTAGCGATTATGGGAGCTGGTGGAACTACGACTCCAATGGCGACACAGGCCTGTATGTCTACCAGGTGACGGCAACCACCAATGGCGTCGCTCAGACTACCTATGTAGCCTTCAGCGCGATCGAAAGTGCAGGCACAACCTTCAATATCCAGAACAATGGCAACTGGAACAATTCGGGTTCGTTGGATTATGCCAACGACCGCAACGGCGATGGCGATGTGATCAACATTGTCAGCAGCGGGATCAAAGATCAGGTGCAAGCTGGTGCGGGTGATGATGTTGTTGTCGGCTACTCTGATGATAACAACATTGACGGTGGTTCTGGCGACGACGCTATCTATGGTATGGGTGGCGACGATTTTCTCGATGGCTGGACCGGCAACGATTTTCTCGATGGCGGTGCCGGAAATGACACGCTCTATGGTTACGATGGCAATGATGTATTGCTGGGTGGAGCGGGCAACGACTTCTTGTCCGGCGAATCTGGCAACGATATCCTGGTGGGTGGATCCGGCAACGACGATCTTTCCGGCGGCACAGGCATCGACTACCTTACAGGCGGTGCAGGCAGTGACACGTTCATCCTGAGCGATCTGAACGCTGTGGACGTGATCACGGACTTCAACGCCTCCGAAGACACGATTGATCTCACCGCGTTGCTGGACGGCATCAGCAAAACGACCGATCTTGAGACATCGGGTTATGTCAAGGCTGTGCAGAGTGGCAGCGATACTTTGCTGCAGGTCGATACAAATGGCGGTGGCAACAACTGGAACACGGTCGCGGTACTGCAGAACTACACCCACACCAATGAGGCGATCCGCATCTTGTTCGATGACAGCACGCATAAGCCAGTCGAACAGCAGGTCTGATCCTTGCCTCTGATCACCACTGGTGGTTAAACAAGGGCAATCAGAAATACACGGGGTGGGGACAGCATGAAGATGGGTCGAGTTCGAAGCATGCGCGGAGGTTTGGCCCATCTCCCCCTCGTTGCTATCACTCTCGTCGGTCTGGCAGGTTGCCAGACCGACGCTCTCAAGCCGACGGAAGCCGACAAGGCAGCGGCTGGCGGGGCAGCCGCAACGGTTGCCGTCGCCGGCAATACCGGTCTCTACAATCAGACACTGGGTGCAGGTCCCGTGCGCATCGGCTATCTCGGCGTGCGGCGCAATGACCAGCCGAGCCGCCAGGCCGACAGCGAATATCGCGATGGTGCGGCCCTTGCCGTCAATTCTCTTGGGACTGAGAAGGTCAAGCTGACCATGCTCGAAACCCAGGAAAAACCCGAGGCAATCGAGGCGGCGGCGAAATCGCTGGCAAGCCAGAATATCGGTCTCCTGATCACCACCGCCCGCGGCCCGGAATTCGAAGCGATCAAACGTTCGTTCGGCGATCGGCAGATCCCCGTCATATCGTTCCAGATGAACGACGTGACGTTGCCGCCGGATGTCTTTTCCTTCGTCTCCAGTCCGGTCGACGGACTGGTCGAAGGCGCCTCCTTCGCCATGGCGGAAGGCTCGACCCATGCGGTGATCCTGGCGTCGTCGCCGGCCGAGAAAATCGAGGCGGAGCGTATTGCGAGGCAGATCAAGGCCTTTGGCGGCTCGGTCGAGCCGATCATCGAGCTTGCCGGCGGCCAAGTGCCTGCCAAGCAGCTTGCCGCCTGGAACAAGGCCGACATGGTCGTGCTGATGCCGGGTGTGAAGACGCCTGGCGATCTGTTGAAGAAAACCGATCTGGCAAAGCCGCCGAGGCCCGGGCGCCGCATTGTCGCAAGCACGGTGCTGACAGGACCGGATCTTTCCGATCCCAAGATGACCGGCGCCATCGTCTGCCGCTACGACCAGAATATCCAGGCCCGTATCGGCAAGAGCTACATGACAAGCTATGGCATGCCGGCATCGACCCAGGCCGGCTACGGCTTTGATGCGATGGCAATGGCAGTCGGGCTGGTCAGCAACTACGGCGACGATGCCTTTCTCGTCGATCGCATGACCGCGCCTGAAGGTTTCTCCGGCTCGCTCGGTGTATTCCGCCTGGAAGAGGGCGGCAAGGTGCGGCGCAACTGCGATATCTTCAAGGTCGCCAAGGGATCCTACGTGTTTTTCCAGCGGGCGCCGGCGACCCTCTGAACATTGCCTTTATCCATGCTTGCGGGGCGCTGCCTGATCACCAGAGTGTGACCGGGCGGGCAGCATAAGCCGGTGCTGTTTACATTGCCGCGGAAGCGGATCATCCTATTTCACTGATAAATCAACGCATGCAATCAGATGCGGAGGGGCATCTGATGCCCGGTACTGCGGGAGCGAATTGATCCTGATGGCAAAGCCTGGAGAAGAGCTTGGGGAAGAAGGCAGATATCCGTCGGGCTTGCGCCTTCTGCATTGGATCATTGCCGGACTGGTCCTCGCCACGTGGCCACTTGGCCTGATGATCGGTTTCGTCAAGGACGCGGTGAAGCTCGATTTCTATGTGGTGCATGAAAGCATCGGCTTTCTGGTTCTCTGGCTGATGCTTTTGCGCATAGGCGCGCGGCTGACGGGCACCATGCCGCCGATCGAAGGTCCGGCGCTTGAGCGGCTGGTGGCCGGCCTCGTGCATGGCCTGCTCTATGTTTTCCTCATCATCATGCCGGTCAGCGGTTTCCTCGCCACCAATGCCCATGGCTTTCCGCTCACCTGGTTCGGGCTGATCCCGGTCTGGAGCCCGATCGGCAAGACCCCGGATGTAGCGGCCACGCTGTCGGCCATTCATCAATGGAGCGCCTGGATCCTTTTGACGCTGTTTGCGTTGCATTTTGCAGCGGTCGTCTTCCATCACGTCATCCGACGCGACGAAACCTTGTATCGCATCCTCTAGCAGATCGCAGGACTGGCACGCATGCGAATGATCGAAATGAATGACGGACTGTGGGCAAGGATTCTCGCCTTGCGCGGAAGGAGCGGCCTTGCGTACGGTCTGGACTGCGAGCCAGCCGTGGCACTTTATGGTCCGATTGCAACCGCTAGCGAGCCTTTCGTGCTGGCGCAGGTCGGTCAATCGCTCGACGGCCGTGTGGCCACGCCAACCGGCGATGCCCGCGACATATCCGGTCCCGACGGCATTGCGCATCTGCATCGCTGCCGGGCGCTGGTGGATGCGGTGATCGTGGGTGTGGGCACCGTCAAATGCGATGATCCGAGACTGTCGGTGCGCGCCGTCGACGGCCCGGATCCCGTGCGTGTCATCATCGACTGTCGCGCCGAACTCTCCGGCGAGGAGAGCCTGTTTGACGATAGCGGCGCTCCGGTCATCCTGTTGCAGGCACATGACGCTTCGCACAAGCGCTACCGCGCCGACGTCATCCGCATTCGTCGCCGCGCAACCGGGCTCGATCCCCGCGAGATCATCGATGTGTTGGGTGAACGCGGCCTTGGCCGCATTCTGGTCGAGGGCGGCGCCCGCACCATTGCACGGTTTATCGCAGGTGGGCTTGTCGATCGGCTGCATGTGGCGATTGCACCATTGATCATTGGCTCCGGTCCGACCGGCATCTGCCTGCCGCCGATTGACCAGTTGTCTGGTGCGACGCGGCCAAAGGCCACCGTCTACAATCTCGGCAGTGACACCCTGTTCGACTGCCGGCTTCGACCGGACGAAGGGAAGGCGTTAGCGTCGGCGCAGCGCGATGAGATCCGTGTGCCCGACCACGCATGAGCTGTCGGCAGCCGCAATGCTTGCCAGCCGGAAATCCAGCCAATCGCGGATCTGGGTGAGGGACAGATTGCCGATCTCGACCAGAGGAGGGCGCATGCCGCGCAAGAGTTCCTCCTGCAGTCTTGCTTCATTAGGCCCGAGCACCCACGGACTGGGAGCGACGCGGACGATGTAGCCGCTCCACTCCAGACCGAGACGAAGGTGCTGTGTCGCGTCCGGCCCAAGGGCAGGACCGAAACCCTTGTCGACGCGCTGGTGGCGATTGAAGTCGGCAACCACCTGTTCGTCAAGTGGATGTGGCCGGCTCCAGTGCATCACGCCATCATAGTTCAGCGCCGCGTAGAGCCCGGTGCCACGCTGGCTGATCGTCTCGATGAAGCGATTGCAGAAGTCCGCGGAACAGAGGTCGAAAAGCGCAGACGCGGTGACGACCGTTACGCTGTCGAGCGGTAGGCTTTCCAGGTCATTCAGATCATGCTGCTGGAAGCGGATGGTCGGTTTTGCGCCGATCCGCCGTTCTGCTTCGGCAAGCAACAGCGGATCATAGTCGAGCAAATGCCACTTGGTGTCCGGCGGCACGAACGAAGACAGGGTCCGAAAAGTCGACCCCGTGCCACAGCCGATATCCAGCAAGGCGCGATGGGGTTTGGCTGCAACAAGATGCACACAGAGGCGGTCGATCAGGTCTTCGGCCCGAGCCCTGCGATCCGCAGGTTCCCGAAGCGCCAACCAGTCCTTGTCGAAACCACTCATCGGATTTTATCCAGGGCTTGGGCTATGCGTGCTGCCGTATTGTCCCAGTTCGGCAGGAGGGCACCGGCTTTGGCTGCCGCCCGGGCGCGCGAGCGACGCTCGTCCGGGTTGAGCAGCAGCCGGCGAAGGGCTGCGGCAAAGGCTGCCACATCATCGACGGATACCAGGATACCTGCGTCTTCGGGCACCACGTCGGGCACGGCGCCGGCATGGCAGGCGACGATCGGCACGCCTTGCGACAGGGCTTCGGCAAACACCATGCCATAGCCTTCATAGCGGCTGGCAAGCGCGAAGATATCGGCCTTTGCAAGCTCAAGCCGACTGTCTTCACATTCCCCGGCAAGGGTGATCCGGTCGGATAGGCCAAGCGCTTTAATCTGCTCTTCCAGTGCCTCTGTGGTTTTCGGATCCAGATCTCGGCTGCCGACGATGCGGGCTTGCCAGTCAAGATCCGCGTTTGCCTTCAGGGCGGCAATCAGCACGTCATGCCCCTTGCGGGGCGAGAGCGTCCCGATCGACAGGATCCTCGGCGGCTCGCCGTCGCCCTTGGCAGGCGGGCCCCTATCAGTACCGGGCAAGGAGACGGTTATATTGGCCTCTGCGACTCCGTATCGGCTGACAAGTTCGCGCGCGGTCATCGGCGAAGTGACGATGACATGACGTGCAAACGACAAGGCCGCTGTCTCTGATGCCCGAAAGATCTGCTGCTGGCTGTCGTCCAGCCCGGTCTCCAGCGCAAGCGGATGGTGGACAAGTGCGACGATGTTCACGCGCTGCGCATGCTGTCGCGCCCAATTGTCCAGCACACCATAAGCCAGTCCGTCGATCAGCAGTAGCTGGTCATCCTCAAGCGCGGAAAGCCGCTCTTCGGCGGCAGCCAGCGTCTGCGCTGAGGGAAACGGAAAGCCGTCACCCAGACCCAACAGCTCAATTGTCCAGTCGGTTGCACGAAGCTTTTCGATCACGCGGCGGTCATAGGCATAACCGCCGGTATTGAGATCGAGCGCTCCGGGATAGGCGAATGTCAGCCTGCGCCTCAAAGGTCGGCCTCGTACCAGCCGCGGGCTGCATGGGATTCGTGCAGTGTGATCTTCAGCTTGCAGATACGATGGCTGCCCGGGCCGAGCCGCTTGTCGGCGACGGCCTGCGCGAGCTGGTCGAATATGTATTTGGCGATCACCTCTGTTGTCGTGACCTTACCCTTGAAGACGGCGATTTCATCGAGGTTCTGATAGTTCAGCGGCTTCAAGGTTTCTGTCAGTACCGTGCTTGCCGCGCCGATATCGACTGCCAGGCCATCCTCATCGACATCGCGGGTGAAAAACGCAGCATCGACGACAAAGGTTGCGCCGTGCATGCCCTGGGCAGGGCCGAAGACGGGACGTGGCAGACTGTGGGCGATCATGATGTGGTCACGAACTTCAACGGCAAACATGGTTTCTCTTTTCAACTGTAGCGGATGCGGTGGCACAGGGTATCTTGCGAGGACAGGATATGCGGATAAGCGGCTTCAAGGTCGCGGAAATCGGTTTCCCCGGAAATCAGGGCATCAAGCCGTGTATCGGCCAAAAGCTCGAGCGCCTTGGCCATGCGACGGTCAAAGCTCCAGCGCGGGCGTCGAATGGCGGAAATGGCCCCGACTTGCGAGCTGACGATTTGCAGCCGGCGGGAATGGAAGGCGCCGCCGAGAGGGATGCTGGCCTGCCTGTCGCCGTACCAGCTGGCTTCGACGATGCGTGCTTCCATACCGGCATGACGGATGGCGCTTTCCAACGCCTCGGAAGATCCGGAGGCGTTGATCAGAACATCAAACTCGCCCTCAAGCGCCGAGGCCTCGACGAAACCCAGCCCGAGTTTTGCGGCAAGGCGGGCGCGGCCGGGATCGCGATCGACAAGCAAGGTTTCGGTGCCGACAATGCCGGAGGCGATGAAGGCGATAAGGCTTCCGACCACGCCCGCGCCGAAGACGGCGACCTTGTCGCCTGGCATGATGCCGGCATCCCAGACGATATTGAGCGCGGTTTCCATATTGGCAGCCAGGATTGCACGGTCTGCTGGGACAGTCTCTGGAAGGACAGCGCCCTGATCGGCGGCAATCACGAAGAAATCCTGGTGCGGATGAAGGCAGAAAACCGTCCGGTTCATCAGATCCGCCGGGCCTGTTTCGATCCGTCCGACGGCAGCATATCCATACTTGACCGGAAACGGAAAGCTGCCGCCCATGTTGGGTCCGCGCATGCGTGCCTGTTCACTGACCGGAACCTTACCGGAGAAAACAAGCGATTCCGTCCCGCGGCTGATGCCGCTGAAGAGTGTGCGAACGACAAGCTCGCCTTTTCCAGGATGCGCCAGCGTTTCGTGGCGTAGGCGACAGCGGCCTGCCGCCTCGAACCACAGGGAGGTGGTTGTCATGACTTCGGACACAGACTGTTCATCGCTCACAGGCTTCACGCGGTCTTCCTCTTTCGCGTATTGAGACCATATCTCTGCTCGAACCTAGTGTGATAGTGCGTATTTTGGTCGTCGCCATGATCAAAATATATTTACTGCACCGGCGCAATCCGGCTGTGTTTCTTTGGCGTAATGTTCCGCAGTGATCAAAGGAGTGCCAAGATGTCCGCGACGCGTGATTTCGCCTTCCAGTTTTCAACGCCAGCCATCGAAGTTGAGCGCGCTGTCTCGGAATTGCGCTATGGTCGGCCTGTTATCTTGAAGGAGCGCGCGCGCCATCTCGCGGCTGTCTCGCTCGATTGCGTGGCACCGTCTCTCTACGATCAGTTTGCATTGGCGACGCAAGACAGCCATGCGCTTCTGTTGACGGCACCGCGCGCCAGCCGCCTCGGGCTCGGGCATGGACGGGACATGCTGGCACCGCTGGCCGGCGTCAGTTTCGAAGGCGCGTCGCGGCTGGCATATGCCATGGGGGCAGATCAGCCGCAATCATACCAGCCGGCCGACAAACTGGCGTCCGTGTCGTCCGAACTGGCACGTCTCGCCCTGTTGCTTCCGGCCATGGTTGTGGCCGATGTCACCCACAGTGCCGATCGTTTTTCCGGTTGCTGTTCCATCGAGGCGAGCCAGTTGCGCGGTGCCGACATCGCCCGCCAGCGCTTCGACAAGATCGCCAGAACGCGCGTGCCCTTGGCAGGCCTCGGCCAGGCCGAATTTGTCGTCTTCCGCGGGGGACTTGCCCAGAAGGATCAGGTGGCGATCATTGTTGGTCAGCCCGACCTTACCAA
The DNA here is from genome assembly GCF_902706095.1 of Rhizobium sp. 18065. Taxonomy (GTDB): domain Bacteria; phylum Pseudomonadota; class Alphaproteobacteria; order Rhizobiales; family Rhizobiaceae; genus Allorhizobium. Next base: position 322,905 of record NZ_CACSJP010000003.1, read on the forward strand.
GGCAGTGCCGGTACGGGTTCACTCCTCGTGCATGACCGGCGACCTCTGCGGATCGCTGAAATGCGATTGCGGCGATCAGTTGCGCAACGGCCTGTCCCTGCTGAAGCAGGCCGGCGGTGGCGTGTTGCTCTATCTCGATCAGGAGGGACGTGGGACCGGTATTGGCGCCAAGATGCGCGCCTATGGCTATCAGCATCTCGGCCTGGACACGATCGACGCGGACGCCGAGCTCGGTCTGGGCGAAGATCATCGGCGATACGAGGCAGCCATTGCCATGCTGCAGCTTCTGGATATCCAGCGCGTCGCCGTCTACACGAACAATCCGACCAAGATTGCAGGACTTCGTGCCGGTGGCATTGAGGTCGAAGCGCGCGCGCCCGTCACCGGGCTGGTGACTGCGGAAAACCAAAACTACCTGCGCACCAAGACGCTGCGTGCCGGCCACATGATGGACCTCGAAACTCTGGTCGCTGCGGAGTAGGCTGCGTCGCGTCGAGGAGCGGATCATGGTGAGTGAGCCGGAGAGGATGGGGGATTGGGTTGGCGAGGATGGGCCTCGCCGCCCAGGTTCGAGTGCGCTCCTTCGCGACACTCTGCGTCATCTGGTCGGCATATTTGCAGGCACGCTGGTGGTTGCAATGGCTGCGACTCTGCATGTGCCGCTTGGCTGGGATTTTGTCGTCTCTGCCATGGCGATCATCGCGCTGATCTTCGCATTCGCCGTTCGTGCGCTTCCCGGTCACCCGCATCGACGCTTCGGTCCCGCCAATGTGGTGACGGCCGTTCGTGCGGCACTTGTCAGCCTGACCGGCGCGGCCGTGTTATTCCTACACCGGTTAGATCAGGCGGACGCGGCACTCTGGACATTGGTCGCCGTCGTGCTTGTAGCCCTGGCTCTGGACGGCATTGACGGATATCTGGCGCGTCGCTTTGGGCACACATCGGACTTTGGCGCGCGCTTTGACATGGAAGTCGATGCCTTGCTCATCCTGATCCTGTCGGTCGCCGCAGCCCTGCTTGGCAAGGCTGGCGCCTGGGTCATGCTGATCGGGCTGATGCGTTATGCATTTGTCGCCGCCCAGCTGTTCCTGCCAAAATTGCGCGGGGAGCTCTTCGTATCCTTCCGCAGGAAGCTGGTCTGCGTCCTCCAGATCGCCGCACTTTGTCTGGTGTTGATGCCGTTTGTCGAGCCGCCTTATTCGGATGGCATTTCGGCATTTGCACTTCTGATGCTGATCTATTCCTTCAGTGTCGATACGGTTTATCTGCTTGGCCAGCCGGGGAAACCCCGATGAAGCCCATGGCGCGTCTCGGTACATCGTGGGGTCTGGCCCGTTCGCTTGTCGTTTACTACGCGCAGCCCTGGCGGCGCCTTGCACTCAAGCGGTTCTACAGTCATCTGATCCGGCCAGGCGATCTGGTCTTCGACATCGGCGCCCATGTCGGCAGCCGAAGTCAGACCATGCTTTCGCTCGGCGCAAAAGTCGTCGCCGTCGAACCACAGCCGGCCTTTGCCGATTTCATTGCAAGCCGCTTCAAGGGGCGTCTGCAAGCCTTCGAGCGCGTTGCTGTTGGGCAGATGCCGGGGCAGATCGACTTGTTGATTTCATCCCGTCATCCGACAGTCACCAGCATATCGCCGCGATTTGTCGAGACTGTACAAAAGACACCAGGTTTCGCCCAGGTGGTCTGGGACCACAAGGTGACCGTGCCCATGGTCACGCTCGACCAGTTGATTGGCCGCCACGGCCTGCCGGCCTTTTGCAAGATCGACGTGGAAGGGGCTGAGGCGGAGATCCTCGAGGGCTTGAGCACGCCGATCGCGCTGATCGCATTCGAATACATCCCGGCCATGCCCTCGATCCTTTCGCGCTCCATCGAGCGCCTGATGGCATTGGGCAACTACCGGTTCAACCGCGTGATCGGGGAAAGCCATCGTTTCGTCGATGACGTCTGGAAAGCTGCCGAGGACATGCTGGAAGAGCTGGCTGATCTGCCATCCGACGCGATCTCCGGCGATATCTATGCGCGGCTGGAGCCACAATGACGGACCATATAGGTCTAGCTGTTCGACTTTGCCCTGACGAAACCGGGGAGGGCCAGAATGAGGATCCCCGGCGCGGCTCCGGCAAGAGACAAGGCGCCGTAAACCAAGCTGGCCGCCAGTCCATCGGCGGAGGTGGCGCCCAGGAACGGCCACAGGGCCATGGCGGCCGCTTCGCGTGTGCCCCAGCCACCAAAACCTGCCGGGATCAGCATGGCCAGCAGAGCCAGCGGAATGGCGGTCAACGTGGCGACAAACGGCAGTGGTGCGCCGATGGCCGTCGATGCCAGCAGGAAGATAGCGATGTAGGTCGCAAGAATGGCAAGGCTCAATCCGGTCTGTACCGCCCAGGCATGGTCTTTGACAAAGGCTTGGGCGAGTTCGGGCCCCAGGGTCTTGAAGCGGCTGAAGATGCTGGAGCGCATTGCCACCATCAAGCCGATCAGGACAATGGCAGCGATGACGAGCATGATCGGCAAAATCGAATGCAGTCGGACAGGCTCGGACGCGCCGATCAGCAAGGGCCAGGCGACAATCCCGCAGGCTGCCAGCACGAAGAACGCGGCCTGACCGGAAAGCCGTTCGAACAAGACCGCCTTGGCTGGCAGTTTCCAGCCACCTTGTCCTACAGTCCGCATGCGCCAGGCTCTTATCGCATCACCCGCCATGCCGCCGGGAAGGCTCTGGTTCAGCAGACTTGCCACATAATATTCGCCGATGGCCCGGTTCAGCTCTATCCGTTGGCCGAGACGACCGGCCGTAAAACGCCACCGCAGGGCCGACAGCATGATTTGCAACTGAACAAGCACAAGGCCTAGCCCCAGATCGGATACCGATACATGGGAAAAAGCCTGAACCAGGGCGGCCCTGTCCACCCACATCGCCATGACAGCGATCAGGGCAATGGTCACAATTGGGGCGGCCAGGCGGAGCAGGAACACGTGGCTGGACTTTCTGATCAGGACATCGTTTCTCGAAGCCTGATACGAATGCGCGAGGGGTTTGGACTGTCATGAGCCGCAAAATCCTGGATCGCAAGCCGGGTTCACAGCAATTCTCGCTTTTGGGGCTGTTGCTGTTTTCCGCCATCGCCTGGTTTGCCTTCACCTTGCCCGACCATCCCGATGCCGTCGGTATCGATGCCTTCGCGAGGTTGCCGCTGGAAGTGCCGCTGCTCGGATTGGCGCTGTTGTTCGCCCGAGGCTGGTCCGCGCGCTTTCTTGCCGTGCTGGTGACGGTGTTCGTCTTTGCGATCCTGTTGCTCAAACTTGCCGATATCGGCACGCAGGCCGCATTTCAGCGTCCCTTCAACCCCTACCTGGATGCCCGCATGCTGGGAGATGGCTGGAACCTTCTGTCCGGCGCGATCGGCATTGCCGCCACGCTGGCAGCCATTTTCGCCATCGTTGGAGCCTTGTTGGGCTCTGTGCTTGTTTTTTTCCGGGCAATCGGCTGGATGGCGATGGCCGAAGGGAGGCTGCGCAAAGCGCTGCTGGTTGCCTTTACCGCGCCACTGCTGATCGGAGCATTCGGCTTTGCCGCCGGCCAGCCCCGTATCGAGGCGCGGATGCCGCGCTATCTCTTTGAACGTCTCGCTCTGGTCGCACGCTCCGTCGAGGATCTCAGAATGTTCGAGGCTGACCTTGTTCACGGAGACGGGCCAGCATCCGGTACTGGCCTGTTTTCGGCAATTGCGGGTCAGGATGTCGTGCTGATCTTCGTCGAATCCTATGGCCGCAGCGCAATCGAGGATCCACGCTACACATCGGTGACGACGCCCCGCCTGCAGGCTATTGAAACACAGCTGGTATCGGCAGGCCTCTCCTCCGCCAGTGCCTGGGTCGGTTCGCCGACGGTGGGCGGCTTGAGCTGGCTTGCCCATGGCACGCTGCTGTCCGGTCTCTGGGTCGACAGCCAGGCGCGTTATGACCGGCTGATGGCCAGTGAAAAGCCAAGCCTGAACAGGCTGTTTGTCGATGCTGGGTGGGAAAGTGTCGCGGTCATGCCGGCGATCACCATGGATTGGCCGGAGGCCGCCTATTTTGGCTATGACCGGATTCTGGCGGCTGCCGATCTTGGCTACCGCGGTCAGCCGTTCAATTGGGTGACGATGCCTGACCAGTACACGCTTTCGGCCTTCGAGCGATTGGTCCGTCCGCTTCCGGCCGAAGAGCGCAAGCCGGTGATGGCCGAAATCGCGTTGATCTCCAGTCATGCGCCCTGGACGCCGGTGGCCAGCCTCGTCGACTGGCAGTCGGTCGGGGATGGTTCGGTCTTTGATGCGCAGGCAACGAGTGGCGATGCGCCCTCGGTCGTCTGGGCAGATCCGGAGCGTGTGCGCGGGCAATATATCCAAACCATCGACTATTCGCTCGAGACATTGGGGAGCTACATGGCCCGTTTCGGCAAGGACACGGTCTTTGTCATTCTCGGCGATCACCAGCCCGCAGCGATCGTGACAGGCGCTGGTGCATCGCGCAGCGTACCCCTGCATGTGGTGAGCGCGGACGCGGGTCTGATCGACCGTTTTCGCCGCGCGGGATTCGCTCCAGGCATGGTGCCGAAGCCAGAGACGCGCGAATGGTCGATGGATCAGATGCGGGGTCTCCTGATCGACCTGTTCACGATGATCCGGTGACTGCCTCGCCATTGTCGCGTGGAGACAGGCGCTGCTGTTCGCGCAATCGCCAGGCGCGTGGGGTCGAGCCCGTCTGACGTGTGAAGAAACGGGAAAAGTAGGCTGGATCGGCAAAGCCGAGGCGGAAAGCCACTTCCTGAATGCTGCCGGGGGCAAAAAGCAGTTCGCGCTGGGCCTCCTCCAGAAGGCGACGCATCAGCAGTTCCTGAGTGCTCACGCCGGCCTTGTCCTTGACCACGCGGTTGAGATGGGTCGGCGAAATTCCGAGGGCCTTGGCATAGAAACTTGCCGCGCGATGATTCTTTACTTCGCGGTGCATCATAGCGTTTAGCACCTCCATGCGTCGGTCGTTCTCATCCGTGGTTTCTGCGTCTCCGGCATCTTGCCCGGCCAGGCGCGCAGCAAGCGTCAGGGCAGTGGCGAGGCAGGCCTCCATCATAATCGCACGACCGCTGCGTCGCTCCTGCCACTCGTCGCAAAGTCGTAGGATGCTTTCTCTGATCAGACCGGAATCCGCCTGCCTGTCGTCGAGCTGCGTGACGCGCGCGCTCGACAGAAAGGCACCCAGTTGATTGGGTTCGCCGGGACGGGCAGGCAGGCGAGATGCGAGGAACGTCAGCACATGCCCGTCAATGTCTGGCGAAAAGCGGAACCCATGATGGATGCCGGGCGGAACGGTCAACACGGCGCAGGGTTCGAAACGCACAATGTCGTTGCCAAAGAGGGCATCGCCGGAGCCGCCTGTGACCAGCAGGATCTGAAAGAAGTGGTCGTGGCGATGCAGACCGATTTCCCAATGGTATTGGCTGCTTCGCGCCGGTATCGTTTCGCAGTGCACCCAAAAGCGCGCCGACGCGGGCTCATCTTCGCCATAGAGCTCATAGGTCGGGATCATTCTGTCAGCGGGAGGTTTGCGGTTCGTCATGTTCGAAATGTGCAATAAAAGACATCCTTAGTCCATTGTTGTGGCGCTGCTCCAGGGTCAAAGTTTGCGTATAGACAAGTTTGCAGACGCATTCGGGAGGAACCATGCGCACCAAGGTTGCCATCATCGGCTCAGGCCCGTCAGGCCTTTTGCTCGGTCAGCTTTTGACCAATGCGGGTATCGACAACATCATCATCGACCGGGTGGGCAAGGAGCATATCCTCGCCCGGGTGCGGGCAGGCGTTCTGGAAGAAGGCATGGTCGGCATGCTCGACCGTGCCGGTGTCGGTGCGCGCATGCATCGCGAAGGCCTGCCGCATGACGGCTTTTCACTGGCGTTTGATGGCCGCGACCACCGTATCGACCTTTTCGATCTGACGGGCGGCAAGCGGATGATGGTCTATGGCCAGACCGAACTCACCCTCGATCTGATCGAAAGGCGTGAGCGCGATGGTGGCATCACGATCCATGATGCGGCCAATGTCACACCGGCAGGTTTCGATGGCGACAGTCCCTATCTGACCTATGACAAGGACGGTGTCTCCCATCGCATCGACTGCGATTTCATCGCCGGTTGTGATGGCTTCCATGGGGCAAGCCGCAGGGCAGTCCCGGAAGCTGCGATCAAGACCTTCGAAAAGGTCTATCCTTTCGGATGGCTCGGCATTCTGGCCGATGTGCCGCCGGTCAATCACGAGCTGATCTATGCGAACCATCCCCGTGGCTTCGCGCTCTGTTCGATGCGCTCGAATACTCGCAGCCGCTATTATGTTCAGTGTTCTCTCGACGACACGGTCGATATGTGGTCGGACGATCGCTTCTGGGACGAGTTGCGCCGCCGGCTGCCGGCCCATCATGCCGATGCGGTGGTGACAGGCCCGAGTTTCGAGAAGTCGATTGCGCCCTTGCGCTCGTTCGTCGCCGAGCCGATGCGCTTCGGACGTCTGTTTCTGGTGGGCGATGCGGCCCATATCGTACCGCCGACCGGCGCCAAGGGGCTCAATCTGGCGGCATCCGACGTCTTCTACCTGATCGAGGGCCTGCTTGATTTCTATCAGGAGAAGTCGAGTGCCGGGCTCGATGCCTATTCCGCCAAGGCGCTCAAGCGGGTGTGGAACGCCGTGCGCTTTTCCTGGTCGATGACGACGCTGTTGCATCGGTTTCCCGACAATGGCGATTTTGGCCAGAAGATCCAGGAAGCGGAACTGGATTACCTGACGCATTCTCGGGCGGCCGCAACAGCGATGGCGGAGAATTATGTCGGTTTGCCCTATTGAGTGTCGCGCGGTCTTGCTGTCGCCAAATAGTATGTTAAGCTTACTATAATGCGATACTGGTTGCCGATACCCGGGCCTCCGACGATGAGCGTTCGTTGAGGGACCTGGCAGGATCGATCTGACGCATTGGGAGATGTGTCGGTGTTTTGGCGTGCAGCAGCAGGGTGTTCCCTGTGCAACCTGGCGGATAGGTCAATACGACAAAGGAGGAGACATTCATGAATATGCATATTTCATTGCTGATCAATGGCGCCGAGCAGGCAGCCGAAGGCGGCCGGACCTTTGACCGGATCAATCCCTTTACCCAGAAGGTGGCAACGACAGCGTCCGCTGCGAGCCTGAAGGACGTGCAGGCGGCGGTTGATGCCGCTTCGGCGGCGTTTCCTGCCTGGTCGAAGACAGGTCCGGGCGAGCGGCGCAAGATCCTGCTCAAGGCGGCTGATATCATGGAGGCCAAGGCCGGCGAGTTCAGCGAGTTGGTGATTTCCGAAACGGGTGCCACCGGTCATTGGGGCGGCTTCAATGTCATGGTGGCGGCCAGCATGCTGCGCGAAGCGGCTTCGATGACCACCCAGATTTCCGGCGAGGTCATTCCGTCGAACAAGCCGGGTTCGCTTTCAATGGGCATGCGTCAGGCGGTGGGCGTCTGCCTAGGCATTGCGCCCTGGAATGCCCCGATCATTCTCGGCACCCGTGCCGTCGCCATGCCGATCGCTTGTGGCAATACCGTCATCCTCAAGGCCTCGGAACAGTGCCCGGGTACCCATCGTCTGATTGCCCAGTGCCTTGTTGAAGCTGGTTTGCCGACCGGAGTGATCAGCGTGATCACCAATGCACCGGAAGATGCGGCAAGCATCGTCGAAGCATTGATCACCAATCCGGCTATCAAGCGGGTCAACTTCACCGGCTCGACCAAGGTCGGCAAGATCATCGGCGAGCTTTGCGGTCGTCACTTGAAGCCGGCGCTGCTCGAATTGGGGGGCAAGGCGCCGCTTGTCATTCTCGACGATGCCGACATCGATGCCGCGGTCAATGCGGCAGCCTTTGGCGCCTTCGCCAATATGGGCCAGATCTGCATGTCGACCGAGCGCATCATCGTCGATGCAACGATTGCTGATGAATTTGTCGAAAAGCTTGCGGCCAAGGCTTCGAAACTGCCGGCTGGCGATCCACGCGGCCATGTGGTGCTGGGCTCCCTGATCAGCCTGGAGTCTGCCAAGAAGATGGAGGAATTGATCAGCGATGCCGTTTCCAAGGGGGCAAAGCTGGTGGCCGGCGGCAAGCGCGACGGCAGTGTGGTCGAAGCGACCTTGCTCGACCATGTGACCTCCGACATGCGCATGTATTCGGAAGAGAGCTTTGGACCGGTCAAGCCGATCATTCGCGTCGCTGGTGAGGATGAGGCGATCCGCATTGCCAACGACACCGAATACGGGCTTTCCGGCGCTGTCTTCAGCCGGGATATTCAGCGTGCGCTTTCGGTGGCAGGCCGTATCGAATCCGGCATCTGCCATATCAATGGCCCAACGGTTTTCGATGAGCCCCAGATGCCGTTCGGTGGCGTCAAAGGCAGTGGCTACGGCCGCTTTGGCGGCAAGGCTGCGATTGCAGAATTTACCGATCTGCGCTGGATCACCATCGAGGACCCGAACCAGCATTATCCGTTCTGAGGATGAGACTTGACCATCAACGGCCGCCCGAAAGGCGGCCGTTTTGATTGCCAGGCGCTTTTACTCGAAGTCGCCACGGCCTGGAATGATGTCGGCATAGATGCGTTTCAGTCCGGCGACGAAAACCTGAAGCTCTTCCGGTGTAAAGCGGGCGGTAAAGCGCAGCTCATGTTGTTCCTGGATCGCGCGGGCCTGGCCGATCAGCGCGAGGCCGTCTGCCGTCATCAGTAGTTCCTGGCGCCGCCGGTCCACGGCTGAGGGTTTGCGTTCGATCAGCTTGCGTGCCTCCAGCCTGTTGACCAGCGCCATCATCGTGGCGCGGTCCATGCTCAACTGGTTGGCAATGTCGATCTGGCTGACGCGCGGATTGGCGGCAATCAACTCCAGCACCGCGAACTGTTTCTGCGTCAGGCCGATATCGCACATGGCGGCCGAATAATCCTGGTAGATCGCGACATTGGCCATGCGCAGATGAAAGCCGAGTATGTCATCGAGACGCCCGGTACGCAGCCCTGTACCGAGTTCCGGGGCGTCATCGTCATTGGCCGGTCTGAGGTCACTTGGTCGCGTCATGACTTGTCTTTCGCTGAAGCGCCGCTTGTGTTGCGCCTTTATGATCACTGCCAACATTAGCAGCCAAAATTACACTTGTCTGTCACTGCTTTTATATAGTATGTATAGCTTACAAAATTGCCAGGGAGAGGCAATGTGGAGGAGAAATCACCTATGCAGCCAAGCACGCTGACCGCTGCCATGCATCCCGACGCTGTCGGACTGGAGACGGATGACCCCTTGATCTATAGGGCCAGAGTTGGACCCGATCGTCCCGCAGTCTTCGAGGTCGCGACGGGCCTTGGCCAGACCTATGCCGAACTCGACGACAGCGTCGCCCGTATCGCCACGGTTCTGGCGAAGGTGATTGCGCCGGATACTGCGCCGGGCGAAGCCTTCGCGCGTATCGCCTATCTCGGCCGTAACTCGATTGCCCAGATCGCCGTCTGCCTTGCCTGCCAAAGGGCGGGCTTTGTCTTTGTGCCGCTCAATTGGCGGCTCGGCGCCATCGAGCTTGCTCCGATCATCGATGACTGCCAGCCAGCTGTTCTTTTGCATGACACGGAGTTTGCCGAGGTGCTCGGCCTGATCCGCGATCTTGGACCAAAGCTTCTGCCTGTTGAAGGCGAGGGTGGTCTTCTGTCTCTGGCTGCCGACATGCCGCGCGCTGAACCTGTGCCCATTGATGCGGATGCGCCTTGCATCATGCTCTACACGTCGGGGACCACCGGTGTTCCCAAGGGTGTCATCATTACGAGGCGCAACACGTTTGCGGCTGCGATCAACTTTGCACTGGTCGGCGAGGTTACGGCAGGGTCGGTCTCTCTCTGTGATTTGCCGTTTTTCCATACGATCGGCCTTGTCGCGATTGGCCGGACGACACTGATGATGGGTGGTCGACTGGTCATCGCCGATCGTTTCCTGACAGAGCGCACACTGGCAACACTGGGTGATGCATCGCTTGGCGTCACACACTATTTCGCGGTGCCGCAGATGGCGGCGGCCCTGCGGTCGGCGCCGAATTGGGACCCATCGGCACTGAAGGCACTGCAGGCGATCTTTATCGGCGGGGCGCCCTTGTCCCCGGCGCTGATCAGGACGTTCCTCGACGACGGCATTCCGCTGGTCAACGGTTACGGCATGAGCGAAGCGGGGACGGCGATCCATATGCCTCTCGACCGCGACATGGTGGCAGCCTATCCAGGCAGTGTCGGTTTTCCGGCACCTTTGATCGAGGTTCGGCTGGTCGGCGAAGACGGTGCCGACGTGGAAGATGGCAAGGTCGGAGAGATCTGGCTTCGGGGCCCGTCAGTGACACCTGGTTACTGGAACAAGCCGGAGGAGACGGCCAAAGCCTTTGTCGGCGACTGGTATCGATCCGGTGATCTTGGCAGGCGCGATCCGGGTGGCGTGATCCACGTGCCCGACCGGCTGAAGGACATGTATATTTCCGGTGGTGAAAACGTCTTCCCGGCCGAGGTCGAGGCAGTGATCGGCGCCCATCCCAAGGTTCGCGACGTCGCCGTGATCGGGGTTGATGATCCCCGATGGGGTGAGTGCGGGCTCGCCTTCATCGTGGCTGCAGACACGGGCGCTACAGCAGAAGACATCCTGGTCCACTGCGCCGAGCGGCTCGCCCCCTACAAGCGGCCGACGCGCGTGATCTTCCTCGACACCATTCCACGGACGGCATCTGGCAAGGCGCAAAAACACATTTTACGCCTGAGCCAGATTCCATCCTGAACATCATGGGCCGGTCAGAACCGACCTGAAATCAACAGACTTCAAAGGGAGTGCATCATGACCGAGACTGATAAAACCGTGGCCGATCCGGTCCTTGTGGAATTCGACAACGGCATTGCCTTCGTCACGCTCAACCGTCCGGAAAAGCGCAATGCGATGAACCCGGCGCTGAACAAGCGGATGATGGAAGTGCTCGAGGATCTAGAGGCCGACGACCGTTGCGGCGTTCTGGTGCTGCGCGGGGCCGGTCAATCCTGGTCGGCGGGTATGGACCTCAAGGAGTATTTCCGCGAAAACGACGGCAAGGGGCGAGCTGCCGTGTTGAAGAGCCGCCGCCAGTCCGGCGGCTGGTGGAACCGACTGATGTATTTCGAAAAGCCGACCATCGCCATGGTCAATGGCTGGTGCTTCGGTGGCGCGTTCACGCCGCTGGTGGCATGCGATCTGGCGGTTGCCGCGGATGAGGCCACCTTCGGCCTGTCGGAAATCAACTGGGGCATCCTGCCGGGTGGCAATGTCACCCGTGCCGTCGCCGAAGTGATGAACCATCGCGACTCGCTTTATTACATCATGACCGGCGAGAATTTCGGCGGCCAGAAGGCGCGGGATATGGGACTGGTCAACGAATCCGTACCTTTGGCCGATCTCGAGACACGCGTGCGTGCCATCTGCGCGACCTTACTCGAAAAGAACCCGGTGGTGCTGAAGGCCGCAAAGGACACGTTCAAGCGGGTGCGCAACATGCCCTGGGAACTGGCCGACGATTACATCTATGCGAAGCTGGAGCAGATGCTGTTTTTGGACAAGAGCAATGGTCGCGCCGAGGGTTTGAAGCAATTCCTCGACGACAAGACCTATCGTCCGGGGCTCGGCACCTACAAGCGCTGAAGCAGGGAATGAGCAACCGGCCAAATTTTCTGGCCGGTTGGTTTTATCGGACTATGCCTCGAACCGCGCAATCTCTGTGCCGGCCTGAAGATAGGCTCCAGCTTCCGCGACCAGACGGATCTTGCCGGCACGCACGGCCGTCACCTGGGTTTCCATCTTCATCGCTTCCATGACGGCGATCAGGTCGCCGGCAGCAACTTCTGCGCCGTCTTCGACCTTGAATGCCTGCAGCGTGCCGGAAATGGGTGCCGTGATACTGAGTGCATCTTCGGCTTTCGCGGATGAAGCCGCGCCGGTGTTCTGACCGGAAAGTCCGCCGAGACCAGCCAGCAGGGCGGCTGGAATGCCGAGTGCATGGCGCTTGCCGTCGATCTCGACATGGGTGCGGATCAGGGCGTTGTCACCTGTGGTCTCCGGTCGGGCTGCCGCATCCAGTGTTGCGGCAAAGTCCGTCTCGATCCAGCGCGTATGCACCTTGAAACCGTCTTCGCCGGTGAAGTCCCGGCTCTCCATGGCGGCGCGGTGGAAGGGTAGGACGGTGGCAATGCCCTCGATCTTGAACTCTTTCAAGGCCCGGCGGGCGCGGGCCAAAGCCTGTTCGCGCGTGGCGCCGGTGACGATCAGCTTGGCCATGAGGGAATCGAACGTTCCAGGCACGGTCGAGCCGGATACGACGCCGGTGTCGAGGCGAATGCCGGGGCCGGACGGGGCGTCGAATGTCGTGATCGTGCCAGGCGTCGGCAGGAAGCCACGCCCCGGATCCTCGGCGTTGATGCGGAATTCGATCGAATGACCGCGCGGGGCAGGTGTCTCGGTGACCAGCAGTGGCAGGCCGTCGGCAATGCGGAACTGTTCGATGACCAGATCGATGCCAGTCGTTTCTTCGGTGACCGGATGTTCGACCTGAAGGCGGGTGTTGACCTCGAGGAAGGAGATCGTGCCGTCGACGCCGAGCAGGAATTCAACCGTGCCGGCACCCGAATATGCTGCGGCGGCGCAGATGCGCTTGGCGGCGTCATGGATTTCATGGCGCTGGGCCTCGGAGAGGAATGGGGCCGGGGCCTCCTCGACGAGCTTCTGGTTACGCCGCTGCAAGGAGCAGTCGCGGGTGCCGAGAACCAGCACATTGCCATGTTTGTCGGCCAGCACCTGCGCTTCGATATGGCGTGGCCGGTCGAGGAAACGCTCGAGAAAACACTCGCCGCGACCAAAGGCGGCCTTCGCCTCGCGCACGGCAGAATCATAGAGTTCGGGAATTTCTTCCATGTTCCACGCGACCTTGAGACCGCGGCCACCGCCGCCATGGGCGGCCTTGATGGCAACGGGCAGGCCATGCTGTTCGGCAAAGGCGATTACCTCGGCGGCTGTCTCGACCGGACCGTCGCTGCCGGCCACCAGTGGTGCACCGACGCTGGTGGCAATACGGCGGGCTTCGACCTTGTCGCCGAGCGCTTCGATGACATGCGGATCGGGACCGATCCAGATCAGGCCGGCCTCTTGCACGGCACGGGCGAATTCAGCCCGTTCCGACAGGAAGCCATAGCCTGGATGTACGGCATCTGCGCCCGAACGCTTGGCAATGCCGATCAGTTTTTCGATGTCGAGATAGGTTTCCGCCGGGCGGCTGCCCTCCAGCCCATAGGCCTCGTCGGCCAGTCCAACGAACAGCGCATCCATGTCGGGATCGGCATAGACCGCAACCGACTGGATGCCATGGTCGCGACAGGCGCGGATGATGCGGACGGCGATTTCGCCGCGATTGGCGATCAGCACTTTTTTCATGGATGTCTCCTCAACTGTTCTTGTTGCCCTGCGTCCGCGTCTCAAGCCCTGACGGGTTTGATGTCGGCAAAGGATGTCACGGGCCTGAAGCGTATCTGGGCATTGACCGGGATCTGCCCGGCGAGATCGAGATGATATTCGGCAACCGTGCCGATGACTGGATAGCCGCCGGTCAGCGGGTGGTCGGCAAGGAAGAGAACCGGTTGGCCGCTATGCGGCACCTGGATGGCGCCGGTGGCCGTGCCTTCGCTCGGAAGTTCCGCCTTGTCCTTGCGCTCCAGCGGCACATCGCCGGCAATGCGAATGCCGACGCGGTTCGACTGTGGCGTCACCTGCCAGAGCTGGCTGGACAGGGTGTCGATGCCGGTCTGGGTAAACCAGTCGCTGCGCGGGCCCATCACCACGTCGAGCGTGACGATTTCGCCAGAGGCCGGATGCTCGAAGGCGGGGGCTTCCGAAAGTGAAACGCTGGTCAGCGATGCTGTCTCGCCATGGAGCGTCAGGATAGTTCCGGTCGTGACCGGATCGGGGCCGACGACGGCGAGCGTATCGGTGGAGGCGCTGCCGAGCACCGGCTTGACGGCAAAGCCGCCACGCACCGAGAGATAGCTGCGCATGCCCCTGGGCGCCTGACCGAGCGTGACGACATCACCTGCTTCCAGCGCGATCGGCTGATAGGTTTCGGCAGAAATGCTGCGGCCCGAGGCATCCCGGATGGTGATCGGGCAGGGCGCACCGGCTACGCCAAGCACTGCGCGGCCGGAGACTTCAAAGGAAAAGCCGCCGAGGATGATCTCCAGCACAGGTGTTGCGACCGGATTGCCGACGATGCGATTGGCGGCTTTGAACGCGCCCTGATCGAGCGCGCCGGATGACGACACACCCTGGCCGGTCTGGCCGAAGCGGCCGAGATCTTGGAACAGCGCCGGCATGGGGGCTGCCAGGACCTTGAAGGTCAGCGCATCGCCGGCGGTTTCGACTGATGCTTCAGCTGGCGCCTTGGTTGCTATCGTAGAGACTTTGCGGGCCGTTTTCGCCAGATCAAAGAAGCGCACCCGGTGACCGGGCTGGAACAAAGCCGGCGGATCGCGCGACAGGTCCCACATTTTTTCCGGCGTGGTGCCGATGATCTGCCAGCCGCCAGGGCTGTTTTGCGGATAGACGCCGGAAAAGGCGCCGGCAAGGGCGACGGAGCCTGCCGGGATCTTCGTGCGCGGGCTCTGGCGGCGCGGCACATGCAATGCCGGATCGCCACCGACCAGATAACCGAAGCCGGGCGCAAAGCCGCAGAAGGCGACGGTGAAGGTGCTTTCGGTATGGCGGCGGATGACCTCTTCCACCGAAAGACCGGTCAGTTCTGCGACATCGGCAAGATCCTCGCCGTCGTAATTGACCGGGATCTCGACCAGCATGTCCGATGGTTCGATCTTTGCCGAGAGATCGCGCGTGGCGATCTCGCCGGCAAGGCTTTCCGCCGTCAGCTTTTCAGGACGGAAGCGGATCATCAGTGTGCGGGCGGCCGGCACCATGTCGATGATACCATCAACCGGATCGGCTTCGAGCGAGGCAAACAGCGCCAGTGTCTCGTCGAGATCGGCGAGTTCGACCAGCAGAACTGTCAGGCTGACGGGCAGGAAACGCATCGGAACCTCAGGCGTGATAAGCGGAATCGGGAATATCGGTGATGAACATGTGGCCCGGCGCATGGGTGATGGCAAAGGGCACGCCCGACGCCATGACGGCCGCCTGCGGGGTGACGCCACAGGCCCAGAACACTGGCACTTCGCCGGGTTCGATGCGCACTGGATCGCCGAATTCCGGCTTGGAAAGATCCCGGATGCCGATCTCTTCCGGCGCGCCGACATGCACGGGTGCACCATGCACGGCCGGGAAGCGGCCGGAGATGGTTGCGGCATCTGCCACGCGCGATGCCGGGATAGGGCGCATCGAGACGACCATGTTGCCATGAAGGCGACCAGCCGGGCGGCATGGCTTGTTGGTCAGGTACATCGGCACGTTCGACTTGTCGGTCATGTGGCGGATCTCGATGCCGGCCTCGACCATCGGCGTTTCGAAGGTGAAGCTGCATCCGATCAGGAAGCTGACGAGATCGGGGTGCTCTGCCCATGCGGCCGTCGCGTCTGCCGTTTCTTCAGCAAGCTTGCCGTCGCGCCAGATGCGATAGAGCGGCAGATCCCGGCGAAGGTCCGCACCCGGCGCCAGCAGCGTGGCATGTGAACCCGGATCCGACACGTCGAGGACCGGGCAGGCTTTCGGATTGCGCTGCGCATAGAGCAGGAAGTCGAAGGCCCAGTCGCGTGGCAGCACGATCATGTTGGCCTGGGTGAAGCCGGGTGCGACACCTGACGTCGGTTCAATGCTGCCTGCACGGTAGCGTTCGCGAGCATTGCGGGCCGGCTCGATGTCGACGTGGCGAAGATGGTCTAGGGCAATCATTGCATTCCTCCCGGGGTATCGAAATCAGGCTGACAAGAAAGAGCGGACCGTGATGCCATTGGCCTCGAAGGTGCGGCGGATTTCTTCCGCGATTGCAACGGCGCCGGGGCTGTCGCCATGCACGCAGATCGACCGGGCATCGACCTTGATCGTCGAACCGTCGATGGCTTCCAGCGTGCCGTCCTTGGCAAGCTGCAGCATGCGGCGTGCGATCACCTGGGTGTCGTGCAGGACAGCACCGGCCTCGCGGCGCGAGACGAGCTGGCCATCGGGCGTATAGGCACGGTCGGCAAAGGCTTCGGCAACAACTTCAAGGCCCGACTTGCGGGCAAGATCGAGGATCGGTGCGCCGGCAAGGCCCATCAGCACGAGCGAAGGATCGATGGCCTTGATGCCGTCGATCACAGCCTGGCCCTGCTTGGCGTCATTGGCGATGCGATTGTAGAGCGCGCCATGCGGCTTGACATAACCGACCTTGACGCCGGCTGCTGCCGCGATGCCCTTCAGGGCGCCGATCTGGTAGATTACATCGGCGATCAGTTCGTCGCGCGTGACGTCCATGTCGCGCCGGCCAAAGCCGACGCGATCGGGATAGGAGACATGCGCCCCGATCGAAACACCCTTTTCAGCCGCTGCCCTGACGGTCTTCAGGATGCCGAGGGAATCGCCGGCATGAAAACCGCAGGCGACATTGGCGCTGGAGACGATGGCAAGCATTGCCGCGTCGTCGCCCATGGCCCATGCGCCGTAGCTTTCACCAAGATCGCTGTTCAGATCGATGGTTGTCATGTCAGTCTCCTCAAGGCAATTCCGGTAAGACCCGTGGTGGCCAGGTATCCGGAATTGCACAGAACAAATGGCAAGGGAAACTCCCCGTTTCAGGGAAACGGGGAGGGATTTCTTAGCCGGCAGCTGTCAGCAGAGCGAAGATCGGGCCGATGGACTTGTAGCCCATGTACCAGGTCAACGCGCAGGTCAGGACGCCAAGAACCAGCAGCCAGCGCGGATAACGATAGCCACCCATCAGATCCGAGCGCGCCCAGGCTGCATAGATGAAGATCGACAGGCCGATCGGCAGGATCAGACCATTCAGGCCGCCAACGAAGACGAGCATCTGGGCTGGCGGCGTGGTGATGATCACGTAGAAGAACAGCGAGACGGCAATAAAGATCACGGTCGCGATGTTGCGTGCGCGCTCTGTAATGTCCTGCTTGAACACGGTGATGAAGGATACCGAGGTGTAAGCGGCGCCGATGACGGAGGTAATGGCGGCAAACCAGAGGACTGCACCGAAGATGCGGAAACCGACATCACCGGCAGCTGCCTGGAAGGCCTGGGCGGCCGGGTTTGCGCCCTTGCCCGATACGTCGATGACAACGCCAGAGGCGACGACGCCGAGAATGGCGAGGAACAGGACGTAGCGCATCAGGCCGGTCACTGCGATGCCGGTAAGAGCCGCGCGGTTGACGGCGCCGAGGTTCTCGATGCCGACCTGGCCCTTGTCGAGCAGGCGGTGGGCACCGGAATAGGTGATGTAGCCGCCGACCGTACCGCCGACGATTGTGGTGATCGTAGCGAAATCGATCGTGCTTGGCAGGAAGGTCTGGAACAGTGCATCACCAACCGGCGGTGCCGAGACGATCGCGACATAGAGTGTCAGGACGATCATCAACACGCCTGCAACCACGATCAGCCGGTCGATGGCGACGCCTGCGCGCTTCGACATGAAGATGGCGATGGCGATCAAGGCGCTGATCGCGCCGCCCCATTTCGGGTCAAGGCCGAGCATGGCATTCAGACCAAGGCCTGCGCCGCCGATATTGCCGATGTTGAAGAACAGGCCGCCGACGATCACGAGAATGGCCAGTACATAGCCCGTGCCAGGGATGGCGGCATTGGCAATATCGGAAGCGCGCATCTTGGTCAGCGTGACGATCCGCCAGATGTTCAGCTGGACGACGAAATCGATGATGATCGAGGCGAGAATGGCAAAGGCGAATGCTGCGCCGAGCTTGGTTGTGAATGTTGCCGTCTGGGTGATGAAGCCCGGACCGATGGCCGAAGTGGCCATAAGAAAGATGGCGGCCGTCAGTGCGGCGCGGCGTGATTTGACGGACATGCCGCCCGATGCGCTGCCGCGGCTGGCGCCGCCTGGCGATGTCGAATTCTGATCCATGTTACCCTCTCCGTTGATCGCTTCGTCATTCGAAATGTCTTGTCGGACTTGACTATCGATAAGGGCAGCGTCGTCGCGTTTCACAATTCTGTCAAGATTGTTCAACGATTTAATTCTATCGTTCTACTAAGTTGTGAAAATGCTGAGCGATTTGTTTCTCTTCTGGGCATGTTTGATGCGTGTTCGGACAAAATTTGACCACTCGGTGGACATGCCATGTTCGCTTTCGGTCCACTATCTTATCCCTGCCGGATAAATCGGGATAGCGTTGAAGGCCCTATGGTCAAGGTAACCCGCTCGGGACCGACAGAAGATAAAACTGTTTTCACCGGTGACCGCCGGTTTTGTTTGCGTGCGAAGCACGATAACGATGCGGGCAAGGGATGGTGCATCGCGGTTGCGGTGCTCAAGGGACATACATGGCTGAGCAGGACACGACATCGGCGCTTGCGCCACGGCTGGCGGAACAGATCCGCGACAAGCTGATTGCCGGCGAGTTGAAGCCCGGCCAGCGCCTGTCCGAGGCAGCACTCAGCACCGATCTCGATGTCTCGCGCAATTCGTTGCGCGAAGCCTTCCGGCTGCTCACCAAGGAAGGTCTGCTCCGCCACGAGCCCAATCGTGGCGTTTTTGTCGCGACCCCGAGCATGGCCTCGATCATCGACATCTACCGGGTGCGGCGCACGATCGAATGCCGGGCGATCGCCAATGCCTATCCCAACCATCCGGCCGTTGCCCGGATGAAGACAGCCGTCGAACATGCAAGGGCTGCACGCGATGCGAAGGATTGGCTAACCGTCGGCAGCCAGAACATGGTTTTCCATGCGGCGATCGTCGATCTGGCCGATAGTCAGAGGCTCAATGTTTTTTATGCCCAGATCGCTGCAGAACTCCGTCTGAGCTTTGGCCTGCTGGATGATCCCGAGCTCCTGCATGCGCCCTATGTCGATCTCAACGCGGAAATCCTGGAAAAGCTCGCGGTCGGCCGCACGCAAGAGGCTGCCGCGGCACTGGAGACCTATCTTCTGCAGTCGGAGCGCACCGTTCTTGCCGCCTTCTCGCGGATTGATGCCAACGGCTGAAACCGGCTTTGCGTCGAGCCCGGTCTAAAGCGAAACCGTCATTCCCCCGTCGACATAGAGAATATGACCGTTGACGAAGGACGAGGCGTCCGACGCCAGGAATATGCAGGCGCCAACAAGTTCCTCGACCTTGCCCCATCGTCCGGCCGGGGTGCGTTTTTCCAGCCAGCCGGTGAAGGCCGGGTCTGCAACCAGGGCCGCATTCAGCGGCGTTTCGAAATAGCCGGGCGCAATCGCATTGCATTGCAGCCCATGCCGGGCCCAGTCAGTCGCCATACCCATCGTCAGGTTGCCGACGGCGCCCTTGGTTGCTGTATAGGGCGCTATCGTCGGGCGTGCGGCACGTGTCTGGACACTGGCGATGTTGATGATCTTGCCGCGCTTGCGCGCGATCATGTGGCGACCAACCGCCTGGCCAACATTGAAAACACTGGATATATTAGTCGCCAGCAGCTTTTCGAAGGCCTCGGCCGGAAAGTCTTCCAGCGGCGCGCGATGCTGCATGCCGGCATTGTTGACCAGGATGTCGATAGGACCAATGTCCGCTTCGAAACGGTCGACGGCCGCACGGGCGCCGGCATGGTCAGTCACATCGAAGGCGAGGATACGGGTGTTGCCACCGATGTCCTGTGCGGCGGCCTCCAGCTTGCCGATGTCGCGACCATTGAGCACGATCTCGGCGCCTGCTTCCGCCAACCCCTTGGCCAGCGCCAGGCCAATGCCTTGCGACGAGCCGGTAATCAGCGCCCGCCGCCCGCTCAGGTCAAAAAGTGCGTGTCCCATGTCGTTCTCCCGCTGCTAACGTTTGCCGAGGACAAGTGGACAACAGGCTTGCGCCAAGTCAAGCGATGCCAAAGGACGGCCAATCGCAGCCTGCTATGGTGAATGAATCAATATCAGCGCTGTGTGCCGTTGCTCAGCCGACCGGGAAAAAAGAAAGGCCCCGAAAAATCGGGGCCCTTCGAGGTCTTAGAGCAAGCCGCAATCAAACATCATCTGCGGTTTTGTGATCGTTGAACAGGATCCGGACATGTTCATTCGTCACATTGAAGCTGTTCAGGACGGCAACCGTTTCGAACGATTTCGCGGCTCCGGCACCATCGGTATCGACCTGAAGTTCAGCATTGCCGCCAACCTGGACGAGCTTGACGAAGCTGCTTTCCAACGCCGTGTTCGATGCCAGACCGGACAGGATTTCCGACAGATCGATGACGTCGCCATCGTTCATCTCATAGTCGGTAATGATGTCGTGGATCCCGACAGTGAGACTGTCCGCCCCGATGACGAACACATCCGCGCCGTCATCGCCGGTCATGGTGTCGATGCCGTCGTTGCCGATGAGGATGTCGTTTCCACCGGATGCGACGAGGGAATGTGCTCCTGCAAGGGCATCGATGAGGATGTCGTCGTTGGAATCGGAGTCGTTGAGCGACCCGTTCCTATCGATGTAAAGATCGACACCCGCTTCAAGGTTCCCCGCAATGACGTAGTCAAAATCTCCAGTCTTGCCGTTGCCGCTAGTGCTGGCGCCATTGTCGAGAATGGTAACAATCCCATCGGCGGACGAGAAACTTGCGCTTAAACTGCTGCTGTCGTTGACACCGGTCATATCGAGAACTGAATCCCGATCATCATCAAATAGCAGTGCCCATTCAGGAATTTTTGTCGTTCCGTCAGTTTGGGCGTTTGTATAGACTCGATCGCCACTAAGACTTGTCGCATCATTTATTGAGGTGAGGTTGATCGTGGCGAAGTCGGTTGCCAACAATGCGCCTCCCGATCCATTGTTGGCACCGTCATTCACGACCATAGTCAACACGGTTGATGCCGGAGGAATGTCGCTGTCGGCGAGATAGGTTACGGTCTTGGCACTTCCGCCTGAACCGCCACCTGCAAGCAGAGCGTTGATCTCTGCAAGCGTACCGAGCAGAGTTACCGACATTGTTCCGTTGTTGGTGACGCTTACGCCACTGTAGCCGGAGCCGACCGTCAGTTTACCGAAACCCACCGACAAAGTGACGGTGACATCATCCGATGCCGCGTCAACGTCGCCGATCGTTAGCCCACTGCCTTGCAGGGCAAGTGCGACTTGTTCCGTTGCATTGTAGCTTATCTGTTCAATTGTCGCAGTCGGCGCATCATTGACAGCCGCAATGTTGATCGTTGCGGTATCGGTGTCGCTATCTGGGCCGCCGCTTCCCGTATTGCCGCCATCATTGACGGAAAGCGTCAATGTGGTTGATGAGGCAGGCGTGTCGCTGTCTGCGATATAGGTGACGGTCTTTGCACCACCGCCTGCCAATAGAGCGTTGATCTCGGTGATTGTGCCAACCAGTGTAACGAGCGAAGTGCCACTGTTTGTGACCACGACGCCGCTGTCGCCTGCCGCCACGTTCAGTTTTCCGGAGCCCACCGACAACTTGACGGTGACATCGTTCATGCCCGCATCCGGATCGGATACGCTGAGACCCGTCCCGTGCAGGACGAGGGTCGTCTGTTCCGTAGCGCTGTAGGTACTTGCCGAGATCGTGGCCGTCGGATCATCGTTGACAGCTGAAATGTTGATCGTGGCAACATCACTGGCAGTTTTGGCGCCGCCGGTGCCCGAATTGCCGCCATCATTGACGGTCAGCGTGAGCGTGGTGGACGACGGAGGGGCGTCAGTGTCGGCCAGATAGTATATGGTCTTGCTGTTGTTACCTGAACCCCCGCCTGCCAACAGCGCATTGATTTCAGCGTAGGTGCCGATCAGCGTCACCGAAGGCGAGTTGTTGTTCGAAACCTGAACGCCGCTGTTTCCGGACGTTATTGTCAGCTTGCCATAACCCACCGACAGGGTGACCGTCATATCGTTCGTGCCGGCGTCGATGTCGCCGACACTGAGACCGGGGCCATGCAGTGCGAGCGCGTTTTGCTCCGTTGCAGTGTAGGCAAGGTTATTGATCACCGCGCTCGGCGCATCGTTGACCGCCGTCACATTGATCGTCAGCGTATTCGGCGTCTGATCGGTATCCTGGCCGCCATTGGCGGTGCCACCATTGTCCTTGACCGCAAACTGGATCGAGGCATAGCCGGTTCCACTTGCGTTGGTCGCCGGCGTAAAGACCAGCTTGCCGGCCGCTAGATCGGTAGCCGATACGAAGGTGTTCAATGCGACTGCCGAGCCGTTCAAGGTCAAAGCGCCTACGCCTGGCAGCGCCTTGATGAAGATGCCGCTGAGGCCGTCATTCTCGATGTCGGTGAAACCGAACTGGGCAGCTGTCAGCGTGACCGACGTATCTTCGTCCGTCGCAACGGTGGCGTTGATGCCGGCCGGTGCCTCGTTGGTGCCTTGCACGGTGATGGTGATTGTTGCGGTCGCAACATCGCCGTCGCCGTCGATCACCTTGTAGGTGAAGACATCGACGTCGCTCTGGTTGCCCTTGAGCCCGCGCACGGCGGCACTCGTGCTGTTAAGGGTGTAGGCATAGGAGCCGTTCGCCTGAAGAACGAGCGAACCGTAGGTGCCAGCAATCGTTGCCCCCAAAGCTCCGACAGGGTTTGTGACATTGCCGCTCGAAATCGCGACGATCGCGCCGCCATCTGCGCCGAAGAAATCGTTCGACGCGGCGCTTCCACCGGTCAGGACATTGCCGGTGACGGCGGGTGTGCTGACGAGGTCGACCAGGGCGGTGACGATATCCGAGAAGTTCGCGAGCTGGATGACGTTGACGTTGCCGTCGACGTCGATCTGTGCCAGCGAGCTTTGCGAGATGCCGTCTCCGACCCCGATCGCAGTCACCTTGACGTTGTTTGTATCAACGAATGCGTTCCAGCTGCTGGCGACAGTGGAGGTCAGGACATTGCTGCCAGAGCCCAGGTTCACTGTCGGATTGCCATCGCTCAGGAAAAAGACCTGGTTATTGTAGCCCGGAAGAGCCGAGTAATTTGCCAGGACTGCCTTGATTGCATCCGTGAAATTGGTGGCGTCGTCATCGACCGGTCTGTCCGTTGACCAGCCGTTGAGAACGGTTACCAGCTCAGCATAGCTTGTGACCGATTGCGCCTCGGCATCGTCGCCAAACGCCACCAACTCAATCTTCACGTCGCCCGTCGTGCTGTTGAAAATCTGCTGTGCCGCAGCCTTCACCCCATTGAGCATCTGGGTCAGTTCTGCGTCGCCAATGCTGCCGCTGAAATCGAGCACGAAGGCGACATTGTAGTTTGCCGGCGGCACTGCGATGACACTGGCGGTGTCATTGCCGGCAACCGGCGCGTCGTCGATCACGGTGATCGATGCGTCGAGCCCAACGGATGTATCCGCGATCGGGCCGCCTGCATCCGTGACCCGTACCAGGTCATCGAGCTTGATGGTGATCGCGTCCTCCGTCGAGTTGATCGGATGATCGATCGGCGCATTCAGTGTGAAGACATAGGCGCCGGTCGACGGATTGAGCGTCATGGTGAAGATCTTGGTGTCGCCAGCTTCATACGGTGAATTGCCGCCGTCGCTGTTGACATAACCGATCAGGTTGCCGCCCTCGAGGGCGAAATAGACCGGCTTGTCATCCGACGTCAGCGGCTGATTTGCCGATGTGAAGACCGCCTTGTCAGCGGGCAGTTGGAAGGCGTAGGAGATCACGCCGTCCTTGCCGCCGGTCACCAGATCCCCGTAGGAACCTGTCGAGATATTGGTCGTCAGGTTCAGATCGCCGCTGGTGTCGAGATCGCCGCCAGCCAGGCTTGCCGTATCGTCGCGACCACCCGGCAGCCCATGTTCTTCCTCGACCGTGCCGGTGACTGCGCCGTTGATAACGAATGGTGCGCTGACATTCTTGATCGTGAAGTTATAGGTCGTTTCCTGGGTATCGTTGTCACCATCGACGGCCTTGAGCTTGATGCTGACCGGCGTGTCGGCGGAGACGGTGGAGGCGGTAAAGGACCAGGTCTTGTTTTCGTTGACCGTCAACGTTCCCGAACTTGTCGTGAAGTCGACCGAGCCATTGGTGGCGATATCCGTCAGATCGATGAATTTCGACACGCCGTCGAAGATAACTTCCAGCTGATTGACGCCGTCGGCGCCGGGATGGAAGTTATAGCTGCCGTTGATTGTGCCGCCTTCGTTGATGTCTGCGAGACCGGTTGCGAAGTTGAGGCTCGGCGTATCGTCGGAGACTTCGGCCGAGATGACCGCGCTGGCCGTGTCGCCGTCGGTATCCGTCGCGATCACGTTGATCTTGCCGAACTGGGCAAGGTCGTCGCCCTGTGTCGGATGCAGAGGGTAGTTGTCGCTGAGCGTCAGCTTCACTTCCACCTTGTTCTGTGCTGCAAGATCCGTCGTCATCAACGTCAGCGTGGCGATCAGGATCCCGCCGATCTTGCCGGTGATTTCGGTGTCGGACACGCGGTTCCAGGTCAGCGCATTGCTGAGCTGGCTGAGGTCTGTCGAGAAGGCCGCAGAGACAAAGGCGTCGGAGCCGGCCCCGAAGGTGATCGTCTCGCTGTCTGATGTCGTCGCATTGCTTGTTAGGCCCGAGTCATCGACCTGCAGGAAGGTGATCGCATTGCCAAGTCCTGTCGGATTGGCGCCGTCCGTGATCGAGATCTGCTGCGTGCCGGTCGCCTGGTCGCCGTCACCATCGGTCAGCGTGTAGCTGAAGGATGTCGTCGCGGCCGCCGCGTTGTTCACCTGCGCACTCGGGTCGAAGGTCCAGCTGCCGTCGGCCTTGAACGTATAGGTGCCGAACGAGGTGACCACGGTTGCCGCAGTACCATCGACCGGGATCGCAACGGTCTGGGTGCCATTGCCATCGCCTACCGTGACAGAGGTCAGGCTGCCGCCGTCAGCGCCCAGTTCGTTCAACTGGATGACAGTGCCGCTAAACAGCGATGCATCTTCGGCAAGTGACAGATCATCGGAGTGGACGATCTTCGGGCTGTCGTCGTCGACCTGGATGACGATCGCGGCCGATGCCACATCGCCATCATTGTCGGTGACATCATAGCCGAAGCTGAGCGTGAGGTTGTCCTCGTAGCTCGTCTCTGCTGCGGCCGTCGACGGATCGTTGATCAAGGCGTGCACCAGCGGCAGCAGCAGAACCATGGTGTAGCTGCCATTGGAGGCCATCGTCAGGGTATAGACGGTCTTCGGGCCGGTATCGGTCGCAATGGTGCCGACATAGGCGCCGCCCTGGCCGTTGGCCGTCCAGGTCGAGGTGACCGCATAGGCCTTGCCCTGGTATAGCGCCTGCAAGGTCTGGCTCGCGCCGGTTTCGTCCTTGGCGGTAGCACCGGTCACGGCGATGGTCTTCAGACCATCAGCGCCTGCGGTGATCGAGATCTTACCGCTGACGCTGTTGATCGCACCCGCCGCGTCGCCCTGTCCTCCGTCAATCCCGCCGGACAGCACCTCGTCGTCGATGATGGCGGCTTTCAGGCTGACATCGTCAATATAGGCACCCAGTGTATCCGATGCGCCGGTACCTTGGAAGGCGAGCACAGCCGACGGACCGGTTGCGGTAACCGAGATCGTGATCTTCTGCCAGCCGGGCTCGGCCGACTGCGGATCGATCTGGTAGACCGGATTGCCGTCGAAATAAACCTTCACACCGCTGGTATTGTTGCCATCCGGACGTTCCGAGTACCAGAAGGTCAGCTCATAGGTCTTGCCGGCTTCAAGCCCGCTGACCGTCTGCTGGATGGTCGCATTGCTGTTGCCGGTGTTCGGGTCGCTATCCAGTTCGACCTTGATGTCGCCGGAATGGGCGGTGAGCCCGCCGACATTGCCATTTTGCAGTTCGAACGGAATGCTATTGGCCGAAGACCATCCGGTAACGCCGGTGGTTGTGGTGAAATTGCCAGCCGTGACGCCGGGATTGATCTCGAAGCCGCCATTGACGATCAGTTCTGCGCCCTGAGCATCGCTGCCGGTCGTGGTCGGCACGTCGTCAACCACGGTCACCGACACGGAGGCCGTCGCCGTATCGCCATCGGTGTCGGTTGCGACAACCGTGATACCCGTCAGCGTGACATTGTTTTCACCATTGGCATTGGCATGCGGGAAGTTGTCCGTCAGCTCGACATTGACCGATGCTGTGCCGCTGGTGCCGGCGGCAATAGCCGACGCTGGGGCGGTCAGGGTGACGATGATCGCCTGGGCGCCGTTGATCGAACCGATCAGCTGGGTGGCGCCATTGGCGGTCCAGACGATATCGGCACTGCCCACACCGTCGACCTCGACGGTGATGCCGGCGGTGGAACCGAAGGCGTAGCTCACCAGATTGTCGGAGCCCGCGGTGAAGCCGACCGTGCCGGCCGATGTTTCGACATCGGTGGCCGAAGCGGTGCCGGTTGCGCCGGCGGTGCCGAGACCTTCTTCGTCGACGGTCAGGGCGAGCGGATTGTTCACACCATTCGATGTTGTCGGGAGCGCGCCGTCTTCAACAGAAATCGACTGTACGGCAGTCGCTGTATCACCATCGCCATCGGTCAGCGTGTAGGTGAACGAGGCATCGACCGCCTGGGCGTTGTTCAGGTTGCTGGCCGCCTGGAAAGTCCAGCTGCCGTTGCTGTTGAAGCTATACGTGCCGTAAGCTGTGTTGATCGGCGTCGTGCCGCTCGCCGCAATTGCATAAGCCTGATCGCCGATTGTCACCGACGTCAGCGTGCCAAGATCGGACCCTGCCTGGTCATTGGTCAGGACATTGCCGCCGATCTGGGCGCCGGCTTCGATAGCCGCCTGGGCGAGGTCGTTTGTAGCAATCGGGCCATCGTCATCGAACGCGAACTGCGAAGTTGACGTGTCGATCAATGTTACGGTTGCGGACGAGGTGCGGCTGTCTCCATCGGCATCCTTGATGGTCGCCGTGTAGGTCAGCCCGATCGAGGCGTCCTGCGTTGCAAGACGCAGCACTGCCGTTGCATCGAACTGGTTGCTGTCGGAACCATGGTCGATGGCTTCGTAGAGCGTCGTCTTCAGCTGTGCCGAAGCCCCAGTGCCGACAATCTCGATCTTGAACACAAGAGTGTTTGACGCATCGCGCCCGACAAGAACGCCGCTCTCGAAGGAAAGCGTGATTGCGCCGCCATTCGTCGCCGTGAGGTTGGTGACAAACGGACCGTTTCCGCCGGTGCTTGTCAGGCTGAACGAACCCGTAACGCTGCCGGCGCCATCGGTACCGAAATCCGATGTCACATTGAACAGGCTTGCCAGGCCGCCGGTAACGCTTGTCGTCACCTGAGCCAGGACGCCAGATGCATCATCCGTGTTGGCATTGCTGCCGGCTTCGATTTCGCCGCCATTGTAACGATCAGCCCCGACGGTCTCGTCGAGTTCGGTCGAAAGGCTGGCTGCGGCGTTGGCAGTAGAAGTAACCGTGATCTGCGGACCATCGTCTTCGAAGGTCACGACCGTGCTGTCGTGGTCGATGATCTCGATCGTCTCGCTGTCGTACGCGGTGTCGCCATCGCCGTCTGTTGCCGTGACGGTGAGGTTGATCGACAGACCGGCGTCATGATCAGCCAGTGTCAACGTGCGGGCATCGTCGGGATTGCTGCCATCGGGATGGGCAATCGGCAGATATTGCGTGACCACGAACTGCGTCGTGCTCGCACTACCGGTCAGCTCGATCTTGAGAACGATATAATCGTCGCTGGTCGTGTTGGTATCGTGGCCGATCTTGCCGATGAGGACAGTGTCGCTGATCTTGTAAAGCCAGATCGTCTGGCCGGAGTCAGCAAGGCCATTGGCATTGTACCAGGGCGATCCGACGGTATTGGCCACCTTGAGGTTGGTTTCAACGCCCGTGGTTGAGCCGCTGTTGAGCGTTTGCCCATAAGAGCCCTTGAGGACAAAGCTGAAGGCGGATGTAATCGTGCCACCATCCACGCCGGTCGAGGCATCGACGGCGAAGAGTTCCGACACCGAGGTTCCGGCTGCAACCGTCGGCGTTGCCATGCTGCCGATCGCCACGGCCTGAGCCAGGTCAGTCGTCGCGACCCATTCGGTGTTCGGCGTATTGTCATTCGGCAGATCGCCAGGGGTCGTTTCGTCGAGCCTGATCAGCGATAGCGAGACATTGTCGACGTCATTGACGCTGACCGAGGGGCCATCATCCAGGAAGCGGATCTGCTGCGATACATCGACCGTCGCAGTGTCGGTGTCGCCGTCCGAATCTGTGATCGTCAGGGTTACCTTGACGCTGTTGGTAAGCAGGGTTTCCTGTTGCGGATTTGGATTGTCATTCGGCGACGCATCATTCGAACCGGAACCGTTGTCGTTGCTTTCGTTGTTGTCGCCGCGGTCGTCATGCTTGATCGACAGATATTGCGCGAGCGCCAGGTGACCATTCTGGTCGACAGCGATCGCGAATGCGACGGCACCTGTTGCGCCGCCAACGCGGCCGACGACCACGCCACCGAGCGTGTAGAGCTTGATATCGGTTCCATCGGTTGTCTTGAGGCCGGAGAGGGCGCCTTCAACAATCGTCAGCGACAGCTTGAACACTGCCGCAGAGGCATCCGCTCCGACGTCCGAGCCTGATGTCGAGACGATGTTGTCTGCACTATAGGCATAGCCGATAACTGGCGCATTCGAGATGCTGCTGGTGCCGGAGGCATCCGGATCGTCACCGGTCACACGTGGATTGGTGTTCTCGATCGACGCGAAGAGCTGACGGACTTCAGCATTCAGTTCCGAACCGAGTTTGTCGTCGGCACCGCCAGCCGTCTGGATTGCGGCGGTTTCGTCATGGATGACATATTCACCAGAGTCGACCCTAAGCACGGCTTCCGGCACGTCGTCGATGATCTTGATTTCGAAGCTGCTGCCAAGGTTGACGGTGTCGCCATCGCTGTCCCTGGCTTCGATGATATCGCCGAAGCGAATGGCTTCGATGACGGTTTCACCGGAGCGCAGCTGTGTGTTCTCGTCCGCGCCACTGGCCGGCGCCTTGTGATACAGTTCGTCGAACAGCCGGAATTCATAGGCGCCGTTTGTGGTGTTGATGCGAATTTCGAAGACCGGATTGGCGGAATTGCCCGGTGTCGCAGCATCCGCTTCACTTGCCGTAATGATCAGCCATCCGTTTGCGCTGGTCTGCACATAAGTCAAAGGCAGGGCTGAAGGGTGGCCATTCACCGGCTGGTTGGATGTCAGGTTGAGCGCCTCAAGATAGGCGACGGCATTGCTGGTAAAGTGGAAGGTTGCCACATCATCGGCGCCGGAATTCACCAGAGCTGCCAGGCTGCCCTTGACGACCGCGCCGCCGGACGCGTTCTCCGTGTAAGAGGCATCGCCGTCATTCTCTGGATCGTTGCCGTATTGGCCGTGTGGTGATGTGCCTTCCGACCAGTCGGTGTCGATGTCGTCTTCGTTGACCTTGACCGAGATCGTATTGCCGGTCAGTCGCGGGCCGTCATCGGCGAACCGGACATTGCCGCCCAGATCGATCGAGGCGGTTTTCGAGTCTGTGTCGCCATCCTTGTCCGTCGCGGTGACAGTCGCTGTCAGCGAAACCAGGTTGGTGGCCAGTGTGGCAAACTGCGTGTCGAAGCCGGAGCTTGAGCCGGGCTGGTCGTGGTCGATGGTCTCCATCTGGGTCAGGGTGACCTGACCGGAACCGTTGACCGACAAGGAGAACACAGCCTTGGCAATCGCTTCGCTTTCAACCGACGTCGTCGATCCATAGATGACGCCGTTGATCTCGAACAGATTGACCTGCTTGCCATTGCTGTCGAGGCCGGAATCCGTGCCTTCGCCGACCATGAGCGAGAGGACGAAGGCCTTGACGGATGTGCCGCCATCGGCGCCGAGATTGACGGTCGAGACGAATGCACTGCCGAAATCGGCTGTCGATACGTCTGTGTCGCTCAGGTTACCAATCGTCTGTGCGTCCTGCGTCGTCAACAGGACCGTTGCTTCCGAGGCGACCGTCAGCGTGACGATCGGGCCGTCATCTTCGAAGCGAACGCGCCCGGAGATGTCGGCAGACTTGGTGACGTTGTCGCCGTCGCCATCGGTTGCCGTCACGCTTGCCGAGAGAACGCCAGTATTCAGATGTACTGCATCGTCGGCATTGTTGGGGTTCGGATTGTAGAGCGAGACAAACTGCGCGATCGTGACCACGCCGCTGCCATTGATATGCAGCGCAAAGGCAGCTGTATCGGTCGCTTGAACGCCGTCGTTGTTTTCATCGTAGACACCGACGATCCGGCCCGAAGCATCCTTGAAGAGATAGATATCCTTGCCTTCGGTGGTTTTCAGGCCCGAGGCGACACCATTGGCAGACAGCGTCAGTGCATAGGCAAGCCCGCCACCAATGGCAGCACCGTCGGCGCCAAAATCGGCGGTGACATTGACGATGGAGCCGGACCCTTGCGCATATTGCACCGCCATTTCCGGATCGATACCGGCATTGACGCCATTAAACAGCAACTGGACGCCGGTCAGTTCGTCGGAGCCTGTATCATCGCCAGCGGTCTCGTCGATGATGATCGCGTCGCTGAGCGAGATGTTGGACAGGTAAGTGCCTGTGTTGTCACCGGTGGTTCCGATTTCCCGGAAGGTGACAGTGTTGTTGCCACCTGCCGCCGTCACAACGACCGAGATCGTCTGCATCAGGCCGCTTTGCGGATCGTAGGTGCCGACGGAAACGCCGTTCCACAGCACTTCGAGCTTGGCGGTGCCCGCCGATCCGTCACTGGCCTTGCCGATTTCGAAGGTGAGTTCGTAGGTTTCTCCCGATGTCAGGCCAGTCACGGCCTGGGTGATCTGCAGGTTGCCCGGAGACGCTTCCAGATCGACCATGGCATTGTTGGTCGGGCTGTCGGCGCCACGATAGCCGTCGCCAACCTTTTCGAGCTGGATCTGGGTTGCGCCGCCAACAGGTGATGCAGCGATAGCCCAGGCGCCGGCAGTCGTGCCGGCGACAACGCCGCTGCCCGTGCCCCATTCGTTGTTGTTCGGTGTGAAGCCGTCAAAGAACAGGCCGTTGCTGACGGCCTGCGGCGCCGACACGTCCAGTTTCGGGCCATCGTCGTCAAAGGATATGATCGAAGTGTTGGCGTTGATCAGCGTGACTGTCGCCGAATCGTCCTTGTCGTCGCCATCGGAATCGGTCCGCTCGACTTCGTATTTGAGGCCGATCGTCAAATTGCCCGTGACCTTCAGAATGGTCTCGGCATCGAAGAGGTTGCCGTCCGTGTGCTTGATCGCCTCGTACAGCGTCGTCTGCAACTGCGCCGAGGCGCCGGAGCCGATGATCTCGATCTTGAAGACGGTATTGTTCTGGGTGTCGACACCTGTGATCGTCGAACCATTGACGAAAAGCCGGATATTGCCACCATCGATGGCCTGCAGGTTCGTGGCGTAGCCATTGTTGCTCCAGCTCGAAGTCACAAAGCTGAGCGTACCGGTTGTGGTGCCCGGCCCGTCGGTGCCGTAGCTGCCACTGACGGTGAACAGGTTGGCAAGGCCGCCGGCAATGCTGGTGGTCACTTGGGCGAGGCCGTCACCTGCGTCGTCGATATTGGCATTGCCGCTGGCATCTTCGGTTTCAGCGCCATTGTAACGATCGGCGCCCTGCGTCTCGTCGAGCTCTGCACCCAGCTGCGCGGCGGCATTGGCGTTTGCCGTCACATCGACCGTTGGTGCGTCATCTTCGATCCTGATGACGGTTTCATTTTTGTCGATCAGCTTGATCGTCTGGCTATCGCTTGCCACGTCGCCATCGCCATCTGTGGCAGTGACCGTAAGTTTCACCGACAGGCTTGCGTCTTTGTCGCTGAGGTTGAGCGATGCACTTTCGTCATCATCGTTGCTGTTGGTATGGGCGATCGGCAAGTACTGGCTGACGACGAATTGCGGATCGCTGGTCGAGCCCGTCAGTTCGATCTTCAGTGCGATGAAATCGTCGCTGGTGTCGGCATTGCCGACGCCGATACGCCCGATGATCAGGGTGTCGCTGACTTTGTAGAGCCAGATGGTCTGGCCTGCAGCACTGAGGTTGTCGAAGGCGGACCCCAGGACATCGGAGACACGCAGCGTCGTCTGGACGCCGATGGAAGATCCGTTGCTGACAAGGTTGCCGCTCGCATCGCGCAAATCGAAGCTGAAGGCCTTTGTGACCACAGCGCCATCGGCGCCCTGGCTGACGGAGACGCTGAACAGTTCGGCGATGGACGTGCCACTGCCGGGGCCGGACGCTGCTGTGGACTGGATGCCGATGGCCTGCGCAGCGTTGATATCGGTGGTGGCGGTCCAGGTGCTGGTGCCGGTATTGTCGTTCGGGTTGCCGCCCGGAGTGGTTTCATCGAGAACAACTGTCGAAAGATCGGCGTTCCAGGCGCTATCGACGCTGACCGACGGGCCATCGTCCAGGAAGCGGATCTGGTGCGAGATATCGACGGCCTCGGAGCGAACCGTGTCGCCATCGGAATCGGTAATTGTCAGGACCGCCTTGATGGCGCCGCTGGCAATGGTTTCCTGCGCCGGGTTCGGATCGTTGTCCGGTGCTGCATCATTGGCGCCCGAGCCGTTGTCGTTGCTTTCGTTGAAGTCACCGGCGTCATCATGCTTGATCGACAGGTACTGCGCGATGGCGGCATGGCCGTTCTGGTCGATGGCAATGGCAAAGGCAACAGTGCCGCTTGGGCCGCCGACACGACCGACGACGAGATCGCCGACCTTGTAGAGTAGGATGGCCATGCCCTCAGTGGTGGAGAGGCCGGATGGCGTGCCGTCTGTGACTTCCAGTGTCAGTTTATAGGCATCGGCCGGAGCATCGGCGCCGACGCCGGAACCCAGGTTGGTGACGATATGGTCTTCGCTGTAGGCGTAGCCGATGACCGGTTTGCCGGAGAGTGCACTGACCGCATCCGAATGCGGGTCGTCGCCGGTGGCATTGCTCTGCTCCAGAGCCTTGAACAGGTTGCGGACTTCGCTTGGCAGCAGGGACGAATTGATATCGTCGGCCTGATTGCCGTTGCTTTCGTCGATCGTCACATATTCGCCAGCTCGTGTCTCAAGCTTTGCGACGGGAACATCGTCGATGACCTCGATCTCGAAGCTGTCGCCGAGGGTGACGCTGTCTCCATCGCTATCGGTTACCTGGATGATCTGGCCGAAGACAATGGCGTCGATGGTTCCCGCGCCCGACATCAGCGCGGTGTTCTCGTCGGCACCATTTGCCGGAGCCTGATGATAGAGCTCATCGAACAGGCGGAATTCATATGCGCCGGTCGTCGAATTGATCCTGAGTTCAAAGACGATGTTGGAGCTGTTGATGCTGCCATTGCCGGGTGCGTCAGGCTCGATGCCCTTGATGATTACCCAGCTGCCGGATGTGGATTGTTGGTATGTCAGTGCGAGAGCGGTGTTCTGGCCGTTTACCATTTCATTGGTGCTCAGCCCGAGGCCCTTCAGATAGGTGAGCGCATTGGCGGTAAAGCCGTAGGTGAATGGCGTATCGGCGCCCTGCACAAGCGTTGCCAGGCTGCCGGTGACGATGGCCGGATCGTCCTGGCCTGACGCAGCCTCGGTGTGGGAATTGTCGCCATCGTTGTCCGGGTCAGCCTGATTTGCGCCATGCGGCGACGAGCCGTCGGACCAGCTTGTATCGATGTCGTCTTCATTGACGATCGTCGAGATCTTCGTGCCGGTCAGTCGCGGGCCGTCATCGGCAAAGTGGATGTTGCCGCCAAGATCGATGCTTGCCGTCTTGACGTCCGTGTCTCCGTCCTTGTCGGTCGCGGACACGGTCGCAGTCAGGGAGACGAGATTGTTTGCAAGCGAAGCAAGCTGCTCGTCGTAGCTGGAACCGGTTCCAGGCAGCGGATGATCGATCGACTGGAATTGTGTAAGGGTCACAACACCATTGCCATCGACGGCCAGCGAGAACACGGCCGTATTGATGGCCTGTGCTTCCGAACTGGTTGTCGAACCGTAGATCACCCCATTGATTTCGAACAGATTGACCTGCAGCCCCTTGCTGTCGAGGCCGGAGTCCGCGCCGTCGGCGCCGTTCAGACCAAGGACATAGACGGTGCTGGAAGACGCCTTGCCATCAGCGCCATAGGCGATGGCGGAGGTGAAGACAGAGCCAAAGTTTGCCGTCGATACGGCTGTGTCGCTCAGTTCACCGATCGTATCGGCATCCTGGGTTGTCAGCGTGATCGCTGTCTCGTCGCTGACGGTCAACGTGACGATCGGGCCGTCGTCCTCGAAGCGGATCCGTCCCGAGATATCGACGGATTTGGTCGCCGAGTCATTGTCGGCATCCGTCGCAGTGACCATCGCCGACAGAGTTCCAGACGTCAGGTGAACCGCGTCGTCCGCAGTGGTTGCATCGGGATTGAAGAGCGAAACATACTGCGCCACTGTGACGACGCCGCTGCCGTCGATATGCAGGGCAAAGGCAACCGGGTCGCTGGACGACACACCGTTATTGTCTGCGTCGTAGACGCCGATCACCAGGCCATCGACATTCTTGTAGAGGTGGATGCTCTGACCGTCGGTGGTCTTCAGGCCGGAGTCGATGCCATCGGCAGACAGGGTGAAGGCATAGGCAAGGCCACCACCGGCTGCGGCACCATCGGCGCCGAAATCGACATCCACCCTGACGACAGATCCTGTGCCCTGGGCATATTGCGCCTCTGGCATATCGGCATCGATCCCGGCATTGACGCCGGCAAACAGCGATTGAACGCCAGTCAACTCATCGGAGCCGGCATCGATACCGACAGTCTCGTCGATGATGATCGCATCGCTGAGCGAGATGTTGGACAGGTATGTGCCGGTATTGTCGCCAGCGGCGCCAATTTCGCGGAAGGTCACCTCGTTGCCGTCATTCGCGGCCGTGACGACGATCGATATCGTCTGGAGGGTTCCTGACGACGGATCGAAAACGCCGACAGAGACACCGTTCCAGAACACTTCAAGCTTGGCGCTGCCTTCGGAAGCATCAGATGCCTTGCCGATCTCGAACGTCAGTTCATATGTCTCGTTGGCAACAAGCCCTGAAACGGACTGGCTGATCTGCAGGTTGCCCGGAGACGCTTCCATGTCGACCATGGTGTTGTTGCCGAGACTGTCGGCGCCTCGGTAACCGTCGCCGACTTTTTCCAGCTGTATCTGCGAAGCGCCGCCTTCGGATGAAGCACCGACTGTCCACGCCCCGGCTGTCGTGCCCGCGGCAACGCCGCTGCCAGTACCCCATGCGTTGTTGTTCGGCGTGAAGCCTTCGAGGAAGAGACCGCTGCCGACGGCTTGCGGCGCGGACACATCGAGCACCGGGCCGTCGTCATCGACATCGACCTCAAGCGCGCCATCGACGCTATCGCCGTCACCATCGGTTACCTTGTACTGGAACGAGAAGCCGACATTGTCTTCTGTTGTACCATCGGGATGCCGGATGGCATTCAGCTGGGTCAGGGTGTAGCTGCCGCTGGTCGTGTCGGAAAGGGTCAGTTCCAGCACATCCACCGGTTCGCCGGACTGGATCTGTGTGACGACGATGGTCAGGCCGTTTTCGCTGAGGCTGTAGAAAAACGTGCCTTCGCTTGCCTCGGAATCGGGCGCGCCGAAGGTCGCACCGGCAACACCGGTCAGGATGATAGAGCCTGCGCCGTCTGCGCCGTAGCTATGGGCAAGTACGCCTGCAACCTGCGGAGCACCCTCGGTTTCCTGTTGGTCACCGATGGCGGTGTCGCCATTGCCGCCTTCCAGGGCATCGTCATCCAGCTGGATCAGGCTGGATTCGCCGATGGCCGGCGTATCGTCGTCGACATCGATGCTGAACGATCCGATGGCGGTGTCGCCATCGCCGTCGGTGACGACATATTTCAGGTCGAAGAACAGATTGTCCTCGAATGCCGTCTGTGTTTTTTCGACGGCCAGAAGTTCGAACTGGGGCAGATCATCATCGCCCGGTTCTTCCGACCCGCTGCCCGTCGACGGATGATCGATCGGGTTGAGCTGGCGCACCACATAGGCACCGCTCGTGCTGTCTTGCAGCGCAACTTCCAGAACAGGCACGTCACCTTGCAGGATGGTCAGGACGAGGCCGTCCTCCGACACGATCGCGGTGAACCCGGCCGGCAACACGATGCCGTCTGCAGTCAGCAGCAGGGATCCGGCGCCATCGGCGCCGTAATTATGGGCGAGGATGCCGGATATGTTGGCGGAATCCACATCATCGCCTTCGCCACCGGGATTGCCTGCGAACGAGACGCTGACCAGCTGGCTGCGCAGCAGCACGGGCTCGTCGCTGCCTTCACCTTCCGTCTGGCCGGATTGAAGGGCATCGTCGTCGAGCTGGATATTATTGTTGTCGCTGGCCTCGGGGCTGTCGTCCTCAATGCGCACGGTCATTATCGCGGTGTCTGTGCCATTGTCGACATCGGTCACAGTGACCGGGATCTGCAGGTCGATGCTGTCTTCCTGTGTCGTGTCGGGGTGATCGATCGGGCCGAGCAATGTGATGGTGTAGGTATTGCCGCTGATCTCTGCGCGGATGATCACCGGGCCGTCTTCTCCGGCCCGGCCTTCGAGCACGCCGTTGGCGTCGATAGACCAGACGAGCAGCGTGCCGCCTGAGCTGAGCGCTGTTGCCGGCAGGCCGAATGTATAGGTGAGGGCTGTGTTTTCGAAGTCGGTGCCGGCAAAGGTGCCGGTTATGGTCGAGGAATCAGAACCGTCGTCACCTTCCTTGAGGCCTGTCGACAGGTCTTCCTCTGAGATGCCACCGGCAAGGAAGTCCTCGAGTTCCGGATCGACATTGCCCGCATCTTCAAACGTTTCGAATGTCGGTGTGTCGAAACCGAAATCGGTGTCGCCGAGCAGGTCGATCACCGGGCCTGCCTCGCCGATGTTGCCGTCGCCGTCCGACAGGTCGCCGCCCGAGCTTCCGGCACTGACCACGGCGACTGTACCATCGGGTCCCGCGGCGACGTTGATGCCGTTAGCCTGCAGTGCTGCAATGAGAACCTGGGAGGGCACCTCGACCTGACCGATCAGGAAGGTGGGAACATTGAGAGAAGCACCCTCGATGATGATGCGTGTACCGTCCGGCTGAACCAGAACCAGGTTGTCGCCTTCGACAACAATGTTCTCGATCGATGCGCCCTCGGGCAGAACGGCTCTGTTGTCGGCCGCCACCTGAATAACCGTGGCGCCAATCGTCTGGGCGGAGGGTGCCGGCTGCTGGATGTCCTGGCCCGTGGCCGGGTCGACGAAGACGGGGTCATTCGTTGCCTGAGCAATTTCAATCGGTGTTGCTGCAGTTGGCTGCTGATCAGCGCCGAACTCGATAGCATCGTTCTGGGCATCCGAAAAATTAACGTCGCGCTCGACCATGAAACATTCCTCCTACGTTTGAGGCGGAATGAACCATGGAGTAATAATTAACGCAATATTAACTTCATCGGTTAGTGTCTAGTTAATATAAAGGAATATGCTAAGCCGTATAGTTCTTATTGCTTGGTTAACAGAATAGCATATCAGATTATATCGTGCCGTATGTAACTTTACTGATTGTCTTCGACGCTTGCTGCAGAAAATGTTTCGACTGGCAATTTCAAACGATTGAAATAGGTGTTTTTGCTGATTTTCTGCAGTGAATGAATGGCGGATCAGACCTAATTTGGGTGTATTTCACCGAATTCCTGTGTGATCGGGCGCGATCGGCGGATTTCGATTCGAAAGGTATACGCATCTCTCTCGATCCTATTCAAAGAGAAGCAATACTATGCTTACGGACAGGGTATAACTACTTCGAAAGTGGTAGGCGCTCCTGCCGGTCCCATGCCGCAATCCTCGGCCCGGAGGGTGATCGAATGGCGCGACCGCATCCTTCGTGGTGTTCGCACTATGAGATCTTCGCGAGGTTGGAACCGACCGGGGATGTCAGCCGAACTCATTCTCAAGATGTCGGCTCGAACTCTCCATCACCCGTCTTCTCATCGGCAAGTGCGCTTGCCTGCTTGAACCGGGCCTCGAATTCCAGCCGCAGGCTGCGGCGGATCTCGGCCGCGCGTTGGCGCCGCTTGCGGGCAGGGGTCTTCGGTTCATACGGTGGAACGGCAATGGGGCGGGCGTTGGCATCGACGGCCACCATAGTGAAATAACAGGAGTTGGTATGGCGGCGTTCGCCGCTGCGGATGTCTTCGGCTTCGACGCGGATGCCGATTTCCATCGAGGTCCGGCCGGCATGATTGATCGAGGCGCGGAAAGTGACGAGTTCGCCGACATGAATGGGCTGGCGAAATACCACCTGGTCGACGGAAAGGGTCACGGCATATTGCTGCGAATAGCGCGAGGCGCAGGAATAGGCGACGCGGTCGAGCAGATTGAGCAAGGCACCGCCATGAACCTTGCCGGAAAAATTCGCCATGTCTGGCGTCATCAGCACCACCATTTCGAGCTGGCTCGTGTCGTGGCCTCGTTCCATCATCTCTCTTGCAGTCCTTCAGGTTTGGCTGTCCGTGGTTCGGGTACAGATCGTGGTCGGCAATCTCTGTGCAAAGCCTAGGAGAGTTTATCCCTTCATGGAAGGTGACTTGCCGTCGTCATTGATCTCTCGGGTTCATTTTTCCAATTTGCTCTATGTCAAAGAAGCAATCCTGGAAGGCGCGTAACTCCCGTTGCCAACGGATCGCAATGGATCCCGTCAATGGAGATGGAATAGACATGTTTTATGCGCTCAAGCATTTCACCGCCGCCAGCCTTTTCATCGCAACCCTTACGGTCTCCGCAGGGGCTGCCGATTTTGAAGTGCATATGTTGAACAAGGGCGCCGATGGCCAGGCGATGGTCTTCGAACCCGCAGGCTTGAAGATTGCGGCCGGTGATACGGTGACATTCATCCCGACGGACAAGGGTCACAATGCCGAAAGTATCAAGGGCATGAGCCCTGATGGCGCTACCGAGTTCAAGGGCAAGATGAACGAGACGATCAAGGTCACATTCGACGTGCCGGGTGTTTATGGCATCAAATGCGCACCGCATGTCGGAATGGGCATGGTTGCGGCCATCGTGGTCAACGATCCGGCAGTCAATGTCGAGGCTTTCAAGGCTGCGAAATTGCCGAAGAAGGCGCATGAGCGCATGGAAGCTGCTCTCGCCAGCGCCATGTAGACGCCCGGCAAGCGCCTTCCCGTTGAAAAAAGTTTGCGAAAAAATCCCGTGGCCTGCAGAAATATGGGTCTCGGGAATGTCCATAGGGCCTTGTTTCAGAGCATTTATTAGTGCGCGCTACTGGTTGGATACCCAGAAATCCCGATCCGCTCGACAGATCAATGCCAATGGCTGCTCCTGGACCCGGACCTTGCAGCTTGAGCGCGAACCTGCCGAGCCGATTGCCAAAGGTCGTACGAATACACTCAAGGATCCGCATATACGCAAAAGTGCCTGACATGCCACAAGCATCAACCGGCTTTTAGGCCGAAAAAGGGGCAGGCACCTACCTCTATCAGTGGAACCGCTGGCTATCAGGATCAATTGCTTCGTCCCTCTTTGGCAGGCAGCTTTAAGTTGGCTGGAAGGGGCGGGTGATGTCTTTGTATTCGGATAATTTTGCGCAGCGTCATGCACGGGACTTGTCGGCAAGACATGTCGGCCGGCGTGGTCTCAAGCGCGCCTTCGACATCGTCTTTTCGCTACTTGCGCTTGTCTTCCTGTCGCCGGCACTGATCCTGATCGCCATCGCGCTGCTGTTCGTTGATGGCCGTCATATCATTTTCCGCCACAAGCGGATCGGGCGCGACGGCCGCCCATTTTTCTGCCTGAAGTTCCGCACCATGCGCAAGGATGCCGACAGGGTGCTCAACGAATTGCTCTCCAGCGATCCGGCGCGACTGCAGGAGTGGCGGGAAACACAGAAGCTGAAAAGCGATCCGCGCGTTCATTGGCTGGGCAAATATCTGCGCATCACCAGCCTCGACGAACTGCCGCAACTGTTGAACATATTAAAGGGCGAGATGAGCATCGTCGGTCCAAGACCGATTATTGCGGAAGAGCTCGAGCACTACGGTCAGCACGTTCACTGTTATCTGACGCTGACACCGGGGCTGACGGGGCTTTGGCAGGTGTCTCGGCGCGCGGATACGTCCTACGAGCAGCGCGTCCAGTTCGATGTCGACTATTACAACAATTGGTCGCTTCGAACCGATATCGCCATCATCATCAAGACGATCGGCGTCGTTCTGTTTGCGCAGAACGAACGGTGATGTGCTTCAAACAAGCCAGCAGGCGATGGCGGCCCAGACACTCAGGCAGAAAATGATGACGAGCCATCGAAGTTGGAATTTCAAAGCTATCTCGCTCATGGATAGGCCTCTCATCGACCGCGCGGCTTCAAAGAACTCTGAACGTGGCGCTGAAAGCGGGCGGTTTTGTTTGCAGTTCGATCTGGATGCCATGAATCTATCGATGAAAGGTCAACAAAGTTTGAAGTCATTCCTGTTCCGGTCTGCCCGCAACAGTTGGTGGATACTTGTGCAGTTCAGCGATGATCATAGACATGGAATAAGGCAGGAATGCTGATGCCAGACTTACTTTCGAAAACTTGCATGTGGCTTACCCGTCGCACCGAAGCGTTGCGTACGGGTTCGATCCTGCGATCGCTGCTCGGCAACGCCATGTGGTCGCTCTGGGCAAAGGTCGTCGTGCAGTTCACCCAGCTGGCGACATTCATCGTTGCAGCCCGCACGCTGGAGTCAGCCGAGTTCGGGCTTTTTGCCTATGTTGCTGCGATCGTTGCCCTGCTCGTCATCCTAGCCGAGGGCGGCTGGAGCGAATTCGTCATGAAAACGCATCACGACGGAGACCGGCTGGATCAGATCGCGACTGTCGCCATCGTCTCAGGCGTGACTGCCATGGCAACAGGCCTGTGTGTTGCGCTGGTGCTGGGCCTCTATTTTCAACTGACGCATGTCGGCCTGCTTGTCGCCATGTTCAGCATCTGGCTGCTGCCCACGCCCTTCGGCTCGGTCTGCGAAGGTGTCTTTATTGCCGACGGGCGTCTGCGGGATCTGAGCATGATCAAGATCGTTGCCGAACTCTGCGGGACGGCAGTCGCCATTCTGGGGTTGCTCCACGGACTGAACATCTTTGCCCTGGTGGCGGGACGGCTCGCGAGCCAGGTGGTCAGTGTCATCGCCTATGCGCTCGTCCTGCGCTGGCTGCCCAAGCTTGGCGTCCGGTCCAGGTTCCTGCGCGAACTCTTCGAATTTTCAAGGCACATCGTTTCCAATCGCCTGATCGTCTTCCTGCGCTCCTATTCAGGGACTCTGGTAGTCGGCAGCGTCCTTGGCCTGACGGAGGCGGGTTACTACCGGGCTGCCGAACGTATTGTTTCGGCGTTCTCAGAAGTTGTCGGCGAGCCGGCAAGGCAGCTGGCCTGGGTCGTGCTGCGGAAGGGGGCGGTTTCTGGCTCCAATTCACGTGGAGCCTCGCCGGAGATCGGCGCCAAGGCCACCACATTCGTCGTTGTCCTGATGGCCATCTCGGCGCCGATCTATATCGGTCTTGCCTTGATGTCGGGCATGTTGATCCATCTCGCGCTGGGGGATGGATGGGCGCCGGCTGCCATTCTGGTCAGCTTGCTGTCGGTCAAGCAGATCCTGCTGGTGCCGGGCTATGTCACCGAACCTCTGCTCTCTCTGACCGGCACGATCCGCAAGATGCCGGCGGCGATATTGGTCAACAGCCTCGTTTCCGTTGGTCTGATTGTCGCGCTGTCGCCATTCGGCATGGTGGCGGCGGCGGCGGGCCAATGCGCTGCCGCCCTGTTTTCCTTCGCCGTCTCCGCCTGGCTTCAAAGCCTCTATGGTGCGGTGAACTGGTCGCGGATCCTGCGCGGTTGCGCCCATCCGGCAGTGGCCGTGATTGCGATGGCGCTGACGATTTTCCTGCTTGGCGATGTCGCGGGACAGTCCGTGATGAATGGGTTCACCACCACCTTCCTGCAGGTCCTGGCGGGCGGCATCGTCTATATCGGCACGCTTGCGGTGCTCCACAAGGTGGCCGGTGGTCTGCTGCCCGTCACGATCAAGGAACAGGGGTAGGGACGTGAACATCAGAGCACAGGTCGAAGAGATTGCCGGAGGCACGGCGAAGATGAAGAAGACGGTCCAGGCCTTGCTGCAGACCATGGGGTCGGGCGTTGGTCAATCGCTGGTGCCCCTGCGCGCGCTCGGCGGTCGGTTGCGCTATCTGTCGCCGCTGCCGCGTCGTTTTACCGGCGCCTACCGCTCGTTCGACGAAGCGATCACGGCAGCAGCAAAAGCCGGGCCGCTTGCCGGTTACAATCATGACGAGATTGCCCATGTCGCCTTCGAGCAGATGTGCAGGGTGGCGCCTTGGGATTATCCGGTGCTGTTCTGGTTGAGCAGGCTGGGAGACAGGGTTGACGGCCTGCTTGATGCCGGTGGGCATATGGGCACCAAGTACCGCGCATTCCGCAGCATGCTGGATCTGCCGAAGAGCTTTCAATGGGTTGTCTACGAACTGCCGGCCATTGCCGAGGCGGGGCGTCGGCGCGCCGAGAGGGACGGTCTCGATCAGCTGCATTTTGTCGATCGGCTTGAGAATGCGCCGGGCATGTCGGTATTTCTCGGCTCCGGCCTGATGCAGTATCTCGATGTTCCGCTGTCGTCTGTCCTGACCAGCCTGCCGCATCTGCCGCAGCACCTGCTGCTCAACAAGGTTGCCTTTCGCAAAGGCGGCCCGATCGTCACGCTTGAGCGGATCGGCAAGGCCTATGTGCCATACCAGATGCGGGATGAAGGCGACTTCGTTCGCGATCTCGAGCAGCTTGGCTATCGCCAGATCGACCGCTGGAGCATTGGGGCGTTGTCGCATGTCATTGAGACGCATCCGGAATTGGGCGCAAGCGACAATGCCGGCTTCTACTTCCGCCTCGAGCCGAAGTAACCTCTAAAGTCTTTGGCCGGCGAAGCTGCCGGCATCGACCGCCGGGGACTGACCGTCGGGAACCGCACCGTGTTGTGCCGGATCATCGGCACGGTCGAGAACTTCGCCATACAGCACCAGCAGGGCCTCGATCCAGGACGTATGGGTCGAGGCCAGCGCAGGTGCATGCCTGCGGCAATTGTCGGCAAATGTTCGGACAACATCATCATCACCTGCCATCTGGCGCAGGCGCGCGGCAAGGGCATCCGGATTGCCATGCGCAAAGGAAAATCCGCAATCAAACTCTGCAATCTCGGTGCTCAACAAGGCCGAATCCGGCATGATCACCGGGATGCCGCTCGATACGGCCTCCAGAGCGGCAAGGCTGAAAGGCTCCGGGACGCGCGATGAAATCACCAGGGCGCGCGCGCGCTGCATGATGCGGCGCAGACCCTCGCGTGATTGCCAGCCATGGATCACCACTTCCGGATACTCGCGCTCCAGTACTGTCCGCCCTGGACCGTCGCCAATGACCTCGAGTTTGACATTCGCCATGCGCGCTGCGCGGGCGGCCTCTTCAAAGCCTTTTTCCGGCTCAAGACGGCCGACGAAAAAGAAGGTGTCTTGTTCCGACGGATTCTGAGGGACGCTGAAGAACGGCTCCACCGGATTTCGAATGGTGGCTATCCGGTCGGTGTTCATACCGGATTGCTCGAAACGCGTCCGCATGCGCTCATGCACCACCACGATATTGGCTGGCATGGTCTGGATCGCATAGAAATGTTCCCTCAGCAGGTGACGTGCGGTGCGCCACAGCTTTTGCTGATATCCCCGCTTGTCGCATTGGCTCATCACACATTGCGCCGACATGGGACGAAGCTGACAGATGTGGTCCGTCCTGTAATTGGTGAAGCCGCCATTGGGGCAGGCGAGAAAATAGTCATGGGCGTGAAGTATCGTCCTGTCCCGCACACCCGACAGAGCGCGAAAAATGGAAGGGGACAGGATCTTCGACCAACCATGCACGTGATAGATCGTGGACGGCGTGTCTTTTTCCCGAATGAGCTCGTGGAGCGCCGTGAAGGCCTTTGCATTGTAAAGGCCGGTGGCGAAGGCAGAAAGCTTGCCCTGTTGCACGAGAGGCTTGCCGGCAAGCCCGATCGTGTCGGGGACGGGCATGTCGGTTTCCGGCTGGTCACCACAGAGATAGGTGACGTTCAGCCCCTGTTGCCGGAACAGTCTCGCAGACAGAATTGCAAGGTTGGATGCACCTCCGACCATAGCCGAGCGGTCGTTGATGATCACGACACGGTCGGGTCGTCGCTGTGTCATGACTAATCCATGTTCTCGATGTTTTGTGGCGCCAACTGTCCGGTAACGAGATGGCGCAAGGCCAGCAGATTGCCATTGAGCCGACCCTTGCGATCAATCCACGGTTCGGGCCGCCAGACCTTGAAGAGATTGGCGAGCAAGTTTCGGCCCATCTGATGGGCGGCATGGCGCAAGCTCATGGTCTCCTTGCGCATCAGGTAAATCGGATTGGCGATCTGTGAATAGCCGAACCGCAGGCTCGACGTTCTGCCGACCTTCGTTCCCAGATGCACGCCGAGCAATCG
This sequence comes from Rhizobium sp. 18065, assembly GCF_902706095.1. Lineage (GTDB taxonomy): Bacteria > Pseudomonadota > Alphaproteobacteria > Rhizobiales > Rhizobiaceae > Allorhizobium. The sequence goes on from NZ_CACSJP010000003.1 coordinate 367,642, forward strand.
CGGGGAACTGACGACGCGGCCGTAGCGTGCGGCAATCCGGCTGAAATCGACGTCTTCCAGCCAGCCATAAAGCGGCAGGTTTTCATCGAAGCGCAAGCCGCCGATATGCACGGCCGACATGCGGACCGCCAGATTGCAGCCATAGCCGCTATAGGTCGTGCAAGCCGGTATCGCGTCGCTCGGTTCAGGAGTGTTGCGCAGCAATTCCAGACCCTTCGTCACGGATATGCCTGGCCCGGTTATGCCATCTGCAATCACGGTTCCTGTTGAGATGTCGACGTCCGGGTTTTTCAGGAAAAGCTGTTCCATCTCTGCGAGATAACTTGGTGCCAGCAGGAAATCATCGTCGAGAAACAGAACGACATCCGCATCCGGAACGGCGTCGAGGATCGCATTGCGCTGTCTGCAGCTGCCGCGTTGCGACACCAGAACCCGAACGGGACAGGGCAGGCGGGACAGGGCCTTTGTATCGACGTCGTCTGCCGTTGGAACGCAGATGACGATTTCATCCGGCTGCCGTGTCTGCCGGGCAATGTGGGGAATGACTGCGGTGATGATGTCACGGCGTCCGGCGCTTGGGATGCCGACCACGATCGCCATTCCGGAGACCGGCGTGGCAGTGTTGTTTCGTGCAAGGGCTTGTGCTGTTTCAACTGTCATCGGGACGGTCCTCCCAGGAGCGCCAAATTCCGCTTCGGCTTCGTCTCGCTTCGGTTTGAGATCACGCCGAGAAGCGCAATGCGTGAGCGACCAAAGGCCTTCAGCGCATCCGAGAGACGTTCGATTGTCAGCTTTCTGGTGTTGCCGATGACAAGGATGATGCCGTCCACATAAGAGCAGATCGCGCGTGTGTCGGCTGAATCTTCAAATCCGGACATATCGACGATGATCACCTTATATTGTCGCCGTAGCTTCGCCAGAGCCTCTTTCAGCGCGGAAAGATGACCATACCGATATGGCGTTGCGGCTGATCGTCTGGTCTGCTCCACGGTCAGTAGCGGCACTGGAATGGCCGCGTCCGTGGTCGCATCTTCGGGATCATGTTCGAGATAGGTGCGCTCGCTGTAGCGCGCGCTACGCATCAGCCGCGAACCGCCAAGCCCATCTGCGGGATCGCCGAGTGCCGCGGGGTGGATCGGCTTGAGGGCGAAATCGGCGGCCGCATTCACCGCAAGTCGGGTCAATCGCGCTGCGACAAAATCCGCGTCCACCAGCAGCACCGATTGGCCCTCGTTCTGATAGAGCTGCGCCAGGTTCGTGGCAATTGTCGTTTTGCCCTCGCCGGATCCGACCGATGTGATGCCGATCACCACGGATCCGTTGGCCGGCACGATCGAATCCAGCGAATTCTTCACGCCGCGCAGCGCCTCGGAGAATGGCGAATACGGCATGTCCAAAATCGATCTCAACGGCAGGACCGATGCCGGGAGACCGTTTAGTTGATTTTTGCCCGAAAGCTGCGGCTTGTATACCGGCACATGTCCAAGGGAGGCGATGCCAAGTTCGCGCTGCAGGCGCTCGCTCGTTCCGGCTCTGCGGTCCAAGCCGCTCCGCACGACAGCCGCCAACAATCCGAATGATAGGCCCAGCATCAGCGAAAACGGCAGGATCACGGACGGCTTCGGCCAGTCCCGACCGAAAGGCTCTGTGGCTGCGGCGACAATACGGGCCTTGCCGAGCGGAAATGACTGGGTCTGGAAGGCACCGACGAACTGCTGGAGGATGCTCTCGTAAAGGCGCCTATAAGTGTTTGCCCGGCTTTCGATCTCTGCAAGCTCGACGCGCGCGATATTCTTGTCGGCGCCCTGGCTGTTGGCGGAGGAAAACTGCTGTTCGGCCAAGGTTTCTCTTGTCCGCGCAATCTCGAGATTGGAGCGATAGAGGCCTTCGACCTGGCGAAGCTCACTGCGGACGGAGGCTTGTATGCGCGATATGTCGGCTTCGGCGGCGGTAATTGCCGGATTGCCGGTGCTGTAGCGGTCCTTGAGGCCCTCAAGACGGGTTTGCGCCAGGCGCATGTCGTCACGCAGTTTCTGGATCTGCGGATTGTTGGCGATCTCGGGAAGGTTCGCATCGGTAGAATTGTTCTCGATCAACTTGCTCAAGGTGGTCAGCTTGGCCGATGCGTCGGCCGTTGCTGCCCTAGCGGCAAGCATCTGGCTGCTGACTTCGGCCAGCTGCTGCTGATCGAGCGAAGTCGCATTTGCCATCGCCGTGATATCATGCTCATTGCGATATTCTTCGGCCGCGAGCGCTGCCTCGCGCGCCTTGCGACCGACATCGATCAGGCGACCCTCGAGCCACTGCGCACCCTGTTTGGCAGCGGCGGCGCGATCGTTCATGCCATTGCGAATATAGGCCCCGGCGAGGGCATTGGCTGTTCTCGCTGCCTTTTGCGGATCGCCGGAACGGTATCCGATCTCCAGAACATAGGACTGGCCTACACGGCGGACGGAGACCCGCGACAGAAAACCGTCCATCGTGCGTCTCATCCGCTCTTCGTCGGTGGGGGGACCCTGCTCTTCATCTTCCGAGCCGGCGACCGTCTCGATTGCCGATATGACGATGCCACGCAGGGCTGACTGCCAGGAGCGATTGTCGACGATTTCCGGATCCGTCATCAGGCCGAGCTTGCGGATAACGTCTTCGGCGATCGCTTCCGATTTGACGATTTCGACCTGGCTGGCAATTTCTGCCGCCTCGATGATCACGGTGCCGGTCGTTGCATCCTGGGAGACGATCCGACCCTGTTCGGGGTCGATGACGAGACGTGCGGTCGCCTCATAACTGGACGGTGTGTTGATTGTGTAGAGAATACCCAGAACAACACCGCCAATCGTCGACAGTACGATGATCGGGGTATTCTTCTTCAGGAAGTTGAAAATGTCTCGGAAGGAAAGATATTCTTTCCGAATATCTTCCTTTCTCTCGATCGGAGGGTAGGTCTCGATCGTTCCGAACTCATGGAGCCCCATGGGTTTCTCCCTGTTTTGTCTGAGCGCTTGCGTTCATGGCTATTGGGATGGCCCCATTGCAGGGGCCGTCTGCTGCGCCACCGTCATGCTTGACGAGATGTCGTAGCGTACATCGAGCACATCGCCCGGAGCGAGGCTCGCCGTTTGCGGCAGCTTTTCCGCCACGCCCGCGCCTTCCAGGCGGGTTACCCAATATTCCAGCGGTTGCAGATCTCCGGCTGCCATTGCCGCATCACGCGACACCGAGGCACCGGTTGCTTGGAGGAGATCGATCACGGTATTGCGCTTCAGCTTGGTATCTTCGAGTTCGGCAAGCACCTCCTGAAGGTCGCGCCCGGCTTCGGTTCGCCGCTGGCCTCTCAAGGTGATCGCATCCCTTTGCGTTTCACTCAGCTTCTGTTTTGCACGCATTGCCGCGATCACCAGATCGAGCTTGTTGCTGCTCAGATCGGCGACTACCCGTTCAAGTGCGGTCTCTCGCGATTTCGCCAAGGTTCCGGAATCAACCAGCGAAGCAATGCTTTCCAGCTCATCCTGGGCGATCTTGATCTGGCGGTCCTGGACCGCGGTCTTTTCGTCCAGGACGCTGATTTCGTTCTGCAGCAGGACCTGAAGTTCGGTCAGGGATGCGAGTTGGCGCTTCAACGCTTCCGCACGGGCAACAAACAAGGCACCTTCGCTGTCCATGACGAGCTTGCCGGCACTGCCATCGCGGGCATTGACGAGCTCGGCTGGAAAATCAACCTTGAGGCTATCCTTGAGTTCTGCTTCCAGCCTGGCACGCTTTGCCATCAGCTGCTTCAGTGCAAGATCGTATCGGTTCAGTTCACCGGCATACTTGACCTGTTCCAGATCCCACGATCCGTTGGGATTGGCCCGGCGCTCGCGCCCGCCCGCCATGGCGACAGCCTGGGTAATCGTCAGGCCCGGGCGGTATTCCAGCTCTCCCGGCTTGGCGACCACGCCGGAGACGTAGAACATCGGATATCGAACGACTTCGACGGTCGCCACCGGTGGCGCGGAGAGCCCCGTCTTGTTTTTCAGCAGTTCGCCGATCCTGAGCGCCACGGTGCTTGGCGTGTCATCCCCAACGGGAAACTCCCCAAGCAGGGGCACGGCGACGGTTCCAGCCGGCGACACCGCATATTCTCCGTTGAGTGCGGTCCATTCCTTGTATTCACCTGTGGAGGCGACCCATTCTACGATCGTCACCTTGATCCGGGTCTGCGGCCTCAGGCGCTCTTCTGCGATTGCCGTGCCGGATGTTGCGGGAAGAACAATCATGGCAGGAAGGACGAGCAAGGCAGCGAGGGCGAAGCGTGGAATCGGCCAGCGGCGAGATCCTGCCAGCCGTTGTGATGCCGGATCGATATATGGCCCTGAATTCCGATATGCCATGACTCAGCCTCATGATGGGTGGAGCCGCAGCCGGAAGTATCCTGATGGATGCTGAAAGACATGACGGTTCCGTATCGCTCCATCATCGCTTCGATCCGCGCTGAGTAAATTCTCTTGCCGTCGGTTCGTGACTAGTCACTTTTGGTAGGAGGAACTACGCCTCCACCCCGATTGGATGAGATCGGGACCTCTCGGGTAGGCAAAGCGTGCTTCGTTTGGCCAGGAGTTTGGGTTCTTCGCTTTCAGATCCGCCCGTTTGATCAGGTCGGCAGGCCTAAGTGGGTTCTGGGCGGGCGGCATGGCGAGCGCGTAGCGTCGCGCCAAAGTCGAGGAAGGGAACAGCCCATGCGGGTGGCGATCATTCACTATTGGCTCGTATCGATGCGTGGCGGCGAAAAAGTGATCGAGGCCTTGTGCGATATGTACCCGGATGCGGACATATTCACGCTGGTATGCGATCGTGACAAGCTGTCCGAGAAGATCCGGCGCCATCGGATCTTCACCTCGTTTCTGCAGCGCATTCCCGGCGCCAAAAAATACTATCAGTCGCTGCTGCCACTGATGCCATTTGCTCTGGAGAGCTTTGATCTGCGGGAATACGATCTGATCATCTCGAGCGAATCCGGGCCTGCAAAAGGCATTATCCCTCCGCCACATGCAGTGCATGTCTGCTATTGCCATTCGCCGATGCGTTATCTGTGGGATCACTACCACTTCTATCGCGGCAATGCGGGTCTGGCTGCACGGATCATGATGCCGCTGCTGGCCCCGGTCCTGCGCGCATGGGACGCGAATTCCAGCCTCCGGGTCGATCGTTTCGTTGCCAACTCGCACCATGTGGCAAATCGCATTGGAAAATATTACCGGCGGTCTTCCGTGGTCGTCTATCCACCCGTCGCGGTCGACGAGTTTGCACCGAGCGCCGACCTGGGTGATTTTTACCTCTGCGCCGGGCAGATCGTCCCCTACAAGCGGATCGATCTTGCTGTCCGTGCTTTCACCAGCATGAAGCGTAACCTGGTGGTTCTGGGCGGCGGAGACGATCGGGAGATCGAGGCGCTGAAGCGCGAGGCGGGGCCGACCATCCGCTTTGTCGGCCAGGCTTCGTTCGCGGATCTCCGGTCGCATCTCGCCCGTTGCCGCGCCTTGATCTTTCCGGGTGAAGAGGATTTCGGTATTGTGCCGGTCGAAGCCATGGCAAGCGGCAGGCCCGTGATCGCCTATGGTCGCGGCGGTGCCATGGATACTGTGGTTCACGGTCACACCGGCATACTGTTCAAGGACCAGTCGGTTGAATCACTGGTTGATGCGGTCGAGATCTTCGAGGCTATGGAACATCGGTTCCGGCCGGAGGCCATTCAGATGCACGCGTCGCAGTTCAGCGTTCTGAACTTCAAGTCAGGCATGAAAAAAGTGATCGACCAAGAGATTGCGAGGCGCGTTTCCTTGGTCGAACCCACCACGTTCGGTGCATCCATGTCATCGCTGTTTGATGAAGCTGGGCATGTGCCTCTGCACTAGAGCAATTCCAGCAAAAGTGGGAACCGCTTTTGCGTCCGGAGCTGCGTGAAAACAAAGAGCTAGAGCATTGAACGCGACTCCGTTTTCGCCGACAATGCTCTAGCCCAGCCAAGATAACGTCTGCTCGGTTCCCAAACATAGTCAAACGCGGATTGTCGCCGCAGCTTTACTTCAGCTTGAAAGCAACCTGGGTCCGGTTGGTAACATTCAGTTTTTTCATGATGTTTCGGATATGGACCTTCACCGTGCTTTCGCAAAGGTTCATTTCATACGCGATGATCTTGTTGGCTTTGCCACGTCTCAGGGCTTCGGCAACTTCGATCTCACGCGGCGTGAAGCTCTCGTTGAGATAGCTTGATCCCTTGACCACCGAGTTCAGTGCTTCCCGATTGGCAAGAAGGCTGCTGACGGGAATGAACACGCCGCCGGCGCGAGCCAGCGAGATTGCCTCCGCCGCCACGCTGATGTTGACGCTCGTCGGAATGTAACCGCGTGCCCCACAATCGATCGCCTTGAGGATATCTCCAAGGTCATCCGATTCTGCGATGACGATCACCGGGCTGAGCTTGAACGCAGCCGCCGCACGCTCGATCTTGTCGCTGGCGCTGGGCTCGTTGGTTTTGCCGCCAGCCACCACAAGAAGGACGGCGGATGGCTCGCTCTGCATTTGCCGCTTGCGCCAATCCTCGATAGTTCCTGCGGTGACGATCCGCATCGCGGGATCATAGGTCGAGAGGCTGCGGGAGAGGCACTCGCGATCCAGCACGCGGCTGTCAAGGATTAGAACATATTCATCGGTCTTGGCATCCAGCGCCGGGCTGGTGGCAAGCGAGCTTATGAAATCTATATCGGCCTTCGATACTGTATCGATATTGTGTGAGGTCGACGCATATGCACTCATTTTAAACCCCTCAATTCGTTTGGCTTTGCCGTTGCTGCGGCGCAAAAGAATCCCCTTCGTTACCCGGTCGAGTAACGACGATCTGCTTTGACGATTACTGTCAATTTATACAGGTGATTTTTTCACAGTTTTATTAGCGTTGCATTAACCTAAGTTAAGTCCGTACGTCAAAAGTCGTATTTCGACCAAAAATGGCCGCAATATTGTGAGTGGCGTGGTTAACTTCACCAATTAAAGTGCGATGAGAGTTTTGGTACTGCTCTGTTCTTGTTATTATTGTTCCATCATCTTTGTGATGGAACATTTTCAGAGATGTGACCGGTCAGGTAGCTGGAGTCGAAGTCAACGATCTCTATCAGCTTGCGACGATTGAGGAATTCAACGATTCCGTTACGGAACGAAAGCAGGCCCGCCAGTCTCATTTCCTTGAGAACGCGGTTTATATGCACGGTGGACAAGCCGAGCGCATCGCCGATTTCTGATTGCTTCAGCGGGCACTCGAACCCGTCGAGATCGGGACGCGATGCAGCGCCCGCACGAACCGCGAGTTCCAGCAGCAGATGGCCCGTTCTGCCGAAGGCATCACGGCGGCCAATGCTTGCAAGGCGTTCGACGATGCGGGCATGTCGCTTCATCATCTCGATGGTCATGATCAGGGGCAGTTGTGTCGAAGCCTCGCCGGCCTTGGCTGACAGATGTCCGACAAACTCGTAGCATTTGACGTTGGAGATAGTTTGCACGGTCTCCTGGGCGATCGAGGCAGATGCCGATGACAGGACATCTCCATGCAAAGAAAAGTCCGTGACGATACGGGTACCGTTCGCCATGGTTTTACTGGAGACCACCCAGCCGCTGTTGATAAACAGAATTCGGGACACTTCGCATTCGGGATCGAAGATGGTTGTTCCGGCAGCGTAAGTGCGCAATACGGCGCCTGTCAGCTTCGGGCTATCTTTTTGATAGTCGAAGCTGAGTGCTGGTCTGCTGTCTAAATGATGTTCTAGCCCCATTTATTAGCCCACCCGTCCAAGACCCCCAAGGACTAATGGAATTTTTACCACAAAATACTTGGCCATCATAATCACTTTCGGTAGTGAACTGTCATCTTGGTTACCCATCGAGGTTAACCTGAACTGTCGACAAGCAGTTTTGTTCTGCTTGTCCGTGGGTGTGTGACACTAAGGGCCGCATACAACGTCTCGATGCCGGCCGCCGCGGCCGCTAGAGTCGTGTCGCGGCGGACATCGCCGACACTGTTGTCTTCCGCCATTTTGATCAGGGATGCTATTTGCGCAGGCGTCGCCGAGGGGCCGGCGGCAAAAAACGTTTCGCGTCCGACGGCGCGGAAAAAGCTCGCGACTTTGGGATCCCATCCCAGCCCCACATGGGGGATTGCCAGCGAGTAGGCGGCAATACAGGCGTGCAGCCGGTGCGCCAGCACGACGGAGACCGATCGGAGAATGTCGATGAGTTCCTCGGGTTTTTCAGGGCGCTCAGCCAGGTCGAGCCAGTTTTTGGCCTTGTAGGCCAGCATTGTCTTTTCGTTCAGCAACCGTTCGGCAAACGCCTGGTCTTCTCGGGCGCCATTGCAGAAAAGTCGAACGCGATAGCCGTCCGCGATCAACTGCCGTATCAGAACCCTGTACTCGTCGACGGACTTGAGCGCGATGTCTGACGCCGGTCCACCTGCATGCCGTTGAAGGATGACGGGATCCGTGACGCAGATTCCGGCCATGGCAGGCAGGCTGCGGTTCTCGCCGCCAAGCGAGGCATGCGGCAAGCTGCGGGTCAAGAGACCTGGATCCGGCAGCACGATGGGTGATACTCCCGAGGGAAAATGCCGCTTCCAGTGTTGAAGCGCCAGGTCGTCGCGAACCGAAAGATGGATCAGGCTGGTCGCGTTGAGCCTTCCGAAAAGCTGATGGGCTTCCGGCGACCAGTTTCCACTGACGCCCACTGCATAGATGGCCAGAGGCTTGCCGCTTTTGCGGATGCAGTCGAGCAATGTGCCAATCTTCAGCGGAAAGTTGAGGTCGTCATCCTGAAACAGGTTGCCGCCGCCCACGACCACGGCATCGGCATTCTGGATCTTGGCTGACCAATCCTGCGCGAGTTTTTCCAGCTTGGATCGAAGCATGGCCTTGACCGCCAGCCGACGGGCGAAAGCCGGCAGCACATGCAGGGCGCGGATCGCCAGCTGGCGACGAGAATGTGTTGTGCCGTAACCCGTGCGTCCGGCAAGGTCGATGGTTTCCACCTGCATGTCGGGATATTCCGACAAGGCCGTCTCCAGGCATTCCGCCAGAAGCCCGTCTCCGAGATTCTCGCTGTATTTTACATTGAAAATGAGCACTCTCATGATGGCTCCGCGATATTATCGATGAGCGGTCGGACATCGCGATGAGCGACCTTGGGTGCATGGTCCGGCACCTTGCCCAGGCTGATGGCAGCGATGCTGCCGGCAATCAGATAGAACAGCAGACCGAGGTCATAGACTGTACCGGAGGTACAGGCGCCGATCAGGAGGGCAATCAGACCGCATTTTCCGGCGCGCATGGCTGCGTTCGCCATATAGGCTTCATTTTCGGTCGGGTCCGGTTGTCGCGCAGACAAGATGGAACCGGTGAAGACAACGAAAAGGATGAAACCCGGCAGGCCGACATTCGAGAGCAGGACAAGTATGAAGCTGGAAGCGCGCGCGCTACCGAGGCCAGCTCCGATGCCAAAAGTATTGACAAAGGCCTCATAAGCCATGGCATTCCAGAGAAAACGCTCCTTGCCCGATTGGCTGTCTGCCTTCGACAAAAGCATCATGTCGAGAAATTCATGAACCTGGTCACCGACGCTTGGGAACAGGATGAAGATCGACACCAAAGCTACGGGAATAACCAGCAGGCAACCAGCGAGAAACACGGGGCGGCCGCTCGTGATTGGAGAGGCTGAACTGATCCAGGATCGGATCCACAGAAAAGGGATCACGATGGCAAGGCCGACAAGGGCCGTCGCGGATGTCGACAGAAGCAGGGCCAGAAGCAGGAGCGCCGTCAGGATGCCGGTCGCCCACGAACGGACCCGGTCGAGCCAAAGGCTGGTGATGATGGCAAACAGCACAAGCGTGTATTCTGAAAATGCCGAGGCTTCCGCGAATGTGCCCGAGATCCGCTTCAGCCCACCTTTTTCCGCCGCGGTCAAAAGTGCATAATTGGCGGTTCGAACAAAGCTGAGTAGAAATTCGGTGCCGGTGAAATAGGTGACCACGTCGGCGATCGCAAAGCCGATATCGGCCGCAGCAACGATGATGATCGCCGTGACCAGATAGGCCGGCTTTCCGAGATGACGGAAATAGGCAAAACTGACGGCAAATGTGATCAAGCCACCGAGCGCATAGACAGCCTGGGTTATGTTGCTTGCCGAAAACCGCAGCGGTGACAGGGCAATCACATTTCTGGAGCTCGTGACCCGCTCGACCTTCATCGTCTCGGTCACCCCCTCGAACACGCGAGGAAAATAGATCGCGCTGAAAATTCCAAGCAAGGTCAGGATCAGCAGCCAGAAGCCCGGACTTTGTGGCCGCAGCGCCGCCATCATGTAACCTTCTCCTGTGGCCATGAAGACCCGCAGCGTGAAGAACACCAGCAGAAGATTGGGTACGAGTATTGATGCGCCGCCCAGCATGGGAAGGCTGATGGCAGCTGCCGCACCGAATAGCGTTGAAAAGACCATAAATGGAAAGGCCCACGCCAAAGGAGCTGCCAGGATGAACAGTCCGGCAAGCGCTGTGACCAGTCCCATCAACTCAAGGCTCATTTCGATCCGCTTCCCGCTTCACAAATTCCCGTACAGATTGTATCTGCGTTTTGTCGGAAAATCCAGCCATCCCAGATCGACCGCATTTCTACCTTGCACGGTACCGGTTTCCATATGCCAAAGAGCAGTCTGTCCAACACCTTGGGAAAATATCACATGGCCAGTTCTGGTGTATTTACGCCTTGTCTAAGCCTAATTGGGTAGCTGGCGGGCCAAATTCGGCTCTCATTTTTCCGATGTGACACGGCTATTCAATTGATATGTCCAGTTTTGTCCACCGATCTGTCCGCGTGCGCGAAAACACAATCCTTGATGCGTATTTCGCCAAGTCTTGTGTTGCGCTCGTTCTGTTGTCCCTGCTGGTCAATCCGGCGTGGAGTGATCCGGTTGTCGAAGGCGATACCGGTGATGCGGTCGATCCGGCGATGTTGTCGCTGACATTTGCGGAAGAGTTCGACACGCTCGATGTGTCCGAATGGGGCCCTGGCACGCGGTGGATCGCCCACACGCCCTGGTCGGGCGATTTTGGTGGTGCGCGGTTTTCTGCCCCGATGGAGGGCTTTCCCTTCACCATCGAGCAAGGCGTATTGCGCATCGAGGCCAGCCGCGACAAGGCCGACAAATGGCGATCAGGGCTACTGGCCTCGGTAGATCCGAAGGGTAACGGCTTTGCCCAGCAGTATGGTTATTTTGAAATGCGAGCCCGGCTGCCGACAGGCCCCGGTGTCTGGCCGGCCTTCTGGTTGATCGGTCTTGATCGTTCCAAGGCGACGGCGGAAGTCGATGTGCTGGAATATTACGGCGACAAGCCCGGCGGCTATTCTTCGGCTGCGCATGTTTGGCACCGTGACGCACCGCCCAATTCGAAGGGCAAACGGATCAATGTCTTCAAGGACGCGGATCCGACCGCCTATCATACCTATGGCGTGAAGATCGATCCGATGTTCATCCGAATGTATTTCGACGGACAGATGGTCTGGAAGACGGAAACCCAGCCGCAGCATCGCCAGCCGATGTATGTCCTGCTCAACCTCGCCCTGGTCGACGAGGAGACGCGAAACCTGGCGGCCGATCCTTCCTATATGTTTGTCGATCACGTCCGCGCGTATGCGATCGACTGACGCACCTTCTTAAAGTTCTATCCACGACATCCCTGCGGTGACACTGTTCGTCGCGGTCGGTGGTTGTTTAGAAATCTTGATGCAACCTTGCGTCGATTCGATCCGGAGCCTAGCCAAATGGATTAGGTCGATGCGCTGATCGGTCGGCCACTTCCACCCAATGACCAGCTTTCCATTTTATCGCCCCGTGAAATTCTGAGCATCAAGGGAAGGCCGCTTTCAAAGCCTTGCTGATGCAGGCGGGCATGGGGTTCCGCGTGGGTCGCGCAAGCAGTGGCAAGGCAAGCAGTGGCAAGGCAGGGGAATCCGATGAGTGACGTCCACGGCAAGAACGGTGCAAATTTGACGCCAATGGAAAACAGACCGGGAAAGGTCCGCTACGACAAGGCGCGTGGCATCCCCGAGATCGTCCGGCAGCATGCCAATTCCGCACCGGAGACGATTGCGGTCATTTCCGACGACACGAGATTGACCTATCGCGAGCTGGATCGCCTGTCGGATGCGTTGGCGGTCTATCTGATCGATCGTGGCGTCGAGAAAGGTGACGTGGTGTGCCTGCTGGTACCGCGGGCGCTGACGACTGTGGTTGCCAAACTCGCCATCCTGAAAGCCGGCGCCGGTTACCTGCCCGTCGATCCGGCCTATCCGACCGACCATCTGCAATATGTGCTGGAAGAATGCCGCCCCAAGGTGATCTTCACGGATGCGGGGCAGGGGCCGGATGTCGATGCCCTGTCAGCCACAGGCGGCCGGGTCGTCGATCTGCCAAGCCTCCTTCCGACGCTCGGCTCGGGCGATGTCGAAAATCTGCCCTCCGTTCAAGGCGGAGACCTTGCCTATGTCATGTACACGTCCGGCTCGACCGGACGGCCAAAAGGGGTGGCTGTCTCGCACCGGGGTATCACACGCCTGGTGCTCGAACAGAATTTCGTCGACTTCCGTCCGGGTGACATGGTTCTCCATGCCACCACGATTTCTTTCGATGCGTCGACGGTGGATGTCTGGGGCACCTTGCTGAATGGTAGCACGCTCGTGATCGTGCCGAAGACGAGCTTCTCGCTGACGGATATACGCGATCTGGTGCGCAGGCACGACATTACCTTCATCAATTTCACCACCGGCCTGTTCAACCTGTTTGCCGATCATGCCGACGGCGGCCTGCCGAGTTTGCGCCAGGCGATCTTCGGCGGCGAAGTTGCATCGGCCGCGCATGTTCGACGCTTCCTTGCCGCCTATCCGAACTGTGTTTTGACCAATGTTTATGGCCCGACGGAAGCAGCCTGCATCGCCACGACCTACACCGTACCGCGAGACTTCGAGGCGACTGAGCTGCCGATCGGTCGCGCCATTGCCCATACCGGTGTCTTCCTGTTGGATGAGGAGATGCAGGTCGTGCCGGCCGGCACCGAAGGCCAGATCGCAATTGCCGGAGACGGCCTTGCCATCGGCTATTTCAAGCGTCCTGATCTGACCAAGGAGCGGTTCGTCACGGTTGAGACCGCCAATGGTCCGCTGCGCTGCTATCTCACCGGTGATCTTGGTGTCGCCGACGAGGACGGCCTCTTTCACTTCAGGGGTCGCCGCGACCGGCAGGTCAAGATCAACGGTAAACGCATCGAACTGGAAGAAATAGAAGCAGCACTGCGTCGCCATCCCCGGTTGCTGGAGGCAGTGGTCGAATGCCGTGAACCGGGCGGTATCAAAAGGATCATTGCCTATCTGCGGCCACGCGACCCGCAGGACCTCGGCAACTCCAATCTGGTGCCTGCGGTAATGGAACGGCTGCGCAACACGTTGCCGGCCTATATGATCCCGAGTGCTGCAATGGTCCTTGCCGAGTTCCCCCTGACGCGCGCCGGCAAGATTGACCGGTCGCGGTTGCCCATGCCGCCGACCGAAGGGGTGAAACCCATCGTTCCCGAAAGCCGCAGCGAGGAGGTTCTGACCCGTCTGTGGCGGGAGGCCCTGGGCCTTGAGGCCATTCCCGTCGACAGGAATTTTTTCGACCTCGGCGGCACATCGCTGCAGCTGATGAGGGTTCATGCCGGGCTTGAGGTTGAATTGGGGCTGCGCTGCGAGGTTCTCGCACTTTTCAAACATCCGACGGTTCGGGAAATGGCCAGCTTCCTTGATGGTAGAACCATGAATGCGCCCCGCTCTATGACAGCCGACCAGCGCGCAGCCCTTCAACGAAAAACCATGTCGCAATTTCGGCGGAGCACGCCATGATAGAGGATGATCGGTCCGCGCGTTACCAGTCGGGGGACGCGGACGAGGACAACGGTAACCTGCCCGATGGAATTGCAATCGTCGGCATGTCCGGTCGCTTCCCGGGGGCTTCGGATGTCGATGCGCTCTGGCAGCTTGTCGAACGCGGCGGCAATGCCTTCAGGATTTTTTCCGCCGACGAGATCGAGGATAGTTTTACCGACGAAGAACGAGCTTCGCCGGACTATGTCGCTTGTCGTCCTCATCTTGAAGATGTTGACCAGTTTGACGCCGAATTCTTCGGCATGTTCGCACGCGAGGCGGCACTCACGGATCCCCAGCACCGGATGTTCCTGGAGCTTTGCTGGGAAGCACTGGAGATTGCCGGCTACGATCCCTATCGCAATCCCGGCGTGGTCGGTGTGTTTGCCGGCTGCTCGATGCCGACCTATCTGCTCAACAACGTCATGGCGGACCGCGCTGCGGTCGAAGAGGTAACCTCCAACTACCAGATCGGCTGCTACAACCAGCTGATCGGCTCGCTCGGCGACGCATTGGCCACCCGCATCGCTTACAAGTTCAATTTGCGCGGTCCTGCCTTCACGCTGCAATCGGCCTGCTCGACATCATTGCTTGCGGTTTCCCAGGCGTGCCAGAACCTGTTGACCTACAGCTGCGACATGGCTCTGGCGGGCGGTGTATCGATCACGATGCCGCAGAAGCGCGGTTACATCTACCAGGAAGGCGGCATGGTGTCGCGCGATGGCGTGTGCCGGCCATTCGATGCGGATGCCTCAGGAACCGTGTTTGGCAGCGGTGCCGGGGTCGTCTTGCTGAAGCGCCTCGAGGACGCCATCAACGACGGCGACCTGATCTATTCGGTGATCCGTGGCTACGGCATCAACAATGATGGATCCGACAAGATCGGCTTCACCGCACCCAGCGCCGAAGGTCAGGCGGAGGCCATTGGTGCAGCGATCGCGCGCGCCGGTGTCGACCCCTCCACAATCGGATATGTCGAATGCCATGGAACAGCGACCCCTCTCGGGGACCCGATCGAATTCTCCGGCTTGAAAGGGGCTTTTGCTGAAGTCACCGGAAAAGCCGAAATCTGCGCGCTGGGTTCGCTGAAGGGCAGTATCGGCCATCTGGATGCCGCAGCCGGCGTGTCGGGCCTGATCAAGGCGACGATGGCGTTGCACCATCGCAAGATTCCAGCCATGCCGAATTTCAAGTCCGCCAATCCGCGCATCGACCTGCAGGACACGCCATTCTACATTCCGACCGAGACCCGCGACTGGCCCGAGACCGATACGCCAAGGCGGGCAGGTGTGAGCGCTTTCGGGGTCGGAGGCACGAATATCCACCTCGTCCTGGAAGAGGCGCCAGCCTCCCACCGTCCGGATGCTGTGCAAAGCTCCGGCCCGTTCATCCTGCCACTGTCCGCACGGTCGGACGCGGCGCTGTCGGATATGCGCAGGAACCTCGCGGGCTATCTCGAAAAGAACAGCACTGTGTCGTTGTCGCAGGTTGCAAGAACGCTGCAGCAGGGGCGGCACGATTTCAAGACACGGACGTCCGTCGCGGTGACGTCCGTCGCGGCTGCCGTCGAGCAGCTCCGCGCAGAAACACTGGTGAGCGGTGTTGCCGAAGACAGGCCGCCACCGGTCGTTTTCATGTTTCCGGGGCAGGGCTCGCAATATGTCGGCATGGGTGCCGCGCTTTATAACAGCGAACCCGAATTTGCGCGCTGGATAGACCGAGGCACCGAACTGTTGAAGATGCGCTTCAATGTCGATGTGCGCGATTATATCTGCCACACCGGACCGGTGAGCGCCGCCATGGCGGCAGAGCAGCGTGAAACGCGGATCGCGCAACCCTGCCTCTATCTGGTCGAATACGCTTTGGCCCAGCTTTGGATGAGCCGCGGCCTGAAACCCGATGCCATGATCGGGCACAGTGTCGGCGAATTTGTCGCGGCGACGCTTGCCAATGTGATTTCGTTCGAAGACGCTCTGACGCTGGTGGCGTCCCGCGGTCAGCTGATGCAGAATCAGGCGCCTGGCGCCATGCTCTCGGTTCGCGCATCGCCAGAGACCCTGCAGGGCTATCTGCGGGGAGGGGCCGAGATCGCGGCGATCAATGCGCCGAAACTCTGCGTCGCATCCGGTCCGATGGACGACATCGAGGCACTGTGTTTTGCGCTCGAAAAAGCCGGCATCGCCTTCAGCCGGCTGCATACGTCGCATGCCTTCCATTCTGCGATGATGGAGCCGTGCATCGACGAGCTGCGCGACGTTGCCGCGAAAGTCACCTATGGCCGTGCAACCATCCCCTATATTTCCTGTGTCACGGGTGGCTGGCAGAACGATGAGCTTGGATCATCGCCGGACTACTGGTCGAGACATTGCCGGGAGCCGGTGCGCTTTTCCGATGGTCTGATCGCGCTGTGCCAGGATCAGAGCCCGATCCTGCTCGAGGTTGGCCCCGGTCGGACCCTGTCGGTCTTTGCCGCCCAGACGATCGGCCGCAGCGAACTGAGTGCCATCGTGCAATCGCTGCCGGAACACGACAATGCCCAGGCGGCTCCCAGGGTGATGGCGGAAGCGCATGGCCGGATGTGGATGGCCGGAAGCGACCTTCCCTGGCCGAACCTTCCGCTCGGCCGCGAGCGCACCCTGCCTCTGCCGACTTACCCTTTCCAGCGTCAACGGCACTGGATTGATGCCCCACCTTCGGTTCGCCGCGCCCGTGCGGCTCAGCCGGCCCGGGTCACGGCGACATCTGAGACAATCGTAAGCGAGTTACCTGTAACCAGTGAGGTGGAAACCATGAATGCTATCAGCACAATCGCCATCGCAGACCGTGTCCCCGGACTTGAGACGTCGCTTCTGACGCTGTTGAGCGACATGTCTGGTGAAGTGCTTGAAGCCGGCAACCGCAATGACAGTTTCCTCGAACTCGGCTTTGATTCTCTGTTCATCGGGCAGTTCGCGCAAAAGATCGACAAGCAGTATGGCGTGAAGATTTCCTTCCGGGAACTGTTGAGCAACATTCCGTCGATCGCCGCTCTCGCGAAGTACCTCGACAATGCGCTGCCACCTGAAACAGCGCCTGTGGAAATTGCGACACCGGTTGCGCCTCCGGTTTCCATGATACCAGCCACGATGACACCGGCCCCCATTGCGCCGGCTCCGGTCGCTGCACCGATGCCTCTGCCGATCATTGCGCGCGGTGCAGCCGTCGATGGCAGTCTGGAAGCCGTGCTGCAGTCCCAGCTGGCACTCGCCCAGACGCTGTTTGCCCAGCAACTCCAGTTGCTTCAGGGGACAGGCCAGCCGATTCAGGTGCCAGCGGCCCCGGCATTGCTCGCTGCTGCTGCCCCCGTTGCCAAACAGCCAACCGCGACTGTGCCGGCCAGCACGACCTCGGCCAGCACGACCCCGGCAATGGCTCTGTCTACGAGTGCCGTATCGGTCAGCGAAAGCGCGGCGGAGATCGGTGGCGAGCGCTATCGGCGCTACCAGCAGGGCTCCGTGGCGACCAAGACCGAATTATCGCCGGCAAAAGAAGCTTTTCTCAACGATTTGATCCTCGCCTATTCCAACCGGAACAAGGGATCGAAAGCCTATACGCAGGAGAACCGCAAGCGTCTTGCCGACCCACGCACAGCGTCGGGCTTCCGCGCCGAGTGGAAGGAGATGACTTTCCCCGTCGTCAGTGACCGCTCCAAGGGCGCGCGTATCTGGGACATCGATGGTCACGAATACATCGATCTGGTCAATGGCTTCGGCCAGACCGCATTCGGTCACGCGCCGGACTTCGTCGTCGATGCGATGAAGGAACAGATGGACGCCGGTTTCGCCATTGGCCCGCAGACGCCGCTTGCCGGCGAGGTTGCTGAACTGATCAGCGAAATGACCGGCCATGAGCGCGTAACCTTCTGCAATACCGGCTCGGAGGCCGTTATGGCGGCCATGCGCCTTGCACGCGCCGTCACCGGTCGCGACCGGATCGTGGTGTTTGCCAACGATTATCACGGCCAGTTCGACGAGGTTCTGGTCAAGGGACGCGCCCGCACGAAGGAGCCGGTGGCGCTGCCGATTGCGGCCGGCATCCCCTCGGGCTCGGTCGGCAACATGGTCGTCCTGCCTTATGGCAGTGACGAAAGCCTCGACTGGATCCGCGCCAATGCGCAGGATCTGGCCGCGGTGATCATCGAGCCAATCCAGAGCCGCCATCCGGAACTGCGCCCGCAGGAATTCGTGCGCAGCCTTCGCCAGATCGCCACCGATGCGGAATTTGCGCTGGTGTTCGATGAGGTCGTGACCGGTTTTCGCGTCGATCCAGGCGGTATGCAGGCGATCTGGGGCATCCAGGGTGACATGGCCACGTTCGGCAAGGTCGTTGGCGGTGGGATGCCCATCGGCGTGCTCACCGGTACGAGCCGGTTTATGGATGCGCTCGATGGTGGCCACTGGACCTATGGCGATGATTCCGTGCCGAATGTCGTTCCGACCTTCTTTGCCGGAACGTTCGTCCGTCATCCGGTTGTCCTGGCTGCAGCAAAAGCGGTTCTTCATCACATCAAGGGCGAGGGCTCGGCACTCTACAGCCGCGTTGCCCCCCGGACTGAAGCGCTGGTCGAAGAAATCAATGCCGAACTGGTCAAGCGCGGCATCGCGCCGAGCCTGCGCGGCTACAAGAGCTGGTTCGTCACGGATTTCAGCAGCCAGGATCCGCTTGGCGGCCTGTTCTATCCCTATCTCCGGATGAACGGCATCCACATTCAGGACGGCTATCCGTGCTTCCTGACAACGGCGCATACCGAAGAGGATTTCAAGACCATTGCGCGGGCATTCCGCGATGCGATCGATGCCCTGCAATGCGTCGGCATTCTCATGCCGAAAGGTCAGGGAGAACTTGCCGGTACACCCAAAGCGATTGCTGCGCCGGTCAAGACCGAGCGGCCGGAAAGCGCTGCCCTGACCGAGGCACAATCGGAAATCTGGTTGGCCGCGCAGGCTGGCGAAGAAGCCTCCTGCTCCTTCAATGAATCGCTGTCGCTGGCGCTGAACGGCACCTTCGACCGCCAGGCGTTTCTGGCAGCGCTGAGGACCGTGGTCGATCGCCATGACGCTTTGCACATCCGCTTCGATCGCAACGGCGAACGGTTCCGCTTCACACCGGATTTTGTTTTGCCCGTCGAGGTTCTCGACCTGGCAGCGGAGACGGAATCAGCTCAGATCCTCGACGCCTTGATCGAAAGGGATGCGGTCACGCCGTTCGATCTGGTGCAAGGCCCGCTCGCCAGGGCCTATCTGGTACGCCTGGATGAAGACAGGCATGTCTTTGTCTTCACGGCACATCACATCATCTGCGATGGCTGGTCGCTGAACGTGATCATCAATGAACTGTCCGCAGCCTACTCAGCAGCGCTGCGCGGTGAGAAAGCCGAGTTCGAACCCGCACTGTCCTTCGCCGACTATGCGACCAAATTTGCCCCGAAGGACGATGTCAGCCGCGAGACCGCGCGCTTCTGGCAGGAGCAGTACAAGGTTCTCCCCGAGCCTGCAGACATGCCGTTCGACAGGCCCCATCCAGATCACAAGAGCTTTGCCGGCGGCACCTGCACGGCGATGATTTCCGCGGATGTGTGCAAGCAGATCAAGAAGCGCGGTGCCCGCTCTGGTGCGACGCTCTTCTCGACCATGCTGGCCGCACTTCAGGTCATGCTGGCCCGTCTGTCGGGCGAACCCGATGTGGTTATCGCCATTCCATCGGCCGGCCAGAGCCTGCTGGAAGACAAGATCCTGGTCGGCCACTGCGTCAACCTCCTGCCGCTGCGCCAGATGGTCGATGCCTCCGTCTCGTTCGAAGACCACCTGAAGGCGACGCAACAGCTTGTCCTGAAGGCTTTCGAGCATCAGGACTACACCTATGGCACGCTGGTCAAGACACTCGGTGTCAAGCGCGATCCGCGCCGTTTGCCGCTGACCGGGATCCAGTTCAATCTGGAGCGGGTTGCTGCCAATGCGGAGTTTGCTGGCCTTGATGCGAAGATCGTGCCGAACCCTAAGGCCTTTTCCAATTTCGACATGTTCCTCAACATGATCGAGGGGGCTGACGGGATCCGGATCGATGTCGACTATAATGCCGACGTCCTGGACCGCACCACCGTGGATCGTTGGATCGGCCATTTGGCCACGCTCGTCACAGCCCTTGCGCAGGACATGCAACGACCTGTTGCGTCGCTGGATCTGCTGTCTGCGGATGAAACCACATGGCTGGCCGACGGGCTCAACCAGAGTGCCGCGGACTATGATCGCGACCAGTTCGCATTCTCGCTGTTTTCGGACAATGCCAGACAGTTTCCCGACACCGTTGCGGCCCGTCACGGCGGCCATGCGATGAGCTATGGCGAGCTTGAGAAGCGCTCGAACCAGTTTGCGCGTCATATCCGCTCGCTTGTCCCGGGGCAGGGGCAACGTATCGCTCTTCTGGCCGATCGTTCGCTCGATATGCTGGCCGCATTGATAGGTATCATGAAGGCCGGGCATGCCTATGTTCCGCTCGACCCAGGCCACCCCGAAACACGGCTGCGCCAGACGCTGACAACGGCACAGCCGACGGCCATGGTTTGCGATAGCGTGGCTGCTGCGGGACTCGCTGCCGATACAGTCACTGTCATCCGCCTCGACAAGGATGCGGACGCCATCGCGGCACATTCCGGCTCGGCGCTCGACGCGCTGCCGTCCGATACCGAGACCACTGCCTATGTGATCTTTACCTCGGGTTCGACGGGCACGCCCAAGGGGGTGGCGATCTCGCACCGCGCTCTGACGAACTTTCTCCAATCGATGGCGCGCGAGCCGGGCTTCACCGCCAAGGACGTTCTGGTTGCCGTCACGACAATATCCTTCGATATCGCCGGCCTTGAACTCTATCTGCCTCTGATCGCCGGCGGACAGGTCGTGATTGCCGACCGCGCCCAGGTGGAGGACGGCTTCGGCCTGGTTCGCCTGGTCAAGGAGAGCGGGGCAACGGTTCTGCAGGCGACGCCGACGCTTTGGCAGATGCTGGTCGAGGCCGGGTTGGACGGGTCGATGTCGCTGAAGAAACTCTGCGGCGGCGAAGCCCTGCCGAAGGCTCTGGCGCGCACGCTGGCCGGCATGCAGGGCGAGTTGTGGAACATGTATGGTCCGACCGAAACGACGATCTGGTCTTCGGTGGCCCAGATTGCCGATGAGGATGCACCGATCACAATCGGGCACCCGATTGCCAATACCCAACTGCATATCCTGGCTGCCGACGGCCGCCTTTGCCCGGTAGGTGTCACTGGCGAACTTTACATCGGCGGCGATGGTCTGGCGCAACGCTATTTCGAGCGCCCGGATCTGACCGAGGCTGCTTTCGTCGAACGCGATATCGGCACCGGCAGCGCGCAGCGCCTCTACAAGACCGGTGACCTTGGCAAGCGGCTGGCCGATGGCTCGCTGCAACTGCTGGGACGGCGAGACAACCAGATCAAGCTGCGCGGCTTCCGCATCGAGCTGGGTGATATCGAAACGGTGATCTCCCAGGTGCCAGGCATGCGTCAATGCGCGGTGATCGGTGCGCGCAACGGAAAGGGCGATCTTGTCCTGGTTTGCTATTTCGTCGCCGAGTCCGGCACGCCGGCGGCAGACAGCCTGCAACTGGCCACCGGGGTCAGGGCGCAGTTGCCGGCCTATATGGTTCCAAGCATCTGGTCACTGGAAACCGAATTGCCGCAGACGGCAAATGGAAAGCTCGACCGTAAGACCCTGACAGCACGCGATATCCGTCGCAGCGACGTTGAACAGGCCGTTGTCAAGATCAAGCCGCGCACACCTATGGAAGAAAAGCTGTGGGGGATCTGGAAAGGCGTACTCGATGTCGAGACCCTGGGGGTCGAGGACAATCTCTATTCGCTGGGCGCAGACTCGCTGACAATCTTCCGCATCGCTGCCCGGATGCTGGACGCCGGGCTGCCGCTGGAGGCCAAGCATCTACTTCGCCATCCCTCCATTGCCGAACTGGCAGCCTATGCGGAAGAGCAGGAGGAAACTCCGGCTGTCGCCACCACCTATCAGATCCCGTCTCTTTCCGATTTCCGCAATGGCGCCCGTCGCCGGATCGAGAGCCTGTGATGAACCAGATTGAAAACACGACCGCTTTCCCAGCGACAGACGCAAAGGTCATCGGCGAGTTTCCCTGCACGCAAACCCAATTGAGATGCTGGGTCCTCGACCAGCTCCAGCCCGGAAACCCGGCGCTTAATGTCGCCATCAGGTGGGAAATCCGCGGGGCGTTCAAGACGGCAACGATCGAGGCGGCCTTCCGTAAGATCATCCAGCGCCATGAAATCCTGCGGACACGCTTCGTCGAACGACGCGGCAGTCCCTATCAGCAGGTCCTCGATGCCGTCGACTTCAAGATGTCGGTGATCGACCTGCGCAACATGCCGGCCGATCAACGCGAGCAACGTATCTTGTCGATCGGCGAAGAGACGGCGTCAGCCCCGTTCGACCTCGGCAAGGGCGGGCTCTTCCGCGTCGCGCTGTTGATGGTCGAGAACAATCGCGCCTTCATCCTGATCACGGCCCATCAAACCTGCTTCGATGGCTGGTCAATTCGGGTGCTGGGGCGCGAGCTTGGCGAGTTCGCATCTGCCATCGACGCCGGGCGGGTGCCGGACTTGCCGGAACTGCCTTTGCAATATGGCGATTTTGCCCTGTGGCAGCAGGAATACCTGTCGAGTTATGGCTTCGAGGCGGAAAAGACCTTCTGGAAAGAGAAACTGGTCGGCGCGCCCTATTTCGAACTGGTGAGCGATCACCCAAGATCGCTGGTCAAAAGCACGAATGGCAATATCCTGTCGGCGGTCAAGGGACTGGAGTTTGGCGAGCGCATTGAAAAGGCGGCGCGCGATCATAAGGTATCGCTCTATGCCTACGGCGTTGCCGTGGTCAGTGCGGCGCTGCATCGCTTTACCGGCGCCGAGGACATCCTGTTCGGCACGCAGATAGCAGGGCGCGAGCAGTCCGATCTCGAGCCGATGATCGGCGTCTTCATCAATAACATGGTTCTGCGCCTGCCGGTGCAGCCACAATCGACGTTCGAGGATCACCTTCGCACGTCGACCGAAACGGTAACGGCCGCAGTCAATCACCAGCGCATGCCGTTCAACAAGCTGGTCGAATTCGTCAATCCCGTTCGCGATCCTTCCCGCAACCCGCTGATCTCGGTCAACTTCAATCTGTCCAAGGCTTTCCTGGAAGATCGCCACTACGGCGACTTCGAGCTGATCAGCGCGCCGTCACAGTCGCCCGGCGTCATCTACGACATCAGCTTCGGCATGGTCGGACGCCCATCTGGCTGGCGCATGTCGGTCGAATACAACACAGACCTGTTCGAGAAGAGCACGATCGAGCGCCTGCTGCAGCTGTGGCAGGATGTCTATGAACAGGCATTGAGCAATCCGATGGCGCCTCTCTCATCCGGGGCTGCATTTGAACGGCGGGGCAACATCGAAACGCGCGGCGCTGAAGCTCCGGTGATCAATATTGCCCGCAAACAGCCGCAACCTGCGGCTGGCGGTGATACGACATTTGCACCGGAAGACCCGGCGGCTCTGTCTGCGTCTGACCGTATCTTGCGGATGGGCGAGATCTGGGCCGATGTGCTTGATGTCGAAAAGGTTGAACCGGACGGAAATTTCTTTGCGCTGGGCGGTCATTCCCTGCTTGCCTTGCGCATGCTCGCCACCGTCAGAGACACATTCGGTATCAAGCCCGAGCTTGCGCTGCTGTTCAAGGAGCCGACTCTCAAGGGTTTTACACAAACGCTGTTCGGCGGCATCGCGGTCGAAGCCTTGCCGCCGGCGCCTTCACCCGGCATTTCCTGGGAGGTCAACACCTACAAGACCGGAACCGGTCCCGGTACGGTCTACACCTTGAACCATCCGTTCCTCTACTATCGGCTGGCCAATACGCTGGACGATGCGATCTCGGTGCATAACGTCAACATGTTCGGCGCGTCTGACGATGAAACGGCATCAGACGCATCACTCGAAGAGATTGCGGCACAGGCTATCGAGGCCATGCAGATCGACAAACGTCATGGTCCTGTTGCGATTGTCGGATTGTGCGTCAACGGCGTTTTGGCCGTGGAGGTTGCACGGCAATTGCGCAAAGCCGGTGTCGATGTTGCTTTCACCGCCATTATTGATGCCTGGGCACCCGGCTACTTCCGCGCGCAATCAAAGTGGCGCCAACGTCTGTGGAATATGGAAAGACGTTACAAGCGGGTCGGCTATTTTGTCCACAAGCTGCTGTCGGGCCGCATCAAGCCGGTCGTTTTCCTGAAAGAGTTCAACGCGACGCTTTGGCTGATGGAAAAACTTGGCATCGGGGCCGCTCAGCCGACGGCGGAGGAAAATGCAAACTCGCGGGTGACCGACTTCCTGGTTCGCGCCGCACGCGCCTATCGAGCCCGACCGAGCGGCGAGCTTATGCTCTTCCGCAGCCAGGCCAATCATCCGCGTGCCAAGAAGCTGCTGTTCGGCTGGGGACAGGCGGCACCTGCCAATACGCGGGTGATCGACCTCGAAGGCTGGCACGAAGACTCGCTGACCGTCGATGGCATGCACACGCTTGCCGTGTCGATCGAGGACGCGCTTTTGCTGGAGCGCGTCTGATATGGACAGCTTTGCCAAGCCGGCTGACACGCTCTCGCGATCGGATCGTTCGCTTCTGAGGATCGGAATTCTGGTCAATCGGCAACAGGGCTTGGAGAACTGGCAGTTGCGGATCGTCGATCGGATCCTGGCTGACAGCCGGTTTGCACTCGTGTCGGTTCTGGTGTGTCCGCCTTCGGGCGCAACAGCCAAGCCGTCACGGCTGTTGCGGCTTGCGGCGGCACTTGAACGTGCAGCCCTTGCGCGTCAGTCCGCTTATCTGCCGCAGCATTTCGACCCCGCAGCATTGCCGTTCCGGCAGATCGCGTTGGGGCGCGGTGACGGGGTCAGTGACGGCAAGGCGGCGCTGGCTGACATCAGCGACCTGAAACTTGACCTTGTGCTGAATCTCGCCTCCAGCAAACTGCCTGAGCGCCTGGTCGCGGGCCTTCGTTTTGGAGAGTGGCGGTTTTCGTTTTCCGCTGAGGCATGCGAGGGAACAGACTGGTCCGGCTATGCCGGCGTGATCGAGAACAGGCCGGCAACCGAGATGCGCATCGACATCCGCCGCGGCGATCCGGTGGGGGATGCCAATCTTGTTGCTGCAGCGTTCAACACCAAGTTCAGTGCAATACGCAACGCGGATTTCATCAAGGAACGTGCGGTAACCCTCGTCATGAGGGAGCTTGGACGCGTTGCCGATACAAGTCGCATCGAGCCCTCTGCTGACCTGCCCACACAAAAGGCCCGCTCGAATCCCCCTGAGGAACCTCCGTCTGGTTCACAGCTCTTGCGCTATGGATGGGGTCTGGCGTCGGAACTTCTGGTGCGCAGCAGCAAGGCTGTGCAGGCAAAGTTCGGCGGCGGCGCAGCCGTCTGGGCGCTTTATGTCGGGCAGGGGAGCCCGCGCGATTTCGATCCGCGCCAGTCGGTGCTGATTGCGCCGGACAAGGACGAGATCCGGGCCGATCCGTTCCTGCTCGAGCACGAAGGTGAGATCTACCTGTTTTATGAGGCCTATGCGCCCGGAGACGGCAAGGCCCATATTGCGGTCAGCCGCCTCGTTGGCAACCAGGTCGAACGGCTGGGCATTGCCTTGAACTGCGAACATCACCTGTCCTATCCGTTCATCTTTCGCCATGACGGCCAGTTGTTCATGATGCCGGAGACGAACCAGGCACGACGTCTGGAAATCTGGCGCTGCGTTGAGTTTCCGCTGCGCTGGGAACTGCACTCCACTGCCCTTGAGGGCCTGTCTTCTGCCGATAGCACGCTCACGCTGTTCAATGGCAGGTGGTGGCTGCTGACAAACCTGTCTGATTTTCATGCCTATGAGGACCATTGCAGCGAGCTGCACATATTTGAAGTGGATGGACCCGACTTGAAGTCCGTAGTGGCGCATAGGAACAACCCTGTTGTCATCGACAGCACCACTGCGCGCAATGGCGGGCGTCCCTTCGTCGAAGACGGCAAACTCTACCGGCCGTCGCAGCGCAATGAGTTCGGGGTGTATGGCTATGGCCTGAACATCATGGAAATCGAGCAGCTGGATCTTGATAGCTTCCAGGAGCGCTGTGTGCGAACCATCACGCCCGACTTCAGCCCAGGTCTTGTGGCCTGCCACCATCTGGATGCGGCCGGCGGGCGTTATGTGATCGATGCGATGCGCGGGCGCTCGCGCCATTCGCCGCAATAGCGCAATTCAACAGCCTTTCCGTGGGTCAAGATTGCAACGGCGGCACAAAAACCTTCGGCCACGCCGACATTCGTGATCGTCCAATCCGTTGCCGTTCCCACAGCCGGATCAAGTCTGCGAAGGATCCGTTGCGGCCTTGCTGAAAGCGAAACATCAAAACAGTCCAGCGCAAGCGACAGCCCCGCACCATGCGCCTTGACGAAGGCCTCCTTGCGGGTCCAGCAGCGGTAGAAGGCCGGCATTTGCTCAACGGGCGGATAGGCCCTCAGCTCGGCGCATTCCGCGGCTGAGAAAAAATGGCCTGCCACGTCTTCCGCGATTGGTTTGATTTCTTCGATATCGACCCCGAGGGCAAAATTTCTGGATACCGCGAGCAGGGCCTGATCGGCGCTATGGCTGAGATTGAATTCGAGCGGGCATTCACCTGTCGTGTCGAGGTGCGGTTTGCCGAACTCGGTGTAGGAAAAACGCACATCCTTCGGCGCAATGCCGAGATAGTCGCCTAATATGGATCTGAGGCCGGCTCGACCTGCCATGTAACGCCGGGCATCACGTGGCTTTACAAATCGCTGCGCCCGCTCCAGTTCGTCCTGTGAAAGGCCTGTGCCAGACAGCGCATCGTCGCTGGCCGTGGTATCGAGAGACCAGTTCCAGATATCGACCTGGCGAATGCCGGTCACTGGCTCATCGACAGGCATGTTTCAGGACAGTCCCGGGCTGGTAGCAAGCGGCGCGAGAGACATGCTCCGGTCCTTGACCATGCGTCGTGCCATGTATCGCATGAAAGCCAACGGATAGTTCTCTCCAACCGTGATGCGACATGTCCGCTTCAAAATGTCGAGCGAGCGCGGACAGGCTTTCGGCGAATAGTCCATCGGGCGCGCCGCCCAGGCATATGGGTTGAGTTTCGGATGTACGGTTCTCTGCTCCAGGATCGGTTGCCAGAATGTGTAGACATGCCGGCTTGAATCATAGACCCGGTGCACGCCGCGCTTGTTGCGGGCCGCAAAATCGCAGGCCTCTTCTTCTGTGTCGAACACCACATGCAGCCCCGCGGCGTTTGCCGCGTCGTGCTGGGGAATGAGACGTAAACCACCCCGTGAAGTCAGAATGTCTGCCATGGCCTCATAGCGTTGCCGCATGCGGCGCAGCATCGGTGTAAGTTTCTTGAGCTGGACATTGAGCATGGCCCCCTGGATCTGGCTGGCCTTCAGGTTGATGCCGGGGATCAGCGGCGCATTGGCATTGTCCAGATGTCCCCGAAAGACTGCGCCGATGTCGTGGTACATGCGCGCGCGGGCAAACAGCTGGTCGTCATTGGTGACGATGGCGCCGCCTTCGCCGACATTGATATTCTTGAACTGGTTGAAACTGTAAGCACCAGCGTCACCGATCGTGCCGACTTTTCGGCCTTTGTAGGTCAGGCCGACCGCCTGGCAGGCATCTTCGATGACCAGCAGATTGTGATCCCTGGCGATCTGCATGATGGCGTCCATGTCGCAGACCACATTGGCCATGTGAACTGGAATGATCGCGCGCGTGTTGGGCGTGATCTTGCGCAGGATGTCTGCCGGATCGATCGTCAGGCTCTGGTCGATTTCGACAAGCACCGGCACGGCCCCGACGGCGAGGGGGGCCGCGGCCGTGGCGATCCAGGTATAGGCAGGAACCAGCACCTCATCGCCCGGGCCGATGCCGGCGGCGGCAAGGGCTGCAATCAAGGCGCCTGTGCCACTGCTCACCACCAATGTGTGCTGGACACCGAAGGCAGCGGAGAAATCGCTTTCGAAGCGGTTGAGCGGGCTACCGGCACTTCCGCCGTAGCGCGACAACCGTCCTGATGCAATGACGGGAGCAATTGCCAACCACTCGCGCAAGCCTACCTTTGCCATTCGTAACTCCAACCCCTGGCCGATGTCTCTGGCCATCTATGTCCGGGCTGGAAGTCTAGGATTTGTCGGAGTGCAATTCAAAATGGATATCCGGCTTAGGTTTACGTCAGCGCCGCTCCAGCAGCCTGACCTGAATGGGTAGAATGGCAGTTCGGGCTAAGCATATTGGACAATTTCAACGTTTCAGCCGTTTTGTTAGCACTCAGGCTGCCCGCACAACCGCAGTTGCGAGGCGATGGCCGAGGACGATGGCATGGGCGTGCGTGATCTGCGAACCGCTGCAAAGGATACCCTGTTTCACGCCGATGTCGCCATCATCGGCGCGGGGCCGGCGGGTCTTGCGATCGCGCGGGAATTGGCCAATTCGAAGATCCGCGTGCTGATTGTTGAAAGTGGCGGATTTAATTTTGAACAGGATGCCCAAAGCCTCAATCGCGTCGAGAATATTGGCGAACCCCATCTAAGAGACGGTGTCGTTTCGCCCGGGCGCGGATATGACGGCAGTCTTGCCTGGCTCAACGACATTCCGGCCTTCGAATTGCGCAATCGTTGTGTCGGCGGCAGTAGCCACACCTGGGTTGGCAAATGCGCGGCCTTCGACAAGATCGATTTCGAGCGGCGTTCATGGCTCCCCGGTTCGGGCTGGCCGGTCACGCGCGACAGCCTGGAGCCGTTCTTTGACCGTGCCGGCGATCTGCTCAACCTTGGCCCTAATCTCTACGATGCCCGGCTGCGCGACCATCTTCGTTCGCCACCCGAAGACTTGCAGTTTGACCAGACAAAACTGCGGTCCTTCTTCTGGCAGTTCAGCCATCAGAGTGCGGTCAAGCGTGAGCCATTTCGGTTCGTCGAGATTGCCCGCAGCCTCAACGCGCCGAATATCGAGATCCTGACCCATTCAACGGTGACACGCATCAATGTCGAACCGTCCGGTCGTGCCGTGACCTCGCTGGAGGTTCGCAGCCTGACCGACCACCGGGTTCTGGTCCAGGCGCGCACCGTTGTTCTTTGTTCCGGCGGTGTTGAAAATGCGAGGCTGCTTCTGTCGTCGAATGCCGTCATGCCACACGGCATCGGAAACGGCCGGGATGTCGTGGGACGATATCTTGCCGATCACCCGCGCACGGTGATTGCCCGTTTCCCTCGCGCTACTCTGGAGCCCGTCGCAAGACAGTTCGGCTTTTTCGGTTTGACCCACAAGGGCAATACACATTTCTACCTGCATGGGCTGGCGCTGAGTGCGGACATTCAGGCGCGGGAAGGGTTGCTCAATTGCGCAGCCTATCCCGTCCAGACCCTGTCATCCGATGATCCCTGGGCTGCACTGAAGCGCATGGCGCGAGGGTCAAGGACGCCGGGGCGTGATCTGCTGACCGTGCTGCGCTCGCCGGCAATGCTGGCGCGCGGCCTCTACGAACGGCAGGTCCTGCAACGGGGCCTGCCGCGCAAGTCGGACGAACTGCGCTTTGATGTGATGGTCGAGCAGCCGCCCAACCCGGAAAGCAGGGTCACCCTTTCGTCGTCCACCGACCGTCTTGGAATTCCCATGGCCCAGGTTGACTGGCGTATCGGTTCGCTGGAACGGCAGAGCGTCAAGCGACTGGCACGACTGATGCAGTCGGAATTCAAGACGGCTGCCTTGCCGGAGCCACGCCTGGCAGACTGGATACTGGCAGATGACGATCAGGCGGGTGCGTTCATGGATATGGCACATCCGTCCGGTACTACCCGGATGGGCGATGATCCGGCCACCAGCGTTGTCGATGCCGACAGCATGGTGCATGGCGTGGACGGTCTGTTCATTGCCGGAAGTTCGGTGTTTCCGACGGCTGGCCATGCCAATCCGACCCTGATGATCGTGACATTGGCTTTGCGTCTCGCCGACCATCTGAAGCGTCGCTCAGCGCTTTCCGGCGCAACGGTTCGAGGCGGCATGCGAAACGGCGAGGTGGGTGGCGAAATTCTTCCGCTGACTACGACATCCGACAATAAATTCAGGGGCCTGTGATGGCCGGCATCATTCGGCAATCGCGCTTCGAATAGCGGTAATCTGGGTGCCGCCGGGCGGACTGCCGTCGGCGAGCCGGTTAATTTTCCTGCCGGCAAGACGCGCGTGTTAACCATTTGTTAACCAAATCCGCGCTAGTCATCGTAAACGATTTGTTTACGTAGATGACCAAAGTGCTAACCGATTCCCGTTCCATCCGCATCAAAGGTCGATCCTTCCTGGCAGTCGTACTGGCGCCGGACCTGCCGTTTGACGACTGGTTGATCCGCTTGGACGACCTGGCTGCGCGCTCCGCAGGTTTCTTCCTCGGGCGGCCGGTTGTTCTGGATGTGTCAGACATCGAGATCGACCGTTCCCAGTTGAAGGGACTGATCGCCGAGCTTTCGGCGCGCAATGTCAGCATCATGGGCATCGAGGGCGGACGTGCTTCACTGATCGAACCCGGCATGCCGCCGGCGCTGAAAGGCGGGCGGGCTGCGGCCGACTACGAGGTGCCGCAGACGGTAATACCGGTCGAAGGTTCCAAGCCAGTGGCACAGCCGGCGGCCGAGCCCGTGGTCGTGGTCGAGCAGCCCGCTTCGGCACCATCGCTGATGGTGCGGGAACCGGTGCGATCCGGCCAGTCGATCGTCTTCGCACAGGGTGACATCACCGTGCTCGGATCCGTCGCGTCCGGTGCCGAGGTGATCGCCGGTGGGTCCGTGCATATCTACGGCGCCTTGCGCGGACGGGCCCTTGCCGGGTGTCTCGGCAATGGCGAGGCGCGGATCTTTTGCCGTAAATTCGAATCCGAACTGATCGCGATCGACGGTGTCTACGCGATGACCGAAGACATGGACCCGGACCTGCGTGGCAAACCGGTTCAACTGTGGCTTGAGGGCGATGCGATCCAAGTTGAGAAGATGATGTGATGATGAATTCGAGCGGGGCTTTACAGGAGAGACATATGGGCAAGGTTGTTGTTGTAACGTCAGGCAAGGGTGGGGTGGGTAAAACCACGTCGACTGCCGCACTGGGAGCGGCTCTTGCGCAAAGAAACGAGAAGGTCGTTGTCGTCGATTTCGACGTCGGCTTGCGCAATCTCGATCTCGTCATGGGTGCCGAGCGCCGGGTCGTTTATGATCTGGTCAACGTGATCCAGGGCGATGCGAAGCTGCCGCAGGCGCTGATCCGCGACAAGCGCCTCGAAACCCTGTTCCTGCTGCCGGCCTCGCAGACCCGCGACAAGGACAACCTGACCGCCGAAGGCGTCGAGCGGGTCATTGCCGAGCTGAAGAAGTATTTCGACTGGATCATCTGCGACAGCCCCGCAGGCATCGAGCGCGGTGCGACGCTTGCCATGCGCCACGCCGACATGGCTGTGGTCGTGACCAATCCGGAAGTCTCTTCCGTGCGCGATTCCGACCGCATCATCGGTCTGTTGGATTCCAAGACACTGAAGGCGGAGCGCGGCGAGCGCATCGAGAAACATCTTCTCTTGACCCGCTACGATGCCAACCGCGCCCAGCGCGGCGACATGCTGAAGGTCGAAGACGTGCTGGAAATCCTGTCGATCCCGTTGCTCGGCATCATTCCGGAGAGCATGGACGTGCTGCGCGCATCCAATATCGGTGCGCCGGTCACGTTGGCCGACGCCCGCAGCATTCCCGCACAGGCCTATTTTGATGCGGCCCGTCGTCTCGCCGGCGAAAGCCTGCCGATCACTATTCCGGGCGAGAAGCGCAGCTTCCTCGACAAGATTTTCGCGCGGAGGGCCGCATGAGCATTTTCTCTCTGTTTCGCAAACAGCAACGGTCTGCACCGATGGCCCGCGAGCGGCTCCAGGTCCTGCTGGCACATGAGCGCGCATCACTGGAATCCGATCTGGTCTCTATCCTGCGCGAGGAGATCCTCGCCGTGATCGCCAAACATGTGGAGTTCGATCGCGACAAAGTGCGGATCAAGATGGACCGCGATGACGACGTCTCCATCCTCGAGATCGATGTCGAGATCCCGTTGAATGCCGCAAGGCTTGCAGCATAGAGCAACTATCGTTGTCATCTGAGAAGGCCGCCGCCGAGATTTCGGTCGGCGGCTTTCACGTGATGGGGCATGTCGCACTTGGAAATGGAATCTGCCCCGGCTACAAGAATTGTGGCAGCAAGGTTGAAATGTCCGCGGTGGTGCAAAGTAGAAATGTCCTTTTGGTCACCACCGGGCACCACGATCAGCCCCGATCTGAGCGGCAGATACGCTTGCAAGATCAGATCGGGGCGGGTGGGGCACAGCCCTTCGGCTTTAGCTTTAAGACGATGGACCGACGCCTCACTCCGCGGCGTCCTGCCGCGAGAGCGCCTTCTTCCGTTTTCCTGCCCGGCTTTCGACCCCGTGATTGGTAGCCAATCTTCTCGCTGTTGGTCTTGACGACCGGCGGCACCTGTTGGTCCTGGCGCTCCTTGACGTAAGCCAGAATATCACCAAGCCGCTTGTTCTCGGTGATTGCCGCATGCGTCACCCGCTGGTCCTTGTCGAAGACTGTGTAGGGCAGGGAATAGCCTTTCCAACGCACATCCAGCCGACCATCCGCATAGGCATAGGTCTCGACATAGCGACCAACCAGACCACGCGTCACCTCGGTCTCTTTCAGCATGATCCGCTTGCGTTCAAACGAAAACGTCAGCTGTGTTCCGACATAACGCTGCTCGCGTTTGCACAGGATCTCGGTCAATCGATCCGGCGCCAGATTCAGCGGCCGGTGCAAATCATCAGAACGGGCAGGGACGACCGAAAATCGAGTATTGTACCGGCTCATGAAACTCGACAGAAATGCATTGCCAGCCGTCATGTTGTCGACCCCGGCAAGTCGTAGTGCCTTGACCAGACGATCCTGCAATGTCCGGTTCATCCGTTCGACACGGCCTTTCGCTTGGCTTGAATTTGCGCAGAGAATCTCGATGTTTAGCTCGCAAAGCGCACGCCCGAACTGGGTCATCGCCTGGCCGCCCTTGGCATCCTTCTTTGCCACCCGGAACACCGAATGCTTGTCTGAATAAAACGCAATCGGGGCGCCATGTTCGCGCAGATACAGTGCCAGTGCTTCAAAGTACGAAAACGCACTTTCCGACCGCACAAACCGCAACAGCATCAACTTGCCGGTCGCATCGTCGATGAACACCAATAACGAACATGGATCGCCACGGTCCTCGAACCAACGATGGTCAGAGCCATCAATCTGCACCAACTCGCCGTAAGCCTCATAACATTCCCGAACCAGGGTCACCGCGTAATCCCGAACGCCGTCGCTGATCCGGTTGTTCGACGGCCGGCCGATCGCCTTGTGTCGGATCGACGCCGCGCCGTCCGTGCGCATCCGTTGCAGCACCCGGCGCACCTGGCGCTCGCTCAGGTCAAGCACATGCGCTGCCGAGACCATCGTCATACGGCCAGCCGTTACCTTCGACAAAACCTCAATCCGCTGCAGATCGCGCTCGCTCATCGCTATCAATCCCATCTGCATTCTCCCACGCATCAATCAGATGCGGGGAGTGTGACATTCTAACTTTGCTAAAATAGGATATTCTAACTTTGCGGCTACAAGAATTTGTGGCATAATCAGCATTATGGAACATGTTGATTTGTCGGCAGTGGCATCTGCTGCCGATGCTACCTGGAAAGCCGGTTTTCGTCGTCAATGAGTGTCAGTCGGGATGGCGCGGTCGCGCCCCATTGCCAGAGCACCAGATTGAGGTCCTCCTCGACCGCGCCGGCAGCAAAGCTTCTGACAAGCAGCGCACAGTAGCCGGCTGCAATCAGTTCACGCGAAAATGCCTGCGTTCGCGCCTCACCTTCGATTTTCATTTGATCGCGCCAGGTGTTGGCCGAGAGCATGGAATGGTCCATGCCGCGCGCTTGGAGCGCTGCCGTGTCACGGGTGTCAAAGATGCGCTCTATCTCTGCATCGTAGGAAACCAGCGTGGTTGGTTGCAGGCTGCCGATTTGGTTGACTTCGCGCAATGCGGTGATCATCGAGAGAGATGCGTATAGCGCTGGCGTTCCTTTCGGATTAAAGCGCCCGCCATAGAGTTGGGCACCACGACCTGACAGAGGCTCGCGTGCAAAGACCGGGTTGAGCGCCCGATAGACTGGACCGGCGTAACGCATCCGGGATCAGACGTGCACGCCGGCATCGACGGCGTCGATGTAGTCGAGAACTTCTTCTGCACGACCATTGCGAACGAGTTGCATGGCCGTCTGGCCGGAAAATCCGGCAAGCGGCTCCGACCGAAACCATGCATAGGCCATCAGCCCGGAACCAAACCGTGGCTCCGTCTTGTTGATGATTTCAATCATTTCCCGCAGCCGCTTTTGTGTCTTGTCCGAACGAACGCGATCCTTGCGTTGTACGGCGTCTTTTCCAAGGCCTGCCGTGCGTGCGACCTCTTCGCTGGTCGTGCGGAACGCCTCGGCGATTTTACGAGGCGCGAAGAACCCGTTGTCCGAGTATTGAACCAGTCCCATCGCCATTTCTTTCGTTGCCTTGCCTCCAATATAGACGCTAAATAGCGTCATATCAAGAGGCAACGGGATGATGTGCAGGGATCTCGCAGCGCGCAAATATTCAGTGAAATTGAACGTGACCGTCATCGGTGTGTGTGTGTGTGTGTGTGTGTGTGTGTGTGCAATCAGCCGTCCGCCTGGGTAAGCGGACGGCCTTGCAGGTCGGCACGTGTGGGATCGAGGTTCCGTTAACGAACCTGCTCCCGGCCAGGGCGGTGGCCGGAATCTCGACTACTGGGCCATGGCGCGAAAGGCACCCGATTGACCGTCCATCCAGGCTTCGAAGGATTGCGGTTCAATACCGGTCAGGGTTTTGAAATCGGTTGTGATCCGGGAGAGACCGCCGAC
This sequence comes from Rhizobium sp. 18065, assembly GCF_902706095.1. Classification (GTDB taxonomy): domain Bacteria; phylum Pseudomonadota; class Alphaproteobacteria; order Rhizobiales; family Rhizobiaceae; genus Allorhizobium. The sequence goes on from NZ_CACSJP010000003.1 coordinate 402,752, forward strand.
GCCGACCATGGTGTCGATCGAGGCAAAGACGCGGGCGACTGGTTCCGGCAGACCGGCGCCGATCATGCCCTGGACAAGGCCCTCGAGCGGAACGTCGATCACCGCTATGTCGCGACCGCCGGCCTTGGCCAGCAGTTCCGCCATGTCCTTGTGGCTGTAGGACTTGGAGCCGGTCAGAGTGTAGACCTTTTTGCCATCTTCATTCGCGATCAGGGCGGCGGCAGCCGCGCGGGCCAGATCGTCGCGCGCAATATGGGCGATGCGCCCCTGCCCGGCGGCTGAATACCAGTGGCCGGACGACAGAACGGGTCTGGCGCTCATGAACAGGTTCTCGAAATACCAGTTGTTGCGAAGCACAGTCCAGGCCGGCAGCCCGCTCGCCTTGAGGGCCGCTTCGGTGCCTTCATGATCTGGCGCAAACAGCAGCGGCGAATTTTCCGGGTCCGGCATGGATGTGTAGAGTACATGCCGTACACCCGCCTGCTCTGCAGCTTTGATCGCTGCACGGTGCTGGGTCAGGCGATGGCCGGGACGGTCGAGGGAATCGGTGCTGATGATGAGCACGCGCTCAACGCCGATAAACGCCGTTTCCATCGATGCGGCATCGTCGAAATCCACGGCCCGGACATTCATGCCCTTCGCCGCCCAGTCGGCAAGGGCGTCCGGCTTGCGGCTTGCAGCAACGATATCGGCGGGTGCCACTTCATTGGTTTCCACGAGATGGCGTAGAACTGCCTGGCCGAACTGGCCGGTGGCGCCGGTGACGAGATATTTTGCAGTCATGTGTCGTCCACTTTCAGAGTGCGACCGGCCATAAAGCGCTCTGCAAATGATGGCTGGTCTGAAAAACAGAGTAGGTGTAGATTGCAGATCATCGAACTGCAGTAAAGTAGGCAGTTTTTTAGAACCAGGTTTTGGAAAGGATACCGGATGACGCTGCAGGAGCGGATCGAAAGCAAGAAGAGTCAACGGGTGGAGGCCGATGGCTTGAAGACAGATCCAAGCGGTGGTGCTGAGCTCTCGTCCGAAAAATGCCCGGTGCGTGACGTCTTTTCTCATATCGGCGACAAGTGGAGCACGCTCATTCTCGGGACGCTTGGGCAACGCACGCATCGTTTCGGCGAATTGCGGCGCGCGATTCCGGACATCTCCCAGGCCATGCTGACCAGCACATTGCGCACCCTGCAGCGTGACGGATTGATCAGCCGGCATGTCTTTCCGACCCAGCCGCCGAGTGTCGAGTATCGGTTGACCGATCTGGGTCGGTCACTGCTCGAGCCGGTTTCCGTGTTGGTCGCCTGGGCGGCAAGTCATCATGGCCAGATCCGCCAGGCGCGTGATGTGTATGACATCGATAACCCGCCTGGGAAAAGGCGCTGAGCGATTGCATCAGCGAGTGTGGGGCATGGGACATCCGTTTGCGAAAAGGGCGGCAAGCTTTATCAGCAGGATTTCATAAACCATCTATGGGAGGGCTTTCGTCATGATCGCTGTGTAAAATAGCCTCCAAGGTTTTGGGGGATGTTATGTTGAAGCGTCTTTTGGGTGATCGTTCCGGTAATTTCGGGATGATGACCGCTCTGCTATTGGTGCCGGTCATTGGAACGGCAGGTCTTGCACTGGATATCAGCGATGCGCTGCTGGTCAAAACGACGCTTCAGGGCGCCGCTGATGCGGCCGCGATTGCGGCAGTGGCTGAGAGTTCTGCTGGCGTGGCCGAGGCGATGCTGATGAGTTCGGACGGTCCGCTGACGGCCGCGGTTGCTGATGCAAGGAAGATCTTTATCGCACAGACAGGCAGTGGCGAAGGCTATGAGCTGATCAGTACCGATGTGGATGTGGTCAAGCAGGGAAGCGAGCTGAAGGCTGTGTTCAGCTATAAGGCGAAGGTGCCGACCACCCTCGCCCGTATCTTGGGCCAGGATGCGGTCACGGTATCGGGCACGGCGGAAGCCACGTTCCAGACGCAGACATTCCGCGATTTCTATCTTTTGCTCGACAACACGCCTTCCATGGGCGTGGGAGCAACACCGGCTGATGTTACCAAGATGGTCAACAACACGTCGGACCAGTGCGCATTTGCGTGTCATATCGTCAAGAATGGCGTGGAGAACAAGAACAGCTACTACAACCTTGCCAAGAAGCTCGGCGTAACGATCCGCATCGATGTCGTGGCCAAGGCAACCGCCGCCTTGATGGAGACGGCGAAAAGCCTGCGCAAAAGCTCGAACCAGTACCGCATGGCCGTCTATACTTTTGGCGAGAAGGCGGAGGATACCAAGCTGCTTGAAGTGGCATCGCTGACCGAAAACCTCGATTCCGTGCAAACGAAGGCGGGGAAGATCGGCCTCATGTCCATTCCCGAGCAGGGCTATGACAATGACCAGCAGACGAATTTTGACCGGGCATTGAAGAGTATTGGCGAACTGGTCGGCACACCGGGCACCGGCGCATCCGCCGGAAGTCCGGAAAAGGTGGTCTTCTTCGTATCAGACGGGGTCGGCGATGCCGAAAAACCCAGCACCTGCACGAAGGCAACGACGGGCAGACGGTGCCAGGAACCGATCGACATTACCGAATGCACCGCGCTGAAGGCGAAGGGCTATCGCATCGCGGTTCTCTACACGACCTATCTGCCGCTTCCGACCAACGACTGGTACAACAAGTGGATCAAACCCTTTCAGGCGGAGATCCCCAAGCGCATGGAGGCCTGCGCCTCGCCTGGCCTGTTCTTCGAAGTGAGCCCCAGTGAAGGCATCACAAATGCGATGAATGCCCTGTTCAAGAAAATCGTCAGCATGCCACGCCTGACAAGTTGATCTGAACTGGCAAGCGTCGGTGGTTTCTATTTTTGGCTGAGGAATGCGACCGTGACGGCTCCGGCGGTGTTGATCGCAAACTCGATGCCATACTCCTCGAATGCGGCGCGAATGGCTTGAAGGGATGCTGGCCTCGTGGCTCGTTCTCCCTCGCCTTCGATGCGGCGGATCGAGGATACGGAAACGCCGGAGACCTGAGACAGTTCGTCAAGCGTCCATTGCAACATGGCGCGGGCAGCTCTGACCTGTATCGGCGTGAGCATGTTCATCGAGGGAGGCAGCATCGGCGCCTCGCGCTTCAGGTCCGCCTGGCGCATGATGATGCCGAGCCATTCATGACTTCGGCCGCCCCGTTTTATGATCGGCACCGCCCGCGCATGAAACCATTCGTAGTGGCCATTCACCAACAGGATGCGGTGATTGACCGCGTAAGGTGCAAGCGTAGAGACCGATTCTTGCCATTTGCGGCTGACCTGTTCACGGTCGTCGGGGTGGATTGTCTGGATCCAGCCGTAGTCGGCGGCGTCCATTTCATACTGTCCGGTCAGCGCGGTCCATCCATGGGAAAAGACCGGATGGCCATCCGCTGTTGCGCGCCATTCCATGGCGGCCAGCGAGCCAACCAGCGCTCGGTACCGTTCTAGCGAGTCCTCCAGCGCTTGCCGACCTTCCTGCTGGTCGGTGACATCGATGATGAGACCGATGGCCTTGGACGGTTTTTGCTGCCCGTCGAGAACCACTTCGCTTTTGAATTCCACCCAGCGCACGGTCCGATCGGAGCGGATGATGCGAAAATTCCGGTTGACCGGGATGCCCTGGCGGATCGTGGTCCAGATGTCCTCGCCATAGCCGCGATCGTCCGGATGGATAAATCTGGTAAAATCGGCAATGCGGAATTGCGTGCCATGATCCAGGCCAAGTACCCGAAGCAGGCCGAGCGTTGCAGAACCCTGGCCTGTTGCGATGTCGCTGGACCAAAATCCGACCGTGCCGCGATCCTCGACAAGTTTGAGGAAATGCGCCGACGAGATGCCGGACATCTTTCGCACCGCTGCCTCGAATTGCTCCGAGCTCAACTCCATATCCGATTTGCTGCCGACCGACGATTTTTCCTGCATTCTTTCCAGTTCGCTGGTTTTATGATCTGCCCACGCTTGAGCTTTTCGTTATATGCAGGCCAGGGCATATTTTGCCTCGAAAGCCCTGTTTTCCCGTATTTGCGGACGCTAGCGTGCTCAAATATACACATCAAGAACTTTGCTAAGTCAGAAAAAATTTTCGAACATTCGAATTGATGGATAAAAAATTCCACGGCTCCGGATGAATGGTTATCGATCTTTTCGGCGTGCTCTCTGTGTAACGCCGATCACAAGTGAACACAGAGCGTCCGCGATGGCAGAGCAGGAAAAAGGTCGCGTTCGAGGCGCGCCGGCCTCCCCTGGAGGGGCTGCGAATCACTTCGTATGCGCGTCGGGCTGGCAGGCGCAGGACAGAACGTCTCGTCCGGTCGCCTTGTGCCCTGTTGCGATGTTAGAATGTCAGGACTTTGGAAACCCGTCGCGTCTATAAGCATGCTACGAAGAAACGAGAGAATACCATGTCGAATGTCATCAAATTCGAGCGCCCGCCGGAACCCAAGGCGCCGAAGCCGAAACGGTCCGTGACGCCGGGTGCACGCAAGGCACTGATATGGGTTGGCGCGGCTGCGGCAATCGTCGCTGCCTGGGGCTATTTCACGGTCACCGGCGGCTAGCCGGGTGTCTGGTCGGACAGGCTATGCCTCGATTGCCTGCGGGACCAGCGCGCCGCGGGCACCGATGACCCTGCCGGCTAGCGTAGCACCAGCCCTTGCTGCCTGCGCCATTGTACCACCGGCAAGCTCTGCTGCGATGAACCCGGCATTGAAGCTGTCGCCCGCAGCTGTCGTGTCGACGACATTGGCTGCCGGCTGAACCGGAACGTTGCTCAATTCGCCATCGGCACCGAGCAGGCTGATTTCATCGGGGCCGTTCTTCACCGCCACTCGTTTGGCGCCTGCCTGCCGGTAGCGTCGCGCGGTCTCTTCAGCATCCCGGTCTCCAAACCAGGATGCCTCGTCTTCATGCGACGGCAGGCAGAGATCGGCAATGCTGGCTGCGCGCGTGATCCATTCCCGCATGGCGTCGGGGCTTTCCCACAGGCGGGGACGAAGATTGGGGTCGAAAATGACCTTGCCGCCCTGGGCCGCAAAACGCTTCAACACGTCGATCAAGGTCTGGCGATCGGCGGGGGCGAGGATTGCGAGCGTAATGCCTGACCAGTAGGCGATCGACGCGCCAGCGAGTGCCAGTTCAAGCGTTGCGACATCGCTTGCCAATCGCTTGGCTGCACTGTCGGAACGCCAATAGGTGAAGCTGCGCTCGCCATGCTTGAGCTCTATGTAATAGAGGCCGATCGTCTTGTCGGAAAGCCTTTGGATATGCCCCGTACCAATGCGCTCGCTGTCGAGATACTCGACCAGACGGTTGGACAGTCCGTCAGTGCCCACGGCGGTGACATAGTCCACAGTCCAGTCGCCGGGCAGCATGCGGCGCAGATACCAGGCCGTGTTCAGAGTGTCGCCGGCAAAACCCATGGACAGCGCGCCGGGCACGTCCGTCTCCGACAACTCGCCCATGCATTCGCCGATCGATACGATACGTTTCATTGTCCTGCCCCCTTTTTTCTGTGTCTGTTCAGCGCGCCAGCCAGCCGCCGTCGACGGGCAATACGGTGCCATGCACATAGGCGGCCGCATCGGAGGCAAGAAAGACGGCCGCGCCGCCGAGTTCGGAAGGATTACCCCAACGACCGGCTGGAATGCGCGCGAGGATATCGGCCGAACGTTTCTGGTCCTCTCGAAGTGCGGTCGTATTGTTGGTGACGAAGTATCCCGGCGCGATCGCGTTGACATTGATACCCTTGGAAGCCCACTCGCAGGCAAGGAGCCGGGTGAGGCCCGCGAGGCCGCTTTTCGACGCCGTGTAGGACGGTATGCGAATGCCGCCCTGGAAGGAGAGCATGGATGCGATGTTGATGATCTTGCCGTGACCTTGCGGGATCATGCGCTTGGCCACAGCCTGAGACAGGAAGAACGCGCTCTTGAGGTTAACATCCATGACATCATCCCAGTCGGCCTCGGTAAAGTCGATGGCATCGGCTCGACGGATGATGCCGGCATTGTTGACCAGAATGTCGACGGAACCGAACGCATCCAGTGCCGCATCGACGATACTATTGACCGGCGCGATCGTACCGAGATCGGCAGAAAAGCCTGCGAAACGTCCGCCCTGCCCCTCGATCAGGCTCGCTGTTTCTTCCATACCGGAACGGCCAACGCCAAGCACTGCGGCACCAGCACCCGCCAGCGCCACTGCCAGGGCCTGGCCGATGCCGGTATTCGCCCCGGTGACGATGGCGCTGCGGCCGGCGAGATCGAAGGAAACCGACATGTCAAAACCTCCGTTGGTTGGCCGAGATGGCCTTGTCATTGTGGCAGTCACGGCTGCCGGTCATCGATGAAGATCGCCGGGTCGAGATGTTGGATGTCGTCAAGCTCTTCCAGCATTCGACCGATATGGATTCCCATGGCTGCGACTGCAGCACAATCGTCCCGTCGCCGCATGCCGTCGATGATCGCGGCGTGTTCATCAATCACCACATCCAGCCGGCCCGAACGCGGCAGGGTGATGTAGCGATACCGGTCGATCTGGACTTGAACCTGCTGGATGAGGTTCCAGATGCCGGGATATCCCGCAAGCTCGGCGATATGCTGATGAAACTCGCTGTCAATGCGGTGGAAGCGGACGATATCCCCGGCCTCGGCGCAGGCGACTAGCTGAACCTGTGTTTCCTCAAGCTCGGCAATTCCCTCTGGTTGCCCGCCGGCGATTGCAAGTGTGACCGTCGTCGCCTCCAAAGCCTTGCGGATCAGGATTGCTTCAAAGAGGGCGCGACGGGGAATACGGCCGACAAAGGTACCGGATTGTGGATAGATGTCGACCAGTCCTTCGTCGGACAGTCTCAACAGGGCTTCGCGCACCGGCGTGCGGCTGACACCGAAGCGCTCTCCCAGCAGTTTTTCGTTCAGGACATCAAGCGGCTTCAGGCGCATCTGGACGATGTCATCGCGCAAAGCTGCATGTATCTGGTTGGCCGCGCGTCCACCGCGCGCTCTTGGAATAACGTGTTCCGGTGAGCGTCCCTTGCCCGGACCTAGGCGAATTTCAGCATCCGCCATCGGTCAAGCCTCCCACTCTGCCGTTTGCGTGGGAGAATTGATATACTAGTATTTCATTCACGCCAGCAAATATTTCGTGTTTTTGAAGCGTCCTCCCCTCTCCTTCCTCGTTTGTCGCACTTGTCCTCAGGGCGGTGGCAGATTGTCTTCATCCCTCGAACCGTAGGCCGCATTGCACATGATGCCGGCCAGAAGTGTATAGGCAGCAAGCCAGGCCTGATGCGTCTCGGGGGTGAAACGCATGTCCAGCGTCTCGTCCAGGGCCTGAATCAGCGCTTGTCCGACCTTGACGTAGTCTTCGCGCTTCACTCCGTAGGTTAGGTGACGCTTGGCGATGACTTCGGCGACAGGAAGAAGCCGATCCGCGTCGTGCAGGTTCTTCACCACATAGGTCAGTGCCATCAGCAGCTTTTCAGACTGTGCCGACAATTCCGACCGAAAGAGCGGTTTGAGAGCCGGATCGATGTCGAAGAGCTTGTCGTAGAACGAGAGGATAAATGGCGTACCGACGGCAAATATGAAGCTGTAGCTGTCTTGCACGCGTTCTACTTGTGCTGGTGTCATGCCATTCTCCCAAACTGAGGAGTGGCATATAAACTCAAGTAGCTTTCGCTAAACTGATCAGTCTGAAACTACGTGCGGATATGTCCGACCGCATTTGCCTCTGCCGCCTCCAGCGCTTCATCATACCCGGCATCCGCATAGCGGATGATGCCAAGCGATGTGTCATTGGTGATTGCATGGTCAAGCCGCAGATCTGCCTCTGTCGTTCCATCCGCAACGAGTGTCACCCCGGAACTGGTCATGTAGCCCGCATAGCCACCGCCGCCGGAATGGATTACCACCAGGTCGGCCATCGACGAGGCAAGCGTCATTGCGTTGATCAAGGGCCAGTCGGCAATGGCATCCGAGCCGTCCTTCATCTTTTCCGTCATGATATTGGGATGCGCCATGGCGCCGGCATCGAGGTGGTCGCGGGAAAAGGCGATCGGCCCGGAGAGTTTTCCGTCGCGCACGAGTGCGTTGACCGCGAGCGCCAGTCGCGTGCGTTCGCCGTGACCAAGCCAGGCAATGCGCGCGGGAAGGCCTTCAAAGGGTACGTTTGCCCGTGCTAGGCGGATCCAGTTGGTGACGATCTGGTTGTCAGGGAACATCTCCAGCACCAGATCGTCGATCGTGGCAATGTCGCTTTCCTCACCCGACAGGGCCATCCAGCGAAACGGGCCGATCGCCTTGCAAAACAGCGGGCGCAGATAGGCTTCGGTGAAAATCGGAATGTCGAATGCATCCTGGACGCCGCCCTGGAATGCCTGTGTGCGGATCAGGTTGCCATTGTCGAAGACTTCCGCGCCCTTTTTCTGGAAATCGAGCATTGCGCGGACATGCGTGACGATCGAGGCGCGGCTGGCGGCCATCAGCTGGCCCTGCCCGTCTTCGCGCAGGGAACGCGCCTGCTCCAGCGTCATGCCGTTCGGAACATATCCATAGACGAGGTCATGCGCCGAGGTCTGGTCGGTAACGATGTCGGGCGTGATGCCACGCGCGGCGATCGCGGGGTAGATTTCGGCTGCATTGCCGACGAGGCCGACAGAAATCGCCCTTTTCTCGGACACCGCTCTCTCGATCATCGCCAATGCGTCGTCCAGCGAGGTTGCCGCCTCGTCGAGGAAGCCGATTTCCTTGCGTTTCTTCACCCGTTCGGGATCGATGTCGACCACCAGGATGGCAGCGCCCGCCAGGCGACCGGCCAGTGGTTGCGCTCCGCCCATGCCACCAAGCCCCGCCGTCAGGATGAAACGGCCGGCCAGGGAGCCGCCGAAGCGTTTCTCGGCGATGCGCATGAAGATTTCATAGGTGCCCTGGATGACGCCCTGGCTGCCGATATACTGCCACGCGCCAGCCGTCAGGCCTCCCCAGCAGATCAGACCCTTGCGCTGCAGGTCGTAAAAGTTCTCCGCCTTCGCCCACTGACCGACAATGTTGCAATTGGCCATCAGCACCAGCGGCGCGCGCGAATGCGTCTTCAGCAGGCCGACGGGCTTGCCCGACTGGATGATCAGAGTCTGGTCTTCCTCCATCGTCTTCAGCGTCTCGACGATGGCCGCATGGGCAGACCAGTTGCGCGCGGCCTTGCCGAGGGCTGCATAGACCACGAGATTGTCCGGGTCTTCGCCGACCGACAGCACGTTTTCGAGCAGGCGCAGAAGTCCTTCCTGCCGCCAGCCCTTGGCACGCAGCACAGGCCCGCCGGGGATCGGAAATCTCGGATGGCGGGGATTGGGCTTCGGCATGGCTCTCACTCTCTTGTTCGAATGCTGTTCAGATAGACGGACGGCAGGCAAGCTCGGGCTTATTCAACTCAGGGCATAGCGGGCAATCTCGATGCCCATGGCTTTCTCGACCGACGGATAGACGGCCGGATCCTTGACGCTGGAGGCGAGCGGAATGACCGTCTTGGGCACATGCAGGAGGAAGATCTTCATGCCGACCTGCAATTGCCCGACGCTCATGGCCTCGGCCTCCGCCGACAGTGTGGTGATGACATCCGGGAAGGTTGCTATGCGGTTTCCACCAGCGTCGTCCACCGCCATGTATTCGTTCATGATGTGCAGGGTCACGGCCCTCTCGCCGGTCCCGAGCGTGACCGTGCCGATGTCGAACGCTTCGGCTGTGTAGACAACGTTCTTTGCTGTGACCTCGGCTTCGGCGAGAATGACGCCGTTGGTGGTGTCCACGATGGCGTCGATCACCGCATGCGGTCCGTTGCTTTCGGCCGCAATCATCGCTTCGCCAAGGGCAAGCGCCATGCTGATCCCGCCGAGCGCTGCATTGTCGCGCACATAGGACGCCTTGAGCGGATTACGGCAGGAGGCAATGAAGCCGCCGGACTGGTCGGCCGCGGTACGCAGCACCGGTGAGACCTTGGCGGTGGCGCCGCGCACCACCAGCTCGATGTAGCGATTGTCGGCACGGTTGCCGCCGACCGCCGTCTGGATCATCGGCTCCGGTGAACCGGCCATGCCGATGGATCCCATGTCGCCGGTCGGATGAGCACGAATGTCGCCGACCGCGTCCAGTACCTTGGTACCCAGTATGGCCGATGGCAGCCATCCGTTCAGCGTCGAGGATTTGCCGTTCTGTCCGACCATCAGGGCGGCGAGCGGCTCGCCAAGCGCTTTCTGCAGAAGTTGCACGGCCTTGATGTAATCGACGCCGCGCATTTCCCAGGGCGTCGTCGAGGCCGGTGCGCCGATGGCTGCAGCGGTTGCCACCCAGTCCGATGGCGCCAATTCGTCGATCGAGACCAGTTCCGGCTGCCCGGCATTGACGGCGGCGCGGCCGAGCATGCGCCCATGATCGGCCCATCCGCCGCCACCCGCCGCATAGACGGATCCGCCACGAACGGCGGGCTCGATGTCCTTTTCCGTCAGGATGCGTCCCATGGTGCGAGCCTTTCTGCGCCAGTTGCTGCGCTCATTTCATTGTCCAGTCTCTTCACCGCTTCCAGCAGCACACTTGCTCCAAGAGCAATGTCGTCGGTTTCGGCGAACTCTTCTGCGGCATGGCTACGTCCGCCCCGGCAGGGAATGAAGATCATACCCGCCGGTGCCACCCTGGCAATGAACGCGGCGTCATGGCCGGCTCCTGATGCAAGGCGTCGATGCCCCTCGCCGTTCGCGCCTGCGATGTCGGCCAATATATCCTGGAGATAGGGGTTCATCGGGACGGCGGCGGCCTCGGAGATCGGGTTGATGCGGATCGTGGTTCCGCTGGCAGAGCCAATCTCGGCGGCATTCTTGTGCAAGGCGCTGGCGAAGAGTATTGCATCCGTCGGCTTTTCTGCGCGGATGTCGATCAACATCCTGACATGCGATGGAACGACGTTTGCGGCATTGGGAAGCATGGAAAATTCGCCGACAGTTGCGGCGAAATGCACCTTGCCGCTCGCCATCGTTGCTGCCAATGCCTCGATATCCAGCACGAGGCGGGATGCGGCAACCAGCGCATCTACCCGCCGATCCATCGGTGTCGTGCCAGCGTGATCAGCCCGCCCCTCGATCGTGACTTCGATCCGGGTAATGCCGGCGATCGCCGTCACCACACCGATCGAAAGCCGTTCGGCCTCAAGCACCGGGCCTTGCTCGATGTGCAGTTCGAGAAACGCCCGGATGTCGGACCGGGCTTGCTGCCTGGCGGGGTCGCCACCGGCGCTGACGATTCCGTTCGACAATGTCTGGCCCTCGACCTCGCGCGACAACCATTCTTCCGGGCGGATGCCGGCCATGGCGCGGCTGCCGATACAGGACACGCCAAATATGGAAACTTCCTCTGCGAGGAAATCGACGACCTCCAGATTATGCTTCAGTTCGATCCCCTGCTCGAAAAGCGTCCGCGCGACTTCGAGCGCGGCGATCACTCCGGCGATGCCGTCGAACCGGCCGCCGTCCGGCACAGTGTCGGAATGCGAGCCGAGCATGAGCGTGCCGAGGTCCGGATTTTTGCCAGCCCGGCGTCCGACCAGATTGCCGCCTTCATCGACATGCGGAACGAGGCCGGCCTGTCGGAAGCGGTCAATTAGAAAAGACCGGCCCTCCAGATGCAGGGGGGTAAAAGCCCGACGCGTATAGGGCCTCCCTGGCTCTGTCAGGCCGGCAAGAGCATCGATATCGGCGGCGATCCGCTCGGCCGATACGGGAAAATTGCGGCGGTTCATGCGGCGTATGTCCGATAGGGCACGGCAGAGGGCGGGCGCACGAAACGGCCGCGGCCCGGCTGGCCGGTGACGGTCGTTCCATCATAGACGAGTTCGCCGCGATTGTAGGTGGCGGCGACCCGATAGGGCAGGCTCATCCCGTCATACGGTGACCAGCCGGCAACATTGTTGCCGGTCTTGGAGGCGTCATAGACGAAGGCTTCGGGTGTCAGCACGGCGATATCTGCATCGCGGCCGATTGCAAGCGCCCCTTTTTGATGATCGATGCGGAAGTGCCGCGCCGGGTTTTCCGCCATCAGCCTTGCACCCCAGGTCAAGGGCACGCCGCGCTGGAGCGCGCCTTTGACGAAGAGCGGGATCATCATCTCGAGCCCCGGCAGCCCGGAGGCATTGTCCAGCATGTCTGGCTTGCTCTTGCGGTCGAGTGACCAACTGACATGATCGGTGGCTAGGAGTGTCACATTGCCTGCGGTCAGCTGGCGCCAGAGCGCCTCGACCTCCGCACGCGGCCGGATCGGCGGATTGCATTTCGACCGTCCACCCAGGCGCTTCGCGTCGACTTCTTCATCCAGTGTCAGATAGTGGATCAGGCACTCGACCGTGGCCTGATGCCCCTGTGCCCGGTAACCGGCGGCGATCTCGTAACCGCGCGCCAGTGAGCAATGCACGACATGGGCAGGGCAACCGGTCTGGGCGCCGGTCTCATAGATCTCCAGCATTGCCAGAAGTTCGGTCAGCGGCGGGCGCGACAGGCCATGGGCGGTGTAGTCGGTGATGCCGGCTGCTTTCACCTGATCCACGGCGAAGCGGACATATTCTTCGTTTTCATTGTGCACGCCGGCCGTCAGCCCGGTCTTGGCGACTTCGGCAAAGCACTCGGCAAGGAGCGGCGTAATGATGCGCGGGAAGCGCTTGGCATCGGTTCCGAATGTCGAGAACTTGAAGGCCGCGACGCCGGCTTCCGCCTGCTCTGCGATGCGGGACGCGCCTTCCTCAGGATTGACAGTCCCATAGAGCGCAAAGTCGATACGGGCCTGGGTACTGGCATGGGCGACTTTTTCCGCAACGGCCTGAGCGGAACAGACAAGGTGTCCCTCATCATAGGGCATATCGACAATCGTCGTGATACCACCGGCCGCGGCCGAGCGTGTCGACCAGATGAAATCCTCCTGCCCCTTCTGCGACAGTGAATGTACCTGGGCATCGATCGCACCGGGAAAGATCAGGGCGTCCGGCAGGATGTGGCGGTCGCGGGCCGCTGGCGCTACCCCCTGCCCGACCAGCGCCACAACACCGTCGCGCACCGCAACGAAGCCATTTTGCAAGATACGCTCGGGCAGGACCACTGTGCCCGACAGCACCAGATCGAAATCCGCCATCGCATCACTCCGTTGCCGGTTGATCCGGCGTCGGAAAACAGATTAGGCACGCGCGCGGTTTTGTGGCATATCCCAATTCATGGACAAGTTATGCTCTGTCTGCTGACATCGGAAGGGTGAGAGATTGGATATCGCGACGCTGATGACCGTGCATCAGGTTCTGGTCGCCGGTGGTGTGCGCAAGGCAGCCGCCCTGCTTGAGCGTCCGGTATCCAGTGTTTCGGCAGCACTCGGCCGATTTCAGGCGGCGGTGGCCACGCCCATGTTTGCAACGTCGGGCAGCCGCAACCTGCTGACGCTGGAAGGCCGCAGGCTCGAGGCTTCGTTGTCGCGCGCCGCAGAACTGTCTCTGGAGATTGCCTGTCTTGGATGTGAACCGCCTGGGTCAACATCCACCGAGGACGCGCGACCCCTCCGCTCACCCTCGCCCCCACCTTCGGTTGTGCCATCTCTGGTCCGAGCTACGCATCTCTCGATCTCGCTCGCCACGCTGCAGCGCTTCCTGATGATTGCCCGCGCCGGCAGCATCCGCAGGGCCGCGATGGAAATCGGCATGGGCCAGCCGCAGTTGACGCGCCAGATGCGGAGACTGGAAACCGAATTGGGCGTCGAAGTGATGAAACGCGGCCAGGCGGGTGTTGTGCTGACCGAAGCCGGGCGCAGCCTGCTGGCTCTGGCTGAAGACCTCGATCAGGTCTGGAACCGTCTGAATGAAGGATCGGATGATCGGTTTCACCGGCTCGGCGCCACAACGCGCCTTGGTGCGGTCTCGCCACTCGGATCCGGCAGTCGGGTCGCCCGGATCATCGCGGCCCTGGTCGCTGCCTGGCCGAGGCGACGTGCGCGGGCTCCCCTGTTTGTCACCTCCGCCAGCGCCGATGAACTGTTGGCCGGCTTGAATGCCGGCCTCTACGATCTGGTCCTGGTCGATTGTGATCAGATACCGGATGGCCTGACGGCACAGCCCGTCTGGCAATCCCGGCTGGCGCTTGTCGGGCCAGTGGGCAGTCTCGTCGGCAAGGCACGGGCTGACATTCCGGAAATTTTGATGGCTCATAGGATTGCAGCCCCCTCCTCACGCACCGGATTGCGTCAGAAGATCACGCAGTTGCTCACCGAGGAACTGCCACGCCAGCTGCGGGATCGCATGTCCGTGACCGAGATCGACATGATCCCCGTCATCGCCAATCTCGTCGTCGATCATGGTTATCTGACCGTAATGCCGGTCTCTGCCCTTGCCGGACTGGAGGGTGAGATGGATGCGATCACCCTGCCCGATCACTATGACATTCGGCTGACACTGGTGCGTCGCTCCTCCCCTGTCGCTGATGCTGCCATGGCCGTTGCGCTGGATATTCTCAGGGAATTGCCGTTTGAGCCCGATGGCAAATCGCCGGATCAAAGTGCAAAGAAGCTGTCGAAGACTGGCAGCGGCGCTGCCGCGACGAGCCGTGACAGCGTACCGGTTGCGGCCAGATCCTCTTCCAGCGCCTCCACCTCCGATGATAAAGGCCGGTCAGAGCGGTAGAAGGCGGAGTGACTGCGGGTGATCTCATGCAGCAAGGCGGCGATACCCTCCGGCCGATCGCCGAGGATATCCGTGCCCTGCGCTGCAAACAGAGCCTCAAGCGCCGCCATGCGCTTCAAGGCCTCGACCTGCCGCTCGAGCCGCTCGACGATCAGCGGTAGGAAAGCCGCTTCGTCTTCGATGCCGTCTGCCACCACCAGAGACTGAGGCGACAGGGCAGAGGTCATCGACAGCACGCGAATATAGAGATCACCGACGAGTTTGAGCGCCGGGCCGAAGCCGGTTGCGACCGCGCCGGATGGTACGAGATTGACCGGGAGACCACGTCTGCCACCATTGGCGAGCAGGACGCAGCGATTGAAGATATTGCGTGCGACGTGGGCGAGAACCAACTGGCCCGCCTGAATGGCAATCGCCACTTCCAACGGCAGCGAACCGCCGGACGTCAGGACTTCCCCCTCGACCACGACAGGATTGTCATCGCTGCGGCCGGTGGCATTCAAGACGACAGCACCGATACGCGCGATTTCGGCAACCGCGACACCAAAGATCTGTGGCAGCATGCGCAGGCTCAACGGATCCTGCACATGCGATGCGTCCTTCCAGTCCCAATCGCTCGACGTTTTGGTCAGCCACTGGCCGATCTCGGATTGCATGGTGCAGCCGACCGTAATCGCTGAGCGCCAGGGTGCGCGGGCCGCGCCAAGCGTTGCCGACGACATCAGCGCGGTCCCCATCAGCACCCGCAGCACCTTGGCCGCATCGCGAAGTGCGACGGCGCTGGCTGCGTAACCGACACCATTAACAGAGAGCGAGGCGAGTGCGTCTCGTGGTGCGAGCCTGAGTGGATTGATGCCGACTTCGGGAAAGACATCCGAGGTCTTGCGGCGCAGGCCTTGGTAATAGACTTCGCCGACGCCGGTCAGGACCGAGCCGATCTGCCCCATCAGACCGATATCGGCGCAGCCGATGGATCCTGTCCGACGCACGACCGGGATAACGTCCTTGTTCAGCAAGGCCAGAAACGCCTCGACCAGTTCCGGCGAACATCCGGCGTAACCGGTCAGCGCGGTGTTGATGCGAATGGCGATTGCCTTGCGCACGGTCGGAATGGGAAATGGTGCGCCGGTGCCGAAATGATGCGCATGCACGAGGCCGAGATTGAAGGTGCCGATCTCGTCCTCGCTCCAGTCGGTGTCCTTCATCGCACCGACACCGGTATTGGCGCCGTAGATGGTTTCGCCTCGGGTGATGGCGATTTCCACGCCTTCTCGGCCCTTGCGGACCCGCGCCATGCCGGCGGGGCTGAGGCTGACGGAGACGCGACCCGAGCCGATGGCGTCGAGGGTGGCGAAGGTGAGAGGCTGGGAGTCAAGGACGATGCCGGACACGGGCGGGAATTTCTCCAACTGCTGCGTGGCATGGGACCGATCGGCGCGACGCATCATGCAAGAGATAGTACAGGCCCCGATGTGCATGGCATATCCCAAATGCCGGACATTCTATGTGTGAATGCGACGTTTAAAATCCTGGGCATGTCTTCGGGGCAAGGATTTGTGCGCACCCTCGCTCACCTTTCCGGCGTGATCAGTGCCAGCTTCGGGAAATAGCTGCGATAGCGTCCGCTATCGCGGGTCAGGACCGAGAACCCGCCAACGGCAGCATGCGCTCCGATGAAGAAATCCGGCAGCACGCCCGTGCGTGATCCGCCTGCCTTGCGATAGGCGGTGAAGGCCTTGGCGGCGAGAAAGAGGGCTGGCTTGGGGATCGGAACATGGATCAGGCCAGCCGCTTCGACAAAGTCGTCCAGCCGTTCGATCTTGGCATAGCGCACGGCAAGTTCGGCATAGACCACATCATTGATCAGGAGCGGCCCTTCAAGGGCTGCAGCCTCCAGCCGTTCCACTGACCAAGGTGCCCAGACAGGATCGTCGGTGACCAGATCGAGCAGAACATTGGTATCGACGAGGATCACCCCCCGTCACCACGTGTCAGGGCCATGATCGCGTCTGTGCTCATGCCTTCACCGGCATGGCCGCGCAAGGATCCGAAACGGCTTCTCCCGACCTTGCGATCAGCGCGAGTCAATACCACGCTGCCATCTGCGGCGCGGTGAAACTCGACCTCAGTGCCTGGCAGGATGCCGAGCAGGTCGCGAACTGGCTTGGGGATCGTTACCTGACCCTTGGATGTCACCGTCGTTGACATGATTACCTCGGTAATACCTTCTGAAAATTAAGTATTACCTCTTGGCGTTCGATGCAAGCGGCAAGCGCGGCCTATTTCTCGGCGCAGATGGCATAGCGGTGTTGGGTTGCCCGCTCCAGCCCCTTCAGGAAGGAGAAGTTCTTGCGCTGGGCACGGTGGATTGCGCCAAGATCTGTATCGACGGAGATCTTGGCAAAGCCTGCCTGTTTCAGCAGTTCCACAACGGCATCGGCATGGGCGCCATCGGAAAAATGGACACGCGAGAGAATGCGATTATGCGTTTCCGCCATATCCGAATTCGGCGCGCCATGTTTGGCATCCTTGGCGAGGCCAATGCGTGCCGCCCATTGGGTCAAGCGTTTCATCAGCCGGGTCAGGGGCGATACGTTGACGAAGTCGCCATCGACGATGAGCACGCGCCCACCCGTTCTCAGCACACGGTGCCATTCGCGAAAACAGGCCAGCGGATCGACCAGCGTCCAGACCAGGTGGCGATTGGTGATCACGTCATAGGACTGGTCGGCTTCCATGGTGTTTTCCGCGTCGCCCATCAGGAAGCGAATCTCTCGGCCACGTTTTGCGGCCTTTGCGCGCGCGCGCTCCAGCATCGGCTCTGCCCAGTCGAGACCGGTAACTTTGAAGCCGAGATCGTCGAGGATATGGGAGACAACAGCGGTCCCGCAGGCCAGATCCAGCGCCTGTCTCCCCTGCCCATCTCCGAGGTGTTTGGAGAAGAGCGCGTGCCAGGCAGCCCGTTCATCCTCGGAAAAGATCTCGTGACCCGGCTGGCTGTCGAATGTTTCTGCCCTCAGCGACCAATAGGCTTTGATTTCGTCGCGCAGATCGTGATTCGATAGAGTGCTAACAGCTTGCATTGGCTGGATCTTCCGGAAGTGATCGTGAGGTTGGAACACTTCTAAAAGATAATTGTTGACTGCGAAAGTCATAAAAACATAAATCACCGCACAATCTCAAACAGGAGACGCGACAGTGTTTTATCTCGACAAGGTGGCCTCCGCCGCCGCGATTTCGCTCGTTCTTTTTTCAACGGCGGCCTACGCAGGCGAGACCGTGAAGATCAAGGATATCACGGGCCGTGAAGTCGAGGTCAAGGTGCCGGTCGAGCGCGTCATCCTCGGCGAAGGCCGCCAGATCTATTTTACCGCAGCGCTCGATACCGAAAAGCCGTTCGGCCGCGTCGTCGGCTGGCGCGACGATTTCAAGAAGGCCGACCTTGACGGCTACAATATCTATCTCAAGAAATTCCCCGAGATGGAAAAGATCCCGACCTTCGGCGGCATGAAGGATGGTACTTTCGATATCGAGCAGGCCGTTGTCCTGAAGCCCGACGTGATCATCATGAACACGGAAGCAAAGTCTGCCACAGAGGAAAGCGGCTACATCGAAAAGCTGGCTGCAGTCGGCATTCCGCTCGTCTATATCGACTTCCGCGAAAAGCCGATGGAACACACCGACGATTCCATGCGCATCATCGGCAAGCTGTTCGGCAAGGAAGAACGCGCCGAGGAATTCGTCAAGTTCCACGACGAGCAGATTGCCCGTGTCACCGACACGCTGGCCAAGGCTGCCGACCTGAAGAAGCCGGTTGTCTTCATCGAGCGTGCCGGCGGCTACTCCGACGATTGCTGCATGTCCTTCGGCAACGAGAACTTCGGCAAGATGGTCGAGCTCGCCGGTGGCGTGAATATGGCCAAGGACTTCATCCCCGGCACCTTCGGCACCGTCAATCCCGAGCAGATCATCGCATCGAACCCGGACCAGGTCATCGTCACTGGGTCGAACTGGGAACTTTATGTTCCCGGTGGCAAGTGGGTCGGCGTCGGTCCGGGTGCTGACAAGGCCGTCGCTGCCCAGAAGTTGTCCGATCTGATGGAACGCCCCGGCTTTACCGATGTGAAGGCGGTCAAGGATGGCAACGTCCACGCCATTTGGCACCAGTTCTACAACAGCCCTTACCAGTTCGTCGCTGTTCAGCAGATCGCCAAGTGGCTGCATCCGGACCTGTTCAAGGATCTCGATGCGGATGCGACCTTCAAGGAAATGCATGAGCGTTTCCTGCCGGTCGACTACCAGCCGGGCTATTTTGCTTCATTGAAGGCTGGCCTTTGATGGTTCTTGCCGGCGGGGAAACCCGCCGGCCTCCGTATGGTGGGCGGGTTCTCATGTTGGCCGAAAGAAGCCGGGCAAGTTTTGCCCTTTTGCCGTTTTTGACGGTGCCATCCTTCGCGGCCCCGCAGGCCCACCAGAGATTCTCGCCGCAGGCTGCCAAGCCCGGCGATTTTGCTTTGCATGAAAAGGAAAACATTGGATGGCCGTCGTGACTGAAGATGCAGCCGGGGTCGAGGGGCGCGGTCGCTACCGTGCCTTGACTGCGCGCCGCGTCCTGATCCTGAGCGCTTTGTTTATCGCGCTGATCGTCAGCGTTGCCGTGGATATGGCGCTCGGACCGGCGCGCTATACGTTGGCCCAAGTCGTTTCGACGATCCTGTCTCCAAGTGAAGCCAACAACCAGCTACGGGTTGTGATCTGGGATATCCGCATGCCGATCGCGCTGATGGCGGTGACCGTCGGCGCCAGCCTGTCTCTTGCCGGTGCGCAGATGCAGACCATTCTGGCCAACCCATTGGCAAGCCCGTTCACGCTCGGGATTTCGGCCGCTGCCGGTTTTGGCGCAGCGCTGGCACTGGTCGGCGGCGTCGCGGTCTTTCCAGCCGCCGTGCAATACATGGTGCCGATCAACGCCTTCCTGATGGCCATGCTCGCTTCGCTTTTCATCTACAGCGTATCAACGCTGAGGGGCGTGACCGTCGAGACGATCGTCCTACTTGGCATCGCCCTGGTCTTCACCTTCAATGCACTGCTGTCGCTGCTGGAATACCTGGCCTCCGAACAGGCGCTTGCTGCCGTCGTTTTCTGGACCATGGGTTCACTCACCAAGGCCACATGGGCCAAGGTCGGCGTGACCGCTGCAGTTCTGGTGTTGTGCGTGCCGCTCTTTGCCCGCAAGGCATGGGCTTTGACGGCCCTTCGTCTCGGTGACGACAAGGCAGCGTCCTTCGGCGTCAACGTCAAAGCGCTGCGGCTGGAGACGATGATGCTGGTCAGCCTGCTCGCGGCAATCCCCGTGTCATTTGTCGGCACGATCGGTTTCATCGGTCTGGTTGGCCCGCATATTGCTCGCATGCTGGTCGGTGAAGACCAGCGCTTTTTCCTGCCTGGCTCGGTGATCTGCGGCGCATTGCTGCTGTCGGTGACCTCGGTTGTCTCTAAGATGCTGATCCCGGGCGCCATTCTGCCGATCGGGGTCATCACCGCGCTCGTTGGTGTGCCCTTCTTCTTCTCGCTGATTTTCACCCATCGGAGACGCGCATGGTAGCCCTGAAGCTCGAGGCGCTTGGCGCCCACTATGGCCGCAACCGCATTTTTACCGACATCACCACCGGCGATATCGTCGGCGGCATGCTGACAGCAGTGATCGGCCCGAATGCTGCGGGAAAATCGACGCTGTTCAAACGCATCGCCGGCCTGTTGAAGGGCGACGGCATCGTGCATGTCCGTGGCGAGGAAAGCCTCCGGCCGATCTGTTACATGCCACAGGATACCGGCGCCAATGCCGTACTCACTGTCTATGAAAGCGTTCTGCTCGCCTCCAAGCAAGGCTCCGGCTGGAAGGTGGCGGATCAAGAACTGGTCGACATAGACCGTATCTTGTCATCCCTTCGCATCACCGATCTTGCCTTTCGCGATCTGGGTGAACTGTCGGGCGGCCAGCGGCAACTGGTCGCCATTGCCCAGGCGCTGGTACGCAAACCACAAATTCTGCTGATGGACGAGCCGACGTCGGCTCTCGATCTCTTCCGGCAGATCGAGGTGTTGCAGCACATGCACCAGCTTGCCCGCCAGACAGGCATGGCCGTACTGATCGCGCTTCACGATCTCAACCATGCCATGCGCTATTGCGACCATTCGCTGGTCGTGGCCGACGGCCGTTTGGTTGCCAATGGACCGACGGCCGATGTCATCACCCCTGCCCTGCTTCGGCGAGTTTACCGCGTGGATGCGCGGATCGAGAATTGCACGCAAGGTCGCCCGATGGTGATCGTGGATGCGGCGCTGGCCTGATTGAAGACGACGTTCCAGCTGATTCCAGCTGGAACGTTTTTCAGCTCAACCCCATATAGCGACCAGGCTTGTGGTTGATGGCGATGATCAGGTTCGCGATCGCAGCGCCCAGCACCGAATAGGCCAGGCGGTCTGCCGGCAGGATGAAAAAGGCAGCGGCGAGGATGGCCAGATCGACGCCGAGCTGCACGTATCCGGCCCGAAAACCGAGCTTTTCCTGCAGGTAAAGTGCGAGGATGTTGATGCCGCCAAGGCCGGTGCGATGGCGAAACAGCATCAAGAGGCCCGTGCCGATCAGTCCACCGCCGATGATCGTCGCATAGAGCGGGTCCAGATGGGAGAAATCGATCCACGCTGCGTTGAGTTTTGACAGGATCGAAACCAGCGCCACTGCGGTGAATGTGCGGATGGTGAAGCCCCAGCCCATGCGTTTGACCGCAAGGATATAGAACGGCAGGTTGACCAGGAAGAAGATCAACCCGAAACCCCATCCCGACGCATAGGACATCAGCAAGGCCAGGCCAGCGGTGGAGCCGACCGTCAGCATCGTCTTGGTGTAGATCAGCGTTCCCAGCGAGACGAAGAGCGTGCCGGACAGCATCGCCAGCACGTCTTCATAGAGCCGGTGACGCTCTGCGGGCGCCATCGGGTTAACGGTTGCGGTGGTCATGGACTGTTATCCGAGCAATGGCTTGAGGACGGAGGCAACCCTCGCGATGTCGGCACTTTTCAGTCCGGCGATGTTGATGCGGCCGGACGTCGGCATATAGATGCCGTGATCCTTGCGCAGAGCGAGCACGTCGCTCTCACTCAGCGGCAGCAGCGAAAACATGCCCTGTTGCTCGGCAATCTGTGGCGCAAGCTGCCAGCCATCGGATAGGGCATGGGCCAGCTCCCGGCGCAGGCCGTTCAACCGGTCGCGCATCGAATTCAGTTCATCGACCCAGTCGCTGCGCAGCGTCTCGGAGGCAAGAATGGTGCGAACGACGGCAGCGCCGTGATCCGGCGGCATGGAATAGCTGGTGCGGGCCATTGTTACGAGATTGGAGCGGGCGATATCGGCGGCGGTCTGCGTTTCGGCGACGGCAAAGATCGCGCCGGTGCGTTCGCGGTAGATGCCGAAGGATTTCGAGCAGGAGACGGCCACCAGCGCTTCAGGCGCGGCTTTGATTACCTGGCGCAGGCCCGCAACATCGTCTTCGATGCCGGTGCCGAAGCCTTGGTAAGCGCTGTCGATCAGAGGGATGAGACGGCGCTCGGCAATGATGGCCGCCAATTCCTGCCATTGAGCGGGTGTCAGCCCAGCTCCAGTTGGGTTGTGGCAGCTCGCGTGGATCAGTACGGCATCGCCTGCCTGGGCACCTGTCATTGCCTTCATCATGCTGGCAAATCGTACCGCCTGGGTCGGCACGTCGAAATAGGGATAGGTTTCAACGGTAAGCCCGGTCGCACCGAAGATGCCGGCATGGTTCGGCCAGCTCGGCAGGCCGAGCCAGAGGCGGCGGGTTCCGGCACGGGCAAAAAGATCAGACGCCAGACGTAGCGCTCCGGAGCCGCCAGGGGTCTGCACGCCAGCGGCAAACTTGCCCGTGTCCTTGCCGCCAACCAGATCCCAGAGCAAATCGAGGAAGACCCGGTCGCCTTCCGGCGCCACATAGGACTTGCTCTCCTGGGTTTCGAGCAACTGCTTTTCGGCGGCCTTGACGGCGCGCAGCACCGGCGTGCGCCCGAGGTCATCACGGTAGACGCCAACCCCGAGATCGATTTTATCTGCGCGCGTATCTGCATTGTAGAGCCCGATCAGGGCGAGCAGCGGATCGTTCGGTTGGGAAGCGAGCTTGTCGAACATGAAGAACCTTCTTGAAGGGTGCGTAATATGCGCAAATCATAGCAATTCAATCGAGCAAAGTCGCGCCTGATTTTCTCCTCTAGAAGTATAAAAGCTTTGAGGAATTGCGAGTTATATGCATTCAGCGCTAGAAAATTGCGCAATATTCGGTAGGCTTGGTGCCATGACCACTGAACCGCAATTCGAACTCGACCGCATCGATCGCCGCATTATCGAATGCCTGCTCGAAAATGCGAGCCTCAGCAATGCCGAGCTTGCCGATCGTGTGGGTCTGACTGCCGCGCCTTTGTCGCGCAGACTGGCGCGCCTCTACAATAGCGGCATTATCCGACAGGCGGTGATCATCGATGCGGCCCGCGTCGGTCTTGGTTTGCAGGCCTATGTAGAAATTACGCTGGACCGGACCACGCCACAGGTAGGTGATCGCTTCATCCAGATGGTCGGGCGTTTGCCGGAAGTGGTCGAGATCCATGCAGTGGCCGGCGATTTCGATTTCCTGCTCAAGATCTCCGTCCGCGACATGGCCGACTACAAGCGCCTGATCTGGCAGGAATTCGATCAGCTGGCAGAGATCAAGACGATCCGCTCGACCATGGTTTTCGACAGCCCGAAGATATCCTACGGTCACCTGCCGGAATAGAAAAAGGGCGCCAACAGCGCCCCTCCTCCAGATTATCCGGCGCTGATCGATCAGCCGGCGCTGACAAGCTTGCCGCGTTTTGCCATGCGGGCGCGGATCGAATCCACGTCGGCACGCGGGGTCGCGGCAAACAGGGTGCGGGTATAGTCATGCTGCGGATCGGTGAACACCGCATCGCGCGTGCCGTATTCGACGGCCTCACCGTAATACATCACCATCACTTCGTCGGCGATGTAGCGCACTACCGAGAGGTCATGGCTGATGAACACGTAAGTCAGGCCGAACTCTTCCTGCAGGTCGGAAAGTAGGTTCAACACCTGTGCCTGAACCGAAAGGTCGAGCGCCGAGACAGGCTCATCGAGAACCAGAAGCTTCGGGTTCAGCATCAGCGCCCGGGCAATCGCGATACGCTGGCGCTGGCCGCCGGAGAACATGTGCGGATAGCGGTTGTAATGCTCCGGACCGAGGCCGACCTTGATCAGCATTTCATTGGCGCGATCGCGGCGCTCCGACGCCGTCATCTTGGTGTTGATCAGCAGCGGCTCTCCCAGCACATCGCCGATCTTCTGGCGCGGATTGAGCGATCCATAGGGGTTCTGAAAGACGATCTGCACCTTCTGGCGCATTTCGGCCGTCAGGTGGCCCGGACGCGTATCGACCTTCTTGCCTTCGATCAGCAATTCGCCGCCGGTTGGTTCATCGATGAAGGTCAGGATGCGGGCAAGTGTCGACTTGCCGCAGCCGCTTTCACCGACGATCGCCAGCGTTTTTCCGGTTTCGAGCTTGAACGACACGCCCTTGACCGCATGCACTGTCTTGTCCGGCTTCAGGAAGCCTTGCGGCACGTGATAGTCGCGCTTGATGTCGCGGATTTCCAGCATCGGGGTTCCGCTGGTGTTTTCGACCACAGTGCTCATGCGGCACCTCCCGTCGTCTGGGACGCTGCCATGAAATCGGAGACCGTCGTCAGGCGGTCGCCGGTGGCATTTTCCGGCAGAGCGGAAAGCAGCGCCTTGGTATAAGGGTTCTTCGGAGCCTCGAACAGGGACAGCACGTCGGCCTCCTCCATCTTCTTGCCCTTGTACTGGACGATCACGCGGTCGGCCGTTTCGGCCACCACCGCCATGTCATGGGTGATCATGATCAGGCCCATGCCGGTCTCGGCCTGCAGCTTCATCAGCAGATCGAGGATCTGCTTCTGGATCGTCACGTCGAGGGCCGTCGTCGGTTCGTCGGCGATCAGCAGCTTCGGATTGCAGGCGATCGCCATGGCGATCATCACGCGCTGGCACTGCCCCCCCGACATCTGGTGCGGGAAATGGTTGAGGCGTTCTGCCGGATCCGGCAGGCCGACGAGCTTGAACAGTTCGATCGCGCGCGCCCGGCGTTCCTTGGCACCCATGCCCATGTGCAGTTTCAGGACTTCCTCGATCTGGAAGCCGACCGTAAAGCACGGATTGAGGCTGGCGACAGGCTCCTGGAAGATCATCGCCACATCCTTGCCGATCAGCTTGCGCCGATCCGACGGCGACATGCCCTGGATATCGCGCCCGAGAAACAGCATGCGATCGGCAGTGATCTTGGCGGTCCAGGGCAGAAGGCCCATGACAGCCAGCATGGCAACGGATTTGCCGGAGCCGCTTTCGCCAACGATCGCCAGAACTTCACCAGCATTGACCGAAAGCGACACGCCGTCGACGGCCTTGAACCAGCCTGAAGCGGTCTCGAACTCGACGGTGAGGTTTTGAATGTCGAGAAGTGCCATGTCAGGACCTCTTCAGCTTGGGGTCGAGTGCGTCGCGCAGGCCGTCGCCCATCAGGTTGATCGCCAGAACCGTGATCAGGATTGCCAGACCCGGGAAGGTCACGACCCACCAGGCACGCAGGATGAACTCGCGGGCTTCCGCCAGCATGGTGCCCCATTCAGGTGCCGGTGGCTGGGCGCCCATGCCGAGAAAGCCCAGCGCTGCCGCATCCAGAATGGCGTTCGAGAACGACAGGGTTGCCTGGACGATCAGTGGCGCCATGCAGTTCGGCAGAATGGTGCGGAACATCAGGCGGAACGGCCCTGCCCCGGCCAGTCGCGCGGCCGTCACATAGTCACGGGTTTTTTCCGACATCACGGCGGCACGCGTCAGACGGACGAAATGTGGCTGCAGCGTCAGTGCGATGGCGATCATGCCGTTGGTAAGGCCCGGTCCGAGAATTGCCACCAGCACCAGGGCCAGAAGCAACGACGGAAACGCCAGGATGATGTCCATCAGGCGCATGATCGTGGTGTCGAGCCAGCCGCCATAATAGCCGGCAATCACGCCGATCGCGATGCCGGTGGTCAAAGACAGCGTGGTGACGAACACGCCGATGAACAGCGAATACTGCGATCCGTAGATCAGGCGCGACATGATATCGCGCCCGACGGGATCGGTGCCGAGCGGATAGCTCCAGCTGCCGCCTTCAAGCCATGCGGGTGGCAGGAGAATGGCCTCGCGATACTGTTCGAACGGCGAATGCGGCGCGACCAGCGGTGCAAACACCGCGATCAGCACGAGGGCGATGAAAACGACGAGGCCGATGACGGCGCCGCGGTTTTCGGAGAAGTAGAACCAGAACTCGGTCAGCATCTGGCGGCGCATCGCCGCTGTGGTGACCGGCTGGCTTTGAATGGTCTCAGCCATGGGATTTTATCCTTCTAGTGGCGGATGCGCGGGTTGATCAGGCCATACAGGAGATCAACGATCAGGTTGACGACCATGATGATGCCGGCAATCAGCAGCAGACCGCCCTGGATGACGGGATAGTCGCGGCGGAACACGCTGTCGACCATCCATTTGCCGATGCCCGGCCAGGAGAAGATCGTTTCGGTCAGGATCGCGCCGGCAAGCATGACGCCGATCTGCAGGCCGATCGTGGTGATCACCGGGATCATCGCATTGCGAAGCGCATGCAGGCCGACCACGCGGAACGGCGAAAGTCCTTTGGCGCGGGCCGTGCGGATATAATCCTCCGACAGCACTTCCAGCATGGCGGACCGTGTCTGGCGTGCAATGACGGCAAGCGGAATGGTGGCGAGCACGATCGATGGCAGGATCAGGTGGCTGAGCGCCGAGGTAAAGGCGCCCTTTTGTCCTGACAGCAGTGAGTCGATCAGCATGAAGCCGGTAACCGGCGGGAAGAAAAACATCAGGGAGATACGACCCGAGACCGGTGTCCACTGCAGGATGCCGGAAAACAGGATGATCAGCAGCAGGCCCCACCAGAAGATCGGCATCGAATAGCCAACGAGCGCAATGCCCATCATTGTCTGGTCGAAGGCCGAGCCGCGTTTGATCGCGGCAATGATGCCGGCTGGTACGCCGATGGCGATGGCGATCATGATGGCACAGAAGGACAGTTCGACGGTCGCCGGGAAGAGCGCGAAGAACTGATCGATGATCGGGCTCTTGGAGACGATCGATGTGCCGAAATCACCCGTCATGACGCCGCTGATATAGTCGAAATACTGCACGACAATCGGCCGGTCGAGGCCGAGATTGGCGCTGATTTCAGCGTGTCGCTCAGGCGACATGACGCGCTCGCCGGACAACAGCGCGACGGGATCACCCGGCAGAAGCCGGATGAAGGCGAAGGCTATGATCGATACGCCGATGAAGGTCGGGATCAAGACGGCAAGCCGCCGCAAGAGAAAGCCAAACATGTAGGAGACCTGTTGTTTTTCTTATGAAGGTCGGACCGTGGGCTTGTCGCCTCTTCGGTCACTCGAAAAGCCGTATCGGGTTTCGAACCGTGGAAATCGCCGGATTTTATCCGGGTGAGCTTAACGAGAATCGCCGCGGGTTTTGGCCCGCGGCGACTGCGTCTCGTATCCGATTACTCGGCGATGTCGACGTTTTCGAAGGTGAAGTCACCGAGCGGGCTCTGAACGAAACCAGAGACTTCCTTGCGCATCGGTACGATGGACAGGGAGTGGTCGATGGTGGCCCAAGGAGCTTCCTTCTTGAAGACCAACTGGGCTTCTTCGTAAAGCTTCGTGCGTTCTGCCTGGTCGGACGTGACCTTGGCCTTCTTCACCAGGGCGTTGAACTCTTCGTTGCACCACTGAGCGCGGTTGTTGCCGCCCACGGCTTCGCAGCCGAGCAGGGTGTCGAGGAAGTTGTCCGGGTCGCCATTGTCGCCGGTCCAGCCAAGCATGACAGCGCCGTCACGATCCTTGGCCTTCGAACGGTCGAGATATTCGGCCCATTCGTAGGAAACGATCTCGACCTTGACGCCGATCTTGGCAAAGTCGTCCTGCATGATTTCAGCCGCACGGCGTGCGTTCAGCATGTAGGGACGCGATACCGGCATCGCCCAGATCTTCATCGACAGATCCTTGACGCCGGCAGCTTCGAGCGCCTTCTTGGCGGCGTCGAGGTCGTAGGCATCATCCTGCGTGGCTTCGTTGTAGGACCACATTGTCGGCGGGATCGGGTTCTTGGCCGGTGTTGCCATGCCCTGGAAGACGGCATCGACGATGGCCGGCTTGTTGATCGCCTGGTTCAGCGCCTTGCGCACTTCAGGCTTGTCGAAAGGAGCCTGGGTTGTGTTGTAGGCGAGGTAGGCGACGTTCAGGCCTTCCTGTTCCATGACGGTCAGGGTGTCGTCGGTCTTCATCGCAGCAACGTCGGCTGCGTTCGGGAACGGCATCAGGTGGCATTCGCCAGCCTTGAGCTTCTGGTAACGAACGGCAGCATCTGTGGTGATCGCGAAGACGAGATCGTCGATCTTCGGTGCGCCACCCCAATAGTCGGCGTTCTTCTTGAAGCGGATGACGGCATCCTGCTGGTAACCGACGAAGGAGAACGGACCCGTGCCGACCGGCATCTGGTTGAGCTGTTCCTTCTTACCTGCCTTTTCGAGGCTGTCGGCATATTCCTTCGACAGGATCGAGGCGAACGGCATGGCGAGGTTCGCGAGGAACGGTGCTTCCGGCTTGTTGAGCGTGATCTTGACCGTCAGGTCATCGACCTTTTCAATCGACTTGATCAGTTCCGGGAAGCCCATGCCTGCGGCATATTCCCAGGAAGTGCCGGCGACATACTGGTTCCACGGATGGTCGGCCTTGATCTGGCGTTCCAGCGAGAAGATCACGTCGTCCGCGTTGAATTCGCGGCTCGGGGTGAAGAATTCGGTGGTGTGGAACTTGACGCCCGGACGCAGCTTGAATGTGTATTCGGTGCCTTCGGCATTGACGATATAGCTTTCAGCCAGACCGGCTTCAGCTTCCGTGGTGCCTGGCTTGAATTCCATCAGGCGGCTGTAAACTGGATGCGCCGAAGCGTCGAATGTGGTGCCCGCGGTGTACATGCCCGGGTCGAAGCCTTCCGGCGAACCTTCCGAGCAATAGACGAAGGTCTTGGCGCTGGCGGCGCTGGAAAGGAACGTAGCCGCGAGCAAAGCGGCGGCGGCAAAGCCAAACTTGTATTTCATGAGCAGTCTCCCAGTGGCGTTGGACCATGACTGTCCGGTCGCCGGTTCTTTTGGTTCCGTGGTGCGTGTTTCGCACCCAGTGTTTTGCAGAACGAGGTATTGATCCTCATTCCGGCGTACCGAGACGGCGATAACGCATTGGCTGTCGTAAAGAGGCCAGTGCGTGTGCCCGACGTCAAGGCCCGCATGCTCAACGTCATATCGGCTTAAAAAACGTTGTAAAGAGAGATTCCGCCGCAATATCACTTCATTTTAGACTGGAATTTGGCGAAATTTGCCAAGTGCAGGATAAAATTCGCAAAAATTAATAGTAAGTTAGGCATACGAAATTTGATTTAGTGATATGATAGAAGCATTAGTTTCCAAGGGCTTCGTGTAGGGACGTCGCAAAACGGAAAGCTGTTTTGGTTGGTTTTGACGATGATTTTACCACGTCTTGTCGCTTGATCAATCGATCAAGAAAAGGGAAGTCGGGAGGGGCTTGGGGTCCCCTCCCTCCCCTTATTCGGTCACCAGCTTTTTGGGCGTGCGACCGAAGAATAGCGAATAGGCGGCTGGCAGAACCAGAATGGTCAGCACCGTTGCCACGAGGATGCCACCCATCATCGCATAGGCGAGCGGCCCCCAGAAAATTCCTCGAGAGATCGGGATGAGTGCGAGCACCGCCGTCATTGCCGTGAGCATGATCGGGCGGAAGCGTCGAACGGCTGAGCCGACGATTGCTTCCGAGCGCTCCATGCCGGCGGCAATGTCCTGATCGATCTGGTCGATGAGGATAATCGAATTGCGGATGATGATGCCGAGAAGCGCGATGACCCCGAGGATCGCGACGAAGCCGAAAGGTGCGCCGGAGATCAGCAATGCTGCCGACGCCCCGATGATGCCGAGCGGGCCCGTTGCCAGGACCAGCATCGCCTTGCCGAAATGCTGGAGCTGGATCATCAGCAGCACGACGATGACAAGCAGCATGATCGGAGCTTTTGCGGCAATCGAGTTCTGGCTCTCGGCGCTGTCTTCGGCTCCGCCCTGTATCTCGACGAGGTATCCGGCGGGCAGCCGATCCCGCAGCGGTTGGAGCTCGGCAAACATCTTCATCGTGACGTCGTTCGACTGAACGTCATCTGGAAGGGTTGCGCGGACGGTGATCGTCGGCAGGCGGTTACGTCTCCATTCGATGCCCTGCTCCAGGGTAGGCACGACTTTGGCGACCTGCGACAAGGGCACGAAAGTTCCGTTGTCGGTCGGGATGTAGATCGAGTTGACAGCTGTCAACAGCTTGCGGCTTTCCTCCGGTTCGCGGGCAACGATCGAGATTGTCTCCTCCCCTGCTCGCACGTCCGCCAGCGGTGC
The DNA here is from genome assembly GCF_902706095.1 of Rhizobium sp. 18065. Taxonomy (GTDB): domain Bacteria; phylum Pseudomonadota; class Alphaproteobacteria; order Rhizobiales; family Rhizobiaceae; genus Allorhizobium. Next base: position 433,106 of record NZ_CACSJP010000003.1, read on the forward strand.
GCCACTCATTGTCGCCTGCAACATCTGACGCAGCCGCTGCGAAGTGACGCCAAGCGCGCGTGCACGATCCTGGTCGACCACCAGCTTCATCGCAGTCACGGGCTCAAGCCAATCGTCGTGAACGGCTTGCAGGACCGGGTTGGCGTTGAAGGTCTTCTTGACCTCGTCGGCAATCCGGCGAACCTCTGTGCGATCCGGCCCCGAAATGCGCATCTGGACCGGCCATCCTGTCGGCGGGCCCAGAAACAGGCGGTCGACCTTGCCGCGGATATCGGGGAAGTCGGCAGCGAGCATGTCGCGGATCTTGGTGATCAATCGCTCGCGCCCTTCTTCGTTTTTGGCCATGACCAGAAGCTGGGCGTAGTTCGGATTGCGCAGTTGCTGGTCGAGCGGCAGGAAGAAACGCGGTGCCCCCTCCCCGATATAGGTCGCAACGAAACGTTGATCGTCTTCCTTGAGGATGCGGTCTTCGAGAACAGTCGCCTGACGTTCGACTTCGGAAATCGACGTACCTTCCGGTAGCCACAGATCGACGAGGATTTCCGGCCGTGAGGATTGCGGGAAGAAGTTCTGCGGGATGAACTGGAAGGCCCACAGGCTGGTGACGAACGCGGTGAGTGTCAGCAGGATCACGATGATCCGGTGCTTGACCGCCCATACGACGGTGGAACGCAGCCGATGGTAAAACGGTGTGTCGAAAGCATCGTGATGGCTGCCGGCATGGTGCCTCTGCTTGAGGATCATGTAGCCGAGCCAAGGCGTGAAGTAGACGGCCACGAACCATGATATGACGAGCGAGATGCCGACGACGTAGAAGAGCGACCGGACATATTCGCCCGCGGTCGATTCCGCAAAGCCGACAGGAATGAAGCCGGCGATGGTAATCAGTGTCCCGGTCAGCATCGGGAAGGCAGTTGATGAGTAGGCAAAACTCGCCGCGTCGATCTTGTGCAATCCTTCCTCCAGTTTACGCTCCATCAACTCCACGACGATCATCGCGTCATCGACAAGAAGCCCGAGTGCGATGATCAGGGCGCCGAGTGAGATGCGCTGAAGGTCAAGCCCGAATTGGTACATGACGGCAAAGGTTGCGGCGAGAACGAGCGGGATGGCAATGGCGATAACCAGGCCAGAGCGCCAGCCGATCGAGATGAAGGATACGACAAGCACGATCAACAGCGCCTCGCCGAGTGCCTTCATGAATTCGCCGACGGCCTCTTCCACGACTTCAGGCTGGTTGGAAATCTGCGAGACCTCCACCCCAAGCGGCAGGCTAACCTGAAAACGGGACAGAGTTTCCTCGACCGACTTGCCGACATCGGTGACGTTGAACCCTTTGGTCATCACCACGCCGACCTGGACGGAATCCTGGCCGTTGAAGCGGAACTTGCGCTGGTAAGGGTCTTCGAGGCCTTCTGTGACGGTGGCGATGTCGCCAAGCCTGGTGACCTGGTCGCCGGCCTTGAGGCGGAGTTCGCGGATGTCTTCGGCGGCGCTGAAGCCGCCATCGACCGCGATGCGCACCGAGCGCTCGTTCGTGTCTATGGAGCCGGTGGCATCGATAGCGTTCTGGCCTGCAAGTGCATCCTGGAGATCGGTAAAGGTCAGGCCGCGCTCGGCGAGGGCTTTCGAGGAGACCTCGATAAAGATCTTCTGTGGCTGATCGCCAAGGATCACGGCTTTTTCAACGCCCGCGGTGGACAGAAGCACGTCGCGCGCCTGGATCGCGTATTTCTTCAGCTCCGGATAGCTGTAGCCATCGCCGGTGAGGGAATAGAGCGTGATATAGGTGTCGCCGAATTCGTCATTGAAATAGGGGCCGAGCAGGCCTTCCGGCAGCTCGTTTTCGATATCGCTGACCTTCTTGCGCACCTGATAGAAGGCGTCCGCCACGTCCTGCGCGTCGGTATTTCCCTTGACCTGGAGTGTGATGATCGCCGAGCCGGCGCGTGTGTAGGATTTCACCCAGTCGAGATAGGGGGTCTCCTGAAGCTTGCGCTCGATCTTGTTGACCACCTGGTCCTGCATGTCGGTGATCGACGCACCTGGCCAGAAGGCCTGCACGACCATGACTCGGAAGGTGAAGTCTGGATCTTCCTTCTGGCCCATGCGCATCAGGCCGAATAGCCCGGCGATCAGGATGAGGCCGAAAAGGAAGCGCGCCATGCTGGGATGGCCGATCGCCCAACGCGACAGATTGAAAGAGCCGTGGTCGACGGGTGGGGTGTTCATGGCAATGGTCCGCGCGGGAGGAACGGGAAGGGATCTGGATCAGGGCGTTTCGCTGGTGCTGCCGGTGACGGCAGGCTCTACGGCTTCGGCCGAATGCGTCAGAACGCCCTCGGGAAGCTTGACCTTCATGTCTTCCGCCATGAACTGGGTTCCGGCCGCGACGACCAGATCGCCGGGCCGAATGCCGTCAGAAATCTTTATCCCAATATCGGTGAATTCGGCGACCTTGACCGGCCGCGCATGCACGGTGCCATCGAGCCGCTCCACCGTCCAGACAATCGTCTGCTGGCCAGGGTCGCGCGCAAGCGCCGACAGAGGCAGGCTGTAGTGATTGTCGGCGGTCGGCGTTGTCGCTGTCACGCCAGCAGTCATGCCGAGGAGCACGCGGGCATCTTCGGGAAGCGAAATACGAACGGCGAATGTCCTGGAGCTGGCATCGGCGGAACCGGCGACTTCGCGAACAGTGCCCTTGAGCGTGACACCGGCATTCGACCAGAACGTGACGTCGACGATCTTGCCGGTGTTAAAGGCGAAGATCTCGTTCTCCGGCACGGCAATCAGGACTTCCTTTTCGCCGTCGGCAGCAACCGTGACGACGGGGCTGCCGGCTGAGACGACCTGGCCGGCATCGGCATTGATCGTGGTGACGATGCCGGGTTTGTCCGCCTTGAGTTCGCTGTAGCCGACCTGATTGCGGGCCTGCGCCAGGGTCGAGCGGGCACTGTCGCGGGTGGCGGTGGCCTGGTTGTAGGAAAGCTGCGCCTGTTCGAGCTGGGCTTTTGTCGTGACCTGCTGCTTGTAGAGCGCTTCGGCACGTGTCAGGGCAAATTCGGTGGTCTCGACCTGACGCTGGGCAGACGCAAGACTGGCTTCTGCGCTGCGAACCTGCAGCTCATAGTCTGTCGCATCGATCCGTGCCAGAACGTCGCCGGGATTGACCCGGTCGCCGATATCAACATTGCGCTCGATGATCTTGCCGGCGACGCGGAAACCGGCCGCGGCTTCGCTGCGTGCCTTTACCGCACCGGAATAGCGCATTTCGCGGGCCGGTGAAGCGGCGTCGACCTCGACAACCTTGACCGGACGGAGTGCGGGCGCCTGGGATACTTCAGCACTACCGTCGGAGCAGGCAGCCAGCGCGATCGTCATCACCAACGGCGCAAGCAGGCGCATAAATCGTGCACCCTTGCTGCGGCGAGTGCTTGGATATTCAGAGGGACGCGCGGTCATATACATACTCTCCTGAAACACGGGATGCCGGTTCGAGCACCTGTGGCTCGATCTCGGGTCAGGCCTTGAGGGCCCGGATCGAAAATTCGGTCAATTCCTCGGCGCTGGCGCGATTGCCTTTGCCTATGCATTGGGCCACGAGTTGTGGGTGATGCAGCGCGGATGTGGCTGCGCCGAAACAACGAGATGCCAGTTCCGGGTCACCCTTTGTGAATTCACCGTTCGCCATACCTTCGGCGATTATGTCGCGCACGATACTCTGAAGCTGGTCGATATGCTGGTCGACTACCTGCCAGTCTCGCTCGATGGCGACAATGACCATTTCATGCACCTTTTCGGCATCAAGCATGGTCTCGACTGTATACTGATAGTGGTTCATCGAATAGCGCCTCAGCCGTTCTTCGGCGCTGAGCGGAAGAGCCGCACACGCGCGTGCCAGTTCGAGGCTCTCGTTCAGCATACGGGCGCACAGCGCCTGATGGATTTCCACTTTGGACGCAAAGAAGCGGTAGATATTGGCCGGCGACATGCCGAGATCCTTGGCGATATCGGCAACTGTCGTCTTCGCATATCCATAATGTCTGAACAGGCGCTCTGCCGCGACAAGAATGCGCGCGACATTGTCGTGGCGTACCTTGTCTTGTTCGGCTTCTAGGGCTTGAGGCATCTGCATTCCTGATTGCTGACGAATATTGAATTTCGTCAGCAATAAAATGTCAGACATTGTTTGTCAATATATGCCATGAAAGAAAAGTCTGAAACAAAGCGCGCCAGAGTTGTGTTGCATTATGCTTTGCGACTGTTAACAAAATGCTTCTGCCGACGGCATTTGTCTGAGGGTGGTGATGGCGGTGGGTAGATGACGGAAGTGCTCCGGAGCGGCTGCATTCCGGGTTTCGCGGGTCCGTCCGGTTGGGTGCTGCAGGGAGGGTTCGCTCAACTGCCGGCGCTTGAGCGGTTTCAAAACCAATGTGGGCAGGTGGCGCAGCCCATCAGTGTCGCCCTTATCTCCAATGTCTCGTGAATGAGGCCGGTATTGCGGGGCAGGCGGCTGTTGACAGCTGTCAACAGAAGTGTGTGGCCGTGTGTGAGTCGCGCACGGTTTTCAGGCGCGGTCTGGACTTAACGAAACGAAACGAACTGAAAGTTGGGGCAGGGGCGCAGATTTGGTCGCCCAAACACTCGACAGCATATTCGAACCATTGAGGATGCGTGGGCCGCCGCGACACCCATTGCCGTTCGCCTTGTCGCGCGGGCAGCGCTATTCCGGGTCGTCGGGGAATTATGAAAAGTCTGAGTGCCGCATTCGAAAATTTCAGCATCTCGGGAATGGCGCAATTGATGCCGGCTGGGCAGGTTTCGCGAAGCTCGAACCTTACCGGGCCATAACTTTCATGAACTCGCCTGGGGTATGGAGTTTCGATCGACCATCGATTAAAAAATAGCAGAGACAGGCATCCTCCGCCATCCAGCAGCGTTGCACGTCCAGGCGTGGGGGTAGCCAGTCCGGCGTATTGAATCGTGGCGACGCGGACGTGCATCGGCTGTTGCCTGTCGGCGCGGCAGGGAAGTCAGTAACGCATCACTGGATGGGATCATCGTTCACAGGCAACTACGTCTTCGAGCGCATTTACGTATTTTTTTCGTCAATGCGCGTTGGGCACTTGGAAATTCCAGTTATCTATGGCAATCTCATCCCACTATCGAAGCGGAATCGCTTCACGGGCGCTCTGCCCCAATTTTTCAGCTACATGGTCAAGTTCGGTTAACCATAGCGGCATCCGCAGTGGCGAAACTAAACGGCCATTTCAATTTCATATTGCAAATTGCGCTTAGCAAAATCAACGTGTTAAGAACTGCGAAAAGTATCCGCGGCAGTCATGATTCCGGCTTGTGGCAGCACATCTGGCGCCGCCAACGGCGCCGCTCGCATTCAGTTTTGATCCGCTGCGCTGATTTTGTTCACTGCATGTCGTGGCGACAGGACAAGGTCGCGTGTTCAACAGAACCCGTTGAGCTTCAGGATCTTGTGCGCGTCGATCGAGGCGCGAAGCTTGTCTTCTGAATTGCGATCGCCGTGGTTCGCGTCCGGATGGTGCAGCTTGAGCATCTGCTTGTAGCGGCTTCTGATTTCCTCCGGCGTTGCGTCCGGCGAAAGGTCGAGCGCATCGAATGCCTTCGCTTCCAGTACTTTGAGCTTGCGCCGCTGAAGTTCCACCCCTGCCGCCTGGCGCTGCTGCGCAGTTTTGCGCGAATTGATTGCCTTCGCCGAACCGGAGCGGGCAGTGGACGGGAGCGGGGTTTCAGACGGCCGTTTGACGCTGGTGCCCGCGGTCGCAAGGCTACCGCTTGCCGCTTCCCTCTGGTAGCGCGCAGTCACGGGATCGGACAGGTTCGTCGCGAAATTATAACCCTTGTTATATTCCCGGACATGATCGGGACAGAACTGTAGATAAAGCCCTTCCGCATCTCTCCCGACAGGAGCGCGATGTGTTCCAGCCGCTTCGCAACCGTCCCATTGGCAGGTGGGACCGGTCGGCTTGCGATGCGGTGCAGCTTTTTTGCGGGTAGGCTTCAGGCCCACGAAAATCTTTGAATCAGACGTCATCGCGCCTTATAGGGCAGAGCTGCTCCAAACGGCAAGACCAACAACACAGCGACGAGCGACTGCAGGTTTGCCGGTGCTGGGGTCTTAATACCCATTCCAGTTGGCGAGCCAAGTGCTTAGGCGGCGGGAAATGAAGTGCGCCTACTCTCTGCCGAGACGCATGTCGTCGGGTATGTGTTGCAGATAGGCCATAGCCATCGGAACGCCTTTCGAATTTTCCACCAGAGTGTCCGAAGATCTGATCGTGCGATGCGGGGCTAAGGGCTTTGCAGATAGGCGATCACGGCGTCGGAGATCATCTGTTTGTGGCGTGCGTAGAGGCTCGTTTCGGAGAGGTCGCGATGAAAGATCGTGCCGAATGTGTAACGGTTGGACACGCGAAAGAAACAGAAGGCGCTGATCAGCATATGCAGGTCGATCGCATCAGCCTTGCGTGTGAAGGCGGTTTCGCGAAGGCCTCGGTCGAGGATTGCCTGGATCGTGCGGATGACAGAGATGTTCAATTCGCCGATCTCAGTTGACCGCTTCATGTGCATGGCATGATGAATGTTCTCGATGCTCACCAGGCGCACGAATTCGGGATTGCGTTCGTCGTGGTCGAAGGTCGTCGATATCAACTGTCGCAGGGCCTGTTCCGCCGGCATGTCGGCGAGTTCCAGGTCTGCCTCCAGCGAGCGGATTTTCCGATAGGCCTTTTCCAGGACAGCCAGATACAGGCCCTCCTTGCTGCCGTAATAGTAGTAGATCATGCGCTTGGAGGTGCGGGTCTTCTCGGCAATCGCATCGACGCGCCCGCCCGACAGGCCAAACTCGGCAAATTCTGCAGTGGCGATCTCCAGAATATTCTCCTTGGTCTTTTCCGGATCGTTCTTGCGTGCATCGCTGGCTGCTCTGGCCATGGTCGTCCCTACTCCCTGTATTCGGTGCGGTCTCAAGCGCGCGCTGCCAAGCGCGCCGTTTGGCTGCTGCCTCTCCCCATTTCTTAGTCATCTTGACGCTTTGATTCAACAGCTGGAGAATTGACACGAACTAGTTCGTACATTATTCGTTGATCTGAGGATGCGTGCTGACTGATGGAGGATCGGGCAGCAGATCGCACTGGCGGCTCAGGCCGCGAGATGGATCACGCAGGTGAGAGGGAGGGTACGGCTATCATCGTCGAGACAAAGTCTGCGGGCCTTATCGGTGCGGGAATCCAGCGCTCACTCACGCCCGCCATGCATATGGCGGAAGGCGCAGCTCAGGGCCTCGACTATGATTATGTGCTCATCGACCTCGACGCGCTGGGTCATGATCCTGACACGTTGCCTGACCTGATCCGCGAGGCAGAAAGCAGTGGCTTCTGTGGCGTCAACATCACCTATCCCTGCAAGCAGAGGGTCATGCCGCTGCTCGACGAGTTGTCCGAAGACGCCGCAATGCTGGGTGCCGTCAACACAGTCGTGTTTCGCGACGGTAAGCGCTTCGGTCACAATACTGACTGGTGGGGCTTTGCCGAAGGCTTTCGCCGACAGCTGCCCAAGGCTGATCTGGAAAGCGTGGTTCAGCTCGGCGCCGGCGGTGCGGGTGCCGCAACTGCCTTTGCGATCCTGAAGATGGGTGCGGAATTGCTGACGATCTTCGATGTCGACAGTGATCGCGCCGCGCAGCTGGCGGACACGATGGAGGGCCATTTCCCGCAGGCGAGCGTGCGCGCCGGGGGCGATCTTGAGCAAGCGATGCGCACGGCGACCGGTCTTGTGCATGCGACGCCCACCGGCATGGACAAACGTCCCGGTCTGCCGCTGCCCGCACGCTACTTGCGGCGCGAGGTCTGGGTGTCGGAAGTGGTCTATTTCCCGCTGGAAACCGCCTTGCTGGCCGAGGCGCGCACGCGCGGTTGCCATGTGGCGCATGGCGGCGATATGGCTGTATTTCAGGCCGTCGGCGCATTCAGGCTGTTTACCGGACGCGAGCCGGATGTGGATCGCATGCTGGCGCATTTTCTGGCGCTGACCAATCCGGATCCGATGCGGGGCGAGCGTCATGGCTGATGTTCGGTCCTGCGGGAAAGTCGATCTCGCAAGCAGATTAGAAAGGGCGGCCGGGCGGCCGCTCTGATGAGGAGAAGTCCCGCGACCGTGGAGGCGGATGGGACATTGAGGAGGAAAGACATGACACTCGAACTTTCGCGGCGCCATTTCCTTGGTGCATCCCTAGCTGCCACGGCCACGGTCATGGCAGGTTCTACAGCGGTCTTCGCTCAGGACGCGGTGACGCTGAAATTCTCGGCGGTATTCTCCGAGCAGGATATTCGCGCCGGCATGGTGAAGATGTTTGCCGAAGAGTTGAAGGACAGCTTCAAGGTTGAGCCCTTCTATGGCGGCACGCTGTTCAAGCAGGGCACGGAACTGGTCGCGCTCCAGCGTGGCAACCTGCAGATGGGCAACATCGCCCCGCAGGATATTTCCAAGCAGGTGCCGGAATGGTCCGTGCTGACGTCGGCCTACCTGTTTCGCGATGCAGCCCATGTCCGGGCTTTCTTCGCCAGCGATGTCGGTGCGGAATTCAAGAAGATGGCAGAGGACAAGGCCGGCGTTCATATTCTCGGACCGACCTATTTCGGCGCGCGCCAGGTTGGCCTCAAGCCTGAAAAGAAGATCAGCGGTCCCGCCGATCTCGCCGGCGTCAAGCTGCGCATGCCGGGCGGCGATGCCTGGCAGTTCCTCGGTGAATCGCTCGGCGCAAACCCGATCCCGATGGCCTATGCCGAGGTCTATACCGGTCTTCAGACCGGCGCGATCGACGGTCAGGACAATCCGCTGCCCAACGTCAAGAACATGAAGTTCTATGAAGTCATGTCGCAGATCGTCATGACCTCGCATCTGATCGGCTATGACCTTTTGACGGTATCCGCCGACGTCTGGAAGGGCCTCACGCCCGACCAGCAGGCAAAGATCCAGGCCGCTGCCGACAAGGCGATGATGTGGAGCGAAGAGCAGCATCTTGCCCAGGAGGCCACCCTGGTCGAGGAATTCAAGGCCGCCGGCCTTCAGGTCTATGAGCCGGATCTCGATGCCTTCCGCAAGTTCGCGCAGGAGAAATACCTGGCCTCGGATCTCGCCAAGAGCTGGCCGGCCGGTATCCTTGAAAAGGTCGCGGCTCTCTGATCGTTCGTCACCCATTGATGCGGGCCGGTTTTCCGGCTCGCATCATGCAACAGGAAAGTGACGCTGGATGACTGACAAAATCCCACTAATTGCCGAATGGTTGAGACGCCGGGCGGAAGACCTGCTCGCCTACATGCTGCTGAGCATGTTCGTGATCTTTCTGCTACAGATCGCCTTCCGCTACCTGCTGAACCTGTCCATTGGCTGGACCCATGAGGCGAGCGTGGCGCTATGGATCTGGATCGTGCTCTTCGGCTCCGCTTTCGTCATCCGCGAAGTTGAGGAAATCCGCTTCGATTTCTTCTGGGCCAGTGCAAGTGCTGGCGCGCGACGTGTCATGCAGATCTTGTGTGCGATCGCACTGGTCGCGGCATTCGGTATCTCTCTGCCGGCGGTGATCGACTACATCGGCTTCATGAAGGTCGAAAGCACGGCATATCTCAAGATCCGCTTCGACTATCTCTATTCGATCTATATCATCTTCGCGGTCGCCATGATCGTCCGCTACATCTGGCTCGGTGTCGCCGCCATCCGCGGCAAGGCACCTGAAGCCTTCGATCCCACCAAAGCGGGCTCCGGCGTATGAACTTTACCAGTCCTTTTTCGATATCCATCTTCGTCATCACCGGTCTGGCCTTCCTCGGCCTGCCGATTGGTCTGTCCATGATGACGGGATCGGTTCTCTATCTCTTTCTCGTCGGCGCCGACATGGGCACCGTCGCCGAGCAATTCCTGAACGGCATGTATTCGAACTATGTCATCCTCTCGGTGCCACTGTTCATCCTTGCGGCCGAATTCATGAACATCGGCTCGATGACGGAGCGGCTGCTGGCATTCTGCAATGTGCTGGTCGGCCGTTTTCGCGGCGGCCTGGCGCAGGTCAATGTTGTCCAGAGCATCATATTTGCCGGCATGTCGGGATCAGCCGTTGCCGACGCGGCAGGCAGCGGCCGAATGATGCAGAACATGATGACGCGGGACGACCGCTATCCGGCGAGCTATGCGGCGGCTTTGACCGCCGTCACCTCGGTGATCGGCCCGATCATTCCACCGTCGATTCCAATGATCGTCTACGCCTTGGTGTCCGACGCGTCGATTGGCTATCTGTTTCTCGCCGGCATGGTGCCGGGCCTGTTGATGGCCGGGCTGCAAATGCTGCAGGTCGCCTATGACGCGCGCCGTCGCAATTTCCCGGTCGAAGCGCCTGTTGCGCTCAAGGAAATCCCGCGTATCACCTGGCGCGCCTTTCCCGCATTGATGATGCCGGTCCTGTTGCTCGGCTGCATCTATTCCGGCGTGACGACACCGACCGAAGCCGCAGCGCTTGCTGCCGCCTATGCGCTGCTCGTCTCCGTTGTGATCTATCGCAGCATTAGCTGGGGCGCATTTTACGACGCGCTCTTGCTTAGCGCCAAGTCGTCGACATCGATCGGCATGCTGATCGCGGGCGCGCTCGTGTTCAACTACGTCGTCACGATCGAAAATATTCCCGATGGACTGCGCGTGTTGCTGACAGGCTGGGAACTCACGCCGACGACTTTCCTCATCCTCGTCAACATCGTCCTGCTGGTACTCGGATGTGTGCTGGAGGGGACGGCGATCCTTCTGATCATCGTGCCGGTCTTCATTCCGACGGCCCAGGCACTGGGCATCGACATGGTCCATTTCGGCGTCGTCGTCGTCGTCAACATCATGCTCGGACTGGTCACGCCACCCTATGGCCTGTTGCTGTTCATCATGACGAACATCTCCGGCGTTCCGGTGCGCCACATCATCCGGGACGCTCTTCCCTTCATCGGCAGCATGTTTTTGTGCCTGATCCTGATCACCTTCATTCCGGACCTGGTTCTGTGGCTGCCGCGGCTAATGGGGTATCAGGGATGACGCCGATGAACGAAACGAAGCCGATATACATCCTCAATGGACCCAATCTGAGCCGGCTCGGAAAACGGGAGCCGGAGATCTATGGGCATGACACGCTTGCGGACGTTGAGGCCTGGTGCCGGGAGGCGGCAGGCCTCAGGCCCGTGGTCTTCCTGCAGACCAACAGCGAGGAAAAGCTGATCGACCTTGTGCATGAGGCAATCGACGAAGGCGCGGGCATCATCATCAACCCAGCCGCTTTTACCTTCACTTCGCTGGCACTTCTTGATGCGCTGAAGATGTTCAAGGGCCCGGTCATCGAGTTCCACATCAGCAATGTGCACAGGCGCGAGGCGATCTATCACCGCTCCTACGTTTCCATGACGGCGACCACGGTCATGGCGGGGCTCGGCGCCAAGGGCTATCCGATCGCCGTGAGAGCGCTCGAATTGTTGATCTCTGAAGGCAAGCGCTAAAGCAATTCCAGCAAAAGTGGGTACCGGTTTTGCGTCCGGAATTGCGTGAAAACAAAGAGATAGAGCATTGAAGGCGACTCCGTTTTCGCCGGAAATGCTCTAGTCGCCATCCACCGGGCATGACGTCAGGATGTCTCGATACGCCAGGAGCTGCAGATGAAAACATCGATCGCAACCGTATCGATCAGCGGAAATTTCGAAGAAAAGCTGGCGGCCATCGCGCGCGCCGGCTTTGATGGTATCGAGATTTTCGAGAACGATTTCCTCGCCTATGACCGGTCGCCCGCAGATGTCGGGCGCATGGTTCGCGATCACGGTCTCGAAGTCACCCTGTTCCAGCCATTCCGTGATTTCGAAGGCATGCCGGAACCGTTCCGAAGCCGCAATTTCGACAGGGCCGAGCGGAAGTTCGACCTGATGGCCGAACTCGGCACGGACCTGATGCTGATCTGCTCGAATACGTCGGCGGTCTCGCTGGGGGGGATCGACAGAGCCGCAGATGACTTCCGGGAATTGGGGGAAAGGGCCGCCCGACGCGGATTGCGCGTCGGATACGAGGCGCTCGCCTGGGGGCGGCACATTCATGATCACAGGGACGCCTGGGAAATCGTGCGCCGGGCCGATCACCCGAGCATTGGCCTGATCCTCGACAGTTTTCACACCTTGGCGCGCAAGATCGACGTCAACTCCATTCGATCGATCCCGGGCGACCGCATATTCATCGTGCAACTTGCCGATGCACCGCAGATCGATATGGACCTGCTCTACTGGTCGCGCCACTTCCGCAACATGCCGGGGGAGGGCGACCTGCCGGTGACCGACTTCATGCGGGCAGTGGCCGCGACCGGCTATCGTGGCTATCTGTCGCTCGAAATCTTCAACGACCAGTTCCGAGGCGGCTCTCCCACGGCGATCTCGGCCGACGGCCATCGTTCGCTGGTCTATCTGATGGACCAGGTGAAGCGGGCAGAGCCGGCTGTCGCGATGGATGTGCCGGTCATGCCGGATCGTGCAGAGGTCGAAGAGATCGCTTTCGTCGAATTCGCCGTCAGTGACGACGATGCGCGCCAGTTGGAGGCGCTTCTGGAGGTCCTGGGCTTCCAGGCGGTCGCCAGGCACAAGTCCAAGGCCGTGACCCGGTTTCGCCAGGGCGGCGTCAACCTGATCCTCAATCGGGATGAAACCGGCTTTGCCAGCGCTTCCTATCTGGTGCATGGGGCAAATGCCTACGCGATTGCTTTGATGGTCGACGATGCCAATGCCGCGATGGAACGCGCCATTGCACTTGGCGCGGAGGCGTTTCAGCAACCGGTGGCGTCGGGAGAACTCACAGTACCTGCGATCCGGGGTGTCGGCGGTGGCATTTTATACTTCCTTGATCGAAAGAGCGATCTCGGCCGCCTATGGGATGTGGATTTTGAGCCTCTGCCGGAGATCGATGAAAACCCGAAGAATGTCGGGCTGACCGGTTTCGATCATGTGGCGCAGACGGTCAAGTATGACGAGATGCTGACCTGGCTGCTGTTTTACACATCGCAACTGAACACCCGCAAGACGCCGATGGTCGATATCATCGATCCCGCCGGAGTGGTCCGCAGCCAGGTCGTGGAGAATGCGGCAGGCAGCCTGCGGATCACGTTGAACGGTGCGGAAAACCGCAATACGCTGGCCGGACATTTCATCGCGGAGACCTTCGGCTCGGGTATCCAGCACCTTGCCTTCCAGACCGGCGACATCTTCGCCACGGCAGAGGCCCTCAGGCGAAACGGATTTGTGCCGCTGACCATCTCGCCAAATTACTATGACGATGTCGAAGTGCGCTTCGGACTGGATCCGACGCTGGTCGATGAGCTGAAACGCAGCAATATTCTCTATGACCGCGACGAGCATGGCGAATATTTCCAGCTCTATTCGCCGACCTATGGCGAAGGCTTCTTCTTCGAGATCGTCGAGCGACGTGGCTACCAGGGATATGGTGCCGCCAATGCGATCTTCCGCATCGCAGCACTCAGACGGTATCTTCGGCCGGATGGAATGCCGTCGACGTAAACGGCACGCTGGCCGCCTGCTGATAAAATCCTGTCACCCGCTGGCTGTGGCGTCACATCCGGCCGAGCGCGGTCGACCAGACGCGCGCGTCCTGTCGTTGTGATGCGCCTATCGACGCGACCTAAGGATCGGCAGGTCGCATTTCGAACCCATTGTCAATTCATGAGAAACAAAGAGGGACGGGAAAGCGTTGTCGACCCTCGTAAGGGACGCGCGCTGGTTCCGTTGGTCTGCCCACAGCGATCCGTTGTGGGGGCGTTTCGTCCTTTTGGAGGAATTGAATGCCGGATGTTGAAATGGCAAGAATGACAGCCCGGTTGCCGTCAGATGCCGGCGCACTTGCGATATTCGGACACACGAGCATCGCTGTTGGCGGCCAGAACGAACGCGCACCGCGAGACCGGGCTTAGGTCAGTCGGGCGAAACAAGCTGTGGCAATTGCTCAAATATTAGGATTGTCGGTGGCGCTGGCTGTTGGCCATTGATATCAACCGCCTCCATTTTGATACAAGGACGACTGTCGCTTATGGATTCGCGCCGGGAAATTGCGGAACGCATCATCGCACGATGCAGGGATCGTGGCAGGCCGATCGACACGCATCCGCAGTTTGGCGATCTGCTCGAACTTTGGATTGCCGGTTCGATCACCATGCCCGAGATGCGCTGGAGACTTCTCGATCTCCTGCGTCGGGATACAGCAGAGCGGCGGGCGGCCCAGCTCGAAGATGGCAAGATCCGGGATGCCGAGATCCGGGATACAGGACCAGAGGACGATGCTATCGACTGACAGTCGCCACGCTGCGACAAACGACGGGGTCTCTTCACCAAACCCGCCGCTGGACTACGGAGTTTGTGCACCTGTCGCCGTGACATAGATCGAATAGAGCGATTTTGTCGCGGTAATGAACAGCCGGTTGCGGCGCGGGCCGCCGAAGGTCAGGTTGGCGACCGTCTGAGGCACCAGTATCTTGCCGAGCAGCGTACCATCTGGGGCAAAGCAATGTACGCCATCGGCGGCGCTGGACCAGAGATTGCCGGCGGTATCCAGTCGGATACCATCGGGGATGCCAATGTCGAGCTGGGCGAAGACGCGGCCATTGGCGAGCTTGCGACCGTCGACCACGTCGAAGACGCGGATATGGCGTGGCGCGCCTTCCACATGGCTCGCGCCGGAATCGGCGATGTAAAGCAGGCTTTCATCGGGTGAAAAGGCGAGCCCGTTCGGCTGCAGGAAATCATCGACCATGACTTCGATCACGCCGGTATCCGGTTCCAGCCGGTAGACGTTGCGTGTCTTCTGTTCGGGGTCTGCCTTGTATCCTTCGTAGTCGGACAGGATGCCGTAGGTCGGGTCGGTGAACCAGACGGAACCGTCCGAACGCACCACGACATCGTTCGGCGAGTTCAGCCGCTTGTCACTGAAGCTGTCCGCCAGCACGGTGATCGTGCCGTCGACCTCGGTTCGGGTGACCCGGCGAAGACCATGTTCGCAGGAGACAAGCCGGCCCTGCCGGTCGCGGGTATTGCCATTGGTGAAGTTCGACGGTGTGCGAAACACCGAGATGCCGCCACCCTCGACATAACGCAGCATGCGCTGGTTTGGGATGTCGCTGAACAGCAGATATCCGCCATCGTCGAACCAGACGGGACCTTCCGCCCAACGGCAGTCGGAATAGAGCTCCTCCAGATCGGCGCTGCTGATAACCAGCGAGCGAAAACGCGGGTCGAAAATCTCATAATTGGGGTTTTGCGACATGATACTGTCCTGCCTAACGTTTTCCGGCTGTTCGCCCGCCGGCGAGCATGATGACGGCGATGATGATGAGACCTGTCAGGATGAGCCGGACACCGGCGCCGAATCCATAGGTGTTGAGCATGGAGACCACCAGGAACATGAAGAGCGAGGCACCCCAGATGCCCGGTACGTTGGAATCTCCGCCGGCAACCGCCGTGCCGCCGATGACCACAACGGCGATCGACATCAGCAGATATTCCGATCCCATGTTGAGCGCCGCGCCGCCGGAAAAGCTCGCCAGCAGATAGCCGCAAATCGAGGCAAGGATCGCGCAAAGCACATAGGTAACAAACCGGATGCCGTCGATGGGAATGCCGGCCATGCGGGCGGCACGAATGCTCTGGCCGATGGCGGCGATCCAGCGCCCGTAGACGGTCTTTTGCAGGAGTACCCAGACAATCGCCGAGAGAATGAGCGCGATGATCGCGACATTGGGGATGCCGGCCGTGGTCGAGGTGGTAAAGTCTGCCAGCGCCGGTGGCGGTTTGATGCGCAACCCGCGATTGGTCCAGATGGCGGTGGATTGCACGACGAAGCTCATCGACAGGGTGGCGATGATCGGCGGAATGCGCAGCAGCTTGATCAAGGCATAATTGCCCGTTCCAATCAGGACACCGATGCCGATGGCGACAAGCAGGCCCGGCAGGACCATGCTGTCTTCGACATTCATCAGCTTCAGCGCCACCGTGCCGGCCAGCGTCATGGTGGCTGGCACTGAAAGATCGATATTGCCGGGACCAAGCGTGATCACCAGCATCTGGCCGATGCCAACGATGACCGAGAAGGCGGCAAATGTCAGCGTCGCCTGGGCGAGGCCCGCCATGCTTGCCCCGCCAGTCACGAGGATGGTGGTCAGGAAAACCAGCGCCGTGGCGATGAAGGACCAGATCCACGGTTTGCGCATCAGGGCGATCATCGGCGTGTTCTCCTTGCTTCGAAGCGGTTGAGCAGCAGCCTCAGTCCCAGCACGATGATCAGGATCGCGCCTTGTGCGCCGATTTGCCAGTCCGGCGAAATCCGGAGAAAGGAGAGGAACGAGCCGGCAAGCGTCAGCGTCAGCGCGCCGATCACGGCGCCGATCGGCGAAACCCGACCGCCGACGAATTCACCGCCGCCCAGGATAACGCCGGCAATCGACAGCAGGGTATAGCGCAATGCGATATTGGCGTCGGCTGCGGTTGTCAGTCCGACCAGTGCAATGCCGGCCAGGATCGCGAAGAAGGCGGCCAGCGCATAGGCCGCCGCCCGTGCCCGGACAATCGACCAGCCGGCACGCTCGACCGAGCGCGCATTGCCGCCGACGCCGCGCAGCACTACGCCGAATGACGAACGCATGATCAGGAAATGCGAGACGAGTGCAATCAGAACGCTGGCGACGATTGCCATCGGCACGATGGGCGGCTTCGAGGTCATGATTGCGCGTATCCAGTCCGGTGCCTGACCACCCGGTGCCGGCAGGATCAGGACTGCGAGGCCTCCCCAGACAAAACTCATGCCGAGCGTGACAACGATGG
The DNA here is from genome assembly GCF_902706095.1 of Rhizobium sp. 18065. GTDB lineage: Bacteria > Pseudomonadota > Alphaproteobacteria > Rhizobiales > Rhizobiaceae > Allorhizobium. The sequence goes on from NZ_CACSJP010000003.1 coordinate 450,022, forward strand.
AGGGCAGGTCGCGCAGGTGGATCAGCACGCCAATGGCGGCATAGGTAGCGATGGCCGCCGCAAGGATGACAATGCCGAGGAGTGGCGTCGCCTGCAGAAAGGTGGCCGTAACACAGGCAACGAAGCTGACGAAGGTGCCCATGGATAGATCGAGGTCGTTGACCGTCATGATCAGCATCTGGGCGATGGTGGCCAGTGCGATCGGTACCGCGAGATTGAAGAGCAGGTTGAGCCCGGTATAGCTCATGGCGCGGGGCTGAAGATAAAACACCGCGATCAGCAGGACAGTCAGCGACAGCGCCGGAACGATGAGCCTGATCGTATCAGGGGAGAAGAATTTTTTCACGCTGCGACCTCGGTGAAGGATGCGGCGAGGATGTTTTCCTCCGTGACCGCCTCGCCTTTGAGTTCGGCGACGATCGCGCCATTGTTGAACACATAGACCCGGTCGCAGAGGCAGACCTCGTCCATTTCGGTCGAATACCAGACGAACGTGCGGCCCTGGTCCGCTTCGGTCCTGAGGATTCCGTAGACCTCCTGTTTGGTGCCGATATCGACGCCACGCATCGGGTCATCCATCAGGACGACCGGCGCGCGGCTTGCCAGGGCGCGGGCAAACAGCACCTTCTGCTGGTTGCCGCCGGAAAGCGACAGGATGTTGTTGTCCATGTCGGGCGTGCGGATCTCGATCTTTTCCCGCCACGACCGGCCAAGCGCCTGTTCGCGGGCTTCATCCAAAAGGCCGTGGCGCGCAAGGTCGGGTAGCAACGCGACGCTCATGTTCTTCAGGATACTCCACAGCGGAAAGGTGCCGTTGACCGCGCGGTCGCCGGCAACAAACATGGCAGCAGGATCACGCCTGCCGAACCAGTCACCGCTCAGGGACAGGTAGAGCTTGACCAGCATGTCGGTCTGGCCGTGACCGCCGAGGCCGGCAAATCCCACGATCTCGCCCGGAAATGCCTCAAAGGCCAGCCCGCGGCCGCGTACCGGTGTTGCCGATAGGGCAGGCGGGCCTGTTCTCTTGTCCGCCAAGACCCGCGCCGCGCGGTGTTCCTTGACCACGCTTCCCATTGCCTCGATCAGGCTGTGTTCGGAAAAATCGGATGCGGCGCGCTCGGTCACGACCCGGCCGTCCTTCATCACGATGATGCGGTCGGCAATGCCGAGAATTTCGCTCAGGATATGGGAAATGAAGATGACCGAACCACCAGTCGCAACGAACCTGCGGACATAGGCAAGAAGTTGAGCGGCCAGCCGCGAATCGAGCGAGGACGTGGGTTCGTCGAGGATGACCAGCCGGACGGGATGGCCGATCTCGCAAAAGGTGATGGCGATTTCCACCATCTGGCGTTCTGCGATCGAGAGATTGCCGACATGCTCGCCGCTATCGATGCCGTGGCCGGGAAAAATCTCGTCCAGCTTGCGGCCAATGATGTCGGCGCCACGCCGGCGCCAGCCCCAGCCGGAAAGCGGCTTGTGCATGACTCGGGTATTTTCCACGACGGTGAGGTTGGGGCAGAGCGACAGTTCCTGGAACACGCACCGTATACCGCTTTGCCTGGCCGCGCCGATGCCATGGCCAAGTGTCGCATCCTCACTGTAGATGACGCTGCCCTGATGCGGCGACAGCCCGCCATTAATGACGTTGACGATCGTCGACTTGCCCGCGCCGTTGTGACCGACAAGTCCTACACATTCACCCGAGCGAATAGAAAGCGTCACGCCGTCCAGCGCCTTGACCGCGCCGAAAATCACCTTGGCGTCGGAGACGCTGACGACCGTGTGCGTCGAACCGGCCTTTGTCATGTATCTTGATCCCATTGCATAATGACGGTGTCGGCTCGCCTGGCCAGAACGCAGGTCGATATGACCACCTGCCCCGCCCGGCGCACGGCCGGACGGAACAGGGAGGGGTTCTTCAGGGGCTTACTTCGCGCCCTCGATCACTTTCTGGGCGTCTTCCAATGCGTATTCGACATTGGCAACGCCGCCAGCCTGGGTGTTGGCCAGATTGGCTTCGAGATTGTCCTGGTCGATGCGCAGGAACGGCACGACGAGATCCTTCTTGACCTCTTTGCCATCCAGGATCTGCTGGGCGACCCAGAAGGCGAGCGTCGAGACGCCGGGCGCGATGGAGACCGACATGGTCTCATAGCCATTGGCGTCCTTCTGTTCCTTCCACCACTTCAATTCGTCTTCACGGTTGCCCATGACGATGATCGGCATCTTGCGATCGGCGGCAGCGATGGCCTGGGCTGCACCGTAGCCGTCACCGCCCTGGGTGACCACGCCGGCGATTTCCGGCAGGCTTGGCAGGATACCGGCGACAGCCTTCTGCGCCACGTCCTGGGCCCAATCGCCATGCACCGAGCCGGCGATCTTGAACTGCGGGAACTGCTTCACGCCTTCGTGGATACCGGCCGAAATCTCGTCATCGACAAAGACGCCGGCAAGGCCACGGATCTCAAGCAGATTGCCGCCGTCCGGCAGCTTGCCCGACAGATATTCAACCTGGCTGCGACCCATTTCCTTGAAGTCGACGGCGATGCGCCAGGCACAAGGCTCCGTGACGATGCCGTCAAACGAGACGACGGTGATGCCCGCGTCGCAGGCTTCCTTGATGGCGCCGTTGAGCGCTGTCGGCGAGGCCGCGTTGACGACAATCGCGTCGTAGCCCTGCAGGATCATGTTCTGGATCTGCGCGGCCTGCTCGGTCGCCTGGTTTTCGGCCGTGGTGAAGGCATCGGCGGCAGCCACCTTGCCATCCTTGACGGCGGCGCCTGTCACCTTTTCCCAACTCGTCAGCATCGCCTGTCGCCAGGAATTGCCGGCATAGTTGTTGGATAGCGCGATCTTCTTGCCCGAGGTATCCGCCTGCGCGGCCATGGGCGTGATGGCAAGGCAAAGTGCAGCCGTTGCCAGAAGTATTCTGGATTTCTTCATGGTCTCTCTCCCTCTTGTCCGACCTTCAGGCGGCCGGTTTCCTCTTTTCAAACCGTCCGCTGTCCGCGGACGAAACTGAACTCCCTCGTCGAGCACCTCCTCTCGACGCCAGTCAAGATGGTATAGAATGCAGTGCTTGTATAGGCTTGCCACGGCAGTGTGATTGCGGGGAATACGCAAGATGATGCGGGATCCAGCAAGACGCGGCCGGCACGGCTTCTATCTTATGGTATGTGAGGACGGCGCCTGTCGGGAGCAGGCTGTCGTGGAGGAGAGGAACGGCATGTTGAAGATAGCGCCCTCGGCGCTGCTCGATCATTACCTGGGCATCTCGCGCCTGTTGGCGGGGCAGCTCGACTTCCGCTCGGCCATCAAGGCTGTCGGCGCGGAGGTATCACACATCATTCCCCACGACCATCTCGATGTCTGCATCACCATGGTCAATGGCAAGTATCACACCGCCTATGAAACGGGCCTCGACACCGCCTGGGGCGAGCATGCGCCAGCGCCGATCTGCAACAGTCCGATCCGATCGCTGCTGTGGGGCGAGGTCGAGCAGATGATCACGCCGGATGCCCGGGTGGACCAGCGGTTTCATTTCGAGGATGCCTTCACCCGGCCGATCTTCGAGCACAATCTGAGAAGCCGCATCCACGTGCCGTTGAAGGTCGAGGGCGAGGTAATTGGCGCCCTGTCGTGCTCCTCCCATCAAATCGCGTTCTATTCGGCTGAGGATGTGGCCAATGCTTGCTCGGTCGCCGATCTGCTGTCGCCCTATTTCTTTGCCCTTCGCGCTGCCGACCAGGCCAAGCAGTCGGCCATCGTCGAGGCGGAAGCCCGCGCACGGGAAGAGGGTTTGCGGCTTGGAGCGCTGAACCTGACCGAGGCGCTGGAGAGGGAGCGCCAGCGTATCGGCATGGACCTGCACGACCAGACGCTGGCGGATCTGACGCGACTGTCGCGCCGGCTCGACCGGCTGATGAACGATGAAGAGGTGCCCGGCGACGCGCTGGAGCCGCTTGCGCGCAGCCTGCAGCATTGCATGCAGGACCTGCGCGAAATCATCGAGGAGGCCAAGCCTTCCGTGTTGCAACTCTTCGGCTTTGCCCAGGCGGTGGAAAACCATCTCGACCGCTCGCTGCGCGACACTGGCGGTGAAACCCGTTGGGCGCTGGTGGACGAGACCGACGGCCTGATCGATACGCTGGACAAGACGCTTCGCATCGCCCTCTTTCGCATTGCCCAGGAGGCGATCAACAATGCCGCGCGTCACGCGCAGGCGGGTCATATCTCGGTGCGGTTGCGCAGCCAGGCGCTGGGTGTCGTGATCGAAGTGTCGGATGACGGCCGCGGCATGACCCGGCCGCAGCGCCGTAGCGGCGGCGGCATCGACAACATGATGACGCGGGCCCGGCTGATATCGGCCAAGTTCACTATGGGCCCCTGCCGGGAAGGCAAGGGTACGGTCGTGCGCGTGCAGTTGCCGGTCGGCCCGGCAAAACCGAAAATCGCTGGAGATATCCAATGAAAGTTCTGATTGTCGAGGATGATCCGCTGCACCGGTCCTACCTGCATGAGGCGGTCTGCGCCGCCTTGCCGGAATGCGACACCGTGATCGAGGCCGACAACGGCACCGCGGGCGAGAAACTCGCCCGCGACAACAAGTCCGCCCATGTGGTGATGGACCTGCAGATGCAGGCCCGCAACGGGATCGAAGCGGCGCGTACAATCTGGAAAGAGCGGCCCGACACCCGGATCCTTTTCTGGTCCAACTATTCGGACGAGGCCTATGTGCGCGGTGTCTCGCGTATCGTGCCGGATGGAGCGGCCTATGGCTATGTGTTGAAATCGGCATCCGACGAGCGGCTGAGGCTGGCGTTAAGGAGCATCTTCGTCGAGGCGCAATGTGTCATTGACCGCGAGGTGCGGGGCATGCAGCAAAAGAGCCTTGGCCAGGTGAACGGTTTCAGCGACACGGAATACGAAATCCTGGTCGACATCGCGCTGGGGCTGACCGACCGGGCGATCGCAAGGCGGCGCGGCCTGTCCTTGCGCAGCGTGCAGAACCGGCTGCAGCATTTGTACGAGAAGCTGGATGTCTACCAGATGGCGGCCGAGGACCATGACGACAGCCGGTTCAATCTGCGCGCCCGCGCCGTGACCGTGGCGCTATTGCGCAAGCTTTTGAACTATTCGTCGCTGGAGCGGGCGGAGGCAGAGCTCGCGGACTGGTTGAAGGCGGACTGAGGGCGGGGCGGACAAGCCTTTCTCGCAGGGGGGAAGAGACTGGTCGGCGTATCGGGCGTACACGGGAAAAGCCGGTGCATTGTGATCAAACGCGATTTCTCCGCCTGAAATCAACGCATTTACCATCTCGAGTGTCCAAGTTGCCCCCGCTCGTTGTCGCCAAGGTGCACATCGTGCTAATCAAAAACACAGATGGCCAAGCGCCGCCTTTAAATTCTCCCCATTCCCAGCATGCTAGGACCTGATTTTGACCACAGCAACCGACAAGATTGATATGACGCCGATCACGTTGACCCCCGTACAGATACGCGGCCTGAAGCTCGCTCTGGAAGGCGATCTCTATCCCCAGGAAGGCAACAAGTGGACGCATCTGAATGCCACGATCACCTATGCCAAAACAGATCGTTTCAAGGAGCGGGCCCGCAAAATCCGTTTTGCCACCACCACAACCGTGGTTCAGTTGCGGGATTTTGCTCTCCTGAGCGAGGTCGGCGCGGATGAAGGTGAGGGCCAGTTGAGGCAGGAAATTACCATGGCCGGTAAGATCTGGCTGCTGAAGAACAAATAACCTGACTTTGTCCGAACACAGGCTGCTTTACACAGCGGCCTGTGCAACGGCGCTCGTTTTCGTGTTTCGACAGTCGTCCTTTCCCGGATACGCGATGAGAGACGAGGGTGAACATTTGCCCAGTCTCAGCATTTTAAGGTGCCAACAGCCGCTTTTGTGATGCCCTTGAGCCCAAGCGATCTGCATCGCAATGGGCACCTTTCTGTTCTGAGGAGTTCGTTTCTCAGGGTGAGACCAGCGTGTTCGAGCCTTGCAAAGGCATGCGCCGGGAGCCGTAAGGTTGAGGCAAGGAAATCACCTATAAATAACCCCTCATAATTGGGGAGAGATAGGTGAATTGGCATCCGATTGAAGCGCTTGAGCCGGGGCGATTGGCGGTCTTGTTCTTTCTAGATGAAGCAGCGCCACGGTGCGTCGGCTATGTCGAGCATGACGGCCTGTGCGGTTGGCCGGCCAATGTCAATGGTCGCAGGCCACACGGGTGGCTCGATCTCTCCGCCATTTTCGAAGGAATGACCGAAGCGGCCATCCGCGTCCTGCCATCGGCGTGATTGCTCGCGAGTAGCCGGTAGCCAATGTCACGGACAGCTGATCAGATGCTGAAGATGTAATCGGCGATCAGCTTCAGCGACAGCAGAAGCAGGGTTATCTCGACAATTCGGAAAAACAGCGTCTCGGGGAGGATCTGCGTCAATCTCTTTCCGACAACGGTGCCGATGATCGCTGCGGGCAACAACCAGAGAACCAGAGTGCTGTCAAAATTGGAAAACTGTTGCAGTTCCCAATAGGGAATGACCTTGGCGGCGTTGATGATGGCAAACAGGATCGTCGAGGTGCCGGCAAATTTCATCTTTTCGAGACGCTGCGGCAGGACATACATCTGATAGGGTGGGCCGCCCGAATGGGAAACGAAACTGGTCAGCCCGGTCAGTGTGCCCCAGAAAATGCCCGCTGGAACATTCGCCTCTTTCGCCACCTTCCTGTAGCGCGCGCCGAACCAGGCATTGAGGCAGAACATGACGCCGACAAGGCCGACGATCATGCCGATGAACATGCTCGACAGATAGGCGCTAAACGTCCAGCCGATCACCACGCCCAGCAGGGATGCCGGCACCAGTATGGCAAGGTTTCGCCCGGAATAGCTGCGGCGATAGAGATAGAGCCCGACCATGTCGCTCGCGATATAGATCGGCAACAGCAGCGCAGCCGCCGTTACCGGCGAGATGACAAGCGCGAGCAGCGGAACGGCGAGGGTGCCGACAGAAGGCAGGCCGCCCTTGGAAAGACCGACAAAAAACGCGCATACGAGAGCGATTGCGAGGATCAACGAGGTATGTTCGATCATGCAGCCTGCCCAGGTCAATGCGCGTCAAAAAATGGTGTTGTCAGTGTGCCTGCAGCCACCGGCACGTTCCAAGCCTGAGCTCGGCTGCATGGACGCAAGGTCGAAGCATTCCGACAATGCGGTTCTCGTCGAAAATGCACGCGAAGTAAATCGCCGCTGGCATCCAAGGCGGCGCGCCGGGTCCTTTTCATGCCCGCACAGTGCTAGCAGAAGGCTGTGGCTTTACCCTATAGTGAAAAGATTCTGTACCGGGTTCCTTCATGCCATTTCGATTTGTTCATACAGCAGACATCCATCTCGACTCACCGCTGCGCTCGTTGGCGCTGCGCAACAGCGAGTTGGCTGAGCTCATCGGCGGTTCGACACGCCAGGCACTGGTTGCCATTGTCGATCTCTGCCTTGAAGAACAGGTCGATGCCCTGGTGATTGCCGGTGATCTCTACGATGGCGATCAGACCTCGATGAAGACCGCGCGGTTTCTAGCCAGCCAGTTGCAGCGCCTGCACGAGGCCGGTATCGCCGCCTATGTCATCCGCGGCAACCACGACGCCTTGTCCAGAATTACGCAGGAGCTGGTGCTGCCGCCGACCGTCAAGATCTTTGGCGCGCGCGCCGAGGTGGTCGAGTCCGCCGGCCGGGGCCTTTCGGTTGCAATGCACGGGATGAGTTTTTCAAAGCCCCAGGCGCCGGACGGGCTTTTGCCCCGCTACAAGTCGCCCGTGCCGGACGCGGTGAACATCGGCATCATGCATACCAGCCTTGCCGGCGCACCGGGACACGATGTCTATGCACCCTGCAATGTCGCCGATCTGCATGCCGCCGGTTTCGATTACTGGGCGCTTGGCCATATCCATCAACGTACCCATCATCAGGGTGCGCGCACGGTCATCATGCCGGGCATGCCTCAGGGCCGCGATATCAATGAAGCGGGAGCGAAGACCGTGTCGCTTGTGACCATCGCCGACGATCGTTCGATTGCCGTCGAGGAGCGCCTGACCAGCGTTGCGCAGTTCGAGCGGGTAAGTGTTCACCTCGGCGGTGTCGTCGAATGGCGCGACGCGGCGGCGGCAATCGAAACGGCGCTGCTTGCACAGCGCGAGCGCACCGCCTCGCCGCACCTGGTTGCGCGATTGCGGCTGACGGGGGAGACGACGCTCGCCTGGAAGATCCGCCGCGACATCGACCTGATGCAGGCGGAAGCCGAACAGCGCAGCGAGCGGATCGGCAATACCTGGATCGAAAAGCTGGAAGTGGAAGTGCAGCCGCCGACCGCAACACGCGGCACAACCGCCGACCCGGTCGGTGAACTCAGGCAGTTGATGCGCGATGAAATCCTCGGCCGCTCCGATTTTCGTGACGAGATCAGCGACATGGTCCGCGATCTTCTGGCTGACCTGCCTCCGGAGAGCCGGAATTTTGCGGGTGACGATCAAGCCGGCTTTGACCGTTTCATCGACGGACTGCTTGCCAGGGGAACCGAAGACATTTCTGCGCGCATGAGCGCTGCCGAGCGGGACGACAGCTGATGCGCCTCAATCGCCTTGATCTCACGCGCTACGGCAAATTCACCGACTGCGTCATCGACTTCGGCAAGGCTGTCGCGGGACGGCCGGATTTTCATATCGTCTATGGCCTCAACGAAGCGGGCAAGTCCACGACACTCACCGCATTTCTCGACCTGCTGTTCGGGATGCATCCGCAAACGCCCTATAACTTCCTGCACCCCTACGGCGCGATGCGCATCGGTGCCGAGCTGGAGGTCGATGGGGTCGCCCATGAATTGGTCCGGCTGAAGCAGCGCAGCGGCAGCCTCATCGACGCCCGTGGCGCGCCGGTCAACGACGCACTTGTATCCGGCGCGCTGGGCGGCATCAGTCGTGAGGCCTATCGCACGATGTTTTCGCTCGACGACCAGTCGCTGAAGGACGGCGGAAACGCCATCATGCAAAGCAAGGGCGAACTGGGCGAGCTGTTGTTTTCTGCCAGTTCCGGCCTGGCCGGCCTGAGCAAGGTCCTGTCTTCTGCCGCGGACGAGGCCACTTCGTTCTATAAAAAGCGATCGTCGAGCACCAAGCTTGCCGAGCTGAAACGCTCACTGGAGACGTTGAAGGCCGAGCGCAACGCGACCGATACCTTTGCCGCAGCCCATGCGGCGCTGATGGCGAGCTACCTGCAGGCAAAGTCGGCCTATGATGGTGCGGCGGGCGAACTTGCCGAAGCAAGGATCAGGCACACGGAGCTGACGCGGATCCTGACTGCGCTGCCGCTTGCCTCAGAGCTGGCGCGGCTTCTCGACGACCCGGCCATGCAGGCGGATCTGCCGCGCCCTCCCGCCGAATGGTTTGCATTGCTGCCGCAGCTTTCGCGCGATGAAACCCGACTTCAGGCCCTGTTGCAGGAGAAGGACCGCGGCATCGATCAGGTCGCGGCCGAGATTGGCAGCATCGTGGTCGACGAGAAGAGCCTCTCGATCGCCAGCCACATGGAATTGCTTGCCGACGGCAGTGCGCGGTTTCGTGCCGCCCAAGTGGATCTGCCCAAGCGCCGGCTGGCTTTGGCCGAGCAGGAAGGCATGCTGGCACGGTTGCTCGTTGATCTCGAACGGCCGGGCGACGACAACCCGCAAGCCCTGGTACTGCCGGCCAGCAGCACGGCGATCATTGGTGACCTGATTGAAAGGCGTTCTGGCGTCGATGCGGAACTGGTGGGGGCAGAACGTGAGTTTGAACGGACCCGCAATACACTCGACAGCCTGCGTAGGGAAGCAGCCGATGCAGGCGATAAAACTGGGGTCATAGGCGCAGAAGCACTGGCGCGGCTTGATACGGCGCTGGCCCGGCTGACTGGCTCGAACCTTGTCTCGAGGCTTTCTGTCGAGGAGCGTGCGCGACGACAGCAGCAGCGCAACCTTGATGGTCGGCTGGCGCTGCTGGCGCCTTGGTCTGGCAACCTGGACGCCTTGGCTGCGACACGGTCGGTGGACATTCGGCAGATCGAGATCTGGCGGTCCCAGGCGACCGCGATCGACCGCCGCATGGCGGATCATCGCAATCGTCACCGCGACCTCGTCACCGACCGGGTTGCGATAGAGGCTGGCCTTGCGTCTTTGATGGCCAGCGGCACGATCGACGACAGCGAGGCGAACGCTCTGCGCAGGGAGCGTGACAATGCCTGGCAGATGCATTTCGGCGCGCTCGATATGGAGACGGCAATGTCATTTGAGGCGCTCATGCGCCGTGACGACGCTGTGTCTGCCAGCCGCCTGGCGCATGCCCACGACCTGGCCGGTCTTCGCCAGTTGCAACAAAGGTCGGCTGAAAACACGGCCGCCATCGAAAGACAGGCGCACTTGCTCGATGAGGCGCAGTCCGAGTATGCGGCACTGGCGCAAACGATTGCAGCCTTCCTGCCGGAGATGTTGATCACGCAAGATGATGCGCTGGAGCGGTTGGCGACACTGGAGAGCTGGGCGGCGCGGCGCCTCGACGCGTTGTCTGCACAAGACGACCTGTATCAGGCCGACGCGGCAATTGCCGACATCCATGCGGAGCTCGATCGATATCACGCCGAGCTTCTGGCCGGATTGGCTAAAGCCCGGCCGACAGCGACCGACGAAAAAAAACTCCATGACGCATCTCTTGATGTACTGGTTGTGGCGGCGAACGATCTTTTGGTCCGACACAGGGCGGATTCTGATGCGAGGGCGCGCCACGAGAAGTCGGCGACGGACCTTTCGCGGGAATTGACGGAACGCGAGCGTGACTGGCGGCAAGCGCAGGCAAACGCAGAGAGCTGGCAGGCAGGCTGGCGCGAGGCGCTGGGCAACACCTGGCTGTCCGACAAGGCTGGCTCGGTCGCCGCGATCCGGGAAATTCTGCAGGTGTTGGCGAAACTGCCCGGCATATTGAGGGAACGCCTGGATATGGCGCAGCGTGTCAGCGCCATGGAGCGAGACCAGGCGCAGTTTCGAACCGAAGTCGCCGCCTTGCTGAGCCAATTCGATGATGGTGGTTCAGCGGATGATCCATTGTCGGCGGCCGCTCGATTGCTCGAACGCCACAAAACTGCACTGCGGAATCAGCAGATCGTGCACGACAAGCAAGTCGAGCTTTCAAACCTGAGGGCGCAGCGGGCTGGTCTTGCTACGGACCTTGCCGTGCACACTGCGCGCAAGACCGAACTGACGGCCTATTTCGGCACCGATACACTGACCGCCGTTGCTGGTTTTCTGGATCAGGCAAAGGAAAGGGAGAGGGTTGAATCCCGTATCATCGCGCTCAGGGAGCAGATTGCCCAGAGCCTCAGAACAACGAGCTTTGCGGAGGCGGAAAAGCGCCTGTCGGACACCGACACCCATGGCGTCGAACACGAAGTCGCTGAGCTATCGGCCCGCATCGAGGATCTGACAGACCGGGCGCGAGACCTCTATGCCGAGATGACCCGCGCCACGGATAAGCTCGACGCGGTCGGCGGTGACGACACCGTGGCGCGTATCGAGGCCAGACGGAGGACAATCTTCCTCGAAATCGAGGAGCTTGCCGGACGCTATCTGACACTGAAAGCCGGGATCTTTGCGGCCGAACAGGCCTTGCATACCTACCGCGAAAAGCACCGCAGCTCGATGATGAACCGGGCGTCCCAAGCCTTCCGCCTGATCACGGGCGGAAATTATTCAGGCCTCGCCACGCAGTTCGACAAGGACAGGGAAATCCTGATCGGCGTCACACAGGACGGCGGATCTAAACTGGCCGAGACCATGTCGACAGGCACGCAGTTCCAGCTCTATCTGGCGCTGCGCCTGGCGGGCTACGAGGAGTTTGCCGCCGTTCGTCCGGCGGTACCTTTTGTTGCCGACGACATCATGGAGAGCTTCGACGACCCCCGTTCGACCGAGGTCTTCCGGCTTCTGGGCGAGATGTCGAATATCGGCCAGGTGATCTATCTCACCCACCACTGGCATCTTTGCGAGCTTGCCAAGACGGTGGTTCCGGAGGTGCAAATCCATCGATTGCCGTGAGGGTGATGGATTTCGCTGGACACACAAGCGTGTAGGAAAGCCGTGCAGCAAGGGCAATGCAATGGTTGCCCTTGCTGCACGGGACGTCTCCATGCTCAGTGATTGTGTCGCGGCAGCTTTTCAGCCAGCTTCCGGAACGCAGGAGCGCCTTCGATGACGGCACCATCGGCAAGTTGTGTGACGGTGCGCCGGTAGAGCATCTGCCAGGGCGTCGCATCGGCGGGAACGGCGGGAATGCCGTCTGCCTTGCGGCGATCGATCTCATCCTGTTCGACGAGCATGTCGCAGCGCCCCTGGTTGAAATCGATGCGGATGATGTCGCCGCTGCGGATATAGGCAAGACCACCGCCGGCAGCACTTTCGGGCGAGGCGTTGAGGATTGACGGGCTGTCGGCCGTACCGGACTGGCGACCGTCGCCGATCGTCGGCAGGCTGAGGATACCCTTCTTGATCAGGTGATCCGGCGGCTGCATGTTGACCACCTCGGCAGAGCCCGGCCAGCCGAGCGGTCCGGCACCACGGATGACCAGGATCGTGCGCTCGTCGATATCAAGGTCCGGATCGTTGATGCGCTTGTGATAATCTTCGGAGCCATCGAAGACCACGGCCTTGCCGTCGAAAACGCCTTCCTTGCCCGGTTCACTGAGGTACCTTTCGCGGAAGCCGGCCGAGATGACGCTCATCTTCATGATGGCGAAATCGAAGAGATTGCCCTTCAGCACCAGGAAGCCGGCTCGCTCTTTCAGCGGTGCGTCGAAAGGCAGGATGACCTCGCGATCGGTGGCTTCCCGGCCCTCCAGGTTTTCCGCCATGGTCTTGCCGGTCACCGTCGGACAGCCGCCCGCCAGTTTGCCCGCCTGCAAGAGTTCCCACATGATGGCGGGAACGCCGCCAGCTCGGTGGAAACGCTCGCCGAGATAGGCACCAGCCGGCTGCACGTTGGCCAGCAGCGGAATGTCGAAGCCATGCGTCTGCCAGTCGTCCGGATACAGATCGACGCCGGCATGCTTGGCCATGGCGGCCAGATGCGGCTGCGCGTTGGTCGAGCCGCCGATCGCCGAATTGACCCTGATTGCGTTCAGGAAAGCCTCGCGCGTCAGAATATCCGACGGTTTGATATCCTGCTGCACCAGTTCGACAGCGCGACGTCCGGTGCGATAAGCCATCTGGCCACGCTCGCGATAGGCAGCCGGAATGGCTGCGCAGCCGGTCAGCGACATGCCAAGCGCTTCCGCCATGGCATTCATCGTCGAGGCTGTGCCCATGGTGTTGCAGTGGCCGATCGAAGGTGCCGAATCGAGCGCCGACTGGAGGAATTCCTCACGGGTGATCTCGCCTGCCGCATATTTGCGCCGCGACCGCCAGATGACGGTGCCGGATCCGACCAGATCGCCGTCATGCCAGCCGTCAAGCATAGGGCCGCCGGAAAAGACGATCGCCGGAATATCGACGGTCGAGGCCGCCATCAGAGCCGAGGGCGTGGTCTTGTCGCAGCCGGTGGTCAGAACGACACCATCGAGCGGATAGCCGTAGAGGATCTCGACGAGGCCCAGATAGGCAAGGTTTCGGTCTAATGCGGCTGTCGGCCGTTTGCAGTTCTCGAAGAGCGGATGTGTTGGAAATTCGATCGGAATACCGCCGGCATCGCGAATGCCGTCGCGGATGCGCTTGGCAAGCTCGATATGGTGGCGGTTGCAGGGGTTGATATCGCTGCCCGACTGGGCAATGCCGATGATCGGCTTGCCGGAGCGCAGCTCTTCGGGCGTGGTGCCATAATTCATGAAGCGCTCGAGATAGAGCGCGGTCATGTCGAGATGATCGGGATTGTCGAACCAGTCCTGCGAGCGCAGGCGGCGTGACGTCTTGTTGTCCTCAGCCATTGTTTTCCTCCCCGCCCTTGGCGGCATTCATCGCTTCCAGATGCAGCAACAGGCCGCTGTGGTCCGTGTCGCCGCCACCTCCGGTGACAAAGTCGGAAAACTCGCGGCGCACCTGCTCGGTCAGCGGAAGATCCAGTGAAAATCGATCGGCCATCGCCTTTACCGCGTCCAGGTCCTTCAACTGCAGCCTTGACGGTCCACCGGGCTTGAAGTCACGCTTGACCATGCGCGCACCATGCAATTCCAGGATCCGGCTTTCGGCAAAACCGCCGCGAATGGCATCGCGGAATTTTTCGCGGCTTGCCCCGCCGGCTTCGACCAGAATCATCGCCTCGGCAACAGCGCCGATGGTGATCGCGACGATCTGCTGATTGGCAAGCTTGCAGATCTGGCCCGCGCCGGAGGGACCGACATGGGTTACCCGGCCGAGCGCCGCAAACACGTCCGCAAGCCCCTCGATCACACCGGCGTCACCGCCGGCCATGATGGCGAGCGTTCCCGCCTCTGCACCGACCACGCCGCCCGAGACGGGCGCATCGACATGCGCGACGCCGAGCGCCTTCAGGCGCGCTGCGTGATCCTTGGCAATCGGCGGCGAGATGGAACTGCTGTCGACGACAACGGCGCCTTCAGCAAGGGCGCCGGCAACGCCGCCATCAAACAAGACCTGATCGACGGCTTTGCCGTCGCTCAGCATGGTGAAAACGATGTCGCAACCTTTGACAGCGTCTGCAGCCGTCGCAGCGACGATAGCGCCGTCGGAGACGAGGGCATCCGCCTTGGAACGATCACGGTTCCAGACCGTGACCTGATGGCCGGCTGCCAGCAGCCGTCGCACCATCGGTGCGCCCATCAGCCCGGTTCCGAGAAAGGCAATCCGGCGCGGATGGTCTTCGCCCCGATCAGTTTCGCTCACAGTTTTCCTCCCAGTTCATCCTCGATATGCACGCGGATGATTTCATCAAAGGAGGTTTCGGCGGTAAAGCCAAGCGCTTTTGCACGTGTTGCCTCAAAGCCGGGAGCCCAGCCGGCGACCATCTTGATGATCATCTCGTCCGGCTCGCGGCGGATCAATGCGACGGCCTTGTCGCCGGCGACGCGGCGCAGTGCCTCGATCTGTTCGCCGACCGTGGCACTGAGCCCCGGCATGGAAAGAGCCCGACGCGGGCCGACCTTTTCCAGATCGATGGTAGCCCCATGGATGAGGAAACCGACGGCCGAGCGCGGCGAGGTGTGCCAATGGCGAACATCGTCGGACACCGGCAGAATGGCTTGCTTGCCGACCAGCGGCTCGCGCAGGATGTTGGAGAAGAAGCCGGAGGCTGCCTTGTTCGGCGTGCCGGGACGAATGCAGATCGTCGGCAGGCGGATGGCGATGCCGTCAAAGAAGCCGCGACGGCTGTAGTCGGACAGAAGCAGTTCACAGATCGCCTTCTGGGTGCCGTAGCTGGTCAGCGGCGTCGTGTGATACTCGTCCGGGATCGGATAGGGCAGGGGTGCGCCGACGACCGCGATCGACGAGGTGAAGACGACGCGCGGCTTGTAGCCGTCCACGCCATTGGCGAGGCGGATGGCGTCGAACAGATAGCGCGTACCATCCAGATTGATCCGGTAGCCCTTCTCGAAATCGAGTTCGGCTTCGCCGGAGACGATCGCGGCCAGATGGAAAATGGCATCGGGCCGGGCGGCCACGAGCGATTGGGCTTCACCAGGAGCAGAAAGGTCTGCCTCCTTGGCATGGACCGTTCCAGTAAAGCCCGCTGGGGCCTCAGGTGTGACGACATCTACCAAGGTCATCTCGGTAATCGGCTTGCCGCCGAGTTGGCCGTCCGCAGTCAGTCTGGCGGCAAGTTTGCGGCCAACCATACCGGCTGCGCCGATGATCAGGATATGCATCAGGTCTCTCCTCCCTGGTTTCAACTCTGAGATTTCACCGAGCCGGCTCGGCGAAAGACAGAAAAATTTTGATTGTAAGGTTGTCTGATAACCTTATATGCTTCGCTTGAAAACAGAATAGTTTGATTGCCCATGAAATACACGCCCGGTCTGCAAGGACTGAGGACCGTTGGTTTCGATGGGGCAGTCGGAGCGAAGGGCAAGACAATGCAGGCCGAGGTCATGAGTACATCCGCTCAATTGCAGGCATCCCTGCGTGCCGCACTGACCAGCGACATGGTGCTGACACAGCCGGACGAGATGATGCGCTTCTGCCGCGACTGGCACGGTGACGTCGCCAGCGGCGCCATTGCGGTGCTGCGACCACGCTCGACGGCAGAGGTTGCCGCTGCTGTTCTCATCTGCCGGGAGCTCAGGCTTTCGATCGTTCCTCAAGGGGGAAATACCGGCCTGGTGCATGGTGGCGTGCCCGATCAGCCCGCAACCCAGGTGGTCCTTAGCCTCGAACGAATGTCCGCGATCCGCAACATTGACACCGATGATTTTTCGGCCGTTGTCGAGGCAGGCTGTATCCTTTCCGAGGTAAAGGACGCAGTCGCCGAGAAGGGAATGTATTTCCCGCTGGCGCTCGGCGCGCAGGGGTCCTGCCGGATCGGCGGAAATGTCTCGACCAATGCCGGCGGTATCAATGTGTTGCGCTATGGCATGACCCGCGAGTTGGTGCTCGGCTTGGAGGTCGTCCTGCCGGACGGCAGTATTTTCAATGGATTGTCGACCCTGCGCAAGGACAATCGTGGTGTCGACCTGAAGCAGATCTTCATCGGTGCGGAAGGCACGCTCGGCATTATCACCGCGGTGTCGATCAAGCTGATGCCTTCTCCCGACCAGGTGGCTACGGCATTGCTCGGGCTGAATTCGCTCGACGATGCCATCACGCTCTATCGACGCGCCCGCCGCGATTGCTGCGACCTGATGTCGGCCTTCGAGTTCATGCCGCCGCTTGCCTTTGTCCTGGCGAGGGAAGCAATCCCGGATCTGGCCATGCCAATTGCCGGTGACTATCCAGCCTATGTGCTGATGGAGATTTCCGGCTCAGGTCTCGTCGATATCGCCGACCTGATGGAGCGCTTCCTCGGTGGCGTGATGGAGGACGGTCTCGTTGTTGACGGCGTCATTGCCGCATCGCAGGCGCAGGCGCGTAATCTCTGGCTGTTCCGCGAAGGCATGAACGAGGGGCAGGCCAAGCGTGGACCGCATATGCGCACCGACATATCCGTTCCGCTTTCGCGTCTTGCAGATTTTGTCCGCGATGCGGAGCAGGCCGTATCGGAAGCGCTTCCCGATTGCATCAGCGTGTCCTATGGCCATGTCGGTGACGGCAATGTGCATCTGAACGTTCTGCCACCATCCGGCAGCTCGCCGGCCGAGATCGCAGCCAGGATCTACGAGGCGAAGACCGTGGTGAACAGGGTGCTGGACGACTACCATGGCAGCATCAGCGCCGAGCACGGTATCGGTCGCCTGAAGCGTGCCGATTTCGAGGAGCGCCTCGATCCCTCGCGACGCGCATTGCTGACCGCCCTGAAGCAGGCCATCGATCCGGCGATGGTGATGAACCCGGGCTGCCAATTGAATTTCCCCGGCATATCGTAGAATAGTCTGGCATCATCAGGGACGGACACCAACATGACGGCGGATTTCAGCCAGATCAGACGGATCGAACATCTCCCGGCACGCATTGCCGGCCATATCGGCAAGGAAATTGCCGAGGGCCGGATCAAGCCGGGTGAGAAACTGCCGACCGAACATATCCTGGCCAAGACATTCGGCGTCAGCCGCTCCGTTGTGCGCGAGGCAATCGCCCAGTTGCGCAACGAGGGACTGGTCGATACCCGCCAGGGTGTGGGCGCCTTTGTCATCGAAGGCATGGGGCGGGGCTCCATCCGTATTGAGCAGACAGATCTTCACCATCGCGACAGCTTTCGCAGCCTTTTCCAGTTGCGCATCCCCTTGGAAATCGAGGCGGCGGGTCTTGCTGCCGTCCATCACGATGACGACGATCTGAAGAAACTGGACGCCTCGCTTGCCCAGATGACCGGTGCCGAGAAATGGACCGATCAGGGTATCGTTGCCGACCTGATTTTTCACAGGACGCTGGCGGCTGCTACCCATAACGAGTATTTTCCGCTGTTCATCGGTTTCATCGCCGAGCGCATCAGCCTGGCCATCAATGCAGCTCGCGCCGCCGCCATACTTGAGGAAATCGTCGAGATCACGATTGCAGAACACGTGGCCATTCGCGATGCTGTGGTGACGCGCGATCCCTTGAAGGCTCGGGCGGCAATGCACGACCACCTGATGGGGGCCGCCGGCCGACTCGACCTGACGCTGGAAATATTCTGAGCCTTGCGGACGGCTAAGTGGCCGATATGAGCTGCAAACAGGTTTTTGCGGGCTTTGCGCCTTAGGCTCTGGACAGGTCGGGCAAGTGGCATTAAAAACGCTGGCGGAGCGTTGTCAGACATCCTGACAATAGGGCAAGTGGTGCTGGAGGGCACGCTCGTCCTGGATAGTGTGGAGGACTGCATTTGAATTCCGAACGTGTACTGCGTGCAGAATCCGTCTTACCCGAAGACGCAGCCAATGCGCTTCTCGTTGGGCGCGTCTGGTCGAAGGCAAGCGCTGGCCCATGCCCGGTCATGATCTCCGGCGGCCGCGTTCTGGATCTGACGATGATGGCCGCAACCATGTCGGCACTGCTTGAGAAAGATAACCTTGCTGATCTCCTGCGAAAAGCATCCCCGACGTCTGAACTGACTGACCTCGGCAGCCTCGATGACTTCCTGTCCGGCGATAAGGGCATGGTCCTGGCGCCGATCGACCTGCAGGCGGTCAAGGCTGCCGGTGTAACCTTTGCCGACAGCATGTTGGAGCGGGTGATCGAAGAGCAGGCGAAAGGTGACCCTCTCCGTGCCCAGGCGATCCGCGGCAAGCTTGCGCCCGTTCTCGGTGACAGTCTGCGCGGACTTGTGGCCGGCTCCGAACAGGCAGCCAAGGTCAAGGCTCTGCTGCAGGACATGGGCCTGTGGTCGCAATATCTGGAAGTAGGTATCGGCCCTGACGCCGAGATTTTCACCAAGTCCCAGCCGATGTCGTCCGTCGGCTGCGGCGCGCTTGTCGGTATTCATCCGATTTCGCAATGGAACAACCCCGAGCCTGAAGTCGTGCTCGCGCTCCGCTCAGACGGCACGATCGTCGGCGCCACGCTCGGCAATGACGTGAACCTGCGCGATGTGGAGGGACGTTCGGCGCTGCTGCTCGGCAAGGCCAAGGACAACAATGCATCCTGCTCGATCGGTCCGTTCATCCGGCTCTTTGATGACGCCTTCACGATGGACGACCTGCGCCGTGTCCGGGTGGCACTTCGGGTGTCCGGTGATGACGGTTTCGAAATGACCGGCGAGAGCCCGATGGAAGCCATCAGCCGCTCGCCGGAAAACCTTGCATCGCAACTCATGAACCGCAATCATCAGTATCCGGATGGGGCGGTGCTTTTTCTCGGCACGATGTTTGCCCCGGTCAAGGATCGGCGCGGCGTGGGCCTTGGCTTCACCCATGAGGTCGGCGACAGGGTCGAAATCTCGACGAGCAAGCTCGGTCGCCTGGTGAACTGGGTCGAGCGCAGCGATGCCTGCCCGGAATGGACCTTTGGCGTGAGCGCACTCATTCGCAACCTGGCCGGTCGTGGTCTTCTGGAAAAAGCGTGAGGGACATTATGCAAAGGGCAATAGACCTTTTCTACCGCTTCCTTGAACTCCTGCTGATCATCCTGCTCTCGGGCATGGCGATCATGGTCTTCGTCAATGTGATCCTGCGCTATGGGTTTAACTCAGGCCTGAATGTGTCGGATGAGATGTCGCGCTACTTCTTTGTCTGGCTGACTTTCATCGGGGCAGTGGTCGCTTTTCGCGAACATGGGCATGTCGGCGTGGAAACACTGGTGATGATGCTTGGCCGCCAGGGCCGTATCGTCTGCATGATCCTCTCGAACATCATTATCATCGGCGTGTCGGCCATCTTCTTCTGGGGCACCTGGAACCAGGTGCCGATCAATGCCAGCATGGATGCACCGGTCACCAAGATTTCGATGATCTGGGTCTATGGCATTGGTTTCTTCACCGGTGCAGGCGTCGTGATCATTGCGCTCGAACGCCTGATCCGTTTGCTGACGGGCCGGGTTACCGACGAAGAAATCGCCGCCTTTGCCGGCGAGAACCTCACTGCCGAACAGATGGCGGAGCGCAGCCAATGACTTTGCTTGTTTTCATCGCTTCGCTCGTCGGAGCCATGGCCATCGGTGTGCCGGTTGCCTTCTCGCTGATGTTCTGCGGCGTCGTGCTCATGTGGTTCATGGGCATGTTCAATTCGCAGATCATTGCGCAGAACATGATCGCCGGTGCCGATACCTTTACTCTTCTGGCAATTCCCTTCTTCATCCTTGCAGGCGAATTGATGAATGCCGGTGGCCTGTCTCGCCGCATCATCGATTTTGCCATCGCCTGTGTCGGCCACATCCGTGGCGGTCTCGGCATCGTCGCAATCATGGCTGCCATCATCATGGCCAGCATTTCGGGATCGGCTGCGGCAGACACCGCGGCACTTGCCGCCATCCTCATCCCGATGATGGCCAAGGCCGGCTATAATGTGCCCCGCTCCGCAGGCCTCATTGCGGCAGGCGGCATCATTGCACCGGTCATCCCGCCGTCCATGGCGTTCATCGTCTTCGGCGTCGCAGCCAATGTGTCCATTACTCAACTGTTCATGGCCGGCATCGTGCCTGGTTTGCTGATGGGCGTCGCGCTCATCGTGACGTGGCTGATTGTTGCTCGCAAGGACAATGTCCAGACACTTCCCCGCACGTCCATGAAGGAACGTATGCAGGTGACCGCGCGTGCGCTCTGGGCGCTTGGCATGCCGGTCATTATCCTCGGCGGCATCAAGGCCGGCATCGTAACGCCGACGGAAGCGGCTGTCGTTGCCGCCGCCTATGCCTTGTTCGTCGGTGTATTCATCTACCGGGAACTCAGTCTGCGGGAATTGCCGCGTGTTATCCTCCAGGCTGCAAAAACCACGGCTGTAGTCATGTTCCTGGTCTGCGCCGCTCTGGTTTCCGCCTGGCTGATCACGGCCGCAAATATTCCGGCTGAAATCACAGGCTATATCGAACCGCTGATCGATCGTCCGATCCTGCTGATGTTCGTGATCATGTTGCTCGTGCTCGTTGTCGGCACGGCGCTTGACCTGACGCCGACCATTCTGATCCTGACACCGGTTCTGATGCCGATCATCAAGCAGGCCGGCATCGATCCCGTCTATTTCGGTGTGATGTTCATCATGAACACCTGCATCGGTCTTCTGACACCCCCGGTTGGCGTTGTTCTCAACGTCGTCAGCGGCGTCGGTCGCGTACCGCTCGGCAAGGTCACGATCGGCGTGTTGCCGTTCCTGGCTGCCCAGGTTTTCGTTCTTTTTGTCCTTGTCCTGTTCCCGGACATCGTCATCGTGCCTGCTCAATGGCTGCGTTAACAGCCGGCGAGCCCAACAGTCTCACTTAACCATCCTGGGAGGATATTATGAGAAAACTGCTTCTAGCCACCACTGCGATCGCGTTCGGCCTGTCGGCTGCCGCTCCGGCGTTTGCCGAGTTCAACGACCGCAACATCCGCATTTCCAACGGCATCAATGCCGACCATCCGGTCGGCAACGGCATCAAGGCGATGCAGGCCTGCCTGGACGAGAAGTCGGGCGGCAAGCTGAAGATCACCGCATTCTGGGGCGGCGCACTTGGCGGCGACCTTCAGGCAACCCAGGCGCTGCGTTCCGGCGTTCAGGAAGGCGTTGTCACCTCGTCTTCGCCGCTCGTCGGCATCATCCCGGCGCTTGGCGTCTTCGACCTGCCGTTCCTGTTCGGCACGCCGCAGGAAGCCTATACCGTGCTTGATGGTAAGTTCGGCGACATGATGAACGAGAAGCTGGAAGCCGCTGGCCTGGTCAATCTGGCCTATTGGGAAAACGGTTTCCGCAACCTGTCGAACTCGGTTCGCCCGGTCACCAAGTGGGAAGACTTCTCGGGCATGAAGGTTCGCGTCATGCAGAACAACATCTTCCTCGACACCTTCCAGAACCTTGGTGCGAACGCCACGCCGATGGCATTCGGCGAAGTCTTCTCGGCGCTGGAAACCAATGCGATCGACGCACAGGAAAATCCCTATGTGACGATCGACACGTCGAAGTTCTACGAAGTGCAGAAATACATCACCGAGACCAACCACGCCTATACGCCATTCCTGCTTCTGTTCTCCAAGGCGATCTTCGACACCTACACGCCCGAAGAGCAGGCTGCCCTTCGTGAATGTGCCGTTGTTGGCCGTGATGAAGAGCGCAAGGTTATCCAGGAACTGAACAAGACCTCGCTCGAAAAGATCAAGGCCGCCGGTCTGGAAGTGAACGTCCTGTCGCCGGAAGAGCAGGCACGTATTCGCGAAAAGTCTATGGTTGTCTACGAAAAGCACAAGGCTGAAATCGGCGCCGACGTGGTTGATGCGATCATTGCCGAGCTGGCTGCGATCCGCAAGTAATCGTCTGGCCGCATTGGACTTGAGAAGAGAGGGGACCGAAGCCATGCGCTTCGGCCCCCTTTTTCATGGCCGTTCGGACCGCAATCCAGGCGCAGACCTCACTCCACGACAGCCGGTGAAACTGCGTCGCGTGCCTTGAGTTGCCGTTCGCGGAAGAAGATGAACAGGCCAGACGCGACGATCAGGCCGGCACCCAGCATCATGCTCAACCGGGGCACATCGCCAAAGAACATCCATCCGAACACCACTGCCCACAAAAGCAGCGTGTATTGAAGCGGTGCGACCGTTGCCGCGTCCGAAATCTTCAAGGCGCGATTGACCAGCATATGGGCCGCCATCGCGACAATGCCCAGCAGCCCGAGCAACGCCAGGTCGATGCCGGAGGAAATCGGTGCCCAGTCAAACGGTGCGAAGGCGAGGCCGGCAAGGGCTGCACCTCCCACCTGAAAGAAGACCAGGGTCTTGTCCGGCGTGTTGCGCAGGCTGCGGCCTGACAGGAGCATGAAGGCGAAGGCACCGCTGCCGACGATCGAGATCAATGCCGGCAGGGTGAACATTGCCGCCGACGGCTCCAGCGTGATGATGACGCCGACAAAGCCGGCCGCGATCGCGCACCAGCGCCGCCAGCCGACTTTCTCGCCGAGCAGCAGCGGCGATGCAGCCGCCACGTAGATCGGGGCTGCCAGCCAGTAGGTCATCACATCCGCCAGCGGCAGATACATCACCGCATAGTAGAAGCAGAACACCTCCATGGTCGACAAGGCTACGCGGGCAAACTGCATCCATGGATTTTCTGCCGAAGTCACGGACCGCAGGCCGGCCTTCCACAGGAACGGCGCCAGAATGACAAGCGCGGCCAGGCTGCGGATCAGGATAACCTGGCCCAATCCGTAGCTTGCCACCAGCCATTTGCCCATTGCGTCATTGAGCGCAAACATCAGCATGCCGAGCAGCATGATCAGCGGACCTGTCATGGCCGAAGCCCCCGGTGCAGTGGCACGGGTTTCTAAAGTCGTCACGTAATTCCTCCCAATATGTCTTTTTGATTTTGGTCTTACAGGCTGGCCGCATCCGAAAGGCGGCGGCTGACTGTAAAGGCCCGATCCAGTTCAGGATTGAGCTCCATGCCAAGGCCCGGGCCAGGCGGCACGGTGATCATGCCATTTTTCACTTCCGGCAGAGCCGTGACCAGATCGCGGTACCAGGTGCGATAGAACGCGCGCACGCTTTCCTGGACCAGCGCATTCGGCGCGTTGAGCGACAGGTGTGTCGAGGCGCATAGCACGACCGGACCGGTGCAGTCATGCGGCGCGACCGGCAGATGCCAGGCCTCGGCCATCGAGGCAATCTTGCGTGCCTCCGACAGGCCGCCGCACCAGGAAATGTCGAGCATCATCACACCGGCGGCACCCGTTTCCAGCAGGTCGCGGAAGGCCCAGCGAGAACCCAGCGTTTCTGACGCCGAAATGGGGGCCGGCGAAACCGCGGCATAGCGGGCAAGACTGGACAGGCTGTCCATCTTGATCGGATCTTCATGCCAGAATGTCTGGTAAGGTGTCAGCGCCTTGGCGATCTGCATGGCCGGCAACAATTGCCACATCGAGTGGAACTCGACCATGATGTCCATCTTGTCGCCAACAGCGGCGCGGATTTTTTCAAATGGCTGAAGCGCCTGTTTCAGGTCCGGCATCGAGATATATTGGCCGCGGGACTTTTCCGCGGCGGCGTCGAAAGGCCAGATCTTCATCGCCGTGATCCCCTCTTCGAGCAGGGAATGGGCGAGTTCGTCGGCATTGTGCAGAAAGCCGTTCAGGTCGTCATAGTCGCGTCCCTCGGACAGGCCGTAATTGGCGGTCGTCTGTCCGGTTGCTTTCTTGATGTATTCGGTGCCTGCGCAGGTGTTGTAGGTGCGGATTTCCTGGCGGGTGAAGCCGCCCAGCAGCTGTGCGATCGGCATGCCCGTCGCCTTGCCGAAAATGTCCCAGAGCGCGATGTCGAACGCGGAATTGCCGCGCACCTCCGCGCCGGACGAGCGAAAACCGAGATAGCCGACGAGGTCTGCGGCCAGAAGATCAATCTGCAGCGGATCGCGACCGATCACACGTGGCGCGATATATTCATGCACATAGGCTTCAACCGTTTCCGCGCCAAAGAAGGTTTCACCGAGACCCGTAATCCCTTCATTCGTATGGACCAGCAGCCAAAGCAGATTGGCGCGCTCGGCAATACGCACAGTTTCAAGTCCGGTTATCTTCATGGGTTTTCCTCCTCCAACTTCAAACGAGGCCCGCCATCGGCGGGGCTCAAATCCTTGACCGACATACTGGTTGGCAAACGTGACCATGGCCAGTGACTGCCATCACCGATGGCCGGTTTAGGCTCGGCATGAACCTTATTCATTGCCCGGCGAACGTCGTGTGTCACCTTGAAAGAGACGGGGATCAGCGCAAACCCCAGCTAAAGCGAGGGGCGGACGGTGCGGCCGTGATCGCGCGGCAATGGCGTCTGCTTCCTGCCCGAAAATAATGAAAAATCAGAGGAGTTGCCGTGCGGCAAAGGAGGGGCGTTGCCCCCATTGGTCCGTGGCTGCGTCCTGTTCGGCAATGCCTGTCTTTGCGCAGTCATGCCGTGAAAACCAGCCGCACGGTCGACAGATCGAAGCCCTCCTCGAATGCGATCGCCATAGGCAATCGCATTCGAGGAGGGCTTCAACGGTAAGCCGGCGTTACCTTTGGCGTTTCGCGTTTCGCGTTACCGCGCTGCCCAGTCGGCCCCGCGGCGAAAGATCTCGCGCATCTGCGGAACTTGGAATTCCGCAGCGACGTGCCCCAGCGCCGAATAAAAGACCCGGCCTTTTCCGTAGTTGCGTTTCCACACTACCGGCATGACGACACCGTCTATCCACCAGGCATGATCGCCGGTGAAGGTGGTTGTCGCGAGAACCTCGTTGGATGGGTCGACATGCATGTAATATTGCTCTGACCGGTAGGGAAAATCCGTCATGTCTTTCATCAGCGGGTCGTCGGGTCGCGTGATGTTGACCGTGTAGTCGATGATGTTACCCGGGTGGGCGACCCATTGCCCCCCGACGATGAACTGGTATTCGACGCATTCCCGGAACGCATCGCCGGCGCCTCCATGATAGCCGGCGAAACCCACGCCATTTTCAATGGCGGTAGCAAGGTTTTTCGCCTCCTCCTTTTCGATCTTCGACATCGTCATGATCGGCACGATCAGCGAGAGGTCGTGGATCGAGGGATCGGCAAACGCTTCGGTGCTGCGCTCGACATAGACCTTGAAGCCACCCTCCTGCAGCATGTCGCGGATGATTTCGGCGCATTGTTCCGGTTCGTGGCCGCTCCAGCCACCCCAGACGATCAGGGCTTCACGCATGTTTCATTCCTCCAGTGTCAGCGGGCCAGTTGGCCGTCGCTCAGCGAATCAGACAGGGGTGCCGGACGCTCGGTCTTGGTGTTGATCTTGATCGTTGTGCCGCTTTCAGCTGCCCGCTGGAATGCTTCCATCACTTCCAGCACATGCAGGGCGAGATCGCCATTGGCGCGGTGCGGTCGGTTCGAGCGAATGGCATGGGCCATGTCGGCCACGCCGATGGAGCGGTAGTTGCCATCGGCATAGGGTTGCGTGGTTTCCTGCGGCTCGAAAGTGCCGCCCTTTTTCAGAAACTCGACCTGGCCACCGAAGTGGTTCGGATCGGGCACGATCAGGGTGCCTTCCGTGCCGTAGAGCTCCAGCGGAACATGCTTGTGACCGGCAACATCGAAGCTCATGCCGATCTGGATGATCGCGCCGGATTCAAACGCCAGTACGCCGGCCACATGGGTCGCAACGTGAACCGGGATGTGTTCGCCCTTGCGCGGTTCGCTGGTGATCAGGCGCTCCTTGCGCGGCGCAGTCGCAAAGCCGGCCACCTGGGAGACCGGCCCGAGCAGATTGACGAGGTCGGTGATGTAGTAGGGTCCCATGTCGAGCATCGGGCCGCCGCCAGTCTCGTAGTAGAAGTCGGGGTTGGGATGCCAGCGTTCATGGCCGGGACACATGAAGGTCGCGGTCCCTCCGACCGGAATGCCGAGAGCGCCGGAATCAACCAGTGCGCGTGCCGTCTGGTGCGAGCCGCCGAGGAATGTGTCCGGTGCCGCGCCAATGCGCAGCCCTTTTGCCTTGGCCGCGGCAGCCAGCGCCTGGCCCTCCTTGAAGTTGATGCCCAGCGGCTTTTCCGAATAGGTATGCTTGCCTGCTTCGAGGACCTGCATCGCAACCGCAACATGCGCCTTCGGGATGGTAAGGTTGACGATGATCTCGATAGCCGGGTCCGCAAGCAGTTCGTCGACCGATCGTGCCGTCAGGTTGAATTCTGCCGCGCGCTGGTTGGCAAGATCGCGATTGAGATCCGCAATGCCCCTCACATCCAGGATCGGGAAGGAGGCCATCGCCTTCAGATAGGCCGAGGAAATGTTTCCGCAGCCAATAACACCAATACCCACCTTTTCCATACTACCTCCCAAGGTTGTTTTTATAAAGTCAGGCTTTTGCCGATTGCGGCGCCGGTGCCGGACCTGTGGTCCCCCAAGGGGATTCGTAAAGCTCGCAAAGCGCCACGACGGCAGCCCCTTGTGCCCACATCTGTTCCTCTGATCCGTCGAAGACCAGTTCGGCGATCTCCTTGATGGAGGAGGGGATGGCGGACCTGTAGGAATCAGACAATGCCTTGATAAACAACGGGCCGAGCGACAGGCTTGATCCAACGATGATGACGCGTGGCGGACCAAAAAGCGTGACGATATTGGCGACGGCAATGCCGATTGCTTCGCCGGCGCGTGTCGCGGCCAGGATCAGCGTGTTGTCCTCCGCCGCGATCAGCGCCTGGGCCAGCGTCATGCCGCGTCCAAGGCGCACGGCATCGGCAAACCTGCCGTATGGCGCCTGCTCTCCGAGGATCGCGGCCTCGCCGGCAACCGATGCAAGGCGAACGCTTTCAGCCAGCCCACTTCCCATGACGAGGTCGCCGAGATTGTGGCTGAGACCGCCGGCGCCGCGAAAGAGTTGTCCGCCATGCAGGACCCCCAGACCAAGTGTCTGCTCAAGAGAGACCAGCACCAGATCGTCGAGATCGCGTCCCTTGCCGAACCAGTGATGGGCGAGTGTGATGGCGTGGGAATCGCTCTCGACGATTGTCGGCACATTCAGCCGCTTTGTCATCTCGGTGGAGAAATCAACGTCCGCTTCGCTGAGGATCGGGCTTGAGCGCACCAGCCCCGTGCGGTGCTCGACGACCCCCGGGAAGCCAACGCAAACGGTGTCGACCTGCTCCAGGGCAAGTCCGGCGTCGACGACACACCGACGAATCCCGTCCTCGATCAGATCCGCGATCACGCTGATCGGCTGCCGGGTGATCCTGACGGGCAGGGCAAGATGGGAAATGACCTCGCCGCAGAAATCGGTGACGACGAAAATCATCTGGTTGGCGGCAATCTTGGCGCCGACCACACGGGCGGCATCCGGGTTTAGCTCCAGCATCACCCGGGGCCTGCCTCTCGACGCGACATTGCGGATGTCGCCTTCGTGTCGCGTCAGTATCAGGCCGTCATCCAGAAGCGAGCCGGTGATGGCGGAGACTGTGGTGGTCGATAGCTGCGAGCGTTCGCTGATCTCCACCCGTGATATCGGGCCAAAGCGCCGGATCGTATCCAGCACGGTGAAGCGATTGATGGCGCGCATCAATTCCGGATCGGCTGTTTTCATTGCTGGGTGGGCGCTCGCATCTTGATGATTATATTCGGTATCGGGACAAAAATAGCCGCTAGGTGGCGCCTCTTGTCAATAGATTTCGTAAGAATTTGCAGTTTGTCAGTTGACATTGCGATGTCCTTGGCCTGATTTTGTACGCGTTGAGGAATAAATGCGCACCTTGGGAGGAGAACCGGATGACGCATCTTTTTAGTGAGGCGCCCGTTGGCGCCAAACGTCTCGTTGGTCTGGCAGCTGCAACAGCTGTCGCACTTCTGGGCGGAGTAGGACTTGCATCGGCTCAGACGGTCGTGAAGTGGATGCATGTCGAGACAGTCCCGGCCTATATCCAGGTCTGGGAGGAGATTGCGGCGGCATACGAAGGCGAACATCCGGATGTAGACGTCCAGCTGCAGTTCCTGGAAAATGAAGCGTTCAAGGCGAAGCTGCCGACGCTTCTGCAATCCGACGCGGCTCCGGACTTCTTTTACAGCTGGGGCGGTGGCGTCCTGCGCCAGCAGTCTGAAACCGGTGCGCTCATGGATCTGACGGAAGCGATGAATGCCGACGGCGGTGCATGGGCTAAGAACTATAAGCCGGCGGCTGTGAACGGCCTCACCTTCGACGGCAAGATCCATGCGGTTCCGTATCGCATGGGCACGATCAGCTTCTTCTACAACAAGGCGCTGTTCGAGAAAGCCGGCTTGAAGGCCGAGGACATCAAGACATGGGATGACTTCCTGCAAGCGGTGAAGACACTGAAGGACGCCGGTATTACCCCGATTGCCGGTGGTGGTGGCGACAAGTGGCCCCTGCATTTCTACTGGAGCTATCTGGTCATGCGCAATGGCGGCCAGGAGGTTTTCGACAAGGCGAAGAACAACGAGGGCGACGGCTTCCTCGACCCCACGATCATCAAAGCGGGTGAGCAACTGGCCGAGCTCGGCAAGCTGGAGCCGTTCCAGGGCGGATATCTTGGATCGAGCTGGCCGCAGACACTCGGCGTGTTCGGCGATGGCAAGGCCGCCATGCTGCTAGGCTTCGAACATACGGAACCAAACCAGCGCAACAATGCGGGCGATGGCAAGGGGCTTGCGATCGAAAACATCGGACGCTTTCCGTTCCCTCTCGTTGAGGGCGGGGTTGGCAAGGTAACCGATACGCTGGGCGGACTGAACGGCTGGGCCGTGACCAAGAATGCCTCGCCTGAGGCCGTCGATTTCCTCCACTTCCTGACAAGCCCAGAACAGGAACGCAAGATGGCTGCAGCCGGTATGATCATCCCGGCTGCCACCGGTGCCGAGGACGCTTTGAAGAACCCGCTGATGCGTGAAGCAGCCGACCAGTTGGCCGCCTCGACATGGCACCAGAATTTCTTCGACCAGGATCTGGGACCGTCGGTGGGTCGCGTCGTGAACGACGTCTCGGTGGAAATCCTGGCCGGACAGATGTCGCCGGAGGAGGGCGCGCAGATGATCCAGGACGCCCGCGAGCTCGACTGATGTTTTGACGTTATGCCGCCGGCCCTCGCGCCGGCGGCATTCGAGCGGCCTACATGCAGGGAGGAAAAGCCAGCATGACATATACCACCGCCATGGCAGCGGCTCGACCGGTCACGCCGGCGAGCAGGGCCAGACACAAGAGCCCGACTGCCCGCGGACGACTTCCCGTCCTTGTGCTGTTCCTGCCGCCGGCACTGCTGCTGTTTACACTTTTCGTCATTTTGCCGATGGGCGAGGCGGCCTGGTATAGCCTGTATCGCTGGAACGGCTATGGCACCCCGACAGAATTTGTCGGCCTCCGCAACTTCACTGTCCTGTTCAATAATGCAGCTTTCTCGCAGGCCCTGATCAACAACGGGCTGATCATCGTGGTCTCTCTGTTGGCCCAGATCCCGCTGGCGATCTGGCTTGCGATGATGCTGGCGCACAAGCTGCCGGGCGTGGTCGCTTTTCGGCTGGTGTTTTTCCTGCCCTATGTTCTGGCCGATGTCGCGGCCGGCCTGATCTGGCGCTTCGTCTATGACGGCGACTACGGCCTGCTTGCGGCGATTGCCGGATTCCTCGGCGTCGAGACGCCCTATGTGCTGGCTGATCGCGACCTGGCGATCTACGCGGTGCTTGTCGTGATCATCTGGAAATATTTCGGGTTTCACATGATGCTCTACATCGCCGGCCTGCAGGCTATCGACAAAAGCGTCCTGGAGGCCGCGGAAATCGACGGCGCCACCGGATGGCAGAAGTTCCGCTATGTGACGCTTCCGCTTCTATCGTCGACAGTCAGGCTGTCTGTTTTCTTCGCCATCATCGGATCTCTGCAGCTTTTTGATCTGATCATGCCGCTGACTGGCGGTGGCCCGTCCAATGCGACGCAGACCATGGTCACATTCCTTTTCACCTATGGTGTCACCCGAATGCAGGTGGGTCTCGGCAGCGCCGTCGGCGTGGTGCTGTTTGTCATCTGCGTCACCCTGGCGTTCGGCTACAAACGGATATTTATGCGCCATGACTGATATGAAATCCGATGTCAGAGTAACGGCCGCGACCAGGCTCTATCTCTATGTTTCGCTCTCGCTTGTCGCGGCCCTTGTCCTTGTCCCGCTGGTGACGACGGCGCTCGGGGGATTCAAGTCGCTTGGCGACCTGCGCACCAGTCCATTCGGACTGCCGACCGACTGGATTTGGTCGAACTACACCGACATCCTGTTCGGTGAGCGCTATTGGCGCCAGATGATGAATTCGTTGTTCATCGCCACCATGACCGTATTCCTGACCGTGGTCATTTCGGCCATGGCCGCCTTCACCTTCGCCCATGTGAGGTTCTTCGGAGCCGGCCACTTGATGAACTATTTCCTGATCGGGCTGATGTTCCCGGTCGCAACCGCCATCCTGCCGCTGTTCATCCGGATCCGAGACCTTGGCCTTCTCGACTCCTATTGGGGGGTCATCCTGCCCCAGGTCGCCTTCGGGCTGGGCATGAGCATCCTTCTGTTCCGCAACTACTTTCGCAACCTGCCGGACGAGTTGTTTCAAGCCGCATTTGTCGATGGCTGCGGTTACATCCGCTTCTTCTGGTACGTGTCGCTGCCTTTGTCGCGACCCATCATTGCGACGGTCAGCATCGTCACCTTCGTCAACAGCTGGAACAGCTACATCCTGCCGCTGATCATGCTGAACACCGAAAGCAAATATCCGTGGCCTCTCGGCATCATGGTCTATCGCGGCGAATTCGGGACGGAATGGCAACTGGTACTCGCCTTCATCACGCTGACCATCCTGCCGACAGTCATCGTCTTCTTCCTGGCACAAAAGCACATCATCGCGGGCCTGACGGCTGGCGCGGTCAAGTCATAAATACGGAGAGCAAAATGGCATCTGTCGAACTGAGGGACATCCGCAAGGCCTACGGCATGCTGGAGGTGATCCACGGTGTTTCGCTCTCGATCGAGGACGGCGAATTCATTGCCCTGGTCGGGCCTTCCGGCTGCGGAAAATCCACGCTTTTGCGAATGATCGCCGGGTTGGAGGAGATCAGCGATGGAGAAGTGCTGATCGGAGACAAGGTGGTCAACGCATTGACGCCGCGCGAGCGCAACATCGCCATGGTCTTTCAGTCCTATGCACTCTACCCGCACATGACGGTGGCGCAGAACATGGGCTTCAACCTGAAGCTTTCCGGCGTCTCCAAGCCCGACATCGACAAAAAGGTCAACGAAGCCGCGCGGATGCTGGCACTTGGCGAGCTTCTCGATCGCAAGCCGAGTCAATTGTCTGGCGGTCAGCGCCAGCGCGTGGCTATGGGCCGTGCCATCGTGCGTGACCCCGCGGTGTTCCTCTTCGACGAGCCGCTTTCCAACCTGGATGCCAAGCTGCGTGTGCAGATGCGCACCGAGATCAAGACACTGCACCAGAAGGTCGGCACGACCTCGGTCTATGTCACGCATGACCAGATCGAGGCGATGACCCTTGCCGATCGCATCGTCGTTCTGAACGGCGGCCATATCGAACAGGTGGGCACGCCGCTCGAGCTTTATCGCACACCAAGCAATCTGTTCGTGGCCGGCTTCATCGGCTCGCCTGCGATGAATTTTCTCGATGCCGTTGTGGATGCGCAAGACGGTGGGCCGAGCGCGCGTCTGACCGACGGGACAAATATCCAGCTGTCTGCCGCGCGCAAGGTAAGGCGTGGACAGGCGGTCAAGCTGGGTATCCGGCCGGAACATCTGCAGGCGGGCCAGGCGGGTGACAGTGTTGTGCGCGGCGAGACGCTGGTCGTCGAGCCGACCGGCGCGCAGACCCATGTCGTCTTCAACCTGGCCGGCGAACCGGCGACGGCTGTCGTCGACGGCGCCTTCCCGGCACGATACGGCACACCTTTCGAAGCCGCCATCGCCGCCGAACAGGTTCACGTTTTCGATCAGCAAAGCGGTCTGTCACTTTGATCTGGCCCCGCACCCGCTGGGCCTGCCGCATCCGCTGGATGAGGTTGCGCTCAGCGGCGCGTGCATGTGCCCCGACGATCTTTTGGGTCTCGTTCGATAGACCGCGTCAAACTTTCTGGAATCCCATATGAAAATCACCGCCATCAAGCCTTACATCGCCAGGGTCGGCGTCAGGAACCAGCTGGTCGTCAAGGTCGAAACCGACAGCGGCATCTATGGTTGGGGCGAATCCGGCCTGTCCTATCGTGAAAAAGCGGTTGCTGGTGCAATCGACCATTATTCGCAGTTTCTGGTGGGCAAGGATCCGATGCGGTGCGGGGCTTTATGGCAGGAGATGTATAGGAGCCAGTATTTCGAAGGCGGCCGCGTTCTGACGGCAGCGATCGCGGCTCTGGACATCGCTTTCCACGACATCAAGGGCAAGGCACTCGGCGTGCCCGTCTATCAATTGCTGGGCGGAAAGCAGCGCGATCTGGTGCCGGCATTTGCGACGACATCCGCAGAGCCGGGCGAGGCGATGATCGAGCAGACTGTGCTGCTGAAGGAGGCCGGATGGAACTGTGTGCGTTTCATTGCCGCCGGCCAGGAAAACACCGAGCGCTTCGAGCCGAGGGAATCCATCGCCATGACTGCCGAATGGGTGACCCGCGCACGCGCGGAGGTCGGCCATGCGATGACGCTGGGCGTTGAATATCATCATCGCCTCAGCGTCGCGGAAGCGGCATCCTTTTGCCAGAAAATGCCGAGAGG
Source organism: Rhizobium sp. 18065 (assembly GCF_902706095.1). Taxonomy (GTDB): domain Bacteria; phylum Pseudomonadota; class Alphaproteobacteria; order Rhizobiales; family Rhizobiaceae; genus Allorhizobium. Next base: position 483,495 of record NZ_CACSJP010000003.1, read on the forward strand.
CACGATCGATTTTATCGAGGAGGCAATCCGCGACGAGACGCCATCAGCCTACGAGGCCTTGCGCAGGTTGACCGATATACCGTTTGCGATCGGCGAGGAGTTTTCATCGAAATGGCAATTCATGCCCTATATCGAGCGCGACATCATGCAGTTCTGCCGGATCGATGTCTGCAATGTCGGTGGCTTTACCGAAGCGATGAAGGTCGCTGGCTGGTGTGAAGCCCATTACGTCGATCTGATGCCGCACAATCCGCTGGGACCGATCTGCACGGCAGCATCCGTGCATCTTGGCGCGGCCGTTGCCAATTTCGGCTGGCTGGAATGCCGCCAGAGCCCGGCCGAACAGCATTGGGGCTTCGACAACTCCACGCTGTTTCCGGGCCAGATCGAGATGCATGGCGCATTCTATGTCGTGCCCGAGGCGCCGGGGCTCGGAATAGATGTCAACGAGGCGGAATTGCAGAAAATGCCGTTCGAATATTCAGAACCGCCACATCTCAGCCGCACCGACGGATCGTTCACCAACTGGTAGAGCGTTCGCTAGTCGACGATCTCGTCCGTGATCACTTCGAAACGAACCAGTTCCGCCGGTCCGAAATTGGTGGTCAAAGCCACGTCAATCGCATCTCTTCCGGTTGCCATCAGGATACGGCCGATACGCGGCGTATTGTGTCGGGCATCGACCGTATGCCAGCAGCCGCCGAGATAGACCTGGAACCAGGCGCTGAAATCCATCGGGTTCGGGTCTTTCGGCACGCCGATATCGCCAAGATAGCCGGTGCAGTAGCGGGCGGGAATGTTCATGCAGCGGCAAAGGGTAATGGCGAGATGCGCAAAGTCGCGACAGACACCTGTTTGATCGACATAACCACCATAAGCTGAGCGGGTTGAATCCGCCTTGCTGTAGTCGAAGACGATACGGTTGTGCGTGAAATCGAGGATCGCCTTGACCCGCGGCCAGCCGGGAGGCGTTGTTCCGAACGTTTGCCAAGCCATATCCGCCAGGCGATCCGTGTCGCAGTAGCGGCTGCCGAGCAGATAGACCAGCACATCGTCCGGCAGATCCTTGATCGCATGCTGGACCGCCTGTTCCGGTATGACATCCGGCTGACCGTCGTCGTAGATGTCGAACCGAGTCGATATCGTCGTCAGGCCAGGTGGGGCGAGAATGCGCGAGCAGGCATTGCCGAACCCATCCAGGTAGCTCCATGCCTCGATTGGCCGGTCGAAGGTCAGAACCTGATCAGACAGGAGGTCTGCGCGCCGTGATGGATGAATGTTCAATGCGAGGAGCATTGGTGTTGGCTGCGTGCATTCATAGCCCAGATTGAAGCCAGCTCGTATTTTCATGAAACCCTCGGTTCGTGCCCTTGCGAGTCGGCGACTGGCGCAGCGTCAGGGATCAACGCCGTGCGGTGGTGAGTGTTCCGTCGCGCCACACCAAATCCGTTAATGGTCAGCGGGCCGGGTCGTGACATTGACCTGTACGGACATGCCGGCAAAATCGGTCGGTCCGCCATCAAAGCTTCCGTAGAGCGGCACCGCCTGACGCGGATCGCGGGCGACCCCGACACGGATGAGATCCCGGTTTCCGACGATGCCATTGGTCGGATCGAACTCGACCCATCCGGCACCTGGAATATAGACCTGGCACCAGGCATGGGTGGAACCGCCGCCGCGCGTGGTCGAGCCGTCGCGATCGGCAACATAGACATAACCGGTTACGAACCGGGCCGCGATGCCAAGCGATCGGCATGCCTCGACCATCAGCAGGGCGAAGTCGCGGCAGGTGCCTTTTCTCGAGCTGAGCGTCGTCTGCGGCGTTTGCGTGCCGGCTTCAGTGCGGCGGGCATAGCTGAAACTTTCCTGGATCGCACAGCACATGGTCATCAGCAACTGGCCCGTCGGTGTCGGCATTCCGAGCGCGACAAACTGGCTGGCCCACTTGGCGACTTCGTCGCTTTGGTCGGGATAGTGTCTTTGAATGACCCGTTCAAGGTCGGGCTCTTCCTCAGGATCATAGGAGAATGGATAGGTAGCTGCCGCCTCGTCGATTTCCAGATCGAGTGCGACCTGCGGCGTGTGGTCTATGGTGATCCAGGTCTCGAACCGCAGGCTTGTTGACGGCCGGGTGATATCGACGATCGCCACGCAATTGCCGAACACGTCCTGGATCCAGCGTATCTGTTGTGGGTCCGGGTCGCAGATCAGCGTCGCATCCAGAAGCCGCTGGTCATAGCTGTCGCGTGGCCGAAACATCAGCCGATGTTCGCCGAAATGCACAGGCCGGTTGTAACGATATTCGGTGACGTGCCTTACGGAAAAAATGGTCATTTTGAAATTTGCCTTGTGCTCCGATGAAGAGCCTCGAACGGGAAGGCGGCCCGAAATTGGAGCTCTCTGTGGTTGTCCCTTGATCATAACACCTGTCCGCAAGGCAGGCTTGCCTCAATTTCGAATTCTCCTTGTATGGATGTTGTTCGGGTCTGTATTGGGGAGCCGGCAATAGGCGAGTCGACAGAGCCAAACACGCGGAAACATCTGGCCAATGCTCGATGTGGCCCGGAGATGTAGAAAACCGGCCCGCCTTGTGGGCGAACCGGTCTTTCAATCAGCGTTTGGAAGTCAGAAGCCGGCGCGGCGATAGCGATCACGCTCCTGCTGCACTTCAGCCTGTTCATAGGGAGCTGCAGTGTCATCAAATGTCGTCCAACCCTGCTCGGCATAGGCGCGGCGGCGCTCGACCGGATCAACCCAGCTGGACCGCTTCAGGATAGCGTTGGCCCGTTCGACATGCATGTCGTCCACCTTGGCAGTCACCAGCGTACCACCGCGGCGCACACCTTCGGCATAGAGATGTGCATGGTCTTCCGGAACGCCCGAATCTGTCAGGGCTCCGATCAGGCCACCCGCAGCGCCACCGGCAACTGCGCCTGCAAGCGCACCGGCAGCCGTTGCCGCGAGCCAACCTGCTGCAACCACCGGGCCGACGCCCGGGATCGCCATCAGACCAAGACCGGTGAGTAGACCACCCGCACCGCCGACGACGGCGCCGATACCAGCGCCCGCACCAGCCTTCTCGCCAACGTCAGACGCGTCTTCAGCCGGTCGGCCTGCAGAATTGTTGGAGACGATGCTGATATCCTTCGACGGAATGCCTTCCGCCTCAAGTGCGGTCACAGCGGCGCGGCCGTCGGCATAATCATCAAAAAGTCCAGTAATGGTTTTCATCTTCGGGTTTCCTCGTTGTCTTTATTATGAGTGTTTATTCAGCGACAATATTGCCCTGATAATCCAGGCTGGCCTTCACAGGCTTCCCGTCCTTGTCGGCCATAGCCTGCCACACGCCCTGTTCGGACAGCTTCAGTTCGGTGACGTTCGTGTAACCGGCCTCTTCAAGGCGCTGCTTGGCTTGCGCTTCGGTAAAGCTGTTTTCACCCGCAACCGGCGCGGTCGGGTTTGTCTGGTCAGGCGTTGCAATCGCTGGCGTCTCGCCATCGCTTGAAGGCGTTGTTGTGGTGCTGGTCTGAGCCAGGGCGGAGAAGGCAGAGGCGCCAAGAATTGCCGCCACGAAAACAATCTTTTTCATGTGATTTCCTCATCTTACCGGGCCGTGTTTACAGCAGCCGTGACAACAAAACGCCGCGGATCTGATTAGGTTCCTTGCCCTTGGCGCCGGAAAGTGGAGTTTGAAAACGGCAGTTTTCATCCGCTGCCAGCGGGTTGACGACGCCCAAATGCGCCTTATGCGCGTGCGAAAGCCATGTTTTCCCGCTGCGCTTTTTGAGGCCGACGGAACTCTGCTTCGAGGCGATCGGCGCAAACGAAGATGCCGGACTTGGCACTGATTTCATCACCCGCGCCGTCATCGCTCTTGGGACCGCGAACCGTCGGTTCGCACCTTGACCCAAGCCAAAAACCGTTCGGGCAGTCCTTTGGTTTGTCTTGACGTGCGGTTTCTCGCCGCGAAACAGCGCGTGCTGATTGTGCCGATCTGGCCTCATTATCGCTTCCGACCGTGGAGCCCACGGTCGGAAGCAAGGCCTCAACCTCAGAGGCGTGGTGCTTGTGTATGATCGTCGGCTTCAGCTGGCCGATGGCAGGTGTGCAAGCCCAGGATTGGCATCCAAAAGCATGCAGCAAGATCCAAGTCTGTTGCCCTTTGAATCACCCCAGACCGATGAGCGGTACCCGAAGCCACGGCCGGTTTCGCAACGTCGAATTCACGCCACCCTGGCTGCAGTTACTTCAACCTCGACCAGAAATTCCGGCCGTGTGAAGCCGGAGACGATGATCAGCGTCGAAACCGGCTTCGGCTCCAGCGTGTAGCGGTCGCGAACCGCCATATAGGCCGGGAAGTCGTCCCGTTTGGTGACGAAGCCGCTGATGCGGATGACGTCGGCAAAGCTCATGCCTGCTTCGGAGAGAATGGCACTGACCGCTTCGAAGCAGAGTTCCGCCTGCGCCGTGACGCTTTCAGGAATGGTGTCGTCGAGGGCTATGCCCAATTGACCGGAGGTGACGAGCAGGCTTGCGCCCGGCGGAACCAGAAGACCGTGATTGTAGTTGCCGAAAGGACGACGGACAGAGGGCGGATTGAAGACGGTCTTTTCCGACATTGCGTCAAAACCTTTCCATCTTCGCCTTCACCTTCGCCATGAAGCGTGCCCGCGTGTCTTCGGTGCAGTTGTTCATGTCGTAGTGCGCAAGGAAGGTGACCGGTGACCACGGATTGATCTGCGCACGCAGCACGCGCTTGACGATCTTCTTGGGCGGGTTGCCGACGACAAATGCCCGGAACGGCGTCGCGCCATAGGTCATGACAGCGCCGAGCTTGCGGATGTGGCGCAACCGCGACTGGACCTTGCCGTCCACCAGTTCGAAGGAAATGCCAGGCAGCCAGACGCGATCGAAATAGCCCTTGAGGATTGCCGGAAAGCCGAAATTCCACACTGGTGTAACGATAACCAATCCTTCCGCCGCCAGCAGCCGGTCGCAATGCTCCTTCACCAGCGCCGTGTTGTCGGGATAGTCGTGATAGATCATCCGGTCGTGGCGCGACAGGACAGGATCGAACCCTTCGGCATAGAGATTGCAGTCATCGACCTCGTGACCCGCCGTCTGCAGGCTTTCCCGCGTGAGGCGGTGGAGGGCGCCGCCGAAACTTTCTTCGACAGGGTGAGAATGGAGCAGCAGAACGCGCATCAGACCCCCAGTGCCGCAAGGCCGGGGAAGAGATAGTTCTTGCCGGCGTTGAAATCGAAATCCGGATTGTCCCAGGCGATCATCTTGCCCGGGTTGAGCAGGCCCTTGGGGTCGGTCTGCTGCTTGAAGGCGAGCTGGGTCGTGTCCGTCTGCTTCATGCCGCCTTCCTCCAGCGTATAGCGATGCGGATTGAAGATTGGGCAGCCATTGTCCTCATGAATGCGGATGATCTCCTCCAGCCGCGCTTCGGTGGTGTAGCGCAGCAGCGGCAGGCCGGCACACTGGATCGCCGCATCGAACTTGATGAACTCGAGATGGCCCGGAACTTCGTCGCCGAAGATTTCCACCAGTTTCCCGACCTTGGCAACGTGATCGGGGCCGGGGTATTGGACCTGCAGATAGGTGAAGCTCGGATCGACCTTGAGCGCCCTGAGCGTCGTGTGGTTCCATGCGAGCTCATAGGCATGCGGAATGCCCTTCATGCTTTCGACCTTGTCGGAGCGAAACAGGATTTCGCCCTTCTGCTGGGCGACGAAGGCAGCAAACGGGTCCATCGCATGCGGCGCGATCATGATCACCACCACCGACTGGCCGCGATCACGAAGATAGGGCTTGTGACGGGTGAAATAGTCGTAAGGGATCGGGGCTGCGATCGGCGCCACTTCCTTCAGTAGCAGGCCGTTCATATGGCTGAGCGCATCGGAGAATCGCACGGCATCCATGAAGTCGTCATAGCCGACCAGCACGTCCACCCAGTCATAGGCGGGAGCGAGCGGCATTTCGACCTCGGTGATGATGCCGTTGGTGCCATAGGCGTGGCTGACCTTCTGCAGGTCCCAGCCGGTCAGGTCCAGCACCTGGGGTTCGGCTTCCATGGTGACGACGCGCAGGCGCAGAATATTGCCGAGATCACGAAGACCGCCCCAGGTGATGGAGCCGACGCCGCCCGATCCGCCGGCGATAAAACCGCCGATGGTTGCTGTCTGGGCTGTCGAGGGATGGAAACGCAGTTCCTGGCCGGAATGGGCCTTCGTCGCCTTGTCGAGCTGGGCGATGACGACGCCCGGCTCGCAGACGACCTTTCCGGGCTGGATGGATTTGATTTTGTCCATGCCGGCAAGATTGAGGATGATGCCGCCGGAGAGCGGCATGGCCTGGCCGTAATTGCCGGTGCCGGCACCACGCGGGGTTACAGGGGCTCCGTGTGCATAGGCGACCTTGAGGGTGCGGATGACCTCCTCTTCGGATGTCGGCGAAACGACGAGGTCGCCGGTAACGTTCTCGAGCTGCGCCTTCAGGATCGGCGAATACCAGAAGAAGTCGCGGCTCTTCTGGCGCACCAGCGCCGGATTGTCCTCGACGGCGATGCCTTCGAGTTCCTTCTTGATGGCGGCGTAGTCGGGCATGTCATGCTCCAAGGATCGGGTCGAGTTCGCGATAGTCCGGCAGGCTGCGGTCGATGCCCATGCCATTCCGCATGACGATGCGGTCGGCCTGCGGACGGGAGAGAAATTCGCTCCAGCGACGGGCGCTGAAAAGGACGAGGTCGGCAGGGCCACCGACGGCGATACGGCCAAGGTCCGGGCGGCCGAGAATATCGGCAGGCGAGGTGGTGACGACACGGGCAGCATCCGTCAGCGGATGATCGAGATGCAGGATGCGTACTGCCTCGCGAAACACTTCGACCGGGTCCATGTCGCCATAGGCATAGAAGGGGTCTCGGGTGTTGTCCGACGACACGGCCGTTGCCACGCCGGCGGCGGCCAGTTCGTGAAACAGCGTCACCCCGCGCCAGCGCGGCGTGCGGCCCGGATGCCGGTCCTGCAGATACATGTTGCACATCGGCAGTGAGACGACGGAGATACCGGCCCGCGCAACGAGGTCGATGGTTGCCTTTGCGACGTCCTCGTCCTGTCGTGCAAGCGAGCAGCAGTGGCCAACGGTGACGGCACCCTTGAACCCGTTGCGCAGCTTGGCCTCGGCGATGGTCTTCAGCGTCAGCACCTGACGGTCCTCGGTCTCATCGACATGCAGATCGATGTCGAAGCCATTGTCGGTGGCGGTGCGGAACAGGAGGTCGAGGCGCTCCTCCAGATCCGGCATCAGGTAGGTGACGCCGCCGAGAATGCCTTTGTGCTCCCGGATGACCGAGACGAGATCATCGAAAAACGGCGCCTCGAAAATCTTGTCGATCGGGAACAGTGCAACCGCCTGCAGCGCGATCCGATCTTTCCATACCTCCCGGAGCTCTGAGAAGACCTCGAAGGAAATGCGGTGCTGGGGTGCGATGGAATCGAGATGGGTGCGGATCAGATGGGTGCCGTGGGCATAGGCTGCGCGCAGCGAGAACTCCATCCGTGTCCTGACATCGTCTGCCGTCCAGTTGGCTTCGCGATCGATGCCGACATTGTCGAGCGCACCCAAGAAGGTGCCGTCCGGGTTTGGGCGTCGCGGCCAGATATGGCCCTTGTCGAGATGGGTGTGCATGTCGGCAAAACAGGGCCAGACCATGCCCTGGCGCAGATCAGCCATCGGTAGTTCCGACGGCGCAGTGCCAGCGGGCAAAACGGCATCGATCCTTCCATTGGAAATCACGATATCGACCGATGCCAGGCCTTCGACTGCGGGGCCGGTGGGTGCCGTCACGGTGATTGCTGGAACCGTGGCATTGCTCAGCACGAAATGCGGGCTATCCGGCAGGGAAACGAATGGGCTCGACATCAGTTTTCCCTTTTCAGGCTGCTTTCGTGCCAGCGATGCAGGCTCAGCCAAGAGATGAAGGAGGTAAGCGCAAAGATCGTCACGCCGAGCAGCGACAAGAGGATAAGGGCTGCAAACAGCCGCGGTATATTCATTCGGTACTGGGCCTCGAGCAGGCGGAAGGCAAGGCCCGAACCAGCGCCAGCGGAGCCTGCCGCAAATTCCGCAACGACGGCTGCGATCAGTGCCAGTCCGCCGCCGATGCGAAGGCCGGTCATGAAATAGGGCAGGGATGCGGGAAGCTTGAGATAGAGCAGCGTCTGCCACCGCGAGGCGCCGTAGAGATCGAACAGGTTGAGCAGGTTATGGTCGACGCTTTTCAGTCCCTGGACCATGTTCGACAGGATCGGGAAGAAGGCGACAAGGAAGGCGCAGATCAAAAGCGCCACCTGGGTCGAGGGCGCATAGATCAGGATCAGCGGTGAGATCGCGACGATCGGGGTGACCTGCAGGATGACGGCGATGGGGTAGAAGGCAATCTCGACCCAGCGTGACTGCACCAGAAAAATCGCGAAGCCGACGCCGCCGATGAGTGCAAGCAACAGCGACAATAGCGTGATCTTGGTGGTCACCCAGAGCGCCGGCGACAGCGTATGCCAATCGGTGACCAGCGCCGTCGCAACAGCAAACGGGCTTGGCAGGATGTAGGGCGGAACGCCGGAAACCGTGACGGCGATATGCCAAATCAGCACCATGGTCGCGAGCACGACAAACGGAACGAGAATGCGCAGCACGAGGTCGCGGTTCCTGTTGCGGACCGAGGAGGAGACAATCGTGGAGCTATCCGGCGCCTTGTCTTGCGTGCGCGTCAGTTCTTGCATGCGCATCAGTGCTCTCCCGATCCGATGGCTTCGAGCAGCATGGTCGAGACCTTCTCGCAGGCCTGCCGATAGTCCTCCGAGGTTCGGTAGTGGGCGTCGCGCTCCAGGCTGGTATGCAGTGGAAAGTCGGCATGAACACGGCCCGGCCTTGCCTTCATCACCACGATGCGATTGGAGAGATAGGCGGATTCGAACACCGAATGGGTGACGAAGATCACGGTGATGCCGGTTTGCTTCCACAGGCGCAGTACGTCGTCGTTGAGCTTCTGACGGGTGATCTCGTCAAGCGCGGCGAAAGGCTCATCCATCAACAACAGCTTCGGCTTTGTCACCAGCGCACGGGCGATCGAGACACGCATCTTCATACCGCCGGAGAGCTCGCGCGGATAGGCATCGGCGAAATCCGCAAGACCGACGGTTGCCAGCGCTTCGATGATCTGCGGGCGGGCAGCGGCTTTCGAGATGCCACGCAGCTTCAGCGGCAGATGCACATTGCCGAAGACCGTCTGCCAGGGCATCAAAGTCGGCTCCTGAAAGACGAAACTGATGTCGCCTTCCGGCAAGCCGCGGGAATTGATCCGCGAACTCGGCCAGTCGATCATGCCCGACGTGGCGTCGCCGAGGCCGGCGATGATGCGCAGTGCCGTCGATTTGCCGCAACCCGACGGCCCCAGCAGGCTGACGAACTCTCCGCTTTCCACGACCAGCGACATGTCCGAAAGCGCCTGCGTGCCGCTTGAAAAGCGCTTCGAGACCCTGTCCATCGCAACAAGCGGCCGTTTCCGCGTCTCGGTAGACCGTGTCGGCGCTTGCGCTTCTTCTAAAATCATTTCGGTCCCGGATGATTGACAGTTTCTGTGCCCCGCCGCCGGTCCGGCGGCGGGAAGATTTATGTGCGGTTACTTCTTCAGCGCCATGCCGACGCCCTTGCAGGTGAACTGCGCGGCAAAAGCCTTCTTGTAGTCGGTCTCGGTCTTGAAGAGTTTCATGGCTACGCCGTCCTCGAAGAATTTCTTGTAATGCTCTTCCGTGATGCAGCCGATGCCTTTTTCGAGTGCGGCGCCGGATTCCAGAATTCCATATTCCTTCATCTTGGTGATCGAGTAAGCGATCTGCCCATCGGTCATTTCCGGATTGTCGGTCTTGATCAGAGCATTGGCCTTGGCATTGTCGCCGTAGAGATAGTTGTACCAGCCCTCGATCGAGGCATCGACGAAACGCTGCACGAGGTCCGGCTTGGTTTCAACGAGGGACGCCTGCGTGGTAATCATCGTCGAATAGGGTGAATAGCCACTGTCGGCCAAGAGGAAGACTTTCGGCGTCCAGCCCGCCTGCTTTTCGATCTCGTAGGGCTCAGACGTCAGGTAACCCTGCTGGGCGGATTGCTTGTCAGTCAGGAAAGGGGCCGGGCTGAAGTTATAGGGCTTGTACTGTTCGTCCTTGAACCCCGGAAAATTTGCCTTCATCCACTCGAAATAGGTGAGGTAGCCGTCCTTTCCCATGAAGATCGTCGGCAGCTTGGCCAGATCCTCGAATTTTTCGATGCCTTGATCCGGGTGGGCGATCAGAACCTGCGGATCCTTCTGGAAGATGGCGGCGACATCGACGATCGGGATGCCCTGCTCGACTGCGGAGATTTCGCTCTGCGGGCTGCCCATGTAGAAATCGATCTTGCCGGAAATCAGCAATGCGCTGTTGGCAGCGTTCGGTCCACCCTGCACGATCGTGACGTCGAGGCCGTATTTTTCATAGGTGCCGTCGGCCACCGCCTGGTAAAAACCGCCATGCTCGGCCTGCGCCAGCCAGTTGGTCCCATAGCTCACCTTGTCCGCCGCAGCGGCGTGGGTGAAGGAAGCCGCCATGGCTCCGAGGCCGACGATGACGGGAAGTGCGTTCGATTTCAGTAGAGTGCGCATTCTGCGTCGTTCCCCTTTGATGCAACAGACCGTCGTCATTGACCGCCTGTTTTCTCCATTTGAGCGGTTGCGTTGCTCTTTGAAAAGCATCAAAATTCGTCCGCATTGATGCCTTTTAGGCATCTATGTATGGATGGTGTCGAAGGCGCTCGATCGCTCCGTGAACGGTGAAAGACCAGACGAATGCTGCATTCCCGAAAGTTGCAATATATCAATGAAATTGCCCGCTGCGGTTCCATTCGCAAGGCCGCCGCCCGGCTCAATGTCGCGTCCTCGGCGATCAACCGGCAGATTCTTGCGCTGGAGGCGGAAATAGGCGTTCCGATTTTCGAGCGTCTGCCGCGCGGCCTGCGGCTGACGGCGGCCGGCGAATTGTGTATCGAGCATATCCGTGACGTGCTGAAAAACTACGAGCGATTGGAATCGCGCATTCGCGGATTGAAAATGCCGCAGGCCGGCAAGGTTTCGATCGTGACCACCGTGGGTCTTGCTGCCGGTCCGCTGCCGGACATCATCGCCCGATTTGTCGCGCAGCATCCACGGGTGCGGGTCCAGTTGCGCAACGATGGCGGTTCGACGACGCTCAACCCCGTGATCACCGGCGAAGTCGATATCGGTCTTGGATTCAATATCCAGGCGACGCCGGGCATCCGCACGCTGGCCAATTTCGATGTGCCGATCGGTGTCGTTCTGCCGCCCGGACACAGGCTGGCTGGCACCGGCCCGATCAGCCTTGCCGATGTCGTTCAGGAACGGCTGGTTCTGGCGCAGACCGGCACCAGCCTGCGCGATGTCATCAATCTGGCGCTGGCACCCCTGCCGGTCTCGGTGGAGCCTGTGGTGGAAACCAATGCCTCGGAGATGCTGAAACAACTGGTGAAAGCCGGCACCGGCCTGACGCTGCTCAATCCACTGGATGTGATTGTCGAATGCCGGCGCGGCGAACTGGTGTTTCGCCCGATCGCCGAGACCCATTCGCGCCAGCCGATGAAGCTGTTTGCGCGGGCGCGGGCGCCGCTGGATGCCGCCACCAGCCTGTTCGTCGAATATCTGATGACCGAATTGCTGGCGCTGATGCAGGAATTGCAGGCGAACGGCTCCATTCTGGCCGCGGACAAATGAGGCCGGATGTTTTACTTCGAATAGAGATTGGAAAGAGGGTAATTCGTCAGGTCGTCCAGAAGGTCGATGAAGCCCTTGGCCTGATGTCGGGCGATCAATGCACCTTTTTCCGCTGTGCCGAGCGAGGCGTCGCCAACGACGCCGTTCGGGTTGAGATCATGCGCGATCCAGGCGAGTGAATGCGGTGGCAGTGGCTGCAGATAACGCGTGTTGTCCTTCATCCATTCGGCTTTGGAGGCGAAATTCTCGGCTCTGTCCATGCGCACCAGATCCGGACGAAAATGCAGCATCATCGAGGTTTCCATGTCGCCGCCATGGATGCCGAACTTCTGCTCATGTTCGCTGATCAGGCCTGCCGGGCTACCGAACCGCGACCACTGGGTGGCGACCACCGCCATCGAAAAACGCACGCGGAGTTCGCGCGCGACGATGTTCATGACATCGAGATTGCCGCCATGCGAATTGACGATCACCATCTTGCGCACGCCAGCCTCCGCCACCTTGCCGCCGATGGCGGTCCAGGCGGGAATGAGGATCTCGGCTCCGAGCGAAAGCGTGCCGGGGCCGTGGATATGTTCGTTGGCCTTGCCGATCTCCTGCGTCGGCAGAACGAGGATATCCAGTGTCTGCGGCAGTTGGGCGCGCACCTCGGTCAGCATGCCATTGGCGATGGTAACGTCGGTGGAGATCGGCAGATGCGGACCGTGCTGTTCGGTGGAGGCGATTGGCAGGATGGCGATGGTCCGGTCAACCGAAAGATGGGCAAAATCGCCCGTATTCAGTTCGTTCCAGAAAAATGGTTTTCCCATGCCCGCGTCCGCCCTTGCCTCATGATCCATCCGAGGAATACGGGAAGATGGTAGGCAAGGAAAAGCATCAATTTGCGCCCAGCATGATGCTTTTTTGCGCGCGCAGACCTGATTGCGGACACGGATTGTTGCTCGGATAACTTCTCTGGGCGCGCGCACAAGCGCGCACTATAATCGTATACCGTGCAGTGATGGCGGTGCGATCACCGATTTTGCCCGGATGCGGGCTGCCTTTCGATAGGCGCGGGGCGTCAGGCCCGTTTCCATCCGAAAATACCGGTTGAAGTTCGAGAGATTGTTGAAACCGGCCTCGAAGCAGATGTCGGTGATCGGCATCTCGCTTTCCGACAGGAGGGTCCGAGCCCGCCAGACGCGCAGCGACCGGCTGTAGTCGGAGAAATTCATGCCGGTCAGCCTGCGGAACGCCCGTGAGAAAGCGGATGGCTCAAGATCGACCTCTGTGGCCACTTCATGCATCTGCGCGCCCGGGTTCGACTGCATGATCTGGATCGCCCGGTCGATCCTGCGATGCCGCCTGTCCGACAACTGGTTGTAGACGGAGATGAAGTGCTCGCTGGCCAGCAGACGTTTCTGTGGGGCGGCCTCGATGGCGTTGAGGATCTCGATGAACAGGCCCAGACCGCTGCCGTTTCCGGCAGTTTGAAGTTCGAGCAGCCTGGCGCCGATTTCATGCGCTTCCGGGCCGAGGATCTCGACGCCACGCTCCGCCATCGGTTTCATCCGGTGCAGCACCTCGAATTCCGGACAGATGGCCCGGACACTCATCAGCGCTTCCGCATCGAACTGCAGGACCATGTCGCGTCCGGGCAGGTCGGGTGCGCCGGGGGTGATCCAGTTATGCGGCAGATTGGTGCCCGCCAGCACCAGATGGCCGGGTTTGAATGGGCCGATATAATCTCCGACATAGGCAAAGCCGTTGGCATCGGGAATGAAATGGATCTCCCATTCGGGATGATAGTTCCAGATGCATATCGGATTTGGGTAATCGTCCCGGCGGATCAGATAGGACGTGCCGCCCGGCAGCACGATCTGCTCTCGCGTCGCCGTGAAAGTGTCCGAAACCGAGAGCGGGAAATCTGATGCAATTGGCATGGATGGACTCGTGTTGCAGTGCAAAAATGTCAATATAGTATCAATTATCCAGCGAAGGTAAACTAGTTCAGGCCCCTCTGTTGCGCAAAATAGCCCCCGTAGATGGCGAGGGAGTTTTGCCATCCGAGGGAGGAAATCATGAAATTCAACAGCCTCCGCGCCGGCTGCGCGGTGATCGCCATTCTTGCGGCTTCGAACGCATTTGCCGCTGCCCAGTGCAGCGAAGACGTGCGCATCCTGGCACAGCCGCGTGACGGACTGACACTTCTCGAGGACTATGTCGACGAGTTCGAGAAGCTCTCCGGCGCCGGTTTCGAGATCAGCTATCTCAACGAAAACGACCGCCGTGCCAAGTCGCAGGCCGACGCGTCTACCGTCGGAAGCTTCGACGTCTATTATGTCGACGAGGCCAATCTTGCCCTGTTCGCCTCTTCGGGCTGGATCGTTCCGCTCGAAGGTTTCTACCCGGCCGAGTATGACTACAAGGATTTCGACGCCGGCATGCGGGCGGCCGCCACCTATGATGGCAAGCAGTGGTTCGCTCCGGTGCAGGGCGGTGGCGACCTGATGGTCTATCGTACGGACCTGCTGGAAAAAGCGGGCATCGCACCGCCAAAGACCTGGGACGAATATTTCGCCGCCGTCCAGAAACTGCATGATCCGGACAACGGTGTCTACGGCACGGCCCTGCGCGGCCAGCGTGGTTCTGGCGCGAATGTCTGGCGCTGGATGCCATTCTTCAAGGCCAATGGCGGCGAGTGGTACAAGGACGGCAAGCCGGCCTTCAATTCCGAAGCCGCAGTGAAGGCGACCCAGACCTATCTCGACCTGTTCAAGTATTCGGCTCCGGGCACGCAGACCGGTTCCTGGGACGAGTCGACCGGTGCTTTCCGGGCAGGAAAGGTCGCGATCATCATTGAATCCGCGCCGCTCGGCGGCATGTCCGTCGACAAGGCGCAGAGCCAGGTGGCCGACAAGGTGGCCTTCTCCGTGCCCCCGTCGCCGCTGCCGGGTGGCGGCTACGCCCATGGCTTTGCCATCGCGTCGAAGGCCAATGCGACCGAGGAGGAGAAGGCCTGCGCCGGCCTGTTCGTCGCCTGGGCAACCTCCAAGGAGCAGGAAGCGCGTCGCCTCGCCGCCGGCCAGCCGGGCGAGTTGACCCGCACCAGCACCTATCAGAGCCCGGAATATGCCGCGACATTTGGCCAGAACCTCGCCGATGCAATGGCCGCCACCGGCGCGAAGACGGAAGTCACCTTCTGGCAGGATCCGCGCTGGCAGGAGCTGGGCAACCAGTGGGGCATCATGCTCGAAGAGCTGATCACCGGCAGCCGCACCGACATCAAGGCGACGCTTGCCGAACTCGAGACCTTCGCCGCCAAACTCTGACGTCTCCCAAGCCGTCAACTGGGCGCGTCGCACGGCGCGCCCTTTTTTCCCATCCGAGGATTTGCCATGCGCCGCGGCCGTTCGCTGCCTTACGTCTTTCTTGGCCCCACTTTGGGCATCCTGATCGTCCTCGCTCTCGTGCCGACGATCTATGCGATCAATATTTCCCTACAGAACCGCACGCTCGCACAGCCGCAGGCGGACTATGTCTGGTTCGCCAATTATCTGGCGCTGCTCTCCGATGCCCGTTTTCTGAATGCGCTCTGGGTGTCGTTCAAGTGGGAGATCCTCAGCGTTTCCGCAACCATGGTCACGGGGCTTGCGTTGGGCATCGCGATGTTCGAGGCCGCCAGCCTGCGCATGCGCAACATTCTCTGCGTGCTGTTCATCATCCCGGTCCTGCTGCCGCGTGTCTGTGCCGCATTTGTGTGGAAGTTCGCCTTTCACCCGCTCTATGGCGCGCTGACCTGGCCGGTCCGGGAACTGACCGGCATCACGCCCGACATCCTGTCGACACCGCTCGGTGCGCTGCTCGCGGTCGCCTTTGTCGATGTCTGGCAATGGGGCCTGTTCTTCGCCGTGATCATCCTGAAACTGCTGGAATCACTGCCACCGCAACCGCTTGAGGCGGCCCGGATCGACCGTGCGAGCCGTTTCGAGATCCACCGCTTCATCACGCTGCCGATGCTGAAGGCGCCGTTGATCAGCCTGCTGCTGGTCAAGGCGATCGAAAGCCTGCGCTCCTTCGATCTTGTCTATGTCATGACGCGGGGCGGTCCTGGCATCTCGACCGAGACACTCGATATGTATGCCTATTCGCAAGGCTTCATCGAATCCGGCAAGATTTCCTATGCCTCGTCGATGGCGGTCATCATGATGGTGCTGACCATCGTCACCTTCACCTTCACCTGGAAGAGGCTGAACCGATGAAGCTCTCGACCCTGCTGCTCAAGCTGCTTCTGCTCTTTGCGGCAGCGCTTGTGGTCCTGCCGCTGCTCTGGACCCTGCTCAACGCCTTCAAGACCAATGCCGACCTGCTGGTTTCGACGCCGAAACTGGTCTTCCAGCCGGTATGGGACAATATGAGCTATGTGCTCAATCGCCGATCCGTGGCCCGCGCACTGACCAATTCGCTGATCATCTGCTCGAGCGCCGTCGTGCTCGGCGCCCTGCTCGGTGTGCCGGCGGCTTACGTCATCGCACGCTTCAAGAACCGTCTGACGGCCGAGGCGCAGTTTTTTGTCCTGTCGCTGCGCTTCCTGCCGCCGGTGGCGATCGCCATTCCGATGCTGGTCATCTGGCTCGGCCTCGATCTCTACGACACGCGGTTCTCACTGATCGTCACCTATCTGATCGTGACGGCCTCGATCACTATCTGGTTGTCTGTGCCGGCCTTCGAGCGCGTCAGCCTGCATGTCGAGGAGGCGGCCCGCGTCGACGGACTTGGGCCTTACGCTACCTTCTTCCGCATCGCGCTGCCGATCGCAAGGTTCCAGGTCTTCGGCGCCATCGCCTTCTCCTTCGTGCTGGTGTGGAACGAGTTCCTGCTCGCCATGATGCTCACCACGTCCCAGGCGAAGACGCTGCCGATCATCGCGTCGGAAATGTCTCAGCTCGGCATGAACGTGCCCTGGGGAATCCTCAACGCCGCCGTCGTCCTGTTGTCGCTGCCGCCGCTGATCCTGCTCGGGGTGATGGCCGGCGGTCTCAATGCCGCATTTTCCAAGAAAACTGATCAAGGTTGACCTCCATGAAAGCTCTTGTCCTCGAACGCGTCGGCGAACTGTCCCTGCGCGACATCGATCTCCCCCAGGCCATGGGTCCCGATGACGTTCGCATCAAAATACACACGGTCGGCGTCTGCGGCAGCGATGTGCACTATTACACGCATGGGCATATCGGCGATTTTGTCGTCAATCAGCCCATGGTGCTCGGCCACGAAGCGGCCGGAACCGTGACGGAGGTTGGCGCCAATGTCACGAACCTGAAGCCCGGCGATCGGGTCTGCATGGAGCCGGGCATCCCCGACCCGAAGTCGCGTGCCTCGCGCCTTGGCCTCTACAATGTCGATCCCGCCGTGACGTTCTGGGCGACACCGCCGGTGCATGGCGTGCTCTGCCCGGAAACGGTGCATCCGGCCGGCTTCACCTACAAACTGCCGGACAATGTCTCCTTTGCCGAAGGTGCAATGGTCGAGCCGTTCGCGGTCGGCATGCAGGCCGCCACACGCGCCCGCATCACCCCCGGCGACACGGCGGTTGTCACCGGCTGCGGCACGATCGGCATCATGGTGGCGCTGGCGGCGCTTGCCGGCGGTTGCTCTCGGGTGCTGATCTCGGATCTTTCGGAGACGAAACTCAAGCTGGCCGAGACCTATGACGGGATTACCGGTATCAATCTGCGCGAACGCAACCTCGCCGAGGCCGTCGATGAAGCGACGGAAGGCTGGGGTGCCGACATCGTCTTCGAATGCTCGGGAGCGGCTGCTGCCGTTGCCGATCTTTTCAAGGTCGTGCGCCCCGGCGGAACGGTGGTCCTGGTCGGCCTGCCCCCTGGACCGGTGCCGGTGGACCTCGCCGCTGCCTGCTTCCGCGAATGCCGTATCGAGACCGTGTTTCGCTACGCCAATGTCTTCGATCGGGCGTTGGCCTTGATTGCTGCCGACAAGGTGGACCTCAAGCCGCTGGTGTCGGGGACCTATGGTTTCGATCAGTCGATTGCTGCCTTTGAGCGCGCAGCCGAAGGACGCCCGGAGGACGTCAAGCTGCAGATCATTCTGGATGGGGAGGGCAACTGATGGCGACCGTCGAATGCCGCGGCATAGCCAAGACCTATGGCGCACTCGAAGTCATGCGCGACTTCGATCTCAAGGTCGAGGATCACGAGTTTGTTGTCTTTCTCGGCCCGTCCGGTTGCGGCAAGTCGACCATGCTGCGCATGATCGCGGGCCTTGAAGAGATTTCCGGCGGTGACCTGCTGATCGGTGGCCAGAGGATGAACGATCGCGATCCCGGTGACCGGGGTATCGCGATGGTCTTCCAGAACTATGCGCTCTATCCGCATATGAGCGTGCGTGAGAACATCACCTTCGGGCTGGAGCGCGCAGGCGTCGGCAAGGCCGCAATCGACGGGCGTCTGGCGCCTGTCGTTGATGCACTCGGTCTCGGCGTCTATCTGTCGCGCAAGCCGACGGAACTGTCCGGCGGCCAGCAGCAGCGCGTCGCTATCGCACGCGCAATGATCAAGACGCCGGAAGTCTTTCTCTTCGACGAACCGCTCTCCAACCTTGACGCCAAGCTGCGCGGCAGCCTGCGGGTCGAGATCGCGCGGCTGCATCGCGATCTGAAGACGACGAGCATCTATGTTACGCATGACCAGCTTGAGGCGATGACTCTCGCCGACCGGATCGTCCTGATGAAGGATGGCCGCATCGAGCAGATGGGCACGCCTGAGGAAATCTACCAGTCGCCGGCGACCGTCTTTGCCGCAGGCTTCATCGGTACGCCGAACATGAATTTTTTGCCGCTGCAGATGGTCGACGGTGTTCTGAGTGACGATCTCGTCCGCTTCCAGGCCCCGACCGGCATCCGTGCAGGCGCGGTCACGGTCGGCATCCGGCCCGGTGCGTTCCGTGTCAGTGACCAGGCGCAGGCGTTTCGCGGTACCGTCGAGCGCAACGAGTTTCACGGAGAGACGCGGCTGGTCAGCCTGCGCAACGATCTGCACGAAATCAATATCGCGGTGCCGGCGTCCAGCGTGTTGAGGCTGGGCGAGGTTGTCGGAGTGGACGTCGAAGCGCGGGATCTGCACGTATTTGATCCGGCAACCGGCAAGCGCTTGAATTGAAGTCGGAGTGTGCTCGCGGGGGTTGATCGATCCCCGGCTGCGCCTGCCCTACCTCTCCGAAATGGGACGGCTCCGTACCGGCTCATTCGCTGAGATCTCTGGTGAAGCCGCGTTCAATGTTGACATGTTGCCGACATTGAACGCGGTGTCGGGAATGCCACACGCCAGCGTGGCTCAACCATACTGCGATCCCTCCGGTCATAAGAGGCCACAACCAGCGGGTCAGTAGCAATTGGCAATCAATCGCGCGTGATATCCGCCGCGCATTTTCGCGGCTGTACCGAGCGATACGACGATCATTTGCCGTTGCGAGGAGGTCAACGCGGGCACGTTTCGGTCGATCGTCAAGGATGCTCCGTCGGTCTCTCCCAGGCTAAGGCCTTTGCACGGTCTGGCATGGGCGCCTGTCAGGGACGGGTTTGCGGGTTGATTGTCTTCCAGTTGATCGCAAGCGAAACCGACCGGCCGATCGATACGGAAGATGAGACGTTGATGATTGGCGGCAGCTGGGAAGACGTCGGATTCGATCTCGGCACCACAATCGATGTCAAACGCCGAAGTGCCAATGACGCCCTGCGTTTCTTCTCCTGCTTGAAGAAGGCTCGCATTATCCGCAGTTGGTCAGCACCACGGATCATAACGCCCTCTCTTTCCATCTTGCACCGGACGATGCGATATTTATTTCATAGGAAATAATATCTTGCAATCCTCTTGACGTCTGATTGAGTCATCATTAGGAGTAAGGCTGCAACAAATACCTAGAGCGGAAATTTATTGCATTTCTGGTTTGACCATTCCTGGGAGGGGAAGATGTTGAAATACCTGAAGAGGGCCTTGGGCCTTGGCGTGGCTGCATTTGTTGTCGGCGCTGCTGTTTCACCAGCCAGCGCCAACGGTAAATTTGCCTGTGAGCCCGGCGAAACCTATGTGATGAATGTGATGGTATCGGCGCATCCGTATTGGGTGCCGGTTTTCGAGGGTTTCAAACAGGCGGCTGAATCGCTGGGCTGCGAAGCGGTTTTCTCCGGGACGCCGGATTATGATATCACCAAGCAGATCGCGTCCTTCGAGCAGGATCTGGTCAAAAAGCCCAAGGGCATCCTGCTGCACCCGATGCAGGCGGACCCGTTCATCGAGCCGATCAATAAGGCCATCGAGTCAGGCGTGTCGATCACCACCTTTGCCGCTGACTCGCCCAAGTCGAAGCGGACCGCCTACATTACCTCGGACAACGTGGCCGAGGCCAAGTTCGCATCCGAGGAAATCGTCAAACAGCTTGGTGCCAAGGGCGAGTTCGCCGTGCTGGAGAACCCTGGCCAGAGCAATCACGACCTGCGCGTCACCGCCCTCGTCGACTACATGGGCAGCACCTATCCCGAGATGAAGCTGGTTGCACGCCAGGCGACGAACCAGGACGCCAATGCCGCCTATCAGGCCGTCTCGGCCATGCTTCAGGCCAATCCGAACCTCGGTGCCTTGTGGATCCCCGAGGCCGGCTCGGCCGAAGGCGCAGTCACCGCCGTGCTGGAAGCCAAGAAGAACGTGCTGATCATTCACGCGGACATCACACCCACCACGCTTGATCACATCAAGGCGGGCAATATCCATATGGCCATCAACCCGAACCAGGGCGTTCAGGGCTTCATGGGTTTCGTCAACACCTTCCTTGGTGCCCATCCCGATCTGCTGGATCCGTTCAACGACTACAAGCTGTCGGGTTTCAACCCGCTTCAGGTCCCGTCGATGGACAATGGCTTTGCGGTCATCACCAAGGCCAATGCAGATGCCTTCGACCTCAATGAATACATGAAAAACCGCTGATTTCGCGGCAATCGTCCCGGCAGGCAATATTGCGGCCGGGACGGAAAATATCGATGGCACTGCGAGGGCGGAGGGCGGAGGGCGTGATGGGTGAGGTTATTCTTGATATCGAGGACGTGCACAAATCCTTCGGGCCGGTCCACGCGCTTCGCGGAGCCCGTCTGCAATTGAGAAAAGGTGAGATCCACGCGCTCGTCGGGGAAAACGGTGCTGGAAAATCGACCTTGATGCACATTATCGACGGCATCCTGCAGCCCGATTCCGGCGAGGTCAGGCTCGATGGCAAAAAGGTGCGCATCGTGTCTCCGAACGAAGCCCATCGACTGGGCATCGGCTTCGTGCATCAGGAAATTGCGCTCTGCCCGGAAATTTCAGTCGCCGAGAACATGTATATGTCGGAGACCAATTCCAGCCCGGCCTGGTTCATGCGTTATGCCGATATCAATCATCGGGCAGCGGCGGTGCTTCGCGAGTTGGGCAATATCGACCCCACGGTGAAGGCTGGCAGTCTGTCGATTTCCCAGCAACAGATCGTCGAGATAGCCAAGGCGCTGACGCTCGATTGTCGCATTCTGATACTTGACGAGCCCACTGCCGCGCTGACGGAAACAGAGGCGAAGATCCTGTTCCGCATCATGCATCGGCTGGCCGACAAGGGTATCGCCATCATCTATATTTCGCATCGTATGGCCGAGATTTTTGCCCATTGCGATCGCATCACCATCATGCGGGACGGTTGCCATGTGCGGACGTCAGATATCGGCGAGATCACCCAGGACGAGGTGATCAACAGCATGGTCGGCCGGGTGCTAAGCAATCTTTATCCGGCCAAGCAGGGCGAGGACGAGCACTCCGGAAGGGTGATCCTATCGGTGCGCGGCCTTTGCGAAAGCCGGCGGATTTTTGATGTCGATTTCGATCTTCACGAGGGCGAGATCCTTGGCCTTGCCGGGCTTATCGGTGCGGGCCGCAGCGAGATCGTCCGCGGTATCTGCCGGCTGGAGGGCCGGGCCAGTGGCGAGATTGCGCTCAACGGCCGTGTTCTGCAGTTGCACGACTATCGCGACAGCATTCGTGAGGGGATTGTCTACCTGTCGGAGGACCGCAAGAGCGACGGCCTGTTTCTCGACATGTCCATCGCCGCCAATGTCTCGGCGCTCGACGTCGACCTGATTGCGAACGGGATGGGGCTGATCGAAAGGCGGCGAGAGCAGGCGCGGGCGCGGGAGCTCGGCCAGCGGCTGCAGCTTCGCGCCAACAGCGTCGACGATCCCGTCTCGTCGCTGAGCGGTGGCAACCAGCAGAAGGTCGCGCTCGCAAAGATGCTGTCGGTCAATCCCAGGGTGATTTTCCTGGATGAACCGACCCGTGGTGTGGATGTCGGCGCCAAGGCGGAGATCCACCGCCAACTGCGCGCGCTGGTGCGGGAGGGCGTCGGCATCGTCGTCATCTCGTCGGAACTGCCGGAACTGATCGGCATCAGCGACCGGGTACTGGTGGTGCGGGAGGGACGCATTGCGGGAGAGGTGCGCGGAGCCGCCATGACGGAGGAAAACATCATGCATCTGGCGTCGATCGATATCGGTCCGGTAGCGGCACATGGCTGAGGGAGTGAGAAGCATGCTAGCAACACAGGAACAACAGTCCGGCATTGTGCGATCGATCCGCCGCATCGGCTGGTTCGATACCATGATCAGGGCGCGGGAAACGGGTCTGATCCTCATCATCCTCACGCTGTTCTGCGTGATGTCGCTGATATCGCCATATTTCCTGACGGTGGAGAACATCAGGGCGATGGCCATGGCGTTTGCGGTGGAAGGCATCGTAGTCGTTGGCATGACCATCCTGCTGATCTCCGGCGGCATCGATCTTTCGGTCGGCTCGGTGACGGCGCTGGCCATGGTCGCCGGCGGCTGGCTGTTTCTCAACGGGGTCGATCCCTGGGCGGCGGCGGCGATGGCCATTGCCCTGACGACGGCCATCGGCATGGCCATGGGCTTCCTGACCACTGTCGTCGGGCTGCATCATTTCATCGTTTCGCTCGCCGTCATGGTGATTGCCCGGGGCGTCTGCCTGCTGGCGACGGGCGGCCGGCCGCTCGGCCTCTATTCGTTGCCGCCGGAATTCAAATTCATCGGTCAGGGCACCATCCAGAACATTCCGCTTGTCATCATCATCTTCGTGGTCGTTGTCGTGACGTTTGACCTGCTGCTGCGCCGCACGACCGCCTTTCGCAAGGTGTTCTACACCGGCAGCAATCCGAAAGCGGCGGCTTATTCCGGCATTCGGGTCGGCCGGGTGATTTTCGCAACGACGACGCTCTGCTCGACGCTTTGCGGCGTGGCCGGCGTGATCTATATGGCGCGTTTTGGCTCAGCCCAGCCGAGCTTCGGGATCGGCATGGAACTCAACGTGATTGCGGCGGCCGTCATCGGCGGCGCCAGCCTCTCGGGCGGATCGGGAACCATTCTCGGCGCCATCCTTGGTGCAGTGCTGTTGTCCATGGTGTCGAGTTCGCTCGCCTTGCTCAACGTGTCAGTCTATTGGCAGGACATCATTCGCGGCAGCATATTGCTGGGGGCGGTGCTGTTCGACCACTACCTCGTCAAGCGGCGCCGCTGAGAACTGTTCAGGGAAACGAGAGATTTCGACTATGGCGGATATCAAGGAAGACTTCGACCAGCAGCGGCAGATGTATTCGGCGCTCGTGCTGCATTTTATCGAAGGGTTGAAGCAGTCGGAAATCGCTGAGCGGCTCAATCTCTCCCATTCGAAAGTCAACCGGCTGATCGCGACGGGGCGCAAGGCGGGCATGGTCAAGATCGCCATATCGAGCCCCTACCAGCGGCTTGTCGATCTGGAGAACGATCTGGTGAGCGGGTTTTCCCTGCGGCATTCCGTGGTGACGCCGACCGTATCGGACAATCCGGAGACGACGCTGCAGATGGTCGGCCGGGTTGCGGCAGGCCATCTGCTGGAAACCCTGCGGGATGGAGACATTATCGCCATTACCGGCGGCAAGGCCGTCAGTGCTGTGGTTGAAAATCTTGAAGCTGAACGCCGTTTCGACGTCCGGGTTGTGCCGGTGACAGGAGGTGTCCAGGGCAAGCACTTTACGGATGTCAATCATCTCGCGACGCAACTGGCCGAAAAGCTTGGCGGCAGCGCATCACTGGTCCACGCGCCGCTGTTTGCCGAAGACGCCGAGCAACGCGATCTCCTGATGAACGTCGCGTCGATCCGCGAGGTGTTCGATCTTGCCCGGCGCGCCACGGTAGCTCTGGTCGGCATCGGTTCGGTCGATGCGCCGGGATCTGGCTATTACGATCTGCTGCCGGATCCGGCGCGTGGCGGCAAGGCGCTGGTCGATGCCGGAATAGCGGGAGAGTTCCTGGCGCACCTGATCAGCGCCGACGGATCATTGGCGGATATCGACCTGAATTCCCGCGTCGTGGCGCTGCCACCGGGGCAGTTCGACAATTGCCGCAACATCATCGGCGTTGCCGCAGGGGACTATAAAGCCGGCCCCGTCGCGGCAGCACTTGCAGGGCGCTACCTGACCTCGCTCGTCGTCGACGAGGCGGTCGCCAGACATGTTATTGCCAATATCGGAGTGGGAAACCATGACAAACAGCGCGGTTAAGAAGAGGTCTATCGGGACCAGTGGCATCCAGGCATCCGTCGTGGGACTGGGAACCTGGGCCATCGGCGGCTGGATGTGGGGCGGCACCGATGAACAGCAATCCATCGCCGCCATTCAGGCTTCCATCGACGACGGCATTTCGCTGATCGACACCGCACCCGCCTATGGCATGGGTCTGTCGGAAACCATTGTCGGCAAAGCCATCAAGGGCAGGCGTGACGAGGTCGTGCTCGCGACCAAATGCGGTCTCGTCTGGCACACGACGAAGGGCAACTATTTCTTCGATCAGGACGACAAGCCCGTTCACCGCTATCTCGGCGCGGGTTCCATCGCCCACGAGCTTGAGCAGAGCCTGAAACGGCTCGGCACCGACCACATCGACCACTACATCACCCATTGGCAGGACCAGACCACGCCGATCGCCGATACGATGGAGACGTTGATCCGCTTGAAGGAGCAGGGTAAGATCCGCTCGATCGGTGCGAGCAATGTCTCCCAGGAGGATCTCAACGCCTATGTAGAAAGCGGCGCGATCGATGCGATCCAGGAGGAATATTCCATGGTTCGCCGCGACATCGAAAAGACGCTGCTGCCGATTGCCAAAGCCAACAATGTCTCCGTCCTCAGCTATTCCTCGCTGGCGCTGGGGCTGCTGTCGGGCAAGGTCGGCCCTGACCGCATCTTTGCAGCTGATGACCAGCGCCAGGGCAATCCCCGCTTCAGCCAGGCGAACCGGCAGAAGGTGGCGCATCTGGTTCGTGATGTCGCGCCGATTGCCAAGGTACATGATGTATCCATCGCCCAACTGGTGATCGCCTGGACGGTGCATCAGCCGGGGATAACCTTCTCGCTCTGCGGCGCGCGTGATGCGGCGCAGGCGCGGGAGAATGCCGCCGCGGCGCGGCTGACGCTTGCCGATGACGAACGCGACTTCATCGGCGAGGCGGTCGATCGGCATCTGGTCGACCTCGACCGCTAGCTTCGACCTACAATATTTGAACCTTGGGACACCGGCAGCAAACCGGTGAATGGGATTACTATGCCCGCATTTCGCAACGATGCCATCAGGCGCATCCGACAGGACGGTGATTTCGATGCCGTGGTTGTCGGCGGAGGGATCAACGGGATCGCCACATATCGCGACCTCGCCCTCCAGGGTCTGCGCGTTCTGCTCGTCGAACGCAACGATTTCGCATCCGGTTGCAGCGCTGCCCCGTCCCGCATGATCCATGGTGGCCTGAGGTATCTGGAAAATGGCGAGTTCAGCCTGGTGGCGGAATCGCTGCGCGAGCGAGATGCCTTGCTGACGCTCGCGCCGCATATGGTCCACCCCCTGCCGACGACGATCCCGATCATGTCGGTGTTCAGCGGGCTGTTCAACGCCGCTGCAGCCTTTGCCGGATCGGGTGGAAAGCCGACCAGCCGCGGCGCCGTGGCCATCAAGGTCGGCCTGGCACTTTACGATTTCGTCACGCGCAAGAAGCGCCTGCTGCCGCGGCACGAATTCAGAAACCGGGACAAGACCCTGGCGCAATGGCCGGCGCTCACACCGGCGCTGCGATATTCCGCCACCTATCACGACGCCTGGATCAGCCATCCTGAACGGCTTGCGATCGAGTTGATCACCGATACGGAACGGGATGCGCCGCAGGCGATCGCTCTGAATTATGGCGAACTGGAGCGCGGCGCGGACGGCTACCGGCTGCGCGTGGAAGGCGCCGACGACGTCCTCGTGGTCAGGCCGCGCATCATCGTCAATGCGACCGGCGCCTGGATTGATCAGACCGTGCGCGCGCTTGGCACGGAAGCGGCGGTGGAGCAGCCTGTCGTGTCGGGTACGAAGGGCTCGCATCTGATCCTCGACAATGCAGCGCTTCACGACGCCCTGAACGGCCATATGATCTTCTTTGAAAATACCGACAACCGCGTCTGCATTCTGTTTCCCTATCTCGGTCGGGTGCTGGCGGGTTCGACCGATATCAAGGTGGAGCGTCCGGCCAAGGTCAGATGCGAGCCGGAGGAACGCGACTACATTCTCGACGCCATACGCTACGTGTTTCCCAAGATCGCCATCGCGACCTCGGACATCGTCTTCAGCTTCAGCGGCATTCGCCCGTTGCCGCGCAGCGATGCCGAATTCACTGGCCGCATCTCGCGCAGTCATTTCGTCCACCGCATCGAGGGCGATCCGCCGCAGCTGTGCATGGTGGGCGGCAAATGGACGACATTCCGGGCCTTTGCGGAGCAGACGGCTGACGAGGCACTAGCGTTTCTCGGACGGCCACGCATCACCGGAACGTCGACGCGGCCGATCGGCGGAGGTCGGAATTTTCCCGGCTCCGTCGGCCAGCTGGCCGATATGCTTGAGTGTGGCTTTCCGATCGACAGGATGCGTGCCGACCATCTTGCCGAGACCTACGGCTCGCGCGCCTTCGAACTCATGGCTTTCTGCGCCACGCAAACTAACGACCGCCCGCTGACGGCAGCGCTGCCGATCACCGAGGCCGAAATCCTGTGGTTGATCCGCGAGGAAGCCGTTCGCCATCTTGCCGACATCGTCCTGCGGCGCACGGCCTTGGCGATCACCGGCGAGATCAGCCTCGACATCATCGTGTCGCTGGCAAGGATCGCCGCAAGCGAACTCGGTTGGAGCGAGGAGCAGGCAGCCCTCGAGCAAAGTCAGCTGATCACTGAACTGGACGTCTTCCACGGCGTCTCCAAGGACATTCTCGAAAACAGATGCAAGGAAGGTCAAGATGACAAGATTTTCGCACAAAGCACGCCTGAACCGTCTCTTTCGGAACGGCGGCTGCCTTGATGTCGCGGTCGATCACGGGGTTTGCAACGAGCCGAGCTTCCTGGTCGGACTGGAAAACATGGAAGTGGTGATCGACAGGTTGGTCGATGCCGGAACCGACGCGATCCAGTTGGCATATGGGCAGGCCGACCTGCTGCAGAACCGCCCCGGTCGTGACAAGCCGGCACTGGTCATGCGCATCGACATGGGAAATCCTTACAATGCGACGCGCCACCGTGTGATGTGGTCGCAGTTGCAGAACCGTGACGAGCCGTTGATCGGCGCGCTGGAAATGGATGCGGCCTGCGTGGTGGTCAACCTGTTCATGCTGCCCGATGAGCCGGAGCTGTTCCGCCAATGCGTGGAAAACATCAGCCGTGTGCGGGCCGACTGCCATCGCTACGGCATGCCGCTGATGATCGAGCCGCTGGTCATGCTGCCCAATGACGTGAGGGGCGGCTATCAGGTCGATGGCGACGCGGAGAAGATCGTCACGCTGGTGCGGCTGGCCTCAGAAATGGGTGCGGATATCATCAAGGCCGATCCGACCAGCGATCCCGAGGATTTCCATCGGGTCATCGAGGCGGCGCGCTGCCCGGTTCTGGTGCGTGGCGGCGGCAAGGAGGACCTACGCGCCGTTCTGGCAAAATCGGCGGCCTTGAAGGCGCAGGGCGCAAACGGCATGGTCTATGGTCGCAACATCTATCAACATGACAATCCGAAGGCCGTGGTCTCGGCGCTGATGGCGATTATCCATCAGGATGCGAGTGGTGAGGAAGCATGGGACATTTATAATCGTGGCTGACGACATCTATCTTCTGGGCCTCGACGCGGGCAATACCGTCATCAAGGCCGTCCTCTTCGACCGTCAGGGGCGGCAGGTCGCCCATCATGGCGTCGATGGCAAGTCCACCTATCCGGCTCCGGGCCAGGTGGAGCGCGACCTCGGCGAACTCTGGCGCAATTGCTGTGAGGCAATCCGCGCGTTGCTGACGCATTCCGGCGTGAATGCCGCTTCCATCGCCGGCATCGGTTGCGCCGGCCATGGCAACGGCCTGTACCTGCTGGACCGGACGCATGAGCCGCTGCTCGGCATCCAGTCGCTGGATGGCCGCGCCGCCGCCATCTCGCAGGAGATCGACGCGGCAAGCGGCGAGGCATTGCAGCGCCGCTGCCTGCAGCGTCCCTGGCCTGCCCAGACGCCAAGCCTGTTGGCATGGGTCAAGCGCCATGCGCCGGAGGTGTATGCGGCAACCGGCGCGGTGTTGTTCTCCAAGGACTATGTCAACTTCCGGCTGACCGGACAGCTCGCCAGTGACATCTCCGATCTCAGCGGTGCCGGCTTGCTCAATATGCCGGGAGGCATGCTCGACCGGGAACTGCTTGGTCTCTATGGCCTGGAGGATGCACTGCCGCTGTTTGCTCGGCCGGTCGATTCCTGTGAGATTGTCGGTCATGTGACCGCCGAAGCCGCAGCCCTGACCGGGCTTGCCGAGGGCACGCCTGTCATCGGCGGCTTCTTCGATGTCGTCTCCAGCGCCATGGGGTCTGGGGTGGTGCGTCCGGGGGAAGCGTCGATCATTGCCGGCACCTGGGGTATCAACCAGGTCTTTGCCGCTGCACCGGTGCAAAGCCCCGATGTCTTCATGGTGGCGACATTCGGAAAGGATCGCTACGTCAACATCGAGTCCAGTGCCACCTCGGCCGCAAATCTGGAATGGTATGTTCACCGGCTGTTGGGCAGCCATGGCGAGCCGGCCTTCGACCGCTGCAATGCCGCGGTCGCTTCCGTGTCGCCGGCGGCGGACGATCCGTTTTTCCACCCGTTCATCTTTGGATCCCGGCTGGGCGCAGAATTCCGCGGCGGCTTCTACGGGCTGGCCGGCTGGCATGGCGAGGGGCATATGCTGCGGGCCTTGTTCGAGGGCGTCTGCTTCGAGCACCGTCGTCACATCGATGTCCTGCGGTCGGCAGGTCTTAGCGTTGATGCCGCAGTCATGTCGGGCGGCGGCGCGCGCAGCCCGCATTGGCCGCAGATCATGGCAGATGTCCTCGGTCTACCGATCGGTGTTGCAGAGGCCCGCGAAACCGGCGCACTCGGAGCCGCCATCGGGGCGGCGGTAGCAGTCGGTCTTTATCCGGATTTCGAGACGGCGGTGTCCACCATGACCCGTGTAGATCGGAGCCATGAGCCAGATCCGGATCTGCGTGAACACTACGAGCGTCGCTTTGCCCTCTATGGGCAATTGACCGATCGGATGCGCGACTTCTGGTCTGTTTTGAAAGCATGAGGCCATTGTTGCGCTACACACTGAAATATAGTCAGCTGCCCTGTAACGGTGAAAGGACATGCCATGTCGCAAGCAAATCGGCTTGAGGGCACGTACGACTACATTGTCATCGGCGCCGGAACCGCAGGCTGTGTGCTGGCGGCGCGGCTGACGGAGGATCCCTCGGTTCGTGTGCTGTTGTTGGAAGCCGGAGGCTCCGACCTTTACCACTGGGTTCAGATCCCGGTGGGTTATCTCCACTGTATAGGCAATCCGCGCACCGACTGGATGATGACGACGGCCGCAGAGCCGGGGCTTAACGGCCGCAGCCTCGCCTATCCGCGCGGCAAGGTGCTGGGTGGATGCTCCTCCATCAACGGAATGATCTACATGCGCGGTCAGGCCAGCGACTACGATGGCTGGCGCGACCTCGGCAATGCAGGCTGGGGCTGGTCCGATGTCCTGCCCTATTTCCGGAAATCGGAAGACCATCATGGAGGGGCCAACGACCTGCACGGCACCGGCGGCGAGTGGAAGGTCAGCCGTCAGCGACTGCGCTGGGAGATTCTGGAGGCCGTGCAGAAGGGCGCACGTGAGTTCGGCATTGAGCCTCGCGCAGATTTCAACGACGGCAACAACGAAGGTTCGGGTTTCTTCGAGGTCAACCAGCACAAGGGCATGCGTTGGAATACAGCCCGGGGTTTCCTGCGTGGCGCGCTGAAACGCGGCAACTTGCGGCTGATCAAGCATGCATTGGTGCAGCGGCTGACCATCACCGACAAACGTGTCAGCGGTGTATGCTTCCGCACGCCGGGTGGCGAGTTCACCGTCGAGGCTTCTGCCGAGGTGATCCTCGCCGCCGGCGCAATCAATTCGCCGAAGCTGCTGGAGCTGTCGGGCATCGGTAATGCCGACATGCTGCGGAATCTTGGAATACCGGTGGCGCTTCACCGTCCAGGTGTCGGCGAAAACCTGCAGGATCACCTGCAGATCCGCACCGTCTACAAGGTCAGCAACACGTTGACCCTGAACCAGCTCTCCAACAGCGTGGCCGGCAAGTTGAAGATCGCCGGCGAATATCTGCTGCGCCGCTCGGGCCCGATGTCGATGGCACCCAGCCAGTTCGGCATGTTCACACGCTCGGGTTCCGACCAGATCACACCGGACATTGAATACCACATTCAACCCTTGTCGACCAATCGGCTGGGGGAGCCATTGCATGCGTTTCCGGCCATCACCGTGTCGGTATGCCAGCTGCGGCCGACAAGCCTGGGCACTTGCCACATCACCGACAATGATGCGGCCGTTCAGCCGGACATCCGACCAAACTATCTGTCGACGGATTTCGATCGGCGCGTGGCGGTCTCCGCAATCAGGCAGGCTCGCCGCATCATGACGGCACAGGCGCTGGAACGATATCAGCCTGCGGAAATGCTTCCCGGTATCGAATATCAGGACGATGACGCCCTGATCCGGCGCGCCGGCGATATCGCGACGACGATCTTTCACCCGGTCGGCACATGTCGCATGGGAGCCGATCCTGACGCGGTCGTTGATCCCTCGCTTCGGGTCGCCGGCCTTGACGGACTTCGGATCGTTGATGCCTCGATCATGCCGCGTATCGTCTCCGGCAATACGGCGTCACCGGTCGTGATGATCGCGGAAAAGGCGGCCGACCTGATCCGTCAGGGCCGAAAGGTATGATAGCAAAATCAATTGCCCCGCTGGAATGGAAGTAGGCCTCGCGGGCGTTGCAGCGTCACGCATTGCGCGTTTGCAAGGCCGATTGCAACGTGCTGACACCGATGATTGTGGCAGCAGAATCGAGGCGTATCCCCTTAATAAATCGCTGCAGACTGCTCGGACAAACCGAGCCAGCGCGCTCCGGAGGGGCTTCCTTAGGTTGGCAACAATCTGAAATCGGCCCCTTCCGGCAAAAGCTGTCCGCCGTCAACGATGATCGTGGTGCCGGTCACATAGCTTGCGTCATCGGAGGCGAGAAACAGGAAGGCATTGGCAACATCGCGCGGTGAGCCGAGGCGAGCCAGCGGAATCGCATCCTCCATGTTTTTGATGAAGGCGGCGCTGCGATGGAGCTGGATCGCCTCTGTCAGGATGTTTCCCGGCTCGACACCGTTGACATTGATGCCGTAGGAGGAAAATTCCAGCGCCGCAGAGCGGATAAAGCCGTTGATACCGGCTTTGCTGGCGGCATAGTGACCGTGACCGGGGCTTGTGACATGCGGCCCGGTAATCGACGAGGTGAAGAGGATGCGCCCCGAGCCCTGCTTCTTCATCGGCGTCAGGGCGGCGCGCGCCGCATTGAAACAGCCGCGCAGATTGACGGCCATCACATTGTCCCAGTCTTCCGGCGCAGTGTTTTCGATCAGCTGCCAGGGATAGATCCCGGCATTCTGCACAATGATATCGAGCCGGCCGTGGCGTTCGAGCGTCAACGCGACGGCTGCAATCGCGTCATCCATCTTCGAAATGTCGGTGTGGACAAAATCGATGCCGAGTTCATCGGCTGCTGCCTTGCCTTCTTCGGCCTCGAAATCGGCGAGCACGAGCTTTGCGCCTTCTTCCTTGAAGCGGACGGCAATCGCCTTGCCGATGCCGCGGGAAGCGCCGATCACCAGTGCTACCTTGTCTTTCAACCTGTCTGTCATGCGAGCCTCTGGCGGAGCCTTTGTTTGAATGTATCGAGAAGCACGGCTGCAAGCACCAGGAAGCCATGGATGACCTGGGTGTAGTTCGCCGGCAGCCCCATGAGGTTGATGGCCGTATTGATGGACGACAGAAGAAGCACGCCGGCATAGACGCCGGGAAGTGCCCCGACGCCGCCCTTGAGGCTGACGCCGCCGATCACAACGGCTGCAAATGCATTAAACAGCAACCCGATGCCGAGATTGGCCGTCGCGCCAGAGGTTCGAACAGCAAGCAGCCAGCCGGCAAGACCGGCGATGGCACCGGCCATCACGAAGGCGATGATCAGGTTACGGGTGACGCGAATGCCGGCGCGGTAGGCTGCGGTCTCGTTGCCGCCGATCATCACGAGGTGCCGACCGAATGGTGTCTTTGCCATCATGACCGAGAAGATCAGGAAGCAGGCGATTGCGATCCACGCTGACAGCGGAATGCCGAGAACACGCTCGATTGCGAACCATCGAATGGCAGGTGCAAGGTCCTGGGCGGAGCGGCCACCGGACACGGCCAGAACCAGACCGCGCACCCAGATGAACGAGGCGAGAGTGATGATGAAGGCGCTCATCTTCAGTTTGACGACAAGGAAGCCATTGAACAGGCCGATCAGTGCGCCGATGGCACAGGCGACCATCAGCGAAGCCGGGATCATCAGCCATTCCGGCGACAGCGTGATGCCGCGCCCTATACCGGCCGAGCAGAACAGGATGCCGACCGCCATGGCCGAGAGAGCGGCGACGGATTCGACAGAGAGGTCCATATGTCCTGTGATGATCACCAGTGCGAGGCCGATCGACATGACGCCGAGCACGCTCGACGCTTCGATGATGTTGGTGAAGATGCCAATCTGGAAATAGCTCGGGATCAGCGCTGAAAACAGCGCAAGAACAACGATCAGCATGAACCAGACGAGATTATCGAGGACGAATTCGAGAGTTTTGCGCGTACGAGGCGTCATGCGGCAATTCCGGATTGGAGGGAGAAGGGTCCGGGATCCATGCGGATCCCGGATGGAAATGCCGTCTTATTTGACGGATTCGACCGTGCCGGTCGGTGGCTTCATGTTGCCCCAGAAGGCCGGGTTATCGACGTTTTCCTTGGTGATCGCAGCGCCGGGAACCTTGATATTGGGACCCCATGCTTCGATCGTCACAGTGCTCTTCAGGCCAAGCACGTCATAGTCGCCCGCCTTGATCTCCTGTTTTCCGGCAATCTTGTCCATGAACATGGCAACGGCTGCTGCCTGGGCATAGAGCGGCTGCTCGACTTCGGTGTTGAGCCAGCCCTTGCGGATCAGATCGAGACCGACGGGTGCGCCGTTGGAGCTCATCATCATCACGTCGCCCGGTTTCTTGCCGGCGGCCTCAAGCGAGGCGACGGCTGCGACCGACAGATGGGCGGCATGCAGGAAGATCAGGTCGATATCGGGGTTGGCCAGCATCTGGTCGGAAACGATCGTCCCTGCATTGCTGGCTTCCCACTGCATTGCCGGTACCGAGATGATCGTGACGCCGGGGAAGGCTTTCATCTTTTCCTCGAAACCCTTCTGGATATCGAGTGTGTAAGGATCGCCCGGGTCGCCGAGAACCTGGAGGATCTTGCCCTTCACATCACTATTCTTGGCCTTGAGCATGGCCTCTGCCTGGTCGGCGGCAACATGACCGATCTCGATCGTACCGGCGACGGATGTGAAGTCGGACATGGTCGAGGTGATCTGGCGGTCGAATTCGACGACCGGGATACCAGCGGCCCGTGCCGCGTCGATCGACGGCTTCAACGCATTGAAATCGACAGCTGCAAGAATGATTGCAGAGGGTTTCAGCGCGATGACATCGTTCATCTGCGATTGCTGCGCGTCGGTCTTGTTGTCGGCATTGAGCGTCTTCATCTCGTAGCCGGTCTGCTTGAGGAACATTTCCAACGCGCTGACCGAGCCTGTCTGGAATTCATCGAGCAATGTCGGCACGAGATAATAGACGACGCCCTTGGACTGGGCAGCCGCCGTCGTCAGCATCGAAAGGCCGAGCACCAGAACGCTCAGCAGAGTTAGCATTATTCGCTTCATGATCGTTCTCTCCAGTTTAAGCCGGACCCCTTTTCATTCTTTGCTCACCGGTCCGGCTCCGGCGAGGGTTTGCCCTGTGATCATCTCGATCACTGCATCCGGGCTTGTCTTGGTTCTCTCCACATCTCCGGCGACCACGCCGTGGCGGATGACGACAATGCGATCTGCGACCTGAAAGGCCTGCTGCATAATATGCGTGATGATGACGACGCCGATGCCCTGGCTGGCGACATGACGGATCATGTCGAGTCCGCGCCGTGTCTGCTCGACCCCGAGGGCGGCGAACGGCTCGTCAAGCAAAAGAAGCTTTCCACCCCAATGGGCAAACCGGTTGAGTTCGATCGCCTGGCGCTGGCCGCCGGACAGATGCTCGACCTTGGTCCGCATCGATGGAATGCGGGTACCGGCGCTGGTCAGCGCCTTGGTTGTGATGTCTTCCATCGCGCGTTCGTCGAGGAAGGGAATGCCGGCAACCTTGCGGGTAATTTCGCGGCCCATGAAGAAGTTTCCGACCACATCGACATTGGTGCAGAGCGACAGGTCCTGGTAGACGGTTTCGATCCCGGCTGCCTTGGCTTCGGCCGGAGTCTTTGCCTGATAAGCCTCGCCCTCGAAGAGCATGTGTCCCGATGTCGGCTGCAAGCCGCCCGAGATGATTTTCACCAGCGTCGACTTTCCAGCGCCATTGTCGCCGAGAAGGGCAACAACCTCGCCTTTCCCGATCGAAAAGCTGATGCCCTTGAGGGCTTCGATGGCGCCGAAATTCTTGCGAATATCATCCAGGACGAGCAGCTTCTCGGTCATTCGACAATCTCTTTCTCTGAAGTTTCAAACATCTGGCCGAAGCGCGGCGACAGGACGCCGAAGACGGCGAGGGCCGCTGCGCCGCGAAGCGCCGAGTGCTGGCAATCGCTGGCCACCGTGACGCGCGGGTGCGTGCGGTCGGAGCGGGCTGAAATCGAATTGTTCAATCCGTCGGCCAGCGTTGCAAGCTGCTCGATCAACGGCTGCGGCGCCAGCCCGCCCAGCACGATGGTCTCTGGATCGAAGAGGTTTTCGATCGTGCGGATGGCATTGCGGAAGAATGGTGCAACCTCGTTTACCCATTCGGAAACGGGCAGGCCGCGACGTTCGAAGGCATCGAGAGAAAGATACCGTTCGAGGCAGCCGCGATTTCCGCAGGGGCACGGCTCGCCATCCGGGACCGTGGGGATATGGCCGATTTCACCGGCATTGCCCCATGCCCCACGCATGACGGACCCGTCATGCAGCATGACGCCACCCAGGCCGACGCTGAAGAACAGATAATAGTAGTCCGATACCTGCTGGCCGAGGCCGTACAACTGTTCTCCCAATGCGGCGGCGGCCATGTCGTTTTCGATGAATGCAGGCAGGCCGGTGGCATCGGCAAGATGCTGTCGTATGTCGACGTTCTTCCAACCGGTCATCGTGGTCGAACCCACGAAGCTCATGGATTCCACGTCGAACGGACCGGGCAGTGCCAGCCCGGCACCGAGCAGGCGACCGCAGCGTGGACTGGCCTTGAGCTGCACGACCATGTCGCTGATGACGGAGAATGCCTCGTTGGGCGTGGCATTCATGACTTTGCGGCGCACGCTGTCCACCACGTCGCCACGCAGATTGACCAGCGCCGCCTCAATACCGAGCGGCGTGACGTGAATGCCCAGGGCATGTCCGCCCTCTGGATTGATGGTCAAGGTCGAGGGCGGGATGCCGCGTCCTTTGGGCGGTTTTTGGACCGAAAGGATCAGTCCCTGTTCCTCGAGTTCGCGGACAATGGTCGAGACGGTCTGCACGGTGAGGCCGACGCTTTGCGCGACATCACCACGCGTCGTCGGGCCACGCAGACGAATCGCTTCCAGCACGATCCGTCGGTTATACGGTCTTCCCGTTTCCTGATTGGTTCCCCGTAAAGCCATGTCGAATGTCTCCGAATGACGAAAGAGTGACAGCGGGAAATGATTTAGTCAAATGGTTTTCAAAAAAGAAAATAGCGACGCGTAACCGAAAACACCCCCCACTTCGAAAAGTGGGGGGACGATAATTTTACTGTCATCGGCTGCGTCGCCCGAGACGAGTGTGCGGACTTTTAAGGATCAAAGCTGCGTGACAACGATCTCTTCTGCCGCTGCGACAGTCAGCGTGTTGCGCAGAGGAAGACCGAAATCGGCCGCCTCGATTTCGAACACATCGCCGGCCTCAGTCCTGATGCCGTCGCCGAAGGACAGCGTGGCCGTTCCGAACATATGGACATGCACATCGCCCGGCGCACGGAAGATGCCGTATTTGAAATGGTGATGTTCGAGGTTGGCGAAGCTATGCGACATGTTCGCCTCGCCGGAAAGGAAAGGCTTCTCCCACAGTACCACACCTTTGCGGATAATCCGCGACGTGCCACGGATATCGGCCGGCGGCGCGCCGATCCGGATCTCCGGGCCAAAGCTGGCTGGTCGGAGCTTGGAATGGGCGAGGTAAAGATAGTTGATCCGCTCGGTCACGTGGTCGGAGAATTCGTTGGAGACGGCAAAGCCGATGCGGAATGGCTGGCCGCTGTCCGAAATGACATAGATGCCTGCCATTTCCGGCTCCTCGCCGCCGTCGAGCGCGAACGAAGGAGACACCAGCGCGCTGCCGGGTGCCGATGCCTGCATGCCGTTTCCCTTGTAGAACCACTCCGGTTGAACGCCGGTTTCGCCAGCCATCGGCTTGCCGCCCTCAAGACCCATTCTGAACATTTTCATGGTGTCGGTGGCGCCTTCTTCCACCTTGGAGACGGCGGCATGCATGGCGTCGCGCGTTGAGGCCGAGCCGAGATGGGTCAGGCCCGTGCCCGTCAGATGCAGATGCGCCGGATCGTCATGCGTGATTGGCGGCAGGAAGCGCCCATCCGCATAGACCGCATCCAGATCTACAGTCTCGGTGAACCCCTTGGCTTCGATCAGGGAGACTAGGCTGCGACCGGTGTTTGCCGCTTCCAGCGCCAAAGCATGCACACTGGTCACGCCGTTGACGATGCGCCCGGCCTCGCCGACCGCGCGCGCCACAACGGCCGTCGCACCCTCTGTGCTCTTGATCTGGGATATCAGCATGTTTCTGTCCTTTAATCCATGAAAGCGAAATCCTGCCCGAACGGTAAAGTTCGGGCAGTGCTGTCCCGCGGAACTACTTCTTGGCCTGATATTCGGCGGGCAACGGAATGCCGAAATGCTTCTCGTAGATCGTGTTCAGATTGCCACTGGCAATGTTCGCCGAGACCCATTGGTCGAGCCAGGATTTCAGCTCTGTCTCTCCCTGGCGCAAACCGATGGCGTAGGGCGCCGTCGTCATGACGAACTTGATTTCGACATTGCGCGACGGGTTGGCGATATTCACCTGCTTGATCACGGAGGCCGCCGCAGCGATGTAATCCTGCTGCCCAGTGGAAATGGCCGTGTTGGTCGTCGCATCGTCCTCGTAGCGAACGATCTCGAGGCCTCCAGCGGCGTCAGCCCCCTTGGTGAGCGCTGCATCGCTGGTGGTGCCGCGGGTCACGGCGACGGTCTTGCCGGAAAGTGCGGCAAAATCGGCGATCGCTTCACCGGCAGGCCCGCCGACGACCGTCGGTACAACGCCGTAAGGCGTCGAATAATCGATGACCTTCTTGCGCTCGTCGGTGATCGAGAAGGAGGCCATGACGATGTCGGCCTTGCTGGTCAGAAGGAAGGGCACGCGGTTTGGTCCCGTTACCGGCACGATTTCCAGCTCGACGCCCAGATCCTTGGCAAGTGCCTGTGCTGCCTCGACGTCCGAACCGGAGGGTTGCGCGTTGCCGTCGAGCATGCCGTAGGGCGGAGCTCCCAGATCGATCGCGACCAGGATGCGGCCGCGTGCCTTGATGTCGGCAAGCGTATCGGCCATCGCCGCCTGCGCCAGCGTGAAGACGGTTGCAGCCGCCAGCGTCAGTTTGATCAGTCCCTTCAAAGTCACCATCGTTACCTCCCTGTGGTGAGAAAAATCGTTGCTGTCAAAGGCCATTGCCAATGAATTGCCTGAGTTCCGCCGTTTGCGGATTGTCCAGCATCGAACCATCGCCGGTTTCCCAGACGACGCCCTGATGCATGAAGATGATCGTGTCGGCGACGCGCTTGGCGAATGCCATTTCGTGGGTCACAAGCACCATGGTCATGCCGCCCTCGGCCAGTGCCTCGATCGTTTTCAGCACTTCGCCGGTCAGTTCCGGATCGAGTGCCGAGGTCACCTCGTCGAACAGCATCAGTTGGGGTTCCATGGCGAGCGAGCGGGCGATCGCCACGCGCTGTTGCTGGCCGCCTGATAGTTGTTCGGGATAGGACTGCGCCTTTTCCGACAGGCCGACCTGTGTCAGCACGCGTTCGGCAACGGCTTTTGCTGCGGTTTTCGACAGCTTCTTGGCCAGGCGCGGCGCAAGCGTGATGTTCTCCTCGACCGTCAGGTGCGGGAAGAGGTTGTAGCTCTGGAAGACGATCCCCACTTCCATGCGCAGGTCGCGCAGGTCCGGGCTTGCGCCGAGGCTGCGGCCGCACACGTCGAGTGTGCCGGACTTGATCTTCTCCAGTCCGTTGATGCAGCGGAGCGCCGTACTCTTGCCCGAGCCACTGCGTCCGATCAGGGCGACGACATTCCCCTTGGGGACATCGAACGAGACACCCTTGAGAACCTCGACCTGTCCATAGGCTTTGTGGACATCCTTGAACGCTACCAGAGACGACATGGCCATTTTCCTAAATCAGCTGCGGTTGAGTTTGCGTTCGAGCGTCTTGCTGAACCTGGAGAGCGGAAAACAGATCGCGAAATAGAGAACGGCGGCGATCGTGAAGACGGTGAACGGCTTGAACGTGGTGTTGTTGATCAGGCGGGCCGAATAGGTGAGGTCCGCAAAGCCGATCACGACCGCGTAGGACGTATTCTTGATGATCTGTACGAGAAATCCGATGGTCGGCGGAATGGAGATGCGCACGGCCTGCGGCAGGATGACATGTGTGAGGCGCTGCAGGTTGGTCAGCGCCAGACACTCCGCGGCTTCCCACTGCGCCTTTGGAACGGATTCGATCGATCCCCGCCAGATTTCGGCAAGGAAAGCGCTGGAATAGGCCGTCATTGCGATCCCGGCTGCTACCAGTGCCGGAACGTTGAAGCCGGCAATCGAGATTCCGAAATAGGCAAGGAACATGATGATCGGCAGGGGGATGCCCTGGACCAAGTTGATATAGGCAGCAACGGCGATGCGCAGCGGGCCATTTGTCGAAATGCGGGCAATCGCGGCCGGAAGGCCGATGATCGTTCCGCCGACAAACCCCAGAAGGGAGAGCACCAGCGTCCAGCCGGCGCCTTGAAGAATAAAGAGAATTTGCGGATATGTGACGCCACCCATGATCATCTCCTCACAAGTTCGTGCCGAGACGGCGTTTGCGTGTGAACACCACTTTGCCGGCCAGCATCATCACGGCGCGCGTCAACCATGACAAAAGCAGGTAGATGACAGCCACGACGATGTAGATTTCGAAACCGCGGAAGGTGATGGACTGGATGCCGTAGGCGGCGCCTGTCAGTTCTTCGACGGAGATCTGCGACATGATGGACGTTGCGAGCATCATCAGGATGAACTGGCTGACCAGCGCCGGATAAACGCGTTCGACCGCCTGCGGCAACTCGACGTAAAAAATCACCTGCCAGGTCTTCAAGCCAAGACAGTTCGCCGCCTCGCGCTGGCCGTTCGGAATGGATTCTAGCCCCGCGCGCAGGATTTCGGCCGTATATGCCCCGACATTGATCACCAGCGTAATGACCGCCGCGTAAAAGGCCGGAATGCGGAACCCGAGCGCCGCCATGCCGAAAAACAGCCAGAAGGCCTGGATGACCAGCGGCGTGTTGCGGATGACATCTACATAGATACCGACAAGACGCTGCGACAGCGGTGAGCCGTGAATGCGGGCAACGGCGCAAGCACCGCCGAAGACGAAGCCGAACAGGATGCTGAACGCCGATAGCCACAGCGTGCGCAGTGCGCCGTCGACGAGTTGCGGCCAGTAGTCGGCCAGAAAGCTGAAATCAAACTGGTAGCCCAAGACATCCTCCCGTCAAGTTCGGGTCCCGATTTCACTTGACGGCAGTGACCTAACATGATTGTTTATTGCCTGCAATAGTCATTATTTGAATACATTCCTGGAAAGCGTCCATGACCATCTCAAACTCACCGGTGATCCTTCTCAACGCCATCGACGACGTGGCCGTGGCGCGCGCCATGGTGAGGGCGGGTGCTCCGACCGGTATCGATGGCCTTGCTGCCGCGGAGCAGATTCCGCGTGGCCACAAGGTCGCGGTGCGCGATATCTTGCCGGGCGAGGAAATTCGCAAGTTCGGCCAGTCGATCGGAATTGCCACGCAGCTCATTCCTGCCGGCGGACATGTGCACCTCCACAACCTCGCCGTCATCGAGTCCGAACATCAGCATCAGTTCAGTGTCGATATCGAGGAAAAGGGCATGCTGCCCGAGGCTGAGCGCCGCACCTTTATGGGCTTCGATCGCGGCGCCGGTGGTATCGGAACGCGCAACTTCATCGGCATCATCACTACGGTGAACTGTTCGGCCACAGTGTCGAAGGCGATTGCCGAGCATTTCAACCGGACCGGCGGGCTCGAAGGTTTCGACAATGTCGATGGCGTCGTTGCGCTGACCCATGGCGGCGGCTGCGCCATCAACACCAAGGCTGAAGGATATCTGATGCTGATCCGCACGCTGCAAGGCTATGCGCGGCATCCCAATTTCGGCGGTATTCTGATGATCGGGCTCGGTTGCGAGACCAACCAGATCGGCCCGATCCTTGAGCATTTCAAGCTGGAGGAAGGCAAGCGATTGCGGACCATGACGATTCAGCATCTCGGTGGAACACGCAAGACGATCGCGGCGGCAAGCGACATTATCCGCGATATGTTGCCGGATGTGAATGCTGCGAAACGTACGCCGCAACCGCTTTCGGGCCTGAAAGTGGCTCTGGAATGCGGTGGTTCGGATGGCTATTCCGGCATTTCCGCCAACCCGGCGCTTGGATATGCATCAGACCTGATCGTGCGCAATGGCGGCACTTCGGTTCTGGCCGAAACACCGGAAATCTATGGCGCCGAGCACCTGCTCACCCGCCGTGCGGCAACGCCAGCGGTCGCCGAGAAACTGCTGTCGCGGATCGATTGGTGGCGTGATTACACCCAACGCAACGGTGCCGAGCTCAACAACAATCCATCGCATGGCAACAAGCTGGGCGGTCTGACGACCATCCTCGAAAAGTCGCTCGGTGCCGTTGCCAAGGGTGGAACAATGCCGTTGAAGGCCGTCTATGAATATGCCGAAATCGTCACCGAACCCGGCTTCGTCTTCATGGACACGCCAGGCTACGATCCCGTCGCGGTGACAGGCCAGGTGGCCGGCGGCTGCAATGTCATCTGCTTCACCACCGGCCGCGGATCCGTCTCCGGCTTCAAGCCGGCTCCTTGCATCAAGATCGCGACGAACACCGAAATGTACGAGCATATGCAAGAGGATATGGATATCAACTGCGGCGGTATCGTTACCGGCGAGGATACGATCGAGGCGGCGGGAACCCGGATTTTCGAAAGCATCATCGCGGTCGCATCGGGCAAGAAGACGCTGAGCGAGATCTACGACTACGGTGACAACGAATTCGTTCCCTGGCAGGTCGGGGCCGTGACCTGAGCAGAACCGCGCCGGATCAGACGATGAAGCTGTAGTCGTCCGGCTTGTAGGTTCGGCGCACGGCAGCTGCGCGCTCCACCACCTTCGGCTGTGAACCATGAATGTGGCTACGCATCGCCAGCATCAGCCCTTCCTTGTCGCGCCGGCGCATCATCCGGAACACGGCGACATGCTCGGCGAGGAACGGCTCATATTCCGGCATCTCCAGCTGGATGCCGAGAACGTGCTTGCTCAGCGTCAGGATGCAATGTGTGCGTTGCAGGATGCTCAGCAGTTCCTTGTTCGGGCACGGCTGTATGCTGCGCAAATGCAAATCCAGTTCCAGATCATACATTGTTGCCGCCGAGACGTCGGGATAGGTGTCGAGTGCCAGAGCCAGTCGAGACAGCATCCTGTCGATATGATCGTCCGGAATCGCGTCCATTGCATGGACCAGCGCCAGCGGCTCCACATGCTCGCGGACTTCGTAAAGATCCCGGATGCGCTGGTCGTCCAGCGGGACGATCGACCAGCGGAAGCTCTCATCCTTTTGCGTGATGCCCAGCGTTTCCAGCTTGAGCAGCACGTCGCGTGCAACCGTCCGTCCGACGCTGAAATGCCGGGCCAGTTCGATCTCGTTGATCCTGAAGCGGCCGAAAAACGAGCGATAGACGACGATCCGCTCGACGTCCTCGTAAAGCGACTGCCAGGCAAACATCGGCCGGTCCTGGGCTTGTGTCAGATGTCCGAAACTCTCGGCTAGGTCGATACGTTTGGCCGCGGTCCCAGACGGGCCGACGACAAAGCCTCTTCCTTCGAAGCGGCTGATGAGGCCCTCTTCCGCCAGCAGTTGAAGAGCCTGCCGCACGGGTGCGCGGCTGCTGCCGAGAAGTTCGGCAAGCGGGCCTTCCAAAAGGACCGTCCCCCTCAGAGCCTTTCCGCTGGCAATGTCGGTCTTCAATTGAAGGTACAACTCTTCATAGAGGCTGCGCTTGCGCAGAGAGGTGCCGGGTTCAATGGTTGAAACGGTCATTCCGACACAATTCCTTCATCCGTCATTCTCTTGCACGAAAAACTGAACATGCAAAAACTTTTCGGCACTGATTGTGCCGCTATAAATGACTGTTGTGGGCATTATATATTTTTTTCGAGGCCGAGCAAGCATAGTGAGGGGCTCCGGCGGGCTGCCGTTTCGCTTGTTCACCTCAGATCAGCGTTCTGCAGGTGTTTGGAAAACGCCGGTGCCGAGCCATTCCAGACGAGTAACTGGTTTGGCGAATTCGCAGTAAGGCACACCCGTCCATTCGAGTTTGCGATTGTGTCGACGATGCCACGCGCGTCATGAGGTAGGGGCAGGCTTTACCCTCCCACGCTGGACAAGCTGATCGCTGGCTTTCCGGGTGACGTCTGAATCGATGGAGGCGACCTTCGGCTCGAGGTAGCATCCGTTGAAATCCAGAAGAACGCGAAGCGATCGCGGCTTCATGGCATGCGATGGCGTATTTCAGCTGCGATGTGATCGAAGCTGGTGGACTAACTCCGGCACGCTTCGCGGCAGATCTCCATCCTGCGAAATCAGTCCGCTGTTTCTGAGCTCGCTCGACAGTTGGTAGATGAGCGGAAGCCGCAAATCCGTGTCCTGCTGGAAGCCACTTTTGCCGAATACATCTTCGGCACGCCCTTCCATGATGATTTTGCCTCTGGCGAAGACTGCGATTTGATCCGCCCAATTGTAGGCGATATCCATGTCATGCGTGGCAATCACCACGGAAACGCCCTGGACGGCAAGGCCGCGCAGGGTCTCGCAAAGTTCGTCGACCGATTTCGGATCGAGGCCGG
The DNA here is from genome assembly GCF_902706095.1 of Rhizobium sp. 18065. GTDB lineage: Bacteria > Pseudomonadota > Alphaproteobacteria > Rhizobiales > Rhizobiaceae > Allorhizobium. The sequence continues at coordinate 527,340 of NZ_CACSJP010000003.1, forward strand.
CGGTCGGTTCGTCGAGAAGAAGAACAGCGGGCGACATCGCAAGCACCCCGGCGATCGCAACCCGTTTGCGTTGCCCAAAGCTCAACATGTGCGTCGGGCGATGCGACAGTGCCTCGATCCCCATAATGGCGAGCGCCTCAAGCACGCGGGTCCGGGCTTGGCTGACCGAAAGGCCGAGATTGAGTGGGCCGAATGACACGTCTTCGAAAACCGTGGCGGCAAAAAGCTGATCGTCGGGATCCTGCAGAACCAGTCCAACCCGCGAGCGGAGCTCGACAAGGCCCTTGCGACTATAGCTGACGGGATTGCCGTCAAGCAGTATATGTCCGGCCGCAGGTCTGAAAGTGCCGTTCAGCGTCGACAGAAGTGTGGATTTCCCAGCGCCGTTCGCGCCAAGGATCGCCAGTATTTCCTGCCGGTTGACGACGAGCGAGGCCTGGTCGAGGGCGCGGGTCCCGTCGTCGTAGCTGAAGTCGACAGCGCGTGCCTCAAGGATCATGGGAAGGACCACATCATGACAGCAACGGTGCAGAGGAGGCACAAGATCATCATGAGCCGTGCGGTCGACGCTGGCTGTTCCACCGAGATGAAGTTCAGGCGACCGCTATAGCCTCGCGCCGCGAGGCCTGCCTCCATGCGCTGGGCTCGTCCGAGTACGCGCGGCAGAAGCGATGCGAGCAATAGACCGTTGGACCTCAGCATCCGCCGGTTGCTGGTGTAGCCCAATCGCGCACCGAGCGACTGCTGGCCGGCCTCGAGACAGTCCAGTAGCAGCCAGATCAGCCGGAACATTGCCATGGCGATATCGGATATTTCCGCGTTCAAGCCTATCCGCTGCAACAGTTGAACGATGCTGGAAAGCGGCGTGGTCAAGGCCAGAAGCAGCAGGGCTGACACGCAGGCGGTGCTTCTGAGCGCCACGAAACATGCGGAATAGACAGCATCTCCGGCGACCAGCGACAAGTTCGGAACAAGCCCGGTCATCCTGACGGACACGAGCTGCGCCACTGTTCCCGTAACGATGAACAGCATGGGTACCCGCGCCGCCTTGAAAATGTCAGCGAACCGAATCCCGGCACCTGCCTTCATCAGGGCGAGTGTGGCGATGAGCAGGCCGATTTGTCCCGCCCATCCGACCGATACCAGCGAGATGATCATCAGGCCGAGGGCAAGCAGGAGCTTTTCTCCGGTGGCGTAGTGTCGCCACCGGTTGGTCTGGGCGCAGCGATCGATCGCACGCATCGTCTAGTGGGTATCCGGGCGCTTTGCCGGCGACGTGCGACGACCGAAATAAAAGCCGACAAGGCCTGCTCCCAAAGCTGCCTGCAGGGCAAACAGCAGGCTTTCTATCTCTCCGCTCGGCGGTTCCCAGATCGGTGCGGCCCAGGGCGTGTAGTCTGGTTGAATTTCGGTGATGGCGGCTTCCGCCTCGCCGTCTGCACCCGCAAATTCGGCGTCTCCGCCATGGTGAATGATCAACGGCAGGATTGCCAGGGCGACGACGGCAAACAACATCCAGAGGTTACGTTTCAGCATGATCAGGCCTTCGCGGTAAAGATGTTGAGGGCGTTCAGTTCGCCGCGGCTGTAGCGCTGCAACAGGTTGAAGACGATGACCGTCAACAGGCCCTCGCTGATAGCCAGTGGCACCTGTGTGACCGCAAAAATACCCAGAAATTTCGCCGCAGCACCCGCGATACCCGATACCGGGTCCGGAAACGCGAGAGCGAGCTGCAGAGATGTCGTCACATAGGTTGCCAGATCGCCGAGTGTCGCAGCCACGAAGATTGCAATCGCGCCGCTGAAGCCGGCTGCTGTGATGCCTCGGAACAGGCCATAGGCGACAAATGGACCGACGATCGCCATGGAAAAGATATTTGCGCCCAGCGTGGTCAGTCCGCCATGTGCCAGCAGCAAAGCCTGAAACAGGAGGACGATCGTCCCGAGCACAGTGGTGACCGTGGGACCGAATAGCGATGCCGCAAGTCCGGTTCCCGTCGGGTGCGAGCAGCTCCCGGTTACAGACGGGATCTTGAGTGCGGACAACACGAACACATAAGCGCCGGACGCGGCCATCAGGAGCTTGATTTCGGGTTTTTCACGAACAAGCGTTACAATGCGCCGGGCGCCGTAAATCACAAATGGCGCGGAAACCGCGCCCCAGCCGACTGCGTGCGCGGCCGGCAAATAGCCTTCCATAATATGCATAGCATAACCCTCTACCGCGCCCACCGCGCGGCTCGAACAAACACCACGGATGTCGTGGCCCAGCGATGGCAGGTCTCCTGGCTCACGGGTCTTGGCTCAGTCCGCCTTATCAGCCGAAATATCGGCCAATGGCATCGTTGGACATCGCTCACCGCTTACAGTTGCGGGGGCAGCCACGGTTTTGGTCCCTGATGGGTAGTCCTCACCGTGTTCCCTTTTCATCCGCCGTCATTTCATCGGGCGGAACCATCACGGAAAGCAATATGCGCCGTGTGATCAAAACACAACGCAAGGACATCGAAATAATGCGTATGTTCAAGATGGCGTACATCGCCGCAGCGAGCGTTATGATTTCCGCGCGTCTCCCAAATCCTCATCGCCATTCCAGCTGGTGGCAAATTCGGCTGGCGCGCCCTCTGTGTCACCTTCAGCCAGGTCAGGCCCCGTTTCATCGGACACCGCGGCTCCATGCCTGTGTACCAGCCTGCCTCCATCAACCCGATAACCCAGGAGAATAGATCGCATCATTCTTACTATTAGACGGCATTGTTAGGTTCGCGCATATTGCTTTCATCGAGCCAGAGACGTGCATCCTCCCAAGCTGAACTCATCTGCGTAACTCGAAGCAAAAATAATGGGGAACTCAATGTCCAACACGCGTAATTGCCTTAAGTCGACCGTTGGTACCGCCATCCTGGTCGCAATCGCTTTCTGCGGTCCCGCCCTTGCCGACGGCTTTGATACGTCCGGCATCAAGGCTGATCCGGTGCTCGCTGCGCGCCTTCCTGCCAAGATCAAGGCGGCGGGCGTAATGTCGATCGGCTCTGACACCGCCTATGCTCCTTGGGAATATCTCAGCGAGAAAGACGGTCAAACGCCCGAGGGCATCGATGTCGACATCGCCAATGCAATCGGGGCGAAACTCGGAGTCAAGATCGACTTCCAGACTTCAGCGTTTGACGCCATCTTGCCTGCTCTCGGGACCAAATTCGATCTCGGCGTATCCGCATTTACTGTCAGCAACGAGCGGATGAAGGTGGTCAATTTCGTCAGCTATTCCGACAGCGGAAGCTTGTGGGCCGTCAAGGCTGGCAACCCGTCCAGTTTCGATCCTGCAGACTTCTGCGGTCGGAAAATCGCAATCCAGTCTGGTTCCTGGCACGAGGGCATCGTCAATGACGTGGACAAGACGTGCACCACTGCAGGAAAGCCAGCGATCGAAGTTCTGCCCTTTGCAACGCAGACAGAAGCATTGACCCGTGTTGCCGCCGGCGGCTCGGATGCAACAATTTCCGGTGGCTCGACTGTCGGCTATGCTTCGAAGCAATCAAAGGGCCAGTTGGAAGTTGTCTCGCCGACCACCGGAGTGTTCAGCGAACGTGGACCGAACGGGATCGCCGTCGCAAAGGCCGATGTTGAATTGACCCAGCTTGTCGCCGATACCATCAACGCGCTGATCGCGGAAGGCACATATCAGGCCCTGTTCGATAGCTGGGGCGTCGGAACCGAAATTGTGAAGAAGGCCGAAGTTAATCCGACAGTCAAGGATTGATGCCGTGGCTTTGGACGCAGATACCACGCGGACCGCAGCGGATCCGTCTGCAGCCGTGAAACCGGACGTCGCGCGGAACATCGTTGTTCCGCGCCGACACCCGGGCCGCTGGCTGGCGGTGGCCGTGATCACGGTCATTGCCCTTCAGGCCGCGCACGCTGTCGCGGTCAATCCGAATTTTCATTGGGACGTTTTCCTGAAATATCTGTTCTGGCCGCAGGTCATTCGCGGTGTCGGCTGGACGCTCCTGTTGACGGTTGTCGCCATGGCGGTCGCCATTTTTGTCGCCGGCGTGCTGGTGGTCATGCGCGACAGTGACAATCCGGTTTTGAAAGGCCTGGCCTACAGTTGGATCTGGTTTTTCCGGGGAACTCCGATTTACACGCAGTTGCTGTTCTGGGGCCTTTTCGCTGTCCTGTTTCCGCATCTGACGCTGTCCATTCCGTTCGGGCCTGAAATTGTCGGCGTGGAAACACGCTATCTCGTGACGCCGGCGGTTGCGGCCATTCTCGGACTTGGGTTCAACGAGTCCGCCTATCTCACCGAAATCTTCCGGGCGGGGTTCAATTCCATCGATCATGGTCAGGCGGAAGCCGCGCAGGCTCTGGGAATGCGGCCGACCAAGATCTGGTTGCGCATCCTGATGCCGCAAGCGATGCGCGTGATCATTCCGCCCACAGGCAACGAAACCATCGGCATGCTGAAGATGACATCCCTGGTGCTTGCGGTGCCATTTACGCTCGACCTGATGTTCGCCACGAATGCGATCGCCAACAGGCTCTACCTGCCGATCCCTCTGCTGATGGTGTCGGGCGCCTGGTATCTCGCCATCACAAGCCTGCTGATGGTTGGTCAGCATTTTCTCGAGCTTCACTTCGGCAAGGGCGTCTCTCCCAATCCAGCCAGGGCGGAGTGAGGTCATGGATACAGTCGCTAAATCGGACGTCTGCGTCGAAATGCAGAACATCCATAAGTTCTATGGCCCGGTCCACGCGCTCAAAGGCGTGAACCTGGTGGTTCGGCGCGGTGAGGTCTGCGTTGCAATCGGGCCTTCCGGATCCGGCAAGTCGACGCTGTTGCGCTGCATCAACCAGTTGGAGGCGATCTCGGCCGGAAGGGTGTTCGTCAAGGGAGAGCTTCAGGGCTTCACCGAGCAGAACGAATGCTTCCATCCGCTCGCGCCCGGCCATGTGGCAAGGCAGCGACGGATGACCGGCATGGTCTTCCAGCGTTTCAACCTCTTTCCGCACATGACGGCGCTGCAAAACGTGATGGAAGGGCCGGTGCATGTTAAGGGCTGGTCCAAGAACGATGCCCAAGCCAAGGCACTGGAGCTTCTGGGCCGCGTTGGGTTGTCAGGTTTCGGCAATCGCTATCCCGGCCAGTTATCCGGTGGTCAGCAGCAGCGCGTGGCCATTGCGCGCGCATTGGCAATGGAGCCGGAGGTCATGCTCTTTGACGAGCCTACGAGTGCGCTGGATCCAGAGCTTGTCGGGGAAGTTCTCGATGTGATCAAGGACCTTGCCCGAAGCGGTATCACCATGGTCGTGGTGACCCATGAGATCGGGTTCGCTCGAGAAGTCGCAAGCCATCTGGTGTTCATGGATCAAGGCATGATCATGGAAGAGGGGCGTCCCCGTGACATGCTTGCCAATCCGAAAAACCCGCGCACGGTCGCATTCCTCTCCAAGGTCCTTTGAGAAAATACAACCATGATAGAGCCGAAACTCGTTGAACAAGTCACTGGATGGCGACGCCACCTTCATGCACATCCGGAACTTTCCGGAGAAGAGATAAAGACTGCGGCTTTTGTCTCGGGGCAACTCACATCCCTGGGCATTCCGCATGAAACAGGCATCGGCAATCACGGCATTGTCGCGACACTCCATCGGCCAGGTTCGAACAGGTCGATCGGCCTGCGCGCCGACATGGACGCATTGCCGATCAAGGAAGCCAATGGTTTCCAGCATGCTTCTCGCAACCCCGGCGTCATGCATGCCTGTGGTCACGACGGCCACACAGCAGCGCTTCTCGGGGCAGCCGCCGTGCTGCTCAAGGACGATAGCTGGACGGGAACAATCAACCTCGTCTTTCAGCCGGCCGAAGAAAACGGCAAGGGTGCCAAGGCGATGATCGCCGATGGGTTGTTCGAGCGTTACCCGATGGAAAAGCTGTTTGCCTGGCACAACTGGCCCGGCCTGCCGGTCGGCCAAGTTGCGGTCCACACGAGGCCCTCGATGGCCGCCGGTGGTGACTGGCGCGTCGAACTCAAAGGACTGGCAGGTCACGCAGCAGCTCCACATCTGACGCGCGATCCGATCAATGCGGCAGCACACCTGATTGTTGCGCTGAACAACATTGTTTCACGCAACATCGATCCGCTTGAGACGGTTGCGTTGACCGTCTCGATGATCCAAGGCGGAACAGTCACCAACCAGATTCCCGAGACGGCGACCGTCATGGGCACGCTCCGGACATTCGATGCAGCCATTCGCAAAGCCGTTATCCAGCGGATGTCGGAGGTCATAGAGGGGACGGCTGCAGCTTGGGGCGTCAAGGCCGAGTACGAGATCAATTCCACGGGTCGTGTGATGGCTGATACGCCGGCGGAGGCCGCATTGTCCGTCGCCGCAGCGGAGGCCGCCGGATTGGCTGTGACCCGCGACATCAGGCCGGCGATGGGCGGCGACGACTTCGCGTTCCTTGTGGAGGGAAAGGCGGGGGCCTATGTCCTCATCGGAAATGGCCGCGTGGTTGAGGACGGAAAGCTTCACAACGAACGCTACGAATTCAATGATGACGTCCTTGCTCCTGCCATGTCCTGGCTCACGACGGTCGCCAAGATGGCATTGCGCGAATGACGAGTGCCAGCAGAGAGCAGTCAGGCAACGGCGCGCTTCAGTTCCTCGATGAACGCTTCAAGGGCGAGGGAAGGAAGTCGGTTGGGCGGCGTAATCAGGAGTGTACGAAAATGCAGGGCGGGCTCGAACGGTCGCAGCGTCAGTCCCTGACCGATATAGGGCTCGGCCGTCAGCGGGTTCACAAGGCCGACGCCGATGCCGGCCGCCACCATGGAGCAGATGGTCGTCGAGTAAGGTGTTTCGATCACGGTGCGAACGGTGATCCCGGCGATCTCGAACGCCCGTTCGGCTTCACGTCGGGTGGTGTCTTCGGGAGCAAGGGCAATAAAGGGCTGTCCAGCGAGATCGGCAGCATGAACGACATCCAGCGCCTCGAGAGGGTGGCCCTCCGGAATTGCTATGGCCACGCGAAACTGGGTGAAGGGCTGAACTTCAACCCCCGTCCTGTCGATTTCGTCGGCGACGATGCCGAGATCGAACTGGCCGGAGGCGACGAGATCGCGAACATTCGAGGACATTCGTGCCTGAAAGGTGATCGCGATGTTCGGGTTTCGATCCATGAAGCTGCGCAACACGCGGGGGAGCACGTTGGTCGACAAGGCCGAAAGGCAGGCGATCCGCAGTTCGCCCGACCCATAGTCGCGAATTCGCGCCGCCGCGCCGCGCAGGTGCGTCAGGCCAAGGAATGCCTGTTCGACCTCTCGAAAGAAAAGCTGTCCTTCAGCCGTCGGCAGCAATCGTCCCTTGATGCGATGGAAGAGATCGAAGTCGAGGGAGCGCTCGAGCTCCTGGATCATTTTGCTGACCGCGGGTTGCGAAATATGCAGGACTTCGGCGGCCCGCGCCGTGGTGCCATTCGTCATCACGACCCTGAAAACTTCCACCTGCCGCAAATTCATCGCGCAACTCGACCCGATTCCATAACCAAGAAGAATAGACATAGCAGCCGCTTGCCTAAAAAGGAATTGTCGTTCCAAGGCATCCGAAGCATTTTCCGAAAGGCACTTGCCCCATGAAAGATCTGACCCAATGTGTGCTCACCCCGGCGGTCTCGTCCGAAGGTTTTGATCCTCTGGGGGTGGGCGTCCATCGTGGATCGACGATCGTGTTCAAGGATGCTGCGGCCTACGCTGCCCGTGGGGAGCGCGGTCACCAGGGTTATTCCTACGGTCTCTACGGCACGCCGACGACGCGAACCCTGGAGGCTAAGCTCACCAGTCTCGAAGGAGGTGTCTGGTCTTTCCTGACGCCGTCAGGTCAGGCGGCAAACGCGCTTGCGATCCTTCCGTTTGTTGCCGCAGGTGATCATGTGCTGATCGTCGATACGGCCTATCCGCCGATGCGCGATCTGGCGGAAACCGATCTGCGTCGGCTTGGTGTCGATGTGGACTTTTTTGACCCGCTTGCCCCGGAAGACCTCAGTGGGAAAATAAGCGACAGGACGAAGATCGTCTGGTGCGAGAGCCCGGGGTCGACAACGATGGAGGTCCTTGATCTACCCCGGATCTCCGCCATTGCCCATGCGCGCGGTGCGCTGGTTGGGGTCGACAATACCTGGGCGACGCCGCTCAATTTCAAGCCGCTTCTCCATGGAGCCGACATCGTCACGGAAGCGCTGACGAAATTCGTCTCGGGTCATTCAGACATATTGATGGGATCGATCACCATTGGAGACGAGGCACTGCTGCAACCGATCAGGTCGCTGGTGGGACGCATGGGCATTGGCGTTTCGCCGGACGATGCCTCACTTGTGCTGCGCGGGTTCGAGACACTCGGGGTTCGCTTGCGCCATTCCGAACGGGTTGCGTTGAATTTTGCCCGCAGGATGGCAAAGCACCCCTTGGTGGATGCGGTTCTGCATCCGGCTCTGGAAAACTTTGCCGGACATGCTGTCTGGAAACGGGATTTTCTCGGTTCCAGTGGGGTGTTCAGCATGACCTTTACCGATGAGGCGTCGCCTCATGTCGCGGCGGCGCTCGATACATTCCGGTTGTTTGCCATCGGTGCATCCTGGGGCGGGACCCGCAGCCTGGTTGCGCCGATGTCGGTTGAACGCTTTCGCAGCGCGACCGCGTGGGGTGGTCCGGATCTGATCCTGCGCCTCAGCATCGGACTTGAAGATGAGGAGGAGTTGTGGACGGACATCGAGAGCTTCTTGGCGAATCTCGAACAGCGCTTAGTTGCTTCAGTCAATCCGGAGCGTATCGAAGGGGTTCGACATGGCTGAATTGACCCAGTTGCCGCTTGCAGAATTGTCCCGCCGCATACGGTCAAGGGAAATCTCCCCCGTCGAATTGACACAGGCTTATATCGATCGGATCGCTTTGTGTGATGTTCACCTCCACAGCTTCAACTGCGTGCGGACAGAGGGCGCGTTGCTGGACGCGGCACGAGCCGAGCAGGACATGAAAAACGGAGATTGGCTCGGACCGCTTCACGGGATTCCGGTCGGCATAAAGGATCTGATCGACGTTGAGGGGATGCCGACAACGGCGCAGGCGGCGCATAGGCGCGATGCGGTCGCCGACCGCGATGCAGGCGTGGTCGAAGCCATGAAACGGGGGGGAGCGATTATTCTCGGCAAACAGGCAACTGCGGAATATGCCATGGGTGGCACTCAGTTTGATCTGCCATGGCCGGCGACCCGCAATCCGTGGAACCTTGAGCTCGATCCGTCCTCGTCGTCGAGCGGATCGGCTGCAGCGACGGCTGCCGGCTTTTGCGCCGGTTCGATCGGGACGGAGACTGCCAGTTCGATCCGTGATCCGGCAGCCTGGTGCGGTGTGTCCGGCATGAAGCCGACGAACGGGCTGGTCAGCCGTCGTGGTGTGCTTCCGCTGTCGCGATCGCTGGACTGCGTCGGCCCGATTGCATGGACCGTGGAAGATTGCGCCCTGATGCTGTCTGCAATGGTGTCATGCGATCCTCAAGATACAGAAATCACGAGGTTCAGGCGTCCGGACACATCAATGTTGCAGGACGGTGTCCACGGTCTTCGGGTTGGTGTCGTGCGCCACTTTTACGAAGACGATCCGCATATGGATGATGCGGTGCTCGACGCGATGGAGCACTCGTTGTCTGCTTTCGAGCGGTTGGGCGCGCATATTTCGACCGTGCGGCTAAGCGAATTCGACCTGTATTGCTCGCTGGTGAATACGATTTCCTGGCCGGAGGAATATGAGGAGCACAGAGCAGAACTTGAAGCATATCCCGACCGCTTTACCGGAGTCACCCGATCGCGCTTTGCCGATGGCAAGGCCTTCCGCGCTGTCGATTACATTCAGGCGCAAAAGCAGAAGGCTGCGCTGGTTGCCGACCTCAGCGAACGCATGCGAGACGTCGATGTTCTGGTCTTGCCAACCACGAAGAAACCCGCACAGGTCCTTGGTTATGAGCATACAGAAATCGGAGAGGCTGAACTGTCGCTGACGCGCCCGTTCAATTTGACCGGCGGCCCCGCGCTTGCGCTTTGCAACGGTTTCACACCCGCCGGCCTTCCGACCTCAATCCAGATCATCGGTCGACATTTTGAAGATGGCACAGTGCTGAGAGCGGGACATGCATTGGAAGCCGTTCTCGCATTGCGGTCCCGCCGTCCGACGTTCTGCTAATTTTCAGGCGCTCTCGCACGCAAGCTCTGGGTGAGCCCGACCGTATGGCCGTACCTTCCTTTTCAGTGTGTGCGAATGTGCCTGAGCCTCAACGTTGACGCGACAAATCAAATTCGATCGTGCGTCTGCTGATTAGCTTCAACGATCTGTCGGGAAGGATGAGGTATGTTTCCTCCGCCCGTCGACCATTCTGGTCGATCAGGCGATGCGTGAATGTGCTGCCTACTGGGGCCTTGGCCAGCCTGCTCTGCGGCTGCCCGCTATAGGTGATGCTGCCGGGAATGGGTTCGACTGTCGTTGCAGAGCAGCCGGAAAGAGCGAATGCAACAAGCATGATAGGTGCGACGTTTTTCATGGCGATGGTCCATCGAATGGGAAGCGTTCCTCACGCTTCGGTTCCTGGGGCAAGACTTGGGTTTCCAGAGATACGAGGTCGGCTTGCTGGTGAAAGCAGACGTTCAGTGGCACAAGCTGATCAAGCCGATCAAACGGACATTGTTCCGGATGACATTGTCCATATGCCCTACGCGCATCAGGCGCGACGACGTGAACTATTTCGCCAGGGCGCCAATTGCTGCCTCCCTTTGTTGTGCCTGAAGTTGAATCTGGGCCGCTGCCGCGGCAGGGTTCTTGTCATCCCCGCCGATCTGGACGGTCGGTTGCGCAAATTCGATCCCATTCTGCTTGAAGGCCTCCCGCAGCATGGCATAGGCCCGCCGGCGGATCGCGGATTGCAACTGCGTCGGTTTGAGGGTCATGCCGAAACTCAATTTGATGCCGTAGTCGGTAAACTCCTCCACGCCCTTCATCTTGAGGTTTTCTATGATGAACGGCAGGAACTCCTCGTCATCCTTCAGGGTCTTGCCGACGGTCTTGGTGATGGATTTGACCTTGGCGATGTCCGCGTCATAGGAAACTGTCAGCATGAATTTTACCACAGACCAGTCACGGCTCATGTTCTGCACGGCTCCAAGCTCGCTGAAGGGTACAATGAAGATGGGACCGCGATGGTGGCGCAACTTGATAGAGCGCAGGCTGAAGGACTCGACAGTACCCTTGTAACTGCCGCTCTGGATGTATTCACCAACGCGGAACGCATCGTCCAGCAGGTAAAACATGCCGCTGATCACGTCCTTGACGACGGTCTGCGCGCCAAACCCGATGGCCACGCCGACAACGCCGGCGCCGGCGATCAAAGGTCCGATTTCGACACCAAGTGATGACAGTCCCATCATCACGGCAATGGCGACCAGGAGGATCATCAGCACGTTTTTCAGGATCGGCAACAGAGTACGGATACGCGCACGCCGTCGCTCCTGTTCGCTTCCGATCTCGAACATCACTTGCGTTTGTCCGAGTTTCCGATCGATCAGCACCTTGGTGACGTTCCAGATCAGGTCGACGGCGAGAACAATGATCCCGGCACTCAGGATGCCGCGCACCAGGCGCAGTGTCGGCGAATCCTGCATGGTCATCTCGGTGAGCTCCACCCCGAGCACATCGGCGAGAAAGACAATCGACCCGATGATCAACCCGGCTCGAATGCCGCGCTCGACGATCACTGACAGGACTGTCGTGGTCGAGCCGTCATCGCCGTACGCGTCTTTTGCGCCAAGCATATTGTTGACCGACGCCTTGGCAAGGATCACCGAGCCCGGCAGGGCGGCAATCACCACGGCAAGCCAGAACAGCTTCATGGCCCCCACGACCCACAGAATCCAGATCGCGACGAAGTAGAGCGTCCAGAGTGTATTTTTCGCCCGCCAGCTGATGCGTGGCCTCTGTTCCGTCAGGGTTGAAGCCTGAGGCCGCCGCCAGACGGCTTCGATGCCGATAGCGAGTAGCACCAGGCCCAGTGAATAGGCCACGAGTTGCTGGGCAGGAATGGAAAAGCCCATTGTTCCGAGCAGCCTGATCGTGACCCAGCCGAAGGCATACCAGCCGATCAGATAGACTGCGCGTTTTGCCCAATGGGCGGCGGCCGCATCACTGACCGGAATGACACGGTGAATGTGCAGCGTGGGGTCTGTCGAACCTGGCGGTGCCAGGAGGACGGTGACCAAGGCACTGGCCAGCCGGAACACGACGATGGCGAGCAGATAGCCGACGACGATTTCGCGGATCAGCGGCGGCCATGCAAACAGCAGGAAAAAGCCGATGCTGCCGATGGCGAAGGATGCCAGATAACATGCCGCCCAAAGCAGCCGTGTCCCCACTGCAAGCGTTCGCTCGTGAACGGTGGAAAATGGCGCCTGTGCCATCCATGCGCGCCATCCAACGGTTAGCCGACGGAAGAGCCATTGGGCTAGCAGACCGACGGCAAGGAAGGCTGCGACCAGAAACGTTGGTCGTATCCCGCGGCTCTCGCGGATTTCCTGATTGAGCAGGTCGGCCGCCTGCATCGTCTGCGACGGGAACGATTGGCTCGCATCGAAGAGGCTTGCCATATGCGATCGCAAGCGCATGGTGAAACCGGCGAAGGAAATATCAGGTTCGATGTGTGGGGCTGCGGGTCGTTCGGCTGCCTGCGAAGGGGCAGCCTGATCGAGAAGCCATTTCTGCACGTCTGGATTGGCGATGAGCTCAATAAATTGCTGCACGCTTTCCGGTTGTGAGGGACTGGGTGCAGATGCTTGCGCAAGGGCGGAAAATGCGGGGAGCCACAGGGTTAGCGTCAGGACCGCGACCTGAAGTTGCATTCTTGTTCTCAAGCATAGGGCCGTCCATGACGCGTCCATGATAGAGCTTTCCCGCGCGAGGTTGGAGCGTTCTTGCCGCCATATTTGCACACCAGCACCGGTGCCCGTCAATCAGCAATTGAAGGCGATGGCATGCGGCTTGCCGGCTCATGGAATGAGCAACCCCTCTTCGCTTCATGTCGATGTGGTCTGAGAGGCGCTCTGACGTCGACTTCGATGCCGACTGCCCCACCGGAGAAGAAGAGAACTTGTCGGATGGAATTAAGAGCTATTTGGCGGAGCGCGGCTCAAGGCCCGTCGATCAATGGAGCGATCAATGGCTGGTCGCCATGTCGATGATGTCAGCTGCTTGATATCAATGCGAAAGCTGCTGGCTCCAACTGTTCCTCAGATCCTTGTGCCATGAGAATGGCCTATCTGAGGGATTGGAAACATCAAAAGTCACCGGCCGAAGTTATCCGGGACCGATGCAATGCTGCACGTGTCCACTACGCTTTACGCTGTGTAATGCCAGGTGTCGTAGAATTTGAGACAGATTCAGCCCGCCCGTTGAGGCAGGCTGAATCCGTATCCTGAAGCGATCAGAGAACGCTGACGCTTTCGGCCTTCGACTTGCCCGTCTTGCGATCCTGGCCAACTTCGAAGCTGACCTTGTCACCGTCTCTCAGCGAGCCGCCCTGCTGCAAGGCAGAAACGTGAACGAAAACGTCTGGACCGCCATTGTCAGGCGTGATGAAGCCGAAGCCCTTGTCTTCAGCGAAAAATTTAACCGTACCGGTCGCCATGATAGTTCCTCTTTAATTGTGCAGCCGTTTGACTCGCGGGCAGAACTTATCGTTCTGGCGCGTGCTTATCAACGGTCTAGTGCGTTTCTAATGCAAACAGGTGGAAACGTCGACAGCTAGCTGGCATGTGGATGCAAGTTTTTCACGACGCTTCAGAAAAGGTTGTCAGCTCGATGTGAGGTGGAAAAGTGCCTCGTCGGGCAGCCGCGACGCGGTCGCCTGTATCGTGCACGAAGGACAGGGTGCGCGCACGGGCACGGGTGGCTCTGGTACGCAGCCGTGGATGGCAACCGGTTGACAAGCAACCATTCTCATCGGTTTCGAAAGACCGTGCAGGGCACGGCGGCAGCGCGAATGGCGGCGCAGAGCTTGGTCGCCTCCTGTCGTGTCTCACGCCCGATCCTTGCTGCGTAGCGCGTTCGGTATCCGAAATTCCCGCCACGCTGACGGACGATCAGGGCACGCTCGGCATTGAGTGGTTCAGGCAGGCTGCTGATTGCGCGCCTGAACAGATGGTCCACGACGGAAGGGCGGAAATGTGCAGCAAGCTGGACACCCCAGGGTGCCCAGTCGGCCGATCCGGCAAGCACGGGCTCGTTCATCCGGCGCGTTTGCGCCAGATTTGTGCAGGCCTCCTCGAATGGCAGCGCCTCGTCCAGTGCCGGAGCTGCGATGACGGGCGGAGCGTCGCGCCATGTCTCGATGATGTTGCCGGTGATTGCAAAGACATAGTCCCGTGTCTCGATCGGAAGCCGTCCTTTGGACAGGAAGCGCCCGAGCCCGTTTTCTCCGGCATTGTAAGCGGCCGCGGCAAAACCGAAATTCCCGAACCGGGTGTGCAGCGCCTTGAGATAGGCTGCCGATGCGTCCAGGGCGTCAATGACGTCGAAGCTGTTGTCGAGGCCGCGCCTTTTGGCGGTATTCGGCATGAACTGCGCAATGCCCTCGGCACCCTTCGGGCTGACCGCTTCCGGTCGAAACAGGCTTTCGCGCCAGATGAGGCGGGCAAAGAAGGCGGAGGGCACGTCATGGGAATCGGCAAAGTGGCCAATCATGCGGCACAGATCGGCGTTGAATGTCTCCTGCCGAATGCAGAGTTGGTCGTCCGCGCGTTGGTAGAGGCAGCCGGGTCTGTCCTCCGCCTCGGCGGCAGCGACGTAATCAGGCACCAAGGCAGCGCCGATTGTGCCCAGCAGAATGCCGGTCGTGACTGTCCGAAGCGGTCTCTGGAACGTGCCCATCGCGGACCTTACGCTTTTGCCGATCATGATCAAAGCCTGGAGTTCGGTGGCGACCGAACCCGGTTCGGGCCTGCAAGCCGGACGGCAGTGCTCGAGAGACCAAGCCAGATCAGATCAGGCCAGATCAGATCAGGCTGATCAACGCGATGACCGGGGTGATTCGACACTTTCACGCTTTGCCTGGGACCGATCAGCTTCCGCAAATGGTGGCAAGGAGCGGGAGGCTGTGGCGCCTTCTTTTGGTGCTAACTTGTTGAATCCGTTCTGGAGTGGCAAGCCGCTTCGAAGCTGGGATCACAACTGAACGAAGTGGCCGGGCGTGATTTCCCGATATTCACGCTGTGGCGGCGCATAGCCTGCCGGACGCACGGGGCTTTTCAACTCGTCGATCGCCGCACTTCGCCTCAGGCCGCGCCGCTCTGGATCAGGAACCGGAACGGCTGCCATCAATTTTTTCGTATAGGCATGCTGCGGATTGTCGAAGATTGCGGCGCGCGGGCCGATCTCGACAATTTCACCGAGATACATCACGGCGACGCGGTGGCTGATGCGCTCGACCACAGCCATGTCATGGCTGATGAACAGGAAGGCGAGGTTGAGTTCTTCCTGCAGGTCCATCAACAGGTTGCAGACCTGTGCCTTGATCGAAACATCGAGAGCCGAGACACTTTCATCGGCAACGATGACCTTCGGATCGAGCGACAGGGCGCGGGCAATGGCAATGCGCTGGCGCTGTCCACCGGAGAATTCATGCGGATAGCGATCCATCATCTCAGGCACAAGGCCGACCTTGCGCATGAGATCCGCAACCTTGGCCTGCGCCTCTTCCTGGCTTCCGAGGCGGTGCTTGAGATAGGGCTCGGCAATGGCAGCTCCCACCGTCATGCGCGGATTGAGGCTGGAGAACGGATCCTGAAAAATCATCTGCACGCTGCGGCGCATGGCGCGCAGGCTTGGCTGATCCAGCGCCAGCACATTGTAGCCGTCGAGATGCACCTCGCCGCTGTCCGGTTCGATCAGCCGGGTGATCGAGCGCCCGGTGGTCGACTTGCCGCATCCGCTTTCGCCGACGATCGACAGCGTCTCGCCCTGGAAGAGATCGAACGTGACATCCTCCACGGCATGCACGGCCCCGGTCTGCCGGCCGAACAGGCCGCTGCGGATCGGAAAACGTGTCACCAGGTTCTTGACCGACAGCACCGGCGTCTTGCGCGTGTCGACGGTGTTCGCCACTTCGGTCGGTACGCTTGCCAGGCCCGAACCGATATCGACGATCGGGAAACGCAGCGGCCAGGCATGGCCATGCATCGAACCCAACTTCGGCACGGCCGCGAGAAGCGCGCGTGTATAGGCATGCCGGCCGCGATGAAAGACGTCGGCGGTCTGTCCCTGCTCGACCACGTCGCCGCGCAGCATGACGATGGTGCGGTCGGCGATCTCGGCAACCACGCCCATATCATGGGTGATGAACAGCACCGACATGCCGTCCTCCTCCTGCAACTCCTTGATCAGATCGAGAATCTGGCCCTGGATCGTCACATCGAGCGCCGTCGTGGGTTCGTCGGCGATCAGAAGGTTGGGGCGTGAGGCCAGCGCCATGGCGATCATCACGCGCTGGCGCATGCCGCCGGAAAACTGGTGCGGATAGTCGTCGAACCGGTTCGCGGCATTCGGAATGCGCACCTTGTCCAGCATGCGCACGGTCTCGGTGCGGGCATCCGTTTTCGAGAGACCCTTGTGCCGTGTCAGCACTTCGGAGATCTGCCGTCCGATGGTGAAGATCGGATTGAGGCTGGTCATCGGCTCCTGGAAGATCATCGCGGCGACATTGCCGCGTATCGCCTGCATCTCCTTTTCCGGCAACGCCAGAATATCCCGGCCGTTCAGCAGCACCCGGCCTTCGACGCGCGCCTGGTCACGGGCCAAAAGCCGCATGATCGACAGGGAAGTCACGCTTTTGCCGGAGCCGGATTCCCCGACAATGGCCACGGTTTCCCTGGGCTTCACGTCGAAGGAAATGTTGCGCACCACCGGCCGCCATTGACCGTCGACCAGAAACGAGGTCGTCAGACCCTCGACGGTAAGTACGGCGGGGGTCTCTGTCTGGGCTGCTGCTGTTGTCATGGACATCATGGCTTTCCGGCTCCGATCATCGGGGGCTTGTTCAGGCTGGTTTCAGCGGCGTGGCAAAGGAAGGCGAGGGGTGACCCTCGGCGATGCGCGCCGCTTCAAGGGCGGCGATCGTCTCATCGATCAGCCGGCGGTCGGTCAGGCCATGGGGATTGTCGTGGGTCGGCATGGTTTCCGCGACATGCAGGAAACGCTCCTGCGCCACCGCATAAAGCCTGCGCAATTCTCCGAGCGGATCGGGATGGTCGTCGGCGCGGATGTCGAGCCAGGCATAATCCTGATCGCGGTAGATCTTCAGCGCTGCCGATTGCCGCCCGCGCTTGTCACCGCCGGACGCCTCGCCGGCATCCATGGCCGCCAGCAGCCGCTCGGCCAGCGGCAGGCCCGCCGTCGCCTTGTAGACCCGCAGGGTTTCGGCAATGACGTCAGGTCCGGCCAGCATGTTGCCGGCCACCGAGACGTTGTCATCGACAAGGTGCCCGGCCCAGTCGATGCATTTTGTGCCGGTGAAGGCGGCATTGCGACCTTGCCCGTCGATCAGATGCATCTGCCGCTGCTGGCAGCCGTCGTCGCGACCGGTCAGGATCGCGATGATGTCAGCCGGAGAATGGCCTTCGACCAGAAGCGTGAGGCCATCCGTGCCGTAGAGCGGGCTGACGAAGGCCTGCGTGGCAATCGCACCGAAGCGGCCGCGCATATGGGGAACCGCGGCACCGACCGCGAAGAAGCGGCTGGCGACGGCGATTCCGAGATGACCAGTGGCAGGATCGCGGGCGACGATGGACCAGGTCATCGATTATCTCCCGATCGCATAGGCTTGCATCAGCCGTGGCGTCGCAGCCGCCCGCAGCAATCCACCGGCATCGCGGCGTGCCGCAGTAAGGCGACCAACGCTCCACGGATCGGCCTCGGTAATGTCGTGGCCCATGGCTTTCAGCGCCTTGATTGTCTCCGCGCCGATACTGCTCTCGATCATCACATTGCCCGGTTGGCTGGTGCGCGGATAGAAGGAGCCGGGGAAATGTGCGGTGTGGAACAGCGGCATGTCGATCGCGGCCTGCAGGTTCTGCTTGTGATGCACGTAGCGCAGGAAGAAGGACAACTGCCACTGGTCCTGCTGGTCGCCGCCGGGTGTACCGAAGGCGAGCGTCGGGCGGCCTTCGTAGAGCGCCATCGACGGTGTCAGCGTGGTGCGCGGCCGCTTGCCAGGGGCGAGCGAGGTCGGCAGGCCTGGTTTCAGCCAGAACATCTGCGCGCGGGAATTGAGGCAGAAGCCGAGGCCCGGCACGATCGGCGAGGATTGCAGCCAACCGCCGGAAGGCGTGACCGAGACCATGTTGCCTTCGCGGTCGATGACATCGATATGCACGGTGTCGCCGCGCTTTTCGGTCAGATGCGACATGGTGGGTTCGTAGACGGCACCGGTGCCTGACATGGAGGCCAGCATTTCCATGGTGAGGTCGTGCTGATTCTCGTAGCCCGGCAATCGGCCCGGACGCAGCGTCATCGACGCCTGCGACGTGATCAGCTTGCGGCGCTCGTCATTATAGGCATCCGACAGCAATTGCTCTATCGGCACGGCAGCAAAAGCCGGATCGCCGTAATAGACCTCTCGGTCGGCATAGGCGAGCTTCATGGTTTCCACGACGGTGTGGACGAAATCGGCGCCCAGCGGGTCCATCGCCGCGACATCGATGCCTTTCAGCAGCGCCAGCGATTGCAGCAGCACCGGACCTTGGCCCCATGGGCCTGTCTTGGCCACGGTCCAACCATGATAGTCAAATGTCTGCGGCGCTTCGATCGTCGCAGACCAGCCGGACATATCCGCTGCGGTCAGGACGCCCTTGTGGCGGTTGCCGCTGGCATCCATCACTTCGGCGGTCTTCAGGTAGTCCTCGATCGCTTCGGCGACGAAGCCGCGGTAGAAGGCATCACGCGCCGCGTCGATCTGGTTTTCGCGGCCGGTGGCGCGTTCCGCCTCCCTGACGATGCGGGTATAGGTGGCGGCGAGAGCCGGATTGCAAAACAGCGCATGCGGTTCGGGCGCCACGCCGCCCGGCAGCCAGGTCGCATAGGATGTCGGCCATTCCTTTTCGAAGAAGTTGGCCAGCCCCTTGATAGTCGCCGAGACGCGCGGCAGCATCGGGTGACCGTGTTCGGCATAATGGATGGCCGGTTCCAGCACCTCGCGTACAGTCATCGTGCCGAAGTCGCGCAGCATCAGCATCCAGCCGTCGAAGGCGCCCGGAATAACGGTCGCCAGCAACCCGTCGCCGGGGATCAGGTCAAGGCCCTCGGCGGTATAGTGCTCGATTGTCGCGCCTGCCGGGGCCGGCCCTTGCGCACAGATCACCTCGACCTTGCCGGTCTTTGCCGAATAGATCAGCGCCGGCATGTCGCCGCCCGGCCCCACCAGATGCGGCTCGAGAATCTGCAGCACAAAACCGGTGGCAACAGCCGCATCAAAGGCATTGCCGCCCTTTTCCAGGATGCTCATGCCGACGGCCGACGCGATCCAGTGGGTCGAGGTGACAACGCCGAACGTGCCGAGGATCTCCGGGCGGGTGGTAAACTCAGTCATCGACTATTCCTTCAGTTCTATTCTTAGGATTCCCGGGGGTCGAGTGCATCGCGCAGACCATCGCCGAGCAGATTGAAACCGATCACCACGAGGAAGATCGCCACCCCCGGCCACATGGCCATCCAGGGTGCCTGATCGAGGAAGTTCTTCGCGACATTGAGCATCGAGCCCCAGCTCGGCGCCGGCGGCTGCTGGCCAAGCCCGAGGAAGGATAGGCTTGCCTCGGCAATGATCGCGGTCGCCACCGTCAGGGTGGCCTGGACGATGATCGGTGCGGTGATATTGGGCAGGATGTAGCGCAGCATGATGTCGAGATGGCCAAGGCCGATCGAGCGGGCACCTTCGACATAATCCTCCGTCTTGACGGCAAGAACCTGGCCACGCGTCAGCCGCACGAAGACCGGCATGGCCGACAGGCCGATGGCGATCATCGCATTGGTGAGGCTGGGGCCGAGAAAGGCGGCGAGCGCAATCGCCATGATCAGGAAGGGCAGGGCGAGAAAGGCTTCCGTGATGCGCGAAATCACCTGATCAACCCAGCCGCCGAAATAGCCGGCGATCAGGCCGAAAGGCACGCCGATGACGATCGAGATGGCGACCGAAAAGATGCCCGCCATCAGCGAGGCCTGCGCACCCCAGATCATGCGCGACAGGATATCGCGGCCGATATCGTCGGTGCCCATCCAGTGCGCCGCTGACGGCGCCTTGCGAATGGCGGTCCAACTGGTCGCCAGCGGATCGGGGATCGGCAGAAGCGGCGCGGCGAGAGCCAGAAGCGCAAAGAACAGGATGATGCAAAGGCCGACCAGCGCGCTGCGATTGGCCTTGAGCTTGCGCCAGGCGCGATTGCCACTCTTGGTGGGAACGGCCACGCTGCCGGTCTGTCCGAGCGCGGTCATAGGCTTGCCCTCATGCGCGGATTGAGGATGACATAGAGCACGTCGGCAACCAGGTTCATCAGGATGAAGCCGACGGCGGTGCACAGCACGACACCCTGCACCACGGCATAGTCGCGATTGAACACCGCATCGACGATAAGCTTGCCGAAGCCCGGAATGGTGAAGATCTGTTCGGTGAGCACGGCGCCGGCCAGCAATTCTCCGAACAGGAGGGCACTGAGCGTCACGATTGGCAGCAGCGCATTGCGGAAGGTGTGGCTGAGAATGACGACCCGTTCCGACAGGCCCTTGGCGCGGGCGGTGCGGATGTAATCGGCCTTCATAACGCTGAGCATGGCCGAGCGGGTGTGCCGCATCAAGGTGGCGGCAAGTGCTGTCCCCAGCACGAAGGCGGGCATGATCATCGTTTCAATGGAGCGCACCGGGTCGACGAAGATCGACTCGTAGCCGGAGGCCGGCAGCCAGCCGAGTTTGACCGAGACCAGTAGGATCAGCATGATGCCCAGCCAGAAGTTCGGGATCGAGAGACCCGAGAGGGCGACGATATTGGCGATGTAGTCGATGGCGGTGTTCTTCTTGACGGCGGCCAGGATGCCCATCGGCACACCGATGACAAAGGCGAATATCATCGACATCACCGCCAGCTGAATGGTGACGGGCAGTTTCTCGCCGATCAGTTCCAGCACCGGCTGGTTGGTGCGCAGCGACATGCCGAAATCGCCCTGCAGCACATTGGCGATCCAGTAGCCGTATTGATAAACGACGGGATCGTTCAGGCGGTATTTCTCCCGCAGGAATTCGATCACCTGCGGATCGCGCTCTTCACCGGCCATGGCAAGGATCGGGTCACCCGGCAGCAGCTTTTGCAGTGAGAAGACGAAGATCGACACGATCAAAAGCGTCGGTATGGCGACCAGCAGCCGTTTTCCGATGTAGATATGCATGAACATCCGGTCCTGATTTTGGGAGGTCCCTGCGGAGCGTTTGGCGCTCCGCAGGAGAGATCGAGGCGGATCAGCCCTTCTTGACGCCGAGCAGGCGGATCATGCCATCAGGCGAAGGAACGAAGCCGGTGACCTCTTTCTTCGTTGCCCAGATCCACGACTGGTGGCCGAGATAGATCACAGGCAGGTCGTCGTTGAGGATTTTGCCGGCGGCATCGTATTTCTGCTTGCGCACGGCATCGTCGGTCGAGGCGCGGGCTTCGTTCAGCAGCGTGTCGACTTCCGGATTGCAGTATTTGGTGTCGTTGATGCCGCCCTCGCAGGTGACGAACTGGTGCAGGTTGCCGTCAGGGTCGACGCGGCCGGACCAGTCGGAGCGGCTGAGTTGATAGTTGCCGGCGGTCTGTTCGCTGAGCAGCGTCGCAAATTCGGTGGTCTTCAGGCTGACGTCGAAGCCGGCCTCGGCCACCATCGCCTGGACGATCTGCATCATCTGGGCAGCAACCGGATTGTTGGGAATCTGCATTTCGATCGGCACCCGCTCGAAACCGGCTTCCTTGATCAGGGCCTTTGCCTTTTCGAGGTCGCGGGCCGGAACCGGCAGGTCCTTGTTGAACCACGGGCTGTTCGGTGGGAAGGGCTGGTTGCCGCCGACGGCCGTGCCTTCATAGACCACCTGGTTCAGCGCTTCGCGGTCGATGGCGAGCGAGAAGGCCTGGCGCAGGCGCTTGTCCTTACCGAACGGATTGTCGGCGCGCGCGCCGTTGGCGATGTTCACATAGAGCGCCATGTAGCCGATGTTGACGACGTCGGAATATGTCAGGCTGTCGTCTGCCTTGACCGATGTCGCGTCGGTTGCCGCCAGTCGCTCGATCATATCCAGTTCGCCCGAGCGCAGGTTGGCAAGCCGCACCGTGGTGTCGGGGATCGGCAGATAGGTGACCTTGTCGATAAACACCTTGTCCTTGTCCCAGTAGTCGGCGAATTTTTCGAGCACGATGCGATCCTGCTGGATGCGCTCGACGAATTTGAACGGTCCGGCGCAGACCGGCTTGGAGCCGAAATTGGCGCCGAGTTCGGCCGCGGCCTTCGGTGAGACGATCATGCCGGCGCGGTCGGAGAGCTGGGCGAGCAGCGTCACGTCCGGCGCCTTGAGCGTGAACTTGACGGCGTAGTCGCCGGTGGCTTCAACCTTTTCCACCGAAGTCAGCTCGCTCTTGCGGCGCGATTCCGGCAGCGTCTTGTTGCGCTCGATGGTAGCCACCACCGCTGCCGCATTGAAGGGCGTATCGTCATGGAACTTGACACCTTCGCGCAGTTTCATGGTCAGTTCCTTGCCGTCGGCGGACCAGGCCCATTCGGTCGCCAGCTGCGGCACGATCTTCAGGTCGGGCGAAACGTCGACAAGCTTGTCGCACATGGCGGTGTAGACGATACGGCCGACAAAGGTTCGCGACTGGGCCGGATCTAGTACGTCGGCATCGTCCTGCAGGCCGATGCGAAGCTCGGCCGAGAGTGCGGGGCCTGCAAGCATGGCGCTCGCCAGGAGTAGGGCGGAAAATCGGGACAGTATCTTCATGGTCGAAAAATCCTCTGGTGTGGTTTTCTGTTTTCACGGGTGTCGCCGGTTGTTTCCCCGACGTTGATTATTGTCCGGCAGCGGCCGGAACTGTGCACTCAGGACACATCGCCGAGCGGGTCGTTCTCCAGGTGGTCCATGGATGTCTGGCGGATCAGCCTCTCCTGCAGCATCAACAGGTGCTGGCGCATCGCTTCACCGGCCTTTGCCGGATCGCGCGCCGCAATGGCGTCGATGATGGTCGCATGCTGGGCATTGGATATGCCCATGGTGTTGGCGCTGCTGCGGGCGCGCTCGCGGATCGATTGCCAGGCGTCATCCTGGCGCACCTGGTTGATGACATCGAAGATCGACAGGAAGAGCTGGTTTCCGGCGGCTTGCGCGATCTGCCGGTGCAGGGCGCCATCCCACAATTCCTTGGCGTCGGCATCTTCGCTGGCGAGGATCTTCTGGGCAAGCTCGCGCATGATGTCGATGTCGCTGCCCTTGGCGCGAAGGGCGGCCAGTTGCGCCAACTGCGGTTCGATCCGCAGGCGCACTTCCATGATTTCCATGAAATTGGTGCCAGCCACGATAGTCTCTAACTGCTCGCTCCAGTCGTCCGGCTTCTGGCCGACATAGGTGCCGGATCCCTGCTTGCGCCAGATCGCGCCTTCGGCCTCCAGAACCTCCAGCGCCCGACGGATCGCCCGACGGCTTAGGCCCAGTGTTTCGCTCAGCATGCGCTCCGTCGGCAGCTTTCCGTCGGCCGCGACGTCGCCGTGTCGAAGGAGATCCCGCAGCTTTTCCAGCGCGTAATTGGAGTTTTCCTTCGAACTTTCCGGAGCGGGGGTGCCTGGCATGATTGGTCCGAACCAATTGATGATTGGTTCAGTGAATGCCGAATTTCGGCGCCCGTCAAGATATTTTTTGGGCAGAGTTGTGGGTGCACAGTAATGGGGCAGAGGGGCGCGTGCTTGCTCAAGACGAGCGCAACAAAGGTCGAAAAAACACGCATTCAATCGGCTTGTTCGCCGTTGAGCGTTTCGAAGGAGTGCCATCTTAACCAGGGCAGGCCGCAGAACGGACTTGGGTCTGCCCGTTGTTCAGCACTGGCGGTTCGAATGTCGTTGAAAGGGTTGAAGCAAGCACCGAACGGTACAGTCCGCGCGATCGACCTTCAGCTGTCGTTGATTTTGACGGCGAGGGAATTGAAACCCCGGCTCGGCTGGAGCCGGGGTTTCTGGGTTACGATTCCATGGATTTGGAGAAGGGCATGACACGCAGACGCTTGCCGCGCGCCTTGTAAAGGGCGTTTGCGACGGCAGGCCCGATGGGAGGAACACCTGGTTCGCCGATGCCAGAAGGTGGATTGGCGGATGCCAGGATGTGCACCTCGACTTTCGGCATCGCGTCGATGCGCAGGGGCGTGTAGACGTCGAAATTGCCCTGATCGACCTGTCCGTCCGTCAAGGTGATTTCTTCACCCATGATAGCTCCCAATCCAAAGCCGATGCCGCCCTCGACTTGGGCGCGAACCTGGTCCGGATTGATCGCCAGGCCACAATCGACAGCCGCCACCACACGTTCGACCTTGAAGCCGCCGGAGGCGTCGACCGTGACCTCGGCGATCTGCGCCACCACGGTGCCAAAGCTTTCGGCGACCGCGACGCCCCTGAACAGGCCTTCCCGAGCCGGTTCTGCCCAGCCGGCCTTGTCCGCGACCAACTTGAGCAGCACTGCATGACGCGACTGCGGCTCAAGCAGCGAAAGCCGGAAAGCAATTGGGTCCTGGCCGGCAGCCTCGGCCATTTCGTCCATGAAGGTTTCAGCGACGAAAGCCGTATGGGTATTACCGACCGAGCGCCACCATAAGACCGGCACGCCGACGTCGGTCGAGGTCAGGCCGATCGCCTGGTTGGGGATCTTGTAAGGCATGTTGTGCATGCCCTCGACAGAGGTCGGATCGACGCCGTTCTGGACCATGCTCTCGAACATGGTCTTGGCCATGATCGACTGGCCGACAATGTGATCGCTCATCGCAATCAGTTGGCCCTTGTCATCGAGTGCGGCCTTCACATGGTGGACGAAAAGCGGACGATAGCGCCCGGCACGCATGTCATCTTCGCGGGTCCACTGGACCTTGACCGGTGCCTTGTAGCCGATCGCCTTCGCCACATAGACGGCTTCGACCACGATATCGCCATCGAAGACAGCCCGCCGGCCAAAGCTGCCGCCGGTTTTCATCACCCACAGCTTGACCTTGTCCGGGGTGATCCCGACGATCTGGCCCGCGAGCCCCTGATACACGTCGGGGAACTGGTGTCCGCCCCAGATTTCCAGCGTGCCATCCTCGTTCATGCGCGCCACGGCATTCAGCGGTTCCATCGGCGCATGCGACAGGTAAGGGAACTCGTAGGTCGATTCGATGACCTTGGCGGCGGATGCAAAACCGGCATCCACATCGCCATCCTTGCGTGCCACGGCGGCTGGTGCTTTTGCGGCGATCTCCTTGTAACTGGTGAACAACTCGGCGGTGCCGCGCTTTTCGGCGGCGCTGTCGTCCCATTCCACCGTGACTGCCTCGCGGCCCTTGATGGCGGCCCACATATGTTCAGCCACGACGGCGACGCCGCGTGGTGTTTCGACGACATCAACCACGCCCTTGATCGCACGGGCCGCAACCGCGTCGAACGACTTGACCTTGGCGCCAAACAGCGGTGGGTGGATCATCACGGCGGTGAGCATGCCGGGAAGTTTCACGTCCAGAGTATATTGCTCGGTACCGTTTGCCTTGCGGGCGCTGTCGAAACGCTTCAGGCTCTCATTGCCGATGAGTTTCCAATCGGCCGGCTGCTTCAGCACGAGAGTGGTGGGAACCGGCATTGTCGCCGCCTTGGCAGCAAACGCGCCGAAGCCACTTTCCTTGCCGGACGCATGCTTCAGGACGCCATTTTCCACGGTGATCTCGGATGCGGGCACGGCCCATTCGGCAGCTGCTGCCGCAACCAGCATGGCGCGTGTCGCTGCACCCGCCTGGCGGTAGCGGTCCCACGAAGTGAACATCGATGTTGAACCACCGGTGCCCTGGAGCGCACCGCCGAAGGCCACGTTCCCGTAGGCCTTGACGTCACCGGCAACGCCGACGACCTCGATGGCGGACCAATCCGCGTCGAGTTCTTCTGCAACGAGCGTGCCGATGCCGTTATAGGCTCCCTGGCCCATTTCGAACTGCGACGACAGGACTGTGACCTTGCCGTCTGCGTCGATCAGCACGTAGGGGCTGAAGGCGTTGGCAGCCTTGCCGCTGCTGTCCGTTGCCGCTTCGGCCGGAACGGCCTCGAGAACGCGAAAGCCGACAGCCAGGCCACCGGCTGTCGCCAATGCGCCGAGCAGGAAATTGCGGCGCGACACGGCCTGCTGCAATGGATTGGAAAATTTGTTCATCAGGTTCGGAATCATGGCTCAAGCCTCCAAGCGTTTTGCAGCTTCGTGAATCCCGGCACGGATTCTCTGATAGGTGGCGCACCGACAGAGATTGCCAGCCATCGCGCCATCGATGTCTTCGTCGGTCGGCTTTGGATTGTTTGCCAGAAGGTCGGTGGCGGACATGATCTGTCCGGACTGACAGTAACCACATTGCGGGACGTCGAGATTTGCCCACACGGTTTTGACCGTCTCTGCAACCTTGCCCTTCAGGCCTTCGATCGTCGTGATCTTTGCATCGCCGATGTCGCTGACAAAGGTCTGGCACGACCGGACCGGCGAACCATCCAGATGAACAGTACAGGCACCGCACTGGGCCATTCCGCATCCGAACTTCGTGCCAGTAAGACCGACGAGATCGCGGATTGCCCAAAGCAGAGGCATATCGGCATCCGCATCGACCTCGTGAACGATGTCATTGATTGTGAGCTTTATCATTATCTACTCCCGTCATTTGTGGGCAAGGGCCGGTCGCGCGACGACACAGCTTGATCCGTATTTTACATGATCTGGATGAAAGCCAGTAGGTTCGATCCTCTTGGATGATTGCCTGATCCTCTGAATGTGGATCGGACTGTGGGTTTGCCGCGAGGTCTGAAACGATGTTCGTTCAAGCTCGTGCAGAGCAGCGTCGAGAGTGGTGGCGCCCTGATAGGATTGGAGAAACGGCTTTCGCTACGCGCTCCATTGCCGCCATGGTGGCTGCATGAGCCGGCATGCGAATTCGACGATGTGGGTGACGTTATCAGACATTTGCTGTCCAGGCGATGCCGGCAGCGCTGACGATCGTAAATGTGATTGACTTGGCGGTGTCACCGAGCGGCGTCTTTTGGACATTTGGCCGCATCAGGTCTTGGGATGCCTGCAGGGCGGCAAGGCGGTTTTGCCAATGCGAATACCGCTCATCAACCTGGGATGTGCAACCTCCGGCGAAACATTGGACGAGTTCGCCTCGCAGGAGTAGGCTGGCACGATCATGCATGCTGACAGTGAGTACTCCGGGGGATTGGGGGACGGCTATGCTATCGACAAGATCCGCAGCCTCGGGAACGGCGGCGGGAATGCCCGGGATCGATGACGTCCGGGCGCAACTGGAACGCATCCTCTCGAGCCCGGAATTTCCAAGCGCTGGGCGCGCGCCCGCATTTCTGCGTTATGTCGTGGAAGAGACGCTTGCCGGGCGAGCTGGGCGCATCAAGGGCTATTCGATCGCTATCGAGGTGTTCGGACGCGACCAGACGTTCACGCAGGACGATCCCGTCGTCAGAATAGAGGCGGGACGCCTGCGGCGTGCCCTCGAGCGATATTACCTGGTTGAAGGAAACAGGGATGCCGTCCGGATCGACATCCCCAAAGGCGGCTATTCACCGGCGTTTTCCTGGAACGCAAATGCCGTGGGCACGGTGCAGGAGCCCGTAGCTGCTCACCTTGAACTGAAGCCTGCCTCGAGGCGATGGTCTGCAAGGGGCGTGGCCCTTGCCGGCGCGACAGCTCTGGTGGCTGCGTGTTCGTATTGGATTGCAGGTGTCTCCGCGTCACGGGTCACGGGTGCCCAGCCAGTGGTGCAGTCAGCAGGCAGTTCGGGCCGTCCGCTCGGTGATGCCTTTCATGGCATTCCGTCAGTTGCCGTTGCCCCGTTCACCAATCTCGACGGAGGGTCGGATGCACAGCTCTTTTCGGCTGGCCTGACAGAAGAGCTGCTGACGGCTCTTCCCCGTTTCAAGGAGATCAAAGTGTTCAGCGGCGAGGCATCCAAAACGCTTGCCGCAGATGTCGATACGGCCCGGGTAGGACCGGAACTTGGGGCCCGCTATCTGCTCGCGGGTGGTGTCAGAGCCTCATCCGGCCGTCTGCGTGTGACGGCGCGTCTGCTCGCCACGGCCAATGGTGAGATCCTCTGGTCGAGAGACTACGACGAAATTCTTGCTGCGAAGGATCCGCTCTCGGTCCAGAAGGATGTTGCACGGCGGGTTGCGACGGCGATCGCTCAGCCCTACGGCATCATGGCGCAGGTTGATACGGCAAATCCGTCCCACACCGATTCTGGTCGCCATGAATGCGCGCTGCGCTTTTACGCGTATCGTTTCGATCCGAGCGTCGAGGCGCATGCAGGCACACGGGATTGCCTCCAGACCACCTTGGCGCAGCATCCAACCAACGCCACCGCCTGGGCGATGCTGTCGATCATTCATCTCGACGAGGCCCGTTTCAACTTCAATCCAAAGACGGGATCCAGACCGCCGATAGAACAGGCGCTGGTGGCGGCCAGACGCGCGACGCAACTCGACGGCAATAATACACGCGGGCTGCAGGCATTGATGATGGCCCTGTTTTTCAACAGGGACGTCAGCGAGGCCTTGCGCATAGGCGAACAGGCACTTGGCTCGAACCCGAATGACACCGAACTGATCGGCGAACTGGGCACGAGCATGGCGCTCGCCGGCCAGTGGCGACGAGGGGCGGACCTGCTTGACCAGGCAATCGCACTTAATCCGGCGGGTGGCGGCTACTATCATGGTATGCGTGCGCTTGCTGCCTATATGCTGCATGACAATGAGACCTCCGTCCGGGAGATCACTAGGGCGAATATGCAGACGTTTCCGCTGTTTCACGCGGTGGCGGCGGTCATTTATGCACAGGCCGGCATGATCGATGACGCCCGGCATCAGGGAGAGATCTTTGCTTCGATGCGTCCTGATGTCCTTGCCAACATCGATGCAGAACTCATAGCGAAGAATGTCCAGCCCGATGATCGTTTGCGGCTGATGGCAGATCTGCGCAAGGCCGGCCTGCCGCTTCCCCAGGAGGCGGCAGATGCGGTCGATACGTCAGATTTGCAACCCCGCTGAGACTTTGAATCGTCGCAGTTGGTTGCGTCGGCGCTTGTCCGAATTGGACGCACTGCCGTCCTTTGGCCGGTTCGTGCTTGGCCTGTTCGAGATCGTGACTGTCCCGAAGCCTGAAGCCGGGCGACACGCCGGGACGCCGCAGTTCGGTTTCGGCTTTACTCGGCGGTGCTCGTCACTTTGAAGGAGGACCCATTGGTGTGGGATGATCGCGGCCACAGGGCTGCAGCGAGCAGCAAGCCGTAGAGTAATGCCCCGCCGACATAGACGATGCGCGTGACGAATGCTTCACCTGCGCTTCCCGGCAAGGGGGAGACGCCAAGTCCGAAAATTGTCAGGAAGATGGTCAAGGCGCCGGCATACATCTTTGCGTCGCCCGACCGCCCGGCCGCCCGGCCGCCAAGAAACAGTCCAGTTATCAGGACGATGACGAAAATCGTGAACAGGTTCGGGCGCAGGCTGAGTAATGCATAGGCGAGGCTGGCGAGCAGTCCGCCAAGCAGATTGACAAGGACCGTACCGAAAGCTGTCCGCGCACTGGCGGAGATATCGAGCTGTCCGAGCAGCGAGGCTACCGTGATGGGAATGACTGCGGCGGCGGTCAGATTGTCACTCGTCAGGCAGATCACGACGGATGCCAGCAGGATGACCGTGTTGGCAAGCGCGCGCATCAATGCCGGAGGTCTGGCGATAGCCGCGATCACTTCATCATCCGATGCATGCGGTTCCGGCAGGAGCGCATGAGCGAACCACATCAGTCCGGTGCCGGACAAGACCCCGGTGACCAGGATGGAGAGGATGGATCCGGCGAGCTCGTTGTTCAGGATGCCGAACAGCGGCACGATGATCGCAACGACCAGGACAAGGAAGATTGCAGGCCCGCCCTTTCCGGTCGACTGCATCTCAAAGCAGACGAAATAGGTGAGCCCCAGCAGAAGCATGAAAGGCGCAGGTCGGTCGCCCAGCACAGCGGTCAGCACCATCATTGCAAGCCCGGCAACCAGGATCACCAGCACCGCGCCAATCGTCTTTGCCAAGGGTGCCGGCCGCGCGCTTGATAGCAGGAACTGGGCCGCGAACAGAGGGCCAAGGAAGGGCACGACCGCCCCTGCGTGCAGCGCTGCGGTGAAGCCGATAGCGACTGCCAGAGCGACCCGCAATCCCATGCGGGTCTGCGCCAGACGGCTATGGGCCGGGTCAATTGACATAGGACAGAACCGAGAGGATCCGGATCCGAAGCCAACCCCACGCATTGGTCAGCGGATTGTCGCCGGTGAAGATGACAACGGTTGTCTGCGCGCCGTAGCGCAGGCCACCTTTCGGCCGCTGTGTTTCGTCCATGAGGAGGCGGACAGGAAACCGCTGCGCTTGCCTGACCCAGCCACTGTCGTTCTGGATCTTCGGCAGGCCGGTATTCGGGTCCGTGTTTCCTTGCGAAACACCGAAGCCGACACTTTCGACCGTTGCCGGGAAAACACGGCCGGGGAGTGCATCGAAAAGCACCTCCGCCCTGTTGCCGATGGCAACCCTCTCGAGACTGTTCTCCTTGAACGCCGCGTTGATCCAGATCGTGCCGACATCGATGAAGGTCATGGCAGCCTGTCCGACCGAGACGACCTTGCCGATCGTCAGCTGAAGGTTGGTGACGACACCGGCCGACGGTGCCCGGATGGTCGTCCGCACAAGGTCAAGCCGGGCCTTCTCCAGTCCGGCAAGCGCTGCCCGCAACTGCGGATTGTCATTGCCGGATGGTCCGAGCAGTTCTTTTGCCTTGGCAAGTTCCGCCTCGGCTGCTGCGACGGATGCTTCCGCCTGATCATAGGCTGATTTGGCCGCATCGTAGCGCGCCTGCGAATAGACCCCGCGTTTAACGAGTTCGGAGGCCCTCGCATACTGATCGCGCAGGTTGTCGCGGTCCACCCTGATCTGCACCAGCTTGGCCTGCGCCGCATCGACCGTCGCGGTGGATGCGCCGATAGACTGGCCCGCACTGGCCAGGGCAGCCTCAGCTTCGCTGACGGCCAGTGCGTATCGCTCAGGATCAATGCGAAACAGGATCTGACCGGCCTCCACCTGCATATTGTCAGTGATGCCCACTTCAACGATCCGTCCCGTGACTTCGGCCGCGATTCCGACCACATAGGCCTGCACATAGGCTTGCGAGGTCGACGGGGTTCGCCGTTCCATGAAAACCGACAGGCCGAACAGAACCAATGCCAACAGAATGATGATCAGGGCGATCCGGCGCAGGGGATTGCGGGGTGGAGCCGTCGCGGCCGGCTCATTGATGACTTCTGAATCCACTGTCTTGTGTCCTTCGGAATTCTATCTCTGTTGGATGAAATCGTCGAAAAGGCTTGGGCCGCGATCGACTATCCTGTTGGGTGCAGCAGGATCTCATCAGATCACCGGGAACGCTGCACAGGCGGATGGTGCAGCTTGACCACTTTGGCTTTGGCGAGGGCCTCTTCTATTTCCTTGGCGAGTTCTATGATCAGTTGTCTGTACTCGTCGCATCGCTTGCCCGCATGCGGATTCAATGACGCTTCCCACTTGACCAATTCCGTCTGGGCTTCGGCAAAATCCCGGCAGATCTCGCAGAAGACGGGGTCCCAGAATGCACGTTCAGCGATCGCCTCGGCTCCGTTGGGAAACCGCAGCCTGACCGCAGCAGCAATGTCCTCATCCATGGCTCATGCTCCCCCCGGCTCGACATCGCGGCGCAAGGCGTATTTGCAGGCCCATGGTCGACCATGATGCGGAGTTCGTGCAGTAGGATACCGTAACATACGGGACGCGTGAGGTTCGAACGACACGGGAAAAGCGGGCATCCTCATCCAGGAACTGTCCTGGCTCCCGCCCGGCGTACATATCGATATGCCGTCCGAGCAGCTGCACCTTGCGCGGTTGAAGGCGAAAAGCCTGCCGAAACAGCGGTTTTTGTTGGCCCAGCCTGCCGCGACGTCGGCCGCAGCAGCCCGTAACCTACCAGATGTTACGGGCAAGCTGCTGGCTGTTGGAATAGGTTTTCCTTCGGATCTGCTGCCGGCTGCCACGGACTGCTCGACAAGGGAGCATGCGACATTGCTGAGAACACCGTATTCGATCGCGCAGCAAACAGATGGCGGTTCCCCCCGCGTCGTGCAATGTCTGCTCGTCTGCGTGATGCTGGCGGTTCTTATGGGATGTGGCGGTCGTCCAAAGAATGTCCTCACCCCGGTTGCTGACAGCGTCCCCGAAACCAAGCGCGTCGACATGCTGGTCACCACGACGCGCGGCCGCTCGGCGCTGGAGGGGGAGATGTTCACCGGCGAGCGGGCACCGGAGCCGACGTTTGCCGACATGACCGTTTCCATACCACCTGAGAGCGTCCGAAAGGTCGGCGAGGTCGCCTGGCCGAAAAAACTTCCCTCCAATCCGGCAACCGACTTTGCAACATTGAAGGCGGACGAGATCAGTCGGGAGGACGCCAGAACCTGGCTACGCGCCGCGGTCAGGAAGAGCGGCGATGGCAGCGTGCTTGTCTTCATCCACGGTTTCAACAACCGTTTTGAAGATTCCGTCTACCGTTTCGCCCAGATCGTCGAGGATTCCGGTGTCCGCAGCGCGCCCGTGCTGGTGACCTGGCCGTCGCGCGGCAGCGTTTTCGCCTATGGATATGACAGGGAAAGTACAAACTATACCCGCAATGCACTGGAAACGCTGTTCCAGTATCTCGCCAGGGATCCGGAGGTGAAGGAAGTTTCCATTCTTGCACATTCCATGGGCAACTGGCTGGCGCTGGAAGCGCTCCGCCAGATGGCGATCCGCAACGGCCGGCTTCCGGCCAAGTTCGAAAATGTGATGTTGGCCGCACCTGACGTGGATGTCGACGTCTTCCGTCAGCAGATTGCCGACATGGGAGAGCAGCGTCCCCACTTCACGCTGTTTGTCTCGCGCGACGACCGTGCGCTCGCACTATCGCGCAGGGTCTGGGGCGATGTCGCAAGACTGGGAGCGATCGATCCAGAGCAGCCCCCTTACAAGAAAGAGCTTTCCGATAACAAGATCACGGTGATCGATCTCACCAAGGTCAAGGCGGGCGACCGGCTCCACCATGGCAAATTTGCCGAATCGCCTGAAGTCGTGCGCCTGATCGGCGCGAGAATTTCGGATGGACAGGCGCTGACCGACAGCAAGATCGGGCTGGGTGACACGCTTCTTGCCGCAACGACCGGTACGGCCGCAGCTGCCGGCAATGTCGCGGGTCTGATCCTGGCTGCACCGGTTGCCGTGATCGACGCAAATACAAGAGACAACTACGCTGGAAATGTCAGCGGTCTTTTCGGTTCGGGCACCATGCAGAACAATGCGCCGGACTGCGAGCCGGGCGTCAGAGCCGAGAGGGGGCAAAGCGGATGCGGGCGCTAGTGCCCGCACTTCTGGTGGACGTCTGACACGTGTCTTTGCCAAGGGCCGGTGGGAGAGCCGTGCAACAGAGGGGCGAAGAACAGGCACTGTTTTTAGGATCACAAACTCAGGGGGATTTTACATGGATTTTTCCGTCATCAACACTGCTCTGGTGGGCAAACTTCTCCTCATGCTTCTGATCGGAATGGGGCCAAAGATCGCGCTTGTGCCTTTTCTGGAAAAGACACACGCGTTCGACACGGAAACCAAGGTTCGTATCGGTCGCAAAATGGTTCTGACCGCCCTGGTCACGGCCCTGATCCTGTTTGCCTCGGGCGCTTTTCTCATGCGGCTGCTGCACATCACCGGCGGAGCTGTCGCTGTGGCCGGGGGCATTATCCTTGCGCTGATTGCGATCAAAATGGCGGCTGGGCCGACGGAGAAGCCGCATGATGAGCTGCCGGCGCCTGTCGATCCGGACAAGCTTGCTGT
Source organism: Rhizobium sp. 18065 (assembly GCF_902706095.1). Taxonomy (GTDB): domain Bacteria; phylum Pseudomonadota; class Alphaproteobacteria; order Rhizobiales; family Rhizobiaceae; genus Allorhizobium. The sequence continues at coordinate 561,621 of NZ_CACSJP010000003.1, forward strand.
GTTTCCGCTCGCTGTACCCTACCTGCTCAATCCTGTCGGCATCACCGTGATCATCCTTGCGTCCGGCGAAGTCGTCTCGGTCGCCAGCGCAGCCATGGTCACCGGGCTGATTTTGCTCGTCGCGGCTTTTGACTATCTGGTGTTTACCAATATCGACGCGCTCGCCAAACGCATGAAACCGGCGACGATGGTGGTCTCGGAGGTGGTATTCGGCATTCTTCTGACCGCCGTTGCCGTGCAATTGATCGTTAGTGGACTTGGCGGTCTGGGAATTATTGCTCCCAACATTGCGCATTGATCAGAAATTGATCTTAGAACGGAAGATCGGCGGCAGTGCGCCGGGAATACGAACGATGCGGCCAGTTGCATCACGTGCCGAAATTAGCTGATGCTCAGATCTGCTCGACCGGAAAGCTGAGTTCCACGGTCGTTCCGTGTCCCTGTCGCGAGTGGATCGTGGCGTCGCCGCCGCTCTGGCGGACGAAGCCGTAGACCATCGCCAGTCCGAGACCGGCGCCGCCTTTTTTTCCGCGCGTGGTGAAATAGGGCTCGAACGCCTTGTCCACCTGTTTGGCCGTCATGCCAATGCCCGTGTCGCGGACGGAGACGATGACGGCGCCCCCGGTCAGGACGGCCTTGATGGCGATCACGCCGCCATCCGGCATTGCAGCACAAGCGTTCAGGCAAAGGTTGAGAACCGACTGCTCGAAAAGGGCGGCATCGAGAGGGATTGCCGGCAGGTCGGCATCGAGTTCCAGCTGCAGGTGACTTTTGCTGCCGATGGCGATTTCCAGAATGTCGGCCATGCCGCGAAGCAGGCTCCGCACATCGACACAGCTGGGATTGATCGGTTGCTGGCTGCCGATAGATAGCATGCTGCTGGCGAGGTCGCGTCCGCGATCGGCGGCTTTGCGGATGCGGGCAATATGTCGCCTCTGCCGATCGTTGAAACCGTCTTCCCGCTCCAGCAGCCCGAGGCTGCCCGTGATGATGCCGATCATGTTGCCGACTTCATGGCTCACCTGATGGGTCATGCGCATGATGCCATCCAGTCGCTGCGCCTTGGCGGCTTCCGCTTCCTGCCGGTCGATCGCCGTGACATCGCGCGCCAGGAGTACAATCCCGCCATCGGGCTGGCGCGACAGCGATACTTCAATCACTGTGCCATCCTCCGCGTGGTGCCGGATGACTGCCCGTTCCGAGAGGTTTCCCGGCCTATCCTCATCCGGCAGGAGATCGGGATTGATTTCCGGAATGGGCAGGACGAAGCGTCTAAGCGGGAGCTTGCGCGATGAGCCTGAACGGCCGACCAGTTCGATCATCCGCCGGTTCATGGTGATCGGCCGGCCCATCGGATCAAAAAGCGCAATGCCCTCGTTCATGTTGCGAAAGGTTGAACGGATGGTGCGGGCAGCGGCTTCGGCCGTGCGCCGCAACCGCGAGACACGGTCGACGCTGTCCTTGAACGCCCTGAACGCGTCGAGCAGGCGCAAAAGCTCCGTCTCGTTGCCGCGGTAGTCGGGTGGGCCGATATCGGTATCGCCCTTTGCCAGCGCATTCATGCCGTTTGACAGGTTGCTGATGCCGCGTGAGACCCGCATCACCGAGCGGATCGACAGTGTGGCCATGGTGAAGACGAGCAGGGAGGCCAGGGCGACGATCACCAGCAGCCGGCTCAGCGCATCGGAGGTGGAAATCAGATCCTCGTTCAGCGCACGGGCGACCGCGTCGTTTTGCATCTCTGTCGCAAGCGACAGTTCCCGCGATACGGAATGCAGCCGCGCGACGGAGGCGCGAATGGCAAACATCTCTAGCAGGTAGCGGGTCTGGGCATCGAAGACCTGCTCATAGGGGCGAAGCTCGGCCGTGAGACCAGTCGGAGCCGGCGGCCTTGCGTCTTCGCTGGCTGCGGTTTCTGCCACATACCGACGCTGCAGCTCTCCCAGCTGGAAAAGACTGTCCGAGGTTGATGCTGATTGCACGATGGCGTTCAACCGGCGGCGCAGATCTGTATCGGCAACGCCGCGGCCCGTTGCGATTTCGCTGAGAGCTGCTGCGGCTTGCGCCTTGTGGGCCTGCGCGGAGTCGGCATCGCTCGCCAGGGTGAGCGTCTGGGTTCGGATATGGCCGAGCAGTTCGATGATCTGCGCGCTGGCAAAACCCTGGATCAGCCTGTCAAAATTCTGCGGCTCGATCGTGCGCAGGAGGCTGTCTACCTGCGCGACGACGGCGCGGCTTTCGCTCGATACCCTGTAGGGCGAGGTGGCATTCATCAGGAAGGGTGCACTGGAGACGAGATCCGACACCTGGCGCGAGACCAGCGAGGCCTTGGTCAGGCTGGAAAATGCCTGCAGGCCATAGGCCGCCATTTCGTTGCGCGCCTTCTGCAGTCCGTAGATCGCGATGGTCGACAGGCTGAAAACCAGAAAGCAGATAAAGACGATGGCAAACGGCAGACGAAAGGCAATGGATGACAGAAACGGGCGGTTGATCACGATGACAGCTCGACCTCGTCCATATGCAGGACGTAACCCTTGCCACGCCGCGTCTTGATATGGCGTGGCAGATCCGGATTGCGCTCGATCTTGCGGCGGAGTCTCAGAACCAGGACATCGACGTTCCTGTCGATATAGCGATCGCTTTCTGAACCGAGGCGATCGAGAATCTGGGCCCGGCTGACAGGCTGGTTGGGCGTCTGGGCGAGAATTTCAAGCAGGGCGAATTCAGCGGCTGTCAGCGTCCGGCTTTGGTCGGACAGGCAGACGGCCCGCCGACCCTTCATATCGATCGCCCAATCACCGAGTCTCAGGGCGGAGCCGGAATGGTCGCGGTCTGTCGCCCGGCCCAACTGCCGGACCAGTTCCTTCTCCAGGTCCTTGTCCGGCCGCAACGACGGGATGGTCCGACGCAGGACTGCCTTGATGCGGGCCGTCAGCTCGATCGGCTCGAACGGCTTGACGACGTAATCGTCGGCCGCCGTCTCCAGGCCGAGCACGCGTTCTGCGGCGCTGCCCGCAGCTGTCACCATGACGATGCCGATATTGGCCTGGGCCCGCAGTCGTTGGGCAAAAACGCGACCGGAAATGCCAGGGAGATTGTGGTCGACCAGCACCAGATGCATCGGCTCCTTCTCCAGCATTTCGGCGGCTTCTTCTGCCGACCCTGCGCAAGCCGGTATCCAGCCTTCCGCCTCGATGAGATCGGAAATCAGCTCCGCCATGTCCGGGTCGTCCTCGACGATCAGAATGCGAATTGTGTCTGTCAGCAATATGTAGTCCTCCCATGATCACCATAGGCACGGTGGCGCCAATGTTCAAAGGCTTGCTGGTTATGGCGGACGTCACAATTGTAATGAATGTAATGTGCTTCGGCGCTGCAGTGAAAATTCGGTAACCATTCTTGGATTGCGGTCGCCGCCAGATCTGACATGTTCGGTGCCAAGAGATCGGAGCGAGGAGGTTCCGGTCAGGGAGGTTTCACCAGTGCGAGCATTGACCGCTTTCGGCTTGGCCGTGGGCATAAGCTTCGGCGTCGCGACATGGCTGTGCGGCGCAAGCCAGAGCCAGGCAGCCCCGGGTTTGAACGTGCTGTGCGGCGTTGACGAGGCATGGTGCCTGACGATGAAGCAGGCCTTTGAGGCGCGCACTGGTGTGGAAATCGTCATGGAGCGCAAGAGCACCGGCGAGATCCTTGATCAGATCAGGGCCGAGAAAAGCCGACCGACGATCGATGTATGGTGGGGTGGCACAGGCGACACCCATCTGCAGGCGGCAACCGAAGATCTGCTGCAGCCTTATCAGCCGGCCCATGCGCGGGAAATGTTGCCCTGGGCGCAGAACTTCTTTTCCATGTCGGGTGGCCGGTCCGCAGGCATCTATGCCGGTGCGCTCGGCTTCGCCTACAATGCCGATCTGTTGAAGCGGTACAAACTGCCAGCGCCGACATGCTGGAAGGACCTGACCGATATTGCCTACCGCGGCCATATCCAGTCCGGAAACCCGAATTCGTCCGGAACCGCCTTCACCGAGCTTGCCACTTTGGTGCAACTCTTTGGTGAAGATGAAGCCTTTCGCTACATGAGTGCGCTTGATCGCAACATCGCGCGCTACACCAAGGCGGGGTCGGCGCCGGTCAAGGCGGCCGCCCGCGGCGAGACGTTGATCGGCATTTCCTTCATGCATGATGCCGTCACCCAGAAGCAGGCGGGATCGCCGCTCGTCATCGTCGCGCCCTGTGAAGGCACGGGTTATGAGATTGGCGCAGTCAGCATCATCAAGGGCGCCAGCAATCTTGAGGCTGCCCGCGATTTCGTCGATTTTTCGCTGAGCCCCGAGGGCCAGGCGACGGGGGCTGCGGCCGGGCAAAACCAGGTTCCGTCCAATGCACGGGCGGACTTGCCGCCGTCGGCACCGGACATCTCCATGATCAAGATGGTCGACTATGATTTCGCCACCTTCGGTTCGCCGGATGAGCGAAGTCGGCTGCTGAAGCGCTTCGACACTGAGATCCACCCGACCCAATAGGGGCCGGCGGGCCAAACCTCTCCACCCGAGACAACCCGAAACAGAAATCGGCGCAGCCATCGCTGCACCGCAGGGAGTGCCATGTCTGGAAGCACCCTCTTAATCCATTCAGACGCAAGCAACAGGAGGATCACCATGCGACTGACAATTCTTTCAACCGTGCTTTTTGCCGGAACCGCACTGACAGCGGTCTCGGCGCAAGCGGCCGGCGAACTCAACCTCATCTGCTCGGCCGATGTGGTCATCTGCGAGCAGATGCAGGGCGATTTCGAAAAATCTCATGACATCAAGGTCAATATGGTGCGCCTGTCGTCTGGCGAAACCTATGCCAAGGTGCGGGCGGAATCGCGCAATCCAAAAACGGATCTGTGGTGGGCTGGCACAGGCGATCCGCACATGCAGGCAGCGTCGGAGAATCTGACGCTGGAATACAAATCGCCGATGCTGGACCAGTTGCAGGACTGGGCAAAGAAACAGGCGGAAAGCTCCGGCTTCAAGACTGTCGGCGTTTATGCCGGTGCGCTCGGCTGGGGCTACAATACCGAGATCTTCAAGTCGAAGGGCTACAAGGAGCCGGTCTGCTGGGCCGACCTTCTGGCACCCGAACTGAAGGGTGAGATCCAGATTGCCAACCCGAATTCGTCCGGCACCGCCTATACGGCGCTGGCTTCGCTGGTGCAGATCATGGGTGAAGATCAGGCGATCGACTACCTGAAGAAACTGAACACCAATATCTCGCAGTACACCAAGTCCGGCTCGGCGCCGGTCAAGGCTGCGGCGCGCGGCGAGACGGGCCTCGGCATCGTCTTCATGCATGATGCGGTCGCCCAGACGGCCGAGGGCTTCCCGGTCAAGTCCATCGCACCTTGCGAAGGTACGGGCTACGAAATCGGCTCGATGTCGATCATCAAGGGCGCGCGCAATCTCGACAATGCCAAGATCTGGTACGACTGGGCTCTTCAGCCCGATGTCCAGTCGCGCATGAAGGATGCCAAGTCGTTCCAGCTTCCGTCCAACAAGACTGCCGAGGTGCCGAAAGAAGCGCCGAAGTTCGAAGACATCAAGCTGATCGACTACGACTTCAAGACTTTTGGCGATCCGGCCAGACGCAAGGCGCTTCTCGAGCGCTGGGACCGTGAAGTCGGCGCCGTCGCCAACTGATCGTCCATAATCATCGACACGGCATTGCGGTGGATAGCCAGCATGCCGTGTCCCTCCTTCCATTCATCGACATGACATAGCGAGGTCAGCCATGAGACGTGGCAACCGCAGACTGGATATTGTTCTCGCCCTAGGTGGCGCGGCGCTGGCTCTGGTTCCCTGGTACCGTATCGAAGGCGGCTTCTTTGGGCTTGGCTGGGTCGACGGATTCCTGTCCAGTGCCGATACCGCACCGGGGCTCTTGCAGATCCTTTCGCATGGGCGTGTCTGGCTTGCCGGCATCGTTCTGTTCTTTGTGCTTGGCTGTCTGGCGCGCGGTGTCCGGGATCCGATGAAGCGCGGCGCGCTTCTGGCCTGGGTCGGCGCCGTCGGTCTCGTCTTCCTGTCGCTGCAGGGGCTTGCGATCGGCTTTGGCGGTTGGACCTGGTCCATCAGCGAAAGCCTGTTCGGCATGCTCCCGGACGGGCAGCCTTCCATGGGTGCCGGCGCCGTTCTGATGGCTTTGGTCTTTGTGCTTCTCTTTGCTTTCGGTCTGGCCGAACGCGGTGTGATGAAGGGGGATGCCTTCATCGTCGCCTCGATCTCCGTGCTTGTCTTTCTCGTGACCGTCTTTGTCTTTTATCCGATCGGCAGCATGCTGATCGGCTCCGTGCAGGATTTCGACGGCTCGTTCAATCCAGACGGCTTTATCGCCAACATGCAGGATCCCGGCATTTGGAGCCTGGGCTGTGTGCTGGGTGAGGAACGCTGCGGGGTGGCATGGCGGACACTGTTCCTCGCCATCATGACGGCGTTCGGCTCGACCATGCTTGGGCTTGGCTTTGCGCTGGTGGCGACCCGCACACGCTTTCCGTTCAAGAAAGGCCTTCGCCTCCTGACAGTGCTGCCGATTATCACGCCGCCATTTGTCATTGGCCTGGCGCTGACGCTGCTGTTCGGGCGGGCTGGCGTGATCACGGAAGGTCTTTCCAATCTTTTCGGCATCGAACCCGGTCGCTGGCTCTACGGTTTGACCGGCATCTGGATCGCCCAGGTTCTGTCGTTCACTCCGATCTCCTTCCTGGTCCTGATCGGTGTGGTGGAAGGCGTCAGCCCGTCAATGGAGGAAGCCTCGCAGACCCTGCGCGCCGATCGCTGGCGCACGTTCTGGCGCGTTTCCCTGCCGTTGATGAAGCCGGGCCTCGCCAATGCCTTCCTGATCGGATTCATCGAGAGCATGGCCGATTTTGGCAATCCTCTCGTTCTCGGTGGCAGCCACGGCGTGCTTTCAACCGAAATCTTCTTTGCCGTCGTTGGATCGCAAAATGATCCGTCGCGCGCCGCCGTGCTCGCCATTGTGCTTCTGTTCTTCACCCTCTCGGCCTTCATGGCCCAGCGCTTCTGGCTGTCAGGCAAGAACTTCGCTACCGTTACCGGCAAGGGTGACAGCGGTTCCCATATCGCCTTGCCGCGCGGATTGTCGATCGGCGTGCATGCGGTGGTGGTTCCGTGGATGATCTTCACGCTGGTGGTCTATGGGATGATCCTGGTGGGTGGTTTTGTCAAAACCTGGGGCCTCGATAATTCCCTCACGCTCGACCACTATATCCGCGCCTTCTCGATTGATTTCAGCAATGGCGGAATTGCCTGGACGGGCGTCGCCTGGAATTCGTTCTGGACGACCATGGAGATCGCGCTCATCTCGGCGCCTTTGACTGCCGCCGTCGGTCTCCTGACCGCCTATATCATCGTCAGGCAGAAATTTGCCGGGCGCAACCTTTTCGAGTTTGCGCTGATGATGAGCTTCGCCATCCCCGGCACGGTCATCGGTGTCAGCTATATCATGGCTTTCAACCTGCCGCCGATCGAGATGACCGGCTCTGCCCTGATCCTCGTTGCTTGCTTCGTTTTCCGCAACATGCCGGTCGGCGTGCGTGGTGGCATTGCGGCGATGAGCCAGCTCGACAAAAGCCTGGACGAGGCATCGCTGACGCTGCGTGCAGACAGTTTCCGCACCATCCGCAAAGTGATCCTGCCGCTGTTGCGCCCGGCGATCACCGCAGCGCTGGTCTATTCCTTCGTCCGCGCGATCACGTCGATCAGTGCGGTCATCTTCCTCGTCAGCGCCCAATACAACATGGCGACGTCCTACATCGTCGGTCTTGTCGAGAACGGCGAATATGGAGTGGCCATCGCCTATTCCTCGATGCTGATCGTGGTGATGCTCGTGATTATCGCCGGCTTCCAGCTTCTTGTCGGTGAGCGACGCCTGCGCCGCGAAAACCGCGTCGCTGGCGTCACCGCCGCTCCCTCTGTTCCCCTTGGTCAGGAGAAAACCGTATGATCACCGTGAAACCCGGTTCCGTCACCTTCCAGAACGTGCGCAAGACCTTCGGGGCCTTCACCGCCATTCCGGATCTGTCTCTCACCATCGAGCCCGGCACGCTGGTGACGCTTCTCGGCCCTTCGGGTTGTGGCAAGACGACGACATTGCGCATGCTGGCCGGCCTTGAACATCCGACATCCGGCCGCATCCTGATCGGCGGCAAGGACGTCACCATGCTGCCGGCCAATGAGCGCGACGTTTCGATGGTATTTCAGTCCTATGCACTGTTTCCGCATATGACGGCGCTCGACAATGTCGCCTACGGGCTGCAGTCGTCGGGCCTTGGCAAGAAAGACGCGCGCGAAAGAGCTGAGGAAGGGTTGAAGCTTGTTGGTCTTGGCGGAATGGGCAGCCGTCTTCCCGCCGAGCTTTCGGGCGGCCAGCAACAGCGTGTCGCTGTCGCCCGCGCCCTGGTTCTGGAGCCGCAGGTGCTTCTGCTCGACGAACCGCTCTCCAATCTCGATGCCCGCCTGCGCCGCCGGGTGCGCACCGAAATCCGCGATTTGCAGCAGCGCCTCGGTTTCACCGCCGTCTATGTCACCCATGACCAGGACGAGGCGCTGGCGGTATCTGACCGCATCATCGTGATGAAGGATGGCGAGATCGCCCAGTCCGGCGCACCGCGTGAGCTTTATGAGGCGCCGGCCTCGTCCTTCATTGCCGACTTCATGGGAGAGGCCAATGTCATCCCTTGCGAGGTGCTCAGTCTTGATGGGGCCGATGCGTTGATCCGTGTCGCTGGCGTGGATCACCGTGTGCCGGGGCGCAGCGCAAAGCCTGGCAAGGCAAAACTTGCGGTCAGGCCGGGTGCCATATCGATTGCGGCATCGGGCGGGCAGGGCATTGCCGGTCGTGTCCTGCACAGCGCCTATCTCGGTGGTCATGTCGAATACGAGGTCGAGACGGATGTCGGCACGCTGTTCATCATCGACCACGCGGTTGAAAGAAGTCTGCCGGTGCAAAGCGCTGTCACACTCGGGTTCAAGAGCCGTGGCATAGCCCTGATCGACGCGTGATTCTGATCCACCAGGCCCTTCGGCTTGCTCCTATCCACGACACCGACAGATGAATTCAAGGACAACCACCATGACTGCGCATGACGCCGATATCGAGCAACGTTTTGCTCTTGCGAAGACCCTGGCCAAGGAGGCCGGCGCTCTGGCGCTCGACTATTTCAACAGGCGCGAGACGCTCGTGATCGAGACCAAGCGCGATCTGCAGGATGTCGTGTCCATCGCCGACCGCAACGTCGAGACGCTTTTGAGCGAACGCGTGGCCAAGGCGCTTCCGGACGATGGCTTCCTTGGCGAGGAGTTTGGCCTGCAACCTGGCAGTTCCGGCTATACTTGGGTTGTCGATCCGATTGACGGCACGGCGCCCTTCGTCAACGGAATGCCGACATGGTGTGTCTCGATTGCAGTCCTGCATCAGGGCGTGCCGGTGGTCGGCGTGATCCAGGTGCCCTGTGTCGATGAAACCTATGCGGCTGCCACGGGCATGGGTGCCAGCCTCAACGATAAGACACTTGTTCTTGATCCCAGCCGGACGATCCGCAACGCCCTGACGGGCATTGGCAGCAACAGCTACGTGAGCCCGGAATGTGTTGGCGGGATCGTCACCGATCTGCTCGCTCAGGGCGGCAACTTCATCCGCAATGGATCCGGCGCGCTGATGCTGGCCTATGTCGCCGCGGGACGCCTAGTTGGTTACTATGAGCCGCATATGCGTGCCTGGGATTGCATGGCCGGATTTTGCCTGGTGAAGGAAGCAGGCGGCCAGTATCTCGACTTTCCGGCAGAAGGAGATGCGCTGCTTGAAGGACATCCCGTCCTGGCGAGCAATCCCGGGGCCTATTCGGATCTTCTCGATATTCATCAGCGGCGTCGTTGAGGTTTCCAGAAGCGATCCCTGGGATCGGTGTGACGGCCCTGTGACGTTGAGATGACGACGCGTGTGACGCCTTTTCGAAAGACTTGGGCGTCGCACATCCGTGTCCGCGCATGGCTGTGCAATGCACCAGTGACGGCTGAGAAATCTTCTTTGAGCAAAGCCCTGGACCTCTGCTATGAGGTTTGCTTTCCGAAAGACTGCAGTTCGTCACGAAAGCCACGCCTTGGAAACCTCGCTCTATCCGCCCGTCAAGTTGTTCCTCGAACGTGCCGGCTATGTCGTCAAGGGAGAGATCGGCGGATGCGATGTCGTCGGTCTCGCCGAAGGTGAGACGACGCTGGTCGTCATCTGCGAATTGAAACTGACCTTCAATCTGGAACTTATCCTGCAGGCGGTCGATCGGGCGTCAGCCTGCGATGAGGTCTGGATTGCGGCACGCATTTCGGCCCGCGGCAAGGGACGTGAGGCCGACCGGCGTTACCGCGACCTGTGTCGGCGACTGGGCATCGGCATGCTTGGCGTATCCGATGCCGGCGAGGTCAGCATAATCGTCAGCTCCGTATCGCCGATGCCACGCAGCAATCCCAAACGTCGAACCCGTCTGGTCAAGGAACACAAGAAGCGGCAAGGCGATCCGGCGCTTGGCGGATCGACGAAAGTGCCGATCATGACAGCCTATCGTCAGCAGGCTCTTGCCTGTGCCGCAGCCCTTGCCAATGGCCCTTTGCGTCCGCGTGATCTCAAATCCGCTGTGCCGACAGCCGGTCAGATCCTGCTGGCCAATTATTATGGCTGGTTCGAGAGAGTGGAAAAGGGAGTTTACGCGCTTAGCGCTGCCGGTAGTGACGCGCTGATGCGTTGGCCTCGATCGGCGTCGGACAAGGAGCGTGGGGGCGACCGGACGGATATGTGAAAAAGAATGAAGCCGCATCGTTTCGTAACGATGCGGCTTCTTGATCCGCATGCCTTAGCCAAAGAGCGCCAAGGTCGCCTTCAGCGTGTTCCACACACCCCACAGCATCGGAATGCCGACCGCGGTCCATGCGATCAGGGCCTTGCCATCGAAACCGCCCTTGCCGATGCCGAAGGAACCGCTCGGGCCTGCATTCGCCGCAGCACTCTTTGCCTGAAGCGCTGCAACCTCTTCGTCCGTCATGAACCACTTGTCGGCCAGCGGCCGGACAAAGGCATTGGCAATCAGGCCGAGCAACAGCATGCCGGCGAGAATATACATGGTGAAGTTATAGACCTGGTCGCGCGGAACACCGGCGGCAATCTGCGCTTCGCGGATATAGTTGACGACGACCGGGCCAATGATGCCCGCCGTTGCCCAGGCCGTCAGCAGACGGCCATGGATGGCGCCGACGAACTGGGTTCCGAAAATGTCGGCAAGGTAGGCCGGGATGGTGGCGAAACCGCCGCCGTACATCGACAGGATGATGCAGAACATGCCGACGAACAGGATCTTGCTCTGGATGCCGGCAGCCCAAGGGGCCAAAGCGTAGAGCACGATGCCGAGGACGAAGAAGCAGAAGTAGGTGTTCTTGCGGCCGATCTTGTCCGACAGTGATGCCCAGAAGAAACGGCCGCCGATGTTGAACAGGGACAGCAGGCCGGCAAAACCGGCAGCGATCGCCGCAATTGCTGCGAGCTGTTCAGGTTGAAGGTCGATGAAGGCGACGCCTGGTTGACCGATCAACGAGCCGGCAAAAATCTCCTGCAGCATGGGAGACGCCATGCCGATAACGCCGATGCCGGCTGAGACATTGAGGCAGAGAACGGCCCAGATCAGCCAGAACTGGCGGGTCTTGTGGGCATCGCGCAGATGCACATGCCGAGTGGTGATCATCGTGCTCTTGGCAGCCGGTGCCGTCCAGCCTTCCGGACGCCAACCTGCCGGCGGAATGCGGTAGCCGAATGCGCCGCCCATCATGAAGACGAAATAGACAGCGGCCATGACGACGAAGGTCTGCCAGACGCCGACCGAACTATCGGTGCGGAAATGGGTCATCAGCAGATTGGCCAGCGGTGCACCGATCATGGCACCACCGCCAAAGCCCATGATCGCCATGCCGGTCGCCATGCCGCGACGATCCGGGAACCATTTGATCAGGGTCGATACCGGCGAGATGTAGCCAAGGCCCAACCCAATGCCGCCGATCACGCCGGCACCCAGCCACATCAGCCACAGCTGATGAGTGAGCACGCCGAGTGCTGCGACCAGGATGCCGCCGCACCAGCAACAGGCGGAGACAAAGCCGGCTTTGCGTGGGCCAGCGCGCTCGAGCCAACCGCCCCAGATGGCAGCTGACGACCCGAGCAGCACGAAGAACAACGTGTAGATCCAGCCGAGGTCGCTGACGCGCCAATCACAGCTGGTGGTGAACAGGGCCGAAGTCAGTGTCAGGTCGGAGCAGGTTGCGGCAGCGGTGATGCCGATCGATTTCGACAGCGGCAGCCAGAAAACGCTGAAACCATAGGCCATGCCGATACAGAGATGAATGGCCAGTGCTGCCGGTGGCACGAGCCAGCGATTAAAACCCGGTTTGGCGATGATGCGCTCGCGGTCAAGAAGCCCGATCGCTCCTCCGCCGGGGTATGTGTCTGTTGTCGCGGCCATGATTTTTGTCCTCCCTTGCGCCCGAATGTCATCAGGCGTGTCCCAGTTGCAGTCTTTGCCGGGTTCAATAGAGGCCATTGTGCCATGCGGTTTGTCGCGCATGCGCAAGGCCTCGTCCATCCCCGCAGGAGCGTTGCAACCGGTGTGCCAGATTGGAATTTGTGTTTTATCAAGGGTTTGTCGATGATCAGGCGGCTGCCCGAAGCCAGTTGACGGACAAAATGTCCGGGAAAACAGGGACAGATTGTCCGTCAACTGGCTTCGGGCAGCCAGATCGAAAAGCAGGTGCCCTTGCCGGGTTCGCTCTGCACGGAGATCCGACCGCCCTGACGGGTGATCAACCGCTGGCTGATGGAGAGGCCGAGACCCGTTCCATCCCGTTTCTTGGTCGAAAAGAACGGATCAAAGATCCGCCCGATCAGGTCCGGTGCCATGCCTACGCCGGTGTCTTCGACCTCAAGGGCGAGGCCTTTCTTGCCATCCATGTTCTGATCGAAGGTACGGATCGTCAGTTTGCCGCCATTCGGCATGGCGTGCAGGGCATTGACGATCAGGTTGACCGCGACCTGCTGCAATTCCGTGCGGTTCATAAGGACCAGCCTGGTTGCCCGATCCTCAAGCACAAGGGCGATCTCGGCCTTGTTGAGCAGATGCTGCACCAGCGGCAGGCAATCCAGGACCACGTCCTTGGCAGCATGGCGCTCGAGATAGCCAGCATATTCCTCTGGTTTGGCAAACTGCAAAAGCTTGGTGACGATCTGGCTGATCCGGTGGATCTGTTCGTCGATCAGCCGGAATTCGACATTGGCCTCGTCTGCCTTTTCGCCGAGAACACTGCGCACGACGTCGAGATTGCCCTGGATAACGGCAATCGGGTTGTTGATTTCATGGGCGACGCCTGCGGTGATCTCGCCGATGGCCGCAAGCTTTTCCGACATGATCAACTGCTTCGTTGTCGCCTCGATCTGGCGGTTGGCAAGCTCCAGTTCGCTGGTGCGCTCAGCCACGCGGTCATTCAACTCGTCGTTCCATTGCCGGAGCTCACGATCACGCTGCTGCAACTGTTCCAGCAAACCATCGAGATGCAGCGCCACGCGCCCGATCTCGTCGCTGGCGGCCTTGAGCTCGGTCCTTGCGCCCATGTTGCCGGCCTCGACGCGGGTAATGGTGTCGCTCATTCGCTCCAGTGGCTTGAAGATCGCGCGCGCCCAACGCAAAAAGATTGGAACGCTTGCGGCCGCAACGGCCAGAAAGGCGAGTATGATGGTCAGCAGCGTCGTCTGCTTTGCCTGCCGGAAGGGCGTCTCGAGGAAGCCGACATAGAGCATGCCGACACGTTTGCCGAAGCTGTCGACAATTGGCTCATAGGCCGAGATGTACCAGTCATTGACGACGAAGGCGCTGTCGAGCCAGGTCTGGCCATCATCCAGCACCGCCGCGCGCACGGCAGCAGAGACCCGTGTGCCGAGAGCCCGGCGATCCTCGAACAGCCGTACATTGGTGCTGACGCGCACATCCTCGAGAAATAGCGTTGCCGTACCTTTGCTGCCCTCTGGAAGGCTCGCCTCGCGGTAGACGAGATCGTTGATCGTATCGATGAAGACGAGGTTCTGGTTGAGCAGGATGCCGCCGACCAGGGCTGCCCGCGTTCCATCGGCAAGCGTGATCGGACTGGCCGATTGCACCACCATGCCGCGTGTCTCGCTTTGCTTGTCGGTCTGGACCGCATTGGGTGTGTCGACGAGATCGATCCGCGCACGGGCAGCCAGCACCGGGGAGATCTCGGCCAGTTGCTGGTTGGAGAATATGTCGATTGCGGTGGAGGACTTGCCGGCAAGCGCCGAGACGACAACGGGAAAGGCAGTGCGTGGCTGTCCATCGGTAGCTGTCGTATTGCCCTCGTCATTCACCAGAATCAGGAAATCCAGGCCAAGTGCCTGGCGGCTCTGCTCGAGAAACGTTGAAAGATCCGGCTGTGCACCGGACCCTGCGGCATCGCGGAAGGCAACCGAGACCGCCAGCGCCTGAATGTGCTCGCCGGTATTTTCCAGAATGCGCGACAGATACTGATGCGCGATGGTCAGGTCGCCATTGACCTTGGCAATCAGCAGTGCATCGAACTTGGCGTTCCAGCGGGCGATTGTAATGCCCAGCAGCAGCGGCAGGATGACCAGTGTCGGCAGAAGTGCGATGGCCAGCAGCCGGAACCGGATGGAGCGAACTGGACGGGTCGGCGCGGTGGTGATCCCGGTATCAGCCATTCCAGACGGCACATTTGCGGTCGATGGTCTTTCGCGAAATGCCGAGGCGCTTCGCCGCCTCGTCACGATTGCCGCTGCATTCCTTCAGTACTGCGAGGATATGGTGTCGTTCGACGTCTTCCAGCGTCGCAGCCAAAGGGCTTGCCGGGAGCGTTGCGCTGAGATTTGCGGTGTAGCCGTCGCCGGCATGGATATCGGCGCCGATATGGGCGTTCGCACCCAGGGCGGCATTGGGGGCGGTATTGGGGGCGGCATTCGAGTTCGCGATGACACTGCTGTTGCCGCTGCGTCCATTTCCGCCACCCCTGAAATCGTCGGGGAATTTGCCAAGGATCAATGTGCGTTCGATCAGGTTGCGCAGTTCGCGCACATTGCCGGGCCAGCCGTAGCGGGCAAGGGCGGCCCTGACGGGGGCATCGATTGCCACCTGCGGCATGCCGAGTTGCTGCGACAGCTTTTCCATGAACAGATCCGCCAGTTCCTGCACGTCATTGCCCCGGTCGCGCAGCGGCGGCAGATGGAGTTGCATCACATTGATGCGGTAGTAGAGGTCGGCGCGGAACCGCCCGCGCTCCACTTCCATGTGCAGATCGGCATTGGTGGCAAAGACGAAGCGCAGATCGACCGGCACCTCCCTTTCCGAGCCGACCGGGCGGACGCGGCGGTCCTCGATCACCCTGAGCAGCTTGCTTTGGGTTGCAAGCGGCATTTCGCCGATCTCGTCGAGAAACAGTGTGCCGCCCTGGGCATGGGTGAACAAGCCATCCCGGCCACTGCCAGCGCCGGTAAATGCACCCTTGATATGGCCAAACAGCTCCGTCTCGATCATGTCCGCCGGAATGGCGGCGCAGTTGACCGGCACAAAGGGCTTTTCCGCCCGGTCCGAAAGCGTATGCAGGGAGCGTGCGGCAACCTCCTTTCCGGTGCCCGATTCGCCTGTCAGAAGCACGGATGTCGGTAAGGGTGCAAGCCTTGCGATCGTGTCGCGCAGGTCGCCGATGACCTGGGATCCGCCGATCAACCTGTCGCGCAACAAGATATGTTCGGAGGCAGCCTTCAGCTCGTAACGCAGCACGAAATTCTCACGCTGCAGCCGCATGCGCTCCAGACAGCGGGCGACCGAATTGAGGATCTGGTTGGAGCGGAATGGTTTCAATACGAAATCGACAGCCCCGGCGCGCAGCGCCTGGATTGCGGTGTCGAGGTCGGCAAATGCGGTAATCAGGATCGCCTCGGCAAACAGGCCGATCGCGCGTTGTTCGGCAAGCCAGTCGACGCCGTTCTTTCCCGGCATGATATTGTCGAGGATGACGAGGTCGAAATGCTGCATGTCGAGCTTGCGCGACGCCTCATCGGTATCAGACGCCTCTTCGATCAGCCGGCAGCGTGGCCCCAAGGTGCGCACGAGGAAATTGCGCATGCCCGGTTCGTCGTCGACGACCAGAATCGACGCCTGGGCAAGCAGAGGGCCGAATTCCCGGTCTCGAGCCGCGATATTCGCTGTCGCTTCTTTCTGCAATGTGTTCATTCTCTCCTCCACCAGCACCATCCATAGCAAGACCGGTCCTGTGGCACAAATACGCGGGTGTGAGAAAATGGGGTGCGCGGTGGCGCCTTTTGTCGGCACCATATGACGTTGTGTCAAATAGGGGAGAAAGAGGACAATGGCGACTGACCCCATGGTCGCGCACGGCGCGTATTCCCAATCGGGGCCGGCGCGCGATCATTCCTGAGCTTCACTCTGCCGGCGGCGGTCCTTGTCGCAAAAAGCCGGGTCCGACCTTGCTCGTATTCCAATCGATGCGCCCGAGCCGGTTGCTCCGCTCCTTGGCCGCCTTGGCGAGTAGTTGGGCAAATGTATCGAGGCTGATCTTGTCCGCGCGCAACATCTGCCGGATCAAGGGATCTTTCAAGGCTTCCGGAATGGATAGGTCCTGCATGGCGTTACTCCTCCTGTGGGGGTGAGATAACATTGTGATGCAACGGCCAGATGTCGTCTGTGTGGCCGAATTCGGGCAGCGTATCACATCGCCGCGAGATCGATTGGATGAATGGCCTGTGGCTGCCCTTTGGATCGGAATGCCATGGTTTACCAAGGCAACCCCCGGCAATCTGCTTTCAATCTCGTTTCACCTTCGTGCGCCGACAGCGTTCCGAGCAGAACTTCACGTCGTCCCAGGTTTTCGACCACTTGCGCCGCCATGTGACTGGTAAGGAACAAACCTGGCAGGTCTTCGTCGGCATATTGGCTTTCCTGATCATTTTCGCCATGGCGTCTTTTCCTATATATATCGGCCACCGGGTGCGCCGGGTCAGACAGGCGCACCGTCATCGAGCCTCTGGAGGAAAGCTGCCGCGCTTTTCCGATAGGCCTGCTTCTTTTCCGCGTCCATGCGGTGCCAGGTCGAATAGGTCTGTGCGAGACGGTGGTTCTTTGACAATTGCTCGGCGTTTCGATCAAGGAAGTCCCAGTAGAGCGCATTGAGCGGACATGCATTGTTGCCGGTCTTTTGGGTCACATCGTATCGGCAGGTTTCGCAGTAGTTGGACATGCGGGCGATATAGGCTCCGCTTGCTGCATAGGGTTTCGACGCCATGAAACCGCCATCGGCAAACTGGCTCATGCCAATGACATTGGGCAGCTCAACCCATTCAAATGCATCCGCATAGACCGCCAGATACCATTCGTGCACGGCGTGTGGATCAAGGCCGACCAGCATGGAGAAGTTGCCGACCACCATCAGGCGCTGGATATGATGCGCGTAGGCATGGGTGATCGTCTGGGTGATGACGGTGGACAGACAGACCATTTCGGTGTCGCCCGTCCAGAAGAAATCCGGGAGCGGCCGGTGTGCATCGAACGTGTTGCTCTGTTCATAACCTGGCATTGCCAGCCAGTAGATACCGCGAATGTATTCGCGCCATCCGATGATCTGGCGGATGAAACCTTCGACGCTGGCGATGGGCGCATGTCCTTCGAAATAGGCTCGCTCGGCCGCCCGGCAGAGCGACAAGGGGTCGAGAAGGCCGATGTTGATATAGAAGGACAGGAGCGCGTGGTTGAGGAAGGGCTCTTCCGTCAGCATGGCATCTTGCGTTTCGCCGAATGCCGGCAGGAAGTCGCGGATGAACGCGTCCGCCGCCTTTTCAGCGTCCGCTCTGGTCACGGCAAACGAGAACCTTGATGTCGAGCCCATGTTCTTCGGGAACTTCTTCTCGACAAGGGCGAGCACGTCCCTGGTCATTTCATCCGGAGTAAAACCCTTGTGCTTGGGACGAAACAGATCGGGCTTTGCCGGCTTCCGATTGTCCGCGTCAAAATTCCAGCGGTTTGCTTCCGGATCCGTACCATTCATCAATAGACCGGTGCGCCGGCGCATTTCACGGTAGAAGTATTCCATGGTCAGGGAGCGGCGCCCGGCACTCCAGGTTTTGAAATCCGCCTTCGAGCACAGGAAACGGCTGTCGGTGCGGATCTCGACCGGCAGGCCGATAGCGCTTTGCCACGCATTCATCGCCTCCAGCACGCGCCACTCCGAGGCTTCGGTCGCGACAACGCGCTGGGGCAACACGGTGGCGACAGCGCGTTTCAGTTCGCCGGCAAAGGAGCCGGAATTGTCCGGATCGTCGAGCATGGTGTAACGGACGTCGAAGCCGTTGTTGCGCAGTTCATCGGCGAAGTGTCGCATGGCGGAAAAGATCAGGGCGATTTTCAGCTTGTGATGCTGAACATAGCTAGCCTCCTCCATCACCTCACACATCAGGATCACATCAAGACCCGGGTCTGCATCTTCCAGACTGGAAACGGCCGGAGACAGCTGGTCGCCGAGAATAAAGATCAGGTTTCGGGTCGAGGACATCATTGAAAGCATCTGGGTTGGTTTCATTGCGTTCCGATACGCAAAGCATGGGGGATCGGATCTTTAAGGCCGTTGGCTTTGGCGGGATGGCGATGGGGGATGATGAAATCGCGCTAAAATCGCCAGTTTGGTCGATAAGCCACTGAATTTGGCCGCTCTGCGGCGTTTCAGTTGACACCGCTGCAACCTCAGTCAAAAAGATCTATCGCTACAAAAGGAGACATTCATGGCTGATGAAAACAATGCAGGCGCCGTTGCTGAGGTTGCGGTGACAGATACCCCGATCAAGGTGAGAAAGACCCGCGGACCGAACAAGCCGAAGACGACCTCTGAGCCTGCGAAAGCGGCGTCTGAAAAGGCAAAGCCGGAAGCTGCGCCGCTAAAGGCTGCTCCGGTCAAGCGCGGCAAACGTGGTGAAACGGCAGCCGTTGCTAAAACCATGTCGAAAGACGCCATCAAGGCGGCGGCACCTAAGCAGGTGGCCAAGAAGGCGCCAGCAAAGGCGGCCGTGGCGAAGCCAGCCGTGTCGACCGGTGACGAATTTGCAGACCTCATCCAGCTTGAAGAAGAAAACAAGAAGCTCCGCAAGGCACTTGCTGAAAAGCTGCGTCTGGAAAATGCCGATCTGCGCAACCGGCTTGGTCGCGCCTGAGGTTCATCAGACCCAATCGGATCGAGACGGAGCGGGCGGTGGTGACATCGCGTTGGTGCGCTCGATCACTGTCAGACGACATTTCCGGGTTGGCGTTGCGAACCCGGAAATGAACCCTGCCGCGAATTCGCAGTGCAGATTGCTGGAGGACTAATTTGATGAGATCCCCGTGGAAATTTCTTGCCGATCTGGCTTCGCGCCAGCCTAAAGACAAACCGCCGGTGGAAACGCCAGAGGCGGTGCCTGCGGTGACATCGGCGGACGCGTCCGAGGACAAGCTCAAAGACAAGGCAGAGAAGCCCGCCGCCCGCGAGGTCGAGGATGGTCTTGCTGCGCGAGTACCTGATGCACCGACGGACAAGGCTGATCCGGCTGACGTAAAGGACGTTCCACAACCAGTCCGGCGAAAGTCCAGCACCGCCAAGGTTGGCAAGCTGCGCGCACAGCCGCGAGACGCCGTTGCTGCGCAGGTGGAATTGGATGTGGCACCGATCGCCGGAGAGACAGACGCTGCGCCTCCGACAGCCGCAAAGCAGAAAGGGCCGTTGCGCGCCAAATCCAGATCTGGCGCCACGAAGGCCGGCAATGCGGCCACCAATGAGTCGGAGGCTGCAATTCAGCGCCCCTCGTCGCGGGATCCATTCGTTGTCGAGATGGAAAGCCTTGACGAAGACGTCCGAAAGCTGAAACTCCTGCTGGCGGAAAAGCTGAAAATGCAAAACGAACACCTGAGGAAGTTGCTCAATCGTTTCGATCGCCCTTGAGGTCGTTGCTTTTGCGAAGACGGGACACATGAAAACACCACATCAGAATTTTGTCGTCGAATTCAAATCGGGATGTCGCCAGCATGAGGCGCGCTCCGGCTCCATCTGGGGCAAAACCGATCTCAAGGCGCTGGTCCGTGCCGCAGAAGCGGACGCGCCGCATCTGTTCGATCCGCAAACTGCGCATCAGGACTCGATAACTTGTAGTGAAGCCGAAGCACAGTCGGCTCACCGTGACGTGTCCTCAGACGAGCGTGTCGGGCTTGCCGTTTCTGATTGCGAGAAGCCTGTCGAGCAGGATTAGGTCACGACGCGGTCGGCGATTGCTGTGTTTTCGTCACACTTTGCGTTGACATGCCTGCGGATAAATAGCGCCTTGCCGAGGCGGTCAGGCAATGGACGTCCTGTTGTCTGTTTCCTGCAATGTCGCGTGGGCGCGTCTGTACTGCGTCGGTGTCTGGCCGGTCCACGTCTTGAATGCCCGATGAAACGCGCTCGGTTCGGCAAAACCCAAACCCGTCGCCACGTCGCTGACGCGCATCGTGCGTGTTGACAGAAGCTCGATCGCCATATCCCGGCGGATTTCTTCCTTGATCGCCGCAAAACTCTGACCTTCGGCATGCAGACGATGGCGCAGCGTCGATGGTGATTTGCGCATCAGAGCGGCGATATGCTCGAAGCTACCCCAGTCCGCCGGCGGTGTCTGGCGCAGGTGTCGGCGCATGGCGGCAGCCAGACCGGCATCGTATCGGTAGCGCAGGAGAATGTTGGCAGGAGCGCCGCGGAGGAATTGTTTCAGCGCCTGCTCCGTCCGGGCGATCGGCAGTCTCAACACCGTGCGATCGAAGACAAGCCGACTGACAGGTCTCGAAAAAAGCACCGGTGCTCCGAAGAACAATCGGTAGTCGGCTCCCTGCTTCGGTTCGGCACAACGAAAATCCACACTGCGGATCGCGATGCGCCGCCCGACCAGCCAGCAGGCAATGCCATGCAGGAGGATCCAGTATGTGCGGTATGCAAAGGCCGAGCGCGCTTCGCCCTTGTCGGTCAGGATGATCTCGGCAAGCCCGTCGCGGATGACGAGTTCGCCGACCGGATCTTCAAGCACAATGGTCAGAAAACGAAGCGCACGTCGAAGCGCTTGCTCCAAAGTCTTTGCATGCAGCACACAGTGGCACAGCAGCGTGAAACTGCCATGCGGCATTGCCCGCGCCGCCATGCCGAAGAACTCGTCATCGACCTCGGCGGCAATGGCCAGCCACAGTGCGCCGTAGCGTTCGGCGGAAATAGGTTGGTCTATGATCGGTGGCAGGCCCAGCGAGGCCAGCACAGGCGCCGTCGATTTGCCCGCCCGCTTCAGGCAGTCGAGTGCCTCTTCGACGAACGAGGGCGAGATCATGCGCCGGTCAAAATCAGCCATTGGTTACCTTCCAATATGGCAAAACTGGCCGAAAAATGAAGGACAGTTCAGTCATGGCTTACAATAACCTGTCGGCGTAGGATCCCGCAATATGGTCAGCGGAGGAGGTTTGATCATGCCGGCCAGTGGAATGGAGGCCAGTGGAATGGAGGACCACGTCCTGGATCAAGGCGTATCCGGATCAAGCACGCCCATAGTGTCTGTCGCCAAGGTGAAACTCGGTCAGCCGCCACGACGGCATCTCGGCGATCGTGCCGCATTGCGACGACCCTTCGAGAATTGCCCATGATGCAACAAGACCCCATCGTCATCGTCGGCTGCGCCCGTACGGCACTTGGTGCGTTTCAGGGAGATCTGAAGGATTTTGCGGCGCCTCAACTGGGATCTGCCGCGATCCGTGCTGCCATGCAGCGGAGTCGGCTTCCGGTCGAGGCGGTGCAAGAGGTGGTTTTCGGATGTGTGCTGCCTGCAGGTCTGGGGCAGGCGCCAGCGCGGCAGGCGGCGATCGGTGCCGGTATTCCCGTGACAGCAGGTGCCAGCACGGTCAACAAAATGTGCGGTTCGGGCATGAAGGCGGTGATGCTGGCTCATGACCTGATTGTCGCCGGAAGCGCCGATATAGTCGTCGCTGGCGGCATGGAAAGCATGAGCAATGCGCCCTATCTGCTCGATCGTGCCCGCGCGGGTTATCGGCTCGGACATGGCCGCGTGATCGACCACATGTTTCTCGATGGCCTTGAGGATGCCTATGATAAAGGCCGGCTTATGGGCACGTTTGCCGAAGATTGCGCGCAGGCCTATCAGTTTACCCGATCGGCGCAGGATGATTTTGCCATTGTCTCACTGACGCGTGCACAAAAGGCGATAGAGGCGGGAGCTTTCGCAGCCGAAATCGTCCCGGTGTCTACAAATGCCGCGAGGGTCGAAAAGATCGTTGACCGCGATGAGCAGCCCGGCAAGGCAAGGCTTGAAAAGATTGCGACTCTGAAACCCGCCTTTCGCGACAACGGCACGGTCACGGCCGCCAATTCCAGCTCCATTTCAGATGGTGCGGCGGCCCTGATCCTAATGCGTCGTCAGGAGGCGGAGCGTCGTGGTCTGACGCCGCTCGCCACGATCATTGGTCATGCGACCCATGCTCAGGCACCAAATCTCTTTGCAACGGCACCGATCGGTGCACTCGGAAAGCTGTGTGAGCGGACCGGGTGGCACTTGAAGGATGTCGACCTGTTCGAGATCAACGAGGCCTTTGCCGTCGTGACAATGGCCGCAATGCGCGATCTCGACCTGCCGCATGACAAGGTGAACGTGCATGGCGGCGCCTGCGCGCTCGGTCATCCGATCGGCGCGTCCGGCGCCCGCATCATCGTCACGCTTCTGGCCGCACTTCAGCGCTATGACCTGAAGCGCGGCATGGCCACGTTGTGTATCGGCGGCGGCGAGGCGACGGCGATCGCGATTGAGCGGATTTGAATTTGCTGGGGGAGGAGACCGGTGCATGATCCTGTCTGAACAACAAAGCCAGATCCGCGATATGGCACGAGACTTCGCGCAAGAGTGCCTTTTGCCGGGTGCCAGCGCGCGTGACGCATCACACGCCTTTCCCAAGGATGAATTGGCGCAGATGGGTGAGCTTGGTTTTCTCGGCATGCTGGTTCCGGAAGACTATGGCGGATCGGATACCGGTACCGTTGCCTATGCGGTCGCCCTGGAAGAAATTGCCGCCGGCGACGGGGCGTGCTCAACCATCATGAGTGTGCACAGTTCGGTGGGTTGCATGCCGATCCTCAAATTCGGTACCGAGGACCAGAAGCAGTATTTTCTACCGAAACTGGCCTCCGGAACATGGATCGGCGGCTTTGCGCTGACCGAACCGCAGGCGGGATCCGATGCCTCCAACCTTCGGACTCGCGCTGTTCTGGACGGCGATCACTACATCATAGACGGTTCGAAGCAGTTCATCACATCCGGCCGGAACGGCCAGGTGATCATCGTCTTTGCCGTGACCGACCCTGACGCGGGAAAGAAAGGCATTTCGGCCTTTGTCGTGCCGACCGATACTCCAGGCTACGAAGTCATCCGCGTTGAACAGAAGCTCGGCTTGCATGCATCCGATACCTGTCAGATCGCTTTCAACGGCATGAGGATCCCGGTTGAATGGCGTCTTGGAAAAGAAGGGCAGGGCTATGCAATTGCCCTTGCCAACCTGGAAGGGGGGCGCATCGGCATCGCGGCGCAATCGGTCGGCATGGCGCGGGCGGCTTTCGAGGCGGCGCGTGACTATGCGCGTGAGCGCACGGCATTTGGCAAAGCCATCATCGACCATCAGGCGATCGCTTTTCGCCTTGCCGATATGGCAACCAGCATCGAGGTGGCGCGGCAGATGGTTCTGCATGCAGCGGTCCTGAAGGAAAGCGGTGCGCCCTGCCTGACGGAGGCCTCGATGGCCAAGCTGTTTGCCTCCGAAATGGCCGAGAAGGTCTGCTCGGATGCGATCCAGATCCATGGCGGTTATGGCTACATGTCCGACTATCCGGTCGAGCGCATCTACCGCGATGTTCGCATCTGCCAGATCTATGAAGGAACAAGTGACGTGCAGCGCATCGTCATTGCGCGTAATCTGTAGGAACCAGGCGAAAAGCCTTCCGGGAGGAGACGGGAGGGTTTGGGTCTGAAAATGGGAGGAAGAACACGGCATGACCGAGTTCCAGCGATTGAGCCTGCATGTTCCGGAGCCGGCGGTGCGGCCGGGTGGTGCGCCGGATTTTTCCAATGTCACGATTGCAAAGGCCGGTGCCGTTGCGCGTCCCGAAGTCGACGCAGCGCCCGAAGATATCCGCGATCTTGCCTATTCGATCATTCGCGTTCTCAACCGTGAGGGCGAGGCGGTCGGTCCCTGGGCGGGCACGCTCTCAGACGACGAACTTTTGTCTGGCCTGCGCCACATGATGAAACTGCGCGCCTTTGATGCGCGCATGCTGATGGCACAGCGTCAGGGCAAGACCTCGTTCTACATGCAGCATCTGGGTGAGGAGGCCGTCAGCTGTGCCTTTCGCAAGGCATTGAGGAAAGGCGACATGAACTTTCCGACCTACCGTCAGGCAGGCCTGCTGATCGCAGACGATTACCCGATGGAAGAGATGATGAACCAGATCTTCTCGAACGAAAGCGACCCGCTGCGTGGTCGGCAACTGCCGGTGATGTATTCGTCCAGGGAGCATGGCTTCTTCACCATTTCCGGCAATCTCTCCACCCAATATGTCCAGGCTGTCGGCTGGGCGATGGCGTCGGCCATCAAGAATGACACGAAGATCGCAGCCGCCTGGATCGGCGACGGCTCGACGGCCGAATCCGACTTTCATTCGGCGCTGGTTTTTGCCTCGACCTACAAGGCGCCGGTCATCCTCAATATCGTCAACAATCAGTGGGCGATCTCGACCTTCCAGGGCATTGCACGCGGTGGCTCAGGGACCTTTGCTGCCCGCGGCCTCGGCTTCGGTATCCCGGCGCTGCGTGTAGACGGCAACGACTTTCTCGCTGTGCATGCCGTTTCGCTCTGGGCGGCAGAGCGCGCCCGGCGCAATCTCGGGCCGACATTGATCGAATATGTGACCTACCGGGTCGGTGCCCATTCGACCTCGGATGATCCGAGTGCCTACCGACCGAAGACGGAATCCGAAGCCTGGCCTTTGGGAGATCCGGTGCTGCGCCTGAAGAAACATCTGATTGTCAAAGGTGCATGGTCGGAAAGCCGGCATGTGCAGGCGGAAGCGGAAATCCTCGACGAAGTGATCGATGCGCAGAAGCGCGCCGAGGCACATGGCACCCTGCATGCCGGAGGAAAGCCATCGGTGCGCGACATCTTTGACGGGGTCTATGCCGAGATGCCGCCCCATATCCGACGCCAAAGGCAGGAGGCAGGATACTGACATGGCCAGAATGACGATGATCGAGGCCGTGCGCAGCGCCATGGACGTGTCAATGGAACGCGATGACGATGTCGTGGTGTTCGGCGAGGACGTCGGTTATTTCGGCGGTGTCTTTCGCTGCACGCAGGGCCTGCAGGCGAAATACGGCAAGACGCGCTGCTTTGATGCGCCGATCAGTGAAAGCGGTATCGTCGGCACCGCGATCGGCATGGCGGCTTACGGGCTCAAGTCTTGTGTCGAGATCCAGTTCGCCGACTACATGTATCCGGCCTATGACCAGATCACCCAGGAAGCCGCCCGCATCCGCTACCGCTCGAACGGCGATTTTACCTGCCCGATCGTCCTGCGCATGCCGACAGGCGGAGGCATCTTCGGCGGACAGACACACAGCCAGAGCCCGGAAGCGCTGTTTACCCATGTCTGCGGCCTGAAGGTTGTCGTTCCCTCCAACCCTTATGATGCCAAGGGCCTGTTGATCGCCGCGATCGAGGATCCCGATCCGGTCATCTTCCTCGAGCCGAAGCGGCTCTACAACGGCCCCTTCGATGGTCATCATGAAAAGCCGGTTATACCGTGGTCGAAACACGCGCTCGGTGAGGTGCCAGAGGGCCACTACAGCATTCCGATCGGCAAGGCGGAAATTCGCAAACCTGGCAATGCCGTCACCGTGATCGCCTATGGCACCATGGTTCACGTCGCGCTGGCGGCGGCAGGAGAAACGGGCGTCGACGCAGAGGTGATCGATCTGCGCAGCCTGTTGCCGCTTGATCTCGACACCATTGTTCAATCTGTGAACAAGACCGGCCGTTGTGTCATCGTGCACGAGGCAACCTTGACCTCCGGCTTCGGCGCCGAGGTGGCGGCTCTGGTCCAGGAGCACTGCTTTTATCATCTGGAAGCGCCGATCGTTCGGGTGACCGGCTGGGATACGCCCTATCCGCATGCGCAGGAATGGGACTATTTTCCGGGCCCCGCCCGGGTCGGGCGCGCGCTTGTTGACGTGATGGAGGCGTGACCATGTCAGAATTCATCATCAAGATGCCCGATGTCGGCGAAGGTGTTGCCGAGGCGGAGCTTGTCGAATGGCACGTCAAACCCGGCGATCCTGTCCGCGAGGACATGGTGCTTGCGGCCGTCATGACGGACAAGGCAACGGTTGAAATCCCGTCTCCGGTGAACGGCATCGTGCGCTGGCTTGGCGCCGAGGTCGGCGACACGGTTGCGGTCAAGGCGCCGCTCATCCGCATCGAGGTCGCTGGCGCCGAGGAAGCGCGCAAGGCGGAAGCAAGGAGCGGGGATGCATCCGCGCCGGCAGGCGTCGAGGCCCCGAACATGGATACGGTTGAAGATCAGCCGCGTGCAGGAACGGACGAAAATCCGCCTGTACTGGCGGCGAAAGAACAGCGACCGGCAGTCCCTGTTGAACCTTATGTCGCATCTGTGGCTCTCCAGAAACCGGTCGCGTCGCCCGCGGTCCGCTTGAGGGCACAAGAAGGTGGTATTGATCTGCGCCAGGTTCCCGGCACAGGGCCTGCCGGCCGCATCACCCATGACGATCTCGACCGGTTTGTCGCGCGTGGTGCTGATTTGCCGGTGTCGGCGAAGGCCCTGGCCAGGAACACGACGTTTGAGGAGATCAAGGTGACCGGCCTGCGCCGGCGTATCTCCGAGAAAATGACGCGGGCGGCCAGCCGTATTCCCCATATCACCTATGTCGAAGAGATCGATGTCACCGATCTGGAACTCTTGCGCGAGACGATGAACGGCAACCGCAAGCAGGATCAACTGAAGCTGACGCTTCTACCGTTCCTGATGCGGGCGATGGTGAAGGCTTGCGCCGATCAGCCGGGTATCAATGCCACCTTCGATGATGATGCCGGGATCATCACCAGACATGGCGGCGTGCATATCGGCGTGGCGACGCAGACGTCCGCCGGCCTGACCGTCCCGGTGGTACGTCATGCCGAAGCCCGCAGCATCTGGGACTGTGCCGCCGAATTGATGCGTGTCGCAGAGGCCGCAAGATCAGGCTCTGCGCTGCGTGAAGAGCTGTCGGGTTCGACGATCACCATCACCTCGCTCGGTGCGCTCGGCGGGATCGCAACCACCCCGATCATCAATCATCCTGAAGTCGCGATTGTTGGTGTCAACAAGATCATGATGCGGCCCGTCTGGGATGGCCGTCAGTTCATTCCCCGCAAGATGATGAACCTGTCGTCCAGCTTCGATCATCGCGTCGTGGACGGCTTTGATGCGGCAAGTTTTATCCAGCGCATCAAGACCTTGCTTGAAACCCCCGCGCTGCTGTTCATCGAGGGCTGAGCCATGAAAGAGATCACGTGCAAACTTCTCGTCATCGGCGCAGGACCTGGCGGCTATACCTGCGCCATCCGTGCAGGGCAGTTGGGGGTCGACACGGTCATTGTCGAGGCCGAAAGGGCCGGTGGTACCTGCCTCAACATTGGCTGCATCCCGTCCAAGGCACTGATCCACGCTGCCGAGGAATATGACAATGTTTGCCACATGGTTGGGCTCAAGAATCCGCTCGGCATCAGCATTGAAAGTCCAAAGCTTGATTTCGCCAGGACGGTCGGCTGGAAGGATGGCATCGTTGCCCGCCTGAACAGTGGCGTGCTGGCTCTCCTGGCAAAGGCCAGGGTCAAGATCGTGCATGGCAGGGCGAGTTTCCGTGATGGAAAGACGGTCGAGGTCGAGACGGAAACCGGTATCCAGACCATCCGCGCGCAAGCGGTGGTGATTGCAACCGGCTCCGAGCCGGTTGAATTGCCGGGGCTTGCCTTCGGCGGATCGGTCATGTCCTCGACAGAGGCGCTGTCGCTTGCGACCGTTCCCGGCAATCTCGTCGTCGTCGGCGCTGGCTATATCGGTATGGAGCTCGGAACGGCATTCGCCAAGATGGGCTCGAAAGTGACTTTCATCGAGGCAAAGGCGCAGATCCTGCCGCAATATGATGCCGATCTGGTCGCGCCGGTTGCCAGGCGACTGACGACGCTGGGTGTGCGGGTATTGACCAGCGCCAGGGCTAAGGGTCTGTCGGATGAAGGGCTCGTGATCGAGGATGCCGCAGGATCGGAGCAGCGCCTTGCTGCCGACAAGGTCCTTGTTGCTGTCGGTCGCCGGCCTCGCACCAAAGGTCTGGGGCTGGCCGAACTTGATCTTGATCGTGTCGGCCCGTTCCTGCGCATCGACGAGCATTGCCGGACATCGATGCGTGGCGTCTATGCCATTGGCGATTTGACTGGCGAACCCATGCTTGCACACCGCGCGATGGCACAGGGTGAACTGGTGGCGGAGATCGTCGCCGGGAAAGGGCGCTCGTGGGACAAGCGCTGCATTGCTGCGGTCTGCTTCACCGATCCGGAGATCGTTGCTGTCGGGCTTTCGCCGGACGAGGCGCGCGCACAAGGATATGACATCCGCGTCGGGCAGTTTCCGTTCAGCGCCAATGGTCGGGCCATGACAGTGAGTCGCGATGATGGCTTCGTCCGCGTGGTGGCGCGCGCCGATAGCAATCTTATTCTTGGCGTACAGGCTGTCGGCATTGCTGTCTCGGAACTGTCGGCCGCATTCTCATTGGCGATCGAAATGGGCGCGCGGCTCGAGGACATTGCAGCGACGATCCATGCACATCCGACGCGCAGCGAAGGCTTCCAGGAAGCCGCAATGAAGGCGCTCGGCCATGCGCTCCACATTTGACAGTGTCACATTCAATTCAAAGCCCGACACAACCTGATCGAAGTGCCGGTCTGCCGGACCATAGTGAGGAGCATGACGGACATGACAAACATAGCATTTATCGGTCTGGGTCACATGGGTGGCCCGATGGCGGCCAATCTGGTCAAAAAGGGGTTTTCGGTCAGAGGCTTTGATCTGTCGCCAGCACTTGTCAGCGAGGCGCAAGGTGCCGGTGTCATCCCCTGCACATCGCTGGCCGAAGCGGTTGACGGTGCAGAGGTGGTAATCACCATGTTGCCTGCCGGCAAACATGTGCTTTTTGTCTGGCAGGAACTGGTAACCGCCGTGCCGGCCGGTACTGTGCTGATCGATTGCTCGACAATCGACATCGATAGCGCGCGCAAGGCCCATGCCCTGGCGGCTGATGCCGAATGCCCATCGTTGGATGCGCCGGTCTCCGGTGGAACGGGTGGCGCTGCTACGGGCACGCTGACCTTCATGGTCGGAGGAGATCCCGAAGTGTTTTCGACGGCCCAGCCCATCTTCGAGGCGATGGGCAAGCGCATCATTCTCTGCGGCGGTGCGAGTTCGGGGCAGGCCGCCAAGATCTGCAACAACATGATCCTTGGCATCAGCATGATTGCTGTCTGCGAAGCATTTGTGCTCGGCGAAAAACTCGGACTTTCGCATCAGTCGCTCTTTGATGTCGCGTCGGTGTCTTCAGGGCAATGCTGGTCGCTGACCACCTATTGCCCCGTGCCCGGCCCCGTGCCGACATCACCCGCCAATGCCGACTATAATCCCGGATTTGCCGCCGCCTTGATGCTGAAGGATCTGAAGCTCTCGCAGGCAGCGGCGCAGGCGACAGGTGCGATGACACCGCTTGGCGCCAGGGCGTCTGAGCTCTACGATCTGTTCAACCAGCGTGGCGACGGAGAGCGGGATTTCTCCGGCATCATCAGCCTGCTGCGCGATCAATCGGGTGAGGCATCCGGGTGAATAACTTTCGGCGAGGTGAGGGAGACTGAGGCAGCCCCCGGAAACCGATGGTTCTCCGTCGTTACGAGCCGCATTGCCGCGCCAAGTCGCCTAAGCGCCTTCTCCTGGTTCGTTCTGGTCGAGAACGTGGGTGAGGCTCAGAGCCGCCAGCGTGCAGATCGCACCGGAAATCAGGTAGCCGCCAATGAAGATGATGCCGAAATTGGTGGCGAGGCCAAGTGCCACCAATGGCGCGAAAGCTGCGCCGACAAGCCAGGCCAGATCCGATGTCAACGCCGCACCGGTATAGCGATAATACTGCGTGAAGCGGGATGAAACCGCGCCCGACGCCTGGCCGAACGTGAGGCCGAGGATGGCAAAGCCGATCAGGATGAAAGCGTCCTGCCCCTTGCCACCGGCATCCAGCAGAAATGGTGCCGAAAAGCTGAAGACCGCGATCAGGCTCGCACCGATCATCAATTGCCGACGCCGGCCGATGCGATCGGCGATCACACCGGACAGGACGATGCCGATCGTGCAGACGGCGGCACCTGCAACCTGCACCAGAAGGAACTCGGCCGCCGACTGGCCACCGTTCAGGATCACCCAGCTCAGCGGGAAGATCGTCACCAGATGGAACATGGCAAAGCTTGCCAGAGGCGCAAAGGCTCCGATCACGACATCATGACCATGTTTGCTCAGCATCTCGAAAACAGGACGAGCCTGGAGTTCCTGTGCCGCCATCGCCGCTCCGAACTCTTTGCTGGCCACGATGCGAAGGCGGGCAAACAGCGCAACGACATTGATCGCAAAGGCGACGAAGAAGGGATAGCGCCAGCCCCATTCGAGGAAGTCGGCTTCCGAAAGATTGGTGATCAGGTAGAAAAACAGGATGCTGGCAATGGCAAAGCCGATCGGCGCCCCGAGTTGCGGGATCATCGCATACCAGCCGCGGTGCTTGGGTGGCGCATTGAGGTTCAGAAGAGATGCCAGCCCATCCCAGGCACCTCCCAGCGCAAATCCCTGCCCCAGCCGGAACAGGGCCAGAAGTGCCACGGCCCAGTAACCTATCGTCGCATAGCCCGGCAGGAAGGCGATCGATGCGGTTGAACCGCCGAGAAGCACAAGGGCGATCGTCAGTTTTGTTCCGCGCCCATAATTGCGGTCGATCCACATGAAGGCGAATGAGCCGACGGGACGAGCCAGGAAGGCGAGCGGGAATATTGCGAATGACATCAAGGTCGCGGCGACGGGACTTGAAGCGAACGGAAATATCAGCTTGGGAAATACCAGGATGGAGCCGAGGCCGTAGACGAAAAAGTCGAAGAATTCCGACATGCGGCCGATCACGACGCCGATGGCGATATTGCCGGGCGACAGCGGCTTGTCGTCGTGATGCATGCGGCGCGCGTCCTGCTCAAGGCCAGATGACGTGGGGTTGACGACCGTGCTCATGACTACCTCCCGGCGATGTGCGCTCTCCTGCAAATGTTGATCAATCAACGGGCAAGATCAAGCAAGCGCAGAAAAAAACCTGCAAACCATCGAATCGATATCTCCGCCAATCGAGCTTTCTTCTGCCGTGGATTGGCAAATTGCGCCCAATTGGCAATAATCAATTCAGCTTTGTAGGTTTCAGCCTTTATCGCTTCCATCGAAATCCTGCACTGCGACATTATGCTGCGCTGCGACGAACGGCCCCATTCCCTTTGACGCCGTTCCGCGATTATTGCCAACTAGACAAAACGCAAGTTGAGCTCGAAATGCACAGTCACCTTAAGATCGCCGGACGATTGATTGTTTTCCTGTCCATGGCTCTGGCACTGGCCGGATGCAACATGGTGGTCATGTCGCCCTCGGGTGATATCGCCGCACAGCAAAGGGATCTGATCGTCATATCGACCATCCTGATGCTGATCATCATCGTGCCGGTGCTGTGCCTGACGCTGTATTTTGCCTGGCACTACCGTCAGTCCAACACGACCGCCAAGTATGACCCGGAATGGCATCACTCGACAGGTCTCGAGGTGATCATCTGGTCGGCGCCGCTGGCAATCATCATCGCGCTGGGCGCCGTGACCTGGATCAGCACCCACAAGCTCGATCCGTATAGGCCGCTCGACCGCCTGGATGCAGAGCGCTCGATACCGGCAGATACCAAGCCTTTGACTGTCGAAGTCGTCGCACTGGATTGGAAATGGCTGTTTTTCTATCCCGATTACGGGATTGCCACCGTCAACGAGATGGCGGCGCCCGTGGATGTGCCGATCAACTTCAAGATCACAGCGTCGTCCGTGATGAACTCCTTCTATGTCCCGGCACTTGCCGGCATGATTTATGCCATGCCGGGCATGCAGACCAGATTGCACGCGGTGATGAACAAGACCGGCGATTATGAGGGCCTTTCATCGAATTATAGCGGTGACGGCTTTTCCCATATGCGCTTCAAGTTCCGTGGCCTGGACCAGGCGGGTTTCGATGACTGGGTGGCCCGGGTCAAGCAGAACGGCACCATGCTCAATCGCGACACCTACCTGAAGCTCGAAAAGCCGAGCGTTAAGGATCCGGTCCGCTTCTTTGCAAGCGTCGAGGACGGGCTCTACCAGGCGGTGCTCAACATGTGTGTGCGCCCAGGTCAGATGTGCATGAACGAGATGATGCATATCGACATGATGGGCGGTGCCGGTGTGGAAAGCCATGACAACCGGGCCAAGCTCGAACATGACAACCGCCATGCAGGACAGTCCGGCCATGAGGGCGAGGCGGCGCCCGGTGCGACTTTCCCGGCAACCGGAAATCCGTCGCGCAGCGAAGAGCCGGCCGAAGGCATCGATGAACAGCCGGAAGAGCCGCAGGCGATGGATCACGACATGCAGCACATGCATCAAGGCCACGCCGCACCTGCAGGCCCCGATGCCGAAGACGGCCCGGCGCCTGCGCAGTTGAACAACAGTGGCTCAACGAACCCCTGACGTTGCATTTCAAGAGAATTTGGACAGTGCTATGTTCGATAATACCAGTCTGACACAATTCATCTTCGGGCGGCTCTCATGGGAGGCCATTCCCTACCACGAGCCGATCCTCCTGGTGACCTTCGCCGTTGTTGCTCTTGGGGGGCTCGCGGTCTTTGCGCTGATCACCAAATACAAGCTCTGGGGTTATCTCTGGCACGAATGGTTCACCAGCGTCGATCACAAGAAGATCGGCATCATGTATGTGATCCTGGCGCTGATCATGCTGATGCGCGGCTTTGCCGATGCGATCATGATGCGCATCCAGCAGGCCATCGCCTTCAATGGCAATGAGGGCTATCTCAATCCGCATCACTACGACCAGATCTTCACCGCCCACGGTGTGATCATGATCTTTTTCATGGCCATGCCGTTCGTCACCGGCCTGATGAACTATGTCGTGCCGCTGCAGATCGGCGCGCGTGACGTGTCCTTCCCGTTCCTCAACAATTTTTCGTTCTGGATGACGACGGCCGGTGCCGTCATCATCATGATGTCGTTGTTTGTCGGAGAATTTGCCCGCACCGGCTGGCTCGCCTATCCGCCGCTGTCCGGTGCCGACTACAGCCCGGGGGTTGGCGTCGATTATTATATCTGGGGCTTGCAGGTCGCAGGCGTCGGTACGACGCTGTCCGGCATCAACCTGATCGCGACGATCGTCAAGATGCGGGCGCCGGGCATGACCTTCATGAAAATGCCTGTGTTCACCTGGACATCGCTCTGCACCAACATCCTGATCGTCGCCACCTTCCCGATCCTGACCGCGACGCTGGCGCTTCTCTCCCTCGATCGCTACGCCGGAACGAATTTCTTCACCAATGACCTTGGTGGCAACCCGATGATGTATATCAATCTCATCTGGATCTGGGGTCATCCGGAGGTCTATATCCTGATCCTGCCGGCCTTCGGCATTTTTTCCGAAGTCGTTGCCACCTTCAGCAGCAAGCGCCTGTTCGGCTATGCCTCCATGGTCTACGCAACCTGCGTGATCATGATCCTCTCCTATCTGGTCTGGCTGCACCACTTCTTCACCATGGGGTCTGGGGCATCGGTCAACGCCTTCTTCGGCATCACCACGATGATCATCTCGATCCCCACCGGCGCGAAGATGTTCAACTGGCTCTTCACCATGTACCGCGGCCGGATCCGCTACGAGGTGCCGATGTTGTGGACCATCGGTTTCATGGTGACCTTTGTCATCGGCGGCATGACCGGCGTCATGCTGGCGATCCCGCCGGCGGACTTTGTCCTGCACAATTCGCTGTTCCTCATCGCCCACTTCCACAATGTCATCATCGGGGGTGTCGTCTTCGGACTGATGGCTGGCGTCGTCTACTGGTGGCCGAAGGCCTTCGGCTACAAGCTCGATCCGTTCTGGGGCAAGATGAGTTTCTGGTTCTGGCAGATCGGCTTCCTCTTCGCCTTCATGCCGCTCTATGTATTGGGCCTGATGGGCGTGACGCGCCGCGTCTCGCAGTTCGAGGACCCGTCCTTGCAGATCTGGTTCATCATCGCCGCTTTCGGCGCCTTCCTGATCGCGCTCGGCATTGCCTCCTTTGTCGTCCAGATCGTCGTCAGCTATCTCAGGCGCGACCAGTTGCGCGAGACCAGTGGCGACGCCTGGAATGGACGAACGCTGGAATGGTCGACGTCTTCGCCACCGCCGGACTACAACTTCGCCTTCACGCCGGTCGTGCACGATCATGACAGCTGGTACGACATGAAGAACCGAGGCTACGAGCGTCCGCTTGGCGGCTTCAAGCCGATCCACATGCCGAAGAATACCGGAACCGGCGTCATCCTGTCGGGTCTGAGCGTCGTGCTTGCCTTCGCACTGATCTGGTACATCTGGTGGCTGGCGATCGTGGGCGTCGTGGCCCTGATCGCCGTCGCAATCGGGCACACATTCAACTACAAGCGGGATTTTTACATTCCCGCCGAGACGGTGACCGCAACCGAGGATGCGCGTTCACAACTGCTGGCGGAGCGGACCTGAGATGAGCGAAAAGACACACGCAGGCGAATGGAACGAGAACCAGTTCTATCTCGAGGAAGATCACCATCCGGAAGGCAGCACCATGCTGGGTTTCTGGCTTTATCTGATGAGTGACTGCCTGATCTTTGCGGTCCTGTTTGCCACCCACGCCGTGCTCGGGCGCAATTATGCGGCCGGCCCGTCGCCGGCCGACCTGTTCGATCTGCCGCTTGTGGCGATCAATACGGCGATGCTGCTGCTGTCGTCGATCACCTATGGCTTCGCGATGCTGCAGATGGAGCGCAATGCCAGGATGGAGACGATCTTCTGGCTCGGTGTGACAGGTCTCTTCGGTCTGACCTTCCTCGGGCTGGAACTCTACGAATTCTACCACCTGATCCAGGAAGGGGCGGGACCTGGTCGCAGTGCCTTCCTGTCGTCATTCTTCACATTGGTCGGCACGCATGGCCTGCATGTCACCTTCGGCATCATCTGGCTGGTGACCATGATGGTCCAGGTCAAGATGCACGGCCTGATCCCGGAAAATCGCCGTCGCCTGATGTGCCTGTCGATGTTCTGGCATTTTCTCGACGTCATCTGGATCGGCGTCTTCTCCTTCGTCTATCTGATGGGAGTGCTCGGATGAGCCCACAGCCAAAAGTCCCGGCGCAGGAAGATGCCGCCAACACCCATCATGGCCATAGCCATGGCCATGACGCAGGCCATGGCACGCTGAAAGGCTATGTTATCGGCTTTGTCCTATCCGTCATCCTGACCGCCATTCCGTTCTGGCTGGTCATGGCCGACGTGTTCGACAGCAAGGCATTGACCGGTTTTCTGGTGATGGCGCTCTGTGTCGTGCAGATCGTCGTGCACATGGTCTATTTCCTGCACATGAACCCGCGCTCCGAAGGTGGCTGGACGATGATGGCGTTGATCTTCACGCTGATCATCGTCGGCATCGCGCTCTCCGGTTCGTTGTGGGTCATGCATCACCTGAATACCAACATGATGCCGATGACGCATGAGATGATGAAGAATATGCCCTGACGGACGAATGCACGGATTGGCAGGGATGGCGATGGACAGTGACCCGGTCGACGATGATGCAAAGCCGGCGCACACAGGCTCCGGAGCGATCTTTACCGCTGGCATGCTGTTTCTGGTCATTGTTTTCGTCGCCCTCGGCAGCTGGCAGGTACAGCGTCTGTTCTGGAAGCTCGACCTGATCGCCCGCATCGAGGCCCGCATTCATGCGCAACCTGTGGCCGTGCCGGCTCCGTCACAGTGGAGCAGCATCAATCAGGACAAGGACGAATACCGTCGCGTGACGGCTACCGGCGTATTTCTCCACGACCGACAGGTTCTGGTGCAGGCCGTCACAGAACTTGGCGCCGGCTTCTGGGTGGTGACGCCGATGAACCTGCCCGATGGCGCAACCATCCTGATCAATCGTGGCTTCGTGCCGCCTGATCACCGCGATGCCGTGCTGCATTCGGTCGATCAGCCATCTCCTATCGTGAGCGTGATGGGACTTATGCGCATGCCGGAGCCGGGCGGCGCCTTCCTGCGCAGCAATGACCCGGCAAGCGGCCGTTGGTATTCGCGCGATGTGACGGCAATCGCGACGGCCGAGGGCCTGGACAGAGTTGCTCCCTTTTTCCTCGACGCCGATGCAACGGCCAATCCGGGCGGGTTTCCCATCGGTGGAATGACCGTCGTCAGCTTCAGGAACAGTCATCTGGTCTATGCGCTCACCTGGTATCTGCTGGCGATCATGAGCGGCGTCGGGCTCTATGTCGTGCGTCGCCAGCGAACGGTTTGACGCAGGCAAGCCGGCCCACGGTATTCCGCAGCAGACCACCGGTCGGTGGCTGTTGTTGCGTGCAGGGCCAAGACCGGCGCGGCGCACGGGCACGTTGGTGCTCCAGAGATGGCTGGCATCCGATCCGGGCAAAGCGCTTTTGCAGGCGGCATCTGCCGATCCCGGAGCCGTAAACACACCTCCTCATAGGAGAGCAGGATGGCCTGGCGAATTGCGTATCGGCCTGATGTAGAAAGGCCCGGCCGGTTCCGCGTGGTTCCAGGGGTCGATGGGCTGCTTTCGGGTGATAGTTTCATCGGGGACTGTTCTGATTTTAGAATTTGTGTTATATTTCAGTATGATATCCGATTTCTGCAGAAAAGTTGGATTGCCCTGTTGACTGTTTGAGGTGTGAAATCTATAACCCCGCTCACTGACGAGGGCGGCGGCGCTGCTGGCGACGACGACCTTCGTTCTAGAGAAATCTAAGGAAATTGGCTGAGACGCTGATTGGTTGCCG
>NZ_CACSJP010000004.1 GCF_902706095.1 Rhizobium sp. 18065
CGCCAACGCAAAAACGTTGGCGTGTCGCGCAAACCAAAGTTTGCGCTTGGCGCGGGGTGGAGCAGCCCGGTAGCTCGTCAGGCTCATAACCTGAAGGCCGCAGGTTCAAATCCTGCCCCCGCAACCAGTTCATGCATAAATCGCTCATCACACCGATATAACAAGCTTAACCGCCAATCTTCCTCACCGCCTCTGTAACTCAGGGGCGGTTTTTGCGTTTAAGGGCATGACTTGAGACCCAATCTCCCTCCAGCTTACGACCGAACAGACACGCTGCTTCGGTAATCCTCCCGGCAAATAACGGGCTTCAAAAGTTGAATTTTCTCAATAAGAAACTCGTATTGTTGTATGTTTGATACATCGCTAGCCTGGGTCGCAGGTTCAAACTGGTTCAAGGCGAAACCCTACCCGTCAGTTCGGAGGGAGATCCGCCTGTCCGTATCCACGCGCTCGCGAAACGACGTAGGCGTTGGGCGCATCCACCCAGGCGAAGTGACCGCAATCGATGACCTCATGCCGGCAGTTCGGCAGTATGCGCTGGAGGAGGTCTCCATTTGACGGCGGCACGAGCGGGTCGACTTGTCCTGAGATGAACCAGCACCGGCGTGACGACTCTCTCGGCGAGCGCCGGGAGTTTTGGCAGGTCCGTCGGATAGGCGCGCACAAAGGCCGCCGCCTCAGCGAAGCGTCCATTTGCAGAGGAGAGGCGATAGTCCTCCATCACATCCTGAGGCGTCGGAACTGTTATGAGCGCCTGGATCATGCCGACAATCGGTTCAGCATCGGGACCGACGTCGAGTGCGTCTTCCGGGGCCTCAATGTTTCCTCGGTGTTGCTCGCCGAGAAGGTCCATGCCGGTCCCACCGCTCCCGACCGTGAGGGTTGCAAAACGCTCAGGTTGCTCGGTGGCTGCGAACAGGAACGCTGTCGTGCCGATGTCGGGACCGATGGCATGGCAGCGCTGGATGCCAAGTTCGCCGAAAAGCCTGAGGATGAAGCCGCCCATGCCTTCGGGAGTCAGGGCGCCGCGACTTGCGTCCGACATACCGAAGCCAGGCAGGTCGATCGCAACGAGCGGACCGAGTTCGGCAAGTTGAGGCCAGATCAGTCGGAACGCGTAAACGCTCTCTGGCCAAGGGCTG
Organism: Rhizobium sp. 18065; assembly: GCF_902706095.1. Taxonomy (GTDB): domain Bacteria; phylum Pseudomonadota; class Alphaproteobacteria; order Rhizobiales; family Rhizobiaceae; genus Allorhizobium. The sequence goes on from NZ_CACSJP010000004.1 coordinate 1,143, forward strand.
GTCAGCACGATCGGCATGCCTTTGTTGGCGCCACCACGGACGAGCCTGGAGGTCGCGCATCTGTCGCCGCGCCAATTCAGCCGAGCGGTTTAGTCCGAGACCGGGCAATCACCAGCCAAAGCATTCGAGAATATGCGCCTTGAGGCGGCTCGGGCAATATTGGAAGACACGAGCCATCCCATTGATCTGGTTGCTCAGCAAACGAGCTTCGCAGATCGCGATCGCATGCGGCGCGCGTTCATGCGGGCTTACGGTCAGCCGCCGCAAGTTATCAGACGCGCGGCCAATACTGGAATTGCAGCGGCGTGGGCAGATCAGAGATAATTGGCACTCAGGTCGTCACCGAAAACCGGACAATGAGGTAGGTCCTCATTTGATGATCAATTCGCAGCGCACCAACGATCTGATGCCGCCGACAACTTCAGTTTTATGCGCCTGTTGGAAGCAGGGCACGATCATGCGTCTTTGCTGGCCTGACCCTGCGCTTCTCGGCGCAGGAACGCCCAGTCAATCTGTTCTGCCATGGCAGGACCCAGTACTAACCCATTTCACTCGGTTCATATTCTACCCGAGGCGGAAACTGAAAGTCGTCGATCCCGGAAGCCTGTATTGGCTGATGATGTGTATCATAACTCAGCTTTATCGGTCGAACATGGACTGCAAGCTGTCGGGGAGGGGCATGTATTCCGCAAACACCTGACGGAGCCTGGCAGAGCATGCAGCATACCTTTGCCTGGAGCTCAGGGAAACGGCCCCAAGCAGGAAAGCCCGGAGCCGGAATTCCGTCGGTCGTCAGACTTGTGCGGCTCCGCCGTCAACGAACACCTCGCTGCCTGTCATGAAGCTGCTTTCGTCCGAGGCGAGGAAGAGTGCCACCGCCGCCGTCTCCTCGGGGTTTCCGACGCGACCCAGCGGTATCTGCGCGGCCAAACTCGCCAGCAACGCGTCGTCCTCTCCGGCATTTACCAAGCCCCTGACACCGGGCGTGTCGGTGGCGCCGGGAGAGAGCACGTTCACCCGAATGCCTGTCCCTCTCAGGTCCAATGCCCAGCTCCGGGCCAAATTGCGGACTGCAGCCTTTGTCGCGCTATAGACGCTGAATGCAGGCGTTCCCCTCGATCCCGTGGTCGAGCCGGTGAGAATCACGGATCCCCCGGCCTGCATGAGCGGCAGGGCCTTTTGCACTGTAAACAGCGTTCCCTTCACGTTGACGTTGAACGTCAGATCAAACGACGCCTCGTCGATAGCGCCAAGCGGCGCCATATTTCCGAGCCCGGCATTGGCGAAGAGAACGTCAATGCGTCCGCTCTTCGCACGGACCGCCGAAAACAGCCGGCCAAGGTCATCCAGACGCGAAACGTCACCCTGCACGGCAGTCACGCCGGCGCCGATCTCCTCCACCGCCCTGTCCAGCTCTTCCTGACGACGGCCGGTAATGAAAACCTCCGCGCCTTCCGCTACAAACCGTTTGGCCGTCGCCAGACCAATGCCACTGTTGCCACCGGTTACAACGGCGATTTTTCCTGCAAGCTTACCCATCTCTATCTCCTATAAAATGATGACCGCCCGAAGATAGAGACTTGCTTTTCGTCCTTCCAGTATGCACCTTTTGGTAAGTATCTAATTGGAGTATCCAAAATGGAAAAACCGGGCTTTGTCTGCGGACTGGACGCAGCCTTGGCTGTCATGGGCGGCAAATGGAAACCTTTGATCCTGTTCCACCTTGCCCACGAAGCCCGACGCTATGGTGGCCTGAGGCGCGCCATCGGCAATGTCAGTGACAAGATGCTCATTCAGCAACTCAAGGAACTGGAAGCTGACGGGATCGTCGAGCGATTCGACTTCAAGGAAATCCCGCCGAAAGTCGAGTATTCCCTGACACCATTCGGCCAGACGCTTGCTGGAGCCTTGAAGCCGCTCTGCGCCTGGGGAGTGGACCATATGACCGAAGTCGAAAAGCTCATGCTACGCCGCCACGCTTCTGACATGGAGAGAGTGGCCTGACCGTCAGAATAATCCAGTTTCGAGCATGATGAAGCCGTTCAAGGCGCGGTCCAGCCGCTCGTTCGGGTTAAGGGGGACAGGCAGATCGATCCGCCACCCTTGATCGGATATTGATCGCGCGACGTTGCCCTTGCTGAGCGCTGCGACCGTGGATGAACGGCCGCAGATCCTCACTTGCTGTCGGCGGTCTAATGGAGTTTCCGTAGAGTATTTGTTACTTCCTATGGTGCTCCCGCTTTGATCCCCAAAAACTGGATCGTTTTTGATTGGAGTTTTCCGCGCTAAATTCCCGGCTGGGAACAGGAGCGGAAACGATGAAAGCATCGAACTTTTCGAACGCCCAGAAGGCGTTCATTCTGAAACAGGGTGATGACGGCGTGCTTGTGGCTGAGATTTGCCGAAAGGCAGGCATCAGCCAGGCGACCTACTTTAATTGGCGCAAGGAATACGCGGGTCTGCTGCCCGAGGAGATGCGCCGACTAAAGGCGCTTAAGGATGAGAATTCCAGGCTGAAGAAGATTGTCGCCGATCTGGCGCTGGATCGGGAGATGCTCCAGGACGTCATCCGGCGAAAGCTCTGAGGCCTGCCCGCAAGCGTAAGCTGATCGACGGGATGCTGGTGGATTGGGGGATATCGATCCGGCGGGCCTGCAAGGTCCTGATGTTCGACAACCTGAGCTATCACCACAAATCCCGAAGAACCGGGCAGGTCCCTCTCGAAAGACGGATCAGGGAGATATGCGAGATGCGGGTGTGCTATGGATATCGCCGAGTGCATGTCCACTTGCGCCGTGATGGCCATCAATTTACGGCGAGATTGCCGCCCGACTTGAAATGACCTTGGCTCTTGGCTCAGAGCAAAGTTGCAATAGGATTCCTGGGAGCGGCGGGGAACCACTACGCTAGTGCCCGTCACATATGCTATATATTCTGCATCCGAAATACACGCGAGCCGTAGGAGTGGCGGATGCTCGAAAGTCGGGTCAACAAACTACGACAACCGGCGAAACCTTCACGTCGCAAGGCGCGCCCCTTCGAACATGCTGGCGAGCGGCGGATGGTAACCGCCCTCTGTTTCGATCTCGTCGGGTCTACGGGACTTCTCCAGCGCCTCGACATAGAAGACTATCAGGAATTGATGGCCGCATTTCAGAATGCAGCGAAACAGTCAATAACATTTCATTCCGGCGTCATGCTACTCGAGGCCGGCGATGGCGGCGTGGCACTGTTCCCGGATGCCCTGGGCGCGAAGGATGCGGCATCGCTCGCCATTCGCTCCGGTCTTGGGATCGTCGAAGGCTGCGCGCGCGTTGGTCGGGACATTTTGCGTGACGACTTGCATGTGCGCGTCGGGATCGCGACATCCGTGGCGCTTATTCAAGAGACGCAGAACGGGCCGGTTGCCGCCGCGGCACTGGCAATAGCCACCCGTCTGCAAGAGATTGCCCCACCGGATGCCGTTTTTGTTTCGGAAGAGACACGTGACCTGGCTGGCAGGTCGCATGCTTTCGTTTTCGAAGGCGACAGGGTTCTCAAGGGCTTCACGCTGCCGGCAAAGGTGTGGCGTGCACTTGGACACAAGATCGAGGTCAACCGGTTCTACGCGTTCGGTCGTCTTGGTGGTCCGTTCATTGGCCGCGAAAGCGAGTTGAGCACGATCGCCGCCTGCTGGGAAAGAGTCCCCGTGACGGGTGGCGAGATACTCCTGCTCGAGGGAGATGCCGGCATTGGAAAGTCGCGCCTTTTGCGGGAGGTCCGAAAGATCACTCGCAACCAGCGATCAGGGCTGTTTTTCTTTCAGTGCCTGCCAGGGGGACATCGGGCGACGCTGCATCCTTTGTTGAACACTTTTACCGGCGCAGCATCCGGACAAAACGACCAGCCGGGTCTGTCGGCTTCTGCCGTGGCCGCCGCTTTCGAACGAAACGGAATTCGCGACGTCGAAGCGATTGAAACATTTTCACATTTGCTGGGTGCCGTTGGACGAAATCACGCGCTTGCCGATATCGGCCCCAAAGCCATTCGGGAAAGGGCGCGTCGCGCCGTGTTTCGCGTGCTCGCAGCCTTGTGTGCGAACGGGCCCATGGTCCTTGCAGTTGAAGACATCCACTGGATCGATCCAACCTCGAAGGATTTGCTGGTCGAAGCCGCTCGGCTTGTGCGCCAATTTCCGATTCTCCTCGTTGCGACCTCCCGTCTCGGGTTTGGGACGGATTGGCTAGATGCAGCCAACCCCACGCGTCTGATCCTGCTCCCGCTTGATCGTGACGAAACCCGGCAGGCAATAGAGGCACGATGGCCTGAGCAGCGGCAGGCTATGCTTCCCGGACTTTACGACGTCATCGAGAGGATATCCGGCGGTGTTCCTCTCTTCATCGAGCAAATTGGCCAATGGGTTTCGGAGAACGTTGACGCCGACACGATGAACCTGTCGGAGAACGTTACACCCAGCAATGTGTCAGCATTCGAGGAAATATTGAATGCGCGCCTCAACGATCTGGGCACTGCGAGGGACGTGGCGCGAGCGGGAGCCGTTGCGGGCAATCGGTTCACGCTGTCGCTCCTTCGCGCGCTGTTGCCAGGATTGGGTAAGACCTCGTTGGCCAAAGCCGCTGATACCTTGACCGACGCTGGGTTCCTAATGCGGATCAGGACGCGAGGGCACATCGCCTACGGTTTCCGGCACGCTTTGGTCCAGGAGACTATTTACAAGACGCTCTTGCGCAAGCAGCAGCAGGCCTTGCATCGGCGCCTGTTCGTTGCCGTCAGTCGAAGCCGCCAGATGGCTGCGTGGATCGACACCGGAACGCTGGCCGAACATGCGGAACGCGCGGGGCTCCACGAAAACGCCATCGATCTGTATACTGCGGCAGGGAGGGAAAGTTCGAGCCGATCGGCGATGATAGAGGCGCGTAACTATCTGGAGCACGCCTTGGCAATGTGCGACCGCTTGGGCGAAAAACACACAATCGAACCTTATCAGCTGTCCGCGCTGACTTTACTCGGTCCTATCCTGACCGGCCTTGTCGGACAGAATTCGCTCCCGGCACGCAAGCTCTATGAAATTGGCGTAACCATCGCCCGCCGGCAGCCGATGGAGGATCAATCCAGGTGGTTTCCGATCTACTGGGGTTGGTGGCTGACAGGATCGGATTTTCGCATCATGCACGATCGTGCTTTGCAGGTGCAGGCAATGCTGTCCGGGGTGGACGATCCGGAGATCAAGCTGCAAGTCAACCACTGTATCTGGGCCATTGATTTCAACCTCGGCAACCATCGAGAGACCCAGTCCGCGATCAATGCGGGAATGGCGCTTTATGAGGAGCAATCGGCTAAGACCAGCCGAACGTTGTTTGGCGGCCATGACGCGAAGGTATGCGGCCTCGGGCAACTGGCGCTTTCGCTGTGGCTCACAGGGCAATCGAAAGCCTCTGACACAGCGCTTTCGAAGATGGTCGCTTTCGCGGACCGGATATCGCATGTGCCAAGCAAGGCGCATTCGCTGGATACGGAAGCCGTGTCGGCATTTTACCGGGAGGACCATGGGCGTCTGGCCGAAATTTCCGAAAGAATGGCCAATTTCGCGAAGCTGCATGATATGCAGTCGCTGTCCGGCTTGTCGCTGCTCTTTGCCGGATGGGCTCTTGCGCATAGCGAAAGCCTCGACAGCGGGCATGCAATGTTTGGCGAGGGGCTGTCGCTCCTTAAAAGCCTTGGTACCGTGGCAGATCTGCCGATCTATCTCTACATGCACGCCACTCTGCTCGGGCTTGCTGGAAAATTTGAGCTCGCGGTCGAGGTCACCAATGACGCGATCGAAAAGGCCAGGGAGACCGGTCATGCCTATTGGCTCGCCGAGCTTTATCGTCGCCGAGCGGTTCTTCACGCGCAGCTTGCCCCAAACAACGGTTCCATTGCCGCTGACCTTCGCTCGGCTGTAGAGTTTGCTGAGCGCCAAGGTGCCAAGGCGCTTCTAACGCGGGCGAGACGTTCAATTCAGGAGCTAGGCGTTGCCGGTCAGCTTTGATCCCACGGGTCTGAAGACGAACGATCCGTCAGATATTGACGGGATGCTTGCGCGTTTTCACTGCGCCGTGGTTTCCGGCCTTGGCAACCCCCTGCCGTCACCTCCAGATCTCGAAGAGACCACGCAATGCCTGCGTGCTGTTCTACCACTCTGCCGTCGTGCGCGCATCACTCGGCTGGGCGATTTGACCGGACTTGACCGGATCGGCCTGCCGGTGGCTCAAGCCGTTCGACCCGCGGCCCTTTCTGAAGTCACGTCACTCGGACGGGGCCTGTGGATGGCGTCGGCGGCAGTGGGGGCGATTATGGAATCGCTTGAGCGGTTCTATGCAGAAGCCATCCCTTCGGAGCTTGTCTTCCATGCGACGGCAGATGAAATCAAAATCGCTGACGGCATGTTTGAAAATCTCCTGGTACCCGATCGCCGGAGCAACTGGCGGGCAATGATGATACCCTGGGTCACCGGCATCGACATAGCGGCAGGTATTCCCCATCCAGTCCCGCTAGAACTCGTTCATACCTGCTACACGGATCCCCCACTGGCCCAGGATGGCATCTTCGAGCGCACGACCACGGGTCTCGCCTGTCACATGACTGTCCTCGATGCGTTTCTGCATGGTCTGTTTGAATGTATCGAGCGGGACGCTATCGCTCGCGCGTTTGTTACGCACGGCTTCTTTGATCGAATGCGCATTTCTCTGCTGGGCCTGGGGGAGGGAGTTGATCATATACTGTCTGTTGTGGGCGAGCGCCCCATTTCTTTCGGTCTTTGGCTCGTCCCTTCGCCGGCAAATGTCCCGGTGGTCTGGTGCCAGACGATCGAGACAGGCCCTGGCGAGCCTATCCTTGCTCTTCCGACCGAGGGCTATGCCGCGGGGACGAGCGTCGCGGCTGCGGCGGTGAGTGCGATGCTTGAAGCGTTGTCGGCACGCGCGGGGGCTATATCGGGTGCGCGCGACGATCAAACCCGGAAGCACTACAAGCGCAGTACCGACGCCATCGTCGCCAAAGCCCGCCAGCTAATTCTTATGGATACGTCCGGGTTGCCGCATCCGTCAGTTGACGCGCTGGCCGTTCCGGATCTCGGCTCGCTCATCGATAGGGTACTGTCCGCCGGTATGGGACCCATTTTGGCTGTCCCGGTGGGAGCGGATGTCAAAACCGGCGTCCAGTGCATAAGAACCATTCTTCCTGGAGCCACTCCCTTTTCAATCCTGCGGTGAGTGTTCATATGGTCGATGCAAGCGCGGAAGGTCCGATCGTGGTGTTTCTTGGCCCGACGCTTCGTTTGGCCGAAGCTGAGCGGGTGCTGGATGCCATCTACGTCCAGCCGGCCGCGCAAGGCGACATTCTACTTGCTGCCCACGCATATCACCCACGGGCGATGGTCCTGATCGACGGCCAATTTGAGGACAGGCCGGCTGTCCGACACAAGGAAATCCTCTGGGCGATGGCGCAAGGGATCGTCGTGATCGGCGCGGCAAGCATGGGTGCGCTTAGGGCCGCTGAACTCAATGAATTCGGCATGATCGGTGTCGGCCTGATCTACCGGTGGTATCGGCGCTGGCGAATGGCGCCCGACGATGCAGTCGCTGTTCTCACAGGCCCGCCGGAACTTGGCTTTATCCCTTTGACGCACTCCCTGGTCGATCTCCAAAGGACGTTCACCAAACTGGCACGCCAGAATTTCTTAATCGCCGCAGAGCGCGACGTGTTGACAGAAATTGCACGAAACACGAACTTTCGAGAGCGCCGTTTCGAGGCGATCATGCGGGATGCGGGGTACCGGGAGGAGCGGGTCAACGAGCTGTACCATCATTTGGTGGGACAAAAGAGACTGGACGCGCTCCTGGCCCTGCGGAATGCACGGATCCTGGTAAATCGGGACCGTAAGGGGTTCGCGCGCAGCGCGTGGGTTGCAACGAACACCTTCGTCCGGGATCTTGAGGCTGGCGGCATTGACTCAAAATTAGTAAACTCTTATAAGTTAAATTCCTAGTTGCGAGTTCTTCAATCGGGGGGGGCATATGTGCGATGCGCCTGCTTCTGGACGATTCCCTCGACTCCTCGAGTGCGCATGTCGGCACGCGCTTCTGGATCTATCCACAGCCTCCCTTCATTCCCGGATACGAACAGCCCGATCGTGTGTGGCTGTCGATACAACGCGATGAAATCGGCGAGGGCCCCAGTGACCTTTCCATGTATATCGCCGATCCACTCTATGAAAAGCAGCCCTACGGCTTCGCGACCCTGCCGCCATTCGACGGAGCAAAGCGCCCACCGGTGAGGCCGGGGCCGGACCGTCACTTCGACAATATCGATCCAACCTCGCGTCCTTTCCTTGCCGTTCACGCTTATGCCTGCGTACGTTTCGTTCTCGACATCTGGCAGAGTTATCTGGGGAAACGCGTTCACTGGTTTTTCGACCAGACCTTTCCAAGGCTTGAAATCGTGCCATTTGTCAACTGGGACAACGCCCAGGCGGGCTACGGCTTTCTGGAACTTGGGTGCTCCGACGTCGACGGCATACGAAGGCCTTACGCGTTGAATTTCGACACGATCGCGCACGAGGTCGGGCATCTGATTATGCTGTCGGAGACGGGCGTGCCAACCGCCACATCGCCCGACAGCGACTTCTTTTCCTACTCCGAAGCCTTTTCGGACTGTGTTTCGCTGATCTCGCTGCTGCATTTCGATTCCGCGATTGACCGGCTCCTGCGGAGAACGAGAGGCAATCTGCTGCTTTACAACGAACTGAACCGCTTTGCCGAAACAAGCCCCGAGACGCAGATCCGCCTGGCAACCAATTTCCGGCAAATGTCTGCAGTGACGCGGGAGGTGCATGATCGCGCGTTGCCGTTCGTCGGTGCGATCTTCGACAGCATCGTTGCGCTTTATCATCGCGAACTGGTCGCGAAAGGTTGCGCCGACAAGCGGCTTCTGGAAGTCGACCTCCGGGACCTGGCATGGGACGAATTTGATACGTTTCGTCAGGCGACGGCGGAGGCATTCAGTGCCAGGCCATTGTATTTCAAGCAGGCGCTGACGGCCGCACGTGATGCGGTGGGCACGGCCTTGGCGGCTTCGCTGAATGCACTTGATCCGAGCATGCTGCGACTGGACCAAGCGGCAGGCGCGGTCATTGCCGCTGCGGACGGGCCTGCGGCCGAACTGCTGGCGGAGAATTTTAAGTGGCGTGAAATCATCGGATCGAGGTAAAGGCAAAGGAGAGTGCGATGAGCGACTGTAGCAGTCATCCCGGTGTGGGGCCGATTCTGGAAGGTCTGTCCGAGCCGGATTATCTGTCTTATAATCCGAGTGAAGTGCGCCTCTACGGCAGGCCCGCCATCCATCGGCCAATTTTTAAGCTTTCGGATGAGACTATCAGCAGTCAAATCTCTGAAAAATTGCAAGGGCTTACCGTCGAGTCTGCGGAGATGCGGAGAATTGTTGAAGCGGTCAAAGAAGTGGCTGTCCTCAAAATCACCAGCGATGAAATATTCGGCATAGTCAATCAGCAGATCGTTTTTGCTATTGTCGATCACAATCTCAAGCTCCAGCAACTTCCCGTCGATATCGGCGTTCCATCGAAAAATTTCCGGGGCGATGACGGGCGTTATATAAAGAGCATTGGCGTGATTTACGGCTATGCCTATGAGGGGCATTGCTACACGTTGCCAAAACCTCAGATCATGTATTTGCCGGAAGAAGCGCATGCCATCAAAGGTGGCGATTGCGGCTGCGATTGCGGCTATGTTCCCGAACTCGGCTATGTCGTGTGGCAGATAGACAAGCTCGAACGCGTCGTAGCACTCGACGTCCGCTCCGACGATCTCAAGACGCTGGTGCTGGACGAAAACATGCCAGGCAATCGCTCGCCACTCGCCTATGCGCAGACGATGGCCTTGGCCCCGCAACGGCACCGGGACTGATGGGAAGGATTCACGCAGGTTGTGCCCGCTAGCAGGTGATCTTTTGTCGTAAGGCTTATGAGGCGAAAACTTCAGATGGAGTTGCCTTGCCTGTCTAAGCTATTGGAATATAAGACACTGAATGCTGTAATTTGATTTCTTCCAAGTGGAGGGGTTTTGCAAGCCTCGGTGCGATCAGGCCCCCGAACCAAATTTTAAAAACACCTCCGCACAGCACGCGGAGGTTTTTTGTTTTTAGGTCAGGTATTTAAGACGATATTGGACCCGGGCCCGCCGAACCGACGGATAAAGACCTTGAACCGCCCCGGCTTTGCCGGAGGCTCCAACTTCTGAGAAAGTGGAGCCACTATGAGCACGACAACGAACAAGTTTTCAGCTGAAGTCCGTCAACGTGCCATTCGTATGGTGCTGGATCACGAAGCAGAACACTCGTCCCGGTGGGCTGCCGTTTCATCTATTGCGGCCAAGATTGGCTGCTCGCCAGCCACGCTGCACGAATGGGTGAAGAAGACCGAGGTCGACACCGGCAAACGAGCAGGCCTGCCGAGCGATGTGGCGGAGAAGATGAAGGCTCTGGAACGGGAGAACCGGGAGCTTCGTCAGGCGAATGAGGTTCTACGCAAAGCCTCGGCGTATTTCGCCCAGGCGGAGCTCGACCGCCCTCTGAAGCGATGATTTCCTTCATCGACGAACACCGCTCCGTGCTCGGCCACCGCCGACTCCTGGAGCCCATCGGGAATATCCCGCCAGCCGAGGCCGAAGAACGATACTACGCGATGCTGGACGCGCCAGCCAGGGCCGCATAATTTAAACCAAACGGTCTCCGGCAAAGCCGGGCCGGTTCAATATGAGCGAGGCGCCGCCTGCTACTTGCCATCCAAAGCAACAACGGACGCACTGTAAATCTGCTCCGCTGCGACTTGCAGCAATCGGTTTGCCATTTCAGCTTTCAGAGCTTCGTGGCGCGCAACTTCCTCCTGTGTCTTGTCCTTCTTGGCGCCCAGTGTCACGAACTCCTCTCGGACATGCCCAGGCTTTATTATCGCTTCCACCGCTTTATCGCGATAGGTGAAGCGAAACACATATGGCCCCGGATGGTCGTTGATCACATCCTTGCCACCAATCGACTTGTCAACGACAAGGCGTCCGTCAGTCAGGGCGCGCGTTACCATCTCGAGCGCGTCCCGGCCGCCGGGACCGGAGAATGCGGTCAGTACCGAAACTTCCCGCCTTTCCAACGGCATATCGGACAGCAGTGGAAACGCTGCCTGCATCGCTTTCAGCCCATGCACCACGCCACCGGGAAACCCGCCGCCGTGATAGGCGTTGATGTCGTTAAAGGAGAAGGTAAGGTCCTTGCCGTTTTCACGGACGGTAATGGTGTCATACATCGAGATAAGCCTTGAGGTTCGGTACGAAGCGATCGAGGAACCGGGTTGTGGCCGGCATGAAATGTGAGCCGTGATGGAACATCGGATCGAGGGAGGAAATGATCATCCGGCCGGGCGTTGAAACTGTGTCCTCGTAGAGGATGGCGCGGCCTTCGCCATCGTGCGCAAGCACGGTAGTACCTTCCGGTGGAACGAACCAGCCGTGCAGGTGCCATGTTGCCTCCCTATGGCCGATACCACGCATAAGCGGGTGATCTGCCGCGGCATCCGTCACCCGGACCCCGAGATCGGCCGAGGGATCGAGCCACCACCACCAATTGGTCGGTGTGGCGGTGAATTTGATGGCGGGTAGCCAGAGATCCGACCTGCTTTCGCCGAGCGCGACGACGGTTCCACCCGACTGCAGATGCCGCATAATAGTTGCTTTCTGGGCAATCATGCGGTTTGCCGGCGTGCGGCACGGAACCCAGAGAACATCATCCGGCTGCAATAGCTCTGGAAGCTCTTCCGGCGCGCAGATGATGTCGAAGATCGTTGTATGGGCCGGGCCTTCGAGACTGCGAATGTTGTAGTAGGTGCCCGAGGTCGGCGCGACGATGCGCCTTCCCTTGCTGCTGGACATGCGCATACCGCCATAGTTCTCGGAAGAGGCTAGCGGCAGGTTTTCTGCAGGACGAGCGGGAGAGACCGGCCACGGGTTGAGACAGGTTCCGCCATTGGCCCATTCGATGATGCGACGGGTAAGCTCCGGCGCTAGGTTCCATTCAAGCCCCATCGAGCCAAGATCATTTCCGGCATGGGAGAAGATGCGGCCACCCTGCGGTCGTGCCCAGACCCAGTCGACCGGAACATTGGCCGCGCCCAACCCGTTGATCGCTGCCGCTCCGTTCGGCAGGGGATTGCAGCCGCGCCCATAGAAGCCGGCGACACCCTTGTTGGTCTCCAGCATCTTCAGGTCTATGGCTTCAAAAAGTGGATGTGGATTGATCGGGGAAAGATCGAAATCGGGCCGCTTCGGATCGGCGATAGGGCGATACTGTGCCACGCCATCGACCAACGGCCGGACGAAGTGTCCATTGAAGAACCAACGTCCGCCTGCGTCGAGAAAGGCGGTGATCGCATCCTTGATCGCCAGCATGGCATTCTGGTCGAGTTGATTGTCGGTGACCAGTCCCTGATGGGCCAGTAGAATATCAGCCGTAAGGTCTGCCTGCGCGACGATTGTCACCTCGCCACGCGCTGCCGCTTCCCTCACGGTATCGGAAGGTTCGTCGAAGGAGGATTTCAGGTAGATCGTGGTCATGCCGCGACCCCTATGCCGGAGAACGCGGGCAGGATGGCGCGACGCGGTTCACCGGTCGGGCCAGTCACCTCGACCCAGCGCATCGGCACACCGTAGAGTTCGGAGAGAAGGTCAGGCTGTATCATCTCGGCGACGGTGCCGTGCACCTCGTGTCCGCCCGGCATCATGAGAAGCACATCGTCGGCGGAGGCCAAGGCATGGTTCGGATCATGTGTGGAGAACAGGATCGCCTTGTCCCGGCGCAGCCTCAGTGTGTTCAGGAGTTCGAGCGTGCGTGACTGGTTGCCGAGGTCGAGCGCCGACGTTGGCTCGTCGAAAATCAGGGCAGGTGAGCCAGTGGCGAGCGCGCGGGCAATCAAAATCATCTGCCGTTGGCCGCCGGACATCCGGTCGTAGCGCAGATCCGCCAGATGGCATGCACCCAGTTCGACCAAGGCTGCCTCTGCCGAGGCGCGGTCATCCGCCGAAGGCTGGCCGAACAGGCCAAGCCTTGCTGCACGGCCCATGACGACAACCTCCAGCCCTGAGAGCTTCGCCTGCGAAGCGCCGTGCTGCGGCACGTAGCCTGCGATCTTCGGTGCGGTTCGTGCACCTTTTGCCAGCGGCTGGAAGCCGAGCAAGGCACGCAACAGGGTGGTCTTGCCACGTCCATTGGGGCCGAGAACCGCCATTGTGCGACCGACGGGCACGTTGAATGTGATACCGGAAAACAGCGTGCGGCTGCCGAAGGAAACGGATGCGTCGGTAAATCCGATCATGTGTGGTTCGTCTCCCTGAAATGGCGTCGCAGCAGCACGGCGAAGACCGGGGCGCCGACCAGCGCGGTCAACACGCCGAGCGGGATTTCAGCCGCCGTCAGCGTCCGGGCCATGGTGTCTATGAAGGTCAGATAAGCCGCGCCGAGAAGCGCCGAGGCCGGTATCAGTGCTCGGTGGTCGTCACCAACAAGGATGCGTGCAGCGTGCGGCACGACGAGGCCGATCCAGCCGACAATGCCGGCGACCGCGACCGACGTGCCGGTCATCAGCGAAATCGCAACGAAGATATACCAGCGTTCCCGGTCCGGATTGACACCGAGGGAGCGGGCCTCTTGTTCCTCGAGCGCCAGCAGGTTGAGCCGGTAACGCAACATCCAGACAACGAAGAGGCCAAGGCCCATGCCCGGCAAGGCAAGCCAGAGGCGTGGCCAGGTGGCGGTCGAGAACGAGCCCATCAGCCAGTAGACGATGGCGGGCAGTGAGGTGTTGGGGTCGGCGAGGAACTGCACGACGGAGACCAGTGCCGCAAACAGCGCGCCGACGATCATGCCGGCGAGGATCACAGTGATAACTTCGGTTCGCCCGTTGATGCGTGCGAGAAGCCCGACGATCACCAGCGCTGACAGGCCGAGGATGAAGGCCATGCCGAGCAGAACCACGCCGGAATAGCCAAACAGGATGGCGAGCGCGCCGCCGAAGGCGGCACCCTGGCTGATGCCGAGCACCTGCGGCGAGACCAGCGGATTGCGGAACACGCCCTGTAGTGCCGCGCCGCCGACGGCGAGAGCCGCGCCCGACAGCGCCGCCAGAAGCACGCGCGGCAGACGCACGAGCAGCACGATGCGTTCGTCCATCTGGGTCGGCGCGGCATCCGGGTTGAGGATCGCCGCGAGCAGGATCTCGCCGATCCGTGGCACTTCGACGGAAAAGCGCCCTGCGCCGATCGCAAACAGCATGCTGGCGATCAGCGCCAGCACCATGAGCCCGAACGTGCCTATCCGAAAGCCGATCAGATTTCGGCGTCCGCTGTCCATCGCCGCCATCGCCATCTTACTTCGCCTTGAACTGGGCGTAGTCGGTGGCGTCGCCCTGCATGCCGATCCACAGGATGCCGTCGATGTCCTCGTCGGTCAGGTCGTAGTTGTAGAGTGTCTTGTAGGCCGTTTTCATCTCGCCGCGCAGATCGTACTGGAAGATGTCGGGATGCATCAGATTGGCCAGCCACATCCAGGTCAGCGGGCTTTCCTGGTTCGGCGGATCCCAGCGATAGCCGCCCAGCGGCAACTTGTAGACACGCTTGTCCTGGGCGGCCTTGGTCAGCGACAGGATCGGGTCGTCATAGATCCGCTCAAGGCCGAGCTTGGCCTCGAAACTGTTGAGGAGAATGACGTCGGGGTTCCATTCGGCGATCTGCTCGGGGCTGATCGTCGTGCCCTGGCCCTCGAGATTGGCCGAGACGGAGATGGCGCCGGCCAGATCGACGTAGAAGGCGGCATAATTGCCCTTGTCACCCGACGCAGTCAGGCTTTCCAGCGCGCGGCCGAGATACAGGATGCGCGGCTTCTTCTCGACCGGAATGTCCTTCGACCGAGCGGCCATTTCGGCGGCCACCTGGTCGCGCCAGCCATTGATCATCTCGGCGCGCTCGGGCTTGCCCATCGCAGTCGCCACCATCGCCTGGTACTGCTTGGTCTTCTCTTCCGAACCGTAGGAGATCAGAAGGGCATTCAGGCCGGCATTGACGATCGGGTCGACCAGGTCCGGGCCGCGATCGGCCCACTGGATCACCAGTTCAGGATTGGTGGCCGCCAGTTCCTCGACGTTGGGAATGAAGTTCGGCGCAGTGATGTCGGAGGGTATGTCCTTGGCTTCGGGAAATATCTTGCCCAGTACACCTTCGACGATTGCCGACTTGGCAGTCGGGTTCATGCCGACCAGTTTAGAGGTTCCGCCGTCCATGGCGATGATCGTCGAGGCCATCGGGATCGGGATCGAGGCGATCCGCTCTGCGGGCTTTGTAAGCGTGACAACGCGGCCTTCATGGTCGGTGATGGTGATTGGGTCGGCGAGCGCTGGGATGGGTTGGAGGATGGCGAGGGCTATTCCCGCGATAGCGATGGGAATTCGGATGGTCATCGAATGTCTCCAAAAAATGGATTGAGTTGTGTATGGGAGCGGATGGTTCATTAGCGGGCCGCGGCCGTGAAGCGTTGTGGGCGGTGGCAGTCGCACATGACCCACGACAGGTTTGGGTAAGATGGTCTTTCCGGCTTCGGGGTCGTGCCTCTTGCGGCAACGATGCCGTTGCAGATGTCGCGCAGCAGGCAGGGGCCGTGCTGGCCATGATCTGGATAACGCACGATGCTGTCGCCGTTGTGCATGACCAGGTAGCCACCCTTGTCGTCGGAGGTCGGGTATTTCCACAGCCAGTCCGCAGGTTTGGGGTCGTCGGCAGGGCCGATGTCGGTCAGCCAGATGGCGCCCTCCGGCATGTCCGTCCAGCCGCGCGCGTATTGGCCGAAAATGCCCTGCCAGCCGTCGAATTCGTCGCTGACATTCGAGAAGAAGCCGAGCGGGTCCTGCCGGACGCGTACTTTCAGGTTGGTGAAAGGGCGTGGTGCAACCGTGCGGAACGTCGACATGAATGGCAGCCACGCAATGGCCGGCTGGCTCGACAGGATGAGATGCCCGCCGCGCTCCAGAAAGGCGAGAAAATCGGCGGCCCTGCTGCGCAGGAATATTTCGTCCGTGTTGTTGGGGATGTAGATGAAATCGGATTCCCGCAGCACGGTCTCATCGAGATCATAGAGACCGTGGTAGCGAAGGGTGATGCCAGTTGCCTCGAAGGTTTCGGCCAGCCCGGGCGGTTCCCAATCCCAGGTGCTGTCAAGCGCCCGCAGATAGGTAAGGTTCAGTGTCTTTCTTTCCCGGTCGATCCCGAGTTCGCGATTTAGCCATGGATAGAATGCTTCGAGGAACCGGGTGGTGGCCGGCATGAAGCGCTCGCCGTTGTGGCCGTGCGGATCGAGCGTTGTCACCATCAGGCGGCCGCCGCCTTGGAGATTTCGGAAGTCCATGAAGAGGCTGAGGCTGTCGTCGTCAAGCGTCAGGATGTGCTCGGCGTCGGGATGTTTCTCCAGTGCTCCCATCCAGTGCCAGCTCATGTCCGCAAGTGAAATGGCGTCGCAGATCGGATGCCGAGGCTCCGGCTGCCGGACCTCGAGATAGGGATTGGGGCGTGTCCACCAGAGCCAGTCTCGCGCGTTGACCGGCTGCCATTTGAGATCGACCACATCAATGATGTTCTCGATGTCGCGGATCGAAAAAACGATAAGAAAGCCGCCATTGCGGACATAGTCGTTCAATTGCCGGGCGTGCGCTCTCAGCTCGACGCAATCCATGACATCCGGGATGATGATGGCGGCGTAGGCGCCCAGATCATGCCGATCCAGTTCGCGAAGATAGAGCATGTCGTCGAGCAGATGGGCAAAGTCCTGGAAGCTGCGCACCTGCGCGGCGTTGCCCCATGTCACATAGCCTATCTTTCCCATGCCCCATCCAATTTTTACCTTGCCATAGGTGGCAGATATCTAAACTTGACATAAATAGTCAATATATCATATCAGGTCCGCGACATAACAATGCGGGGCAAAGATCATGAAGACTGTTGTTTTTACCGGCCTTGCGGCAATGCTGGCGGTTTCGGTCGCTCACGCCGCTGACAAACCGATCAGCTTCGAGGATCACCGCGGGCAGAAGATCGAATTGGCAGCGCCTCCCGAGCGGATTGCGACGATCATCCGGGCAGCGCCGTTCATCTATTATTCGGCCGATCGCACGACCGATCACATGGTGGCGGTGAACGCGGATTCGATTGCCCGCATGAAGAACTTCGTCTATGCGGACCTCATTCCCGAATTGCTTGAGCTCGACGGAACGGCTGCCCGCGACGGCTTTGCCCCGAATGTCGAGGCAATCCTGGCAACAAATCCGCAGCTGGTGATCCAGGCCATGCACAACCCGGACCTGATCGAGCCACTGGAGCGCGTCGGCCTGAAGGTTGCCGCCTGGGGGTGCTGCTCGGAGCAGCAGCGCCTTGACTACATTACCATGAGCGGCATCATTTCCGGTCATCCGGAACGGGCAGAAGCGACGCTCAAGCTTCACTATGATTCCAACGCGGCGATGAAGGCGAAGTTCGGTGAACTGGCGGACGACAAGAAAGTCAGCCTCGTCTATATCGAGAAGCTCGGCGACCAGATCCAGGTCGTTGCCAATCCCTCGCAGGATTTTTCCCTGAGCGGCATCAAGAACCTGGCGGCGGACGATAGCGGCGAATGGTGGAAGAATGTCGACGTGGAGCAACTTTTCACCTGGAACCCGGACATGATCATCATTCCGGCCCAGGCCGTGACGCTCAACCCGTCCGATTTCTATGCGCATCCCTTGCTTTCCGGTATGGATGCGGTGAAGAACAAGCGCGTCTATAAGGTGCCTAAGTTCAACGCCTCGCCAGATTCCCCGGAACTGTTCCTGTCGGCCGTATGGCTCGCGATGGTTGCTCATCCGGAAATGGGGCCGATCGACCAAGACTTCCGCAAGACTGTTCGCGATGCCTACGTGACGATCTACGGTCGCGAACCGGACGACGCCCTCGTCAACCGTATTCTTGAGTTGGAGGCAAACAGCCAGGCTCCCGGATACGCAGCCCTGTTCAAGTAATGTCCATGGTCTCGACCAGCGAGACAATTTCACGCCAGCACGGCAGGAGCGCAACGCCTGCCGTGCTGGTGCTGTTTGCAGTGCTCGTCTGCCTCATCCTCGTTTCGATCACCATTGGGCGCTATGACCTCGATGTGCTGAAGGTCATCCGCATCCTTGCCGACAATCTGATGCCGGCGAGCAACTCCGACTGGACGGTGCTGGAGGAGCAGGTCGTGGAACTCGTGCGCCTGCCTCGGATCCTGGCCGCAGTGCTGGTTGGCGCCGGGCTTGCGGCATCAGGTGCCGCTTTGCAGGGCCTGTTTCGCAACCCACTGGTCGATCCGAATATCATTGGCGTCACCAGCGGCGCCGGCTTTGGCGGGACGCTGGCCATCCTGTCGGGTATCTTCGGTTATGGTCTTTTCACCATTGCCTTCCTCTTCGGGCTGGCAAGCGTCATGATTGTCAAGGTGCTGGCAAGTTCGCGCGGCAGGACGTCCGTTCTGGCACTTGTGCTGGCTGGCGTCATCATTTCCGCCTTCTTCGGTTCGGCGATCTCGATCGTGAAGCTGCTCGCCGATCCCCACCAGAAACTGCCGGCCATTACCTACTGGCTGATGGGCAGTCTGGCGTCGACCAATTACGAAGACCTTCTGCTGATGGCGATGGTCATGGTTCCAGCGTTGGCAGTGATCTACCTCATGCGGTTTCAGATCAATATCATCTCGCTTGGCGAGGAGAAGGCGCGGGCGCTTGGATCACCGGTCGCGACGGTTCAGTGGGCAGTCCTGGGTGCAACCGCCGTCATCTCGGCCGGCGTGGTGGCCTGCTGTGGAATCATCGGCTGGGTCGGCCTCGTCATTCCGCATGTGGCACGGGTCATTTCGGGGCCTGACCATGGCCGTCTGCTGCCGGTCTCCATCCTGCTCGGGTCGATTTACATGCTATTGGTCGACAACATCGCACGAACCGCCACAACGGCTGAAATTCCGGTCGGAATCATAACGTCGTTGATTGGCGTTCCGGTTTTTGCCGTCCTCCTGCGGCGCATGCAGAGCAGAGGAGGCTGGAAGAGTGATTGAAGTCCGCAATCTGTCTGTGGAACGCGGCGGCCGACCGGTCCTCGAAGGATACGATCTTGCCATTGCCAACGGCAGCGTCGTGGCGATTCTCGGTGCCAATGGTGTCGGCAAGACCAGCCTGATCAATACCATCGCGGGTTTGCTGCCGCCGAGCCGAGGCAAGGTCTATTGCCAGGCCCGTATCGGCTACGTGCCGCAGCTTTTCGATGTCGCTTTCGATTATTCCGTCACCGACATCGTTCTGATGGGACGGGCCCGTCAGCTCGGCTTGTTCGGGACCCCTCAACAACGAGACTACGACGCCGTCCACCGGCAGTTGACCATGCTCGGTATCAATCATCTTGCAAAACGCTCGTTCAATGCGCTGAGCGGCGGCCAGAGGCAGCTTGTCATCATTGCCCAGGCGCTCGTGTCGGAATGTGAGGTTCTGATCCTCGACGAGCCCTGTTCCGCGCTCGACTATCACAATCAGGCCGTGGTCATTTCGGTTCTGGACCGGTTATCGCGCGAGCACGGCATGACCGTGCTGTTCACCACCCATTCGCCGCAACATGCGTTGGAAATCGCCAGCGACGTGTTGTTGATGTATGGCAGCAACGAGTTCGACTTTGGCCCGACGGCTCGCATTCTCTCGGAGACGAGCCTTGCGCGGCTATACGGGGTCGAGGTCCGCAAGGCTTCGTTCGACAGCGACGACAGCTTCACTTACGCTCCCTTGTTTCGAAACGGCTAGGCTCACTTCTCCTGCCACCAAAGGGCTTCAGGTTCGATTTCGTTCAAGGCTGCCGATTTTTAAAGTCTATGTCCCATCAGGCCTCCGCAAGCAAATATCCCTGCGATCCCAATAAAGCTCTCTCGTGGGGCTTTTTGCGTTTTTGGACTATCACCTCGACACGTCGAACGTGAACGAAATCCAAAACATTGACCTCTACCCAACACTCTTCCGGAAACTGAAGGGAAATCGGGTCTGAGCCAGGCATCGGAAAGGACGATCCGCATCGGCAGAAAGCTTATGCATAGACTACCGTGTCCGGCATCACAGATTCCGGTATAGGGCAGATGTAGGGCTGATCACTGATTTTCTCGAGCCACTCCGCTTTCGCGTTGGCCAGCAATTGCGGTGACGTTGCGAGGTCAAGCCCGGTTGCGGCCATTGCTTTTGCGGCATGGATCATTGCCTTGTGGGCGGCGGGGCTGCGGCCTTGTGCAACCACCTGCCAGGTATGCGGATTGGTGCCGATCGCCCATGCAGGCGCCCAGCATTGCGCGGTCGGCGTGACGCGGCTGACATCGCCGACATCGGTCGAGCCGGCGCGGAAATGCGACTGTCCTTCGAAATCACGCAGGCCCAGATGCAGCGGTGTCGTGCCATCGATCTTCTCGTTGGAAAAGACATCCTTGTTGATCTGGTAGAGCCGGATGCTGCTGCGGATCGCCTCGCCAGAAAACGTCGCCTGGATCCCGGCCGCAAAATCGATGTCCTTCTGGTCAAAAGGCACAGGGCCGATCGAAACCAGATTGGCATGGATGGCGTTTTCAAGCGTCAGATTGGGCAGGAGATTGGTCGCGGCCGTATCGAAGACGATCTCGACTTCGGTTTCTGTCATCATCGCGGCTCCACGGGCCACTTTGTCGATGCGCTCTGCCAGCGCTAACGCTTCCGACATTTCCGGTGCGCGCACCAGATAGAGCACTTCCGCCTTGGCCTGCACGACATTGGCGGCGCGTCCACCTGCATCGGTGATCGCATAATGCACGCGGCAATCCTGCGGCATGTGCTCGCGCAGGAAGTTGACGCCAACATTCATCAGTTCGACGGCATCGAGTGCCGAACGCCCGAGATGGGCGGCATTGGCAGCATGGGCCGCCACGCCCTTGAAGCGGTAGTAATATTCGAGAACGGCGAGATTGTTGGTCGAACGCACGCCGTTGAAGGGGGCGGGGTGCCAGGTGAGCGCCGCATCGACATCGGCAAAGGCACCGGCCCGAACCATGAATGTCTTGCCGGAGCCGCCTTCTTCGCCTGGGCAACCGTAATAGCGGACAGTGCCCGGCAGGCCATTGGCTTCCAGATGTTTGGCAAGCGAGATGGCCGCCAGCATCGAGCCGCTGCCGAGAAGATTGTGGCCGCAGCCATGGCCGCTGGCACCCGAGGCCAGTTCTTCCTGTTTGGCAACGCCGTCTTTCTGGCTCATGCCGGCCAGCGCGTCATATTCGCCGAGAAAGGCAATGACCGGCTTGCCACTGCCATATTCGCCGATGAAGGCTGTCTTCATGCCGGCAATGTCCTGGCGCACCGAAAAACCGTTCTGCTTCAGCGTGTCGATCAACAGGTCCGAGGATTGGACTTCCTGGAACTTCAGTTCGGCAAATTCCCAGATCCTGTCACTGAGCGTCGTGAATGTCGGCGCAAGGTGATCGATGGCCGTGGTGAGCGATTGCAGGGCGGCGGTATCGGGCATGCTATGTCCTCGGGAAATCAGGTCTGTGGCGCAGGAATTGATGTCCGCTGATTTTGACTGCGGACGAGCGGGTGGCGCGGCGTCCATGGACGCGCCACCCGGCTTCACTTTACTTGTCGAGCGAAACTTCCCAGAGGCGGGCATTCGACTGCCAGACCGGCTGGCCCTTGAGTGCCTTGGTCGCGCCCCAGACGTCGATCATGTCGTAGAGGAAGATGCCGGGCATTTCCTGGAGCATCAGTTCGTGGAATTCGTCGAAGATCGCCTGACGCTTGGTCGTGTCGATTTCCGCATAGGCCGCCTTCATCAGTTCGACGGCCTTCGGATTGTCCCACATCAGCGAGGCATTCTTGTCCTTGTCGCCGACATAGAAGCTGTACATCAGCGCAGGATCGAGGCGCGGTGCCACGGACTGCGAGATGATCTGGTAATTGCCGGAGCGGCGGCGGTCGACCTGGGTCGCATAATCGAGCACCTCGATCTGCACGTTCAGGCCGATCTGCTGCAGCATTGCCTGGGCAATGACGGCGGCCGGGAAGCTCGGCACATTACCGCGCTTGTTGGCGATGATGCTGATCGGTTCGCCCTTGTAGCCGGAGTCAGCCAGTTCCTTCTTGGCGGCTTCCAGATCATAAGGCAGGCGCTTCTGCTGGGTTTCGCTGAAATACACCGAGTCCGAGGCAACCATCGAGCCGTTTGCCTTGCCGGTGCCGTTCGATGCTGCGGCGACCAGTTCGTCGAGATCGAGTGCCATGGCCATGGCGCGGCGCACGCCGGGCTTGCCCATGATCGGATCGCGGGTCTGGATATAGAACAGGTTCTTGCCGTTGTTCTGCGAGATGATGACCTGCGCGGTTTCGCTCTTTTCGAATTCAGGGATCAGGTCGGGCGAGATTTCGGCCGTATCCAGAACGCCGGACTGCAGTCCGGCCTTCACCGTCGAAGCATCCGGAATGACCATGAACTTGATGCCGTCGACCAGCGGCCGCTTCGAGCCGACCATGCCATCAGGCGTGCCGTCATTGGTCGGGGATACGTAACCGTCGAACTTGGCGAGATGGATATATTCACCCTTCTTCCATTCGTCCCACTGGAACGGACCGGTACCGATCGGCTTGTCGAACGCGCCGTCGGCAGCCACGGATTCAGGCGAGATCATGCCGGTATAGCCGCATTCCGGCCGCGACATCAGTCCGAGGAAAACCGCCGACGGCTTGTCGAGCGTCATTTCGACGGTCGTGGCATCGGTTGCCTTGATGCCTGTCACCTTCAGGGTGGCGCTGCCATCGAAATCCTTCAGGCAGGTCCATTTGGTCGCGGGGTCGAGATAGCGGTTCCAGTTCCAGACGACGTCTTCGGCGGTCAGGGTCTTGCCGTTGTGGAATTTCACGTCAGGGCGCAGCTTGAACGTATAGGTCAGGCCATCGGCCGACATGTCGACGGACTGGGCCAGAAGCGGCTTGACCTCGCCATTGTTGGCATAGCCGACAAGGCCTTCGACGATGTGCAGGATGACGCCATCGGTATTGCCGTCGCGGTTGACGCCGGGATTGTTGCTGCGCAGATCGGAGCTCTGGGCGATGACGATATCACGGGCGGTGGAAACACCGGCAAGCGACATCAGGATCGTTCCGGCCAGGAGAATGGTCTTCATGTTCTACCCTCTTTTTTGTTGAAGTTTGTCTGTGTGTTCAGGCTTGGAATTCGTCCCAGCAGGCGCGTGACAGCCTGCCGATGGTTTCGAGAGACATCGTGTAGCCCGGCGTGCCGTCGGGCATTTCCTGCGGCACCTGATCGGTGAAGGCAGCGATGATGTAGAAGGGTTTTCCGTCGCGGTAGACGATGCCGGCATTCATCCGGCCGCGTTTGCCCGTGCCGCCCTTGTGGGCGACGACGGTGCCGAATGGCAGCCGCGACGGAATGGCATAACGCAGGATCTGGTTCTTCAGGGTCTGCAGCGCATAGGCGCAGAGTTCCTGCGACGTACCGAGCTTGGCCGCCGCATCCGGCGAGGTCTGGGCATCCAGGATCGCCTGCAGCAGGAACAACTGGTCGCGTGCCGTGGTGGTGGTGACGGATTTCAATGTGTGATCCGGCGACAGCGCCAATGGCGGGATGAGGAAACGGTGATGCGTATCGCTCATGCCGATCGACTTGCAGTAGCTGTCGACCTCTTCCAGCGTCAGCCGCTCGAACACCATCTTGGTGCAGACATTGTCGCTCAGCACCATCATGCCGGTGATGGCATCGCGCAGCGAAATGATGATGCCGGGCGTCATGTAGCGGAACATGCCGCTGGCGACCTCTTCGGCGAAGCGGGCCTCGTAGGTGATCTGCTCGTCGAGGTCGAGGCGGCCATCATGCACGGCCTTCAGCGCTGCCATCATGATCGACGTCTTGCGCGTGCTGGCCGAAGGTGTCTCCTCGTCGGCACCACGGTCGTATGTCTCGCCGGTCAGCAGGTTGCGGATGCTGAAGCGCGTCGTGAACCTCTGCGCGTCGCAGACGGCGTTGAGGCGTTCGGCCGAGGTTCCGGCCGCTGTGTTCGATGTCGTGCTGTTGGTCATTGTCAGTTCTCCAGGCGCCATTTCAGTTTGACGCCGCCGGTCTCGTTGAGATCGAGTGCGGGGATGGCCGAGAGCAGGCGCCGGGTATAGGCCTCCTTCGGGGTGTCGAAGATCGTGTCGCGATCGCCCTGTTCGATGATCCGGCCGTCCTGCATGACGACGACGCGGTCGGCCACCTGCTCGACGACGCCGAGATCGTGACTGATGAACAGGCAGGAAAAGCCGTAGCGTTTCTGCAGATCGGAAAAGAGCGTCAGCACCTGCGCGCGCACGGTCACATCAAGTGCCGAGACCGGTTCGTCGGCGATCAGGAAGCGCGGCCGGCGGGCGATGGCGCGAGCGATTGCCACGCGCTGTCGCTGGCCACCGGAAAGCTCATGCGGATAACGCAGCGCATAATCCGGCCCGAGACCGACTTCCTCCAGCGTCTCGTAGGCGCGCTTCTTCTTGGCGGCGCGATCAATGCCGGGCACCAGCCGAAGGGCTTCCTCGACAAGCGCCAGAATGGTCATGCGCGGATCGAGCGAGGAATAGGGATCCTGAAAGACCATCTGGCAGTTGAGCCGGTAATCCTGCCAGTCGGCGTCGCGCTTGCGTCCCTGAAACAGGATCTGGCCCTCGGTCTCGTTGACCAGTCCGGCAATGGTCCGGCCCAGTGTCGTCTTGCCCGATCCCGAACCGCCGACCAGCGCCACGACTTCACCCTCGTGGATATCGATCGAGACGCCGTGCAGGGCGCGTTTGGGTGTGCCCTTCTTCAGCAGCGACTTGCGGCCGGGATAATCGACGACGATGTCGCGGGCCGATACCATCGGCGCCGACGTGGTGTCGATGGTGCGAACCTCGCCACGGATCGGCAGGGATGACAGCAGCTTGCGGGTATAGGCATGCTGCGGCGTCTCGAGGATCTGCTCGGTGGTGCCGGCCTCGACGATCGCGCCCTTTTCCATGACCACGATACGGCTGGTATAACGCGCCACCATCGGCAGGTCGTGGCTGATCAGCAGAACGGCGGTGCCTTCCGCCTTGGTCAGTTCGACCATCAGTTCCATCACGTCGCGCTGGATGACCGCGTCGAGCGCCGTTGTCGGCTCGTCGGCAATCAGCAGGGCGGGTTTCAGCAGCATGACTGAGGCCAGCATGATGCGCTGACGCATGCCGCCGGAAAACTCATGCGGATAGGCGCTCAATGCCCGTTCCGGCTCGCGAATGCCGACCCGCTCCAGCATGGCGAGGATCTTTGTGCCGCGTTCCGCCGGCGTGTCACTGGTATGAAGGGTCAGACCCTCTTCCAGCTGGCGGCCGATGGTCATCGACGGGTTGAGCGACGTCATCGGCTCCTGGAACACCAGGCCGATTTCGGCACCACGCATCCGGCGCAGATCCGCTTCGCTCATCGAGGTGATGTCGCGGCCCTTGTAGATGACCTGGCCTGCGACCTTGCGAATGGCCGGCGGCAGAAGCGAGATCAGTGCACGGGTGGCAAGAGACTTGCCGGAACCGCTTTCGCCGACGATGCCGAAGATTTCACCCGCCTCAAGGTCGAAGCTGACATCCTTGACCACTTCGACACCGCGATGCGCGACCTCGAGCGTCAGATTGCGCAGGCTGAGAAGTTTTTCCTGTGTCATTTCAGACCTCGCATGCGGGGATCGAGTTTGTCGCGCAGTGCATCGCCGAGCAGGTTGATACCAAGCAGGGTGAGGGCGATGCAGAGACCGGGGAAAAGCCCGAGCCACACGGCCTGTTCGATGAAGGGGCGGCCAGCGGCCAGCATATTGCCCCAGGTGGGAGCCGGTGGCGGAACGCCCAGACCGAGGAAGCTGAGGGCGCTTTCCGACAGGATCGCCCAGCCGAACATCGAGGTGGAGAGCACAGTGATCGGCGCCAGGCAATTCGGCAGGATATGCCGCAGCATGGTGTAGATCTCGCTATTGCCCATGATCTTCGAGGCTTCGATGAATTCGCGTTCGCGCAGCGACAGAACCGCACCGCGGACGACACGCGCCATCGACGGCGTATAGGCGATGCCGAGTGCGAAGATGATGCCATACTGGTTGGCGCCGAATACCGCGAGCAGGCCGAGGGCCAGGAGGATGCCGGGAAAGGCCAGCAGCGCATTGTTGATCGCCATGATCACGCCATCGATCCAGCCGCGGGCATAACCGCTGATCATGCCGATCAGGGTTCCAACGATGGCGGCGAAGCCGACGGTCAGGCAGCCGATCCAGACGCTGGCGCGCGCGCCGATCATCAGGCGGCTGGCGACATCGCGGCCGAATTCGTCGGTGCCGAGCCAATGGGCGGCGCTGGGGGCTGCAAGCCTTGCGGTGAAGCTCAGCTTCATCGGGTCGTAGGGCGTCCAGAACAGGCCGATGGCGGCGACGATCAGCAGGATGGCAACGAGCACGCCGCCGATCAGGCCATTGAGGGTAAAATGTTTCATTCGGCCACCACACGCGGATCGAAGAGGGGATAAAGAAGATCGACGATCAGGTTGACGACCACATAGGAGAGCGCGACGAACAGCAGACATCCCTGGATGACCGGGTAGTCGCGCTGGAAGATGCTGTCGACCATCAGGCGGCCGAGGCCGGGAATGGTGAACACCGTCTCGATGACGGCGATACCGCCGAGCAGATTGCCGAGGATCAGGCCGATCATCGTCCAGGTCGGACCGAAGGCATTCTTGAATGCGTGCTTCCAGAGAACGGCGCTTTCCGACAGGCCCTTGGCCCTTGCATGGGTGATGTAGTCCAGGCGCAGAACTTCGAGCGTCGAGGCCCGCGCCATGCGGATCAGAACACCAGCCTCATGGATCACCAGCGTCATGATCGGCAGGACCAGATAGAGCAGGCCGCCGACCAGGTTGTCGCTGATCGAGACATAGCCGAGCACCGGCAACCAGCCGAGCTTCAGGCCGAAGAAGAGCAGCAGCAACAGGCCGAGCCAGAAGGTCGGGATCGACAGCAGAACCGTGGCCGTGCCGACCAGCGCCAGATCGGTGATGCTGTTCTGCCGCCAGGCGGCGATCACGCCGGCCGGAACCGCGATCAGGCTGGCGAGGATCACCGCAATGATGACGATTTCGGCCGACACCATGAAGCGCGAGACGACCAGTGGCAGTATTTCCTCGTCATTGACGATCGAGCGGCCGAAATCGCCGGTCAGAACATTGCCGCTCCAGACGAGGAACTGCTCCGGCATGGATTTGTCGAGGCCGAGTTCGGTGCGCATCTCGGCGACCTGCTCGGGCGTCGCCATGTCGCCAAGCATGAGGGCAGCCGGGTCACCCGGAATGAAGCGGATCAGCGCAAAGACCGTGATCGAGACGATCACGACGGTCGGCAGCGCCATCAGCAGACGGTTGAGTATGAATCTAATCATCGGTTCCCCTGAACGCGATTGTCGGGGCCGGATCTCGAAGTCACCGGCTGCTTATGCGGCGACTATGAGCGATGAGAGTTTTTTGTGCAATATTATGCAGTTTCATCATAGTCTTATGCAGATCGTGCTCGCCGCCAGGTGATGCTGGATGCCTGTGTTAGCATTCATGCTTTTGTTTCTATTCGACTTTCTGCGATCTTTCGATCTGACGCTTCAACGCGGCCATCAAGGCTTTTGCAGCAAGTGACGATGGAGCTGCCGCAGGCTTTGCCAGGCCGAAATCCTGTGTCGTGACCGGAACGAACGGTCGCTGCACGATCGGCAGGTGACGATAGAGATTGGCAAAGAAGCTGCTGAGGATAGCAATGCCGAGCCCATGCGCAACATAGGCGCAGGCCGAGCTGTTGGTATGTGTCTCGATCTTTACATTCTGCTTCACGCCGGCGCGCTGGAACGTCTGGTCGAGCAACATGCGGGTCGGCCGCTGCCGGCCGATATGGATCAGTGGCAGGCCGCGCAGGTCTTTCGGAGCAATTTCGGGAAGGGCGGCGAGCGGGTGATTTTCGGGCAGTACGCAGACACTGGTGCCGGTTGCCACCTTCTCCATTTCGACACCCGGCCCGATCTGTCCTTCGTAGCGCAGGAAGCCGAAATCGATCACCTGCTGTTCGATCAGCTGGGCGATCACTGATGTTGTTTCGAAAAATGTCTCGATGCGCACTGTGGGAAATTCCCGCGCATAATCGACCAGCATGGCCGGTGCAAAATTCTCCCACATGCTGTTCGGCAGACCTATGCGCACCACTTCCGGACCAGCAGCACCGCTACGCAGATCCTCGGCCAGCCCGGAGAACCGGCTCAGCCCGAGCAGAATGTTTTCCGCATCGCGCGCCAGAATGCTCGCTTCCGGTGTTGCAATGAGCCGCCCCTTGTCGCGGTCGAACAGCGTCAGCGACAGATCGGATTCGAGCTGCTGCAGCAGACGGCTGACGCCGGACTGGCTGAGCCCCATGCTTTTGGCCGTGGCGATGGTCGAGCCGGTTGCAAGCAGGGTCTTCAACACTTCGAGCTGTTTGAAATTGATCATCGGAGGGCGCGGTCCTGTGGCCAGTCGTGGCGTAGAAACAGTATGTTGCCTCTCATGTCCACTCCGCCAGATAGCGCAAAATGGGGCCCGCGGATTTCGGTAGCGGCACACGGTCGGAACTGACAATTGCATAATCGACGCCCAGGACCGGTTCGAGCGGCAGGAAGGCCAGCGGCATCGTCCGGTATTCCAGCGCGAGCAATTCGCTGACGATGGCGATACCCAGGCCCTCTGCCGCCAACGCGCAGGCGCAGCCGACCGAATGTGCCTCTATCGACGGTCGCTGGCGCAGCCCCTGCTGGTAGAACAGCGCTTCCAGTTCATGCCGGACCGGCCGTTCACGGTTCAACAGGATCAAATCCTGCGCTTTCAGGTCGGGCACTGTCAGTCTCGGTTTTCCAGCCAATGAATGGTCGCGGTGCATGACGCAGATATTGCTCGACGACAGCCGGTGCTCCTCCCGTAGTCCAGGTGTTGGCGACGGCAGGCGGGTGAAGCCGAGATCCGCATGACCGTCCGCGACCATGCGCTCGATCGCCACGTAGTTGCCGGAGGCGACCTCGATGCGGACAGGCCCGTTCTCGGCAAGGAAGCGCTTGATCAGGCGGGGCACCAAAGTCACAGAGAGGCTGGCCGGGAAGGCGAGGCGCAAAGGGATCTCAAGAGATCGACCATTCTCGAGTTCCAGTGCCGTTACTTTCAGCGCAGTCAGGCGGTCGGAGATCGCCCGGATTTCCGGACCGAGCTGCAGGCCTTCGCGGGTGGCCGAAAGCCGGTTCTTGTCGCGGTCGAACAGGCGTACGCCAAGATAGAGTTCCAGCTGGTGCAGCAGGCGGCTGGCGTTGGATTGGGAAATGCCCAGATCGGCAGCTGCCGCAATGGTCGAGCCGGTGGCGGCGATCGCGTCATAGGCGTGGATGTGCTTGACGCTGATCGTGATCTCGTTGCCCTGCGTCATTCTTTCTCCCAAAAACGAATAGAATCACCCGCAAACTGCATAAGATTGAACGACAGGTCTGAGCCTTACATTATTGCAGCCAGTCTCAAAGACATTGCAAGGGTATTGGTGAATGGCAACAGTATTGGAAAGAATCGCGACACAGGTGTTTTCGAGAACGGCCTTTTCGGGTCTCGCCACAACTCGCGCTCAGCAGGCCATCGTCGATACGATCGGCTGCATGGTGGCAGGAGCCTTTGATCCGACGCCTCAATCTGTCGCGAAGGCCTTTCTCAACGAAATCGGACCAAACGGGGTCTCGATGGTGTTCACCGGTGGGCGTGCATCGCCCTCTATCGCAGCTTTGGTCAATGGAACTGCGGCACATTGCCTGGATTTCGATGATAACTTCCATCCCGCCCGCGCCCATGCATCGGCGGTGCTGGTGCCAGCATTGCTGGCTATCGCATCGGCTGACGATGCCATATCCGGTCATCAGCTTGTCCGGGCCTATCTTGCGGGCCTCGAAGCGCAGGCCGCGGTCGGTTTCGGCGTCAACCCGTCCCATTACAATAAGGGTTGGCATGCGACTTCGACGGTCGGTTGCATCGGAGCGGCAGCTGGCGTGGCAGTTCTGCTTGGCCTTGATGAAGTAGCCGTCGCGCAGGCCATGAGTATCGCGACCAGTTTTGCCGCCGGTCCGAAGGGCCAGTTTGGAACACCCGTGAAGCCACTGCATGCTGGCATGGCAGCGCGCAATGCGGTCGACGCGGCGTATCTTGCGCGCGCGGGGATAACCGGCAAACTGGACATCCTGGAGGGCCCACAGGGCTTCCTCGGTCTGTTTGGTGGCGCGGAACAAGCGGGATGGAGTGCGCTCTCCTGGGACGAGAGCCATATTATAGAAACGCGGGGATTGGTGACCAAACTCCATCCTTGTTGCGCCTCTACGCATCGTGTGATCGACGCTGCCCGCGACTTGCAAAAGGAGCATGGCTTCGTGCTCGATGATGTGCGACGCATCGATACGAAGGTGGGTCGGTCCGCCGTCGACAATCTTGCTTATCCAGATCCCGCGGATGAAATGCAGGCACGGTTCTCGATGCAATATTGTCTTGCCGCTGCTCTTCTTCAAGGTGGACTTTCTCTTGCGGATTTCACGCGAGAGGCGATCTTCCGACCGCAGATCCGTCGCCAGATGCCGAAGATTTTTATGAGCGCCTTCAGCGTAGAGGAAGAGCGCGGCGCAGAACGCATTGCGCACCAGGTTTCTGTGACTCTGCTTGACGGGCGAACGGTACGGACCGAGCGGCTCCATGCCAACGGTGCCATTGCGATGCCTCTTACCGACGCTGAACGCCAGTCAAAATTTTTGGATTGTCTGCGCTGGGCCGGTGTGGAGGACGACGGTATCGAGGGAACTCTGGCGGATATCGGATGTGTCACTTCCGTCAGGGAGAGGCTAGGGTCCCTGGAAGATTTATTGCGAGCACACCAGAGCCCGCTGAGCTTGGCCAGTTCAACAGACCGGTGCCCTCAAATTATGATGCGGTGATGGAACGTTAGCAGCGTGCGCAGCAGGCCGCACGAGATGCTGGCTGAGAGTATTTGCGGCATGGCCTCGGATGCTTGGAGCATGATATGACACTGCAGCCAGCAGAGTTGTGTCCTAAACGGTGTAGGGAGAAAATCAGTGCCATACCATTTTCTGGAGGTGGCTGTGACCCCGAGCGTTCGGGCAGCGCAGGCCGAAATGGGCGCCGACCAGATCTGGCTGGGGGACCACGATCGTCCCTCCGATCGCTTCACGGAAAACGAGGTCGCCTTTATCGAGCAGCGTGACAGCTTCTACATCGCCTCCGTTTCCGAAACGGGTTGGCCCTATGTCCAGCACCGTGGCGGTGCGCCCGGTTTCCTCAAGGTCATTGATGACCAGACTCTGGCCTTTGCGGATTATCGCGGCAACCGCCAATACATCAGCACGGGCAATTTCGAGGAAAATGATCGCGCCTGCCTGTTTCTGATGGACTATCCGCGCCGGGCTCGTCTCAAGATGTACGGGCATGTCGAACGGCTGGCGCTCGATACAGACCCGGCGCTGACAGAGCGTGTTCAGGATTCTGGCTACAAGGCAAAAATCGAACGGATCTTCAAAATCCGTCTCGAAGCCTATGACTGGAACTGCCCGCAGCATATCACGCCCCGCTATACACAGCAGGAGGTCGAGCAGGCAGTCGATCCGCTGCGGCAACGGTTGGCTCAGTTGGAAGCGGAAAATGCGATGTTGCGCTCACGGCTGGAGGGCAATGAAAAATGACGGATGCATCGCGACCACTCCCGGCTCCATGATGTGCGGCGGCTTCTGTTGTCCACGAGGCCTAAGGTCTCCGTGGGACGGCCATAGTCATTTTGCCGATTTCAACCGATCGTTCCTCACTATCATCAATCCGGTCCGTTAATCTGCCGAATGGCCGAGGTCTGCTCGATCCATCGCTTCGTTTGCGCTTCCGGATCCTGGTTTTGCGCGATGTCGGTCACAACGGCGGCGATATCCGCGCCGTTTGCAAACACACCCGAAAGCCGATCAACGCGTAAGCCGCCGATCGCCACAAGTGGCAAGGCGCCGATCCTGCTTTTCCACAGGGCAAGTTTTTCCAGACCTTGCGCTGGCCAGTTCATCTTTTTCAATGTCGTCGGATAGATCGGGCCGAGTGCGACATAGTCGGGGGCAAGGGCAAGGGCTGTCTCCAGTTCCGCCTCGTCATGGGTCGAAATGCCGATTTTCAGGTTGGCCTTGCGGATCGCGTTGATGTCTGCGTCGGCCAGATCCTCTTGGCCGAGATGGATGAAATCGCATCCTTCGTCGATGGCAGTCTGCCAATAATCGTTGATGATCAGCTGGCAGCCATGCCGCACGCAGATTTGCCTGGCGCGGCGGACATGATCGCGTAGCTTGGGCGGATCGATATTTTTCATGCGCAACTGCACGAGTTTCACGCCGCAGGGCACCAGCCTTTCGATCCAGTCGGCGCTGTCGACAATCAGATAGAATGGGTCAAGTTTCATGCAAATACTCCCTTGCCGATCACCGGGGTTGAGGGAACGGCCATGTCGCGGGGCTCCAGCATGCCCGCCTGATAAGCTTTGTGCCCGGCAGCAATCGCCTCCGCGAAGGCTTGTGCCATCATCGGGGGATCAAGAGCGCCGGCGACCGCTGAGTTCAGAAGCACGGCGTCATAGCCAAGCTCCATGACGATTGTCGCATGGGATGGTCTGCCGATGCCGGCATCGACGATCAGCGGTATATCGGGAAACTCCGCCCGCATGGCTCGCAATGCGGTCTGATTTTGCGGCCCCATGGCGCTGCCGATCGGTGCGCACCAGGGCATCAGGACCTTGCAGCCGGCCTCCAGCAGCTTTTCCCCGACGACCAGGTCGTCGGTCGTATAGGGAAAGACGTGGAAACCTTCCTGGCTCAGGATGCGTGCAGCTTCAACCAGGCAAAAGACATCGGGCTGCAAAGTGTCCTGGTGGCCGATGACCTCCAGCTTGATCCAGTTGGTGGCGAAGATTTCACGCGCCATTCTTGCTGTCAGGACGGCTTCCGATGCGCTATGGCAGCCGGCGGTGTTGGGCAGGACATGCACGCCGAGATCCTTGACCAGCTGGAAGAATGCGCCGCCCGCCTTGCCGCCGGCGGTTTCGCGACGAAGCGATACGGTGAGGATGTCGGTGCCGGATCGGCGGATTGCTTCGGCAAGAATTGCCGGTGACGGATAGCGCGCCGTGCCGAGCAACAGGCGCGATGAGACCTCAATGTCGTAGAGCGTTAGGGTCATGTCATCCTCCCTGCATCGGCGAAAGGATCTCGATCCGGTCGCCTTGCGTGAGTTGGTGTCGAGAGCGGTCCTCGCGATGGACAAGGTCGCCATTGACGGCGGTTGCCAGCCAGTCGCCTTCGTATTCAAGTGCCGTCAGCAGTTCCGCAAGTGTTGCGGCCGTACAGTCCTTCGGCTCGCCATTGACGGTCAGCCTCATGCGAATTTCCTTTCACGATTGGTGTGCCGTTGCTCAAGCCGATCGGCGACTTCCTGCGCCATCGCCGGCGCCAGCAGAAAGCCGTGACGATACATGCCGGCAACGGCCAGACCCTCCGGCGTCTCGACTACGCGGGGGACGTTGTCGACAAGGGCGGGACGGATGCCTGTGCCTGTTTCGGTGACACGCGCCTCGCCGAATGCAGGGTGCACGGCAAAAGCCATGTTGAGCAGTTCCATCAAAGATCGGACCGCTATCGGACCACTGTCTGCGGCCTCGATCATCGTTGCTCCAAGCATGAACAGATCGTTCCCCCGTGGCACGACGTAGAGAGGATGGCGCGGATGGAGGAGGCGGACTGGCCGCGAAAGGGTGATATCCGGAGTGTGCAGATAGAGCATCTCGCCGCGCACGCCACGCAGACCAGGCAAGGCGCCAATGGCTGCCGCGCCGGTGCAGTCGATGATGCAATTGCCGGCATTGCCGTGGCCGCCATCCCCAGTGCCAGTGCCAGCGCCAGTGCCGGTTCCATGGAGGGCGGATGGCGTCATCGTTTTGTCGCAAGAGAGACGGAACACGGTGCCACGTTTTTCCAGGTCCTCATACAGTCGCCGCATTGCGCGGCGGGGATCCAGATGCGCCTCGTCGGCAAAGAACAGGCCCTTGTGGAAACGTCCCGCCAGGTCCGGCTCCAGGGCGGCGATGGCTTCGGCATCCACCCATTCATAGCCCTGCGTGCGCGTTGCAAAACGGCTGAGCTCGGGCATGTCTCTCGGCTGGGCAAGGACGAGTGTGCCCTTGCTGATCACGTCTGCGGGCATTTTTTTGCGCCACCAATCCAGACCCCGGAGCCCAATCTGCAAGACTAGATCCGGCGCGGCTTCCCGTTCGCAATATGGCGCCAGCATGCCGCCGGCGAAGTGGGACGCGCCATGGCCAACTGCACCGGCGCGTTCGTGCACTTCGACCGAAAAGCCACGGTTCACCAGTTCATGGGCGGTGACGAGGCCGGCAATGCCGGCCCCTCTTATGACAAGGGTCATTTTACTCGCCCGCCTTTGGCTGGGTTGTCTCGCCCAATGGCATGTAGAGCTGGCCACCCTGGCGAAATTTTTCCGCCATCGCGGCCAGGCCTTCCTTCTGCGCTTCCGCGCGGATGTCGTGCGAGATCCGCATCGAACAGAATTTGGGGCCGCACATCGAGCAGAAATGCGCGACCTTGTGCGCCTCCTTCGGAAGCGTCTCGTCATGGAAGGACCGCGCCGTATCCGGATCGAGCGAGAGGTTGAACTGGTCCTCCCAGCGAAACTCGAAACGGGCGCGCGACAGGGCGTCGTCTCGAACCTGCGCCGCCGGATGACCCTTGGCGAGATCGGCGGCATGGGCCGCGATCTTGTAGGTGATGACGCCGACTTTCACATCGTTGCGGTCGGGCAGACCGAGATGTTCCTTCGGCGTGACGTAGCAAAGCATGGCCGTGCCGAACCAGCCGATCATGGCGGCGCCAATGCCGGACGTGATGTGGTCATAGCCGGGAGCGATATCGGTGGTCAGCGGCCCGAGGGTATAGAAGGGGGCCTCGCCGCAGACCTTCAACTGCTTGTCCATGTTTTCCTTGATCTTGTGCATCGGCACGTGGCCGGGCCCTTCGATCATGACCTGGCAATCCTTGGCCCAGGCGATCTGGGTCAGTTCCCCCAGCGTCTCCAGTTCGGCAAACTGCGCGGCATCATTGGCGTCGGCGATCGAGCCGGGACGGAGCCCGTCGCCGAGGGAGAATGACACGTCGTAGGTGCGGCAGATGTCGCAGATTTCGGCGAAATGCTCGTAGAGGAAGCTCTCGCGGTGATGATGCAGACACCACTTGGCCATGATCGAGCCGCCGCGGCTGACGATGCCGGTGACGCGGTTGACGGTCAGCGGGATGTAAGCGAGCCGGACGCCGGCATGGATGGTGAAATAATCAACACCCTGTTCAGCCTGTTCGATCAGCGTGTCGCGGTAGACGTCCCAGGTCAGGTCCTCGGCAATGCCGCCGACCTTTTCCAGCGCCTGGTAGAGGGGGACCGTGCCGATCGGCACTGGCGAATTGCGGATGATCCAGTCGCGGATGTTGTGAATGTTGCGGCCGGTGGACAGGTCCATGACCGTGTCGGCGCCCCAACGGATCGCCCATACCATTTTTTCGACCTCCTCCGCCATCGAGGAGGTGACGGCGGAATTACCGATATTGGCGTTGATCTTGACGAGGAAATTGCGGCCGATGATCATCGGCTCCAGTTCCGGATGGTTGATATTGGCCGGGATGATCGCGCGGCCGGCAGCGACTTCCATGCGGACGAATTCCGGCGTGACATAGTCGGGGATATGCGCCCCGAAACTTTCGCCGTCACGAGCCATTGTCTCGCTTACTGCCTTGCGGCCGAGGTTTTCGCGTATCGCGATGAATTCCATTTCCGGTGTGATGATCCCGGCCCGGGCGTAGGCGAGCTGGGTGACCGCTTTGCCGTCTGCTGCGCGCAAGGGCGGGTGGCGCACGGGAAACTCCGGCGTCAACCGGTCGCCGGAGACGAAGCCGTTGTCTTCCGGCTTGATATGACGACCTGTATAGATTTCAACGTCTGAGCGGCCTGCAATCCAGGCAGTGCGGTTGCGGGGAAGGCCTTTGTCGATCGCGATCGTCGTCGCCTGATCGGTATAGGGGCCGGAGCTGTCATAGAGGTTGACGGGCGGCTCGCCCGAGGTCGGATGAAGCGCTATCTGGCGCATCGGGACGCGAATATCCGGGTGGACTTCGCCTTGCAGATGGATTTTTGTCGAGGCCGGAAGTGGTCCGGTTGTGACTTCGGGTTTGGCAAAATTTTGGGCAATGTTCATCGTGAGGCTCCAAGTTTGATGTTGGAGACCCAGTCATGTCAGCCGGAAAGATGGATAGACGCCTGCCACGCCCATTCAGAATGGACTCGTGGCATTGCAGCGCTCGCACCGTCCCTACGCCAGTATGAACTGGATCAGGTTCAACGGGTCACTGCGCTGCTTTCGAAAAAGCTCAGCAGACTCTCAGCCCCTTGACGGGACCCCCCTGGTGAATGCGCTCAGGTTAAGAGGACAAGGCTTGCTACGTCAAGTGCCGATCCGCAAGTGTGGGGTCAATGTCGGCGTGCCTTTGGCGGTGACGGTGGGGATATGTCTGTGCTAAGCGCGCAGCGGTTCCTCTCGTTTGTCCCGGGCACGTCATGACGCAACAGCATCACTGGTTCTTCCGATTGATCCCCGAAGCCGCGACCGTCAGCTACCGGGAGCGGGGGCGGGCGGTTGCCGGCGCTTTGATCGGCATCCTGGTGACCGGTCTCTTCGGCCATTTGTTCGCCGACGGAAATCCAGGTCTGCCGGCGCTGATCGCGCCGATGGGGGCCTCTGCCGTGCTGTTGTTCGCCGTGCCATCCAGTCCCTTGGCCCAGCCCTGGTCGATCATGGGTGGCAATGTCGTGTCAGCACTGATCGGGGTCACGGTCGTCAAGCTTGTGGCGGATCCATATCTTGCCTCGGCCTTGGCCGTCGGCCTGGCGATCGCCGCCATGATGGCGCTGCGCTGCCTACATCCACCGAGCGGCGCCATTGCCCTGACGGCGGTCCTCGGCGGTCCGCTCGTGCATGCCATTGGTTACGAATTTGTCGTCTGGCCGGTGGCGGGGAACTCGCTTCTCTTGCTGTTGCTCGCGCTTGCATTCAACAATCTGACCGGCCGCCGCTATCCGCATATGCCGAAGCCGACGGTGTCCGAACACGGTACGTCTGATCCGCCGCCGGCCGAGCGCATCGGCTTTACTCGCGCCGATCTCGACGCGGTGCTGCGGGAATACGACGAATTTCTCGATATCGATCGGGACGATCTCGAAAATATCATTCGGCGCACGGAACTCCGCTCCTACCAGCGGCGCAGCGGCGATACCGTCTGTGCGCAGGTGATGTCGCGCGACGTTATTGCCGTTGCACCTGATGCCTCCTTGCAGGAGGCTTTGACGCTGTTGCGCCGTCACCACATCAAGGCTTTGCCGGTGACCGACGACAATGCCCGAGTCATCGGCATAGTCACGCAGACGGATCTGCTCGACAAGGCCGAATGGAGCAAGGGGCGGCCGGTCATCGGCTTTCGCCGGCGATTGCGTCTTGCGCTTTCCGGTGCGTCCGCACCAAACGGCACGGTGCGCGATATCATGACAACGCCGGTCCGTACGGTTCTTCCCCAATCTCCGGTATCGGCGGCAATTGTCACTTTTGCCGAGGAGGGACTGCACTATCTGCCGGTGATCAATGGCGGAAACCGTCTGGTCGGAATCATTTCGCAAACGGATGTCCTGGTGGCCATGCTGGCCGACAAATAGGCCGTTGCTGATTTGTGCGGACACTGGACTGGAATGCGATTGACAGCTCTCGGGTCGCGGGTGTACGACTGACCAAATTGGTATGACCACTTGGCCACCTGTCCAGAAGGACGCAGCAGACCATGATTTTTTCTGCCGTGGAATCGCGCCGCCTGTATCGGCAGGTGGCGGACCAGATGCGAGGCCTGATCGAACGCGGCGAATTGCCGGCCGGATCCAGGCTGCCGGCGGAGCGTGATCTGGCGCAAAAGCTCGGCGTCTCGCGCCCGACCATTCGCGAGGCATTGATCGTGCTGGAAGTCGAGGGTTTCATCGATATCCGCATGGGCTCCGGCATCTATGTGACGGCACGCAAGGTGCCGGCTGCCGATTTGCCGCCGGAGGATTTCGAAGGGCCGTTCGAATTGCTGCGCGCGCGGGCCGTGGTCGAATGTGCAGTGGCGGAGGAAGCCGCAAGGCTGGCCAAGCCCGAGCATATTCTGGTGCTCGACGACAATCTCGCCCAGATGGCAGCATCTCTCGATGACCGTCGCCTCGCTTTGGCTCTTGATCGCGATTTCCACGTGATCGTTTCGGGTATCATCGCGAATGCCACACTGAACCGTTTCGTCGGCAGCATTCACGATATGCGCATGACACCGTATTTCGAGAAACTCGCCAGCTATTTCGAAAATAGCGATACCTGGCGGGCCGCGATGGAAGAGCATCGTGCCATTCGGGATGCGATTGCAGCCGGTGATCCTGTCGAAGCCCGGGCCGCCATGCGCGCCCATCTTGATCAATCACAGCTTCGCCTGTCGGAAAGTTTCGAGGAGGAAACGACCGACGGTTCGATACCGGCCGCATGGAGGCGTGCCGGCGGCATCTAGCCGATCCACTGACTTTCAACCTGGGAGGAGAATGAAATGAAGTTCAGACTGAAAATGCTATTGGGCGCGACCGCCGCCGTTCTGGCCACTGCTTTCACCGCACATGCGGAAACCGTGCTGAAGTGGGCGCATGTCTACGAGACGTCGGAACCGTTCCACACCGAATCCGTCTGGGCGGCCGAGGAGATCGGCAAGCGCACCGAAGGACGCTACAAGATCGATGTCTTCCCGGCATCACAGCTCGGCAAGGAAGCCGACCTCAACCAGGGCCTGAAACTCGGCACGGTCGATATCATCATTTCGGGTTCGAGCTTTGCGGCGCGCGAATATGCACCGATCGGCGTGACCTATTATCCCTATACGTTCCGCGATCCGGCACATCTGATCGCCTATACCAAGAGTGATGTGTTCAAGCGTCTCGCCCAGGGCTACGAAGAGGCGTCCGGCAACCACATTGTTGCCGTTACCTATTACGGAACACGCCACACCACCTCGAACAAGCCGATTGCCAAATGCGCCGACATGGCCGGCCTGAAGATCCGCGTGCCGGACGTGCCTGCCTATCTCGCCATGCCGCGTTCCTGCGGTGCGAACACCACGCCGATCGCGTTTGCCGAGGTCTATCTTGCCTTGCAGAACGGCACGGTCGAAGCGCAGGAAAACCCGCTGACCACGATTGAAGCGAAGAAGTTCTACGAAGTTCAGAAGCACATCGTGCTCACCGGCCACATCGTCGATCATCTCAACACGCTGATTTCGAAGAGCCTCTGGGCGCAGCTTTCGGATGCCGACAAGCAGATCTTCACCGAGGTGATGCAGCAGGCGGCCGAACGCAGCACCAATATCATTGCCGAGCGCGAGCAGGCGTTGGTGGCGACGTTCAAGGAACGTGGGATCGATGTTGCTGAAGTCGACAAGTCCGACTTCGAAAAGACCGTGATGGAAAAAGCGGCCATGGAAGACTTCGGCTATGTCAAAGCCGACTGGGAGGCGATCCGCGCCGTCAAGTGATCCGTGTGCCGGCTCTTCCAAGGATGAGCCGGCATCTCTTCCTCTTTCGCGGATGTCTGTCATGTCAAAAGAAATCCATACGCCGATTACAGCGGAGGAACTTGCTCATTCCTTCGATGAAGCTGCGCCCGATATCGATATCTCGCATTACGCTATCGAAGACTGGGTCACGCTTGCCATTTTCTGGCTCATGGCGGGGTGCGTCTTCCTGCAATTCTTCACCCGCTACGTGCTCAACAATTCCTACGCCTGGACGGAAGAAATTGCGATCAATTGCCTGATCGCCGTGGTCTTTCTCGGGGCAGTGATGTGTGTGCGTGTGTCGCGCCATATCCAGGTGGACGTGCTCTATCATTACGTTCCGGTGAAGGTGGCACGAGCGCTTGCGATCTTTGTCGATCTCGTGCGGATCGGTTTCTTTGTCTACGCCTGTTGGCTGATGTGGCGCTACGTGTCGATTGTCGCCGGCGAGCGCATGGTCACCGTCAACCTGCCGCGTAACATCGTTTTCTACAGCGTGATGGCCGGCTTCGTGCTGATGTTGTTCCGCTCCATCCAGGTATTCATCGCCAATCAGCGGCGCGGGTATTCCGTGCTCGAGCGGCCGGAAGAATTTCAGAAGATCGAGGATTGATCCATGCTTCTGCTCGTTGGTTCCTTTCTTGTCCTGATGGTCGTCGGCGTGCCGGTTTCCATCTCCATGGCTGTCGCCTCCGTCCTCTATCTCGTCTTTTATAACGTCGCGCCCGATATCATCGCCGCGCAGCGGATGATTGCCGGCGTCGAGAGCTTTCCGCTGCTCGCCGTCCCCTTCTTCATCCTCGCCGGAAACCTGATGAATTCCGCAGGGGTCACCGGCCGCATCTACTCCTTCGCAGTCGCGCTTGTCGGCTGGATGAAAGGCGGCCTGGCGCAGGTCAATATCATTGGTTCGGTGATCTTCTCCGGTATGTCGGGGACAGCTCTGGCCGATGCCGCCGGCATTGGCACGATCGAGATCAAGGCGATGAAGGATCATGGCTATCCGGTCGAAGTCGCCGTCGGCGTCACTGCTGCGTCGGCCACCCTCGGCCCGATCTTTCCGCCGTCGCTGCCCTTCGTGATTTACGGCATGATGGCGAATGTCTCGATCGGCGCTCTGTTCATGGCCGGTATCGTTCCGGGTGTCGTGATGACGCTTTTGATGATGATCACGGTGGCGATCTTTGCCTATCGGCGGGGATGGGGTGCTGACACGCCTTTCGAGATGAAGCGGCTGCTGTCGGCCTCGATCGAGGTGATGGTGGTGCTGGCCGTGCCGCTGTCGATCTATGTGCTGATGCTTGCCGGTCTGTCGATGAACATCGCGGTGGCCGTTGCGCTCGTCGTGCTGCTGGCGGCCGACTGGTATTTCGACTTTTCGGCCGTCATGGCGCTGATGACGCCGGTAATCCTGATCGGCGGCATGACCATGGGCTGGTTCACGCCAACGGAAGCGGCGGTTGCGGCCGTACTGTGGTCGCTGTTCCTTGGCCTGGTGCGTTACCGCACGATGACGCTGAAATCGCTGTCACGAGCGACCTTCGACACGATCGAGACAACGGCATCGGTGTTGTTCATCGTGACGGCGGCTTCGATCTTCGCCTGGCTGCTCACGGTAAGCCAGGCTGCACAGATGTTGTCTGGTGCCATGCTGTCGATCACCGACAACAAGTGGGTGTTTCTCATCCTGGTCAACCTGCTGATGCTGTTTGTCGGCTGCTTCCTGGATACGATCGCCGCGATCACCATTCTGGTGCCGATCCTGCTGCCAATCGTGTTGCAGTTCGACATTGATCCGGTGCATTTCGGTCTGATCATGACCCTGAACCTGATGATCGGGCTGTTGCATCCACCGCTCGGCATGGTGCTCTTCGTGCTCTCGCGTGTCGCCAAGCTTTCGGTCGAGCGGACCACCATGGCGATCCTGCCCTGGCTCGTGCCGCTGTTCATCGCTCTCATCCTGATCACCTTTGTTCCGGCCGTAACGCTCTGGCTGCCAACAAAGCTCGGTCTGATCCGCTGAGGGAGATGGAATGATGCAAACGCGCCTTGCCCGGCTTTATGGCCAACGTGATCTCAAGGTTGAAACGGCCGATGTTGGCGAGCCGGGCGAGGGAGAGGTCCTGATCAAGATGTCGGCTGGCGGCATCTGCGGCTCCGATCTCCATTACTATCAGGATGGCGGCTTTGGCCCGGTGCGTGTTCGCGAACCGATCATTCCCGGTCATGAAGCGTCGGGATATATTGCTGCCCTTGGCAGTGGCGTTTCGGGGCTGGCAATCGGCGAACTGGTGGCGATCAATCCCAGCCAGCCTTGCGGCCACTGCCGTTTTTGCCGCGAGGGCATATCGATCCATTGCCTCAACATGCAGTTCATGGGCAGTGCAATGCGTCTTCCGCATGCTCAAGGCATGTTTCGCGACTGGATGATCGTTCCGTCGCTTCAGTGCTTCCCGGCGGGCTCCCTGGTCACAGCCGGAGAAGCCGCCTGCGCCGAGCCGCTTGCAGTTTGTCTGCATGCGGTGGCGCAGGCTGGCGATCTTTCGGGACGCACCGTCCTTGTCACCGGGGCCGGCCCGATCGGAGCGCTGGTCGTGGCGGCTGCGCGCCATGCCGGTGCTAGCGCGGTGGTGGTTACCGATCTCGCCGATGCTGCGCTTGAAAGAGCCAAGGCGATGGGTGCCACCAGAACGATCAATGTTCGCCACGATCCAGGCGCGCTTGCTCCTTACGAGGCGGACAAGGGGCAATTCGATGCGGTCTTCGAATGTTCGGCCGCGGAGCCGGCGCTCAGAACCGCAATCGCGACGGTACGGCCGCGCGGCCTGATCATACAGGTCGGCGTGACTGGCGATATAACGCTTCCGCTCAATGCATTGGTCGGCAAGGAACTTCGTCTCGTCGGATCGCAGCGTTTCGATGTGGAATTCGGCGAGGCCGTTCGCCTGATTGCCGACCGACAGATCGACGTTCGGCCGATCATTTCGCACAGCTTTCCGATCGATCAGGCGGTCGCGGCCTTTGAACAGGCGGGCGACCGGTCGGCTGCCTGCAAGGTGCAGCTCAGTTTTCTTCGCTGAAGGGGTTTCTCATGCGACATACATGGCGTTGGTTCGGACCGGTCGACCGGGTGAGTGTGCAGGATGCGGCGCAGGCCGGAGCGCTTGGTATCGTCAGCGCTCTGCATCACATTCCGACAGGGGAGGTCTGGCCGGTCGAGGAGATCGCCAAGCGCAAGGCCGAAATTGCGGCGGGCGGGCTGCAATGGGATGTGGTGGAAAGCATCCCGGTCTCCGAGAGTATCAAGACGCAGACGGGGCCGTGGCGCGAGCACATCGCCCACTGGCAGGAGAGCTTGCGGCGGGTGTCTGCGGTCGGCATCAAAACCGTCTGCTATAATTTCATGCCGGTGCTCGACTGGACCCGCACCGACCTGCGCTGGACGGCACGACACGGTGCAAAAGCCATGCGCTTCGACCGCATCGATTTTGTTGCTTTCGATATCCATCTTCTGGAGCGGCCATCGGCACCAGACGACTATGATCCGGAAACCCGTGAGCAGGCCTTGCAGCGTTTCCGCGGGATGACCGACGAACGCAAGCTCGGCCTTTCCCGCAATGTCGGCGCAGGGCTTCCCGGTTCGGCCGACGGCTACAGCCTGCCGCAGCTTCGCGCGCATCTCGCGACCTATGCCGGCATCGATCGCGACAGGCTGAAGCGACATCTCGTCGATTTTCTCGCGGAGGTCACTCCCGTTGCCGAAGAGGTCGGGATCAATATCTGCGCCCATCCGGACGATCCACCATGGGCGCTGCTAGGTCTTCCGCGCGTTCTGTCGACTGCCGACGATTACGCCGATATGTTCAAGGCGGTCGACCGTCCTGCCAGTGGCATGACTTTCTGCACAGGTTCGCTCGGGGCGCTCGCTGCCAATGACCTGCCGGCCATGGTGCGCCGGTTTGCACCCCGTATCCATTTTGTCCATCTGCGCAATGTCCGGCGCGAGGAGGATCGCACGCCCTGTTCGTTCTACGAGGATGAACATCTCGAAGGGGACACCGATATGGTCGCGGTGATTGCCGGACTTGTTGCGGAAGAAAAGCGACGCAAGGCCGAAGGTCGCCCGGATTACCAGATCCCGATGCGACCTGACCACGGGCAGGAAATCCTCGATGACCTGACGCGTGGCGCCCAGCCCGGCTATCCGGCAATCGGACGCTTGAAAGGCCTCGCCGAACTGCGCGGCATTGAGCGCGCTTTGTCACATCTCACTTACGGATTGTCCTGATCATGCTGCTGTCTTCATCTTCCGCATTGGCTGGCGAGGTTTTCACGCCGGGTTACGATCGCGCCAAGCTCAAACCCGGTATCGTCCATATTGGCTTTGGCGCCTTTCATCGGGCGCATCAGGCGGTCTACACGGACAGCGCGCTTGCAGCCTCGTTCGGCGACTGGGGTATTGTCGGCGTGAGCCTGCGCTCGTTTGAGCCGATCCGCGATTTGAAGGCACAGGATCATCTTTTTTCAGTGATTTCGCGCGATGCATCGGGGGCCGAACCGCGCGTCGTCGGCTCGGTCGTTGGCGGTATTTCGGCTGCAAACGATCGCGACGGCCTGCTGGTCCTGCTCGCCGATCCGGCAATCCGCATCGTTTCGTTGACGGTCACGGAAAAGGCCTACGGTTTCGATCCCGCATCGGGAGGGCTTGATCGTCGTCATCCAGCCATTGCCGCAGATCTTGTGACGCCTGGTGCACCCGTTGGTGTGATCGGTTTCCTGGTGGAAGGGCTTGCGCGGCGCAAGCGGGCAGGTGTGCAGCCGTTCACCGTATTGTGCTGCGACAACCTGCCGACCAATGGTCGGGTGGTCGAACGCCTGGTGCTGGAAATGGCACAGGCCCACGATCCGGCGCTTGCCGGCT
This sequence comes from Rhizobium sp. 18065, assembly GCF_902706095.1. Classification (GTDB taxonomy): domain Bacteria; phylum Pseudomonadota; class Alphaproteobacteria; order Rhizobiales; family Rhizobiaceae; genus Allorhizobium. Next base: position 46,028 of record NZ_CACSJP010000004.1, read on the forward strand.
GGATCGCTGCGGAAGGTGCGTTTCCTTGCACGATGGTGGACCGTATCGTTCCTGCGGCAACGGATGAAACCCGACGCCGCGCGGCCGATCTGCTCGGGGTTGAAGACAGGCTGGCACTGGATACCGAACCCTTCATGCAATGGGTGATCGAGGATCGCTTCGTTTCCGGTCGGCCTGAATGGGAGCGTGCGGGCGCTTTGTTCGTCGCCGATGTCGAGCCGTATGAGAAGATGAAACTCCGGATGCTGAACGGTCCGCATTCGATGATTGCCTACCTCGGTCAGCTCAAGGGTCTTGAATATGTCAAGGATGTCATGGCGGTGCCGGACTATGCCGAGCGCGTGCGCCGGCATATGGCAGCAGCAGCACTGACGCTGGATCCGGTGCCGGGCATCGATCTTGATAAGTACCGGGAGCAGTTAATCGAGCGGTTTTCCAACCCGACAATTGCTCACCGCACGAAACAGATTGCGATGGATGGGAGCCAGAAGCTGCCGCAGCGTATTTTTGCAGCGGCAGTCGATGACCTGGCAGCGGGGCGTGATGCAGCTGTCTTTGCCGAGGCAACAGCGCTCTGGATTGCCTACGTCATGCAGAACCCGCAGATCGAGGATCCGCGGGCTCCGGAATTGCGGCAAGCCTCCGGTGCTGTGGATCCCGCCGATCCATCCGCGAGCTTCTTTGCTCTACCCGGTTTGTTGCCACGGCGACTGGCCGAGGGTCGCGAATGGCGGGATCTCGTCAATAGTGCGCTAAATCTGGAGTTGCGAGCGGCTTAGAGGCGCCGGATTGCCATTGGCTGGGTTATTCGCCGCCGGCATTAATGGCTTATCAATGGAATTATCATTTACTAATCCTAATAGACCGATTCGTTTTGCGGTTTCTTCCGAACAAGGGATCTCTGTCACAGGCGGCGGAGACGGTGTTGGCTCGGGAGCGGACAAGCAAGCTGGCATTTTGGTTGCGGCTGCACGTCGGCAGCACCTTGGGAGGACATGCAAATGAACTTGACTTCAAACTCGAATGCCGCCGACTCGTTGGAAATCATCGCGTTTCGCCTGCACGAACAGGAGTTCTGCGTGAAGACGACGTCCATCCGCGAAATCCGTGGCTGGGCTCCTGTCACACCCATTCCGCATTCGCCCTATGAAGTGCTTGGGGTGATGAACCTGCGCGGCACCGTGATCCCGATCGTCGATCTGGCGGTAAAGCTCGGTATGCCGGCCGCACAGGCGACCGAGCGGAGTGCGGTAGTCGTGACCGAAGTCAACGGCATGACCGTCGGACTGCTGGTCGATGGCGTATCGGATATCCTCACCGTTGCCGGCAGCACGCTCCAGCCGCTTCCGGCGGCCACAGGCCCGAGTTCAGCCTTCTCGGATGGTATCATCGCGCATGACAAAAGCATGATCTGCTTCCTCAGCCTTGAGCGCATGTTCGGCGATGACGACCCTTCCGGCTGGGGCATGGCGGCTTAATCCGCCCACTTTCATTTTTCACCTGTTCCAAGTTGACGCGGTGCGCAGAGATTGCGCGCCACTGTTTGGGTTTTGTTTGCCATGTTGGCAAACATGGTGCCACCGGTCCCGCGCCATCCACAAGGAATTGCGACTTTTTTAAGTGTTCAGGGCCATTGTTGGCTTCTGGATGCTAGAAAAACACTCATCTTTGGCGCATGATATTTTCGGAGGAACGGGGAAGGTGACGCATTCTACTCATACTAATGCCGAAGATCTGATTGGCCGTCTGCAGGAGGCGCTTGCGGGCACGCATGGTCGTGATTTCTCGATCGATGCCGTGCGTTCGCTCGTCTCCATGGAAGTTGGAGAGTGGAACGACGACCGTGGCCCGCAACCGATCAAACAGGTTGCTCCGCTGATCGGCCACAAGATCCGTCTCGTTTCCGAGTAAGCCGTTCTCCTTCAGCGGATCGCTGTTATGACACAGCTTGTTCGCTTGTTTCCATACAACGCCGTGACATCGCCGCCGAGCTTGGAGTTCGACAGCGGCCGCAGGTCGGCGAACTCGCTTTCCATCTTCTTGTCATTGCTCAACGCGACATAGGGTTCGAGCCATCCGAGCGACGATGTGTTGTCCTTCAAGCCAGGCTTCACCGTCTGCTTGATGCCGGTGATTTTCTGAACGATGGTTGGATCCTTCACCCCATTGAGCGAGAAATTCGCCATGGTTGCCAGTTTCGCCAGATCGGCCCCACCCTTTCCATAGCCCGCAGAGCAAAGCCGTGCGATCGACGTGACCAGCGGCGACATGGCATGCAGCTGGTAGTGCAGTGCATATTGTTGCCGGTTCATCTCGAGAGGCAGGCTGCCATCGGTCGAGGCACCGGCAATCATTGTCCGGTTGCTGAGAATGGCCCAGTCGGTCAGCGGTTTGTCTTCGTTGAGGATGCCGACCTCGCCAACCGCAAGGCTTGCCCAGGCGCGCAGGTTGTTGCGGGCCGCCCCCTTCGTTGCGTCATTGTCGAAGAAGTCGACCGTGGCGCGAGCCCGTTCCAGCAGCCATTTCTCGATGACCCGCTGTCTGTCGGCCACACCGCTGACCTGGTTACGGCTCTCTGCATAGGCGATGGCGATGCCGCCGACACGGGAGGGGACGGAGAGTTTGGCATTGTCCGTCTTCATATCGCTGAGTGCGTTTGCCGAGGCCCATTGGTACACGGCATTGATGACGCAGCGCTGGTATTCCGTCCGGGTGGCCGCATCGGTTTCCTTGCCCGCCTTGGTCACCTGTTTGGCCAGGTTCTGAATAAACAGATCGATCGGCTTCAAAGCCTTGGTCACAGCAGCGTCGGAATCATCGTCCAGATCGGATCGGGTTTTGGAGTTGGCCTCATAGCGACTGCCGAAACCGAGGCTGATCACTGGTGTGGGTATCGAGAAGCAAGTTTCCTCTGCCGCATTCGCAATGGATGCATTGCCACCCAGTGCTATCAGTGCGAGCAGTGATACGGCGGCAATGTCGTATTTCCGTGAAGTGGTGAAATCGGTCAAAGGGTCAGCCCTCCGTTCCAGCTTTGGTCAGCATCAAGACATGGGTGGCTTCGGGATAGCCAGCCTCGGCCGACTTCGCCATCCAGTATTGGGCGGCATCAAGCGCGGGCTTGGTTCCCGTGCCGTAGGCATAGGACTGCGACAGCAGATACATGGCTTCGGCATCGCCCGCTTCGGCCGCCTTCTTCAGCCAGGCAAATGCATCGATGATTGCCCGACTTTCCTTCGGATCATTGCGCAGGAGCTTGCCCAGTTCGCGCATGGCGACCGGCTGTCCGGTGTCGGCAGAACGCTGGTAGAGATCCCTTACATTGATCCTGAGGTTCACTTGACGCCTGATTTCAGGCTTCATGTTGGCCAACATGAGGAGTTTTTCGGGCATGCTGTCTAGGTCTGAGCGCTGAACGAGGTCAACGAAGATGTCGCTTGCCGCCTTCGGGTCGTAAGCATCACCGGCATTGTTGGCATAGTATTTCACCAGACGGTAGAAGGCCGCCGGTTCGCCGCCGCTGCGTGCCTCGGCGTAAAGATCGAGCGCCGTCTTGTTGGTGTCGGGCGTGTTGAGCTCCATGTACATGTCGGCGATCTTGACCTTGCGCCAGGCATCATCGGTTGCGATATGGGATGCGATTGCAAGCCAGCGCTCGGCATCTTCGCGGTTGTGGCGCATGGCGAATTCGGCGAGCGACATCGAGTCATCGTAGTCGCAGCGTTGCGAGCCGATGGCACGCTGATAGAAGAGCTCGCGCGTCGCGTTGTCCTCGGCATTCTCGGCAAGCAGCAACTGGGCGGCCATATCTCCCTTCTGTTTCATCACGTCGCCGTAGTAGCTGACTGTTGAGGAAAGTGGGTTGAGGCCTTCGCCATCCAGTTCTTCCAGAAGCCGAACGGCACGGCCGTAGCCGCTTTCCGCCAATGGCTTGAGTATCTCCTTGGCGAGCTGCACACTGTCGCGGTCGCTGGCGTAGTTTTCGATGAGGAAGCGTGCAAAGCTCAAACCGGCGTCGACGCTCATCGCTTCGCTGGTCAGCCGGATGCTCTGCTTGGCTTCGGTCATCCGACCTTTCTCGACGTTCTGCTTGAAGTCCAGCAATATGGCCTCGACGGTTGCGCCGCGACGCACCTCGGCGCGAGCCTCCCAGAATTTCAGGACCTGATCCGAATAGCCGGCACTTTTCAGATAACGTTGGTACAGCGCCAGGGCGCTGACTCGACCGTAGAGTGCCTGAGTCTGGATTGCCGCGATGACGAGCGGGTCTTTCAATTCCGGCAGGTGATCAATCTGTTCAGCCTCGAGATTGAGCGTCTTGTTGCCGGCACCCGCTTCGATGTCGGACCAGTAGGCGGCGGCCTGCAGATCAGGACCCTTGGGATCGATGCACAGATAGATGCGCCGCAATTTGGCAATGGCATTGATTTCACCATTGCTCTGGATCGCCTGGCTCAAGAGGTCGGTCGAGCGCGCCAAGGTCGCAGCATTCGGCTGTTCGCGCACCAGCAACTCGGCCAGATCGATGCCACCTTCGATATCACCGCGCTTCACGGCCTCTTCCAGCAAAGGTTTCACTTTTTCCGCGGATTGCCAGACCCCCTCCCGGTTCTGAATCAGGCGTGCAAGGCGAGTGAAGGCCCAAGGCGGCGGGTTGCCACGGGCGATCAGCTGGCGGAAGGTCTTCTCGTAGGACGCCATGTCTGGCGCCGAGGTATCCTTGGTTTGCTCAAAGAGTTGGGCCTGCTTGACCAGGCCCGCCTGATTGCCGGCTTTCTCGGCAATGCCGTAGTAATGAAGCGCTTTTTCCCGATCACGCTCGACGATTGCACCATCGGCATAGAGCCGGCCGAGTTCCAGGATCGCGGCCATGTTGCCACCGTCTGCTGCCATCGTCAGATATTTCACGAGAACATCATTGTCCTTGACGATCTTTTCGCTGAGCAGATTGTATTCGGCGACTTCCCAGGCGGCGGATGTATCGCCGAGGTCGGCTGCAAACCTGTACCAGGCAAGGCTGACATTCGGGTCACTCTTGACGATCTCGCCACCATCGTATTCACGCGCAACGCGGCCGATACGGTCGCAAATGCCCTCGTCGAGCACACCGACCAGCGAACCGAAGGCCATGTTGACGGCCAGTTCCGGTTCGATTTCCCATTTGGCGATCTTTTCGCCGTTTTTGGTCATGCGAGCGAGGTCGAGGATGGCATCTGCGTTTCCGCCATAAGCCGCCTGGACCTTGAGTTCGAGGCCTCTGGTCCGATCGGTTTCGATACCCTTGCCGTCGATAAGGTAGTCAGCAAGCGTATTCAGCGATCCGGCAGGGTGCTCTTTGTTTTCCAGAAGCTTGCTGACAAGCCCTTGTTCCCGAACCGTTTCACCTTCGCCCATGGCCAGCATCAGTTTAACCGTGTCGAAAAGCGCGTCCTTGTCGCTGTAGTCCCGCTTAATGGTTGGCAAAAGCTGCTGCATGCGGGTGAGGATCGGCTCGAAACGTCGGGCGTCGATATCGCGCAAACGGTTCATATCACGCGTGATGGAATAGGTTTCGCGCTTGGGCAGGGCCTTGCGATCCCAAGCGGTCCAATCAACGATCATGTCTTCGTCGCGGATACGCGGCGTGCAGACTGCCGATTTGGGGACGTCGATGTCCGGTGGCAAGAACCGGACATCGATCGGCTCGCTTCTTCCCGGAGTTCCGGTGGCAACCGTCATCACACCTGCCATGAGCAGCGATTTAACCAGTTTTCCAATCGTCATGATAAACCTCCGGGCCTATTTCAGGAATTAACGCGCAATAGTGCTAGGGACGGCGACTGCCGTGACGTTGTCGCCCGTGCCGGTGACCACGATTGTCACACCGGCAAGCCGCTTGAATTCGACAGCGTCGATCTTGGCGATTTCCTTTTCGCCATCACGGACCACGAGGTCGACTTTCAGCGGGGCTCGCAAGGCAACCGACTTCGATGCACCGCTGTCGACATCCGAGACGGCGTCGGATCCGGCTTTGGGAACGAAGAGATCGAGCGCTGCCTTTTCCGTAAGGTTGTAGAGGGTCAACGTTGCCTTGGAAGGATTCTTCGTCATGTCGTCTTCGACCGTGACGACACCATCCTGGGTGATGACGGCCGAGTAGAATTTTCCGGCTGCCGCTTCCACGCTTGCCTGGCGGAAGCTGGATGACACCGCGATGTCGCCGGGTGCTACCGCGACATACGGCGAGACGCCATCGTTCAGCTGGCTGAACGAACTGTTCTTGACCGAGGCAATCGATGAGCCAGGTGCAATGACCCTGACGAAGGCCGAATTCGGATCGATCGGCTTTTCATACAGACCACCGTCGTCGGCCAGGGATGGCAGAGCGAAAGCAAGCGTTGTTGCCATTGATACCAAAGTGAGATTGAAGCGGGTTTTCGTCATCATGACTCTTCTCCGAGTTTCGTCTTGCAGACAGAGAGGGAGGTGTCTTCGCCGACAGGAGCATCGAACGAGACGGCGACCTTGCTGAACGATCCGGCAGGAAATCCGCCCAGCGAGAAGTAATAGCGACCGGTGGAGCGCAGACGGTCGCCGCGATCCATGGCGCGGGTGCGTGTCTGGCCGTCGGCGCCGGTGAACTTGAAGGTAACATTGCGGCTGGTGTCTGAGCCGATGTCGGCCAGCAGAACCTCATTTTCACTCAGCTTGACCTGGGCAAGATCTGCTTCGACGGTCTTGCCATCGACCGATGCGATCGTCAGCGGCGGGCTGCATTCGCCAAGGGATGCCGCAATGATTTCTTTCCACGGGGCCGCGCCGAACTGGCCGAGATTGTTGTAGATCGGGTTTTCCCAGATCAGGAAGCGTGGTCGCTGTTCCTGGAATTCCCGCGACGTGATGTAGGACAGGATCGAGCCGAACTGGTTGCCTCCCGAGATCGAATAATTGTCCACCGGGATTTGGGTCCAGTGTTCCAGATAGCCGGAGAAATTGCTGATCGGCTTGTCGGAATAACTGGTACCGATCAGTGCTATTGTGGCTTCTTCACCGCTGCCGAAAATGTCCACGGAAGCACCGTCGGTGGCGGCTTCTTCGTTGCGTACCGCGCGGTATGCATGCGCCGTTACCTTTGGGACATTCGAGACGCAGTGCTTCTGCAGAAGCTCGCGCATGCTTGAATACTCGGGATCCGGCTTGACCTCTTCCATGGCGAACTGCACTGGCGTCACATCGGCATAGGCGGGCAATTGCTTCATGCGTTCGGCGATCGCTTTGGCAGCTACGCTTGCACCATGGGCTGTCCAGTGGAAGTCTGACTGAAAGAACGAGTGTTCGCCGAAGCTGTTGATGTTGTTCTCGCGCATCGGCGATGCGATATCGACCGCCGCCACATCCCTGTCGCTCAGGCGGCGAATGATATCGCTGTAGATCTGCATCGCGATATCGGCGTCAAAGCCATAGAGAGAAGCCTTGGCCGGCACGAGTTCGGGCAGAACCTGCGATTTCGTCGGCAGAGGCACGTAAATCAGTGTCGTCCCCTTCTGCTCGAGCGCCTTTGCCATGGCCGCCAAGTTGTCAGCGGTCTGGTCAGTGAATGCGTGTTGAAGGCGAAGATCCGCCAGAATACGGAAGAACATGCCGTCCTTGCCTTCGATCATCTGCAGATCTGAAATTTCCTCCAGATTGCGGCAACCGTAGGCGGATGATGGCTCTTCGCCGGTCTCTGCCCAAGCAGCGGAGGCGCTGGACAAAGTGAGTGTGGCGAGCACGCCAGCCAGATAGCCGCAATGTTGTCGGGTGGTCATGGTTGTACCTCCGCATGTTCTTCTGAGGGTGGGTTCTTCAGCGTTGCCAGTATGTTGCCGGCGGCGGCCTTGATGCCGATGCTGCCGCTGTTTTGGGCGATGGCCAGATAGCGGCCTGCCTGTTCCATCTGTTCGGGTGTGCGTTCCCTGTTGGAAAGCAGCAGCACGGCGAGCTTGAACGCCGTTTGGCCATTCTTTTCGCCCGGCCCGGACGAGAGCAGTGCCTCAAGTTCGTCGCGCTTTTCGCCGAAAGGGCGGCCTTGACTGTAGAAGCTAACAAGCCCGTCCACAGCCTTTTCATTGCCTTTTTTCGCCTGGGCGCGCAGGACGGCTTCAGCACTTTTCAGATGGGCGGGCCGGAATTGTACGTCTGGTCTTCCCAGCAAATCGAGGATGTGGCGCACCGCATAGCCGCGTCCTTCGAAGGCGGCGATGGTGAAATAGTGCAGGGCATCCGTCGTGAATTTGGGATCACTCTCCTTGACGATCCGTTCGGCAAGTCTGAAGGCACCGATGCCGTCACCGGCATCGGCGAGGGCCTGCAGTTGCCGATAGCTGATGGGCTTGTCGGCGAGCAGGTCCTTGCGGACAGCTTGTAATTCGAGGGGCAGTTTCGACGCAGGTCCGGTCGGGGCCGGTTTGGGTACGACCACCGTCTCTTCCGCCTTCGGCCGCGGGAAGAACGGCTTGACGCGAGCGACACTCGGCTGGGCCGCAAACGTGCCGGCACACAAGACGAGGACCGCGAGCGGGTACAGATACTTAGACATTGCTTTCTCCAACCGGGCCGTGATGTCCGCCTGTGCCGGAATTGCTCTTGCGCTTCCACAAGGTGTCCGTGCCGAGATAACGGACCGGGAATTCCCAGACGATCACGCTTGGTGGCGTCTCGGCGAGCACCTGGCCCTCGAGCAGGTCCATCATCGGCACGCCTGGGCCAAGGCCTTCCTTGGCGACATTGACGACATCGGAAGACAGTGCCTGGCGGAGGAAATCGGCGAAGGACCAGTTTTCATTGGCGCTGTAGCTGGTTCCGACCAGCATGACAGGGATGGATGCGTCGCCACCGAATATGTCCCCGCCTCCTTCCGCTGGCGCTACCGAGGTTCGATAGATCGGAATACTTTCGGGCTTCAGGCCGACGCGCGGAGCATAGTCGGGGGAGGTGATGTATTTGGTCAGGTCGCCCCAGACTTCGACCGGGGCTTGCCAAGTGGCCGTGACCTGCTCGGCGGTGAGCAGGATGCCGCGTTGCTGGAATGTGCTTTGTACCGCTTCCGCCGTCACCTTGGCACCTGCCGGTGTCCAGTGGGTGTCGGATTTCAGGAACATCTCGTCCTGCGGCTTGGCTGCGAGCATGGCGGTGCGTGTATCGACAACCGTCATGCCGGCCTGCGTGAGAGCGGTCGAGAAGTCGGCGTAGGCTGTCACCATGGCGTCGTTGCGCATCATCTCCGGCAGGTGCTCGGTATAGATGTCGGACTTCGCCGGCAGCGGTACGATGACAAGTTCGATGCCGGCGTCGGCCAGTTTCTTGCGCACTTCGCCAATCTGGCTGACCGCCGCCTCGATCTCCGTCGATTTGACGCGTTTGAATTCCTCGCCGGTGAAGAACCAGCCGTCGTCACCGACGATCACGCCTTTGCGGCCGGAGCCGAGCAGCGCATAGCGGGCGTTGCCGATAACGCCGACAGCGGCATCGCGGTGCGGCAGTTCACTCTTGTAGAGCGCATCGAGATCGCGGGTGGCTTCACCGTCGATGACGTAGGAGAGCGACAGGTCGTTGACCTGGGCGGCCTCGGCCTTGCTGCCTGCAGCGGCGAAGATCATCGACGAGTTGGCATAGATTGCATAACCGAAGAAGACGGTCGGAAGAAGCAGTGTCGCGGTGTGCTGGCGAATGCTGGCCATGTCTTATCTCCTGTCAGAACTGGAAGTAGAGGAAGGGCGAAACCGACTGTTCCGACAGGCGTGCCACGGTCACGACGAGAAGAAGGCTCATGGCAATCGGATAGGCGAGCGAGGGAATGGCAACGGCGGTCCCATTCGGAGAGACCGAGAAGCCATGCGCTTCGATCCCGTTTTCGGCATCGGTCAGCTTCTTGAAATAGGGTTCGGCGAAGACTGCACCGATGGCGAGTGCGAGGAAGAGCAGGTTTTCCCGCGTGACATTGGCAAGGAACTCGATGCTCGGGTTCACGCCGTTGAGGCCGATCATGCCGCCGTAGACAGTGAAGGCGTCGCCAACATCGGCAGCCCGGAACATGACCCAGCCGATCAGCACGAGAACGAGGGTGACGGGCAGGGCGATGGCGCGGCTCGGGACGTTCCTGGCCCAGCCGGTGTAGCGTTCGCAGGCAAGCCATGCGCCGTGCCAGGCGCCCCATAGGACATAGGTCCAGGCCGCGCCATGCCACAGGCCGCCGAGCAGCATGACGAGGAACAGATTGATGTAGGTGCGGGCAGAGCCTTTGCGATTGCCGCCAAGCGGGATGTAGAGGTAGTCGCGCAGCCAGGTGGACAGGCTGATGTGCCAGCGCTGCCAGAACTCTGTGATCGACAGGCTGAGATACGGGGTGTTGAAATTCTGCTTGAAGCGGAAGCCCATCATCAGCGCAAGGCCGATCGCCATGTCCGAATAGCCGGAGAAGTCGAAATAGAGCTGGAGCATGTAGGCAATGGCGCCGAGCCAGGATTCCACCATCGTCGGATTGGCCATGGCAAATGTCTGGTCGGCAATCGGGGCGACGGTATCGGCGATCAGAACTTTCTTCGACAGGCCGATGGTGAAGATGTAAAGGCCGGAGGTGAAGATCGGCAGGCTGTGTTCGCGCTTGATGAACTGGTCGGTCAGGTCACGGAATCGCAGGACCGGGCCGGCGATCATGTGTGGGAAGAGGGCCATGAAGGCGGCGAAATCGACGAAGCTGCGGGTCGCTGGGGTGTCCTTGCGGAAGACGTCGACGATGTAGCCGATGGCGTGGAAGACATAGAAGGAAACGCCGATCGGCAGGATCAGCTGCCAGTGATAGCCGAGGTTCTCCGGCGTGGTGCCGATGAGGGCGGCAAAACTGTCCATGAAGAAATTGAGATACTTGAAGATGCCGAGCACGATCAGGCATCCGATGATACCGATAACCATGGTTGTCCGGGCTCTCGCTTCTCCCTCCCACCTGGCAATCAGCAATCCGCAGCCATAGGCCCAGGCGGTGACGGCGATAAACAGCAGCAGGAAGTCGGCGCGCCACCAGCAATAGAAGATGTAGGAGCCGATCAGGATCGTCCATGAGCGCAGCCGATCCGGTGTCAGGTAGTAGGCCACCAGGAAGAGCGGTAAAAACAGGAACAGGAATGTCTCGGATGAAAAGACCATCGGTTTTAACTCCCTGACTGGCAGTCCGTCCGCGCGGACGACTGTTCATTGGCGTGGATTATGAAGGGTTGGGCAGCAGCGTCTGTGGACGAGATGCGCAGAAGTTGCGGCACGTAGCTGGCAAATTCACCGTCAAGCAGGATGGGTGACTGGCCGGCGAAATCATTGCCGGTCAATGCTACTTCGCTCGCCGAGCTGCCGTGCAGGCCGGATCTGTTGGCGATAAAATGGTTGTCGTCGATGGTGAGTGCGGCTTTGGGACCCTGCTCGGTTACCGAGATGCCGGGTCCAGAATTGCTGATCAGCTGGTTTTGCGACAGCGCCAGCTGATCGCTGGCGCGAACCTTGATGCCGACCTGGCGATTGCTGACAACCATGTTGTCGATCAGCTCGACACAGGTGCCACGCACGACCGAAATGCCGCCACGGCCATTGCCCGAGAGCAGATTGGCCGAAACCTTGATGTCACGAACACCGTTGGCCAGGAAAATGCCGCTGCCGCGATTGCCGAGCACGAGGTTGTGGGCGATCTCGATATCCGAGCTGCGGTTCTGGATGTTGATACCCTGAGCCTGTCGCGACCCCGTCACGATGTTGGACAGGATGCGTGCACGGTTGACGCCCTTCATGGCGATCGCTGGCCCGTCTGCATCGCGAAACCGATTTTGGGCGATCAGCACATTGTGGGTGTCGAGCAGATTGACACCGCTGACCCTGTCGAAGGCGCTTTCGACGAAGAAGGATCGGATCTTGGCAGGCAGGAGCGCCGCACCAATGATCGAGATCCCACTGGTCGAACCGGAGCCGGGAAAGCCAAGATTGCTGAACTCGGCCTGTCTCGCCTGCAAGGCGCCACTCATCGCTGTGACGATGAATGGCTTGAATTCAGGCAGGCCGTCATTAACCCCGGAGGAGCCGGATATTGATCCGTTGTTCACCTGGAGCAGGCCAGCGTTCAGGACAAAGGCGCCTGCGCGCGTCGATAGTTCAAGTCGGTCACCCTCTTCGAGCACCAGTCCGGAGTCCGACCAAATGACGATCGGCCATTTGGCGGTCCATGTTTCACCGTTCTTTTCGACCGCATCGGGAAACTGGGTCGCTGCGGCCGCTGCGAGTTCCTTCAGCGTGATGGTTCCGCCGCGGATGAACAAGGCGGGAGTGTTGGCATCGGTGAACGCCTTGTCGATGTTGGCGTTGAACCGCGCGCCGGTCTGAAGCCGCATTTGTGCCAGCATGAAGTCCACTGGGATCGTGTGTAGGCCGCCCTTGCCTTCGATCGCTGCGAAAGCCGGTACCTGAAGTGGCGCGGTGGCTGCTATACCATGCAATCGTTCCGTCAGGAGCGGTTCCACGCTCTCGAGTGTCGCGTCGCCAGCACCTGCCCGGTCGGTGACCTGGTTGATCTGTCGGGTCAGCTTGGCAAGAGCCGCATGATCGAGGTTTTCGGCAACCGCGCCGAACGCCGTCGAGGCGAGCAGTCCAGCAAGCAGAAGTGAGGCGCTTCTTCGCATGGAACCGTCCTCAGCTGTTCACGAGCTGGCGGCTGCCGGCCTGGGGTTCCAGTTTCGCCGTAACCACTTCGCAGACGACCTCGACGAGTTGCATCTCGGCTTCCGGTCCGCAAAAAATCACCGTGGATTCACCCGGGGGCACTTCGAACGTATCGCCGACGTGAAGGTGGCGGGTTATGGCGCCGTTCTTGAGCAGACCGGAGCCATTTGTCACCGTCAGCATTCGGTGAGAGGCCAGATCCTCCAGCATCGGCAGCATGCCGCCAGCTCGCAATGTCATCATGCGCAATTCATAGCCTGGGCCACTCTGCACGCGGCGGATCTCGCCCCAGGCCATCTGGTTGCGGGCATGCTCGGCCAGTTCACGACGTTTGATGGTTTCGAGCTTTTTCACGATCTGCTTCACCTGTTGTGCCTGGTCGCGGGTGGTGATCAGCAGGGCATCGTCGGTGTCGACGACGACCACGTCCTGCATGCCGATCACTGCCACGAGCTTGTTTGTCGAGCGGATGTAGGAGTTGCAGGTGTCGATGCTGATGACGTCACCGCTCAACACGTTGCCGTCTTCGTCCTTTTCCGCGATGTGATGAAGCGCATTCCAGGCGCCGACATCGCTCCACGCCACGTGCAGCGGCGCGATCACAGTGCGGGGCGAATGCTCGAAGACGATGGATTCGGTCGGGAGGTTGGCTGCAGAGAACAGTGCTTCAGCATTCAGATAGAGGGCATGTTCGGTCTGCAGGCCAAGCTTGATGGCGTTGCTGACCGCTTCATAGGTGATGGGATCCAGGCGCTGGAATTCGGAGATCAGCACATCGGCGCGGAACAGGCTGATGCCAGACGCCCAATAGGCATTGCCGGCCTTGATCAGTGATGTTGCAATTTCAACCGGGGGCTTTTCAATGAAGCTTGCAACCTTGCGGGCGCAGTCGAGCGTATCCAGTGCCCCGCCATCGACGATGTAGCCATAGCCGGTTTCCGGATATTCCGGCGGCACACCGAACAGGACAATGTGACCGCTTTCGGCGGCTGCGCGGGCAGCCAGAACATTTGCCGTCAGGTCACCCTTGACGATGTGATCCGACGGGATGACACAAATCAGCGCTGCCGGATCGGTTTCCGCAAGATCGAGTGCTGTGGCAAGGACTGCGGGTCCGGTGTTTCGGGAGATTGGCTCGGCGATGATGCGGGCCGGGCAATTCAGGTCGTTCAGCTGGCGCAAGACAGTAGCGACATGCGAACTGCTGACGGCGACGATGGGGTCTGCAAAGCCCGGCATGCGGTGGCGTTCAACCGTTGCATGAAAAAAGGTGGTCTCCGAGTTGCCGTCGATACGCTGAAACTGTTTCGGGTGCTCGGTGCGGGAAAGGGGCCAAAGGCGTGTGCCGATGCCGCCGCACAGGATGAGGGGATGGACGTTTTGCATGACTGCTCCTGTGAATCCTGTTTGTCGATTGCGCGGGATTGTCTGCCTTGCTGCGGTTCTCAGCCGGCCGTGCGGTTGGAGGACATCAGGCCGAGTTGCTGGCCAATGGCGAAAATGCGGTTGCTGATGATGCGTACGGAGACCGGCGAGCCGACGGCTTCCCCACCGAGAGCGGTATCCGGGGTGATGACGGCGCGCATCTCGCCTTGCGCGCCAACCGGCGTCAGAGCTTGTGCACCGGTGGCGAGTTTGCCGTAGGCAACGACGCCATCGGGGAAATTGAGCTCGGCGATGTCGCCGCGAACCAGAAGCTTTGCCTGATCTGCACTGACGGTCGCGACGACGACTGGTGCCGTCTCGCCGGTGACGACTTCGGCAATGGTGTCGCCGGCCATGACGGTCGAACCTTCTATTGCAGCGCCGGGCAGGATCTCGCAGTCACAGGGCATGTTGACGCTGAGCGTGTCGCCCGAGACGGCCTGCAGGGTGTAGAGAACGTCACCCTTGGCAGCGCCAAGGTTGAGATAGGAAATCTGGCCGCTTGCCACGGCGCGCAGCGGCTGGCCGCCAGCGGAAAGCGTGGCGAGTTGGGCGACTTCCTTGGAGAATACCCGCTGGTAGACGAGGTTTGCTGCGATGGCTGCCAGCGCAAGGCTGAGGGCTGCGGTTGCCGCGACGCGCAGGCCGCGTCCGACATAGCCGCCTAATGTCGTCGATCCACTCTGGATCCTGGCGTTGCTCACGCCAGCCTTTTCGCGGCGGCTGATAATGCCATCGATCGAGGTGATATCACCGGCGATATGGCTGTTGAGCAGATAACGCAGGGTCGGCAGGTGTTCTCCGGTCGGCTCGATGAAGTCGAGACGCAGTTCACCGGTTTCGGACTGGATACGGCTGATGCGAACATCGACCTGAAGGGCGATCGTGTAGCCGTCGAAATCGAAGCGCAGAACCGCGATCCGCTGCTTTCCTTCCAGTTCCGGTCCGGAAAGACCGGCGACCGTTGCCGACACGAGGGACAGGCTTTTGCCGCTGAACTGTCGACCGTCGATGATTGCGGAAAACGGGATGTTGGTTTTTGGGTGCTCGGTGCCGTTGTCCAGGAGGACCGGGACGTTTTCGGCCTGGATGGCCAAAGCCTGTGAAGCTGTGTCTCGTGCGGGCTTTTTCTCGATGTCCATTGTCACGGTCCTTCGCTGTTAGGGTGGGCGCGGTTAGATGAGGTTGCCGACATAAGCCACACCGAGGATGAGCCATCCGAGGGCAAGGCCATGCATGTAGGTTGAACTGTGGGCCTTCAGTCGCTGGCCGAGAGGCAGGCTGAATTTCCCCGTTTTCGCCGAGGACTGACGGGTCCAGCGCTGGCGGTCGAGGCGGAAGAGGATGAAGCTCTTGATCACCGCGCCGCCGACCTGGCTGAAGTAGAGCAGGAAGGGAAAGGTGACTGGGAAGCTGCGTTTGCGGAACGCCATGATGATCGTGCACATGCAGTAGCGGGTGAACATGACCCAGGCAAAATAGAGGGGCAGGATCCAGGGACTGACAAAGAAGGTCGCCAGGAGGATGCTGGCCGGACCGGCGAGTGTGGTCCAGATCGAGATTGCCTGATCGAGGATCGACCACCAGGTGAAATAGCCGATCTGCGAGGCGGGCAGGGCAAGTGCGCGGGCGTTGGTGCGCAGCATGTTGCCGAACCAGCGGGTCATCAGGACGGTGGCGGAGTCCATGAAACCGGAATTGGGCTGTGTTTCGATCGAGACCGTGCACAGGTCTGGCAGGTAAAGCATCTTGTATCCGCGCTGCAGCAGCCAATACCAGGTGGACTTGTCATCGCCGGTGAGGAAATGAACGCGGCCGAGGCGCCAGTGGTCGATGAAGTCGTTGCGGACGAGATCGACGAAGCCGCTGTCGGTGGCGAGATTGGCACGGAAGATCGACATGCGACCGGTCAAGGTCAGGACCCGTTCACCCAGCGACATCGACGACATCATCACATGGCGCTGGCAAAAGCGCAGGTCGAACCAGTCGCGGAACAGGCGGCCGCCCTTCGTGTCGCTGTATTCGTCGGTGGTGACGGCGCCGACGGAAGGGTCGGTGAAGAAGGGCAGGCTGCGCTCGATGACGTCGATCGGTACGCAGCTGTCACCATCGACGAAGATGACGATATCGTTGCGACCCGGATTGAGCCTGGCGATCGAGCGCAGGGACGTAGCGAGCGCGTCGCGCTTGCCGGTACCGGCGATCTTGTCGATCTTCAGGGCAACCATCGCTTCCGAACCCGGATTGCGTGAGGCGACCGAGGCCATGACTTGCCGGATCAGCCGTGCATCGGCTTCGTCGACGATCGAGGCGACGATGGTGGCGCCACCCTTTGCGTGGTAGGCCGCCTCGAAGATCGAACGATAGACCCGGGTCGAGATATCCGGAGCGATCTTGTAGGTGGTCACGAGGAAGAAGGTGTGATCCTTCAAGCCTCGGGCCTGGTAGGCCTCGACGGCGTTTTTACGCCGGCGAGGATAGGCGAAGTTCAGATAATAGGCGGCCCGCGCCAGGTTGATCCCCGCCCAGGCATAGCGCCAGCCGCCAATCAGGCCGACGGTGATCAGGGTGCCGGAGACGGTCTGGACCGCCGGATGCGGCACGCTGAGCGCCAGGATCGTCATGATGAGGAGATAGATGACGTGGGCCAACATATCGGTGCGCCCCTTACCAGCAAATGCCTTGGTAGGTTCCGGCGGAGCGAATGCCGGGGCGAATGCGGAGCAGGTCGACCATGGGGATCTTGTCACTCGAGGCATCAAGAACCGGCATGGCCTCGGCATAGTGATTGCCGACAAGGATGACGTCGGAACTGTCGACGAGATCGTCGAGGTCGCTGACGAGCCTGTTTTTCAGGTCGATGGCGGTGTCATTGCCGCGACCGGCGCCGCTCATGCCCTCGGCATAGGCCTGATTGACGAAGGGGTCGTAGATCTTGAGGTCGTAGCCTCGGTCGATCAGGCGAGAGGCGAGGCTTGCGAGCGGGCTTTCGCGCAGATCGTCGGTACCGGTCTTGAAGCTGATGCCGACCATGCCGATCGTCTGTCCGCCCATCTGCGAAACCATGGTCTCGGCGCGGTCGATCTGCGCTTCGTTGGCTTCCAGCACCGCGTCGAGAAGGGCGGTCTCGACATGCTTTTCCTTGGCCAGATGACGCAGAGCGCGGACATCCTTCGGCAGGCAGGAGCCGCCAAAGGCAAAGCCCGGGCGCATGAAATAGGGTGAGATGTTGACCTTGAGATCCGAGCACAGGATCTTCATCACCAGCTGACCGTCGACGCCGCTCGCCTTGGCGATGTTGCCGATCTCGTTGGCGAAGGTCACCTTGACGGCGCGCCAGGAGTTGCTGGTGTATTTGATCATCTCTGCGGTGGCGAGAGAGACCGAGTGGCACGGGCATGGGAGGGCGTCATTCAATTCGTGCAGAACCTTGTCGGTCTGTTCGTCGAGTGCGCCGAAGACGATCAAGCCCGGATCGTAGTAGTCTTCGATCGCTGTGCTCTCACGCAGGAATTCCGGATAGTAGCCGACACCGAAATCCTTGCCGGCGATCAGGCCCGTGCTGCGCTCGAGCGCCGGGATGCAGACCTGCTCCATGCTGCCTGGCACGATGGTCGAGCGGACGACAACGGAGTGGAAACGTCCCTTGGCAGCGATTGCAGTGCCGATCGCCTCGCAGGCCTTGACCACATAGGTCAGCCCAACCGAGCCGTCCGGTGCGCTCGGAGTGCCGACGCAGACGAAGGACACGTCGGTCGAAGCAATTGCATCCTGGATATCGAGCGTGGCGCGCAGCTTGCCGCTGGCGACAGTCTGCTCGATCAGGGGATCAAGGCCCTTCTCAACGATCGGTGCGCGTCCGTTGTTGATCGTGTCGACCTTGGCAGGGTCGATATCCACGGCTACGACTTCATGTCCATCTTTGGCCAGGCAGGCCGCTGCCACCACGCCGACGTAGCCGATTCCAAATACGCTGATCCTAGCCATGTGCTGCCCTTGTTGTTGACCGTAGGCCTCGACGGCCAGCCGGTAGTTAACAATCGTTTAAATCCGTCGTTAGGATTGGCAGCTATGTTTGCTTAGTAAAAGTCAGGAAAGGCCCGACAATTGTCAGGTAAATTCCCAATAAATATTTAATAAAAACAGCATATTAGCAATTGTAATTTAATAAACGCAAAGTAGCGCGATGGACGTACATCCATCGCGCTACCAATTTTTATCAATCAATGTTAATATTGAAGCCAGCCTACGCTAATTGCGTAGTTGACTATGTCTGATCTTGTTCGAAGTGATAGTTTTTTTGTCGCACGATATTTGTATGTTTCAACCGTTTTTGTGCTTAGTTGAATATCTGCTGCGATTTCTTTCATCGCTTTTCCAAGCGCGACATAACGTAAAACAAGTTCTTCCTGCGTGGAGAGCTTGCCTTGTTCGGGTTCTGATGTCGTATTGTTGGCGTTTCCGCTTTCAGACAATACAATCACAGATTCATCTATGACGATGTCGCCGGCGTGTATGCTCTTGATCACACGCAACAGCTTCGGGCTTGCAACCGTTTTGTTGACCACCCCAGAGTATCCCTTGGCGATATATGTCTCTCCGGGCAAGGTATCGCGCGCATTGCAATAGGCGATGATGCGTGCCGTGGCCTGAAGTTCTTTCAAGTCCATCTCGCCGTCGCGCAGCACCCGATCGAGGAAGCCCGGGTCGGCGACGATAACATGCGGCGCCAAGCGCTTGACCGCTTCAGTCAGACTCACGTCCCTTTGCGTCAGCGCGAGTGCTTTCAGCTGTCGTGTCGAATTTATCAGAAAGCTCAGGCCGTCCACCAGAACCGGGTTCTCGTCCAAAACAAGGACCCTTATCTTGCTAGTGTTTTCCATCGCAGCTCCAATCGACCGACCCTGCCGCACATTCCACCAATCGACCGATGTACTCGGGCGAACATGTTTGCAAATGACAAGCTCTGGCCTGAACATGTTCGGAGAGAACGGAGGGGGTGTCAAGATGCTGCGACGCAGTAAGAATTCTATCGATTATGCTGTTGTGCAACATAACTAAGCCGCTCGCCATCGTACTGATAGGGGGAATTCCTTTTTCTATCAATAAATTAGGCAAGTCTTTTGCAGGGTGATGAGGATCACAATATTCGGCTGGACTGCCGTAGGTTGCTCTCTTTAGCGGTGAAAAGGGCTTTTTGTCTCGAAAAAGCACATGGCCTATAAGGAATGACAGGTGACATTTCTCCAGCATTTCATGCCCGGAAGTTTCATTGACAAATGCCAAACCGTGGCCAGCCAATTCCCTTCACGACGTCCAGAAATCGCGCGCGAAATCCTCTTCGCACGAACTTCCGTTGGGATCGCGAATTGCTCGCGAGTGATTTGCAGTGTCATATCGTCGCTATCAGGCGAAATTGCAGCAATGTGATTTTATGTGATCTACGGATTGCAAGGAGGCCCCAGTCGCGGGCGTGCCCGGGTCGATGATCGTCAGCACCCCTTGCCATGAGCCAGCCGCATTCCCCTCGATCGAACAGCGGATTGCCGACGCTAAACCATTAACTGTAAAACCCATCACAAGTCGCATCGGGCCACTTTCGCAATTTGTTGCGCCCTGAATTTACTACTCTTTTTACAGTGTCGGCTAAGTTGACCTCTACAAAGTAGCGTAGGGTGTGTTGTGAAGCATAATTTCAAGCTTACGACAGTTGGTCCAGACTTGCGGACGGACTTGGTCTCAAAACTCAATCTGGCGCATTCGGCGATCGAGAAGTCATTTCTCGACGCGGGGGCGGTTCTTGTTTCGGTGATGGAGATTTTGAACGGACTGGTCGATATCCTTGATCGCCTGACGAATACCCTCGACGGCGAGACCACGGCGTCGACGGTCAAGGGTTTGCGGAGTACCGTTTCCGATCTCGCACTGCTGCCGAAGATCGCTGAAGCGCGGCATACGAAGTTTGTCGAGATTTCCGACATATGCCATTCGAGCAGCCTTCACCTCGACGACATGCGTGAGACAATCCGCTATCTGCGTACCTTCGCCATCACGGTGAAAATCACCGGTGCGGGACTTGCCGAGTTCGCGGAATTCGCCGATGAGATCCGCGACCGGGTGCAGTTCGGCGCGGAAGAGGTGGACAAGTTCGTCGCGCAGCTCAGCGTAATGCGTGCGCAGTTGCGGACAGCGCGCGACTTTGCCGAAGGCATCCGCAGCGATTTCGACACCACGGTTCCACGCATTGTCAGCAACCTGGATCAGAGCTCGAGCCGCATCGCACAGCAATATGCGCAGATGTCTGCCGTTGCCAGTGATGTCAAACAGGTGACGGGCCGAGTCCAGGGCAAGATAGCCAGCGTGCTTTCGGGACTGCAGATTGGCGATATCACCCGCCAGCGCATCGAACATGTGCAAAGCACGTTCGAACTGCTTGACGCGTTTCTGGCCTCGCCGGAGGGGCGCGCGCTTTCGGCGCAGGAAGCCGACGATCTGAATTCGGTCATTCTCCATCTGTGTCATGCACAGCTCGATGAAACGCTGGTCGATTTCCGTCGGCAGTGCCGTGGCATCTCTACCAATATTGCAAGCTTCTCCGCCGATGCATCGCAGATCCTCGTTCTGCGTGACAAGGTGACGTCCGAAGGTGCTGGCGAAGAGCACAATGCGCTGAAGTCGATGGAGGCGGATCTCAGGGTCGGTTGCGAGCTTGCCGAACGTGTTCGCGATCGCAGTGGCGAGTCTGATTCCGTCGTCGGTTCGGTGACAGCGACAGCCCAGCATCTGTTGAAAGGGATCGAGGTCATCCGCTCGATCAAGACTGATATCCACTATATGGCTCTCAACTCCAACCTGCGCTGTTCGCGCCTGGGGGATGCAGGGCGTTCGGTGAATGTGGTCAGCGGCGAGCTGCGGCTTTTCGCCGGTAAGCTTGAAACGCCGGCCGATGCGATCGTGACCGACCTTCATGCCGTGGAAGCGGCGACGCAGTTCCTGTCCGGTGAAGCGACCGCTGACATCGCCAATCTCGGTGAGCCTCTGCGGAATGCGCTGACGGCGGTCCAGACGGTCGGTGCTGAAATGGAAAAGGGGCTGCAGGAATTTGCGGTCGAGGGGCAGGCGGTGTTTGCGCGCATCAGCGCGGCCGTGACCAAGCTTGACTTCGAGAGTGAGCTCGGTGGTGTTCTAGACCAATGCCTGGGGCTTGCATCCCACATGGCCGCCGACACTCTTCCGGACACATTCGATCTCGCATCCAAAATCGAGCCGCTTTCATCGGGCATTTTCCGGATCTATACGATGGCGCAGGAAAGAGACATTCATCTGCGATACCTGAATGTGAATTCCGCGGGATCCACTGCCCCGGCTGAAACGGCCAAGGCGGAGATCATGGATGACGACGACCTGTTCGCCGACGCCCTGTTCTGACCTGCGGTACTAGGCCGCGTGCTCCAGCCGCCCGAACGTTCGGGCGGCGAGCAGCACCTGCTCGGTTGTCTGCGCCAGCGGCACAAGCTTCAACACTTCATCCGCATAACGTTCGGCGTTCAGGATCGCCTTGCCGAGATTGCTGACCTTGGCCGGATCCATACTGTGCAAGTAGGCGTGAAAATCGAACATGTCGCGATAGGCGGAGCGCTCGATGATCGGCGTGTCAAGCACATGCACGCGCTGTTCGGTCAGGAGCTGCTTGACGGCCTGCAGCGCACGCGTGGTTACAAACGAATTCACCCGCGACAGGACCACCGAGTGGGCGATGCGGATACCAGCTTTCCGGTCGAGATAACGGAGCAGATCGAGAACCTGCGCGCCACCCTGCGCATCCATGCTGCTTCCCTGCACGGGGATCATCACATGGTCGGACAGACCGATGGCAGTCGCCAGCAGGGGAGACTGAATTCCGGGAAGATCAATGATCACGTAGTCCCAGTCACGCTGGGAGTCGTTTACGGTTTTCTGGATCGTAGCCATGGAGACAAATGTCTCGACGGTCAGGTTTGGCCGCTTCTCGGCGGTTTCAAACCATCTCGAGATCCAGCGCTGCGGATCGGTATCCAGGATGCAGACCCTGAAATTGCGCCGCACGAGTTCTGTCGCGAGGAGAAGGACGGCAGTGGTCTTGCCGGCGCCACCCTTGGAATTGGCGAATGTGATGACGGCCATGGTCTGCTCCTCGTCTAGACGCGTGAGCCAGAATCGCTCGCCAGGGCACAACCATCGTGCAGGTTTCACTCTTGCCAAACATGGTTAACAAAGAGGAAAGCCCTAGGGACATAAGCTTGCAGATGTGCCTGCAATGCCGGGAAAAATTCTATGAATTACCGATGCTTGTCGGCACTCAGGATTTC
Organism: Rhizobium sp. 18065; assembly: GCF_902706095.1. Classification (GTDB taxonomy): domain Bacteria; phylum Pseudomonadota; class Alphaproteobacteria; order Rhizobiales; family Rhizobiaceae; genus Allorhizobium. The sequence continues at coordinate 68,512 of NZ_CACSJP010000004.1, forward strand.
CCGTGCGATGAGATCGAGAGAGACGACCTTGTCGACGCCACCACGCGCAATCGCTTCCTTCGGCATTCCGAAGACGATGGAACTCGCTTCATCCTGGGCGACGGTAAAGGCGCCGGTCTGGTGCATTTCCTCCATGCCACGCGCCCCGTCGTCGCCCATGCCGGTCATGATGACGCCCATGGCATTGGAGCCTGCAGCGCGTGCTGCCGAACGGAAGAGGACATCCACCGACGGACGGTGACGCGAGACAAGCGGGCCTGTGCGCACAGACACGTGGTAGCGGGCGCCTTGCCGCTCGAGGAGGATATGTTTGTCGCCGGGTGCAATCAGGACATGGCCGCGCAGAACCGGGTCGCCATCGACTGCCTCCTTCACCTCAACCTCGCAGAGGCTGTTCAACCGCTTGGCAAAGGCTGCGGTGAAGCGTTCCGGCATGTGCTGGACGATAACGATGCCGGGCGCGTTGGCCGGCAACCGCTCCAGCATTTCACGCAAGGCTTCGGTGCCGCCGGTGGACGCGCCGACGCAGACAACCATTTCGGTCGTGCGGGCCATGGCCTTGCCTGTCGGCGGCGGCAGGACGGCGTCGGCTGTCAGCTTGGCCGTCGGGCCGCCGGCTGCGGCCGAGCGCATACGCCTCGTCGACCCCAGCCGCGCCTGGGCTGCACTTTTCACCACGTCGCAGATCCGAAGCGCCTGCTCGGAGAGATAGTCGGCCGCACCGATCTTCGGTTTCAGGATGACATCAACGGCGCCGGCTTCGAGTGCCTGCAGCAGGGTTTCGGAGCCTGATTCCGTCAGGGACGAGCACATTACGACTGGGATGGGCCGCTGCGACATCAGTTTGCGCAGAAACGTGATGCCATCCATGCGCGGCATCTCGACATCCAGGGTGATAACATCCGGTATCTCCTCCTGGATGCGCTTGGCCGCTATGAACGGATCCGAAGCCGCACCGATCACTTCGATGTCAGGGTCCGACTGCAGGACTGCGGTCAGTGTCTGGCGCACAGACGCGGAATCATCAATGATCAGGACGCGGATCTTGTTGCTCATAGGTCTTCAGATCCTTTTGAAGATCGTGTTCGCCACCTGGCGGACAGGGAGATCCAGGCCGGTCACGGATTCCGAATGGCCGATGAAGAGATAACCGTCCGGAACGAGATTGGCGCAGAGTTGCGAGAGGACGTGTTCCTGGGTCTTCTTGTCGAAGTAGATCAGCACGTTGCGGCAGAAAATCATGTGGAACGGGTCACCGACTGGGTAGGTCTTGTCCATGAAGTTCAACCGGCCAAAGCCTATTTTCGACCGCAACGCAGGTGTTATCCTGACGTTGGTCCGCTTTTTATCCTTGGGCTGCATCACGTATTTCGCCATCATGTGTGGCGGTACCGGATCCAGTTGCTCCACCGGATAAATCCCGGCCCTGGCCGTCTTCAGCACATCCGTGGACAGGTCGGTTGCAAGGATATTGAAGTCGCTGCCGCTGTTGGCCTGGGTCGCTTCGGCCATCACCATGGCCATCGTATAGGGTTCGGCCCCGTTAGAGCAGGCGGCACTCCACGCCCGCAGGCGACGGATCCCCCGGTCCTTCAGTTCCGGCAGAACAACCTGTTCCAGATAGTTGAAATGGTTGGGCTCGCGAAAGAAGTCTGTCTTGTTGGTGGTGACCGCATCGATCAGATGTATGCTCTCGTTCTGCAAGCCACCGTGCTTGAAAAGGAAATCGCAGTAGTCGTTGAAGGTGGCAAGGCCGGTGGCGCGCAACCGCCGGCGCAGTCGTCCCTCGAGCATGGTGACCTTGTTCGGCGGCATCTTGATACCGCTATAGTCATAGATGAACTTCGCCAATAACTGATAATTGCGAGGACCCAGCGTGTCCTCGCCCCGTACCTGGGCTACGCCTGCATTCACCGAGTCACTCCTTAGCCAAAGGCCACTTGTTTTTCATTGCTGCCCAGCACATTCACGTCCGAATGTGAAAACAGGCGCGCCAGATCGATGATCACGACGAAATCCGCCTCGCGCCGGACAACGCCGGCGATGTAGTCGGAGCCCCAGCGGACACCGATATCCGGGGCTGCTTCGATCTGATCACGCCGAAACGGTGTGACCTCGTAAACCTTGTCCGCGACCAGGCCGATTGCCAGCGTCTTGCCCTCAATCGGAATATCCAGCACCAGGATGCGGGTATCATTGGTGCGGATCGTCCTCGACATTCCAAGGCGGACCCTGAGGTCGATGACCGGCACGCCCTGGCCACGCACATCGCGCAGCCCGAGCAGGTAGTCCGGCCCGTGCGGGATCTTGAACGGATCCTCATGGTCCAGGATCTCCCGGACCACGGTGACGGGAACGGCGAAGATCTCCTCGCCGAGGCTGAATGTGACGAACTGGGATTCAGATGAGGCCGTGCTCATGATCATGCGCTTTCCCGGAAATCGGCGTCGTGTGCATCAGGTCCACCCATCGACAGATCGAGGGCAAATCCCTTGGCGCGCGCCTGCTGGCTGGCGATTGAGTGGTCGGTTGCTGAAGGCTTTCTCTGGGGCGCGGCAGCGGTGCGGTTCGTCTGTGCCGCGGGGCGTGCGACAGTCTTGGCGGCCGCATTTTCGCGGGCGTTTCGTTCGACACGGAAGAAGGCGATGGAGGTCTGCAGTTCTTCGGACTGTGCTGCCAGCTCTTCAGAGGTCGCGGCCATCTGTTCGGACGCCGAGGCGTTCTGCTGGGTGACCTTGTCGAGCTGCTGGATCGCTTCGTTGATCTGCGAGGCGCCGACGTCCTGCTCGCGGCATGCTGCCGAGATTTCGGAGACCAGTTCGGCTGTCTTGCGAATATCGGGTACCAGACGGCCGAGCATTTCGCCGGCTTCCTGGGCTGCCTTCACCGTCTCACCGGACATTGCGCCGATTTCAGCCGCTGCCGATTGCGAACGTTCGGCAAGCTTGCGGACTTCGGAAGCGACGACGGCAAAACCCTTGCCATGTTCGCCGGCACGGGCCGCTTCGACAGCAGCGTTCAGTGCGAGCAAGTCAGTCTGGCGGGCGATTTCCTGGACGATGGAGATCTTCTCGGCAATCGTGCGCATGGCACCGACGGCGCGATTGACAGCGTCGCCGGATGCTTCGGCATCCTTGGCCGACTGGCGGGCAATCTTCTCGGTCTGGGCGGCGTTGTCGGCGTTCTGCTTGATGTTGGCGGCCATTTCTTCCATCGAGGCGGAGGCCTCTTCGGCGGATGCCGCCTGTTCGGTCGCACCCTGCGACAGCTGTTCGGAGCTTGCCGACAGTTCCTGGCTACCGGACGAGACGTTTGCGGCGGCTGAAAGCGCATCAGCGACCACGCCACGCAGGCGTTCAACCATGCTTTCCAGCGAGAGGCCGAGCGTATCCTTGTCGGACAGGGGCTTCGGCGTGACGACCAGGTCGCCATTGGCGATCAGGTCGGCGATGCGCGCCGTTTCGCGCAGGTTTCCGGTCATGATCTCCATGGATTTGACAAGATCCTTGATCTCATCGTTGGCCTTGTGCTCGATCTCGTGGTTCAAGTCACCAATGCTGACTGCGACAGCCAGATCGCCGGCACGTCGCAAGCCGCGCGAGATGTTGATCGAAATCCAGAATGCCACGACGGCAGAGAAGACCAGCAAACCTACGACGATAGCGATCAGTATATTGCGCGAGTACTCATACTGGATGTTCGTCGCCTCATCTGTGGCATTCAGATCCGTGACGATTTCCTCGTTCAGCCCGTTCATGGCGGTGAGCAGGGTCGAGGTCATCTTCGCGCCTTCGCCCATGGATATTGCACCGGCGCGCGCATTGGACTCCGTCGTATTTTGTCGAGCGAGGGCAATGATTTGATCCTGGAGCTCAAGCCAGGCAGGCAACGCGGCACGGACTTCGGCTAGCTTTACCCTTACACCCTCAGTCTTTTCGGCGTCGAGACGGGTAAGGAGCTCATTGATCTTGGTGCGAGCCTCACTGACTTCCTGGGAGTAGGAAGAAATTTGCGAAGCGTCAGTGTTGAGGATTGCGTTCTTTTCGGCCCGGATAGACAGGTAGATAGTGTCCGAAAGGTCGCTCGAATTGCGCAGATTAGCAGCCGGTCCCTGAACAATTTCGGTGATGGCGAAGTTCAACGTCGAGAGATTGTTGATCGCAAGCATGGCCATCCCGAAAGACATCAGAATGATGATTCCGAATGTCAGAGCGAGCTTGAGTTTGATGGTAAAGCGCATTGTCGCGTCCCCGGTCATATGTGTGTGATTCAAGGTGTGTATGGGACATCCCGGGCTTGCCTCTAAGCTACCGGGCAGGAGCCGCTGCTCCTCGCAATCAGCGCATTCTACGCTGGGATCAGGGCGGATCCATTTATCCGCCCTGGCTCATCAATTTTATGCGCTCTGCTTGAAATGCGCGTCGTCTGAGTCTGGGCCGCCCATCGACAGATCGAGGGCAAAGCCGTTGGCGCGGGCCTGCTGGCCGGAGATACTGTTGTCACCGTGGGCAGGCTTGCGAACTGCAGCGGCCGCTGCCGGACGGGCAACAGGAGCCGCCGGACGGGCGGCCGGTTTGCGGATGGCGGCAGGGGCTCGTTCGCCAGACCGGTCAACCCGGAAGAAGGCGATCGAGGTCTGCAGTTCCTCGGACTGGGCCGCCAGTTCTTCGGAGGTCGCGGCCATCTGTTCGGAGGCCGAGGCGTTCTGCTGGGTGACCTGGTCAAGCTGCTGGATCGCTTCATTGATCTGCGAGGCGCCGATGTCCTGTTCGCGGCAGGCTGCCGAGATTTCCGAGACGAGTTCTGCCGTCTTGCGGATATCGGGCACCAGGCGGCCGAGCATTTCGCCGGCTTCCTGGGCTGCCTTGACGGTGTCGCTCGACATGGCGCCGATTTCGGCTGCTGCCGACTGCGAACGTTCGGCGAGCTTGCGGACTTCGGAGGCGACGACCGCAAAGCCTTTGCCATGTTCGCCGGCGCGAGCCGCTTCAACGGCTGCGTTCAGCGCGAGAAGGTCGGTCTGACGGGCGATTTCCTGGACGATCGAGATCTTCTCGGCAATCGTGCGCATCGCGCCGACGGCACGGGTGACAGCATCGCCGGATGCTTCGGCATCCTTGGCAGACTGGCGGGCAATCTTCTCGGTCTGGGCGGCGTTATCGGCGTTCTGCTTGATGTTGGCGGCCATCTCTTCCATCGAGGCGGATGCCTCTTCTGCAGCTGCGGCCTGTTCGGTGGCGCCCTGCGACAGCTGCTCGGAGCTTGCCGACAGTTCCTGGCTGCCGGACGAGACGTTCGAGGATGCCGAGAGGGCATCGCCGACCACGCCGCGCAGACGTTCGATCATGGCGTTGACGTAAGTCAGCAGGTCGCCGATTTCGTCATTGGACTTGACCACGGCCAGCTTGGTCAGATCGCCGTCGGAGACGCTCTGGACCGAGCTGACTGCGTTGCGCAGGCCGCGATTGATGGAAAGTGCGATCCAGACTGCGGCAGCCAGGGCAATCAGCAATGCAGCGCCGGCCACTGCGAGCATGACATTGCGTGTCTGGACATAGTCGACTCCGGCCGTCTCGTTGGCTTCTGCCAGTCGGCTGGTTTCCAGCGTGACAACTTCATCGAGCAACTCGTCGATTTTGCCGACGGTTGCCCGATTTTCGTTTGTCGAAATGCGCAGGGCGCCGTCACGGTCGCCGGCCATCATCAGGGCCTGGATCCGGTCATCCTGCTCGCGGTATTCGGTGGCCATGCCATCCAGCTTGCCCCACAGGACCTTTCCCTGCTCCGTGGCCAGTAGCATGACGCTGTCAAACGCCTTGTCGAAATCCTGGCGCTGCTGGGTGATCTTGGCGGTATAGTCCCGCATGGCGGCGATATCGGTCGCGAGCAGCATGTTCTTCTGCTGGCGCAGCTGCTGCAGCTGGGTAATGTTGAGTTCCTGGGCAAGCCTCAACCGGGTGGCCGGGCCTTTGACGACGTTTTCGAGCGTGGTGTTCAGATCGCTGAGGCTCATGATGGCGATGGTTGCCGTGGCGATGAGCATGATGATGACAAAGCCGAAGGCGACGGTCAGCTTGAGTTTGATCGAGGCGCGCATGTGGTTTTTCCTTTGCTGCGACTAGTTTTTCGACGGGTCTGCCGCATGGCGCTCATGGCCGACGGAGAAGATCGTTTGAAGGTTGGGAAGAATGATGAATTCGCCGCCGCGGCGAACGAGGCAATCGATGAAATCGGAACGCCAGCGCATGCCGATGCTGGGTGGCGGTTCGCTGGCGGCCTTCAGCAGAGACGTGACTTCGTGAACCTTGTCGGTGCGGATACCGGTCAGTGTCGGTTCCCCGTCGACATCCAGTTCGATGACGATGATGCGGCTGTCGATCGTCGGCTTGGTTGCCTCCATGCCGAAGGCAAGGCGGATGTCGGCGAGCGGGATGACCTTACCGCGGAAGTTGATGACGCTGCCGACGAAGGGTTTTGCCCCGGGAACGCTCGTTTCCGGTAGGAGATCGAGGATTTCCTGCACCATGACGGCCTCAAGGGCGAACATTTCGCCGGCAATGTCGAAGGTCAGAACTTCGAGTTCCTCGCTGGCGCCCCAAAGATGCTCGGGTATCTTACGTGCTGCTTCGCTCATCCTGCTGCGCGCAAATGCGCCTCCTGTTTCTGGCCTTCCAAGACGAGATGTCCCACGTCGAGGATGAGAGCCACGTCGCCGTCACCCAGGATCGTGGCGCCCGAGAAGGTCGCAACGTCGTGATGCAGTTTGGACATGGCCTTGATGACGGTCTGGTGGTCGCCGATGATCTGGTCGACGACGAGACCGACGCGTTCGGAACCGGTCGAGATGACCACGACCTTCTGGAAGGGGTCGGGTTTGCTGCCGGTGCGGAACAGCTCGCGCAGGCGAAGATAAGGCACCAGGCTGTCGCGCAGCGAGATGAAGCTGCGGCCGCGCGAGCGCATGTCGTCTTCGACGGAAAGCTCGAGGCATTCCTCGACGGCCGAGAGCGGAATGACATAGCGGCCGTTGCCGACACGCACCAGCAGGCCATCGATGATTGCCAGCGTCAGAGGGATCGACAGCGAGACTTCCGATCCCTCGCCAGGATGGCTGACCACGTTGATGGTGCCGCGTAGCGTATCGATCGTGCGCTTCACCACATCCATGCCGACACCACGGCCGGAAAGGTTGGTGACTTCCTGCGCCGTCGAGAAGCCCGGCTGGAAGATCAGCTGGAGCAGTTCCTGGTCCGAGAGGACCGCGTTCGGCTGGATCAGGCCCGAGGCTTCGGCCTTGGCGCGGACACGGTCACGATTGATGCCGCGACCGTCGTCCTTGATGGTGATGATGACCTCGCCGGCTTGCTGGCGGGCCGAGAGCAGGATGCGGCCTTGCGGTGATTTTCCGGCAGCGCGGCGTTCTTCCGGCGGCTCGAGACCGTGGTCGCAGGAGTTGCGGACCAAATGAACCAGCGGGTCGGCCAGCCGTTCGATGACGGTCTTGTCGACTTCGGTTGTCTCACCTTCGGTTTCCAGCTCGATCGTCTTGCCGGTTTCGCGGGCAAGGTCGTGCACCAGACGGCGGAAGCGGCCAAACAGGCTACCGACCGGGACCATGCGCAGCACCATCATCGTGTCGCGCAATTCACCGGACAGGCGCTCGACATCTTCCGATACCGAACGCAGCTGAATATTGGCGCTGATATTGGCCAGCTGCGACAGGCGCGACTGCGCAATTACCAGTTCGCCGACGCGGTCCATGAGTTCGTCCAGGCGTTCGGCCGGAACGCGGACGTTTTCAGCCGACTTGTTGGACTTGGCGTCTGCCGGGCCAGTGTTCGTCGTGGCTTGTTTCTTCTCGGCAACCGGTTCGGCGACCAGTTCCGGCGCGGTTTGGTTCGGTGCCTGTTCGGTTGATGCTGCCGCCTTGATCTCGGTTATTTCCAGCTGCATGTCGTCCATGACGAAGATGAACACATCTTCGATCGCCGAACGTGGCTGCTCGGTTTCCAGCGCGATGGTCCATCCGAGATAAAGGGTTGTCGGATCGATCTCGGCAAGGCCGGGGATCGTGCTGGCGTCGACAGTGATCGTGCACTCTCCGAGTTCGCGCAGTTCGTCCAGCAGGCCCAGCGGGTTGGTGCCGTTGGCCATTGCATTGTCGGGCAGACGGAACTTGATCGACCAATTGGTCGATGCGGTTTTGGCTGCGGCCACGGCGATCGATGCCGGCGCTGTCGGCTGTGAGGCCGCGACATGACCATTCTTTCCACCGACTGCCGCATGCAGCTTGGCGAGAAGTTTCTGGCTCATGTCGTCATGATCGCCATTCGGCTTCTCGACCAGGGCCTTCATATGGTCCTGGGCTTCGAGAACGGCGGCAACCAGTTCGCTGGTTGCCTGGACCTCACCCTTGCGGACGCGGTCAAAGGCGGATTCGCAGTGGTGCGTAAAAGCGGCGAGGGCCTCGAAGCCAAACATGGCTCCTGATCCCTTCAGCGTGTGCAGTCCGCGGAAGACAGCGTCGATCTGGTCCTGGTTGGACAGGTCATGGAGGAGATCAAGCAGACCGCTTTCGATCTGTTCGAAGAGCTCCGCCGCTTCCGTCCTGAAGACCTGGATGGGGTCCATTGTGTTCATTTGCCCAGCACTTTCCTGGCGATCTTGACGAGCTGTTCAGGGTCGAAAGGCTTTGTGATCCAACCGGTGGCACCGGCTGCCTTGGCACGGCTCTTCATGTCCGCGTCGGACTCTGTGGTCAGGAAGATGATCGGGATACCGGTGTGTGCCGGCGACTGACGCAGCGCCTCGATCATGGCCAGGCCATTCATGTTGGGCATGTTGAGGTCGGTGACGATCAGGTCGAAGCTGGCGCTCTTGGCCTTGTTGAGGCCGTCAAGGCCGTCCACGGCTTCCGTCACCTTGTAGCCGGCATTGGTCAGCGCGATCTTCGTCGTCATCCGGATGCTGGCTGAATCGTCAACCGTCAGAATGTTCGCACTCATTGTATTTCCTTCCGATGTAACCAAAATTGAGAAAAGGCGGGGTCCATGGCCGAGAGAAAGCCGCCGCGCTCGAGAACGTCGAACACACGTCCATTCGCCGCTGCCTTCAGGGACAGGCGCTTGCCATGGCCATCGGCGTGACGCCGGGCGGCCTCGATCAACTGAATGAGGCTGAGATCGGCATCACAGCCGTCGGGAAATTCCACCTCAACCGCTTCATGCTTTTCAAGGGCGGCCAGAAGCTGCTCGCGGGTGGTGGCCGCGTGGCGGATCGAGAGTGTGCTTGGCAGTGTCAGTGGGTGGCTCGGCATGTCTCTTCCTAAGCTCGGTGAATGGCGTTTGTTTTTTCCGGGTTTTCGTCCGCCTTTGCGGAAGGCAAACGGACGGTCTTGGCGCTGCGGGCGTCGGCGAGGTCATTGCTTCCGGTCATGAGTGCCTCGATTGCCGGCCACTGGCGCTCGAAAGCAGCAATGCAGGCTGGATCGAAATGCCTGCCGCTCTCGGTGCGGAGATAGCCAAGCGCCTGCTGCGGAGCCCAGGCAGATTTGTATGGACGTTCGCTGCACAGGGCCTCGAACACGTCTGCGACGGCGACAATGCGGGCCTCGATCGGGATTGCGTCGCCGACGAGGCCGTTCGGATAACCGCTTCCATCCCATTTTTCGTGATGGCCACCGGCAATCTTTTCAGCGGTACGCACCAGGTCGGACGTGCCGTTTTCCAGAATCCTGACGCCTATCTGGACATGCTGCCGCATCTCGGCGATTTCGGCCTCGGTCAGGCGGCCAGGTTTGGACAGGATATTGTCGGCGATACCGATCTTGCCGACATCGTGCAGCGGGGCGGCCAGATAGATCATCCGGCAATAGGCCTGGTCGAAGCCCAGTTCTTCCGAGATCATCCGGCAGATATGGGCGACCCGCGAGACATGTTCTCCGGTGGAGCCGTCGCGATATTCGATTGCGCGGGCAAGGCGCCAGATGATTTCCTCTTCACGGATGGCCAGCTTTGCCGTTGCACTATTCACCAGCCTTTCCAGACCTTTTGCCTGATCGGCCAGATCGAGCTGGGCCTGCCGCAAGGTGAGCAGATTGGCGACGCGCGCGCGCAGTTCAACACCGTCGAAAGGCTTGCGAAGAAACTCGGTTGCGCCTGCTTCGATCGCTTCGATGCGGATGCTGCGCTCGGTCTCCGACGTCACCATGACAATCGGCACATGCTGATAGGAGGGGCATGCACGCAGTTGACGAATGACATCGACGCCGTTCATCCGGGGCATTGTGTAATCGACCAGAACCAGGTCGAACGGCGTGGATTTGCACGCTTCCAGTGCCAGCACAGGATCCAGAAAGGCTTCCACATGGAGAGCTACAAGCCCCAGAAGCGATGTTTGTATCGCTGCGAGCACAGACTTGCTGTCATCTATTAGAATTACGCGCACGGGTTCTCCGGCCGGCCGAAGGGCTGGCAAAAAATTGGGCACACTATCCCGGTGCGAAATGCCATCGGGCATGCCGCCTGGAGAAGAGCTAATTGGTCAGATTTCGAGGATCGAGTTGCGTCATGCAGCCGCTGGAGCCGGGGCGTGTATTTGTGCGCCGTTTAATCCGATTCCTTACCACAATTTTGACTAGCAGAGTTAAAAGAGGTTTAAAGTCTGACGTGAATAGTAATCACGCTTGAGGTCAAAATCTAGTATTGCTTGATCATCGTTGTTTTTCACTTTTCTCGATACGATGTGAGCACCAGATTTCGGATGTGAACGTGGAATTCACGCGTTCTTCCCAATAATTTCCATCTAACTATATGTAATTGTATAATTTTATTTTCAGTTCGGAAAGCCTCAAGGTGGCTGTTTGTTCGGCCGTTGCCGTTGACCGCAGTCGGCTGTCGCAAATTTAAATGCTCGCCGACCCCTCATTTATGAGGTGACGGATTGCCGATAGTGCCACTCCTCTCTGCAACCAAAAGTAAGTTTTTTAGCCCAAAAAAAATCCGCTGTAGCGCATACATTTAACAATGGCTGTGGCGATCGCAGGTTGCGCGGCAAGACAGCTTCCATAGGAAAGCTGGTCGTTTCAAACCCGTAATCTCGGATGGACAAGGTAGGTGATCTGGGTTAAGTTGATTAAACGTTTAATCACGCTGCTGGACAATCTCTTGGCCATAGCCCGCCCCGGATCGAGCCTTGCGCACATTGCCGAAGCCCTCGGCGTGTCTGTGGCGACTGTGTCCAATGCGCTGTCGGGCAAAGGCAGGGTGTCTCCTGAACTGATTGCACGTGTGCGGACCAAGGCGGCGGAGCTGGGTTATGTGCCGAGCCAGGCGGGCAGGGCGCTTCGCACCGGCCGCACCGGTGTTCTCGGGCTCGTGCTGCCGGATATCGCCAATCCGCTGTTTCCACAGATTGCCCAGGCGATCGATTTTGCCGCAAGCGAAGCCGGCTATGGTGTGCTGATCGCCGATTCCCGTGGGGATGTCGCGATGCAGACCGAAGCGATCAATCGACTGATCGAGCGTGGTGTCGACGGTATCGTGATCGTACCGCGGCGGGGCACGCGCATTGCCGATGTCGGTTGCCCTATCGCGGTCATCGACAGCCCATCGACTCCAGGCAATACCGTGTCGGCGGATCACTGGCAGGGCGGGCAGATCCTGATCGATTATCTGGCCGCACTCGGGCATCGCAAGTTCCTGCTGATCGGCAACAACCCGGCATCGATCGTGCAGAACGACCGGATCGGGGGGATGAAATCCCGCGTTCCCGCCGGCGCCAGCGCCGAGGTGGTCTGGATCGAGACACTCGAAGAAAAGAATGGCAAGGGCTGCACGCTCGGGCTGGCCGATAAGGTGGCAAAAGGCCTAACCGCCATAGCGTCCGTCTCGGACCTTCATGCCTTGCGTGCGCTCACCGAATTGCAGCGGGCCGGCGTCAAGGTGCCGGAGGATGTCAGTGTTGCCGGCTTCGACGATCTGGTCTGGTCGTCGGTGGTGACGCCGAGCCTGACAAGCATCCGCATGGACATGGCGACAATCGCAGAAATCGCCGTCGGAGCGCTCGCCCGCGCCATTCTGGGCGAGCCGACAACAGCTTCCAGCCCCGATACCACGAACGGCAGCGTGGTTTCGGCGGATATCAAAAAAGTGCCGATGCAATTGGTGGTGCGACAGACGACCGCTCCGGTGGAAGAGCGCGTTGCATCATCATCCCCCCAGAAGGAGAACACAGATGATCAATAAGACAATGCTGGCATCGGCAACTGCGCTGATGCTGACCATGGGTGCTGCCCAGGCTCAGGAAAAGACGCTGACGATTTCGGTGTATGCGCTGGCACAGGACGAGTTCAAGGCGATCGTCTACGATCCGTTTGAAGCCAAATGTGGCTGCAAGCTGGTGGTCGAAACCGGCAACAGCGTTGAGCGTCTGGCCAAGATGGAGGCCAACAAGGCCAACCCGGTCGTCGACATGGCCGTCGTCTCGATGGCGGATGCGCTGTCTGCGTCGCGCAAGGATCTGATCGAGAAGATCGATACGTCGAAGCTGTCGAACTACGGCAAGCTCTACGATATCGCCAAGGATCCGAACGGCGACGGCATGAGTGTCGGCTACACCTTCTATGCGACCTCCATCGTCTACCGCACCGACAAGATGAAGATCGACAGCTGGGCCGACCTGCTGAAGCCGGAAAATGTCGGCCATGTCGCCTTCCCGAACGTCACCACCAATCAGGGCCCGCCGTCACTGTTCATGCTCGGCAAGGCGCTGGGCAACGATGCGGCCGATCTGAAGACCCCGATCGCCGCCGTTGGCGAAAAGAAGGACGAACTCGTCACCTTCTACGTCAAGTCCTCGCAGCTTGTGCAGTTGATGCAGCAGGAAGAAATCTGGGCCGCGCCGATCGGCCGTTTCACCTGGGCACCGTTCAACAAGCTCGATCTGCCGCTCGCCTGGGCAACGCCGAAAGAAGGCCAGACCGGCGGCATGAACGTCATGGTGCTCGCCAAGGGTTCGAAGAACCAGGATCTGGCGCTTGAATTCATGGATTTCTGGCTCTCGACCGAAATCCAGACAAAGCTCGCCGAACAGCTGGTCGACAGCCCGGCCAATGCTGACGTCAAGGTTTCGGACGAGATCGCGGAGAACCTGACCTATGGGCAGGAAACAGCCAAGAGCCTGACGCTCATTCCGTCGGCGGCCGCCCTCGACAACCGTGATGCCTGGCTTTCGGAATGGAATGCCAAGGTCGGACAGTAACATCCGGCCCATATGAATGCCTCCCAAGGCAAGGGGTGCGGTGGACAAGCTTCGGCTCGCCATCGCATCCCGCTTGATCATCCTTCGTGCTGAAAGCTCAGTCCATGTTTCAGAACCGTAAGGAAGCCCTGGTGCTTGCATTGCCGGCAGCGATTTTCGCCGCTGTCGTGTTCCTTGTGCCCGTCATTCTGCTTCTGTCAGAAGGCTTCCGTAATACCGAAGGCTGGACACTGTCTGCTTTCACCAGCTTCTTTTCGGAACCGTTGAACCGTACGGTTTTCCTGCGCACCCTGCGTCTCGGCGCCATCCTGACAGTCGTGTCCGCCGTGATCGGCTATGCTGCTGCCTATGCGATCGTCAGCCTTCCGCCGGAAGGCAAGGGCCGCATGGTCGGCCTCGTGGTTTTGCCGTTGATGATTTCGCCGGTGGCGCGCACCTATGCCTGGATCGTCATCCTGGGCCGCACGGGTATCGTCAACGAGTTCATCACCGGGCTTGGCCTGTCCGAGACGCCGATCCGGCTGCTGTTTACCGAGACGGCCGTGTTCATCGGCCTGCTTCAGCTCTTCCTGCCATTGATGATCCTGTCGCTGGTCAGCGCGCTTGAAAACATGCCGCGCGATGCCGTGCCGGCTGCCCGCGTGCTCGGTACAAACTGGTTTCAGGTGTTCTGGAAAATCATCCTGCCGCTGACGAAGGAAGGCCTTGTCATCGGCGGAACGCTCGTCTTCACCGGTTCGATGACCGCCTATATCACGCCCGCAATCCTGGGCGGCTCCAAGGTTCTCATGCTTGAAACTCTGCTCTACCAGCGCGTGACGGTCGCCAACGACTTTGTTGCCGCCAGCGTCATCGCCTTCATCCTGATCGTCATGAGCTTTGCCGCAAACCTGTTGCTCAAGCGCCTGGCCACCGCAAGGAACCGCGCATGACCCAGCGCCTGTTTACCTGGGTCACGCTTGGCCTGCTGATGATCTTCCTGATCGGGCCGTTCCTGATCATCGTTGCCGCATCCTTCTCTGCCGGCGATACGTTGGCCTTTCCGCCGCAGGGATTTTCGCTCAAGTGGATCGTCAAGGTCTTCACGGTCGAGAGCTTCCGCGAAAGCTTCGTCACGTCGATGTTTCTTGCAATCGGCGGCACAGGTGCCGCCCTGGTGCTCGGCATTCCGGCCGCCTATGCCATGTCGCGTTACCAGCTGCCATTTTCCGAAACGGTGAAAACCGTGGTGTCCGCGCCGATCATCGTGCCCGGCATTATCGTTGGCCTGGCGCTGCTGCGCTACTTCGTCGTGCCGTTCCAGATCAACATCACGCTGGCCTTGTTTCTCGCGCACACGGCACTGGTTCTCCCCTATGCGGTGCGTGTCGTCTCGGCCAGCCTGAACAATCTGCGCTCCGACATCGAGGAAGCGGCGGTGCTGCTCGGCTCCACCAGGCTGGGCGCCTTCTTCCGTGTCGTCATGCCCAATATCCGTGGCGGCATTCTTTCGGCCTTCATCCTCGGCTTCGTCACCAGCTTCAATCAGGTGCCGGTCTCACTGTTCCTGTCGGGACCGGGCGTGCGCACCCTGCCGATCGACATGCTCGGCTACATGGAAATCGTCTTCGACCCATCCATCGCAGCGCTCTCGTCGCTGCTTGCCTTCCTCTCCATCGGCATCGTTTTCCTTGCCGAGCGTTTTCTGGGGTTCTCCCGCTATGTCTGACCAAGATTTTCTGACACTCGACAAGCTGACGTTGCGTTACGGCAAGACGCCTGCGGTCAAGGATCTCGATCTCAAGATCCGCAAGGGCGAGCTGCTGGCGCTGCTGGGGCCGTCCGGTTGCGGCAAGACGACGACCATGCGGTCGATCGCCGGCCTGCTGAACCCGAGTAGCGGACGCATCATGCTGGACGGCGTCGACATCACCCGGGTGCCGGCCAACAAGCGTGCCGTTGGTCTGGTGTTCCAGTCCTATGCGCTGTTCCCGCATCTGACGGTGTTCGAGAATGTCGCCTTCGGTCTGAAGCTGAAGGGCATGCGCGGTGCAGAACTTGAAGACAAGGTTCGCGGCGGCCTCAAATCGGTCGGCCTTGCGGATTTTGCCGGCCGCAAGCCTCCCGAGCTTTCCGGCGGCCAACAGCAGCGCGTAGCATTGGCGCGTTCGATGGTGATGGAGCCGAAGGTGCTATTGCTCGACGAACCGCTCTCGAACCTTGATGCGCGACTTCGGCTTGAAATGCGCACCGAATTGCAGCGCGTGCAGCGCGAGACCGGTGTGACGATGATCTTCGTCACCCATGACCAGGTCGAGGCGTTGGCGCTGGCCGACCGGATCGTGGTGATGAAGAACGGCGCGATCGAGCAGATCGGCACGCCGGAGGAAATCTACAATGCGCCGGTTTCGCGGTTCGTCGCGGACTTTGTCGGCTTCGAGAATATTTTCGAACTGCGCGATGGCAAGCTGATGGTGGGCGCCAAGGAAATTGCCCTTGGCGCTGGGGTTCCGGATGCCGCCGGTCTGGCCTGGCGACCGGGGGCGGTCCCGCTTGGGGGCGGACCGTTTACCGGGATAATCCGGGGAACCTCCTTTGCCGGCAGTAGCCGTGAATATGTGCTTGAAACGCCGATCGGATGGATCAAGGCGGAGACGGATGCTGCTCGCCAGGCGTTCCTTCCAGGACAGCAAATCGCCTTTGATCTGCCGGTCGACAAGGCCGCTCGACTTACGCGGTTTGCCTGACCATGGGGATCTGGATCGATACCGACATGGGCTTCGACGATATCGCCGCCATCCTGACGGTGGCGCGGTCGGGGCTGGAGATTGACGGCATTTCCCTGGTGTTCGGCAACACGCCGATGGAGCAGGTGCGCCGGAATACGGCTGCGGCGTGTTCGGTGTTCGGTTGGCGATATCCGGTTTCGATCGGCCGCGACCGTCCGGTGCTTGGCCCCATGGAGACGGCGCAGGCGATCCTCGGCAACACCGGCATCCCGACGCTTGGGCTGGCGCTACCGGTGATGGACCCCGTCCAGGGCGAACGGGCTTTTGACGCCCTGGTGCGCTGGCTGGAAGCGGGCGACACGCCGCGCCGGATCCTGGCGCTCGGCCCCTTAAGCAATATCGCGGCGCTTGTTCTTGCACGCCCCGATCTTGTCGCGAAGATCGGCGACCTGACCTGGATGGGCGGCGGTGCCACCCGTGGCAACCACACGGCGTCCGCCGAGTTCAATGCGCTTGCGGATCCGGAGGCGGTGGCCATCGTTCTTGCTCAAGGGGTGTCGCTGAACGTGATTGATCTCGATTTTTGTCGTCAGATCCTGAGTTTACCCGAAGAGGCTGATCATCTTCGCGGGTTCGGGGGTCGCAATGCGCCGCTGCTGGCGGACCTGTTCGGTGGTTTCATTGCCATCGCAACAAGCAGAGGCCGAAAGGCCATGGCGCTTTACGACCCTGCGGCGGCGGCCGCGTTTGTCCACCCGGATCTCGTGACATGGCAGCCTGTCGGCTTGCAGATGGAGCTCGCCGGGACAGTGACGCGCGGCCGCACAGTCGTCGAACACCGGGCCAGCCATGCGACCTTCAACGCTCGCCTGGCCATTGACAGCGACCGTGACCGGTTGAAGTCTGTCATTCTCGACGCGCTTGCCTTCGAGGCGTCCCGATGACCGCTTCCAGGCATGAACCGGCCGATCTCAACAGTTCCGCGTTGCGCAGCCGCGGCGTTGCCGCTGCGCGGGGCGATGGTGCATTCGATCGGCTGATCATCGGCGGCACCGTTGTCGACATGGTTACCGGCGAACGGCGCTTGGCCGATGTCGGCCTTGTCGGCCCCCTGATCGCCAGCGTGCACGCGCCGGGCACCCGCACCGATGCCGTGGAGGTTGTCGATGCAGCCGGGCTTTATCTTTCGCCCGGCCTGATCGACATGCACATGCATATCGAAAGTTCGATGGTGACGCCGGCAACCTATGCCGGGGCGGTTGTCCCGCGCGGGGTGACAACCATTGTCTGGGATCCACACGAGTTCGGCAATGTTCTCGGACTAAAAGGCGTCGAGTGGGCGCTGGAGGCATCCAGGGATCTGCCGCTCCGGGTGGTGATGCTTGCGCCGTCCTGCGTGCCTTCAGCGCCTGGGCTGGAGCAGGCCGGTGCCGATTTCGATGGCGGTCTCATCGCCGACCTGCTGGCCGATCCCGCCATCGGCGGCATTGCGGAAATGATGAACATGCGCGGCGTGATCGAGCGCGATGCGCGCATGAGCGCCGTCATTCAGGCGGGTCTGGACGCCGGAAAGCCGGTGTTTGGCCATGCACGCGGTCTTGCCGGCGCAGACCTCAATGCCTTCATGGCGGCGGGCGTCAGCTCCGACCATGAGCTGACCTCGGCCGAAGATCTCATTGCGAAACTGCGGGCAGGTCTGGCGATCGAGATGCGCGGCTCGCATGATCATCTGCTGCCGGAATTCGTCGAGGCCCTGAACGCCCTCGGTCATCTGCCGCAGACGGTGACCCTGTGCACCGACGATGTTTTTCCCGACGATCTTGAGCAGGGCGGCGGTCTCGATGATGTCGTGCGCCGCGTGGTACGCTACGGTCTCAGGCCGGAATGGGCGCTGAGGGCGGCGACGCTGAATGCGGCGCAAAGGCTGGGACGCAGCGATCTCGGCCTGATCGCTGCGGGTCGCCGCGCAGATATCGTGCTGTTCGAAGACCTCAAGGATTTTCGTGCACGTCATGTGCTGGCCAATGGTGAACCGGTGGCACTTGAGGGTCGCTTGCTCAAGCAGCCGAAGGCCCTGTCGGTTGCGGCACTGACCAAGACAATGAAGATCGCGCCGCTGACGGCCGACGATTTCCGGATTGCGTCCACCGCGAGGAAGGTCAAGGTCGCCACCATCGAACGGCCACGGTTTACCCAATGGGGCGAGCGCGACACGGACGTGCGCGACGGTTTCGTCGTGCCGCCGGAGGATGCGACGCTGATTGCGGTTGCGCATCGGCATGGGCTCGCCGACAGCCGGCCGCGCGTCGGTTTTCTGACCGGCTGGGGACAGTGGCGCGGTGCTTTCGCCACGACCGTTTCGCATGACAGCCACAATCTGACGGTCTTCGGTTCCAATCCCGAGGATATGGCAATCGCCGCCAATGCCCTGATCGAGGCGGGCGGCGGCATGGTCGTCGTGTCCAAGGGCGTGGTCGATGCGCTGCTGCCGCTCCCCTTGGCCGGGCTCGTCTCGGATGCGCCGCTTGCTGACGTGGCGGGGGAATTCCGCGCGTTGCGGGCGGCAATGGACCGGATAGTGACCTGGCAGCCGCCCTATCTCATCTTCAAGGCCTGTTTCGGGGCAACGCTTGCCTGCAACGCCGGTCCGCATCAGACGGACCGTGGCATTGCAGACGTGCTGACCGGCAAGCTGCTGGAAAGCCCGGTTCTCGCAGAACTCTGAGCCTTGCCGGCGAAAACGGTGTCGCCTTCAATGCTCTATCTGTTTGTTTTTACGCAATTCCGGACGCAAAGCCGGTTCCCACTTCTGCTGGATTTTCTCTAGCTGGCGTTCAGTTCCTGCTCGACCAGTGTCGACCAATAGGCGATGCCATAGGGAATGGCGTCGTCGTTGAAGTCGTAAGCCGTGTTGTGATGCAGGGCGCCGTCGACCGCAGGGCCGTTGCCGAGCCAGGCATAACAGCCCGGCACAGCGGCGCCGAAAAAGGCGAAATCATCTCCCGCCGTCGATGGCGGAAAGGCGGTGCGGGTCTTGTCGCCGAAGACCAATCTTGCAGCGGCAAGCGCTCTTGCTGTCGCTTCGGCATTGTTGACCACCGGCGGTATGCGACGCTCGAAATGGTAGTCGGCGGCGATGCTGTACATTTCCGCCGTACCACGGGCGAGCCGGCCGATTTCGGTCTCGAGCTGGTCGCGGACCTCGGGTGTATAGGCACGGGCCGTGCCGCCGATCTCAACGATATCAGGGATGACATTCAATGCCTTGGGATCACCGGCGCGGATCGAACAGGCGCTGACGACTGATGGCTGCAGTGGATCCACCACGCGGCCTGGAATGGTCTGCAGTGCGCTGAGAAACGTGCCCATCGCCGTGATCGGATCGCGCCCGAGATGCGGCTTGGCGCCGTGGGTTCCGGTACCGCGCAAGGTCACGTGCCAGCTGTCGGAGGATGCAAGCTGCGGCCCTTCCACGACTGCCATTTCGTCGACAGCGAGGCCCGGCATGTTGTGCAGGGCATAGACGGCATCGCAAGGGAAAAGATCGAAAAGGCCGTCCTCGACCATACGCCGCGCACCGCCGCGGCCCTCTTCTGCGGGCTGGAAGATGAAATGCACCGTGCCGGAAAAATTGCGGCTGCGGGCAAGGTGAAGGGCGGCACCCAGCAGCATGACCGTGTGTCCATCATGGCCGCATGCATGCATCTTGCCGGGAACCGTCGATTTATACGGGCGCTCTGCCGTCTCCGGCATGGCGAGGGCATCCATGTCGGCGCGCAGGCCGATGCGTCTTGTGCCGTTGCCGATCTGCAGTGTGCCGACCACGCCGGTCCTGCCGAGACCGCGATGGATGGCGATACCTGCGTCCTCCAGGATGCGCGCGACGATGTCGCTGGTGCGATCTTCTTCAAAACCCAGTTCCGGATGGGCATGCAGATCGTGCCGCAGTTCGGTCAGTCGGGCGAGGTCAGCGGTAAATTTCGGATCGGGCGACATGAAGCTGGGCATATCCCTTTGAAATGGCATGCGACGGATGGTTGTCCACCGCTCCAACCTGCATAAAGGAAATGTCCGAAAAGTTGAACGAAAACCGCTCGGCTGGCAGGCCACATCACAGTATTCGACTGATGTTCGACAGATGCCAAGATGGAGATGATAGATGCAGCCTCATAATTTCTGGCAGGAGTTCCATCCGCCGGGTTCTTTTCCGGGCGAGGGTCCCTTTGCCGACTTCTTTCCGGCTTCACTCGGCGACGGTCGGCAGCTTCGTCTGCCGATCCGCGCGTTGGCAGATGGGCGGCATGGACTTGCGTCCCTGATCATCAATCAGGCGGGTTTTGTTGTGCAGGACGCCCTGGCTGCGGCACTGGCTGAAAAGCTGAAGCACCTGAACGCGGATGTGATCATCGGGCTTCCAACCTTGGGTCTGACGCTTGCGGCGGCTGTGTCTCGTGCATTGGGCCATTCCCGCTACGTTCCGCTCGGCACGTCGCGCAAGTTCTGGTATGTCGATGACCTGTCCGTTTCGCTGACGTCGATCACCACCCCGGATCAGGTCAAGCGCCTTTATGTCGATCCTCGCATGCTGCCGTTGATCGAAGGCAAGCGTGTTGTGCTGATCGACGACGTCGTCTCAAGCGGCAGTTCCATGCGTGCCGGCCTTGAACTCCTGACCGCCTGCGGCGTGGAGCCGGTAGCGCTCGGCGTCGCCATGGCGCAGAGCATGCGCTGGCGGGATCACCTGACCCTTGCCGGTCGGGATTGGTCGAATGCCGTGTTGAGCGTGTTTCAAACGCCGCGGCTGGTGAGGGGCGATCATGGTGGCTGGTTGCTTGAAGGCTGATCCTTCGCCTTAAACGAGAAAACGTTGCGCATCAGGCCGTCTCGTGTAGACTAACAGCTTGTTGCAGCACAATATTATGCTGCAATGCGGTCTCGGCAGTTCTGTGTTGCAATGCAGCGTTTTATGCTGCAGTGCACACCATATAATAGTACTTTTTCACTTTACAGATGCTTTTGTCTTGCCTAAGCATAATGCCAGACACCGTGGAGGCGGTGTCTTTCTCAGGGAGGACATCATGAACATTCTTCGTAAGCTTGCGCTCAGCGCAAGCGTGATTGCACTCGGCTGCACATCAGCCATGGCTGCCGATCTGACCGTCGGCTTTTCCCAGATCGGTTCGGAATCCGGCTGGCGCGCGGCGGAAACGTCGGTGACCAAGCAGGAAGCAGAAAAGCGTGGCATCACGCTGAAATTCGCCGATGCACAGCAGAAGCAGGAAAACCAGATCAAGGCGCTTCGCGGTTTCATCGCCCAGGGCGTTGACGCGATCCTCGTTGCTCCGGTGGTTGCCACCGGCTGGGAAGACGTGCTGACTGAAGCCAAGGAAGCCAATATTCCGGTCATCCTGCTCGACCGTGGCGTCGATGCACCGCAGGATCTCTACCTGACGTCGGTCGCATCCGACCAGGTCAAGGAAGGCCGCGTTGCCGGCGAATGGCTGGTCAAGGCCGTTGGCGACAAGCCATGCAAGGTCGTTGAACTGCAGGGCACCGTCGGCTCGACGCCGGCGATCAACCGCAAGAAGGGCTTCGAAGAAGCGCTTGCCGGTCATGCCAACATCACCATCGCACGCAGCCAGACCGGCGACTTTACCCGCGCTAAGGGCAAGGAAGTCATGGAAGGCTTCATCAAGGCAGAAAATGGCGGCAAGGACATTTGCGCCATGTATGCCCATAACGATGACATGGCCGTCGGTGGCATCCAGGCGATCAAGGACGCGGGCCTGAAGCCAGGTACCGATATCCTCGTTGCCTCGATCGACGCCGTTCCGGACATCTTCGCCGCCATGGTTGCCGGTGAAGCCAATGCCACCGTCGAACTGACCCCGAACATGGCCGGTCCCGCCTTCGACGCGCTGGCTGCCTTCCTCAAGGATGGCAAGGCGCCGGAGAAGTTCATCATCACGGAATCGAAGCTCTATACGCCTGCCGACAATCCGCAGGGCGAATACGACAGCCGCAAGGGTCTGGGCTACTAAGCTCCTCCTGGAACGGCCCTGTCTGCCCAAAAGGCAGCGGGGCCGTCTCCGCTTTCACCCGAGTGCAATCGGGGTTAGCCTGCATGCATTCGAGGGGTGACGGAATCACATGACAGCAGTATCGGGGGTCGTGCTCGAAGCCCAGGGCATCACCAAGACATTCGGCAATCACACAGCCTTGAGCGGCGTGGATATCGCATTCCACAAGGGCGAAGTTCATGCACTGCTCGGCGAAAACGGCGCTGGCAAGTCCACACTGATCAAGATTTTGACCGGGGCCTATATCGCGGATTCCGGGGTCATTACCGTTGATGGCGAAACCGTCAGCTTCTCGACCCCGCAACAGGCCCAGGTACTGGGCATCGGCACGGTTTACCAGGAGGTGAACCTGCTGCCGAACATGACAGTCGTCGACAATCTCTTCATCGGCCGCCAACCGCGGCGGTTCGGTATCGTGGACCGACGCCGGATGGAGCGCGACGCGCGCCAGATCCTGGCGACCTATGGCCTTGATATCGACGTCAGGGCAGAACTTTCGACCTTTTCGGTCGCCATACAGCAGATCATCGCGATTGCCCGTGCCGTCGAGCTCTCCGGCAAGGTGTTGATCCTCGATGAGCCAACGGCGAGCCTCGACCGATCCGAGGTGGAAAAGCTTTTCAGCATCATCCGGCAATTGCGCGACCGCGGCCTCGCCATCGTTTTCATCACCCACTTTCTCGATCAGGTCTTCGAGCTTTCCGACCGCGTCACGGTCTTGCGCAACGGTCGCCTGATCGGCACGGAATCGATCAAGTCGCTCGACCGCGCCAGCCTTGTGCGGATGATGCTGGGCAAGGACCTTGCCTTCCACCATGCCGAACTTCTCGGTGAAGAGGCGGCTGCCGGCGAAACGCTGATGACCTTCGAAAGCTTCGGTCTTGCCGGCAAGGTGCAGCCGTTCGATCTGAAGATCCACCGGGGCGAAGTCGTCGGCGTTGCAGGACTTCTCGGTTCCGGTCGAACCGAAATGGCGCGGCTTATGTTCGGTATCGACCATGCCGATAGCGGTACGCTGCATATCGACGGCAAGTCCCGGCAGGTGAAAAATCCGCGTGAGGCCGTCGAACTCGGCTTCGGCTTCTGCCCGGAGGATCGCAAGATCGACGGCATCTTCGGTGAACTTTCGGTGCGCGAAAACATCGTCATCGCCATGCAGGCGCGTCTCGGCTGGTTCCGGGCGCTGAACCATGACGAGCAGATCGAGATCGCCGGAAACTTCATCGAGGCGCTCGACATCCGAACAGCCTCTGCCGAACTGCCGGTCAAGCTGCTGTCGGGCGGCAACCAGCAGAAGGTCATCCTTGCCCGCTGGCTGGCGACCGATCCGCGCTTCCTGATCCTCGACGAGCCGACGCGTGGCATCGATGTCGGCGCCCACGCCGAAATCGTCCGCATGATCACCCGACTGCGCGAAGACGGCCTGGCGCTTGTCGTCATCTCGTCCGAACTCGACGAAATCGTCAGCTATTCCTCGCGCGTGGTGGTGATGCGCGACCGCAAGATGGTCGCCGAACTGCATGGCGCCGACATCACTCCGGGCGTGATCGTCCAGACAATTGCCGCCCAGCCGGCGGAGGCCGAGGCATGAAAAGACTGCAATTTTCCCGTATCATTTC
The DNA here is from genome assembly GCF_902706095.1 of Rhizobium sp. 18065. Classification (GTDB taxonomy): domain Bacteria; phylum Pseudomonadota; class Alphaproteobacteria; order Rhizobiales; family Rhizobiaceae; genus Allorhizobium. Next base: position 92,179 of record NZ_CACSJP010000004.1, read on the forward strand.
GCCGCAACTGCTGGCGCTTGCCGGTGTGCTGCTGTTCAACTGGATCGTCTTTCCGGGCTTCTTCGACGTCACCTGGAAAGATGGCCGCCTGTTTGGCAGCATGATCGACGTGATCAATCGCGGTGCACCGGTGGCCATCCTTGCCATCGGTATGACGGCGATCATCGCGACGAAGGGGGTCGACCTCTCCGTCGGCGCGGTAATGGCAGTGGCCGGCGCCGTGGCCGCGACCTTTGCTGTCGCCGGGCAACCACTCATCGTCATCCTTGCCGCCGCACTTGCCTGCGGTATCGTCTGCGGTCTGTGGAATGGTGCGCTCGTCGCCTATCTCGGCATTCAGCCCTTTGTCGCGACGCTGGTGCTGATGGTCGCCGGACGCGGTGTGGCGCAGCTGATCACCGAGGGGTCGATCGTTACTTTCTCCGATCCCGCTCTGATCTTTGTCGGCACGGGATCGGTGCTCGGGCTTCCCATGCCGGCAGTGATCGCGATCGTTCTGATGATCATCGCGCATATCGTCATGCGCCGCACTGCGATCGGGCTTTTTATCGAGGCGATCGGCACCAATCTTTCGGCGGCCAATTATACCGGCCTTCGCAGTCGGGCGTTGATGATGTGCATCTATGCGTTTGGCGGCTTCTGCGCGGCGATCGCCGGGATCATCGCAGCCGCCGACATTCGGGGCGCTGATGCCAACAATGCCGGTCTCTGGCTTGAACTCGACGCGATCCTCGCCGTGGTCATCGGTGGTACGTCGCTGCTCGGCGGGCGTTTCTCGATCCCGATGTCGGTGCTCGGGGCTGTGATCATCCAGGCAATGAACACCGGTGTTCTCGTTTCCGGTTTCCCGCCCGAGTTCAACCTCATCGTCAAGGCCGGCATGATCATCATCATCCTCGTCCTGCAGTCGGCGCGCATCGCCCAAGCCCTCGGTCGCAAGTTCGGCCCCAGACAGACTTCGGAACAGACACGATGAACCCGCGCTATCGCCCGCTCGCTGCCACCACGCTTATCTTCATCATCGCTTACGCGCTGTGCATCTTCCAATATCCGGGCATGTGGTCGACCCGGGTGTTCGGCAACTTTCTGACGGACAATGCCTTTCTCGGCATTGCCGCCGTCGGTGCCACTTTTGTCATCCTGTCCGGTGGCATCGACCTCTCCGTCGGTGCGATCATTGGCCTGACCGGCGTGGTGACGGCCATCCTGATTTCCTGGCTCGGCCTGCATCCGCTTCTGGTCTTCGCCATCGTTCTGGTCTTGGCGGCATCGTTCGGCGCCGGCATGGGAGCGGTCATTCATTTCCTGCAGGTGCCGCCGTTCATCGTCACGCTGGCCGGCATGTTTCTCGCCCGTGGTCTCGCTTCGGTGCTGACCCAGGATTCGATCCCGATCGACCACGAGTTCTACCGGACAATCTCGACGCTCTATTTCAAGCTTCCAGGCGGCGGGCGGTTGAGCTTCATCGGCATGCTGATGCTGGCGACGTTCGTGATCTGTGGCCTGATCGCGCACAAGACCCGCTTCGGTTCCTATGTCTACGCGATCGGTGGCAATGCGACCTCAGCCTCGCTGATGGGCGTTCCAACCGGGCATGTGACGATTGGCATCTATGCGCTGTCATCGTTCCTCGGCGGTCTGGCGGGCATCGTCTACTCGCTCTATACATCGGCCGGGTATCCCCTGGCAGCCGTCGGCATCGAACTTGACTCGATTGCAGCCGTGGTGATAGGCGGGACCCTGTTGACGGGCGGTTACGGGTTTATTTTTGGAACCCTGATCGGGGTCATGCTGCAGGGCCTCGTCCAGACCTATATCGTCTTTGACGGCACGCTCTCCAGTTGGTGGACCAAAATTGCCATCGGGTTCCTGCTGTTTATGTTCATCCTGCTTCAGAAGCTTGTCTTCAGCGCGCAATCCGGACGTTCGCGATTGAAGAAAGGCCCCGCATGAGTGAGCCGGGGAGCCTTCTTCGCTCCCTGTCCGGGCGGTCGACGGCACGAAACTTCCATTCGCATGTGATCAATGAAATCGGCGCCGGCGTTATCTCCGGTCGCTATGCGATAGGCTCCGTGCTGCCGAATGATGCCGAGCTGATGGCCGATTTCGAGGTCTCCCGCACAGTCCTGCGCGAGGCCTTGAAAACGCTCGAGGCCAAGGGTCTGCTGGAGGCGCGCCCCAAGGTCGGGACCAAGGTTTCGCAGAGGAACCGGTGGAACCTGTACGACCCCCAGGTGCTGGCCTGGCATCTCGAGGCGCCGGCCGACGAGGAGTTCCTCATCGGCATGCAGGAGGTCCGCCGGGCGCTGGAGCCGCTGGCAGCAGGCCAGGCCGCCAAGCGTCGTTCTGCCGACCAGATCCGCCTGATGCTCTACTGGATCCGGCAGATGGAGACGTCGCTTTCCTCGGCGCAGAATTTTGTCCTGGCCGATTTCGAACTGCACCGGATCATCGCGGACGCCGCACATAATCCGTTTTTGCGGGCGCTCTACGGCGTGATCGAACTGTCGCATGCCTTCGCCTATCAGCGGTTGGTGCAGCAACCGGACGAAGAAGCGCTTCTGCCGTTTCTCGACAAGCACCGCGCCCTGGTCATGCGCATCGAATACGGCGACGAGGCGGGCGCCCGCAATGCCATGCTCGACACGATCGCGCATGATTGCGCCATGGCATTGCTCCGGTAGTGTTACGGCAGAGAGGGCTGCAATTCAGCTCTTCAGCGCCGCTTCCATTCGCTCGAGACCTTCGGTGATCAGCGAACGCGGGCACCCGAAATTGATGCGCAGATACTGGCCGTAATCCGCCCCGAAATCCGAGCCGGCACTGAATGCCACCTTGCCCTTGTCGAGGAAGAAGCGCTGTGGTGCATCCGCGAGATCGAGTGCCGAGCAATCCAGCCAGGCGAGATAGGTGCTTTCGGCGGCAATCATCCGGATCTTGGGGAAGCGGCGGGCGATCTCGGCCTGCAGGTAGTCGCGGTTACCTTCGAGATAGGCGATCAACTGTCTCCGCCATTCATCTGCGCTTTCGTAAGCGGCCAATGTCGCTTGCAAGCCGAAAACATTGACGCTGTCGACCAGGCCGCTTCGGGCGGCGTTGACCCGCTGGCGAAGCGCAGGGTCCTGGATGACGGCGAAGGAAGTCTTAAGACCGGCGATATTGTAGGTCTTGCTGGCCGACATCAGGGTCACGGTCCGCCTGGCAATCTCCGGAGACAGGGAGGCGATCGGAATGTGCTTACGGCCGTCAAAGACAAGCTCGCAATGGATCTCATCGGAAATCAGCAGCAGGTCGTGGCGAATGCAGGCATCGGCAATCAGGGCCAGTTCCGTGGCCGTGAAGACTTTGCCGGTCGGATTATGCGGATTGCAGAAGAGGAAGGCTTTCGAACGGGCGAAGCCTGATTCCAGGGCTTGTTCATCGATGACATAGCCGGCCTGACTCGGCATCAGCGGCGCCTCGACAGATGTCAGGCCCCAGTGCTTGTGGGCGGTCAGGATCGGATTGTAGATCGGCGTCTGGATCAGCAGTCCTTCGCCTGCTTCAAGTTCCGAATTCAGAGCCATGTTGAAGCCCGCTTCGACGCCGGGCAGGAAGATGATATCGTCGGCCGCAATCTGCCAGCCGTATTTTTCGTCCATATCGGCGACGATCCGCGACCGAACCTCGTCCTGCGGCAGGCAATAGCCGAAGAACGGATGGTCCATCCGCTTTTTCATCGCATCGATCACCGGGGGCGGTGCGGCGAAATCCATGTCCGCAATCCACATCGGCAGAATGTCGTCGCCGTAGAGCGCCCACTTCTTGCTGCCGGTGTGTTTGCGGTCGTGGACGGTGTCGAAGTCGAAGCTGGTCATGGTGCGCGGGGATCCCGGGTGTCGGTGGTAAAAGAGCGACGAAATCGCTAGCACAAGTCTTTTTCGCGCGGGCAGGAAAATTGTCCCCATGACAGGCGATGACAGTTCGGGAAAGGCTGTTGGATCGATGCAGGGCATCGAACGCGTGCTCAAAAACTGGGCTTGATATGCCGAATTTATCCAAAATGTATGCACATTGAAATCGGTGGGAAGTTAGCGGCGTGTCATTTCGTTGATTTCATATGGTTTTTCCGTATGGCACGCGGATTGCTTGTTTTTGCTTGAGTTGGTGGCTAGGGTTCCGGTGCATTCACGCATGCTGGTCCGAGAGCTGCCACCGGCAGGGGAGACATCCTTGTCGGATGCACGGCGGGATAAAAGCCCGGGAGACCTCGTTAGCCAAGGGATTGGCGGCGCTGGTCTATGCCGATCCCTTTTTGGACAAAACAAAAAGGGGAATTTCAATGCAGACTTTTTCGAAGCTTCTTTCCATCGCCGCGTTGACATCAGCGATCGCGCTGTCCGGTCTTGGTCCGGCGCAGGCCGAAGCGAAGAAGGATTTCAAGGTTGCCTGGTCGATCTATGTCGGCTGGATGCCATGGGGCTATGCCAACGACAAGGGCATCGTGAAGAAGTGGGCCGACAAATACGGCATCAATATCGAGGTGACACAGTTCAACGACTATGTTGAGTCGATGAACCAATACACTGCCGGCGCCTTCGATGCGGTCACGCTGACCAATATGGACGGCCTGTCGATCCCGGCTGCCGGTGGCGTGGATACGACTGCCGTCATCGTCGGTGATTTTTCCAGCGGCAATGACGCGGTCATCCTGAAGGGCAAAGACAAGCTCGAGGATATCAAGGGTTCGAACGTCAATCTGGTCGAGTTTTCCGTGTCGCACTACCTGCTGGCGCGCGCGCTCGAGACCATTGGTTCCTCGGAGCGTGACGTGAAGGTGGTCAATACTTCGGATGCCGACATGGTCGGCGCCTACAAGGCCGACGACGTCAACGCTGTCGTGACCTGGAACCCGCTGGTCGCCAGCATCATGGAGGATCCGTCGGCCAAGAAGGTGTTCGACAGTTCGCAGATCCCCGGCGAGATCATCGACCTGATGGTCGCCAATTCCGATGTGCTCAAGGATAATCCCGATTTCGGCAAGGCGCTTGCCGGCATCTGGTACGACACCATGGCCGTGATGACCGCCGACACGGATGAAGGCAAGGCGGCGCGGACCGCAATGGGTGCTGCCTCCGGGACTGATCTTGCCGGCTTCGAAAGCCAGATGGCGGCAACCAAGCTGTTCGACAAGGCAGCCGATGCGGTGGCCTTCACCACATCGCCGGATCTGTCGAAGACCATGGACCTTGTGCGGGCCTTCCTGTTCGAAAAGGGTCTGCTCGGCAGCGGTGCTGCTTCGGCCGACGTGATCGGCATCGAAATGCCGGACGGCTCGGTGCTTGGCGACAAGGAGAACGTCAAGTTCCGCTTCACCGCCACCTACATGGATGCAGCCGCCAAGGGCGCGCTCTGATTTCAGCGAGGCCGGGCAATTATCGCCCGGCCCCTGGCTGTCTTCGATGGAGGTTTCCCGATGCGCTGGATCAATGCACGGCCGAGCAATGGCGCCCGTCTGGCGCTGACGCTTGCGCCTTTCGCCCTTGTGCTGATCGCCTATGCCATGGGTTCGGCGGCGCGGCTGGCGGACAATGCCAATGACAAGCTTCTGCCTGGCTTTGCCGGATTTGCCGAGGCGATCAATCGGCTGGCCTTTGTCGCCGATCCGCGCACGGGCGACTACATTCTCTGGGCCGATACTGTGGCGAGCCTGCTGCGCCTGTCTGCCGGGCTCGGCATCTCGACGCTGATTGCGCTGATCATCGGCATGCTGATCGGCATGCTGCCATATCTGCGTGCGCTGCTGGCGCCATTTGTCGCGGCGGTCTCGATGGTGCCGCCTTTGGCTCTGCTGCCGATCCTGTTCATCGTGATGGGACTTGGCGAAGCCTCCAAGGTGACGTTGATCGTCATCGGGGTCGCGCCGATCATGATCCGCGATCTGGCGCTGAAAGCGCTGGAGTTGCCGCGCGAACAGATCATCAAGGCCGAAACGCTGGGCGGCAATTCCTGGCAGATCGCCTTGCGTGTCGTGCTGCCGCAGATCCTGCCACGGCTTTTGACCTGCCTGCGCCTGCAGCTTGGGCCCGCATGGCTGTTCCTGATCGCAGCAGAGGCGATTTCGTCCGATAGTGGTCTCGGTTACCGCATCTTCCTGGTTCGCCGCTATCTGGCGATGGATGTGATCTTTCCCTACGTGCTGTGGATCACGCTGCTTGCCGTGTTGACCGACTACCTGCTCGACCGCCTGCGCGTCGCTGTCTTCCCCTGGTCGGAGCTGGAGAAGCAGGCATGAGCGCGATCAGCATCAAGGACGTCTGGAAGGAATATGGCGACCAGATCGTGCTGGAGAACGTGTCGATCGACATTGCTTCTCGCGCCTTCGTGGCACTGGTCGGTCCATCCGGCTGCGGCAAGACCACGTTCCTGCGCATGCTGCTTGGCCAGGAGCGTCCGACCCGTGGCAGGATCCTTCTCGACGGCGAGCCTTTGCCGGCGGAGCCGGGGCCGGATCGCGGCGTCGTCTTCCAGCGCTATTCGGTGTTTCCGCACCTGACCGTGCTTGGCAATGTGCTGCTCGGCAAGGAGCTCAGGGCGGCGCGCCTGAGTGCGAGGCTATTCGGCGCGGTACGGCGACAGGCGGTCGATGAGGCCCTTGCGATGATTGCAGCCGTCGGCCTTTCGGGTTCCGAAGACAAATATCCGGCCCAGCTTTCCGGGGGCATGCAGCAGCGGCTTGCGCTTGCCCAGGCGCTGGTCATGCGACCCAAGGTCCTGCTGCTCGACGAACCCTTCGGTGCGCTCGATCCGGGCATCCGGGCCGAGATCCATGTGTTGATGAAGCGCCTCTGGCACGGCGCGCCGATGACCGTGGTCATGGTCACGCATGACATGCGCGAGGCTTTCACGCTGGCGACGCGGGTCGTTGCCTTCGAGCGACCGCGCGACCGGCCGGAGGAAAAGTTGCGCTACGGCGCCAGTATCACCAAGGACATAACCATCTGGCCCCCCCGCAAGGCGGGCGAGGCTTCTCTCATTCGACCCGACCGGGACGGCCCGGTTCCTAGCCAAGGTCACTAGCCGGGACGACCCGGCCACCCGATGATAGGAGATGAACCGTGCATTTCAGACGTTCCCCCGAAGAAATTGCCGAAAACCGTGCGCGCTACGAAGAGCATCAGAAGAAGGGGCTTGAATTTGCCCCGAAGGCCTTGCCGGCCAAGAGCGAGAAACCGGCGCCTGCGATCGCGGACAGCGCTATCCTGCACCGCGAGGTCATTCCGGGTGCCTGGTACTGGTCAACCCGTGTCAGGACCAACGAGGTCTTGCGCATCACGCTCGATCAGGGTCACTCGACTGTCTCCGTCGTCGCCTGGAACGCTGTCGATACTACCGAGCGCATGAACCTGCCGGATACGGTCAAGGTGCAGTGGACGACCGGGCTCGGCAAGGGCCGGGTGATCTTTTCCGACATGGGCAAGGTGATGTTCTCGATCGTCGAGGATTCGTCGGGCGCGCATGACTGCCTGATGGGCGGTTCGACGACTGCGTCGAATGCGAAGAAATATGCCGGCGCCAATGGTCCTGCCCTGCGCAATACCCGGGACAATCTCGTGCTGCTCGCCACCAAGGCAGGCCTCGACAAGCGCGACATCCCGGCGGCGCTCGCCTTGTTCGCGCCGGTTCGTGTCGACGCCGAAGGCGTGTTTCACTGGAGGCCCGATCTGGTGGCGGAAGGTGACTACGTCGAGCTACGCGCCGAGATGGACATGATCGTCGGTTTTTCCAATTGCCCGCATCCGCTCGATCCCAACCCGGTCTATGCGCCCAATCCGGTGACGGTCACCCGCATCGCGGCCGTCGAGCCGGCGGCAGACGATCTTTGCCGGACCGCCACCGCCGAGGCCGTTCGCGGGTTTGAAAACAATGCGTTTGCAGCGATCTGAGAGGAGCGGAGCCATGAACAATTTTATCCAGACGTCCGCCGCCCGCACGCTCTCCAACGCAGTGCAGGACCACTACATTCCGGCGGAGGCGCCGTTCTCTACCGTCGTCAGGGCGGGGCAGACCGTGCGCATCGAAGACAGCTACGGCCAGCAGGCGATCGACACGCTGTTCTACAATGCCGCCGATTTCTCCGAGCGCTATTCCAGCCAGGACACGTTGCGGGAGCATGGGGCGGCCTACATCTCCACCGGCACGAGGGTCATCTCCAACGAAGGCCGGGTGATGCTGACCATGACCGCCGATACCTGCGGTCGTCATGACACATCCGCCGGTGCCTGCTCCTGCGAGAGCAATACGGTGCGCTTTGGCCACAGCGTCAAATATCTGCACGCGTGCCGGGACAACTTTGTCATCGAAGTCTCCAAGCATGGCATGAGCAAGCGCGATGTCGTGCCCAACATCAATCTCTTCATGAATGTGCCCATCGAGCCGAGCGGGGAGATGACCATCGTCGACGGTATTTCGGCGCCGGGCGACTATGTCGAGCTGAAGGCCGAGATGGACGTGCTGCTGGTGATTTCCAATTGCCCGCAGATCAACAATCCCTGCAACGGCTTCGATCCGACGCCGGTGCGCGTGCTCGTCTGGGATGGTGAGGACGCCTGATGTTCAACAAGGTACTCATTGCCAATCGCGGCGAGATCGCGGTGCGTGTCATTCGCACGCTGCAGAAAATGGGGATCGCCTCGGTGGCGGTCTATTCCGATGCCGACCGGTTTTCCAAGGCCGTGTTGATGGCCGACGAGGCAGTGCGACTCGGGCCGGCACCGGCTTCGGAGAGCTATCTGAATGTCGACGCGGTGATTGCCGCCTGCAGGCAGACGGGCGCGCAAGCCGTCCACCCCGGCTATGGTTTCCTCTCGGAAAACATCGGCTTTGCCGAGCGGCTGAAGGCAGAGGGCATCGTTTTCATCGGCCCGAGCCCGGCCAATATCGCCGATTTCGGCCTGAAACATACGGCGCGTGAACTGGCGCGCGACAGTGGCGTGCCGCTGCTTCCGGGCTCCGGCCTGCTCGACAACCGTGAGGCAGCCCTGATGGCGGCCGAGGAGATCGGCTATCCCGTGATGCTGAAGTCGACTGCCGGCGGCGGCGGCATCGGTATGTCGCTGTGTCACGATGCGGAGAGCCTGAAGGCATCGTTCGACAGCGTGCAGCGCACGGCGAAATCGAGTTTTGGCGATGCCCGCGTTTATCTCGAACGTTTCGTGGCCAAGGCCCGCCATGTCGAGGTGCAGATCTTCGGCGACGGCCAGGGCCGTGTGATCGCGCTCGGCGAACGCGACTGCTCTTTGCAGCGGCGAAACCAGAAGGTGATCGAGGAAACACCGGCGCCCGGACTGTCCGACGTCGTGCGATCCAGCCTGCATGCTGCGGCCGTGGCGCTTGGCCGGAAGGTCAAATACGCGTCCGCCGGCACGGTGGAATTCATCTACGACCCGGCCCGCGAGGAGTTCTACTTCCTTGAGGTCAATACGCGTTTGCAGGTCGAGCATCCGGTGACGGAGGCGGTGTTCGGCATCGACCTGGTCGAGTGGATGATCCGCCAGGCGGCCGGCGAAGATGTGCTGACCGGTAAGGAAACACTTACGCCGAAAGGTGCGGCGATCGAGGCGCGGATTTATGCCGAGATGCCGCATGCGGATTTCCGGCCGAGTGCCGGCCTGCTGACCGAAGTGGTGTTTCCGGCCGGCGTGCGCGTCGACGGATGGATCGAGACCGGCACGGATGTGACGCCATATTACGATCCTATGCTAGCCAAGGTCATCGTCTCTGCCGATGATCGTGCGTCGGCGATTGCAGCCCTTTCAACGGCACTCGAGGGCACGGCACTTTCGGGCATCGAGACCAATCTGGAATATCTGAAAGCCATTGCGGCGTCGGAGCTTTTCAACAGTGGTGATGTTGCGACCACGGCATTGAAGGATTTCGATTTTGTGCCCGATGTGATCGAGGTGATCGCGCCTGGTGCACAATCAAGCCTGCAGGAATTGCCGGGGCGGATCGGCCTCTGGCATGTCGGCGTGCCGCCAAGTGGTCCGATGGACGAGCGATCCTTCCGCCATGCCAATCGGCTTGTCGGCAATGGTGACGAGACGACAGCGCTGGAGCTGACGGTTTCCGGCCCGATGCTGAAATTCGTCTCCGATGTGGTCGTGGCGCTTGCCGGTGCGGTGATGCCGATGATGCTGGACGGCAATCCGGTGCCGCATGGTACGGCGGTGATGGTGAGGGCCGGGCAGACGCTGGCTATCGGCAGCATCCAAGGGGCGGGGCAGCGTGCCTATCTGGCGGTGGCAGGCGGCTTTGCGGCACCCGTCGTGCTTGGATCGCGCGCCACGTTCGGGCTTGGCCAGTTCGGCGGCAATGCCACCGGCACCTTGCGCGCCGGCCATGTTCTGCGGCTGGCAAGGGCGGCTCAGGAACCGAGCAAGCCTGCGGATGAACCAGCGATCCTGTCGCGCGAATGGTCCGTCGGTGTGGTCTATGGCCCGCATGGCGCTCCCGATTTCTTCCTTGAGGAGGATATCGAGACCCTGTTTTCGACCGAATACGAGGTGCATTTCAACTCCGCCCGCACCGGTGTCCGGCTGATCGGGCCTGCGCCGAAATGGGCGCGCACCGATGGCGGCGAGGCGGGACTGCATCCGTCCAACCTGCATGACAACGCCTATGCGATCGGTTCGATCGATTTTACCGGCGACATGCCGATCATTCTCGGGCCGGATGGTCCCAGTCTCGGCGGTTTCGTTTGCCCGGCGGTCATAGCCGCTGACGAGCAATGGAAAATGGGCCAGTTCAAGCCGGGCGACAGGATTAGGTTTCACCCGGTGGCGCGGGATGGCGATGTGGGCATTGATGGTTCGAGTGTCATGGTGGCTGCACCCCCCTCTGTCCTGTCGGACATCTCCCCCACACGGGGGGAGATCAGGGATGCCGCAGTTTCGCCTGCCGCTTCGGCTGAAATCGGGGCGAGGTTGCTTTCTGAAAGTGAAGAGGCCGGCGTGGCGCAGATCTCCCCCCGTGTGGGGGAGATGCCCGGCAGGGCAGAGGGGGGTGTTCACGAAGCCATAGCGTTAACCTCTCGTCTGGCATTCGCCACCGGTTCCCCAATCCTCGCCACCAGCATGAGCGGTCCGGTGCCGGTCGTCTACCGCCGGCAGGGCGACGACAATCTGTTGGTGGAATATGGCGAGATGCAGCTCGACATCGCGCTGCGCCTGCGCGTTCATCTGCTGATGCAGGCGGTGAAGGCGGCAAAGCTGCCGGGGCTGATCGATCTGACGCCCGGCATCCGCTCGCTGCAGATCCATTATGACGGAACGACGCTCACCCGCAGCCGCCTGCTCGGTCTGCTGCAGGAGATCGAGGCGGGCCTGCCGCCGGCGCAGGCGGTGACGGTGCCGAGCCGCACGGTCTATCTGCCGCTGTCGTGGAATGATCCGCAGGCGGAACTGGCGATGCGGAAATATCAGGAACTCGTGCGTCCGAATGCGCCCTGGTGCCCGTCGAATATCGAGTTCATCCGCCGGATCAACGGCCTTGCCGACGAGCAGGCGGTGAAGGACACGATCTTCGACGCCTCCTATCTGGTCATGGGGCTCGGCGATGTCTATCTCGGTGCGCCGGTGGCTACCCCGCTTGACCCGCGTCATCGGCTGGTCACCACCAAGTACAATCCGGCGCGCACCTGGACGCCGGAAAACGCGGTCGGGATCGGCGGCGCTTATATGTGCATCTACGGCATGGAGGGGCCCGGAGGCTATCAGTTGTTCGGCCGCACCATCCAGGTGTGGAACACCTGGCACCAAACACCGGTCTTCCACAAGGACAAGCCCTGGCTGCTCGACTTCTTCGACCAGATCCGCTTCTTTCCTGTCAGCCATGAGGAGTTGACGGAAGCGCGCGCAGCGTTTCCGCATGGTGGCTATCCGATCAGGATCGAGGAGGGCGAGTTTTCCTATGCGGCCTATGAGGCCGAACTTGCCGCCAATGCCGCGAGCATCGGCGCGTTCAAGCAGAAGCAGCAGGCGGCGTTCGAAGCCGAACGCCTGCGCTGGAAGGAGCAGGGGCTCGACAGTTTCATCGTCGATGAGGGTGCCGGGCCCGGCCTTTGCGGAGATATTCCCGAGGGCTGCTTCGGGGTCGAAAGCGCCGTGCCCGGCAATATCTGGAAAGTGCTGGTCGAACAGGGACAGACGGTCGCCCCCGGCGATACGCTTGCCATCATCGAATCCATGAAAATGGAAATCAACGTCACCGCTCACGCCGCAGGCACTGTTCGCGATCTTCGCGCCGGTCCGGGGCGCAACGTCAAGGCCGGCGATGTGCTGGTCGTGCTGGAGGAAATCTGATGCTCCCCACCATACTCGATCTTTCGTCGCTCAAGGCCGCCTATGCTGCGGGTCTTTCACCGCTTGACCTTGTCGAAGAGGTGATCGCCCGTCGCAGGGCATCCGACGATCCGGCAATTTTCATCACCGAGACGCCGGATGATGTTCTGCGAACGGCTGCCAAAGACCTTATGGCGCGGGCGCCGGAGCCGAACAGCCTGCCGCTTTGGGGCGTGCCGTTTGCGGTGAAAGACAATATTGACGTTGCCGGCCTGCCGACGACTGCGGCTTGCCCGGCCTTTGCCTATGATCCGACAATCGATTCCACCGTCGTTGCCCGGCTGAAAGCGGCCGGTGCATTTGTGATCGGCAAGACCAATCTCGACCAGTTTGCCACTGGCCTCAATGGTACGCGTTCGCCTTATGGCGCGCCACGCTCGGTCTTCGACAAGGCCTATGTCTCGGGTGGTTCGTCTTCCGGTTCCGCCGTGACCGTCGCTTCGGGCCTCGCAAGTTTTGCGCTGGGTACGGATACCGCCGGTTCCGGTCGTGTGCCTGCTGCGTTCAACAACCTCGTCGGCATCAAGCCGACGCCCGGACTGGTGCCGAATGTCGGTGTCGTGCCGGCCTGCCGCAGCGTCGATGTGGTGACGGTCTTCGCCGCGACTGTCGGTGACGGGGTGGCGATCCGCAGGGTGATGGACGGTTATGAGGCTGGCGATCCCTATTCCCGCAAGGCGGTTCCGGCCAGCCTGCCGGCCGCTGGCCTCAGGATTGGCGTACTTGATGGCGCAGAGCGCGAGTTTTTCGGAAACAAGCGGGTCGAAGCGCTTTACGATGCGGCGATCGAACGCGCGAAATCGCTGGGTGCTATCATCGTGCCCTTCGACTATGCGCCGTTTCGTCAGGCGGCCGAACTGCTCTACAATGGGCCCTGGGTTGCCGAGCGGCTGGCTGCCGTGAAGGACTTCATCGGCAGCAATGCCGATGATTTCGACCCGACGGTGCGCACGATCATCGAAGGTGCCAAGGCCTATGATGCCGTTGCCGCTTTCGAGGGGCAGTACAAGCTTGGCGCACTCAGGCAAAAGACGCTGGTCGAATGGGAAAAGCTCGACATCCTGATGCTGCCGACATCGCCGACGACCTACACGGTCGACGAGATGCTGGCCGATCCGATCGTGCGCAATGGTCATTTCGGTCGTTACACCAATTTCGCAAACCTGTTCGGCTATGCGGCGATTGCCATTCCAGCCGGCTTCGATTCCGACGATCACCTGCCCGCCGGCGTGACGCTGTTTGGCCCGTGCTTTTCCGACGATGCACTGGCTACGTTTGCCGATGCCATGCACCGGGCACTGGCCCCAGGCATGGGCAAGGACAAGTCTGCCGTCATTCCCGAAGCCAGCCGGGTTGCGGAACCGGACGATGGTCTTGTCCCGATCATGGTGGTCGGTGCGCATCTGACCGGCATGCCGCTCAACCACGAACTGACCGGCCCCGGTGGTCGGCTGGTGAAAACCTGCCGCACGGCGGGCGACTATCGTCTCTTCGTCCTGCCGAATACCGTGCCGCCGAAGCCCGGTCTGATCCGGGAGCCGGGGTTCGTGGGCAAAGGGCTGGAGGTCGAGGTTTGGAAGGTGACGCCGGCTGTCTTCGGACGTTTCGTGCAGAATATTCCGGCACCGCTCGGGATCGGCAAGGTGACGCTGGACGATGGCAGCCAGGTCTCCGGCTTCCTGTGCGAACCCTACGCCATCCAGAATGCGCAGGACGTGACCGAACTTGGTGGCTGGCGGGCCTATATCGCCTCGCGCAACAAGGCATAACTCTACTGCCCGCCATGACCCGGCTGTTTCATATCATCGGGTCATGGCGACATTCCTCGCTTCCCCCTCTGCATTGATCTTGGCCATATGCTCGCCTAAGACGGCGCCTCACGCATAGGCAAGGGCGCCGACAAAGGCAGGGAGACGCGAATGAAGCTGTTGCTTATCCATACGGGAGGAACGATCGGCATGGTGCCGACACCGGACGGCCTTGCTCCGCAGGCCGGCATGGTGGAGGCCGCGCTGGAGGCGATGCTGCCGACGGGGATCACCCTCGTTCGCCATATCTTCGACCCGCTGCTCGACAGTGCCGATGTCGGCCCCAGCCACTGGAACGTCATATTGAACGTGATCCGGTCGCATCCCGACATGCCGGTGATCGTCACGCATGGCTCCGACACCATGTCCTTCACCGGTGCCGCCCTGTCACAGGCTCTGGCAGGCGAAGAGCGGCGCGTGGTGCTTTGCGGCTCGATGAAGCCGCTTGGCCAAAATGCCGACGCCGAGGGCAATCTCGCTCTCGCAATCGGCACTGCCCTTGCCCCGGGCGCCGGCGTGTTCCTGGCTTTTGCCGGCAAACTGCTGCCTGCGGCCGGTCTGGTCAAACATGACAGCCAGGCCGAGGATGCGTTCTGTTCCCAGCCTCAAGCACCGCTGGAGCCGGCGCAATCGCGCCTGTTTTCCGACAAGCGCCTGGCCATTCTGTCCCTGTCTCCCGGCGTGGAAGGGGCATTCCTTGCTGCGGCGCTCGATGCGCTCGATGGTGCGGTGTTGCGGGTCTTCGGGTCAGGGACTGCTATGTCGGATCAGGCGGTGCTTGCTGCGCTTGCGACGGCGGTGTCCGGCGGCAAGCGCGTGCGTGCGGTCAGCCAATGCGAGGCTGGCGGCTTGCAGCCCGGCGCTTATGCGGCCGGTGCCGGGTTATGGGCCGCGGGCGTAGAAAACGGCGGGGCTGAAACGCCGGAGGCGGCACTGATCCATCTGTGGCTGAACTGAACCGTCCAACTCACACCTTCAGAGCGCCAGGGCATCCTTCAGCGTTCGGGTCTCGCTGAGCGCAAGGTCGAGGTCGGCCTCGATGTGGTCGATATGATGCATCATCAGATGCGTGGCGCGGGCAATGTCGCCTTTTTCCAGAGCATCGAGAATGTCGCCATGTTCGTCATGGCCGCAACTCGAGACGCCGGTGCGGCCATAAAGCGCGATCACCAGCGAGGAGCGGGCCACGAGCTCGTCCATGAACTTTTCCAGCACGGCATTGCCGGCGACCTTGGCAAGCAGCAGATGGAAATCGCCGGATGCCTTAATCTCGGCGCGGCGGGCGCTGGCGCCGCGCTCGGTCCGGTGTCTTTCCTCTTCGCGCAGCTGTTCTCGAAACTGGGCGATGTCCGCAGGCGTCAGCCGTTCGGCGGCAACTGCAATGATACCGGCTTCGATCAGGCGTCGTGACGCAAAGACCTGGCGAGCCTCCTCGGTGCTCGGATTGGAGACGAAAGCGCCGCGGTTGCGCTCCGTGCGCACCAGGCCCTCGAAGGCGAGCATCTGCAAGGCGTCGCGCACGACCGTGCGGCTGACATCGAACAGGGTTCCCACTTCCGCCTCGGAGAGTTTCGTGCCCGGCGCGAGGCGTCTGTCGACAATCGCGTCACGCAGCGCGTCGCGGATGGCGCGGGCGCGATCTTCCTGGTTCTGGTCGAGTTGGCGGTGAGACGTGGCTTTGAGAGACATTGTTCAATCCGGTGTTGCCTCTATTTAGCGGCAGCTACGGAAAATTGAAACCCGCATTGTCTGTGATCGCTTTTTCATATTGCATACAATCTGCTGTACCGATTGGTCGCAATCGATTATTTTTTGTGCATACATGTTCTCTGTCTGCTCATGTCTTTTGCGCAGTGCACAATGGCTATTGCGAATCCAAGCACTTAGCGCCGCAGACTGAAACTGGCACAGCTTATGCATCCCTTATCGGGCAGATCAGGGAGCTATCATGAGCAAAGCAGCAGAGATCGATATCGCCGCCGTCTCCAAGGTTTACGGCAACACCACAGCGGTGCATGCCATCAGCCTGAAAATACCGGCCGGCACCTATTGCTGCCTGCTCGGCCCGTCAGGTTGCGGCAAGACATCGACGCTCCGTATGATTGCAGGCCACGAAAGCATCTCCTCCGGCGATGTGCGTCTCGGCAATGCGGTTGTGACCGACCTGCCTCCCGCCAAGCGCGGCACGGCGATGATGTTCCAGTCCTACGCGCTGTTTCCACATCTCGATCTTGTCGACAATGTCGCCTTCAGTTTGAAGATGAAGGGCGTCGACAAGGAAGAGCGCCGCCGCAAGGCAATGGACATGCTGAAGCTGATGCAGCTCGAGCCCTATGCCACGCGCCGTCCCGCCCAGCTTTCCGGTGGCCAGCAGCAGCGTGTCGCTCTGGCGCGCGCGCTGATCACCAATCCCGAGGCGTTGCTGCTCGACGAGCCGCTGTCGGCGCTCGATCCGTTCCTGAAGATCCGCATGCGGGCAGAACTGAAGAAGCTGCAGACCTCGCTCGGCATCACCTTCGTGCATGTGACCCATAGCCAGGAGGAGGCCATGGCGCTGGCTGACCTGATCGTGGTGATGAACGAAGGGCGCATCGAGCAGGCGGCGCATCCGCGTGTGGTGTTCGAGGCGCCTGCGACCGCTTTCGTCGCGCGTTTCATGGGTGATCACAATGTGCTGTCTGGGCGGATCGTTGAGCGCACCGAAACAGGTCTTTTCATCGAGGTCAGCGGCGGTGGTCGCTTCTTCGCCAAGGGGACGGCGCCGGTCGAAGACGAAACCGCCGATATCGCTATCCGCACGGATCATGTCCGTCTGGGCGCTGCACCAGCTCCCGGGCTTGGTTTCGACGGGATCATTTCCAATCTCGAATATCTCGGTGCCAAGGTGAAGCTGACGATCACCACCGCCTTCACCGACGAGTTTACCGCGGTCCTCACCGACGCGGCCTTCTTCGCGACCCCCGTCAAGGTTGGCGAGGTCGTCACCCTGTCATGGGATGACACGGATTCGATCGTCCTCGGACGCATCGGCAACTGAATCAACAATAGCAAAACCAGGAGAACAGCGCATGTCAGAGACAACCAAGCCAACAAAGGGAATTAGCCGCCGCTCGCTTCTGAAGACGGCATCTGCTGCTGCCGGCCTTGCTGCCGGCTCCGGCGTCATCACCGGTTTCCCGACCATCTGGGCGCAGAACCCGATCACCCTGCGCCAGTTCGGTACCGGCGTGTCGAACCTCAATGCGATCGCCGAAAAGTGCAAGGCCGACCTCGGCATCACGCTAGAAATGACGGCGACGGACTCGGACGCCGCCGCCCAGCGCGCCGTGACCCAGCCGAATTCCTACGATATCGCCGACATCGAATACTGGATCCTGAAGAAGGTGTTTCCGGCCGGCGTCATTCAGCCGATGGATGTCAAGAAGCTGAAATATTACGACAAGATCGTTCCACTGTTCAAGAACGGCAAGCTTACGGCAGACAGCGTCATCGCCCAGGGCACCGCGCCGCACACCGTCGGTTATGTCGAAAAGGCCGGTGACAAGACCTTTGCCAAGAGCGAGACCGAACTGTTCACGATGGTTCCGACCATCTACAACGCCGATACGCTCGGCATCCGTCCCGACCTCGTCGGTCGTGAAATCACCACCTGGGCCGACATCATGGATCCGGCCTTCAAGGGCAAGACCTCGATCCTGAACATCCCGTCGATCGGCATCATGGATGCCGCGATGATCATGGAAGCCATGGGCAACATCAAGTATGCCGACAAGGGCAACATGACCAAGGCGGAAATCGATGCGACCATCGAATTCCTGATCAAGGCCAAGCAGGACGGCCAGTTCCGCGCCTTCTGGAAGAGCTTCGACGAGTCGGTCAACCTGATGGCATCGGGCGAAGTCGTCATCCAGTCGATGTGGTCGCCAGCCGTTGCCGCCGTCCGCGGCAAGGGCATCGCCTGCAAGTACCAGCCTCTCAAGGAAGGCTATCGTTCGTGGGGCGGTGGTCTGGGTCTCGCCTCGCACCTGCAGGGCGCCCAGCTCGACGCTGCCTATGAATACATCAACTGGTACACGTCCGGCTGGGTCGGCGCTTATCTCAACCGTCAGGGTTACTACTCCGCTGCCATGGAAACCGCCAAGGAACACATGTCGGCTGACGAATGGGGCTACTGGATCGAGGGCAAGGCCGCCCAGGGCGATATCGTCGCACCGGACGGCAAGGTCATGGAAAAGGCCGGTGCTGTGCGCGATGGCGGCTCTTTCGAAGAGCGCATGGGCAAGGTCGCGTGCTGGAACTCCGTGATGGACGAAGACCGCTACATGGTTCGCCGCTGGAACGAATTCATCGCGGCCTGAGGCGTCAAACCCCTCCCGGCCTGCCGGCCACCCTCCCCACAAGGGGGAGGGATACTCGTAGCCACCGCTCATCTCGAGACGTGTGACAGGGTACCAACGGCGAGAAGGCAGGGTGCCATCGAGATCCTGTCTCCCCCCTTGTGGGGGAGATGGCGGCAGCCAGAGGGGGTTTTCCCCATAAACAGGAGACGGAAACCATGGCGACAGTGCGGTTCATAGGCGTCGGCGAGCCGAAGCCGAGGCGCGTCATCAAGCTGCCGTCGTGGCTGCCCGCCTATCTGCAGGCACTACCTCTGACCCTCATTCTCGGCGGGTTCCTGCTACTGCCGATCCTGATGATAAGTGTCGTCAGCTTCTGGGACTACGACTTTGCCCAGATGTATCCTGATTTCGTCACCTTCAATTATACCGAGACACTGGGCTCCTGGGTCACCTGGAAGACCTATCTCAACACGCTGAAATTCGCCTTCATCGTCTGGGCAATCACCTTGTTCATCGGTTTCTGGGTCGCCTATTTCCTGGCTTTCCACATACGCACCTCGTCTATGAAGATGGTGCTGTTTCTCGTCTGCACGGTACCGTTCCTGACGTCGAACATCATCCGGATGATCTCCTGGATCCCAGTGCTGGGGCGCAACGGGCTGATCAACAATACTCTCGTCGGCGCCGGCATCATTCCGCAGCCGATCGAGTGGCTGCTCTATTCCGATTTCGCCGTGGTGCTTGCCATGGTGCATCTCTACACACTGTTCATGGTCACCCCGATCTTCAACACGATGATGCGCATCGACCGGTCGCTGATGGAGGCCGCGCGTGATGCTGGCGCCTCCGGCTGGCAGACGCTGACCAATGTCATCATCCCGCTGGCCAAGCCCGGCATGGCGATCGGCACGATCTTTGTCGTGACGCTGGTCATGGCCGATTTCTCCACCGTGCAGGTGATGTCCGGCGGCCAGAGCGCTTCTGTTGCGCTGATGATGAAGAACCAGATGTCGTTGCTGCAATATCCGGCGGCGGCGGCCAATGCCGTGGTTCTTCTGATCATCGTGCTGATGATGGTTGCCGCCATCCTGCGCGTCGTCGATATCCGCAAGGAACTCTGAGCATGAACAGCGAAACCCGCTCCCGCGAATTCTACGTCCTGGCGATCTTCTTCGCCCTGTTTGTCCTCTTCCTCTATGGACCACTATCGGCGATCCTGATCCTGTCCTTCCAGGGTCCAAATGGTGGCCTGACCTTCCCGCTGAACGGTGTCTCCGTCCACTGGTTCATCAACCTGTTCCAGACCCAGGCGGTCGGCGATTTCGGCGGTTCGTTCCGGCGTTCGCTGATGCTCGGGCTGATGGTCATGGTGGTGACGGTGGTTGTGTCGCTGCTGGCCGGCCTTGCGTTCCGGCGCAAATTTGTTGGCGGGACGGCTTTGTTCTATCTTTCGGTTGCCAGCCTTGTTGTGCCGTCCATCGTGATTTCGCTCGGCATCGGCGTGCTGTTCCAGCAGATCGGGCTGCAGCCGGCGTGGTATTCGTCAGGCTTCGGCGCGCATCTGACCTGGACGCTGCCGTTCGGCGTCTTGATCATGTTTGCCATCTTCAATCGCTTCTCTCCCGCCTATGAAGAAGCGGCGCGCGATCTCGGCGCCACGCCGTGGCAGACCTTTGCCCATGTCGTGCTGCCAATCATCGCGCCCAGCCTGATCGGGGTCGGCCTGTTCGGCTTCACGCTCTCCTATGACGAATTCGCCCGCACCCTGATGACGGCCGGGACCTACAACACGCTGCCGCTGGAGATCTACGGCATGACGACCAATGTAACGACGCCGGTGCTGTATGCGCTCGGCACCGTGACGACGGTTTTTTCCTTCCTCGTGATTGCGGGAACACTTGGCCTGATCGTCGGCATGAGCCGGCGCAGGAACCAGGGCTGAACGCATGAAAATCGCAGTGATCAACCCAAATACGACCGCCAGTATGACGGCGACGATCGCAGACGCAGCAAGGCGCGTAGCGAATGCCGGGACCGAGATCGAGGCGATCACCTCGTCGATGGGCCCTGTGTCGATCGAAGGCTATTACGACGAGGTCTTTGCCATTCCGGGGTTATTGGTCGAAATCGCCAAGGCGGAACGGCGAGGGGCGCAGGCAATTGTCATCGCCTGCTTCGACGACACGGGGCTTGATGCGGCGCGCGCTCTGGCCTCGATACCGGTCATCGGCATCTGCGAGGCGGCGGTGGCCGCGACATCCTTCATAGCGCAGCGTTTTTCCATCGTCACCACGATGGAGCGTTCGCGGCTGCCGGTCGAGCATCTGGTGCATCGCTATGGCATGAGCGGACGCTGCAAGGTGCGGGCCGCCGACGTGCCGGTGCTGTCGCTCGAAGATCCGAATTCCAATGCGCGTGACCGGCTGCGTAGCGAGATCATCGCGGCCCTTCGCGACGACCGAGCCGAGGCCATCGTTCTTGGTTGTGCGGGCATGGCAGACCTGACGCTCGAACTGCGGCGCGAATTCGGCGTGCCGGTGGTCGATGGCGTGGCGGCGGCCGTCAAACAGGCCGAAGCGCTCGTCGCGCTCGGGCTTTCGACCGCCAAACGCGGCGCTTACGCGACGCCGATCGACAAACCCTATCTGGGCGTGCTTGAGCGTTTTTCGCCGGCTGCCATGGCGGTGTGACGGTGGATATGGCTTCTGCCGAAATCCGCGTATTGAAATTGGGCGAAGTCGAGCAACTGGTCGGCTGGGCGGCAGACGAGGGCTGGAACCCGGGGTCGGAAGATGCTGCCGCTTTTCGGGCTGTAGATCCGCAAGGTTTTATCGGATGCCTGGTCGACGGCCGATTGGCCGCCGGCATTGCGACGGTCTCCTACGGCGGCTTCGGCTTCATCGGGCTCTATATCTGCCATCCGGAGTTTCGCGGACGGGGCCTCGGCCGCCAGGTCTGGGATGCCGGCATGGCGCATCTCGGCGATGTGGTGATCGGGCTCGACGGGGTGGTCGAGCAACAGGAGAATTACCGCCGGATGGGTTTCGTTCCCCACTACCGGACCTTCCGTTGGTCTGTGGCCAGTGCCGGCGACAACGGAGTCGTCGCTGAGCGGTCTGTCAGCCTTGCGGCGCCGGACGATGTGGCCGAGATCGTCGCTTTTGATCGCCGGTTTTTTCCGGCCGAACGCGGCAATTTCCTGCAGGCGTGGCTTGGTGTGCCTCGTGAGGTGATGGTCAGCCGTAACGGCAAGTATGTTGATGGCTATGCGGTCATGAGGCCTTGTGTCGATGGCTACAAGATCGGACCACTGTTTGCCACCAGCGAGGCCGATGCCATAGCGCTGCTCAATGCCTGCCTTGACCGCCTTGCCGGCACTGCGGTGCATGTCGATGTGCCGGAATACCAGCAGGCGTTCAGTGCGCATCTGGCGGCGTGTGGTTTCAATCGCGGCTTCATGACGGCGCGCATGTATCGCGGAACGCCGCCGGCCATTGAAGCGGATGGCGTGTTTGCGATCACGACACTTGAGCTTGGCTGAGGTCTAGCCCGAGACCCCGTTCGGGGCCGAAGACGGCATCATGCCGCGATAGATACCGGGCTTCGAGCCCTCGATCGGCACGGCGCCAACGCTCTTTTGATAGAATTCCATCGGTCCGGCGCCACCGATGATCGCATAGGCATAGCCCTGCGCATGCATGTCGAGCAGGGTGGTGATCAACAGGGCATGCCCGACGCCCTTGCCGCGTGCTGCCTCGTCGACGCCTGTCGGGCCGAAAAAACCCTTCATCGTCGCGTCGTGGCAGGCAAAACCGAGCAGGACCGGTCCCTGATGTGCAATGAAGCAGGTGACCGGCTGACGCATGATGGCGGCTGTCGCTTCTGCTGCCCAGCCGGAACCGAAACGGGGCTCGATCCAGTCGCAGATCGATTTCAGTTCCGGGACCAGCGCGCGACGCAGCGTGATGCCCTGACCGTCCATGCGCTGATCGAGCCCGTTATCGGGCTGCAAATCGTAGAGCTTGACCAGCATGTCCATCAAATGGTCTCCAGGCGCTTGCCCATTTCCTCGGCGGCGCTCAGGCCGAGGACGGCAGCACCGATCAGGCCGGGCTCGACGCGGCATTCGGCTGGAATGACGATCGGATTTTCGAAGCGCCGCAGGATGCGGGTTCGCACGGTGGTGTCGATGGCGGAAATCAGAGCCGGAACGTTCGACAGACCGCCACCGACCGGCAGGATCGTCGTCCCCGTCAGGTTGATCACCAGCGCCAGCGGATCGGCAATGATGTCGACATAGATATCGATGGTGCGTCCGGCCAGCGGATCGCCCTTTTGCCAATCCGACAGGATTTCCTCGCTGGTCAGCGGTTCACCATGCAGATGCTGGTGCAGCTTTTCCAATCCGCGCGCGCTGCAGATCGCATCGATGCAACCCTTCTGGCCGCAGCCGCACTGAAAGCGTGGAATGCTGGCCGGTGGATCACCGGCCTCTGTTGCGGAAATGGGACCATGGCCCCACTCGCCGGCAAAGCCACCGTCGCTGTTGATCAGTTTGCCGTCGATCACCAGACCGCCACCGACGCCGGTGCCGAGAATGATGCCGAAAACGACACGGTGACCCTTGGCAGCACCGATGCTAGCCTCAGCGAGGACGAAACAATCGGCGTCATTGGCAATGATCACGGGCAGGCCAAGGCGCTGTTCGAGATCGGCCTGCAGCGGTCGCCCATGGATGCAGGGTATATTGGCAACGACGGCATTCGAGGTGTCGGGATCGATGACGCCGGCAATCGAGATCGCGACGCAGTCCGGTCGCGCCCCGGCCTCGGCAATCACCGAAGCCAGTGTCGCGACAAAGGCGTCGAAGTCATGGATCGGAGTCGGATGGCGCGGAAAGGGGCGGATATCGTCGGCACTGTAAGCCACGGCACCCTTGATGGCGGTGCCGCCGATGTCGAAACAGACGATCATGCGCGGGCTTTCCGTCGTTCGGCATTGGCCTCATGGACGCAAGCGCCCCCGATCCAGGTTGAGAGAAGGTCGAGTTCTTCGCCGAGCACGATAAAATCGGCGTCGTTTCCGACCGTCAGGCTGCCCTTGCAAGGGGCGGCAATCGCTTGTGCCGGATAGAGGCTGGCCATGCGCAATGCCTCCTCGAGAGGCTGGCCGAGGCGTTCATGCACAAAGCGCACGCATGACAGCATGTCGATGTCGGCGCCGGCCAGAGTGCCATCCGCCAGGGTGAGGCGGCCGTCACGGCGATAGACCGCACGACCATTGAGGTCGAAGCCGCTGCTGTCGGTGCCGATGGTCGACATGGCATCGGTGACGAGGAAGATATGGGCCGGCCCCTGTTTGGCGGCGAGCGCTACCCGCATCGTGACCGGATCGACGTGGAAGCCGTCCGCGATCAGGCCACAATGTAGGGCTGGCGAAGAGAGGCCGGCGCCGACCAGACCCGGCTCGCGGTTGCCGAGCTGGCTCATGGCGTTGAACAGATGGGTGACCATTGTTGCGCCGGCATCGACATAGTCTGCGATCGCCGCGCATTTGGAATCGGTATGGCCGAGGCTGATGCGGTAGCCTGCCGCGACGAGGCGGCGGACCTGGGCAGGCGTGACGCTTTCCGGGGCCACGGTCATCATCGGCAGGCCGAACATTCCGGCCTTGCGCTCCAGATAGAGGAGATCGTCTTCGGTCATCGGTCGGATCAGGGCCGGATCGTGGGTTCCCTTGCGGGCGACCGAGAGATGCGGGCCTTCCAGATGCAGGCCGAGGAAACCCGGAACCGCGTTGGTCGCGGCCTGGCAACCGGCCTCGACCGCAATGTCACGGATGTCGGGAACATCGGTGATCAGGGTGACCATCAGGGCCGTCGTGCCGAAACTGGCGTGGGCTGCGCAGATCGTCTCGATGCCTGTGACATCCGGCTGGTTGTTGAACAGTACGCCGCCGCCGCCATTGACCTGCAGATCGATGAAGCCGGGTGCAATCAGGTTGTTGCCGACCGGAAGCGTCTTCATGCCGGCTGGCAGTTTCGATTGTGGCATGATGGCGCCGACTTTGGAGCCGTCGACAACGAGGGCGGCGTCCAGATAAAAGCTCTGCCCATCGAAGATACGGCTGGCGGTTATGGCAAAAACGGCAGTCATCGGGTCTGGGTGACTTTCTTGAGGGCGACGGGTTTATCGGGATTGAAGCCCCTTGCACGCGAAAGCGATTCGACCATGCCATAATAGGGAACGATCAACATCAGCGCATCGGTCAACGGATGGCCGGTCTCGATAAACGGCAGGCGGTTTGCGCTGTCGGTTTTGTCGGAGGTGATGAAGCAGGCGGCATTGTTGGAGGCCAGTTTCGACATGGTCTGGGCAATCGAGGCTTCCGCCTTGTCACGGGCGGCAAATCCGACGACCGGGAAATTCTTGCCGACGATCGAGACCGGGCCGTGCAGGACTTCGGCAGAGGAGTAGGCCTCTGCATGCAGTTCGCAGGTTTCCTTGCATTTCAGCGCCGCTTCCGCAGCAATCGCCAGCGCCGGGCCACGGCCGAGCATATAGAGAGAGTCTGCATTGGTCAGCGGCTCGATCAGCGCGCTCCAGTCGAGCTTGAGCGCCTGCGAAAAATGCTCCGGCAGGCGAGAGACTGCGCTTTCCAGCTCCTTGTCTTCGCTCCAGCCAGCGATGATGGCGAGGCCTGCGACAATCGAATTGACGAAAGACTTGGTCGCCGCGACGGCAATTTCCGGGCCGGCCTTGATGTCGACGGCGATGGTTGCAGCGTCGCCAAGCGGCGAGGGCAGTGTGTTGACCAGGCTGATCGTTGTTGCGCCACCAAGCCTGGCACCGCGCATCATCGCGACGATGTCCGGGCTTGCACCCGATTGCGATACGGCAAAGGCCGCAGCGTTTTTCAGCTTCATCGGCGCTTCGTAGATGGAGGCCAGCGATGGGCCGAGGGAAGCGACGGGCAGGCCCAGCTGCAATTCGATGGCATATTTGAGGAAATAGGCCGCATGGTCGGACGATCCACGGGCGATCGTCACGACGACGCTCGGATCCTTTTGGCGCAGCGCATCCGCGCATGCGCCGATGGCTTCAGACGATTCCTTGAGAAGGCGCGCTGCGGCAGCCGGGATCTCGTCGATTTCTTCTCGCATTTTCGTCAGCATTGCTTGTCTTTCAATGTTCGGCGTCACGGAGATCCGATGGTCAATTCTGCGACCAGGTCATAGGCGTCGCTGCGGTAGAGGGCGCGCGACATTTCCATCACGCGGCCGGTTTCAAGATAGGCGATGCGCTGCACCGACAGCGCGGCAGACCCCTGCGGGACGCCAAGCAGCTTGGTTTCGTCATCCCTCAGGATAACGGCGGAGATGCGTTGGTTGGCGCGGACCGGCGTGATGCCGCTCTGGCGCAGGTGGAGATAGAGGGAATCATCCATGGCATCCGGATCGGGCAGGATATCGTCGGGAAGGCTGGTGCGTTCCAGTGCGATAGGCATGTCATTGGCTGTGCGAATGCGCTCGATCCGGGCGACCCTTGCGCCGCCAACCAGACCCAGCATCATGGTTTCCTCGGCGGTCGGAAAATACAGGCCACGGTCGATCCAGTGCGATCCCGCCGTCATGCCGCGCCGGCGCATGTCCTCGGTGAACGAGGTAAGCTGGCTCAGTGGCTGCTGCATGCGCGGCACAGGCTTGACGACAAACGTGCCGGAGCCGCGCCGGCGAACGAGCAGTCCGTCGTTGACCAGGTCGTCGATGGCTTTGCGCACGGTGACGCGACTGATCGCGGCCGCGTCGGCAATGTCGCGTTCGGCAGGCAGCGCATCGCCATGCTTCAGGCGACCGGAGGACACGGCGTCCTCAATCATCTTGCGAAGCTTGACATATAGCGGACCGCCACGAACGGCCTGCAGCTGATCCAGCGGAAGGGTCGCGCTCATGGGTGATCCTTACCGAAACGATGGCAGGCGGGCCAACAGCCACCGGAAGCGCAATCCACGCTTTTCGCTATCCGCATTCGTCGAGCCTCTCAATGTCAACTGCTTAAAAAGATACCAACCAAGCACCTATTTCGCAAATGGTTTCATCACTTGAATGCCAAAAACCTGTTGTCGCCAGAAATATCGCCGTTAAATCATCTATTTATCAACAATTCAGCAGTTTATGACGAAACTGGCTGGACGATTGGCATTTATTTGGTATCGTTTATTAACTTTTGAAACGCTGAGCCAAGTCTGGCCGTAGTTCGAAGGTGTGCGTGCCTGATCGTGATGTTGTGCGTCGGCGACGATGTGTCCTTGATCGATCGGGTGGGGCTGGAAGGCTGTCGTGATATCCAATGTGTGAAAAGAATTTTCATAAGTCGATGAAAATTTCCACCGGATGTTGACGATGGCCGGTTTCTGACGCAGTCTAAGAAAAATAATTGCGAAAGCAGGGGAATTACACATGAAGGTTGCCGTTATCGGGCTCGGATTCCGCCTCGGCTACCTGGGCCGGGTTTTCAAGGAACTCGATCCAGATTTCCAGATTGTCGGTTATGTCGATCCGGCGCCGGCTGGAATGCCGACCTTGGCTGAAAACGGCATCTCGCCGGGCAAGGCCTATGACACGCCCGAAGCGCTGATCGCCGGGGAGAGTTTCGACCTGCTGATGATCGGTTCGCCCAACCATCTTCATCTGGATCATATCCGTCTCGGTCTCGAGGCAGGGCTCACGGTCTTTACTGAAAAGCCGATTGTCACGACCATCGAGGAAAGCTTCGCGCTGGCCTCGCTGCTGCACACCCATGGCCATGACCGTCTGCTGGTCGGTCTGGTGCTGCGCTACTCGCCGCTATACCGCGATCTGCGCAAGGCGCAGGCGGAAGGCAAGCTTGGCGATGTCGTGTCGATTGAGGCATCCGAGCATATCCAGCCTTATCATGGTGCATTCTTCATGCGTGACTGGCGCCGTTACGGCCAGTATGCTGGCGGCTTCATGCTGGAAAAGTGCTGCCACGATCTCGACCTGTATAATGGTGTGGTCGGCGCGCGTCCGCGTTTCGTGGCAAGCTTCGGCGGCCGCAAGAGCTTCGTTCCGGCGAATGCGCCGGAAAACCACGGCGTCAACGATATGGAAGTCTATCATCGCAAGCCGAGCGGCTGGATGGGGTCCGACAAGGTGTTCGACAGCGATGGCGACATCATCGATTTCCAGACCGCAATCGTTGAATACGAGAACGGCGCGTCGATGACCTTCCATACCAATCTCAATGTTCCGGACGAGTTCCGCCGCTTCTGCGTCATGGGCTCGAAGGGCATGGCGGAAGGCGATTTCGTCCGTGGTTTCATGGATGTGCATGATGCGCGCACCAACGAGAAACTGGTCGCCAACAAATATGCAGCGCCCTCGGCGAAGTCGCAGCACTACGGTGCCGACGAGCAGATGGCGGAGGATGTTCTCGCTTTCGTTCGCACGGGTGCCAAGCAGCCGGTTTCGGCAATCGACGCGCTCGAAGCCGGCATGCTGGCTCTGGCGATGGATGAAGCCCGCCTCGGTCGCAAGGTCATCGACATGAAGCCGGTATTCGAGCGTTTCGATGCCTGCCTTCACGGCACCAGCCAGGGCGTTGCCCAGGCGAAGTCAGCTTAAGGGGCGATGTGATGCAAGCCAGACGAAGCGCTGTCATCTTTGCCTGGTTGCTGATTGCACCGGCTGTTCTCTACATCGCGGTCATTGTCGCGTTTCCGCTGGTCCAGACCTTTGTGCTTTCCTTTACCGATGCGTCGCTGAAGAAGGTGACCAACTGGGTCGGCTGGGTCAATTACGAAAAGATCTTCAACGAAACATTCGCCGGCGTTATCATCCGGACCTTCATCTGGACGTTCTTCTCCGTGGCGATCAAGATGATCATCGGCACGTTCGGCGCGACCATGCTGAATGCCGCCGTGCCGGGACGCGCGCTGTTTCGCGTGCTGACCATGCCGCCGTGGATTGTGCCTATGGCGATCGGGATCTTCATGTGGGGCTGGATGTATAATGGTCAGTTCGGGATGATTTCCGGCATGCTGCAGCGTGCCGACCTGGTCGATGGACCGGTCGCTTTCCTTGCGCATGGCTCGACCGCCTTCTGGGCGACGATCTTCACCGATGTGTGGATCGGCGTGCCGATGGTAACGCTCTATATGCTGGCCGCGATGCAGGCGATCCCGCAGGACCTCTACGAGGCTGCATGGACCGATGGTGCCGGCCGCTTCTACCGCTTCCGCCGCATCACCATGCCGCTGATCCTGCCTGCCATGATCACCATGTCGATGCTGTCGCTGATCTCGACGTTCAATTCCTTCGACATCATCTGGATCCTCACGCAGGGTGGTCCGAATGGCGAAACGACGACGATGATCATCGATACCTACCGGACGGCCATCGGTTCGAAGAAATACGGCGAGGGCGCTGCCCGTGCGGTTCTGATCTGCATCTTCCTGTCGATCTTCTGCTTTGCTTATTTCCGCGTCACCAGCCGCCTTTCGCAGGAGCACGCCCGATGAACCAAGACAAGAATGCGATGATCAACCGCTACCGGTGGTATGAGCTCATCTCGATCTATGCCGGCATCGCGCTGTTCCTGACCTTCGTGCTTGCGCCCTTCGTCGAAGGTTTCCTGGTTTCCCTGAAGCCGCTCAGCCAGCTGTTCTCGTCACCCTATCGTTTCCTGCCGGAGAACGGCTCGTTCGAGGCCTATCGGACGATGTGGGTCAGCGTACCGGGCTTTGCCCGCTATATCTTCAACTCGTTCTTCATCTCGACCATCGCGACCGTGATCGTATTGCTTCTGGTCGTGCCGGCCTCCTATGCATTTGCCCGTTTCGAATTCAAGGGCAGCGGTCCGTTGCTCGGTGCCTTCCTAGCGGTCAACATGTTCTCCGGCGCGGTTCTGCTTATCCCGCTGTTCCGGCTGATGCGGACGCTGGGTGTGCTGAACACTTATTTCGCCATGATCGTGCCGGGCGTGGCCTTCCTCATTCCCTCGGCGATCTGGCTGCTGCGCACCTATATGCTGCGCATTCCGCGCGAGCTTGAAGAGGCGGCCTATGTCGATGGTGCGAGTTACTTCTATACATTCCGCCGGGTCATCCTGCCGCTGGCGAGACCGGGCATTGCCGTTGTCGCGATCACCACGTTCATCGGCGCCTATGCCCAGCAATTCATCTTTGCACTGACCTTCAATTCGAAGACCGAGTTTATGCCGCTGCCGATTGGCCTGTTTGCCTATTTTGGTCGTCAGGAAGTGGTGTGGAACGAATTGATGGCCGCCAGCTTCGTCGGCATCGCACCCGCGATGATCGTCATCTTCTTCCTGCAGCGCTTCCTCGTCAGCGGTTTGACCGCTGGTGCGGTCAAGTAAGCGGTGCCAACAAAATTCGGGCTAACCGGACGACCTAACCTGTCAACAAAGGGGAACTATCGATGAAAATGACACTCTCTCTTCTGGCCGGCACCCTGGCGCTTCTCGCCAGCTCGGCTTTGCCGACACTTGCAGCTGATCAGGAAATCAGCTGGATCTATTGCGGCGACAAGATCGACCCGATCCATGAGAAGTACATCAAGGAATGGGAAGGCAAGAATGCCGGCTTCAAGGTCGTGCCGGAAGTTGTCGGCTGGGCCCAGTGCCAGGACAAGGCAACGACGCTTGCCGCCGCCGGTACACCGGTCGCCATGGCCTATGTCGGCTCGCGCACGCTGAAGGAATTCGCCCAGAACGACATGATCGTTCCGGTTCCGATGACCGACGAGGAAAAGGCAAGCTACTACCCCAATATCGTCGATACCGTCACCTTTGATGACAACCAGTGGGGCGTGCCGGTCGCATTCTCCACCAAGGCGCTTTACTGGAACAAGGATCTGTTCAAGGCTGCCGGCCTTGACCCGGAAACCGCACCGAAGACATGGGCGGAAGAAGTCGCCTTTGCCAAGCAGATCAAGGAAAAGACCGGCACTGCTGGTTACGGTCTGCCTGCCAAGACTTTCGACAACACCATGCACCAGTTCATGCACTGGGTTTACACCAACAACGGCAAGGTCATCGACGGCGACAAGATCGTCATCGACAGCCCGGAAGTTCTGGCAGCCCTCCAGGCTTACAAGGACATCACGCCTTACTCCGTCGAAGGTGCGACTGCTTACGAGCAGAACGAAATCCGCGCCATCTTCCTCGATGGCAAGGTTGCAATGATCCAGGCCGGCTCCGGTGCCGCTGCCCGCCTCAAGGAAACCAAGATCAACTGGGGCGTTGCGCCTCTGCCGCTCGGTCCTGCTGCAAAGGGTGAAGGCACGCTGCTGATCACCGATAGCCTGGCCGTGTTCAAGGGTTCTGGCGTTGAAGAAAAGGCGATCGAATTCGCCAAGTTCATCACATCGCCGGGTCCGCAGGGCGAATACGAACTGCAGGGCGGCGCCGGCCTCACCCCGCTGCGTCCGTCGGCGAAGGTTGACGAATTCGTCAAGGCCGATCCGTCGTGGAAGCCGTTCATCGACGGTATCGCCTTTGGTGGTCCCGAGCCGCTGTTCACCGATTACAAGGGCTTCCAGAACGTGATGATCGAACTGGTCCAGGCTGTTGTCACCGGCAAGGCCGAACCAGCTGATGCGCTGAAGAAGGCTGCTGCCGATCTCGAGCAGTACAAGTAAGCCTTTCTTTCATGGTGCCGCGGGCCTTCGGGTCCGCGGTTTCCGCCAGATTGTTTATTGAACCGGTCGTCACCGACCGGCGGCGTGGAGACGCAAAGTCGTGGGTCAGCTTTATCTCAACAAGGTGCGCAAGTCGTACGGACATTTCGAAGTCATCAAGGGCGTCACGCTTGACGTGAAGGATGGCGAGTTCGTCGTCTTTGTCGGACCGTCGGGTTGCGGGAAATCGACACTGCTGCGGATGATCGCCGGCCTTGACGACACAACCGACGGCGACATCGTCATCGATGGTGACCGGGTGAATGACCGCCCGCCCGTAGAGCGTGGCATTGCCATGGTGTTCCAGTCCTATGCGCTCTATCCGCATATGTCGGTATTTGAAAACATTGCCTTTCCGCTGCGAGTCGAAGGCATGAACGATGCGAAGATGCGCGAGAAGGTCGACGGGGTCGCCAAGATCCTCAAGCTTGACCAGCGCCTGGATCAGCGCCCGGGCCAGCTGTCCGGCGGCCAGCGCCAGCGTGTCGCCATCGGCCGCGCGATCGTCCGC
Source organism: Rhizobium sp. 18065 (assembly GCF_902706095.1). Classification (GTDB taxonomy): domain Bacteria; phylum Pseudomonadota; class Alphaproteobacteria; order Rhizobiales; family Rhizobiaceae; genus Allorhizobium. Next base: position 123,936 of record NZ_CACSJP010000004.1, read on the forward strand.
GAACCGAAGATCTTCCTGTTCGACGAACCGCTGTCAAACCTCGATGCTGCTCTGCGCGCCGACATGCGTATCGAGCTGACCAAGCTGCACAGCGATCTGAAGGCAACCATGATCTACGTGACCCACGATCAGATCGAGGCCATGACCATGGCGGATCGCATCGTAGTGCTGAATGCTGGCGATATCGCTCAGGTCGGCGCGCCGCTTGAGCTTTATCACAAGCCGCAGAACCTGTTCGTTGCCGGCTTTATCGGCAATCCGAAGATGAACTTCGTGCCGGTGACCTGTACCGCCATCGATCCGACCGGCGTGACCGTTTCCTATGAAGGCCAGAGCGTTACCCTGCCCGTCGAACCGCGGACCGACCTTGTTGGCCAGACGCTGACACTCGGCATTCGGCCGGAACACACGACGCTTGCGCGCGGTGACGTCAACATCACTGTCCTTCCGTCGGTCATCGAGCGATTGGGCATCAATACGATCGCCTATGCCGCCCTGCCATCCGGCGAACCGTATTGCGCGCTGCTGCCGGGATCGGCGCCCGTGCGTGCGGAAGAGCCGCTGGTCACCGGCATTATGGCAGCGGACTGCCATCTGTTCGATGGCAATGGCCAGGCGCTGGAGCGTCAGGTCGATTGGCGCACCCTGGAACTTCCGGCTGCGGTCACCGCTGCCGAGTAAGACTTCGCTTCAGGTCCCCCGACCTTAACTCTGGTCCGCCTTCGGGCGGGCCATTTTTATTCATGCCGTGATCGACCTCATGGAAATCCCTGGTACTGGGGCAGATCGTCGGTGATTTCATACCACGGCGCTTTCGATCCGACGAAGATGTGCATGCTGGGGCGCGATGATGGTGGATCCATCAGCGTTCCCATCGGGATATGGATCTTCACGCTGCCATTTTCGGCGATCCAGGAATAGATCAGCGATCCGCATAGGCGGCAGTGCCGGTCGTGGATGCCGTCCGGATTGCCGTGTGTAAACAGCTCCTCCTTGCCGTGGACAATCCTGAAATCATCCGGACGGAGGCCTGCAATGGGCTTGAAGGCGGAGCCTGTGGTTCGGCGGCATTTCGAGCAATGGCAGTTGAGCGCATAGAGGAACCGATCCTCGGCCTCGTATTCCACGGCGCCGCACATGCATCCGCCACGTAACGGCCTGGCATGGGGTCTCTGTTGTTTGTCCGACACGACCGGTCCTCCTGCTGCGCAAGCTAGGGAAGGTCGATCGGTGTAGCAACCGAAAGCTTGTTACCAGACGAGGCCACGGGCGGCGACATTCTCAACACGCGTCACCAAACCATTGCGATGGAAGGTCATGCTGTCGAACAGATTGGAGACCACACAGGTGTGGTTCGGCACGATGCGTACCTTTTCGCCGATCTCGGGGCGCTTGCCTTCGATCTTGGACAGGTCGACCGTGCCATGTTCTTCCGACAGGCCGGTAATCGACGCTTGCGGATACTCGACAATCAGGCCGAAATCGGCAAAGCCGAGAAGATCCGAAGTCAGCGTCTTGGAGCCGGCATCGAGAATGGCGCGGTCAGCGGTCGGGCGCGAAACCACGGTCGCCAGAATATGCATGGCGCAATCTTCCAGCGTGCAGTGTCCCGCCCGGAACATCGAGCGATCGTTGTAGACATAGGTTCCCGCCCGGTGCTCCGTGGCCGAGGGCACGAGATGGGCGGAGAACAGGCTTGGCGAGCCGCCATTGGAGACGATGGGGCAGGGGATGCCAAATCCCGCAAGCGTGGCTACGGTTTCTGCAAAGAAAGCCTCAACTTCGGTCTCGGTATTCGCCTTGGGATAGGTCAGCAGGCCGGCGAAGGTCAGTGATGTTGTGGCCACGATCATCTGCGCCAATGCCACGGCCTCGGCCGGGGTCTGGACGCCGCAGCGCCCGCCACCGGTATCGCACTCGACCAGAACAGTGAGTGGCTTGCGGGGAGCGAAATAGTCGGCCAGGCCCTGAACGGTGGTTGCACTGTCGGCCACGACCTTGAGACCCGAGATACGCTCGTTCAAGGCGGCGAGTCGCTCGAGCTTTTCAGCGCCGAGAATGTTGAAGGTGATCAGCAGGTCTTCGAAACCGGCATCGGCAAAGACTTCCGCCTCGGTGATCTTCTGGCAGTTAATGCCTCTCGCTCCGGCCTCGACCTGGGCCTTGGCGATCGACGGGATCTTGTGGGTCTTGATATGCGGGCGAAAGGCGATGCCGCTGGCGTCCATGTAGGACTGAACGCGGGCAATATTGCCCTCCAGGCGGGTCTCGTCGATCAGCGGCAGGGGCGTCGACAAGGAGTGCAGCGGTGCGCCGATTTTTGGGCGTAGATCAAGCATCAGGCGGCCTCGTGTCCTTCAGGTGTGCCATGCGGATCCGCCATGATCGGCCAGATGTCATGGCGTACGCGGCGATAGGCGGTTTTGGCCGGGTTGTTCGGGTAGGGTGTGCCGGCCGAGCAGTACAATATCTCCGAGGCGATCTTTGAAAAGGCCGCATAGAAGTGATTGGTCGATTTGATCACAAGGATATGCTTGCTGGTCGGGTCTATGCCGAGCGCTGTAAACAGCGACGGGTCGTAGCTCTGCACGCGCACGCTGCTCAGGATGATATCGATGCCGTTCAAATGAATATGGGCCGCATCGCCGAATGGCGCGACGCTTTCGCCGAAATGCATCTCGGCATTCGGCACCACCTTGACCACTTTCACCAGTCCATCGATCGGATTGCCGGTACCGGGCGCCGATTTCGCCCCGAAACGCAGGGGTATTTCTGCCCCTTCACCGGCGGCCATGCAGATCTGCACGGCGATCGGGTCCCAGATCATGCCGACGGCGACATTGGTGATGCCCTGCGCCAGTATTTCTGCCAGGACAACGGTTGCGTCGCCTGCCGTGCCGCCGCCGGGATTGTCCCACATGTCGGCGAGCACCACCGGGCCATTGGGATAGGCAGCAGCGCGGGCAACGGCTTCCCGCTCGTCGATCTGCGGCATCATGAAGGTGCCGCGCTTGGAGAACAGGTCAAGACCGAGTTCGCGGGCAAGCGCTGCCCCCTTGTCCGGCCTTGCATTGGTCACGGCGATGGTCTTGGTGCCCATTTCCGGAACGTCACCTGCCATGAAGCCATGGATGACCGATAGCGAGAGCACATCGTCATCTTCGTTTTCGATGGCCATAAGCCTGTCAACAAAGCTGCGCATCGGCTCGCGTGACGTCGGAAAGACGTCGATCATCCGGCAGTCGAAGACCGACATTGCAGGTTTAACGCGGCCTTCCAGCGTGTCTACGGCGATCGCCCACAGATCTTCGGCGCGATCGACGAAATCGGTGTGCGGAAACTCCTTGAAGACGACAAAGAAATCGGCGGCGGCAACACGTTTGGCGGTCAGATGGCTGTGCGGATCCAGTTCGGCGCAGAGAAGAATGTCCGAACCGATAATCTCGCGGATACGGGTGAGCAGATCGCCTTCCGGGTCGATGTAGCCGTCGGCGACCATGGCGCCATGCAGGCCGAGCACAACGGCATCGACCGGCATGGCGGCCTTCAACTGGCCGAGGATCTCGTCGCGCAGGCCTTCATAGGTCTGCTTGTTGATGAGGCCTGCCGGATCGGCCCAGGTCGCTGTGCCTTCGATCAGCGTCCAGCCTTTCCGCGCGCAGACCTTGCGACCGACTGTGATCGGCGCCGTGCACAGCGTCGGTGTTTCCGGATGCTGCCCGGGTGCTGCATAGAGCGACTCTTCGAAGGCGCGCCGGTCGATGCAGATCGGAGAGAAGGTGTTTGTTTCCGTTGCAAGAGCGGCTGTGAAGATGCGCACGGGCTGGCTTTCTGATCTGTTGTCGGAGCGGACGGTGTTTTAACCCATCGGGTTGGGCAGGTAGCCGGTAAAGCCGGAGATCTTCCAGCGGCCTTCGTGCAGGCGGCAGTAGTAGAGCGTTTGCCACTTCATTACGTCAAAGCTGCCGTCGGCCTTCTTGATGCCGCCATCGAACTTCTTGCGCACCAGCGCCGTTTCGCCTTCGACTTCAATCACTTCCAGTGTCGTGGTGGTAAAGATCGCGGTGCGTGTGTCTTCGCCATAGCTTTCGCCGGCAAATTCCTTGGCCTGTTTCAGCCATTCGTCGCGATAGGCGGGGAGATTGGGGAAGGCGAGGCGCCAGTTGTCGGCATTCTGGTCGCGGTTGCCGCTGACGGCGAGGAAGCCTTCCTCGACGAAATCATCCGCAACCATGCCCCAGTCTGCAGCTAGAAAGGCATCGATGTCGCGCGGAACCAGCATCTCCCAGATGCTGTGACGGGCCGTGTCGCTTTCGGGAAAGGGATTCTTGAACGGATCGCGCATTCTAGGTCTCGCCTTTAAAATCTTTTCATGGATTGCGTTTTTCTCTGGTCAAATTCGGTTTTTTATGGTCGTTTGTCAACGATTGACGAAAATAATTTGCATGGAGAGCCCTATGACGATCAAACGTTACGGCGCTGAAAAGGCTGGCGCCGGTGGCCAGCGTCTTCCTTTTGCGCGGGCGGTCGAAGCCGACGGCTGGCTGCATGTTTCCGGCCAGGTTGCCATGGAAAACGGCGAAATCATCAATGGCGGCATTGTCGAACAGACCCACAAGACGATCGCCAATGTCATCGAGATCCTGCACGAGGCCGGATATGGCGTCGAGCATGTGGTGCGCTGTGGCGTCTGGCTTGATGATCCGCGTGATTTCTGGACCTTCAACAAGATCTACCAGCAGTATTTCGGCGAGCATCCGCCAGCGCGTGCCTGCGTACAGGCGTCGATGATGGTCGATTGCAAGGTCGAGATCGACTGCATAGCCTACAAATCTTCGAAATAGAGAAGAGGGCAGGCCAGTGGATATCTTTGCGACGATACAGGAAGAGGGGCCGCAGTTTTCGGCCTCCGAGCAACGCATCGCGGATATCCTGCTCAGCCAGTTCGACTTTGCCGTCAACGCCTCGATCATCGAGCTTGCCGAGCGCGCCGAAGTTTCGCCGCCGACGGTGACGCGGTTCTGCCGGCGCCTCGGCTGCCAGAGCTTTGCCGATTTCAAGGTTAATCTGGCGCGCACCGCCTATGTCGGTGTGCGGTATCTCAACCCGGAAGCCGAGAGCACCGAACCGGCCGATGTCGCAACCGACGTGATCACCAAGGCGCAGAATGCGCTGTTCATGGTGCATCGTTCGCTGGATGCCTCGGTGATGGAAAAGGTCGCAGATCGCGTGTCGCGTGCCGAGATGGTTTACGCCTTCGGCTCGGGCGGCAATTCCTCGCTGATCGCCGGGGAGTTCCAGAACCGACTGTTCCGGCTGGGTTCGCGTGTCAGTGTCAGTACCGACCATGGACTGCAGCTGATGCTGACGGCGGCGGCGCGTCCCAATGATGTGCTCATCGGCTCGTCGTTTTCGGGTCGCAATGCCGAGCTGGTCAAATGCTTCAACCTGGCGCGCGAAAACGGGATTACCACGATCGCACTGACCCAGAGCGACAGTCCGGTGGCCAAGGCGGCAGAACTGGTGATCGGCATCGACCTGCCGGAGGGCGACAATATCTTCCGCCCGACTTCCACGCGTTTTGCCTATCTGGCGGTGGTCGATGTGATTGCCAGCCTGGTTGCCTATCGCAATCGCAAGCTCTCGCAGGTGACGCTGCGCCATATCAAGCAACAACTGGTCGAGCACCGCGATGGTGACGACCGCCAGCTTCTGGGAGACTGACCCGTGTCCAGCCTGTTTCTGCCGTCGTTTTGCCTGAAGGCGGACCGCTGATGTCTTCCGTCGCAGTTGTAACTGGTGCTGCCGGGGATATCGGCCGGGCGATCGCGCTTCGTCTTGCCGACAGCCACGATGTCGTGGTGCTGGTCGATATCGACGTCGTTGCGGCGGAAAAGGCGGCGCGCGATCTTGGACCCGCAGAGCGCTTTGTGGCGCTCGGCTGCGACGTGACCAGCGAGGCAGAGCTTGCCGCGCTGGCGACAAGGATTGCCGGGTTCGGGCTCGTGCATACGCTGGTCAACAACGCAGGCGCTGCGCGTGCCGTCAGCCTGCATGACACGGACGGCGATATCTGGCGCAAAGACAATGCGCTGAACCTTGAGGCACCATTCCTCTGCTTCAGGGCTTTCTCCGAGGCGTTGAAGCAATCGCAGGGATCGGTGATCAACATCTCCTCGGTCAATGGCATGGCCGTGTTCGGCCACCCGGCCTATAGCGCAGCCAAGGCCGGTCTCATTCACCTGACCAAGCTGATTGCCGTCGAATACGGCAAGTTCGGCATCCGCGCGAATGCCGTGGCGCCCGGCACGGTGCGCACGCAGGCCTGGGAAGTGCGGGCTGCGGCCAATCCTGAGGTCTTCGAGGAAGCCAAGCGCTGGTACGCATTGCGGCGTATTGCAACCGCTGAGGACATTGCCAATGCCGTGTTCTTCCTGTCGGGCGACCAGGCGGCGGCAATTACCGGCGTCTGCCTTCCGGTCGATTGTGGCCTCACCGCAGGCCAGGCGGAACTCGCGCGCACCTTCTCGCAATCCGAACATTACTGATCCAACGATAAGCCAGGGGAACCATCATGGCACCAGTCCTTTTCCGTCTTGAAAACGCATGGCACCCGACCGAAGGTGGCCAGAACGGTCGTTTCACCTTCACGCTGGTCAACCTGTCCGACGCTGCCATCAGCGGCTTCAAGGTCGCCTATACGTCCTTGACCCGTGTCATCGACAAGGCGGCCTGCAGCAATGCTGTGTTCGTCAATCGCAATGCCAACTTCCATCAATTCGCGCCGCCGCAGGGTTTCGTGCTCGAGCCCGGCGCTTCGTGGTGCTTTACGGTCGCTGGGCTGCATCGGCCGGCAGTCCATCGCACGGATGGGGCGAAATCCGCCTATCTGACCTTGGCAGATGGTAGCCACATGGCGGTGGCGGTGGCCGACCTGATGCTGGAAGGCAAACATAGCGAGCCGGCGCCGGCTCTCCTGCCGGAAGGCAAGGTTAGCGAACCCTTCGCCATGCTGCCCTGGCCGGCAGAGGCGACGCTCGTTGCCGGTGACAGCTTTCCTGTTGCGCTCTATCCGGCGGAGGGTGCCTCGCTTGCCGAATTGCGCACGGTCGAAAATGCGTTGCGGCTTTTCTGCCGACTGTTTTCCGTCGGACATGCGCCGCTGGCGCTCGCTCCTGTGCATGAGGGTCGTGCGCTGCGTTTCGAAGAAAAGCCAAGCCTCGGCGCTTCCGCTTATGGGATTGTCTTCTCGCAGAGCGACGTTACCATTTCCTATGGCGATATCGCCGGCCTGCAATACGGCCTGACCATCCTCGCCCAGATGTTACATGGCGCGCGCATCAAGCCTGATCTGTTCCGGTTCCCGGTTTCGGGCAACATTTCCGACCAGCCGCGCTACGGCTGGCGCGGTTGCCATCTCGATGTCTCGCGCCAGTTCTATCCGACCCATGACGTCAAGCGGCTGATCGACATTCTCGCCTGGTTCCGGATGAACATCTTCCACTGGCACCTGAGCGATGACGAAGCCTGGCGGCTTGAGATCAAGGCCTATCCGGAACTGACCACGCTCGGCGTGCTGCGTGGCCCGGACGAACCGCTTCTGCCGCAGCTCGGCAACGGCGCGGAGCCGGTCGGCGGCTTCTATAGCCAGGAAGAGGTCAAAGACGTGGTGGCGCACGCCACGGCGCTGCATGTCGAGGTCATTCCGGAAATCGATATTCCCGGTCACAGCACGGCAACACTTGTCGCTCTGCCGGACCTGGTCGATGGACAGGAAGCGCCAGACAGCTATCGTTCGGTGCAGGGTTATCCCAACAATGCGCTGAACCCGGCGATCGAATATACCTATGAAGTGCTCGGCAAGGTGTTCGACGAGATGGTCGAACTCTTCCCCTCGGTGCTGATCCATATCGGCGGCGACGAAGTGGCGTCCAATACCTGGATGGCGTCTCCGCTGGCAAAGAAGCTTATGGAAGACGAAGGCATCGAAGGCACTTTCGGATTGCAGAGCTATTTCATGAAACGCATCCAGCAGATGCTCGCCGAGCGTGGCAAGAAACTAGCCGGCTGGGACGAAGTCAGCCATGGCGGCGGCGTCGATCCGGAAGGCACGCTGCTGATGGCCTGGCAGAAGCCCGAAGTCGGCCTGGAACTGGCAAAGCAGGGTTATGATGTCGTGATGACGCCCGGCCAGGCCTATTACCTCGACATGGTGCAGGCAACGGAATGGCAGGAGCCGGGCGCGAGCTGGGCCGGGACCGTGCCACCGCATCACACCTACACCTATGAAGCCGTCGCGGAATTCCCGGCGGAACTGGCGGCGCGCATGCGTGGCGTGCAGGCCTGCATCTGGTCAGAGCATTTCCTCAATCGCGACTATTTCAACCATCTCGTCTTCCCGCGCCTGCCGGCCATCGCCGAGGCAGCGTGGACGCCGAAGGCGCGGAAGGACTGGCTGCGCTTTGCCGCCATCGTGCCGCTCAGCCCACGCTACTGAGGAGAAAACATATGACCTTGCGTATCGCCGTTGGCGGCATTCACACCGAATGCAGCACCTCCTCGCCGGTCCTGATGCAGCCGGACGATTTCCGCGTGCTGCGCGGCGAGGAACTGCTGGGAGCCGAATACTTCAACTTCCTCGACGCCGAGGATATCGAGCATCATCCTTTGCTGCATGCGCGTGCCGTTCCGGGTGGTCCGATTGCACGCGCCACCTATGAAGGCTTCAAGGCGCAGTTCCTCGAACTGCTGCGCGATGCGTTGCCTGTAGATGGCCTCTATCTGGCCATGCACGGCGCGATGAATGTCGAAGGCATGGATGATGCCGAAGGCGACTGGATTTCGGCTGCGCGCGCGGTGGTCGGCCCCGATATCCCCGTGGCAGCAAGCTATGATCTGCATGGCAATGTAACGCAGAAGATCATCGACCAGCTCGACATCTTCGCCGGCTATCGCACGGCGCCGCATATCGATGTGCGCGAAACCATGGTGCGGGCGTGGTCGATGCTGGTTCGGGCTCTTTCCACCGGCGAGAAGCCCGGCGTTGCCTGGGCGCCTGTGCCGGTGCTGTTGCCGGGTGAGCGGACCTCGACCGAGGACGAGCCGGCCAAGGGGCTCTATCTCAAGCTGCCGGAGCACGACAAGGTTGCCGGCATCTGGGACGCCAATCTGATGGTCGGTTACGTTTGGGCGGACGAGCCACGCGGCACCGCCTGTGCCGTCGTGACTGCGATCGATAAGGTGGCTGCGGAAACTGCGGCGACTGCTATTGCCCAGTCCTACTGGGATGCACGCTCCGACTTCCAGTTCGGACCGGTGACCGGGTCGCTGGATGACATGCTCGACATTGCCGAGAAGACCGAGACCCGTCCGGTGATCCTCGCCGATTCCGGCGACAACCCGACCGGCGGCGGTGTCGGCGATCGCGGCGATGTGCTGAAAGCACTGATTGCCCGCAATTTCGACGGCGCTCTGGTCGGCGGTATTACCGACAGGCCGGCGGTGGAGGCCTGCTTTGCGGCCGGCGAAGGGGCGGAGATCAGCGTGAAAATCGGCGGCTCGCTCGACCCGGCCAGTCCGTTCGTCGAAACGACGGCAAAGGTGCTGCGGCTCGATGATACAGGCGTTCCGGCCGAGCGTCAGGCTGTGGTGAAGATCGGTGGCATTACAGTTATCCTGGCGGCGAAACGCCGTCCGTATCACAACATCGCCGATTTCGCCCGTCACGGGCTCGACCCGCAGACGGCCAGGCTTCTGGTGGTGAAATCGGGCTATCTTTCGCCTGAACTGAGCCCGATCGCCAATCCCAATCTGATGGCGCTCACCGATGGCGTGATCAATCAGGATATCGAGGCTCTGCCGAGCAAACGTCGCCAGCAACCGACCTATCCCTTCGTCAAGGATTTCGAGTATACACCCCTGGTTCGCCTGTCCGCACGATTCCCCGGCGCCTAGCGAAGCATCTTTTGCGTGCCGCCTGAGGTGGCACGCTCCCTCCATGTGAACGTATTGTCCGATGCTGTCGACCCTGACGCTTGTCTATCGCCATCCACCCATCCGGGTGAGTGCGCTTGCGATCTTCTTCTTCGGATTCTCCGGAGCGGCGACCTCGCCGTATATGTCGCTCGTCGGCATTCGTGAGCTGGGACTTTCGGACGTCGTCTATTCGGCGTTGATGTTTGCGGCTGCCATCGTCAATGTCAGCGCCAGTGTGACCGCCGGCATTCTCGCCGACCGGCTTGGACACTTTCGCTCACCGATGTTGTTTGCCGGAACATTCGGCGTTGTCGGCTTCGGCATCGTCTATCTGCTGCCGTCCCAGCTTGTTTTCATTGTCGCGGCATTGATCTTCATTCCGGTGTTCAATTCGGTCAATTCGCTGATCTTCGCCAATGTACGGGCGGTCTCGGCCGGAATGCCGGTTCGCGAACTGATCGCAGTCAATTCGGCGATCCGCGCTGTTCTTTCTCTCTCTTGGGTTCTCGTTCCGGGTGTCGTCGGTGCCGCTCTTGCCGGTGGCCCGAGCATGCTGCCGGCCTATCTTTTGGCGGCCCTTGCCTGCCTGATCTGTCTGGCGCTGTTCTATTTCGGCATGCCGAAGGAGCCGCCGCCGGTTGCCGAAAACCGGCCGCACTATTCCTTCTTCGCGTCAATCCGCCAGATCGGCTCTCGCTCTGTCGTGTCACGGCTGCTGGCAATCGCCTTGATTTCCTCCATGCTGCATATCAATGGCGCAGTGCTGCCGCTGGTCATCACCGGCAAGGCGGGAGGCACGACGGCGGATGTCGGGGTGATCGTCGGCATCGTCGCGTTTCTCGAGATCATTTTTATCCTGTTCTGGGGCTGGGTCGAAGCCAGAACTTCGACCGTGCTGGCGATGTCGGCCGGGGCGGTCGTCTACTGTGTCTACCTGATCTTCCTCGGCCTCGCCGACCAGCCGAGAGATGTCTATGTCCTGACATTGGTGAGCGGCCTCGGCGCTGCCGGTATCATCGCCATTCCGATCACCTATCTGCAGAACCTGATTGCCGACCGGGCCGGGCTCGGCAGTTCGCTGATCGCGGTGAATATCTTTGTCAGCGGTGGACTGAGTTCCTTGCTGTTTGCCGTCGGTACCGCTGTCAGCGACTATGCGGGAACGGCTATATTGGGGGCTGTCGCGGGCCTGACCGGTATTTTCCTTCTCTGGTTCTTGGACAAACCATTTGCCGCCGCGACGGACAGGTAAGGGCGCAGGATGCAGACGAGAATTCTGGAAGTGTGTGTCGATGATGCCGATGGCCTTGCCGCAGCAATTGCCGGCGGAGCTGATCGCATCGAGCTGTGTTCCGCGCTTGGCGTGGGCGGCCTGACGCCGACACGCGGCTTCATGGCGCTGGCTGCCAAATGCCATATCCCGGTCAACGCCATCATCCGCCCGCGCATCGGCGGCTTCGTCTATTCGGACGATGAGATTTCAATCATGCTCGCCGATATCCAAGCCGCGTGCGAGGCAGGGCTTGCGGGCGTCGTCATCGGTGCTTCGCGGCCAGACGGTACTCTGGATCGTGCAGTTCTGGAGCGGCTGATCAAAGCTGCTTTGAAACTCGACGTTACGCTGCATCGCGCCTTCGATCTGGTGCCGGATTTTGATGCTGCTGTGGAAATGGCGATCCATCTCGGTTTTTCGCGTATTCTGACCTCCGGTGGTGCGCGACATGCCGAGGCCGGATTGCCGGTGCTGCAGCACGCTGCGGAGGTGGGACGCGGGCGCATTTCAATCATGCCCGGTGGCGGCGTGCGCCCAGGTAATGCGGCCGCTTTCCTCGCCATTCCGGGGATTTTCGAGCTGCACGCTTCCTGCAGCCAACCGATGGAACCGAATGCCGATCTGGTCGATTTCGGCTTTTCGCCCGCCAATGCGCGGCGGACCGATGCCGATACGGTGCGGCAGATGAAAGCGATCTTGGCGTGAGGTTGCTGACTGCGCCAGTGGAGCGGCTTCCCTTCAAGCGGGAATGGCACTAAATCATGCGGGCCTTGCCAACGATCGGAAGTCGCGTGATCCTTCTTTCCAGAACCAGCCTTGTTCTTGCCTTTGCCGTATTGACCTGCACAACCGCGGCTCGTGCGGACTGGGTCGCGACCGAAAAGATAGAGAGCTACAAGATCAGCGGCACCGCGCCGATGGAGCTCTACACCTCGATCGGCGAGCGAGGGCCTAAGCTTGGCGGCGGCCGGGCGATAGCGCATACAAATTTCAAGCTGACCTGGCAGCGCGACTACCAGCCGCAGGGCACGGCCTGTGTGCTCGTTTCGGCCAAACCGAAGTTGATCATTACCTATACGCTGCCGAAACCCAGTCAGAAACTGCCGGCGGAGACCAAGGCCAAGTGGGATCGGTTCTACGAGGGGATCGTCAAGCATGAAAAGCTGCACGGCGAGTTCATTCGTGACCTCGTGCGGCAGATCGAGCAGATCTCGGTCGGACTACGGGCCGAGAATGACCCGCAATGCCAGAAAGTGCGCCAGGCATTGCAGGCGCAGTTGAAGCCCATTTCCGATGCGCATGTGGCGCGCCATGGCGACTACGACCGGGTCGAAATGTCGCCCGGCGGCGCGGTTCACCAGTTGATCCTGACATTTCTCAATCCGTAACGCAGGCCTCAAGCCATAAGCACGGACACGCCGACGGGAATTCTGGTATCAGACCCGTTCGATGACGATCGAAATGCCCTGGCCAACGCCGATGCACATGGTCGACAACGCGTAGCGGCTGCCGGTCTCCTGCAATTCCAGCGCGGCCGTGCCGGTGATGCGGGCACCTGACATGCCGAGCGGATGACCCAAAGCGATGGCGCCGCCATTGCGGTTCACGCGGGGGTCGTCATCGGCGATGCCGAGATCGCGCAGTGTCGCCAGTCCTTGCGAGGCAAAGGCCTCGTTCAGTTCGATGACATCCATCTGCTCCTGCTTGAGGCCGAGACGGGCGAGCAGCTTCTTCGAGGCCGGGGCCGGGCCGAAACCCATGATGCGGGGCGGCACACCGGCCGTGGCACCGCCGGCGATGCGGGCGACCGGCGTGAGACCGTATTTCTTGACGGCCGCTTCGGAGGCAATGATCAGGGCTGCCGCGCCATCGTTTACGCCTGAGGCGTTGCCGGCGGTCACGGTGCCGCCTTCCTTCTTGAACGGTGTGCCGAGCTTGGCCAGCGTTTCGATCGTGGTGGCGCGGGGATGCTCGTCTTGCGAGACGATCAGCGGATCGCCCTTGCGCTGCGGGATCGTAACCGCGACGATCTCTTTTGCCAGCCGGCCATTCTCCTGTGCTGCTGCTGCCTTGTTCTGGCTGCGCACGGCAAAGGCGTCCTGATCCTCGCGGCTGATATGAAAGTCCTCTGCGACGTTTTCGCCGGTCTCGGGCATGCTGTCGACGCCGTATTGCTTCTTCATCAACGGATTGACGAAGCGCCAACCGATCGTCGTGTCATAGATCTCGGCGTTGCGGGAAAAGGCCGTGTCGGCCTTCGGCATGACGAAGGGCGCGCGGCTCATGCTTTCGACCCCGCCGGCAATCATCAGGTCGGCCTCACCTGCCTTGATGGCGCGCGCGGCCGCGATGACGGCATCCATGCCGGAGCCGCAGAGGCGGTTGATCGTGGTGCCGGTTACGGTGACCGGAAGTCCGGCAAGCAGCAGCGACATGCGGGCAACATTGCGGTTGTCCTCGCCCGCCTGGTTGGCGCAGCCGAAGATCACGTCGTCGACAGCTTCCCAGTCGATACCGGCATTGCGATCCATTAGTGCCTTTAGCGGAATCGCGCCGAGATCGTCTGCGCGGACGGAGGAGAGCGCGCCACCGAAACGGCCGATGGGCGTGCGGATATAGTCGCAGATATAGGCTTCGGTCATATCGCAGATCCTTCAGAGTGCCGGGACGACGAGGTCGGCCACGGGGCCGTCGGTATGAAGCGGTGCGCCGGTCATCGCCTGCAATTCTTCCATGGTCATTGCGGCGAGCTTTTCGCGCACGATGAAGCGGCCGTCCTTGATGTCGATCACGGCATGGCTCGTGTAGACGCGGGTGATGCAGCCGACGCCGGTCAGCGGGAAGGTGCAGGCCGCGACCAGCTTCGGCTTGCCATCCTTGGTCACATGCTCGGTGATGACAAAGACCTGCTTGGCGCCATGCACCAGATCCATGGCGCCGCCGACAGCGGGCACGCCCTTTGATCCGACACGCCAATTGGCAAGATCGCCGTTCTGGGCAACCTGATAGGCACCGAGGATGGCGACATCCAGATGGCCGCCGCGCACCATGGCGAAGCTGTCGGCATGGTGGAAGAATGCCGCGCCCGGCTTCAGCGTCACGGCCTTCTTGCCGGCGTTGATCAGGTCCCAGTCCTCTTCGCCTTCGGCCGGTGGTTCGCCGAAATTGAGAATACCGTTTTCGGTGTGGAAGATCGCTTCGCGGCCGGGCGGCTGGTAGCGCGCGACCATTTCCGGAAAGCCGATGCCGAGGTTCACATAGGCGCCGTCTTCGATGTCCTGGGCAGCGCGCCAGGCGATCTGGGCATTGGAAAGCTTGATGTCTTCACGGGTATCGATTGCGTGTGTGTCGATGGTCATGCGTATACCACTCCGGCCCGGATGAGCTCTTCTTCCTGCTGCGGGTTGGCAACCTCGACGACGCCATTGACGAAGATGCCGGGCGTGATCACCTGCTCGGGATCGATCTCGCCAGCGGCCACGATGCTCGATACCTGCGCGATGGTTCTGGCTGCTGCCATGCACATCAGCGGGTTAAAGTTGCGGCCCGCCTTGTTGTAGGTGAGGTTGCCGTGCACGTCGCCGACATGCGCCTTGACGATGGCGAAATCGGCCTTCAGCCAGCGCTCCTGCACATAAGGACGGCCATCGAATTCGGCGATGACCTTGCCATTGGCAAGTTCCGTTCCGTAGGCTGTGGGCGTGTAGAAGGCCGGAATTCCAGCGCCACCGGCGCGGATGCGTTCGGCGAGCGTTCCTTGCGGCACAAGCTCAAGCTCGATTTCACCGGCCAGATAACGATCGGTGAACGCGCGGGGATCGGATGAGCGCGGGAAGGAGCAGATCATCTTTCTGACCATGCCGGCATCGATCATGGCCGCGATGCCGATGCGGCCGTTGCCGGCATTGTTGTTGATCACCGTCAGGTTCTTCGGGCTCCCCGTCTGCTGAAATCTGTCGATGAGGGCGTGGATTAGTTCGATGGGCGCGCCGGAGCCACCAAAACCACCGATCATGACGGTCGCCCCGTCGCCGATATCCGCGACGGCTTCCGCCGTGCTCGTAATTGTCTTGTCCATGCGGGGTCTCCCGTTTCCCATGCGGTAAGCTTCATTCCACTGACCGAACTGGCTCGCCTCTGCCTTCAGAAATAGATCCGGACCGCATCGACAGCAAGAAATTTGTGCGATATACGATATTTGTACGATTATCGCACAAGTGAGAATGATATGCAGATCAGGGAGCGGGACCTGATGGGCGGGCTCGCCAAGGGCCTGAGCATCATCGAGGCGTTCAGCGCCGAGCGCCAGAGGTTGAGCATTTCAGAGGCTGCAGAGATCGCCGGGCTGGACCGCGCGACGGCGCGGCGCTGCCTGCTGACGCTGTCGGAGCTTGGCTATGCCCGCTATGACGGCAAGTATTTCGAGCTGACGCCGCGCATCCTGCGGCTGGGCAATGCCTATCTGTCGGGCACGTCGCTGCCGGCGCTGCTGCAACCCTATCTCGATCAGTTGTCGGAAAGGCTCGGGCACAGCGCCTCGGCATCGGTGCTCGACGGAAGCGAGATCGTCTATATTGCCCGCGCGTCACAAAAACGGGTGATGTCGATCAATCTCATGCCGGGTTCGCGCCTGCCGGCCTATTGCGCCTCGATGGGCCGGGTTCTGCTGGCTGCCCTTGGCGATGCCGACGTTGCGGCCATTCTGGCAACGAGCGTGCTCACGGCCAATACGCCGTTCACCAAGACGGATCCTGCGGAATTGCTGACAGAGATCGGCCGGGTGCGAGGTCAGGGCTATGCCGTGATTGATCAGGAACTCGAGATCGGCCTTTGCTCGATCGGCGTTGCGGTTCATGACGCGCGCGGACGTGTTGTCGCCGCGATCAATGTCGGCGCGCCGTCCGCCGTGCTGCCTGCGGCCGATCTGGCCGGCCATTGCCTTGACGCCATGCGCGAGGTCCAGGCACGCTTGAGATCTTTGCTGACTTGATTGCGGGCAGCGCTTTAATTGCTCTTCGCCTCGCGGGCCGCCTGGCGGATGGTACCCATCAGTACGGTGAGCGGCATGGACGGAATGGCGTCGGTGCGAACGGTCAGGCCGACAGGGCCTTTGGTCTCGCTGGTGTCGATCGGCAGGCTCGCCAAGGTGCCATCGTCGAGATCGGCGGCAACCACGCCTGCGGAAATGATCCAGATCGCATCGGTCTGGCGGACAAAGGCGCGCCCGAACGAATCCGACACGGTTTCGATCTGGGTCGGCAGGGCCGAGATACCGTTGGCAATCAGGTAACGCTCGACAAATGGCCGGATGATCGAGGCGCGGGTGGGCATAAGTACTGGATAGCGCTCGAGCGCTGCAAAGACCGCCGAGCCTTCGGTCAGCAGCGGATGCCCGGCGCGAACACAGAAGATCACCTGCTCGGAATAAAGGTGCTCAAAGGAAAATCCGGTCATCTGTTCCGGTGCTGCTAACCGACCGACCACGAGATCGAGATCGCCGATGCGCAGTTGTTCGAGCAGAACTGCATTCTCGCCCGTGACGATCTTGATGCGCGCCGGAATGTCCTCCTGCAGAAAGAGGGTCATGGCGCGCGGCATGATGCGGGTCGAGACCGTCGGCAGCGCGCCGACGCGGATCGGCGGGGCATCCGCGTGCACGGCATGGGAGACGGAATCGAAACCCTGGCGCAGGGCAGTCAGCGCCGCGCCGGCATGTTTCAGGAAGGCTTCGCCATAGCGGGTGATGCGGATGCCGCGGCCGTCGCGTTCGAACACAGCAACGCCCAGAACCTCTTCCAGCTCCCGGATCGTCTTGGTCACGGCGGGCTGACTGATGTTGAGCAACTGAGCCGCCTTCATCACGCTTTTCTGGCGGGCAACTTCGACGAAAGTTTGCAGGTGGCGAAACTTGATGCGGTTGTCGATCATGAAGATTCATAACTCATGAGTTAATGATTGATTGGAAAACATCATTTTACCTAACCAAACGCCGCAAGCAATATGGCAGCGTTGGAGGAGACATTCGTGCAATTCGTTCGTGTTAACGGCATCACGCTGCATCACCAGATCATTGGTGGTCCTGCGAACCGCCCCGTCATTGTGTTCATCAATTCACTCGGCACCGACTACCGTATCTGGCGAGATGTGCTGGTGCGGCTGGCAGGCGACTATCCACTGGTCGCGTATGACATGCGTGGCCATGGCCTGTCGGATGTCGGTACAGCTCCCTACAGCATCGACGATCATGTCGATGATCTGATCGGGCTTCTGGAGCATCTGAACGTGAGCCAGGCGGTGCTCTGCGGTCTTTCGGTTGGTGGACTGATTGCGCAAGGGCTCTATGCGCGTCGTCCTGATCTTGTGCGGGCTCTGGTGCTTTGCGACACGGCACCGAAGATCGGTTCCTCCGAGATGTGGGACACCCGCATTGCTGCCGTGCAGACCAATGGCATCGAGCACATTGCCGATCTGGTGATGGAGCGCTGGTTTACCGCGCATTTCCGCCGAGCCGACAATCTGGATTATCCCGGCTATCGCAACATGATGATCCGCCAGCCGGCAGATGGATACATCGGTACCTGTGCTGCCATTCGCGATGCTGACTTTACAGAAGAGGCGGCCCGCATCGCGGTTCCGACGCTTTGCGTCGTCGGCGATCAGGACGGCGCGACGCCGCCGGATGTTGTGCTGGCTATGGCCAGGCTCATTCCCGATGCCCGTTACGAGGTTGTCTCCGGGGCCGGACACCTTCCCTGCATCGAGCAGCCGGAGATGCTGGCCGCAATGATAACCGCTTTTCTCACGCCGCATGTTTCAGGAGAAAAACAGCATGGCTGATGTGTCTGGTTCATCCGAACGATACCGGCAGGGGATGGCAACCCGCCGTTCCGTGCTGGGCGATGCCCATGTCGATCGTGCATCTGGCCTGGCAACGGGTTTCGACCAGCCCTTCCAGGAGATGATCACGGAAGGCGCCTGGGGTACGGTCTGGTCGCGACCCGGTTGGAGCAAGCGTGAACGCTCGGTGGTGACGATTGCACTTCTGGCCGCGCTTGGTCACGATGAGGAAGTGGCGATGCATGTGCGGGCGACCGCCAACACCGGCGCAAGCCGTGACGATATCTGCGAGGCGCTGTTGCATGTGGCGGTCTATGCCGGGGTGCCGGCGGCCAATCGCGCGTTCAAGCTTGCCAAGCAGGTGTTCGAGGAGATGGATGCCGGGCAAGCGATGGGAGGAAAACATGAGTGACCTGTCGAACAAGAAGCCGGAAACGGGCGCCTTCTTCGGACGCGACCGGAGCCAGCATCCGCCAGCCTATACGCCGGGCTACAAGACGTCCGTGCTGCGCTCGCCGCAAAAGGCGCTGCTGTCTCTGGACGGGACCGTCTCGGAAATCACCGGACCGGTCTTCGGCCATTCGATCCTCGGCGAACTCGACAACGATCTGATCCACAATTTCGCCAAATCCGGCGAAAGCGCGATTGGTGAACGGATCATCGTGCATGGTCGGGTGCTGGACGAGCGGGCGCGGCCGGTGCCGGGCGCATTGGTCGAGTTTTGGCAGGCCAATGCCGGTGGGCGGTATCGCCACAAGAAAGAAAGCTATCTTGCGGCGCTGGATCCGAATTTTGGCGGTTGCGGCCGCGCGATCACCGACGAAAACGGCTATTATATCTTCCGCACGGTCAAGCCGGGCGCCTATCCCTGGCCAAACGGCGTCAATGACTGGCGCCCGGCCCATATCCATTTCTCGATCTTCGGCCATGGCTTTGCCCAGCGGCTGATCACCCAGATGTATTTCGAGGGTGATCCGATGATCTGGAAATGTCCGATCGTTCAAACCATCCCGGATCGTTCGGCGATCGAACAGCTGGTCGCGGCGCTCGACTGGTCCGCGACCATTCCGATGGATGCGCGCGCCTACAAGTTTGATATCGTCTTGCGTGGCCGTCGTTCGACATTTTTCGAAAACCGGCTGGAGGGAAATTGATGGTTCAGCCTCTCGGTTATCTGAAGGAAAGCGCGTCGCAGACCGCCGGTCCTTATGTGCATATTGGGTTGACGCCCAATTTCGCCGAGATCACCGGCGTCTATCCGGTCGATCTCGGGACTGCGATGGTCAATGACAGGACGCAGGGTGAACGCATCACGGTCACCGGGCGGGTGATCGACGGTTCGGGTACGCCGCTCCGGGATGCGTTGATCGAGATCTGGCAGGCGGATGCTGCGGGGCTCTACAACAGCCCGTCCGAGATGCGCGGCAGTGCGGATTCGAATTTCACCGGCTGGGGACGTTGCCCCTGCGATCTCGCGACCGGCGAATACCGTTTCGAGACGATCAAGCCGGGCCGAGTTCCGTTCAAGGACGGTCGCCTGATGGCGCCGCATATCTCGTTCTGGATCGTTGCGCGCGGCATTAATCTCGGGCTGAATACGCGAATGTATTTCGGCGACGAGGAGACGGCCAATGCCGAGGATCCCATTCTGGCGCGTGTGGAGCACCGGGTTCGCGTACCCACCCTGATTGCCAGCCAAGAAGGTTCCACATATCGTTTCGACATCCATCTCCAGGGAGACAGGGAAACGGTGTTCTTCGACATCTGATCTCGATCCAGCAGGGCTTAATGAGCATTTCTGTCTTCGACCATTCAATCTTGTCCGGTCTTCTCGGTGACGCGGAGATTGCCGCGCAGTTTACCGTTGCGGCAGAACTGTCGGCGATGCTTGCCTTCGAGGTTGCCTTGGCGAAGGCCGAGGCGGAGGTGGGGTTGATCCCGCAAGCGGCGGCCGATGCGATCCTTGCGCTGCCGGAGCGTTTCGTGCCGGATGTCGATGCCATTCGCGAGGCCACCATGCGCGACGGCGTCGTCATTCCCGAACTTGTGCGGCAGTGGCGCGCAGCGCTGGGTGAGCAAGGCAAGCACATTCATTTTGGCGCGACCAGCCAGGACGCGATCGATACCGGTCTGATGTTACGTCTGATGCAGGTGGCTAGCTTGCTCGATCGACGGCTGGAAACGGTCATCGGTGCGGTCGATGTGCTTGAAGCACGGTTCGGTCCGATTCCCCTGATGGGCCAGACCCGGATGCAGGCGGCAATCGAGATCTCCGTTGGAGACCGCCTGGCATCCTGGCGTGCGCCGCTGGCGCGTTATCGCCAGATGCTGAAGCGCTGGCTTGAAGGAGGTTTCCCCGTTCAGTTCGGCGGTGCTGCCGGGACACTGGAAAAGTTGGGCGACAAGGCGGACACAGTCCGGGCACGGCTTGCCGCCGATCTGGCACTGGCCGACCGGCCGCAATGGCACAGCCAACGAGACGTGATTGCCGAGTTTGGCGGACTGCTGTCGCTGATCAGCGGCAGTCTCGGCAAGATGGGGCAGGATCTGTCGCTGATGGCCAGTGCGGGGACGGCACTGATCGGCGGCGGCGGCGGATCCTCGGCCATGCCGCACAAGCGCAATCCGGTCAAAGCCGAGGTGCTTGTGACCCTGGCGCGCTTCAATGCTGTCCAGCTGTCAGGGCTGCATCAGTCTATGGTGCATGAGCAGGAGCGGTCCGGCAGTGCCTGGACGCTGGAATGGTTGATCCTGCCGCAGATGGTAGTCGCAACGGGTACGGCACTTCGAACCGCTGCCGATGTGCTTGGTTCCGTCGAGCGGATCGGGGACGCCTGATCAATCGGATGCCGGGTCATCTTCGGCCGTGCCTGATGCGAAGCGTCGGCTCATGCGGCTGATCATGCGGATCTGGCGGCTGAAGTTGCGACATTTTTCGCAGGCAAGCAGATGCAGCCGCAAGCCGATCGTTTCGCGCGTATTCAGCCGACGGTCGAGGCTGTCGGAAGCGAACTTGGTCGCGTCTTCGCATTTCAGCATCAGCAGGTCTCCTTCGGGGCGAACCAATGGCCTTCTAGGCAGTTTCTCAACCGCAGCCGTGCGCGATGCATGAGCACATGCAGGTTGGAGATGCTGATGCCGACCTCGGCGCAGATTTCAGGTGTCTGCATGTCGACAAATTCCCGCATCATGAACACGCGGCCCTGATCCGGCGGCAGATGATCGAGGCAGGTCTCGAAGACCCGCCAGAAATCCTTGCCCAGCAATTCCGCTTCCGGGTTCCCCCAGTCACTGGGCGCGTGTTCCGGCAGCCAGTGGCGGCGCATGTCGAAGAAAGCCGGCTCCACATCGTCGCTGGTGGGTGACGGCAACGGAATGATCGTTGCCTGCCGGCGCTTGAAACGAAGCTGGTCGGCGATCTTGTTGCGCAGGATGGCAAATACCCAGGTGCGGAAAGCCGAACGTCCGGCAAAGGCGCTGGCATTGCGCAAGGCTCCGGCCAGCGCTTCCTGTACGGCATCCTCTGCCAGAGAGATATCGGAGAGCTGAAGTGCCGCGAATTTCAGCATGCGTTCGCGCAATTCGGCCAAATAGGTGCCGTCAGACAGAAAGGTAGCTGCCGGAAGCGCTGATGGCGCTTCAACCCGCCCGCTGTTTTTCATCATCGCAAATCCCCTCGCCAAAGCCCAGACTAACCTTCGCAGGGCGCCTTGCAAACTCGGCTCTTCCCGATATTCGTCGTCTGACGAATTCAGTTCTTACACAAGGGACGAAAGAAATTCAGCCGGATGCGTTTGCCGGAGGCGAAAAGGTGCGTTGCGGCGATGCTGCATCCGGCAACAACCGGCATGTGTGGAACTCCGGCGAAAGGCTATCCGTCGGAGCGTATACGCTCCATTGCCGGCGCAATTGCAGGTGCGATCTTTGTGGCAACCTGATGCCGGCGCTCTTCGGCATAGGCCATCATCAGCGGCGCAACACCCTTGATATCGTCGGCACGCAGTTCCTCCGTCAGATAGTAGGCGACGCTGCCGTCTCGATAGATACCCTGAAACGGGCCAAGACCTGCAACGCAGCAGATGCCGTTCAACTGAACGCGGTCATCAACGCCGGCGCGCAGTTCATGTTCGACGAGCGAATGCAACGCCTTGCGACCAAGGTCGGCATTGGCGCCGATCCCCAGCCGTTCCGCTTTCTGCAAGGCATAGGCAAACATCGCTGTCGCCGAACTTTCCGGATAATTGCCGGCGATCTCCGGATGATCGATCACCTGCAGCCACCGGTGGTCGGGTGTGGTGCATGCTGTGAGCTGCTCGTTCAGGGCTACAAGGCGGCTGGCGAGCGCGTCGCGATCGGGGCCGTTCGGCAGGTTTTCGATGATATCCACGAAGGCCATTGCAAGCCAGCCAATCGAGCGAGCCCAATGGGCGGGCGACAGGCCGGTCCTGTCATCGGCCCAGGCCTGGAGCCGGGCCTCGTCGTAGCCGTGGCGATAGAGACCCGATGCCTTGTCGAACGTGAGATCAAGCGCTGTCTTGAATTGATCGATCGCGTCGGACGCCATGTCGGTCGCCGCAAGCAAGTTGGCGAGTTCGAGCTTGAAGGGCAGGGCCATATATAGCCCGTCCAGCCAGATCTGATGCGGATAGCGCAGCTTGTGCCAGTAGGGGCCTGCCTTGGTGCGGGGATGATGCTGCAACTGCAGGCCGAGCGGACGAACTGCGTCGAGATAGCGTCCCTCTCCGGTCATGCGGTGGAGATAGATCAGCGCGCGTCCGGCCAGCACATTGTCGATGTTGAATTCATCGATCCGGTATCCGGCAAGTGCGCCGTCCGGTCCGATCTGGCCGTCGACGAGACGGGTCAGGTGCTCAAGCCAGCGGGCTTCTCCTGTCGCCTCGTGCAGACTGATCAGGCCGCGATACAGGCAGCCGTCCTCGTAGCACCAGGCGCCACCTTTGTAATAGTCATAGTCGCGGGCGTAATTGTCGAAATAGGTGGTCAACATGGATCTTCACAAGCTCGGGTGAATGGATTGTGGTGACAGCCTTGCGAGCAGGCTGAATCGGGTGTTTTCAGCGATGATGCCCGCATGGAGCATTTGTGGAAGGTGGCAGGCCATTTCCGGAAGTCCGGGTTTGGCGCCTTCGGCATAGGCAACACTCAGTCCATCGACGGACACCGCGTCGATTTGACATTCGGGCAAGCCGTAGAAGACGGCGGCTGCAGTTTCGGCACCTGATATCACCACGTCCCGGATTGTGATGTTGGCGATGCGCGGTGTCTCGATCGATAGCGGCAGAGGCTTGCGCGACTGGACATAGTCAGAATGTCCATCGGCATCGCAGAAATAGAATGCATTGACGGCGATCGGGGTTGCGACACCGTCCATACGGCAATGGCTGAGGTGGATGTCCGAAATGGCGCCGCCCCGTCCGCGCCGTGTCTTGATACGCAGGCCGCGGTCGGTCCCGACAAAATGGCAACGGCTGATCGATACATCATGAATGCCACGGCTCATCTCGCTGCCCATGACCACGGCGCCATGGCCACGCTGCATCAGGCAGTTGCGGATCTCGACGCGCTGAGTCGGGCGATCCGGTCCGCCGCGCGGATCACGTTTGCCAGCCTTGATCGCGATGCAGTCGTCGCCGACGGAGATATCCAGGCCGATCAGCCGGATATCGCTGCTGGATTCGGGGTTCAGCCCATCGGTGTTCGGCGAGAGTGGATCGTTGCGGATCGTCAGGCCAGCTGCGAGCACGTGCTGGCACAGGACCGGATGCACCGTCCATGACGGAGAATTGCGCACCGTGATCCCGGACAAGGTGACGTGCCTGCAGCCGGACAGGAAGATCGTGCGCGGACGGCGCGCGCCGTCGCGGGTATCCTTCGGCCATGTCCACCAGTCGCCGCGGTCGCCGCCGCCATCGATTATGCCGTGACCGGTGATCGTCAGGTTGTCACAGTCGATGGCGTTGACCAGGCTGGCAAAACACGGTTCGGCAACCCCTTCCCACGTGCCGAGTACGCGGCCATCTGCATGACGGGCTGGCAGAACCCTACGGCCCTGGCGGGAACCGGTATCGGCAAGAATTGCGCCTTCCTCGAGCAGAATCGTCATCTCGCTTTTGAGGAAGATCGGGCCGCTCGACCATAGACCGGCGGGCAGACGCAGTATGCCGCCTGCGGGTATCGCGGCGATCGCGGACTGGATCGAGCGTGCATTGTCTTCGCTGCCTGTCTTCGCTCCGAAATCGCGGATGTCGAGCAGGGCTGTTTCAGTTGCGGTGGCGAAGGTCAGCGCGCCATCCGCTGTTTCAAGTCGGTAGTGGCTTTCAGGCTCGAGATTGCCAAGGTTGAGCACGACGGAATGTAGCCGCCCTGTCGCGACAACCAGGCCATCACTCTTGCTGAGCCGCCAGTCGAGGACGCTGTCGCGGGCAAACAGAAACCTGTCCGGTGCGATCAACAGCGTTGCCGTGCGGGCGCTGACGGTCAGTAGAGTGATGAGCTGGCTGGTCACGATGTTCCTCTCAGATGCCGGTCAGGGCGTCGTTGATGCCGTCGATGATTTCCTGCGCAGCATCGGCTGCCGATGCCTGCCCATAGGCATAGGCCTCGAACGTGCTGTCAAAAACGTCGGTGACGCGCGGATGTTCGTTGAGTGGGGAGACCCCGGCGCCGCTTGCGTCCAGAACGATCTTGTTGGCCTCGATCTGGACCGGCTTGATCTTGCCTTCCTTACCCAGCACTTCAAGTGCGACCTTGCTCGACGGTATTCCGCGCGTGGCGCCGAGAATCTTGATCGCTTCCGGGTCATTCAGCATGCAGTTGACCACCTGCGCCGCCGCCTTCGGATCCTTGCTGTTCTTCGAGATGGCAAACAGCATGGATGGCTTGCGGTAGACGCCTTCTGTGGTCGCGCCTTCGACCGTCAGCAGCTTGACTGGAACGAGCACCTGGCCGTCTTCCATTGGGCCGGAAATCTTGCCGTATGTGCTGTCCCATTGATAGGTGCCGGCGATCTTGCCCTTGGCCCATTCCGGGTTCTCATGCAGCGGGGCGTTGCCGCCAGCAGCAACGGTCTTCCACGATTCGATGACGCCCTTGTCGACCATGGTCTGGTAGAATTCCAGGCCTTCGGCAAGCTCTTCCGGTGTCCATGCAACCTTGTGCGTGGTCGGATCGATCAGGTCCTTCCCGGTCTTTTGCGTGGTGCGCAGGATGACGAGGAGCCTGGCGTCGAGTGCAGCGCCCTCGAAGGGATAATAATCCTTGCCGAGCTTTTCCTTCATCACCGGGGCCGCGGCGATCAGCTCGTCCCATGTGGTCGGGATGGCAAGGCCGGCCTTTTCATAAGTTGTCTTGTTGAACATGAAGACACGGCCTGTCGTCGATACCGGCAAGCCGTTGAGTTTGCCATCGACGGAACCGCTGTTCAGGTCATTGTCCGACCACTGGCTGAGATCGATAATGTCCTTGTACTGGTTGAGATCGGCAAAGCCGTCGCCGCTCTTTGAAAAGATCGGCAGCCACGGCCAGTTGATCTGCATAATGTCGGCCTCGGTCCTGCCGGCGAGTTGGGTCGTGACCTTTTCCTGGTGGCCAGTCCAGCCGGTGAATTCCGGGGCGATGGTGTGGCCGAACTTGCCGCCGCAGAGTTTCAGGGCTTCCTGCGTCGCCAGGTGGCGATCGTCGCTGCCCCACCAGGACATGCGAAGATCGCTGGCATAGGCAGTGCCGAGGCTGGTGGCTGCGAGCAGTGCAGCGGTTGCAATCAAGGTTCTCATTTTGGCTCCTCCCAAGTTGAAACGATGAAGATGTCAGTTGGCCAGAGAGATGTTCTCCCCGCTCTGGCGGTCGAAGATATGCATCTGGGCAATGTCGGGGGTCAGCCAGACACGATCGTCGCGGATGGCGCTGCGGTCGAACTGACTCGATGGGACAACGGCAATGACGCGCTCCGGGCCGATGTCGACATAGAGATAAACCTCGTGTCCCATGAATTCGACATGGCTGATCCTGCCGTTCAGCGTGCCGGGAGTTTCGGGGGCAGCGACGCGCAGATGTTGCGGGCGGATGCCCATCGTCACCTGTTGCGGTGCATTGGCGATCAGGCGGTTGCTCAGGCCGGCGATGAGCGGCACCGTCTGGCCGGCTGTTATGATCTCGTCGCGCGCCGTGAGATCGGCTGAAATCAGGTTCATCTCCGGACTGCCAATGAAGCCGGCGACAAAGGCGTTGGCGGGACGGTTGTAGAGTGTGACCGGGTCGGCGACCTGCATGATGTGGCCATCCTTCATCACGCAGATGCGGTCGCCCATGGTCATGGCTTCGGTCTGGTCGTGGGTGACATAGATGACCGTTGCGGCCATGCCGTCGGCCTTCAGTTGCTTGTGCAGGTCGGTGATGCGCACGCGCATAGAGGCGCGCAGCTTGGCGTCGAGGTTCGATAGGGGCTCGTCGAAGAGGAAGACTTGCGGCTTCTTGATCAGCGCGCGGCCAACGGCAACACGCTGGGCCTGGCCACCGGACAGCTGTTTCGGCAGGCGCTCAAGCAAGGCTCCAATTTCCAGGGTGTCTGCGACCTTGTCCGTTTCTGCGTCGATCTCGCTGGCCGGCCGGCGCTTCAGGCGCATGCTGAAGGAGAGGTTCTTCTTCACCTTCATATGCGGATAAAGCGCATAGTTCTGGAAAACCATGGAAATGCCGCGGTCTCCGGGAGAGCGGTCATTGACCAGCTGGCCGCCTATGCGGATCTCGCCGCCGGTGACCTGCTCCAGCCCGGCGATCATGCGCAGTGTCGTCGACTTGGCACAACCGGACGGACCGACCAGCACCATGAACTCGCCGTCTTCGACATCGAGATTGATGCCATGTACGGCGCGAAAGGATCCGTAGTCTTTTTCGAGGTTCTTCAATTGCAGCCTGGCCATCGGATTATCCTTTGATGCCGCCGGCGGAGATGCCGTCGATGAAGTATTTCTGGGCAAGGAAGAAGACTGCGAGTGCCGGCGTCAGCGCCAGCACCGACATGGCCAGCACACGGTTCCATTCGAAGGCTTCGGTCGTGTCGATCGACAGTTTGAGCGCCAGCGATACCGGGAATTTTTCGACCGAAGAGATGTAGATCAGCGGTCCGAGGAAGTCGTTCATCGTCCACATGAACTGGAACAGGCAGACGGAGATCAGCGCCGGCATCAGCAGTGGAATGATGATGAAGACGAGAACCTGCCATGTGTTGGCGCCATCGACGCGGGCGGCCTCTTCCATGTCGCGCGGGATGGCGCGCAGGAACTGGACCAGCATGAAGACGAAGAAGGCGTCGCCGGCGAGCGCCGAAGGCACCCAGAGCGGCAGGAAGGTGTCGAGCCAGCCGAGATCGCGAAACAGGAGATATTGCGGAATGCGGGTGACGACATTCGGCAGCAGCAGGGTGGCGATCAAGGTGGCGAAGAGAAGCTTCTTGAACGGGAAGTCGAAGCGGGCAAAGCCATAGGCGACTGCCGTGCAGGAAATTGCCGTGCCGATCATCTTCGGCAGGACGATCCACAGCGTGTTCAGAAAGAACGTGCCGAAGCTATAGGGCGTCGATGTCTTCCAGCCCTTGATGTAGCCATCGATCGTCGGGTTCTGGGGCCAGAAGCCGGGATTGGCAAAGATTTCCGAATTGGTCTTGAACGAGGCGCCGATCAGCCAGACCAGCGGGTAGATCATGATCAGGCCGACGATTGTCAGCACCGCATAGCGGATCGCTGTGGCAACCTTCTGTCGGCGCAAGTCGCGACGGCGGGTCAGGGATACCTCGTCCAGTTCGGTGGCCAGAGGGAAAAGCGCGTGGTCAGTCATGATCAGCTCCTCTTGTCGCCGGCGTAATAGACCCAGTGGCGCGAGGACCAGAAGGCGATGAGCGTCAACGCCATGATGATGACGAAGAGCACCCAGGCGATGGCCGAGGCATAACCCATGTCGAAGCGCTTGAAGGCCTCGTCATAGATGTAGATCGGCAGCAGATAGGTGGCTTTCAGCGGCCCGCCCTGGGTAATGATGTAGGGGCCGTTGAATTCCTGGAATGCCTGGACCATCTGCATGATCAGATTGAAGAAGATGACCGGTGTGATCAGCGGCAGGGTGATGTGGACGAAGCTCTTCCACTTGCCGGCGCCATCGATGGAGGCGGCTTCGTAGAGGCTCTTGTCGATGCTCTGCAGCGCGGCAAGAAAGATCACCATGGCCGAGCCGAACTGCCAGAGACGCAGAAGCGTGATGGTGAACAGCGCGTTGACCGGATCGCCGAACCAGTTGACCGGTTCGAGGCCGATCATGCCAAGTCCCATGTTGACCAGGCCGACATCGGCAAACATGTAGCGCCACAGCACCGCGATGGCGATCGAGCCGCCGAGGATCGATGGCACGTAGAAGGCGGTACGGAAGACGTTGATGAATTTCAGCTTGGAATTCAGGATCACGGCGACGAAGAGCGCGAAGGCAAGCTTCAGCGGTACCGTGGTGAAGACATAGAGCAGTGTCACCCAGAGCGACTTGCGGAACGTGCGGTCGGCGGTAAACAGGCGGATGTAATTGTCCAGCCCGGTGAAGATCGGTGCACTCATCAGATTATAGTCGGTAAAGCTCAGATAGAGCGAAATGACGAAGGGCACTGTGGTGAAGACCAGCAGGCCGAGAATGTAGGGCGACAGATAGAGCAGCCCGAGATAACGGCTGTCTCCGCTCATGGTACGCTCCTCGCTGCGTTGCCATGCACTGGCGCGCAATCGGTATCGCACCGGCAGTTTTCGATGGGCCGGCGCGCATGGATGGCCTGGGCTCGATGTTCTCTTTTCTGCATCGCAATGTGCGGGGATACGCCTTCTGCCGCTCCTGCTCCTCCGCAGGGCTTGCCGCCGTGTCCCGTCTCCTCCCGATTTCCTCGCCGGCCTTTTCAAACTGGCCGCTTCTGTGGCTAATATCCGGCGGAAGTCTCTGCGCGGAAATTGACGAATAGGGGGAAAATGATGGAGGAAACTGAAGGTCATGTTCTGGCCGGCATTCCGATGAATGCGCTGGCGCTCAACCTGACGCGCTCGACAATCCGGATGCAGCACACTCAGACATGGCGGATCGACAAGTCCAACCGGGTCCACGATCTGGTTGTGTGCCTGACGGGCAGCGCGCAGTACGATATTGAGGGCGAGACGGTCTCGATGGTGCCAGGCTGTGCGATGCTGCTGAACGCCGATACCCGGTTCGTCGGATATTCGACCTCGGTCGAGCCCTACACGGGCATTGCGCAGCATTTCACGCTTGATCTGTTCGGGCGTCTGGATCTGATGGGGCAGATGCAGTTGAAGCGTGCCGTTGCGCTGTCGCGTTGGGACATGCTGGAAAAGGTGGTCCGGCATTACCGCGAAACCGCGCCGCCCTATTCAACGACGCTGCAGCAGCATCACGTTTTCATGTTCCTGCTGACCGAATTCATCGAGCAGGCATTTGTCGGGTGGCGCGAGCAGTCGGTCGGCAATGTCGCCAACCCCGATCAACTGTCTCTGGCGATCATGGTGGCGGCAAGCCAGATTGCCGCGGATCCGCTCAGCGAGCATATCGTCCAGCAGGTGCTGGACGCCGCGCCGTACAATCTGGACTATTTCAAGCGCGAATTCCGCCGGAAAGTCGGCTGGACGCCTGACAAGTTCCAGGAGTTCAAGCGCATGGAGCGGGCCATGGGGCTTCTCGCCGGCGGCTGCACCGTGAAGCGGGCGGCGGCGCTTTCAGGCTACGGCGATGCCTATTATTTCTCGCGGATGTTCAAACGCTATATCGGTGTGAGCCCGCAAGGGTATCGCGACGCCGAACGCATGAGCCGGGAAGGGGCTTTCCCGCGTGGTGAGGAGGACGGACAGATCGTTTATCCTCTCGCGAGGTCCTGACAAACCTGTCATATGTTTTCAGTCACACGCCCTTTTTTGCAGGCGCCTTCTCGGTCAAATTCACCTCTGTCTCTTCGCTAGATTCAAGTTGCGCCCCTGCATATGCAGCTTTCCGGCTTGTGGTTGCTTCGGCAACCTGTATGATGAGTTTAAATACATGTTCGGGAGGCATTATGACGCATACTGATTTCACCAACCGGTTTGCAATCGATCCTATGACCGCGGCAAGCTTCGGCACCGATCAGTTGCGCGAGCATTTTCTGCTGCCGCCGTTGTTCGTGATGGGGCGAATTCAACTGCATTACACCAACTATGACCGGATGATCGTGGGCGGTGCCATGCCTGGAGCCGAGCCATTGGTCCTTGAAACGATCAAGCCGGCCGGCACGCCGGAGCTTCTGGCTCGGCGCGAATTGATTGCCGTCAATATCGGCGGCCCTGGTGTCGTGACTGTGAGCGGCGAGGCTTTCGCAACCGGCCCGCGCGATATGGTTTATGCCGGCATGGGAACGTCAGTGACGTTTGCATCCATGTCCGCCGAAAATCCGGCAAAATTCTATCTGCTCAGTGCGCCGGCTCATGCTTCTTTTCCGGCCCGCCATATCGGCATATCAGACGCCAAGCGCATCGATCTGGGCGCGCAGGAGACCAGCAACGAGCGCTCGATCTTCCAGTTTGTTCATCCGGAAGGCGTGAAGACATGCCAGCTTGTGGTCGGCATGACCAGCCTTGCCAAGGGTTCCGTTTGGAACACAATGCCCTGCCACGTCCATGATCGGCGCATGGAAGCCTATCTCTATTTCGACATGACGGAAAAGACGCGCGTCTTCCATCTGCTTGGCGAGCCCGATGAAACACGCCATGTGGCGATGAAGAACGAGGAGGCGGTCCTGTCTCCCGGTTGGTCGATCCATTCCGGCGCCGGAACGGCGAATTACTCCTTCATCTGGGCGATGGCCGGCGACAATGTCGATTATACCGATGTCGATCTGGTTGCGATTGAAGAGCTGCGTTGAGCCCTCCCTCGGTTACATTCATGCTCTTCGTATGGTCCTGACTGACGAATGACAGCTCGGGGAGCTTGATCTGCGCCATGTGCGGGGCGGTGTGCGGGATTGTCCATCCCGCCCACACTTTTGGGCGCGATCTCATGACGTGATCGCTGACATTGATTGTGTTTTGGAATGTGCCGAAACCAACGACATCAGGCCAATCGACCGCTACTTTAGTTATGGGCCATTAAGGCGGCGTTAGCTATCCGTCACCTACTCTCGAACGATTAGGCGTGAATGTCTCCTGTTCGCTGGCTCACTTTTGTTGCCGCGATTGCGACATTCGGAGGAGAGGGTAGTCCGTGTTTATTGATCGTATATTGTCGCGGTTTAACATCCAGACCAAGGTGTTGATCTTCATCCTTCCCTTTGTCATCAGCATTTCAGCCGTCGGGTTTACCGGCCTTTATGCCTCCGGACTTCTCCAGGGCCGCATCGAAATCTCCAACAGTGTCTTGCAGTCGCTGAGCGGCTTCCGCGATGTGTCGGCTGCGATGAGCAGTTTCCTCGCCGAGACGACCGCCGCCGGACGCGATGACGTGACCAGCCGGCTGAAGCAGCAGCAGCAGGTTCTCAAAGACACGCTTGCGCAATTGCCGGCCAATGCCGATGGCCGCAAGGAACTTGAGCAGGCCGGAAATCTGGTCGACCAGGTGGTCAAGCATATCGACGAACTCTGGCGTTTGCATGAAACCGAATCCGGCCTCGTCCAGTCGCTACAGCAGGGCGTGGGCGTGGTTGTCGCCTCGCAGGCATTGGCGACCGATGCCATGGCCAAGGTGGAAAGCGCCGTTCAGGCCGATGATACCGCCGCGAAGTCGATGCTTCGCGATGCCGATCGCATCCGCAGCACCGGCACATTCCTGACAGAAACCAACTCGGCCTATACCAAGGCCAAGTTGCCGGATGAAAAGTTTGCGGTCATCGCTTCGCGTCTGGACGAGATGAAGCAGCGCCACAGCGTTCTGGTGACGGCTTTGCCTGAAGCCAACAAGTCGGCCGCCAAGACAATCGACAAGATCATGGGCGAGTTGACGGTCATCCTGGCCGCAAACGACAAGTCAGAAGCCGTCATCACCGACGTCACCGGCAAGCTGCGCAATTTCACCCAGCTGAATGCCTATCTCGGTCTTGCCGCTCAGCAGAAGATGAAAGAAGCAACGATCAAGTTCGGCGAACTGGATGCGCCGCTGGCAAAGGCCCAGGCTGTATTGAGCGATGGCCGTGTACTTGTCAGCTCCAGCTATCAGACGCAGATCATGATGGCGCGCTTCCTGCTGGAACCAACCGAAGAAAACCGCATCCTTCTCGACAGCCGGGTCGCAGCCATGCGCGATGACCTGGCGACACTGGAGAAATCCGCAGCCGAGCTGCCGTTCATGGCGCAGCTCCAGGCCGATCTGTCTCCGGCCATTGAGGTCATGCAGACCGCCAGTGTCGACCTGGTCAAGATCAGCCAGGATCGCAAGGCGAGCTACGGTCAGGCCGGTGCCGATCTCAACACGATCTGGACGCAGCTGACATCGTTTGCCGAGTTGCAGAAGGTCAGCGCCGGTGAAGAGCGCCGTGATGCCAATTCGATTTCGATCGGTGCCACCGGCCTCGGCATCCTGATTTCCATCTTCGCCGGCATCGGTCTGGTCCTGACCTTCAAGGGGCCGATCGGTCAGATCACCGCAGCCATGCGGCGCCTCGCCGATGGCGTGCTCGATACCAAGATCAACGGCGAAGCCCGGGTCGATGAAATCGGCGAGATGGCGCGTGCGCTTGGCGTGTTCAAGCAGAATGCCCTTTCGAAGATCGAAATCGAAACCCGCAGCGAGGCGGAGCGGGCCGAAGCCGAGGAAGACCGTCGGCGCAACGACCGTGAGAAGCAGGATGTCGACAGGCAGATCGACTTTGCCGTCAACGCTCTTGCCGCCGGTCTCGGTCGCATGGCGCAGGGCGACATTTCAAAGACGATCGATACGCCGTTCCATGGCCGTCTGGAACAGTTGCGCACCGACTTCAACCAGTCGCTCGAGCGGCTGCAGGACACGGTAACGCGTATCCGGTCCAACACCTATATGATCCAGCGCAATGCTGCGGAAATGAGCAGTGCCGCCGACCAGCTGGCCAAGCGCACGGAACAGCAGGCTGCTTCGCTTGAGGAAACCGCGGCTGCGGTCGATGAGATTACCGTGACCGTCAAGTCGTCGGCCGAGCAGGCCGAGGAGGCCAACAGCATAGTTGCCGACACCAAGGGTCGGGCGGACACCTCGTCGGTGGTCGTTGCCAGTGCGATCGACGCCATGGGTCGGATCGAGGATGCGTCCGGCCAGATCGTGCAGATCATCGACGTGATCGACGAAATTGCCTTCCAGACAAACCTTCTGGCTCTGAATGCCGGGATCGAAGCGGCCCGCGCTGGCGAAGCCGGCAAGGGCTTTGCGGTCGTCGCCCAGGAAGTCCGCGAGCTCGCCCAGCGTTCTGCGGGCGCCGCCCAGCAGATCAAGGACCTGATCCACAAGTCGAGCACCGAAGTTTCCTCGGGCGCCAAGCTGGTCCAGCAGACCGGTGCCGTTCTCGCCGAGATTTCTGCCAATATCATCACCGTGTCCGAGCGGGTCTCGATCATTGCCATGGCGAGCCGCGACCAGTCGAACGCCCTGGGCGAGGTCAATTCCTCGGTCAACGAGATGGACCAGATGACCCAGCGCAATGCGGCAATGGTGGAAGAAACCAATGCCGCCACGCGCCAGCTGGCAGACGAGGCGGATGCGCTGATGCAGTTGGTCGATCAGTTCAAGCTCGCACCTGAAAGCCAGCGACGCGCTACCAGCTCGCATTCCCGGGCAGCCTGACCGTCCACCTGCTTCAAGATCAAGCCGCCAGCGACCACTGGCGGCTTTTTTCGTTCGGCTGACGCGGGACCGACGGGTTGATGTGCGGTCGGCCCTTGGAAAGTTGCGTGGGGCTCGATATCCTTGATGCCGGAGGAGGACCGAGTTTGACGACATCGAAGGCCGCAGGAAAGGCCGCAAGACCATGGCAGCGCGTGGCGATGGCACGGCGCACGATTGGCGTTCTGGTCGTCCTGCTGGTGATTGCAGCTATCGGTGTCATGACTGCGGGTCAAAGGCTTCTTACCCGCAGCGTGATGGACGAGGCCTCCTTGCAGGCCGAAAGTGCGTTGCGACTGGCGGCGGCGGCACTCAGCGGTCATCTCAAGCGTTATGAGCCACTGCCGGCGCTGATCGCAGACGATCCAGACATGAAGGAACTGGCGCGCCGGCCCGATGATGCCGGCCTGCGCGCGCATGCCAATGCCTATCTGAAGGCGATCAACGCGCTGCTCAAGTCCTCCGACATCTACATCATGACCATGGACGGCGTAACCATCGCGGCCAGCAATTACGATGGCCCGGCGAGCTTCGTCGGCGAGAATTTCAGCTATCGTCCCTATTTCCAGGAGGCCGCGGCCGGGCGGCAATCGCGCTTTTACGCGCTTGGCACGACATCGGCAAAACGCGGCTATTATTTCGCCTCACCCATCAATGTCGATGGCGACGTTCGCGGGGTTATCGTCTTCAAGGTCGATATCGACAGTATCGAGGCATCCTGGCGTGGCGGCGAGTACAAGATCCTCGTCTCCGATCCGGAGGGCATCATCTTCATGACCGGCAGTCCGGGCTGGCTCTATTCGTCGGTGCTGCCGCTAACGACTGAGCGACTGGAGCGCACGACTGCATCGCGGCGCTATTCCGATGCCGTGCTCAAGGAACTGCCGATCAAGCGCAGTCAATTCGACAATCATGAACTGATGACGGTTCCGACGAATGGCGTTTTCCGCGAATACCTGGTCAAGTCGGACTACATGATCGATGCCGGCTGGAACGTCAGCGTTCTCCTGGACACGGGCTCGATCCGTGCCCAGGCACGCACCATGCAGATCGCCATTCTTCTGTCTTTGTGCCTGATGTTTCTCCTGCTTGCGGTGGTGATCCAGCGCCGTGCGCGGCTGGAGGAGCGGATGCTGATGCAGGTCGAGGCACAGGCGGAGCTGGAGCGGCGTGTCGAGGAGCGCACCGCCGATCTGGCGCGGGTCAACTCTCAGCTTCGGCAGACCCAGGCCGACCTGATCCAGGCCGGGAAACTGGCGGGGCTTGGCCAGATGTCGGCAGCCCTTTCACACGAGTTCAACCAGCCGCTCGCCGCCGCCAAGACCTATGCGGATAGCGCCGCCATGCTGATCGATCGTCAGCGGGTGGGCGAGGCGCGCGAGAACCTGACGCGTATTTCCGGCCTGATCGACCGCATGGCCTCGATCAGCCGGCATTTGCGCAACTTCGCCCGCAAGCCGAACGAGAAGCTTGCGGCGGTGGCGCTGGACGATGTGGTACAGGATACGCTGGAAATCATATCCGCGCGCCTGTCCACGGCCGATGCTGAACTGGTCATCGATATCGCGCCTGGCCTGCCGCCGATCCATGGCGGTTCGGTGCGCCTGCAGCAGGTTCTGGTCAACCTCCTCTCAAATGCCTGCGATGCCGTGGAAGGGCTCGGCGATCGGACAATCCATCTCGAGGGGTGGCGCGAAGGGGACCGTGTCGTGATCGAGATCGGCGATCGGGGTCCGGGCGTGCCACCGGCAATCACCGAGCGCATCTTCGATCCGTTCTTCACCACGAAGGGTGTCGGCCGGGGGCTGGGGCTGGGCTTGTCGATCTCCTACAATATCATCAAGGACTTCGGCGGCAGCCTGACGGTTGGGCCACGTGACGGCGGTGGTGCCCTTTTCAGGATCGAGCTTGGCGTGGCCGAACCGGTCAGCGAGGCTGCGGAATGAGCGAAGGTCTGGTGCTTCTGGTCGATGACGAGGAGGAGTTGCGGTTCTCCACCGCGCAGGCGCTTGAACTGCACGGATTGAAAGTGAAGGCCTTTGCCTCGGGAGAGGATATACTCGAGCGGGTCGGTTACGGTTTCGATGGTGTCGTGGTCACGGATATCCGCATGCCGGGGATCGATGGCATGACGCTGCTGCACCGGATCCGGGAACTCGACCATGAAATACCGGTGATCCTCGTCACCGGCCATGGCGATGTGCAACTGGCCGTCAAGGCCATGCGCGAGGGCGCTTATGACTTCATAGAGAAGCCGTTTGCCAGTCAGGGTCTGGCGGGTGTCGTGCGACATGCGCTGGATCGTCGGTCGCTGGTGCTGGAAAACCGGCGTCTCAGGGCCGTGGCCGGCAAGCGCGACGACATTGAGAGCCGGCTTCCGGGTCGGACACCGGTCATGGTCGACCTGCGCTATCGGCTACGGGCGATCGGAGCGACGGAGGCCGACACGCTGATCATCGGTGAAACCGGCGCGGGCAAGGAAGTGGTGGCGCGGAGCCTGCATGATATCAGTGCGCGTGCCAAGGGGCCGTTTCTGGCTATCAATTGCGCCTCTCTGCCGGAAACATTGATCGAGAGCGAGCTGTTCGGCCATGAGGCCGGTGCGTTTCCAGGTGCGCTCAGGGCGCGCTACGGCAAGTTCGAGCATGGCCGCGGCGGGACAATCCTGCTCGACGAAATCGGCTCCATGCCGATCGATCTGCAGGCGAAATTCCTGCGGGTGCTGCAGGAGCGGACGATCACGCGGCTCGGATCAAACGAGGTTGTTCCGCTCGACGTGCGCTTCCTGGCAACCAGCAAGGTCGACCTGGCCGAGGAGGTGGCTGCGGGACGGTTTCGTGCCGATCTCTTCTACCGCCTGAATGTGGTGACCATCCGCGTGCCGTCGCTTGTCCAGAGGCGCGCGGATGTTCCCCTGCTGTTTCTCCAATTGGTGCGGGAAGCCTGCGCCCGTTATGGCCGTGACGATATGCAGGTCGCACCGGAGATCATTTCCGAGATTGCCGAAAGAGACTGGCCGGGTAACGTGCGCGAACTGCGCAACGCAGCCGACCGCCTGGTTCTTGGGCTGGAAACAGGGCTCGATTCCGCCGCTGCCGATGCGCGCGCCGGCCTGAGGCTGATCGACAAGGTCGGCGCCTATGAGAAACAGGTCATTGCGGGCACCATCGCTGCGCATGGCGGTAGCCTGCGACCGGTCTATGAGCAGCTCGGGATCTCGCGCAAGACCCTCTACGAGAAGATGCAGAAATACGGCCTCGACAAAAAGCTGGCGCTTGGCGAGCGTGATTCCGAGGCTTACGGCCCGGAAAATTGAGCCTTGCTCTCCCGCGGTTGACGACAATTTTCTTGGGATGGGTGGATTTCCACCCGTTGCTTCGGTCGCATGGGCGGGAAACCACCCATGATGCGGCGCAGCACGCGCCATAAGTTTGTTCGACGGATCTTCCGAGCATTGCGCGATGGGTAAATGCGGCAAAAAACTCATCCATCCGAGACCGGCCTGGGAGGAGCCATGCCGGCGGGGGACGTCATATCGGGAGGATTCGATGACATTTCTGAAGTCGCTGTTCAGCGCAACCGCCATTGCCGCCACGCTTTTTTCCGCACAGGCATCCGCCCAGGGTTATCCTGAGCGTTCGATCACCATGGTCGTGCCCTTTGCCGCCGGCGGTCCGACGGATACCGTTGCCCGCCTCGTGGCGGAAGCCATGTCCAAGGATCTCGGCCAGCAGGTCCTGGTGGAAAATGTCGGTGGAGCCGGTGGCACGCTGGGTGCCGGTCGCGTCGCTTCATCCGAGCCGGACGGCTATACGATGCTGCTGCATCACATCGGCATGGCAACCTCTGCCAGCCTGTACCGCAAGCTCGCCTATGATCCGCTCAATGCCTTCGACTATGTCGGCCTTGTCACCGATGTGCCGATGACGATCGTCGCGCGCAAGGATTTCGAGCCAGCCGATCTCAAGAGCCTGGTCGAATATGTGAAGGCGAACAAGGACACAGTGACCGTCGCCAATGCCGGCATCGGGGCTGCCTCGCATCTTTGCGGCATGTTGCTGATGAGCCAGATCGAAACGCCGCTGGTCACTGTTCCCTACAAGGGCACCGGGCCTGCGATGACCGATCTGCTCGGTGGCCAGGTCGATATCATGTGCGACCAGACCACCAACACGACCAAACAGATCCAGGGCGGAACGATCAAGGCCTATGCCGTGACGTCGCCAGCGCGCCTCGACGTGCTGCCGGATGTGCCGACGGCTGCTGAAGGCGGACTGGCCGATTTCCAGGTCGGCATCTGGCACGGCGTCTACGTGCCGAAGGGCACGCCGGGCGAGGCAATCGACAAGCTCAATGCATCGCTGAAGAAGGCACTGGCCGACGAGAACGTGGTTGCC
Source organism: Rhizobium sp. 18065 (assembly GCF_902706095.1). Lineage (GTDB taxonomy): Bacteria > Pseudomonadota > Alphaproteobacteria > Rhizobiales > Rhizobiaceae > Allorhizobium. The sequence goes on from NZ_CACSJP010000004.1 coordinate 162,282, forward strand.
CGCTTTGCCGAACTCGGCACGGCACCTTCGCCGGACGCCGATGTGACACCGGCTGCACTGAAGGCAAAGCTCGAAAGTGAAATTGCCCGCTGGAAGCCTGTCATCGAAGCTGCCGGCCAGTACGCCGACTGAGACCTGATAGTCGAAGCATGCGCGGATCCGGTCATCTGGCCGGGTCCGCCAGTCGTTTCGCCGGGGCTTGCCAAACCCCGTCGCGGAACCATTCATTTCGGGGGACCCAATGAAATCTGTTCGTCTCGATCCAGCCAATGCGCTTTGCGGCCTGCTCTTCATCGGGCTCGGCCTGTTCTTCACCTATCAATCCTTCCAGCTCGAACTCGGCACCGCTTTCCGCATGGGGCCGGGATATTTCCCGCTGGTGCTGGCAATCATCCTCGCATTGCTGGGGATCGTCATTCTCGTTCAGGCGACCCGCGTCGAGGGTGAACCGATCGGGCCGGTTGCCTGGCGCGGCATGATGTTCATCCTGCCTGCCCCGGTCGTCTTCGGGCTTCTGGTGCGTGGTGCGGGCTTCGTGCCGGCGCTGTTCGTCGCGGCCTTCATCGCGAGTTTCGCGTCCGAGCGGCTGCGCGTGCCGGCGGCGCTGCTGCTGGCGATCGGCATCACCTTCTTCTCCGTGCTCGTGTTCAGCTATGGCCTCGGCCTGCCGTTCGAGCGTTTCGGCCCCTGGCTCCGCTTCTGAGGTCCCGACATGGAATTCATCGATAATCTTGCGCTTGGCTTTTCGACGGCCGGCTCGATCGAAAATCTCTTCTTCTGCCTGGTGGGTGTCATTCTCGGCACATTGATCGGCGTGCTTCCCGGCATCGGCGCGACGGCGACCATTGCCATGCTGCTGCCGATCACCTTCCAGCTTGAACCGGTCTCGTCGCTGATCATGCTGGCCGGCATCTACTATGGCGCGCAGTATGGCGGCTCGACCACCGCGATCCTGATCAACATGCCGGGGGAATCATCATCCGCGGTGACTGCAATCGACGGTTACCAGATGGCCCGCAAGGGACGGGCGGGGGCGGCACTAGCAATTGCAGCTATAGGTTCCTTCTTCGCCGGAACAGTCTCCACCTTCCTGGTTGCGATCTTTGCCCCGCCGCTAACCGCTATCGCACTGCAGTTCGGCTCTGCTGAATATTTCTCGCTGATGATCGTCGGTCTGGTGTCGTCCATTGCGCTGGCGCATGGTTCGATCATCAAGGCGCTGGCCATGGTGTCGCTCGGCCTGCTGCTCGGTCTCGTTGGCACCGACATCTATTCCGGCACGCCGCGTTTCACCATGGGGATTACGGAATATGCCGATGGCCTGAATTTCGTCGCCGTGGCCGTTGGTGTCTTCGGGGTCGCGGAAATCCTGCGCAACCTGGAAAGCGACCGGAACCGCACGGTTCTTATCTCCAAGGTCAGCGGATTGATGCCGACACGGGATGACTTCCGCCGGATGTTCTGGCCCGTTCTGCGTGGCACGGGCATTGGCTCCGCACTTGGCATCCTGCCGGGGGGCGGCGCGATCCTGGCGTCTTTTGCCTCCTATACCGTGGAAAAGCGGATGTCGAAGACGCCGGAGGAATTCGGCCACGGCGCCATCGAAGGCGTCGCCGGTCCGGAATCGGCCAATAATGCCGGCGCGCAGACTTCCTTCATTCCGCTGCTGACACTCGGCATTCCGGCCAATCCGGTCATGGCGCTGATGGTTGGCGCGATGATCATCCAGGGCATCGTGCCCGGCCCCAATGTCGCTGTTGAACAGCCGGCGTTGTTCTGGGGTATCATTGCGTCGATGTGGATCGGCAATCTGATGCTGCTGGTGCTGAACCTGCCGCTGATCGGGCTCTGGGTGAAGCTGCTGACCATCCCTTACTACGTGCTGTTCCCGATCATCATGGCTTTCTGCTCGATCGGGGTCTACAGCGTCAACGCCAATATCTACGACCTCTATGCCGTGGCCTTCTTCGGCTTCATCGGTTACATGCTGGTCAAGTTGCGCTGTGAACCGGCGCCGCTGTTGCTCGGTTTTGTTCTCGGGCCGCTGCTGGAGGAAAACCTGCGCCGTGCGATGATCCTGTCGCGTGGCGATCCGTCAACCTTCGTGACCCGGCCGATCAGTGCCACCCTGCTTTTGATCGCGCTCGCCGTGCTGATCATCGTCTTCCTGCCCAGCGTGAAGAAGAAGCGCGAGGAGGTTTTCCAGGAGGAGGACTGATCGACGTCCTCGGTCATTCCTGCAAGGCCCGGCCCCATGTGCCGGGCCTTGTTTCTTTCATGGGTCCGGCGCTGTGAACAGGGCCGTCCAGTTGCGGATGAAGCGTTCACGCGTGGCGCGGTCCTGGGCTGCCAGCAATGCCGGTCCGATACGGATTGGACGGCCAATACCGGATTCGATCAGTGAGGCCGGGCCTTCGACACCTTCGGGCAATGGGTCATCTTCGGAGAGGAAGAAGGCCTCTTCGCGCGCAACCCTCTTGCCACGGGATGAGAGAAGATAATCGATAAAGCGGCGGGCGAGATCGGTTTGCTGCGATTTTACGGGGATCAGGGCTGCGCGCGGCAGGATCAGCGCATAGTCGCGCGGTATGACGACGCGCAGGTTCGGGTTCTTCAAGAAGGCCGCATAGGCGTAGGAGCCGAGAATATTGTAGGCGATGCGCAAGCGCCCGCTGGCGATCTGATCCAGCACCTCGTTGTTGCAACACCCTGTTACGACCTCGGCGCGACTGAAGCTTTCCAGCAATCGGCCATAGATTGTTGGCGCCTGAAGCGCGTCATGAAAGGCAAGCAGGTATCCCACGCCGGAGAGCTGGATGTTGTAGGTTCCGATCCGGTTGCGATAGTCCTCCGGCTTGCGGCGCAGGAGATCGGCAATGTCCGCATGGCTGCGCGGCACATCCGCTTGCGGAACACGCGATGCATCATAGACGATGACGGCGGGCTCGAAGACAAAGCCGAAGACTTCGTTTCGCCAATTCGCCCAGCTTGCGAGCGCATCGGTCTCTGCGGAACTATGAGGAATGGCACAGCCGTCATTGGCAAGTTTGACGAGTTGGTCTGCCGAGGATGAGATCAGCAGATCACCGTAATTCTGCCCGGTGCTGCAAGCCCGCTCGGCCTCACGAAAAAGATCGTTGGAAACGTAGTCGTTGAACTCGACGGTGACGTCCGGTGCTAGCTGCTGAAAATCCTCTATCAGCGGTTTGATGGCATCGGCGTCGGTCACGCCGTTGATGACCAGCCGGGATCTTTCAGCGCCGGGCGACTGGAAGACGGTCTTCTCACCCTCGATCGCTGTGGCATGATTGGGCATACAAAGGATGAGACTGGCGCATAAAAGGGTTTTCTTGAGCATCAGCTTATGGTCTCTGCCTGGAGCGGCAATTCAAGGACAACGGTAAAGCCTTTTTCCGGCGTCTTTTCGCGGAAGGAGAGGCCGCCCCTCAAGGCAATTGCGACCTCCGAGGCGATAGCAAATCCAAGGCCGGAGCTGCCACTGCCTGATTTCGACGACACGAAGCGTTTGGTGACCTGACCCCAGTCGGCCGGGGGGATGCCGGGTCCGTCATCTTCAACTTCGACCAGAGCAAAATTGCCGCGTCTGAGGACACGCACATCCAGCTTGAACCGGGTGCCGTGGCGCAGGGAGTTGTCGATGATGTTGACGATGGCCTCGCGCAGGCTGAGGCCATCACCGAGCACGACCAAGGTTTCGTCCGGCCCTTCGAACGATACGACCGTATCCGGATCGATGGTGATGGGCACAGCGGCACGGAACGCTTTTCGCGCAATTTCGGTGACGTCGAGCGGACCCAGTTGCGCGCTGTCGAAGCGGTGAATGACCATGGCATGGTTAAGCAACTGTCCGGTGAAATGGGCGAGTTCGCCGGCGCGGTCCTTGACCCGTTCCAGATGGCGCCGGTCATTGTCGGAGAGCGCATCTTCGTGGATCAGGCTGACCTGGGCTGACAGTGCCGTCAGTGGGGTCCTGATCTGGTGGGCGCTGTCGGCAATGAAGCGCTGCAGCAGGCGGACGCGTTCATCGAGCCGTCGCATGAAGTGATTGATGGAATCGACGAAGGGAGAGAGTTCGCCCGGCACGGCGACGGATAGCGGTGTCAGGTCCTGCGGATCACGGCGCAGCAGCATATCGCCGAGCTGATTGACGGGGCGCAGCGAATAGCGGATGGCAAGCGCCGTACCGGCGAGCGCCAGCGCACTCATGATCAGGACAATGACGAGCGCGCGGGTGGTAAGTTCAGTGACGAACTCCTTTCGAGCCTCGGTCGTTTGCCCGACGAGCACATAGGCCCAGCCACCGGCTGCTGCTTCGCTGATGGCGCGGCCGACAATGCCGATGCGCAATGGTACGTTGCGGTAGTCCTCGGAAAAGAAGACGGGACCAGAACGGGCCGGGGTGAGATCGGCCGACGGCGCCAGATCGTCATAGCCGGTCAGCGTCGATCCATCCGGCGAGACGACGCGGTAGAATATCCGGTCGCGCGGGGCCTGGCCGAGGAGTTCAAAGGCGGCCGGCGGCAGGTTTATGCCGATCCGCCCGTCCTCTACGGACAGGCCGTCGAGAATCTGGATCGCTGCTCCTTGTAGCAACCGGTCATAGGCTTCGTCGGCCGCAGCCTTGGCATAAAACCATGCAGCCGTGATCAGGACGGCGGCGCCAAAGAAAAGAACCAGGGCGACGCGGACGACCAGCCGGTAAAAGAGCGAGCGTCTAGTCTTCGTCATCAGACACCAGTTGATAACCCAGGCCACGCACGGTCACGATTCTCGCCCTTGCGCCTTCCAGCTTCTTGCGCAGCCGGCCGACATAAAGTTCGATCGCGTTTGGCCCGGCGGGTTCGTCGAAGCCGAAAATCTGATCGAGCAACTGGTCCTTGCTGAACACGCGGCCGGGACGCGAGGCGAGGATTTCAAGCAGCGTCATCTCGCGGCGCTTAAGCTGGACCTCGCGCTTGCCGACATGAACCGACCGATTGGTGCGATCGAGCATGACGTCGCCGCAGGCAATCACATTGGTCGCCTCGCCGCCGGAGCTTCTGCGCAACAAGACACGCGCTCTGGCCTCGAGTTCGCGAAAGTCGAAAGGTTTGACCAGATAGTCGTCCGCCCCGAGATCAAGGGCACTGACGCGGTCATCGATTTCCGAGCGGGCCGTCAGGACCATCACGGGCACGGCATTGCGGTTCTGACGCAGCCGCTTGAGGATTTCGAAACCGTCCAGGCCGGGCAGCATCACGTCAAGGATGACAAGATCGTAGTCGGTGAAATCGAGGATCTCCGAGGCGGCACGGCCATCCGTTTGCCAATCGACCGTATGACCGGTCGTCTCGAACCGGCGACTGATCGCCTCTCCCACGTCGTGTGTGTCTTCCACCAGCAATATTCGCATGGCTCAAAACCTGTCACGGATCGCCGAGGCGATCAAGGTGGAGCAGGTTGCGTCGGCATCTAGAAGGAAGCGACGCCGGCTTTCGGGTGGTGTGTTTCGGTGCCGGGTTTCGCTGGAGGCGTGGACATCGCCTCGATCAGTGAATTCATGATGGCTGCCCGCAGGGCATAAGTGTTCGCAGTCGTTTTCTTGTGATCCAGTCGTTGGGCTGAAACCACGAGATTGGCACCATGATGCATGATAATCTGTTGAGCCCGGACCATCGCCCAGGTCTCCAAGTCTGCTTGCCGTTCCATATCCGCACCTCAGCTAAATCATTTAGCCTGCGAGACTTTTTCGAATCAGTCTCTATTGGGTAGAGTATTCGATTATGCGCATCTGATAAATCGGGGGCCAAAAAAGGTCATGCAAGAGCCAGGCCAGTTCCGATTGTTCTGACTGTCAACGGGTCGCCGCGTCGCCTCGGCCGCCACCAAGCACAGTCTGGAACAGCAGCTTGATGTCGCCGATCAAAGTCTGGTTTTCAACGTAGCTTCGGTCTGCCGCTGCAAGGCGTGCTGGTTCCGACATGTCAATGCCAGCAACCTGGGCAGGCCCCGTAATGCCAGGACGAACCGAAAAGACGTCCTGGGCACGGCGTGCGGCAATCACATCCGCCTGATTTGGCAGGCAGGGTCTTGGGCCGACAAGGCTCATTTCACCTTTCAGCACATTGATGAGTTGCGGAAGCTCGTCGAGCTTGTAAGCGCGCAGCCAGCGACCGGTGGGGGTTATCCAACTTGTGGACGCGGCATGTGAGGCAACGTCGGGCGTGCCCGTCGCCATGGTGCGAAACTTCAGGCAGGTGAAGGGCACTTCATCGCGCCCAACTCTTGTCTGAACGAAAAGGGCCGGGCCAGGAGATGTCCGACGAATAATGACGACAAGGATCACCATGATCGGACTTGCTATGATCAGTCCGAAGAGCGCGGCGAGGAAGTCGAATAGACGCTTCAGCATGGGGTCACGCAGTTGTTTTAGGCGCGGATGGTTTAACATCGGCGCGGAGCATGATGGAAATGGCAAAGACCGCAGCGCCGGCCAGCAGGAAAAAGCTTTCTCCGATCGCGATGCGGTTGTTCGAATTCGAGGCCATAGTGATGAAGAAAAACAGGCTCATGCTGAACAGATAAAGCATCAGACTGGATGGGATCAGGCCGCGTTTCCATGCCAGCCTGATGCGGAAGAAGGCAGTTGCAACGAAGACCAGCAGCATCGCCATTCCCAGCAAGCCGTGACGCACGAGGATTTCGAGGTATCCATTGTGGATCAGGGTAAACCGGACGTTTGCGTATTTCGCGTGCTGCCAGCGTTCCAGCCAAAGGTTCCCGGACCCTGTGAGGGGGGTTTCGAGGAATATGTCGATGGCATTAGTCCAGAGCATTAAGCGCTCGCGCATCGAATTTGGTGTGTCTGCCTTGTCCACGGAGTTTTCCATGGCTGTTTCGATTTCCTCCTGGCTCACGGCCTGCTCGGAAAGGCGCAGCGCTGCGGATACCGTCGGGCCGGCATAGTGCTTTATGTTGTCGTAAGTGGCCAAAGCTGCAAGCAAACAGAGCAACAGAGCCAGAGCACCAGCAACGAGCATGCGGCGGCGACCATAGTGGATGACAGCCGTGACGCTCATGAAGCCGAATACAAGCGAGAAAGCCAGCCATACACCTTTGGATTTGGCGGCAAAGATGCCGACGAGACAGAGCATGGCAGTTGTGATCGCGATGGCCGCCAGAGCTTTTCCGCGAATGGTTTTCAGAGCATTTGTGTCCGCAGCATAGGCCAGCCAGTAGACGCAGGAAATGAACAGCAGTCCGCAGCCGACTGCGGCATGGATGGAATTGTGATGATAAAGCGGGCTGAAACGTTCGCCGTGAATGAGTGCTGGGAAATCCAGCGTCAAAAGCAGACCGATGAAACCCGCAACCATCACAAATGTTACTGCAGCGAAGATACGGTCACGCGTCGCATATAGACAGACGCCAAGCCATGGGATCAATAGTGGAAAGACGTAAAGCCATTCGGATGCGCCCCTTTCGCCATAGGCCGCAATGCCCCAGGAAAAACGGAGAAACGCATAAACCGCCCAGATGACGCATAGTTGAGCCAACCAGTCGCCTTTGACGAGGTTCAGGTCGTCCCGATGAAACATGCAGCAAAAAATAAGTAGGGCGATTGCCGCGTAGCGGTAGAGGTCGCTCTCCAGCAACATTGCGGATGCGAAAAATGCCCATAGTATAGAGACTATGTACGGCAGATAGGGGGCCTGTTCTAGCCTCATGATCGCTGAGGTTCGTTTCAAGATAGGCAATATCGTATCCTGCGGATGTAGTCTAAGGCGCGCAGGAGGTGGGTAATCGTGCGACGAGGGCCACGGAACTTACCTATTCGATAGTCGTCACGCGTGGCGATTTCGGTCGTCTTGCTCGCTGGGCTCAGATTTAGCACGTTGTCGCGCACGGTGAAAACCGCAAGACCGGTATGCCAGCCACGCTCGAGGGCGACATCCACGGGATAACGCATGACTTGCATGCTTTTCAGGATTTTCTCGGCCCCAGCGCGGGTGATGAGATAACACGCGGCGGAACCCTGCGGGCCGTGGATGCTACGCCCAATCTCGTCGCCCAGCCGGCTGGTTGCTGTTTTGCGGAACCACTTCGTCCGATGATTGAGTAGCTTGACTAAATCGGCATCGGGCATGGCTTCTCGAATGGCAATTGCCCTCTCGATAAGGCCTACTGCCAACTCGACATCGTCTTCCAGAATGATCGCGGCATCATAGTTACTGGCTAGGAAGGTCGAGACAGCAAGAATGTGACTGCGATAGCAGCCATATTCGCCAGGCAAAACGGTCCGTCCGTTCTCGCGCAGAAAATGCTTCATATCGAGATCACTACGGGCGCCCTTTGCAAGGGCCGCGCCATCGACTCCTTCGACGCGCTCAAGAGTTACGCCAAGTTCATATGCTCTTTGGCTCAAGCCATCCCAGCGTGCACGCGATCGCGCGAGATTTATGACATAGATGCCGATTTTCATATTTTCGCTCAGTTCTTGCCCGGCTCTCCGGCCGGGATCGCCATGTCATAATGTCGGTTGCGTGTATTAGCAATCGATTGCGGTTTTAGTCGTCCCAGGATGGCGTTGCAACGTTTAGGCGTCACATTCGATCTCGCGTTTCCGTCATACTTTTTGGGAGTTGCCGTCAATCGTGTCGATGACGTTATCCGTCCAATCGGGTGACCGGCTAGCTGCGTGGATGGCGTGGTTCTGCGCGCGAGACATTTCTCTGGTAACCAGATCCATCACAGCCGTCCGTAGCTGGTGGTGTCGGGATTGGGGAGTTCTGTGGAGTCCTCGGTTTGCTCGGCATTGCGCAGGACAACGAGGTCAACGACTTCGGCACTTGGCCGATAGCCTGTTACCAGTGACGACAGAATTTCCCGGCTTCCTGCTGCGTCGCCGGCATCCATCGTCTGCTCCAAATGCCGCAATTTTTCTTCGAGCGTTTTCCATGGAAGAAACTCGTCGCGCGCTTTCATGATCAGCGGATGCAACGTTGGTCCGGGATTGTCGCCTATCAACAATTCCTCGTAAAGCTTTTCAGCCGGGCGAAGACCCGTCATGACAAATGCGATGTCACCATCCGGATGCTGGTCGTCCCTGACCGTCAGGCCGGAAAGTTCGACCATCCGGCGCGCTAGGTCGATGATCTTGACCGGCTCGCCCATGTCGAGAACGAAGACATCGCCGCCTTCAGCCATTGCGCCAGCTTGAATTACCAACTGCGAGGCTTCGGGAATGGTCATGAAGAAGCGCGTAATTTCAGGATGGGTCAAGGTAAGGGGACCGCCGCTCCGGATCTGTTGGCGGAAAAGCGGGACGACGGATCCCGACGAGCCCAGCACATTGCCGAAACGAACCATGCAAAATGTGGTGGTCCGGCAATTTTGTGCCAGGGCCTGAAGCAGCATTTCGGCAATGCGCTTGCTCGCACCCATGATGTTGGTCGGGCGGACGGCTTTGTCGGTGCTGATCAGGACGAATTGCGGCACCCCCATCTCAATGGCGGCTTTCGCCATTACCTCGGTGCCGAAGACATTGTTCTTGATGCCTTCTATCGGATTGTGTTCAACCAGCGGCACGTGCTTGTAGGCGGCTGCGTGGTAGATTGTGTCGACTGGCCAGGATTGCAGGATCTCGCGGATGCGACGGCGATCGCGCACGGAACCCAGCAACGGCAGTATTACATCGGCCCTTCCGCCATAGTCACGTGTGAGTTCGGCGTGAATCGCATAGAGGGCATATTCATTTTGCTCGACAAGGAGCAATCGATCGGCCCCCACGGCCATAATCTGTCTGCAGAGTTCACTACCGATCGAACCACCCGCGCCGGTAACCATCACAGTCTTGCCCGCAATGTTGCGGCTCAGGAGTTGCGGGTTTGGAGCGACTGCCTCGCGTCCCAGTAGATCCTTGATGTCGAGTTCGTGAAAATCTGAAAAATTGACACGACCCTGTGCGAGTTCGCTGACATTCGGCACAAGCCTGACGGCAACGTGAGCGCCGCGCAGGCTTTCGATGATCTCGTTGCGTCTGGCGGACGATATGTTGGGGATCGCCAGAAGAACAGTTCGAACGTCAAGCTTTTCTACGAGAGCGTTTAATTGTTTTGGATCGTAAACCCGTACACTGCCGATCATCGAACCATGTAGGCTCTGGTCGTCGTCCAGAAACCCCTTCACCTTCAGATCGGCACCGTTTTCAAGTGCACTTGCAAGCTGACGACCCATCGTGCCCGCCCCGTAGATCAGGACATACGATTGATTTTCACTCCGCAGAATTCGGCGATAGGAATCGCCGAGCATGTAGCGGGCAATGAGACGCGATAGTCCGACTGCAAGCAGAAGAAGCAGTGGTTGAAGGATGCCGACGGTGCGTGGAATACCGGGAATGCTGATCGTCGTGAATATGGTCATGTAGATCAAGCCGTACAGCGATGTCGCCTTCAAGATCGATAGGAATGCGGCCCATCCGATGTAGCGGAAAATCGCGCGGTACAGTCCGAGTTTGATGAAAATTGGGATGGCAATGGCAATTGAGACGGGAATGGTCAACCATTGCACGCCAGACAAGATAACCCACTGATCCAGTCGAAAACAGAAAGCAAACCATACCGTTAACGAGCAGAGCGCCATATCGACTACTAGCGCAACACAGCGCTTGAGCCAGCGCGGTAAACGCAAGATCTGAATTATGAATTCGTCCGGCATCATTCCCAATACCAACTGCCTTGCGCGCGACCATGCCGCGGAGGGCAACACTTGTGGAGATCTTACGACATCCCTGCCACCAGAGCCACCGCAAAGCAACGCTTGGTTGGGCCTTTTCCCAGATATCGTTGTCGGATGTCGCGACCGTTGTTTAGCACGGCCGTGCAATGGTGCAGGCAACCCCCGCTGCTTCCAGTGCGCCGGTGATATCGGCGGGCGGTGTGCCGTCGGTGACGAGATGCGTCAGGTCGCTGAAGTCGCAAACCTTGACCAGGCCACTGCGATTGAATTTGCTCTGGTCGGTGACTGCGATCCGCCTGTCGCCGCGGGTCAGCAACGTCCGGGCGAACTCGGCTTCCTCGAAGTCGAAGTCCAGTATGCCCGAACCGGCACTCACGGCCCCCACCGAGATTACGGCATGCAGGACATGGAAACGGCCGATGAAGTCGATCGCTGTCGAGCCGAACGCGGCGCCATTGTCCGAGCGCAGTTCGCCGCCGGCCATATACACCCGGTTTTCGTTGCTGGTCGCCAATGTTCTGGCGATGTCGGACGAGTTGGTGATCACTGTCAGGCGACGGTGACCGAGCAGTTCGCGCGCCAGGATGCTCGTTGTCGTTCCCGTGTCGAGCATGATGGAATCGCCGTCGCGGATGGTTGCAGCGAGTTCCCTGGCAATGGCTTTCTTTGCCTCGGGGTTGTCGCGCAGGCGTCGTTCAAAAGGTGCCTCGCCGAGCATCGAGGGCAGGGCGACGGCGCCGTGCATCCGAACAATCGCGTGGCTGTCGGCAAGCGGGCGCAAGTCGCGACGGACGGTTTCGAACGATACACCAAGGCGACCGGCCAGCTCGGCGATCGAGAGGGTGCCGTTTTGCTGCAGAAGATTCAGTATGTCCCGATGTCGTTTTGATTCCGCCATGCTGACGTCCCGGTGCTGTTGCCGTGTTAGCGATGCAATCCAGTGCGTCAAAAGTAAAGTCACAAAATCGGTCAATTAGTCACAAATATCCACACAGTCGATTGACAGCTTGATCTGGCTGCACGAAGCTTGGTCATCCTCCGGGTCTCCAAGAAAAACACATGGGAACGGATCCAGAGGCTGGACTGAACCGTTTGAACCGCTGGGAGGTCATGCGTGCTGTATCCGAACAAGGCGTGGCGCCGATGAGCGTGACGGACGTTGCGACCGGCCAGGTTGGTGAGACCAGTGCCAACAGGGATCGCATCCGGCACTTGCCCTGCTGGAACGGGTCGATCGAGATCGCCCTTCTCAAGGGTGGCATCAGCAATGAAAGTTATGTTGTCACCGATGCAATCGGCCGCCATGTCATACGTTTCGGCAAGGATTATCCGTTTCACCATGTCTCGCGGCAGCGTGAATTGATGGTGGCGCAAAGTGCGCATGCGGCGGGTTTTGGACCGGAAGTCCGATATGCCGAGTCCGGCGTAATGGTGACGGCATTTCTGGGCGCCAAGACCTTTGGTGCCGAAGACGTTGTCGCCAATGCTGATGCTGTTGCCCGGCTGCTGAAACGTTTCCATGAGGTTATGGCCCGCTATGTCAGCGGCAGTGCCTATCTGTTCTGGCCTTTTCATGTCGTGCGCGACTATGCGCGGACGCTGGTTGCGGGCGACAGCCGGATGGTCCCGCAACTGCCCGACTACCTGAAACTGGCCGAGGAACTGGAGCATGCGCAGGTGCCGCTGCCGATCGTCTTTGGCCACAATGATCTGTTGCCTGCCAATATTCTCGATGATGGTGAAAGGCTCTGGCTGATCGATTTCGAATATGCCGGCTATTCGACGGCCATGTTCGATCTGGCGGGCGCAACGTCGAATTCCGGCTTTTCTGACGATGCCAGCCTTGAATTCATCGCTCACTATCTTGGCCGACAGCCGGATCCCGATTTCCTCAAGGCCTTTGCCGCCATGCAGTGCGCGTCGCTGCTGCGCGAGGCGATGTGGAGCATGGTTTCGGAGCTTCATCTGAATGCGCCCGGTGCAGATTACGTCACCTATACCGGTGAAAATCTCGTCCGCCTTGAGGCGGCGCTCGACCGCTATCGTTCTCTCTATGGAAAGACATCTGCATGACCACGCTTCCATCCCATGCCCAGATCGTCGTTATCGGCGGCGGCATCATCGGTTGCTCGACGGCCTATCATCTGGCGCGAGACCACAAGGCCGACGTGATCCTGCTGGAGCAGGGAACGCTGACGTCCGGCTCGACATGGCATGCCGCTGGTCTGGTCGGGCAACTGCGCTCGTCGGCCTCGATCACCCGGGTGCTCAAATATTCCGTCGATCTCTACAAGGGGCTTGAGGCCGAGACGGGTCTTGCCACCGGTTGGAAGATGACGGGTTGCCTGCGGCTGGCGACCAATCAGGACCGCTGGACGGAGTTCCGGCGGCTGGCGACGACGGCCGGCAGCTTCGGTATGGAGATGCATCTCGTGTCGCCGGAAGAAGTCAAGCGGATGTGGCCGCTGATGAATGTCGACGATCTGGTCGGCGCTAGCTGGCTGCCGACCGATGGACAGGCGAGCCCGTCCGACATCACCCAGTCGCTCGCCCGCGGTGCGCGCATGCATGGTGCAAAAATCGTCGAGAATGTCCGTGTCACCGGCTTCGAGATGCAGGATGGCCGCATCCTCAAGGTCAAGACGACGCTCGGCGACATCGCTTGTGAAAAGGTAGTCAATTGTGCCGGGCAATGGGCCAGGCAGGTCGGCGCTATGGCGGGCATCAACGTGCCGCTGCAGCCGGTCAAGCATCAGTATATCATCACCGAGAAGCTGGATGGCCTTTCGACCGACGCGCCGACGATCCGCGATCCGGACCGGCTGACCTATTTCAAGGAGGAAGTGGGCGGTCTGGTGATGGGCGGCTATGAACCAAATCCACAACCTTGGACGACGGGAGACGTGCCGGACGAATGGGCGTTCCGGCTGTTCGACGACGATTTCGATCATTTCGAGCAGCATATGGTGCAGGCGATCGAACGCATTCCGGCGCTGGAGACGGCCGGGGTCAAGCAGATGATCAACGGCCCGGAAAGCTTCACGCCCGATGGAAACTTCATTCTCGGCGTGGCGCCGGAATGCAAGAACATGTTCGTCGGTGCCGGCTTCAACGCCTTCGGCATTGCGTCGGGTGGCGGCGCGGGCTGGGTGCTGGCGCAATGGGTCGTTGATGGCGAAGCGCCGCTCGATCTCTGGGTGGTCGATATTCGGCGTTTTGCCGGCATGCACCGCGATCGGCAATGGGTGCTCGATCGCACCCTTGAAGCCTATGGCAAGCATTATACGATCGGCTTTCCGCATGAGGAATACCAGAGCGGCCGGCCAAGGCTTGTGTCACCGCTTTATGATCGACTGAAGGGGCACGGCGCCGTGTTCGGCTCGAAGCTCGGCTGGGAGCGACCGAACTGGTTTGCGCCTGCCGGCACCGAAGGCAGCGACGTCTATTCCATGGGCCGACAGAACTGGTTCGATGCGGTTGGTGCCGAGCATCATCATGTGCGCGAAGCAGTCGGGATCTTCGACCAATCCTCGTTTGCCAAATACGAGATGCGCGGTCCGGATGCGGTGCGCGTACTCGACCGCATCTGTGCCAATGATTTGACGAAGCCTGTCGGCCGGTTGAGCTATACTCAATTGCTCAATACGCGTGGCGGCATCGAGGCCGATCTGACGGTGGCCCGGATTGCCGAGGACAGGTTCTATATCGTGACCGGTACCGGATTTCGCACACATGACTTCGGCTGGATCGCCGATCATATTCCGGAAGATGCCACGGTCAGCTTCACCGATGTGACAGAGGAATGGGGGACATTGTCGCTGATGGGTCCACAGGCGCGTGACGTGCTTTCGGTGGTGACGACGGCAGATGTCAGCAATGCCGGGTTTCCATTCGGCCATGTCCGCGAAATCGATATCGCCGGCAGCTCTGTCCGGGCACTGCGCATCACCTATGTCGGTGAGCTTGGTTGGGAACTGCATGTGCCGATCGCGGCGATCGGTGAGGTTTTCGACGTGCTGATGGCAGCCGGTGCTGCGCACGGGATCAAACCGATCGGCTACCGGGCGCTGGAATCCTTGCGTCTGGAAAAAGGCTATCGCGCCTGGGGCTCGGACATCACGCCCAATGACACTCCGCTGGAAGCGGGCCTCGGGTTTGCCGTCAAGATGAAGACTGATGCCGATTTCATCGGTCGTTCAGCCTTGTCTGCAGTCGCCGGTCAGCCGCTGAAAAAGCGGTTGGTGGGTTTTACTGCCGGCTCGGATGTGGTCCTGCTCGGACGCGAAACGATCCTGCGCAATGGCGAGCCTGTCGGTTATCTGACCAGCGGTGGTTATGGCTACACGCTCGGCAAGGCGATTGGCTATGGTTATGTCCGCCATGCAGATGGGGTGTCTGATAGCTACCTCACCGATGCCACGTATGAGCTGGTTGTCGCCATGGATCGAGTGCCGGCGCAGGTTCATCTCGGCCCGATGTTCGATCCGGCGATGGTCCGGATCAAGGCCTGAACCCAACGGAGGGCCCAGGCCTGCTGTGGCGCAGCGATCTCTGGAGCATCGTCCTCAAGCAACGGCCTTCCTGTGCGGCCGAAAGCTGATCAGGCGCGACGGGTCAGTACACTGGGGCATGCCTGCCTCGTCGGCGGCTGCAATGAAGGCCGCACGGGCCAATTCACTGGCGCGGGGACTGCGCAGGGCGTTGCGGCAGAGAAGAACTGCGCGTTGGTAAGCAATGCCTCTGCGTGTCGGCCATTCCGCTTCGAGAAAATCGAGCGCATCGTAGACATTGCAGAATCGTCTTGTCAGGCCGCAGTGCAGATCCAGCTCGACGGGAACGGTCCATGCGATATTTGCTTCGGTCATGCAGTCCTCCATTTCGATCCCACGAACTCGCAAGATGGGATGGAAGTTCCCGGCCGGCGCACAAATAAGTTAGTTATTTATTTGATTTTTCTGTGAACATTGCCTCGCGTTCCAAAAGCCATTCGGCTGTGGACCGGCTGGCATTCAAGGCTGCGTCGGTGATTTTGGCGCCGTTGAGCAGGCTGTCTATCAGGGCTCCGCTGAACGTGTCGCCGGCGCCGATGGTGTCTCGCACCGTGACGTGCATTGGCACCGGTATCCTGCTTTCCGTCCGACCGTCGAAGACGGATGTCGGTTCCGGACCGTCGGTCATGACGAGATGGCGAAGCCGGGCGCCGGCGAGCGCCTGCGCGTCCCGCCAGATGGCCTCGATCGGTTTTCCCGGCATATCCGCCTTGGAGCCGACGATGACGTCGGCAGGGCGCGGCTCGCCGTCGCGCAGCGGCAATTGTGAAACGACCAGCGGGGCGGCGTTCAGCGACTGGCGGATGGTTTCGCACAGATGCGGGCCATTGATGTAGAAGGCATCGGCTGAGGCTGGTTGTGCCAGGGCGAAGGTGCGGGCGAGACGGCGCTCGTTGGAAAGAATGGTGCGTTCGCCGGTCGGGTCGAGGAGGATATCGGCAAAATCCGTTTCTCCCTGCCGCTCCGTGATCAGGCTGGTGTCAAAGCCATCCTCTGCAAGCGAGGCGTACGCATTTTGACCATGGCTGTCACTCATCAGGTTGGACAGGATGCGGACATGATGGCCGAAATCAAGCAGGCGTCTGGCCGTGAAGTAGCCGCCGCCGCCCAGCCTCGCCTCGCGAGCACGCCAGGCAATCCGGCCGCCTGCGCGCAATGGTTCGGTCAGGTGCCAGATCCTGTCGTGGTTGATGTGACCGATGACAATGACGGTCTTGCCGGTTCTGTTGGTATTCATGCAGACAGGTCCCGTGGTGCAGGCTTGCTGGAGTCTCTGAGAATAAGCTCGACCGGCCACAGTTCCTGTATCCCGACCGGGTCGCGGCCGGCCAGAATTTGCAGCAGCAGGTCGGCAATCCGGGTGCCGGCGGCGCGGATCGACGAGCGTGTCGTCGACAGGGACGGGGCCATGTTGTCGGCGGTCAGATACGGAAAGACGTCGTCATGGGCGATGACCGAAATATCCGTGCCGATACCAAGGTTCATCGCGCGTGCTGCCCGGTAGACGCCCAATGCCGTCATCATCGAGCCGGCGACGAAGGCTGTCGGCTGTGGCCGCTTTTCCAGCGCCGCCCTGGCAAGCCGGAAACCGACTTCATCGGTGAAATTTCCATGAGCAACAATGCCGGCGTCGTAAGGGATGTCCCTTGCCTGTAGCGCTGAACGATAACCAAGATCGCGATGGCGGGTGAAGGTCAGGCCTTCGTTCCCATTGATCAGGGCGATCCGCCGGTGGCCGAGATCCAGTAAATGGTCCGTGGCACGGCGAATGGCGCCTTCGTTATCGATGTCGAGCCACGCATGCGGTACGTCCGTCTGCGAGCGGCCATGAACGATGAAGGGTATCTTCAACTGGTGCAGCAGTGCGATGCGCGGATCATCCGGTCGCGGAGAGTGGATGACAACCGCGTCGACCCTGCGGCTTTCAGCCAGGCGCTTGTATATCTGAAGCTCGTCACGGCTGTCCTGCTCGGCCATGGGCGTCACGAGAATGTCGATGTCTTCGCGGCCCAGTCGCTCCGCCATGCCGCTCATGAATTCGGAGAACTGGTACTCTCCAGCCTGGCTCATCACCACGCCAATGGCACCGGCGCGCCCTGTCGCCAGACGCACGGCGTTGATGTTCGGCCGATAACCCAACCGATTGGCCTCGTCCATGACACGTGCGCGCGTCACTTCGCTGACCTCCGGATAACCGCTCAATGCACGACTGACCGTGGTTTGAGACAGGCCAACCTTCAGGGCAAATTCCTTGAGCTTCATTGCCTTGTTCATCGCTTCGACGGATTGAAATTCCTGCAGCATGCATGGCAAGATTTTGCTGGATGGGCAAGACGATAGGGAGCGAAAGCGCTTTCAATATTTCGCGGAAAGTTCTTTCAAAAGGAGAATTGACCTGTCCGTTCTGATCTTGCTCCTGTCCATTCTAGACGGAAATGTCTTTTGACAAAGACTGGAAGTTTTGCCAGTTTGCGAGAACCAAAGCGGTTTCAAGTCATCGAGTCCATGGATCCGTTTGTGCGATGAGACATTGTAGAGGCCAGTCAGCGCCGCATAGTCGTGGCGTGTGAAAAGGGAGAGTTTGCGTGCCAATCAGAACGCCAATCAGAACGGTTGTCTGGGGTGAGAACATCCATGAGCGGGAAAATGCCGTTGTCCGCAGTATTTATCCCGACGGGATGCATGCGACGATTGCGGCTGCCCTCAACGTCGACGGTGACATCGAGGCGACGACCGCGACGCTGCAGGAACCGGAGCATGGTCTGCCGGTCGAGCGGCTGGCGGAGACGGATGTGCTGGTCTGGTGGGGACACAAGGCGCATGGCGATGTGTCCGACGAAATCGTCGAGCGGGTGGCCCGGCGCGTGTGGGAGGGCATGGGTCTGCTCGTGCTGCATTCGGGCCATTTTTCCAAGCCGTTCAAGCGCTTGATGGGTACGCCCTGCGCCTTGAAATGGCGTGAGGCAGGCGAGCGCGAGCGTCTCTGGACCGTCAATCCTGGCCATCCGATCGCAGCCGGCATTCCGGAAAACTTCGTGCTGGAAAACGAAGAGATGTATGGTGAGTTCTTTTCGGTGCCGGAGCCACTGGAAACGGTGTTCATCTCCTGGTTTGCGGGCGGCGAAGTCTTCCGGTCGGGCCTGACCTGGCGGCGCGGGGCCGGCAATATCTTCTACTTCCGCCCCGGTCATGAGACCTATCCGACCTATCATGATGCCAACGTGCAGCAGGTCATCCGCAATGGGGTGAAATGGGCCTATAATCCGATGCCGCGCTACGGTGCGGTGCATGATGCACCGAATGTGCCGGTCGAACATGCGCTGGAGCCGATCACCGAACGCGGCCCCCGTCTGCATCAGGCCGGCGAGGAAGGTTACAAATGACGAAGCCGATCCGTCTTCTGGTGCTTGGCACCGGTGGCATGGCCAATACCCATGTGATGCATTTCTCGACCATCAGCGATGTTCAGATTGTCGCTGCGGTGGATCTGGATATCGCCACGGTTCGCGCCTTCGCCACGCGTCACGGCATACCCAATACGTTCACGTCCCTGGAGGAGGCGATCGCCTGGGGCGAGTTCGATGCGGTGACCAATGTCACCCCTGATCGCATCCACTATCCGACGACGCTACAGCTTCTGGCGGCGGGCAAGCATGTGATGTGTGAAAAGCCGCTTGCCGAAAACTATGCCAAGGCGGATGAAATGGCGAGGGCTGCCGAGACGTCAGGTCTGGTCAATATGGTCAACCTGACCTACCGCAATGTGGCGGAGGTTCAGAAGGCGCGGCAGATGGTGATCGGTGGCGAGATCGGCCAGGTTCGCCATATCGAGGCCTCCTATCTGCAGAGCTGGCTGGTGTCCAAGGCCTGGGGCGACTGGGCGACGGAGAGCCAATGGCTGTGGCGGCTGTCGACGAAGCATGGCTCGAACGGCGTGCTTGGCGATGTCGGCATTCATATCCTCGACTTCGCAGGATTTGGCGCCGCGACCGATATCGATCACATCTTCGCGCGGCTGAAGACCTTCGAAAAGGCGCCGGGCAACAAGATCGGCGAATATGACCTCGACGCCAATGACAGTTTCACCATGACGACCGAATTCACCAATGGCGCGATGGGTGTGATCCATGCCAGCCGCTGGGCGACCGGGCATCTGAACGAACTGCGGCTCAGGGTGCATGGCGACAAGGGTGCGTTGGAAGTGATCCACACGCCGGAAGGTTCCTCGCTTCGGGCCTGCCTGCAGGATGATGTTGAAACGGCAGTCTGGCGCGAGATCGAAGTCGATCCAGTCGAGACGAACTACCAGAAGTTCATCACCGCGATTCAGACGCGCAACAATCTCCAGGAGCCCGGTTTTCGCCATGCCGCCGAGCTGCAAAAGGTCCTCGATCTTGCGATGCTCACGGAAGTCGAACGGCGCGAAATGGCGGTCTGATCGTCTGACGCCAACCAAACAACAAAACGCCGCCCGAGGAGGTTCGGGCGGCGCTTCTGTTTGGTGCGGTCACGATGACTGCGCCAAATTTCCCGATATGTCAGATCAGTATGCGACCTTGATTGCGGTACCTTCCTTGGCGGCCTTGATGGCAGCGTCAGCCAGCGCCAGCGCGATCAAGCCGTCTTCTGCCGAGGGCGACATCGCCGTTCCCTGCTCGAGACTGTCGATGAAGGCCGAGATCTCGGCGGCATAGGCGGCGGTGTAGCGGGTCATGAAGAAGTCGTGCAGCGGCGGGCGGGTGTAACCGTCCTTGTTGGCGACTTCGATCGAGACCGGGCGCTGGTTTTCGGCAGACACCGAACCCAGCGAACCATGAACTTCGATGCGCTGGTCGTAGCCGTAGGATGCGCGGCGGGAATTGGAGATGATCGCCTGGCGGCCGGTCTTGGTCGTCAGGATCAGCGAGGCGCTGTCATAATCGCCGAGTTCGCCGATCTTCGGATCGACCAGTACGGAAGCCGAGGCCATGACGGTGTCGATTTCTTCGCCGAGCAGGAAGCGGGCCATGTCGAAGTCGTGAATGGTCATGTCGCGGAAGATGCCGCCGGAGACCTTGATGTATTCGGCCGGCGGTGCGCCCGGATCGCGGCTGGTGATCGTCACCATCTCGACCTTGCCGATCGAGCCCTTGTCGATCTCCTTGCGCACGGCCTGGAAATGCGGATCGAAGCGGCGGTTGAAGCCGAGCATGACCTTGCCGCCGACGGTGCGCACGGTTTCCAGGCAAGCCTTGGCCCGGGCGACGTCCAGATCGATCGGCTTTTCGCAGAAGATCGCCTTGCCGGCCTTGGCGAAGCGCTCGATCAGATCGGCATGGGTGTTGGTCGGCGTGCAGATGATGACTGCGTCGATGTCCTTGTCCGCCTCGATTTCCTCGATCGTCTTCACCTCGCAGCCGGTCTGGGTTGCGATGGCATTGGCGGCATCGGCAAACGCGTCGGCGACAGCTACCAGCTTGGCGCGCTTGTCTTCCGCGATGGCTTTCGCATGTACCTTGCCGATGCGGCCGGCGCCCAGAAGGGCCAATCTCGTGACCATGTCATTTCCTCCCATGCTCGCTCTGCCGAGTTCCATCGGCGGCGGCGTCGTTGTTGCAGCGGACCCGACTTTCGGCAGGGGCCATCCCCGTGGCTGGTCCCGACGTTCATCTCCTCGATGAATATTCCAGATCCGTATTTGGAATATACGTTCTATTTTGCTAGATTGTGATACGGTTTGTGTCAAGCGTGGTTCGTGGAAAGGATGTGAATGGAAGAGATCGGCGGGCCGGTATCGGTGAAGGCGTTCGAGGAGCGGTTGCTGGAGGTATCCGGCAGTCTGCCGAAGCGGCTTCGGCAATGTGCAGATTATGTCGCGGCCAATCAGGATCGCATTGCTGTCTCGACGGTCGCAGAGATGGCGGAAGGGGCGGGCGTTCAGCCCTCGGCCTTCATGCGCTTCTGCCAGATCATGGGTTTTTCCGGGTTTTCCGAAATGCAGCGGCTGTTTCGCGACAGCTTTGTCGGCGGCTGGCCGGACTATTCGACGCGGCTCGATCACCTGCGGGAAAAGGCCGAAGGTAGCCCCTCGGCATTGCTCGCCGAATTCGTCGAGGCGGGGCGACTGTCGCTGGAAAATCTGCTGAAAACCGTTGATCCGCAGGCGCTGGACAAGGCTGTCGCAACGCTTTCCTCCGCGCATATGATCCATATCGTCGGCCTGCGGCGATCCTTCCCGGTGGCAAGCTACATGGCCTATGCCTTCGAGAAGATGGGTGTTCCTGCGATGTTGCACAGCGTGGTCGGGCGTCTGGAAAATCATCATGCGATCCGAGATGGCGATGCGCTGCTGGCGATCACCTTTGCCCCCTATTCGGCCGAGACGATCGACCTGGTCGAGCAGGTCTGCGGGCGCGGCATTCCGGTGGTTGCGGTCACGGACACGGCGGTCAGTCCTCTGCGCCGGTTCGATGCGATTGCGCTCTCGGTTTCCGAGGTCGATTTCGGTGCCTTCCGCTCACTGTCTGCCACGCTATGTCTGGCAATCACGCTGTCCGTCGCTGTCGGGACGGCGCGACAAGATGGCTGAATATTTGTGTTGAAAGGTCTAAAAATAGAATTTATAGTCCATTTCGGAAGAGGATCTTGATCGACATTCCATTCGAATGCGATCGGCAGCGGCAGGCGAGGCTTCGAGACCTCGCGACCGTCAGGGAGGTTTCAGCGTGGCATCACTCGATCTCATCACGATCGGCCGATCATCCGTGGATTTGTACGGCGCCCAGGTGGGTGGGCGGCTGGAAGACATGGCCTCGTTCAACAAGTATATCGGCGGTTCTCCGACCAATATCGCTGCCGGCACGGCTCGGCTCGGCTTGAAGTCGGGCCTGATCACCCGGGTCGGCAATGAACATATGGGCCGGTTCATCCGCGAGCAGTTGGTGCGCGAGGGGGTCGATGTGCGCGGCGTGGTCACCGATCCGGAACGGCTGACGGCGCTTGTTCTTCTGGGCATCCGAGACGAACACCAGTTCCCGCTGATCTTCTACCGCGAAAACTGTGCCGACATGGCGCTGAGCGAAGACGATATCGATCCTGATTTCGTTTCAGAGTCGCGTTGTGTCTGCGTCACGGGAACGCATCTGTCCAATCCGCGCACCGAACAGGCCGTGCTGAAGGCGCTGGAGATTGCTCGCCAGCATGGCGGTCTGACCGCGCTTGATATCGATTATCGTCCCAATCTCTGGGGTCTCGCCGGGCATGGCGACGGCGAGAGCCGTTTTGTCGAATCCGCCAAAGTCACGGCCAAGCTGCAGTCGACCCTGCATCTGTTCAACCTGATCGTCGGCACGGAAGAGGAGTTCCACATTGCCGGCGGCTCGACCGATACGATCGAGGCGCTGAGGGCCGTTCGCCAGGTCTCGCCCGCCACCCTGGTCTGCAAGCGCGGACCGATGGGCGCAGTCGTGTTCGAGGATGCCATTCCCGACAGTCTCGACGAGGGGCAGACCGGAGAAGGTTTCCCGATCGAGGTGTTCAATGTGCTTGGCGCCGGCGACGGCTTCATGTCCGGCCTGCTCAAGGGCTGGCTGACTGGCGAAGACTGGCCGACATCGCTGAAGTTCGCCAATGCCTGCGGCGCCTTCGCCGTCTCCCGCCATGGCTGCACGCCGGCCTATCCGAGCTGGGAAGAGCTGCAGTATTTCTTCAAGACCGGCATTCAGAACAAGGCGCTGCGCAAGGACAAGGCGCTGGAACAGGTGCATTGGTCGACCAACCGCAAGGGCGACTGGTCGACAATGCGGGTGTTTGCCTTCGACCATCGCATGCAGCTTGAAACCATGGCGAAGGAAGCCGGTGTTACCGACGGCCGGATCGGTGAGTTCAAGAAGCTTTGCCTGAAAGCTGCGTTGAACGTTTCGGGCAGCAAGCCCGGCTATGGCATTCTCTGCGACAGCCGCGTCGGTCGCGATGCGCTTTATGCCGCCAGCGGAACAGGTCTGTGGATCGGCCGTCCGGTCGAATGGCCGGGTTCGCGACCTCTGACACTTGAGCCGGAGATCGGTCCCGATTTCGGTGGGCTCAACGAATGGCCGGTCGAAAATGTCGTCAAGGTCCTGTGCTTCTATCACCCCGACGATACGGCCGAGATGAAGGCCGAGCAGGAGCAGACGGTCATCCGCCTCTTCCACGCCGCGCGGCGCAACAATCTGGAATTCCTGCTTGAGATCATTCCATCGAAGGTCGGACCGGTCGATGACCATACGGCTGCCACGATCATCGAGCGTTTCTATGAAATCGGTGTCTATCCGGACTGGTGGAAGCTGGAGCCGATGAAGACCAAGGCATCCTGGGCCAATGCCTGTGCGGCCATCGAACACAACGATGCCTATACGCGCGGTATCGTCGTGCTCGGGCTCGATGCACCGCAGGCGGAACTGGAGGAGAGTTTCGCGCTGGCGGCCGGGTTCGATCTGGTCAAGGGCTTTGCCGTTGGCCGGACGATCTTCGGCGATGCCGCGCGCAAGTGGTTGTCGGGCGCGATCAGCGACGGCGAAGCAGTGGAGGATATGGTGCAGCGCTATCGCAGTCTCTGTGAGATCTGGGACAAGGCTCGCAACGGAGCAGGCGCGGCCAAGGGAGAGACGGCATGAAGACGGTCAGACTGACGGCGGCACAGGCGCTGGTGCGCTATCTCGCCAACCAATATAACGAGCATGGCGAAACCTATATTGCCGGCATGTGGGCGATTTTCGGTCATGGCAATGTTGCCGGTCTCGGCGAGGCGCTGCACGGCATTCGCGACGAGTTCCAGACCTATCGCGGTCAGAACGAGCAGTCGATGGCGCATGCCGCGATTGCCTATACCAAGCAGATCGGCCGTCGCCGCGCGATGGCGGTGACCTCCTCGATCGGTCCGGGCGCGCTCAACATGGTGACGGCGGCGGCACTCGCCCATGTCAATCGTCTGCCGGTCCTTTTCATTCCGGGCGACGTGTTCGCCAATCGCGGTCCGGATCCGGTGCTGCAGCAGATCGAGGATTTCGGCGACGGTACGATGTCCGCCAATGACTGCTTCAAGCCGGTCAGCCGTTATTTTGACCGGATCATGCGTCCCGAACAGCTGCTGACGGCATTGCCACGGGCGCTACGCACGATGACCGATCCGGCCGATTGCGGCCCGGTGACGCTGGCCTTCTGCCAGGACGTGCAGGCGGAAGCCTATGGCTATCCGGAGAGCTTCTTCGACAAGAAGGTCTGGCACCAGCGCCGTCCCGAGCCTGACGCGCATGAATTTGCGGAAGCCGTTGCGGCGCTGAAGGCTGCCAAGAACCCGATCATCGTTGCCGGTGGCGGTGTGCATTTTGGCGGTGCGACCGAGACGCTGAAGGCTTTCGTCGAAAAGCACCAGATCCCGATCGTCGAGACACAGGCCGGCAAGTCGGCGCTGGCCTGGGATCACGCTCTCAATTTCGGACCGGTCGGCGTGACCGGTGCCGAGAGCGCCAATGCGATTGCTGAAAAGGCCGATCTGGTCATCGGTGTCGGCACACGGTTCCAGGATTTCACCACCGGCTCCTGGGCGCTGTTCAAGAACCCTGATCGCAAGATCCTGGCGCTCAACGTTCAGCCCTATGACAGTGCCAAGCATGAGGCGATCCCGCTGACCGCCGATGCCAAGGTCGGCCTTGAGAAGCTGAGCAAGGCCCTCGGCGACCATCGCTTTGGTGCGCCGGACAGCAGCCTGAAGGATAGCTGGTTTGCCAAGGCCGATGCGGTCACTGCTGCACCGACCGACGGCAACCAGCTGCCGACCGACATGCAGGTAATCGGCGCGGTGCAGCGATCCTCGCGCGACAATACGGTGGTGATGTGTGCGGCCGGCACGATGCCGGGCGAACTGCATCAGTTGTGGAAGGCCAAGCTGCCGCTGTCCTATCACATGGAATACGGCTTCTCCTGCATGGGGTATGAAGTGGCCGGTGGTCTCGGCATCAAGATGGCCGAGCCCGATCGTGACGTCATCGTCATGGTCGGCGACGGTTCCTACATGATGATGAATTCGGAACTCGCCACTTCGGTTGCCATGGGGTTGAAGATCACCCTGGTGATCACCGACAATCGTGGTTACGGCTGCATCAACCGGCTGCAGATGGGCACCGGCGGCGCCGAGTTCAACAATCTCTATGCCCATACGAATGTGAACCCGATCGCCATCGATTTTGCTGCCCATGCAGCCTCAATGGGGGCGGTGTCGCACAAGGTTGCATCGATTGCCGAGCTGGAAAAGGCGCTCGATGCCGCGCGCGAAAGCATGGCCACGACGGTGATCGTTATCGACACCGACCCTTATCCGACGCCCGATGCCGGTGGTTACTGGTGGGATGTCGCGGTGCCGGAAGTCTCGGTCCGTCCGGAAGTCAACACGGCGCGTGCCGCCTATGAAGCATCGCTCAAGGAAAGAACGTAATCATGATCCTGTTTGGTACCAATCCGATTGCCTGGACGAATGACGATGATCGCTCGCTCGGCGCCCATATCAGCCTCGACCAGTGCCTGGACGAGACCGCCAAGATCGGTTTCGACGGCATCGAGAAGGGCCACAAGTTCCCGCAGGACCCGGCCGGTCTCAAGGCGGTTCTTGAGCCGCGTGGCCTGCGCTACGTTTCCGGCTGGCATTCGCTCAACCTTTTGACCCATTCGATCGAGGATGAGAAGGCGGCAATGCAGCCGGCGCTCGACCTGTTGAAGGCCATGGGTTCGAAGGTGATCATCGTCTGCGAAACCTCGAACGCCATCCACGGCGCCGACGACACGGCCGTCAATGATCGCCCGATGCTTGCCGACGCCGACTGGGCGGCCTTCGGCGCTGGTGTCGAGGCGCTTGCCGAGTATGCGGCAGCCCAGGGCATCACACTGGTCTATCATCACCACATGGGCACGATCGTCGAAAGCCCGGCTGAAATCGACAAGCTGATGGCCCATACCGGTCCGCATGCCAAGCTGCTGCTCGATACCGGCCATTGCCTGTTCGGCGGCGGCAATCCGGAAGAATTGGCGAAGAAATACATGGGCCGCGTGGGTCATATCCACGCGAAGAATGTTCGTCCGGTGATCGCAAAGCAGGTTCGCGACGAAAACCTCTCCTTCCTCGAAGGCGTGCGCCGCGGCGTGTTCACGGTTCCCGGTGACAGCGAAGGCGGGGTAAATTTCCCGCCGGTGCTCAAGCTGGCTGCCGAAAACGGCTATCAGGGCTGGATCGTCATCGAGGCCGAGCAGGACCCGGATGTGCGCAATCCGTTCGAATACCAGAGCCTCGGTCTGAAATCGCTGAAGGCGATGGCCAAGGATGCCGGCCTGAACTGACTGACGCTATGGATGAAGGCAGTGCCGATGGACTGCCTTCTCCTTTGACACACTGCAGGTTTGCGGACTACTGCAGATCAGTTTTCCGCGACCTCCAGGAGCCGCCGTGCAGATTCTCGACCCGAAGCATCCGTTTTTCAAGCCTCTCTGGCGGCGCATCCTGACCGTACTTCTGCCGGCAGCATGGGGCGGTGTCGAGCTTTACAACAATGCCATGGGCTGGGCCGTCGTGTTCTTCGGCGCTTCTGCTTTCGCGGCATACGAATTGCTGTTCATGTACGGCCACACAATTGCGAAAGCCAAGGCGGCTGAGGAGGCCGCCAGGGCTCGACAGGAAGACGAGGGAGATGACGATGACGGATCTGCTCCGCAAGCCGGTGGCCAAGACCGGTAAAGTTCACGATATCACGCCGGCGAGCGCCAATTGGGGCTATGTCGGCTTCGGGCTCTATCACCTGAAACCCGGTGAAAGCGCATCGGAACAGACCGGCGAGACAGAAGTCATTCTCGTTCTCGTCGAGGGCAAGGCGACGGTGTCCGGCGGGGGCAAGGATTTCGGCGAACTCGGCGACCGCATGAATGTCTTCGAAAAGAAGCCGCCGCATTGCGTCTATGTGCCGGCCGGCTCCGACTGGTCGGCGAGTGCGACCACCGACTGCGTGCTCGCCATCTGCACGGCGCCGGCTATGCCCGGTCGAGAAGCCCAGCAGATTGGGCCGGACGGCATTGCCTATGTCCAGCGCGGCAAAGATGCCAATACCCGCTATATCTATCCGATCGCCATGGAGGACCGTAACGTTGCCGACAGCCTGCTGGTGACGGAAGTGTTCACTCCGTCCGGTAATTGGTCGTCCTATCCGCCGCACCGGCATGACGAGGACAATTATCCCGAGATGACGTATCTTGAGGAGACCTATTATCACCGGCTGAACCCGGCCCAGGGCTTCGGCTTCCAGCGCGTGTTCACCGAGGACGGTTCGCTGGACGAGACCATGGCGGTGTCCGATGGCGACGTGGTGCTGGTGCCGAAGGGCCATCATCCCTGCGGCGCGCCCTATGGCTACGAGATGTATTATCTCAACGTCATGGCAGGCCCTTTGCGCAAGTGGCGCTTCGAGAACCATCCGGATCATGACTGGATCTATCAGCGCGACAATCCGCCAGCCTGATACGGGCCGAACACCGCGACGATTTTGACAGGAGCAGTCCAAACCGCTCGCGATCATTCTCCGTATTGGATGCAAGATGCGCCAATCATGGAGATTTAATATGTCCAAAGTCGGTTTTGCCCTTTTCGGGCTGGCCCTGAGCCTGATGCCGTCCGCAGGCAATGCTGCGGACGCCTTCACCTTCGAAGACTATTTCACAGGACGAACAGAGGCGGTGGGATCGTTCAGGGCGATCAATGGCGTCAAGCGCAGCTTCACCGTCGATCTGACCGGCAAGTGGGATGGCAAAACCTTGACGCTGCGCGAGGATTTCGTCTTTGATGACGGCACGAAGGATCGCAAGACCTGGCGTTTCGTCAAGACCAGCCCGACGACCTATTCCGGCACCCGCGAGGATGTAATCGGCGAGACAAAGGTGACGCTGAACGGACCGGTGGCGAAGTTCAATTATCTGGTCTATCTGGATTCAGCCAAACAGGCGAACAAGGTGCATTTCTACGATAAGATGGTCTTGCGCGCTGATGGCACTGTGCTGAATACCGCGCTGGTCACCAAGTTCGGTTTTCCGGTGGCCAAGACCACGGTCGAGTTTCGCAAGCCGGGCCAGAAGAAATAGACAATGTAGAACTGAGCGTTGCGGATGCCACTCAGTTGGCGGCAAGCCATGCGTCGATGCCGTTTGCCGCCGCCTTGCCGGTGGCGAAACACGCGGTCAGCAGATAGCCGCCGGTTGGCGCTTCCCAATCGAGCATTTCGCCGGCAGCAAAGGCGCCGGGCAGGGCATTCAGCATGAAATGGGGATCGACTGCGTCAAAGGTTACACCACCGGCAGACGAAATTGCCTCTGCGATCGGACGTGGTCGGATGATCCGTAGCGGCAGGGCCTTGATCAGGCTTGCCAAGGCATCTGCCGGCAACCGGTTTGCGTCCGGCGCGACTTCGCGCAGCAGTGCCGCCTTGACGCCGTCGAGACCGGTCGCTTTTTTCAATCGCGTCGCAAAACTTGCCTTTGCATCCTGCCTCTCCAGATCGCGGGCAATGCGGGCATGATCGCGACCGGGTGCGAGATCGAGCGACAGAACGGCTTTTCCGGTTTCGATCAGCGCATCCCGTAGAGCGGCCGAATGCGCATAAATCAGGCTACCCTCAATGCCGCCGCGGCTGATGACGAATTCGCCCTGCGTGGTTCCGGCTGCGGACGTTGCCTTGACGGATTTGACCGGCTCGCCGGAAAAACGGGCATCGAATATCTCGCTGAAATCACAATCGAATCCGCAGTTGGCCGGCAGGAGATCGCGGATGGCGACGCCTTGTTGGCGCAGGAGCGGAACCCAGGCGGCATCCGATCCCAGCCTTGGCCAGCTAGCGCCTCCGAGGGCAAATAGCGTCGCGTCGGGTTCGATCTGGGCAGGACCATCTGGCGTTTCGAATGTCAGGGCCTTGCCGGCAAAGCCCGTCCATCGATGGCGGGTCAGAATGTCGACACCTTGCGCTTCCAGCCGTTTCAGCCAGGCGCGCAGCAGCGGAGAGGCCTTCATGGCTGTCGGGAACACGCGCCCCGAAGTGCCGACGAAGGTTTCCGTGCCGAGTTCCGCTGCCCAGGTGCGGAGATCATCCGGTGTCATCAGATCCAGCGCGCTTCGCAGCCAATCGTTGGCCGCGCCAAAGCGGGTGACGAAGCGGGCATAGTCTTCGGCATGGGTGATGTTGAGCCCGGATTTTCCGGCCAGCAGAAACTTGCGCGCAACCGTCGGCATGGCCTCGTAGACGGTCACGGCATGGCCTTTCTGGCTCAGCGTTTCCGCCGCCATCAGGCCCGCCGTTCCGCCGCCGACAATTGCAATCTGCCGCTTGCTCATCCCGGATCTCAGTCGAGGGTAAAATTGACGAGACGCGCCGTCAGGCCGCGGATCGTATCGCTATCGGCATTGGCGAAGGCGAAACGCAGATAGTCCTGCTGACCCTCGCCGAAATAGGCGCCGGGAATGCAGAGAATGCCGGCGCGTTTTGCCAGTTGTTCCGCGACCCGTGCCGAAGGCTGCCCTTCGAAAGGATGGCGGATGAAGGCGAAATAGGCGCCGATCGAGTCCATTTTCCATGCCGGCAATTCGGCCATCACGCCCTTCAGCGTTTCGGCGCGGGCAAGGATTTCGGCGCGATTGAGCTCGCGCCAATCCCGTAGGGCAGGGATGGCGCGGGCAACGGCTGCCTGTGGTGCGCGTGGGGCGCAGATCTGCAAATTGTCCATGACCTTGGCGATTTCGGCAACGGCGCGCGGGCCGGCGGTGATCGCGCCAAGCCGATGACCGGGAATGCAGAAGGACTTGGAGAAGGAATAGAGCAGGATCAGGTTGTCTTCCCAGCCGGGGACGGACAGG
Source organism: Rhizobium sp. 18065 (assembly GCF_902706095.1). Taxonomy (GTDB): domain Bacteria; phylum Pseudomonadota; class Alphaproteobacteria; order Rhizobiales; family Rhizobiaceae; genus Allorhizobium. The sequence continues at coordinate 192,462 of NZ_CACSJP010000004.1, forward strand.
AGGTCGTGCGGGTGTTCGTGGCCGGGCAGGAAGTCGCGATAGGTCTCGTCGAGAATGAGGAAGGCGCCGGCGCTGCGGCAAGCCTCAAAGATGTCGCGCAGCAGGCCTGCCGGATAGATCGCGCCGGTGGGGTTGTTGGGCGAGACGAGTGCGATCGCCTTCACACCTTTTGCCAGAACGGCGTGCACGCCATCGAGGGTCGGAACGAAGCCGGTTGCGGGATCCAGTGGCAGGAGTTCGCGACGGATGCCCAGCATTCCGAGCGTCGTTTCCTGATTGAAATAGAAGGGTTCAGTGAGGCCGACGCTGTCGCCATTGCCGGCGAGCGCCATGGCGGCGGCTATGAAGGCCTGATTGCAGCCGGCGGTGATGTGGATGTTGTCGAGGGTGACATTGGCGCCATAGATCGCCTGCTGCTCGGTGGCATAGGCGGTGCGCAATTCAGTCTCGCCCTCGATCGGGCCGTAGCCTGCATAGGCGCGGGATCCGGCGGATTCGGCAAGCCATGCCAGCATGTCGGGATGTGGCGGATAGCCGGGCACTGCCTGCGAGAGATCGATCAGCGGTCCGCATTTGCCATCATAGGCGCGGCCCCAGGCGAAGACCGAAGGGACGGGTGGGGGCGAAAGCTTGGAAACGAGTGGATTGAAGGAGGCTGCGGGCATTGTGTCGATCCTTATGCGGTCATTCCCCGTCTTCAACAGACTGGGGGCTGGTTGCGCGGCGGCGTGGTGTCGGGACGATGGTGCGGGTGGTCGGGCGGGCGATCGGTCGTGGCTGTACGGCCCGTTCCGTTTCGATGGTGTCGAAAAGCCAGTCGATGAAGACCTTGGCGATCGGTGCGCCGCGGACTTCGTTGCGGGCAGCGACATAAAATGCGTCGGCTGCAGGCACAGCCAGATCGAAGGGAATGATCAACTCACCGGCGGCGATCAGGCTTGAGGCGGTGATGCTGTCGCCGAGGGCAACGCCCTGGCCATGGCGTGCAGCCTCGGTCGACAGCCTTGCATCGCCCATGAAATGTTCGCGTGGATGCGGCATGTCCAACTGGTCGGCGGCGGCGAGCCAACTGCGCCATTCGCGGCCGTCATCGCCATGCAGCAGAACATGATCCTGCAGGTCGCGTACCGAGCGCAGAGGCCTTGTGTTCAACAGTGTCGGGCTGACGACCGGGAAGAGGTCGAACGTGCTCCACAGCCTGGTCCAGCAATCGCGCCAGCCGCCGGCGCCGTAGAGGATGGCGATATCGATTTCCGGCGAATAGATCAGGTCAGCATCGTTGCTGGAGGTCAGCGTCAGGCTTATTTCCGGATAACGCTCGGTGAAGGAGCCCATGCGCGGCACCAGCCAGAGGGCCATCAGAGCCGGCACGCAACTGATGCGCAGATTGCCGCTGGTCGATGGGCGGTCGAGCAAAGCAGTCGCGGCCGCAATGCCGTCGAATGCCTGACTGACGGCGGGCAGAAGCAGTGCGCCCTGCGGGGTCAGCTTCAGGCGCTTGCCGCCACGTTCGAAGAGTGTCGTTTTCAGCGTCTCTTCCAGACTCTTGATCTGATGCGAGATGGCGCCATGTGTTACATTGAGCTCGCGCGCTGCGGCCGAAATCGAACCGCGGCGTGCTGCCGCCTCGAAGGCGCGCAAGGGATTCAGCGGTGGCAGGCGGTTGGCCATGGTGCCCATTCATTGTGAATTTTTCTCATATAGAATGCTATAACATCGTGAATTGATTTTCCAAGAGGCTTGCGGATTAATGCTCACAATAAAGGCAGCGAAAACAGCTGCCGTAAAAACAGCCTAGGTGGCGGCGTCTGTTGCCACTCCAAAGCAGGGAACGGTTTCATGGCATTCGACGCGGAAAAACTTGCTGCACTTCGGGCAAAATACGGTGAGAGCCGCAATGGCGAGATATTCGACGCCGACTTCAGCAAGGTCGGCGACAAGATCTTTTCCAAAGGCACGCGGGCGGCACCTTTCTCGGGCCTGCCGACCTTTCTGTCTGCGCCTTACCGCGAGATGGCTGCACAGGATCCCGATTTCGGCGACCTGCAGGTGGCGATCACCGGCGTTCCGATGGACCTCGGCGTCACCAATCGACCGGGATCACGTTTCGGGCCGCGTGCCTTGCGGGCGATCGACCGGATCGGTCCCTACAATCACGTTCTCGGCTGCGCGCCGGTGCATGAGCTCAGGGTTGCCGATATCGGCGACGTGCCGCTGCGCAGCCGCTACCGGCTGGAAACCGCGCACGAGGACATCGAGCGCCGCTTCAACCAGATCGTCGATGCCGGCGTCACGCCGCTTGCCGTCGGTGGCGATCACTCGATCACCTATTCCATCCTGAAGGCGGTCGGCAAAAAGGCGCCTGTCGGCCTCATCCATATCGATGCCCATTGCGATACCAGCGCGCCGTTCGAGGATACCAAGTTCCATCACGGCGGACCGTTCCGCCAGGCGGTGCTCGACGGCGTTCTCGATCCGACGCGCACCATCCAGATCGGTATCCGCGGTTCGGCCGAATATCTCTGGGAGTTCACCTACGAATCCGGCATGACCGTGATCCATGCCGAAGAGGTGACCGGGCTCGGCATGCCGGCGATCATCGAAAAGGCGAAGGCGATCGTCGGCGATGGTCCGACCTATGTTTCCTTTGATATCGACAGCCTGGATCCGAGCTTTGCACCGGGCACGGGCACGCCGGAAGTCGGCGGTCTGACGACCCGCGAGGTGCTGGAACTGCTGCGCGGCCTGAAGGGCATCAACGTCGTCGGGGGCGATGTCGTCGAAGTCGCGCCGCAATATGACGCGACCGCCAATACCGCGCATGCCGGCGCGCAGGTGCTGTTTGAAATCCTCAGCCTGATGGTCTTCAGCCCGCATTTGACCGGCAGACGCTGACATTGCATTCCCGCTGATCGAAAAGGTTGGCGGCTGGCGGCCGGATTGCCCGCATCACCCAAAGCAATGTCCGATAAAGGGGAATAAAATGAAAACCAAAATCGCAGTGAAATCGACGGTCGCCGCCATGCTTCTGCTGGGCGGTGCCGTTCTGGGCTTCGCGTCTTCCGCCAATGCGGACGCGATCGACGACATCACCAAGGCCGGCGTTCTCAATGTCGGCGTGTTTGCCGATTTCCCGCCTTTCTCTTCGGCCAGCGCCGATATGAGCCTGAAGGGTTATGACATCGATGTCGCGCAGTATATTGCCGACGCTCTGAAGGTGAAGCTGGTTCCTGTGCCGATTACCGGCCAGAACCGCATTCCGTATCTCACCGAAAAGCGCGTCGATATGCTGGTCAGCGTCGGCTATTCCAAGGAACGCGCCGAAGTCATCGATTTTGCTGCAGCCTATGCGCCGTATTACATCGCGGTAATCGGCCCGGCGGCCATGGAGATCAAAGGCAAGGAAGACCTCGCCGACAAGAGCATCGCCGTTAACCGCGGCACGCTGGAAGACACGTCGCTGACGGAAGCAGCGCCCAAGTCTGCCGACATCAAGCGCTTCGACAACTACAATTCCGTCATCCAGGCCTTCATTTCCGGCCAGACCGACCTGATGGTGGTTGGCAACGACGTCGGCGCGCAGGTTCTGGCCCGCCAGGAAGCCCTGAAGCCGGAGCAGAAGTTCCAGCTTCTCACCTCGCCATCGCATATTGCCCTCAACAAGGGCGAAGAACGCCTGAAGACGGCAATCAACGATGCGGTCGCCAAGATGCTGGCCGATGGCAAGCTGAACGAAAGCTCGGAGATGTGGCTGAAGACGCCGCTCAATCCTGAAAACCTGAAGGATTGATCCTTTGGGCTATCAGCTCGATTTCGGCTGGCTCACCGACGCGATCCACCTGATCGCGCAGGGTGCAGCCATGACGATCTTCCTGATTGCGGTGTCGGCGGTTGCCGGCATCGTTCTCAGCGTGCTGGGGGCTGCCGCCCGGCGCAGCCGGCATGCCGTGCTGCGGCGTATGATCGGTGCCTATGTCGAGTTGATCCGCAACACTCCGTTTCTGGTGCAGTTGTTCTTTATATTCTTCGGCCTTCCAAGCCTTGGCATTCGTCTCGATCCGGTGGCTGCGGCGATCCTTGCGATGACGCTGAACATGACGGCCTACACGACGGAGATCGTTGGAGCCGGTCTCGATGCCGTGCCCAAGGGCCAGAAGGAAGCGGCCCTGTCGCTCGGGCTTCGCCCGCGGCAGGTCTTCTTCAAGATCGTGCTGCCGCAGGGACTGAAGGTGATCTTTCCGGCGCTGACCAGTCAGATCGTCATCATGATGCTGGAATCGGCCGTTGTCTCGCAGATTGCCGTGCGCGAACTGACCTATGAAGCAGATATGCTGCAGGCGCGGACGTTTCGTGCCTTCGAGACCTATTTCGTCGTGACGCTGGTCTATCTGGGTCTCAGCATCGGCCTGCGCCGGCTGCTGGTCGCCGGTGGCAACCGGATGTTGGCGGGAGGTGTCACGTGATCGAGTTCACCTTCTGGGATATCGTCCGCAATCTTCTGCTGGCGGCGCGCTGGACCGTGCTCCTGTCTGTCGTCGCCTTTGTCGGCGGAACGGTGGTCGGTATCGCCATTCTGCTGATGCGGATTTCAACGCGGCGCGTCTTCAGGCGGTTTGCGGAATATTATATCGGCCTGTTCCAGGGCACGCCGCTGTTGATGCAGCTGTTCCTGCTGTTCTTCGGCCTGCCGCTGATCGGCATCCGGATCGAGGCATGGACGGCCGCCGTTATCGGCCTGACACTCTGCGCCAGCGCGTATCTTGCCGAGATCTGGCGCGGCGGCGTCGAAGCGCTGCCGCTCGGGCAATGGGATGCCGGGAGCAGTCTCGGTCTGCACTATATCGCGCAGTTGCGCCTGATCGTGCTGCCGCAGGCGTTTTCGATCACCCGGGCACCGACGGTCGGCTTCCTGGTGCAGTTGATCAAGAACACCGCGCTGACCTCCATCATCGGGTTTGAGGAACTGGTTCGGACCTCGAACGCGATCAACAATGCGACTTTCGAGCCCTTCAAGGTTTATGGCATGGTCGCATTGATCTATTTTGCCCTGTGTTTTCCGCTGACGCGGTATGCGCGGGCACTTGAACTCCGTGCCGCCAAATACGGATGATGTCGGCACATACTTCTTCTAAAAACGGGAACAGGCCAAAGGCCAAAAAACAAGGAGACGCATAATGAAGGATCTCATCAACGCTTCCATCAGCCGCCGCGGCGTGCTGGCCGGGTCGCTGGTTGCAGCCGGCACGCTTGCCATGCCGTCGATCCTGCGCGCGCAGGACAAGTCGCTGAAGGTCGGCGTCTATGGCGGCTACTTCAAGGATTCGTTCGACAAGAACATCTTCCCGGACTTCACCAAGGCAACCGGCATTGCGATCGAATCCATCGCAGAGCCGACCGGCGAAGCCTGGCTCGTGCAGCTCGAGCAGGCCGCAAAGGCCGGCCAGGCGCCGGCCGACGTTTCGATGATGTCGCAGGTTTCCATGCTCAAGGGCCAGGCGACCGAGCTCTGGGCGCCGATCGACATGGCGAAGCTCAAGAATGCTTCCGGCCTGATCGACCGTTTCGTCAACAAGTATCCGGACGGCCGTGTCGCCGGCGTCGGGGCCGTGGCCTGGTACATCACGCTGGTCACCAATACCGATGTCTTCAAGGAAGCGCCGACCTCCTGGGAAGCGCTGTGGGATCCGGCCAATGCCGACAAGCTCGGCCTGCTCGCCCTGGTATCGAATTCCTTCCTGCTGGAAGTGACGGCGAAGACTTTCTTCGGCGGCACCAATGCGCTGGACACGGAAGAGGGCATCCTGAAGGCGTTCGAAAAGCTCGCGGAAGTGAAGCCGAACGTGCGTCTGTGGTACCGCGATGAAGCGCAGTTCGAGCAGTCGCTGAAATCGGGTGAAATCCCGATGGGCCAGTATTACCACGACGTCACGGGCCTTGCTGCCGCCGATGGGCAGCCGGTCCGCTCGACCTTCCCGAAGGAAGGCGGCATCCAGGACAGCGGTTGCTGGGCGCTGTCGCGTGCTTCGACCAAGACGGAAGAGGCGCATATCTTCATGGACTACATGTGCCAGCCGGCGATCCAGGCGACCCTGTCGCGCAAGGTCGGCACGGCGCCGACCGTCAAGCGTGAGCTGCTCGACCTGACCGATGCGGAATTTGCGTCTGTATCGTCCGACATCGAGCCGATCACGCCGCGCTACGATCTCTACCAGACCAAGTCGGATTGGCTGAACCAGAAGTGGACCGAACTGATCGTTGGCTGAGATTGAAAGAGGTCCGCTCTGCGTCAACTTTCCCTCTCCCCGCTTGCGGGGAGAGGGTGGGGTGAGGGGTAGAATTGCGGCAAGGCTTTTGCGGCATCTCCAGGCACGTGATAAGATCATCGGATGCAGCTAACGGAGACAATCTCATGGCGACGGTCAGCGTGCGGGATGTGAATACGGATCTTTCCGAACTGGTGGACGAGGTGATCAAGGGCGGCAGCGTAACGATCACCCGCGACGGAAAGCCGGTGGCGGAGTTGGTGCCGGTGGCAAGTGAGGGGACGAGCGACAAAGAACAGAAACCCAATTTGGTCGATTTTCTCAAAAGTTTCCCTGAGCCCGGGATGGTTTTCGAACGCAATCCTTCGCCTAGCCGAGATCTCGATCTTTGAGCGGCTATCTGCTCGACACCAATGCGGTTTCGTTGCTCTATGACGGAAGGGCTTCGCAGCAGTTTGAAGAGTGGCTGAGGCAGCGCTTTCTGGAAAATGTACTGTATCTTTCCGCCATCACTGTGCTTGAGATCCAGAAGGGGATCACGAAGCTCGAGTTGGTCAAGAACGGCAACCCCATTCGAGCACGGCAAGTGCAACTCTGGTTGCAAACGCTCATCGAGCAGTATGCGGACAGCATTTTGATGGTGGACACTGAAACTGCACTCAACGCCGGACGCCTTGATGGCGCGATGCGCGCAGGAGGGCATAACGGTCAACTCGCCGACATCCTGATCGCCGCAACAGCCAGGGTTCATGGCCTCATCGTCGTTACTGCCAATATCAGAGACTTCGAGCCCCTGGGCGCCGACTGTCTTTCACCTTTTTGAACAACCACTTCCAGGAACGGAAACCAAGAGCGCATGTCCGGACTGATCCTCAACGCTGTCACCAAGCAATTCGGCCCGTTTACCGCCGTTGATCAGGTGCAACTGACCGTGCCGCACGGCACCTTCGTCTGCATGCTCGGACCATCCGGTTGCGGCAAGACCACGCTGCTCAGGATGATCGCCGGGCTCGACCTGCCGACCGGTGGGGAGATCGTGCTCGACGGGCAAGACATCACCCGCATGCCGACGCACAAGCGCAATCTCGGCATGGTCTTCCAGTCGCTGGCGCTTTTCCCGCATCTGACCGTGGGTGAAAACATCGCCTATCCGCTGCGTATCCGCGGCGTTGGCCGCGAGGAGCAGGTGAAGCGCGTCCAGGAACTGCTCGCCATGATCCATCTGACGGGTTATGCCGACCGTCCGGTGAACAAGTTGTCCGGTGGGCAGCGGCAGCGTGTGGCGATCGCCCGGGCGCTGGCGATTTCGCCGAAACTCTTCCTGCTCGACGAGCCGCTGTCAGCGCTTGATGCCAAGCTGCGCGAGGCGATGCAGGTCGAGTTGCGCAAGCTGCAGCAGCAGCTCGGCATTACCACCATCGTCGTCACCCATGATCAGCGCGAAGCCATGACCATGGCCGATACCGTTGTCGTGATGAACGGCGGCAAGATCCGCCAGGCGGCAAGCCCGATCGAGATCTATCGCCGTCCGGCCGACCGTTTCGTCGCCGACTTCATCGGCTCGACCAATCTTCTGCCGCTCAGTGTTCAGGGCGGCAACACGCTGGTCCTCGGCCAACCCGTCTCCGGCATTGCGCCGCCCGCTGGCCAATCGTCCTGCAGCCTTTCTGTGCGCCCGGAAGACATCAGGTTATCGGCACCCGGCGAAGGCCGGTTGACCGGAAGGGTCACCTTCATCCGCGATCTCGGCGGCACGATCGAGACCTTTCTCGACGTTGCCGGCACCGAGGTGGTCGCGGTCTCGACGCCGCGCGAGCGGCCTGTCGTCTCGATCGGTCAGGAGGTCGGCCTGATCATCGATCCGGAAACCGCCGTGGTGCTTGCAGCATGAGACGCGAACCGCCCAAGACAGCACTCGATTATGCGCCGCTCGCCTTTCCGGCAGCCATGCTGATCCTGTTCTTCGTTGTGCCGTTTGCGACGATGATCGCCGTGTCCTTCTTCAAGCGTGATCCGGCCGGCTTCTATTCGACCGCCTTCGTCTTCGACAATTATGCCCGGTTTATTTCCACCTTCTTTGCCGGTGTGCTCGGTTTCTCGCTGATGCTGGCGATTGCGGTCGCCATCGTCTGCGTGGCGCTCGGGCTGCCCTTCACCTATCTGCTGGCACGCATGTCGCGCAAAGCCCAGGTGCTGTGGCTTGTGGCGCTTTTGTCGATCCTCTCCCTGTCGGAAGTCATCATCGGCTTTGCCTGGTCGACGCTGTTTTCGCGCACGGCTGGCATCACCAACCTGCTGGTGATGATCGGGCTGATGGAAAAGCCTGTTGCCCTGATGCCGAATTTCGGCGCGGTGCTGACGGGCATGGTCTATCAGGCGCTGCCCTATACCGTGCTGGTCCTCTATCCCGCGCTCGTCCGGCTTGACCCGACGCTGACGGAAGCGGCCCGCACGCTCGGTGCTTCGCCGATCAAGGCCTTCTTCACTGTCGTGGTGCCCGCCTTGCGCAACACGCTGATCGCCACGCTGATCATGGTGTTCATCTTCGCGCTCGGCTCCTATCTTCTGCCGCAGATCCTCGGCCGGCCGCAGCACTGGACGCTGTCGGTATTGATTACCGACCAGGCGATCTATCAGTCGAACATGCCGTTCGCGGCTGCCATGGCCGTGTTCCTGGTGCTTGTGACGCTCGGCATGGTGGCGTTGACGCTTCTTGTCGGCCGCAAGGGAGAAGCCGCATGAACAAGGTTCTCACCCGCGTCTATTTCACCCTGATCGCGATCTTCCTCGCCGCACCGATCGTCGTCGTCGCCGGCGTTTCGGTGAACGCGAAGCAAAGCCTGAATTTCCCGCCGCAGGGTTTCTCGCTTTCCTGGTATGGGGCGATCTTCACCGATGCCGGCTGGCGTTCGGCGCTGTTTGCGTCGCTGATCCTGGCGCTGACAGCCGCGGCCCTCGCGGTTGCCATCGCGCTTCCACTCGCCTGGTTCCTGTGGCGCAGGTTGGCACCCTGGGCGCAGGTCTTCCAGTTGCTCGGGATTGCGCCTTTCACCCTGCCGCCGGTGATCACGGCGCTTGGGCTGCTGACCTTCTGGGCAACCACGGGTTTCTACGGCCAACCCTGGACCGCCGTTATCAGTCACGCGATCTTCTTTGTCACACTGCCGCTGGTCACGCTGTCGCTCGGCTTTTCGGCCATTGATCGCTCGTTGGTCGAGGCGGCCTCGACCATGGGGGCCGATGACCGGACGATCTTCCGCACGGTCGTCTTGCCGTTGATCATGCCCTATCTCGTCTCCGGCTATGCCTTCGCCTTCGTGTTGTCGCTCAACGAATATATCGTTGCCTACATGACCGTCGGCTTCACCATGGAGACACTGCCGATCAAGATCTTCAACGCCTTGCGCTACGGCTATACGCCGGTCATGGCCTCGGTGACGGTCCTGTTCGTGGTGATGGCGGCGCTGATCTTCGGCCTGGTGGCGCGATTCGGCGACCTGCCAAAACTGCTTGGTGCGAATGCTGCCGACGACAAATAGACGGTCGTAGGCTCAGCTGTTCTTGAGCCTGCCTTCCAGCAGGTCAAGAACAGCGCGGGCGGCATCCATGACATTGGTGCCGGGGCCGAAGACGGCCGAGACACCGTGTTCGATGAGGAAGTCATAATCCTGGCGCGGAATGACGCCGCCGACCACGACGATGATATGATCGGCGCCTTTCGCCTTCAACGCCTCGACCAGTTGCGGGGCGAGCGTCTTGTGGCCGGCGGCTAACGAGGACATGCCGACGACATTGACCTTCTGCGCGATGGCGAGATCGGCGGCCTCATCCGGTGTCTGAAAGAGCGGACCGGCCACGACATCGAAACCGATGTCGCCGAACGCCGAGGCAATCACCTTGGCGCCGCGATCGTGGCCGTCCTGGCCGAGCTTGGCGACCAGCACGCGCGGCTTGCCAGAGACCTTGCTGTAGTCGTTGAGCCGGCCGGACAGGATTTCCATCTCGGGATCGCCTTGATAGGCCTTGCCGTAGATGTCATGCACGACTTCCGGCGTTGCGACATGATCGCCGAAGACGCGGCGCATGGCGTCCGAAATTTCGCCGACGGTGGCGCGCGCGCGCGCGGCCTCCACGGCAGCTTCGAGCAGGTTTCCCTGTCCTGTCCTCGCGACCTCTGTCAGTCGCGTAAGTGCGTTTTCCACCGCATGCGGATCGCGCTGACGTTTCGTCTGCTCCAGTCGCTTGACCTGCGAGATCCGCACGGCGGAATTGTCGATCTGCAGGATGTCGATCGGCGCCTCGTTTTCGAGCCTGTATTTGTTGACCCCGACGATCACCTCCTCGGCGCGGTCGACGGCCGCCTGCCTTCTTGTGGCCGCCTCCTCGATCAGGCGCTTCGGCAACCCGTCGTCGACCGCCTTGGTCATGCCGCCGAGGCTTTCGACCTCTTCGATCAGGGCCCAGGCCTTTTCCGCCAGTTCACTGGTCAGGCTCTCGACATAGTAGGAACCGGCGAGCGGATCGACGACCTTGGTCACGCCGGTCTCGTGCTGCAGGATCAGCTGGGTGTTGCGGGCAATGCGGGCGGAGAATTCCGTCGGCAGCGCAATCGCCTCGTCGAAGGAATTGGTGTGTAGCGACTGCGTGCCGCCGAGCACGGCGGACATCGCCTCGAAGGCCGTGCGCACGATGTTGTTGTAGGGATCCTGTTCGGCGAGCGACACGCCCGAGGTCTGGCAATGGGTGCGCAGCATCAGGCTAGACGCCTTCTTCGGCTCGAATTCCTGCATGATCCGGGTCCAGAGCAGGCGGGCGGCGCGCAGCTTGGCGGCCTCCATGAAGAAGTTCATGCCGATGGCAAAGAAGAAGGACAGGCGCCCCGCAAAATCGTCGACATTCAGCCCTTTGGCAATGGCGGCGCGCACATATTCGCGCCCGTCGGCCAGCGTGAAGGCAAGCTCCTGCACCAGCGTCGCGCCGGCCTCCTGCATGTGATAGCCGGAGATCGAGATCGAGTTGAACTTCGGCATTTCCTTCGCCGTATATTCGATGATGTCGGCAATGATCCGCATCGAGGGTTCCGGCGGATAGATATAGGTGTTGCGGACCATGAATTCCTTGAGGATGTCGTTCTGGATGGTGCCCGACAGCTTGTCGCGCGAGACACCCTGTTCCTCGCCGGTGACGATGAAGTTGGCCAGAATCGGGATGACCGCGCCGTTCATGGTCATCGAGACGGAGATGGCTTCGAGCGGAATGCCGTCGAACAGGATCTTCATGTCCTCGACACTGTCGATCGCAACCCCCGCCTTGCCGACATCGCCTTCGACGCGCGGATGATCGGAATCGTAGCCCCGATGGGTGGCGAGGTCGAAGGCGACGGACACGCCCTGCTGACCGGCGAGAAGCGCCTTGCGGTAGAAGGCATTGCTCTCCTCTGCCGTCGAGAAGCCGGCGTATTGCCTGATCGTCCATGGACGGCCGGCATACATGGTGGCGCGCGGACCGCGGGTGAAGGGCGAGAAACCCGGCAGGCTGTCGAGATGACCGATGCCGGCGAGATCGTCCGCGGTATAGAGCGGCTTCACCGGAATGCCCTCGGGCGTGTTCCAGACAAGGCTGTCAGCCGGACGCTTCAATTCCTTCTCGGCAAGGGCCTGCCAGTCGGCAATGGTTTTCTTGGTCATCCGGTCTTCTCCCTGCTCCGCTTGGACTGCGGGCCGACGGCTAAAGTGTTCCTGTTTGCCCCTTACCCTGCGTTCTCCCCGGTGGCGGAGAGAGGGAGGTGCAAGCTGTGCCGTTTCGGCCTTCTCCCCGTTCACGGGGAGAAGGTGCCGGCAGGCGGATGAGGGGCGCGTGCCTGAGAATCCGGGCAGCAGCTTCTGCCCACTCCCTCACCCCTCGAACTCCATGATCAACTCGTCGACGGCGAGACTTTGCCCCGGCTTGACGGCGATCTTCTTCACCGTGCCGCGGCGTTCGGCTTTGAGGACATTTTCCATCTTCATCGCCTCGACGGTGGCCAGTGCCTGACCGGCTTCAACGGTCTCGCCTTCCTTCACGGTTACACCGGTGATCACACCCGGCATCGGGCAGAGCAGCAGCTTGGAGGTATCGGGCGGCAGCTTTTCCGGCATTAGTTTGGCGAGCGCGGCAACACGGGGTGAGCGGACGCGGGCGGTGACGTCGATACCGCGCCAGCGCAGGCGGATCGCCGGGCCCTTGAGGTCGATCTTCACGGCGATGGTTTCGCCGCCGATGTCGAAATTTGCCAGTGTCTGGCCCGGCGTCCAGGTGCTGCCAACCACAAGCTCGCTGCTTTCCGTGAAGGCCACCCGGCTATTGCCCGAGCCTTCCGAGAGGGTCACCGCATGATCGCTGCCGGCGAGGTTCACCACCCAGTCTGCGCCCATGGTGCGGGCGTGGTTGCCGATCGTGCCGGAAATCTGCGTGGCGCGGGCTTGCAGGCGGTGGTTGATGACAGCGGCGACGGCTGCAAGCTTCTCTGCGGAGGCCGCGTCGGGTGTGACGCCGGCAAAGCCGTCTTTGAATTCCTCGGCGATATAGGCCGTGGTGATCTGGCCGGAGCGGAAACGGTCCTGGTTCATGACGGCCGACAGGAAGGGCAGGTTGTGGCCGATGCCTTCGACCTCGAAGCTGTCGAGAGCTTCCGACATCGCGTCAATCGCCTGCAGCCGGTCTGGTGCCCAGGTGCAGAGCTTGGCGATCATCGGGTCGTAATACATCGAGATCTCGCCGCCCTCGAAGACGCCGGTGTCGTTGCGAACAACGCTGCCATCTGCCGTCCGTCCCTCTGCCGGCGGGCGGTAGCGGGTCAGGCGGCCGATCGAGGGAAGGAAGTTGCGATAGGGGTCTTCGGCATAGAGCCGGCTTTCGATCGCCCAGCCGTTGAGCTTCACGTCGTCCTGGCCGAAGCTGAGTTTCTCGCCTGATGCGACGCGGATCATCTGCTCGACGAGGTCGAGGCCGGTGACCAGTTCGGTGACAGGATGTTCGACCTGCAGGCGGGTGTTCATCTCGAGGAAGTAGAACTTGTTCTGCTTGCCATCGACGATGAATTCGACCGTGCCAGCGGAATGATAACCCACGGCCTTGGCGAGTGCGACGGCCTGTTCGCCCATGGCTTTCCGGGTGGCAGGATCGAGGAATGGCGAGGGGGCCTCTTCGATGACCTTCTGGTTGCGCCGCTGGATCGAACATTCGCGCTCGCCGAGATAGAGCACGGTTCCGTGTTTGTCACCGAGCACCTGGATCTCGATGTGGCGCGGTTGGTCGACGAACTTTTCGATGAAGATGCGGTCGTCGCCGAAGGAATTCTTCGCCTCGTTCTTCGAGGACTGGAAGCCTTCGCGGGCTTCTTCGTCGTTCCAGGCGATGCGCATGCCCTTGCCGCCGCCACCGGCAGAGGCCTTGATCATCACAGGATAGCCGATCTCGCCGGAGATCTTCACCGCCTCGTCGGCATCCGCGATCAGGCCCATATGGCCGGGCACGGTCGAGACACCGGCTTCGGCTGCCAGCTTCTTCGAGGTGATCTTGTCGCCCATGGCCTGGATCGCACCGACCGGTGGGCCGATGAAGGTGACGCCCGCCTTTTCCAGCGCCTCGGCAAAGGCAGCGTTTTCCGACAGGAAGCCATAACCCGGATGCACCGCATCGGCGCCGGTCTTTCGGATCGCGTCGAGGATCCTGTCGATCACGATATAGGATTGGTTCGACGGGGCCGGGCCGATAAACACCGCCTCATCGGCCATCTCGACATGCAGCGCATTTCGATCGGCATCGGAATAGACCGCGACCGTCTTGATGCCCATCTTCTTGGCGGTCTTGATGACCCGGCAGGCGATTTCGCCGCGGTTGGCGATGAGGATTTTCTGGATCATCTGTGTCACTCGGCAGCTTGAGCGGGCGGGATTGCTCCGGGGGCAGCACCCCCGACAATCAGCGCTTTGGCGCTGATGTATTCGTCGATCTCCTCCCAGCCGACCGCGTCACCAAAGGGCAACACCTCTGCTTTTGCGCGCTGTTCAACGGACGCTTTTGCGAGGCGCGGATACCACCAGAGTGGCGCCTCGATCCGTCGCCCATCAGCCATGTTGAAGATGATGCTGTCGTCCGTGACAGTCGCCGATGTGACCTGCAGCTGCCGCTCGTCAATGTCCAAAGTGCTCATTCCACGCCTCCTCGAAACCCTGTCGGTGTTCCGCGACGACCTTGAGGATAGCATTCACCTCATGGGTCGCGAAGCCTGCGTTGCGGGCGACACCGAGATCCCGCAACCACACTTTCAACTGCTTTCCGTCCTTGAGGACGTGAATGTGTGGCGGCTCGCCTATCTCCTTCGAGTAGAAAAGAAAACGATGTCCTTTCCAGAGAAGGAGTGTCGGCATCCCCGCTAGTCCTTCACCGGCTTCATCACGCCGCGTTTGACGCTCTGCTCGCTCTTCACGTCCTCAAACGCTTCCGGAAAGTTCTTGCGTGCGAGCTGCTCGTTGAGCTTCAGCTTGGCAAAATAGGATTGCGGATCAAACCCGCGTTCGGCGGCTATCACTTCCCGACCGAACAACCGGCAGAGGCGTTCGCCGTCGAGATTGCCGCGCTCGAAAGGCTCGGTGCCGAAATATTGCCAGAGCGCCTGGACGAAGCCGAGATCGGCGTGTGCCACCGTCTGGTCCATGGTCCGGTGACGCGGCCAGTTGGTCAGCGGCGTCACCTTGGGGTTCGGCCGGCGTATCGTGTATTGCCATTGCGTGCCCAGAAGGCCGGGCGGGAAACCCTGATGTTTGGGCATAAGCGATTCTTTGGCCATGGCATCAAACCTCGAACACGTCTTCAAAGGCATCCGGAAAGCTCTTGCGGCCGACCTTTTCGTCGATCCTGAGCAGGGCTTCGTAAGAGGTCGGGTCGAAGGGCGTTTCGGCCGGCACGACTTCGCGGCCGAACAGCAGGTTCAATCGGCCGGCATCGAGATTGCCACGCTCGAAGGGCTCAGTCCCGAAATGATGCCAGAGCGCATGCAGGAAGGCGGCGTCAACCTTCTGCTCGATGGTGTTCGGCCGGGCGAGACGTTGCAACACCTTGAGGGGCGTTGCTCCTTTCTCGTTGGCACGGCGAATGGTGAAGTGATGGCCATGGCCCGGCAGGCCGGAGGGAAAGCCCCTGTGCTTGGTCATTTCGGGTGGTCTGGCCATCCTTGGTCTCCTTTATGCCGTCTTCTCGGTGGACGGGGCAATCTTGTCTTGTGTTTGTGTATCGAAGTCGGAAGCGTCGTGGCGCTCGTGCAGCTGTTCCGACAGTTCGCCCGAGGTCTTGTTGACAATGCTGCCGCGCTTGACTGCCGGACGCGCGCCAATCTCGTTGGTCCAGCGCACCACGTTCTTATAGCTTGCGGCATCGAGGAAGGTGCCGGCATCGCCATAGGCCTGGCCCAGCACGATCTTGCCATACCAGGGCCAGATCGCCATGTCGGCAATCGTGTATTCGGAGCCTGCCATGAACTGGTTGTCGGCAAGATGGCGGTCGAGCACGTCGAGCTGACGCTTCACTTCCATCGCATAGCGGTCGATCGCGTACTGGATCTTGATCGGCGCATAGGCATAGAAATGGCCAAAGCCGCCGCCGAGAAAGGGCGCGGAACCCATCTGCCAGAACAGCCAGTTCAGCGTCTCGGCGCGGGCGCGGGTCTCGCTCGGCAGGAAGGCGCCGAATTTGTCCGCCAGATAGGTCATGATCGAAGCGGATTCGAACAGCCGGATCGGTTGGCCGCCATCCTTCGGCGCATGGTCCATAAGGGCGGGGATCTTGGAGTTCGGATTGATTTCGACGAAGCCGGAGCCGAACTGGTCGCCATCGCCGATCTTGATCAGCCAGGCATCATATTCCGCACCGGTGTGGCCGGCGGCCAAAAGTTCCTCGAGCAGGATCGTGACCTTCTGGCCGTTCGGCGTGGCCAGCGAATAGAGCTGCAGCGGATGCTTGCCAACCGGCAGTGGCTTTTCGGTCTGCGCGCCTGCGGTCGGGCGATTGATGCCGGCAAAGGCGCCGCCATTGCCAGGTTCCCAGGTCCAGACCTTCGGGGGCACGTAGCCTGCGGGAAAATTGTCGGCGGGGGATTTCTCGGTCATGAATTGCCTCTGTTCCTTGGTTCGCGAAGGGTCGAAGACGACTCCCGCTTACTCTTTCGCGCGCTGTGCGTGATACTCGGCCCGCTGGTGGTCGTTAAGAAGTCTGTATGTCTTCGCGAGCATCAGGTGAGCCCCTTCATCCTTGGCGTCAAGCTCCAACACCGAGTTAAAGAACTCCACAGCCTTCCCGTAATCGCCATCGATCCCCAGATGGGTTCCGATCATGATCAGTGCTGCTCTTTGTCTCTCACTTCGATCGATGGCGGCTTGTAGGCAAAATTCCTTTTTTTCCAGCTGGTTCATCACACGATAGATGTCTACGAAACCGAGGTATGGGTAAGGACTCTTGGGATCGAGCACGGCCGCCTCGCTAAAAGCTTTCGAGGCCGAAGCGAAGTCCAGCTCATCCAGAGCTTGGAACCCTTTGTTTGCAGCAGCACCAGCTGCTTTCGTGAAGTCCCCAGCGAACTCAGCGGTGACCGATAATCGAACGCTAGCTTCCCATGCTCTCGTTTCGTCATTCGTTGGTCTTTCCCAAGGGGGCACGACCAGAGTTTGGATTTGACTGGGATCGATTTGGACGATCTCCGGTTCACTTGCTTGCGCTATCGACAGATCTGCCACGAGGGTGCTCAGTACCAAAAACGATGCGAATGCTCTCACGGCGTAGCTGGAGGTCATTGTCGGGCGCTCCTCACAGCGGCATCGTGTCGTGCTTCTTCCAGTGCGTCCCCACCTGCTTGTTCCGAAGGCTGGCAAACGCGCGGGCGATCCGGCGGCGGGAGGAATGCGGCATGATCACCTCGTCGATGAAACCGCGTTCGGCGGCCTTGAAGGGGTTGGCGAAGTTGACCTCGTATTCCTTCGTGCGCGCCGCGATCTTCTCGGGGTCGCCGAGTTCCGTTCGGTAGAGGATCTCGGTCGCGCCCTTGGCACCCATCACGGCGATTTCAGCGGTCGGCCAGGCATAGTTGATGTCGGCGCCGATATGTTTGGAGGCCATCACGTCATAGGCGCCGCCATAGGCCTTGCGGGTGATCAGCGTAACCATCGGCACAGTCGCCTGGCTATAGGCAAACAGCAGCTTGGCGCCATGCTTGATGACGCCGCCATATTCCTGGGCGGTGCCGGGCAGGAAACCGGGCACATCGACCAGCGTCAGGATCGGGATCGAGAAGGCGTCGCAGAAGCGGACGAAGCGGGCAGCCTTGCGCGACGCGTCGATATCGAGGCAGCCGGCCAGCACCATCGGCTGGTTGGCGACGACGCCGACGGTCTGGCCTTCGATGCGGATATAGCCGGTGATGATGTTCTTGGCGAAGGCTTCCTGGATCTCGAAGAAATCGCCTTCATCGGCCAGCGCCAGGATCAGTTCCTTCATGTCGTAGGGCTTGTTCGACGAGTCGGGGATCAGCGTGTCGAGGCGCATCTCGATGCGGGCCGGATCGTCATGGAACGGACGGACCGGCGGCTTCTCCCTGTTGTTGAGCGGCAGGAAATCGAACAGCAGGCGCACATGCTCGAGCGTCTCGATGTCGTTCTCATAGGCACCGTCGGCGACCGAAGATTTCTTCGTGTGGGTGGATGCGCCGCCGAGCTCTTCCGCCGTGACGATCTCGTTTGTCACGGTCTTCACCACGTCCGGGCCGGTGACGAACATGTAGGAACTATCGCGCACCATGAAGATGAAGTCGGTCATCGCCGGCGAATAGACGGCTCCACCGGCGCAGGGGCCCATGATGACGGAGATCTGCGGGATGACGCCCGAGGCATCGACATTGCGCTTGAAGACATCGGCATAACCGGCGAGCGAGGCAACACCCTCCTGGATACGGGCGCCGCCCGAGTCATTCAGGCCGATGACCGGTGCGCCGTTCTTCACCGCCATGTCCATGATCTTGCAGATCTTCTGGGCATGAGTCTCCGACAGCGAGCCGCCCAGCACGGTAAAGTCCTGGGAGAAGACATAGACCTGCCGGCCATTGATCGTGCCCCAGCCGGTGACGACGCCATCGCCGGCGACCTTCTGCTCGGCCATGCCGAAATCGACGGCGCGGTGGGTGATGTACATGTCGTATTCTTCAAACGAGCCCTCATCCAGGAGCACGTCGATGCGCTCGCGGGCGGTCAGCTTGCCCTTGGCATGCTGGGCGGCAATGCGCTTTTCGCCGCCGCCGAGACGGGCTTGCGCACGGCGGGCTTCGAGCTGGTCCAGGATTGTGTGCATGCATCCCCCCGATGAAGAACTTTGGCTTTGCGCCTGATATCTGAGCCTTAAACTGCATTGCTGGCAAAGAAAATGATTGAACAGGTGCAATTGCGGATTTATGAATTTGCAAACTGAATATTGCGAATTTACGAAATGGCCATCGGGAAACTCTTCATCGGCCGCAAGGTCCGCGAAATCCGCCAGGCAAGCAGCGCCACGCAGGCGCAGTTTGCCGATATGATCGGCATTTCGACCAGTTATCTCAACCAGATCGAAAACAACCAGCGGCCGGTCTCGGCCACCGTGCTGCTGGCTCTGGCGGAAAAGTTCGGCATCGACATCACCGAACTGTCCTCCGGCCAGAGCGATCGGCTGCTGTCCGCCTTGACCGAGGCGCTGTCCGATCCACTGTTCGAGACCTATAGTCCAGGCCTGCAGGAGCTGAAGCTGATCACGCAGAATGCGCCGGGCATGGCGCATGCGCTGATTGCGGCACACCAGGCGTACCGCCGTGGCAACGAGCAGCTCGCGAGTTTCGACGACCGGCTGGGATCGGCACCTGCGCAGGAGACGACACCCTATGACGAGGTGCGCGACTTCTTCCATTTCGTCGACAACTACATTGCCGATCTGGACCTTGCTGCCGAGGCCCTGGCAATCGAATTGAAGCTGGGCGAGGGGGAAAACCATGCAGCGCTGACCGCCTATCTCGAGAGCCGGCATGGCGTGCGCGTGGTGCGTGGCGAGGCGGGCGACGAGGCGATCCGCCGTTTTGATCCGGTCGGGCGCATCCTGACGGTCAGCCGCTACGCATCGGCGCCGACCCGCGATTTCCACATCGCCATCCAGATTGCCCAGTTGCACGCTGCCGAGAAGATTGACGCCGTGTTGAAACAGGCAAGCTTTCGATCCGATGAAGCGATCGAGATCTGTCGCATGGGCCTGCACAACTACTTTGCAGGCGCCTTGATCCTGCCCTATCGCAACTTCCATCAGGCGGCGCGCGAATTGCGCCACGATATCGAGTTGATCGCCGCACGGTTCGGCGCCTCGCTGGAGCAGGTCTGCCACCGGCTCTCGACGCTGCAGCGACCGGGCCTGAAGGGTGTGCCGATCTTCTTTGCCCGGATCGACCGGGCCGGCAACATCACCAAGCGCCATAGCGCGGCGCGGCTGCAATTTGCTCGTTTCGGGGCCGCCTGTCCGCTGTGGAATGCGCATCAGGCATTCGAGATGCCGGGCCGGATCAACCGCCAGCTCGCCGAGACACCGGACGGGGTGCGTTATCTCTGTCTTGCAACCCAGGTGTCGAAAGGCTCGGTCGGCTTTCGTGCCGCCCAGCCCCGCTACGCCTTGGCCTTCGGCTGCGAGATTTCCTATGCCGATCAGTTCGTCTATGCCGACGATCTCGATCTGAGCAACCGCGCAGCCTACGATCCGATCGGCATCTCGTGCCGCATCTGCGAACGCGTCACCTGCACCAGCCGCGCCGTGCCGCCGCTGAAACGGAAGCTGGTGGTGGATCACCGGGTCAGGAACCCGATGCCGTATGAGATTGAGTGACGATCAGGAGAACAGTCGTTCCCCACGCGCTTTGAAAAAGGCATCGACATCCGGCGACGGGACGCCATCGATGCGTGCCGGCGCCCATTTCGGATTGCGGTCCTTGTCGATGATCGCGGCGCGGATGCCTTCGTAGAAATCGGGCACCTTTACCACCTGCAGCGTGCCGGCGAATTCGCGTTCGAGGCAGGTTTCGAGGTTTTTCGAGCGACGGGCTTCGAGCAGCATCCTGAGTGTCACCTTGAGGCTGGTCGGCGATTTGGCTCGTATGGCGGCGAGGGTTCTGGCGGCGAGCTCGGAGGTTTCGCGTTCCAGGGCGGCGACAATCTCCTCCACCGTGTCGAAGGCAAAGCACCGGTCGATCAATTGTCGCCCCTGGCAGAAGAGGCCGGTCGGGCCGTCCACGGTATGGTCGCGGATCGTCGAGGCGATGGTCTGCCCAAGCGCCGGGGCGGGCAGGGCGGCAATTGCAGTCAACAACTCGGCGATCCGCTCCTGCGGCACGAACCAGTCTGCGAAACCGGCGCTGATCGCATCGGCGCCATTGAGCGCCTCGCCGGTCAGGCCCATCCAGGTGCCGAGTTCGCCGGGCGCGCGCGACAGGAGCCAGGATGCGCCGATGTCTGGGAAGAAGCCAATTCCTGTTTCCGGCATGGCGAGCTTCGTCGTTTCGGTGACGATGCGGTGGCTGCCGTGGCTGGAGACGCCGACGCCGCCACCCATGGTGATGCCGTCCATGACGACGATATACGGCTTCTTATAGCGCGCGATGCGGGCGTTCAGACGGTATTCGGCCTTGAGGAAGGCGGAGGCCTTGCCGTCGCCGGCCTTGCCGCTCTCGTAGAACATGCGGATATCGCCGCCGGCGCAAAGCCCACGTTCGCCTTCGCCGGTGACAAGCACGGCAGCCACCTGCGGATCGGCCTCGAAGGCATCGAGTGCCTTGCCGAAATCCACCACCATGTCGTGGGAAAGGCTGTTCAGCACCCGTGGCCGGTTGAGCGCGATCAGGCCGAGCGCGCCTTTCCTTGCCGTCAGGATCTCGTTTCCCTGATAGTCCGCCTCCAGATAACGCATGCCATCCTCCCTTGTCTTTCCAGAGAGTTAGACATGCGTCTTCGCTGAAGAGCAAGTGCGCCGATGGTCGTGTTTACCCGACGAGGTGGCGCGGGGTGCCGGCGATAAACAGCTCGATGTTGTCGATCAGCTGGTCGGCCAGCGCCTGGATCGCCTCGCGGCTCGCCCAGGCGACATGCGGGGTCAGGATGACGTTGGAGCGGCTTGCAATGCGCATCATCGGGCTGTCCGTCGCCGGCGGCTCGCCGTCGGTGACGTCGAAGCCGGCGCCGGCGATCTGGTTCTTGTCGAGGGCCTGTTCCAGCGCAAGCTCATCGACAAGGCCGCCACGGCCGGTGTTGATGATCAGCGGCTTCTGCTCCATCAGGGCAAATTCGCGCGCGCCGATGATGCCGCGGGTTTCGGCATTGAGCGGGCAATGCAGGGTTATGGCGTCGGCGCGGCGCATCACGTCGTCGAAGGCGGTCTGCCCCGGCTTCAGTTCATCCGAACCACGGCGGCCGGCGACCAGCACCGTCATGCCGAAGGCCTCGGCGATGCGACCGACGGCCTGTCCCAATGTGCCGTTGCCGACGATGCCGAGCGCCGCGCCGCCGAGATCGGCAATCGGATGGTCGAAGAAGCAGAATTGCGCGGCCTCCTGCCAGCGACCGTCCAGCACCGACTGGCGATAGGGGATGATCGAGCGGCGCAGCGCAAGCAGCAGCGCAAATGTGTGTTCCGGCACCGTGTGCTTGGCGTAGTTGCGGATGTTGCAGACCGATACGCCCTTTGCCTTGGCGGCGGCAAGATCGATGATGTCGGTGCCTGTGGCTGAAACCGCGATGAGCTTCAGGTCGTTTGCGCCTGCAAGGGCATCGGCGCGCACCGGGGCCTTGTTGGTGATGACGATATCGGCATCCTTGATCCGCTCGGCGACCTGATCGGCGCTGGTGCGCTCATGGACGATCAATTCATGCGGGAAGCTCGGAGCACGAACCACTGTTTCCGCAGAGAGCGTGTCACGGTCGAGAAAGACGATGCGGATCATGGTGGAACCCTTGTGGCGATGCGGCGCGCGGTCTTGGCACGCTTGTCTCAGTGATAGTCGGGGATGCCCGGCATGGTGATGAAACCATCGAGCTTGCGGAAGCGACGCAGCCAGCGCCGCAGGGCTGGAAACTCGTCATGGTCGAGGCCGAAGTCCCGCGACAGGGCAAAGCTTGCGATGAGTGCAATATCGGCAATCGTCGGCAGGTCGGCAATGACGAATTCGAAGCCGCGGATCTGTTGCAGCGTCATGTGATCATCGATGATGCGCAAGGCGCGGCGCGCTTCGGCGACGATCTGGGGCTTTGCGCCGTCCGGCGTGAACAGGGCCTGTTGCCGGGCGATCACGGCGGCCGATAATTGCCGTCCGGCAAAGCCCAGCCATTGCTGCAGCAAACCGTAGCGCGCCGGGTCCAATGGCAGCCACTGGCCGGATGGGTCATAAGCACGCGCGAGATAGGCCAGAATGGCCTCGGTGCCGGAGACGGTGAGATCGCCATCGGTGAGAACCGGCAAGGTGCCTGCCGGATTGATTGCCAGCATATGCGGCTGTTCCTGTTCGCGACCGGGCTGCATGTCGACGGCAATGGTCCTGTAATTTAGGCCGAGCATTGAGAGCAACAGGCGCACGCGGTAACAGCTGTCGTCGAGATCGTAGTTGTAAAGTGTCAGCAAAGACATCAGGCGACCCTGGCGAAAGAGTTTTCGAGCGAAAAGCGCAGTCCGGTGGCCCAGATCGCGAGATGTGCACGGGTCTGGCTGTCGGCCGATGCCGATACGAGGATGTGCAGCGCCGTCCGGTCGGGGCTCAAGGGCTGAAAAGCGATGACGAGCATGCTGCCCGCTGCCGTGCGCTGCAGGCAGAGGGGGGAGAGTGCCGTGAGTTCGGCCGGTTCCATGTCCGGCGGGGTGACCTCTGCCAGGTGATCGCGGCAACCATCGAGCGGAGCATCGACATAGAGGCTGCGGACGGAAAACAGATTGTCGGGCAGGTCTGGCACTGTTTTGGGATCTGCGTCTTGCGACTGGGAGGCCCAGATCAGGCCACCCGCCTCTGCCACGGCAAAGGTCGGAACCTTGATTGTCTTGGGCACATCCAGATCCGGATGGGCTGGAATAAGGCGACACTGACCTGCGCTGTCATAGCGCCAGCCATGATAGAGGCAGGCAATCTGGTCGCCGCGCACGAAGCCGAAACTCAGGCGCATGCCGCGATGCGGACAGCGATCTTCCCAGACATGTGGCTTGCCCCGGTCGTCGCGCCAGACAACATATTCATCGCCGTGGACCTTCGTTCCGGCGGACGTACCGGGCTCGATGGATGTCGAAAGGGCAACAGGGATCCATTGCGTTGTGTCGGTCATCGGAAAATCTCCGGATCATCCATGCGGGTGATCGCTGCGTTCGATATCGAGAATGATGCAATCATAGGGACCGAGACTGACAGCCATTTCAAAGGCGTCGATCAGGGCATCCGGCCCGCTCACGGTCAGCATACAGGCTGCCGTGTCGCAGATGCCGATGGTGAGCGCCAGGTCGAGCCTGGCTGCGCGATGGCGGGCGAAATCCAGAAAACTCTCGGACATCAGGCTACCGCGAAAAATGAAATCGCAGGCGCTGCGTCTGCTGTTCCGGTCGCTTGCCTGGGGAATGTTGTTGCCTGCCAATTGTGCTCGCTCTATTTTCGAGCAATCTAGCGGTGGGTTGCGACGGGGTTCAAGCGGAAATTCAGCGTGCCCCCAGATGAAGGATCAGGACATGGCGGCAGGGGAAATCGATCGGGCATCGCTTGACCAGTGGTATGTGATCGACACCGAGGCGGCCATTCCGGTCGGGCGCTCGTCAAACCGCCTTCTGGGAACAGAGCTCACCGTCGTGAAAGAGCAAAATGGTCAGGTCGCAGTGTTTGCCGAAAACCGGGACGGCGCCTTGCCGCTGCGCCACCGCTTCGGCTTTCTCTGGACGACGCTGGGCACACCGGACCGTGAGATCTTTCCCCTGCCGGAGGCAGACGAGCCTGACCGGCGCTATGTGGCCTGCGGCGTGGTGACGGTGAAGGCGTCCGGGCTCCGGATCGTCGAGAACTTTCTCGACATGGCGCATTTCCCCTTCGTGCACACGGATGTTCTCGGCGCAGAGCCCTTTACGGAGGTGGAGCAGTACGATGTCGAGATCCGTCGCGACGCCGATGAAGTCTGGGCAACGAACTGCAAGTTCTTCCAGCCGCAGGCAGCGCTGTCGGCGACCGACGGCATCACGACGCAGTACATGTACCGGGTGATGACGCCGTTCACCACGATCCTCTACAAGACCTGCCCGAATTCGGACACGCGCTGGGATGTGATCGGGCTGTTTGTGCAGCCGCTCGATCCGGACCGTTGCCGGGCACATCCGATCATGTATCTGATCGATGATGTTTCAACGACGACGGAACTGGTGCATTTCCAGCAACTGATCTTCCTGCAGGACAGGATCATTCTGGAAAACCAGCGGCCTGTTCTGCTGCCGCTCGAGCCGCGCAAGGAAATCCCGACACGGGCGGATGCGTCGTCGATTGCCTACAGGCGCTGGCTGAAGGAAAAGGGCGTCACCTACGGCGCAACGACAGCCGCATAGTCGACAAAAAAAGCCCGGAAGCGGGTGCCTCCGGGCTATCTCAACTCATGACCCGGTCGGGCCTCAGTTCTTGCTCATCCAGTCGTCGATCTCGCGATCGGCTTCTTCCTGGGTCTTGCCATAGGCTACCTGGATCTTGCCGGACAGTTCCTTGCGCTTGCCGGCGACCACGTCGAGATCATCGCCGGTGAGCTTGCCCCACTGGGTCTGGGCTTTGCCCTTGAACTGTTCCCAATTGCCTTCAACCTGATTCCAATTCATCGGAAATCTCCCGTGTCTTGTGTTTGATGAGAGGCTCATGTCCTCGGCAGCTACAACGTGCCGGCATCTCGGAAGTTCCGGTTTCGGCTGCGGAAGAAAGAGCATGGCGCGAGGGAACCCAAACGGTGTTCCCGCGTTGTCGTCACGAACTTGAGATCATTGTGAACGCTCACGGAGGCTCCGACATGGCGCTATCGACCACCAGCAAACGAAAGATCGAAGACACGGCCAACGATATTGCCGATCGCATTGAAGCGCTTGCTTCGACCGATGCGTCCGCCACGCCGGCCGACATCCAGGTTGAACTCGACAACCTTCGTCGTGACCTGGCTTCGTTGACCAAGACGGTTGCGTCGTTCGGCAGCGGCAAGATCCGGGAAGCCGGCAGCATGGCGAGCCAGTTGGGCGCAGATGCCGCCGAAACCTCGACGCAGTATGTCGAAGCGGCACGCGATACTCTGGTCGGCGTCGAGCAGGATCTGAGAGCGCAGGTGCAGGCCAATCCGTTCCAGTCGCTCGCGATTGCGGCCGGCGTTGGCTATATCTTCGCCTTGCTCAGCCGGCGCTGATCATGTTGCAGTTGATGCAACACCTCGGTGTTCTGGTTTTCGGCAAGGTGCGGCCGACGGCCCGGCGTGTGGTACGGTCCCTGATCGGGGCCGTGGTCGCGGGCATTTTCGGATTGACCGCCTATATTGCACTGTTTCTGGCGCTCGGCATTTACCTGTCGCGGGAATATGATCCGGTGACGGCGGCCTTGATCATTGCAGCACTGACGGCGTTTGCGGCGATTGTGGTGATCGGGGTGATTTCCGCTGTCAACCGGCGGTCGGAGCGGCAGCTTCTTGCGCGGCAAAGGGCTGCACGGGCACGATTGCCGGATCCGGTAACGCTGCAGATTTTGGCGGGTCTTCCGACGATGATGCGTGGAAAATCACTGTTTGCCACATTGGCCATAGCTGCGGTCGTGTTTGCCATGGCGAAGGGCCAGGGAACCGGCTCAGCAAGGGCAGATGACGATTGAGTGTTCGCGCATTACGGGTGCGGGCGAGTTGGCCGGTCGAGACGTTTCCGGGGGACAACCTCCGGCACGGCTATCAAATAAAGCGTTATTTCTTCGCTTTGAGCTCGGCTTCATGAAGGCGTTCGAGCAGGTCGATGAGATGCGACGGGGTGCCTTCATCGATAATGGTGTCGTAGTATCCGCGCAGTTTCGAGGCAATCAACGCATTGGAATTCTGGCCCCTGGTATCGGCAGCTTTGCTTTTTTCGGGTTTGTCTTTTGGGCTCTTGGCCATCTTTGTCCAATTCCGTCAGTTCATTAGGCAGGAGCGAATAGCCTGATAACCTTTTTGATGCAAAAAAGTTCCGCCGTGATGGAACTATTTTTTGAGCCGAACGTTTTCAGCCGAGTCCGCACCCGTATTTCCATATGCGATTGGAGAAATGCATGTCCCTTACTGCCCGCGTCGCCGTTCATCTTCCCTATCTGAGGCGGTATGCACGCGCCGTTACCGGTTCACAGACCTCAGGCGATGCCTATGTCGCCGCTGTCCTCGAAGCGCTGATTGCCGATATTTCGATTTTCCCCGATACCGGCGATGATCGCGTGGCGCTCTATCACCTGTTTGTGTCGATCTATGATTCAACCAAGGTCGAGCTGCCACCAATCACCTCTCCTTTCGCGTGGGAAAAGCGTGCGGCTGCCAATCTTGCCGCCGTGCCGACCCGTGCGCGCCACGCCTTCCTCCTGGTCACGGTCGAGGGGTTCACCACCGCCGAAGCGTCAGCCGTTCTCGGCGTCAGCGAAGGCGAGTTCAACACGTTCTTCAATGAAGCGTCGGCCGAGATTTCCCGCCAGGTCGCAACCGACATCATGATCATCGAGGATGAACCGCTCATCGCGCTCGACATAGAGCAGATGGTGGAAGACCTCGGTCACCGCGTAACGGGGATCGCCCGGACGCATAGCGAAGCGGTCGAGCTTTACAAGCGCACGAGCCCGAAGATGGTGCTGGCTGACATCCAGCTGGCCGACGGAAGCTCTGGTATCGATGCGGTGAACGATATCCTGAAGGTGGACACCATTCCGGTGATCTTCATCACGGCTTTCCCCGAGCGTCTGCTGACCGGCGAGCGCCCTGAGCCCGCATTCCTGGTGACGAAGCCATTCAACCCGGACATGGTCAAGGCGCTCATCAGCCAGGCCCTGTTCTTCAACGAGCAGGTCGCTGAACAGGCGTGACGCGCGGACAAATGCAATAAAGACAAGGACTTTGGATCAAGTGCTGGTGCATGGAGCGCTGGCGCTGGTCTGGAGGGCCGAGCAACGGCGGAGCAGGACAGTTGGTACATCGATTGACATGGTTTGAACCTCAGCGCGGCGAGGAGCAATTGCGCGAGTTCTTCATAACCGCCCTCATCGATATGGGTGCCAGTCTGATCCTGCAGGACAAGGATGGCACCTATGTCTGCATCACCGCGCTTCCGCCGCAGTGGCGTCTGGAAGCCGGGGCGCGACCAACGGATGTCTCCATCTTCGGACCTGAAATCGGCGAGCGGCTGACGGAGATCAAGTCGACCCTGGTCAAGGCGGGCGACCGGGCCGACCTCGAGATCGAAGCCGGCGACGACAGCTTTTTCGAGTTTCGCTGCAGGCTGGTGGAGATGGCAGATGCCAAACTTCACCTGATCACCGTGGTCATCGATCGGACCGAGGATCGTCGTCGCGAGCGTCTGCTGAGGGCATTGCTGCGCGAAGTCAGCCATCGATCGAAAAACCTGCTGGCGATCATCCAGAGCATCGCGTCGCAGACCGCGCGCTACGCCGGAACGCTGGACATGTTTCTCGGCAAGTTCCGTGGTCGATTGCATGCGCTGTCGCAGTCGCAGGATCTGATCACCGACAGCAGCTGGCGCGGCGCTTATTTCCGCGACCTGCTGAAGCAGCAGGTGGATCGCTACGTTCAGGAAAATGCCGATCTGGTGCATGTCTCGGGCGATGATGTGCTGCTTACGCCGAACGCCTCGCTGCATATCGGGCTTGCCCTGCATGAACTGGTCGTCAACGCCGTCAGCCATGGCGACTTCCTGCAGCGGCGCCGGCCGATCGAGGTTACCTGCACGCGGCTGGACACGCCGGAAGGTCCGATGGTCCGTATCCTCTGGGTAGAACCCTTCGGCATCGCGGATGCCGAAGATATCAAGGCGGTCAAGACCAACAGGTTTGGCAGCACCGTTCTTGAGCGGGTCGTGCCGTCGTCCGTCGACGGGACGGCACAGCACGAGTTCGGCCAGGCGGAAATCCGCTACGAGCTGACCTTCCCGCTTGAGATCTTCGATTAATTGCGGTGAACTCTTTCGGGTTCCGCCTTCCACACTCTCCAGACAATGGTGATTGATCATGCGCCTGTTCAGTTGCTCGAACTGTTCGAACGTCGTCCATTTCGAGAACAACGGCTGTGTCACATGTGGCTCGCGCCTGGCCTTCAGGCCAAGCGCGCTGGACATGGTGGCCTTGCGGCTGGATGGCAGCGCCATACTCGCCGATTCCACCGAACAAGGCTGGGCGGCCCATCCGTGTGCCAATGCGGATATCGGCGGTTGCAACTGGCTGGTCGATGACAATGACGTCTCGGGCTTCTGTGTCGCCTGCCGACACAATGTGACCATTCCGGATATCTCGATCCCCGAGAACATCGCCAACTGGCAGAAGATCGAGCTTGCCAAGCGCAACCTGTTCTATTCCCTGCTGCGCTTCGATCTGCCGATGACGACCCGCGCCGAGGACCCGGCGCAGGGGCTTGGCTTCAAGTTTCTTGCTGACGAGGTCATCGCGACCGAAGATGGCCCTGTGCTGACCGGCCATGAGGACGGTTTGATCACGCTCAATATCGCCGAGGCTTCCGATGTCGAGCGCGAGGCCCGGAGAGTTGCGCTGGGCGAGCCGTTCCGCACCCTGCTTGGCCATTTTCGCCATGAGGTTGGACACTACTACTGGAATGTTCTGGTGCGCGATCGTGGCGAATATGATGCGTTTCGCGCAGCATTTGGCGACGAGAGGGTCGACTATGGCGAGTCCCTCACGCGACATTATGCCGAAGGTCCGATGGTCGGCTGGGAGCTCAGCTATATTACCGCCTATGCGGCAAGCCATCCTTGGGAGGATTTTGCCGAAACGTTCGCGCATTACTTCCATATCGTCGATGCGCTCGACACGGCCGATGCGTTCGGGCTCAGAACCAATCCCGAAGCCGACACGGATGTCTCGGGGCTGACGCTGAGCAAGACGTTCGACAGCTATCGCAGCGGCAGCTCGGAAGCGCTGATCCGGGCATGGGTGCCGCTGACGCTGGCGATCAACAGCATCAACCGCAGCATGGGCCAGCACGACCTTTATCCCTTCATCCTGTCGGAGCCGGTTTTCGAAAAGCTGAGATACATTCATCAGTTGCTCCGCTCCGGTCGGATGTCCTGAACAACAGCCAAAGTTGAATTGCTTAACAAGCCCGGAACTTCGGGGTTTTTCCCGCGTTAACATTTAAATAACGCGGAGATCAGTGATGAACACCCTGGCTGCTTTGATGGTAATCGTTGCTTGCCACTCGCAAGACACTTCATGTCTTGAGGAGCCGGTCGCTGTTATTTCCTATGAAACCGGCCAGGCCTGTCGCACAGCGCTGCCGCAGCAGATGCATCAGGCGGAGCGTCTTGCCGGTATCGTCTACGGCGACTGCATTCCCGTCGATGCCGAACTTGTCGCGGGTCGAGACATTCACCGTTCTATCGATCCGGCCAAGCTCGCAAGCCTCGATAGACGCACGGACGCGTCATCGGTCGAAGCTCAGGCGATGATGCCGCAGGTTCCCGCGCGTATTCCGATCCCGCTTGACCGTTTCCAGGAGATCCAATGACAGATCCCGTCCGAAACCCCGAATATCCGCCCGACCCGGCGGTCGACCGGCAGACGCTCGACATGGCGCAGCATGCAGGTCTCGATGCGGATCTCGGTTCCAAGGTGCCGCCGCGCTACGGCGCGTTTACGGTGTCCATCATGATCGGTATCCTGATCGCAATGCTTGCCGGGTTAATCTGGATTGTCTTGTAAAGCTTATTATGAAAGTACAAAAAAGGGGCCTCGCAATATGCAAGGCCCCTCGTTCTTCTTTGTCTCTGAACTTACGCCTGTCGAAACAGACGCATTGCCAGCGAGATGAGGAAGAGGATGATAAAAATTGTAAAGAGGATCTTGGCGATACCGGCGGATGCACCGGCAATGCCACCGAAGCCGAGAACACCGGCGATCAATGCGACGACGAGGAAGACGAGAGCGTAGTATAGCATGATTTTTCTCCTGTTCTGGTGGCGGAAAAACGTCAAAGATGCGGCTTTGTTCCATGCCGATCGTCGTGAACAGGCGCAAAAATCGCCTCCCCTAAAAAAAGACATGTCAGGGGGAACCTATTGGCTCCCCGGCCGTTGTCCGGCAACAAAGAAACAGAGCCGTTGGAACACATGACACATGACTCAAAGAAACCGCCGGTGGCGAACGGGTTGCCCGGCGTGAGCGCCGTTCACCCTGGCGTATCGGCGCAATTGCGTGAGTATTATCAGTCGGTGCAGGAGGAGGGCATTCCGGAGCGTTTCCTGAGCCTGCTCGAACGTCTGGATATGGCTGAACGACAGGCCGGCGAAGGTCGTCGGATCAAGGATACCACCCAATGACAGTTGATGATGAAGCGAACCAGCGCGCCTTCAAGCGCGACCTTCTCGCCGCCTTGCCAAACCTGCGTGCATTCGCGGTGTCTCTGACAGGGCGTCATCACGTGGCCGATGATCTGGTGCAGGACACCATCATGAAGGCATGGGCCAAGCAGGACCATTTCGAGCCCGGCAGCAATATGAAAGCCTGGCTCTTCACCATTCTGCGCAATGAGTTCTATTCGCAGATGCGCAAACGTGGTCGCGAAGTGTCCGACACTGACGGTATCTTCACGTCGCAGCTCTCCACGCATCCACAGCAGTATGGTTCGCTGGACCTGCAGGACTTCAAGCGGGCGCTTGATCAGTTGCCGAGCGACCAGCGCGAAGCGATCATCCTGGTCGGCGCTTCAGGTTTTGCCTATGAAGAAGCCGCTGAGATCTGCGGCTGTGCCGTTGGCACGATCAAGAGCCGCATCAACCGTGCCCGCAACAAGCTGCAGGAAATCCTTGGCGTGAGCGGAGAAGGGGACTATGGCCCCGACGCACACAGTTCAGCTGTCACCAAGAAAGCCTTCGCCCTTTGACGATGTGTCACGCCGCTTGGCTTGGGTCACGGCGTCTGCCAGTGCCTCAGGCTGCGGCGGCTTTGTCACGAATGGATAGTCATTCCGGCTTGTGCCACTCTGCGGAAACTGGTCGTAGGACGATAGAAAGACAGGCCACGCACCGGCCGCTTCGATCATGCGGCCACGCACAGTGTTGAGGCTGTCGTTGGGGGCCCCGTCCAGGATGACGACATCGAACGGGCTCCTCGAGAGTTCGCTTTCAAGCCGGGTGAGAGGCACGATCGTCACCTCGCAGGCCAGCGTTTCAGCGAGGATCCTCTCGACCTCCATCGCAATCAGATATTGGTTCTCGGCAATGAGAACACGAAGCGACGGGTTTTGCATGACTATTCCTTTTTCCAGACCCGCTTATGGTGCTGGGCTTCTCCATCGTCATTTAAAAAAGACATGTGCGGCGTTGGTTGTGTTCCTGTGAGGGAACAAACTGGCAAACAAACGAGGTAATCCCATGGCCGGGGAAACTCGCCTGAATCCAGTTCGTGTTAGTTGCTACGAATGTCCGTTGCGGCGCATGCCGCATTTTCGAACCTTTACGGAGGACGAACTGGACTTCGTCGCGCAGTTCAAGCGCGGCGAACTGATGGCTGATCCGGGGACGACGGTCCTGGTCGAAGGCGCAAAGAGCGCGCATCTTTACACGGTTCTGTCCGGCTGGGGGTTTCGATATAAGATCCTAGAAGACGGCCGTCGGCAGATCCTCAATTATATGGTGCCTGGCGACATGATCGGGTTGCAGGGGGCTGTGATGGCCGAAATGCAGCATTCGGTCGAGGCGATGACGCCGATGAAGCTGTGCGTCTTCGAGCGCAGCCGTCTGTTCAGCCTGTTCGAGCGCCATGCCGGTCTCGGGTTCGATCTGACATGGCTCGCATCACGGGAGGAGACAATCCTCGACGAGCATTTGCTGAGCATCGGCCGGCGCACGGCGATCGAACGCGCATCCTACCTGCTGGCCTTCCTGTTCGAGCGCGGGCGTGTTGCCGGCCTGCTCGACGACACTCGCCGTCATATTCCGATTACCCAGACACACTTTGCCGACACGCTCGGGCTGTCCATCGTTCATACCAATAAGACGCTGAAAAAGCTGTCCGATCGGGGGTATGTCCTATGGCGCGACAGAGGGTGCGAAGTGCTGGATCCGGAAGGACTGCAGGCGACAGCGCGCTGGACGCCGGGTGAGCCGCCAATGCGGCCGTTCATCTGACGCGGCGTGGAGATTGAGCGCAAAGCTGATCTATAGGAAATCGGCCGGCTCCATGGGAGCCGGCCGATTTCGTCTGGTCGAACTGGGGGCCCCGGATCACCGCGTCAGGCGACGATGAGCACACCGGTAAACAGGGCGATGATCAGGATCACCAGAACAATGAAAATCAGAATCTTGGCAATTCCGGCAGATGCTCCGGCCACGCCGCGAAAACCGAGAAGGCTCGCAACGGCGGCAATCAGAAGCAAGATCAGGATCCAGTGCAGCATGGTCATCTCCGTTTGATTATTCCGAACAGGTAACCGCCAGATCCGACAATTGTTCCATTTCTGCGCCGGAGGTTAGATTGTGCGGCGCAACAAAAATCGTTTTAAGCTATTCCCAATGCGACAAAAACCGACACTTGCGCACCCAAGTATACTAGACAGCCGCGCGTGCATCTGATCGGTTCCGCCGTGAAGAGTCCCTGCGACTTTTGACGGAGGGATTGGGCTTGATGGAGCGAGGTTTGAGAGGGAGATGGGTTTGAAGATCGGTTCGCCTAGGGAAATTTACGGGGGAGAGGCGCGCGTCGCGATGACGCCGGATAGCGCTGTCCAGCTGCAGAAACTCGGTTATGATTGTTCGATCGAGACGGGCGCCGGCAAGGCCGCCGGCTTTTCGGACGACGCCTATCGGGCCGTCGGCGTCACCGTTGTGGAGGACGCCGGGGCGCTGTTTTCGACGGTTGATGTCATCGCCAAGGTGCGGCCGCCGCAGACTGCGGAAGTCGATAGACTGTCTCCCGGCAAGACGCTGATCTCGTTCTTCTACCCGGCCCAGAATACGGACCTGCTCGAGCAGGCCAAATCGACCGGTGCCAATGTCATCGCCATGGATATGGTGCCGCGCATTTCGCGTGCCCAGAAGATGGACGCGCTGTCGTCGATGGCCAATATCGCCGGCTACCGCGCCGTGATCGAGGCCGGCAACAATTTCGGCCGCTTCTTCACCGGCCAGGTGACGGCTGCCGGCAAGGTGCCACCCGCCAAGGTTCTGGTCATCGGTGCCGGCGTAGCAGGCCTTGCCGCGATCGGTACCGCCACATCGCTCGGCGCCATTACCTATGCCTTCGACGTCCGCCCGGAAGTGGCCGAGCAGATCGAATCGATGGGTGCGCAGTTCGTCTATCTGGAGTTCGAAGCGAGCCAGGATGGTGCGGCGACCGGCGGTTATGCAGCACCCTCGTCGCCGGAATTCCGTGAAAAGCAGCTGGCCAAGTTCCGTGAGCTGGCGCCAGACATCGACATCGTCATCACCACGGCGCTGATCCCCGGCCGTGATGCGCCCAAGCTGTGGCTGGCCGACATGGTCGCCGCAATGAAGCCAGGCTCGGTCGTCATCGACCTTGCGGCCGAGCGCGGCGGCAATTGCGACCTGACGGTTGCCGACCAGAAGATCGTCTCGGAAAACGGCGTGACGGTCGTTGGCTATACCGACTTCCCGAGCCGCATGGCCGCTCAGGCTTCGACGCTTTATGCGACCAATATCCGCCACATGATGACCGACCTGACGCCGGCCAAGGACGGCGCTGTTGTTCACAACATGGAAGACGACGTCATCCGTGGCGCGACCGTTGCCTTCCAGGGCGAGATCACGTATCCCCCGCCGCCGCCGAAGATCCAGGCGATCGCGGCTGCAAAGCCAAAGGAAAAGATCAAGGAACTGACGCCTGCGGAAAAGCGCGCCAAGGAAGTTGCCGCGTTCAAGACGCAGACCCGCAACCAGGTCGGGCTGCTGGTCATTTCCACTCTCCTGCTTCTGCTTGTCGGTGCCTATGCGCCGGAAAGCTTCATGGGCCATTTCATCGTCTTTGTCCTGTCCTGCTTCATCGGCTTCTCGGTGATCTGGAATGTCAGCCACTCGCTGCATACCCCGCTGATGGCGGTGACGAATGCCATTTCCGGCATCGTCATCCTGGGTGCGCTGCTGCAGGTCGGCTCCAGCAACTGGCTGGTGGTGATCCTGGCGGCGTTGTCGGTGCTGATCGCGACGATCAATATCGTCGGTGGCTTCCTCGTGACACGGCGCATGCTCGCCATGTTCCAGAAGTCGTGATCGGGGAGGGGAAAAGACTATGACAATCGGTATCGTATCTGCGGCCTATATCGCCGCTGCTGTTCTCTTCATCCTGTCTCTCGGCGGACTGTCCGGCCAGGAAAGCGCCAAGCGCGCCGTCTGGTACGGCATTGTCGGCATGGCGCTTGCCGTCGCAGCCACCGTCTTTGGCCCGGGCGTTGGCAACTGGTTCATCATCCTGGTGATGATCGCCGGCGGCTCGGTCATGGGCTACTACGTCGCTGCCCGTGTGCAGATGACGGAAATGCCGCAGCTGGTTGCGGCGCTTCACTCCTTCGTCGGCCTCGCCGCCGTGTTCATCGGCTACAATGCAGAACTGGAACTCGGAACCGTTCTGGCGCTGAAGGCGGCTGGCGGCGATCTGTCGACGCTGGCCGGGTTTGCCGAAAAGCTGGCGCACAAGGATCTGGTGGAAATCGCCATCCTCAAGGTTGAGGTCTTTCTTGGCGTGTTTATCGGTGCGGTTACCTTCACCGGCTCGGTCGTCGCCTTCGGCAAGCTCGCAGGCAAGGTCGACGGCAAGGCGAAGAAGCTGCCGGGCGGGCATTTCCTCAA
This sequence comes from Rhizobium sp. 18065, assembly GCF_902706095.1. Lineage (GTDB taxonomy): Bacteria > Pseudomonadota > Alphaproteobacteria > Rhizobiales > Rhizobiaceae > Allorhizobium. The sequence continues at coordinate 227,831 of NZ_CACSJP010000004.1, forward strand.
CGCAGGTGCGGCGCTGGGCTCGATCATCCTGCTGGTGATGTTCTTCAATGGTGCCGGCATCTGGACACTGGTCCTGATGACGCTTCTCGCCTTCTTCATCGGTTATCACCTGATCATGGGCATCGGCGGTGCCGACATGCCGGTGGTCGTGTCGATGCTGAACAGCTATTCCGGCTGGGCTGCCGCTGCCATCGGCTTTTCGCTCGGCAACGATCTCTTGATCGTTACCGGTGCGCTGGTCGGCTCTTCGGGTGCGATCCTGTCCTACATCATGTGCAAGGCGATGAACCGATCATTCGTCTCGGTCATTCTCGGCGGCTTCGGCGGGACGACGGGGCCGGCGATGGAGATCGAGGGCGAACAGATCGCCATCGATGCGGAAGGCGTTGCCAATGCGCTGAACGATGCCGACAGCGTCATCATCGTGCCGGGTTATGGCATGGCGGTCGCCCAGGCGCAGCAGGCCGTGTCGGAACTGACGCGCAAGCTCAGGGCTGCCGGCAAGACCGTGCGTTTTGCCATCCATCCGGTCGCCGGTCGTCTTCCGGGCCACATGAATGTGCTGCTCGCCGAAGCCAAGGTGCCCTATGACATCGTCATGGAAATGGACGAGATCAACGACGATTTCCCGACGACCGACGTCGTCATCGTCATCGGCTCGAACGACATCGTCAATCCGGCGGCCGAAGAAGATCCGAACTCGCCGATCGCCGGCATGCCGGTCCTCCAGGTGTGGAAGGCCAAGCAGGTCTTCGTCTCCAAGCGCGGCCAGGGCACCGGCTATTCCGGCATCGAGAACCCGTTGTTCTACAAGGACAATACGCGGATGTTCTATGGTGATGCGAAGAAGTCGGTCAGCGATTTGCTGCCGATGATCAAGTGAGGCTCGCGCCTCGTTGATGTTCAAGAGCCGGGTGGAGACGCCCGGCTTTTTGCTGCCACTGCGCAAAATCACCGAGGTGTATAAAGTACAGCTTCAAACATAGGTTTCAAATCCAACATGGAACATTCTATCAATTGGTCGCATATTGTTTGACGGGGCCGACCAGCGGGGCGTATGAGTCCATGACAATCACACTCCTACCAAGCAGAGGAGACTGATATGCTGCCGATTGATTCACTGGTGCTCAGCACTGTGAATGCACCGTACAGTAAAAAGCTGGACGCGTCGGCGCTGGTCACCTGTATCCTCGACGCCGTTCAAAGCAAGGCCGCAGCCGGGCCGATGTCGTCGTTCTTCTACGAGGTCTCGCCGAAGCTCCAGATGGAGTTTGCAAAGGCGCACGGTGTCTCTATTGCTGTCTTGCTCAATGCGGCAGCATCCTTCGATGCATGGTCTGGCCAGAAGAGCCAGTTGCTCGCCGCATGATTTCCCGGTGGGAAGATCTTCTGCAAATTGCTCTCGATATGATTGACCAGTCACCTATCGGTGATGATTGGACGTTTGGCGGTGGTACGGCCATGATGCTTCAGATCGATCATCGCGTGAGCAACGACATCGACCTGTTCGTCGGGGATCCACAATATCTGGGCTATCTTGACCCGGCTAGGCGCAATTTCGGTTTCGCCATCGAACCGACGCGTTATGATGGCGATGGAAGTCGGTTCCTGAAGATCGCGTTCGAGGATGTGGGCCAGATAGACTTCATCGCCTGCGCACAGTTGACCGATCCATCCTGGACTGTGATGGAGCTCCTGGGTCGATCGATCAAGATCGAGACCATACCGGAAATCATCACCAAGAAAGTCTTCTATCGCGGAACGCATATTGCACCGCGTGACGTGTTCGATATAGCGGCTGCCAGCGCGACACATGGGGCATCTATAATTGCCGCCTTGTCCGAGTATCGAACAAAGACCGCCATCGCGGCGGACACTTTGAGACGGCTAAATCCTGATTTCGTGCTGCGCGTCATAGATCAGCTACAGGTGAAACCGGCATTCGAGTATCTGAAACCGTCCGCGATAGATGAATGCCTTGACGTTTTTTCGGCGGCCATCGCCTTGTCTAACTCCAACGCCTAGCTGCAATCTCAGCCCGGATCGGTCTGCAGTCACTGACCTTGCGCGTCGAGACTGACGCTCATAAACGAAAAACCCCGCCACATGGGCGGGGTCGTCGTTTCGACATTTTCAACTCTCAGACATCCGCCTTGAACGTCTGTTTCTGGCTGCCCAGACCTTCGATGCCGAGTTCCACCACATCACCAGCCTTGAGGAAACGCTGTGGCTTCATGCCGAGGCCGACGCCGGGCGGCGTGCCGGTGGAGATGACGTCGCCGGGATGCAGAGACATGAACTGGCTGAGGTAGGAGACCAGGTGTGCGACGCCGTAGACCATGGTCTTCGACGAGCCGTTCTGCATGGTCTGGCCATTGACCTTCAGCCACATGCCGAGGTTCTGCGGGTCGGCGATTTCATCCTTCGTTACCAGCCATGGGCCGATCGGGCCGAAGGTGTCGCAGGACTTGCCCTTGGTCCACTGGCCGGCACGTTCGGTCTGGAAGGCGCGCTCGGATACGTCGTGCGACACACAGTAGCCGGCGACATAGTCCATGGCGTCGGCTTCCGAGACATATTTCGCCGTCTTGCCGATGACGACGCCGAGTTCGACTTCCCAGTCGGTCTTCTGCGAGCCGCGCGGGATCAGCACGTCGTCATTCGGACCGCAGATGGCGGATGTCGCCTTCATGAAGATCACCGGTTCCGGCGGAACCTGCGCGCCGGTTTCAGCGGCATGGTCGGAATAGTTGAGGCCGATGCAGATGAATTTTCCGGTGCCGGCGACGCAGGCGCCGATGCGCTCGGCACTGATTTCCGGCAGGCTTGCCGGATCAAGGGCGGCGATTTTGGCGAGGCCTTCCGGCGAGATGGCGCTGCCGCCGATGTCGGTGACATGGCCGGAGAGATCACGGATCTTGCCATCCTTGTCCTGAAGGGCCGGCTTTTCCTGGCCGAGTGGGCCAACGCGCATGAGTTTCATGGTTCGGTTTCCTTTCCTGCTGAGTGGAGCGCGTGCAGCGCCCCCTGCTTTTTTTTGTCGTGCGGCTGCAAAACCTGCCACATCATTCGGGTTTTGTCAGATGCCCCAGCCACCGTCGATCGCGTAGGCCTGGCCCGACGTGTATGTGGCGCCGGCAAGATAGACGGCGAGATCAGCGATCTCCTCCGGCGTGCCGAGACGACCCATCGGCTGGCGGGCGATGAAGGCGGCGCGCGCTTCGTCGTAATTGCCCTGCGCCTTCATGCGATCCTGCAGCGACGGGCTCTCGACCGTGCCGGGGCAGATGGCGTTGCAGCGGATGCCCTGCGTGACATAGTCGGCGGCGACGGATTTGGTCAGGCCGATAACGGCGGCCTTGGTGACGGTATAGGCGCAGCGGTTCGGTACGCCCTTGATCGAGCTTGCGACCGAGGCCATGTTGATAATCGAGCCGCCACCGCGTTCGAGCATCGAGGGTAGAACGGCGCGGATGGTGCGGATCATGGCGCGGACATTGAGGTCGAAGGCGAAGTCGAGGTCCTTGTCGGCCATGTCGAGAACCGAGCCTGAGTGAACGAAGCCGGCGCAGTTGAACAGCACGTCGAAGGGGCCGGTGGCTGCGATGACGGCGTTCACCGCGTCATCCTTCAGCACGTCGAGAACCCTGGTTTCAATCCCCTTTTCGCCATCGAGGCTGTTCAGGGCTTCGGCATTGATATCCGTGGCGACAACGCTGGCTCCGGCCTTTGCGAAAGCAAGGGCGCTTGCGCGGCCGATGCCCTGGCCGGCGGCGGTGACCAAAACGCGTTTATCCTGCAGCGGTAGTCTCATGTTCATTGCGTCCTCTCGCTTGTGGTCGAACGATCGGACGCGGCTGCAATTTACTTGCCGCCACGCGCTCCCCTCCGGGCCTCCAGCCTTCGACCACTCTTAAGCCCGCCTTCAGCAACGCTCGATTGACGCTGCGGAAAACACGGGCTCTCTCCCAATATGCGTTCATATGGGTTGCATAAAACGATCGCCAATGCGAGCCTAATTCACAGGCAAAGCACTTATTCATGAATCGTTGTGGTAAAAGCAGAGTGCTGGAAGAGGGGCAGGGTTGACTGAGGCCGAGCAAGAGCAAGACCGTTACCGGGCGCCGGCTCTCGACAAGGGGCTCGATATTCTCGAGCTGCTGGCGGGTGTCGATGGCGGCTTGACGCAGGCCGAGATCGCCAAGCGGCTGGACCGCAGTCCGAACGAGTTCTATCGCATGCTCGATCGCCTCGTGCGTCGTGGTTACGTGGCGCGGCTCGACGGTGATCGGTTTGCGCTGACGCTGAAACTGTTTGGTCTTGCACAAATGCATGTACCGACGCGCAGGCTTGCCTCGTTTGCCATGCCGCTGATGCGCGAACTCGGTGAGACGTCACGCCAGGCCAACCATCTTGTCGTCTATGACCGCGGCAATCCGGTGGTCATTGCCCAGCAGGAAGCGCCCGGATACTGGGGTATTTCCATCCGGATCGGCTCCCGGGTCGGGTTGTTCGATACCGGTTCCGGGCATGTTCTGCTTGCCTTTCGAAGCAAGGATGCGCGGGCGATGATGGTCTCCGAACATGTCGGCAGTGGCGGCGATGGCGATCGCATGACGCCTGCATTCGAAGCGCGGCTGAACCAGGTCGTGGCGCGTGGCTACGAAATGATGCCAAGCGCCCAGACCGCCGGCGTCATCAACGTGACGGCACCGATCGTGATCGCCGACGGAACTGCCATTGCCGCATTGACGGTGCCCTACATCACGTTGATCAATACGCCTGGCGCGCCGGATATCACCAACACGATCCAGCTGTTGCTGAACACGGCGAAGCGGCTTTCCGATCTTGCCGGAGCGGGTATATCGAGCGAAGCGTAGTTACCGCAGAATTATCCGTTTACGAATGGGCAGTTTACTAATGGGCAGGCTACGAGTGGGCAGGCGGCGCTTTGGAGGAGGCACCTATGATCATCGACACACATCTGCACCTGATCTATCGCGACTGGTTGCGCTATCCGTGGTTGAAGGACGTGCCGGCGCTCGACGCCGACTTTACCTATGAGCGCTATGCGCGGGAAGCGCGGCGGCTTGGTATCAGCGCCGTGCTTCACATGGAGGTCGATGTCGATCCCGTCGACATGGCGGCCGAAACGGAGATGGTGCAGTCAATCTCGCACAAGCCCGGCAACATGATCCGCGGCGTGATTGCCGCCTGCCGGCCGGAGGAAGAGGATTTTCCCGATTATCTGGAGCAGCAGCGCGCCAATCCCTTCGTCAAGGGCTTTCGTCGTGTGCTGCATGTCGTGCCTGACGATGTATCCGAAGGCGCGCTGTTTCGTGAAAACATCAGGCGTCTGTCCGGCACGGGGCTGACATTCGATCTGTGCATGCTGCCGCACCAGATCGACAAGGCCAAGGCACTGGTCGATCTGGCTCCGGACGTGACCTTCATCCTCGACCATTGCGGCGTTCCCGATATCAAGGGCAATGGCTACGACGTCTGGAAGCAAGGCATCACCCAGATCGCCGAACGCGCCAATGTTCGCGTCAAGATTTCCGGCATTCCGGCTTACGGCGATCTGGAGAACTGGACGCTCGATGACATGAAACCCTATTTCGATCATGTGATCGATGCCTTCGGTTTCGATCGTGCGGTCTGGGGGTCGGATTGGCCTGTCTGTACGCTCGGCGGCGGCCTGTCGACCTGGGTTGCCACGACACAGGCGCTGTTGTCAGGCGTTAGTCTTGAGGACAGGCAGGCATTGTTTGCGGGCAATGCGAAGAGCTTGTGGCGGCTTTCTTAGCCGTCTCCAGCCATGCTGCTGTCGGCCATCATGCGGCGAAGGTAGCCGCGCATGGCAATGATCAGCGCTTCGACATCGTCATTGGACGCTGACAGGTCCTGCAGGGCGTAGCTCTGCAGGATGATGCCGTCGATGCCGATCAGGATCTGCCGGGCGACGGCGCGACCGATGCGACGGCGCTCGCCGGTAAGCCGATCGTGGTCGGCGAAGACAAGATGGCCATAGAAATCGATATAGGCATTGTACTGGCGGGCCGCGAGCCATTCAGACCCTTTGGTTCTGAGCGCATAGAGGGTCAATTCCGTCTGGGCGATCTGCTTGGAGCGGGTGTGCTGGATATAGTGCCAGCTGGCGCGGATCAGCGCCTCGACCCGGTCTTCCGGATTTTCCGGCAAGGGTTCATCGCGCTGATAGGCCTTGTCCATGTCGGCAATCAGATCTTCGAGCACGGCCAGCAGCAGGCTTTCCTTGCTGTCGAAATAGTAATGCAAGGTGGCAAGCTTGACGCCGGCGCTTTCCGCGATGCGACGGGTGGTGAGCGCGCCCATGCCGCCGTTCTCCAGGGCATCCATCGCGCCCTTGATGATCCGGGCGCGTGTCTCCAGGCCCTTGCGGGTGGCACCCGCCGGCCGGCCGCGCTGGCTTTCGCTAGTCCCCTCGTTCATCGCGGCTGATGCCTGTTTGTCGTCCATCGTCGTCCATCGTCGTCCCTAGCTGGCCTGGTAGGTGATACGCCCGTCGCAGATGGTCACAACGGGCGACAGATCGACAATCTCGGCATGAGGGCAGGTTTCGATATCGCCCGAAAGCACCACCACGTCGGCGTAATAGCCGGGTTTCAACATGCCCTTCCTATCTTCCATAAACTCGACCCAGGCGCTGGTGCGGGTATAGGCGGCAAGCGTCTGCGTCAATGTCAGGCGGTGGTCCGGCATGTCTTGTCGCCAGGGCGTGCGGATCATGGCGTCGGTGATGCAGCTTAGCGGTGGCAGCGGCGAGACCGGCCAGTCAGTGGCAAAGACGATCGTGGCCCCTGCGTCGATCAGCAGTTTCCAGGCGAAGGCATATTGCCAGCGCTGCTCGCCGATATAGGTCAGATAGGGTTCAAGCGGCAGGCCGGCAGAGCCCGGCGGATGGGTCGGCTGCATCGAGGCGATGGTGCCGAGTTTCGCAAAGCGTGGCACGTCGTCGGGATGCACGACCTCGATATGTTCGATGCGGTTGCGGCTGTCGCGCCGGCCATTGGCCTCGATCGCTGCTTCATAGCCGTCGAGCACCATGCGCACCGCGCCGTCGCCGATGGCATGCACTGTCACCGGCAGCCCGAGACGATCGGCCTCAACGGCAATGGCGTTGAAATGTTCGGCGGAAAACAGCGGCTCGCCTTTCCAGCCAGGCTTGTGGCTGTAGTCATCAACAAAGACCGCGGTTTCGCCTTCGGTCACGCCATCCATGAACATCTTGACGAAGTTGCAGCGCAGCTTGTCGGACTGGAAGCGTGCGCGCCAGACGGCGGCCTTCTCCTCGAGATCGGTGAGCGGCATGAAGTTCTTCATGTGGTAGGGCATGCGGACACGGACCGGGAGCCCTTCTGTATCCTCGATCTCCTGCAGCATTTCCAGCTGGTAGAGACTGCCGTCCATGTTCTGGATCGAGGTGATGCCCTGCGAAGCGCAATAGGCAAGGCCTTTCTTCAGGACCGCGATGTCGGTTGCCCGCTCCTGCGGCGTGACATGCGCCGGGTCGCCACCGGTCGCACTGCCGAGCATTTCGCGGCCGCCGGTTTCGCTCAGCGCCATGACCGGGCTGAAAGCATTGGTCTCGCGCAATTCCCCGGCGGCAAGCCCGTCGGCCCCCATGACGATCTCGTTGCCGATCCCGACGTCGCGACCATGCAGAATGCCGGCCTTCTCCAGGGCGATCGTATTGGCCCAGGCGGTGTGGCGGTCCGGCGCCATCATCACGAAGGGCCGATCGGCGATGATCGCATCGAGATGGTGGCGGGTGACGCGCTCGTCTTCCGATAGAATGGTATAGTCGGCGTAGAGCCCTTCCAGCAGGGGCTTGTCTGGGTTGTCAGTGGCGTAGGCGCGTATGGCGGCCTTCAGGGCATCGAAGCCCTTTATCCCCATCAGCGACAATTGGCTGAGGCCGACCGAGCCGCCGAAGATATGCATATGCGCTTCATTGAAGCCGGGCATCACCGTTGCTCCGCCGGCATCAATCATCCGGGTTGCGGGCACGCAACAGGCCATGATCTCGGCGTCGGTGCCGACCGCGAGGATGCGATTTCCGGCCATTGCAATCGCCTGTGCCGTGGGCCGATCATCATCCATGGTCAGGATGCGCGCATTGTGGATGATGATATCGGCGGCGATGCTCATGATGCGGACACTTTCGCTCGTGGCGGTCAATCAGGCTTGATAGGTGATCTGGCCGTCGCAGATGGTGATCGCGGCGCGGACTTCGGTCATGATCTCATCGGGTGCGACGGCCTCGATATCTGTCGACAGGACGACGATATCGGCGAGAAAGCCGGGTTTCAGCTTGCCCTTGCGGTCTTCCATGAATTCGACCCAGGCACCGATCGCGGTGTAGGCTTCCAGCGATTCCTCCAGCGAGAAGCGCTGGTCGGGAAGGCCATCCTTCCAGGGTTTGCGGGTCAGGGCATCCTGGATGCATTGGAAGGGCGATACCGGAGAAACCGGCCAGTCGGAGGCAAAGACGACTGTCGCGCCCGCTTCCTTCATCGTGCGCCAGGCATAGGCATATTGCCAACGGTCTTCGCCGATCTTGTCCGTCGTCGGCTCAGCCGGAAAGCATGTGCCGCCGGGATAGTGCACGGGCTGCATCGAGGCCACGATGCCAAGCTCGGCAAAGCGCGGAATGTCGTCCGGGTGAATGACCTCGATATGCTCGATGCGGTGGCGGATGTCCTTTTGGCCGTTGGCTTTCAGTGCTGCCTCATAACCATCGAGCGTCTGGCGAATGGCGGCGCTGCCGATGGCGTGCACGGCGACCTGCAGGCCGAGCGCATCGGCCCTGGTGGCAATGGCGTTGAAGGCGTCGGCGGTAAACAGCGGTTCGGAGTCATAATCGGGGCGATCGCCGTAGCCGTCGAGCATGAAGGCGGTCTGGCTGTCGAGCACGCCGTCCATGAACACCTTGACGAAGTCGCCGCGCAGCATATCGGTGGCAAATTCTGTCTTCCATTCGGCAGCCTTGTCGAGTTCGGAAAGCGCCATGAAGTTCTTCATGTGGAAAGGAATGCGAATGCGGCAGGGCAGTTCGCCGGCCTGTTCCAGATCGCGCATCAGACGCAGCTGGTAGTGATTGCCGTCGAAATTCTGGATCGAGGTCACGCCCCAGGAGGCGCAATAGTCGAGGCCGTTCTTCAGGATCGCGCGGTCCAGCGCATATTGCTCGGGCGTGACGGCTTCCGGGTCCATGCCGGTGACCATGCCGAGTTCCTCGCGGCCACCCGTCGAGGCGAGGGCCGCGACCGGGCCGAAGGCATTGCCTTCGCGCAATTCGCCGCTGGCCATTCCATCCGTGCCCATGACGACCTCGTTGCCGATGCCGACATCCTTGCCGTGCAGAAGACCTGCCTGTTGCAGGGCCATGGTGTTGGCCCAGGCCGTATGATGGTCGGGTGCAAACATCATGAACGGGCGATCGGGCAGGATGGCGTCGAGATGCTGACGGGTGACAGGTTCGCCGAGGCCGATGATCGAATAGTCGGCGGAAAAGCCCATCAGGAGCGGGTCGTCAGGATTGGCGGCGGCGTAGTCGAGAATCGCTGTCTTCAGCGCTACGATACCCTGAACGCCGTGCAGGTTGAGCTGTCGCAGCGAGACGGAGCCGGGGAAGATGTGCATATGCGCTTCGTTGAAGCCCGGCAGGACGGTCGCACCCTTGGCGTCGATGACACGGGTTGAAGCGTTGGCGAGCGCGTCGATCTCGCCTGCAGAACCGACCGCCAGGATCCGGTTTCCAGCAATCGCAATTGCGTCGCCACGCGGATTGGCTTGGTCCATCGTCAGAACGCGGGCATTCTTGATGATCAGGTCGGCGGTCTGGGACATGGTGGTCATTCCGGTTGTCTCGAATTCGGGTTCAGGCGTTGCTCAGACGTTCAGGGCACTGAGGGCGCGGAAGAAGGCGAAATTGTCCTGCTTCAACTCGTCATCCAGTGGGTTGGGCTGCGACGAGAGCTTGACGATCACGGTCTCGGTGGACGGGTCGACATAGAGCCACTGGCCATGGATGCCGATGGCGCAAAAGGCGCCGTCCGCCTCACCGCTCTGGTACCATTGGCTGCGATATCGACCATTGGGCAAAAGATTGGGTTTGCCGTCCACCCAGGACTGATGGTCGCCGGCTTGGAGCATGTCGGCAATCCAGGCTTGCGGGACTACCTGCCGGCCATCGACCAGACCATTGTTGCGCACCATTTCGCCGACACGGGCAAGATCGCGCGCGGTCACCGAGACACCGCCTGCGGCACGAGCAGAGCCCTCGGCATCCACCGTCACCGTGGCGTGGTTCTTCGCGCCGAGCGGTTTCCACAGGCGTTCGGAAAACACCTCCGCATAGCGCTTGCCAGTGGCGCGCTCGACCAGGATGCCGAGCAGGTCGGAATTCGGCGAGGCATAGAAATGCGCGCCGCCATGGGCATGATCGGCTTTTTTCAGCGTCAGCAGAAAGGCAAGCAGCGTCTCGGTCGGGGTTGCCGGATCGGCCGGGTTCCACAAGGTGGCGCGCCGATAGCGGGCATAGGCGCCATCGGTATTGAGATAGGCCTCGTCGAACGCCAAGCTGACGCGCATGTCGAGCACGTCGCGAATGGAGCAGTCGCCATAGGCGGAGCCGTCGGCTTCGGGCAGAAGGCTCGTCACCGGCTTGTCGGGATCGATCAGGCCATCGGCTTCAAGGTTTGCAATCAGGAGCGCAGTCAGCGACTTGCTCACCGAAAAGACGATATGCGGCTGGTTGACGTCAGCATGCGGGGCATAGTGCTCGGCGATGACCTGTCCGCTGCGCATCAAGACGAAGGCGTCCGTGTGGGCATAGCTGAGGAAGTCGCGGGCCGTGCCATGGCCAGCAAGGCCGGTGTCCATGGGGCGGTCGAGCAACGGTGACTGGGCCAATGCCGTTTCCGGCTGCTCGGCGGTGGCGCGGATCATCGCACTCGGCACCACTTCGGCCGCATGGGCAAAACTCCAGCGGCTGAACGGGGCCGTGCGCCAGTTGGCAAGGGACACGGCGCTGCGTTCAAAGCCGTGCGCCCTGGCAAAATCGGTGGTCATGGAAAAGCTCCTCCAGACGGGAGAGCCGCTTGGCCCTCCCGTTGGTCATTGTCATCAGGTGATTGCGGGACCGGCTTACTTCTGCACTTCGGTCCAGATCTTCGAGTAAAGCTGTTGCACTTCCGGTTCGCAGCCGATGAGGAATTCGCCTGCTGCTTCGAATTCAGCCGGGACGACCAGTTCCGGTGCCGTCTGCATGTCAGCCGGCAGGAACTTTTCCGAACCCTTGATGCCGTTGGCATATTTCGCGAAGGCCGAAATCATCGCTGCGTTTTCCGGATCCATGATGAAGTTCATGAACAGCTTGGCATTTTCCGGGTTCTTCGCGTCCTTCAGGATCGCGACGCTGTCCATGAAGAAGGGGAAGCCTTCCTTCGGGTAGCCGAACTTGATGTCGGCGTTCTTGGCGCGCGAGCGCATGATGGCGCCGTTCCAGTAATAGACGGCCGAATAGTCGCCGGCGGGCAGCTTCTCGGTGACGCTGTAGTCCATGGCCAGCCACTTGGATTTTGCCTCGACCAGCTTGTCGCGTGTCTTGCGCAGCACGTCCTTGTCCATCGTGCACCAGTCGCCGCCGAAATACTTGATCGTGGCGAAGAGAACGTCGTTCATTTCCGGTGCGACGTTGATCTTGCCCGCCAGTTCTGGTGGCGGATCGAGGAAGATCGCCGAGGTGTTGATGTCACCCTTGTAGACTGTAGTGTTGACGCCGATGCCGGTCAGGCCCCACTGCCATGGAACCGTGTAATGGCGGCCCGGATCCCAGGCGACATCGACCCAGCGCGGATCGACGTTCTTGAAGTTCTCCATCTGGTCGGGACGCGCTTCGACAAGCAGGTCTTCCTTGACCCAGATCGGCACGTAGTTCGCCGAGGGAACCACGATGTCGAAGCCGTGACCGCCTGCGCGAACCTTGGCAAGCGCCGTGTCGTTGGAATCGTAGTCGGTGACCGTTACCTTGACGTCGAATTGCTGTTCGAACTTCTTGATCAGTTCGGGGCTGGTATAGTCACCCCAGTTATAGATGTTCAGTTCGCCGGCGGCAGAGGCCGCACCTGCGAAGGCAAGCGTTGCGATCAGCGCGGTTGCGGTTGTCGTCATCCATTTCATTTTCATTCTTCGTTCCTCTCTGTTGTTATGACGTCGAATTACTGTTGTTTTCGCCGGTTGACGATGAAGACGATGATCACAAGTGCTGTCGACAGCGCCAGGAAGACCGTGGCAATCGCGTTGATCTCGGGCGTGGTCTCGCGTCTCAGCTGACCCAGCATGTAGGTGGGCAGCGTGTCCTGCCCGCCGGATTTGACAAATTCGGTGATGACGACGTCATCGAGCGAGATGACAAAGGCCAGCATGAAACCGGCGATCAGCGCGGGGCGCAGCAGCGGGAAGGTCACATGGCGGAACGCCATCCAGGGGGTGGCGTAGAGGTCCGCTGCTGCCCGCTCCAGCGTCAGGTCCATGCTCTCCAGCCGGGCTCTGATCGGCAGATAGGCGAAGGGAATGCAGAAGGCTGTATGGGCTGCGATCAGGTAGCCAAGGCCGGAATAGCCGGTCCAGACCTTAATCCTTGAGAAGACGATCAACAGAGCCACGGCCGTGACAATTTCCGGCACCATGATTGGTTGATTGATCAGCGCATATTTGAAGGTAAGGCCGCGATAGGGCTCAGTCCTGGTCGTTGCCAGTGCGGCCATGGTCGCGGTGATCGTCGCAAGCGTTGCGGCCCAGACCGCGATGATCAGCGACCGGATGGCAGCATCCTGCACGGCCGAATTCTGCCAGGCTGCCTCGAACCAGCGCAGCGAGAACCCATCCCAGTGCGACAGAGATTCCGCACCATTGAAGGAATAGGCGACCAGTGCGCCTATCGGCAGATAGAGCGCGAAGAAGGTGAAGAGGGCGATGAAGCCGAAACCGGGTTGAGCCCGGATGTCGAAGTGTGGCTTAAACATGACCTGCCCCCGAGCGTGAAGCGTTGCGCACGTAGAAAATCAGGGCGATCATGACCAGCGCCATCAGCGTGATCGACATGGCGGCCCCCAGCGGCCAGTTGCGACCAGCGCCGAACTGCATCTCGATAAGGTTGCCGAGCATCATGTTCTTGCCGCCGCCGAGCACGCGTGGAATGACATAGGCGCCGAGCGAGGGAATGAAAACGAGGATCGAGCCGGCGATGATGCCGGGTTTCACCAGCGGGATCACGATACGCCTCAACACCTGGAAGCGGGTCGCGTAGAGATCATATCCCGCTTCCACCAGCCGGAAGTCGAGTTTCTCGATCGAGGCATAGAGCGGCAAGACCATCAGCGGCAGGTAGACATAGGTCATGCCCAGCAGGTTGGCCGTATCGGTATACATGATCTGCAGCGGGCTGCTGATCACGCCGAGCCAGATCAGCGCGTTGTTCAACATTCCCTCGTTGCGGATGACCTGCTGCATGGCAAAGGTGCGGATCAGCAGATTGGTCCAGAACGGGATGGTCACCAGGAAGACCCAGATCTCGCGTGAGCTTGGCGGCCGTGTGGCGATGAAATAGGCGGTCGGGAAACCGAGGATCACCGTCAGCAGCGTGGTGAAAAACGACAGCTGTAGCGAGCGCCAGATGATCGACAGGTGCGCCGTGGCCAAGCCGAACGTGTCATCGAACATGTCGCGCTGGAAGAAGACCGAGAACCAGCCTTCGGAAGAGAATTCGCCGAACTTCACGTCACCGTAGTCGCCCTTCGCCATGAACGAATAGAACAGCATGACGAGAAGCGGGCCTGCGGCAGCGACGAAAATGATGAGCAGTGCCGGGAGGCTGAGCAGCCAGCGGTTTCGGATGTCGCGCGATTTGGCAATTTCGGGGGCCGTCTGGATCGCGCTCATGGTCAATCCCTCAGGATCTGCGCGACATCGTCGCTGAGTTCGATGCCGACCGTGTCGCCCTCACTGATACCGCAGTGGCCGCTGCGGGCATTTTGCTGACGGATGGTGAACAGGGCGCCGTCGCCGAGCCGGATGTGGATATGCGTATCCGTTCCCAGATAGACGACGGTCTCGACCGTGCCCGACAGGACCGAGGCTTGTTCGGGGCCGGCGATGCGGGCATGTTCCGGACGGATGACCACGGTGACCTTGCCGGAGGGCGTGGTCTGATCCGGGAAGGTCGCCGGAATTTCTGCTCCAGACGCAAGCCGGACCCTGGCGCGTTCCCCTTCGACCGACAGCACATCGGCCTCGAGGAAATTCGTCTCGCCGATGAAGTCAGCGACAAAACGTTCGGCCGGACGATCATAGATGTCCCAGGGCGAACCGACCTGGCGCAGGCTGCCGGTCGACATGACCGCGATGCGGTCGGACATGGTCAGCGCTTCTTCCTGGTCATGGGTGACGAAGATGAAGGTGATGCCGGTCTCGGCCTGTACCCGCTTCAGCTCGATCTGCATTTCCTTGCGCAGCTTGTAGTCGAGGGCCGACAGCGGCTCGTCGAGCAAGAGCACCTTCGGCTTCGGAGCCAGCGCGCGGGCGAGCGCGACGCGCTGCTGCTGGCCGCCGGAAATCTGGCTGACCTGGCGGTCGCGCATCGGCACCATATGGACGAGCTCAAGCATCTCGTCGACGCGCGCCTTGACCTCGGCTGCCGGCTTGCCGAGCATCTTCAGGCCGAAGCCAATGTTTTCGGCAACCGTCATGTGGGGAAAGAGCGCGTAGCTCTGGAACACCGTGTTGACCGGCCGCTTGAACGGAGGAAGCGGTGCGATGTCCTCGCCATACAGCAGGATCTCGCCGGTGGTCGGGAAATCGAATCCGGCAATCAGCCGAAGGAGCGTGGTCTTGCCGCAGCCGGATGGTCCGAGCAGGGTGAAAAATTCGTTTTCACGGATCGTCAGGTTGATGCCGTCCAATGCGGTCACCTTGCCTCCGCCCGATCCATACACACGGCTGACGCCGCGGATCTCAATGGCTGCCTTCTGGGATATGGAACTCAAGCAGTGCCCCCGTTTTTATGTTGGGTTTATGCGTGGAGAAGTTCACACAGCCGTGACCTGCCAAGGCGGATCTCTAACTGCTTTTTGCAACTGTCGTCACGCAATTCGCGTGCCATCCCAATTGCCATCTTCGAAAGCCTCCACTCAGTGCGGCGACGCAAGGCAGAGCGCCGGAAACCCGCATGTAACCCTGTCTCACCGATGTTCCCGTTCATTTTAACTGATCCGTTCGGCGCGTCCGGATCAGCCTGATTAACGGCATGTTGCCTCTAAATTGGTCGTTTGACCATTTTTATTTCGCAGGCTTGAGAAGATTTTCGCGAAGCGCATGGTGACCCGCAATTCTGGCCTGCGTTTTACGCGTGCAGCATCGGCTTGACGCGTGTGCGACAGCGCTCCATCGTTGGGGCCTGCACACGGCAGCGACGTCTCGACCATCATCAGGCGTTCGCCACGCCGCCATTCTGGAGCATGCCTTGACCGATCCGACCGCCCTCAGCGCAACCGCACTTTCCGCCGCCATCCAGTCCGGTGAACTCACTGCAGAGGCGGTGATGGCGGCCTATCTCAAGCGCATTCATACGCTTAACCCGAAGATCAACGCGATCGTCAGCCTGCGGCCCGACGACCAGCTTCTGGCCGAAGCGCAGGCTTCCGACCGCGAGCGCCAGGCTGGTCGCAGTCTTGGCTGGATGCATGGATTGCCGATTGCGATCAAGGACCTCTCCGAGGTGAAAGGCATTCCCTGCACCTATGGTTCGCCGCTGTTTCGCGACTTCATTCCCGATTTCGACGAGATCCAGGTGGAGCGGATCCGGACCGCCGGCGCGATCATCATCGGCAAGACGAATACGCCCGAATGGGGCTTTGGTTCGCATAGCTACAATCCGGTTTTCGGCGTCACCCGCAATCCCTACGACCTCAGCCGCTCGGCCGGTGGATCGAGCGGCGGGGCAGGGGCGGCGCTGGCCGCGCGGCTCGTGCCGGTCGCCGATGGCAGCGACATGATGGGATCCTTGCGCAATCCGGCGGCCTTCAACAATGTCGTCGGCTTTCGCCCGAGCTTCGGCCGGGTGCCGTCGCTGCGGGGTCGGGATGCCTATCTCAACCAGCTTGCGACCACCGGGCCGATGGGGCGTTCCGTTGCCGACGTTGTGGCGCTGCTGAATACCCAGTCGGGCTATGACCGGCGTGATCCGTCGTCCTATGACAGTGCGCCGATTTTGCTCGATCCAGCCATCGCCAAAGCAGGCGGGCGGATCGGCTGGCTGGGTGACTACAACGGCTATTTGCCATTCGAGCCGGGTGTGCTGGCGCTGTCGGAGACGGCGTTGAAAGTGTTCGACGGGCTCGGTTTCGTGGCCGAAAGGGCCATGCCCGATTTCGACATCGAACGGCTGTGGTGGGCGTGGACGACGCTGCGCAGTTTCCTGACCGCCGGCAGCATGCGCGACTTTTACGAGGATCCCGGCAAGCGCGGCTCTCTCAAGCCCGAGATCCTGCATGAGGTCCGAACAGGGCTCAAGGTTTCCGCCAGCGACGTCTACGAGGCGTCGGCGCTGCGTACCCTCTGGTACCAGGCGATGCTCACGCTTTTCGACCGCTACGACTACCTGATCGCGCCTGCCGCCCAAGTCTTCCCCTTCGATGCGGATATCCCTTGGCCGCGCACGATTGCCGGCCAGCACATGGATACCTATCATCGCTGGATGGAGGTGGTGATCGGGCCGAGCATGGCCGGTTTGCCGGTTGCGGCATTGCCGGCCGGCTTCAATACGCATGGATTGCCGACCGGATTCCAGCTCATCGGCCGCCCGCGTTCCGACGGCGACGTGCTGTCGCTTGCGGCGCTCTACGAGCAGGCGACCAAATGGCTCGGCCACCTTCCGAAGCTCGAATAGTTTCATTTGGGGTAAAATTTTTTCACCCTTGAATATCGATGGGATTTGGCCCTACCATCTAAAACACGGTTCTACCGTGACTTAACCCTGCCAGCCCCCGATCACGGGGACCGCGCTTCTCCTCGTGTTTGACTGAAAAGCGGAATTCATTTTCATGGACTTGATCTTCGACGGCCATAACGACGTGTTGCTTCGCCTGTGGCGCGGACGCAAGGACGGGACAGATCCGGTCGTTGAATTCACCCAGGGCACGACAGCGGGCCACATCGACGGGCCGCGCGCCAAGGCCGGTGGACTGGCTGGCGGACTGTGCGCCATCTACATTCCGTCGCCGCATGACTTCTCGTTGCAGGAGCCGGACGCTGCGGGCCACTATGTCACGACGCTCGATCCGCCGCTCGACCGGCAGTGGTCGCTCGACATCGCGCTGGAAATGGCATCGGTGGCGCAGCGTCTCGACCGCGCCGGTGCCTGGAAGCTCTGCCGCTCGACGGCCGAGATCCGCAAGGCCATGGCGGAGGGAGTGTTTGCCGCCGTTCTGCATATGGAAGGCTGCGAGGCGATCGACAAGGATCTCGATGTGCTGGAGACCTTCCACGCTTCGGGCCTGCGTTCGCTGGGCCCGGTGTGGAGCCGCAACAATATCTTCGGCCATGGCGTGCCGTTCGCCTATCCGATGTCGCCCGATACCGGCCCCGGTCTGACAGATGCCGGCGTGGCGCTGGTCAAGCGCTGCAATGAACTGGGCATTCTGATCGATCTGGCGCACATTACCGAAAAGGGCTTCTGGGACGTCGCCAGGATTACCGATCAGCCGCTGATCGCCAGCCATTCCAATGTTCATGCGCTGACGCCGGTTGCGCGCAACCTGACGGACAAGCAGCTGGATGCGATCAAGGACAGCCGTGGTCTGGTCGGCCTGAACTATGCCGTCACCATGCTGCGGCCGGATGCACGCGACAGCGCCGATACGCCGATTGCCGCCATGGTCCAGCATATCGACTATCTGGTCGAGCGCATGGGCATCGATTGCGTGGCGATCGGCTCCGATTTCGACGGCGCGACTGTGCCTGCCGACATCGCCGATGCATCCGGCAATCAAAAGCTGGTTGAAGCGCTGAAGGCTGCTGGCTACGGTGGCGAAGACCTGGACAAGATCTGCCGGGAGAACTGGCTGAGAGTACTCGCATCGGCCTGGCACGAATAGTGCCAAGCCATACGATCGTTATCCACCAACAACCAAGAAGGGGAATAATCGGATGATGAATTCATTCAACAAACGCTTGAAGTTGATGACGACCAGTGCGGCGCTTGCGCTGATCCTGGCGGGCGCACCGCAGGCCTATGCCGCAACGCCGGCCGATACGCTGGTTCTGGCCTGGGCGATCGATGACATCATCACGCTTGATCCGGGCGAAGCCTTCGAAATCTCGACGGCCGAAGTGACCGCCAATACCTATAACAAGCTGGTCGCGCTTGATCCGGCCGACACGTCGAAGGTTATCGGCGACCTCGCCGAAAGCTGGACCATTTCGGACGACGGCTTGACCTATACGTTCAAGCTCAAGTCGGGCCTGAAATTTGCCTCCGGCAATCCGATCACGGCGGCCGACGTGGCCTACTCGTTCGAGCGTGCCGTCAAGCTCGACAAGTCGCCGGCCTTCCTGCTCACCCAGTTCGGCCTGAGCGGCGACAATGTCACCGAAAAGGCGAAGGCAACCGACGACACGACCTTCGTGCTAACCGTCGACAAGGCCTATGCGCCGAGCTTCGTGCTCAACGTGCTGACCTCAACGGTTGCCTCGGTCGTCGACAAGGTGCTGGTCACCGAAAAGGCCAAGGCAATGACGCCGACGGCTGAATACAAGTACGACACCGATTTCGGCAACGAGTTCCTGAAGACCGGCTATGCCGGCTCGGGTCCGTTCAAGATCCGCGAATGGCGCGCCAACGAAGTGGTTGTGCTGGAGCGCAACGACAATTTCTTCGGCGAAAAGGCAAAGCTTGCCCGCGTCATCTATCGCTACATGAAGGAAAGCGCTGGCCAGCGTCTGGCACTTGAAAACGGCGATATCGACGTCGCGCGCAATCTCGAGCCGGGCGATTTCGAAGCCGTTGCGAAGAAGGAAGGCATTGCCACGACGTCCGCGCCGAAGGGCACGCTCTACTACTTCAGCCTCAACCAGAAGAACCCGAACCTGGCCAAGCCGGAAGTCATCGAGGCCTTCAAGTATCTGGTCGATTACGATGCGCTTGGTGAAACCCTGATCAAGGGCATCGGTTCGATCCACCAGACCTTCCTGCCGTCGGGCCAGCTTGGCGCGCTTGAGGACAAGCCCTACAAGCTCGACGTTGCCAAGGCGAAGGAACTGCTGGCCAAGGCAGGTCTTGCTGACGGCTTCACCGTCACCATGGATGTGCGCAATACTCAGCCGGTCACCGGCATTGCCGAAAACGTCCAGCAGACGCTGGCCCAGGCCGGCATCAAGCTGGAAATCATCCCGGGCGATGGTAAGCAGACGCTGACCAAGTTCCGCGCCCGCCAACACGACATCTATATCGGCCAGTGGGGTTCGGACTATTTCGACCCGAACTCGAATGCCGAGACCTTCACCTTCAATCCGGACAATTCCGACGAAGGCAAGAACAAGACGCTCGCATGGCGCAATGCCTGGGATCCGACGGAGCTTTCGGCCAAGACTGCGGCCGCCCTACTCGAAAAAGACACGGCAAAGCGTGCGGCGATCTATGAAGACCTGCAGAAGCAGGTTCTGGCAACCGGCCCGTTCGTGATGATCTTCCAGCAGACGGAAATCGCCGGCTATTCGGACAAGGTGAAGGATTACAAGCTCGGACCGAGCTTCGACACCAACTTCGTCTACACCGTCTCCAAGGACTGATCCCCTTGACGGATGTCTCCAATCGGACCGAGGCGCGGCGCAGTAGCGCGCGCGCCTCGGCGCTTGCCATCTCGCTGTCGAAGTTCATTCTGACGGTGCTGACGACGTATCTCGGCCTTCTGGCCGTGACCTTTTTCATCGGCCGCGTGGTGCCGATCGATCCCGCGCTCGCCATTGTCGGCGACCGTGCGCCGGCGCATGTCGTCGAGCGCGTGCGCGAGGAACTCGGCCTGAACCTGCCGCTCTACGAGCAGTTTATCATCTACATTCGCCAGGTGCTGAGTGGCGACTTCGGCACTTCGGTGCTGACCACCAATCCGGTGCAGACCGATATCGCAAGGGTGTTTCCCGCGACCATGGAGCTTGCAACAGTCGGCACGATCATCGGAGTTTTGTTCGGCGTGCCGCTCGGCATCCTGGCTGCCGTCAAGCGCGGCTCGATCGCCGACCAGATCGTCCGCGTGATCGGCCTGATCGGCTATTCCGTGCCGATCTTCTGGCTGGGGCTGCTGGCGCTTCTGTTCTTCTATGCCAAACTCAACTGGGTCGCCTATCCGGGGCGCGTCGACATCGTCTACGAATACAGTTTCACCCCGGTCACCGGCTTCTTTCTGCTCGATGCCGCCATGCAGCAGCAATGGGATGTGCTCTGGGACCTGTTCCGCCACATCATCCTGCCGGGTGCGCTGCTCGGCTATTTCTCGCTCGCCTATATCAGCCGCATGACGCGCTCGTTCATGCTGAACGAGCTTTCGCAGGAATACATCGTGGCTGCCCGGGCCAAGGGCCTGTCTGAAACGCGGATCATCTGGTTTCATGCGCTGCGCAATGCCGCTGTGCCGCTGATCACCGTGATCGCACTCTCCTATGCCGGCCTGCTCGAAGGCTCGGTGCTGACCGAGACGATCTTCTCCTGGCCGGGGCTTGGCCTCTACATCACCAATTCTCTGCAGAATGCCGACATGAATGCGGTGCTGGGCGGGACGATCGTCATCGGTTCCGTGTTCATCGCCATCAATCTCCTGTCGGATGTTCTCTACCGCATGCTTGACCCGAGGACGCGCAGCCGATGACCGGATCCGAACTCACGGCAAAACCGAGCCTTCGCCAATGGCTGCTCTCCGACCGGCCGCAGTCGCGCTGGCAGGCCCGTTGCGGCCGCCTCTACATGATCTGGAGGCGGTTTTCGGAAAATCGCCTGGCGCTGCTCGGTCTCGCCATCCTGATCGCGTTGTTGTTTGTTGCCGCCTTTGCCGATGTTCTGGCGCCGCATTCGCCGGTACAGGGCGACCTGCGCAACGCGCGCCTGCTGCCGCCGGGGACCGAAGGCTATCTGCTCGGCACGGATGACCAGGGTCGCGATATCATGTCGCGGCTGATCCATGGCTCGCGCCTGACACTGTTCGTCATCGCGCTGGTCGCGATCATCGCCGCGCCGATCGGGCTGATTGTCGGGACCGTTGCCGGTTATGCCGGCGGATGGGTCGATGCGGTGCTGATGCGCATCACCGACATTTTTCTCGCCTTTCCGAAACTGGTTCTGGCGCTGGCGCTTGTCGCAGCCCTTGGTCCCGGTATCGAAAACGCGGTGCTCGCCATCGCGATCACATCATGGCCGCCCTATGCGCGTATCGCGCGCGCCGAAACGATGACCTTCCGCAATTCCGACTATATTTCGGCGGTCAAACTGATGGGGGCGTCGCCGCTGCGCATCGTGCTCTTCCACATCATTCCGCTCTGCATGTCGTCGCTGATCGTGCGCGTGACGCTCGACATGGCGGGCATCATCCTGACCGCTGCCGGCCTTGGTTTCCTCGGTCTCGGCGCTCAGCCGCCGCTGCCCGAATGGGGCGCGATGATTGCGTCGGGTCGCCGTTTCATCCTCGACCAATGGTGGGTTGCCGCCATGCCGGGCTTTGCCATCCTGATCGTTTCGCTCGGCTTCAACCTTTTGGGCGACGGCCTGCGCGATGCACTCGATCCGAAGGAGGCCGGCCAATGACGCCACTCCTGACGGTCGAAAATCTGCGGGTCAGCTTCCCGACCCGCACCGGCACGATCGAGGCCGTGCGTGGGGTGAATTTCACCCTCGGCAAGGAACGGCTCGGGATCGTTGGCGAATCCGGTTCCGGCAAATCGCAGACCGGGCGCGCCATCATGGGGCTGACGCCCGGCCATGCGCGGATCACCGCGGATCGTCTGGCGTTCGGCGACATCGATCTGCTCAAGGCATCGGCCTCGCAGCGTCGAAACCTGCGCGGCAAGCGGCTGGCGATGATCCTGCAGGATCCGAAATATTCGCTCAATCCGGTCATGCCGATCGGCCGGCAGATCATGGAGACCTTGCGGACCCATGAACGGGTGTCGAGAAGCGAGGCGCGTGCGCGTGCGCTTGCGATGCTGGAAGCGGTGCAGATTCGCGATCCGGAGCGTGTCTTCGATCTCTATCCGCACGAGGTTTCCGGCGGCATGGGCCAGCGCGTGATGATCGCGATGATGCTGGTCTGCGGGCCGGAACTGCTGATCGCCGACGAGCCGACATCTGCGCTCGACGTGACCGTGCAGCTTGAAGTGCTGGCCATTCTCGACAAGCTTGTGTCCGAGCGCGGCATGGGCCTGATCTTCATCAGCCATGACCTGCGTCTCGTCTCGTCCTTCTGCGACCGTGTTCTGGTCATGTATGCCGGCAAGGTGGTCGAGGAGATCGAGGCATCGAAACTGTCCGAGGCCAAACATCCCTATACCCAGGGTCTGCTCAACTGTCTGCCGCAGATCGCGGCCGACCGGCATCCGCTGCCGGTGCTGGAACGTCAGGCGGAGTGGAAGCTATGAAACTGTCCCTGTCCATCCGTGACATGATCGTGCGCTTCGATGGCTTTCGCGCGCTCGATACCGTCAGCCTCGATGTGGAAACCGGCCAGTCCTTCGGCATTGTTGGCGAATCCGGTTCTGGCAAATCGACGCTGCTGCGTGCCGTGGCCGGGCTGAACCCCTTCGACGAGGGCAGCTTGACGGTCAGCGGCAAGAGCTACAGCGGCCGCCGGCGTGACCGCGAATTCTACCGCACTGTCCAGATGGTGTTCCAGGATCCCTATGGCTCGCTGCATCCGCGCCAGACGGTTGACCGGCTGTTGCTGGAGCCACTGGCGATCCATGGCATACCGGATGCGGAGGTGCGCATCGCGCGTGCGCTCGACGAGGTGGGTCTTGGCAGCGGTTTCCGCTTCCGCTTTTCGCACCAGCTGTCGGGTGGCCAGCGCCAGCGCATTGCCATTGCCCGGGCGCTGATCCTCGAGCCGCAGATCCTGCTGCTCGACGAGCCGACCTCGGCGCTCGATGCCTCGATCCAGGCGGAGATCCTCAACCTGCTCGAACAGGTGCGCAAGGATCGCGGCCTGACCTTCGTCATGGTCAGCCATGATCTCTCGGTGATCAGCCACATGTGCGAAAAGCTGGTGGTGATGAAGTCCGGCAAGGTGGTGGAAACCCTGTCGACGGAGCAGTTGCGCAGCCGCGACTTTTCCACCGACTACACGCGCCAGCTCCTGACCGCCAGCGAAGGTTTTCGCCGCGACTGATCCAGGGCGCGACTGATCGTCTGCGCGGGACGGATCGAGGTGGGTGGCTCAGGCCACCCGCATGCCCGACCGCCAGGCTGTCTTCAGGAACGGATGGCCGTCATGCAAGTCGGTGCGAATCAGGTCGGCGCGCAGGCCGAGCGAGATTTCTCCGCGATCCTTCAACCCGCCGGCCAGTGCCGGTGCGCGGGTGACCATGGCCACGGAACGCGGCAGGTCGTAACTCAGCCCTGGATCGGCGGCGATCATGAAGGCCGCATCGAGCAGCGAACGCGGCACATAGTCGGATGCGAGGATGTCGACGAGGTCGGCCGCCAGCAGATGGCGCACGGCGATATTGCCGGACTGCGAGCCACCGCGCAGGATGTTCGGCGCGCCGGCGACGATGCCCAGCCCCTTGTCGCGAGCGGCCTGAGCCGCTTCGATCGTGCAGGGGAATTCGGAAATGCTGACACCATCGGCCAGCGCTTCGTCGATGTGTTCGATATCGGTGTCGTCATGGCTCAGCAGCGGCAGGCCGCGTGCGCGGGCAAGCGCCACGATTTCCGGACGAATAACGGCACCGATCTCGCCTTTTTCCGCTACCAGCAACTTGATCTTCTCGCGCACCAGGTCGTGGCTTTCGCCGGTCGATTTGGCGGCACGGGCGACATAGGCGTCGATGTCGCGGCTCTGGCGGATGCCGGGCAGGTGCTCCATGACCGACATGACCCGGACGATGGCGCGGTCGATATTGGCGGCGGTCAGCGCCGGCGTCGCCGGATCGGTGATCTCGCAGCGCAGATGCACCAGGTGTTCGGCGCGCAGCATGCCTGCAGCCGTTGCCTGTTCCAGCGCCTCGATCATCGGCGTCAGGATTTCGGCGCGATGCGGGTTGTCGGTTGTGGCACCGACGCAGAGGCTGTCGAAGACGGTGGTGACGCCGCCGCCGATGATCTGGGCATCGTGGGCAAGGGCGGCCCGCATGAAATCCCAGCGCACATGGGCGCGCGGATAGATGTGCTTTTCGAAATGGTCGGTATGGATGTCGACCAGACCGGGAAGCAGATAGTCGCCGGCAAAATCGATGGCGCCTTCCAGCCGCGACGGGCCTTCGTGGATCTCGGTGATCAGGCCGTCCTCGACGATGACCGTGCCATGCATGACATGACCGGGCAGGACGACGCGGGCATTGGTGATGACGATGGCAGTCCGGTTCGCGTGGCGCTCGGCCTCACCCGTTGCATTCATCTCCTGCAGCATGTGGCGTGCTCCCGTCTGGACTGATTTGAACCGATTGTCGGCCCGTCTCTAAGCGCGCTTCATGACGGTTTGTTGTCAGCCGCGAACGATTGCAACTCAACGCTGTCGATCGAACACGGACAGCATATCGTCGGCAATCACCTGTTCCTCGTCCGTTTCGATGACGCGGACCTTGATCTGGCTGGAGGCTGTCGAGATCACTGCGGCATTCCGGTCATTGGCGAGCGTGTCGATGGCCACGCCGAGGAAGGCCAGCCGGTCGCAGACCGCCTTGCGGATGGCCGGCTGGTTCTCGCCGATGCCGGCGGTGAAGACCACCGTGTCGAGCCCGCCGAGCGTGGCCGCCAGACGTGCCACTTCACCGGCGATGCGGAAGGTGAAGACGTCGATCGCCTCGCGGGCCGGGCGTGCGTTGCTTTCCAGCAGCACGCGACTGTCGGCACTGATGCCGGACAGGCCTAGCAGGCCGGATTGCTTGTAGATCATCGTCTCGACCTGATCGACGCTCAGGCCGTGGCCATGGATCAGGTGAAAGAAGACGCCGGGGTCGATGGCGCCGCTGCGGGTTGCCATCGGCACGCCATCGATGGTGGAAAAGCCCATCGAGGTGTCGCGGCTGATGCCATGCTCCATGGCGCAGAGGCTGGCGCCGCTGCCGAGATGGGCGACAACCGCATATCCGCCGGCGCGCTCCGGTTCCAGCGCCTTGAGGGCGCGGGCGATATAGGCATAGGACAGGCCATGGAAGCCGTAGCGCTTGATGCCCTTGTCGAACCATTCGCGCGGTATGGCAAAACGCTGCACGGTCTCGCTCTGGCTGCGATGGAAGGCGGTGTCGAAGGACACGGTCTGCGGCAGGCCGGGCTTCAGGTCGTGAATGGCCTGGATCAGCCTGATGTTCTGCGGCTGGTGCAAAGGCGCCAGCGGGATCAGCGACGCGATCGCAGCCGTGCTCGCGTCGGTGACCAGCACCGGATCGGCAAAATGATCGCCGCCATGCACCACGCGGTGGCCGACGGCGGTCACCGCATCGAGATCATAGTGCGCCGCCAGCCATGCGAAGGTTTCTTCCAGCACATCATGCAGCAGGTCATCGCTTCTGGCTTCGAGCGGCACGTCGAAGATCTGCGGGCCTTCGACCAGGTGGAAAGTCAGCGGCTGGTGGCGAAAGTCGATCATGCCCTTGCCGATGCGCCTCGCCTTGCCGTCTTCGCGGACAAACAGGCCGATCTTCACCGAAGAGGAGCCGGCATTGAATGTCAGCAGCAGTTTGTCGCTCATGAAATGATCAGCCCCAATTCCGGCGCTAGGGCCGCAGTCCGCCTGGCCGCCACGAGCTTGGCAAGGGCGGCGGACGTCATGCGCACCCGCAGGCTGTCGGAGCGGCTGGTCAGGATGATCGGAACCCGGGCACCGAGCACGAGGGCTGCCGCATCGGCATTGGCGAAATAGAGCAGTTGCTTGGCCAGCATGTTGCCGGCTTCGAGATCCGGCACCAGCAGAATGTCGGCATCGCCGGCAACCGGTGAGACGATGCCCTTGGTGCGCGCCGCCTCCAGGCTGATGGCATTGTCGAAGGCAAGCGGCCCGTCGACCAGGGCGCCCTTGATCTGGCCGCGTGCCGCCATGACGGTGAGGGCTGCGGCATCCAGCGTCGCCGGCATCTTATCGTTGACCGTTTCGACGGCGGCGAGCACCGCGACCTTGGGCGTGGCGACGCCGAGCATGTGCATGAGATCGACGGCGTTTTGGCAGATGTCGCGCTTCTGGTCGAGTGAAGGCGCGATGTTGATCGCCGCATCTGTCACCACCAGCAGTTTCGAATAGGCCGGCACATCCATGACATAGACATGGCTGATGCGGCGTTCGGTGCGCAGGCCGGAACCGCCGGCAACAATGGCGCCGAGGATTTCGTCGGAATGCAGGCTGCCTTTCATCACCGAGCCGACCTTGCCGGCTATGGCCAGTTCAACGGCCAGGGCGGCGGCGGCATGGCTGTGCTCGGTTGACATGATCTCGAAACCGTCGAGCGAGATGCCGGCTTCGGCAGCGGCCGCGCGGATCTTGGCTTCCGGGCCGATCAGGATCGGGTCGAGCAGGCCTTCGTCGCGGATCTCGACGGCCGCCTCGATGACGTCAGGCGTGCAGGGGTGGACGAGCGCCGTCCTCAGCATCGGCATTGCCTTGGCTTCGGCGACGATTGCGTCGAAACGGTCATGGCGTTGCAGCGAGACGTCGGGAATGGCGTTTTCCGACCAGACCACACGTCGCTCCGGCGCCTTGACGCGGGCTTGTCCGGCCAGCACGGTTTCGCCATGCTGGTTGACGCAGCGGGTGTCGAAGATCACCGTCTGGCCGTCGGCCTGTTTCTGAACGAGGGTGACGGTGGCCGTGATCGTGTCGCCGGGCGACAGCGATTTCTGGAATTGCAGATCCTGGCCGAGATAGACGGTGCCGGGGCCGGGCAGGCGGGTATCGAGCACCGCCGAGACCATGCCGGCGGGGATCAGCGACTGGCCAAGCGGAACCGGATTGTGGTCGCCGGACAGGGCTGCGAAGAGTTCGACATCGTCAGGCCCGATCAGCCGCGTGATCGCGGCGCTGTCGCCGACCTTCAGTTCCTCGAAGGTGCGGTTGGTGAGGATCGGCTTTTCCATCTCGGTTATGTCATCCATCTGAAATCGTCCCGGTTCCTGGCGGATCATCATGCGGTCTGCCGGGCCGTGTCGCAATGTTGCGTTGCAATATGCAGCCACTATCCCGGTCGGGGTGACGCCTGTCCTTGACTTATCTCAAGCGCTCTGGAGCTAAAGTCTAAGTGCTGGCCACAGCTAGGCGTTTGGCAAGACCCAGCGGTCGCGCCATGCGGCCTGTGCGCCCGGATAAGGCAATGCTGTTGCGGCATGCACACCGCGGGCAATCGCGCGGGCTGTGACCAAGGTGGCGAGGTGGCAGAGTTCCATCAGATCTGCAGCGCCGGCCAGCACCCGTTTTCCGGTCGACGCCGCAAACAGCGTGTCGCCATCGTGTGGCAGATGCGCCGGCAGGACGGCGCGGGCGAGCCCGTCATGCGCGGTGATCGACAGCCGGTGCAGGTCGGCCTTGCTCAGGGCTGCGTCGGTGACGACGGCGCCGATGGTGGTTGCCGTCAGCCGCACGCCCTTGATGGCCATGGCGCGGTCGGCAGCGCTGACCGTGGCGGGCAGGCCGAGGCCGCCGAATTCATCATCTTCCTCGAACGATGCCGCCCAAAAATGTGGACCGTCGCCTATGGTCACCGAGCCCATGGCGTTGACGGCAACAAGCGCGCCAATCGTATGCCCGCTGGACGACACGGCGCTGGCCGAGCCGATGCCGCCCTTGAAGTTGGCGGTTGTGGCACCCGTGCCGGCACCAACCGTGCCGAGATCGAAGGGACCGGTGGCACAGGCGAGAAACGCCGCATAACCCATGTCCTGGTAGGGCGAATGCAGGCCCCAGTCCTTGTTGCCGCCGTTGAGCAGATCCATCAGGATCGCCTGCGGCACGATCGGTACATTGACCGGGCCGACCGGAAAACCGCGGCCAATGGCCCTCAGCCCCGACTGCACGCCACCGGCCGCATCGAGCCCGAAGGCCGAACCGCCCGACAGCACGAAGGCATCGACCTGCTGCACCGTCATCGATGGATCGAGCAGCGCCGTGTCACGCCCACCCGGCGCGCCGCCAAGCACCGTACCGGAGGCTACCGCCGGTTCGTCGAACAGGATGACGGTGACGCCGGACCCGAGTTCCAGATCGGTCGCATGGCCGACGGAGACGCCGTCGACATCGGTCACGAGGTTGAGGGGCGCGTTGGGCATGGTGCGGGGTCTCCCGAGGTCAGGCGCGGAGAGTGGCGGGAGAAGGTGGCGGGATCAAGGGGAGGGGGTGGAGGGATAGGGATACCCAAAGGAGATGGGCATTTACCATTGCTCCGCGGAGCCCCCCTCTGCCCTGCCGGGCATCTCCCCCACAAGGAGGGAGATCGGATTGGGTTTGCGCCGAGCTAACCTCATTCGAACCCGACGTTTGCCGCAGGATACATAAAGTCTGTCTGAAACGTTTTGTGGAGACCGGGCGCCGGCCCAGCATCGATCTTCCCCCAAGTGGGGGAGATGCCCGGCAGGGCAGAGGGGGGCTTTGCCAGCAGTGTGGATCTCGCCGCTCAGGATTGCGTTCTTCGGTCTCCATGAAGTCCTGCAAGGATGTTCTGAATGGGCGCTTGCCACTGCGCCCATTCAATTGACGCACCCCTCAATGCTTCAACGCCCGCGGATCCAGCGCATCCCGGATTGCGTCGCCGATATAGTTCACGCTCAAGACCGTCAGCGAGATCGCCAGGCCCGGCCAGAGGACGCGGGAGGGGTTGATCTGCAGGAAGTTTGCGCCATCAAACAGCAGGCGGCCCCAGGTTGGGAAGTCGGAGGGGAAGCCGAGGCCGAGGAAGGACAGGGCCGATTCCGTGATGATCGCCGATGCGATGCCGAGCGTTGCCGAGACCATGATCGAGGACATCACATTGGGCAGGATGTGCTTGAGGATGATCCGGTATTCGCGCATGCCGCTCGACTTGGCGGCCAGGATGTATTCCTGGCTTTTCACCGCCAGCACGTCGCCGCGCACGATGCGGGCGGTGTGCATCCAGCTGGTGATGCCGATGACGAAGACGATCAGGATGAAGATGCCGGTCTCCGGGCCGAAGGCGGCGCGCAGCGTGTCGCGGAACAGCATGATGATCACCAGCAGCAGCGGCAGCAGCGGCAAGGCGAGGAAGAGGTCGGTGATGCGCATCAGCGGGCCGTCGAGCTTCTTCGAATACCCCGACAGCACGCCGACCAGCGTTCCGACCAGGAGCGCCAGCGACATGGCGGTCATGCCGACGGCAAGCGAGATCTGCCCGCCGGCCATGACCTGGGCCAGCATGTCGTGGCCGAGATTGTCGGTGCCGAAGGGATGGGCAAAGGACGGGCCCTGGTTCTTCGCCTTGATGTCGATCTTGTTGGGGTCGATCGTGTGGATCAGCGGGCCGACATAGACCGCAATCACGATGAAGGAAAACACGATCAGGCCGGCGACGCCGCCGGGATGGGCGCGGAACTGGCGCCAGAGCAGCAGCCAGAAATTGCCGCTCTTCGGTCGTGTCGCAAGCGTTGTCGGGATGGCCGCATCAGTCATAGCGAATCCTCGGGTCAAGGATGCCGTAGAGAACGTCGGCAATCAGGTTGAAGAGAACGATCAGCACCGCGAAGATGAAGGTGAGCGTCTGGACGAGCGGGATGTCGGCGCCCTGGATCGCGGTGATCAGCAGCTGGCCGAGGCCGTTCACCCGGAACACCTGTTCGGTGATGATGGCGCCGGAAAAGATGGTCGGAACACCGAGCGCTATCACGGTGACCACCGGGATCAGGCTGTTACGCAGCACATGCACCAGCAGCACGACCTTTTCCTTGACGCCCTTGGCACGCGCCGTGCGAACATAATCCATATGCAGGTTGTCGAGCATCGAGGCGCGGACGAAGCGGCTGATCTGCGAGGTGTTGTAGAGCGTCAGCACCAGCACGGGCAGGAACATCTGCTTCACCTGCATGACGAAACTCGACCAGCTGTCGACGACCAGATTGGTGTCGTAGATCGACGGGAACCATTGCAGGTAGGAGGAGAAGACGACGATCAGCAGCACACCGGTGAAGAAGGTCGGAACGGAATAGCCGACCATCGAGATGAAGGTGCCGATCTGGTCGAAGATCGAATATTGGCGATAGGCGGAGATGACGCCGATCGGGATCGCCAGCAGCACGCCGAAGAGATAGGACAGGCCAACCACCCAGAGCGTCTGCGGTAGCCGCTGGACGATCAGGTCGACCACGGGGCTGCGGGTGGCCCAGGACAGGACGCGCATGCGCTCGCCGGTGCCGATGGTAAGCCCGGTCAGCTGTTCAAAGATGTTGAGCGGTTCATTGATGAAGAACTGCTGCAGCCATTTCATGTAGCGGATGAGGAAGGGCTGATCGAGGCCCATGGCGGCGCGGATCTGCTCGCGCACCTCGGGCGGAATGGTCAGGGGCAGGTCGCTCAGCGGGTCACTGGGGGCGAGGTCCAGCAGCGCGAAAATGATGAAGCTGATCGCCAGCAATGTCGGGATTGCAAACAGCAATCGCCGAATCGTAAAGGTGAACATCGGATGGTCTCCAGGCTGTCACGAGAAATGCGATCGCCGGGCCTTGCGTGTCGGCAAGGCCCGGCGAGGCGGCATTATTTCTTGCGCGACCAGTCGGCGACGTTCCAGAGTTCGCTGTCCCAGGCGTTCATCTTGACGCCTTCCAGCGTCGCGGAGACGGCGGACGGCTGACCGCGATGGATCAGCGGGATCTGCGCCACGTCATTGCTCAGCATGTCGTTGAGCTTCTTGGCGATCACGGCGCGGTCTTCCAGCTTACCGGTCTTGCCGAGTTCCTTGACCACGGCGTCGTATTCCGGGTTGCAGTAGCGGACGATGTTCTCACCCTGCCAGCCGCTGGCCGGGCTCGGGATCTTGTCGCACATCCAGCCGGCCATGTATTTTTCCGGGTCGGTGCCGTCGAAGTTGTTGGTGTACATCTGGATGTCGGCCATGAACTTCTGGAATGTATCCGGAGACGCCGGATCGCCGCCGAAAAAGACGTTGGCCGAGACGTTGCGCAGTTCGACGGCGACGCCGATCTGGCTCCACATATCCTTGACCAGCGCCTGGGTTGCCTGGCGGACGGAATTGGTCGAGGTCTGGTAAAGGAAGGAGAGCTTGACGCCATCCTTTTCGCGAATGTCGTCGCTGCCCATCTTCCAGCCGGCATCGTCGAGCAGTTTGGTGGCTGCTTCGACATCCTGCTTCAGGCACCAGTCGACGGCGGTCGAGACGTAGATATCGGGCGCCGGCAGAATGTTGCAGGTCGGCTTGCCGTTGTCGCCGTAGCCAGCCTCGTCGATGATGTCGCGATCGATGGCGAGCGACAGCGCCTTGCGCACGGCCGGATCCTTGAAGGCCGGATGCGGGCCTGCTTCCTTGGTCGAGCGCTTGTCGCCGAGCGATGGATCGACGCCGAAGGGGTTGAGGTCGATACGCTCGACCTGGGTGCCGAAGGCAACCTCGATCTTGCCCTTGCCGGCCTGCATCATGGTCGCCAGCACTTCCGGCTCGACCTGCATGTTCCAGGCATAGTCGAATTCGCCGGTTTCCAGAACCGAGCGCGCTGCCGATGCAGCATCGCCGCCGCCCTTGAGGGTCGCTGTTGCAAAGGCGGGCTTTGCGGCGTCGCGGTAGTTCGGATTGGCGGTAAAGGTCACGACGTCATTCGGCTTGAATTCCTTGACGACGAAGGGGCCGGTGCCGATCGGGCCGAAATTGGCAGACGTGCATTCCGGTGCCTTGGCGCCGAGGCAATCCTTGAACTGGGCTGCCTGGATCAGCGGCGACTGGCCGCCGACCAGCGCGCTGTAGGGATAGGGCTTGGGGTCGGTGAACGAGATCTTGATGGTCGAGGCATCGACAGCCTCGACATTGCTGACACCCTCGAAATAGGCGCCCTGGGCGCAGCCACCATCCGGTGCCGTGCAGTATTTCCAGGTGAAGATGGCATCGTCGGCGGTGACCGGTGTGCCGTCCGACCACTTGAGGTCCGGCTTCAGCTTCCAGGTGATGCTCTTCAGGTCGGCGGCGACGCCGCCATTCTCGACGGTCGGGATCTCGGTTGCGAGCATCGGCACCAGCGCGCCGGTCTCGTCGTAGCGGGCGAGCGGCTCGATGACCATCGAGGCCCCGTAGACTTCCTTGGTGCCGCCGGACAGGTATGGATTCATCGTCGAGACGGCCTGCCAGAAGATGATCTTGAGGTCGCCATCGGTGCCGCGATCGGCCAGGGCCGGGGCGCCGGAAATGGTCAATGCGGCAGCCGACGCCGCAAGGATAACGTGCAGTTTCTTCATAAGCTGTTCCCCATTTATTATTGTAGGAGCTTCGGCACCTTTGGGCGCCGGGTCGAGATGTGGCCAGTCCAAATGAAAAATGTCAACAGCCTATCTCATTGGGATATATAGAAAAATTTGAGATTTTGTGACGCAAAACGCGTCGTCAAAGCCGCCGCTGACACGGCGACGCCCTGTCCGGCTGGTGAAAATTTAGGCCATGTAATCACAAGCCTATTTTCCATGCAAGATGGAAAATTGCGGCTTGCAAAAGGGTAAACTCACAGGCCAGTATGGGTGCAATCCTGCCGGGAGCAATGATAAAAAGAGGTCTTTCATGCCAGTTCTCAACCGCGCCAGCGAACTCCAGCCGGAGGTGGCCGAATGGCGCCGGCACCTGCACGAAAATCCCGAACTGCTGTTCGATGTGCATGGAACGGCTGCCTTTGTTGCCGACAAGCTGAAGGAGTTCGGCTGCGATGTCGTCAAGACCGGCATTGGCCGGACCGGAGTCGTCGGCGTGATCAAGGGCAGTCGCGGTGACGGTCCGGCGATCGGTTTTCGCGCCGACATGGATGCCCTGCCGATCCTCGAGGCGAGCGGCAAGGATTGGGCGTCGAAGACGCCGGGCAAGATGCATGCCTGCGGTCACGACGGCCACACCGCCATGCTGCTCGGGGCGGCCAAATATCTGGCCGAGACGCGCAATTTTCGCGGATCGATCGCGGTGATCTTCCAGCCGGCCGAAGAGGGCGGCGGCGGTGGCCGCGAAATGGTCGCCGACGGCATGATGGAGACGTTCGGCATCAAGGAAGTCTACGGCATGCACAATCACCCGGGCATGAAGGTCGGAACGTTTTCCACCCGCAAGGGCTCGGTGATGGCAGCGGCCGACCAGTTCGACATCGAGATCCATGGCCGCAGCGGCCATGCCGCCCAGCCGCACAAGAGCATCGATCCGGTGCTTGCGGCAGCCCAGGTCGTCGTCGCGCTGCAATCGATCGCCGCGCGTGAAACCGATCCGCTCAATTCCGTGGTCGTCACGGTGACCAAGATCCACGGCGGTGATGCCTATAACGTCATTCCTGACGGCGTGAAACTGTCCGGCACGGTTCGCACCCTTTTGCCCGAACTGCGCGACATGGCGGAAAAGCGTCTGGGCGAGATCGCGACCGGCATTGCCATGGCCATGGGTGCCAAGGCGGAGGTGCACTATCATCGCGGCTACCCCGTCACCTTCAATCATCATGCCGAGACCGAGTTTGCCCTCGACGTGCTGCGCAAGGTGGTCGGCGGCCAGGCTGTCAGCGACGAATTCCCGCCGGCCATGGGTGCGGAAGATTTTTCCTACATGCTGGAAGCTCGTCCAGGCGCCTTCGTCTTCATCGGCAATGGCGACACGGCGAACCTGCACAATTCGGCCTATGACTTCAACGACGAGGCCATCCCCTACGGCATCAGCTACTGGGTGACGCTGGCCGAAACTGCGCTCGCCGCCTGATCCATCCGCAGCAGATCTCGACGACATAAGAACAGGGGAACTGGACATGGCTGACGTGGAACTGGCTGAGGTGGAATTGGCAACCGGCGGCACGATCGAGCCCGTGCTGTCCGTGCGCAATCTGACGACGTCGTTCCGGGTCGGTCCGGAGTGGCGTTCGGTGGTGCGCAACATGAGCTTCGATATTGCGCCGAGGGAGACGGTTGCGATCGTTGGCGAGTCCGGCTCCGGAAAAAGCGTCACGTCGCTGTCGGTCATGCGGCTTCTGCCGTCGGCCTCGAGCCGCATCGAGGGCAGCGTCAAGCTGCAGGGGCGCGAACTGCTGACGCTCGAGCCGGAAGCCATGCGCCGGGTGCGCGGCAACGAGATCGCGATGATTTTCCAGGAGCCGATGACCAGTCTCAATCCGATTTTCCCGATCGGCAAGCAGATCGCCGAGGCGATCACCTGCCACCGGAATGTCTCGAATGCAGAGGCCAAGGCGGAAGTGCTGCGCCTGCTCGACAAGGTCCGCATTCCGAATTCGAAGAGCCGCTTCGACGACTATCCGCATCAGTTTTCCGGCGGCATGCGCCAGCGGGTGATGATCGCCATGGCGCTGGCCTCCAAACCGAAGCTGCTGATCGCCGACGAACCGACGACCGCGCTCGACGTGACTATCCAGGGACAGATCCTCGATCTTCTCAAGACGTTGCAGGACGAGGAAGACATGGCGGTGCTGTTCATCACCCATGACATGGGTGTGGTGGCCGAGGTGTCCGACAGGACGATCGTGATGTTCCGTGGCGAAGCGGTGGAGACAGGAACCACGGACGCCATCTTCAATCGTGGCACACATCCCTATACGCGGGCGCTGCTCTCGGCTGTGCCGAAGCTCGGCTCGATGGGCGGGCGGGAGCGGCCGATGCGCTTCCCGGTGATCGACATCAAGAGTGGCGAAACGCTGGTGCCGGAAACCGAAGCCGCCGGCGTTGACGTGGCCAGCCGACCGATCCTCGAAGTGAAGAACATGACCACGCGCTTCGATATCCGTTCCGGTCTGCTTGGTCGCAAGAGCGGCGCGGTGCATGCCGTCGAGAACGTCTCCTTCGATCTCAGGCCGGGCGAGACCCTGGCGCTGGTGGGTGAATCCGGTTGCGGCAAGTCGACCACCGGTCGCTCGATCACCCGGCTGGTCGAGCCGAGCTCTGGCCAGATCTCGATGGACGGTTACAATGTAGCGTCGCTTGACAGCATGGCGCTGCGGCGCATGCGGCGCAGCATCCAGATGGTGTTCCAGGATCCGTTCGCCAGCCTCGATCCACGGATGAGCGTCGGCCAGGCGGTGATGGAACCGTTCATCGAGCACCAGCTCGGCAGCAAAGCGCAGGCGCGCGAAAAGGCGGCCAACCTGTTGGAACGCGTCGGTCTCGGCGCTGATATGATGCCGCGCTATCCGCACGAATTTTCCGGCGGCCAGCGCCAGCGCATCGCCATTGCCCGCTCGCTGATGCTCGATCCGAAGGTGATCATTGCCGACGAGGCCGTCTCGGCGCTCGACGTTTCGATCAAGGCGCAGGTGTGCAATCTGCTGCTTGATTTGCAGCAGAGCTTCAATCTCGCCTATCTGTTCATCAGCCATGACATGGCGGTGGTCGAGCGGGTCAGCCACCGGGTGGCTGTCATGTATCTCGGCGAAATCGTCGAGATCGGGCCGCGCCAGGCGGTGTTTGAAAACCCGCAACATGCCTATACGAAGAAGCTGATGGCCGCCGTGCCGGTGCCGGATCCCTCGCGGCGGCGGGCCAAGCGCAACCTGTCGACCGACGAAATCAAGAGCCCGATCCGGCCGCTCGGTTTCAAACCGCCGGTGCGGCAATACCGCGAGGTCGCAGCCGGTCATCTTGTCCAACTGTAGACTGTGGCTGACGCCAAGGTTTATTTGCGATTTTGTCCGGCGTTAATCCAACATCCGTCATTGTCTGGCGATAAGGCTCCGGTAAACGAAGCAATCGGGACAGTGCAGGAATGAAGCATGATTGATGCGGATGGCGGGCTCGCCGACGAACCCTTGTCGGCGGACAGGAACGGCAAACGTGGGCGACGTCTCTCCGAGATTCTTTCTGACATCGCTCTGGATGTCGAGCGTTCGCGGGTATCCGTTTCCGATCTCTTCACCGCGATGGGTGACCGTGCCTTTGGTGCTTTGCTTTTGATCTTCGCACTGCCGAATGTCGTTCCGACGCCGCCGGGTACGTCTGCGATCACCGGTGCACCATTGGTGTTCCTGGCGGCGCAATTGATGCTGGGTCAGTCGCCGTGGCTGCCGAAGATCATCGCCAACCGTTCGATGGCGCGCGAGGATTTCGCTGCGATCGTCCGGCGTATTTCTCCCTGGCTGGCGCGTGGTGAGCGCATGCTGCGCCCGAGGCTGACCGTTCTTGTCTATCCGCCGGTGGAGTATGTGACGGGACTGCTCTGCCTGATCCTGGCGATCATTCTGGCGCTGCCGGTGCCGCTCGGCAATATCCTGCCGGCCATTGCCATTTGTCTGTTCTCGTTCGGGATTCTGGAGCGGGATGGGCTCTGCATCCTGTTCGGATTTATCACATTCGTGCTATCGCTGGTGGTGGTTGCGGGCGTCTTGTTTGCGATCGTGAAGGGGTTCATCCTGCTGCTGTCCGCGATGTTTTTCTAACCTGCCAACCATAGGTGCCATCATGTTGATCTCGCTCTATCAGATGCAGCCGATTTCCGGCGATGTGCCGGGCAATATCGGCAAGATCGCCCAGGCGGCGATGGCTGCGGCCGAAATGGGTGCGGATGTGCTGGTCACGCCGGAGCTCGGCACCAGTGGCTATGCGCTCGGAGCGCGGTTTGCCGAGGTGGCGGAAACGCGCGATGGGTCGATCATCGAAGCGCTCAGCGAGATTGCCGCCGATTGCGGCCTTGCCATCTGCGCCGGCTTTCCCGAGCGTGATGGCGATCAGGTGTTTAACTCCGCCGTGGTGGTGCGTCCCGACGGTTCGCTGGAATTCTACCGCAAGGGCCATCTCTATGGCGATGGCGAGCGCGCAGCCTTCGTTCCAGGCGCCGATAGCCCGCATGTGTTTGATCTCTTCGGCATCAAGACCGGCATGCTGATCTGCTACGATGTCGAGTTCCCTGAATATGTGCGGACGCTGGCTCTGGCCGGTGCCGAACTGGTGCTCGTGCCGACCGCGCTGCCGGCAGGTATCATCAGCCGGCGGGTTGCCGACATGGTCGTGCCGACGCGCGCCTTCGAAAATGGCCTCTTCCTCGTTTATGCCGATCTTTGCGGCACCGAAGGCGCGCTGTCCTATACCGGGCGCTCGGTGATCCTCGCTCCGGATGGCGACGAGTTGGCACGGGCGGGTACCGGGGAAACGCTGCTGGTGGCGAAGGTCGATCTCGGCGCCTATGACGATGCCAAGGCGCAGAACCCCTATCTGACCGACCGGCGGCCCTCGCTCTACCGGCTTGGCTGACATTTGCACATTGCGGTTGTGGCCTGCCTTTCCTACATCAGGCACCGATCCTGAAGGAGACCGCGATGATCCTCGATGCTGCAGCGCTTGCTGCCCGTAACCTGTTTGCCAGCGAAACCCGTTCTGTATTCTGGAAAGTGCTGGGACTGACGGCTCTGGTGCTGATTGCCCTTTGGCTGGCACTTCGGGAAACCTTCATCGCCTATGCCATGCCGTTGATCGACGGTTTCGTTCCGGACCTGCCGGCCTGGGCCGGCTGGCTGAGTTTCGTCTTCGGCATTCTCGCCAGCATCGGGCTTGCGCTCGCCGTGGCGTTGCTGATGTCGTCGGTGACCGCGATCATTGCCGGTCTGTTTCTCGACGATGTGGCGGAGGTGATCGAAAAACGCGACTATCCGGGCGATCCGGCCGGTTTCGCCATGCCCCTGTTGTCCAGCATTGCAACCTCGCTGAAATTCTTCTGCGTCGTCGTGCTCGGCAATCTCGTGGCGCTGATGCTGCTGTTCATTCCGGGCGTCAATCTGATCGCCTTCTTCCTGGTCAATGGCTATCTGCTCGGGCGGGAGTTCTTCGAATTCGCCGCCATGCGCTTTCGCACACCTGCGGAAGCAAAGCTGTTCCGCTCCAAACATGGCGGCACGATCTTTCTCGCCGGGCTGGTGATTGCCGGCTTCCTCGCGGTGCCGATCCTCAACTTGCTTACGCCGCTGTTTGCCGCCGGCCTGATGGTGCATCTGCACAAGCTGCTGAGCGCCCGCGATCCGCAGTTCAGGGTGTAAAAATCACTCGACGCCGCCGATTGTCTGCTGCGGCAGTTCGACCAGCGGCGCCGGGATGTCACAGGTCTTTTCCGCCGACTTGCAGATGTCGGCGATGACGCAGCGTTCGCATTCCGGCTTGCGCGCCTTGCAGCAGTAGCGCCCGTGCAGGATCAGCCAGTGATGGGCGTGGAACAGGTATTGCTTCGGCACGATCTTCATCAGGATGTCTTCGATCGCGTCCGGGGTCTTGGCCGGTGCGAGCCTGATGCGGTTGGCGATGCGCAGGATATGGGTATCGACGGCCATGGTCGGAATGCCGAAGGCCATGGACATGACCACATTGGCCGTCTTGCGCCCGACGCCGGGCAGCTTCACCAGCTCCTCCCGCGTCTTCGGCACGACGCTGCCGAAATCGTCGACAAGCATCCGGCTGAGCGCAATGACGTTCTTCGCCTTGTTGCGATAGAGCCCGATGGTCTTGATATGGTCGCGGACCTTGTCCTCGCCGAGAGCCAGCATCTTTTCCGGCGTGTCGGCCACCTTGAACAGGGCGCGGGTCGCCTTGTTAACGCCGGCGTCGGTTGCCTGGGCGGACAGCGCGACGGCGACGACGAGGGTGAACGGATTGACGTGTTCCAGCTCGCCCTTGGGTTCCGGCCGCTGGACCGAGAAGCGGCGGAAGATCTCCTCCAGCTCGGCGCGGGAATAGGCCGTGCGACGGCTTGTCGCTGCCGATTTTCGTGCCGGTTGATTTGACTTTTTCAAGCTTTGGGTGCT
Source organism: Rhizobium sp. 18065 (assembly GCF_902706095.1). Classification (GTDB taxonomy): domain Bacteria; phylum Pseudomonadota; class Alphaproteobacteria; order Rhizobiales; family Rhizobiaceae; genus Allorhizobium. Next base: position 267,027 of record NZ_CACSJP010000004.1, read on the forward strand.
GGATTTCGGCTTCGCAAGGGTCATCGGAAATCTATAGTCGGGCAGGCGGATGGAAGGCAATGTCGAGCAGGCGGCGGAGACGCCGATTTTTGCAGCGGAGCTCACGCCCTATCGATCGCTTGGGCCGAAGGGCTTCCGCGTGCTGCTGGTCCTGACCGGCGGCGTTTGCCTCGTGCATGCGCTGTTCTTCCTGGCGACCGGGGCCTGGCCGATCGGCCTGTTCTTCGGGCTGGATTTCCTTCTGCTCTATGGCGCCTTCCGGCTCAACTACCGGTCGGGCCGGGCGCGCGAGGAGGTCACCGTCTCGCGCAGCAATCTGTCGATCCGCAAGTTCACGCCCGCAGGCCGCATGACCGAGCACCGCTTCAACACGTTCTGGGCGCGGTTCTTCGTGCGCCGCCACGAGGAAATCGGCATCGTGTCGATGCAGGTGACCGGCGAAGGACGGCGCACAGATATCGGCTCCTTCCTCAATCCCGATGATCGCGAGAGCTTCGCCAAGGCGTTTCGCGGCGCGCTGGCGACGGCGAAACAGCGGATCTGAGCGCAAGAAACGGGTGGCGTCGCCGTCCCCGTCGTGGTCAAGTCCCGTCCGAGATGAGGACCAGACCATGACACTTGCGCAGCATATCGACCTTTCCCGTAGCACGGACATCACCCCCGACGGTGGCGATTACGAGACCGTGCGCCAGGTGATCGAGATGCTGACGCTCGACTACCAGAGCCAACCGTCGCTGGAAACGATTGCAGACCGGCTCGGCCAGTCGCCGACGCAATTGCAAAAGACCTTCACCCGCTGGGCCGGGCTTTCACCGAAAGCATTTTTGCAGGCGGTGACGCTCGACCATGCCAAGCGGCTGCTCGGCCGCGAGGAGCTGCCACTCTTGGAAACCTCGCTGGAGCTTGGTCTGTCCGGACCCGGCCGGCTGCATGACCTGTTCGTTACCCATGAGGCGATGAGCCCGGGTGAATGGAAGGCCAGGGGTGCCGGCCTGACTATCCGCTACGGTTATCATCCGTCGCCGTTCGGGGTGGCGCTTGTCATGGCGACCGATCGCGGGTTGGCGGGGCTCGCCTTTGCCGATTTCGGCGGCGAGCGGGCCTGTTTCGACGACATGGCCTGCCGCTGGCCGAATGCGCAATTCGTCGAGGACCAGCTTGCCACGGCGCCTTATGCCGGGCGTGTCTTCGATCCGGCGCGCTGGTCGTCGGATGAGCCCTTGCGGGTGGTGCTGATCGGGTCCGATTTCCAGGTCCGGGTCTGGGAAAGCCTGCTGTCGATCCCGCTCGGCAAGGCCGTCACCTATTCCGACATCGCTGCCAAGATCGGCCAGCCAACCGCAAGCCGGGCAGTCGGGGCCGCCGTTGGCCGCAACCCGATTTCCTTCGTCGTGCCGTGCCACAGGGCGCTCGGCAAAAGCGGCGCGCTGACCGGTTATCACTGGGGCCTGACCCGCAAGCGGGCGATGCTGGGCTGGGAGCAGGGGAAGGCTTAGGGAGCTGTTGGCGATCGCGTTGGCAATTTCCGCTATCCGGTGTAGCGTTGTGACCATCACGCGAAGGACCGTGCCATGCCAATCCGCGATGTCGACTTAACCGAATACCATGAGCAGGTGATCGACCGGCTGGTGGAATCCGGGCGCTATCAGAATGCCAGTGAGGTCATGCGCGAGGGATTGCGGCTGGTTGAACAACGGGAAAATCTGGAAGCGGCAAAGCTTGCAGCGTTACGCGATGCGGCACAGCAAGGATTTGCGGATCTGGATCAGGGACGTTTCATCGATCTACCCGCAGAAGGTCTTGAGGAGCTTCTTGCCGAACTCGGTCTCGAGGCTGAGGCCAAACGTCAAAAAGCGGGGTCCTGAGGTGGATGGCTCAAGTTCGTCTGTCGCAGGCGGCTCGAGCCGATATCGTTGATATCCTGATGTGGACTTCACAGACTTTCGGAGAGGGCGCTCGTCTGCGTTATGAGCGGCTGCTCGGCATAGCCCTGCGTAACCTGTCCGAGGACCCACTGCGTTTGGGGACGGTGGAGCGACCTGAGCTTGGAGACGATATCCGGAGCTATCATCTGAGACATGCACGCGAATGGGCTCGGCTTAAGGGTGTTGTCGTTCAGCGTCCACGACATCTATTGCTCTATCGTATCGCGGGGACTGGCATGATTGGTATTGGCCGCATTCTGCATGATACGATGGAACTGGAACGTCATCGGCCTCGCGATTACGGAGATGGCTGATCAGCCGGGCCAGTATCAGTCCCCACCATCCCCAGCAATTCCCGCGCAGCACTCTCATCCGTGATCAGTGTGTTGCAGCCGATGCGCTTGATCGTGGCGCGGATGGCGACTGCGCGGTGGGCGCCGCCGGAGGAGATGACGATGTGTTTCGCCTTTTTCAGCGTATCGAGATCGACCGACATGACACGCTCATTGATCGGGTGATCGACCGAGTGGCCGTCGGCATCGAGGAAGTTGAACATGGTGTCGCAGACGCAGCCGGCGGCGATCAGTTCCTCCAGCGTCTCGTGGCTGATGAAACCTTCCGACAGCGAGGTCGAATGCGGGCCGATGTCACCGCAGGAGACAATGGCGAGGTCAAGGTTTTCGGCGAGATCATAGAGCGTCTTCAGGCCGCATTTTTCAATCAGCGCCCGCTTGGTGGCAACGGAATCGACCAATAGCGGCGCGAGGAACATGTAACATTCAGCACCAAGCTGGCTCGCCAGCCGCCAGGTGTAGTCGATCGGGTTGGTCTGATGGACGGCGACAATGCCGCCGAGCAGCGAGACGACCTTGCAGTTTTCCCGGCGCGGCGGGCGAAAACCCGACAGCGAGGCAGTCATCGTGCGGCCCCAGCCGACGCCGATCGTGGCATTGTCGGTGACCACTTCGGTGAGGAACTGGCCGAGCGCCAGGCCAACCGCGCTGGCGATCGAGGCGGCATCCTGATTTGCGGGAGAGGGCACCACTACGGCCTCGTCGAGGCCAAACGCCTTTTCCAGCCGCACGGCCAGTTCGACGCAATCGCCGATGCCGTCGCTGATCCAGATCTGCACCTCGGCCCGCTTCAGGGCCTCGTCGAGCATGCGGATGACCGTCGAGCGGCTGATGCCGAGGCGGTCGGCGACATCCTTCTGGGTCAGGCCCTGATTGTAGTAGAGCCATGCCGCCCGCAGGCGCTGCGATGCCGCGTCGGAATAGGTGCTGTGCGTTTCCCGTCTGAGCTTGGCCAAGAGTTGCGGTATCCTGATATTGTCAAAGCGCACTATTTCCCGATATGACACTTATGTCAAATCCGATGAACAAATGTCTTGACTTCCTCCCCCCGCAGTTGCGATAGTCTAGGCTATAATCGCGCGCGTTCATCTTGCCGGTCTTTGCGCCGGATCCTCGGGAACGAATGGCCGTTGAACAGGTTTAACTAAGCAAATTCGAAGGATATCCGCATGACTTCCAAACTCGAACAGCTTCGCGCCATGACGACCGTTGTTGCCGATACCGGCGACATCGAGGCGGTCGCCCGCCTGAAGCCTGTCGATTGCACGACCAATCCGTCGATCGTCCTCAAGGCGCTGGGCACGGATGCCTTTGCCGATGCCTTCAAGGAAGCGATTGCCTGGGGCAAGGCCAAGGGCGGCAAGGATGATGCCGTCGTCGGCGCCATCGCCGACCGTATGGCCATCTCGGTTGGTGCAGCCCTCTCCAAGCTCGTTCCGGGCCGTGTCTCGACCGAAGTCGATGCCGACCTGTCGTTCGACACCAAGGCGTCGATCGAGAAGGCCCATGGCATCATTGCCGGCTACAAGGAACGCGGCATCGAGAAGGATCGCATCCTGATCAAGCTCGCCTCCACCTGGGAAGGCATCCGGGCTGCCGAAGTGCTGCAGAAGGAAGGCATCGACTGCAACCTGACGCTGCTGTTCTCCAAGGCCCAGGCGATTGCATGCGCCGAAGCCAAGGTGTTCCTGATCTCGCCCTTCGTCGGCCGTATCCTTGACTGGTACAAGAAGTCGACCGGCGAAAACTACACATCGGAAACCGATCCGGGCGTGGTCTCGGTGCGCGCCATCTACGATTATTACAAGGCGAACGGCATCAACACGATCGTCATGGGCGCCTCGTTCCGCAATGCCGGCGAAATCGAAGCACTGGCCGGTTGCGACCGCCTGACGATCAGCCCGCAGCTGCTTGACGAATTGAATGCCGCCGAAGGCGATCTTCCGCGCATGCTGTCGCCGGAAAAGGCCAAGGCCGAACCGCTGGTTTCGCTCGACGAAAAGGCGTTCCGCTGGGCGATGAACGAAGATGCGATGGCGACCGAAAAGCTGGCCGAAGGCATTCGTGGCTTTGCCAAGGATCTCGGCACGTTGCGTGGCCAGATTTCCAAGGCGCTTTCCGCTTAAGGCCTGCCCCATACCTCCAGAAAGGCGCTGCGATCCACCCGCGGCGCCTTTTTTTGCATTCACCAGCCGACGATGTTCAAGGTCTGCGCGGCCGGTGCGGGCGACCCGGATCGTTCGGAAGCGGGATCGGAATGATCGGCTGGATCTCCAGCCGCCGGTCATCATAAGGCATGAAGCCGGCATCCTCGAGCAGGAAGCGGCCATCGACCCAGCCGGAAATGCGCGGTCGATCGACGGTTGCCACGCGGCACCAGTATCCACCCCGGCTTTCGCGGCAGTTCAGCCGTTCGATCGGCGATCCCTCATCCAGCATGTGGATGACGCGGAAGTTCGGGCCGGCGCCGGAATAGACGGCAAGCCGGGCTCCGGGCGGCAGGCCTTGCACATGCCAGAGATAGGTATCCATCATCTGGCCGCCGCCGAGATCGGGCGCCGGGATCACCTGCGGTTGCTGGGCGAGCACAGGAGCAGCCGGGATCATGCCCAGGCCGATGAGCGATGCGGCAGCCACGATGGCAGTGCGGCGCGTCTTTGCTGCCAGGCGAATGCGGTTGCGCATATGGTACTCCCTGATGATTCCACCCGCATGATACGGGGTAGGCCCGCGCTATGCCACCGGTTTGGCCGTTCAGGGTAAACGGGTGGGCGCATACGCCATCGTGCGTTGCGGAAGCGGTGAACTTGCGGCCGACACCAGCATGCCACCCTCAAAGCAGCTCTCAAAGCCCACTTCAAACCATCCCAAACCCCATTCCCACGGGGATGAGTTTTCCAAATCGCCCAACGTTTTCAATAAAACGCACCCCATTTCATCCCCCTGGTTTTGAGCCGTGCGATACTCTTCCCCGTTCCGCTTTCGGATACACCGGGTATTGCGAGCCCGGCGAAGCGGAACCGGTGCCGGAGGGCGCGGCTGTCGCTGGCCAGATCCTCCGGGCCGGATGCAACGGTCTCCCTCCGGTGGAGGGATGGTGGATGGCAAAGACCTCGGATGGTTTGAGCCAACCTCGATCCCAACGGCCATCGGACGTGCCTAAGCGGCACACAAACAAGGCGCCGGATCCGGTCAACGGGTGCGGTGACAAAGACGGCGGGAGCTGCGGCGACAATGCCAAGGCTCCCCGGGCGAGGGTCAGGTCGGGATGTGCGCACATCCGCCGAGAACCTGAAACCTCCCGGGCACCCGGCCAGGACGTTTCGGCAAGAGACGTTTCGGACCCAAGCCCGGTTGACGGTGAAACGCTTGGTTTCGCCGGCCAAAGCCGCCTTGCCAGAGAGACGCATGCAACCGGCAAAAATCGCCGAACGGGGCGCCGGAAGGAGCCATATAAATTATTCATACAGGTTGCTTCTGGCGCCCTGTCCGAGACTGACACGCTATCCCCGGAGGAGGACAATCCGACCGGTGGTTTGGCATGCGATTTTTGAAGATTTTGATTTTACCCCGGCAACGCATTCAACGCTGCCGGCGGCATGGGTGGCTGGATTGTCATCCCCGGGTGTTTCGCCTCAATGGGCGATCATCACATGGCGGACGGCGGTATAGTCCTCCAGCGCATAAACCGACATGTCCTTGCCGTAGCCCGACTGCTTCAGGCCGCCATGCGGCATCTCGTTGCACAGCATGAAATGGGTGTTGATCCAGGTGCAGCCGTAGCGCAGCTTGGCGGCCGTCTGCATGGCGCGCGAGATGTCCTTGGTCCAGACGGACGAGGCGAGGCCGTAGTCGCTGTCATTGGCCCAGGTGACCGCCTGATCGACATCCGAGAAACGGGTGACGGAGACGACCGGGCCGAAGACTTCGCGGCGAACGATCTCGTCGTCCTGCAGGGCACCGGCGATGACGGTCGGGGCATAGAAGAAGCCCTTGTCCGAGCCGAGCTTGCCGCCGGTCACCACTTCCATGTGCTTGTGTTCGGAGGCGCGGGCGACGAAGCTTTCGACGCGGTCGCGCTGGCGCTTGGAGATCAGTGGGCCGATCTCGTTTTCTGTGTCGTCGGCCTGGTTGTATTTCAGTGTCGAGACGGCGGAGGCGAGGTCAGCAACGAATTTTTCGTAGACCTTGTCGGCAGCATAGATGCGGCAGGCGGCGGTGCAGTCCTGGCCGGCATTGTAGTAGCCGAAGGTCCGGATCGCCGAGACGACGGCGTCGATATCGGCGTCGTCATAGATGATGACAGGGGCCTTGCCGCCGAGTTCGAGATGGGTGCGCTTGACGGTCTTGGCAGCGGCCGCCAGCACCTTCTTGCCGGTGGCGATATCGCCGGTGATCGACACCATTGATATCTTCGGGTGGTTGATGATCGCGTTGCCGACGCTTTCGCCGCGGCCGAGCACGACATTGACCACACCTTCCGGCAGGATGTCGGCCATCAGCTTGGCCATTTTCAGCGCGGTCAGCGGGGTCTGTTCCGACGGCTTGAAGACGACCGTGTTGCCGGCGGCAATTGCCGGGGCCAGCTTCCAGGCCATCATCATCAGCGGATAGTTCCACGGCGCGATCGAGCCGACGATGCCGATCGGATCGCGGCGGATCATCGAGGTGAAGCCGGGTAGGTATTCACCGGCGGCCGGCGCCTGCAGCGTGCGGATCGCGCCGGCGAAGAAGCGGTAGCAGTCGACAATGGCCGGGATCTCGTCGTTGAGCACGGCATTGATCGGCTTGCCGCAGTTCAGCGCTTCGAGCGTGGCGAAACCCAGCGCGTCCTTTTCCACGGCGTCGGCGATGGCGAGAAGATAGGCCGAGCGCTGGCCGGGTGTGGTGGTCGACCATGACTGGAAGGCTTTGTCGGCTGCATCGACAGCGGCGTCGATCTGGCCAAGCGACGCTTCGGCCAAATCGAGGATCATCTCGCCGGTCTTCGGGTTGAGGATCTTTTCCTCGATCTCGGTGCCGGCCTCGAATTTCGCGCCGATCAGCATCTGGGTGTCCATGTCGTTCTCCCTCGTTTTTGACGGTTATTTGCCACTGCCGGACACCTGGTCGGTGTCGCGGGTGAGATAAAAGGCGGCCAGGATCGGCAGGAATGTGACGATCACCACGACCATGGCGACGACGTTCGTGACAGGTCGCTGGCGCGGGCGGATCAGTTCTTCCAGCATCCAGATCGGCAATGTCGATTGCTGGCCGCCGGTAAAGGTGGTGACGATGACCTCGTCGAAGGACAGGGCGAAGGCAAGCATGCCGCCGGCCAGAAGTGCCGTCGCGATGTTCGGCAGGATGATGTAGCGGAAGGTCTGGAAGCCATCGGCACCGAGATCCATCGACGCTTCGATCAGCGAACCTGAGGTGCGGCGGAAGCGGGCCACCGCATTGTTGTAGACGACGACGACGCAAAAAGTGCCGTGGCCGAGAATGATCGTCCACATCGAGAACGGGATCTCGCCGAGCGAAAAGGCCGAGCGCAGGGCGATGCCGGTGATGATGCCGGGCAGGGCGATCGGCAGGATGACAAGCAGCGAGATCGCTTCGCGGCCGAAGAATTTCGTCCGGGCCACGGCGGCGGCGGCCAGCGTGCCGAGCACCATCGCGATCAGCGTTGCGATGGTGGCGACCCTGACCGACAGCCACAGTGCTTCCCAGATGTCGGGACGGTTCCAGGCAATGGCGAACCACTTGGTGGTCAAGCCCGGCGGCGGCCACTGGAAGCTCTTTTCCTCGGTGGTGAAGGCGTAGACGAAGATCAGCAGGATCGGCAGATGCAGGAAGGCGAGGCCGCCTGCGGCTGCCAGTTTCAACGGCAGACCTGCCGCATTGGGACGATCAGAGCGCATCGAAGGCCCCCATGCGTTTGGCGATCGTCAGGTAGATGCCCATGATGACGATCGGCACGACCGAGAAGGCGGCGGCGAGCGGGATATTGCCGGCCGTGCCCTGCTGGGCATAGACGGCCTGGCCGATGAACAGCCGCGACGAGCCGATGATCTGCGGGATGATGTAATCGCCCAATGTCAGCGAGAAGGTGAAGATCGAACCGGCGACGATGCCGGGCAAAGCGAGTGGAAACAGCACATGACGGAAGGTCTGGCGTGGGTCGGCGCCGAGATCGCCCGATGCCTCGATCAGGTTGCCGGGCACGCGTTCCAGCGCTGCCTGGGTCGGCAGGATCATATAGGGCAGCCAGACATAGACGAAGACGATGAAGGTGCCGATATAGCTGATCGACAGGGAGTTGCCGCCGATCACCGGCGTCGCCAGAACGCCGTCGAGCAGCCAGGTCAGATGCAGCTTGGCAAAGATCCAGGTGAGGATGCCTTCCTTGGCGAGGATCAGCTTCCAGGCATAGATCTTGACCAGATAGCTCGACCAGAGCGGTAGCATGATGCCGAGATAGAAGATGGCCTTCCATTTTCCGGTGGCATAGCGGGCGGCATAATAGGCGATCGGGAAGGCAAGCAGTGCCGAGGCGAGCGTCACCGAGATGGCCATCAGCAGCGTGCGCAGGATGATGTCGAAATTCGACGGGATCAGCAGTTGCCTGTAGGTCGACAGTGTGAATTCGTAGGTGATCAGGCCGGAGAAGTCATCGATGGCAAAGAAGCTCTGCAGCAAAAGCGCGAGCAGCGAGCCGACATAGATGATGCCGAGCCAGAGCAGGGGCGGCACCAGCATCAGGACCAGCAGCAGGTTGGGCCTCCGCCAGAACAGATCCGAGAGCCGCCCCGCCAGGCCGTTGCGGCCGGGAAGAATGGCGGTGGTGGGGGCCATGCTCATGCCAGGTCCTCCATGGTGTGGAGGTCGCTTTGCTGCCAGGTGATGCGGGTGGTTTCGCCGGGGTTCGGCACGGGCTGGCCGGCCGGGACCACGACGCAGAGCGGCAGGTTGCCGACATCGAGGAACAGGCGGGTTGCGCTGCCGAGGAAGCTTTTCGAGCGCACCGTCGCGGGGATGCCGCCGTCGGCACTCAGGCGGATCGCTTCGGGCCTGAGGCTCGTCCATCTGGCCTCGCCGCCGAGCTTTGCCATGTCGGCCGGGGCAATGACATTCGAAGAGCCGACGAAATCGGCGACGAAGCGGGTCTTTGGTCGGTTGTAGATGTCTTCCGGCGTGCCGGCCTGGACGATCCGGCCGTCGTTGAAGACGGCGACGCGGTCGGCCATCGACAGGGCCTCGCCCTGGTCGTGGGTGACGAAGACAAAGGTGATGCCGAGCGCGCGCTGCAGGCTCTTCAATTCCTCCTGCATCTGCTCGCGCAGCTTGAGATCGAGCGCGCCGAGCGGCTCATCAAGTAGCAGGACCTTCGGTTTGTTGACCAGCGCCCGGGCAAGCGCCACGCGTTGCCGCTGGCCGCCGGAAAGCTGGCCGGGTTTGCGGGTACCGTAGCCGGGCAGCTTGACCAGTTCGAGCGCCTTTTCGGCTTCGCGCAGACGCTCGGTCTTGGCCACGCCCTTGACCATCAGGCCATAGGCGACATTGTCGAGAATGCTCAGATGCGGGAAGAGGGCGTAGTCCTGGAAGACCGTATTGACGTTGCGGCGATAGGGCGGCACGCCGCCGGCCTTTTCGCCAAAAATCTCGATTTCGCCACCGGTTGGCTGTTCGAAGCCGGCGATCAGGCGCAGGCAGGTGGTCTTGCCGGATCCCGACGGGCCGAGCATGGCGAAGAACTCGCCGGGTTCGATGGTCAGGTCGACCGCGTCGACAGCTTTGACGGTGCCGAAATGGCGCGACACCTTCGTGAAGGAAACGGCAGCGGTCATGGGGACTCCGGCTCCATCTCTCCCCTTGCGGGAGAGAATGTGATTTCAGCAGCTTAGCGTCAGCTAAGTGCCAGAAATCGCAAGAGAGGGGGGGGGTAGGCTTGCCCCTCTCTTGCAAAATCTAACGCTTAGCCTCGCTTCGCTCGGCTAATTCGTTGATGTTGCTTTCTCCCCCGCAAGGGGGGAGATACAGAGACTACCGACCGCCGATCACGCCGATATAGTCGGAGACCCAGCGGTGGTAGGGCACGCACTCGCCGGTGCTGCACTTGCTGGTCGGGGTGCGCCAGAACTTGATCTGGTCGAAGTTGTCGAAGCCGTTGGTCTTGCAGCCTTCGTCACCGTAGAGCGCATTGCCCTTGCAGGCAGCCGGGACGGAGGGAACGGTGCCGAACCAGGCGGAGACGTCGCCCTGGACCTTCTGCGACAGTGAATGCTCCATCCACATATAGGCGCAGTTGGGATGTTCGCTGTCGGCATGTAGCATGGTGGTATCGGCCCAGCCGGTCACGCCTTCTTCCGGGAAGGTAGAGGCGATCTTGGTGCCTTCGGCCTTCATCAGGTTGACCTGGAACGGCCAGGAACCGGAGGCAACGACACCTTCGTTCTTGAAGTCGTCGATCTGGATCATGGCGTCGTGCCAGTAGCGACCAACCAGCTTGCGCTGGCCGCGCAGCAGGTCGAGGGCGGCCTTGTACTGGTCCTCGTTCAGCTCGTAGGGGTCCTTGATGCCGAGTTCCGGCTTGTGCTTCATCAGGTAAAGGGCGGCGTCCGCGACATAGATCGGGCCGTCATAGGCCTGGACGCGGCCCTTGTTGGACTTGCCGTCGGGGAGGGTCTGCTCTTCGAAGACGACGTTCCAGCTCTTCGGCGCTTCATCCTTGAAGGCGTCGGTATTGTACATCAGGACGTTTGCGCCCCAGACATAGGGTGTGCCGTAATGCACGTCGTTGACGGTATGCCACGGCGCATTCTGCAGGCGCTCGTCGATGGTGCTCCACGAAGGAATGAGTGCCGTATTGATCGGCTGGACACGCTTGCCGGCAACCAGGCGCAGCGAGGCGTCGCCGGAGGCGGTGACGAGGTCGAAGCCGCCTTCGTTCATCAGGGCGACCATTTCGTCGGAGGTGGCGGCGGTCTTGACGGTGACCATGCAGCCGGTCTTCTTTTCGAACTCGGTGACCCAATCGTAGTTCTTGTCGGTCTCGCCACGCTCGATATAGCCGGCCCAGGCGACGATCGAGAGTGCGCCTTCGCCGGCACCGAGCACCTGCAGCGGCTCCTGGGCGACGGCGGCGGAGGTGATACTCAGAACTGAGGCAAGGACGGTGCAGGACTTCAGAATGGACTTCATCGCGAGGTCTCCCGGTTTTTGAGGGGCCGCATTTTCACGGCGTTTTGTTCCCGGTTTTGAAGGTGGCGTTAAAAAGCCGCATTCGCAAATTCATTCGTCAGAATGATGGTATCGGTTTTTCCGATATCGACGATGAATTATCCGCGAACGCGTCCACTGCGGGTCGCCTCGGCGATGCCGACGAAGTCGCGGGCGGCCTGGGGCAGGCTCGAGCCCTTGCGCCAGACCATGCCGACCTGCACGACGGGAAGGGCGCCGGAGACATCGCGGCTTTCGATGCGGTCGCCTTCCAGCGACCAGGGGCGGTAGACGAGATCGGGCAGAAGTGCCACGCCGGCGCCTGTCGCGACCAGGCTGCGCACTGCTTCGACCGACCGCGTGCGGAAGGCGACATGCGGGCGGGCGCCGAGAGCCGAGAGAAGCTTGCCGGTGTTTTCCTCGATTTCATCCACCGTCAGCATGATCAGCGGTTCCTTGGTGATGTCTGCAATCGAGATGATGTCGGCCGACACCAGCGGATGACCGATCGGCAGCCAGAGACGGTAGGGCGAGGTTTCGAGGATTTCCGCCTGCAATGCCAACCGGTCGCGCAGGTTGGAGATGACCATGACGGCGACATCGAGTTCGCCGCCGACCAGGAGGTGCTCGAGATAGGAGCCATTGTCCTCGATCGCCGAGACCTCGACGCCGGGGCAGGCGCGGCGGTAGCGGGCGAGAAGATCGGACAGGACGTAACCTGCGACCAGCGAGGTGACGCCTATATTCAGCGTGCCGCCGGTATTGTTCTTGGTTTCGGCAAAGGAGTTGCGCGCATCCGAGACGGTTGCGAGGATCTTGGTCGCGTGGCGGAGGAACTGGTGGCCGTTATAGGTGATCGACAGGCCGCGTGGGTGGCGATCGAACAGTTCGACCCCGAGATCGCCTTCCAGTTCCTTGATCGCTTCGGTCACGGAGGACTGGGAAATCGACAGGTTCTGGGCGGCGCGGGTGATCGAGCCCAGTTCTGCGACGGCGACGAAATATTGCAACTGACGAATGGTGAAGGCCATGGCAACTATACAGCATGGAGATGAGGCTTCGAACAAGGGGCGTCAGCACTTGTCAGGTTGCAGGGCAGCCATGAATTTCTGGACTAGGCAAATGGCGTCATGGGTGTAGGATCAAACGGCTGCACTGCAGGTTCGTGCACCGCCATCCCGTTTCATACCCCCAAAGCATCCGTATCCCATCATGAAATCGACGCCGCTCGGCTATACCTTTACCTTCCTCGCCTTTTCCGTCTTCGCCATTCAGGACGGCATCTCCAAACACCTGGGGGCAAGCTATTCGCCGGTGCAGGTTGCGATGGTGCGCTACTGGGCTTTTGTCGCTTTCGCCCTGTTCCTGGCCAGCCGCGCGCCGGGAGGACTGGCCGCTGCGGTGGCAACCAAGCGGCCGCTCTTGCAGGTGCTTCGCGGTCTCATCCTGTTTTCGCAGATCCTGATCTCGATCGTCGCCTTCACCAAGGTGGGACTGGCGCAAAGCCAGGCGATTTTCGCCGCGGGCCCGATTTTCGTCGCGCTGCTCTCGATGCCGATCCTGGGCGAAAAGGTCGGCTGGCGCCGCTGGACGGCGATCGTCTTCGGGCTCGTCGGGGTGGTGATCATGCTCTCGCCGACGGCAGGCGGCTTCAACGTCTATATCTGGCTGCCGTTGATCTGCGCCGTGCTCGGCGCGGTCTACGGTATCGCCACGCGTCTGGTCAGTCGTGACGACCAGCCGTCGACCTCATTTTTCTACCTGGCGATCGTCGGCTTCATCGGCGCAAGCCTGCTTGGGCCGTTCTTCTGGGTGCCGTTCGCGGCGATAGACTGGGCCTGGATGGGTGGGCTCTGCTGCACGGGCATTGTCGGGCATTTCGCCCTGATCCGGGCCTATGAGAACCTTGATGCGGTGATCGTCCAGCCGATTTCCTACTGGCAATTGGTCATCGGCGCGGTGATCGCCATTTCCGTCTTCGGCGAAGTCCTGCGCTGGAACACGGTGGTCGGTGCGACAATCGTCGTCGGCGCAGGCTTGTTCACCGTCTGGCGCGAATGGGTGGTCTCCCGCCGTGTGCGCCGGGCCGAGGAAGAGGCGCGCGTGTAACGGTTTCCGACAATCACGCAAGACGGTTGGTGGAACTGCTCTACAGCGTTGCCTGCGTCCGGCGATTGCGCAGCGCGCCGATGATGAAGACGGCTACGAACATCGAGCTCATGACCAGGACGATCGTCGGTGCCGGCGCGCTGTCGAGAAAGAAGCTCAGATAGATCCCGATCAGCGATGCCAGAACGGCGACCGATACGGCGGCGATCAGCATCGACTGGAAGCGCCGAGTGATCAGGAAGGCGATGGCGCCGGGTGTCACCAGCATGGCAACCGAGAGGATGATGCCGACCGCCTTCAAGGCGCCGACGACGACCAGCGACAGAACCGCCAACTGGCCGTAGTGCAGGACGCGCACCGACAGGCCGATGGCGCGGGCATGCTGCGGATCGAAGGCATGGGCGAGCAGGTCCTTGCGCAGGACGACGAGGAAGGCTGTGGCCGCCAGCGCGATCAGGCCTGTCTCGATGAGGTCGGAGGGCAGGATGCCGAGCATGTCACCGAACAGGATATGGTCGAGATGCACGCTGCTCTCGACATTGACATAGAGCACAATTCCCAGACCGAACATGCCGGAGAACACGATGCCGAGCACCGTGTCTTCCTTGATGCGGCTGTTCTCCTTGACGTAGCCGGTCATCAGCGCACAGGCGAGGCCGGCGATGAAGGCGCCGATCGCCAGCGGAATCCCGGCTATATAGGCGATGACGATGCCGGGTAGCACGGCATGGGAAACCGCGTCGCCCATCAGCGACCAGCCCTTGAGGACGAGGAAACAGGAGAGCAGGGCCATCGGCACGGCAATCATCAGTGTGATGACGAAGGCCGTCTGCATGAAAGGCAGCTGGAAGGGCAGGATCAGCAGTTCGAGTGTTTCGCTCATGTTGCACGCTCCAGTTCCAGCGGTTCCAGTGCAAGGCGGGCGCGACGGCGGGCGGCGAACAGGCCGTGCTTGGGGGCAAGCAGGAAGGCCGCGACGAAGATCAGCGATTGCAGCACGACGATGACGCCGCCGGTTGCGCCGTCGAGGAAATAGCTCAGGTAAGCGCCGATGAAACTGGTGCCGGCACCGATGGCGAGCGCCATCAGGATCAGCCGCTGGAAGCGATCGGTCAACAAATAGGCTGTTGCGCCCGGGGTGACGACCATGGCGATCACAAGGAAGGCGCCGACGGTCTGCATGGCGGCAACGGTCGAGGCGGCGAGCAGGGTGAAGAAGATCACTTTCAGGCGCTCGGGTTTCAGGCCGATGGACCGGGCATGGTTTTCGTCGAAGAAGGCTACCATCAGGTCCTTCCATTTCAGCGCCAGGACCAAGAGGCTGATGCCGCCGATCAGGACAAGCTGCAGGGTGTCGGCCGGGGTGATGGCGAGGATATTGCCGAGCACGATTGACTTGATGTCGATCGAGACGGGCGAGATCGACACCATGAACAGGCCAAGGCCGAAGAAGGAGGTGAAGATCAGTCCGATGATCGCGTCTTCCTTGAGCTTGGTGCGCTGGTTGAGGAAGAGAATGGCGAGCGCTGCCAGGCCGCCGGAGAGAAAGGCGCCGAAGGCAAAGGGCAGGCCGAGCATATAGGCGCCAGCGACGCCGGGCACGATGGCATGCGAGAGGGCGTCGCCGATCAGCGACCAGCCCTTCAGCATCAGATAGGCCGAGAGAAAGCCGCAGACACCACCGACCAGGGCGCTGACGAAGATCGCATTGCGCATGTAGTCATAGGTGAAGGGCTCAAGCAGGACGGTCATCATCAGCCCTTTCCAGCACGTCTGCCGGCTTCTGCGCAGGTGCTGGCGGTTTTGTCCCCGGGGCAGCGGCAGGTGTGCCGTAGATCACGAAGGGGCGTTCGTCGTCGGTGATCACCTTGACCTCGCGGCGATCGGCATCGTCGTGCAGGTCGCTGCCGGAAAGAACGAAATGGCGCAGGGCACCACCGAAGGCGGCCTTGAGATTGTCTTCGGTGAAGGTGTCTATGGTTGTGCCCGCAGCCAGTACCGTGCCCTTGACGAAGATTGTGCGGTCGCAGAAGTCGGGCACGCTGCCGAGATTGTGGGTCGAGACGAGCATCACTCTCCCTTCGGCGCGCAGATCGCGCATCAGGGTGATGATCTGCTCTTCGGTGGTGACATCGACGCCGGTAAACGGCTCATCGAGCAGGATGACCTGACCCTCCTGGGCAAGGGCGCGGGCGAGGAACACACGCTTGCGCTGGCCGCCGGAGAGTTCGCCGATCTGGCGCTTGCGATAGTCGCCCATGCCGACGCGCGACAGCGCCTCGTCGACCAGGCGGCGGTCGTTTTTCGAGGGAATGCGGAGGAAATTCATGTGGCCATAGCGGCCCATCATCACCACGTCCTCGACCAGAACCGGGAAATTCCAGTCGACCTCTTCGGCCTGCGGCACATAGGCGATCAGGTTTTTTGCCAGCGCATCGTGCACGCTCATGCCGAGCACGCTGATCCGGCCGCCGGCGACCGGCACGAAGCCCATGATCGCCTTGAACAGGGTGGATTTTCCCGCACCGTTGACGCCGACAAGGGCGGTGATCGTGCCGGTGGGGATGGCAAAGCTCGCATGGCGCAGCGCCGTGTGGCCATTGCGATAGGTGACCGTGACGTCTTCGGCGACGATGCCCTGACCGGCTGGATATTCCGGATCCTGATTGGGTTTCGGCGCGGATTGCCGCAGCTTTGCCCGGCGTTGGCTGGAACCCATGATCATCCTTCAAGTCCCTTGGCAATGGTCGAGACAGTAACCTTCAGAAGGTCGATATAGGTGGGAACCGGGCCGTCCTCGGTGCTCAGCGAGTCGACATAGAGGACACCGCCGTAATTCGCGCCGGTTTCGGCCGCGACCTGCTTGGCCGGCTTGTCGGATACGGTGCTTTCGGAAAAGACGACGCGGATCTTGTTGGCGGTCACCGCGTCGATCACGGCCTTGACCTGCTGTGGTGTACCCTGGCTGTCGGCATTGATCGGCCAGAGATAAAGCTCCTTCAGGCCGAGATCGCGGGCGAGATAGGAGAAGGCGCCTTCGCTCGTCACCAGCCAGCGTTCATTTTCGGGGAGGGCGGCGATCTGCGCCTTCATCGGGGCGATCTCGGCCTTGATCTTGTCGGAATAGGCGGCGGCGTTGGCGGCATAGACGGCGGCGTTGTCGGGATCGATCCCGGTCAGCGCCTTGCGGATATTTTCGACATAGATCAGCGCATTGTCGGGCGACATCCAGGCATGCGGATTGGGCTTGCCGTCATAGGCGCCACCGGAAATGCCCATCGGCGTGACGCCGTCGCTGACCACGACATTGGGCACATCGCCGAGATTGGCGAGGAATTTTTCAAACCAGGTTTCGAGATTGAGACCGTTCCACAGGACAAGATTGGCGTCGCTGGCTTTCAGGATATCGCGGGGCGTTGGCTGATAGCCGTGGATTTCGGCGCCGGGCTTGGTGATGCTTTCGACGGTGGCTGCGTCACCTGCAACGTTTCGGGCAATGTCGGCGATCACGGTGAACGTGGTCACGACCTTGGGCTTGTCGGCGGCGGATGCGGGCAACGGCGCCAGAAGCGCCAGCGCTGCAAACAGCGCGCCTCCCACGAGGCAGGCAAGTCTTGGCGGCATGCACGATCTCCACTTGTTGCGAATAATTCTCATTAAAACCTATCGCGCAAATCTGCTTTGTCAATGCATTTGCAACTCATTCGCAAAAAGAAACTGTTTTCGGCGAGAGGTTCCTTCCACTTCGGGAATTTCGCCGCCGCCAAGCCGTTGTGCGGCATTGTCGGGGGCAAGTTAAAGTTTCCGCAAGAACGATCTCATATGGTGGCGCAAGTATTGCGTAAAACAGCGGAGCGGTGTCATGGCGGAGTTCACAGCGTGAAGGGTCCGAAGATCCATATTTCGCGCAAGCTCGTGCTGATCTTCGGCGGCGTTCTTGTCCTGTGTGGCGGAACGGGTGCTGCGGCCGTGTTCATCGGCGCCGATACCCTGCTTGGTCCTTCCTATGCCGAGTTGAACGGCCTGGAATGCACCGAGGTCAAAACCGTCGAGATCCACAAGAAGGATCATTTCTGGATCCGGAAATACATTACCACCGATGAGCCCGGTGACGGCCTGACACGGGTGAAGACAGCACTTCGGGTGGCGAAAAGCCTGCATGAGCACGAAAAAGCCGACCTGGTCCAGGTCGTCGTTCTCGATGCCAAAGGCCCCAAGGATCGTGCCGACATGCGCGGCCGGGCGGTCGGCGCGGACGTCATTTTCATTCCTGATCCAAGCCGTGTGCCGGAAGAGGCCTCGGCACAAGTATTCACCGCGCGCTATGTCGACAAGGCGGCCAACGAGAACGGCCAGTTCTTCGGCGAGCGCATCGACATGATCGACAAGGATATCGAGGCGCTTGTTGCCAAGCTGGACGACACAACCGATTGCCTGAAGCCGGAAGTGATCCTGCCGGAGGGGGCCCATGGAGCCGCACCGGCCGGGCACGGCGAGGCGCCTGCCGGACATGGCGAAGCGCCTGCCAGCGGGCATGGCGAGGCACCCGCCGAAGGCCACGGCGAAGCGCCGGCGGATGCACACGGGGCGGCCCCGGCCGAAGGCCATGGGGAAGCACCGGCTGAGGGCCATGGTGGCGAAACACCGGTGGCCGAACACGGCGCGGCGGAAAGCAAGGGCTGGATGGGCTCGATCCTGGGCATGGTTGGCCTCGGCGGCAGTGACGAACCGGCGGATGCGCCGCATGGTTCCGAAGGCGCTGGCCACGATGCGCCAGCCGAAGATGAGGCTGTTGCGAACGAACACGGAGCGGCGGCGGGGAATGGAGAGGCCGCCGGACATGGCGAGGCTGCAGGACATGGCGAGGCTGCAGGGCATGGAGAGGCTGCAGGGCATGGAGAGGCTGCAGGGCATGCGCCTGCGGAAGGCGAAGGCCATGGTGCGGCGGTTGCGGCACATGGCGACGCTGTCGAGGGCCATGCCCCAGCGGATGACGCTTCCGCGCCGTCAGAAACGGCCGAAGGACATTCGTCCGCAGACGCCGATGCTGCCCATGCCGAGGATGCAACTGCTGCCGCGGATGCGACGGCTGCTGAAGAGCAGGGCTGGCTTTCCTCGCTGAAGGGTATGGTCGGCCTTGGTGGCGAAGAGACAGCACCGGAGGAGAAGGCTTCTTCTGAAACAGGCGCCAGCGTCTCGGACGCCGATGACGTTGCGAAGAAGAAGTGGCCGAAGCCGGCTGAAAACCAGGTTGCGCCGGATAGTGAGCAGGCGGGGACGGGGACCAAGCATGACGGCGGCGACTGGCTCGCCAAGATGCGATCCAAGCCGATAAGCCCGACCGGTGAGCCGTCGCATGAAGGGGCCGCTGCCGCTCCTGCTGTTGAACACGAGGCTGACGCGTCTGTGGAACCGAGCCATGACGTGAAAGCCGAGGCCGGTCAGGCGCCGTTGATGCCGGCTGAAGACGAGGCCATCCTGCCGCCGAAAGCCGAGGTCCATGGCGAGGAAGAGGCCAAAGCCGGGCATTGAACGAAGTTCATGTCAGGATCGACGCCTCTGCCAGAATGACAAAAGCCCCGGTCGCGAGACCGGGGCTTGTTTGTTTGCAAGACAGTTTTGTAGTGGATCAGTCAGTCAGTCAGTCAGTCAGTCAGTCAGTCCGGGCGCGGCGGGCCGGGAAGAGGATGATGTCGCGGATCGACGGGGCGTTGGTCAAAAGCATGATCAGGCGGTCGACGCCGATGCCGAGACCGCCGGCGGGTGGCATGCCCTGGTCGATCGCGTCGAGGAATTCCTCGTCCAGCTGCTTTTCCTTTTCGCCGCGGGCATGGGCCTGCTCGAGCTGCTCGACCATGCGCTTGCGCTGCTCTTCCGGATCGTTGAGTTCGGAAAAGGCGTTGCCGATTTCCCAGGCGTTGCAATAGGTCTCGAAGCGCTCGACGAGACGCGGTTCGCCCGGCACTTCCTTGGCAAACGGCGAGATGTCCTTGGGGAAATGCGTGACATGGCTCGGCTGGATCAGCGTGCCTTCGACCTTTTCCTCGAAGATGAACGCGAGGCATTCGCCCCAGGTCCAGTCCTTCTCGACTGCAAAGCCGGCAGCCTTGGCTGCGGTGCGGGCTTCGTCGTCGGTCTTCATGGCGAGGAAGTCGATGCCGGTCGCTTCCTTGACGGCGTCAGGCATCGGCACGCGCTTGAACGGGCCCTTGAACGAGATTTCCTTGTCGCCGAACATGAATTCGGTGGTGCCGTGGATCTTGACGGCGAGTTCGGCGAACAGGCGCTCGACGAGGTCCATGATGTCCTCGTAGTCGGCATAGGCCCAGTAGCATTCCATCATGGTGAATTCCGGATTGTGCCGGGTGGAGACACCTTCGTTGCGGAAGTTGCGGTTGACCTCGAAGACCTTGTCGGTCAGGCCGGAGACGAGGGTGCGCTTGAGAAACAATTCCGGCGCGATGCGCAGGTACATGTCGAGCTTCAGCGTGTTGTGATGGGTCTTGAACGGCTCGGCCGTCGCGCCGCCATAGACCGAATGCAGCATCGGCGTCTCGACTTCCATAAAGCCGTCGTTTTCCATGAAGCGACGGATGCCGGAGACGATCTGCGAACGCTGCCTGAAGCGGAGCTTCGAATCCTCGTTGGTGAGGATGTCGAGATGGCGCTTGCGGTAGCGCAGCTCGATGTCGGCGAGACCGTGATACTTTTCCGGCATCGGAAGCAGCGTCTTGGTCAGCATGGTGATTTCATGGGCGTTGATCGTCAGCTCGCCGCGCTTGGTGCGGCGGACCATGCCGGTAACGCCGATAATGTCGCCAAGGTCGATCATCGGCAGGAGGTTGCGGGCCTCTTCCGGGGTCGTGTCCTTGTGGGAGAAGATCTGGATCTTGCCCGAGGCATCGTGCAGGTCGATGAACATGCCCGAGTTGCGCGAGGAATAGACGCGTCCGGCAACGGTGACGATGTCGCCCGATTCCGTGTCCAGTTCGAGGCTCTCGTATTTCGCAGCCAGTTCCGCATTGGTGATCGTGCGGTGGAAATGCGCCGGGTATACGTCGCCGACCTGTTCGCGCAGCAAAGCCAGTTTCTGGCGACGCACTTCGGTCGGGTCGGAGGACAGTGTGGATTCAGGTGTCTGTTCGGTCATCGTGTATCGCCTTTTGGGGCTGGTTGATTTGGTTTGCCTGTGCGGCTGGCTCGGTCAACCCTCCCCCTTGTGGGGAGGGTCGGAGCGAAGCGACGGGGAGGGGAGACGCCTTGCTCGGGGTGAAGACCCCTCCCCAACCCCTCCCCACAAGGGGGAGGGGCTCGCCCTCAGTTCTGTGCACCCGCCATCGTGGTCAGCACCTGGATCGCCACTTTCAGGCGCTGGCGCACGACCGAGCGGCCGAGCAGTGCCATGCTGTCGAACAGCGGCAGCGAGCGCTGGCTGCCGGACACGGCGACGAACAGCGGCGGGGTGACCACGCGCAGCTTCTTCTCCATACGATCGGCAATCGCGCGAAGTTCTTCCTCGATGGTCGCCACGTTCCATTCGAGGATCTTTTCGAGATCCGCCTGGACGGTGGTGACGATGGCCAGCGTTTCCGCCGGGCTGGTCTTCAGGCCGCCGAAGGAGGCCGGCGTCAGGCCGACATCGTTGGCGAGCAGGAAGCCGGCGAGCGGCGGCAATTCGCCAAGCTTGGTGACGCGGCTCTGGGCGAGCTTCAGGCCCTCGGTGAGGCGGTCATTTTCCATCGCCCAGTCCAGCACGCGGGCGATGAATTCGTCCGGCGAAAGCTTTTCGCGCAGCCAGCGGCCGTTCAGCCAATCGAGTTTCTGGATGTCGAAGATCGCGCCGGCCTTGGACAGGTTGTCCGGATCGAACTTTCCGATCAGTTCATCCATGGTCAGCAGTTCTTCGCCTTCGGCGATCTGGATGAAGAACAGGCCGAGGAAATTCATCAGCGCTTCCGGCATATAGCCGAGCGCCGAATAGTAGGAGATCGAAGTCGGGTTCTTGCGCTTCGACAGTTTCGACTTGTCGGCATTGCGCATCAGCGACAGGTGCATCCAGACAGGTGCTTCCCAGCCGAAATAACGATACAGCAGAATGTGCTTGGGCACAGATGCCAGCCACTCTTCCCCGCGCGCGACATGGGTGATCTTCATCAGATGGTCGTCGATGACATTGGCCATGTGATAGGTCGGCATGCCGTCGCCCTTGATCAGGACCTGCATGTCGACACTGTCCCACGGGATCGACACGTCGCCATAGACGCCGTCATGGAAATCGCACGAGCCCTCGGTCGGGATCTTCATGCGCACGACGGAAGTCTCGCCGCCCGCCATCTTCGAGGTGACTTCCTCGGCGGTCAGGTTGAGGCAAAGACCATCATACTTTGGCGGCTTGCCGGCTGCGCGCTGGCCCTCGCGCATCTGCTCGAGCCGCTCGGGCGTGCAGAAACAACGGAAGGCGTGGCCCTTGTCGAGCAGGTCCTGAGCATGGGGCCAGTACATGTCCTTGCGGTCGGACTGGCGGTAGGGGCCGTAAGGGCCGCCGACATCCGGGCCTTCCGACCAGGTCAGGCCAGTCCATTTCAGCGCGTCGAGCACTTTCTGTTCGAACTCGGCCGTCGAGCGGGTCGCATCGGTATCTTCGATGCGCAGGATGAATTCGCCGCCGTGTTTCTTGGCGAACAGGTAGTTGAACAGCGCGATATACGCGGTGCCGACATGGGGTTCGCCGGTCGGGGAGGGTGCGATACGGACGCGGACGCCGGAATTGGTCATGGAGTTCAGCTCATTGTGACGTGCGGGGAAATCGAGCGATGGCCGCAGGATCATGGATGGTGTGAAAAACAATGTGGCGGAAGGACGAGAAGGCGCGTTTCCGTGCCAAGTTCCGCCTGTTCCATTGGCTGGCCTTAGGCCATATTCAACGCAGTGCGTCAAGGAAAACCACGTATTTTGGCGGTTTCCGGCGCTTCCTCCGGCAAGCGTGGAAAAAAATCAAAAAACAGCGGAACCGATTTCGGTTGGACGCGTTTCAACGACAGAACGCAGGTCGTGCCAATCGGACGCAACGGAATATCGGGGAACACGGAGTTTTTTCCGGTTTCTCTCCGTAGCCAACGAAGCGGCAGGCGAGCCCCCATCCGTCAGGCTTGTGTTCTCCCCAAGTCCCCCGCCCCCCAGGAAAGCCTGCGTCCCGCCGACGCAGGTTTTTCTGTGTCTGGCGCTGGCGAGGATCACACCTGCCGGTATCAGACTGGCCAGACCATCAAGAGTGTCGGGACGGCGACCAGGATGACCAGCACAGACAGGGGGAGCCCGAGCCGGGGGTAGTCGCTGAAGCGATAGCCGCCCGGGCCCATGACCAGCGTGTTGCACTGGTGGCCGATCGGGGTGAGGAAGTCGCAACCCGCGCCAATGGCAACCGCCATCAGGAAGGCTTCCGGTTGGTAACCCAGGCCGCCGGCGAAGCTCGCCGCGATCGGAGCCATCACCAGCACGGTCGCCGCGTTGTTGAGGAAGGGTGTCACGGCCATCGCGGTGACGAGGATCAGTGCGACGGCACCCCAGGCCGGCATGCTGCTGGCGAGCGTGCTCAACCAGCCTGCAATGACGTCGCTGGCGCCGGATGTCCGCAAGGTGCCGGACACCGGAATGAGGGCGGCCAGCATGACCAGGATCGGACCGTCAACAGACTGGTAGACTTCCGAGATCGGGATGACCTTGAAGACGACCATGGCCAGCGCCGCTGCAAAGAACGCAATGCCGACCGGGGCCAGTCCCAGGGCGGTGGCGCCCATGGCGACAAAGAGAATGGCGAGGGGAACGAGGACGTTTCGGCTTGTGCCGAGCAGGATTGCGCGCTCGGCGAGCGGCAGGCAGCCGAGTTCGGTCAGGATGGCGGGCATCTGCTGGCGAAGGCCCTGGAGCAGGACGACATCGCCCGACCGCAGCGTCAGTTCGCCCAGGCGCTCACGGATGCGTTTGCCCTGCCGGCTGACCGCAAGCAGGTTGACGCCGTAGGTGTGGACCAGGGACAGGTCCCGCGCCGTCTGGCCGATCAGCGACGACCCTCGGCTGATCACGGCCTCGACGGAGACAAGATCGCCGCCCTTGTTGGGGGCAACGGTGCCGCCGGCCAGCGTCAGGCTGCCCTGTGAGACGACGCGGTCGAGGGCCTCCGATGGTCCCTGCAGCAGCAGCGTGTCGCCGACTTTCAGCAGCACGTCGGGAAAAGGCGAAAGCCTCGTATCACCACGCAGGATCGACGTCGCAGAGACCTCACCCGAGGCAATCTGCTGCAACTGATGCAGGGTCTTGCCGACATAGGGAGACTGGCGTCCAAGTGTCGCTTCGGTTGAAAAATGCGAACTTTCGAGCGCTTCCTGCAGGGAAGGGTTCTGGTTTTCGCGGACGGGCACCAGCCAATAGAAGAACATCAGGAAGATGATGCCGGCGACCGCGAGGGTCGCGCCGACCGGGGTGAAGTCGAACATGGTGAAGGCCTGGCCGGTGATCTCTTCGCGCAGCCGCGAGACGGCGATGTTGGGCGAGGTGCCGATCTGGGTCATCAGGCCGCCGAGCAGGGCACCGAAGGCCATGGGCATCAGGAAGATCGATGGCGAGACGTTCGAGCGGCGGGCAAACTGGAATGCCACCGGCATCATGATGGCCAGAGCGCCGATGTTCTTGATGAAGGCAGAGAGTACGGTGACTGTGAGCAGCAGAAGCAGCATCTGTGCCCGGACGGATTCCAGGCTGGGAAAGAAGCGCTTGATGGCAAGGTCGACGACGCCGGATCGGGCAACACCGGCGCTGACCACGAGCGCGGAACCGACAATGATGACGATGTCGTCGGAAAAGCCGGCAAATGCCTCGGCCGGGGAGACGAGACCAAGAGCCACGGACGATACGAGCGCAGCACAGGCGACGACGTCGTACCGAAATCGCTCCCACAAGAAAGCCGCCATCATGGCAGCAATGACACCGAAGGCGAGAATTTGCTCGTAGGTCATATGGCTCCGGGCGGTTCAGTTGGCAGAGCTGCAGACGGTGACTTGCACCGCTGGTCAATGTCCAGTGTGATCTTTGAAGTCGTCAGGTGGTCATGCAAAAAAAAGAGGGCCGGTTCAATCAAACAGGCCCTCTTTCGGAACGTCAAGGATCAGTGGCGGGTCGTGCCTTTTTCGCGGTCGGCCTGCTTCTTCTTGCGGGCAAACATATTGAGCATTTCCACCAGGCCGGAGAATGCCATGGCAGCGTAGATATAGCCCTTTGGTACATGGAAGCCCATGCCGTCGGCGATCAGGGTCATGCCGATCATCAGCAGGAAGCCGAGCGCCAGCATGACGACGGTCGGGTTCTTCTCGATGAAATTGGCGAGCGGATTGGAGGCAATCAGCATGACTGTGACAGCCACGACGACGGCGATGACCATGATCGGCAGATGCTCCGTCATGCCCACCGCAGTGATGATGCTGTCGACGGAAAACACGAGGTCGAGCAACAGGATCTGGCCAATGGCGGCGGCAAAGGTGTTAGTCGCCGAGGATGCAATGAAATCTTCCTGCTGGTCGATCGGGTCGACGCTGTGGTGGATTTCCTTGGTCGCCTTCCAGACCAGGAACAGACCACCGGCAATCAGGATCATGTCCTTCCACGAGAAGCCGTGGCCGAAGAGTTCAAACACGGGATTGGTCAGCTGGACAATCCAGGCGACGGTTCCCAGCAGCGCCAGGCGCATGACGAGAGCAAGGCCGATACCGACGCGGCGAGCCTTTTCTCGCGATTCCGCCGGCAGCTTGTTCGTCAGGATGGAGATGAAGACGAGGTTGTCGATGCCGAGCACGACTTCCATGATGATCAGCGTAACCAGTGCGATCCAGGCGGCGGGGTCTTGAGCGAGTAGAAGGAGATCCTGCATTCGGTGTTTTCCGTGCTAAACAGAGGGGTTGAGCAACAGCAAATGGGGCAAATGATCGCAGATGGCAAGGGTCGGGGCGGCAGGTAAGTCGGGCGTCGTCCGATAAGGCGGCGAGTTCCGTCCAGGCTCAGGTGTTTTCCGGTGCCGGCGGGCTGTATGCGCCGAGGAAAAGCTTCAGGCCACTGTCGACCACCCGTTCTATTTCGGCCTGAGTGATGTCTGTCGGCAGCTGATTGAACAGCCGCTCCCTGAAATAGGAGCCGATGGCCAGATCGATGAACTGGCGCGCTGCCAGCTCGCTGTCGTCGATGTGCAACTGTCCGCTTTCGACATGACGCTCGAGGAAGGCGCGCAGCACTGTCTTGGCATTGGTCGGGGCGCCAGCGAAAAACCGCTGGCAGAGCGACGGCATGCGATCGATCACCCCCAGGACAACGCGCATGGACGGAATCATGTCCGTGTTGATGACCTGGTGGGCAAAGGCGAGGCCGAAGCGGCGCAACCCGTCCTCGGCGCTGGTGCTCTGCTCCAGCAGTTCGCGCATCTGTTCGGCAAACAGCCCCTTGGCGCGCTCGATCAGGGCGGCGAACAGCTCTTCCTTGCTTTGGAAGTAAACATAGATCGTGCCCTTGGAGACACCGGCTTCACGGGTCACGTCATTCATACTGGCAGCGTCATAGCCCATCTTCATGAAGACGCGCTTTGCACCGTCGAGAATCTGGCCGCGCTTGATCGGATCTTCGCCGGCGGCAAAACGGCTCAATCCGGGCGCTGCCGCAGGCGGCTGCTCCTGTGTTTCGTTCGGTTTTGTCGTCGGTTGGCTCATGATCGGTCCAAATAATTAACTCATGTCAGTTTTCGAGACGTGAAGCCGCTTTATGCATCTTGATATGCGTCACGAAAGTCTATATGTCAATCGAACCGAACGGTTCAGTTCGAATAGTTTCTTCACCAACGCCCCGGTTTTAGCCCATGTCCGTCACGCAAAGATCCACCGCCCTTCGTTCCGCTCCTCCCGTCGAAGACAGGAATGAGGCCGTGCCGGCCACACCGCAAGATGCCGGGGCCACCCCTGTCGAAACAGCTGCGCCTGCAGTCGCCAAGAAGCGCCGCAGCCTCGTGCTGCCGGTCATCGGTCTTGCGATCGCCGGTGCAGGCATCTGGTTCGGCTATGAGTGGTGGACCAATGGCCGGTTTATGGTGTCGACGGATGATGCCTATATCGAAGGTGACATTGCGATCATTTCGCCGAAGATTGCCGGCTACGTGGAGACGGTGAACGTCACCGGCAACCAGGTCGTCAAGGCAGGCGATCCACTGGTGACGCTCGATGGTGGCGATTATCGCATCGCCTATGAACAGGCTGTCGCCAACAGGCAGAGCGCCGAACTCGCGGTCCTGCGCATGGATGCACAGATCTCCGGTGGCGAGGCCAGCCTGGCGCAGACCAAGGCACAGCAGGGCGCGCTGGAAGCCAGCGTGCGCGGCGCGCAGATCACCGAGAAGCGGGCCAAGGATCTGGCGGCCAAGTCTGCCGGGACCACAGCCGACCTCGACAATGCGACGATCGCGCTTGAGCAGGCCAAGGCAAACCTGGTCGCGGGGGAAGCGGCAGTGTCTTCTGCCGAAGCCAATGTTTCTCTTCTCAAGGCACAGCGCGATGAAGCGCTGAACACCGTCAAGGTGCAGGAACTGGCAATCGACAAGGCCCAGCGCGACCTCGACTTCACGGTTCTCAAGGCTCCCTATGACGGGGTCATCGGTAATCTTTCGGTTCAGGCCGGCGATCTGGTCTCTGCAGGCAAGCGTCTTGCCGCTCTCGTTCCCGTCCGCGACCTCTATATCGAGGCGAATTTCAAGGAAACGCAGATCGCCCATCTGGTGCCCGGTTCGAAGGTTTCGATCCATGTCGATGCCTATGGTGACGATCCGCTTGAAGGCACGGTGACCTCGATCGCACCAGCCTCGGGTGCCATCTTCTCGATGCTGCCTGCCGAAAATGCCACCGGCAATTTCACCAAGGTAGTGCAGCGCGTTCCCGTGCGGATCGCGCTTCCGCAGGAGGCTCTGGATCAGGGGCACCTGCGCGCCGGTCTCAGCGTGATCGTCGATGTCGACACCCGTACAGCGCCTGAGGCCCATGCCGTCGCTGCGCAGTAAGCGGATCTGCTAGAAAAGGGGCCGCGTCATGGCCGTTGCAAGCACAGCATCACCCACCCTTGGCTCGGCCTCGGGGGCGGAAGAGCGCATGGATCCGAAGCGCGTCATCGCCTTCCTGGCGATGGTCTTCGGCATGTTCATGTCGATCCTCGATATCCAGATCGTCTCGGCCTCGCTGTCCGAAATCCAGGCGGGCCTTGGCGCCAGCAATGACGAGGTTGCCTGGGTCCAGACGTCGTATCTGATCGCCGAAGTCATCATGATCCCGCTGTCCGGCGTTCTGGCCCGGATCCTGTCGACACGCGTCCTGTTCTCGATCTGCGCCGGCGGTTTTACGCTGGCCAGCGCATTGGCGGCGACGGCCACCAATATCGAACAGATGATCGTCTACCGTGCGATCCAGGGCTTCATCGGCGGCGGCATGATCCCGTCCGTCTTCGTCGCAGCCTTCACGATCTTCCCGCCATCCAAGCGCAATATCGTTTCGCCGATGATCGGGCTTGTCGCCACGCTAGCACCGACGATCGGACCGACGATCGGGGGCTATATCAGCCATGCCATGTCGTGGCACTGGCTGTTCCTGATCAATGTCATACCCGGCATCATCGTGGCGGCGACGACCTGGAGCCTGATCGATTTCGACCAGCCGGACCACAGCCTGATGAAGAAATTCGACTGGTGGGGCCTCGCTTCCATGGCGGTGTTCCTCGGCTCGATGGAATTCGTGCTGGAAGAAGGCAACAACAAGGACTGGTTCAACGACCACCATATCGTCATGGGCACCATTGCCATGGTGATCGGCGGGGCGATCTTCTTCCGCCGGGTTTTCAAGGTCGAGCTTCCCGTCGTCGACCTACGGGCGTTTTCGAATGCGAATTTTGCCTTCGGCTCGTTGTTCTCGTTCGTCATGGGGGTCGGTCTTTATGGCCTGACATACCTCTATCCGCTCTATCTCAGTCGCATTCGGCACTACGATTCGCTGATGATCGGCCAGACCATGTTCGTCTCGGGCGCCGCGATGTTCCTGACGGCGCCGATCGCCGGCATCCTGTCGAGCAAGCTCGATCCTCGGGTGATGATGATGATGGGCTTCGGCGGTTTTGCGGCCGGTACCTACATGATGACCGGGATCACGGCCGATTGGGACTTCTACGAGCTGCTCATTCCGCAGATCCTGCGCGGCTGCTCGCTGATGATCTGCATGGTGCCGATCAACAATATCGCGCTTGGCACCTTGCCTCCGGATCGGATGAAAAACGCATCCGGCCTGTTCAACCTGACGCGAAACCTCGGCGGCGCCGTTGGCCTTGCGATCATCAACACGGTGATCACCCAGCGCACCGACGATCATTTTGCCCGCCTGTCCGAGCAGCTTGACTGGGGCAACCCAGCGGCACTCGACTGGTTGAACAGCGTCGGGGCGAACTACGACGCCTATGGTCTGGACGGCAGCACCGTCGCGGTTCAGAAGCTCGCCGGCATCGTCACGCAGCAGGCCACGCTGCTGTCCTTCATGGACATCTTCATGGGACTGACATTCCTCTTCGGCTCCCTGGTGTTCATGACGCTGCTGTTGAAGAAACCCAAAGCCGCAGCCCCGGCTGGCGCCGGTCACTAAGCATTCTGCCTATCGAAAAGCCGCCACTCGAAAGGGTTGCGGCTTTTTGTTGATCGAAAATGAGGTACGTACATCTTTTTTTGATTTACGTACCTCATCTCCTGCGCTAGGACAGGCGCCGGAGGAATTCATGAAGCCAACCGTCCATGACATCGCGGTCCATGCCGGGGTCAGCCTTGCAACCGTTGACCGGGTCCTGAACCGGCGGCCGGGTGTGAGTGCGCGGACCCGCGACAAGGTGGATCAGGCGGTATCGTCGCTCGGATTCGTGCGCGATGTGGCGGCAGCCAATCTTGCCAAGGGGCGGACCTATCCGCTGACCTTCATCATTCCCTCCAATGACAATTCCTTCATGCGTGGCCTCAGGCTCGCGCTGG
The DNA here is from genome assembly GCF_902706095.1 of Rhizobium sp. 18065. Lineage (GTDB taxonomy): Bacteria > Pseudomonadota > Alphaproteobacteria > Rhizobiales > Rhizobiaceae > Allorhizobium. The sequence continues at coordinate 296,687 of NZ_CACSJP010000004.1, forward strand.
ATGAGGCGACGGGACATGCGGCCGTGGAACGGATTGCGATCCGGCTGATCGATGTGCCAGCCTTTGATGCGACGGCACTGGCTGGCGCGCTCGATGCGGCGCTTGTCGGCGCGCCAGCCGGCATTGCGTTTGTCGCCGTCGATGCGCCGGACGTGGTCGAGGCTGCCAATCGTGTTGCCGCCGCCGGTGTACCTTTGGTCACGCTCGTCTCGGACCTGTCGGGATCAAGCCGCGATCACTATGCCGGGATCGACAATGCTGCGGCGGGCCGCACGGCTGCCAGCCTGCTCGGGCGGTTTCTCGGCGGCCGCGATGGCGCCGTTGCCGTTCTTGCCGGCTCGATGCTGGTGCGCGACCATCGCGAGCGTTGCGAGGCGTTCGAAACCGTGATGGCCAAGGACTTCCCCCGGTTCGAGATCCTGCCCGTGCTTGAGGGTCGCGATGATCCGGCCACAGTCGAGGCGCTGGTCGGCCGGCTGTTTGCCGAGCGTGACGACATCATCGGTCTCTACAGCCTGGGTGCCGGCAACCGCGGTCTGGTGCGGGCGCTGGAAAAGGTGACGTCATCGACCAGGCCGGCGGTCATCGCGCATGAACTGACAGACACGACACGCTCCGCGCTCAATGCCGGCCTGATTGATGCGGTGCTCAACCAGGATGCCGGCCACGAGGTGCGTAGCGCCATCCGGGTGCTGAAAGCCAAGGCCGACGGTTTGCCGGTGGTGGCTGCGCAAGAGCGTATTCGGCTCGACATATTCTTGAAGGACAATCTGCCCTGACGGGCAAAGGCGAATGCAGCTTGGCCCACAGGACGCATGGCGGCCGGGTTCTGAGCAGTTGAAAAGGGAGGAAACTATGTATCTCGGTTTGGATCTTGGAACATCGGGCATCAAGGCGATGCTGATTGATGGCAGTCAGCGGGTGATCGGTGTCGGTCATGCGGCACTGACCGTCCAGCGGCCTCATTCCGGCTGGTCCGAGCAGGCGCCGGGCGACTGGATCCGCGCGGCGGAGGAGGCTGTCGGCGCGCTCAAGGCTTCGCATGCCAAAGAACTTGCCGCCGTCAAGGGGATCGGTCTTTCGGGGCACATGCATGGTGCGACCCTGATCGACGCCAAGGACCGGGTGCTGCGTCCCTGCATTCTGTGGAATGACACGCGCAGCCACGAAGAAGCGGCGGCCCTCGACGCCGATCCGCGGTTCCGTGCGCTGACCGGCAATATCGTGTTTCCCGGCTTTACTGCGCCCAAGCTCGCCTGGGTGGCCAAGCATGAACCGGACACCTTTGCCAAGGTCGCCAAGGTGCTGCTGCCCAAGGATTTCCTCCGGCTCTGGCTCACAGGTGAATACCTCTCCGACATGTCGGATTCGGCTGGCACGGCCTGGCTCGACACCGGCAAACGCGCGTGGTCGCCGGAGCTTCTCGCCGCGACTGGCCTGACCGTGGAGCAGATGCCCGGCTTGGTCGAGGGGACGGAGCGTGCGGGTACCCTGCGCGGTGAACTGGCAGCGAAATGGGGCGTCGGTTCCGATGTCGTCGTTGCCGGCGGGGCAGGGGACAATGCGGCTTCGGCCTGCGGCATGGGCACGGTCGCCGAAGGTCAGGCCTTCGTGTCGCTGGGCACGTCCGGCGTTCTCTTTGCCGCCAATGGTTCCTATCTGCCGAAGCCGGAAAGCGCGGTGCATGCGTTCTGCCATGCGCTGCCGAACACCTGGCACCAGATGGGCGTCATCCTTTCGGCCACCGATGCACTGAACTGGCATTCCGGCGTCACGGGCAAATCGGCGGGTGAGTTGACCGCTGAACTGGGCGACGATCTCAAGGCGCCGACCGGCGTGACGTTCCTGCCTTATCTCTCCGGCGAGCGCACGCCGCACAACGATGCAAAAATCCGCGGTGCCTTTATCGGGCTTGGCCATGATTCCAGCCGCGCGGTGCTGACCCAGGCGGTCGTCGAGGGCGTGACCTTTGCCATCCGCGACAGCCTCGAGGCGCTGAAATCCGCAGGCACGAAGATCGATCGTGTCACCGCCATCGGCGGCGGCTCGCGCTCGCGCTACTGGCTGGCGTCGATTGCAACGGCACTTGGCTTGCCCGTCGATGTGCCGGCTGACGGCGATTTCGGTGCGGCCTTCGGCGCGGCCCGGCTCGGCCTGATTGCGGCGACCGGGGCTGATCCCCTGTCGGTGTGCACGGCGCCTGAGACCGCCGAAACGATTGCGCCGGTCGCGGCGCTGTCGGGTGCCTACGAGGAGGCTTATCGCCGCTATCGCTCGGTCTATCCGGCGATCAAGGGGCTTTGAAATTCATCCCGCCTTCAAGGGCGGGACAAATATTCAACCAAGGAGGAACTATCCATGAGCACTGGCTTTTTCGGCGATATCGCCAAGATCAAATACGAAGGCACCGACAGCACCAATCCGCTGGCCTATCGCCACTACAACCCCGATGAAATGGTCGCCGGCAAGCGCATGGAAGAGCATCTGCGCTTTGCCATCGCCTATTGGCACACGTTCGCCTGGGAAGGCGGAGACCCCTTCGGCGGCCGCACCTTCGATCGCCCCTGGTATGGCAGCGGCATGGACAAGGCGAAGCTGAAAGCGGATGTCGCCTTCGAAATGTTCAGCCTGCTCGGCACGCCCTACTATTGCTTCCACGATGCCGACGCGCGTCCGGAAGGCGACAGCTTTGCCGAGAACACAAAGAACCTGAACGAGATCGTCGACTACTTCGAAAAGAAGCAGTCCGAGACCGGCGTCAAGCTGCTCTGGGGCACGGCGAACCTGTTTTCGCACCGCCGCTACATGTCGGGTGCTTCGACCAATCCGGATCCGGATGTGTTTGCCTTCAGTGCGGCGACCGTCAAGACCTGCATGGATGCGACCATGCGTCTGGGCGGCGAGAACTATGTGCTCTGGGGTGGTCGCGAAGGTTATGAAACCCTGCTCAACACTGACCTGAAGCGGGAACTGGACCAGATGGGCCGCTTCCTCAACCTCGTGGTCGAATACAAGCACAAGATCGGCTTCAAGGGCGCGCTGCTGATCGAGCCGAAGCCGCAGGAACCGACCAAGCACCAGTATGACTACGACGTTGCGACCGTCTACGGCTTCCTCAAGACCTATGGTCTCGAGAAGGAAGTGAAGGTCAATATCGAACAGGGTCATGCGATCCTGGCCGGCCATACTTTCGAGCATGAACTGGCGCTGGCCAATGCACTCGGCATTTTCGGCTCGATCGACATGAACCGCAACGACTACCAGTCCGGCTGGGATACCGACCAGTTCCCCAACAATGTTCCGGAAATGGCTCTGGCCTATTACCAGGTTCTCGCCGGCGGCGGTTTCACCTCGGGTGGCACCAATTTCGACTCCAAGCTGCGCCGCCAGTCGATCGATCCGGCCGACCTGCTGATCGGTCATATCGGCGGCATGGATTGCTGCGCCCGTGGCCTGAAGGCTGCGGCGAAGATGATCGAGGACAAGGCGCTCTCGGGTCCGCTGGCATCACGCTACGCCGGTTGGGACAAGGCCGAAAACCAGACGATGCTGCGCGGCGAAGAAAGCCTCGAAGCGATCGCTGCCCGTGTCGAGACCAAGAACGTCAATCCGCAGCCGAAGTCGGGCCAGCAGGAACTGCTGGAGAACGTGGTCAATCGCTACGTTTGAGATGTAGGTTGATGTGATGCGATTGGGCCGGGACATGCGAGTGTCCCGGCTTTTTTATGCGGTTGACGTCATGCTCGGGCTTGTCCCGAGCATCTGCCGAGGCTTGCTGCGTCGCTCAACGGTTTGGGTCGGGTTCCTGGCAGTCTGCAGCAGATCCTCGGGACAAGCCCGAGGATGACGGTTTCGGGGTGTCTTGCTCGCCAGCATCCCGGGCCATGCCACAAAGCGCCTGATGACGGTGGAGGCCGTAGACAGCAGGTCCGTCCGCTACCGTCTCGCCGGTCCCGTCACCGAGCCGCGTACGATCAGATCCGGCATGATCAGGATTTCGCGTCGCTCGGTCGGGCGCTCGGCGAGTGTTTCCAGCAGCAGCGCCATCGCCTGGCGGCCGATGGCGCTGCGAGGCTGGCGGATCGTGGTCAGGGCCGGGTTGACATAGGTTGCCTGCGGCACATCGTCGAAGCCGATGATCGAGAAGTCGCGCGGCAGGTCGTAGCCGCGGGCGGTCAGGCCGTTGATGACGCCGACGGCTGTCGCGTCGTTGACGCACATGAAGGCGGTCGGCAACGTATCGCGCATGAACAGTTGCTCGACGGCGAGCCGGCCGCTCTCGATCGTGCCGTCACCTTCCAGCACCAGACGGTGGTCTGGCGGAATGCGGGCGGCATCGAGTGCGAGGTCGTAGCCCTGGCGGCGGCGCTGGTGGCCGAGCCTGGTCTTGGCATCGCCGATGAAGGCGATGCGGCGATGGCCGGCCGAGAGAAGATGTTCGGCGGCCTTGCGGGCTCCGGCCGTGTCGTCGACGCCGACATAAGAGGTCTTCGAGCCGAAGACCGGTTCGAAGACGGCCACTGACGGCGGCAGGCGCTGGCCGATGACCTGATGGCCGAAGGGTTCGTGGCCGGTGAACAACACCAGGCCGGCAGCCTGGCCGGAGCTCAGGAATTTCAGGTATTCCAGCCCGCGTTCGGGATCATTCTGCGTGTGGCCGATCAGCACGCCGAAGCCATGGGCGCGGGCCTCGTTTTCAAGCCCGATCAGCGTGGTGGAGAAATTCGGATCGCCAATGTCCGGCGCCAGGATCAGGATCATGTTGGAGCGGCCCATGCGCAGCGAGCGGGCCATGGCATTGGTGGTGTAGCCGGTGATCGCGATCGCCTGGTTGACGCGCTGGCGGGTGGTCTTGGCGACCTTGTCGGGCGTATGGATGGCACGGCTCACCGTGGCGATCGACACCTCGGCAATGCGTGCAACATCATCAATCGTGGCCGGCGCTGAATTCGGCACGTTGCCCCATCCCCCTATCCATATGGAATCGTTGGAGACCCTATCTGCTGTGCTGCGGCTGCGAAAGCCGAGAGGGCGGTAAAACATCCCTGTGAATGGATGATGTAAACCTTTACATCGATCATGTAAACCTTTACATAGGTCAGCATAGCGGTTGAGGAGCCGCCGGGAGGATTGCATGACTGGGACCGGGGACGAAGCGCGCAAAGCCGTGCTCGTGGCAGAACGTATCTCGAAATCATTTGGCGACGTGCAGGTGCTGTTCAGCGTCGACTTCGACGTGCTGCCCGGCGAGGTGCATGCACTGATGGGCGAGAACGGCGCTGGAAAATCGACGCTGGTGAAGATCCTGTCGGGTTTCGAGCAGGCAACCGCCGGGCGCATCCTGCTGGATGGCCAGCCAGTTATTCTGCCGCCCAATGGTGCGGCCGAGGCGCTGGGCATCGTGCTGATCCACCAGGAATTCAATCTTGCGGACCATCTGACCGTTAGCGAGAGCCTGTTTCTCGGGCGCGAGGTGACGCGCTTCGGTGTGCTCGATCGCAAGTTCATGCGGGCCGAGACAGTGCGGGCGCTCAACCAGCTCGGTTCGCCGATCGACCCGGATGCGCTGATCAGTTCGCTGGCGGTGGCCGACAAGCAGATGGTCGAGATCGCCAAGGCGATCAGCCGCAAGGCGCGCATCGTGTTCATGGACGAGCCGACCGCGGTCTTGTCGCGGGAAGAGACGGATGTGCTGTTTGCCCAGGTGCGCAAGCTGCGCGACCAGGGCACGAGCTTCGTCTTTGTCAGCCACAAGCTCGACGAGGTGATGGAGCTGACCGACCGGGTCACCGTGCTTAGGGACGGCCAATGGGTGAAGACGGCGCCGACTGCCGTGCTCGACGGGGAATCCATCGCGCAGTTGATGGTCGGGCGCGAACTTTCCAGTCTCTATCCGACCAAGCATGAGCCGAATGTCGATGAAGAGGTGGTGCTTTCGGTCCAGGATCTGAGCACCGGTTATGTGAAGCGTGTCAGCTTCGAGCTGAAAAAGGGCGAAGTGCTCGGCTTTTCCGGCCTGATCGGCTCCGGCCGCACGGAGTTGATGGAGGCGGTTGCCGGTTTGCGGCCGCGTCTTTCGGGTGTCGTCCAGCTGAAGGGCACGGACCTTCTGCCGGAGGATTTTCGCGAGGCGAACCGGCGCGGGCTGGCCTACATGACCAAGGACCGCAAGGGAAAGGGCCTGCTGCTCGGCGAGGGCATGACGGCGAACCTGACGCTGCAGGCGATCGATCAGCATATCCGTCACGGCTATCTCGACCCGTCGAGCGAGGCGAAGGCGATGGCGCGGGCCAAGCGGCGCTTCGATATCCGTGTGCGTGATGACAGGGTGCGGGTCGGGCGCATGTCGGGCGGCAACCAGCAGAAGCTGCTGCTGGCGAAGATCATGGAGATCGAGCCGCAGATCATCATCATCGACGAGCCGACGCGCGGCATCGATGTCGGGACCAAGCAGCAGATCTATCATTTCATTGCAGCACTCGCCCGCGAAGGGCGCTCGATCATCGTGATTTCCTCGGAAATGCCGGAAGTGATCGGGCTTTGCACTCGGGTGGCGGTGATGCGCGAGGGGCGGATGGTCGGCATACTGGAAGGCGAGGAGATCAGCGAGCAGGTGATCATGCGCTACGCCGCCGGACTGAAGAGACAATTGGCCAGCTGACGGGTCCGGCTCTGCCGGATCACGCATCGCGCCACAGACAAGTGACATGGGGCAGGGCCGTATCAAAAGCGCCCGCCCGGGAGGAGACGACCCGTGAACACGACTGCCGAGACTGAGAGCACACCTGAAATCCGCGGCCGGCGCACCTGGCGCGATGTCGATCTGCGTGCCGTTGCGCCGTTTGCGGCCTTGCTGCTGCTTTTGATCGTCGGCGCCATGGTCAATCCGAATTTCATCGGCCTCAACAACCTGGCCAATGTCGCGACCCGCTCGGCTTTCATCGCGATCATCGCGGTCGGCGCAACCTTCGTGATCTCCTCGGGCGACCTTGATCTCTCGGTCGGTTCGATGGTGGCCTTCGTCGCCAGCCTGATGATCCTGTTCATGAATTCCGGCGTGATTGCCGATCCGGCGCTGATGCTGGCGACGGCCGCGGTCCTGACCGTGGTGATCGGTTCGCTTTGCGGCCTCGCCAATGGCCTGATCACAACGGTCGGCAAGATCGAACCCTTTATCGCGACGCTCGGCACGATGGGCATCTATCGCGGCCTGACCACCTGGCTCTCCCAGGGCGGGGCGATCACCCTGCGTTCCCCCGAACAGCAGGAACTGTATCGCCCCGTTTATTTCGGTTCGTTCCTCGGCATGCCGCTGCCGATCCTGATTATCCTGATCGTGACGGCGATCGCCGCCTTCATCCTTTACCGTACGCGTTATGGTCGCCATGTGGTGGCGGTCGGGTCGAGCCGAGACGTGGCGCGTTATTCCGGCATCGCCGTGGATCGGGTGCGCACGATCGCCTTCATCATCCAGGGTCTCTGCGTGGCGATCGCCGTGCTGCTCTATGTGCCGCGGCTGGGATCGACATCGGCCACGACCGGCATCCTGTGGGAACTGCAGGCGATCACCGCGGTCGTCGTCGGCGGCACTGCGCTGAAAGGTGGCGCCGGTCGCGTCTGGGGCACGATCTGCGGCGCCTTCATCCTCGAACTCGTCGGCAATATCATGCTGCTGTCGAACTTTATTTCCGAATATCTGATCGGCGCCATCCAGGGCACGATCATCATCATCGCGATGCTCGTCCAGCGTTCGCTGGCGCGCAAGGCGTAAGTCGTGACCGGGCAGGAGGGTCGCCCGGTCCGTCACTGAAATGACCCTAGGCACTTTGGGAGGAAACCAATGCACAAGAAACTGATGGGACTTGCCGTCGCGATGACGGCGCTGACGGCGATCTTCACTGCCGCGCAGGCCCAGGACACGAAGACGATCGGCGTCTCCATTCCGGCCGCCGACCACGGCTGGACGGCCGGTGTCGTCTACCATGCGAACCGCGTTGCCGAGCTTCTGATGAAGGAGCATCCGGGCCTCAACGTCATCGTCAAGACTTCGCCGGATCCGGCAAGCCAGGCCAATGCGCTGCAGGATCTGGAAACCCAGGGCATCGATGCGCTGGTTATCCTGCCGACCGATCCGGATCCGCTGGTCAACGCGATCAAGGAAATCAAGGGCAAGGGCACGTTCGTGTCGATCGTCGACCGTGCGCCGAGCACCAACGACAATTCGGTTCGTGACCTCTATGTCGCCGGCAACAATCCGGCGCTTGGTGAAGTCGCCGGCAAGTATATTGCCGACAATACGCCGGATGCCGAAGTCGTCGTCATCCGCGGCATGCCGATCCCGATCGACCAGCAGCGCCAGGACGGTTTTGACAAGGGCATTGCCGGCTCGAACGTCAAGGTTCTCGACCGCCAGTTCGGCAACTGGAACCGCGACGACGCCTTCAAGGTCATGCAGGACTACCTGACCAAATATCCGAAGATCGACGTGGTCTGGTGCCAGGACGACGACATGGCCGTCGGCGTGCTGCAGGCGATCGAGCAGGCCAAGCGCACCGACATCCAGTATGTCGTGGCCGGTGCCGGCTCCAAGGACATGATCAAGAAGGTCATGGACGGCGACAAGATGATCCCGGTCGACGTTCTCTATCCGCCGTCCATGGTTGGTACAGCGATGGAGCTGACAGCTGCCGCGATCTACGACCAGGTTCCGGTTCACGGCACCTATGTTCTCGACGCGACGCTGATCACCAAGGACAATGCGCAGAACTACTACTTCCCGGACTCGCCTTTCTGAGTTCGGCCAAGCCCCATACCAAGGTCTGCCCGGGTTTTCCCGGGCAGATTGCTGTCGACGTGATCAATGCCATTGTCTCGTTTTTGCAAGTCCTGTAACCGTTTACGGGAACGTTGCAGGAGCGTTCCCGGGAGGAGAAAAGTATGAAGACGATCAAAGGGCCGGCCATCTTTCTCGGCCAGTTTGCGGGCGATGCCGCGCCATTCAATTCGTGGGATTCGATCACCAAGTGGGCAGCGGAAAAAGGCTATTTCGGCGTGCAGGTACCGACCTGGGCCGGCCAGCTGATCGACCTGAAGAAGGCGGCAGAATCCAAGGATTATTGCGACGAGCTTGCCGGCGTGGCGCGGGCGAACGGCGTCGAGATCACCGAACTTTCCACCCATCTGCAGGGCCAGTTGGTCGCCGTGCATCCGGCCTATGACGAGGCCTTCGACGGTTTTGCCGCACCGGAAGTGCGCGGCAATCCGAAGGCGCGTCAGGAGTGGGCCGTGCAACAGGTGAAATACGCGCTCAAGGCCTCCCGCAATCTCGGCATCAAGGCGCATGCGACCTTTTCCGGCGCGCTCGCCTGGCCCTATATCTATCCGTGGCCGCAGCGGCCGGCCGGTCTGGTCGAGGCCGCCTTTGACGAGCTGGCCCGTCGCTGGACGCCGATCCTCGACTATGCTGACGAGCAGGGCGTTGACGTCTGCTATGAGATCCATCCGGGCGAAGACCTGCATGACGGCGTCACCTTCGAGATGTTCCTCGAGCGGGTGAAAAACCATCCGCGCGCCAACATGCTCTACGACCCGTCGCACTATGTGCTGCAGTGCCTGGATTATCTCGACAATATCGACATCTACAACGACCGGATCAGGATGTTCCACGTCAAGGACGCGGAATTCAACCCGACCGGCCGGCAGGGCGTCTATGGCGGCTATCAGGGCTGGGTCAACCGGGCCGGCCGCTTCCGCTCGCTCGGCGACGGTCAGGTCGACTTTGGTGCGGTCTTTTCGAAGATGGCAGCCAATGATTTCGACGGCTGGGCCGTGGTCGAATGGGAATGCGCGCTGAAACATCCGGAAGACGGCGCCCGCGAAGGGGCCGAATTCGTCAAGGCGCATATCATCCGGGTGACCGAGCATGCCTTCGACGATTTTGCCTCGAGCGGCACGGACGATGCGGCCAACCGGCGGATGCTGGGGCTCTGAGAGAGCTGTTCTGAGGAGGGATATTCAACCCGGAACGCCAGGAGTACCCCCCTCTGTCACTCCGTGACATCTCCCCCACACGGGGGGAGATTGGCCGCCGGTCTTGGTGTTCCTTCGTTCTTGGCGTTCCTTTTTGGAGAAGCGGTTCGACACTCGATCTCCCCCCGTGTGGGGGAGATGCCCGGCAGGGTAGAGGGGGGGTATCCCCCGGAGCAACATTATCATTTGGGAGAACGACGCTATGGCGATCGAAGCAGGCAAGACGGAAGAACGGAACCCGAAGATCCGGCTCGGCATGGTGGGTGGCGGATCGGGTGCCTTTATTGGTGCTGTACATCGTATCGCGGCGCGGATCGACGACCAGTATGAACTGGTGGCCGGCGCTCTATCATCGACGGCGGAAAAGTCGCTGTCGTCCGGGCGTGAGCTTGGGCTCGATCCTGAGCGCTGCTATGGCTCCTTCGAGGAGATGGCGGAAAAGGAAGCGCTCCGGCCGGATGGCATCCAGGCGGTGTCGATCGTCACGCCGAACCATGTTCACTATCCGGCGGCCAAGGCTTTTCTAGAGCGCGGCATCCATGTCATCTGCGACAAGCCGGTGACCTCGAACCTCGAAGACGCGAAAAAGCTGAAAGCGGTGGCCAACAAGGCCAATGCGCTGTTCATCCTGACCCATAACTATACCGGCTATCCGATGGTGCGTCATGCGCGCGAACTGGTGCAGAACGGCGAACTTGGCGATATCCGCCTGGTGCAGATGGAATATCCGCAGGACTGGCTGGCGGAACCGATCGAGCAGACCGGCCAGAAGCAGGCGGCCTGGCGCACCGATCCGAAGCAGTCGGGCGCCGGCGGCTCGACCGGCGACATCGGCACGCATGCCTATAATCTCGGTTCGTTCATTTCCGGCCTCGATCTGGATGAACTGGCGGCCGATGTGCACACGTTTGTCGAAGGGCGTCGCCTCGATGACAATGCCCATGTGATGCTGCGCTTCAAGGGGGGGGCAAAGGGTCTGCTGTGGTGCAGCCAGGTGGCGACCGGGCACGAGAACGGCCTGAAAGTGCGCGTCTATGGCACCAAGGCCGGCATCGAATGGACGCAGGCCGATCCGAACTATCTCTGGTTCACCCGGCTCGGCGAACCGAAGCAGCTGGTTACCCGTGGCGGTGCCGGTGCCGGTTCTGCGGCTGCCCGCGTCACCCGCATCCCGAGCGGGCATCCGGAAGGTTATCTCGAAGCCTTTGCGACGATCTATACGGAAGCGGCCCTGGCGATCAACGCGGCGCGGACCGGGGCCAAGGTCGATCCGGCGGTGGTCTATCCGACGATCGATGACGGGGTGAAAGGTGTCGCCTTCGTCGAGGCGTGCATCGAGTCGTCGAAGAAGAATGGCGGCTGGGTCAAGCTCTGAGGCTTGCCTCCTACCTCTCCCTTGAGGGGGGAGGTCGCGCGGAACGCGCGGGTGGGGGTGATCGCTTCGTCTACGCCGAGGTCACCCCACCCCGGAGCTTTGCTCCGACCCTCCCCCTCAAGGGGAGGGTGGATTTCCTGCAACGTTGCAGTTTTTTGTTCCGCCCGTCTTCACCCCGTCTTGGCTTTGTTCTAAACCGCTTTCGATATTGTGCGGCGGTCCATGTCCGCCGAGACGAAGGAGCCAGTCGATGATCGATCCGAAACTGTTTGCCGACCGTTTCCCCGGTGATTTCCTGTTTGGCGTGGCGACCGCCTCGTTCCAGATCGAGGGGGCGTCGAAGGCGGATGGGCGCAAGCCGTCGATCTGGGATGCGTTTTCCAACATGCCGGGCCGGGTTTTCGGCCGCCACAATGGCGACGTTGCCTGCGATCACTACAATCGCTGGGAAAGTGACCTCGACCTGATCAAGGCCATGGGCGTCAGCGGCTACCGGTTCTCGATCGCCTGGCCGCGCATCGTTCCGGAAGGCACCGGGCCGATCAACGAGGCCGGTCTGGACTTTTATGACAGGCTGGTCGACGGGTTGAAGGCGCGCGGCATCAAGGCCTATGCGACGCTTTATCACTGGGACCTGCCGCTGGCCCTGATGGGGGATGGCGGCTGGACGGCGCGCTCGACCGCCTATGCGTTCCAGCGCTATACCAAGGTGGTGATGGAGCGGCTCGGCGACCGGCTCGATGCGGTTGCGACTTTCAACGAGCCGTGGTGCTCGGTCTGGCTGTCGCATCTCTACGGCATTCATGCGCCGGGCGAGCAAAACATGGATGCGGCGCTGCATGCGCTGCATTACACCAATCTCGCCCATGGCCTGAGTGTCCAGGCGATCCGCGAGATCGCGCCGACTGTACCGGTCGGCCTGGTGCTGAATGCGCATGAAACATTGGCGGGCTCTGAGAGTGCCGCAGACATTGCTGCTGCAGAGCGGGCGCACCAGTTCCACAATGGCGTGTTCTTCGATCCGGTGTTCAAGGGCGAATATCCGGCTGACTTCCTGTCGGCTTTGGGCGCGCGCATGCCGGAGATCAAGGAGAAAGACCTTGAGATCATCAGCCAGAAACTCGACTGGTGGGGGCTGAACTATTACACGCCGATGCGCGTCTCGGACGATCCGACGCCCGGGGCCGAATTCCCGGCCACGATAGGCGCTCCGCCGGTATCCAAGGTGAAGACCGATATCGGCTGGGAAGTCTATGCGCCGGCGTTGAAGTCGCTGGTCGAGCGTCTTTATGCGCGCTACGAACTGCCGGCCTGCTACATCACTGAGAACGGCGCTTGCTACAACATGGATGTCGAAGGTGGCGAGGTCGATGACCAGCCGCGGCTCGATTATTATGTCGAGCACCTGTCGGTGGTCGCCGAGCTGATCAAGGACGGCTATCCGATGCACGGCTATTTCGCCTGGAGCCTGATGGACAATTTCGAATGGGCGGAAGGCTATCGGATGCGCTTCGGCCTGGTGCATGTCGATTATGACACCCAGGTGCGCACGGTGAAGAAGAGCGGCAAATGGTATAGCGCGCTGGCGGCCGAATTTCCGAAGGGCAATTTCACGGCGGATTGAGCGAGGCTCTGCTTCAGGGGGTGCTTAGCCGAGCTGCACGAGTTTCTGACCGGCAGGTGGGTTGCGTTCGTCGAATTCGGCGCGGGCCATTTGGATCAGGTCGTGATTGCGGAAAACCCAGCCGCCCATGGCCTTGATCGGTTCGCCGAAGGACCGGCCGAGTTCGGTCAGGGCATATTCGACCTTCGGCGGTACGGTCGGATGCACGGTGCGCGAAACGAGGCCGTCACGCTCAAGTGCCCGCAGTGTCAGCGTCAGCATGCGCTGCGAAATGCCGACCACCGCGCGTTTCAGGTCGCTGAAGCGCTGCGGGCCGTCGGCGAGCATCATGATCACCAGAACCGTCCATTTGTCGCCGAGCCGCGCCAGCATCTCGCTGACAGTCTGACATTTGGCCGGATCGTAACTGCTGTCGCACATGGCACTTCCCTCAATGTGACCTGGTATCAAGAATGTGCCTTCTTGCACATCCGCGTCGGTTATCTATGTAGGCTTGGTCACTAATCTATACCAGCATTGCCGTTTTGGCCAATCCCTCCTGATGGCTGCACGGTCGCTGGTCGAACCAGGAAGAGACACATATGTCCGCACTGATCGAAAAGCTGAACTGGCGTTATGCCACCAAGAAGATGGACCCGTCCAAGGTGGTTGCCGAAGACAAGGTCGAGCGTATCGTCGAGGCCGCCCGTCTCGCGCCGACGTCGAGCGGGTTGCAGCCGTTCGAGGTCATCGTCGTGACCAATCCCGAGGTCCGGGCCAGGATCCAGGAAATCGGCTGGAACCAGTCGCAGATTACCGAAGGCTCACATCTGCTCGTCTTCGCCGCCTGGGACAATTACACCACCGATCGCATCAACGGCATGTTCGATCTCGTCAATGACGAGCGCGGTTTCAAGAACGAAGGCTGGGAGAGTTACCGGCAGATGATCCTCAACCTGTATCCGGGTCGGGATCCGGCGGTAAACTTCGAGCATGCTGCCCGCCAGGCCTATATCGGTTTCGGCATGTCGGTTGCCGCTGCCGCCTTCGAAGGCGTCGATGCGACCCCGATGGAGGGTTTCGATGCCGCCAAGCTCGACGAGATCCTCGGACTTCGCGAAAAGGGCCTGCGTTCGGTGACCATCCTGCCGCTCGGCTACCGTGCGGATGAAGGCGACTGGCTGGTCAACCTGAAGAAGGTGCGCCGCCCGAAGGATCAGTTCGTATCCGTTGTCGCCTGACGCGTTTCGTCTGACATTGTTGACGTGTCGCAGGTTGGACCTGCGACACGTCGCCCACGTCCGGTGTGGACGCGGTTTGGATAGATTTATCCGTCGACGGGCCAAAATCGGAATGCATTTGCTCGGTTTTGTCTCTGGCCGATGCAATAAGCAGATCAGTTTTCTCCAATGCGGTGCAAAACGCGTTGTGCAAATTTGAAAGACGGGGATCGGAATGGTAAGGCGGCGTCTCATGTGCCGAATGTGTTGCTCCGGGTAAGACCGCGAGAACCCCCGATCCATGGCCATCCGGCCAGCTACCGAAGAGACTTTTCATGACCCTATCCGGACTTTCGACGCCTTCCGCGCAGGGAGCGCTGCGATGACGAGTGCCTTTGCCCAGAGCCGCGTTGATCAGCGGGCGATGGTCGCCTTCGACGGCGTGACCAAACATTTCGGCGGCAGCAACGGCCAGGCCGGTTTCACCGCCCTTGCCGGGGTCGACTATACGGTTCCGAAAGGCGCGATCACCGGGATTATCGGCCGCTCCGGTGCCGGAAAATCGACGCTGATCCGGCTGGTCAACGGGCTCGAGACACCCAGCGCAGGCAAGGTTCTTGTCGATGGCGTCGATGTCGGCGGTCTGGATGATGCCGGCCTTCGCGGCTTGCGCCGTTCCGTCGGCATGATCTTCCAACATTTCAACCTTTTGTCCTCGCGCACCGTCGCCGACAATATTGCCTTGCCGCTGGAAATTGCCGGCCATGACCGCAAGTCGATCCAGGCCAAGGTCGGGCCGCTGATGGATCTGGTCGGGCTATCGGACAAGGCTGGACGTTATCCCGCCGAGTTGTCCGGCGGCCAGAAGCAGCGCGTCGGCATCGCCCGGGCGCTTGCGACCGAGCCATCGCTCCTTTTGTCGGACGAGGCGACCTCGGCGCTTGATCCGGAAACCACCCAGTCGATCCTCGATCTGCTGAAGACCATCAATCGCGATCTCGGCCTGACGGTATTGCTGATCACCCACGAGATGGAGGTGGTCAAGGCCATCGCTTCGCGTGTGGCTGTGATCGACAAGGGGCTGATCGTCGAGGAGGGGCGCACTTTCGATGTGTTCACCCGTCCGAGCCATGAGACCACGCGCGCGCTGTTGTCCGGCCTTGCCGGCACCAAGCTGCCCGAAGCCATCGCGCGCCGGCTGAAGCCTGTTGCCGGCGCGGGCGACCGCCTGTTCGTGCGGCTGAATTTCTTTGGCGCCACCGCCGAACAGCCGCTGGTCTCGCGGCTGATGAGCGAGCTTGGCTCGGACGTCAACATCATCACCGGCACGATCGATGAGATCGCCGGCGAACCCTATGGTTCGCTGGTGGTGTCCTATGCCGCCGCGCCCGATGTGGTTGCGCGTGCCGACCGTTTTTATGCCGAAACCGGCCTTACTGCGGAGGTGCTCGGCTATGGCGCCTGAAATGCTGTTCACTCTTTTGCTGAAAGCCCTTTTGCAGACGCTGCAGATGGTGGCTGTGGCCGGCGTCATAGGCACGCTGATCGGCCTGCCGTTTGGTGTGTTTCTCGCGACAAGCGGTCGCGGCGAACTGTTTGCCGCACCGTCCGTCAATCGCGTCGTCGGCCTTGTGGTGAATGCCGCGCGCTCGACGCCTTTCATCATTCTCGTGGTGGCGATCATTCCCTTCACCCGGTTCATCACCGGCACATCGATCGGCACGTCGGCCGCCATCGTGCCGCTGACGATCGCGACCATTCCGTTTGTTGCCCGGTTGATCGAGGCAGCCATTCGCGAGGTCGACAAGGGGTTGATCGAGGCGGCACGCGCCATGGGGGCGACACCGCTGCAGATCGTCACCAAGGTGCTGCTGGCCGAGGCAAAGCCCGGTATCGTGCTCGCCCTGACGATGACTGCGGTCAGTCTTGTCGGTTATTCCGCCATGGTCGGCGCTGTCGGTGGCGGCGGTCTCGGCGATCTCGGCATCCGCTACGGATACCAGCGCTTCATGCCGGACGTGATGCTGGCCGTCGTCGTGGTTCTCATCGTGCTGGTGCAGGCGGTGCAGAGCGCCGGCGATGTGCTGGCCCGGCGCTTCGACAAACGAAGCCGGAAAAACTGATCCTTCCCAAGTCATAAACAGAAAACACAAGGAGACATTCCATGAAAAAGCTCATTCTCGCGGCCTCGCTCGCCGCTCTGTTCTCTGCCGGTACTGCTCTGGCTGAGAGCATCAAGGTCGGCGTTACGCCGGGTCCGCACGCCCAGATCATGGAAAAGGTCAAGGAAGTTGCCGCGACCAAGGGCCTCGACATCGAAATCCTCGAGTTCTCTGATTATGTCGTGCCGAACCAGGCGCTGACGGATGGCGATCTCAATGCCAACTCGTTCCAGCATCAGCCCTATCTCGACAACCAGGTCGCCGATCGCGGTTTTGACCTTGTCAGTGTTGCGCAGTCGGTTAACTTCCCGATGGGTGTCTATTCCAAGAAGATAAAGAGCCTGACGGAGCTGGCCGACGGCGCCACCGTTGCGATCCCGAATGATCCGACCAATGGCGGTCGTGCGCTGCTGGTGCTGGCCGATCAGGGCCTGATCAAGTTCAAGGATGGCGCCGGGTTGAAGATCGGCCCTGCTGACGTGATCGAAAATCCGAAGAACCTTACCTTTGCCGAACTGGATGCGGCTCAACTCCCGCGTGCTCTCGATGATGTCGACGCTTCGGTGATCAACACCAATTACGCGCTCGAAGCGGGCCTCAATCCCGGCACGGACCCGATCGCGCGCGAAAGCGAAAAGGCACCCTACATCAACGTCATCGCCGTGAAGGCGGCCGACAAGGATGCAGCCTGGGTCAAGACGCTGATCGAATCCTATCACAGCGATGCCGTGAAGGCCTTCATCCAGGAAGAGTTCAAGGGCGCCGTCATCCCGGCCTGGTAATCGCCTGCCGCGCGGATGACATTCCGTGTCGGACAAAAGACAACCTTTCCGGGCAACCCCGGGAAGGTTTGAGGCTGTGAATAAGAAGAATTTAAAACAACGATATTTTCATTGCCTGTCAGTGTGTTAAGCTAAATTGAACACATTGTGCGCAGGGTGGATCTTTATGCCAAGGTTCACATATGCGACTTCCTGCATTTGATATTCGGGGGCTTCGTGCCCAGATGGATCGCCGCTTTGCGGTGACATTCATGCTGATTGTCTTTGCAGCGCTCGCTGTGATCGTCACCAGCATCGTGCTGACAGCGCTCGATCGCGTGGCAAGCTATGCCAACCACCTAGACGAGGAACGGTCCCGCGAGACACTTGTCGGCGCGATAGAAACCTTCAAACATCAGCTCGGGGCGACGCTGAACGACTATGCAGCCTGGGACGATGCCGCCGACTACATCTATGTGCGACGCGATGCCGACTGGGTCGTCCGTAACTTCGGCGACATGACATTCGAAAGCGACCTGTTTGATGTGGCCATCCTGCTCGACGCGCAGGGTGTTGCCAGCATGGCCTATTCGGACGGTGCGTCGATTGTCGGTCCCCTGACCGAATATCTGACATCCGACGTTGCGGGGCTGCTGGAGCAAGTCCAGACGATGCCCGACGGCGAGATGCCGCAGGCGCTCGGGTTTACCAAGACGGCCAAGGGCGTCGGGGTGGCAGGTGTCGCCCTGATCCGGCCAAAATCCGGTGACGTCACGGTGGACGCTGACCAGCGCGCCTATCTCATTTTCATGCGCCATCTCAATGCCGATACGGTCAAGCGGATCGGTCAGGCCTATGTTTTGCCGGGGCTGGCGCTGAACGAGGTCGATCCGGCTATTTCCCATCGGGTGGACATCCTGTCGCCGACACAAGCGACGCTGGGTGCCCTTGGTTGGGATCTGCGTGCGCCGGGCGATATCAGCCGGGCGCAGGTGCGTTGGCTTGTGACCAGCGCCGTGGTCCTGATCGGATTCTATTGCGTGATGCTGTTCGTCGTGGGCACCAAGGAGGTGCGGCGGATGCGCGGTGACGAGGCTGCGGCGATCAAGCTGTCACGGACGGACAGGCTGAGCGGGCTCGCCAATCGTGAGGGCCTGTTCTCGGCGCTGGCGCAAAATGTCGAAGATGCCAGGGCAAGCGGCGAGGATGTCGTGTTGCTCTATCTCGATCTCGACGGCTTCAAGGAAGTCAATGACGCCTATGGGCATGGCACCGGCGACCGGCTCATCCGCGGCGTTGCGGCCGGTCTGCAGATGCTGGTCGGCGAAGACGCCTTGCTCGCCCGCGTCGGTGGAGACGAGTTTGCCATCGCCCTTTCCGGCGCCGACGTCGAGGCGCGGGCGATCGCGCTCAGCGACGCCATCCTGCAGTTCTTCGGCGAACCGCTGACTGTTGGCGAGCGGGTGGTGGTGATCGGCTGCAGCATCGGGCTCAGCGCTTCGCCCGCCGGCAGTGTCGACGGCGAGGAGATCATTCGTCGCGCCGACATGGCGATGTATTCGTCAAAGGAAGGCGGTCGCGGCCGCTGGACGGTCTATGACCCGGCGATGGACGAGGAGCGGGAGAGCCGCAACCAGCTGGAACTCGACTTGAGGGAAGCCATCCAGCGCGGCGAAATTACCGTGGTCTATCAGCCGGTCGTCAGTTCCCAGCACTTCGAACTGGTCAGCGTCGAGGCGCTGGCACGCTGGCATCGACGCGGACATGGGCCGGTGTCGCCCGATGTGTTTATCCCGATTGCAGAAGCCAGCGGTCTGATCGACCAGCTCGGCATGTCCGTGTTGCGCCAGGCGCTGGAGCAATTGCGTAGCTGGCCGGACCTGCGGCTGTCGGTCAATGTGTCGCCGGGCCAGTTCCGTGATCCGGCATTTGTCGCGCGTGTTCAGGCGGTCTTCAAGGAGACCGGCATCGAGCCGTCGCGGACCGTGCTGGAGATGACAGAAAGCTATTTCATTCAAAGTCCCGAGCGGGCGCGGGCTGCACTGGAGCGGCTCCGGCAGATCGGTTTGCGCATTGCGCTTGACGACTTCGGGGCAGGCTTTTCCAGCGTCGGTTATCTCCGGCAGTTCGGCTTCGACCGGATGAAGATCGACAGGTCGATGGTTCTGGCGCTGGAGGAGGGCCACCGCGCCGTCGAGACCCTGCAGGCGACCGTGGCGCTTGCTCGTTCGCTCGATATTCCGGTCACGGCCGAAGGCGTGGAGACGGAACAGCAGGCGGTGATGTTGCGGCTTGCAGGCTGCGACGAGCTGCAGGGCTATCTGTTCGGCAGGCCGTGCAGCGCCGACGATATCGAAATCCTGCGACACAAGTCGATGGAGCCTCGGGCGCGGGCGGCCGAGCAGGCATTCTACGCCCACGCCGAAAAACGCAACCAGGCTTGAGTTTCATCCGATTGCTGTCACTCTTCTCTCTTTGGTTGTCGGAGGGAATGGCATGGGACGTCTGCAGCTTCCGCTTTCGGGTGATGTCACCCAAACGATCAATCCCTGGACCTGGGTGTTCAGCCCGAGCCAGGGCGGCCAGGTCGGACTTTTCAATTTCAGCATCGATCTTGGGCCCTCGACCAATCCCGCGGTGGAAAAGGATATCCTGAGCGGTGTTGCAAGCTACGGCAAGCAGCTCGGCCGGGTCGAGGATGCCTTGCGCCTGGTCATCGACACGCTCGAGGGTCTGGTGCCGGACCGCAACCTGTCGAACGACAAGGCCGTCATCGCGTTCAAGGCGCTGATGTACGAGATCGACAATGTGAAGGCGCAGCACAAGGGCAACTGATCGGGCGCTCGCAATTCGACCGGTGCTTTGCTGCATCGGTCTTCTGCAAGCAGCGGGTCACTCGCCGATATGTCTTTCGCCGCGCTTCTTCGCCAGATTGATCTGCAGCTGGCGCTGGCGGAAACGGTTGCGATCGTCCTCGGTGCGGCTGTCGTAGCACTGGCTGCAGGAGACGCCTTCCTCATAGTGGGCGGAGGTTATCTCTTCGGCGGTGATCGGATTGCGGCAGGCGTGGCAGAGCTTGTGGTCGCCTTCCTTCAGGCCATGGGTGACGGAGACGCGCTCGTCGAAGACGAAGCAGGCGCCATCCCAGAGGCTGGTTTCTTCCGGCACTTGCTCGAGATATTTCAGGATGCCGCCCTTGAGGTGATAGACGTCCTCGAAGCCCTCCTGCTTCATGAAGGCTGTCGCCTTCTCGCAGCGGATGCCGCCGGTGCAGTACATGGCGATCTTCGGCTTGTTGTGCAGGCCGGGATTGTTGCGCACCCAGTCGGGAAACTCGCGGAAGGTCTTGGTGTTCGGGTCCATGGCGCCACGAAAGATGCCGATCGCCGTCTCGTAATCGTTGCGGGTGTCGATGACGATCGTGTCCGGATCGGAGATCAGTGCGTTCCAGTCCTTTGCGTCGACATAGGTGCCGACGATCTGGTTGGGATCGATGTTCTCGACGCCCATGGTGACGATTTCTTTTTTCAGCTTCACCTTCATGCGCACGAAGGGCATTTTCGACGCGCGGCTTTCCTTGTGCTCCAGACGCGCAAATTCCGGCTGGGCGCGCAGGAATGCCAGGACCGTGGCGATCGCCGCATCGGTGCCAGCGATTGTGCCGTTGATGCCTTCATGAGCCAGCAGCAGCGTGCCCTTGACGCCATGAGTCTTGCATAGGGTCTCCAGCGGTTCGCGAAATGTCTCGAACCGGTCGAACTTGGCAAAATGATAAAGAGCGGCCACGCAAAACGCACCGCCCTCTTCGTGGCGAGGGGCTTGGAGATTGTCTGTCATGGCAGGCGAAATACCTCCTTGAGCCCTGCCGTGCAACGGATTTCCGCAATCGGACCGAAGTTTGAAATTCGTCAATTGGAGACGGCGGCCACCGCTTTCATGCCACAACGTGGCATCGGTGGCCTATCCGGTCGTCGCTTCGAGCCAGAGTGTCGCGACGATAGCGGCTTCCGTTCCGGGTGCTTCGGCGAAGACTTTCCTGGCCCGCTCGAGCCCAAGCTGGCGCAGTTGCTGCTGCTGGCGGATGATCATGGCGAGCAGATGCGAACAGGCTTCGCCGCTGCCCAGCAGATCGGGGTGGTGGTCGAGCTGGTCGATCAGCAGGGTCAGGTCGTGTTCGTGGCCGAGGATGTCGACCAGTTCCTTGGCAAGATGGCGCTTTGCGGCAAACGCGGAAGGCCAGAGTTCGCGGAGCAGCAGGAGGTTCATCCAGTAGCCCTGCACTGCCTTGCGCAGATCATGAAAGGCTTCGCCATGGCCTTCCTCCCGGCAAGTCGCCAGCGCCGCGTGGCCTTTGCCAAGCGCCTTCTTCCAGCCCTTGGCCAGCAGCCTTGCAGTCGGGCGCGGCTTGGACGGCAGTTCGAGGCTGGAGAATGCGGTAACGGATGCGCGGCATTGCAAAATTGCGGCGGAAACCTTGTCCGTCAGGTCGCCTTCCTCTGAGGCCAGCATGTCGCGCCGTTCGGTCAAGGCCTGATGGGCGAGGGCGACGGTCGCCTTCTCGTCGCTGTTCAAGGCATGACCTGCCAAATAGGCCATGCTTTCGATCAGAGCGGTCGCGTCGCGTACGGTCGACAGCGAACGAGCGGTGTCGCGCAGCCGGGCATTCTCGGTTTTTCGGGTCTGCTTGTCCTCGACCGCCACCAGCCGCAGCAGATTGCGCAGGCGCTTGAACTTCTTGCGCGCATCATGGATCGCTTCGTGCAGGCCATCCGGCTGATGCTCAAGGCTGGTGATGGCGCGCTGCAATTGCGCGCTTGCGACCTGACGGACCTCGGATGCGAAATCGCCGTCAGGTCTAATGCGATATGGCATGCACACGCTCCGGCACAAGCCGCTCGGTGGCAAGCGCCTGGTTCGAATAGCGCCGGTCGCCGGTCACCTCGCGGCCGATCCATTCCGGCTGGCGTGGCTGGTCGGTTTCCGACTGCATTTCGACCTCGGCAATCACCAGTCCGCGATAGGCGCCCTCGAAGACGTCGATCTCCCAGGTGAAGCCATGATAGTCGACGGTGTAGCGGGTTTTTTCGATGACGTTGCCCTGGGCAAACTCGATCATTTCCAGCGCATCGTCATGCGGGATCGCATATTCGAATTCATCGCGGGTTATCGTGCCGCTGCCGAACTTGATCGTCAGCTTGGCCGAAAGGTTGTCGCTGGTGCGGACCCGTACGGAACGATCCGTATCCACAGCCAGGTAGGCCTGACGCAGACTGGTCTGGGAGGCGACATTCTGCCGCCAATTGTCGTTGCGAACCAGAAACTTGCGCTCAATTTCCTTGGCCATGGTACTCATGCTCCGAAAAGACGCCGACGGGCGTAACCTAGCGCAAGTCGTCAGGTTGGCAACCGGTAAAGCGTCCGCGCGCGCATTTGTCTCGACATCGAGGCGGCTGCGCGGTACTGAAACAGGAAATCTAATCGTTTTAAGAGGCCTCCGATCATGGGCGATAAAACCGCAAAACTGCTCTCCACCCTGAAGCTTCAGCCGGTCGTTCCTGTGCTGATCATCGACGATGCGGATACCGCCGTGCCGCTCGCCAGAGCACTGGTTGCCGGTGGTCTGAAGGCGATCGAGATCACGCTGCGCACGGATGCTGCGCTTGAAGCCGTCCGCCGCGTGGCCGCCGAAGTCGAGGGTGCTGTCGTCGGTGCCGGAACGATCCTCAATGCCAAGCATTTCGAGGCGGCCGTCGCTGCCGGCTCAAAGTTCATCGTCAGCCCGGGCACCACGCAGGAACTGCTGGACGCTGCCCGCGCATCCGATATTCCGCTGCTGCCGGGTGCCGCCACGGCGTCGGAAGTCATGGCGCTGCGTGAAGAGGGCTATCAGGTTCTGAAATTCTTCCCCGCCGAGCAGGCTGGTGGCGCCGCCTACCTCAAGTCGCTGTCTTCGCCGCTTGCCGGCACCCTGTTTTGCCCGACCGGCGGCATTTCGCTGAAGAATGCCAAGGACTATCTGTCGCTGCCGAACGTCGTCTGCGTCGGTGGGTCGTGGGTTGCGCCGAAGGAACTGGTCGCTGCGGGCGACTGGGCCGGCATCACCAAGCTCGCGGCCGAGGCCTTTGCGCTGAGAGGTTGAGCCTTTTCCTCTTTGCCGGACCGGCAGGTCCGGCATATTTCTTTGAACCGTCTTTGTAATCTGATCATCGGCTCCTTATCTACCGGTCTCGATAGACGGCCAAAGGAGACCGCCATGTTTGATGCAAAGAAGCTGCTGGATCAATTTCTGGGCTCGCAGATGCCCGGAACCAATGGAAGCGTGAGGAAAGGCGCCGGCGATGTTGTCGGGCTTGCCAAGTCCAATCCGCTGGCCACTGGCGCGATCGCTGCCGTGCTGCTTGGCTCAAAGACCGGTCGCAATCTGGCCGGTAGTGCGGTCAAGCTCGGTGGTCTCGCGGTGATCGCGGGCCTCGGCTATCAGGCCTACAAGAATTACCAGGCCGGTCAGGCGCCCGAGCCGACCCAGTCGCTGCCGGAGCTTCTGCCGCCGCCGTCCGACTCACCCTTCAGCCCTGATGCTGCCATCCAGAGCGAGGACTTTGCCCTTGCGCTGGTGCGCGCGATGATCGCTGCCGCCAAGGCTGATGGCCATATCGACGACAGCGAACGCAGCCGGATCATGGACAAGGTTCAACTGTCCGGTATCGGTTCGGAGGCCGAAGCCTTCATTCGCACCGAGCTTGCCAATCCGACCGATCTCGACGCCATGGTTTCCGCCGCCCGCACCGAGGAGCAGAAGGTCGAACTCTATACTGCCTCGCGCCTGGCGATCGACCCGGACACGCGGGCCGAGCGCGGCTATCTCGACATGCTGGCCGGTCGTCTCGGCTTGGCCGATGCGCTGGTCGATCACATCGAGGCAACTGTTTCGGCGGCCAAGGTCCAGGCCTGACCGCTCCAGCGGTGAACGCAACATGCTGGCCGGTTGCCTTTGACGGGCGGCTGGCCTAAGCGTTGGCGATCGACCAATGAGAGGCGAGCATGCGCGATCTTTCCACGTTCAAAGGGTGCCCGGCACCCCAGGGTGTCCGGCTTGAGGGCCGCTTCGTCACGCTTGAGTCCTATGACCGCGAGCAGCATCTGAAGGCGCTGTGGGACGGGCTTGGTGGCATGGCGATCAATCCGCTGCTCACCTATTTCACTCAGCCCGATTTTGCCGGCATCGAGGATTTCGATGCCTGGCTGACCGGCGTACAGACCAAGGGCGGCTGGGTAACCCTAGTGTTTCGCGACAAGAAGAGCGGCCAGATCGTCGGCATGGCAAACTACATGCGCGCCGATCCGGCCAATGGCGTGGTCGAAGTCGGTGGTGTGGCGCATGGTCCGGCGATGAGCCGCACGCCGATTGCAACCGAAGTGCATTATCTGATGGCGCGGCATGTCTTCGACGATCTCGGATATCGTCGCTACGAGTGGAAATGCCACAACGAAAACCAGCCGAGCAAGACGACGGCGGTGCGTTACGGCTTTACCTTCGAAGGCATTTTCCGCCAGCACATGCTGTCGAAAGGCCAGAATCGCGATACCGCTTGGTTCTCGATCATCGACGGCGAATGGCCGCTGGTGAAGGCAGGGTTCGAGGCCTGGCTTTCGCCGGAAAACTTTGATGATGCCGGCCAGCAGATCCGCCGGCTTGAAGACATTCGCAACCAGATCAGCCAGGGCCAGATTGGCCAAGGCCAGACCAGCCAGGGAGTGCCGGCATGAGCGAGGCGAAGAACAACGACCGCTCTACAGCCATTGCTGCTGCCCTGGTCTTGCTTGGTTTCGGTGCCGTGCTTCTCGGCTTGCCGACCATCGTTCTGTGGATCGGCAACTATTCACCGGCGCTGGCCGCGGTTGTCGGTACAGTCGGCATCATGTCCTTCTTCCTGGTGCTCTGGCTTCGCGCCCGCTACCAGCGCAACCATCCGACAAAAGACTGAAGGCTAAGGCTGCAGGGCCGCAGCCAGGAGTATGGCTCCCAACAGGATGACCACAAGCGCGCCGCCGATCTCGATGGCGGCCGAGATATAATGTGCCTTGGACGATTGTGGTCCGGAGAGGCGGATCGCCATCGCCTTTGCGCCGACGGCCAGGCTTGCAAGGATCGAAACGGTGATCGCGGTGCCGAGCGCCATGGCGAGTACGGATAAAACACCGCCGAGATAAAGCCCGTTCAAAAGCGCGAATGTCATGACCAGCAGGGCGCCCGAACAGGGGCGCAGGCCGACGGCAATGATGGCAGCCCAGGCGGCACGCAGGTCGAAGCGCTGGCCTGATAGCATTTTCGGATCGGGAACATGGGCAATGCCACATTCGACGCAGACCGAACCCGGTGCGAGGGCGTCATGATCATGGGCGATCGCTTGCGCCTGGAAGCGTGACGGACTTGCCTTGGCACGCGGTGTATTGCTTGATGCCGGCGCAAAGAGGCTGGCTGTGGCGCCACTCTCGATGCCGGTCGCGGCAACCGGGCTATCGAACAGGCTGGCGCTGACGCTTGCGGACAGGGGGCTCGCCTGTCGTAGCATGGTCCTCAACTTGCGGACCAGCAGCCAGCTGCCGAACAGGATGATCATGACATAACTGCCGATCTCCAGTGCCTGGGTGGCGTCGGTCATGCTGATCGTCGTGCCGCGCAGGGCGAGATAGGCGAGGGCCACGACGGCGATCGCGACGGCCGCCTGCAGGAAGGCCGAGGCAAACGAGATCGCGATGCCGCGGCGCAACTCCACTTCGTTGGCGAGCAGATAGGAGGAGATCACCGCCTTGCCATGGCCGGGACCTGCGGCATGGAAAATACCATAGGCAAACGACAGGCCGACGAGGCCGGTCAATTGCCATGGATCGTCGCGCATCGCCTTCAATGAGCCGGTCAGGGCGCGGTAGAAGGCCTGCTGGTGGGTGTTGATCCAGACGAGCCATCCGGCGAAGGGACCGCTTGGCTGGAACGAGGGTTCGGCCGTTCCCACACCGAGAGGGGACGCGGCATGGGCATAGCCTGTCGCCAGCACCAGCGCGGTTGCAAGCAGCGCAAACGCTGTCAGGCGTTTTGCCTCGACCCTGCTCAGCATGTCACTTCCATCCGCGTGGCAAACAGCTTGGCCATGTCGGTGCCAGCCGGATCATTGAAGAAGGCATCCGTCAGCGTACTCTGGTTCTGGGCCAGCACCTCGTCTGCATCCGGGCGCACGACCGTGTGCTTGCAACCGGCGAAGCCCTTGCCTTCGACGAGGATGTCTTCGTCCTTGGCAAAATCGATCGCGGTATACAGGGTCGGATCATGGACGCCGAAGCTCATCTTTCCGCCGATCTTCAAGGGTTGGGCGGGTTTGGCGACGAAGAACACGAGAAGCTGGTTATCCTTAAAATCGACGTTGAAGACTTCCGGCTTCGAGACCGGGCTGTTTGCGCCGTCCTTGCTGATAAAGGTGAAATAGCCATAGTCGGCGAGCGACTCGCGGATCGTGTTGGCGATTTCGGTCAGTTCGGAGTGGTCGAGCTTCAGGTCGCTGTTGGTGTCGAAATCCATCAGGACGCTGGAGGAAAAGACATCGTCGAAGCGCCAGACATTGCGCAGTTCCTTGACCGTTCCGTCATCGTTGGCGATGATTTCCAGTCTGGCCTCGGCAAAGACATGCGGATGCGACAGGGCAGGGGCCGCCGATATCAGCGCCAGCAAGCCCGTGCATAATCCGAGGCGTTTCCTCATTGCGTCCATTCCCTTTCCTGCCCCTTTTCCGCGCCCGCTTTCAATGCCGTTTTCTGTCTGACGATTGGGACGGAAGTGGGACTACGGTCCCTCCGCCTTATTCCAATGCGTTAGGGTCAGCCGTTGCGCTTGAACCAGGCGTGCAGATAATCGACGAAGGCACGGACCTTGGCCGGCAGGTAGCGGCGATGCGGGTAGACGGCATAGATGCCGCGGTCCTTGGCGATGTAGTCATCGAACAGCGACACCAGTTCGCCCGAGACTATATAAGGACGGGCGATAAAGTCCGGGATCATCGCCACGCCCAGACCGGCACGCGCCGCCCTCAGTGTCGCCTGTGGGCTGTTGACCTCGAGCGGACCGCTGACATTGACCGTAAGCGTGCTGCCATCGGTTTCGATGAAGCGCAGGCTGTTATGCGAGCGGCTGTTGGTATCGATCAAAAAGGGGATGCGCGACAATTCCGACGGGTGGACGAGCGGAGCATGCTTTGCGACAAATTCGGGCGTGGCGCAGGCATAGACGCGAAAATCCGAGATCTTGCGGGCGATCATGGCCGAATCATCCAGCTTAGTGATGCGGATGCCCAGATCGAATCCCTCTTCGATCAAATCGACGAATCGGTCTTCCGCGACGATCTCCAGGGAGAGATCCGGGTTTTCCTTGGCGAAATCGATCAGCGATTGCCCGATCTCCGCATCGATGAAGGTTCGGGGCAGCGTGACCTTCAGCTTGCCCTTCAGGTCGGCATTATTCTCGCGCACAAGGTCGGCCAAGTTATCGATTTCCTTGAGGATATCGGCAGCCGTGCGATAGTAGGTGTGGCCGGCCTCGGTCATCGAAAACTGTCGAGTGGTGCGGTTCAGCAGCAGCGCGCCGAGTTCATCTTCGAGTTCGCGGACATATTTGGACAGCAAAGCCTTGGACCGGCCGGTCTTGCGTGCCGCAGCGGAAAAGCCTTCCGCTTCAACCACATCGATAAAGGCGCGAATGCGCGTCAGCGTGTCCATGATGCCAAATCCCCTCAAATTTAGCCGGATTGTGAACGCATGGGGCTGATTGTTCAATAAATATCGGTGTTTTGACTAAAAATGGGGCCCGGGATGAAAAACCGCTTGATTATGACGTCGGGGTTTCTTATCTCCCGTTCAGCCCAAAGTCGCACGTGCCCGTGTGTGTCCGCCGACCCTCGAAATGGGATTTATCCCTAAGGTGAGGTCATCGGTAAGGTACCTGGAACTAACCCCTCCAGTCGCTATTCCGGCCAACCGGAAAATGCGAGGACATACGAAGCAACGACGGTGCGGGCCTTTTTGTTCTCTCCCGGCTTTCCATCAGCCGGGGATTCTGAAGAGGCACACCATCATTGCCGGAAGTGCGGTCGGGTTCTCCCTCCAATCCATGGCAGACAAAGCCGGATCAATGTTCTTGGCGGAGCGTTGATTCACAATTCGCGCGTCGAGCGTATGCACGGTATCGGTGTCTCCACCGACTGATGCCGTCGTGTATTCTCGTATGCCCTTTGTCCTTCGGATTTATCCGAAGCTTGGAACTGTAGGGAATACAACGATGACCACTGCCCGCATCCTCGACTTCATCAACACCCGACGTCCCGAAGGTCCCTGCCTCGTGGTTGATCTCGACGTCGTGCGCGATAATTTCGGCGCCTTCCGTCACGCCCTGCCGGACAGTGCTATCTATTATGCCGTGAAGGCAAATCCGTCGCCGGAAATCCTGTCGCTGCTCGCCTCGCTTGGCTCGAACTTCGACTGCGCTTCGGTTGCTGAAATCCAGATGGCGCTCGATGCCGGTGCATCGGCTGACCGGATCTCGTTCGGCAACACGATCAAGAAGGAGCGCGACATTGCACGTGCCTTCGCGCTCGGCGTCAACCTCTATGCGGTCGACAGCCATGAGGAAGTCGAAAAGCTTTCCCGTGCAGCCCCTGGCGCCCGTGTGTTCTGCCGCGTGCTCACCGATGGCGAAGGCGCCGAATGGCCGCTGTCGCGCAAGTTCGGTTGCGTGCCGCAGATGGCCGTCGATGTTCTGGTCTATGCGCATCAGCTGGGCCTGGAGAGCTTCGGCGTGTCCTTCCATGTCGGTTCGCAGATGACCAAGGTCGATGCCTGGGACGGCGCTCTCGCAGACGCCAAGCGCGTGTTCAACTCGCTGGCCAAGCAGGGCATCGTTCTGAAGATGGTAAACATGGGTGGTGGTTTCCCGACCAAGTACCTGCGCGACATCCCGTCGGCAGAAGCTTATGGCCAGGCGATCGGCGCGTCGCTGAAGAAGCATTTCGGCAACAACATCCCGCAGACCATTATCGAGCCGGGTCGCGGCATGGTTGGCAATGCCGGCGTGATCAAGGCGGAAGTTGTTCTGATCTCGAAGAAGTCGGACAATGACGAACATCGCTGGGTCTTCCTCGACATCGGCAAGTTCGGCGGTCTGGCCGAGACCATGGACGAAGCGATCCGCTACCCGATCCGCACCGCGCATGACGCCGACGAGATGGAGCCCTGCGTTCTGGCCGGGCCGACCTGCGACAGCGCCGACGTGATGTATGAGAAGAACATGTATCCGCTGCCGATCTCACTTTCGATCGGTGACGATGTTCTGATCGAAGGCACGGGCGCGTACACCACCACCTATTCGGCGGTGGCGTTCAACGGGTTCGAACCGCTGAAGTCCTACGTCATCTAAGACGTCTGCGACGTCCGCGCCGGGATGCCGGCGCGGCAAATACACAATTTCCGCTAATCTTCTTGGTTCGGGAGGCCGACATGGCCGCTGTTCTGACGAGTGTGCGCGCATTTTTTGCGCAGGCACCTGCCTTTGTCATCGATAATGAAACGCCCGCGGATGTCGTGGCGCGCGAAAACCTGCTTGATCTGGCCATGGGTGCCGATCGTCGCACGAAATCATCGGAGAAGATCCGGCGCGGTCGCCTGCCGGCCGAAGGCCTGGCGCTGGTCGCGCGTGATCGGGATGGTCATGTGATCGGCACGGTGCGCCTGTGGAATATCGAGGCGGGCGTGAGCCGTGAAGGCCAGGTGATCCAGGCGTTGCTTCTCGGCCCGCTTGCCGTCGATCCTGCCCACGAGGGCAAGGGTATCGGCGCGGCGCTGATGCGGGCCAGCCTGTTGGAAGCCCGCAAGCGCGGCCACGGGGCGGTGCTTCTTGTCGGCGATGCATCCTATTATGAGCGCTTCGGCTTCTTTGCCGAGAGGACCCAGCATCTGGTGATGCCAGGCCCGTTTGCGCGCGAGCGGTTTCTGGCGATTGAACTGGTTGCCGGATGGCTGGAGGGCGCTGCCGGCATGGTGGTCGCTTGCGGCCGGGCGCTGTCGCACCCGACGGAGCAGCGCAAGGCGGCCTGACGGTTCCGTACTCGTCTTTATCGAAGATGGCCCGGCGCGCGACTCACGCGTGCCGGGCCTTTTGATTTTGCGGCCGTGCAGCGATGCCACGCTCCGAAGGTGGTTCGCCTGAATGCTACGTCATGTCCAGGCTTGCCAATCATCAAGGCTGGCTGTGGCGATTGCGCCACAAGCCCGATCAGGATGGTCGTGGTATTTTCGGTCTCGCTAACCTATTGATCTAACTCAACCCATCGACCTTTGAACAGCGATTACGTGGCTCCGGCTTAGCCATATTGTTGATCAAGGAGAAACCTATGACGATCGATCGGACTGCGCGCAGAACTGCGCTCGCCGCCACTGCCACCCTTCTGCTGTTCGGTTCAGCGGCGACGGCGGCGGATCTCGCGCCGCTGCAGGAACCGGTGCCTGAAACGCAGGGCGAAACACTTGAGGCGCTCAGCCCATGGCAGGTCCGCGTGCGCGGTCTGGGCGTGATCACCAATGACAGCGGCTCGGTCGACCAGATCAGCGGTTCGGGCCTGTCCTATAGCGACAGCGTTATTCCTGAACTCGATATCAGTTACTATTTCACCGACAATTTCGCTGCCGAACTGATCCTCGGCACGACCTCCGCCAATGTGTATGGCGAGGATGCCATCGCCGGTCTCGGCAAGATCGGCAAGACATGGGTTCTGCCGCCGACGTTGACCATGCAATATCACTTCACCGATTTCGGTGCCTTCAAGCCCTATGTCGGCGCCGGTATCAACTATACCGTCTTCTACAATCAGTCGGGTTCCGCAGCATCCGACCTCGATGTGAAGGACACGTTCGGCACAGCTCTGCAGGTTGGTTTCGACTATATGCTGAACGACCATTGGGGTCTCAATTTCGATGCCAAGAAGCTGTTTCTGCGGCCCGAGTTCGAAACGACAATCGGCGGTACTACCTATACGGGTAAAGCCAAGCTCGATCCCTGGCTGATCGGCGCCGGCGTCACATACCGCTTCTAGCATCAGCGGGAAATCTGCAGAATGAGGGGCGGTCATTTGCCAATGGCCGCCCCGTCCATTTGCGGCGACTTTGTGGCAGAAAAAGCTAGGAAATTCAGCAAAAGAGCGTGCGCTGAGACGTTTTTTGCGACAGTCCGGCGCGTACAAATGTTAGACATTACTTTTATATCATTGAATTCACTGAGGAATAAATTTTGCAGAAGCGGGAACAAAAGGCATCTTTTTGAAAGCCTGATTATGTTGTATAATCAACACACCAAAAAGCTGAGATCCGCGTTATATTGGCATCTGCATCACACTAGGAGTGAAACACATGATCAAAAGCATTCTCATCGGTTCCGTCGCGGCAATCGCAATTTCGAGCTCGGTCTTCGCGGCAGACGCCGTGTACGAAGCACCGGCTGAACCGCCCGTAGCCGTGGAGACTGCTCCGCAGTTCTCCTGGACTGGTGGCTATGCCGGTATCCTCACCGGCTACGGTTGGGGCGATGGCGACTTCTTTGACGGCACCACGGCTGCCAACGATGATTTCGACGGCGCACGTCTCGGCGCATTCGCCGGTTACAACTGGGGCTTCGGTTCCAACGCGATCGTCGGTCTCGAAGGCGACCTGAACTACGACTGGAACCAGAACGACTACGGCGTCGGCGAAGTTGGTACCGGTCTGAACGGCTCGGTTCGCGCCCGTCTTGGTTATGCCATGGACCGCGTCCTGCTCTATACGGCTGGCGGTTACACGGCGACCAACTTCAAGGTTGAAGGTTCCGGTATCGACGAAAGCACGACGCTGCACGGCTGGACCGTCGGCGCTGGTGTTGACTATGCTCTCACGGATCGCGTCTTCACCCGGCTGGAATATCGTTACAACGACTTCAGCGACAAGGAAGTCCTTGGCGTTGATACCGACTTCGACCAGCACGTCGTCAATATCGGCCTGGCCGTCAAGTTCTAAGGATCACTGTATCCTTGTTGTTTCACCGCCCGCCCCTGGAGACAGGGGCGGGCGGACTTGTTTTCGCTGTGTAGTCTGGAAAGGTCAGGCGGCGATTGTGGACCGATGACGCTGCGCAATACCGGGAGGCCTCTTGGCCGACTGACGATCAAGCTGGAACCGTCCGACAAGGCTGGTCAGTTCCTCGGCGCCTTCGGTCAATGTGTGGCTGATGGCGGTGGTTTCCTCGACCATGGCCGCATTTTTCTGGGTCATCTGATCAATGCTGTTGATCGCTGTGCTGATTTCCTGCAGGCCGAGTGCCTGTTCACGGGCAGCCGTTGCAATGGCATCGACATTGGAGTCGATGCGGCTGACGAAATCACCAATCTGGGTGAGCGCCGTGCCCGTCTCTCCGACAAGAGTGACGCCTGAGGCAACCTCGACACTGGATTTCTGGATCAAGCCCTTGATGTCGCGGGCGGCGTTGGCCGAGCGCTGGGCAAGTTCACGAACCTCTTGGGCGACCACTGCAAAGCCCTTGCCGGCCTCGCCTGCGCGGGCCGCTTCAACGCCTGCATTGAGGGCCAGCAGATTGGTCTGGAAGGCGATCTCGTCAATCACGCCGATGATCGTGCTGATTTCCGTCGACGCGCTCTCGATGCGCTGCATGGCGATCACTGCATTGCGCACGACGTCGCCGGAGGCAAGCGCACAGGTATTCGCCTCCTTGACCAGTTCGCGCGTGTCATGTGTGCGATCGGCAGACGAACGAACCGTCGCAGTTACCTCTTCCAGGGCGGCTGAGGTTTCTTCCAGCGCCGTGGCCTGCTGCTCGGTGCGCTTGGCAAGGTTGCTGGAGGCCTCGCGCATTTCGTTGCCGTTTTCGAGCAGTCGGCCTGTTTCGTCGAGGACCCGTTCAAGGGTTTCCTGGAATGTTGCGATCGACTTGTTGAAGTCCGCTCTCAACGGCTCGAAACGCGTATCGAACGGATCATCAAGGCTCATCCGGATATTGCAGTCTGCCAGGCGGTGCAGACCGGCACCAAGTGCCTCGATGACAAACCGCAGGGCTTCAGCTTCGATGACCCGGTTCTGGTCTCTGGTTGCGCGTTCGCGGTCGACTTCGGCTCGGGCCGCTTCGGCGTCCGCCTGAAGGCGGCGATTTTCAAGTCCGGACTGGCGAAAGATTTCGACCGCCGCCGCGATGTGCCCTATTTCGTCCTGGCGGGAAGCGTAAGGAGCGATACGCGCGAGGTCGCCTTCCGCCATCCGGGTCATGTATTCGGTGATCTGGGCAAGGGGGTTGAGGGCGCGGCGGCGGATGAAGAACACCGAGCCAAGGGCCGTGGTGATCAGCAGCAGGCCAAGACCGAGTGCCAGCCGTTCACGGAAGGCCGATTCCGCCGCGGCAAATTGTTCGCGACCCTGCAGGTAGGTGTTGGCCATCGCCACCAGATCGTTGACCGCGACTTCATGGCTGTGGAACTCCTGCTTCAGTTGCAGCAATGCAGCGGTGACGGTTGCGGGATCTGCGGTTTGGAGTGCAGGCAGGTAGAGACCTTCCAGGGTCTTCCAGAACAGGTCGCCGCGGGCCAGAACTTCGCTGTAGAGCTGTTTGCTCAGGTCCTCGGTCAGCGTAGCGGTCTTCCAGTATTGGCGGCGGTCCTCATACTGCTGATGCAGCAGTTGAAAACGGGGAATGTTGACGGCGGCAGTATCGGGATGCAGCACCGTCTCATTGGCCAGCGCATAACTCTCGATCAGGTAAAGCGGCGGCGGCAGGATGTCTGCGATCAGGTCCTTGCCATCGACAATCTCGCGATAGATCGGGCCGTTGATCTTGAGGGTTTGAATGGTTTGGGCGCCGATGGCCGCGACGGAAATGATACCGGCGGCAAGAGCCAGCCCTGCCGCGGTCACGACGAAGGATAAGTTGAGACGCATGCGAGCTTTCCGTTCAGGAGGCACGCCTGGTTGAGGGCGCAAGCACATATGGCTTCGCCGTTGACCCGGCTGGGTTTCAATGAATTTGGACAAAAAGAGAGGGACGACAATCCCAAGGTGGCGAGGCGCGGCTTATATCTCTCGCTCGCCCCCCACAAATGTGGGTGAAATTACTACCGCACGGTTAAGGTAACCGGGACCTAAACAAAAATATGCGAAATTTCGCACTTTTTTCGGGTGGAACGTCGAAATCGACGTTCCACCCGAAATTTGCAATATATATCAGTATCTTCGAATTCAATTATCCAGCGATATCGATGACGCCGCAATCTCCCGTTTCCGAAGCGAAGGCAAGAAGTTTGCCGGTAGTGCTCCAACTCATCGAGGTGATCGCACCCTTGCCGGGACGGCGCAACAGGGCTTCCTTGCCGTCGGCGATGCGCACGGCGAGGATCATGCCGTCGATAAATCCGATGGCGAGAACTTCTTCTGCCGGGTGGAAGGAGACCTCCGTGACCATGATATTGGAGCGGGTGCCAAGCTCGAGTGGTGCCTTGCCCATCGGGCCGTCCTTGCCGGAAAATGGCCAGACGATTGCGGCCGGTGCGCCCGAAGAGGCCAGCCACTTGCCCTTGATCGACCAGGACAGCGATTTGACCTTGGCCGGGTAGCCGGTCATGCGCATGTGACGGGTATCGGATGCCTTGCCGTCCAGCTTCCAGCCATGCAGGGCGGATTCCTGCATCGAGGTCACGACGAAGCGGCCATCGGGGGAGAAGGTGACGCCGGTATGGGCGCCCTTCCAGTCGAGGTCAATCGGTGCGCCGGCGGTGCCGACCCAGTGAAGCGTGACACCATTGTAACGGGCGGCAGCGATGCGCAGACCCTTGGGGGCAAAGTCCAGGCCTTCGACCGTGCGCTCTTCGGTGAATTCCTTCGACGTGCCGTCGGCGAGCCGAACGATACTCGACTTGCCATGCGCATAAGCAACGGCGCCTTGAGGGCCGGCGGCCACGACGGAGATCCACTTGCGCGGCACATGGGCAAGTTCGGTGACGCTGCCGTCATGACCAATGCGCAACACGCGGCCGTCCTCGCCGCCGGTGACCAATGTCTGGTTGGCATGGTCCTTGACGCAGGCGAGCAGGCCATGATGGGCTTCGGTCACCTTTTCACCGCCATCAAGACGGTGAATGGTGCCGGTTGCGGTGGCAAAGACGGGGATGTCACCGAGGAAATGGACTTTCAGCACATGACCGTCGATGTCGAGAGGCGCAACAGTCGGCATCAGGCGGTGGCCTCACACGCCTTGAAGCTGGCTTCGAGCTTCTCACGGTCGAGATCCCGGCCGATGAAGACAAGGCGGCTTTCGCGCTTCTCGTTTTCCTTCCACGGACGCTGGTGATCACCTTCGATGATCATGTGCACGCCCTGAACGACGTAACGCTCCTCGTCACCCTTGAAAGCGATGATGCCCTTGAGGCGGAGGATATTCGGGCCTTGTGTCTGGGTGACCTTCTGGATCCACGGGAAGAAGCGGTCCGGGTTCATCTCGCCGCCGCGCAGCGAGACAGACACGACGGTGACGTCATGTATCGCCGAGGGGGCATGGTCGTGGTGGTCATGATGCGCGTGATCGTGGTGGTGATGATCATGGTCGTGATGATGATCATGCCCGTGGTCGTGGCCATGATCATGGCCGCAATCGGGACCGCAGACATGATCAGGCGCATCATGATCGAGGAAATGCGGGTCGTTTTCAAGCGCACGGTCGAGATTGAAGGCACCCTGATCGAGAACCTTGGAGAGATCGACGCCGGAGCGGGTGGTCGAATAGATCCGGGCCGACGGGTTGATGGCGCGGACGATATGTTCGATCTGGTGCAGTTCGTCATGGCTGACAAGGTCGGCCTTGTTGATGACGACGACATCGGCGAAGGCGATCTGGTCTTCGGCCTCGCGGCTGTCCTTCAGGCGCAGCGGCAGATGCTTGGCATCGACCAGGGCGACGACGGCGTCGAGCTCGGTCTTCGAACGAACGTCGTCATCCATGAAGAAGGTCTGGGCGACGGGGACCGGATCGGCGAGGCCCGTGGTCTCGACGATGATACCGTCGAAGCGGCCGGGGCGGCGCATCAGGCCTTCGACGACGCGGATCAGGTCGCCGCGCACGGTGCAGCAGACACAGCCATTGTTCATTTCGTAGATTTCTTCGTCCGACTCGACGATCAGGTCGTTGTCGATGCCGATCTCGCCAAACTCGTTGACGATGACCGCGTATTTCTTGCCGTGGTTTTCCGACAGGATACGATTGAGGAGCGTGGTCTTGCCGGCACCGAGATAGCCGGTAAGCACGGTGACGGGAGTCGGCTTCGCAAGAGCTTCGGTCATGAAAACCTCGAACAGAGTGGGCTGCCGCGGACTGCGGCATGTTATTGTGTTACCGTCATATAGGCTCTGGCGCGCGCCAGTTCAAAGGCTTTGTTGCCAGTTTTGCCGGTGGACACAACAATGGGAAAAAGATCCGCGCGGGCCAGTCTATTGGAGCCAGTCCATCGGGCCAGCGATCTTAGCTGGCAAGGGCGGAGCGAATGTCGGTGCGGGCAAAGTCGTTGCCGATGAAGAGAAGCGGGCAGTCCAGTTCGTCGGCCAGTGCATAGGAAAAACAATCGCCGAAATTCAGTCCGGCCGGATGGAACCCCTTGCCCCAGCGGGCATAGGCGGCGGCCGCGCGTTCGGCGCGGGAGGGCGTAACGTCGATGATGTCCAAGTTTGCTGCCTTGAATAAATTTTCTAGGTCGTTCTGTCGATTCTGGCGAAGGCAAACGATCCGTGCCTCGGTGAGTGTGGCAGCGGAAATTCTCGAGACATCCGTGTTGAGCAAGATTGCCTGACAATCTGCTGCCGGCGGTTCGTTCTTGAGAATTGCAATCAAGGCAGAGGTGTCAACGACGATCATCCAGGAAGGCCGTCTTCATCATAGAGGAAATCCTGGCTGTGCGCTGCAGAGACACCATCGTCCGGATGGTTTGCAGCATTGGCGCGAACCTTTTCAAACAAGGCGAGACGCGCCTCCCAACTGAGCTTTTTCGCTGGCGCGACAGTACCGGCATCCAATGCCTGCAAAACAGCAGTCGGCATATCGTCGCGGGTCAGCACGACATTTTCCCCGCGTTCGGCGATTTCGACCAATTCCTCGAAGCGCCCGGCTGCTTTCTCGATGGATATGCGCATAGGTTCCTCCCATGACATCGGCATGCCGATACTATGCGCGCCGCCTAGCTGGTTTACAAGTTTGGCTTGAAATCGCCTACATCGAATGCGTGCATATCCTGCAGCAACTCGACCAGCCCATTCACGGCATGCGACAGCAATCTCTCGCCCTTGGCTGCGATTGCTGCGCTGGCATTGCCGGCGACGCCCTGCGGGTTGAGATCGGACATCTTCCAGCCGAAGGCGTGCGGGCCATAAGCCCGCAGGTGCTTGTAGCGCGTGGCAAACTCGGATTGGCGGGAGGGGAAGTCCGCCGCTTTCGCCATGTCGACGAGGTCCGGCCTGAGGGCGAGCATGACCGAGGTCTCGATGTCACCGCCATGGATGTCGATCGCCTTGGCCTCGGGGGCGACGACGTCTTCCGGAATGCCGAAACGGGTCCAACTGGTGGCGGTGACGAGCATGTCGAAACGCATGCGTGCCTCGGTGGCGACGATGGTGAGAAGTGGCGAATTGCCGCCATGGGCATTCAGCAGAACGAGCTTGCGGACGCCCTTGTCATGCAGATCCGACGCGATGGCCAGCCATCGGTTTATAGCCTCTTCGAAGGCAAGCGTCCTGGTGCCTGGGATATCCATATGCTCGATCGAATATCCGACCGGCTCGACCGGCAGGACGGTGACGGGGAGATCTGCAGGCAGGACGGCGATCAGCCGCTCGACAATGCCCTGGGCGATGATCGTGTCGGTCTCGAAAGGCAGATGCGGACCGTGCTGTTCGGTCGCGCCGAGCGGCAGGACAGCGATCCAGTCGGCGCGGTCGGTCGGCGCCATATGCGGATCGTTATCCGTGAACAACGGCTTTGGCATCGCCATCTGGCATCCCTTCCTGATCTTCGTTATGACTTTCGCGCGCAGGTCGCACCGGTGCACCAAATTGTGGGCACCCATCGAGGGGCGCCAACAGAGCGTCCGTCGAGAGGCGCGAGGGAGACTAATGGCGAAAAAGGACAAAAGCGACAAGGATCGCGGTGACAAGAGCGAGAAGAAGAAGGGATCGAAGAAGAAAGATTTTTCCCAGCCCGGTCTGCTCGCCGCCTCCGTCACCCAGGTTGCGCGCGCGATGCGCACGCGGCTGTCGCATGGTCTTGCCGATAGCGGGCTTTACGCCGGACAGGACGGTGTCGTGCAACTGCTTGCCCAGGATGACGGGTTGACGCCGGGAATGCTGGCGCAGAAGCTGGGGGTCAAGGCGCCGACGATGACCAGGACGATCGGGCGCATGGAGGCACAGGGCTTCGTCACGCGCCAGGCGGACGAACGCGACGCGCGGCTGACCAAGGTCTACCTGACGGAAGAGGGGCGCAGCAGCGTCGAGCGGATCGCGCTTGCGGCCGCCGATTGCGAGCAGCAGGCCACAATCGGTCTGTCGGCCAAGGAGATCAAATCGCTGATCAAGCTTTTGATCCAGGTTGAAGCCAATCTGTCTGAAAAGGCCGGCACTTTGCGTCCGAGCGCAGAACTCACTGCCGGACCTGGCGAAGATGAAGATTGAAAAGACGATTTCAATTGTTTAATTAAACGGTTTAAGTCCGCGGAAGCGGCGCTTCTGGTTTGCTGCGAGGGAGGATACGTGGCTCAAAAGGTGAAGCTTTCAACGATTGCCGAGAGCCTTGGGCTATCGACGGCGACCATTTCCCTTGCCCTGCGCGACAGTCCGTTGGTGGCTGTCGATACACGCGAGAAGATCAAGGAACAGGCCCGAACGCTCGGCTATATCTACAATCGTCGCGCCGCCAGCCTGCGCACGTCTCGATCCGGCATCATTGGCGTCGTGGTGCATGACATCATGAACCCTTTCTACGGCGAAATCCTGAAAGCCATCGAGACCGAACTCGACCGAAGCCGCCATACCTTCATTCTGTCCAACCACTACGATTCCGTCGACAAGCAACGCATGTTCATCGAAACCCTGCTGCAGCTTGGCGGCGATGGCGTGATCATGTCGCCGGCGATCGGCACGCCGCCGGAAGATGTCCAGCTTGCCGAAAACAACGGCATGCCGGCGATCTTCGTGGCGCGTTCGATGGAAGGCGTCGATGTGCCGATCTATCGCGGCGACGATACCTACGGCATCTCGCTTGCAACCAACCATCTGATCGGGCTCGGCCATCGCCACATCGCGATGATCGGCGGCACGGACCAAACCTCGACGGGGCGCGACCGTTACCAGGGGTATGTCAACGCGTTGCGCAAGGCAGGCATCGAGGTCGATACCAGCCTTCGCATCCCCGGTCCGCGCACCAAGCAGGGTGGTTTCGAAGCGGCTGTACATTTCCTGTCACTGCCGCAGAAGCCGACGGCTGCCGTGTGCTGGAACGATCTGGTCGCGATCGGCCTGATGAACGGCATTTCGCGCGCAGGACTGATCCCCGGCCAGGATATTTCGGTGACCGGCTATGACGATCTCGAGGAAGCCTCGATCGCCACGCCTTCGCTGACAACGGTCTGGAACGGCCAGGCGGAAGTCGGGCGGCTTGCCGCCCGCGCACTGCTCGACAAGCTGGCCGGCAGCCATGAGCCGGACGGCATTCACCTGATCAAGCCGGAGATGCGGATCCGTCAATCGACCGCACCCATTCGTCGCTGATCGAGCCAAGGAGATTACCATGAGCGCCGAGCGCATTACCGTCCTCATCCCGGGACGCATTCACCCGCGCGCCCGCGCACGTCTTGCCGAACGCTTCGAACTTCTGGAGATAGCCAGTGCGGACCAGCCCGGCCTGACGCAAGCGCAGGCCGCGAAGGTTGTCGGTGCCGCCGTTTCGGGCCGGTTCCCGGCCACCCTGATCGAGATTTTGCCCAATCTCAAGGTGATCGCGAGCTTCGGCGTCGGCTATGATGGTGTGGATGTGCAGGCTGCTGCGGCTCGTGGCATTGTCGTGACCAATACACCGGACGTGCTGAATGATGAAGTGGCCGATACGGCGATTGCGCTTCTGCTCAATACGGTGCGGCGCCTGCCGGCGGCGGAAAACTACCTGCGCGCCGGTCGCTGGGTGCCGGAAGGTCCGTTTGCCCTGTCGCCGCTGTCGCTGAAAGGTCGCCATGTCGGCATTCATGGGTTGGGGCGTATCGGCTTGGAGATCGCTGCCCGGCTGGAGCCGTTCAAGGTGACGATCAGCTACCACACGCGCCGGCCGCGCAGCGATGTTTCCTATGGCTATCACGATACACTTCTGGGTCTGGCGTTGGCCGTCGATACCCTGATCTCGATCGTTCCGAAGACGCCGGAAACCATCGGCGCGATCAATGCCGACGTGCTGAAAGCGCTGGGACCGAATGGTGTTCTGATCAATGTCGGGCGTGGCACCACCGTGGACGAGCCGGCTTTGATCTCCGCGCTGCAAGACGGGACGATTGCGGCTGCCGGTCTCGATGTCTTTGCCGAGGAGCCGAAGGTTCCGGCAGGGTTGCTCGATCTGGAGAATGTCTCCCTGCTGCCGCATGTCGCATCGGCTTCCATTCCGACCCGCAATGCGATGGCCGATCTGGTGGTCGACAACCTGCTGGCCTGGTTCGATACGGGAAGGCCGTTGACGCCTGTGCCCGAGACGCCGCTCACGTCCTGATTAGCGTCATTGGCAGGGCGTGATTCATCCAGCCTTCCGCAAGCTTCGGGGCGCATGTTTTCAGATGAGACATGCGGCTCCGACCTAGGAGGCTCTGATGAAGGCATATGCTTTTTTGCTGACGGCAAGTGTTGGCTTCGCCAGTCTTGGTTTCCTGGGTCTGGCGCAGTCGCATGGCGACGACCCGGCCAACGGCGCAGAACTGGCCGATCCGATCATTTCGGGAACGATCCCGGTTCGACCGTCGATCATGTCGGCGAGCAACATGCACGCTTCGCCACCGGCGATCTTTTCCATTTCGAACTTCGACAGGCAGACGGTCTGTCTGGTCGAGCGTGGCGCGACATTGACCAGTCGCAGCCGCGGATTTTTCGCGCCACCGGATTGTGACAGTGTCTGGCCAGGGCTGGCACAGGTGGAAAACTGGACGCAGAACGATGACGGCACGGTGACGCTGACAAATGGCAACGGCGCCCTGGTGCTGACGCTGGTGCGCAGCAAGAGTTTTTCCTATGAGGTCGCCGATCCGGCCGGTGTCGATATCGCGCTGCTGATGCTGCCGTAACGGCTCTCAGCCGCGCGCGGCGACATAGGCTCTGACGGCATCGCCGAAGGCCTCGAACAAGGCCCGCGACGGCTTGTCGGTTTCGGCCCAATATTCCGGGTGCCATTGCACGCCGATGGCAAAACCCTTGGCATCGATCACCGATACGGCCTCGATCGTTCCGTCTTCAGCCAGCGCTTCCACCTGCAGTCGCGGTGCGGTCCTGGAGATCGCCTGACGGTGCAGCGAATTGACCGGAACCGGACCGGCGCCGAGATAGCGCGCAATGCACGAGCCTTCGGCAATGATCACGTCCTGGCGGATGCTGTACATGATATCGCGGTCGGCATGCTGTGGCTTGCGGTGGTCCCACATGCCCGGCTGCTCCTGGATTTCCGAGGCGAGTGTGCCGCCCATGGCGACGTTGAGTTCCTGAATGCCGCGGCAGATCGCCAGCAGCGGAATGCCGCGATCGATCGCGCGCCGGATCAATGGCAGGGTGGTTGCATCGCGTGCCGGGTCGAAGGGGCCGTCGGCCTCGGTTGCCACGGCGCCGTAGAGCGACGGGTGGACATTGGTTGCCGATCCCGAAACGATTACGCCATCGACACGATCAAGGATCGCATCGGTATCATTGCCCTCTTCGAACGCCGGAATGATGAAGGACATGACATCGGCGACCTTCAATGCGGCGCTGACATACTGGTTCTGTGCGGCATGCCAGTTCGCTCCATCGAATTGGCGGATATCGGCGGGAATGGCAATAATCGGCTTCGGCATGCGTATCTCCGGCAATCTTCGGCGCGAATTCATGCGCTTTCTGCCTGGGGGAAGTCAAGTTGCTGCAATTGCCCAAAATGACGGCGAAAGCAGACGATTATTCCTCGAATTGCGGTGTGTGCCTATAGAATAGGCGAATGAAACCGGTATCTTACGGGCATATTCAACCACGCTTTGCAATTGTTCGAAAGACTAGAGCAGTTCGACTTGAAACGGTCTGGTCAACATGGTTAGTTTCATATCTGCTGCCGGGAGGGGAGCGTAAAAACGCTGTGCCGGTGGAGCAACCACTCATGGAGGAATTACGTGGATCGTCGTTCATTTATCAAAAAGGCAGGCGTTGCCAGTGCAGGCGCTGCTGCTTCGACCGTTCTTGCGGCACCAGCCATTGCGCAGGAAAATGAAAAGATCACCTGGCGTCTGACGTCTTCGTTCCCGAAGGCGCTCGACACCATCTTCGGCGGCGCTGAGGATATCGCGGCGCGTGTGGCGGCAGCGACCGACGGCAATTTCACCATCCAGACCTATGCGGCCGGTGAAATCGTTCCCGGTCTGCAGGCGGCTGATGCCGTGACGGCCGGCACGGTCGAAATGTGCCATACCTGCTCTTACTATTATGTCGGCAAGGACCCGACATTCGCGATCGGCACGGCCATTCCTTTCGGCCTCAATGCCCGTCTGACCAATTCCTGGTTCTACAACGGCAATGGCAATACGCTGCTCAACGAATTCTACGCCAAGCACAATCTCTACGGCATGATTGCCGGCAATACCGGCGCGCAGATGGGTGGCTGGTTCCGCAAGGAAATCAACACGGTCGATGATCTCAAGGGCATCAAGATGCGCATTGCCGGCCTGGCCGGCAAGGTGGTGGAAAAGCTCGGCGTCGTGCCGCAGCAGATCGCCGGCGGCGACATCTATCCGGCGCTTGAAAAGGGCACGATCGATGCGGCCGAATGGGTCGGTCCGTATGACGACCAGAAGCTCGGCTTCTACAAAGTGGCGAAATACTACTACTATCCCGCCTTCTGGGAAGGTGGCCCGGTCATCCACGCTTTCGTCAATCTCGACAAGTGGAATGCCCTGCCGAAGCGCTACCAGGCCGTCTTGCAGGATGCCTGCTCGTTTGCCAACACCAACATGATGGCAAAATACGACGCGAAGAACCCGATCGCGATCAAGGAACTGGTCAATGCAGGCACGGTGCTGCGTCCGTTCAGCCAGGAAATTCTGGAAGCCTGCTTCAATGCAGCCCAGGAAGTCTATGCCGATATTTCAGCCACCAATCCAGACTTCAAGAAGATCTATGAAGATCAGGTTGCCTTCAAGCGCGAAGGTTATCTGTGGATGCAGCTGTCGGAGTATACGTTCGACACGTTCATGATGATCCAGCAGCGCAACGGCAAGCTCTGATCGCTGCCGCAGGGCTGAATATGCATAAAAGTCAGGCCCCGGAGTTACCGCTCCGGGGCCTTTTCTATTTGCGTTTTGCGCTGTCATTGCTGAAACGAAAAACCCCGATCTGACGATCGGGGTTTTGTCTGCTCAGGTATGCCGTGGCTACTTGATGACCGGCGGCTGGCTGAGATCGATTGCAGGGGCCGGAACGACCGGGGCTGCACCGGATGGTGCGGGCGCCTGCCCAGGCAGGCCGTTGTCACCGAGCGGCGGGAGGCCGAAATTCGGCTGCGGCGTTGCGCCATTGTCGCTTCCGAGTGGCGGAAGGCCAAAGTTCGGCTGTGTCGAACCACCATTGTCCAGTCCGGAATTGGGGATCTGAATTTGGATCGTGTCACCATTCGGCACTGCCTGATCTCCCTTGTAGTGCATGACCAGTCCGGGGAAGGCGATGACGACCAAGATCATGATGAACTGGATGATGATATAGGGCACGACACCCTTGTAGATATCCAGCGTCTTGATGCCTTCGCGCATCTGTCCCGTGACCTTGTCCTTCCACCGGCCCTCGGGCGCGACCGAGCGCAGGTAGAACAGGGAGAAGCCGAACGGCGGAGTCAGGAACGATGTCTGCAGGTTGATACCGAGAATGATGCCGAACCAGACAAGGTCAATCCCGTGGCTCTGGGCGACCGGTGCCAGAAGCGGCACCATGATGAAGGCGATCTCGAAGAAATCGAGGAAGCAGCCGAGGATGAAGATGATGATCGTGACGGCGATCAGGAAGCCATATTCGCCGCCGGGCAGCGCCAGCATCAGGTCTTCGATCCAGACATTGCCGTTGATGCCGTAGAAGGTCAGGCCGAAGACGCGCGCGCCGATCAGGATCATCATGACGAAAGCCGAAAGGCGCGTGGTGGCATCCAGGGCATTCTTCAGGATTGCGATCGACATGCGGCGCTTGGCCGTTGCGATGATCAAGGCGCCTGCCGCGCCCATCGCGCCGCCTTCGGTCGGCGTGGCGATGCCGAGGAAGATGGTTCCGAGGACGAGGAAGATCAGGGCGAGCGGCGGGATCATCACGATCACCACTTCCTGCGCCAGACGGGAAATAATGTTGAGGTTGTAAGCCTTGTTGGCGAGAGCAAAGACATAGACGGTGATGACGCTGA
Organism: Rhizobium sp. 18065; assembly: GCF_902706095.1. GTDB lineage: Bacteria > Pseudomonadota > Alphaproteobacteria > Rhizobiales > Rhizobiaceae > Allorhizobium. The sequence goes on from NZ_CACSJP010000004.1 coordinate 341,582, forward strand.
AGCTCAATGCCGCGACCAGTTGCCATTCCGGGCTGGCAATGCTGGTAAACAGCACTTCATGGCCGAGGAAATAGAGGCCGGCGCCAATCGCGATCATGACGAAAAGCGAGGTGACGCCATCGCCAAGCGTGCGCGCCTCCTTGGGAAGTGCGGGGGCCCATTCGGGTTTGAACAGGGTGACGAGGAAGATGTAGGTGCAATAGGCACCGATGATCATCAGGGCCGGATAGAGTGCGCCGACATACATGTCCCCGACGGAGCGGCCGAGCTGGTCGGCCATGACGATCAGGACGAGCGATGGCGGCACGATCTGGGCCAGCGTTCCCGACGCTGCGATCGTTCCCGACACCAGGGGGCCGTTGTATTTGTAGCGCAGCATGATCGGCAGCGAGATCAGGCCCATGGCCATGACGGAGGCCGCTACCACGCCCGTGGTTGCTCCGAGCAGCGCGCCGACAAGGATGACCGCGTAGGCCAGGCCGCCGCGGACCGGTCCGAAGAGCTGGCCGATCGTATCGAGCAGATCCTCGGCCATGCGGGATCGTTCAAGGATAATACCCATCAGCGTGAAGAACGGGATCGACAGCAGCGTGTCGTTGTACATGACCCCGTAGATGCGTTCGGGGTGGGATTGCAGCAGCGGCCAGAACAGGCGGATTTCGGAGGAGAAGACCGACAGTTCGACGCCGATGGCAAAATAGATCAGTCCGCCGGCTGCGAGCGTGAAGGCGACAGGATAGCCAAGCAGCAACAGCGCCATGACGCTGGTGAACATGATCGGGGCAAGGTTGTGGGCAATCAGGTCGATCATGTTACTGCTCCAGCTCCTGATTGACATCTGCGGCGTTGGGCTTTGCCTTCAGGTGACCGCTGAGGATTGCAGCCCGCTTGATGATCTCGGACACGGCCTGGGCCGTCAGCAGGATGAAACCGACCAGGACGGCAGCCTTGGCAGGCCAGATGATCAGGCCACCGGCGCTCGAGGACATCTCGCCCGACCAGAATGAATTCCAGAACCACGGCCAGGCAAGCCAGGCCATCAGGAAAGCGAAGGGCACAAGGAAGATCGTATGCAGGATCAGGTCGATCCAGTCGCGTGTCCTCTGGCTCCAGGAGCTGGAGAGAACATCGATGCGGATATGTTCGTTTTCCAGAAGTGCATAGGCAGCACCGAGCATGAAGACGGTACCGTACAGATACCACTGCAGTTCAAGCCAGGCGTTTGACGAAACATCAAACAGCTTGCGGACGACGGCGTTGCCGGCGCTGATCAGAACTGCAGCCAGCAGCAACCATGAAACCGAGCGCCCGATGGCCCCGTTGATCGCGTCGATCAGCCGGGTGATGGCCAACAAGAATGTCATAGCAAATCTCTCCCTAGACGTACTTCGTCCATAGAACATGCGCCAAGGGCACGCAACCGGGACCCCCTGCATTGCAGTGGGACGCGTACTAAAGTCCTATGTCTTTCGATGTATGGGCCGCTCGATTGTCGGCTCCGGCAAGCTGCACTCGGTCTGCACTCAAGGCGCGAAATGGCACTTGAACAATTTTAACATTTCCGGTTCCCTGACTTTAACAGGTTCTGCGTTAGCCATTTGCCTGCACGTCCAGCAGGGCAGGGTCTGCCGGTCTATGTTCTTCGCTTTATTGTTTTGTTTCCGGCACATGATGCATCCTCGCTGTTTAGGCGACCTGTAAGACACATGAAAGAGATCTTGGTTGTCCAGTGAGATTCGACGTCTAGCTTGCCTGGAGGGCAGATGACCGAGGACGACGTGAAGCAGAGCGTGCCGACAGATGTCTATCTGTCTTTTGTCAGTTCCCTGTTCGACAACCGTTCGACGCTGTTCACCGGCATGGTCGTGCATATCGTGACGTTCGTCGCGGTCTATGTGCAGACCGGCGCGCCGTTCTATATTTTCCTGGCCTGCTGCTTCGCCTTCGTGTTCGCCAACCGGCTCTACTGGTTCTTCGAGTTCGACAAGCTCGACAAGTCCAAACTGAGCCGGGGGGAGATCGCCCGGTGGGAAAGGCGCTATGTGCTGGGGGCTGCCTCGACTGCGGCCATTCTCGGCATTGGCAGCGGTTATGCCCTGCTTGCCTTCGAAGACACGTTTGCCGAGCTCGCCTGCATCGCGGTGACGATGGCGTCGATGGTGTCGGTTGTTGGCCGCAATTACGGATCGCGGCTGGCTGTCGATCTGCAGACGCTGGCCTGTTGCGTGCCGATGATTATCGGCAGCCTCCTGGCGCAGGACGCGTTCAAGGCGCTGCTGGCGCTGATGCTCATTCCGTTCGGCCTGACCACCCGGGCGATGGCCAATGGCGTGCGGGAGTTCCTCTACGACAATGTCATCGCGACACGGGAAATGGCGAAGATCGCCAATCGCTTCGATACGGCGCTGAGCAACATGACGCATGGCTTGCTGATGCTGGATCCGGAAAACCGGATCGAGGTGATCAATCGCAAGGCCTGCGACCTGTTGCATCTTGGCGAGCGCAGCCGGTTGCAGGGATGCGACCTCGATGTCGCTTTGCGCTACGGCGTGCGCCATACCTTTGTCGATGGCGCTATGTCGAACCTGCTGCAGAAGCAGTTGACGCAACTGATCCAGGGCACGACGAGCCGGGCGGTGATGCATTTCTCCGACGACCTCGTTCTGGAGTTTTCGGCGAGCAAACGGGATGAGGGTGGGGTTGTCCTGATTTTCGAGGATGTCACCGCACGTGTCAGCGCCGATCGCAAGATTCTGCACATGGCGCGCTTTGATGCGCTGACCGGCCTGCCGCAGCGCGGCTATTTTGCCGAGTTGGTGCGGGAGCGGCTGGAGCGAAAGGGCGACCATGGCGCCGCTGTCGGCTTCATGATTGTCGATGTCGATGACTTCAAGCATGTGAACGATTTCAAGGGGCATCTGAATGGTGACCGTCTGCTGGTCGCAATCGGGACGCGCCTGACGGGACTTGCGGACGGTCTGGCAGTGGTTGGCCATCTGGTCGGCGACCAGTTCGTCCTGTTCTTTCCGAATGCCGATGATCGACACGATCTGGAATTGCAGATGCGGTCGCTGCATGAGCGGGCTGCGGGCCACTACGACGTCGAAGGATTGAGGCTGCCGGTCGCATTCTCAGCCGGTGGTGCCGTGCTGGCGAGCGACGATCCGCGGCTGGAAGAGTGGCCGGTCAAGGTCGACATCGCGTTGTTCGAATCGAAGTCGCGCGCCAAGGGCGGCTTTACCCTGTTCGTCGAGGAAATGGATGCACGCTACAATGAGGGGCAGCGACTGAAGGCTGATCTGAGGACGGCGATTGCCGATCAGGCGATCACGGTCATGTACCAGCCGATGTATACGCCGGACGGTCGCGATGTGAAATGTTGCGAGGCGCTCGCGCGCTGGACACATCCGGAAAAGGGGCCGATTGCGCCTAATGTCTTCATCCAGGTGGCCGAGGAAATGGGGCTGGTGGCCGAGATTACCCGGCAGGTGCTGCGTACCGCTTGTGTCGACTGCATGACCTGGCCCGAAGCCATTGCCGTCTCGGTCAATCTGTCCGTACATGACCTGCGTGGCGAGGGCCTCGTCGAGGTGGTCCAGGCGATCCTGGCGGAGACCGGCCTGCCGACCAGTCGGCTGCATCTGGAAGTCACGGAAAGCAGCCTGATCGAGGAACTGTCGGCGGCGCGGGCCGTTCTGGACCAATTGCGGGCTCTGGGAATCACGATTTCCATTGATGATTTCGGCACCGGCTTTTCCAGCCTCAGTTATCTCGACACCCTGCCGATCGACATCGTCAAGATCGACCGATCGTTCGTTCGTGATATCGGCGACAATACACGCCGGCTGAAGCTGCTACGGGGAATTGTCAGCCTGGCGCGCGGGCTCGATATGAAGATCGTTGTCGAGGGGGTCGAGACGGCCGAGCAATTGGCCCTGCTGACGAAGTACCACTGCGCAGACCTGATCCAAGGCTATGTGTATTCGATGCCGATATTTTCGCAAGCCGTGCCGCAGCGGGTTCGCCAGGCGCAGAAAAAAATCGGAAAAAGCAAAACCGACGTCGCTTGAATTAGGGCAAGCTACATTTCGCGTATCCGCGCCAACGTTGGTTTGCAGGTATTCCTGAGAACTGGTATCATGTGATACTATTAAGCTTAACTATTTGAATTTTATTAATCTATTAATTCTTGGGGGAGCGGCATAATTTTCTCCATGCTAGCCATTAACCAACTGTTAACCATAGTTGGATCGTTGCCATGGAGTTGGAAGGCTTCCCCGAGAAGCTCATGCGGTATCTCGACCATATCGAGTACCGGCGAATCGAAAGCAGCGAGGACATGGCGGCGATCGAGCAGCTGCGCTACAAGGCCTACAAGGCTGCGAATGTCCTGCCTGTGGCCGCTCCGAGCATGATCGATGATGCCGATTTCGATGACCACGCCTATGTCTTCGGCGTCTATTATTTCGAGGAACTTGTCAGCACGATCCGGCTGCACCATGTCACGCCTCTGCAGCGTTTGTCGCAATCTGCCGGGGTCTTCCCGGAGATCATGGAAGCCTATCTCGACGCGGGCCTGACGCTGATCGACCCGGCTCGGTTCGCCGTCGATCCCGATGTGGCCGCCGAGTTGCCGGTGCTGCCCTATCTGACGCTTCGGCCGAGCATCGTTGCGGCCGCCTATTTCAAGGCAAACCTTGTCTTGCAGCATGTGCGGCCTGCGCATGCGGCTTTCTACAAGCGGGTCTTCTATGCCGAGACCGTCGTCGAGCGGCGGATGACGGAGATCTACGGACTGGAGCTGACCCTGATGGCGACGAACACGCACAGGACCGGCGACAAGTTGCTCAGGCGGTATCCGTTTTTCGATTCGGGCGTACACGAGCGCCGGTTGATGTTCGGTCGCGGTGTGCAGCGGGAGATGCCGGCACCGTTGACGATCTTGCCATCGGCGCGTCTTGTGGCGACCGGCAAGATCAGCGGGGCGGTTGCCGGTCTTGATTATTAAGCAAGGTGACTGTGTGCAGATTGCACTCGACGATGCCTTTGTGTATTCGATGAAAGACTGAATTGGCCGGAATCGGACGGGTGCGCATCGAGGCACCTGACCGCACCCGCCGGCAAAGCCTTTAGATTGGGAGACAGAGCATGAGCGAACATCATTCCGGTCCGGTCGAAACCGGCGCTCCGATGAACTATGCCGAGCACGAGAAGACCTACGAAGCATTTCTAGCCGCGACAAAGTTCGGCACGATCATTCTGGTTGCCCTGATGATTGCGATGGGCATCGGCTTCTTCACAAGTGCCGGCCTGATCGGCGGCTTCCTGGCCTGGATCGCATTGAGCGCGGCCGGCGTCGTGCTGATGCGCTAAGGCCAATCGGCGGCTTCCGCCATTTGACGATACCAGAACCGCTGGTCATGGCTCAAACGAGCCGATGATCGGCGGTTTTTTTGTGTATGGCGCTCCGAATTGTCTGGCGAATATGTTGATCGAGGCACCCGACTGCCACAAAAAAAGCGGTGAGGGATGCTCACCGCTTTTGCAACACAGTATGATCGCTTGATCAGCTGGCGACGCGCGTGCGGGCAAGGCCCTGCTTGGCAGGATCGTATTTCGGATCGAGCTGCAGCGCGTGCGAATAGGACTTTGCCGCACGGGCCTTGTCGCCGCGACGCTCATAGATCAGCGCTTGGTTGGCCCAGCTCTCGGCCAGCTTGTTGTTCAGCTCGATCGCCAGGTTGAAGTCCGCGAAAGCGTTTTCGTCGTTGTTCTGCGCGACATAGGAAACGCCTCGGCCATTGTACGGCTCAGGTGCGCGGGGCGACATCGATATGGCCTTGGAGAAGTCGTCGATCGCCTTGGCGTGGTCGCCACGCAGCTGGTAGATCAGGCCGCGATTGTGATAGGCGCGGCCATCGGTCGTGTCGAGCTGGATGGCGCGGTTGAAATCGCCGAAGGCTTCATCGACGCGGCCGGCCTGGCGGTAGATATTGCCGCGGCCGATATAGGCGACATCGTAATTCGGATTGATCTTCAGCGCTGCATTGTAGTCAGCTGCGGCTTCGACCGGCTTGCCCATGTTGCGGTAGACGAGGGCGCGGTTGGCATAGGCCTGATAGAAGCTCGGGTTGAGCTGCAGGGCCGTGTTGAAATCGTCGATGGCGCGCTTGAAGTCACCGGAGCGACCATAGGCGGAGCCACGCACGTTGTAGCCTTCCGGATCGCGCGGATTGGACTGGATGACGCTGGACAGCGACGCGATGTTTTCCTCGGACCCCTGGGCGCGGTCGAGCTTGATAACGTCGGTCGATTCGTTGGTCGTCGCACAACCTGCCAGGGACAGAAGTGCAATCACGGCTGCGGCTGAAACATAGCGTCTCTTACGGTCGGCGGTGAGGGCGGTCGAAAAGACGGTCGTTTCGGTCATGATTGCTAGTCGTCCAGCCGCTGGGCGCAGGCGAACCTGACGGGCAGCGTTAAGTTGAGTTACATATCAAAAGAGCGGCGGCGATTGTTCGCCCCCGCCCTCATTTCACAGGAAAACGTCTAAATCGGGGCCGATTAGCGAGCAGCCGGACGGGCCGCAGCAGCCGGGCGAGCCGGAGCAGCAATCAGGCCTTCGCGCTGCATGCGCTTGCGTGCCAGCTTGCGAACGCGGCGAACGGCTTCAGCCTTCTCGCGAGCACGCTTCTGCGACGGCTTCTCGTAGAAGTCGCGCATCTTCATTTCACGGAAGATGCCTTCGCGCTGCATTTTCTTCTTGAGAGCGCGGAGCGCCTGATCAACGTTGTTGTCGCGGACAAGTACCTGCACGTCTATCCCGTTCCTTTGGTTCTTTGAGTTGTCATTCCGGTGACGAACGATCCATCAACGGAAAAAGCAATGAGTTCCGCGGGCCTGTGAGCCCGGCGATTAGCGAGGGCAATTAACAGATCGCTTCACCGAAGTCCATATGGCGCAAGCGTTCCGGCCAATATATTTTGGCGCATCACGGGGTATTGCTGGGCGTGTCGAAAGCTGAGCCTCTATGCGTCGCAAAACGGACGTCATGACGCATATTGATTTGCGACAGCTATCGTCCTACCCAGATGCCTGAACCACAGGAGTTTAAGGCGAATGCGCAAATATTCGGTCTTTGCCGTTGTCCGCGAGGCAATGCGTGCCCACAAGGGATGGGAGGCTCAGTGGACCTCTCCCGAACCCCGGCAATCCTACGACGTGATCATCATCGGTGCCGGCGGCCACGGCCTGGGTGCTGCCTATTATCTTGCCAAGGAACACGGCATCACCAATGTGGCGGTGATCGAGAAGGGTTGGCTGGGCGGCGGCAATACCGGCCGAAACACCACTATCATCCGGTCCAACTATCTCTATGAAGAGAGCATGGACATCTACGAGCACTCGCTGAAGCTCTGGGAGGGCCTCAGCCAGGACCTCAACTACAATGTCATGTACTCGCCGCGCGGCGTGATGATGCTGTCGCATAATGTGCATGACCAGCAGTCGTTCAAGCGGCACATCAATGCCAATAATCTCTATGGCATCGACAATGAATGGCTGACGCCGGAACAGGCCAAGGCCTTCTGTCCGCCTCTCGATATTTCCAAAACCGCCCGCTATGCGATCAACGGTGCTGCCCTGCAGCGTCGCGGTGGAACGGCGCGTCACGATGCGGTTGCCTGGGGCTTTGCCCGTGCGGCCTCCGATCGCGGCGTGCATATCATCCAGAACTGCGAAGTTACTGGCATCCGCCGTGGACCGGGTGGCGAAGTCACCGGTGTCGATACGACACGCGGCTTTATCGGCGCGAAGAAGGTCGGCGTTTCGGCGGCCGGTCATTCGTCGGTGGTCATGGGCATGGCGGGTGTTCGCCTGCCGGTTCATTCGACGCCGCTGCAGGCGCTGGTCTCCGAGCCGATGAAGCCGATTTTCCCCTGCGTGGTCATGTCCAACACGGTGCATGCCTATATCTCGCAGTCGGACAAGGGCGAACTGGTCATCGGTGCCGGTACCGACCAGTACAATTCCTATAGCCAGACCGGCGGCATGCAGATCATCACGCATACGCTCGACGCCATCTGCGAGCTGTTCCCGATGTTCCGCCGCGTCAAGATGATGCGCCAGTGGGGCGGGATCACCGACAACACGGCCGACCGTTCGCCGATCCAGAGCGTGACACCGGTTCAGAACCTGTTCGTCAATGCAGGCTGGGGAACCGGCGGCTTCAAGGCGACGCCGGGTTCGGCCAATCTGTTCGCGCATCTGATCGCCAAGGGCGAGCCGCATCGTCTGGCCCAGGGCCTGACGCTCGATCGCTTCCGCACCGGCCGCCTGATCGACGAGGCAGCTGCTGCTGCCGTCGCTCACTGATTTCAAGGATCGCCGACCATGCTGATCATCAAATGCCCCTATTGCGAAGAAGAGCGTTCTGAGCTCGAATTTCGCGCCGCTGGCGAAGCCCATATCGCCCGGCCTGCCAGTATCTCGGCGATTTCCGACGAGGAATTTGCGGACTATTTCTTCCTGCGTGACAACCCGAAGGGTCTGATCTTCGAACGCTGGCGCCATATCCATGGCTGCGGCCGCTTCTTCAATGCGGCGCGCGACACCATCAGCGACAAGATCCTCCTGACCTACAAGGCCGGCGAGCCGATGCCCGATCCGGCAACGCTCGTCGCCTCTGCCGAGCCGAAGGGAGACAAGGCATGAGCGCCGCCAACCGTATTCCGGGCAAGGGCCGCCTGACGCCCGCCCGCACATCCCGCTTCACGCTCGATGGCCGCAGTTTGACAGCCTATGAGGGCGATACCGTTGCCTCGGCAATGCTCGCCAATGGCATGCATCTGGCCGGCCGCTCATTCAAGTATCACCGCCCGCGCGGCATCCTGACCGCAGGTCCGGAAGAGCCGAATGCGCTGCTCGACATTTCGCGCGATGCGGCCCGCCGCCAGCCGAACGTGCGCGCCACGGTGCAGGAAGTGTTCGACGGCATGCGTGCAGAAACGCAGAACCGCTGGCCGTCGCTGACTTTCGACATCAGCGAAGTCAACAACCTGCTGGCGCCGTTCTTTGCTGCCGGCTTCTACTACAAGACATTCATGTGGCCGAAGGCAGCCTGGCACCAGATCTATGAACCCTTCATCCGTCGCGCCGCCGGTCTCGGTGTCGCGCCGACGGAAGCGGATCCGGATCACTATGCCAACCGTTATGCCCATTGCGACGTGCTCGTTGCAGGCGGCGGTGCAGCCGGACTTGCGGCGGCACTTGCCGCGGCCAAGACCGGCGTGCGGGTGATGATCGTCGACGAACAACCGGAAATGGGCGGTGCGTTCCATTACGATCTCGGCGCCACAGTCGAAGGCCAGAATGGATATGAGTGGGCGCAGGCAACCGTCGCCAAGCTCAATGCCATGTCCAATGTCACGGTGCTGACCCGCACGACGGCTTTCGGTTATCACAACCACAATTACGTCGCTCTGGTCGAGCGCGTGACCGACCATATCTCGAACCCGGGCAAGGCCCTGCCGCGCGAGCGTTTGTGGCAGGTGCGGGCCAAGCGCGTGATCATCGCCAGCGGCGCGATCGAGCGTCACATGGTGTTTGCCAACAATGACCGTCCGGGCATCATGCTGGCATCCGCAGGGCGCACCTATCTCAACCATTTCGGCGTGGCCGTCGGTTCGAAGGTCGGTGTCTATACGGCGCATGATTCCGCCTATGAAGCGGCGATCGACCTGAAAAAGGCCGGCGTGTCAGTCCCGGTCATCGTCGATGCCCGCGAAAAGCCGGGCGAGAAGGTGCTGGCGGAAGCCCGTGCTCTGGGTATCGAAGTGCTCACCGGTTCCGGTGTTGTCGATACGGCCGGGCGTCTGCGCGTGCGTTCGATCACCGTTCGCCGCAATGGTGGCGGTTCCAGCCGCAAGATCGAAGTCGATGCGCTGCTGATCTCCGCCGGCTGGACGCCGTCGGTGCATCTGTTCTCGCAGTCGCGTGGCAAGCTGAAGTTCGATGCGGCCAACGACCGTTTCCTGCCGGATGTCTACGTGCAGGATTGTGTCAGCGTCGGCGCCTGCAACGGCACCGATGACCTGCAGGCCCTGCTGGACGAAGCGACCGCTGCCGGAGCCGCGATGGCCAAGGCTGCCGGTGCTGCGCAGGTTGTTGCCGTATCGCTCAGCGGTTCGAACGAACATGACTGGACCGGTGGCATGGTCGGTGCGGCCGAGGGTGCCGGTCGTGATACGACCGTCAAGGCCTTCGTCGACTTCCAGCACGATGTCTGCGCCAAGGACATTCGTCTTGCCGTGCGCGAAGGCATGCATTCGATCGAGCATATCAAGCGCTTCACCACCAACGGCATGGCGTCCGATCAGGGCAAGCTGTCGAACATGCATGGTCTGGCGATTGCCGCCGAAGTGCTGGGCAAGGAAATCCCAAAAGTCGGTCTGACGACCTTCCGCGCGCCCTACACGCCCGTCACCTTCGGTACGCTGATCAACCACTCGCGCGACGAGTTGTTCGATCCGGCGCGCAAGACGCCGATGCATGGCTATGAAGTGTCGCAGGGTGCCGAATATGAAGATGTCGGTAACTGGAAGCGCGCCTGGTATTATCCCAAGGCTGGCGAGGACATGCATGCGGCCGTCAACCGCGAGTGCAAGACCGTGCGCGATGTCGCCGGCGTGTTCAACGCCTCGACACTCGGCAAGATCGAGGTGGTCGGCCCGGATGCGGCCGAGTTCCTCAATCTGATGTATACCAATGCCTGGGACACGCTGAAGCCGGGCAAGGCGCGCTACGGCATCATGACCCGCGAAGACGGTTTCATCTATGACGATGGCGTCGTCGGTCGTCTCGCCGATGATCGCTTCCATGTCACGACGACCACGGGCGGTGCGCCGCGCGTGCTCAACCACATGGAAGACTATCTGCAGACGGAATTCCCGCATCTGAAGGTCTGGCTTACCTCGACCACCGAACAATGGGCGGTGATCGCGGTGCAGGGTCCGAAGGCACGCGACATCATCGCGCCTTTTGTCGGGGGCATCGACATCTCCAACGAAGCCTTCCCGCATATGAGCGTGGCCGAGGGCACCTTCTGCGGCGTGCCGACGCGTCTTTTCCGCGTGTCGTTCACCGGTGAACTTGGCTTCGAAGTCAACGTTCCGGCAGACTTCGGCGCCGACGTGTTCCGACAGATCTGGGAACGGGCGCAGTCTCTCGGTGCCTGCCTCTACGGCACCGAGACCATGCACGTGTTGCGCGCCGAGAAGGGCTATATCATTGTCGGACAGGACACCGACGGGACACTGACGGCCGACGATGCCGGCCTGTCCTGGGCGGTGTCGAAGAAAAAGACCGATTTCGTCGGTATCCGTGGGATGAAGCGTCCGGATCTTGTCAAGGAAGGCCGCAAGCAGCTGGTCGGCCTTATGACAAAGAACCCGAACGAGGTTCTGGAAGAAGGTGGCCAGATCGTCGTCGACCCGAACCAGCCGAAGCCGATGACCATGCTGGGCCACGTCACGTCGTCCTACTGGTCGGAAAACCTCGGGCGTTCCATTGCCATTGCGATGGTGGCCGGTGGCCGGGCGCGCATGGGCGAGACGCTGTATGTGCCGATGAAGGACAAGACCATTGCGGTCGAAGTGACCGACATGGTCTTCGTAGACAAGGAAGGAGGCCGGATCCATGGCTGAACCCGTGATTGCCGAACGTAAAACCGTTCTTTCCGGCTACCAGGGCGGAAGCGCCAAGGTGCGGCTGACACCGGCCTTGCCGGCCGGCCGCGCCGTGCTGCGCGCCCGCACTGAGGACCTCGGCGCACTGTCCACCTCGCTTGGCCTGAAACTGCCGGTCAAGCCGAGAGCTTCCGTTTTCGCCAAGGGCCGCACGGCATTCTGGATCGGCCCGGATGAATGGCTGCTGATCGACGAAAAGGGCGGCGACCTGATGGCTGATTGCGCGGCCTCCGGTGTCGCGCATTCGGCAACCGACGTGTCGCATCGCAACACAGCGATCATCGTGTCGGGCCCGGCATCGGCTGACGCGATCAACGCGGGCTCGGCGCTGGACCTTTCGCTTGCCGCATTCCCGGTCGGCGCGGTTACCCGTACTGTGTTCGGCAAGATCGAGATCATTCTCCACCGGGTCGAAGAAGAGACCTTCCGGGTCGAATGCTGGCGATCCTTTGCCACCTATGCCTTCGGCATGCTGTCCGAAGGGGCGCAAGACGCCTCGCTTTGAGAGACGAAACCTGGTGATGGATTTTCAAGAGGCCGGGGTGACCCGGCCTTTTTTGCTGGACGTCTAGGCCTCCCATCCCATCCATTTTACCCAACGCCCATGAAAATCCGCCCGGCCGAGTTCGCGGGTTTCGCCCGTCGGCCAGAGTGTCAGCGTGACGGCTGCACCGTCCGGCTTGCCATCGGCTTCCAGCTGCAGGCGGGCAAGCGGTGCATCGGCGGTAGCACGGGCGCCGGCCTCGGCGATCAGGATTTCACCTTCGGCTTTCAAATCTGCGGGCAGGTATTGCCAGGCGATGGTGTGGTAGATGACGTGGGTCATGCCGGGATGGGGTTGCGAGAGACGGGTCCGCAGCCAGTCCACGGCATCGGCTCTTTCGACCTTGATCGCGGTGTCGGCAGCGATGGCAAGGGCTGCCGCCGTTCTCTGCAGGCGATCCGTCTGGTCGGCCCAGATATAGGAGAATAGCCGGAGCCGGTCCGCATCCGATTTCGGGTCGAGCGGGTTCAGGTCGCAGCCGGCGCGGTCGATGATCTCTATCTGGGCGATCGGCGGCGAGGGGCCTTCCCATTCAGGCTCCAGCATGACCGGCGACGGGCCGCCCCATTGGACGCCGCCAAGCGTGTAGGCATAACGATCCCAATGTAGGTTGAGACCGGCACTGGCGCCGATTTCGGAAAGGCGCAACGGCTTGTTTGTTAGTTGGGCAATCGTCAGGAAGCCTGGCAGGAGGGCGGAAGATCGGCGGACTTCGTTGGTCTGCGGAGCCGACTTGAGGCGCTCGAGGATGAAGTCCACGTTGTGCCGCAACGCCGCTTCGATGGCCGGCCAAAGCGTATCGTCATCAGCGGCATGCGGTGGATAAACTGCGGCGAGAGCTGCATCTTGTCCGGCGCGGACGAGTGCATGCAGCGTACCGGCGAGCCGCAAAGCGAGCGCATCATGGGTGCCATCCGGATTGCCGGACCAGCCAAGGACCGTTGCGCCGACCGGTGTTTCGTCGGTCAGGTGTTCGGCTGCGAGCATGCAGAGCCTTGCGGTAAACGGCGAGCCGAGATCGGCGCAGGCCTTGGCCTGGCGGCGGAAACTCTGGCGAATGGTCTCGGCGCGTTCGTTCGGCATAGTCCGTTTACACCCCTTCCGGACGATCCTTCGGGTCGAACTGCGAAATGGTGATCCAACTGGCTGTTAGCGCCGGCTTGCGTTCTTCCTCGATCTCGACCGTCAGGTCATAGGTGTTCATCAGCATGCCGGCGCCGCGAAAGCGTGCGCCAGCCAGCAGGAAAGAGCCGCGGATGCGCTTGTTGCATTTGACCGGCGACATGAAGCGCACCTTGTCGAAGCCGTAGTTGATGCCGAGGGTCTGTTCACGGATTTTCGGCAGGCAGTCGTAGTTCATCGCTGAAAGCAGCGACAAAGTCAGGAAGCCGTGGGCAATCGTGCCGCCGTAAGGCGTCTCTGCTGCTGCGCGGACGGGGTCGGTATGGATGAACTGGTGGTCATTGGTCGCGCCGGCAAAGGCGTCGATCATGGTCTGGTCGACGGTGATCCAGTCGGAGACACCGACGACGGTTCCAAGCAGCCCCCGAACTTCGGACAGGGAAATCTCACGTGGCATGGAACCTCACTCTTTTGTCGATATTTTCCGACAGGTTACAGGTGGTTCATGTCATGCGGAATAGCTGGACTGCACATCCATGCAATAAATCATGCTTCGAGCCAGAATTCGACCGATCGCGGTTTCAGGTGAATTGCCGCGGCACCGCGACCGGAGGACAGCTTCTTCCATTTCCGTCCCGTTTCGGGACGAAGGGCGGCATTGCGTGTCTCATGCGCCCGGTTGAACAAGATGGCGATGCGAGCGGGCTTTCCGGTCTGGCGATCCAGCGTTTTCAACAGCATGGCGAAAACCTGCAGATCCGGATCTTCCCAGTCGGTAACGGTCATCACTTCGCCTGTTGCCGAAAGCCATTCGACATCGCCATTGCCATCGAGGAATTGCGTGTCGGAGAAGGCGGTGAAGCGTTGGCGCATGGCGGCAAGATTTGTTGTCGTTTCCAACAGCTCGTCGTCGCGGTTGCGCCAGTCCAGCCAGGTCAGCGCATTGTCCTGGCAATAGGCATTGTTGTTGCCGCGCTGGGTGCGGCCGAATTCGTCGCCGGCCGTCAGCATGATCGTACCGCGGCTGGCAAAGAGCGTGGCAAGCAGGGCGGCGACATCCTGTCTCCGGTTGCGCGACACTGTGCGATCGGAGGTGTCACCCTCGACGCCATTGTTCCACGAATGGTTCTCGTTGTGGCCGTCGCGATTGTTCTCGCCATTGGCTTCGTTGTGCTTGTGTTCGTGCGAGACGAGGTCGAGCAGGGTGAAGCCGTCATGGGCAGCGATGAAGTTGACGCTGCGGGTGGCCCTGCCGCCGTGATGGGCAAAGCGGTCGGCGGAACCGGCAAGCGCCGTTGCCAGATCGCCGGTCAGGTGGCTGTCGCCGCGCCAGTAGCGGCGGAAGACATCGCGAGCGCGGTCGTTCCATTCGAGGAAAGGCGCCGGGAACTGGCCAAGCTGGTAGCCGCCCGGGCCAATATCCCAGGGCTCGGCGATCATGATGCGGTCTTCCAGCACATCGTCCTCCAGCATGGCCTTCAGCGTCGGCGCATCGCGGTGGAAGCCGTCCCAGTGGCGGCCGATGATCGGCGCGAGGTCGAAGCGGAAGCCATCGACGCCGCCCTGCAGGACGAAGTGGCGAAGCGAATCGACGATCAGCCGGCGCAGCACCGGATGATCGCAGGCGAGCGTGTTGCCGCAGCCGGTGTCGTTGACCAAAGTTGCCGGATCATTCGGCAGGTGGCGGTAAAGCGAGCGGTTGTCGATGCCGCGCATCGAGAGCGTTGCGCCAAGCACGTCGCTTTCGCCGGTGTGGTTGAAGACGAGGTCGAGGATGACGCCGATGCCTTCGTGATGCAGGGCGTCGACCGTGTCGCGCAGTTCCTTGACGCCGCCCGGTACGATGCGGGAATCAAGCGCCATCAGGGCGATGGGATTGTAGCCCCAGCTGTTGGACAGGCCCAGCGGCGGCAGGTGGCGCTCGTCGAGCCATGCGGTGATCGGCATCAGTTCGACGGCATCGACGCCAATCTTCTTCAGATGGGCAATCACGGAGGGATGGGCGAGTGCTGCCAGTGTGCCGCGCTGCGCCTCCGGCACGTCGGGATGGAGCATGGTGAAAGGCTTGACGGCGACTTCGTAGATGAAGCCGCCGCGCGGCAGGAGCGGCATCATCGCCTTGACCGGCACATCGCGGGTGACGATGGCTTTCGGCACAAGGTCGGCGGTGTCCGTGCCGAATTCGGCAAGCCGAGGATCATGGACGAAGGGCCGGTCCAGTTCCTTGGCATAGGGATCGACGAGCAGCTTGGAGGGATCGTACCAATGGCCCTCCGCTGGATCGTAGGGGCCATGCGCGCGAAAGCCGTATCGGGTCCCTTCGCCGGCACCCCCGACAAAAAGCCGATGGATATCGTCTTCGCCGCGGGTCATCGGCAGGCGGGCGGTTTCCGTGCGTCCTTCCGCATCGAAGAGGCAGACTTCGATCAATGACGCATGATGCGACCAGAGGGAAAAATCTGTGCCGGCGGGATGCAGGACTGCTCCGAGAGGATTTTGGCTCATGACGTCTTCCGCGGTTTGGGGTGGCGAATCTGTCTGTGTCACGCAGACAGGTTAGCAGTTGCTGAAGCGCGCGAAACGCTTGCCGGTCGTCTCCCGGTTGCTTTGTTCCATTTTCATCTGCCGAGACCGAAGAAAGTTCGCCATTGACAGCATACCAACTGGTTGGTTTAATGATCGCAAGAGGAAGATGCTGCCATGAATGAGATTGTCCACCCGTCACGCATGAAGCTGCTGGAGGCCACGCTCGGTCTGATCCGGGAGCAGGGTTATGCGGCGACGACTGTGGACGATATCTGCCGGCGGGCCGGCGTCAGCAAAGGCAGCTTCTTCCATCACTTCAAGAGCAAGGAAGAACTGATCCTCGGCGCGGTGGGCCATTGGAACGGCTTTACCACCGACGTCTTCGAGCAGGCGCCGTATCAGGCACTTGGCGATCCGCGTGACCGCATTCTCGGCTATGTTGATTTCCGCATGGCGATCCTCGATTTCGAGGTGCCGGAATTCACCTGCCTGCTCGGGACTTTGGTGCAGGAGACCTATCAGTCACATCCCGCGATCCGCGAAGCCTGCGATCTCGGCATGTCGTCGCATATTGCAAGGCTGGCTGCTGATCTCGATCTGGCCCGCACACGGTACGCTGCGGATGCGGCCTGGACGGCAGAAAGCGTCGGCTATTTCATTCAAGCGGTGCTGCAGGGCTCGTTCATCTTTGCCAAGGCCAAGCTGGGTGCAGAAACGGCGCGTGAGAATTTGCGGCATCTGCGTCGATACCTGGAAACAATCCTGCCTGCGACATCTTGAGACCCGGAAAAATCAGAAGAGGAGGAATGACAATGCCCCACACAATCCGACTGCACCGCGTGCTGAAAGCATCGCCGGAGAAGGTCTACCGGGCCTTCATGGAAGGCGATGCGCAATGCAAGTGGATCCCGCCCTACGGCTTCGTCGCCAAGATGCATCACTTCGAACCCAAGGTGGGAGGCACATTCAAGATGTCGTTCACTAATTTCACCACGCAGCAAACGCACAGTTTCGGCGGCACCTATCTGGAGCTCGTTCCCGGCAAGCTGATCCGCTACAACGACGTGTTCGATGATCCCAACCTCGCGGGTGAGATGAATGTCACGGTGGAACTGACGGAAGTGTTCTGCGGCACGGACATCAAGATTACCCAGGCCGGCGTGCCGGAAATAATCCCGGAGGCGGCTTGTTATCTGGGCTGGCAGGAATCGCTGGCGCAACTGGCTCTGCTGGTCGAGCCGGATATCCAGCAAGAGTGATGATTATCAAACGAGCAGGTCGAATTGCTTGAGGGCAATTTCGGCTATGGTATAAATATCGTCGAAGTCATAGCGGCGCCCGAGTTTAGGCTTCCAGTACCGGCCATGCGCCAGCCAATGTCGAAACTTGAAGGCGCCGCGCAACTCTCCGATGATGAGTTTTGCGCCGTCAAAGCTGTCGGTCCAAGCGCCGAAAATGTCTTCTTCCAGAGAGGCATGCGTCTGTTTAAGCGCATATATCTCACGAAATGTACGCGAGATCGGATCCTTCCTTCGTTGCTGACACCGTTGAAGATAGTCAATTCGGAAGGATGCTTCCACGGCCGCCAGCACTGCCATGGAGGACGACAACCCAATTTCGTACAGCCGTTCCTGCAATTCGATTGTCAGATCGCTCTTGGAATATCCGAGAAAGCGGCCGGAGATTTGATCGGAAGTTAAGCTGAAATAGGCCCTGAGGGCATTTTCAAGATCGCTGTGATGAAGCGCGATATGCGATATGGACTGATTGTCACCGGAAAAGGCAACACGTTCAGCCATTCGCAACTTCCATAACCAGTTCGAACAGCGAATCCTGCGTCAGGTCGATATACGATACTTGTGGCGGCATGGTCGCAATCTTCCATCTCCAGTCGATATTGAGCGCAGGCCCTGTTTCGGGATGCGTGGGGTCACCATCCCGCCTTACCGTCACCTTGATCTGCGGCCGCTGCGCATGACGATCTGTCAGAATGAGGCGAGCCCTTCCGGCGGCACCTTCAACATCGACACGGCCTTTCGTGCCGATCAACAGTGTTCCAATCGGTGTGAACACGACATGTTGCTTGCCAATTTGAAGCATCATCTGCCGCGCAGTGTATTCGCCGATGTTTTCCTCGTTCAGCAACACATCCTTGTAGCTGACGGCGATGGTCCCGCCGTCAATATAAGGCTTCAGGAAAGCCTCCACCGACGTGTACAAATCGTTGAGATGATGAAGCCACTGCTCGCGTTCCTGCCCCCAATCCACTGATGAGGCTTCAACCTCCGCAGACTGTTGCCGCAAGACAAATTCATCAAATTCTGTAGCGTTTTTCCTCGGTGTGTTCATAACCGTTCCGCGTATTCAGGTGGAGTGCATCACTGTAGCATAAGTTGATGCGGCTTCCACTCTCGCCTCAGGTGATGACGGTCGGTTCGTCGAAAGCCGTGCGGCTCTTGATCTCGGCCAGCGTTTCGGCCGCGGCGATCAGGTCGGCGAGGGCTGCCTGGGTTTCGATGTCATGGCGGGCGGCGTCCGGCTCGTAGCGCTCGATATAGACGCGCACGGTCGCGCCGGAGGTCCCTGTGCCGGACAGGCGGAAGACTACGCGGCTGCCGCCTTCGAACAGGATCCGGATGCCCTGGTTGTTTGAGACCGAGTGATCGACCGGATCGTGGTAGGAGAAATCGTCGGCGGCAGCGACGGTCAGGTCGCCGACCTTCGTGCCGGGCAAGGTTGCGAGCTTGTCGCGAAGCATGGCGACAAGGCTGTTGGCGCGTTCCGTGTCGACACCCTCGTAGTCGTGACGCGAATAGTAGTTGCGGCCGTAGGTTGCCCAATGCTGGTGGACGATGTCGGAGACGCTTTCGCCGCGCACAGCGAGAATGTTGAGCCAGAGCAGGACTGCCCAGAGGCCGTCCTTTTCGCGGACATGGCTTGAGCCGGTTCCGGCACTTTCCTCGCCGCAGATCGTCACCTTGCCGGCGTCGAGCAGGTTGCCGAAGAATTTCCAGCCGGTCGGCGTCTCATAGATGCCGATGCCGAGCTTTTCGGCGACGCGGTCAGCGGCCGCACTTGTCGGCATGGAACGGGCAATGCCGGCGATGCCGCTGGAATAACCGGGCGCCAGATGGGCATTGGCGGCGAGGATCGCCAGGCTGTCGGAGGGCGTGACGAAGATGCCCTTGCCGATGATCAGGTTTCTGTCGCCATCGCCATCGGAGGCGGCACCGAAATCGGGTGCGCCGGCACCGCTCATCATCTCGTCATAGAGTTCCTTGGCATGCACCAGGTTCGGGTCCGGGTGATGGCCGCCGAAGTCGGGCAGCGGAATGAAATTGCGGACCGTGCCTTCCGGTGCGCCAAGGCGGCCTTCGATGATGTCCTTGGCATAAGGGCCGGTGACGGCACTCATGGCGTCGAAGACCATGCGGAAGCCAAGGCCGAACATGTTGCGGATGGCATTGAAGTCGAACAGGCTTTCCATCAGTTCGGCATAGTCGGCAACCGGATCGATCACCGCGACCTTCATGCCGGCAAGCTCGAACGTGCCGACCTTGTCGAGATCGATATCGGCGGCATTGACGGTCTTGTAGGTGTCGATGACCTTGGTGCGGGCATAGATCGCGTCGGTAATCTTTTCCGGGGCAGGGCCGCCATTGCCGATATTGTACTTGATGCCGAAGTCTTCGGTCGGGCCGCCGGGGTTGTGGCTGGCTGACAGAACGATGCCGCCGAAGGCCTTGTATTTGCGGATGACATGCGATGCGGCAGGCGTCGAGAGAATGCCGCCCTGGCCGACCAGAACCTTGCCGAAGCCGTTGGCCGCGGCCATTTTCAGTGCCTTCTGGATCACGTCGCGATTGTAGAAGCGGCCATCGCCGCCGATCACCAGCGTCTTGCCTTCGAAGCCGTCCAGTGAATCGAAAATCGACTGGATAAAGTTCTCCGCATAGTTCTCCTGCTGGAACACCGGAACCTTCTTGCGCAGTCCCGACGTGCCCGGTTTCTGGTCCGCATAGGGTTTCGTGGTGACGGTGGAAATCATGACGTTACTGGCCTTTCGACACGAGGCGTTGATAGAGATCGGCATAGAGGGCAGCGCTCCGGTCCCAGGAGACGTCGGATTTCATGCCCTGCTTCTGCATTTGCGACCAGAGCTTCTGATCTTCATAGAGACGGATGGTGCGGCGGACGGCCCGGCGCAGCGCATCGGCTGTGACCGGTGCAAACTGGATGCCGGTGGCGACGCCCGCGGAAATGGCCGCTTCATTGGCATCGATCACGGTGTCGGCAAGGCCGCCAGTGCGGGCGACGAGCGGAATGCAGCCATAGCGCAGGGCGTAAAGCTGGGTGAGGCCGCAGGGCTCGAAGCGGGACGGAACCAGAATGACGTCGGCGCCCGCCTGCATCAGATGGGACAGCTTTTCGTCGTAGCCCAGCACCATGCCGACGCGGCCACGGTGCTGGCTGGCGGCCGCCTGCAGCGAGGCTTCGATGGCACTGTCGCCGGAGCCGAGAATGGCAAGCCTTGCACCGGCATCGACAAATTCGTCGATGATTTCGCTCAGAAGGTCGAGGCCCTTTTGCCATGTCAGCCGCGATATGACGCAAAACAGCGGTCCGTCATCGCTGTCCAGGCCAAAACGCTTGACCAGGGCTGCCTTGTTGGCCGGGCGCTTCTTCAGCGTGGTCGCCGAATAGTTGGAGGCGATGAGATCATCGCTGGCCGGGTTCCACACTTCGGCATCTATGCCGTTGACGATGCCATAGAGATCGTCGGACCGTCCGGCGATCAGGCCTTCGAGACCCATGCCGAATTCATGGGTGAGGATTTCCTCCGCATAGGAGGGACTGACGGTGCTGACCGCGTGGGCTGTCACCAAGCCGCTCTTCAGGTAACTCAGCGTGCCGTAATATTCGAGGGCTTCGGTATAGGCGTGCGGCGGCAACTCCAGATAAGGGAAGAGTTCGGCAAAGAACTGGCCCTGGAAGGCGATGTTGTGAATGGTCATGAGGCTCGGCTTTTCCGGGGCCTCGGCATAGCGCATGTAGACCGGTGTCAAGGCGCCTTGCCAATCGTGGACATGGACAAGGTCAGGCTCGAAACCGGGCAGGACGCCCGCCGCGATCTCGGCGCCCGCCTTGGACAGAACTGCAAAACGCTTCCAGTTGTCGGGATAGTCTCGCGCATTGCCATCGACATAGGGACCGCCCGATCGCTCATAGAGCGCCGGGCAGTCGAGCACGAGAATATCCAGTCCGTCGTGTTTTACCTCGAGCATGGTCACATGTTCGCCAAGCAGGTTGTCGAACTGGTGCACTTTCTTCGGCTTCTTGATCGCCTTCATCACGGCCGGATAGCCGGGAATGAGCGTCTTGGTCTCGATCGCATGTGCGCCGAGCGCCAGGGGCAGGGCACCGGCGACATCCGCGAGGCCGCCGGTCTTGATCAAGGGGTAAAGCTCGGAGGCGACCGAAAGAACTTTCATGGACGTGGCTAACCCAATTTGTCGATCATCGCCTGGGTGATCAGGCAAATCCCGTTTTCGCTGCGGCGGAAGCGCTTGGCATCCATTTCCGGATCCTCACCGACGATCAGGCCTTCGGGGATGACCACGCCATGGTCGATCACGACATTCGTGAGGCGCGCATGACGGCCGACCTGCACCTTGGGCAGGACGACAGCACCTTCGAGGCGGGAATAGGAATTGGCACGCACGCCGGTGAACAGCAGGCTTTTGTACAGCGAAGAGCCGGAGATGATGCAGTCGCCGGAAACCAGCGAGGAGATCGCCGAACCGCGGCGTCCTTCGTCGTCATGGACGAACTTGGCCGGTGGCGTGTTTTCAGAATAGGTCCAGATCGGCCAGGACTTGTCGTAGAGGTCGAGTTCCGGAACGATGTCTGTCAGGTCGATATTGGCCTGCCAGTAGGCATCGATCGTGCCGACGTCGCGCCAGTAGGGGGTGCGTTCGAAGTCGGAGCGGACGCAGGAGCGGGCGAAGCGATGGGCGACCGCCTTGCCGCTCTGGACGACGTAGGGAATGATGTCCTTGCCGAAGTCGCGGCTGGAATTCGGATCGGCGGCGTCGCGTCGCAGAAGCTCCATCAGGAACTTGGTGTGGAAGACATAAATGCCCATCGAGGCGAGCGCCATGTCTTCATTGCCGGGAATGCCCGGCGGATCGGCCGGCTTCTCGACGAAGTCGATGATGCGGTCGGTCGCATCGACATGCATGACGCCGAAGCCGACCGCTTCCATGCGCGGCACTTCCAGGCAGCCGATGGTAACGTCGGCGCCGGTGTCGACATGCTGCTGGAGCATCTGCTCGTAGTCCATCTTGTAGATATGGTCGCCAGCGAGGATGACCATGTATTCCGGGCCATACGGCTCGATGATGTCGATGTTCTGGAAGACGGCGTCGGCTGTGCCTTCATACCACTGGGTTTCCGACACGCGTTGCGAGGCGGGAAGGACATCGAAACTTTCGTTGCGTTCGGGACGGAAGAAGTTCCAGCCGAGTTGCAGGTGGCGGATGAGCGAATGCGCCTTGTACTGGGTGGCGACACCGATACGGCGGATGCCCGAATTCAGGGCATTGGAGAGTGCAAAATCAATAATGCGCGCCTTACCGCCAAAATAGACGGCGGGTTTTGCCCGGCGATCGGTCAATTCCTTGAGGCGACTGCCGCGGCCACCGGCCAGAACATAGGCCATGGCGTCGCGCGACAGGCTCTTGGTCCGCTTTTCTGTCATATTATCCTCCCCTTACTGTTCCAATTCCAGCATGATCACGGCCAGAGGCGGTAGTGTGATCACCGCCTTTGCCCATCCCTCACCAGAGGTGTGGGCCTCCACCCGACCACCATTGCCCTTGCCGCTGCCGCCATAAATCTCGGCATCGGTATTGATGATTTCACGCCAGCGACCACCCGCAGGCAGGCTTATGCGATAGTGCGAATGGAAGGTCGGCGTCAGATTGCAGACGACGGCGATCGGTCTTTCGCCCGGTGCCTTGCGCAGCCAGGCAAAGACGGAATTGTCCTGGTCCTCGCTGATCAGCCACTCGAAGCCCTCTCCCTCGCAGTCGCGCGCATGCAGCGCCGGCTTCGAGCGATAGGTCAGGTTGAGGTCGCGGATCAGGCGACGCATGCCCTCGTGGGGTGCGTATTGCAGCAGGTTCCAGTCGAGCGACTGGCTTTCGCTCCATTCGCTCCACTGGGCAAACTCCTGTCCCATGAACAGCAGTTTCTTGCCGGGATGGCCCCACATGAAGCCGTAATAGGCACGCAGATTGGCAAATTTCTGCCAGTCGTCGCCGGGCATCTTGGCGATCATCGAGCCTTTGCCATGCACCACCTCGTCATGGGAAATCGGCAGGACGAAGTTTTCCGAGAAGGCATAGAGTAGGCCGAAGGTCAGTTCCTGATGGTGATGCTTGCGGTGGATCGGATCACGGGCAAAATAGCTCAGCGTGTCATGCATGAAGCCCATGTTCCACTTGAAGCCGAAGCCAAGCCCGCCTTCGTGAACCGGCTGCGACACTTTCGGCCAGGAAGTGCTTTCCTCGGCAATGGTCATGATGCCCGGATGGCTGCCATAGACATGGCTGTTCATCGACTGCAGGAAACGTACGGATTCGAGATTTTCGCGCCCGCCATACTCGTTGGGCACCCATTCGCCCTCTTTGCGCGAATAGTCGAGATAGAGCATAGAGGCGACAGCATCGACGCGCAGGCCGTCGAGGTGGAATTTCTCGGCCCAGTAGAGGGCGTTGTTGATCAGGTAGGACAGGACCTCGATCCGGCCGAAGTTGTAGATCGCGGTGTTCCAGTCGGGGTGGAAGCCCTGACGCGGGTCCTCGTGTTCATAGAGCGCAGTGCCGTCGAAATGGCGCAGGCCATGAGCGTCGGTGGGGAAATGTGCCGGCACCCAGTCGAGCAGGACGCCAAGGCCTACCTTGTGGCAACCGTTGACGAACCGGGCAAAGCCTTCCGGTTCGCCGAAACGCGCCGTCGGGGCAAAGAGGCCGGTGGTCTGGTAGCCCCAGGACGGATCATAGGGATATTCCGAGATCGGCATGAACTCGATATGGGTGAAGCCCATGTCGACGCAGTAGGGGATCAGGCGCTCGGCCATCTCGTCCCAGGTCAGCAGCGAGCCGTCGTGGTGACGCTGCCAGGAGGCAGCGTGAACCTCGTAGATCGAGATCGGCTGCTGTCGCTGGTTGATGGTCGCCCAGTGCTTGCGATGGTCCGCGTCTTCCCAGACCTGTTCCAGTTCTGCTGCGGTCACCGAGGCATTCTTCGGGCGCAGTTCGGCCCGGCGGGCATAGGGGTCGGCCTTCAACGGCTGCAGATCGCCGTCCTTGCCGATGATCTCGTATTTGTAAGCGGAACCCGTGCGAACGTCCGGGGCGAAGATTTCCCAGATGCCGGTGTCACGGCGCAGGCGCATGACATGGCGGCGGCCGTCCCAATCGTTGAAATCGCCAACCACCGAAACGCGCCTTGCATTCGGCGCCCAGACGGCAAAATGGAAGCCGTCAACGCCCTGGTGCTTGAGCGGATGCGCGCCCATCTTGTCGAACAGGCGCAGATGCGAGCCTTCGCGGATGAAATAGTCATCCATAGGCCCCAGAACCGGGCCGAAGCTGTAGGGGTCGGTCACCGTCCATTCGACGTCGCCGCGCGATGCACGGTAGCGCACCGGCTGCAAGCCCTGCACCTTGACCGGACCGGCGAAAAAGCCGGCTTGATCAAGGCATTGCAATTCACCGATCACGACGCCGTTCAAGCTCGTGGCGGTCACCGTTTCGGCACCGGGTACGAAGCAGCGCGCGACGTATCCGCTGCCGATCTGGTGCATGCCCAAAATCGCGAATGGATCGTTATGGGTACCGTTGACAATTGCCTGCACGTCTTCAGCCGGCGGTGTTTCCGGCTTGCCTGTCTCACCGATCTTCTTCGGCGATCTTGCCATCAAGCTCTCCAGATGTCCGCATTGTACTGGCGGATCGTACGGTCTGAAGAGAACCAGCCCATGCGCGCCGTATTGCGGATCGTTTTAGAGTACCAGCCAGAGGTGTCGGTCCAGATCTGGTCGACCTGCCGCTGGGCCTGGGTATAGGCGTCGAAATCAGCGGCGACCATGAACCAGTCATGCTGGTAGATACCCTGCATCAGCCCGGCATAACGCTCGCGATCGTCGGGCGAAAACACACCGGAGGAAATCGCCGCAAGCGCCTGGGAAAGGTCGCGCGAGGCATCGATCGCCGCACGTGGATTGTATCCCTCGGCGCGGACGCGACCGACTTCGTCGGCGGTCATTCCGAAAATCACGATGTTTTCCTCTCCGACATGATCCCGCATTTCGACATTGGCACCATCGAGGGTTCCGATGGTCAATGCACCGTTCAACGCGAACTTCATGTTCCCGGTTCCCGATGCTTCCATGCCGGCGGTCGAAATTTGTTCGGAAAGGTCGGCAGCCGGCACCATGACCTCGGCCAGCGAGACATTGTAGTTTGGCACGAAGACGACCTTGAGCAAGCCGCGGACCGAGGGGTCGTTGTTGATGACGCGGGCGACATCATTGGCAAGCTTGATGATCAGCTTGGCGTTGTGGTAGCTCGGCGCCGCCTTGCCGGCGAAGATCTTGACGCGCGGAACCCAGTCGCGCTCCGGATGCGACCGCATCTGGTCGAACAGGGCCACGGTTTCAATGATGTTGAGCAACTGGCGCTTGTATTCGTGAATGCGCTTGATCTGGATATCGAACATCGCATTCGGATCCAGGCGGATGCCCATGCGACCGGCTACCAGTGCTGCGAGCTTTTCCTTGTTGGAACGCTTCACGGCGGCAAACTTCTGCTGGAAAGAGGCATCGTCGGCAAAGGCATCAAGGGCCGTCAACTTGCTCGCGTCGTCAAGGAATTCGGGGCCGATGGCTTCCTTGATCAGAGATGTCAGGTCCGGGTTGCACTGCATCAGCCAGCGGCGCGGCGTGATGCCGTTGGTCTTGTTGTTGATGCGGGTCGGATAGAGCTTGTGCAGATCCGCGAACACCGTTTCCTTCATCAGTTCGGTGTGCAGCGCGGAGACGCCGTTGATCGAGTGAGCGCCGATAAAGGCGAGATTGCCCATGCGTACCCGGCGATCGCCGCTCTCGTCGATCAGCGATATCCGGCTGATTTCACTGTCGGAGAAACCGCGGTTCTTGCGGGCCGCCAGCAGGATCTTCGCATTGATCTCATAGACCAGCTGCATGTGGCGCGGCAAAAGGCGCTCGAACAGCGGCACCGGCCAGCTTTCCAGCGCTTCCGGCAGAAGGGTGTGGTTGGTGTAGGAGAAGGTTTTCGAGGTGATTTCCCAGGCCGTGTCGAAATCGAGGCCATGCACGTCGACGAGCAGGCGCATGAGTTCGACAACCGAGACGGCAGGATGGGTGTCGTTCAGCTGCACGGCGACCTTGTCGGGCAGGGCGGACAGTGTATTGCCCTGCTGCAGGTGACGACGGACGATGTCCTGCAGCGATGCCGAACAGAAGAAATATTCCTGCCTGAGGCGCAGTTCCTGGCCGGCAGGCGTGGCGTCGGCCGGGTACAGCACGCGGGTCAGGCTTTCAGCCTTGTTGCTCTCGCGAAGCGCGCCGATATGGTCACCGGCGTTGAAGGCATCGAGCAGGATCGGGTCGATCGGCTGGGCAGACCACAGGCGAAGCGTGTTGACGCGTTCGCCGCGCCAGCCGACGGCCGGGGTATCGTAGGCGGTGGCGATCACGCGCTCGCCCTGCTTCCAGACGTAGCGCAACTCGTCTTCGGGGCTGGTGATCGTCTCGACCGTGCCGCCATAGCCGACCTCGTAGGAGCTTTCGCGACGCTCGAACTCCCAGGGATTGCCGTGTGCCAGCCAGCTTTCCGGCAGTTCCACCTGCCAGCCTTCGGCCATCTGCTGGCGGAAGAGGCCGTGCACATAGCGGATGCCGTAGCCATAGGCGGGAATGTTGACGGTTGCCATCGATTCCATGAAGCAGGCGGCGAGGCGGCCGAGACCACCATTGCCAAGCGCTGCGTCCGGCTCGAGGCCGGCGATGACGTCGAGATCGACGCTGAGCGAGGTCAGCGCCAGCCGGATGTCTTCCATCAGGCCGAGGTTCGACATGGCATCGCGCATCAGGCGGCCGATGAGGAATTCCAGTGACAGATAGTAAACCCGCTTGCCGTTGTTGTGATAGGTGGTGCGGGTGGATTCCATCCATTTGTCGATGATGCGATCACGCACCACAAGGATGGTTGCCGTCAGCCAGTCATGGGGGGTCGCGACCTTGGCATCCTTGCCGATCGCATAAGTCAGCTTCTCCATGATTTCGGCAGCAAGGGCATCCGGATCGGATGCGATGCGCTTGGGAAGGGGAAGGTCAGCTGCGTGGGGAGTTTTGATCATCGGTCCGCCTGGAGTTGCTGGGTCATCCGGGCCGTCACCGATTCTTGAGCGCCGGTGATCGTCCCCCTCATGTGCAGTTTACGCACTGATATGAAACAGTTGCAACAGGCCAAAGGCTGCCATCGATAAAATGTCGGAGCCTTTTGTTCCCTCATTAAGCTTTTGAGTTTTCGACTATATCACCGAATACTTCGTGATCGAAAAAAGCCGCAGCCTGTCGGGCCGCGGCTTTGTCGAGGATTTTGCCATAACGCTTTGGTTAGGCTCAGTTGGTCAGGCGGGTCGAAGCCTGGGTTGCCTTCTCGCCGATCTCCTTGAAAGCAGCGACCAGTTCGGCGGCATTGCTCGCATCGTAGTAGTGCGAGGTGTCGGTGGCGCATTCCCTCAACAGCTTCTGACCGCCGGTCGGCGCCATGAAGGCGACCGTGAAGATCTCGACACCATCCGTCTTGGCGGCAGTGCAGGTCGCCTTGGTCTTGGTGTCGGCGTTGCTCTGGTTATTGTCGCCGTCGGTCATGAAGACGATGAACTTCCCTGGTTTATTTTGACCGTTCTTGTTCTTGTGTGCGGTTATTTCGCTCGCAGCTGTTACATCAGTATAGGCGCGTGCCATGGCTGCGGATGAATCGGTGTTGCCGCTTGCCGGCAATGCCTGGACATACTTCAGCGCAGTTGTGGTTCCCCATTCGAACGCGGTCGGCGTTTGCATGGCCGAATTGTACGAGACGGCGGCGGTTCGGACATATTTCTTTTCGGTGTCGGCGGCGTCCAACTGCGCTGTCAAATTGGCAGCGGCCAGCTTCAGCGCTTCGATCTTTGTATAGTAGTTCGGGTCCTGCCGCGTGCAGGTCTTACTGACCCAGTTTCCCTTTTTGTTATACGAGCCGCAGTCGTAGGAGACAGTCTTGGTCGGCGCCGCGGCATTGATCGTACTCGTTGTTTCCGCCATCGAGCCGGAGCGGTCGAGGACGAGGAACATAGAGAGGGCGTTCTTGCTCTCGGTCGTGCTCTGTGCCGTGCTTGTGACGTTGAGCTTGACCTTGTCCCAGCCGAGCAGGGCCGTCAGGCCGTTGGTGGGCATGTTGTAGTAACCCGAGAGCGTCACGTCGAAGGTCTTGCCGGATGCGGTGGTGGTGTTGCGTTCCACCGAGCCGATCGCGTTCTTGTCGACCGTATCGTCCTCCGCTCCGTCTATGTCGCTGCCGCTTTCGCCGTTGATGTTGCTGAACTGGGCCGCCATAAACTTCTTGGCCAATTCGATGGCCTCTTCATCGGTAATGCCATCGGCCGCCAGCGCCGAAGCGGCGGCGAGCGTTGCGGCGTCGGCTGAATCCTGGAGCGCGGCCCGGATCTGAACCATCCGGTTCAGGTCCATCGCAACACCTGCGGTTGCCAGTGCCACGGGCAGGATGATGGCGGTCATCATGCCGAAATTGCCGTTACGGTCGCGGAGCAACCGTGCAAGAAGCGTGTGCTGTCTGTTGGTTTTAGTCATCATGTCCATCCAAAGGCAGTCGGTTGGATGGGGTTGTAGCGGGGAAATGTTGTATTCCGGCTAAAACGACCGGTAAAATTGTTCGCAATTGCGTTTCTTATTGCTTCACCGGGATGACATCGACCGCCTGATCGGTTTTGTGCTTGCCATAGGTCTTGAGAACGCCGATCACCGGTGCGACATCGGAGTAATCCCGCCCGTAGCCGACGACGATGTGATCCGTGCCTGCCGGGATATTGTTGGTCGGGTCGAGTTCCACCCAGCCGGTAGTCTTGCCGCACCAGACGCGAACCCAGGCATGCATGGCATCGGCGCCTTCGAGGCGCTCCTTGCCGGGTGGTGGGATCGTGCGCAGGAAGCCGCTGACATAACCTGCGGGAATGCCGAGGCTGCGAAGTGCTGTGATCATCACATGGGTGAAGTCCTGGCAAACGCCATGCTTCTTGCTGAAGGCTTCCGCCGGTGAGGTGTCGACAGTGGTGGCGTCTGCGTCATACTTGAAGTCGTGATAGATGCGCGAACAGAGCTTCTCGCCCACCTGGCGCACGGTCATGCTCGGCTTCAACTCCTGGCGCGCATAGGCGGCAATATCCTTGTCGCGGGGAAGGCGCGGGCTTGTGCCGATGAAATGATGCGGTGATTCAGCGTCCAGCGTCCAGGTCTCGGCAATCTCCTGCGGCAGTCGGTCGAGGATCGGCGAGAAATCGGCGGTGATCGGCTGCGGCTGGACCATGACGCGGGCCTGCATGCGGATGTCCAGTTTCTCATGCGGTGCACGCAGGATCGCATGGCTTGCCGGATGGCGGAAGAAATCGACGAAATTCATCAATTCATCCGGTTCCGGACTGATGGTGACGGCGCCGGCGATCAGCCGCTGCCGGTCCGGCAGAGACAGTGGCAGCAGGCGCAGCATGTGGTGCGCCCCGGATGCCTGGGCTTCGTAGCGATAAGCGAGATGGAGCGACACATCGTACAGCATCGGGTCAGCCCAGATAGGTTTGCGCGAGGATGTCGGAAAGCTTTTCCAGCTCGCGTTCGAGGTTTGCATAGACCTCGGCGGTCATGGTTTCCGGTGTCATCACGGCCAGGCCGGAATGCAGGCGCATGGCCTCGCGGGACATGCGGGACATCTGGCCGTTGATCATGGCGTTCGGCAGTTGCTCGACCTCGGTGCGGATTTCGTTCAACTGGAACAGGATCGAACGCGGGTTGAGTGGATCCAGCGCCAGAAGATCGGTCACGGTGAGGCTGGCCGTCGAGACGTTGTAGCGGCGGCGATGGGTCATGACGTTGTCGCCAATCTCCAGCAGCATGTCGAGTGCGCCATCCGGGGCGTCGGGTCCGGTCATATGGCCGAGCATGCGGGTCATGTGCAGGCCGCGCTCCAGCAGGCGACCGATGGTGAGGAAGCGCCAGCCGGTGAATCGGTACATGTTCTCATGCACCAGACCGGCAAAGCCTGCGAGCTTGCGCAACAGGATGGTCATCGCATGGGCCGCATCGTCGCCCGGCTTGACGCGTTCGTGGAAGCGCTTTGCCGTCTTCGACAGGTCGGTCAGCGCCAGCCAGCCATCGGGCGAGAAACGGTCGCGAATATTGCTGGCGGAAAAGACGGCACTGTCGATATTGCGCAGCAGGCTTTCCGGCACGCCGTTCTTTGTGTCGACATCGATCTCGGACAGGTAATCCGTGACGAAGGCGAGAAGCGGCTGATCCGGGTTGGCACTCTCGGCATAGCGGGCATGCCAGGCGCGCAGGATGCGCAGCACACCTTCGGCGCGCTCGATATAGCGGCCGAGCCAGAAGAGATTGTCGGCGGCCCTGCTCGGCAGGCTGCCCGGCATGTTGCGGGTGAAGCTTTCTTCCGCCGGCAGAAGAGACGTGCGATCGACCGGCTTGTCGGACACGATCCAGACGTCTGCGGCGCTGCCGCCGGACTGCATGGCGATCGCGGAAACATCCTTGCCGCTGCCGATGCGGGCAAAGCCGCCGGGCATGATCTGCCAGCCGTTCTTGGTGCGGGCCGCAAAGACCCGCAGGCTCATCGGACGCGGGCACAACTGGCCATTGATGATCGCCGGCGTGGTGGACAGGGTGACCACTTCCTGCCCGACCAGATTGCCGGCCTCGGCCTCCAGCCATTCGGCGGCGGTACGGCCCTGGCTGTCCTTGTAGCGCGAGCCCATCACCGAGCGGCCATTATCGTCGAAGAAGGGCAGGCGGGAATAGGCCGAACCAATGACCATGCGGTCGAGATGGCGGGCGACATGCTCGCGTTCGGCCTTTTGACCGCACCACCAGGTGGCGATCGACGGCAGCTTCAGTTCCTCGCCCAGCAGGTGGCGCGAGATGGTCGGCATGAAGGCGAGCAGGGCGCGGGTTTCCAGAATGCCGGAGCCGAGCGCGTTGACGAAGGAGACAGCGCCATTGCGCAGTGCCTCGACCATGCCTGGCGTGCCGATATAGGAATTCTGGTCGAGTTCCAGCGGGTCGGCAAAAGCCGCGTCCAGGCGGCGCCAGAGCACGCTGATCGGCTTGAGGCCGGCCACGGTGCGCACCATGACCTTGCCGTTGACAACGGAGAGGTCCTCGCCTTCAAGCAGCATGATGCCGAGATAGCGGGCGATATAGGCGTGTTCGAAATAGGTCTCATTGGCCGGGCCGGGCGACAGAACGGCGATGCGGTCGTCATTGCCCTGTTTCTGGCCCTGAAGTGCCGAGCGAAAGGCGCCGAAGAACGAGGCGAGCCGGTGCACATGGGTTTCGGCGTAAATGTCGGAGAACGCGCGCGCCGTGGCCACGCGGTTCTCCAGCGCAAAGCCTGCGCCGGACGGTGCCTGGGTGCGGTCGGCCAGAACCCACCAGTTGCCATCCGGACCGCGTCCGATTTCGAAGGAACAGAAATGCAGGTAATGGCCGCCGGCCGGCTTGATGCCGACGAGGGGGCGCAGGAATTCCGGATTGGACGCGATCAGGGCCGGTGGCAGGAAACCCTGCTGCACAAGAGTGTTGTCGGAATAGATATCGGCAACGACCTGTTCGAGAAGATCGGCGCGCTGGACAAGACCATCGGCCAGAACCTGCCATTCGGCGTCGGAAATCAGTACCGGTATGTGCGAGAATGGCCAGGCGCGCTCACTGCTGCCGTCCGAGCCATAGGCACGGTAGAACACACCGGCATCGCGAAGATAACGATCCGCCCGGGCAAAGCGCTCGTGCAGTTCGTGTTCTGTCATCTTTTCGAGGGCTGAGACAAACGGCTGCCAGACCGGGCGGATCCTGCCCTGGGGATCGATCATCTCGTCGGCGGCACCCGCCACCGCGCGGTAGCGGGCCGTGCGGGCCGCGCTGGCGCGTGCTTTGGGCGGGGTCTTTTCCGCTGCCGGTTTATTTGCCATCAAATCAGATACCCTGGGGTCGTCTCAGGTCCAATGTGTGCGGGAATTCCGGCGACACGGTCTCGGGCCAAAGGGGATAGGAGCCGGCTGTATGGCCCCATGGCTCGAAACGTGCAAGCCGTCGGGCTTCCGCTTCATTCCCATTCACAGGGAAAGTGTCATAGTTCCGGCCACCGGGATGGGCGACGTGGTACACGCAGCCGCCAATCGAGCGTCCAGACCATATATCATATATGTCGAATGTTAGCGGTGTGTTGACGGGCAGGACCGGATGCAGGCCGGATGCCGGTTGCCAGGCCTTGTAGCGCACGCCAGCCACGGCGACCTCGTTGATCCCGCTCTTGCGCAGCGGAACCCGCCGGCCGTTGCAGGCGACGGCGTAACGTTCGGGATTTGCCGTTTCCAGCTTCACCTGCAGGCGTTCAACGGACGAATCGACATAGCGGACCGTGCCGCCGATCGCGCCTTGTTCACCCATGACATGCCAGGGTTCCAGCGCCTGGCGTAACTCGAGTTTTGATCCTTCGTATTCCACCTCGCCGGCGAACGGAAAGCGGAATTCGAGCTGGGCGGCAAACCACTCGGGCTTGAAATCGAAACCGTGGTGGCGCAGGTCGGCCAACACTTCGAGGAAATCCTGCCAGATGTAATGCGGCAGCATGAAGCGGTCATGCAGCGTGGTGCCCCAGCGAACAAAATTGCCGCCGATAGGGTTTTTCCAGAAACGGGTGATCAGCGCGCGAATCAAAAGCTGCTGTGCGAGCGACATACGGGCGTTCGGCGGCATTTCGAAGCCGCGGAATTCGACGAGGCCGAGGCGTCCGGTCGGGCCATCCGGGGAAAACAGCTTGTCGATGCAGATTTCCGACCGGTGGGTGTTGCCGGTCACGTCGGTCAGCAGGTTACGGAACAGCCGGTCGACGAGCCAGGGCAGAGGCGGCATTTCGCCCGTATCCGGCATCGGGATCTGTGCCATGGCGATTTCGAGTTCGTAGAGACTGTCGTGGCGAGCCTCATCGATACGCGGCGCCTGACTGGTCGGGCCGATGAACAGGCCGGAAAACATATAGGAGAGCGAAGGATGGCGCTGCCAGTGCAGCACCAGGCTCTTCAACAGGTCGGGGCGGCGCAGGAAGGGGCTGTCATTGGTGCTGGCGCCGCCGACCACGACATGATTGCCGCCGCCGGTGCCGGTATGGCGGCCGTCGATCATGAACTTGTCGGCGCCCAACCGGCAGAGGCGTGCCTCTTCGTAGATTGCCGTCGTGGTCTCGACGCAGTCCTCCCAGTTATAGGCCGGGTGGATGTTGACCTCGATGACGCCGGGATCCGGCGCAACGCGGATGACGTTCAGCCGCTCGTCATGCGGTGGCGTATAGCCCTCTATATGCACAGGCAGGTTCAAGGATTCCGCTGCCCGCTCGGCGGAGGCGACGAGGTCGAGATAGTCCTCCAGGGCTGCCGTCGGCGGCATGAAGATGCACAGCCGGCCATCGCGAACCTCGACCGAAATCGCGGTACGCACACGTCCGCCGATTTCCTCGTAGGACTGACCCATCTGCTGCTGCTGGCCGGTCTCGGTCTTCAGCGAGTGCTCGGGCATGACCCGGCCCTTCTCGGTGGAAAAATCGGGCAGTGGCGGCTTTTCGACCGTCGGGTCATCCGGGTTGATATAGGGGTACCAGGATGGCGAGACATAGGGCAGCGCATTGAGTGGCAGGCGGAAGCCGACAGGACTGTCACCGGGGATCAGATAGAGCTGGCCGCGACGGGTGCTCCATTTTTCGCTGACCCAGGTACGGCCCGATGCGCGGCTCTGCCATGCCTGCACGGGTAGGACATAGCCGGCCGGATTGGTCAGGCCGTTGCCGAAGACCTTGGCGATGCGGTCGCGCTCTTCCGGGTCCTTCAGCTTGGAATTCGACGGATCGACGTTTTCCGGAAGATTGCCTTCCTTGACGATCCATTCGGCCGGATCTTCATAGGCCGGTGCGACGTTTTCGGCCGGGATGGCGAGCTCGACCGCGATCGCTTCCAGCAACCGACCGGCATCCGCCTGCTCGACCTTATGGTCACGGTTTTCCAGCGCGATCAGGTCGGGATTGTTCCATACCGGCCGGCCATCACGGCGCCAGTAGAGCGAGAAGGTCCAGCGCGGCAGGCTCTCGCCCGGATACCACTTGCCCTGGCCATAGTGCAGGAAGCCACCGGGGGCGAACCGTTCGCGCAGGCGGCGGATGAGAATGTCGGCCTTTTCCCGCTTGGTCGGACCGACGGCCTCGGTGTTCCATTCCTCCGACTGAAAGTCGTCGATCGACACGAAGGTAGGCTCGCCCCCCATGGTCAGGCGCACGTCGCGGGCCTTGAGCTCGGCATCGACCTTGCGGCCAAGCTCGTTGAGCGAATCCCAGCTATCGTCGGAGAACGGCTTGGTGATGCGCGGATGTTCGGAAACGCGCTTCACCTGCATGTCGAAGGCAAATTCGGTCTTGGCTTCGCCGAAATAACCGCCGGAGATCGGCGCGGCATTGCTGAAATGCGGGGTGGCGGCCAGCGGAATATGGCTCTCGCCGGTGAGGAGGCCGGATGTCGGGTCGAAGCCGATCCAGCCGGCGCCGGGAATATAGGCTTCACACCAGGCATGCAGATCGGTGAAATCGACTTCGGTGCCGGACGGGCCGTCGAGCGCCTTCAGATCGGGCGTGAGCTGGATCAGATAGCCGGAGACGAACCGCGTGGCGAGGCCGAGGCGCCGCAGAATCTGCACCAGCAGCCAGCTTGTATCGCGACAGGAGCCTCTGGCCGAATTCAGCGTTTCATCCGGCGTCTGGACGCCGGCTTCCATGCGGATGACATAGCCGATTTCCTGCTGAAGCCTTGCATTCAGCGCGACAATCATGTCGACGGTGCCCTGACCGGGCGTCATGTCGACCGTCTTCATGAACGCTGCGAGCGCCGGGGTTTCCGGTTCGGGCTTCATGTAGATCGCCAGGTCGTCGCGAATGTCCGCAGGATAGTCGAAGGGCCATTTCGAGGCTTCTTCCTCGGTGAAGAAGTCGAAAGGATTGTAGACGCTCATGTCGGCGACGAGATCGACCTCGATCTTGAACTCGGTCACCGGGTCGGGAAACACGAATCGCGCCAGATAGTTGCCGTAAGGATCCTGCTGCAGATTGACGAAATGGTTTTCGGGCGTGACCTTCAGCGAGTGACTGATCACCTTCGTTCTCGAATGGGCGGCCGGTTTCAGCCTTATGATCTGCGGCCCAAGCTTGATCGGATTGTCATATTTGTAGTGGGTGAGGTGGTAGATGCTTGCCTTGATCGACATACGGTCCGCTTGCCCTGTTCGCCCTTGTTACTCCCGATTACACGGGTGAACGATGATCTTGTGCAATGCAGCGGCATAAAGCAAGCGGACCCTGACGACTGGCGTCGCAGGGCCCGATTTTAGTGACGTCTTGTTGACGATCAGCTGCGGCCGAACTCATCCACAAGGCGAATGATGTCGTCTTCGCCGAGATAGGAGCCGGTCTGGATCTCGATGATCTCCAGCTGAATCTTGCCCGGATTACCGAGGCGATGCACCGAGCCTTGCGGAATATAGATCGACTGGTTCTCGTGCAGGATGGTCACCTTGTCGTCAATCGTGACCTCGGCGGTACCGCGAACGCAGACCCAGTGCTCGGCGCGGTGATGGTGCTTCTGCAGCGACAGCTTCTTGTCCGGATGGACGAACAGGCGCTTCACCTGGAAGCGCTCGCCATTGAGGATCGAGGTATAACCGCCCCAGGGACGCAGCGATGTCGGATGGTTTTCCGTCAGGTAGGCCGTCTTTTCATCCGCGGCCAGAAGTTTGACCAGCGAACCGACGCTCTGGCTGTCGTCGAGACGGCCGACATAGACCGCATCTTCGGACGCAATGACGGCGACGCCTTCCATGCCCTGGACCGCGATATGGTTGTGGCGCGACATGACCAGCGAGTTTTTCGTGCCGACGACTGTCGCGTTGCCCGTCACGACATTGCCGTCCTCATCGCCGCCGTCGAGCTTCCAGATGGCGTCCCAGGAACCGAGGTCGGACCAGACGATCGGCGCCGGGACAACGGCGGCGTTCGAGGTCTTTTCCATGACGGCGTAGTCGATCGAAATGCTGGGCGCCCGGGCAAAGCTTTCCGCATCAAGACGGGTGAAGTCGAGATCGCCCTTGGCCTTCTCGATGGCGGTTTGGACTGCGGTCAGAACTTCCGGCGCAAGCGTCTCCAATTCTGCGATCATCTGCCCGGCGGAAAAGACGAACATGCCGGAATTCCACGCGTAGTTGCCGCTGGTGAGCATCTGCTCTGCCGTCTCGGCGTTGGGCTTTTCGACGAAGCGTTTCACCGCAAACGCGCCGTTGCCGAGCGCTTCGCCAATTTCGATGTAGCCGTAGCCGGTGGCGGGTTCGGTCGGGGTGATGCCGAAGGTGACGATCCTGCCGGCGCGGGCTGCTTCGGCAGCTTCGGCGATGCAGCGGCGATAGGTGTCGTCGATGGTGATTTCGTGGTCGGATGGCAGGATCTGGATCAGCGTGTCCGGGCCATGGCGTTCACGGACCACCAAGGCTGCCGCTGCTACAGCCGCTGCCGTGTTGCGGGCTTCGGGCTCGAGAATAATTGCGTCGAGCCTAGTGTTCAGTTCACGGGCCTGTTCCGCCACGAGAAAGCGGAAATCCTCGTTGGTGATCACCAGGGGCGCTTCGTAGATGGCGCTGTCGGCGACACGCAGCATGGTTTTCTGAAGCAAGGTTTCGTCGCCAAGGAAGCGAATGAACTGTTTGGCGGCCGTGGCGCGTGAGAGGGGCCAAAGCCGGGTTCCCTTGCCGCCGGCCATGATGACCGGAACGATCTTGCTGCTCATGTTGTCTAGCCTTTCAGTCTCTGGGCGGGCAGAGGGCTGCCCTGGTTCGTATTCGCGCGTCCGTTTCGACCTCGGATGAGGCGTTGCATGGTGCACCGCGCAATTGTGGAACGCGGCAACAACAGGTTTGTTACATTTTTTGTTCCCTTTTTCCAAGTGACCCTGCCTTCCACCATTCGGGTGAAAGTGAAACCATGTCGCATGCTTGGCATTGCTGCACGGGTCATCCTGTGATCAATTCTGCCGGCAGAGTTGCCGGATGGTTCCGCCGCCGGCCGTCGACAATACAAACTCCCAAGGCGCCCATTCGTGACCCATCCCGCACCGCTTTTTGATGTCCCTGTTGCCCCAGTCATCCCTGTCATCGGCGAGAGCCAGGGGTTCCCCGTTCACCGGATCTTCTGCGTTGGTCGCAATTATGCGGCACATGCGGCTGAAATGGGCAATGCGGTCGACCGTACGGCGCCGTTCTATTTCAACAAGCCGCCAACCGGCCTGCTGCTCAATGGTTCGACCATGCCCTATCCGCCGGGCACCAGCGATTGTCATCACGAAATCGAACTGGTGATCGCGATCGGGGCTCCGGCGTTCCGGATTGCCGAAGACGCCGCCGAGAGCATCGTCTACGGCTATGCGGTCGGGCTCGACATGACCCGTCGCGACCTGCAGCAGGTCGCCAAGGACAAGGGACGTCCGTGGGATATGGGCAAGGGCTTCGAGGGCTCGGCGATCATCGGCGCGATCACGAAAGCGGCCGACTTCACGCCGGACACCCAACGCATTGCGCTGGCGGTCAATGGCGAGACGAAACAGGTGGGACATTTCACCGATCTCATCTGGTCGGTCGCGGAGATGATCAGCCATCTGTCGCGCTACTATCACCTGACGCCAGGCGATCTCATCTATACCGGCACGCCGTCCGGGGTTGGACCGGTGGCTGCGGGCGATGTGCTGGTCGGAGAGATCGAGGGGCTGGAGACACTCGAGATCAAGATCGGACCGGCCGAGTGACGTTGCGACGAAAGCGGCCGGCTGATGGCTGCCGGTGAGGATGCGGCCGCCGATGTTGTTGCCGGACGCGCCTGCGGCAGTTGTTCGCTCTGCTGTATTCTGCCCGATATCGACGAATTGGAAAAACCGGCGAATGTCGTCTGCCGTCATTGTGTGCCCGGTGGCGGTTGCCAGAGTTATGCGACGCGGCCACAGACCTGCCGGGACTTTCTCTGTCTCTGGCGGACCGAACCGCTGTTGGGCGCGCATTGGGATCCGGCCGTCAGTCACATGATGGTCTATGTCCAGGGACCACAGACGACGGTGCTGGTCGATCCCGCCCAACCGGCACTCTGGCAGCACGAACCGTATGTCGGCGAACTGCGCCGGTGGGCGGTCGAGGCGAGACGCAAGGGCGGCTATCTGATCGTCTATGTCGGCGATGACGTGACGGTGGTCGAGTGACGAAACCCGGCTCTTGGGTCAGGTCTTGCCGGCGGGGTCGGGTCGCGTTCCCTGCTGGGACCAAAACGAAAAGGCCTGCCGTTTCCAGCAAGCCTTTCGATGTAACTGGTGCTTGTTGGCCCGGGCATATTGACCGTGCCCACTTGCATACCGTCAATGCTGCGGCGGGATGTCGAAGCCTGCGGTCAGAATACGGCCAGATACTTCAGCAACGAGATAATGCCGATGATGATCACGACGATCCGGGCGATCTGCTTGGCACGGGCATCAACGGGCAGCATGCCAATCAAATAAAGAACCAGAACGATAACCAGAAATGTAATTAAGATGCTGATCAGAACAGATGTTCCCAATTCCCCAACTCCTTGAAGTGGCGCACAATTGCGCTCTCCTTCAGTAACTATGGCGCGATTGGAACAAGGAAAGGGTGGCGGGAGAAAATCTCGGCGATTCGGCAGCCTGACCTTGTTTCCGACACAATGCCTTACTATATCACCAGTATCGGATTGCTTATGAGCGCTGGAAGCTTCTGCCGCTCGCAGTCTGGATTTCGCCTTGGACTTTTGACCACGGATGTACTGGCACTGGTGAGTAGGCGATAATGAGGAAGGTCGGTGCGGTTTCGCCCCGGCCTTTTTTGTTGTTCTGAAATGCGCGTTCGGCAAGCGCTATCTATTTTGCAGTTTGCAACAAGGCAGGTCCGGCGCTGGATCGCAAACCCTGCCATGATCGCCGCTATGAGGTCTCATGACTGGGCTCGAACTCGCGCCGCCCCTGATCCGATCCTTATCCGTTTTACAAAACGACAACATCAAATTCTGATGGTCTGGAAACATGTGGCGTCGACGCATGGGCGAGCCTGTGCATGCCAAAGAAAAAGGGCTCGTCGTTTCCGACAAGCCCTTGATTTCTCTGAATTCGAATGGTGGGCGTGACAGGGATTGAACCTGTGACCCCTACGATGTCAACGTAGTGCTCTCCCGCTGAGCTACACGCCCATCCGATGGCGGCTTAAGACCACAAAACCCCGGCGCCCGTCAATAGGCTTTTTGGAGTTTTATGAAGAGTTTTTTACAAGCTCTTCGAGAGGCCTTACGCAGCAAGGAGTTTGTTCACTTCGTCGACGAGGTCGCGAAGGTGGAAAGGCTTGGAAAGAACCTTGGCGTCCTTCGGAGCCTTCGAATCGGCGTTCAGCGCGACGGCTGCAAAGCCGGTGATGAACATCACCTTGAGGTCCGGGTCGAGTTCGGTGGCGCGGCGCGCCAGTTCGATCCCGTCCATTTCCGGCATGACGATATCGGTCAGGAGAAGCGAAAAGGGCTCTTCGCGGAGACGATCATAGGCGCTGGCGCCGTTGTCGAAGGAGGAGACTTTGTAGCCCGCCTTTTCCAACGCCTTGACCAGGAACCGGCGCATGTCGTTGTCATCTTCGGCGAGAAGGATTTTCTGAGTCATTTATGGACCGCTTACACTGGAATTGCATGGAAGGCTCGCAGCCCCTGACATTAGGTCGTGCCGAGTAAAGATCCCGTGAACAACGAAAAGAGGGCCTGTAGCGCCGTTGCCAGCAGTATGGACTTCGCAGCTGCCAGCTGGCAACATGGTGAACGCAACAAGTTTGTGACTTGGTAAAGAAGAGGCGCTGGGGACGGAATGACAAGCGATTTCGAGCTGTTCGAGGTTCGCGAGCCCCAGGTTCAGTCCATCCCCTTTGTGTATAACTCTCCGCATAGCGGCCGTAAGTATCCGGTTTCCTTTCTGGACGAGACGCGACTCGACGATCTGGCGATTCGCCGGTCCGAGGATCACTATGTCGATGAGCTGTTTTCAGCCGCACCCTCTTTCGGCGCGCCACTGCTGTTGGCGCATTTCCCGCGCGCCTATGTCGATGTGAACCGCGAGCCCTACGAGCTCGACCCACGGATGTTCTCCGATCCACTGCCGCCGTTTGCCAACAGCAATTCGGCGCGCGTGGCCGGCGGGCTCGGCACCATTCCGCGCATCGTTGCGGAGAACATGGAAATTTATGAGCGACGCATGCCGCTTGCCTTGGCGCTCGAGCGGATCGAGGCCTGTTACAAGCCGTATCATGCCTGTCTGCGCCGGCTGATTGCCCGTACCCATGCGCGCTTCGGATTCGGGGTGCTGATCGATTGCCACTCGATGCCGGGCAATATTCGTGTT
The DNA here is from genome assembly GCF_902706095.1 of Rhizobium sp. 18065. GTDB lineage: Bacteria > Pseudomonadota > Alphaproteobacteria > Rhizobiales > Rhizobiaceae > Allorhizobium. The sequence continues at coordinate 382,397 of NZ_CACSJP010000004.1, forward strand.
GCCGGCAGTGGAATGCGGCCCGATTTCATCGTCGGCGATCGTTATGGCACGAGTGCTTCGGCGGAGCTTTCCCAGGCGGCGCTCGAAATTCTGGAAGGTCTGGGCTTTGCCGCGGTGCGCAACAAGCCTTACGCTGGCGGCTTTATCACCGAGCATTACGGGCGCCCGGCACGCGGGCTGCACGCCCTGCAGATCGAGATCAATCGCTCGCTTTACATCGACGAGACGACGCTGCTCAAGCGGCCGGATTTTGATGCGCTCGCCGGTTCGCTCGCCCTCTTTATGGAGCAAATGGCTGAATATGTTGCTGGTTATGCTGGCGACACCGCTCTGGCCGCCGAATAATCCTGAACCTGATCAAAAAAAAACCGCGCCAAGGGCGCGGCTAAGTCTAGGGAGGAAACACCCAAGGAGGGTATTTACAGTCAAAGACTGTAGGCAAAAGATACTTTTTGCAGTGCACCATTGCCAAGATCAATTGTGTCACTTTTTTAAGCAAGGCCAAAAAATACGCAATTAGTCGCGCTTGCATCGATCTCGGAGGTTGCGGGTGGTTGTTGTTCTTGCCGGTTTTCTTTCGCTGCAACTCACTTTAAGAATGGCGCGCTATTCCTCATTCGACGGATTTTTCCATGCGCCCTGATCGTGCTTTTTTCGACCGCCTTGCCGATGCAGCCAAGGCTGAAACCCTTCCGCGTTTCCGCTCGGGTCTTTCGGTGGTCAACAAGGAAGCCGGTGGGTTCGACCCGGTGACCGAGGGCGACCAGGCAGCAGAAGCGGCGATCCGTCGGCTGATCGAGGCCGAGTTTCCGACGCATGGCATTCTCGGCGAGGAACACGAAAATATCCGCATGGATAGCGATCAGCTCTGGGTCATCGACCCGATCGACGGGACGCGCGCCTTCATCTCCGGCGTGCCGGTCTGGGGAACGCTGATCGGCTTCCAGGAAAACGGCCGGTCGGTCATGGGGCTGATGGACCAGCCTTTTACTGGCGAGCGCTATTATGCCGATGGCGAGCGTTCCTGGTATCGCGGTCCGGACGGCGAGCGGCAGATCAAGGTCCGCGATTGCGGCAGTCTGGACAATGCCATCCTGTTCACCACGTCGCCGCATCTGTTCAAGGGCTGGGAAGTCGAGCGTTTCCAGGCGGTGCAGGACACTGTGAAGCTGTTCCGCTACGGCGTCGATTGCTACGCCTATGCGCTGCTGGCGGCCGGTCATGTCGATCTGGTCATCGAGACTGTGCTGAAGCCCTATGACGTCGGCGCGCTGATCCCGATCATCGAGCAAGCCGGCGGGGTGATCACCACCTGGGATGGCGGTCGGCCGGAAAATGGCGGTTCGATCATCGCGGCGGGTTCCGCCGACGTGCATGCCCAGGCGATGGCCATGCTCAAGGCGCGCTGAGCGCCTCGTCAGATTTCTATATCGGCGTCGCTCATGCCGGCATTCGGCATGTCTGCGTCCGTCAGGCGTTGCGTCTCGCGCACCTCGTCCGGCTCGCCGCCGGGCACAAAGGCGAAGAAGGCGGCCAGCGCCTGGGTGCGGTAGCGGTCGTGTTCGTGCAGGATCTCGTGTCGACTGCCGGGCACCGGGACAAGTTGGCCGGCGCGGAAATATTGCGACAGTTTTTCCTGATAGATGAAGGGCACGATCGGATCATTGCCGGGGGCGATGATGACTGTCGGCACGGTGATCGAGGCAAGGTGACGTGGGTCGCCGACCTGGTTGATGGTCTTTTGCGCCTCGTACAGCCAGCGGGCCGTGGGCGGTCCGAGAAACAGTTCCGGATGGTCGATGACGAGCCGCTGGTTGCGGGCAAAACGTGTCGGATCGGTGGTCAGGGGATTGTCGTCGAAATCCTTGCGCGGTTCGTCCCTGCTTAGGCAGATGTGACCGAAACCGGTCCAACTTGCCAGGCGCGATAGGCGATAGATGGTTTCCGGCGAGGCATTTTGACCGCCAAGGCCGACGAAAGGCGCTGTCAGCACCATGCGCTCGATGCGATTGGACAGGCGCGGCGCCGCCTTCAGCGCGATCAGTCCGCCGGTCGAATGGGCAAGGACAAAAAACGGCAGGCGGGTATCGGGCAGTACGACCTGTTCGAGAAAGATTTCCAGATCGCGGACATAGTCGTTGAAGCGGTTGATATGGCCCTTGCGCGGATCCTTGAGAAGCCGTTGCGATCCGCCCTGGCCGCGGAAGTCGTAGGTCGCCACCCAGAAGCCGCGTGACGTCAGATCGCGGATCGTCTCGAAATATTTCTCGATGGTTTCGTTGCGACCATGCAGCAGGACCACTGTGCCCTTGATCTCAGGGCTGTCACTGCGAAAGACGGCATAGCGCAGCCTGATGCCGCGATGTCCGTTGAAAAACCCGACCGTAGGGTGGCCGGGAACGGGATTGCCAGGAGTGGCGTGAAGAATGGCGTCCATGCTTGCAAATGCCTGACCGTTCGGGGCGCACTTCGTCGTTTCCATCGGGATAGGATGACGATCAGAAAAGGTCAAAAGAAAAAAGCCGGAACCGCTTCAGGGGAGAGCGCGGTTCCGGCGAGATCTGCCGAGATGGAAGGGGCGATAATCCCGGCATCGGGTTTGAGACAACCGATGATGCCGTTTTATGGCGGCGGGTCTGAACCGGCCTTGAACCTGCCGTTCACATGCAATTCATCGGCAGAAACGCGGCTGATCTTGAATTCGCGCAGGCCATTTCCCACATCGACATCACGGACGCCGCAAGGGTCCGCACGTCGCTGCCAGCATGGCCCGAAGGGGATGCCGGCAGATTGAAAACACGCCAACGTCGCTTCCAAGGAGGACATTATGCGTCACGTCGATTTTTCCCCGCTCTACCGCTCCACGGTCGGTTTCGATCGTCTGTTCACCATGCTGGACACGCTTGCGCAGCCCGACCAGGCGCAAAGCTACCCGCCCTACAATATCGAGCGCACCGGCGATAACCTGTATCGGATCACCATGGCGGTCGCCGGCTTCGATGAAGCCGAACTGTCGATCGAAGCCCATGCCCATGTGCTGACAGTCAAGGGTGAAAAGGCCGAAGAAGATGCCGGCGAGCCGACCGAGTTTCTCTATCGCGGCATTGCCAAGCGTGCTTTCGAGCGCCGCTTCCAGCTCGCAGATCATGTTGAAGTCACAGCCGCTTCGCTGAAGAACGGCCTTCTGCATATCGATCTGCTGCGCAACATCCCCGAGGCAATGAAGCCACGCCGGATCTCGATCAGCGCTGAATCCGCCGCTGCCGTGCCGAAGGCCATCGAGGCCCGCGTCAACTGAATGTGAGAGTCGGGGCTCGTTCCCCGGGATGAAAAGAGAGAGGCGACGGACATCGGTCCGTCGCCTTTTTGTCGAGCCGCAATCAGTGGTGGCTGGCCCAGCGCCAGCAGAGAAGTTTGTCGAGCGAAATCAGGCCAGCCCCTTTGACGGCGAGATAGATCAGCGGATAGAGCCAGAGCAGGCGCTGGTCGGCGATGACGCTGTCGGGAAAGCGATCAAACAGCGCGCCTATGGTCGTTGCGTCGACGTTGTGCACATAGATGTCTGTCAGCGTCTGCACGGCAATGAAGCCGATCATGCCGAGTGCTGCGATGCGGGTAAGCAGGCCGATGACGATCAGGATCGGCAGGATCAGTTCGCCATAACTGCCGAAAAAGACCATCGCTCCCCAGGGGAGGAAGGAGACTGCCGACACATCGCCACCGGCTGCTTCCACCGCTGGCAGGGCGATCTGGTAATAGGCGCTGTCGCTGATCCGGAAAAGTCCGTCAAACTTGGTCAATGCGGAATTCAGATAATAGGGCAGAAGAACCGCCAGAAAGACGAGACGGGCTGCCAGTCCGAGCAGCCAGGGGGCCAGCATGGCTTCCAGTCGGCGAACAAGAGTTTTGTATCTGTCGATGAGCAAGGTCGGCAGCAAGGTCATCGAGCGGCTCCGTTGTTTGAGCAGACGTAGTCCAGGCCGCTGAAGGCGCCACTGGACAGGGCTATGCCAAGGAGGGCGGCGAGATCCGATGTAGCCGTCTCGGCGAATGCCGCTTCGCAGGCTTCGGCAAAAGTCTGCCGTTCAATCAGCGCCTTGAGAAACGCATAGCCGCCCGGTGGCAGGGGCTGGACCTTCACATCGAAGGCCGGTCGCGTCACCAGGGCATCTTCCGCCTGCATCGGGTTGACGTCGGTGAGCGGTTCTCCGGCGCGATCGCGGTTGACGATGGTTGCTGCCGCGTGCCTGCAGCGCAGTATCCGGGTCGCGGGGTGCGCGTTGAAGCGCAGTTGGCCCAGGTCGTCCGGAGGAATGGCAGCCAATGCGGCCGGATCGAGAGATCGGCTGTCGGCGCTGTGAAAACTGTCGAGCCAGAGGCGTTCCAGTCTGGCTGTATCGGCGAGAAAGGGCAGGTCGCGGGCTGGCGGAAATGCGCTGATGAAAGCGGCGAAATCACTGCCATAGGTGAAGATCAGCGGCGAGCGTGGCGGGTGGGCACGAATATAGAGGCGTGCCATGGCGCGAAAGAAATCCTCGCCGACAAGGTTCTGCACCGTCGGGAAAATCGAAGCCAGAGCATCGGTCAGTGAAACCATGACATTGTTGCGATAGACCGCAAAGGGCCGGGCGTTCGTACCGCCGGCTCCCTTGGTCAGGCCTTCGGGTATCGACTGTGCAGGATCGAGCAGGGCTGCGGCGAAGGCGCCGGTTACGACCGGTTCAGCCACCATGGCGCAGCCCTCCGGCGCTCTGGGCGTGGCGGGCGAGAATGGCATCGGCCTGCACGGCCTCACGCTTCAGGATCGGCCAGTCCGGTACGTCATTGTCCCACTCGATCAGCGTGGGGCGTGGTCCTGTCACCGCCAGGACATGGTCGTATAGATCCCAGACAAGGCTGTCGACCGGCCGGTCATGGCTGTCGATCAACAAAGGCTGCCCGGCGTCGTCCCGGTCTTGCGCATGGCCGGCAAGGTGGATCTCCTCGACAAGTTCGATCGGGAAGTCGGCTAGGTAGTCCAGGGGTGCATAGCCGTGGTTGGTTGCCGAGACATAGACATTGTTGATATCCAGCAAGAGGCCGCAGCCGGTACGGTTGGCAATCGCGCGGATGAAATCCGTTTCGCGCATGGTGGTTGCCTCGAATGCGACATAGGTCGAGGGGTTTTCGAGAAGAATGCGGCGGCCGAGCCCGTCCTGCACCTGGTCGATATGGTCGCAGACCCTGGCAAGGGTTTCCACGTCATAGGGAACCGGCAGCAGGTCGTTGAAGAAGTGATCGTCATGGGTCGACCAGGCAAGATGCTCCGATACCATGGCCGGCTGGTAGCGATCGACGACAGCCTTGAGGCGGGCGAGATGTTGTGGGTCAAGGCCTGCAGGACTGCCGATCGACAAGCCCACGCCATGGACGGAGAGCGGAAAGTCCTCGCGCATGCGCGTCAGGATGCGGTGCGGATGCCCGCCGGCGCCCATATAGTTTTCGGCGTGCACCTCCAGAAAGCCGATGCGATAGGCATCGGACAGGATGGCATCGGCATGCTGTGCCTTGAAGCCGGCACCGGCGCGCGCGGGCATGGAGGGGGTGGTTGCGGATATGGTCTGGCGTGCAACGGCTGCTGCGTTCGGCATGACGGGTCTCCTTCGCGCGGGGGATGCTGCCCAGGCCAATGGGTGTGATGGCATCACCCGTCTGCGGGGGATGCCATCAGATCATCAGCCGATTTGGCGAGGTCAGGCCTTGGGGATGTCGCGGTCCAGGGCTTCGAGTGCGCCCATGCGACCGTCCGGGGCGCTCATGGTCATGCAGCTGCCAGCAGCGACATATTTCCAGGCATTGCCCTGATAGTCGACCTTGGACGTGCCGGCGCAGGTCGTGCCGGGTCCGGCGGCGCAGTCGTTCTTGCCGGCCATGGAAATGCCGAAGCATTTTTCCTTTTCCTGAGCCATGGCTGGCCCCGAAAGCAGGGTGACGCCGGTGACGGCCATGGTGACGGCTGCGGCGAGTGCTGCGGAATTGATGGTGAAATTGCTCATGATGCTTCTCCTTGGAGTCTGAAGCGGTTCCTCAAAACCAGCCCGGTGAGGGCTGGTAGAGGCATCATGGCGAGGCGCGCTGAACATTGGAAATCAATGATTATTGTAGTTTTCGCGAGCGCTTTGTTTGTAAGAAAACGAAATTTCAAACGACTTCTATGAATTGATCCACTTCTTCTTGCGTGGTCGAGAAGCTCGTTACCAGACGGACGAGGCGTTCGTTTTCACGGATCATGTGTGGCATGTCGCGGGGTGCCAGCCAGTCATAGAATTTCGCTCCTTTCGACTGTGCGCGATCGGCAGAAGACTTGTCGATGACGGCAAAGACTTCGTTCGCCTGGGTCGCCCAGGCAAGCCTTGCTGTGTTCTTGGCGGTCAGGCCAGCGCGCAGCCGGTCGGCCATGGCGTTCGAATGACGGGCAAGGTCGAGCCACAGATCGCCTTCGAGATAGGCTTCCAACTGGGCCGAGATGAAGCGGGTCTTGGAGAAGAGCTGGGCCGAGCGCTTGCGGATATAGGGCATTTCCTCGGCCATTTCCGGCTTCATGAACACGATCGCTTCCGCACACCAGCAGCCGTTCTTCGTGCCGCCGAAGGAGAGGATGTCGACGCCGCGCTTCCAGGTCATTTCGGCCGGGGTCACGTCAAGTGCAACGAGTGCATTGGCGAATCGGGCGCCATCCATATGCAGGGGCAGTTTCTTGGTTCTGGCGATTGCCGCGATCGCATCCAGTTCGTCGAGCGTGTAGACTGTGCCGGCCTCGGTTGCCTGGGTGACGGTGATCGCCATCGGCCGGCCCTGGTGCACGGAAGGCACGTCAAAGCGGGAGACGGCAGTGTGCAGCGCATCGCGGTCCATCTTGCCGTTGTCGCCTTCAACCGGGAACAGCCGGCAGGCGCCGGTCAGAAATTCCGGCGCGCCGCCTTCGTCGGCATTCACGTGCGCATCGGAGTGACAGAAGGTGACGCCGCCGGCCTTTGCGACGCTGGCGAGCGCCAGAGAATTGGCCGCAGTGCCTGTCGCGACGAAAAAGACGGCGACCTCGCGCTCGAAAATATCGTTGAACTGTGCCTCGATCCGCTTGTCTAGCTCGCTCGAGCCATAGGCACTGGCAAAGCCGGCGGCCTGCTTGGTTAGGCTTTCTGCGATCTTGGGATGGGCGCCGGACCAGTTGTCGGAAGCGAAGAACATGATGAGTTTCCCGGGGGTTGGAAGGAGTGATCGCGAGCTTAGGCATTTCCGTGTCGCTATCAATCCGGTCCGCGGCGGAACGTGTCGCTTTCTTGCAGTCCGCAAGAAGTGCATCACTGACCTATTCGAGTGGGAAAGAAAATTGCGTATGCGGCGCATCAGTGGCAACTTAGCGTCGGAAGCCGGTTAATTTTCCTGGCGCGATCTTGCGTGAGCGTTTACTTTCTGTCATAGAAAATTCGAAATTAGGTCAGACTAGTTGACCTAATTCTGGTTTCTGAGGTTAAGGGTTTGGGTGTCCTTGCCTGGTGGTGCGGTCCAGGTGGATCGCGGATCGCCAGAATGGATGCATCCGGCTGATGGTTCCAGGCAGGCGAGCCCGAGTGGATCGGGCCTATTTGGAGGGAAGGCAATGACGAAGATGACGCCATCCGACGAGATCGTTCAGGGCGCTGCCGAGCGCACATCTGAGGTCCGAGGCATTCGGCAGAACACGTATGGTCTTCCGGCCAAGCAGGGTCTTTACGATCCGCGCAACGAGCATGATGCCTGCGGCGTCGGCTTCATCGCCCATATGAAGGGCGTCAAGTCGCACCAGATCGTCAAGGACGGCCTGTTCATCCTTGAAAACCTCACCCATCGCGGTGCCGTCGGCGCCGATCCCCTGATGGGCGATGGTGCGGGCATTCTCGTGCAGATCCCGGATCGTTTCTTCCGCGAGGAAATGGCGAGCCAGGGTATCGTCCTGCCGAAGGCTGGCGAATATGCCGTCGGCCATTTCTTCTTCCCGCAGGACGAAGAGCAGATCGCGCATTTCAAGAAGGTCATCGCGGAAGTCTGTTCCGCCGAAGGCCAGCACCTGATCGGTTACCGCGACGTGCCGGTCGACAATTCCTCGCTGTCCAAGGCGCCGGAGATTGCCGCGACCGAGCCGCGCCAGATCCAGGTCTTCATCGGTGCCGGCCGCGATGCCGCGACCCAGGAGCAGTTCGAGCGCCGGCTTTTCCTGCTGCGCAAGGTGATCTCCAACCGCATCTATGACCAGTATGGTGGCGAGGAGACCGGCTTCTATCCCGTGTCGCTGTCGTCCTCGACCATCGTCTACAAGGGCATGTTCCTCGCCTATCAGGTTGGTGCCTATTACAAGGACCTCGCCGATCCGCGCTTCGAATCGGCCGTGGCCCTGGTGCACCAGCGCTTTTCGACCAATACCTTCCCGTCGTGGAAGCTGGCGCATCCGTATCGCATGGTCGCCCATAACGGCGAAATCAACACGCTGCGCGGCAATGTCAACTGGATGGCGGCCCGTCAGGCGTCCGTCTCTTCGCCGCTGTTCGGTGACGATATCTCCAAGCTCTGGCCGATCTCCTACGAAGGCCAGTCGGACACGGCCTGTTTCGACAACGCGCTCGAATTCCTGCAGCGTGGTGGCTATTCGCTCGCCCATGCGGTGATGATGCTGATCCCGGAAGCCTGGTCGGGCAACCAGTCGATGAGCCCGGAGCGCAAGGCGTTCTACGAATATCATGCAGCCCTGATGGAGCCGTGGGACGGTCCGGCAGCGGTCTGCTTTACCGACGGCCGCCAGATCGGCGCAACGCTCGACCGCAACGGCCTGCGGCCGGCCCGCTATCTCGTCACCGACGACGACCGCATCATCCTGGCTTCTGAAGCCGGCACGCTGCCGGTGCCGGAAGAGCGCATCATCAAGAAGTGGCGCCTGCAGCCGGGCAAGATGCTGCTGATCGACATGGCGGAAGGCCGCATCATTTCCGACCAGGAAGTGAAGTCGCAACTCGCCGGCAGTCATCCCTATCGCAAGTGGCTGGATCGCACCCAGTTGATCCTGGAAGAGTTGAAGCCGGTCGAGCCGCGGGCGTTGCGTCGCGACGTGTCGCTGCTCGATCGCCAGCAGGCTTTCGGCTACACGACCGAAGACACCAAGATCCTGATGTCGCCGATGGCGACCACGGGCCAGGAAGCTATCGGCTCGATGGGCACCGATACGCCGATCTCGGCGATGTCGTCGAAGTCGAAGATGCTCTATACCTATTTCAAGCAGAACTTCGCCCAGGTGACCAACCCGCCGATCGACCCGATCCGCGAGGAGCTGGTGATGAGCCTGGTGTCGTTCATTGGCCCGCGTCCGAACATTCTCGACCATGAGGGTGCAGCGAATGCCAAGCGGCTGGAAGTGCGCCAGCCGATCCTGACCAATGGCGATCTCGAAAAGATCCGCTCGATCGGCCACACGGAAGACCGTTTCGACACCAAGACACTCGATTTCACCTATGATGTCGAACGCGGTGCCGAAGGCATGCCGGAGATGCTCGACCGGTTGTGCGAGCGTGCCGAGGCGGCCGTACGCGGTGGCTACAACATCATCGTACTGTCTGACCGTCAGGTTGGCCCGGACCGCATCGCGATCCCGGCGCTGCTGGCAACCGCTGCCGTGCATCACCACCTGATCCGCAAGGGGCTTCGCACCTCGGTCGGCATCGTGGTGGAATCGGGCGAGCCGCGCGAAGTGCATCACTTCTGCTGTCTCGCCGGCTACGGCGCCGAGGCGATCAACCCCTATCTCGCCTTTGACACACTGCTCGACATGCACAAGCACAACGAGTTTCCGAAGGAAGTGTCGGAAGACGAGGTCGTCTATCGCTATATCAAGGCGGTCGGAAAGGGCATTCTCAAGGTCATGTCGAAGATGGGCATCTCGACCTACCAGTCCTATTGCGGCGCGCAGATCTTCGATGCGATCGGCCTGTCGTCGGAACTGGTCGAGAAGTATTTCTTCGGCACTGCCACGACCATCGAAGGCATCGGCCTGTCCGAAATCGCCGACGAAACGACCAGCCGTCACAGCTCGGCCTTCGGCAAGGATCCGATTCTGGCCTCGACGCTCGAGATCGGTGGCGAATACGCCTATCGCATGCGCGGCGAAAACCACGCGTGGAGCCCGGACTCGATTGCCTCGCTGCAGCATGCGGTTCGCGGCAACAGCCAGGAGCGCTACCGCGAATTCGCCGAGATGGTGAATGACAGCGCGCTTCGTATGAACACCATCCGTGGCCTGTTCAAGATAAAGTCGGCCGAAGATCTTGGTCGCAAGCCGGTGTCGATCGACGAGGTCGAGTCTGCCGCCGATATCGTCAAGCGTTTCTCGACAGGCGCGATGTCCTTCGGCTCGATCTCCAGGGAGGCGCATACGACGCTGGCGATCGCGATGAACAGGATCGGCGGCAAGTCGAACACCGGCGAAGGCGGCGAGGAAAGCGATCGCTACCTGCCGCTGAAGAACGGTGCTGCCAACCCGGAGCGTTCGGCGATCAAGCAGATCGCGTCCGGCCGCTTTGGCGTGACCACCGAATATCTGGTCAATGCCGACATGCTGCAGATCAAGGTCGCCCAGGGTGCCAAGCCCGGCGAAGGCGGTCAGCTGCCCGGCCACAAGGTCGATGCGACCGTTGCCAAGACCCGCCATTCGACACCGGGTGTCGGCCTGATCTCGCCGCCGCCGCATCACGATATCTATTCGATCGAAGACCTGGCGCAGCTGATCTACGACCTGAAGAACGTCAACCCGGAAGCCGATGTCTCGGTCAAGCTGGTCTCGGAAGTGGGCGTCGGTACGGTTGCCGCTGGTGTCGCCAAGGCGCGTGCCGACCATATTACCGTCTCGGGCTTCGATGGCGGCACCGGTGCGTCTCCGTTGACGTCGCTGAAGCATGCCGGTAGCCCATGGGAAATCGGCCTTGCCGAAACCCAGCAGACGCTGGTGCTGAACGGTCTGCGTTCGCGCATCGCCCTGCAGGTCGACGGCGGCCTGAAGACGGGTCGCGATGTGATCATCGGTGCGCTGCTCGGTGCTGACGAGTTCGGTTTTGCGACGGCTCCGTTGATCGCTGCCGGCTGCATCATGATGCGCAAGTGCCATCTGAACACCTGCCCGGTGGGGGTGGCGACACAGGACCCGGTTCTGCGCAAGCGCTTCAAGGGAACGCCGGAACATGTCATCAACTACTTCTTCTTCGTTGCCGAAGAAGTGCGCGAGATCCTCGCCTCGCTCGGCTTGACCCGGCTGGACGAGATCATCGGCGCTTCCGAATTGCTCGAAAAGGATGACATGCTGGCGCATTGGAAGGCCAAGGGGCTCGACTTCTCGAAGATCTTCCACAAGGTCGACGCGCCGAAGGACGCCACCTACTGGACCGAACGCCAGAAGCACCCGATCGATGACATTCTCGATCGCAAGCTGATCGAGAAGGCAATGCCGGCTCTCGAAAGCAAACAGCCGGTGGTGTTTGACGTCGATATCAAGAATGTCGACCGGTCGGCCGGAGCCATGCTTTCGGGCGAAATTGCCAAGCGTTATGGCCACAAGGGCCTGAAGGACGATACGATCCACGTCACGCTGACAGGCACGGCGGGTCAGTCGTTCGGCGCGTTCCTGGCGCGCGGCATCACCTTCGATCTGGTTGGCGACGGCAATGACTATGTCGGCAAGGGGCTTTCGGGTGGCCGCATCATCGTGCGCCCGCCGGAAAACACCCGGATCATCGCCGAGGAATCGATCATTGTCGGCAATACGGTTCTCTATGGCGCGATCGCCGGCGAGTGCTATTTCCGTGGTGTGGCCGGCGAGCGGTTCGCTGTGCGCAACTCGGGCTCGATTGCGGTTGTCGAGGGTGTGGGCGACCATGGCTGCGAATACATGACGGGCGGTGTCGTCGTCGTGCTCGGCCAGACAGGCCGCAACTTCGCAGCGGGCATGTCGGGCGGCGTGGCCTATGTGCTCGACGAGACGGGCGATTTCGCCAAGCGCTGCAACATGGCGATGGTCGAACTTGAGCCGGTTCCGGAAGAGGACGACATGCTCGAGAAGCTGCATCACCATGGTGGCGATCTGATGCACAAGGGCCTTGTCGACGTGTCGGGCGACATGACCCGTCACGACGAGGAGCGTCTCTACCAGCTGATCTCAAACCATCTGCACTACACGGGCTCGAACCGTGCCAAGCAGATCCTCGACAGCTGGGCCGAATTCCGCCCGAAGTTCCGCAAAGTCATGCCGGTCGAATACCGTCGGGCGCTGGAGGAAATGGAACGCATGCGGATGGGCGTGGCTGCGGAATAAGTTCTAAAGGCCGAGAAGCTGTGATATGCTTTTGGCATATCACGAAGATGGAGCCTGACATGAACGAGCATGTGAAAGACACTGGTGAAGGTGGCGAGGTTGCAGTCGCCATCTTCAAAAATGGTCGGAGCCGGGCGGTTCGCATCCCGAAGGAGTTCGATCTTGAAGGTGATCGCGCCGTCATGGTGCGGCAACCGGATGGCTCGATCCTCATGCGGACGGCGGTGACCGCAGGCTTGATCGAGTATCTCAAGCAGGCAGAAGCCTGGAGCGGAGAGGACTTCGTTGGGAATGACGAAGATCTGGCGCCGCTGCGTGAGGTCGAGATCTGATGGGGTACATGCTCGATACCAACATCGTTTCGGCGATCGTGAGGGATCCGCGTGGAAAGGTTCTCGAACGGCTACTCGAAGTTGGAGAAGAGAATGCCTTCATCAGCATCATCACTCATGGTGAGATCTGGTACGGCGTGAAGAAGAACGGCTCCGAGGAGCTGTCGCACAAGGTGTCAGCGGTGACGCGGCGCCTCTATGTGGCCCCCCTCCAACTGCCGACCGACCAACGTTACGCCGAGGTCCGGCTGGCGTTGAGACAAGGGAAGAATATCGGTCCAAACGATCTTTGGATCGCGGCACATGCGCTGGCGCTGGACGCTGTGCTGGTGACGGACAACGAAAGTGAATTTTCCCGGGTTCCGGGATTGAAGATCGAGAATTGGCTGCGATAGCGGCGGAGATTGAGGGAATTAGACATGGGCAAGGTTACAGGTTTCATGGAAATCGACCGGCAGGTGGCGAAGTATCAGCCGGCTTCCGATCGTATTCGCCATTTCCGCGAATTCACTATCCCTATGTCGGATCCCGAGGTGACCAAGCAGGCGGCGCGCTGCATGGATTGCGGCATTCCCTATTGCCATGGTCCGACCGGCTGCCCGGTGCATAACCAGATCCCTGACTGGAACGACCTCGTCTATAACAACAAGTGGGAAGAGGCGATCCGCAACCTCCATTCCACCAACAACTTCCCGGAGTTTACCGGTCGCGTCTGTCCGGCGCCGTGCGAGGAAGCCTGCACGCTGAACCTCGAGGACGCGCCCGTGGCGATCAAGACGGTCGAGCAGGCAATTGCCGACAAGGCCTATGAGCTGGGCTTCATCGTGCCGCAACCGGCGACCATCCATACCGGCAGACGCGTCGCCGTCATCGGGTCCGGTCCGTCGGGTCTGGCGGCTGCCCAGCAGCTCGGCCGCGCCGGCCATGAAGTGCATGTCTATGAGCGCGAAACCAAGGCCGGCGGCCTGCTGCGCTACGGCATTCCGGATTTCAAGATGGAGAAGAACTTCATCGATCGCCGCGTCGAGCAGATGAAGGGCGAAAACGTCACCTTCCACTACGGCGTCAATGTTGGCGTCGATGTGACGGTCGAGTCACTGCGTGCCGACTACGATGCCGTGCTCTATTGCGGTGGCTCGGAAACGCCGCGTGAGGCCGGTATTCCCGGCGTCGAGCTGCATGGCGTACATGATGCCATGCCGTATCTGGTGCAGCAGAACCGCCGCGTCGGCCGCGAGAACATCGACAGCAACGGCTGGCCGTCCGATCCGATCCTGGCCGGCGGCAAGCATGTCGTGGTCGTCGGTGGCGGCGATACGGCATCCGACTGCGTCGGCACGGCCTTCCGCCAGGGCGCCGTCAAGGTGACCCAGCTCGACATCCGTCCGCGCCCGCCACAGACGGAGGACAAGCTGGCGATCTGGCCATTCTGGGCGACAAAGATGCGCACATCCTCGTCACAGGCCGAAGGTGCAAACCGCGAATTCCAGGTGGCGACACTGGAATTTGTTGGCGAAGACGGCGTGCTGACCGGCGTGAAGTGCTGCCAGGTCGATGACAAGCGCAAGCCGATCCCCGGCACCGAGTTCATCATCAAGGCCGATCTCGGCTTCATCGCGATCGGCTTCAGCGGCCCGTTCACCGACAGCGTGCTGAAGGAAATGAACGGCCAGCTGACGCTCAACACCGATCGTCGTGGCTCGACCAATGTCGTGGCCGACGACAAGGACTACCGAACCTCTGTCGACAAGCTCTGGGCAGCCGGCGACGTGCGCCGTGGCCAGTCGCTGGTCGTCTGGGCAATCCGCGAAGGCCGTCAGGCGGCGCGCGCCATCGACGAGGCCCTGATGGGATCAAGCGTTCTGCCAAGGTAAGGGGTCGGGATACTTGTACGAAAAGGGTCGCCTTTCGGGCGGCCCTTTTTTGTGGCCCAGATTGTACGGATGATCAGCGTCAGCGGGTAATGGTCGGGGCCGCGGCCGCTATCGGCAGTCGAACGTCATCGACGCGTCCGGCCGGTGGGTCCGGCAAATGGCCGTTCTGCACCAACTGTTCGCGGGCCGTGATCAAGGTCGAGGTGGGCATGGGTTGGCCACCGAGCAATTCGGTGGCGCCGTCAAGCTCCGGATCGAAGAGGTCCATCGGCGGCGTCGAGACGATACTTTTCATCTCGGATGGCGGCATATTGACCAGTTCCGGCAGGTTGCTGGCGTCGAGACGGACAAGATCCGGGCTGGTCATGTCGCCAAGATGGCGACGGACCGATTTTTCCACGTAGAAGGCGAGCTTGCGCTTGCCGGGTGCCGTGAAGCCGATGCCGTCGGTGCCGCGCAGGCGCACGGGCTGACCGTTGATATCCGAGCCGGTGATGATGAAGCGTCCGTCCTGGTCGACGAAGCCGTCCCAGACATCGATGAATTCGCCCTTCTGGCGCTCAACGGCGGTGCGGTAGAGCGTATTCAGCCTCAGGGCGTCGGCTGTCATGTTCTGCGGTCTGAAGGCGGGCAGGCCGACCCAGATCAATGGCGTCTTGCTGCGCGTCACCACCTCTGCCAGTCGGTTCACCCGCGCCTCATAGGCGGTGAACCAGCCGTCGGTGCGAAAATCCAGTTTGGCGTCCGGTGCAATGATCTGCTGACGGTCGTTGGCGCCGATCTGGACCACGACCACACTTGGTTTCAGTGTCTCGATCAGTGCAGGGAGTTCGCCGATCCAGTCGTAGTAGTCGACGCGAACCAGTCCGGACGAGCCATTGGACCGCGTCTCGACCTTGACGCCGGGTGCTGTCTCGAAGGCGGTCTTCAGACCGTCGCCCAGGCCCCCGGCAACAAAGTCGCCGATCACCAGGACAGTCTTGGCGTTTTCCAGCTTTTCGGGCGGAGGTGCTACTGCCGCCGCACCGGTTGCGGGGTTCTTGGTCTTGATCTTGGTGACGCTGCCGGCCGTCTTCTTGCGCGGCCGGACTTCGCGGATCGGTTTCTGCACTTCGCGCGGCGGGATATATTCGGGCTCCCGGGCGCCGAAAAGCATGTCGAACAGGTTGCGCCGACGCTCATACTGCTGGGCTTCGGCGGACGTGGAAAGCAGGGTGGTCGCGATCAGCACTGCCGACAGGACCAGCGCGCCGATACGGCTGAGGATAAGACGCTGTCGTCTCGATGCCATGTCACTCGCCTTGATTTGCAGACTAAAAGCCGCGCGATCACCGTATTTGGATCGCGCGGCTTTCCAAGTCAATGGCCAAGTCAATGGCGGGTTGGCCCGCCTTGGATCAGTTTCTCAGGGCGTCCAGAAGCGGACGCGATGGCTGGCCGTCGACGGACATGCCGAGGCGCCCCTGGATGGCGGAGATCGCTGCCTTCGAGCCGGAGCCGAAATTGCCGTCGATCTTGCCATCGTAATAGCCGAGCGCCTGCATGCGGGTCTGGAGCTCGAATTTTTCCTTGATGTCGAGCGTGCCCTGTGGGCGCGGCCAACTTTGCTTCATGCCGCCATAACCTGCCAGTTCGTCGGCCAGCAGGCCAACGCCGAGCGCGTAGCTGTCGGCGGCATTATAGCGCTTGAGGACGAAGAAATTCTTGGTCATCAGGAAGCCGGGGCCGCTGGCGCCACCGAGCAGCTTCAACTCGGCGCGTTCCGCACCATTCTTGAAGCCTTTGCCGGTTGGTCGGACAAAACCCAGAGCCTGCCACTGCGCGAGCGTCTTGGTTTGGCCGGCATAGGTGCTGCCGCCCTTCGGTACCACGGTCTCATAGCCCCAGGTCTTGCCTGTCTGCCAATTGTTCTTGGCAAGCAGGTTGGACGCGGTGGCCAGTGCATCGGGAATCGAGTGCCAGATGTCCTTCTCGCCATTGCCATCGGCATCGACGCCGTACAGAAGATAGCTGGACGGAATGAACTGGGTGTGCCCCATGGCGCCGGCCCAGGAACCCATCAGGTTCTTGTTGGAGACGTCGCCGTTCTGCAGCATCTTCAAAGCCGCGATCAGCTGGGTTCGGGCATACTTGGCGCGCTTCTTGTCGGCATAGGCGAGGGTGGCCAGCGAACGCGGGACGTTGTGCAGGCGGTCCGGGCGCTCGAGGGCGGCGCCGTAATTCGATTCCATCGACCAGATGGCGACGATGATATGCTTGTCGACGCCGAAATGCTTTTCCAGGGCCGCCAGCGTGCGGCCGTGTTTGGCGATCATTTCCTGACCGACCTTGACGGTGTAGGGATTGACGCGGCTGTCCAGGTAATCCCAGATCTGCGACTTGAATTCGGGCTGATAGGCGGCCTTTTCCAGAACAAATTCATCCGGCGCCGTGACGCCGGCAAAGGCCTGGCGGTAGGTGCGCTCGGTGATGCCGCTTTTTGCGGCCGTGCTGTAGAAGCCATTGATCCACTTCTGGAATCCGGCGTCCGCCTGAGCCTGCACCGGCATCATGCTGGTGGCTATGGTCAAGACAATTGCGCCGAGAAGGCTGGGATGGTGTCGGTTCATGGGCATCTCCCCGTTCGTTCTACGGTTCGTACGACAGCTGGAACAAATGCTGTTCACCCTAGGTTAATGCTATTGCGTCAACAAACTCTTTACCATGCGCGGTATGCTCTCGCACCATCTTTGCGAATTCACTGCAAATGTATAGTAGTGAAGGCCCCGCGCCGTGACGACGTTAATCGATTAGATCCTCCAGGAGGAATGTGTGGTTCAACCGAATAAGCTCCGCAAAGCAGTTTTCCCCGTCGCCGGTCTCGGCACTCGCTTCCTTCCCGCCACCAAGGCCGTGCCGAAGGAAATGCTGACCGTCGTCGACAAGCCGGTCATCCAGTATGTGGTCGACGAGGCCATCGAAGCGGGCATCGAGCACTTCGTTTTTGTCACCGGGCGTGGCAAGGCGGTCATCGAAGACTATTTCGACATCCAGTTCGAGCTTGAGCAGACGCTGAAGTCGCGCAACAAGAATGCCGAACTTTCGCTGCTCGATTCGCTCCAGCTGACTGCCGGCCAGACGAGCTTCACGCGTCAGCAGGAACCGTTGGGTCTCGGCCACGCTGTCTGGTGTGCCCGCGATATCGTCGGCCACGAGCCCTTCGCGCTGCTGCTGCCGGACATGATCATGCGCGGCGAGAAGGCTTGCCTCAAGGGCATGGTCGAACTCTACGAGAAAACCGGTGGCAATATCGTGGCCGTCGAGGAATGCGCGCCGGATCAGGCGCACAAATACGGTATCGTCGGTGTCGGCGAGGCGCTGGAGGGCGGCTTCAAGATCACCGAAATGGTCGAAAAGCCGGCCAAGGGTACGGCGCCTTCGAACTTTTTCATCAACGGCCGCTACATCCTGCAGCCGGAGATCTTCAACATCCTGTCAACGCAGGAACGCGGTGCCGGCAATGAAATCCAACTGACCGACGGCATGCTGAAGCTTGCCAATGACCAGTCGTTTGCCGGTTATCACTTCAAGGGCCAGACCTTTGACTGCGGTGCCAAGGATGGTTTCATCCTCGCCAATGTCTCGTTCGCGATCGAACGGCCGGATATTCGCCCGGCCATCGAAGAGCAATTGAAGGCGCTGCTCGCTGCGCTGAAGTAAACTGAGATTTTCTGGCCGCCAGGCTCAACGCTTGGCGGTCAGTCCGACAAGGGCGGTTACGTCGCTGCTTTCGCCGCCGTATTTGTAGTCGGTCCGCTCGTAGTTCAGGTCGGCTGTGGCATCCAGGTAGCGATTGATGCTCCAGGTCAGGCCGGCGCCTGCAAGATAGCCGGTGCTGTTGCCCGTTTCACCGGAACCATCATAATTCGTCAGAGTCACCCCCGAGGACAGGCGCGCGACCAGATTACTGCGCAGATCATGCTCCAGCTTGGCCGTCAGCCGGTGAACCCGTGCTCCATTGACGCCGGCGGTGGTCGATGGATCGACATAGGTCTCTACCGCCAAATCGATATCGGTGCCTTCCTGTGGCGACCAGTAGAGATTGCCGTCTACCGTGAGTGCCGACAATTCCGCCAAGCGGCTGTCGTCATAACGTTGCCGCTCATGGCCGACGCCCAATTCGCCACGCAGCTTCTCGCCGAGATCAACGGCTACACCGACCTTGGCAGCATAGACGTCCGCCGAGCGCTCGTAGCCATTGGCGTCTGCGGTGTCATCGTAGGAAATGCGGCCGACGGTTCCCTCGACGAATGGCGTCAGGGCAGGGGACAGTTCGTAGCCAACGCGGGCACTGACGGTCGAGCGCATGCGATCGCGATCGCTGCGCGACAGGGTCGAACCATCGGACAGCTCGACGTCGGAATATTGCCAGCGGGTGATGTCGCCTGCGATCGAGCCGCGCAATAGGCCGAGATCCCTTTCGATCGAGATGCCGCCGTCGAATTGGTTGACCGCCGATTGTACGCTTGCGCCGGCGACCGCGTTCGGATCGTCGGTGTCTTCACGGCTGTAGTTGTAGGCGCCGGTGATGTTGGCAATGGTGTCATCGGCGAGATCCAGCCGAAGGTCTGCATTGATATTGGCACGCGGCTTGTCTTCGGTGTCGCCGGAAATGGTGTTTTGCCAGTAGCCTTCGCCGCCAATGGTCAACTGGTGACGGGACCAGTCGGATGTCAGCGTGCCCTTTAGTCCGGTCTCGGAGAAGATTCGGGTTTCGCGCCCCGCGCCGTCGTCGGAGGTCTCGCTGCCGATGCTCTGGCTGATGGCCGGGCGCAACACCATGGTGCCGAGCCGGATGCCGGGCGTCTTGTCGTCTTCACGCCGGATCCTGGCGGTGGTCGGGTCGTCGAGCCGGGTTTCCCGCAGGTTCTGCCGGCCGAAATCCGGATCCTGGGCAATGCCACCATCTGCATCGAGCATGGGATCGGTCAAAGGTGCAGCGAAAGGTGTCGGCGGCAATGTGCCTTCGGCCGGGATGGTCCCGGTGGTGGTGCCGTCCGCGTTCTGCGTCTCGTCCCCGGTGGCATAGGGATCATCGGCGCCGGCAGGCTGGGGTGCTGTAGCCTGATTTGTCGTCGAGAAGGCTGCGCTGGATGGCTTGGTCGCCGTTGCCTGCTGGGCGAAGGCCGGCATGGGCAGGGCAAAGACATGGGTTGCCAGCAGGCCGGCTGCGGCGCGCAAGCCGAGGCGGCCGGCGCCGCGCAGTCCCGTGTTCTTGTCGATTCCCATGAAATGTACGCCTGGCGATCTGAAATGCTTACCCAAACGTAAAGCGAGGTGGTTAATGTTTGGTTTCGATCCCGAGCAATCGCCCAGGACGAGACCATCGCGGGCGCCGGCGATGCCGGCCAGGTGCTTCTGTGGACAGGATCGGGCAAACGCAGTATGGGGACTGCCATGATCAAACGTGCTGTCAATCTCGTCGAAGCTGGCGCCATCGAGTCGGCCATTCGTGTTGTCTCGACCGAACGGGCCGGACTGCTGGCGCTTGAAGAGGCCCTGGCTGGGCCGCTGGCCCAGCCGTTCTGTAACGCGGTGAAGGTGATCGGCGATATTGCCGGTCGCGTCATCGTCACCGGCGTCGGCAAGAGCGGCCATATCGGCACGAAGATTGCCGCGACCCTTGCCTCCACCGGTACGCCGGCCTTTTTCGTCCATCCGGCCGAAGCCAATCACGGCGATCTCGGCATGATCGGTGCCGATGACGCCATTCTTGCCATGTCCTGGGGTGGCGAGACCGCCGAATTGCAGGGCATCGTCAATTTTTCGCGGCGTTTTTCCATTCCGCTGATTGCCATGACGGCGGGGGAGCAATCTACGCTGGCGCGCAATGCGGATGTGGTTCTGCTGATGCCCAAGATCCAGGAAGCCTGTCCGCATGGACTGGCGCCGACCTCGTCTGCGGTCCTGCAACTGGCCATGGGCGATGCGATCGCGATTGCGCTGCTTGAGGCGCGCGGCTTTTCACCCAGCGATTTCCGCACGTTTCATCCGGGCGGAAAACTCGGCGCGAGCCTGACCCATGTGCGCGACATCATGCATACCGGCGACCGCGTTCCGCTGGTCGCGCTTGGTACATCCATGCCGGATGCGGTCAAGATCCTGTCGAGCAAGCGGTTTGGCTGTGTCGGCGTGATCGATGCTGAAGGCAAGCTCTGTGGCATCGTCACCGAAGGCGATATGGCGCGTCACCTGGCGCGGGACCTGTCGATCCTCGATGTCGATGACGTGATGACCCGCAATCCCAAGGTGATCGACGGCGCGGCGCTGGCATCCACCGCTGCAGCCATGATCAACAAGCACGGCATCGGGGCTTTGCTTGTCGTGGATGACAACCATTGCCCGGTCGGACTCATCCATTTCCACGATCTGCTGCGCATCGGCGTAGCCTAGTCGGATCAAGCCTCCTCGACGGTCAGATCCCGGCCGTTGCTGCTGACGACGACGACCCGTGCGCCGGCAGGCAGGTCGGGGCCATTCACCACCCAGAATGTATCATCCAGACGGATGCGGCCGCGGCCTTCGGCGATGGGTTCGATCAGCACGGCGGTGCGGCCGACAAGGCTTGCGCCGCGCTGGTTGAGCAGCGGTTCGTCCGATTGCGCATCCTTGCGGGCAAAGAGCCGGCGGCCGCCGAGCGTGGCGGCAATTGCTGCCGCGGCAAACACCAGTAGCTGCAGCTGCCAGCTCCAGAAGCCCATATCCCAGAGCAGCAATGAAAGGACCCCGGTGAAGATCGCCGCAAGGCCGATCCAGACCAGAAAGACGCCGGGCAGGAAGAGTTCGGCGGTCAGCAGGATCATGCCGAGCACCCACCAGCTCCAGGGACCAAGTTCGGTGGCGATGCGGCTCAGCATGGCTCAGGTCCCACTTGGTGGTGCAAAGGGATTGACGGGCGGGGTCGGGCGCGCAGGTTGAGCG
>NZ_CACSJP010000005.1 GCF_902706095.1 Rhizobium sp. 18065
CGCCCGTTCTTTTCCATCCTCGACCAGATCCTGTCCGACCAGATCGAGAGCCAGATCCGGCGACCCTTCTGGATCGACACCGTCGGCGATTCCGGCCTCGTCGAAATCCGGATCGTACTGGATCAGGGCATCCTGCAGATCTTTGCCCGGCGCAACGAGGCCTATGCCTCCAACACCCATATCTTCCTCGTCTGGATGGTCGGCACGTCGCTGGTGCTGATCATCATCTCCATCCTCTTCCTGAGAGGCCAGATCCGACCGATCCTGGCGCTGGCTAATGCCGCCGAGAGTTTTGGCAAGGGGCAGCGACCGCCGGACGATTTCAGTCCCCGCGGCGCCGATGAAGTCCGCCGCGCCGGTCTCGCATTTATCCTGATGCGCGAACGCATCGAGCGGCAGATGGAACAGCGTACCGCCATGCTGTCAGGCGTCAGCCACGATCTGCGAACGATCCTGACCCGATTCAAGCTGCAACTGGCGCTCGCCGGCGACGATCCGGAACTCGACAACCTCAATCAGGATGTCGACGACATGCAGACCATGCTGGAAGGGTATCTCGATTTTGCCAAGGGCGAGGCGGAGGAAGACGTCGGCCAGATCAGGCTCGGCGAGCTGTTCGAGAAACTCGCCACGGATTTCGCCCTCCACAAGAAGACACTGACATATACGATCGAAGGCGATGAAGCGATTGCCGTCAGGCCGAACGCCTTCACACGGCTTGTCTCCAACCTTGCCTCGAATGCACGACGCTATGCGACAAAGCTGAATATCGAGGCACGCCACACCGCCAAATGGCTCGTGGTGATCTTCGACGACGACGGTCCAGGCATTCCGCAGGCTGCACGCGACGATGTGTTCAAGCCGTTCTTCCGGCTCGATGAAGCGCGCAATCTCGACGCCTCCGGCACAGGTCTCGGGTTAGCGATCGCCCGCGATATCGCCCGCAGCCATGGCGGCAATGTCACGCTGGAGGACAGTCCCCTCGGTGGCCTTCGGGCCGTGATCCGCATTCCCGTGTGATCCGAAAAGGAAACCGACATGACCTCGTCCCCAAGTTCGCCATCGAGCGCGCCATGGAACGCCATGACATGGCTCAATCCTCCAGCCGTTGCTCATCTCGAAGGGAAGGATCTGCTGATCGAGACCGGCCGTGAAGGCGATTTCTGGCAGACGACCTATTACGGCTTCCGGCATGACAATGGCCACGTCCTGCATCAATCCAGGCACGGTGACTTCACTGCGGAGGCCCGCTTCACCGGCGCCTATGAGGAACTCTATGATCAGGCTGGCCTGATGATCCGCCACGACGCGGACAACTGGATGAAATGCGGCATCGAATTCACCGATGGCCTGTGCCATTTCAGCACCGTCGTGACGACGCGTGGACGCTCCGACTGGTCAGCCTTCGCACTGCCCCCGTCGACGACGACCATCGGCGCCCGAGCCACCCGTCTGGGTGACGCGCTCTTTGTCCAGTATCGGTTGCATGAAGACAGTGGCTGGCAGATGGCGAGGCTTGCCTACTTCCCGCCCGAGATTGACGAACTGTCCGTCGGCATAACAGCATGCTCACCCAAGCGTGGAGGCTTCAAAGTCCGCTTTCACGGCTTCTCGCTCACCGATCCCGTCAGTCGGGACATCCACTGAAAGGAAAAGGCCCTCACGGGCCTTTGTTCACATCAGTTTGCGGCCATTCGCAACCCGTTGCTCGACGGCCGCCAGAACGATCGCACCTGCATCGTCCTCAAAGCCAAGCATCAGCACCTCGGACCGGAATGGTCCGATCTGGCGCGGTGGGAAATTGACCACACCCAGCACCAGACGACCGAGCAGGCTTTCCGGCGTATAATGCACGGTGATCTGCGCCGATGATTTCTTGATCCCGATCTCCGGCCCGAAATCGATCTTCAGCTTGAAGGCCGGCTTGCGCGCTTCGGGGAAGCCTTCGACATCGATGATCGTGCCGACACGGATATCGACCTTCTCGAAATCGGCAAAGGTAATCTCGCTCACGCTGTTTTCACTCACTGGGCCAGTTCCTCGGCCCGCTTGCGCGCAGCCTCGATCGCCTGGTCGAACAATGGCTGCATGCCCTCGTCCGCCATCAGGACGGACAAGGCGGCGGCTGTCGTGCCGCCCGGCGACGTCACGTTCTGACGCAGTTTGGAAGCGGGGTCGGGAGACTGATGAAGAAGTTCACCAGCCCCCGCGACCGTTTCCCGCGCGAGACGCATGGCAAGGTCCGCCGGCAGTCCGGCTTTACGGCCTGCCTCTGCCATGCACTCGACGAGATAAAACACATAGGCCGGCCCACTGCCCGAAAGCGCAGTCACGGCATTGATCGCATCTTCGCTATCGACCCATTCGACCGGGCCAGAAACCTTCAGCAAACGGTGCACAATATCCCGCTGCTCTTCGCTGACAGCCGCATTGGCATAGGCGCCCGTCACACCGCGACCGATCATCGCCGGCGTATTCGGCATTGCCCGCACCATGGCGGAAGCACCCAGATGATTTTCCATCGAGGAGATCGTCTTGCCGGCAGCAACGGAGACCACGGTGGTCTTTTCGCCCATCAGCGAGGTCAGGTTCGGCAGCACCGCATCCATCACTTGCGGCTTGACCGCGAGGAACAGGATATCGGCGACCATGCCGACTGGCGCCGTCACCGAATGCGAAGCACCGGCATCGCCGATGATCTTCTGCATCGCCTCTGACGGCGACGGATCGATGACCGTCACCGCCGAGCCGGGAACGCCATTCTTAAGCCAGCCGGACAGCATGGCGCCGCCCATATTGCCGGCGCCGACGAGCACGATCTGCCCGAACGCTGACTGGCTCATGTTCAGGCCTCTCCGACGGTCTCGAACAGGACAGCGTCCATGGCAGTCTTGGCATCGACGCCCGACCAGACGACGAACTGGAAGGCCTGGTAATAGGCTTCGCAGGCTTCGACGGCCGACGACAGAAGCACTTCAACCTGACGGTTGGTCGGCTCCGCGCCACCGGCGAGCAGCAGCGACTGGCGGAAAATGACCACGTCCTCATTACGCCACAGGTCGAAATGCCCCATGAGCACCTGTCCGTTGATATAGGAGAGAAGCTTGATCACCTCGTTGAGGCGATTTTCCGGGATTTTCAGGTCGAAGGCCGATGCCAGATGCAGCGCCTCGAACTCTTCCATCCAGGAGAACGACACATGGTAATCGGTCCAGCGCCCTTCGACCGTCATTGCGATCTCGTCTTCGCCGGAACGCTCGAACGACCAATCATTGGTCGCCGCGACAAACTCGATCATGTCGACCGGGTTGGACTGGCGTTCGACTTCCATTTCCATGAGGCTCATGCATCACCTTCTTGACCGGAATGAATGTATGCTTTCGGCGACATGCCGAACAACTCAAACACCAGAACCGGAAACTACACTGGAACGATTCCGAAGGACCCCAGGATAAAACACGCACCCTGTCCGAAACTTACGTAGGCCCGTTTCGAATCATCATTTAAAATCAGTGTATAATCGCTAGAACGCAGCACCAGCCCTCAATGCCACAATTGACGATCAGGCCTGTGGATGAACCTTCGGGAATCGCCTGCGCAACGGGGCATAAGCGACTCTGGCCATTGGCTTTTTGCCACCTGTCCACAAGCAGTAAAATAACCGGGGATTGGCCTTGGCCGACCCGTGGTCAAGAGCCTGAAAAGACAAAAGGCCCACAACCAACAGGTTACGGGCCTTCCCAGAATTCAAGTGATTGAACGTTTTGCCGGAAACTTAGCTTGCCGGCTTGCTCGCCTTGTCCGCGATCTGCGCTTCGAGCGCCTCGATCCGCTTCTGCAGCAGATCGTTTTCCTCGCGCGCTTTCAACGCCATCTCGCGTACGACGTCGAATTCCTCGCGCTTGACCAGATCCATGCTGTTCATCCAGCGCTCGGCCTGGGCATGAAACGCAGTTTCGACTTCCCGGCGTACACCTTGCGCAGCACCGGCAGCGTCCGTCATCAGTTTGGCAAAATCGTCCATGATACGGTTCGGCCCGGTCGACATGGCATGGCTCCTCTTCAATCAAGATCCGTTCGGGATCACCCCGTTGAAGATGAGGTAGGCATTCGGCCGGGAGCTTGCAAGAAGTTTCGAACTGATAAAGGTGGTTGACGGTATCGCAAGCGGACGCGATTCCATCTTGACCGGCTCATTTAGCAACGCCATTTTCGCCCTGCATAAACGAAAGAACGCCATTGTTGTCAGTCCTGGAACTTTTCGCCGTCGTGACCTTCCCCGCGATCGATCCGATCGCCTTCTCGGTCGGCCCTTTGGCGGTCCACTGGTATGGACTGGCCTATGTCGTCGGCATTCTTCTCGGCTGGCTCGTCGCCCGCGATCTTTTGCGCCGGCCGCAGCTCTGGCCGAACGGCCAGCCGCCGGTCACGATCCAGCAGGTTGACGACTTCATCCTCTGGGCCGCCATCGGTATCGTTGCCGGCGGACGGCTCGGCTACATCCTGTTTTACGATTTCGCTTCCGTTGCCGCCAATCCGATGCGTGCGATCGAAGTCTGGAATGGCGGAATGTCCTTCCATGGCGGCTTCCTGGGTGCCACGCTCGCCATGGTCCTCTTCGCCCGCAAGCACGCAATCCCGCTCTGGAGCCTGTTCGATCTGGTCGCCAGCGTCGCCCCGCTCGGCCTGTTTTTCGGTCGGATCGCAAATTTCATCAATGGCGAACTCTGGGGTCGGCCAGCCGATATCGCCTGGGCCATGGCATTTCCGACAGGCGGCCCTTTCCCGCGTCACCCAAGCCAGTTGTATGAAGCAGCCCTTGAAGGGCTTCTGCTGTTCGTTGTGCTGCAGGTTCTGGCACGCGTCTTCAAGTCCTTGCGGAATCCTGGCCGCATTACCGGCGTCTTTGTCGTTCTCTATGCAGCGGCCCGGATCTTCGTCGAGTTCTTCCGTGAGCCCGACGTGCAGATCGGCTACCTGTTCGGCGGCTGGCTGACCATGGGCATGGTCCTGTCCCTGCCGATGGTTGCCATCGGCATCTGGGTCATCGTGTGGTCTGGTCGCGCCGATCGCGCCATTCGGATGGATCGAGGCTGAGGAGGTCATGCGAATGCCCACGCCGCTCGCCGAAAAGATCAAGGCCCTGATCCTGGCCAATGGCCCGATCAGCATCACCGACTATTTCGCCCTCTGCCTTGCCGATCCCGAGCATGGCTACTATCGCACCCGCCATCCTTTCGGCCGCGCCGGGGACTTCGTCACGGCACCGGAAATCAGCCAGCTCTTCGGCGAGATGCTCGGCATCTTCATGATCAGCACTTGGCAGCACCACGGCGAGCCTCAGGATGTTCGGCTGGTCGAAGTCGGCCCTGGCCGCGGCACGATGATGGCCGACATGCTGCGCGTCATCGCCCGCGTCGCACCCGGCCTTTATGAAACCGCAACCGTGCATCTGATTGAAACCAGCGCGTTGCTCAAGCTGACGCAGATGGAAACCCTCTCCTCACACGGCGACAAGGTGTCCTGGCACGAAAGCTTCGAGGGCGTGCCCGCAGGTTTCACGTTGCTTGCCGCCAACGAACTGTTCGACGCGATCCCGATCCGGCAGTTCGTCAAGACACAAACCGGTTTTCGCGAGCGAATGGTTGGCCTCGACGAACATGACGACCTCTGCTTCACGACCGGAGTGGCGACACTCGACGCTGCACTGCTGCCCCAACAAATGACGGTCCCCGAGGGCGGGGCAATCTATGAAGTGGCCCCGGCACGCCAATCCGTGATGCTCACCATCTGCGAACGCCTCCGGCAGTATCATGGAACGGCGCTGGTCATCGACTATGGCCACATGGTCAGCAATTTCGGTGACACACTGCAGGCCGTGCGTGCTCATGAATACGATCCGCCGCTCGCCCATCCCGGTCTCGCCGACCTGACCAGCCACGTCGATTTCGAAAATCTCGCCCGGACCTCCCTGTCCGCTGGGGTCCATCTGAACGGCTGCATGCACCAGGGCGACTTTCTGGTCGCGCTCGGCATCGAGGAGCGCGCCGCCGCTCTTGGACGCGGCAAGGATGAAAAGACCCAGACCGATATCGTCGATGCCGTAAGGCGCCTGGCAGGCTCCGGCAACGGCTATATGGGTGAACTGTTCAAGGTCATGGCGGTGTCCAGTCCCGCCGTGCATGTTGCCCCGTTCAAGGTCAAGCATTGACTTGACCGGCCTCCATTGCCACCATCGCGCCGAAAATAGTGTCCGAAAAACGCCTGAAAGACCAATAAATTCAGCTGTTTTCACGCAATAGCGAATCAGGCGTCGGAAGGCGCATCGATGCCGGAGACAAAAACATGAGCGACACCTCGTCGCCGCAGCCGATCACCGGCGCGCGGCTTCAACAGGCAGCAGCCTCCGGTATCCGCCACGGTTTCTTCACCCGTTCCGGCGGCGTGTCGGATGGCATATATCGCGGACTGAACGTCGGCCTCGGCTCGAATGACGAGCCGCAAAATGTCGAGGAGAACCGCCGCCGCGTCAGTGCCTGGTTCGGCCAACCGCTTGATCGCCTGGCCACGGCCCACCAGGTTCATTCGCCGGACGTCGTTGCTGTCGGTGTCGATTATGACGGCAGTCGTCCGAAAGCAGACGCCCAGGTGACGGCAACGCCCGGCATCGTGCTTGGCGTGCTGACGGCCGATTGCGGCCCGATCCTGTTTGCCGATCCCGAAAACCGCGTCATTGGCGCGGCCCATGCCGGCTGGAAAGGCGCCCTGACAGGCGTGCTCGAAAACACGATCGAGGCGATGATTGCGCTCGGCGCCCGCCGCCAGTCCATCCACGCCACGCTCGGCCCGTCGATCAGCGTTGCCAATTACGAGGTGGGGCCGGAATTCGTCGACCGCTTCGCAAACGAAGATCCTGCCTTCACTGCATTCTTCACACCTTCGACAAAACCGGGCCACGCCATGTTCGACCTGCCGGGCCTGACGTTGATGCGGCTCGCCAAGGCCGGGATCGAGGTCGACGCGCTGGGCCTATGCACCTATGCCGATCCTGACACATTTTATTCCTACCGCCGCACCACGCATGCCGGCGAACCTGACTACGGGCGACAGATTTCCGCAATCGCGATACTGGAGGACTGATATGGCACTGCACTTCACCGAGAGCGAATATGCGACACGCCTGTCCCGCCTGACAGCCCGCATGGCGGAACAGAAGCTCGATGCGGTTCTGCTCTTTGCCCAGGAAAGCATGTACTGGCTGACCGGCTACGACACCTTCGGCTACTGCTTCTTCCAATGCCTCGTGGTCAAGGCCGATGGCAGCATGACCCTGCTCACGCGGTCAGCCGACCTGCGTCAGGCGAAGCACACATCGACAATCCAGAACATCGTCATCTGGGTCGATCGCGTCAACGCCGATCCGACCGCAGACCTGCGTGGACTGCTCAGCGACATGGATCTGCTCGGCACACGCATCGGCATTGAATATGACACGCATGGCATGACCGGGCGCGTTGCCCGGCTGCTTGACAACCAGATGACCAATTTCTGCGAGATCGCCGACATCTCCTATCTCGTCAGCGAATTGCGGCTGATCAAGAGCCCGGCCGAGATTGCCTTCGCGGTCCGTGCTGCAGAACTGGCCGATGATGCACTCGATGCCGCTCTGCCGCTGATCGGCGCCGGTGCGGATGAGGCAGACATATTGGCGGCGATGCAAGGCGCCGTCTTCAGCGGCGGCGGCGATTATCCGGCCAATGAATTCATCATCGGGTCGGGTGCCGATGCGCTTCTGTGCCGCTACAAGTCCGGGCGCCGCAAGTTGTCCGAGACCGACCAGTTGACACTGGAATGGGCGGGGGCCGCCGCGCATTACCACGCCGCAATGATGCGCACGGTGATTGTCGGCGAACCCAGCACGCGGCACCGCGAACTGTATGCTGCCTGCCATGAGACCATCAAGGCGATCGAGGGCGTGCTGCGTCCGGGCAATACGTTCGGCGATGTCTTCGACACCCACGCCCGCATTCTGGACGAGCGCAGCCTGACCCGGCACCGCCTGAATGCCTGCGGCTATTCGCTGGGCGCCCGTTTTTCACCGTCCTGGATGGAGCATCAGATGTTCCACGCCGGCAATGCGCAGCCGATCCTGCCGGACATGACGCTCTTCGTGCACATGATCATCATGGACAGCGAGCGCGAGACCGCGATGACGCTCGGTCATACCTATCTGACCACCGAGGATGCGCCGCGCGCACTCTCCCGCCATCCGCTCGAGCTGATCATCCGCTGAGGCGAGAACCGATCACCATCTGTTCAGAAAATTGACAGGAAATTGCTGCTACAAGCATACACACGGGAGTGACAGGGAAGGATCGGCGATAGATGAGACGTTCCGTACGGCTGGCATCGATACTCGTCCTGCTCCTGCAGCTTGGCGCCTGTAACAGTACCGAAGTCCTGACGCCCCCCGTCGATGTCGGCGATGGCAGCCAGGGCGCCAGCGACATGGGCCAGACATCCGCCGCACCGCTGGGAGCGGTCGCAACCCAGGGCGTACAGAGCGCTCCTCTCGGCCAGCCCGGCTATCAATATCACACCACTCCGCAGAACACGCTGGAAGCGCAGGCGGCAGCGCTGAGCCAGGGAAACAATCCGACCGCATCCGCCCCGCTCGACGGAGCCGGATACGACAGCGACGGGACGAACCAGGCCTTCCCACAACAACCGCAGCCGCAGGCGACCCGGCAGCAGACGCAGCCGGCGCAGGTCGCCCAGCAAACGCAACAAGCCGCTCTCGCACCGGCCGGCGCCTCGACCGCGCGCGGCACGATCCGCTTCCTGCCCATCATCGGTGCTCCGGTTCAGGCCGTGACGCCTCTGTCGCGCCAACTGGGTGCAGAAGCGCGGGCGCATGGCCTGACCATCAAGAGCGCCAATGATCCGGCCAGCGAACATATCCTGAAAGGCTATTTCTCCGCCTTTGCCGACGGCAGCAATGTAACGATCGTCTATGTCTGGGATATTCTGGACGCCAGCGGCGGTCGGCTTCACCGAATTCAGGGGCAGGAAAGCCTGCCATCCGGTGCAAAAGATCCGTGGGCTTCCGTTCCCGCCTCCGTCATGCAGCAGATCGCCACCAAGAGCGTCGCGCAATACGTGGCATGGAAAAACGCGCAGACCGGTTAGAGCCTGGATTTCAACGCGTCAAAGTTGCCTTATTCACCCTATCCGGAGTTAACTCACCCCGAATTGACGAAAAAGCGGGTGAACGCCGCCTAGCCTATTGCATTCAGGGGCAAGGACGGTAAAAAGCGCCCATCTCAAGGCATGTAACAGGCGGGCCACGATGAAGGTTTTCGCAGGTAATTCGAACCGGCAGCTGGCCGAAGCGATCTGCTCCTATATCAATGTTCCACTCGGCAAGGCCAGCGTCCGCCGTTTCGCAGACCAGGAAATCTTCGTCGAAATCCAGGAAAACGTGCGTGGCGAGGACGTTTTCGTCGTGCAATCGACGTCGTTTCCGACGAACGACCACCTGATGGAATTGCTGATCATGATCGACGCCATGCGGCGCTCGTCTGCTCGGCGCATCACGGCGGTGCTTCCGTATTTCGGCTATGCCCGCCAGGATCGCAAGCCGGGACCCCGTACGCCGATTTCGGCCAAGCTCGTCGCAAACCTGATCACCGAGGCTGGCGCTGACCGCGTTCTGACGCTTGATCTGCATGCCGGCCAGATCCAGGGCTTCTTCGATATTCCGACGGACAATCTTTATGCTGTGCCGCTTCTGGCGCGCGACATCAAGGAGCATTACGACCAGAACAACGTCATGGTCGTATCGCCAGACGTCGGCGGCGTGGTTCGCGCCCGCTCATTGGCCAAGCGCCTCGACTGTCTGCTTGCCATCGTCGACAAGCGCCGTGATCGTCCGGGCGAATCCGAAGTCATGAACGTCATCGGCGACGTTGCAGGCAAGGACTGCATCCTGATCGACGACATCGTCGACAGCGGCGGCACGCTTTGCAATGCGGCTGAAGCCTTGCTGAAGCATGGCGCCACCAGCGTCACGGCCTATATCACCCACGGCGTGCTTTCCGGCGGCGCAGTGACACGTGTCGCGTCATCGAAACTGCGCGAACTGGTAATCACCGATTCTATCCAGCCAACCACGGCCGTTCAGTCAGCGCACAATATTCGTGTGCTCTCGACCGCCAGCCTGCTCGGCGAAGCCATCAACCGCACAAGCGCGGAAGAGTCGGTTTCCAGCCTCTTCGACTGATATTCGGCAATGCAGTGCAATGTGTCGCATTTGGACGCATTGCACTGGAATATTTAGCTTATTTTTCTAGTTATACAACAAAACGTCATTTCACGACGCAATTACATTAAAATAGACCGGCTATCATGTCCTGTGATTGCCGCCTCAGCTCATGACTTCGAACGACTCTCAATCGGGCCCATCCGTCCCATGTCCCTGACAATCGAATTGCTGCTCCAGAATGCCGATCTGCACGAGGCAATTCGCGATCAGTCCAAAGCCCTGCTCGAAATTAACGCTGTGGCACCCAAGCTTGCGGCGGTGTTTGGCACGCAACAACGCTGGCTTCTCGCGCATCTCGCCATGTCGATCTATTTCAGCGAAGCGGCACGCGGCGCACCCGAACCGGCAATCGTCATGGCGCGCTTCTTCGAGCAGGTCAAAGCGCACAACATATCCAGCGTCAATACCGCCGATGCCTTCATCAAGGAAATGCTGGTCTATGGCATCGCGGAACAGATGGCGACCGCCGACAAGCGCAACCGCCCGGTCCGGCCGGCGCCCCAGACGACTGCGGCCGTCAGCCAATGGATGTGGATCCATCTTGCCACGCTCGACCGCCTCGATGGCGGCAACCGCCAGGCGGCCTATGAAGCCGACCCGACGCTGATCCATCGCCTGCACCCGGAATTGACCGCGAATTTTCTCATCTCGCCGGAAATCCGCACGCCGCCACAGACATTCACTCTGTTCACCTGGCTGAACAATGGCGGAATCGTGATGGACTGGTTACTGGCCGGCATCGAACCGGCGGACCCGTCCGTCGAGCGCGTCGCCACGCAGGTCAGGTCCGTGCCGCAGATGGCCGAAACATTCCGCCTGTCGCGCACGCATCTCACGCGCAAGCT
The DNA here is from genome assembly GCF_902706095.1 of Rhizobium sp. 18065. Lineage (GTDB taxonomy): Bacteria > Pseudomonadota > Alphaproteobacteria > Rhizobiales > Rhizobiaceae > Allorhizobium. The sequence continues at coordinate 11,170 of NZ_CACSJP010000005.1, forward strand.
GCGTGAAGCCGAAGCGATCGGCAGCATAGGCTGGGAGGGCACCCGCGGACGTTCGGTCATGTGGGTCTCGAAGGAATTCCGCCGGGAATACGCAGAATCGCAATCCGCCAAGCTGGCGATTATCGACGCAGCTTGTGAAACCTTCGGCATTCGCTGAAGGGGCGATCGGTTGCCGCCCTTGCAAACTCGGTCACCGCACCGGCAGCGGACAGGCCTCCCCACCGGAAAACAGCCGTGACCGCGTCAGGAACCGGCGCTCACGGCCATTGTCGAGGGAGAACATGCCCCCTCGCCCCGGCACGACATCGATGATCAGTTGCGTGTGCGCCCAGACCTCGTACTGGCTGCCGCTGATATAGAACGGCACCCCGCCAATCTCACCCAGCTTCACGTCGGTCTCGCCGACCCGGTAGTCGCTTGCCGGATAACACATCGGTGAGGACCCGTCGCAACATCCGCCAGACTGGTGAAATAGGACGTCGGGGTGGTCCCGCTGTATTTCGGCGAGGAATGCGAGTGCCGCCTCTGTGGCGATGACGCGGGGTTCGCCTGGATTGGGATTGTCGGTCATGCGGTTCCTTCCAAGCGAGTTGCAACGGGGGCACACCCTCCCCTTGAAGGGGAGGGTCGGCACGCAGTGCCGGGGTGGGGTAACCCCTTGTGGCAGCAGTCACCCCCACCCGCAGCTTTGCTGCGACCTCCCCCGTCTAAGGGGGAGGTGGAAACCTCAGAAGAAGCCCAGCGCCTTCGGGCTGTAGGACACCAGCATGTTCTTGGTCTGCTGGTAGTGGTCGAGCATCATCTTGTGCGTCTCACGCCCGATGCCGGACTGCTTGTAGCCACCGAAGGCGGCATGGGCCGGATAGGCGTGGTAGCAATTGGTCCAGACGCGACCGGCCTGGATGTTACGGCCGAAATTGTAGCAGCGATTGGCATCGCGGCTCCACACGCCCGAGCCCAAGCCGTAGAGCGTGTCATTGGCGATTTCCAGCGCTTCGGCATCGTCCTTGAAGGTCGTGACCGACACCACCGGACCGAAGATCTCCTCCTGGAAGACCCGCATCTTGTTGTGGCCCTTGAACACCGTCGGCTTGACGTAGTAGCCACCGGCCAGTTCGCCGGAGAGGTTGTTGCGCTCGCCGCCGATCAGCACTTCGGCACCCTCCTGCCGGCCGATATCCATATAGGACAGGATCTTTTCCAGCTGTTCGGAGGAGGCCTGCGCTCCGATCATTGTCGACATGTCGAGCGGATCGCCCTGGCGGATGGCGGCCACGCGCTTCAGTGCCTTTTCCATGAAGCGGTCATAGATCTTCTCATGCACCAGCGCGCGGCTCGGGCATGTGCAGACCTCACCCTGGTTGAGCGCGAACATGGCAAAACCTTCGAGCGCCTTGTCGAGATAGTCGTCATCCTCGCGCATGACGTCTTCGAAGAAGATATTCGGCGACTTGCCGCCGAGTTCCAGCGTCACCGGGATCAGGTTCTGGCTGGCATATTGCATGATCAGGCGGCCGGTCGATGTCTCGCCGGTAAAGGCAATCTTGGCGATCCGCGGACTGGTGGCGAGCGGCTTGCCGGCTTCCAGACCAAAGCCGTTGACGATGTTGAGCACACCCGGCGGCAGCAGATCGCCGACCAGTTCGATCCAGACCAGGATGGAGGCCGGCGTCTGTTCGGCCGGCTTCAGCACGACACAGTTTCCGGCAGCCAGCGCCGGTGCCATCTTCCAAGCCGCCATCAGGATCGGGAAGTTCCACGGAATGATCTGGCCGACAACACCGAGCGGTTCATGGAAGTGATAGGCGATCGTGTCGTGATCGACTTCGCCGATCGTGCCTTCCTGAGCCCGGATGCACGACGCGAAATAGCGGAAATGGTCGATGGCGAGCGGAATGTCGGCCGCCATGGTTTCGCGCAGCGGCTTGCCATTGTCCCAGGTCTCGGCCCGGGCCAAAAGCTCGAGATTGTCCTCCATCCGCTGGGCGATCTTCATCAGGATGTTGGAACGCTCCGTCGACGAGGTGCGGCCCCACTTGTCTTTCGCAGCATGAGCCGCATCGAGTGCAAGGTTGATGTCGTTTTCGTCGGAACGCGCCACGTCGCACAGCTTAGCGCCGGTGACCGGCGTGGTGTTTTCGAAGTAGCGGCCATTGACCGGCTCGCGGAATTCACCGCCGATGAAGTTGCCGTATTTCAGTTTGAACGGCGACGCGGCGATTTTCTGGACCTGAATGTTCATCTCTCAATCCTCCCTGTGAACTGGCCCCTCCTCGGGCCGGTTGGAAGATGATTGACGCGATTGCCTGCAGGGTGAAGCCCACCTGGACCGTGTCGCACCGCACTCTGTTTCAGGAATGCGACACTGCTGCCAATCTCTATTGCGCCTGGAAGCGCTTCAGCTTCCGGTGCAGTGTGGCCCGGCTGATGCCAAGGATCTGGGCCGCCTGAGAGACATTGCCCTGGGTGCGCGACAACACGCGGCGCAGCGCCGCTCGCTCGGCATCATCGAGATCGCTGCCGCCATCGCCCCGCACCTCGCGAAGCACGTCGGCCGCCGGCATGCCTTGCGAAATGAGCTGATCATCAAGCTTCAGCGCCATCCGCGCTGCTTTGGTTGCACCGAGAATAAGGTCGTCACTATCAACCGCAAGCAGAGCCGAAATCGAATTGGCCTGCGGCACGACGACGATCCGTGCGCCAGGAAATGCCTGCCGGAAGAGATTGGTTTCGACCCGGGCGGCGGCATCCTTCACCGCCTGCGACAGCACGGCCAGTGTCATATCGGTCACGTCATTGCGGCAGGTGGAGACATCAAGCGCTGCCATGACCCGGCCAAGATGATCGCGGATTGGCGCTGTCGCGCAGGAAAGTCCGATATTGGCGCTCATGAAATGCTGGTCGCGGTGGATAACCACCGAGCGCTCGTCCACCAGCGCAGTGCCGATGCCGTTGGTCCCGACGCTTGCCTCGCTCCAGACATTCTGTTGCCAGAGGCCGAGCGAGCGGAATTCGGTGTCATCGCCCGGCGCACCACGTCGATCGACCACGATCCCGTCGGCATCGGCCAGGATGATGCAACAACCGGAGCGTCCGATCATCTGGTAGAGCCTGTCAACCTCGTCGGTCGAGCTGCCGATCAATCGCTCCATGCGCTGATGCGCCTCCCGGAAGGCAATATCGTCCACCTGAGCAGGCTTGCGCGCCTCTTCCGGCGCAAGGCGATAAAGATTGAGGCAACGGCTCCACGATGCGGCAACCGGCGACGTTACCGCTGCCGAGGCTTTCTGCATGGTCGAATAGACGAGTGCCGAATGGCTGGTATCCTGTCGCATCGGCTCCTCCCAAAGCATGATGCAGTTATGGCTCTGCATTCAGCATGTTTCAATGAGACGAAAGACATACAAGCTTCCGGTCATGTGCAACCGGCAAACTGGCGCAGATATGCGACATATTCACAGTGACGCTGTGCGCCAGGTTGTCAGGCAGCAAGCTCGGGCTCGCCCGGCGCGGCAGGCAGGCCGGCGTCTGCTTCAATCTCCCGCACCAGATTAAGCACATCGCTCAGTTCAGACAGCGGCACCGGCCGGCCATAGAAATAGCCCTGCACCTGCTCGCAGCCTTCATCCTTTAGGAACTGCACATGCGCCTCGCTTTCCACACCTTCAGCCAGAACAGGAATGTCGAGACTGGAGGCCAGGATCAATGTCGATCGCACGATCGCGGCAGATTGCCGGCTGCTGGCCACGCCATCGATGAAGCCGCGATCGATCTTGATCTTGTCGAACGGAAACAGTTGCAGCGTCGACAGCGAAGAATACCCGGTCCCGTAGTCGTCCATCGCAATCTTCACGCCGATCGCCTTCAATTGCCGGATGATCTGCAGCGCATGCTGCTGGTCGGCGATGATCCCGGATTCGGTGATTTCCAGCTCCAGCCTTTCGGCCGGCAAGCCGCTTTCTTGGAGAATTTCGCGCACCCGCTCTGCCAGCCTGATATCGGCAAGTTGCTTCGGCGCGACATTGACGGCGATCCTCAGCGGATTGCTCCACTTCACCGCCGCCAGACAGGCCTGGCGCAGCACCCAGTCGCCAAGTTCGAGGATGAAGCCGCTGCGCTCCGCAATCGGAATGAACTCGGTCGGCGACACGAGGCCGCGCACCGGATGGTTCCAGCGCAGTAGCACTTCCAGACCGATGACTTCGCCGGTCGCGGTGTTGTTCTGACGCTGATAGTAAAGTTCGAACTCGCCCCGCAGGAAGCCGCTGCGCATGTCCATCGCCAGCGCATTGCGCTCGCGCGCCGCCAGATCCATCGAGCGGTCGTAGAAGCAGGCATTGTTCGATCCGATCGCCTTTGCCCGGTACATGGCAATATCGGATTGCGCCATCAGGTCGTCGATATTCTCGGCCCCATCGGGATACGTGGTGATGCCGATGCTGGTTCCGATCGAGAGGGTCTCGCCCGCCCACTCGACCGGAGCACCCAGATCCTGGATGACCTTTTCGGCGAACTGCTGCGCATCCGCTCTGGTATAGAGCCGCGACGACACAGCAACAAACTCGTCCCCGCCGATGCGGGCGACAAACTCCCCGTCCCGTAACCGGGCGCTCAAGCGTTCGCCAATCGCCCTGAGAACCTGATCCCCGGTCGCATGACCATGCACATCATTGATTTCCTTGAAGCGGTCGAGATCGAAAGAGAACACATAGATGCGCTCGCTGCGCGTCGACGGCATATCGATCATATGAGTGAGACGCTCGATAAAGGCAGCGCGGTTCGGCAAGCCGGTGAGCGCGTCGTGCAGCGACAGTTGACGATATCGCTCGACAGCCGATTTCGATGATTGTTTGTCAATGGCATAGGACGTTGCGCCAATCGTCATGATCATCAGGGTGACCACGACGATGACGACCGTCAGAATGCTTTCCGGCAAAACGTCATACGGCAATTGCGCCTGCATGTTCGGCACAACAGTTACCGCTGTCATGCCGAGGAAATGTGTGGAGGCAATAGCAAGAAGCAAGGCCATTCCGCCGCCCAGGCGACAAAAGCGCGTCAGCGGCCGCGACGCACGGTTTGTTGCGATCGCTCCGAACAACGCTCCGCAGACGAGGGACAATACCACATAGCTGCGGTCCCACTCGAGGTGGCCCTGCACCTGATAGCCGCTCATACCGACATAATGCATGACCGCGATGCCGAGACCGACAAGGCCGCCGCCTGCCTCGATGGCCAGGCTGCGCTGCGCGATGCCCGCAATGGTAAATCCGATGCCCGTGATGCTCACGGCCAGGATGAGCGACGCAAGCGTCCGCTGCGGCTCATATCCGGTCACGACACCAGCTTCGTAACCCATCATCGCAACGAAATGCGTGGTCCATATCGAACAACCGCCAATCACGCTGGTCAGCGAGATCCAACTTGCCCGAGCAATGCCGCGCGTACCGCGGATCCGCCCGAACAGCCGCATGGTGAGAAAGGCACCACAGATGCATATTCCAACCGCGGCAGCCAATGAGACGGGATCATGATCGACGACAATGCAATTCACGAATTTCAGCATCAAAATGGACCGTATGTAAAATCTAGCGTGTCACTGAAATAGCATTCGTCAATTTCCAAATGCTTGGCAAAGATGGTTAGCGAGATCGCTACCACCGGCCGACAATGCAGTAAATCGCACGACCACTCTCAAAACCCCTGGCCAGCCAGCGGTTTTGTTACGACGAAACTTGCTATTCGGGGGGGACTGGTTTATAGCGCCCCCGTCCGCGTAGACACCCTTGGAGGCAACGCGGATGAGGCTGTCAAACGCCTCTAGTCCTGGAACACCGCTGAAAAGCAGCCACCAGGGCTCTCCAGACAACTTGAAAGGTTAAAGCCATGAGCCATGCTTCTTACGAGCTCAAGGCCGTAGCACGCGAACGGGTAGGTAAGGGGTCCTCCCGCGAACTTCGCCGCAACGGTAACATCCCGGCTGTCATCTATGGTGACAAGCAGGCCCCGATTTCGATCTCGATCAACACCAACGAGATCACCAAGCGCATTCATGCCGGCGGTTTCATGACCACGATCGCCGTTATCGAAATCAACGGCGAAAAGATCAAGGTTCTCCCGAAGGATTACCAGCTCGATCCGGTCCGTGATTTCACCATGCACATCGACTTCCTCCGCGTCTCGGCCAACAGCCAGGTCTCGGTCCAGGTTCCTGTACATTTCGTCAACGAAGACAAGTCTGCCGTCAAGATCGGTGCCGTTCTCAACATCGTGCGTCACGACGTTGAACTGCATTGCCCGGCTGACAACATCCCGGAATTTATCACGGTTGATCTTTCCGGCGCCAAGATCGGCGACAGCATCCACATCTCGGCCGTAAAGCTGCCGGCAGGCGTGACCCCGGTCATCGCTGACCGCGACTTTACCATTGCAACCCTGGTTGCACCGGCCGGTGGCGTCGAAGAAGAAGCCGAAGCCTGATCAAACCGAAATTTCGGTTGGAAAATGAACCCGCCTTGGAAACAAGGTGGGTTTTTTTGTATTTCAGGCCTTTATTGACATAAAACTCATAGAAATCCGGATGGCGGCTTTAACTTGATTTAACGGTTTCATGAAAGCGTGACAGCCGTATTCTCGCCACAAAGGGAGCATCCCGAGAAACATGTCCGATCATCAGCGGCATAAAGGAGCGAAATGCCGATGACACGATCGGTCGAGAGTCGATTCCTGGCGATTGTTGCCATAACGATCTTCATTCTTGTCGTTCCGCTCTTTGCCCTCTTCCTGTCGCTGACCACGGACCGCGCTTCCAGCGAGTTGCAGCAGAATCTGGAAGTGCTGATCGCCGCCAATGGCCAGGCGTTGGCCAAGCCGATGTGGGATTTCGACCGTGAGAGTGTCGAACAGATTACCGCGACGATCATCTCCAACAGCACCGTCAGCCGGGTTCACGTCCGCGATCTGTCCAATGGCATCAATGTCTCGATGCCTGCGCTGCCGAAATGGCCAAAGAACGGCTTGAGTTCGATCACCCGCGAAATCTTCTACCATGCCATCGAGGGACCGAAGCTCGTCGGTACGATAACCATATATTATAGCCGCATCGACATGTTCTCGTCGCTACGTCAGGCAGAGGTATTGTTGATCGGCATCTTCATGCTGGCGGTCCTCGGTGTCGTCGGCGCCGCCGTGATCGGCAACCGCGTCATGGTGATGAGACCATTGCTCAAACTGACTGCCGCCATCGAGGCAACCCGCAGGCTGGGGTCGCGCCATCATGTCGACTGGCAGTCGAATGACGAAATCGGCCGGCTTGCGCGCAGCTTCAACGCCATGCAGATCAAGCTCGAGCAGGAAGAACGCGAACTGAAGCTTGCCCACCAGCGAACCACCGAAATCTACAACCTGACCCCGGCCATGCTGTTTTCGCTCGACGAGCAGGACCGCATCACCGGCGTCAGCGACTACTGGCTGCTGGCCACAGGCTATCAGCGCCATACGATCGTCGGACGGCACTTTTCCGAACTCGTACCCTTGGATGCCTGGGAAAACTATGTGGAGCACAAGCGGACCAAGGCAATTGTCGGTGTCCTTGAAGCCACCACCCGCTTTGTCTGCGCCGATGGCACCGTCATGGATGTCCTGATCTCCGAGGCAAATCGCGCGGCACATGAGGGAGACGAAGGCCTCTCGCTCAGCGTCATGACCGACGTCACGGCGCTCAAGCAATCAGAGGAGCGCAACCACCGCCAGGCGATCACCGATCACCTGACCGGACTGCACAACCGCCAGGGCTTTGAGAACGCGCTCGACGAAGAGATCAAGCTGACCGACGCAACGGAACACGAACTTGCGTGCATCTTTGTCGACCTTGATCGGTTCAAGTGGATCAATGACAATCTCGGCCACCAGGCCGGGGACACAGTGCTGTGCCATTTCGTCGAACGGATGAAGACACATTTGCCGAACGGCGCGACTGCGGCCCGTCTTGGCGGGGATGAGTTTGCCGTCCTGTTGCGCGCGCCGGATGCCGAGAGCGTGGCCATGGAGCTAAGCCGGCAGTTGTGCAACATCTTTGTCGAGCCAATCAAGATCGATGGAGCCACCGCCCGCCTCAGCGCCAGTGTCGGCATCGCCATCTACCCGCGCCATGCGGCCAATGCGGCGGAACTGCTGCAAAAATCCGACATGGCGATGTATAGCAAGAAACGCGACGGCAAGAACGGTGCACAGCTCTACAATCCGCTCATTCAGGACGACACGCGCCAGCGCGCCGAGATCGAACACGATATCGAGCAGGGATTGAACAACGACTGGTTCGAGGCATTCTTCCAGCCCATCGTCCAGATCGATAGCGGCAAGGTGATCGGCTACGAAGCACTGATGCGGCTCGTGCATCCGCAGCGCGGAATCGTTCCACCGACCAAAATCATCCGGATTGCCGAGGAAATCGGCGCCATCGGCAAGGTCGGCGGCAGGATTTTGGAAAAGGCGCTGGAAAACCTGGTGCGCCTCAGCTCGGCCACGAATGACGACAGCGCGTATCTGGCGATCAACTTCTCGCCGCTGCAGTTCGAACCATCGCTGCCGGTCCGGCTGGCAGCCCTGACGACAAGGCACGGCATCGCTCCCAAACGCATCGTCATCGAGATCACGGAAGCGACCCTGCTGCACGACAACCCGCAGATCCGCACCATTCTCGATGACTTCAACCGCTTCGGCTACCGGATCGCGCTTGACGACTTCGGCACGGGCTACTCGTCGCTGAGCTATCTCAACCGCTTCCCCGTCGATATCGTCAAGATCGACCAGTCCTTCATCCGCTCGCTGTCGGAAGTCGAGCCGGAACTGCGCAACAAGAGTCGCATGCTGGTCGAAGGCATCACCGCCATCTCGCACAAGATGGAATGCAGCGTCGTGGCGGAAGGCGTGGAAACCGAGGAACAAAACGCCCTGCTACAGGAATTCGGCGTGGACTACGGCCAGGGATACCTTTTCGCGCGACCGCAACCGGTCGCAGCCTTGATCGACGCCGCCATCAGGAAAAACCGTCTGCGCGAGGGTGCAGCGGGCTAGAAACACCAGGAAGAGAGGCATACCGCAATGAAAGTGCTTGGAATTTTGCTTTCACTTGCGGCGGCCCCGGTTGCCGCCGCCGACACTGTCCACTTTACCACCGAAGACTACCCGCCTTACAATTTCCGCGCCGGCACCGACATCAAGGGCGCGGGCTACGACCAGTTGATCGTCATCATGGAGGAGTTGAAGATCCCCTACTCCGTCGAGATGATGCCATGGGCACGCGCCATCGCGCTCGCCCAGACGGAGCCGATGCATTGCGTTTTCACCACGGCCCACATCCCCGAACGCGACACGCTGTTCAAATGGATTGAGCCTCTGGCGATCGGCCGCAATCTGATGGTGGCCCGCAAGGGGTCCGGCCTCGATGTGAAGAATACCGACGAGGCCAAGTCCTATACGGTCGGCACACAGCGCAATGACTACACCCAGACACTGCTTGAAAATGCCGGATTTGAGAAGATCGATCTCGCCACCGATCTCAAGCTCACCTTGAAGAAGCTGGAAAGCGGCCGCCTCGACCTGATGCCGATCGACGAGCAGCATTATGTGCAACTGGTAAAGGACGGCGAACCTCTGGAAGTCAAGTTTGTCTTCACCGAGCAGAAGTTCTCGATTGCCTGCAATTCGGCTTTCCCGGATGATCTGCTGTCGAGGATGCAGGGTGCCCTCGACACGATAATTGCCGATGGCCGGCAAGCCAAGATCCTCGGCAACTACGGCCTGCTCGATTCGAATGTCAGTGCGCTTGCGACAACGCCCGCCACCAATCAGGCCACCGCTCAAGCCGCCAAGCCTTGACATTCGACGCGTTTCGCGGTGGTGAAAGGCCGCGCCACGATCGGCGCGGTCATTGACCAGAACGGCAGGAACGGACGCAGCCATGATGATCCTTGCTGGGCTCGGAAACCCGGGCTCTCAATATGAGCGCAATCGCCACAATATCGGTTTCATGGCGGTGGATCAGATCCATCGGCGCCATTCCTTCTCGCCCTGGACGAAGAAGTTCAAGGGCCTGATCGCGGAAGGTACTCTGGGCACCGAAAAAGTGCTTTTGATCAAGCCGCAGACCTTCATGAACCTCTCCGGCGAAAGCGTCGGCGAAGCGATGCGCTTCTACAAGCTCGGACCCGAGGACATCATCGCCATCTATGACGAGCTTGACCTGATGCCCGGCAAGGCCCGCATCAAGACCGGCGGCGGCCACGGCGGCCACAACGGCATCAAGTCCATCGATACCCATTGCGGCCTGAACTACCGTCGCCTGCGTCTCGGTATCGGCCATCCCGGCGACAAGTCGCGTGTCCATGGCCATGTCCTCGGCGACTTCGGCAAGTCGGACGCGGAATGGCTCGAACCGCTGCTCGAAGCGCTGGCCGACAATGCCGACATGCTGATCAAGGGCGAGGATTCGCAACTGATGAACAAGCTGGCGCTGGCAACCGGCGGCAAGGCGGACGAGGAAAAGCCGGCCAAGGCACAAAAGCTGCCGAAGACCGGCCAGTCGCACATTCACCAGGCGCGCAACTTCAACCAGCCGAAAAAGCTGCCGGAATCCGGCCCCATGGCAGACATGCTCAAGCGCATGTTCGGCAAGAAGGAAGACTGAGCACAGTCCTGCTCAGTCACGCTCGCTGGACAGACCTTTCCACAGCAAGGCGCCGATCACCGCCCCGGCGATGGGCGCCACCCAGAACAGCCAGAGTTGCTGCAGCGCCCAGCCGCCGACAAAAAGCGCCTGACTGGTCGAGCGCGCCGGATTGACCGAGGTATTGGTCACCGGGATCGAGATCAGATGGATCAGCGTCAACCCGAGCCCGATGGCAATCGGCGCGAAACCCGCCGGTGCCTTGGCGCTGGTTGAGCCGAGGATGATCACCAGGAAGAAAGCCGTCAGCACAACCTCGATCACCAGCGCCGATAGCAGCGAATATCCGCCCGGCGAATGCTCACCGTAGCCGTTTGCCGCAAAGCCGCCGATCTCGGCTCCCGCCTTGCCCGTTGCGACGATGTACAGCACCAGCGCTGCTGCCGCCGCACCCAGCACCTGAGCTGCCACATAGGGCCCGAGATCGCTCTTGCCGAACCTACCGGCAACGGCAAGTCCAACGGAGACTGCCGGATTGAAATGCCCACCGGAAATCCCGCCGACCGCATAGGCCATCGTCAACACGGTAAGCCCAAATGCCAGAGAGACGCCCAGCAGGCCAATACCGACGTCGGGAAATGCCGCCGCCAGAACGGCGCTGCCACAACCGCCAAACACCAACCAGAATGTCCCAAGAAATTCGGCAAGCAGTTTCGAACGCATGAGCCCCCTCCATGCATGAAAGCAAACTGACCAGAGTGCTGCAACGCGCGCCCCTCGCGGCATGCACAACTGTTCGCAGATAACTCACATTAGCAATATTTGAATTTCACGCAACGGCACAGAAAACCGAGTTTTGGCCGCTGGACAAAGAGGCCTGATCAGCTTCGGATCTTTGGCCATTTTGCCGAATGCTCGATGTCACCAAAGGTCCTGATTGGCATTCGAACGACCTCAGATCCGTGCAGCCGGCTCATTCTTCCGGCTCCGTGGTGAACATCAGCGGGAACCCCGCCTCCTTGGCGAGATCGGTCGCTTCCTTGGCCTTCGTTTCGGCAATGTCGCGGGTGCAGACGACGACAACCGCCGAGCCGAACTTGTGTGCCGTCATCATCACACGATTGCCGGCATCCTCGCTCATGCGGAACACCGCTTTCAACACGACCGTGACGAATTCACGCGGCGTGTAATCGTCATTGAGAAGAATGACCTTGTAGAGCTTCGGCCGCTCCAGCTTCGGCTTGGATTGCAGCTTCGGCTTCAGGGAGACGTCTTTATTCGGCATCAGGCTCTTTCCGTCGTCGATCGCATTGGTCAGGAATGGCCCGTGTCCGGCCATTCAACAACAGACGTTCCTCATCCCCCACGGCTGCAACTTATCCTGCCTCAGCTTTGCGCGCGGCGCAATATCAGCCGAAACCCTTGACCCGGCGCGCCCCTTCCCCCATAGGCAAGGCAACAAATCCCACTACGTGACGGAATGAACCCATGGGCTTCAAATGCGGTATCGTCGGACTGCCGAATGTCGGCAAGTCCACTCTCTTCAACGCGCTGACAAGGACGGCCGCAGCCCAGGCTGCCAACTATCCGTTCTGCACCATCGAGCCGAATACCGGCGAAGTGGCCGTTCCGGATCCACGCATGCAGAAGCTGGCAGCGATTGCGGGCTCAAAGGAGCTCATCCCGACCCGTATCTCCTTTGTCGACATCGCCGGCCTCGTGCGCGGCGCGTCGAAGGGTGAAGGCCTCGGCAACAAGTTCCTCGCCAACATCCGCGAAGTCGACGCCGTCGTGCACGTGCTGCGCTGTTTCGAAGATGACGACATCACCCATGTCGAGGGCAAGATCAATCCGGTGGGCGACGCCGACACGATTGAAACCGAGCTGATGCTCGCCGACCTTGAAAGCCTCGAGCGCCGCGTCGAACAGACCCGCAAGCGCGCGGCTTCCAAGGACAAGGAATCGCTCGCCCAGCTGCCGGTCATGGAAGCGGTCATCAAGCTTCTGAACGAAGGCAAGCCTGCCCGCATCCTGTTGAAGACCCTGGCTGCAGACGAGATTGAAGTCCTCAAGGGCCTGAACCTCCTGACCTCGCATCCGGTTCTCTACGTCTGCAACGTCGCCGAAAGCGATGCTGTCGACGGCAATGCGCACACCAAGGCCGTCGCCGAAATGGCCAAGGCCCAGGGCGCCGAATGCGTCATCATCTCGGCTGCAATCGAGGCGGAAGTCGCCCAGCTGCCGGACGAGGAATCGAAAGAATTCCTCTCGGCGCTTGGTCTGGAAGAAGCAGGCCTCGACCGCCTGATCCGCGCTGGCTACCACCTGCTCGACCTGATCACCTATTTCACCGTCGGCCCGAAAGAAACCCGCGCCTGGACCATCGTCCGCGGCACCAAGGCCCCGGCCGCCGCCGGTGTCATCCACACCGACTTCGAGCGCGGCTTCATCCGCGCCTTTACCATCGCCTATGACGACTACATCAATTTCAAGGGTGAAGTCGGCGCCAAGGAAGCCGGCAAGGGCCGCGACGAAGGCAAGGAATATGTCGTCCATGACGGCGACGTCATCCACTTCCGCTTCAACACCTGAAGCAAACAAGAAAGCGCCTTCAACGAGGCGCTTTTTTTATGTGCGGAAAACAGGTTCATACTTGAACATAATCGCATCCTGCGCAGACTGCTGGTGAAAGCGAGGGTGAGATGACGGAGACAGACAAACTTCTCTACGAGGACTTCACGCCCGGCCGGCGTTTCGGCTTCGCCCCCAAGACCATATCGGCGGAAGAGATCATCGATTTTGCCCGTGAGTTCGATCCGCAGCCGATGCACCTGTCGGAAGAAGCGGGCCGTGCCAGCATTCTCGGCGGCCTGTCAGCGTCGGGATGGCACACGAGCAGCATCTTCATGCGCATGATGATCGATAGCTATGTGCTGCGCTCGGCCTCCGAAGGCGCGCCCGGCATCGATCTGATGCAATGGCGAAAGCCTGTACTGGCCGGAGACACGCTCAGCGGCCATTCTACGGTCGAGGCGGCCCGCCTGATGCGCTCGCGGCCCAATCTGGGCATCGTGACCTTTCAGCACGAATTGACCAACCAGCGGGGCCAGCTGGTGCTGTCTGCCAGGAACGCAATCATGTTGCGCCGTCGCCAGGTCGAGGAGGTTTCGCCGTGAAGATGCTCGACCTCTATCCCGCCGGCACCCGTCTGGAACTCGGTGCGCTGACCTTCACCGCCGAAGACATCATCCGTTTCGCCAGCACATTCGATCCGCAGCCCTTTCATATCGACGCCGAAGCGGCGAAGTCCTACGTCTTCGGCGGTCTCTGCGCCTCGGGCTGGCATACCTGCGCCGGCTGGATGAAGAACTTCGTCGCCTTCTGGGATGCCGCGACATTGCGGTTGAAATCAACTGGCACGGATGCTCCAAGGCTCGGCCCCTCGCCCGGGTTTTCCGAACTGCAATGGCTGAAGCCGGTCTATGCCGGCGACACGGTCACCTATTTCATGACCCCGATCGAGACCCGCCGCATGCCCGGGACAAAGGGTTACATGGTCATTTCAGCCCTGTGCGAAGGCTTCAACCAGAAGGGCGAGCCTGTCCTGCGCTTCAACAGCAATATCATTGAATTTCCAGAACCAGAGGATTTGCCAGCATGAGCATTTACCAGTTCACTGCCCGCGACATCGAAGGCCATGAGCGCAATCTGTCCGACTATGCCGGCAAGCTTGTCCTGATCGTCAATACCGCAAGCGCCTGTGGTCTCACACCGCAATACAGCGGCCTGGAAACGCTGCAGCAGAACTTCAAGGACGATCTCGTCGTGCTCGGCTTCCCATGTAACCAGTTTGGCGGCCAGGAGCCCGGCACAGAAAAGGAAATTGCCCTGTTCTGCGAGACGAGCTTTGCCGTCACATTCCCGCTCTTCTCGAAGATCGAGGTCAATGGCGAAGGCACCGACCCGCTTTATGCCTATCTGAAAGCGGAGACCCCCGGCGAGGAACAGGGCGCAGATATCGGCTGGAACTTCGCCAAGTTCCTGATCGGCCGCGACGGCAATCCGATCGCCCGCTTCTCGCCGCGCACTGCACCGGAAGATATCCAGGCGGATATTGTTAGGGCGCTGGCCAGCTAGGAACGAGCCGGGCGCTGACCTCCAGGAGCAAGGTATGCACCGACCTGGCAGAGCCGGCCGGTGCAGTCACCTCAGTGACCTGAGAATTCGACCAGCGTACGCACTTCCACGCCAAGAGCCTCAAGTTTCTTGCGTCCGCCAAGATCCGGAAGATCGATGACGAAGCAGGCCGAGACCACATCCGCACCGATCTGGCGCAGCAACTGCACAGCGCCAACGGCCGTACCGCCGGTGGCGATGAGGTCATCCACGAGAATGACCTTCTCCCCCGGCTGGATCGCGTCACGGTGGATCTCCATCTCGTCGACGCCGTATTCCAGGCTATAGGCAATGCTCACCGTCTCGTGCGGCAGCTTGCCCTTCTTGCGGATCGGCACGAAACCGGCCGAAAGCTGGTGCGCAACGGCGCCGCCGAGGATGAAGCCACGTGCCTCCATGCCGGCAATCTTGTCGATCTTCAGCCCGACATAAGGCTGCACAAGTTCATCGACGGCCCGGCGAAATGCCCGCGCATTGCCCAGCAGTGTCGTGATGTCGCGGAACATGATGCCCGGCTTCGGATAGTCCGGGATCGAACGGATGGAATCGACGAGGTAATTCTGCACTTCGGAGCTCATTGGTATCCATGGCCTGTGGGAGGTGGCGGCAAATTGGCCTTTCGACACCGGCTTGTCCAGCCTTCTCGTGGATGGGCAAAGCAAAGTGAAAAGCCGGCGGCGCGTCGGGACACGATCAGGCAAACGGCCCCAACAAAAAAAGGCGGGACCACGAGGCCCCGCCTTTTCACATGACCGTCAGCAGACGATCAGTGTTCCTTGTTCGCGTAGATCGACTTCTTCGTTAGGTAGATCAGGGCCGAGAAGATGACCAGGAAGATCATGACCATGAAGCCCATGCGCTTGCGGTCCTCCAGATGCGGTTCAGCAGCCCACATCAGGAATGCAGCCACGTCCTGCGAATACTGATCTAGCGTCTGCGGTGCACCGTCGTCATAGGTCACCTGACCGTCGCTGATCGGCGGCGCCATGGCGAGCGCCTGACCGGCGATGAAATGCGGGTTGAAGTGCGTGCCTTCGGCAATCACAACACCCTCAGGTGGCTCCTGATAGCCGGTCAACAGCGCGTGGATATAATCCGGGCCGCCTTCCTGGTAACCGCCGACGACCGGGATCATGTCCCAGATGAACTGAGGGAAACCACGCGTCACGCCGCGCGCCTTGGCGATCAGCGAGAAATCCGGAGGCGCCGCACCGTTGTTGGCAGCCGCAGCCGCTTCGTGGTTCGGGAACGGCGACGGGAAGTGATCCGAAGGCACGGCCTTGCGGGTATACATTTCGCCGTCGGCGTTCGGACCGTCCTGCACTTCGTAGTTGGCAGCGAAGGCTTTGACCTGTTCTTCCGAATAGCCCAGACCTTCCAGTGTGCGGAAGGAAACGAGGTTCATCGAATGACAGGCGGCACAGACTTCGGTGTAGATCTTGAGGCCACGCTGAAGCTGGCCCTTGTCATACTTGCCGAACGGACCAGCAAAGGACCAGTCGATCTGCTCGGGCTTCAGGATAGGATAGTGGCCCGTCTTGGCGGCATGTTCGACCAGATGGGCGAGATCGCCTTCTTCGGCTGCGAGAGCCAGGCCGGAAAATCCGGCCATGGCAGCAATCAGCGCGATGCTCGTGAAAAGCTTTTTCATTGTTCTACTTTCCCTCTCTCGCGCACTTAGGCTTTGGCCGCGGCAGATTTGCCGCGCTTTTCGAGCACGTCTTCGGTGATCGAGTTCGGAATGCGACGCGGCGTTTCGAACAGGCCGAGCAGTGGCATGATGACCAGGAAGAAGCCGAAGTAGTAAGCGGTACCGATCTGCGACATGACGACATAGGTGCCTTCCGCCGGCATGGCACCGAGCCAGCCGAGGATGATCGAGTTGACCACGAACACCCAGAAGAACAGCTTGTACCAGGGACGGTAGACAGCAGAGCGGACCTTGGACGTATCGAGCCAGGGCAGGAAGAACAGCACGATGATCGCACCGAACATCACCAGAACGCCGCCGAGCTTGGAGTCGATCGGACCGACATTGAAGGTGATCGCGCGCAGCATCGCGTAGAACGGCAGGAAGTACCATTCCGGAACGATGTGAGCTGGGGTCTTCAGCGCGTCAGCCGGAATGTAGTTGTCCGGATGGCCGAGGAAGTTTGGCATGTAGAAGACGAACCAGGCATAGGCGATCAGGAAGACGGAAACGCCGAAGGCATCTTTCATGGTCGCGTAAGGCGTGAACGGAACGGTATCCGTCTTCGACTTCACTTCGACGCCGGTCGGATTGGTCTGGCCGGTGACATGCAGCGCCCACACGTGCAGGATGACGACGCCGACGATCATGAACGGCAGCAGGTAATGCAGGGCGAAGAAGCGGTTCAGCGTCGGATTGTCGACGGCAAAGCCGCCGAGCAGGAACTGCTGGATCCATTCGCCGACGCCCGGAAACGCGGTGAAGAAACCGGTGATTACGGTAGCACCCCAGAAGGACATCTGGCCCCAGGGCAGAACGTAGCCCATGAAGGCAGTCGCCATCATCAAGAGGAAGATCACCACGCCGAGGATCCAGAGGATTTCGCGCGGCGCCTTGTAGGAGCCGTAATACAGACCACGGGCAATGTGCAGGTAGACGGCGATGAAGAAGAACGACGCGCCGTTGGCGTGCATGTAGCGCAACAGCCAACCATGGTTGACGTCGCGCATGATCTTCTCGACCGACTCGAATGCCACCGAGACATGCGCGGAATAGTGCATGGCCAGAACGACACCGGTCAGGATCTGCACCACCAGCATGACGGCAAGCATCGCACCGAAGGTATAGGCATAGTTCAGGTTGCGAGGAACCGGATAGGCGACGAAGCTGTCATAGACCATGCGCGGCAATGGAAGGCGCGCATCAATCCATTTTTCGACGCCGGTCGACGGCTGGTAACTGGAAGGACCACTCATATTCTCTTATCCCCTCAACCGATCTTGATCACAGAATCAGACACAAATCCGAAGGTCGGAATTGCCAGATTCATCGGTGCCGGACCTTTCCGGATACGACCCGCGGTATCGTAGTGCGAGCCGTGGCAGGGACAGAACCATCCGCCGAAATCGCCGGCCTGGCCAAGCGGCACGCAGCCGAGATGGGTACAGGAACCGATCATGACGATCCAGTTTTCCTTGCCTTCGCCTGCAGAGCGAGCAAGGTCGGTTGCGTCAGCTGCAGCATCGACATTGGCGTTGCGGGCGACCGGATCCTTGAGGTCGGCAAGCGCCACCTGATTGGCTTCCTCGACTTCCTTGGCCGTGCGGTTGCGGATGAACACCGGCTTGCCGCGCCATTTCACCGTCAACGACATGCCAGGCTCAAGCGCGGCCACATCGACCTCGATTGAAGCGAGTGCAAGAGTGGAGGCGTCCGGACGCATCTGATCAATGAATGGCCATGCGACGGCGGCTGCACCAACCGCGCCGGCCATACCGGTCACCATGTAGAGAAAGTCGCGGCGCGTAGGTTCGGCCGCATGTTGTGCATTGGTCTCGTGTTCGCTCACGGTCAAATTATCCTCTTCGCAATCCTGCGACACACCGCATTCTGCCCCCGTAGCGGGAATCATAAAGCAGACACAGTCCAGCCATAGATTCCCCCCAGATTGCCGCGTTCTAAGCTTGATATTCCATTCTGTCCAGTCTCCGCAGGGGGAAGGAGCCACTATGTCGCGGAATAAAATGTGACGTGTCACCATGAGGTTGGATGAACCGAACGGTTCTTGCAAGCCCGCCTTTTTTCGATCATGGTCGGGTGCCTCCGGCCGAGCCCGGATGACGGGGTCGGGACGGGCATGAGAGACAATATCTATTGCGTTTTTTGCGTCCTGCTGACACTGGCGCTGGCGGCGCTGGGCATGCGCTACGTCACCGAGCTTTGGATTTTTTCCTTCTTTTTCAGCCTGCAACTGCAGATCAGCCTGATCGTTCTTGCCGGCATCGTGCTCTGCCTTCTGGTCAAACGCGGCGCCTATGTCTGGATATTGCTGGCCGTCTGCCTCGTCCTGATCGGCCACAGCCTGTGGATGAAGCGCGACTTCGTCGCCAGCCACCTGTCGGCCGAGGCGATCGCCAACGCCCCTCGCCTGCGCATTCTCAGCTTCAACATCCTCAACGACAATGTCGAGAATGCCGGAAAGATCGCCGACATGATCCAGGGATCGCAGGCGGATGTGGTCTACATCATGGAAGCCAATCCGCTATTTGGCGAACTCGATCGGCTCGGCGAAACCTATCCCTACCGTATCGGCTGCGGCATCGAGACCCCCACCTGCGATCTGATGATGTTGTCGAAACATCCGATCCGGGCTGGTCGCTATGATGAACTCAGCGATCTGCGCGCCGACCGTTTTGCCGAGATCGAGATCGAGGTTGCCGGCCGCCAGATCAGCCTTCTCGCGGCCCACCTGTCGAAACCGTATTTCGATGATTATCATAGCATTGAACTGGACAACCTCATCCTCGGACTGAACGATGCCAAAGGCAGCGTCATCCTGGCCGGCGATTTCAATTCGGACAGCATCGCACCGGACATGCAGCGTTTCCTTCAGCGCTCGGGCCTGCGCAAGGTCGGCCCCGAACCCGCGACATGGCCGGTCGAAGCCGGCGTGGCCGGCATTGCGATCGATCACATCTTCATCGGCAAAGAGTTCGCACCGCTGTCGCTGAAACGTCTCGACGAGAGCTATGGATCAAACCATTTCGGCCTTGTCGCCGACGTGGCGCTGATCGGTGACAACTGATCGCCGGTAGTCCCTGTCCCCAGTCGAAACAGCGGGAAGGCGCAGCGCCCAGCGAGCGCGCAATCAAACATCAGGCCTGTTCGACAACATCCTGCGTATCGAGGAAGCCGCCGGACTGCCGCGCCCAGAGTTCGGAATAAAGGCCGCCGCGCGCGACCAGTTCGGCATGCGTGCCCTGCTCGATGATCCGGCCCTTGTCCATAACGACGAGACGATCCAGCGCGGCAATGGTCGACAGGCGGTGGGCGATGGCCAGAACCGTCTTGCCCTGCATCAGCTTGTCGAGATTGGATTGGATCGCCGCCTCGACTTCCGAATCGAGCGCCGAGGTCGCCTCATCCAGGACGAGGATCGGCGCATCCTTCAGCATCACGCGGGCAATCGCCACCCGCTGGCGCTGCCCACCCGAAAGCTTGACCCCGCGCTCGCCGACATGCGCGTCGAAGGCCTTGCGTCCACGCTGGTCTTCAAGGCGCTGGATGAAGTCGAGCGCTTCGGCCCTGTCCGTCGCCTTCAGCAACTGCTCCTCGGATGCGTCCTCGCGTCCGAATACGATATTGTCGCGGATCGAGCGATGCAGCAGCGCCGTGTCTTGTGTCACCATGCCGATCTGCGACCGCAGGCTCTCCTGCGTCACCGTCGAGATATCCTGGCCGTCGATCACAATACGGCCGCTCTCGACATCGTAGAACCGCAAAAGCAGATTGACCAAGGTCGACTTCCCGGCTCCGGAACGGCCGACGATGCCCACTTTTTCACCCGGCGCAATGGTCAGTGTCAGATGATCGATCACGCCTTTCTTGCGGCCGTAGTGAAAGCTCACGTCCTCGAAGCGGATCTCGGGCGATACAACCTTCAGCGCCGTAGCGTCGGCGCGGTCGGTCAGATCGATCGGCTTGGCGATCAGTTCGGCGGAATTCTGGATCGTGCCGATATTGCGCATGATGCTGTTCATCTGTGTCATCATCCGGCCGAGCAGCATGTTGAGCCTGAGCACCAGGCCCAGCGTGAACGCCACCCCGCCGCCGGTGATGGCGCCGGAAAACCACAGATCGATCGAGAGCGCGGCAACCGTCACGATCATCACGCCGGATAGTATGGCAAGCGAGGCCCGAACACCCGTCAGCAGCCGCGCGAAGGGGCGCAACGTATTTTGGAAACGGTCGAAACCCGCCTTGATATAGTGATCGTTCTGCCGCTCCTTGCCGAACAGTTTCAGCGTCTGGATATTGGAATAGCTGTCCACCAGACGTCCATTCAACATCGACGACGCTTCGGCTGATTCCCTGGCGTGATAGCGGATCTTTGGTACGAACAGGCGGGCAAGCACCAGGAAAATCGCGATCCACACGCCGATGACCGCCGAAAGCCGCCAGTCGAGCTGCGCGACCAGCGCCATGGTCGAGATCGTGTAGATCACCATGAACCAGACGACCTGTAGCAGCGAGGTCAGCAGATCTCCGGTCGACTGGCCGGCCGACCAGACCTTGGTGACGATGCGGCCGGCAAAATCGTTCTGGAAGAAGGACAGGGATTGCCGGGCGATATGCGCATAGGCCTGCCAGCGCACCAGATTGAAGAAGTTGAGGACGATCACCTGTTCTTCGACCAGCGCGCCAACCGTCACCACGATGAACCGCCCCGCCAGCATGACCAGAGCCATGGCGGCAAGCTCCCCCCCATGGGCCGCGATCAGCCCCTCCCATCCGGCATCCTTGGGCACGGTATCGAGCACATCGACCAGCCGACCGACAAACCAGAACAGGCCAGCTTCCAGCACGGCGATCGAGCCGCCGAATATCGCCATCAGCAGGAAGGCAAGCTTCGCCTGGCTGACATAGAACCAGACAAAGGCCAAGGTCTTCTCCGGCGGACGCAAATTGTCCGAGCGGGAAAATGGATCGAGCCAGTTTTCGAAGAGACGCGCAACAGATTGAAACATGCAATGCGATATAGGCGGTTTCCGCCGTCTGGCAAAGCAAGTCGGTCATTACATTTGCGTAATCCCGACCTTGCAAAAACGGCAACGGCGGCCGAAGCCGCCGAACCACACTTTCATGCGCCAGGGATGAACCCGAACAGGCGCCCGTTACCGCCGCCGGGCAGCCGTGGCTCCGCCGCCGAAAGCAGAGGCCAGTCTGTCGCTCATTGCGTGCGCCGGCGAAGCAACCGGACGCGAGGCCGGTGACGCGACATGCAGATCCGCCCGGCCATCGCCGAGCCTGAACTGCGCCAGCAGGGCGTTGAGCGCAGCCGCCTGTGCTGCAAGACTGTGGCTTGCAGCCGTAGTCTGTTCGACCATCGCCGCATTCTGCTGTGTGCCCTGGTCCATCTCGTTGACCGACATATTGATCTCGGAAAGACCGGTCGACTGTTCGCGGGCCGATACGGCGATGGACGCGACATTGTTGTTGATCTGTTGGACCTCCGTCACGATCGACTGCAAGGCCTTGCCGGTCTGGCCGACCAGATCAACGCCATCACGAACCTTCTCACCCGATGTGGTGATCAGCGCCTTGATCTCCCGCGCAGCCTTGGCGGAGCGCTGGGCCAGTTCGCGCACTTCCTGTGCGACCACGGCAAAGCCCTTGCCGGCCTCGCCGGCACGGGCTGCCTCGACCCCGGCATTCAGCGCCAGGAGGTTGGTCTGGAAGGCGATATCGTCGATCACGCCGATGATATTGCCGATCTCGCTCGACGATTTCTCGATCGCTTCCATCGCGCTGACGGCCTGGTGAACGATCTCGCCCGAGCGCTCGGCGCCGTGACGGGTTTGTTCGACCAGCTTGCCCGCCTCTCCGGCCCGAACCGCTGAATCCTTGACCGCAGTCGTGACCTGTTCCAATGCAGCAGCCGTTTCCTCGACCGAGGCGGCCTGCTGTTCGGTCCGCCGGGACAGATCATTGGCAGCGGAACGGATCTCGTTGGCGCCGGCATCGATCATCCGGGCGTTTTCGCCGACCGATTGCAGAACCGATTGCAGCTTCTCCACCGATTCGTTGAAATTGGTACGCAATGGCTCAAGCTGCCCGACAAATGGAACATCCAGACGAGATATCATGTCGCCATCCGACAGGCCCTTCAGGCCACGGGCAATGCTCTCGACCGCGAACGAAACATCGGAGGCGGCGCGTGCATTCTGTTCGTCCCGGGCAAGGCGCTCGCGTTCGCTCATCGAACGGTTGCTTTCGGTTTCCTGTTCCAGCCGCTCCCGTTCGACCGCATTGTCACGAAACACGGAAACGGCAGCCGCCATTTCGCCAATTTCGTCATGGCGATCGGTATGTGGTATCGAAATCGCGTTATTGCCGGACGCAAGCATGTTCATCGAATGGGTAATGGCGCCGATCGGGCGCGTGACGCGGATGAGGCTGAGCGATGCCGCGCCAGCAGCCACCAGGGCAGCAAGGACGATGGCGCCAATGGTGGTGATATAGGCGAACTCGGCTGCAAGCGCTGCGGCCTTCTGATCGTCCTGGCTAAGGGCGCCGATTTCGTTGATCATGTCCTGCATGATGCTGCCGGCCTCGCCACCGATCGGGATCATCTCCGCGATGATTGCCTTTGCTTCATAGACGCGCGATGCTTTGACAACAGCGACGAACTTTTCACCCAGCGCATCGTAGGTGGCGAGGACCGCATTCAGCTTGTCCATGCTCGCCTTGGTCGACTCGTCGGAAATCCCGTCGCTGAACGCCTTGAAAGCGTCTGCGCGTTCCGTGGTCTTGATTTGCAACTGCTCGAGCGTGCGCTTCTGGTCAGCGGCATTGCTGGCAGTCAGCGTCATCAGGTAAAGCCGACGCACTTCCGACAGCAGCCTGTCCAGGTTCGCCGTCATCAGCGATTGCTCCATGCGATCGCCCAACTTCTCTGCCTGAGCGTTGAGTTCGGATACAGAGCGCATTCCCAGCACCCCCTGCAACAGAAGGAGAACGACGACGAGCGCAAACAGCGCCGGCATGAGAAATTTGATTTTGATTTTGCTGAACATCTGAAAAACCGCAATTGGAGCCTGATGGATAGTCCCCTGTCTTGGCAGCTTAAAATAAAGAAAAAATTACCTCGGACGGCGAAGTTCAGCACTACACGCCCACTATAAGTCATTGTAAAATTAGGATATTCTTAACACCGAGCCGATCGATGGCGAGTGGCCACCTGCGGCTTATTCCGACCAGCGGATTACCGCGAGAAGCGCGTCAGGTAGATTCCAAGCAGGATGAGCAGCACGCCGAGCAGCTGACCGGGATGCAGACCCGACGCGACCTGCAGCTGGTCGATCAACAGCCCGCCGATCATCTGCCCACCGATGATCAACAGCGCCGAGCGGGCAGCGCCGATGCGCGGAAACACATAAGCACTGACGGCCACGAAACCCGCCCCGAGGACGCCGCCGGTAAAGGCCCAGTTCGGCGCCAGACCCAGGGTGTGGAAATTGCCACGCTCGAACAACAGCACGAACACCGTGAGCAGCAGGAAGCCGCTCAAGTGGTTCCAGAACGACGCCTTGAACGCACCGCGATCCATGCCGAGACGGCCATTGATCGAACGGGACATACCAACGAAGGCACCGGCCAGAAGTGCAATCAGCACATAACCGATCATCACGCGCCTCCCGAATAGATCACCAGCGCACTGCCTATGGTGACGAGCAGGGCGGCCAGCAGGTCGAAACGGTTGAGCGCGCGTTTGGGGGTGCCGAACCAGCCCCAGAGGTCGGACAAGAGGCTGAACAGGATCTGCCCGACGAGCATCAGCGACAGTGCGCCGGCCAGGGCAAGACTGGAATTGACCGCGATGGAGCCCAGCGCAACGGCAAGCGCCCCCGGGGCTCCGCCAAAATAGGACCAGAGCGGCGGCTTGGCTGCACTGGTCGCCACGTCGGCCGATTTCGAAGACCAGACCCGGTTGGCCTGCAACAGCATGATCGCTGCGACAGCCCCGACACCATGCACGACCCAGGAGGCGATGAACGGGGTGGAATAGCTGGCAAGCCCGCTGTTCAGTGTGACCATCACCGCCAGCATGCCGCCTGCCAGAGCAGCCCAGATCCAGTCGAGATAGTGCCGCATCGGTTTCGCCATTTCATTGATGTCGGAGTGCATTGAGCACCCGAATATGCATGCGGACCCGCAATGCCAATCGACATTTCCTGATCTGCGCGCAGAAAAACTGAAACGCGCCGCCGGATGAACGGCGACGCGTCTCGACAAGATCGAGCGTCGGCGGATTACTCCGCCGCTTCTTCGGTGTCGTCTCCGTCCTCGGCAGCGAGGAACCCACCGGACTGGCGGTTCCACAGGTCGGCATAGACACCGCCCAGCGCCACCAGTTGCTGATGCGAGCCACTCTCGATGATCCTGCCCTTGTCGAGCACGATCAGCCGGTCCATCTGCGTCAGCGTCGACAGGCGGTGCGCGATCGCAATCACCGTCTTGTCCTCGATCAGTTTGAACAGGCTTTCCTGGATCGCCGCCTCGACTTCCGAATCGAGCGCCGACGTCGCTTCGTCGAGAACCAGGATTGGCGCATCCTTGAGGAAGACACGGGCGATCGCGATGCGCTGACGCTGGCCGCCGGACAGTTTCACCCCGCGTTCGCCGACATGTGCATCGAGACCCGCCCTGCCCTGCTGGTCGGCCAGCGTCTGGATGAAGTCCCAAGCATTGGCACGGCGAGCAGCCTCGATCACCTCGGCATCCGTGGCGTCAGGCCGGCCATAGGCAATGTTGTCGCGGATCGACCGGTGCAGCAGCGAGGTATCCTGAGTGACGACGCCCACCAGGGATCGCAGACTGTCCTGCGAAACCTGGGAAATGTCCTGCCCGTCGACCAGAATTCGACCCTTCTCCAGGTCATAAAAGCGCAGCAGAAGGTTGACCAGCGTCGTCTTGCCGGCGCCGGAACGACCCACCAGACCGACCTTTTCCCCCGCCTTGATGGTCAAGGCGAAGTCTTCGATGACGCCGTTGCGCTTACCGTAGTGGAACCCGACCGCGTCATAGACGATCTCGCCCTTCGGGGCCTTCAGTGCCTTTGCCTGCGGCACATCGACGATATCATGCGCCGTGGTCATCATGCCCATGCCGTCGTAGACGGTACCGATGTTTTCAAACAGCGCCGCCACTTCCCACATGATCCATTGCGACATGCCGTTGATGCGCATGGCGAGGCCAATGGCGATTGCAATGGCACCGACCGACACAACGCCGTCGAGCCAGAACCAGATGCTGAGCGCCGAGATCGAAAACAGCACGAAGGCATTGTTGATGTCGACGGCGATGTTGAGCAGGGTGATCTGCCGCATCTGGCGATGCACGGTACCGAGAAAGGCATTCATCCCCTCCTTGGCATAGCTCTCCTCACGGCCGGCATGGGAAAACAGCTTCACCGTCGCGATGTTGGTATAGCTGTCGACAATCCGGCCGGTCATCATCGAGCGCGCATCCGCCTGTTCGCTGGACAGCTTGCGCAACTTCGGGATGAAGAAGCGCAGGATCAGCACATAGATGGCGATCCATGCGGCAAGCGGCAGAACCAAACGCCAGTCGACGGCCGCCACAAGCGCCAGCATCGAGACGAAGAAGCTGGTGGCATAGACGAAGACGTCGATGACCTTCATCGTCGATTCCCGGATCGACAACGCCGTCTGCATCACCTTGGTCGAGACCCGTCCGGCAAACTCATTGGCAAAGAATGTCATCGAGTGGCGCAGCAGGAAGCGGTGCATCTGCCAGCGCGCAATCATCGGGAAGTTGCCCGCCAGAACCTGATGCATGGTGATCGAGTGAATGATCCCGACGATCGGCAGACCGACCAGCACCAGTGCGCCCATGGCGATCAACCGCGAACCCTCGTTTTCCAGGAACGTCGTCCGATCGGCATTCGACAGCCAGTCGACGATATTGCCGAGGAACTGGTACAGGAACACTTCGCCTACCGCGATCAGCAGCGAACAAAGCCCGAGCACGAGCAGCCACGGCCATGCCGGTTTGGTGTAGTGCCAGCAAAAGGCAAACAGCCCCTTCGGCGGCAGCGACGGCGCGTCCGAAGGATAGGCATTCAAGCGGTTTTCAAACCACGAGAACATGAGAAACTCCATGAAGAAGCGCGCGAGTGGACATGTCATCGGGACGTGTCGCAACTGAGCGAAATGTCAATGTTTGAGGCCACATAGGGCCGCAAGATGAATCAGTTTGGGAAATACAAAGGCGATGAAGTCGCCGTCACGCAGGCCTGGCGAGCAGGTGGGGCACTGGCTTCAAACCGAAAAAATCCATCGATGGCCCTCCCTCGTGCGTGTTAACAGATGATGATGTTGTAAACATCTCGACATTCCTTGCAAAGCGGCGAATGGCGCCTTTCCGGCCATTCCCTGCAACTGTTGCAGACCGACAACAACCGGAAGGTTGAACCTTGCTGCCAGTCCCTCTTGAGGGCCGTCGTGGGCTGGCGTAGAACCCGCGTCATGACAGCGCTCCGCATCGCCCTTTTCCAGCCCGACATCCCCGGCAATACCGGCACCATCCTGCGCCTTGCCGCCTGCCTCGGCCTGAAAGTTGATATCATCGAGCCGGCCGGCTTCGTCCTCTCCGACAAGAACCTGAAGCGCGCCGGCATGGATTATCTCGCCAGCGTCGCCATGACCCGCCACGTCAACTGGGAGCAGTTCGACCAATGGCGACGCTCTGAGAACCACCGCCTGGTGCTCGCCTCGACCAAGGCCGCAGAACCCTATACCGGTTTTTCCTACCAACCCGACGACATCCTGCTCTTCGGTCGCGAAAGCGCCGGTGTGCCGGATCACGTTCATGACATGGCAGACGCACGCATCATCATCCCGATGGTCGAGGGCCAGCGCTCGATCAACGTCGCCATGTCGGCTGCGATGATTGCCGGCGAAGCATTGCGCCAAACCGCGCTTTAGGCGCGAGAAAAGGCAATCGTCAAGGAACCCGCCTTCCGGATCCGCTAGCGTCCGATCCGATGCAAGCCTTGGCGCGCCCGAATACAACCACAATTGCTAATTCATCCAGAACGGTCTATGTTGCGGCGCAGCAAAAACGGGAGATGGAAATGTTCGAAACAGCATTCGCCCTGAGTTTGACCCAGTTCGCCCGAACCTTCAGTACGCCGGAACGGCTACAGCACCGGCCGGCGCGCAATGCCGCGCTCGAGCCCTGGCGCATGCGCAATACCGGGCTCGACTCATTGTTCTACGACGTCAAGTCGCTGTCCGCCGAGGAAACCTTCTATATCAGCGATGCGCTCGCCTCCGAAGGTCTGATCATGATCGTGCCGCCCGCCGGACAAGGCATGCTGACGATCTGCGACAGCGTCGATGAATACCGGCTGCGCGGCGGCCGTGACGTTCACGCGCTTGCCGTTGCCGGCATCGGCGGATCCGCAATCGGCGCGGCCGCCTTTGCCCGCAACGTTGCCAACGCGATCAACGCCCCGGTGGCCGCCGTCGTCTCGGGCTATGGCCTGGGCGATATCGTCAACGAGGCGATCGGCGGCGCCTTCTTCTTCGGCTGGCTCGGCCATATCCGCAGCAATCTCGAAGTGATCGACGATCTGGTCGGTCGGCCGAAACTCGGCGCCTATGGCAAGCGCGATGCAGACACGGAAAGTGTCCGCAGCACTGGTTTGGACACCGACACGGTCGCCACGCTGCTGGCCGACCCGGAACTTTCCTTCAGCCTGCTGGCCGGCCACTCGCGCGGCAACCGCGTTCTGGCCGACGCACTCCAGTCCATGACCGAGTCCGCAACGGCGCGGCTGGAAACGCTCGCCAAAGAGGCGCGCATCGTCACCTTTGGCGGTCGCATCAAGATGCCGGAGATCTTCACCGACGTGGTGGATGTGGTGGGTGAACTGGATTGGTTCGGCGAGATCAATTCACGACCGAAGATCAAGACCGACATTCGCGTTCCGCTCTGCGGCCATTCGACCAATACCGACATTGCCGGCGCCCTGCAGGTCACAAAGGTCCTGAAGGAGATCCTGGGCGGGGCTGTACCGTCGGCAGTAGAACCGCAGGCGCTCGACGCTGAGACACAGACGGCACCTGTCATGCCAGCTGAAGAACCCACTCCGGTCGAATTTGCGCCGTTGGAGCCCGTTGCGATAGCTCCTGCGCCGACCATTACTTTCGTGCCGGAAGCGCTGCCCGACGCCGAACCGCCGATCCCATCGCCCGTTGACGGCGAAGCCACGCTCATACCAATAGAGCTGGAATCCAAACCGGAATTCGCAACACCACTCCCGGCACCGCCGGCGAAAGCCAGTAGTTCGGCGCCGGTCGGCAAACCGGCAGCACCGGCAAGCATTTCATCTGCCAGGACAAAATCGAAGCGTTCACCACCGAAACGCTGAGACTGTGATCGCATCAACAGCCCGCTTCGCAGCGGGCTGTTGTCGTTTCAGAGTGTGCTTGCGCCGTCAGAGAAACAGCTTCAGCGAATTTGCCATCGAATTGTTCGCAATGTTGAGCGAGGTTGCCTGAAGTTGCTGCGCCGCCAACTGGGCCGCCTGCAAGACAGACTGTTCATTCAGGTCCGCATCAACCAGGCGACCGATACCGGTCTGCGTGACATCCTGCAGATCCGGCATGAAATCCATATTGGCTGAAACGCGATTGCGCGTTGCGCCGACCTCGGCGCCAGAGCTGACCATATCGGCCATCACCCGGTTGAGTGCGGAGATCATCCCATCCAGTTCGCCATAGCTCGTCTGGCTGTCGATCCTGATCTCTTTCGAGGTCGGAGCATTGGGCACCACCGAATTGGCAGCCATCAAATGATAGGCGTAAAGCGCGCCAGATCTGGTCATGCCGGAATAGGAGCGGGTCAGCGTTCCATCGGAGGCATTCTCGCCAGACACCAGCGTCGATTTTGCCGTGTCGAAATCGATCATGTTGATCGACAGATCGCCCTCCCCGCCGGTGCCCGTGACCGATGCCACCATCGAGGAAACCTTCGGCTGCGACCCAGCCTCGACCTTCAGCCAGTTCTGGCCGTTGAAGGCACTGCTTTCGACAACCGTGTTCAACTGGTCCTTCAACTGGCTGATCTCGGAATTGATCGCCTGCTTGTTCGATCCCACGGCCGTGGCGAGCACCAGTTTCGATTGGATCTGCGCGACCAGACTTGTGGCTTCACTGATACCAACGGCTGCCGTATCCGTCAGGGCTGCCGCCAGACCGTTCGCGTCCTCGACGCTGGACATCGAGAGACTGCTCGACTTCATCGTCGTCGCAATCGACCAATAGGCGGCATTGTCCGCCGCCTGCTCGACCTCCCGCCCGTTCGCCGCCTGACGTTGCGTGCGTTCAAGCGCGGATGTGGAACCATTCAGCATCGCAAGCGCACTTGCGGATGTGGAATTGAAGGATACCGAAGTCATTGAGAAACCTTGTGTCGCATATCATGTCGAGCAATGCCGCATGCATCATGCGCGGCCGTCCTCACAACACAGAATGCCAACAAGGGTTTGTCGTTCGATTGAGCCAATCATTAGAATTTGAGGGAATTCTCAAATTCCGCAGGGAACGCTGCTAGTCGGCAGATGGTAGCCGGCGCATGGTGAACTCGATCTGGTCGCCGTCGAGCTGGCGCCAGCTTTCCACCTCGGTCCAGTATGCAGCCTTGGGGAAGGCATCAAACCATTCGCGCGCCTTGGCGCGGGCCTCGTCGCGGGTGAGGCAAAAGGTCTCGCGGACGAAATGTCCGTTCCTGCCGCCGGAAACGCCGGAGCGATGGTCGGCAATGCGTTTTTTCAGGCCGTTAAGCGGTGGCGGACCGGGTATTCTCGTCATGACATACCTCGCATGACATGACATTAGTGCGCCACAGGACGATTGGCGAGTCGATTTTCCGGGGACGGTTCCGCATCAATGTGGTCGGTCTTATCTGGAACTGCTAATCGACGCATACGCACGCAACGGGGAATATCATGGAGCGACCGGACCTGCCGAAAGGCCTTCCAGCCGACATCGAGGACAAGAAGATTGTGGCCCGCGCCTGGTTCGAAAGCCTGCGCGATACGATCTGTTCGTCCTTCGAAGCGATTGAAGACGAATTGGCCGGTCCCCTATCCGATCGAAAGCCTGGCCGCTTTGCGCCCAAGGACTGGCTGCGTGAAAATGGCGAGGGCGGTGGCGGCCGCATGTCGATGATGGAGGGCCGTGTCTTCGAGAAGGTCGGTGTCCATACGTCCACGGTTCATGGTGAGTTCTCGCCCGAGTTCCGCAAGCAGATGCCAGGCGCCGAGGAGGATCCACGGTTCTGGGCATCGGGCATTTCGCTGATCGCTCACCCGGTCAATCCCAATGTCCCCGCCGTGCACATGAATACCCGCATGGTCGTCACCTCCAGCCAATGGTTCGGTGGCGGCGCCGACCTGACGCCCGTGCTCGACCGTCGGCGCACCCAGGAAGACCCGGACACCCGCCTCTTCCACCGGGCGATGGAAATTGCCTGCCACCGCCACGCCGATATTGCCGATTATGACGCCTATAAGGCCTGGTGCGATGAATACTTCTTCCTGAAACATCGCAACGAGCCGCGCGGCGTTGGCGGCATCTTCTTCGACTGGCTCTATCCGCAGGAAGACAAGGGTGGATGGGATGCGAATTTCGCGTTTGTCCAGGATGTCGGCCGCGCCTTCAACCTTGTATACCCCAAGATCGTCCGCAGCAATTTCAATATGCCGTGGACGGAAGAGGAGCGTGACGAGCAGTTGATCCGCAGGGGACGTTACGTGGAGTTCAACCTGCTCCACGATCGCGGCACGATCTTCGGTCTGAAAACCGGCGGCAATGTCGAATCGATTCTATCGTCAATGCCTCCGGTGGTCCGCTGGCCGTAGGCAAGATGCGATAGCAAGGCCGAATATAAGTTATCCACCGGTCCTGTGTACCGCAGTGGATAAAGAATACGCTAAAATAACGGAAGCTTAGCGCCAGCGGCGCGAATGCTTGACAGAAATCATTGCATTCAACGGGATCCTTGCTCATTCTGCGGCTTCACGCAGTTTCGAGGAGGAGAATGCGATGGCCCAGTCTGGTACTGCAACCATTCCCGCAGTGAGTGAAACCGCCGCCCGTGCAATTGACGCTCCCGAGTTGATCGATCGCCTGGCTGAGCGCTTGCGGGCATCAAGCGATGTCGATCTTCCACATTCCTATTTCGTCGAGCAGGTCCGACTTGGTTTGGGCGGCATGGATCTGGCGGATCAGATGATCGCCAATGATATCGAGGGTGCCGGTCGCAAGCAGCAGAAGACCGCGGCGCAATCGGTATTTCATGCCTGGGCGATGCCCGACTGATACTCAGGCGCAACTGACACACAGATAAACAACGGACGATCCACAAACCACCGCCTGCATCCGCCCGTGCCCAACACGGGCGGCTTTTTATCACCGTGCATGAACAATCGGCCGGCTTGGTCGTTGAACCTCAATCGGCTGGTCCCAAACCGCTAGAGCCCAATGGCTGAAAACTGAGGAGGTAACCATGAAAAGCTTTGAATGTGGAACTCTGGTCCCGGGCTGCAACTGGCATACCCGGGCAGAGGAAGACGCTGAAGTGGTGCGCCGTGCTGTCGAGCATCTGCGCGCAGCCCATGGCGAGGACATCATACGTCCGGCCATGGTCGACAACATCAAGGCGCGTATCCGCACCGAACAGAAAGTCGACAGCTGACAGAATGACAGGCTGAACTGGCGAAAGGCTGATCGGGAGGATCAGCCTTTCGCCAGGTCTGCGATGCGGGCCAGCAGTTTTTCACGGTCCAGCGTGAAGTTGGACGCGATCCAACCGGCCTCGACCTTGGCAAGGATCTCACCGACGGCTGGACCGGGGGAAACCTGCGCTGCCAGTACGTCGCTGCCCTTGACCGGCAGAATGGGTCGTTCGAAGCGCTCGGCACGCTGCAGCAGCGCCGAGAGACGTCCGGTTCTCGCCATCGCTTTTGCATCGCCATCGGCTTGCATGCGTGCTGATGCCAGTTCGAGCTTCAGCATTGCGATCATGCCTTCCTTGCCGAAATGGTAAAGGTCGCGATCAAAGGCCACGTCGGTCGTCGTCTCGGACGGCTTCGGCGCCTTGGCAAAACGCTCGAGAACCTGCGCCTCCGCATTGGAAAACTTCAGCCGCTCCGCCATCGCAGCGACCCGCGCCGCATCCTTCGGCACGATGGCAGACAGGCGCAACAAAGGATCGACAGTCCAGCCCAGAGCCTGTTCGGCCGCGATCAGTCCCGGAATGGCGTCAATGCCCCATTTTTCCGTTTCCGGCAGGATCTCCCCCAACACACCCGACTGACGCATCCACAAAAGCGCCCGGCCCGGATCGCGCGCCGACAGCAGCTTCTTCGTCTCGCTCCACACCCGCTCGGCCGACAGCGTCTTCAGTTTTTCGCGCGCCCTGGCGCAGGCCTTTAGCCCTGCCGCATCCGGACGGCCATGGCCGTAATAGGCGAAGAAGCGGAAGAAGCGCAGCACCCGCAGATAATCTTCGGCGATCCGCTGCTCCGCGTCGCCGATGAAGCGGACGGTGCGCGTCTCGATATCGGCAAGCCCACCGACCAGGTCAATGACCTGCCCATCCTGACCGGCATAGAGCCCGTTGATCGTCAGGTCGCGGCGTTCTGCATCCTCCTGCCAGTTGGCCCCGAAGGCCACCTGCGCCCGCCGTCCGTCGGTCTCCAAGTCCCGCCGCAAGGTCGTAACCTCATAGCCCTTGCCGTCGATGACGAGAGTGACCGTGCCATGCTCGATGCCGGTCGGCACGGCCTTGATGCCCGCCGCCTTCGCGCGGGCAACCACCTCTTCCGGCTGAAGCGTCGTTGCCAGGTCGATATCGCTGACCGGCAGTCCGAGCAGGCCGTTGCGCACCGCACCGCCGGCGACCCTAACCTCGCCGCCATCGGCATTTAGCAAGGCAAACAGCCGCCCGAGCGCCGGGGTGCGGAACCAGTCCTGCTGTGAAAGATCGGTCATGCATAAAGCCTTTCATAAAGCGTCCGGATGATACCGGCGGTAATGCCCCAGATCTGGCGTTCGCCATAGGGCATCACGTAAAAATGGCGGACAGCACCCTGCCAGACACGGCTGTCCTGACGATGGTTCTGCGGATCCATCAGGAAGGACAGCGGCACTTCGAATACGCTATCGACTTCCGCCGGATTGGGGGTGATCGTAAAGCCGCTTCGCACCACGGCAAGCACGGGCACGATGCGAAACCCGGTACCGGCGAGATATTGCGGCAGGCGACCGACGGTTTCGACATAGGCCGGATCGAGGCCGATTTCCTCATGCGCTTCGCGGATCGCGGCCTGTTCCGGCGACACGTCGGTCTCGTCGATACCGCCGCCCGGAAAAGCGATCTGCCCGGCATGTTTGCGCAGTTTCGTCGTACGCTTGGTCAGGATCAGTCGC
The DNA here is from genome assembly GCF_902706095.1 of Rhizobium sp. 18065. Taxonomy (GTDB): domain Bacteria; phylum Pseudomonadota; class Alphaproteobacteria; order Rhizobiales; family Rhizobiaceae; genus Allorhizobium. Next base: position 45,227 of record NZ_CACSJP010000005.1, read on the forward strand.
GGCTCCTGGCCATCGTCGATGATCGGCACCAGGACCGCGGCATCCTTGAGCTTCAGGCTTTCGATCTCGATGACACTGGCAAGATTCAGCACATGATCGCCGTGATCGCGCCATGCCTGGTCGACCGGCCCGCCAGCCTGGTTCAGCGCCCGGCGGCGGAAATCGGCAGCCGAAAATTCGAACCCGTTCATCGCGACAGCCGTTCGAGGTCATCAGCCGGCATCACCGGAAAGACAGCCGCGCCGGAGCAGACAACAAACATCGCGCGTCCATCGATTTCGCGCACTTCGCCCATTTCCACCAGATCATACATCACGGCCCGCGACACCAGGGCTTCGAGACGACCACGCACATGCAAGTAAGGTTTCAACTCATGGTTTTCGCCATGGATCACGAACCGCAACGGATGCTCGACCCCGGCCTCGACCACATCGCCGACATTCGTGCGAAAGGTCAGCACCTGCACGCCGTCAATTTCGGTCGCACTCATCTCGACGGCGACGAAATGCGCGTCCTGGATGCGAATGCCAACCTTTTCCACAGGCGTGACGAGATAGGTTTTTCCATCCTCGTCCTTGCGCAGAACCGTCGAAAACAGACGCACCAGAGGCGCCCTGCCGATTGGCGTGCCCATGTAGAACCAGGTGCCGTCGGCGCGGATTTCCATATCGAGATCGCCGCAAAACGGCGGTTCCCAACGATCCACCGGCGGCAAGCTGGCTTTTCCGCCCTCGGTCTGAGCTGCGGCGCGCGAAATCAGCGCCGCCAGTCCGGCCGCATCCGTTGTCGCTTTCAGCGTTTCGCTTGCCATATTCGCGTCCCGGTTTGGTCTCTAACCTATCACAGTCACGAGATAGTCATTCGGAACGTGCTTGTCAGCCGCTTGTTCGCTAATAAGTTAGTTTCAGACGCTGCGGATCGCGTTCGCACCCGATTCGCCGGAATAGGCCGAACCAATTGGAGCTAACCATGGGCATGATGCCAAATCCGGATGCTGCACTGGACGACAAGGCGATCATCGAAGCCGCCGAAAAGGCGCTTGCCGACATCGCCAATATCCGCGCCGAAGTTGGCAAGGTGATCTTCGGCCAGGAAAAAGTCGTCGAGAATACGCTCCTCGCCATTCTGTCCGGCGGCCACGCGCTGCTTGTCGGCGTGCCCGGTCTCGCCAAGACCAAGCTGGTCAGCACGCTCGGCACGGTTCTCGGCCTCAACGGCAACCGCATTCAGTTTACCCCCGACCTGATGCCCTCCGATATTCTCGGCACCGAAGTGATGGACCAGGACGAGAACGGCCGTCGCTCCTTCCGCTTCGTCAAGGGGCCGGTGTTTGCCCAGCTGCTGATGGCCGACGAGATCAACCGCGCCAGCCCGCGCACCCAGTCGGCGCTCTTGCAGTCCATGCAGGAATATCATGTGACGATCGCCGGACAGGCCTATCAGCTGCCGGCCCCTTTCCATGTGCTGGCGACCCAGAACCCGCTGGAACAGGAAGGCACCTATCCCCTGCCGGAAGCCCAGCTCGACCGCTTCCTGCTACAGGTCGACGTTCTCTATCCCGAACTGGCTGCCGAGCGGCAGATCCTGCTGGAAACCACCGGTGTGAGCGAAAACCGGGCAACCAGTGTCGTCGATAGCGATCGCCTCCTGGAAATCCAGAAGCTCATCCGCCAGATGCCGGTGTCCGATACCGTTGTCGATGCCATCCTGTCGCTGGTGCGCTCCGCCCGTCCCGGCCATGGCAATACCGAGACCGACAAGAATGTCGCCTGGGGTCCGGGTCCGCGCGCCGGCCAATCGCTGATGCTCTGCGCCCGCGCCCGAGCCCTGTATGAAGGCCGCCTTGCGCCATCCATCGACGACGTTCACGCCCTGGCCGAGCCGGTGCTCGAACACCGCATGGCCCTGACCTTCGCGGCCCGTGCCGAAGGCATGACCGTTCGCGATGTGATCGACGGTCTCGTCAAAAGCCTTCGGGCATAAGGAGGCATCGCCAAGGTGGCATCGATCGGCCAGATCGTCGAGCAGACCTCAAGCAGCGAAGTGCTGAAACGCGCGCGCCAGCGTGCTGTTCTGGTGCCCGATTGCATGGTCGAGGCAAAACGCATCGCCAACACCGTGATTGCCGGCTGGCATGGTCGCCGCAAGCGCGGCATCGGCGAAAACTTCTGGCAATTCCGTCCTTATTCAGACGGCGAAAGCTTCGCCCGTATCGACTGGCGCCGCTCCGCCCGCGACGACCATACCTATATCCGTGACCGTGAATGGGAGGCCGCCCATACCGTCTGGCTCTGGGCCGACATGTCGCCGTCGATGATGTACAAGTCGAGCTTCGCCTCGGTCTCCAAGGAAAGCCGGGCCGTCGTCCTGATGCTGGCTTTGGCCGAAATCCTGGCGCGCTCCGGCGAGCGCATCGGATGTCCGGGCATCATGGAGCCGATTTCCGCCCGCAATGCCGCCGAACGTCTGGCGACGGCCATCATGCACGCGCCGCTGACCAGCGGCTTGCCCGACACCCGGATGATCCGCGGCGCCAGCGACATCGTCCTGATCGGCGACTTCCTCGATGACGCAGACCGCGTCATGGAACGCATCACGCCGCTCGCCCGCCGGGGCCTGCGCGGCCATGTCGTCGAAATCGCCGATCCGGCCGAGGAAACCTTTCCCTATACCGGCCGCACGGAATTCACCGATCCGGAAACCGGGGAAAAGCTGGTGTCCGGCCGCGCCGAAAGCCTGGGCGAGGACTATCGCCGCGCCTATATAGCCCGCCGCGAAAGCATCAGCGACCAGTTGCGCCGCATGGGCTGGAGCTTCGTGCACAACCGCACCGATCGGCTCGCCTCCGAAGCGCTGGTCGCTATTCACATGCATCTGTCGGGCATGACGCCTGCCGTGGCCCGGAGTACCGGCCCATGAACGCCATCCCGCTTGCCTTCGGCGCGCCCGCTATCCTGATGGCTCTCGCAGCCCTACCCCTGATCTGGTGGCTGCTCAAGCTCACGCCACCGCGCCCGAAGGCGGAAGTGTTTCCGCCGCTGAAGATCCTCGCCGGTGTATTGAAGCGCGAGGAAACGCCGTCAAAAAGCCCCTGGTGGCTGACTTTGCTGCGCATGATGATCGCAGCTCTAGTCATTTTCGCCCTGGCCGATCCCGTGCTCAATCCGCGCAATGCCTCGCTGTCGTCCGATGGCCCGCTGGCGCTTGTCGTCGACAACGGCTGGGCGACGGCCGCGGACTGGGATCGCCGTGTCGAAACCGCAACCACTCTGATCGGCGACGCTGGTGACCGCAACATTCCGGTGTCGATCGTTTTCACCGCCGACCAGACACATGACGCCGTACCCGGTACATCCGCCGCAGCCTTGGAGAAGCTTGGCGCGGCAGCGCCAAGGCCGCTGCGTCCCGACCGGACCCGCGCCATTGACGCCCTGCGCACGGCCTTGGTCGACGAACGCGCCGGCACGCTGGCCTATATTTCAGACGGCGTCGCCCTGCGTGACGACGATCCGTTTTTGGGCGATCTCGCAGCCCTTTCACCGGCTGAATTTCGACTGATCGAAGGATCCGGCCTGGCGACGGTCGCCATCACCGGCGCCAACAATGGTGCAGATGCCCTGGCCGTCACCCTGTCACGCCTGAAGAGCACCGATGCCCAGAGCCTGATCGTCGACGCACAGGACCGCCAGGGTCGCGTCATCGCCTCAGGTCCGGTCAACTTTGCAGCCGGCGCGACCGAAGCCAGCGGCGATATTGCAGCACCATTCGAGCTGCGCAATGACTTCGCTCGCCTGTCGATATCAGGCATTGCCAGCGCTGGCGCCACCCATCTGCTCGATGACGGCTTCCGCCGCCGCAAGGTTGCATTGATCTCCGGCGACAGTGGCGATGGTTTCCAGCCGCTTCTGTCTCCCCTCTATTATATCGAGCGTGCGCTCGGCCCCTATGCCGATCTGGTCAAGCCGGGCATGACCGACCTTGCGGTCTCCATTCCAGAAATTCTCAAGCAGAACCCTTCTGCCATCGTGCTCGCCGATGTCGGCCGTCTGCCCGCCGATGTCTATGAACCGATCGAGCGCTGGATAGCCCGGGGTGGCACGCTGATCCGCTTTGCCGGCGCACGCCTCGCCGCGGCCCCGAGCGGCGACCCGCTGGTGCCGGTGATCCTGCGCCAGGGCGAGCGAGCCCTTGGCGGCGCCTTGTCCTGGGCCGAACCGCAACCGCTTGCAGACTTCCCCGGCTTCGGGCCCTTTGCCGGCATGGCGCGCGCCGATGGCATTTTGGTCAAGCGCCAGGTCCTGGCCGAGCCGACCCCCGACCTTGCCGAGCGCACCTGGGCGAGCCTTGCCGATGGCACGCCGCTGGTCACCGTCAAGGAAAGCGGCGCCGGCCGCGTCGTGCTCTTCCATATCAGCGCAGAGGCGACCTGGTCGGACCTGCCGATCTCCGGCACCTTCGTCGAAATGCTGCGACGTATCGTGCAACTGACCCGCGTCGGCGCGGCCGAAGCCCAACCTGGCCAGGCAACCGCCCCGACACTCGCGCCATACCGCCTGCTGACCGAGCGCGGTGCACTTTCCGCAGACGCCGGCAAGGCGAAGCCGCTCGATCTTGGCCCGGCGCGACCAGACGCTGCAACCTTCGACAACCCGCCCGGCCTCTATGGTACGGAAGATGGTTTCGTCGCGCTCAATCTGCTGCCCCCGGCAGCGACGATCAGGCCCATTCCAAGCGCTGCAGGCTTGACCGTGACGCGCGAGCCGATGGCGGGCACGCAAGCGACACCGTTGAAGCCAAGTCTGCTGATCACCGCGTTCCTGCTGCTGGTGATCGATAGTCTTGTCGTTCTGTTCATGGGCGGGGCCTTCTCGCGTATACCGCGCCGCGCGGCGACATCCGCGACCATGGCCGTCTTTGCCGCTCTGCTGCTCTTTGCCCCCATGTCACTGCGACAGTCAGAAGCCGCAGACGACAAGCCCGGCGACGAGCAGATCCTCGGACGGCTGGACAATACCCATCTCGCCTATGTCGTCACCGGCGAGAGTGATGTCGATCGCCTGTCCGAACAGGGCCTTGCCGGCCTCACCGACTTCATCACCTATCGCACGACGCTGGAGCCGGCCCCACCCGTTGGTGTCGACATCGCCAAGGATGAACTGTCGTTCTACCCGATCATCTTCTGGCCGATCTCGGCCTCGGCGCCGATGCCGTCGACCGCAGCCATCAGCCGGATCGACGCCTATATGCGCGCCGGCGGTACCGTGCTGTTCGACACCCGCGACCAATTCTCCTCGCTCGGCGACGACGCCGGCCCCAGTGCCAATGGTGAACGGCTGCAGGCGATCCTCGCCAATATCGACATTCCGCCGCTCGAACCCGTGCCCTCGGATCATGTGCTGACCCGATCCTTCTATCTGCTCAACGGCTTTCCGGGACGCTACAATGGCAGCCCGCTCTGGGTCGAGGCACGCCAGGAAGCACAGTCGTCGTCCAGCGGCGTTGCCTCTTCCGGCGACGGTGTGACCCCGATCATGATCACCGCCAATGACATGCTCGGTGCCTGGGCGATCGACACCAATGGCGCCAGCGTCATGCCCATGGTCCCGGCCGACGAGCTGCAACGCGAAATGTCCTTCCGCTCCGGCGTCAACATCATGATGTATATGCTGACCGGCAACTACAAGGCCGACCAGGTGCATGTGCCGGCCCTGCTCGAACGGCTGGGGCAATGACATGACACTTGAATTCGCCCCCTTCATCCCCTGGCTTGCCATCGGCGTGCTCGCCGTTCTGGCGCTTGCGCTTTCGATCCTCGGCATGGTCCGCCATGTTCGCGGTACGCTGATCCGCTTTGCCGCTTCGGCAGCGGTACTGGCTGCCCTTGCCAACCCGTTGCTGATGCAGGAAGACCGTGAAGCGCTCAGCACCGTCGTGCCAGTGATCGTTGATCGCAGCCAGAGCCAGCAAATCGCCGGCCGTGCAGAGCAGACCGACCGGGCGCTTGAGGGCCTGCGCGACCGCCTGTCGCGCTTCGGCAATATCGAGCCGCGCATCGTCGAAGTGACCGATCCGGCGACATCCGACGCCCCCTCGACGAAACTTTTCGAAGCCCTGAACGCCGCTATTACCGATGTACCGCCGGCCCGCATCGGTGGTGCGATCTTCCTCACCGATGGCCAGGTGCATGATATCCCTGGAGACAACCAGCCCCTGCCCTTCAATGCGCCGGTACATGGACTGGTGACCGGCAAGGCCGATGAGTTCGACCGCCGGATCGAGATCCTGCGCGCGCCGCGCTTCGGCATCGTCAACGAGGAACAGGAACTGACCTTCCGCGTCTTCGACGACGGCAAGGCATCCGATCAGCCGGCCGACGTGACCGTCAAGATGAACGGCGAGGATATCGGCGCGTTGACCGCCGTTCCGGGCACCGAGACGTCCTTCGCCTTCAAGGTTCCGCGTGGCGGCAACAATGTGCTGGAATTCTCCGTCGCCGGAACGCCGGGCGAAGTGACCGACGTCAACAACCGTGCCATTCACCTGATCGAGGGTATCCGCGAAAACCTGCGCGTGCTGCTCGTTTCCGGCGAACCGCATGCCGGCGAACGCGCCTGGCGCAACCTGTTGAAGTCCGACGCCTCGGTCGATCTCGTCCACTTCACCATTCTGCGCCCGCCGGAAAAGCAGGACGGCACGCCGATCAACGAGCTGTCGCTGATTGCTTTCCCGACCCGCGAACTCTTTGTCGAGAAGATCAATGATTTCGACCTGATCATCTTCGACCGCTACCAGCATCGCGGCGTGCTGCCGATCCTCTACTACGACTACATCGCCGAATATGTGAAGAATGGCGGCGCGCTGCTGATTGCCGCCGGGCCGGAACATGCCGGCGAGGATTCGATCGCGCTGACGCCGCTTGCCACCGTTCTTCCGGCCTCCCCGACCGGCGACGTGCATCAGGCCGGTTTCTATCCGCGGCTGTCGGAACAGGGAAAACGCCATCCGGTCACCCGCGGTCTTGACGGTTCGGCGGTCGAGCCGCCGCAATGGGGCCGCTGGTTCCGCAGTGTCGACGTCGATCAGACCACCGGCGAAACCGTGATGACTGCCGATGACGGTCGCCCGCTGCTGGTGCTCAACCGCGCCAATGAAGGTCGGGTCGCCATGCTGCTGTCGGACCAGGGCTGGCTCTGGGCCCGTGGCTTCGAAGGCGGCGGACCGCATGTCTCGCTCTATCGCCGCATCGCCCATTGGTTGATGAAGGAGCCGGAACTCGAGGAAGAGGCGCTGAAGGCCCGCGCCACCGGCCGCACCATGGAAGTGACGCGCCAGACCATCGGCGACGCCCCCGGTCCGGCAACGATCACCGCGCCCTCCGGCCAGACCGAAAGCTTGAATCTGGCCGAAATCCAACCCGGGCTCTATCGCGGCGAACGCCGGATGACCGAAACCGGCCTTTTCACCGTTACCAATGGCGACTTTTCGACTTTGGTGCATGTCGGGGCCGTCGATTCTCCCGAATTCCGCGCCATGGTCTCGACCACCGAAACACTCGCCGGCGTGACCGGCAAAAGCCGTGGCCGGCTCGCCCGCCTCGATGATGGTGAGGGTGGATTGCGTATCCCCGACATTCTGCCGGTGCGTGGCGATATCCGCACCGCCGACAACCGCCGCCTCCTGATCCACCTGACAGATGAAACCGTGCTGAAGGGCGTCAACACTCTGCCGCTGTTTGCAGGCTTTGCCGGGCTTGGCATCCTGCTGCTGGCCGTGTCTGCCATGTGGTGGCGCGAAGGGCGCTGAACGGATGGCCGAACGGAGCTATCCGACAGTGTCCCGGCGGAGGCCGAGAGTACGATATTGGCGAGCCTCAAGGCGCATAACGACGTCATGCTCGGCCCGACGGACCGCAGGAACCTGTTCATCCCACTGACCCACAGCCAAGGCCAAGTCGACGGCGGTCTTGTCGGTTATACTGGACGTGGATGGCTCTATGTCGAAATGCTCTTCGTCCCCGAGCGCCTTCGGCGACAGGGCATGGCCGGAAAACTATTGCAATGCGCAGAGCAGGAAGCCCGCGACCGTGGCTGCATCGGCGCCTATATCGACACGATCAATCCAGACGCCCGCCGCGCCTACGAGCGGCAGGGCTACGAAGTCTTCGGCCGGATCGACGATTTCACCAAGGGATTCGATATTACCTGGATGATCAAGCGGTTCTGAGGCTGCGGTCAGACCTGGGCTGAACCCTGTTGAGCCTCGAAATAGCGCTGCGTGATCCGGTGCTTGCGCCACTTCGTCATCTGGATGAGATGGTGCGACAGAACGCTGCGGGTTTTGGCAAGCAGTGATGGCGTGGCGCAGAAGCCAACCCAAGCTGTGCCGGCCAGTTCCGTCTTGTAAAACCGGTGGGCTTCGCGATGCATCCATTGCACCCGTGAATGCCATGGCTTTTTTGGGCCGGTGAAATGCAGGATGGCCGGACGCGAGATGAAGGCTAGAATGCCCGTCTGCGCGTTCCATCTCGGATCGAGCGGAAGCCACTGATGTTCAGTGACGACGTTCAGCGCATCCTGATCTGGGCAGTCGTAGCGACTGGAATCACGGAAGAACAGGTTTCTGGCATCCTGGAGAAAATTGCGCCGGCGAAGTCCGACCCAGTCGATCAGCAGCACACCTGAATTGAAATACCGGCTATTTGGCCCCATGCCGATCTGCGCGATGCGCGCGTCCATGTTGCGCGGAAAGGCCATCAGGAAATCGTCGACGGCCGCCAGCGGCTTGCCGTGAAGATCGATATCGAAAAGACCGTCGAGCGCTGACACCACAAGCGTGTCGGCGTCCAGATACAGCAGACGGCCGATGTCGGAAGGCAGTTGCTCGTCCATGTAGAGCCGCGCGACCGCCGAGGCCGGCCACCGCCCCAGCGCCTGCCCCTCGAAGGAAGGTGATACGAAATCAATCACTTCGATATCAAAGCCGTGACGCTGGGCGAAGATATTGATCTGTTCGCGGTCATCGCCATCAATATCGATGGCGAGCAGGAAGAAACGTACCGATGTCAGGCCGATATGCCGCTTTGCCGAAAGAAGAGCACAGCAGGCAGCCGGCAACATGCGCGTGTCCGAGCAGGTGATGACACCATGAGAAGCAGTCTCCCCATGCGACGGGACAGCAGGCATACCAGAACCTCACCCAAATTTCGGTTTGCTGTCGGCGATCAGTTTCCGACTTTCAGCAGACGCTCGCTCGTCTCCCATGCCCCATTTGAGCTGTCAAGTTGAGCGATTTCCACCGAACCGCCGACCTTCGCAGACCGCCATTCGATGACACCCTTCAGCCGGTCATGCACATCGGTCGCCATCGGCACGACCAGAACCCGGTTGGCGTCGACAGGTCCTGGAAATTCCAGCGCCTTGTAGCTGACCTTTTCGAAGCCGAGCGGCATGTAATAGGGCGGGTCACCGACAAGGATCACCGCTTCCGAACCCTTGCGCCGCGCAGCCTCGATGGCGATACGCACCAGTTCCCGGCCAATGCCCATGCTCTTGTGCGACGGCCTGACAGCGAGGGGGCCGAGCAGATGCCCCTGAACTGATCCAGCCATCACCGGGGTCATGCGCACGGAGGCGATCGTCTCGCCATTGTCCGCGCAGATAAACGACAGCGACAGGTCATGCGGACCCTGCTCGCGAATGCGCGCGGCCGCACGCGTATGCCGGCCCGGGCCGAATGCTTCTTCGTTGATGAGTTCGATGGCAGCGTCGTGCGACGCATCCTCGGTGAGGTAGATATGCCCAGAAGTGTTCATGGATGACCGAAACCCGCAAATAGACAGCAATGATGTTCGCGCAGACGCCTCATGGCGTTCGTGAGCATCAGCGTCGTCGCAGGGTCCGTACTACGGTCATCGGGGGCTTTCTCGTTTCTTGCGAAATGTCCGATAGCAGCAAAATTATTTTGCGTCCAATGGAAAAACGCAGTGTTCAACCATCCACCCCTCGCAATCTGCCTGAGACGCCGTATTTTCAGGGCAAGTTGAGACCAAACAAGGATAGCACCATGGGCATGCTCGTAGACGGCGTCTGGCAGGACGTCTGGTATGACACGAAAGCGACCTCCGGCCATTTCAAACGCGGCGCCTCGACGTTCCGCAATTGGGTGACCGCCGACGGATCGGCAGGCCCGACGGGCTCCGCCGGCTTCAAGGCTGAACCCGGCCGCTACCACCTCTACGTTTCCTATGCCTGCCCCTGGGCACACCGCACGCTGATCTTCCGCAAGCTGAAGACGCTCGAAGGCCTGATCAGCGTTTCCGTTGTCGATCCGCTGATGCTGTCCAACGGCTGGGAGTTCCACGACCGCGACGGCGCAACCGCCGACCACCTGTTTGGCGCCGACTTCCTTTGGCAGGTCTATACCCGCGCCGACCCCAAGTTCAGCGGCCGCGTCACGGTCCCGGTCCTCTGGGACAAGCAGACCAACACCATCGTCTCGAACGAATCCGCCGACATCATCCGCATGTTCAATACGGCATTCGACCACCTGACCGGCTCGACGCTCGACCTGCATCCGGCCGACCTCCACGACGAGATCGATGCCGTCAATGCCAGCGTCTACGACAACGTCAACAACGGCGTCTACAAGTCGGGCTTTGCCACAACACAGGAAGCTTACGAAAGCGCCGTCAATCCGCTGTTCGAAACGCTGGACTGGCTGGAGCAGCGCCTGACCGGCCAGCGCTATCTGTTCGGCAAACGCATGACCGAGGCAGACTGGCGCCTGTTCACCACGCTGGTCCGCTTCGACCCGGTCTATGTCGGCCATTTCAAATGCAATATCCGCCGCATCGCCGACTATCCGGCGCTCCATGCCTATCTGCGCGACCTCTATCAGACGCCGGGTGTCTCCGAGACGGTCGAGATGCGCCATATCAAGCATCACTACTATCGTAGTCACCTGATGATAAACCCGACAGGCGTCGTACCGGTTGGTCCGGAGCTTGATCTCGACAAACCGCACGGCCGGGGAAAGCTGGCCGCCTGAGGCTTGCAATGTAAGACTTACCAGTGATGCGACGGCTGCACCTCGCCGCCAAGCTCACCCAGCCGCCGCAAGGTTGCGGCGGTCGTGCCCGGCGGTAGTTCCCCCAGGTCAAAAAAGCCCGCTTCGACGATCTCCCGGTCGGCGAGGCGCGGTGCGGTCTGGCGAACGCTCACCCTGTAAAGCACGACATGGTCGCGCCGGCTGATACTGCGGTTGAAATAGACGTGGAACAGGCTGGTTGGCCCGATGATTTCCAGATTGCCCTCTTCCCGTAATTCCTTCGCCAGCGCCTCCATCACGGTTTCGCCACGCTCAACGCCACCACCCGGCAGATGCCAGCCCGGCACATAGGAATGACGCACCAGGAACACGCGCCCAGCCTCGTCGTAACAGGCAGCACGCACGCCAAGCGTCATGCCCCTACTGAGGGCAAAATAGACATGCAGCAACCTGACAAGGAACTTCTTGCCTCGGCCGGGGATTTCCGAACTATCATCCGCTGGCGTCATTTTCCTTGCCCCCCAATGCCCGCGCCTTTATGAGAGACGCCATGTTCAAGCTCGCGCATATTTCCGACGTCCATCTTGGCCCCTTGCCGAACCTGACGATCCGGGAACTCGCGTCCAAGCGGATTACGGGCTATGTGAACTGGCACCGCAACCGGCGCAAGCACCTTTTCCCCAATGCCTTGGAGATGGTTCTCGAAAGCCTGCGCCAACACCAGCCCGATCATCTGGCGATCACCGGCGATCTGGTCAACCTGGCGTCCCGCCTCGAGATCCGCCTCGTCGCCGAATGGCTGCAGCAAGCCGGCGCGCCCCTCGATACGTCCGTCGTTCCCGGCAATCACGATGCCTATGTACCCGGCGCCCATGATCGCTCGGTCCAGGCCTGGTACGACTATATTCGCGGCGACGACGATCCGCTGATCTGGCAGAACGACCACAAGATCTTTCCCTATATCCGCCGCCGCGGCCCGGTCGCGCTGATCGGTTGCTCGACCTCGATTGCCACGCCACCTTTTTCCGCCCAGGGTTATTTCAGCGGCCGCCAGGCACGGGAAACAGCGCAACTGCTGAAAGCTGCCGGTGAAGAGGGCCTGTTTCGCGTGGTGATGATCCATCATCCGCCGATCCGTGGCGCGACCTCGCAGCACAAGCGCCTGATCGGCATCCGCCGCTTTGCCGCCGCCATCCGCACCGGCGGTGCCGAACTTGTGCTGCACGGCCACACGCATCTCAACACGCTGTATTGGCTCGACAATCACGGCCGCAAGGTCCCGGTCGTCGGCATCGCATCGGCCAGCCAGGGTCCGGGCGCCAAGAAGCCGGCCGCAGGCTACAATCTCTTTTCCATCGATGGAACGGCGGGAAACTGGCAGGTCGAATGGGAGCGCTTTCGCATCGAGAGTGATGGTGCACCGCTCATCCTCGATCACCAGCAGAAGCTGATCGGTGGCTGATCGCCACTTGTGCTGCGATATCGTCATCTGGCTTGTCCCGAGATGACGACAGAACGCGATCACGGGGCCGCAACCACAGCCCCGTGACTGATATCTCAGACCTTGTTCTGCTCGGACAGGACCCGATTGGCGGCCGATACGATCGCCTCCAGCGAAGCGGTGACAATGTTGGTGTTAATGCCGACGCCGAACAGCTTGCCGCCGGCATGCGCCGTCTCGACATAGGCAATGGCCGCCGCGTTGGACCCGTGCTGCAGCGAATGCTCGGAATAGTCCTCAACCGAGAGATCAATGCCCAGATAGGTCGACAGGGCATTGACGAAACCATCAATCGGCCCGGTCCCCTTGCCCTCGATGCGTTTGGTCTCTCCGCCATCGGTAATCTCGGCAGCAACCACGCGGATACCCTTCTGGTCGGAACCGGCCGGGTAGGTATGGTGATCGACGAACTTGATTCGAGCGTCGGGCTGATCGACATAACGTTCAATGAAGCGTGCATGGATGCGCTTCGACGGCAGTTCGACGCCTTCTTCATCGGTGATCCGCTGGATATCCTCGCGGAACTCGACCTGCAGGTTGCGTGGCAGGTTGATGCCGTAGTCTTCCTGCAGGATATAGGCGATGCCGCCCTTGCCCGACTGCGAGTTGATGCGGATGATCGCCTCGTAGGAACGCCCGACATCCTGTGGATCGATCGGCAGATAAGGCACTTCCCAGACCGGGTGATTGGCGACCTTGATCGCCTTCATGCCCTTGTTGATCGCATCCTGGTGCGAGCCGGAAAACGCGGTATAGACCAGTTCGCCGACGTAAGGGTGGCGCTCGGGAATGGTCATCTCGTTGGAATATTCGTAGACCGCCTTGATCCGCTCGATGTCCGAGCAGTCGAGTTTCGGATCGACACCCTGGGTGAACATGTTCAGCGCCAGCGTCACGACATCGACATTGCCGGTGCGCTCGCCATTGCCGAACAACGTGCCTTCGACGCGGTCGGCACCGGCCATCAGACCCAGTTCGGTCGCAGCAATGCCCGTGCCGCGGTCGTTATGCGGATGCAGCGAGATGATGCAGTTCTCGCGATTGTCGATATTGCGGCACATCCATTCGATCTGGTCGGCATAGATGTTGGGCGTCGCCATCTCGACGGTCGACGGCAGGTTGAGGATCAGCTTGTTGTCCGGCGTCGGCTTGATGATCTCGACCACGGCATTGCAGATCTCCAGCGCCACTTCCAGTTCGGTGCCGGTGAAGCTCTCCGGCGAATATTCGAAACGGAAACCACCATTGTCCTTGCTGGCAGCTTTCGACGCCATGTCGGTAATCATCTTGGCCGCATCGACGGCAATCTGCTTGATCCCCTGCACATCCTTGCCGAACACCACGCGGCGTTGCAATTCGGAGGTCGAATTGTAGAAGTGGATGATCGGCCGATTGGCGCCTTCCAGCGCTTCGAACGTGCGAGTGATGAGTTCCGGCCGGCACTGGACCAGCACCTGCAGCGACACATCGTCGGCCACGTTGCCTTCCTCGACGCACCAGCGGGCAAAATCGAAGTCGGTCTGGGATGCAGACGGGAAACCTATCTCGATTTCCTTGAAGCCCATATCGAGCAGCAACTGGAACATCCGCGCCTTGCGGTCATGGCCCATCGGGTTGACCAGCGACTGATTGCCGTCGCGCAGGTCGACCGAGCACCAGATCGGCGCCTTGTCGATCACTTTTGAGGGCCATGTGCGGTCAGGAATCTGGATCTGCGGATAGGCGCGGTACTTCTGGCCGGCATCCGGCATGCCATTTTTCACGGTCTGGGATTTCATGATCATCGTCTTCATCTCTGCTCTTCGCACTCCTCCCGGCTCATAGCGCAACTGCAGGCGCTTGGCGACGGGTGAGCGGCCCTGGTGCGGGCAAATCTCGGTACAAATTGGGATTTTCGAGGAGCAATCGCCAAACGGCTAACCCGGCCGCCGGGCGCTCCTCAATGGACCCGGCAACCGCGGATAAGGCCGAGAAGAAGAAGCGAGTTTGGCACCGACGCGACAAAGCCGGCCGCAGCGTGGGCGGCCTTCATATCAGTCGCAGCAATGGTGGTGCCGTTGATCTTCATGGGACGAGGAATAACGTGGAGAAATGAATCGCGCAAGGGTGTTATTCAGCGGCGGGCTTCGAGGCCTGTTGCAGACGTTCACGAATCCAGAGAGAAACCAGCCGATGCCGCGATGTGTTCAAGCGAGCGGCTTCCGCATCAAGTTCAGCCAGTTCTGCCTTGGGCAATTCGAGCTCGACCAATTCGTGTTCCCAATTGATACGACGAGCGTTGGCCCAATCGAAATACTCGCTGACATCCTCGCCATCGTCGAATTTCTTGTCGAGTTCAGCTGCCGTGATGGTTTTCATGATATTGGCTCTCCGCCTTTCTGGCCCTGCGAACTGAAATTATGCGGATCTTGTTTTGCCGGACAGTAAAGTACCCCACCCAGAACTTGCCTTCGATCAGCCCCACGATACCATAGCTGACTTCATCGTGCGATCGCGCGTCGATGGTCAAACCATTTCCTGCGCGCCACAACTCCTACGCATCCACGAAATCGATTCCGTGTTTTGCCTTGTTCGCATCGCTCTTGGCCGGATCGAACTCGAACTCCATGCGCAGAATCTAGCGCAACCCTTGCGATTGCGCCAGACCCGACACACGCCGCTTAGCGACGTCCCAATTGCGCGATGAACGCCGCCGCCAGGAAGCCGAACGCGATGACACCCCAGACCATGCCGCCAGCGGTCAGGTTGCTTCCATCCGGCGTCAAACAACTCGACTGCGATGCCGCGATACAGTCCCGCCAGATCCAGTAGCGTGTGTAGAAAATAAAGCCGAAAAGAGCCGCAAGAAGAGCAAAGACAATCGCCCGTATGCGAACCCGCCTCATGCTCGGGCTTTGGCCAGCTTCACCAATCCCAGCATCGCGACGCCTGCGATCAGCCCCCAGAATGCCCCAGATATCCCGAGGATGGAGATGCCGGACGCGGTAATCAGGAATGTCACCGCCGCCGCCTCTCGCGTTTCCACGTCCTTGAAGGCAGCGACGGAAGAGCCTGAAAAAGCGCCGATCAGGGCGAGACCCGCCACCGACTGAATGAGGACCGGTGGTGCCAGTGCCACGAACGAGGTGACGGCACCGGCCGCCAATCCCAGCAGAATATAGCCGATACCGCCGATGATCGCCGCCCAGTAGCGCCGCGCCGGATCAGGATGTGCGTCGTCGCCTGCGGCCATCGCCGCCGTGATCGCCGCAAGGTTGACCGCATGGCCGCCGAAAGGGGCCGACAGGAAGGAGAAAAGACCGGTCACGGCGAACATCGGGCCGGGCTTCGGCGCATAGTGATTGACCTTGAGGATGGCGATCCCCGGGATGTTCTGCGAGGCCATGGTCACGATAAACAGCGGCAACGCGATCGACACCAGTGCCGACAGGGTGAAAACCGGCATGACGAACTCAATCGGCGGCGCCAGGGATTGCGTCCAGCTCGCCATCGCCCCTTCGGGCAATTCGACACCGAAAACGATCACCGCAACGAAGGTGAGCAATGCCGCCGGCACGGCATAGAGGCGCTTGAACGCCGCGACGACAGCCCAGACGACCAGGATCGGCAGACCAAGCCACGCATCGAAGGCGACGGCCTTGAACGGTGCAAAGCAAAGATTGATGATGACTCCGGCCAGCATCGCATTGGCCAGAGGCGCCGGGATCGCGGCAACCGCTCGGCCGAAGGGACGGAACAGGCCGGCCAGTACGATCAGTGCGGCGCAAACGAAAAACGCCCCGACGGCTGCCGGGAAACCACCCAGTGGAATGCCCGCCGTCGCCATCAGCGCCGCCCCCGGCGTCGACCACGCAACGGAGACCGGCAATCTGGTCCAGACACTGAGAAGGATGCCGCAAAGCCCCATCGAGATGGACAGGGCCATCAGGCCGGACGCCGCCTCATAGTCCGTCGCCCCGACGCCTTTCAGTCCCTGCAGGACCACGGCAAAGGAACTGGCAAAGCCGACAAAGGCGATCAGCACGCCCATGAAGGCGCTCTGGGCGGAAAAATCTTTCAGCATGGCGCGGGATCCGGGTTCGACGAAGAAACAGACAGTGATCGAACACCAAAAAGCGCGACGCTTGG
Organism: Rhizobium sp. 18065; assembly: GCF_902706095.1. Classification (GTDB taxonomy): domain Bacteria; phylum Pseudomonadota; class Alphaproteobacteria; order Rhizobiales; family Rhizobiaceae; genus Allorhizobium. Next base: position 61,902 of record NZ_CACSJP010000005.1, read on the forward strand.
CAAGGCAGGAATGGCAAAAACCGGTACGTTTGCGCCAACCAGTCGAATGGGAGATCAACGATCAGTACCACGCCCGTATTACGGCACAAAAAATGCCCCCGCCGGTCTCCGGCAGGGGCACTTGCAAATCAGGTCTGAAAAGCGCTCAACCGATGTCGGCGTGGCTGTCAATGATCTTTCCGACCAGGCCATATTGCACGGCATCTTCGGCCGTCAGCCAGTAGTCGCGGTCGATGTCCTTGGCGATCTTCTCTTCCGTCTGGCCGGTGGCCTTGGAATAGATCTTGATCAGGCGCTGGTTCATCTTGATGATTTCGCGTGCCTGGATCTCGATATCGGACGCCATACCGCGCGTGCCGCCGGACGGCTGGTGCATCAGGAAACGTGTGTTCGGCAGTGCAAGGCGACGTTCCTTCGGCACAGCCACGAAGATCAGCGAGCCTGCAGACGCAGCCCAGCCGGTGGCGATGATCCACACCTTCGGCTTGATGAACTTGATCATGTCGTGGATCGCGTCACCCGCTTCGACATGGCCGCCGGGCGAGCAGACGAAAACGCGGATGTCATCGTCGGAGGCAGCCGCAAGCGCGACCAGCTGGGTGCAGACCTTCTGCGCCAGCTCCATGGTGATGCCGCCATAGATGAAGATCGACCGCGACTTGAAAAGGTTCGCTTCCGTTTCCTTGCCGATCGGCAGTTCCTTGCTCTTGTCGTCGTCGTCTTCGTTCATCCGGCAATTCTCCACTTGCGTTTAGCTCACCCGCACATAGTGCGTCTCATGTCGTAAGACAATGCGGGAAAAAGACAAGCATGGAAGCGGTGAACAGGAGGTTAGCCCAAGGGAGAAACTCCTCCTTCTCAAAAACGTCCAGCGCTGCAGCTTTCAAGACACCGGCCATCACAAGACACCGGCCATTAACAGTCCACTCTGTATAAGCAGGTAAGAAGGAATGGATATGGCCACGCAGATAAGACTGGCAGAGATCATCGAGGCGCTAAGCCATGCACTGGACCTCACCGAAGGCCAGCCGCCCGGCCATTGCATCCGTTGCTGCTATATCGGCACCGCGATCGGGCAGAAACTCGGTCTGGCGGAAGACCGGCTGCGTGACCTCTATTACACGCTGATGCTCAAGGATCTTGGCTGCTCGTCCAACGCCGCCAGGATCTGCGAACTCTATCTCGCCGATGACCTGAAGTTCAAACATGATTTCAAGCTGGTCGATGGCTCGTTCCCGCAGATCCTGCGCTTCGTGCTCTCCCACACCGGCATGCAGGCGGGCCTTGCCGAACGGTTCCGCGGCCTGCTCAACATTGTCAAGAACGGCGCGGAAATCTCCCAGAGCCTGATCCGCACCCGCTGCCAGCGCGGCGCCGAGATTGCCCGCCAGATGCGATTTTCCGAAGAGGTGGCGCAAGGCATTCTCGATCTTGATGAACATTTCAATGGCGGCGGCCAACCCGCCGGCCTTAAGGGAGAAGATATCCATCTTTTTGCCCGCATAGCGCTGCTCGCCCAGGTCGCCGATGTTTTCTTCGTCAATGAAGGCCCAGACGCCGCGCTCGCCGAAGTCAGCAAGCGCGCCGGCAGTTGGTTCGATCCCCAACTCGTCGATATGTTCAAAACCGTAGCAACACCGGTCTTCTGGGCCGAACTCGGCGCAGACAACCTCGAACGCTTCGTTCTCGCCCGCGAGCCCGGACGGCAGGCGATCATGGCAGACGAGGACTACCTCGACGACATCGCTGCCGGATTCGCCCATGTGATCGACGCAAAAAGCCCCTACACCTCCGGTCACAGCGACCGCGTCGCCCTGTTTACCGACATGATCGCCGAAGAGATGGGCATGGCAGCGCCGGAGCGCCGACGGCTGAAACGCGCCGCCCTGCTGCATGATATCGGCAAGCTCGGCGTCTCCAACAGCGTGCTCGACAAGCCCGGCCGCCTGGAAGGCGAGGAATGGGAGCAGATGAAACGCCATGCCGAATTCTCCGAGACGATCCTGTCGCGCATCGAGGTCTTCTCCGATCTGGCGCTGATCGGCGGCGCCCATCACGAAAAGCTCGACGGCTCCGGCTATCCGCGTGGCCTGCAAGGCGAACAGATCAGCTTCGAGACCCGCATCGTCTCGACCGCCGACGTCTTCGACGCACTCACCGCCGACCGCCCCTACCGCGCCGCCATGCCGGTCGCCAAGGCCCTGGCCATCCTCTGGGAGGGTGCCGGCACAAGCCATGACCCGGCCTGTATCGAAGCGCTGGAACGGGCACTGACGCGAGCGGAACTCAAGGCGGCTTGAGATAACGGCTCTTCTCTCTTGGCGCTGGTCGCTGGCCAGCGCGCCCGTTCGCCCCCCTCTGCCCTGCCGGGCATCTCCCGCACAGGTGGGGAGATCGAACCGCAGGTCGCGCTCGCCTGACCTGATGGCGATCAGCGCGCTGTTCCGATTTCGGTAGAGACGCGGCTGGCGGCATTGCCGAGACGGCATGGCATTGTCTTCAACGCGGCTTTCCTGCCTGGGTTCTCTTGCCTGTTTTTGGCTGGTTTTTCGGCTGGGCGAGCGGCCCCGTCTTGCGGATCTCCCCACCTGTGGGGGAGATGCCCGGCAGGGCAGAGAGGGGCGAGCTTGCGTCAACGATACCCGCGCGCCCATATCAGCTGCAGATAAAACTACCGCGCAATCCGCGTCGACAGGATGATCGACGACAGTGTGCGCTCGACCCCCGACACCTCGCCGATCCGGTCGATCAGCCGGTCGAGCTCGGCGATCGACGGAGCAGCAACAATGGCGATCAGGTCGTAGGGGCCATTGACCGAATAGAGCGCGGTGACGTCCCTTATGGCATTCAGGTCCGCCGTCACCTGGGCCAGCGCCTTGGGTGCCATCGTGATCATCACATGCGCCCGGATCAGCCCGCTCTCATAGGCCTCCGACAGCCTCAGCGCATAGCCGGCGATCACGCCCTGCTCCTCCAGCCGTTCGAGCCGTGCCTGGACTGTGGTGCGCGACAGGCCCAATCGCCGCGCCAGTTCCGCCACCGGCATGCGGGCGTTCTCGGCGAGCAGTGACAAAAGCGCGCGATCCTTGTCGGTAACCTGCATTATGCTAATCCATGTCGTCGTTTCGTAGCAAATGATACGTGGTTTTCAACATTTCGTCACTTGGAATCGACAGGTGACCCGCTCACACTGGCTTTCACCAAATTGCAATCGGCCGGTCGTCGCACCGGCCCCTTTACATTTATAGGGGCACAGTCATGAAAAACGTCGTCATCATCGGAGCCGGCAAGATCGGTGGCGCGATTGCCCGCATGCTGGCTGAAACCGGCGACTATCAGGTGACCGTGGCCGACCGCAGCGCCGACCAGCTCGCCAAGCTCGACGCCCACGCCGCGGTGACAACCAAGGTTGTCGACATCACCGACAGCGCAGCCCTCGATGCCCTGCTCGCCGAAAAATTCGCCGTCCTATCGGCAGCCCCTTTCCACCTGACCGGCGCAATCGCCGAGAGTGCCGCGCGCACCGCCACCCACTATCTCGACCTGACCGAAGATGTCGCCACCACCCGCAAGGTCGAGCAGCTGGCGGTGAATGCCAAATCCGCCTTCATTCCCCAATGCGGCCTTGCCCCGGGCTTCATCTCGATCGTCGCCCAGGACCTGACCAAACATTTCGACACGCTCGACAGCGTGCGCATGCGGGTCGGCGCCCTGCCGCAATATCCGTCCAACGCGCTGAACTACAACCTGACCTGGTCGACCGACGGCCTGATCAACGAATATATCGAGCCCTGCGAGGCGGTCGTCGAAGGCAAGCTCACCGTGGTCCCGGCCATGGAAGAGCGCGAGGAATTCTCGCTCGACGGCGTCACCTATGAGGCCTTCAACACCTCCGGCGGCCTCGGCACACTGGCGAAGACGCTCGAAGGTCGCGTGCGCACGATGAACTATCGCACCATCCGCTATCCCGGCCACCAGGCGATCATCAAGGCGCTGCTCAACGACTTCAACCTGAAGAACCGGCGTGACGTGCTGAAGGATCTGTTCGAAAACGCCCTGCCCGCCACCATGCAAGACGTCGTCGTCATCTTCGTCACCGTCTGCGGCTGGAAGGACGGCCGCTATCTGCAGGAAACCTATGCCAACAAGGTCTATGCCGGCGTCGTCGCTGCTAAAAAAATGAGCGCCATCCAGATCACCACGGCGGCCGGCATCTGCACCGTGCTCGACCTGCTCGCCGACGGCACGCTGCCTGCCAAGGGTTTCGTCCGCCAGGAAGAAATCGCCCTTCCCGCCTTCCTCGCCAACCGCTTCGGCCGCGTCTACGACCCCGAAGTCATGCGCGTCGCCAAGGTCGGCTAAACACCTCCGGGGGGAGGAGCGGACCGCAAGGTCCCCCGGACGGGGCGGTATAAGACAAAAATGGAGGACCGCCCCGTCCACCTCGGTCGAATGTCATGGGGGGTATTGCGTGTGTACGCGCACGCCGATCTCCCCCCTTGCGGGGGAGACTTCGGAGCCTTGGCCGAAGGCCAGAAATCGATCCAGTGAAAAGATTTCAGCGAACGGAGGCCTGAGCGCGACGCCGCGCGAAGGCTGTGAGAGGAATTGGCCCGATCAGGGCCAACCCTCAGATTTCGCAAGAGAGGGGCTTGGTCAGGATGGTGCCAACCGAACCGTGCCCCTCTCCAGGAAAATCTGAAGTTTAGCCGGCTTGCGCGCGCCTAAGCCTTCGATTTTCCGTCCTCCCCCGCATGGGGGGAGGTGGGACCGCCCTACTCTTCGTCAATCGGCAAAGCCGAAAGCTTGAGGCCCATGGCTTTCATCAGCTTGAGCACCGTGGCGAACTCCGGATTTCCGATTTCGGCGGCATCGCCCTCTTCCAGAGCAGTTGCCGCTAGCGGATCAGCCCCATGTCTTTAAGCCGTTCTCTCCGCACTCGACCAATCTCGTCCCAAGCAACGTCCCAGACTTTTTTGTTGAGCTCAACATAAAAGCCTGAGATTTTGTATGCTGGCATACCATCAGCGCTGGCGCGTCTTGTCAGCGCTTGCATGATCGGTTCGCAATCGCGCATGCCTGCGTGGATCACAACATCAAGGTCATCATTTTTGAACCATAGCTTGTTGTCAAAAGCTCGTGCTCGGGCTCGATCCACTGAGCACGTAACAAAGGCTTTGCTTTCCGGATAGTTGACTGCAGATGCAAAGTATATTTTTGATGTCGTGTTGCATGAAATGAGACTGAGGCAACTCATCAAGAAAAGACCGGAATAAACAATTTGACGCACGAAATACCCCCATAAATTTTATTCAACAACTCGTTATGCAACCGGCCAAATCGCGCCGCAAGCTGATGGGAGATGCTTCGAACTGAAAATTGCGGGTAATGTGAAATAGATGACAAAAAACCCGCCGGCCTCTCAACCGACGGGTCCACTACCCTCTGAACAATACGCTCAGCCTCAGCTCCGCGGCTTCAAATTCTCCGCATCATACAGCGGCTTGTAGCCAACCCCGGCCACTTCCACCGGATAGGTCTCGCCGAAATACTCGACATTCAGCTTCCGCCCCACTTCGCAATAGTCCTGCGGCAGATAGGCGAGCGCGATATTCTTGCCAATCGTCGGGCCAAACGCGATCGAGGTCGTGTAGGAGCGTCGGCCGAGGCTGTCGATGAGCACGTCGCCGGTTGCCGGGTCCATGACCGGCAGCGAGCCGACCGGATAGCGCTTGACGCCCTTGGCATCGGTGTTTTCCGTCATCACCAGCGTGCAGAGCATCGCCGGCTGCTTGTCCCGCGCCTTGTATTCGAGATGCTTGGCCTTGCCGCGGAAATCGGCTTCCTTGACCTTCGGACGCGCCAGATCGGCTTCGATCAGGTTGTACTGGGTAAGCAGGTCGGCATTCTGCAGGCGCAGGCTCTTTTCCATGCGCCGCGAATTGGCATAGGTCTCGACGCCAAACGCCATGACGCCTGTCGCACGCAGGGCATCCCAGACGGCAAGGCCGTCTTCGTACTTCATGTGCAGTTCCCAGCCCTGCTCGCCGACATAGGAAATGCGGAATGCGGTGACCGGTTTGCCGCCGATCTCGATCTGCTTGATCTGGGCGAAGGCGAAGTTTTCCGGATCGAGGCCGGCCGGCTCGGAAACCACCTTCTTCAGCGTGTCGCGGGCATTCGGGCCCCAGATGCCGATGGTGATGAACTTTTCCGAGACGTCGGTGATCGTCACGTCGAGGCCACGATCCTCAGCGACGCGCTTCATGTAGTGGAAGTCGCGCGGGCCGGCATCCGCCCCGTTGATCAACCGGCAACGGTCGGCCATGCGGATGACGGTGAAGTCGGCCCGCACCATGCCCTCGTCGTCGAGGAAGTGGGTGTAGATACCCTTGCCGATATTGCCGTCGCCACCGATCTTGGCAGCGCAGAGCCATTCGAGCAGTTCGACATGGTCGGGGCCTTCGATGTCGACCATGTGGAAATGGCTGAGATTGACGATGCCGCAATCCTCGCTCATCGCCAGATGTTCGGCATTCGAGACGCGCCAGAAATGGCGGTTGTCCCACTCGTTTTCACGCACCGGCACGCGGTCGCCGTATTTTTCCAGCAGATGCTCGTTGGCTTTGTAGCCATGCGCACGCTCCCAGCCGCCGAGTTCCATGAAATAGCCGCCGAGTTCCTTTTCGCGCTCATGGAAGGGCGAACGCTTGGCGCCACGGCTCGACGCATAGGGCTCGCGGGTGTGCACGGCCGGGAAATAGATCTTCTGCGCCGCCTCGAAGCAGCGGTTGGCAATGAAGTCTTCGGTCAGTTGATGCGGATAGAAGCGGGCATAGTCGATCGAGTTGTGGTCGATCTCGGTGCGCCCGTCGGTCATCCAGTCGGCGATCAGCTTGCCGTAGCCCGGGCCGTCCTTGACCCAGATGGCAACGCAGTACCACAAACCGCGCACCTTCTGGCTTTCGCCACAGGACGGACCGCCGGCGGCAGACACCTGCAGCAGACCGTTGAACGAATGACCTTCGTTATAGCCGAGTTCGCCGAGGATCGGCGTCAGTTCCATGGCGCGCTCGAGCGGCTCGATGATCTGCTCCATGTCGAGATCGCGCTGCGACGGCGACAGGCGCGCCTCATGCTTCTCCAGCAGTTCGCGCGGATGGCACATGCGCGGATTGGTGGTCTCGTAATAACCCCACTCGATCTGGCCGCCTTCCGATGTCTTCGGGTCGCCGGTGTCGCGCATATAGGCGGAATTGCCCTGGTCGCGCAGCAGCGGATAGCCGATATCCTTGCCGGTGCCTTCGAATTCGTTATACGGCCCGAAGAAGGTCAGTGGATGGTCGACCGGCATGACCGGCAGGTCTTCACCGACCATTTCGGCAATCAGACGGCCCCAGAGACCGGCGCAGACGATGACGTGATCGGCCATGATCGTGCCGCGATGGGTGACGACACCCTTGATGCGACCGCCCTCGACGATCAGCGACTGGGCCGGGGTATTGGCAAATGCGGTGAGCTTGCCCGATTTCTCAGCCGTATCGACAAGCTTGCCGGCAACCGTCTGCGAACGCGGAATGACAAGGCCGGCGTCCGGATCGAAAAGGCCGCCCATCACCTGGTCTTCCTCGATCAGCGGAAACTTTGCCTTGATTTCGGCCGGCGAGACATAATGGGCGCGGGTGCCGAACGCCTTGGCAGACGACAGCTTGCGCTTGATCTCTTCCATCCAGGTATCATCGCCGGTGCGCGCCACTTCCAGGCCGCCGATGCGGGCGTAGTGACCCATCTTCTCGAAGAAATCGATCGAATACTGGGTCGTCCACACCGACAGATAGTCGTGGCTCGTGGTGTAACAGAAGTCCGAGGCATGCGCTGTCGAGCCGATATCGGTCGGGATGCCCGACTTGTCGATACCGACGATGTCGTCCCAACCCCGCTCGATGAGATGATGGGCGATGGAGGCGCCGACGATCCCTCCGAGACCGATGATGACGACTTTTGCCTTGGACGGAAACTCTGCCATAGCCTGCAACCCTGCCTGCGAGAATGATTGATGTTGAGGTCGATTTTAGGGTGAGCAGTCGCACAATTGCAGCCTGTCTGCGACATTCTCCAAGTGTTGCACGACCACTTATCCGCTGACAATCTGCCAGCCAGCGGCAAAATGACAACAGCCGATGTCGCCCGCGCGACAGGTGCAGGGAACATTCGGCAAGTCGGGTGACAGGGACGCTCCAATACCCACTATCCGCCCTGTCGCCAAAACAACAACACATCGAGATACTCTAATACACATTGTATGCACGTTTTAAGTAAGATTTAAATTTAAACTACTACAATTCAGGGGAGTTCATTTGGAGCCTCCCATGCCTTTTCCAACCATCGATTTCCAAGATACAAAATCCGTTCTCGATGCCTTCAGCCGCTCCCAGGCAATCATCGAGTTCAGCACGGACGGGACGATCCTGACCGCCAACGAGAACTTCTGCAAAGCGCTCGGCTACCGCCTTGAGGACATCGTCGGCAAGCATCATCGGATCTTCGTCAATCCGGCAGACGCCGCCTCGCCTGACTATGCCGCATTCTGGCAACGACTGGCATCGGGCAAGTTCGATCGCGGCCAGTACAAGCGCTTCGGCAAGAACGGCAAACCGATCTGGATCGAGGCCTCGTATAACCCGGTCATGCGCCGCGGCAAGGCCTACAAGGTCATCAAGATCGCCTCCGACATCACCGAAAGCAAGATGCGGTCGCTCGACAGCAACGGCAAGCTTGAGGCCCTGTCGCGGGCACAGGCGGTGATCGAATTCACCCCGGATGGCCAGATCCTCACAGCAAACGAGAATTTCCTCTCCGCACTCGGCTATACCCTGGCCGATATTGCCGGCCAGCATCACCGCATGTTCTGCGAGCCGGGTTACGCGGCATCAAACGACTATGCGGCTTTCTGGCCGCGCCTGGCAGCCGGCCAGTTTGTCAGCGACGAATTCACCCGGCTTCGCAAGGACGGCCAGCCGATCTATATCCAGGCCACCTACAACCCGATCCTCGATGACGAGGGCAAGGTGTTCAAGGTCGTCAAGTTTGCCACCGACATCAGCGGTCGCGTCACCGCGCTGAAGCAGGTCGGCGCAGGCCTTGAGCGTCTGGCAGATTGCAATATCCGCATGACCATCGATGAGCCGTTTACGCCGGAATTCGAACACCTGCGCGCGCATTTCAATACCGCGATTGGCAAATTCCAGGAAACGCTGGAGGACGTACTGGCGGAAACGACCGTTGTATCGTCGAAGAGCCTCGAGATGCACGACAACGCGGCCGGTCTGGCCCAGCGTTCAGAACAGCAGGCGACGGCCCTTGAGCAGACATCGGCAGCACTTGAGCAGATCACCGGAACAGTGAAGGAATCGAGCGCCCGCGCAGTCGACACCCGCAAGCTGGTCAGCAATGCGCGCCAGGCTGCGACCGAATCCGTGGAAGTGGTCAAGGCAACGGTCAACGCCATGGGCCGCATCGAGGGAGCCTCGAAAGAAATCACCAATATCATCAGCGTCATCGATGAAATTGCCTTCCAGACCAACCTTCTCGCGCTGAACGCAGGCGTCGAGGCAGCGCGTGCCGGCGAAAGCGGCAAGGGTTTTGCCGTGGTTGCACAGGAAGTCCGCGAACTGGCGCAGCGTTCGGCCAAGGCCGCCAAGGAAATCTCCGGCCTGATCGCCAAATCGACCACCGAAGTGCAGGAAGGTGTCAGATTGGTCGGCGAAACCGGCGAGGCACTGACCCGGATCGAGCACTTCGTCGAATCGATCAACGGCAATGTCGAGGCGATCGCCACTGCCGCAACGGAACAGGCGACCAGCTTGCAGGAGATCAACTCGACGGTCTCCTCGCTCGATCAGATGACCCAGCAGAATGCGGCAATGGTCACCGGCATCAGCGCCGTCAGCGAGAATCTGTCGAGCGGCGCCAGCCATCTGGTGACGCTGGTCCAGAGCTTCAAGCTCGACCGACGCAAGCAACGCCGCGAACCCGGCTCTGAAGCGCAAGCGCGAGGCGTGCAGGACCGCGCAAACGCCTCAGCCCCCATGCGCCCGGTCGCCAACGCGACAAAGCTGCAGGCCTCTGCCCCTCGACCAGCGGCACGCCCTACGCCCGCCACCGCCCCGGCCCGCATGCCGGCCTCGATCGGCAACACCGCATTGAAGCAGGACAGCTGGGAAGAATTCTGATCAGCTGAAAATAGGCGGCGGGTCAAGATCTGGATGCCCCGCCGTTTCTCTATGTTCCGCAGAAGGTGCGTGTCACGCGCTGTTCCGGCCTAGGTGGCTGGCATAAATCGGCCACATCCGGGTCTTCCGCGAAGGGTTTCCGCAAAGCGTCAGACAGCCGGTGGAAGAACGAAAAATCGTTGTAGATTGCCGCCTGGATGGCCTCCTCGATCCTGTGATTGCGCGGGATCAGAGCGGGATTGACGGTCTCCATCTGAGCCTGGATCTCCGCCGCGGAGCGACCGCCTTGCAGACGCTCACGCCAGCGGACGAGCCAATCGGCAAGCCCCGCCGGATCGGCAAACTGCGCCTCCAGCACCGCGTCATCCGCCCCCCCGGCAAGTTTGCAAAGGGCGCGAAACGTCAGCGTGAAATCCGCCTCGCCTCTTTGCATCAGATCAAGGAAGTCGCTGACCAGCATCCTGTCTTCATCTTTTTCACCCACAAGACCGAGCTTGGCGCGGAAGGCCGCAAGCCAGGCCGCCTGGAAGACGTCGCCGAACTGGGACAAGACGCCATTGGCCACCTCGACGGCTTTTTCCTCGTCTTCATCCAGCAACGGCAGCAGGCATTCCGCCAGCCGCGCGATGTTCCATTGGCCGATACCCGGCTGGTTGGCATAGGCATAGCGGCCGCGCTGGTCGATCGAGGAAAACACCTTCTTCGGATCATACTCGTCGAGAAAGGCGCAAGGACCGAAATCGATCGTCTCGCCGGAGATCGCGACGTTGTCGGTGTTCATCACCCCATGGATGAAGCCGACCGACAGCCAGCGGGCGATCAGTTCGGCCTGACGCACCGAAATGGCCGACAGCAGCGCCGCATAGGGATTTTCCGCGCCGGTGACTTCGGGATAATGCCGCTCGATCACATGATCGGCGAGTGTCTTCACTCCATCGGTATCACCGCGCGCGGCGAAATACTGGAACGTGCCGACGCGGATATGGCTGGCGGCGACCCGGGTGAACACGGCCCCCGGCAGCACCGTCTCGCGGATCACCGGTTCACCGGTCAGCACGGCCGCAAGCGCCCGTGTCGTCGGAATGCCAAGGGCTGCCATCGCCTCGGAGACGATATACTCACGCAGCACCGGACCAAGCGCTGCAAGCCCATCTCCGTTGCGGGAAAAGGCTGTCGGACCGGCGCCTTTCAGCTGGATGTCGCGTCGACGTCCCTCTTGATCGATCACCTCGCCGAGCAGTAGCGCTCGGCCATCGCCGAGCTGCGGATTGAAATGACCGAACTGATGGCCAGAATAGGCCATGGCGATCGGCTCGGCGCCGACCGGCAGCACCTGCCCGGAAAAAATCTGCGCCAGCCGCGCGGTATCGCCGATATCAAGCGCAATGCCAAGCTGATCGGCCAGTGCCTGATTGTAGCGGATCAACTGTGGCTGTGCGGCTGCGGCGGGCTTGGCCGGGCGAAAGAAGTGCTCGGGCAACCGACTGTAGCTGTTGTCAAACGCGATCAATGGCAACTCCTTGCCCGGCATGGTGCCAGGCTCTTAATTCACAATGCAATATGGGGATCGTACCCGGACAGACAAGCGTAAACCGCAGCACTTTAACGGGGGATGGAACGGGCCAAATATGGGCACGGAGCGGTCCGCCATCTTGTCTGGCAATGAGACACTGCGCTAACTGATCAACGGCGGGATTGCGTGACTGCGCAGTCCATCCGGCCAATCGCCTTCACTGAATGACTTTCGGAATGCGCCTGACAGGGACCACGATCATGAAGTTTCGCCACGCCATCCTCGCCGCATTCATGGCGCTCGCCGGCTGCACCACGACAGAAGAAGCCCAGCAGGTGATCCAGTCACGCTGGGTCGGCCAGCCGATCGATTCCTTTTTCATGCAGTATGGTCCACCGGTCAGCGAATATCCCCTGTCGAACGGCACGATCATCTTCACATGGCGCGGCGGTGACAAGACACGCTATATTCCTCCGACCTACACCATGCCCGAACCGGCCCGCACCGTCGTGCGCACGGAGACGCGCCAGACCGGCTCAGGACAGACCGTGACCGAAACCCGCGTCATTGCCCGCGATCCGGGCTGGGGACCTGAAATGATTTCGCCGCCGCAATATCAGCAACTGTTTTGCGAATTGCAGATTACCGCCGACAAATCGAACCATATCATGACGATCCGCGCGTCGAACGACACCGATGGCGAGGGGCTGAGCTTGTCGAGATGCGCCGAAGTGCTGGATGCGCATCCGAAAAAATAAGGCGGTGACGTAAGGTTTGCCATCGATGGCGCGTGCATTGCGCTTTTGTGCAAACTATTGACAAACATGGCGGCCCTTCGGGCATTCAAAGCGTGCCGCACTGTGACGGAGTTGAAGATTGAGCGTTGCCTTCACCAAGGAAGAAAGTTCCGAAACGGCTGCAGAAACCCTGCTGCCCGACCGGCCGATTTCACCGCATCCGAACCTTGTCACGGAGGCCGGACTGAAGGCGCTTGAACAGCACCTGCGCCAGGCGCGCGACGCCTATGAGGCAACGGCCGGGATCGAGGACGTCAATGAACGGCGCCGGCAGGCGGCAACACCTTTGCGCGATACCCGCTACTTTGCGGCCAGGCTTCACACTGCGCAGCTTATCCCGCAGCCGGGATCGACGGATACTGTCGCCTTCGGCAGCACTGTGACCTTCAGCCGAGACGACGGGCGTGTGCAGACCTATCGGATCGTCGGCGAGGACGAGGCCGATCCGAAGACCGGATCGATTTCCTTCGTATCCCCGGTGGCGAAGATGCTGATCGGCAAGACTGTCGGCGACATCGTCGAGGCGGCTGGTCAGGAACTGGAGATCACCGCGATTTCCTGACGAAGTCAGGCAACGCTTGCCTCTGGCATTGGAGAAATGCGTCTATGTGTGGCGCCAGGCGGCTCAAGACATCACGCGAGATCAAAAGGCCGCGCCGGAGCTTCCAAATACGCCGATTGCGGCCAAATGCGCACTTGGCGGGTTGAGATGACATCCCGCAACAGGTATCTGGTGCCAACTACAAGCAGGCCCCAGCAACCCACAAGGCGTATCCCGGCATGATCCCAGACTTCCTCGTCACCCATTCCGGTGGCTTCCATGCCGACGAGCTTCTGTCCAGCGTCATCCTCACCAAGCTATTCCCCCAGGCTCGGATCGTCCGCAGCCGGGCACCCGAATGGATCAGCCCCGGTTCGGACCGCATCATCTACGACGTTGGTGGCGCCTATGACGCGCAAGCGCAGATCTTTGACCATCACCAGCGCGGTGCACCGCTGCGCGATGATGGCCAGCCCTACAGCTCATTCGGTTTGATCTGGAAACACTATGGCCGCGACTATCTCGCAGCTTCAGGCGTGCCCGAGGCGCATATTGACAAGGTACATGCGTCCTTCGATGCGAGCTTCGTTCTGCCGATCGACCTGGTTGATAACGGCGCCCTCAGCCCGTCGATCGCGGGGCCGCTGGCAGGACTGACGCTGCCGACGCTTCTGGAAACACTAAAGCCGGTATTTGATGAAACCGACCCTGAAGCCATTGATCGCTGCTTCCATGCGGCGCTGGCCGTTGCCCGCAGCTTTGTCGAGGCGCGGATCGCCGGCAGTGCCGCAAAATTGCGTGCCGAGGGCCTTGTGCATCAGGCGATCGTCGATACCGGCGCGGGTCGCGTGCTGGAACTACCGATGGGCATGCCCTTCCGCCCGGCCATTCTGAAGGCGGGTGCCGATCACCTTCTGTTCGTGGTGCACCCGCGCGACAAGGACTGGTGCCTGACCACCATCCGCCGTGCGGACGAGGGCTTTGAGGTCCGAGCCGATCTGCCGGCCGCCTGGGCGGGCCTGACCAACGGCGATCTGGAAGCTGCCTGCGGCATCGCTGGCGCTAGTTTCTGTCACAATGGACGCTTCGTCGCCGCGGCTAAATCGCGCGAGGCGGCACTCGCCATGGCCGATCTGGCTGTGACCGAGGCTCTCTCGATCGAGCAGGCGCAGGCAGCAGTCACCCAGGTCTAACCGCAGAGCCAGCCGCCAGCGGGACCAGACAACTGTCGGATACCCGATCTTGTCGCGGTTATTCCTGCTGAAACTGGCAGGGCCAGCTGGCGGGTGCATTCAGACCGGCCGGCAGCCTTGTTTGCGCATCGCCGCAAGCCATGTCCACCTGCCACTGGGTGAGCCCTGTCGCAGCCGTCAGATCGACGCCTTCGATGCGGGTGAGGAAGAAGAAAGCACGGTCGAAATCGACCGGCTTGGCAAATGTCGCCCCGCGAAAGTCGGCGCGCGCAAGATTGGCCAACGAGAAACGGCTGCCGCCGACATCGGCTCGGTCGAATTGCGAGCGTCCCAGATCAGCCTTGGTGAAATCCGCATCGCCAAGCTTCGCCTGGGTGAAGATGGACCGCTGCAATTCGGCGCCGCTGAAAACGGCGCCCAGAGCATCGAGCTGGCTGAAATCGGTCCGGTAGGCTTCAATCCTCGCAAAGCGCGCGCCCGTGGCAATCGACCCGGCAAAGCTGGCGCGCACCAGGACCGCCTTCTCCAGGTTTGCCTTGGTCAGATTGCTGCTTCTGAGATCCGTCGAGGTGAAATCCGTCCGGGCGAGAATTGCACCGCTGAGATCGCTGCTGTCCAGCATGATCAGCTTCTTGTCGCAATCCTCCCAATTGATCCCCGGCGCCGGAGAAGCGCGGCAATCGTCGGCAGCCTGAGCGGACTGCACAAAAAGCCCGACACAGGCCGCTGCCAGCAGGAAAGTTTGAAAAACTGATTTTCCGCACGTCACAATCATTGGCCGCATAGCCTCATCCCATCCGCCGATACGCTTGCACTGCTTCCTATATAGGGCATGCGCCCCAATTGAAGTAGGGCCGGGTCCGCCTGCCTGCCCCCAGTTCGTTTGATGCCATAAGACCCGAGCCTAAGCACAACCCGCCGATAGCGAAAGGTCTAAATCCGATCAAGCCGCATTCCTCCGATGAAGCGGCTGCACAGATGATTTATCGCCACAGGATCGCTTGCGACCTGCCAAGGGCCGATCACGGGCGAAATCCGGGCGAACCTGGAAACGCTTGACTGTCACCGTTCGAACGATCCACATCCCATCTGCGCCACCGACTGCCGCAGCATGCACCGCCCATCTGCGGCATTCGACGTAGTTTCGCACCCGACATTGCCATGGACAGCGCCAAACAGCTTACGTTACTGTCAAGGATGACATACAGAGACGAGGTGGCGGGACCGAACACGGCCGCCTTGAGTCGACCAAATAGAGGGACATAAAATGTTGAAACGCCTTTCCTACACAGCAGCCATTTTTGCCGCCGCCGCTGCCCCGGCCTTTGCTCACCTGAACCCGGAAGAACACGGTTCGATGATGGCAGGCCTGTCGCACCCGCTGTTCGGCGCCGACCATATTCTGGCGATGGTTGCCGTCGGCATCTGGGCCTCGCAGATCGGCGGCCGCGCGCTCTGGGCTGTGCCAACCGCTTTCGTCGGCACGATGGCCATCGGCTTTGCACTTGCTGTTGCCGGCATTGACCTGCCCTTCGTCGAACCGGCAATCCTCGCCTCGGTCATCGGCCTCGGCTTGCTGGTCGCGGCCGCCGTCCGCCTGCCGGTTGCAGCCTCTGCCGCTGTCGTCGCAGCATTCGCCCTGTTTCACGGCCATGCCCATGGTGGAGAACTCGGCACCGCCGGCGCCCTCCAGTTCGGCCTTGGCTTCCTGATCGCCACCGCCGGCCTGCATGTCGCAGGCCTCGGCCTCGGGATCGCCCTCAACCGCTTCGGCCCGGTTGTCGCTCGCCTGCTTGGCGTAGCAACCGTCATCGGTGGTGCCGCAATCGCCTTCGGCTGATTGCACACCAATATCCAGACATGCGAACGGCGGCCATTGGCCGCCGTTTCTCGTTTGATTCAAGCTCTTCGCAAATACCGGCAAACCCTTGCCGGGAGTAGCCTTTCGCCAGCACCTCACTTCAGGCTTGAAGCGTGAAAACCAGCTTCAGCCTCGGCCGCGATAAGTTGCAACGCCCTGCTCCGGCAACCAGACGCCTGCCGGCGCTTCGCCGGTCTGCCAGAAGACGTCGATCGGAATGCCGCCGCGCGGATACCAGTAGGCACCGATCCTCAGCCACTTCGGATCCAGAAGCTCGACAATGCGCTTGCCGATATAGATCGAACAATCCTCATGAAAGGCACCGTGATTGCGGAAGGCAAACAGGAACAGCTTCAGCGATTTCGATTCGACCAGCCAGTCACCGGGAATGTAGTCGATGACGATATGGGCGAAATCCGGCTGTCCGGTCATCGGGCAGAGTGAGGTGAATTCGGGCGCGGTGAAGCGCACCACGTAGTCCGTTCCGGCATTGCCGTTTGGCACCCGCTCCATCACGGCAGTCTCCGGGCTGGTCGGCGCTTCGACCGCATGGCCGAGCTGCGACAGTCCCGATACATCGGTCATGCTCATAGTCTTATCCTTTTACCGCTACGCCCACGCCGTGGGCCTCTTCGCTTTCCGGTTCCACATGGATGGTCACACGGCCACCCGGAAGCACCGCCTTGACCGCAGCTTCCAGCCGGTCGCAGATCTGGTGCGCCTCGACCACCGTCATATCGGCCGGCACCACAAGATCGAAGGCGACGAATGTCACCGCACCACCGCGCCGGGTGCGCAGATAATGCACCCCCAGCGACCCCTCTGCATTCTCGGCAATCGCTTTCTTGATCGCCTCCACGTCGCTGACCTCAACCGCCTTGTCCATCAGGCCATCGACGGAGGTGCTGATCACCTTCCAGCCCTGGAAGATGATGTTGCAGGCTACCAGGATGGCGAGAAGCGGATCGAGGATCGCATAGCCGGTGATCACGACCAGAACGAGACCGACCAGAACGCCGATCGAGGTCACCACATCCGACATGATGTGGTGGCCGTCGGCCGCAAGCGCCGGCGAGCGATGCGACTTGCCAACCCGGATCAGCGTGCGCGCCCAGATGAGATTGATCAGACCGGCAACAAAATTGATCGCCAGGCCGAGCGCCGGCGCATTCAGCACCTGCGGGTCGGCAAGTGCTGCCGCGGCCTCGTTGATGATCAACAATGCTGCCACGACGATCAGCACACCCTCGACGACCGCCGACAGGTATTCGGCCTTGTGGTGACCATAGGGATGGTCGTCATCGGCCGGCTTTTGCGCGTATCGGATGACGAAATAGGCAATAAAGGCCGCGATCACGTTGACAGTCGATTCCAGCCCGTCCGACAGCAGCGCCACCGAGCCGGTGAGCCACCAGGCCAGGAGCTTCAGCCCCATGACGCCGAACGCCAGCGGAATGCCCCAGAAGGCGAGCCGCTGAACCAGGTTGTCTTGTGTTCCGACCATCATGTTTGTCCGTGCAGATGCGAGCGAATTGCAAGGCGCAATCCCAAAATGCAAAACCGCCCGCGACGGAGCGCAGGCGGTTTTGAGTTCGCGCAGTCTAAAGCACAGAGTTTAACGGCGGGTCAACCCGCCGAAACCGGTATCAGGCGGCTTTCACCTTGGCCCGCTTCGCCAGATGCGCCACGACGTTCTCGATCATCCGCATGCCGGCGTCCTGGCCAAGCGTCATGATCGATTCCGGATGGAACTGCACGGCGGCCACCGGTTCCTTGGTGTGCTCGATGCCCATGATCGTGCCGTCTTCGCTTTCCGCCGTGATCATGAATTCGCGGGGAAGCGTCGCCGGATCGGCAAAGATCGAGTGATAGCGACCAACAGTCACTTCCTTGGCGAGACCCGAAAACACCAGACCGGGCTCAAGAATGCGGATGCGCGACGGCTTTCCGTGCATCGGAACCGCAAGCTGGCGCAACTCGCCGCCATAGGCTTCGGCCAGCGCCTGCAGGCCGAGGCAGACGCCGAAGATCGGTAATTGCCGAGCCCGCGCCTTCTTGATCGTCGCCTTGCAGTCGAAGTCCTTCGGGCTTCCCGGCCCCGGCGACAGCACGACGAGATCCGGATTGAGCCTGTCGAAAACCTCGTCCGCAACCGGCGAACGCACGGTGTTCACCGTTGCCCCCGTCTGGCGGAAATAGTTGGCAAGCGTATGCACAAACGAGTCTTCATGGTCGACCAGCAGGATATTGATCCCCTGCCCGACAGCGGCCACGCCGCGCTTGTTCTTCGCGTCATTGCCTGTCTTTGCGTCGCGAATGGCTGCAATCATGGCGGATGCCTTCAGTTCGGTTTCGGCCTCTTCTTCTTCCGGGATACTGTCATTCAGGAGCGTCGCACCGGCGCGCACTTCGGCAATGCCGTCCTTGATGCGCACGGTGCGCAGTGTCAGCCCCGTATTCATGTCGCCGTTGAAGCCGACCATGCCGATCGCCCCACCATACCAGGCACGCGGGCTCTTTTCATGCGCTTCGATGAAGCGCATGGCCCAGAGCTTCGGCGCACCGGTCACGGTAACCGCCCAGGCATGGCTGAGAAAACCGTCGAAGGCGTCCATATCGTCGCGCAACCGGCCCTCGATATGGTCGACGGTATGGATGAGGCGCGAATACATCTCGATCTGCCGACGGCCGATGACCTTGACCGAGCCCGGTTCGCAAACGCGGGACTTGTCGTTGCGGTCAACATCCGAGCACATGGTCAACTCGCTCTCGTCCTTCTTGGAGTTGAGCAGCTTGAGGATCTGTTCCGAGTCTGCGATCGGATCGTCACCACGCTTGATCGTGCCCGAGATCGGGCAGGTCTCGATGCGCCGGCCATTGACCCGGACGAACATTTCCGGCGAGGCGCCGACCAGATATTCCTGGTTGCCGAGATTGATGAAGAAGGAATAGGGCGACGGATTGATTTCCTTCAGCCGCTTGGAGATCTGCGACGGCTTGCTGTCGCAGCGTTCCATGAATTTCTGCCCTGGCACGACCTCGAACAGGTCGCCGCGGCGGAAGCTTTCCTTGGCCTTGGTGACAAGCTCGGCATATTCGCCCGGACGATGGTCGCCGCGCGGCGGGATCGTGTCGGTGTGCTCGAACGGCTCCGGTGCAATCTCTTCCGATCTGCCCTCCGTCGTCACATCGCCCTTGGTGAAATCATAGCGATCGATCCACGCCTTGGCCGAATAGTGGTCGACGACCAGGATTTCGTCCGGCAGGAAAAGCACCATGTCGCGCTGGTCTTCCGGGCGCTGCAATGACAGCTTGATCGAGTCGAACTGGAAGGCGAGATCGTAGCCGAAGGCGCCGAACAGGCCGATCGCCGCATCTTCCTCGGAATGGAAAAGATCGGCAACGGCGCGCAGCACGGTAAACACGGTCGGGATTTTCGAGCGCTCTTCCTCGGTGAAGACACGGTCCGGAACCTTGACCTCCAGATCGAGGCGCCGCTCGCTGCGGGCGCCAAGATCGAGATCGACAACGGTTGCCAGCTTGTCGGCGATCAGCGTCAGCAGTGCCTCGCCGCGGCCGTTATAGGCCTCGATCCAAACCTTGCGGCCAAAGCAGGAGATGCCAAGCGGCGGATCGACGATGGCGGTGTCCCAGCGGGTGTAACGGCCCGGATATTCGTAGTTCGACGAAAACACCGCGCCGCGCCGCTCGTCGAGCTTGTCGACATAGGTGCTGACGGCGTCGGCATAGGGTGTCGGCCGCCGCCGCCGCGTCACGGTGACACCACCGCGCGTTACATAGGCCTCGCTCCCGTCTTCCCGCATGATCGTCGACATTCCAGTCTCTCTCCGTCTTTCATGGCCCGGTTGGAAGGCGCCTGAATACAAAAAAGCCGCCTCAGGTCTGATCCGGGCGGCTTTGGGTTCAATCGTCTCAAGACATGATTGGTCAAGGCCGCGTTAGCGTACCCACCACCAAGCAATGTTGTTCAAAACGATCTTCATGGCGTTTTTGATAACCTGCTCTTTGCCCCCGCGCAAGCGCGATTCGACGCACACGCGCACCCTCGATCTGAACTTATGCCGTTCCCAACCGTTGACCCGCAGAAATCGGAGACGACAAGCGGAATGCGGAACATATCTGGTGCATGTCTGGCCATCTTCTGGCTTCTTGGCGCAGCCCTGCCGGCACAAGGCCCTGTCCCCGAAGCGAAACCACAATCCGAAGCGCCGATGGAGGCCCCAACTGAGCGCCCTGTCGACACGCCCGCAGCAACACCTGTGCCGACGCCTACGGAAAAGCCAGAGGTAACGCCGGGAGCAGATACCCCGCCAGCGCCAGAGCGGTCAAAACCCGATGGCCAGTCAGAAACCGATGGCCAGTCTTCCAACACACCATCGCCGGACAGCAAGCCAGAAGCAGCGCCGGTGCCAACGCCAGCACCCGCACCCGCACCTCCACAGGAACCGGCCGCGGAAGCGACAATTCCGATCGAGACTGAGGATGAATCGACCTACAAGGCCTGCACAGCAGCGTTGACGGCTATGGGCGCGACATTCAAGGAGGACAAGCGGGTCGACGATGGCAATGGCTGCGGCATGGACCGGCCGATTACCGTCACCAGCCTTTCACCATCCGTTGCCCTGAAGCCTGAGGGCACATTCCGTTGCGAGACAGCGCTGCAAATGGCGCGCATGACCCGTGACATGATCGTCCCCGCAGCAAACCTCAGCCTGTCCGATATGGGCGCGCTGAAATCCGTCAGCCACGCATCGGGTTATATCTGCCGCAACCGCAACAGTGCCGAGACAGGAAAGATCTCCGAGCATGCCCGCGGCAATGCAGTCGATATCGCCGCCCTCACTTTCGAGCGCGGCACAGTGCCCATGGTGATTGCCAAACAGGATGACGGCACATTCGCCGCCGCCTTCCAGCGCAGCCTGAACGCGTTTGCCTGCCTCTATTTTACCACGGTGCTCTCGCCCGGAAGCGACGCAGCCCATCAGGACCACCTCCATCTTGACGTGATCAAGCGGAAGAGCGGGTTCAGATATTGCCGGTAACGGAAAAAGGCGGCGTCCGAAGACGCCGCCCTTCCCTTACCCCCGCCGAAGCAAGACTTAGAACTTCTGCGTCAACGAGATTTTGAAGGTCCGGCCGGGTTCGGAGTAATACTCGATCGGCTGGTTGGTGTTGCCGGTGCCCGGCACCGTGGTCGGGTTGAAGTCTTTCATGCTGACCGCATTGTAATAGGTCTTGTCGAGCAAATTGTAGATGCCAGCCTGGATGCGCAGGCCCTTTGTTTGCTCGGGCTCCCACCACGCGGTCAGATCGACCACACCGTAGCCCGGCGCATCAAAGGTCGTTGCCAGACCATCATCACGCATGCCGGCCGCGGCAATGAGGCTGAGATCCGTACCCCATGTCTGCTGTTCGAAACCGAAGCCGACCACGCCTTTGAACGGGGCCACCGAGCGAAGATAGCTGTCGGCGTCCTTGTCCTTGCCGTAGGCATAGGCACCGCCGGCATGCACGAAGAGACCGTTGTCGAAGTCTTTGCGCAGACTGAATTCGAAGCCGGAAATATCCACATGCTTCAGGTTGTTGTACTGCGTCAGCATGCCATAGGTCGGGTCACCGAATGTGGTCGTCTGTTCGATGAAGTTCTTGTAGCGGCTGTGATAGGCGGCAAAACGTGCGACGAAATCGGTGAATTCGACTTTGCTGCCGATTTCGAACGAGTTCGACGTTTCCGCCTCAAGCTCCGGATTGCCGACCACGGCATATCCGGTGTTGACGAAGTCGAGATAGAGTTCGTTTACCGTCGGCGCGCGATAGGCCATCGACCACTGGGCATAGACCTGCACCTCATCGGTCAGATCGTAGCTGGCCAGCAGCTTCGGGCTGAGGCGGCTGCCATCGCTGCTCTCGGGAAGACCAGCCTTCAGATAGCCGTTGTTGATGGCATAGGCGTCCGTCAGCTTGGGTTCGTAGTCATACCAATCAAAGCGAATGCCCGGCGTCAGCGAGAAGGCGCTGTTTTCCATCGAGATCTTGTCGTCGATGTAGAAACCGAACTTCTTGCCGTCGACGTCTGGCATGTCGGACTGGTTCGACTTGAGGTTCGAGCAACCGGCTGTCACTGTGCCGAGTGTGCAGGCGTCGATGCCGGTCACGAACTGGCTCGTATCGAGCAAGGCACCATCGGCGCCGATCGTTAATTCGTGCGTCAGATTGCCGGTATTGAACTCGCTCACCACATTGCCGGTGAAACCGATGGCACTTTCCTGCAATTCGTTGTCACGCAGCCATGGCCCGGCAATGGCCCCCACACGACGTCCGGTCGCGCCGGCGTTCTTGGTTGTTTCCTGCCAGTAGACGGACAATCGAGCGGATTGCACCACGGCATCTTCAGCGGGGTTGAGGAAACTGTAGTCCAGCGAAACGCGGTCGCGCGCCGTGTCATCGAACCCGTCATATTCGCCGACGGCCCAGATCCTGCTGGAACCTGTGGTGGCGCCCGTCAGTGTCTTCAGTTCTGTATCGGAATTGTAGCGATAGCGCTCCGCCGTCAGACCGACCGTGTGGCCTCCCTCCAGTTCCTGCCGCAATTTGAAAAGCAGGTTGTTCTGGTTGAAGTCTCCAGGATTTGCCTCGGTGCGTGCTGCACCGATCGCATCGACCGTTCCCTGGTTCTGCCGCTCCTGCCCCCGCCTGTAGGTGCCTTGGAAGAGAACGGAGGTGTTCTCTATGCGCTTGGCAACCGCAGCCGAGCCACCGAAGCTCATATCTTCGCTGTCGAACGTGGCTTTCGCCATGCCGCCCCAGTCCTTGCCCTCACCGATCAGGTCTTCCGGCTCAAGGGTACGCAGAGCGATACCGCCGGCCAGCGCGCCGGAACCCAGACGACTCGAGTCCGAACCGCGCAGAACATCAAGTGTCGAGATAGACGAAAAATCAAAGCTGTCGCTGCCGCCGGCAACGTTCGTCGTGGTGGCGGGACCACCGCGTCGCGCAAAATTGTCGAGATAGGGCAGCGGGATGCCATCGATCGTCGTCAGGACGCGTGGACCGCCCAGGCCGCGGATCGTCACGCCACCCTCGGATTTGACGAAATCAACGCCCGGCTCAAGCGACCGGCCAAGATCCCTGAAACTGTTGATCTGGTTCCGCCGCAGATCCTCTGCCGTCCTCTGGCTGACCTGCGGGCTGTCGGAAACGAGTGTCTTGTTTGCTCCGCGCTTGCCCTTGACCACGATCGTGCTCAGCTGGGTATCACCATTGTCGGCCGTCGCTGCGGCCTCCTGCGACTGAGCCGGAATGGCAAATGTAATCACCGCGAGTGCGGTGCAGGCGAGCAATGCAGGTCGGAGAGACCGGAAACCCATGCGATGTTCCTTTCAGCGGCCACGACGGATCGTTCCCGCGCAGGTCATGCTGCGCGGACTGGCCAAATGGGATTGCGTCAAAATGGCGGCGACCAGAACCGGTCGCCTCATTTACGCCGTATAAAACATGATTGTTTATGTCAAGAAATAATACATGATTCTTTTAATCATGTATTATGACCACATCGGTCTCGGCAAAAATATCACAGTCATTTAGGACAGGTGGCTGAGAGCATGGGCGGAGGACATGGAGCCTCAGAACAGCCCCTCGATATAGCCTTGGTCGTTGAGGAAAATCTTCTCCGACGACGGCACCCGCGGCAGGCCGGGCATGGTCATGATTTCCCCGGTGATCGCCACGACAAAGCCGGCGCCGGCCGACAGGCGAACCTCGCGGACATGCACGACATGGCCCTCCGGCGCCCCACGCAGGGTCGGGTCGGTCGAGAACGAATACTGCGTCTTCGCCATGCACACCGGCAGGTGCCCATAACCCTGCTCTTCCCAGTTCCGCAGTTGGTCGCGCACCGCCTTGTCGCTGGTCACTTCGCCGGCATGGTAGATTTTCGAGGCAACGGTCTCGATCTTCTCCATCAGCGATAGCGCATCCGGATAAAGCGGTTTGAAATGCGAACCACCGCTATCGGCCATTTCCGCCACCCGGCGCGCCAGCTCCTCGATGCCGGCCGAACCGTCCGCCCAGTGGCGGCAGACGATCGCATCGGCGCCGAGATGCGAGACATAATCCTTCACCGCCTCGATCTCGGCATCGGTATCCGAAACGAAATGGTTGATGGCAACGACGACAGGCACGCCGAACTTGCGCACATTCGCCACGTGGCGCCCAAGATTGGCGCAGCCGCGGGTCACAGCCTGCACATCCTCGCGACCAAGCTCCTCCTTGCCGACACCGCCATTCATCTTCAGCGCGCGAACGGTCGCGACAATCACCGCTGCGGCCGGCTGCAAGCCTGCCTTGCGGCATTTGATGTCGAAGAACTTCTCCGCCCCGAGATCCGCCCCGAAACCGGCCTCGGTGACCACATAGTCGGCGAGCTTCAGCGCCGTCTTCGTGGCAATCACCGAATTGCAGCCATGCGCGATATTGGCGAAGGGACCGCCATGCACGAAGGCCGGGTTGTTCTCCAGCGTCTGCACCAGATTCGGCTGCATGGCCTCCTTGAGCAGAACCGTCATCGCGCCGTCGGCCTTCAGGTCGCGGGCAAAAACCGGGCTTTTGTCGCGGCGATATCCGATGATGATATTGCCCAGCCGCTGTTCGAGATCGTCGAGATCGGTCGCAAGACACAGAATGGCCATGACTTCGGACGCCACGGTAATGTCGAATCCGGTCTCGCGCGGATAGCCGTTGGAAGCGCCTCCCAGCGAAGACACGATCTGGCGCAGAGCCCGGTCGTTCATGTCCATCACCCGCCGCCAGGTGATGCGCCGGGTGTCGATGCCAAGTTCATTGCCCCAATAAATGTGGTTGTCGATCAGTGCCGACAGCAGATTGTGCGCCGAGGTGATGGCGTGGAAATCGCCGGTGAAATGCAGATTGATCTCTTCCATCGGCACGACCTGAGCATATCCGCCACCGGCTGCCCCGCCCTTGACCCCGAAACATGGCCCCAGCGAGGCCTCGCGAATGCAGGTGATCGCGCTCTTGCCGATCCGGTTCAGCCCGTCGCCGAGCCCGACCGTCGTCGTCGTCTTGCCCTCGCCGGCTGGCGTCGGATTGATCGCCGTGACAAGGATCAGCTTGCCGTCCGGCCGCGCCGCAAGTCCATCGATGAAAGCGGCCGAGATCTTTGCCTTGTCGTGGCCGTAGGGGATGAGGTCATCCGGCGAAATGCCGATCTTGGAACCGATGGCCTGGATCGGAAGCTTTTTCGCCGCACGGGCAATTTCGATATCGGACAAGATCGTCAAGTTTCCGTCTCCTCACATCTGTTTTGCGGCCGAAGATCGGCCCACCATGCAATCGTTGCAAGCCCGCAACCCTGACTATTTTGGCGCAGCCACACCACGACCAGTATCGGCACCGTCCGCGCGCGGCACTTCGTATCATCGACAAGGCCCGGTTGTCCGAATGCCCTGTTTAAACAATCACCCTTGTCCGGCAAGCCTTGCATCGGCTAAGTCAGGAGAAATCCAAAGCTTGCCGAGGTCGCCATGAAATCGCTGGAACTGGTCATCGAAAAAATCATTCTCTCGAGCCGCTGGATCCTGGTCGTGTTCTATCTCGGCCTGGTTGCGGCACTCGCAATCTATGCGCTGTCTTTCGGCTACAAATTCCTCAAGATCGCCAGCAACGTGTTTGCCTACGAGGAGTTTGAAATGATCCTCGCGATGCTCAGCCTGATTGATGCGGCCCTGGTCGCAAGCCTGATCGTGATGGTGATGATTTCCGGCTACGAGAACTTCGTCAGCCGGTTCGACAACGCCGGTGACGAGGTCTCCTTCCTCGGCAAGCTCGATGCCGGCAGCCTGAAGATCAAGGTCGCTTCCTCGATTGTCGCCATCTCATCGATCCATCTGCTGCAAATCTTCCTGAATGCGACAAAATACACCGACGGCCAGTTAATGTGGTTCACCCTGATCCATCTCACCTTCGTCGTCTCGGCCGTCATGCTGGGTTATCTCGAAGTCCTGATGAACAAGAAGAAGGGCGACTATCCCGACAAGGATTGATCGCCGTTCAACAACGCATCCGAGCAACACGAAAACCTCCCGCGCAGCCTTTTGCGACCACAGTCACGCAGGAATGCGGGCACCGCCACATGCCCGGGTTCCGACGCAGGACCGATGGTCCCGCGGGCAACGCGCAGATCTGCGCGCAACCGATTCTGCCACAACGAGGCGGACGGCCAAATCATACCAATGCTGTGCCGGAGCACATGCGACCACAGAGCGGCTTTAACCGTGTAAAACCTAAGGAAACAGAGTCTCGCCAATTCAAGTGGCAGCAGTGAGGAATTAGTCATATTAATACCAATACCCCTCCAAAAAGTGCTAGCTTTTCGGCACGACTGATATATTTGTGGGATAACTTACGAACAGATATCAACTTTCGAAAATATCAAAAATGCTGCCAGAACGACAGATGCTCTTGGGCGACGAAATCGGGAGCTGTCAGAGCCGCGCCGAACTCATGTTGCGTTGGCACCGGGTGGCAAAAGAATATGAGCTAGACCATGTGACGGTCACCAATGTGCCAACCTTCCAGGACAAGCTGCTCGGAAATCTGGTCCATGAAAGCACCATACCGTCCGAATTTGTGCGCGAATTCGATCGCAAAGGCTTCCTCAAGTTCTGCCCCCTGACGTCGCATGTCTCGCGAACCATCATGCACAAGACCTGGACGATCGGATCGGACGGAAAGTCGCCGGATTTCGACTGTCCGCCGGAAATGTGCGAGCTGATGTATCGCTATGGCCTGCTGATGGGTGTCATGTTCCAGACTTCGTCGATCGATGGCAGCCGCCAGATGGTTCGCTATGACGGCCGCCGGGGACCACTCGCACAGCCGGAACTGAACGAGCTGTCGATGATCAGCATTCAGGCCTTTGACGTCTTCGACCGCCTGCGTCGCACCGCCAGCACCACCAATGTCCTGTCCGCACGCGAACTTGAAGTTGTCCGCTGGACCGCCCAGGGCAAGACCTCACTGGAGATCGGCCAGATCCTGTCGCTCTCGGATCATACGGTCAACGCCTATATGACCAATGCGATCCGCAAGCTCGATTGCGTCAACCGCACCCAGCTGGTCGCCAAGGCGATCCGGATGAAGATCATCAGCTAACCAACCTTGAAGATTGACGGAAATGCAAAAGGCCCGGCATCGTGACCGGGCCTTCTTCCTATTCTATTGACTGCCGAATATCCGATCAGCGATCGAGAATGGCGCGAATCTCGACCATGTTCGAGCGGACCCGCAGGATGTAGAAGCCCATTGTGGCCAGATGGGTCGGCATGATCCAGCCGTCCTCGCGACCATTGGAAATGATCGCCGGCTGGATCCTCAGCGACGCCTGCAGCTGACGCTCCATCTCGGCCCACACAGTACCCAGATTCCGTTCGCGAATGACATTGCCGAAATCGGCACGCGCTGCCTGCAAAAGCGCATTCTGCGCATAGAGCTGGCCGAAGGAGAACCAGAAGCGGTCATCGGCGCGTGTGTCGAACCAGCCAGCATTGAACTCCTCGGAGCGGCGGCGCAGGATGTCGGACGTATTGCCGAGATCGCTCGCCATGCCGTCGAGCAGCTGCAGCAGATTGTCGGCGCGGGCATCGAACACGGCCTCGCAGTTCTCCAGCGACGCATTGAACCGGCGGAAGCTTTGCACCGCCGCGCGATAGTAGCTCGGCGTCGGCGTCTTGAAGCCGAACGGATCGGTGCCGAAATACCAGGTGCTTTCGTCGAACTGGATATTGCCGCGTGCATTCTGCAGATCGCTGTTGATACCCGACGTTCCGCGCACGCGACCGAGATTGTCGGCAAGCTGGATCGCGGTGCGACGGACCACCTGATTGACGCCTCGCTGGAACGACGCCTTGTTGTCGAAGAACGGCGTATTGTCCCAGTCCACCCCGAACAGTCCCGTCTTGTAGAGCAGCGTCGAGGAAATCCAGACATTCTGGTTGACGTTCATGTCGGTCAGATCGGCAGCGATCGTTACCAGCGACGAATTCTGGCAACGGTTCGGCTGGTCGGGCAGCGCCACGCCTGCCGCAACGGTACGCTCTTCGAGCTTGTAGGCCTGCACGAAGCCGGGGTCGAAGCCATACCAGACCTGAGTGCGCCAGATCAAAAGCCCGTAGAAGACGATGAACAGCAGGACGATTGCCAGCACCGGCCCGCGAACAAGCCAGCTCCGGCGCTGATACCAGCCATGCGCGGCCAGAAATGGCCACAACAATCCGGCGATCGCAATGCCGATCCCGCGACCGATTGCGGCGAAGACGCGCTGAAAGAACGCGATGATCGGATCAAGCATTGTTGTCGTCTCCTATGCCAAAAAGGCGTTTTCGAAAGGCGGCCTTGTCCCGCAGATAAGTGTCCGTGAGCCGTGATACAACGTATTCGCGGAAGCCATCGGAAAAACCGTCATAGGCTTGATAGAAACCCTGCTTGTCGAAGACAAAGCGCGAGACGAAATCGGCGGGCGTCAGCCGGGAAATCAGCCGATTGGTCAGCCATTGGTCTGGATGGGCTGGATCGGCCCGCACCAGCCACAGCCGGTGCTCGGGTGCAATATCCGCGACGCGCAGACTGCCGCTCCTGGCAAGGGCTCTTTGAGCCTCCTGTAACAGGGGATAGACCCCGTCCTCTGCAACAGCGCGGGCATTGCGATGCAGGAAGGTCTGCAGCCACACAGGATCGATGCGGGAAAGATCCGGCACAGGAGACTGTCCGGCCGCGACAGAAAGCACCGCCATCTCGGCCCGGTGCGCCAGGAGCCCGGATGCCTCCACCCAGCTTGCGCGGGGCAACTCGATCCGTCCGCTCTTCGCCAGAAAATCGAAGATCTGCGCCTTGTCGGTGATCGGGATATAGCTGACCTGCCATGGCCGGGAACGTCGAAACCCGGGCGCCGACGGATCGCAGATCACCGTGGTGATCTTGTCATCGACAAACACGAAGACGCCGCCGAAATGATTGGCCCAGAAGGCATCATGGCGAAAGATCACCTTGTCCGGCACCAGCACGTTCTGCCTTATGTCTCCGGTCTGCTTGGCCAGATCCACCATGCGATTGAGCAACGCGTCATCACGCCAGGCATCATTGCTCGTGGTCAACCGGTCGCACAACTGGCGCAACTCGCCGGCCTTGCCGAGCAGGTCTTCCGCCGACATGACCCGAAAACGCACTTCGTTGATTGAAAGCAGGTCTTCGAGCGTGCGCACCTCCGCGACGCTGTCTTCGATCTCGCCGTAGATTGCATCACGGATCGTCACCGCATTGATCGCCTTGGCATTGGCGGCATAGAACTCATGCATCAGGCCGGCGGTATTGGAAAAACTGGTATGCACCACCGGCAGACTGTCCTGCTCCGGCGTCATGATGATAAAGCGGCGGTTGACCTTGCCCGGATCAAGATAATCGGGATCATTGAGTTCGGCCGCGACCTGCGGCGAAAACCCAGTGATGTCGATGTCGAATTCGCTCAGTTTGGTTTCCGGCAACCCGAAGCCGGAAAGCGCCTTGTTATAGCGCGCGATCAGATGCGGCTCGGCAATCGGCAGCAGACGACCATAGATCAGTTCAGCTTCGAGCAGGCGGTTCATGCATCCCAACTCCCGTCCTGCTTCATCCGCTCGATCTCCCCGATCGCGCGCTCGCGTTGCCTTTCGCGCCGGATGATCTCGTTGACCGCTGCCTCGTCCGACTTGTCGGCATAGCGGAATTCGCTGTCGGCGTAGCGGTTGATCTCTTGGCAGATCATTTCCATCGTCACAGGACCACGCAACGCGGCGATCATCGCTTTCTTCTCGTCATACGGCTTGTGCATGAAAGCATCCGGAGCGACGAACCAGTCGTCCGGCAATTCGACATCCATCGCCCGCATTTTCACCGCATCGGTAATGTTCTTGATCGCCCGGCCGGTGAAGCGCGGCTCGGCCAGCTTGATCTCGTGCAGATAGGCGCCGACATCGGCAAGCGTCGTGATCCGGCCATGCGCCTTCTCGTAGCGCTCCCAGACCGCGACGAGCCCGTCTTCCTTCGGTCGGTCATGCTCGCCGTAGGACCGCGACACCGCCTTGGTGATTTCCTGGCCGGCAAACAATGCGTGCTCGCCGAGCGCGATGTCATGGTTCTTGCCGATCAGCAGCGAGAAGATGTCGATATAGTCTTCCCGCGACTGAGGCCCATCGACCAGCCAGCGGGCACCGGCGCGCTGGCGCAGCGCGTCGTCGACATTTTCCGGATAGTTGGAGAACATGCCGAAGGTGGAATTGCCGCGCACCACGGTCGAGGCACCGGCAAAGCTCTCCATCAGCACCGCCGTCACCTCATGCTGGCCGGACGATGCCCGGTCATCCGAGCGCTTGGCGGTCACCTGATCGACATCGTCGACCGTGCCAAAGCCGATAACGCGCGGGTTCAGCACCTTGTTGACGAAGCTCTTGGCATTTTGCCCCGACTTGCCCTGGTAGGACGAGATCTGGTCGACGCCGAAATTCTCGTAGTGAAAGGCATAACCCGCCACCTGGCAGTAGTCGTTCAGCAGGCCGGCCAGCATCTGGATCAGGATCGTTTTGCCTGTTCCCGGCATGCCGTCGCCGATGAAGGTGAAGAGGAAACCGCCAAGCTCGACGAACGGGTTCATCTGCCGGTCGAAATCATAGGCCATCAGCATCTTGGCAAGCTTCAGCGCCTGATATTTGGCGATGTGGTTGCCGATGATCTCTTCCGGTTTCTTGAAGGTCATCGACAGCGGCTTGCGCTTCGGTCCCGGCGCTGCATCAAAACCGTCCAGCGTGAAGTCATCCTGATCGACGCGTATATGACTGGTCTCGAAGACGCCAAGATGTTCGAACCGGGCCTTGCGCGACAGGAGCCCATCAAGTGCCACCTGCGCGAAGGCGCGGCAACGGCCAATCACCGTCGCATCGTCACCGGCTCCAGCCAGCGCCCCATCAAGCCCGGCGACCATGCTTTTCAAGCCACCCTGCGCCGTATCGAAGAGAAAATCCGGCTCGCGCATGCCGTTTGCTTCCGCACTCTCGCCGGAAACCGTCGAAAGCAGATAAGCGGCAAAGGCGAATGTGGCGACATAGGCCGATGATGACAGCAGCGCCTTGAAGCGTCCCGCATCCTCGCCCTGCAGCGGCGCCGTCAGGTTGCGCGCCTGCAGGCTTTCCAGTTCGGTCTGGCGGGCAAAGACATCGGCAATCGCAAGCGCAATCTGCGCACCGCGCCGAACGCGGTAGAGAACCGTATGCTGCGCCGGCGTCAGAAGCGGATCGCCACCTGCCGCCTGAATGGTCTTGACCAGCTCGACCTCGCGGGTCCGCCGCACCGAACCGGTGGACACCGTCGAGACGAAGCGCCGGTTGGTGCCGGCGATCGGAGCTGAGGATGCACCGTCACCGGCATCCAGGACAATTACGCGGGTGATCAGTCCCTGCGCCACCGCCAGATGTTTGGCGATATCGGCTTCATGCAGCGTGGTCAGTCCGGCGCTCAATTCGCTCATCTCTCAGACCTCGCTCACAATCTGGTTGCCGGAAATTACATGCACCTTGAAATTGCCGAAAATCGCCTTTGCCTCACCCGAAGCATAGAGCGCCTGATAGGCGTCATGCGGCACAAGCGCGTGTTTCTCATAAGAGGAAACGCCCATGCGCGCCGCTTCCAGGTCATGCGTTTCGATATGGAACTCCTGAACGGCGGGCGCTGACGAAAAGAACCCCTTCTGCGCTGGCTGTTCGCGCTTCGAAAACACCTCCTGCACCGTCCAGGTCATCACCCAGGCGTTTTCCGGCTTGCGCACCTTGGACAGGATCTCGTTCACCCGCCCGGCATTCTCGGTAATGCCGGATGAGTAGAAGGGACCGAGAACGATGCGCCGCACGGATTTCGGATGCAATGTCGGAAAATCCCGGTCCATATTCGTGGCAATGGTCGCCGGCGTCAGCGAATAGGCGGCGTTGCGGGTCACGAAGTCATCGAACAGACGTGCCAGTTCCGGATTGAGCAGCCCGCCGACCGGCAGCGGAATGTCCATATCGCTGTTCAACCCGCCCTCGTCGGTCACCAGCAGCTTGACGACATTTTCGGACGAATCCTCGATCGTCGCCACATAGACCATGGGCAGCGTACTTGTGCCGTCAAAGGCGGCCCAGGTGACCAGATAGCTCGGCCTGCGGCTTGCCGGGTTGACGGTGACGCCGATCGTCTCGGGCAGGACGAGCGGCGAGAAGATCTCTCCCTTGCCGATCTGCTCCAGATAAAGTCGCTCGGCAATCTGCGTCTGCAATGCAGTGGGAAACTCCTTCTGCCGCAGGATGAAATCGACCATCTCCTCGCGCAGCGACCGCGCAGCCGGAATGGTCGCGAGCCGCTTGGCAGCACCAGCCCGGTCGTTTTCCAGTTCCAGCACGTTCTGGAAAACCGGAAATCCGCTCTCGGCCCGCGACACCCGGAATTGCTCGCTAAATCCGATGCGGTTCTGCCAGCAGGCAAACGAATTGCGCAGGCGGTCAATGTAAGGCAACAGCACCGACGCGGAAGGGCCATTGTCGGCCAGCCGGGCATCCGGATTGCCGAAATGGATATCCAGGCCGCCAAGCGCTGCCGCCATGGTGGAGAAATACTGCGCAACCGCCGTGTTGCTTGCCGTGTCGTTCATCGGGGTGCCTCGATCACGGCGACGAAGAAGGCCTGCCCTTGTGCAGAAGAGACTAAAGCCGCAGGCATCACGGCTTCACGTAGTTGGCCGAATTGTGCTTGTCGAGCACGCTCTGGAACCGCCGGGCAAATGCCTCGTCGGCCAGCTTCTTGCGGCGCTGGATGTCCTGCGTCGACAGCATGTTCTTCTCATGCAGCTCCAGGAGATCGCCGATATGACGCTGGGCGGCCGCACCGATCCCGGCCATGGTCTCTTCCGCGGCGGTATCCACCTGGCTGCCGAGCGTGTTGATCCGGTGGGCGACCTCCTGCTGGGCTGCCGTTTTCAGCGAATCCTCCAGCGCCTTGTAGAGCACGATGCGTTGCTCGGTATCGATAGTCAGTTTGTTGATCAGCGTGTTCTGCGCCGCGATCTGGTTGTTGAGTGAATCGACGAAGGTCTGGAACATCGACGTGTAGCGCTCCAGTGTCTGGCTTTCGGCCAGGAGCTCCTGTTCGCGTGCCTGCGCCTGGTTGTATTCGGTGGCAAGCTTCGAGCGCTCCGCCTCCAGATCGGTCCGCTGCGACTGCTCGGTCGAGGCCGCAATCTTGTTTTCGATATCGAGCAACATCGGATTGAGCGTCTCGATGCGCTTCTGCGTCGCCTCCAGATTGTCGATCGTCACCTTGCGGCGTTCGATCACCTCGATCAGGCTGGCTTCCGAACTCTTGTAGCGCGTATCGAGCACCGCGCGCTGCTCCTTCAGGATGCCGACAATGCTGTCCGACTTCGACAGGAGATCCTGCAGATTGCCGGCCAGTGACATGTTGCGCACCCGTTCGGTACGCATGCGCTGCGAACGCTGGCGCGAAAAGATGCCGACGAACTTTTCGAAGCCGGTGAAACTCTTCATGCTCTCGAATTCGCTGCCGAACACATTGGTCGCGTCCTCAAGCCCGATTATCAGGTCGGCGATATTCGCCTCCATGGTCTTCTGCTGCTTGATCACGTCCTCGATACGGGCGTTCTCGATATCGAAATTCTGGTCGGAGATCTTGGCATCGCTTTTGGCGAAGCTGTCGAGCAGTGCCCCGGACTGGTCGATCTTGCCGCGCATGTCGGCGACAATCGTACGGGTTTTCTCGATCTCGCTGTCAAACGATTGCAACGTAGCCATGTCGTCTCCCTTTTCGACCCCGACGGCCTGTGCCGTCCCGATATGTGCCGACCATAACGCAATTCACAGGTTGCGGAAGCATCGCACTGCACATCCACAAAAGTTTCCAACTGGATATGGATGGCCACCCGCACCGAACAAGGGGCGCGAGTGGAAAACAGTGCGGGAATGCGATCGGACGGATCCCAGGTGGCGAATTGGCGGCTATTGTCCGGCGGCTGCCGGATCTTTCAGATAGGCGATGATATTGGCAATATCCCCGTCGGCCTTGACCCCGGCAAACGCCATTTTTGTCCCCTTGATCAAGACCTTGGGCGCTTTCAGATATTCGGCCAGCAAGGCATCGTCCCAGACCTTGCCCGCACCGAAATCGGTCATTGCCTTGGAGTATTTATAGCCCGCGACGGTGGCGACCGGATGTCCGACAATGCCTTGAAGGCTCGGGCCGACCTTGTTCTTTGCCTCCGTCGCGGTGTGACAGGCCTGACAGGCCTTGAACGCGGCTGCACCGGCAACTGGGTCACCGTCGGCCAAAGCCGAAACAGGCATCGCCAGCACGAAACCCAACATCAGATTGAAAGCTCTATTCATCAGTAATCATCCCCATTGGCATTCGACTTGGCCGCCGCGTGAGCGGTCCAGGTGAAGCTACATTGAAATGCCGAAAGCACCTCGATTGCAATCAATCAGGCTGCCGAATTTTACCGATCCGAGAGGCCCCTTGAATTGCCACCGCCAAGAAAAGCTTCTTGCGTCGCAAACAGGGAGGGCACTGCGACGCAAACGCAACGGGCCCGCTTGCAATTGTGGTTTAATAACTGTTGACTTGGGAACTTAATAAAAAACGGGAGCCTGATCATGACCAAACTCAATTTCTACCGTACCGCTCTTGCTGCGACCGTATCCGTCATGGCTTTCGGCCTGACACCCGCCAATGCGGCTGATGCGGATAGCTGTACAAAGGTTCGCTTTTCGGACGTCGGCTGGACCGACATCACCGCAACCACGGCAACGGCAGCCGTCGTTCTGAAAGCCATCGGCTACGAGCCGGAAATCACCGTTCTGTCCGTTCCGGTCACCTACCAGTCACTGAAGAACAAGGACATCGATGTCTTCCTCGGCAACTGGATGCCGGCCCAGGAAAAAGACGTGCAGCCTTACCTCGACGACAAGTCCGTTGAATCGCTCGGCGCAAACCTGGAAGGCGCGAAATACACGCTCGCCACCAATGCCAAGGGCGCAGAACTCGGCATCAAGGACTTCGCCGACATCGGCAAGCACAAGGATGCACTCGACGGCAAGATCTACGGCATCGAGCCCGGCAATGACGGCAACCGTCTGGTCATGACCCTGATCGAAAAGAATGAAATGGGCATGGGCGGCCTCGAAGTCGTCGAATCCTCCGAGCAGGGCATGCTGGCGCAGGTCGCTCGCGCCGAAAAGGCCGGCGAACCGGTCGTCTTCCTCGGCTGGGCTCCGCATCCGATGAACTCCTCGTTCGAACTCACCTACCTCACAGGCGGCGATAGCACCTTCGGCCCGAACTTCGGTGGCGCGACTGTCTACACCAACACCCGCGCCGGCTTTGTTGCCGAGTGCCCGAATGTCGGCAAGTTCGTCTCGAATCTGAAATTCTCGCTCGATATGGAAAACCAGATCATGGGCAAGATCCTCAACGATGGTGAGGATCCGCAGGTCGCCGCAACCACCTGGCTCAAGGCCAATGGCGCTGCGATCGAGCCCTGGCTCGCTGGCGTCACCACACGGGACGGTGGCGAAGCGCTGCCGGCTGTCAAGGCGGCCCTCGGCCTCTGATGAAACTGCGGGCCGGTCACTCCGGCCCGCTTTCATTTCCGCCCATAGTGTTATGTGATCAGGCAGGTGTCAGCACGTGAATTGGCTCCCCGAATGGCTTATTGATTCCAGCGGTAAATTGCGGCTGGGCAACTGGGCGAAAGACTTCGTCGACTGGCTGACGGCAAATGCCGACTGGTTTTTCGACTGGCTTTCCACCGTTTTGTCCGCCGCGATCGACGCGCTTCTATTCGTGCTGCAATGGCCGAACGCCTTTGTGCTCATCTTCCTGTTCACGGCGTTTTCCTGGTTTCTCAGGCGTTCGATCGGCATTGCCGCATTCACCTGTCTTGGGCTGCTGCTGATCTACAATCAGGGCTACTGGAAAGAGACCACGGAAACGCTGGCCCTGGTCCTCGCCTCTGCCGGCGTCAGCATGCTGATCGGCGTCCCGCTCGGCATCACGGCCGCCCGCCGCCCGTGGATCTATGCCTTCATGCGACCCGTTCTCGACCTGATGCAGACCATCCCGACCTTCGTCTACCTGATCCCGGCACTGATCCTCTTCGGCCTCGGCATGGTTCCGGGCCTGATCGCCACGGTGATCTTCGCCATCCCTGCCCCGATCCGCCTGACCCGCCTCGGCGTGATTTCCACGCCACCCTCGCTGGTCGAGGCCGCTCAGGCCTTCGGTGCAACGCCAACCCAGGTATTGCGCAAGGTCGAACTGCCGTTCGCCATGCCGCAGATCATGGCGGGTCTGACCCAGACCATCATGCTGTCCCTGTCGATGGTTGTCATCGCCGCCCTCGTCGGCGCCAGCGGTTTGGGTGTCCCTGTCGTGCGGGCGCTCAATACCGTCAACATCGCCAGAGGTTTCGAGGCCGGCCTGTGCATCGTCATCCTCGCCATCATCCTCGACCGGATGTTCAGAACTGAAAACGCAGAGGATGGCGCATGACCGACGCAGTAATCTTCGGCAATGTCGACATTGTCTTCGGCGACCAGCCACACAAGGCGCTCGCTCTGGTAGACCAGGGCAAGACCCGCGATGAAATCGGT
Source organism: Rhizobium sp. 18065 (assembly GCF_902706095.1). Classification (GTDB taxonomy): domain Bacteria; phylum Pseudomonadota; class Alphaproteobacteria; order Rhizobiales; family Rhizobiaceae; genus Allorhizobium. The sequence continues at coordinate 98,798 of NZ_CACSJP010000005.1, forward strand.
GCGGAAACCGGTCTGGTGCTCGGCGTCGCCGGCGCGTCGCTCGCGGTCAAGGAGGGCGAGATCCTTGTCCTGATGGGCCTTTCCGGTTCCGGTAAATCGACGCTTCTGCGCGCCGTCAACGGCCTTGCGCCGGTCGTCCGCGGCAATGTCAGCGTGCGCACCGAGACCGGCCAGGTCGATCCCTACAAGGCTTCGGCAAAATCGCTGCGCGATCTGCGCATGCACACCGTCTCGATGGTCTTCCAGCAGTTCGCCTTGCTGCCCTGGCGCACGGTGGCCGACAATGTCGGCTTCGGGCTTGAACTTGCAGGCGTTCCGGATGCCGAACGCAAGGCGATGGTCGCCGAGCAGCTGGAACTGGTCAACCTGACCAAATGGGCCGACCGCAAGGTCAACGAATTGTCGGGCGGCATGCAGCAGCGTGTCGGTCTCGCCCGCGCCTTTGCCACGGGCGCCCCGATCCTGTTGATGGATGAACCCTTCTCGGCGCTCGATCCGCTGATCCGAACCCGACTGCAGGACGAATTGCTGGAGTTCCAGTCACGCCTGAAGAAGACCATTCTCTTCGTCAGCCACGACCTGGACGAGGCCTTCCGCATCGGCAATCGCATCGCCATCATGGAGAGCGGCCGGATCATCCAGTGCGGCACGCCGCAGCAGATCGTCCAGAACCCCGCCGACCAGTATGTCGCCGACTTCGTGCAGAACATGAACCCGATCAACATGCTGACCGCCGCCGACGTGATGCATTCAGGGATCACCGACGGAGCCGCTGCGGTCACAGCAACAGCCAAGCCGCAGACACCCCTGGTCGAGATCCTCGACGCGCTAGCGCGTCAACCTGGGACGATCGGCGTTGTTGACAATGGCACCGTGATCGGCACGATCAGCGCCCAGGATGTGGTGAGTGGACTGACCAAACATCGCAGAAGAGCCTGAACCCTTCCGCGCCGCGTTCTTTCGACCTTTCGGGGCATTCGGCGCGCAAGAGGACACTATGCCAGACAAACCATCGGTGATTCGTGAAACCGACAATGATGCGCGCCGCCAGGCGCGCATTTTGCTGCGCGGCGCGCGTTTCGCCGCCATCGGCGTGATCGACCCCGAAACCCGTTTTCCGTCCGTCAGTCGGGTGCTGCTCGGCAGCGACATCGACGGCGCAGCCGTCATTCTCGTCTCCGGTCTATCGGCCCATACCAAGGCACTGTCGGCTGATCCCCGCACGTCCCTCCTGACCGGGGAACCCGGCAAGGGTGATCCGCTGGCCTATGCGCGGCTGAGCATTCAGTGCCTGGCCGAAGCCGTGGAGCGCGACAGCGAAAACCATGTGCGACTGCGCACCCGTTTCCTCGCCCGCCACCCGAAATCAGCACTTTACATTGATTTCCCGGACTTTCGTTTCTTTCGTCTCGTACCGCGCACTGCCAGCCTGAACGGCGGCTTCGGGCGTGCCTATCATCTGAGCGAAGATGATTTTATCATTGGCCAACCCAGCGGAAACTTGTTCAAAAATGAGCAGAAGACACTACTAGATTTAGGGGAGCGCTTCCCAAATCTAGCCTCGCAAATCGCTACCGACCTGCACAAGGCACCATCCGGAAAATGGTCGTTTTGCAGCTTTGATTCGCAAGGAATTGATATTGTTTACAAAGACTTGCTCATTCGTCACGAATTCGCAGGAACCATTGAAACACAAGAACAACTGTTTTTAGAGTTACCTAATTCAGCATACGCCGTACCTTAAATTTAGGCATATACAATTTGATCGGTACTGATAAAGTTCTCGGATAAGCCAAATGACGGATTTTCAACGACTGCCTTCCCCCAAGGCGCTCGAAAAGGAAAGTTAAAAAAGATGAAAACGAAAGCATTGTCCGAACAATCGACTGTTGCCGCCGGTTTGCTGTCCGCCATGGCCAATCCGAAGCGTCTGATGATCCTCTGCAGCCTTGTTGAAGGCGAGGTTCCAGTCGGTGTTCTGGCATCGCAGGTTGGCCTGAGCCAGTCCGCATTGTCGCAGCATCTCTCGAAGCTGCGCGCCCAGAAGCTCGTCAAGACCCGTCGCGACGCGCAGACCATCTACTATTCGAGCACGTCGGAATCGGTCATCAAGATCCTCTCGACACTCGAAAGCATCTATTGCGGCCCGGTTGCAAGCAAGTCTGCCGCCTGATGACAGCGCTGCCATGATCGCAATGTCATAGCGCTTGGGAGGAGCTGCCGAGGCAGCGAACGCATCAAGGCAGCCTGAAAAACTCGACGACGAACGGCAATCGATTGCACGCCGTCGTCACTGGACGACAAACAAACCCCGACCGAGGCCGATGCCTTTGCCGGGGTTTGTTTTTGTGCCGCCGTCAGCGATCGCCAAACTCAGATTGACATGGGACTTTCGCGGCACGAGATCGCCACCGCCAATGCGCAACCGAAACCGGTAGCATCCATGACCTTTTGTGATGGTCCTTGACGCGTCTTGGCGCCCTGATAATTTGACCACGCGATCAAATTATCAGGGCGCCCGCTTCGCCCGATGGGATATGGCCCCATCGAGACTTCGCCATGGAGATCAGAATGTCCAATCGCCTCAATGCCACGCCCAACGATATGCGCGCCTTCTGGATGCCGTTCACGGCAAACCGCCAGTTCAAGAAGGAGCCGCGCATGTTCGTCGGCGCCAAGGATATGTATTACACCACCCATGACGGTCGTCAGGTGCTTGACGGCACCGCCGGCCTCTGGTGCGTGAACGCCGGGCACTGCCGCCCGAAGATCACCGAGGCGATCCGCGAACAGGCTGGCGAACTCGACTACGCCCCGGCATTCCAGCTTGGACATCCGAAAGCCTTCGAACTGGCCAACCGGCTGGTCGATCTCGCCCCTGAAGGCATGGATCATGTTCTCTATACCAATTCCGGCTCCGAATCCGTCGAGACGGCATTGAAGGTGGCACTCGCCTACCAGCGGGTCAAAGGCCACGGATCGCGCACCCGGCTGATCGGCCGCGAACGCGGTTACCACGGCGTCAATTTCGGTGGCATCTCGGTCGGCGGCATCGTCACCAACCGCAAGATGTTCGGCACGCTGCTGACCGGCGTCGACCACATGCCGCACACCCACCTTCCTGCCAAGAATGCCTTCTCCAAGGGCATGCCGGAGCATGGCGGCGAGCTCGCCGACGAGTTGGAACGCATTGTCACCCTGCATGACGCCTCGACCATCGCCGCCGTGATCGTCGAGCCGGTGGCAGGTTCCACCGGCGTACTCATCCCACCGAAGGGATATTTGCAGCGCCTGCGCGAGATCTGCACCAAGCATGGCATCCTGTTGATCTTCGATGAAGTCATCACCGGTTTCGGCCGCCTCGGCGCACCTTTTGCCGCCCAGTATTTTGACGTCAAGCCGGACATCATCACCACCGCCAAGGGCCTGACCAATGGCGTCATCCCGATGGGCGCCGTCTTTGTGACCGGCGAGATCCACGACGCCTTCATGAACGGGCCGGAACACCTGATCGAGTTTTTCCACGGCTATACCTATTCCGGTAACCCGATTGCGTCGGCGGCAGCGCTCGGCACACTCGACACCTACAGGGAAGAAGGCCTGCTCACCCGCGCCAACGAGCTCGCCCCCTACTGGGAAGAACAACTGCATTCGATGCGCGATTGCCCGAATGTCATCGACATCCGCAACATCGGCCTGATCGGCGCGATCGAACTCAAGCCGATCGACGGCGAGCCGACCAAGCGCGCCTTCAATGCCTTCCTGCAGGCCTACAATGATGGCCTGCTGATCCGCACCACCGGCGACATCATCGCGCTCTCGCCGCCGCTGATAATCACCAAGGCTGAAATCGACGAACTGTTCGACAAGCTCCGCAAGGTGCTGATGAAGAACATCTGAAGCACCGCTTTTGCAGTGTTTGAAAAAGCGGCCGCCATCGGCCGCTTTTTTGTTCCAACGACAGTGAGAGTGCACTGGCTCCAAACGCGGTTGAAAGCCCCCGCCTTGCACGACGACGCCTGGCGCCCTATCTTCAAGGGGTAAGAGTCGCCCGACCGCTCCTGTTGCAGATGACAGCAAAGGGCTCGGTTGTTGAAGCGCAGCAGTCCGCAAGCCGTTTCGCCTTTGACATCAGGTCATCGGCATCACGGCAGCGGACAGGTCCCATCAGGAGAAGTCCGTGGTAGACCCAGTCACTCGCATATCCAGAGCCGACCAATCCGTGCCGACCCAGATCAGCCAGACTTTGAATATTCGGTCTGACTCCGAAAACGCCTGGGTCGCCGCTCGGCAATCGAAGATCAACGACGACCTTCTGGAACTGCACAAGATAGCTGTCGAAGAGCTTGCCCGTCGCAAGCAACAGGACGGCGATATCGATCCTGATGAGCAGCATTCCCATGCGCGTCAGTGGAGCGAGCCCCTGGGATCATTCGATGAGACCGAGGAGACTGGGCAACCACCGAGACTGTCCGGCGAAAGCGAACGCATCGGCACCCAGAACTTCGACGAAGACACACCGTTCGGAGAGCGTGTCGCCATTTTGTGACCGGCTACTTTTTTCAGGCGATCTCGCTCAATGCAGCGAACGCCGAGCGCATTCCCCCTTTTGCGTTACGCTGCCAGCCCCAAGTCAAAGCCAGAGAAATTGGCCCGACCGCAGCGACCGCAGCGTCTCGACAAGTGGGCCGGAAGCGGGCGTTGGTTGCTTCCGGGCTTTTGTCCCGAGCGGTTTTTCGCTAGACCGGTTCTCACTGGGACGAAACAAAGTAACCCGAATGGCGCGAAAACCGACGCAGATCGGCACGCCGAACCCAAGGAGACAGACATGAAGTTTCAACTTCTCGCCGGCGCAGCTTTCGCTGCCCTGCTGGCAGCAGCCCCCGCGGCTCGCGCCGACATCACAATCGGCCTGATGGCGCCGCTCACCGGCCCGCTCGCCGCTATCGGCGCCCAGATCAAGAACGGCACCGAGACCGCAATCGAGGAAATCAACAAGAAGGGCGGCGTCAATGGCGAACAGCTCATCCTCAAGATTGCCGACGATGCCGGCGAACCAAAGCAGGGCGTTTCGGCTGCAAACCAGTTGATTGGCGAAGACATTCGTTTTGTCGTTGGTCCGGTCACGTCCGGTGTTGCTGTTCCCGCCTCCAGCGTTTTTGCGGAGAACGGCACGCTGATGGTCACCCCGACTGCGACTGCACCCGACCTGACAGCCCGTGGCCTCACCACTGTATTGCGCACCTGCGGCCGCGACGACCAGCAGGCCGAAGTGGCTGCGAAATTTGTCCTGGCCAATTTCAAGGACAAGAAGATCGCGATCCTCAATGACAAGGGACAGTACGGCAAGGGCCTCGCCGACGCCTTCAAGGTTTCCCTCAATGCCGGCGGCGTCACCGAAGTCTTCAACGACGCACTGACGGCAGGTGACAAGGATTTCAGTGCCCTGATCTCCCGCCTCAAGGCTGAAAATGTCGACGTCATCTATTTTGGCGGCTATCACCCGGAAGCCGGCCTGCTGGTCCGCCAGATGCAGGATGTCGGCCTGAAGGCGCAGTTGATCGCCGGCGACGGTCTGTCGAACAACGAATACATCAATGTCGGCGGCCCGGCGGCAGAAGGCACGATCTACACCAATGCAGCCGACGCCCTGAAAAACGAAGATAGCAAGGCTGCAGCCTCCGCCCTGACCACCAAGGGCATCCCGGCCGAGGCCTTTACGTTGAACGCCTATGCGGCAGTCGAAGTCATCGCCGCCGGCATCGCCAGGGCTGGCAGTGCAGACGATGCGGAGGCAGTAGCAACCGCACTGAAGTCCGGCGAGGAAATCCCCACCGCCATCGGCAAGCTGACCTATGGCGAAACCGGCGACCTGACATCGCAGAGCTTCTCCGTCTACAAGTGGGTAGACGGCAAGAGCGTTTCGGCCGAATAGTCCGCAGATCAAGCCTCAGACAGAAAGCGGCCGGAAACGGCCGCTTTTTTCGTGTTCATCCCCAGATCTCTCATCTGAGCGGAGCATTTGCCCAGTTTCAACGGTTTCATTCAGCCGCACCGTCTTTTATGACAGTTTTATGACGTCCACAGCGACAACCCCGAGAGGCCTATGCTGAACCTGTTCCGTAAAATGCTCCCCCGCGAAGACCGCTTCTTCGATATGTTCGCAGCCCATGCCCGCACCGTGGTCGACGCCGCCGAAGCTCTGGGCGAACTGCTGTCAGGCACGAACATCGAAAGCAATGGCGACCGCATCATCGCGCTCGAGGACAAAGCCGACGACATCACGCGGGAGGTGCTGCTTGCCGTGCGTCGCAGCTTCATTACGCCGTTTGACCGAGGTGACATCAAGGACCTGATCCAGTCCATGGACGATGCCATCGACATGATGCACAAGACGGTCAGAACCGTACGCCTCTATGAACAGACAAGCTTCGACCCGATCATGCAGGAAATGGGCAAGGTCATCGTCCAGGCCTCACATCTGATTGCCGAAGCCATTCCGCTGCTCGACAAGCTCGGCGCCAACGTCCAGCGCCTGACCGCCATTGCCGAACAGGTGACGAAGGTGGAAGGCCATTCAGATGAATTGTACAATCAGGGCCTCAAGGAACTGTACCGCCGCCATGGTGCCACCGGCAATGCCATGGCGTACATGATCGGCGCAGAGATTTACGGCGAACTGGAAAAGGTGGTCGACCGCTTCGAGGACGTTGCCAACGAAATCAGTGGCATCTTGATCGAGAACGTCTGATGGATGCCACGCTCGCACTTCCGCTGCTGATCGCCCTGATCGGCATTGCGCTGTTCTTCGACTTCCTCAACGGCCTGCATGACGCAGCGAACTCGATCGCCACGATCGTATCGACTCGCGTTCTGCGGCCGCAATATGCCGTCGCCTGGGCGGCATTCTTCAATTTCATCGCCTTCATGTTCTTCGGCCTGCATGTCGCCGAAACCCTCGGGAAAGGCATTATCGATCCGCAGATCGTCTCGCCGGCGGTGATCTTTGCGGCACTGATGGGCGCGATCATCTGGAACATCATCACCTGGCATTTCGGCATTCCGTCGTCGTCGTCGCATGCCCTTATCGGTGGCCTTGTCGGCGCCGGGCTCGCCAAGACCGGCTTCAGTTCCATCGTCTGGAGCGGCCTGTCGAAGACGGTCGGTGCGATCTTCCTGTCGCCGATGATCGGCTTCCTGCTGGCTCTGTTTCTGATGCTGGCGGTGGCCTGGATCTTTGTCCGCCAGACGCCCTTTGCCGTCGACAAGACCTTCCGCGTCCTGCAATTCATCTCCGCATCGCTCTATTCGCTCGGCCACGGCGGCAACGATGCGCAAAAGACGATGGGCATCATCGCCGTGCTGCTGTTCAGCCAAGGCTATCTCGGGCCGGAATTCCACGTTCCGTTCTGGGTGGTGATATCCTGCCAGTCCGCCATGGCACTCGGCACCCTGTTCGGCGGCTGGAAGATTGTTCACACCATGGGTTCGAAAATAACCAAGCTGAACCCGATGCAGGGTTTCTGCGCCGAAACCGGCGGTGCGCTGACCTTGTTCGGCGCGACATGGCTTGGCATTCCTGTCTCGACGACCCACACGATCACCGGCGCCATCATCGGCGTTGGTGCAGCCAAGCGCACGGCGGCGGTACGCTGGGGGCTGGCCGGCAACATCGTGATCGCCTGGTTCGTGACGCTGCCGGCCGCAGCCATCATCTCGGCGGCATTCTACTTCGTGGTCACAGCGTTCTAAGGTTTCGACAGGTGCACCGAACGCCAAAAAACGTCCGGTTCACCTGTCGAATGTCCGATCGACTGCGTAAGGGGCGTGATTGCATTCTGGATTGATCCACATTGGTCGACCTCTGATGCATTCATCTAGGAGCGCCACGCTTTAAGCCATTGATTTCACGCAGCAGGTCTTGGGAAAAACATTACCGCTTTGCAGATCGATGCGCTAATCTCGGCAGACCTGTTTCCCAGCCGAAGGAAATCCCGTGCCGGACCTGATCCACATTGAAAACGACTATCTGGCCGTCGCGGTGTCCAGTCTCGGTGCCGAAATGCAGTCGCTATCGAGCAAGGATGGCCGCTCCTGGCTGTGGAACGGTGATGCGACATGGTGGACGGGCCGCTCTCCCGTGCTCTTCCCGATCGTCGGCAAGGCCCCGAATGATACCCTGGCCGTCAGCGGCCAGACCTATCCGATGGGCCAGCATGGCATTGCCAGGCGACTGGAGTTCGCCTTGGTAGAGAGTACGGCCAGTTCATGCCGCCATGAACTGATATCGAATGAAGCAACGAAAAAAGCCTACCCGTTCGATTTCCGCCTGACCCTCACGCATGTGCTTGACGGCCGCAGGCTGACGGTCGCGGCAGAAGTGTGCAACCCATCGGACACGCCCCTGCCCTTCGCCATCGGTTTCCATCCCGCATTCCTCTGGCCCTTGCCGGGCGCCGAAGGAAAATCGCACGCGGTCGTTCTCGACAATAGGGCGGAACCGCTGGTCATTCAGCTTGAAGGCGGGCTGATCGGCAAGACGCTCGACACGTCACCGTTCAAAGCGGGCAGGCTTCAACTGGACCATGCGCTGTTTGACAATGACGCTCTGATCTTCCCGGAAGGTGCCGGTACCGGTCTTACCTTTGCGGCGGAGGATGGCCCCGCCCTGCATTTCACCTTCGAGAACCTGCCCAATATCGCGCTCTGGCAGAAACCCGGCGCGCCTTTCCTCTGCGTCGAGCCATGGCACGGCATGGCCGCCCATGCGGGCGGCACGGCCGAACTGGTCGAGCGCCCGTTCACGGTTGCGCTGGCCGCCGGTGACAGCATGCGTTTCGCATTTACCGTCGAGATTTTCGACTGACGCCTCGGCGCCATTCCCCTGTGATATGCGAGCCGCTACAGTCGGCCAAACGCAGGAATCGGAGTGAACGCCCATGAGCAATCTCGAACATCGCATCGACCAGGGCACCGGCCGCGAACCGGCCGACATCGTGCTGAAGGGCGGACGCTTCTTCGATCTCGTTACCGGTGAACTCGTCGCATCGGATATCGCCATTTGCGGCGATACCGTTGTCGGCACCGGCGGCGCCTATGTCGGCGTTGAAGAAATCGACATCACCGGCAGGATCGTCGTCCCCGGCTTCATCGACACCCACCTGCATATCGAATCGTCACTCGTGACGCCGCATGAGTTCGACCGCTGCGTTCTGCCCTATGGCGTCACAACCGTGATCTGCGACCCGCACGAGATCGCCAATGTGCTCGGCGCCGAAGGCATCCAGTTCTTCCTCGACAGCGCCGAGCAGACGATCATGGACATTCGCGTCCAGCTCTCCTCCTGCGTGCCTGCGACACATCTGGAAACCGCAGGCGCCGACTTGCCGATCGAAAGCCTGCTGCCCTTTCGCGATCATCCAAAGGTCATCGGTCTGGCCGAATTCATGAATTTTCCGGGCGTGATCCACAAGGATCCGATCTGCATGGCCAAGCTCGAAGCCTTCCAGGGCGGCCATATCGACGGCCATGCACCGCTGCTGCGTGGGCTCGACCTGAACGGCTACCTCTCTGCCGGCATTCGCACCGAGCACGAATGCACCACCGCCGACGAGGCAATGGAGAAGATCCGCAAGGGCATGCATATCCTGGTGCGCGAAGGGTCTGTGTCGAAAGATCTGCACGCGCTGCTGCCGATCATCACCGAACGCCTGTCACCGTTCCTGGCCCTTTGCACCGATGACCGCAACCCGCTCGACATCGCCGAGGAAGGCCATCTCGACTACATGATCCGCACGGCAATCGCCCATGGCGTCGAGCCGCTCGCGATCTACCGCGCCGCCTCGATTTCGGCAGCCCGTGCCTTCGGGCTCCGCGACCGTGGCCTCGTCGCACCCGGATGGCGCGCCGATCTGGTCGTGGTCGACAGCCTGGAAAACTGCAAGGCCGAGATCGTCTTTGCCGGTGGTCGCCGTGTCACCTCGAAACTCTTTGCCACCCGCCAGCCCGTAGCGCCCGTCGGCCTCGACAGCGTCAAGGCGCGCATCGTCAAATCGGCTGATTTCGGCGTGCCGGTCACACAAGGCGAGACCCCGGTCATGGGCGTGCTGCCCGGCAAGATTATCACCGAATACCGGCGTTACCGCCTGCCTTCGTCCGGCAATCAGACGACCGTCGACCTCGAAAACGACATCATCAAGGTCGCCGTCATCGAGCGCCACGGCAAGAACGGCAATCACGCCAACGGCTTCGTTCAAGGTTTCGGCTTGAAGAAAGGCGCGATCGCCTCGACCGTTGGCCATGACAGCCACAATATCTGCGTCGTCGGCGTCTCGGAAGACGACATGGCCATCGCCGCGAACCGGCTCGGCGACATCAAGGGCGGCTTCGTCGTCGTCGAGGATGGCAAGGTGACAGGCGAAATCCCGCTGCCCGTCGCCGGCCTGATGAGCCTCGAGCCATACGAAAGCGTCCGTGACACGCTGCACGAACTGCGCAAGGCAGCCTACGCGCTTGGCACCACCCTGCAGGAACCCTTCCTCCAGGTCGCCTTCCTGCCGCTACCGGTCATCCCGCACCTGAAGATCTCCGACAAGGGCATGGTCGATGTCGACAAATTCTGCCTGATTGGGTAGGTTGCGCTGGCATCGCATATCATCTTTTGCTGGACCAGAAGGCGTTGAGAAGCCTGGTATCAGCATTGGGAAAACGACCAATTCCACGCGACGGACATTCATGGCAATCACCCGGACGACGTCATGTACATCATCGGACTGTTGGGTGTTTACAGCGACCGAAATCGATACTGTCCGTCGCAGCGATGGAACGAAAGGATCGAAACCATCCATGACCAAACTTGAACAAATTGAAAAATCAGTCGCCGAGCTAAGCTCAAAAGATCTCGCCGCCTTTTCCGACTGGTTTGACAGCTTCCAGGCTGCACGTTGGGATCGTCAGATCGAAGAGGATGACGCCACGGGCAAACTGGATAAGCTTGCGAAAGAGGTTCTTGTAGATTTTCGCGCTGGCAAGACGCGGCCGCTGTGAAACACCATGCGACAGCCGCTTTCTGGGAAGAATACCACCGGCTGCCACGCCACATTCGGGAGCTCGCCGACATTCAATTCGAGTTGTTGCGCACTGATCCCAGACACCCGTCTTTGCATTTCAAGCCGCTCGGACGCGTTTGGTCCGCAAGGGTCGGAAAATCGTGGCGTGCACTGGCAATACGGGATGGGGATGATTTCGTATGGTTCTGGATTGGTTCGCATGCGGGCTACGACAAGCTTATAAAGCAATAAAATTCGCAACAGCGTGCCCTCAGCGACATCGACTGCCAAACCAGGCTCTTGCTGCGAGAGACAAACAAATACAATCCATCCATCGCTATCACTCTCGAAGGCCTTGATGACCACACCATGAGCTCTCAGCCCCTGACCAATCTCCGCCAACGCCTCGCCAACCTGTATTTCGGTCATCATACGGCAGCAATCCGCTTTCAAGCTGCCTTGATGGTGATCGATCTGGCGATCATCGGCTTCTTTCTCGCCGGTCCTTATCTGCGTGATCGGCCGACCTATCTGATCCTCGACTACGGCATCGCCATCTGGATTGCCCTCGAATTGATCGCCCAGTGGTCGGCTTCACCCAGCACGCGCCGGTTCATCACCAAGCCGATGACCTGGATCGATATCTTCGTGCTTGGAACGCTGCTGTTTCCACAATGGCTGTTCAACTTCGCCTTCCTGCGCGTCGCCCGCATCTGGGCCGTCGTGCAGCGGCCGGTTTTCACCTTGATGCTGCGCCGCCTCGGCCTGCGCGAACAGGTCGATGTGGTCACCGCCTTCATCAACCTTCTCGTCTTTCTCTTCCTGGTGACCGGCTTCGTCTATACCTTCTTCTTCTATGCGGAAGATGCCGGTTCCGGCTTCATCGATGCGCTTTATTTCACCGTGGCAACCGTCACCACAACCGGCTTCGGCGACATCACCCTGCCCGGCACTGCGGGCAAACTGACCTCGATCGTCACCATGATCATCGGAATATCGCTGTTCGTCCGCCTCGCCCAGGCGATCGTCCGTCCCTACAAGGTGTCATTTCCCTGCCCCGAATGCGGCCTGCAGCGTCACGATGCCGATGCGGTTCACTGCAAGGCATGCGGTCATGTCTTGAACATACCGGACGAGGGCATGTGACCCTCGCCCGGTATTTCGCTGGTTGTCAGTGCCGGTAGAGCACCATGCCTCCGTGGTAGAGGATGTCACTGCGGAATTCACCATCGGCGATGAAGCCGCTGTCGTCCCAATAGTTGATCTGGCTGCCGCGGACCTCGTAGCGCCCCACATAGGCACGCTCGCGGCTGCCGCGACCCTCGATATAACGCCCACTCGGCAAAAGTTCGTGACGAATGTGACCGTCTCCGGTAACCCACAATCCGACGTAAGGGTGATTGGCCATGTCGTTCTCCTGAAGATCGATAAACTGGTGCCGGTCCGCGCGGACAGGCACCAGGACAAAAAAGGCAAGGAATGCGAGTGCGGCGATCAGCACCACCAACCCCGGTGTGGCATGCGGCAGATCAGCCATTGAGGCCATGTCTCCGCTCATCCGCATCGCGCCACTCGGCGTAACTGTTCTTGATCGAGGCAAACACCTGTCGGCTTCCCGACAGTATCCAACGCAATGGGCTTTCCAGCAGGTATTGAAGAGCAGTCATGAAACATCCTCCTGGGATCTCGTCCCCGCCGGCCATCGTCGGGTGAGTTCCATATGGGGAACCGGATCCCGGAAGCGGTAGAACAGACGCCCGAAAGGATTGCACAATCCTCCGAATTGCATAATACTCCAATTGGCAGGAAACGTGGCAATCCCTAGTTAGACACTGGAAGCGACCGGAAGCTGGAACCTCAGAGTAAGGACAAGATGACAATGTCGACTGCATTGCGTGACATGATTGCACGACACGCCAGCGAGGAAGGATTACAGGCAACGGCTGTGCCGCGCCTGACGCTGATCCGCGCCAGCCAGCCGAGCGAGCCGTGGCATGGCGTGCACAAGCCAGCCATCTGCATCATAGCGCAGGGGCGCAAGCAGCTTAAAGTCTGCGAAAATATGCTGGAATATGGCGCGGGTCACCATCTGGTCGTCTCACTCGATCTGCCGGTGATTGGCAATGTCTGCGAGGCGAGCATCGACGAGCCGTATCTCTGCATGAAGCTCGACCTCGACCTTTCATTGCTGGGCACGCTGGTCCTGGAAATGAATGCGCCGATCGCCCAGACCACACCATCCTGCAAGCCGCTGGGCGTCGCCGAGACCCCGGCAGCCTTGCACGATGCAGCGGTTCGCCTAGTAGGTCTGCTCGACCGACCGCAGGACATTCCTTTTCTCGCACCTCTGGTTGAACGCGAACTTCTCTACCTGTTGCTGCGCGGCGAACATGTGGGCCTGCTGCATCAGATGCTGACCCCGAACCACCGGCTGCAGAACGTCAATCGCGCGATCAACTGGATCCGCAACAACTTTCACAGGCCCTTCTCGATCGAGGCCCTGGCGATGGAAGCCCGGATGAGCAGTTCGTCGCTGCACGAGCATTTCCGCGCCATGACCAACATGAGCCCGCTGCAATATCAGAAGCAGTTGCGGCTGCAGGAAGGACGTCGGCTGATCCTGACCGAAGCGATGGATGCAGCAACGGCCGGCCGCAGGGTCGGTTATGACAGTCCGTCACAGTTCAGCCGGGAATACCGCCGGCAGTTCGGCGCGCCGCCGCTCGCCGATGTCAACCGGTTGAAAAGCCAGCCGGACCAGTTGGCCGAAGCCTGATTCCCAGATCTGAGCCCCAGATCTGGGCCTCAGAGCAGAAACTCAGATCTTGGCGCAGAAGCCATCCAATGCGCCGAGCATCACCGATCCATCCTTGACCTTGCCCTCCATGCCCGGAAGCGCCAAGACCTGCTTGACGCTCAGGTGTTCCGGCAGCGAGATCTCCTGCGGTCCACGACGCAGATTGAAGAGGAACAACAGCCGCTCGTCGCCCATGGAACGGGTGAAGGCCAGCACATCCTCGTTAGTGGCCAGGAAATGCATGTCGCCATCGGCAAGCGCGGCATGGGATTTACGAAAGGCGAGTGCTGCGCGGTAGTGCGAGAGAACCGAGTCTGGATCGTTCTCCTGCGCACTCACCGAAAGGGACTGGTGTTCGGCAGATACCGGCAACCACGGCTTGCCGGAGGTGAAGCCTGCCTGCTTCCTGGACTTGTCCCAGACCATCGGCGTGCGGCATCCGTCGCGCCCCTTGAACGCCGGCCAGAACCGGATGCCATAGGGGTCACGCAGATCCTCGAATTGCAATTCGGCTTCCGGCAGCCCCAGTTCTTCCCCCTGGTACAGGCAGACTGAACCGCGCAGTGTCGACAGCACGCTGATCGCAAGCTTGGCAACCGCAGCCCGCTCGTCGGCATTTTGCATGAAGCGGCTGACATGCCGGTTCACGTCATGGTTTGAAAACGCCCAGCACACCCAGCCATCGGCCACCTGGTTTTGGAACGACTGGACGCAATGACGGATATGCGACGGGGTAAAATCCGGACCGAGCAGGTCGAACGTGTAACACATGTGCAGCTTGTCGCCGCCGGCCGTATAGGCGGCCACGGTCTTCAGCGAACGCGCGCCGTCCCCGACTTCACCAACGGTCGTGCGACCTTCATACTCGTCGAGAAGCGCCCGGAAACGCTTGAGAAATTCGATATTCTCCGGCTGCGTCTTGTCGTACAAGTGGCTCTGCATACCGTAAGGATTGACGTCCGGCGCGTCGAGGCCGGCCTCCTCGCTGTCCGGCGCATGCGGTGGATTGTCCCGCAGCTCCTTGTCGTGGAAATAGTAGTTCACCGTATCCAGGCGAAAGCCGTCGACGCCACGATCGAGCCAGAACCTGACGGTTTCCAGCAGCGCCTTCTGCACCTCCTTGTTGTGGAAGTTGAGGTCCGGCTGCGAGCCGAGGAAGTTGTGCATGAAATACTGCTTGCGCACGCCATCCCATTCCCAGGCCGGCCCACCGAAAACGGAAAGCCAGTTGTTCGGCGCTGTCCCATCCGGCTTTGCCGCAGCCCAGACATACCAGTCCGCTTTCGGATTATCGCGGCTGGCACGGCTTTCCTTGAACCACGGATGCTGGTCAGACGTGTGCGAGATCACCTGGTCGATCATCACCTTCAGTCCGAGACGATGCGCCTCGTTCATCATCGCATCGAAATCGGCCAGCGTCCCGAACATCGGATCGACATCGCAGTAGTCGGACACGTCGTAGCCCATGTCGGCCATCGGCGAGGTGAAAAAGGGCGACAACCAGATCGCATCGACACCGAGCGAGGCGATATAGGGCAGCCGTTCGGTAATACCCTTGATGTCGCCGATGCCGTCGCCATTGGTATCCTGGAAGGAGCGCGGATAGACCTGATAGATCACCGCCCCGCGCCACCAGTCTGTCGTCTTTGCGGTGGCGGCAGTCTTGGTGGTGCTCTTGGTCATCGAGAAATCCTTTTGGCGGGAATCAGCGGCGGGACACGGTCCACGTACTATAGGTGAGCACAGCGCCGGCGCGAGTGGCAAGTCAGCTGTCAGGTTAAGACTGACATCAAGCTGTAATGTTCCACCGCCATATCGTTTGCAGGAAAAACTTGCAGGAATCGCTCCAAGCCCGTGATGCGATTCCGGAAAACGCGATCCGCCATGCCGAGACTGACCATCGTCACCGATGCCTGGCACCCGCAAGTCAATGGTGTGGTGCGCTCGATCGAAAACACCAATCGCGAACTCAGCAAGATGGGCGTCACCGTCTCCATGGTCACGCCCGAGCCGTTCTCGAGCATACCCATGCCGACCTATCCGGAAATCCGTCTATCGCTTGCCACGCCCGGACAGGTGGGCAGGATAATCAAGAGCCAGCAGCCCGACTATGTGCATATCGCAACCGAGGGCCCGCTCGGCTTGATGGCCCGACATTGGTGCATCCGCAACAAGCAACCGTTTTCCACCAGCTACCACACCCGCTTTCCCGAATATGTCGCGGCCCGCCTCCCGGTTCGCGCATCGTGGCTCTATGCCTATGTGCGCTGGTTCCACAATCGCAGCGGCGCCTGCATGGTGGCGACAGAGAGCCTGCGCAACGAACTCTCGGCGCTTGGCGTTAAAAACCTATGCCTGTGGAGCCGTGGCATCGATACCCTAAACTTCCACCCGCGCCCGAAAAGCGAAAAGCCATTCGGCCTGCCGCGCCCGATCTTCATGACGGTCGGCCGTGTCGCGGTGGAAAAGAACCTCGCGGCCTTCCTCGATCTCGATCTGCCGGGTTCGAAAGTCGTGGTCGGCGACGGCCCTGCTCGCGCCGACCTGCAAGCCCGCTATCCGGATGTGCATTTCACCGGCGTCAAGCATGGCGAAGATCTGGCCAGGGCCTATGCCGAAGCCGATGTCTTCGTCTTCCCGTCCAAAACCGACACCTTCGGCAATACGATCCTCGAAGCGCTGGCCTCCGGTGTTCCGGTCGCAGCCTATCCCGTGACCGGTCCTGTCGACATCATTCCGCAAGGCTCGACCGCTGGAGCGCTGGACAAGGACCTGCAGGTCGCCTGCCTCAGCGCCTTGCAGGGTTCACCCGAGGCGGCTCGCACGCTGGCGGAAACCTATTCCTGGCAAGCCGCTACCGAACAGTTCTTCGACAATGTCGTGGAGGCCAAGACACAAAGGCGCAAACGCGGCCTGCGCCAGCGGCTCAGCACCCGATCAGTGGATGCCGACGCTATCTAGCCGAGACCTTGTCAGCGTTTGCGCTTGCGGTTCTCGAACGGGTTGTCGCTCGCCTTGAAATGGATGCGGATCGGAACGCCCGGCATCTCGAAATCATTGCGCAGACCATTCGTCAGGTAGCGGATATAGCTTTCCGGTACCGCTTCCGGCCGCGTGCAGGAAATCATGAACGCCGGCGGACGAGCCTTGATCTGCGTCATGTATTTCAGCTTCAGGCGACGGCCGGAGACTGCCGGTGGCGGATGCTGGATCTGCTGCGTGTCCAGCCAGCGGTTCAGTTTGGCGGTCGAGATGCGGCGGTTCCAGACGCGGTCCGTATCGATGACGGCCTGCATCAGCTTGTCGAGGCCATAGCCCGTCTGGCCGGACATCGGCACGGCACGAATGCCGCGCGCCTGCGCCAGAAGACGATCGGTCTTCTCGCGCAATTCGGCCAGAACGGCCTGCGGATCCTCGACCAGATCCCATTTATTGAATGCGAGAACCGCAGCGCGGCCTTCGCGGATTACCAGATCCACCAGTTGCAGATCCTGCTTTTCGAACGGAATGGTCGAATCGAAGACGATCACCACGGTTTCGGCAAAGCGGATCGAGCGCAACGCATCGGCAACCGAGAGCTTTTCAAGCTTCTCCTGGACGCGCGCCTTCTTGCGCATGCCGGCGGTGTCGAACATCTTGATCATCCGTCCGCGCCAGTCCCACTCGACCGAGATGCTGTCGCGGGTGATGCCGGCTTCCGGTCCCGTCAGCAGACGGTCTTCGCCGAGAAAACGGTTGATCAGCGTCGACTTGCCGGCATTCGGGCGGCCGATAATGGCCACGCGCAGCGGCTTGCTGTCGTCGTATTCCGGCTCATAGTCGTCGTCGAAGTCCTCTTCGCCACGCAGGTCGACATCGGTTTCCGGCTCGTCGATTTCTTCCGGGAAGGCAACGTCTTCGCCGATCGCCTCGACGATGGCATCGCGCAGATCGATCATGCCCTGGCCATGTTCGGCCGAAATCGGAACAGGTTCGCCAAGCCCGAGCGTATAGGCGTCGTAGAAACCGCCATCGGAGCCCTTGGCTTCCGACTTGTTCGCCACCAGCACCACCGGCTTGCCACGGCGACGCAGCAGTTCGCCAAACGTCTTGTCGAGCGGCGTCAGGCCGAATTTGGCGTCGACCACGAACAGCGTCAGGTCCGCGTCGTCGATCGCCAGTTCGGTCTGGGCGCGCATGCGGCCCTCGAGCGTATCGGGACCGGTCTCTTCGAGACCTGCGGTATCGATGATGGTGAAACGCAGGTCCACGAGCTTGGCATCGCCCGGACGCCGGTCGCGGGTGACCCCTGGCGTGTCATCGACAAGCGCCAGCTTCTTGCCAACCAGACGGTTGAACAGCGTCGACTTGCCGACATTCGGGCGCCCGACGATGGCGACGGTGAAACTCATGAAACTTCGTCCTTCCGGGCGCGTACGCCCAAGCTGGCTTACGGCGCCTTGCCGGAAGCCGTGATGTTGTCGAGAAGCATCTGGGCGCGGTTCGCAACATTGCGCGGCGCCTCGGAATCCTCGGTGATCTGTTCGAACCATTCGCGGGCCCGGGTCATGTCGCCAGCCTTGTAGGCAGACAGACCAAGTGCTTCGCGTGCGCCATGGCGCAGGGCATTGGTCGGCGTTGCCATGGCTTCAACCTCGGCCGAAACCTGTTCATAGGTACCGGCATCGACCAGCAGCCAGGCGGCACGGATCTTCGCCGTATTGCGGATGATCTCCGGAACCGATGTGTCCTTGCTGATCGCCTGGAAGGAAGCCACGGCTGCAGCCTGGTCGCCCTTCTGGCCGAGAACCGTTGCTGCCCGGAAACGGGCGAGCACGCCGTAAGCGCCGTAGCCGTCCTGCTCGAGCGCCTTCAATGCAGCTTCCGCCTCATCGTTCTTGCCCTGATCCGCAAGGCTGAGTGCTGCCAGGAACTTGTCGCCGGCATCCGAAGCCTGGGTCGAGTGCCAATGGTTCCAAACCCGATGACCGGCCGTGCCGACAACGATCAGCACCGCGGCGGCGATGATGAACCGGCTGTAGCGCTTCCAGGCATTGCGCACCTGGTCGGAGCGCAGCTCCTCGTTCACTTCGCGGATAAAGCTGTCGTTGTTGTCAACCATACTCATTCCCGGACGCTGCCGGCCTTTCCATGCATTTCACTGCGTGAGCGGCCTTCTAACCGATTTTTGCCCGCTTGTAAGGGGAAAACCGTCAAAAGGCTTAAGGCTCACATGGCAAGCGGTGCAACACCGATCAAGATCTCGTGCAGCCAGAAGGTGATCAGCGCCCAGAGCGCAACGCCGCCGACCACGGCATAGGCGTCGAACCGGGTCGAGACGAAGGCCTGCGGCGTGATCTCGCCGGCGCGCAGGCGGCGCTTGTAGTTGATCCGCAACACGACGCCCCAGGCGAGAAACGCGACAAACAGCAGGACTGAACGCAGATCACCGTTCGACAGCAGATGCGCCAGCGCCCAGATTTTCACCGTCAGCACCATCGGATGCTTGGTCTTCATGGCGATGTGACCGGCCGGCAGCAGGCCGGCAACCAGACAGATCGTGGCAAACAGCATCAGCGTGACGGTGAGATGGTTCATGCCCATCGGCGGGAACCACAGATTGACGATCGGTGCAGCCGCATAGCCCCAGACCAGCACGGCAAGCGACCCGATGCTCAGGACTGAATGCAGCCCGCCCCATCCGCCGCGGCCCAGTTTCGCAATCATCGCCTGGCGAAAGCCCGGAACGACGACGCGGATCATGTGCACGCCGATGAACAGGATGATACCGAGAATCAGGAGCGTCATCTGCGAAAACCTTTCGATTGATAATGGCAAAGCCATACTGGTCCGGACGGTGAAATTCCAGTCCGTTCAAAGCTTCGCCGCATTTGAATGAGAGGACGCCTGCTTTGATTTTCGTCAGGCCAAAGCATGTTGCGTTCGATTTTCGCCCTTTCCCTTGCGCTCTCAGCATCCATCGCCGTTGCCGAGCCGCATGGCCCTGCGACAATCGGCCCAGTATCGGGCGTCAAACCAGGTGTCGCGCCAACTGTCTCAGGGGGCGCGCAAAAGCCGAAGCAATTGCTGCTCATCTCCTTCGACGGCGCCCATGACAACCGGCTCTGGGAACGCAGCCGCGCCATTGCAAAGCGCTCCAATGCCCGGTTCACCTATTTCCTCTCCTGCACGACCCTGATCCCGCGCGCGCGCGCCAGCACTTACAAGGCTCCCGGCAAGAAGGCCGGCCGCTCCAATATCGGCTTTGCACCCACTGTCGCCGATGTGACGGCGCGGCTCGATAATGTCTGGAGCGCCCATCTGGAAGGCCATGAGATCGCCAGCCATACATGCGGTCATTTCGACGGCAAGGACTGGTCCAAGCAGGACTGGCTCACCGAGATGGCAACATTCGACCGTGTGCTCACTAACGCCTGGAAAGACAACGGCCTGTCCGATCGCGAACCGGCTGCCTGGGCGGAATTTGTCGCAAAGGGTATCGTCGGCTTCCGCGCACCCTATCTGTCGGCGCCCAAAAGCCTTTATGAAGCCGAGCGGGAACATGGCTTCCGCTATGATGCCAGCCCCGTCACCCGCGATCCGCTCCTGCCCACTCTCGAAGGATCCGTGACACGCTTTGGCTTGCCGCTGATCCCGGAAGGCCCCAGACAGCGCCGCATCGTCGCGATGGACTACAATCTCTTCATCCGCCATTCCGCCGGCATCGACCATCCGAGCAAGGCGGCCGAATTCGAGGCGCGTAGCTATGACGCCTTCCGCGCAGCCTTCGACAGACAGTATAACGGCGATCGCGTCCCCCTGCAGATTGGCCTGCATTTCGTCGAGATGAACGGCGGCGCCTATTGGGCTGCGATGGAAAGGATAGTCGGTGAGGTCTGCAACATGCCGGACGTCGCCTGCGTCACCTACGCCGAAGCGCTCGACTTGCTGAAAAAGCAAAGTGGCCGGGAACCGGCCACTTCGTCATTTTGAAACGCAGATTGCGCAATGGTCGACCGCCCCCGGATCAGGGACGGTTCGCCCCCATCTCGCCCTCATCGGCTTCACGCTCCAGATAGCGCTGATCGATCTCCGGCAACGGCTCGTTGTCGATTGCCGCTTCGAAAGCGCGCAGACGCTTGTGAATCGATAGAAGCTCGACGATCGTCGGCCAGACATTGACCAGATACTGGAACGAGTTCGACACCTGCCCGAAGGCCGTGGCGATCTGCTGATAGATACCATAGGTGATCTTCACGGCGACGATGGTCGGCACCAGCATGAAAATCAGGAACAGCGCGTCGGCCTGACCGTAGAAGGAACGTGCCAGGTTGAAATACGTGTAGTGGAAATACAGCCGGAAATAGTTTTTCCGGACATTGGAGAACAGTTCCGCGATGGTCAGCGGCTGGGCCCGGTTGGCATTGTCCTCGCCATAGACGAGTTCCTTGCGGTAGGCTGCCTCGACCCGCTGGTTGCGGAATTCCAGGCCCGGAAGCTTGATGCCGACAAGTGCCAGAAGTGCTGTTCCGAACACCGACCAGATCAAGGCAAGCCAGAACAGGCTGTGCGGCACGGCTCCGATGATCGGCAACTCGGTGACGTAGCTGGACAGGACGAAGAGGATCGGCAGGAAGGCGATGAGGTTCATCACCGCATCGATCAGGCTGACGCCGAGCCCCTCGAAGGTCGAGGCAAAGCGCATCGTATCTTCCTGGATACGCTGAGACGCACCTTCGATATGCCGCAGCTTCTGCCACTTCGACATGTAATATTCGTTCATCGCGGTGCGCCAGCGGAAGATGTAGTGGCTGACGAAGAAGCGGACGATGACAAACACGAAGACGTTCAGGAATGCGATGCTCCAGAACGTGATCATCAGGCTGTAGAAGTCCCCCGTCGTGATCCCCGGCTTGCCCTGCAGCGCATTCTGCAGCAAGTCACCGAAGGGCCGGCGCCAGTTGTTCAGCAGAACCGAGACCTGCACGTCGAAATAGGTGGTGAAGATGATGAACATCGTGCCCCAGATCGACCAGAACCGCCACGGGTGATCCTTGGCGTAGAACTGCCAGAACAGGCCGAAGGCGAGCGACCAGACCGCAGCGTATATATAGAACCACAAGTATGAGTTCGTCAGGAAGAAGCTGAGGTTGATGATCGGCTCGGCGTCGGCCGGCGGCGGCGGCAGGCCAATGGCTGTGCCCATCTGCTCGCCGAAGAAATACCAGACGAGAACAGAAAGAAGGGTCCAGACAACGAAGGATGAAAAGAACAGTTTGGGCTTCGGGAAGAAGGATTGAAACACGGAAGGCTGCTTTCGTGAGGTGTCGGGACAGTCTTGGAGGTCGGCCGAACCTAGGGCAGAACCTCAACGCCAGCAATGCCATCGCCTAAATGTGGCGGAATTACCCGCAGCTATTCACAGTTACCAAACCTTCATTTTTCAGCACGCCGGAGAACCAGCGGCAGCACCAGCAGCAAGGACACAGCCAGCACGGCCGCCGCCACCAGCGTCGGCGCGGCAAAGCTGCCACTACGCTCTGCCAATGTGCCGGCAACGATCGGACCAATGATCTGGCCGATGCCGAAGGCAGCGGTCATCATCGCCAGCGCCCGGCGCGGACTGCCGGGTGCCAGCACCCGGCCTAGCCGCAGACCATAAGCGGTGACGATCATGAATGTCAGACCGAGCAGCAAGCCTCCAACCAGTGGCGCCACCGATACCGGCAAGGCAACTGTTGCCGCCACTCCCAGCGACTGGATCAGCAGCGCCGCGCCATAGGCAGCAAACAGACCGATCCGCACCATTACCGGTCGCCAGAGAAAGAGAGAGGCGGCAGCGGCAAGCCCGGTCACGAACCAGGTGAGAAACTCGACGAAAGGCCCGGCATTGGACATGCGCGCCATGGCGACGATGAAGGTAGCCGTGACCACATATCCGAAGCCGAACAGCCCATAGGACAGGGTCAACAAGACCAGCGGCCGACGCCAGACAAGCCGTGGCTCTGCGGCAGGCCCGCCTGCTCGCGACGGCGCATGCGGAAGCAGCCACCAGACAATCGCGACAAGCAGCAGCGTCACGCCGGCGCTATAAAGCCAATCAAGCCGCCAGGGCGCCGAACCCGAATGGCTAAGCTTCGAGGCGATAAAGACGACGAGTGAGGAGAGTGCGATGCCAAGTCCCACACCGCCGAAATGCAGGGCCTGGGCAGGTTCGCTGCCCCGCGCCGCGGCATGCGCCAGCACGATCGACGAAATGAAGATCATCGAAAAGGCACTGGCTACGC
Organism: Rhizobium sp. 18065; assembly: GCF_902706095.1. GTDB lineage: Bacteria > Pseudomonadota > Alphaproteobacteria > Rhizobiales > Rhizobiaceae > Allorhizobium. The sequence continues at coordinate 121,909 of NZ_CACSJP010000005.1, forward strand.
CGGCGGCGAAGCGGATGAGGATAAAAACCAGAACATCGCTGGTCAGGCCCATGGCCACCAGCAGCAAAGAGCTCGCAACGAGTGCGACAAGGCCGATTGCCCGCTCACGCCCGGAGGCCCAACCATAGGCAGCGAGCACCGCTCCGACGAGATAACCGACAAAATTGCCCGCGGCGATCAATCCTGCATCCGAAGAAGACAGCGGCAGGCCGCTGATCATGCCCGGCAGGATCGGCGTGAAGACGAAGCGTCCGAAGCCCATGGCGGCTGCCATGGCCAGTGCCCCGGCGACGGCTGTCTTGGCGAGATTGACGTCTTTTGGACTTTTATCATGCATGGCGCCGCTTATCGCATTGCACAAAGTCAGCGACAAACAAGTATTGCTGATGCCATGCTTCACAGACTTGAATGCGGCAACCGACAGGCGGCCGGTGTTCGCAACAGCAGTTTCGCAAACACCGGCTTGCTCTTGTGGCAGAAATCGCTAGTGGAGAGGCAAATATCCAAGGAGCACCACCATGAGCGACCTGACCCTGCAACAGGCGATCGACAACATCTACGTGTCGATCAACAAAGACAATGAAGACCTGGATCTCCACGTCGCCGCCCTCAAGGCCGCCATGGCAAAGGAGGGCGTCAAGGAAGCCGTCTTCGAACCGGCAAAGCTTGCCCAGTCCAACCGCCAGGGCCGCAAGATCATGCAATCCTTCTTCCGCAAGAAGGGCATATCGATCAGTTTCTCAGCCTGAGGCAGACAAATGACGCCGGCGGGCAAACCGTCGGCGAACGCCCGCGAGCACCTGCTCACAGCGGTCAGGCAGCAGCAGCCTTCAGGACGAAGTCAGCCTCTATTTCCTCGAAAGGCACGAGAATCTTGCCGGCAGCGTCGCGGCTGACAAGTCCCCATTCCTCCAGCGCGACAACATCCTCATGCACGCGCTTGACGTCACGTTCCAGTGCGCGTGCAAGGCCGCGGATACTGACCGGGCCAATCGCCTGTAAGCGTTCGATCAGTTCCCAGCGTCTGGGTGAGATCACGGAAAAGAGTTGTGCGGGAGAGCTGAATGTCAGGACAGCCGCGGGGTTCTGAACCTCGCCGGAATTCCATGCTGCGGCAAAACCCTGTCCCATCGCCCGAAGCGCTGTGATCTCGTCATCGTTCTGGCGAATTTGGATAACGGCGCGTTTCATCACGGCATCCTCCTTGTCACTTCCATCAGAAAATCAGCGATCAATTGATCGACATCGGTAAAAGCATAGGGCTTTTCGACGCCGTCCAGATGGCAATGATCACCCTTTCCACGCTCATTGTCGAAGCCGACGATCCGCTTGCCTTTGTGGCCGAAGAAAAGTCGATACTTGAAGGAATGCAGGCTTCCGGGAACCGGCTGGGGAATTTTCCAGACGATCATCTCGACAATGGAGCCGTCCCGCAAAACCCGCTTTTCGTGAAACAGCTTCTCGGCCCTCATGTTGGCATTGTCGCCAACAATAAGACCGTTGTCAATAACGCCAACAGATGAGCTGCGCAAACACGCAGCGGTCGTTGATCAATCGGCCAGCGTCAGCACCAGCGGACCATTGCGGGTCACCACGATCGTATGCTCGAACTGCACTGTCGGAGCACTGGGTTCGCTGAACAAGGTCCAGTTGTCCTTGTCGCCGTCCTCGGCCCAGATGCCACCGAGCGACAGGAAAGGCTCGATGGTAAACACCAGCCCCTCCTCCATGATCCGCGTCTCGTCCGGATCCGGCCAGGTCGATAGCTCCTTCGGCTCTTCGTGCAGCGAGCGGCCGACGCCGTGGCTGGCCAGGTTCTGGATCAGCGTGTAGCGGTTCTTCTTGGCAAACGCCCCGATCGCATTGCCGATATTGGCCATCGGCTGGCCGGTCTTGACCTGATTGAGCCCGACCCACAGCGCCCGCCTGCCATCGCGCAGCAGACGTTCGATCTTCGCCACACCCGGCGGCACGATGAAGGACGAGCCGGTATCGCCAAAGAAGCCGTTCTTTTCCGCCGACACGTCGATATTGACGAGGTCACCGGCCTTGATGATTCGATCGCCGGGAATGCCGTGGGCGACCTCTTCATTGACACTGATGCAGGTCGCACCGGGAAACTCGTAGCAGAGTTCCGGCGCCGACCGCGCGCCATTGTCTTCAAGGACCTTTCGTCCGATCAGGTCCAGCTCGCGTGTCGTGATCCCCGGCTCAAGCGCCGCCGCCATGGTTTTCACGGCAACGGCGCACAGGCGCCCGATGTCTTTCAGATGGGTCAGTTCGTCATCGTTTTGAACGATCATCTTGGTCTCTCAGCCGCAAGCGGCGCACAATTGTCGAAGTCCGGCTGATTACGCAGCCGAAGCCTTCGACGTCAACGCCTGACGCACCAGCGGCGCGACTTTTGTGCCGTAAAGCTCGATGCCATGCATGATATCCTTGTGCGGCATCGGGCCGATCGCCATCTGCAGCAGGAAGCGGTCGTTCTTGAAGATCGCGTGCTGGGCGACAATCTTTTCCGCCATGGTTTCCGGATCGCCGACGAAAAGCGCACCGCGCGGTCCGCGCGACGCATCGAACTGCGCCCGGCTCGTCGGTCCCCAGCCGCGCTCGCGGCCGATGCGATTCATCACCTCGGCCTGCGGCGCGTAGAAGATATCGGCGGCCGATTCGGTCGTGTCATGGACGAAGCCATGCACATTGATGCTGGTTTTCAGCGTGGCGGCATCGACACCGGCCTTGGCGGCACTCTGCCGATAGAGGTCGAAGAGCGGCGCGAAACGATGCGGTTCGCCGCCGATGATGGCGAGCGCCAGCGGCAGGCCGAGATAGCCGGCGCGCGCCGCCGACTGCGGCGTACCGCCGATCGCGATCCAAAGTGGCAGCGGATCCTGCAGCGGACGCGGATAGACGCCGCGCCCCTTGATCGGCTTGCGCGTCTCGCCTTCCCACGTCACCACCTCGTTCTCGCGGATTTCCATCAGCAACTGCAGCTTTTCGGCAAACAACAGGTCGTAGTCTTCGAGTTCATAACCGAACAGCGGAAAGCTTTCGATGAAGGATCCACGGCCCGCCATCATCTCGACGCGACCGTTCGACAGCAGATCGACAGTGGCAAACTGCTGGAACACGCGCACCGGATCGTCCGAACTCAGCACAGTCACGGCGCTGGAGAGGCGAATGTTCTTCGTCTGCACGGCCGCCGCCGCCAGGATCGTGGCCGGAGACGACGCCATATAGTCCGGCCGGTGATGCTCGCCAAGACCGAAGACATCGAGGCCGACGTCATCGGCCAGCTTGATCTCCTCGAGCAATTCATCCACGCGGCGCTTGGCCTCGGCACCCTTGTTGGCCGCATTCGGATCGACGTCTGCAAATGTATAAAGGCCAAGTTCCACGATGATGCTCCGATGACGTTTGTATGTGACTGACATAGGGTTTTTCGATGCGGCGGCAAAGAGGCCCGCATCGAACACTGTGTCGCATTTCCGGTGTGCGGCGACCCGGACCTTGCCGGCCTGCGGCAAAACGTCGTTGCGCGGGAACTTCCTTTGGGACTAACCTTTGTCTTCGCGGGCGCAACAAACGCCCGTCATCCATCGGCATTCGTCGAAAAGGGATCAATCTGATGAAAAGAACAGTCGTCGTAACCGGCTCCACCAGCGGTATCGGCCTGGGCATCGCCCGTGCCTTCGCCGCCAATGGCGCCAATGTGGTGATCAATGGCTTCGGTGATGCAGCCGAAATCGAGAAGATCCGCCAATCGCTGGAAATAGCCGGCGGCAAGGCGCTCTATCATGGCGCAGACATGTCGAAAGCCGCCGAGATCGCCGACCTGATCGCCACGGCGGAGCGCGAATTCGGCTCGGTGGACGTACTCGTCAACAATGCCGGAATTCAGCATGTCGCCCCGGTCGAGGAATTCCCGATCGAGAAATGGGACCTGATCATCGCCATCAACATGTCGAGCGCCTTCCACACGATTCGCGCCGCCATCCCCGGCATGAAGGCCCGCAAGAAGGGCCGTATCATCAACATCGCCTCGGCCCACGGTCTCGTCGCCTCGCCCTTCAAGTCCGCCTATGTCACCGCCAAACACGGCGTCCTCGGCTTGACCAAGACGGTGGCGCTGGAAACCGCCCGTGACGGCATCACGGTGAATGCGATTTGCCCCGGCTATGTGCTGACGCCGCTGGTCGAAAAGCAGATACCCGACACCGCCAAGGCGCGTGGCATCTCCGAGGACCAGGTGAAGAACGACGTCATGCTGCATCTCCAGGCGACCAAGGAATTTGTCGAAGTGGACCAGGTCGCAGCACTCGCGCTCTACCTTGCCAGCGACGCAGCAGCCCAGGTCACCGGTACTTCAATCTCGATCGATGGCGGATGGACAGCACAATAGACTTGAAAGATCGCGCTGCGCCGCCCACCATCCGGAAGGGGCGCAGCGCGGTTCGCGCGCGCACATCTAAGGGGACAGTGGTCGTTTATGGCAGATAGCATCCGTTTCATTCTGAATGGCGAGGACATCGCCCTTTCCTCCGTCGATCCGACAGAGACGCTGCTTGACTTCCTGCGCCTGAAGCGCCGGCTGACCGGATCGAAGGAAGGTTGCGCCGAAGGCGATTGCGGTGCCTGCACTGTGCTGGTCGGTCGGCTGGTGGCAGGCAGGCTCACTTATGAAACGGTCAATGCCTGCATCCGCTTCGTCGGCTCGCTCAACGCCACCCATGTCGTCACCGTCGAACACCTGGCAGCGAAGGACGGGACGCTGCATCCGGTACAGCAAGCCATGGTCGACTGTCATGGCTCGCAATGCGGCTTCTGCACGCCGGGTTTCGTCATGTCGCTCTACGGTCTGTGGCTGGCATCGGAAAACCCCGGCCGGGCCGAGATCGAGCGCGCCCTGCAAGGCAATCTCTGTCGCTGCACCGGCTACGAGCCGATCGTCAAGGCGGCAGAACTGGTTGCCCGCATGCGCCCTTCCGCGCTGTTCGACCCGCTGGAGCGCGAGCGCGCCAATATCGTCGCCCGACTTGAGGGACTGACGACCCGCGAGACGATCCTGATTGAAGGTGACGGCCGTCAGCTGATCGTTCCGGGCAGCGTCGAAGCACTGGCAGAAACGCTCGCGGCCCATCCCAAGGCCACCATCGTCGCCGGCGCGACTGATGTCGGCCTCTGGGTTACCAAGCAGATGCGCGTGCTCGACCCCGTCGTCTTCATCAACCATCTCCACGAACTGCAGGATGTGAGCGTCGACAACAGCGGCATCACGCTCGGCGCCGGTGTCAGCTACAGCACCGCCTTCGAAACGCTGCGCCAGGAAATCCCGGCATTCGCCAGGCTTATTACCCGCATCGGCGGCCAGCAGGTGCGCAACATGGGCACCATCGGCGGCAATGTCGCCAACGGCTCGCCGATCGGCGACACGCCGCCCGTGCTGATCGCCCTTGGTGCGACCGTCACCCTGCGCTCGGCAACGGGCATCCGCACCCTGCCGCTCGAGGATTTCTTCATCGACTACGGCAAGCAGGACCGCCAGCCGGGTGAATTCGTCGAACGCCTCTTCGTGCCGCGTCCCAAGGCCGAGAGCGCCCTTGCCATCTACAAGATCTCCAAGCGCCGTGACGAGGACATTTCGGCGCTGTGCGGCGCCTTCCATATGGAGCGCGACGCCACCGGCATCGTCACCCATATCCGCATCGCCTTCGGCGGCATGGCGGCAACCCCGAAGCGGGCAAGGTCTGTCGAGGCGGCGCTCTATGGCAAGCCCTTCACCCAGGCCGCAGTAGACGCCGCCCGCAACGCCTTCGACCGCGACTACCAGCCGCTCACCGACTGGCGCGCCACGGCGGAATACCGCCAGTTGACGGCAAAGAACCTGCTGACGCGGTTTTTCCTGGAGGTGTCGGGCACGCCGCAGGAACTGCAGCGATTTGCAGCGGAGGAGGCGTGACGATGGATAAGCCGACCTACGAAACCACCAAATACATCAAGGGTCCGATGCACCAGTCGCTGCGCCATGATTCTGCGCATAAGCATGTCGCCGGAAGTGCCGAATATATCGACGATATTCCCGAACCCGCCGGCCTTTTGCATGGTGCGCTTGGCATGGCGGACCGCGCCCATGCAGACATTCTTTCGATCGATCTCTCGGCGGTGAAGGCCCATCCCGGCGTCGTCTGCGTGCTGACTGCAGACGACATCACCGGCGTCAACGACGTCTCGTCCGGCGGTCGCCATGACGAGCCGCTGATCGCAACCGACCGGATTGAGTTCCACGGCCAGACGATCTTTGCCGTGATTGCCGAAACCCGCGACGCGGCCCGCAAGGCAGCCCGTCTCGCCAAGGTCGAATATGCCGACCTGCCCTTCTGGACTGATATCGACGGCGCGCTGGATAACGGCGCCGCCCTCGTCACGCCCGGCATGACTCTGAAGCGCGGTACGCCGGAGACGGAACTGGACAAGGCCGAACACCGCATCAAGAGCACGATGCGCATCGGTGGCCAGGAGCATTTTTATCTCGAAAGCCACATCGCGCTCGCCATTCCCGGCGAAGACGACGAGGTCACCGTCTGGTCCTCGACCCAGCATCCGTCCGAGATCCAGCATATCGTCGGCCATGTGCTCGACATTCCATCCAACGCCATCACCGTCAACACGCGGCGCATGGGTGGCGGCTTCGGCGGCAAGGAAACCCAGGGCAACCAGTTTGCAGCGCTAGCCGCACTCGCGGCCAAGAAGCTTAATCGCGCGGTGAAATTCCGTCCCGACCGCGACGAGGACATGGGCGTCACCGGCAAGCGCCACGATTTCAAGATGGATTTCGACGTCGGCTTCGACGGCCAGGGCCAGATCCATGCAATCGAGGCCAATTTCGCCGCCCGCTGCGGCTATTCCTCGGACCTCTCCGGCCCGGTCACCGACCGCGCGCTGTTTCATGCCGACAGCAGCTATTTCTACCCGCATGTGAAACTGACGTCGCAGCCGCTGAAGACCCATACGGTCTCCAACACCGCCTATCGCGGCTTCGGCGGCCCTCAGGGCATGCTCGGTGCGGAACGAGTGATCGAGGAAATCGCCTATGCGCTGGGCAAGGATCCGCTCGATGTGCGCAAGGCCAATTTCTACGGCGAGAATGGCTCTGGCCGTGATGTCACGCCCTATCATCAGGTCGTCGAGGACAACATCATCGGCCGCATCGTCGAGGAACTGGAAACCTCGGTCGACTACCGCGCCAGACGTCAAGCGATCATCGAATTCAACAGCACAAGCCCGGTGATCAAGCGCGGCATTGCGCTCACCCCGGTGAAATTCGGCATCTCCTTCACCATGACCGCCTTCAACCAGGCCGGCGCGCTGGTGCATGTCTACCAGGATGGCTCGATCCACCTGAACCACGGCGGCACCGAGATGGGCCAGGGCCTCTACACCAAGGTAGCCCAGGTCGTCGCCGACGCCTTCCAGGTCGATATCGACACCGTGAAAATCACCGCGACCACAACGGGCAAGGTGCCGAACACCTCGGCGACGGCGGCCTCCTCCGGCTCTGACCTCAACGGCATGGCAGCCTTCGATGCCGCGCGGCAGATCAAGGATCGCCTGGTCGCCTTCGCCGCCGAGAAATATCAGGTCGCCGCGTCCGAGGTGGAATTTCTGCCGAACCGCGTACGCGTCGGCACACAGGAATTTGCCTTCGGCGACTTCATCAAGCAGGCCTACTTTGCCCGCGTCCAGCTCTCGGCCGCCGGCTTCTACAAGACCCCGAAGATCCATTGGGACCGCGCCGCCGGACGCGGCACGCCGTTCTACTATTATGCCTATGGCGCTTCCTGCTCGGAAGTCTCGATCGACACGCTGACAGGCGAATACCTGATGGACCGCACTGACATCCTCCACGATGTCGGAAAATCGCTCAATCCTGCGATCGACATCGGCCAGATCGAGGGCGGCTTCATCCAGGGCATGGGATGGTTGACGACGGAAGAACTGTGGTGGGATGGCAAGGGGCGCCTGCGCACCCATGCCCCTTCGACCTACAAGATCCCGCTGGCCTCCGACCGGCCGAAGATCTTCAATACCCGGCTGGCCGACTGGTCAGTCAATGCAGAACCCACCATCGGCCGCTCCAAGGCGGTCGGCGAACCACCGTTCATGCTGGCAATTTCTGTGCTGGAAGCCCTGTCGATGGCCGTCGCCTCCGTCGCCGATTACAAGCTCTGCCCGAGGCTGGATGCCCCGGCCACGCCGGAGCGCGTGCTGATGGCTGTGGAACGGTTGAAGGGAATGTGATGCCGCACCAGCATGTGCCGGAGTTCAACTGGATCTCCCCCCTTGAGGGGGAGATGTCCGGCAGGACAGAGGGGGGTATCTCACAGTGACATACACAGTCACCCCCGCCAGTTTCCTCGCCCGCCATGCCGCCGTGGTCCTCGTTGACGTGATCGATGCCAAAGGCTCGACCCCGCGCGATGCAGGCGCCTTCATGCTGGTGGCGGAGGCAGTGGTCTTCGGCACGATCGGCGGCGGCCATCTGGAATTTCTGGCGATCGAAAAGGCCCGGACCATGCTCGGCACCGGCGAACGGCAGGCCGAGCTCGATGTGCCGCTCGGCCCGGAGATCGGCCAATGCTGCGGTGGTCGCGTCAAGCTGGCGCTGAACTGCCTGACCGACGAAAGCAGAGCCGCCTTTGTCGCCGAACAAGCCGCCGCCCACCATCGCCTCACCCAGATCCATCTCTATGGCGCCGGCCATGTCGGCCTGGCGCTTGCGGCCGCTCTCGCGCCGCTGCCTTTCAATGTGACGCTGATCGATACCCGCGCCGACATCGACGGACAGGTGCCCGACGGCATCGCCTTTCGCCGTGTCGCGATGCCCGAGGCCGAAATCGCCACCCTTGCCGATGGCGGAGCAGTGATCATCCTGACCCATGACCATGCCCTCGATTTTCTGATCGCAAAAGAAGCGCTTGCCCGTCCCGATCTGCGCTATATCGGCATGATCGGTTCGGCGACCAAGCGCGCCACCTTCTCCCGCTGGCTGGCCCGCGAGGATGCAGCCGGCGCAGACATCGGGCGCCTGATCCTGCCGATCGGCGGCACCTCCGTCAGGGACAAGCGACCGCAGGTGATTGCAGCCATGGTGGCCGCCGAATTGCTGTCGACCCTGCTTGGCTGAATCATCACATCAAGCGCTCGAATCACAATCAGAACGTTTCCCGTCAAACCACTGAATATACTGACATTACATCACAACGGTCCGGTCCTGATCGTATCGACCAGGCGACGATTTCCCGACCAGAAGGCCTTTGAACGGTTCCTTGACGGCCGCCCCTCCTCCAGGCCGATATCTTGCCGCAGGGCCTCCGGCAGGCTGTCGACCGCCATATGATCGGTTGCCAGAATTCGGCGCAGCACCCGCCGCAAGCCGGAAAAAGATGGGCTGACGAACAGCCATTGGGACCTGATTATCGATGTCATCCTTGCCTCCACACACCGTTGCATTCACGGCTGCATTGGGTGCAGAATGGTGGCGATTACAGCGCAGATCCAATTCAATTCCGGCGCCTTCCCATAAAGAAAGCTTATCCATGAAACTGTCGAAGCAGTTCCCGCTCAATGCCCTGCGCGTCTTCGAGGCGGTTGGCCGGCTGGGCAGCTTTACCCGTGCCGGGGAAGAACTCGGCATGACCCAGACGGCAGTCAGCTACCAGATCAAACTGCTGGAGGACAATATCGGCGAGATGCTGTTCCTGCGCAAACCGCGGCAGATCGAATTGACCGACACCGGCGCCAGACTGCTGCCCAAGGTCAGCGAGGCATTCGGCTTGATGGTCGACGCGGTCGCATCGGCCCGCCACGCCTCGGGCGAAACGCTGGAGATCCACTCGATCCCGACCTTCGCCACCCAATGGCTGGCAAAACATCTGGGATCGTTTCAACTCGACCATTCGAACATTGCCGTTCGCCTGCTGCGGGTCAACAAGATCACCGATTTCGCTCGCGATGGCGCCGATATCGCGATCCGTTGGGGTGACGGGCCATGGCCGGGCCTTGTCAGTCACCAGCTGATCCGCGCGACGTTCACGCCCATGCTCAGCCCGAAGCTGGCCGACAGCATCGGCGGCGTCCACCAGCCGTCAGACCTGATGAAATTGCCGATCATCAGCCCGGATGATCATTGGTGGAAAGAATGGTTCAGCGCAGCGGGCGTCCAGAACCTTGCACTCAAGGGCAACAGCATGAACACGTTCGAGGCGCAGGATCTGGAAGCGAGCGCTGCGATCGCCGGACAGGGCGTGGCCATTATCAGCCCCTTCTTCTTCCGTGAGGAACTGGCCTCGGGCCGCCTGCTTCAACCTTTTCCGCTCGCCTGCGCGGCACACGCTCCCATCTGGATGGTCTATCCGCACGCTCGGCGCAACGCACCCAAGATCCGCGCTTTTCAGGCCTGGATCGACAAAGCTCTGGCCAGTGACGAGATGGCCGCAACGCTGGCGCCGCCGCTGCCTATACCAGAGCTTCAGAACGACATGTCCGGCGCGTAAAAGCAGCGCGGCGTATTTTCGTCGGGAAACAGGCACAGGTGATATTCGCTGTCCTCCGAGCGTCGTGTCGTGGTTTGCGGAAAGTTGAACACATGCTGGCGCGTGACCAGCCTGTGGTCTCCCGGCGTCAGCGTCAGCTGATAGCCGTCCTTGATCACCTTGACGCTTTGCGAGGGGATCATCTGGCAATCGCCAGTATGCTCGTTGCCATTGCAGCAGAAGGCGTCGTAGCTCCAACCGCTCTTTGAATCATGGGCATGAACGCAAGACGCATACGCAACCAGAATACCTGTCAGGATACTGCGCATCAGCTGATCTCCAGTTGGGGAAAAGCCGCCGGTTCGACGCGAACCACCCGTTCCGGCGGCATCACGAACAGAACGTAACAGAATCGTCATATTAGGACCAATGCAGGAAATAACAGGTGGCATTTGGTGCGCCGCACAAAAGCCCTGCACAAAATACCTTCGGGCTCTCCTGCGCCCTTTCCTTCATCCCAAAGTTTTTGCAAGGTATCTCGTTCGGGGAAGAAAGGGACTTCGCATGTATGAATTCGCCATCGCCTGGGAATGGCTGTCGTTTGCGGTGCGCTGGCTGCATGTGATCACCGCCATCGCCTGGATCGGCTCGTCCTTCTATTTCATCGCGCTCGATCTCGGCCTGGTGAAGCGCGCCGGCTTTCCGCCCGGCGTCAGCGGCGAGGAATGGCAGGTACATGGCGGCGGCTTTTACCATGTGCAGAAATACCTGGTCGCACCGGCCTCGATGCCGGAGCATCTGACCTGGTTCAAATGGGAAAGCTACGCCACCTGGTTGTCGGGTTTCGCGCTGCTCTGCGTTGTCTACTATGGCGGCGCAGACCTCTTCCTCATCGACCGCACCGTGCTCGACATCGAACCATGGCAGGCGATCTGTCTGTCGCTCGCCTCGCTCGGCGTCGGCTGGGTCTGCTACGACCTGCTCTGCAAGTCACCGCTCGGCAAGAACACCTGGGGCCTGATGGTCTTGCTCTATATCGTGCTGATCGCCATGGCCTGGGGCTATACCCAGATCTTTACCGGCCGCGCCGCCTTCCTGCATCTCGGCGCCTTCACCGCGACGATCATGTCGGCCAATGTCTTCATGATCATCATCCCGAACCAGAAGATCGTCGTCGCCGACCTGCTCGCCGGCCGCACCCCGAATGCCAAATACGGCATGATTGCCAAGCAGCGCTCGCTGCACAACAACTACCTGACCCTGCCGGTCATCTTCTTCATGCTGTCGAACCACTATCCGCTGGCCTTCGCCACCCAGTTCAACTGGATCATCGCCGCCCTGGTCTTCCTGATGGGCGTCACCATCCGCCACTGGTTCAACACCACCCATGCCCGTAAAGGCCAGCCGACCTGGACCTGGCTGGTCACTGTGCTGATCTTCATCGTCATCATCTGGCTGTCGACCGTACCGAAGGTGCTGACCGGCGAAACCGAGGTTTCGTTATCGGCGCGCGAAGAGAGTTTTGTCGAAAACGTGCATTTCACCGCGGTCCGCGATGTCGTACAGAGCCGCTGCTCCATGTGCCACGCGACTGAGCCCGTCTGGGAAGGCGTCGTGCGGGCACCCAAGAGCGTCAAACTCGAGACGGACGGCGAGATCGCGGCCCATGCGCGCGAAATTTACATCCAGGCCGGCCGCAGCCATGCCATGCCGCCTGGCAACATCACCGACCTTTCGAACGAGGAGCGCGCCCTGCTGGTCGCCTGGTTCGAGACTGCGGTCGAAGGCAAGACGAAATGACTGAAACACTGATCCGCGGCCGCCTCCTCTCCTTTCGCCGTGCCCCTGCGCATGCCGCCGATAGCGAGAGTTATCTCTATGAAGGCGACGGCGCGGTACTGGTCAGAGACGGCCTGATTACCGCCATCGGCAACTATGCGGATGTCCGGGAAAAGTCTGCAGTGGACGCAACAGAGATCGACCACCGCCCGCATCTCATCCTGCCCGGACTGATCGACTGCCACGTGCATTTCCCTCAGATGCAGGTCATCGCCTCCTATGCCGCCAACCTGCTGGAGTGGCTGAACACCTACACCTTCCCCGAGGAATGCCGGTTTGTCGAAAGCGCCCATGCTCAGCGCATCGCCACCCATTTCTTCGACGAGTTTCTGCGCAACGGCACGACGACTGCCGTTGCCTATTGCTCGGTGCACAAGGCATCCGCCGACGCCTTCTTCGCAGAAAGCCTGCGCCGCGGCACGCTGATGATCGGCGGCAAGGTGATGATGGACCGCAACGCCCCGCAGGGCCTGCTCGACACGCCGCAGCTCGGATACGACGAGACCCGCGCCGTGATCGAAGACTGGCATGGCCGCGGCCGCAACCATGTCGCCATCACCCCCCGCTTCGCCATCACCTCGACGCCGCAGCAGATGGCTATGACACAGAAGCTGGCGGAGGAATTCCCCGACCTGCATATCCAGACGCATCTGTCGGAAAACCGCGAGGAAATCGACTTCACCTGCTCGCTTTATCCGGATGCGACCGACTATACCGACATCTATGCCCGCTACGGCCTGCTGCGCAAAAAGGCACTGTTCGGCCACGCCATTCATCTCTCCGAGCGCGAGGCCGACGCCATGGCCGACAGCGGCGCGGTCGCGGTCCATTGCCCGACCTCCAACCTCTTCCTCGGGTCGGGCCTGTTTCCGCTTAAGGCGATCCAGCGCCGTGAAAAGCCGGTGACCGTCGCGGTTGCCACCGATATCGGCGGCGGCTCGAGCTATTCCATGCTGAAGACCATGGATGAGGCCTACAAGATCCAGCAATTGCTCGGCGAACGGCTGAACCCGCTCGAAAGTTTCTATCACATGACGCTCGGCAACGCCGTCGCCCTCGACCTAGCCGGCCGCATCGGCACGCTGGATCCGGGCACCGACGCCGACCTCGTCATTCTTAACGCAGCCGCAACGCCCGCCATGCGGCTGCGCATGGAAACGATCACCTCGCTCAGCGAGGAACTGTTCCTGTTGCAGACGCTGGGCGATGACCGTTCGGTGGTCGAAACCTATGTGGCCGGCAAGCCGTCGAAGCCCGGGGCGGCGGCGTGAGGATCAGATGAGCGAAAGCGGCTATTCTGGCACCCCTCTTCCGAAGAAGCTCGGATTGAAGCCGGACTTGGCCACCCTCTTCGTCAGCCTGCCCGACAACCTCGCCTATCTTACAGCCGAGTTGTCCGACGCCCGCTATGTCGTCGGTCTCGATCAGGCAGCAGGCACAGGCCTCGACTATCTGCACGTCTTCGAGACGGACCGGGCGAGGCTCGAAGGCCATGCCGGGCAACTGAAGGCGATGCTGAAGCCGACCGGCATGCTGTGGATCTCCTGGCCGAAAAAGGCCTCGAAAGTCCCGACCACCATCACCGAGGACGTGCTACGCACCATCTTCCTGCCGATCGGCCTGGTCGATGTGAAGGTCTGCGCGCTGACCGAGATCTGGTCCGGACTGAAATTCGTGCTACGCAAGGAACTGCGCTGAAAACCGCAAACAGCCGGAGGACCCTGCATGCTGGCCATCAACCTCGCGCTTGGAACGCTGATGATCTCGCTGACGGTGGTGATCCACACGATCGGGCTGATCGCGGTGACCCACGCGATGAGCTTTGTCACCGATCGCATCCGCCTGCATGGCCATCGCAACCGCATACTTGCCATGAACACCGTGGTTATTGGCGTCTTCTGTGTCCTGACCGCCGAGGTCTGGCTCTGGGCCGCAAGCTTCACTCTGATCGGCGTCGTCGATGATTTCGAGACGGCGCTTTATTTCTCCACCACCACATTCTCCACCGTCGGCTTTGGCGATGTGGTGCCGCATCCGGAATGGCGCATGCTGGCAGCACTTGAAGGCGTCAACGGCTTCCTGCTGATCGGCTGGTCGACCGCCTACCTGATCGCCGCCGGCATCCGCGTCGGGCCGTTCCGTTCGGGCGAACATTTCTGAGAAAACCGCCAGACTTCAGGCCTCGCCAAGTCGCGGGCGCCGCAGCTTGACAATTTACCTACTAGTTGGTAGGCAAGTGTCATGAGCAATCTTGCAAGCACCTCGGACCAAATTCTGCAGTGTGCCCGCACGCTGATCATCGCTGGCGGCTATAACGGGTTCAGCTATGCCGACATCGCCAAGGTCGTCGGCATTCGCAATGCCAGCATCCATCATCATTTCCCGAGCAAGGCCGACCTGGTGCGTTCGCTTGTGGAACGCTATCGGCAGGACGCCGAGGCAGGCCTGGTGAAGCTGGAAAACAGTGTCGCGGATCCGCTGGAGCAATTGCGGGCCTATCTCGGCTATTGGGAAGCCTGCATTCTGGACAATACAGCCCCCTTCTGCGTCTGCGCACTGCTGGCAGGCGAAGCACCGCTTTTGCCGGACGAGGTTCACCATGAGGTGAAGGCGCATTTCCGCACCCTGGCGGCCTGGTTGACGCGCGCCATGCAGCGCGGCGCAGCGCAAAACGTTCTCGTCCTGAGTGCTTCGCCTGAGGCCGAGGCGGAAGCCTTTCTTGCCACCGTTCATGGGGCCATGCTGTCCGCACGCGCCTATGGCAGTCCGGAGGTTTTCAGCACTGTAAAGGGGGCACTCCTACAACGCCTTTCAGGCAAAGCCTGAACGTGCTCGAGGCAAGCATTCTTCTCGCCAAGAACCTACCAATCAGTAGATAGATTAAATCGGAAGCCGCTGATGCTCCCTTGTGGAGAAGCGACACACACAAAGGAAATGCACATGTTCGGAATCTCGCCCCTCGGATGGCTGCATACGCTCGGCAGCTTGCCGGCCATTCCCCTGGCCATCTACATGTTCGCCCGCCATGGACGCATCGCTCCCCGCACCACAGCGGGTAAGCTATATTTCATCTTCATGCTGATCGGCTCCCTGACCGTGTTCGTCGTTGCGCATCAGGCGGCCAGCCCGATCATTGGTGCGGTCACGCTGTGTCTCCTGGTTGCCGGCTATGCGGTCGGCCATGTGACGGCCTTGGGAAGAGCGGCGCGTTATCTGGAAACGATATTCCTGAGCCTGACGGCATTCCTGCTGATGGTCCCCGCCGTCAGCGAAACCCTGCGTCGCGTCCCCGACGGCCACCCCATCGTCACGGACCTGAATTCGCCCATCCTGCTGGGCGCCCAGGCGGCCCTAGCCGTGCTCTTGGTCGTCGGACTGACCGTTCAGATGATTTGCTTGCGCCGCGAGCGTTCACGACCCGTCTGAGTTCACCGGCCACTGAAAGCAGGGCTCCACGCAGACAGGTAAAATTATTTTACCTGTCTGCGTGGAGCCCTGTTCACAGCCGCCCCTTTGCCATGATATGGCGGAACCGGGAACATTCCGGAGAACCAGAGCATGGCACCGATCCTCGAAATTGCCGACCTGAAGAAGCTGGCGCGCAAACGCGTGCCAAAACTCTTCTTCGATTATGCCGACAGCGGCTCCTATACAGAATCGACCTATCGGGCGAACGAGAGCGACTATCAGCGCATCAAGCTGCGCCAGCGCGTGCTGGTCGACATGAGCAATCGCTCGCTTGAAACGACGATGATCGGCGAAAAGGTGACGATGCCGGTAGCCCTCTCGCCGACGGGTCTGACCGGCATGCAGCATGCCGACGGCGAAATGCTGGCGGCCCAGGCAGCGGAAGAATTCGGCGTGCCGTTCACGCTGTCGACCATGAGCATCTGCTCGATCGAGGACGTTGCCTCGGTTACCAGGCGTCCCTTCTGGTTCCAGCTTTATGTCATGCGCGACCGCGATTTCGTCCTGAACCTGATCGAGCGCGCCCGCGCCGCCAGATGCTCCGCACTCGTCCTGACCGCCGATCTGCAGCTTCTCGGCCAGCGTCACAAGGATATCCGCAACAGCCTGTCGGCGCCGCCGAAGCTGACGCCGAAACATCTGTTCCAGATGGCCATGCGGCCACGCTGGTGCTGGGACATGCTGCACACCCAACGCCGCACTTTCCGCAACATCCATGGCCATGCCAAGAACGTCTCCGACCTGGCATCGCTCGGCGCCTGGACGAACGAGCAGTTCGACCCCAAGCTTTCCTGGGACGATGTCGCCTGGATCAAGGAGCGTTGGGGCGGTAAGTTGATCATCAAGGGCATACTGGATGTCGAAGACGCACAGATGGCGGCAAAGACCGGTGCGGATGCCATCATCGTCTCCAATCACGGTGGACGCCAGCTCGACGGTGCCCATTCCTCGATCGCCATGCTGCCGCGGATCGTCGATGCGGTCGGCGATCAGATCGAAGTGCATCTCGATGGCGGCATCCGCTCGGGCCAGGACGTGCTGAAGGCGATCGCGCTCGGCGCCAAGGGTACCTATATCGGCCGGCCGTTTCTCTACGGCCTGGGCGCCATGGGCAAGCAGGGTGTCACCAAGGCCCTGGAAATCATCCAGAAGGAAATGGATGTCACCATGGCACTCTGCGGCAAGCGTCAACTCGCCGACATCGACGGCAGCATTATCGCGGAAAATCCGTTCTGAATGTCCCGCGCTACCTGAACTGAAAAAGGCGCCGGTTGGCCTGGCGCCTTGACGGATCAATCCAGCCAACCGCCCGCCAGGGCCGCCGACCAATCGGCACGCCCTTTTTCGGCTGAAAGTCGCGACATCGCCATGTTGTCGTAGGGTACCAGTCGGAAACTGACCGACCAGCCTCCCGCCGCCTTCTCCAAAATAGCGTAGGACGCCAGCGGCGTGCCCGTCTCGACCTTGTGAAAATACGGCGTGTCGTCGTCATATCCCGGGCCGCCGACGCTACCGGGATTGATAATCAACCGCCCATCCGTCAACCGCACCGCCCGGGGAATATGAGAATGGCCGCAGAGAATAAGCGGCTGACGCACACCCTCGGCAAAAGCCTCGATCTCGGCTTTCGGTCGCAGATGCACAAGGCCTTGCTCGCTCACCGCTTCAAGCCAGTAGACATTGTCACTCGTCGGCGTCGCATGACAAAGAAAGATCTCGTCGCGAAAGACGCGCGAGAACGGCAGCTCTCGCAACCATTCGAGGTGCTCAGGAGAGAGCTGCGCATAGGCATCCGCTTCCCAGCTATGCATGTCGCCGGCCGCATGCTCGATAAGATACCTGTCGTGGTTGCCTCGAACTGTAGCCAGCCCTAGCCCGACCAGAAGGTCGGCCGTGCCCCCTGCATCAAGCGGTCCAGACAGGCTGTCGCCGAGATTGACGATATCGCCCGTTTCGATGCCTTGCGACGCAATATCGGCAAGAACGGCTTCAAGGGCGAGACAGTTGCCGTGCACGTCGGCGATTGCTGCAAAACGCATCAGCTTCCCCGATAAGTCGAATAACCATATGGCGAAAGCAGCAGCGGCACATGATAATGCGCGGTCGTATCGGATATGCCGAAACGGATCGGTATCACATCCAGAAACAGCGGATCGGCCAGGGCAAAGCCTCTGGCTTTCAAATAATCGCCGGCATGAAACAACAGCTCATATTGCCCCACCTGGAACTCGTCTCCCGTCAGAATAGGCCCGCCATCCACCCGCCCGTCATCATTGGTGAACACGGTTTTCACCAGTTCTGCCTCATCGCCGCCCATGCGCATCAGGTGGATTTTCATTCCCTGGGCAGGTTTGCCAAGCGCAGTGTCGAGCACATGGGTGGTAAGGCCGGTCATGGGCGGGGCTCCAGAATCACAAACGGATGGGCGAAGAAATACTCTTCGAGATTGTTTCCCGGCCCGTCTCGATCGGCAACCAGAAAATCGCTGCTTTCACCGATTGCCATCAACGGATGGTGCCAGACATTGCGGTGATAGTTCACGCCCTGATGGGCTTGCGCATGAAAAAGCAGCGGCCGCCCGGGAACACCGCCTTCATCCGGCGACACCGCCACCAGGAATGGCCGGCCCGACAGCGGCATGAAACTCTGGCTGCCCAGCGGATGCCGCTCCATCATGCCGAGTGCATAGGGAAAGGCGCGCGGCTGGCCGCGAAAAATGTTGAGGATCACCCGCGCGCCCTCGCCGCTGACCTCGGGGGCAGACAGCGCATGAAAACGCTCGGTCGTGCCGCCATTGATAAGGCGCATGCTGGAAGGACTGGCTTCGATCACGTCGCCGAATGGCCCGAATGCGTCGGGCGTCAGCGGCTGGATGGTAAGGATATTGGGCAAGAACTCATTCTCCTTGCATATGCCGTGAGCGCAACTGACTGATCAGATCAACCAGAACAGGTAGCTCGTTTTTCAGTGTGCGCCAAACCACCGGCATATCGAGTTCATTGTAGTCATGAGCAATAAGGTTTCGCATGCCCCGGATTTTTGCCCAAGCGATCTCGGGATGATCTGCGACAAATTCCGGAAATCTGGAGCTTATTCGGGTCGCGGCTTCACCGATCAGCACGAACGCCATCGCAACAGCCATTTGGGTCTTCGTATCTCGTTCAAAAGCGGCAGGTTGGAGATCCTTGGTAAAATCGATCGCCTGCGTGGCAGCGCTTTGCATTCGATTAAGATAGTCAAGAAGTCGGTCGATCTCGCTCATATGGCTATTGCTTCGGCGAAAATGCGTTCCTTCATGCGCAAAGGAATGGCTGCGGGTGTAACGACATCCACCTTGCAGCCCAAAAGAACCTGCAGTTCCTCTAAAAGCCCCCCAAGATCGAAAAGGGTCGTACCCGGAAGTGGATCGACCAAAATATCAATGTCGCTGCCCGGCTGGTCTTCGCCGCGAGCAACCGAGCCAAAAACGCGCGGGTTCGCTGCGTTGTTACGCTTCGTCGCCTCGCGGATCGCTACCCTGTTCTTCTCCAGCATTTCGGACGGTCGCATAGTTCATGCCTCCAAGCCCACAGTATAGGTGAAACGTCCCGGCCTAGAAAGCGTCACCTTGCACCCCTGCCGGAAACGAAAACAGCGCCGGCGAAGATCGCCGGCGCTGTCTCATTCACGAACCGAAACGAATCAGGCAGCAGCCGAAGCAGCCAGCGGAACTTCAGCGATCGTTGCCAGAACGCGCGACGCGATCTGGTACGGGCAACCCTGGCTGTTCGGACGACGGTCTTCGAGGTAGCCCTTGTAGCCGTTGTTGGCGAAAGAGTGCGGAACGCGGATCGAAGCGCCACGGTCGGCGATACCGTAGGAGAACTTGTTCCACGGAGCGGTCTCGTGCTTGCCGGTCAGACGCAGGTGGTTGTCCGGGCCGTAGACGTCGATATGCTCTTTCCAGTTCTTGGCGAAAGCAGCCATGAGGGCTTCGAAATATTCCTTGCCGCCCACTTCGCGCATGAACTTGGTCGAGAAGTTGCAGTGCATGCCCGAGCCGTTCCAGTCGGTGTCGCCGAGCGGCTTGCAATGGAACTCGACATCGACGCCGTACTTTTCGCACAAACGAAGCAGCAGGTAGCGAGCGATCCAGATTTCGTCGGCGGCGCGCTTGGAGCCCTTGCCGAAAACCTGGAATTCCCACTGGCCCTTAGCCACTTCGGCATTGATGCCTTCGTGGTTGATGCCGGCTTCGAGGCAAAGGTCGAGATGTTCTTCGACGATTTCGCGGGCGATTTCGCCAACATTCTTGTAGCCGACGCCGGTGTAGTACGGGCCCTGCGGAGCCGGGAAGCCGTTTTCCGGGAAGCCGAGCGGGCGGCCGTCCTGGTAGAGGAAATATTCCTGTTCGAAGCCGAACCAAGTGCCTTCGTCGTCGAGAATCGTCGCACGGCTGTTGGTCGAGTGCGGGGTAACGCCATCCGGCATCATGACTTCGCACATGACCAGCGCACCGTTGGTGCGGGCCGGATCGGGGTAGATTGCGACCGGCTTCAGAACGCAGTCGGAGCTATGGCCTTCGGCCTGCATCGTCGACGAGCCATCGAAGCCCCACAGCGGCAGCTGTTCCAGGGTCGGAAATTCGTTGAATTCCTTGATCTGCGTTTTGCCACGCAGGTTCGGCACCGGCTTGTAGCCATCGAGCCAGATATACTCGAGCTTGAACTTCGTCATTGATCGTCTCTCTTCAGTCAAGCGCTCGCCAAAGAGCGCATACAGAGGGGGTGATTCTCCGGCTGGCCGGCGAGTCGGTAAGATAAAAGCAGGAAGCGTGCCAACTTGCCTCGCACGCCACCCAGCTGATGCATTTTGCCGCAGATGCGCGTCAAATCGGCAACCAAAACAGATCATTCTTTAACAGTTAACCCTCAATCTATCGGAACCTGACGGGCTCACACAGAGTTCCGACGAGACGTGGTTGCGATGACAGCAAATGATGATTTGTCGGCCACTCAAAAAAATGCGCAATTAATGCCTATAAATTATGCAAATTGCACTTTTCATGTGCATATCAGTTTGAACTGTGATAGCAGGGGTTTATCGAGACCAACACTCGGTGGAAACGAGAGGCAGTAGCATGACAACGAACATGGTTCGGGAATCGGCGAAGATCTACGAATTCCCGGTGCGGAACCTGCAAAGGCTTGAGGAAATGCGTCTGCGTGCCGCTGCAAAGCCCGTGATCTATGAGAGCGGTGCGGCAAGCTGGTACCACGAAGAAGCGATCCGCGAGGCTGAAGAGGCACGCAAGCAATAGGCATGGCGTAAAAGCGCCGAAGGCCGCGCGTCAGACGAGCGGCCCTTCTGTGTGTGTGTACTTGAAAGCGGGCCCTTGGCCCGCTTTGTCGTTTCAAAGCCGGAGTTCAGGCCTTCTTGCCCAACAGCCGCAGCCGCATGATGCCGCCGTCCGGATGCATGGCGATGCGCACATGGGTTACCGGGCCGATCCTGGCAACCTGCTCGCCCTCATAGAAATGTTCGGCATCCATTTGCATCTTCTGCCGCGCAACAATCGGCTTCCAGCTTTCCGACGCCGCGATTTCAGCGTCGCTGAAAACATCGCCTGCTTCGGGCAAGTAAGCACCGAGCAGCTCACAGGTGTCCGGATAATTACCCTTATAGAAATGCGTGTCGATCAGCACGCGATTGATCTCGCCGGCATGGCCAAGCCGGATGATCGCCCAGTCATGGCCGGGACCACGGCGGCGCTTGGTTTCCCAGCCATCGCCCATATTGTTGCCGCGACCGGGCTCCAGCGTCTTGTCCGGATGGCCGTAATGCGCATCCGACCAAGCCAGCGACTTGGCGCCGTGGAAGACATAGGCGAGATCGATCTCCTGATCGGCCGCCACCTTGGACCAGTCGAAATGGGCAGCGCCATAGACGCGCAGGCGCGCCACACCGCCATCGGGATAGATATGCAGGCGAAGATGCGTCCAGACCTTGGACGTATCGGCATTGGTGAAGAAGTGCTGCGCGGACGGGCCAAGCGGCGATTTTGCCAGAACCTCGGTCCAGACCGTGGCATCCGTCGGATCGCCAGCCTCGACATGGGCCACCTCGATTGAGGCAAACGGCGGATAATTGCCGGTGAAGAAGCGTGTATCGACATCGAAGCCGAAGACACGCCCCGGCATCGCAAGACGCACGATCGCCCAGTCATGGCCGGGCACGCGCTTGCGCCGGCTTTCCCAGCCGTCCATGTATTTGCCGTTGTCGTCATAGAGGTTCGGATCGAACTCCGCCGGCACATCGTTCAGCATGCGCTCCAGCGGCGCGAAAAATTCGTCGGAAACGGCAACACCCTTGGCGCCGAGCCGCGCCGATGCGAGGTTCACGGCACCGGCTGCAAAATCGGGCAAGGCGATGGAAGAGATTTCGGGCATGTCAGCTATTCTCCGGTAGAAGGCTTTCAAGGCGAAGTCGGGCAATCTTCTCGACCTGCAGGCAGGCCGTGTCGAGTTCCTGTTCGCGGCTGTTGTCGATCCGCTTTTCGAACGCGGCGAGGATATCGTCCTTGCTCAGTCCCTTCACCGCAACGATGAAGGGAAAGCCGAATTTCTCCGTGTAGGCCGCATTGAGCGTGACAAAGTGCTGATACTCATCCGGGCTCAACCGGTCCAGCCCTGCCCCCGCCTGCTCATTGCGGCTGTCTTCGGTCAGGTCGCCGGCAATCGCCAGCTTGCCGGCGAGATCTGGATGGGCGCGCAGTACGCCGAGCCGTTCGTCCGCGCTCGCGGTGCGGAACATCGCCGCCATTCCGTCATGCACATCGACGGCCGACAGCGGCTCGGCGATAAAACCGGCGTCGAAGGCGCGCTCGGCAATGAATGGCGAATGCTCGAACACGCCACCGAAGCGCACAACGAATTCCGCTCTGTCCATATGTAACCCCGTTTCCTGATGCTGATGCCCGGAATCATGCCCGAAGCGTCGAGAGGTCTGCGATCACGACTGAACCGCCGCATCACATTTGGCGACAAGGATTAGCGAAGCCCCGACAGCTTGTCGAGCTTTGCAAAAAGACAAGCACTTTCATCGAAATCATAAGGGCCGACGCCTTGCGCCTCTTCCGCACGGTCCTATGTTACGCTTGCTCAATATCATTCCCCCGAAAGGAAATTCCATGCCCATCGCCAAAGGCTATGCCGCAACCGATGCCTCCAAGCCCTTGGTTCCCTTCACCTTCGAACGTCGCGAACCGAACGATGACGACGTGGTGATTGCGATCAAGTATTCCGGCGTCTGCCATTCCGACATCCACCAGGCGCGCAACGAATGGGGCAACTCCACCTTCCCGATGGTGCCCGGCCATGAAATCGCCGGCGTTGTCACGGCCATCGGCTCCAAGGTCACCCAGTTCAAGATCGGCGACCACGTCGGCGTCGGCTGCTTCGTCGACAGCTGCGTGCATTGCGAGACCCGCGACCTCGATCTCGAACAGTATATGCCGGGCGTGGTTCCGACCTATAACGGCTTCGAAGCCGACGGCACGACGCCGACCTATGGCGGTTATGCGGACAGTATCACGGTCAAGGAAGGCTATGTCCTGTCGATCCCGGAAAATCTGCCGCTCGACAAGGCAGCACCGCTGCTCTGCGCCGGCATCACGCTCTATTCGCCGCTGGTCCACTGGAAGGCTGGTCCCGGCAAGAAGGTCGCCATCGTCGGCATGGGCGGTCTCGGCCATATGGGCGTCAAGCTCGCCGCCGCCATGGGCGCGGATGTCACCGTGCTCAGCCAGAGCCTGTCCAAAAAGGACGACGGCATCGCCTTCGGCGCCAAGGACTATTACGCCACCGCCGACAAGGAGACCTTCAAGAAGCTCGCCGGCACGTTTGACCTGATCGTCTGCACCGTCGGCACCGAGATCGACTGGAACGCCTATCTCGGCCTGCTGAAGATCGACGGCGCCATGGTTCTGGTCGGCCTGCCGGAAAACCCGGTGCCGGTCCACGCCTTCTCACTTGTCATGGGGCGTCGCTCGCTCGCCGGCTCCTCGATCGGCTCGATCAAGGAAACCCAGGAAATGCTCGACTTCTGCGGCAAGCACGACATCCTGCCGGAAATCGAGATGATCGACATCCAGCAGATCAACGAAGCCTATGAACGCGTCATCAAGAGCGATGTGCGCTACCGCTTCGTCATCGACATTGCCAGCCTGTCGAAGGACTGAGCCGCAACACCGTTCCCCGCCGTTTTCGCGGCGGGGAACTTCGAGGCTGACAAACACGGGCCAGCTCAGAGCAAGCCCTTTGCCTCTTTCGAACGCTCCGTTGTCGTCCGGGACGACACCCGCAACAAGCGGCGGAACTTCGGGCAATCCATATGGGATTCCGCCCTGCATTCGGCGACATGACGCAGCGCGTTGCGCAGGGTGGTCAGTTGCCGGATCTGCGCATCGAGCTTGTCCGCCCGAAGATGCAGGGCCGCGCGCGGAAGATCCGGCGCACCATCCTTGCCGAACATGCCCTTCATGTCTTCTAGTGAAAAACCGGCCGTCTTTCCAAGCGAGATGAGCGCCAGCTGCACAAGCGCCTGCGGTTCGAACTGGCGCCGGAGGCCATGCCGTCCCACCGAGCGGATCAAGCCGACCTCCTCGTAGTAGCGCAACGCCGAGGCCGACACGCCGCTTTTTTCCGCAAGGATTCCGATATCCAGCAATTTCATCCTTGACCTCAAGTTGACTTGAAGTGGCAGACTACCAGTCATCCCGCTCATCGACAACAGGAACTGCCATGACACATTTCCCATCCACGCCCAGGTCCGGCTCATTTGCGCTGGTAAGCGTCGCCGGCTCCATGCTGCTCGGATCACTCGGCATCAGCATTGCAACCGTCGCCCTGCCGCCGCTGTCGCGCAGCTTCGCCGCACCGATCGCCGATGTTCAGTGGGTGGTTCTCGCCTATCTCCTGGCGGTAACGGCGAGCATCGTCGTCGCCGGCCGGCTGGGTGACCTGTTCGGCCATGGTCGTACGCTGATTGCGGGACTTGTAGTCTTTACGCTAGCCTCACTCGCCTGCACCTTCGCTCCGACTCTTCCCGTCCTCATCGCGGCGCGTTTGGTGCAGGGCCTCGGCGGTGCGGTTCTGATGGCGATGCCGGTCTCGATCATCCGGGACACAATTAGCAAGGAACGCATCGGGTCGGCCATGGGCCTGCTCGGAACAATGTCGGCGGTCGGCACAGCCCTCGGTCCGTCGCTCGGCGGCATTCTGATGGTGACATTCGGCTGGCGCGCAGCCTTCCTCGCGCTCGCCGGCGTCGCCGCCTTACTGCTGATCGTCGCGACATTCTCGGTTCCGCGAAGTATCAATCCCGCCGGCAGAGCCGTGAAAGGCCTCGACCTCATCGGCATGGCCCTGCTTGCCCTGTCTCTTACGACCTACTCTCTGGCGATGAGCGGATCGAAGGCAGGCCTTGCCGTCGACCAGCGTCTGTTGCTGCCGATCGCGCTTGCCGCCATGCTCGCCTTTGTCCTGTTCGAACGGCGCTGCGCCTCGCCCCTCGTGCCAATTCCGCTGCTGCATGATCCGATCATCGGCCCATCGCTGGCGACCAATTTCCTGGTCGCAACCGTGATGATGTCGACCCTTGTCGTCGGGCCATTCTTCCTTGCCTTCGGGCTCGGTCTCAACGACGCCATGGTCGGGCTGGTCATGGCAATCGGGCCGCTGACGGCCGCCTTCGCCGGCATTCCTGCCGGACGCCTGACCGACAGATTCGGTGCGCCACACATGCTGTCAGCCGCATTGCTGCAGATCGTGATCGGCCTGGTCTGCCTTGCCCTCTTGCCTGGCCTGATCGGTGTGCCGGGCTACATCGTGGCGCTTGTATTTTTGACACCCGGCTTCCAGCTGTTCCTCGCGGCCAACAACACCATGGTGATGGCCACCGTCGCTGACGAAAGACGCGGTCTCGTGTCAGGCTTGCTCGGCCTGTCGCGCAATCTTGGTTTCGTCACCGGAGCATCTGCCATGGCGTCGCTGTTTTCGATGGCCCTCGGCGATCGTCCAATCACGGATGCACCAGCCGCCCTGATCGGCAATGCTTTCACCACCACCTTCCTGATGGCTGCCACGCTGCCGATCGCAGCGCTTGCCATCAGCCAGTTCTTCTCCCGCCGACTGGGAACAGACAAAGCGAACAGTCAGTGATCACAGCCCGTCAAGGCTGCAATTGATAGTCGCTGCGCTTCGGGAATGGCCAGTCCTGCAGAAGCGCCATGTCCGGCCGGAAAATCTCGACCTTCAGCGGATAGCAGGCGGACGTATCGCTGGAATGGGTGGCGCTGCAATCGCCACCCGGGCAAGCCGACAGCGCACCGAGCAGATCGATCTCGGCAAACAGTTCCAGATAATCGCCGGGCCTGACCGGGCTCGCCTTCATGAAATACTGCTGGGTGTCGCGGGTAAAACCCGTGCACATGAAGACGTTGAGCACATCATGCACATGCGGCTCCGCCTCGCGGGTCGTGATGCCCTTCGCTTCGGCCAGCGCATGGCAGAGGTTGGAATGGCAGCATTGATGATAATCAGTGCCGCTGAGCAGGCGGTTGGTATAGGGATCGCAGCGCGTACCGATCACGTCATGCACGCCGCCGCCATCCTCGTCGAAGCCGTACCAGCCGAGCGTATCATGGCTGATCGTCGCCATCGGCCGAAGCGACGGCATCGTGCTCCACAGCCGGTTGCCGGTTGTCACATGCGTTGCATGCAGCGCCCGCGTCTTGCCGCTGAAAAAGCGTTCGGACAAATCATCGGCATTCCACAGGTTGAGATCGCCGACCTGCGGTCCATCGACGCTGACGATGCGGATGAAATGCCCCTTCGGCGCCGAAAAGGCCCTGCCCTCGCGCGGAGGAACGATAACTTCGTCGACCTTGACCATCGTTGCCCGTGCCGCAGCCAGCACATCCAGATTCGGCGCCTTCAGCGAACCGTTCGGATAGACGACGACCGGCTTGACTGCACGCCGCGCAGCAGCGTCAGCAGGCGGCACAGGGGCTGATGGAAAGGACATGCGGAAACTCCGGTGTTGGCGGCGAGAACGGCCGCCGGGATTGCAAGATTGTGACAAGGCCTGAAACTGTCGCAAACCAGGGTTACTGACAACGGTGCATCTTCTTGCCTTATGGGAAAGTACAGCTTAGTCTTACCGCGATGAAGCTACCGCCGCTCGCCGCCCTCCGCGCCTTTGAAGCCGCCGCCCGCCGGCAAAGCTTTCTGCACGCGTCCGCCGAACTCGGCATGACGGCAGCCGCCGTCAGTCAGCATGTCAAAAGCCTCGAGGACTGGCTGGGTTTTGCGCTCTTTGATCGCCGGCCGCGCGGCGTGCAACTGACGGCGCAGGGTCGTGAGCTTGGCGAAGCGTGCAGCGAGGGCCTCAGCCATATCGCCATCACCGTCGAGCGCCTTCTGGGTCGTTCAAGCGAGAAGCGCGTCAGCCTGGCCTGCCAGCCGTCGATAGTCACCCACTGGCTGGCCCCGCGCCTCCCGGCGTTCCGCGCAGCGCATCCTGACATCCAGGTCTCCATAGTCTATCCGCTTGGCGCCAGAACCCCGGAAGAGGCAGGAGCCGACCTGCTGATCCGCCACGGCCTGAAACCAGACCGTCCGGCAACCGCCATCCTTGGCGCAGCAACCCGGCCGACATGCTCAACGGATTATCTGCAACGCGTCGGCCCGATCAGCAGACCGTCGGATCTCCTTGCCATGGACCTGCTGCATGATGAGACCGAAGCGGCATGGAGCACATGGCTGACCAGGCAAGGCCTGAAGCCGCCGGCGCATACCGGTCCGATCTTCGCCGATTTCAATCTGCAGGTCAGCTCGGTCCTGGCTGGCCTTGGCATCGGTCTATGCCCGACGGCACTGGTGGCAAGGCAGATCGAACAAGGCGATCTGGTCGTTCTGTTCGATCAGGCGATCGACGAGGACAAGTCCTACTGGCTGCTGGAGGCCGAGCGCCTCAGCGAAGCTGGAAGAGTGCTGCAGGCATTTCTGCTGCGCCAGACAGCCTGACATATTGCCCCAAGGTGCGTTGACCGCGCCTCACCAATCCGGTTTGTGATGCGCATGCCAGTGCCTGGCGATCTCCAGCCGCGTCGGCACCCAGACGTCCTCGTGGGACAGCACATAGTCGACGAAACGACGCAGCGCGGCAATGCGGCCCGGGCGTCCGACGAGACGGCAATGCAGGCCGACCGACATCATCTTCGCCTGCCCTTCCTGGCCTTCGCGATAAAGTTCGTCGAAGGCGTCCTTCAGATAGGTGAAGAACTGGTCGCCGGAATTAAAACCCTGTGGCGTGGCAAAACGCATGTCGTTGGTGTCGAGCGTATAGGGGATGATCAGGAACGGCTTGCCATTCTGGTCCGGCACCCAGAACGGCAGGTCGTCCGAATAATTGTCGGAGGAGTAAAGAAAGCCACCCTCCTCCATCACCAGCTTCAGCGTATTGTCCGACGGCTTGCCCTGATACATGCCGTAGGGCCGCTCGCCGGCCACTTCCGTGTGCACGCGCACGGCGTCGAGAATGTGCTGGCGCTCCTTGTCTTCCGGATAGTCCTTGTATTCGTGCCAGCGATAGCCGTGCGAGGCGATTTCCCAGCCAGCCTCGTTCATCGCGGTGACAGCATCGGGATTGCGCGCCATGGCCAGCGTCACGCCGTAGACCGTGACGGGAACCTTGAGCCCGGTGAACAGCCGGTGCAGGCGCCAGAAGCCGGCACGCGAACCGTATTCGTAAATCGATTCCATGTTGAGATTGCGCTGCCCCGGCCAGGCAGCAGCCCCGACAATTTCAGACAGCAGATTCTCCGAGGCCGGGTCGCCATCGAGAATGCAGCTTTCGCCGCCTTCCTCGTAGTTCAGCACGAACTGCACCGCAATCTTCGCCCCGCCCGGCCATTTCGGATCGGGAATGTTGCGGCCATAACCGACCAGATCGCGGGGATAAGTCTCGGACGTCATCAAATCACCTCTGCTGCTTCTCGCTCCGAGGCTAAGCAGCCGGAGGTCTTCTGTCGAGACGCAAAAGACCGTTTCTCGCTGCAGCGCAGCAGCATTTTGGATCAGGCGATCTTGCGATTGGAGACCCGACCCACCGGATGCAGCGAATGCACGACGAACGGCGCGCCCTGTTCTGGTTCAATGAACAGCGCCAGGTTGGAAACCACGGTCGGTTCGCCGAGTGCCTGATCGAAATGCACCCGCATCGCCTGTTCGATACGTGGAAAGTCACGCGCCAGCAGCGGCCCCGTCAACGTCATGTGAAAGCGGAATTCATCCATCACATAGGCATGGCCCCAGCGGTGCAGGTTGGAAAACTGCGGCGCAGAGAGGCGTTCCGGGTTTCGGCGTTCGATTTCCATCTCTGTCAGCGGTGCCCGGAAACCATCGAAGGCCTGGACGACGGAAGCGGCAAGATAGTCGATCTCCGCGCAGGGCCGGTCCAGCACCAGACCATAGACGTCGCCGATCCGACCGACACTCAACCCGTGCAGAACCACCGGCTCCATGGTACCGGCAAAATGCATCAGTTCACGCAGTAGAGCGCTTTCGCTGCTGCCTTCGGCTAACCTGAACGGCGCCTTGAACGTCGCATGAAAACCGACACGCCGGGGCATCGCAGTGTGAAAGGCGATTTCGTGAATGCCGAGCCCTTTCAGGCCCGGATGGTCAGCAGGGTAGCCGGAATAGACGTTACGCCCGAGCCAGCTGGCCGCAGCCAGCGTCAAGGGATCCCCGGAAGGCGGTGTGAAACATATGGCATAGCGCATGCGATCACCTCATCCTGGCGCGCTGAAGGCACATTAGCATGTGCCGTTACAACCCAGTGGTTAGGTGATTTGCGTGACAGTATGACGAAGAACTCAAGCATTGGGCATATCAATATCAATCCATGCAAAGCTGGATCGGCCCCATGCATCCATGCGGCTTCGACATTGACCAGAGACCGGCTCAGCCAGCGGCCACGCGCAGATGATGGGCGAGCGAAAAACTCTGCGGCAGGGACATCGCCTTGCCTTCCACAGCATTGATCGCTGCATCCGCCAGCACATGCGCGAGCCCGAAGCTGACCTTGAAACCGCCGGTCAGCGCCACCACCCTGTCGGCATCCGGATGCACACCGACCATCGGGTCGCGATCCACCGCCTTCGGTCGCAGTCCGGCCCAGCGCTCTATCACCTCTGCGCCCTCCAGCGCCGGCGCGAGCCGGCATGCCCGAGCGAGCAGATCGTCGAGCAAACCATCCGTGGAAAACGGCTCGTCGAAGCGGTTCTCGCTGGTGCTGCCGATTGCCACCTGCCCGCCCTCATGCGGCACGACGTAGAGCCCGTCCAGATAGAGCAGTGGCAGGTCCGGCGAAACATCCGCCCTCAGCAGTGCCGCCTGTCCCTTGACCGGCTGGCCGAGCGGTTTTTCCAGCTTCGGACCGAACGATGACAGCAACGGAAAGGACTGATGCCCGGCAGCAATCACCACATGGCCGAAAGTGATGGCCGAACCATCGCCAAGCATTGCAGTCCCCGATGCGGCATCGATGCGCTCGACACGACAGCCTTCGACAGTCCGCACACGCTGTACGTTGCGCAGGCGCTCTCCGATCATCCGCGTCAAGCCACGCGGCGAAACGCGGGCCGCAAATGTATCCAGCACCAGGCCGCCAGTCGAAAACTCAGCTGCTGGCCATCCCGCGGCACAGGGAGAGGTTTCAAGGACATTCCAGAAGAACTGATCTTCATCTTGATGCCAGTTGCTCAGTGCTTCGCTTGAATGCCGCTCGGCAATCGCCCGCAGATGCGGCTTCGGCAGCGGGATCAGACGGCCGGAGCGCCGGTAGCCGGCAGAAAGCCCGGTGTCGGATTCAAGCGCTGCTATTTCGCCTTCCAGCGACAGCAAGGCATCGAACTGCAACTGCTTCTTGTCGTTCCATTTATCCGGCATATGCGGCATCAGTGCACCGAGCAGCCCGCCGCTTGCGCCGCCGCCGATAGGTCCACCGTCGACCAGCAATGTCCGGATGCCACGTCGCCCGGCCTGCACCGCCGCCCATAGGCCCATGATGCCGCCGCCGATGATCAGCAGGTCAGTCTGCAATTGACCGGAGATCGAAGCCGATTTATCGGACATTGCATGACCCATTCAAATATGACGCCGGAACCCGGCGAGACCCCGCAGCCGCTGACCTGGCACGACGGCGATATGCCTTATTCGACCGCCTTTGGCGATCATTTTTATTGCCAGACCGACGGGCGGCTCGAATGCGGCCATGTCTTCCACGCCGGCAATGGCTTGCCCGCCCGCTGGCAGACCGCGGAGCGCTTCTCGATCGGCGAACTTGGCTTCGGCACCGGCCTCAATGCCTGCGAGACCTGGCGCCGATGGAAGGAACATCGCCGGCCCGGCAGCCATCTGCATTTCGTGTCGTTCGAACTCTATCCGATGCAGGCGGACGAAATCGACCGGGCAATGTCGCGCTGGCCTGAAATCAATACGGAACGGCAGGTGCTCGTGGCGAAATGGCCGCAGGCACCGGCCGGCACTGTGACGGTCGAACTGGACGAGCAAACAACGCTCAGCGTCATCTGTGGCGATGCCTTTGCAAACCTGAGCGCCAGCCCACTCACCTTCGATGCCTGGTTCCTCGATGGCTTCGCACCGTCGAAAAACAGCGCCATGTGGTCGACCGAACTGATGCAGCGCGTGTTTGACCATACTGTGCCCGGCGGAAGTTTTGCGACCTATGCGGCGGCCGGCTTCGTCCGTCGCAACCTGATTGCCGCAGGCTATGCGCTCGAGCGTCGTCCGGGCTTTGCCGGAAAACGTGAAATGCTGTGTGGAACGCGCCCTGCCTGACGTTAGCGCCGGGCAGCAGACCGGCTGGAGGCTGTGCTCCACTGCTCGATCTTGCGCATCAGCAGTTCCGGGCTGATCGGCTTGGATAGATAGTCGTCCATGCCCGACGCAAGGCAAGCTTCGCGATCGCTGTCGAGCGCATGCGCCGTGACGCCGATGATCGGCACATGTTCGCCCTTGCCGCGCCGGCTTTCTTGCGCACGAATGATCACGGTCGCCTGGTGCCCGTTCATCACCGGCATCGAGACATCCATCAGGATCAGATCCGCCCCCGCATCATGCAGCGCACTCAGCACCTCCTCGCCATTGCTGACGATACGATAGTCGATGTCGCTGCTGCTGAGAATCTGGCGAAAGACGATCTGATTGACCTGATTGTCTTCCGCGATCAGAACCTTCAACCGCTCACACACCGGCTGGTATCCGACCTCGCCAGCCCCCAGGCCTGCACTGGGCTGACTTGAAGCAGGAAGCACTGGCCGTATTGCCGGCGCCAGCAACGGCAGGCCGCCGTGGATCTGCGCGGCCCGCACAACATCGATGATCGCGCCCTTCAAAAGATTGGCGCGAGCCGGCTTCATCAGATGCGCCTGAACCTTCAGGCTCTGGAAGATCTGGTCGTCACCGACCATGTCCATCGATGTCAGGAAGATCAGAGCCAGGTCATCGAAACGGCCGTCGCTGCGGATTGCCCGCGCGACATCGATGCCGTTCATCACCGGCATGTGGTAGTCGATGATCACCACGTCGATATGCAGGCCGGTATTGTATGCCTCGGCCAGGATCTTCAGTGCGGTTTCCCCGTCTTCGACGGCCAGGCCATCGAAGCCCCAGATCGACAGTTGCTCGGTGACGATCCGCCGATTGACGGCATTGTCGTCGATTACCAGCACCCGCGCATCCTTGACACTCGCCGGGATGGTCTTCTGCCGGTTACGGTCCGCCGCGATCTGCATCGGGATTTCGACGGTGAAGATCGATCCATGACCGGGTTCGGATTCAAGTTCGAGCGAACCGCCGAACAGATTGACCAGCCCGGACGTGATCGCAAGGCCAAGACCCGTGCCCTCGTGGCGACGCGTCGAGGACGTATCGACCTGCGAGAACTTGTCGAAGATCTGCATTTGCATTTCTGGTGCAATGCCGATGCCAGTGTCCTCGATGCGAAGCCGCAACAGGCTCTCCCCTCCGCCCAGCGGCCGGGTTGAAACATCGATCAGGACATGGCCCTTTTCGGTAAACTTGATCGCATTGCCGACGAGATTGGTGACGATCTGCCGGAACCGGCCGGGATCACCCAGAACCGTATGACGCACTGCCTGGTCACCTGAGACCAGCAGCTCGATATCCTTCTCCGAGGCCGCTGCCGAGAGCAGCGTTGCCACATCCTCGATCGCTTCGACCGGATCGAAGGGCGCCTTGCGCAATCGAAGCTGGCCGGCATCGATTTTCGAGAAATCAAGGATGTCGTTGATGATCGTCAGCAGCGCATTGCCGGATTTGACGATGATATCGACAAAGGTCTTTTGTCGCGTATCCAGGATCGATTTCGACAGGAGCTCGGCCATCCCGAGAACGCCGTTCATCGGCGTGCGGATCTCGTGGCTCATATTGGCGAGAAACTCTGACTTCGCCCTGTCTGCCGCTTCGCTTTTCGCCAGCAGAACTTCAAGCTCGGCTTCGCGCTCCTTGATCTCGCTCACATCAGTGAGCACCACGACCCAGTGGCCGCTGCCACCGAAGGTAACTTCCATCTGCACCCATGTCTTACCGTTGGCAAGGAATGTGGTGCTGAAGCCCGTCGTCAGGCGCAGCTTCTCCTGCCACTGCTGCAACAACGTCGCCGGGTCATCGCCGAAATCACCACGCTGCGCGCAGAACTGGAAACATTTGTACCATTCCTGGCCCTGATCGGCCAAACCGGCCGGGAGGTCGAGAATGCGGGAGAACGACTGGTTGGCATCGGTGATAACGTCGTTTTCGATGACGATAAGCCCTTGCGACATCAGCGCCATGGCGTCCTGCATGAACAGCCCAAGCCGTTCAAGCTGTTCGCGCGCCTCGCCGATCTCCCGCTCGCGGCTGCGCATCTCGGTCAAGTCGGAATAGGTCAGCAGGATTTTCTGGTCGTTGAGCCGGGTGATGCTCGCCAGCACATATTTCCCGTCCTCATAGGCAAGCTCGGTCGTCTGCGATCCCTGCAGCGCCTTGAACTGGGCAACGCGTTTCTGATAGCCCTCCTCGAAGGAGTGACCCGGCCAATTCCAGCCACGGCTGATGTTGATCTCGCAATAGTCGCGGAACGACAGGCCGTCGATGGCAAGATCCTCCGGCCAACACCAGATCTCCCGGCATTTTTCATTGGCAAATTCGACGATCAGGTCGTCGTTCAGGATCACCACACCGACCGGCATGATCCGAAGCATGCTGATGATATCGGCATACAGTGCCTCGGAACGTTTGCGTGCAAGCAGCAGCGCCTGCTCGCGCTCCTTGAGCACGGAAACATCCATCACCGAGCCGACGAGATAGTGCTTCCTCGACGTTGTCGTGATGCGGCTAAGCCGCGTGATCACGGAAATTTCCCGCCCTCCGGGGATGACGATGTCACGCGCCCGCTCGGCAAAATCGCCGTGATCGAGAATGCGCTGATGCTCCTCGCGGAGCATGGCACCACTCAACGGGAACATGTCGTCCTCTTTCAGGCCGTAGACGTCTTCGCGTCGCTGATCCTGAAGGGCCTCATAGGCGGCATTGACATAAATCAGCCTGCGTTCGGCATCGCGAATGAACACCGGCACCGGCATCTGTTCCAGCGTTGCCCGGTAAAGCGCCGTCTCTTCCTCGCGATCGGCAAGTTCGGTGATGTCGGTATAAGTCACCAATATCTTGCCGTCGGCCAGCTTGCGGTTGCTGACGACGACGCTCAATCCTTCCGGCGTCCTGGCATAGGTCGGCGGCGCATCGTCGGGACTGCTGAGCGCGGCAACGCGTGCATCGACGAGCCGTGCAATTTCGTCCGGCCCGTCTGCCCGCTTGTGACGGGTGTGCACGATCATCATGTAATCGCGGTAGGACATGCCGACGACGTCGAGAAGATCGTCCAGCGCAACCATCCGGTAGACGGCAGCATTCACATATTCGATCTGCATCGTCTCATCGAGGATGAGGATGCCCACCGGCATGGCCATCATCAGGTTTTCGAGCTGATGGTTCAGCCGATCGGCACCAGCAGCCATGGCGCGCCCGTCGGTTGCCGTATTCTGTCCCGCTGAAAGGCCGACATGCGGCGACGACATGGCAACGGTGGGCAGATTGTTTTCCGGCATCGGCGTCGAACCCTCTTCGGCAGGTTCGACAAAGCCGAAGACAAAGATGGAATCGTCGTCATCAAGAAAGCGCTCGACCCGGAGCACCCGATGCGGTTCGCCCGGCGGAGGCATGAAGGACAGGCTTTCATCCTCGCCGAACACCACGACGCGACGCTCGCGATCGTCGCGCATATCATCGGCAAATGCGCCGAAAACCTCACGATCGGTACGACCGATGAAACGGCTTTCCGCAAGATCGTAGAGACGGGCATAGGCAGCGTTGACCGCAACGTAGCGAAGCTCGCTATCCTTGACAAAGGAAGGCTGCTCGATCGCGACGATTTTTTCGCGGACTAGGTTGAGCAACGCGGCTCCCCGATTCAACTTTTTGTACTCCTCGATCAATGACGCGGAATGGTAAACGCCAAGTAACCGGCATACATGAAACGCTTCGAAAATACGAACATCCGGTCCCGCGCCCAGGTCTCAACAGGCGATGTTCCAGAAGAGCCAGCGATTGGTCGCAAATGGCAACGCGCATCGCGATCGGAAACTGTCAAAAATGATGTCGAAATCAACACAATGGATTGGCCATGAGCGACATTACCCCCTCTGCCTTGCCCGAGACTGAAACCTCTTCCGGCGGTTCCGAACGGCGCCGGCGCAGCGGTGGACGCGGCGGCGAACGCGTGCGTTCGTCAAGTGCATCGAAGTACCGCAATCTCGTCAACCGGCTCGCCAAGACCGAACTGCTGGACCCGCAGACGCTGGACGACATCCACGAGGCATCGCTGACCATTCTCGAGGAAATCGGGATGGACATCATGCTTCCGGAAGCCCGCGCCATGATGAAAGCGGCTGGCGCGACAGTCACCGAAGGCACGGAGCGCGTCCGCTTCGATCGCGGGCTGATCATGGACATGATCGCCTCGGCCCCGTCACAATTCACCATGCATGCCCGCAATCCGGCCCGCAACGTCCAGATCGGCGGCAACAACCTGGTTTTCGCCCAGATCGCATCGGCGCCTTTCGTGGCCGACCGCGAGGGCGGGAGGCGTGCCGGCAACCAGGAAGACTTCCGCAAGCTGGTCAAGCTCGCCCAGTCCTACGACATCATCCACACCACCGGCGGTTATCCGGTCGAGCCGGTCGACATCCACGCCTCCGTCCGTCATCTCGACTGCCTGTCGGACATGGTGAAGCTGACCGACAAGGTCTTCCACTGCTACTCGCTCGGCCAGCAGCGCAATATCGACGGCATCGAGATCGCCCGCATCGGCCGTGGCGTGTCGATGGAACAGCTCGAGCGAGAGCCGTCACTGTTCACCATCATCAACTCGTCCTCGCCGCTGCGTCTCGACGGCCCGATGCTGCAGGGCATCATCGAAATGTCGTCGCGCAACCAGGTCGTCGTCGTCACACCGTTCACGCTGGCCGGCGCCATGGCGCCCGTGACCATTGCCGGCGCCTTGGTCCAGCAGAACGCCGAAGCCCTGTGCGGCATCGCCTTCACCCAGATGGTGCGCCGCGGCGCGCCGGTGATGTATGGCGGCTTCACCTCGAATGTCGACATGAAGAGCGGCGCACCCGCCTTCGGCACGCCGGAATACATGAAGGCCGTCATTGCCGGCGGCCAGCTTGCACGGCGCTACGGCGTGCCCTACCGCACATCCAACACCAATGCCTCGAATACGCTCGACGCCCAGGCAGCCTACGAATCGGCACTTTCGCTCTGGGCGCTCACCCAGGGCGGCGGCAATTTCATCATGCATTCTGCCGGCTGGAGCGAAGGCGGCCTGACGGCATCCTTCGAAAAGTTCATCCTCGACGTCGACATGCTGCAGATGGTCGCCGAATTCCTCACACCGCTCGATGTCAGCAAGGACGCGCTGGCGCTCGATGCCGTGCGCGACGTCGGCCCCGGCGGTCATTATTTCGGCACCGCCCACACGCTCGCCCGTTACGAAACGGCATTTTACTCCCCCATCCTGTCGGACTGGCGCAATTTCGAGACCTGGACCGACGCCGGCCGGCCGACCACCTACGATCACGCCAACCGGATCTTCAAGGAAACGCTGGCGCGCTACGAACGTCCGCCGATCGATCCGGCCGTCGAAGAAGAACTCGACGCCTTCGTCGCAAGGCGCAAGGAAGAAGGCGGCGTGGCGACGGATTTCTGATCGGGGGCCATCTCAGTCACACCGGCCTC
This sequence comes from Rhizobium sp. 18065, assembly GCF_902706095.1. Classification (GTDB taxonomy): domain Bacteria; phylum Pseudomonadota; class Alphaproteobacteria; order Rhizobiales; family Rhizobiaceae; genus Allorhizobium. The sequence goes on from NZ_CACSJP010000005.1 coordinate 159,173, forward strand.
ATCCGGCATCAAGCCCGGCGAGATAGGCCTCGTAGGTCTGCCCTTGTCCCGGCTCGAACCTGTCCGTCAGCACCTTCCAGCCCTCGACCCGGTCGAGCCGGAAGTCGCGGAAATCCTGGCGCGTCTCGCACCAGGTCGTCATCACCCAGATCGCCCCGAAGGCGCTCAGCGCCAGCGGCCAGACCGTGCGCTGGGTGCGTTCGCCAGCCAGCGAATGATAGGCGATCCACACCTTGCGCTTGGCCGACAGGGCATTGCGTACATCGCCAAGGCAATCCGGCGGCTCCGGTTGCGCAGAGGCGCGAAACGCATGGATCGGCGCACCGACCAGCCGCTCGGCATGCTCCTTCGGCAAAAGTGCCACCATCTTGTCCTTGGCCTCACGTGCCGCCTGCCCCAGCCGCGGATCACCGAGCATTTCGACGGCCCGCAAACCGAATGCGAGCGCTTCCAGCTGCTCGAAGGTGAAGGTCAGCGGCGGCGCATCGAAAGCCTCGCGCAGCATGTAGCCGACGCCGCGCTCGCCCTCGATCGGCGCGCCGGATGCAATCAGATGATCCATGTCGCGATAGATGGTCCGCTGGGAGACCTCCATCTTCTCGGCGATTTCGGCAGCCGTCATCGCCCGCCCGGTGGACCGCATCAGCTGGATGATCCGAAAAAGACGGTCTGCTGGACGCATGCGAACGCTCCGTGTGAAGTCTGTGGCCAGAAGGGTGTCAGTAGTCGTATGTTAGGCCAAGGCTCCCACACAAACAGGAGCGCAAGCTTGACCGGTAATACAGCATTTGAAATCGTCGTCTGCATTCTCGCATCCAGGCCTGTCGCGGGACTGGCGCGCCAGACGACATCGCAAGCGATCTGAAAACACCATGGCTGAAGCACTCAAACACCTGATCGGCGCGCGAAACGCAAGCGACACCGCAGACGCCCTGTCGAGCGCCTGGTCCAATTTCCCGCGCGATGCATTTCTCGCCGACATCCTGCCTGGAATCGAAAGCCTGGAACTCATGCAGCGCGGCCAGTTGATCGCCGACGCCATGCGTCTGCATCTGCCCGAGGATTTCGCCGTGACGGCCACGATCCTGAAAAAGACATTCCCGGCTGACCAGAAGCCCGGCCTGACCGGTTGGTCGCTGCTTGCCTTCAACCAGTATATTGCCGCCCATGGGCTGGACCACCTGGAGACATCTTTGGCTCTTCTGAAGGCCCTGACTCCGCATTTCACCGCCGAATTCGGCATAAGGCCGTTCATCCACCGCGAGCAGGCGAAGGCGCTCGCTATCATCGGCCAATGGGTGAGCGACCCGAACCACCATGTTCGCCGCCTCGCCAGCGAAGGCACCCGCCCGCGCCTGCCCTGGGCCATGCGCCTGCCGGCGCTGGTCAGCGATCCCGCTCCCCTCCTGCCGGTCCTGACCGCGCTGATCGACGATCCCGAAGACTATGTGCGCCGCTCGGTGGCCAACAGCCTCAACGACATCGCCAAGGACCATCCCGATCTCGTCGCCGACTTTGTCGGCCGCCACCACAAGAATGCCTCTCCCGAACGGCTCTGGCTGCTCAGACATGCCTCGCGCACGCTGCTCAAGAAAGGCCATGCAACCGCCCTGGCAAATTTCGGTTTCGCTCGGATCGATGGCATCAAGGCGAACCTCCGGCTTGCCAGTTCACAAGTTGCCTTCCCAGGCGTTCTGGATTTCTCCGTCTCGCTCGCCAATGAAACCGGAACGGCACAGTCGCTGATGCTCGACTACGCCATCCACCATCAGAAGAAGGACGGCACGCTGAGCCCCAAGGTCTTCAAGGGCAAGAACCTGACGCTGGCTGCCGGACAGTCGTTGACACTGGACCGCCGCCACGCCTTCCGCCCCATCACCACCCGCGTCTACCATCCCGGCGAACACCGGCTCGAAATCCTGGTCAATGGTACGAGCCTTGCGCTGGAAACCTTCACCCTCGCAGCATCCGACAGCTCCGTCGACACCAACGGCGTATGATGCAGGCAGTCGGACGCGGAGAAATTCTTTATGCGGGCATCTCGGACCGAGTTCTGGCACCTACACCGACACCGACACGATAATGCCAAGGATAACCAGCTGATGACTACCCTTGGCTTGAAGGTATGACGTGCGAGGTAACTTTATTCGGCTCTTTTTCGGCCGGTGAGCATCGCCCGCACAAGGTTTTCGCGATGTTCAAGACTGGCCAGAACAACGCCGGTGACATGCAGCAGGATCAGGCCCAAGGTCGCATAGACCAGCACCTTGTGCATGTCCTCTACCCATTCGACACCCCAGTAAGCGTCCGTCGTCATCAGATAACCGGTTGTCACGATCCCGGAGGTCATCAGCAGCAGTGCGATAACCATCGCGCCACCGGCCGGATTATGGCCGATAAAGCGCTTGGCGCGCATATAGACCGAGTCCCTGATGAAACGCGCGATCGTTGACGGACGATAGAGAAAGCTGGTGAACCGTGCATGTTCGCTGCCGATCAGCCCCCAGACCAGCCGAATGGCAATCAGACCGCCGATCAGGTAGCCTGAAACGACATGCGCATCCTTCCACTCGTCGCCGGTCAGGAAGGAAAAGGCGAACAACCCCACCAGAGCCCAGTGGAATAGCCGTACGATCGGGTCCCAGACCTTGACCATGGCCGGCCGCTCGGAGCGGCCAGCCATGGCGGCGGAAGCATTGTGCTCCACGCCGCTCATCAGTCTTCGCCGACCTGAATGCCGGTTTCCGGGTTGAACAGCACTTCAATCTTGTTGCCGTCCTTGATGCCGTAGACTTCATAGCAGCCGTTCTCGACCTTGATCTGGCGCACGTCGAAACCAAGCTCGGTGGCCTTGGCCTTCATCGCATCCTCGGTCATCCATTTATCCTTGGCGACATCACAGGAAGCACTGCTTTCTGCACGGGCGATGCCGGCAAACGAAGCTGAGATCAGCAGGGTGGCAACAATAATCTTTTTCATCGATATGGTCCTTCGTTATTCCGGTCGAGCACCGCGCTACGAACCGTTGGCAAGGACCATAGGTGACCTGTGCTGAGCGATGGCTGACGACAAATGTCAGCGAAATTTCAGCTTGCCGGTGTTATGACACAGACATGGAGCACGCACGCGTACAAAGGCCTAAGAGAGTGGCAATGATGATCGCAGGGTCGACCTTGACGCTGTTGCTGATGGTCGCCGCGCATTCGCCAGCCAGCGCCGATGCCGATGCCAATGCCGACAACCGCCCCCGGCACGAGCAGGACATGGAGCGCCAGCGCATCCGGGATGATGTCGAGCGTGGCGTCACAAAGTCCCTCGCAACCCTGCGCCAGATCGTCCTTGCCCGCGTCGCCGGGCAGATCGTCTCGACCAAACCCGACCGTGACGATGACCGGCTGATCTATGAATTTCGCATCCTGCGCGACGACAACCGTCTGATCGAAGTGGAGGTGGATGCGGCCTCCGGTGACATTCTGGAAATCGAGAACGAATAATGCGGATCCTGCTGATCGAAGACGACGCACTGATTGCACGGGATGTAATTGCGCATCTGGATCGGGCCGGCTTCGTCGTCGTTCACGAGAAGGACGGTGAAGCCGGTTGGTTCACCGGCGATGCAGAGGATTTTGCCGCCGTGATCCTCGACCTGGGACTTCCTGGCATGGACGGACTGACGGTACTCAAACGCTGGCGAAGTGCGGCAAGAACGACACCCGTCCTCATCTTGACCGCCCGTGGCAATTGGCAGGAGCGTGTCGAGGGCATAGATGCAGGTGCCGACGACTATCTGACCAAGCCGTTCCAAATGGCCGAACTTCTGGCAAGACTGCGCGCCATCATCCGCCGCAGCGTCGGCCAGGCCAGTCCGGTCCTTAGCCTGGGCAGCATTTCCATCGACACCCGAACCAAGGCGGTCACGTGCGACGGCCTGCCGGTCGACCTGACGCCGCTCGAATATCGCTGCCTGACTTTTCTCGCGCACAACCGGGAGCGCAACGTCTCGCAGGCGGAACTGACCGAGCAACTCTACAGCCAGGACTTCGACCGCGACAGCAACTCCGTCGAGGTCCTGGTCGGCCGCCTGCGCCGCAAGCTCGGCCGCGAAGTCATCACCACGCGCCGCGGCTATGGCTATCGCATGGGCGGTGACCCGGCATGATGCAATCGATCCGCGGCCGGTTTCTGCTCGTATCGCTGATCAGCGTGCTGGTCGCGCTCGCCATGGCAAGCTTGGTTCTGGTCCTGCTCTTCACCCGCAATCTCGAGGCGAGGATCGACGCGGAACTGTCCGGCCACATCAACAATATTGCCGGTACGCTCCGCTTTGCCGAGGACGGCGGGCTGGATCTTCCTGACAGGCCGGTCGACCGCCGATTCGAGGAGCCTTATGGTGGCCTCTACTGGCAAGTGGAAGACGACGACCGCGCCAGCGAACTGCGCTCGGCCTCACTGTGGGATTTCACCCTGCCCTTGCCGGATGACGCACAGGAAACCGGGACCATCCATCGATACCAACTTCCCGGTCCGGATGGGAAGGACCTGATCGTGCAGGAGCGCAAGATCATCTTTGCCGCACCCGCCGGGGAACGGGCAATCCGCATCGCCGCGGCCATCGATGCCAGCGTCGTCTCCGATGCAAGCCGCGCCTTTGCCTTCGATATCATTCCCTACATGCTGGCTCTGGCTGCCTTCCTGATCGCGGCCTCGCTCGCCCAGTTGACATTCGGCCTGAAGCCCATCTCGTCCGTCGCCACCGGTCTCGACCGGATCAGGGAACGCAGGGTGGAACGGCTCGACGGCCGTTTTCCGCAGGAATTGAAAGGTGTGGTCGGCGCGGTCAACCAGTTGCTCGATGCACAAGCGCAACTGATCGAAAAGGCGAAGAGCCGCGCGGCAGATCTCGCGCATGGCCTGAAAACCCCATTGACCGTCCTGTCCAATGACGCAGCAACGCTTCGCGAACGCGGCGAGGTCGCGATCGCCGATGAGCTCGCTCATCTCGCAGGCGTCATGCAGGCTCATGTCGAGCACGAGCTGACCCTGAGCCGAATTGCCGCCAATGCCAGCCTGCGCAGGTCCGATGCCAATATCGCCGAAGCCGTGGACCTGATCGTCAAGACGTTGAGACGAACCCCACGTGGTGAAGGTCTCAAGTGGCACATCGCGGTCCCCACCGACCTTGTTGTCGGTGTCGATCCCCACGACCTTCAGGAACTGCTGGGCAATGTTCTCGACAATGCGGTCAAGTGGAGCAGAACTGAGATCTCCATCCAGGCCATCAGGCAAGAGCAGCGCACGGTACTGATCATCGAGGATGATGGCCCCGGAGCTGATCCGGCAGGACTGCGCACGATTATGGAGCGGGGCACGCGCCTCGATCTCCAGACCCCCGGCACCGGCATCGGCCTTGCAATCGTGCGCGACATCGCGGCGGTTTATGACCTGTCGGTGGAGATTATCAATCGGCCGCTTGGCGGCCTGCGCATCAGTATCCGGCTCTGAACCTTTCGCTGCAGCGCAAAACATTCCCTTGACTTTTCACGCAAACAGGCTCATTTGCACCTCAGCTTTCACCTTCCGGCCGCCGCGTGAGCGTGCCCAGCGACAATAGAGACGCGACGAAGGATAAAAGCGCACAGAACGAATGGCGGCACGACCGCCGATGCGCTGGAAAGCTTTTTTCCAACTTGCAAGTTCCCAAATCACGCGGGGTTCTTGACGCCAATGCCAACCGGTTCGCACGATGCGGCCCGGTCAGTGTGCTTTTGGCGCCCCGAAAGGTATGACTTTGACCAATTTCAACGATCTTGGCCTGTCCAAGAATATCGTCGCGACTCTTTCGCATCTCGGTTTTGAAACGCCCACTCCGATCCAGGAAAAGGCAATCCCGCTCGTCCTCGAAGGCCGCGATCTCGTCGGCCTTGCACAGACCGGTACCGGCAAGACGGCCGCTTTTGGCCTGCCGCTCATCGAAATGCTGCTGAAGGACGAAAAGCGTCCTGACAACCGCACCACCCGCACCCTCATTCTCGCTCCGACCCGCGAACTGGTAAACCAGATCGGCGACAACCTGCGCAGCTACCTGCGTCGCCTGCCGCTGAAAATCAACCAGGTCGTCGGTGGCGCATCGATCGGCAAGCAGCAACTGCAGCTGGAAAAGGGCACCGACATTCTCGTCGCCACCCCGGGCCGCCTGCTCGACCTGATCGCCCGCAATGCCATCTCGCTGCGCGCGGTCACGTTCCTGGTCCTCGACGAAGCCGACCAGATGCTTGACCTCGGCTTCATCCACGACCTGCGCAAGATCTCGAAGATGGTTCCGGCCAAGCGCCAGACCCTGCTGTTTTCGGCCACCATGCCGAGCTCCATCGCCGATCTCGCTGCAACCTTCCTCAACAACCCCGTCAAGGTTGCCGTCACCGCCCCGGGCAAGGCTGCCGACAAGGTTGAACAGCACGTGCACTTCGTCGCCGGCCAGAATGCCAAGACCGAAATGCTGAAGAAGATCCTGGCGGATAACCCGGATGGCCGCTCGATCGTCTTCCTGCGCACCAAGCACGGCGCCGAGAAGCTGATGAAGCATCTAGAAGTCACCGGCTTCTCCGTTGCCTCGATCCATGGCAACAAGAGCCAGGGCCAGCGCGAACGCGCATTGAAGGGCTTCCGTGACGGCGAAATCCGCACGCTGATCGCCACCGACGTTGCTGCTCGCGGCATCGACATTCCGGCCGTCAGCCACGTCTTCAACTACGATCTGCCGGAAGTGCCGGACGCTTACGTCCACCGCATCGGCCGTACCGCCCGCGCTGGTCGCGACGGTATCGCGATCGCATTCTGCGGTCCGGATGAAGGCCGCCTGCTGCGCGACGTCGAGCGCCTGATGGGCATCGACATTCCGGTGGCAAGCGGCGAAGCGCCGACAAACCTCAGCCGTCCTGCGCGTCCGCAGCGTCGCGCTGGCGGCGGCGGCGCTCCCGGCGGCAACCGCAATCACCAGGCCCAGGGCCGTGGCAAGTCCGACGGCGAGAACCGTGGCGGCCCCAAGGCCGACGGCCGTCCGGGCGCCAAGCGCAAGAGCGGCAATGGTGGCAATCGCAACGGCAGCGGCAGCGGCAAGAGCTACGGCCAGGGCAAGCCCCCGGCCCGTTCGGGCACAGCTCCGGGCGGACGTCGCCGCGAAGCCTAAGCCTCGCGCGATCTCAGTGTAGAATAGACATGGCGCGGCTTCGGTCGCGCCATTTTCTTTTGGCAGCTTACCCCGCCGAAACGGCTGCACTCTTGCGGTTGGTCAGGTAGACACCGAGCACGACGATCACGGTGCCGATGATCATCGGCATCGTCAGCCTCTCGCCAAAAATGAGTGCTGCTTCAACGGCCGCAAGCGGCGGGACCAGGTAAATCAGCGAAGCAGCCTTCGACACGTCGCCGCGACGGATCAGATAGAGCAGCAACGCGATCGCGCCCATGGAAATGCCAAGCACCGACCAGCCGAGCACGGCAAACAGCCCCAGCCCCCATTCCACATGCAGGTCTTCGAGCAAAATCGCGGCAGGCACCGTGACGATCAGGGCGCCGACATATTGAAGCGTGGCAACCGCGCGCAGATCGCCTTCGTGCAGGTAGCGCTTCTGGTAGATCGTGCCGGCGGTCACGCAGGCCATCGCCAGCACATTGACGACGACTGCACCGACAGGAATGGCCACGGCGTCCAGCGTCAGCATATTCGGCAGAACGGCAATCGCAATGCCGGCAAATCCGAGAAGCAGGCCAAGTTTCTGGCTGCCGGACAGAGCCTCGCCGATCAGATAGGCGGCGGCAATCCCCGTCATCAGCGGCTGCAGTCCGGCAATGATGCCCGACAGCGATGCCGGCACGCCCTGGCCGATCGCCCACCACACCATGCCAAGATAAAAACCGTGCAGGAACATGCCGGACACCACCGCATGCATCTGTGCCAAACGGCCGGCCGGCCAGCGGACACCGCTCACCCGACAGACCAGGTAGAACAGGACCGCTGCCACGGCGTAGCGCAGCACCAGGAATGTCAGCGGATCGGCAAACAGGCTCGCATATTTGGCAGCCACCCAGCCGGTCGACCAGAGCAAAACAAAGAGAACGGGCGCAAGGCGGTGAAGTGTCATGCAGCGGGCATCCAAAGGTCAGGGGAGATCGGGTGCGGCCAGCCCCCGGTCCCGGCTGGTTAGCCCTTCGCCATCAGCCGGTCAAAAGACTTTTGATGCACGCTGCGATGAATTCCGCTGATGCCCCGCAGGAGAAAATATTTCTCGCCTGTCTTTGGCTAAAATTTAAGCAACCAGGCCAGCGACCTGCGTCCGGGAAGCCTGACTTCGTCAAGACCACCGGAGGCCGTCCGCCAGTCTCATCGCCATCACCGGCAAATCACGCCGAAATACTGAGCTTATGCCGCTTTTTAAGGCTGAAGCCGTAAGTGGAAATTCTTTCGTCAGAAGCCTGCGCGCTGCTTGCATTGGTAAATGGTCTGTATTCAAATGGCAAAAAAAGGGGATGCACCATTGGCATTTGACGAAATGATTAAAGCGGATAGCGGTCCGCGGGTTCCCTATCAGAATTACCACGACTGGTATTCCAGTCAGGATCCGGCAAGACTGTTGGCGAAGTCCAGAGACGCCGAAAACATCTTCCGCAAGACCGGCATCACCTTTGCCGTTTACGGCCACGAGGACTCCTCGGAAAAGCTCATTCCCTTCGACATCATTCCCCGCATCATTTCCGGCCGCGAATGGCGCAAGCTGGCCCAGGGCATCGAGCAACGCGTCATTGCGCTCAATGCCTTTCTCGACGATATCTACCACAAGCAGGAAATCATCCGCGCCGGCCGCATTCCACGCGAACTGATCGAGAAGAACGTCACCTTCCTGCCGGAAATGATCGGCTTTCGTCCGCCCGGCGGCGTCTACACCCACATTGTCGGCACCGACATCGTCCGCACCGGCGAAGACCAGTTCTTCGTGCTCGAGGACAATGCCCGCACGCCCTCCGGTGTCAGCTACATGCTGGAAAACCGGGAAACGATGATGCAGATGTTCCCCGAGCTCTTCCAGCTCAACAAGGTCCAGCGCGTCGAGGACTATCCGCATCTGCTGCGCCAGTCGCTTGCCTCGCTTGCCCCTCCGGGATGCAAGGGCAAGCCGCGCGTCGCGGTGCTGACCCCGGGCATCTACAATTCCGCCTATTACGAGCATTCCTTCCTTGCCGACATGATGGGCGTGGAGCTGGTCGAAGGCTCGGACCTGCGCGTCATCGACGGCAAGGTCAAGATGCGCACGACACGCGGCTACGAGGCCATCGACGTGCTCTACCGCCGCGTCGATGACGACTACCTCGATCCCCTCACTTTCCGCCCGGATTCGGCGCTCGGCATTCCCGGCATCATGGACGTCTACCGCGCCGGCAACATTACAATTGCCAATGCGCCCGGTACCGGCATTTGCGACGACAAGGCGATCTACTCCTACATGCCGGAAATCGTCGAGTTCTATACCGGCCGCAAGGCACTGCTCGAAAACGTGCCGACATGGCGCTGTTCCGAGGCCGACAGCCTGAAATACGTGCTGGAGCATCTGGAAGAACTGGTGGTCAAGGAAGTGCACGGCTCCGGCGGCTACGGCATGCTGGTCGGCCCGACCGCATCGAAGCGGGAGCGCGCGGTCTTCGCCGAAAAGCTCAAAGCGCGCCCGAACAACTACATCGCCCAACCGACATTGTCGCTGTCGACCGTGCCGATCCTCGTCAACAAGGGGATTGCACCGCGCCATGTCGACCTTCGTCCCTATGTTCTCGTGTCAGACAAGGTGCAGATCATCCCCGGCGGCTTGACCCGCGTGGCCCTGAAACAGGGGTCGCTCGTGGTCAATTCCAGCCAGGGCGGCGGCACCAAGGACACCTGGGTATTGGAGGACTGACATGGTCATGCTCGGAAGAACTGCCAACGGACTCTTCTGGATGTTCCGTTACATCGAGCGGGCCGAAAACATCGCCCGTATTGTCGACGCCGGCCTGAGGATGTCTCTGACACGCTCCGGCGCCAGCGATGACGACTGGAGCGCGGTGTTGCTCAGCGCCGATGTCCGCGACATCTTCGACAAGCATCATGACAAGGTGACGGCCTCGGACGCGATCGATTTCCTGTTGCGCGATCTGTCCAACCCTTCCAGCGTCATGTCCTCGATCGATGCCGCCCGCAACAATGCCCGCATGGTCCGCACGGCGCTGACCCGCGAGACCTGGGAGGCGATGAATGAGTGCTGGATCGAGATGAAGCAGATGCTCGCCCGCAAGCTCAAATCGGCCGATCTGCCGGAAGTGATCGAAACGGTGAAGCGCCGCGCCGGCCTGATCCGCGGCGCCTTCCATGGCTCGATGCTGCGCAACGAGATCTACAACTTCGCCCGCATCGGCACCTTCATCGAACGGGCCGACAACACCAGCCGCATTCTCGACGTTAAATATTACGTCCTGCTTCCGGCCATCACCCAGGTCGGCTCGTCACTCGACAACATGCAGTGGGAATCGATCCTGCGCTCGGTCTCCGCCCATCGCTCCTATCGCTGGGTCTATGACGGCGAATACAAGGCGACCAACATCGCAGATTTCCTCATCCTCAACGGCCAGATGCCCCGCTCCCTCGCCTATTGTTACGATAAGATCGTCAGTAATCTCGGCTATATCGGCCAGGACTATGGCGAGCGGCTGGCGGCTCACGAGACGGCAGAGCGGGTGCGCTCGACATTGCAAAAGACGTCAATCGGGACGATCATGGATCAGGGCCTGCACGAATTCCTCGATAACTTCATTTCCCACAACAACCAGCTGGGTCAGGAAATTACCGAGGGTTATCGCTTTTACAGCTGACGGATCAGGACAAGAAGCATGCGTTTGCGGATCACCCACACAACAGTATACCGCTACGACGATCCGGTGCAGTATTCACTGCAAAGGTTGCGGCTGTCGCCGATCAACGGCCCCGGCCAGACCGTTCTGTCGTGGAACATCAAGGTCGACGGCGCAACGGTCGAGGCAGGATTCAACGACCAGTTCGGCAACCACACCCATCTTGTCTCCACCGAAGGCGACAGCAAGACGGTGAATATCATCGCCTGCGGCGAGGTGGAGACCGAAGACCGTGCCGGCGTCTACGGCCCGCATCAGGGCTATTGCCCCCTCTGGCTCTATCTGCGTGAATCACCGCGGACCAAACCCGGCAAGTTGACGCGCGAACTGGTCAAAAGCCTCGTCGGCGACACCGAGCTTGCCAAGATGCATGACCTGATGGCCAGGCTGAGCGAAGCCGTGGCCTATGAGACCGGCTCGACCGGCACGGAAACCACCGCCGAACAGGCGCTGGAAGCCGGACACGGCGTCTGCCAGGACCACGCACATGTCTTCATCACCGCCGCCCGCCTGATGAACCTGCCGGCACGCTATGTTTCGGGCTACCTGATGATGGAAGGGATCACCGACCAGACGGCAACCCATGCCTGGGCCGAGGTCCATCTCCAGGGGCTCGGCTGGGTCGGCTTCGATGCCGCCAACAATGTCTGCCCGGACGCCAGCTATGTGCGGATTGCAACAGGGCTCTGCTACGCCGACGCCGCCCCGGTATCCGGCATGCGCATCGGGCTCGCCGGCGAGGATCTCAACGTCAAGGTGGTCGTCGAAACAAGGGAACAGAGCCAGAGCCAGTCCCAGAGTTGAGGTGTCCCAGAGTTGGGGTGTCTCAGAGTTGGGATGCCTCAGAGCTAAAGTGATTCAAAGCAGGGGCTTGCTGCAGAAGTTTGCCGACACCGTAAGCCCTGCTCCATTCAGCCATGGTTGTATGGGACCGCACGGAGCTGCAATGCGGACGTCCGCAGGAACAGGTTGCACGCATGCTGTTTGGTAAATCGCTGTTCCAGTCGGTGGTCGACCGCCTGGCGGATGAAGCGGAGGACGAGGTTGAAGCACCCGAGCCAAGCTTCCGTGTGACCGGTCTGTCGACCAGTTTTGCCACGGAAAGGATCGCGGCGTCTCCCGTCAACGCCGGCCTGCGCCAGGACGCCTACCTTTTCCTCATGTCGCAGGACCAACCGGCCGCAATCAAAGCGCCCGTCAAGCCGCCTCATCTTCAACGCCTGACGGTGGAACAGATTGCCGAAGATCTGCAACTTCAGGACAATGACAGCCGCGACATCCTCCAGGAAAGACGCCGGCTTTTCGCCAAGAGCAACCATCCCGACACCGTGCATCCCGACTTCCGTGAACCGGCCAATACACGGATGAAGATCGCCAACCTGCTGATCGACGAAGCCATGCGACGGCTCGACGCCGCCGTCTGATTCGCAGCCACAGACCGCAGTCAGTCGTAGAGGCGCTTCAGCAGGCTGATCACCGCATCGCGCTGTATCGCACCGCCAAGCTGCGCCAATACCCACTCCTCATGACCCTGCCAGATCGGCATCAGCTCATTCAGATAGGCTTCGCCGGCCGGCGTCATATAGAGCGACTGCACGCGGCGATCGGTTTCCGACTTCCGGCGCTCGACGAAGCCCTTGTTTTCCAGGCCATCGACAATGGCGACAAAATTCGCCCGCTGGATACCCAGCGCTTCGGCCACTTCGCTTTGCTTGGAGCCCTGGTTGCGCTTCAGAAGCAGCAGGACGGCAAAATCCGTCGGTCGCAGGCCCTTGGATGAAAAAGCTTCGTTGAAATGCTGGAACACCGCAAGCTGAGCCCGCCTCAGGCTGTAACCGACAGCATCCTCCATCATCGAAAGATCGAGCCCGTTCTCATCGGGCACAATGTCATCAGTCATCATTTCCGGCATTTTGACGCCATGGTATACAATTCCCCCTGTACTTCAGATAGGCGCGTTGATCGCGCCTTTTTTCAGAAGTCGCGCGATCTTAACGGTTTGGGCTTAAGCCACAAGTCTCCGGCAAGCCGCTCGTTCCCCTTTTGCCGGCTTTTGACCTATTTTAGGTCATCTCCACACGCAAAACCGCGGGCATTGTGACATGGTCAGCACCACTGATCACAAAACGCCCAGACCATTCCGGCACGACGACGGCCGCGAAGACGGCAAGCCTTGCTTTTTGCGATTGAAGCCAGCCACCGACTACGCTATGACCGCAACACAGCAACAGGCGAGTCACTCAACGACCGCCTTGAAGGCACCCGTAGCTCAGCTGGATAGAGTGTTGGATTCCGATTCCAAAGGTCACAGGTTCGAATCCTGTCGGGTGCGCCACAAATCCTAATTTCCATTCCGAAGACATAGGTACCATTTCTGGCTGACGCCGGAGATATTGGCACAGTGGACCATAATCGGTATCATCGATCGATCCCACTGTCGTCCAGCGCCCGGACCGGGCATCTCTGCGATGCCACAGCGTTTGCGCTCCAGCGGTCATTCATTCAGGAAGCGTCTTCATGCATAGAATTCTCGAACCTGAGATCATGGCAGATGCGGAACAGTCGCTCGCCTATGCCAATGCGGACTTTTCGATTTCCAATCAATCGTTTGTCGATCATGTCCTGACATACGACACGGGTCCCCTGCGTCATGTGATCGACATTGGCTGCGGCCCCTGCAATGTCATGGTGAGGCTGGCAGATGCCTGCCCGGATATCCACATCACCGCGATCGACGGATCGGCTGCGATGATCGATCTGGCCGGGAAGACCGTGCGAGCCTCGGGCCACGAATCCCGGATAGCGGTCATACAGGGATACATCCCGGGCCTTGCTCTGCCTGAGCACGGTTTCGATGCGGTCCTCTCGAAAGACCTGCTGCACCACTTGCCCGACCCAATGGTGCTGTGGAGTGAAATACAGCGATTGGGCCGGACCGGCGCTGCTGTCCATGTGATGGACCTGATCAGACCCGATACGCCACAAGACGCGTACGATATCGTCGCGAAGGTGGCGCCCGACGCGCATACGATTCTGCGCCAGGATTTTTACAATTCGCTATGCGCCGCATTCACGATCGATGAAGTGAACGCACAATTGCAACAGGTCGGCCTGCCGTTGCAGATACGCCAAACCAGCGACCGTCACATGCTGATCAGCGGCACTTTACCGTGACGCTGTTCGGCCGGGATCTGCGCCGATGGATACCAACCGATCAATGATAGCCTATCGATCCTGATCCCGGTGACATTTCTGAACCTATAAGCGAAAGCGGCAGACAAGATGAACTGTGCTGCGGCTCAAAATCGTCAGGGCGGACTAGTTTCGACAGGCATTGCCAATCGGCGCAGTGCGCGATCCCCCTTCGGTCCCCCTCGGTCCCTGCCTCCCCCGGGCTCGACCTTCAGCCACATACGGAAAATGCCGCACTTTCGGTTGAAAGGGCGGCATTTCCTGTAGGCTTTGGAGTTGTTCTTGTCAGCGTCGGCTGTGTATTTCGGCGCGGCTTTCGCCGCGCCGGTTATGATCAGAGATCCTGGTAGGCCGAGATGATCGCTGCGATCTGATCCTCGTCGAAAGCCTGGATCTGCGTGGTCGTGAAGGCCTGCAGCTGGTCGCTTGCCAGGCTGTCGATGTCGTCGGTCGACAGGCCGGGCAGTGCCTTGACGTTGATCGCCGCGATCTCGTCGGTGGTAAACGTTGCGATCTCGTCGGTCGACAGGGCCGAGATGGCGGCCGAGCCGAGGGCGGCGATCTGGGTCGAGGTCAAGGCCGAGACCTGATCCGAACCGAGCGCTTCGATCTGTGCCGAGGACAGGGCGCCGACCGTCTTGGTTCCCAGCGAACCGATCTGGTCCGTGGTCAGGGCAGCAACCGTATCCGTGGTCAGGCCAGCGATCTGCGTCGTGCTCAGGGCGCCGATCTGGCCGGAGGTCAGTACTGCAACCTGATCAGTGGAAAGCGCGCTGATCTGGCTGGAGCTCAGGGCAACGACCTGGGTCGTTGTCAGGGAGACGACCTGGTCGGTGTCGAGGGCGGCAACCTGGTCGGTTGTCAGGCCTGCCAGAGCCTTGACGTTGATCGCTGCGATCTCGTCGGTGGCAAACAGGGCGATGTCGTCCGTGCTGAGCGCGCCGATGGCAACCGAGCCGAGTGCCGCGATCTGGGTCGAGGTCAGTGCCGCAACCTGGTCGGTGCTGAGTGCATCGACCTGGGTCGAGGTCAGGGCGCCGGCGGTCTTCGAGGTCAGCGACACGACCTGGTCTGTGCTCAGGGCGGCAACCTGGTCGGTCGACAGACCGGCAACCTGGGCGGTGCTGAGGGCTGCGATCTGGCCGGAGGTCAGGACGACGACCTGGTCGGTGGTCAGGGCGCCGAGCTGAGTGGAGCTCAGTCCGATTACCTGTGCCGTGGTCAGGGCCGCGACCTGATCGGTTTCGAGGATCGCCACCGCATCGGTCGAGAGACCGGACAGGGCCTTGACGTTGATCGCCGCGATCTCACCAGTCGAGAAGGTGACGATGTCGTCGGTCGACAGCGCCGCCAAGTCTTCCGAGCCGAAGGCTGCGATCTGTGTCGCCGACAGGGCTTCGACCTGTTCAGAGCTCATCGCCTCGAGCTGGTCAGAGGTCAGGGCACCGACCGCCTTGGAGGTCAGCTGGGTCACCTGGTCGGTGGTCAGAGCCGCGACATTGTCGGTCGACAGTCCGGCCGCCTGGGTCGAGGTGAGGGCACCGATCTGGGCCGACGTCAGGACGACAACCTGATCGGTGGTCAGGGCACCGATCTGGCCGGTGCTCAGGGCAACGACCTGGGCCGTGGTCAGGGCTGCAACCTGGTCGGTTTCCATCGCAGCGACTGCGTCGGTGGAGAGGCCGGCAAGCGCCTTGACGCTGATGGCGGCGACTTCAGCAGCCTCGAAGAGGACGATGTCGTCGGAGCTCAGCACCGAGATGGCAGACGAACCGAGTGCGCCGATCTGCGACGAGGTCAGGGCCTGGATCTGGTCGGAGGTCAGGGCATCGACCTGCGAGGAGGTCAGGGCCGCAGCCGTCTTCGAGGTCAGGGCGACAACCTGGTCGGTGGTGAAGGCGGCAACCTGGTCGGTCGAGAGCCCGGCCACCTGCGTCGAGCTGAGGGCTGCGATCTGGGCCGAGGTCAGGACGACGACCTGGTCGGTGGTCAGGGCCTGGATCTGGGTCGACTTCAGGGCAACGACCTGGGCTGTGGTCAGCGCCGCAACCTGGTCGGTTTCGAGCACGGCGACTGCGTCGGTGGTGAGACCGGCAAGGGCCTTTACGCTGATGGCGGCGACTTCAGCAGCCTCGAAGAGGACGATGTCGTCGGAGCTCAGCACCGAGATGGCAGACGAACCGAGTGCGCCGATCTGTGTGGAGGTCAGAGCGGTGATCTGGTCGGAGGACAGGGCATCGACCTGGTCCGAGGTCAGGGCAGCAGCCGTCTTGGAGGTCAGGGCGACAACCTGGTCGGTGGTGAGAGCAGCAACCTGGTCGGTCGAGAGACCCGCCACCTGGGTCGAGCTGAGGGCTGCGATCTGACCCGAGGTCAGGACGACAACCTGGTCAGTCGTCAGGGCCGAAATCTGGCTGGACTTCAGCACGGCGACCTGGGCGGTGGTCAGGGCTGCAACCTGATCGGTTTCGAGGATGGCAACGGCGTCGGTGGTGAGACCTGCAAGGGCCTTGACGCTGATCGCGGCAATCTCGTCGGTCGTGAAGGTGGCAATCTCGTCGGTCGCCAGGACTGCAAGATCTTCAGAGCCGAGGGCAGCAATCTGGGCCGACGACAGGGCTTCGACCTGTTCGGAGCTGAGGGCTGCGATCTGGTCGGTGGACAAGGCAGCAACCGTCTTCGACGTCAGTTGGCTGATCTGGTCCGTCGTCAGCACCGCAACATTGTCGGTCGTGAGACCGGCAACCTGGGTCGAGCTCAGGGCCGCGATCTGACCCGAGGTCAGGACGACAACCTGGTCGGTCGTCAGCGCACCGATCTGTGTCGACTTAAGTGCAGCAACCTGGCCCGTCGTCAGCGCAGCAACCTGGTCGGTTTCGAGCACTGCAACCGCATCGGTGGTCAGACCCGCCAGAGCCTTGACGCTGATGGCAGCGACTTCAGCAGCCTCGAAGAGGACGATGTCGTCGGAGCTCAGGGCACCGATTGCTGCCGAGCCAAGGGCACCGATCTGCGTGGAGGTCAGGGCGGTAATCTGATCGGACGTCAGAGCATCGACCTGGCCCGAGGTCAGAGCCGCAGCGGTCTTGGATGTCAGGGCGACAACCTGGTCGGTCGAGAGAGCGGCAACCTGGTCGGTCGAGAGACCTGCAACCTGTGTCGAGCTAAGGGCAGCGATCTGACCCGAGGTCAAAACGACAACCTGATCGGTGGTCAGGGCCTGGATCTGGGTCGACTTAAGCCCGGCAACCTGTGCAGTGGTCAGCGCTGCAACCTGATCGGTTTCGAGGATTGCGACGGCATCAGTCGAGAGACCGGACAGTGCCTTGACGCTGATGGCTGCGATTTCGCCGGTCGAGAAGGTGACAATGTCATCCGTCGACAGGGCCGCGAGGTCTTCTGAGCCAAAGGCCGCGATCTGGGCTGAAGACAGGGCTTCTACCTGTTCGGAGCTCATTGCCTGAAGCTGGGCAGACGTCAGGGCGCCGACAGCCTTGGACGTCAGCTGCGTTACCTGATCCGTAGTCAGAACTGCAACATTGTCGGTCGAAAGGCTGGCCACCTGTGTGGAGCTCAGGGCCGCGACCTGTGCCGAGGTCAGGACGACGGTCTGGTCGGTGGTCAGGGCACCGATCTGGGCGCTCTTCAGGGCAGCGACCTGGGTGGTCGTCAATGCAGCGACCTGGTCGGTTTCGAGAATGGCAACGGCGTCCGTGGACAGTCCGGCCAGGGCCTTGACGCTGATCGCAGCGATTTCGTTGGTTTCGAACAGAGCGACGTCGTCCGTGCTCAGTGCGCCGATGGCTGCGGAACCGAAAGCGGCGATCTGGGTCGACGTCAGCGCAGCGACCTGGTCGGTGCTGAGTGCATCAACCTGCGTCGAGGTCAGGGCTGCGACCGTCTTCGACGTCAGGGCAACAACCTGATCCGTGCTGAAGGCTGCGACCTGATCCGTCGAAAGGCCGGCAACCTGAGTGGTGCTCAGGGCGGCGATCTGGCCGGAGGTCAGGACCACGACCTGGTCGGTCGACAGTGCCTGGATCTGGGTGGACTTCAGCGCGGCAACCTGGGTGGACTTCAGGGCTGCGACCTGATCCGTGGACAGGATCGCAACATTCTCGGTCGACAGACCCGACAGCGCCTTGACGCTGATGGCAGCCACTTCAGCCGTGCTGAACAGTTCGATGTCGTCAGTGCCAAGAGCGCCGACAGCAGCCGAGCCGAGCGCGCCGATCTGTGCAGACGTCAGTGCATTTGTCTGGTCGGTGGTCAGAGCCGTAACCTGTGCCGAGGTCAGCGCGCTTGCGGCCTTCGTGCTCAAAGCGGCAACCTGATCCGTGGTCAGGGCTGCAACCTGAGTGGTGGAAAGGCCAGCGATCTGGCTCGTGCTCATCGCACCGATCTGACCGGAAGAGAGCGTTGCGACCTGATCGGTCGTCAGGGCAGTGATCTGGGCAGACTTCAGGGCTGCGATCTGGGTTGTCTTGAGGGCTGCAACCTGGTCGGTGGTGAGGATGGCAACGTTGTCGGTCGAGAGACCGGCCATGCCCTTGACGCTGATGGCGGCAACTTCAGCCGTTGTGAACGACGCGATATCGTCTGTGGACAGGACAGCGATCGCTGCCGAACCGAAGGCGCCGATCTGCGTGGATGTGAGGGCAGCAACCTGGTCGGAGGTCAGGCCGTCAACCTGTGCGGTGCTCAGTGCTGCGATCTGGGTCGTTGCAAGGCCGGTAATCGTAGATGACTCGAGAACGGCAATCTGGTCCAGGCTCAGGCCGACCATGGCGGCAGCGGAGACGGCGCCAAGCTGAGCCGTGCTGAAGACGGCGATGTCGTCGGTTTCAAGTGCATGGATCTGGGAGGAGGAAAGTGCCTTGACCTGCGCTGTGGACAGTGCAGCCACATCGTCAGTGCTCAGCGATGCGATTGTCGCGGTGGAAAGAGATCTAATCTGGCTGGTTGTCAGTGAAGAAACGATCGAAGTCATGGACGCGCCCCTGTGGTGTTGACCGATTGCCCTCAAGGTGGACGCCATGATTGGCCTCGACCTTCGGTATCCTTTCGGACGGATATATGTGGAAGTGGGACATGGCTCTCGGGAGCCAGTGCGTTGGAAGGGCATCATGCATCCAGAGCGTAAAGCCGCTCTGATTTCCCCACGCCTGCGGGCGCAATTGGTCTTGCCGCAGTAAGACTATTCCTTCGAATCTGTTTCGAACGGACCCGTGAGTCGCACTCTTAGACAAAATTCTTGGCAAAGATCTACCGGTCAGACTCTAATTTTGTGTTAACGCGCTGTAGAGCCAGCCCCTGAAACACCCCTGTAAACACACCCTAAACAGGCCCCAAACAGTACATCCAGAAAAAGTACAATCGAGGTCCTGGGCGCGAGCAAGCATGATGCGTCAAGCCGCACAAATTGCTATCAATAAGGTCAATATATACAACATGCACGTTGCGGCGCCACAAACGACTAATCGCTTATTTATAATACACTCACCCACAAACCGACAGAAAACCTATGTATTTCTGGCAAAACGTACATTTCCTTCTGACGTGGACGACTGAATAGACATATCGTTGCGCGAACAGGTGCCGAACGATCGCCACCAACTCATTTTTATGGATCGCCGGGTGGAGACACTACTGAACGAGTGTCGTCACAGCGATCGACCAGCAAGAACACCAAAGCCAGGCGAAAGCCACAAGCCCAAAGCAAGCTAGCGCAGCTAAAGCATTCCGACGCTTCAGCGCGTGGTTTCAACTCGAGCCGTCAGGCCTTCAGTTCTTGGGATATACATGGCATGGACAACGCATTAGCCTCGGACCGCAATTTGCAACTCGCTGTTTTCGTTGAACGGGCGCGTAATCAGAAGCTGCCCCTGAACGAGCTGTTTCAGCTAGCAGAGAATTTGAATGCCGCGGGGCAGAGCGCGCAGACCGCTGAACTGTACAAGGCGTGGATTGCCTACAATGACAGCAATCCCCTTCTTCATCTTGCGTATTTCAACTACTCCGTCACGCTCAGGCAACTGGGCGACATACCCGGCTCGATCAATGCCCTCAGCGCCTGCCTCAAGCTCGAGCCGCGCTTCGGCCATGCGAACATCAATCTCGGTCGCGCCTATGAAGACGCCGGCCTGAACGCCCAGGCGATCCAGCAATGGCGCTCGTTTATCGAAGCGACGGCGGAACTGACGCCTGAACGGATGAGCCATCGGCTGATGACCCTTCAGCATATCGGCCGCGTCATGGAAGGTGCCGGCTTGCAGGAGGAGGCTGAAACCGCCCTGTGGCAAGCCATCGAAATGCGGCCCGACAAGCCGGAGGCCGGTCAGCATTGGCTGTCCTTGCGCCAGCACCAGTGCAAATGGCCGATCGTCGTTCCCTCTGAACACGTGACGAAGCGGCAGCTGCTGGATGCGATGTCGCCCCTGCCGCTGGGCTGCTATGCCGACGACCCGCTGTTTCAGCTCGCCAAGGCGTATCGTTACCTCAAGACCCTGGTCGGCCGTCCCGACCTGACCGGCTTCACGCCAAAGCAGCCGAAGCAGAAAACCGGCAGCGGCCAGCGCCTGCGCATCGGCTATGTCTCATCAGACCTGCGCGATCATGCCGTCGGCTTTGCGCTCAGCGAGGTTCTCGAACTGCACGACAAGAGCAGCGTCGAGATTTTCGCCTACTATTGCGGCGAGGCACGCACCAATGACGGCACCCAGGAGCGCATGAAGAAGGTCGTCGATACTTGGCGCGATATCTCGACCATCGACGACGCGCAGGCGGCCCGCCTGATCGCTTCCGACGAGATCGACATCCTGCTCGACGTCAACGGCTTCACCAAGCATGCCCGCACGAGGATCTTCGCCTACCGCCCGGCACCGGTCATCGCGGCCTTCTGCGGCTATCCCGGTTCGATGGCGAGCCCCTTCCACCAGTATCTGATCGCCGACGACTATATCGTCCCGCCGGAAAACGAACTCTATTACACCGAAAAGGTCCTGCGCATTCCGTGCAATCAGCCGGTCGACCGCAAACGCCTCATCGCCGAGAAGCCGACCCGCGCCCAAGCTGGCCTGCCGGAAGACGCCTTCGTCTTTGCCTGCTTCAACGGCATGCAGAAGATCACGGCAAGCAGCTTTGCCCGCTGGATGAAGATCCTCGCGGCCACCCCGGGAAGCGTGCTCTGGCTCTTGACCGGATCCGACGCCGTCAACCAGCGGCTTCGCCAGTCCGCCACCACCTGCGGGGTCTCGGCCGATCGCATCATCTTTGCGCCGAAGGCACCCAACGCCCAGCATCTCGCCCGCATCGGCGTGGCCGATCTGTTCCTCGACACCTTCCCCTACGGCGCCCATTCGACGGCGTCCGATTCTATTACCATGGGCCTGCCGGTGCTGACATTGCCCGGCAAGAGCTTTGCCTCGCGCTTCTGCGCCAGCATCGTCTCGGCTGCCGGCATTCCGGAACTGATCTGCTCGACTCCCGACGACTACGTCACCAAGGCCGTCGCCTATGCCCGTGATCCTGCAAGCCTTGCAGAAGTACGCGCATCATTGCAGAGCCAGCGAGAAACCAGCGCCCTGCGCGACATGCCGGCCATGGTTCGGCGTCTGGAAGAACTTTGCTGGCAAATGCAGGGTGAATGCGAGCGTGGCGAAACACCGACCCCGGACATGCGCAATCTCGACGTCTACTACGAGGTTGGTGCGGAGATCGTCGCCGAACACGTCGAGTTCGAGGACGACAAGGCATACCGGCAGCGCTATCTCGACAAACTCGTGCAATGGAACAGCTATGAACCGCTGCGTCCGGATGCTCGCCTGTGGCCCGACGCCAAGGCCTGAGGACAAGAAGTGGAACTTGGTCGACACGAGTCGACCGAGTTCCGCCCAGCCCTGCCCTCGGCCACAACCGCACAGTATGGAGGCTTTGCCCTATACAGAATCGGCTGAACGTCACAAGACTTGCGACACCACTTCTGGCCACCACCCGCCCGGCACGGACACACCCGCGGGCGAAGAGACGAAACAGGACGAGTTTGGAATGCCCGCAAACGGAAAAATTGCAATCGTCGGCGCCGGTCTTTCGGGAGCCGTGATCGGGCGCGAACTCGCGCTGGCCGGCCTTCAGGTCGAGATCTTCGACGCCCGCAGCCATATCGCCGGAAACTGCCATACCGAGCGCGATGCCGATACCGGCGTCATGGTCCACCTCTACGGCCCGCATATCTTCCACACCGATGACGCCGAAGTCTGGGACTATGTAAACGGCTTCGAGACCTTCCTGCCCTACAAGAACCGGGTCAAGACGACGAGCCAGGATCGGGTCTACTCCCTCCCCGTCAACCTGCACACCATCAACCAGTTCTTCGGCAAGACCTTCCGGCCGGATGAAGCCCGCGCCTTTATCGAGGAGCAGGCCGACAAGACCATCGAGGATCCGCAGACCTTCGAGGAACAGGCCATGCGCTTTGTCGGCAAGGATCTGTATGAGGCCTTCTTCAAGGGCTACACGGAAAAGCAGTGGGGCTGCTCGCCAACCGACCTGCCCGCCTCGATCCTCAAGCGCCTGCCGGTTCGCTTCAACTACGATGACAACTATTTCTTCCACAAATTCCAGGGCATGCCGGAAAACGGCTATACCGACATGATCGCCGCCATTCTCGATCATGACAACATTTCGGTGAAGCTCGAGACGCGGTTCGATCGCGCGCAGGCTGCTGGGTATGCACACGTATTCTACTCCGGCCCGCTCGATGGCTATTTCAACTTCGAGCACGGCCGCCTCGGCTATCGTACGCTCGATTTCGAGCGTTTCACCTATCAGGGCGACTACCAGGGCTGCGCGGTGATGAACTACGGCGACGTCTCGGTCCCCTATACCCGGATCACCGAGCACAAGCATTTTTCACCCTGGGAAGAACACGCAGGTTCGGTCTGCTACCGCGAATTCGCCCGCGTCTGCGGTCCGGACGACATCCCCTACTACCCCATCCGGCTCGTCAAGGAGAAGGAACAACTGGCGGAATATGTCGCGCGTGCTGAACAGGAGGCATCGGTCACCTTTGTCGGGCGCCTGGGCACCTACCGCTATCTCGACATGGATGTGACTATTCGCGAAGCCCTCGACACCGCCAGGCTTTACCTGTCCAAAACGGCAGAAAATGCCGCCATGCCGGCATTCCTGCATGCGCCGGTCTGAGCAAGTGGTCTGAGCAAGTGGACTGGGTAAGACCGCTGCGCTCGTTGAGTGAAAAATACATCGCGATATGTTCCGCGAAACCAGTTCCAAAGGTTCGTCATGACTGAGAAGACAATCCTCGTGGTCGGCGGCGCCGGATACATCGGCTCCCACACATGCCTTGCTCTAGCGAACAAGGGCTATGTGCCACTGGTCTACGACAACTTTTCCGGCGGTCACGAGGAGTTTGTCAAATGGGGACCGGTCGAACAGGGCGACATCCGCGACCGTGCGCGCCTGCACGAGGTTCTTGCCAAACACAAGCCCGCAGCAGCCCTGCATTTCGCCGGCCTGATCGAAGTCGGCCAGTCCTTCGTCGAACCGGAAGCCTTCTACGACGTCAATGTCGTCGGCTCGCTGACTTTGCTGCAGGCGCTGATGGAAGCCGATATCCGCGCATTCGTCTTTTCCTCGACCTGCGCTACCTATGGCAGGCCGGAGCGTCTGCCGCTCGACGAAACCCATCCACAGAACCCGATCAACCCGTATGGCCGCACCAAGCACATCGTCGAGCAGGCCCTGCGCGACTTCGACCTGTGTGATCGCATGCGCTCCGTCATGCTGCGCTATTTCAACGCCGCCGGCGCCGATTTCGAAGGCCGCATCGGCGAATGGCACACCCCGGAAACCCATGCGATTCCGCTGGCCATCGAAGTGGCGCTTGGCCGTCGCCCGCATTTCTCGATCTTCGGCGAGGATTACGACACGCGCGACGGCACCTGCATCCGCGACTATATCCACGTCAACGATCTGGCCGACGCCCATGTGCGCGCGGTCGAATACCTGCTGAACGGCGGCGAGACGGTAGACATCAACCTCGGCACAGGAACAGGCACCACGGTGAAGGAACTGATCAGCGCCATCGAATCCGTTTCCGGCCGACCGATGCCTGTGGTCAAGACGGAACGCCGCGCCGGCGATCCGCCAATGCTGGTTGCCGGCAACGGCAAGGCGGAAAATGTTCTCGGCTGGAAGCCGAAGCACGACATCAACGACATCATCCGGTCCGCCTGGAATTGGCATTCGCGGTTCAATGGCTAGAGCCTCTTGAGCGTTCACGCGACAATAGGCTGGTGCCGCCAACCTATTGTTCTTTCACGCCGCTCCTCTAAATGTGTAAAAGGCCGAAGAGGAGCGTTTCACCGATGTATGTCATGCCGGATGCCGTTGGAATAGCCTGCGATGCGTAGGGTGATCGCGCATGCACGAGAGCGGATCGCCCGGGTCGAAGCGGTGGTTCTGCTGGTCTTCTGCCTTGCGACAGGCGCCGCCTTCGTCTTTTCAAGATTGATGAGCGAAATGCTCGAAGGCGAGACACGTTTTGTCGATGAAGCGGTGCTTCTGTCATTGCGCGATGCAACAGATACCAGCCTGCCGCTTGGCCCCTACTGGCTGAGCAAGATCTTCTCCGATATCACTGTGCTGGGCGGAACCACTGTTCTGGCCCTGGTGACTGTGGCAACGGCCGTCTTCTTGTGCATCCGCCGCGAATGGGCCAGCGCAATTTTTCTGGGCGCATCCGTCCTGGGTGGCTGGGCGATCAGCAGCGCGCTCAAGCTGGGCGTGGCCAGACCCCGACCGGATGTGGTCGCGCATCTGGTCGAAGTGCACGATTTCAGCTTTCCCAGCGGACACGCAATGCTGTCGGCGGCGACTTATCTCACCTTGGCGGCGATACTGACACGGGTCGAAAAGAGCCGCCAGGTCCGCGTCTATTTCATAACCCTCGCCGTCTTCCTGATCGTGATCATCGGCATGAGTCGCGTCTATCTCGGCGTGCATTACCCGACCGACGTCCTGGCCGGCTGGTGCGCCGGATCGGCATGGGCCGGCTTCGTCTGGCTCTTTGCCAGACGTTATCTCAGGCCGCAACAGGATGAAGGTCCACCGGTCGGCGAGTAACGCGTCAGCTTTTCAGCCCGGGCGCTTCATGACCGGTCCGGGCGACATATTCCGTATAGCCGCCGCCATACTGGAAGATGCCTTCCTGCGTAATTTCCAGTACCCGGTTCGACAATTCCGCCAGAAAGTGGCGATCGTGGCTTACGAACAGCATGGTGCCCTCGTATTGCGACAGCGCCTTGATCAGCATTTCCTTGGTGTCGAGATCAAGGTGGTTGGTCGGCTCGTCGAGGACCAGCAAATTCGGTGGGTCGAACAGCATGATCGCCATGACCAGACGCGCCTTTTCGCCACCCGACAGAACCCGGCAGCGTTTTTCGATATCGTCGCCGGAAAAGCCGAAACAGCCGGCCAGCGCACGCAGCGGTGCCTGCCCTGCCCGCGGGAACGTGCTTTCCAGCGTCTCGAAAATGGTCATTTCGCCATCAAGAATATCCATCGCATGCTGGGCGAAATAGCCCATCTTGACGCTGGCGCCGATCGATACCGTGCCGGTATCCGGTGTGCTGTCACCCGCCACCAGCTTCAAGAGCGTCGACTTTCCGGCGCCGTTGATGCCCATGATGCACCAGCGTTCCTTGCGCCGGACCATGAAGTCGAAGCTGTCATATATGACCTTGTCGCCATACCTCTTCGAGACATTCTTGACGTTGATCACGTCCTCGCCGGAGCGTGGTGCGGGCAGGAATTCGAATGCCACCACCTGGCGGCGCTTCGGCGGCTCGACGCGGTCGATCTTCTCCAGTTTCTTCACCCGGCTCTGCACCTGCGAAGCATGGCTGGCACGCGCCTTGAAGCGCTCGATGAACTTGATTTCCTTGGCCAGCATCGCCTGCTGGCGCTCGAACTGCGCCTGCTGCTGCTTTTCGTTCTGGGCGCGTTGGCCCTCGTAGAACTCGTAGTCGCCGGAATAGCTGTTGAGCTGGCCGGCATCGATCTCGATGATCTTGGTGACGATGCGGTTCATGAACTCGCGGTCATGCGAGGTCATCAGCAGAGCGCCTTCATAGCCTTTCAGGAACTGTTCCAGCCAGATCAGGCTTTCGAGATCCAGATGGTTCGACGGTTCGTCGAGCAGCATCACGTCGGGGCGCATGAGCAGGATGCGGGCGAGTGCCACACGCATCTTCCAGCCACCCGACAGCGCACCGACATCGCCGTCCATCATCGTTTCGCTGAAGCTCAGGCCTGCCAGCACTTCGCGGGCCCGGCCCTCCAGCGCATAGCCGTCCAGTTCTTCGTAGCGCGCCTGCACTTCGCCATAGCGCTCGATGATCTGGTCCATCTCGTCCATGCGGTCGGGATCGACCATGGCAGATTCCAGCTCGCGCAACTCGGCGGCGACTTCGCTCACCGGACCGGCACCGTTCATGACCTCGGCAACAGCACTCAGGCCCGACATTTCGCCGACATCCTGGTTGAAATAGCCGATGGTGATGCCCTTATCGACCGCGACCTGGCCTTCATCGGGCATTTCCTGGCCGGTGATCATGCGAAACAGCGAGGTCTTGCCGGCACCGTTCGGCCCGACGAGACCGATCTTTTCGCCGCGGTTCAAGGCGGCGGATGTCTCGATGAAGAGGATCCGGTGGCTGAGCTGTCTGCTGATGTTTTCAATACGAATCATGATCTGGGGCCCGAAAAGTTACGGCGCCCTTATGTCATGGCCAGCCGGCTCTGTCGCAGTTATTTTGCAGTGCACACCCGGCAGACGCGACGCTTTCCACCGTCATGGTGAACACCGGAGACCAAAACAGGCTGCCTGGAACGGAGCCTGCATATTGACGCACCAACCGCTTCGGCGTTGCCGACCGGTCGGGCAACCGGCTATGGAATGCGGGATGAACGACAGGACAAGAGCGTGAGCGAAGAAACCATAACCCTCTATGAGGCGATCGGCGGTGATGTGACCGTCAAGGCACTGTGCCGGCGCTTCTACGAACTGATGGACACATTGCCAGAAGCCGCTCGCTGCCGGGCGGTGCATCCGCCGGATCTGTCGGGCAGCGAGGAGAAGTTCTACGACTACCTGACCGGCTATCTGGGCGGGCCGCCGATCTACATGGAAAAGCGCGGGCATCCGATGCTGCGCCGCCGTCACTTCGTCGCGGAAATCGGTCCTGTCGAGCGGGATGAATGGCTGCTCTGCTTCCGGCGTGCCATGGACGAGACGATCGCCAACGAAAAGCTTCGCGACATCATCTGGGAGCCGGTCGTGCGGCTTGCCCATCATATGCAGAACAAGGAATAGCCATGTCATTTCTCTCCAATGTGGCCCGATTGCTACCCGTGGCGGCCGGCCTGATCGGCGCAGCCGGCGTGGCGCTGGCCGCAGCCGCCAGCCATGCCGGCGGAGAAGCCCTCCTCCGGCCCGCCTCGACCATATGCCTTGCCCATGCACCGGCGCTTCTGGCGCTCGCGGTCGCCGGCCGGTCAGTGCGGCTGGGCAGCCTTTCGGGCGCAATGATGACTGTCGGAACGCTGCTGTTTGCCGGAGATCTGGTTTCGCGCCAGTTTGCAGGCTCAGGTCTGTTTCCGATGGCAGCGCCCACTGGCGGGCTGACGCTGATCAGCGCATGGCTGCTCCTGGCTGTCGGAGCGATGCTGCCTCGCCGCGCTGACTGAGGCGCCAGCGCGGAGAAGTTCTATCAGCATGTTTCCCGGATCAATGGCAGGCTTCTGCCATCGGGGCGGCGGCGGCACTGGCCAGCACCATCGCGTCGGCAAACATCAGCAGATTTCCATGCGGGTCGCGGACATGGAATCTGACATCATGCATTTGATCGGACGGACGAACTGTCTCGACACCGCGGTCCCGCAAGACGGTGTAGATTTCGCAAATGGCGTTCGATCGGAAGAACACCGAACTGTTCTGGCACTGGAACGGATCGTCGCTCAGCCAGAAATGCAACTCCATCGGACCTTTGCGGATAACGAGGTAATCCTCGCAGTCGGCACCCACCTCTTCAAAGCCGAGATGGGTAACGTAAAAATCGCGTGTTTCTGAAAAATTCAAGGAAGGTAAGATCGGGACAACATCAAAGCTTTTGGTTATCGCTTGATCTGTGCGGCTCATATGGGGTTTTCCCTCTAGGCCCGCGTCGTCACCATCGACGAAAGCCTACATCCCCTGACGTAAGGCGTTTCGCTGCCACTTGGGCGCGGGAAATTCGATAACAAGGGCGGTTGCCCCCGGTGACCTCGCGTAGATGGGCGCTGTCTTGCGATTATGCAAGCCCGGCAAAGTGATGATTTCACATTTCGTCACTTCAATTTTTTGCGAGGCGTTTTTCAGCACTTCGATGAGCTCCGGCAGCAGGCCATCGCCACGCTGCTGGGCCATGCGATGAAGGGCGTTGATGCTGCCCTCGTTGATCCCGTCATTGCTCATGCTTCGGCATTCCTTTCACTCATCGTCTGAAGTGCCCGCTCAAGACTTGATTTCGAGCCATTGCGCAGCGGAATGAAGGTCTTGCCGAACTTCTTGCAACCGCTTTTGACGCGTAGGCACGCGTCATGGCTGATACAGTCGATCGGGCAGAAGACGCAGTCGACCGAGGGCAGCACGGTATCGATCCGCGAAACCGCTTCCCGCAATCCGCCATCGTGATGGATCAGTTCGGCGCCAAAATTTGTGGCGATCTGCCGCAGGTGCGCGACCTGGCAATCCCGCCCGCCGACATAGAGAAAGCTCTTCACTTCGGGCTGCACCCGCACCTTCGGTTTGCTGATCACCTCGGTGGCTGACTTCTTGCCGGCATGCTTCTTCTTTTTCGCCATGTCGTCGCGTCTCCGCTCTTCAGACCCGAGTCGGCAAGACGCCGTCCTCATCCGGGAGCATAGCCATACAAAACATGACAAAAAGAGTAAAGTATATAGTTGAAGGTTTTACTCATGTTTGTCGAGTTTCCGGCAAATCGACAAAACCATCAACCGCGTCAGCTAGATGAACCGTTTGACGATGGTCAAATACCCCATATTTTCCCGGCTATTTTAGCAGATTTTTCAAATTTTTACCGTTTGATAAAACTTTAATCCTGAGTTACGCTTCCCTGCATCGCTTCGAACAAAAAATGAGGGAACTGCGATGCGAAGACTGGAACCGGGCCTGAAGGCCGGGCGGCTTGACGCTGCCGATTATCAGAGAAATTTTACCGACCTGCATCCACGCCTCGGCGAACATGAAGCCCTGGTTGCGTCAGACAGATGCTACTTCTGTCATGACGCGCCGTGCATGACGGCCTGTCCCACCGCCATCGATATCCCGATGTTCATCCGGCAGATATCGACTGGCAATGCGATTGGTTCGGCCAAGACCATTTTCGATCAGAACATCCTCGGCGGCATGTGCGCCCGCGTCTGTCCGACCGAGCAGCTCTGCGAAGAATCCTGCGTGCGCAACACGGCCGAGGAGCGCCCCGTCGAGATCGGCCGCCTGCAGCGTTATGCAACCGATATCGCCATTGACCAGGGCCGCCAGTTCTACACGCCTGCCCCATCTACCGGCAGATCGGTTGCTGTCGTCGGCGCCGGACCGGCAGGTCTCTCCGCCGCCCACCGCCTCGCCCTGCACGGCCATCTGGTCACCATCTACGAAGCGCGCGAAAAGGCCGGCGGCCTTAACGAATACGGCATCGCCGCCTATAAGACGCCGAATGATTTTGCCCAGCGGGAAGTCGACTACATCCTCTCGCTCGGCAATATCGATGTGCTCGACGGCCAGATGCTCGGCCGCGACTTCACCCTGGCCGAACTCCAAGTGAAGCATGACGCGGTTTTCATTGGCGCAGGTCTTGGCAATGTCAACATGCTCAACATCCCCGGCGCGCAGATCAACGGCGTCATGGATGCGGTCGAATTCATCTCCCACCTTCGCCAGGCTGACAGCAAGGCTGATGTCCCGGTCGGTCGCGACGTTGTCGTCATCGGCGGCGGCATGACCGCCATCGACGCAGCGGTCCAGGCCAAGCTGCTTGGCGCTGAAAACGTGACGATCTGCTATCGCCGCGGCAAGGAGCATATGAACGCCTCGACATTCGAGCAGGATCTGGCAGCCTCGAAGGGCGTCCATATCCGCCACTGGCTGCAGCCGAAGGAAGTCGCCCATCACCATGGCCACGTCTCCGCCATCACTTTCGAATATACCCATATCGAAGATGGCATCATGAAAGGGACCGGTCACAAGACCGAGATCAAGTCCGACCAGATCCTGGTCGCGATCGGCCAGAAGCTGGACGGCTACGGCCTCGACGATCTCAGGGTCGACGGCGGCAAGATCGCCATCGACGCAGAGGGCCGCACCTCGATTGCCGGTATCTGGGCTGGCGGCGACTGCGCCACCGGTGGCCAGGACCTGACGGTCTCAGCCGTCGCCATGGGCCGCGACGCGGCCGAAAGCATCAACCGTTCTCTCGCCATGCAGATGGCGGGGGCCAGTGCTGTCGCTTGATCCCGTTTTGAGAGGACAAAACCATGGCTGATCTTCGCAACAATTTCGTCGGCATCAAATCACCGAACCCGTTCTGGCTCGCCTCGGCGCCGCCCACCGACAAGGCCTACAATGTCGAGCGTGCCTTTCGCGCCGGCTGGGGCGGCGTCGTCTGGAAGACGCTGGGTGAAGAAGGCCCCCCGGTTGTCAACGTCAATGGTCCGCGCTACGGCGCGATCTGGGGCGCCGACCGAAGGCTTCTCGGCCTCAACAATATCGAGCTGATCACCGACCGTCCCCTGCAGATCAACCTGCAGGAGATGAAACAGGTCAAGATGAAATGGCCGGACCGCGCCCTGGTCGCCTCGATCATGGTGCCTTGCGAGGAGGCAAGCTGGAAGGCGATCCTGCCGCTGGTCGAGGAAACCGGCGCAGACGGCATCGAGCTCAATTTCGGCTGTCCGCACGGCATGTCCGAACGCGGCATGGGTGCGGCCGTCGGCCAGGTGCCAGAATATATCGAAATGGTCGTGCGCTGGTGCAAGCAGTATAGCCGCATGCCGGTTATCACCAAGCTGACCCCCAACATCGCCGATATCCGCAAGCCGGCCCGCGCCGCAAAATCCGGCGGCACCGATGCCGTGTCGCTGATCAACACGATCAACTCGATCGTCTCGGTCGATCTTGACAACTTCGCCCCCAACCCGACCGTCGGCGGCAAGGGCACCCATGGCGGCTATTGCGGCCCGGCCGTCAAGCCGATCGCGCTGAACATGGTGGCCGAGATCGCCCGCGATCCCGAGACCTACGGCCTGCCGATTTCCGGCATCGGTGGCGTCACTACCTGGCGCGATGCCGCCGAGTTCATGGTATTGGGCGCCGGCAATGTGCAGGTCTGCACCGCCGCCATGACCTATGGCTTCAAGATCGTCGAGGAGATGATCACCGGCCTTTCGGACTGGATGGATGCCAAGGGCCACCGCAACCTCGACGACATCACCGGCCGCGCCGTGCCGAATGTCACCGACTGGCAGTATCTGAACCTCAACTACGTCGCCAAAGCCCATATCGACCAGGATGCCTGCATCAAATGCGGCCGCTGTCACATCGCCTGCGAGGACACCTCGCACCAGGCGATCACTCAGTTCGTCGATGGCGTTCGCAAGTTCGAGGTCATGGAAGACGAATGCGTCGGCTGCAATCTCTGCGTCAACGTCTGTCCGGTCGAGAACTGCATCACCCTGGTCGGGCTTGACGCAGGCGCCCTTGATCAGCGCACCGGAAAACCAGTCGATCCGAACTACGCCAACTGGACGACCCATCCGAACAACCCGATGTCGGTCCAGGCCGCAGAATAGACCTGGACAGTCTTGACGGAGCGTGTCGCAAGGAACGCTCCGTCCCTGCCCCGTCATTGCACAACACACCCAAAACGGGCATTTCATGCGACGCGCGACCTAGGATATTTAAGGTCGATCGATTCAGCAAATTTCAAGGGTTTCGTGAAAATGTGCTCATTTAGCGGAAGCTTCACCACAGGCTGAAGTGGCACTTCCGCGTCACAATGGGGCACTCACATATGGCGGAAAAAATCAGGGATAAAGGTTGGGGGGCGCTCAATGCCGCTCTTCAATACTATGTCCCCGCCATCATTTTGACTGTCGCCGTGGCAATCGCGATGGTCTACGCAGACGATCAGAAGAACCATCTGCATCAGGAAAACATGCGCAGCCGCGTGGCCGAGGAACTGGGATTGATCAGGGCTCGGCTGGAAGGCGGAATTAACGCAAATATACAGCTGGTTCAGGGGCTTATCGCAGTTGTGGAAACGGAGCCGAAGATCGACCAGGCACGCTTCTCAGCGCTGGCTGTCCGCCTCTTCGACACCGAGCACCAATTGCGCCACGTTGCCCTGGCACCCGATCTTGTCGTTCGATTTGCCTATCCCTTGAGCGGCAATGAAAAAGCCATCGGCTTCGACTACCGCCAAAGTGACGCGCAAAGGGAAGTCGCCCTAAGGGTGCGCGACACTGGACGTATGGCCGTCACAGGCCCGATTGACCTTATTCAAGGCGGACGTGGCCTCATGGTCCGCTATCCCGTCGTTGTCCAGAATGGCAAAGGTGCGCGCAGTTTCTGGGGGCTGATGGCAGCTGTCATCGATATCGACAAGCTTTATGAGTATGGCGGCTTGAACTCGGAAAGCCTCGGCATCGAAGTTTCGATCGTCAGCACGCGCGGTGGCACCAGCAACAAGCCGTTCTTCGGTGGCGCCAACGTGTTCCGGGATTCCCCCGTTCTCATGCCCATCAACTTCGGTGACGAGAGCTGGGAAATCGCGGCGCGCCCAAAGGGTGGATGGCAACAGCGAGCCTCAGACGAATGGACTTTCCGTACGCTCATGGCGCTTGTCGGCGCGATGATTGTCGGACCCGTCGTCTGGGTTGTCCGTCTGCTACGGGAGCGGCAGGCCAATATCGCGGCCCTGCGCCAGCGCGAGAGCGAACTGAACGCAATCTCCCACCGGCTCGACCTCGCCCTGACCGCCTCCGGCATCGGCATCTGGAACGTGGATCTGGATACCGGCGAACTGACATGGGACAATCGAGTACGCCAACTCTACGGGCTGGGCGAAGGGCCGGACAGTTCGCTGGAAACCTGGCATACCCTTCTCCATCCTGACGATCTCGAAGTTTCCGAGCGAAACTTCAAGAAGGCCGTGCTCCGCGACCGAGATTATGTTGCCGAATTCAGGATTATCCGTCCGGACGGCGAAATTCGCCACATCCGCACCTTCGGCACGCATTACCGAGACAGTGAAAACCGCAGGAAGATGGTGGGCGTGAATTGGGACGTCACCGCTGACATCCTTCTGCAGCAGGATCTCCGCGACGCACAGCGCCAGACCGAACAGCAGAACGAGGCGCTGGAGAGCGCCCGCCGGCACATGGAGCACAACTCCCTTCATGATGCCCTGACCGGATTGCCCAACCGCCGCTATCTCGATCAGCATATTGCCGCAATCGACAAGCTTGAACACGCCGAGAACAGGTTGACCGTCTTGCACATGGACCTCGATCGCTTCAAGGATATCAACGATACGCTGGGTCACGGGGCCGGCGACGCCATGCTGCGCCATGTCGCCGAAAGCTTGCGCCTCAACGTGCGCGACGGCGATTTCGTCGCACGCATCGGCGGCGACGAATTTGTCATCGTCTGCTTCAGCCGGCTTGGCGAGGAGCAGTATCTGGAGATGGGGCGCCGTCTGATCAGCGCGATCAATACGCCGATCACCTATGAGGGCCATGAGTGCCGGGTCGGAGCATCAATCGGTGTGGCCACCAAGACCGACAGGCACTCGGCGGTCGCGCAACTGCTGGTCAATGCGGACATCGCCCTGTATGAGGCCAAGCGCCGCGGCCGCAATCGCGTGGAACGCTTCAGCGATCAGCTTCGCGCTCACACCGTGAACACCAAGAAAACCGCCGATGCCATCCTGCGCTCGCTGGCGGCAGAAGAATTCATTCCCTACTTCCAGCCCCAGTTCGATGCCCACACCCTGGAAATCAACGGTGTCGAGGCGTTGGCTCGCTGGCAGCATCCGCAACGCGGCATCCTGGCACCGCACGCCTTCCTCGATATCGCCGAAAGTCTCAACGTCGTCTCGCAGATCGACGCAACCATCCTC
The DNA here is from genome assembly GCF_902706095.1 of Rhizobium sp. 18065. Taxonomy (GTDB): domain Bacteria; phylum Pseudomonadota; class Alphaproteobacteria; order Rhizobiales; family Rhizobiaceae; genus Allorhizobium. The sequence continues at coordinate 193,558 of NZ_CACSJP010000005.1, forward strand.
GATCAGGCTTTATTCCAACTCACCCGCTGGCGCGCCAACGAGCTTGGCGTTGAACGGGTCTCCGTCAACATCTCGGCACAGCGCCTGTTTGAGGAAACATTGCTCGAACGGCTCGACGCGCTCACGCTCGAGCCCGGCAGCCTGTCGTTCGAACTGCTGGAATCGATCTCATTCGACGACAAGGGCGATGCGATCGCCCAGAGCATCGACCGTATCCGAGCCTATGGCATCGATATCGAAATCGATGATTTCGGCACCGGCTACGCATCGATCCTCAGCCTGGTCAAGCTTTCCCCGAGCCGACTGAAGATAGACCGGCAGCTGACCGCGCCGATCGTCACCAATGTGGCCCAGCGCCGCCTGATCAGCTCGATTGTCGATATTGGCCGGTCCCTGGGCATCGGTATCGTGGCCGAAGGCGTCGAGACCATGGAGCATGCCGCGATCTTGCGCGATCTCGGTTGCCATACGCTTCAAGGCTACGCCCTCGCACGACCAATGAGTGGCGACGCTTTCATCGATTTTGCCCGCAAGCACGCGCAGGAGCGCAAAGACCTGTTGCTCAGCCGCGCCTGATCAGCCGCCGAGCAGGTTGAGGCTCTGGCCCGCAGCATAGGCCGCATAGGCGAGCCCGCCGAAATAAACCAGCGTCAGCAGCGTCAGCAGATAACCACCGGCAACCACCAGACCGTCACGCTGGGAAATACCGGCCGACAGCAGCAAGATCGCGACACCCGGCAGGGTGTTGGAAAACGGAATGAAGCTAAGCGGCATCATCAGCAGCGCGCCGGCCCCCGTTAGCGTCAGGCCGTTCAGACGGTTCATCACGACGCCGGTTGTCAACAGCGAGACGCGTGGTCGGATGAAACGGTCCAGCCGTCGCAAAACGTTGACGCCGCGCTCCAGCACCGGCACCAGCTTGCGGCTCTCCAGCCGGCGGTCGACCAGCTTTTCCGGCAGCCACGGCAGGCGATTGAATGTGATGGCGATACCAATCAGCACGATCCCGGCCCCGAACACCGTCGAGACACCTGGAATCGAAACAGGAAACAGGAATGGCAGCGACAGCAGGCCACACAGCAGCAACAGACCGCTCTCGCCCATTTCGGCAAGGATCTCGCGCAGGGTCACATGCTCGCCGCGAATGGAATTGATCACGCCTTGCAGAACGTCGCTGGTCTTGCGGGTGGTATCGCTGAAGCCGATCGTCGTTGTCATGGCATCCACTTTCGATTAACTGGCAGGTGTGTGTCGGGATGGGGCGGAATGCGTCGATCCAATCGACGCTTCAATTGGCGCTCCGTCGCAAATGAATGAGAAAGACGGCCTGGTCAAGCCTTCGCCCAGTGGAGGAGAACAGCCGGAAAAGGGCGAACACGCTTTCGCCGAGCATGCCCGCAGGAATGGAAATGTCTGAAAACACAGTCGAAAACGCCTCCCCGAACAAACATTCCATTCATGCCAAAGGTCGCGAAAAGCTGCTTGCCCACGCCGGAATGATGCTCTTTGCGGCGTTGATTGCCGGCTCCTTCTCCTTCGGTGGCATAGCGGCTCAATCCATGGATGCCGGACCCCTGACCCTCTGGCGCTACCTTCTCACCGTGATCGTCATGGGCATCATGGCATTCGGCATCTTCAAGGCGCCTTTCCAGTTTCCGAAAGAGCCCTGGCGCTTCGTCATCCTCGGCGGCCTGATCGCTATCTACATGCTGACCATGTTCACCGCCCTGGAATTCACCAGCCCTGTCCAGACCGGCGCCGTCTTCACGCTGATGCCGCTGATCAGCGCCGGCTTTGCTTTCTTCCTGTTGCGCCAGCCGACACGTCCGGGCGTTCTGGCGGCGCTTATCATCGCGGCCCTGGGTGCGATCTGGGTCATTTTCCGCGCCGATGTCGGTGCCATGCTGGCCTTTGACGTCGGTCGCGGCGAGCTGATCTATTTCGTCGGTGTCATCGGGCATGCCGCCTATGTGCCGCTGATCCGCAAGTTCGGCCGCGGCGAACATCCGGTCGCCTTTGGCTTCTGGGTGACGGTGTTCACCGTGCCGTGGCTCCTGCCGACCGGCGCGCTACCGCTGATCGAAACAGACTTTTCCACGCTGCCGCTGAGCGTCTGGGCGACGGTCGCCTATCTCGCGGTCGTCACGACTGCGATCACCTTCATGTTGCTGCAATATGCATCAACACGGCTTCCGGCTGCCAAAGTGCTCGGCTACGGCTATCTCACACCAACCTCGGTGATTATTCTTGAGGGGTTGATCGGCCACGGCTGGGCGAGCCCGGCCGTCTTTGCCGGCGCACTTGTAACGGCCGGCGGCCTGCTCGTCATGGGACTGCTGAAGGACTGATCAGGCGTTCCTGTCGCCGAGGATCAGGCCACTGACGAACAGCTTTTCCAGAAATTGCGCGGCGGCCTCGAAACGATCGACGCCGTCACGGCCGCTGCCAAGCACCGCCCTCACCTGAACGTCGAAATCGGCGTAGTGCTGCGTGGTCGACCAGATCGAGAAAATCATGTGATAGGGGTCGCAGTCGCGCACCTTGCCGGCCGCGATCCAGGCCCGGATCACCTCGGCCTTTTCGTCGACCAGCTCCTTCAGCTGCCCTTCGAGAAGGCCTTCAATATGTGGCGCCCCCTGCAAGATCTCATTGGCGAACAGCCGGCTCTCGCGCGGAAAGTCGCGCGCCATTTCCAGCTTGCGGCGGATATAGGAGCGGATTTCCTCCTCGGGGTCTCCCTCGGCATCGAACGCCTGCAATGGCTCCAGCCAGTTTTCCAGCACCCGATCGATCAACGCCCGGTGCATCGTGTCCTTGGTCCGGAAATAGTAGAGCAGGTTCGGTTTCGACATACCTGCCACCTCGGCGATCTGATCGATCGTCGAGCCATGAAAGCCACGCTGCGAAAAGACTTCGAGCGCCGCCTCGAGGATAAGCTCCTCTTTCTCTTCCTGAATGCGCGTTCGCCTCTGGGTCTGTGCCGCTCTCGGTATCGCCATCTTTTAGGTGTTCCCGCCTAACATCTTGAAGTCACTCGACAATATTGGCGCACATTTTCTGTGCAACTGCCCGGTTTTTTGTCGCAAATTTTTCCGATTTTCGTCTTGAGTGCCGCGATGGAAGCTGTAATGTTTTACCAGTCGGTCAAATTATTGGACAGATGCCGGACAAAGGCAACTACCGATACGACAGCGGTAAAAAACAAATAACAATCGCAGCCGTTGACCGGGGGAAAGAAGAGGCCAGACGCAAGATCCGGCTTCCGATAAACAGGTGAGGATCTAGATCATGACGGCTCAACCCGGCGTAAACCTGCGCGTAAACGGCGACCGGCTGTGGGACATGCTGATGGACATGGCGAAGATCGGCCCGGGCATTGCCGGCGGCAACAATCGCCAGACGCTGACGGATGAGGATGCTGTCGGACGGTCATTGTTTCAGACGTGGTGCGAAGCGGCCGGCATGACCATGGCCGTCGACAAGATGGGCACCATGTTCGCCACGCGCGCGGGTACCGATCCCGACGCCCTGCCTGTTTATGTCGGCAGCCATCTCGACACCCAGCCGACTGGCGGCAAGTATGACGGCGTACTGGGCGTGCTGGCAGCGCTTGAAGTCGTCCGCTCGATGAACGATCTGGGCATCCAGACAAAGCACCCGATCGTCGTCACCAACTGGGCCAATGAAGAAGGCGCGCGTTTTGCCCCGGCCATGCTGGCTTCCGGCGTCTTTGCCGGCGTGCACACACTCGACTATGCCTATGGCCGCAAGGATCCGGATGGCAAAACTTACGGCGACGAGCTGAAGCGCATCGGCTGGCTGGGCGAGGAGGAAGTCGGCGCGCGGCGGATGCATGCCTATTTCGAATATCATATCGAACAGGGCCCGATCCTTGAGGCTGAAGACAGGCAGATCGGCGTCGTCACCCATTGCCAGGGGCTGTGGTGGTTGGAATTCACCCTGACCGGCCGAGAGGCGCATACCGGCTCGACCCCGATGAACCTGCGCGTCAATGCCGGTCTTGCCATGGCCCGCATCATGGAAATGGTCCAGACGGTTGCCATGAGCGAACAACCCGGCGCCGTCGGCGGCGTTGGCCAGGTGAAGTTCTCGCCCAATTCGCGCAATGTTCTGCCCGGCACCGTCGTCTTCACCGTCGACATCCGCACGCCCTCCCAGGAAAAGCTCGATCGCATGCGTGCCAAGATCGAGGCAGAGGCAGCGACAATCTGCGAAACGCTCGGTGTCGGCTGTTCGGTCGAGGCCGTCGGCCATTTCGATCCCGTCACCTTCGACCCGAAGCTCGTCGCCTCCGTCCGCAAGGCGGCGGAAGATCTCGGCTACAGCCACATGGACATCATTTCCGGCGCCGGCCACGACGCCTGCTGGGCCGCCAAGGTCGCACCATCAACCATGATCATGTGCCCCTGCGTCGGCGGTTTGTCGCACAACGAAGCCGAGGAGATCTCCAAGGACTGGGCCACGGCAGGAGCCGACGTGCTGCTGCGCGCGGTGCTGGAGACTGCGGAGATTGTCGGGTGAACACTTCGGCGTTATATTGGGTTGTGCAAGGTCCGATGGAGCATCGATCATGTCCTCGTCTGCCGACAATCTGGTCCTCGAACACCTGCGCGCAATCCGCGGCAAGATGGATCGCCTCTCCGACGACATGTCGGAGGTCAAAGCGCGCCTCGGCGTCCTCGAATACCAGGTCGGTGGCCTCACAGCCCAGAATGCCGGTTTCTCCAATCGGCTCGATCGGTTGGACGATCGCCTTTCCCGCATTGAACAGCGGCTCGATCTGGTCGAGGTATAAATCGACGTCGCACGGGGCTTCTCCCGAGCACATGCTGAACATCCACTAGATGGCACGACGCGGCGCAACAGCACCGTGAACGGTGCCGCCGTCTTGAAAAACGAGAGGGAGAGCAGGCAATGACCACAGTCATCAAGAACGGCACCATCGTCACCGCCGATCTCACCTACAAGGCCGACGTCAAGATCGACGCTGGCGTGATCGTCGAGATAGGCCCAAACCTCACTGGCGACACCGTGCTCGACGCCACCGGCTGTTACGTCATGCCGGGCGGCATCGACCCGCATGTGCATCTCGAAATGCCGTTCATGGGCACCTATTCGGCGGATGATTTCGAAAGCGGCACCCGTGCCGGTCTTGCCGGCGGCACCACCATGGTCGTCGATTTCTGTCTTCCGGCACCGGACCAGTCTCTGCTGGAAGCCTTGCAGATGTGGGACAACAAGACGTCGCGCGCCAATGCTGACTATTCCTTCCACATGGCGATCACCGGCTGGAACGAGCGCGTCTTCGACGAGATGAAAACGGTCGTTCAGGACAAAGGCATCAACACCTTCAAGCACTTCATGGCCTACAAGGGTGCACTGATGGTCAACGACGACGAGATGTTCGCCTCGTTTTCGCGCTGCGCAGAGCTTGGCGCCCTGCCGCTCGTCCACGCAGAAAACGGCGACGTCGTTGCCGCCATGACCGCCAAGCTGATGGCCGAGGGCAATACCGGCCCCGAGGCGCATGCCTATTCCCGCACGCCAGAAGTCGAGGGCGAAGCGACCAACCGCGCCATCATGCTGGCCGACATGGCCGGCGTACCGCTCTATGTTGTGCACACCTCCTGCGAACAGGCGCATGAAGCGATCCGCCGCGCGCGCCAGAAGGGTATGCGCGTCTATGGCGAGCCGCTGATCCAGCACCTGACGCTCGACGAAAGCGAATATTTCGACAAGGACTGGGACCACGCCGCCCGCCGTGTCATGTCGCCGCCCTTCCGCAACAAGCAGCATCAGGACAGTCTCTGGGCCGGCCTGCAGTCCGGCTCGCTCTCGGTCGTCGCCACCGACCACTGCGCCTTCACCACCGAGCAGAAACGCTTCGGCCTCGAAAGCTTCGCCAAGATCCCGAACGGCACCGGCGGCCTGGAAGACCGCATGCCGATGCTGTGGACCTACGGTGTCGCGACCGGCCGCCTGACGATGAACGAATTCGTCGCGGTCACCTCGACCAACATCGCCAAGATCCTCAACATCTACCCGAAAAAGGGTGCCGTTCTTGTCGGTGCCGATGCCGACCTCGTCGTCTGGGATCCGAAGCGCTCGAAGACGATTTCGGCCAAGACCCAGCAGTCGTCGATCGACTACAACGTCTTCGAAGGAAAGCAGGTCACTGGTCTACCGCGCTACACGCTCACCCGCGGTCATGTCGCGATCGAGGAAGGAACGGTGAAAACGCAAGAAGGCCACGGCCAGTTCGTCCGGCGCGAACCGTTCACAGCGGTCAACAAGGCGCTTTCGACCTGGAAGGAACTTGTGGCACCGCGCAAGGTCGAGCGATCAGGCATTCCGGCGACGGGGGTGTGATAGAACCGATGTCGCTGGCGCGCGGTGTTCCCCCCCTCTGCCCTGCCGGGCATCTCCCCCACAAGGGGGGAGATCGGGTGCGGCTGGGCAGTCGCTCCAACCGACAGACCGGAGGATCATGCTGCGTCAGGCAGCTTATCCAAGCGGCAGAACATTTGCGGGGTCCGATCTCCCCCCGTGTGGGGGAGATGTCCGGCAGGACAGAGGGGGGTGCCTCGGGCACTGTCGTAAAATCAGAAAAACAGCACCCTCATCAGTACCCACGCTCCACCGTCTCCCCGCTGCGGAGAAGGCGACACTCACACCTCCACCAATCCCTCCAGCTCCGGCAAAAGCACAACACTCTCCTGCTCGTTCGGATCGGTACGCGCGATGATCGCCGTGCACGGTGCGTTCGACAGGTTGGCCGGCAGATGCGGCACGCCGGCGGGAATGTAGAACAGCTCGCCGGCATGCACGACGACATGATTTTCCAGCCGCTCGCCATACCAGGTATGGGCCTGGCCGGAGAGCATGTAGATCGCCGTCTCGTGGCTCTCGTGCAGATGCGCCTTGGCGCGCGCGCCGGGTGGCATGGTGAGGATATGCATGCAGATCCCCTTGGCCCCGACCGTCTCGGCCGCAATGCCTTCGAAATAGCTCAAGCCCTGCTTGCCTTCATAGGTATGGCCGGGCTTCACAAGGCGACAGGTGGGCTTTGATGACGTGTCCATGGTCTGCTCCTCATCCATCGCGCGACAGGGTCGCGATCCCGTTTTCGCCGTCTCCGGGCGGCATCATCATGACAGCATGCAAGAGCCTTCCAGGCTTTGCAACAAACCCGAATGGTCCCAACGCATGAATGCTCCCATCTCCGTCGTGTCAGCCAGGGACCTCAGTCTCACCTTCGAGACCAATGACGGACCCGTGCACGCCCTGTCGAATGTCGATCTCGAGGTGAAGAAGGGCGATTTCGTCTCCTTCATCGGCCCGTCCGGCTGCGGCAAGACGACTTTCCTGCGCGTCATCGCCGACCTCGAGAAACACACGAGCGGCGCGATCACCGTCAACGGCATGACGCCGGAAGAGGCCCGCAAGGCGCGTTCTTACGGCTATGTCTTCCAGGCCGCAGCCCTCTATCCCTGGCGCACGATCGAGAAGAACATCGCCCTGCCGCTCGAAATCATGGGCTACAGCGCCGGGGAGAAGAAGAAGCGCATCGCGCAGACGCTGGATCTCGTCAACCTTGGCGGCTTCGCCAAGAAATACCCCTGGCAGCTCTCCGGCGGCATGCAGCAACGCGCCTCGATCGCCCGCGCGCTCGCCTTCGATGCAGACCTGCTGCTGATGGATGAACCCTTCGGCGCACTCGACGAAATCGTCCGCGACCATCTGAATTCCGAACTGCTGAAACTCTGGGAGCGCACCAACAAGACGATCTGCTTCGTCACCCATTCGATCCCGGAAGCCGTCTATCTCTCGACCAAGATCGTCGTCATGAGCCCGAGGCCGGGCCGCGTCACCGATATCATCGAGTCGACCCTGCCGAAGGAGCGCCCGCTCGAGATCCGCGAAACCCCGGAGTTTCTGGAAATAGCCCAGCGCGTCCGCGAAGGCCTGAAGGCGGGGCATAGCTATGAAGAATAGTGTGCGGACTAGGGAGAAGACCCCTCCCCAACCCCTCCCCACAAGGGGGAGGGACTTTGGCGCCCGCGGCATTTCGTTTCCCCAGCCACTAACCATGCCACAGTTGGTAGCTCATACAGCTTCACTCGTGGAAACTACCTCAACCTTCCTGTTGACGCACCAGATGCAACGGCAGCGGAGGTTCTCCTTCAGCACGAGGGCGGCGGTAAAGCCCCTCCCCCTTGTGGGGAGGGGTTGGGGAGGGGAAACCGCTTGCTCCCATATCGATGGAAGGCACAATCCAATGCCGCATTCCAACATCGACCCAAAGACCCGCAAACGCGCACGCACGCTACGCACAGAATTGACTAAAGCCGAGCGCGAAATGTGGGACATTCTGCGCGACTTCCGCCCGCGCGGCGCACGCTTCCGCCGGGAAACGCCGATTGGCCCTTATATCGCAGACTTCGCATGGCTTGCAGCGCGCATAGTCGTCGAGGTCGACGGTGACAGCCATGAAACCGATGCGGGCCGTAAACATGATCTGCGTCGGGACGCGTTCATGACATCACAAGGTTTCAAGGTTCTTCGCTTCGACAACGATTTGGTGATCGACAATCCAGATCATGTTTTTCTGACAATCGAAGCCTCCATCGCACATCTACTGAAGGAGGCACCCTCCCCATGAACCCTGCCTTCCTCATCTGGCTAGGCGCAGCCATGGCAACATTCCTCGCAGCCGCCACCGTGTCGCGCGCCTATGTCTCGAACAACAATCTCTGGGTGCTTGCCGCCTCTCTCGTCCTCTATTGCCTCGGCAATCTGATGATGGTGAAACTGATGCGCGAAGGCGGCCTGGGCATGGCGATCTCGGCCTCGGCTATCGCACAACTGGTACTGATCAACGTCATTGCCTTCTTCCTGTTCGGCGAACGCCTCAGCACCATCCAGATGGCCGGCGTCGCCCTTGGCGTCGTCTCCATGGCGCTGATGCTCTATCCGGCCAAGGGAGGCGTGTGATCATGCAGGCGCCTTCCTTTTTCCGCGACCGCATCCTGCCCGTGCTCACCGTGCTGCTGGTCATCCTGGTGATCTGGCATGTCATGGTCATCTATCTCAATGCGCCCTTCGTCCGCGACCAGGCCGCCCGCGCCGGCGAGACGATCACCTTCGGCCAGATCGTCGAGCGCACGTTTGCCCAGGACCGCCCGGTCCTCCCGGCACCGCACCAGATCATCGCCGAGCTTTGGGACACGACCATCAACAAGGCCGTGACCTCCAAGCGTAGCCTCGTCTACCATGCCTGGATAACGCTATCGGCGACGCTGGCAGGCTTCGGCATGGGCACTGTGCTCGGCATCGTGCTTGCCATCGCCATCGTGCACAACCGCGCCATGGACCGCTCTCTGATGCCGTGGGTGATTGCCTCCCAGACCATCCCGATCCTCGCAGTGGCGCCGATGATCATCGTCGTGCTCAATTCGATCGGCGTTTCCGGCCTGATGCCGAAGGCACTGATCTCGACCTATCTGTCCTTCTTCCCGATCGTCGTCGGCATGGTGAAAGGCCTGCGCAGCCCGGAGACCCAACTGCTCGACCTGATGCACACCTATCATGCCAGCCCGGGCCAGACATTCTGGAAGCTGCGCTGGCCTGCCTCCATGCCCTATCTCTTCACCTCGCTGAAGGTCGCGATCGCCATCTCGCTGGTCGGCGCCATCGTCGGCGAATTGCCGACCGGCGCAGTGGCCGGTCTCGGCGCCCGCCTGCTGTCTGGCTCCTACTATGGCCAGACGATCCAGATCTGGGCGGCTCTGTTCATGGCGGCGGGGCTTGCCGCGCTGCTGGTCTCGATCGTCGGACTTGCCCATACACGGGTCTTGAAGCGCATGGGGGTCAAGCCATGACCATGACCGGTTATCTCGTCTTCGCCGTCCTGTTCTGGCTCGGTGCCTGGGCGCTCAACGAATGGCTGGTCCGCCAGCACCCGAAAAGACTGGCAACGCGCCGCGCAATCGGCATCGCCGTGCCGGTCATCTTTGGCATCACGCTGCTGGTCATCTGGGAATGCGTCGTCCGCGGCTTCAACATTCCCTCGATCCTGCTGCCGGCCCCCTCGGTGATCTGGGCCCGCATCATCAGTTCGACCCCGATCCTCTGGGCCGATTTCCGTCAGACCTTCCTCAAATCCGTCATCACCGGCTACATTGCCGGCTGCGGCCTGGGCTTTGTCGTGGCCCTTTTGATCGATCGCTCGCCCTTCCTGCAGAAGGGGCTGCTGCCGATCGGCAATTTCGTCTCCGCCCTGCCCGTCGTCGGCATCGCCCCGATCATGGTCATGTGGTTCGGCTTCGACTGGCCGTCCAAGGTCGCCGTCGTCGTCATCATGACCTTCTTCCCGATGCTGGTGAACACCGTGCAGGGACTGGCGGCAGCCAGCCATATGGAGCGCGACCTGATGCGCACCTATGCCGCAAGCTGGTGGCAGACGCTGATCCGGTTGCGCCTGCCCGCGGCATGGCCTTTCATCTTCAACGCCTTGAAGATCAATTCGACGCTGGCGCTGATCGGCGCCATCGTGGCAGAGTTTTTCGGCACCCCGATCGTCGGCATGGGGTTCCGGATTTCCACGGAAGTGGGGCGTAGCAATGTCGACATGGTCTGGGCCGAGATTGCTGTTGCAGCACTCGCCGGCTCGATCTTCTACGGCTTGGTGGCACTCGCAGAACGCGCGGTCACCTTCTGGCATCCGTCCGTCCGTGGTGGCCGGGCGTAAAACAAGACCTAACAAAAAAAGAGGGAACTGAAATGACTATCAAACTCGCATCCATGCTGCTGGCTGCAGCCGTCTCGCTGACGGCCATGCAGGCAGCCGCCGCCGACAAGGTCACGCTGCAGCTGAAATGGGTCACCCAGGCCCAGTTTGCCGGCTACTACGTCGCCAAGGACAAGGGCTTTTTCGAAGAGGAAGGCCTCGATGTCGAAATCAAGCCGGGTGGTCCGGACATCGCGCCGCCGCAGGTTCTCGCCGGTGGCGGCGCCGACGTCATCGTCGACTGGATGCCATCTGCTCTGGCCACCCGCGAAAAAGGCGTTCCGCTCGTCAACATCGCCCAGCCGTTCAAGTCCTCGGGTATGATGCTGACCTGCCTCAAGGAAACCGGCATCACCAAGCCGGAAGACTTCAAGGGCAAGACGCTCGGCGTCTGGTTCTTCGGCAACGAATATCCGTTCCTGTCCTGGATGGGCACGCTCGGCATCAAGACCGATGGCTCCGAAGGCGGCGTGACCGTCCTCAAGCAGGGCTTCAACGTTGATCCGCTGCTGCAGAAGCAGGCCGCCTGCATCTCCACCATGACCTACAACGAATACTGGCAGGTCATCGATGCCGGTATCAAGGCGGAAGACCTCGTCACCTTCAAGTACGAAGACGAAGGCGTGGCCACGCTGGAAGACGGTCTCTACGTGCTCGAAGACAAGCTCGCCGACCCGGCCTTCAAGGAAAAGATGATCAAGTTCGTCCGCGCTTCGATGAAGGGCTGGAAATATGCCGAAAGCAACCCGGATGAAGCGGCTGAAATCGTGCTCGAAAACGATGCCTCGGGCGCCCAGACCGAAGTCCACCAGAAGCGCATGATGGGTGAGATCGCCAAGTTGACGGCTGGTTCGAATGGCGCGCTCGACAAGGCCGCCTATGAACGCACAGTCAAGACCCTTCTCGGCGGCGGCTCGGACCCGGTGATCACCAAGGAGCCGACTGGCGCCTTCACCACCGAGATCACCGATGCCGCTCTCAAGTAGGGCCTAGTTTATAGACAAAGCACGGGGCCTCGGCCCCGTGCAACCCAAAAAACATAAGCATTACATACATTTCACAGCTGCAAAAGCTGGCAAATCGGCAACACCAGGCCGCCTCCTCAAACATTTGTCCATATTCGGCGACGAATATCGCTGGACAAGCCTTGCAGGTGGTTTTTCCATCACCACCTGTTGCCACGCAGCATTTTGAGGCATGATAAAGTTCAGCAGAGCCGCGGCGCCGCCAAATGGCCATATCGCACCGGCAGTGAGCCGATTGTGATCGCGCTGCGTACTATGAGCTAGATCTGCGACATATTTTTTGGAAGGTACCCATGCTGCGAAATACGAGCGCCACATCAATTCTGTTGGCCGCCACACTCTCCTTGTCCGGCACGATTGCTTTTGCGCAAGAACCGGCAGCGCCTGCAGCGACGCCGAATTTGCCCGCCATCGTGGTGACGACAGCCAAAAGTCGCGACCTAACGGACCGGATTGTCGCGACAGGTACGGTCAAGGCAGAAGAGGAAGTCTATGTCCAGCCCCAGGTCGAAGGCCTGCTGACCAAGACGCTCGAAGCCGATGTTGGTGACACGGTTGCCCAGGATGCCGTGGTTGCACGGCTGAATGATGACAGCCTACTCCTCGAAAAAAGCCAGCTGATTGCCAACAAGGCGAAGGCCGAAGCCGGGCTTGCGCAATACCGCGCCCAGTTGATCGAGGCCGAGGCCAGTGCCAAGGATGCGCAGCGCCAGTTCGAGCGCGCCACCCGCCTGAGCAAGACCGGCACGGTATCGACGTCACAACTCGAACAGGCCGAAACGACGCTCGCGAGTGCGAATGCAAAGGCTGAAACGGCCCGTCAGGCGATCACTGTCGCACAGGCCGACGTCACCGTGGTCGAAAGTCAGATCAACGATATCGATCTGAAACTGGCGAGAACGGACGTCAAGTCACCGGTCGCCGGCACCATTGCCGCCCGTAATGCCCGCATCGGCGCCATTGCCAGCGGCGCAGGCGAGCCGCTCTTCACCGTGATCCGCGACGGCCAGATCGAACTGATCGCCGACGTGTCCGAAAACGAGATCCTCCGCCTGAAGCTGGGCCAGAAGGCCCTGATCACTGTCAGCGGCAGCGCTGAGAAGCTGACCGGCTCGGTCCGCCTCGTTTCGCCTGTCATCGATGCACAGACCCGCCTTGGCGCCGTGCATATTGCCATCGACAATGACGGCGCAGCCCGTGCCGGCATGTACGGCACCGCCGACATCGTCATCAACGAGGCCGCAGGCATCGCCCTTCCGCTCTCGGCAATCACCACCGCCAAGGGTGAAACCACCACACGCATCGTCGAGGATGGCGTCGTCAAACTGGTCACGATCGAGACCGGCATTCAGGACGGCGCCTATATCCAGGTGGTCAAGGGATTGAAGGAAGGCGACCGCGTCGTTGCCAAGGCCGGCGCGTTCGTGCGCGACGGTGACCGCATCAAGCCGGTCGATGACAGCACCGTTTCCAACTGAGAGGCACGCAGGCTATGAATTTTTCCGCCTGGTCCATACGAAATCCGATCGCGCCGATTCTGGCCTTCTTCCTGCTGATGGTGGTGGGCATCCAGTCCTTCATCGCCTTGCCGATCACGCGCTTCCCCAATATCGACGTGCCGCTGGTGGCTATCACCGTCACCCAGAGTGGCGCGTCCCCGTCCGAGCTGGAAACACAGGTCACCAAGGAAGTCGAAGACGCGGTGGCATCGATCACAGGCGTCGACGAAATCACCTCGACCGTCACCGACGGCCAGTCGCAGACGCTTGTCATGTTCCGCATGGAAGTACCGACCGAACAGGCAGTGCAGGACGTCAAGGACGCGATCGACCAGATCCGCGGCGACCTTCCGGCAACGGTGGACGAGCCGATCGTCACCAAGATCGATGTCGAGGGCCAGGCGATCCAGAGCTTCGCGGTCTCCGCCCCGAACATGAACATCGAGGAAATCTCCTGGTTTGTCGATGATACGATCAAGCGCGCGCTTCAGGGCCAACCCGGCATCGGTCGCGTCGACCGCTATGGTGGCGCCGACCGTGAAATCCGTATCGAACTCGATCCAAACCGCCTCAACGCGCTTGGCGTGACCGCCGCCGATATCAGCAGCCAGCTGCGCGGCACCAATGTCGATCTCGGCTCCGGCCGCGGTCAGGTCGCCGGCGCCGAACAGTCGATCCGCACGCTTGGCGACAGCCGTGATGTTGCAAGCCTGAAGAACACCACGATCGCGCTCAGCAATGGCCGCTTCGTCAAGCTGTCCGACCTGGGTACGATCAAGGACACCTACGAGGAACAGAAATCCTTCGCCCGCTTCGACGGCAAACCCGTCGTCACCTTCGCCGTTTTCCGTGCAAAGGGTGCCAGCGAAGTGACCGTCGCGGAAACCGTCGCCGAAAGCCTCGCCAAGGTTCGGGCAGAAAATCCCGACGTAGCGATCGAGATGATCGATGATTCCGTCTACTTCACCTATGGCAACTACGAAGCCGCCATGCACACGTTGATCGAAGGCGCGATCCTCGCCGTCATCGTCGTGTTCATCTTCCTGCGCAACTGGCGTGCCACCCTGATTTCCGCTGTCGCGCTGCCACTATCCGCGATCCCGACCTTCTGGATCATGGGCATGATGGGCTTCTCGCTGAACCTCGTCAGCTTCCTCGCCCTGACGCTGGCAACCGGCATTCTGGTCGATGACGCGATCGTCGAGGTGGAAAACATCGCCCGGCATATCAAGATGGGCAAGACACCCTACCGGGCGGCGATCGAGGCTGCGGACGAAATCGGCCTCGCTGTCATCGCCACCACATTCACCATCATCGCCGTCTTCGTGCCGGTCTCCTTCATGCCCGGCATTCCAGGCCAGTATTTCATCCAGTTCGGCCTGACGGTTGCCTTCTCGGTCTTCTTCTCGCTGATGGTTGCGCGCCTCATCACCCCGCTGATGGCCGCCTATCTGATGCGTGCCGAAGACGCGATGGACGACCATCACGACAACGACAGCACCTTCCTGAAGGGCTATACGCGCGTCGTCCGCCTGACCACCAGCCATTGGTACAGCCGCTATGCCACGCTGGCCGCAGCCATCGCCTTCCTGATCGGCTCGCTTGCACTTCTCTCCCAGGTTCCGGGGAGTTTCCTGCCGCCGGAAGACGCGGGCCGTATCGTCATCTCCGTCGAACTGCCGCCGAATGCGACGCTCGCCGAAACCGAGCGCAAGACCGACCAGATCCATGCAGCACTGGCGGATATCGACGACATCTCCAGCATCTTCGTCCTCGGCGGCGCCTCGCCCAAGGGCGATATGGAACTCCGCCGCGCCAGCATTACCTTGAACCTCGACCGCATCGAGCACTCACTCGTCAAGACGCTGGTCAACAAGGGCCTGGGCGGCTTGCCGCTGATCGGCCAATTCATGCCGAAGATGGAAGTCCATGGCCGTATCCGTCCGCAGTGGGAGATCGAGGAAGAGGTTTTCGCAAGACTTGCGCCGATCGCCGATATCCGGGTCCTCAAGCTCAATGACCGCGGCGAGCGCGACATTGCCTTCAACTTCCTCTCGAAGAACGAGGAAGAACTGAACGAGGCCGTCGCCATTCTCGAAGCCAAGCTGCGCACCCTGCCGGAACTGGCCAATGCCAGCGCCGAAGGTGCCCTGCCCCGGCCTGAACTGCAGATCCGACCGCGTTCGGATGAAGCGGCACGGCTTGGCATCACCGCCGAGCAGATTGCCCAGACTGTCCGGGTCGCAACCATCGGCGACATCGACGCGGCCCTGCCAAAAATCGCCCTCGACAACCGCCTGATCCCGATTCGGGTCCAGGCCTCACTCGACCTCCGGACAGATCTCGCCGCCATCCGTGCACTGAAAATCCGCACGTCGACCGGCCAGGCCGTACCGCTTTCGAGTGTCGCCGATATCGATTATTCGGAAGGCGTCAGTTCGATCAAACGCAATGACCGCAACCGGTTCGTCACGATCGGTGCCGGTCTGCCGCAGGGTGTTGCCCTCGATACGGCGACAGCAGCCTTCCGCAACGCGGTGGACAATGCCAACCTGCCCGCCTCTGTGCGTCTCGCCGAGAGCGGCGACGCCAAGATCCAGGCGGAGATGCAGCAGAGCTTCCTCAATGCCATGCTGCTCGGCGTGCTGCTGGTGCTGACCGTTCTCATCCTGCTGTTCAAGGATGTGATCCAGCCGTTCACCATCCTCTTCTCGCTGCCGCTGGCCATCGGCGGCGTGGCGGTCGGCCTGATCGTCACCAACAATGCGCTGTCCATGCCGGTCTTGATCGGCATCCTGATGCTGATGGGGATCGTGACCAAGAACGCCATCCTGCTGGTCGATTTCGCCATCGAAATGCGCCACCGCGGCATGGATCGCCTGGAAGCCATGGTGGAAGCCGGCCGCAAGCGCGCCCGGCCGATCATCATGACCTCCATCGCCATGTCAGCGGGCATGCTGCCGTCGGCGCTCGGCGTCGGTGAAGGCGGATCCTTCCGTGCCCCGATGGCGATTGCCGTCATCGGCGGCATCATCGTTTCGACGGTGCTGAGCCTCGTGGTCGTGCCGGCCTTCTTCCTGATCCTCGACGACCTGTCGCGTCTGCTGAGCCGGATCTTCAGCCGCCTTGTCGGCAAGAAGGAACAGGAGGTCGAACCGCTGAGCTCGGAGAACCTGACGATCGCCGTTGCCGAACTGTATGACCGGGTTTCTGCGGTGGAGCGCAGCAGCACGCCTGCCAACCGGCGCAGCGAGAGCAACAATATCGTCACCCTGCCGCCTTTGGCCGCCGAATAAGCGAACGGGAAAGAAACGAGAGAGAGAAGCCGGCGCCGCCCGGCTTTTTTCATGCATGTCCCGCTGAATTTTAGCAGAACCTTGAACGTCGCTTGATCGAAATCAAATCGAGTTCCACCCAAGTGTCATAGATTGCACGCGCTGAGAGAATGATCTGCTTGTTTCTCGTCACTTGCCCGTCGGACGCATGCCGTGGATAAGGACGAGAGGATTGACGAAGCTGGCCATTGAACCGGAACCGGGCCATTTCGACCCGCCGGATCGGGGGTAGGTTTTGCCTGGCAGAAGCCATGGGAGTGCGGGACTGTGAACAAGATGCTGAGATTGAACGCGAGAGACAAGAACACACTGCTGCGAACGTCTTTTCTGGCGACGCTTGGCCCTTCTGCTTTGGCCGGCATGCTGGAGATCATCAATGTCACGAATGTTGAAGCGCGTGATGTGCTGTTCCGCGAGGGTGAGCCGGCCGAGTTCTTCTACTGCGTACTCAGCGGCTATGTCCGGCTGTATCGGCTGAACAAGGATGGCCGAGAGGCGGATATCCGCATCTGCGGCCCCGGCGACGTTTTCTCCGAATGCCTTCTGCCCATGGGCGATCGCTATCTTTACAACGCCCAGGCTGCCGACACTGCGACATTGGGTCGTTTCGACCTGCAAAAGGTTCGCCAACTGGCCGAGGTGGAAAAGGACGTGGCCAAATCCATCATCCGCAGCCTGTCCGACCATCTGCGCACCACGATGGATTGCATCGCCAATGACCGGCTGCAGACAGCCCCGCAACGGGTTGCCCACTATCTGTTGTCGACCTGCGAAAAGGAGGGTGGCCCGGTCTCGATCCGCCTGCCTTTCCAGAAAAGCCTTCTGGCCGGAAAGCTCGGCCTTGCGCCCGAAGCCCTGTCGCGCGCCTTCTCGACCTTGCGGCGCGCTGGCGTCACCGTCCGCGGCCGTACCATCCAGATTACCGACGTGACCGCATTGAAGCAGATCTGATCGGGGTTAGAGCAACGGCGCTCAGAGCCCGCCGCTCTCCTGCAGAAACCGGACGACACGCTCCACACCGGCGCCGCGCTTGAGGTCGGTGAACACGAATGGGCGCTGCGAACGCATCCGGTCGGCATCGCGCTCCATTACCTCTAGATCGACGCCGACATGCGGCGCGAGGTCGGTCTTGTTGATGATCAGCAGATCGGACCGCGTGATGCCCGGACCGCCCTTGCGCGGGATTTCTTCGCCCTGACAGACGGAAATCACATAGAGCGTGATGTCGGCGAGATCCGGCGAGAAAGTTGCGGCAAGATTGTCGCCGCCCGATTCGATGAAGACGATGTCCAGATCCGGGATCCGCGCGTTCAGGTCGGCAATCGCGCGCAGATTGATCGAGGCATCCTCGCGGATCGCCGTATGCGGACAGCCACCCGTTTCCACGCCCACGACACGATCCGACGAAAGTGCCTGCATGCGGATCAGCGCATCGGCATCTTCGCGCGTATAGATGTCATTGGTGACGACCGCGACGGAATACTGGTCGCGCATCGCCTTGCACAGCTTCTCCGTCAGCGCCGTCTTGCCGGAGCCGACCGGTCCGCCGATACCAACCCGAAGAGGACCATTGTTCGATTTCATCATGTCATTCCTGTCATTCCGCCCTCATCGGGCTTTGCTTTCCGGGCGATGCTCCCCGGGGCAGTGATTATCTAGGATTGGAAAAGTCTCGAATATTGTGTCTCGTGCCGCATGCTGAGTGTCTCGGCAATGATCGAAGCACTGCCGAGATCATCGATCCCCATGCGCTCGATCGCATCGATGCTGCCAAGAATATCGGCCTCGATCTCGGCAATCAGCGCCACGCCCTGCGTTTGGCCGATCACGCTCAGGCGGATCGCAACGGAAATCAACTGGCTGACCTGCGCCTGCAGGAAAGCGGCAACTGCGTCTCCGGCAGAAACTCCATGCGCCGCAGCCACGGCGCCAACCGCAACACTGTAGACCGCGGAACCCGTCAGCGTTTCCAGAACCGGATGCGGCCATGCGCGGGCGGCCATCACGAATGCTTCGCCCTGGCGAACGATTTCGGCATGGCGCTCGGCCGACCCAGCCAATGCCGACGCCAGCGCCAGCACCTCACGCAGCGCCGCGTCGTCGGCAGAGTGCCGATGCCCTTCGACCAGCAGGATCGCATCGTTGCGCAAGCCGCCATCGGCAAGCAGCAGACGCAGCCAGCGCGACAGATCATCCCTGTTGGCGATGTGTCCCTCGACGATAGCGCTCTCCAGTCCGCCGGAATAGGCAAAACCGCCGACCGGAAAGGCCGGCGACAACCACGCCAGAAGCCGAAGCAATCCCCGCCTCGGCGATGCGTCGGAGCGAGACTGCTCAGCCATGGCCTTGACTATGGCCACCATGCGAATGATAGGCGCCGCGCACCGGCTGGAATGGCTCGATCACTTCGGTGACCGTCGCGCCAAGGCCGATCAGCATGTCCCGGATGACATGGTCGCGCTGGATCAGGATGCGCTCACGCTCGATCTGGGCGGCCAGGTGACGATTGCCGAGATGCCAGGCAAGTTCGATGAGATGCTGGCTATCACGCGGCCGAATGTCGAAAAGCCTCTCCTCGGCTGCCTTCACCTCGATCGACGTGCCGTCCTCAAGCATCAGCCGGTCGCCGTCGGCGAGAGACACCGGCTCCTTGAGGTCGAGCATGACCATTTCGCCATCGTCGAGATGCAGAAGCTTGCGCCGGAGATGACGTTCGTCATGGGCAAGCACGACCGTTCCCTCCGGCTGGGCCGCCATCGATCCGGCTGGTATGATGGAAGTGGCTCGCTGCATGAAATCTCCGAATTGGCTGTTTTTTGAACCATGCACAAGACGAAGGCAGTCGGCAAGATTGATCTTCAGCTACGCATCGGAACCGCACCGAAAACAGCGCGGGCGTAGCCGGTTTCTTCCGCCGTTTCGCGCGGATCGTCGAGGGGCATCGACTGCTCGTGCAACACGCGATCACGGCCCTCGCCCTTGGCGAGATAAAGCGCATTGTCGGCTCGCGCATAGACGCATTCGGAACGCCGATCGACGACAAACTCGGCAATACCGGCCGAAATGGTCACCGAGACGATATGGCCCTCGCAATCAATGCCGCGCGACCCGACCAGCATGCGCGCACGCTCGACCAGAGCCAGTCGCTGGGCAAGACCGCCGCCGCAGATGATCACACCGAATTCCTCACCACCGAGCCGCGCCACGACGTGGCAATCGTGAAAAACCTCACGCAGAATGTCGGAGACACCGCGAATGACCATGTCGCCGGCATGGTGGCCGAAGCGGTCATTGATCGCCTTGAACCGATCGATATCGATGATCGCCAGCGATGCCTCGCCCTGCACCGAATCAACGGCATCGTTGAAGGCGCGGCGGTTCGCAAGGCCGGACAAAGCATCCGTCTGACTCAGACGTTCGAACTCGGCGCGCGACACAGCCAGATCGCGAATGACGCCTCCGGTGACCAGTGCAAGCGCACCGGAAACGGCGCCGCCAAACAGCCACGAAAACGTCACCGACAGCTTGACCGCCTCCGCGACGGAAAGCGTCAGAATGCCGAACGCATAAAGCAGCGGCAATCCCGCCAGACTGAAGATGCAGGCCAGGATCACTGCCCTGAAGCTCATCTTTGCGGCGAAACTCCAAATCGCGGCCCGGCTGTCGAAACTGCCGAGATCGATCTGTAGGGATAGCCATTTGCCGATGAAATTCACGAGTCGCTCCTCGTCCGCTCTGCAATAATCGAATAGGGGGCTAATCTTCCCCAATCGCTAACCAAATCGTTAAAATACAACCAGTCGCGCAAATGAAATCAAGACACCCGAAAATGGTCCGGAACCCAACTTATAGGGGCGCTTTATCGGCGCGCGGCGCAACCGACAGCAGTGACTTTTTTTGGATTTACCCGAGATTTAATGCGTTTTTTCAGGCACTGTGGCGTTTTGCCTCGACCCGGCACACAGCATGCATGCACACGAAGATTTGCAGATGGGCACAATCAGAAAGTGTCTAATTCATTAACCCATGGCATGGCCAAACAACCACCCAGAGGTTGTATGCACTTCAACAAAAAAAGGCCCGGCGATGCCGGGCCATTGGATTTTCCAACCTGCGAAATTGTCGCCGTTAAGCAGCCTGCTTCGCCTTCAGCTTCTCCATGATGTTCTGGGGCGAAGAAACACCATAGGGATCGCTATCGCAATTGTCGCAGTAGCCCTCCTCTTCAAACCACTGCTCGACCACGCCATTGGCGATGATCGCGGCATAGCGCCATGAGCGCAGACCGAAGCCGACATTGTCCTTGCGCACCAGCATGCCCATCTTGCGGGTAAACTCGCCGGAACCATCCGGGATCAGCTTGACGTTTTCCAGACCCTGGCTCTTGCCCCAGGCATTCATCACGAAAGCGTCGTTGACCGAGATGCAATAGATCTCGTCGATGCCTTCAGCCTGGAAATCGGCATGCATCTTTTCGAAGTCCGGCAGCTGGAAAGTCGAGCATGTCGGCGTAAACGCCCCCGGCAGCGAAAACAGGATGACGCGTTTGCCGGTAAAATAGTCGGCGGAATTGACGTCCTGCCAACGGAACGGGTTGGCGCCACCGACGGCTTCGTCGCGAACGCGGGTACGGAAAGTTACGTCGGGCACTTTGCGGCCAATAAGCATGGTTCGGATCTCCTGTCTGAGCCGGCGCGCGCACGTGTTGGGAGCAAGTGGCGCACCATTGAAATAGCAGGTCAGACCTAGCCCAGGAACCAGTGCAATGCAGCATGCAATCGCGATTTCAACATGCCCGCATAGCAGCCATGCGTTGGGCGAATGCGCTAATTCAACCTCACTGCAGCAGGCTCAGTGACCAGCCCAGCATCTGCGGCAGCGGCGTCCACCAGCCTGTGCGAATGCCCGCCGCACGCAAGCTGGATGCTGTCCAGGTATTGCAGCCGAGCAACGCATTGAAGGCACCATTGGCCTCGAAGAAAGCATCCGTGGTTCCATAGCCCACACCATCGATCACCCGCATCCGCCCATCCTTGCGGGCAAAGCTCGCCCGAACATGATCGAGCAGTCGCCGATAGCCGGTCTCGGTGATCGACAGCCGTCTGGCAAAGGGCGCGTCGTCCGCAATCGCCCCGGCCAGATCGAGATGCAGAACGGACCGATCGACCGTCAACGCCTTCAGCACCGGCAGCGGCTTCAGTTCGCCCCAGGTCGGAGTTTCGATATAGAAGGCGCGGCCGCCCCAGCCGACGACCAGATAGGCCGCATGCGGATTGCCGATGTCAAAACCGTGGTCGGCAAGCTCGGCAAACTCCGCCCGGAGATCGTCATCGAGCGGAAGTGCGATATCGGTGTGAATGGCATTGGCCAACAGCAGGAACTGCCGCGAACCGGCCTCGCCGGCGGCTTCCGACCGACCCAGCAAAGGACGCGGCACGAACACCCCAAGAACAAGCAGCATCAGGATCACAACAATCCCGCCACCGAACCATTTCAATATGCGGTGCAAGATCCCGGCGATCAGAACAGGAAATAGCGCTGCGTCATCGGCAACTCTGTCGCCGGCTCGCAGGTGAGCAACTCACCATCGGCGCGCACCTCATAGGTTTCCGGATCGACCTCGATATGCGGTGTCAGGTCATTGTGGATCATCGACGCCTTGGAAATCCCGCCACGAACGTTCTTGACGGCAAGCAGTTTCTTCGCCACTCCGAGACGACGCGCGAGGCCGGCATCAATCGACGCCTGGCTGACGAAGGTGACGGAGGAATTTGTCCGGAGCTTGCCATAGGCGGCAAACATCGGCCGGTAATGCATCGGCTGCGGTGTCGGGATCGAGGCATTCGGATCGCCCATTGGCGCGGCTGCAATCGAGCCGCCGAGCAGGACCATTTCCGGCTTCACGCCAAAGAAGGCCGGCGACCACAGCACCAGGTCGGCGCGTTTGCCGACCTCGACCGAACCGATCTCATGGCTGAGACCATGGGCGATTGCCGGGTTGATCGTATATTTTGCGATATAGCGCTTGACCCGAAAATTGTCATTGTCGCCGGTTTCCTGTGACAGCTGGCCACGCTGGCGCTTCATCTTGTCGGCCGTCTGCCAGGTGCGGATAGCGACCTCGCCGACCCGACCCATCGCCTGGCTGTCCGACGAGATGATCGAAAACGCGCCGATATCATGGAGAATGTCTTCCGCCGCGATCGTTTCCTTGCGGATACGGCTTTCGGCAAAGGCGATGTCTTCCGGGATCG
Organism: Rhizobium sp. 18065; assembly: GCF_902706095.1. GTDB lineage: Bacteria > Pseudomonadota > Alphaproteobacteria > Rhizobiales > Rhizobiaceae > Allorhizobium. The sequence goes on from NZ_CACSJP010000005.1 coordinate 216,481, forward strand.
ACGACGACAGGTGGTGGCAAACCATCAGCATGTCGAGATGCTCGGCGACAGTATTGACCGTATAGGGTCGGGTCGGATTGGTCGATGACGGGATGACATTCTGCTGGCCGCAGATCTTGATGATATCGGGTGCATGGCCACCGCCCGCCCCTTCCGTGTGGAAGGCGTGGATCGTGCGGCCCTTGATGGCGCCGATTGTGTCTTCGACGAAGCCGCTTTCGTTGAGCGTATCGGTGTGGATCATCACCTGCACGTCATACTGGTCGGCAACGGTCAGGCAGTTGTCGATCGCGGCCGGCGTCGTGCCCCAGTCCTCATGCAGCTTGAGCGACGAGGCTCCAGCGAGGATCATCTCCTCCAGCGGTGCCGGCAGCGAAGCATTGCCCTTGCCGGCCAGCGCCAGGTTCATCGGAAAGGCGTCGAAGCTCTCGATCATCCGCTCGATATGCCAGGCACCGGTACATGTCGTGGCAAGCGTCCCATGGGCAGGACCCGAACCGCCGCCGAGCATGGTCGTAATGCCGCTCATCAGGGCCTCTTCGATCTGCTGCGGGCAGATGAAGTGGATATGCGCATCCATGCCGCCAGCCGTTAGAATACGGCCCTCGCCGGCAATCGCCTCGGTCGACGGACCGACGATGATGGTGACGCCCGGCTGGGTATCCGGGTTACCGGCCTTGCCGATCGCATGGATCCGCCCGTCCTTCAGGCCCACATCGGCCTTGTAGATGCCGGAATGGTCGACGATCAGGGCGTTGGTGATCACAGTGTCGACAGCCCCTTCTGCCCGTGTCGCCTGGCTCTGGCCCATGCCGTCACGGATCACCTTGCCACCGCCGAATTTCACTTCCTCGCCATAGATGGTGAAGTCCTTCTCCACCTCGATGAAGAGCTCGGTATCGGCCAGCCGCACCTTGTCGCCGATCGTCGGTCCGAACATCGAGGCATAGGCGGCGCGAGACATTTTAAAGGACATGGCACTAGGCTCCTTGGGAGAGGGAGGATGCAGAAACAGGCTGAAGCCGCGTCAGGCGGCCGGCCGCAATATAACTTTCGATCAAGCGCTTCTCGGCCTCGAAGGGATGGCCGTCCCACCCGACATGGCTGAAACCGGCAAGCACGACATTGTCATTGGCATGTGCCGTGTCGGACAGGACAGCAGCGACCACCACCATGCCGCTGGATGGAACGACATAGGCTTCGGCCTGATGCTCGGCGAGCGCCGCATCGACCGCTTCATGCACCGCCGGCGAAATCACCCGGTAGCCTTTGCCGCGCGCTGCAGCGAAAGCCGCAAACTCCTGCGTATAGTCATCACAAAAGTCATCCAGTTCAGGATGGCTGACGGCAAGTGCCGCCTGCAATTCGGCAAACTTTTGCGGATGTCGCACCGACCAGATTTCAGATGCGGCCCGCACCGCTTCGCTGTCACGCCAGACCGGATCTGCCAGCATAGCGGCGGCCGGACGCCCGGTATTGCACAACGCCACCACATCCGTGCGCTGTCCGGCAACGCCAAAATTGCGACTGCCATTGAAGCGGATGACAAGATCGGCGGCATCAATCAGCGCGGCCGCATTGTCTGCGACCGGCCCGTTGCCGACGATCATCACCTTCCGTGCCCCTGCCATATCCGCCCTTCAGTTCCCGAAGACTTCGTTCAGGCTCTTCAATTCGTCCGTACGTTTACGCGTCAGATCCGCGAGGCACGAAGAAACCAGCAACGGCTGCGCGCTGCCGCCATCCATCGCGTGGCCGTCCAGTTCGCATTGCGCATCGCGGTATGCGAACCAGGCACGCTGGCTGGTGACAAGCTTCTTGGCCCCGTCTTTTTGCCCGCGCTCGGTGTCCACACTGTCCATCATCGCCTTGGTCAGCAGCCACTGGGCATTCAGCGCCTTGTCCGCGGCCTCGTAATCCTTGGCGGCGCAAAAATTCATGTCCATCTGGGTTTCGGCCTTGCTGCAGTCGACGTCGGGCGCATCTTCGCTGACCGCCGGTCCATCGACCAGCAGCACGCAACCACACAACATCGCCACCGCCAGGGACTTCACCACGACTTCCTCCCCTGCGTCGCCCTAATGCGACGCTCCGTCATAATGTTGCGAGGTCAGTGCGCGCGGATCGACACCGTCGAGGCAATTGACATTGACCGCCACCATCTTCGTACCGTCCGGCATGGCGCTATAGGCAAAGCTCTCGATGCCGCAGGTCTTGCAGAACTGATGCTCGATCGTCTTCTTGTTGAACAGGTATTCGGTGAGATTGTCCGCGCCCGATTTCAGCGTAAACACTTCGCGTGCAGCAAAGGCTAGCACGATACCCAGACGCTGACAGCGCGAGCAGTTGCAGGTCACAGTTTTGTCGAGGTCGGCATCGACCTCGAAGGAAACGGCGCCGCACTGGCAGCTGCCATGATAGTGCGCCACAGCCATCTCAGAGTTTCCCCATCACAAGCTGGCGGAAGCCATAGACTTCGCGATTGCCGCCGTAAGGGATCAGCGTCACCTGACGTTTCTGGCCCGGTTCGAAGCGCACGGCAGTGCCGGCCGGAATATCCAGCCGCATGCCGCGGGTCGGCTCCCGGTCGAAAACCAGCCCGGCATTGCTTTCGTAGAAATGATAGTGGCTGCCGACCTGAACGGGCCGGTCGCCGCTATTGGCCACCTCGATCGTCAGCGTCGGAAGGCCCACATTGAGTTCGATCTCGCCGCTGGCGGCAATGACTTCACCGGGGATCATCAGCTCTCTCCCTTTGTCCTCAGGCAGCCGACAGGGACTTACAGCCCTCGGCCTTCAAAACGCGTTTCGTCGATGCAGGATTGTTCACCAGCTTCGCCGCCGGACGAACCGGACGCCGCACCAGTTCGCCGCCGCAATTGGGGCAGAATCCGCCGAGCGTACCCGTCGCGCAATCGGTGCAGAACGTGCACTCGAAACTGCACATGACAGCATTCAGGCTTTCCGGCGGCAGATCCTTGTCGCAGCATTCGCAATTGGGCCGAAGTTCCAGCGCCATGTTGGATCCTATCGTATCGGTTCGTGAACGGTCACCAGCTTGGTACCGTCCGGGAAGGTCGCCTCGACCTGTACGTCGTGAATCATCTCGGCGATACCGCTCATCACCTGGTCACGAGTGATGACATGCGCACCCGATTCCATCAGTTCGGCGACAGGACGTCCGTCGCGTGCACCCTCGACGACGAAATCGGTGATCAACGCGATCGCCTCCGGATAGTTGAGCTTCACGCCCCGCTCCAGCCGCCGACGCGCGACGATGGCCGCCATGGCAATCAGCAATTTGTCTTTTTCCCTTGGCGTCAGATTCATGACCGCTCCACTATGCCTATCGTCAGAGATTCCAGACTTTCGGCACAGACGCGCCACCGCGCAAGGCCGAAATCATCGGGATCAGGGTTTTTCTCAAGGTGAATCCGTCTTCGGCCGCCACACGGGCAACAAGCTTGCCTTGCCAATGACTTGCGCCGCCCATTTTATCACCAATCAGGTCACGCAAGCGGCAAAGATAGGTCTCCGCCATCGGTCCGACATAGATCAGCGTAGCAAAAGCAACCCGCCCTGCAAGCACTGGCGCCTGAGCGACCAGACCGGCGACATCGCCCTCGAGTTTCAGATCTTCGGCATGCAGCAACTGCCCGCCACGGCGGATCCGCCAGCGGTCACGCACCAGGCCTGCGTTCATCGCCTCGCCCATGGCGCGGCGCCCAAGCAGGATCGCCTCGACCGCGACAAATTCGGCATCGGCGGCAAGATCGACCTCGAGCGTTCGGGTCAGCGACGCATTGTCGAACAGGATGCTTTCCTGCGGCAGCCAGTGAAAACGGGCGCCGCTCGCAACCTCGATCCGTGTGGTGATCCGGCCCGTGCCGGCAGAAGCCTTGTAGATCTTCTCGCAGGCCTGCGTCGTCGCCGTCACGAAACAGCCCGGCCCGGCGGTAAAATTCCAGTCGAACTGGTCGCCGCCCGTGACGCCTCCGGCGGTATTGATCGTCACCGCCTCAAGCTCATCGGTGAACGTGCGCGGCAAGCGGATCTTCGCCGCGCCCTCCTGATAAAGCTCGGCGATCCTTGTCCGGCCATCCAGCGACTTGGTTACAAGTCTCCCGACGCCGACGGCGCGTTGCTGTCTGCTTTGAGTGGCTGGCTGCACTTTGTCCCCTGGCCGCCTTCCTTGAGCGAGGCGGTGTTTTGTTCGTCCGGGCAAGCTGGCTTCAACGCGGCACCCGCGACAAGTTCACCACCCGAACCTCGGAAGAACTCCCACATTCTGTCGGTCGCATCAACCTCCCGGATCTTCTCTTCCCCGTTGTTGGAGGCAAGCCTGAAGCGAACCGTGCGCGCTGGCCACGCATGGTCGGCATTGGTGATCATGTAGGACATGACGCTGGTTCCGGCGCGGCAGCCGAGATAGGTCGAAACCTTGGCAGCTTCGCCGTCATCGACGCGTGGACGGCCGTTGCAGCCATTGAGTTCCGCCCAGCGGTTCAGCGCGACTTCGCCACCATAGCGCCAATAGGCCTTGCCGCCGCCGTCAAACGGATTGACGTGATCCTTCATGCCGGAAAAGGCGATGATCGACACCGGCCGCGATGGCTGACAGCTCTCGCGGCGCGGGCGCCAGACGCCGTTGTCCTGCTCTGGCGTGCCGGCACGAAGGCCCATGACGAAGCCCGCCGCGGAAAAATCGCCCAGGCCATCGCAGATATATTGCGACAGCATGCGGCCGCCGCCCGAATAGCCGGAGGCATAGATCTTGGCCGTGTCGACGCAAAAGGTTTCCTTGGCAAGCTTCACCGCATCACGGATGAAACCGATGTCATCGGCGCCCTCGGCCTTGGTCACGCCCGGCACGTTCCAGGCATGGGTGCGGGGCAATTCGCCATCAACGCTGCCGGCCAGCGCCATGACGATGAAACCTTCGCGCTCGGCAACTTCGTCCCAATGGCTGCGGGTCAGTTGCACCTGCGGATTGCTGTTGCTGCCGTGAAAATCAAAGACCAGCGGAACCTTGCGCTTGCCGCTGTAATTGGACGGGATGACATAGACCGCCGAGCGTTCCATCCCGCCCGACTGGATCGTCAAATCATGACGACCGGGCTCGAACGTTGCCCCGCAACCGGCAGCTTCTGCACCGACAGCAGTCAGACCAAGGAGAAAGAACCCCGATGCGACCCGGGCAACAATCTTGCCCGCCCGCGCGCGGTGATGAACCGTGCTGGTTGTCATGGCTATACCTTCTGTTCGCAGATGCGGGAAACCTACCACGCCTGACCTCAGCATCAACCCATCAGCCTTAACAAAACCTCAACACAGCCATGCACGAACGCACAATCGCTTTTCGATCTTCACTACACCGTCAGGTGCCGGCGTGCCTCGGGGGTATCGAGCGTTTCGGCCGCCCCCTGATGCACGATCTCGCCACGGTCCATGATATAGACATGGTCGGCGAGCTCGCGGCAGAAGTCGAGATACTGTTCGACCAGCAGGATCGCCATGCCGGTCGAATCCCGCAGATAGCGGATCGCCCGGCCGATATCCTTGATGATCGACGGCTGGATGCCTTCGGTCGGCTCATCCAACACCAGGATCTTCGGCCGCGTCACCATTGCCCGGCCGATGGCCAGCTGCTGCTGCTGGCCGCCCGATAGGTCGCCGCCACGACGCGATAGCATCGTATTGAGCACCGGAAACAGGCTGAAGATTTCGTCGGGAATATAGCGTTCCTTGCGGTCGAGCGGCGCATAGCCGGTCTCGAGGTTTTCCTTCACCGTCAGCAGCGGAAACACTTCGCGGCCCTGCGGCACATAACCGACCCCGGTCCGCGCCCGGTTGAACGGCGCCATGCCGTTCAGCTTGGTGCCGTTGAAGGTGATCGTACCGGCTGACACGGCGTGCTGGCCGGTCACGGCTCTGAGCAGCGACGACTTGCCGACGCCATTGCGTCCGAGCACACAGGTGATCTTGCCCATCTCGGCATTGATCGACACGCCCCGCAGCGCCTGAGCCGCACCGTAATGGAGATTGACGTTTTCGACTGTCAGCATGATCAGCGCCCCAGATAGTTTTCGATGACCTTCTGGTCACTCGAGACGAAATCGATAGAGCCTTCGGCCAGCACAGAACCTTCGGCAAGGCAGGTCACCTTGACGCCGAGGTCGCGGATGAAGCCCATGTCGTGTTCGACCACGACGACGGAACGGGTCTTGGCTATTTCCTTCAGCAGGATCGCGGTCTCCACCGTTTCCGCATCGGTCATGCCGGCCACCGGCTCGTCGACCAACAACAGCTTCGGCTCCTGCGCCAGCAGCATGCCGATCTCCAGCCACTGCTTCTGCCCATGCGAAAGATTGGCCGCCAGATCGTCGCGCCGACCGGTCAGGCGCACCGTTTCGAGGATCTCCTCGATGCGCGCCCTGTCGGCTGTCGTCAGAGTATAGAACAGCGTCGCAAACACGCCGCGCTTGCGGTTCAGCGCCAGCTCCAGATTGTCCCAGACCGTATGGCTTTCAAAGACCGTCGGTTTCTGGAACTTGCGGCCGATGCCGAGCTGGGCGATTTCCGCCTCGTCCTTCTTGGTCAGGTCGACCTTGCCACCGTCGAAAAACACATCGCCGCTATCGGGCCGCGTCTTGCCGGTGATGATATCCATCATCGTCGTCTTGCCGGCGCCGTTCGGGCCGATGATTGCCCTCAGTTCGCCCGGCTCTATGATGAAAGACAGCGAGTTCAGCGCCTTGAAGCCATCGAAGGAGACGGAAACACCGTTGAGATAGAGCAGGCTGCTGGTTGTCCTGCCCGGCGTCTGGCCCGGCGTCTGGCCCGGCGTCTGGCCCAGCGTCTGGCCCAGCGTCTGGTTTGTCGTCTGATCGCTCATGGCCTCACTCCGCCGCCACTGGGGTTGCCTGGGGTTTGGTATCGTTGGCCGCCGCGTCCCGGTCTGCCGCCTGACGGAAGTCCTTGCGCCGCGCCAGATAGGCCTGGACCGAGCCGACAATGCCCTTGGGCATGAACAGCGTCACGCCGATGAACAGGCCACCCAGCGCAAACAGCCAGAGTTCGGGGAAGGCACCGGTGAAATAGCTCTTGCCGACGTTGACGAGGATGGCGCCGATGATCGGGCCGATCAGCGTGCCGCGACCACCAACGGCCGTCCACACCACGACTTCGATCGAGTTGGCCGGCGCAAACTCGCCGGGATTGATGATGCCGACCTGCGGCACGAATAGGGCGCCGGCGATGCCCGCCATCATCGCCGAGACGACGAAGGTGAACAGCTTTATATTCTCCACCCGGTAGCCAAGGAAGCGCACCCGGCTTTCCGCATCGCGCACACCGACCAGCACCTTGCCGAATTTCGACCGGGTGATCGCCGAGGCAAACAGCAGGCACAGCGACAGCATGATCGCAGACAGGGCAAACAGCACCGCGCGGGTGCCATCGGCCTGCACGTTGAAGCCGAGGATTTCCTTGTAGTCCGTCAGGCCGTTATTGCCGCCGAAGCCCATGTCGTTGCGGAAGAAGGCAAGCAACAGCGCATAGGTCATCGCCTGGGTGATGATCGATAGATAAACGCCGTTGACGCGGGAGCGGAAGGCGAACCAGCCGAAGACGAAGGCAAGCAGGCCGGGCACGACCAGCACCATCAGCATGGCGAACGGGAAATAATTCATCCCGTGCCAGAACCACGGCAGTTCCTTCCAGTTGAGGAAGACCATAAAGTCCGGCAGCAGCGGATTGCCGTAGACGCCGCGCGAGCCGATCTGGCGCATCAGATACATGCCCATCGCATAACCGCCGAGCGCAAAGAAGGCGCCGTGGCCGAGCGAGAGGATGCCGCAATAGCCCCAGACCAGGTCAAGTGCCAGCGCCAGCAGCGCATAGCAAAGATACTTGCCCATCAGTGCCATGGCATAGGTCGGGATGTGGAAGAAACTGTCCGGCGAGGTCAGCAGATTGAGCGCCGGAACCAGCACGGCAATGCCGAGCAGAATGGCGATGGCAATGATGATCTTGCCTTCGAGTGCGCGCAGGATGAAGCCGGTAATCATGCTTCCACCGCCCTTCCCTTGAGCGCGAACAGGCCGCGCGGTCGTTTCTGAATGAAGAGAATGATCAGCACCAGCACGAGGATCTTGCCCAGGACGGCGCCGACGGATGGCTCGAGGAACTTGTTGAGAATGCCGAGCGACAGCGCGCCGACAAACGTACCCCAGAGATTGCCGACCCCGCCGAACACCACGACCATGAAACTGTCGATGATATAGGACTGGCCGAGGTTCGGAGAGACGTTGTCGATCTGGCTGAGCGCCACGCCGGCAATGCCGGCAATGCCCGATCCCAGGGCAAAAGTGAACGCATCGACCCAGGGCGTACGGATGCCCATCGACGATGCCATCCGGCGGTTCTGCGTCACCGCGCGCATCTGCAGGCCAAAGGCGGACCGCTTCATCAGGGCGAGCAGGGCAAAGAAGATCGTCAGCGAGAACAGCACGATCCACAACCGGTTCCAGGTAATCGTCAGGCCGCCGAGCGCAAACGAGCCGGACATCCACGACGGATTGCCGACTTCCTGGTTGGTCGGTCCGAAGATCGTGCGGATCGACTGTTGCAGGATCAGCGAAATGCCCCAGGTGGCAAGCAGCGTTTCCAGCGGCCGACCATAGAGGAAGCGGATGACGCCGCGCTCGATCACCAGACCGATCGCGCCGGTGACCAGGAACGCGACCGGCAGGGCGATCGCCAGCGACCAGTCGAACAGCGCCGGATAATTGGAGCGGATGACCTCCTGCACCATGAAGGTCGAATAGGCGCCGATCATCACCATCTCGCCATGCGCCATGTTGATGATGCCCATCACGCCGAAGGTGATGGCAAGGCCAATGGCGGCGAGAAGCAGCACCGAGCCGAGTGAAATGCCGTACCAGACATTCTGGCCCATGTCCCAGAACAGCAGGCCACCTTCGAGTTTCTTGATTGCCTTATCGAGGTCCGGCCTGAGGTCATCACCGATCGATGATGATACAGTCATCAGGATACCGATTGCCTCGCGGCCGCCGAGCGAAGCCACAGTGTCGATCGCGGCGCGCTTTTCCTCTGCCGACCTGTCGGAGGCCAGCAGCGACACCGCCCGCGCCTCTTCCATGCGGGATTTGACTTCCGTGTCGGTTTCCTTGGCCAGGGCTGTCTCGACGAGATCGAGATTCTCGGCGCTTGGGGATTGCAAAACCTGCTGTGCCGCCTGCAGGCGTACGGAGCGGTCCGGGCTCAAAAGCGTCAAGCCGCCAAGCGCGGAACGGATCGCGCGGCGCAGCGTGTTGTTGACCTTGATCTTGGTGAAGGCGCCCTTCGGCTCCTCGCCGGCGGCCTCGCCGGTCAGTGGATCGATGGCGGCGAAATTGCTGCCGGCGACCTTGGCGATAAAGACCGCGCCGTCGGATTTGCGGACGTAGAGATCACCTTCGGCAAACGCTTCCAGCATCGGCACGACCCGTGCATCGCCGGTTGCAGCGATCTTGCCGAGCAATTCTTCGGCCTGCTTGAAATTGGCCTTGGCCAGGCCATTGATCAGTTCTCTCGGATCGCTCTGCGCAAAGGAGGGCGCGGCGAAAGCCAGACTGCAACACGCGATAAAGACCTGGAGAAAAGTTCTAAAATTCATGAGATCGCCCCCTCATCCGCCTGCCGGCACCTTCTCCCGCCACACGGGACGAAGGATACGCACGACAATGCTGTAAATCCTTCCCCCGCCTCGAAGAGATACATCCCGGCGGGAGAAGGTTTGGGGGCGGTTACACCCCCTCCTGTTTCATAGAGGAAGAGATCAGCTACCCTTGCCGCCGCACTTGCCGGTGGCGACGTTGAAGTTGCCGCATTCCATCGGCTTGCGCCAATCGGAGATCAGGTCCTTCGAGTCTGCCAGGTAATCCGACCATTCGTCGCCGACAACGGCTGGCGTCTGCTGGACGATGTCGAACTGGCCGTCGGCCTGGATTTCACCGATCAACACCGGCTTGGTGATGTGGTGGTTCGGCATGACGGTCGAGGTACCGCCAGACAGGTTCGGGACGGAAACGCCGATGATGCTGTCAAGAACGGCGTCCGTGTCGGTGGTGCCGGCAGCTTCGACGGCCTTAACCCAGGCGTTGAAGCCGATATAGGCAGCTTCCATCGGGTCGTTCGTCACGCGCTTGTCGTTCTTGGTGAACGCATGCCACTGCTCGATGAACTCGGCGTTGACCGGAGCATCGACGGACTGGAAGTAGTTCCAGGCAGCCAGATGGCCGACCAGCGGCGCGGTGTCGAGACCGGCCAGTTCTTCTTCACCGACGGAGAAGGCGACGACCGGGATGTCTTCAGCCTTGATGCCCTGGTTGCCGAGTTCCTTGTAGAACGGGACGTTGGCGTCACCGTTGATGGTGGAAACCACGGCGGTCTTCTTGCCAGCCGAGCCGAACTTCTTGATGTCGGAGACGATCGTCTGCCAGTCGGAATGACCGAACGGCGTGTAGTTGATCATGATGTCCTCTTCCTTGACGCCCTTCGACATCAGGTAGGCCTTCAGGATCTTGTTGGTCGTCTGCGGATAGACATAGTCAGTGCCGGCCAGCACCCAACGCTCGACGCCTTCTTCCTTCTCCAGATAATCGACAGCCGGGATAGCCTGCTGGTTCGGAGCGGCACCCGTGTAGAAGATGTTGCGCGAAGATTCTTCACCTTCGTACTGAACCGGGTAGAACAGCAGCGAGTTGAGCTCTTCGAAAACCGGCAGAACCGACTTGCGCGACGACGAGGTCCAGCAACCGAATACCGCGGCGACCTTGTCCTGGGAAATCAGCTGACGCGCCTTTTCGGCAAACAGCGGCCAGTCCGAAGCCGGGTCGACAACGACGGCTTCGATCTTCTTGCCGAGAACGCCACCCTTCTTGTTCTGCTCTTCGACGAGCATCAGCATGGCATCCTTGAGCGTCGTCTCGGAAATTGCCATGGTGCCGGACAGGGAGTGCAGAACACCAATCTTGATCGTGTCTTCCTGCGCAAAGGCGCCGTGGAAGGCTGTCGTCGACAGCATGGTGCCCATCAGGGCGCCTGTGAGCTTCATCTTCAAATTCATTGTCGTGAACCCCTCTTCTTGTTCGCAACCGGTCGGTTAATGATCGTTAACCGTTGCTGGAGGGGACTATCCGATGCTGCGCCGCAAAACCGTATACGTCGTTTGACGTATGCCAGGGGGGAAACGCGGAACAAGATGCCCACCGGCTTAAAAAACCTGGCCTTCCACCGCTTTGATTGAGACGCTGTCCTGCAGCCCGGTCCTGTGCTAGGGCTCCTCTGCAAAGACGGTGGGGCATTGGCCCTTTCCGGTCCTTTTGCACTGCGGGAGGTGGCGCATGCGACCGTTAAGCGAAGATGGCCGTCGAATTCTCACCGAAGTGGCCAGCCGTCACGGCATCAGCCTTGACGCCGCAACCCATATGCTGATGGCGGTTGCCGCAGGCGGTGGCACCCAGGCCCAGTTCAACCATCCCGAACTCGGCGGCATGGGTCAGTGGTCGCTGGGCGGCATGACCATGGTTGGCGACATGTTCAACAATGGCCTGAAGGCCAAGGTCGACTGGCTGTGCCAGGAACTGTCCGGCCTGATCCGCAGCCAGGACATGCTCGGCCCGATGCCGACGTCCTATCAGGGGCAGTCGCAGCAGCAGGGTGGCGGCAGCGTCAGCCTGTTCGTCTCCGGCGGCACCTCGATGTCGTCCGGCGGATGGCCGGCCGAGCTTGGTCATCCCGCCTCGGTCGGCAGCCAGAACAATCTGCGTTATGCCTTCTTCCCACAGAGCCGCAGGTTGGTCATCGACCTTGCCGGACAGCAGACGATTTACGACACCGGCGACCATCACATCGGCGGCTTCTCGCAACAGCAGAGCGGCGACCAATCCCTGACTTTCACCTCGCAATACGGGTTGGTGCGTGTGGCTGACTTGGCTGTTGTCCCGCCGCAAACGCTGGCTGCGCCAGTGGTGACGGCAGAACCGCCGCCCGTTTCGCGGCACTCAGGCACTGCTCCGGCGCGCGCCGAAGCCATGCACTGGCCGGAGCAGCCATCGGCTGCCCCGCCCGCAAGCGCGCCGATGGCTGAGGCCCGTGCCTCCACGGAAGCGGAGGATGATATTTTCGCCAAGATCGAACGGCTGGCCGTGCTGCATGGCAAAGGCATTTTGACTGACGAGGAGTTTTCCGCCAAGAAGGCAGACCTTCTCGGCCGCCTCTAACTGGAAAAGCGACGGCCACGCATAACGTGTCATCCGCCAATCGCGTAAGCTGGAATACGACACAAAGAGCGAAAGGCAGATCATGGATCTCCCCCCAAGGCGGCTTGGCCTGAAGACCCAGACCGCCGTAGCCCATCAGGCGCTCGACGCGTTGATCGGTGATTTCGACACGCCACAAGCCTATGCGCGTTATCTGCACGGCATGGCGCGCTTCCGACTGCCGGTCGAGGCATGGCTACAAAACAAGAGCATGCCGGAAGAGCTGGGCGAATGGCGACCGGGTGTCTATGGCACGGAGATCGCCGATGATATTGCCGACCTTGCCATTGATGCACCCACGGACCTGGAACCCTTCATACCGCCGCCCGGCAACGGCATGATCGGACTTCTCTACGTCCTCGAAGGCTCGGCTCTCGGTGCAAGAGTGCTGGCAAAACGTGCCGAACACATCGGCTATTCCGCTGATTTCGGCGCCCGACATCTTTTTCATCAGGCACGGAACTTTTCCAGCTGGCGCGCGTTCTCCGATCGTATGGAGAAAGTGTGGGTATATGACGAACAAGCCGCTGTGGCATGGGCAAATACCGCCTTCGACTATGCCCGCAACGCGTTCGAAAGTACTCTTGATGCCCGCAGCTCACTCCGTTGACCTCTCCAACTGCGATCGTGAACCCATTCATATCCCTGGCAGCATCCAGCCCCACGGGTTTCTGTTGCACTGCGACCGCGAGCTTTCGAAGGTTCTGCGCCATTCCGCCAATGCCGGCGCCATGCTGCATCTCGATGGTGACCTGAACGGTCGCCACATTCTCGATCTGCTCGGGGCCGAAGTCACCCATGACCTGCGCAACGCCATCGCCGCAGCACCCGAGGCCAGCCGCCCGGCTGTGCTTGCCCATATGCGCATGCCGAACGATGCGCATTTCGACATCGCCGTGCATCGCCAGGATGGCGGCGCAATCGTCGAGTTCGAGCCATCGCTGCGTCGCACGCAGCCGCTTCAGCTTGCGCGCGAGATGATCGGTCGCGTCAAGGACATCACCGATATCGACGCGCTGATCGGCGCCTCGGCCCGTCTGGTTCAGGCGGTTCTTGGTTATGACCGGGTGATGATCTACCGCTTCGAGGCGGATGGCTCCGGCAAGGTCGTCAGCGAAGCCAAGCGCCACGATCTCGAGACTTTCCTCGGACAGTATTTCCCGGCGAGCGACATCCCCCGCCAGGCGCGCGCGCTTTACATGCAGAATCCTATCCGGGTGATCTCGGATGCCAGCGGCGCCCGGGTGCCGCTGGTTCCGGAGCTGGACAAAGCCGGCATGCCGCTCGATCTTTCATTTGCCCATTTGCGCAGCGTCTCGCCAATTCACTGCGAGTATCTGCGCAACATGGGTGTCGGCGCGTCGATGTCGATTTCCATCATCACCAATGGCACGCTGTGGGGCCTGATCGCCTGCCATCATTATGCGCCGAAAACTCTCAGCATGTCCGAGCGTATCGCAGCGGAAATGTTCGGCGAGTTCTTCTCGCTGCATCTTCTCGCTCTGAAACAGAAGCGCAAGCTCGACATTGCCAACGAGACGCGGCGCTCGCTCGATCATTTCCTCCAGACGGCATCGCACTACTCCGACGTCGATGCGCTGTTTGCCGGCGCGCTGCCGGCCTTTCAATCGCTGCTCGACTGCGATGGCGTCGGATTGTGGATGAACGGGCGACGGACCTCTGTAGGGACAACACCGCCAGCCGGCGTGGAAGCGGTTTTGGCGCATTTTGTCGGCGAGGTTGCCGACGGCAGGATCTGGGCAAACCACATGCTGTCCGAGGTGTTTCCAGACGCGGAAAACTATTTCGAGGATGTCTCCGGCCTGATGGCCATCCCACTATCGCAGATCCCGCGTGACTATCTTTTCTTTTTTCGCAAGGAACGTCTGCAGACGCTGAACTGGGCCGGAAATCCGGAAAAATCATACGAAACCGGTCCACTTGGCGATCGACTGACGCCGCGAAAGAGCTTCGCCATCTGGAAGGAAACCGTCCATCGCCAGGCAGAGCCCTGGAGCGAATCCGACATCGAGATCGCCGAAGCCCTGCGCTTGGCGACCGTCGAAATTGTGCTCCGTCACAGCGAGATGATGGCGGAAGAGCGCAGCAAGGCCGATATCCGCCAGCGTATGCTCAACGAGGAACTGAACCATCGGGTGAAGAACATTCTTGCCGTGATCAAATCCTTGATCGTAGCCCCAACGAAGGATGCGCGCCCGATCGAGGATTATATCGGCTCCCTGCGCGGCCGCATTCACGCGCTCTCCCACGCTCATGACCAGTTGACGCGTGGCGGCGGTGGTGGCGGTCTCAGCAATTTGCTGGAAACGGAACTGCTGCCCTATCGCGCGGGCAACACCAAATTTTCACTGCTTGGGCCATCGGTGACGCTGGATGCCAGAGCCCATGCTGTCGCGGCGCTGGTCATTCATGAACTTTGCACCAATGCCGCCAAATATGGCGCCCTGTCCACACCCGGCGGCAGCCTTGCCGTCCAGTGGCAGAGCGAGGAAAACGGTGACTGCCTGATCACCTGGGACGAGGATGGCGGCCCGACCGTCGGCATGCCGAGCCGCAAGGGTTTTGGCACGGCCTTGATCGAGCGCAGCATTCCGTATGACCTGGGCGGCAGCAGCCGTGTCGACTATCGCTCAAGCGGCCTGTTTGCCGAATTCCGCCTGCCGGGGCGTTTTCTATCGTGGGAAGAAGTGGAACCGCAGATGGACAGCCATATGGTGCACTCGATACCCGCCAGCGCCGCGCCGGTGCTCGAACCATCCCTGCACATCCTTCTCGTCGAGGATCAGGTCCTGATCGCCATGGACGCCGAAATGATGCTGGCCGATGCCGGCTTGAACAATGTCGTGACCGCAAGCTCCAGCGCCGATGCCCTCAATCGACTGAAGAGCTTCACCCCCGGGATCGCCATTCTCGATATCAATCTCGGCCGCGACACGTCCGTGCCGGTTGCAGAGGAACTGGCACGGCGCAACATCCCCTTCGTCTTTGCCACAGGCTATGATGACCGCTCCATCGTTCCGGAAAACTTTTCCGACGTGCCCGTCGTGCGCAAACCGTACGATAGCCTTGCACTGGTGGCGGCCCTCGCCGCGCGGCTGGGCAACGACCGGAACTGATGGCAGTATTGCCGGTGCTGGACCGCAAAAATGCCGGGCTCCTTGCGGGACCCGGCATCAAAGCGCCTCAGTCGGTGACTGGCGGCAGACCGGCCTTACACCAGGTAACCGGAGATGTGAGGCCAGACTTCGACCAGGCCATGATAGACCATCGTGATGGTGACATAGACGATGACGCCGAGGCCGACATAGGCAATCCAGCGGTGCTTGTGCAGCAGCTTGGCCACGAGGTTCGCCGCAAGACCCATCAATGCGATCGACAAAACAAGGCCGATCACCAGGACCGAGGTATGTTCCTTGGCAGCACCTGCGACAGCCAATACGTTGTCGAGCGACATTGACACGTCGGCTACGACGATCTGGATCGCAGCCTGAAGGAAAGTCTTGTCGGTTTTCAGCTCGACATCGTCCGTTTCGCCTTCGTGATGCGGCTGATGGGCTGCGGCGCGAAGCTCAACCCACATCTTCCAGCAAACCCAGGCGAGCAGCACGCCACCGAGCAATTGCAGGCCGACAATGTTCAGCAGGTAAGCCGTTCCCAGTGCAAAGCCGATGCGCATGACGGTCGCCGCAATGATGCCGACGAGGATCGCTTTGTTGCGCAGATGTGTCGGCAGGCCGGCAGCAGCCAGGCCGATGACGATGGCATTGTCGCCCGCCAATACCAGATCGATTGCGATGACCTGGAACAATGCCGCAAGACCTGCGGCGGTAAAGATTTCCGTCATGAGTTTGGTTCGTCCCCACGTTCCTGATGGCGTCATCCCATACAGCATGGCCGCGTGAATGAAAGATCGAAAATGCCAACGGCGGGCTGCTTCTTCACACTTCACAATGGTTCCGAGACGATTTCCACTGCTGCCGACCTGCATATGCGCATCGACATCTTGAAACACGCCGCGCGTTTCGCTTTGTTCTGTTTGTGTCGCAGTTTCCGCGGCATCGAGCTCATCCTGGTCAACGACCGGCTCGCCTATCAGCTGGATTATCAGGGCGGCCTCATCAAGCCGTGAAACATGGCTTTGCTCCGGAGCGCCTGCGAACCGCCCTTGCTATTCCGGCCATTCCCGTGAAAATGCCCAAACGACAGCCACCGCACAAAAGGCGCTAGAATTTAGGCATGCCAGCACGCCAACGCATCATTCCCGTCCGCCGCGAATACAATCGCTGGGTCGCCAACCAGACGCTGGAAGACTACGCGCTGCGGTTCACCGCAAAGAGCGCACGGCAATTCTCCTCCAGCCGGATTTCGCAGACCGCGATCGGCGCCATTTCCTTCCTGGCACTGGAGGCCATCGGAGGCACGATCACGCTCGCCTATGGCACCACCAACGCCTTTTTCGCCATTGTCGTCGCCGCCATCCTGATGCTGCTCGTCGGCGTGCCGATCAGCCGCTATGCAATCCGCCACGGCGTTGATATCGACCTGCTCACCCGCGGCGCCGGCTTCGGCTATATCGGCTCGACCATCACCTCGCTGATCTATGCCAGCTTCACCTTCATGCTCTTTGCCATCGAGGCATCGATCATGACCGGAGCGCTACAACTGGCCTTTGGCGTGCCGCTCTGGCTTGGCTACATCATTTCCGCCGTCGTCGTTTTGCCACTGGTCACCTATGGCATCAGGCTGATCTCTAAATTCCAGCTGATCACCCAGCCGATCTGGATCGTACTCAACATCCTGCCGTTCATTTTCATCGCCTTTCTCGACTGGGAAAAGATCGACCTCTGGCGTGCCTTTGCCGGCGTCAACCATTCCAATGCCGGCATGGGCCAGACCGCACCTTTTGATCTGGTCGAATTCGGTGCCGCCTCCGCCGTCATCCTGGCGCTGATGCCGCAGATCGGCGAACAGGTAGACTTCCTCCGCTTCCTGCCGCCGGAAGGTGCACGCAAGCTGCACCACAAGATCGCCATCTTCCTCGCCGGCTCCGGCTGGGTCGTACTCGGCGTGCCCAAGCTTCTCGCCGGCTCCTTCCTCGCCGTCCTGACGCTCGCCACCGGCGTACCGGTCGGGGAAGCCGCCGACCCGTCGCAGATGTATCTCGCCGCCTTCGGCTACATGATCCCCAATGAAACCGCCGCCATGTTGCTGATGGCCGGTTTCGTGGTCATCTCGCAGCTGAAGATCAACGTGATGAATGCCTATGCCGGCTCGCTGGCCTGGTCGAATTTCTTCTCCCGCCTGACCCACAGCCATCCCGGCCGCGTCGTCTGGCTGGTCTTCAACGTGGCCATCGCCCTGCTCCTGATGGAACTCGGCATCTACGAACTGCTGGAGGAAACGCTCGGCATCTTCTCGATCATCGCCATGAGCTGGCTCTGCGCCATCTCGGCCGATCTGTTCATCAACAAGCGCCTCGGCCTGTCGCCGCCCGGCATCGAATTCAAGCGCGCCCATCTCTACGACATCAATCCGGTCGGTTGCGGCACCATGCTCCTGTCGGCAACCGTCGCACTTGCCGCCCATTTCGGCGCATTCGGCGCATTGCTCGCCTCGCTCTCCACATTCGTGACGTTGATCGCCTTCGTCATCTCTCCGCTGATCGCCTGGTGGAGTGACGGCAAGTTCTACCTGGCCCGCAAGCCGCGCCAGAGCTGGAAGAACCTGACCGGCATCACCTGCTCGATCTGCGAACATCCGTTCGAGCCGGAAGACATGGCCTGGTGCCCCGCCTATGCCGCGCCGATCTGTTCGCTGTGTTGCACGCTCGACAGCCGCTGTCATGACATGTGCAAGCCGAACGCCAGGATCAATGCCCAGGCTGCGGCCGTCGCCCGCACCTTCCTGCCCGAGGTCCTGCTGCAGCGGTTTTCCACTCGGCTCGGCCGCTATGCCCTGACCTCGCTCATATCGATCTCGCTGATTGGCGCAATCCTCGCCTTCATCGCCCATCAGGTGAATGTCGCCACGCCGGAAATGGCAACCGTAGTCGATCGCACCGTTCTGGTGGTCTTCTTCATCTTCGCCATCATCGCCGGCAGCGCCTCCTGGTTCTATGTGCTCGCCCATGACAGCCGGGTGGTCGCCGAAGAGGAATCCTCGCGCCAGAATACGCTGTTGCTGAAGGAGATCGCCGCCCACCGCAAGACCGATGCAGCCCTGCAGAACGCCAAGGAAACCGCCGAAGCCGCCAACCGCGCCAAAAGCCGCTATGTCGTCGGCCTCTCCCACGAATTACGCACGCCGCTCAATGCCGTGCTCGGTTATGCCCAGATCCTCGAGCGCGACGAGACCATCCCCGTGCCGCGCCAGTCTGCGATCAAGGTCATCCGCCGCTCTGCAGACCACCTCTCGGGCCTGATCGACGGGTTGCTGGACATTTCCAAGATCGAAGCTGGCCGTCTGCAGGTCTTCTCCAACGAGGTCAATATCCAGGATTTCCTCGATCAGCTGATCGACATGTTCGCCCCCCAGGCCGCCGCCAAGGGACTGGTCTTCGAGCACCAGCGCTCGCAGAACCTGCCGCTTTATGTGCGCACCGACGAGCGCCGGATCCGGCAGATCCTCGTCAACCTCCTGTCCAACGCCATCAAGTTCACCGACGAGGGTATCGTCCGCTTCGAGGTCACCTATCGCAGCCAGGTGGCAACCTTCACCGTCACCGATACCGGCCGCGGCATTGCCGAAAAAGATCTCAACCGGATCTACGAGCCCTTCCAGCGTGGCGAGGCCGACAATATCCGGCCGCAGCCCGGCCTCGGTCTCGGCCTGACCATCACCAAGCTGCTGACCAATACGCTCGGCGGCGAGATTGCCGTGACCAGCGAGCGCGACAAGGGCTCGATCTTCAAGGTCCGGCTGATGCTGTCGGCGATCGACAGGCCAAACACCGCCCCTGCCCCCGAACGCAAGATCGCCTCCTATACCGGCCCGCGACGCACGATCGTCGTAGTCGATGACAATGAAGATCACCGCGAACTGATGCGCGAGGTTCTGGCCCCGCTCGATTTCGTTGTGCTGACGGCAGCCGGTGGCCCGGAATGCCTCACCCTGATCGAAGGCGTGCGGCCAGATCTCTTCCTGGTCGACATCTCGATGCCCGGCATGAATGGCTGGCAACTGGTCGAAAAATTGCGCGATGCCGGCCAGAAGGCACCCATCCTGATGCTCTCGGCCAATATCGGCGATGCCCCGGCTGCCGGTGGCGAAGGCCATGACGATGCCATTGCCAAGCCCGTCGACATCAAGCGCCTGCGCGACAAGCTTGCCATGTTCCTTGGCCTTGAATGGATCTATGCCGACGATCCGCGCCTGCTTCTGCCGGCGGTTCCAGCGCTCAAACCCACCTCCCCCGGAGACACCCATCTGGACGAGTTGATCCAACTCTGCGAAATCGGCTATGTGCGCGGGATAGAAGCAAAGCTTGCCGAACTATCCGGCGCGACCACCCATGCCGCCTTTGTCGACGGTGCCCGCGCTTACCTGCAGGTATTCGATCTGGCTGGCTTGCGCGGCTATCTGACTTCGTTTGTAACCGGCAAGGAGCCGATCCATGGTTGAAGCCAGCAGACGCGATATCGTTCTGCTCGTCGATGACAGCCCCGATGCGCTCGGCTTCCTGACCGAGGCGCTGGAGGCATCCGGCTTTTCCGTGCTGATCGCCACCTCCGGCCATGCCGCACTCTCGATCGTCAACCGCATCAGCCCGGACCTCATCCTGCTCGACGCCGTCATGCCCGGCATGGACGGTTTCGAGACCTGCCGCAGCCTGAAGGCCGATCCGGTCGTGGCCCAGGTTCCGGTGATCTTCATGACCGGCCTCACCGAGACCGAGCATGTGGTCAACGCGCTGGAAAGCGGCGGCGTCGACTATCTGACCAAGCCGATCAATATCGACGAATTGCGCGCCCGCATCCGCGTGCATCTGTCGAATGCCCGCTCAGCCCAGAGCGCCCGCGTCGCCCTCGATGCCGCCGGTCGGCATCTGCTCGCCGTGCGAGGCGATGGCCAGGTGCACTGGACGACACCGCAAGCGAGCCGGCTGATCGAAAGCGCCACCGGCACCGCCGATGGCATCAACGAAGTGGCAAGCGCCACCGCCACCTGGCTTTCCCACCGCCGCGCCAGCGGCGGAACGACGAGCGAGGGCACCTTCCCCTTTGCCAGCGCCTCGGGCGTTTCCCTGCAGCTTTCCTTCCTCGGCACGATCGGCGCCGACGAATATCTCTTCCGCATCACCTCGGCCAACCGCCAGAGCGAGGACGAACTGCTGCGCCAGCGCTTCGGCCTCACCCACCGCGAAAGCGAAGTGCTGCTGTGGATCGCCAAGGGCAAGGCCAACCGCGATATCGGCGAAATACTTGGCCTGTCGTCGCGCACCGTCAACAAACATCTCGAGCAGATCTATTCCAAGCTCGGCGTCGAGAACCGGGCCTCCGCCGCCGTGCGCGCCGCACAGGTCCTGCACGAAGGCTGAGCATCCTCTTCGTATTCAACGTCTTGCAAGTACATCCTGCGACGACCGCCTCCAAACGCAGAAAACCCGGCGCGAGGCCGGGTTTTCCGTTTTCCGATCAAAGATCGAATTATTGCGGAACGTAGGTGAAGTTGCCGTCGGCACCCTTCTTCCATTCGTACATGATGTAGCCCGGGATCTTCGGGTCGCCCTTTTCGTCGAAGGACATGTCGCCGAGAGCGGTCGGGAACGGACCCTTTTCCTTCATTGCGGTGGCAACGGCTTCAGCGTCGTTGGAACCGGCAGCCTTGGCGGCGGCAGCGATGGTCTGCAGCGCAGCGTAGGAATAGAGCGTGTAAGCTTCAGGATTGAAGCCGGCAGCCTTGAACTTTTCGACGAGTTCCTTGTTGGCCGGGTTCAGTGTCGGGTCAGGACCGAAGGTGTTGAGCGTGCCTTCGACAGCGTCGCCAGCGATCGAAGCCAGTTCGTTCGAAACGATACCGTCGCCCGATACCAGCGTAGCCTTCAGGCCCTGGTCAGCAGCCTGACGGATGATCAGACCAGCTTCGGTATGCAGACCACCCCAATAGATGATGGAGACGCCGGCTTCCTTCATCTTGGCGATGAGGGCCGAGAAGTCCTTGTCACCGGTGGTGACGCCTTCGTACATGACTTCCGTCAGGCCGGCAGCGTTCATCGCCTTCTTGGTTTCATCAGCAAGGCCCTGACCGTACGGGGTCTTGTCATGAACGACAGCGATCTTGGCGTCCTTGAACTTCTCAGCAAGGTAAGCACCGGCAACGGCGCCCTGCTGGTCGTCACGGCCGCAGGTGCGGAAGGTGTTCCACAGGCCGCGCTCGGTGAAGACCGGGTTGGTAGCAGCTGGGGTGATTTCGAGGATGCCGTTTTCGGCATAGACTTCAGACGCCGGGATGGAAACGCCCGAGTTGAAGTGGCCGACCACGAACTTCACGCCGTCAGCAACGAACTTGTTGGCAACCGAGATGCCCTGCTTCGGGTCGGAAACGTCGTCGCCGAGAACGATCTTGATCTGCTCGCCGTTGATACCGCCTGCAGCGTTGATGTCTGCAGCAGCCTGTTCAGCACCCTTCTGGAGCTGAGCGCCGAAAGCCGCGTTCGGACCTGTCAGCGGGCCGCCGACGCCGACGAGGATGTCAGCCCAAGCGTTGCCGCTGAAGGCGACCATCGCCGACAGGGCAACTGCCGAGAGAAGAGACTTCTTCATATTGTAACTCCCAAGTTTTTATGCGGGTTTGGTTATAAAACCCTGCGCAACACCCGCTGACACTGCGCCGGAAAACGGTTCCACTCTTTATTAGGGGCCATCGCCTCTGCCGCCAATCTGGGACAGAAAACAACAACTTGTCAATCTTTGTTCTTCCACGAGAAGTAGGAAGTTCTGTCGTATAGCCAGTAGTAGTTATCGACCATCTGGGTCGTCCTGCGCGACTGGAATCCAGCCACCGCAAAAACCAGCAGAAGCACCACGTCGATGACGTAGTAGAAGGGGCTGATGAAGGGTCCGGCAAACAGAGAGAAGTGCAGGAAGCGCATCACCACGCCAAGTCCGAGGACATAGATGAACACCCTTGCATAGCCTTCCCAGCCCTCTGCCACGGCCTTTCCGGTCCGCCATGCGGTCCAGAAGCCGATCAGCAGAACGAGGAAGCGCAACACAGTGCGCACACCGGTATCCGTCTCGAAAAACAATCCTTGCATGTCAGTTCCTCCGCGCGCTCAGTGATGGCCGCCTTCGAGATAAGCCGCCCGGACCTGCGGGTCCGCCAACAACTCTTTCCCGCTGCCGCTCATCGTCACCTTGCCGTTGACCATGACATAGGCACGGTCGGACAGCTTCAGTGCGGCAAATGCATTCTGCTCGACGAGGAAGACGGTCAGACCTTCTTCCTTGTTAAGCTTCTTTATCGCCTCGAAGATCCCCTTGACGATCAGAGGTGCCAGACCAAGCGAGGGCTCGTCGAGAAGCAGCAGTTTCGGACGCGACATCAGCGCACGGCCGATGGAGAGCATCTGCTGCTCGCCACCCGACAATGTTCCGCCACGCTGGGCATGGCGTTCCTTCAGGCGCGGGAACATGGTGAAGATCTTCTCCACGTCCTCGCTGAAATATTTCAGGTTGTCGAGGCCGGCACCCATCTGGAGGTTTTCCATGACGGTCATGCGCGGAAAGATCCGGCGACCTTCCGGCGACTGCGCGATGCGGCGACGCGCGATCAGATGCGTCGGCAGCTTGGTGATATCCTCCCCGTCGAAGATGATCTGGCCGGCACGCGCTTGCGGGCTGCCGCAGATCGTCATCATCAGTGTCGACTTGCCGGCGCCATTGGCGCCGATCAGCGCGACTATCTCACCCTGCTTGACTTCGACATCGACACCGCCAAGCGCCCGGATGTTGCCGTAATAGGTTTCGACGCCTTGTACTTTGAGAAGTGCTTCGGAGGACATCAGTTCTTCTCCCCCGACACTTCTTCGGCAACAGCTTCCACTTCGGAAATTGCTTCTTCCAATTCTTCATCCTCGACACCCAGATAGGCGGCGATCACCTTCGGGTCGTTCTTCACATGATCCGGCGTACCGTCGGAAATCTTCTTGCCGTATTCCAGAACGACGACGTGGTCGGAAATCTCCATGACCACGGACATGTCGTGCTCGATCAGGAGTAGAGACGTGCCCTCTGCACTGATGCTGCGCAGCAGAGCGTTGAGCGTCAGCGATTCCTTCGGATTGAGACCGGCAGCCGGTTCATCGAGGCAAAGAAGCTCAGGTCCCGTGCACATGGCGCGGCAGATTTCCAGACGGCGCTGGGCGCCGTAAGGCAAGTCGCCGGCCGGGTCATCGGCACGATCGACCAGATCGGCCTTTTCCAGCCAGTAGCGCGCCTTGTCGATGGCCGCATCTGCTGCCCTCTTGTAGGCCGGCAGGCCGAGCAGTCCGAGAACCGTATAGCCGGAAGCCTTCATCAGCGCATTGTGCTGAGCGACCAGAAGGTTTTCCAGAACCGTCAGACCCGAAAACAGTCGGATGTTCTGGAAGGTTCGGGCGACCTTGGCCTTCTTGGGGATCTCGAAATCCGGAAGGCGCTCCAGCAGATACTGGCTGCCGTCCCTCTGGTTGAGCGTGATCATCCCCATCGTCGGCTTGTAGAAACCGGTGATGCAGTTGAACACGGTGGTCTTGCCCGCACCGTTTGGTCCGATCAGCGCGGTGATCTCACCGCGCTTGGCTTCAAAGGAGAAGTCATTGATGGCCATCAGGCCGCCAAAGCGCATCGACAGATGCTCGACTTTCAGGATGGTGTCTTTGTTCATCGTTTCAGTTCCGGAAGTCATCAGCCGTGACCTTCCTTGGTAAAGCTGCCCGAGACGGCCTTGCGCTCCTTGAGGAAGGCTGTCGGTTCTCTGCTGCCGACAAAGCCACGAGGCTTGAACAGCATGACCACGACCATTGCCAGGCCGAACAGAAGCATGCGGTAGAGTTCCGGGGTGAAGTCAGGTCCAAAGACATGCTTCAGGAACTCCATTTCACGCAGTGCCTCCGTGCCGCCGATCATCACGATCGCAGCAATGGCGATACCGGTCAGCGAGCCCATGCCGCCAAGCACGACGATGGCAAGGATAACAGCCGATTCGAGGAAGACGAAGCTTTCCGGCGAGACGAAGCCCTGGCGCGCGGCAAAGAACGAACCGGCAAAGCCGCCGAACATTGCACCGATCGAGAACGCCGTCAGCTTGGTCGTCACCGTGTTGATACCGAGCGAGCGGCAGGCGATTTCGTCTTCACGAAGCGCTTCCCAGGCTCGGCCGATCGGCATGCGACGCAGCTTGATGGTGACGTAGGCCGTGATGCCGCACAAAAGCAGGATCACGTAGAACAGGTAGATCTTGTAGTAGGCGGACGACATCGGCAGGCCGAATGTCTTGGCAAAACCGCCCGGCGACGCATCGAAAGGCATGCCGAAAAGCGTTGCCTTCGGAATGCTGGAAATGCCGAACGTGCCCTTGGTGACATCGGTCCAGTTGATCAGCACCAGACGGATGATTTCACCGAATGCCAGCGTCACGATGGCCAGATAGTCGCCGCGAAGCCTCAGAACGGGAAAGCCGAGCATGATACCCCAGAACGCCGCCAGAATGCCCGACAGCGGCAGGAGGATCCAGAAGGACAGGCCGAAGTTCTGCGACAGCAATGCGTAGGTATAGGCACCCACCGCATAGAAGGCGACATAACCAAGGTCGAGCAGACCGGCGAGACCGACGACGATGTTCAGGCCCCAGGCCAGCATGACGTAGATCAGGATCTGGATGCCGAAATTGTCGACATATTTCAGCGAGCCCTGAACACCGGTCAAGGCGACGATAACCGGCGGATAGAGAATGAGCGCCACCAGGGCGATCTTCAGGAAATGCGTCTTGAAGAAGGACGGCTGGGCATCGAGATCAGTGGCGGGTGCTGCAGCCTTGTTCGCCTTGCGGGCGGCATTCCACGGCTGCACGAAGGCCACCATGGCAAACCGGCCGACGGCTGCGATGATCACAAAGATCGCCAGCAGGCCCCAGCGCGGATACCAGATCAACTGGTTGGAAATGTTCTGATCGGTCTTGATGCCGATGAACAGGCTGAACAGGCCGAGCGACAGAAGACCGGCGAACAGGCCCTCCTTCAGCGCGCGCGCCATCGTGCCGGACGAAGCGGCACCAGTTTCATTTACAGAAGTTGTCATGGGATCAAACCTTCTCGACTTCCGGCCGGCCGAGGATGCCGGTGGGCTTGAAGATCAGCACGAATGCCAGGAGACCGAACGTGGCGACATCCTTGTAGGCAATGCTGAAGTAAGCCGACCAGAGCGACTCGATAAGGCCGATCAGCAGACCGCCGAGAACAGCGCCCGGCAGAGAGCCGATACCACCGAGAACAGCTGCCGTGAAAGCCTTCACGCCCGGAACGAAGCCATCGTTGAACGAGGCAACACCGTAATACATCAGGTACATCGTGCCCGCGACGGCGGCCAGCGCTGCACCCATGACGAAGGTGATGGAAATCGTCTTGTCGACATCCACGCCGAGCAGCGCCGCCATCTTGCGATCCTGTTCGGTGGCGCGCTGGGCGCGGCCAAGCGGCGTCTTGTTGACGATGTACCAGAATGCGAAGAGCAGGACGCTGGTGATCATCACGATGATCGCCTGCTTCAGAGAGACCGTGACCGCACCGATATGCAGCACGTCGCTGATCAGCGGCGGGATCGGCTTGTTGCGCGGTCCCTGCGCCACCTGGATGAAGTTCGACAGGGCGATCGACATGCCGATCGCGGTGATCAGCGGCGCCAGGCGGAACGAGCCTCGCAGCGGACGATAGGCAACCCGCTCGATCGTCCAGTTCCACAAGCTCGTCATCACCATCGCGACGATCAGCATGATCAGCAGCGCAAGCGCGACCGGGATACCGGCGAAGAAGGTTGTCAGAATGAGGAAGACGATGAGAGCGGCGAAGCCGCCGAGCATGAAGATATCACCATGGGCGAAGTTGATCATGCCGATGATACCGTAGACCATCGTATAGCCGATAGCCACAAGGCCATAGATGGATCCAAGAGTCAGCCCGTTGATGAGCTGCTGGATAAAGTACTCCATATATTATCCCCCGGACGCGCCTTGGTGGTGCGTCTCATTTTTGTTGATCCCTTGCGGGTTCTAGGTGTCGGGAGATTCCATATCGCTTTGTCCGAAAATGTGAAGCCAAAAAGGCAAAACGGCGGCAAAATGTTACCGACATCCCACCATCTGGCGCGGATAAAACCAGCAAACTCAAAAAAACAGCAGAAAAAGCCCATGAAAACAGCAGGCCGCCCGAGAGCGACCTGCCTTGCCTGTGCATTCACTAATGCAAGCCCATCTTTGTGGAAAAAGGTTCAGTTTCTCATTCGCGACCCATTTGCGTCAAAAAGCGGCTGCGCCTGCAGACGTGCAGGGAGAACCTCACCCAGGATTTCGATTCCCCAACCGTCGATTTCATCTGCGATGTCCTTCGGCACATAACCGATGGCAACCGAGACGCCACTCGGATGCGCATAGCCGCCGGACGTGACCCAGCCTCTCACTTCGCCATTGAACGAAATCGGCTCGTCGCCGATCACGTCGGCATCCTCGGCGCTGACGATGAAAGTGCGCAAACGCAGCGTGCCGCCAGAAAGCTTTTCTTCGATCGCCGCCGTCTTGCCGATGAAGTTCGCCTCCTTCTTCAAGGCCACGAACCGGCCGAGACCGGCTTCCAGCGGCCCGTAGAGCGGGCGATACTCGCGCGACCAACTGCCGAAGCTTTTCTCCAACCGAAGCGCATTCAGCGCCCGCAGGCCAAACAGCGAGATACCGAATTCGGCACCGGCGTCCATCAGCAGATCGAAGATATAGCGCTGATATTCCGGCCGCATCCAGATTTCATAGCCGAGATCACCGGTATAGCTGACCCGCCCGACGATGGCCGGCGCCATGCCGAGATCCATTTCACGAATGTCCATGAAGGCAAAGGCCTCGTCCGAGACGTCGAGATGCGTCAGCTTGGCCAACACGTCGCGTGCCTTCGGACCGGCAATCGACAGGCCAAGCAGACCCAGGTTCAATGGGCTGAGCTCGACCGAGCCATCATCCGGCAGATGCTGCTCGAACCAGCGCATGTGATAATCCTCGGCGATACCCGAACCGATCACCAGGAATTCGTCGTCGTCGAGATTGGCAACTGTGAAATCGCCGATCAGCTTGCCGGCCGCGTTGAGCATCGGCGCAAGCGCCATGCGCCCGATCGCCGGGATCTTCGAGGCGAGCACATGGTCGAGCCAGTCGCGCGCACCCTCCCCGCTCACCGTATATTTGGCAAAGCCCGAGGTCTCCATCAGGCCGACGCTGTCGCGCACGGCCTTTGCCTCGCGGCCAACGGCATCGAAATCGGTCGAACGGCGCCAGGAGAACTTGTCCTCGACGCCGGCAGGGGCAAACCACAGCGGCGTTTCCAGGCCATAGGACGCGCCGAACACGGCACCGGCCGCCTTCAGCTTGTCGTAGATCGGCGAGGTCAGCAGCGGCCGTGCGCCCGGCAGTTCCTCGTTCGGATAACGGATCGAGAAGCGGCGGGAATAATTCTCGCGCACCTTGGCATTGGTATAGCCGAGCGTCGCATAGTCGCCGTAGCGGCAGACATCCATGGCAAACACGTCGAAGCCCGGATCGCCCTCGATGATCCAGTTGGCCAGCGCCAGACCGACGCCCCCGCCCTGGGAGAACCCGGCCATGACGGCACAGGCCGACCAGAAATTGGTCATGCCGCGCACCGGACCAACCAGCGGATTGCCGTCCGGCGAGAAGGTGAAGGGTCCGTTGATGATCTTCTTGATGCCGGCATTGTTGAAGGCCGGGAAATGCCGGAAGCCGACTTCCAGCTCGTTGGTGATGCGCTCAAGGTCTTCCGCCAGCAGCTCATGGCCGAAGGTCCAGGGCGTCTCGATCGGCGACCAAGGGCGGCAATCCTTTTCATAGGTGCCCATCAGCATGCCGTTGCGCTCCTGGCGAATGTAGATCTCGCCGTCGAAGTCGACGCAGTGCATCAGTTCCTTGCCCGACGTCTTGTTGAACTCGACCACCTCCGGCATGTCCTCGGTGATCAGATACATATGCTCCATGGCGAGCACCGGCAACTCGAGACCGACCATGCGCCCGACTTCGCGCGCCCAAAGGCCGGCGGCATTGACCACATGTTCGGCGCGGATCTCGCCCTTGTCGGTGATCAC
This sequence comes from Rhizobium sp. 18065, assembly GCF_902706095.1. GTDB lineage: Bacteria > Pseudomonadota > Alphaproteobacteria > Rhizobiales > Rhizobiaceae > Allorhizobium. The sequence goes on from NZ_CACSJP010000005.1 coordinate 245,159, forward strand.
CCGCCAGGTGCCGTCTTCCAGCTGCACCAGATCCTCGACCTTGGTGTGCAGATAGATCTCGGCGCCGTTCTTCTTCGCCGACTTGGCATAGGCATGCGTCGTGCCATAGGGGTCGAGATGACCTTCATGCGGATCGAAGACCGCACCGACAAACTGCTTCGGATCGAGCAGCGGCATCATCTCATAGGCTTCCTCGGCCGAGATCAACCGCGCGTCGCCATTGGCATATTTGCCCTTGGCCAGCAGCGACTTCATCCAGTCGAAGCGTTCCGTGGTCGCCGCCAGCATCAGGCCAGAGGTCATATGCATACCGATGTCCTGGCCGGAATATTCCTCGATCTCCTTGTAGAGCTCGACCGTGTATTTCTGCAGCTTGCCAACGTTCGGATCGCCGTTGATCGTATGGATGCCGCCGGCTGCATGCCAGGTCGAGCCGGAGGTCAGTTCCGAGCGCTCCAGAAGCACGACATCGGTCCAGCCGAACTTGGTCAGATGGTAGAGGACCGAGCACCCGACGACACCACCACCGATGACGACGACCCTTGCATGGCTTTTCATAAAACGCTCCTTTGGCGCGGACAGGCTGTTGTCCGAAGCTAGAGCGGCGCGGGAAAAGTCGGAAGCCCATGCTGCGACGAAACATGTCGCGCAAGACAAAGAAATTATCCGGATAACGCCGCGGCCGGAGTAAGGCCACGGCCGGTTCTCAAGGGACCGCGCGCCGAAGCGTGATGTGGGTGAGTTCGGCCGTCGTTCCCAGCCGCATGGCAAAACCGGGCCACAACCCTGTGCCATTGTTGACGTAGAGCTGCATGCCCCCGACCTGGTAGAGACCCGACACGAAACCATTGTTCGCCGCGCCAACCACCCGGTCCAGACCGGCGATCATGCCGCCATGCGTGTGCCCGGAAAGCTGGAGCGCCACGCCGGAACCGGCGGCTTTTGCCGCCTGCATCGGCTGATGATCGAGCAGCACGACCGGCACATTGGCAGGAGCGCCGCGCAAGGCCGCAGACAGGTCCGGAGCGGGCGAGCCTGTTCCCGCCGCCGACAGGTCGGTGACCCCCGCCAGAACCAGTTCGGCCCCATCGCGCGCAAGAACCGCATGGCTGTTTGACAGGATGCGCATGTTCTGGCCTTCGAAATGTCGCATCCAGGTATCGACACCGAAGAAGTATTCGTGGTTTCCCGGGATGGTATAAACCCCATCCGGCGCCTGCAGTCCGGCAAGCGCTGCGACATCGTTGCGCCGATGCTCGACGCTTCCGTCGATCAGATCACCGGTGATCACGATCAGGTCCGCATTGAGCGCATTCGTTTGCGACACCACCGCTTCCGTCCATGCAGCCGGGAAAAGCCGGCTGATATGGAGATCGGTCAGTTGCACGAGACGATAGCCGTCAAACTGGGCCGGCAGACCGGGAATGGCGATTTCCATGTCCTTGACCTTCGGGACAACGATGGCCTGACTGACACCGAGGACCGACAGCGCAATGGCCGCGATGCCCATGGTGTATCGCACACCGACCGGCACGATCGGAAACGAGCCCTTCGTCACTAGGACTAGCAGCGAGACCGCGTCCAGCAGAAGTTGCAAGACGGCCAGCAACAGGATCGCACCGAAGACAAGATTGAACCCGATCACGATGTATCGCGGAAATTCGGGAGAGAAAACCGACCCGGACGAAAGGCGGCTGAAGAAATGGTATTGCGACGCCATCAGCAGCAGAACTGCAAGCGGCAGCTTGACGCTCCATATCCACGGCAAAGGCTGAATGAAGCGGACGACAACCACCAGCCATGGCAGCCCGAATATGACATGAAACATCAAATGCCTTTTAGTATGACTTTCCTCTCCGTTACGCAGGGACTGGACGTATGGATCACCCGCATCGAGGATGCGCCTATGAACCACGGAGACGTGGATGTTCCATCGTTCGCGGTCTTACTGGGCAAATCCCGCCGTCATCGCAAATTCGCGGCCCATCTCGCAGACCTCGTCGAACACGAAGCCGGCAAAACTGCGCATGACAACGATCTCGAAACTGTCGGCACCGGTGCGCGTAAGGTTTGCCGCGACATGGCAGAACAGCACATTGGCAGACTGGCCGATCTCGAAGACATCGGCATGCAGATCAACGGCCACGCATTTTGCCAGGATCGAGCGGACCCGCGGACCGCTGATCCTCAGCACCACACGACCATCGCTCTGCTCGACAAACGACACCCTGGTCGAACCGAGATCGCTCAACTGGCGGGCCAGAGCATCGCCCGACACCTCTTCGCTGACCAGCAGCCATTCATTCGGTCCGGCAAAGCGCACCGAAACGTCCTCCATATTGCTCAGCGCTTCGTCGATATCGGCTTGATGCCCTTCATGCACCAGAACGGAGAAAACCGTCGGCGCCCGGACAATCGACATATGGTGTGGATTGGGTGTCGCCTCGAAGCCGGCGATATGATCCTCGAGCACGTGCCGGCTGGCATAGGTCATGGGCATGGCGCTGCTCCTTACAGGTGAAGTTTCTTGTTATCGGGATCGTAGAACACCGGATTGCACACCTCTGCCACCGTTTCGCTACGACGCAGGGCATCCCAGACGACGATCTTCTCGCCGATCCGCTCGCGACCTGATTTCAGCAGTGCAAGCCCGATATAGGACCCAAGCGACGGTGAATAGCAGACCGAGGTGACATAGCCCTGATCATTGCGCATCGAGGGATCTGCACCCTCCTTCAGGATATGCGCACCAGCCTTGATCTCTTCCTTCTCGATCGGCCGCAGACCGACGAGTTGCGGACGGTCCGCCGCTGTCAGGCCAAAGCGGCTCGACAGGCGCTTGCCGATGAAGTCCGGTTTCTGGGTCGAAAACATGCGACCGAGCCCCAGATCGTCCGGCGTCGTCGCGCCATCGATCTCGCTATGGGTGACATGGCCCTTCTCGATCCGCAGCACGTTCAGCGCCTCGACACCATAGGCGCAGATGCCATGTGGCTTGCCCGCCGCCATGATCGCATCGGCAACCGCCTCGCCGGAGTTGGCCGGCACGGCAAGTTCGAACGCGAGTTCGCCGGAAAACGAGATGCGGAACAGACGCGCCTTGAGGCCGCCCTTCAGCAGCACTTCGCGCGCCGACAGGAACGGGAAGGCTTCGTTAGAAATGTCGTGATCGACGATCTGCTCGAGGATGATGCGGGCCTTGGGGCCGGCAATTGCCATCTGCGCCCATTCGTCGGATGAAGACACGAAGCGCACGTCGAGATCCGGCCACAGCGCCTGGGCGCAGAACTCCATATGCGTCATCACCTCGCCGGCATAGGCGGTGGTGGTGGTGACGAAAAAATGCTCGTCCGACAGCCGGCTGGTCGTGCCGTCGTCATAGATCATCCCGTCCTCGCGCAGCATCAGGCCATATCGCGCCTTGCCGACGGGAAGTTTGAGGAAGGCATTGGAATAGAGCCGGTTGAGGAATTCCGCCGCATCCTTGCCGAACACCTCGATCTTGCCGAGCGTCGACACATCGCAGAGACCGGCATTGGCGCGCACGTTCAGCACTTCGCGGTCGACTGCCTCGCGCCAGGTTTTCTCCCCGTCACGCGGGAACCAGGAGGAACGATACCACAGGCCGGACTCGACAAAGACAGCACCCTGCTTCTTCGCCCAGCCATGCAATGGCGACGTGCGGATCGGCCGCGAATGTTCGGCACGGCTGGTGCCGGCCATCGCGCCGAACGACACCGGCGTGTAGAACGGCCGGAAGGTCGTCGTGCCGATCTCGGCCGGCGACACGCCGCGCATCCCGGCCATGATACCGATTGTGTTGATATTGCCGAGCTTGCCCTGGTCGGTTGCCATGCCGCCCGTGGTGTAACGCTTGGTGTGCTCGACATGGCCCATCGCCTCGCGCTGGGCAAGGCTCAGGTCTTTCACATGCACGTCGTTCTGGAAGTCGACAAAGGCCTTGCCCTTGGCGCCCGGCACATACCAGAGCGGCGAGAACTCAGCGTCGAATTCGCCCTCGACTTCCGGCACCTCGACAAGCCCCACCAGCCGGCCGAGATCGCCGATCGCATCATGCGCCTTTTCGGCACCATCGCGCAGGCAAGCGGTGAGCGACGCAATGCCCGCCGCCGAACCGGCAAGCCGAAGCCCGCCGCCGACATCCGGCGCCAGGAACGCCTGATGTTCATCGGACCACACCGGCTTTTCCCCGCGCTGGCAGGCCAGATGCACGATCGGGCTATAACCGCCGCTCATCGCCAGCGCATCGCAGGCAATCTCTTCCTGATGGCCGGACCGCTCGACGATCAGACCGGCAATGCGCTGCGAGCCCTTGGTATCGACCACGGCCCCGCCGCGAATGACCCGAACACCCGTCGGCGCTTCATCGCCCGACTGGACGCGGCCATCGATGATCGCAGAAACGCCGACGCCGGCAGTAATCAGATCCGCAGCGGTCCGGTAACCCGCACCGCCATTGGTGAAGATCGCCACTTCGCGGCCGGGCGTCACGCCATAACGATTGAGATAGGTACGGACCGCGCCCGAGGTCATCACCCCCGGTTTGTCATTGCCGCCGAACACCAGCGGCCGTTCCTCGGCACCGGATGCCAGGATCGCCCGTTTGGCCACGATACGCCAGACCCGCTCGACCGGCAGATCGGACGACGGCAGCGCCACATGCTTCTGCACCTTTTCGATGGCACCGAAGAGATTGTCATCATACCAGCCGAACACGGTGGTACGCGCCATCAACGTCACATTCGACAGGCCCTTCAGCTCGTCGACGACACTCTGGGCAAAATCGGCAGCGGCCATGCCGCCGACCCAGACGTGCTCGTTGAGCAGCGAACCGCCAAACCGGAAACTCTCGTCGGCGAGAATGACGCGCATGCCGGCGCGAGCCGCAGCCCGTGCTGCCATCAAGCCGGTCGGGCCGGCACCGATCACCAGCAGGTCGCAATGCGCCCATGCCTTCTCGTAGCGATCGGGGTCCACCTCGAACGGCGTGCTGCCGAGCCCGGCCGCGCGGCGGATGATCGGCTCATAGACCTTTTCCCAGAACGGCTTCGGCCACATGAAGGTCTTGTAATAGAAGCCGGCGCTCAGGAATGGCGACAGCAGGCCGTTCACCGAACCGACATCGTATTTCAGCGACGGCCAGCGGTTCTGGCTCTTCGCCTCCATGCCCTGGTAGAGTTCGGCAACGGTCGCCCGCGTGTTCGGCTCGGCCCGGCCACCGGTTCCGATCTTGACCAGCGCGTTCGGCTCCGAAGAGCCGGCTGTGACGATGCCGCGCGGACGATGATACTTGAACGAACGGCCGACCAGCAGTTGGTCATTGGCGATCAGTGCCGAAGCCAGCGTATCGCCCTCGAAGCCTTTCATCGTCTGGCCGTCGAAGGTGAAGGACAGGCTGCGGCCACGATTGACGAGACCGCCGGAAGACAGACGCGAACCGGTCATCGGGCGGCTCCTTTGGCATGCACACTGGCATCGGTCACGCTATAGACCTCGTGGCTTGCGGCATTGTCGCGCTCGACCACCAGCCAGCGACGACATCCGGCTGAGTGATGCCAATGCTCGATGATGCGGCCCTTCGAATTATCGCGGACGAACACATAGACATACCAGGCATCGTCGGAGGCAGTGGCCACCGGACGCACCGGGCTGGCATCGCCACGGATCGAGAATTCTTCCTTCGGACGGATCCCGCAGTGCGGGCAAGTGATGAGGCTGGCCATGATCGTATCTCAATGCAAATTCGGTTGCGGACCCTTGCCGCCTTCATCCACGGCAAAACCGCGCTTGAAGCGGTCGAGCCGGAGCAGACGGGCAACGGGATGGGCTTCGTTCTTGGCGATCAGATGGGCGAAACAGAAGCCCGAGGCCGGCGTCGCCTTGAAGCCGCCATAGCACCAACCGCAGTTCAGATAGAGATTGTCGATCGGCGTCCTGTCGATGATCGGCGAACCGTCCATCGACATGTCCATCACCCCGCCCCAGGAGCGCAGGACCCTGACGCGCGAAAGCCCGGGAATCAGCGAAACGCCTTCTTCGATCGTATGCTCGACCGTCGCCAGATTGCCGCGCTGGGCATAGGAGGAATAATAGTCGATATCGGCACCGAAGACCAAGCCGCCCTTGTCGGACTGCGAGATGTAGAAATGGCCGGCGCCATAGGTGATGACATTGTCGATCACCGGTTTGATGCCTTCCGACACAAAGGCCTGCAGCACATGCGTCTCGATCGGCAGCTCCAGCCCGGCCATCTTGCCGGTCACCGACGTATGGCCGGCCGTTGCCAGCGCCAGCTTGTTGCAGCCAATGAAACCGCGGCTGGTCTCGACGCCTTGCACATTGCCCGCCTCGTCGCGGCGGATGCCGGTGACTTCGCAGTTCTGGATCAGGTCGACGCCGCGACTGTCGGCACCACGGCCATAACCCCAGGCAACGGCATCATGGCGCGCCGTGCCGCCGCGTTTCTGCAGCAGACCGCCGAGGATCGGGAAGCGTGCATGATCGTAGTTGAGATAGGGCATCATCTTGCGCACCTGCTCGCGGTCGAGCAGTTCGGCGGCTACCCCGTGCATCATCATCGCATTGCCGCGCCGCGCATAGGCATCGCGCTGGCCATCGGTGTGGAACAGATTGACGATACCGCGCTGGGAGATCATCGCATTGTAGTTGAGGTCCTGCTCCAGCCCCTCCCACAGCTTCATCGAGAACTCGTAGAATGGTTCATTGGCTTCGAGCAGGTAGTTCGAGCGGATGATCGTCGTATTGCGTCCGACATTGCCCGACCCGAGATAGCTCTTTTCCAGAACCGCGACATTGGTGATGCCAAATTCCTTGGCGAGATAATAGGCTGTCGCCAGGCCATGGCCGCCGCCGCCGACGATGATCACGTCATAATGCGGCTTGGGCTCCGGCTCACGCCACATTGGCGCCCAGTTGCGATTGCCGGAAAGAGCCTGTCGAAAGATTGAAAGGGCCGAATAACGCATCAACCATCCTCTGAAAATATCGCCGCACATTCGCATAGGCGTCACAAAGAGCAAGCGCAATCAGGACGAAAATTGTTTTGTTTGAGACATGCCGCGCTTTGTTCCACGGCGGTGCAGCATGGACACGCGCAACGATGCCGCAATGTCCGGGCAATCTCCTGCGCATATGGTGAAAGATCACTTTACACAAACCGTGCGAACGTGAAATCACGGATGGACGACAGAGGAACGGACCAGTGGCCGACGACGCAGCGATCGCGCGGATTTTCGAGCAGGCAGCCCTTGGCGCCGGCCGAATCATTCTCGATATTTATCGGGCCGGGCCTGATATCCGCCTCAAGGGCGACAGCACACCGGTGACCGAGGCTGACGAGGCCGCCGAAAGCCTGATCCTGGCGGACCTGATCGCCCATCTGCCGCATCTGCCCGTCGTGGCCGAAGAAGCCGTTGCCGCAGGCGACGTGCCCGCAACCAAAGGTGAGCGCTTCCTGCTGGTCGATCCGCTCGACGGCACCCGTGAATTCATCGCCGGCCATGACGACTTCACCGTCAACATCGCCCTCGTCGAACAAGGTGTGCCGACCATCGGCATGGTCTATGCACCGGCACTGGGCATCGCCTATCTCGGCTTCGGCAACAGGGCGGAAAAGCTGACGATCGACGAGCATTTCCAGGTGACGGCGCGGTCTGCAATCCGTGGACGCCCGACCCATCCCAAGGCCTGCGCCCTGGTCAGCCGCTCGCACAACAGCGAGGCGACGGAAGCCTATATCCGAGACAACGGCATTCCTGAGCGCCGCACCGTGGGTTCGTCGCTGAAATTCTGTCTTCTGGCCGAGGGCGAGGCCGATCTCTACCCGCGCTTCGGCCGCACGATGGAATGGGACACGGCCGCAGGAGACGCAGTCCTGAGAGCGGCCGGGGGCATCACGCTGACGACCGATCACCAGCCGCTCGTCTATGGCAAGCGCAACCGAATTCACGAGACAGATTTCGCCAATCCCGACTTCATCGCCTGGGCAAGCCCGCCTCAGCGGGGATGAGTTTTCTGAAAAAACCCATGATTTCAACAAAATCAGAGCGACTTCATCCCCCTCGATAAAATCCGGCGCACACTTCTCCTTTTCCCCCGCCACACTCCGTCATCACGCCGGATGCAGGCACAGAGAAACGGAGACGCCGATGTCCGATACCACCAGCAATCTCGACCTGCCTTTCATCCTTCCTGCCCAGGCCCAGAAACACGTCACGCATAACGAAGCCCTGCAGCGTCTGGATGCCCTGGTACAACTGGTCATCCAAAGCGAAGCGACGGAACCTCCCTCTGCCCCATCCGAGGGCGAGGTCTATTGGCTGCCTGCCACGACCAGTGGCGCCTGGATCGGTCGCGAAGGTCACCTCGCGCTCTATCAGGATGGCGCATGGGTCTTCATCACACCACGCATCGGCTGGCGCAGCGTTATCGCCAGCGCACAGCGCCCGGCAGTCTTCGACGGGGCGGAATGGGTCGCCCCTCCCCTGCCATCGACGGCAATTTTCGATCGGCTTGGTATCGCCGCGACACCGGACAGCTCCAACCGACTGGCGATCGCCTCGCCCGCGAGCCTGTTCAATCACGCCGGTGACAGCCACCGTCTAACCGTCAACAAACAATCGACTGCCGATACGGCAAGCCTGCTCTTCCAGTCCAACTGGCAAGGCTGCGCGGAAATGGGCCTGGCAGGCGAAGATCGCTTCTCGATCAAGGTGAACAGCGACGTGACCGGCTGGCGCCAGGCAATCGGCATTTCTCCGGAAGGCTACGTTCGCCACGATCAGCGACCGCTGGCACGCGCGGCCCTGACAACGGCGACCTTCACACCGGCCAGCGGCACGGCCACCGGCTTCGACCTGCTGCATCTGTCCGGCGGTGATGTCACACTTGGCCCACCCCTCGCGTCCGGCTTCGGCAAGCCGCTTCTGGTCCCGGCGACGGGATTCTACCTGCTGGCGCTGACAGTGACTGCCACTAGCAGCGGCAACCACTCGGTCGCGTTGCGACGCAATGGCGGAGAAGATCTCGCCCACCACGCCGGCGGTGCCGGAACCTCGACGGTCGTCACGCTCGCATGGCTGGACAGCGGTGATGCCATCACCCTGCTTCACAACAGCACGACAGAATATATCTTCGGCTATAGCAGGACTGAACTCAATGTGATGCTGCTATAGGATAAGGCCAACCCCATAAAAAAGACGCCGCGTGCGAGCGGCGTCTTGCGTGACCCACATGCGACGCGGGGCGGATTCAGAGCAAGCGGAAACGACAGGCTCGCGCAACCGCCTGCATGCGGTTGACTGCCTCGAGCTTGCGCATGGCGCTCTTCAGATAGCTGACCACGGTATGGGTTGAAATATCGAGAATGATGGCGATCTCGTCGCTGCTCTTGCCCGCAGCCGACCAGCGCAGGCATTCGATCTCGCGGGCCGAAAGCTTTTCCCGCGGGCCATAACGAGGCACAAGTTCGTCAGCGCCAAGGTCAAGCATTTCCATCGCCGCAAACTGCATGATCGCCAGCTCGGCGCGATCAGGTTGCTCCAGCCGTCCGGAAAATACCAGAACATACTGCGCCAGATGCCGATCGTGCAGGCTGAAGGCAAGGCTGCCGCCCAGTCCATGCTGGTCAAAAAGCGCAAGCAACTTGGCACGCTGCTCTGTCGGAGCCTGGCCGACGAACAGGTTTTCGGTGGAAAACACCGGCATGATGGTCTGCTTGAGGCGCACCACCAGCAGGCTTCCGGCAAAAATCTCGGCCGCTTCATAAGCCTCGCGCACCGGCTGCGGCCAATTCGTCACCAGAAGATTGGCAGCGAACTCCGGCCGATCACCCTTGGGGAAACTCGCCAGCAGGCAGTGGCGAAAACCATGCTCGCGTGCCAATGCCAGCAATTTGCCGGCCCACTGTCCGGATACGAACGCATCCAAAGGGAATACATCTTCGTCTGTCTCGTGACGACGTGTCAAATCAGTCGGCCTGAACATAAAGCTCCTTTCGACAGGGTATGCACCCAGTCGGGAATTGAAAGCATGTGAACTAGAATGCATCCCATGCAGGGACATGTATCCGCTGGGCCTGTTGCCGATCTTGCGGCGACTGAAAAACGACCATCAACCGGGCAGCTTTGCCGCCCGGCCTTGTCAAATCCAGAGGAACCAGAGATTTCTCGGGTGTAATGCCATGAATGGTTGCGCCCGAGTAGAGGGGCAATCGCATAACTCCTATGCAATTGCCGCAAGTTTACGCAAGGTCAGGCAGAATCAGCAAAACAGGCCGTTGCGAACGGCAAAAATTATTATCAAATGCTTACAACGTGCTTAGGCAAATTTTAAAGCCTCGGCTCTAGGATGCGGGTGTGTGGTCTTGAGTATGTATAGAGAGTCCAATGACCGAAATGATCCGCCCCCGAGTGAAATATGTCATCGGTCCCGATGGCAGCCCGCTGACGATTGCCGATCTACCTCCGGCCAATACGCGCCGTTGGGTGATCCGTCGTAAGGCCGAGGTTGTCGCCGCTGTTCGCGGTGGCCTGTTGAGCCTGGAAGAAGCCTGCGAACGTTACACTCTGACAGTCGAGGAATTCCTCTCCTGGCAGTCCTCCATTTCCGACCATGGTCTCCCGGGCCTGCGGACAACCAGAATTCAGCAATATCGCCACTGAGATATTGGGCGCGGCAAGTCAGCAGCGCAAAACAGTTTTGAAACAGACCCCATCGGAAAACCGGCACGGCTCGCCCTGCCGGTTTTACCCTTTTTGCGGCATGGGTTCGCACAGCGTTCCGCCGGCAGGCAAACGATGCAGAATGGCGGCAAGCACAACCGATCCGGCATAGAACCACAGCCCCGGCTGGGAAAAAGCCTGCACCAGCCCCGTCGTCTTGGCGGCAAAAATCACCAGCGCCACCAGAAGCACATCCATCATCGACCAGCGCGACAGGATTGGAACGAGCGTCCCGATCCATCCGCCCTGCCGACGTTCGGCCGCATTCAGATGTTCCGCCGCCAGCCCCAGCAGCTTGACGGACGGAAACACCACCGAGACCAGCCCGACGATGACCGCAAGCAGTCCGTCTCCGCCGTGCCAGAGCGAGCCGATGACCGACAGCAACGACGGCTCTTCAGAAAAAACATAGAAACTTTCAAAACGCATCAGCGGCAGGCAGATCCCCAGCGCCAGGAATGCCGGCGCCAGAATCAGCAGCAAGGCCTTCAACCAGATCAACAAACAGAACCTCCGCCAAATGTGAACGCTGCGTGTGCCAGACCGGCAATTGTCGCCTGAGCCGGGCCGATGCTATTCAGGAACCATCAACGGGGCAACGGAGGTATTGATGAACATCACTTTTGAGCAGACCGGATCGGGCGGACGCTATCTCGGCAAGGTGGACGGCATCGCCGACCCGGCGATAATGACATTTTCGCGCGCCTCGCCGACCTTGATCATCATCGACCACACGGAAGTCCCCGATGCGATGCGGGGAACCGGTGCCGGTCAGGCTCTTGCACTCTATGCTGTGGAGGAAGCGCGCAAGGGCGGCTGGAAAATCATTCCGCTCTGCCCCTTTTTCCATGCCCAGATGGATCGCCATCCCGAATGGCGTGATGTGCTCAACGGATAAACCGGCGGCCCTGCCCCGATCGCCTCATGCGCTTGGGGGCGATAGACTCAAGTCGATGAGCCAAAGTGACGGACGCAGTGCAAACTGCGCCCGTCTATTTGAACATTGCAGACACGATGTTCAGGCTCTGACCCGCATCTGGCTGTCCCGCTCTTCAAGAGCCGAAGCCTTGGCATATTCTGCCTCGGCTTCTTCCAACGCCAAATCGGCCGCTTCCTGCTGGACTTTCAGTTCCCGGATAGAGACCTGAAGGTTGTCCGCGCGCTGGCGAGCTGCCTTGGCAAAGGTGGGATAGGCAAAATGGTTAGGGTCGGTAATGCCGGACTTTTTCTCCTCGATGCCGATCTGAGCCTCAAGCTCTTTCGCCATCCTTTCGAACTCCGCCATCATTGACTGCAACTGCTGCAATTGCCGACGCTTTTCGGTAACCTGAAAACCTTTCAGGCGTACCAGGCTCTCACGCGACTTCATACGCAATACTCCCGTGATGCGAGACCCCCCGCCACACTTGCTTACTCAACACACCCGCATGCAAACGATTCGTCCAAAAAAAGTCCGCGACGTTAACAAAAAGCTACCGCTGGTAACCTTTCGTTTACGGGCATCGTTAATGATAAGCCCGATCACTTAAGGGTCAGTAAATGCCAGGGCCTCAAAACGGCTGATGACAATGATGAGTCAAATGAATCGGTTACGGGAATTTCCTGTTGCTCTGATTCAAGTGTGGCGATGACCGAAACACATGAAAAATCAGGAGACTGCTTTCTTTGCTTAATAAATTCGTTACACCTTGCCAGAGGGAATCAGAATTTGTTAACCATTTGGTGGCAGCCTTCAAATCAGGCAACGACTGGATCCGTATCGCGTAGGGGGCCAACTCGACCTTTCGGCGGCGGTAAAGGGGATAAATATGCGGGTTCTACTCATTGAAGACGACAGCGCTACGGCTCAGAGCATCGAATTGATGCTGAAGTCCGAGAGCTTCAACGTCTATACCACCGACCTGGGCGAAGAAGGCGTCGACCTGGGCAAACTCTACGACTACGACATCATTCTGCTCGACCTCAATCTCCCCGACATGTCCGGCTACGAAGTGCTTCGCACTCTGCGCCTGTCGAAGGTTAAGACACCTATCCTGATCCTGTCCGGTATGGCAGGCATCGAAGACAAGGTGCGCGGTCTCGGTTTTGGCGCTGACGATTACATGACGAAGCCGTTCCACAAGGACGAACTCGTTGCCCGTATTCATGCCATTGTCCGCCGCTCGAAGGGCCATGCCCAGTCGATCATCATCACCGGCGAACTGATCGTCAACCTCGACGCCAAGACCGTTGAAGTTGGTGGCCAGCGCGTTCATCTGACCGGCAAAGAATACCAGATGCTCGAACTGCTCTCGCTGCGCAAGGGCACGACACTGACCAAGGAAATGTTCCTGAACCACCTTTACGGCGGCATGGACGAACCGGAACTGAAGATTATCGACGTCTTCATCTGCAAGCTGCGCAAGAAGCTCGCGAATGCGGCCGGCGGTGCGAACTACATCGAAACGGTCTGGGGCCGCGGCTACGTGCTGCGCGAGCCGGACGGCGCCGAATACTCAGAAACGGCCTGATTTCGATCAAGGTCCAGACACAAGGCCCGCGTTCAACGACGCGGGCTTTTTTTGTGTCCAGAAATGGGTCGACGGTTGCCCGCGGGAATAGGCGCTGAAAAAATCATGCAAAAAGGGCGGCGCCAATGGCCCGCCCTTCTCCTTGAAATCATGGATCAGTGCCTTCAGGCAGCGATCGCCTTGCCGCCGAACGTATCCGTCAGGATCTTGCGATCGAACGGCTTCAGCAGGAACTCGTTGGCGCCTGCGCGCTTGCCCGCCATCATCGTCTTCAGGTCTGCCTCGACGACGCAGTAGTAGATCTTGACTGCCTTGCCGTCAGGCAGGGCGCGCAGATTGGTGATCAGGTCGAGAGCATCGTCCATGCCGGCATCGACGATGATGATATGCGGCAGTTCGCGCTCGCAACGAGCCAATGCCTCGCGGCCGGATCCGGCTTCGGATATATCGAAACCGAGCTCAGACAGGATCTTCTTGCCGACCTTGCGCACAATGTCGGAGCCATCTGCGATCATCAAACGCTGCATGGTAAACTCCTCTGTCTCCGCCAGGAGACAACGATTAATCCCGATAAGCCTATCCGAGTTCAACTAAGGAAATGTTACCGATGGGAATACAACTTCGTCTCGAAACGGGACGATGTCAGATGACCTCGGCTGTAAAGGCAATCTCGCCCTCGCTCGGGATGAATTTCAGCTCCATGCCGCATTCGTCGGCCAAAAGGATGGTGTAGTAAGGCTGGATCGTATGGGCATCGACCGCCTCTTCCAGCGCGCCGGTCAAAATCTCGGCGAATTTCGGCGGCACGCGCAGCATGCGGCCTTTGGCGACAATCTTGAACTTGGCATCCGTTTCCGGGTTCTCCAGCGAGATATCGAGCGAACCGCCGCGCGGAATCGCACCGTAGGCGACCAGGAACAGGTTCATCAGAAGCTTGACGCGGTTCTTCGCGATGATCGCGCGCGGTCCGCTCCAGGTGACTTCAGTCTTCTTTTCGGCGAGCGCGAAATCCTTCGCCGCCTTTTCCGCTTCACCCGTATCGATCGAGGCGCCGACGGAACCGGAAGCGCCAAAGGCAAGCCGGGCAAACTTCAACCGGACCGATGCATTCAGTGCGCTGGTCCGGATCAGGTCCATCGCATCGGCATCCGCGCCCCCCTCGTCGAGCAGTTCCAGGCCGTTGTTGATCGCACCGACCGGCGAAATCACGTCGTGGCACACACGGCTGCACAGCAGCGCCGCCAGATCGGGGCCTGCGAGGGTGAGGTTGATATTTTTCGCCATCGGTCTCTCCAGAAGATTTGAACCGACGATACAGAGCGCAGTCGTGTCTGGCACGGGTTGCGAACCGGTCGGATACCATATGGTCATAATGACACCATATTTGGTAAACCGATTATTAAGACGATCCTCGGTAAGTTCGATTACCCCCATCGGAGAGGCCGAATCCATCGGCTTCGCATCTAGGAGGCCCCATGCGTCTTTTGCCAACCCGTCATCTTTCGGCCGCGCGTCTCATGATCGCCGCCGCCATGGCCATCGCGGGCTTTGTCACGACCATGCGTCCAGCCGAAGCCGCAGGCGAATATTCAATCCAGGAAGTGGTCGATGCCGGCCACGGCTTCTTCGGTGAAACCAGCGGCGCCCTTGCCAAGGTCATCGAACAGGCCTTCGAAACACACGGCCTGCCGAATGGCTACATCCTCGGCCAGGAAGGGTCCGGCGCACTGATCGCCGGCCTCACCTATGGCGAGGGCATGCTCTACACCAAGAATGTCGGCCAGCACGAGGTCTTCTGGCAAGGCCCCTCGCTCGGCATCGATTACGGCGGCAACGGAACGCGCACGATGATGCTGGTCTACGACCTGCCATCGGTCGACACGCTCTATGCCCGCTACGGCGGTGTCAGTGGTTCGGCCTACGTCGTCGCCGGCGTCGGCATGACGGTCCTGAAGAGCCGTGACGTTGTCCTCGTCCCGATCCGCACGGGCATCGGCGCCCGACTGGGCATCAATGTCGGCTATCTGAAGCTGACCCGCGCCCCGACCTGGAACCCTTTCTGACCTCGGACATTTCCATACTCAGGCTCGCACAAGCTCACTTTGATGTCGTTAGCCATAACGACGCAATCTGATCCTGACGCGAGCCTCCGAGGCTTGTCGAGGGCGGATGGCCGTGGTTAAATATCTTCTAACATATGCCTGAACGCTGAAATGGCGCGCCACCGTGATTGAATATGCCCTGCTTTTCGGATTGGGATTTATGGCAGCAGCGCTTCTGGTGATGCTGCTTGCACCCGCGATCCATCAACGCGTCGTTCTCTACACGGAGAACAGGCTGAAGGCGACCATGCCGCTCAGCCCGCAGGAGATCCGCGCCCAGAAGGACATGGTTCGAGCCCTCTACGCCGCCGAAAATGCCCGCACCATGCATGAACTCACCCGCGAGCGGGAAAAGTCCCTGTCACTGACCTTGTCGAACGAGACGCTTGCCAGCGAGGCAAGCCGTCTGGTTGCCGACAATCAGGAACACAAGGGCCAGATCAACGAGATGAGCACGGAGGCGGCCGACCTGCGCTCCCGGCTGCGCCGCTCGGAGGTGGACGCTTCGACGGTCAGGGAAACCTTGAAGCGCGCCGAAATCGCCAGCGCGGCGAAAGACCTTGAGCTTGAGGATCTGGCACGCCGTATCGGTCGCATCATGTCCGACGTCGACAGCATGCGTATCGAGGCCATCAGCCGCGACACCGAGATCGACGTGCTCAAGACCCGCGTCCAATCGATGCGCGACGAGCGCGAAGAACTGCGCCGCGAGAACAAGCTGCTGGTAAAGCGTGCAAGGGATGCCGAAATCCGCCTCACCCAGGAGGAGCACAAGGCACTCCGGCTCGACGATCACCTGTCTCGCAAGATGGCCGATCGCGCCGATCTCGAAACGTCGCTGGAACGCCGCACGCGCGAAGCTGCCGAATTTAAAATCAAACTGAAGACGGCAAACGCTCAGCTTCGTACCGCATTTCGCGCCCTGAAGCAGGCCGATCTTCCGATCCCCGACTTCAAGGATCTCGACATGACCGAAGACGACGCCCTGCCAGCAGTTGCACCGGTCGATCCCGAGCGCCTTGCCGAAGAGATCCGCGCCCGCCAGGCCGCCCTGACCGACCGGCTGCTGCGTGCCAAGGCGACAACCGACGACAATGCCTTGCGCGAGGAATTGAGCGACATTGCCGCCAAGATGATCGTCCTGACCGCGGCGACAGAGGGGGCGGCTTCGCCGATCTCCGACCTGCTGGCTCAGGCGCAGAAGCCTGGCGTGCAGAAAAGCCTCGTCGACCGGGTCATTGCCATGGACCCGAAGCTTTCCCGCAGCCAGACGAGCCAGCCTTCCCCGGCTGAGTGACGTTCAGACACTCAGCAAAGCCTGCCCATCGCTCGGGAAAGGTGGTAGAGTGCAATCCCGCTCGCGGTACCGACATTCAGGCTGTCGAGGCCCGGCGCCTGCGCAATGCGGGCTGACTGGAAGCGGGCGAGGATAGACGCCGGCAGGCCCTCGCCTTCAGTGCCCATGACCAGCGCCACCCTCTGACCCGGCCGGATATCGCCGATCTCGACGGTCCCCGCCGGTGACAAGGCCCAGATCTCGAACCCGGCGTCGGCAAGCGTGCCAAGCAAGGTCTCCGCCGAACCCTGCCGGCTATAGGGCGTCGTCAGCACCGAACCGACAGAAACGCGCAGCGCCTTGCGATAGAGCGGAT
The DNA here is from genome assembly GCF_902706095.1 of Rhizobium sp. 18065. GTDB lineage: Bacteria > Pseudomonadota > Alphaproteobacteria > Rhizobiales > Rhizobiaceae > Allorhizobium. The sequence goes on from NZ_CACSJP010000005.1 coordinate 262,186, forward strand.
CGCAGCAGGTCTCGTCCAGCAGCACGGCATCGGCGGTAAAGCCCGCAGCGTTGCGAAACAGCGAGCCGATATTGTCGTGGTTGGAGATGCCACAGCCGACAAGCACCAGCGCATGCTCCGGCAGCGCCTCCACGTGTGCTGCAAGCTCAGGCGGCTCATGGCGGCGGCCGACCGCCAGAACGCCACGGTGCAGGTGGAATCCGGCAATCGCGTCGAGGACACTCCCCTCCGCGACATAGACCGGAACATCGGCGGCAAACTTGGCCAAAAGAGCGGAAACGCCCTCCACCCGGTTTTTCAGCAGCAGGATCTTTTCAGCCCGCACACCATGGCCCGCCTGATGCGCTTTCGCCAGCATCGACAGCACAACGGTGCCTTCGGCAATGAACCGGCCGTGGCGGCCGGTCAGATCCCGCTCCCTGATCGACGAGAATTCGGCAATCCGCGGATCGGCCGGATCGGTGATCTCGATCAGATGGGGTGCGGGCATCAAAGCTCAGTTTCCGGCAAGCGTGATTTCGGCAATGACGCGCCCGACAGAAAGGTCGAGAACCAGTGCCTTGCGTTCCGCAGAAGCGGTTTCGCCGTAAATCAGGATCTGGTTGCCAGACAGCGAGGTCGACATCACCTTGAAACCGGCAGGCAGGTTTGCGGTCAGCACCAATGGCTGGTCGGACGGCACCAGGAACGGGGTCGTCTGCGCGGCAACCGGCTGCTTTCCGTCACTGCGGGTCAGCTTGTAGGCGATCGCCACCAGCACGGCCATGAACATCACCGCCATGATACCGCCGGAGATCAGTTGTAGCTTGATCATCTTGCGCCTGACGCCATCCATGACCGGATCCAGTGGCTTTTCGTCCTGGTTTTCGTGATCGACATGAGACATGGCAGCAGTCTTTTTCCTTGAGGCTAACAGTGCGGTTCGCAGTCAAACAGGCACCTTCCCTGATGCGAACCATTCAGGGAAAATCAGCCAAGCGCTGTGGCTGTCGATTGTGGAAGGTGAAAACCTGTGCCAAATGGCACCAGACACCTGCCGCACCGCCGGGTGTTCTCACACGGGATGACATTATGAACGACCCCTTTAACGAAGCAGCCGCGCCAATGAAAGAGCTGATTGCCGGCGAAGACGCCGAAGGCAGGCTCGATGCGTGGCTGACAGCACAGTTGGAGGGTGAGTTTTCCCGCAACCGGGTAAAGGCACTGATCGAGCAGGGCGCGATCAAGATCAATGGCCAGGCCGTGACCGAGCCGAAGCGCAAGATCAAGCCCGGCGACACCCTGACGATCGAACTGCCCGAACCCGAAGATCCGGAACCCAAGGGCGAGAACATCCCGCTCGACGTGCTGTATGAAGACGCCGACCTGATCGTCATCGCCAAGCCGCCCGGCCTCGTCGTGCATCCCGGCGCCGGCAACTGGACCGGCACGCTGGTCAACGCGCTGATCTATCATTGCGGCGACAGCCTGTCGGGCATCGGCGGCGTCAAGCGTCCCGGCATCGTCCATCGTCTCGACAAGGACACGTCCGGCGTCATGGTCGTCGCCAAGAACGACCTCGCCCACCGCCATCTGGCCGACCAGTTTGCCGACCATGGCCGGACCGGCCCGCTCGAGCGCGCCTATAGGGCGATCGTCTGGGGTCGCCCACGCACGCTGACCGGCACGATCGACGCGCCCCTTGGCCGGGCTGGCGACCGCACCAAACGCACGGTGAAGAAGGAAGACACCGACGATGCGCGCGAGGCGATCACCCACTATACGGTGATCGAGCGGTATGGTGAGAAGCCGGACGCGACCTGCCTCGCCTCACTGGTCGAATGCCGGCTCGAAACCGGACGCACCCACCAGATCCGCGTGCATATGGCCCATATCGGCCATCCGCTGATCGGTGACCAGGATTACGGCATGGCCTTCAAGACCAAGGTCAACCTGCTGCCCGACGCCGCCAAGGCGATCGTCAACGGCTTCCACCGCCAGGCTCTGCATGCCTATCTGCTCGCCTTCGAACACCCAAGCACCGGCGAGACCATGCATTTCGAGGCCCCTATTCCCGACGACCTGCAAACCGTGATCGACGCCATGCAGGCTATGTGATCGCCGACGCGACAGGGAATAACTGTCGGCGGCACCGTCTCGTCATTGGCGGGTGATCGCAACCGGTTTCCCGTCGCAGCGCCGATCAGGTATCGGCGGTCACGACGGAGCCTGCCGCAGTCCACCTGGCCGACAGTATGTGAATGCATACCGCCGCCAGCACGATCGCGCCACCGACAAGCGTCGTATCGGCCAGCGTATCGCCGACGAACAGCCAGACCCAAAAAGGTGCAAGCGGCGCATCCAGCGCTCCGATCAGCGCCGATTCTACCGGCGGCAGATAACGCGAACCGATGGTGAGCAGCAGGAAGCCGAGCGAAAAGGCAAACACCCCGAAGACCAGCACGACCAGCAGGTCATGCGACGACACGGCAAGCGGGCTGGCCAATGGCAGCGCCACCGCCGCGCTCATCAGACAGGAGACAATGGTGCTCGGCAATGCCGGCTTGTCGGGATGACGCCGGACCAGCACGGTCCACAACGCCACCATGAACGTCATGGCGAAAGCCAGCGCATCGCCTTCCAGCGCCCCCTCCTCGCCACTGCCGATCATCAGCACGACACCAGCCAGAGCCACGCCACTGGCGACAAGTGCCGACCGGCTCGGGCGCTCGCCCAGAATGACGAAGGCGAGGCCGGCCGAGACGAACGGGCACGTGGCAAAGATGATCGCGACATGCGCCACCGATGTCGTGTAGAGCGCGCCGATGAACAGCATGGCGCAAGCGGCCGACGTCGCGCAGATCATCAGGCCCGACCAGCCAAGCCGGGCAAAATCGTTAAACACACGGCCCCTGGCAGTTACCAGAACACAGACGAGCAGGAAGACGCTGGCGATCGCGCCGCGCAGGAACAGAAGTGTCGGCCCATCGATCGCAACAAGACGCGTCATCAGGCCCGCCGTGCTCAGCGCAACGGTCGCAATCGTCACCGCAAGCAGCCCCTGCGCATAGGAAGACAATGTCACACGGGACCTCCGGGATTCGACGATAATTGTGATCTAGCACAACGCTACTGACACCGCTCTGGCAACAGGAAAGCCCACTGGCGGAGACAGCATGGTGTTGAAATCCGGCATGTCGCCAGAATTTTCGCAATGCTGACGAAACACCCTTGCCACGAACGCGTTGTCGGGAGGAACAGAGGCAGCCCTTATGCTGCCTCGACAAGGGGACCCCGCATGAGTGACCGTGGCAAGACGATCAACAGATCGCGCGATTTACGCAGCGCCCGACCGTTCTGGAGCGCCACGCCGAACATATCCGTCACCACTGCCGGCAAGGTCAGCAGCAAAGACTATGATGCGATCATCATCGGGGCCGGCATCAGCGGCGCCTTGATGGCCGAGGCGCTTTCGCGGCGCAAGCTGCGCATCCTGATTGTCGATCGGCGCGATCCCGTCCGGGGCAGCACAATGGCAAGCACGGCGATGATCCAGCACGAAATCGACACGCCCTTGAGTGAACTGTCGCAGATGATCGGTGACAAGAAAGCCGCCCGTGCTTGGCAGCGCTCCGCGGCATCGGTGGCCCGCCTGTCCGCTCTGGTCGACGAATTGCAGCTGGACTGCAGCTTCGAGGCACGCAAGACCCTCTATGTGTCAGGCGACACCTATGGCCTGCGCGCTGTGAAGCACGAAGCCGAGATGCGCAACGACATCGGCCTCGATGCCGAGTATCTGAATGGCGCGGCACTGGCCGAGCGCTTCGGCATCGAACGCACGGCCGCCATCGTCTCCAACTGTTCGGCATCCGCCAATCCGGCACAGTTGACGGCTGGCCTGTTGCAGGTCGCCGTCAGTCGCGGTGTGGAGATCGTCTCGCCGCTGACGATCACCGACTACAAGGAAACACGCGACGGCGTGGTTGTGGCAACCAGCGAAGGCGAATTGCTGACCACGACCGACCTGATTGCCTGTACTGGCTACGAATATCTGACCCAGTTGGAGAGCAAATCCCACAAGGTCATCTCGACCTGGGCCATCGCCTCGCAACCCAATACACCCCGCCCCGGATGGCTGAAGGACTTTCTCGTCTGGGAAGGCTCAGATCCGTACCTCTACTTCCGCTCGACCCCGGACGGTCGGATCATCGCCGGCGGAGAAGATGAAATCGATCCTCTCGCCCATCAGGATCCGGTAAAGGCAAAGCAGAAATTTGCCCGCATCACGGAAAAACTGCGCGACATGGTCGGCATCGACATCGGTAAACCCGCCTATGGCTGGTGTGCTCCCTTCGGCACGACCACGACCGGCCTGCCGATCATCGATCGCCTGCCCGGCACCGAGCACGTCCATGCCGTCATGGGTTTCGGTGGCAATGGCATAACCTTCTCGACGATCGCCGCCGAGATGCTGGCCAACCGGATAGGCGGAAAAAAAGATGCCGACGAGGACCTGTTCCGCTATCCGGACTGACATTTTGCTGCCTGAAAACATGAGCGACCGCGTCACGTTCTCGTGATGGAACAAGACGCTTGAAACGCGGTTTTGCCATACTTATTTGTTAGCTGGATTTCTGTGGGGAAGAGACAGATCCACGGAGATGGGGTTCGCCGTTATGGGAGCCCAGCGCAAGAAGGGGGTGCTTTATGGCCCGTAGTAGTTTGCCCAGTATTACAGCCGGCGAAGCCGGTCTGAACCGTTATCTGGATGAAATCCGCAAGTTCCCGATGCTGGAACCGCAGGAAGAGTACATGCTCGCGAAACGTTACGCTGAGCATGGCGACCGCGACGCCGCACATCGTATGGTGACCAGCCATCTTCGCCTCGTGGCGAAGATCGCCATGGGCTATCGTGGCTATGGCCTGCCGATCGGCGAAGTCGTGTCGGAAGGCAATGTCGGCCTGATGCAGGCCGTGAAGAAATTCGACCCGGAACGCGGCTTCCGCCTTGCCACTTACGCCATGTGGTGGATCAAGGCCTCGATCCAGGAATACATCCTGCGCTCGTGGTCGCTGGTCAAGATGGGCACGACCGCCAACCAGAAGCGTCTGTTCTTCAACCTGCGTCGCCTCAAGGGCAAGATCCAGGCGATCGAGGAAGGCGACCTGAAGCCGGACCAGGTGACGGAAATCGCCACCAAGCTCAAGGTCTCCGAGGAAGAAGTCATCTCGATGAACCGCCGCCTGTCGGGCGACGCATCGCTGAACGCACCCTTGCGGGCGAGCGAAGGCGAAAGCGGCCAGTGGCAGGATTGGCTCGTCGACGACCACGAAAGCCAGGAAGCCGTCCTGATCGAACAGGACGAACTCGACACCCGCCGCCGCATGCTGGCGCGCGCCATGAGCGTTCTCAACGAGCGGGAACGCCGCATCTTCGAGGCCCGCCGCCTGGCTGAAGATCCGGTCACGCTGGAAGAACTGTCGTCGGAATTCGACATCAGCCGCGAACGCGTCCGCCAGATTGAGGTCCGTGCCTTTGAAAAGGTCCAGGAAGCCGTTCAGAAGGATGCTCTGGAACGTGCCAAGGCCCTGCGCGTCGTCGAAGCCTGAGGCCAAAAATCCGCAACAAAAAACCGGGTGTGTCGCCACACCCGGTTTTATTTTGCCTGAATGACAGGTCGTTTAGTTCCCGGCGGGGGCAGCGAGCGCCGCCCATTCCTTCATCACCTGGGTAAACACCGCAGCGCCATCCGTGCCCTTGTCGAGGGTCAGCAGCGCCCGTCGTCCATTGCGGTAGATGACCGGAATGTCGATCCAGCCGCGGGTCGCGAGCAGGTCGAGATTGCGCTTCACCACATCCTCGAAATCGTTCAGCGCCACCAGATAGGTGTCGTCCGTGACCTTGGCCGAAACCGCGACCAGCGGATCGCCGCGATCCTGCTCGGTCCGCTTCATCGCGATGCGCTGCAGGTTCTCGATTGCACCGCCTTCGAAATCCGGCGGCACCGAGAACACAACCTCGATGATATGGCTTGCCGGCAACGAACTGTCGGCGTTGCGCTTGATCGTCACCAGTGCCGACATGCCGCGTTCCGGCACATTGATACGGCCCTGGATCTGCGGATTGGGCTTTCCGTCTTCGCCGGTTTCGCGCACAGCCGACCAGGAAATGGTTCCGGGCACGGCAACCGGTGACGTCTGACCCAGCTTCTCCTCGTAGAGGAAAGCCTTGTCACCCGACACGGCTGTAGCCGGACTGCCGACTGCCGGCGGGTTCTGCGTCGGCGCAGGCGCGGTCGATGGCGGAGCATCACCCGGCTCTACCGTCGAAGCGAGAGTCTGCGCAGAGACCGACCGACCTTCGGCCGGAGCATCGGCGGCAACGGTAGCACCTGCGCCGGCATCGGTCTCGGTGCCGTCGGCAAGCAGCCTCTGGGTGAATTTCTGACCAACGGCCGCACCGTCTTCGGTCGTGGCAGCAGGCGGTGGCGTTGTTGTCGCCGGCTGCTCGGTGGTGGCAGCAGGCGTCGTCGCGGGATCGCTGACAACGGGCGTTGTGGCAGCAGTATCCGTGGTCGATGCGGAAGAGCCTGTCAGGCTGGAGACCATCGCCCCCATCTCGTCGCGATAGGTCCAGGCCGCAAAGCCGCCACCAACCACAAGCACCGCACCCAGAACACCGAAGATCAGCGGCGCGAAATTGCGCGGCTTCTTCGGCTCGAGCCGGTAGGCGCCATAGGCATCCGGTTCGCCCGAAGGTTCAACCGCTTCGCCTTCGGCATGCGTCGAGAAAGTCGACAGCTGGTCGTCCCACTCACCGGCTGCAGGCAGGACGGCAGCCGCTTCGACAGATGTCGGCGGAACCTTGCTCAGGTCGCCTGCCGTGTCGTTGAACCACTGGCTGAAATCTTCGCTCTCAGCCTTTGCCGGATGGGCAGGGACAGACTCGGAAGCATAAGCAGCGTCGCCAAGCAGGATGTCGTGCGGATCGCTGGCCACTGCAGTGGTTTCGGTTCTTTCCGGATCGTAGGCCGGAAAGCCGCTGGCCGGGGCAAACGAAATCGCCGAAGGCTCTGCCGCGACTTCGGGCAGTTCATGCGGATCAAATGCCGGGCGTTCCACACCGGCATCTGCAAGATCCCAGCTGGCTGGCGGAATGACCGGCTGGCTCAATGCGGGATTGCGATCGGCAAGCCAGTCATCGACAGCATCGACCACAGGCGCGCGCGCCACGTCGTCATTCTCATATGTCGCAGCAGCCACGGCAGGCGTCTCGTGGCTTTCCTCATCCCAGATCAGCGACGCGGACTCGTCGGTCGAACGCCATGCGCGCGGTTCGTCCACGACAACTTCGGGTGCGTCGGACTCTCCGGCAACAGGCGTCTCGTAGTGGTGCTCGGGCTCCTGGGCCGGTTCTAAGACCGGCTCTGGGACCGGTTCCTGCTCCGGCTCGGAGGCAAACGGCTCGTCGTCAACAGCCGGGGCATAATAGTCCGGCGCCTCGACGATCTCGGCATGCGGCTCTTCGGCGGCGGCGTAAGCCGGCTCTTCCCAGACTTGCGGCGCAGAATACGGCTCCGCTTCATCAGCGTCGGCGACCTCGACCACCGGCGTCTCAACCGGCTCCAAAGGCCGCTCATCCGCCATATGCGCATCGGCCCAGTCATCGCCACTGGCGGACGGCGCCGTCGGCTCTGCCTCCGTCGCGTCGTCCGCAACAGCGTCCGGCTCGTGATACCCGGCTGCGGCATCGGTTTCCACAGAAGCCTCGGCTTCCGGTTCGTCCTGGCTCCACGCAGGATGTTCGGCCGCGATGGCAGTGTCCAGGACCGGATCGGGCAAAGCCTCATCGGCCGCAGGCAAGGCCTCGGCATGCTCCGCTTCCACCTCAAGAATCGCGGCATCCAGCTTGGAGAGCTGGCGTTGCAGCATTTGCTCCGGAGGACGCGGCGACATGTTCTCGAGCTGCCGGACCACGGCTGCGCGGGCCTTCTCATAGACCTTCGCGCGCATCTCCGGAGTATTGTTCGACAGGCCGTCAACGGCCCGTCGAATCACTGCGATAAAGTCAGCCATCAGCACTTTCTCTTGATCGCCGATCCGGGGTGGACCAGCAAAACACTAACAGAATCTTATTAATCCTCGAAAGGGTCTGTCACAAGTATGGTGTCGTCGCGTTCTGGGCTCGTCGACAGCAAAGCCACCGGCGCACCGATCAGCTCCTCGACCTGGCGAACGTATTTGATCGCCTGAGCCGGTAGATCCGCCCATTTGCGGGCGCCGACGGTCGATTCCTTCCAGCCTTCAAGGGTGATGTAGATCGGCTCGACACGAGCTTGCGCTGCCTGGGCTGCCGGCAGATAGTCGATTTCCTGACCGTCCAGCTTGTAGCCAACGCAGATTTTCAGCTCTTCCAGCCCGTCGAGCACATCGAGTTTCGTCAGCGCGATGCCGGTGATTCCATTGGTGGCGACCGACTGTCGCACCAGCGCAGCATCAAACCAGCCGCAACGGCGCTTGCGGCCCGTGACCGTGCCGAATTCATGGCCTTTCTCGCCGAGGAACTGGCCAATCTCGTCATGCAACTCGGTCGGGAACGGCCCTTCGCCAACGCGGGTCGTGTAAGCCTTGGTGATGCCGAGGATATAGCCGAGCGAACCTGGGCCCATGCCCGAACCGGCAGCAGCCTGACCGGCAACCGTGTTCGACGAAGTAACGAACGGATACGTGCCGTGGTCGATGTCGAGCAGCGAACCCTGGGCACCTTCGAACAGGATGCGCGACCCCTTGCGGCGCTCCTTGTCGAGCAGAACCCAGACCGAATCCATGAAAGGCAAGACGCGATCGGCGATCGAGGTCAGCTCTTCCATAATCGTCTTGTGCTCGACTTCGGCCACGCTGAAGCCGCGACGCAAAGCATTGTGGTGGGTCAAAATGCGCTCGACCTTGCCTTCCAGTGCGTCCAGATCGGCGAGATCCATCACGCGGATGGCACGACGACCGACCTTGTCTTCATAGGCCGGACCGATACCGCGACGGGTGGTGCCGATCTTGGTGCCGCTGTTGGAGGCAGCATCTTCGCGCATGCCGTCCAGTTCGCGATGCAGCGACAGGATCAGGGTTGCATTCTCGGCGATTCGCAGATTGTCCGGCGTCACTTCGACGCCCTGCTCCTTCAGGCGGCCGATTTCCGCGATCAGCGCATGCGGATCGACGACCACGCCATTGCCGATCACCGCCTTCTTGCCCGGACGCACGACGCCCGACGGCAGAAGCGACAGCTTGTAGGAGACGCCGTCGATGACGAGCGTATGGCCGGCATTGTGTCCGCCCTGGAAGCGCACGACGATATCGGCGCGCTCCGAGAGCCAGTCAACGATCTTGCCCTTGCCCTCGTCACCCCACTGCGAACCAATCACCACGACATTCGTCATTTCGTAATCCTGTCTATCGCGCAACGCTGCGCTCTACCCAAACCCGCGCATCTATACTGTGTTGTTTTTCGGAAATCGACCCGTATTGACGCGTGATTTGGCTTTTTGCGTGACAAAGAGGCAGCCCTCCCCTATTTCCGACACCATTCGCGCTGCAACTGCCGAGCAGGCAGCTTCGTCAAGGCGTGGTTGTGCCGGGAATTATGATGCCTCTGTCCATTCGCTGTTATGTATATCTGGTCATCACCACCCTGCTATGGGGTGGCAATACGGTAGCAGGCAAGCTCGCGCTCGGCCATGTCAGCCCGATGGTGCTGAGCTTCGGACGCTGGGCTCTGGCCGCAGGCCTGATCATCTCGATCTCCGTGCCGCAAATCCGCAAGGACTGGCCGGTCCTCAAGGCCAACTGGATGCTGCTCGTGGCCTATGGCGCAGTCGGTTACGCTGCTTTCAACGGCTTTCTCTATACCGCTCTGAAATACACCAGCGCCGTCAACGGCGCGATCGAGCAGGGCGCCATCCCGGTGCTGATCTTCGTCATCAATTTCCTGATCTTCCGCATCCCGGTTTCCAAGGTGCAGATCCTCGGCTTCCTCATCAGTTTTATCGGCGCGGCCCTGACTGCCTCGCACGGCAACCTGCAAACCCTACTGACGCTGTCATTGAATTACGGCGACCTGATCATGCTGTTTGCCGGCCTGAGCTATGCCGTCTACACGATCGCACTGCGCTGGAAGCCGGCCGTGCACTGGAAGAGCCTGATGGCAGGGCCAGCCCTTGCCGCCGCCCTCACCTGCCTGCCGCTGCTCTATTGGGAAGCCGGCAATGGCGAGATGATCCTGCCCGACACCCGTGGTTGGCTGATCATTCTGTACTGCGCTGTCTTTCCGTCGCTGATCTCGCAGATTCTCTACATCAAGGGCGTCGAAGGCATAGGCGCCAACCGCGCCGGTCTGTTCATCAATCTCGTCCCGGTGTTCGGCACGCTCCTGTCGATCAGCCTGCTCGGCGAAACGCTCGAACTCTTCCACATCATCGCCCTGGCGCTGGTGCTCGGCGGCATCGCAATTGCCGAATGGGGCAAACCGGCGAAGGTCGTTTAGACAGCGACCAACTCCGGATACGATCCTTTCGTCATCAGCCACACTGCCTGATCGATCCTGAATTCTGGTCGATCGGCAGGGCAAAACCAAGAACGCGATAAAACGAGCCGGCCATTGCGGCCGGCTCGTCTGTTTTCAGCTTACGGCGTGGTCGGAGCCGTTGCACCACCGCTCGGGGCCGGCGTTGCCGGGTCTGGCACCACAGGGGCCGGAGCCGGCTCGGCAGGTGCAGCCGGAGCCGCATCAGTAGCCGCCGGAGGGGTCGGGGCCTCGGTGCTGGCAGCCGGCGGCGGCGTTGTCGCGGGCGGCGTAGCTGCCGGCGCCGAGCTTTCCGTCGCTGGCATCGTCGTGGTCTCGCGTTCGGCTGCGGAACCGCCGAACAGCATGAAAGCACCGGCCGCGATGACGACGACAAGAAGCGCCGCAATGGCGACTGCGGTTCCGCTCATGCCAGCATTCTGGGTGATGTTTGGCGGGGTCTGCGTGACGTGTGGCGGGGTGACGTTTGGACGTTGGTCCTGCATGGGTTTTCCTCCTTGGAAAGCGAGGCTCGTCCCGCCAGATGCGCGACAAGCCTCGGCTAGAGATCTAAACGTGGGCGGGAACTTTGTGTTCGGTGCTGACTTACTGCACCACGCCGACGACCACATAGGTCTCGGGGTCAACGATCACACGCTGGTTGTTGACGTAAGCATAGGCGTAGGTCGGATCTTCCGGGATCGGCGTCAGCACGACCTGCTGAGGCAATGGCTGACCAACAGCGATCCTCTGCTCGACGACAACGGGCTCAACCGGAACCGGCTGCTGGCGAACATAGGTGACGACGGTCGGCGGCGGCGGATCGATAGCGGTCCCGGCGATCGCGCCGACCACGCCACCAACGGCTGCACCGACCGGGCCGCCGACGATCGCACCGGTGACGGCGCCACCGGCAGCGCCGGTCATAGTGCCTTCCTGAGCGAGCACAGGCGACACAATAGAGCCAAGTACGATAGCTCCAAGAGCAAGCATCTTCGTCTTCATGGCTTCATCCTTTCCGTTTGATTACCATGGACGCTAGAACATCTGGAGCTGGAGTTTGTTCCACATGCTGGCTCGCCGAATTTTATAGATGTGCAAATCTGCAACACATCCGCCACGCCGAAATTTGCGCATCAGAAATACGAGAACCACCTCAACAAAGGGGAGGATATTCAGTTTCAGGCCGCGAGCCGCCCTTGATGTCAGGGCGCCGGCACCACCGGTACGGCCCGGTTGCGTCGAACTTCGTAGAGGATATGGCCAAACAGCGCCGCCAGCACGATCGGACCGCCGATCAGCGTTGCCTGAGACGGTACCTCGTTGAGCACGAGCCAGACCCACAGTGGCGTCAGCGGCACTTCGAGCGCCGTCAGGAGGCTGGCATCCGCCGCCGGCAGTCGCCGCGTCGAGGCGGTATATAAAATCAGGCCCATCGCGTTTTGTACAATGGCAAAGATCACGATCAGCTGCAGGTCCGGCGCGGAGACTGCCAGCGGCGCGGCAAACCAGAACGTGACGAAGGAGCAAAGCCAGGCCGATCCAGCCATCGCTGGCAGCATCGGAACATCGCGATGCTTGCGCATGACAGTGGCCATCGCACCAACAGAAAGCGTCATCACGACCGCCAGCAGTTTGCCGAACAGTCCGCTTCCACTGCCACCGCCAAGACCGTCTCCGTGGCCGTCGGTGAGCATCACCAGTACGCCGACCATGGCCACACCGCTGGCGATCAGCGTCGAACGACCGGGTCGCTCTCCGATGAAAACAAAGGCAATTGCTGCGGTGACAAACGGCACCGTCGCATAGATCACCATCGCATCGGCAATCGACGTGTAATACATCGAACCGATGCCGGAGATCATGCTGGCTGCCGAAAAGACTGTCGCCAGCAGGCTCGGCCAGCCCATGCGGCGCAGGATGCCCGGCACCCGACCGCGCTCCAGATAGATGAAGAACAGAAACACGCACGTGCCTGAAAACAGACCACGCCAGAACAGCATGGTCATCAGGTCGGTGGTGATGTGGCGGATAAACAGGCCGGATGATGACCAGGCCAGGGCGGAAATTGCCCCGAACAGGACGCCAAGTCGGTAGTGACGCTGATCATCGAGCGTCATGGCAGAGCTGCAGGCAAGCGCGCAGACGCAAGCGCCATCTCAGCCATCCCAGCCGACGATACCCTTGATTTCCAGGAAATCATGGATAGCCCAATCGGCATATTCCCGCCCGTTGCCCGACTGCTTGTAGCCTCCGAAAGGCGCAAACGTGTCCCACTCGGGATAGTTCAGATACACCGAGCCCGCCCGCATCCGGGCCGCAACCTTTCGCGCATGTTCGATATCGCCGGACTGGACATAGGCAGCCAGACCGTAGACCGTGTCATTGGCAATCGCGATCGCCTGCTCTTCCGTCTCGTAAGGCAGGATCGACAGCACCGGTCCGAAGATTTCCTCGCGCGCAATCGTCATGTCGGGCGACACATGGCCAAAGATCGTCGGGCGCACATAGTAGCCACGATTGAGGTTTTCCGGGCGACCGGGACCACCCGTGACCAGCAGCGCGCCTTCCTCTATGCCCACTTCGATCAGCCGCTGGATCTTGTTGAATTGCGTCTCGCTGACCACCGGTCCCAGAACCGTATCCTCGGCCTGCGGATCGCCGACGATGAATGTCTCGGCTGCATCGCGGGCAAACAGCAGCGCCTCGTCATGCCGGTCGGCCGGCACCAGCATGCGTGTCGGCGCATCGCAGGACTGGCCGGAATTGCCGAAGCAGCCTTCGACGCCCTTGCGCACAGCCGTCTCGAGATCCGCATCCGGCAGGATGATATTGGCCGACTTGCCGCCAAGCTCCTGCGCCACGCGCTTGACCGTGTCTGCCGCGGTCTTGGCAACGATGATTCCGGCCCGGGTCGAGCCGGTAAACGACACCATGTCCACATCCGGATGGCCGGCCATGACCTGGCCGACATCCGGGCCATTGCCGTTGACCATGTTGAACACGCCCTTCGGTGTGCCGGCGGCATCCATGACCTCGGCAAAGATAATGCCCGATATCGGCGCGATTTCCGATGGCTTCAGCACCACGGTGCAGCCAGCGGCAATCGCCGGCGCCACCTTGCAGACGATCTGGTTGAGCGGCCAGTTCCATGGCGTGATCAGCGCGCAGACGCCGATTGGCTCCTTCACCACCATGGTCGAGCCGCGTTTTTCGGAAAACTCGAAGCGTTCGAAGGCGGTGATCGTCGCCTCCAGATGCGCCCGTCCGGCCCAGGCCTGGCTTTCGCGCGCAAACGAAAGCGGCGCGCCCATCTCGCGACTGACAGCGGCAGCAATATCCTCGTAGCGTTCGTTGTAGATCTCCAGGATGCGCTTGAGCAGTGCCAGCCGCTCTGCACGGTCCGTCACAGCAAAGCTCTGGAAGGCCGATTTCGCTGCCGCTACAGCCCGATCGACATCGGTCTTGCTGCCGACGGAAATCTGCGTGAACGCCTCCTCCGTCGAAGGATCGATCACGTCCAGCAAAGCTGGAACCGCCGGGTCCACCCAAGCGCCGTCAATATAGAACTTCAAGTGATTGGACATGGGCACTCCGGAGGGGACATTTCAGGTCATGGCAGGACATGGCAGGCGGGCCTGCACTATTGTCCAAGCCATCACGCTCCGCAAGCTGTCCTGTTCCACCAGATCGGCAATTCCTGATCGGAAAACGGGCTATCGCTCCATCCCGTCGAGCATCCGAGACCAGGCGATCCTGGCGGCCACGCCGACGCGCCGGAACCGATGCAGCGGGATCGGACGGATCGGCGAAACCGGCAGCGGCAACAGGCTCGGATCACCGCTGGCGATATAGTCGGCAAGCGGCGCACCAAGGGCGGCCATCAGCCCGACACCGCGCCCCTGACAGCCGGCAACCATCAGCAATCCCGGCTCTGGCTCATGCAGGTGCGGCAGAGAATCGACGGTCATCGCGACACGGCCGAACCAGCGGCGCTCGATCGGATGCCCCTCAAGCACCTGATAGAGACGCGTCAATGCCCGCTCGAGATGCTGCCAGTCCTGCGGGCCTGCCGGCGCCCGCATCGGACCCCGCCCGCCGAGCACAAGCCGGTTGTCGGGGCTCTTGCGAAAATAGACGAGGATGCGGCGGCTATCGGACACCGCCTGCCCGTGTGGCAGGATGATGTCGTCAAGGCTTGCCGGCAGAGGCGCCGTGGCGATCTGGAAAGAATGCAGCCAGACGAGGCTTTGCGCCAGCCCGGGAACCAGCGCATCGGAATAGGCATTGGTCGCAACCAGAACCTTGGTTGCACGAACCTCGCGGTCGCCGGCCATCGTGATCCGCCAACCGCCGTCATCGCGCCGCAGGCTCGTCGCCCGCTGATTGCAGACAATACCAACGCCCTGGTCTACGGCAAGCCGCGCCAGTTCGAAGACGAAGGCAAGCGGATCGATCGTGCCGGCCCTGCGGTCCAGCCAGCCGCCCCTGTAGCCTTTGGCCCCGGTGAGCAAGGCGACTTCCGCGTCATTGAGCAGGGTCACGTCGGCGCCGTGTGCCCGCCATTGCCGATTGCGTTGGGCAACCGCTGCCATTGCCGTCTCGGTATGGGCCGCCTGGATCCAGCCCGTGCGACAGTGGGGCACATCAAGCTTCTCATCCGAGATCAGGTCGAAGAGGGCATCGGCCGTACCAGCCGAAAACTCGGTCAGTCGCGCGCCGCGTTCACGCCCAAGCATTGCGACCAGCGCTTCCGGGTCAAACTTCAGACCCGGGATCACCTGCCCGCCATTCAGGCCAGAGGCACCCTCGCCCAGACTGGCCGCTTCGATCACCTGAACCGACAGTCCGCGCCGCGCCGCGTGAAGCGCAGCAGACAGCCCCTGGATGCCCGCGCCGACAACGACAAGATCGACCGTTGCCTGTGCCGCGACAGATCCGAAATCACCGGAAATAGCTTCGGGCTTGCGCCAGACGGACAGGTTGGCCGGCTCCTCTATCATGAAATATGCCCTGAAAATCGACAGCTGAAAACAAAAGTAAATTGAACTGGAAAATGACGAAAATCAACAATCACCAGACAGCGTCGTTACCATTGTTCCATCGCTGGAACAGCAACGAGCCGTGGTACCAATTTGATCGAGTGAAGACTACGTCTGGTCCGGCAAGCACCAGTCGATCGGCTTCCGGTCATGCTCAGCCAAATAGGCATTGGCCTGCGAGAAATGCCGTGAGCCGAAGAAACCGTTATGCGCCGACAGCGGCGACGGATGCGGCGCCTTCAGCACCAGATGCCGGTTGCGATCGACAAATGCCGCCTTCTTCTGCGCATAGGCGCCCCATAGCATGAAGACGACATGTTCGCAGTCGTCGTTGACCGCGCGAATGACAGCATCGGTAAACTGCTCCCAGCCCTTGCCCTGATGCGAGGCAGCCCGTGCCTCCTCGACCGTCAGCACGCTGTTGAGCAGCAGAACGCCTTGTCCTGCCCAGCTTTCGAGAAAGCCGTGCCGCGCCGGCGGAATGTCGAGATCGGTTTTCAGTTCCTTGTAGATATTGACCAGCGACGGCGGAATGCGCACATCCGGCCGGACGCTGAAGCACAGGCCATGCGCCTGGCCTGCACCATGGTAGGGATCCTGACCGAGGATCACCACGCGAACCTGATCGAGCGGCGTCAGATCGAGCGCGCGAAAATATTCCGGGCCCTTCGGGAAGATGTGTTTGCCCTGGGCCCGCTCGTCGACAAGGAAGGTCTTCAGCGCCTGCATGTAAGGACTTGAGAATTGCGGCGACAGCACGCGTTTCCAGCTCTCGTCCAGTTTGACGTCCGATTCAGTCATAGGAGACCCTGCCCGTGCCGTTACAATCGCCTTGATTGAAGGACGCCGGCTCTGTCTGTCAAGCATGCACAAGATATGTCAGCGACAAGTTGAAGGGGCGGCGCGCGGGCCGCCCCTCCGCACTGACGGGGGGAGGTTAGATCGAGCCTGCTGCCATTTCGGAGGCGATGTGATCCGCCTGCCGGATGGCCAGGGAAACGATGGTCAATGTCGGGTTCTCAGCCGCACCGGTGGTGAACTGGCTGCCGTCCGAGATGAACAGGTTGTTGATATCGTGGCTGCGGCCGAACTTGTTGACCACACCATCCTGCGCCTTCTCGCTCATCCGGTTCGTTCCCAGATTGTGGGTCGAGGGGTAAGGTGGTGTCGGGAAGGTACGGGTCGCCCCGACCGCCTCGTAGATCGCCATGCCCTGCTTGTAGGCGTGATTGCGCATCGCCTCGTCGTTCGGATGGTCGGTGAACCAGACATCCGGGATCGGCATCCCGTATTTGTCCTTGATGTCGCCATGCAGCTTCACCGCATTCTGCTCCTGCGGCATGTCCTCGCCGACGATCCAGAGACCCGCCATATTGGCATACTGGTCCATCGCCGAGGCAAAGGAGCGGCCCCAGCCGCCGGGGTCGAGGAAGGCCGCCATGAACGGAATGCCGAGCGCCAGCGTCTCCAGTTCATATCCGCCCACGAAGCCGCGCGACGGATCATGCTTGGCTTCGTCGCGAATGATGCCGGCCATGGTCGTGCCGCGGTAGAAATGTACCGGCTTTTCGAACACGCCATAAACCGAGCCGGTCGTGTGGCGCATGTAGTTCTTTCCGACCTGGCCGGACGAATTGGCAAGACCATCGGGGAACATCGACGATGCCGAATTCAACAGCAGCCGAGGGCTCTCGATGGAATTGCCGGCCAGACAGATGATCCGCGCCTTCTGGCTGTGCAGCTTGCCGTCCTTATCGGCATAGACCACGGCGGTCACCTTGCCGGTGGCATCATGTTCGATCTTGACGACATGCGCATTCGGCCGGACCTCGAGCTTGCCGGTTGCCTCGCCCTTGGGGATTTCAGTGTAAAGCGTCGACCATTTGGCGCCCCATTTGCACCCCTGGAAGCAGAAGCCTGTCTGCTGACAGCTCATCCGGTCGTCGCGATCGGCCGAATTGATCGCCATGTTGCCGGTGTGACATTCCTTGTAGCCCAGCTTGTCGGCGCCGGCCTTGAGGATCTTGAAGTTGCTGTTGCCCGGCAGGCCCTCGATGCCGTTGGTCCGGGTCACGCCCATCTTGTCCTCGGCCTTGGCATAATACGGTTCGAGATCGGCCAGCGTGATCGGCCAGTCGAGAAGGTTCGCCCCTTCCACCTTGCCGTAGTTGGTCAGCGTCTTGAACTCGTGTTCCTGGATGCGCAGAGATGCCCCGGCCCAATGGGTGGTGGTACCGCCGACAGCCTTGACGATCCAGGCCGGCAGGTTGGGGAAATCCTTGGCCACCCGCCAGCCACCGCCGGTGGTGCGGTTGTCGAGCCAGGCGAGCTGGGAAAAGCTCTCCCATTCGTCATTGATGAAGTCTTCGTATTCGATCCGGCTGCCGGCTTCGAGAATGACGACGTCAATGCCCTTCTGGGCGAGTTCGTTGCCGAGCGTTCCACCGCCCGCACCCGAACCAATGATGACGACCACGCTGTCGTCGTTGAGATCGTAAGGCGCTGCCATGATTTCCTCCCAGAAATGTCAATTCGGCATGTCGAGACTGCGGCGCCACTCCCATCCCATCCGCGATGGGCCTCCTCGGGCGGCGCTGCTGTTTGCAATGCTGTTTTCTGCCGCGTAAGCGGTCTTCAGAGCCACTCGATATCGTCGAAACCGCGCGCGATATAACCGCCCTTGGAATAGGACTCGCCCTCGTAGCCGAAGATCGGCCAGAGTTCCTTCTGGTTATACAGGCTGACCACGAGATCGCCGCGGATCGCCTGGAAGAAGGGCGTTGTCTCGATATCGCGCAGAATGGCGACGCGATCGTCTTCCCAGCCCAGGCCGCGATAGCCAGTTACGCCCGCCCGCTTGTCGAGATCGGCAATGCCGGTCTCGATCAGTTTCTTGTGGGCTTCGTCCTTGCCGGCGCGCTGGTCCTGCCCCTTCACGGCAATCGCATAGAAGCGATCGGCAAGTTGATCATGTGGATAGATGTCGCGGGCAAGCTGGATCAGCGTCGCCATGCTGTCCGGCGTAAGCGCCGTGCTCTCCAGCCCCCAGGCATTGTGCGGGCTGATTACCGCTGTCCCGCTGATCACCAGCGCCGCACCTATGCTGCCGCGCTTCAAAAGCTCGCGGCGCGACATGCCTTTCGTCTTTTCATACACTGTTACCACGTCAGTCTCCTCCCAAAGTCCTGTGGTTATTGGCAGGCGGTTCCTCCGGCCTGCATCGGGCGGCGCGGCAACCGCGCGACCCGCTGTCGAAACGGTGCCCGGCTTGGTCCTCCAACCCAGCCGGACTTGGCCGTCATTTGTACCGGCCGTGACGCTGCAAGACCTCGATCTTGTAGCCGTCGGGATCGGTCGCAAAGAAGAAGCGGGCCAGCAGCGCGCCATTGCGGTTGAAATCGACGATCTTTCCCGGATTGAGCCCGAGATCGGCAAATCGCTGATGCTCGCTCTCGAGATCGCTGACCGAAACGGCAAGGTGACCGTAGCCATCGCCCAGATTGTAAGCGTCTGTGCGGCCCTTGTTGACCGTCAGCTCCAGCTCGAATTCGCTCTCGTCATTGCTGAGATAGATCAGCGTGAAAGTGTCGAAATCCAGCCTTTCGGCGACCAAAAGCCCAAAGGCTTTCTGGTAGAACTCAACGGACCGTGCCTCGTCGAGCACACGCACCATCGAATGGATCATCTTGGCCAAGTCAAACTCCTGCATCTGCACCAAATCATGCAATGTTCAGAGTGTGCTACCGGGAAGCCCGGTGCGGGTAGCAGCCCATTACCGCATCGCCGATTTTACCGGTTGCCGAGCAGAATTCCGCACCGATCTGACAAGCACTTATGAGAAAGATCGAAATTGACCCCCGTGCGCGCCGGTCGCATACTATGCGTCAAAACAAGAAACGATGGAGGAAATAGGCATGTGTGAGGTTTTCGCCGGACAGGATCCCGCCCGCTATCGCGCCGTCAACCGATCGGTGCGCATTGGCGGCCATTCGACCAGCATCCAGATCGAAGCGGCCTTCTGGGATCTCATCGATGAGATTGCCGCCGGCCAGTCGCTGTCGACGTCGCGTTTCCTGTCGACACTTTACGACGAGGCGCTGGACATCAACGGGCAGGTCAGCAATTTCGCCTCCCTGCTGCGCACGAGCTGTCTGATCTATCTGATGGGCAAGGCGCAACATCCGGAAAGCCCACCGCAGTTTCACATCATCGCGGCCGAATAAGAAAAAAGCGCGGCCCGGAGAACCGGACCGCGCCTTGATTTCGGCAAACCGTCTTGGGTCGGTGCCGAATATTACTCTGCTGCCTGCAACTGCGGCTGCAACACCGGCTGCGCGGCCTCTTCCTCGAGCACCTTGCCGCCGAGCGCTGCATGGAAGAGACTCTCGTCGAGTTCGCCTTCCCAGCGGGCGACAACCACGGTCGCGACCGCATTGCCGATGAAGTTGGTCAGTGCCCGGCATTCCGACATGAAACGATCGATGCCGAGGATCAGCGCCATACCGGCAACCGGCACGGAAGGAACGACGGACAGGGTTGCCGCCAGCGTGATGAAGCCAGCGCCGGTGATACCGGCAGCGCCCTTCGAGCTCAGCATGGCAACGGCCAGAAGCAGGATCTGGTCACCGAGCGGCAGATGAATGTCCGTCGCCTGGGCGATGAACAGCGCGGCCAGCGTCATGTAGATATTGGTGCCGTCGAGATTGAAGGAATAGCCGGTCGGTATGACCAGACCGACGACCGAGCGCTTGCAGCCGGCCTTTTCCATCTTGTTCATCAGGCCCGGCAAGGCGGCTTCCGAAGACGAAGTGCCGAGCACCAGCAGCAGTTCTTCCTTGATGTAGCGAATGAGCGCAAAGATCGAGAAGCCGTTGTACTTCGCCACCGCGCCGAGCACCACGACCACGAACAGGAACGAGGTCAGATAGAAGGTGCCGATCAGCATGGCGAGATTGGTCACCGAGGCAATGCCATACTTGCCGATGGTGAACGACATCGCACCGAAGGCACCGATCGGCGCTGCCTTCATCAGGATTGCAACCAGCTTGAAGATCGGGGCAATGACGGCATGCAGGAAGTCGGTGACCGGCTTGCCACGCTCGCCGACCAGGGCCAGCGAAATGCCGAACAGGATCGAGAAGAACAGCACCTGCAGGATATCGCCATCGGCAAACGCGCCGACGATCGTTGTCGGGATGATGTTCATCAGGAAGCCGATGATCGTCGAATCATGCGCCTTGGCGGTATAGGTCGCGACGGCGGCTGCATCCAGCGATGCAGGATCGATATGCATGCCGGCGCCTGGCTGCACGACATTGGCGACGATCAGGCCGACGACCAGCGCCAGTGTCGAGAAGGTCAGGAAATATAGCATCGCCTTGCCGGCGACGCGGCCGACCTTCTTCATGTCCGACATGCCGGCAATGCCGGTCGCGACCGTCAGGAAGATCACCGGCGCGATGATCATCTTGACCAGCTTGATGAAGGCATCGCCGAGCGGCTTCAACTGCGTGCCGATTTCCGGATAGAAATGGCCGAGCAGGATACCGGCTACGATGGCCGCCAGAACCTGGACATAGAGATGTTTGTAAAAGGGCTGCTTGCCCTGGGGCGCATGGCCCATGGCTTCGATCTGCATGCTGTCCTCCGTTGTCGCCCCTGTCGGAACACGTTCCGGCCTCCCGGGCACTGCGATAGTGAGTGAAACACGGGGCGAACCCCGTTCCACTTACATCAGCAAGGCATGTGCCACTTGCGACAGACGCGACCAATATACTGATATCGTTGAGTAAAAATTCAATTTTCAGATTCGATTAACTCAAGTCGTGCGGATACCCGCACACGACACTTGGCAAAACGTGCGGATTGACGCACAATTCGACATGACCTCAACCACGCCATCGTCACCGGATGTGCCAGCAGCCTCCGTCAACAGCCGAGCAGTCTGGCTGGCCTTCCTGCTGCTGTCGCTAGTTGCACTCGCGGGCAGCCTGTTCTTCGCCGGCGACGCTGGCCTGCGCAGTGCGGTGGCAAGCCTCGCCGAGGATGTAACCGATGACGCAGAACTGAAACGGGCACTCCTGCAGGCAACGCTCGAACGCCCCCGCGCGCTGCCGCTGGTACTGGCTGCAGACATGCAGGTCAGCGACGCGCTGGCCAACCCGACGGCCGAAGCCGTTGCAGGCCTGAACAGGAAACTCGAAGCGCTGGTTCTCGGCACGAAAACTGCGGTCATCTATGTCGTCGGTCGCGATGGCATCGCGATCGCGGCCAGCAACTGGCAAGAGCCCGACAGTTTTGTTGGCAATGATTATAATTTCCGCGAATATTTTACGCGTGGCATGGCTCTGGGGCGCGCCGAGCAATATGCCCTGGGCAATGTCAGCAAGCGGCCCGGCCTCTATCTGTCGCAACGCGTTGGCGATGAAAGCGGCGCCACTGTTGGCATCGTCGTCGTCAAGGTCGAGTTCGATGTCCTGGAGCGCGACTGGGGCAAGACCGGCAGGTCAACCTTCGTCACCGACAACCACGGCATCGTGCTGATCACCAGCCGGCCGGAATGGCGCTTCCTCAGCACGGATGACATCCCCCCGCAGGAACGGATTGCCGTGCGCGCAAGTCTGCAATTTGGCGAGGCGTCGCTGGAGGCGCTGCCAGTCTGGCAATTGCTGGATCTCGATGGTCACCACATGGTGTCGACCGAGCCGGGCGACGGCATGCCGCAACAGCCGCATATGTCCGTGACCCTGGATGTGCCGGGCACGCCGTGGAAGATGCATGTCTTCGCGCCTGCCGCAGATGTCATGACTGCGGGTATCTGGCAGGCGCGGCTCGCCGCGCTCGTGGTTGTTCTCCCGCTGATCGCGCTGGCAGCCATCCTGCTCTATCGTCGAGACAGGGCAATGCGCCGCCAGGAAGCCGAGCGTGCCGCCCGCAACGATCTGGAACGCAAGGTCGCCGCCCGGACAAGCGAGCTGACGATCGCCCGCGACCATCTCCAGACCGAAATCGGCGAGCATCGCTCGACGGAGACACGTTTGCAGACCGTCCAGCATGAACTCGTTCAGGCCAACCGGCTGGCCATCCTCGGTCAGGTGGCCGCCGGTGTTGCCCATGAGATCAACCAGCCGGTCGCAACAATCCGCGCCTATGCCGACAATGCAAACACGTATCTCTCCCGGGGAGAAACCGCGCCGGCATCAGAAAACCTGAACTCCATCAGCGCATTGACCGACCGCATCGGCGCCATCACCAACGAGTTGCGCGGCTTCGCCCGGAAAGGCCGTGCCGCCGCCGAACCCGTCGCCTTGAAAACCGCCGTGGACGGCGCGCTGCTGCTCTTGCGCAGCCGCTTCGCCGGCAGCCTCGACATGCTGAAGGTGCAGATGATCCCCGAAGGCGTCACTGTCTCGGCCAACCGCATCCGCTTGGAACAGGTGCTGATCAACCTGCTGCAGAATGCGCTGGAAGCCGTGGATGGCCGCGCCGACGGTCGCATCGTCGTCAGCCTTGCCCCCGCAGGCACTGACGAGGTGGCGATTGACATCGCCGACAACGGACCGGGCATCCCGCCGGCGGTCCTGGAAAACCTGTTCACCCCGTTCAACACCTCCAAGGACAGCGGCCTCGGTCTGGGTCTTGTCATCTGCAAGGACATTGTCAGCGACTACGCAGGCCGCATCGGCGTCGACAGCACGCCTGCCGGAACCACCTTCACCGTCACCCTGAAGCGTGTCGGCCGATGAACAAAGGCACGAACATCATCCTCGTCGACGACGATACGGCTCTGCGGCACGCGACCCGCCAGACGCTGGAGCTTGCCGGTTTCACCGTCCGCGACGTTCCGTCTGCAAGCCAGGCTTTCGCCCTGCTTTCACCCGACCTCGATGCCGTCGTCGTCAGCGACATCCGCATGGCCGGCATGGATGGCCTGGAACTGTTCTCCCGGATCAAGGCACTCGATCCGGAATTGCCGGTCCTGTTGATCACCGGCCATGGCGACATAGACATGGCAGTGCGGGCCATGCAGAACGGCGCCTATGATTTCATCGCCAAGCCGTTTGCCGCCGACCGCCTCGTACAGAGTGTCAGCCGCGCCGCGGACATGCGCCGGCTGGTGATCGAGAACCGCAGGCTGCGCAAGGCAGCCGAGGCAAGCCAGGACGACCTGCCGCTGATCGGCCAGACGCCGGCCATGGAACATCTACGCCAGACACTGCGCCAGATCGCCGACACCGATATCGACGTGCTGGTCGCCGGCGAGACCGGCAGCGGCAAGGAGGTCGTCGCCACGCTCCTGCACCGCTGGAGCCGGCGCAACCGCGGCAATTTCGTCGCGCTCAACTGCGGCGCTCTGCCGGAAACCGTGATCGAGAGCGAATTCTTCGGCCATGAGGCAGGCGCCTTTACCGGTGCCCAGAAGAAACGCATCGGCCGTATCGAACATGCAAGCGGCGGCACGCTGTTTCTCGACGAAATAGAAAGCATGCCGCCGGCAACCCAGGTCAAGATGCTGCGCGTCCTGGAAATGCGCGAAGTCACACCCCTTGGCATCAACGAGGTGCGACCGGTCGATCTGCGTGTCGTGGCCGCCGCCAAGGTCGACCTCGGCAATCCGGCCGAACGGGGCGATTTTCGCGAGGATCTCTATTACCGGCTCAACGTCGTCACCGTCTCTATCCCGCCGCTCCGGGAACGCCGCGCCGACATTCCGCTTTTGTTTTCGCATTTCACCGCCCGCGCCGCCGAACGCTTCAAGCGCGATGTGCCGGCCCTGACCGGCGACATCGCCCGCCACCTCGACACCCACGCCTGGCCCGGCAATGTCCGAGAGCTTGCCCACTATGCCGAACGCATCGTGCTCGGCATCACGCCGCCGCCGCAGGCAATATTGGAACCATCGGGCGCAACTGAAGGCCTCAGCCTGCCGGAACGCATCGAGCATCACGAAGGCAATCTGATCCGCCAGGCTTTGCGCGACAACGATGGCGATGTGCGAAGGACGCTGGACGCCCTCGGCATCCCGCGCAAGACCTTCTACGACAAGCTGCAGCGCCATGGCATCAACCGCAACGACTACACCGATCCGGACTGATGTCGCACGCTGGTCTGGACAGCAAAACTCAAGCGATAGCTTCGATTGCCGCGATCACATCGTCCTCGATCTCGATGCCCTCGGCACCGGCTGTGCGCGACAGGCCCTGTCCGCGACGGCCGGGAATGCGCACGCCCTCCTGTGCGCCGATCTCGTCGGCCAGCAATGCCAGCCGGTCGAACACGCCGGAACCGCCGGTCGCGGTGGCATCGATGGCGATGATCGTCTGGCCGAGCGCCACCGGTGGCCCCTTGTCGTCAAACAGCGACGAGGCCTCGAAGGCATAGTTCGCCCCGGTAATGCCGGCCGACAGGATCTCCACCATCATCGCCAGTGCCGCACCTTTGGCACCGCCGAGCGGTGCCATCATGCCGGTCATCGCAACTTCCGCATCGGTGGTCGGATTGCCGTCGAGGTCGAATGCCCAATCGTCGGGAATGGCCTCGCCCTTTTGCCGCGCCGCCATGATCTTGCCGCGCGCCACCTTGGAAATCGCCAGATCGACGGTGATCGGATCGCCGCCAGCGATCGGCACCGAAAACGCGATCGGATTGGTGCCATACAGCGCTTTCTTGCCGCCCCAGGGAGCGATCGACGCCGGTGCATTGGCAAACATCATCGCGGCCAGCCCCTGTTCGGCAAACCGCTCGACCGTCAGCCCCATCACGCCGGCATGATGCGAACGATAGATCGAGGCAATCGCAATGCCCTGTGCCTTGGCGATCGCCGGCAACTCGGCCACCGCCAGATCCAGCGCCGGATAGGCAAACCCATTCATCGCATCGATCGCAAGTACGGACGGGCGCGGCCTGACCGCACGCGGTGCAACGCGCCCATCGACCTTGCCGGCCTTGGCCTGCGCCGAATAGGCCGGCACGCGCCGCAGCCCGTGGCCGCCCTGGCCGGCGGCCTCGGCACTGACCAGTGCGCGGGCGACCGATGCGGCATTGTCGGCATCCACGCCGGAGCGCGTGAGGGCGCCGACCACAAGGGACTGCGCGGCATCAAGAGAAAGCTTCATTGAAAATCCATTTGACGATCTTGGGAGAAGGATCAGCCGCGCATGGCATCGGCAAGCGTGGCGGCTGCCTTGGCGAGCAAGCCGACATCGGTTGCCTGGGCGAAGAACCGGATACCGGCCTTGCGGGCCATGGCGAGCATGGCAGCATCGCCGGACATGATGCCAGCCGGCTTGCCCGCCGCGACGATCTTGCCGATCAGCGTTTCGACGGCCGCCATCACCGCCGGATGCGTGGCATGGCCGCGATAGCCCATGTCGGCCGCAAGGTCGGCCGGGCCGATCAGCACGGCATCCACGCCCGGCTTGGCAAGGATGGAATCCGCATTCTCGATACCGAGGCGACTTTCGATCTGGGCGATGAGACATATTTCGGCATTGGCGGTCTCGGCATAGTCGGCAATGCGCCCGAAATCGGAGGCACGCCCCAGGCTCGCGCCCATGCCACGCACACCCTCGGGCGGATAACGCAGCGCCCTGACCAGTTGCTCGGCCTGTTCCGCCGTCTCGACCATCGGGATCATCAGCGTCTGCGCACCGATGTCGAGCGCCTGCTTGATCAGCCAGGTCTCGCCGACCGGAAGCCGCACGACCGGATGGGCCGGATGGCGAGCAACGGCTGCGAGTTGCGCCGCGATCAGCGGAATATCATTCGGGCCATGCTCGCCGTCGATCAGGATCCAGTCGAAACCTGCCCCTGCACAGACTTCCGCCACATGCGGACTGGCCAGTGCCACCCAGAGCCCGACAAGGACCTCGTCATTTTCGAGGAGTGCGGTCTTGAAGCTGTTCTTCGGGGCGGGCATCGGCATTCTCCTGCACGGCTCAGGCTTGGAACGAACGGGGGATCGATAGGATGCGCCGCAGCAGCCGACCACCGCAAGGCCCAATCGTCACGTATCGGTACGCAAGCAGCAGCCTTTCGGTTGAACCCTGGTCCGGCCACATGGTACGGGAGCGCATCATTCCGCCACGAGGTCTGCCATGCTTCCCTGGATCCAGCTCGACACGGCCGCAATTCCCGGCGGCAGTGAACTGCGCCTGAAACAGCGCGGCACCGAATTCTCCATCATGCTTGGCACCAACGAGCTGATGAACAGCCGCCTCAGTGGCTCCGAAGAGGCGCTCGCCACCCTCGCCTTCGAACGCATCGCGGGCCACACGCGTCCGCATATCCTGATCGGCGGCCTTGGCATGGGCTTCACCCTGCGCGCGGCGCTTGCCATCCTGCCTGAAGATGCGAAGGTCACGGTTGCCGAACTGGTGCCGGGCGTCGTTGAATGGGCACGCGGCCCGATGGCGGAAATCTATAAGGGCAGCCTCGATGATCCGCGCGTCACCATTCATGTCGGCGATGTCGGAGCCCTGATCGCGAAGTCGCGCGACACGTTTGATGCCATCATGCTCGACGTCGACAATGGCCCGGACGGCCTGACCCGCGAAGAGAACGACAGCCTCTATGATTTCGACGGCCTGCGCGCCTCCAAGGCCGCCTTGCGCAAGAACGGCGTGCTCGCCGTCTGGTCGTCCGGTCCCGATCCCCGCTTTACCAAACGCCTCCGCGATATAGGCCTCGCTGCGGAGGAAGTCCCGACCCGCGCCAGCCGCAAGGGTGGCGGGGCAAAACACATGATCTGGCTTGCAGTCAACGGTGCCGCGACAGCCAGGCGCTGAGGCTGCGGTGCATTACCCCCACAGCTCGGTCGGCGGCACCTGCATCGTCGAGCCGTCGTAGACAATCGCCGCATCGCGATCCTTCGCCAGCAGCAACGGCCCGTCGAGATCGACGAAAGCCGCCCCCTGCCCCACCAGGAAGGCGGGCGCCATCGCAAGCGAAGTGCCGACCATGCAGCCGATCATGATTTCGAAACCGGAGACCACCGCTGCATCGCGCATCAAAAGCGCCTCGGTCAGGCCACCGGTCTTGTCGAGTTTGATGTTGACCGCATCATATTTGCCTTTCAGCGCATCCAGCGAATGGCGATCATGGCAGCTCTCGTCGGCGCAGACGGGCAGCACCCGTTCCAGCCCGAACAGCGCATCGTCGGCACCGGCCGGAAACGGCTGCTCGACCAGCGTCACGCCAAGCTTCAGCAACACCGGCGCCAGCGCCTTGTATTGATCCAGCGTCCAGCCCTCGTTGGCATCGACGATGATCGCCGAACGCGGCGCGCCTGCACGAACGGCTTCGATCCGCTCGATATCGCCCTCGCCACCCAGCTTGACCTTCAAAAGCGGCCTGCCCGCCTCGCGCTCGGCCGCTACCCGCATGCTGGCCGGCGATCCGAGCGACAGTGTATAGGTGGTCTGCAGAGCCATCGGTTCGCCAAGACCCGCCAGTTGCCAGACGGCCCGGCCCGCCCGCTTGGCCTCGAGATCCCAGAATGCGCAATCGAGTGCGTTGCGGGCCGCTCCGGGTTCCAGCCGCGACTGCAATCCGATGCGATCGAGCCCATCGGCAATCTCTTCCGACAGCGCTGCTACCGCCTCGACCACACCCTCGACCGTCTCACCATAGCGCGCATAGGGCACGCATTCCCCGCGTCCGATATACGGACCATCGGTGAGCGTCACCGTCACCACCCTGGCTTCGGTCCGCGACCCACGCGAGATGGTGAAGGCACCGGCAATCGGAAAGATCTCGGGGTTAACGGTGAGCATGACGGACATGGTGCTATGGTCTCCTCGGCGCTTTCGCCCTTGCTGCAAGGCTTTGTGCGAATCAGCGCTCTTGCATGAAGGGGCATTCCTTTCTATATCCCTCAACAATCGGACCGGTATCGGCAAATGGGCTTACCCCCTTTGGAATATGCCCTGATCCCGCAGAGTTGCGGTGACAAACGGTCTTTCGAACGCACAGAGACGAAGCCCGTGAACACGCTGGATTTTGACAAGAGACCGGAAGATACGCGCGTTGTCGTCGCCATGTCGGGCGGCGTCGACTCCTCCGTCGTGGCCGGCATCCTGAAACGCCAGGGCTATGACGTGCTCGGCATCACGCTGCAGCTCTACGATCATGGCGCCGCCGTTCATCGCGCCGGCTCCTGTTGCGCCGGCCAGGATATCGACGATGCGCGCCGCGTCTGCGAAACGCTCGGCATTCCCCATTACGTGCTCGACTACGAACAGCGTTTCCGCGACACGGTGATCAACCCGTTCATGGAAAGCTATGTCGCCGGCGAAACGCCGATCCCCTGCGTTGCCTGTAACCAGACCGTCAAGTTTGCCGATCTCCTGGCGACGGCACGAGAACTCGGTGCCGACGCGCTGGCAACCGGCCACTATATCCGCTCCAAGTCGGTGCCCTTGGCCAACGACCCGAACCATCGTGCCTTATTCCGCCCGATCGACAACGAGCGCGACCAGAGCTACTTCCTGTTTGCCACCACCCAAGAACAGATCGACTACCTGCGCTTTCCGCTTGGCCATCTGTCCAAGGCGGAGACCCGGGCGCTCGCCGAAGACATGGGCCTCGTCGTCGCCAAGAAGGCTGACAGCCAGGACATCTGTTTTGTACCGCAGGGCAAATATGCCGATATCATCAACAAGCTGAAGCCGAATGCGGCTTTGGCCGGCGACATCGTGCATCTGGATGGCCGGGTGCTTGGTCAGCACGAAGGCATCCTGCATTACACCATCGGCCAGCGAAAGGGCCTGGGCGTTGCCACCGGCGATCCACTTTATGTCGTCTATCTCGACGCCCGCTCGCGCCGCGTCATCGTCGGCCCGAAGGAAGCGCTGGAGACGCATCGCGTCTATCTGCGCGACATCAACTGGCTTGGCGACTTCACCCTTGAGGAAGAAGCGGCGAGCGGTTTTGCCTGCTTCGCCAAGGTCCGGTCCACTCGCCCGCCGACACCGGCGGTCCTGCATGCAGACGCAACCGGCGTCTATGTCGATCTGGAGATCGGCGAAGCCGGCGTCGCCCCCGGCCAGGCCTGCGTGCTCTATTCCGCCCCCGGACCCGATGCCCGCGTCTATGGCGGCGGCTTCATCGAGCGCTCGGCCCGCTCGGAAAGCGCGGATGCCGCGCTGAAGGCACTTTTGGCAAGCCCGGTCGCGGCTTAAGGCCGGGAAAGAAAAAGGCAGTGAAAGCAGAGTTCTTTTTGCTTTCACTGCGCTTGACTTTGGTCAGAGCAACGCCTTATAAGCCGCCCAACGCTTCGGACGGCGGGCCGCAAAAGCCAATGATCCGAATGTGTGGCGGGATAGCTCAGGTGGTTAGAGCGTGGGATTCATAACCCCAAGGTCGGCGGTTCAAGTCCGCCTCCCGCTACCAAATTTCTCAAATACAAATTAGCAAGATCAACGGTGCGATCCGGTTCGCGGCCATCGACGAAGTGTATGCACTTTGCAAATGCGCCAAGCTTCCCGGCTGGCGCGGCGCGTCAGGAGCTGACATTTCACCACACGCACGCAAGTCTGCGCACCCGCCAAGCCACGATCATGGCCGCACAAACGGCTATCCGCCATCACCATTTCCGGTGATGTGAGATCCAGTGTGTTAAGAAAACCTTTCGTTAAATTTTAGGTAATAAACTGAGCCTGACGAAGCGAGGTTTAGTTATGCGTACCGCTGTTGTTTCCGCCATTGGCGTCATGCTGATGCTGTCGGCCTGTGCCAAGCCCCCGAGCCAGACTCGCAATGCCTGCGCGATCTTCGAGCAGCGCGACGGGCTGTTCAACAACTGGCGCAGTGCCGCGCAAAAGGCCGAGCGGGAATATGGCGTTCCGGTGCCGATCCTGATGGCGACGATCTATACGGAATCGAGTTTCCGCGCGACGGCGCGACCGCCACGCAAGAAGCTCCTCGGCTTCATCCCGTGGAAACGCCAGTCGAGCGCCTACGGCTATTCGCAGGCACTCGACGGCACCTGGGAGCGCTACCAGCGCGAAACCGGCCGCTGGGGCGCCCGCCGCACCGATTTCGGCGATGCCATGCAGTTCATCGGCTGGTATCACCGCGAGAGTGCGTCGAAGACCGGCATCCCGCTGAACGACCCCTACAAGCTCTATCTCGCCTATCATTCCGGCCAGGCTGGATATCTGCGCGGCGCCTACAAGAACCGCCCGGAAGCCCTAAACGGCGCCAAGCGCTTCACCAGCATCACCTATACCTATGCGTCACAGCTGAAGCAGTGCCCGGACTGAGGTGCAGCCATCTTACTCTATAGGGAAGGCCCCTCACCCTGCCCTCTCCCCGCAAGCGGGACGAGGGGATGACAACGCTGTGGCGCATTTCTTCTCCCCGCCTGCGGGAAGAGGGTCCCGGCAGGGGGATGAGGGGGAGACCGCACGACCGGACAAAGCCCAGCAATCTGATAACAGCGCAAAACAAAAGAGGCAGGGCGCCGGTGCCCTGCCTCTTCTCATTCTGCACCGATAGCTGAACGCTTATTCGTACTGCGCAACAGCCTGAATGGCCGAGATTTGCCAATCCGCACCGGGGCGGCGGACGAAGGTCCAGATCTCGGTCGATTCCGACGGGTTGTGGTCGTCGCCATTGATCAGCTTGCCGCTCTGGCGATCGACGACATAGTCGATGCTCTCATAACGCATGGCGACCGTCGCATAATCGACATCGCCCTCGCGCCAGGATTCAGACACATCGCCCTGCACCAGATGCACGTCGCGCACCTCGTTCTTGACACCCTTGGTGGCATTTTCGCTGAGTTCCTCGGCGAGATAGGACATGGCTTCCGGCGTGGTGATCCGGCGAAGCGCGCTGTAATCCTCGCGTGCATAACCCGCCTGCATCTGCTGCAGCAGCGTCTCGAAATATTCGAGATCTTTCTGGGCAATGCCGATCTCGTCGGTCTGGCCCGGCTTTGCAACCGAAGCAGGCGCAACCGATCCACCACCGATGCGCGGGATCTGGAACGACGAACCGCTCGACGGTCCCTGCTCCCCGCGCGCATCATTGCGCGCCATGCCACCGAAGCCGGCGCTATTGCCACCATTCGGGCCACCCGAATAGGACGGCTGGCGGTTGGCGAACATGCGCATGGCAAAGCGGATCAGGAAGAAGATCAACACACCCTGCAACAGCAGGCCGAGGAAACCGAAGCCACCGCCGAAGCCCGAGCCCATCAGCATGCCGAACAGGCCGCCCATCAGCAGACCGCCCATCAGACCACCGGCAAGACCGCCGAACAGGCCGGGACGCTGGCCATTGCGGGTCTGCGCTGCGGTCTGGCTCGCACCCGGCTGCGTCGCATTGGTGCGCGGCGTCATGGTACGCTCGATCGGAGCTGCCGTTGTCGGCGCCGTGCGCGTGGCTGAGGGCGCGCTGAACGTGCGCGTTCCGCGACTGCCGAAGCCACCACTTGCCCGTCTCGCCTCGGCGAAATCGACGGCCATCAGCGTGACCATCAAACCAAGTGCGAGAGATGCAAAAATCTTACCGTAACGCCGCATCGCGTTTCCTACCCCTTTGTTATGATTCTGAAGGCTTTTACGCCCTTGGGCTAACATATGGAGATCGCCCAGCCTCTTTTGAAGGCCGGGCGGTCATATTTCCAATCAAAACAATGTCAGCTCGTCAGGCACCCAGCCAGATCTTGATGATGCCACCGACAATCGTGATGCTCACGACGCCGGCGAGCCAGAGCCCGACGAACCACAGAAGTCGCGATGTCATCGTGCCCTTCTGCATCAGTGATAACCCTCATCCGGATTGAGCTTGCCCCGGAAAACCCAATACGCATAAGCCGTGTAGCAGAGGATCATCGGCACCAGCACCACGGCCCCGACCAACAGGAAGGCAAGGCTTTCATCCGGTGCCGCAGCCTCCCAGATCGTCAGAGACGTCGGCACGATATAGGGATAGAAGCTGATCCCGATGCCGACATAGCCGAGCACAAAGAGACCGAGCGACGCCAGAAAAGGCTGCACATCCCGCCCCTGCTTCAGCCCGGAAATGATCAGGTAGAGGCACCCCAGCACGAGCAGCGGCACGATGACGGAAAAGATCATCGTCGGAAATCCGAACCAGCGGTCGAGATAGAGCGGCTCGAGAAACGGCGTCCAGAGACTGAAGACGCCCATGGCGCCAACCGTGGCGAACGCCAGTTTGAACGCAAAGCCCCGGCTTCTCTCTGCCAGATGGCCTTCGGTTTTCAACACCAGCCAGGTCGCCCCGAGCAGGCCATATCCGATCACCAGCGCAACGCCGGTCGCCAGCGAAAACGGGGTGAGCCAATCCCACCAGCCGCCCGAATAGGCCCGGTCGGTGACCGGAATGCCCTGCACCAGCGCTCCGAGTGCCACACCTTGGGAAAAGGCTGCAACGATCGAACCGCCGGTAAAGGCCCAGTTCCACAGATATTCGGCCCGGTTGGTACGCCAGCGATATTCGAAGGCGACGCCGCGGAAGATCAGGCCAAGCAGCATGATGATCAGCGGCGCGTAGAGCGCAGGCAGGATCGTCGCATAGGCGAGCGGAAAGACGGCAAGCAGCCCCCCGCCGCCCAGCACCAGCCAGGTCTCGTTGCCGTCCCACACGGGCGCCACCGAATTCATCATCAGATCCTTGTCGTGCTTCTCGGGGAAGAACGGAAACAGGATGCCGACGCCGAGGTCGAAGCCGTCAAGGATGACATAGGCAAGCACGGCAAAGGCGATGATGCCGGCCCAGATGAAGGGAAGATCAATGGCCATGTTTGCCTCCATGATGACCGGTCTGTGCCGCTGGTGTGATGCCGGAGGTTCGGATAGGACCATCGTCGAGATCCGGCATCGGATCGCGCGGCAGGCGAGCCATCAGCCTGAGAATGTAGAAGGTCCCTGCCCCGAAGACGATGAAATAGACAATGACGAAGGCGATCAGCGAAGCGGCAACTGCCGGGGCTGCGATCGGCGAGATGGAATCCGCCGTCAGCAGGTGGCCGTAGACCGTATAAGGCTGACGCCCAACCTCGGTGGTGATCCAGCCGGCCAATACGGCGACGAAGCCGGAAGGTCCCATCAGCAACGCCACCCGATGCATCCAGCGGTTCTCGTGAAGGGTCCCGCGCCAGCGACAGTACAGGCTGAAAAGGCCCACACCGAGCATCGCGAAGCCGATACCGACCATGACGCGGAAAGACCAGAAGACGATTGCGACCGGCGGCTCCTTGTCGTCGGGGACGGTGTCGAGGCCATCAAGCGGCGCATCGAGGTCATGCTTCAGGATCAGGCTCGACAGTTTGGGGATCTGGATCGCATAGTCGATCCGCTTTTCCGCCGTGTTGGGAATGCCGAACAGGATCAGCGGCGCACCGTCCGGATGGCTTTCGAAATGGCCTTCCATCGCCATGACCTTGACCGGCTGGTGTTCCAGCGTGTTCAGGCCATGCGCGTCACCGGCCATGATCTGGATCGGCGCCACGATCGCCGCCATCCACATCGCCATGGAAAACATCACGCCCGCACGGCGCGGCGCGGTGCGCCTCAGCAGATGCCAGGCACCGACTGCGCCAACGACGAAGGCAGTGGTCAGGTAGGCGGCGATGACCATATGCGTCAGGCGATAGGGAAAGGATGGATTGAAGACAATCTTCCACCAGTCGACCGGCACGAACTGACCGACATCGTTGATCGCAAAGCCGGTGGGCGTCTGCATCCAGGAATTGACCGAGAGGATCCATGTGGCCGAGATCAGCGTGCCGAAGGCGACCATCAGGGTTGCAAAGAAATGCAGCCCCGGCCCGACCTTCTGTCGTCCGAACAGCATAACCCCGAGGAAACCCGCTTCGAGGAAGAAGGCCGTCAGAACCTCGTAACCCATCAGAGGTCCGATGACCGGACCCGCCTTGTCGGAAAACACGCTCCAGTTCGTGCCGAACTGGTAGGACATCACGATGCCGGACACGACACCCATGCCGAAGGCGACCGCAAAGATCGTCTTCCAGAAATCGAAGAGCTCGAGATAGACCTTGTCTTTTTTCCACAGATAGAGACCTTCGAGTACAGCGAGATAGCTGGCAAGGCCGATGGAAAAGGCAGGAAAGATGATGTGGAAGGAAACCGTGAACGCGAATTGCGCGCGCGCCAGGATTTGGGCATCGAAGTTCTCAAACATGGTCTATTGCGTCCTTCGTTCCTGGACGGGGAAAATGGTCCCCGCGGGATGATAGAAGTCAAATATACCCTTGCATCACAGGTTCAATGCGACAACCCGCCATGCGTCAGTTCAACGCATATAGTTTTCTTTATGTAATGGATTGCCTGACGACAGCAGCGGAAACGCAATCGGCGCGGGTTTGACCCCGCGCCGTTGGAAGACTTCGATTAACCGAGCCGCTCAGTCGATGTTGAACACCAGCGGTTTCGCCTGCTTGATGGCAGGGTTTGCCGTCAACTGGTCCAGGACCGCCTGTTCGACCGGGCCATCGACATAAAGCAGCGCGATCGCATCGCCGCCTTCCTGGTCGCGGCCAAGCTGGAAGTTGGCGATATTGACCTTGGCATTGCCGAGCGTGGTACCCATGAAGCCGATCATGCCGGGAACGTCGGTGTTCGAAATGTAGATCATGTTGGCGCCGACATCGGCATCCATGTTGATGCCCTTGATCTGGATGAAGCGCGGCTTGCCGTCGGAGAAGACGGTGCCGGCGATCGAGCGGGACTGCTTTTCTGTCGTTACCGTCAGCTTGATGTAGCCGTCATACACGCCCGTCTTGTCACGCTTGACCTCGGAGACGATGACGCCCTTTTCCTTGATCATGATCGGGGCCGAGACCATGTTGACGTCGGCCACCTGCGGGCGGATGAGACCGGCAAGCAGTGCCGATGTCAGCGCCTTGGTGTTCATGCCGGAGGTCACGCCGTCATAGAGGATCTCGATTTCCTTGATCGGGTTTTCGGTCATCTGGCCGGCAAACGAGCCGAGCACGTCGGCAAGCCGGATGAACGGCTTCAGCAGCGGCGCTTCCTCGGCTGTGATCGACGGCATGTTGATCGCGTTCGAGACCGCACCCTTGACCAGATAGTCCGACATCTGCTCGGCGACCTGCAAGGCGACATTTTCCTGCGCTTCCGTGGTCGACGCGCCGAGATGCGGCGTGCAGACGACGTTAGGCAGGCCAAACAGCGGGCTTTCCTTGGCAGGCTCCACCTCGAAAACGTCGAAACCTGCACCGGCGACATGGCCGGACTTGATCGCTTCGGCGAGCGCTGCCTCATCGACCAGGCCGCCACGGGCGCAGTTGATGATGCGCACGCCGGGCTTGGTCTTGGCGAGGTTTTCACGGCCGAGAATGCCGCGCGTCTTGTCGGTCATCGGCACATGCAGGGTGATGAAGTCCGCCTTGGCCAGCAGCTCGTCGAGTTCGACCTTGGTGACGCCCATTTCGCGGGCGCGCTCGTTCGACAGGAAGGGGTCATAGGCCAGAACATGCATGCCAAGGCCGATCGCCTTCTTGCAGACGATACCGCCGATATTGCCGGCACCGATGACACCGAGCATCTTGCCGGTAATTTCGACACCCATGAATTTCGACTTTTCCCACTTGCCGGCCTGGGTCGAGGCATCGGCCTGCGGCAGCTGGCGGGCAACGGCAAACATCAGGGCAATGGCATGTTCGGCCGTGGTGATCGAGTTGCCGAAGGGCGTGTTCATCACGATGATGCCGCGACGCGAAGCCGCCGGGATATCGACATTGTCGACGCCGATGCCGGCGCGGCCGATGACCTTGAGATTGGTCGCAGCAGCGATCAGCTTCTCCGTCGCCTTGGTGGCGGAGCGGATAGCAAGGCCATCGTAGTTGCCGATGATTTCGGCCAGCTTGTCCTTGTCCTTGCCGAGTTGCGGCTGGAAATCGACTTCGACGCCGCGGTCGCGGAAGATCTGGACGGCGGTTTCCGACAGTTCATCGGATACGAGAACGCGAGGTGCCATGACGAGGCCTCCTTGAAAGAGTTCGTTTCAGAAAAAATGATGGGATGCAGTGGCTCCGCCGATAGGGCGGAGCCGGAATTGGTTCAGGCCGCAGCCTTGGAAAGCGTCGCCTTCTGGGTCTGGTAGGCCCAGGTCAGCCACGGCATCAGGGCTTCCATGTCGGAAGTTTCGATGGTTGCACCGGCCCAGATGCGCAGGCCCGCTGGCGCATCACGGTAAGCACCGATGTCGAACGCGATACCCTGCTTGTCGAGCAGCGTCACCATGCCCTTGGCAAACGCGGCCTGGGCGTCGGCGTCGAGCGCCAGCACATCCGGATCGGCAATCGTCAGGCAGACCGACGTGTTGGAGCGGGTGGCATCCACCTGTGCCAGATTGGCGATCCAGCCGTTGGCCGCGACGAAGTCGAAGATCACCTTGGCATTGGCGTCGGCACGCGCGATCAGCGCCTGAAGGCCACCCAGCGACTTCGACCACTTCAGCGCATCGATATAGTCCTCGACGCAGAGCATCGACGGCGTGTTGATCGTTTCGCCGGTGAAGATGCCTTCGATCAGCTTGCCGCCCGAGGTCATGCGGAAGATCTTCGGCAGCGGCCAGGCCGGAACGTAGGAAGTAAGGCGCTCGACGGCACGCG
The DNA here is from genome assembly GCF_902706095.1 of Rhizobium sp. 18065. Lineage (GTDB taxonomy): Bacteria > Pseudomonadota > Alphaproteobacteria > Rhizobiales > Rhizobiaceae > Allorhizobium. The sequence goes on from NZ_CACSJP010000005.1 coordinate 299,390, forward strand.
GCGACAGGATGATCATGCCATGGCCGCCCTCGCCGCCCAGAACCTTCTGCCAGGAGAAGGTGGTGACGTCGAGCTTGGAGAAGTCCATGTCCTGCGCAAAAGCGGCCGAGGTCGCGTCGCAGATCGTCAGGCCCTTGCGGTCGACCGGGATGAAATCGGCGTTGGGAACGCGGACACCAGACGTCGTGCCGTTCCAGGTGAACACCACGTCGCGGTCGAAGTCGACAGCGGAAAGATCGGGCAGCAGGCCGTAGTCGGCATTGAACTTGCGCACATCGGCAAGCTTGAGCTGCTTGACCACGTCGGTGACCCAGCCGGCGCCGAAGCTTTCCCAGGACAGCATGTCGACGCCACGTTCGCCCAGCAGCGACCACATGGCCATTTCAACGGCACCCGTATCGGAGGCCGGCACGATGCCGATGCGGTAGTCCGCAGGTACATTGAGAATTTCACGGGTAAGGTCGATGGCCAGCTTCAGCTTGTCCTTGCCAACCTTGGCGCGGTGCGAACGACCGAGCGGGGCATCGGACAGCGCATCGAGCGACCAACCGGGACGCTTCGAGCAAGGGCCAGAAGAAAAATGCGAATTTGCCGGGCGCAATGCCGGCGCGGCGATATCAACCATGTCAAACTACCCTTCCAGGTATATGGCCTCTCGTTGGGGAGAGGTGTCCCGCCGTCGGAACTATCCTCAAGCGGGGACGCCGTCAAGACGGTGAATGTCGCTTACGATAAATTTTTCGTCGTGACCGGATCACCAACAGAGCCCGTCACAACGCGCTCACCCATCACCACAACGAAAAAAGACCGCCCGGAGGCGGCCTTCAGATTTCGGTGCTGGAGATGCTTACTTGTAGACGATTTCCTGCGGGGGCGGCTCGAAGGCCACCGGCTGGGCGCAACCGCCAAACATGTAGCGGGCACCGGCATGCAGTTCGTGGCTGTAGAAGCCGTCGTCCGAGCCCGGGCCACCGTTCTGTTCGTAGCCGAACATCGCGCCGCCGAGCGTGTGGCGGAAGCGATAGCCGACATCGGCCTTGACGTTGCAGGTCACGTCGATCGAGGCACCGGCCATCAGCTGGTAGGCAAAGCGCCAGCTGCCACGGCCGCCATGCTCGACGGTGTCGTCGCAACCGCTGCCATCGTCGGCGCAGGACGTGTTGTTGAGATTATCCCAGCGGACGTAGGATCCACCCATACCGGCGCCGACATAAGGCGTGAAATAGGCGTAGTTGCCGAGATCGATATAGGCATTGGCCATCAGCGTGTAGGCGCGAAGCGCCGACAGGTCTTCAGAGGTACAAGCCGTGACGCAGGCACCGAAACCGGCGCCGCCGCCAGACGTCGAACCACGGAAATCGGACTTGTTCATGTAGTCGAAGGTCAGATCGGTACGCAGGTAGCTGTTGACCTGGTAGCCGATACCGGCGCCGATCGTGAAGCTGTCCTTCAGGTCGATATCGTCGAATTCCGACACGGTGGCGTTGGAGCCCTGGTAGAATTCGGCGCCACGCAGCCGGTTGAAGCTGTAGCCGAGATCGCCACGCAGGTACCAGCCGGAGGCTTCGGCAACGGCGACTTCCGGTGCATCCATGATCGGCTGCGGTTCCGGCTGAAAAACATCTGCGGAATAGGCTGCCGAGCTTGCCAGCAATGTGGCCGCAGCAACGGCGAAAAAGGTCATCTTCATGGCGGGATACTCCAAAAATCCAGCTTTGTGCATCAGGCCAGCACACGCCGACAACCTGATCTCGGATGGATAATGGATTGGAAAAGTTAAGTTCGGCTTAACTACGGTTGTTAACCTTGCCCCTTTGCAATCTGTTTACCACGAAGTTTCGATATGTTCTTTGCAATCTCCGTTTTGCTTTCGGCGCAGACAACAATAAAGCGGGCGAGAAAAGTCCCGCCCGCATCCTGCATGACCGATTGTCCTGTTGCGAACGGCCTTAGCCGGCGCGTCGATACCCCTGCGATACGTCAGCATCGTGATGAGACGCGTGGCCAAGGGTGAACTGACCGAGGCGCTGGTCCATCTCGGTTGCCTCACTGGCAAGTTTGTGAATGGCGGCCGTCGTTTCCTCGACCATCGCCGCATTCTGCTGGGTCATGACATCGAGCTGGTTCACCGAACCGTTGATATCACCGAGCGTCTGGGCCTCTTCACGGGTCGATTCCATGATCTCGCTGATCCGGCCGTTGATCGCCAGAACATGCGATCCGATGCCGTCGAGCGCTGCCCCTGCCCGCTCGACCAGTTTCACGCCCTGATCGACTTCCGTCGTCGACTTGGCCAGCAGGCTGGCGATCTGCTTGGCGGCATTCGACGAGCGCTGCGCCAGTTCGCGCACTTCCTGCGCGACGACGGCAAAGCCCTTGCCGCTTTCACCGGCACGCGCTGCCTCGACACCGGCATTCAGCGCCAGAAGATTGGTCTGGAACGCGATTTCGTCGATCACCGAGATGATCTTGTTGATCTCCTGCGACGAGCCCTGGATTGCCTCCATCGCCGCGATTGTCTCGCGCATGATCGTGCCCGAAGTCTCGGTATCGTCCTTCGCCGCACGGGCGATCTTGTTGGCATCTTCTGCGCGGGAAATCTGCACTTTCACCGCACCGGTAATGTCCTTGATCGCGCTGGCCGCCTGGGAAATCGCCACGGCCTGGCGCTCGGTGCGTTCAGCCAGCTGATCGGCGCCGGAACGCATTTCCTGCGAACCTTCGCGCACCGCAACCGAATTGCCGCCAATGCCGCTGAGCGTATTGCTCAGGGTCAGGATTGCCTTGTTGAAATTGCTTCTGAGGCTTTCCAGCTCGGCCGGGAAACGCTGCTCGATCTGGAAGGCAAGATCGCCGCCGGCAAGCCGGTCGAGGCTCTCGTCCAGCGTCTGCACGACGGCCTGCAGCGATTGCGCCTCGCTGTCGCGCTCCGCCATGCGCTGGCGACGTTCCTGATCGACGCGTTCACGCTCCTCGCGGCGCTCGGCAGACTGCCGCTGCTGTTCGATCAGTCCCTGGCGGAACCGTTCCAGCGCACGCGCCATACTGCCGATTTCGTCACCACGGTCCTGGTTTGCAACCGGCTCATCGATCTTGCCATCGGCAACGGCACCGGTGAATGCGGCAAGCCGCTTGAGCGGGGCAAACAACCGGTTGGTCAGGACACCGGTGGCAATGGCGAGTAGCACCAATGCCGCAAGTCCCGTGATCGTCAGGATGGTTGCGATCTTAAGCGAACCCGCATCGATTTCAGCCAGGGTCACGCTTTCCGTCACGATGAACTCCTGCCCCCCGAACGACACCTTGCGGCCATAGGCCTGCGCCGCGCCATCCGCACGATCGATCGCCTGGACCGTGATGCCCTCGGATGCTGCCGTAAAGTCAGCCTTGATGTCGATCAGCTGACCAGAGGCAGACAGGCCGATGCCGGCACCATCCGAAGACAGGATCGAGGCCTGCTGGCTGCTGCCGGCGGCGATGCCCTTGCTCAGGAGGTTGACCAGCGCATCGGCCTTCACGGCAAACAGGATCGAGCCCTTGTAGGCACCCAGCTTGACGATCGGAACGGCGAAGTAGATGTCCGGCGAAGCGGCATCGGCACCGACGCTCAAACCGGAAAAGCTGACGGCGGCGACATCGTCCACGGCCTTGGCGGCCGCTTCGACGCTGCGCGCATATGCTTTGCCGAGGCCACTTTCGGCCAAAGCGCCCTTCGTGGCATTTTCGGCAAAGGCCGGCCCCTTCTGGTAGGTGTAGACGATATTGCCGTTCTGATCGGCAATCAGCATGTCGTCGAAGCTGGTCTGCGCCAGATAGCCGCCGACCTGCGCCTGCGTCGTTTCATGCGTCGAATAGTAGAAGCCACTCGGACCTTCCGGCTTCAGCAGCTTTTCGCGCTCTGCGGCCGGGTTGGGGTTTTCCGTCACGAACACGCGCTGCAGTTCAGCCTTGGCATCTCCGGAGTTCTTGGTGATCGTGTTCCAGCCGCTCTTCAACCCGGTCAGCGATTGTTGCAGCGTCTCGATCTTGGCGATCGACGCTGCCTGGTTCTGCAACTCGTTCAGCTGCTGCACCAGCATGTCGCCCCGGAAGGTCAATGTGCTCGCCATCGCGCTTTCGGTCTGCGCCTGGAAGACGCTGTTCGACGTCCGATAGGCAAAGACATTCAACAAGGCGATGGTGACAAACGTCAGGACGAGAAAGATGGCAATAACTTTGAACGACAACGAATTGAAACGAGCAGCCATGGTTGATCCCATTGGACATGCCGCAAACACGCAAAGGTGGCTGCTGCATCTCTCTAGAGAAAAAAACGATCGCATCGCCGGCGGCGATGGACCTCTCCTCTGTTGCTGGCAGCATTCACTTCGAATTTTTAATCCGGCGTTAAAACGCTGGTGCAGAAATGGGCTTTTTGACGATAAAGCCGCTAGGCCGCTTGAAATATGCTGTTGCGCACCTCGGCAAACAGTTTGACCGACCGCAACCGCGCCGCAATGTCATGGATCGGCATCGATATGATCAATTCGTCAGGACCGACTTCGGAGAGGAAATCATCGAGTTTGGCACGCGCCGTCTTGGGCGATCCGACAATCGCATAACGCAAGGTATGCTCGACTGTAATCTGCTCCATATCGGTCCAGTACCCCTCCATCGTCATCGGTCGCGGAAATGGCCGACGGATGTTGCGCCGCAGGTTTACGAACTGCTGCTGCGCCGAGGTGAATAGATACTGGGCCGTTTCATCGTTCTCTGCGATGGCCCCCATAACCCCGGCAATCACATAGGGTTTCTGCAACGATGCCGAGGGCTGGAAGCGCTCGCGGTAGATGTGAACCGCATCGATCAACTGGTCGGGCGCAAAATGCGAGGCAAAGGCATAAGGAAGCCCCAGGGCCGCTGCGAGATGCGCGCTATAGAGGCTCGAACCCAGGATCCACAACGGTACATGGCTGCGCATGCCCGGAACGGCGAGCAAGTCATGTTCTTCTGCCGGCTCCCCCAGCAATCGCTGCAACTCGATGATATCATGCGGGAAACTTTCGGTGCCCGCCTCAAGATTGCGGCGCAGCGCCCGCGCCGTGCGCATGTCGGTGCCGGGTGCGCGACCAAGGCCGAGATCGACGCGGCCGGGAAACAGCGCTTCCAGGGTGCCGAACTGTTCGGCAATCACCAAGGGCGAATGGTTCGGCAGCATGATGCCACCGGAGCCGATGCGGATCGTCTTGGTGGCGGCGCCGACATGGGCGATCACGATCGAAGTCGCAGCACTGGCAATACCCGGCATGCCATGATGCTCGGCAAGCCAGAACCGCAGATATCCATTGGCCTCGGCCGCCTGGGCCATCTGGCGCGACGCATCAAGCGCCTCGGAAACAGAATGGCCTTCCGCGATTGGCGAAAGGTCGAGAATGGAGAAAGGGATCATGCCGTATGTCCTGAGTTGACGCTGTCCAACCAATGTAGGCACGATCGCTGCGCGCCCCAAGGCTGGATCATGATAAAACACAACAAACCACGATGTTTTTGTTTTGTTCACATTTCACTGGCACAGATGCGGCCATTCGAACTAGGGTTTCTCATGACCAGCACGATTCGCATCATCGGCATTGACCCGGGCCTCCGCCGCTGTGGTTGGGGTGTCATCGAGACGCTTGGAAATTCATTGCGCTTCGTCGCCTCCGGCACGGTGACCTCCGATGGCGACATGGATCTTGCCTCGCGTCTGTGCCAGTTGCATGACGGCCTGGCCGAAGTCGTGCATGCCTATCAGCCGCACGAGGCGGCCGTCGAGCAGACCTTCGTCAACAAGGATGCGGTGGCGACCCTGAAGCTCGGGCAGGCCCGCGGCATCGCCATGCTCGTCCCCGCCCGAGCCGGCCTGCCGGTTGCAGAATACGCCCCCAACGCCGTCAAGAAGGCGGTCATCGGGGTCGGTCACGGCGACAAGAAACAGATCCACATGATGCTGAAAATCCTGATGCCCAAGGCAGAATTCAAGGGCAATGACGCCGCCGATGCGCTGGCCATCGCCATCTGCCACGCCCACAATCGCGGCGGCGAACGCATGCGCAAGGTCCTGGCCAACGCCTGATTTGTTCTTGACTTGTTCTCGGCGCAGCTTTAAGTAATACCGCAGAGGTATTACAATGCGCGTCACTGAAAAAGGCCAGGTTACCATTCCTAAAAATGTTCGGTCCAATCTGGGTATTCAGGCTGGCAGCGAGGTCGAATTCGAGCTTCGCGGCGACGAAGCCGTGTTGCGCCTGATCGAGCCTTCTGTGGACGCCAGCCAGCGCGAAGCACGAGAACTCTTGCAGCACTTGCGACGACATCAGGGATCCATGTCCCTCGGCGAGCTCAGCGGCGACGAATTTTACCGGCTGTTGCGAGATTGATCGATGCAAACCCTTGTCGATACGAACGTCCTGATTGACGTCTTCCATACACCGAGTGCCTTTACAGACTGGTCCACCATGCAATTGCTTGCCGCGAAAGCGCAAGGATCTCTGCTGGTCAATCCATTGATCTATGCCGAGATGGCTGCCGGCTATGCAAGGCAAGACGACCTCGACGCCGCACTTTCACCTGGGCTGTTTGCTCGCGAGGAACTCCCATGGGAGGCTGCTTTTGCGGCCGGGCATGCGTTCCTGCAGTATCGCCGGTCCGGTGGCGAACGACGGTCACCGCTTCCCGACTTCTACATCGGCGCGCATGCCATGGTGAAGGGCTATCGGCTACTCAGCCGCGATCCCGCCAGATATAGCGGCTACTTTCCCTTGCTGCCTCTCATCTCGCCCGAAACCCATCCCCTTTAATCAGCATTGCGCGGACACAATTCATGATCGGCAAACTCAAAGGCACCATTGATGAAATCGGCGACGACCATGTGCTCGTCGACGTGCACGGCGTCTGCTACGTCGCCCATTGCTCGTCGCGCACCCTGGGGCGGCTCGGCTCGCCCGGCGAGGCCGTGGTCCTGTTCATCGAAACCTATGTCCGCGAAGACCAGTTGAAGCTCTTCGGCTTCATGAGCGCGCTAGAACGCGAGTGGTTCAATCTGCTGCAGTCCGTTCAGGGCGTCGGCGCCAAGGTGGCACTGGCCGTGCTCTCCACCCTGACGCCGGGCGAACTGGCCAATGCCATTGCCTTGCAGGACAAGACATCGGTGTCGCGCGCGCCGGGCGTCGGCCCGAAAGTTGCCGTGCGCATCGTCACCGAACTGAAAAACAAGGCACCCGCCTTTGCCGGCGAAGCCGCCGCCAATATCGGCCTGAAGCAAGAACTTGGCGAAGGCGTGGCATCTGCACCGGTGGCCGACGCGGTCTCGGCGCTGACCAATCTCGGCTATTCCCGCGACCAGGCGGCCAATGCCGTGGCTGCGGCATTGAAGAATGGCGGCGAGGACACCGACAGCGCCAAGCTGATCCGGCTGGGCTTGAAGGAATTGTCGCGGTGATTTCCTTGCAAAACAGCAAATTCCTTACTATTCTGAAATTGTAAGGAGATCCTGATGAGCGTGTTTTATGGAACCATGACCTCCAAGGGGCAAACGACAGTCCCACAAGAGATCAGAGAGCTTCTGAAGCTGAAACCGGGTGACAGAATCCGCTATGTCGTCAGGAACGGCGACGTCGTGATAAAGGCAAAGAATAAGCGGTTGATCGATCTGGCCGGCATCCTTCATCGCCCAGGCGCGCCTGCCTTGACCCTTGCGGAAATCGACGAGGCCATCGGCGATGCCGTTGTCGAACATGTGACCCGAAGCGAATGATCGGTCTCGACACCAACATCTTGCTTCGACTGACGCTTCAGGATGACGAGACACAATCGAGACAGGCGATTTCGCTGATCGGTGGCCTCACGCCAGAAGATCCGGGTTTCGTCAACAGCGCTGTCCTGCTGGAGTTCATCTGGACGGCCCGCCGACATGCAAAAATGTCAAGAGAAGAACTCAAGAGCATTCTCTCCGGATTTCTGGATTCCGACAATCTGGTGCTGGAGGACGAGAACGTGATTGAGCTGGCACTGGATGAAATGGAGCGGAGTGAAGAGGAGTTCGCAGACATTTTCATTGCGCACAAGAACCGCGAACTCGGTTGCCGAATCACGATGACCTTCGACAAACGCGCCGCCGACCGCGTGCCCGGAATGGAACTTCTCGCATGACCACAAACAACCCCATCCTGGCCCCGGAAAAACGCGGCGAAGACATCGACACGGCGCTTCGCCCGCAGTCGCTCGATGAATTCACCGGCCAGGCGGAAGCCCGGGCCAACCTCAAGATCTTCATCGAGGCGGCGAAGAACCGCGGCGAGGCGCTCGATCATGTGCTCTTCGTCGGCCCGCCCGGCCTCGGCAAGACGACGCTGGCCCAGATCATGGCCAAGGAACTCGGCGTCAATTTTCGCTCGACCTCCGGTCCTGTCATCGCCAAGGCCGGCGACCTTGCCGCCCTTCTCACCAATCTCGAAGAGCGCGACGTTCTGTTCATCGATGAAATCCATCGCCTGAGCCCCGCGGTCGAGGAAATCCTCTATCCGGCGATGGAGGACTTCCAGCTCGACCTGATCATCGGCGAAGGCCCGGCCGCCCGCTCGGTGAAGATCGACCTGTCGAAGTTCACGCTTGTCGCCGCCACCACCCGCCTCGGACTGCTGACCACGCCGCTGCGCGACCGTTTCGGCATTCCCGTCCGCCTTGCCTTCTATACCGTCGAGGAACTGGAACTGATCGTCCGCCGTGGTGCAAGGCTCATGGGGCTCGGCATGACCGATGACGGCGCCCGCGAAATCGCCCGCCGCGCCCGCGGTACGCCGCGTATCGCCGGCCGCCTTTTGCGCCGCGTGCGCGACTTTGCCGAAGTCGCCCGTGCCGAGGCCGTGACCCGCGAAATCGCCGACGAGGCCTTGACCCGCCTGCTCGTCGACAATATGGGCCTTGATCAACTCGACAAGCGTTACCTCAACATGATCGCTGTGAATTTCGGCGGCGGCCCGGTCGGCATCGAGACAATCGCCGCCGGCCTTTCCGAGCCCAGAGACGCGATCGAGGACATCATCGAGCCCTACATGATCCAGCAGGGTTTCATCCAGCGCACACCGCGCGGCCGCGTCCTGACCGCCAATGCCTGGAAACATCTCGGCATGCAGCCACCGAAGGACCTCGAGGCAGCCCAATTCCGCCTGACCCTCGAAGACGAATAGACGCGCGCCGCCATTCCCACGGAGGGCCTGATGGACAACCGCATCCGCATCAAGAAGAAGAACGGGCGCCTGTTCCAGATGCGCATTGCCGGGTTGGCATTTCGCGATGGTTTTGTCCTGGTACACCGCGCCACCCACGAGGCCTTCTGGACCTTTCCCGGTGGCCGCGCCGAGATCGGGGAGACCTCGCAGCAAACCCTCGTTCGCGAGATGATGGAAGAACTCGGCGTGGTGGCAACGGTTGGTCCCCTGCTCTGGACCGTCGAGAATTTCTTCTTTTACGAAGGCCGGGACTGTCATGAATTTGGCATGTATTATCGCATGCAACTGCCCGACAGCTTCCCTTTCCATCCGACGGACATCATCCACCGCGTCCGTGACGGCTCAAGCGACCTGGAATTCAGATGGGCCGAGGCGACGAGAGCCGGACTGACCGAACTGGACATTCCGCCCTATTTCATTGCGGAACAGATTGAAACACTACCGGAGCACCCGCAGCACATCGTCTGGCATGATGGAGATCTGGACACCAAATGACCGACCCTGCCCGCGTCTTTCGCAAACTCGCCCTCAACAATGCCATGGCCAACTGGCGGCTGCATGCCCCCCTCGCCGGACTGCAACCCGGCGAATTCGAAAGCCCGCGCATCAGTTTCTTTCCATCGTTGAAGGCAACCCTGAACCACATCCTGATTGTCGACTGGTTCTATGTCGACGCGCTCGAAGGCGGCACGCTCGGTCCGAAAGCCTGGGAAAACGAGGAGCCGTTCGGCGATCCGTCCACACTCTACGGCGCGCAGCTTGACGTCGACCGGCGGCTGATAGACCTTTGCACCACGCTGGGTCCTGTCGAACTGAGCCGCGTCATTGCGATCCACCGCGGCAGCCGTGTCCAGCACGACCGCATGGACGATGTGCTCAGCCACCTGTTCCAGCACCAGACCCACCATCGTGGGCAGGCGCATGCCATGCTCGCCGGCACCAGCGTCAAGCCACCGCAACTCGATGAATTCATCGTTGGCGACGACGCCGACAACCGTCTGGATGCGCTGAAAGCCCTTGGCCTCAGCGAAGACGACGTGATGCTATGATATGCAGGGGCTTTCGCCCCTATCCCGAGCTCGACATTACCAAACCGTAACCAAGCATATGATTTTATTCATTTTTCATTCATCCCACAGGCATTAAACCTCGCTGGCATCAACAACGAGGAAGCAAGTTATGAAGAAAGCAATTCTCATCACGATCGCCACGGTTATGTTGGCAGCCCCCATGGCTCAGGCCCAGCAGTCCTACCGCCATGACGATCGCGCCCCAGGGCAACACCGGGTCACCAAAGAGATCCACAAGACGGAAATCCACAAGAAGGTGGTGATCAAGAAGCGCTGGAGAAAAGGCGAGCGCATGAACGACTGGCAGAGACGCGCGGCTATCCGCGACTACAAGCGCTATGGCCTGCGCCAGCCGGGTCGCGACCAGCGCTGGGTCAAGGTCGACAACGACTACGTCCTGATCAGCGTCGCCTCCGGCCTGATTGCCGGCATCATTGCCGCACGATAACCCCCGGGCGGCCCTCCTGTCATCACGGCAGGAAGGGCTCGCCTCTCACATCCAATAATGAACGGCAATCCGCTGCAGGGTCTCTTCCAGCAAAGCCCGCCCGCCGGGACGCCAGCCCAATGCGCTGATCTTGGCGGTCGCCATGATGCCGATCCTTCCTGGCTCGGCCCTTTCCGGCAACTCATGTGATAGAGCGAGAGCCTGACCGACAATCCTCAGCAGATCTGCCCGATCGACGACCAGATCCGACACATTGAAGACCTGCCCCGCGACCAGATGTTCCGGCGTATCGAGCATCAGCCTGATGGCTTGCGATACATCGCGTGAATGGACCTCTGTGCTTGCTCTCGGCTTGATGACCCTGCCTGCCAGATAGTCCTCGATCAAGACCTGCCACTTGTTCGGCATCAGCCCGTCATAGACGCCTGTCAACCGCAGGCTGGTACCAGCGAAACCGTCGACAGACAGATCGGCAAGCGCCTGCTCCACTGCCAGTTTGGACCGTCCATACAGAGAGGCAGGTATTTCCACCTGCATTTCGCGCAATGGCGCCTCGACCGGCAGCCCGTCATAGACGGCGCGGCTTGACAGGAACACGACACGCACAACACCTGCCGCCCGTGCATCCTCGAACAGTCGCCGGCTACCCTCGACATTGCGCCGCCAGAATCCATCCGGATCCTCGCCTTCTCCACCCCTGTAGTGTCCGGGCACATGGTCAAACGCGGCATGAACGACGTGGCTGACGCCCACAAACAGGCCATGCTCGCGGCGGTGGGGGTCCAGCATCATCGGGCGGAATGCAACAGGACCGGAGAACCAGTCCGGCGGCGGTTCGCTGCGGCCGGCGACGATCACACCGTACCCCGCCTCGATCAGCCCGTTGACGAGGGGCCGCCCGACAAAACCGCGCCCGCCCGTAACCAGCACAGTCTCCCTCACAGGTACTGTCACAGGTGCTGTCATCATTCGCCCCCCGGCGGACCCGGCAGACTGTCGATGTCGGGAATGTCGTCGCCGCGAAAAAACGCCTGCCAGAGGTCGATCAGCGGCTTCAGTTGACCCGCCTTCGGATGATTGGCCTCCCATGGCTTTTCATACTGGTAGTGCAGCACGCCGATCTGCCGCCAGTCCCAGAGTTCTGGCATGTTGAACCACACATATTGCAGCATGTTCATCGTCACCGGCAGGCCGTGCCAATCGGGAAAAAAGGTCTGCAGAAAGGTCTGGTCCGTGCGCGACCAGAACGCTTCGAGCCTGTCGAGACGCGCCAGCATCCTGGCAAAGGTCTCGCGTGAGGGTTTTGCCACGAAGACGCCGGAATTGAGCCGGTGGAAATCGGACAGGCTCTCATAGACATTCGGCGCCGCGGAAAACTCCGGATAGTGAAACAGCTTGTCGATATTGCGCAGGACCAGTGCATCGGCGTCGATGAAGACACAGGTCTCGTATTCTGTCAGTTCCCAGAGCCGCAGCTTGCAGAAATTGTCGAGCGGCGAATGAAAAGCCGGCTTGCGCCCTTTTGTGAAGGGAGCGGCCTGATGTACGGCGCCACGCCCGTGCCGGGCATTGAAGGCATCCGACAGCGGTAGCGGATCGACCTCCACCAGCCGGCAGCCCATGTCGGCCAGCGGCGCCAGATCCGTCTCATCCACAGGTTCCGTATGCAGCACGATGATGTCGGCGGATGTTTTTGTCCGCTGGATCGAACGCGCCAGCGCCAGCGCTCCCGTGGCGTAGTCGCCATTGGTCACCAGTGTCACAAAAGCCTGCCGCGCCAGAGCGGGTACCAGAGCGTCGCCCACTGCATGTCCTGCTGTTTCAAGAAACCGACTTGAGCATCTTGCCTTCGGGATCGCGATTGAGCGTCCGGGCAATGTCCCGGGTCCATGCCGAGACAGCCGGCACCCTTGACCGGTCGACACGATAGGCGAACTTCTTCGCCACGTCGACAATCTCCGAAAGCAGCCCGTTTTCCAAAGTTGTCGGTGCAAGGCCGAGACCGCGGAATTTTTCATTGCGCACGATCAGGTCGTTCTCCGGCGCTTCCTTGCGCGGGTTTGGCAACCAGGCAATGTCGGCACCGGTTATGTTCGAGATCATCTGCGCCAGATCGCGCACCCGGTGCGTCTCTGTCATCTGGTTGAAGATCTCGACCCTTGCTCCGCGGGCCGGCGGATTATTGAGCGCGATCTCGATGCAACGGACCGAATCCTGGATATGGATGAAGGCGCGCGTCTGCCCGCCGGTGCCATGAACGGTCAGCGGATAGTCGATTGCGGCCTGGATCAGGAAGCGGTTGAGCACGGTGCCGTAGTCGCCGTCATAGTCGAAGCGGTTGACCAGCTGCGGATGCAGGCGCGTCTGCGCCGTGTGGGTACCCCAGACAATACCCTGATGCAGGTCGGTCACCCGCAAGCCGTCATTCTTCGCATAGAACTGGAACAGCAGCTGATCGAGGCATTTGGTCATGTGATAGATCGAGCCGGGATTGGCCGGATAGAGGATTTCCTGGCTGGCAATATCGCCGTCGACAGTCTCGATGCCCACCGGAAGATAGCCCTCGGGGATGGCAGCACCGACGGTTGAATAACCATAGACGCCCATCGTGCCGAGATGCACCAGATGGGCATCCAGCCCGATCTCCACCAGCGCGTTCAGCAGATTATGCGTCGCCGATACATTGTTGTTCACCGTGTAGTTCTTGTGCCGGTCGCTTTTCATCGAATAGGGCGCAGCGCGCTGCTCGGCAAAATGAATGATCGCATCCGGGCGGTGTTCGTTAAGCCATGTCTTCAGCAGGTCGTAGTCGCGGGCCAGATCGATCAGATGGAAATGAATGCGACGGCCGGTCTCGGCATGCCAGATGCGGGTCCGTTCCTGAATGCTGTCCATCGGCGTCAGGGACTGAACGCCAAGCTCGGTATCGATCCAGCGGCGCGACAGATTATCGAGGATATGGACATCGTGGCCCGCATCGGACAAATGAAGCGCAGTAGGCCAGCCGACAAACCCGTCTCCGCCCATGACCGCAATTTTCATGATGGATCTCCTTCAAGGTTCAGCCCAGCCTCTTGATAGGGCTCCATTGTGACAGCACTACAATGACCGGTAGACAGCCGTGTTCCACCAACGGTCCAAGTTATCGAATCCAGGAGCAAACCCATGACGACTAAGCCCATGACCACACAGGCAATTTCGATCAGTGGCGATTTGGTGGACAACGGCCATCAGCTGACCCAGCGCGTCTACTATGAAGACACCGACTTCTCCGGCCTCGTCTACCACGCCCGCTATCTGCATTTCCTCGAGCGCGGACGGACCGATTACCTGCGCTGCCTCGGCGTTGAGCAGAGCGCCCTGATCGGCGTGGACGAGGAAGGACTGGTCTTTGTCGTTCACCGCATGGAGATCGACTTCAAGGCTCCGGCCCGCATGGACGACGTGCTGACGGTCGTGACAAGCACCATCAAGGCAGGCGGTGCAAAGATGATCCTGGAGCAGGAAATACGCCGCGACGAGCAGTTGCTGATAGCCGCAAAGGTTGTCATCGCCGTCGTCAATCGCAACGGCCGGCCACGTCGTATGCCGGAAGAACTGGCCCGCCAGTTCCTTGGCGAAGACGTCCGGGACACCCCGAAGTAACGCCTTCTTAACCATAATGATGTCTTACTCTGGCACGGAATATTTGTGCATCGCACGCCTTCGTTTGACCAAATTTCGCGCCCAGAAGGCAATCTGGGAGCTTGAAGCGGGTAAGGCGTTCAGCGATGGCGACCGCAAACTTCCACTAGCACGGCTTTTTCACCGCCCGGTCAACCGCCGGGCGTTTGGATTTCGGGGATTTGAAGGCGATGGAACAAGTTGGAATGGCAGCAGCAGCCCATGACGTGAGCATCTGGGCTCTGTTCATGCAGGCAGGCCTGATCGTCAAGCTGGTCATGCTCGGCCTGATTGCGGCATCGGTCTGGACCTGGGCGATCGTCATCGACAAATATCTGAGCTATGCCCGCGCCCGCCGCCAGTTCGACCAGTTCGAACAGGTCTTCTGGTCCGGCCAGTCGCTGGAAGAACTCTACCGCACGCTTGCCGAGCGCAACAACACCGGCCTTGCCGCGATGTTCGTTGCTGCCATGCGCGAATGGAAGAAGAGTTTCGAGCGCGGCGCCCGTTCGCCGATCGGCCTGCAGATGCGTATCGACCGCGCCATGGACGTGACTATGGCCCGCGAAAGCGAAACGCTCGAAGGCCGCCTCTCCTCGCTCGCCACCATTGGATCTGCCGCGCCGTTTATCGGCCTTTTCGGCACCGTCATCGGCATCATGACCTCGTTCCAGGCGATAGCCGGTTCGAAGAACACCAGCCTTGCAGTCGTCGCTCCCGGTATCGCCGAGGCACTTCTGGCAACGGCAATCGGCCTTGTCGCCGCTATCCCGGCAGTCATCGCCTACAACAAGTTCTCCGGAGAAGCCGGCAAGCTCACCGCCCGCATGGAAGGTTTTGCCGACGAATTCTCCGCCATCCTGTCGCGCCAGATCGACGAAAAGCTGCAGCCACGCCAGGCCGCACAGTAAGAAATCGACGAACGGAGACGCATCATGGGTATGTCAGTCGGATCAGGAGGCGGCGGTGGCCGTCGCGGACGCCGCGGCAACAAGCGCGCACTGGTCAGCGAGATCAACGTCACGCCGATGGTCGACGTCATGCTCGTGCTCTTGATCATTTTCATGGTTGCCGCCCCGATGATGACCGTCGGCGTGCCGATCGACCTGCCGCAGACCCAGGCACAGGCGATGAACACCGACACCCAGCCCATTACCGTTTCGGTCAATGGCAAGGGCGAAATCTATCTGCAGGAATCGGTGATCCCGATCGAGGAAGTCGTGCCGAAGCTCGAGGCGATTGCCAAGACCGGCTACAAGGAACGTATCTTTGTGCGTGCTGACACGACGGCCGCCTACGGCACCGTCATGCAGGTCATGGCGCGGATCTCGACGGCCGGCTTCACCAATATCGGTCTTGTGACCCTGCAGGAACAGCAGAACTGATCGGACGTCATGAAGGGCAGCCTCTTCACATCCACGTTTCTGCACGGACTGGCGCTCGCCGCAGCGCTGGTGACCCTTGGCTCGCCCGAAAAACTCGAGGTGATGAACATGGAGTCGCTCCCGGTCGACATCGTGCCGATCGAGGAATTCACCCAGATCCAGCAGGGCGACAAGAAGGCACCGCTCGCCGAGAAATCAGCGCCCGTGCCGACCAAGAAGCCGCCGATCGCGGAACCTGCGGAAAATCTCGGCGACAACAAGGTCGACCTGAAATCACCGCCGACCCCGTCGCAGCGCCCTGTCGAACAGGAAGTGGCCGCCGCGCCTGAAAAGGTAGAGACCCCCGCCCCCGTTGAGGACACCAAGCCCAACGAGGTCAAGGAAGTGGTGAAGGAAGAAACCGCCCCGCCACCGCAGCCGGAAGAAAAGCCGGCCGAGGAAGCCCCGCCGGAAGAAGCCAAGGCCGAAGAGATCCCATTGCCGGATCAGGCACCGGTCCCGCCATCGCGTCCCAAGGTTGAAACCGCAAAGCCTGTAGAAAAGAAGCCACCACCGAAGACCGAGGCCAAGAAGGACACTAAGGCCCAGGAGACGGCGAAGTCGAAGCCGCAGATGGAAAGCGACTTCAATGCCGACGAAGTGGCAGCGCTGCTGAACAAAACCGATGCTGCCGGTGGTGGCGCCAAGCGCTCGACCGAAAAGGCAGCGCTCGGCGGCAAGACCAATACCGGCGGCTCGAAGCTCAGCCAGAGCGAGATGGATGCGCTGCGTGGCGCGATCCAGAACAACTGGCTGATCACGCCTGGCATGGCCGACGCCCAGGATGTCCGTATCCAGGTGCGATTCGAGCTGGACCAGGACGGCAACCTGGTTGGCAATCCGGAAGCAACCGCGACCGGCGGTTCCGAAACAGCCCAACGCGTTCTGATGAGCGGCGCCGTTCGCGCCGTGCGCAAGTCCGCCCCCTTCACCAATCTGCCCAGGGACAAATTTGACGCCTGGTCCGAAGTCATCGTCAATTTCGACCCCAGCGAACTGATGTAAGAGCTGAAAGGCTTGGATAGAATGAAAAAATTCCACCTCCTCCGTCTTCTGATGGTTGTCGCCAGCATGGCAGGCGCCATCGCCGCCCCGGCGAACGCCGCCGTCGAAATCAACATCAATCGCGGCAATGTCTCGCCGCTGCCGATCGCGATCACCGATTTCGTCTCAACCGATGGTATCGGCGCCAAGATCGCCGCCGTGGTCGAAGCCGACCTGAAGCGCTCCGGTCTGTTTGCCCCGGTCGGCCGTGCCGCCTTCATCGAGAAGATCTCCAACCCCGACCAGCCGCCGCGCTTCGAGGACTGGAAGGTCATCAATGCCGAGGCGCTCGTCGTAGGCCGGATCAGCAAGGAGCCAGACGGCCGCCTGCGCGCTGAATTCCGCCTGTGGGACACCTTTGCCGGCCAGCAGATGACTGGCCAGCAGTTCTTCACCCAGCCGGAAAACTGGCGCCGTGTTGCCCATATCATCGCCGACGCGATCTATGAGCGCATCACAGGTGAAAAGGGCTATTTCGACACCCGTGTCGTCTTCGTTTCCGAAAGCGGCCCGAAGACCGACCGCAAGCGCCAGTTGGCGATCATGGACCAGGACGGCGAGAACGTTCGCATGCTGACCGGCTCCAAGGATATCGTCCTGACCCCGCGCTTCTCGCCGAGCCGTCAGGAAGTAACCTATATGTCGTTCGAGGGCGATCAGCCGCGCGTCTATCTGCTCCAGTTGGAGACAGGCCAGCGCGAAGTGGTCGGCAACTTCCCCGGCATGACGTTTTCGCCGCGCTTCTCGCCGGATGGCCAGCGCGTCATCATGAGCCTGCAGCAGGACGGCAATGCCAACATCTACACGATGGACCTGCGCTCGCGCACCACGACCCGCCTGACCTCGACGGCCGCCATCGATACATCGCCGTCCTATTCGCCCGATGGCGCCCGTATCGCCTTTGAAAGCGACCGTGGTGGCCGCCAGCAGCTCTACGTGATGAACGCCGATGGCTCCGGCCAGCAGCGCATCTCGTTCGGTGATGGCTCCTACTCCACCCCGGTATGGTCGCCGCGCGGCGACCTGATCGCCTTCACCAAGCAATCGGGCGGCAAGTTCTCGATCGGCGTGATGAAGACCGACGGCTCGGGCGAGCGCATCCTCACCACCGGCTTCCACAACGAAGGCCCGACCTGGGCCCCGAACGGCCGCGTCCTGATGTTCTTCCGTCAGAATTCCGGCGCCGGCGGCCCGGCTCTCTATTCGATCGATCTGTCGGGCTATAACGAACAGCAGGTCAAGACCCCGGCATTCGGCTCCGACCCGGCCTGGTCGCCGCTGCTCGAATAGGGCGCATTTGCGCCTCCTTCCTGCCGTAAAGCGCCGCGATCCGGTGCTTTACGGGCCATATTAAACGGTTTGTTAACCACGATTATTGGAAGCCGGTTAACCTAGATTGGTTATCGTCCGGCAACCCTAACAGAGAATTCAAGGAGACCGGCGATGAGCCGCATTCATTCCCCGGCGAAGAGCCGCCTGCAGCAACTCGCAACCAACCCGGCCATCGTCGCTCTGGCGATGACCCTGGCTCTGGCGGGCTGCGCCAACAAGAAGAACCTGCCCAACAGCGCCGGCGATCTCGGCCTCGGTGCAAACGGCGCCGGTGCCTCGACCCCGGGCTCGACCCAGGACTTCACCGTCAACGTCGGCGACCGCATCTTCTTCGACACCGACTCGACCTCCGTCCGCGCCGATGCCCAGCAGACGCTGGACCGTCAGGCTCAGTGGCTGGCCAAGTATCCGCAATATGCCATCACGATCGAAGGCCATGCCGACGAACGCGGCACCCGCGAATACAACCTGGCGCTCGGCGCCCGCCGTGCCGCCTCGACCCGCGACTATCTCGCATCGCGCGGCATCCCGGCTCAGCGCATGAAGACCATCTCCTACGGCAAGGAACGTCCGGTCGCCGTTTGCGACGACATCTCCTGCTGGTCGCAGAACCGTCGCGCAGTCACCGTTCTCGGCGGCGCCGGCATGTAATCGAGCCTGAGTGCTCCAACGATATTGTAAAGGCGGCCTCGGCCGCCTTTACTTTTCTCCTTACTTTGGCCGAACTTGGTTGCTTTTTACAGGCAATTGGAAAAATCTCCTGTGCGCGCCTGTTCGGCGCAACCCATCGCGAAAACAGGATAAGGAACATGAACAAACTTGTGATGGCCGCATTGCTTGCGACGGCCACGCTGATCGGGACCCATGGAAGCGCAAGCGCCTTCCAACTGCCGGGCTTTACGCTCGGCCAGCCCAAGGCGATCAGGACTGAAGAACCCAAGGCACGCGTTCATCTTGCGCAGTCCAGCGATCCGTCCGTGCGCGTCCAGCAGCTTGAGGAAGAGATCCGTTCGCTCAATGGCCGCATCGAGGAGATGAGCTTCCAGCTTCTGCAGATGCAGGAAACCATCCGCAAGGCCCAGGAAGACAACGAATTCCGCTTCCAGGATCTCGAAAACGGCGGCACCAAGAAAAGCGGTTCGCTTGAGCGCCCCGTCGATAGCGGCAATGGAAGCGATTCCGTTGCCGAAATCATCACCCAGACCCCGGATGTCGGCGCCAACGCCGACACCTCCGGCCTTGGCCAGCAGGAACAGCAGCTCGGCTCGATCGATCTCGACGCTAACGGCCTACCCGTCGATGCGACTGTCAATCAGAATGCGGTCGATAACTCGGCATCCCTTCCGGGCGTCGATACCTCAACGGCGCCAGCCAGCCAGCAGGCCCCGGCCGTCAGCGAGACTGCGGCATCGGGTTCCGAGAACGACATCTATCAGGTTGCCTATGCCCATGTACTCTCCGGTGACTATGGCATGGCTGAAAACGAGTTCCGCGACTTCATTTCCAGCTACCCGAGCAGCAAGAAGATTGCCGACGCCAATTTCTGGCTGGGTGAGGCGCTCTATTCGCAGGGCAACTTCAATGAGGCCGCCAAGACATTCCTGAATGCCCACCAGTCCTACAGCAGCTCGCCCAAAGCGCCTGAAATGCTGCTCAAGCTCGGCATGTCGCTTGCAGCCCTCGACAACACCGAAACGGCCTGCGCAACCCTGCGCGAAGTGCCCAAGCGCTACCCGAAGGCGTCCCGCGCCGTCGTCTCGAAAGTCGCAAGCGAGCAGAAGCGCCTGAGCTGCTGATGTCTGCCCAGCCCGGACGACCACCGTGCTGACCGCCACATCTCCCGACGATGCCGCCCGGCGTTTTCTCCGATCTCTTTCAAAGCCTTCCCGCCTGCTGATCGCCGTTTCCGGCGGCAGCGATTCGACCGGCTTGCTGATCGCCCTCAAGCGCGCGATCGCAACCCATGGCTTCCCCCACACGCTAGCGGCTGCGACCGTCGATCATGCGTTGCGCCCGGCATCGACAAGCGAAGCCGCCTGGGTATCCGCACTCTGCGCAAAACTCGACATTGTTCACCACACCCGCCGCTGGGTCGCCGACAAGCCCAAGACCGGCATTCCCGCCGCCGCCCGCGAGGCACGCTACGGATTGCTCGCCGAGATCGCCCGGCAATGCGACGCGGACGCTATCGTCACCGGCCACACGCGAGATGACCAGATCGAAACGGTGGCGATGCGGGCGTCGCGGGCGAATGACGAAAACCTCGGCCTTGCCGGCATGGCGCCAGCCACACTGTTTGATCGCCGTATCTGGATCCTTCGGCCGTTCCTCGACATTACCCGCGAAGCGATCCGCGACAGCCTTCGCCGGATCGGACAGACCTGGATCGACGATCCGAGCAATGCTGACCGGACCTATGAGCGGGTGCGCATGCGCCAGGACAACGCCGCCATTAACGTAGATCCCGAGGCTGGCCTGCGCCGCCGGGCCCTGTCGCAGGCAACAGCGGACTGGCTTGAGCATCATGCAACGTTGATCAGCGGCTGCGTCATCAAACTGGATCCCCCCGCTTTAATCGCCCAGCCGGAAATCCTGCGCCATGGCATGGCAACGCTTGCCGCAGTGCTCGGTGGAAAACCGCATCGTCCGGCGGCCCAGGCGACAGACAAACTGATGAGGCTTGCCGCCACCGAAAGGGACAGTGGATCACTGACCCTGTCCGGTTGTCTCGTCGTCAGGCGCCGGGACGGCGTTTACATGCTGCGCGAGAAGCGCGGTCTTTTGCCGCTCCCCCTCCCCCCAGGTGCGACCATTGTCTGGGACGGACGTTTCGAGTTCCGCAACCACACAGCGCGCGTCTTGCGCGTCGAGCCGGCCGCCGTATCCTCCATTTTGCCGGACCTCCCCGGCCTGGCAAGGGCCGCCATGACCCGGATTTCCCCGGAAATCCGCACGGAAGACGGACATGTGGTCTTGCCCGACACCGATATCGAATCGTGTCCCTATCTGCCGCTCTTCGATCGCTTCCTGCCCGCTTTCGATGTCGCGCTTGCTGATCGCATCGCCGCGATCCTCGGCCGCGGCCCAACCTTGTCCTGCCCCATTTAAGAGTTATTGACGGAAAACGATGCACAGGTGCCACTTTGCCTTGGCAACGGCCCGGCGCAATCCTATGTTAGCGGTTAAGATCGCGGGGTTCCTTCCCGCAAGACATGTTCGGGGAGTTCAATGAACCCAAATTTTCGGAATTTCGCGCTGTGGGCGATCATCGCCCTCTTGCTGATCGCACTGTTCAGCATGTTCCAGACGTCGCCGTCTCAATCCAGCTCGCGCGAGATACCCTATTCGCAGTTCCTCAGCGAAGTGGATTCTGGCCGCGTGCGTGACGTGACAGTCACCGGCAATCGCGTGCTTGGCACCTATGCCGAGAACGGCACCGCTTTCCAGACCTATGCACCGGTCATCGACGACAACCTGCTCGAAAAGCTGCAGTCGAAGAATGTCATGATCGTCGCCCGTCCGGAAACGGATGGTTCGTCGGGCTTCCTCAGCTATATCGGCACACTTCTCCCCATGCTGCTGATCCTCGGCGTCTGGCTGTTCTTCATGCGCCAGATGCAGGGCGGTGGCCGCGGTGGCGCCATGGGATTTGGCAAGTCCAAGGCCAAGCTTCTGACCGAAGCGCATGGCCGCGTGACGTTTGACGACGTTGCAGGCGTAGACGAAGCCAAGCAGGATCTCGAGGAAATCGTCGAATTCCTGCGCGACCCGCAGAAGTTCCAGCGTCTCGGCGGCAAGATCCCGCGCGGCGTTCTGCTCGTCGGCCCTCCCGGCACGGGCAAGACGCTGCTCGCCCGCTCGGTTGCCGGTGAAGCCAATGTACCCTTCTTCACGATCTCGGGTTCCGACTTCGTGGAAATGTTCGTCGGTGTCGGTGCTAGCCGCGTCCGCGACATGTTCGAGCAGGCCAAGAAGAACGCACCCTGCATCATCTTCATCGACGAAATCGACGCCGTCGGTCGTCATCGTGGCGCCGGTCTCGGTGGCGGTAATGACGAACGCGAACAGACGTTGAACCAGTTGCTGGTCGAGATGGACGGCTTCGAGGCGAATGAGGGCGTCATCCTGATCGCGGCGACCAACCGCCCTGACGTTCTCGACCCCGCCCTTCTGCGTCCGGGCCGTTTCGACCGCCAGGTCGTCGTGCCCAATCCGGATATCGTCGGCCGCGAACGCATCCTCAAGGTTCATGCCCGCAACGTTCCGCTGGCCCCGAATGTCGACCTGAAGATTCTCGCCCGCGGCACGCCCGGTTTCTCCGGTGCAGATCTGATGAACCTCGTCAACGAGGCCGCCCTGATGGCCGCACGCCGCAACAAGCGTGTTGTCACCATGGCCGAGTTCGAAGACGCCAAGGACAAGATCATGATGGGCGCCGAGCGTCGCTCCTCCGCCATGACCGAAGCCGAAAAGAAGCTGACGGCCTATCATGAAGCCGGCCACGCCATCACGGCGCTCCATGTCGCGGTTGCCGATCCCCTGCACAAGGCGACGATCATCCCGCGTGGCCGCGCGCTCGGCATGGTCATGCAGCTCCCGGAAGGCGACCGCTATTCGATGAGCTACAAGTGGATGGTGTCGCGCCTCTGCATCATGATGGGCGGCCGCGTGGCCGAAGAACTGACCTTCGGCAAGGAGAACATCACCTCCGGCGCGTCCTCCGACATCGAGCAGGCCACCAAGCTTGCCCGTGCCATGGTCACCCAGTGGGGCTTCTCCGACGTGCTCGGCCAGGTTGCTTATGGCGAGAACCAGCAGGAAGTCTTCCTCGGCCACTCGGTTTCGCAATCGAAGAACGTTTCGGAATCGACTGCCCAGAAGATCGACACCGAAGTGCGCCGCCTGATCGACGAGGCCTATACCCAGGCCCGCACGATCCTGACGGAAAAGCACGACGAGTTCGTCGCGATCGCTGAAGGCCTGCTCGAATACGAGACCTTGTCCGGCGAGGAAATCAAGTCGCTGATCAAGGGACACAAGCCGACTCGCGACAGCGGCGAGGATGGCCCGGCCCGCGGCTCTGCCGTTCCCTCGACCGGCAAGAAGGACCTGCCCAAGGGCGGCGAGCCGGAAAGTGGCCTGGAACCCCAGCCACACTGAGCCTCAACCCGTTGAGAATGTTGAAAAGGCCACCTTGCCGAGGTGGCCTTTCTGCCGTCTGGTAACGGGATGTAATCAATTTTCGCGCTAATTTATGTGTTCTTCGACACGAATTATGGCATGAGCAGGCCACTCGCAGTCATGACGATCTCCCCATTGCGTCACGACTGCTGAATGGCGAGCAGCCAACCTGGATCTAGGGATAGACATATGACACGTCGTTATTTCGGCACGGACGGTATTCGCGGACAGTCGAACCGCTTCCCGATGACACCCGACCTCGCCATGCGCGTCGGCATTGCAGCCGGCACCATTTTCCGCCGCGGCGGCCATCGTCACCGCGTCGTGATCGGCAAGGATACGCGTCTCTCCGGTTACATGCTGGAAAACGCCATGGTCGCAGGCTTCACCGCCGCCGGTCTCGACGCCTTCGTTCTCGGCCCGATCCCCACGCCGGCCGTCGCCATGCTGACCCGTTCGCTGCGCTGCGACCTCGGCGTGATGATCTCGGCCTCGCACAATCCGTTTGCCGATAACGGCATCAAGCTTTTTGGCCCTGACGGCTACAAGCTGTCGGACGAGATCGAGGCACAGATCGAGGAGCTGCTGGAAAAAGACCTCTACAGCCAGCTCGCCCCCGCCGGCGAAATAGGCCGCGCCAAGCGTATAGATGGCGTACATGACCGCTATATCGAATTTGCCAAGCGCACCATGCCGCGCGACGTCACCCTTCAGGGTCTGCGCGTTGCAATCGATTGCGCCAATGGCGCCGCCTACAAGGTTGCCCCTTCAGCGCTCTGGGAACTCGGTGCGGAAGTCATCACCATCGGCAACGAACCGACCGGCACCAATATCAATCTCGACTGCGGCTCGACCCATCCGGAAGCCCTGCAGAAGAAGGTCCATGAAGTGCGCGCCGATATCGGCATTGCGCTCGACGGCGATGCCGACCGGGTCATCATTGTCGATGAAAACGGCACGGTGATCGACGGCGACCAGCTGATGGCGGTGATCGCCGAATCCTGGGCCGAGGACCAGACGCTGACCGGCGGCGGCATTGTCGCCACCGTCATGTCCAATCTCGGCCTGGAACGTTTCCTCGGCGACAAGGGCCTGACGCTGGCCCGCACCAAGGTCGGCGACCGCTATGTCGTCGAGCACATGCGCCAGCACGGCTTCAATGTCGGCGGCGAGCAATCCGGCCATCTCGTCATGTCCGACTTCGGCACCACCGGCGACGGCCTGGTAGCCGCCCTGCAGATCCTGTCCTGCGTCAAGCGCACCGGCAAGACCGTCAGCGAGATCTGCCATCGCTTCGAGCCGGTGCCACAGTTGTTGCGCAATGTCCGCTTCTCCGGCGGCAAGCCGTTGGAAGACAAGACCGTCAAGCAGGCGATTGCCGATGCGGAGGGCGAATTGGCCCGGTCCGGCCGTCTCGTCATCCGCCCCTCCGGCACCGAACCGCTGATCCGCGTCATGGCCGAAGGTGACGACCGTGAGCAGGTCGAGCGCATCGTCAACGGCTTGGTTGACGTGATCGCCAGCGTCAAGAGTGCAGCGGCCTGACAGAACGGGCCATAGCGGCTTGAACAGCCGTTTAGGATCAAAAAAGCCCGGCTGCGATCTGCAACCGGGCTTTTTTCATTTGATGGCGTATGACGCTCAGGCCGAAAGCTTGGCCATGACTTCGTCCGACACCTCGAAATTCGAATAGACGTTCTGCACGTCGTCATCGTCTTCCAGTGTATCGATCAGCTTCATCAACGACCGGGCCTTGTCTTCGTCGACGGGGACCGTGTTCTGCGGCCTCCAGATCGCCTTGACGGTTTCGGCTTCGCCGAGAACCGGTTCAAGGGCCTTTGAAACTTCGTTCATGTCCTCGAAGGCGCAGTAGATGGTGTGGCCGTCTTCATCGGACACGACGTCTTCCGCGCCAGCCTCGATGGCCGC
Source organism: Rhizobium sp. 18065 (assembly GCF_902706095.1). Taxonomy (GTDB): domain Bacteria; phylum Pseudomonadota; class Alphaproteobacteria; order Rhizobiales; family Rhizobiaceae; genus Allorhizobium. Next base: position 324,729 of record NZ_CACSJP010000005.1, read on the forward strand.
TTCCATGACCTTGTCGGCATCACCGACAGACGCCTTGTAGGTGAGTTCGCCGACATGATCGAAGGAGAAGGAGACCGAGCCGGTTTCGCCCAGTGCGCCGCCGGCCTTGGTAAAGGTCGAGCGCACGCTGGAGGCGGTCCGGTTGCGGTTGTCGGTCAGCGCTTCGACGATGATCGCCGTGCCGCCCGGGCCATAACCTTCGTAACGGATCGCATCATAGGTCTCGGCATCGGCGCCCGATGCCTTCTTGATGGCGCGGTCGATATTGTCCTTCGGCATCGACTGCGCCTTGGCGTTCTGCACGGCCAGGCGAAGGGCGGCGTTCATCGTCGGGTCGGGAAGGCCGACCTTGGCCGCAACCGTGATTTCGCGCGCGAGCTTGGAGAACATCTTCGAACGAATGCCGTCCTGTTTGCCCTTGCGGTGCATGATGTTTTTAAACTGTGAATGGCCAGCCATGGCACCCCTGATCAGGTCTAATGTTGGGAATGGCCGCCTTATAAGGGCGAAACCGGCCCGGTTCAAGGAAAATGAAGTCTAATATCCGTTCAGCCAGAGCCGGAACAAGTCCGCCGCCCATCCGTTGCCTGTATCGAACCCATCAAGAGGAAAAACGATATGGCAAGCTTCAGCGATGCACGCGAGACCCCGGCCGAACAGCTCTGGGAAGAGATTGAGGACGTCCACGCCGGCATGCTCGGCCTTGTCGGTTCCGAAATGCACATGCAGCCGATGGCACCCTTTGTCGATCGCAAGACCCACACCATCTGGTTCTTCACCAAAACCGATTCCGAACTTGTCACGGCGCTGCGTCCGGGCAGCCGCGGTCACTTCTGTGTGGTCGGCAAGAAACACGACTATCACGCATGCCTGTCCGGTCGCCTTACCGAGACGAAGGACCCGGCAAGGATTGACGAATTCTGGAACTCCGTCGTTGCAGCCTGGTATGAAGGCGGCAAGACGGATCCGACATTGACGATGATCGCGCTTTCGCTGGACGACGGCGAGATTTGGGCATCAACCGGCAGCACGCTCAAATTCGGCTGGGAAATTGCCAAGGCCAATCTCAATCCGGAAAAAACCCCGGATGTCGGCGTGCACCGCCAGATCCGCTTCGCCTGATCTCAGACGCCTGATCTCAGACGCCTTGCAGCACCAGGATCAGCGGCTTCTTCGGCAGTGTCCGCATCGACACTGTCACGCCGCGGTTCTGGGAAATTTCCGCGTCGAAATCGGCTCCGAACATTGACAGGAAGGTTTCGATCGGCGGTCCGCGCCGATGCATCGGCAGGACCAGGGCGGACCTCAGTCGCTTGATCGTCCGGCTCATGCTGTCAGCCCCCATGGTCAGTCCGCCATCGACCGGCACCATGACGATATCCAGCCGGCCGATCTCCGCATAATGCGCATCGGTCAACTCGTGATGCAGATGCCCGAGATGACCGATGCACAGCCCGGCAACCTCAAAGATGAAGATAGAATTGCCGTTCGGCTCGAATCCCCCGTCATAGCTGCGGATGTCGGTCGGCACATTGCGGATATAGGCGTCGCCGACCACCAGCCTGTGCTCGGCCTTCTCGCCAGGTGCCGTATCGTTCCAGCCGTGCAGGACATTGGCAATACCTGGGTCCGGCGAGCGGGTGTAGTGGCTCGAATGCGCCTTGTTCATCGTCACCACATCGGGAAGCCGCGGACTGCGCAGCCAGCCGTTGAAATCCGTGGCGATGGAAATTCCCCCCGGAGTGTCGACCTGGAACGTCGAGTGGCCGAGATAGGTGATCGTCACATCTTCCTGAAATTGCACGCGCTGCTGTCCGGAACTGCCTGTATCGGACTTTCCCGCCGGAGGTGTGAAGCTGGCGAAAGTCGCTTCCGGCAGTTTTCCGGCGATCAGCTGGCATTGACTGACTTGCGGTCGCGTGTCCTGGGCAACAGCCCCCGACGCCATCATCGTGGCCATCATCGCGAAAGCCAAAGCCGATAAGACCAGTCTCAGCATCATGCCGCTCCCGTGCCGTCTTTACTGCAGCCGAGAATGGTCCAGCGACGCTGGCACGTAAAGCTTCCCGCGGCGCAGCCGCCGTCACAATGGCGTTATCGACGTGCTCGGTGACACAAACACTGAACCCCGTCAGACTGGCCTGAAAAGTACCCGCGACAACGTTATGATTAACGAATGCTAAACCTGGCATCCCTAATAGTTGCCATGTATCGGCAGGGGTATTTGCTCTGCCGAAATCAGGAGAATGGGGAGACTACCGGTGACGGCGCTGATGATACCGCAAGCCTTGGAAGACAATGGACATGAACTGCTCGACTGCCTGAATGCCGCGCTTGCCGACGATTTCAGTTTGCTGCCCGATCGCAGCGACCCTCTCTCAACGGCGATTGCCGATCTGATCGTCCGCTGTCGCGACCGTTCGCTACATCAATTGAGAGACGTGGTCTCGGTTTCCGTCAACCTCAACGAAACCGCGGTCATGTCGGCGAACCTCCTGTATGACTTGCGCCAGGTGGACAACCGTACCCAGGACATCGCTGCCGCCGCCGAAGAGATGGCAGCGACGGTCGAGGAAATGGCACGCCATGGCGAGGAGATTTCGCAGAGTGCACGCAATGCCGGCAGCGCCTGCACAACCGTCCGCAATGCCGTGGGCGGAAGCAGCCAGACCATGCAGGATATTACCAGCGCGATCGGCAAGGCGAGCGAGCGTGTCTCGGCTATCCAGTCTCTTGGGGCAAGCATCGCGACGATCGCCACCAACATCAAGAAGATCGCATCCCAGACCAACATGCTCGCCATCAACGCAGCGGTCGAAGCCGCGCGTGCTGGCGAGGCCGGTCGCGGCTTTGCCGTGGTTGCCTCCGAGGTCAAGTCGCTGTCCGACCGCACAGCGCTGGCGACAACCGAGATTTCCAACATCGTCTATCAGCTCGATACTGGCCTAGCCAACATGATCCAGGCGATGCGCGAGAGCACCAGTTCCGCAAGCGAGGGCACGCGTTCGCTGGCCGCCTTGAACGAAGCGCTGAGCGGCGCACTTCGCGACGTCGAGAATTCTGCCGACAGCGCCGGCCAGATCGCCATTGCCCTTCGCCAGCAGAAGGAAGCATCGTCGAGTGTCGCCACCGGCATCGCGACCGTGGCCCTGAGTGCCACACAGGCAACGCGCCAGCTCAACCATATTGTCGATGCGATGGAGCGCGCCCAGACAGGTATAGACAGCCGCCTGAAGGTACTCGCCGAGGAAGACATCCCCGGCAAGGTTGTGCTGCTGGCCCAGTCGGACCATGTCATCTGGAAGAAGCGACTGGCCAACATGATCGTTGGACGTGGCAAACTCAACGTCAATGAACTGGCCGATCACAACAGTTGCCGGCTTGGAAAATGGTACAACACGGCCAAGTCCCAGGGCTTCGCTCACGACAGCGACTTCAACGGCCTTGAGGATCCCCATTGTCGCGTCCATCAGCATGGGATCGATGCTGTGCGCTGCTACAATTCGGGCGACGTCGCGGGTGCCTTGCGGCAACTCGAGTGCGTCGAGGTCGCATCAGGCCAGGTTCTCGACAAGCTGGTGCGCCTGGAACGCAAAAGCGCGGGGCGCTAGTCGATCAGACCCGCCGTTCTGCGGCGGGTCGCCTTTTCAGGCCCAGAAATCCGGAATGGTCTCTGCGAGGCGAGGCCCGATGCGAAGCGGCGCGATCTTTTCTGCAAGACCCGTGCTGTCGGAAATCTCGACACCGACACCACAGATCGTCGCCGGGCCGCTGGCCGCCTCGAAACGACCTTTCGGCATTTTCGAGATGAAGCGGTTGAGCGGCTCTTCCTTCTCCATGCCGAGCGACGAGTCGTAGTCGCCGCACATGCCGGCATCCGACATATAGGCCGTGCCGCCGTTGAGGATCTGGTGGTCGGCGGTCGGCACATGCGTATGGGTGCCGACGACAAAGCTTGCCCGTCCGTCGACGAAATGGCCGAAGCACTGCTTCTCGCTGGTCGCCTCCGCATGGAAGTCGAAGACCACCACATCGGCCTGTTCCTTCAGCGGGCACGCCGCAAGGATCGTTTCGGCCGACTTGAAGGGATCGTCGAGTTCCGGATGCATGAACACCCGGCCCATGATGTTGGCAACCAACACCCGCGCGCCATTGCGGGCGTAAAACAGCCCGGAGCCCTTGCCAGGCGTTCCCGCCGGATAATTGGCCGGCCGCAGGAACTGGTCGTGCCGCGTGCAGAAGCTCACCGCCTCCTTCTGGTCCCAGACATGGTTGCCCGTGGTGACCACATCGGCCCCGGCATTGATCGTCTCCAGATAGATGTCTTCGGTAATGCCGAAACCGCCTGCGGCATTCTCGCCGTTGACGATGACAAAATCGAGTTTCAGGTCGGAGATCAGACCGGGCAGGCGCTGCCAGACTGCAGTGCGTCCCGTCTTGCCAACCATGTCACCCAGAAAAAGCAGTCGCATCGTATCGTCCTATGGCGCCGAAAAGGTTTTGAGGCCGCTTTCGGTCAGAATGGCTTCAAGCCGGACGTCATGCGCTTCAGCCGGCACTTCTGCCACCTCCTGACAGTCGAATGCAATGCCGATCAGCCGTGGATCGAGGCCTTTTTGATGTAATCGTGCAATTGCGCGGTCGTAATGCCCGGCGCCGTAGCCGATCCGGTGGCCTTGACGGTCGAATGCCGACAGCGGCACGAGCAGGATTTCGGGATCGAGCACGGCAGCATCGGGCCCGGGACCGCGTGTGCCGAACCCGGTATCGACCAGTTCGGCCCCGGCGACCAGTTCGCGAAAGGCGATCGTCTGGCGATCCAGCACCACCGGCACGCAGAGCCGCGCACCCCGATCCTTCAGCCGCGCCATCAGCGGCCGGATATCGATCTCGGAGCGGATCGGAAAAAATCCGGAAACGATCGTGCCGGGTTCAAATGCGATATCGTCGCCGGCATGATCGGCCATCGCCAGACTGTATTCGAGCCGGAGTTCGGCGGGGATCCGGTCACGTTCGCCCAGCCGCTCGCTCCGCAGCACTGCCTTCAGATCACGATTGCTCATTCTTGCCTGCCCATGTGCACGTCCATGTCCATCTTCACCAGCGTCCATCCGCCTCACCATATTTGGGGTATCGAAAGTTCTAAATTATAATCCGTCAAAACCGCATAAAATTTCCCAAGCAAACCAACGCTTAACGAGATCCGATTAGAATGCCCCCGGGAGTTACTAAAGGGACCAGGTTCATATGACGATCTTCTCGCGCTTCGGCATTACAAAAACAATCACCTTGACGACAGTCATGATCCTGGTCGCGGCACTCGGCGTCGTCTCCTGGGTCATTTCCAACGGGATTGCAGGTCGCATCCAGCAGCAGGCGATTACCAGCCAGAACACCAGCTTGCGCACGGCCGCGACGATCGTCGAACGTGACCTGCCCGGCACCAAGATCACCTGGGGCAAGGATGGCAATGTCGAACGCATCGTCACCGAAGGCATTCCCAAGGAATTCACCGATCACGGCATGATCGACTCGATCGGCCGCATGACCGGTCAGACGGCGACGATCTTTGCCTGGGATGGCGAAAGCAAGGACTTCTGGCGCCGCACCACCAATATCATCAAGCCGGACGGCACGCGCGCTGTCGGCACGGCACTTGGCCAGACCGGCGCTGTCTATCCCTTCCTGACCAAGGGCCAGGTCTATCGCGGCGAAGCCGTTATTCTTGAAGTCCCTTACTACACGATTTATCAGCCGATCTTCTCCCCGACCGGCGATGTCATCGGCATTCTCTATGCCGGCGTTCGTTCAGCCGACATCAACAGCATGGCGACCGAAATGGCCTATGCGATCGGCACCACGGCTCTGATCGTCCTGATCGTTGCCGCGGCCCTGATCGCGCTCTTCGTCCGCCAGATCGTTGGCGCCCTGCCGCGCCTGACAGCAGTGGCCAACAAGCTGGCCGGCGGACAACTCGACACGGATGTTCCCCACAAGGACCTTCGCAACGAGATCGGCGCACTGGCCCAGTCCCTGGACGTGTTCCGTGAAAGCGCAATCCAGAAGATCGAGATCGAGCGTCAGGCTGCGGAAGCGGCGGCGGACGGCGAGCGCCAGCGCGTTGAACGCGAAGTCGCCAAGGCCGAAGACACCCGCGCCGTCCAGCAGGCTGTCGATGTCCTGGCTGGCTGTCTGAACAAGCTCAGCGACGGCGATCTGACAGTACGGATCAACCAAGCGTTCCCGGGCGATCTCGACAAGGTTCGCCTCGACTTCAACCACTCGATCGAGAAGCTGTCTTCGACACTCGGCCAGCTGCGTGACGAGACCTCCGGTATCGAGGCAAGCTCTGCCGAAATGCGCTCGGCCACCGACGACCTGTCCAAGCGCACTGAGCAGCAGGCAGCCTCGCTTGAGGAGACCTCTGCAGCGCTCGAGGAAATCACCACCACGGTTCGCGGCTCCTCCGCCAAGGCAGACGAAGCCGCCGAAATCGCCCGCCGTGCGCAGGCAAGCACCGAATCCTCCAGCAAGATCGTGTCCGATGCCGTCGATGCCATGGGCCATATCGAGCAGGCGTCGAGCGAGATCTCCAAGATCATCAACGTCATCGACGAGATCGCCTTCCAGACCAATCTGCTCGCACTGAATGCCGGTGTTGAAGCCGCACGTGCCGGTGAAGCCGGCAAGGGCTTCGCCGTCGTCGCTCAGGAAGTCCGTGAGCTGGCCCAGCGCTCTGCCAATGCGGCCAAGGACATCAAGGCACTGATCACCAAGTCGGGCGTAGCGGTTGCCGGGGGTGTGTCGCTGGTGCGCGAGACCGGCAAGGCACTGGGCGAGATCTCCCAGCAGGTCACCCATATCAACAGCCATATCGGTGCCATCGCTCTGGCGGCCCGCGAACAGTCCACGGCACTCGGCGAGATCAACAGCTCGGTCAACCAGATGGACCAGTTCACCCAGAAGAACGCAGCCATGGTCGAGGAGACCACGGCCGTGACCCATCGCCTTGCCGACAGTGCCCAGACCTTGGCAGGTCTCATTGGCCAGTTCCGCATGGCGGAAGGCCGCGGATTTGCCGCCTCGCCGCGCCCGGTCGCGCCAGTCTATACGCCCGCCAACCGCCCCTCGGCACCGATTGCCCGGATGGCGACACCGCGCCCGGTCGAAACGACAGCCCGCCCGGTGGCATCGCCAGCCCGCAAGATGGTCGGCAATCTCGCCAAGGCCTTCGGTGGATCGAGCACGCCAGCCTCCAGCAGCGGTAGCGACAACTGGGAAGAATTCTGAGCCGGGGCCAAACGTCGACCAACGGTTCTGACAATCGACGCCAGCGCAACTTTCGTTGCGCTGGCGTTTTCATTTGATTTAACCTGCCCCCCGTAATTTTGGGTGCAACCGCGCGCAATTGCGCTACCATGAACACACAACCGGCAACGCCGATATGAGGTGCGCATGTTTCTGCTGTCGCATATGCTGAAGTCTTTTATCCGCAAGGGCCAACTCACCGTTATCGATGCAGAAGGAAAACGCCACGTCTTCGGCGGTGGCGAACCCGGTCCGCAGGTCACCATGCGGCTGACCGACCCGGCGCTCTATCGCAGCCTCGTCTTCAAGGCCGAACTGGTTGCCGGTGAGGCCTATATGGACGGCACCATGCGCTTCGAGGAAGGCTCGACATTGCGCGACTTTCTCACGATCTTCTCGATCAATCGCCTGTCGCTTGGCAAATATCCGATCCAGAAGGTCCTGCGCGCGATCAAGATGCCGTTCCGCAAGCGGCTGCAATCCAACCGCCGGGGCGAGGCGCAACAGAACGTCGCGCACCACTATGATCTCGGAAACGAGTTCTACAAACTCTTCCTCGATGACAACATGCTCTATTCCTGCGCCTATTTCCGCGAGCCGGACGAGACGCTGGAGCAGGCCCAGCGCAACAAGCTGCGGCTGCTGGCCGCCAAACTGAATCTCAAGCCCGGCATGAAGGTTCTCGATATCGGCTGCGGCTGGGGCGACCTGGCGCTTTATCTGGCCCGCCTTGAAGATGTCGAGGTCGTCGGCGTCACCCTGTCGAAGGAACAGCATGCACTGGCAACGCAGCGCGCACTCGATGCCGGCCTGTCGAGCCGCGTTCGTTTCGAGCTGAAGGACTACCGCGATGTCACCGAGCGTTTCGATCGCATCGTCTCGGTCGGCATGTTCGAACATGTAGGCGTCCAGCACTATGACGAGTTCTTCAAGAAGCTGAATGCGCTGATGCCCGATGACGGTGTCGCCGTCATCCACTCGATCGGCCACATGAGCCCGCCCGGCATGACCGGCCCGTGGATCCGCAAATACATCTTTCCCGGTGGCTATTCGCCCGCCCTGTCGGAAGTCGTATCGGTCACCGAGCGAAACAGCCTGTGGGTCACCGATATCGAGGTGCTGCGCGTGCACTACGCAACGACGCTTGCCCATTGGGGTCAACGTTTCGAGGCCAACCGCGACAAGGTCATCGCCATGTATGACGAGCGGTTTGCCCGGATGTGGGAGTTTTACCTGATCAGCGCCGAGATGACATTCCGCACCGGCAGCCAGATGGTCTTCCACCTGCAACTGTCGCGCAAGCGCGATGCGGCGCCGATCGTGCGCGACTATGTCACCGACCAGCAGCGGCTTTACATCGAGAAGGAAAAATCGCTGGGGCTCGGCTCGGAACAACCGCAACTCAGCCTGGTTACCGCGCTGGCAAACCCAGGCACGTCATCCGCAGGTCCTTGAAGGGAAAAGTGCGATCCGCGGCAACCGTTGGATGTTTACGATCCTGGGTGCCTACAAACGTAGGTGGGCGCCATATGTCCGAGCCCACGGGCCCGGCCAGGGACAGCTCCCTTTGGATCGAGTATGGCCCCAGGGATTGTGTGTCCTGTCGAGAGGCGCAGACCGCAACAGAGATATAGGCGCAATGACCGCTCTGCGCCAGAGGCGAAACGGAATTCAGTCGCGTTTTTCGATGAAGGGTGGCTTTCAGCTGTCCTGGCGTGCCGCAACGGCCGGCCGGCCATTCAGCTTGCGGGTGATGCCGTTCAGCCGCTCGGTTAGCTCCCCGAGCGCGGAGACAACCTGCTCTTCACGATGGCTCGCTCCGCTGACCGCACTGTCGCGGCCTTCGCGCAGGCTGGCGAGATCGCCTTCCATGGCAGACATCCGCCGTTTGATTTCAGCAAGCTCGTCCATCACCATGATTCCGGCCATCACAGTGATGCGCAGGTCGCCGATCTCGCCGAACTGGCTTTTCAAATGGCTGACATAGCGATCGAACTGGTCCGCAAGCTCGGTCAGATGGCCTTCCTGGCCTTCTTCGCAAGCCATGCGATAGGCTTTACCATCGATCGTGACTGTCACCTGGGCCATTGGCCGTCCAACTCTCTCAACGCACTGCGCAAAGCGCACAAAAGCAAAAGCTCAAAACTTCAAAAAGTAACGACTGCTCAGTTGTCGAGCACGGCACGGATGGTTTCCATTGCCGTCACAAGCCGCCGCGACACCTCGCGATTGACTTCCTCCAGACGGTTCGCCCGAAACTCCGACTGATCAAGTTCCTGCGCCAGTCGCGAACGATCGGCATGCACGCGACGCACCTCGCCCTCGACTTCACTGTTTTCACGCTGCGCCTCGATGCGACCATCTACAGCACTCTCCAGCCCGGCGATTGCCTGACGAAGCGCCCCGAGCGCAGCATCGACCGAATTTCCCGTCGGCATTCCTTCGCCCCTGCCTTCGCTTTTTATCTCCGGCGGCCCGAATCGGCCGACAAACCCCGGTGCTTTGATGGCGAACACTAAGCCTCGCGATTGCCACGCGTCAATAAAGCCGCACCGCCTGTAACCCGCCAATTCTGTGGACGATCGCATTCTTATGCCCGTCCGCCACGCAAGACAGTGCAGCGCACACGAAACAGGCAAAACCATGTTTTCTTGCCCGATAAAAGGCCAGAAGCCGGGGCATTTGTTGACTTGCGCGATGCACCTGATATGGATCAGCCCCGTTCAGACGGACCGCCTTTAGCGACCGTTTCTTGCAGCCCCGGAACAAGCGGAACAGCCATGATTTCTCCCGAAAAACATCAGCGGATGGCAAATGCGATCCGTTTCCTTGCCATGGATGCAGTGGAAAAGGCCAACTCCGGCCACCCCGGCCTGCCGATGGGCGCCGCCGATATTGCAACCGTTCTCTTCAGCCGCTTTCTGAAGTTCGATCCGAAGAACCCGCTCTGGCCGGATCGCGATCGCTTCGTCCTGTCTGCCGGCCATGGCTCGATGCTGCTCTATTCGCTCCTCTATCTAACCGGATATGAGGACATGACGATCGAGGACATCAAGCAGTTCCGCCAGCTCGGTTCCAAGACCGCCGGCCACCCGGAATACGGCCATGCCTCGGGCATTGAGACGACCACGGGGCCGCTCGGCCAGGGCATTGCCAATGCCGTCGGCATGGCGATCGCCGAACGCAAGCTGTCGCAGGAATTCGGCTCCGAGCTGCAGAGCCACTTCACCTATGCGCTGGTCGGTGACGGATGCCTTATGGAAGGCATCAGCCAGGAAGCCATCGCGCTTGCCGGCCATCTGAAGCTCAACAAGCTCATCGTCTTCTGGGACGACAACAAGATCACCATCGACGGCGCAGTATCGCTGTCGGACTCGACCGACCAGATCGCCCGCCTGAAGTCGGCGCACTGGAACACGATCGAGATCGACGGTCACGATCAGGACGCCATCGCAGCCGCGATCGAAGCGGCACACAAGTCGGACCGTCCGACCTTCATCGCCTGCCGCACGATCATCGGCTTCGGCGCACCGAACAAGCAGGGCACGCACAAGGTCCATGGCTCGCCGCTCGGCGCCGAGGAAATCGCCGCCGCCCGCAAGTCGCTGAACTGGGAATCCGAAGCCTTTGTCGTTCCGGCTGACGTGCTCGACACCTGGCGTCTCGCCGGCCTGCGTTCGACCAAGGCCCGCAAGGAATGGGAAGAGCGCCTCGCTGGTTCTGACGCCGAAAAGCGCGCCGAGTTCAACCGCCGCTTCGCCGGCGAACTGCCGGGCAGCTTCGACACCACGATCGACACGTTCAAGAAGAAGATCGCGGCCAACAACCCGACGGTTGCCACCCGCAAGGCTTCTGAAGACGCGCTGGAAGTGATCAACGGCCTGCTGCCGGAAACGCTGGGCGGTTCGGCCGACCTGACGCCGTCGAACAACACCAAGACCAGCCAGATGACGTCGATCACCCCGACCGATTTCTCCGGCCGTTACATGCACTGGGGCATTCGCGAACATGCGACGGCCGCGGCCATGAACGGTATCGCGCTGCATGGCGGCCTGATCCCCTATTCGGGCGGCTTCCTGATCTTCTCCGATTATTGCCGCCCGTCGGTGCGCCTCGCCGCCCTCATGGGCATCCGCGTCGTACATGTCTGGACGCATGATTCCATCGGCGTTGGCGAAGATGGCCCGACCCACCAGCCGGTCGAGCATTTCGCAGCCCTGCGCGCCATTCCGAACCTGCTTCTCTTCCGCCCGGCCGACGAGAGCGAAACCGCGGAATGCTGGCAGATCGCGCTCAAGGAAAAGCACCGTCCTTCGGGCCTGGCGCTGACCCGCCAGAACCTGATCCCGGCCCGCACGGTATATGAAGAAAAGAACCTCTCGGCCTACGGCGCCTATGAGCTGATCTCGGCCAGCGACGCCAAGGTCTCGATCTTCGCCTCCGGCTCGGAAGTCGAAATCGCCATCAAGGCGCAGGCAACACTTGCCGCCAAGGGCATTTCCGCCCGCGTCGTCTCGGTTCCCTGCTTCGAGCTGTTCTTCGAACAGTCTGCCGACTACCAGGAAGCGATCATCGGCAAGGCTCCGGTCAAGATCGCGGTCGAAGCCGGCATCCGCCAGGGCTGGGACGCGTTCATCGGCAATGACGGCGCCTTTGTCGGCATGAAATCCTTCGGCGCCTCCGGCCCGGCCAAGGATCTCTACAAGCATTTCGGCATCACGGCAGAAGCCGTTGTTTCCGCCGCCGAAGCCAAGCTCGCCTGACCTATTGCGCAAGGGCGCCGCGAGGCGCCCTTCACCGCCCCATCTGATCTTCGTTATCCAATCAGGAGTGCACCTATGACTGTGAAAGTTGCCATCAACGGCTTTGGCCGTATCGGCCGTAACGTTCTGCGCGCCATCGTCGAATCCGGCCGCACCGACATCGAAGTCGTTGCCATCAACGACCTCGGCCCGGTCGAGACCAATGCTCACCTGCTCCGCTACGACTCGATCCACGGCAAATTCCCGGCGACCGTGAAGGTTGAAGGCGACACCATCATCGTTGGCGGCGGCAAGCCGATCAAGGTGACCGCGATCAAGGATCCGGCAACTCTGCCGCATGCCGAAATGGGCGTCGATATCGCCATGGAATGCACCGGCATCTTCGCCACGCGCGAGAAAGCTGCCTTGCATCTCCAGGCTGGCGCAAAGCGCGTCATCGTTTCGGCTCCGGCTGACGGCGCTGACCTGACCGTCGTCTTCGGCGTCAACCACGACAAGCTGACCAAGGATCACCTGGTCATCTCCAACGCGTCCTGCACCACCAATTGCCTGGTGCCGGTCGTCAAGGTCCTGAACGAAGCCATCGGCATCGATCATGGTTTCATGACCACGATCCACTCCTATACAGGCGACCAGCCGACGCTCGACACGATGCACAAGGATCTCTACCGCGCCCGCGCGGCAGCGCTGTCGATGATCCCGACCTCGACCGGTGCAGCCAAGGCCGTCGGCCTGGTTCTGCCGGAACTGAAGGGCAAGCTCGACGGCACCTCGATCCGCGTGCCGACACCGAATGTCTCGGTCGTCGACTTCAAGTTCGTCGCCAAGAAGACCACCACGGTTCAGGAAGTCAACGACGCCATCATCGCCGCCTCGAACGGCGCGCTGAAGGGCATCCTCGGCTATACCGACGAGCCGCTGGTGTCGCGCGACTTCAATCACGATTCGCATTCGTCGATCTTCGCGCTCGACCAGACCAAGGTTCTCGAAGGCAACTTCGTCCGCATCCTCACCTGGTACGACAACGAATGGGGCTTCTCCAACCGCATGTCGGACACGGCAGTGGCCTTCGCCAAGACCATCTGATCCTCGATCAATCAACGTTGAAATCACCAAGGCGGGCTGGAAACAGTCCGCCTTGTGCGTATGACGGCATGGCCGCAACGGATCCTGAAACAAAACCGCCACACCGGAACCTTTGCGCCAAAACTGCGTTGATGCGGTCGATATGCGGAAACAAGGGGTCCGCGATTTGACTAAGGGATGCCGATGAATTTGGGCGGTGGGGAATGCGGACGACTGTTTCGGAATTTCGAGTGGAGCACGACTTCACTGGGTCCGTATGAAAGCTGGCCGTCGGAACTGCGCACGCTGACAAGTGTAATGCTGGGCTCCCTGCAGCCGATGCTGATCGTCTGGGGACCGGACCAGATCACCCTCTACAATGACGGCTATGCGCAGATGTGTGGCAATCGCCATCCCGCCGCCTTCGGCCATCCGTTCCGCGATCTATGGTTCGACATCTGGGACCAGGTCGATCCGATCATCACCGCCGCCTATTCCGGACAGGGCACATCGATGGACGATATCCAGTTCACGATGTACCGCAAGGGTTATCCCGAAGAGACACATTTCTCGTTTTCCTACACCCCTGTGCGCGATCCGTGGGGAACCGTGCTTGGCATGTTCTGCGCCTGCGCGGAGATCACCGCGGAGGTCCTCATGCGTCGCGAGCAGCAGACCATCCGCGAACGCTTCATGCAGGTTTTCGAACTGAGCCAGGGCGGCATTGCCATGCTGTCGGGCGAGAACCACGTCTTCGACTATGCCAATGAGCAATACTACGCGATGATCGGCAATCGCGACATTATCGGCAAGCCGGTGGCAGATGCCGTCGCCGAGGTCGTAAGCCAGGGGTATATCGACATCCTCGACGGCGTCTATCGAACCGGCAAGCCCTATGTGGCCAAGAGCGTGGAAATCGAACTCAATCGCGGACCGGACGGAGAAAAGCAGACCCGCGTTATCGATCTTGCCTATCAACCGATGCATGACCCTGACTGCCGAATTGGTGGTATCCTGGTTCAGGCACTCGACGTTACCGAGATGCGCGCGGATGAGAAGCACCGCGAACTCCTGTCGCATGAACTTGGCCATCGCCTGAAGAACCAGCTGGCCATGGTCCAGGCGATCGCCTCGCAGACATTGCGCAGCGCGCCCGACATGCAGACCGCGCGCAGGACGCTGTCTGACCGCATCGGCGTTCTCAGTCACGCCCATGATGCGATCATCAAGGGGGGCAACGGCTCTTCCAGGGTCGGCGACCTCGTCGCACAGATGATCGCCTTGCATGACGATCCCAACGCACCGCGGATCTCGACATCGGGTCCCAATCTCAAGATAGGCTCGCGGTCTTCGTTGTCGCTGTCGCTCATTCTGCATGAACTTGCAACCAATGCGCTGAAACATGGTGCACTGTCGGTCCCCGAAGGACGTGTCGAGCTGACATGGGGCGTCACCGGAGCCCATCAAGACCGCTTCGAACTTGTCTGGAGGGAAAGCGGCGGACCTCAGGTCGTCAGTCCCGGCAGCGAAAGCAGCGGCACGCGCCTGATCAGGGCGGGCCTCGACGGCACGGCCGATTGCAAGGTTGATGTTACCTATGCGCCTGAGGGCTTTAACTTAATCATTTCGGCGGAACTGGCCGGATTTCAACAAGAAAGTTGATCGTGGCACAGGCACAAAAAATGCGTTTGCTGGTGGTCGAAGATGATGGTTTGATCCGCCTTGACCTGGTCGATACCCTGGTGGATGCCGGCTTCGATGTCATCGATGCAGCCAATGCCGACGAAGCCATGGCAGTCTTTCAGGACACCCAGTACATCGCAGCGCTTCTCACCGACATCGACATGCCCGGATCGATGAATGGATTGGAACTGGCAAACCGCATCCATGACCAGGCCCCCGCCTGCAAGATCATCGTTGTTTCCGGCCGCTACCGCCCCGACATGAACCTGCTTCCATCCGGCGCGCGATTTCTCACCAAGCCTTTGTCCGAAGCCGCCGTGGGGCGCTTGTTGACCGACCTCGATCTCCGGCCGCATTAAACCACCGTCCAGCGCCAAAACCTGTTGCGCCTGCGTGAATAAGGCATTCTTTCCTATATCTTTTTTGAAAGCCGCCCTACTCTCATCATGATTTCCTGACATCCCTGTTCCTGCCGTTCGGCAATCCTGTTTGTTCTTTTAGAAAACATGTCTCCCGGGACTGGGCGATGCCAACCTGCCTGGGTTTGACAGCCTCTGCATGGCGCGGGACACTTGGCGGCGTATGATCGGATGTGCGGCAAGAGGGTAAGGGATTGGACGAATTTTATGCGGTCACCTTGGTGGCGACAGCGCTTGTTCTTCTGGCTGCCTTCTCGAGCCTTATCGCCTTCCGCTTCGGCGCGCCGCTGCTTCTCCTCTTCCTGCTGATCGGCCTGGGCGCCGGCACCGATGGCCTCGGCATCGAGTTTTCCAACTTCTCCCTCGCCTATGTGATTGGTTCGGTCGCGCTGGCCATCATCCTGTTCGATTCAGGTTATGGGACATCGCTGCAGTCCTTCCGCCTGTCAGCATCGCCCGCACTGACGCTGGCGACCATCGGTGTGCTCGTCACCACCCTGTTGTTCGGCCTCGCCGCCCACTTGCTGCTCGACCTCACCTATCTTGAAGGCCTGCTGCTTGGCGCCATCCTGGCCTCGACCGATGCCGCCGCCGTCTTCTTCCTGCTGCGCATCGGCGGCATCAATATCCGCGACAAGGTGCGCTCCACGCTCGAGGTCGAATCCGGCACCAACGACCCGATGGCGATTTTCCTGACCATCGCGCTTGTCGAGCTGATCTCGAGCGGCGTCGGTTATAGTGGGCTCGATCTTGAACTGCTGTTGCTGTTCCTCGAGCAGATGGGCCTTGGCCTCGTCGTCGGGTTGGTCGGCGGCGCAGTCATCGTCTTCGTGCTCAAGCGCATGCAGGTAGAGCGCGGCCTGGCACCGATCTTCCTGCTGGCGCTCGCCCTGATGATCTTCGCATTCACCGGCACCGTCGGCGGTAGCGGTTTCCTTGCCGTCTATGTCGCCGGCATCTATGCCGGTTCGCGCAAATTGCCGGCGACCAGCTCCATCAGCCGCTTTCAGGATGGCATGACATGGCTTGCCCAGATCATCATGTTCCTCGTGCTCGGCCTGCTCGCCACACCGTCGCAATTCCTCGGCATCCTGCTGCCAGCCATCGTGCTCGGCCTGTTCCTCGTCTTCATCGCCAGGCCGCTTGCCGTCTGGCTCTGCCTCCTGCCCTTCGACTTTACCCAGCGCGAAACCGGCTTCATCGCCTGGATCGGTTTGCGCGGCGCGGTCTCGATCCTGCTCGGCATCGTGCCGGTCGTAGGCCATCTGGAAAACAGCCATACCTATTTCAACACCGCTTTCATCGTCGTGATGATCTCGCTGGTCGTGCAGGGCTGGACGATCAAGCCGGTCGCAAAAAAACTCGGCCTGATCATCCCGCCGCGCATCGGCGCCATCGACAAGGTCGAACTGGATCTGCCAGGTTCTGCCAATCACGAGCTGCTCGCCTACCGCGTCGTGGCCGGCAGCCCGATCCTGGGCGGCGAGCGCATTCCGCGCTGGGCCATGCCCTCGCTGGTCATCCGCGACGGAAAGTCGATGCGCTATCAGTATGCCGGCCGCCTGCGCGAGAACGACAATGTCTATCTCTTCGTCGTGCCGGCCTATTCCAGACTGCTCGACCGCCTCTTTGCTTCGGCAGCGCCGGTTGCCGAAGACGACGGCGAGTTCTTCGGAACCTTTGCCATCGCGCCGGCAACGCTGGTCCAGAACCTCGATGATGCCTATGGCCCGCTTTCCGTCAGCGATTCCGAGCGCGGCAAGACTGTCGCAGAACTGATCGTCCAGCGCCTTGGTGGACGCGGCGAATATGCCGACCGGGTACGCCTGGGCACCATCGTGCTGATCGTGCGCGACATCGATGAGCTGGGACACATCGCATCCGTCGGCGTTTCGATGGAGCCCGTTGCCCCGGCCACCACGCTGCCGATCTTCCTGAATATCCGCGAACTCGCCCATGCGCTGCGCGATTATCTGCGGCGCAAGCGTGCCGCGCGCGTCGCCGAAAGCCAGGTGGAAAAATAGTCTTTTGATCGCCTTGCGTCACCATGCCGGCGGTGTAAGGTCCGGCCCGACATACCAGTGATGACTGGTATTGACCCAGTTCAACCGCAAAAACGACGGGTATATTCCATGCCGGCTTTCAAGACACTCGACGACCTCACAGACATCGCAGGCAAGCGCGTGCTTGTTCGCGTCGACCTCAACGTACCCGTCACCGACGGCAAGGTCTCGGACACCACCCGCATCGAGCGCGTTGCGCCGACCATCAAGGAACTGTCGGAAAAGGGTGCCAAGGTCATCCTTCTTGCCCATTTCGGCCGCCCCAAGGGCGAACCGGTCGCCGACCAGTCGCTGTCCCTGATCGCCCCCTCCGTCGAGGAAGTGCTCGACCAGCGTGTGGCTTTCGCAGCCGATTGCGTCGGCGAAGCAGCAACCGCAGCCATCGCCAAGATGAACAACGGCGACATCCTGCTCTTGGAAAACACCCGTTTCCACAAGGGCGAGGAAAAGAACACGCCGGAATTCACCGCCGAACTCGCCAAGAACGGCGACATCTATGTCAACGACGCGTTTTCGGCCGCCCACCGCGCCCATGCGTCGACCGAAGGTCTTGCCCATCACCTGCCGGCCTATGCTGGCCGCACCATGCAGGCTGAACTCGAAGCGCTGGAACAGGGCCTCGGCCAGCCGACCCGCCCGGTTGTTGCCATCGTCGGCGGCGCCAAGGTCTCGAGCAAGATCGACCTGCTCTCCAATCTGGTGACCAAGGTCGATGCGCTGGTCATCGGCGGCGGCATGGCCAATACCTTCATCGCCGCCCAGGGCATCGATGTCGGCAAATCGCTCTGCGAGCATGATCTGGCCGACACCGCCCGTGCGATCATGGAAACCGCCAAGGCTGCCGGCTGCGCCATCGTTCTGCCGGTGGACGGCGTTGTTGCCCGCGAATTCAAGGCCAATGCCGAAAACGAGACCGTCGATATCGCCGCCATCCCGTCCGACGCCATGATGCTCGACGTCGGCCCGAAATCGGTCGAGGCAATCAACGAATGGATCTCCAAGGGCGCGACCCTGGTCTGGAACGGTCCGCTCGGCGCCTTTGAGATCACGCCCTTCGATACGGCCACCGTTTCGGCGGCAAAACATGCTGCCGAGCAGACCAAGGCCGGCAAGCTCGTCTCCGTCGCCGGCGGCGGCGATACCGTCTCGGCGCTCAACCATGCTGGCGTTGCCGACGACTTCTCCTATGTCTCCACCGCCGGTGGCGCTTTCCTGGAATGGATGGAAGGCAAGGAACTGCCCGGCGTGGCGGTGCTGACAGCGTCGAAGTAAGCACAAAATATTGCTGGCGCGGCATGGAACGAATGTCGCGCCGGTGTATCATTTAAAAAACTTTGAATTTTCAACCGATTGAAATGATTTCAATCGTTTCAATAGTTTAGGCTACCATTTTCCCACCATGGAAGTTCTGTTATCGCCGGTATCAGCTTGGTTTTCCAAAGACTGGAAACGCCTGAAGGTTTCTAAGAAACCGATCCGGAGACTGATCAGCAGCCATTGCTGCTTGATCGTAAAACAGTGAACATACGTGAGCGCGCTAGGCGCCATGTCCAGGGATAGGAGTTCGATATGGTGGACGCAAAGATGTTGAACAAGATCAGCTCGGCGCCGGGTTTCATTGCGGCACTTGACCAGAGCGGCGGTTCGACACCCAAAGCGTTGAGCCTCTACGGTATCTCCGAATCCGACTATCGGGGCGACGAGGAGATGTTTCGCCTGATGCATGCGATGCGCGTCCGCATCATGCGCGCGCCTGCCTTCACCGGTGACAAGGTCATCGGCGCCATCCTGTTCGAGCGGACCATGGACGGTGAGGCTGACGGTCAGCCAGTTCCGACCCATCTCTGGGAAAAGCGGGGCGTCGTGCCCTTCCTCAAGATCGACAAGGGTCTCCTCGACGAGGAAAACGGCGTCCAGATGATGAAGGCGATGCCGGATCTCGACGGCCTCCTGATCCGCGGCCGCGAAAAAGGGATCTTCGGCACCAAGATGCGCTCCGTGATCGCCAATGCCGACAAGACGGGCATCGCGGCCGTCGTGACCCAGCAGTTCGAAGTGGCCCGCCAGATCATCGCCCAGGGTCTCGTCCCGATCGTCGAGCCGGAAGTGTCGATCAAGAGCCCGACCAAGACGGAAGCCGAGGCCATTCTGCGCGACGAGATCGCCAACCATCTCGACAAGCTCCCGGCCGGAGAAACCGTCATGCTGAAGGTGACGATCCCCACGATTGCCGATTTCTACGCGCCGCTGGCCGCCCATAAGTCGGTCGCCCGCGTCGTTGCTCTGTCCGGCGGCTACAGCACGGCGGACGCCTGCGAAAAGCTCAGTCACAACCACGACATGATCGCGAGCTTCTCGCGCGCTTTGACGGAAAAGCTGCGCGTCTCGATGAGCGATGCCGAATTCAACGCCAGCATTGCAGATACGATCGACAGGATCTACGCCGCGAGCACGAGCAAGGTCTGACCTCAACTGTCCTGATCAGGGCTCGGCTTAACGCCGGGCCTTTTTCCATTGGGCGAGAGCCGAAAACAGTATGCCCGCCTCTATCACGAGGATGCAACCTGGCTTGCCCCGGTGTGGCAAAGACGACACCTTAAACAAAGTTGCATCAGCGCAATGAACCACTCACCCTTGCCCCTGCCACCCCTTCACCCTATATAAGCCTTCGAGGACGACCTCCCCACCATGGGCACGATTGCGGGACGACCCGGCTATCATTTCCGGGAGTTTCCCATGCGTACCACCAGCGACCGTATCCGCCACGCCATCAGCTTCGAGCTGGTAGGCCTTGCCCTCGTCATCCCGCTCGGCGCCTTGGCATTCGCAATGCCGGTATCCGATATCGGTGTCGTCGGCATCGGCAGCGCCACCATCGCGACGCTGTGGAACTATCTCTACAATATCGGCTTCGATCACCTGATGCAGCGCATCGTCGGCACGACGCAAAAGTCGCTCGCCATCCGGGTTGTGCACGCCGTTGCCTTCGAGGCCGGACTTCTGCTGGTGCTGATGCCCTTCATCGCCTGGTATCTCGGCATCAGCCTGTGGCAGGCGCTGGTGATGGACGTCGCCTTCGCACTGTTTTACATGGTCTACGCCTTCGTCTTCAACTGGACCTACGACCGTATCTTCCCGGTCGCGGCCTGGAAAACGAACTGACACCCGAAGATCCAGCAAAAGCCGGAACACCTTATGCGCGAAATCCCCTTCGTCACCGTCGATGTCTTTACCGACCATCGCTTCTCCGGCAATCCGCTGGCGGTCATCACCGATGCGAGGGGATTGAGCGATGAGGACATGCAGAGGATCGCCACCGAATTCGGCTACTCTGAAACGACCTTCGTCCTGCCGGCCAAGGATCCGGCCA
Organism: Rhizobium sp. 18065; assembly: GCF_902706095.1. Classification (GTDB taxonomy): domain Bacteria; phylum Pseudomonadota; class Alphaproteobacteria; order Rhizobiales; family Rhizobiaceae; genus Allorhizobium. The sequence goes on from NZ_CACSJP010000005.1 coordinate 345,400, forward strand.
ACAGCGCCGAAGTCCGCATCTTCACGCCGGTGACCGAAGTTCCGTTTGCCGGCCACCCGAATGTCGGCACGGCCTTTGTCCTGGCCGGCATGGGGGAAATCTTCGGCCATACGCTTTCCGACCGGTTGCGCTTCGAGGAAAAGGCTGGCCTCGTCGAGATCGCCGTGCAACGCGACGGCCATGGACGTGTCGCGACGACGACCATCCGTGCACCCGGCCCGTTGACCATCGGCGCCAGCATTCCGGCCGAGCAGATGGCACCATGCCTGGGCCTCTACCCGCAAGACATCCGCACCACGTCCCATCTGCCGACCTTCGCGTCTGTCGGCCTGAAATTCATCCTGATCGAGGTCGTCAATCTGGATGCACTCGCCCGCGCGGCCTCGCGCATCGAGCCGATCAAAGCCTTGTGCGAAACATATGCCGACGAACACTGCGACTGCGCCACCTTCCTCTATACGTGGATTGGCGAAAACCACGTTCGCGCCCGCATGTTTGCCCCGCTGGACAATGTCGCCGAGGATCCGGCGACAGGCAGCGCTTCCGCAGCGCTCGGCGCCTACCTGACGACACTCGTGACATATCCCGAAAGCAGACCCCTTCTCGTCGAACAGGGCGTCGAGATGGGTCGCCGCAGCCTGATCCAGCTTCAGGTGAATGTCACCTACGGGCGTTTTTCCGACGTCACGGTTTCGGGCGCCTCGGTCGAGGTGATGCGTGGCACGATCAGCCTCTGAACAAGTCAGGTCAGGTCGCGAGCCAGAAGCGTGATCGACCAGATGGCGAAGGCGACCACGGCAAGTTTCCAGAAATCGCCACGCCTGCGCAAACCGGGCAGGCCCAGCGGCTTGATCACCTGGATGAGCATCGCAAGGATCAAAAAGGCGGAGATGGCTTTGGTCATCATTCTTCCCAGGTGTCCGACGCATGCGGCCACAACGCCGTCACTTTTGCCTTCCAGAAAGAATTTCTGCAAGCCGCTGATCCATTCAGACAACAGTAGGAACATGCATTTACTGTGACGTTGTAGTTCGCGCTCCGCTCGGAAGCCCTGCCAACCCCAATCGACAAGACATTGCCATGAGACGAAATCTTTTGCCGGTTGCGGCCCTCCTTCTGGGCACGCTCTTCCTCTTCCTTGGAAACGGATTGCACGGTCTTCTTCTTCCCGTCCGCGGCGCCGTCGAGGGCTATTCCAACGAGGTGCTCGGCCTGCTCGGCACGTCCTGGGCAACCGGATTCGTCATCGGCTGTTTCGCCGCCCCCAAGCTCGTCATGCGCGTCGGCCATGTCCGCGCCTTTTCCACCTTTGTGTCGCTGATTGCCGTCATCGCGCTGTTGACCGGCATCGTGGTCGATGCGCATTGGTGGGTGCTCCTGCGCGCCATCACCGGCTTTTGTACCGCCGGCACATCGATGATCGTCGAAAGCTGGCTGAACGAGCGCGCAACGAACGAGAGCCGGGGCATGATCTTTTCGCTCTACATCTCGATCACGCTGCTCGGCGTCGTCGGGGGACAGATGATGGTTGGCGTCTTCGATCCCGAAACCACCATCCTCTTCATGATCTGCGGCATCGTCTATTGTTTCGCCATCATGCCGACGACCATGTCGACGGCCGCAACCCCGCAGCCGCTGAAATCGGTGAAGATCGATCTGCCGAACCTCTACCGCAATTCACCTGTCTCCTTCATCGGCATCCTGCTCATCGGCATTGCCAATGGCGCCTATGGCACGCTCGGCGCAGTGTTCGGCACCCGTGCCGGCCTAGATGCAGGCACCATCGCCATCATGCTGTCCGTCACCATCTTCCTGGGCGCCTTGATGCAGTTCCCGGCCGGCAAGCTCTCCGACCGCATCGATCGCCGCTACGTGCTGGCGGCCCTTTCGCTGCTGGCAGCGCTTGCCGCCCTGATCCTGCTGATCTTCCGTCCGACTGACCCCGGCATGATGATCCTCTTTGTCGCGATCTATGGTGCGGCGGCCAACGCCCTCTATCCGATCGCCGTCGCCCATGCGAACGACTTCGCCGGCGCCGACGAATTTGTGAAGGTCTCCGGCGGCTTGCTGCTGCTGTTTGGTATCGGCACCATCATCGGGCCGACACTCGGTGGTCCGGTGATGACCTTGATGGGACCCTATGCGCTGTTTGCCGTCACTGCATTCGCACATCTGACGCTATCGGCCTACGCGATCTATCGCAGTCGCCTGCGTGCAGCGATCCCGGCCGCCGATCGTGACAACATGCCAAACCTGCCGATCAGCGCCTCGCCCATGGGCACCGCCGAAAGCCTGTCGCTGGATCCACGCGCCACGCCTTTGCCCGATCACGACGGCCAGGAGCCCGCAGCGGGCGAAGAGGTGCGCACATGAACCGCGATGACGAACCGCGTCTGACCACGACGAAACACGAGATCGGCGCGGAACTGTCGGCGATCTCGGCTGACGAATTGCGCCAGCGCATCGCGCTGTTGGAGCAGGAAATCGGCCGAATCACGAGCGAGATCGAACGCAAGGAAGCAGGTCGCAAGGCCGCCGATTCCCTGTTCGGACCGAAAGTATAAAACCCGGATATGCGATTGTTCGTCGAGATGGTCTGTAAAGATCCATTTCTCCCGATTGAATTTACTTGGCGTTAACTCTTTTCATGGAAACTAAGCTCGTCCAGTCCTCCTGGATTCAGGCAGTTTCACCTAACGGCGATGGTCTGATTTTCTCCCTGTTTTACCTTGAGAGCCGCGTTTGCGGCTCTTTTTTTGCTTTGCGCCGCAAAGTAACCGCAAAATTGTGGGAATTAACCCTTCCTTAAGAAACGCCTTGCGCATTTGGGGTATTGGTAGCATCGTAGCCTCACCAAATGCGGCAGGAACAAGATCGCACCACTGCCGTTACGTACAATAGTGATGCGTTTTACAGGGAAACATCCATGTCGGAACTCGGGTTGAATACGGTTAGCTTCGCCGGTCGCGCAGCGGCATCCAGCCAGTTCAAGGCGACCTATGCCGAGGGCATGGGCCTGGTCGAAGAAACGGCCGCCTACCTCGACGGTCCTGGCCGCGCCGCCGCAAAGGTCCTGCCGCGTCAGGCATCCGTTCTGTACGCTGCTGAATCCATGCGCCTGACCACCCGCCTGATGCAGATGGCTTCGTGGCTGCTGCTGCAGCGCGCCGTCAACAATGGCGAGATGAGCCGCGATCAAGTTCTGTCGGAAAAGAGCAAGGTACGACTGGACGGCTTCAATGTCGACCGTACGGCACCAGGCTGGCTCGACCTGCCGGAATCCTTCCGTGACCTCGTCGAGCGCTCCCTGCGCCTGCAGAACCGCATCGCCCTGCTCGACCGCGAAATCTATCGCCCGCAGGAAGAAGAATTCCTGCCGGACAACGAAAACAGCGTCCAGGCACAGCTGAACCTGTTGCGCACGGCTTTCAACGCCGGCTGAACGACGCCCCATATGTTCGACAATAAAGCCCGGCATGCGCACGCATGGCCGGGCTTTTTGTTAACCTTGTGCATCAGGGTTGTCGCGCCGATATTTACAACCTTAAATAATCGTGCCACTCTCTTGCAATCCAAGGGAGGACATCATGACGAAGTTCATTCTCTCGATCGACGGCGGCGGTATTCGCGGCGCCGTTCCCGCTGCAGTCCTGACCGTGCTGGAAGACAAGCTCAAGGCCCGCGGCAAGACGCTGCCCCTCTATCGTTACTTCGACCTGATCGCCGGCACATCGACCGGCGCCATCATCGCAGCCGGCCTCACCTGCCCGAAACCACGCCATCCGGATCAGCCGGTTGCCAACGCGGCCATGCTGCTTGAACTGTATCGCAGCAAGGGGCCGTCGATCTTCGACCAGTCCCTGTTCCGCAAGCTTGCCAATCTCGGTGGCCTGCTGGACGAACATTATGACGCGACGGCGCTGGAAAAGATCCTGATCGACATGCTCGGCAAGACGACGGAGATTGCCCAGGCTTTGACCAAGGTACTGATCACCGCCTACGACATCCACACGCGACGGGCAGTCTTCATGACCAATGCTGATCCCGAGCATGAGCGCTTCTATTTCTGGCAGGCGGTGCGCGGCTCCTCGGCAGCCCCAACATATTTCGAACCCGCGCTGGTCGAGGATCTTGCCGCAAGAAGCCGTGGCGAAGTCCCGTCAATCCCGATGATCGATGGTGGTGTCTTCGCCAATGACCCGGCCATGGCCGCCTATGTCGAAGGCAGCAAGCTCGGCTGGCGCGACAATGGCGAGGAGATGATCATCCTTTCGCTCGGAACAGGATCCGCCAACCGCAAGATCCCCTATCAGCAGGCGAAAAACTGGGGTGCCGGCGGCTGGATCAATCCGGCCAATGACACACCACTGATATCCGTCTTCATGCAGGGACAGGCGAGTACCGCGTCCTATCAGCTCAACAAGCTATTGAACCGCACTCCGCCGAAATTTACCGACGGCGCGACCGTGGTCACCACGGCCAATCGCGGGTCGCTGAACTATTTCCGGCTGGACGCGCCACTCGTCGGCGTCAATGACGCACTCGACGATGCAAGCCCCGGCAATATCAAGGCCCTGATCGAATTCGGCATGACGCTCGCGGCAAAGCACGACCTCGCCCTCGAGGAGATTGCCGACCGGCTGGCCGCAATCTGATCGGTACTTGAGGCATCCAATCTGCGGAAACGAAAAAAGCCCGGCTGAAACCGGGCTTTTTTTGTAATCTTGCGGAGTTCGCAGCGATTAGAGGCCGAGGCCGCCGAAACGCTTGTTGAACTTCGAAAGGCGGCCGCCGCGGTCCATCAACTGCTGGTTACCGCCGGTCCATGCCGGATGCGACTTCGGGTCGATTTCGAGGTTCATGGTAGCGTTAGCCGAACCCCAGGTCGAACGCGTTTCATATTCGGTGCCATCGGTCATGACGACTTTGATGACGTGGTATTCTGGATGGATGTCAGCCTTCATAACTCTGTTCCTGCTGTGCCGGTAGGGTCCATTTGCCGCAATTGCGCCAGCGGGACCTATTCAATACATGAAGCCGCAGTCCGATCAGGCCACGGCTTCCCAATTCGATGCCGTGCCTATACATGAAGGGCGCAGGGATAACAAGTGCCACGGCACGAAAGCCTGCAAGCACTGTCAGGAGCAATGTCGAGTGACCTTGGAAGCCGAAAACAACGACAAGAAACGCCGCTCTCTGAAGCCGCTCAGCAGTCTCTTGCCCTATTTGAAACGCTATCGCGGACTGGTCGCCGGCGCCATCCTGTTCCTCGGCCTTGCCGCAGCCACCACGCTTGCCTTGCCGATTGCCATCCGGCGCATGCTCGATCACGGCTTCAATGCCTCCGACAGCGGCTTTATCAACAAATACTTCGCCATGATGATCGTCATGGCCGTGGTCCTCGCAGTTGCCAGCGCCATGCGCTACTATTTCGTCATCACCATTGGCGAGCGCGTCGTCGCCGATCTGCGTCGCGACGTGTTTGCCCATGTGACCCGGCTGTCGCCGTCCTTCTTCGACATCAACCAGTCCGGTGAAATTGTCTCGCGCCTGACCGCGGACACGGTTCAGCTGAAATCCGCAGTCGGCGCCACGGCCTCGCTCGCCCTGCGCAATTCGATTCTCTGTCTCGGCGCGATCGCCATGATGATCTACACCAGCCCGCGCCTGTCGATCATGGTCCTGGCCGCAATCCCGATCATCGTCTTCCCCCTGGTTGCCTTTGGCCGCTCCGTCCGCAAGCGCTCCCGCACAGCCCAGGACACTTTGGCCGAAGCCTCCACCTTTGCCGGTGAAATGATCGGCTCCGCCCGTACCTTGCAGGCCTTCAATGCCGAGGAAATGGCACGCCTGCGTTATGGCTCGGCGGTGGAAAGTGCCTATGAAGCGGCCCGCGCCGCGATCAAGTCGCGGTCGCTTCTGACCGGCGTCGCCATCGCGCTGATCTTCGGCAGCATTGTCGCCGTGCTGTGGTTCGGCGCACAAAGCGTATTGGCCGGCACCATGTCTGCCGGCACGTTGGGCCAGTTCCTGCTCTATTCGGTGATTGCCGGCGGCTCGCTCGGCACGCTGTCGGAAGTCTGGGGCGAACTCTCGCAGGCCTCTGGTGCCGCCGAGCGCCTGACCGAGCTGCTCGCCGAGCATCCGGCCATTGCCGCCCCGGCGCATCCCGCAGTCTTGCCGCAGCCGGCCGAAGGTCGCGTGACATTCGACGGCGTGCGTTTCGCCTACCCGTCCCGCACCACGAAGTCCGCCCTCAAGGGTCTGTCCTTCAACGTCGCGCCCGGCGAGACCGTTGCCATCGTCGGCCCGTCGGGCGCCGGCAAGAGCACCATCTTTTCGCTGATCCTGCGCTTCTACGATCCGTCCGAAGGTAGCGTCTATCTCGACGGCACCGATATCCGCACGGTTGATCCGCAGGCCTTGCGTGCCCGCACGGCGATCGTGCCGCAGGACGTCACCATCTTCGCCTCCTCGATCCACGACAACATCGCCTTCGGTTCGCCAAACGCCGACCGCCGGATGGTCGAGGCGGCCGCGGAAGCAGCCCAGGCAGGCGAATTCATCAACCGGCTGGAGAACGGTTTCGACACAGTGGTCGGCGAACGGGGCATCACCCTGTCCGGCGGCCAGCGCCAGCGTATTGCCATTGCCCGTGCGCTGCTCCGCGACGCCCCCCTGCTGTTGCTCGACGAAGCGACCTCGGCGCTGGATGCCGAAAGCGAGACACTTGTACAGAAAGCCCTCGACGGCCTGATGAGCAACCGCACGACGATCGTCATTGCCCATCGCCTGGCGACCGTCCTCAAGGCTGACCGCATCCTGGTGCTCGACGATGGCCATATCGTCGAACAGGGGACGCATCAGAGCCTGATCCAGCAAGGCGGCCTCTATGCCAAGCTGGCCCGCCTGCAATTCGAGACCGGCGGCCGCGATTTCACCGCCGCGGCGCAATAACGCCCAGGGCAAGAGCAATGCCGATCAGGCAATGAACAGACATGGGTGAATTTTCACCCATGTTTGCGCCTGTTTGGGCAGAAATCCACCCATCACCCGTCAAAGACGTGCACCCGTCCTGCAACCACAGCGCATTGCCGTTGTCCGGTCTCACCGGAACGCGACAATCAAACCGATCCGGACGGGCGCGGGAGGAGCTGTGGCCGCCGGATAGTCAAAACATGACGGGAGGAATGTTCATGTCATTCGTTAAATCCATACTCGCGGCGAGCCTGCTGGCTGGCGTGATGTCGGTCGGACCGGCACAGGCCGAATTCCCCGAGCGCGCTGTCACCCTGGTCGTGCCCTTTGCCGCTGGCGGCTCGACCGATGTCGTCGCACGGGTCATTGCCGAGCGCATGTCGGCCGATCTCGGCCAGCAGGTCGTCGTCCAGAATGTCGGCGGTGCCGGCGGCAGTCTCGGCGCTGGAAATGTCGCACGCGCGGAGCCGGACGGCTACACCATCCTGATGGGTACCGTCGCCACCCATGCGCTCAATCCGCTGATCCTGAAGAACAAGCCGTATGATGCCGAAACCGATTTCGCCCCGGTCTCGCTGCTCGTCGTCGTGCCGAATGTGCTGGTCGTCAACCCGCAACTGCCGGTGAAAGACGTCAAGGAATTGCTCGCCCTGTTGAAGGCCGAGCCGGAGAAATACAGCTATGCCTCGTCCGGCAATGGAACTCCGCTGCATCTGTCAGGCGAATTGTTCAACGCCATGGCGGGCGTCAAGATGCAGCATGTGCCCTACAAGGGGTCCGGCCCTGCCCTGACCGATGTGATCGGCAACCAGGTGCCGATCATGTTCGACAACCTTCCATCTTCCTCCGGCCATATCAAGGCCGGCACATTGCGGGCGCTGGCCGTAACCACGGCCGAACGGGCGCCATCCTTCCCCGACGTGCCGACCATGGCCGAGGCTGGCATTCCCGGCTACGAGACCTATACCTGGAACGCACTGTTTGCCCCGAAAGGCACGCCCAAGGACGTCGTCGACCGGCTGAACGCTTCGGCGAAGGTCGCCATGGCTGATCCCGCTGTCGTCGAGCGCATGAAGGAATTCAGCGCAACGGTCGTCGCATCGAGCCCCGAGGAACTCGCTGCCCACGTCAAGGCCGAAATGGCCAAGTGGACACCGGTCGTGCGTGACGCCAACGTGCAGATGGACTGATTGCGATCTCGGTACGCCCTTAACAAACAGACCGCCGGATCACCCTCCGGCGGCTCTGCCGGCAACACGTCCGGAGAACAGGCAGCCGCCGAGGAAAGTTCCTTCCAGCGCATTGTAGCCATGCATGCCGCCACCGCCGAAGCCTGACACTTCACCCGCCGCATAGAGCCCGGCAATCGGCTTGTTGTCGCGCGACAGAACCCGGCCGTCGAGATCGGTATGCAGCCCGCCAAGGGTCTTGCGGGTCAGGATATGCAGGCGCACCCCGATCAGCGGTCCCGCCTTGGGATCGAGCAGCCGATGCGGCTTGGCGGTGCGCATGAGCTTGTCGCCGAGATAGTTGCGCGCACCGCGAATGGCCGTGACCTGCGCATCCTTGCTGAACTTGTTGTCGATCTCCCGGTCGCGCGCCTCGATCTGCGTCCGGACATGATGTATGCCCAGGCGATGTTCGCCGCTGACCGCGTTCATCGCCGAAATCAGATCCTCCAGCGTGTCGCGGACGACGAAGTCTTCCCCCTTGTCCATGAAGGACTGGACCGGACCCGGCGGGTTCTTGCCGAGCCGCTTCAACAAAAGCGGCAGGTCCTTGTCGGTCAGGTCCGGGTTCTGCTCGGAACCGGAGAGTGCAAATTCCTTCTTGATGATCGCCTTGTTGAGAATGAACCAGGAGTATTCATCCCCGCGTTCCCTAATTGCCTTCAGCGTGGCCAGTGTGTCGAAACCGGGCATGACAGGCGCTGCAAACCGGTTACCATCGGCATCGCACCAGAACGACGATGGACCGGGCAGGATACGGATCCCATGGTTCGGCCAGATCGGATCCCAATTACGCAGACCCTCGGTATAGTGCCACATCCGGTCGCCATTGATGATCTCGCCACCAGCCGCCTGTGTGATCCCCAGCATGCGTCCGTCGACATGGGCCGGCACACCTGCGACCATCGATTTCGGCGGCGGCCCGAGCCGCTCGACCGGCCAGCTCTTGCGCACCAGATCGTGGTTGCCGCCAATGCCACCGGACGCGACGATCACTGCCTCGGCCTTCACCTCGAAACGACCGATCACATTGCGCGAACTGGAGGCACCCCTCGGCGTCGCGTCGCCCGCCAGAACCGAACCGGCAGCCCCCGTCACCGCACCATTGGTGACGACCAGGCGATCCACCTGATGTCGGAACAGGAAGGTGAGCTTGCCGGCATCTGCCGCAGCCCTTGCGCGCTGCACGAAGGGGGCGATCACGCCGGGACCGGTGCCCCAGGTCACATGGAAGCGCGGCACGGAATTACCATGCCCCGTGGCGAGCGCGCCGCCGCGCTCGGCCCAGCCGACCACCGGAAACCAGCTCACCCCTTGTGCTTTCAGCCAGCTCCGCTTTTCACCGGCGGCAAAATGCAGATAGGCCTCGGCCCATTGGCGTGGCCAGAAATCCTCGGTGCGATCGAACCCGGCCGAACCGAACCAGTCCTGCCGCGCCAGATCAAAGCTGTCGCGTATGCCCATCCGCCGCTGCTCGGGACTATCGATGAAGAACAGGCCACCCAGCGACCAGAAGGCCTGGCCACCGAGGTTCTGCTCCCCCTCCTGATCCACAACGCCGACCTTGAGCCCGCGCTCCACGGCCTCGGTGGCGGCGACAAGGCCGGCAAGACCCGCACCGATGACCAGAATATCGAACTGCTGCATGACGTCCTCCAACAGCATGCAGTGTTACGCTTACGCGCACGTAATACAATCCTCAAATAAGGTGGGTCTGGAACTCTCCAGTACCAAATTTCACCGTTCAGTGAGTTTCAGCTCGATGCGACGGTTCTGGGATCGGGCCTCGACACTGTCGCCTTCGGCAATCGGCTGGTTTTCCCCAAAACCTGCTGCGACCAGACGGTTTGCGGGAACCCCCTGGGCAATCAGATATTTGACTACCGAGATCGCGCGTGCAGCCGAAAGCTCCCAGTTGTCGGCGTAGCGCCCCGTTCCGGCGAGCGGCACATTGTCGGTATGCCCGTCGACACGCAGCACCCAGTTGATTTCCGGCGGAATCTCCCGCGCCAGATCAAGCAGGGCCGTGCCCAATTTGGCCATCTCGACCTCACCGGCCGGATTGAGCACATTGCCGCCGGACGGGAAAAGCACCTCCGACTGGAAGACGAAACGGTCACCGACGATGCGGATGTTTTCACGATCCGACAGGATTTCCCGCAGCCGGCCGAAGAAGTCGGACCGGTAGCGGTTCAACTCCTGAACCCGCTGGGCAAGAGCGACATTGAGCCGGCGACCGAGATCGGAAATTTTCGCCTGGGAATTCGCATCCTTGGCTTCCGACGCCTGTAGCGCCTCCTCGATGGCAGCGATCTGCGCCCGCAATGCGGCGATCTGTTGGTTGAGCAGCTCGATCTGGCTCATTGCCCGCGTGCTGACCTGCTTTTCCGCGTCCAGTTCCTGCGTCAGCCTGCCGACTTTCACATTGGCGGCATCGGCAGATCCGGTTCCACTCTCCAGAAGCTGCTGCAAACGGGTGCGCTCGCTTTCCGAGGATGCGAGCGACGACTGCAGGCTGGCCAGCGTATCTTCGAGATCCTGCTTGCCGCTCTTTTCGAGCGCCAGCAACTGGGTCAGTTCGGCAATCTGGCTGTTCAGCCTGTTCAGCACCTCGTCCTTGCCGGAAATCTCCCGGCTCAGGATGAACTGCGCCAGCACGAAGACCGTGAGCAGAAACATGATCGCCAGCAGCAGCGTCGACAGGGCATCGACGAAGCCCGGCCAGTAATCGACGGAGCGCTCCCGGCGCCGGTTGCGGCCGAGCGCCATTTACTTCGTCCCGCCGATCTTGTCGTTCAGCCGGTCGAGCGTCTTGCGCATGGCGCGGGCGTCTTCCTGCTGCGCCTCGATCCAGTCACGCAGCATCTGCTGTTCGTTGCGCATGTTCTTCACCAGCCCCTGGATACCCTCGGCCAGTCCGGCAATCGCGGCAACAGAGCGCTCGCTATTGCTCGTATCGCCGCCTTCGCGGTTGGCGAGCCTTGCGACCTCGACAAGCAGCAGCTTCACATCTTCGCTGGCCACCGCGCCGCTGCCGTCGGAGACAACAGCCAGCTCGGAATCGAGGTCCGTCACGGAAGACAGCCAGTTTTCCAGTTCGGTATAGAAGCGGTTCTGCGCACGACCGGCCTGGAGATCGAGAAAGCCAAGGATCAGCGAGCCGGACAGGCCAAGTAGCGAGGACGAAAACGCAGTACCCATGCCGGCGAGTGGTGCCGTCAGGCCGCTCTTCAACGCGGTCAATACGTCATTGCTGTCGCCGGACGACGGGTCCAGCGACTGGATGACATCGTTGATCGAGGCGATCGTGCCCAGCAGACCCCAGAAGGTGCCGAGCAGGCCGAGAAAGACCAACAGGCCGACGAGATAGCGTGTCGTATCGCGTGATTCATCCAGGCGCGTGCCGATCGAATCGAGAATGGACCGCAGGGCGGTGCTGGAAATCGCCATCGAGCGGCGGCCGCCGATCAGCGATTTCATCGGCGCGAGCAGCCGCGGGTCGCGACCGACGCGGTCGAAATCATTGCCGGCGGCACGGAAGGAGTTGAACCAGCGCACTTCCGGGCGAAGCGCCAGCACATGGTTGAACACCAGGATGATGCCAACCGCCAGGACGCCGAGAATGAGGCCGTTCAGCCCCGGATTGGTGATGAAGGCCGCGTGGGCCTGTCGATACAGAATGGCCGCGATGAAACCGACGATGATCAGGAAGATGATCATTGTGGTGAAGAAAGGCATCGGGCTGGAGAGCTTCTGGCCGTATTCCCCTGCTCGGGTTTCGCCCACTTCCAGGTCCGCCAGCTTCACTTTCGCCATGTGTACTCAACCTCCGGGGAATCTCAGTCCCGAAGGCTAGTAGAAAAATGAGACGAATTGAAGCCGGAAAGCCGCGTCATACAGCCCCGTTTTGAAAGCTTTTATGCCTGCGGTACGGGACGATTAATCACTTCTTCCAAGGCTTTGCGAATATACTCGTTGCCGGCGATCACGGCACCGGTCTCGAACATATCCTGAGTGCCCTTCATGTCCGAGACGAAACCACCGGCTTCGCGGATCAGAAGAACACCGGCGGCAACGTCCCAGATGTTGAGACCGGTTTCCCAGAACCCATCCAGCCGACCGGCTGCGACATAGGCGAGATCGAGGGCAGCAGCCCCCATGCGCCGAACGCCGGAAACTTCGCCCATGACATGGCGCAGTTCGACGAGGAACTTGCCGTGCTGGGGACGGCCGAGATGCGGCACGCCGCAACCGATGACGCAATCCGACAGCACCTTGCGGGCGCCGACGCGGATGCGGCGATCGTTGAGGAAGGCGCCGCCGCCCTTTTCCGTCGTGTAAAGTTCGTCCGTCGCCGGGTTGAAGATCACGCCGGCGACGATCTCGCCATTGCGCTCCAGCGCGATCGAGACGGCAAACTGCGGAATGCCGTGCAGGAAGTTGGTCGCGCCATCAAGCGGATCGACGATCCAGCGATGCGCGCCATCGGTGCCCTTGATCTCTTCGCTTTCCTCGCCGAGGAAACCATAGGTCGGACGCGCCTTCAAAAGCTCCTCGCGCACGATCTTCTCGGCGCGAAAATCGGCCTGCGAAACGAAGTCACCCGGCCCCTTGACGGAGACCTGCAGGTTCTGCACTTCGCCGAAATCGCGCGCCAGCGACTTGCCCGCCTTGATGGCGGACTGAACCATGACGTTGAGAAGAGCTGAACGGGCCATTCGGTGACAATCCTTGAAATTCGGTGGTCGCTTTAAGCAAGCGACGAGAGCGGCGCTTGCGCGCGGCAGCGGTTGCGCGGTTCAAGACCACAAAAATTGCCGGATTTCAAGGGGCAACCCGCCATCCGGCCATGCGCACGGCTCACAGCAGCCCCGCAGCCCAGTGGACCGCCCAGTGGGCCGCCAAGCCGGCACACCCGGCAAGCAGCGAACCGACAGCCACTTTGGCGGCAAAGCTCCGGCTGCCCGTGCCCGCGGCATAGAGCACCTTCGCCGCGATATTGGCAATCACCGCAAGGCTGACCGCCTCGACCGCCACTGCCGGGCTCAGCCGATCCGCCATGCCGGCAATCGTCACCGTGGCCGCATCGACATCGGCAAAGGCCGAAAGCACCGAGACGAGATAAAGCCCGCCATCGCCGAAGACCTGGCTTGCCGCACGCGCCAGAAAAGCGACAGCGGTGATCAGCAGCGCCATGCGGATCACCGCGCCGATTTCGAACGGATTGGCCGGCAGGTCTCCCTCGCCGGCAGGCTCACGCAAGCGCACGAAAAACAGCGCGGCCAGGACCATGACCAGCGCAGCAGTGACAAGCCCCGGCAGGACGGACCATCCCAGCGAGGGCGATAGCGCCAGCATCAGAAACATGGTGCGGATCAGCGACACGGCGCCGGCAACCAGTGCCCCGGCGGCAAGCCCCGCTGACGAGCCTGCACTCACGCTTCGCCGTGCAAGGGCAAGTGTCGTTCCTGTCGAGGAGACCAGACCGCCGACGGCGCCGGCCGCCAGATCCCCTTGCCCCTGGCCAAGCAGACGCACCGCGACATAGCCGACATAGGAGATCGACGCGAGCGCGATGACCAGCACCACCAGAGTACGCGGAGACACCCCGCCGAATGGTCCCACTGGCTCAGCCGGGATCAGCGGCAGGAGCACGAATGTCATGGCCAGAAGAACGACCGCCGAGCGCAGCTCTTCCCATTTCAACCGCCGGATCGCCCCGTGCAGGAATTCGCGGCTCGCCAGAACAGCAACCATGGCCGCACCGCCGGCGGACGCCAGCACCATGTCGCCAATGACCGAGAGCGTGCCCAGGCCGAATGTCGTGACGGCGGCAATCACGGTCGTGGCGCTGAAGGATTTCTGCGCCTGCGCTTCCATCAGGCCGAAGCGCAGGATGATCGCGGTGACGCAGAGCAGGAAACCGGTCACGACCAGCCCTGGAAAATGCGTCGCCGCAACGGCCTGCTCTATCAGCCCCGCAAGGCCGCCTGTCATTCCGATCAGGGTAAAGGTCCGGATCCCAGCCGTGCGTCCGCCCTCAGGCTCATCACGCTCGCGCCAATGACGCTCGACGCCCACGGCAGCACCGATGGCGATCGCAAGGCCCAGACGCTGGAACAGATCGAAGATGTCCATGCCACCGCTCCCCCAAAGCGGTCGTATTCCGGATCGAAACGTATCAACTCCGACGGAAACGATTGGCCCCGTCGATCGCCTGCTTCTGCTGCTCCTCGTTGAGACCGAGATAGAAGTCCTCAAGGGCTGGATCCGTCAGGCCGGCACGACGCGACAGCACATACCATTTGGCAGCCTCGACCGGATCCGGCCGTGTGCCGAGTGCATTGATATAAAGATGCGACAGCCGGTTCTGCGCCACCACATTGCCGCGCTTGGCGGCAATGCTCAGCCAACGGAAGCCCTCGTCATAATCGCGCGGGCCATTGATGCCATTGACCAGCCAGATACCGATATCGAGCTGGGCCGTATCGAAACCGGCCTTTGCCGCCCGCTCAAGCCAGTCGCGGGCCTTGGCCTTCTTCTCTTCAGGCACATCCTTCAGCGCCGTATAGACCTGGGCCAGCGCATATTGTGCATCGGCAATGCCCTGCTCGGACGCCTTTTCGTAATAGGGCATGGCCATGGTCAGGCCACGGACGCCCGGATTGTCCGACACCAGGATCTGCGCCCAGTTGAACTGCGCCGAGCCATTGCCGGCATCGGCGGCGTTGCGCATGTATTCGTCGGCCTTTGCCTTGTCGCGGGGGACATATTTTCCCTCCATCAACAGTAGGGCATATTTGAACATTGCCGAGGGTTCGCCGCCCTGCGCCGCCTGGCCATACCAGAAACTTGCACCTTTCAGGTCTCGCTTGACGCCAAGCCCGCGCGACATGATCTCCGCCAGCAATGTCTGCGCCGCCGGATCACCGAGTTGCGCACGCGGCAGCGCCTTGTCGACCGCCGTCAGAAACAGGCCGCGCTGGAAAGCGCCATAAGCCTCGTCCGGTTCCCCGGAGAATTCCTTTTCCTTCGGCGGATCAGGCAGCGGCGTTCCCATGCGCAGATAGATGTTGATCCCCTGCAATTCCTCTTCGCGATCGCCGTTGCCGTCCTTGCCAGTCTTGCCATCCTTGCCCTGCTCACGTCCGGATTTGATTTCCGGTTGCCTGGCATCACGATCGGCACGGTCCAGCGTCGTCGCATCCCCGTCGCTGCTGCTTGGTCGCTGACCGCGATCAATCGTTCCGGCATCCTCTGGCTCTGCAGGCCGGATTGCCGGCGCGTCACCAATCTCCAGGCCATCCTCTGTATCCTGCGCATAAACAGCAGGCGCCATCGCGAGGGCGAGCCCCGTAAAAGCGGCGAGAATCAGACGATGGAAGAACAAGGATTGGCGCATGGAGCGGTTCAATCTTCAAACCGTGGCGCTTTTTCGTCCAGTTCGGCATTCACCTGGGAAACAATCGTCGCAGCCGCTGCCGGATCGTCGAAAACCGCCTTGCCGAGCGCCACGAACTCGGAACCGCTCTCGGCGACGACCACAGCGGACGAAGGATCAATACCGCCCATGACAATGCAGGGAATGGCGATCATTGCCGACCACCATTCGCCAAGCGCCGTATTCTTCGAATGCGCTTCCGGCTTGATATCGCCATCGAGCTTGCCGAAGAAGATGTAGTCGGGCTGTGCTTCGCCCATCTCCAGCGCATGATGGCGGTCCATCGCATTGCCACCACCGACGATCATCTTCGGCGTATGGCTCTCGACGGCCTCCTTCAGAGCCGCTGCATTGCCACTGATATGCAGTCCGTCCGCCTTCACCCGGCCGGCAACCCGGCTGTTGTCGACGATCAGCGCCGCGGCACCCGCCTCCTGGATCACCGGAACCAGCAGTTCGGCATGTTTCTGGAATGTCGCGTCGTCCAGTGCATATTGCGGAATGATCACGGAAGCGACATCGCCGCCGCGCAATGCATCGCCGAGAACACGGGCCTGTTCGGCGGCATCCGCCATATCAGGGACGATCAGCACGAGGCGGCAGCGATCTTGTTTCTTCTTGGTCATCGATGGTTCCGTTTCCGGGTGTTTCCGCAACCTGCGGAACACACCCTCGTTGTATCTCATGAAATCCGATAGACCGCTCTCCTGCAAGGATCAACCGGACAATGCGCATGGAGCTGAACTTCTATGCTGTCGCCTCGCTACAATCGCCCCTGTTGGCAGCAAGAAGACGTCGCCAGGACCAGCATCGCAGCCTGAAACAAGCGCCGCCGCCGAAGGCGTGATCAAAGCACGCGTTTCTACTCATTGATGTAGCGGCACACCTGTTCATCCCAGGAGAAAGCCGCTCCGCACCAGCATCCTGGCACTGATCGGCTCCATCCGCCCGAAAGCCCTGCTGCAGCGCACATTCGCGCTTGCCGCGCATTCGCCTTTGACATAACCTTTTCCCATGACCAACGCGGATCCTTTCACGGCTATCGCAGACCCGAACAGGCGTCACATCCTGGAGGATCTGCGTCGATCGCCGAAGACCGTGAATGACCTCGCCAAGACGCTGCCGATCAGCCGCCCGGCCGTCTCGCAGCACCTCAAAGCCCTTTTGGATTGCGGCCTGGTCGACGTGAAGGCTGAAGGCACCCGCCGCATCTACTGCGTCAACCGTCCGGGTTTCGACCGGATGAACCTCTGGCTCGATCAATTCTGGTCCTGAGCCGTGCTTGTTCACCGCAGAGCCTTTGTTCCCCACAGGATGCAGACAAAATAAAAGCCCCGAAGTCGATGTGAACTCCGGGGCCGAAAAATGGTGGCTGCTTCACTCAGTACATCGGGTCCGGATTATCCGGAGCCGGCGCAGCCACATCCTGTCAGTGTCGGGTGGAGGCCTTCAGGCGTTCCATTTCATCCTTAAGACGCAGCTTAAGACGCTTCAATTCGGCGATATGTTCATCGTTGACGGAGGGGGATGCAAGAGCGGTATGGAGCCTTTCCTCCAAAGCACCGTGCTTCTTTTCCAGCGATTCAAGATGAGCCTGCATGGTCATTTGATGCGTCCTTCCTTATTGGCCTACTTCCAGCTCTCTCCACTGGAGTTTCAGGCTTTACGAACGTAATGTGACACGAAGAATGCGGTTTGTCGAAGGCAAAGAACCCATTTCATTGCGGCAAAAACGCAGACAAGGATAACTTCCCGTTACCGGTATTTGGTGATAGGAGCTTGCGCGAATCTACCGTGCATCCTTAAAGAAAGTGCACGAGGCGGCAATCGGGGAACAAACAATGGCCGATCAGGAACAGGCGGACGTCAGGCTCGCACTGGCACGGCTTCGCCAGGAGCACGAGGACTATGACGTCGCCATCAATGCGATGATCTCGACCGGTTGCGATGCCCTGAGAATCCAGCGAATGAAAAAGAAGAAATTGTCCATCAAGGACAAGATCACCTCGATCGAGGATCAGATCATTCCGGACATCATCGCCTGACCGCACAAAGGAAATCCGATGACAGCTGAGTGCCCACCCGTCGCCATCATCATGGGAAGCCAGTCCGACTGGGAGACGATGAAAAACGCTGCGGACACGCTGGACGCGCTCGGCGTCAACTATGAAGCCCGCATCGTGTCTGCCCATCGCACACCCGATCGCATGTATGCCTTTGCCAAGGGCGCGCGCGATGAAGGTTTCAAGATCATCATCGCCGGTGCCGGAGGCGCCGCCCACCTGCCCGGAATGGTCGCTTCGCTGTCGCCCCTGCCGGTTTTCGGTGTGCCGGTGCAGTCCAAGACCATGTCCGGCCTCGACAGTCTTTATTCGATCGTCCAGATGCCGGCCGGCATTCCCGTCGGCACGCTGGCCATCGGCCGCGCCGGCGCCGTCAACGCCGCGCTGCTTGCGGCCCGCGTTCTTGCCCTGCACGACGACGACCTGACCGAACGGCTCGACGACTGGATCGAGCGCCAAGCCGGATCTGTCGCCGACTATCCGATGGACGAAACTCCATGACCATTCGCACGATCGGCATCATCGGCGGCGGCCAGCTTGGCCGCATGCTCGCCATGGCCGCAGCACGGCTTAACTACCGCACCATCATCCTCGAGCCGCAGGCAGACAGCCCGGCGGCACAGGTGGCCAACGCCCAGATCACCGCCGCCTATGACGATCCGCAAGCGCTGGCAGAACTGGCAAAGCTGTGCGACGTCGTCACCTACGAATTCGAAAACGTGCCGGTCACGGCAGTCGAACGGCTGGCTGCAAGCGTTCCGGTCTACCCGCCGGCAAAGGCGCTGGAAGTTGCCCAGGACCGCGTCACCGAAAAACGTTTCCTCAACGCCTCGGGCATCGAGACGGCACGCTTTCACGCCATCGACAGCCAGACCGACCTCGAAGCGGCATTGGCCGATTTCGGCGGCGAAGGCGTCTTGAAGACCCGCCGCTTCGGCTACGACGGCAAGGGTCAGAAGGTTTACCGCAAGGGTGACACGGCCGAAGGCGGCTATGCGGCCCTCGGCCCCGTTCCGCTGATCCTTGAAAGCTTCGTGCCTTTCGTTCGCGAAGTGTCAATCATCGCCGCCCGTGGTGCCGATGGCGAGGTGCGGGCCTACGACCCGACCGAGAACGTCCACCGCAACGGCATCCTGCACACATCGACGCTTCCGGCCGCAATCCCGGCAGAAACGGCGATTGCCGCGCGTGAGGCTGCGACCAGGCTGCTCAACGGCCTCGACTATGTCGGTGTTGTCGGGATGGAGTTCTTCGTGCTCGCCGATGGCGGCCTGATCGCCAACGAGATCGCACCGCGCGTGCACAATTCCGGCCACTGGACAGAGGCCGCCTGCGTCGTCTCGCAGTTCGAGCAGCATATCCGCGCCGTGGCCGGCATGCCGCTCGGTGATCCGTCGCGCCACTCCGACTGCGTGATGACGAATCTGATCGGTGACGACATTGATTCCGTGCCGGCATGGCTCGCCCGCAGCAATGTCCTTGTGCACCTCTACGGAAAAACCGAAGCCCGCCCCGGTCGCAAGATGGGGCATGTGACGGAAATAATGTCGATTAAAGCCTGAATTTCCGGGAATATTCGCTGCTTCTAGCGCGCATTTCCGGCATTGAAGGTTGACATGACCGGGCTGGTCGCGGTAATTGCGGCCAACTCTTCAGGGATGCGCCCGGGCGGCGCTCTTTTGATTGTTTTTGGCAGCGGGCGAATAAACCATTCCCCGACAATTGTTGTGGACCAGGAAAATGAAGATCAAGAACTCGCTGAAAGCGCTTAAGGCCCGTCACCGCGACAACCGTCTGGTTCGCCGCAAGGGTCGTGTTTACATCATCAACAAGATGAACCCGCGCTTCAAGGCTCGTCAGGGCTGAGGTTTCGGCGCAGCCTTCGTGGCGCGCCATGCCTGTGGGAATACCCCGCCGTACAGACGGCGTGTTGATTTCGTAAATTTGAGTTTGAAAGAAGGCGCAGAGGGATTATCGTCCCGGTATGCGCCTTCTTTCGTTGCGACTCACCTCGACCGCCCTGACGCTCCCCGCCCTGCTCCCGAGCCTGCTCATCGCAGGAATTGCGGTTGCTCAGGTGCCTGATCAACCGTTTCCGGGGACAAGACCATCGGAACAGCCTTCGGTCGAGCAGGCGCCGGTCGAACAGGTGCCGCTCAAGGCAGCAGAAAAACCACGCGATCTCGACGGCATGCTGGCAGCACTCAAGCGCGAACGCAGTCCGCAGATTGCCCGGCAGCTGGCCAATTCCGTCATGGCCAAGTGGAACACGTCGCAAAGCCCGACCGCCGACCTGCTGCTCGAATGGGCGAAGAAGGCGACCGACGAAAAGCGGACCGCCGCCGCCCTCGATTTTCTCGACCAGGCAATCGCCCTGAACCCGGATTTTGTCGGCGCATGGAACCAGCGTGCAACGCTCCACTACACCATGGGCAACTACAAGAAATCCGTCTCCGACATCAACAAGGTGCTGGAACTGGAACCGCGCCACTTCGGCGCGCTGGCGGGTCTTGCCGCCATCCTTTCCGAGCGCGGCAGTCAGGAGGCCGCGCTGAAGGCCTGGGAACGGTATCTCGAGATCTATCCGGCCGACCGCGAGGCGCAGGAATTCGTCATCACGATCTCCGAAGAACTGGCCGGGACCCGGACCTGAGGCTTTATCATCGGCAGGCCTTGACTGCCGGCGCCAGCGCCCGATCTTTCCAAGACATGCCCCGCCAATTCGAAAGCTGTCATCTCCTTGCCAATTCCCCTCAGACCAGGCCTGATCGTGCTGGCCATCGTCGTCTTTCTGGCTGCACTCCTGCTTGTCCTCGCTGCCGCGACCTATATCCGCGCCAGGACGATCGAAGCGGCCTACCCGAACACCGGCACATTGACCGATGTCGGCGGCTACCGGCTCAACGCGCTGCATGTGCCAGCAGGCCCGAATGCCGACCTGCCGCCGATCGTCTTCATCCACGGCGCAAGCGGCAACCTGCGTGACCAGGCCGGCGCCTTCCTGGCGCCGCTGGAAGGGCGGGCCGAGATGTTGTTCGTCGACCGGCCCGGCCATGGCTATTCCGAGCGTGGCGGCCCGGAAAATGACTTTCCCGACGGCCAGGCGCGCGCCATTGCCAGACTGATGGAGCTGAAGGGCATCGACCGGGCGATCATCGTCGGCCATTCCTTCGGCGGCGCGATCACCGCAAGCTTCGGCGTGCTGTTTCCCGACAAGACTGCCGGCCTGCTGTTCCTCGCGGCGGCAACCCATCCCTGGCCCGGCGGCGTAGACTGGTACTACCATCTTGCCTCGACGCCGATCATCGGCCCGATCTTTTGCCACACGCTGGCGCTGCATGCCGGCATGGCCAGGCTCGACGCGGCAACCAGCCATGTCTTTGCGCCGAATGCACGCTCGCAGACCTATGCAGACGACACCGGCCCTGCGCTGGTGCTGAGACCGTCCACCTTCGAGGCCAATGCCACGGACGTCGCCAACCTTCTCGACTATGTGACGCGCTTTGCACCGCGCTACAGAGAGATCGACAAGCCGACTGTTGTCATCACCGGAGACAGCGACGAGATCGTGCTGGAGGAGATCCATTCGCGCGGCCTTGCCCGCGACATCGCCGGATCGGAACTCGTCTGGGTCAAGGGTCTCGGCCACAAGCCGGACTATGTCGCAACCGATCTGGTCATTGCGGCGATCGAGACACTCGCCGGCAAGCCGCGTGACCTGCAGGCCATGGCGCGGACCCTGGAGCCGACGCTTGCAGCCTCCATCGCGCTAAGTCCATCGCAGTAACCCATCGCATGAAAAAAGCCGCCAGAAGGCGGCTTTTCCAAGTCATGCGGTGAAGTCCGATCAGATGCCCGACTGGCCGTCAGCGCCGATATAGGCGATGCGCAGCATGTTGGTTGCGCCCGGCGTTCCGAGCGGCACACCGGCCGAGATGATGATGCGGTCTGCCGGCTTGCCGAAACCTTCCTCGACCACGATGCGGCAGGCGCCGTTGACCATGTCGTCGAGATCCGAAGGCTCCTTTGCCACGACGCAGTGCAGGCCCCAGACCACCGACAGGCGGCGCGCCGTCTGGATGACCGGCGACAGCGCGATGATCGGCACTTCCGGACGCTCGCGCGAGGCGCGCAGGCCGGTATTGCCCGACGATGTGTAACAGACGATGGCGGTCAGCTTCAGCGTCTCGGCGATCTGGCGGGCAGCCAGCGAAATCGCATCGGCGCCTGTTGCTTCCGGCTGGGCACGCTGGGCGTAGATGATGCCCGGATAGTGCGGCTCGCGCTCGACCGTGTGGGCAATCGACGCCATGGTGGCGACGGCTTCGACCGGATACTGGCCGGAAGCCGATTCGGCCGACAGCATGATGGCGTCCGCACCTTCGAAGACGGCGGTCGCAACGTCCGAGACTTCGGCGCGGGTCGGAACCGGTGCGGTGATCATCGATTCGAGCATCTGGGTGGCAACGACCACCGGCTTGCCTTCGCGGCGGCAGGCGCGGATCAGCTGCTTCTGGATGCCCGGAACGCGTTCCAGCGGCATTTCCACGCCAAGGTCGCCACGGGCAACCATCAGGGCGTCGGAGAGCTCGATGATTTCATCGATACGCTCGATAGCCTGCGGCTTTTCGATCTTCGACATCAGGCCGACGCGACCCTTGGCGATCTTGCGCACTTCGGCCAGATCTTCCGGCCGCTGGATAAACGACAGCGCAACCCAGTCGACGTCATTGGTCGCCAGAACGGCATCCAGGTCGGCCCGGTCCTTGTCGGTCAGAACGCCGGTTGCCAGAATGGTATCAGGCAGGCTGACACCCTTGCGGTCGGAAATCTTCGTGCCGGACACGACTTCGGTGACGATGGTCTTGCCGTCGCACTTGACGGCCTTGAGGTGCAGCTTGCCGTCATCGATCAGCAGGCGGTCGCCGACATTGACCGATTCCATGATTTCCGGATGCGGCAGGTAGACGCGGGTCGCGTCGCCAGGCGCTTCGTTGCTGTCGAGCGTGAATGTCTGGCCCGGCTTCAACTCGACCGTGGTCTCGGCAAATTTGCCGACGCGCAGCTTCGGACCCTGAAGGTCGGCAAGAATGCCGATCGGACGGCCGCAGGCGGCTTCGACACTGCGAATGCGCTGGATCAGCGTCCGCAGCATCTCATGGCTCGAATGGCTCATGTTGATACGGAAAAGATCGGCACCGGCTTCATGAAGTTTCCGGATCATCGCCTCGTCGGAAGAGGCTGGTCCGAGCGTTGCAAGGATCTTTACTTTGCGGTTGCGCTTCATCAGTTCTGGCTTTCTTGCGTGCCCGACGTATCGGAGAGCTGGACCATCCAGCTGCCCTGCCGGCCGGTGTCATATTCTTTGAATCCCATCTGCTGATAGCCGCGCGCAAAGCAGTCGTTCACGCCCACGATCTTGAACTCGTTCTCGGCGACACACATATTGATGTCACCGGCCCATCGTCCGCCGCGGGCCGCGTCTTCAGCATAGAGATAATAGTAGCGCGACTGCAGTTCGCCTTCGATCAACGTGGCGCATGTGCCAGCCGGCACCTGCCACCAGCCTTCGGTAATCCAGCCTTCTTCGGCTCGATATCCAACGGAAACGCCGACCAAATTCTGTGTCCCATTGCAGACCCTGAATTCGGCGTGGGCAGCACTTGCGGCCATGAACGGCGCGAGCAAGGCTCCTACGAGAAGAAGGGGCTTTAAAAAACGCGCGGCAGCGCGGTCGCAAGTCTGTCGATGTTGCTTCTGCACGATTGCCGCCGGAACTCCATAAATGCGCATTGGATGCCTTCTTGCGATGATGACCCAAGAATGTCAACGCAACTCTAATCGATTATAATTCCCACCTCGGGTCAGGGTTGGAACCATCATGTCCGATCTTGGCACAAACGTGACCGAGGTGAAAGCTTGCGCTCCCTATTCCCCCATGCGATCAAACCCATCTAGCATGAGATGGCTTCGAACTGATGAATGAATTCCCACCTTTCGAAATTGTAGACGGCCGATATGACAACGGCTTGATCCTGCTTGCCGATCACGCGACCAATCATCTTCCGCCCCGCTACGACCGCCTCGGCCTGCCGGATTCGGCATTCGAGCGCCATATCGCCTATGACATCGGCATCGAGGCGCTGACCCGTGCGCTGGCCGCCCGCCTGAATGCGCCGGCGGTCATGTCCCGTTACTCCCGCCTGCTGATCGATCCGAATCGCGGCGAGGACGACCCGACCATCATCATGCGCATCTCCGATGGGGCGATCATCCCGGGCAATCATCCGATTGCGCCCGACGAATGGCAGCACCGGATCGAGACGTTTCACCGGCCCTATCATCGCGCCGTCGAAGAGACGATCGAAAGGGTTGCGTTAACCTCCGGCAAGGCGCCGCTCGTGCTGTCGCTACATTCCTACACCCCGGCCTGGAAGGGCGTTGCCCGTCCCTGGCATGCAGCCGTGCTGTGGGACACCGATCATCGCGCGGTCCGCCCGCTGATCGATTTGCTGAGCGCACCGGGCGATATCCTGGTTGGCAACAACGAACCCTATGACGGTGCACTCAAGGGCGACACGATGTATCGTCATTGTATGACCCGGGGCATACCGCATGCCCTGCTGGAAGTGCGCCAGGATCTGATCGGCCACGAGGATGGCGTGCTCGCATGGGCCGATCGCCTGGCACCGATCTTTTCAAGGATGAATGCCGACCCTGCCCTTCATCGCTATGAGGTCCACGCCTCGCGGACTGGTCCCTATCCGGCGATTTCGGCAGACCCCTTATCCGAAACACCTCTTGAGGAGTGTGCATCATGACAAAGCTCAGCCAGCAGCAGCAGATCGAGTTCGAAGCGGCTGCCTTTCGCCGCCTCGTCGCCCATCTGCGCGAGCGCTCCGATGTGCAGAACATCGACCTGATGAACCTCGCCGGCTTCTGCCGCAACTGTCTGTCCAACTGGTATCTCGACGCCGCGAAGGAGGCAGGTACCCCGCTGACGCGCGACGAATCCCGCGAGATCGTCTATGGCATGCCCTATGACGAGTGGAAGGCACTGCATCAGCAGGAAGCCGACGATAAAAAGAAAGCCGCCTTCGAACAGAACCGGCCGAAGGAGTGATCGACTCTGCGTCTTTGGGACTTGACGCGGGGCCTCGTTCACGGCAGTTCATCGCCACCGATAAAATTCCCGCTACCAAGGAGATTGCCCATGTCTGATGCTGCCCACGGCGTCGCCCGCGACCAGCTCCGCGCCTTTGTTGAGCGCATCGAGCGTCTCGAAGAAGAAAAGAAGACCATCGCCGACGACATCAAGGACGTCTATGGCGAAGCCAAGTCCATGGGCTTCGACACCAAGATCCTCAAGAAGGTCATCGCCCTTCGCAAGAAGGACGACCAGGAACGCATGGAAGAGGACCTGATCCTCGACACCTATTTGCATGCACTCGGCATGATCGAAAATCCGCCGGAAGCCGAATAAGCGCTTTCAGCCGACATCAGAAACCCGCCCTCGTGGCGGGTTTTTTGTTGCTGCAATCAACCGGCATCAAAGATGGAGCAGACTTGGGCAAGGCCATAGAGGTGATCTATGGCGGCCCGGCAATTTTCCCGGTCACAAACGAAAAACCCGCCACAAGGGCGGGTTTCGTGTCTCTGAATGTGCGACCTGTTTAGGACTTGGGTTGGCCGAAACGGCTTGGATCGACCGAAGTCGCCCCCTGCTTGAAGCCGACCGGAATGGCCGCACCCGGAGCGCTCAGCGAGCGGGCAACGATGCGCGGCGCCTTGACCGGCTTGCTCACCGTCGCAAACGTATCCTTGCTCAGCGCCCATTGCGTGATCATGCTCTTGGTCAGCTTTGCGCCACCGGTCATTGCCATGCGTGCCTGCTCGGCCTCAAGTTCGCTCGGACGACCACCCTTGGTCGGCAGGCCCGCCTCGACACCATCGGCCTGGCCGACCGGCGTATCGAACATGTCGCCGAACTGAGTCTCGGGTTCGGCTGCTTCTTCGCGGTCGATCGAGGCAACTTCGATATAACGTGCTGGCTGCTGCGGCTGCGCGGCGGGCGCATCCTCGACCTTGGCCACCACTGTCATGTCCTTCGGATAGGCTGCCGGAACCGGAGCTGCTGCCATCTCGGGCTGCGCATTGCCCTTCTCCAGCGCTTCCGCTGCTTCCGGAGACAGGATTGCCTGCTCGACTTCGTCAACCTCCGCCTCAATCTCCGAGTCCGCGCTCGCCAGCAGGGCTTCGGCAACCGATGGGCGCACAGACGGGACAGGAACCGTCATGCCGTCAGCCAGCACAGCACCCTCGGTCATGGCCGGATCGATAGATGCCGTCATCACATTCGCAGCAGCGCTCTGTTCCGCATTGCCAGGCATGCCTCGCGGTCCGAGCAATGTCGGGATCGGGATCTTGACGGCCTGCAGATCGGCAAATTCGCTGGTTGGCGCCTCGACCGGAACCGGCACGCCGCTGGCGACCTGGCTGAGCGCATCCTCGGCTGCATTGCGGGGCGGCTGATAAAGCGCAACGGCAAGACTTGCGTCGGCCTGCTTCAGCGAAGGCCGCGCCTGCGGCACAGGCAGCGCCGCAAGCGACGGCTGCTCGACACCCGGCAGGGCACTGGCGACCATCACCGGTTCGGCGGCGGTGACGACGGCTGGCGCCGGCTCCTCGCGCTGCGGCTGCGTGGCAACGGCGGGACGCTCGGCCGGCACGCTGACATCTTCTTCCTCGTCCTCGTCGCCACCACCAAACAGCATGGCAAGCAGGTTCTTCGAACGCGACGGGCTTTTGGCTTCCGCCATCAGGATCGTATTGCCGGAGGCCAGACGCTTCTTGTACTCGGCCATGGCTTGTTGATAGCCCGGCAGCGGCTTGCCATCCGAAGGAAGGTGAACCGTCTTGCCATCGGGGAACAGGCGCACGAGATCCTGGCGGTTCATCCGCGGCCATGCGCGCACGCCGCCGACATCCAGATGCACAAACGGCGAACCGGAATTCGGATAATAACCGACGCCACCGGCCTGCAGCTTTACGCCATTCTCACGAATCGTCTTCAGCGAAACACCGGGAATGTAGAAGTCCATCGCAGTGCCGCGCATGTGCTGGCTTTCCTTGGCCACGCCTTTCGAGCGTGACCGCAGCATGGCGTTTGTCTGCGGCGAGCGATAGCCGGAGACGGCCTTGATATAACCCTTGCCGCCGGAGCGCTTGTAGACTTCCCACACCAGATCGAACAGGCGTGGATCCATCTTGGTCGGCTCGTTGCGACGCCAGTCCCGGAGAATGTAGTTGAGTTGTTTCAGACCCTTCGGGTCGTAGCGGCCATTGCGCTTGAACGTGATCGACGCTTTTTCGCCCGTGTGGACGAATTCGATGTTCAGCGTCCGGGTTTCGGCCGAAGCCGTCCGGGCCGTGCCAACAAGCGCAAACGCACTGATAAAAAACATCGCGAACAGCGGCAGCATGAGCCTCTTCGCGAAATGCGCGCAAGCAATCCGGGCCAAGCGCCCGTTTTGCTTATGAGGCGCGCTAATGTCCTGCGATGTATGCAATGCAATCCCCGTCCAAAGACTACGTCCCAGGCAAACTCAAATGAATGTCAAATGCGGTCTTAGCATGGCAAATCTGCCACAGATCCGCAAGCAATCCATATATAGTGAACGCTTGCCTAACAAGTGCTTAGCATGTGGTAAGCGATTAAGCTTACCCCAGAGTTAACACTGGACGAAGTCGGAATCAGGCCGCGTGCTTTTGCGGGTCATCCGGGTCTATCCCGTAATCCTTGAGTTTGCGATAAAGCGTCGAGCGGCCGATACCCAGCTTGCGTGCCACCTGGCTCATCTGTCCACGGTAGAATTTCAACGCGAAACGGATCAATTCCTCTTCAATTTCAGCGAGTTTCCGAACGTTCCCGGCTTCATCGGTGCTGATGATGACATTGCCCTGAGCACCGGTGGCAACCGACGGAGATACCGCCTGTGGCGCTGTCGCAAAACTGGCCGTTCGTTCTGCCAGCGCCGCCTGCACCCGCGCCATCGTGGTCGGCTCGTTCAGCCCCGCCGGAACGTCGTGACTGTGTCCGGCACTGCGGGTTGTGGTGACCTGCGAGGCTATATGCGGAAAATCTGATTCGCCAAGAACGCTGCTTTCGGCAAGCACGACAGCCCGGAAGATCGCGTTTTCAAGCTGGCGGGTATTGCCCGGCCAGTCGAACGCGGTGAGCAGTGCAATGGCCGATGAATCGATCTGCAAGGTCTTGACCAGTCGCTGCTCGAGCGAGAAGCGCTCGACAAATGCCCGAACCAGATGCGGAATGTCCTCCTTGCGCCGCCTGAGCGCGGCAATCGTGATCGGAAAGACATTCAGGCGGTAGTACAGATCCTCGCGAAACCGGCCGGCCTTCACTTCCTCGATCAGATCCTTGTTGGTCGACAGGATCAACCGCACATTGACCTTGCGCGATTTGCGCGATGCGCCGCCATCCAGTTCACCGGACTGCACGAGTTCGAGCAGTCTGATTTGCGCCGGCGCCGACAACTCGCTGATTTCCTCGATGAAAAGCGACCCGCCATCCGCATCGGAAATCTTGCCGGGAACGATGTCACCCTCGACCGGCACGCCGCGCTCGGAGCCGAACAGCGCCTCCTCGATCTGGCTGGGAGCGGCTGCGTTGCAATTGATCAGGACGAAAGGTCTGGAGGCGCGATCACTCGCCGCATGAATGGCGCGCGCGATCAGTTCCTTGCCGACACCCGCCTCGCCTTCGAGCATCACGGGGATGGCAGACTGCGCCGCCCGGCGGCCGAGCTCGACAACACGCGACATGGCCGCGCTGACCGACACCACATCCGAAAAGCTGACCGCACCGCTGCGTGCCCGCCGCGGTGCCTTGCCCTGCAGGCTGCTGTGATGAATTTTCAAAGCCGCCTGCACGGCGCCCATCAGGCGCTCGGGCGCAAAAGGCTTGACCAGAAAGTCGAATGCTCCACCACGAACGGCAGCAAGCGCCGTTTCGGTTGCTCCATCCGCTGTCAGGACGATCGCCGGTATGGTCGGATTGATGTCGGAGAGCGTGGAGAGAAGCGCTGCCGGCAAGCCGTTGCCGGACGAGGCATCCACCAGGACAACATTGATCGCATCGCGATTGCGCCGCAGGATTTCAATCCCGGCATGCGGCGTCTCGGCCATGTGAGCAATATGCCCCTGCGCCTCGATGGCAAACTTCAATGCCCGACGCTGCGTCGGATCCTCATCGATAACTAGGATATGTGCGGTCAACTCTGGCTCCCCGGATCCATGCTGGCGCGTTCGCGCTCCTGGGTCGTTTCAAGCGGGGAGCCTGCCAGAAAGGACTGAACATGTTCTTTGAAGAAATGCTCGCATTTTAACCGTCTCTAACCTGTATTGGCACAATCCACAGGCGCAGGCCGCGTCAACGCACACCCTTTCAATGCCTGCTCGGATCAGTTCTGGTGCTTGCCGTCCGGCCATCGACTGACTACATCTCCCACGCGACCGAGAGAGAAAGGACATCACCATGATGATCGACAAACGCCCCGCCGTGGCCCCGCTCATGAGCACTGCGGCCACCGGCTCCGTAGCGCCGGCCCAGACGCAGACCTCGACCCTTGGTGATTTGCCGACCTGGAAACTGGAGGATCTCTATTCCTCGCAGGCCGCGCCCGAATTTCTCGGTGCCGTTGAAAAGGCCGCCAGCGATGCGCTGGCCTTTGAAGTGAAATGGAAGGGCAAGCTGGCCACCGCACTCGAAACAGTCGGCCCCGAAAGCGTCGCCATCGCCCTGCAGGAACTGGATGCGCTGGAAGACCTGATCGGCCGCATCGGCTCCTATGCCGGCCTTACCTACTATTCCGACATGATCAACCCGGAAAACGGCAAATTCTTCGGCGACATCCAGGCAAAGCTGACCGACCTCTCCGCCCGCCTGCTGTTTTTCCCGCTCGAACTCAACCGCCTGGATGACGAAGCTGTCGATGCGGCCATCGGCCGCGACCCGGCGCTCGCCCATTTCAAACCGTGGATCGTCGATCTGCGCAAGGATAAGCCGTTCCAACTCGATGACCGGATTGAACAACTGTTCCTGGAAAAATCGCAGACGGGCGCTGCCGCCTTCAACCGTCTTTTCGACGAGACGCTCGCCTCGCTGCGTTTCAAGGTCGACGATCAGGAAATGCCCCTCGAGCCGACACTGACCATGCTACAGGACGCCGACCCGGCCAGGCGTGCCAAAGCCGCTGAAGCCCTGTCGAAGACTTTCAAGGACAATATCCGCGTCTTCGTCCTGGTTACCAACACGCTGGCCAAGGACAAGGAAATCTCCGACCGCTGGCGCGGCTTCGACGATATCGCCGATAGTCGCCACCTCGCCAACCGTGTCGAGCGCGAAGTGGTCGATGCGCTGGCGGCAGCGGTTCAGGAAGCCTATCCGCGCCTGTCCCATCGCTATTACAATATGAAGGCCAGGTGGCTCGGCATGGACCAGATGAATTTCTGGGACCGCAATGCACCGCTGCCGGAATCCTCGGACCGCCTCATTCCCTGGGACGAGGCCAAAGACATGGTGCTGTCGGCCTATGGTGGTTTTGCGCCGGAAATGGCCGAAATCGCCGGACGTTTCTTCGACGGCGGCTGGATCGATGCCCCGGCCCGTCCCGGCAAGGCACCCGGCGCCTTTGCCCATCCGACCGTGCCGTCGGCCCACCCCTATGTACTGCTCAACTATCTCGGCAAGCCGCGCGACGTGATGACACTCGCCCATGAACTTGGCCATGGCGTGCACCAGGTTCTCGCCGGCGAACAGGGTGCGATGATGTCGCAAACCCCGCTGACGCTCGCTGAAACCGCCTCCGTCTTCGGCGAGATGCTGACCTTCCGCGCCCTGCTCGACAAGACGACCGACAGCCGAGAGCGCAAGGCCATGCTCGCCCAGAAGGTCGAGGACATGATCAACACGGTGGTGCGCCAGATCGCTTTCTACCAGTTCGAGCGCAAGATCCATGCGGCCCGCAAGGAAGGCGAACTGACGGCAGAAAAAATCGGCGAACTCTGGCTCTCGGTTCAGCAGGAAAGCCTTGGCCCGGCGATCAAGATTTCGGAAGGCTACGAGACCTGGTGGGCCTATATCCCCCACTTCATCCACTCGCCCTTCTATGTCTATGCCTATGCCTTCGGCGACTGCCTGGTAAACTCGCTCTATGCCGTCTACCAGAATGCCGAGGACGGCTTCCAGCAGAAGTATTTCGAGCTTTTGAAGGCCGGCGGCACCAAGCATCACTCCGAGCTTCTGGCGCCCTTCGGTCTCGACGCCACCGACACGTCGTTCTGGGCCAAGGGTCTGTCGATGATAGAGGGCCTGATCGACGAGCTGGAAGCGCTTGATAAGGCAGCCTGAGCAGGAGACGCCGACGCCCGATGGGTGACCATGCCCCTTACGTGCTTTTCCGTGATGATCCGCGCGGCGAGAGCCTCGTTTTTGCCGAACCGCGCGACCTGATCGTCGCGCGGACGGCGGACGAGGTTCTGCCGGCGCTTGCTCGCCTGGAGGAGGCCAGACGCCACGGCAAATGGCTGGCAGGATTCCTTTCCTACGAAGCCGGCTTTGTCTTTGAGGATAAACTCAGGCCCTTCATCGAGGACAATCGCGAAACGCCACTGCTTGCCATAGGTGTCTTCGACGCGCCTCAGGCCGAAGACCATCCCTTGGCGTCCGCGCCGCATGCCATTCCCAATGCACCACTGCTGAGTGATCTGCGCGCAGCCTGGGACCTGCCGACCTATACCGACCGTTTCGAGCGACTGCACCAGCACCTGCGCAAGGGCGACTGCTATCAGGCCAACCTGACCATGCCGATCACGGCGACATGGTCGGGCGATGCGCGCGCCGCCTTCTGGTCGCTGATCGCCCGCCAGCCGGTTCACTATGGTGCGCTGATCGATTTCGGCGACCCGGTCATCCTCTCGCGCTCCCCCGAACTCTTCTTTTCCGTCGATCGAGGCGGCTATATCGAAACGCATCCGATGAAGGGCACCGCCGCGCGCGGAGCGACGCCCGAAGAAGACGACGCCATCATCGCGGCCATGCTCGGCGACGAAAAGACGCAAGCCGAAAACCGCATGATCGTTGATCTGCTGCGCAACGACATCTCGGTGATTTCGCAAGTCGGCACACTGACGGTGCCGAAGCTGTTCGAGATCGAGACCTATCCGACCGTGCACCAGATGGTCAGCCATGTCCGGGCAAGACTTCTCCCCGGCACCGGCCTACCGGAAATCCTGAAAGCGCTTTTTCCCTGCGGCTCGATCACCGGCGCGCCGAAAATGTGGGCGATGCGCATCCTGCGTGAACTGGAGGCCGGACCGCGCGATGCCTATTGCGGCGCGATCGGCTATTGCGATCCGTCCGGACCGATGCGTTTTTCGGTTGCGATCCGCACGCTGACCCTTTTCAATGACAACAGAGCCGTCTTCAATGTCGGCGGCGGCATCGTCTTCGATTCGAAGGCCGAAGCTGAATATGACGAATGTCTTTTGAAGGCGCGATTTGCCGTGGGGAACGAATGGATTTCTCGCTGATTGAAACCATGCGTTGGCAGCCGGTCGAAGGTTTTCTTCGCATCGACCAGCATCTGCGCCGCCTGACCCGTTCTGCCGACGCACTCGGCTTTCGCGCGCCACAAAACCCGCTCGCCATGCTCAAAAGCGAAGTCGCGGCCGACCATCCGCTGCGGGTCCGGCTTGTGATGTCCTTCCGTGGCAAGATGGAGGTGACCACGACGCCTTACGAGGCCGAGCCTGAGGAAAAGGTCTGGAAACTCAGGATTGCCAGGACACGGCTGAATTCCGAAGATGCCCTCTTCCGCCACAAGACCTCGCGCCGCGACCCTTACGAGGCGGCACGCGCAGAGTTCACCAAAGATGAGGCTGACGAAGTGCTGCTGCTCAACGAGCGCGGCGAGGTGTGCGAAGGCACGATCACCAATCTCTTCGCCGAGGCGGCCGACGGCAGTCTGCTGACCCCACCGCTCGCCAGTGGCCTTTTGCCCGGCGTACTGCGTGCCGAACTGATCCGTGAGCGCCGGGCGAAAAGCGAAGTGCTCAAACCCGAAGACCTGAAATACCGCAAGTTGTTCGTCGGCAATTCGCTGCGTGGCCTGATGCCGGCTGAATTGGTCGAGGACTAGGGAAACCGATGTTCATCCTCTCCCTCACCTATGTCAAACCGCAGGAAGAAGCCGATCGGCTGATGGAGCCGCACATGGCCTGGGTCAATGCCGGTTACGACAGCGGCATGTTCCTCGCCTCCGGCCGCAAGGTGCCCCGCACCGGTGGCATCATACTGGCCAAGGGCGAAAGGACACAGATCGAGTCTTATGTGGCAGCCGATCCCTTTGCGATGGAGGGTGTCGCGGAATATGAGATCAGCGAAGTGGCCGTCACCCGTACCGCAGCCGGGCTCGAGCGTTTGCGGGACTGACGACAGCATTTGATTTTCAGCTAGAATGCGCATATATATGCGCATTATGGATGCGCCATGGAGACGGATTCTCGGAAAATCATCCAGCGACTCCAAGCCGAAGGTTATGAACTCGTTGCGGTATCCGGCTCTCATCACAAGCTGCGCAAGGACAAAAAGACAGTGATCGTTCCGCATCCGAAGAAGGACCTGCCGTTCGGAACCGCGCGCGCGATTGCCAAGCAGGCAGGCTGGGTCTAGTCGATCGAGGAGAATGTCATGCATCACTATGTCGCCATCGTCCACAAGGATGCTGAAAGCGCCTATGGGATCAGCTTTCCGGATCTTCCGTCTGTTTTCTCTGCAGCCGACGACGAAAATGACATCGTTGCCAATGCGATCGAAGCTCTGCGCCTCTGGGCTCAAGACGAGCTTCTACCGGATCCAGCCTCCCACGCCGATATCCTGGCCAGAGACGATGTGCGCAGCGAGCTGAAGGACGGCGCATTTTTGATCCGGGTGCCCCTGATAGACGACGACACTCGAACTGTACGGGCCAACATCACGTTGGAAGCCGGAACACTGGCCGCGATCGACATCACGGCGAAGAAACGCGGCTTGACGCGTTCAGCCTTCATCGCGAGTTGTGCCCGAAAGGAAATCGAGCGTTCGGCGTGAGTATCAAGCCATGAGTACATTCACCCACATGCCCTATGCCGGGTCGACGCGTCCCTTCACCATCGGCCTCTCGTCGCTCGATCCCGATCGCTGGATCCAGCCTGACGGAATGCTCCAGCTCTATCTCGACGAGAAGCAGAAGCTCGCGGCAGGCCAACGCGACGATGTTTTTCGTGCGACCGCAGACAGCCTGCCAGCGCAGCGCGAATGCCTTGGCCTGATCGTCGATCATCTGGAAACCCGGCACCCGCAACTCTGTCGCCGAGACGACGATGCCATCACCATCGCCGGACACACCATCGACCTCGACGATGAGACCATTCCGCCGCTCATGCGCGCCGGCTTTCTCGTCCAGGACGATCTGATCATCATGAAGCGGCGCGAGACAGGCTGGTTCATCGCCGCCGCCCATCTGTCCTTTCCCTCCTCATGGTTGCTCGCCGAGAAATTCGACCGCCCGATGGAGGAAATCCATGCGCATGTGCCGGGCTTCCAGGGCGGTACCCGCAACGCGGCCCTGATCAACCGCATCTTCGACAACCTGCTTCCGGACCAGCCGGCCGAGCGTTTCAACTGGTCGATCAACTGGCGGCAAAAGCTTCATCATCCCGAAACCGGCCGCAATGATGCAGCCTCTCCCGATGAGGCCGTCATCCGCGTCGAGCGCCAGACGCTGACCAGACTGCCCGAAACCGGCGCGATCCTCTTCACCATCCGCATCTATCTGGATCCGGTTGCTGCCTTCGAAAACCATGCCGAAGGCGCACGTCTGGCAAAGGCGCTTGCCGACCAACTCGATGCCTTGACACCCGAACAGGCAGCCTACAAAGGCGTCGACATTCAGCGCATTCGTCTCGCCGACTGCCTGCGTAATCGGCATTTTGCGAAAAATTCCGCCTGATCTCGACTGCGGCCTGCGACATACTCTTTATTGTGTCAGTATTTTGTGATCTAGAGCCGCCAATATCGGCCCTGCCGATGCGCATTCGGTAAAGACCCAATTGTGCACGCAGCAAGAGGCTGCGCCCTGCAAGGAGACAAAAATGAGTGAGACATCCTATCCGGTTTACGGCGAGATCACCGGCCCGATCGTCATGATCGGCTTTGGTTCGATCGGCCGTGGCACGCTGCCGCTGATCGAGCGCCACTTCAAGTTCGACAAGAGCCGGATGGTCGTCATCGACCCGCGCAACGACGATGCGGAGCTGCTGGCAAAGCACGGCGTCAAGCACATCCAGGCGCATGTCACCAAGGAAAACTACAAGGAACTGCTCAAGCCGCTTCTGAAAGCCGGCAAGGGCCAGGGCTTCTGCGTCAACCTCTCGGTCGACACCGGTTCGCTCGATCTGATGAAGATGTGCCGCAAGCTCGACGTTCTCTACATCGACACGGTCGTCGAGCCATGGCTCGGCTTCTACTTCGACAAGAACATGAAGAACTCGGAGCGCACCAACTACGCGCTGCGCGAAACCCTTCGCGGCGAAATCAACAAGAACCCGGGCGGCACCACGGCCGTTTCGACCTGCGGCGCGAACCCGGGCATGGTGTCGTGGTTCGTCAAGCAGGCCTTGGTCAATGTCGCCAACGAACTCGGCGTCAAGTTCGAAGAGCCGGCGCAGAACGACCGCGAAGGCTGGGCCAAACTGATGAAGAAGGTCGGCGTCAAGGGCATCCACATTGCCGAACGCGACACCCAGCGCGCCAAGAACCCGAAGCCGATGAACGTCTTTTGGAACACCTGGTCGGTCGAAGGCTTCATCTCGGAAGGCCTGCAGCCGGCTGAACTCGGCTGGGGCACCCACGAAAACTGGATGCCGAAGAACGCCAAGAAGCACAAGAAGGGCTGCAAGGCGGCCATCTATCTCGAGCAGCCGGGCGCCAACACCCGCGTTCGCACCTGGTGCCCGACCCCTGGCCCGCAGTACGGCTTCCTCGTCACCCACAACGAATCGATCTCGATCGCCGACTACTTCACCGTCGAGAAGGATGGCGAAGTCGCCTATCGTCCGACCTGCCATTACGCCTACCACCCGGCCAATGACGCGGTTCTGTCGCTGCACGAGATGTTCGGCAATGGCGGCAAGCAGCAGCCGGTCCTACACGTTCTCGACGAGAACGAACTGGTTGACGGTGTCGACGAACTCGGCGTGCTGCTCTATGGCCACGACAAGAACGCCTACTGGTATGGTTCGCGCCTGTCGCTGGAAGAAACCCGCCGCATCGCGCCGTACCAGAACGCAACCGGCCTGCAGGTAACCTCTGCCGTGCTCGCCGGCATGGTCTGGGCACTCGAAAACCCGAAGGCCGGCATCGTCGAAGCCGACGAGATCGACTACAAGCGCTGCCTTGAAGTGCAGATGCCGTATCTCGGCCCGGTCGAAGGCCATTACACCGATTGGACCCCGCTTGAAGGCCGTCCGGGCCTATTCCCGGAAGACCTCGACGAGAAGGATCCGTGGCAGTTCCGGAACATTCTGGTTCGTTGATCCGTTAACAGCCCTGCTGGAAGCCCGTCGCCCCTTGCGGCGGGCTTTTTGCTTTCATAGACAGGAACTGCAGGAAGCCGCATCCAGGCGGGATAAACCGGACCAGACAGGATCCCGGCCTTGCTTTGGACAAGGCTTCACGGCATGGTTTTTAAAATTTTAGGCAATTAGACAAGCGGACGGCGCTATCACGCCGCCGAGACGGTGGGAGACCAGAATGCAACTCAAGTCCCTGGTGGCAATCGCGGCCTGTGCAATGGCGCTTTCCTCCTGCTATTCCAGCGGCCCGCGCCCGCTGCCGACCGTCAGCCAGGGCCCGACCGTGGAAGGCGCCTGGGCGGATCCGAACGGCATCGTCTCCACCTTCCAGGGCGGCACATTCACCACCCGTACGACCGACACCAACCAGGTTCTTGCCTCCGGCAGCTACACATTGCAGTCCGACCGCCTGGTCGAAATCAACATGACCTCCTTGGTGCGCAACACGCAGCAGAAGGTCAATTGCGCCCTGGTCACGCCGAACCAGCTCAACTGCACCTCCGACAGCGGCGCGCAGTTCTCGCTCGCGCGCCGGGCTTGAGGCCCGCCGGGGTCTGGGCTTGATGCCGGGAGCCCGGTTGATTTTCGCGTCATCCAGATGACGTTGTCGACATGATATGCAGCGGCTGCCCTCGGCAGCCGCTTTCTTATTTCACCATTCGATAACATGACACAAATGGGTGATTTTCTCTTGCGGTTGCCATGACTTGATGAAAACATCTGGCCATCCAGGGCGCGGAAGCGGACATCAAGAGCCGTTGTTGCACCGAATGACGATGTAAAAACAGGAGAGAAAACGATGTTCAGACACCTGCGGTTCGGCCTTTTGAGTGCATCCGTACTTGCACTATCCGCCGGCGGCGCATTTGCCGATTTCGAACTTAATATCCTGCACATCAACGATCTTCATTCCCGCATCGAAGCGATCAACAAGTTCGATTCGACATGCTCGGCCGAAGAGGCCGGCAAGAACGAATGCTTCGGCGGCATCGCGCGCGTCAAGACCGCCATCGATACCCGCCGCGCCGAACTCGATGGCAAGAACGTGCTGACACTTGATGCCGGCGACCAGTTCCAGGGCTCGCTGTTCTATACGACCTACAAGAGCGCGCCGATTGCCGAATTCATGAACGGCATCGGTTTCGACGCCATGGCGATCGGCAACCACGAATTCGACGACGGTCCCGAAGAACTGGCCAAGTTCATCGATGCGCTGAAGTTCCCGATGATCTCCGGCAATACCCTGGCCGGCCTCGACACGCCGATCGCCGACAAGTTCAAGCCCTACATCATCAAGGAATTCGGTGCCGACAAGGTCGCTGTGGTTTCCGTTCTGGCCACCGATACCGACGAAACCTCTTCACCGGGCGACAGCGTGCTGTTTGCCGACGAGATCACCTATCTCAAGGAGGCGGTGAAGGAGATTGAGGCGGCCGGCGTCAACAAGATCGTGCTGCTGTCGCATGTCGGCTATGTCAAGGATCAGCAGATCGCAGCAGCAGTCGACGGCATCGACGTGATTGTCGGCGGTCACAGCCACACATTGCTATCCTCGACCGACGAGAAGGCCGCGGATCCCTATCCGACACTGGTCAAAAACCCGTCCGGCAAGGACGTGCCGATCGTCACCGCTTATGCCTATTCGAAATATCTCGGAGACCTGGCCGTCACCTTCGATGACGCCGGTGTCGTAAAGTCCTCCTCCGGCGCGCCGAAGCTGCTCGATGCCTCGGTCACTCCCGATGCCGGCTTCGTCGCCAAGGTAGCGGAACTCGGCGGCCCGATCGAAGAACTGAAGCTGAAGGAAATCGGCTCGACCTCCGATATCATCGACGGCTCCCGCGATGTTTGCCGCACTGCCGAATGCACCATGGGCAATCTTGTTGCCGACGCCATGGTCGACCGTCTGAAAGATCAGGGCATCACCATTGCCATCCAGAACGGCGGGGGCCTGCGCGCTTCGATCGACGCCGGCACGGTCACCATGGGCGAAGTGCTGACGGTTCTGCCCTTCCAGAACTCGCTGGCGTCTTTCCAGCTCAAGGGTTCCGACATCGTGGCAGCCCTCGAAAACGGTCTCAGCCAGATCGAAGAAGTCGCCGGACGTTTCCCGCAGGTCTCGGGCCTGAAATATTCCTTCGACAAGTCGAAGCCGGCCGGCAGCCGCGTCGTCTCGGTCGAGGTGAAGGAAGGCGATGCCTTCGTCGCGCTTGATCCGAACAAGGTCTATGGCGTCGCCACCAACAATTACATGCGCGCAGGCGGCGACGGCTTCAAGATCTTCGCTACAGCCGGCCAGAACGCCTATGACTTCGGACCGGGGCTTGAAAGCGTCGTGGCCGACTTCATCGCCAAGAACAGCCCCTACAAGCCTTATACCGACGGCCGCATAACCGAGGTTGCAGCCGCGGTAGCCGTCCCGGCAGAAACGGCCCCGGCAGAGGAAACCGCTCCGACAGCAGCAGCCACACCGGCAGCCACCCCGGCAGCAGCGGCGGTCGAAACAGCAACAACGGCTGCCGTAACGGCCTATAAAGTGGTTGCTGGCGACAGCCTGTGGAAAATTGCCAAGGCAACCTATGACAACGGCGCGCTGTGGACCAGGATCGCCGAGACCAATGGACTGAAGAACCCGGACCTGATTGCCGTTGGCAAGGAACTGGAATTGCCAGCCAACTAAGACCGTTTGACGCATGACAACAAGCCGGCCCGGGCTTTCCCGGGCCGGCTTTTGCTTTTATCAGATGATCCTCGAGACAACTTTCGACGTAGTGGCGTTCAGCCAGACCATCAGGATTTCAACATGACCGCACTGCCCGCCCATTGGCCCTCCGACCATCCGCCCGTCAACTTCGGCAAGGTCGGCGTTCTCCTCGTCAATCTCGGCACGCCGGACGGCACCGATTATGAATCTATGCGGCGGTATCTGGCAGAATTCCTGACAGACAAGCGGGTCATCGAGTGGTCGCGGCTGTTCTGGTATCCGATCCTCTACGGCATCGTGCTCAACAAGCGGCCGCAAAAGGTCGGCGAGGCATACAAGTCGATCTGGAACAACGATCTCGACGAGAGTTATCTGCGCACCTATACCCGCAACCAGGCGGAAAAACTGGCCGAAGCCTTCAAGGATATCCCGCATGTGCATGTCGACTGGGCCATGCGCTACGGCCAGCCGGCGATCCAGAAAAAGATGGAGGAAATGCAGAAGGCCGGTTGCGAGAAGATCCTCGTCTATCCGCTCTATCCGCAATATGCAGCCGCCACCACCGCCACCGTCAATGACGAGGCCTTCAAGGCGCTCCTGAAGATGCGTTGGCAGCCGGCACTGCGCACCGTGCCGCAATATGCCGATGACCCGGTCTATATCGATGCCCTGGCAAACTCGATCGAATCCCATCTGGCAACGCTCGACTGGCAGCCGGAAGTCGTCCTCACCTCCTATCACGGCATTCCGATGTCCTATTTCAAGAAGGGCGATCCCTATCATTGTCAGTGTTACAAGACGACGCGCCTGTTGCGTGACCGTCTTGGCTGGTCGAAGGAAAAGCTGACGGTCACCTTCCAGTCCCGCTTCGGGCCGGAGGAATGGCTGCAGCCCTATACCGACAAGACTGTCGAGAAATTGGCCAAGGATGGCATCAAGCGCATCGCCGTGCTCAATCCGGGCTTCGTTTCCGATTGCCTCGAGACGCTGGAAGAGATTGCCGTCGAGGCGGGAGAGGATTTTCTCCACAATGGCGGGGAGAAGTTCGCCCATATCCCCTGCCTGAACGACAGCGCCGACGGTATGCGCGTCATCGAAAATGTCGTGCGTCGCGAATTGCAAGGCTGGATCTGAGATCCGCAGCATGACCAAACTAACGAAGGGCCGCAGCGATGCGGCCCTTTCTGTATTCAGACACGCGAAAACATTAAACCGAACGGTTGACAATTAAGATCGCTTCGACGATATTAAACCATATGGTTGAGCAACACACACACGACATGAATTCGGTCTTTCACGCTCTCGGCGATGCGACGCGGCGGCAGATGCTGCGCGATCTCTCCCATGGCGAACGCACGGTCAGCGATCTGGCGAAGCCTTACGAGATGTCGCTTGCGGCGGCCTCCAAGCACATCAAGGTTCTCGAAAGTGCCGGCCTGATCCGCCGCGAAATACGCGGACGGACCCATCTCTGCCGTCTGGATCCGGGACCGCTGGCGACAGCGCATGAATGGCTGAACTTCTACCAACGCTTCTGGACCGGTCGCCTCGACACACTCGAACGGCTCCTCCGGCAGGAAGACAAGCAGACATCCACTGGCACTGATAAACAAGAGAGGAATGACACATGACCGAAACAGCAACTCTCGACGCCTATGGCGTTGTCACCGATGCCGCCACCTTGACGATAGAACGTCTTTTGCCCGGCCCGGTCGAGCGGGTTTGGGACTACCTGACCAGAAGCGAACTGCGAAGACAATGGCTGGCCTCGGGCGACAGCGCATGAATGGCTGAACTTCTACCAACGCTTCTGGACCGGTCGCCTCGACACACTCGAACGGCTCCTCCGGCAGGAAGACAAGCAGACATCCACTGGCACTGATAAACAAGAGAGGAATGACACATGACCGAAACAGCAACTCTCGACGCCTATGGCGTTGTCACCGATGCCGCCACCTTGACGATAGAACGTCTTTTGCCCGGCCCGGTCGAGCGGGTTTGGGACTACCTGACCAGAAGCGAACTGCGAAGACAATGGCTGGCCTCGGGCGACATGGACCTGAATGTCAATGCGCCGTTCGAATTGACATGGCGCAATGATGAACTGACCGATCCGCCTGGCACCCGGCCCGAAGGCTTTTCCGAGACGCACAGCATGCAGAGCCGGATCACCGAACTGGAACCGCTCCGAAAATTGACCTTCACCTGGGGCGACTGTGGAAGTGTCACGATGACGCTGGAACCCAGGGGCACCAATGTGCTGCTGACCCTGGTCCACCAGCGTATTTCCGATCGCAAGAACATGCTGATGGTCGGCGCCGGCTGGCACATGCATCTGGATATTCTGGTGGCCCGCATCAATGGCACGAAAGCCCAGCCCTTCTGGGATGGCTGGCTGCGCCTGCGCGATGAATATGACCAGCGGATAGCAGTCTGACCGGATCTCCGTCGCATTGCACGGCGAATGGAGACAGGCGCAGTGCAGGTTTCAAAGTCACCGTCCGCAGCAGAGGTCAGATTTTAACGGGATAAGAAAGGGTCGCCGAGGCGGCCCCTTTTTGTCGCCGCAGGAAAGAAATTGCTCATGCAACCCGCAAGCGCATCCTTACTGAGCGAGCGCTGTATTTTTATGCAACCAAGAAATGCCAACGATCGGAAAAAGCCTAATATATCAGCGATTTGATCTATTGCCCGCGCAGTTATCCAATACAACAAAAGCACTTAAAGGTTGACTGACAACATTTGTAAAACTTGAGTAACCACCGTCTAACACATTGTATTCAATTGAGATTTTGTATCGATGATTTCTTATATTAACTGACATTTAAATATTGATGCCTAAATTTAAGGCCAACAAAGGAGACGATCATGGCATTTTCTAGATCCGCGTTGACCGCTGCAGCCTTGGTGCTGTCGGCTGCCTCAACAGTTGCCGAGCCGGCAAAACCTGATGTTCAAAAGATGATTACGCCGGCCGTGATCGAAGAGATGCGTAAGTGGATCGACACCGAGATCGTCCAGGTTTCCGTCGGCGCCCAGAACGCTGCCAAGAGTGATCTGGCGCAGGAAAAGATCGACGAACTCGACAAGATGTGGCGTGCCGAACAGGAGGCTGCTGACAAGCCGCTGATCGCAGCCACCTTGTCCAACCCCTTGTCTGTCTATCTCGCGCGCATGCAGGGCCGGTCGCTCGGCCTCTATGCCGAGATCTTCATCATGGATCAGAATGGCCTGAATGTTGGCCAGAGCTCGGTCACCAGCGATTTTTGGCAGGGGGACGAGGACAAGTTCCAGAAGACCTATGATGTCGCCGATGATGCGCTCTTCATCGATGAGCCGGAATGGGATGACGAAGCCAAGATCTGGCGCAATCAGGTCAGCTTCACGCTGACGGATGCGGCCAAGGCCAAGATCGGTGCGGTGACCGTCGAGATCAATCTGACCGAACTGCAGCGCCGCCAGTCACCGGCGACCTAGTCAGCCTTATGATGAACGCTTGAGGCCAGTCGCAGTCAATCCTGCCGAACGGCCGCACAATTTTTCACAGGAACGAACCCATGCTGAAGAATATCTCCGTGAGCGCGAAAGGTTTTGCAGCCTTTGGCATTTTGGCCGTGATCGCGATCGGCGCCTCCGGCCTGATTTACACCCGCTCGACGACGGCGACCGTACTTGTCGAACACAATCAGGAACTCGGTCAGTTGCAAGACGCAGCAGCCGTCTTCATCGACGACGTGACACAGGCAAACCTTGCCCTGAAGAACTTTCTTCTCACAGGCAATCGTGATTTTGTCGCCGAATATGGCGACATCACGAAAAAGCTCGATGCCGGGAAGCCCCAGCTGGAAGCACTTTTCAACACCCACTCCCCGGCCGACCTTTCGGCTGTCAAGGAAGCACTCGCCGTCCTGGATGAATGGCGCGCTAGCGTCGTCGACAGGCAGGTAGGCCTGATGCGCGACCCGATGACCGTCGAACTTGCCCGTGCCCTGGAACTGACCGGCTCCGGCACCAAGCTGCTGGGCGATTTCAACAGCAAGATCGACATTGCGACGGCCTCTGTTCAGCAGCAGATCAGCGTCGCCTCGGCGGCTCAGAAGGCAGCGCTCGGCGCCGTCGAATGGATCAGCCTGTTTGCAGCCGTCACCGTCGCACTCGTTGCCGGACTGATGAGCTTGCTGAACTTCCAGCTGGTGTCCAGGCCGCTTGGCAAACTCGCCGACGCGACCTCGCGTCTTGCCAATGGCGACCTGAATGTCGCCATCGAAAAGGGCGGCAAGGACGAAATCGGCAAGATGGCCGAGGCCATGCAAGTCTTTCGCGAGGCAGCGATCGCCAACAACCGCCTGCAAGGCGAAGCCGAGCAGAACCGCAAGCAGGCCGAACTGGACCGCATCGCTGCTCAGGAGCGCGCCGAATCCGACGCGGCCGAACGCCTGCGCATCGCGACCTCCGGCCTTGCCCAAGGCTTGAAGCGCCTTGCCGCCGGCGAACTCTCCTTCCAGCTGAACGAAGCCTTTGCACCGGACTTCGAAGCCCTGCGTCACGACTTCAACCAGTCGGTGCGCCAGCTGAACATCACTCTGGGCGGCATTGCCAACAGTGTAGCAACGATCGAAACCGGCACCCGCGAAATCGCATCCGGAACAGATCATCTGTCGAAGCGTACCGAACAGCAGGCGGCAGCC
This sequence comes from Rhizobium sp. 18065, assembly GCF_902706095.1. Taxonomy (GTDB): domain Bacteria; phylum Pseudomonadota; class Alphaproteobacteria; order Rhizobiales; family Rhizobiaceae; genus Allorhizobium. Next base: position 389,196 of record NZ_CACSJP010000005.1, read on the forward strand.
CTTGAGCAGACGGCAGCAGCCGTGGAACAAATCACCGCCAACGTGGTCAACTCGACCAAGCGCACGGAAGAAGCCCGCGGCGTCGCGACCCAGGCCAATTCTTCGGCCACGGAATCCTCCAAGGTCGTCGCCCATGCCGAAGACGCCATGCGCAAGATCGAACAGAGCTCGCAGCAGATCTCCAACATCATTGGCGTGATCGACGAGATCGCCTTCCAGACCAACCTGCTGGCACTCAATGCTGGCGTCGAGGCCGCCCGCGCTGGCGAAGCAGGCAAGGGCTTTGCCGTCGTCGCCCAGGAAGTCCGCGAACTGGCACAGCGTTCGGCCAATGCGGCAAAGGAAATCAAGGCGCTCATCCACAACTCGACGACGGAAGTGTCGAGCGGTGTCGACCTGGTCCGCAAGACCGGCGAAGCACTGCGCACCATCGGCGGCTTCATTGCCGAAATGAACACCCACATGGATGCCATCGCGATTTCGGCGAAGGAACAGTCGACCGGTCTGTCTGAGGTCAACCATGCCGTCAACTCGATGGACCAGACCACCCAGCAGAATGCAGCCATGGTCGAGGAATCCAACGCGGCCTCTGGCGCCCTTGCCGGCGAAGCGGCCAAGCTGCGCGAGCTGATCTCCCAGTTCGCCATCGAAGCGACCGCCTCGGCTCAGTCCACCGGATTGCGCGAAACGGCCCGTGCCATGGCGCAGCCGACCCGCAGCCCGGCTGCCCGCCCCGTACAACAGCAGCCGGCCAGAACCAGTGCCCCTATGCCCCGCAGCCATGGCAATGCAGCCGTCGCCCAGGACAATTGGGAAGAATTCTGAGCCGACCCTTTCGGCAACAAACACCGAATGACAGAAGGCGGCGTGATGCAGATCACGCCGCCTTCTGCTTTTATCACCGCTCTGTCACTCCTAAGTCCGTCCGTTGGTCCGTACCTCTTGCAATCAGCAAGTGCTTTCACGATGTTAGGACAACAGCACAAACGGCGCCGCGCCGTCTGAGGAGGAAACAATGCTCAATCTTGCCGGTCCGGATATCGTCGTCATTGCCGTGGCGGTGCTCGTCATCCTGGTGCTCTTTGCCGGGATCAAGACCGTGCCGCAGGGCTATCGCTACACCATCGAACGGTTCGGCCGCTACACCCGCACACTGGAGCCTGGCCTCAACCTGATCATCCCCTTCTTTGATCGCATCGGCGCGAAGATGAATGTGATGGAACAGGTGCTCGATGTGCCGACCCAGGAGGTCATCACCAGGGACAATGCGTCCGTCTCCGCCGATGCCGTCGCCTTCTATCAGGTGCTGAATGCAGCCGAGGCGGCCTATCAGGTCGCCAATCTGGAAAACGCCATCCTCAACCTGACCATGACCAATATCCGCTCGGTCATGGGCTCGATGGACCTCGATGAACTGCTGTCAAACCGCGAAGTGATCAACGACCGGCTGTTGCGCGTCGTCGACGACGCCGTGCGTCCCTGGGGCATCAAGGTCACGCGCGTCGAAATCAAGGACATCCAGCCGCCGGCCGACCTCGTCGACGCCATGGGCCGGCAGATGAAGGCGGAGCGCGAGAAGCGCGCCCAGGTTCTGGAAGCCGAAGGTTTCCGCAACGCCCAGATCCTGCGCGCCGAAGGTGCCAAGCAGTCAGCGATCCTCGAAGCGGAAGGCCAGCGCGAAGCCGCCTATCGGGAGGCCGAAGCCCGTGAGCGTCTCGCCGAAGCCGAAGCCAAGGCGACCCGCATGGTGTCCGAAGCGATCGCCGCCGGCGACATCAATGCGATCAACTACTTCGTTGCCCAGAAATACACCGAGGCCATGACCGCGATCGGCACCGCTTCAAACTCCAAGATCGTCCTGATGCCAATGGAGGCCTCCGCCCTGATCGGCTCGCTTGGCGGCATTGGCGCCATCGCCAGGGAAGTCTTGGGCGAACAGCCGCGGGCCGCCGTTCCGCAGGTCCCCGCCCGCCCCGCTCAACC
>NZ_CACSJP010000006.1 GCF_902706095.1 Rhizobium sp. 18065
GGGTAATCGGGGGCTGGGCAACCGGGTTTTCCGGTTGCGGTCCCGGCTGCGGCGTCCAGTTGGGCGTCACCAGACCGGCCGAAATCAGCAGCTTGATGCCCTCTTCCGGTGACATGTCCAGAAGCTTCACCTTGCTGCGTGGCACGAAGATCAGGAAGCCTGCGGTCGGCACAGGGGTCGGCGCCATGAACACCGCGATCATTTCCTCGCCATCCTCGTTGAGTTTGGCGGCGATCTCACCCTTGGCATCGGTGGAGACGAAGACCAGAGCCCAGCTTCCGGGGCCGGGAAACTCGATCAGGCCGACCTTCTTGAAGGAGCTCGACTGCTCTTTCAACACCGTCTCGAAGATCTGCTTGGTGCTTTTGTAGACCGTGCGGACCAGCGGCATACGATGCAGTACCGATTCGCCGTAGGCGACGATCGAGCGTCCGATCAGATTCTTGCCGAGGAATCCGATCAGGGTGATGGCGAACAGTGCCAGCAGCAAGCCGGTGCCGGGAATGGCGAACTGTATATAGTTTTCCGGGTTGTAACGGTCCGGAATATAGGGCTTCACCCAGCTATCGGCCCAGCGTATGAAGGTCCAGGTCAACCAGATAGTGATCGTGACCGGTGCGCAGATGATCAAACCCGTCAGGAAGTTGTTCCTGAGCCGTGTCGCAACCGAAATCGTATCAGAATTTTCAGTCATTAACCGCCGTTATTGTGCAGTGCCGTAAAAACCCGGATGGAAGGCGACAATGCCCAAGGCGTCCGGACCATGCAAGAGCAAAGCCTGGAAATGTCCCGGCGGAACGTCGGGAAGCACGAGACCGTGATCCAGACGGAAACCGAAGCGTTGATAGTAAGCCGGATCGCCGAGCAGGACGCAGCCGGCAGCGCCGAGTGCCCGCAGCTCATCCAGTCCCTCGGAGACGAGACGCGAACCAACTCCCTTGCCTTGATGTGCCGGCGCAACGCTGATCGGGCCGAGGCCGTACCAGCCTTCGTCTCCGCCAGAAAGCGATATGGGCGAAAAGGCGACATGCCTGACAATCGCTCCAGCCTCCTCGGCCACCAGCGACAGTGTCAGCGCACCGGCATCGCGCAATCGTTCGATAATCAGCGGCTCGGTCTGGTCGCTATAGAGCATGCCGGCAAAGGCCGCGGCGGTGACCATGCCGATGGCGGCCTGTTCACCTTCGCGCTCTGCCCGGATGATCATTCCACAGTGACCGACTTGGCCAGGTTACGCGGCTGGTCGACGTCCGTGCCCATGAAGACGGCCGTGTGATAGGCAAGCAACTGAATCGGCAGGGAGAAGACCATCGGCGAGATGATCTCGGCGACATTCGGCAAGACGATCGTCGCCATGGTCTCGAGCTTGGAGGCCGCCGCCCCCTTCTCGTCGGTGATGAAGATGATCCGGCCACCGCGGGCCGCCACTTCCTGCATGTTCGACACGGTCTTTTCGAAGAAGCGATCATGCGGCGCAATGACGATGACCGGCATGTTCTCGTCGATCAGCGCGATCGGACCGTGCTTCAACTCGCCGGCCGCATATCCTTCCGCGTGGATGTAGGAGATCTCCTTCAGCTTCAGCGCGCCTTCCATGGCGAGCGGATAGCTGGTGCCGCGGCCGAGATAGAGAACGTCCTTGAACTTGGCGAGATCGCGCGACAGGGCCTCGATCTGCGGCTGGATGCTGTTCAGCACCTGGCTCATGATCCGCGGCATTTCGGCCAGATGCTTGACCAGCTGCTTTTCCTCGGCTTCCGTCACAGTGCCGCGGGCAACACCGGCAGCGATCGACAGCGATGCGAGAACCGCCAGCTGGCAGGTGAAGGCCTTGGTAGAGGCTACGCCGATTTCAGGACCGGCCAGGATCGGGAAGATCGCGTCGGCTTCACGGGCAATGGTCGATTCCTTGACATTGACCACGGCGCCGATCTTCAGGCCGTTTTCCTTGCAATACCGCAGCGATGCCAGCGTGTCAGCGGTCTCACCCGACTGCGAGATGAAAAAGGCAGCCTGATCCTTGGACAGCGGCATCTCGCGGTAGCGGAATTCCGAAGCGACATCGATCTCGACCGGCAGGCGGGCATAACGCTCGAACCAGTATTTGCCGACAAGGCCAGAGAGATAAGCTGTGCCGCAGGCCGACATGGCGAGGCCACGCAGATTGGCGAAATCCAGTTCGCCCTCGAAGGGCTTGATCCTGTTGGCGGCGAAATCGACGTAGTGCGACAGAGCGTGAGAGATCACCTCCGGCTGCTCGTAGATTTCCTTTTCCATGAAATGGCGATGATTGCCCTTGTCGATCATGTATGCGCTGGCGGACGAGATCTGCATCTGGCGCTCGACCGGATTGCCGTCGAGATCAAAGATATGGGCACCACGGGCGCCGATCACCGCCCAATCGCCATCCTGCAGGTAGGCGATGCGATTGGTGAAAGGCGAAAGCGCGATCGCGTCGGAGCCGAGGAACATCTCGCCATCGCCGAAGCCGATGGCAAGCGGCGGACCCGAGCGCGCTGCCATGATGGTCGAAGGATCATCCTTGAAGATGACGGCCAGCGCATAGGCGCCGGTTACCTGACGCAACATCTTGTGCATCGCTTCCCGGCGGCCGAGGCCGTCGCGGAGATATTTCGCCAGAAGTTGCGCCACGACTTCGGTGTCTGTCTGCGTCGCAAAGGTTGCGCCTTCGGCAGAGAGTTCGTCCTTGATCTCGGAGAAGTTCTCGATGATGCCATTGTGAACGACGGCAACACCATCGACGAAATGCGGATGGGCATTGGTTTCGTTGGGCACGCCGTGGGTTGCCCAGCGAGTGTGGGCAATGCCGATATTGCCGGCCAGCGGCTCGGCGGCCAACTTGGTCTCGAGATTGAACAGCTTGCCTTCGGCGCGCCGCCGCTCCAGCGTGTTGTCATGGATCGTCGCAACACCGGCAGAATCATAGCCGCGATATTCGAGCCGCTTCAATGCATCGACGAGGCGCGCCGCGACCGGCTGGTTACCGACAATACCAACAATACCGCACATGAAATTCTCCGTCTGGCGTCAATAATTTGCGTCAGTCCTACCGGTTTTGCCGGAATGCGCAATCTTGGGTGAGGTCAAATTGCATTTCGTAGCGTAACGCAATGCAGCAATGGTGAACGCATTGCGATACAAGACTTAATTGCCAGCCTTCCTTGCTGCCTTGATCGCCAGGTTCTTCTCGCGGATCTTCTTGGCACCGCCTGGCTTCATCTCCTGGCGCGCGCGACCAAAAGCGAGTGCGTCCGCCGGCACATCCCTGGTGATGACACTGCCCGACGCGACCAGAGCGCCATCGCCGATAGTCACCGGTGCGACCAGCGACGAGTTGGACCCAATGAAGGCACCTTCACCAATGCGCGTCTCATGCTTGTTGACGCCGTCATAATTGCAGGTGATCGTGCCGGCGCCGATATTACTCTCGGCACCAACAAAAGCATCGCCGATATAGGTCAGATGGTTGACCTTGGCACCCTTGCCGATCTCGGCCTTCTTGACCTCGCAGAAATTGCCGACCTTGGAGCCCTCGGCCAGGTTCGCGCCCGGACGCAGGCGCGCATAGGGGCCGACGGTGGCGCCGGTCGCGACATAGGCACCTTCGAGATGCGAGAAGGCGTGGATCACGGCACCACCCTCTACGACGACGCCTAAGCCGAAGACGACATTCGGCTCGATCAACGCGTCCTGGCCGATTTGCGTATCGTGGCTGAGGAAGACGGTTTCGGGGGCAATCATGGTGACGCCGGACACCATCAGTTCAAGGCGGCGGCGCTCCTGCCAGAGGCGTTCGATGACAGCCAGTTCGGCGCGATTGTTGCAGCCTGTCAGTTCACTTTCCGGCGCATCGACGGCAACCGCGCGGCCACCGAGCGAACGGGCGATCTCGACCAGGTCGGTCAGATAGTACTCACCCTTGGTATTGGTGTTGCCGATGCGCGACAACAGGTCGAGTGCCTTGCGGCCATTGATGGCCATCAGGCCGCTGTTGCACCAGGTCACGGCGCGCTCGGCGTCGGTTGCGTCCTTTTCCTCCCGTATCGCCACCAGCTCGCCGTTTTCAACCAGCAGGCGTCCATAGCCGGTCGGCTTCTGCGTATGAAACCCGATCACGGCCACATCCGCACCATCGGCCAGCGCTTCGCGTGCGGCCATCAGCGGTCCGGGCGTAATCAGCGGCACATCGCCGTAGGCCACGAGGATTTCATCATAGCCGCGCGCAATCGCATCGCGGGCCATCAAGACGGCATGGCCGGTGCCCAGCCGTTCAACCTGCAGGATACTCTCCACGGTCATGCCCTCGAGGCTGCCCGCTTTTGTCACCCGCTCGGCATCGCGCCCGACGACAAGGGCGACGTCATTGATACCGGACGCCGCAATGGAAGCCATGACATGGGCAATCATCGGGCGTCCGGCCACGGGATGAAGCACCTTGGACATGGATGATTTCATCCGGGTGCTGTCACCAGCGGCGAGAATGACGGCGAGACATCTGCGTGCCATGAAAAACTCCGGGCTTTGCTCTGATGAAATTTCACTAGCGAGCCGCTGTCGAGGCCGCAAGCTGAAAAGCAATGCCGGTCAGGACGTGTGCACCCGTTCGACCGCATAGATCGCACTTCGACGGCCAAGCTGGATGACATTTTCCATCGCCGCGCGTGCCCCGTCCACGTCGCCGCGCTCCACCGCCTCAACGATTGCCATATGGGTGTCGCGCATTTCGGCGTCCCGGTTCGGCACCGGCGGCTTCAGCGCCAACGTAAACGCCCCCTCGAGCGCCGCGCGAATGAAGCCGACCATGCTTTCCATGAACGGGTTGCCGCCGACGAGCATCAGCAGCAGATGGAAACAGAGATCGGCTTCCACCTGAGACTGCCAATCGAATTCCGGCGAGCCGAGCTTTGCAGCAAAATGGCGCAATTGGGCACAGTCATCGGCGGTTGCCCGTTTCGCCGCATAGGCCGCCGCCGCAGGCTCCAGCAATAGGCGAATATCATAGAGATGGTCGATAAATGCGGCGGATACGCCACTTCTGAAATGCCAGCGCAGGACGTCCTCATCCAGCAGGTTCCAGAAGCACTGGTCCGTCACGCGGGTGCCGATGCGCGATTTCGCCACGACGAGGCCCTTGGCCGCCAGCGTCTTCATCGCTTCGCGCAGCACTGACCTCGAAACTTCAAAGCGCTGCTGCAGTTCCGGGTCGCCAGGCAGAACATCGCCGACGGCAAACTCACCAGCGACGATCGCCAAACCAAGCTGCTCGACAACCCGGGCGTGGTTCGTCCGTGGCTTCGAGGCCAATAACCAGCCGGCAATCGCTTCCTTGCGCATGCCTGTGCTCCCTTGTGTCTTTGCGATTCGCTACGTTCTGATGGCTTCTCGTAGCAATGCACAGCATCTGCAAGGGCTGTATCTTAGCATTTCCGTATTTTTGTATATCCACAACAAAGAAAGGGCGCCGAGGCGCCCCTTCCGTGATCGCGACAGAAATGTCCGACCGATTATTGCGGCAGCTTGTCGTCAACACCTTCGATGTAGAAGTTCATGCCGAGGATGGTGCCGTCATCGGCGCTTTCGCCTTCCTTCAGCCACGGCGTACCGTCCTGCTTGTTGATCGGCCCTGTGAAGGGCTTCAGTTCACCGGCCTTGATCTTCGTCATGGTCTCGGTTGCCATCGCCTTGACGTCGTCCGGCATGTTGGTGAACGGTGCCATCGTCAGGATACCGTCTTTCAGGCCGTCGAAAGTCTGCTGGCTGGCCCAGGTGCCGTCAATCACGGCCTGGGTGCGCTTGATGTAGTAGGCGCCCCAGGTGTCGACGATCGAACTCAGCTGGGCGGTCGGGCCGGCTGCAATCATGTCAGAAGCCTGGCCGAATGCCTGGATGCCGCGTTCCTGAGCAACCTGCATCGGCGCGGTGGTGTCGGTATGCTGGGTCAGGATGTCAACGCCCTGGTCGATAAGGGCCTTTGCGGCGTCAGCTTCCTTGCCGGGGTCGAACCAGGTGTTGACCCAGATGACCTTCAACTTGAATTCAGGGTTCACGGTGCGGGCACCGTGAAGGAAGGCGTTGATGCCGCCAACCACTTCCGGGATGGGGAAGGACGCAATGTAGCCGGCTACACCCTTCTTCGACATCTTGCCGGCGATCTGGCCGTTAATGAAGCGACCTTCATAGAAGCGCGAGTTGTAGGTGGCGACATTGGCAGCCGTCTTGTAGCCGGTCGCATGTTCGAACTTCACGTCCGGGAACTTCTCGGCAACCTTCAGGGTCGCATCCATGAAGCCGAACGAGGTGGCGAAAACCATGGCGCAGCCCGACCGGGCCATGCGCTCGATGGCACGCTCGGCGTCGGGACCTTCCGGAACGCTTTCGAGGAACGGCGTCTCGATCTTGTCGCCGAAATGGGCCTGCAGTTCCTGGCGGCCGATGTCATGCGCCTGGGTCCAGCCGCCGTCGGTCTTGGTGCCGACATAGACGAAGCAGATCTTCGTCTTGTCCTGGGCGGAGGCAGGCGCTGCGACCGCGGCAAGTGCCGCAGCCGAGGCGGCAAGCGCGAGGAGGAATTTCTTCATGATGTACCCCTGTCTGGTTAGGTTGAAGCTTTTGTTTTCGTTTAACGATCCGGCACGAAGGGCTTGCCCAGCGAGGCCGGTGTATTGATCAGCGTTGTGCGCCGATTATGGGAGATAATGATGAGGACGACAATGGTTGCGGCATAGGGCAGCGCCGATAGAAACTGTGATGGAAGACCGATGCCGAAGGCCTGGGCATGCAGCTGGCCGATGGTCACCGCGCCGAACAGATAGCCGCCGGCCAGCAGGCGCCAGGGCCGCCAGGCGGCAAAGACGACCAGCGCCAGCGCGATCCAGCCGCGGCCGGCCGACATGTTTTCCACCCATTGCGGCGTGTAGACCAGCGACAGCTGGGCACCTGCAAGGCCGGCACAGGCGCCGCCGAACATGACCGCGAGATAACGCGTGCGGATGACCGGCAAGCCTAGCGTATGGGCCGAACCATGACTGTCACCGATGGCACGCAGTTTCAGGCCGGCACGGCTCTTGAACAGGAACCAGTTGACCCCGACCACCAGGGCGATCGACAGATAGAAGATGATGTCCTGCCTGAAGAACAACGGCCCGACGACCGGAATATCGGCCAGCAGGGGAATGGCGATCGGGGCCAGCTTGACGCCGGGCACCCCGACCAGGCTCTCGCCGACCATGCCGGATACGCCAAGGCCGAGAATGGTCAGGGCGAGACCGGTGGCAACCTGATTGGCGACCAGGGTCAGTGTCAGGAAGCCGAAGAGCAACGAGAAGGCCGCCCCCGCCAGAATGCCGGCCAGAACGCCGATGAAGGGAGAGCCGGATGCCTGGGCCGCGGCAAAGGCGCAGACGGCGCCGATGATCATCATGCCTTCGACGCCGAGATTGAGCACACCCGAGCGCTCCGTGACCAGTTCGCCGAGTGCTGCAATGACCAGCGGGGTCGAGGCGGTGATGACGGTCAGCAAGATCGCTTCAACAATCATGATGCGCTCCTGCCGGCGAGCTTGCGGCCACGATCGAAGACGATGCGTACCTTGTAGAGAATGAGCGTGTCGCAGGAGAGCACGAAGAACAGCAGCAGCCCCTGGAAGACCCGGGTGACCTTGTCGGAGACGCCGATCGACAGCTGCGCGCCTTCACCGCCCAGATAGGTCAGCGCCAGCACCAGACCCGCGGCGACGATGCCGAGCGGATTGAGACGTCCGAGGAAGGCGACGATGATTGCGGTGAAGCCGTAACCCGGGGAGATCGACGGCTGCAGGTGGCCGATGGATCCGGACACTTCGGTTATCCCGGCGAGACCGGCCAGTGCGCCGGAAAACAGCAACGAGAACCATACCATGCCGCGCGACGAGAAGCCGGCGAAACGCCCTGCCCGCTCGGACTGCCCCAGCACCACGATCTGGAAGCCCTTGAGCGTGTAGCGCATCATCAGCCAGACGGCGACGGCGGCGAGCAGCGCGAAGGCGAAGCCCCAATGGGCGCGGCCGGAAGACGACAGGATTTCCGGCAACACGGCTTCGCTGACGAAGCTGCGGCTCTGGGGGAAATTATAGCCACCTGGATCACGCCAGGCGCCACGCACCAGCCAGTCGAGGAAAAGCTGGGCGATATAGACCAGCATCAGGCTGGTCAGGATCTCGTTGGTGTTGAAGCGGGTCTTGAGCAGGGCCGGGATGCCGGCATAGGCCGCCCCGCCCAACGCGCCCATGACCATCATCAATGGCAGCAGAAACGGCGAATGCCATTCGTAGAAGACGATCGGCAGAAGCGAACCGGTGATCGCGCCGACGGTGAACTGGCCTTCTGCGCCGATATTCCAGTTGTTGGAGCGGTAACAGACCGAGAGGCCGACAGCGATCAGGATCAGCGGACCGGCCTTGATTGCCAGTTCATGCAGCGACCAGACCTCGAGAAGCGGTTCGATGAAAAAGCTGTAAAGCGCAGAAACAGGATCCTTGCCGAGCAGCGCAAACATGATGCCGCCGAAGAACACGGTGAGTGCCAGCGCCAGCAACGGCGAGACGATGGCAAACAGCGCCGATTGGCGCGGACGGCGTTCAAGTTCAATGCGCATGCGCCGTCTCCAAGCCATGCATGCCGCCCATGAGGATGCCGATCTTTTCGCGGTTCATGCTGCCAGCCGGATGGACCGCCGACAGCTTTCCCTCGGAGATTGCCGCAATGCTGGAGGCGACCTCGAAGATTTCGTCGAGATCCTGGCTGATCACCACCACGGCCGACCCGCTCTTGGCCAGATCGACCAGCGCCTGTCGGATCCTGCTTGCCGCACCGGCATCGACACCCCAGGTCGGCTGGTTGACGACCAGCACAGAGGGCTGGCGGTCGAGTTCGCGCCCGACGATGAATTTCTGCAGATTGCCGCCAGATAATGAACCTGCAGCCGGATCATCGCCGCTTTTGCGCACATCCATCATCTCGGAGATGCGCCGTGCCGCCTGTTGCACAAGACCGTGGCGAATCAGTCCCAGTTTTCCGCCGGCCAGGTAGGCCTTGCGATCGGAGGCATTGCGCGACAGGAACAGGTTTTCCGACAGGCTCATCGCCGGCACAGCCGCATGGCCATGACGTTCCTCGGGGACGAAGCCGGCGCCGAGCAGGCGGCGTGCATTGATGCCGAGGCGGCCGACCGCGTGGCCGCGAATGCGGATCGCATCGGCGCTTTCGACCGGATATTCGCCGGACAGCGCGTCAAACAGTTCACTCTGGCCATTGCCGGCAACACCGGCGATCGCCAGGACTTCGCCGGCGCGCACTGTCATCGAGACCGATTTCAGCGGCATGGCAAAGGGTGAGCGAGGGCTTACCGACAGCGCAGTCACTTCAAGCTGGATGGCGCCATCGGCCGCCGGCTCTATTTTTTCGACGCCAGCAACCTCGGCTCCGACCATCATGCGGGCAAGCGAGGCCGGTGTTTCCTGGCGCGGGTCGCAGGCACCGGTGACCTTGCCATGGCGCAGTACGGTCGCCCGGTCGCAGATGCGCTGCACTTCCTCCAGCCGGTGGCTGATATAGAGGACGGAGCGGCCTTCTGCTTTCAGCTTGAACAAGGTCTCGAACAAGCGGTCGGCTTCCTGCGGCGTCAGGACGGAAGTCGGTTCATCGAGAATGATCAATCTGGGATTTTGCAGGAGTGCGCGGACGATCTCGATGCGTTGGCGTTCGCCGACCGACAGATCGGCGACGTGAGCGTCGGGATCGAGCGGCAGACCGTAGGCGATCGACAGTTCGGCGGCTTTCTTCGACAGTTCGGAAATCGAGATCTTCTCGTCGAGCGACAAAGCGATGTTTTCGGCGACGGTCAGCGCTTCGAACAGCGAAAAATGTTGAAACACCATGCCAATTCCAAGGCGACGTGCCTCGGCCGGATTGGCGACTGCCGTGTCTGTGCCCTGCCAGGAAATCGAACCTGCCGATGGCGCAAGGATGCCGAAAAGCATCTTGACGAGAGTGGATTTTCCCGCGCCGTTTTCACCGAGAAGCGCATGAATCTCGCCGTGGCCGATATCGAGATCGATGCCATCACAGGCCTTGAAGCTGCCGAACAGCTTGCTGAGGCCACGCACGGACAAGAGCGGCAATTCGCCTGTCGATTGGTCGTACGCCACATGTCCCCCTTGCATTGCCAGGCTCCCAGGCCGGGTCTTGCGCCCGGTCCGTAGCTCAATTCATAACCGGTTTTCCGCGCCGCACAATATATAGGCAGGAGTTTTTTTGGTTTTGCGCAGGCAAGGTTACCGCGTCAGTCTGCGGCGCGGCCAAGGCTCGGGAAAAACTGCAGGATTCCGCCTATCAGGTAGAGATAGAGGCCCGTGACAACCGTGCCGGCAACGACCCAGGACGGGGTGTCGAAATGCAACAGAAGGGCATATCCACCAAAGGCGCACCAGAGCAGAAACACCGCCATATTGAGCCCCCGCAACCGTTTGACGCGGACGGGATGAAGAAAATAGATCGGCAGGAATGTCAGGAAGACCGAGACCAGGACAGCAACAAGTGCCGTTGTCGCGCTTGCATCGATGACGAAGAGCGTGAAGACCAGCATGTTCCAGACCACGGGAAAGCCGGAGAAGAAATACTCATCGGTCTTCATGCCCATGTCGGCGTAGTAGATGGCGCTTGAGACGACGATCAGGCCAGCAGCGACGAAGGACCAGGGTTCACCGATCATCCCACTCTGATAGAGCGCAAACGCCGGCAATAGAACATAGGTCACGTAGTCAATGATATTGTCGAGTGTGTCGCCCGACCAGTTCGGCAGCACTTCCTTGACGCGCACCTTGCGGGCAATCGGACCGTCGATGCCGTCGACCAGAAGCGCCAGACCAAGCCACCAGAACATATCGACGAAGCGATGTTCGGCAGCAGCAACCACACCCAAGAAAGCCAGGAATGAGCCCGATGCGGTCAGGATGTGGACCGAAAACGCGCGGATTTCCGCGTAGGGAACCCGTTTGTAATTGAAGATCTTCATCCCTGCTCCAAGCTATCAGCCTTCCGGTGCCCTCGGTATCCGATGAAATCCTGTCATTTGCAACAGAGGACCGAAAACGCGACCGGTTTTACCGCGAAATCAACGGATGCACCAAGTTGGACGGAGACGTCCGGACTGCGCCAATACAGCCCATGGATTTCGCCGGCCAAGCGCTCTAAATAGCAGATGAGTTTGCCTGATCGGACGCAGAAACCATGAACCACTACGATATTGCCATCATCGGTGCTGGCCCCGCCGGCCAGATCGCTGCCATCGCCATGGCGCGCGGTGGCCGCCGCGTGGCGCTGATCGGCCCTGAGCCCGATGGCTCCGACCGGCGTACCACCGCGCTGATGCATCAATCGCTGACGATGATGGAGCGCCTCGGCCTCTGGGAGGGCCTGCGCGCCCAGGCGGCCGCACTGTCGACGATGCAGATCATCGACGGGACCAAGCGCCTGCTGCGCGCGCCGACGGTTGCTTTCCGCAGCGCTGAAATCGACCTCCCGGCTTTCGGGTTCAATATTCCGAATTCCGCGCTGGTCGCAGCACTCTCGCAGGCCGTTTCGACGGAACCGATGATCGAGCGCTTTTCCGTCGCGGCGGAGGCGATCGAGATCGCCGAGGATCGTGTGACCGTTCGCCTGCCGCAGGACGAGGTCATCATGGCGGACTTCGTCATCGGCGCCGATGGCCGAAAGTCGAAAACCCGCGACAGCGCCGGCGTCGGTGTGAAGACCTGGTCCTATCCGCAGACGGCCGTGGTGTTGAACTTTGGCCATACGCTGCCGCACCAGAACACCTCGACCGAATTTCACACCGAATCGGGTCCGTTCACGCAAGTGCCCCTGCCCGGCATGCGCTCCAGCCTTGTCTGGGTCGTCACACCTGCGGAAGCCGAGCGCCTGCTTGCCCTTGATACGGCCAGCCTGTCTGGAGAGGTGGAAAGCCGGATGCAGTCGCTGCTCGGCAAGGTGACCGTCGAGGATGGTGCACAGGCATGGCCGCTGTCGGGCATGACTGCCAACCATTACGGACGCGGCCGCGCCGCCTTTGTCGGCGAAGCGGGTCATGCCTTCCCACCGATCGGGGCGCAGGGCCTCAATCTCAGCCTTCGTGATATCGCAGCACTCGAGGACATCCTGATCGACCCCAACGGTGAGCAGATCAGAGCCACCGCCGGCGATCACTTCGACCGCAAGCGGCGCCTCGATATTTCCAGCCGCACCGTCAGTGTCGACCTGTTGAACCGCTCGCTTCTCTCGGGACTGCTGCCGGTGCAGATGATGCGGGCGGCGGGCCTGCAGGTGCTGGCAAGCTTTGCGCCGCTGCGCAATCTGGTGATGCAGGAAGGTGTAGCACCCGGCCGCGGGCTGAAAAGCCTGCCGCAGGTGTTACGGGAAAAGATCCGGCGGTAAGACGCCGCTTTTGATCGCAAACAGCAGGGCAGAGACGGACAATACCGAGATGACCGTGGTGATCAGGATTGTCGCCGAAGCGCGCTCCTGCCAGACGCCATATTGCTGGCCGATGACAAAGACATTGGTGGCGGTCGGCAGCGAGGCAAGCAGGATCGCCGTGTAGAGCCAGAGCGGATCGAAATTGCCGACGAAGCTCAAGACGACATAAACCAGGATCGGATGCAGAACGAGCTTGATCGGCACGATATAGCCGATCTCGACCGGGATACGCTTGAGTGGCCGCAGCGCCAACGTCACGCCCATGGCAAACAGCGCGCATGGTGCGGCAGCCTGTGCCAGGTAATCGATCAGCCGTTGCAGCGCGACGGGTGGCTCGAAGGCGAAGGCGGCGGCAACGAAGCCGACCAGTGTTGCGATGAATGGATGCGTGATGATCTTGCGCGCCACGTCCAGCGCCAAAAGCAAGGGCGGACGCCTGTCGCCGCCGGCAAAGGCCATCAGTGCCGGAGCCGCGATGAAATGCGCCGCATTTTCAAAGCAGAACACCAAAGCCACCGGCACGGCCGCCTTCTCGCCAAAGGCAAGCAGCGCAAGTCCCGGCCCCATGTAGCCGATATTGCCATAACAGCCCGCCAGCGCCTGGACGGTGCATTCGGCGATCGTGTTGCCGCGGATATAGCGGCCGATGGCGAAGACCAGCAGGAAGATCGTGTAGGTGGAAGCAAGGGCGGCAGCGATGAAATCGACACGGGTGAGTTCTTCGATCGGCGTGCGCGAGACCAGCTTGAAAAACAGTGCCGGCAATGTGACGTAGATCACGAAAAAATTCAGCCAACCGAGTGCACCGGCGGAATGGTCGGCAATCCTGCCGGAAACATAGCCGATCAGAATCAGTCCGAAAAACGGCAGCACCAGCGCGACAATGTCAGCCATTGGCAAAGTCTTTCTTCATCACGCTTCACTCGCCGCGCAAACCGTGCGCCCCATCCGGACTTAGCCGATTTGCGACAGGATGGGAAAGGTTTGCTGAAACCAGATGGCCATGTCGGAAATGTAGCCGAAGATGAAGGCAAGCCCGGTTGCCACCAGCAAGCCGCCCATGATCTTTTCGACCAGGCCGAGATGGTGACGGAAACGCGCCAGGAAACGCATGAAGGCACCGGAGAAACCCGCCGCGATCCAGAACGGCACGGCAAGCCCGAGGGAATAGATGGCGAGCAGCAACGCGCCGTCGCCAACCGTCTGTTTGGAGGCCGCAACGCCGAGGATAGCGCCGAGGACCGGACCGATGCACGGCGTCCAGCCGAAGGCAAAGGCAAGACCCATGACATAGGCGCCCGACAGCGTGGCCGGCTTGCCGCCGCCGGCGAATCGCATTTCGGACGACAGGAAGCCAAGACGGAAGAGGCCGAGGAAATTCAGGCCCATGACGATGATGATGGCTCCGCCGATCTTGGCGAGCAGGTCGAGATGCTGGCGCAACAGGCCGCCGATAGTCGAGGCACCAGCCCCCAGCGCGACGAAGACCGTAGCAAAGCCAAGCGTGAAGACGAGCGACGTCAGGAAAACGGTGCGACGGGCGGCGGCATTCTGCGTCTCTTCGCCGGCCCGGAACTGATCCACCGAAATGCCAGCCATATAACAGAGATAAGGCGGCACCAAAGGCAGAACACAGGGAGAAAGAAAGGACAGAGCTCCCGCCAGAAGCGCACTGACGAAAGAAATCTCGGCGATCGACACACGCAACTCCACAGTGAATGTTATTTGCCAGACGGATTGGCGCCCTTCCTATCCGGCAGAATGGAGGCTTGCCAATCACCTTTGCGTTCGTTGCGACAAAAGGACCTTTTCATTGCGGAGAACGCATTTTTCCGGTTGACCGGATGAGGTCGCCTGCCTATGTTCCGCGCACTTCCAAAGGCGGGGCACAAACCCTGCATGGAAGAGCGTGGCTCAGCCGGTTTGAGCAATGATTTTTAAGCTGTTTCAAGCGGTTTTTAGTCAAAGAGTCGCGCAACGGAAATTGTGTGAGAGGCTAGCTCAGCTGGTAGAGCAGCGCACTTTTAATGCGCGGGTCGTGGGTTCGAGTCCCACGCCTCTCACCACTTCCCAACCAATCGTCAGAATATATCCGGTTCTCGCCATGGCCGCGAAGACGGTCAAGCCTCTGGCTTCGACGACAACCAACCCATGTTCGGGCCATGTTCGGGCGGCTGCATTGCCGTTTCACCGCTGGACCCGCCCGCCTTGGCCGTGTAGGTCGATCACTGTGTTTCGAACCGCAGACTCTTTGCGCCCCTTTGCCCCCGAAGTCCAAATTCCATGGCTCATATCCGTTCGCCGAAAACTGAGAGATCTGATCCTGAACACCCGATCGAGTGTCAGGAAGCGATGGAAGATGCCTTTCTAGACATGGTCAACCGAGGCGTCAGGGCGGGATGGGATGTCGAGCAGGTGATCTCGGCAGTGATCGAGCTTGCCGATACGCAGATGGTCCTGCGCCAGGAGGATGCGCGGCTGGAAGGCACGCTGCGCCGGATGCGCAAGGATCCGACACTGGCGGAACTGGGGATTATCGCCTTTTTCGGCATCGTCGGCATCGCCCTTCTGGCGACCTTCATCCTGAGCATTTTCATGTGAATACAAGCGGATCGGTGCAAATGGCGCCGTTCAATTCTTACCAATTATTCACTGGGGTTTTGTCGCGATCCGTGGAAGAACCGCAACCACAAGCGGCAGGCCGCCCGGCAATTGATTTCAATCAAGATGAAAACTGCGGGAAACGGCATCCTCTCCGCGCAACAATATGACAATGGTGCCTTCGTGACGATCGACACAGACAGCCGCTCCAAAGACCCTAGCTCCAACGTAGAGGAGCTGAAGGCGCTGATCGGCACACCGCGTGGGAAAAAGCCTCGCTGGATCCTCAGGATTGTCACGCTGGTGCTGGTCGCGGGTGCCGCCTATGGCATCTACACGCTGACGACGCGCACGGCATCCTATACCTATGCCAGCGCCGAGGTGAAAAAGGGCGATCTCACCGTGATGGTCACCGCCACGGGTTCGGTCGAGCCAACGGTGCAGGTCGATGTGTCGAGCGAGCAGTCCGGTACCGTGCGCGAGGTACTGGTTGCAGAAAACACCCAGGTCACCAAGGGCGAAGTGCTGGCGCGGCTCGACACCGACAAGCTGACCGCGGAACTGAAAGGCTCGGAAGCAGCGCTGGCGGCGGCGAGAGCCAGTGTTTCCAAGGCCGAAGCCGACCGACTGTCTGCCAAGGTAAGTCTCGACCGGCAAAAGGCGCTGGTTACCAGCCGCGTATCGAGCCAGCAGGATCTGGATTCGGCAAACTTCAACTATGAAGCGGCGGTGGCCACCAAGGCGAGTGCCGAGGCCAATGTGCTGTCCGCCGAAGCCACGCTCGAGCAGTCGAAGCTGTCGCTGAGCAAGGCGACCATTGTCTCGCCGATCGACGGGATCGTGCTGGCACGTGACGTCGATCCCGGTGCGACCGTTGCCGCCTCACTCGAGGCTCCGACCCTTTTCACCCTGGCAGGCGATCTCAGAGAGATGGAACTGCAAGTATCGATCGACGAGGCGGATGTCGGACAGGTGGCCGTCGGGCAAAAGGCGACATTCACCGTTGATGCCTTTCCCGATCAACGGTTTCCGGCGGAAATCACCTCGGTGCGCTATGCCTCCGAGACCGTCAACGACGTTGTCACGTACAAGGGCATCCTGTCGGTGCGTAATGAAGACATGGTCCTGCGCCAGGGCATGACGGCGACGGCCGATATCGTGGTGAAGGCGATTTCCGGACAGCTCCTCATTCCAAACGCAGCCCTGCGCTATTCGCCGCCTGTTACCGCGACCCGCGAAGGTGGTGGCAGCGGCATATTCAGCCTGTTCCGGCCACCGCGCATGGGCTCGCTGACCACGGCCCAGCCAACGGGCAGCGAACGCACGGTCTGGGTCCTGCGCAATGGCGTGCCTGCCGCCGTCAATATCGAGATCGGTTCCAGTGATGGCCAGAACACCGTACTGGTGAAGGGCGATATTGCCGAAGGCGACCAACTGGTCACCGATTCCACCGAAAAGAAGAGCTGAGGACGCCCGTATGGCCCCTGCCCCTCTGATCCAGTTCCGCCAGATTTCCAAACTCTATGGGCGCGGCGAGGCCACGATCCGCGCGCTGGACAGCCTTGACCTGACGATCGAGGCGCATGAATTCGTCGCCATCATGGGTCCGTCGGGTTCGGGCAAATCCACCGCGATGAACATTCTCGGCTTCCTCGACGTGCCAAGCTCCGGCCAGTATCTGTTCCAGGGCATGGAAACGACGGGGTTCGACCGCTCACAATACACGTTGCTGCGCAGACACATGCTCGGCTTCGTCTTCCAGGGGTTCAATTTGCTGGCGCGCACCTCGGCCGTGGAGAATGTCGAGTTGCCGCTGATCTATCGCGGCATGGATGCACGGGAACGGCGCCAGCAGGCGCTCGAGGCACTGGCCCAGGTGGGTCTTGCCGGGCGCGAAAACCACACCACACAGGAACTTTCCGGCGGCCAGCAGCAGCGCGTCGCGATTGCACGCGCCATTGTTACCAAACCGGCGATCCTGCTGGCGG
Organism: Rhizobium sp. 18065; assembly: GCF_902706095.1. Lineage (GTDB taxonomy): Bacteria > Pseudomonadota > Alphaproteobacteria > Rhizobiales > Rhizobiaceae > Allorhizobium. The sequence continues at coordinate 17,120 of NZ_CACSJP010000006.1, forward strand.
ATGAGCCGACCGGCAATCTCGACACCCGCACCAGTCGCGAGATCATGGAGTTGATCACCTCGCTGAACCGGGATCGCGGCATCACCGTGATCATGGTCACACACGAGGACGACATCGCCGCCTATGCCAGGCGCACCCTGCGCTTTGTCGACGGGCATCTTCAGTCCGACAGCAAGACCACGGAGGTGGCGGCCGATGTTCACTGAAACGATCAAGCTTGCGCTTCGCGCGATTACCCGCAACCTGCTGCGCTCGTTCCTGACCGTGCTGGGCGTCGTGATCGGTGTTGCTGCGGTCATCGCCATGGTGACGATCGGCAATGGTACGACCGCACAGGTGACGTCGGAGATCTCCAAACTCGGGACCAATCTTCTGTTTGTCCGTCCCGGCCAGTTCGGCCCCGGCCGTGCCAGCGCGGATGCGAAGAAATTCTCCGAACGCGATGTCGACGCGATCCGCGACCAGATCAGCGGCCTGAGGGCTGTCGCCGGCGTCAATCAATCCAGCCAGACGGTGATCTTCGGCGGAGAAAGCCGGGCAACGACCATTGTCGGCACGGTCGGCGACTATCTTGTTGCACAGGACTGGACGCTTGCCACCGGCCGCACTTTCCTTGCCTCGGAAGAACGTGGCGGACAGGCCGTCTGCCTGATCGGCGAGACTGTACGCTCCAAGCTGTTCGGCTCGACACCGGCGCTCGAGCAGACTATCCGCGTCGACAATGTCGCCTGCGAAATCATCGGCACGCTGTCGAAGAAGGGCCAGAGCGGCATGGGCAGCGACCAGGACGATGTGGTGATGATGCCGCTCAAGGTGTTCCAGCGGCGAATCGGCGGATCACAGGATGTATCCAGCATCATGCTGTCGGCTGAAAACGGCGTCTCCACGTCCAAGGTACAGGCCAGCGTCGAATTGTTGCTAAGGGAGCGTCGCAAGATCGTTTCCGGGCGCGAAGACGATTTCAGCGTCAACGACATGACGCAGATGGCAGCCACCCTGACCGGTACCACGACATTGATGACCGGCCTGCTCGGAGCGGTGGCGGCGGTCTCGCTGCTGGTCGGCGGTATCGGCATCATGAACATCATGCTGGTTTCGGTTACCGAACGGACGCGCGAGATCGGCATCCGGCTGGCGATCGGCGCGGTGGAAAGCCAGGTGCTGATGCAGTTTCTCGTCGAGGCCGTGACGCTCTCCGTGTTTGGCGGCGTGGTGGGTATCGTGCTGGGGCTGACGATCGCCTATACGGCCGTCAGCCTGATGTCCGTCCCGTTTGTTGCCAGCCCGTCGATCGTTCTGCTGGCCTTCGCATTCTCGGCAATCATCGGCATGGTCTTCGGCTATTTTCCAGCGAGACGCGCGGCGCAGTTGAACCCAATCGAGGCATTGCGGCACGAATAATTCCATCGAGCCTTCTCAAACTTCCGGCATTCATCAAAGCCGACCGAGCACCCTGATATATCAGCCCGACTTGCCATTCCATCTGCGACATGCCACAGCTTGGTATATCAGTGGAGCGCGCATGCAGAACAAAAGCCCCTCGCAAAGCCATCTCGCCTATCTCGAGCTTGAACGGCAGATCGTCATGCTCAGGCTCAAGCCAGGTGCTACGGTCAGCGAAAGGGAACTGATCGAGGCGTCCGGTTTCGGACGAACGCCGGTCCGCGAGGCCATTCAAAAGCTGGAGTGGCAGGGTCTGATGCTGGTTCGTCCGCGTGTCGGGCTGCAGATCTCCGAGATCAAACCCTACGATCATCGGGCAATCATGGCGGTTCGCCTACGCCTCGAACCCTATGCCGTCCGGCTTGCGGCCGAGTCCGCCAATGCCGAGGTCAAGTCCGCCCTTGCCGACTGCGCCACCGCCATGACGACCGCCGCGACTGCCGGCGATTTCGATGCCTTCCTCAGGGCCGACAAGGTTTTCGACGTGCTGATCGAGAGCGCCTGTCCGAACTGTTTCCTGACCACAGCACTCGCGCCGCTGCAGACCCATTCGCGGCGCCTCTGGTACAGCACAGCGACCGTGGAAAAGATGGATCAATCGGTATCGATGCATGTCGCGGTAATCCGCGCCGTCCAACAGGATAAAGGCGTCGAGGCTGAACGCGCCACGGCCAATCTGATCGGCTATCTCAGCGAAAACTGACGCCCTTTATTGAAAACGCCCGGACAAGCCGGGCGTTTTCATCTCACTATCGTTTCGAGCTTAGCCGACGAAGGCGCGCTCGATAACGAACTCGGCCGGCTTGTTGTTGGCGCCTTCCGACAGACCCGCCTTTTCAAGGATCACCTTGGTATCCTTCAGCATGGCTGTCGAACCGCAGATCATGCCTCGGTCGATGGCCGGATCGAGCGTCGGCACGCCAAGATCGGCAAACATCTTGCCGTTTTCCATCAGGTCGGTGATACGGCCCATGAACGGATAGTTTTCGCGGGTCACCGTCGCATAGTGCTTCAGCTTGTCACCGACGACTTCAGCCAGAAACTCGTGGTTCCTGATTTCCTCGACCAGGTCGAAGCCGTATTTCAGCTCGGCAACATCGCGGCAGGTGTGGGTGAGGATGACTTCCTCGAACTTCTCATAGGTTTCCGGATCGCGGATCAGGCTGGCAAAAGGTGCGATCCCGGTACCGGTCGAAAACATGTAGAGCCGCTTGCCGGGGGTCAACGCGTCGAGCACCAGAGTGCCGGTCGACTTCTTGCGCATCAGAACCTTGTCACCCGGCTGAATGCGCTGCAGGTGCTGGGTCAGCGGACCATCCTGAACCTTGATCGAGAAGAATTCGAGTTCTTCGTCCCAGGACGGGCTGGCAATGGAATAGGCACGATAAATCGGCTTTCCTTCGACCATCAGGCCGATCATGGCGAATTCGCCCGAGCGGAAGCGGAAACCTGCCGGACGGGTCATGCGGAAGCGGAACAGATGGTCGGTATAATGCGTCACGCTCAGAACCGTTTCGGCATAGACGCCGTCGGGCACGATCATTTCGGCATTGTCGGTCTTCACAAGAGCATTCATAGGCTGTCGGTCCTATCGTTCGGTCACGTGGGGCAGCCTATAAAGCAGACTTCGCCATTCCACAATTCAGCCGGCATGCAGTTTTTGCAGCCATGGGATGCCTGAAAGCAAAGGCAGCGTCCTTGACCCCGGTCAAATCGCCGCCATCACATAGGCTATTTATTATATTTCAGGCGCCGGTCGAGCCGATCCGGCGCCAGCTATAGCCGGCAGCAGCCTTGGAAGACCGCGCCGTTGGCTGATATTGCTGGGCCACGCCCATCAGACAGTGTTCGTCCAGCCGTTTCAGCGCAGTTTCATTGGTCACGGCAAAGCTGTCGAAACCGGTGCGCAGCATCAAGGGCACCTGATCGATCAACACGTCGCCAACCGCACGCAATTCACCCTGATAGTCGAGGCGTTCACGCAGCAGGCTCGCATGGCTGAAACCACGACCATCACTGAACGCCGGGAAGGCAATGGCAATCAGGGCGATGCGGTCGAGATAAGGTTCGAGCTTGCTCACGTCATCGGCCGGTGCGACCAGAACACCCAAGCCACCCTCATTGGTATCGGCTGCCGCCGCCAGGAAGGCGTCGAGGCCGCGGATCGGCGTTTCGCCCTCGCCTGCCTTCACATCGTCAGTTTCGATGACCCAGGCATCCTTGGCGACAAAGCCGGTTTCTTTCCAAATCTTGGTCATGGTCTCAGTCATCCTTACGCGGCTTCCGCCGTCGCGCCGTAGAGGGCATCCTTGAACGGCTTGGGGCCGACGCGACGATAGGCCAGAAGGAAGGTTTCCTTCGGATCAAGGCGCAGGCCAAGATAGGTATCGACGATGGTCTCGATGGCGTCGGTCACCTTTTCCGGCTCGAAACCGCGGCCGATGATCTCGCCGATCGACGAGTTCTCGTCACCGGAACCGCCCAGCGTGATCTGATAGAGTTCGGCACCCTTCTTCTCGACACCCAAAAGGCCGATATGGCCGACATGGTGATGACCGCAGGCATTGATGCAGCCGGAAATCTTGATCTTCAACTCGCCGATTTCCGCCTGGCGCGCCTGGGAGCCGAAGCGCAGCGAGATTTCCTGGGCCACCGGGATCGACCGAGCATTGGCCAAAGCGCAGTAGTCCAGGCCCGGACAGGCAATCATGTCGGTGATCAAGCCGGCATTGGCTGTGGCCAGGCCTGACTTCTCCAGCGCCTGATAAACCGCGTAGAGATCGCCCATGGCGACATGCGGCAAGATCAGGTTCTGCTCGTGGCTGACGCGGATCTCGTCAAATGCGTAGCGTTCGGCGATCTCGGCGACCAGATCCATCTGCGCATCCGATGCATCTCCCGGCGTGCCGCCGATCGGCTTCAGGGAGATCGTGACCATGCCGTAATCAGGATGGCTGTGCGGCTGGACATTCTGTCCGACCCACGTAGCGAAGGCCGCATCGGCTTTCTTGGCGCGGGCGAGTGCTTCCCAGCCTTCGGCACGATCGGCGAGAGCCGGCGGCGCGAAATAGGCCTCGATCGACCGAATATCGGCCTCCGGCAGCTTCAGTTCGCTGTCGCGGATCTGGTCGAACTCAACCTCGACCTGGCGGGTCAGTTCCTCGACGCCGGTCTCATGCACGAGAATCTTGATGCGGGCCTTGTACTTGTTGTCGCGGCGACCATTGAGATTGTAGACGCGGACAATCGCCGTGACATAGGTCAGCAGATCGGCCTCCGGCAGGAAGTCGCGGATCTTCTTGGCGATCAGCGGCGTGCGGCCCTGGCCACCACCGACATAGACGGCGAAGCCGAGTTCACCCGCTTCGTTCTTCTTCAGATGCAGGCCGATGTCGTGCACCTGGATGGCCGCACGGTCGCTCGGCGCGCCGGTGACGGCGATCTTGAACTTGCGCGGCAGGAAGGAAAATTCAGGATGCAGCGACGACCACTGGCGCAGGATTTCGGCGTAGGGGCGCGGGTCGGCGACCTCGTCAGCGGCAGCACCGGCGAAATGGTCGGCCGTGACGTTGCGAATGCAGTTGCCGGAGGTCTGGATGGCGTGCATTTCGACACTGGCCAACTCGCTCAGGATATCCGGCGTGTCGGACAGTTTCGGCCAGTTGTACTGGATGTTCTGGCGGGTGGTGAAATGGCCATAGCCGCGATCATACTTGCGGGCGATGTGGGCCAGCATGCGCATCTGCTTCGCGTTCAGCGTGCCATAGGGAATTGCGACGCGCAGCATGTAGGCGTGAAGCTGCAGATAGACGCCATTCATCAGGCGCAGCGGCTTGAAAGCGTCCTCGGCCAGGTCTCCCGACAGGCGGCGGTCCACCTGGTCGCGAAACTGCTCTACGCGCGCCGAAACGAAGGCGTGGTCGAATTCATCGTAACGATACATATCTTACCTCAGGCCTTTAGGCGGCAATGAATGCGGGGTCGGCATAACCATGACCCTCGGCATATGCAATGGTGGGTCCTTCTGCGCGGATGCGTTCACGAAGGCGCAGCGGACGGAGAAGGCCGTCTTTTTCCTCAATGTCGATGACGTTGACATCGACAACGAGGTTGCTGGCGAAAGCCTGCTTGCCGGCGACTTCCAGTGCGTCGACTGCTTCTGCATGGCGTGCGACAAAAGCATCCTGCAGACGTTCGGTCCATTTGCCGTTGGCATCAAGCCAGACAGCGATGCCGTCGCTCAGCCGGTTGGCGGTCAAGACTTTGTCAGCCATGGTCAGTTCCTCACAGTTTCAAGTTCAGCCGACTGGCGCGCACCGAGCGGTTCGGAGCGGCTGAAGTCAGCGCCGGCAACAGCGTCGCCGATAATTACCATTACCGGCCCGGTCAGCTCAGTACGGGCTTCCAGTCCGGGCAATTCCTTCAAGGTGCCATGCATCCGGCGACTGTCGCGACGGCCAGCATTCTCGACGACGGCGACCGTCGTATCCTCGGCGAGGCCTGCGGCCATCAGCCGTTCCGCGACGGAAGCAGCAACTGTCCGACCCATATAGACGGCAACAGTCGTACCCGACAGTGCAAGGCGCGCCCAATCCGGCAGAATATCGCCATTGAGATCGTGACCGGTGGTGAAGACCAGCGAGGACGATACGCCGCGCAGGGTCAGCGGCAGCTCAAAATCGGCAGCTGCGGCGAATGCCGAGGTAACGCCCGGGACAATTTCATAAGGGATGCCGGCATGGCGCAGCGCCGCCATTTCCTCCCCTGCCCGACCGAAAATCAGCGGATCGCCGGATTTCAGCCGAACTACACGCTTTCCTTCGCGTCCGAGTTCGACCAGCAGGTCATTGATCTCGTCCTGCGACTTGGAATGGCAGCCCTTGCGCTTACCAACGGGGATACGGTCGGCATCGCGTCGGCCCATGTCGACCACTTCACGCGGCACCAAGGCGTCATAGACGATGACATCGCATTCCATCATCAAACGGTGCGCCCGCAACGTCAGCAGATCTTCGGCACCTGGACCGGCACCGACCAGGAACACCCGGCCCTCGCCCTCGGATGCAGCAGTCGCCCGCAACAGTCGCGTAGCCTCGCGCCGGGCCTGGCTGACATCATCCGCCTCGACCGCATCGGCGACCTTGCCCTTGAAGAAGTCACGCCAGAAAAGACGGCGAGCCACGCCACGGGGCACCAGCCGATCGACCGCACCGCGGTAGGAATTGGCCAGGCGGCCGAGCTTGCCAAGCGAACGTGGCAGCAGGCGATCAATATCGGCACGAATCATCTGCGCCAGAACAGGCCCAACGCCCTCCGTACCGATGGCAACCGCGATCGGAGCGCGATTGACCAGAGCAGGCGTGTAGAAATCGCAATAGTCGGGCTGATCGACGGCATTGGCCGGGATGCGAGCATCACGCGCAGCAGCGACGATATCGCGGTCGAGCGCCGCATTGCCGGTGGCGGCAAACACCAACCTTGCGCCATCGACCTGATCGGCGGCGAACGGTCCACCAATCCGGACAATTTCATGCTGGGCAAGAAAGGCCGCATAGTCGGCTTCGGGCGCTGCGGTGTAGGCGACGATCCGCACTTTGGTGTTTTTCAGCAACCGCACCTTGGCATAGGCTTCAGCGCCATCGCCAAAAACGGCGGCGACCGCATTCTCGACCTTGAAAAAGGCCGGAAAAACCGAAAGCTGTGTGTCGTTCTCTGCCATGGTCAACCCAATTCCAGTGGGCTGCACTATCACCTTTTGCGACCAGCATTTGAAGAAAGATAAATCCCTTCCCCACAGCCCGCAGGTATTTCTTTACTAGGCTTTTCGCCATTGCGAGCAAAACTCACCAGAAGCCGCAGAAACCGCGGTTCCCATGGACATTCGGCGGATCCGATCGCAGAAAATTGGAGACGGACAATGATTTCGCTTTCGGGGGCACCGTCGAGGCCGATATGCTTGCCAATATGATTGCAGGGCAAGATAGACCGGGGGCACGACTTTGACGACACTCGCCATCACCAAACGCCTTCTCGATGTGATCGAGAATGACATCCTGCCGCTGACGGCCAAAGGCGTGGCCTTGGGCAACAAGGTGTTTGGAGCCGCGGTCCTGCGCAAATCCGACTTGTCGCTGGTGGTTGCCGAGACGAACAACGAGTTGGAGAACCCGCTCTGGCACGGAGAGGTTCATACGCTCAAGCGCTTCTACGAGTTGGGGGAGCGGCCCAACACCAAGGATCTGATTTTTCTCTCGACCCATGAACCCTGCACCATGTGCATGTCGGCCATCACCTGGGCCGGGTTCGACAATTTCTACTATTTCTTCAGCCATGAAGACAGCCGCGATGCGTTTGCAATTCCGCACGACCTGAAAATACTCAAGGAGGTTTTCGGGCTGGAACCGGGCGGCTACCGCCGACAGAACGCCTTCTGGCTCAGCCATGCGATGATCGAGATGGTCGCGTCCGCCGACGATTCCGACCGCCCAGCCCTGTTCGAGCAGGTGAGCCGCATCCGCGCCGCCTATGACCGGCTGTCTGACACGTATCAGGCCACCAAGGGCGACAACGAAATTCCGCTCAACTGAGCCAGCGAGACACAGAACAGATCATGGAAGCTTCGACCGACATCACCCGCCTGCTCGACATCATGGCGGCGCTGCGCAACCCCGAGACCGGATGCCCCTGGGACATCGTCCAGACCTTCGCAACGATAAAGCCATATACGATCGAGGAGGCCTATGAAGTAGCCGATGCGATCGAGCGCAATGATCCGGACGATCTGTGCGACGAACTCGGCGATCTTCTGCTGCAGGTGGTGTTCCACGCCCGGATTGCCGAAGAGGCGGGGCTGTTCAACTTCGGCGATGTGGTCACCGCGATCACCACCAAGATGATCCGCCGGCATCCGCATGTGTTCGCCCGCTCCGACGCCGACACGCCTGAAACGGTGAAGCTGCAATGGGATGCGATCAAACGTCAGGAGAAGCAGGAGCGCGCCGAGCGGCGGGCGCATAACGGCGCCAATGAAGACTTCAAGCAAGGCCATCTCGGCGGTGTCCAGCGAAGCTTTCCGGCTCTGACCGAAGCGCTGAAACTGCAGGAACAGGCTGCCAAGGTCGGCTTCGACTGGACCGAGGCCGAACCTATTCTCGACAAGGTCGAAGAGGAAATCGGCGAATTGCGCGAAGCGCTGAAGGCGGGCAAGCAGGACAAGATCTCGGACGAGCTAGGCGACCTGATCTTCGCGCTGGTCAATATCGGCCGCCATGTCGGCGCGGAGCCCGAACAAGCGCTGCGCGGAACGAACTCAAAATTTCGCCGTCGTTTCAATCATATAGAAACAGAACTTCATGCGAATGGAGAAGACTTGAACGCAGCAACGCTGGAGCGGATGGAAGAACTTTGGCAGGCGGCGAAACAGATCGAACGTCGGCTCGTTTGAGGACGAAGCGAGCGCGAAGCGCTTGATGTCCATGTTGCCGGCGCCGCAATCGTCGGAATAGCGCCTGCGACCGTTGCGGCAAGAGCTCAGCCTACGTCCTGGTGTTAGTCAGAAAACCGGGAGCGCTATCGCTCCCAGTCTTCCTTGTCCGGCTTCTGGCCGGTTCCGAGCTTACGCTCCATTTCGTCGGCCTGCCGTTCGGTCAGGCGCACGTCGAGACTGACCGAACCGTCCTCTTGGTCCTCGCGACCTGTGACCACGGCATTTTCATAGGCCCAGGAGATCAGCGCGTGCTTGTCGGCTGGAATGGTGATCGTCGCCTCGGTCAGGACGCCCGAGAGACGCTGCGAGATGACATCGAGGAGCCTGTCGACCCCTTCGCCAGTGATTGCCGAGACGGACATGACGTTTTCACGGCCTTCGGCCTTCTGCATGATGGCGTCGTGGGTTTCCGGATCGAGCCGATCGATCTTGTTCCAGATCTCGATGATGCGCTCGGAGCGCTCCTTCTCGTCAATGCCGAGATCGTCGAGGATGCGCAGCACATCGGCCGACTGGGCACCATTGTCCGGATCGGCCATGTCGCGCACATGCAGGATCAGATCGGCTTCCAGAACCTCTTCCAGCGTCGCGCGGAAGGCGGCAACCAGATGAGTCGGCAGATTGGAAATGAAGCCGACCGTGTCGGACAGAATGACCGTGCGGCCATGCGGCAGCTTCATCCGGCGCAGGGTCGGATCGAGCGTGGCAAACAGCATGTCTTCGGCAAGCACGCCCGCGCCGGTGATGCGATTGAACAGGGTCGATTTGCCGGCATTGGTATAGCCGACCAGAGCGACGATCGGATGCGGCACCTTGCGACGCTTGGCCCGGTGAAGCTGGCGGGTGCGCACGACCTGCTCCAGCTCCTTCTCGAGCTTGACGATACGGTCCTGCAACATTCGACGGTCGGCTTCGATCTGGGTTTCACCGGGACCACCCATGAAACCGGCACCACCGCGCTGACGCTCCAGGTGGGTCCAGCTGCGGACCAGGCGGCCCTTCTGGTAGTTCAGGTGAGCAAGTTCGACCTGCAGCGTACCTTCCTTGGTGGAAGCGCGGCGGCCGAAAATTTCAAGAATGAGGCCGGTGCGGTCGATGACCTTGGCGTTCCATTCCTTTTCGAGATTGCGCTGCTGGACCGGGGTCAGCGGATGATCGACGATGACCAGGCCGGCATCGCGCTCGTCGAGCATGGCCGTCACTTCCTCGATCTTGCCGGAGCCGAGCAGCGTGGCCGGACGCGGCTGGTTGACCGGAACGATCATGCCGGCTGCAATCGTCAGGTCGATGGCACGTGCAAGACCCATCGCTTCTTCGAGGCGGGCTTCGTTCGAACGACTGGGAGCCGGTGGTGCGCCTTCCGGCAGGACCGGCTGGCGGCCCTGCTTCAATACAGGCACGAGCACAACCGCCCGCATGTCATCCCGACGCTTTTCGCCTTCCGGGATGATTGATTCGTTCTTGGTGTCGCGGTTTGTGATGATCTCAGTCCTGTCCGGAAGCGTTGTCTTCGCTCTCGAACATCTGCATCGGCTGGCCGGGCATGATGGTCGAGATGGCGTGTTTGTAGACGAGCTGGGAATGCCCGTCACGACGCAGGAGAACGCAGAAATTGTCGAAGGATGTCACAACACCCGTCAGCTTCACGCCGTTGATCAGGAAGATGGTCAGCGAGATTTTCTGCTTACGGACTGTGTTGAGGAAAAGATCCTGCAGGTTCTGAGAACGTTCCGCCATGGCGCCGCTTCTTTCTTTCTTGCCGGCCTTTTGGCCGGTGTGATTATTGTTATCGCTGGTCAGGTCGCGGGAAATGGCCCCCTCGCCCCTTCACCAGCAAAACTTGGTATCAAATCGCCGTCTTCTCCGCAACGTCGAAAAAAGCGGATCGGATCTTGTCGGAAACCGATCCCGGATGACCGTTTCCGATCGTTTGACCATCGATTTCGACGATAGGGAAACAAATACTGGTTGCTGCCGTGATGAACACTTCCCGTGCCGACAGCAATTCTTCGCGGGAAAATTCGCGCTCTGCAACCGGAATGCCGAGAAGAGCGGTGACATCCATCAATCCGGTTCGGGTGATGCCGCGCAGAATTCCGTGTTCGGCTGGCCTGGTGACCAAAACGCCATTTGCATCCACAATCCAGACATTGGTGGCGGCCCCTTCGGTCACCATGCCAGCAGCATCGACATAGATCGCCTCTTGAGCGCCAGCCTCCTTGGCAAGCTGCCGTGCCATGACATTTGGTAGCAAGCCGACCGTCTTGATATCGACGCGGTCCCAGCGATTGTCAGGCAAGGTAATTGCCTTCAGGCCCTTTTCGTTCTTGGCCATGATGATACCTGGATCGGTGATCTTGGCGGTGATGACAAGCGAAGGTGTGGTGTCTGCCGAAGGAAAGACATGATCGCGGCGGGAGACGCCGCGCGTGACCTGCAGATAGAAAAGGCCGTTTTTCACCCGGTTGCGGCGGGCGACCTCTCGAATGATCTGGGTCAGCGCCCTGCGGCTCATCGGACTTTTCATCCGAAGTTCGCCCAATGACCTGTCGAGGCGATCGAGATGCCTTGTCAGATCGACGATCATGCCATGGCGTATCTCGCAAACTTCGTAGACACCGTCGGCGAACTGATAGCCACGATCCTCAATATGAACGGCGGCATCGTCATGCGCCACATAGCGGCCATTCACATAGGCAATTCTCGGCATGGGTATGGGACCTGTCGGTTAGAAATACTGGATCGAGACTCGGAACATCTGCTCGACATGGCGCACTGCGGCCGCCGTCGCGAAGATCACGACACGGTCCTTGGCCTTGATCTTGGTGTCGCCATTCGGACGGATCACGGTCTTGTCGCGGTAGATCGCACCGATGCGCAGGCCGGCGGGAAGCTCCAGATCGCGGAACGGACGTCCGACCAGCGGTGACGTTTCCAGCGCTTCGGCCTCGATGACTTCCGCCGTGCCCTTCTGCACCGCATAGACCGCAAGAATGCGGCCCTTGCGAACATGCTGCAAAACACGGGAAATCGTCACTGCGCGCGGATTGATATAGGCGTCGATGCCGATCGATGCGGCAAGATCGTGGAAAGATGGGCTGTTGATCAACGCCATGCCCGACTTGCAGCCCAGGCGCTTGGCCATGGCCGCGCTCAGAATATTGGTCTGGTCGTTGTTTGTCAGCGTGATCATCAGGTCGGCGTCCTGAATGTCGGCCTGCTGGAGAATGTGCTGATCGAGCGCCGAACCATGCAGGACGATGCTTTCGCGCAATTGATCGGACACCGATATCGCGCGATCCCGGTCGCTTTCGATGATCTTGATGCGGGTCTTCGGCTGCATTTCCTCAATGGTGCGAGCGACATAGTGGCCGATATTACCACCGCCAGCGATAACGATGCGGGCCGCCTCCTGCTCCTCATGACCAAACAGCCCGAGCGTGCGCCGCGCGTGGTCGCGCTGGCAGATCACATAGGCCAGATCGCCGACAAGGAGATGATCCTCCGAGCGGGTCACCATCAGCTTGCCATTGCGATAGATGGCCGCAACGGTTGCCATCAGATCGGGAAAAAGCTCGCTGAGCTGATGCAGCGGCGTATCGACAACCGGGCAATCCTCCATGCATTCGATCGCCAGCATGGCGATGTTGTCGTCAGCAAAGCGCACGATATCCGTCGCCCCCGGAAACGAAATGCGGCGCAGAACCATCTTGCCGACTTCGATCTCGGGCGAGATCGTCACGTCGATCGGCAGGTTGTCGCGGGAAAACAGATCGGAATATTCCGGACGCAGGTAGTTTTGCGACCGGATACGCGCGATCTTCGTCGGCACGTTGAACAGGGAATGTGCCACCTGGCAGGCGGTCATGTTGATTTCATCGTAAAGCGTGACGGCGATCAGCATGTCTGCCTGATCAGCACCGGCCTTGGCCAGAACATCGGGATGTGCGCCATGGCCGACATAGCCGCGGACATCCAGCGTTTCGGTGATGTGGCTGACGAGCGATGCCGATGTGTCGATGACCGACACATCGTTGTCTTCCTGGGACAGGCGCTCGGCGATGCCGTAGCCCACCTGACCCGCGCCACAAATGATGACCTTCATGAATGCCTTTCCCGGCCGACCGGCTCAATCGCCCGGCACTGCCAGACTCAGTTATACGCCAAGGGATTTCAGTTTGCGATGGAGTGCGGAGCGCTCCATGCCGACGAATTCCGCGGTGCGCGAGATGTTGCCGCCAAAGCGATTGATCTGGGCAATCAGATAGTCACGCTCGAACATTTCGCGCGCCTCGCGCAAAGGCAGGGTCATGATGTGGGTATCGTTGCTGGCCGATACCTTCGGCAGCATGTCTGACAGGTCCTGCGGCAACATCTCCGCAGTGATCGCGGTATCCGGTGCGTCGCCGCGGGCGAGAATCATCAGCCGCTCGATATTGTTGCGCAACTGGCGAATATTGCCTGGCCAGTCGTTTGCCTGCAGCACCGCCATGGCGTCTTCGCCGATCTTGCGCTGGCGGATACCCGCCTGATCGGAGATCTGCCGCATGAACATATCGACGAGGAACGGGATGTCCTCTCGCCGCTCGGCGAGCGCCGGAACCTTGATCGGAACCACGGCAAGCCGATGGAACAAGTCCTCGCGGAACCGGCCTTCGGCGATCATGCTCTCAAGATTGTAGGCGCTTGACGAGATGATCCGGACATCGACCTTGACGCGCTTGGAACCGCCGACGCGCTCGAACTGCTGATCGACCAGAACACGCAATATCTTGTTCTGTGTCTCGCGCGGCATTTCCCCGATTTCGTCGAGGTAGAGAATGCCGCGATGGGCTTCTTCCAATGCGCCGATACGGCGCGGCTGGCCCGGCGTGCCTTCCGTGCCGAACAGCGCCATTTCCATGCGGTCCGGCGTGATGGCGGCGGCATTCAGCGACACAAACGGGCCGCCACTGCGCGACGAGCGCTTGTGGATCATGCGGGCAACGAGTTCCTTGCCGCAACCGGAGGCACCAAAAATCATGATGCGGCTATTGGTCGGCGCGACTTTCTCGATGGTCTGTCGCAATTGCGAAACGGCGACAGACGTCCCGATCAGCTCGACGGCATCGCCGGTGCGGCGCTTGAGATCGGAGACCTCGCGCTTGAGCTTGGAGTTTTCCAGCGCACGCTCGGCAATCAGGATCAGGCGGTCGGCCTTGAACGGCTTTTCGATGAAATCGAACGCGCCGCGCTTGATCGCCGAAACAGCCGTCTCGACATTGCCATGGCCGGAAATCATCACCACCGGCAGATCGGGATGACGTACCTTGATCTCGTCCAGCAGGGAAAGTCCGTCCAGACGGCTACCCTGCATCCAGATATCGAGAAAAATCAACCGCGGTGCCCGATCTGAAATCGCCGCAAGAGCGCTATCTGCGTCATGCGCCGTGCGCGTCTCGTGGCCTTCATCGCTCAGGATGCCGGAGACAATCTCGCGAATGTCCTCTTCGTCATCGACTACCAGAATATCAGAGGCCATAGACCTTTTCCTTATCGTTATCGCTTTCCATGGCGGCAGTCTCGATGCGCGGCAGGATGATACGGATCATCGCGCCCCTGCCCCGGTCGAAATCGGCCGGTGCGTCATGCAGCTCAAGCTGCCCGCCATGCTCTTCAATGATCTTCTTGACGATGGCGAGACCGAGGCCGGTGCCCTTCTCGCGCATGGTCATATAAGGTTCCAGAATACGGTGCCGGTTCTCCACCGGCAGGCCGCGGCCGTTGTCGATCACATCGACGGCAAAACGGTCGAGTTCCCGATCGAAATACGAGCGTACCAGAATCTTGCCACCGGCGCCGAGTTCCTCGGCGGGAACTGCCTCGATGGCTTCGACGGCATTCTTGACGATATTGCCAACGGCCTGCGACAGCATGCGGGCATCGAAGCTGCCTTCAAGCGCCTCAACGCCGAAGTCGCGCTGAAAATCGATCTCGGTGCTGCCCATCTCGCGCAGGAAGACCGCATCTTTCAGGATCTCGCGGAGATCGGTGCGCTGCTTTGTCGGCTTTGGCATGCGGGCGAATGCGGAAAACTCATCGACCATCCGGCCGATATCCTCAACCTGGCGGACAATCGTGTCAGTGCACTGATTGAAGACCGCCTTGTCGTCCTCGGCGATCTGCTTGCCATAACGCCGCTTCAAGCGCTCGGCCGATAGCTGGATCGGGGTCAGGGGGTTCTTGATTTCATGGGCAATGCGGCGCGCAACATCGGCCCAGGCTGACGATCGCTGGGCGATGACCAGATCGGTGAAGTCGTCGAGCGTGATCACGTAACTGTCGGCGGATCCCCGCGTTTCCTCGCGCGTGACCTGTACGTTCAGCGTCCGCTCCTTGCCGCCGCGGATCAGGTTGATCTGTTCGCGATATTCGCCGCGATGGCGAACGGCCGCTTCGGCGAGCACGCGGTCCACCTCCGGCGCGACCAGTGTCAGTTTCTCGCCGATCAGTTGATCCGCCGACAGACCGAGGAAGAATTCGGCCGACGGGTTGACGATGGTGATCACGCCGTCGTCCTCGACGCCGATCACCGCTGCCGTGACCCCAGACAACACCGCCTCGATGAACCGGCGCCGGTCATCGACCTCGTCCTTGGCCTCGAGGATCTCGTCACGCTGTGTGCGGATCTGGGTGATCATCTTGTTGAACGTGCGCGAAAGACTGCCGACATCGCCGTCTGCGGCGCGGACCGGCACGATCACGTTGAGATTGCCGGAGGCGATGCTGTCGGCGGCGCCGATCAACAGGCGGATGGGCCGTACGATGCGGTCGGCCACCGCAATGGCAGTCCAGATGGCGGCGAGCAGCACGATCAGGGCAAAGCCCAGATAGAGGATGGCAAAAGCGATCTGCAAGGTCGTGCGGCCATCTTCCATCGCCTGGTATTCGGCCGTGTTCTCTTCCATCAGCCGCATCGCGGCCATGACCTTCGGGTCCACCGCCCTGATCGTATAGAGGAAGGTTCCCGAAATTGAATCGAGCTGGATAATGGCCCCGACGAGGTTGGTCACACCGGGCGGGATGAGCGTCGGCTGGCCGGCAGATGCGCTCTGCAGCGCATCGCGCGGAATGGCTGGCAGCGGTTTTTCCGTCTGGATGTCAGCCTGGGTGATCGCCGAGCCATCTTCGCGGACCAGGAAGGCGCCGAGCATGCCGCGGCCGCGCGCCTGGCGGGTCAGAAGTTCGACGAAGCCGGTGCGATCGAGATAGAACAGCGACCGGTTGCGCTCCAGGTCATTGGCCATGGAGATGGTCTGACCCTGCAGGTAGCTGGCATTCTCCATCATATAGGCCTGCGCCACATTCATCGACGACGAGACAATCGACTGCGTGCGCAGCGAGAACCAGCGGTCCAGACCGACATTCAGGGTGATGGAGGCAAAAATTGCCACAAGAATCGCCGGGGTAATCGCAATGATCGAAAACAGCGCGACAATGCGCACATGCAGGCGGGCTGCCGCCCGACCACGGCTGCGAGCCCGAAACAGGCGGGTGACTTCCCGGCCGATCAGGAACATCAGGCCGACAATGAAAAGCGAATTGACCGCCGCAGAAGCAACCAGCACCTGCGAGGTCGGCTCGATCGGGGTCAGACCAAGGAGAACAGGCAAGGTGAAGATCGCGCAGATCAGCGCGCCGCTCGCAACCAGAAGGCCGGGCAGGGCAAACGACGCACGCCGATCATGAGCCAATGCGGCATCGGCGTCCGCAACCGACGCTCTTCTCAAGCTCACCATCTGTTTCCCCCGGACCCGTTCAGGGCCATTCACACGACAACCCGGGCGAGACCCAAGGTCGGTGCATTGTCATTTGCAAAAAAGCCGACTGCCGGTCCGGCAATCCGGACCGGACTGCAAGGAGCAAAGGCAACGTGGCTTTTGAGCAACGCAATGTGGCGAAATTGCAACGGGGGCTTTCGGCTTGTCAAGCCGAGCGCGAGCTTCGATAGACCGAGACACCCAGTTCGCGGATCTTTTTGCGCAGCGTATTGCGGTTTAGACCGAGAAGATCGGCCGCCTTGATCTGGTTGCCACGGGTGGCCGTGAGGGCCGCCAGAATCAGCGGATACTCCATTTCGGTCAGCACGCGATCGTACAGACCTGACGGCGGCAGGGCGTCGCCGAAGCCGGCGAAATAGGTCCGCATGTTTTCCTCGACGGCCTGGGAAATGGTCATCGAACCGGTCGGCATGCCCGCCTTGGTGATCGGACTGTCGGCAATATCGGCCCGCAGTTCCTGCTCCACCACTTCGCGTGCGATCACATCCTGCGGGTAAAGGGCCATCAGACGGCGCACGACATTCTCAAGTTCGCGCACGTTGCCCGGCCAGGCATAGGCCTTCATCACCTCCAGCGCTTCCGTTTCGAAACGCTTGGGATCAAGGCCTTCCCTTTCGCCCTGCTGGATGAAGTGGCGGACCAGATCGGGGATGTCCTCGGCGCGGTCTCGCAGCGGCGGCAAGCGCAACGGGACGACATTCAGGCGGTAATAGAGATCTTCGCGGAAAAGGCCCTGGTTGATCGAGTGTTTCAGGTCCTTGTTGGTGGCGGCGACGATACGGACATCAGTGCGGATCGGAGTGCGACCGCCGACAGTGGTGTATTCGCCCTGCTGCAGCACGCGCAGCAGCCGGGTCTGCGCATCCATCGGCATGTCACCGATTTCGTCGAGGAACAGCGTTCCGCCTTCGGCCTGTTCGAACCGACCGGTTGAGCGGTTCTGCGCGCCGGTAAACGCGCCCTTCTCGTGGCCGAACAGTTCTGATTCGATCAGGTCGCGCGGAATGGCGGCCATGTTGATCGCAACAAAGGGACCGTTGCGGCGCTTGCCGTAATCATGCAGCGCCTTGGCAACCAGTTCCTTGCCGGTGCCCGACTCACCGGTGATCATCAGCGTCAGGTCGGTCTGCATCAGACGCGCGAGCACGCGGTAGATTTCCTGCATGGCGGCGGAGCGACCGACGAGCGGCATGCCGTCCTGCATGTCGTCATCGAGGCGCGCCGGCTTCTTCTTCGGTTCGGCCAGAGCCCTGCCGATGATGGCGATCAGCTCGGTCAGGTCGAACGGCTTCGGCAGATAGTCATAGGCGCCCTTTTCCGATGCCTTGATGGCGGTCATGAAGGTGTTCTGCGCGCTCATGACCAGGACTGGCAGATCCGGCCGGGCTTTCTTGATCCTCGGCAGAAGGTCGAAGGCGTTTTCGTCCGGCATGATGACATCGGTCACCACCAGATCGCCCTCGCCTGCGGAAATCCAGCGCCAGAGTGTGGCGGCATTGGAGGTGATGCGCACATCATACCCGGCCCGGCTCAGGGCCTGGTTCAACACCGTGCGGATCGCTGCATCATCGTCAGCAACAAGGATCGTGGCTGTCATCAATTTGTTCCTGTGGATTTCGCGAAAGGCGCATCATCAAGCGCTATCTCTTTGGACATCGGCATAAGCACCCGGAAGGTCGTCCGGTTGGCCTGGCTGTCGCATTCGACAATCCCGCCATGGCCTCCGATGATCTTGGCCACCAATGCCAGTCCGAGGCCAGAGCCATTGGTCTTGGTGGTGATGAACGGATCGAAGAGATGCGGCAAAAGATCGGACGGCACGCCCGGCCCATTGTCATGGACGCAGAACTCGAGCGGTAGCGAGATCTTTTCACGCGATCCGGCAACCGACAGCCGGATGCCCGGGCGGTAGGCCGTGGTCAGTTGGATCTCGCCATCGGAGCGCTCGCCGATCGCTTCAGAGGCATTCTTCACCAGATTGAGGAAGACCTGCACCAATTGATCACGATTGGCAAAAACGGACGGCAGTGACGGGTCATAACTTTCGGTGATGCGAATGTTGCGGGCAAAGCCGGCCTTGGCAACCGCCTTCACCTGATCGAGCACCGAATGGATGTTGATCGACTGGCGATCAACCGGACGCTCGTCGGAAAACACTTCCATGCGGTCGACGAGAGAGACGATACGATCGGTCTCGTCGCAGATCAGACGGGTCAGCGCGCGGTCTTCGTCGGTGACGGCGGTTTCCAGAAGCTGGGCGGCGCCGCGGATGCCAGAAAGCGGGTTCTTGATTTCATGCGCCAGCATCGAAGCAAGGCCGGTTACCGAACGGGCTGCGGCGCGGTGGGTTAGCTGGCGGTCGATCTTGTCGGCCATCGAGCGTTCCTGAAACACGATAACGACATTGCCGGGCTGGCTGACGACCGGTGCGACATAGATGTCGACGAGCTTTTCCTGGCCGAGACGTGGCGAACTCAGATCGACGCGGTACTCGTTGACCGGCGCCAGACGCTCGCGCACCTGTTCGATTAGCGACAGGAGCGGGCTACCGAAAGGAATGAAGGTCGACAGGCGGTAGCGCGCAAGATGGCTCGCACTGGCGCCGAAAAACGCCTCTGCCTCCCAATTGGCGAAGGCGATGTGGCCATTGGCATCAACCATGACCACGGGATTCTGGATGGCGTTCAAGACAGCCATCGCCAGCCCGTTGCCGCTCGTGTTCGCCGTCATGCGGCCTCCTGTCTTGATTGCGGGGCATGCCCGGCAGAAAGTGCGGCCAGCATGGCATCGGCGACAAAATCCGCGTCTTTCGACGTCATGATGGCGGCCTTGGCCTCTGAAGGCACCGCAGTCGTGCAATGGCCGAGATACCAGCCGAGATGTTTGCGTGCATGTCGGATCCCGACGTCGGCGCCGTAGTGGGACAACATCATGCGATAGTGTTCGACGGCAAGGTTCGGGATATCCGCTGCGGCCGGAGCCGCCGCGCCGGCAAGCCAGCCGGCATGCCACGGCCGCCCCTGGCAAGCCCTACCTACCATGACGGCATCCGCCCCGGAACGACGCAGGATCTCGGCTGCATCCTCGCGGCTCTCCACATCACCATTGGCAATCAGCGGGATCCTGATCGCATCCCGGACCGCTGCAATCGCGTCCCAATCGGCCCTTCCTTCATAGAACTGCATGCGGGTGCGGCCATGAATGGTGATGAGCTGCACACCGGCCGCTTCGGCGCGGGCAGCGATCTGCGGCGCATTGATCGAATTATTGTCCCAGCCAAGGCGCATCTTGACCGTTACGGGAACCTTGACAGCCTTCACCGTCGCCTCGATCAGCGACAGGGCATGGTCCGGCTCGCGCATCAGCGCGGAGCCGGCATAGCCACCGATGACCTTCTTGGCCGGGCAGCCCATATTGATGTCGATGATATCCGCACCATTGGCCTCGGCGATCCTGGCGGCTTCGGCCAGCCAATGCGCTTCGCGTCCGGCCAGCTGTACCATATGCGGCGTCAGCCCTGCCCCCTTGAGGCGGCTCCAGCTTTCGGCGGCGTTAAACACCAGTTCGCGGCTCGCCACCATTTCCGTCACCACCAGGCCGGCACCGAAGCGAAAGGCAAGCTGACGGAATGGAAGATCGGTCACGCCAGACATCGGCGCGAGCGCCACACGATTGCGTATGGACACCGAACCGATGCTGAAAGGCGTATCTAACGCAACTGAAATCAACTGATTATCTTTCGGGCAATCGTTGGCTTTGCACTATTTTTAGCCAGTGTTCCACCGCTTGCCAAGAGGCATTGAGGGCTCATCGACAAAATTTCGGGCAAATGCTGGAAAAGACGATAACGAGCCGATAGAGCACGGGTGCGAAGAAAATGTGTCATGGACCAGTCGGGACGATGGAGCAAGAGTTGGTGCGCACAATCGGTATCGTGGTCGTGGCTGCCGGACGCGGCGAACGGGCGGGCGCTTCGGTCGAAGGGCCCAAGCAATACCGCAGGATTGGTGGTCGGCCAGTGCTCTGGCACACGCTTCGCCGCCTGCTGGATTGGCCCAAAACTGGTCCGATCGTGGTAGTCATTCATCCTGATGACCAATCGCTGTTTGATGCGGTGCGGGCGCAGCTTCCAACTGATGCTCCGCTGCTTTGCGTATCGGGCGGCGCCACACGGCAAATCTCCGTACAGAGGGGCCTCAAGGCGCTGGAGCCGGATGGTATCAGCCATGTGCTTATCCATGACGGCGTCCGTCCCTTTGTCGATCTTGCACTGCTCGAGCGAATCGAGGCCGGGTTTAGTCGAGGCTTGCCTGTCATGCTGCCGGCACTGCCGATTGCCGACACGGTGAAGCGGGGCATGGACGGACTGGTGACGGACACCGTTCCGCGTGCCGGACTCTATACGGCCCAGACGCCGCAAGCCTTCGCGTTTTCAGCCATTCTGGACGCGCATAACCGCGCCGCCGAACTGCCACACGCCGATTTTACCGACGACGCATCGATCGCAGAGTGGGCCGGACTTCCGGTGACGCTGATTGAAGGCTCCGTCGATAATGTCAAACTTACCGTGCAGAAGGACATCACCATGGCGGACGAGAAACTGGCGGCCAGAACGCTTCCCGATGTGCGCACCGGCAATGGCTATGACGTGCACCAGCTGGAGCCCGGCGATGGCGTGACGCTGTGCGGCATCTTCCTGCCACATGATCAGCGATTGAAGGGGCATTCGGATGCCGATGTTGCTCTGCATGCCTTGACCGACGCCTTGCTCGCGACATGCGGCGCAGGCGATATTGGCGACCACTTTCCACCGTCGGATCCGCAATGGCGGGGGGCGGCCTCGCGTATCTTTGTCGAGTACGCAGTGAAGATCGTCCGCGATGCGGGGGGCACGATCATGAATGCAGATATTTCGCTTATTGCCGAAGCGCCTAAGGTCGGACCACGCCGTCAAGAAATGCGCGAGAAACTGTCGGAGATGCTGGGGATCTCGCTCGATCGCTGCTCGGTCAAGGCAACGACCAACGAGACGATCGGCTTTGTCGGGCGGCGCGAAGGCATTGCCGCCATCGCAACGGCGACCGTGGTGTTTCAGGGCAAACCCGCATGAGCCTGTTCCCCGCCGAAACCGCCAGACTTGCCGAGCAGATCATTACGCTCTACCGGGCGCGCGGCTGGATGGTGGCGATGGCTGAATCCTGTACCGGCGGCCTGATCGCCGGCGCGCTGACCGATGTATCCGGCTCGTCCGCAGTCGTCGATCGCGGTTTTGTCACCTATACGAACGAGGCGAAAATGGAGCTGATCGGCGTGACGCCGGTCACACTTGCGACCTATGGCGCCGTATCGCGTGAAACCGCCCTGCAGATGGCGCATGGCGCACTCTACCGTTCGCGGGCTCATGTTGCCGTCGCCGTGACCGGTATCGCCGGACCCGGTGGCGGATCGGCCGACAAGCCGGTTGGGCTGGTTCATCTGGCGGCAAAGAGCCGGTCAGGTCTCATCCTTGACAAGGAAATGCACTATGGCGACATCGGTCGCGATGGCGTCAGGCTGGCCACGGTCGAGACAGCGCTCGAACTGCTAGTGGAAGCTGTTCAGACCGCCGCATAAATCTTGTCGGCACGCGCCTCGAAGGCTTCGGCAAACATGCGGAAGCCACGATCGAACATCGATCCCATCAGGGCACCGAGAATGCGGTTCTTGAACTCGTAGTCGATGAAGAAATTGACCGCGCAACCACCCTCGCCCGCATCTTCGAACCGCCAGCGATTGTCGAGATACTTGAACGGCCCCTCGATATATTTGACGTCGATGATATTCTCAGCGGGATTGAGCAGAACCTGGGTGGTGAACGTCTCGCGGATCGCCTTGTAGCCCACCGTCATGTCGGCGATCAGCAGTTCCTTGCCGTCTCGCTCACGGCGCGAGCGGATGACGAGCGCTTCGCAGAGCGGCAGAAATTCCGGATAGCGCTCCACATCGGCGACGAGATCGTACATCCGATCGGGAGAATGCGTGACAAGGCGACGGGTTTCGAACTGTGGCATGACGCCGACTTAAGCAGGCGCGCCGACAAGATCAAGCAGCAGGCGCATGTCTTTGCGGGTTTTCAGTACAAGAACATGAATGTCGGGACCGTAGAGGTCCAGTTCGCCAGCGATGCGCGGTGCAAATATCCTGTCGAAGGTCCAGATATAGCGCAGGAACTCGATATCGGGAAAGCGCTCGACGCATCCTGGTGCCATATCGGGGCGCGTGCGACCGATATAGCGGATCCCGCGCTTTGCGACACCCCACAGGCATGCCCAACGCGACCGCTTGACCCAGAGGACGAGATGGGTGCGGGGCACCCGCAGATCGAATGTTGACGGACCGGAACCATCCATCAGCCAACGATCCCTGGCGACAGCCTCGGAAATCAACCTACGCTCCTCGTGCCTAGCCCGTTTGACCCAGCCGGGTAGCCAGAAAAAGTCCCGATCCATGGAGATATAGGGCAAATCGAGATGGGCGGAGA
Organism: Rhizobium sp. 18065; assembly: GCF_902706095.1. GTDB lineage: Bacteria > Pseudomonadota > Alphaproteobacteria > Rhizobiales > Rhizobiaceae > Allorhizobium. The sequence continues at coordinate 40,389 of NZ_CACSJP010000006.1, forward strand.
GTTTTTGCGACAAGGTGCTCTTACCACCGCCCGAGCAGCCAATGACCATGATCCGGTCCGCAGCTTTCAGGAGGTCGGCGGCTGTTGTGCCAGCGGGGATGTAGTGCGGCATAACTCAAAGCTATGCTGCATGAACAGGCTGAATTCGATCCAGCCCCGTCGCCGTCTTCTGGGCGACCGACAGGTCATATGTACGTTGCAGGTTGAGCCAGAATTCTGGGGAGTTTGAGAAATAGCGAGAAAGACGGAGCGCAGTTTCTGCAGAAATCCCCGCCTTGCCAGCTTCAATGGCGGTAAGTTCCGATTCGGCAATTCCGGTATCGGCAGCTACCTTGTCGATCGCCAAGCCATAGTCTTCCAGAAAATCATCGAACAAGATTCGCCCCGGATGTACCGGATCTTCAGGAATGTGCAGCATGGCGCTCCTCAATGATAGTCACAGACCTCGACTTCAACCGCATCCCCCTCAACCCAACGGAAACAGACGCGCCACTGATCATTGATCCTGATCGAGTATTGCCCCGCTCGAACACCCTTGAGCATTTCAAGCCGGTTACTCGGAGGCACGCGAAGATCAGCCAGACCATTGGCAGCATTCAATGCCATCAACTTCCGCCGCGCACGCTCGATTACATCGGGCGGAAAACCGGGAACGTTCGTCGTTCGAAAAAGTCGCTCTGTCATCTTGTCTTTGAAATCCTTTATCATGATTTCTTCCCAACTGACAGAGTGAAGACCTAGCCCCGTGCCGCCTGCGCCTTTTCACGATTGGCCTTCAGCCTTGCGAAGTCATCGCCGGCGTGGTGCGAGGAGCGCGTCAGCGGGCTCGAGGACACCATCAGGAAGCCCTTGGCATAGGCCACAGTCTCGTAGGACTTGAATTCGTCCGGCGTGACGAAGCTCATCACCTTGTGGTGCTTGCGGGTCGGCTGCAGATACTGGCCAATGGTGAGGAAGTCGACGTCGGCCGTGCGCAGGTCGTCCATCAGCTGCAGCACTTCGTTGCGCTCCTCGCCGAGGCCGACCATGATGCCGGACTTGGTGAACATCGTCGGGTCGAGTTCCTTGACCCGCTGCAGCAGGCGCACGGAGTGGAAATAACGGGCGCCGGGGCGAACTGTCAGGTAGTTGCCCGGAACCGTTTCCATGTTGTGGTTGAAGACGTCGGGCTTGGCGGCGACGACTCGCTCGAGCGCGCCCGGCTTCTTCAGGAAGTCCGGCGTCAGGATCTCGATCGTGGTTTCCGGCGATGCCGCGCGGATCGCCCAGATCACCTTTTCGAAATGCTCGGCGCCACCATCTTCCAGATCGTCACGGTCCACCGAGGTGATGACGACATGCATCAGGCCCATCTGCTTGACGGCTTTCGCGACGTTCTCCGGCTCGGCCATATCGAGCGCATTCGGCTTGCCGGTCGCGACATTGCAAAATGCACAGGCGCGCGTACAGATTTCGCCCATGATCATGAAAGTCGCGTGCTTCTTGTCCCAGCACTCGCCGATGTTCGGGCAGCCGGCTTCCTCGCAGACGGTGACGAGCTTGTGGCTGCGCACCAGTTCACGCGTCTCATGATAGCCCTTGGATGTCGGCGCCCTGACGCGGATCCACTCCGGCTTGCGCATCACTTCCGTGTCGGGCCGGTGGGCCTTTTCCGGATGGCGCACGCGCTTTTCGTCGGCGAGATTGGTCCTGTCGAGGATCGTGACCATTATGGTAACCTGTCCTGGCCGCGAAACGTGGCGGCGGTAGAGAAATTAGCGCCGCACAAGCTTGGCGACGAAGAGAAGAAGGCTTGCGCCGACAAAGCTGGTGATCAGATAGCCCAACCAGTCGCCTTCGACGAAAATGCCGAGGCGGCGGAAGATGGCGGCGGCAACCGCTGCACCGACAATGCCGATGATGATGTTCATGAAGATGCCGAAACGCATGTCCATGAGCTTACCAGCCAGCCAGCCGGCCAAACCGCCGACGATAATGGTCAGGAACCAGCCAATTTCAAAACCCATCGTCCACTCCTCTGTCTACAATTCGCCGTCTATATAGGCGGCGAAACCCTGTGCCACAACTGCCAAGCAGTCGCGCGCCTCAGGCGTTGAGAACCTTGCCATAGGCGTCGAGCACGCTTTCCTTCATCGTCTCCGAAATGGTCGGATGCGGGAAGATCGTGTGCATCAGTTCTTCCTCGGTGGTTTCGAGGTTCATGGCGACGACGAAGCCCTGGATCAGTTCGGTTACTTCGGCACCGACCATGTGCGCGCCGAGCAGTTCACCGGTCTTCTTGTCGAAGATGGTCTTGACCAGACCCTGGTCCTCGCCGAGCGCGATCGCCTTGCCGTTGCCGGCAAACGGGAAGCGGCCGACGCGGATGTCGCGACCCTCTGCCTTGGCTTTCGCTTCCGTCATGCCGACAGAGGCGACCTGCGGGTTGCAATAGGTGCAGCCGGGGATCTTCAGCTTGTCCATCGGATGCACGTTCGGCAGGCCGGCGATCTTCTCGATGCAGATCACGGCTTCATGCTCGGCCTTGTGGGCGAGCATCGGCGGGCCGGCAACGTCGCCGATCGCGTAGACACCCGGTACGTTGGTCTTGCCATAGCCGTCGATGACGATGCAGCCACGATCGGTCTTGATGCCTAGGGTTTCCAAACCGAGGCCCTCGATATTGCCCTGCACGCCAACGGCCGAGATCATCCGGTCGGCGGTGATCTTTTCGACCGTTCCGTCCTTCTTCTCGACATGCGCGGTGATGCTGTCGGCACCCTTCTCGACCTTGGACACCTTGGCGTCGAGAATGATCTTCATGCCCTGTTTGTCGAACTGCTTCTTGGCGAAGTTCGAGATCTCGATGTCTTCCACCGGCATGACCTGGCTCATCAGTTCGACGACCGTCACGTCGACGCCCATGGTGCGGTAGAAGGACGCGAATTCGATGCCGATCGCGCCCGAGCCCATGACCAGTAGCGACTTCGGCATGGCTTCCGGCTTCATTGCATCGAAGTAGGTCCAGATCAGCTTGCCGTCCGGTTCGATGCCGGGCAGAGCGCGCGGACGCGCACCGGTGGCAATGACGATATGCTTGGCGGTATAGGTGCCTTCGGCCAGCGTGTTCTTCGGGAGCGGCGCCTGCGGCTGGACGATCGGCTTTGCGGTCTTCGACACGACAACCTCGCCCGGCTTGGTCAGCTTGGCCTCGCCCCAGATGATATCGACCTTGTTCTTCTTGAACAGGAAGCCGACGCCGGCATTCATGCGCTCGGCAATGCCGCGCGAGCGGGCGACGATCGCCTTCAGGTCCGGCTTGATCGAGCCCTCCAGCGTCAGGCCGAAGCTCTTGGCGTGCTGGGCGGCATGCAGGACATCTGCCGACCGCAGCAGCGCCTTGGTCGGGATGCAGCCCCAGTTCGAGCAGATGCCGGCCAGATGCTCGCGCTCGACCACCGCGACCTTCATGCCAAGCTGGGCAGCACGGATCGCTGCGATGTAGCCGCCAGGGCCGGAACCGATAATGATGACGTCATAAGCATTCGACATGGGGCTTCCACTCCTCGGTTTATGCGAGCCACCGACGTCAGACGCCGGCGGCTCTTTCGGGACTGGAAGCGCAATCCGCCTCAAGCGGCGGGCGTATCGGCTTCCGGCTCATGACGAACCAGCATCCCGTAGATTTCATCCTTGAGCTGCATCCGCTTCTTGCGAAGTTCGACAATGCGGAAGTCGTCTGCAGGCTCGATATTGGTCTCGGCGCGGTGGATGGTCCCGTTGACCTCATGATAGGTCTCGAACAATCTGGCAAAATGTCCATCCGTTTCCTTCAGATGGCGCATCAGCCCGACGTGTTCCGGAAATTCCGCCGCCAGTTCGTGCGGTGTATTCGACATGTTCCCGTCTCCTCTTCTAAGGTCCACGGCAACACCCTAAGCACAGCGCACATTCACTCCTTGATTTTGATCAATGGTGCCGGCCTTTGTCGCGCCGACCTCCATTCGCATAGTTCAGTCTATATCCCGAGCATCATGCGCGCGATCGGCTCCAGTCCACGGCCGATCGCACGGGTATTTTCGGCATCGAGATGGATGCCATCCAGCGGCGATGTCTTCGCCACCGAACCCGCATCGAAGAAACCGCAGCCTGCCTCATCCGCGAGATCGCGATAAAGGCTCGCCAACATCTGCGATTCCTCCAGTCCACCCCTGAACATGGCGGCGAAATGCACATTCGCCGTGTGGCAAATCACTGGCGGCGAAACGAGCAAAATGTCGGGACCTTCGTAGCCAAAGCCCCAGTCATGATGGCGGATCTGCTTGATCAGCCGATCGACGCCCTTGGTTGCGGCAATCGCCGATCCGCCAATGCCGCGCTTCATGTCATTGGTGCCGAGCAGCAGGATAACCAGATCCAGCGGCTTGTGGGTTTCCAGGATGCTCGGCAGCAGTTTGACACCATTGCGCTCGCAATCGGCGAGATGGTCGTCATAGGCGGTGGTGCGGCCGTTCAAACCTTCGGCAATCACCCTGACACCGTGCCCGAGCGCCTTTTGCAAAACGCTCGTCCAACGATCCTCGTAGGCATGACGACCCGGATTGACCGGATCGTATCCCCAGGTCAGGCTATCGCCGTAGCAGAGAACGGTTTTCATGCACCCGCTCCCTTGTCAGACCAGCATGCCCATCGGGTTCTCGATGTAGCGCTTGAAGGCGCCGAGCAGTTCGGCACCGAGCGCGCCATCGACGCAGCGATGGTCGGTCGACAGCGTCACTGTCATGACATTGGCGATCTTCATCTCGCCCTTCTTGACCACGACCCGCTCCTCGCCCGCGCCGACCGCCAGAATGGTGGCATGCGGCGGGTTGATGACAGCGGAGAAGCTCTTGACGCCCATCATGCCCATGTTGGACACGGCCGTTGTGCCGCCCTGGAATTCTTCCGGCTTCAGCTTGCGATCCTTGGCGCGCTTGCCGAGGTCCTTCATCTCGTTGGAGATCGCCGAAAGCGTCTTCAGCTCTGCGCTGCGGATGATCGGCGTGATCAGCCCACCCGGGATCGACACGGCAACGCCGACATCGGCGTGCTTGTGCTTGACCATGGCGCTTTCCGTCCAGGAGACATTGGCATCCGGCACGTCGCGCAGGGCAAGCGCCAGGGCCTTGATGACCATGTCGTTGACCGAGAGCTTGTAAGCCGGGGCGCTGTCCTTGCGCGGAGCGGCATCGTTGAGCTGGGCACGCAGTGCCAGAAGCGCATCGAGTTCGCAATCGACGGAGACGTAGAAATGCGGCACCGTCTGCTTGGATTCAACCAGACGCTTGGCAATGATCTTGCGCATGCCGTCATGCGGCACGAGCTCGTAGGAACCTTCGGCAAAGTTCTTCAGAACAGCCTCGTCGGATGCACCCTTTGCCAGAACCGGTGTCGGAGCGGCAGAAGGTGCGGCAGCAGCAGGTGCCGCCTTGGCGCCACCGGTGGTGACTGCCTTCTCGACATCGCTCTTGACGACACGGCCCTTGGGACCGGAGCCCGAAACGGCAGACAGGTCGAGACCGGCTTCCTTGGCGAGGCGACGCGCCAGCGGCGATGCAAAGACGCGGTCGCCAGAATGGGCAACAGCGGATGCAGGTGCTGCAACGGGTGCCGGTGCTGCGGCGGCGGCCGGAGTGGCGGCCGGTGCAGGAGCAGCAGCTGGTGCCTCAGCCTTGGCCGGCGCAGCAGAACCGCCGCCGGATGCGGCGGCCGCTACATCCTCGCCGTCGACGGCAAGAATGGCGATCAAGGCATTGACCTTGACGCCTTCGGTGCCGGCGGCAACGAGGAGCTTGGCAACAACGCCTTCATCGACGGCTTCCACTTCCATGGTTGCCTTGTCGGTCTCGATCTCGGCGATGACATCGCCGGACTTGACGGTGTCGCCTTCCTTGACCAGCCACTTGGCCAGATTGCCCTCTTCCATCGTCGGAGAGAGCGCCGGCATGGTGATATTGATCGGCATGACCTGAGCCTCCCCTTACTTGTAGCAGACGGTTTTGACGGCCTGAACCACTTCGCCGACATTCGGCAGAGCGAGCTTTTCGAGATTGGCCGCGTAAGGCATCGGCACATCCTTGCCAGCGATCGTCAGAACCGGTGCGTCGAGATAATCGAAGGCTTCGCGCTGGACGATGTTGGCAATGTAATCGCCAACGGAGGATTGCGGATAGCCCTCTTCAATGGTGACGAGGCGACCGGTCTTCTTCACCGACGCAATGATCGCCGGCATGTCCATCGGGCGGATGGTGCGAAGATCGATCAGTTCGACATCAATCCCCTCCTTCTCCAGCTCCGCCACGGCCTTCACGGCATAGGTCATGCCAATGCTCCAGGAAACCATGGTCACGTCCTTGCCGGTCTTGTGAATGCGCGCCTTGCCGATCGGCAGGACAAAATCATCCATCTTCGGCACTTCGAACGAGTGACCGTAAAGGATTTCGTTCTCTAGGAAGATGATCGGGTTCGGATCGCGGATCGCAGCCTTGAGCAGGCCCTTCGCGTCAGCCGCCGTATACGGCATGATGACCTTCAGTCCCGGGATCTGGCTGTACCAGGCCGCATAGTCCTGGCTGTGCTGGGCGCCGACGCGGGCAGCTGCACCATTGGGACCGCGGAAGACAATCGGCGCACCCATCTGGCCACCCGACATGTAAAGCGTCTTGGCGGCCGAGTTGATGATCTGGTCGATCGCCTGCATGGCGAAGTTGAAGGTCATGAACTCGACGATCGGGCGCAGGCCGGTCATCGCCGCGCCGACGCCGACGCCGGCAAAGCCGTGTTCGGTGATCGGGGTGTCGACAACGCGCTTGGCGCCGAATTCGGCAAGCAAGCCCTGGGTGATCTTATAGGCACCCTGATATTCAGCGACTTCCTCACCCATGATGAAGACGTCGGGATTGGCGCGCATTTCTTCGGCCATGGCTTCGCGCAGTGCTTCACGCACCGTCATCGTCACCATTTCGGTGCCCGCCGGAATATCCGGATCGGCGGCTACCTGCGAAACCGGAGCAGCCGGAACAGGCGTAGATGCTGCGGCCGGAGCCGGCGCTTCTACGGCAGGTGCTGCCTCGGCAGCCGCTGCCTTCGGTGCCGGTGCGGCATCGGCACTTTCTCCATCCTGCAACAGGATCGCGATCACGGCATTGACCTTGACGCCTTCGGTACCGGCAGCAACCATCTGCTTGCCAAGAACGCCTTCGTCAACAGCTTCCACTTCCATGGTCGCCTTGTCGGTTTCGATTTCAGCGATCACGTCGCCAGACTTAACGGTGTCGCCTTCCTGCTTGATCCACTTGGAAAGCGTGCCTTCTTCCATGGTCGGAGAAAGGGCGGGCATCAAAATTTCGATCGGCATGGGTTCCCTCCCCGATTACAGAAGAATGTCGGTGTAGAGCTCGGATACATCCGGCTCCGGATCGGCCTGGGCGAAATCGGCACTGTCGGCGACGATGTCGCGAACGTCCTTGTCGATTGCCTTCAGCTGATCTTCACTAGCCCAACCTTTTTCGAGAAGGCGAGCCTTCACCTGCTCGATCGGATCCTGCTCCGAGCGCATCTTCTGCACTTCTTCCTTGGAACGATACTTCGCCGGGTCGGACATCGAATGGCCGCGGTAGCGATAGGTCAGCATTTCGAGGATGATCGGACCCTTGCCGGAACGGCAATGCTCGAGCGCCTCGTCGGCTGCCGCCTTGACGGCGCGCACATCCATGCCATCGACCTGGATGCCGGGAATGCCGAAACCGATACCACGCTTGGAGTAGTCAGCCTGCGCCGTGGCGCGAGCCGTCGACGTGCCCATGGCATAACGGTTGTTCTCGACGATGTAGATGATCGGCAGCTTCCAGAGAGCAGCCATATTGAAGCTCTCGTAGACCTGGCCCTGGTTGGCAGCACCATCACCGAAATAGGCGACCGATACATTGTCATTGCCGCGATACTTGTTGGCGAAGGCGAGACCGGTGCCGAGCGAGACCTGGGCACCGACGATGCCGTGACCGCCGTAGAAATGCTTCTCTTTCGAGAACATATGCATGGAGCCGCCCTTGCCCTTCGACAGGCCGCTGCGGCGACCGGTCAATTCGGCCATGACGCCACGGGCGCTGAGGCCGGCGGCCAGCATGTGACCATGGTCGCGATAGGCGGTGATGACCTGATCACCCTCCTTCTGCGCCATCTGCATGCCCACCACGACGGCTTCCTGGCCGATGTAGAGGTGACAGAAACCGCCGATGAAGCCCATGCCGTACAGCTGGCCGGCCTTTTCCTCGAAACGGCGGATCAGGAGCATTTCACGGTAGGCGTGAAGCTCTTCGTCGGCACCAAATTCAGGCATATTTTTTCCGGTGAATTCCTTGCCGGCAACTTTTGCAGTCGTTTTCCGGCTGGAAGCAGTCGCGGATTTTCGCGGCGCCATTCATCCCTCCCATGGGTTATGCATGCTCTATCGTTGAACGCAGAATAAGCAAGAAAAGGCACGGCGGCAATGCTAGAAATGCATAGCTTGCATTCCCCGCAAGTAATTGTTTTTTCTTGCAGATTTTCGATTAACTTGATTTCAGTTAATTAGAAATAGGTATTGAAGATGACGATTTCATCCGGTCGCGACATATTCAACTGATAGCGCGCCTTCTCGTCAATGATGTCTTCATCGAGAGAGCCGTCACTCAACAGGCCGACTTCCTTCTCAAGGCTCGTACGCTGCGCGACAAGCACAGAAAGCTCGGAACTGCGCGCCACGCGCTGTCGCTCGAACTCCTGCGCAGCGCGCAGACCATAGTCGCCATGGAGGGAATGATAACCGAAGTAGGAGAGGAATGCGATGGTTACGGCAGGGAGAATGAGACGCCCGAATTTCTTCTTTTTATGATGCCTGGTCCACATGCCGACAACGCCCTGATACGCAAAACTTTTCGCCAAGTTAGCGCCGATGTCTTAACCGATCATTGACCTCGAATGGCGAGCAATAAAAAACCTGCGCCACGTCCGTGGCGCAGGTTCATTGACATGCGTTGAAAGCAGTATCAGCCGCGCAGGATCGACGTGCCTGCATAGCGGGCCTGCGGGCCGAGTGCTTCCTCGATGCGGATCAGCTGGTTGTACTTTGCAGTACGATCCGAGCGGGCAAGCGAGCCGGTCTTGATCTGGCCGCAGTTCGTGGCAACCGCGAGATCGGCGATCGTGGAGTCTTCGGTTTCACCCGAACGATGCGACATGACGGCTGTGTAGGCGGCGCGGTTTGCGGTCGAGACGGCGTCGAGCGTTTCCGACAGCGAGCCAATCTGGTTGACCTTGACCAGGATGGAGTTGGCAACGCCCATCTTGATGCCGTCGCGCAGGCGCGAGGAATTGGTGACGAAGAGATCGTCGCCGACGAGCTGGACCTTGGCGCCGATCTTGTCGGTCAGGGACTTCCAACCTTCCCAGTCATCTTCCGCCATGCCGTCCTCGATCGAGAAGATCGGGTACTTGCCGGCGAGTTCGGCAAGGTAGTCGGCCATGGCTTCCGGCTCGAGTGTGCGGCCTTCGCCTTCGAGAACGTATTTGCCGTCCTTGAAGAATTCGGTCGAGGCGCAGTCGAGCGCGATATGCATGTCTTCGCCCGGACGATAGCCGGCCTTTTCTATCGACTTCATGATGAAGTCGAGTGCAGCAGGCGCAGAGGCCAGACCCGGTGCGAAACCACCTTCATCACCAACATTGGTGTTGTGGCCGTCGGCTGCCAGCTGCTTCTTCAGCGTGTGGAACACTTCCGAACCCATGCGCACAGCATCGCGGATGGTTTCCGCGCCGACCGGAACGATCATGAATTCCTGGAAATCGATCGGATTGTCGGCATGCGCGCCGCCATTGATGATGTTCATCATCGGAACCGGCAGGACATGCGCGTTCGGGCCGCCGATGTAGCGATACAGCGGCAGCCCGGATGCCTGGGCCGCAGCCTTGGCGACAGCGAGCGAAACGCCGAGGATGGCATTGGCACCGAGGCGAGACTTGTTCGGCGTGCCGTCGAGTTCGATCATCAGATTGTCGATCTGGATCTGGTTCTCGGCATCATGGCCGCCGATGGCGTCATAGATTTCGCCGTTGACGGCTTCGACAGCCTTCTCGACGCCCTTGCCGAGATAACGCTTGCCACCGTCACGCAGCTCCATGGCTTCGTGGGCGCCGGTCGAGGCGCCCGACGGAACGGCCGCACGACCCATGCTGCCGTCCTCGAGATAGACGTCGACCTCAACGGTCGGGTTGCCGCGGCTGTCGAGAATTTCGCGGCCGATGATGTCGGTAATGGCGGTCATGTTCGCTCCCTGTAGAATGAAAGGACAAGGCTCGGTGGCAGATGCTCGGACGCCTATTTTCGCCCGGCCCAGCCTGTGAGTCTTCCTCTCTTAGCCTAAGATCCAGAAAATACAATGACAGGCTCGGGCCGACAATTCCGAAAACCTAATCGATTTAAAAGAATCGAATCCCTCTGCGGGCGCCGACCAATCGATTGAATGGAATTCAGGCGGCCTTGGCGATATCGTCGAAGGCGATCAGCTTTTCCAACAGGCGGCGCATGTGGTCGATGCGAACCATGTTCGGGCCATCGGACGGCGCATTGTCCGGGTCCTGATGGGTCTCGATGAACAGCCCGCCGACGCCGACAGCCACCGCCGCGCGGGCCAGCGTTTCGACAAATTCGCGCTGTCCGCCGGAGGAGCCGCCCTGCCCGCCCGGCTGCTGAACGGAATGCGTGGCATCGAACACGACCGGCGCGCCCATAGAAGCCATGATCGGCAGCGACCGCATGTCGGAGACCAGCGTATTGTATCCGAAGGACGCGCCGCGTTCGCAGAGCAGCACATTCGGGTTGCCCGTGGCATTGAGCTTGTTCAGGACATTCTTCATGTCCCAAGGCGCCAGGAACTGGCCCTTCTTGACGTTGACCACACGACCGGTCTTGGCGGCAGCGACGAGCAGATCGGTCTGGCGGCAGAGAAAGGCCGGGATCTGGAGCACATCGACGGTCGGCGCGACGGCAACGCACTGTTCCTCGGTATGGATATCGGTGAGAACCGGGATGCCGTATTCCTTCTTGATGTCGGCAAAGACTTCCATGGCCGTTTCCAGGCCGATACCGCGCTCGGCCGAAAGCGACGTGCGGTTCGCCTTGTCGAAGGATGACTTGTAGACGAGGCCGAGGCCGAGTTCGCGGCAAAGTTCGACAAGCTTTCCGGCGATCATGAAGGCATGGTCGCGGCTTTCCATCTGGCAGGGGCCGGCGATCAGGGCAAAACGACCCTTTTGCGAGAAGACAGCCTTTCCGGCACCTTCGCCGACGGTGACTTCGGAATTGGTCGGATTGCTCATGCTTGCTCCTCGAAAACGAATAGGACGCCCTGGCCTGGGGCAGGCGCCACGATCAGGCGCGCGCCCACTTTCTGATAAGCGATGGCATTAGCAGCGAGACAGGCTTCTGTCACGCCGATATCACGGCTGTGAAACACGACGGCGGCGCCCTCAAGGCCCCGGCCCTTTCTGCGCGGGGTAGAACCGAAATGCGCACTGAACCCTTCCGGTGTCAGCGCATCGACGCTGGCATTCGCGGTCAGAAGCGAGATACCAAACGAATGCGCTGTGACATCTCTCTGGCCAAGGCCGAGTTCGAGCAGATACTGGAAATCGCTGGGATTATCTTCGACCAGAACAACGCGCGAAATGCCGACGACGCCATTGCCATGCACTAGCAACGCGCCCCGGTCTGTCGGCAGGGCGTTGATCCGCTGACAGGCAAACAGGAAGAAATCGGGACCGCGCAAGTCGGCGGCAAAGGCCAGCCTGAAGGCGGCATTGATCTCGCGGCCATCGGGAAAGCGCATCTGTCGGGCGAATTCCAACATTTCACCGGCGCCGAACCCTTGCGTCCGAAACCGAATATCGTCGGCAGAAGCATCGTCCGTTTTGACGACGATGGCTGACAGGCCCTCACCCTTCCGGAACCGGAACGCCTGATCACGCGCCACGAAGACATTGCCGGCTTTGGCCGAGGCCTCGCAGTCCTCGCGACTGGCAACGGCCAGCGGCTCCAGGTAGGTCTCATCGGCGAAAAACACGCAAGCGTTTTCGGTACCGAACGGATGGATTGCGTCAGCGGCGACAGTAAAGCCGAGCGCCGACAGACGCGCTCTTGCGACATCCAGCGATCCCACCGGCAGGACAAGATGATCAATCGACCTCGGCGCCTGATGTTGCGTCTCCATATCGATCTCTCCTGCTATCAACATCCGTCTTACCTAGTGCTTATGACGGGGCAGCGAAAGGGCATCGATGCTCGCTTTTAGTTCGGCGATCTCCTGCCGGGTCTCCTGCAATTCCTTCAGAACATGCAGATCGATCTTGCGGTGCAGCCCGAGAACCTCGATCTCCGCCTTCAGGTTGATCTCATAATCCTTGGCCGCCATGAAGCGGTCGCGCTCTGCCTGGCGGTTCTGGCTCATCATGATGATCGGCGCCTGGATGGCGGCAAGCATCGACAGAATCAGGTTGAGGAAGATGAAGGGATAGGGATCCAGCGATTCGGTCGCCAGAACGACGGTGTTGAGGATGACCCAGACCACCAGAAACAGCAAAAAGCCGATGATGAAGTTCCACGATCCGCCGATACGGGCGATCGCATCGGCCAGACGCTGGCCTGTGGTGGACACCGCCAGAAAATCCTGACCGGCATCGGTGGACAGGGTGCGTTGTTCGCGCGCATGGCGCAGCACCCTTTTCTCCGCCGGGTTCAGTTCATGTACGGCCTTGCCGAACAGCGTCTTTTCCGTGTCCACCGACATCAATCACGATCTCCGTTTCGATTCGTCGCCAGTGTTTGCGCCAATATCCGGCAAAGACAATGGGCGACACTGTCACACACAGCCGATCGTCAATATGGGAGGGATTCGGCCGACCTCTGTCGGCCAGTGATCCGCAGCAGGTCAGATCGAGCAACGACTATTTGGGGAAGCCATACTTCTCGGTGATGCTCCAGAACGACTGGTTGATCCTGATAAGCGAGCGGATGCTCTCGCGGATCCGTTCGATTTCCTGATCGTCGAGTTCCTCGATCTTGCCGTATTTGATATCGTCCCGTCCTTCGAAAATACGCATGGACTGGGTCAATCCGCGGCCGCTGTCAGGGTCGAACGAATAGATGCAATGGTTATATTTGTTGCGAAGTTTGGCCTCTTCCGACAGACGTCTGGTTGAATCCAGTATATCGGCACGACAATCGGCCGGTGTCTTCTGCATCTTCGCCAGTCGCTCGACGAGATCGATGCGCGCGCGTGGCGTATTTAGCGTCAGAAAGATGACGATCGCCGTCTCCTTGTCCGACTGGGCGAGGCCGGCGATCATATGGATCAAGAGACTTTCGGTATTGGTCCAAGTGTAATTCAACTGCCCGATCAGCAGCAGCACATCCTGAAATCTACGCATCGCCGCCAGAAACCGGATTGCTGCCCGGCCTGTGGAGGTCGCCGGAGCCTGATCCGCCACTGTCCCTGTGTTCGAAATAGAGCGCGACCGCTTCGGTTCGATTGTGGACACCGAGCTTGGTGATGATGTTGTGGATATGGATCTTGACCGTGTGTTCGGACAAACCGAGTGCTGCCGCGATGATCTTGTTCTGGTTGCCCAAAGCGATCCTGGCCAGGATTTCGTTTTCGCGTTTGGTCAACTGGTGCATGATCTTGCCTTGGATTTCTTGCACAGGGTGCGGTTTCGCCTCGTCGTATGGGGTGTGCCCCTCGTTTCGCCAACTGATGCTGTCTTGATTCCGATAGGCGATCGACGGGAAATATGTCCCTCCCCTCAGGATTATCCGCAGCATTGAAAGCAGAACATCGAGACTGACATTGAGAGGCAGAACTCCCTTGACGTGGCTGGTATCGACGAGGTGAAAACGCTCCACACTGCCGCGCAGATCACTGTCCGTGACAATGGCAATCGCGGCGGAGGGGTGTTGGGCGAGCAGCTCGCCGGCACAATCACTCAGTTCGTGCGCATGCAGCAAATCGACAAGCACAAGCCGCAGCGGAATATCGAACTCCTCCAGAGCCGATAACATGCTGACACTGTGCGAAACCCGGATGAAGGGAAATTCTCGTTGAATGGCCGCAGCCATCGCCCCGGAGATAACATCCGGCGGACCAACATACAGAAGTGTCCGAAGATTTGGCATTGCCTCCAGAGAAGCCGCCAAATCCGCGCCACCGCTCCCGACGTGAGGCGCAAGTTGTTTCATGCAGCATGCCTCCCCGAAAATACAATCACAGAGTGCGCCACCTGTCGCCATCTCCGTTCCTTTAGAAAACGGTAAACCAAACGGCATCGGTTGGGAATAGTCCGAACGATCTAATGGGCGCGCTACTAGACATCATGAGCGACAACAATATCGCAGCACATTGCAAACGAAGCGCATTTCAGCGCGCGGCGACAAGTACAAGTCTAGATCATCTACACAAAACGAGGGGGAGATTGACGGCCGACTACCTCTTTTGATCCTAATCCGCAGCCAAATGCCAGAGTCGCCGGGCATAAGGCACGCGGTGCACTCTCCACACAATCGAGCCTTTTTCTGCGGGTAACCACCAAAAAACTCAACCCTGAGCAGAGTGACGTTCTAAACTGTTTCACTACGAACCACTCACCGGGTTACGCTCGCATTGATGCTTAGCATGTCAGCAACGGTCGATTGTACTGACTGTCTAGACCTCCATCACGGTTTGCTGCACTGCACATTACTAGCTCCATGTATCAGCTTATCTTCTGGCGCCAACAAGCACAGACTTGATTTGAGGCGACGACCTGGTTGTTCGCGTTGGGCATGATTCTCGGAGAGACTGCCTGAACAGAGATCGACACCTCATAACTGCATTCAGGAGGAGCACTTCATCAGCATCGACAATCGTCGCCGTGGCGACAGTGAAAGTGGCCTTTTGAGGCAATCGTCTTTCAACCGCAGATCAATCCGGAATTCGCATGTGAAGACCGTATAGAAGATGAATAACGGTCAAACAGTCGCGGAATCCGATGACGGAGGATACGACTATGGGTAAGCCGAAGAATAACTATTACGATCATGACGACGACAACAGTCAGGATCAGGATCAGGACCAATCCGAAGCGCAGGCACAGGCCCAACTTGAAGCACAGGCCCAGTTTGAGGCTCAAGCACAGGGTCAGGGTCAGGGTCAGGGACAGGGACAGGGGCAAGGTCAGTACCAGTCCAGTGAGTCCGAAAACCTCAACGGCAACGGCAATGGCAACCTGAACGGCAATGGCAATGGGAACCTGAACGGTAACCTGAATGCCAATCTCAACCTCAATGAAAACATCAGCACCACGACCGTTACAGTCGGCGTGGCTGTCGATGCCGGGCTCGAAGGCTACGTGCCGAGCGACGATGACTTCGCCGATATCGACGTTTCCAAAGGCTCCTCGGTCGAAGGCCTGTTCAATGTCCAGTTCAAGGACATCATGAACGATGCCCTCGACGGCGAAGGCAATGACGTCGGCAATGTCTTCAACCAGATCGCCAATCTCCAGGACAATGACAAACTGGAGAGCGCCGAAGTCAAGAATGATGCCACCTTCACGGTAAACGCCAAAGCCAATGGCGGGTTCGCCAAGGCTGAAGAAGGCATCAATGGCGGCGGTGAAGGCGGAAACGGCGGCGGCAACGCAGACGCAGACGGCGGCAACGGCGGCGAAGGCGGCAACGCTCTCGGCGGCACTGCTCTCGGTGGCATAGGTCTCGGTGGTCTGGCGCTCAGTGGCGCTGAAGGCGGCGAAGGCGATGGCGGCGATGCCGATGGCGGCGAAGGTGATTCCGGCAGCGCAGACTCAGGTGCGGCACTTGGCGGCATCGGCCTTGGTGGTGATGGCGGCAACGGCGCAGCAGGCGTCGGTCTCGGTCTGGGCCTTGGTCTTGGTCTGGGTGCCGGTCTGGCGCTGGCAGGCGAAGGCGCAAGCGGCAGCAACAGCACCGGCGCAGGTGGCGAAGGCGGCAACGGCGGTGACGCCGATGGCGGCGATGCTGAGGATGCCGGTGACAGCGAAGCCACGGGCGGTGAAGGCGGCAATGGCCTCGGCCTGTCACTTGGCCTGATCAATCCGATCCTCATCGACAACGAAGGCGGTGGCGCAGGTAGCGGTACCGGTGGCAGCAATGCCGGCGGTGCAGGCGGTGGCGGTGGCGCTGGCGGTGCCGGTGGCGGCTCTGGCGCAGCAGCCGATTCCGGCAACGGCGGCGATGGCGGCGATGCCGGTGGACTGGGCCTTGGCCTCGGTGCCGGTACAGGCGCTGGCCTCGGGGTCGGTGGTGACGGCGGCGCCGGTGCAGCAGGTACCGGCGGCGGCGGGACTTCTGGCACTGCGACCAGCGGCGATGCTTGGGGCGGGGATGCCTGGGCTGAAGGTGGTGATGGCGGCAGCGCTCTGAGTGGCGCCTGGACAGCCGGCACAGGTGGTGGAGCGGTCGGTGGCTGGGCTCTCGGCGGCGATGGTGCCCTCGGCGGCGCAGGTGGCACTGCGACCACCGGTTATGGCGGCGCAGGCGACGGCGGCTCCTGGGGATCGGACAATGGCGATGACGGCTACGTCACCGGCACAAGTTCGGCAAGCGCTGACGCTGGCATCGACACCAGTGCCTTCAACCAGGAAATCGTGATGGGTGCCAACCTGCAGCAGAATGCCATCGACATGACAGTCGTCGGCGGTGATCTGACCAGCACGGTTGTTGGCGAGGACGGCGACGACGGGGTGTAAGGGCCGGGATCGCATTTAGCCAAAGTTAGCAAAACGTCACGGGGCTGCGCAGGCTTCCTGCGCAGCTCGTTTGTGCCTCATGACAGGCGGTCATGGCGGCACCTCAGGAACAAGGAGTTACGGCCTTGACGATGATGGATAAATTCACCGAAGAGATCAGCCATTTTATCGGCTTCTTTCATATCAGCGTCGAGAATGCTCGGGCTCGGGAAGCTTATAACGAATTTGCCTTCACCAAGGCCGATGTCGACCTGGAGAAGCTGCCGGTCCATACGAGCGATTTTGCGGCTCCCTTTGATCTTTTGGGGTTTGAGCCGGGCTTCGGCTATCGCGCGCCGGCACCGGACCACTGGTATGTCCTGACCAGACCTGTGCATTCGCAGTCGGTCTCAGATACCAGAACCGTCGGCCATCACATTGACGGCCGCGTCCTACCGGATATTCCAAACTACGGTTTCGATACACCGATCGACTCGGTGCATTACCTCTACCCAACCCCGGAAATTCAAGCGCCTGGTTCGGTCGTCAACCATTTCCACCAAGCCATCTCGCTGTCCGATGACGATTATTTCAGCGTTGGCGGACATGGGCTGGCGTTCAATCCAGAGCCCATTGATGACGCTGCCGTGCTCGAAGGCTTCGAAGAGGCGGCTGCGCTGTCGCCTCTGGGCGACCTCGCACGTCCCGGATCAAGCACGGAGATGATCGGCGTCATCCAGACAGTCATTGACCAACTGGAAGACGTGCCCGCTGACAGTGACGCCGTTCAGATCCACATCAGCGCGACCTCGATCGACGGCATCTATGTCAACGGCGAAATTGTCGAGGAGGCGCCGAATATCGACGACTATCATTCCTTCGCCAAGGATGAGAGCGACGGAGACGATAACGCAGAGGATGTCAGCGAGGGAGAAGAGAGCGCAGAAGGCGAAAGCACCAATACCTGGACCAAGGACGACGGCACCGTCGCCATCGCGGTGTCGGTGGAAGTGCATACCGGCGGCAATACCCTGATCAACAATGTCGTGTTGCAGAACTTCTGGACAGGCGCGACGATTACCATCGTTGCCGAAGACCATGTCGAAGTGAACGCGATCGTCCAGATCAACGCGCTGTGGGACACCGACGCGATCACGTCAGCGGTCAGCGACTGGACCCATGACGCTGCCACCAACGAGATGTTCAATATCGCAACGTTCGATCATCTGGATATATCCGATGGCTCGGGGGGTGGCGCGAGCGGTAGCGACGACTATCCGGCGTTCTGGGCGGTCACCGAGATCCATGGCGATCTGATGATCGTCAACTGGCTCGAGCAGATCATTTTCATGAGCGACGACGATGTCGGTATTCTCTCCTCCTCTGGCGTGACCACAAGCGTCGTCGCCGGCGACAATTTCGGCGTCAACCACGCTTCGGTCTTCGAACTGGGCTTTTCCTACGATCTGATCATCATCGGCGGTTCGATCTTCGACGCGAACATCATCCACCAGATGAACGTCCTGTTCGACAATGATTTTGTCGGCGCGACGGCTGACTTCCAGACATCAGGCGAAGGCTCCGTTTCCTCATCCGGCAACCTGCTCTGGAACCAGGCACGCATCGGCACGATCGGCGATGCCGACCGCTTCGACAGCCTGTCGCAGGACCAACTCGGCACATTGGCGTCCTTCGCAAATGGCGAGGGCAGCATCTCGCCGGAACTTCTTTCCGATGAGGCCTTTGCGGGACTGCAGGGGTTGCGGGTCCTCTATATCAGCGGTGACCTGATCAACCTTCAATACATACGCCAGACGAACATCCTCGGCGACAGCGATCAGATCGCGCTGGCGATGGATGCAATCGCACCCAATCTCGATGCCGACTGGACAATCGAAACCGGATCCAACGCGCTGCTGAACAATGCCACGATCATCGATCTGGATTCCGTGGGGAAGACCTATGTCGGCGGCGAGCAATATTCGCAGGAAACGCTCTTCCAAGCCGAACTGATCTCCGGGCAACCGGACTTCGGCAACCCGGACCCCGATGCGCTGGTCAACGAAGCCGTGCTTTTTCTCGACGATTCCATGCTTGCTCCAGACGATCACTCGACGGCATCCGATGCCTCCTGCATGCCGTCCGATTATGACGGCCACACGGGTGATGGCGTGAACAGCATGATTGGACATTAAAGGGGACATAAATGTCGGAAATCCGCAAACGCCTGGAGCCACCGATTGAACCAACAGAAAACAGGGCAGGACCGAGATCGCCACGGCTGGAAGCATCGAATGACGCGGATGGAACCTATGCAAGGCTCGAAAGGGCCGTCGAAGATTACCTGAAAGCCGAGGTCGGCAATCCCAAGCCGCAATCGGCGACGGCGGCCCAGCCGATCCGTCCACCGCAAAACCTGCGGGTCGCCTACAGCCAGACGGATACGCCTGAAACTCCCGCGCCCGAGCCAACCGCCGAAATCAGGCAGGAACCGCCGCCGGAACCTGATGCACCGCAGAGCCGCCCGCTCGAATCGAGAGCCCCGGACGGCATGAAGGTGATCGATGGGGATTGCGGCCCGGTGAAGGCCGAAACAACCACAGTGGACAATCCGGTATCAACCCGGGGCGGCAAGGGATCGGGCGGAGGCGGCGGCACTTTCCACAAGCGGCTCGGCCAGGTCGACTTCAACGCCAGCCTCAAGGCCGGCATCCATGCGGTCAAGCGCAATCTGTTGATCGTGATGGTGTTCACGATTGCGAGCAATGTGCTCGTGCTGGCCATACCGATCTATCTGTTCCAGATTTCGGACCGGGTCCTGACCAGCCGGTCCACCGATACGCTGATCATGCTGACGATCGTGATCGTCGGCGCCATCATTCTCCAGTCCGCCTTCGACGCATTGCGCCGTTTCATCCTGATGCGAACGGCCGTGGAGGTTGCAGCCCAGCTCGGAGCACCGATCCTGAGTGCGGCGGCGCGGGCGTCCCTGCAGGGCAATGGCCGAGAATACCAGACGCTCGGAGACCTGCAGCAGGTCCGCTCGTTCCTCGTCTCGCGGACGCTGCTCGCCTTTCTCGATGCCCCGATCGCGCCGGTTTTCCTGCTCGCGGTTTTCCTCATTCATCCGCATCTCGGATACATCGTCGTGGTCACGGCGATCCTGCTGCTGATCTTCACCCAGATAAACCAGCGCGTGACGGCAGTACCATTCGCCGATGCCAACGCCGCACAGATCAAGGCCAACCTGCACCTTGATTCGATGACCCGCAATTCGCAGATCATCAATGCATTGGCCATGATACCGGAGGCTGTGCACATCTGGGGCAAGGATACGGCCGCATCGCTCAAGGCGCAGGTGATTGCACAGGACAGGAACATCGCGATTGCTGCGGTCTCGAAAGGTATCCGTCTTCTGACGCAGGTCACGATGCTCGGCTGGGGTGCCTATCTGTCAATCCAAGGCGAACTCACCGGTGGCATGGTCATCGCCTCCTCGATCATTGCCGGGCGTGCGCTGGCGCCGATCGAAGGTGCGATCGAGGGATGGAACCAGTTCAGCCAGTCGCGCGCCGCCTATGGTCGGATCGCCGCGCTGCTCAAAGCTTCGCCACTCAATTTCGAACGCCTGAACCTGCCGAAACCCGAGGGTCGGCTTGACGTCGAGCGGCTGCTCTATGTGCCGCAGGGCACCAAGCGGGTCGTGCTGAACGGGATCTCGTTTGCTCTCCAGCCGGGCGATTCGCTCGCCGTCATCGGAAATTCCGGCGCGGGAAAGACCACGCTTGGCAAGATGCTGGTCGGTTCCATCCTGCCGACATCGGGCAATGTGCGGCTGGACCTGATGGATCTTCGCAACTGGGACCAACGGCAATTCGGTGAAAACATCGGCTACCTGCCGCAGGACGTGCAACTCTTCCCCGGAACGATCAAGGCCAATATCGCCCGGATGCGCTCAGACGCCGACGACGAGCAGATCTACCGCGCCGCCATGCTTGCCGACGTGCACGAGATGATCGCGGGCCTTCCGCATGGCTACGAAACGATGGTCGCCGCCGATGGCTCGCCTTTGTCCGGTGGGCAGAAGCAGCGCATTGCACTGGCGCGCGCCTTCTTCGGCGACCCCCATCTGGTGGTTCTCGACGAGCCCAATTCCAACCTCGACAGCGCTGGCGACATGGCGCTGATGCGGGCGCTGCAGCATGCCAAGGAGCAAAAGATCACCATGATCACCGTGACCCAGCGCCCTTCCCTGCTCAACAGCGTCGACAAGATCCTGCTGCTGGCCAATGGCACCGTCGCCTTGTTCGGCATGCGCATGGATGTGTTGAAGGCATTGCAGGCCCGCGGCATCGATATCGAAGGCGGTTCATTCGGTCATCAGCTGCAATAGGAGGCGACGTGCATGGTAGACATCGCCAAGGTTCACGATATCGAGTGGTATTCCGAAGTGCCGCGGTCGATCAGCAAGCAGACGATTGTCGGCCTGGTTCTGATGGCCATCGCATTCGGCGGATTCGGCACATGGGCATCGACCGCGCCGCTTGCGGCTGCGGTGATTGCCCAGGGCAGCTTCGTCGCTACCGGCCAGAACAAGATCCTCCAGCATCTGGAAGGCGGCATTATCGAACAAATCCTCGTCAGCGAGGGTGATCAGGTGGTCGAAGGACAGGCTCTCGTGCAACTGGACGAGACTGCGGCCCAGGCGAAGAAGCGTGAACTGTTTCTACGCCGCATGCGACTGGATGTGACGGCGGCGCGGCTGACCGCACAGTTCGAGACCGTCGAGAAACTTGATCTCTCCTCTTTGCTGAAAGAACACCGCGGCGATCCCGACGTCTGGGCGATCCTGGTCAGCCAGCAGCTGAATTTCAGAGCGCAGCGGCAAAAGCTCTCCAGCGAGATCGCCTTGCTGCAACAGAACATCCGGGCACTCGAGTTCCGCGAAATCGGCTATACAAGGCAACGCGATGCGTCCATCCGTCAGCTTGAACTGCTGAAGGACGAATATGCCGCAAAGCAGATCCTGCTGGAAAAGGGCGTGGCGCGGGCCAACGAGGTCAAGGCGCTTCTGCGGGCCATCGCCGAGGCGGACGGCCAGATCGGACGGCTGGAGGCGGAAATCGCCGAGACCCAGGCGCAGCGCACGAAGGGCGAGCAGGAGGTGCTGCGCGCGGAAAGTGCCTATCGCGAAGATGCACTTGAGCGCCTGCAGGCCATACAGGGCGAGCGCGACATGGTGCGGGAGCAGCTGCGGGAAGCGGCCAATATCCTCGAGCGCGCGACGATCAATGCGCCCGTTTCAGGCACGGTTGTCCGGATACACTACCATACCAATGGCGGTGTCATCGAAAGCGGCAAGGCGATCCTCGAAATCCTGCCAGCCGGGGTGCCGCTGATCATCGAGGCACAGATCCCGCGCAACGATATCGACAGCGTCAAGCTGGGCCAGGCAGCAACCATACGGCTGGTTGCCCTGAACCAGAGAACGACGCCGGTGCTGACGGGCGACGTCTTCTACCTGTCGGCGGACGCGCTCCAGCAAACCGGCAATACGTCGTCTGCGCCGCACGACGTCTATCTCGCCCGGATCAACATTGCACCGACGGAACTGGCACGGGTTGATGGCTTCACGCCGACACCTGGCATGCCGGCCGAAGTGATGATCCAGACCAACGAAAGAACATTCCTCAACTATATCACCAGACCGATTACCGACAGCATGTCACGCGCCTTTTCGGAGCAGTGACACTTCGGCAAAAGACGGGCACGGTGGGCACCGCATTCTGGAAACATACGTCGCCGAGAGCGGCGACGCCTTGCAATCAGTCCTGGTTGTCGTGTCGATGCAGGGCGCTATTGTGCGCGTCGATGAGGTTTCATCAGCCCGATTGCTGACGAGGCTTCTGCCAACCGCCTCCACTTGACCGGAAACCGCTGTGAGCGATTTTTTCGTCATCGGTCAGCCGGGCACATGCAATGTTCACGGAAATTTATCCCCTTGCGGAACACATATGGAACATATAGTGTCTGTTCTGTATTTGTTTCACCAATGGGGCATCGCATATGCTGACGCGCAAGCAACAGGAACTGCTTCTTTTCATCCACGAACGGATGAAGGAATCCGGCGTGCCTCCCTCTTTCGACGAAATGAAGGACGCGCTCGACCTGGCGTCGAAGTCGGGCATTCACCGCTTGATCACGGCGCTCGAGGAGCGCGGATTCATACGTCGCCTGCCGAACAGGGCCCGCGCGCTTGAAGTCATCAAGCTGCCGGAGGCCTATACGCCAAGCCTGCAGCCACGGCGCGGCTTTGCGCCCAGCGTGATAGAAGGCAGCCTTGGCAAGATACCGCCAGCACCCGCTGCACCGACCCGATCTTCCAGTGATGGCAATTCCTTGTCGGTCAGCGTACCTGTCATGGGCCGTATCGCCGCCGGCGTGCCGATCTCGGCCATCCAGAACAACACACATGATATCACCGTGCCGGCCGAAATGATCGGCTCGGGCGAACATTATGCGCTGGAGGTCAAGGGCGATTCGATGATCGATGCCGGTATTCTCGACGGCGACACCGTGATCATCCGCAATGCCTCGAATGCCAATCCCGGCGACATCGTCGTTGCCTTGGTGGACGACGAAGAGGCTACGCTGAAGCGTTTCCGTCGGCGTGGCGCATCGATCGCGCTGGAGGCGGCCAATCCGGCCTACGAGACGCGGATCTTCGGGCCTGACCGGGTTAAGATCCAAGGTAAGCTCGTCGGTCTCATCCGGCGCTATCACTGACACATCGGGCCAGCATCTGCTGGCCCTTTTTTTGTTTGTGTCATTCGCGCTTGTCCTGGTTTCCCGGATTACTCGTCGAAGGATTGATCTGCCGAGTGGCTGCCGGCTTGCGAGCCGCTGCGCCAGTCATACAGGCGGTGGCGGGTCCAGGGACGCGGTGGACCGGCAAAGGACGGGATGATCGTCAATGTCCGGCTGGAGCGTTCACGAAGTAAAATTTCCAGACTTCCCGTGCTCCGCAGGCTATCGGCTGAAATCAGTCGCGCGCCGGAACGGCAACTGGCAAAACCCGGGCGCTGGGCAACGATGACAAGATCGGCAAGATCACAGGCAATGCCCGTCACCTCGTGACGATCGAGCGTGATGATGCGCCAATCGTGAAGCACGGCGGCGCAAGCGCCCTTGATACAGGTGAAATGCTGATCGTGGGCAGAGGCCAGAAGATCTCGGAGCCTCTGACGGGCCATCGAGATTTCCGCCTCGGACAGGGGCGTTCGTCTTGGCCTGTCTGGCGACACAAGCTCGGCTGCCGGACCGGTCATTGCCGGACCGGTCATTGCTGGGGTGGTCATCGGCTGCGGCGCGATGGCGGCAGTGAAGCCCAGAGCGGGCTGCCATTGATCGAAGATGAACGCGGGCGGTCGGAGGCGATTGGCGGCAATCTGGTCGCCAGCCGTCCGCATGGTCGCGGTACCCGGCCAAAAACCGACGAGCCGCCCGTCTTCGCTAACGGCCAGATCAGCCCTTGGTGCCTGGCTCGAAAGTCCCGCCACAAGCAGCGTGACAGCAATCACCAGCGGCCCTGCATGGCGCAAACGGGTGCGCAGCAGCGTCAACAGCAGAAAGCCGGCGACGGTCATCGGCAGGAGCCATGCGGGTTGACGCATGAAGGCATAGCCGTCTCCCCATCCGGAAATCTCCTCGGCAACAACCAGCACCCATTCCAGGCCAGACCCCATGACAATCAAAAACGGGGCGTCGAGCCCCAGCGGCATGAGGATCATCGCGATGAAGCCCGCCGGCATTACGATCAGCGAAATCAAAGGCATGGCTATCAGATTGGCCTCAAGGCTGTGGGTCGAGAGCCGATGAAAATGGCTGATCGCAAAAATCGCCGTGGCCAGTCCGCCGATCAGGGAGGTGGCGAGAGTCCCGCCGAAAAAACGACCCAACGTCGCAAGCAAGACGAATTTTCGCGCGCGAAAGCGTGGAAGGACATGCCTGGGCCTTGATCGCCAGCCGGCATAACCGGCGATCAAGGCGGCGGTTGCGGCAAAGGACATCTGGAAACTTGGCCCCAACACGGCCGATGGCTGGACAATCAGGATGAGGGTTGCAGCCAGAGCAAGGTTGCGCAGGCTGATCGCGGGACGGTCGACAAGTACCGCCACCAGCATGATCGAGGTCATCAGATAGGCCCTGACCGCCGAGACCTGATAACCGGAAATAAGCACATAGCCGGTGACCGCCAGAAGCGCGCCGGCGGCGGCGATCTTCTTTACCGGATAGGTCTGGGCCAAGACCGGAAACAGACTAAGGCCCGCACGCAGGCCGACAAAGAAGATGCCAGCAGCGAGCGCCATGTTGAGGCCGGAAATCGCCGTAATATGGGCAAGCCCG
The DNA here is from genome assembly GCF_902706095.1 of Rhizobium sp. 18065. Classification (GTDB taxonomy): domain Bacteria; phylum Pseudomonadota; class Alphaproteobacteria; order Rhizobiales; family Rhizobiaceae; genus Allorhizobium. Next base: position 65,586 of record NZ_CACSJP010000006.1, read on the forward strand.
GATAGGCGTAGCGCGTCCGTTGAACCCTTCGACATCGAGCGCCTCTCACCGGTGATGATCGACGCCGCAAATGCGCCGGGATCGCCCGGCACGACGGTTCGGATGCGGGTGGAGATCTGGTCGCGCAGCGCAAACAGCGACTGATCTGCAGTCAGCCAGAATTCACGCCAGAAATCATGTGAAACTTCGGCTCCTGAGGCCACCGGGTGCGAAGATGTGACCTGAGCCCGAGCGACTGCGACCGGTGGCCCGAGAAAGAAACCAACGGCACCGATGCCGGAGAAATAGCTGGCGAAGGCGAAATCGTTCATTCCGGGCAGTGCTGGTCCTGACGGCGGCGACAGGCGGGCACGACCGGTTGCCGCTGCACCGATCGCCAACGGGTCATGGCGGCTGCGGGCAAGGACGGAAATACGTTCGGGCGGGCGGCGCAGCGTCGGCTCAACGGTGCCGGTCAGGCGCATGATATAGCGCCATTCGCCGGCAGATCCCGCCTCCCTGCGTTCGACGACCCCGGTGACGATCGTCACCACCGGCTGGTCAAGCATGGTGGTCGCGGCTCTCCGCGTTTCCCATTCCGCAAGAAGCATGCCGGCGCAGGTCAATGCCGCAGCACAGAGCATGGCATGTCTTGCCGTCGCGGGCGCCGTCTGGAACCAGATGCCGGCCAACAGGGCGGTAAATATGCAGGCGACGACGGTTGCCGGTGGTGGTGCCGGGAGCACGAACCAGACGGCGGCACCCGTCCCGAGGCATACCGGGACGAAGTGAAACAGATGGCCATGCCGCGCTTCAAGCGCGAGAGCGGCGGCACATGCAGCGGGAAGTCTGGCAACGCGCTCACGCCAATAGATCAAGGGCGGGTTTGTCCGCTTTACAGCGGTGGCCGGTCGCCTGACCGTAGGCGAACTTTCGGGCAGCGCAGCACCATCCTGCGCCGCTGCTTCGGCCATTGCGGTCTCGCCCTGCGCCAAGTCTGACACGTGCATCCGTCCTTCGCCGAAGCCGGAAAAAGCCCGGCTAAAGCCCAGAGACTAAAGGATTTCCGTCAACAATCAATGCGTGCATAGCGCCCCGCCCTGAAAGCCTTTGCGACTTCAATCGGTTAGAACCGATCGGTTCGATTGTTGCCGATTTCGCGATGCACAATTTGCCCTTTGGATAGCTTGGCATTAACTTCCGTATCATATAGCTACATCCATACGCTTAACCGATGGCGCCTTTTTATCGAGACGCCGTCCCGCCAATTCCGGAGGATTAGCATGACGGACAAGAGCGCTTCTTTGAAACTCGGGGAACAGACGGTTGACCTGACCGTCAAGGGCGGAACCATCGGCCCTGACGTGATCGACATCGCTGCCCTGTACAAGCACACCGGCGCCTTCACCTACGACCCCGGCTTCACGTCGACGGCGTCGTGCGAATCCAAAATCACCTATATCGACGGCGATGAAGGCGTTCTGCTGCATCGCGGCTACCCCATCGAGCAGCTGGCAGAAAAGGGCGACTTCCTCGAGGTTTGCTATCTGCTGCTCTACGGCGAATTGCCGACCGCTGCCCAGAAGAAGGACTTCGATCACCGCGTCACGCATCACACCATGGTGCATGAGCAGATGAGCCGCTTCTTTACCGGCTTCCGTCGCGACGCCCATCCGATGGCTGTCATGGTCGGCACCGTTGGCGCGCTCTCGGCCTTCTATCACGACTCGACCGACATCACCGATCCGCACCAGCGCATGGTCGCGTCGCTGCGCATGATCGCCAAGATGCCGACGATCGCCGCCATGGCCTACAAGTACCATATCGGCCAGCCGTTCGTTTACCCGAAGAACGACCTCGACTATGCGTCGAACTTCCTGCGCATGTGCTTTGCCGTTCCTTGCGAGGAATACAAGGTGAACCCGGTTCTGGCGCGCGCCATGGACCGGATCTTCATCCTGCATGCCGATCATGAGCAGAACGCCTCGACTTCGACCGTTCGTCTTGCCGGCTCGTCGGGCGCGAACCCGTTCGCCTGCATCGCGGCCGGCATCGCCTGCCTCTGGGGCCCGGCGCATGGCGGCGCCAATGAAGCGGCTCTCAACATGCTGATGGAAATCGGCACCGTTGACCGTATTCCGGAATATATCGCCCGCGCCAAGGACAAGAACGATCCGTTCCGCCTGATGGGCTTTGGCCACCGCGTCTACAAAAACTACGACCCGCGCGCCAAGATCATGCAGAAGACCATGTACGAAGTGCTGGAAGCGACCGGCCATGGTGACGACCCGCTGATGCAGGTCGCTCTTGAGCTCGAGAAGATCGCGCTCAACGACCCGTATTTCAAGGAAAAGAAGCTCTACCCGAACGTCGACTTCTATTCCGGCATCACGCTGCGCGCGCTTGGCTTCCCCACGACGATGTTCACCGTGCTGTTCGCGCTTGCCCGCACAGTCGGCTGGATCGCCCAGTGGAACGAAATGATCGAGGACCCGCAGCAGCGCATCGGCCGCCCGCGTCAGCTCTACACAGGTTCGCCGCAGCGCGACTACCTGCCGGTGCCCAAGCGCTGATCGTCCGCAATCCTGGACCAATGAAATAAAATGGGGCCGGCGGAGCAATTCGCCGGCCTCTTTGTTTGTCGCCTCGATGCTGGCCTCAGACGCGCATGCGGCGACGTTCAAGGGCCTTGTCGATCTCACTGACAGCCAAGACCAGCATTGCGATGCCGAGAAGCATGAGCCAGTCGGTTGCCGCGATCGGGGCAATGCCGAGCACGTCGCTCAGGCCCGGCAGATACATGGCCGCCAGATGCAGCGCCTGGGAGCCGAGGATGCCGAGCAGCAAATACGGATTGGAGAAGGGCGACTGGCTGAAGACCGAGCGCCGTTCGGAGCGGCTGGCCAGACACTGGACATTCTCGAAGAGGATAAACAGCACCAGCAGAAGATTGCTTGCCTGGAGTGACGTCATGCCGGCATCCAGCAGGGCATAAAACAGGGCGAAACCACCGAACCCCATGACCAATGTCGCCACGACAAGACGGCGCAGCATCAGCCGGTCGAAGAGCGCCTCATCCGGCCGTCGGGCCGGGCGGGTAAGTTCATCGCCTTCCGCAGGCTCGGTCACCAGAGCCACGTCCTGAACGCCATTGGTAACAAGGTTCAGCCACAGCAACTGCACGGCACTGAGCGGCATGGGCATTCCGAGCACCATGGCCAGCAGGAACAGCAGCACTTCTGCCGCACCGGTGGCACCGAGCATAAAGACGACCTTGCGGATGTTGCCATAAGCCACCCTGCCCTCGACAATGCCGGCGACGATGGAGGCGAAATTGTCATCGGTCAGGATGATGTCGGCACTGTCCTTGGCGACATCCGTACCCTTCAGGCCCATCGCCACACCCACATGCGCATGCTTGAGCGCCGGGGCATCGTTGACCCCGTCTCCGGTGACCGCAACGAAGTGGCCATTGCGGGCCAGTGACCGGACGATGGAGAGCTTCTGCTCGGGCTTCACGCGAGCAAAGACACGGATATGTCGTGTCAGCCGATCCAGTAGACCTTCGCCCTTTGCCAAGGCCTCTGCCACCTCGTCACCGGTCGCCACGGAACGATCATCGACCGCAATCCCCGCCCTTTCGGCAATCACCCTTGCCGTGCGCGGATCGTCACCGGTGACTACGACGACACCGATGCCCGCAGCATTGCAGGCAGCGATGGCGGAAGGAACCTCCGGCCGGATCGGATCCTGCATGCCGGCCAGTCCGAGGAATGTCAGATCCACCAGCAGATGACCACCGAGGCCATCCTGGCCGACATGCTCCATCTCGCCTTCGGCAAAGGCAAGCACACGCAGCCCGTCGCAGGCCATGTCGGCAATCTGGCGCTCCAGCAGATTTGGATCAAGCGCGACGACCTGTTCCCCGAACTGCATGCTGGAGCACATGGCCATCAAACGTTCCGGCGCACCCTTGGCAAAGATGCGCAGCCGATCTTCTGCATGGTGGAAGGAGGCGGCATATTTCTGCTCCGGCTCGTAAGGCAGGCGCCGATGCAGCGGGAATTCTTCCAGAAGCCTGGCTTTCGACATGCCAGCCTTATGGGCAGCGGCCAGCAAGGCGATATCGACGGTGTCGCCGCTCGGATCCCACAGACCGTCACGGCCCGCAAGCTCGGCTTCATTGGGCAGGCTTGCGGCGCGCAACAACAGTGATACGGCTTCGCTCGCCTGGGCATGTTTGCCATCGCGGGTGCGGATCGCGCCATCGGTCGCCTGACCGCCCGCATCGATCAGCCAATGGGTTTCGTCAGGTAGCCGGATGTCGGTGACGGTCAGTTCATTCAGCGTCAGTGTCCCGGTCTTGTCGGTCGCGATCATCGTGCAGGAGCCGAGTGCCTCGACTGCCGGCAGATGGCGGACAATGACATGGGCTTTCGCCATGCGACGCATGCTGATGGCCAGCGCCACCGTGATCGCAATCGGCAACCCCTCCGGGATGGCACTGACGGCCAGACCAACCGACATGGTCAGCAGGTCCACCAGCGGCATACCCCGCCAAAGCCCGATAAATACGAGAACGACGATCGCCACACCGACCGCATAGGCGATCTGGCGGGTAAACTGCTCCATACGGATCATCAAAGGCGGCTTGGCACTGGAAGGCGCCAGAATGGCACCGGCAATGCGGCCAAGCTCGGTGCGGCTGCCCGTTGCCTGAACGCGGCACGTCGCCCGTCCCCGTGTCACCATGGTGCCGGCATAGGCGAGTTCGCCGACCGCTTTCGCCACTGGCTTTGATTCGCCCGTATGGGCGGCTTCGTCGCATTGCAGGCTTTCCACTTCAAGCAACTCGATATCGGCGGGCGTTCTTTCGCCACTTTCCATGAGGACGATATCGCCGGGCACCAGTTCGACCGCGTCCAGCCTCTGGCGCACGCCATCCCGCACAACGGTTGCCTGTGGCTGCTCCAGGGCTCTCAAGGCCTCTGCGGATTTGCCTGCAGAATGCTCCTGAAAAGCGCCAATCATGCCGTTGATCGCAAGCACGATCGCGATGAAGCCGGCGTCCGCTGTCTCGCCAAGCAGAAGGGAAAGACCGGCGGCGGCCAGCAGGATGTAGATCAGCGGACTGAAAAACTGGCGCAACAAGACGTTGAAGAATGTTGGCGACGCCGCCACAGGCAAACGGTTCGCGCCCCATCTGGCGCGCAAATCGGCCACCTGAGAGGCATTCAGGCCGCGGGAGATATGCGGAGCGACTTCACGCATTCGTGTGTCCATCACGGCATATCCATCCCGGTTTCGACCATCTTGCCATGCAGTATGAAAGCATCAGGCACCGGCTGCTTTGCGCGATGTCAAGCGAATGGAACTTGCAAGCGTGGCCGCCGAGTCAGCCGGGCCGCGACGCCTTCGCCTCCGGTTGCAGGCTTTTCGCCAAACGAGCCTTCATTTCCTCGGCGGTTTGATTTAAGGAAGTCCACCCGCTTCGCCCGATGCGAAGGTTTGTCATGAGGTAATTGCGTTCCGATGCTCGTCATTTTGAGAAAAGCTTCCCAAACCCTGGTCGCCAAAGTGCTTATGTCGATGCTTGTCATCTCATTTGCCGTCTGGGGCGTTTCCGCCTCCCTGTTCAGCACCACGTCGAACTCCGTGGTTACCGTTGGCGATCAGACCGTATCGGCGAACGACTTCGCGTTTGCCTATCAACGGCAGGTCACCGATCTCAGCCGACGCTTCGGCACGCAGCTGACCACGGAACAGGCACGCGCGCTCGGCATCGAAACACAGGTGTTCTCGCAGCTTGCAGCCGGGGCCGCACTTGACCAGCTCGCAACCGACATGAATCTCGGCCTGTCGCAGGATCGCCTGGCACAGCTGATCGCCGAAGATCCGGCCTTCAAGAACGCCGCCGGTAGTTTCGATCGCCAGCTGTTTGCCTCGCGTCTCGCCAATGCCGGCCTGCGCCAGGACGACTATATCGAGGAGCGGTCGAAGGTGGCGATCCGCAGCCAGATCGTCGATGCGACGGCGGACGGGTTCACGGCCCCCAAGGTTCTTGTCGATGCGCTGAAGGCCTATCGCTACGAAAATCGCGACGTCAATTATGTTCTCCTGACCAATGCCAATATCGATCCGGTCAAGGCCCCGGACGATGCAACACTGGCCGCATGGTTCCAGACAGCCAAGGCCGGGTTTCGCGCGCCTGAATATCGCAGCTTCACCTATGTGAAACTGGAACCGGCCGACATTGCCGACAAGGCGGCAATCTCGGATGAAGCAATCCGCGCCGACTATGAGAAGCGCAAGGCAAGCTATGAAATCGCCGGGACGCGCACGATCGAGCAACTCACGTTCGAGACACGCGAACTGGCTGACGCCGCCGCCGCCGAACTGGCGTCAGGCACGCCCTTCGACCAGCTTGTGTCCGATCAGGGCAAGACCGCAAGTGACGTGCTTTTGGGCGATTTCTCGCGCGAGAAGCTGCCTGATGTTACACTCGCCAATGCTGCCTTTGCCGTCGTCAAGGAAGGCGGCACGACGCCTGTTGTCGAAGGCGCACTCGGGCCGGTGATCCTGCGCGTCACCAATATCAAGGAAGGCCGCACACGGCCGCTGGAAGAGGTCAAGGAAGAAATCCGCGAGGCGCTGGCGGAATCCGCCGCGATCGCCGATATCACCACGGTCCACGATCAGTTCGAAGACCTGCGGGCCGGCGGCACGGCACTCAAGGAAGCCGCCGAGCAGCTGAAACTCAAGCCGATCACGGTTGACCTCATCGATCGTCGCGGTCTGGATGGCCGTGACACGGAAGTTGCGGGCATCCCGGAACGTGATGCGCTGCTCGCCGAAGTCTTCAAGACCGATATCGGTGTCGAGGCCCTGCCGGTCAATGTCGGCAATAGCGGCTACATCTGGTTCGATGTGACAGACATCAAGCCGGAACGCGATCGCGAACTGGCGGAAGTGCGTGAAAAGGCTGTAGCCGACTGGACAGCCGAGCAGCAGAAGATTGCGCTTGGCGCCAAGGCCGAAAGCCTGCGCAAGCGCGTCGCAGACGGTGGAAAGCTGGAAGATATCGCGACCGAACTCGGTGTTGCGGTTGAAAGCAAGGCCGGCCTGACGCGCCGGAGCGAAGACGCCGTTCTCGGTTCGGCGGCCATCGTTGCTGCTTTTGGCGGCCCGGTTGGCACGGTTGCAAGCGCTGCAGGCGCCGACCCGACAACGCAGATCCTGCTGGTGGTCACTGCCGTGCGCGATCAGCCGAGTGGCAGTGTGCTCAATAATGAGGACGAGCAGATCGTGTCCATGGCCAATGCGGCCGGCGACGACATTCTCGACCAGATGGTGACCCAGCTGCAGACCGACTATGGCGTGACCTTCAATCAGGCACTGGCCCAGCAGGCCATGGTCCGCTAACAGCAGCCCGGGGGGAACTAAAATGTCCGGCTTGAAGCCCTTCATCGCGAAGATCGCCACCCGTCAGTCGCTGACGCGCCAGGAAGCGAGTGACGCCTTCGAAATCCTGATGTCCGGCGAAGCCAGCGCGGCCCAGATCGGCGGTTTCCTGATGGGGCTTCGCGTGCGTGGCGAAACCGTCGACGAAATCGCCGGCGCCATCTCGATCATGCGCCAGAAGATGGTCACCGTAGAAGCGCCGGCAGATGCGATCGACATTGTCGGGACCGGCGGCGACGGTACCAATACCTACAACATCTCGACGCTGGCCGCCCTGATCGTTGCCGGGGCTGGTGTTCCCGTTGCCAAGCACGGCAACAGGGCCTTGAGCTCGAAGTCGGGAACGGCCGACGCGCTTTCGCAATTGGGCGTCAAACTGGATATCGATCCCGACATGATCGCCCGTTGTATCCGCGAAGCGGGCATCGGGTTCATGTTCGCGCAGTTGCACCATCCGGCCATGCGCCATGTCAGCCCGACGCGGGTGGAGCTTGGAACGCGGACGATTTTCAACATTATCGGCCCGCTGTCCAGCCCGGCCAATGTCAAGCGTCAGCTGTTCGGCGTCTATTCGCCGGAATGGCTGATCCCAGGTGCGGAAGCGCTGCGCGATCTCGGACTGACGAGCGCCTGGGTCGTGCATGGCAGTGGCCTCGACGAAATCACCACCACCGGGCCGTCGCAGGTCGCGGCGCTGAAAGATGGCGAAATCACCACGTTCGAACTGACGCCGGCAGACTTCGGTGTGCCGACTGTCGGACTGGACGCCATTCGCGGCGGTGACGGTATCGTCAATGCAGCAGCGCTGCTCGATGTACTGAACGGGGCCAAGACCGCCTATCGCGACGTGGCTTTGTGCAATGCGGCGGCCTCGCTGATCGTTGCCGGCAAGGCTGCCGATATCACCGAAGGCATGCATCTCGCCAGCCAGTCGCTCGACACCGGCAGTGCTCGCTCTGCTCTCGAAAAGCTGATCGCCATTTCCAATTCTGCCGTGTCGAGCTAAGCTTCAGTCATGACCGACATTCTCAAACGCATCGAAATCTACAAGCGCGAAGAAATAGCAGCGGCCAAGGCCGCTCGCCCGATCGAAACTCTCAGGGCGACGATCGAGACACAGAGCGCGCCACGCGGCTTTTACAAGGCGCTGGTCAGGGCACAGGCCGAGGGGCGTTTTGGCCTGATTGCCGAAATCAAGAAGGCGAGCCCGTCAAAGGGCCTGATCCGTCCCGATTTCGATCCGCCGTCGCTGGCGGCGGCTTACGAGGCGGGCGGCGCTGCCTGCCTCTCCGTGCTGACCGACACGCCGAGCTTCCAGGGCGCACCGGAGTTTCTTGGGGCTGCCCGCGATGCCTGCGCGTTGCCGGCGCTGCGCAAGGATTTCATGTTCGAGACCTATCAGATCGTCGAGGCTCGCGCCTGGGGTGCCGACTGCATCCTGCTGATTATGGCTTCGCTGTCCGACGATCGGGCGGCCGAGCTTGAAGGCGAAGCACTGGCGCTCGGTATGGATGTGCTCGTCGAAGTGCACGATGCCGAGGAGATGGAACGGGCCCTGAAGCTCACCTCTCCGTTGATCGGCATCAACAACCGAAACCTTCGCACCTTCGACGTCAGCCTCACGGTCAGCGAAGAACTCGCGCCCATGGTGCCGGCCGACAGGCTGCTGGTCGGCGAGAGCGGTATATTCACCCATGCCGACTGCCAGCGAATGCAGGCGGTCGGTATCACCACCTTCCTGGTCGGCGAAAGCCTGATGCGCCAGGACGACGTGGCGGCAGCCACCCGTGCCCTGCTGACCGGCGCGTCCGGCGCGCTGGCCGCCGAATGAGCAGCGACCGAACCGGCCTCACCCATATCGGCGCGTCCGGCGAAGCGCATATGGTCGATGTCGGCGACAAGGCCGAGACGGTTCGCGTGGCGATGGCCGAAGGCCAGGTACGCATGGCAGCCGAGACGCTGCAGATCATCCGTGACGGCAATGCCAAGAAAGGCGACGTGATCGCCACGGCGCGCATTGCCGGAATCATGGCGGCGAAGCAGACCTCGAACCTCATCCCGCTGTGCCATCCGTTGATGCTGTCGAAGATCACAATCGACATCAGCGAACTGCCGGAACTGCCGGGCCTCAGGGTCGTCGCAACCGTGAAGCTGACCGGCAAGACCGGGGTCGAGATGGAAGCGCTCACGGCGGTTTCCATCGCCTGCCTGACGATCTACGACATGGCAAAGGCTGTCGACAAGACAATGGAGATCGGCAACATTCGCGTGCTGGAAAAGACTGGCGGCAAGTCAGGCCCTTTCCGCCACCCGGAGGCCGAATAGATGTCGCTTCTACCGGTCGAGGAGGCACAGGCTCGACTGCTGTCGACGGCAAGACCGATCGTCGATGTTGAGCACCTCTCTCTGCATGACTGTGACGGTCGGGTGCTCGCCGACGATCTGGAAGCGCGGCTGACGCAACCTCCCTTCGACGCCTCGGCCATGGATGGCTATGCGCTCAAGGCTGTAAATGCGGCAGAGCCCGGCGCTGTTTTGCGCGTTGTCGGCGAATCGGCCGCCGGCCATGGCTTTGCCGGCCTGGTAGGCGAAGGCGAAGCGGTTCGGATCTTCACCGGCGCGCCCGTGCCCGCGGGCGCAGATGCCGTACTCCTGCAGGAAGACGCCGAAAAGCTGGATGGCGACCTGATCCGGACTACGTTTCCGGTAACCCTCGGACGCCATATCCGGCCGCGCGGCCAGGACTTCAGGCAAGGTGACGTTGCGCTGAACGCAGGAACCGTCGTCGATTTCACCCGGATTACCCTGGCTGCTGCGATGAACCACGCGTCACTGCCTGTCTACCGACGGCCGCGCGTGGCGATCATTGCAACGGGAGACGAACTCGTTTCTCCGGGCGGCCAACCCGGCCCAAGCCAGATCATCGGCTCGAACACATTCGGCATTGCCGCACTTGCCCGGGCAATCGGCGCCGACGTCATAGATCTTGGCATCGTCACGGATGATCGCGCCAAAATCACCCATGCGATTGCGCAGGCACAGATGGCCAGGGCCGATGTCGTGGTCACGCTGGGTGGTGCGTCGGTCGGCGATCACGATCTCGTCCAGTCTACCTTTCTGGCGGCCGGCATGAGGCTCGATTTCTGGAAGATCGCAATGCGGCCGGGCAAACCGCTGATGGTCGGCAGTTTAGGTTCGACCCATGTGCTCGGCCTTCCCGGCAATCCGGTGTCGAGCATGGTCTGCGGTCTGCTGTTCCTCGAACCGCTCCTGGCCAGGCTCGGTCATCAACCATATCCCGATCGCATGACGACCGCCCGTCTTGCCGCGCCGCTTGCAGCAAACGACCGGAGACAGGACTACCTTCGGGCGCGGCTTTCCCGCAATCCTGCCGGGGAATTGCGGGTGGAGAGCTTCGGCAAGCAGGATTCGTCGATGATGAATATCTTCGCGCAATCCGACTGCCTGATCGTACGGCCACCGTATGCACCGGCACTGGATGCAGGCGAGTTCTGCCCGATCCTGATGCTTCGGCCATTTATCGGCTAGTTCTGCTCACGGTTTGACAGCCGTCACATGGAGCCATGTGGTGCTTTCACCATCATAGCCGCTACCGGGGTTCGTCTTTATGTGAAGGCTGTTCCACGACGAGTTGCGATAGATGTCCTCAAGCTGCGGCGCAGACGGATTGTTGTAGTAGCGACCGAAACGGTCCCTGCCCTCAGCCTGACCTGATTTGTAGCTGGCATAAAATCGACCCTCCGGTTTCAGGGCGGTGTTGATGCGTGCAATCACATCGGCGAGGTCCTGCAGCGGGACATGCAACAGGCAGGCGCTTGCCCATATCGCGTCAAACTCGGAAACTGCCGACAGGTCGCCGGCTGCCAAGACGGACACCGTGCGCGCAAGGCGGCTCGTTGCGCTTGCTGCCAGTTCAGGGGACGCATCCGTTGGGGTCACGTCAAAGCCGCGGGCAATCATGGCGGCGCTGTCGCTGCCAGCACCACATCCGAGTTCAAGGATTCGCGCATTCGCGCTGAGGTCTGACAAAAAGAGATCAAGGTGGCGGCTTGGCTCCGTGCAGGACCAATGAACGTAGGTTGTCGCTTCGCGAGCATAAAACTCCAGCGTCTGGCGATCCTCAGACACGTGTTGAACCATCCTCAGCGCCAGCATTCTCATCGAAGCCCAACTGGCGTTTGATCGACTGCTCGATCTCCGCCTCGATCGCCTTGCGCTCCTCTTCCGGGAGTGCAGCAAGATCCTCCTCCGTCATGCCGTGACTTTCAAGATAGTCGTCCCGGATTCTTTCGGCCGCAGTCTTGTCCGAAAGTTCTCGGAACTGGTTCGCAAGATCGTCTTTGCCCGCAGCCGCTGTTTCGGCATCTTTCGAATAATAGATATCGGTCTGGAGCAGCCAGAGGTTGCTGGTCAGGCTTTTTGCCGAGGTATCCGACTCAACCCCGACCGAAGACGTAGTCGCCGATGAGGTCGATGCGGGAAGTGCCGCATCAGCGGAACTCTTCTTCGGCTGGACGGCGTAAGCGTTGGAATAGATAGAATTTTCACCGATTCGCATGGCAATCTCCTTGAATATCCGCGGAGATTGCGTCGGATAACTTGCGCGGAGCTTGGACCGGGCAACAAAAAACCCGGCACAAAGGCCGGGTTTGTCGAATTGCGGTGACCTCGTCTCAGACGAGGCGGCTCTGGTCGACTGCCGCACCGATGAAGCTTGCAAACAATGGATGCGGATCGAGCGGTCGCGACTTCAGTTCCGGGTGATACTGGACGCCGATGAACCACGGGTGATCCGGGTATTCCACCGTTTCCGGCAGCAGTCCGTCCGGCGACATGCCGGAGAAGATCAGGCCACAGCTCTCCAGCCGGTCCTTGTAGTCGACGTTGACTTCGTAGCGGTGGCGGTGACGCTCGGAGATATCGGTCGAGCCGTAGATCTCGGCAATCTTGGTGCCCTTCTTCAGAGCCGCCTTGTAGGCGCCGAGACGCATGGTGCCACCGAGATCGCCAGAGGACGCACGCTTCTCGAGCTGGTTCCCCTTCATCCACTCGGTCATCAAGCCGACGACCGGCTCGTCGGTTTTGCCGAATTCGGTGGAAGAAGCCTTTTCGATGCCCGCCAGATGACGTGCCGCCTCGACGACCGCCATCTGCATGCCGAAGCAGATGCCGAAATACGGAACCTTACGTTCGCGGGCAAACTGGGCCGCCAGGATCTTGCCCTCGGAGCCACGCTCGCCGAAGCCGCCGGGCACGAGAATGCCGTTGACCTTTTCGAGCCACGGCGCCGGATCTTCCTTTTCGAAGATTTCCGACTCGATCCATTCGAGCTTGACCTTGACCCGGTTGGCGAAACCACCGTGGTAAAGTGCCTCGATCAGGGATTTGTATGCGTCCTTGAGGCCGGTGTATTTGCCGACGATCGCGATGGTGACTTCGCCTTCCGGCGTGTGGATCCGGTTGCAGACCTCCTCCCACTGGTCGAGACGCGGCTTGGGCGCCGGTTCGATGCCGAAGGCCGCCAGGACCTCGTTGTCGAGGCCTTCCTTGTGATAGGCCATGGGAACGTCGTAGATGTTGGCAACATCGAGGGCCTGGATGACGGCTGTCTCGCGTACATTGCAGAACAAAGACAGCTTGCGGCGCTCGGCCTGCGGGATCTCCCGGTCGGCACGCACCAGCAGGATGTCGGGATGAATGCCAAGTGCCTGCAGTTCCTTGACGGAATGCTGGGTCGGCTTGGTCTTCAATTCGCCCGCGGCCGGGATATACGGCATCAACGTCAGGTGAACGTAGACGGCCGTGCCGCGCGGCAGGTCGTTGCCGAGCTGGCGGATCGCTTCCATGAACGGCATGGCTTCGATGTCGCCGACCGTGCCACCGATCTCGCAGATGACGAAATCATACTCGTCATTACCTTCGATGACGAAATCCTTGATCTCGTTGGTCACGTGCGGAATGACCTGAACGGTCGCGCCGAGATAGTCACCACGACGTTCCTTGTCGATGATGTTCTTGTAAATGCGGCCGGTGGTGATGTTGTCGGTCTTGGTGGCCGAGCGACCGGTAAACCGCTCGTAGTGGCCAAGGTCGAGGTCGGTTTCGGCACCGTCATCGGTGACGAAGACTTCGCCATGCTGAGTCGGGCTCATGGTGCCCGGGTCAACGTTGAGATAGGGGTCCAGCTTGCGCAGCCGCACACGGTAACCACGTGCCTGCAACAATGCCCCGAGAGCTGCGGCCGCAATTCCTTTACCAAGAGAGGAAACCACGCCGCCAGTGATGAATACATATCGCGCCATGGGCTTCACCGGATACCGTTTAAGATGAGATTCCGCCAGCCCTTAATGACTCTGTCCCACATATTTTTATGGGATCGGCGGAATTCAGACAAAATAAAACCGGCGGACCCGAGAGTCCGCCGGAGCGATTGGATGCGTTCCGATCAGTTATTCGGAACAGCGTTGGGGTCTACCGGCGCCGGAGCAGCCGGAGTGGTTGCCGGTGCCTGGGTTGCAGGTGCTGCACCCGGAAGCTGGTCAAGAACGCTGCCGCCGCCCTGCGTCGTGCCGTTGCCCGTCGGGATCCGGTCGAGGATATCGGTCGGCTTTGCCTCGTAGCGGGCAAGAATGCCAAGCGCCAGGGAAATGACGAAGAACAGGGTCGCCAGGATTGCGGTGGTGCGGGTCAGCGCATTGGCCGTGCCGCGAGCGGACATGAAGCCCGAGCCGCCGCCGATGCCGAGACCTCCGCCTTCAGAACGCTGAATCAAGACGACGCCGATCAATGCGACGACGACCATGAGGTAGATAACAAGCAATACGGTCTGCATGGAATGTCCATCCTGCCCGAAAAGGCAAAATCAATAAGGTTGGCGGGTCTTTACATGAGAGATGCTGGCAAAGAAAGCCCCTTGCCCGCTTTTCCGGCCCGCTTTCAGGCGGTCAGCTCTTCATAGACCCGGTATATGGCGAGGAAGTCGCTTGCCTTCAAGCTCGCGCCGCCAATCAGCGCACCATCGACATTGGCGACGCCCATCAGTTCCTTGGCGTTCGACGGCTTAACCGAACCGCCGTAGAGCAAGCGCATGATCTTTCCTTCGGCGCCAAAGCGCTTGACCAGTTCGGCACGCAAGAAGGCGTGTGCTTCGGCAACGTCCGCCGTCGTCGGCGTCACGCCGGTGCCGATCGCCCAAACAGGCTCGTAAGCAATAACGGTGCGATCCGCCTTTGCGCCTTCAGGAACCGAGGCTGCCAGCTGGCGCTTGAGAATGTCGAGCGTCTGGCCGGCCTTGCGCTCATTGGCGGTTTCACCGATGCAGATGACTGCGGTCAGGTCTGCTGCATAGGCAGCTTCCGCCTTGGCGCGCACGAGATGATCTGTCTCGGCATGATCGGTGCGGCGCTCGGAGTGACCGACGATCACATGGGTACCGAAACAATCGGCAATCATCTCTGCTGCAATGTCGCCTGTGTGGGCGCCAGAGGCATTCTGATGGCAATCCTGGGCGCCGATCTGCAGGGCACTGTCGGTGCACAGCGCGGTTGCCACATAGAGCAGTGTGGCCGGAGGGCAAATGAGCGTCTCGACCTTTTGCGACAGCGGGCCTTGTACACCTTCTGCAATCGCCTTGATCTGGTCGAGCGAATCCCTCGTCCCGTTCATTTTCCAATTGCCTGCGACCAGCGGCCGAACATCTGGCGTCATATCTTTACCCACCTCTATTCATTCAAGCGGAACTAGCAAATTGCAGCTTCAAAAGAAAGATTGGCCTTCGCTTTTGGCCCGATTTTCGGGCTGTATGGTGAAAATGTGAACCAGAAATGCAAGAATTCACGGCAGACGGCAAAACATTAGAGAATTCAACTTTAGATCTTGCGCAAGACCAAGTCTTTGCGGCCCGTTATTCCGCCCTTTCGCGCGGCAAGATCCGCGCAAACAGGCCTGCTAAACGCCGATGCCGGGCCGGGTGAACAATGTCAGTGGACCGCCGGAGTGCGGTTACGCGCCTAACCTATCAGCCAGGACAGGATTGCGCGCCAGTCGCTCATGCGCACCGGCGTACCATGCGCGCCGGTCTCGAACAGGGTGAACCGCGTCGGGTAGCCGGATTTATGCAAACGGTCGTACAGTGCGACCTGATCGGCTGCTGCATAGACACTGTCGCGGCTTCCATGGGTGAACCAGATCGGCAATTTGCGCTTGGCCGCAGAGCTCTTGCCGAAATCGGGATCGGCCGCGCCGCCGAGGATCGCCATTCCGGACAGTTGCTCCACAGCCTTCGCATCGCGCGCGATGCCCCAGCAAATGAAGCTTCCCATCGAGGCACAGGCGAGCACGACCGGACGGCCACCGGAGGATACAGAGGCGTGGTCGATCAATGCTGCCACCGCAGACACACCGTTTTCGTCGAAACTGCGGATCGATGGCGCATAGTAAGTGCCGCCATTGGCAGCAGTGAGGTTCTTCAGCCGGTTGAAATTGCCGCCGAAGGTGATGTCGTTGTTGCCAAGCCGACGGTCACCGCCCCGCCCGTGGATGAAAATCACGGTAAAGCCCTGTCCGGTATCCTTGCCGATACGGGCAACATCCAGAGGGCCGCTCGGCAATTCAAGTGTCTGATTTTCCTGTACCCGTCGGACGGCCAGTGAAACGTATCTGTCCCTGACCCTGCGCTCGGGAATGCTGTCGCGACCGTTGATGTCGCGTAGCTCTTGATAGTCAACAATGGTAAAATCGCCGCCATCGCGGCTTTCCAGCACCGTCTGGTTGGAAAACAGGTCGTCCTTGAACGGTTTCAGCGGTTCCGCGGCGAATGCCGATGACAACAGAAACGGAAAGAGAACGCACGAAATCGCCGCAGTGCGGAAATGAGCTGTGGACATCTGCATCGAAGAGGAGCTTCCCTTTGGCTCGCGCCTTGCCATCGACAAGTCAGGCACGCAAAGCTTGACCGATTTCACCACGTACCGGCTGCCAAGCCCTTCGCGTATGCCCCGCTTTTCTGGCACATTCCCGGTGATTCGCAAGAGCGATCGGGCCAGCAGATGCGGCAGTTCGAAGCGAGCAGGTTGATCCGGCACAGCAAAGACAAAGTATCGAACGACGCCATGGACGACAACGATCTCTTTTCCGCCCTGCCAACGGCGCAGAAGGTTGAGGCCGATTCGGCCCCTGCCCCAACAGCTCCGGCACAGCCACGCCCAGTGGCGGCACAGGCCCCCCTATCAGCCACGCCCGCACCGCCAACGACGAGCGGCGGCGATGACTATGGCGCGTCCTCCATCCGGGTACTCGAAGGCCTCGAGCCTGTGCGCATGCGTCCGGGCATGTATATCGGCGGCACCGACGAGAAGGCGCTGCACCACCTGTTTGCCGAAGTCATCGACAATTCGATGGACGAAGCCGTAGCGGGTCATGCAAATTTCATCGACGTGCATCTCGATACCGAAGGCTTCCTGACGGTTACCGACAACGGTCGCGGTATCCCGGTCGAACTGCATCCGCAGGTTCCCGGCAAGTCGACGCTCGAAGTGATCATGACCAAGCTGCACGCTGGCGGCAAGTTCGACGGCAAGGCCTATGAGACCTCCGGTGGTCTGCACGGCGTCGGCGTTTCCGTGGTCAATGCGCTGTCGGACCTGCTCGAAGTCGAGGTCGCCCGCAATCGCAAGCTCTACCGCCAGCGCTTTTCGCGCGGCGTGCCGATCGGCGGACTGGAAGAACTTGGCGAAGTCCACAATCGGCGCGGTACCCGCGTGCGTTTCCATCCCGATCCACAAATCTTCGGTGACCATGCAAAATTCGATCCGGGCCGGATCTTCCGCATGGCACGCTCCAAGGCCTATCTGTTCGGCGGCGTCGAAATCCGCTGGTCCTGTGACCCCGGCATGGTGGCGGAAGGTGGCGACATTCCGGACAAGGCAGTCTTCCACTTCCCCGGCGGCCTGAAGGATTACCTTGCGGCAACGCTCGGCAAGGAATTCACCGTCACCCGCGAAATTTTTGCCGGCAAGACGGAAAAGACCGGCGGCCACGGTGCCATGGAATGGGCCGTCACCTGGTATGGTGGCGATCCGGCTCTGCATTCCTATTGCAATACGATCCCGACGCCCGAGGGCGGCACGCACGAAGCGGGTCTGCGCATCGCGCTGACCAAAGGCCTGAAGAACTACGCGGAACTGACCCAGAACAAGCGCGCCAAGGAAATCACCACCGACGACGTGATGATTTCTGCCGTCGGCATGCTGTCGGTATTCATCCGCGAGCCGGAATTCGTCGGCCAGACGAAAGACAAGCTGGCGACCGTCGAGGCCCAGCGCCTTGTCGAAAACGTGCTGCGCGACCCGTTCGACCACTATCTCGCCGACAATCCCAATGAGGCGGCCAAGCTGCTCGAATGGGTCATCGAGCGCTGCGAGGAGCGACTGCGCCGCCGCAAGGAGAAGGAAGTCAACCGCAAGACCGCCGTGCGCAAACTGCGCCTGCCGGGCAAGCTGGCCGACTGCGCACAGAACACCGCCGAAGGTGCTGAACTGTTCATCGTCGAGGGCGACTCGGCCGGTGGCTCTGCCAAGCAGGCGCGCAACCGAAAGAACCAGGCCATCCTGCCGCTGCGCGGCAAGATCCTGAACGTCGGTAGTGCCAGCCGTGAAAAGCTGATGGCAAACCAGCAGATCGCCGATCTGATCCAGGCGCTGGGCTGTGGAACGCGGACGAAATATCGCGAAGAAGACCTGCGCTATGAGCGCATTGTGGTGATGACGGATGCCGATGTCGACGGCGCGCATATCGCATCGCTGCTGATCACGTTCTTCTATCAGGAAATGCCGGAACTGATCCGTGGCAACCATCTCTATCTGGCCGTGCCGCCGCTCTATGTCATCCGCCAGGGTGCCAAGACCGTGTATGCCCGCGACGACGCACATCGCGCCGAACTGATGGAAACCACCTTCAAGGGCAAGAAGGTCGAAATCGGCCGTTTCAAAGGCCTCGGCGAAATGATGCCGGCGCAATTGAAAGAAACCACCATGGATCCGGCCAAGCGCACCCTGCTCAAGGTCGAGATCGACGATGTGGATTTCGAAGGCACGCGCGACGCGGTCGATGCCCTGATGGGCACCAAGCCGGAAGCCCGTTTCAGGTTCATCCAGGATCGTGCGGCGTTTGCCGAGAATCTGGATATCTGAAGATCGCGCATCATCCGAACACCGAGGCCCAGACGACCGGCACTATCCCGCGTCTGGCGGGTTTTCGCATCCGGTGACACAGCCGCGACATTTTCGAGCACTATGGTGGATTTGCGCTGGTGCGCGAGACACACTATGTGAAAGCAGCCAAGTGCGTCTTGCATGGCGTTGCCACAATCGCCCATAGTGTGAGACTGAAACAACCAGAAAGTGTGAACGTGCGTAAGAAAGAGGATCGCAAGCTGCAGGATGCGCCACGCTGGCTTGGGCCTGTGGCTCCGAGCAGAACGGCACTCGTTACGCCGATTTCGGCTGCACGCTGGCTTCTCGTGCTGATTGCGATCGCCGCCATCTATTTCTTCCACGGTTTTATCGTGCCGGTTCTGGCCTCACTGGTCATCGCCTTTGCCAGCTGGCCGGTCTACCGGAAGATTCTCAATCGTGTCGGCGGCAATACCACGATCGGCGCAACGATCGCGATCATTCTCATCCTCGCGTTCCTGATCGTGCCGATCGGCATTGCCGCCACCTATGCTGTCGGCGAATTGCGCGACTGGATCGGCTGGGCGCTCGAGGTCAACAAGCATGGGGCTCCGCCGCCGGAGTGGATCCTGGCACTGCCAGGTGTCGGCGAATGGCTGGCCGACCAGTGGATACATCGCATCGGCTCGCCCGGCGCGATCGGCGAACTGGTCCAGATCGTCAGTGGTGCCAATATCGGCAATATCTACCGGGCAGTGATTGCGCTCGGTGACGGTGCGTTCCATCTGCTTCTGACCATGCTGTTCATGCTGATCGCGCTGTTCTTCGTCTTCCGCGATGGAGCCTCCTTCACACGCCAGCTGGACCTGCTCGGCGAACGCATCCTACCAGCCCGTTGGGAACGCATCTCGCGCGTTGTGCCCGCGACGATCAGCTCGACCGTCACCGGCATGACGCTGATCGCGATCGGCGAAGGCATCGTGCTCGGCATTGCCTACTGGCTCGCCGGCGTGCCCTCACCCGTCACCCTCGGCGTGCTCACCGGCGTCATGGCTCTGATCCCCGGCGGAGCGCCGCTTTCCTTCACGCTGGTCAGCGTCTATCTGATGGCAAGCGGATCGCTGTTCGCCGGCATCGCCCTGTTTGTCTGGGGAACGGTCGAACTGTTCATCGTCGACAAGACGGTGCGGCCGAAGCTGGTCGGCGGGCCGATCAAACTGCCCTTCCTGCCGACGTTTTTCGGCCTGATCGGCGGCGTGAAGACGATGGGCTTTCTCGGATTGTTCATCGGCCCGGTCCTGATGGCTCTGATCGTCTCGATCTGGCGCGAATGGATGCGGGAGGTCGAGCTTTCCGACATACCGGATCCGATGGCGCTTGAGCCACAGCCGATGCCGAAGACCGCGGACGTGATCGTGACGAAGCAGACCACAGCAGTCTGACCCGGCTCAAACGGTCCAGCGAATACCGGACCGACCTTCCGTGATGGGCCGCAACGCTTTGGCGCCAGCGGCAAGCTTTCCCTCTATTCAGCCGCTTCGGCACCGAACTGCGCATGGTAAAGACGCGCGTAAGCGCCGGGTTGGCGCAGAAGCTCGTCATGCGTCCCGGTTTCAGCAATTCCGCTCTGATCGACCACGACAATACGTGCTGCGTCGCGAATGGTGGCAAGACGATGGGCGATCACCAGCGTGGTCCGGCCTTCGGACAGCTCCGACAGCGATTGCTGGATTGCCCGCTCTGTTTCGGTGTCGAGCGCCGAGGTCGCCTCGTCCAAGATCAGGATCGGCGGGTTCTTGAGGAACATGCGGGCAATGGCAAGACGCTGCTTCTGGCCACCGGACAGCTTGACGCCACGCTCGCCGATCACCGTATCAAGACCATCCGGCATGGTGGCGATCACGCCATCGAGCCTTGCCCGACGGGCCGCTTCCAGAATGTCGAAATCGGAGGCGTCCAGCCGGCCATAGGCGATGTTTTCACGCACGGTGCCGCCGAACAGGAATACGTCCTGCTGGACAATGCCGATCTGGCCACGCAGGGAGGCCAGGGAGAGCTTGCGGATGTCGATACCGTCCACGGTGATTGAACCACCGGAAACCTCGTAGAAACGCGGCAGAAGCGAACAGAGTGTGGTCTTGCCCGCACCCGAGGGGCCGACGAAAGCGACAGTCTCGCCTGCGTGGATCGACAGGTCGATGTCGCGTAGCACGGACTTGTCGGCAGAGTAACCGAAGGAAACCTTGTTGAAGGCGATATCGCCCTTCAGCGCCGGTGCCTCGATCGCGTCCGGCGCATCCTCGATATCCGGCTCGGTTTCCATCAGTTCCGTGAAGCGGCGGAAGCCGGCAATGCCCTTGGGATAGGTTTCAATCACCGAATTGATCTTTTCGACCGGGCGGAAGAAGACGCCGACCAGCAGCAGGAAGCTGACGAAGCCGCCATTGGTCAGTTCACCCCAGAGCACCAGATAGGCCCCGACGATCATCACGATCATCTGGATCAGCCGCATGCTCATGTAGGACATCGAGGTGCTGGCCGCCATGATCCGGTAGGCTTCGAGCTTGGTGGTGCGGTAGTTTTGGTTGTCGCGTTCGAACAGTGCGCGCTCATGGGCCTCGTTGGCAAAGGCCTGCACGACGCGGATACCGCCGACATTCTCTTCGATGCGGGCGTTGAAATCGCCGACACGGCCGAAGAGCGAGCGGAAATTGTCGGTCATGCGGCGGCCGAAGCGGCTGGTGACAAAGGCGGTCAAAGGTACGACAACGGCGGTCAGCAGTGCCAGCTGCACATTGATCGACAGCATCAGCGCGAAGGCGCCAAGGAATGTCATCACCGCGATGAACAGGTCTTCCGGGCCGTGATGGGCCACCTCGCCGATCTCTTCCAGGTCCTTGGTCAGGCGCCCGACGAGATGACCGGTCTTCTGGTTGTCGAAATAGCGGAACGACAGCTTCTGAATGTGGCTGAAGGCGAGCCGGCGCATGTCGGTCTCTATATTGATGCCGAGCATGTGGCCCCAATAGGTGACGACCGCCATGAGGCCGGTATTGATCACGTAAATCACAAGCAGGCCGATCGACGCGGCCAGAATGACACCCCATTGCGCACTCGGCAGCAGGATATCGACAAACAGCTTCACCGCCATCGGAAAACCAAGCTCCAGCAGGCCGGAGATGATCGCGCAACCGAAGTCGATCAGGAACAGGCCCCGATACGGGCGGTAAAAGGCGAAGAATTTCTGGAGCATGATCGTCCAATGCAACTGTAAAGACACAAGCGACCGCGCACGGCCAAAACCTATGCGCTGATCTCATATTTTCATGACACGGCCAAGTGCGCTTGCATGCAAACACCGGGATTTTACCAAGAACCGGATTTGACAGCGCCAGATTTGCACCAGAACAGCAATATTGGCCACATGCGGCACCCGCTCGCTGGGCCGGTCGTATTCAGAGCCGCTTTTCCATGAACAGGCTGAGCGGATCCTGCTCGTAGTCGTCAAAAGGTGCAATATCCACATAGCCAAGCCTGCGATAAAGCGCGATCGCTTCCGGTTGATGAATACCGGTTTCAAGCCGAATCGCGGATAGATTCGACTGCCGCGCTGCCTGCTCGACAGCCTGCATCAAACACTTGCCGAGCGATTGACCGCGCGCCTGTGCAGCGACGAACAGCCGCTTGATCTCGCCGGTGCCGTCGGGCTTGCGAACCAAGGCGCAACAGCCTGCAATCTCTCCGTCCCAGCGCGCGACGAAGAAGGATACCCCCGGTTTGTCGAGGCTATCGAGGTCGGGCGCATGATTGCTGTCGGCCGGGTAGAGCGTCGCCATGTAAGAATCCGACAATTCCAGCAACCGGGCGATGTCGGGTTGGCGAACAGGCTCGCATGCGACTTTGACAGTCATAAAATGCTTCTCCCGCTGGCTTGCAATTTTCTGTCTTGCTTTGGCTGCAATCGTCTTGTTTCGTCAAGCCTGCATTCCAACCGACACTGCCGCGCAAGGAGCCATTCCGCAATGAAGACAGCTTTGATCCTGATGACGATCCTGGGCTGCGACGACAGTGTCAACGAATGCGAATATGTGGAGACCCCACCGGAGCGTTTCGTTTCAATCTCGCTCTGCGATGCGGCGGCCGAAACCGTGCTGGAGCGCTATTCCAACATCAGCTACCCGACAGCGGTTGCCGTGTGCCAGGAACCGCATCCGGACGGCATTCCTGTCGCCATGCCTGCTCCATCCGTCGAAGCAACGGCTCCGGACGTTGAACCGCCAGAGGCTGAAAAGAAGACACTTGCTGCGCGCGCTATGGACACGATCCGCGAAGTGCTGCCGGGCACGGCGCAAATCAAGATGATTTTCGAGACACCCATTCATGTCGTTTCCGACAGCTACTCCTGGGTGGCGAAGAAGATTGTTCGATAGCGGGTCAGGCCGCAGCCAGCGCAATGCCTGAGGCGTAGTCACGAGCGAGGCGACGCTCCTCGGCGATTGCCAGACGCTCCACCACATCGAGAAGTGCTCTTGCCGCATCGCTGAGATTTGCTTCATTGCGATAGCGGCGGATCAACCTGTCGGCGATGTGATCAAGATCGAGCCCATGGGTCGATTGGATGAGATCACGCCATTGCATTATGGCATCGACGAACAGTGCGCTCAGATCGCGGCCGAGGCCTGCTGCTTCCAGCAAGGCACGAACCGCATGAAAACGGCCCGTCGCCAGAATGGAGCGCACCCGGCGCTCTTCCAGGCCTGAAATCGAGACGATCGCCGAGGCAAAGAAATCGGTACGGCCGGCGCAGAGCGCATGCATGAGAAAGGCCGGTGTCAGGCGACCTGCCTCGCGCAACTGCTCGACAAGCGGCCCCAGTTCATCGCCGAGAACCGTGCCGACGATCGCCATGGTCGCCGTATCGCTGGCTTCACGCGCCACCCGCTCGATGCGGCGCATTCCAACAGCGCCACGGACGAGATCCGAGCCTGCCAGGGCTTCAGCGACAAACTGGACCAGCAGCTGTCGAACACCGGCAGGAAGGTCTTCGCGCTCTAGCAGAAGCGCACGGATATGTTCGTTGCGGCCGTGACGCTCGGCAATGCGGCGCAGGGTGAAACGGGTAAAACAGACGCCGGAATTTTCCAGCAAAACCTCAAGTTCGGCCGCATCGCCGATCTCGGCAAGGGCTGCAGCTACGCCGACACTGACGGTCTGGCGCGCGGCTACCAGCGCGCGGGTCTCCACCGTGCCACGCCCGGCGATATCGACGAGATCGGCATCGGCCAGCACCGGCGAGAGGAGAATGACGGCAGAGGCAATCTCTGGCTGATCCTCGGCCAGGGAGATCATGATCGCGCGAGGTGCATTGGGCTCGCAAGCCAGAACCTCGGCCAGCGCCAGACGAACCTGTGGCGACGGATCGTCGAGAAGGTAAGTCATGGCCGCCTGGGCTGCCTGCCGCTCGCCGGGAGTGATTGCTGTGCGCAGATAGGCTCTCGCCAGCGTATTGGCTGCTCGGGCTCGATCCTGAGTCCTTGCCGTTTCAACCCAACGCAGAAAAGTTGCCACGATCACTGTCAAACCCACTCGCTACGAGAAATGCCATAGGCCCGAAGACCTTGATTTCGACGCTAGCGACAAAGTCTTTATGAATTGTTCACCACGTTCGTTAACCGGCTGCATCTGTCGAATTTTGCGCCCTGACGGCTGGATCAGATGAAATCACGGCGGACAACGAGACCAAGGAGCACGCCGCAAGGCCGCCGTCAGCTGGCGATTTTCGATTCGGATGCGGACTGGCGATCAGCCAGCTGTGGGAAGTTTCGGCCTGCCAAGCTCAAAAATGGGACCAATCCCGGCGTAGTCCATATAACCAAGACGCATGATCGGCTGGGCGAGCGCCAGGTCGAAACGACCTTCACGGATCACGCTTTCATCGATGTGAATGCCGACGACCTGGCCAAACACTGCATGACTGTCGGTGTCGGCGCCGTTCATGTCCTTCAATGTCGTGATCGTCGTTACCCGACATTCGAGAGCGGCGACAGCTTCGGCAACGTAAGGCGCATCGACGACGCGGCCATCGACCGGTGTCAGACCGGCAATCGCGAATTCGTCAGTGCCATAAGGTACTGCCACCGAAGAGGCGTTCATCGCACCGATCAAAGGGCCAGAGACGAAGTTTGCTGTAAACACGCCGGTCTCCTCGACATTTCGCAGCGAATCCTTGCGTCCGCTCGACGAGAACATGACGATCTTCGGTCGGTCACTGACGGCATTGAAGAAGGAGTAGGGCGATAGATTGCGGCTGCCGTCCCTGCCCCTGGAGCCGATCCAGCCAATCGGACGCGGCGCCACGATCGCCTTGAAGGGATCGTGGGCCATGCCGTGGGCGTTGCTTTGCGTGTCGTAGAACATCAATCGTCACCGCCCTGCCAGGTCACGACATCGGCAAGTGCCGGACGCGGACGCTCGATGATCGGAAAGGTCGTCGAGCCGATATGAATGAAGCCGGCTACCTTCTCACCCGGATTAACGCCCAGCAAAGGATAGGCCTGCTGATCGAAGGCGAACCATTCGCTCAGCCAATTTGAGACGTATCCATGTGCATTGGCAGCCATCAGCAGATTGAGGCATACGGCACCGGCCGACATGATCTGCTCCCATTCCGGGATCTTGAAATGGGGAGCCGCTGTCGAGATCACGGCGATGACGACCGGCGCACGGGTAAACCGGTTGCGCTCGACCTCGATCATTTCGGCCGACAGGTCGGGATTTTTTGTGATGGCCATGGCCAGAAGCTCCTCGCCAAGGCGAGCCCGCTCTGCGCCGCGATAGACCACAAAGCGCCAAGGCGCGATCTTGCCATGGTCCGGTACGCGTACTGCCAAAGTCAGAATCGCTTCGATCTCTTCGCGATTCGGACCGGGCTCACACATCTGAAAAGCAGGGACAGAGCGACGGACGCTCAAATAATCCACTAATTTGATATCATTTTTCATCTTGAAACACCTTAGAAAGCCTTCGGGTGGCAGACTTGTCTTGAAATTGCCACCACGTTCGGATTGAACTTGCTGGCATTGGACAGGAAGTCAACCAACAGTGCATCGCATGACAGGCCATCGAAATGTGACCCGGCTCGCTCTCGGGTTTTGCGCGACCCTCGTGGTCGCGGGAACAAGTTATGGTCAGGAAGCCTTCGAGACCTTCAAGCAACTCAACGGCTCGACCAAAATGCCGAAGCTCAAAGCGTTCTCGGCACCAGATGCCACAGCGCTCGCACCGGTGATCCAGAGCCGCAGCGTCAAGCTTGAAGCCAAGCTGACCAATGACGGCGACCCGATGCAGCATGGCCTGTCCTGGCGCGTCTTCAGCCCTATTCCCGGCCCGGACGGAAAACTGCCGCTTCTGGCCAGTGCCGAAGGCGGTTCTGCCGATTTCCAGCTCGCCCCGGGAGACTACTTCGTCAATGTTTCGTTTGGACGCGCCGGCGCGACCAAGAAACTCTCGATCCCGAACCAGGGCGATGTCGCGGATCAGGTCATGGTCCTGGATGCGGGTGGTCTGCTGCTCAGCGCGATATCCGGGCCGGACACGCAGATCCCGGACAAGGACCTCAGCTTTGACATCTACTCGACCGAGATGAAGGAGGATGGCGAGCGAGGCCTGGTTCTGGCCGACGTGAAGCCGAACACGATCATCAGGCTCAATGCCGGGACCTATCACGTGGTATCGGAATATGGGACGATCAATGCAGCGGTGCGCGCCGATATCAAGGTCGAAGCCGGAAAACTGACCGAAGCGACGATCCAGCACCGCGCATCCCAGATCGGCTTCAAGCTGGTCTCGGACGAAGGCGGCGAGGCAATCGCCGACACGGCCTGGTCTGTCCTGACATCCGGTGGCGACGTCGTTGCCGAAAGCGTCAGTGCATTTCCGTTCATGGTCCTGTCGGAAGGCGACTATACCGCCATCGCGCGCAACAAGGACAAGATCTACCAGCGGGATTTCAAGGTCGTGGCAGGACGCAACAGCGATGTCGAACTGCAGCTGACCAAATAGGCTTCAGCCCGCCTTGCGGAATGCCCGGCGCGGCGGTGGCGCCATGCTGAACACGGCACCAAAGAGCTTCGACAGAAGATCCTTGCGATCCTGCAAGGCGCTCAATTCGTCCCATGTCATCATCTGGCCGACACGCGCACGGATGGTCGAGCCGGAGAGCCGGCGAAATTCGCGAATGAGCAGCGAGACGCGCAGGGTCAACGAGAGCTTGCTGGCCAGGTGGAAAAGTCGGCCATTCTGGCCTTCGAAAAACACCGGAACGACGTTCGCCTTGGCTGCCTGGATGAGTTTGGCGGGAAAGATCTTCCACGGCAGGTCTTCGGCTCGGCCAAAACCCTTTTTTGCGGTTGCGACGCCACCAGCGGGGAAAATCACCACGGTGACGCCTTCCTTCAACAGCCGCACCGCTTCATGGCGGGTCCGCATGTTGATCGCCAGCGCATCCTTGGTCTCCTCGAACGACACCGGTAGTGAATACGGCGCCAGTTCCGGAACCTTGAGAAGCTCGTTATTGATGAGGACGCGAAACGGACGGCCTAGTTGCTCGGCAAGCGCCAGCACAGCAATGCCATCGCCGATGCCGAACGGATGGTTGGCGACGATCACGATCGGGCCATCCGGTATCCTGGCAGGTGGCCATTCGCCCTGCACTTGCAGGTCGACATTGATCAGATCGAGCATCTTGCCGAAGACACGCTCGGTCTTGCCGACAATGTCATGGCGCCAGATGTCATAGAGGCGGGTATATCGGTCGCGTCCGGAAAGGCCTTCGATGGACCGGATGAACCATCGCTTCAGGCGCGGATCGCGTTCGTTGGCATAGGAGAGTTCTTTGAACTGCACTGGCCACCTCAATCGACCGTCGGACTATCTTGCCAATTGCATTATCGCATTTCGATGACACATTTCTGACAGGGCCGGACACGTCCCGGCCCTGTCAGCGGTTCTTTTGCCGCCTATTGTCGTGTCAGCGGGCTGCCCGGGCCGCGAGCTTGCGCTTGACGTCCGGCGGGGTCGCCTCACCGGCCAACACGGCAACAGCTTCGGCCAAGTTCATCGACACCTGCTCCTGCGAGCCGAGACGACGGATATTGACCGTCTGCTCTTCCGCTTCGCGCTTGCCGCAGACGATGATCACCGGAACCTTGGTCACCGAATGCTCGCGGACCTTGTAGTTGATCTTCTCGTTGCGGAAATCGGTCTCGACCTGCAGACCGGCATCGCGCAGTTGCTCGGCGACTTCACGACCATAGTCGTCGGCATCCGAGGTGATGGTGGCAACGACGACCTGCAGCGGCGCAAACCACAGCGGCATGTGGCCGGCGAAGTTTTCGATCAGAATGCCGAGAAAACGCTCCATCGAACCGCAGATGGCACGGTGGATCATCACCGGCTGCTTCTTTTCCGATGCCTGGTCGATGTAGAAGGCGCCGAAGCGTTCCGGCAGATTGAAGTCCACCTGCGTCGTGCCGCACTGCCATTCGCGTCCGATTGCGTCCCGCAGGGTATATTCGAACTTAGGACCGTAGAACGCGCCCTCGCCCGGCATGATGCCGGTCTTGATACGGCCACCCGACTGTTCCTCGATAGTCTTCAGAACATCCAGCATGACGCTTTCGGCGCGATCCCAGAGGTCGTCGGAACCGACGCGTTTCTCCGGACGGGTCGAAAGCTTCACGACGATCTCGCTGAAGCCGAAGTCCTCGTAGACCGAGAGAATCAGGTCGTTGATGCGCAGGCATTCGGCTGCCATCTGCTCTTCCGTGCAGAAGACATGGGCGTCGTCCTGCGTGAAGCCGCGCACACGCATCAGGCCATGCAGCGCGCCGGATGCCTCGTAGCGATGGACCGTACCGAACTCGGCGAGCCGAACGGGCAATTCCCGGTAAGACCTCAGCCCGTGCTTGAAGATCTGCACGTGGCCAGGGCAGTTCATCGGCTTGAGCGCGAAAATCTTCTGGTCCGCTTCCTTGTCATCCGGATGGGTGAAGGCATGCGCCGATTTCACCGCGAACATGTTCTCCTGGTACCAGCCCCAGTGACCGGACGTTTCCCAAAGCGACTTATCGAGAACCAACGGTGCGTTGACTTCCTCGTAGGAGCCATTCAGGCGGCGGCGCATGTAGGCGGTGAGGGTCTGGAACATGCGCCAGCCCTTGCCATGCCAAAAGACGACGCCCGGACCCTCTTCCTGGAAATGGAAAAGATCCATCTCGCGGCCAAGCTTACGGTGGTCGCGCTTTTCCGCTTCCGCAAGAATGTGCAGATAGTTGTCGAGTTGCTCCTGCTCGGCAAAGGCCGTGCCGTAGATGCGAGTCAGCATGGGGTTGTTGCTGTCGCCGCGCCAATAGGCGCCGGCGACCTTCATCAGCTTGAACGCCATGCCGATCTGGCCCGTGGAGGCCATGTGCGGACCACGGCACAGGTCGAACCAGTCGCCCTGATAGTAAATCTTCAGATCCTGGTCTGCCGGGATCGCATCAACCAGTTCGACCTTGTAGGCCTCGCCCTTGGCCGCGAAAACTTCCCGGGCCTTGTTGCGCGGCCAGATTTCCTTGGTGAACGGCTTGTTGCGCTGGATGATCTCCTTCATCCGCTTTTCGATCTTGGGCAGATCTTCCGGCGTGAAGGGCTCATTCTTGGCAAAGTCGTAATAGAAGCCGTTCTCGATGACCGGGCCGATGGTCACCTGGGTGCCGGGCCAAAGCTCCTGCACGGCTTCGGCCATGACGTGAGCCGCATCGTGACGGATGAGTTCCAAAGCGCGGGCGTCGGTGCGGGTGACGATTTCGATCAGGCCGTCGACGACGGGATCGGACAGGTCGCGCAAAGTGCCGTCCAGCGCAATCGCGACAGCCTTCTTTGCAAGCGACTTGGAAATGGCTTCGGCGACCTCGCGACCGGTCGTGCCTGCGGCATACTCACGGACGGAACCATCGGGGAACTTCAGGGAAACGGTATCAGACATGGTAGTCTCCTTATCCAGTCCCGCCAACGAATGCGGGTGGTGAAAGTTGCCGGGTGATTTGCCCGGCCATTGAACGCCGGCTTGATAAGCCGAAAGGCGCTTTGAGTAAAGGAATTTGCTGGCGTCTCCAGGCGGCTCAGTCGTGGCTCTGGCGGCCGATTTGCCAATAGGTCCAGGGCGCATACCAGCGGATGGAAAGCGGCATTGCTTCCGGCACGGGGTCTACACCCCAGGTACCACCTGGGCCACAACGGGAAACGCGAAACAGCGTCATCCAGCCGCCGCCCCACAGGCCGTGACGGGCGACAGCTTCATAGCCATATTCCGAACAGGTCGGCATGTGGCGACAGGAACTGCCGATCAGGCTGGAAAGGCTGAGCTGGTAGAGCCTGATCATCGCCATGCCGAAAATGCGGCCGGGTGTCTTGCGGAAAGGGCCGGACCAGTTGCGGCCTTTCGACAAAGACCGCGACGGCGGGTGCTGGCCACAATCAGACCCGTCACACATGATCAGCTGGCCTGAGCCGGCATGGCAGCATGCTCGATCTGATCGAGACAGTCGACCACTGCGTCGAAGGTCAGCATGGTCGAGGCATGGCGCGCCTTGTAGTCGCGAACGGGCTTGAGGAATCGCATGTCTTCAAAGCGTCCGCTCGGCCCCTCGCCGCCCTCTTTGAGCATTGCCAGCATATCGACGCGGGCCTGGCGTATCTCCGCCGGTGTCGCACCGATGACATGCCTTGCCATGATCCCGGACGAGGCCTGGCCGAGCGCGCAGGCCTTCACCTCATGGGAGAATTCACTGACCATGTCGTTGTCGACCGACAGATGCACGCGCACCCGCGATCCGCAAAGCTTCGAGTGTTTCTCCGCCGTTGCCTGCGCATCGGGCAGAATGCCGACATGGCTGATATTGCCGGCAAATTCGAGGATTTTGGTGTTGTAGATGTCGTCCATTGTCGATCCGTGCAGCCCGTAGATGTCATATATTGCGCGGTGTGGATGCTGCCAGGCTGTCAGCACCTTTGCCACAGTCCGTCGCAATCCATTCCCTTTTCAGGGCCTTTGGTGAAACTATATTGCATGTGTGTCGCTGCGCCAAATGTTACAAGAGTGCTGGCCGCAGATGATGTGTCGCAGATGTTAATTGGCAGAACGGACTTGCAATATGAACCGCATTGCGCATTTACAGTCTGAAAAAGCGAAACAGGCGGTCCGCGACAGTCAGGACCGGGAGATCAAAGGCATGGATGCCATCGTCAAGAAGTTGACCGCGGAAGCGCCGCGCCCGACGCGCGAGGAAGCCGAACAGGCCGTTCGCACCCTGCTGCTCTGGGCCGGCGATGATCCGGAGCGCGAAGGCCTGCAGGATACGCCGGCGCGCGTTGCCAAAGCCTATGGCGAACTGTTTTCAGGTTACGGGGCGGATATCGAAGAGGTTCTTGGCCGGACGTTCGAAGAGGTCGGCGGATACGATGACATGGTTCTCGTCCGCGACATTCCGTTCTTCTCGCATTGCGAGCACCATATGCTGCCGGTGATCGGCAAGGCTCATGTAGCCTATCTGCCGAAGGGCCGCGTTCTCGGCCTCTCCAAGATTGCCCGTGTCGTCGACGTCTTCGGACGGCGCCTGCAGACGCAGGAAAACATGACGGCGCAGATCGCCCATGCGATCGAGGGTACCTTGAAGCCACGCGGGGTTGCGGTTTTCATCGAGGCCGAGCATATGTGCATGGCCATGCGGGGCGTCCAGAAATCTGGCTCCACGACACTGACCACAACCTTCACCGGCGCTTTCAAGGACAATGCTGCCGATCAGGCGCGCTTCATGTCCATGGTGCGGAGCCGGTGAGCCTCTGAGGGTTTCGCCTGCCAATGACCAGCATCGACTTCGACGCCCCCTCCTCCGACAAGACCGTTCTTGAAGAGGGGCTGGCCTTCACGCCTAAATTTGACGCTCATGGATTGGTGACCGCCGTTGTCACCGACGCGCGCGACGGCGTCCTGCTGATGGTGGCCCACATGAACGCCGAAGCGATCGCGCTGACGCTGGAGACGGGCATTGGCCACTATTACAGCCGTTCGCGGGCTAAGATCTGGAAGAAGGGCGAAAGCTCCGGAAATCTGCAGTCGGTCAAGGAAATCCGCGTCGACTGCGACCAGGATGCGCTCTGGCTGAAGGTCGAAGTGGCCGGCCACGATGCC
Organism: Rhizobium sp. 18065; assembly: GCF_902706095.1. Taxonomy (GTDB): domain Bacteria; phylum Pseudomonadota; class Alphaproteobacteria; order Rhizobiales; family Rhizobiaceae; genus Allorhizobium. Next base: position 97,452 of record NZ_CACSJP010000006.1, read on the forward strand.
ACCTGCCACACCGGGCGACGTTCGTGCTTCTATCGGCAGGCGCTGATCGTCGATGGAGCGCCGGCGCTGACGATTGCCGACGATCACCGGCACTTTGATCCGGATTCTGTCTACAAGGCTTAGTCCGGTCACCTTGAACTAAACGAAATCGTAAGCATAGAGTGTCCTAATACGAGCCGGAGTGTTCAGCTTGTGAGGGATACGGAGATGCTGAACTGGAGTTTAAGATCCAGCGGAGCCGGGCGTGAAGCGCCTTCGGTCGGGGAAGCGAGCGGCCTGGGATCCGGTCTGCCGACCCAACCCCAACCACCGAAGAAACCCAAGGTCGCCTTGGCTCTTGGCGGGGGAGCGGCCCGCGGATGGGCCCATATCGGCGTTCTGCGTGCCCTTGACGAGGAAGGCATCGAAGTCGGCATGATTGCCGGCACGTCGATCGGTGCGCTGGTCGGCGGTTGCTATCTCGCTGGCAAACTGGACGAGCTTGAAGTTTTCGCCCGCTCGCTGACCATGCGCCGCATTGCCTCCCTGCTCGACCTGACAATCGGCGGCGGCGGCCTGCTCGGCGGCATGCGCCTGACCAAGCGGATGCAGGAACATCTGCAGGGGCTGATGATCGAGGATCTGCCCAAGCCATTCGTGGCGGTGGCATCGGAACTCAACAGCGGTCATGAAGTGTGGATCGACGGCGGACACCTGATCACGGCGTTGCGGGCATCGTACGCCCTGCCCGGCATTTTCGAGCCTGTGCGCTGTAACAATCGCACGCTGATCGATGGAGCGCTGGTCAATCCGGTACCGGTCTCTGTGTGTAGGGCGCTCGAGCAACCGATCGTCATGGCGGTCAACCTCAACTACGACCTGTTCGGCCGCTCGGCCGTGGTCAAGCATCGCGCTGGCGAACTGGTGGAAACCACCAGCGAACCCGTCCGGGATCCGAACCGCATGGGCCTGACCGGCGTCATGGTCCAGGCTTTCAATATCATCCAGGACCGGATTTCGCGGGCTCGCCTTGCCGGAGACCCGCCGGATCTGGCGCTTCATCCGCGCGTCAACGATATCGGACTTTCGGAATTTCACCGGGCTGGCGAAGCGATCGAGCGCGGTTATGCGGAAACCAAGTCCCGAATCACCGAAATTCGACGCATGCAGGAAGCAGTCGCCCGCTGACCGGACGGATTGCGACAGCGAGCGGCGCCTTAATCCTGCACGCAGAGGTGCATGAGAAATCCGGGGTAACGCTGTCGGGCGTTACTTATCCCGCAATATAAGCCTTGATCTGTTCGGCCTCAGTCTCGATCTCGCGGATGCGGGACTTTACCACGTCGCCGATCGAGATGATTCCCGACAATTTGCCATTGTCTTCCACCGGCACGTGGCGAAAACGCCGGGCGGACATCATTTCCATCAGTTCATTGACGCTGGTGTCCTCGCGGCAACGATAGACGTTGGCGGTCATCAAGGTGGAAATCGGCTGATCAAAGGCATCACGGCCGTTCTGACCGATGGCACGCACGACATCGCGTTCCGTGAAAATCCCGACGATCCGGTTCTCCATGCCGACAACCACGACCGCACCGATCTTGTTTTCTTCCAGGATATGGGCGGCTTCACCCAGTGTGACGTTCGGACCGACAGTTACGACGTCACGGCCCTTCTGTTCGAGTATGCTTCTGGCAGATGCTGTCATGCTTTCCTCCTCACATTCATCACGTCTGGACTCACCGCTAGCCCGTCCCAAAGCGGCGATCCACAAATGGTGCATGTTATTCAAGAGGAATGCAATATTTAGATATTTTTAGCGATTTCGCACCGATCTGCTGTAGGGATCGAAGGGGCGGAAGCAGAGGAATCCGAACAGGAAACCACCGATATGTGCGTCCCAGGCGATCATGCCGGCATAATCTCCGAACAGTGGCAAGCCGAAGGCGACGGCGACATTGCCGAGAAACCAGACGATGATGAAAACCCGGACCGTGCGATCGGCCAGTGCCGCCGGCACCGAAAGCAAGGGCGGCTCGATGCCGAATGCCTGCAGGTAACCGCGCTGGCGTCCACCAAAGGCAAAGCGGCAGGCTGCTCCCATGAGCGCCGAGATCACGCCGGAGGCGCCGACCATCAATGACGGCGAGCCCCAGTTGACGACAGCGTGCAGGCCCGCCCCAGCCATGGACGAAATCACCCAGAAGATAACAAAACGAACTGCCCCGATCCGGCGGTAGACCGGGGTGCCGAAGGCTGCGAGCCAGAGGCCGTTGAAAGCCAGATGTTCAAAACTGCCATGCAGCAGCGAGTAGGTCACCGGCGTCCAGATCCAGGCCAGCGTCTGGTCTGCCAGCGGATAGACATAGCGCAGCGGCGAGAAACCGAATTCAAATGCGATCCAGGCATTGGTATCTTCGCTGAAGACCAGAGCCTGCAGGGCATAGATGACACTGAGCACTGCGAGCGACAAAAGGATGCCGCCCGGCAGGTTGAAGATCGGCACAGAGCCCTTTTGATGCGCGGTGTCGGCCGGCCCGGCTTGGGGCTCTTCGGGCGGCCCTGAATTTTCCTGCATCTCTGGCTCCTTGCGGCATTGCTAAGCAACCTGTTAGCCCAGACGCGCACCAAAAAAAAGCCACCCGGAACGTCCGAGTGGCTGCTGGGGCATGCTGCGGAACCTCCGCGCGCCTCGAGTTGGTGCCGAAAGCGAACCTTCGGGAAGTGATGGCCGTTTTTGCCACAGTCCCGCCGCAGCCGCAATCTCAACCAATCCTTAACCTTAACCGCCGGACATAAATCGGAAAAGGCGGAACAAAACCAAGGGTCACAGCAAACGTTATGTTAACGGCTTGCCGATAATCATTTCGTAACCGCGAAATAGACAGATCGCCCATGATGTATTCATCGCAGACCAGCCAGAGCAACACGATCGCCTCGCCGGGACAGCAGCGCGCCTTCCAGCGCGTCGCGGTCAGCCTGCAGGGTCGTCTTATGATGGCCGACTACGAAGAATATGTGTGCAAGGTCATCGACATGTCGCCGGGCGATGTCCGCTTCGCCTGCGCCGGCCGGCCGCGCCCGAATGAACGCATCATCGCTTACATCGACCATCTCGGCCGGATCGAAGGCACAGTCGTCAAGCTGACCGAGGACGGTTTCGTCATCTCGATCAACGCGACCGTGCGCAAGCGCGAGAAGCTTGCGGCGCAATTGACCTGGATTGCCAACAAACATGAACTCGGCCTGCCGGAAGACCGTCGCCACGATCGTCTGACGCCGCGTAACACGCGGACGGAACTGACGCTCGAAGACGGCAAGCGCTATCCTTGCCGCCTGATGGACCTTTCGCTGTCCGGTGCCGCCGTCGATATCGACATCCGTCCGCCGCTCGGCACAGCCGTTCGTCTGGGCAATATGCGTGGCCGTGTGGTTCGCCATTTCGCGGAAGGTGTTGCGGTAGAGTTTCTGTCGCTGCAGTCACGCGAAGCGCTTACCGAGTTTCTCTGATTTAATTTGCTAGTTGCCTTTGCGGCGTCAGCGGTCCCTCCGCTGGCGCCGCATGTCGTTCAAGCACGGTCCCGCATCTCGATGTACCGGCGTGTATTTTTTGCCCTCGGCAAAAAATAAATTTCTGCATCAAAATAGAACATCGCCTCACCACTTCTATCAGATCGCCCTCAAGGCACCGATGTCACCACGGATGCGCCGACGGCAGATGTCCGACGCGGCGGCAGCGCGGTGTGATCATCTCGGAAACACCGTCAACGCACGGCATATTAAATCCCATATTTTCAACAACTTGCAGAGATTTCATCGCGAATGAAACGCATGCGGAATCCAAATTTGGCTCAAATTTGATTGGAATTTTATTCTTATTTTCTTCAAAAAATACTCAAACAATAATTAAATACATCTAAATATAAAATCGTCTTATCATCAACTTTACCTCGATTTGTACTTCGGATTTTCGCGAGAGATCAAAAACTCGATGTCATGTTGGCTCCATCACGGGGAGACAACCAATGACAACAAAGATAAATCTGGGTATTGGACTTCTGACCGCCGCAATCGTCGGCTGCCTGGCAATGCCGGCTGCGGCCACATCTGCGAACATGCGCGTCATCGGCAAGGCCAATCCGCCGATCGGCCACTACGAATTCTGCAAGACCTATAGCGGCGAATGTTCGAAAACCGGAAGCGACACTGGCCCACTAGGCCTGACCGAGCCGCTGTGGAAAGAGATCCTCGAGATCAACTACACCGTCAACAGCCAGATCACGCCACTGACCGATATGGAGATCTATGGCGTAGAAGAACGCTGGGCCTATCCGCGCACCGTCGGCGACTGCGAGGACTACGCGCTTTTGAAGCGCAAGATGCTGATCGACAAGGGCGTGGATCCATCCAACCTGCTGATCACCGTCGTCCTCCAACCGAATGGTGAAGGCCACGCCGTGCTGACGATCAGAACCGATCATGGCGACTTCGTACTGGACAACATGCGCAACAAGGTGCTGCTCTGGTCCGACACCGAATATACCTATCTGAAGCGCCAGTCGTCTGAAGATCCCGCGCGTTGGGTCAAGCTTCAGGATGGACGCGCGAGCGTTGTCGGCAGCGTCTCGTCCAACTAGCGCGCACCTGCCAGCAACTCGTTTTACAATCTGGCCCGGTCTGTCCCCCGCATACCCGTCCCCCGACCGGAGCCACTGAGCCGGTCCCGTCCAACCGGGACCGGCTCTCCTTTTGTCACGCCGCCACCAATGATCATTTACGCAAGATTAACCATAATCGCCGAACGTCTGGCCTTCATGATATGGAATCGGCGCTCGCACATCTTGTTGCCGTCCGCCATACAGGCGAGGTCAGGCATGCAGAGCGAAACAGCCGAAACCGATCCTCACGATCACGCGCCGTTGATCTCGACACGGTTCCTGGTCGTCGCAACTTGTCTGGTGTTTTTTCTTGCCATCGCATCGGTCGCCATCAGCTATGCAGGGCGAATCTATGGCGAGCAGCTCTCCCTCGCCGGCCATAGCGGAAGCCGCGAGATCCTGACCATCACGATTGGTCGCGACCAGCTTAGTCTTCCCACGAATACGATCCGGTTCGAACAGCAGCGCGTCAGCGGCCCTGCCGAACAGATCGACCTCTACCTGCTCTGGCCGGAAATGACGGGCTACGACAAAGGCCTGCGCCGGCGGTTCGACGATCTTGCCCAGGAAAAATCCCTGATTTTCCTTCAGATTTCCCAAAGCACCATGTCTCGCGATATGTCGGGACGGGTCGGCGCAATTTACGCACACCTTCTCGAATCCCGATCGGAACCCGGGCCTGCCGGTCTCACTCTGAAGCGCTTTGAGCGGGGCGCGGGATACGACGGCGAGGCATTGCTCACCGCCAGCCGGGTCGGAGATGACGACTACGCGGTTCGCTGCCTTTTGCCGGCAAAGGCTTCACAAGCTACCGACGGCGACTGCCAGCGGGACATCCATGTCGGCGACGACCTGACCGTCATGTACAGGTTCTCAAGCCGCAGACTCGGCGACTGGGCGAAAATCGATCAAGCCGTTCGCAGCTATGTCGGCACGCGCGCAACGCCGGCACCCAGCGACAGCTCGCATAAAATGCGCCCGATCACGTCAACTAAAAGTTCATCATAAACCTCTTGGTAAGGCTAAGACCCTACCTTGTGCGGAAGTGGTCGCGATGGGGGAGCGTCCGGTCCGCAATGGTCATAGCTTGAAGAGTCTCGTGGTGCATAAATTATACGGAAACCTCTATTTCGCCTCTCGTATCCGCAGGCTGGCCGTTGCCACCCTGACGCTTGTGATGATGACGAGCTTCAGTGTCTCCGTCGCGCAAGCGGCGCCGAAATATGCGGGCGTGGTCATCGACGCCAAGACCGGCAAGGTGCTTTACAGCGAAGATGCCGACAGTCTCCGCTACCCTGCGTCATTGACCAAGATGATGACCCTTTACATGGTCTTCGAGGCGCTTGAGGCCGGACGGATCTCGCTGGATACCAAAGTACCGGTATCCAAGCATGCTGCCGCAGAGCCTCCGTCAAAACTCGGTGTCGGTGCTGGTCGCAGCCTGACTGTAGAGCAGGCCATCCAAGCGCTGGTCACCCGGTCCGCGAATGACGTCGCGACCGCTCTTGGCGAATTTCTCGGTGGCTCGGAACAGCGTTTCGGCCAGATGATGACGGCCAAGGCGCGCAACCTCGGCATGACCAAGACGACCTATCGCAATGCCCATGGCTTGCCGAACACGGCCCAGATGACGACCGCTCGCGATCAGGCGCGCCTCGGCATCGCCCTTCGCCAACACTTTCCGCAGTATTACGGATACTTTTCAACCCGCAGCTTCAAGTTCGGCAAGCAGGTGATCGGCAACCACAACCGTCTTCTCGGCAATGTGCGCGGCGTCGATGGCATCAAGACCGGTTACACACGCGCCGCCGGCTTCAATCTGGCAACGTCTGCCGAAGCTGATGGACGCTCGATCGTCGCAGTCGTCCTTGGCGGCAAGTCCGGCGGCAGCCGGGACACCACGATGCGCAAGCTCGTCGCCGCCTATCTGCCGAAAGCCTCAGGATCTCGCAGCGGCAGCAATTTGATTGCCGAAACCAATACGTCTGTTGCCCCGGGCATGGCGGCGACAGCGTCGCTCGCAACATCGGCCCCGAGCCTGCCGTCCACCGGTCCGATGCCGGAAACCCGGTATGAAACAGCACCCGAGACCGCATTTGCGGCACCTCAGCTCGGAAACGCTGCCAGTGCGGCCTTGGCCAAAGCAACGACAACACAGACGAATTCACAGGCTGAATCATCTGCAGCAGCCATTCCTGTGCCGCAGCCGGCTCCGGCCTATATGCCCGACAGCGGTGCGTCGATCGCGCCGGTGGCGCCGACACAATCCGTTGCCGAGTCTGCAGCAACGCCGCAGGGCATCGACACGACAACCACTGCCTCCACCGCGCCGTCTGCCGGCTGGGTCGTCCAGATCGGCACCTCACCGGACAAGGACATGGCAATGACCCTTCTGCGCAATGCGCAGGAAAAAGGCGGAAAGGTATTGCGTTCCGCCACCCCCTTTACGGTCGCCTATGATGCGGGTTCGCAGCAGCTCTACCGGGCACGGTTCGGCGGCTTCGACGACCAGAAAACAGCGGTCAACGCATGCAAGGCTTTGAAGAAAAAGGGGATCGGATGCTGGGCCGCTGCCCAGTAAACGATCCTGCCGGTAACCCTCGATTTGTATTGCGTACGAGGTAGTCAATATGGCGTTGAACGAGACCCACTTCGGTCGCACGAGCGACCAGGATAACCACGGTGACCTGGCTGCGAGCCACGGGCTTCATCCGCTGCATCAGGCGGCCTTTGGCCTTGCCGAGCTTGGATTGAAGCCGAAGCGCTCGAAGACCAAGGATCTGATCGGATTGTTGTTGTGTCATGGCGCGCGTGCATGGCGCTATTCCCAGCCGGAGGCGAAGATCCATTTGCATGTGTCATCGCAAAGCGGACGGTTTCCGATTATTCTGCGCCTGCGCTAATTAGCGAAAGGCCTAATCATGCCCGTCTATGCTCTCGGGGACCGCACCCCTCGCCTGCCCGCACAGGGCCGATTCTGGATCGCGCCGGATGCCCATGTCATCGGCGACGTGACCTTGGGCGATGATGTCGGGATCTGGTTCGGGGTGGTGCTGCGCGGCGACAATGATCCGATCGTGATCGGCGCCGGCAGCAATATCCAGGAAGGCACGATGGTGCACACGGATATCGGCTTTCCCGCCACCATCGGTGAAGGCTGTACCATCGGCCACCACGCCATCATCCATGGCTGCTCGATCGGCAACAACTCCCTGATCGGCATGGGCGCAACGGTGCTGAACGGTGCCCGTATCGGCGACAATTGCCTGGTTGGTGCCAATGCGCTGGTCACCGAAGGCAAGCATTTTCCGGACAATTCCCTGATCGTCGGATCGCCGGCACGGGTCATCCGGACACTGGACGACACCGCCATTGCCGGGCTCAGGCGCTCGGCGGAAAACTATGTGTGCAACTGGCAGCGCTTCGCGCGTGACCTGCGACTACTCCCCTGATCAGGCGCATTCGGCGCACAGTCCGCGAATTTCGATCGTTGTCTTCTCTGCCTTGAACTTCATGTCCCTGGTAATATCATCGAGACGGTGATCGATGGCGTGATCGTGGAACTCGGTGACACGGGTGCATTTGTGGCAGATCACGAAGGCAACCGTGCCGTGGCCGGAGCAGCCGTCATGCGGATGGGCGCAGGCGACGAAGGCATTGATGCTTTCCAGCCGGTGCACCATGCCGAATTCAACCAGTTTTTCGAGAGCCCGGTAGACCTGCAGGGGCGCCCGGAAACCATGATCGCGCAAACGGTCGAGCAGCGTATAGGCTGACAAAGGACCATCGGATGCCGACAGAGCGTCAAACACCAGAGACTGGTTCTTGGTGAGATCGGTCTTGGCCATGGTTATCCTCGTGAATTGGTATCAACAGCTTTCGACCCCGGACGGGGTAGAAGGCTGATCAGGAACAGCAGCAAAGCCGCGACGACGATCGACGGGCCGGATGGTGTGTCATAGGTCAGCGAACCGAACAGGCCGATGATCACGGCAAAGGCACCGATCACCGAGGCCATCACGGCCATCCATTCGGGCGTGGCGGCAAAACGTCGGGCCGCCGCCGCCGGTATGATCAGCAAAGATGTGATCAGCATGATGCCGACAATCTTCATGGCAATCGCGATCACCAGCGCCATCAGCAGCATGAAGATGACACGCGCTCGCTCGGGCTGCAGCCCCTCAGCCTCGGCAAGCTCGGCATTTACTGTGGCGGCAAGCAGCGGACGCCAGAGATAGGCAATGACAGCGACCACAATCACGCCGCCGATCCAGACAAAGGCAACATCCGCCGGCGTCACGGCCAATATGTCGCCGAACAGGAAGGCGATGAGATCGAAGCGAACCCAGGTCATAAAGGCGACCATGACCAGGCCGATCGCCAGCGTTGCATGGCTGAGAATGCCGAGCAGCGCGTCGGCGGAAAGCCCCTGTCGCTTCTGCAGCACGATCAGGATCAGCGACACGAGAGCCGCAACGACGAAGACGCTGACCATCAGGTTGAGCGAGAAGAAAAGCGACAGCGCCACGCCAAGCAAGGCGGAATGCGCCATGGTATCGCCGAAATAGGCCATGCGGCGCCAGATGACAAAACAGCCGAGCGGACCGGTGGTGAGTGCCAGACCAATGCCGGCCAGCATGGCGCGGATGAAGAAATCATCGAACATGGACGTGCTCCTCATGTCCGGAATTCTGATCCTGAGACTCCGACTGGTGATGATCATGATGCCCGTGATCATGGTCATGGTCATGGTCATGATGGTGACCGTCGTCCGGATGGCAATGATCCGTCACGGAACCGTCACCATGCAGGACACGACCATCGGGCAGATGGGTGTGGTCGTGATCATGGCTGTAGACCGCAAGCGTGCTGCCGGCCTTGGCACCGAAGAGCCGCATATATTCCGGGCTGCTGCTGACGGCGGCCGGGGTACCGCGGCAGCAGACATGGCCATTCAGGCAGATCACTGTATCGGTCTCGGCCATCACCACATGCAGGTCATGGGAGATCAGCAGGATGCCGCAACCTGTCGAATTGCGGATCGAGGTGATCAGATCATAAAGCGCGATCTCTCCGGAAAAATCGACGCCCTGGACCGGCTCGTCGAGGACAAGGATATCGGGCTTGCGGGCGATCGCGCGGGCGAGCAGCGCGCGCTGGAATTCACCGCCGGACAGGTGCTGCACCTCGGCGCCGGCCAGATGGCCGATACCCACGGCATTCAGTGAGGCGTCGATATCTGCCGGTGGCAAAGGCCCGGTGAGCGTCATCAGGCGGCGCACGGTCAGTGGCATGGTCCAGTCGACGGCCAGCTTCTGCGGCACATAGCCGACGCGCAGGCCGGGCTTGCGCTCCACCCTGCCCTCGTCGGCCCGCAATACACCGATGGCGAGCTTGGCACTGGTCGACTTGCCGGATCCGTTCGGGCCGATCAAGGTGACGATTTCACCCGGGCGGACGGAAAAATCCACGCCTCTGACCAGCCATCGGCCATTGCGATAGACCCCGGCACCGTTGAGCGAAACAAGCGGTGCGGCCTGATTGTTTTTCAATGCGGACATCACATTCCCGGAAATTTGCTGTTGCGTGAAGCTATGCCACACGTTATAGCATTACGCAATCAATGTAATATTATTACATAACGACTTCAATCGGAGCATCCCGCATGAAACGCACCCGCCTTGCCCTTGCTGCCACAACGGCAACTCTCCTGTTTTCGCCGGCGCTGGCCTTGGCCGCGCCACAGGTCGTGGTGTCGATCAAGCCGATCCATTCGCTCGTCGCCTCGATTATGAAAGGCGTCGGCGAGCCGGCCCTGATCGTCGAAGGGGCGGCCTCGCCGCATACCTACAGTCTCAAGCCATCCAACGCGCGTGCACTGGAGAATGCCGATGTGGTCTTCTGGGTCGGGCACGGGCTTGAGGCATTTCTCGAAAAGCCGCTGGAGGCGCTTCCCGCAAAGGCCAAGATCGTCGAACTGGAAGATGCGCCGGGACTGGTGAAGCTGCCCTTCCGCGAGGGTGGCGCATTCGAGGCCCATGACCATGGCGAGCACGGATCCGTAGAGCATGCGCATTCAGAGGAAGGTCACGACCATGCCGAGGAAGGTCATGACCACGCAGAGGAAGCCGGGCATACCGGGGAAGAACATGCCGGGGAAGAACGCGCGGCAGAAGAGCACGAGCATGGCGGGACCGACATGCATCTGTGGCTTGATCCGGCCAATGCCAAGGCAATGGCGGCGGAAATCGCCAGCACGCTGATTGAGGCCGATCCGAACAACAAGGCGATCTATGCAGCGAATGCCAAGGCGCTGGACAGCGAGATCGATGCGCTGGATGCAGAGATCGCCGCAACAATCGCACCGGTCGCGGACAAGCCTTTCGTGGTCTTCCACGATGCCTACCAGTATTTCGAGAAGCGCTACAAGGTGCGGGTTGCCGGTTCTGTCACGGTCAGCCCGGAGACGATGCCGGGCGCCGAGCGTCTGTCGCAGATCCATGCAAAGATCGCTGAACTGAAGGCCGGTTGCGTGTTCGCCGAACCGCAGTTCGAATCCAAGCTGATCGCTGTTGTCACGGAAGGCACTGATGCCAAGAGCGGCACGCTGGATCCGGAAGGCGGTGCACTCACCGAAGGGCCAGACCTCTATCCGCTACTGATGCGAAATCTTGCAACCTCAATGGCCGCGTGCCTGTCGAAATAACACGATCCTCCCAGGTCGGCGGAGGCGGGGCTGAGGTTCCGCCTTTTTTCACATCAGTATGTGTAATGTTATTACATTAATCGGAGCAAAATATGCAAAAGCTTCCCGTCACAGTCCTGTCCGGTTTTCTCGGCGCCGGCAAGACAACCCTGCTCAACCATGTGCTCGCCAATCGCGACGGCCTGCGCGTGGCGGTCATCGTCAATGACATGAGCGAAGTGAATATCGATGCGGCGCTGGTTCGCGGTGGTAATGCGGCACTGTCGCGCACCGACGAGCAACTCGTCGAGATGAGCAATGGCTGTATCTGTTGCACGCTGCGGGATGACCTTTTGAACGAGGTGCGGGCACTGGCCGAACAGGGACGCTTCGATCACCTGCTGATCGAAGCAACCGGTATTGCCGAACCCCTGCCGATTGCCACCACGTTCGACTTCCGCGACGAGGACGACCGCAGTCTCTCCGATATCGCCCAGCTGGACACAATGGTCACTGTGGTCGATGCCGCCAATCTCGTGCGTGACTATTCGTCCAGCGATTTCCTGGCCGACCGGGGCGAGACCGCAGGCGACGACGACAAACGGACGCTGGTCGACCTGCTCGTCGAGCAGATCGAGTTTGCCGATGTCATCATCCTCAACAAGATCGGTACGGCGACGCCGGTGCAGCTCGACGCCGCGCGAAAGATCATTGCCGGATTGAATGCCGATGCACGCGTGATCGAAACCGATTTTGCCGAAGTTTTGCCGAAGGACATTCTCGGGACCGGACTGTTCGACCTGGCAAAAGCCGAGACACATCCGCTGTGGTTCAAGGAGTTGCACGGTTTTCGCGATCATGTGCCGGAAACGGAAGAATACGGCATCCGCTCCTTCGTGTATCACGCCCGAGCGCCCTTCGATCCCGGCCGGTTCCAGGCATTTATCAACCGTACCTGGCCGGGCGTTATTCGCGCCAAGGGATTTTTCTGGCTGGCAACACGACCGCACTATGTCGGCGAGCTCAGTCAGGCGGGACCACTGGTGCGCACCAGCCGCATGGGCCGATGGTGGGCATCCGTGCCAAAACAGAACTGGCCGGATGATCCGGGCTTCCACAAGGCCATGGCCCCGTACCTCGACAAGGAATGGGGTGATCGCCGGCAGGAAATCGTCTTCATCGGTGCGGACCCGATGGACGAGACGCAATTGCGGGCGGAACTCGATGCCTGCCTTGTTGCGGCTGAGCGTTTCACACCGACGGCCTGGGAAGCCATGGCCGATCCGTTCGCCGCGTGGAGTTAAGCTGGACTGGGAGGCCGGTTACAGCTTGCCCTTCTGCTGCAGAAGTTGAATGAGGATCTCAGCACCGGCCTCACCGGCCGGTGTCTCGGTGCTGAGGCGATCCCAGACATCATCATAGCCGGAGAGCATTGACACACGCTGCGGCGTGTCGCCGGACATACGCTCGGCCCAGCGCACCATGCTGGCAGGACGCACGACCTCGTTCAGGTATTCCGGCACGACGGCATAATCGGCAATCAGATTGGGCAGCGCACCGGTCCAGGTCTTGATCCGGTGGCTGATCAGCTTGATGATCCAGTCGGTCTTGTAGGTCGACATGACCGGTACATAGGCCAAGGCCAGTTCGAGGATCACCGTTCCGGACGTTGCGATCGCGGCATCCGCATCGGCAAAGGCCTGCCATTTGGCGGCATCACCGATGAGGATCTCCGGCCGCAAGCTCCAGCCAGCCACGATCTCACGCACGCGCGCCTCCTGGCGCGGCACAGTCGGCAGCAGAAAGCGGGTCGGCCCGTTGCGGCGGACAAACTCCTGCATCGCGTCGCCGAAAATGGGCAGCATGGTGGTGATCTCGCTGCCTCGCGAACCGGGTAGAAGCAGGATCGTGTGCTGCTCGCCCTTTGCCTTTGGCGCCTTCACCTTGCGCGCATTGCGAACCCTGACGATATCGGGATGGCTGCTGAGGCGGTGGCCGATGAAATGCGTTTCTGGACCGCCAAGACGGCGCATGACCTCCGGCTCGAAGGGCAGAACGGCGAGTACCGCGTCGACATAGGCGAGCATCGCGGTTGCACGATATTCCTTCCAGGCCCAGACGCTCGGGCAGACATAGTTGACCACCGGCAGGTCCGGCAATTGCTGCCTGACCTTCTTCGCGACCCTATGGGTAAAATCGGGGCTGTCGATGATCAGCAGCACATCCGGCTTTGCTTCGACAATGGCCTTCGCCGTCTTCGATATCAGACCGATCAGGCGCGGAAGCTTGGACAGAACTTGGGTTATGCCCATGATCGACAGTTCGGAGAAGTCGAACATCGACTTCAGTCCCTCGGCCTCCAGCGCCTCCCCGCCGACGCCGATCAACTCGATCGGTCCGCCATGGCGCGCCTTGAGTGCTGCAATCAGATCACCGCCGAGCAGATCCCCGGACACCTCTCCTGCAATCACCGCGATCTTCAAGGGCATGGGTGTCATTCTCCGGCTCCCTTGAGACCCCGATCGATACCGACGACAAACATGCCCGCTGCATTGGCTGCGGCGACCATGGCCTCGCGTTCGATGACCAGCGCCCGGCCGGCCTCGACCGCGATGCCGGCAAGGCCGGCAGCACGGGCATTCTCCACCGTCGATATGCCGACGGCCGGCAGATCTGCGCGCACATCCTGCTGTGGCTTGCAGAGCTTGACCAGAACACCCTTGCGGCGCTGCGATATGCGCCCCTCGGTGCGCAAACGCGCCACGCGGGCAAGCATGGCATCTGTGCCTTCGACGCCTTCGAGCGCAACGATCCGGCCTCCGACACAGACAGCACCCTGACCGACGTCCAGACGTCCCAGCGTCTCGGCGGCGTCCGCAGCGCGCTCGATATCGCGCCAATCGTCACTTGAAGGCTCCACGTTGCCGATCGGCCCCGTCGTCGCCAGCAGAGCGGGCAGGATCTCATGCGCACCGATGACATGGCAGCCTTGCGCCTCGATCAGCGAGATGACCATCTTCAGCACCGCATCATCGCCGCCGGCCAGAAGGGTCCTGAGTGCCATCGGCAATTTCAAGATCGATTTCCAATTCACATGGATTTCGCCAAGCGACGGACGCTTCTTCACAGCGCCCGACATTACGACGCGGCTGATCCTGTGCTTCTGGAAGAGAGCCGAAAGTCCCGACATGTCGCCGACGCCGACGAGCGCAGAATCGAAATCGTCCCAGATGGGATCGGCTTCGTTCTTCAAACGCAGAATGAAGGGGTTCTCGCCGGCCTCGCGCGCCGCTTCGGCAAGAAAGAGCGGCAGCTTGCCGCTGCCCGCAATGATCGCCAGACGGCCTTCGGTTGCCCCGGCCAGTGCCATGCTTCAGCTCTTGCCGCGAAACGGCGACGACAAGGCGCGGTCGCTCTCAGCCGCGATGAAATCGAGAATCTCGATCACCTGCGGGCACTCGAGATACTCGTCCCGGATTGCTTCGGCATTTTTCCGGGCAGAACCTTCGCCTTCGAAGATCTGCTTGTACGCACGGCGCACGGTGTGAATGACCGAACGCTCGATGCCCGCACGGGTCATGCCGACCACGTTCAGACCGCCGAGTACCCCGGGGTTGCCGTTCAGAATGCCGTAGGGAATGACATCATAGGCAACCGCCGACAGTCCGCCGATAAAGGCCTGCCGGCCGATCCGGGTGAACTGGTGCACGGCGCAACCGCCGCTAAGGATTGCACGATCTTCGATCCGCACATGGCCCGCAAGCATTACGTTGTTGGAAAGAATGATGTCATTGCCAAGAATGCAGTCATGCGCGACGTGGGAGTTCGTCAGCAAATGGCAATTGTCACCAATGCTGGTGATACCACCGCCACCGACCGTGCCGGCATTCATCGTAACGCCTTCGCGCATCGTGCAGTTTTCGCCAACCACCAGGCGCGAATCCTCTCCGGCCTCATGCAGGCTCTGGGAAACACCGCCGATAACCGCCATGGGATAAATCCGGCAGCCTCGGCCGATCTCGGTCAAACCGGTGACGACCGCGTTCGATACGAGTTCAACATTGGCGCCCAGCGTTACCCGCGGACCGACATGGCAGAATGGCCCAATGCGCACGTTTTCACCGATCTGGGCGCCGTTTTCGACGACGGCCATCGGGTGAATCACGGCACTTGCTGCAATCTGGCTCATTTCGCATCCTTGCGCATGATCATCGCGCCGATATCGGCCTCCGCTGCAAGGGCGCCATCGACCTTGGCTTCGCAGTGGAATTTCCAGATATTGCCGCGCTGCTTCTGCTTGACGACATGGTATTCGACCCGATCACCCGGAACGACAGGCTTGCGGAAGCGGGCATTGTCGATGGTCATGAAGTAGACGAGGTTGCCGCCCTCACCCTGCTTGCGCGCGCAGATGGCGCCAGCGGTCTGGGCCATGCCTTCAACCAGCAGCACGCCGGGCATGATCGGCGAATCAGGGAAATGGCCGGTAAAATGCGGCTCGTTCGCGGTCACATTTTTGATCCCGATGGCGGAATCATCGCCGTTAATCTCGATGATCTTGTCCACCAGCAGGAACGGATAGCGGTGGGGCAGAAGCTTCATGATCTCGAGGATATCAGCCGATCCCAATTCGCTGGTCGCGATGTCAGTCATTGCTGGTTCCTTTTTCCTTGGCGCGGGCGTCGTAGCGGCTCAGCGTATCGGCCACCTCGCGCAGATAATCCTTCATCGGGCGGGCCGGAACACCGCCATAACGTTCACCCGGTGGAACATCCGACAGGACGCCGCTCATCGCAGCGATCTGGGCACCATCACCGATCGTGATATGGCCATTGATGCCACAGGCACCGCCGATCATCACACCATCGCCAAGGCGCGTGCTGCCGGCAATGCCGACCTGGCTGACGATGCCGCAATGGCGGCCGATGCGAACGTTGTGACCAATCTGGACAAGGTTGTCGATCTTCGTGCCTTCGCCGATCACCGTGTCATCCATGGTGCCACGGTCGATCGTTGTATTGGCGCCGATCTCGACGTGATCCTGGATGATGACACGCCCAACCTGGACGATCTTGATCATGCCGCGCGGTCCCGGCGCATAGCCGAAACCGTCCTGGCCGATCCGCGCACCGTTGTGGATGATGACATTGTTGCCGATCAAGGCGACCTGAACGGTGGCGCCGGCTGCAATGGTGCAATCGCGGCCGATGCGGACGCCGGGGCCAATGACGGCACCAGGACCAATGCGGGTCCCCTCGCCGATCTCGACATCCGCGCCGATGACCGCCATCGGCTCAACTTCGACGCCCGCCTCGAGGCGCGCGGTCGGATCAACAAATGCGGCTGGCGAAATCGCCGAAGCTTCGCTGGTCATGCGCGTCGGACGCATAGCCGGCGGATGAAACAGCGCGCCTGCCAGAGCAAATGCCGTGGCTGGAGCCTTGGTCAGAAGAACGGGAATATGATCGGGGATCAGCGAAAGCAGTGCCTTGTCGCAAAAGATCGCCGAAGCCTCGCAGGTCTTCAACTCGTCCTTGCTACGGCGCGACAGGATGTAACATACATCGCCCGCCTTGGCGCGAGATACCGGCGACACGGATCCAACGATCCGTTCGCCAGCCTCTGCATTCTGCAAATCCGCCCCCGTGTGTGCCGCAAGCATTGCAAGCGTCACCCCGGCATGGGGCGGAAAGAAATGATTATGCTCCATCAGAAAACGCTCCAGAACGTCATTCAGTCAGCAGTTCTGGACCGCCAGTCTTAGAACTGGTTCGCCATGCTGAAGCGGAACTCCTGCACTTCGTCGAAGTCTTCCTTGGCAACCGGAACCGCGTAGTCGAGGCGCAGGGCACCGAAAGGCGAATTCCACAGGATACCCGCACCGACCGACGCACGGATCGTCAGATCCGTACCGACGACACCTGCACTGTTCGAGACGTCGTTACCGTAAAGGGTACCGGCATCTGCGAAGACTGCGCCGCGGAAGTTGAGATCCTGCGGGATGAGAGGCATCGGGAAGGTCGCTTCGGCGGATGCAGCGAAGTAAGTCGTGCCACCGATCGAGTCGCCACCGATGCGCGGACCGATACCATCGTTTTCGAAGCCACGGATTTCCTTGCCGCCGATCTTGAACTGATCGAAGACATTCAGATCGCCGTTGGTCGGCATGACGTGACCAGCAGATGCTGCGATCGAACCGACCAAGTCGTATTCATCCGACAGCGTGTGGTACATGCGGGCGCGGCCATAGAGCTTGTAGAAGTCGGAATCACCGCCCAGGCCTGCATATTCCTGCGTGACGCTGACAAAGAGGCCATCATGCGGGTTCTGCCTGTCGTCCACGGTGTTGTAGACGAACGTGTTGCCGAGGATCGACTGCTTCCACGGGCTGCCATCGATCAGATCGATATAAGGCGCAGCAAGCTGGTCATCGCCACCACCGGAGACACCATCGGCACCGTAAGCGCCATCATTGATGTACTCAAGCTCCTTGTAGGTGTAGCGGATCGTGGTCGCCAGATCTTCGGTGATCGGCGCGGTCACACGGATCGTGCCACCCTGCTCTTCGTAGTCGTAGTAGGAATTGCTGCTGGTCGAGCTCTTGAAGAGGTCGAAGCCGGCGGCAAGACGGTAACCGAGGAAATAAGGCTCGGTGAACGAGAAGTTGTAGGTCTGCGTATCGTCGAAGCCGCCACCGGCAGCCACGCGGATGAACTGGCCACGACCAAGGAAGTTCTTTTCTTCCACCGATGCTTCCAGAACCAGTCCACCATCGCCGACGGAATAACCGGCGCCAACACCGAACGAACCGGTCGGCTGATCCTGAACGTCGACAATCACGATGACGCGGTCAGATGCACTGCCGGCCTGGGTCGAGATGTTGACGGACGAGAAGAAACCGAGGGCTTCAAGACGACGCTTGGCACGCGAAATGGTTTCCTGGTTGAAGGCGTCGCCTTCGGAAATATCGAATTCGCGGCGAATGACGAAGTCACGGGTACGGGTGTTGCCACGAACCTCGATGCGCTCGACATAGGCGCGTTCACCCTGATCGACCAGATAGGTGACGCCGATGGTGTTGGTTTCAAAATTGCGGTCACCACGCGGAACAACGCGGGCGAACGGATAACCGGCAGCCGAGACACGGCGCGAGATGGCTTCCATCGACTTCTGTACGTCGCGAGCGCTGTAGGTGCTGCCCGGATTGGTTTCCAGCAGACCTTCAAGCTCCTTGCCATCGATGCCGTCAACGGTGGATTCCACCGCGACATTGCCGAACTTGTAGCGGGCACCTTCATCAACAGTGATATTGATGACATATTCGTTGCCAGCTTCATTCAGCGTCGCCTCAGACGAGATCACGCGGAAGTCGGCATAACCGTGGTTGTAGTAGAACTGGCGCAATACTTCTTCGTCCGCGCGCAGCTTGTCCTCGTTATAGACGTCTTTGCGAGTCAGGAAGGACAGCATGCCCGATTCCTTGGTGTTCAGCACGGAAGCCAGACGACCATCGGAATAGGCGTTGTTGCCAACAAAATTGATTTGGCTGATCTTGGTGCGCTCACCTTCGTTGATGACGAAAGCAAGATTGACGCGACCTTCAGTGACCGGGACCACCTGCGTGGTCACATCGACGTCACTGCGACCGATCGCAGCATAAGCTTCCTTGATGCGCTGAATGTCAGCCGCAATCAGGCTGTCGCTATACGGACCCATCGGCTGCGTCTGAACCAGACCGACCAGCTTGTCGTCCTTGATCTTGCGGTTACCGTTGAACACCACCTGATTGATCAGCTGATTTTCCACGACCGTCACGACGAGCGTGCCGCCGGACACTGAAATGCGCACATCCGAGAAAAAGCCGGTGGCATAAAGCTGCTTGACCGATTCATCGATGTCGGCGTTCGAGAAGCTCTCGCCCGTCTTGATCGACAGGTTGGAGCGAACAGCCTCGGCGCCAACTCGCTGGGCGCCACGCACATCGATACTGCGAACCACTGCGGCCTCGGCTGCTACAGCCGATACAAGTACGGCAACACCCGCTCCCGAAGACACGATACCAGCAGACAGCGCGACCGCCGATACTGCGTTCAAAAATCTTGAACCAGCCTTCATGTGTATACTTTACCTTCTTCAATTGTCCCGCAGCCGTACCCCGACTCCGGCCCGTGTGTGGTTTTAACGGGTTTTACCCTACAAGCAAGTGCGGACGTTAATTTCTGTTTACTTCATTTCAATCAGTGGCCTAATCGCCACTACGAGTTTGAAACAGCGTAAACAAATCCTTTCGCGCAATACAAGTCAGGCCCTATCCGATCAACCGGCTAATGTCATTCCAGGTCGCAAAAACCATCAGCGACAGGATCATTGCCAGTCCAATACGAAAGGCGATTTCCTGCGCACCGGGACCGACTGGTCTGCCTCGCACAGCTTCAATCGCGTAGAGAACCAGATGCCCGCCGTCAAGGACCGGAACTGGCATCAAATTCAAAAGCCCCAGGGAAACCGAAAGAACAGCAGCTAGATTTAACAGAGCGATAACGCCCAGCGTCGCCATTTCACCCGAGGCTTGAACGACGCGTACCGGACCGCCCAACTGGTCAGCATTCATACGGCCGGCAATCATGTTGCCGATGTAATCGAACGTGCCCGTGATGATGTGACCGGTCTGGCGAAAGCCCTCCCAGACGGCCTGGAGTGGCGACAGTTCGACGACGCGGAAGTTGCCGGAACTTTGATTGGTGATAATGCCGATCTGGCCAACTTCCATCTCGTTGCCGAAGCTGTCGGCGATCACCGCACGCCGGGGCACCATGTCGAAGTCGAGTTCGCTTTCGGCACGCCGGACGGTTACCTTGACCGGAAGCTCCGGACGCATGCTGATATAGCGCACGACCTCATCGAAGGTTTCAATGCGCCTTCCATCCAGGGCGACCAGAATATC
This sequence comes from Rhizobium sp. 18065, assembly GCF_902706095.1. GTDB lineage: Bacteria > Pseudomonadota > Alphaproteobacteria > Rhizobiales > Rhizobiaceae > Allorhizobium. The sequence continues at coordinate 117,718 of NZ_CACSJP010000006.1, forward strand.
GCCGGGCTTGATGCCGACCGCTTCCGCCACGCTGCCGGGCTTCAATTCGGCAACGACAGGATCTGCAACCGATTTCCCCATCGTCGCAAACATGACGGCGAAGATGAAGATCGCGAGGACGAAATTGGCGATCGGTCCTGCGGCAACAGTAACTGCACGCTTCCACAGCGCGGCACCGCCAAGCGTCTGCGCCTTCTCTTCATCGGTCAGTTGCGCCAGTTCCTCGCTGTCCGGCCGGCTTGCAGCATCTGCATCGCCGAAAAATCGAACATAGCCGCCAAGCGGAATAGCTGAGATTTTCCAGCGTGTTCCGTGCTTGTCGGTAAAGCCGACCAGTTCCGGACCGAAGCCGACGGAAAACGCCAGAACCCGAATGCCCGACCACCGACCCGCCAGATAGTGCCCAAGCTCGTGGATGAAGACGAGCAGCGACAGGATGACGATGTAGGGAAGAATGTAGCCGCCGAGAAAGCCGAAGACTGAGGTGATGTGATCCATGTTCCGTTTCCAAACGGCCTATGGCCGCGAAAGGTTAAACGTCAGCCCTGCCCCGATCAGCCATATTCAAAGGCCGAACAGGAAGGCTCCCAGAGAGACTACCGAGCCGCCGCCGCCTGCGGAGAAACCTATGGCAAGAAAGAATGCTGCAAAACAGGCAAATACAAGGCCGTCGACACGATCCATGACGCCGCCGTGCCCAGGAATCAGCTTGCTGGAGTCCTTCACACCAAATCGGCGCTTGATAAAGGATTCGAACAGGTCGCCAATCTGGCTCGAAACAGACAGCGCCAGAGCGACCGCCGGTATCCAGACACCCACATCCTGAAAATGCATCAGCGCGACGCCGATGCCGCCAGCTACACCAGCAACGGTCCCGCCAATCGCGCCGGACCATGTCTTGCCGGGCGAGATGCGGGGCGCAAGCTTCGGGCCGCCGATCGCGCGCCCGACGAAATAGGCGAGAATGTCGGTCGACCAGACGATGATGAACACGAACAGCATCGCGACCAGGCCGAGCGTATCTTCCCCGCGGATCGCGGACAAAGAAATCGCGCTCAAGCCGGAATAGAAAATGCCGCCGGCCTGCCACCAGCTCCAGCGTCCGAAGAGAGAAGGCAGCGCTGCGGTGACCACTAGCCCGGCAAACAGCGGCACATTGAGGTCCGCCGCGCCGAAAACAAGGTTCAGAGCAATCAGCACCATCGAAAACCAGCCGAACGCATGTCCGCGCATGTTGTGCTCGGCAAGGCGTGTCATTTTGGACCACTCGTAGTAGACGAGCAGGCCTATGACAGCCGCCAGGATGCGGAAGGCGACGCCGCCGAACCAGGTTGCAACCAGCACAACCAGGATCATGACGATGGCGGAATAGATGCGGAGCGTCAGTTCTCGGGACATCCTGGCCATCACGAGCCGGTCGCCATGGCGGGCGCAATGCCCCCGAAACGCCGGTCGCGTGCGGCATAACGTTCCAAAGCCGCATAGAAGATTTCCGGCGTGAAATCCGGCCAGTATTCCGGCACGAACATCAGTTCGGCATAGGCCGCCTGCCAGAGGAGGAAATTCGACAGCCTCTCCTCGCCACTGGTGCGGATGATCAGGTCCGGATCGGGAATGCCCGCCGTATCGAGACTGTCGTTCAGCTTCTGCGCATCAATTTCATCTGCTTTGAGCCGGCCGGCCTGGACTTCTGCAGCAAGGTGCGCCGCTGCGCGTGCAATCTCGTCCCGCGCGCCATAGTTGAATGCGATGACCAGTGTGAGGCCTGTGTTGGCGGTGGTGGCTTGTTCCGCTTCCAGCAGCAGGTCACGAATGTCGTCGCGCAGACGCACGCGATCACCGATGATGCGGATGCGAACATTGCCGCGGTTCAAATCCGCAAGGTCCCGACGGATGAAGGTCTTCAGCAGGCCGAAAAGTTCGTTGACCTCCGCTTCCGGCCGACGCCAGTTCTCGGAAGAAAAGGCAAACAATGTCAAGAAGCCGATGCCTGCCTCGCGTGCCGCGCGCACCGTCTCGCGCACCGCTTCGACGCCCTTGCGATGGCCAAGGGCCCTGGGCAGGCCACGGGCATTGGCCCAGCGGCCGTTGCCATCCATGATGATCGCAACATGCTCCGGAGCGGCGCGATTTTGTGCTGTCGACATGTGGTTCAGGTCCAAGCGGCAATACAGGTCCAGATGCGCAAATGCATCCTATACCTGCATGATTTCCTTTTCCTTGTCGGCGAGCAAGCGATCGACGTCAACAATCGTGTCGTCGGTCATCTTTTGCACCTTCTCGGACTTCGAACGGCTTTCGTCCTGGCCGATCGTGCCATCCTTCTCGGCCTTCTTCAGGCCTTCCATGCCGTCACGACGGACGTGGCGGATCGCAACCTTGGCCTTTTCGGCATAGTCATGCGCAACCTTGACAAGCGACTTGCGGCGCTCTTCGTTCAGTTCCGGCAAGGGAATGCGCAGGTTCTGGCCGTCCATGATCGGGTTCAGGCCGAGATTGGCTTCGCGGATCGCACGGTCGACGGCGCTGACCATCGACTTGTCCCAGACGGAGATGCCAAGCATGCGCGGCTCGGGAACGGTGACGTTGGCCACCTGGTTCAACGGTACGCGCGAACCGTAGGCGTCGACGGTGACCGGATCGAGAATATTGGCCGAGGCACGGCCGGTGCGCAGCGACGCGATATCGTGCTTGAAGGCATTGATGGCGCCGTCCATGCGACGCTTCAGATCGTTGAGATCAACCCCTGCAGTCATAATGGCTCTCCCATTGGTCTTGCGGCCGGCGGCTCCTCAGAGCGCGCCCTGGCCATTTCAATTGTCGGTGACGATGGTCATCAGACCACGACCCGAAAGGATCTCGCCGAAACCGCCCTTTTCATGGATGGAAAAGACGATAATCGGAATATGATTTTCGCGGGCCAGCGCAACCGCAGCCACATCCATGACGGCAAGCCCCTTCTGCAGGACTTCATCATGGGTCAGGCGATCGAAGCGGGTGGCCGCCGGGTCCTTCTTCGGATCGGCGGAATAGATGCCGTCGACCTGGGTGCCCTTGAAAATGGCCTGCGCACCCATTTCGGCAGCGCGCAGGGCGGCAGCGGAATCGGTGGTAAAGAACGGATTGCCGGTGCCGCCGGCGAAGATCACCACCCTGCCCTGGGACAGATGGTGGATCGCGACGCGCTGGGAAAAGCTCTCACAGATCTCCGGCATGGCAATCGCCGACAGGACGACCGTGTCGATGTCGAGCTTGCGCAGAGACGTCGCCAGCGCCAGCGCGTTGATGACCGTCGCCAGCATGCCCATGTGGTCGCCGGTGACCCGGTCGCCGCCCTTGGAGGCAACAGCCACGCCACGGAAAATGTTGCCGCCGCCGACAACGATACCCACTTCGACGCCCATGTTGCGGGCTTCGGCAATATCACCCGCGATGCGGTCGGCGACCGCAACATCGATCCCGAATCCCTGGCTGCCCATCAGGGCTTCGCCGGAGCACTTCAGGAGAACGCGTTTGAACAGTGGTTTGGCAGTCATGTAAGCTCCCGAATTCAACTCTCAGCCGGATACACGAAGGGCACCGCGTTGTCACGCGATGCCCGATGTTTTCCCTAAAGAAGGAGCGTGTTTGCAATCAGCCCTTGGCGACAGCGGCCACTTCGGCAGCGAAGTCGCTTTCTTCCTTCTCGACGCCTTCGCCGAGGAGAAGACGTGCCATGCCGGTGACTTCGATCGATGCGCCGGCTTCCTTTTCGGCAGCCTTGATCGCATCGCCGACCGTCAGGTCGGGGTTGATCACGAAAGCCTGCGACAGAAGGGCTACTTCTTCGAAGAACTTGCGCATGCGGCCTTCGACCATCTTTTCGATGATCGCTTCCGGCTTGCCGGATTCGCGTGCCTGCTCGATGAAGACGTTGCGTTCGCGCTCGGCGACAGTCGCATCAACTTCCTCGGCGCGGATGGCGAGCGGGTTGGTCGCCGCGATGTGCATGGCAACCTGGCGGCCGATGGAGGTCAGGACAGCCTTGTCGCCTTCCGACTTCAGGGCAACCAGAACGCCGAGCTTGCCGATGCCGTCGCCGGCAGCGTTGTGGATGTAGGTCGCAACGACGCCGTGCTCGACTTCGAGCTTGGCTGCACGACGCAGCGTCATGTTCTCGCCGATGGTCGCGATCGCGTCCTTGATGGTATCGACAACCGGCTTGCCGGAAGCCGGATAGGTTGCGGCCGAAATGGCTTCAACCGAACCGTCGGTGGACAGGGCAACATTGGCAATGCCGCGGACGAGTTCCTGGAAGGCATCGTTACGGGCAACGAAGTCGGTTTCCGAATTCAGCTCGACGATGACGGCCTTGTGACCGGCGCCGGCAATGGCGACCAGGCCTTCAGCGGCGGTGCGGCCAGACTTCTTGTCGGCCTTGGAGATGCCCTTGGCGCGCAGCCAGTCGATCGAGGCTTCGACGTCGCCGTTGTTCTCGATCAGAGCCTTCTTGCAATCCATCATGCCTGCGCCGGACTTTTCGCGCAGTTCCTTTACCAGTGCTGCAGTGATTTCAGCCATTGTGTGCCTCTTGTCTGTTCAGGCGGTGCACCAATCATCCGCGGGGATCATGGACTGCACCCTGTTTGGGGGACGAAATGTACCCGGAAGTGTGACAACGTGATGAAGCGGGTCACCACGGAAAAAATCAGCCGTCTTCGATGGCCTGCTCTCACGCAGAAAGCAAATGCCGGAAGAACGGAAGCCGCCCGTTGCTCAAGCGAGCTTGCGGGCGGCAGTTCCCTGTTCGGGAAGTCGCGGCGGACGCAAATCCGCCGCGTGAAGCATCAAGCTTCGGATTCAGCTTCCAGAGCCGGCTCGATCGGCGTTTCGGCAGATGCGCCGATATCACGACCGGAAGCGCCCTGCTGGCGAGCGATGCCGTCGATGGCAGCGCGTGCGATCAGGTCGCAGTACAGAGCGATGGCGCGCGAAGCGTCGTCGTTGCCCGGGATCGCGTAATCGATCAGGTCCGGATCGCAGTTCGAGTCGATGACGGCAACAACCGGGATGCCGAGGCGCTTGGCTTCGTCGATCGCGATCTTTTCCTTGTTGGTGTCAATGATGAACATCAGGTCCGGCGTGCCGCCCATGTCCTTGATACCGCCGAGGGCCTTGTCGAGCTTTTCGCGTTCGCGCTCGAGGTTCAGGCGTTCCTTCTTGGAATAGCCGGAAGCGTCCGAAGCGAGAATTTCGTCGAGCTTGCGCAGGCGAGCGATCGAGTTCGAAATGGTCTTCCAGTTGGTCATCATGCCGCCGAGCCAGCGGGAGTTGACGTAGTACTGGGCCGAACGCTTGGCGCTGTCAGCGATGATTTCCGACGCCTGGCGCTTGGTGCCGACGAACAGAACGCGACCGCCGCGAGCAACGGTGTCGGACACGACCTGCAGGGCGCGCGACAGCATCGGTACGGTCTGAGCCAGGTCGATGATGTGAATGTTGTTACGATCGCCGAAGATGTACGGCTTCATCTTCGGGTTCCAGCGGTGAGTCTGGTGGCCGAAGTGAATGCCAGCTTCGAGAAGCTGGCGCATAGAGAAATCGGGCAATGCCATGCCTAGTTATCCTTTTCCGGTTGAACCTCCGCAAGGCGAACAGCATCCTCTTCGAAGATGCCACCGGGCGGAACCATCCGGATTTCTCCCGGACAATCCCAAGCCTTACGTGTGGAATGAAGCCGCCCATACAGGGGCAGGCGGTGAAAATCAAGCACTATCGGCGGAAAACCTCAACAGCAACCCGGTTTCGCAACCTATTTGCAGTCGCCATCCGTCTTGCCGAGCAGTTCCAGCTTGGTCAGCTTTCCCGACAGAATGAAGTCGCCATAGTCCAGGGTCAGATCACGGGTGACGCCATTGTCGTAAAGCTTGAAGGACTGGCTGTAGATCGGCAACTGATCGCCCTTCGCCTTTTCGTCGAAATAGGCAATCGAGACCGGCCAGTAGTCGGCACCGGCCAAGGGCGCGACGGCCTTGACCTCGGGATCGGCACCGGTCGCCTTTTGCGCTGCGCCAACGACGGTGGTGGTCAGGAATGTCTGGTCGCCGTCTTCCGAACCATCGAAGATGCGCGATTCGAACACACGCTGGCCCTTGCGCGCCAGGGCGATCACTTCCAGCATATGTTCGGCGGGAAACCGGCTGTCTGCCAGTTCGACGGCACGCTTGTCGGGACCGGTCAGTTCGATCTTGACCTTGCCGTCGGTATCGGAAGCCGCACCGGTGACATCCTTGTCCAGCTGATCGTCGGTGAAGGACTTGTTGTCGAAACGGAACTTGCCGCCGGCGACATCCTCGAAGGTCGAGCTTCGCTGATCGGTCACCCGGACGCCGTCGCCGACATCGATGCGGGTGACGAAACGAAACTGGGTATTGTAGCCCTTGCAGGTCGAGCCGTTGAACTCGTAGACCATGCGACCGCGCACGCTTTCAATGCCGGAGCGGTCGGAGGCTTCCTTGAGAACGACGTCGTAGATGGCACGATGAGGTGCCAAACCGATCACGCCCGCAGCTTGCACGGGACCAAGCCCCATGCTTGACGCAAGGGTGGCTGTGGCGACAAGGGCCATGCGGGAACGAAACATCGATCACCTCCTGTTGGACTCGCCATCGATGTTATAAGAACACATTCGGCAAAAGCGAGACATGCTTTTGTCCGCGTTCTCTTTCGCACTGTTTATCAACAAGACCGGGAAATTCACATGTCCGATACCATCGACAGCCGCCTCCAGGCATTGGGAATCACCCTACCCGAAGCAGCAGCGCCAGCGGCCAACTATGTGCCTTATGTGATCAGCGGCAATCTGCTTTATCTGTCGGGCCAACTACCCATCGAAGGCGGCAAAATTGCGGTCACCGGCATTGTCGGTGCCGATGTCATGCTGGCCGATGCCCAGCGCGCGGCCGAACTCTGCGCCATCAACATCCTGGCCCAGGCAAGCGCTGCGCTTGCCGGAGACCTGTCGCGCATCACCCGTGTCATCAAGCTGAATGGCTTCGTCGCCTCGGCTCCGAGCTTTGTCGAACAGCATCTGGTGATCAACGGCGCATCCAACCTGATCGCCAAGGTTCTCGGCGAAGCCGGCAAACATGCGCGCGCCGCAGTCGGCATGGCCTCGCTGCCGCTCAATGCTGCCGTCGAGATCGACGCCATCCTGGAGATCAAGCTGTGAGCAGCACCGACTGGATCAAAAACGTTCCGGTCGCCCATCGCGGTTTCCACGACATGAACAAGGCCGTCTGGGAAAATACGCTTTCGGCGTTTTCACGGGCGATCGAGGCCGGCTTTGCCATCGAATGCGACATCCAGCTGTCGTCCGACAGCGTGCCGGTCGTGTTTCACGACCATGACCTGCAACGGCTGTGCAGCCTTGCGGGCGAGGTTCGCGAGCGTACCGCGGTAGAACTGGGCATGATGTCGATCGGCGGCACATCCGACCGGATCCCGACATTGAAGAAGATGCTGAACCTTGTGAACGGCCGCGTACCGCTGGTCATCGAACTCAAGGGCATCGACGCCGAGCAGGACGATGGCTTCGTTGAAAGCGTCCTTGAGGTCCTGGAGGGTTATCAGGGCAAGGTGGCGCTGATGAGCTTCGACTATCACCTGTTGCGTGCGTTGAAGGCCGTGGACTGCCCCTACCCGGTCGGTCTTACGGCCGAAGGGGCGCGGCCAGAGCAGTTCGAGGCGCATGAAGAGGCGATGGCGCTCGGGCTCGATTTTGTCTCCTACGCGGTCGCGCATCTGCCCAATAGCTTTATCACCGCCTTGCGTGAAAAAGGCACACCGGTCATTACCTGGACCGTCAGGGATGAAATCATGCGGGCGCAGACCTATACATATGCTGATCAGATGACATTCGAAGGCTTCGACCCGCGGACCTCGCCGGCGATTGCCTGACGGGAGATCCATGGCAGACGAGGTAACGATCCGCATAGTCCGTTCCTTTTCGGAAATCGATCCGGCGAAATGGGCCAGATTGTCCGGAGCTTCACGCTCCGGACCAAGCTACAATCCCTTCAGCTCGCATGCCTTCCTGTCGTCGCTGGAGGAGTCCGGCTCAGCCGTGGCGGAGACCGGCTGGCTTGGCCATCACCTGCTGCTCGAGGATGACGGCGAACTGATCGGGGCGATCCCCTGTTATCTGAAGAGCCACAGCCAGGGGGAATATGTCTTCGACCACAGCTGGGCCGATGCCTTCCAGCGCGCCGGGGGCAAATACTACCCCAAGCTACAGGCGTGCACGCCTTTTACACCTGCCACCGGCCCGCGACTTCTGGTGCGCGAGGGGGAGGAAATCGGCCGTGTCTCCAGCTTGCTGGCACAGGGGCTGCGCCAGGTGACGGCCGAGCTTGGACTGTCCTCGGCGCATGTGACTTTCATTCCGCAAGGCGAGCTTTCTTCCCTTACGGAATCCGGATTTCTGCATCGCATGGATCAGCAGTTCCACTTCCTCAACAAGGGTTACGCTGACCACGAGGCCTTCCTGGCCGAGCTATCGTCCTCCAAGCGCAAGAACCTGCGCAAGGAGCGTCGCAATGCGCTGGAGAACGGCATCACGATCGACTGGCTGACAGGCAAGGACCTGACCGAGGAGATCTGGGATCAGTTCTTCGCCTTCTACATGGATACCGGCAGCCGCAAATGGGGGCGCCCTTACCTCACCCGCGACTTCTACTCGCTGATCGGCGAACGCATGGCCGACGACGTGTTGCTGGTGATGGCCAGGCGCAATGGCCGTTATATCGCCGGCGCGATCAACTTCATCGGTTCAGATGCGCTTTACGGCCGGCACTGGGGCTGTATCGAAGACCATGCCTATCTGCATTTCGAGGTCTGCTATCATCAGGCGATCGATTTCGCCCTCGCCAAGGGCCTGGCGCGCGTCGAGGCCGGGGCGCAGGGAGAGCACAAGCTGGCGCGCGGCTACCAGCCGGTCGTCACCCATTCGGCCCATTTCATTGCCCATGCCGGCCTGAGGCGCGCCGTGGGCGACTATCTCGAACACGAGCGACGCGAGGTGGAACAGATGGGCGATTATCTCGACGAGCATACGCCATTTCGCAAGGGCGAACGGCAGGCCCGCGACGGGGAAGAATTTGACGTCTAGGCAAGTGTCGCCCGGCTTGATCCGGGGCACGGCTTGCCTTTAATGGCCTTCACAATCGAGGAGACAGACGATGAGCATTTCCGCCTACGACCCGAACAACATCTTCGCCAAGATCCTGAAAGGCGACATCCCTTCGGTGAAGCTTTACGAGGACGAAGACACACTTGCCTTCATGGATGTCATGCCGCAGGCGCCGGGGCATCTTCTGGTCATCCCGAAACAGGGTTCACGCAATCTTCTAGACGCCGATCCGGCCGTTCTGGTCACGCTGATGCCTGTGGTACAGAAACTTGCAAGCGCCGCCAAGGAAGCGTTTGACGCAGACGGAGTCTATGTCGCGCAGTTCAACGAGCCTGCCGCCGGCCAGACCGTCTTCCACCTGCATTTCCATGTCATTCCGCGCCATGACGGCCTGCCGTTGAAGCCGCATACCGGCGGCATGGAGGATATCGAGGTGCTGAAGGCGAATGCCGAGAAGATCAAGGCGGCTCTCTAGCCCATCCGGCCAGGACGGTACCGGAATGCCCGCGTCACCGGGGGCACTCCGTTTCTCGGATCCGATCGGGCGATGGCTACAGCCAGAGCAGCCCGGCCGCCAGGATTGCGAGCGGCACGAGCACACCGACGATGACGCGTTGGCCAAACAGCAGGAACGCTGCAAATCCGAGACCGGCTGCGGTCAGCCGCAGCCATAGGGGCGAGCTTTCAAGCGTTCCGGCCGGAAAGACGATCAGCTTGGCCGTGACCGCCATGACCAGTGCGGTTGCCACCGCCCTCACCCAAGCCAGCGCTTCCGACCCCTCCTGCAACCGATTGCCGGCGATCACGCCGAGCCAGCGCCACATGTCGGTCGCGAGCCACCCGGCAACGATGATCACAAGATACAAACCGTAATCCGCCATCATAGCACCTCATCCGTCTCGACAGCTGGCATCGGTTCGGGCTGCGCGCCGCGCACCAGATAGCGGTCGATCAGATAGGCCACCGTGCCGCCACCCAGCCCGGCGATCAGAATATCGAAGCCGGGCACCGCCAGCGCCAGCACAGGCCCGGAGACGACGCCGATGACGAAGGCAATCTTGACGACGGACTGATGGCCCGTCGCCCAGATCGACGCGATGAAATAGACGGGCGTCAGGAAAAACAGCACGGCTGCGACCACAGGCGGAAAGGCTGCGACCAGGCCATAGCAGACGCCAACGAGAGCTGTGTTGACGGTTACCAGCGTGATGCCGAAACCGGCAAAGAAGGCCACCCGCCCCTCACGCGGCACGTCCTTGAAACGGCCCATGGCAAAGACCCAGGCAGTAATCGCAACGAAATGCGACAGCAGCAGCAAGAGCCAGGTCGGCGTGCGCGAGGTTCGCATCTCCGGCACCAGCGAAGCGACCATCGGCATGAGACGGATCGAGGATAGCGAGACCGCAAGAAACACGGCCAGAAGATTGGCGCCACCGGTCATCGTGCCGATCAGGATCATCTTGGCCGGCAGCGCCCAGACCATCGCCGTCATGAACATCGCCTCGGAACGGCTGATGCCGGATTCGAGGGCGAAGGCGGAAAAGCCGACGAAGGAGACCATCAGGATGATGGCGGGGAGGCTGAAAAGACCGCGCATTCCGGCAAAAAACCAGCGGGTCTGGGATAGGTCAGAGGAAACCGAAGACATGCACTGTTCCGATGCGGCAAAAAGAAGTGCCGGGCATTGCCCGGCACCGGTTCGTCCAGCGTAGCGTGACGCTTATTTCTTCTTCGGCACCTTCGGCACGGCGCTGCGCTTGGCCGGCTTCGGTGCCTCGATCACGGCGGTATCCCCGTGATCCTCAGCAACGGCCGCCTTGGTAGCCGGCTTTTTCCTGCCCTTGGCCGACTTTTCAGCCACGACTTCGGCTTCCGGCTTCGGCTTGACAGGCGCCACTTCGGAAATGGCCTCCAGGTCGAGCATGTCCTCACCGGCGGGATCGGCCTTGACACCAACCTTGACCAGACCGCCCTTCTTCAGCTTGCCGAAGAGGATCTCGTTGGCCAGCGGCTTCTTGATATGCTCCTGGATGACACGACCGAGCGGACGGGCCCCCATCTTTTCATCATAGCCGCGCGTTGCCAGCCAGGCGATGGCGGCCTCGGACAGGTCGAAGGTCACGCCGCGCTCCGACAGCTGCGCTTCCAACTGCATGACGAACTTCTGCACGACCTTGTGAATGACCTCGCTCGGCAGCGACGCGAACGGGATGATCGCATCGAGACGGTTGCGGAACTCCGGCGTGAACAGGCGGTTGATCGCCTCTTCATCCTCGCCGGTGCGCTTGGACGAGCCAAAGCCGATGGCCGACTTCGCCATTTCGGACGCGCCGGCATTGGTCGTCATGATCAGGATGACGTTGCGGAAGTCGATCTTCTTGCCGTTGTGGTCAGTCAGCGAGCCATGGTCCATGACCTGCAGCAGGATATTGTAGATATCCGGATGCGCCTTCTCGATCTCGTCGAGCAGAACCACGCTGTGCGGATGCTGGTCGACGCCATCGGTCAGAAGACCGCCCTGGTCGAATCCGACATAGCCGGGAGGGGCACCGAGCAGGCGCGAAACCGTGTGCCGCTCCATGTATTCCGACATGTCGAAGCGCAACATCTCGACGCCGAGCGAGGCGGCCAGTTGCTTGGCGACTTCCGTCTTGCCGACGCCCGTCGGGCCGGAGAAGACATAGGAGCCGATCGGCTTGTTCGGTTCGCGCAGGCCGGCACGGGCCAGCTTGATCGCGGTCGACAGCGCCTCGATCGCGATATCCTGACCGTAGACGACGGAACGCAGTTCCTTCTCCAGATTGGCGAGAACCATCTCGTCATCCTTGGAGACCGTCTTCGGCGGAATGCGGGCCATCGTCGCGATGGTGACCTCGATTTCCTTCTCGGTGATCAGCTTGCGGCGCTTGGAGGCCGGCAGCAGCATCTGGGCCGCACCGGTCTCGTCGATCACGTCGATCGCCTTGTCCGGCAGCTTGCGGTCGGAAATGTAGCGGGCCGACAGTTCGACAGCCGACTTGATCGCCTCGTTGGTGTAACGCAGCTTGTGATAGTCCTCGAAATAGGGCTTGAGGCCCTTCATGATCTCGATCGCGTCGTCTATCGACGGCTCATTGACGTCGATCTTCTGGAAACGGCGCACCAGTGCCCGGTCCTTTTCGAAGAATTGGCGATATTCCTTGTAGGTGGTCGACCCGATGCAGCGGATCGCGCCCGACGACAGAGCCGGCTTCAACAGGTTCGAGGCATCCATCGCACCGCCCGACGTAGCACCGGCACCGATGACGGTGTGGATCTCGTCGATGAACAGCACGGCACCCGGATAATCCTCAAGTTCCTTGACGACCTGCTTCAAACGCTCCTCGAAGTCACCGCGATAGCGGGTACCGGCGAGCAAGGTGCCCATATCGAGCGAGAAGATCGTCGCGTCCGCCAACGCTTCCGGCACTTTGCCCTCGACGATACGCTTGGCAAGGCCTTCGGCGATCGCCGTCTTGCCGACGCCGGGATCACCGACATAAAGCGGATTGTTCTTCGAACGGCGGCAGAGCACCTGGATCGTCCGGTTGACCTCGGAATGGCGGCCGATCAGCGGATCGATCTTGCCGGTCTTGGCTTTTTCGTTGAGGTTGACGCAATAGGCTTTCAGGGCCTCCTGCTTGCCCTTGGCGGCGCCCTCTTCCTGCTCGCGACCGGGCTTGGCCTCGGCCTCGCCTTCTTCTGCGCCACGCGGGCTGCGAACCTGGGAAGCGCCCGGGCGCTTGCCTATGCCGTGGGAGATATAGTTGACGGCGTCATAGCGGGTCATTTCCTGTTCCTGCAGGAAATAGGCGGCGTGGCTCTCGCGCTCGGCGAAGATCGCCACGAGCACGTTTGCGCCGGTCACTTCTTCGCGACCTGAGGACTGGACATGGATCACAGCTCGCTGGATGACGCGCTGGAAGCCGGACGTGGGCTTGGAGTCCTCGTCATAGCCGGTGATCAGATTGGACAGATCGTTGTCGACATATTCGGAGACATTCTTGCGCAACGCGTCGAGGTTGACGTTGCACGCCCCCATCACCGCCGCTGCATCGGCATCGTCGATCAACGCCAGCAGCAGATGTTCGAGCGTCGCATATTCATGATGGCGCTCGTTGGCGTAGGTCAGTGCCTGATGCAGCGCTTTTTCGAGGCTGGGAGAAAATGTTGGCACGTCTGGTCCTCACTTTTTTTCCATGACACACTGAAGCGGATGCTCATGCTGCCTTGCGAAATCCATCACTTGGCTCACCTTGGTCTCGGCAACTTCGTAGGTAAAGACACCACACTCGCCCACACCGTGATTGTGGACCTGCAACATGACGCGAGTGGCGGCTTCCCTATCCTTCTGAAAAAAGCGCTCCAAAATATGGATGACAAATTCCATCGGGGTGTAGTCGTCGTTGAGAAGCAGGACGCGGTACAAGTTCGGCTTCTTTGTCTTCGGCTTGGTGCGCGTGATGACCGAGGTGCCGCGGTTGGCATTGTCCCCGTCGCGCTGGCTTTGCATGAAGACCGGCATAGCGATCATTTCAGTTCATTCTCCGTTGTCCGGCCTGTTTGCCGTTACGCAGCAAAGGCGGACGAACATTCAGCACAGTAAGGTAGTTCTTAATTCGGTGATTTTAAGCCCCCCGATCGATGTCGATGACAATTTGTCACGAGGGTCGGAAAGCCCAACAAAATGAAATTACAGGTTATACCAGAGACCACAAATGGCAAGACCGGCCGTGCTGGGCACGACCGGTCTCGCATGCTACGCGCAAGGTTCGATCAAGCGGCGGTGGAGAAAGGCACGATCGATTTACCCAGCGGCGCCTCATAGGGCTTGTAGACCGTCTTTGCGAGTTCGGAATACATCTCGCCCATCTTGGTCGCCTCAGCAATGAAGCCTTCGTAGGAGGATTTCATGAAGGTGGTCTGCAATTCGAAGGCAGCTTCCATGCTCTTCACGCCGGTCAGCGATTCCATGAAAGATGCGACGTCCTGAAACGACTTCTTGGAATAATCGGTCGCCTCGGCAGCGATTGCCTGGAAACCCTTCGTCACTTCCGAATAGTTCTTCAGCATGCCTTCCATGGCTTCCTTGCCCTTTTTGTTGGCGTCATCAAAATTGATCATTTGCGTCCTCCGTCAGCGCTTTATTTCAGAAGTCAGAAACATAGCAGCCGCACAAATGTCGTCAAGTAGAATTGTGCATCGCACAAATATCCATGGTTGTGTTTCGCCATAGAGAAAAGGGCCGCCCTCTTACGAGGCGGCCCCACATCATTGAATGACAAGATATATATTAGCTCGCCTTCAACCTAAGGCTTCAGCCGAAAATCACAGATCGACGTCGAGGATCGCCATCGAGAAATTGTAGGACAGATCGCCGTCTTCCTCGTCCTTGAAGACGACGCCGAGAAACTCGTCGCCGACATAGACCTCGGCCGAGTCATCCTTGCGCGGGCGGGCCTTGACGACCATGGAAGGGTTGAAAGTGCGCTTGAAATAGGCGTCGAGCTTCTTGATTTCGTCAGGTTTCACGCTGTCTCTCCATCGGCTGTCTTTGATTTGCGCCGCTTGTGGCATGGCCTTTCCGCCGATGTAAAGACGCAAAGGCAAGTTTGTCGCATCAATGCGCAATCGTGCACCGATGAGGCGGTCTCGGCTCAGTCGTCCGAAGCGATCATCTGGTCCATAGAGCGCGACGGTTCGGCGCAGCCGGCTTCACCGACGATGCGGGCGGGCACGCCGGCGACGGTGACGGCCGAAGGAACCGGCTTCAAGACGACGGATCCGGCTGCGATGCGCGAGCAGCAGCCGATCTCGATATTGCCGAGCACCTTGGCGCCCGCACCGATCATCACGCCGTCGCCGATCTTCGGATGGCGGTCGGCACCCTCCTTGCCGGTGCCGCCAAGGGTGACACCATGGAGGATGGAAACGTTGTCTCCGATCCGCGCCGTTTCGCCCACGACAAGGCCGGTGGCATGATCGAGGAAGATGCCCTTGCCGATCCGTGCCGCCGGATTGATGTCCGTCTGGAAGATGTTCGAGGACCGGCTCTGCAGATAAAGCGCGAAATCGCGGCGGCCGCGGTTCCACAGCCAATGGGCAAGGCGATGGGTCTGGATCGAATGGAAACCCTTGAAATAGAGAACCGGCTCGATAAAGCGGGTGCAGGCCGGATCGCGGTCGTAGACGGCCTGGATATCGACACGCAGGATCGAACCCCATTCAGGCCAGTCCGCCAGCATCTCATCGAACGCCTGGCGCAGAACGATTGCCGGCAGGTCGCTATGATCGAGGCGTTCACAGATGCGGTAGACGACGCAATCTTCCAGCGAGCGATGGCTCAGCACGGTCGAATGGAAAAAAGCAGCCAGCATGGAATCGCGATCGGCGGCCGTGCGGGCCTCATGCCGAAGGCTGTCCCAGATCGGGTCCATCGACTTGACCACATCCACCTTGAGGGCGTCGTTCTGTGCGACCATTTCCGGTCTCCTCGTTTGTCTCAGAGCGCAGTATATAATCCAACCCGCACCGAACTCAAATGGACTTCTAAAAATGAAACGCATCAGCGAGTTTGCCAATGGTCATATCAAGGCGTCCTGCGAGGGCGGAACCGGTTTCCTGATCCTCGACAATCCTGCCCGCAAGAACGCGATTTCCGAGTCCATGTGGCATGCGATACCAGAGGCTCTGCGCTGGCTGCACGGCAAGGCAGACGCTCGCGTGATCGTCATGCAGGGGGGCGGCAATCAGGATTTCAGCGCCGGTGCGGACATTTCGGAATTCGCCCTGGTTCGCAACGACAGCAAGACGGCGCGGATCTACGAGGCCGCCAACAGCCGCGCCTTTTCGGCAATCCGCGAGGCTCCGGTTCCGGTCATCGCGTCGATCCGTGGCATTTGCTACGGCGGCGGATTCGGGCTTGCTGCCGCCGCCGACCTTCGGCTGGCATCGTCCGATGCAAGCTTTGCCGTGCCGGCCGCCCGGCTTGGGCTCGCCTACCCCGCCGACGCCATCCAGGACTTTGTCCGGGGCCTCGGATCGCAGTTGGCCCGCAAGGCGCTGTTTACCGGAACAGGCTTCAGTGCCACGGACCTGATGCAATGCGGCTTCCTGGCGGAAATCACCGATGCCGACGCGCTCGAAGGCCAAGTCCTGACGCTTGCCCGGACGATCGCGGCCAATGCGCCGCTGTCGGTTCGTGCCTCCAAGCTCGCGCTGCGTGCCGTCGAACAGGCTGACGAGGATCTGCTGCGCGAGGCCGAGATCATCGGTGCACAGACCTTTGAAAGCGCCGACTATGCGGAAGGGCGCGCCGCCTTTGTCGAACGACGCCGGCCGCAGTTCCAGGGGCGATAGTCGGGGCCGAGATCAGAGAACCAGTGCCCGGCAATCAGATCAGGAAAGCGCCGCGTAGAACTCGAGGACGGCTTTCTTGAACACACGGTCGCCGACGGCCAGCATGTGGTCGCGGCCCGGGATATCCAGCGCAGTCGCATGCTGCATCAGTTGGGCCAGTTCCTGGGCAGAGCCCGCAATATCGTCCTTGGTACCGACCCCGATCAAGGTCGGCATGTCGACCTTGGCGATATCTCGGCGGCTGACGAGATCGCGTGATGTCATGATACAGGCGGCCAGCGCCAGCCGGTCGGATTTGGTCTGGTCGGCGAAGGCGCGAAACATGCGACCGCGCTCGTGGGTCACATCGTCCAGCGATGGTGCAAGCAGCGCGTCGGCAATCGGATCCCAATCGCCCACACCATCGCACATGCCGATGCCGAGACCGCCAAAGACCAGGGAGCGGACGCGTTCCGGATGCTCCACGGCGAGGAAAGCGGATATGCGCGCTCCCATGGAGTAGCCGAAGACATGCGCGGTATCGATGCCGAGATGGGTCAGCAGGGCCGCAGCATCCCCCGCCATCAGGCTTGGACGGTAGGCTTCCGGATCGTGCGGCTTGTCGGTCGCACCATGGCCACGATTGTCCAGCGCAATCACACGGTAGCCAGCTTCACCCAGTGTCTTCAGCCAGCCCGGATAAACCCAGTTGACGCTCGCCGACGACGCAAAGCCGTGGATCATCAGCACCGGCGCACCGCTCGGATCTCCCTCATCGAAAAAAGCGAATTCGAGACCGCCATGGCGAAAGCGGGAAAAAGCGGGGGCGTCGAGATTCATGGACAGTCCTTCGGGGATATTGGGGCCTTCGGGGTCTTGGGGCAGGTCGTCAGGCTCGCCACCATATTGATTGACGACCTGACATCAATTGCCGCAGGCCGATTTTCTGTGGGTTTGCACGTGCTTTGGCTCTACACTTTTCAACCGGACGGCGCTAAGGTCCGCGCCAAACAAACAGCATTTTCGGAGACTGACATGGCCGGCCACACGATTCCCCATTTCCAGAACGACGGCGGTCATCGCGTGATTGAAATCGGCGTGAAGGAATTCATGTGCACCGGCGCATCCTCACCGTTCGATCATCCGCATATCTTCATCGATCTCGGCCATGACACCGAGAAGGTCTGCTCCTATTGCTCGACACTCTATCGCTACAATCCGAGCCTGAAGGCCGAACAGACAAACCCGCCCGGCTGCGTCTACCACATCAAGGCGGCGTAAGACGCAGCGTCGCGATTGGCATTGCTCATGTCCATCACGCACGCTGCCATTGTCGGAGCCGGCATAGCCGGCCTTACTGCTGCCCTTTCGCTGGCGCAAAAAGGCATCTCATCCGACATCATCGAACAGGCGCCGCAGCTTGGCGAAGTTGGCGCAGGTCTGCAGCTTTCCCCCAATGCGACATCGGTGCTGGCGTCGCTCGGCGTGCTTGCCGAGATCGAGCGGCACTGGCTTGAGCCAACATCGATCCGGCTGGCATCAGGCAAGAGCCTTAAAGTGCTGGCCGAAGTTCCAGCTGGTGATTTTGCGCGGCGGCGCTGGGGCCAGCCTTACGGCGTTTTGCATCGCTCCACCCTGCAGCAGGCGCTGCTGCATGCGGTCCTATCCGAACCGCTGTGCAAGCTTCATCTCGGACGACGGGTTGCAGGCGTCGGAATTGATAGCCTCGCCTATCTCACCGGCAGCAAGCCGGATTTCGTGGTCGGGGCCGATGGCGTCTGGTCCGTGGCGCGAGAGGCCATACCGGACAGCCCGAGCGTCAGCTTTTCAGGCAACATCGCCTGGCGTTTCACCGTCGATGGCGACACTGCGCCAGGCTTCCTTTCCCGAGATGGCGTCGTCGCGCACCTCGGCAGCCGCAGCCATCTGATTTCCTATCCGCTGAAAGAAACGAACGGCTACAATCTCGTCGCCGTCGCCAGCGGTGCGGACGCTGATGAGCACTGGGCGATTGCGGCCGATGCTGCCCGATGCGCGATGCTGCTGGAACAGTTTTCCGGCTGGCACCTGTCGATCCGGGCGCTGCTCGCCGGGGCAAAAAATGCCAATTTCTGGCCGCTCTACCAGGCATCCGAGGGTCGCTGGCAAAACGGTCGCGACACCGTTCTGATCGGTGATGCGGCCCATGCGATGATGCCGTTTGCGGCACAGGGAGCTGCGATGGCGATCGAGGACGGTTTCGCGCTTGCGCAGTATGTGTCGGCAGCACCGCTGGCCGAGGCGCTTGCCACCTTTGAGACCGAGCGCAAGGCAAGGGCCGCCAAGGTCAAGGCGCGCGGCGATTTCAACCGCTTTGCCTACCATGCGCGCGGACCGGTACGCATTGCCCGGGATCTCGTCCTGTCAATACGGTCGCCGGAAAGCCTCGCCGCCGACCTCGACTGGCTCTATGGCCATCGCGCCGGCGGCTGAGACAGGCGTCGTGGCCGTCAGATTTCCGACGCCGCTTTGAATCCGGCTTCGAGATCGGCCATCAGGTCCTCGACGTTTTCCAGGCCGATCTGCAGGCGGATCAAGGCGCCCTCCTCCGGCGCCTTGCGGATCGTGCGATCATCGAGACTGACCATGATTGCCAGGCTCTCATAGCCGCCCCAGGACCAGCCCAGGCCGAAAATGTTCAGGCTGTCGAGGAAGGCGCGGGCCTTCGGCTTGGCCTTTTCCGGCGACCCCGCGGTCAGCACGAACGAGAAGATGCCGCTGGCGCCCTTGAAGTCGCGTTTCCAGATGTCGTGACCGGGGAAACTCGGCAGAGCCGGATGCAGTACGCGGGCGACATCGTCGCGCCCTTCCAGCCACTGTGCCATGCGCAGCGCGCTGCGGCCGTGATGCTCCAGGCGGATGCCCATCGTGCGCAGGCCGCGCAGGATCTGGTAGCTGTCGTCCGGAGCACCGCAAA
Source organism: Rhizobium sp. 18065 (assembly GCF_902706095.1). Taxonomy (GTDB): domain Bacteria; phylum Pseudomonadota; class Alphaproteobacteria; order Rhizobiales; family Rhizobiaceae; genus Allorhizobium. The sequence goes on from NZ_CACSJP010000006.1 coordinate 137,199, forward strand.
TGCCGAGCGTGATATTGGCCTCATGCAGCTGCGGCCAGTATTTGGCGTTGGCCGATACCGTGCCCATCAGGATATCGGAGTGACCGGACGGATATTTGGTCGCGGCATGGATGGAAATGTCGACGCCAAAATCCAGCGGCTTGAAATAGAGCGGTGTTGCCCAGGTGTTGTCCATGGTCACGACGCAGCCATGGCGATGGGCGATATCGGAAATGGCACGGATGTCCTGCATCTCGAATGTGTTGGAACCCGGCGCCTCCGTATGAACCAGCTTTGTGTTGGGCTGGATCAAGGCTTCGATCCCGGCACCGATCTCCGGATCATAATATTCGACCGTCACCCCCAGCCGCGCCAGCATCGTGTCGCAGAAATGGCGGCAGGGCGAATAGACCGAATCGACGATCAGCGCGTGATCGCCCGCCGACAGAAATGCCAGGAACGGCACGGTGATGGCGGCCAGCCCGGACGGTACCAGAATGGTTCCGGCAGACCCCTCGAGTTCATCGATCGCAAGGCAAAGCGCATCGGTCGTCGGCGTGCCCCGCGTTCCGTAGGTATAGGTCTGACTGCGTGTCTCCATCGCGCGGGCATTGGGAAACAGCACTGTCGATGCGTGCACCACCGGAGGATTGACGAACCCATGATAGGAACTGGGATCATGGCCGATATGGGCCAGCCGCGTATCTGTGCCGGCCGTGGCCAACCACTCTTTCTTTCCACTCATCAATAGACCTTCCTGCATGCATGAGAGCGCTAGTTCTTGCCGTCATCGGATTGAAGGTCAAGTCGTTGTTGCGCCATCCTCTGAGCGCGGATTGCCATGCACCACACGCAGGAAACACCTGCAAAAAGGCACAAATTTCATCACCAAAGCGCTAAAATCATACATATCTGCCTGTTTATCATGCGAAATGAGCAAAATGCCGCTTTTGTTCGCAAATCACGGCTTAAAGACTTGACCCTGCAGCCATTTCCGACTGTGATAGTCGTGCTTGCTCCGGGAGGCCGCAAGCCGATGAGCGCCGCCGAACTCGTTTGGCCGGGTGCCGTCGATGGGAAAAACAATAGAAATAAAGGTTGGGAAAATGAAAAAGACACTTTTGTCAGCAGCGATTGGCGTCGCAGCCGTTGGCTTTGGCGCGGTCGCCGCTCAGGCTGGCACTCTCGATGACGTCAAGGCCAAGGGCTTCGTTCAGTGCGGCGTCAACGGCTCCAATCTGGCCGGTTTCGGCGCCCAGGATTCGTCCGGCAACTGGACCGGCATCGACGTCGATCTGTGCCGTGCTGTTGCTGCCGCCGTTTTCGGCGACGCAACCAAGGTAAAGTTCACGCCCCTGTCTGCCAAGGACCGTTTCCCGGCCCTTCAGTCGGGTGAAGTCGACATGCTTGCCCGTAACACCACCTGGAGCGCCAGCCGCGATTCGCAGCTCGGCTTCGACTTCCGCGCCGTCAATTATTACGACGGTCAGGGCTTCATGGTCACCAAGGCTCTGAACGTCAAGTCGGCCCTCGAACTGTCTGGCGCTGCCGTCTGCGTCCAGTCGGGCACCACGACCGAACTCAACCTCGCCGACTACTTCAAGGCCAACGGCATGGAATACAAGCCGGTCGTCTTCGAAAAGCAGGAAGAAGTCGACGCCGCCTACCAGTCCGGCCGTTGCGACGTCTACACCACCGACCAGTCGGGCCTGTATTCGATCCGCCTGTCGCTCGCCAACCCGGCCGACCACGTCATCCTGCCGGAAATCATCTCGAAGGAGCCGCTTGGCCCCGCCGTTCGCCAGAACGATTCGAAGTGGTTCGACGTTGTTTCCTTCGCTCACTACGCCATGATCACCGGCGAAGACTTCGGCATCACCCAGGCCAACCTGGATGAGATGACCAAGTCCGAGAACCCGGACATCAAGCGCTTCCTCGGCGAAGAAAAGGACCAGACCATCGGCAAGGACTTCGGTCTCGACGAGAAGTGGGCCTACAACATCATCAAGCAGGTCGGCAATTACGGCGAATCCTTCGAGCGTAACGTCGGCCAGGGCAGCGCCCTGAAGATCGAACGCGGCCTCAATGCTCTGTGGTCAAAGGGCGGTCTGCAGTACGCACCGCCGATCCGCTAAGCCGGATTGCTGCATACGGGAAGGCGCCATGCGCCTTCCCACCCAATACGAATAAAAAACGCAAAGCCAAAAAAACAAGGCTGCGGTACAGGGGACAGATATATGGCAGTTGCAGCTGCAGACAGGGGCGGAGCTATGCGCTCCGGAACCTCGTTGCTTTATAATCCCGCATTACGTCAGTTCGTCTATCAGGCGCTGACAGTGGTCTTCGTTGTCTGGCTGTTCTGGTTTGCCGGGACAAATGCGGCCGACAACCTCGCGCGGGCGAATATGACCGCCGGCTTCGACTTCCTCGGCAGTCGCGCGGGCTTCGACATCGCCCAGACGCCGATCGCCTATACCAGTGATTCCAGCTACATGCGCGCGCTGATGCTTGGCCTGGTCAACACACTGATCGTCGCGTTCACCGGCATCATCACGGCCACCATCATCGGCCTCCTGGTCGGCATCGGCCGTCTTTCCAACAACTGGCTGATCGCGCGCCTTTCGACTGTCTATGTCGAGGTTTTCCGCAACATCCCGCCGCTGCTGGTCATCTTCTTCTGGTACAAGGGCGTGCTGTCGCTGCTGCCCGACGTCAAGCAATCGCTGAACCTGCCGCTGTCGGTTTTCGTCAGCAACCGCGGGATCTACATGCCGGCGCCGGTCTTCGGCGAAGGCATATCGCTTGTCGTGGTAACCTTCGTCGTCGCCGTTATCGGCGCAATCCTCTACAGTCGCTGGGCGACGAAAAAGCAACTCGCGACAGGCAAGCGCCCGCCCGTGCTTTACGTCAACCTGGGGCTGATCATCGGATTGCCGCTTCTCGCCTTCCTGCTGATCGGCGCGCCGGTCACCTTCGACATTCCGGAACTCGGCAAGTTCAACATGCGCGGCGGCACCGTGATCGGACCGGAATTCCTGTCGCTCTACATGGCGCTTTCCTTCTACACGGCCGCCTTCATCGCGGAAATCGTCCGCGCCGGCATCCGTGGCGTGTCGAAGGGCCAGTCGGAAGCGGCCAACGCGCTCGGCATCCGTTCTGGCCTCGCCACGCGCCTGGTGATCCTGCCGCAGGCTCTGCGCATCATCATCCCGCCACTGACGTCGCAGTTTTTGAATTTGACAAAGAACTCGTCGCTTGCTGTGGCCATCGGCTACGCCGATCTGGTCGCTGTCGGCGGCACCATTCTCAACCAGTCCGGTCACTCGATCGAGATCATTGCGATCTGGATGATGATCTATGTCTCGATCAGCCTGATGACATCGCTGTTCATGAACTGGTTCAATGCCAAAATGGCACTGGTGGAGCGCTGAGATGAGCAAAGACCCTTCCTATCTCCGCCAGGAATTCCTGCCCGGTCTGCCTGCGCCGTCATCTGACAAGTCGGTCGCTGGATGGATGCGGAAAAACCTGTTCGCCACACCGCTCGACAGCCTGATGAGCGTCGCCTTCGGCGCGGTGATCATCTGGTTCGTCACCTCTGTGTTCGACTGGCTGTTTATCTCGGCTGTCTGGTCGGGTGACGGCCGTGCGGCCTGCGCTACCCTGGTGCAGGGCGGCACCCAACCGGACGGCTGGAGCGGCGCTTGCTGGGCCTATGTCGGCGACTGGTTCACCCAGTTCATGGTTGGCTCCTACCCGCGCGACCAGCTGTGGCGGCCGATCCTGATCGCTGTGCTGTTCGTTGCGCTTTTGATCCCCTTCCTCATTCCCAAGGCACCGCGCAAGGGCCTCAACGCCCTGCTTCTGCTGATCGTGTTGCCGATCGTCGCCTATGTGCTGCTGCTCGGCGGCTCCTTCGGCCTGACCCATGTCGAGACATCGCAATGGGGCGGCCTGATGGTGACGCTGATCCTGTCGTTCATTGGTATCGTCGTCTCCCTGCCCTTCGGTATTCTGCTGGCCATGGGCCGGCGGTCGCAAATGCCGATCGTCAAGGCAGCCTCGGTCGGCTTCATCGAACTCGTGCGCGGCGTGCCGCTGATCACCGTGCTGTTCATGGCCAGCGTGCTTCTGCCGCTGTTCCTGCCGCCCGGCGACAATATCGACAAGTTCGTGCGTGCGCTGGTCGGCGTTTCGATCTTCGCATCGGCCTATATGGCGGAAGTCATTCGCGGTGGCCTGCAGGCCATTCCGAAGGGACAGTACGAAGGGGCGGATTCGCTCGGCCTGAACTACGGTCAGAAGATGTTCTTCATCGTCATGCCGCAAGCGATCAAGCTCGTCGTCCCCGGCATCGTGAACACGTTTATCGGCATGTTCAAGGACACGTCGCTGGTCTCGATCATCAACATGTACGACCTGCTCGGCATCGTGAAGGCAAGCTTCGGCGACGCCCGTTGGATCACACCCGTAACACCATTGACGGGCCTGATCTTTGCAGGTTTCATCTTCTGGATTTTCTGCTTCGGCATGTCGCGTTATTCGGCCTTCATCGAACGGCATCTCGACACCGGACACAAACGCTAAACAGGAACACTCTCATGGCTGAAGCTCAACTCAAGACCGCCACGGTTTCCGATACCGACGTCGCCGTCGAACTGATCAACATGAACAAGTGGTATGGCGACTTTCACGTTCTGCGCGATATCAACCTGAAGGTGATGAAGGGCGAGCGCATCGTCATCGCCGGTCCGTCTGGCTCGGGAAAGTCGACGATGATCCGTTGCATCAATCGTCTGGAAGAGCACCAGTCGGGCAATATCCTCGTCGACAACATCGAACTGACCAACGACCTGAAGAAGATCGACGAAGTGCGCCGCGAAGTCGGCATGGTGTTCCAGCACTTCAACCTCTTTCCGCACCTGACCATCCTGGAAAACTGCACGCTTGCGCCCATCTGGGTGCGCAAGATGCCGAAGAAGGAAGCGGAAGAAGTGGCGATGCACTTCCTCAAGCGCGTCAAGATCCCGGAACAGGCCCACAAGTATCCGGGCCAGCTTTCGGGTGGCCAGCAACAGCGTGTGGCGATTGCCCGGGCGCTATGCATGAAGCCGAAGATCATGCTGTTTGACGAACCGACCTCGGCGCTCGATCCGGAAATGGTCAAGGAAGTGCTCGACACCATGGTCGGCCTTGCCGAAGAGGGCATGACCATGCTCTGCGTCACCCATGAAATGGGCTTTGCCCGCCAGGTGGCCAACCGGGTCATCTTCATGGACCAGGGCCAGATCGTCGAGCAGAATTCACCTGCCGAATTCTTCGACAATCCGCAGCACGAGCGCACCAAGCTCTTTCTCAGCCAGATCCTGCATTAATCGGCTGAACCATTCGATAGCAGAAATGCCCGCCCGGGAGATGATCCAGAGCGGGCATTTTCATGTCAGCAATACTGTTTCGGCTCTCAGGGGCACCAGGACTGCCGGCGCCCCATGCGCGGCTGCGCCAGTCCTTCGGACACGAGGATGGAGCCCAGCGATCGTCCATTGCGGGTGACGACACGGCTGACCGGTCCGCGGTCCTGCCCGCCCTGCACCTTCAGGATCTCCAGATCGAACTTGCCGTCGTTGAGCAGATCGCGCAGCCGCACCTTTGCGGCAAAACCCCGGTCGCGCTCCTGCCGGCAGGCTGCATCCTCGGTGCCGGGAGCGACAATATCCGAGAGCACGATCTTGGTCTTGCGGTACCAGAATGTGTCACCACTGGCGATGCAGTTGTCCAGACCGGACGTGCCGCAATAGTAGAACTTGCCGGTGAAACTCTGCCCTGCAAGCGGCAGGTTGGCGGCAAGCTCGGTCGGCTTTGCATCCGGCACCGGCAGCTTGGCGACCTGACCGACCGCAACCGGCGGCACTGGCGAGACTGAAGACCGGGCAGGCTCTTGATTCCTGCGCGCGACGTTGGCGCTCTTTTTGTCCGGCCTTTCGGCTCGTGCATTCCCGCCACCGGATACCTGCCGTTCCGAAGGAAGATCTTCCAGATACGGAGAGACCTCTTTCATGATCGTGACGCGATTGTCGTAGGTGGCAATGCCACCGGCAACCACAGCCAGCAGAAGGAGCCACGACGTCAGGCCCTGGCCGGACGAAGCGCGGGTGGATTTGCGGCGCTTGCGCGGCGCGCGGCGATTGGCAGCGGATGTCGACATGGTTAACCTCTCGTGCACGCAGTATGGCGGTCAAGGGTTTCCGAAAGGTTGGCGACGGCAACAGAAAAACGCCATCCACACTTTTTGCTCAAAACAGCATTGGTCGAAATTTGTAGTTATATCTCAAACATTTGGCGACCCCTGCAGGAATCGAACCTGCGACAACCTGCTTAGAAGGCAGGTGCTCTATCCAGCTGAGCTAAGGGGCCGTCAGCCGGCGCGAAGGCCAGGCAAACCGCTTGCAGCCTCGCCGAACTCAGTGAGTCCAAGGCTGAAGGCGGCTGAAACGGAAATTATCAGTATAGGAAACAACCTGCCGCTTGGCTTCCTTCGGCAGGACCACACGGTATTCGATGCCTTCGCGCTGCGCATAGGCTTCGGCCTGATCAAGCGTCTCAAAAGTCAGCTTGACCTGCTGGCGGGTGTCTGCGGATGTTGTGTAACCCATGACAGGATCGATCTTGCGCGGGCTGGCCTGGTCGAATTCAAGAACCCAGAACTGGGTCTTTGCCTTGCCGGACTGCATGGCCGTCTTTGCCGGGCGGTAGATCTTCGCAGACATGGTCGCATCCATCTCCAGGACATATGCGGCGAGCCGTCCCGCCGCCTCGATCCAGCCGACCATCGATGATCGGCTTGTTATTGCTTGGTCGGAGTGGAGAGATTCGAACTCCCGACCCTCTGGTCCCAAACCAGATGCGCTACCAGGCTGCGCTACACTCCGTTCCAGCAATGTTTGCCGGAATACACGGTTCACCTGTGCGCCGCAACAGTAAAAAAGCGGTTTCCCAGCAGGTATTTGCACAAAATGAAAAACCTTACGGCTGCGGCTCGTTCGGAACCGCCAGCGGCAGGCTCAAACGGCCACCGGCGGTGATCCCGAGTTCGCCTGCCCGGCCGCCGCGAATCTCCAGGACATAACGCACCGCTTCGCCCGAACCGACGATGGCTTCGGAAAACGGCGTGGTGCGCTCGGCAACACGCACGATTCGGCCGGTCTCGTTGATGAACACCATGTCCAGAGACAGCGGCGTGTTGGCCATCCACATCGTTACCATGCGGCTTTCGCCGAAATCGAACAGCATCCCGGCGTCATCCGCGAGCTGTTCGCGCTGCATCAGCCCCCTCGCCCGCTGTTCCATGCTGATCGCCCATTCGACGTCGAATTCGCGCTTCTCGCCAGTCGCCGTCAGAAGGGTCAGCTTGCCGGTGGCAAACGTGACCTCCGCAAGGGATGGAAGGATAAAGCCAAGCAACAAAAAAAGCGCCAGAACGGCGCTTTTCAATTTCTGCACAGACGAGGCCATCGGATCAATGCGCCATTGTTGCAGGTGATGGATTGTCCGGATGGATTTCCGCCGCCATCAGACCCTTGTCGCCGGGGCCGAAACGCACCAGCACCGTCTGGCCGGGCCGCAGCTCGGTCAGGCCAAAGCGGCGCAGCGTTTCCATATGTACGAAAATGTCCTCCGTGCCTTCCCCGCGCGTCAGGAAGCCGAAGCCCTTGGTGCGATTGAACCACTTTACCAGCGCACGCTCCAGTCCGCTTGTCGCCGTGACCTGCACATGCGTGCGCACGGGCGGCAGCTGCGAAGGATGCACCGCCGTCGACTGGTCCATGGAGAGAATGCGGAAGACCTGGTAACCGCGGTCACGCTTCTGGATGAGCGCGACGATGCGCGTGCCTTCCAGAATGGTCTGATATCCGTCGCGACGCAGGCAGGTGACGTGCAAGAGCACATCCTGCATGCCGTTGTCCGGTATGATAAACCCGAACCCCTTGGCAACGTCGAACCATTTAACAACGCCGGTGATCTCTATGAGGTCAACAGCATCGCCAGACAGCTCCTCGAAACCAGCGAGCCCTTTCGATGATATCTTGTCCGCCATTTCCCCAAGCCCCTCGAAAACGCGTCACATTGTAGGGTTAACCGATTCTTGTCGATCAGATTAACATTCCGTTAACGGATCAGCGCAAGCCCTAGTTTGATATTTACCCAGAAGCTTTTGCAGACTTAGCCTTGCTCGAACCTGTCCACTGTTCCATATCACCTCAGTAATCAGGGAGAACGCTCATGCGCTATTTGCACACAATGGTCCGGGTCAAAGACCTGGATGCCTCACTCGACTTCTATTGTAACATTTTTGGCCTGAAAGAGATCCGTCGTTACGAAAACGACAAGGGACGGTTTACGCTGGTCTTTCTCGTGGCAGACGAGGATGTCGATCAGGCAAAAGCCCATTCCGCACCGTGCCTCGAACTGACCTATAACTGGGACACCGAGGACTATGCCGGCGGTCGCAATTTCGGCCATCTCGCCTATGAGGTCGATGACATCTATGCGATCTGCCAGAAACTGATGGATGCGGGCGTGACGATCAATCGCCCACCCCGTTGCGGCCACATGGCCTTTGTCCGCTCGCCTGACGGCATCTCCATCGAGATCCTGCAGAAGGGCGAAAGCCTGGCGCCGGCCGAACCGTGGCTGTCCATGCCGAACACCGGCGCCTGGTAAAGCCCGCCTCGCGCAAGTTTGCGCGCTTATTTGGGTTCTGACGGAGCGCGCCGTTCGCGGCGCCTCCAGCCCCTGACCGGGGCCTTCCGACAGGACAGAGGCCAAGATGAGCAGTTTCCTTCTTTCCCGCACGGCACCCTTGCGCACAGCTGCGATGCTGTCAGCACTGATGCTGGCCTCCTGTCAGACCAGTGCCGATGAGGTAATGTCTCAGGGCGACGCAACTCAACCGGTTGCTGCGAGCGGCAAGGCCACCGACAAGACAAAAAGCTATGTCGACCCGCTGGTGGTCGCGGCCGGCAGTGCTGGCACGAAGGCTGCAACGGCGTCCGGTAACGGCGAACTGCCGCTGTATGAACCGGGCCCAGGCATCAGCCCATCCAAATCCTCGACAATGGCTGCCGCCTATGCCGACATCGCCGAACCACCGCCCGAAGTCATGGCGGTCACGCAACAGCAGCAACCGGCCGATCTTAGCCAGGTCATCATGCAGCCTGCCCGAGTCAATGCCGGCAACAATAGCCTGTTCTCCGCTTCGGCCGGCGCTCCGGCCGTCGAGCCCACGGATACGGGCCCAACAGCCGGATCTCAGCCGACCGAAGTTGCCGGGTCTTCCAGCATCGTGCCCAGCGACATGCCGATCATGAAGATCAACGCGATGAGCAAGAGCCTGTTCAGCCCGTCGGCACAGCCGCAGCAGGGAATCGTCGATATTCCAGCCGATGCGTTGCCATTGACCGAGGCAGAAGCCGATGGACAGGTAAATGCACAGGCGAATGCAGAAACCGTTGCGGTCGCACCGATTGCCCAGGAAGACGGACCTCCGGTGCTCAAGCGCCTGTCCGATCCGCGACCGAAGCGCAAGATGCTGTCCTATGCCCCCGCTCCAATGCCCACGGCACAAGTGCAGGCAGGCGCACAGGCGGGAGGGGTCGATCCCGGCCAGGCCGCGATCCCGGTCGGTGCGGACGCCACCGAAGCCACACCGGCCGCGCAGCAGAAAAAGAACAAATTCATGTCGTCGCTGCGCCGGATGCTGACCGGCAAGAAAAATGTTGAGGCACCGAAGCTCTGAGACACTCGAAGACCATGCAGGCCGGAGGGCGGGAACGCCTCTTCGGTCAAGGCTTCTGAATCATTCAATTTTCAAGGTTTTCCACACCCCGGATGCGACTGTCATTTTTTTGAAAAAATCGAAAAATGACGCTTGCGGCTTTGCATGCCCCTGACTATAAGGGCGCCACGGAGCGCACGCGCCCTTCGTCTATCGGTTAGGACACCAGATTTTCATTCTGGGAAGAGGGGTTCGACTCCCCTAGGGCGTGCCACTCCATTTTCTTCCGGAAAATTGAACTTCCCCCCATGAATTGAACTCTGCGGAACCCGGAGATGTTGCGGGTTTTACTGCATTTCTCCCGGTCGGTCAGCGATCGAATTTTCTCATGAACAACGGCAAGTTTCCGCTTGCCGGATCAAATCGCCCTGACTATAAGGGCGCCACGAAGCGTATGCGCCCTTCGTCTATCGGTTAGGACACCAGATTTTCATTCTGGGAAGAGGGGTTCGACTCCCCTAGGGCGTGCCACTTCTTCTTCCTTCACAAGCTGTGCATAACTATGGGAATGCTTTCCGCTAACCCGTTCACTGCGCATTGTTTTTTCCAGTTCTGTATTTTCGCTGGAGGCTGTGGAAAAAACCACTGCCACGCAAAAAATAGGCTTGCAGGAATCACCTCGCCCGGCCATAAGGGCGCCACGAAGCGCAGGCGCCCTTCGTCTATCGGTTAGGACACCAGATTTTCATTCTGGGAAGAGGGGTTCGACTCCCCTAGGGCGTGCCACTTTCCCTTAAGATACCTTCTTTACGTTACGTAAGTTATGGCGCCTTTGCGGCGTCGAGCACGCGCAATTGAATGCGGCGGTTGCCCTGCCAATGATCGGCGCCCAGCGTGCCGGCCACGTGAACCTGGTTGCCGCGATTGTTCATCAGGAAATGGCCCAGTTCGGTTTCCGCTGCGCGGAAGGCGATGCCTTCGAGCTTGCTGCCATCCAGCGCCTCCAGCGTGATTTTCACATGGGTGGTGCCGACCGGGCGCACGTCGCGCAGCCGGTGCATCGGCACGGCGAAAATCGGCTGCGCGTGGCCGGAACCGTAAGGACCAGCGGCCTCGAGCTGGTCGATCAGCGCAAGCGTTGCCCCCGATGCGCCGATGGCACCGTCGATCTTCAGCGTCTGGTTGGCCGCAAGGCTTGCGACCTGGGTGGATGCCTGCTCGTCGAAGAACGCCCTGAGGCGACCGAGATTGCCGCGCTCGACCGTCAGGCCGGCCGCCATTGCGTGGCCTCCGCCCTTGACCAGCAGGCCGTTGTCGACGGCTGCCCGCACCATCTTGCCGATGTCGAACCCGTTGATCGAACGGCCGGAGCCTGCCCCCTTGCCCGACGGATCGAAGGCAATGGCAAAGGCCGGGCGCTTGAACCGTTCCTTCAACCGGGCGGCCAGCAGACCGACAATGCCGGGATGCCAGTTTTCCCGTGCCGTGACGATCACCGCGGCCGTCTCGCCCGTGCCGTATTCCGCCATGGCCTCAGCCTCGGCCTCGGCCAGCATGACCGCCTCCATGGCCTGGCGTTCGCGATTGAGTTCGTCCAGATGGGTGGCGATCTTGTCGGCTTCCGCAGGCTCGTCGATGGTCAGCAAGCGACTGCCCAGGGCGGCATCGCCGATGCGCCCCCCGGCATTGATTCTTGGTCCTACGAGAAATCCGAAATGGTAGGGCGTCACCGGGCCGCCAATGCCGGCAATGCGCAGCAGCGAGGCAAGTCCGGCATTTTGCTGGTGGCGCGCGGCAATCAGGCCCTTGGTAACATAGGCCCGGTTCAGTCCCTTCAACGGAACGACATCGCAGACGGTCGCCAGCGCGACCAGGTCAAGCCAGGCGAGTAGGTCGAGCGAGCGGGCATAGGCGTGCCCCTCTTCGCGCAAACGCCGCAGGCAGGCCACCAGCACCATGAATACGACACCGGCAGCGCAGAGATGGCCCTGCCCCGACAGATCGTCCTCGCGGTTGGGATTGACCAGCGCATGGCAGGCCGGCATCTCGTGTCCCATCTGGTGGTGGTCGATGACCACGACATCGATCTTGCGCCGCTCGGCGGCGGCGAGCGCCTCGATGCTGGTCGAGCCGCAGTCGACGGTGATGATCAACTGGGCGCCGCGATCGATCAACTGGTCGATGGCGGCAGGGTTCGGTCCATAGCCCTCGAAAATCCTGTCCGGGATATAGATTTCCGCATCGATGCCGAAATGGTGCAGGAAGCGAAACATCAAGGCGGATGAAGCCGCGCCATCGACGTCGTAGTCACCGAAGATGGCCACGCGCTCGCCACGATTGACGGCGGCACAGATGCGCTCGGCTGCCGTATCGCAATCGGTCAGCCGCGACGGGTCCGGCATCAGGTTGCGGATGGTCGGATCGAGAAAGGCGGGAGCCTCGTCTACGCCCACGCCCCTGCCCGCCAGCACACGCGCGACAAGCTCCGGAATGCCGTGGACCTGGCTCATCGCCAGCGCCCTGTTCTGCGCCGCCTGATCGGCGCGCGTCATCCAGCGCTGGCCACTGACGGATTGCTCGACACCAAGAAAAGCGCGCTGGACGGGATCTACCGGTTCGGACATGGGACTCGCTTTGAAACACGGTCTTGCGGAAACCTGACGATCACCGCATGGCCGCGACACTGGAAGGGACACGATGCCGGCAAAGGGCCGTCACCATCGTCCTTCCGCTGTTCTAGCGGTCCTGACAAAAATGAACAGAGGAAAGCCGACCTTCAACAAGGCCAGTGCGACATGCGCACCTGACTGCAGACATCTGGCGGCTTACGCCATTAGCCAGGCCACCAGCGCGAATGGCAGGACCATGGCAGACAAGAAGGCAAGGATCATTGCCCAGTCCGACATGCCATCGGCCGATGCCTCCCAGCTGTCAGCATCTGACGCGGAGTTCGCCCGCCGTTGGGCATCAGGCTGGTTGCGCTCGAATGATGCGTCGCATCCGGCAAAATCGGCCGGTGAAACCCATGTCTTTCCCACACTCATCGCTGAGGCTCCTCCCCAAGAACCTGACAGATGGCGACAATCTACCGCGCAGGCACAAGCATGGCGAGAGCGGGACCGTGATTTTATGTAGGTGGCGCGTCGTTTTCCGCCAATCGGACCAATTGCTTCGCAGATGCAGCAGCGAAATCGGGCGAATTACCCGAAAACGCTGCGCTGCAAAAGACTTAGGACTTCGGCCGTTCGATGCGAATCATCTGCGGTTCGCCGACGAGGTAACCTTCGTGCTTGATCGCATCGACGGCCTTGCGCACGGCGATCTCCATCGTGGCATGGGTGACCAGAATAATCGTCTGGGGCTTTCCCGCGACCATGGGCTGCTTCGAATGCTGGACAATGGATTCGAGCGAGATGTTGTTTTCGGCCATCTTGGTCGCGATGCTGGCGAACACGCCGGTGCGATCCTGCACCGTCAGGCGGATGAAGTAGCCACCTTCGTGGCTCTGCATCTCGGCCTGGCGATACGGTTCGAGCAGATGCGCCGGGCGACCGAGCACCGGCACGTCCTGCGCACCCGGGCGGCTCTTGGCAATGTCGGTGATATCGCCGAGCACGGCCGATGCCGTCGCATTGCCGCCGGCACCGGGGCCGACCATCAGCAGTTCGCCGAGAATATCAGATTCCAGCGCCACCGCGTTGGTCACACCATCGACCTGGGCGATCACCGAATCGAGCGGCACCATGGTCGGATGCACGCGCTGTTCGATCCCGCTGTCCGTCTTCTGGGCAACACCCAGCAGCTTGATGCGATAGCCGAGATCGGCGGCCGCATGGATATCCTCGATCGAGATATTGGTGATGCCTTCGAGATAGATCTTGTCGGCGGCAATTTCCGAACCGAAGGCCAGCGTGGTGAGGATCGACAGCTTGTGGGCCGTGTCATTGCCTTCGATGTCGAAGGCCGGGTCGGCTTCGGCGTAACCGAGACGCTGGGCTTCCTTCAGGCAATCGGCAAAGGAAAGACCTTCCTTCTCCATCTTGGTGAGGATGTAATTGCAGGTGCCGTTCATGATCCCGTAGATGCGGGAGAAATTATTGCCGGTCAGCGACTCGCGCAGGGTCTTGATGACAGGAATACCGCCGGCAACCGCCGCTTCGTAATTGAGCAGCAGGCCTTTTTCCTCGGCCAGTTTTGCGAGTTCGACGCCGCAACGGGCCAGTAGCGCCTTGTTGGCGGTCACGACATGCAGGCCGCGACCGAGTGCTGCACGCACCGAGAGATCCGCCGTTCCCTCGGAGCCGCCGACCAGTTCGACAAAAACGTCGATATCGGCATTCTCGGCCATATCCACCGGATCGGAAAACCATTGCATGCCGGATATATCGATGCCGCGGTCCTTCGCCTTGTCGCGTGCCGAGACAGCCTTGACGACAATCGCACGACCGCAGGCAAGGGTCAGCGCATTCGAACGCTGCTGGAGGATACGGACGAGCGCGGCACCAACGGTACCAAGACCCGCCACGCCAATTTTAAGGGCATCAGCCATGGATCAGTCCTGACATAATCAGATAATGGAAATCGGCGGCCGCAAGCGGGCCGCCCAAGAAACTCAACGATGGGCGCTCAACGATAACGCTCAGCGGTGGGCGTTGAGCGAAATGACGTTGTGCATCGTCTCGTCGGCCGTCGACAGGAACTTCTTGATACTGCGGGCCGCCTGGCGGATGCGGTGCTCGTTCTCGACCAGCGCAAGGCGGACATATTCATCGCCCATTTCGCCAAAGCCGATACCCGGAGCCACGGCGACATCGGCCTTTTCGACCAGCAGCTTGGAGAATTCCAGCGAACCGAGATGACGGAATTTTTCCGGGATCTTGGCCCAGGCGAACATGGTCGCTGCCGGCGGCGGCACTTCAAAACCAGCCTTGCCGAAGCTTTCGACCATGACGTCACGGCGACGCTTGTAGATCGAGCGGACTTCGGCAATGTCGGAACCGTCGCCGTTCAGGGCATGGGTCGCGGCAACCTGGATCGGCGTGAATGCACCGTAGTCGAGATAGGACTTGACCCGGGTCAGCGCGGAAATCAGCCGTTCATTGCCGACAGCAAAGCCCATGCGCCAGCCGGGCATGGAAAAAGTCTTCGACATAGAGGTGAACTCGACAGCGATATCCATTGCGCCCGGCACTTCCAGAACCGAAGGCGGCGGCGTGTCGTCGAAATAGATTTCCGAATAGGCAAGGTCGGAGAGCACGATGATGTCGTGCTTCTTCGCAAAGGCGATGACATCCTTGTAGAAATCAAGCGTCGCTACGCGCGCCGTCGGGTTCGACGGATAGTTGATGATCAGCGCCAGCGGCTTGGGAATCGAGTGGCGAACGGCGCGCTCGAGCGGCGGAAAAAACGTCTCGTCGGGCTCGACCGGGATCGAACGGATGACGCCGCCGGTCATCAGGAAGCCGAAGGCATGGATCGGATAGGTCGGGTTCGGGCACAGGATCACGTCGCCAGGCGCGGTAATCGCCTGCGCCATGTTGGCAAAGCCTTCCTTGGAGCCGAGCGTCGCGACCACCTGGGTGTCCGGGTTCAGCTTCACGCCGAATCGGCGCGCATAATAGGCAGCCTGGGCGCGGCGCAGGCCGGGAATACCCTTGGACGACGAATAGCGATGGGTGCGCGGGTCCTGGACCGCTTCGCAAAGCTTGTCGACGATTGCCTGCGGGGTCGGAAGGTCGGGATTGCCCATGCCAAGGTCGATGATGTCGGCGCCACCGGCTCGCGCGCTTGCCTTCAAACGATTGACCTGTTCGAAAACGTAGGGCGGCAAGCGCCGGACTTTGTGAAATTCTTCCATCTTCAACCCCTGAAACCGCGCGGGCCTTGTCCGCGGCAGGCGGGTTCGTTTGTCCCAGTGATCGCCAGCCCCGCAACGAACCGCAAAACCGGCGCTGGACGATAGTATCTCAACACGAGAGCTGGCAGCAAATTTTGTCGCAAATCCGACCCGCGCGACGAGTCACGCTGAAAAACCTGCCGAAAGCCCTTCGTTGATTTGCGGAAAATCCCGCCGAAAGGCAAGTGCTATTTGGCGATCAGCGCCTGCGTCTCTGGGCCATGCTGGGCCGCGAGCGTGCGCAGTTCGGCAAGCTTGCGCTGGTATTCGGCTTCGGTGATGGTTCCGGACTGGCGCGCGCTGGACAGTGCGGTGAGCTGCTGCTGCAGCGCTGCGGCCTCTTCATTGTTCATCTGAACATTGGCGGCATTCAACGAACCACCGAAATTCGGGAAGCCGTCCTTGGATGTCGGACGCTGCGCCGGCTGATCGGGCGCATCCGTATCATCAACAGTCACCTGCAAGGCCGAGGGCGTCGGGGTGACGGTTGCCGTTTCAGCGGATGACTGGCAGCCAGCTGCGGCAAGCATGCCGATGATGGCGGCCAGGAGTGCCGGCCGGGTGAGGCTTTCGAGGCTAAAGGTCGTCTGTGCCATGGTATCAACAATCCGCATGCCTGCTGGAAATCCAGCAAATTCAAAGGGTGCATTTTCCCGCTACCTGCGAAAGACTATGCGCCAATCGCTGGAACTTGTAGTCATTTTCATGCAGGATGCGCAAATACAAAAGACGCCAGATACAATCCTGGGGAGGATGCCTTGGACAACAAACGGGAAGAGACGGCACAGTCCGGTCCGGCATTCGATGCAAAGCTGATCGAACCCTATATCATCAAGGACCCGCAGGCTCTGGCCATCAATGCGGCAAAGGCGCTCGAGAACCTCGGAAAAGCGGCGTCCAGCTGGCTTGCGCCGCGTGAAAGGGGCGAGATTGTCGATCCCGTCGCCGAACCGGTGTCCGAGCTGATCAAGACGATGTCCAAGCTGGCCGAATACTGGATGTCTGACCCGAAGCGTACGTTGGAAGCGCAGACCCACCTGCTAAACGCCGTCTTCGGCATCTGGGCGCGCTCGCTGACCCGGCTCTCCACATCGCCGGACACGCCGGTCGACGATCCCCTGCCGAAGGACAAGCGATTCGCCGACGAAGACTGGCAGCGCAATCCGTTCTTCGATTTCCTCCGCCAGACCTATCTGGTCCTGTCCGATTGGGCCGACAAGATGGTCATTGACGCCGAAGGGCTCGACGAGCATACGCGCCACAAGGCGGCCTTCTACGTCCGCCAGATCACGGCGGCGCTGTCGCCGGCAAACTTCGTCGCCACCAATCCGCAGCTCTACCGGGAAACGGTGGCCAGCAGCGGCGCCAATCTGGTCAAGGGCATGCAGATGCTGGCCGAAGATATCGCCGCCGGCAAAGGCGAGCTGCGTATCCGCCAGACCGACACAAGCAAGTTCGCCGTCGGCGAAAACATGGCCATTACACCCGGCAAGGTCATCGCACAGAGCGATATCTGCGAAGTCATCCAGTATGAGCCCGCCACCGCAACCGTATTGAAGCGGCCGCTTTTGATCTGCCCGCCATGGATCAACAAGTTCTACATTCTCGACCTCAATCCGCAGAAGAGCTTCATCAAGTGGTGCGTCGAGCAGGGGCACACCGTCTTCGTCATCTCCTGGGTCAATCCCGACGAGCGTCATGCGAACAAGGATTGGGAATCCTATATCCGCGAGGGTATCGATTTCGCCCTCGACACGATCGAGAAGGCAACCGGCGAGAAAAAGGTCAATGCCATCGGCTACTGTGTCGGCGGCACGCTGCTTGCCGCAGCCCTTGCCCTGCATGCGCAGGAAAAGGACAGCCGCATCGCCAGCGCCACCCTGTTCACGACGCAGGTGGATTTCACCTATGCCGGCGACCTGAAGGTGTTTGTCGATGAAGAGCAGTTAAAGGGGGTCGAGGACCGCATGCGGGAAACCGGCTACCTCGACGGCTCGAAGATGGCCTCGGCATTCAGCATGCTGCGCGCCTCCGAGCTGATCTGGCCCTATTTCGTCAATAATTACCTGAAGGGTCAGGATCCGATGCCCTTCGACCTGCTTTACTGGAATTCCGATTCGACCCGGATGGCGGCGGCCAACCATTCCTTCTATCTGCGCAATTGCTATCTCAACAACACGCTGAGCCAGGGCAAGATGCAGCTCGCCGGCAAGACGCTGTCGCTGAAGAAGGTGAAGATCCCGATCTACAATCTTGCCACTCGCGAAGACCATATCGCGCCGGCAAAATCGGTCTACATCGGCAGCGCGCTGTTTGGCGGACCTGTCGAATTTGTCGTGACGGGATCTGGCCACATTGCCGGCGTGGTCAATCCGCCGGACAAGAAGAAATACCAGTACTGGACCCATGGAAAGGCCGGGGGCAGCTATGAGGATTGGCTTGCCAGCGCCGAAGAGACGGCAGGGTCCTGGTGGCCGCATTGGCAGGCGTGGATCGAAAAGCTTGACCACAAGCAGGTCCCGGCCCGCAAACCGGGTGGTGATGCGCTGAACGCAATTGCAGATGCGCCCGGCAGAAACGTGCTGGAACGCGTATGACCGCTTACTGCACGGTCAGGACCCGCCGTTGATCTTCGATCCGCCCTTGATCCCTGCCCGGTTGATCCGCCGCTACAAGCGCTTCCTGTTCGATGCCGTGCTGGACAGTGGCGACGAGATCACCGGATTTTGCCCGAATACCGGCTCGATGCGCGGACTGACGGACCCCGGCTCGCAGATCTGGCTCTCGGTCCACGATGCGCCGAAGCGCAAGTATCGCCATGCGATGGAACTGGTGGAAGCAGACGGAACGGTGGTCGGCGTCAACACCGCCCTGCCCAACCGTCTGGCCGAAGAAGCGATCCGCACGGGCCTGGTTCCGCCGCTTGACGGTTTTTCCACATTGAAACGCGAGCAGCGCTACGGTCGCAATTCGCGCATCGACATCCTGCTCGAGGACGCAGCCAAAGGCAGCGTGCATGTCGAGGTGAAGAATGTGCATTTCATCCGCGAGGCAGGCCTGGCGGAGTTTCCCGATAGCGTGACGACACGTGGCGCCAAACATCTGGAAGAAATGGGCAATCTGGTCGAGACCGGCAGGCGGGCGGCGATGCTGTTCCTGATCCAGCGAAGCGACTGCAGCCGCTTCCGCATCTGCGCCGATCTCGACCCCGCCTATGGCCGCGCCTTTGTCCGGGCAACCGCCCGCGGCGTCGAGGCCTATGCGCTCGCCTGCGACATCACGCCTGGCAAAATCGCCCCCGTGCGGCTGATCCCGATAGACTTGTCGGGCCCTGCTGCTTTATGAACGGGAAAACACTGTCATTCACAGGGATCCGGAAGCGGCTCAATGGTCACCTATATCGACGCGGCATCGGCACCGCTCAAGAATACCGGCGCAATCCGCCTCTATAGCGCGGAAGACTTCGACGGCATGCGCCGTGCCAGCCAGTTGACCGCCCGATGCCTTGATGCGCTCGTGCCGATGATCAATCCGGGCGTCACGACCAATGCGATCGATCGCTTCGTCTTCGAGTTCGGCATGGATAATGGCGCCCTGCCCGCGACGCTGAACTATCGCGGCTACAAATATTCCGTCTGCACTTCGATCAACCATGTGGTCTGTCACGGCATGCCCGACGACAAGCCGCTGCGCGAAGGCGATATCGTCAATATCGACGTCACCTATCTCCTGGACGGCTGGCATGGCGATTCCAGCCGGATGTATCCGGTCGGCCAGATCAAGCGGGCGGCGGAACGGCTGATGGAAGTGACCTATGAATGCCTGATGCGCGGCATTGCCGCCGTGCGTCCCGGTGCCCGCACCGGTGCGATCGGTGAGGCGATCCAGACCTATGCCGAAGCGGAACGCTGCACGGTGGTGCGCGATTTCTGCGGCCATGGCGTCGGCCGTCTGTTCCACGACAGCCCGAACATCCTGCATTACGGCCGCGCGGACGAAGGCCCGGAACTGCGTGAAGGCATGATCTTCACCATCGAGCCGATGATCAATCTCGGTAAGCCGCATGTGAAAGTCCTGTCCGATGGCTGGACTGCCGTAACGCGCGATCGCTCGCTGACTGCACAGTACGAACACGCCGTCGGCGTGACGGCGACCGGCTGCGAAATTTTCACGCTGTCGCCTGCCGGCCTCGATCGCCCCGGCCTCTCTTGATCGTCGCGCACAAGCCTGCAACCAATCGACGCAGAACTATGCGGTAGCATCTTGCGCGATACAGCAGGGATGTCACTATATCCCTGCGACGGTGATCAAGACTGCATGCTCGCCCTCGCCGCGTGACTATGATGGTCCATGCAAGGGTTTGACGATGGCGAAGCTCCCGCGTTCCGAAAACGGCTCCCTGTTCGGCGACACCGTTGTCGATCTGGGTCAGGATTTTTCCGAAAAATCTGACCACGACGAACGCCACTTCTTTGCCGAACAGACGCCCCGTGCCGACCGGCTGAAACCGTCACCCGCCGTGGACAACAGCCCGCAGGCCGCCGATGCGCACTATCATGGACACCGCGACCGGCTGCGGGCGCGGTTTCGCGAGGGTGGCGAAACCGCATTGGCCGACTACGAGATCCTTGAACTGCTGCTGTTCCGGCTGATCCCGCGCCGAGATACCAAGCCGATCGCTAAAGCGCTGATTGCGCGGTTCGGCACATTGGCGGGCGTGTTCGGCGCACCACCGGCCCTGCTGCAGGAGGTCAAGGGTGTCGGTGAGACGGTGGCGCTGGACCTCAAGCTGATCGCCAGCGTCGCGCAGCGCATGCTGAAAAGCGAATTGCGCGGCAAGCAGGTCCTGTCGTCCTGGTCGTCGGTGATCGACTACTGCCACGCCGCCATGGCCTATGAAACCACCGAACAGTTCCGTATCCTGTTCCTCGACAAGCGCAATGTGCTGATCGCCGACGAAATCCAGGGACGTGGAACTGTCGACCATACGCCGGTCTATCCGCGCGAAGTGGTCAAGCGCGCGCTTGAACTTTCGGCCACAGCGATTATTCTTGTCCATAACCATCCGAGCGGCGACCCAACCCCATCACGCGCCGATATCGACATGACACGCACGATCGTCGATACGGCCAAGCCGCTCGGCATCACCGTCCATGACCACATCATCATCGGCAAGGACGGCCATGCGAGCCTCAAGGGACTGCGCCTGATCTGACTGTGAACCGTTCCCAGCGGACGGCAGGCGATGCAAAACTGCCGCGCGCACGCAAATTTCCGTCGTCGACAGACACAAATCATTAGCGATAACGAAACGGTTAGATTGCCCTGCTAGTTTCACTATGGGACACATTGCAGTGCAATATCCCGACACGCGAATCAGGGACGAATATCATGAACCAATACGACTTTGTCGTCATCGGCAGCGGCCCGGCCGGGCGCCGCGCCGCCATCCAGGCAGCCAAGCTGGAGAAGAAGGTTCTGGTGATCGAAAAGGGAACCCGCGTCGGCGGCGTTTCCGTGCATACCGGTACCATTCCTTCAAAGACGCTGCGCGAAACCGCGCTGAACCTGACCGGCTGGCGCGAGCGCGGCTTCTATGGCCGCAGCTACCGGGTCAAGCAGGAGATCAATGCCGACGACCTTCGCCGCCGCCTGCTGATCACGCTGGACCACGAAGTCGAGGTGCTGGAGCACCAGTTCGCCCGCAACCGCGTGCAGCAGATGCGCGGCACGGCGACATTCGTCGATGCCCACACCATCGAGATTGCCAAGGAAGATGGCGAGATCCTGCGGGTGCAGACCAAATCCGTGCTGCTCGCCGTCGGCACAAGACCTTTCCGCCCCTCGCATGTGCCCTTCGATGACGTCAGCATTCTCGACAGCGACGATATCCTGGAAATCAAGGAACTGCCGCGCTCGATGGTGGTGATTGGCGCCGGTGTCATCGGCATCGAATATGCAACGATCTTCTCGGCGCTGGATACCGCCGTCACCGTGGTCGAGCCGCGCGACACCATGCTCGACTTCATCGACAAGGAAATCGTCGAGGACTTCACCTACCAGCTGCGCGACCGCAATATGAAGCTGATCTTCGGCCAGACGGTCGAGACGGTCGAAAAGATCGACGGCAAATGCCGTGTGACGCTGAAAAACGGCCGCGTGCTGATGGCCGAGATGGTGCTGTTTGCCGCAGGACGCGTTGGCGCCACCGACACACTGAACCTTGCGGCCTGCGGTCTCGAGGCCGACAATCGCGGCCGGTTGAAGGTCAATCCCGAAACCTTCCAGACCGCCGTTCCCAACATCTATGCCGCCGGCGACGTGGTCGGTTTCCCGAGCCTTGCCTCGACGTCGATGGAACAGGGCCGCATTGCCGCGCGCCATGCCGTCGGCGCGCCTTCGCACGAGCCGCCGCAGTTCTTCCCCTATGGCATCTATGCCGTGCCGGAAATTTCCACCTGCGGCCTGACCGAAGAGGAAGTGATCCAGCGCAACATTCCCTACGAATGCGGCATCGCCCATTTCCGCGAAACCTCGCGCGGCCACATCATGGGCCTCGACAGCGGCATGCTGAAGATGATCTTCTCGCTGAAGACCCGCCGTCTGCTCGGCGTGCATATCGTCGGCGAAGGTGCGACCGAACTGGTGCATATCGGCCAGGCCGTTCTCAACCTCAAAGGCACGGTCGAGTATTTCGTCGAGAATACATTCAACTACCCGACGCTCGCCGAAGCCTACAAGATCGCCGGCCTGGATGCCTGGAACCGCATGGGCGAACTGAAGGTGGAGAAGGTCGAGCGCAAGGCTGCCGAATAGGATTGACACGGCGCGGTGTGAAAAGCCCTGCGTCCGTGTCACGACCCCCCGCGACGGGCTGACGGCCGTTGCGACTCATGCGATGGTAGTGTTTCAAACACCCACATCTTGTGGGTGTTTCCGCCTTCATCAGCACAAAGCCAATTTCATGCCTTCATCCTTCGGCCAGATTGCCGGCCGCCCGCAATTGCTCGTCCTGTCCCTGATGATCTTCGCCCAGGGGTCTGCATTCGGGGCGACGATACCCTATCTTTCGGTGACCGCAATCGGCACGCTCGGCATGAGCAACCAGGCCTATTCGCTGCTGGTGTTCGTCTCCTCGATCTCGGCCGTCATCATCAGCGTCTCGCTTGGCATCCTGTCGGACATGCTGGGTGACCGGCGACACATGCTGATCGCTATGTCGGCCCTGGGCGTACTCGGCTATGGCGCCATTTATCTTTATCCATCGGCGCCCGTCTTCCTCGGCGCGACCTCGCTCGTCATCCCTTTCTTCTACGCCACCAGTTCCCTGCTATTTGCCTGCGCTCGGCTGGAGACGGGCGAGCTCGAACCGGTGGATGCCGCTTCGGTCAATGCGACCTTGCGCGCCGTCATCTCGGCTGCCTGGGTGGTGACGCCGGCCGGCCTGGGGCTGGCGCTTGGGGCATCCGGCAGCATGCTGGGTGCCTGGGGGCTTGCCTCGCTCTTCTGCCTGTTCATCCTCCTATGCGCGACCCTTGCCCTCAAGTCGCCACCATCCCGGCCTGTCCGCGACACCTCAGCGCCTGGCTTTTTCGGTGCGCTGCGCGAACTGGCAGCGCCAGACATGCTGATCCGGTTGATCTCGATCGCGTCAATCACGTCGACCCTGCGCCTGAGCGGAACCATCTGGCCGCTGATCCTCACCCTGCAGCTCGGCGGCAAGACCGCCGATGTCGGGCTGATTGCCGGCATGACGGCGCTGGTCGAGATCCCCTTCATGCTGATATGGGCAGGCTTGCTGAAACGCTACAGCATTATCGGCATCATCGTGACGGCGGCTCTCGCCTATGGCGGCTACATGGTGGCGTTGAGTTTCGCGACAGCGCCCTGGCACATCTATGTACTCGCTGTGCCGGGTGCTGCCTTTGCCGCCGCGCTGCTGGCCCTGCCACTCAACTATTTCCAGGATCTGTTTCCCGGACGCCCTGGTCTCGGCACCGCCTTCATGCCGATCAACTCCTTCCTCGGAAACGGCCTGAACGCCGCGGCCTTCGCCCTCGGCTCGCATTTCCTCGGCTATTCGGGAACAAGCCTGCTCGGTGTCGCGCTCGCCGCAGCCGGTGTGTCGATGCTGCTTTTCGTCGAGCGACGGCGAGGATGATAGACGGTTCCGGCGCGCTTGAAGTGCTGCAATGGTGCAACTATCCTGCCGGCAACGCCCCTTGGCCACGCTGCTGGATACAATGAAGATCGCTTCCCTCAATATCTGGGGCGGAATGCTCCATGAGCCGCTGATGCGCTATCTGGCGAACATCGACGCCGACGTTCTCTGCCTGCAGGAAGTCGCACGCGCACCTGGCGCGCGGAACGACTGGCTGACCTATCGTGACGGATCGGTCGAACTGCAACAGCGCGCGCATCTGTTTGACGAGATCGCTGCAGTTCTGCCGGCCCATGACGGGATCTTCTGCCCGACGGCCAGAGGCATGCTTGAGGATGGCGACGAACCTTGCTGGCAGGAATTCGGCATCGCGACCTTCGTGCGCAAGGATATTCCAATCATCGGCCAGGCGCTCGATTTCATTCACGGCAGCTTCTCAGCCAACGGCTTCGGCGCCCATCCGCGGCCGCGCAATGCGCATGGCATCAGGATCTTCGACCATCACACCGGCGCGCCGATTGCCGTCGTCCAACTGCACGGCCTGCGTGACCCCGCCGGCAAGCAAGACACGCCGGCGCGCGAGCGCCAGATCGAGGCACTGATTTGCCTGATCAAGCGTATCTGGCACACAGGTGAACCGCTGGTGGTCTGCGGTGATTTCAATGTGCTGCCCGACAGCGCGACCTTTGCAGCACTGGGCCAGCTCGGCCTCAGCGACCTGGTGACCGGTCGTGGGTTTTCCGACACACGCACATCGCACTACCGGAAAGACGGCCGCTTTGCCGATTACATGCTGGTCACGCCGAATGTTCGCGTGAACACATTCGAGGTCGTCGCAGAGCCGGAGGTCTCGGATCACCGCCCTCTCATCCTTGATATCGCCTGAATGCAGCGGAAGGCCGCCCTGTTTCTGGATCAGAAACAGTCTGTCACCGCGTTGCCCCTATGAGACGTGGCTGCTTGATGCCATCTAGGGTTCAATCGTCATCACGAAAGCATATCATCATGAAGAACATTGGTTTTCTCTCCTTCGGCCACTGGTCGCCTTCGCCGCAATCGGGCACGCGTTCGGCCCAGGACACGCTGCTGCAATCGATCGACCTTGCGGTCGCGGCAGAGGAACTGGGTGTCGACGGCGCCTATTTCCGCGTCCACCACTTCGCCCGCCAGCTTGCCTCGCCCTTCCCGCTGCTGGCCGCCGTCGGCGCGCGGACCTCGACGATCGAGATCGATACGGGCGTCATCGACATGCGCTATGAAAACCCGCTCTACATGGCGGAAGATGCCGGTTCCGCCGACCTGATCTCGCGTGGACGCCTGCAGCTCGGCATCAGCCGTGGCTCGCCGGAGCAGGTGATCGAGGGCTGGCGCTATTTCGGCTACCAGCCGGAAGAAGGCCAGAGCGATGCAGACATGGGTCGCCGCCATGCCGAGGTCTTCCTCGACGTGCTGAAGGGCGAAGGTTTTGCCAAGCCCAATCCGCGGCCGATGTTTGCCAATCCGCCGGGCCTGCTGCGACTGGAGCCGCATTCGGAAGGTTTGCGCAATCGCATCTGGTGGGGTGCCGGCTCGAATGCCACCGCCATCTGGGCCGCAAAGCTCGGCATGAACCTGCAAAGCTCGACACTGAAGGACGACGAAACGGGAGAGCCGTTCCATATCCAGCAGGCCAAGCAGATCCGCGCCTATCGCGAGGCCTGGAGGGAAGCCGGCCACACACGCACGCCGCGCGTTTCCGTCAGCCGTTCGATCTTCGCCATCGTCAATGACATGGACCGCGCCTATTTCGGCCAGAACAAGGACCAGGATTCGATCGGCTATATCGACGAGAACACCCGGGCGATCTTTGGCCGGTCCTATGCAGCGGAGCCGGACAAGTTGATCGAGGAACTGAAGAGAGACGAGGCGATTGCCGAAGCCGACACCCTGTTGCTGACCGTCCCGAACCAGCTCGGCGTCGACTACAACGCCCACGTTCTCCAGTCGATCCTCACCCATGTCGCGCCGGGCCTCGGCTGGCGCTGATAGGTCGACAATGAAAAGGCAGCGCGTTCGGTAACGCGCTGTCTATAATCCGCCAATAGCAGCATTTCTGCGCCGTGTGATCTGCACCGTCCGGACGATCGACAAACCATTTCCAGCGCGCATTCCCCCAGCACACGTTCCCACGTCGTTTTCCAATCCCAGACAAGCAAAAAGGCCGTCCTGACGGACGGCCTTTGCAATTTTCTTGAAAGGATGCCGAAGATTATTCGGCGTCGCCTTCAGCAGCCTTCTTCTTCGGGGCTGCCTTCTTCTTTGGAGCGGCTTCTTCGCCTTCGGCAGCGTCGTCAGCCTTGGCAGCAGCCTTTTTCTTGGCGGCGGTCTTCTTGGCCGGCTTGTCGCCGTCTTCAGTCTCGTCGTCAGCCATCAGCTCTTCCTTCGACACGGACTTGTCCGTGACGTTCACTTCGGCGAGCAGCTTGTCGATGACCTTCTCTTCGAAGATCGGCGCGCGCAGCGAAGCCGATGCGCCAGGCGTGTTGCGGAAGAAGTCGAGGATCTGCTTCTCCTGGCCCGGGAACTGCTGCAGCTGGGCAAACAGCGAACGCTGCATTTCCTCGTCGGTCACTTCGATGCCGGCCTTTTCGCCGATTTCGGAGAGAACGAGGCCGAGGCGAACGCGACGTTCGGCCAGCGCGCGATATTCGTCGCGGGCTGCTTCTTCGGTCGTGTCTTCGTCAGCAAAGGTCTTGCCCGACTGTGCGAGGTCGGTGTTGATCTGGCGCCAGATGTTGTCGAACTCGGCGTCGATCAGCTTCGACGGAGCGTCGAACTTGTAGAGCGCGTCGAGCTGGTCGAGGATCTGACGCTTGACCTTCTGGCGGGTGACGTTGCCGTACTGGCTTTCGATCTGGCCGCGAACGACTTCCTTCAGCTTGTCGACCGATTCGACGCCAAGCTTGGTGGCCAGTTCATCGTTGATTTCCAGAGCGGCCGGGCCTGCAACTTCCTTGACGGTGATGTCGAAGGTTGCGTCCTTGCCTGCCAGGTCAGCAGCCGGATATTCAGCCGGGAACGTGACGTTGATGACCTTCTCGTCGCCAGCCTTGAGGCCGACGAGCTGGGCTTCGAAGCCCGGGATGAAGCGGTTCGAACCGATGACCAGTTCTGCGTCTTCGTCCTTGCCGCCGTCGAAGGCAACGCCATCGACCTTGCCGAGATAGTCCATGGTGACGCGGTCGCCATCAGCGGCCTTGCCCTTCTTGGTCTCGAACGTGCGGGCGTTTTCAGCGATCTTGAGGATCTGCTCGTTGATCTCGTCTTCCGAGACTTCAACCACTTCGCGCACGATCTTGATACCGTCGACCGACTTCAGTTCAATCGGCGGGATGATTTCGTAGGAGAGCGTGAATTCGAGATCGGCCTGTGCGGACAGGATCTTCTCGGCTTCGGCTTCGTCCTCGGTCATGACGATTTCCGGCTGGGTCGCCGACTTTTCGCCGCGCTCCGACAGGATTGCGCTCGGACGGTCGCGGATGATCTCGTTGACGAGTTCAGCCATGATCGACTTGCCGTACATCTTCTTCAGATGCGCGGTCGGAACCTTGCCCGGACGGAAGCCGTTGATGCGAACCTTGCCCTTGGCATCAGCCAGGCGTTCGTTCATCTGCTGTTCCATATCCTTGGCCGGGATGATGACCTTGATTTCGCGCTTCAGCCCTTCAGCGAGCGTTTCGATAATCTGCATGTTCTTACCTTCATGTCGTGGCGGCCGTGCTCGGACAGCCGGTGGTTTCACTGAGCACGACGCCGGAATTTCTTTTCCCGGACGTGGCTGCGTCGCTAACGTCAAACATATGCCAAGCAAAACGGCGCCGGACAGACGGGATCAGCAAAGGCTGCCTCTCACATCAATCCCGCGCGGCTAAGCTGGTGCGGGTAGAGAGACTTGAACTCCCACGCCTTGCGGCACCAGAACCTAAATCTGGCGTGTCTACCAATTTCACCATACCCGCGTCCAAAAGCGCATGCTGCGTGAGCGCATGGCCCCTCCGGAGCGCGCGTCTCTATATCACCCGTTTTCCGCCACGCAAAGGAAAAATGACACCCGTCCCCGGCCAAACAATGCCAGCATTCCCGGCGTTGGCATCGGCCGGGTACCGGGTTTGGCGCAAAGCTTGATGGCAATCAGTAGAGCGGTTCCTGATAAAGCGGAGCACCATCGAGCATCAGGGCGCGAATCTGTGGCTGGCCGCTTTCGGAGACACGCACGGCGACGGTGACGCGACCGGTGTTGCGACCATCCTCGATCGGGCGCCCCTCGCCTTCCGGCACATAATAGCTCTCGATGCCGTAATTGACCCAGATGGTGCCATCGGTGCCGCTTGGCACATCATAGGCGCGCAGGGGCAAGGGATGCAGGATCACGCTACCGTCCATCGCCAGCAGTGGCTCGAAAGAGGCCTCCGCCACGGTCCAGAAACCGTCAGAGCCTGGCTTCAGCCGCACTTGCAGCGGCATCTTCTCATCGCCGACGGGCCTGTCGCCGGTGACAAGCGCCGTGGAAATCGTCGAGATATCGTAGCTGAGGATGACGTAGTCGCCGCGCAGCAGATCGCGCGGGTCGACGGGGGCCGTCTTCAACAGGATTTCTGTGCCATAACGCAGAATGCTGGCCCGGCTTTCGACCATGTAACCGAGGATCGCCGTCTGTCCGAGGCAGACGGCGAGTGCCGCAAGAGCGAAGCGTCTGGTTGCGATCATGGCTGCACCTCCGTCGAACGTCTTCCGAAATGTTTCTCAAGGCGGATGACGAGAAAGGCAAGCACGGCAACAACAAGACCGGCGAGCAGGAAGAAGGCCGAGGTTCCGAGAATGCTGTCGATCGTCTCATAGGACAGATAGAGGACCTCGAACGCAAAGACGATGTAGGCGAGGAAACGAACCGCGCCATTGTCCCGCCCTTCCAGCGCCAGCGCTGCCAGGCAAAGCGCGATTATCAGGACGCCGAGGATCACCATCGTCTGGCCATTGACGGCATTGCCATGCCAATAGGCGAGACCGATGAAGGCGAGCAGCAGCGGATAAAACGTGACGGAGGCGCCGAGCTTTGTCCGCAGACGCGACAAAGGCGATGCCGGCAGCGCAAAAGCAAAGAATACCACGCTCCCCACCCCGGTCATCAGCGTCGCCCAAAGCAGATCATCGCCGAGCACATAAAACCAGACGCACCAGCACAGCAGCAGCAGATAGGCAAAATGCTTGGCCGGATCGGTCCGGGTCCAGATCGTCAGCGCCGCCAGAACAGCGGCTGCGGCCGGGGGCCAGTACGAGGCCAGTTCATGCCAACGGAAGTCATAGTCGAATCGATCGATGATGACCGTCCAGAAGACAACAAAGGACAGGATGCCGGCCATCACCGTCAGCGCGCCTGAACGGAAGAGTGCCGCGGAGCCGGCGGTGACGACAAACCACAGCAGCATGGCGGAGAATGTGTCCCCCGACAGGTGGTAGAGTTGGCCGATCAGGGAGATCGCGCCGCCGAAACTGGCGGCCCCGAGCACAAGGCAGGCAGCGGCCAGTCTGTCGGCATCCCGCGACCGGGCAAACAGCGCCACCAGATGGAAGATCCAGATCAAGGCGACAATACCGATGACCTTGGTCAGGCGCGGGATCGCCTCCCAGTTGGACGCGACCAGCAACAGCACGGAAGCGGCGATCAGCACAGCCGCCAGCATGACCAGCACGGTGCCGACGCTGAAGGCCGAACGCCTGGCATCGACATCGGCGAGCAGGCGGCCGGCAGTCGCCTCGTCGATCAGCCCCTTGCGGGTCCATTCCTGCAAGTCCCGTTTCAAATGACCGCGATACATCCAACCCCCGCCTCAGATCCCGCCACCTCATAGAGGCAAAATTACAGGATTTGTCCGAAGTCTGGAACGGTCGGCCGCGAAACTCAATCGAAGATCGGCGACATTCGGTAAAAAGATAAAATCCCCTCAAATGCTTAGGGCTTTTCGGCGGGTCAAATACGGCACGGAATGCATGCGAAATGCGCATGGCTTCCATGATAATATTGCACTGCACAAAACGGCGAATCGGGCGTATCTTCAAAATCAACAAAGGGCAGGCGAAAACAGTTTTCACCAGCCCCGACTGACCGGAAACGGTCAAACCTGCTTCGGCCCCGCACTATCCTCCTCCCGATGCGGGATCGAATGACCCGCGACACTCCTCCTCCCAGTCGTTGGTCTGTCAAAATGACGCTCACCGGATCCTCCCCCGGTGAGCGTTATTCGTTTTGGCCATATCGTTCCCCCGCATTCCGCAAGCCAATGTCGCGCCGCGCACCCTGCCCGCAAGGCGGCAAATTTCGGTGCTGCCATGCCCGGCATTGCGGCAACGCATTCTGGGAGGCAACAGCCTCAAAAAGCATCAGTTTACAGTCGATTAACCGTGCTGTTATGCGATTTTCGCATGGGTGGTGTGAGGCTTTATGTCTTCAATCGTTTCGCAATGCAGCATATATTCCGGTCATCGAATTTGAACACGGCGCCGACAGTTGCGCCCAACCCATGAGGCAAGGCCATGAACATCGCTCGCTCGCTCAACAACTGGCGCAAGTATCGTCAGACCATCACCGAACTCGGCCGCATGTCGGACCGCGAACTGCGTGACCTCGGCATCGGCCGCGAAGACATCCGTCGCGTCGCCCGTCACGCCGTCAACAGCTAATTCCGTCACGGCGCCCAGGCGTCGGGCAATTTGATCGGTCACAAGGCCTCCCGCTTGCGGGAGGCCTTGTGCGTTTATGTCCTGCCCTATTTTCGCAATGAAATCATACGGCAAGACGGCGGAAATGCTTCTGCCTAATTTCTGCACTCTGCTGCTAATATCGTCATCATCATGCACAAATGCATAGCAGTCGCCTAGAATTTGCACTGCACAATCTTATTCTACGGGCGTATAAGACGGTCAATCGCTGAGGCGGAAACGAACCGCAAGATCAGCAACAAAGATCCCACAAGGAAAACGACCATGAACCCGCTTCGCATTGCAAAAAACTGGATGAGCTATCGCCGCACTCTCGCTGAACTCGGCAACCTGTCGAACCAGACCCTCAGCGACATCGGCATCACTCGCTACGAAATCCGCAATATCGCTTCGCGCTCCTTCCGTTAATCGGAAGCCCGCCTTATTAAGGCGGCAGCCAAAGCGACGACTGTCAGACGGCACCTTGGGTGCCGTTTTTGATTCCAGCCTGCCAGCGAGTCTGGTCGTGCATCCAGTGAGCACGCACGGTGATTCTCGCGCGTTTTGATCCCCGGATGTGTTGCAAAGCATGGACCTGCCAAGCCGCGCCATGATATGGAGCCGCCCATGACACACAGCACTCTCTCCCCAATCCACATCATCGGCGGCGGTCTTGCCGGCTCGGAAGCGGCCTGGCAGGCAGCGCAAGCCGGCGTTCCCGTCATCCTGCACGAAATGCGCGGCGTGCGCGGCACCGATGCGCACAAGACCGACAGCCTGGCCGAGCTGGTCTGCTCCAATTCGTTCCGCTCCGACGATGCGACGGCCAATGCCGTCGGCGTCATCCATGCCGAGATGCGGCTTGCCGGATCGCTGATCATGGCCTGCGCCGATCGCCATCAGGTGCCGGCCGGCGGTGCGCTTGCCGTCGACCGCGACGGATTTGCCGAAGCGGTGACCGCCGAGGTCGACCGGCATCCGCTGATCACCGTGGTTCGCGAGGAAATCGCCGGCCTGCCGCCGGAGGACTGGGACCAGGCGATCATCGCCACCGGCCCGCTCACCTCCCCGGACCTTGCAGAGGCGATCCGCGCCAAGACAGGCGAGGATGCGCTCGCCTTCTTCGACGCGATTGCGCCGATCGTGCATCGCGACAGCATCAACATGGATATCTGCTGGTATCAGTCCCGCTACGACAAGGTCGGACCGGGCGGCACGGGCAAAGACTATATCAACTGCCCGATGGACCAAGCGCAGTACAATGCCTTCCTCGATGCCCTGATTGCCGGCGATGCGGTCGGCTTCAAGGAATGGGAAGGCACGCCCTATTTCGACGGCTGCCTGCCGATCGAAGTGATGGCCGAGCGCGGCCGCGAGACGCTCAGGCATGGGCCGATGAAGCCGATGGGCCTGACCAACGAGCACAATCCGACCGTCAAGGCCTATGCCGTCGTGCAACTGCGCCAGGACAATGCACTGGGCACCCTCTACAATATGGTCGGTTTCCAGACGAAGCTGAAATACGGCGCTCAGGCGGAGATCTTCCGGATGATTCCGGGTCTGGAAAACGCCGAGTTTGCCCGCCTCGGTGGCTTGCACCGCAATACCTACATCCACTCCCCGACATTGCTCGATCCGACCTTGCAGCTGAGGAACCGTCCCGGCCTGCGTTTTGCCGGCCAGATCACCGGTTGCGAAGGCTATGTCGAGAGTGCATCGATCGGCCTTTTGGCCGGACGCTTCGCTGCAGCGGAACGCAAGGGCGAAGAAATCAGCCTGCCGCCAGCAACCACGGCGCTCGGCTCGCTGCTCAACCACATCACCGGTGGCCATCTCGTCTCGCATGACGAACCGGGCAAGCGGTCGTTCCAGCCGATGAACATCAATTTCGGTCTGTTTCCCGAACTGGAACCCGGCTCGATCGTCAAGCCGGAGGGCGTCAAGCGCTTTCGTGGCAAGGAGAAGACGGTGATGAAGCGGCAGCTAGTCGCTCTACGCGCACTTGCCGACTGCAAGGCCTGGCTCGGCCTCGCATAATCGGATCTGCTCGAATCGCGCGGCTGCCGATCAGACGGTCGGCAGCCCGTTCGGGGCCGGATCGAGATCGGCCGGCCCGACATAGTTTCCCAGCAGCCAAAGCGACACTTCCGCAGCATCGGCCGCTGAAGCGAAGGTGAACTCGCCGTTGTGGGCCGGCGAATCGAGAAACTCGACCGCAAAGCCCTTGCCATTGGCCAGATTTCGGACGCGCACGGTCCCAGGCTCGATGAGGTGGCAAGCATAGTGGTTGCGCAAGGTGCGCATGATACCGGCCTTGTTGTCATGCAGGCGGACAAACACGGCCTTGGCATCTGCCGTCGCATGAAGGCTGCGAATGGCTTCCTGCGGGAAGGCGCGGCCGAACTCGAGGATCGCCAGGCCGGTGTCCTGCAAGCCATCCTCTTCCTTATGCCTGGCCATACGGGTGGAATAGAATGCCAGAGCAACCACTATTCCCAACAGGACCGCCCAAGTTACCACGCTCACCTTAAGTCTCCCGTCGAGGCAAATGCATCATCATCGATGTTCTAGCAACCGAGCCTTGCGTGAACGTGACGCCTGCCGGCTGGCCGCGCCCGTCCACGGGACAGTTCACCTGAAAGATAGGTCAGATTCGCCCGGAGACCAGCGTCGCCATCATGCGCAACTGTCGGCGCCATTGCGGGGGGCGGATGTCGTGGTCGAGGATTGCCGCCCCCCTGCTTCGCGCCGACAGCAAGATCCGCTGTGCCAGTGTCATCGGTAGATAGGCCGGCAGAATTGAGCGAGGCGGCGTGCCGGAACGCCTGGCCTTTTGCAGATGATCGAGGCCAAGGCCGGCAAAGGCTTCGATCGCCGCCGACAGCCGCACCTTGTCAGAGCCCTTGAGCAGATCCGGACCTTCCAGGCCAACGGCGCGCAGAATTTCGAGCGGCAGATAGACCTGGCCGCGTGCCCGATGGATCGGCAGAAGCAAGAGGCAGCCGGCAACCGCCTGGGCAACGCCCGCATGGCCGGCCGTGTCTGCTGCGGATGCGGCTGCCGCCGGATCGAGAACCAGGCTGGCCAGCTGGATCAGGGATGCCGCCGTCTCGCCGGCATAACCCTCGAACATGGCAACCGATTCCATCGGATCGTCATAGAGGTCGAAGATTCGGGCATCGGCCATGGCGGCAAGCGGCCCGACCGGAAGATGATGATCCTGCATGGCCTTCAACAGTTCCGCAGCGACCGGATTGGCATCCGAAGCGCCATGGGCAACACCCTGCAGCAGATCGCGCCAGTATTGCAGCCGCACCTCGCCGGGAAGCGGTTCGCGAACGAGATCACGGACCCGCGCCAGTTCGGCATTGTAGGCATAAAGTGCCGCGACCGCTGCACGGCGGTCAGCCGGCGTCAGCAACGCTGCAAGATAGCGGTCCCGATCGAAATCGCGCAATGCTGCAAGGCACAGCGCCTCGTTGGCCGGTTTCGTCTCGCTCAAGGCGCACCTATCTCGGTTCAGACCGCAACCAGCGCGGCGGCAACCGGACGCTGCTCGGCCAGCATGATATTGTATGTGCGCACGGCGGCCCCGGTTCCCATCGGATCGGTGGCGATGCCGCGCTGCTTGAGCGCCGCGCGAACATCCGGATCCACCAGGCGCATCTGTTTGCCCGTGCCCAGCAGCAGAAACTCGATGCCGGTCTCTGCCAGCACACGCTCGAAGACAGCAAGCGTCAGTTCGTCGCCTTCATTGACATCCCAGCCATAGACGCCGGATGGCAGCAGCAGAAGCGATCCACGATGCGACATGTCGGCGAAGCGGAAACCGCCATTGCCATAGGCATCGATGGGCGCCCGGCCGGGGAAATGAGCCTCGCGGATGACGATGCCCTTGTCTCCAAAGCCGAACACCATTCGATCAGGCTCCCGCCTTGGCGGCTGTCTTCGCAGGTTTGTCGCTCTTGTCGTCGTCCTGCTGGAAGCTTTCCGGGCGCAGCTTGAACGCAATCAGCACCGGTGCCGCGATGTAGACGGACGAGAAGGTTCCGATCAGCACGCCGAACAGCATTGCCAGCGTGAAGGACGAGATGACCTCACCGCCGAACATATAAAGCGCAAGCAGTGCCAGCATCGTTGTCGAGCCGGTCAACACGGTACGCGACAGCGTCTGGTTGATCGAGATGTCGATCAACACATTGAGCGGCATCTTCTTGTAGCGCCGCAGGTTCTCGCGCATTCGGTCATAGACGACAACCGTATCATTGAGCGAGTAGCCGATGATCGTCAGGATCGCGGCAATGCTGGTCAGGTTGAATTCCAGCCCAAGGAAGACAAACAGACCGATCGTCAGGATCACGTCATGCATGGTCGCGATGATCGCGCCGACGGCGAACTGCCATTCGAAGCGGAACCAGATATAGATCAGGATGAAGAGCAGCGAGACGGCCACGCCAAGCGTGGCACTGAAGGTCAGGTCGCTCGACACGGAAGGACCAACGACTTCCACGCGCCGGAATTCATACTGTTCCTCCAGCTCGCCACGCACCTTGCTCAGAGCGGACTGTTCCGCGTTCTCGCCACCCTCTTGCGCCTGCAAGCGGATGAGCACACTCGACTCATCACCAAAGCCCTGAGCCTGCACCTCGCCAAGATTGAGCTGGCTCAGCCGTTCGCGGATATCGGAAATGTCGGCCGGGCCACTGCGGGCCTTCGCCTCGATGATCGAGCCACCCTTGAAATCGATGCCAAGGTTCATGCCAAGCGTTGCAAAACCGGCCAGGGATATGAACGCCATGGCACCAGCCAGAGCGAACGTGTAGTTGCGGGCCGCCATGAAGCGAATGTTCTGCGCGTCGAACATGCCGGTGCGCACCCCCTTCGGGATATGCTTCGGACGCTTCCAGCGGAACCACATGGCCATCAGCCACTGGGTCATGGTGAAGGCGGTAAAGACCGTGGTCACGATACCGACCGCAAGCGTCACGGCAAAACCGCGCACCGGACCGGATCCAAGGAAGAACAGAACCACGGCTGCAATCAACGTCGTCAGATTGGCGTCGACGATGGTGGCAAAGGCCTTGGTAAAGCCGGTGTCGATCGCCTGATGCAAGGGTCGGCCGGCCTTCGCCTCTTCGCGGATGCGTTCATAGACCAGAACGTTGGAATCGACCGCCATTCCCATGGTGAGCACGATACCGGCAATCCCCGGCAAGGTCAGCGTCGAACCGATCAGGCTGAGTACCGCCAGGATCATGGCCACGTTGGCGGCCAGGGCGATATTCGCCATGATACCCCAGGAGCCGTAGAAGGCGATCATGAAGAAGACGACGAAGAGTGCGCCGATGCCACTGGCGACGACGCCGGCGTTGATCGAGTCGGCGCCGAGACCCGGGCCGACCGTGCGCTCTTCGACCACCGTCAATGTGGCTGGCAACGCCCCGGCGCGCAGCAATACGGCAAGATCGTTTGCGCCTTCGACGGTGAAGTTGCCGGAGATCTGGCCGGAGCCGCCAAGGATCGGTTCGCGAATGACCGGCGCCGAAATCACCTGCTGGTCGAGCACGATCGCGAACGGACGGCCGACATTCTGCTGGGTTGCCTGGGCAAAACGCTGAGCACCGCGGCTGTCGAAGCGGAAGCTGACGACCGGTTCATTGCTACGCTGATCGAAAGACGCCTGGGAATCGACGAGGTTTTCGCCGGAAACCAAAGCACGCTTTTCGATCAGATACGGAACCGCCGGATCGTCGGTGGAATAGAGAATTTCAGACGACGGTGGCGGACGATTGTTCATCGCCTCAGTCACCGGCATCGAGGTATCGACCATGTGGAAGGACAGCTTGGCGGTCTGGTTGAGCAGCGACTTCAGGCGCTGCGGATCCGTCAGGCCGGGAACCTGGACGATGATGCGATCGTCACCCTGGCGCTGGATCAGCGGTTCGGTCGTGCCAAGCTCGTCGACACGGCGGCGAACCACTTCCATCGACTGGGTCAGCGCCGACGACACGCGGTAGTCGATACCGGCATCTGTCAGGTTCAGCCGCAAAAGGCCGCCATCCTGTTGCTCAAGCGTCACTTCGGTAATCGATCCGCCTGTCAGGCCACCGGCGCTGACAGGATCCGTCAGTGTGCGTAGCGCTTCCACGGCGGCCTCGACCTTGTCTGCATCCGTGATGCGGACCTGGACCTGCTGACCGACGCCGGAAAGGCCGGTGTAGCGAATGCTCGCGTCGCGCAATTGCGCGCGGATATCGCCGACCACAGTTTCCAGACGTTCCTTGACGATGTCCGCACGCTCAAGCTTGAGCATGATATGCGAACCGCCCTGAAGGTCGAGACCAAGGGTTACCTTGTTGGTCGGGAACCAGGAGGGGAAAGCCGACAATTCTTCATCGCTGAAGGCGTTGGGCAAAGCCAACAGTACGCTGACCAGAACGGTCAGCCAGATAAACACTGTCTTCCAGCGAGAAACGTATAGCATGGCACTCTCAGAAATGAGGCGTCGAACAAAACGCAAAGGCCGGCTCTAGGCCGGCCTGGCGATGATTAGGAGGCAGCGTCTGTCTTGACCGGCTCGCCCTTGACGCGGACTTCGGCCACGTAAGTGCGCACGGCACGAACCTTGACGCCGTCGGCGATTTCAACTTCGAGTTCCGTGTCGTCGATCACCTTGGTGACCTTGCCGACCAGACCGCCGCCGAGAACGACCTGATCGCCACGACGAATGGCCGACAGGGATTCCTGGCGCTTCTTCAACTGGGCGCGCTGCGGGCGAATCAGGAAGAAATACCAGACCACCATCAGCGGTGCGAACAGCAGCAGCATTTCGAACCCGGAACCCATCGCGCTCGGAGCTGCGGTCGTTCCCTGGGCAAAGGCCTGCGTGATAAACATGAAAAACTCCTATGAAGACAAGCGGCAGGCTTCACGGCCCCCGCGTTCAGGTCGCCGGAATATAGTGACCAAGCCTGCGAATGCAACAAAAACAGCGCGCCTGCGTACCATTTTCCCGGCTCTTACCCTTTCGGTGGAAAAATCGCCATGATACCCGGCAGACAAGCGGCCATCGAGGCCGGACGGATGCGTATTGCAGGGAGGTTGCGATGAGCGATGACACGACGCGGGCTTTGCTGGGTGAAGTCAAACGACTGGCAGATGCCATCGAGCGACTGGCAGGTCCTCCGCCCGTGGTCAACGACTGGAGCGCCGCCGACTGTTTTGTCTGGAATGCAGCGCGTCATCACCTCCAGCCTGTGGTTCGGCCCAACCGCGTCGAACTGCAACTGATCCGCGGCGTCGATCATGTGCGCGACATCCTGCATGACAACACCTTGCGCTTCGCCGAGGGTTTTCCGGCCAACAATGTCCTGCTCTGGGGTGCCCGCGGCATGGGCAAGTCATCGCTGGTCAAGGCCGTGCATGCCGATATCCGCAACACGAGCGGTGTTTCGCTGAAACTGGTCGAGGTGCATCGCGAGGATATTTCCAGCCTGCCCGGTCTACTGGATATTCTCAAAGTCGCCGAGCACCGGATCATCGTGTTCTGCGACGACCTGTCGTTCGACCATGACGACACCGCCTACAAGTCGCTGAAAGCGGCTCTCGATGGCGGCATCGAAGGCCGGCCGGACAATGTGCTGTTCTACGCGACCTCGAACCGACGCCACCTGTTGCCGCGCCATATGATGGAAAACGAGCAGTCGACGGCGATCAACCCTTCGGAAGCGGTCGAGGAAAAAGTCTCGTTGTCGGATCGGTTCGGTCTCTGGCTCGGCTTCCACAAATGCAGCCAGGACGACTATCTGACCATGATCGATGGCTATGCCGACTATTTCAAGCTGCCGCTCGAAAGGGAGGCACTGCATCACGAGGCGCTGGAATGGGCGACGACGCGCGGTGGCCGCTCCGGCCGCGTTGCCTGGCAATATATCCAGGATCTCGCCGGGCGGATGCGCATTTCGGTCGACCGTCCGCAGGCCTGAACGCAAAAAGGCCCGGGTTCCCCCGGGCCTTTCTCGCTACCTGGTACGCAAAACCTACTCCAGGAAAGTCATCGGATTGACCGGCGATGCGTTCTTGCGCACTTCGAAATGCAGCATCGGCCGCTTGACGTTGCCGCTCATGCCGGACGTGGCGATCGTCTGGCCGCGCTGAACCTTCTGGCCGCGCTGAACACTCAGGGCATCGGCATGGCCGTAGACGGTGACGGTACCGTCGTCGTGGCGGACGAGGACCGTATTGCCGAGTTCCTTCAGGCCGTTGCCGGCATAGATGACCACGCCATTTTCAGCCGCCTTGACCGGGGTACCCGTGGGGACAGAGATCGAGATGCCGTCGCTGCGCTTGCCATCGACATTGGCGCCGAAGCCGGCAATGACCGCACCGCGGGCGGGCCAGCGATATTTGCCGATGCCAGTTGCTTCCGGTGCTGCCGATTCGGTATCGACGGAGGCGACTTCGCTGACTGACTTGGTCGCGGTCGGCGCCTTGTAGCCTGCCGGTTGGTTTGCGGCAGGGACGGATGCCGTCTTGACCAGGTCGGTCGCCGGGGCCGCCTTGGCAATACCTGTGCCGTTTGCCGGTATCCTCAGTGTCTGGCCGATACGGATATTGGCGGTGGTCAGGCCGTTGGCCTTTTTCAGCTGTTCAACCGGCGTACCTGTCGCCTTGGCAATACGAGCCAGTGAATCGCCCGGCTTCACCACGTAGCTGCCGGGCGCATCGCCCTCGCCCGCACCGGAAAGAGACTTGCCATTGGCGCTGGCGGCAGCCGTCTGCTGCTTTTCACGCGAATTGAGCGAGGTCGGCAGTACGGCAACGTTCTGCTGCTGGTCGGGCAGGATCGGCTTCTTGCCATCGAGCGGAACCGCGGATGAATCCGAGGCTGCACGGGCTGCATTCGCGCCGCCGCCGAAGGTCGGGATGATGACCATCTGACCGCTTGCGGCATCGCTGGACTTCGACAGGCCGTTGACCTTGAGGATTTCCTTCTGCGGCACGCCGTAGCGATCGGAAAGCGTGGCAATGGTTTCGCCCGGTCTCAAGGTGACACGCGCACCATTGGTCGCACTCCAACCGGACGTCTTCGGCGTGGTGCCTGTTGTCGCCGGCTCTGCAAGGCTCCTCGCAGGGGCAGCCAGTGCCACGGTATCGTTGCCATTCTGCGCCGGAGCGCTCGGGAACGGCTGCGCCAGCGCTTCCGCACGGGCGGTGTTGCGTTCGTTTCCGGCAGACGCTGCGGCACCCGTCGGTGCGGCGAGTTCGGTCCGCTGGACGGCGACCGGCGTGCTGGCGGCGCGCGCCGAGGCCGGCTGATAAGTGCTGGCGGCCGGCATGGGCTGCGCCATCGCCTGCTGCTGGTTGTAATTGTAAGTCGGCTGCGATGCGACGGAGCCGCTGCCGATATTCTCGGCGGGCATCGGCGCCTGGCCGTTCATCCTGGCCTGCTGGCGCGGGATCGACGCAGTGGTGATATTGTCCGTAGAAAACAGCGAACTGAAACGGGTCGCATCGGAACTGCACCCTGCCGCGGTACTGGCCAGAAGAATGGCACCGCAGAGACGGGCGAAGGGCAATCCGGCTTTCGGCGATACACTTTTACGCATGACTCGACCCACATATGACGCAACGAACTATGGGTTTTATTAAAGCGCGTTAGTGTTACCGGCCGGTTAACCGCTCGGAATCGTTGTGAACTATTTCGACATTACGCATGTAACCGCTTGATCATCGGCATGCGGGAAAAAGCCTGCAGCCGTGCGAAACCCGCTGCCAGGCAGGCGATGCGGACCTCGGCCGGCGTCCATCGAACGTCAGATATGCAGGGCGATTTTTGGCTGCATCGGCAAGAAGGGCACTTCGAACAGGTCCTCCCGCTCGAAACGGCTGCCGGTCTTGGTCAG
Source organism: Rhizobium sp. 18065 (assembly GCF_902706095.1). Taxonomy (GTDB): domain Bacteria; phylum Pseudomonadota; class Alphaproteobacteria; order Rhizobiales; family Rhizobiaceae; genus Allorhizobium. The sequence goes on from NZ_CACSJP010000006.1 coordinate 177,650, forward strand.
CCGAACCATGGTACAGCGCTCTTCGTCGACCATGATCGGCACCAGCAGCATGCCGCCGGATACCAGCTGCTCAGCGAAAAACCGTGGCATGGAAGGATAGGCGGACGTTGCGAAGATGCGGTCGAACGTGCCCTCGCCGGGCAGACCGTTGCTGCCGTCTGCCTGGCGCAGGATGACATTGCGCAAGCCAAGGCTGTCGAGCCGGCGCTGGGCGTTGCCGACAAGTGTGCGATACCGCTCGATCGAGATGACGCGCTCGGCCAGCCGCGCCAGAACGGCGGTGACAAATCCGCTACCGGTGCCGATTTCCAGCACCCTTTGGCCCGGCTTGACCTGCAGAAGCGACAGGAGGCGCACGGCCAGATCGGCCCCTTCCATGAACTGCCCGCATTCGATCGGGATCGACCGGCTGGAATAGGCGTTCTCGGCATAGTCGGGAGAGACAAACAGCGAGCGCGGTGTCTGCTCGACTGCGGTCAGCAGATCGATATTGCTCAAGCCTTCTGCCCGCAGACGCAGGACCAGCGCGGCAAACCCCTCCTTCTCGAGCAAAGCAGACTTCACACGTCGCTCCCGAAACCGAGAGCTGCTGCCACCCGATCCTGAACCGCATAGTCGGTCATATCGAGCTTGAGCGGTGTGACGGAGATCTTCTTTTCGCGCATCGCCTGGAGATCCGTGCCGGCGCGGAAATCACCCTTGCGATCGCCGAACTGCAGCCAGAAATAGGGAACCCCGCGATTGTCATGCCGCTCTTCGACACTGAGGCCGAAATCGAGCTTGCCCTGCCCCGTCACCTCGACACCCTGGACCTCGCTCGGCTTCGCGCACGGAAAGTTCAGGTTGAGAAAAGTGCCCGGCGGCAGGTCGACGGTAGACAGCTTGCGGATCAGGTCCGGCGCATGGGTTTCAGCCACATCCCACGGAACCGGCGTGCGGGCCACGTAGTCATAAACCTGGGAAAGTGCGAAGGAACGCACGCCATGCACGGTGCCCTCGATCGCGCCGGCCACAGTACCCGAATAGGTCACGTCATCGGCAATATTGCCGCCGGCATTGACGCCGGACAGGACCAGATCCGGCTTGCGATCGAGCACCTTGCGGATCGCCATGATGACGCAATCGGTTGGCGTGCCGCGCAGCGCGAAACGCTTTTCGCCGGTTTCGCGCAGGCGCAAAGGCTCCGACAGGGTCAGCGAATGGGCAAGCCCGCTCTGGTCGGTCTCCGGCGCGACGATCCAGACGTCGTCGGACAGCGTGCGGGCGATCCGCTCGAGAACCGCCAGGCCTTCGGCATGGATCCCGTCGTCATTGGTCAGCAGAATGCGCATCGCCCGGTCCCTCTTGCGGCTCAGTTGGCCTTTTCGATTTTCGTCAGACCGCCCATGTAGGGCAGCAGGACGTCGGGAACAGTGATCGAGCCATCTTCATTGAGATAGTTTTCCATGACCGCGATCAGGCAGCGGCCGACCGCCGTGCCCGAGCCGTTCAGCGTGTGCACGAAAGTCGTGCCCTTGCCGTCCTTGCCGCGATAGCGCGCATTCATGCGCCGCGCCTGGAAATCGCCGCAGACCGAGCAGGACGAGATCTCGCGGTAGGTGTTCTGGCCAGGCAGCCAGACTTCAAGGTCATAAGTCTTGCGCGAGCCGAAACCCATGTCGCCGGTGCACAGCGTCAACGTGCGGAAATGCAGGCCGAGGCGCTTCAAGACTTCTTCGGCGCAGGCCGTCATGCGCTCGTGCTCGGCAATCGAGCTTTCGGCATCGGTGATCGAGACGAGTTCACACTTCCAGAACTGGTGCTGGCGCAGCATGCCGCGGGTATCGCGACCGGCCGAGCCTGCTTCCGAGCGGAAAGACGGCGTGAGTGCCGTGAAACGCAGCGGCAGCTTTTCCTGATCGAGAATCTCACCGGCGACGAGGTTGGTCAGCGTCACTTCGGCGGTCGGGATCAGGTAGCGACCATCGGTGGTCTTGAACAGATCTTCCTCGAACTTCGGCAGATTGCCGGTGCCGTAGAGCGTTTCGGCCCGCACCATCAGCGGCGACGACACTTCCGTATAGCCGTGTTCGCTGGTGTGCAGGTCGATCATGAACTGGCCAAGGGCCCGTTCGAGCCTGGCCAGCGGCCCGGTGAGCACGGTGAAACGCGAACCCGACAGCTTGGTGGCGCGTTCGAAATCCATGTAGCCGAGCGCTTCGCCGATCTCGTAATGTTCCTTGGCCGGATGGTTCCAGCCCGGCTTCTGGCCGGTCATGCGGGTGACGACGTTGTCGTTTTCGTCGCGGCCGACCGGCACGTCGTCGTGCGGAATGTTGGGGATGCGCGACAGGGCATCCGAAAGCTCGGCGTTCAACCGGCGCTCGTCCTCTTCGGCTGCCGGCATCGTGTCCTTCAGGTGGGCCACTTCGGCCTTCAGCCTGTCGGCCAGCACCATGTCCTTCTGGGCCATGGCAGCACCGATCTCCTTGGAGGCGGCATTGCGGCGCGACTGCATGTCCTGCAGCGCCTGAACGACGGAGCGGCGCTTTTCATCCAAAGCGATCAGGCCGGCGGACAGCGGTTCTGCGCCGCGCTTGGCCAGCGCAGCATCGAGAGCCTCGGGATTGTCACGGATCCACTTGATATCGAGCATTGTCGTTCCAGGTCTTGATTTGGACCGGGATCGGATCTGGCCGGCGGCCTCGTCCGGCCCCATGTCGGCATGGGTTAAACCGGCGGCGGGAATGGCGGAGAACGCCTATTCCGTCTCGTTCAAGGCAGCCTCGACAGCGGTAGTCTTGGCCCGATTGCGCTCGACGATTCGCGCCGCATAGATGGAAATCTCGTAGAGAAGGATCGTTGGCAGCGCAAGACCGATCTGGGAGACCGGGTCCGGCGGCGTAAGGACCGCGGCCACAACAAAGGCGATGACGATGAAGTACTTGCGCTTGTCTGCCAGCCACTGGCTTTCGATGATGCCGACACGGGCGAGCAAGGTGGTGATCACCGGCAGCTGGAAAACCAGGCCGAAGGAAAACACCAATGTCATGATCAAGCTCAGATATTCGGACACCTTGGGCATCAGCGAAATCGCCACCTCGCCCTCACCCGGTGCCTGCTGCATGGCGAGGAAAAACCACATCACCATCGGCGTGAAGAAGAAATAGACCAGCGAGGCGCCCAGCAGGAACAACACGGGAGAGGCAACGAGGAATGGCAGGAAGGCCTGGCGCTCGTTCTTGTAGAGACCCGGTGCGACAAACTTGTAGACCTGCGAGGCGATCACCGGGAAGGCAATGACCATGGCACCGAAGGCAGCGACCTTGACCTGGGTGAAGAAGAACTCCTGCGGCGCCGTGTAGATCAGTTCCGCCTTGGACAGATCGAGGCCAGCCCAGAGAACAGCCCATTTGTAGGGAATGACCAGCAGGTTGAAGAGCTGCTTGGCGAAGAAGAAGCAGACGATGAAGGCGAGGAAAAACGCGCCGATCGCCCAGATGAGCCGGGACCGCAACTCGATCAGGTGTTCGATCAATGGCTGCGGCTTGTCTTCGGTTTCGCCGCTCATGCACGGTCCTCACTCTTGGTCTTGCGTGGCTTGCGCGGCGCAGCAGGCGCTGCAACCGTTCCGGCTTGCGTAACGACAGCGACGGGCTCTGCCGTCTTTGGTTCGGCGATCTCGGGTGAGAGCGCCTTGGTTGCCGCCTTCGACGCAACCTTGGGGGTCGCCGTCGCGGCGGATGGCGAAGCAGCCGTTGCAGTGCGCTTTACCTTAGGGGACTTGGCGACTGTTACGGAAGCCTCGGTCACGTCGGTCGTTGCCGGCGCTTTCTTCCGGCTCGCCGTCTTCTTCACCGGCTGGTCGAGGCCGGCCGGAGATGATGTAGCCGGCGCGGTGGCGGTGGCGGCAACCGGCGGCGTCGAAACGAGGTCGGCAGGCGGCGCCGTCGGCGCGACCAGATCGGGCAGGATCGAATGTTCGGCAACGGGCGTGCCGGCCACATCACTTGCGGTCGCAGGTTTCTGCGAGACGGCGGCGGGTGCATCGACGCGGCTCGCCTTCTGCAGGTCGGATTTGATCTCCTGGCCCATCTGGCGCAGCGGATTGATCGCATCGCGCAACGAATTGGTCGGATTGAGCGACCGGATATCATTGACCGATTGCTTCAAATCGTCGAGTTCAGCCTCGCGCAGAGCTTCGTCGAACTGCGAGCGAAATTCGCCCGCCGTCTTGCGAAGACGCTTGGTCATCTTGCCAAATGCGCGGATCATCGGCGGCAGGTCCTTGGGACCAACCACGACAATCAGGATCACCGCGATGACGAGCAACTCGGTCCAGCCAATATCCAGCATTCAACGGCTCCTGATGCCATAGTCCGGCGGCGCGACGATATAGCGCCATTCAATCCCGCATCCATGCGTTAGCGCAGTCCCGGCGGCATGGGCCGCCGGATCCGGACACGGGGTAAGGGTTGTTACTTGGTCTCGTCGGCCTTGTGGTCGACAGTCTTCGCGGTGGTTGCACCTGGCGTGGTCGAGGATGCCGTATCCTGCTCGTCCTCGTCGCTGATGCCCTTCTTGAAGCTCTTGATGCCCTTGGCAACGTCACCCATGAGTTCCGGAATCTTGCCACGACCGAACAGCAGAAGGACAATCGCCAGGACGATGATCCAGTGCCACAAGCTGAAAGAACCCATTACCTGCCACTCCTTAGATTTGCGTTTCCCCGATGTAGGGGTTTTCCGTCGACTTTTCAAACACCAAAATGTCTCGGGGATCGACTGCGATACTCACATCCCTGATAGCTGGGGATAACAGATCGGCGCGGATGCGGGCGCGCACGGGACGCTCGGTGCCCGGTATGGCAAGGTCGAGAAGTTCGACCACGCCGAGGAAGCGGCGGGCGAGGATGCGGGCCGGGATCGAGCCGCCTGTTTCACGCACCGAAAGACCGGAAAGCCTGACGGCGATCGAAACCTCGCTGCCCTCCCCGAACCCGGCGGCAGAAGCAGCACCCAGCGGCGTCTCCACCCTGCCGCCCGCAACCGTTCCGGAGAACTCGTTGATTTCCGAAAAGAATGCCGCGGCAAACAGATCGCGCGGTCGCCGATAGAGATCGTCGGACGTGCCGACCTGCACAAGTTGGCCGTCGCGCAGAAGCGCGATCCGGTCGGCCATGCGCATGGCTTCCTCGGCATCATGGGTGACGACGACGGCGGTTGCCCGACTTTCGCGCAGGATATCCAGCGTGTCGGCCCGAATTGTGTCCTTCAGCCGCGAATCGAGACCGGAAAAAGGCTCGTCCATCAGCAGCACGCTCGGACGCGGGGCCAGCGCCCGGGCCAGTGCCACACGCTGCTGCTCGCCGCCCGACAGCGCATGCGGATACTTGTCGGCATAATGCGACAGCCCTACCCGCTCCAGCGCGAGCATCGCCTCGGACACCGCGTTCTTCGATGGCATCGCCGTCAGACCGAAGCGGACATTGTCCAGCACGCTCATATGGGGAAACAGGGCAAAATCCTGAAACATCAGCCCGATGCCGCGCTTTTCCGGTGGCAGGAAGCCGGACGGACCGGCCACTTCGCTGTCGTTGATCAACAGCCGGCCGCTGGTCTGCACCTCGATACCGGCGGCAATGCGCAGCAGCGTCGTCTTGCCTGATCCGGAGGGTCCGAGCAGACACAGAACCTCACCCGGCTCCGCCGTCAGCGTGACGCCGCGGATCGTGTCCTTGCCGTGATAGCGGTGGCGGATATCCTCAAAGGTCAGGCGCGCGGCAAAGGTCACGCCGGCCGTGCGCTGTCCGTCTCCATGCTGGCTTCTCGCTGGGTTCATTCCGTCGTCCGCGCGGCCTCTTGCCCGCAGGATGCACCGCCGGGACTGAGTTCCCACCGGGCATCCGGGGGAACTGCCGGTTACCATTCAAAAGCTGACCCTATTCCTCTGCTTCACCGCCCGGAGTCAAGAGGCCGAGTTCCTCGAGATCGAGCTGCGTGATCGGATCCTCGTCTTCTGTCAGGTCATCGCTGCCGAAGGGGAGCGGAATATTGAAATTCGACGGAATGCGCCCGGACAGCAGTCCAGCGCCCTTGAGTTCCTCGAGACCCGGCAGATCGCGCAGTTCCTCCAGACCGAAATGATCGAGAAAATCGCGCGTCGTGCCCAGTGTCACCGGGCGCCCCGGCGAGCGGCGGCGACCGCGAAACCGTACCCAGCCCGCCTCCATCAGCACGTCCAGCGTGCCCCTGGATGTCTGGACGCCACGGATATCCTCGATTTCCGCCCGCGTCACCGGTTGGTGATAGGCGATGATCGACAGCACTTCCAATGCCGCTCGCGACAATTTCTTGACCTCTGTCTCTTCGTTGCGAATGGCAAAAGAGAGGTCGGCTGCCGTGCGGAAAGCCCAATAGTCGTCGACCTGAACCAGGTTGACGCCGCGACTGGCATAGTCGTCCTTCAGACGATGGAGGATCTTGCCTGCGTCGATATCGCGCGGCAGGCGTTCTGCGACGAAATGGGTCGACACCGGTTCGGCAGAGGCAAACACCAATGCCTCGGCAATGCGCAGTGCCTCGCGCTCGTCGAAAGCCCGCTGCGGATCGGCCAGCGTCTCGCCGGTCTCCAAATCCTGGTCATCGATGAAGTCGCTCTGGTCACTGCCGGTCATACACGCCTCATTCCACCGATTTCAGGGCTTGGGCCTTGGGTCCGCTGCGCATGAAGATCGGCTGGAATGCGCCTTCCTGGCGGATCTCCAGCCGTCCCTCGCGAACCAGTTCCAGCGAGGCGGCAAACGAGCTGGCAATTGCCGTCACGCGCTCGTCCTCGCTTGGCAAATAGCGCAGGAGATAGTGTTCCAGCGCGGTCCAGTCGTCGATCTCGCCGATCATGCGGGTCAGCATGCCGCGCGCATCGACGAGCGACCACACCTTGCGGCGCTCGATCGTCACCTGCGTCACCGCCTGACGCTGGCGCAGGGATGCGTAGGCGGTCAGCAGATCATACAGCGTCGCCTCATAGGCGCTCTCTGTCCGACGCGGCACATGTTCCGGTGCGCCGCGGGCGAACACATCTCGCCCCAGCCGATTGCGGTTGATCAGGCGCGTGGCTGCATCGCGCATCGCCTCCAGCCGCTTCAGCCGGAAGGCCAGCGTCGCGGCCATCTCTTCGCCCGATGGTCCGTCGTCCTTGGCCTGTTGCGGGATCAGCAGCCGCGACTTCAGATAGGCAAGCCACGCCGCCATAACCAGGTAGTCGGCCGCCAGTTCAAGCCGGATGCGCCGCGCGCTTTCGACGAATTGCAGATACTGTTCGGCCAGCGCCAGCACGGAAATCCGCGACAGGTCGACCTTCTGGTTGCGCGCAAGGAACAGCAGCAGGTCGAGCGGCCCTTCAAAGCCGGCGACATCGATCAGCAGGGCGGGATCGGTGACGGCACGGTCCTCGGCATTGTCCTGCCACAGACTGTCCATCGGCATCGGTGCCGGGGTCTCGGCATTCGACGGACGGTGAATGATCGTCGGCTGAACCGGGCCGCGCACCATCAGGCAAGGGCCAGAAGCGAAGCGAACTCGTCGCGCAAGGCCTGCTCGTCGCTGTCATCCGGCAGCCCGAATGCCGCCTCGACCGCGTCGGCCCGCCGCCTTGCGGCGCCCGACAGTTCGGATGCAGCGGCAGCAACCGCCTGCATTTCGTCCATATGACCATGGCAATGCAGGATGACGTCGAGCACGCCGGCAATGCGCTCGGCCCGCTCGCCGATCGTGCCCTTCAGGGCGTTCATCGAGATATCGTCCGACATCAGCAGCCCTTCAAAACCGATAGACCCGCGAATGATCTCGTCGGTGACGATCCGCGACGTCGATGCCGGATGCTCCGGATCGATATCGGAATATACCACATGGCAGCTCATGGCCATCAGCTCGTTGCGCAGGGCCCTGAACGGCAGGAAATCATGCGCTTCGAGATCAGCGCGTGGCACGGTGACGACCGGCAAGTGATGATGGCTGTCGGCCATGCCGCGTCCGTGGCCCGGGATATGTTTCATCACCGGCAGCACGCCGCCGGCCTTCAGGCCATCGGCCGCCGCCTGCCCGATGGCGGCAACGATCTGCGGGTCGGTTGCATAGGCGCGGTCGCCGATCACATTACTGGCACCCTCGACCGGCACATCAAGAACCGGCAGGCAATCGACATTGATGCCGAGACGGAAAAGGTCGAAGGCATGAAGACGCGACAGCAGCCAGGCGGCCCGAAGACCCTTTTCCACATCGGCGCGATACAATTCACCGATCATTGCGCCGGACGGGTAACGCGGCGCGATCGGGTCACGAATGCGCTGCACGCGTCCCCCCTCCTGGTCGATCAGCACCGGCGCGTTGCGCCCGCCGACCGTCTCGCGCATCTCGGCAACGAGGTCCTTGATCTGCGCTGCCTCGCCGATATTGCGGCCGAACAGGATGAAGCCCCACGGCTGTTCGTCTCGGTAGAACGCCTTTTCATCTGCCGTCAGGCTTTGGCCGAGGCAGCCGAGGATCATCGATTTGGAAGAGGCGTTTGTCTGGGTCATGGCCTGAATCATAATTCCGGAGGGACGAAAGCCGAAGCGGAGGATCTTGCGAGGACTGGCCTCATACACAGAAAAAGAGGCGGAACCGTCGGTCCCGCCCCCTGAATCATGCAATCTGAGATGCAAGGGTCATTTCGAGACCAGGCAACTGCCGCCGGCTGCACGATATTTTTCGCACAGCGCCACGGCTTCGGCCTTGCTGCCGGCACCGACGCGGACGCGGTAGAACGTGCCCTTGCCTGGAATATCGGCTTTGCGAATCTCGAACGGCTGACCGCCGAGCACGCTGGCAAACTTACCGGACAGGTTTCGATAGCTCTTCTGCGCATCGGCCTCAGACGGCAGCGAGGCAATCTGGATGGCATAGCTGCCGGACGCGGCAGAAGCCGCCGGTGCTGTCGCTGCCGGTGTCGCGGGTGCGACAGCAGCCGTTTCGGTCGGGGCAGTCGGTGCCTGGGTCGCAGCCGGTGCCGGTGCTGGTGTCGGTGTCGGGCGCACATTGCCCTGATCCGTGACCGTGCTGACGACATTGACCGGCTGCTGGGCCGGGCGGCTTGTCGGAATGGGGGCCTTCGGATCCGGCGTACCGGTCATTTCCGCAGCCGGTGCCTCGACAGGAGCAACAGCCGCTGTCTCGACAGGGGCGGACGCAGCCGGCGTTGCGACCGGCGGAACGACACTGGTCTCGATCGGCTTGACCACATCCGTCGTGTTGGTGGACGCAAGGCTCGGCGCCGCCAGAACCGGTGTCGCGGTCTGCTGGCCAGCCTGCGATGCGGCAGCGGTCTGCGTTTGGGTCGCGACTTCCGGAACGTCCTGGGCAACCAGGGTGCCATCCGGCCGAACGATCATCGTACGCACCTTGCGCGGCGTAATCGTGCCCGGATCTTCGGCGGCGGCAGTGGCCGCTTCCTGTGGCTGGCCATCCGGCAGCAGACGCGGATCTTCCGTATCGCCAACCGGCGTCGCAATCACGCCATCCTGGCTCTCACCTTCCATCGGCAGGTTTTCAGGAATGAGGGTCCGCTGAACCACGTCCATCGGCTCTTCTTCAGACGAAATCAGGCTGGTCTGCTTGGGATCTTCCACACCATTGCCGGCAACGCGGTCATAGACTGCCTTGTCCTGGTTCGGCACGGATTTGCCACCCGGATTTTCCGGCACGATCTTCACCGGATCCTTGTCGGCTGCGATTACCTGCGGCTCGCCGCTCGTCAATGTGCCGACCGAGCCGGTGCCGAGCCATGCATAGAGACCACCAGCACCGAGCAGCAGGACCACAGCGGCAGTTCCCGCCATGAGATAAGGCTTGATCCGGCGGAAGCCCTTGGCCTCACCGGCGATGGTGATGTGACCGCGCGTTTCGCGTTCAAAGGTCTGGGTCGAATTCAGCGACGTGCGGAAGTCTTCCTCGAGCGCGCGCTCGAACGCCTCGAACTCATCCAGCGGAGGCTGGGCCGCGGCGGGCTTGACCGGGGTTTCAACGGCAACGCGACCGACGTTGGGCAGCGGCGTCGCGGGCGGCGGGTTCGCCGCCGGTTCGTCGAACAGCGTGGCCAGTTCGGAATCGATATCGAAATCGTAGTCGGCCTGAGGTGCTGCCTGCGGACGCGCTTCAGCAACCGGCACTTCCGGCACGTCCATGCCGGAGAAGCTTTCGATCTGCTCGTCCTGCTCGGCAATCTCGGCTGGATCAAAACCAAGGCTGTCCTCGTAGTCCGGCACGGCGCGGGCCGCCGGTTCAGATTGCACAGGCTCGGACCGGACAGACGCCGAGATGGTCGGCTGCGGCTGGTATTGCGGCTGCGGCGGAGCCGCCGGCGCAAAGCTCACATTCGTCTGCGGCACGCTCTGCACCACGGGCTGTGTCACGGTGACCACGGGCGCTGCCGGCTCGATCCGCGCCGCACTGACACTGCCTGAAGTGACGTTGCCTGGACTGGCGTTGCCTGAACTGACGTTGACAGCCGACACGAAAGCCTGGGCGGACGCGATAGGTGCAACATAGGGCGCAGCGACAGGGCGCGCGGCCACCGGCTCGATCTCGGAAAGATCAAGGTCGAGTTCGTCCAATTGCAGGTCGAAATCATGGTCTGCGAAGGGGTCGAACTCCTCGTCGGCAGCCAGCGGCGGACGCTGCGATGCTTCAGAAGATGCAGCCGGCGAAATTTCTGCCGCTGCCATTGCTGCCGGTGTCATTGCTGCCGGTGTCATTGCGACTGGCGCAACCGGTTCGATCTTGTCGACCGGACCGCGAATCATATCGTCGGAAAAACTGAAGCCGAAATCCGGTTCACGGTGACCGTCGTTGCGGGTGGCGGCTCCGGAAACCGGCTCGACGTCATCCGAATGTTCGGAGAAATCGAAGGCGAAATCGCCGAGTTCAGGCACGACGACGTCTTCGGCCTTTACGGCAGGCTCGACTGCCACGGATGACCAATCGAAAGCCGGCTTGTCAAAGGAGACCTGCACGGTCGCTTGCCGCGACGACGTGGGATCGACCACATCCGGGTAGACAACGGGGGATACAGGAACCGAAACGGCCTGCGGAGGCGCGGCGGGCTGCACGACTTGTTGCAAGACCGGCTCCACGCGTGGCGCCGGCGCAAAATTGGCCAACGGGAGACGCAGGCGCGGCACTTCCTCGAAACGCTGCGGCGCGCGCGATACCTCGACTTCGGCGACGGCCATTTCAAGCTCGTCAGCAAGATCCAACGAGAAGGACGGATCTTCGCGGGAGTCCTGCACGGTCGCGGCGAAAGACGCCTCCGGCTCGACATCAAAGGAGGCATCCGCGAACGCGTCGTCCTGATGAAAATCCGGCTCGGCGCGCGGCGCCTCATATGCCTGCGGCGCCTCGTATGGCTGCGATTCCGGCACGTATGATTGCGGTTCTGGCTCGTATGACTGCGGTTCTGGCTCGTAGCGTGGTGCAACGGGTTCCGGCGCCCGGAACGACCATTCATCCTCAGCCTGAGGCGAAGCCGGAGCTTCATAGACCGAGAATTCACGCAAGAGTTCGTCTTCGAGATTGAAATCAGCCTCCGGCGATACCGGCACCTGCGGCAGCGACAAAACCGGCTCCCGCTTCAAGGGCTGGTCAAAACCGACAATGCGGGCAAGCTCCGCCAACGGATCATCATCCGCGAAGCTATCGCCCTGCGATCGTATGCTGTTTGCGGCCTGCTTCTGTACCATTACCTAATTCCACTCATTCACGCGACAATACGCTTGCCAGTGCAATGCGGGGAAATGGTGACGATACTATCGCATTTCTAGCGGAGCTTCGGTGCCAGTAATGGCAAGTCCCGACTTCAACACGGAGGCGACAGCATGCACCAGCCCAAGCCTGGCGATGGTTAATTCTCTATGTTTATCGTTAACAAAGCGTAATTCCGGAGAATCCTTGCCCTTGTTCCAATGAGCGTGGAAGGAGCTTGCCAGATCATATAGGTAAAATGCAAGCCGATGCGGCTCCTGCGACTGTGCCGCAGCCTCCACAATTCTCGGGTATTCGGCCATTTTTCCAATCAATTGCAGCTCGGTCGGATCGGCGATCCGGCCAGCGACTGCGGCAGACAGGTCGAGGCCGGCAATATCGAGATCCGGGAAGGCTTCCTTCGCCTGGCGGAAGACAGACATGCAGCGGGCATGCGCGTATTGCACGTAGAAGACCGGATTGTCCTTCGACTGTTCGGTGACCTTGGCAAAGTCGAAATCGAGCGGCTCGGAGCTCTTTCTGTAGAGCATCATGAAACGCACCGAATCGCGACCGACTTCCTCGACCACTTCGCGCAGCGTGACAAAGTCGCCCGAACGCTTGGACATCTTCACCGGCTCGCCATCGCGGAACAGCTTGACCAGCTGGCAGAGCAGCACGGTAAGCTTGCTCTTGCCTTCGGAGACGGCACGGTTGACCGCCTCAAGCCGCTTGACATAGCCGCCGTGGTCGGCGCCGAGCACATAGATCATCTCGGAAAAACCGCGGTCGAACTTGTCCTTCAAGTAGGCGACGTCAGCCGCAAAATAGGTATAGGACCCGTCCGACTTGACCAGCGGGCGGTCGATATCGTCGCCCACTTCGGTCGAGCGGAACAGCGTCTGCTCGCGATCCTCCCAGTCTTCCGGCAACTGCCCCTTCGGCGGAGGCAGAGAGCCGCGATAGACATGGCCCTTGAAAGTCAGGTCATTGATTGCCGTGCGAATGCGGGCCGCGCCATTGGCATGCAGCGAGCGCTCGGAGAAAAAGACGTCGTGATGGACGTTGAGTTGGGCCAGATCGGCGCGGATCATCACCATCATCGCATCGATGGCGCGTTCCTTGACGATCGCCATCCAGTCCTCTTCCGGCATCTGGTGCAGCTTGACGCCAAACTCCTCGGCCAGCGCCTGACCGACGGGCACGAGATAGTCGCCCGGATAGAGGCCGGCCGGGATTTCGCCGATATTTTCACCCAGCGCTTCGCGGTAGCGCAGGAACACCGAACGGGCGAGCACATCGATCTGTGCGCCGGCATCGTTGATGTAATATTCCTTGGTCACGTCATAGCCGGCAAAGGCGAGCAGATTGGCCAGCGCGTCGCCGACCACGGCGCCACGGCAATGGCCGACATGCATCGGGCCGGTCGGATTGGCCGACACATATTCGACATTGACCTTGTGGCCCTGACCGAGCGCCGAACGGCCAAAATCCGTTCCTTCGCTGATGATGGTCGCCAGAAGGCGCTGCCAATACTCGGTCGACAGGCGGATGTTGATGAAGCCCGGACCGGCGACGCCAACTTCGGCGATATCCGGATCCTGCTTCAGCTTCTCGCCGATGATGTCGGCCAGCGCGCGCGGATTGGTGCCAAGCCCCTTGGCGAGTACCATGGCGGCATTGGTCGCGGCATCGCCATGGCTCGGATCGCGCGGCGGCTCGACAACGATGCGGCTGAAATCGAGGCTTTCGCGCTTGTCGCGAATGCTGTCGATCTGCTCCAGCGCGGCCTTAATTCTGGTTTCGAAATCGGCGAATAGGTTCATGACTTCTACCTGCGCACAAGCCGATTGCGGCTGTGTCTCTCAATGAAATTTGAGCGCTGCCTATCGCAATTCGGGAGTCCGGTCAAACAGCTCCCGGTGAACGCGCACAGCATAGGTGTCGGTCATGCCGGCCAGGTAGTCGCCGACATGGCGGGCCTTGGCGCCGTCGTTGAGGCCGGAAATGTGGTTGACCCAGAAGTGGCTCTTCATCAGCGTCGGATCGGCCATATAGGCGTTGAACAGATCGGTCACGATCTCGGCTGCGGCAGCGCGAATGCGCATGATGTCCGGATGACGGTAGATGCGGCTGAACAGCAGCTTCTTGATCTGCTTGTCAGTCTCGGCCATGGCGTCGGAGAAGGTGGCGATGGTCATCGACGCGGCCCGCACATCCTCGACACTTTGCGGCTGAACCTTGTTCAACCGATCCTGCGCGACGCCGATCACGTCCTCGACCATGCGGGTAATCTGGCGCCGCATGATTTCGTGGGTAAAGCGGTCATCGTCGAGATGCGGATAGCGATCGCGCACCTCCTTCATCAGACCGGCAAGGAAGGGCACTTCCTCCAGCATGGCGAAGGTCAGGTAGCCGGAACGCAGTCCGTCGTCGATATCATGGGTATTGTAGGCGATGTCATCGGCGATCGCCGATACCTGCGCCTCAAGACCGGCATAACTTGCCAGTTCCAGATCATGGATCTCGCAGTAGTCGAGGATCGGTTGCGGAACCGGTCCACGCGTGCCCTCGCCGCTCTTGGTCAACAAAGGGCCATTGTGCTTGACCAGGCCTTCCAGCGCCTCCCATGTCAGGTTCAACCCGTCGAAATCGGCGTAGCGACGCTCCAGCTTGGTGACGATGCGCAGCGACTGCGCATTGTGGTCGAAGCCGCCATAAGGTTTCAGCACCTCATGCAGGGCATCCTCACCGGTATGGCCGAACGGCGTATGGCCAAAATCGTGGACAAGCGCCACGCCTTCGGCGAGGTCTTCGTCGAGCTTGAGCGCACGCGCCAGTGCCCGACCGATCTGCGCCACCTCGATCGTATGGGTCAGCCGGGTGCGGTAGTGATCGCCATCGGGTCCGATGAAGACCTGGGTCTTGTGCTTCAGCCGGCGAAACGCGGTCGTGTGCACGATGCGGTCGCGGTCGCGCTGGAAATCCGAACGCGTCAGGCTGCCGTCTTCGGCAAACAGCCGTCCACGGCTTTTCCACGGATTGGTGGCATAAACCGCCCTGTCGCCAGACCCGAAACCCAGTGCAGATTTGTCAATCGTCATTCGCCTGCTGTCCGCTCCCCATTGACGCGCTACCTCAGCCTTCATACCTATAGCGGACGAAGCCGCAAGGCTGTTGGCCTTGATCAAGGTCTATCATGCAGGTCTAGCCGATGCGAAGCTTGCGGCATTTCGTGACATTTCGCGACAAGGGGCTATCCTTGCCGATAATTCCGGTTTTCCACGGGCCTTGAACCCGTCAGGAGGCAACATGACGACGCAAAACGTGACACTTTCCCAGGCCGCAGCGAAACGAATCGCGGCGATTGTCGCAGCCGATACCGACAAGAACGCCTTGCGCGTTGCCGTCGAAGGCGGCGGCTGTTCGGGCTTTTCCTACAAATTCGACCTCGACAAAGATCAGATGGACGACGACATCGTGATTACCCGCGACGGCGCGACCGTGCTGATCGACCCGGTTTCGCTGATCTACATGGCGGGATCCGAGATCGACTTCGTCGACAATCTGCTCGGCCAGTCCTTCCAGATCAAGAATCCGAATGCGGTTGCCAGTTGCGGCTGCGGCACCAGCTTCTCCGTGTGAGTGAATGATGAAAATAGCCACCTGGAACATCAACGGCGTCAAGGCGCGCATCGAGAGCCTGTGCCAGTGGCTGCAAGACTCACAGCCCGACATCGTCTGCCTGCAGGAGATCAAGTCGGTCGACGAGGGTTTTCCACGGCTTGAGATCGAAGCGCTCGGCTACCATGTCGAAACGCATGGCCAAAAAGGCTTCAACGGCGTGGCGCTGCTGTCGAAGATGAAGCCGGATGAGGTCAATCGCGGCCTGCCGGGCGACGACACGGACGAACAGGCCCGCTTCATTGAAGGGGTATTTTCGGTGGAAGGCGGCGTGCTGCGCGTCTGCTCGCTCTATCTGCCGAACGGCAACCCTTCCGATGACCCGGTCAAATATCCCTACAAGCTGCGCTGGATGGCTCGGCTGGAGGCGTTTGCCCGCGACCGCATGGCGCTGGAGGAACCGCTGATTCTGGCGGGTGACTACAATGTCATCCCGGAACCGTTCGACTGCCGCGATCCGAAGCAGTGGGAAAACGACGCCCTCTTCCTGCCGCAGACCCGCGCGGCGTTCCGTCGACTGGAAAATCTCGGCTTCATCGATGCGGTGCGCGCGACCACCGATGACGCAAAGCTCTACTCCTTCTGGGACTATCAGGCCGGCGCCTGGCAGAAGAACAACGGCATCCGCATCGACCACCTGATGCTGTCGCCGGAAGCCTCCGACCGACTGCGCTCGACCTCGATCGAAAAACACGTGCGCGCCTGGGAAAAGCCATCCGACCACGTTCCGGTGACCGGCATCTTCGGCTTTTAAGCCGGAGCAGCCTCTCAACCAATCCGCATCCATTCGCACCCATTCGCGCCAGCCCCGGACAAGGGCGGCACGGTAGAGCTATGTGCAGGTTTTCAGGCGGGTTCGGGAGCCATTTTCGGCCGCATTCATTTGCGGACCCCCGCACCAGCATTGCCGGGCAATAGTACGGGAGCGCAATATTTAAAATGGTTTCATCGATCAATTCCGCAAGCCAGAGCATCACGCAGATCTTTCTGAAAGTGCAGAAAGAAAACCAGCAGGCCAGCGACAGCGAGACCAGCAGCAACGACGACTATTACAATTCGTCGCTTGCCAACCTGATGCGGACCTATGGTCAGGAAGACGACAGCACCGACGATACCTACAGCACCGGGCTGCTACAGGCACTGAATGCAACCGACAGCGAAGACGACGGGCTCACCGCGCTCACGAAGACGTCGGATGACATCCAGACCGCCACGTTCATGGACAACCTGAAAACGAAGCTCACGGAACTGTCGCAGTCGGGAGACGGAGCTCTGAAGGCGAAGGAAATGCTGGCCGCGCTGGATGCCGGGACCCTGACTGTCACCGATGCGGAAAAAGGCAGGCAGATCACGGCTTGGGATAGCAGCGCAGTTGACGGCGACAAGACCGCAACTTCCGTCGCAACACGCGACTGGTCGAGCTTTCTCCGGTCGGAGTTGAAACGGGAGGGCACGGGCGGCTGCGAACTGACCGAGAGCGGCGCCCATATCGACAAGACTACAGGCAACAGCGCCAGCTTCGTGCTCGTCGAAGACACCTATGTCTACCTGACATGGAGCACGGCAGCCAAGACCGCGTGATCATCACAGACCAGGCGCCACGGCGCGGTTACTGTTCCTGATAAACTTCCGGGGCAAGCGCCACGGCAACGCGGCGGTCATCTTCGCTCGCCATGGAAAAGGCCCGCTCCTGCAACTCCTGCATCCACGGACAATCCTTGGCATTGCAGCGGTCGAGGGCTGCCGTCAGGAAAGCGAGCCCGCGAACGGTCTGGCCTTCCTCGAACAGGACATTGCCAAACACCGACATGGCGCCTGCATGGCCGCTCTTGCGGGCAAGATTGAGCCACTTCTTCGCCTGCTGCACATTGGCGCTGCCGCCCTCGCCGGCCAGGATCATCTGGGCCAGACGGAACTGCGCTTCGGGAATGCCAAACGTCGACGCTGCCTGGAAATACAGCTGGCGGGCCTGCGAGAGGTCCGTATTCACGGGACTGCCGGGAATGCCCTGACGATAGTAACGGGCCAGCGACAGAAGCGCGTTGACGAAGAAACCGGTGTCGTCCGAGCCCGGCTCGACGCCCTGGCTTGCGATCTCGGAATAGATCTTGAAAGCCTCGAAATCATTGCGCACCACGCCGTCGCCGGCGGCATACATGTTGGCCAGCGCCCAGCGCGAACCGGTATGGCCTTTTTCAGCGGCATAACGATAGGCTTCGACGGCTTCCTCTTTCTGGCCCTTCTTGTAGGCATTGAAGCCGAACTTGAAGAGATCGAACGGACCGGATTCCTTGCTGACGCTGCCATTGATGTCAAAGGCATAGGCCGCTGGACTCGATGAGAACAGCAGCGCCGTCGACAGCAGCAGAATAGCCGAGGATTTCCAATCGCGAACTTGCATGGCTGCGTAATTCTTCCAGGACAAAACAGACATCAGCGCACCCATCCCGTCACCATGACGAGTCCAGCTGCGTCTGATCTTTTGATACACAATGACCGATGAACATCTGGTTCACGGACTGATACTGCAACGGCGCCATTTCTACGCCGGACGCTTGCACTTGTTCTCATGAGCCGAAGGTTAGGACAGCTTTCCGGCAAGACTGGGACCGAGATCATCTGTGATCCTTGCTGACCAAAAAATCGGGCATTGCGCCGACCACCTTTGGCCAAAAAGTCTTGAATTCGAAAGCGATCTGCGACCGAAAGGCCCATGTAAAAACTCACGCACCACACACTCGAAACGGCACCTGCACGTTTCCGGAAAGCATCGGTGCTCCCCGTTTGTGGCGGGATGTGGACAAATTTGGCCGTTGCGTGGCCGCGATTGAAGGATAAACGAAATGTTGCATAAACGTCACATTTTGGAGCAGCGCCGCGCTGCCATCCGCCATAAAAGAAGCCCGGACAAGCCGGGCTTCTTTGGTTCATTCAGGCATTAGGCTTAGAACGCAATCTTGTAGGATGCGGTCAGGGTGTAAGCCCAGTCACCATCGGCCGTCGCGTTGAAGTCGGCGCCATCGGCGACGGTCTGATCGCCGGACGTGAGGTAGGACACTGCGCCACCGAGACGCAGAAGGCCAGGACCTGCCTTGATCTGCGTGCCGGCACCCACTGTCCAGGTATCGGTGACGATATCGGCGCCCGTGCCGACGCCGCTGTCCCAGGTCAAGCTGAGCGCGCCGGAAACGGTGTCGGTAAAGGTATGGCCAACACCACCGGTAATCGTCCAGCCGTCCTTCCAGAAGAAGTTCTTCTGCAGATCCCCAAGGCTCGTGATGTTATAGTTCAGAGTCTGGAGTACACTCCAGTCGGTCCACTTGACCGTACCGAAAGCGAGCCAACCGGGCGCGATGCCGCTCTGCAGGTTCAGTTCCAGCGACTGAGGCAGAGATCCATAACCAGTTGCGGACAATTTCGAACCTGTCGGAATGCCAGCCAACGAAAGCGGAGAATTGGATGTGAACGTGCCATCCGCTTCATGATCCACCTGCGAGCGGTACATCAACTCAGCTCGAAGTGCGTATTCGGTAATCTCGTAGGCCGCGCCGATCCGGTAACCGAAGGCGCTGGAATCTTCCATTTCCAACGTGCCGAATGTCTTGCTTTCTGAGTAATCGAAAGACTGCGAGAAGACGCCACCGATGAAATGGATGTTGCCCGGACCTGCCGCAAAATTGACGGCGCAGGTGCCGCCATATTCATTGGTGTCGAAACTCGCTTCCTTCACGGCATTGCCGCCCAGCGCACCCGTCGTGCCACCGGCGGCGACATCCGCAGCACGGTCGGCGGCTTGCGCCTGCGTGCCATAGGTGGAAGAAGCGCCGAATGGCTGCGTATAGCTCAGCGCACAGGAGAAATTCTCCGAAATGCGGAACTTTGCGGCGAAGGACGGAACGCCGTAGCTGTCGGTGAATGCGTCATCGGTGCCGGCGGCGCCATTGACGGTATCATACGCCCGATCCGGCATCACATAGGTATAGCCGCCCCGGAAAACAGCCGTGCCATCTTCATAAAGGATATCTGTATCGGCATCGCCGCGAGCAAAACCGCCAGCGTGTGCGGCACCGGCAAACGCGCAAGCGCTCAACAAAGCCAGGCTCAGTTTCTTGGTCAAATGTATCGCCATATCTCTCCCCAATTTTGGCAAAACTGTGAGTTGGGATCTTAGTCACGTCCGTGTGAATAACAATCGCACGCAAAAGGTGGACAATTTGTTCCAACCGAGAAATTTTTACGTAATTAATTTGACGTGCACGTAAATGACAACTTAATTTGGACAAATATTGCTCAAACCGACACTCGGCCGCGCCTTGTTAGAATTATTTACCAAAGCCGCAGCAAGCTGTGTCGCCAGCGTCACAGCAGCGTCATACGTAAACGACCGGGGAAAACATCGCGCATTTCGTTCCCGTTGCTGTATTGCAGCATAAGATCCCCGTCTTGAGGGTGATTCTGCATGCAATGCAGCAATAACGAGCAATAGGCCGGCAGAAGCCAGAATCACAAACGCCGGGCTTGTCGACCCGGCGTTTGGAAAATCATTCTTTCTTACAACAAATATCAGCCGGCCTCGAGAACCCGCTTCAACGCCGTTTCCAGGCTCGCCTTTTGCACTTCGAGTTCCTGGAACCGCTCGCGTTCGGCCGCCACGACCTCAGGATTGGCGTTGGCGACGAACTTCTCGTTGTTCAGCTTGCCGGAAATGCGGGCCATTTCCTGATCGACCTTGGCGATCGCCTTTTCCAGCCGTGACTTTTCAGCCGACAGGTCGACCAGCGTGCCAAGCGGCAGGCAGACCGTGGCCTCACCGACAATGATCTGGGCGGCTCCCTTGGGTGCGACGCTGGCAAACGTAATGGCCTCGACGCGGGCCAGGCGCTTGATCGATGCTTCGTGGCGGGCAAAACGCTCCTGCGTGACGCCATTGGCACCCACTGCGACCAGCGGTGCGATCGCACCCGGCGGCACATTCATCTCGGCGCGAACCGAGCGGATGCCGGTGACCAGATCGATCAGCCAGTTGATGTCGGCAGCGGCCGCCTCGTCGGCAAACTCCGGTGCCGGCCAGTCGGCATGGCAAAGCAGTGTGTCGCGCGACAGGCCTTCGCCGGCCGTATGCGCCCACAGCTCTTCCGTCATGAAGGGCATGAACGGATGCAGAAGCTTGTAGGTCTGCTCCAGCACATAGGCGGCGCAAGCCTGCGCTTCGGCCTTGGCGATCGCGTCCTCGCCGGCGAAGACCGGCTTCAGCAGTTCGAGATACCAGTCGCAGAAGTTGTTCCAGACGAAGCGATAGAGCGAGCCTGCCGCATCGTTGAAGCGGAAGCCGGCAATCGCCTCGGTGACTTCGTTTTCGGTGCGCGCCAGTTCCGTCAGGATCCAGCGATTGATGGCAAGCGTCGTCGTTTCGGGCAGGAATTTCGGATCCGCCTTGACGCCGTTCATCTCGGCGAAACGGGTCGCGTTCCACAGCTTCGTGCCGAAGTTGCGATAGCCGGCGATGCGGGCGGGATCGAGCTTCACGTCGCGACCTTGTGCGGCCATGATCGCCAGGGTGAAACGCAGCGCGTCGGCACCGTATTCGTCGATCAGCTCCAGCGGGTCGATGACATTGCCCTTGGACTTCGACATCTTCTGGCCGTTCTTGTCGCGGACCAGCGCATGCACATAGACGGTGTGGAAGGGCTCGACCGGATTACCGTCCTCGTCCTTCATGAAGTGCAGACCCATCATCATCATCCGGGCGACCCAGAAGAAGATGATGTCGAAGCCGGTGACCAGCACGTCGGTCTGGTAATACTTGTCGAGTTCCGGCGTCTGATCGGGCCAGCCGAGCGTCGAGAACGGCCAGAGCGCCGAGGAGAACCATGTGTCGAGCACGTCCTCATCGCGGGTGAGGATCTCGCCGGGCTGGAAGTTTTCGAGCTTCTCCTCGACCCAGGCCTTCCACGGGCCTTCATGAGCAATGTAATGCTGGATGGCGGCGTGCAGCGCCTCCTCCTCGGTCTTTTCGACAAAAACCTGGCCGTCCGGACCATACCAGGCCGGGATCTGGTGGCCCCACCAGAGCTGGCGCGAGATGCACCAGGGCTGGATGTTCTCCATCCATTCATAATAGGTCTTGTCCCAGTTCTTCGGGACAAACTGGGTGCGGCCCTCGCGGACGGAAGCGATGGCAGGCTCGGCCAGCGTCTTGGCGTCGACAAACCACTGGTCGGTCAGCATCGGCTCGATGACGACATTGGAACGGTCACCGAAGGGCTGCATGATCTTCTTCGACTCGACATAGGGAATGTCGTTGCCTTCGGCATCCTTGACTGTGACAGCAAGGCCTTCGGCATTGATCGCATCGACGATCAGCTTGCGAGCGGCATAACGATCGAGGCCACGATATTCGTCGGGAACGAGGTTGATGCCGTCGACTTCCTCTTCGCTCGGAACATGGCCGGACTTGGCGATTTCAAGCGCCTGGGCGGCATAGTCAGCATAGATCTCGCCGTCGTCGCGCATCGAGGCAGTGCCGTCCATCAGGCGATAGAGCGGAATGTTGTTGCGGCGGGCGACCTGATAGTCGTTGAAATCATGGGCGCCGGTGATCTTGACCGCGCCGGAACCGAATGTCGGGTCGGGATATTCGTCGGTGATGATCGGGATCAGGCGGCGATGTGCCTTCGGTCCGACCGGGATTTCGCAGAGCTTGCCAACGATCGAGGCATAGCGCGCGTCGGACGGATGAACGGCGACCGCACCATCGCCCAGCATCGTCTCGGGACGAGTTGTGGCGATCGCGATATAGTTGCGCTCTTCAGACAGGACGACGTTGCCGTCTGCGTCCTTCTCGACATAGGTATAGGTCTCGCCACCGGCGAGCGGATACTTGAAGTGCCACATATGGCCTTCGACTTCGCGGTTTTCGACCTCGATGTCGGAGATTGCGGTTTCGAACTTCGGATCCCAGTTGACCAGCCGCTTGCCGCGGTAGATCAGGCCTTCCTTGTAAAGCGAGACGAAGACTTCCAGAACGGCGGCCGACAGGCCCTCGTCCATGGTGAAGCGCTCGCGCGACCAATCACAGGAGGCGCCAAGGCGCTTGAGCTGGTTGAAGATCAGACCGCCGGATTCGTCCTTCCACTCCCAGACCTTCTCGATGAAGGCGTCGCGGCCCATGGCGCGGCGGCCCGGCAGCTGCTGTTCCATCAGCTTGCGCTCGACAACCATCTGGGTGGCGATGCCGGCATGGTCCATGCCCGGCTGCCACAGCACGTCCTTGCCGCGCATGCGCTCGAAGCGGATCATGATGTCCTGCAGCGTGTTGTTCAGCGCATGGCCCATATGCAGCGAGCCCGTCACGTTCGGCGGCGGGATGACGATGGTGAATGTGTCCTCGCCCGGCTTCGCATTGGCGCCGGCGCGGAAGGCATCCGCATCTTCCCAGGCTTTCGCGATCTTCGGTTCGACGGCGGCTGAATCGTATGTCTTTTCGAGCATTTTCCGACCAGATTTTGGAGTTCTTGTTGTGGGATTGGTAAACAGGACTGGCAAATCCAAGTCAATAAAAAAGCCGCCCCGGACACCGGAGCGGCCTAAACCCGGAATTTGTCTTATTTAGCGACGCGGACCGCGTGCGACGCGCTCGATCTCTTCGCGCACCAGGCGTTCCACCAGTGTCGGCAGGTTGTCGTCGAGCCAGTCGCGCAGCATCGGGCGCAGCATGTCTTCGGCCATTTCGTCCAGCGAACGGCGCTGCTGGCCGTCGATGGCGGCTGCCAGTTCACCGAAAGAGCGCGACACCTGCTCGACGGTCGCGGCCGAGACCAGCGCATTGAGGCTCTGGCCTGCGCCTTGGCTGGTGCTTTCGCCCAAGCCCTGATGCGCGTTGATATCCGTGCTCGGATCTGCCGGGATGTCCATCTCGACGACCGACACATCCTCTTCGATCATCTCGACCTCCTGCATCGGCAATGCAGCCGGCTGATCGAAGGAAAGGTGCGGTTCGCGGCGCATCTGGACTTCGACAGAATCGATCGTCTGGTGGCTGCGCTCTTCAACGGCTTGCACAACCGGTTCCGGCTGTCGCACCTGCGGCGCGCGCAGTTCTGCAAGGCGGCTGGTCATCAGCGGGCTCTCGCCGCGCGTCGCCGGCTCGGAAGGGGCCGGCTGCACCATGTAGCGGTCGGCACGCTCCGAGGCGGAGCGTACCCGCGCGGCCAGATCGGCCAGCGACATGCTCTTGGGCGCTTCCGGCTGTTCGTGCCGCGTCTCGGGCTGTACTTCACCGCTATAGCTGCCGCTCACGCCATGGTCGACACGGGTGGGGCCTTGATCATTGGCGGGCGTGAATTCCACCGCCTCATAGCCGCGATCGTCATCGGCGCCATCCATGCCGGCTTCAATGTCGCCATGTTCGTCATCATACATGGACGGCGTGTCATCGGACATATCCTTGGCGCTGCCGGGATCATTGCTTTCAATGATCCGGCGAATCGATGCCAGGATTTCTTCCATGGACGGTTCACGTGCTACGCTTGGCTGAGCCATACTAATCCCCGTTGTCCCTAGAATGTTCGGCCATCACGTCGCATCTCGGCCGATTCGATTCACCCTAGGATACGCCTTCACAGAAAAAAATCACGCCGGGGCGACGAACTGGCTTGATGCACAGCTTTGTTGCCCTGCGGCAAACAAAAAGGGCCCGCGCGAGGCAGGCCCTGTCGATGATCGCCGATTGCCGGGATCAGAAAACGAATTCGGCAACCTTGCGGAAACCCGGCAGCGGCTTCACCGATGCGTTGAAATAGTCCGTGTAGGAGGTCACGCCGTCGGCCTTGAGATAAAGACGCGCGCGCGCGGCATTGCCGTAGCCGACGACCGCCACCAGACGGCCACCCTCGCGAAGCTGCAGGAGCAACGCCTCGGGCAACAGCTCGATCGAGCCATTGACGAATATCACATCATAAGGCGCTTCGGCAGCATAGCCCTGCTCCAGCGGGCCGGTGACGACGGCGACATTGTCATAGCCAAGGCTCGACAGGGTGTGCGTGGCCGTGTTGGCCAGCGCCTCGTCCTGTTCGATGGCGACGACCGAGCCGGCCAGCGACGACAGCAGCGCCGATACATAGCCGGTCGCGCAGCCGATCTCGAGAACCAGATCGTCCCTCGTGATGGCGGCAAGCTGCAGCAGCTTGGCGAGCGGCGACGCCTCCATGATGTAGCGGCCGGGCATGCCCGCGGCGGCCGGGGCCACTTGGCTGTCCTCGTCGATATAGGCGAGCGCCTTCAGATGTGGCGGCACAAACGCTTCGCGCGGCACGGTCAGACATGCGGCCAGCACGGAATGGGACGTGACGTCCGTCGTGCGAATCTGATTGTCGACCATCTTGGTGCGTGCTGCTGTGTAGTCCATCATTTCCTGTCGCCCCATATCGGCCGGTGTCATGACCCAGTGTCTTAATTGCAGGCCGTCCGGCTTTCAAGACGCACAGGACGGATAGCAGCAGAATATCGCAGGCGACAGCCAGGCAGTTTGCCGGTTAATTTTCGGGAGGCTTCTGATGAGTGTAGAGAGCCGGAACACGCAGAAGGCGCGGATCGACACGTCATCGACAACGGCCAAGGTTCAGCGCATAGACATGGTGAAGAAAGAGTTGGAGGCCTCGCCCGGAATCGAACCGGGGTGCAAGGATTTGCAGTCCTCTGCGTAACCACTCCGCCACGAGGCCGTCCGATGCAAAAGTGCGTGTGGTGGCGGGGATTTAGACGCGATCTAAAAAAACCGCAAGTGGATTTTCTGAAAATGGCCCTTTTAATTTTCTGAAAGGCTATCTCCATTCGGCTGTGGCGTGGCGCCGAATTGGAAATCTCAGACCGCTCGGCGCAAACCCTGGATGTGGACCACCCCGGCCATCGTTCCCGCGGCATCGGCCAATTTCTCCGGATCGACCAAACCGGCTGCGTAGAGCTTCAGGACAACCCTGCCCAAGGTCTCGACGTCATCGATGGTGCGAAGAGTATCGCCAGAATCGCACGCCATGAACATGGCATGCTGCATGACACGAAGATCGACGGGCGACATGATTCCCGACATCATGTCCGACACCGACTGTTGAGCTGAAACGTTCATCGCACCTCCCATCCTGACCTCGGACCGGTCGTCCGTTTATCGCCAGGTTTGTGTCGTGATGACATGGTCGAATCTAGCAACTCAGCGACGGAAGCGCATTTGCATTTGACATAGCGGCCTGACGAAGCCTGATCTCGACAAAGCCTGCCGGCAAGAGCCGTCGTCCAGCGAAGATCACCAGCTCAGGCCTGACGGTTTACGGGCAGGACAAGACCGATCGGTCGAGATCTCGCTCGCGAGACCTCACTTCGTCCCGGCCCGCTTGACCTCGGGATGTCGCTTGCGCCACCAGATGGCGATGCGCCGGCGGCGGCGGCGGACAAAGGACAGGTCATGCGAGAGCACGAGAACGCCAAGCGGAACCATCCAGAAGCCGAGGATCGGCAGAAAACCGAGAAAACCGCCGCCGATCAGAGCCGATCCTGCCGCGATGCGACCGCCGCGCGACCGGGGAAAGGGAATTTCGAAGCCTGGAAGAACAAGTCGCCCGCGTTCGGCATCTATCCTGTATCTACGCTCTGCCAATCGCCAAACTCCCTGCATTTCCGGCATTATTCGCTGTTTTCGCCGCCTTCAACAGATGGGTAGCCCACAGAATAAAACAAGCCGAATGCATTTTTTTTGAAAAACCGCTTGGCAAATCGAACCAGCATTTGTATTAGCCCACTCACACCGCGGCAAGCGGCTGTTCCCTGGTAGCTCAGCGGTAGAGCATTCGACTGTTAATCGACAGGTCGCCGGTTCGAATCCGGCCCGGGGAGCCATTCCATTCTAAAGGCCTGCGCTGAACAAGCGCAGGCCTTTTCTCTTTCGGGATCCTGCGTCCGCGCGCTTCACGCCAGCCCTCTTTCCACCTTAGCCACTCGTCTTTCGACGGTGCGGCAACTCCGTCTTCATCTTTGCTTGCTATCCGTCGGTGATTGACAAATGGCATTTAGGAGAATTGCAGATGTGGATCCAGCTTCATGACGGGGACGGCTTCCCCCTCTTCGTGAACATGGACAATGTGGTGGACTTCCGCTGGTTCGATCGGGAGAAGTATACCTGCCTGCTGACAAACGCGCCGGTCGCGGAAAAGCTTCATCGCCTCTATGTGCGCGAAAATGCGACGGAAATCATGGCGTTGATCCATGCCGAGCAACGTCACCGGTCACCCGCCGTACTGACCGCTGCCTGAGTGGCGCAATTTTGATCCTCTTCCCGGTTAATTCCCACTCCGGCATGATCCTTCCGCGCTGATCCTTCGTATGTGGAGGTTAAACAGCAGATGAGTATCCGGAATGCCTTCGACCAAACCCCTGATTTTGTGGTTCCGCAAGGATCTGCGTCTCGATGACCATGCGGCGCTGGCAACGGCAGCCGATGAGGGGCGGAGGGTCATTCCCGTTTATATCCGCGAGCCAGCAGAGGCCGGCACCGGACCGCTGGGGGCCGCCCAGGCATGGTGGCTGCATCACTCCCTCGCCGCCCTTGCCCGGTCGCTCGAGGCGATCGGTAGCCGGCTGACCTTGCGCAGCGGTCCGGCCGGACGGGTGCTGGACCAGCTTATCGACGAGACGGGTGCAGCCAGCGTCTACTGGAACCGCCGCTATGATCCGCCGGGCATTGCCATCGACAAGGCGATCAAGGCGCGACTGACCGAGGACGGCCTTGTCATTCGCACCTTTGCCGGCCAGATCCTGCATGAACCAACCCGCCTGACAACCGGCGCCGGCACCAATTTCAGGGTCTACACACCATTCTGGAAGGCGCTCGAAAGCTCTGGCGAACCGCGCGAGCCCGCCCCTGCGCCGACCTCGCTCATCTCACCGCCGTTCTGGCCAGACAGCGAACCGCTCGACAGCTGGGCCCTGCTTCCGACCAAACCCAACTGGGCGGCGGAATTTTCCGAGATATGGCAACCGGGCGAAGCCGGCGCGCTCGAGCGGCTCGATACGTTTATCGAAAACGGCCTTACCGGCTACCGGAGCCTGCGCGACTTCCCTGCCCGGCCGAACACGTCGATGCTCTCCCCCCATCTGGCGCTCGGCGAGATCTCGCCGGCCCGGATCTGGCATGCAACACGCGGCCTTGCCGGGCGTTTCGCCTCCGAAGACATTATCCATTTCCGCAAGGAAGTGGTCTGGCGCGACTTCTCCTACCACCTGCTGTTTCATTTCCCCGACCTGAAATCAAAGAACTGGAATTCGAAATTCGACGCCTTCCCGTGGCGTTCGGCGCCGGATCTCTTGAAAAAATGGCAGCGCGGCGAGACCGGTTACCCGATCGTCGATGCCGGCATGCGCCAGCTCTGGCGCCACGGCTATATGCACAACCGGGTGCGGATGATCGCCGCCTCGTTCCTGATCAAGGACCTGATGATCGACTGGCGCGAGGGCGAGCGCTGGTTCCGCGACACGCTGGTCGATGCCGATCCGGCCTCGAACGCCGCCAGCTGGCAATGGGTCGCCGGATCCGGCGCCGACGCATCGCCCTTCTTCCGCATCTTCAATCCGATCACCCAGGGCGAAAAATTCGACGTCGAAGGTCACTATATACGGACCTTCGTGCCGGAACTGAAGGATATGCCCGACGCCTTTATCCACCGGCCGTTCGAGGCGCCGCTTCTGGTGTTGAAAGAGGCCGGCGTGATCCTGGGCGAGACCTATCCCAACCCGATCGTCGACCACAAACGGGCGCGCGACGAGGCGCTGGCGGCCTTGCAGGGGCTGAAGGGGGAGTGAGGGGGGCGATCCTGTGTCCAGTTCACTGCATCCATCGAGAGCGGATATGTAAACCGACGCTGACCTCCGAGTGGGCCTGAACGCGACAACACTTGCCTCCTGTACTCAATCAGGTACAATACACCCATGAAAACCACATCCTACAGCGACCTTCGCAAGAACCTGGCCTCCCTACTCGACAGTGTGACGGAGGACCGGACGCCCGTCCTGATTACCCGTGATCGCGGCAAGCCTGCCGCCGTTCTGATGTCGGTGGAGGATTTCGCGTCCTATGAGGAAACGCAGCATCTGTTGAAGAGCCCCCGCAACGCGGAACGCCTGCTCGAAGCGGTGCGCGAACTTGATGAAGGTCAGGGCGAAGCGCGCGAGCTTTCGGAGTGAAGCTCGTTTTTCATGCGCGGGCCTGGGAGGACTACCTGAATTGGCAGTCCACCGATGCGAAAATGCTGGCGCGCGTCAATCAACTGATCAAGGAAGCCTGCCGATCACCATTTCAGGGCATCGGCAAACCGGAACCGCTGCGGGGCGAACTGCGCGGCTGGTGGTCGCGGCGGATCGACCAGGAGCATCGGCTCGTCTATCGCCCGACGGAAGACGGGCTCCTGATCGCGCAATGCCGGCATCATTACTGAACCACTTTGCGACGAAGAAAAGTAGTCGGTTCGACCGCCCTGCGAACTCAACCCCAGAACGTATATTCCCCTCCTCCTGCCCTAGCGCGAAAAGCCATTCCTTGCCTTTGTCTGCCCCCGGGCGGAAAACACCGGTTCAATCCCGCGCAGACCGCTTCGCCCACACAATCTTGTCCAGAAGGACAAAATCGCATGGGCGTGCGCTTTCCATTCTGCCGCAATTGGTTCTAGTGTCCGGACAAAGAGAAGGCAGATATTCATGGCATTTCATCCCTCCGTCCTCGAAGCGATCGGCAATACGCCGCTGATCCGGCTGAAGGGTGCCTCGCAGGCGACCGGCTGCACCATTCTCGGCAAGGCCGAGTTCCTGAACCCCGGCCAGTCGGTCAAGGATCGCGCCGCCCTGTTCATCATTCGCGACGCTGAAAAGCGTGGCCTGCTGCGGCCCGGCGGCGTGATCGTCGAGGGCACCGCCGGCAATACCGGCATCGGCCTGACCCTGGTTGCCAAGGCGCTCGGCTACCGCACCGTGATCGTCATCCCGGAAACCCAGAGCCAGGAAAAGAAGGACGCGCTCAGGCTGCTCGGTGCCGAGCTGGTCGAGGTGCCCGCGGTTCCCTACAAGAACCCGAACAACTACGTGAAGATTTCCGGCCGGCTGGCAGCCCAGCTTGCCAAGAGCGAGCCGAATGGCGCGATCTGGGCCAACCAGTTCGACAACACGGTCAATCGCGATGCCCATATCGCCACCACGGCGCGGGAAATCTTCGAGCAGACCGGTGGCGCCGTCGATGGCTTCATCTGCGCCGTCGGTTCGGGCGGTACGCTGGCCGGAACCGGGATCGGCCTGCGCAATCTCAAGCCCGAAGTGAAGATCGGCCTTGCCGATCCGCTCGGTGCGGCACTCTACGAATTCTACAAGAACGGAGAGCTGAAATCGTCTGGCTCCTCGATCACCGAAGGCATCGGCCAGGGCCGGATCACCGCCAATCTCGAAGGCTTCACGCCGGATCATGCCTATCAGATCCCGGATTCCCAGGCGCTCGACATCGTCTTCGATCTGGTCGAAAACGAAGGCCTGTGCCTGGGCGGTTCGTCGGGCATCAATATTGCCGGCGCCATGCGGCTTGCGAAAGATCTCGGCCCCGGCCATACGATCGTGACAATCCTGTGCGACTATGGCAACCGCTACCAGTCGAAGCTGTTCAATCCGGACTTCCTGCGCTCCAAGGCGCTGCCGGTGCCGGGCTGGATGGAAACGCGTGCCGATTTCGACCTGCCTTTTGAAACTGCCTGAGGACTAGCATGCCGACCACCGCTCTTTATCGCGACGATTTCTATCTCTCGACATGCGAAGCGGTGGTGACGGCTATCCACGACGATGGCGGCATCGAACTCGACCAGACCTGTTTTTATGCCACCTCCGGCGGCCAGCCCGGGGATCTGGGCTTTCTGGAACGGCAGGACGGCAGCCGCATCGATATTGCACTGACGCGCCATGGCGAGACCAAGGACGTCATCCTGCACCAGCCGGCCGAGGGCCAGCCGTCACCAGCACTCGGCGAAACCCTGGTCCTGCATATCGACTGGCCGCGACGCTACAAGCTGATGCGCATGCACACCGCCTGCCATCTGCTTTCCGTCGTCTGTCCGTTTCCGATCACCGGTGCTGCCGTCGGCGAAGAGGAAAGCCGCGTCGATTTCGACATGTCGGAGACGATCGACAAGGATCAGGTCACAGCCGAGCTGATGAAGCTGGTCGCGGAAAACCACCCGGTTTATCTGCAATGGATCACCGACGCCGAGCTGATCGCCAATCCCGGAATCGTCAAGTCGAAGAATGTCCGCCCGCCTGTCGGGCTCGGCCGGGTCAGCCTCGTCGCGATCGGCGAGAACTCCGCCGTTGACAGCCAGCCCTGCGGCGGCACACATGTTTCGGAGACCCAGGAGGTCGGCGCGATTCATATCGCCAAAATCGAGAAAAAGGGCAAGGAGAACCGCCGGTTCCGCATCCGCTTTGGTGTTCCGGAGGTCTCCGCCTGAAACAAGGTACGGGAGAACAGCATGTCCGGGGAAAGAAGCCGTTTCGTCGTCTCAGCAGACTGGGTCGAAAAGCATCTCGGGGCTCCCGAATTCAAGCTTGTCGACGCATCCTGGTATCTGCCGGCCCATAATCGCAATGGCGCTGCCGAATATGCGAGCGGTCATATTCCCGGCGCCGTGTTCTTCGATCAGGACGTGATCGCCGACAAAAGCACCAGTCTTCCGCATTCCCTGCCCTCGCCGGCCTTCTTTGCCGATGCCGTCGGCCAGCTCGGGATTGCCGCAACCGACACCATTGTCGTCTATGACGGGCCGGGCTTTTTCTCGGCGCCGCGCGTCTGGTGGATGTTCCGCGTCATGGGCGCACAGCGCGTCTATGTGCTCGACGGCGGGCTCGACGGCTGGAAAGCCGACGGCCGCAAGCTGGAAATCGACCTGCCCGAGCCGGAGCCTGTGACGTTTGACACCCATTTCGACCGCGCCCGGATCACCTCGTTCGACCAGATGTCGGCCATCGCCGACAATGGCGACCGGCAGATTGCCGATGCGCGCCCGGCCGGCCGCTTTACCGGCGAGGAGCCGGAGCCACGCGAGGGCATGCGCTCAGGCCATATGCCGGGTGCGCGCAGCGTGCCGGCATCGATGCTGGCTGAAAACGGCCGCCTGAAGGATCTCGCCACCCTGCGCTCGATCTTCACCAATGCCGGGATCGACCTGTCCCAGCCGGTTGTGACCAGCTGTGGATCCGGCGTGACGGCTGCGGTCGTCACGCTTGCCCTGGAATCGCTCGGCCATACCGACAATTCGCTCTATGACGGTTCCTGGTCGGAATGGGGCTCCAAGACCGACACACCGGTGACGACGGGTGCAGCCGAACCCCTGACGTCAAGGACCGAAGGGCCGCTGACCGCCCATGTCACCCGTCTCGAAATGACGGCACCGCCGAAGTCCAGTCTGCCGGTGCCGGTCAATATCCAGACGGCGATCATGCGTACCCAGGAAATCCCGCTCGCCTTCTACCGCTTCCTGCATCGCCAGGTCGGTGCGCGCTGGCACTGGTACGAGCGCCTGCGCATGACCGACGACGCGCTGAAGGCGATCATCCACGATCCGAAGGTCTCGATCTCGGTTCTCTACGTGAACGGCGCGCCGGCCGGCTTCTATGAACTGTCGCAAGAAAACGAAAAGCTGGTCGAATTGTCCTATTTCGGCCTGTTCGAATACGGCCTGGGTCTCGGCATCGGCAAGTGGTTCCTGCTGCAGGCGCTCTATGCCGCCTGGACGAGCAATCCGGACAAGGTGACGGTCACGACCAATTCGCTCGACCATCCGCGCGCGTTGCAGCTCTACCAGCAGTTCGGCTTTTCACCGGTCGAGACATTCAACGCGCTGGTCGAGCCGATGACCGAGCAGGAATTGCTGCAATTGATGAAGCGCGACGGCGCGACGTTCTGACATGTGCGGCAGCACCCGCTTCGTCGCGACCGGCGAAGCGGGTGCTGCCGTTACTGATCGGATGCCGCCGCCTTGAGTGCGGACACCATGCCACCCTTTACGTCAGCGGGCGCCTGCGCCTGCGGCTCGCCGTCCGGTGAAGACGACGCGCGGTTTTCCTCGAAATACTGGCTGACCAGATCGGCGTGATGCGCGGCGAACTCGTAGCAGAACGTGATCTCGCGGGCCGCAGGATCCCAGAATGCATTGATCACCCCGCAGGTCTTGGCCGTCACCTTGATGCCATCGGGAATGTTGTATCCCTCGCCAAAGGTCGCCGAGATCGCTTCGAGTACCTGGCCCTCTTTCAGCATGTCTTCGATATATTGCAGATCGTCGCCGGCCGGCTCGTAGGTGACGGTAAAATTCGAGGTCTTGCTGTCGTCGACATAAGGATCGAGCACGCCCCACCAACTGTCGCGCGTCTGCGCGTATTCGTCGACGCACTCCTCCCGGCGATCCTGCGGAAATTCGAGAGAATCGATGAACGCCTTGAAATATTCGGGATCCTTGCCCGACATCATGCAGACCAGCGCATAGGCGCGCTGCTTGTTCAGGCCGTGCGTGCCCTGGAAATCCGCCTCTTCGAGCCCTTGCGCATTCGCCGCATCGATCAGGAACCAGCCATCGGCCGCGTCCTGCATCGCCGCCCGCAACTCCTCGTCCTCGCTCTCCAGCAGCATCACCGAGGACAAGCCGTCGACGGCATCCTCTTCGCGGCCGAGAACCGGCAAGCCGAGTTCCGAGACCAGCATGTGGCCCCCTTCATGGAAGAGGACGAAGATCGCGTTGTTGACCACGTATTTGCGGCCCTCAGTGATCTCCTCCTGGGTCAGATCCGCCTTTGCCGAACCCGCCGGCATGGCGAAGAATGCGGCGCAAGCGCCGCCGAGCGCGATCAGCGCAGTGGTAAAATGTCTCATGGAATGCCCCGACCCCGTTCAGCTGGCCCCTCTTGCTGGCTCGACGCTAGCCGAAACAGCATAGCCAAGAGAATCTCCATTTTTGGTGAATGTCGCATCGACTCGCAAGAAACGGGTGGAACGGGCCGGCGGCACTTCGCATGATGCGCGCACATATCCGCAAAACCATCAGCGAGAGACAACCATGACCCTGCGCTTCACCGCCATTCCCACCGATGAACTGATGGCATATCAGGCCGGCGCGCCGGATGCCTATGGTCTTGTTCCCGAAACGCGGCAATCGCCGGGCGGCAGCTATCCGTGTCGCCATTGCCTCGGCTTGATCGAGGAAGGCGAGCCCTATCTGACACTTGCCTATCGCCCGTTTCCGAGCCTGCAGCCCTATGCCGAGACCGGACCGATCTTCCTGCATGCAGCCCCCTGCACACGCTATGCCGCGAGCGAGATCCTGCCACCGATGCTGGAAAGCCCGGACTATATCGTGCGCGGCTACGGTGCCGACGATCGCATTGTCTATGGAACGGGTGCCGTAACGCCAACGATCGCGATGGCCGACCGTGCCCGGGAATTGCTTGCCGATCCGGCGATTGCCTATGTGCATGTGCGCTCGGCACGCAACAATTGCTATCAGTGCCGGATCGAGCGCAGCTGACAGGACCGGCGGCAGCGGCCCCATAGAAAAGGCCGGCCGATGATACGGCCGGCCCAATTGGCCGCGTTCAATCAAACGCTGCGGACGTCACGCAAGGTAAGGTGACTGGAGAGATCCTAGCCCTTACGCAACGTTAAGCAGCGATTCTGCGGCGAATGCCGGATATCCGAGCGCCTCAGCCACCGGCTTGTTGGTAATGCGACCCTTGTGCACATTCAGGCCATTGCGCAGATGGCGATCCTCGGCAATCGCCCGCATTCCATGATCGGCCAGCGCCAGACCATGGACCAGCGTCGCATTGTTCAGCGCATGAGCAGAGGTGACCGGAACAGCACCCGGCATGTTGGCCACACAGTAATGCACGACCCCGTCGACCTCATAGGTCGGGTCGGAATGGGTCGTGGCATGCGAGGTCTCGAAGCAGCCGCCTTGGTCGATGGCGACATCGACAATGACTGCGCCCTTCTTCATGCCTGTCAGCATTTCCCGCGTCACCAGCTTGGGCGCTGCCGCGCCCGGGATCAACACCGCGCCGATGACGAGATCGGCGGAAAAGACTTCCTGCTCGAGCGCATCGATCGTCGAATAGACGGTATGGATCCGGCCGGCAAAAAGGTCGTCAAGCTGGCGCAGCCGCGGCAAGGAACGGTCGAGAATGGTCACATCGGCACCAAGTCCGACAGCCATGCGGGCGGCATGCAGGCCGACGACGCCGCCACCGATGACGGTGACCTTGGCCGGCAAGACGCCCGGCACGCCACCAAGCAGGATGCCGCGGCCGCCATTGGCCTTTTGCAGCGCGGTAGCGCCCGCCTGGATCGCCAAGCGCCCGGCGACTTCCGACATCGGCGCCAGCAAAGGCAGGCCGCCACGCTCATCGGTCACGGTCTCATAGGCAACCGCGGTGACACCCGATTCGAGCAGGCCCTTGGTCTGTTCCGGATCCGGCGCCAGATGCAGATAGGTATAGAGAATTTGTCCGTCGCGCAGCTGCACCCATTCGGATGGCTGCGGTTCCTTGACCTTGACGATCATGTCGGACTTTTCGAACACGTCCTTGGCAGAGGCGGCAATCCTTGCGCCGGCCGCGATATAGGCATGATCGTCTGCGCCAATGCCGGCGCCGGCACCCGTTTCAATCAGAACGTCGTGACCATGCGCCACGTATTCGCGCACCGCTCCAGGCGTCAGCCCAACACGATATTCATGGTTTTTGATTTCCTTCGGGCAACCGACACGCATTCAGCGTTCCTCTCCATTTCGGCGGCAAAGCCGCTATTCAACACGGCTTGAATTGAACCATTCTTGCTTGCGAATGTCCTTGCAAAATGGGTTTGCCAGCCATGCAACTTTCGCAGATAATTGCGTCATATTGATATATCTTGAGGAATTATTCGAATGTCTGCACTCGACAGCATCGATCTTGCCATCCTGAAGGCTCTGCAGGAAAACGGGCGGATGACCAATGCCGAGTTGGCCGAAAAAGTCGGCCTGTCGGCATCCGCCTGTTCGCGGCGCCACGACATGCTGGAGAAATCCGGCGTGATCAGCGGCTATCATGCGCGCCTGTCGCACAAGGCGATCGAGTACAAGATGATGGTCATCGTGCATATCTCGCTGTCGGGCCAGTTCGCCAAGACGCTGACGGAATTCGAGGCGGCGGTGAAGCGCTGCCCGAACGTTCTGGTCTGCTATCTGATGTCGGGAGAATACGACTATATCCTGCGCGTCGCGGCCAAGGATCTCGAAGACTATGAACACATCCACAGGGACTGGTTGTCCGCCCTTCCCCATGTCGTGAAGATCAATTCGAGCTTTGCCCTGCGCGAAATCATCGATCGTCCCAATGTGGGGCTATAAAACCGACGATTGCAGAAAATCCTAACGATTGAATTCAACCGGTTCTTACGTTTCGTCTCTACCGTGGTCCTGTCTCAATGGCTGGAACAATCAAATGAGCAATAATCTCACCATGGACGTGCGCACATCGCCGAGAAGCCGTTGCCGTGTCGACAGTCGTGTGCGCCACCTCAAGCAGGAGGCCGATGCCCGCGTGATCAACATTTCGCGCACGGGTCTCGCCCTTGAACTGTACAGCCAGCTTCATGCCGCCGCCGGCAGCTCTGTTATCATCGAGAACGATGATATCGGCCTGATCGAAGGCACCGTGCGCTGGAACCGCAGCGGACGGCTGGGCATCCAGATCAAGCAGAACAGCAATTCGCTCGCCAAACTGGCGGCTTATTTCCGCAACTTCCACAAGGAAGTCCGTCCGGTCCTGACGCGTTAGGCGTCCGACACCCATCCTCTGTCCGCATCGAAAAAATGGACGCTTCGGCGTCTGTTTTTGTTGGTGCCGGGACAAAACCCCCACCTATTTACGGTAAAATGGCTCACTTGAGGGCAGAATACCCTATTTCTTCTAGGTGAAAATCCGGCATTTTAACGAGATCGGCGAGGTCCTGTTCATTCCCATGGCGAAACTTGGCGGCATTTCTTTCATTCCTTTTCACGGAGCGATTAGTCATGCTTGCTGCCACACGTCAGGAAAGCGTCAACAATAGTCAGGACGGTCGTCAAACCCAGCGCATTCGCTGTCGCTTCAAGGGGACGCTGGACTACCTCAGCCAACAGATCGACATCCGCGTCATCGACATTTCCCGCACCGGCATGGCGCTGCATCTGGAGGGCTGGATCGAGGCCAAGCGCGGCAGCACGGTCACCGTCAGGACAACGGAACTGGGCCTGATCGAAGGCACTGTGCGCTGGTACCGCGCCGGCAAGATGGGTCTGGAATTCGGACAGACCAGCAATACCCTGGCGCAGATCTCCGCCTATTTCCGCCATTTCCATCGTGACCCGGGAAACATCCACGGCCGCTAGCTGCGCGAAAAAAGCCGATACTGCGGATCATATGCCTGTCATTTACACGCCTGTCATTTTCGGGGTGCAACTGCCTTGAAAGCGACCTAAACTCCTCAACTTTAAAGACGGTATTTCCTGAAGGAGCCCCCATGCCCCGCATGCCATTGTCGATCGATCTGCATCCGATCTCACGCCGCTCATTGCTCGGCGGCCTTGCCGCCACGGCCGCCCTCGTCACCCTGCATCCCTTTGCTGCCCGGGCCAACGGCAGCCAGGCGCATCTGCGCCTGATGGAAACCACCGACATCCATGTCAACGTGATGCCCTATGACTATTATGCCGACAAGCCGAACGACACGATGGGTCTGGCACGCACCGCCTCTATCATCGATTCGATTCGGGCCGAGGCCGGAAACTCGCTGCTGATCGACAATGGCGACCTGCTGCAGGGCAATCCGATGGGCGACTACATGGCCTACAAGAAGGGCATGAAGGCCGGCGACCTGCATCCGGTGATCAAGGCGATGAACGTGCTGGGCTATGATTGCGGCACGCTCGGCAATCACGAATTCAACTACGGCCTCGACTTCATGTTCAACACGCTCGGCGGGGCCAATTTCCCGATCGTCTGCGCCAACCTGACCAAAGGCACGCTGGCGGCCGATCCCAAGCTGGATGAGTTGCATTTCAAGCCCTATGTCATTCTGGACAAGATGATCCGCGACGGATCCGGCGCGGAGAGCCCGATCAAGATCGGCTTCATCGGCTTAGTGCCGCCGCAGGTCATGGTCTGGGACGCGAAGAACCTGGAGGGCAATGCCCAGACACGCGACATCGTCGAGACTGCACGCGCCTGGGTGCCGCGCATGAAGGAAGAAGGCGCCGATATCGTGATTGCGCTGTCGCATTCCGGCATCGACGGCCACGGTCAGACAGAGCGGATGGAAAACGCCTCGCTTTATCTCGCCGGCGTCGAAGGCATCGATGCGATCTTCACCGGCCACCAGCATCTGGTCTTCCCCGGCCCGAAGGATTTCGTCGATGTGCCCGGTGCCGATCCGGTCAAGGGCACGCTGCTCGGCAAGCCCGCCGTCATGGCCGGCTTCTGGGGCTCGCATATGGGCCTGATCGATCTGTTGCTGGAAAAGGACGGCAAGAGCTGGAAGATCGTCGACTTCACCTGCGAAGCCCGGCCGATTTCGCATCGCGACGAAAACAAGAAGGTGGTCGCTGACGTCAAGGACAAGCCGGAAGTGGTGGCCGCGGTCGCCGCCGAACATCAGGCGACGCTCGACTATGTCCGCACCCCGGTCGGCAAGACATCGGCGCCGCTCTATTCCTATTTCGCCCTGGTCGCCGATGATCCGTCGGTGCAGATCGTCTCGATTGCTCAGACCGCCTATATCAAGGACATGCTGAAGGATGGCGACCTGAAGGATCTGCCGGTCCTGTCGGCCGCAGCCCCCTTCAAGGTCGGCGGACGCGGTGGTGCCGACTATTTCACCGACGTTCCGGCCGGCGACATCGCCATCCGCAATGTCGCGGATCTCTACCTCTATCCGAACACGATCCAGGCCGTCGCGATCACCGGCGAACAGGTGAAGAACTGGCTGGAAATGTCGGCCGGCATCTTCAACCAGATCACTCCCGGTTCCAAGGACACAAGCCTGATCAATCCGGATTTCCCATCCTACAACTACGACATCATCGACGGCGTCACCTACCAGATCGACCTCACCAAGCCGCCGCGCTTCGACAAGGACGGCAAGGCGATCCATCCGGAATCAAGCCGCATCGTCAACCTGCAGTTTGCCGGTCACCCCATCGATCCCGGCCAGCGCTTCGTCGTGGCGACCAACAACTACCGCGCCGGTGGCGGTGGCAAGTTCCCGGAAATCGCCGGTGACAAGGTCGTCTTTGTCGGCCCCGACACCAATCGCGACATCATCGTGCGCCACATCGTCGAACAGGGCACGATCGACCCGCAGGCCGACGGCAACTGGTCGTTCGCACCGCTTGCCGACACCACAGTCACCTTCGAAACCGGCCCCAAGGCGCGCGACTATCTCGCCGCCATCAAGGGGGTCAAGATCGAGGATGCCGGCGAAGGCACAGACGGTTTTGCCAAGTTCCGCCTGACACTCTGACCGCGTCGAACGACAACAGATCAAGGCCCGCGTTCTTCGAGATCGCGGGCTTTTTTTGTTGTGCGGATCAGGCACGGTTACCGAGTCAATTCAGGCTGATACAGCCAAGGGTTCGTGTCGCACATCCGGTAGAATTCCGGTCAGGTCGGACGGGCAGTTGGACAGCCGCTCGCGAAACGCGTCGATCATCCAACTTGCGGCCGGACCCGGCGGATTGGCGGTCTTGCGGATCGCATAGAGATTGTAGGAGCCCTGCTCGTAGGCATCCAGATCGAGCTGCACCAGCCGACCGCTCATCAGATCCTCGCGGATCACCGAGGCCGGCAACCCGCCCCAGCCGAGCCCGCGACGCAGTAATTGGTATTTCGTCGCGATGTCACTTACCCGCCAGGTCTTGTAGGACAGGACGTTGAAGTCGCGACCGACAGTCAGCTCGGAGGCGTCGCTGACCACCAGTTGCACCTCTTCGCGCACATCGACCAGCGTCAATGGCCGGTGCAACAATGCCAGGGGATGGTCGGCTGCGGCGACCGGCAGCAGGTAATTGTGTCCAATGCGCTCGACAAGAAGCGAATCGTCCTGCCGGAGCAGTGCGCCGCCGATACCGATTGTCGATCGGCCGTTCATCACCAGTTCCATGATCCGGCCGAGTTCGCCGACTTCCAGCCGCAGCGACACCGATGGAAACGTGTCGCGAAACGCCTTCAGCACTCCAACCATGACCTCCGTCGGCACCATCACGCTAATCGCCACGGACACCTCCGCCTCGAGGCCCTGTTTCATGCTGGTTGCGCGGGCCCGCATGACCTGCAGGTCGCTGACGATCCGGCGGGCATCGGCGAGCATTGCCGTGCCCGCCTCCGTCAACCGCGGCTGACGGGCTCCGTTGCGCTCGAACAGGCTGACGCCGAGCTG
Organism: Rhizobium sp. 18065; assembly: GCF_902706095.1. Classification (GTDB taxonomy): domain Bacteria; phylum Pseudomonadota; class Alphaproteobacteria; order Rhizobiales; family Rhizobiaceae; genus Allorhizobium. The sequence goes on from NZ_CACSJP010000006.1 coordinate 217,607, forward strand.
CGTCTCGAGATTGCCGATCGTGTAGCTGATCACCGACTGTGCGCGGTTGAGCTGTCGTGCGGCGGCGGAAAAGCTGCCGGCATCGGCAACCGCGAGAAAGACCTGCAACTGGTCGAGGGTGGGGTTTGCGTCCATGGGAGGCATCCAATTATTCGATACTATCGATCTACATTATCACAGTTTTATCGATGGCCCAATCATCCTATCTCGGGGCTACGGCGGCGTTACCTCCAGTCGCTGCCACGCAACGATCAAGGAAATTCCCATGTCTTCCATTCTTCTCGTCACATCCAGCCCGCGCGGCGCGGAATCGCTTTCGAACTCGGTTGCCACCGACCTTGCGGCAAAGCTGAGCGCCCAGACCGGTGCCGTTGTCGTCAAGCGTGACCTGGCCGCTGACGCGCTTGACCATGTCGACGGCACCTTCACCGCTGCGATCCGCAAGCCGGCCGCGGACCGCAATGCCGCCGAGGCAGAGGCCGCAGCCGTATCCGACGCACTGGTCCAGGAACTGCTCGCCGCCGACACGATCGTCATCGGCACCGGCCTGATCAACTTCAACATCTACTCGTCGCTGAAGACCTGGATCGACCACGTCGCGCGCGCCGGCCTGACATTCACCTACACGGAAAAAGGCCCGGTCGGCCTTGCCACCGGCAAGAAGGCCTATCTGGTTCTCGCCGCCGGCGGCGTCTACTCGTCCGGCCCTGGCGCACCGATGAACCATGCCGAACCCTACCTGAAGACCGTTCTCGGCTTCATGGGCATCGAACTGGTCGAAACGATCTATGTCGAAGGCCTGGCCTATGGTCCGGAAGCGGCAGAAAAGGCTGTTGCCGCAGCCCATGCCAAGGCTGCCGAGCTGGCACTGGCTGCCTGATACACTGCCTCGCGGTTAAAGCCTCCAAATCCGGCGACACGTTCGCCGGATTTTTTATGCCATCTGGCGTCCGATGACACGATTGCGGCCGTCGCTCTTGGCCCTGTACAGCCTGACATCGGCAACGGACAGCACCGCATGCAGACTGGTCCCGTCGACCGGCGCGCTTGCGACACCCATGCTGATCGTCACCGGCTCGCCGTCCGGATTGCGGATGTCGGCGGCGACACGCTCACGCAGCCGCCCGGCGATGCGCAGGGCATCCTCATGTGCCAGATCCGGCAGCACCAGAACAAATTCCTCCCCGCCATAGCGGAAGACGAAGTCCTGCGGCCGAACGGCTTTGCTCATGGTCTCGGTGATCTCTTTCAGCAGCTCGTCGCCGACAAGATGACCAAAACGGTCGTTGATCTGCTTGAAGTGATCGATATCGATGATCACGATGCTGGCAGGTTTGTCCTGGCTGAGGGCCAGTGCCAAAAGCCGCGGTGCATCGATTTCCATGCGGCTGCGATCCAACAGGCCGGTCAGTCCATCCCGACCCGTGCGCGCCAGCAGATCCTCATAGCGTTCGCGGAAGGTCAGGTCGTGGAAGACATCGCGGACCTTGCGCTGGCGACCGACCATGCGCCCCTCGCTGAGATAGACCTGATAGAGGGCGAACAGCGCGGTATAGATCAGTACCGCAACCATCTTTGCCTTCAGTCCACCCCAGAACACGTCAGCTGGTGCGCCATAAAGCAGGTTCAGCATGATGAAGAAGCCGATCTGGTCGAAGACCAGGATCACCGCACCGCAAATTGCAAAGCGCAGCACCGTGCGGCGCGGCAGCCAGCGGCCGAGCCGTTCATAGAGCAGGATGATGCCGATCGAATCCAGATAGAGCAGGGTCGTTCCCCAGAGCATCAGGGCACCCATGTCCTGCAGGAATGTGAAATCGGCTCTCTGGTTTGCCGTCGGCTCGACGCTGTAGTGCAGCAGGAGCAACTGGGCGATGGCCAAGGTCACCAGATTGCCGAGAAAGAGACCATAGATCGGCTGGCGGACAGTTGACGCATCCTCCTTGATATAGAGCATCAGGATCATCATCAGCTTGCCGGCAAAGAAGATCGAGGATCCGGGCGACACGATACCGAATGGCAGCGTGACGTAGAAGACTGCGGCCAGATAGGTCTCGACGAAGTGCATGACGCCAAGAGCGGTCAGGAAGACGCCGAGCCCGATATAGGTGCGCAGGTGCAGCAGCGTCGTCATCAGGGCGAAATACAGCACCGCCTCGGAGACAAAAAGAACCAGATTCCACATTTCCATGGCAATGCCCTGCGTCACGCTTTGAAGCCGAACCCGGCTTCCTATGTCATTCCCGGATCGCTGCTCAGACCGAAGCAGCGATGCCGTCATTCAAGCCCCGAGAGACACAGGTCGCGGCAGATCTGTCACTGTGCGCCCAGTGCCGAATTCCCGCTCCGTGCCCGTACGCATAACGAAGCTTGCGACTTTTTGCAGTTCGTTCGCGATCATCGGCGACACTATTTTTGGTGCTTCGGCAACTGGCACCGGCCGCCCGAGCAGATAGCCCTGCAATTCCTCGCAACCGGCAGCGGCAAGGTAGAGCGCCTGATCCAGTGTCTCGACGCCCTCCGCCACCACACTCATCCCCAGGCCGCGCCCCAGGTCGATGATCGACCGCACGATGGCATTGGCGGTTTCTTCCGTGCCAAGGGCGGCCACGAAACTGCGGTCGATCTTGATCACGTCGAAGGGATAGCGGCTGAGATAGCTGAGCGAGGAATATCCCGTGCCGAAATCATCGAGCGCAATGCGGAAACCGAGATGCTTCAGATGCGTCAGGATGTTGAGCGCGCGGTCGTCATCATCAATCAGAACGCTTTCGGTGATCTCCAGTTCCAGCATCTGCGGCCTCACGCCGGTCGAAGCCACGCAATGGCTCAAATCGGCAAGGAAATCCGGATGGCGGAACTGCACCGGCGAAACGTTGACGCTGAGATGCATATCCTTGGGCATTGCGGCCAGCAGTCGGCAGGCGTCGGCCAGGACCCAGGCGCCAAGTGCAACGATCTTGCCCGACACCTCGGCCACCGGAATGAAATCGTTCGGCTGCACCATGCCGCGCTCCGGATGGTTCCAGCGCACGAGCGCCTCATAGCCGGAGATCTCGGCGGTGGCAGCCTTTACCCGCGGCTGCAGAAACAGCTCGAATTCGCCGTCGGCAAGCCCGCGCTCGATATCGGCTTCCAGTGCACGGCGCTTTTCGATCAGCTCGTCCATACCGTCGCGGAAGATCTTGAACGTGCTGCGGCCGGATTTCTTCGCGTGATACAGCGCAACGTCGGCGCGACCGATCAGTTCGTCCAGCGTCGAGGCGTGTTCTGGGCACAAGGCACCACCAACGCTGACGCTGCATTTGATGAATTCGCCGTGGCCGGTATCGAAGGGTTGCCGGAACGCGTCGACCAGTCGCCGACCGAAATCCTCGATCTGTGTCTTGAAATGTGTATTGGCGAGGATGATGGCAAATTCGTCGCCGCCCAGGCGAGCAGCCAGATCGCGTGGCCCCAGCGTCCGGCTCAAACGCCGCGCCGTTTCGCGGATAACTTCGTCACCGGCCGGATGGCCATGAAGATCGTTGACGTCCTTGAAGTGGTCGAGATCGACAAGGATCACGGCGCATCCCCAGTTGGAGTTAGCGCGTTCGACATGCATGGACAGCGTCTCGGTGAACAGGGTGCGATTGGCCAGTCCCGTCAGCGGATCGTGCTGGGCCAGATGCCGCATGCGTTGTTCGACCGCCTTGCGTTCCCTGAGGTCGACAAGGCAGCTGATGCGGATCTTGCGTCCACGGTATTCGATATTGCGGCCGCGCGCCTCGATCGGGATCTGCTGGCCGTCGGCTCGCACGACGTTGAATTCGCGCAGCATATCATCGTCGGGATCAGGCTCCTCCGTCAGGCGCTGCCGCCCCTCTTCATCGACCAGATCGCCGATCGGACGACCGATCAGCTGCTCCAGCGGCAGGCCCACCAGAAGTCCGAGCTGCTGGTTTCCGTCGATGATCAGGCCATTCTCGTGCATGACAATCGCCTCGAACGTGGCATTGGCCAGCGCAGCAACACGGTCGGATTCCTCTTGGTCCCGGATCATCGACTGCAGCTCGCTGCGCCCGCGCTCTTCCTGTTGGATCGTGTCCATCAGGCTGTTGAACAGCCGCGTCAGCTTTTCGGCCTCGTCGCCGGGATCGACCGTGAGACGGTGGCTGAGATCGGCCGTGCCACCGACCAGCTCGGACAGGGCATCCTCGACATGGCCAACACCCAGCCGCGTTCCATGTTCGGCAATGTTGAGGCCAATCTCCTCGACGGGCGCCGACACGCGGATCTGGATCAGCCGATCGAGCGCATAGAAGAACACATAGCCCAGACCGAAGGACCAGTAGAAATTCAGCGCCGAGCCGAAGACCTGCACATAGAGCTGGCCCAAACGGCTACCGGCAGGCAGATGCTCGACGGGTGCAAGAAGGGCCAGTGCCAAAGTGCCGGCGACACCGGCAAACGCATGCACGCCAATGGCCCCGACGGCATCGTCAACCTTCATGTATTCTTCGACGAACTGATTGCCGTAGACGGCGACAGCCGCACCCAGCGCACCGACCAGCAGCGCCCCGCCCGGCTCCAGCACATGACATCCAGCCGTCACGGCAACCAGCGCGCCCAGCATGCCGGCAAGCGATTTTTCGGGCAGCACCACGCCGTCCTGTTTGAAACCAAGCAGGTAGCCGACGCATGTTCCCATGCCGCCGGCCAGAACCGTATTCATGATAATGGGCGCCACATCGAGCGAGGCCTTGAGGGTGGAACCGCCATTGAAGCCGATCCAACCGAAGAACAGGATCAGTGCGCCGCTGGTGGACAGGACGGGATTGTGCCCGGCAATGCGCACCGGCCGGCCATTGACATCAAAACGACCGAGCCGTGGCCCGAGCACCATGCAGGCGGCAAGAGCGATCCAGCCGCCGGTGGCATGGACCACGGTCGAGCCGGCAAAATCGACGAAGCCGAGATTGGCGAGAAACGCGCCGGAATTGGGGCCCAGCGCCGTGCCCCAGGCCCAGTGGACAAAGATCGGATAGATCAGCGCCGACAGGACGATCGAACCAAAGACATAGGCGACGAGCTTCATGCGTTCGGCCACGGCGCCGGAAACGATCGTCGCGGCGGTGCCGCAGAACATCACCTGGAAAACGAAGAAGCCGGCGACCCAGCTGTCGGTTTTCTGCAGGAAAAACAGGTCACCATCGACGCCGAATGGCAGCCAGCCGGTCTTGCCGAAGGCCAGCATGAAACCGACAGCGGCGAAGGCCACCACGCCAAAGACAAAATCGAGCAGGTTCTTCTGGGCGACGTTGATCGAGTTCTTCGAGCGGACCATGCCCGCTTCCAGCAGCAGGAAGCCGACCTGCATCATCATGACCATGCCGGAGGCCGCCATCAGCCAGGCAAGATCAGCCGGATTGTAGACAGTGGCCACCTGGTCGTCGGCCGCAAATGACGGTGTTGCGACAAGAGCTGTGAGAACAGCTCCGAGGCAAGACGGCAAAATGGTCGATCTGACAATCGAAAAATTGGAAAACACTTACGGAACCCGGAAAATTGAGCCGGGTTCATTTGATGGCAGAGGATTTAACAATGCGTGTGTGTGGGTAAGCCTTTTTTCACCAAAAGAAGGATTTTTTCCTCAGGCGCTACGCTTTTCCTCGCCATCGGAGAAAAGCGACGGGCCATTCTGATCGACGATCTGCTGCGCCTTGCGGAACGTGCATTCGAGCGCGTCATCGAGCGAGGAGAAAATGTCGGCCCGAATAAACGTGCGCTCGAGCGTGCGTCCCGAAACGTCCTTCACGATACGCCCGGCCAGACGATACTGGCCACCCTCGCGGATCGGCTCGGCATGGATAAGGCAATCCTTGTAGACCTGCGGCTCGGCAACGGGTGCCTGGGCCGCTTCGGATGAGGAGCTGCCGGTGAAGATCGAAAGGATGCGCGCGATAATCGATGTCATGTCCGCTCGATAGCACAGCTCGCGCCGATGAGAAAGCCGATGCGGTGAATTGGGTAACGCCTGGGCGACGATCCGCAGCGATCATATGCCAATCCGGTTTAAACCCCGCTAGACTTCCGCCCCGGCATGGGAGAGGCTGGTGCGGAGGACACTATCGATGAGAATGTTCATGGGTTTTCTGGCTGGCATCCTTGTCATCGTCGCCATCCTTGCCATCCTTGCCATCGTCTACCGCCTGCCGCCACGGCTTGATCTCGAACGCGAGGCGGCCTTTGCCGCCGGCCAAGGCCTCAATGACCGAGGCCTTGATGAGGTCGACGCCTATCTGACTGCGGCCGAATCGGGGTTTCCCCGTCTTCGCAAGGGCCTCGGCAAACAGGTGATCTGGGCCGATCCGGCGAACAAGGTAAAAACACCGGTGTCGGTGATCTATATCCATGGCTTTTCCGCCTCGTCCGGCGAGCTTCGCCCCCTGCCCGATCTGGTCGCCAGGGCGCTCGGCGCCAATCTCTACTATACCCGCCTTGCCGGCCACGGACTTGACGATCCGGATGGCCTGGGACAGGCGACACTGAATGACTGGACCGCCGACATGGCCGAGGCTCTGGCGATCGGTCGCGTCCTGGGCGACAAGGTTGTGGTAATCTCGACCTCGACCGGAAGCTCGCTGGTGACCTGGGCTCTGGCCCGCCCTGCCCTTGGCCGGGATGTCGCGGCGACGGTGTTTATCTCGCCCAATTACGGCCTGCGTGCCTTCGGCAGTTTCCTGCCCACCGGTCCCTTCGCGGGGCCGCTTGCGCATCTGCTGATCGGTGCAAGGCGCGGTTTCGAGCCGGTCAACGCGCAGAACGCTTTCAACTGGACGACCGATTATCCGGTCGAGGCGCTGATCCCGATGGCGCAGGCAGTCAGGCTGGCGCAGCATACGAAGGTCGAGGCCATCACGCTGCCGGCCCTGTTCATCTATTCGGCCAAGGACAAGGTGGTCAGCGCGCAAGCCACGGCAGCGGTTGCCGCGCGATGGGGCGGACCGCATGCCACGTTCGACCCAGGGCCGAACGGCGACGCAAACAGCCATGTGATCGCCGGCGACAGCTATTCGCAGCAAACCACCCAGCCGGTCGCCGACCATATCCTCGCCTGGCTGACAACCCTGCCGGGCGTCAGATGATCAGGTTCGCCAGGATCTCGTTTTCGGTGATGTCCTCGAAGCCGAGACCGGCCTGATCGAAGCGGGCGAAGAGATCGGCGAAATTCTCGCGCTTGCCGGTTTCGATGCCGATCAGGATCGAGCCGAAATTGCGGGCCGACTTCTTCAGATATTCGAAGCGGGCGATATCGTCCTCGGGGCCGAGCAGATTGAGGACGTCGCGCAGGGCGCCGGGGCGCTGCGGCAGGCGCAAGATGAAGTATTTCTTCAGCCCGGCATGGCGCATGGCGCGTTCCTTGACATCCGGCAGACGATCGAAGTCGAAATTGCCGCCCGAGACAACGGCGACCACGGTCTTGCCGGCAAGGCGTTCGGGCGGCAGCAGATCGAGGGCTGCGATCGACAGTGCGCCGGCCGGTTCGAGCACCACACCTTCGACATTGAGCATCTCGGTCATGGTCACGCAGATGGCGTTTTCCGGGACGATCACCACCTGCTCGGCGGCAAAATGCCTGAGGGCTGCGAAATTATGATCACCAATGCGCGCGACGGCGGCCCCATCGACGAAATTGTCGACCTTGGGCAGTGTCACCACGGCACCTGCTTCGAGGCTGCGGCGCAGGCTGGGCGCGCCGGCCGGTTCGCAAAAGACCATGCTGCCCGCCGCGACGCGACCGGCCAGATAGCCGGTCATGCCCGAGGACAATCCGCCACCGCCTACCGGCATGACAACCAGATCCGGTGTCACGCCTTCGGGCAATTGCTGGACCATCTCGGCCGCCACGGTCGCCTGCCCCTCGATGATGTCTGGGTGGTCGAAGGGCGGCACCATATAGCCGCCGATCGCCTCGACATGCTCGCGGGCCGCCGCATAGCACTGGTCGAAAATATCGCCGAACAGGCGGATGGTGATGAATTCGCCGCCAAAGGTGCGGGTCTTGTCGATCTTCTGCTGCGGCGTGGTCACCGGCATGAAGACGACGCCCTGCACGCCGAAATGACGGCAGACGAAGGCGAAGCCCTGGGCATGGTTGCCGGCGGAGGCGCAGACAAAGGTCGTGCTGGCCGGGCTGTCGCCGACGATCTTGCGCAGGAAATTGAACGCGCCGCGAATCTTGTAGGAGCGAACCGGGGTCAGGTCTTCGCGCTTGAGATAGATATTGGCCCCATAGCGGGCGCTCAAATGATCATTGAGCTGCAGGGGTGTTTCGGGGAAAAGGCCACGCATGGCTTCCAGCGCGGTCTCGACTTCCTGTGGCGTCACGACGTCCATCCGTTGAATTTTGATCTGCCTCCCGCTATGGCATAGACATCAGGCACTGACAAAGCTTCTTTGCAGTGCAACCAAACGGAAGAAATTCCTTGAACACCAATCTCCTGCGCACCCTGGTCTACATCGCCGCGCTCTGCGGTCTCTATCTTTCGACCGCGATGCTGGTCCCGGCGATGGTCGATCTCTACTATCGCGACGACAACTGGTCGGTGTTCACCGTCTCGGCCGCCATGGTCGGCGGCATTTCGCTGACGGCGGCGATGGCGACGCGCGGCCCGCCGCCTGCGTTTTCCAAGCGCATGGGCTTCCTGCTGGTCAATGTGCTCTGGGCCGTGTTTTCCGTGGTCGGTGCAATCCCGCTCTATTTCGCCGACCTCGACCTGACGTTCGCGCAGGCGCTGTTCGAATCGATCTCCGGCATCACCACGACGGGATCAACAGTGATCAGCGGTCTCGACAACATTGCTCCGGGCATCTTGATGTGGCGCTCGCTGCTTGCCTGGCTCGGCGGTATCGGGATCGTCGCGCTCGGTCTCTTCGTCCTGCCGTTTTTGCGCGTCGGCGGCATGTCCTTCTTCAAGATGGAATCGTCGGATACCGGCGACAAGCCCTTCGCCCGGCTCGCCACCTTCACCCGCGCCTTCATGGCGGTCTATGTCGGCATCACGCTCGTCTGCACCATTGCCTATGACTTCGCCGGCATGAGCCATTTCGATGCGATCAATCATGCCTTTACGACCGTGGCGACGGCTGGCTTCTCGACCCATGACATGTCGTTCGCCTTTTTTGACAGCTATACGATCCTGTGGATTTCGACCTTCTTCATGACGGTCTGCAGCTTGCCTTTTTCGATCCTGATCGTCTTCGTCATCCGCGGACGGCTCGATGCGTTGCGCGATCCGCAGATCATTATTTTCCTTGCCTATCTTGTCGCCTTTGCGCTGGCCGGCGGGATCTACAACCATCTGCAAAACGGCATTCCGCTGCCGATCTCGCTGACCCATTCCTTCTTCAACTATACCTCGATCCTGTCGACCACCGGATTCGCCAGCCAAGACTATACGCTGTGGGGGCCGTTCGCCGTCACCGCCGCCTTCTTCGCCACCTTCATGGGCGGCTGCTCGGGCTCGACGGCCGGCGGCATCAAGGCCTATCGCTTCGTCATCCTGTTCAACCTGATCGTCACCGGCATGAAAAAGCTGATCTATCCGAATGCCATCTATTCGGTGCGCTACGGCAACCAGACCGTCGATGCGGAAACCCAACGCGCGGTCTTCCTGTTCTTTGCCGCCTATATGTTCATCTGGGTGATCGGCAGTATGGCCATGTCGCTGCTCGGCTACGACTTTGCCACCTCGACCTCGGCCGTGATCACCGCCCTGTCGAATGTCGGCCCCGGCATCGGACCGCTGATCGGACCGGTCGGCAATTTTGCCATGATGAACGACCCGGAACTCTACGTCCTGTCGCTGGCCATGCTGCTTGGCCGCCTCGAAGTCCTGACCATGCTTGTGCTGCTCGTGCCGATCTTCTGGCGTTCCTGACCCGCTGCCTTGGTGTCGGCCAACTTGAAGTTACATTGGCCGGTCCGACGGCGGCAAAACTGCGATCAAGCGTGCCACTAAACTTGCCGCCAATGTTGCCGCCAATCTTGACTGCCGAGCCCGGATCTTTCCAAACTCGGCCGATCCGCCGGATGCAGGAGAATCACATGACCGCCTTGAAACTGGCCCGTCTATCCCAAGTGACGGCCGCGCCGATCATCGCCCTGATGCTGGCAGTCACAGCCGAAGCCGGTCCGCTGCTTGACGGCGCGAGCGAGGCCGAGCGCAAGGCGGCTGCGGGTGATGCGCGCGGTGCCTTTATCGGCCTGCATCAAAGCGTGGCAAAGTTTTCGGCGAGCCTGCCGCTCACCGTACCGCGTGCGCTGTTCGTCAGTGAAAAGCCGACCGGCTACGGCGCCTATACGCCGAAGAAGGAACCCATCTTCGACAGCGGCGAACCTCTGATCACCTATCTCGAAGTGGCTGGCCTCAGATGGCGCACGCTCGAAGATGGCCGCAAACAGTCGAATTTCAGCGTCGACCTGGAACTGAGCGACGACAAGGGCAAGACGCTGGCGCTGAAAAAGGATTTCGGCAGCTTCACCTTCACCGGCCATGTCGAGGCGCAGGAGATCTATACCCACCTGACGCTCGACGTCGCGGGTGCCGCTCCCGGCGCATATATCCTGCGCTACACCGTCAACGACATCATCGCCGAGCGTTCGACGCCGTTCGAGCAGCACTTCACCGTCAGCGACAAGAAGTAGCGCGGAAACCTTCCGCGCCACCGGGCTCTTTCCCGGGTCCCGCGCACCAGCCGCTCAGTTCGCCATGGTCGAGCGATGCGCCCATCCGGTCATGCGGCGCTCGATCCAGGCCATCAGCGCATACATGGCGATGCCCTCGATCGCCAGCATCATCAGGCCGGCAAACACCAGCGGCACGTTGAACTGGCTCTGGGCCGAACTCATCATGTTGCCGAGACCGTAATTCGAGGCGACGGTTTCCGAGACCACCGAGCCGACAAAGGCAAGCGTCACGGCAATCTTCAGCGAGCCGAAGAAATAGGGCATCGAGCGCGGAATGCCGACCTTCAGCATGATGTCGATCTTCCTGGCGCCCAGCGCGCGAAGCACGTCTTCCGTCTCCGGCTCGATCGTGGCAAGGCCGGTGGCGACGTTGACGACGATCGGGAAGAAGGAAATCAGGAAGGCGGTCAGCACCGCCGGCACAGTGCCGATGCCGAACCAGATGACAAGGATCGGCACCAGCGCCACCTTGGGGATGGCGTTGAAGCCGATCATCAAGGGGTAAAGCCCGGCATAGATCGACTTCGACCAGCCGATGAACAGGCCGAGCCCAAGGCCCGCGACGACGGCAATCAGGAAGCCGAGCGTCGTGGTGTAGAGCGTCTGCAGCGAGTTCTTCCAGATCGGCGACCAGTATTGCACGATCGCCTCGAACACTCTTGTCGGTGCCGGCAACAACGTCTGCGGCAGGGCAAAGGCGATGACCGACAGTTCCCAGATGGCAAACAGGCCGAGCGTATAGAGGAAGGGGGCTGCCCGCACCCAGTTGATCCGCTGCATCAGCGGCTTGACCACCGGTCGGGTCGGCACGGTCTCTGATGTCACACTCATGCCACCACCCTCGCCTTGGCAATTTCCCCATGCAGCAGATGCACCATGTCGTTGAAGGCGCCGTCATACATCAGGTCGATGTCGCGCGGCCGGGCAAACGGCACGGTATGTTCCTTGACCACCCGGCCGGGCCGGGCACTCATCACGAAGATCCGGTCGGCGAGAAACACCGCTTCGCGCAGATCATGGGTGACGAGCACGATGGTCACGCCTTGCGCCGCATGCAGGTCGCGGATGACGCACCAGAGTTCCTCGCGGGTAAAGGCATCGAGCGCGCCGAACGGCTCATCGAGCATCAAGAGTTCCGGCTCGTGTATCAGCGCCCGGCAGAGATTGGCGCGCTGCTGCATGCCGCCCGAAAGCTGCCAGGGGAATTTCGAACCGACACCCTTCAGCCCGACGATCTCAAGCAGGTTCTCCGCCTTCTCAATGTATTCTTTTTTATTGGCTCGCAGCCGGTGGCGATGACGCTCGACGATCTCCAGCGGCAGAAGGATGTTTTCGAGCGTCGTGCGCCAGGGCAGCATGGTCGGGTTCTGGAAGGCCATGCCGACGATCGAGACCGGCTTCGTCACCTGCTGGCCGCCGACGATGACGACGCCCGCTTGAGGGATATGCAGCCCGGTCACCAGTTTCATCAGGGTCGACTTGCCGCAGCCGGACGGCCCGACCACGGCGGCAAATTCGCCCTTGGCGACACGCATCGTCAGGCCGGAGACGGCCAGCGTGCCATCGGCACCGCCATAGCGCATGTCGACATTGTCGATGGAAACGAGGTGGGACAATATTCTCTCCGTCCGTATTGCAGAGGATCCCAAGACCCCCTCTGGCCTGCCGGCCATCTCCCCCACAAGGGGGGAGATTACGCGCAGCACGGCCTCGCCAGATTAACGCACCCACTGAAATGCTGACATGTCGGCAGATGAAGCCCCTCCCCCTTGTGGGGAGGGGTTGGGGAGGGGAATGCCTTACGGCAACATCCGATCTTCCTTGGCCGGCAGGAACGAAGCGTCGAAGACCTGTTCGGCCTTGACAGCGCCCTTCAGGCCCATCGAGATTTTCAGCGTCTCGATCGAGGCGGCAAGCCTTGCCGGATCCACGCCACCGAAACCGTTCTCGATGACAAAGGGCGTCTTGATGTTCATGGCATTGGCCATTTCCAGGCGTTCCTTCTCGATCTCGGGATTGAGGGTCTCGTTGCGCTTCAGGACGGCGGCCACACCTTCTTCCGGATTGGCGACCGCATCGGCAAAGCCCTTGGCCAGGGCTTTCAGGAAGCCCTTGACCGCATCCGGGTTCTCGGCGGCGAAATCGGTATTGACCAGAACGCTGTTGCCATAAAGGTTGAGGCCATGTTCGGCCATCAGGATGGTGGCGATATCGTCGGCCGGCACGCCTTGTGCCTTGAGGTTCAGGATCACCGAGAAGGCAAAACCGAAGACGGCATCGACGTCGCCCTTGGCGAGCATCGGTTCGCGCACCGGAAAGCCGATGCTCTCGATGGTGATCTGGCTGTCGTCGATCTTGGCGACATCCTTGAAGGCCTTCCACTGGGCGAAGGCGCCGTCTGGCGGCGGTGCGCCGAGCTTCTTGCCTTCCAGCGATTTCGGATCTTCGGTGATGCCGAGCGCCTTGCGGCCGACGACCGCGAAGGTCGGACGCTCATAGACCATCATCACGGCCTTGATCTTCTGGGCCGGATCTTCGTCGAGGAACTTGATCAGCGAATTGATGTCGCCGAAGCCCATCTGGTAGGCGCCAGTCGCCACCCGCGGGATCGCCTCGACCGAGCCATTGCCGCTGTCGATGGTCACGTCGAGGCCCTCGGCCTTGAAATATCCCTTGTCGAGCGCCAGCAGGAAGCCGGCGGCCGGGCCTTCGAACTTCCAGTCGAGCGTGAACTTGACCGCCGTTTCGGCATGGGCTGCCGTCACCGGCAGGACCAGTCCGGCGACAAGGCCCATGGCAGTGGACAGCGCAGCGGACAGAACCGTCGCTGCGAAAGTGCGTCTCTTGATCATCAAATCATGCTCCCCGTTCTTGGTGTTGTACCCATCAAAAACAAGTTTGCGCCGCAGCGCAAGCAAAGATTGCTCAAACTTTCGTCAAGTTTTGGACTGATTGTTTTTTGATCAATTCGCGGGCGCCGGGAAGATCCCGCCCGTGCGTCGCCGCGAGCGAAATCCTGCCGCACCGGTATCGAACGGGCTTGAAGTTGGATCCCTATCTTGCCAATATAGTTGCATCGATCAACCAATGTGGACGCCACGCATGACAATCGCGACACCCTCGACCGTGGAAACAGTGCGTTCCGCTGCGCGTGCACTGGTACGCCGGCTTGGCTTTCTCGGCGACGACCTGGCCGAAAGCGGCCTGCCGGCATCGGCCGTTCACGCTCTGATCGAGATCGGCGCAGCACAGCAACTCACGGCGAAGGACCTGCGCGGCCTACTGGGACTGGAAAAGTCCAGCGTCAGCCGGATGTTGCGCAAGCTGGTCGAGGCCGGGCTGCTGGAGGAGCGGCCGGACGACGAGGATGCGCGCGCCAAGCAGATTTCGCTGACACCGTCCGGAGCGGCCAAACTGGCGCAGATCGATGCCTTTGCCCGCCGGCAGGTCGAAACCGCCCTCGCCCGGCTGACGCCGACGCAGGGCGTGACCGTGACGCAAGGGCTGCAGCTCTATGCCGAAGCCCTGTCGCCGGCGCCGGAAAATCCGCGCTCGTCCTCATCCCTTTTACCTCTGGCCGAGATCTCCAACGGCTACCGACCGGGCCTGATCGGTCGCTGCAGCGACATGCATGCGCGCTACTATGCCCGCACCGTCGGTTTCGGCCGGGAATTCGAAGCCATCGTCGCCACCGGCCTGTCGGAATTCTGCACCCGCATCGAACATCCGGACAATGAAATCTGGACCGCCATCGCCGACGAAACGATCGTCGGCACGATCGCCATCGACGGCGAGGATCTGAACAGGCCGGCCGAGACAGATTTGGACACAGATCACCGCTCCAACGCTGTCTCGGGCACTGGCATCGACAACGGCATCGGTAATGGCGGCCGCATCGCCCATCTGCGCTGGTTCATCGTCGATGACGACCAACGCGGCAGCGGCCTTGGACGCCGGCTGCTCTCAGCCGCCCTTGCCTTCGTCGATGCCCGTGATTTCGCCGAGACGCATCTGTGGACCTTTCGCGGCCTCGATGCCGCCCGCGCACTCTACGAGGCACACGGCTTTGCATTGGCCGACGAGTATCAGGGCCGGCAATGGGGGAGTGCGGTGATGGAACAGAAGTTTGTCAGGCGGCAGATGGCCCCTGGTGCGGGCGGCGGGGGTCGAACCCGCACAGCCGAGGCCGAGGGATTTTAAGTCCCTTGCGTCTACCAGTTTCGCCACGCCCGCAACTGTGCCCTGTTTCATCCACTTGACGATTGTCGTCAAGGGTCGTTGGTCACGTCGCGGTACGCTGGCCCGGTGTTTGTCAGTTCATCTTGCGATCGGTGAACTCGACGCCCAGTTCGCGCGCCGTTCGCCAGCGCACGTGGCAGTCATGGGTGGTGCCGTCTTCGAAGCGCAGGCGGAAATCGGCGGGAATATCTGCCGTCGATTCGAACTGCACCTTGGCGCCGGCTTGCGACAGGTTGCGCACCATGCAGTCAAAGGTCGAATAGCCGCCAGCCAGAATGGCGCGGCCAGCCTTCAGCGCGCGGGTGCGCGGTATCTCTCTTCGTTCCGATTCCATGGCAAAGGCACCTGGCATTGATGTTGTGCCCGCCATCTATCGCAGATCGGGTTTAATCGCTGTTGAAACCAATTGGTTGGATCTTAACGATCGGAAACCTTGCAACAAAAGAGGGCGGGAAAACCCCGCCCTCGATGCATCGATTTGACAATTATCAGGCCGGCAAGAATCAGGCCAGCTTGGCGGCGAGCTTGGCGACATGCGCGCCCTGGAACTTGGCTGCTTCGAGCTCGATCTCGGACGGCTGGCGCGAACCATCGCCATCTGTGATCGTCGAGGCGCCGTAAGGCGAGCCGCCCTTGACCGCTTCAACGCCCATCTGGCCCTGGAAGGCGTAAGGCAGGCCGGCAACGACCATGCCGTGATGCAGGAAGGTCGGGATGAAGCCGAGGATGGTGGTTTCCTGTCCGCCGTGCTGGGTGGCTGACGAGGTGAAGGTCGAGCCGAGCTTGCCAACCAGCTTGCCGGAGAACCACAGGCCACCGGTCTGGTCCCAGAAATTGCGCATCTGCGAGGCGACCGTGCCGAAGCGTGTGCCGGCGCCGACGATGATCGCGTCATAGCCTGCCAGTTCGTCCACCGTTGCAATTTCGGCCTTCTGGTCCATCTTGAAATGCGAGGACTTGGCGACCTCTTCCGGAACCAGTTCCGGAACGCGCTTGACGATGACGTCGGCGCCGGCCGACTTGGCGCCTTCGGCAACGGCATACGCCATGGTTTCAATGTGACCGTAGGACGAATAGTAGAGAACCAGAACCTTAGCCATGACGTATCTCCTGTTGGATGTTGCTGGACTGTTGTCTTGCTGGGCGGTGTCGCCGCCCCGTATTCGATGGGTTGAGATCTAACGCAATCTGTCGCGCAGACCAGCCACGTCAAGAGGAACGCAGTGTTCACTCAAATTGCACTTACCCTTCTCAGAACGTTCACAAAGCGCTAGATTTGCCGATTGTTGCCGATACCAGCGCGTCGCCTCCCGGGTTATGGCCCGGGGTCTCGCCCCACCAGACTGACAGGATCTCCATGAGCCCCACGATCAAGACCGCCGGCATGCTCGCCATCGGCGACGAACTTTTGTCCGGCCGGACCAAGGACAAGAATATCGGCCATCTCGCCGATCTGCTGACGGTTGCCGGCATCGACCTGAAGGAAGTCCGGATCGTCGCCGACGAGGAGGATGCCATCGTCGAGGCGGTCAATGCGCTGCGCCAGCGCTATGACTATGTCTTCACCTCCGGCGGCATCGGCCCGACCCATGACGACATCACCGCAGACAGCGTGTCTACGGCCTTCGGCGTGCCTTGCGTGCATGATCCGGATGCGATGATGCTGCTCGGCAACATGTATGCGGCGCGCAACATGGATTTCACCGAGGCACGCCAGCGCATGGCCCGCATGCCGCAGGGTGCCAGCCATATCCCCAATCCGGTCTCGACCGCCCCCGGCTTCATCATCGGCAATGTGCATGTCATGGCCGGCGTGCCGCAGGTCTTCCAGGCGATGATCGCCC
Source organism: Rhizobium sp. 18065 (assembly GCF_902706095.1). Lineage (GTDB taxonomy): Bacteria > Pseudomonadota > Alphaproteobacteria > Rhizobiales > Rhizobiaceae > Allorhizobium. The sequence goes on from NZ_CACSJP010000006.1 coordinate 234,422, forward strand.
ATGTGATCGAAACACTGCCGACCGGCACCAAGGTGCTGACCCGCGCCATTGCCTGCCCGTTCGGCGAAGGCGATATCGGCACGCTGCTCGGGCAGATCCAGAAGGCGCATCCGCTGACCTCGATTGGCTCCTATCCGCAATTCGACGGCAAGCGTTTTTCGACCGAGCTTCTGGTGCGCGCCCGCGACGAGACGGCGCTGGATGCGGCCGCTGCTGATGTCGCCGCCATGGTCGTGCAAATTGCCGCAGAAAAGGACGCCCTGGCGAAGCGCGATCTCGGCACTGGCGAGGTCGCCTGACGGCACGTCGATCCCTGAGCGACGCCTGGACAAAAATCTTGTTCCGTTTCGCCATTTGACCGATGTCAAAGCGGAACTTCGTCTTGACGGTCATAGTTTTCTCATGCGGACATTGCATAAGGACCGCGTGAGGAGACGACCATGGGTTATCGTACACTTCTTGCCATATTGGACACGCCGAACACGACGAAGCAGGTCACCGATTTTGCGGTGGCGTTTGCCAACCAGTTTCAGTCGCATGTGATCGGCGCGCATGCCGAGGCGATTGCCATGGTGCCGCTGGTGGCGCCGATGGAAATCCCGGATCCGGCCACCATCCAGGCGCTGCAGGACATGGCGCATCAGGAAACCGAGAGCGTCGAGGCGCTGTTCCGCGCAATTGCCGCACGCGAAGGCCTGTCGCATGAATGGCGCAGCTTCGTCACCTCGGCCGGCCTCAACTCCGCAGCCCTGATCGACAGCGCCCGCTCGACCGATCTGGTCATCGCGCCGCAGGGCGAACACGGCCTGCTGTCGGAAACACGGGCCGAGCTCGAAAGCTTCCTGTTCGAAAGCGGTCGCCCGGTACTGCTGGTGCCGCATATCCTCAAGACCCCCAAGCCGATCAAGCGGGTGATGGTCGCCTGGAACGGCTCGCGGGAAGCGGCGCGCGCCACCTTCGATGCCCTGCCCTTCCTGAAGGCAGCCGACGAGGTCGAGGTGTTCAGCGTCGATCCGCCGGAAAACAGCATCCAGACGGCCGCTGTCGCCGGTGCCGAGATCGCCTCCACCCTTGCCCGCCACGGCGTCAAGGTCACAGTGGCCACGTCCGAGCAAAGCGGGCTGTCGCCGGCCATGGCAATCGAAAACCGGCTGTCGGACAGTTCCATCGACCTCTTGGTCATGGGCGCCTACGGCAACAAGCGCTGGTGGGAAGTGCTGTTTGGCGGCGTCACCCGCACGGTGCTCGATTCGATGACGGCGCTGACGCTGCTGTCGCGCTAGGCATCCAGGCCGGCGGCATATTGGCCGGGCCTTGCCATGCGGCAGGGATTCCGGCTAATAGCAGCGGCCAAAGACCAGTGCCCGATCAGGGCGGCATTCGCGCGGTATAGCGGGATCCCGAAACGTGTCTGCGGCGTCCGCAACGGATCCGCTCTCCTTTTCGGATACCGAAACCGCGCGAAACGCATTTCGGGCATTGTCCCGACATGCGACGCCGCCCCGGCTCCGGTTTTGAACGCCGCTTGTGTCGGCGCCCGAAAACCTTGCCTGCGGAGCCTTGCGACATGTCTCTTCCCGATAAAGCCTTTCCCGTATCCTGGGACCAGTTCCACCGCGACGCGCGTGCGCTTGCCTGGCGTCTTGCCGGTCTCGGCCAGGAGTTCCGTGCCATCGTCTGCATCACCCGCGGCGGCCTGGTGCCGGCGGCGATCATCTCGCGCGAACTGAATATCCGCCTGATCGAGACGGTCTGCATCGCCTCCTATCATGACTATGTCAACCAGGGCGAAATGAACCTGCTGAAAGGCATCACGGCCGATCTGATGACCGATGGCGGTTCCGGCGTGCTCGTCGTCGACGACCTGACCGATACCGGCAAGACGGCGCTGGAAGTGCGCCAGATGATGCCGAAGGCACATTTCGCCTGCGTCTACGCCAAGCCGAAGGGCGTGCCGACGATCGACACCTTCGTTACCGAAGTCAGCCAGGATACCTGGATCTATTTCCCCTGGGACATGGGCTTCACCTATCAGGAGCCGATTGCCAAGGGTTCGAAGGGCTGAAAGCTCTCGGCTTCCTGTGATGAAAAAGCCCGCGTCGCCGCGGGCTTTGTCTATTGTGGGGGTTCCTTGCTAAAGCGCATGCCTCGGATGCGGGCTGTCCTCGTAGGCGCCCCAGATCGACTGGTCGAAATTGATCGTCGATCCGGTCATCAGGCCGGATTCGGCCGATGACAGATAGGCGACGGCCCGTGCCACCTCGGCCGGATCGACCAGGCGTCCAAAGGGCTGCGCGGCGGCGGCCTTGTCCAGCCAATCCTCGGCTGCACCATGGAACTCGCGCTGGATCCGGTCCTCGCCGTCGCTCGACATCCAGCCGATATTGAGCCCGTTGACCCGGATGCGGTTCTTCAACAGCGCAAAGGCGGTGTTGCGGGTCAGCGTGTCGAGCGCGCCCTTGGAGGCGCAATAGGCGGCAATAAAGGGCTGACCGCCCATCGCCGACATCGACGAGATGTTGACGATCGTGCCCTCGGTGCCATGCTCGCGCATGACCTTGATCGTATCCTGCATCAGGAAGAACGGCGCCCGCGTGTTGATCGCGAACATGCGGTCGAACAGATCCTGGTCGGTGTCGAGGATCGTGCCGCGATCGGTGATCGCCGCGACATTGACCAGTGCATCAATCGTCCCGAAACGCGCCTGCGCCGCCGCGATCACCTTGCGGCAATCCTCGACCTTGCCGAGATCGGCTTCGACGAAGACAACCGGCACCTCGTAGCGTTCGGTGATTTCGGCAGCCTTGGCCCTGCCCTTGTCGGCATTGCGGCCGCAGATCGTCAGGCCTTTCGCACCGCGTTCGGCAAACAGCCGGGCGACTTCCGCGCCCAGTCCCTGGGTGCCGCCGGTGACGACCGCATATTTTCCATCCATTCTACCCATGATACTCCTCATGCCCTGCGCTTGGCGGCGTGACGCTTGATCACGTCGGCGAAGCTTGCAGCGTCCATCCCGGCCTCCAGGGCCTCCGCCATGATGGCAGCCTGCGTCTTCGGCGCAAGCCCTCCGACCGGCGGATCGCTGTCGAGATTGGTCGGGAAGGCATAACCCTCGGCGGTGGCGGCGATCGCATTGGCAACATCCTGCGCCGTCATCGTGCCGGACTCCTTCGCCTCCAGCAGGGCCGGATAGACGGCCGTCGACATTCGGTCGCGGTCGATAGCCTCCATGGCCCGGCCGAAGGCGGACGAGACCTGCAGGAGGTTTGCCATGCGATAGATGTCGGTCGAGACATTGTTGCCGGCGCCATGCATCAGGGCCGGATTGAAGAAGACGGCGTCGCCCTTGGCGAGCGGCAACTGCACATGATGCTCGGCGAAATAATGCTGGAATTCCGGCCGGCCGAAGGCGAGGTAGCCCTCGAAGAAGGTCTGCGAATACGGCAGGAACAGTGTCGGGCCGCTTTCGATCGGCATGTCGCAATGGGCAACGGCGCCCTGCAGCGTGAGAACCGGCGAGATCGCATGGATATGGCCGGGATAGGCCTGCATCTGCGCCGGCGACATGAAGCCGAGGTGGTAGTCGCGGTGCGCTTTCTGCGCCGCTCCGCCCGGATTGACCCGGTTCATCTGCGCCGTCATCTGATAACCGGTGCCCAGCCAGGCCTGCGACACCATGGCGATAGCTTGCGAGGCATAATAGCTCGCAAAATTCTGCGGATCCGCCAGGCAATGCTTCTGCAGCGAATTCCAGATGCGGTCATTGGCGCCGGCCTTGGCGAAATGGTCGGCCGCAACCTTGCCCTTTTCCCGTTCGTCGCGAACGATCGCGTCGAAGACTTCGGTGGCCCGGTCGACGACGGAAAGATCCGGCATCGCTCCCTTGATGACGATCACGCCCGGTCCTGTGGCAAATGCCTCCACCCATTCGGCCATCAGTTCACGGCGCAGATGCGGGTCGAGGCTGATCTGGCGGAGCTTGATCCCGTCATAGATCAGGACATTTTTCTCGACACCGACGGCAAAAGGCCAGTCGGCCGGATCGGTGGTCTTTTCCACGCCGGCCCTGAAGTGATCCAGCCGGCCGCTGTCAGCGTTCAGCCAGACCTTGTCGCGGCGCCGGCTCGAAAGGGTTTGAGCATCCATGGTATTTCCTCCCTTTGGTGTTTCCGGACTTGATCCTAGGCAAGGGCGCGCGCATGAATAGCCGGAAATCACCTCAAAAACACCTCAGTAGGAAGAATGAAGCCGCCCTATCCGTTGAAGGACATTGCCTTCCAGGCCGGGCTCAGTCTCGCGACTGTCGATCGGGCCGTGCATCAGCGTCCCGGCGTGCGCCAGACCACCCGGCTGAGGATCGACGCGGCGATTGCCGAACTCGACCGGCAATATGCGCAATCGGGACTGGCGGGCCGACGCTTCGTCCTCGATATCGTCATGGAAACACCGCAGCGCTTTTCCAATGCCGTGCGCGCCGCCTTCGAAGCGGAGCTTCCCGGCATGCGGCCGGCCGCGTTTTCAGCCCGCTTCCATGTCGCCGAAACGATGAGCGAGCGCGATCTGATCGCCATCCTCAAATCCATCCGCCGACGCGGCAGCCATGGCGTGGTGCTGAAAGTGCCGGCAACGCCGGCGATGTCGGACATGGCAGGATCACTGCTCGAGGCCGGGATACCCGTGGTGACGCTGGTCACCGACCTGCCGGCCGTTGTGCGCACCGGCTATGTCGGCATGGACAACCATGTTGCCGGCGCAACCGCCGCCTATCTGCTCGGGCGCATGGCAGGCCCGCAGCCCGGCAAGGTGCTGGTCGCCCTGTCGAGCGCGCGTTTTGCCGGCGAGGAGGAGCGCGAACGCGGTTTTCGGCTCGCGCTGCAGGCGCGGTTTCCCTGGCTGTCGGCGGTGACGATCTCGGAAGGTTTCGGCGTCGATCGCACGACACGGACGATCGTACGGGATGCGCTGGAAAACCATCCTGACATACGGGCAGTTTATTCGATCGGCGGCGGCAACCGGGCCATCCGCCAGGTCTTTGCCGAGCAGAGGCGTGCTTGCGATATCTTTGCCGGCCATGATCTCGACAACGACAACCGCCAACTGCTCGCGACCGGTGACCTGACCTTCGTCATCCATCACGATCTGCGCCAGGATGCCCGCAGCGCCTGCCAGATGGTGCTGGCCTATCACCGCATGCTGCCCGCCGATTTCAGGATTGCCCCGTCAAGGGTTGCAATTGCCACGCCCTATGATGTCGGCGGAGCGACCTGACAGGCGTGTCATGTCTCCGCGCCGCTCCCGGTCGATAACCCGTCACACCAGCGCGTCAGACGTAACGACGGTCACGCCCGGCACCGCAGAGAACGCCTGCTCCAGCATGACCCGCGCGATCGTCTCCGGCCGGTTTGCCTGCAGCGACCGGGGCAGGACCGGTTTCAGCCGCCGCAGCAGCGTGCCGAACATCTGTTCGGCCGGACGCGGTTCGGTCCGGGGGCCATCGATCAGGCCGGGACGGACCAGCACCGTGCGCTCGAAACCCAGCGCCACGACATCCTTTTCCGTCTCGCCCTTGACGCGGCTGTAAAAGAACAGGGACTTCACGTCGGCGCCTTTCGCCGAATTGAGGACAAAGGTCCGCCCGCCGCCTGCCTTGGCCAGCCTGGCGATCTCGACCGTGTAGTCGTGGTCGATGCGGTGAAATCGCTCGCGTGAGCCCGCCACCTTCAGGGTCGTGCCCAAGGCGCAGATGACCGCATCGGCCTTCCAGATTTCCGCATCCTGAGGCAGGTTGTCGAAATCGATTTTGGGTGCGGTCAGCCGCGGATGCTCGGCCAAGGCCCGGCGCGTTGGTGCCGTCACGGCGGTGATCCGTGGATCGGCCAGCGCCAGTTCCAGCACATGACTGCCGACGAGCCCGGTCGCGCCGAGCAGTAACAGATGCATGATATCCCATATCTCCCGCTGAAATCCTTCCGCCTGCCCTGCGCTCAAGTCCCTGAGGCTGGGCTGGGTAGATGCAGCATGCCTTTGTCCGGCCATCGCCCGCAACGGAAAAAGGCGCCGCATTGCTGCGACGCCTTCAATATGTCGGCTATGCCTTGCCGTATCAGGCAGCGCTGCGATACTGGGCGCCACCCGATGCGCCCGCTTCCAGCTGGAAGCGTTGCAGCTGCGCCTGCAGCTGGCGGGCTTCGCCCGCGAGAACCTGGCTGGCGGCCGTGGTTTCTTCGACCATGGCTGCGTTCTGCTGGGTCATCTGGTCCATGTGGTTGACCGAGGTGTTGATCTCGCCGAGGGCCAGCGACTGTTCCTGGGCTGCGCGGGCAATCGAGGTGACGTGGTCGTTGACGCGGTTGACCAGTCCTTCGATCTCCTTCAGCGCCTCGCCGGTGGACAGGACGAGCGACACGCCGCCCTTCACTTCCACAGCCGAGGTGTTGATCAGGGTCTTGATCTCCTTGGCAGCGTTTGCCGAGCGCTGGGCCAGTTCGCGGACTTCCTGGGCGACGACGGCGAAACCACGGCCGGCTTCACCGGCACGGGCTGCCTCGACGCCGGCGTTGAGCGCCAGCAGGTTGGTCTGGAAGGCGATCTCGTCGATTACCGAGATGATCTGGCTGATCTTCTGCGAAGACTGCTCGATGCGGCCCATGGCGTCGATGGCGTTGCGGACGATATCGCCCGACTTGCCGGCGCTGTCCTTGGTTTCGCGCACCATCTGGGTCGCTTCATGCGCACGCTCGGTCGAAGTCTTGACCGTGGTGGTGATTTCCTCGAGGGCTGCGGCTGTTTCTTCCAGCGAGGCTGCCTGCTGCTCGGTGCGGCGTGCGAGCTGGTTGGCGGACGAAGACAGCTCACCGGAATTGTCGGTGATCGTGCCGGCGGCCTGGCGGATGTTCTGCATGGTGCCGCGCAGCGTTGCCATCGTCTGGTTGACGTTGGTCTGCAACTCGGCAAAGGCGCCCTGGAAGTTGCCCTGCATGTCGTGGGTCAGGTCGGCATCGGCCAGCGCTGCAATGACACGGCGGACTTCGGTGACGCCAAGATCGACGCTTTCTACCAGTTCGTTGACGCTGTCGGCGAAACGCTTCAGGTCGGCATCGTCATAGGACTTGGCGATGCGCTTGGAGAAGTCACCGGCGGCTGCGGCAGCGACAATGCCGCTGATCGAGGACTGCAGGTCCTTGCTCTGGGCATGAAGGGCGGCTTCCTGGGCTTCCATGGCGCGCATCTGCTGCTCGTTGGCGCGGAAGACTTCCAGCGCGCGGGCCATTTCGCCGATTTCGTCCTTGCGGTCGGTACCGGGAATGGTCTCGCCGAGCTTGCCGCCGGCCATGTCCGACATGATGCCGGTCAGGCTGCGGATCGGGTTGACGATGCCGCGACGGGCCAGCAGGAATGAGACGGCGACGCCAGCGACGATACAGACGGCAGCGGTCGCCATCAGCACCAGCATGGTCTGGGTCGAGGCGGCCAGCGCGTCGGCGCGCGATGTTGCAAGTGTGGTGGCCGAATAGGTCGAGTATTCCTTGACCGCGGCTGTGACGATCTTCTGGGCGTCCAGTGCCTTGCCGAGCTCGGTCTTCATCACGGCCGGATCCTTGCCGGCGTCGGAACCGGCAACGGCAACCATCGAACGGATCTGGTTGAAGTAGCTGTCGAGCGTGGTGCGGATACCGTCCAACAGCTTCGTCTCGTTGGCATCGGCAGTGGAGGCAATCTTCGGCAGACGGGCAAGCATTTCGCCGGAACGCTTTTCGGTTTCAGCCTTGAAATCGGCGGCCTTTTCCGGCGCGAGCGCCAACTGGTAGGTCATCCGGCTGATGGCGATGATATCGACGCGCAGGTCCATGGCTTCACGGGCCACTTCCTCGCGGGCGCCGGTGTCCTTCAGCGACGCGCCGAGCGAGCCTAGACCCTGCGCACCGACCGCAGCAATCGCGGCTGCCGCGACGCCCATCAGGACGACGACCAGCGTCACTTTTTTCAGAATAGAGAGATTACTAATATTCATAGTGAGACGACTCCGTTCCAAACCCTCCATCCTGGAGAGCGGCCATACACCGGCCAACGCATGGACGTCATTCCACACTCACATGCGGCAATTTGTATGATTCAGACCTTTCAATTTCGTTGACTGGCAGAAAACTGTGGGAATCTTGTTGCGGCGCACCATCCAGCGCGTGATCTCGATCGATGCCGGATCACAAAATCCGGGCCGTCCGCCCCGCCGTCCACAGTGCCAAAATGACACTTAAAAAATATAGACTGATCGGCTTGACACGGCAGGCCATGGGATCGCGTCGATTCTGGCGCCCCGGAAAGCCTTGATATTCCCGTGACTTCGATATTTCCCCCGTTATCCACACCCCCACCCACAATATCTAGCGTTAATATTTCGTTCACAACCCACCCCTTGACGGAATCAGTGCTCTCGATGTTAATGACCCCTGTTGCGGCGGCGACGAACCGGGCATGAACGAGGCCGGGTTTCATCACACATTGTCACGCGTTTTCGGCACGGTGGAATAGCGTTTTAACGACGCCCTCCCCGAGAGGAAAATTGTGCGATTTTGCCCGCCAAAACGCAGGCGGGGGCCTGGCGCAAGAATTTGTTAATACTATATATAGTAGGCTTGCAGCCAATAGCACCACAAGATACAGGACTGATCATCTCCGGATGACTCACCTGACGAGATGAACAAACAACCGGCTGCGCGCTTTGGACGCGAAGCCGGGAGGGCTTTTTCGCGCCAAATGGCGCACTAGATCGAGGGACACAGGCAAATGCGCATTGAACGCCGCTTTACCAAACCGGGCCAATCTCCTTATGCGGAGATCGAGTTTCGCAAGGCTATCAGCGAAATCAAGAATCCCGACGGCTCAATCGTATTTCGTCTTGCCGACATCGACGTTCCGAACCAGTTCAGCCAGGTGGCAGCCGACATCCTGGCGCAGAAGTATTTCCGCAAGGCCGGCGTGCCGAAGTTCCTGAAGAAGGTCGAGGAGAACGATGTTCCCTCGTTCCTCTGGCGCTCGGTTGCCGACGAGAAGGCTCTTGCCACCCTGCCCGAGAACGAGCGCTATGGTTCGGAAACCGATGCACGCCAGGTCTTCGATCGCCTGGCCGGCACATGGGCCTATTGGGGCTGGAAGGGCAAGTATTTCACCTCGGAAGACGATGCCCTGACCTTCAAGGACGAGCTTGCCTATATGCTCGCCACCCAGCGCGTCGCGCCGAACAGCCCGCAGTGGTTCAACACCGGCCTGCACTGGGCCTATGGCATCGACGGCCCCGGCCAGGGCCATTTCTATGTCGACCCCTTCACCGGCAAGCTCGTCAAGTCGAAGTCGTCCTATGAACATCCGCAGCCGCATGCCTGCTTCATCCAGTCCGTCGAAGACGATCTGGTCAACGAAGGCGGCATCATGGACCTGTGGGTCCGCGAAGCCCGCCTGTTCAAGTATGGCTCCGGCACCGGCTCCAACTTCTCCTATCTGCGCGGCGAAGGCGAAAAGCTGTCCGGCGGCGGTCGTTCCTCCGGCCTGATGTCCTTCCTCAAGATCGGCGACCGGGCAGCCGGTGCGATCAAGTCGGGCGGCACCACCCGTCGTGCGGCCAAGATGGTCGTCGTCGACATCGACCATCCGGATATCGAAGCCTATATCGACTGGAAGGTGAAGGAAGAGCAGAAGGTTGCCGCCCTCGTCACCGGCTCGAAGATCGTTGCCCGTCACCTCAAGGCGATCATGAAGGCTTGCGTCAATTGCGAGGCCGACAATGGCGATTGCTTCGACCCGAGCAAGAACCCGGCCCTGAAGCGCGAAATCCGCGCCGCGAAGAAGGACCAGGTTCCGGAAAACTACGTCAAGCGCGTCATCCAGTTCGCCCAGCAGGGCTACAAGGATCTCGAGTTCAAGACCTATGACACCGACTGGGATTCGGAAGCCTATCTGACGGTTTCGGGCCAGAACTCGAACAACTCGGTTTCGCTGAAGGACGACTTCTTGCGCTCGGTCGAGACCGACGGCGACTGGAACCTGACCGCCCGCAAGGACGGCAAGGTGATGAAGACGCTGAAGGCACGCGACCTGTGGGAAAAGATCTCCTACGCCGCCTGGGCATCGGCCGATCCGGGCCTGCATTTCAACACGACGATGAACGACTGGCACACCTGCCCGGCTGCCGGCCCGATCCGCGCGTCGAACCCGTGCTCGGAATACATGTTCCTCGACGACACGGCCTGCAACCTCGCTTCGCTGAACCTGTTGCAGTTCAAGGACGCCAAGACCAAGAACATCGACATCGGCGATTACGAACACGCGGTTCGTCTGTGGACCGTCGTGCTTGAAGTCTCCGTCATGATGGCACAGTTCCCGTCGCGCCAGATTGCCGAACGCTCCTACGAATACCGCACGCTTGGCCTCGGCTACGCCAATATCGGCGGCTTCCTGATGTCGTCCGGCATTCCCTACGACAGCGACGAAGGCCGCGCCATCTGCGGTGCCTTGACCGCGATCATGACCGGCGTTTCCTATGCGACCTCTGCCGAGATCGCCTCGGAGCTTGGTCCCTTCCCGGGCTACAAGCCGAACCGCGAGAACATGCTGCGCGTCATCCGCAACCACCGCCGCGCGGCCTACGGCGAGACGGCCGGCTATGAAGGCCTGTCGGTCGATCCGGTAGCCCTCATCCATGCCGAATGCACCGATCCGGCCCTGATCGCCCATGCCACGGCTGCCTGGGACAAGGCACTGGAACTCGGCGAGAAGCACGGCTACCGCAATGCCCAGGTCTCGGTGATTGCCCCGACCGGCACGATCGGCCTGGTCATGGACTGCGACACGACCGGCATCGAGCCCGACTTCGCGCTGGTCAAGTTCAAGAAGCTCGCCGGTGGCGGCTACTTCAAGATCATCAACGCCGCCGTTCCGGAAGCGCTGCGCACGCTCGGCTATTCTGAAAGCCAGATCGCCGAGATCGACGCCTATGCCGTCGGCCATGGCAACCTGAACCAGGCGCCGGGCATCAACCCGTCGACGCTCCGTGCCAAGGGCTTTACCGACGAGAAGATCGAAGCCGTCAACGGCGCGCTGAAGGCCGCCTTCGACATCAAGTTCGTCTTCAACCAGTGGACGCTCGGCGCCGACTTCCTGAAAGAAACCCTGAAAGTTTCCGACGACCAGCTCGCCGACATCAGCTTCAACCTGCTCGACCACATGGGCTTTGCCAAGAAGGACATCGAGGCCGCCAATATCCATGTCTGCGGTGCGATGACGCTCGAAGGCGCGCCTTTCCTGAAGGCCGAACACCTGCCGGTCTTCGATTGCGCCAATCCGTGCGGCAAGATCGGCAAGCGTTATCTGTCGGTCGAAAGCCACATCCGCATGATGGCGGCCGCACAGCCGTTCATCTCGGGGGCGATCTCCAAGACGATCAACATGCCGAATGAAGCGACCGTCGAAGATTGCGGCGCCGCCTACATGCTGTCGTGGAAGCTGGCGCTGAAGGCCAACGCGCTCTACCGCGATGGCTCGAAGCTCTCCCAGCCGCTCAACGCCTCGCTGATCGAGGACGAGGACGACGAAGACGGCGTCGAGGAACTGTTCCAGCAGCCGATGGCGGCCCAGGCCGTGACCATCACGGAACGCATCGTCGAGCGCATCGTCGAACGTGTCGTGCGCGAACAGGAAAAGCTGCCGGCCCGCCGCAAGGGTTATACCCAGAAGGCGAAGATCGGTGGTCACACCATCTTCCTGCGCACCGGCGAATATGACGACGGCCGTCTTGGCGAAATCTTCCTTGACATGAACAAGGAAGGCTCGGCGCTCCGCGCCTTCATCAACAACTTCGCCATCTCCGTTTCGCTCGGCCTGCAGTATGGCGTGCCGCTCGAGGAATATGTCGATGCGTTCACCTTCACCAAGTTCGAGCCGGCCGGCATGGTCACCGGCAACGACGCGATCAAGAATGCCACCTCGATCCTCGACTACGTCTTCCGCGAACTGGCGATCTCCTATATCGGCCGCAGCGATCTGGCCCATGTCGACACGTCCGACTTCTCGACCACGGCGCTTGGCCGCGGGGTCAAGGAAGGCAAGGCCGATGTCGTTTCCAAGGGCCTGACCCGCGGTTACAAGCCGACGCTCGTCTCCAACCAGCCGATGTCGGCCGAACCGAAGGGCGCGGCCACCGCCATGCCCGCCAAGGCCTCGGTCTCGTCCGTCACCGCCTTCTCCTCTTCGGGCAGCGCCGCCCGCAAGCTGGAAGTGACGACCGCGATCGCAACCTCTGAAGTGGTCTCGTTCAAGCGGGATTATGAAGAGCGCGCCGTCGAACTGGCCGAAGAGATCGCCGAAGAAGGCCTGTTCTCGGATGCTGCTGCCGACGAAGCCGAAGCCGCCAAGGCCGACGCCAAGAAACTCGAAGCCGCCCGCCGCATGCGCTCGATCGCGCAGGGGTACACGGGCAACATGTGCTCGGAGTGCCAGAACTTTACAATGGTGCGCAACGGGACGTGCGAGAAGTGCGACACTTGCGGAAGCACGAGTGGGTGCAGCTGATCAGCTGAGATTTGAATGAGGACATCGGCCCGGGGGAAACCTCGGGCCGAAGTGTTTTGCGGCACCCTATCTCCCCCCATGCGGGGGAGGACGGAAAATCGAAGGCTTAGGCCAGCGCAAGCGGCCTAAACTTTAGATTTTCCTGGAGAGGGGCATAGTTCGGTTGGCACAACCCTCACCAAGCCCCTCTCTTGCGAAATCTGAGGTTTGGCCCTGATCGGGCCAATTCCTCGATTTCGCTTTCTCCCCCGCAAGGGGGGAGATAGGCCCTACCGTATTGCGCTAGAAGTCATTGCCAGCGATCTGCAAGGTACGGCTCTGGAGGGATGAAGATCGAGGCGACGCCGCAGCCCTACCTCCCCCCATGCGGGGGAGGATGGAAAATCGAAGGCTTGGGCCAGCGCAAGCGGCCTAAACTTCAGATTTTCCTGGAGAGGGCATAGTTCGGTTGGCACAACCCTCACCAAGCCCCTCTCTTGCGAAATCTTAAGGTTTGGCCCTGACCGGGCCAATTCCTCGATTTCGCTTTCTCCCCCCCAAGGGGGAGAGATAGGCCCTACCGTATTGCGCTAGAAGTCATTGCCAGCGATCTGCAAGGTACGGCTCTGGAGGGATGAAGATCGAGGCGACGCAGCACCCACCTCCCCCCTTGCGGGGGAGGACGGAAAATCGAAGGCTTGGGCGCGCGCAAGCCGCCTAAACTTCAGATTTTCCTGGAGAGGGGCACGGTTCCGCTGGCACAACCCTGACCTTGCCCCTCTCTTGCGAAATCTTAAGGTTTGGCCCTGACCGGGCCAATTCCTCGATTTCGCTTTCTCCCCCGCATGGGGGAGATAACGCGCCTCACTCGCCGGAATTCCGCAATTCGCTCAGGATCAAGGCGCAGACACCGTCGAGGTTGTCCTCGACGTCCCCGTTCCACACCCTCAGCACCCGGAACCCCTCAGCGATAAACCATGCATCCCGCCGTGCGTCGTGCTCGCTCTCTGCATGCTGGTACCCGTCCACCTCGACGATCAACCTCACCTCGAAGCAGACGAAATCGAGGATATATCCGTCGACCGGCACCTGACGCCTGAACTTGAAGCCGCCCAGTTGTTTTGCACGCAATACCTGCCAAAGGCGGTTCTCCGCGCGCGTCGCATCCGCCCGCATGGTGCGAGCAAAGCGGCGATGATGGTGCGGCACATCCCGATGCGTCATCCGAGCCCCCGCGAAACCACCTGAGATTGCACCCGGTTCGTGGCAAAGAAAAGAGGCTTCGGATAGGCATCAAAGCTGCTTTCGAAGGAGGACACTATGGAAAGCTGCAAGGACAAGAATGGCGACACCTGGGAGATCCATCAGAGCGGCGGTTGGCGATGGCGTCGAACGGCCTCCAACGGTCGAATAGTCGGTTCATCGACAGAAAGTTACGTCAATAAAGGCGACTGCATCGCCAATGCTCAACGCAATGGAATGACCTGCACGCCGAAATGACGCGCCCACCTCCCCCTTGCGGGGGAGGACGGAAAATCGAAGGCTTGGGCGCGCGCAAGCCGCCTAAACTTCAGATTTTCCTGGTGAGGGGCATAGTTCGGTTGGCACAACCCTCACCAAGCCCCTCTCTTGCGGAATCTGAGGTTTGGCCCTGATCGGGCCAATTCCTCGATTTCGCTTTCTCCCCCGCAAGGGGGGAGATAGTACCCCCGAGGCTCCGCCCACGCCCATTGGATGAGTCATCGCCAAAAACGATCTGCAAGGAACGGCTACGGCTCTGGGGGAAGAAGATCGTGGCGCCTCCGCAGCCCGTCCTCCCCCCAAGCGCGGGAGGACGGAAAATCGAAGGTTTAGGCGAGCGCAAGCCGCCTAAACTTCAGATTTTCCTGGAGAGGGGCACGGTTCCGCTGGCACCACCTCACCAAGGCCCCTCTCTTGCGAAATCTTAAGGTTTGGCCCTGATCGGGCCAATTCCTTGATTTCGCTTTCTTTCCCGCGCGGGGAGAGAAAGCCCCACGGGCTCTCACCGCGTCCGTCAAGGTGACGTTCTGACGAAAAACGGCGTCCGGGCAAAACAGCCGGACGCCGCATCAATGCAACGTGCCGGCAAGCGCCGGCCCGACAGTGCTCAGCCGAATGTCACGTTCAGCGTGATCGGCACCGCCTTCAGCGCCTTCGACACCGGGCAGCCGACCTTGGCCTTTTCGGCGATCGCGGTGAATGTCGCCTGATCGGTGCCCGGCACCTTACCATTCAAGGCAAGCGCGATGCCGGTGATCTCGAAGCCGTCGCCGACCTTGTCGAGCGACACGGTCGCCTTGGTCTCGAGGCTGTCCGCCTTAAGCCCCTCCTGTTCGAGCTGCAGCGACAGCGCCATGGTGAAGCAGGCAGCATGGGCAGCTCCGATCAGCTCTTCCGGATTGCTGCCCGCCACGCCCTCGAAACGGGTCCGGAAGCCGTAGGGCTGGTCCTTCAGCGCGCCGCTTTCGGTCGAAACCTTGCCGAGACCGTCCTTCAGGCCACCTGTCCAGTGGGCCGAACCATATTTCTGAATGGCCATGGGGTCTTCTCCTTCTGTGAGGGTGAGTGTTGGCTGTGGATGCATGATCAATGCCTGGCGCGACGATCTGTTCCGCCGAACGGCCAGCGCTGTCGCGCCGCAACCCGGCGAACGGCCGCGCAACCAGCATAGGCTTGGCTTGGGCTGGCGTCCATCATCCCGCTTGCACGACACTACGGTTGCCCTGCCCCTCACCTCACCACCCCCAAAACCCACTCCCGCGGGGATGACTTTTCCAAATCTATCAACCTTTTCAACAAAAACACCTGCATTTCATCCCCCTCGTTTTCGCCCGTGCCATACTCCTCCCGTTCCGCTTTCGGATACACCGGGTGTTGCGAGCCCGGCGAAGCGGAACCGGCGCCGGAGGGCGCGGCTGTCGCAGGCCAGACCCTCCGGGCCGGATGCAACGGTCTCCCTCTGGTGGAGGGATGGTGGATGGCAAAGACCTCGGATGGTTTGAGCCAACCTCGATCCCAACGGCCATCGGACGTGCCTCAGCGGCACACAAACAAGGCGCCGGATCCGGTCAACGGGTGCGGTGACAAAGACGGCGGGAGCTGCGGCGACAATGCCAAGGCTCCCCGGGCGAGGGTCAGGTCGGGATGTGCGCACATCCGCCGAGAACCTGAAACCTCCCGGGCACCCGGCCAGGACGTCTCGATGAGACGTTTCGGACCCAAGCCCGGTTGACGGTGAAACGCTTGGTTTCGCCGGCCAGAGCCGCCTTGCCAGAGAGACGCATGCAACCGGCAAAAATCGCCGAACGGGGCGCCGGAAGGAGCCATATAAATTATTCAATCAGGTTGCTTCTGGCGCCCTGTCCGAGACTGACACGCTATCCCCGGAGGAGGACAATCCAACCGGTGTTTTGGCATGGGATTTTTGAGGGTTTGAAATGATGAGGATGTTGGATCGAGCTTGGAAACGTACACGTCAGTGCCAGTTCGCCCCCCTCTGTCGGCTCCGCCGACATCTCCCCCACACGGGGGGAGATCGCCGAGACCTCGGCGCAAGGGTCACCGAAGCCGCGTTGCCCCTACCCACCCCCGCAAAACCATGCACCGCATGGCAAACTTTTCCTTAACCGGTCGCCTGTAATTTAGCCACAGTCAAAACACCAGCGAGACGAGCAGCAGCGTGTCCAAGCCGAGTTTCCGCTTTACCCATTACGACCTGAAGGAACAGCGCGCCGGAACCATCATCGAGGTGACGCTGTCGGCCGTCAACAATGTGCGCCTGATGACGCCGGCGAATTTCCAGCGCTTCAAGGAGACGCTGGATTTCAAATATATCGGCGGCGTGGCGAAGAAATCTCCGCTCAAGCTGGTCATCCCGGAAAGCGCCCACTGGCACCTGATCGTCGACATGGAAGGCCATCACGGGCTTGCCGAATCCAAGGTCAAGATGCTGGCGGCTCCGGTATCCGCGCCGAAGCAGAAGGCTTCCTGAGCGCCGCGTCTCCGACAATGCCGCGCTTCAGACCTACGGCTCACCACGCTCGCGGCGCAGCTTCGACCACCAGTCGAGGCGCTTCTTGATGTCGCGCTCGAAGCCGCGCTCCGGCGGATCGTAATACTGCTGGCGACCCATCTTCTCGGGAAAATAGTTCTGCCCGGAAAAGGCGTCCGGCTCGTCGTGGTCGTAGCGATAGCCTTCGTTATAGCCCTCCGCCTTCATCAGCTTGGTCGGCGCATTGAGGATATGCTTGGGTGGCAGCAGCGAGCCATGCTCCTTGGCGGCCCGCATCGCCGCCTTGTAGGCGACATAGACGCCGTTCGATTTCGGCGCGGTGGCGAGATAGACGCAGGCCTGGGCGAGCGCGAGTTCCCCTTCCGGCGAACCGAGATAGTCGTAGGCATCCTTGGCGGCATTGCAGATCACCAGCGCCTGCGGATCGGCAAGCCCGATATCCTCGACCGCCATGCGCACCAGCCGCCGTCCGAGATAAAGCGGGTCCTCGCCGGCATCGAACATGCGGCAGAGATAGTAGAGCGCCGCATCCGGATCGGAACCGCGCACCGACTTGTGCAGCGCCGAGATCAGGTTGTAGTGGCCGTCCTGACCCTTGTCATAGACAGGCGCCCGGCGCTGGACGATGCGGGCCAGACCCTCTGTGTCGAAGACCTCGCCTGCCCTTGCCGCCCGCCAGACCTCTTCTGCCAGCGTCAGCGAGGCGCGGCCATCGCCATCGGCCATGCGGATCAGCGCGGCGCGGGCATTGCCGTCGAGCGGCAGCGGCTTGGCTTCGGTGTCTTCGGCGCGCTTCAGCAGCGTCTCGATGCTGTCCTCGTCATGGCTCTTGAAGGTCAGGACGCGAGCTCGCGACAGAAGCGCTGCGTTCAGCTCGAAGCTCGGGTTTTCCGTCGTCGCACCAACGAGGATCACGGTTCCGTCTTCCATGACCGGCAGGAAACTGTCCTGCTGGGCACGGTTGAAACGGTGGATCTCGTCGACGAAAAGCAGCGTCTGGCGGCCCTCCATCCGGCGCATGCGCGCACCTTCGAAGACCTTCTTCAGATCGGCAACGCCGGAAAAGATCGCCGAAATCTGTTCAAACGCCAGACCCGCCTCGCCCGACAGCAGCCGGGCGACCGTGGTCTTGCCGGTGCCGGGCGGACCCCAGAAGATCATCGAGCCCAGCGAACCGGCCGAGATCATCCGCGCCAGCACGCCGTCTTCGCCGGTCAGATGCTCCTGGCCCGTCACTTCCGACAGGTTTTTCGGCCGCAGGCGATCTGCGAGCGGGCGGCGCTCGGCGATGTCCTTCGGAACATGCGAGGCGAAGAGGTCGCTCATCGGAAGATCTGCCGGATGCGCTGGCCGTCGCGCTCGATCTCGACCCGCCAGAAGCTGGCATCGCTGCCGGAGGCCGCGACCAGTTCGTCCACCGAATTGACGTTGGCGCCATTGATCGCAACGACGATATCGCGCGGGGCAAAGCCGAGCCGGGCAGCGGGCGAGCCCTTCAGCACTTCGGTGACGACGACGCCGGTCACTTCGGAGGCCATGCGCAACTCGTAGGCGAGACGCGGCGACAGATTGGCGGCGCGGATGCCGGCAAACGGGCTGCGGCCCTCGATCAGCTTGATGTCGCGCGGCCGGGTTTCCGGCGCTGATGCCAGCTGCAGGTTGATTTCTTCCGCCTTGCCGTTGTCGCTGACGGAGAGCTTGACCGTCTTGCCGAGACCGGCCGTGGTCAGGCGATAGCCCAGCGCATCGGGATGTTCGACGGGAATGTCGTTGACGGCGGTAATGACTTCGCCCGGCTTCAGGCCCGCCTTGGCGGCCGGGCCGTCTTCGACAACCCGAACCACCAGCGCGCCGCGCACGGTTTGAAGCCCAAGCGCCTCGGCGACTTCCGAGGTCACCGGTTCGAAGATGGCGCCGATATAAGGCCGCTCGAAATTGGCATCGCCCTTGTCGGCCGCGTCGAGGAAAACCCGGACGAGGTTGGCCGGAATGGCAAAGCCGACGCCGTTGGAGCCTCCGCCCTTGGAGAAGATTGCCGTGTTGATGCCGATCAGCTCGCCCTTCATATCGACCAGCGCGCCGCCGGAATTGCCCGGATTGATCGCGGCATCGGTCTGGATGAAGAAGCCGAAATCGCCCTCGGTCACCTGATTGCGGGCCAAAGCCGACACTATGCCACTGGTCACCGTCTGACCGACACCAAAGGGGTTGCCGATGGCGAGAACCAGATCGCCGACCTCGGTCTTGTCGGAATCGGCGATCGGCAGGAAGGGCAATGTCTCCTTGGTCTCGAAGCGCAGCACGGCGAGATCGAGGCGATCATCCTTCAGCACCACCTTGACCGGGAACTCGCGACCGTCGGCGAGCGCCACCTTGATGTCGTCGGCACCTTCGATGACGTGGTTGTTGGTGATGACGGTGCCGTTCGATTCGACGATGACGCCGGACCCGAGCGAAGACTGCTTTTCGGTGCGGTTCGGCATGCGCTGGCCGAAGAACTGCTCGAAGAAGGGATCACCGGCAAACGGGCTGGCGCGGCGCTGGACCATGCGCTCGGCATAGACGTTGACCACCGCACCCCGGGTCTGCTTGACCAACGGCGCATACGAGAGCTGGACATCGAGTTTGGATTGCGGAACGACTTTTTCCTGTGCCGTGGCACCCATCGGCAAAGCCAGTGCAGCGATGAGAGCAACGGGCAGTATAACAGGAAGACAGTGTTTGAGACGAAGCATGCGAATCCCCTTCGAGGCATTGGCAAAAGTTCTAGACCTCGTTCCTGCAAACCGAAATAGGCGGAAGCAAGGAAGCGCCTTTGCAAATGGGGATAAAAGCCCTGATGCTCAAGCCTTAATCGCCTCGATCATGTCCGTCACCAGAGCGTGCAACTCATCCCGGTAGCCGGTGCGGGCAGATGGTGCCGCCTCGTTCGAGGTCATGGTGACGGTGAGGTCGATGCCCGGCACGATGTAGAGCATCTGCCCGCCATAACCCCAGGCATAGTTCACCCGCTCGCCGGCCATGTCTTTCAGGAACCAGGCATAGCCGTAGCCATCGCCGTTGAAGACCGAATTGGTGCGCTGGACCCAGCTTTCGCGGATCCAGGCCTCGGAAATCAGCCGGGTTCCGTCACCGGTGAGGCCGCCGCGGCGATAGAGTTCACCGAAGGCATGCAGCGAGCGCGGCGTCATCGCCATCTGGTTGCCGCCGAGATAATAGCCCTGCGGATCGCGGTCCCAGGCGCCAATGCGGAAGCCCTCGAGCGGACCGAGCCAGTCTCGGGCGAGCGCCAAAGTCGGCTTGCCGGAAACCTTGGTGAGAATGACCGAAAGCAGATGACTCGAGGCCGTGGAATAGAGCATGCCGCCGCCCGGCTCGTCGATGAAATCGGCGGCAAGCGCCGTCCGCACCCAGTTTCGGCTGGCAACCCAGCGGCCATAGTTCGGCCCTGACATCCGGTCAAGGCCGGAGCGCATCGACAGCAGATGACCGATGGTGATCTTCGACAGACGCGGATCGGGATCGGCGGGGAAATCGGAACGCAGGACCGTTTCGATCGGCTGATCGACGCCCTTGAGCAGCCCCTTGTCGATGGCAATGCCGACCAGGGCCGAGACGATCGATTTCGACGCGGACTTGATATTGGTCGAGCCGGCCAGCGCATTGTCGCCAAAGGCACGCTCGGCGAGCAAGTCGCCATTGCGCGTCACGATTGCGGTTTCCAGGCCGTCGAGCCTGCGCGCCGCATCCAGCAATCCGGCAATGCGCTCCTTCGGCACATCGCCGCCCGCCAAGGACTGGGCAAAACTACGGCTAGCGGCGACGGCCGGAAGGGCGGCGGCGAGGGCAATGAATGTTCTTCTGTTCATGTCCTACCATTTAGCAAAAGTGCCGGACGAACAAAGGTCGACGGCATGGATCTCACCTGATCGTGAGAACCTGTCATGCGCAAGATGCATGGAACGATCTCCGGCCGGACGACGTTGATCAGCCGTTGTTAAAATAAGTGAGGTGACCATGTCCAATCCCGATGCAGCCGCACGCGCGGTCGTCTTCGCACTGCTTGCCGCGCCGTTGCTGGCCGGTGCACTGCCAGCCGAAGCCGCGAGCTTCGATTGCAGCAAGCCGGATCTGGCTGCCGACGAAACGGCTATCTGCCAGACCCTGTCGCTGAACGACATGGACGTGAAAATGGTCACGACATTCGAGCTTCTGTCCGGTTTCCTGGCGATGGGAAGCCGCGGCGAATTGCAGGACCAGCAGATCGCCTGGCTGACCAAGCGCGGCGATTGCAAGGCCGATGTCGATTGCCTGACGGCCGCCTATGCGGCGCGCATGGCGCAACTGGCGAGCGTGCATGAGGGGATCGAGCGGCCGAAGTGACAATCATCGTTAATTACTTAAAAGACTAATTACCAAATAGATTACCTTTGCGGGCTCGGAACTTGCGAAATGGCGCAGATCAGCCGATCCGGCTATACGAGTTCAACAAGATGATCCCCGCGCTCAAGGGCTTTGATCATCTGCGGCAGCATGATCTCAAACCATTGCAGCAATTCGCGGCGTCGGGAGTTCGGCAGCCGCACCCAAACAATCGGCGGCCCCGATCTGTCCAATGTCTTGCGGAGTGCAAAGTCCTCATCTTTTGAAATGATGGTCGCATCGGTGTTCAGAGCCACGTCCCATATCACTCTGTCCGATGCACCTTGCATATCCAGGTCGACAAGATGTTGGGCTTCATGGCCACATGCAACAAGCCAGCGCGCAAGTGCGGGCGGCAGTAGTGCATCAACGAGGAACCGAATCAAGCGACACGAAGTATCGTGTGATCAGCCTGACGCGCGGCGAACTCAAGCACGGCGACAATGTCTAGCGCTTCCAGGTACGGATAATCCTCAAGAATTTCCTCATGGCTCGCTCCTGCGGCGAGAAGATCGAGGATATCCTTCACCCGGACACGTAGTCCGCGAATTGTCGGACGGCCTGAGCAAATTTCCGGGTCGACGCTGATCCTGTGAAGTTCCGACATGAGGCCGTCCTGTTTGTCCTGAAGTTGAGAATAACACAGCACTCAATCAGGACAAACCCGGAGCGCGCCTGCAAGTTTTGCGACCACGGTGAGCCCTGCAAACGCTGCTCAAAGACAAGCGCGCCCTCTCCAACCTGCGCCCATTTGTTTAGAGGCGAACTGAGGATTTGATCGCATAGCCACCCAACCATTCGACAAAGGCCTGCACGGCGGCCCTTTTTTCCCCTGTACGCGATACCGTTGCATAATAGCCAGTGCCGAGATCCAGCGCGCCCTCCGGCCAATGCACCAGCGCGCCGTCGGCGACGAGGCCGTCGGTGATCGAGTGCCAGCCGAGCATCAGGCCACGGCTATCGAGGGTTGCCTGGACGGCCTGGACGTAGTTGTCGAAGACCTGGCCGGCATTGCCGGGTTTGCCGAGGCCACGCAGGTTCAGGTAGTCGCTCCATCCGGCCCAGTGGCGCGTTTCGGTCGAGCGGACATGAATGAGCGGCGCCTGCTCCAGCTTCTCGCCTGTGGCAAGCAGTCTCTCGACCAGCGCCGGACGCCCGACCGGGCAGACGGTTTCGTCGAACAGCTTGGTGGTCGCGCCGTCGTTCCAGTTGCCAGAACCATAACGCAGGACGAGGTCTGTGCCTTGCGAGATCAGCGGAAGATCGGTGGGTGGGACCTGGACATTGACCATGACATCCGGATAGCGGGCATAAAAATCGGTGAGCCGCGGCATCAGCCAATAGGTGGCCATGCCGATGGTGCAGGCGACCGTCAGGCGCTGCTCTTCAAGCCCGGCGCTGATGCGGATCTCCTCGATCGTATCGGCGATCAGGTCGAGGCCATCGCGGGTGGCGCGGGCGAGCTGCTGGCCGGCTTCGGTCAGGCGTGCCGGGCGTGTCGTGCGGTCGATCAGCGGCGCGCCGACATGCTCCTCTAGTGCTTTCAAGGCCTGCGTCACGGCCGGCTGTGTGACATTCAGGCGGGTTGCTGCCTCACGCATCGAGCCGAGACGCGAAACCGCCTCGAACGTGGTGAGAAGTCGCAAGGGCGGCAAGCGGCTCAAGTTAACCTCCAGCTTAATTTACAATAAGCATAATCCCTCTGGTTTCCCATGGAAAGGAGCATGATGATCGTCAAATCAGATCACACTTCCGTCGAGCCAGATTAAGGAAACCGCGATGAACATGCATGTAGCGACCGAGGCCGTCACGCTTGCCGAAAAAGGGCTTCATGTGCCGCTGGCCGAGGGCCGGACCGGTTATTTCAACTACTACTGGCTGCGCGACAACTGCCCCACCTCCTTCGACAGCGCGACGCGCGAGCGCAGCTTCGATATCTTCCATCTCGACCAGCCGCCACGCGCTGAAACAGCCGCCATCGAAGGTGAGGCGCTGGTGATCCAATGGGCAGGCGAAGATCATGTGTCGCGCTATCCGACGTCGATGCTTTCGCTCTATGCAGACGGCCGGCACCGCGCCGATCCCGCCGACCTGCCGCGCCGCGCCTGGTTCAGCGATCACTATCCAACGATCGCGCGCTTTTCGCAGGCCGAGCTGAAAGCCGATCCGGCCAAGGTTGCGGACTGGATCAGGGCAATGATCGTCGATGGGTTGACCATCGTGACCGATATGCCGGACAGCGACGAAGGCCTGACCGAGACGGTCAAGCTGATGGGCCATGTGCGGCCGACCTTCTTTGGCGAATATTTCGACGTGAAGACGCATATCAACCCGACCAACACGGCCTATACAGCCAAGGCGCTGGAACTGCATACCGATACGCCGGCCGAGGAATATGCGCCGGGCATCCAGTTCCTGCATTGCCGGGCGAATTCCGTCGAGGGTGGCATGAGCATCTATTCCGACGGCGTGGCGGTGGCGAATACGTTTCGCGACATCGATCCCGAGGGGTTCAAGCTGCTGTCGGAAATCGACATTCCGTTCTATTGCGAGCATGACGACTATGACATGCGCTCGCGCCAGCGGGTGATCGAGCTCGACAGGCACGGGGAAGTCTCAGGCCTCACAATCAGCCAGCACATGGCCGACATCTTCGACCTGCCGCAGACCGTGCTCGACGACTATTATCCGGCCTTCTGCCGCTTCGGGCGAATGTTGCAGGATGACCGGTTCATGATGCGTTTCCTGATGAAGGCCGGCGACTGCATGGTGTTCGACAACCACAGGATCGTGCATGGGCGTATGGCCTATTCGGCGACCAGCGGCGACCGATATCTGCGCGGTTGCTACGCCGACCGCGAGGAAATGCGCTCGACCTACCGGGCGCTGGTCAGCGAAGGGAGGTTCAAGGCATGAACATGGCCCCTGCTCTTCCCGCCATGCTCGACGACGCGGCGCTGATGGCGCTTCGTCAGGATCTGGCGGCCGCCTTCCGGATCTGCCACCGCTTCGGCTGGAGCGAGTCGGTCGGCAACCATTTCAGCGCGGCGGTCTCCGCCAACGGGCGAAAGTTTCTGCTCAATCCGCGCTGGCAGCATTTCGCCACGATCAAGGCGAGCGACCTCTTGCTGCTCGATGCCGATGATCCTGATGTGATGAAGGGTGAGAATGCGCCCGATCCGTCGGCCTGGACCGTGCATGGTACGCTGCACCGGATGCTGCCGGAGGCGCGCGTCATCCTGCACTGCCATTCGCCGCATGCGGTGGCGCTGTCGTGCCTCAAGGATCCGACGCTTCTGCCGCTCGACAACAACACGGCGCGGTTCTTCGGTCGGATCGGATACGACCTGGACTTCGGTGGCATCGCCGATGCCGCCGAAGAGGGCGAACGGCTGGCCGAGATGATCCGCGGCAAATCCGTGCTGGTGATGGGTAATCACGGCGTGACGATCGCCGGCGAGACGGTGGCGGATGCGTTCGAGGATTTGTATTTCTTCGAAAAGGCGGCGCAGACGATGGTCCTGGCGCTATCGACCGGAAAACCGCTGGCTGTGCTCACCGACGAGATCGCCCAAGCGACATCGGACGGCTGGATCCCCTATCGCGGCATGGCAGAACGACATTTCGACTATCTGAAATCCTGCCTCGACAGGGAGGATATGTCCTGGCGGGATTGAGCGCCGATCGGATCAGGCACGCCCGTCCGGATATTCGGCCGGGCCCTTGATCTCGATCGTGTTTCCGAACGGGTCGCGGACATAAAAGGAATGGCCCATGCCGCGGGCGCCGCCATGGAGAGCCTCGCGGTCGATGGCAACGCCGTGGCGGCTCAGATGGGTTCGCAATTCGTCATGGTCAAAGGGGCCGGTGGCGATGCAGACGTGGTCGACATTGCGGCCGCCGGCAACCGGCGGGGTTGCCTTGTGGCCGCCCGGATGGGTGATATCCCAGAGAACGATCAGGGCAGCACCACACCAGACCTGCTCCATGCCAAGCGCCGGATAGGAATAGCCGGGGCGGCAGCCGAGGACGTCGTGGTAGAAGCCGAGCGCCCGCACCATGTCGTCGACGATGAAGACGACGTGGTCGATGCCGACGAGACTGAAGGGAACGGTCATGGCGGGTCCGGCTGATCGAGGGACTGAAGAGAGTTTTCCCAGATCCAACCACCGCGATCCTGCCACCGCGATTTTTCCGGTGCGAGCGGACGGCATCCCGTATGGAGAAGCTGCGACGTGTGAGACGGGCGGCGGCGAACCGCCACCCGCGTGATCAGCGATGGCTTACTCGGGCAGGATGCGCACGGCGCCCTTGTCGGCAGAGGCGGCGAAGGCGGCGTAGGCTTTCAGCGCTGTTGTGACGTTGCGCTTGCGCTTTTCCGCGGGGAACCAGCCCTTGGCGTCCTGCTCGATGCGACGACGCTCCAGTTCGGCAGGATCGACCGCGAGGTTGATCGTGCGGTTCGGGATGTCGATCTCGATCAGGTCACCTTCGCGCACCAGGCCGATGGCGCCGCCCTGGGCTGCTTCCGGCGAGGCGTGGCCGATGGAGAGGCCGGACGTGCCGCCGGAGAAGCGGCCGTCGGTGATCAGCGCGCAGGCCTTGCCGAGGCCCTTCGACTTCAGGTAGCTGGTCGGATAGAGCATTTCCTGCATGCCGGGGCCGCCCTTCGGGCCTTCGTAGCGGATGACCACGACGTCGCCGGCCTTGACCTCGTTCGACAGGATCGCCTTGACCGAGGCGTCCTGGCTTTCGAAGACGCGGGCGGGACCGGCGAACTTCAGGATCGATTCATCGACACCGGCGGTCTTCACGATGCAGCCGTCGAGCGCGATGTTGCCGTAGAGCACGGCGAGACCGCCATCCTTGGAGAAGGGATTGGCGACCGAGCGGATGACGCCGTTGTCGCTGTCGGTATCGAGGTCGTCCCAGCGCGATGACTGCGAGAAGGCAACCTGGGTCGGCACGCCGCCGGGCGCTGCCTTGAAGAAGGTGCGGACGGTTTCGGAATTGGTGCGGGTGATGTCCCAGCGGTTGATGGCATCTCCCAGCGTCGGCTCGTGTACCGTCTTGCAATCGGTGTTGAGCAGGCCGCCTCGCTCGAGTTCGCCGAGGATACGCATGATGCCGCCGGCGCGGTGCACGTCTTCCATATGCACGTCCTGCTTGGCAGGCGCGACCTTGGACAGGCAGGGTACGCGGCGCGACAGCCGGTCGATGTCGTCCATGGTGAAGTCGACGCCACCTTCATAGGCGGCCGCGAGAATGTGCAGGACCGTGTTGGTCGAGCCGCCCATGGCGATATCGAGCGCCATGGCGTTCTCGAAGGCTTCCTTCGTCGCAATGTTGCGCGGCAGAACGCTGTCGTCATCCTGCTCGTAGTAGCGGCGGGCGAGATCGACGATCAGGTGGCCGGCTTCGACGAACAGGCGCCTGCGGTCTGAATGGGTGGCGAGCGTCGAGCCGTTGCCGGGCAGCGACAGGCCGAGCGCCTCGGTCAGGCAGTTCATCGAGTTTGCGGTGAACATGCCGGAGCACGAACCGCAGGTCGGACAGGCCGAGCGCTCGATGACGGCGACGTCCTCGTCGGAGATTTTGTCGTCGGCGGCAGCGACCATGGCATCGACGAGGTC
Source organism: Rhizobium sp. 18065 (assembly GCF_902706095.1). GTDB lineage: Bacteria > Pseudomonadota > Alphaproteobacteria > Rhizobiales > Rhizobiaceae > Allorhizobium. Next base: position 261,050 of record NZ_CACSJP010000006.1, read on the forward strand.
GAGCGCGACGGTCTTGCCATGCATGACGACCTTGCCGGCCTCCATCGGGCCGCCGGAGACAAAGACGGCCGGAATGTTGAGGCGCATGGCGGCCGACAGCATGCCGGGGGTGATCTTGTCGCAGTTGGAGATGCAGACCATGGCATCGGCACAATGCGCATTGACCATGTATTCGACCGAGTCGGAGATGATCTCGCGCGAGGGCAGTGAATAGAGCATGCCGTCATGGCCCATGGCGATGCCGTCATCGACGGCGATCGTGTTGAATTCCTTGGCGACGCCGCCGGCCGCTTCGATTTCGCGGGCAACCAGCTGACCAAGATCCTTCAGATGGACGTGGCCGGGAACGAACTGGGTGAAGGAATTGACCACGGCGATGATCGGCTTGCCGAAATCGCTGTCCTTCATGCCGGTGGCGCGCCATAGGCCGCGCGCGCCCGCCATGTTGCGGCCGTGGGTCGTGGTTCTTGAACGATAGACTGGCATCGGTGTTACCTCGGATTTCTTCTTTCGCGCGGGCAGGCCCTTGAACGCGTCCGGTAAAAAGGCCGCAACACGCCCGCTTTTGACACCGTTCGTAAAGGATCGGCCAAGGGCTGTCACTATCGGCAACCGGCAATTCGGTACGGTCGAGGATAACAGGTCGGCAGTGGCTGCGCCAGCCGAGCAGGCGCGGCCATGCGAGCCTGCCTATCGCACGGCCGGACCGCATGAGGTCATGCCGTGCCTCGGACGATCTCACGGCGCAATTTTTCTGAGGCGGGAAAGGTGCTGCTCGCCACCCTCCTCGCCGTTCTGGGCCTGCCATAATTTCTGCCTGCATCTTCGCCGTTCATTCGCTGCTCGTCAGGCAACGTTGCGGGGCGCTTCCATCTGATGGACGGCCTTCTTGAGTTCGGCCCGGAAAGCCGGACTGTCGTGCTCGCCGTGAACCGATACCGCATGCGCGACCGCGGCATTGATCAGCTCATCCGTGCTGTCCGCGGATATGGCGATGCTGCATTTCATTTCGCTTGGAAATTCACGGCAATCGATAAATTTGCGTGCCATCTTTGCCTCCCTAGCAAGTCCGTGAAACCGGTTGGAAAACCGATCGGGCGGACGGCTGGATTTTACGCCTATCGCCGAGGCACGACAAACGGGAAATATACAAGGCGAAGCCTGCGACCGTCGATTATGCCGGGGAATACAACCACTGACATTGCCTCGCCTGACCGCACCGTGCCTGGCGTGCCGCGCAGTCGATATGGCGGCTGCTCCGGATGTGGATCAACCGGGTCGATGCGACGCAGTGCCACATACGCGAGTAGACATGGGCAGGGAGGACATGGGTGGGAGAAGATGGCGGGCCGAAGGCATTGAGAAAGCCGATGTATCTGGCGCCGCCAATTTCTTACAGCTAGATCAAACAATTCCGTACACAAAATTGTTTTCGGCCATGTGCTTTTCCAAAGGGTGAAACTCTGTTTTCCTATCCTGCGTCTCCTATGTCATCGGATATGCCGATCAGGAGCGAAAAGAGGTTACCATGTCGCGCTACCATCCGCCGAAAATCGCCTCGAGCGAGATCACCCCCAAGGGGCTCTATCTCAACCGCCGCAGCCTGATGGGGCTTGCCGCAGGTGGGATTGCAGCGGCTGCCGCGCCCGGCGCCTTTGCGGCAGCGCTGACGGTTGCGCCAAGCGCCTACAAGGTCGATGCCAAGCTGACCTCGAAGGAAGACGTGACGACCTACAACAATTTCTACGAATTCGGGACCGGCAAGGAAGATCCGTCGCGCAACGCGGGATCGCTGAACACCCGTCCCTGGACGATCGAGGTTGGCGGTCTGGTGGCCAAGCCGCAGGTGATCGACATCGAGACGATCATGCGCGACTACACGATGGAAGAGCGGGTCTACCGGATGCGCTGCGTCGAGGCCTGGTCGATGGTGATCCCGTGGGCGGGCTTTCCGCTGTCCGCGCTTCTCGACAAGGTCGAGCCGCTCGGCTCGGCGAAATATGTCGCCTTCGAAACGCTGGTCCGGCCGGAGGAAATGCAGGGCCAGGCCGGCATTTTCCAGGCGCTCGACTGGCCCTATGTCGAGGGCCTGCGCCTCGATGAGGCACGCCACCCGCTGACGCTGCTGGCGACCGGCCTTTACGGCGAAACCCTGCCGAACCAGAACGGCGCGCCGATCCGGCTGGTGACCCCGTGGAAATACGGCTTCAAGGGCATCAAGTCGATCGTCAAGATCACACTCACCGAGCAAGAACCGCCATCGACCTGGAACCGGTTGCAGGCCTCGGAATACGGCTTCTATGCCAACGTCAATCCGGCGGTCGATCATCCGCGCTGGAGCCAGGCGACCGAGCGGCGGATCGGCGAGGCCGATGGCCTGTTCGGCGGTGCGCGCGTCGATACCCTGCCCTTCAACGGCTATGCCGACGAGGTCGCCAGCCTCTATGCCGGTATGGACCTGACGAAGTTCTACTGACCATGGCAAGCCTTGCACTTCCTGCCCGCTACAAGCCGGCTTCGGTCTGGGCGCTCTATGCGCTCGGGCTGATGCCGGGCCTCTATGCGTTCTATCTCGGCATTTTCGGCGGGCTTGGCGCTGACCCGGTACGCAGCTTCGAGCACCTGCTCGGCCTCTGGGCCCTGCGTTTCCTCTGTGTCGGACTGGCGGTCACGCCGATCCGCGATCTATTAGGCTATAACCTTATTAGCTACAGGCGTGCACTCGGCCTTCTCGCCTTCTATTATGTGCTGGCGCATTTCACCGTCTACCTGACGCTCGACCGCGGCCTGATCCTGTCGTCGATCGCCGGCGATATCCTCAAGCGGCCCTATATCATGCTCGGCATGGCGGGGCTGATCATGCTGATCCCGCTGGCTGCAACCTCGAACAAGTGGTCGATCAAGCGGCTCGGGCCGCGCTGGAACCAGCTGCACAAGCTGGCCTATGCGATCCTGTTCGTGGCCATCCTGCATTATGCGCTGTCGCTGAAGGCGATCACCGGGGAGCCGGCGTTTTACATCGCCGTGGTGACCGTGCTGCTGGGCTATCGGCTGGTGCGGCCGAAACTGATGGAGCGCCGGCGGGCGAAGCGGATGGCGGCGGTTACGCGGTGACAGGGTTTGGTGGGGAGGATGGGCCGGGATTGGTGGCGATCGCGGCGGTTTGGTGTTGGGGTTGGGCCGATGGCAGTCTGCAGGATGCCGCCTTGCACTGAATGAACACTACTGTAGTTGATGCCGAAGATGGCAGCGTGGCGGATTCTACGGCATTGCGCAAATGGCGGTCGTCAAAGAAAATCTTGAGAAGGTAGATAGCCTTAACCTAGAGGAATACGGGCCACGGAATATCGTGAGCCTTGGCGAGGCATTTGAGACCGCGTTTAGAATTCGAGGCTGCACGGAACTCGGTTCAACGCCTCCTAACGCCCTTTTCAGCCGCTTTCTACCTAGTGTTCTCACGCTTTACGACTTTTGCAATTGTACCTACGGTGAACCATACTAAAACGAACCATAGAGTAGTGACGAAGTAACGCACAATGTCGATGGACCATTCTTGCCAAATCCTGTGTGGCTCGAAAGAAAATTTCATCAACGTTCTTTGCCCGACATATAGTGGGCAACTTCCATAGATTTTCACGAAGTCTTCGATGCAGACGAACCCCCTAGCATCTCTAAAGAGAGAGCTGGACGTTGGGATCGAGAAAGTAAGGAGCAAGACTGTCAGGAAGTACACGACGATAGCCGCGAAGAACAACGAAAACTGCGGTCGTGGCCTAGTAGTACCTGAGCCGATCTTCAAAATAAGGAATAACTCCAAGACCGCTGATAATGAAAAAATTAGCTCTTTTGGCTTTAGCGGAGGTGTAAGAGCAGTCTTGAAAACCAGAAAATAGCTTACAACTAAGCAACCGAGCAGAAGTCCCGCTTCAGACTTGTACCTCAATATGAACGATTCCATTATGGTTATCTCTCTATAAGAACCTCACGGGGCTTTTCTTGAATGCTGTCGAAGCTCATCGTGTCCCTCTGATAGAAGCCATCGTCCCAGACAACTTGATACCGATAGCTTCCCGACATGTAGTTCTCTTCAGGCAACATGACGTGCCAGAGGTCGCATTTATTTATGTCGTAGGGGTCGGAGACTAAAGCTTTGCAGCGGTCGAAATCGCTATCTAATATATACCGCGCAATCACTGCCTTTGGCGTGATGGAAAAGTTAACCAGCTGCGAGTCATCTTCTTGTGCGCCACAGCCACTGTTCCAAGAGAAATTGACGTGCGCAGCCTGGGCAATCTTTTTCGAAGCGAAAGCGACATCCTTGAAAACAGGTGATAAGAGCATCTGCTTTTCCACCAAGGATCGGTCTCCCTCAAGAATACCCTTGGCTTTCTTCAGGCCACCCTCGATGCGCTCGTATAACATACCAATCTCCGTGGACCATTTGCCAGCAGCTTTGAGGAGCGGAGGATATTGGTCTGCACGGAGTTCCAGCAATTCCATCCTATCGATTATGCTACCGGGACCAATATCGGCCTTCACCTCAAAGCTGTCCACAGCGTCCTCGACATCGCCTTCTGGTGGAGTCAGTAACCCGCATTCTTCCGCGGGAGAAAGGTCAATGAAGCTTTGACACACAGCTTCCATGTCGAAGCCGATTTCCCTCTTCAAGAAGTAGCTATCTCGTGCATCCTCAGATACCTGAATGCTTGCCAACTCGGCCTTCGTCAAAGGAACAAAATCGCTATATCGCCAGCTATCGAGGCTGTAGCAGCCTCTTTCGTCAGTCTGTCCGCTTTCAACGAGTTCGTTCCTATTGTCGTCTACAATCCTCTGTAAATCCTCAGCAGACGGAAATGAACCGCTATCCTCTTGGCAAGCAACGGTCAATGGCACTGACAATGCTATAGTTGACGAAAGCAAGAACATGCGACCCATGACACTCTCCTCCGCTTTGCGTCTTTCAATTATATCCCTATCTTGCTTGATTTGCTACGGCACGCGAGCACCTGAGTTGGTACACAGCTTCATCACTTTCGCTGTGACTACGCGCTATTCACCCATGAAAGAGCGACAGCCACCAGCATCGAAGGGCCGAAGACTGCAATATCGGCCAGTTGCTTCACGGGTAAGATCTATTGCGCGGCTGACCCGCTGATGTGGTGGCGCTCGCCTTTTCGTCTGCAAGGCGCCGAAACCGGAAGAACGTACCCCCCGGTCACTTTCACCAAGTTGCACGCTCTGCGATCCGCACTTCGCCCAGCCCACTGACTAGGAGCAACAACCGCCCCCTCCCGCAAACGCAAAAGAGCCGGGTGATCGCTCACCCGGCTCTTTTTGTTATCCATCCCTTGCGGGAGGGAAATATTACGCTGCTTCAGCTTCGGCTTCAGCAGCAACGCGGGCCTTGTCGGCTGCGCCCTTGGCGTCGACGTCACGCTCGACGAATTCGACAACAGCCATGGCGGCGTTGTCGCCGAGGCGGTAGCCGGCCTTCATGATGCGCAGGTAGCCGCCGTTGCGGGTGGCGTAGCGGGTTGCGATCGCGTCGAACAGCTTGGCAACAACGGCCACGTCGCGGATCTGCGAGATTGCCTGGCGACGTGCATGCAGGTCGCCCTTCTTGCCGAGGGTCACGAGCTTTTCGACGATCGGGCGAATTTCCTTCGCCTTCGGCAGGGTCGTGACGATCTGCTCATGCAGGATGAGCGAAGCAGCCATGTTGGCGAACATCGCCTTACGGTGGCTGGCGGTACGGTTCAGCTTGCGGCCGGCTTTCTGGTGGCGCATTGCTATTCTCCTTTAAGTGCAGGCTCTATCTCAGAGGCTGCCGTTTCCTGACACATACAGGCATGCGCCTGCAGTTTGACGGGGAAAGGCAGATTTAGAGGCTGCCTTCACTGTTATTAATATTGGTCTTCGTAACGCTTTGCGAGATCTTCGATGTTCTCTGGCGGCCAGGCCGGTACTTCCATACCGAGGTGCAGGCCCATGGAAGCGAGAACTTCCTTGATTTCGTTCAGCGACTTGCGACCAAAGTTCGGCGTGCGCAGCATTTCCGCCTCGGTCTTCTGGATCAGATCGCCGATGTACACGATGTTGTCGTTCTTCAGGCAGTTTGCCGAGCGGACAGACAATTCGAGTTCGTCGACCTTCTTGAGGAGAGCCGGGTTGAATGCGAGTTCGGTGACCGATTCCTCTTCGACTTCCTTCTGCGGTTCGTCGAAGTTGACGAAGACGCCGAGCTGGTCCTGAAGGATGCGGGCGGCGAAGGCAACTGCGTCTTCACCGGTGACCGAACCGTCGGTCTCGATGGTCATGGACAGCTTATCGTAGTCGAGAACCTGGCCTTCGCGGGTGTTTTCCACCTTGTAGGACACTTTCTTGACCGGCGAGTAGAGGCTGTCGACCGGGATAAGACCGATCGGGGCATCTTCTGCGCGGTTACGATCAGCCGGGACATAACCCTTGCCGTTGTTGACCGTGAACTCCATACGGATCTCGGCGCCCTCGTCGAGCGTGCAGATCACGTGGTTCGGGTTCAGGATCTCGATGTCGCCGACCGTCTGGATGTCGCCAGCGGTGACAACGCCCGGACCCTGCTTGCGAACGACCATGCGCTTGGCATCGTCGCCGTCCATCTTGATGGCGATTTCCTTGATGTTCAAAACGATATCGGTGACGTCTTCGCGGACGCCCGGGATCGAAGAGAACTCATGCAGAACGCCGTCGATCTGAACAGCCGTAACAGCAGCACCGCGCAGCGACGACAAGAGAACGCGACGCAGAGCATTGCCGAGCGTCAGGCCGAAGCCACGCTCGAGCGGTTCTGCAACCAACGTTGCCTTGGTGCGGCCAGACGAGGTGAATTCCACCTTGTTCGGCTTGATCAGTTCCTGCCAATTCTTCTGGATCATAATTATACCTTCCGTTCGTCGTCACCATCCAATCGTGACGACCGAGCATGAGAAGCACCGGGAACGCGCTTTCGGCACATTCCCGGCAAACGAAGAATGATCAGACGCGACGCTTCTTGCGCGGACGGCAACCATTGTGCGGGATCGGGGTCACGTCGCGGATGGACGTGATCATGAAGCCGGCAGCCTGGAGGGCGCGCAGAGCGGATTCACGACCCGAACCCGGACCGCAAACTTCCACTTCGAGAGACTTCATGCCGTGTTCCTGAGCCTTCTTGGCGCAGTCTTCGGCCGCGATCTGAGCCGCAAACGGGGTCGACTTACGCGAACCCTTGAAGCCCTTCGCACCAGCAGACGACCAGGCAATTGCATTGCCCTGTGCGTCGGTGATGGTGATCATGGTGTTGTTGAAGGTCGAGTTGACGTGAGCGACACCCGACGAGATGTTCTTGCGTTCGCGACGGCGAATGCGTGTGGCTTCCTTGGCCATGGTATTCCTTTCGTTGATCTTAGCACCGCCGTAATTCCAGCGGCTCCACCAATCGAGACAATAGGCCAAAGGCTTTGCGCAATAGAGACCTATTGCCCAAAGCCTTCAAACCGATCGGCTCGAAAATTACTTCTTCTTACCAGCGATCGCCTTCGCCGGACCCTTGCGGGTGCGGGCGTTGGTGTGCGTACGCTGACCGCGGACCGGAAGGCCACGGCGATGACGCAGACCGCGGTAGCAGCCCAGGTCCATCAGACGCTTGATGTTCATCGAGTTTTCGCGACGCAGGTCGCCTTCGACCTGGTAGTCGCGGTCGATGGTTTCGCGGATTGCCAAAACTTCAGCATCCGTGAGCTGGTGAACGCGACGTTCAGCCGGAATACCGACCTTCTCGACGATCTCCTGTGCGAATTTTGTGCCGATCCCGTGAATATACGTCAGCGCAATAACTACGCGCTTCGCGGTCGGGATGTTGACGCCAGCGATACGTGCCACGCCTATTCTCCTTGCGTTCCAGTTGCCATCCGGCAAGTGGTGTCTCGTTACACGGCCCCCACGGAGCCGCAATTACAAATCCGGTTCTCAACAGTCAAAACGATCGAACCCGGTCTTCCGTCGTCAGGAAGAACGCGCCGATCGCATCAAAGTCGCGAGTTGGCGCGGTCTTTAGCGGAATCGGTCGACAAAAGCAACCGGCCCCGCGAAGATTCTTAATCTCTAAGGCCTTACAGGCCCGCGAGAATGGCATCGATTTCCGCAGTCACGGTATCGATCTCACCCATGCCGTCCACCGAATGCAGCTTGCCCTTGGCGTAGTAGTAGCCAAGCAGCGGTGCCGTTTCCTTGTAATAGGCCGACATGCGCGTGCGCACGGTTTCGGCGTTATCGTCAGGACGGCGCTTGAAGTGTGTGGATCCGCACTTGTCGCAGACCCCTTCCACCTTCGGCTTCAGATTGGTGTCGTGGTAACCGGCGCCACAGTTGGCACAGGTATAACGACCGGCAACACGATCGGCCAGAACGACATCATCCACCTTGATCTCGATGACCGCCGACAGGTCGAGACCCTTGGCGTTCAGCATCGATTCGGTGGCATCCGCCTGCACCAGGGTGCGGGGAAAGCCATCGAGGATGAAACCCTTCGAACAATCCGGGGCGTCGATGCGCTCCGAGACGATCGCGATGACGATATCATCGGACACCAGCTTGCCGGCATCCATGACGGCCTTGGCGCGCTTTCCGACTTCGGTGCCTGCGGATACGGCCGCACGCAGCATATCGCCCGTGGAGAGCTGCGGGATACCGTGCTTTTCCACGATCCGCTGGGCTTGGGTCCCCTTACCCGCGCCCGGCGGTCCTAATAGAATCAGTCTCATCGTCCCCTCTTTCCTCCACGCAACTTCGACTTCTTGATCAGGCCTTCATATTGCTGCGCGATCAGATGTCCCTGAATCTGTGCTACAGTATCAAGGGTGACGCTGACAACAATCAAAAGCGATGTACCACCAAGGGCTAATGGCACGCCGGTCTGCGCGACGAGGATTTCGGGAAGAATACAAACAACGACGAGGTAGAGCGCGCCGACCACGGTGATCCGGGTCAGAACGTAGTCGATGTATTCAGCCGTACGGTCGCCAGGGCGGATGCCCGGAATGAAGCCGCCATGCTTCTTCAGGTTGTCGGCCGTGTCCTTCGGATTGAAGACGATAGCCGTGTAGAAGAAGGCAAAGAAGGCGATCAGGGCCGCATACATCATCATGTAAATCGGATGACCATGGGTCAGGGCAGCGACGATGGTCGTTGCCCAGCCCGGCAGCTGGGCGCCGCCAGCAAAGCCTGCAGCCGTTGCCGGCAGGAGCAGCAGCGACGACGCGAAGATCGCCGGGATGACGCCTGCAGTGTTCAGCTTCAGCGGCAGGTGCGAGGTGTCGCCCTGGAACATGCGGTTACCGACCTGGCGCTTCGGATACTGGATCAGAAGGCGACGCTGGGCGCGCTCGACGAAGACGATCAGGGCGATCGCTGCAATCGCGACAACGATGACGGTCAGGATCAGCGCAGTCGACAGGGCGCCGGTGCGGCCAAGGTCGAGCGTGTGGGCGAGCGCCGTCGGCAGGCCTGCGGCGATGCCGGCGAAGATGATCAGCGAAATGCCGTTGCCGATGCCGCGCGAGGTGATCTGCTCACCGAGCCACATCAGGAACATCGTGCCGCCAAGCAGCGTCAGAACCGTCGAAACACGGAAGAACCAGCCCGCATCGGTGACAAGCCCCTGCCCGCTCTCGAGACCGACGGCAATGCCGTAGGCCTGCAGAGCGCCGAGCAGAACCGTGCCGTAGCGCGTATACTGGTTGATGATCTTGCGGCCCTGCTCGCCCTCTTTCTTGAGGTTTTCCAGCGCCGGCACGACCGAGGTCATGAGCTGGACGATGATCGAGGCAGAGATGTAAGGCATGATCCCGAGGGCGAAGATCGCCATGCGCTCGACAGCGCCACCGGAAAACATGTTGAAAAGACCGAGGATACCACCGGACTGACCCTGGAAGGCCGCGGCATATGCCTCCGGATTGAGGCCAGGCAGCGGAATATGCGTGCCAAGGCGATAGACCAGCAAGGCGGCCAGAGTGAACCAGAGGCGCTTCTTCAGATCTTCCGCCTTGGCGAAAGTCGAGAAGTTCAGGTTCGAGGCCAGTTGTTCCGCTGCAGAAGCCATAAAATTCTCCGCAAACCATGATCGGCAATGCTCATGCACCGACCGCAGGCTGTTCGTTCAAACTGCTTTTAAGAAAACAGGCGCGTGGGAGAAGTTGCCGAGCAACAGCATGCCTCACACTCTTGTTTTCCAGTACTTCCCGGAAGACGAAACCACGTCATTCCGTCCTGGGATCGTGAGGCTCACATATGGGAGCAAAATCGCCCGGTGTGAAGCACCCCGGGCGATTGTTTCGTCACTTATTCAGCAGCTTTTGCAGCTGCTTCGAGCAGCTTGATCGAGCTGCCCGACTTTTCGATCTTCTCGACAGCAACCTTGGAGGCGCCGGCAACTTCAAAAGTTACCTTCGTCGTCAGTTCGCCGCCAGACAGGATACGAACGCCGTCCTTCAGGCGACGGATAACACCGGCCGCCTTGAGGGATGCTGCGTCAACCGTTGCCTTCGCATCGAGCTTGCCGGCATCAATCGCCTGCTGAACGCGGCCGAGCGATACGGTCACATATTCAGAAGCGAAGATGTTGTTGAAGCCACGCTTCGGCAGACGACGGTAGATAGGCATCTGACCGCCTTCGAAGCCGTTGACGGCAACGCCAGAACGGGCCTTCTGACCCTTGACGCCGCGACCACCGGTCTTGCCCTTGCCAGAGCCGATACCGCGACCTACGCGGATACGGTCCTTGGTTGCGCCTTCGTTGTCTTTGATTTCATTCAGTTTCATGATGGTATCCTCCGTCTCACTTCTCGTCGACGACGCGAACGAGATGCTGGACAGCACGGATCATACCGCGAACCGAAGGTGTATCCTCCAGCGTGCGAACCCGGTGCATCTTGTTGAGGCCCAGACCGACCAGCGTTGCGCGCTGGACTGCCGGACGGCGAATTGGGCTGCCGATCTGTTCGACCGTAACCGTCTTTGCTTCAGTCTTCTTCGTAGCCTTAGCCATGGATCAGACTCCTCTTATTCTTCAGACGCATTGCCGGAAGCGGCACGGCGAGACTGAAGCGTGGCGAATTTCAAGCCGCGCTGAGCTGCGATGTCCTTCGGATGCACCTGGTGCTTCAGGGCGTCGAACGTAGCGCGAACCATGTTGTACGGGTTCGAAGAGCCAGTCGACTTGGCGACGACGTCAGACATGCCGAGCGTCTCGAATACGGCGCGCATCGGACCACCGGCGATGATACCGGTACCAGCCTTGGCAGAGCGCAGCAAAACCTTGCCGGCGCCGTGGCGGCCATGAACGTCGTGATGCAGCGTACGGCCGTCACGCAGCGGAACGAAGATCAGTTCGCGCTTGGCGGCTTCGGTTGCCTTGCGGATCGCTTCCGGCACTTCACGTGCCTTGCCGTGGCCGAAACCAACGCGACCCTTCTGGTCACCAACGACGACGAGAGCTGCAAAGCCGAAACGACGGCCGCCCTTCACCACCTTGGCAACGCGGTTGATCGCGACCAGCTTGTCTACAAACTCGCTATCGCGCTCTTCACGGTTCTGGCGATCATCGCGCGAACCACGCTTTTCTTGTGCCATTGTCCTTTTCCTTTTTTCTTTTCCGGGTGCAATCGGCAGATTACTAAAATTCCGCCCTGCCCTTTGCAGGCATGGACGCGAATCCGGGAGTGACCGGCTTAAAGCCGGAAAACCGCCCGAGCACAAGCCCGGGCGGAGATTTCATTAGAAGTTCAGACCACCTTCGCGGGCTGCCTCGGCCAAAGCCTTGATGCGGCCGTGATAGATGAAGGCGCCGCGGTCGAATACGACATCCTTGACGCCAGCCTTGACAGCGCGTTCTGCAACGAGCTTGCCAACTGCAGCAGCTGCTGCAACATCGGCGCCGGTCTTGAGACCAGTCTTCAGGCCGCCGTCGAGCGTCGAGGCAGCCGCGAGGGTCTTGCCAGCGACGTCGTCGATGATCTGAGCGTAGATGTTCTTCGACGAGCGATGTACCGACAGACGCGGACGGCCATTGGCCACCGCCTTGATCTGACGTCGTACGCGGTTGGCACGACGAACAAGTGCTTCTTTTCTGCTTGCCATTTCGCGCGTTCCTTACTTCTTCTTGCCTTCTTTGCGGACAATCCGCTCTTCGGCATACTTAACACCCTTGCCCTTGTAAGGCTCGGGTCCGCGATATTCGCGGATTTCAGCGGCGACCTGGCCGACCTGCTGCTTGTTAATGCCGGAGACGACGATTTCAGTCGGCTTAGGAACAGCGATCGAGATACCGACCGGCGGTTCGTAGACAACGTCATGGCTGAAACCGAGCGCCAGCTGCAGGTTCTTGCCCTGCAGAGTTGCGCGGTAACCAACGCCGTTGATCTCGAGCTTGCGCTCGTAACCGTCCTTGACGCCCTTGAAGATGTTTTCGATCATCGTGCGGGACATGCCCCACTTCGAACGAGCATCCTTGGACTGGTTGATCGGCTGGACGACAACAGCGTTGTCTTCAAGCTTCACGGAGACTTCGTCATTGGCGACGAAGAAGAGTTCGCCCTTGGGGCCCTTTGCAGTTACCTTCTGGCCTTCAACCGAGGCCGTGATCCCTGCAGGAACCTGAACGGGCTTTTTACCGATACGAGACATTTTAGAATCCTGTCTGTTCGCTAGGGAGATCCTTGCTCAGCCTTAGAAGACCGAGCAAAGAACCTCGCCACCAACATTCTGTTCGCGAGCCTGGTGATCGGCCATTACACCCTTCGGAGTCGAAAGGATCGTAATGCCGAGGCCGTTCGCGACCTGCGGGATGGACTTAACCGAGACATAAACTCGGCGGCCCGGCTTGGAGACACGGCCGATTTCGCGGATGACCGAAGCACCTTCGTAGTACTTCAGTTCAATCTGCAGCTCGGACTTGCCATTACCGTAATCGACCTGGGAATAGCCGCGGATATAACCTTCGGCCTGCAGGACATCGAGAACGCGTGCGCGCAGGTTCGAGGCCGGTGTGTTCACCGAGCTCTTGCGGCGTGCGGCGCCATTGCGGATTCGGGTGAGCATATCGCCCAACGGATCAGTCATCGTCATTTGCCCGTCTCCTTACCAGCTCGACTTGACAATGCCCGGCACCTTGCCGGAATTGCCCAGTTCGCGAAGTGCGATACGCGACATACCAAGCTTGCGATAGAACGCACGCGGGCGGCCAGTCACTTCGCAACGATTGCGAACACGTGTCTTGGAGCCATCGCGCGGCAGATCCGCGAGCTTCAGTGTTGCCTTGAACCGATCTTCAATCGAGAGCGACTGGTTCATGATGATCGCCTTCAGCGCGGCCCGCTTAGCGGCGTGCTGACCGACCAACTTGCGGCGGCGCTTGTTCTTTTCAACTGCGCTTGTCTTCGCCATATGGAAGTTCCTCTTCTACGCTCGTCGTTACGGTTATGTACGGAACGGGAAGTTGAACTCTTTCAAAAGAGCCCGTGCTTCGTCGTCCGTCGGCGCCGTCGTGCAAACGATGATGTCCATGCCCCACATCTGATCAACCTTATCGTAGTTGATCTCAGGGAACACAATGTGCTCCTTGATGCCCATGGCGAAGTTGCCACGGCCGTCAAAGCTCTTCGGGTTCAGGCCTCGGAAGTCGCGAACGCGCGGAAGCGCGATGTTGATCAGGCGGTCCATGAATTCATACATGCGGGCGCCACGAAGAGTAACCTTCGCACCGATCGGCATGAATTCGCGAACCTTGAAGCCTGCGATGGAGTTGCGTGCCTTGGTGATAACCGGCTTCTGGCCGGCGATCGCTGCCAGGTCCGCAGCTGCCACTGTGGGCTTCTTCGAATCGGCGGTTGCTTCACCAACACCCATGTTGATGACGATCTTGTCCAGCTTGGGGATCATCATCTCGTTGGCGTAGGAGAACTGCTCCTGCATCGCTGCGCGAATGCGGGAAACGTATTCAGCCTTGAGCCGCGGCTCGTACTTGGACTCAGCCATCGATCACATCCCCCGAACGCTTGGCCACACGCACCTTCTTGCCGTCGACGACGGAGAAACCAACGCGGGTCGGCTTGCCGTCCTTGCCGACGATGGCAATGTTGGACAGGTGAATGGAGGCTTCCTTGTTGATGATGCCAGCTTCCTGCGTCTGAGACTGACGCTGGTGGCGCTTCACCATGTTGATACCACGCACAAATGCGCGATCTTCTTTCGGCATAACCTGCAGGACTTCGCCAGTGCGGCCCTTGTCCTTGCCGGAGAGTACGACAACGCTGTCGCCTTTGCGGATCTTATTCATCGCTTCCCGCTCCTTACAGTACTTCTGGAGCCAGCGAGATGATCTTCATGTGGTTCTTGGCGCGAAGTTCGCGCGGAACCGGTCCGAAGATACGGGTGCCGATCGGCTCTTTCTTGTTGTCGATAAGAACAGCAGCGTTGTTATCGAATCGAATGACGCTGCCGTCAGCGCGACGGATGTCCTTGGCGGTACGAACAACAACCGCCTTCATCACGTCACCCTTTTTCACGCGGCCGCGCGGGATGGCTTCCTTGATCGAGACGACGATAATATCGCCGACCGAAGCGTACTTGCGCTTGGAGCCGCCCAGCACCTTGATGCACATGACACGACGTGCGCCGGAATTATCCGCGACGTCGAGGTTAGTCTGCATCTGAATCATGTCAGGTCGCCTTCTTGTTGTAACCGAGACGGTTGGGCGCGAGCCCCCTATTCCGGCTTATGGTAAATGTCGACTGTGCGCGGGAAGATAAATACAGGGTGGTTTCCCATACGGGACCTTCCGTGCGCTCAAAGCAAAAGAACGCCCGATTCCGAGCGTTCTTGCGCCAATGGCCTGCTTCATACAGAATTCTGCGCAAGGTGCAAGCCCTTGCGCAGAAACTCCGTAAATTAAGCCTGGGCGGCGATAACCGTCCAGGTCTTGTCCTTGGAGATCGGTGCGCATTCCTCGATGGAAACGACGTCACCGGTCTTGTACTGATTGTTCTCGTCATGCGCCTTGTACTTCTTCGACCGGCGAACGGTCTTCTGAAGCAGCGGATGGGCAAAACGACGCTCGACGCGGACCACGATGGTCTTGTCGTTCTTGTCGCTGACGACGACGCCCTGCAGAATGCGTTTTGGCATATTATTCTTCCTTAGGCCTTGGCTTCTGCCGCCTTCTGGCGGGCAATGGTTTTCACGCGGGCGATATCCTTGCGGACTTCGTTGACGCGGGACGACTTTTCAAGCTGGCCTGTTGCCTTCTGGAAGCGCAGGTTGAACTGCTCCTTCTTAAGCTTGGCAAGCTCGTCATTCAGTTGATCGGCGCTCATGGCGCGGACGTCTGCGGCTTTCATGAACCTGATCCTTACTCTGCAATGCGCTGAACGAAGCGCGTCTTGACCGAGAGCTTGGCAGAGCCGAGACGAAGCGCTTCACGAGCGATTTCCTCAGAGACACCATCGAGCTCGAACATCATACGGCCGGGCTTGACCTTGCAGGCCCAGTATTCAACCGAACCCTTACCCTTACCCATACGCACTTCGGTCGGCTTGGCTGTGACTGGAACGTCGGGGAATACCCGGATCCATACACGGCCTGCACGCTTCATGTAGCGAGTGATCGCACGACGAGCAGCTTCAATTTCGCGGGCGTTGACGCGGTTAGGCTCAAGAGCCTTGAGACCGAACTCGCCGAATGCCAGGTCGAAACCGCCCTTGGCAACACCCTTGATGCGGCCCTTGAACTGCTTGCGGTACTTAGTACGCTTTGGCTGCAACATTTTCTTATTCTCCGAACTTATCTTTCGCCAGCGCTAATCAAGCGTTCTCGCGGCGACGGTCGCCACGTTCACGGCTTGCCGGACCCTGCGCATCGCCTTCCATCGCACGGCGCTCGGAGGCCATCGGATCGTGCTCAAGGATTTCGCCCTTGAAGATCCAGACCTTGACGCCGCAGATGCCGTATGCGGTTGCGGCTTCAGCCGTACCGTAATCGATGTCTGCACGCAGGGTGTGAAGTGGCACGCGGCCTTCGCGGTACCATTCGGTACGTGCGATTTCCGCGCCGCCGAGGCGGCCGGCGCAAGTGATCTTGATGCCTTCGGCACCGAGACGCATTGCCGACTGAACGGCGCGCTTCATAGCGCGACGGAATGCAATACGACGCTCGAGCTGCTGGGTGATCGACTGGGCAACGAGCGTTGCGTCGACTTCCGGCTTGCGCACTTCAACGATGTTGAGATGCGTCTCGGAGTTCGTCATCGACGAGATCTTCTTGCGAAGCTTCTCGATGTCTGCACCCTTCTTGCCGATGATCAGACCCGGGCGAGCCGAGTGGATCGTGACGCGGCACTTCTTGTGCGGACGCTCGATGACGACCTTAGCGATACCAGCCTGCTTCAGCTCTTCCATCAGGTAAGCGCGGATCTTCAGGTCTTCGTGGAGCAGCTTGCCGTATTCGGCATTGTCGGCGAACCAACGGCTGTCCCAAGTGCGGTTAATGCCGAGGCGGAAACCGATTGGATTGATTTTCTGACCCATTATGCGGCCTCCACTTTGGCTTCGACTTCGCGCACCACGATGGTGAGGTGCGAGAACGGCTTTTCGATGCGCGATGCGCGGCCGCGGCCACGAGCGTGGAAACGCTTCATGACGATCGACTTGCCAACATAGGCTTCGGCGACAACCAGCTGGTCGACGTCGAGGTCATGGTTGTTCTCGGCGTTTGCAATCGCGGATTCGAGCGTCTTCTTGACGGTCGCTGCGATACGCTTGCGGGAGAATTCCAGGTCAGCGAGAGCGCGCTCTACCTTCTTGCCGCGGATCAGCGCGGCAACCAGGTTGAGCTTCTGAGGGCTGACGCGCAGCGTACGTGCTACGGCCTGCGCCTCATTGTCCTTGAGCCGGCGTTCGGCTTTTGCCTTGCCCATGATTACTTCCTCTTCGCCTTCTTGTCCGCGCCGTGACCATAGTAGGTCCGGGTCGGAGAGAATTCACCGAACTTGTGACCGACCATGTCTTCGTTGACGTTGACCGGAATATGTTTGCTGCCGTTGTAGACGCCGAAAGTGAGGCCGACGAACTGAGGCAGGATGGTGGAGCGACGGCTCCACATCTTGATCACTTCACTGCGACCGCCTTCGCGAACCTTCTCAGCCTTCTTGAGAAGATAGCCGTCGACGAACGGGCCTTTCCATACTGAACGAGCCATTTCAGACTACCTCTCTTACTTCTTCTTCAGGTGGCGCGAGCGCATGATGAACTTGTCGGTCGACTTGTTCGAACGAGTCCGCTTACCCTTGGTCGGCTTGCCCCACGGGGATACCGGGTGACGACCACCGGATGTGCGGCCTTCACCACCGCCGTGCGGGTGGTCGACCGGGTTCATGACGACACCGCGGTTATGCGGTGTCTTGCCGCGCCAGCGAGTACGACCCGCCTTGCCATCATTGATGTTGCCGTGGTCCGGGTTGGAAACGGCGCCGATGGTTGCGAGGCAAGAGCCAGGTACCAGACGCTGTTCGCCGGAATTCAGGCGAAGGATTGCCATGCCGGCATCGCGGCCGACCAGCTGAACATAGGTGCCTGCAGAGCGAGCAATCTGACCGCCCTTGCCTGGCTTCATCTCGACGTTGTGCACGATCGAACCAACCGGGATCGACTGCAGCGGCATGGCGTTGCCAGGCTTGACGTCAACGGCCTTTTCAGACGCGATGACCTTGTCGCCGGCAGCGAGGCGTTGCGGAGCCAGGATGTAGGCCTGTTCGCCGTCGGTGTAGGTCACCAGGGCGATGAAGGCGGTGCGGTTCGGGTCGTATTCCAGACGCTCGACCGTGCCTTCAACTTCAAACTTGCGACGCTTGAAGTCGATCAGACGGTAGGTGCGCTTGTGACCGCCGCCGATGAAGCGAGCAGTGATACGGCCGAGGTTGTTACGACCGCCGCTCTTGGAGAGACCTTCGGTCAGAGCCTTTACCGGCTTGCCCTTGTGGAGGCCCGAGCGGTCGACGATGACCAGCTGGCGCTGGCTCGGCGTGATCGGGTTAAAGCTTTTCAATGCCATTGTACTTGTTCCCTACCTCAGACGCCCGTCGACACGTCGATGGACTGACCTTCGGCAAGCGTGACGATCGCCTTCTTGACGTCCTTCTGCTTGCCGGCGAAGCCGCGGAAACGCTTGGTCTTGCCCTTGCGGAGCAGCGTATTAACGGCGGTAACCTTGACGCCAAAGAGCGCTTCGACAGCAGCCTTGATTTCCGGCTTGCTGGCACCCTTGGCGACGTTGAAGACGACCTGGTTGAATTCGGAAACCGTGGTCGATTTTTCGGTGATCGACGGAGACACGATCACATCGTAGTGGCGAAGATCAGTCATTTGAACCGCTCCTCCAGAGCTTCAACCGCAGCCTTGGACAGCACGAGCTTGCCACGACGCAGGATGTCATAAACGTTGATGCCTTGAACCGGCAGAACATCGATGTTCGGGATGTTTGCGGCAGCGAGCTTGAAGTTGCTGTCGATTTCGGCGCCGCCGATGACGAGAGCATTGGTGAGGCCGAGCAGCTCGAACGTACCGACAAGCGTCTTGGTCTTTGCTTCAGCAGAGATCAGCTGATCGATGATGATCAGATCTTCCGACTTCAGCTTGGCCGACAAGGCGTGACGCAGAGCAAGAGCACGAACCTTCTTCGGCAGGTCATGAGCGTGGCTGCGAACAACCGGGCCATGAGCCTTACCACCGCCGCGGAACTGCGGGGCGCGAGCCGAATGGTGACGAGCACGACCGGTGCCCTTCTGCTTGTACATCTTGGCGCCGGTACGGGAAACTTCCGCACGGGTCTTCGTCTTGTGCGTGCCCTGACGCTTGTTGGCAAGCTGCCAACGGATCATGCGAGCGATGATATCCTCGCGCGGGTCGAGGCCGAAAATGTCGTCAGACAGAGAAACCATGCCGGCTTCTTTGCCCTCGAGGGTCTTGACGTTAAATTCCATGTCCTTGGCTCCCTTACTTCGCCGACTTGACGGCGTCGCGGACGATGATCCAGGAACCCTTGGAACCGGGAACGGCGCCCTTCACAAGGATAAGACCACGATCTTCATCGGTCGAAACGACTTCGAGATTCTGGGTGGTGACGCGGGTCTGGCCCATGTGACCAGCCATGCGCTTGCCCTTCCAGACCTTACCCGGATCCTGGTTCGAACCGGTCGAACCGTGCGAACGGTGCGATACGGACACACCGTGGGTCGCGCGAAGACCACCGAAGTTGTGGCGCTTCATAGCACCAGCAAAACCCTTACCGATGGTCGTACCGGTGACGTCGACCAGCTGGCCGGCTTCAAAATGGCCAGCCGTGATCTGTGCGCCAACGTCAATCATGTTGTCTTCCGACACGCGGAATTCAACAAGCTTTGCCTTGGGCTCGACGCTTGCTGCGGCGAAATGGCCGCGCAGGCCCTTCGACGTATTCTTGACCTTGGAGTTACCGGCACCGAGCTGAAGCGCTACGTAGCCGTTCTTTTCAACAGTGCGCTGAGCAACGACTTGTACGTTGTCCATACGCAGAACTGTTACCGGGATATGCTCGCCGGCGTCGTTGTAGACGCGCGTCATTCCCACTTTCTGTGCAATCACACCTGAACGCATTGGTTCATTCCTCTTGAGAGTCGCTTCAGGATCCTTTGTGAGATCCCTCGCCCGCCTCTTTGTTTAAGGATTCCACTCAAGCCCTTCCGAGCCATCGGGTTTCCCGTTTCGAGAAGTCGTTGGCAGGTCTTGCCACGTACCTTCCTTGTTATTTCGGCTCTCGCCGGAATTTCATCTTAGAGCTTGATCTCAACGTCGACGCCAGCAGCCAGGTCGAGCTTCATCAAAGCGTCAACTGTCTGCGGGGTAGGATCAACGATATCAAGCAGGCGCTTGTGAGTGCGCATCTCAAACTGTTCGCGGCTCTTCTTGTCGACGTGCGGCGAACGGTTAACAGTGAATTTTTCAATTCGGGTCGGGAGCGGTACCGGACCGCGGACGCTTGCACCTGTGCGCTTTGCCGTCTGCACGATTTCGCGCGTAGAGGCATCGAGAACCCGGTGATCAAACGCTTTAAGGCGGATGCGGATATTCTGGCCGTTCATTCGACTTGTCCTTGTTTTTACTTGCGTCCCGCATGCGCAGAGACAGTGAATTACCAATTACGGCCGGCCCCTAATTTTCAAAAATCACAGGGACACCGTGAGGGTGTCCCTGTCACTTATTGTCTGAGGTGCCCTGCCGCCCAAAACCCGTTTCCGAGTTTCGTGAATACAGCGCTAGAATCGCACGATGCAATCACCGTACGATTCTGATTGTGGTCGGCGACATACACCGTCGCCGACTATTCGTCAATCGATTACTCGATGATCGAGGCAACGATGCCGGCGCCGACGGTGCGGCCGCCTTCGCGGATCGCGAAGCGCAGCTTTTCTTCCATCGCGATCGGAACGATCAGTTCAACCTGAACCGTGACGTTGTCGCCCGGCATAACCATTTCCGTGCCTTCCGGAAGCGACACGATGCCGGTCACGTCGGTGGTGCGGAAGTAGAACTGCGGACGGTAGTTGGTGAAGAACGGCGTATGGCGGCCGCCTTCTTCCTTCGTCAGGATGTAGGCTTCTGCCATGAACTTCTTGTGCGGCTTGACCGAACCCGGCTTGCACAGGATCTGGCCACGCTCGACGTCGTCGCGCTGGATACCACGAACCAGGGCACCGATGTTGTCGCCAGCCTGGCCCTGATCGAGCAGCTTGCGGAACATTTCAACGCCGGTAACCGTCGTCTTCTTCGTGGCGCGGATGCCGACGAACTCGACTTCTTCACCAACCTTGACGATGCCACGCTCGACGCGGCCGGTCACAACCGTACCACGCCCCGGGATCGAGGACACGTCTTCGATCGGCATCAGGAACGGCAGGTCGATCGTACGCTCGGGCGTCGGGATGTAGGCGTCAACAGCGGCCATCAGCGCGCGCACGGCGTCTTCGCCGATCGTCTTGTTGCTGTCGTTCAGAGCAGCCAGAGCCGAACCCTTGACGAACGGAATGTCGTCGCCCGGGAAGTCGTAGGACGACAGAAGTTCGCGCACTTCCAGTTCGACCAGTTCCAGCAGTTCTTCGTCGTCGACCTGGTCAACCTTGTTGAGGAACACAACGATCGCCGGAACGCCAACCTGACGGGCGAGCAGGATGTGCTCGCGGGTCTGCGGCATCGGGCCGTCGGCAGCCGAGCAAACCAGGATCGCGCCGTCCATCTGCGCTGCACCGGTGATCATGTTCTTGACGTAGTCGGCGTGGCCGGGGCAGTCAACGTGGGCGTAGTGGCGAGCCGGCGTCTCATACTCGACGTGTGCCGTCGAGATGGTGATGCCACGGGCCTTTTCTTCCGGAGCGGCGTCGATCTGATCGTAGGCCTTGTATTCACCGAAATACTTGGTGATCGCAGCCGTCAGAGACGTCTTGCCGTGGTCAACGTGGCCGATCGTGCCGATGTTAACGTGCGGCTTGTTGCGTTCAAACTTACTCTTTGCCATTTTCGGCTCTCCATTCTTGATCCCGTTAAGGGGAATTCTGTTTATTTCTTAAAGGCTTTGGTGTGTTCCGGTCACTTCTGACCGGAATACTTTGCCTGGATTTCTGCAGCAACGTTGCTCGGGACCGGCGAATAGTGGTCGAACACCATCGAGTACTGGGCGCGGCCCTGCGACATGGAGCGCAGGTTGTCGACGTACTTGAACATGTTGGCGAGCGGAACGTGAGCGTTGATCACGATCGCGATGCCGCGCTGTTCCTGGCCCTGGATCTGGCCACGACGGGAGTTCAGGTCGCCGATGACGTCACCGACGTAATCTTCCGGCGTGACAACTTCGACCTTCATCATCGGCTCGAGCAGCTGTGCGCCAGCCTTCTTGGCTGCTTCACGGAAGCAAGCACGCGAGGCGATTTCGAAGGCGAGAACCGAGGAGTCAACGTCGTGGTAAGCGCCGTCGATCAGGGTTGCCTTGACACCGAGCATCGGGAAGCCAGCAAGCGGACCCGAAGACAGAACGCTTTCGATACCCTTCTGAACGCCCGGGATGTATTCCTTCGGAACAGCACCACCGACGATCTTGGATTCGAACTTGAACTCGTCACCTTCCGGATTCGGTTCGAAGACGATCTTGACGCGCGCGAACTGACCGGTACCACCGGACTGCTTCTTGTGCGTGTAGTCTTCTTCGTGGTTCCGCGTGATGGTTTCGCGGTAGGCAACCTGCGGAGCACCGACGTTGGCTTCAACCTTGAACTCGCGACGCATACGGTCAACGAGAATGTCGAGGTGAAGTTCGCCCATGCCTGCGATGATCGTCTGGCCGGATTCCTGGTCGGTCTTGACGCGGAACGACGGGTCTTCAGCTGCCAGGCGGTTGAGCGCGAGGCCCATCTTTTCCTGGTCGCCCTTGGACTTCGGCTCGATCGCGATCTGGATGACCGGTTCCGGGAATTCCATGCGCTCGAGGATAACCGGCTTCAGCGGATCGCAGAGCGTATCGCCAGTCGTGGTTTCCTTGAGGCCAGCCAGAGCAACGATGTCGCCCGAGAAGGCTTCTTCGATGTCTTCACGGCTGTTGGAATGCATCTGCAGCATACGGCCGACACGCTCGCGCTTGTCCTTGACCGTGTTCATAACCGAGACGCCCTTTTCGAGCTTGCCCGAATAGATACGTGCAAAGGTCAGCGAACCGACGAAGGGGTCGTTCATGATCTTGAACGCGAGCATAGCAAGCGGCTCGCTGTCATCGGCATGACGCTCGATTTCAGCTTCGGTCTTGAAGTCGATGCCCTTGATCGCCGGGATGTCCAGCGGCGACGGCAGGTATTCGACAACGGCGTCGAGCAACGGCTGTACGCCCTTGTTCTTGAACGCTGTGCCGCAGAACATCGGATGGAACTTGACGTCGATGGTGCCGCGGCGAACGAGTGCGCGGATCTTTTCGTTGTCCGGCATGATGCCGTTCAGGTAGTCTTCCATCGCCTGTTCGTCGACTTCAACGATCTGTTCGATCATCTTTTCGCGATATTCGACGGCCTTTTCCTTCAGGTCGTCCGGGATTTCAACGACATCCCAAGCCGCACCCAAGGATTCATCGCGCCATACGAGCGCGTTCATCTCGATCAGGTCAACGACGCCCTTGAATTCGGATTCTGCACCGATCGGCAGCTGCATGACGACAGCGATGGCGCCGAGACGGGTCTTGATCATCTCTACCGAGCGGTAGAAGTCAGCACCGGTCTTGTCCATCTTGTTGCAGAAGATCATCCGCGGGACGTTGTACTTCTCAGCCTGGCGCCAGACGGTTTCCGTCTGCGGCTCTACACCGGCGTTGGCATCGAGAAGAGCAATCGCACCGTCGAGCACGCGCAACGAACGTTCGACTTCAATGGTGAAGTCAACGTGGCCGGGGGTGTCGATGATGTTGAAGCGGCGCATCGTGCCGTCGCGACCCTTCCAGTAGGTCGTGGTGGCAGCGGACGTGATGGTGATACCACGTTCCTGCTCCTGCTCCATCCAGTCCATCGTAGCAGCGCCGTCATGGACTTCGCCGATCTTGTGAGACTTACCGGTGTAGTAGAGGATGCGTTCGGTGGTCGTGGTCTTGCCGGCGTCGATATGCGCCATGATACCGAAGTTGCGGTAGTCTTCGATTTTATATTCGCGAGCCATAATGGACTGCCTTTCAATATTCGATCGGTTCAGATTACCAACGGTAATGCGAGAAGGCGCGGTTTGCGTCGGCCATCTTGTGCGTGTCTTCGCGCTTCTTGACAGCGGAGCCACGGTTGTTGGACGCGTCCATCAGTTCGCCCGACAGGCGGTCGATCATGGTGGTCTCGTTGCGCTTGCGAGCGGCAGCGATCAGCCAACGGATGGCGAGGGCCTGACGGCGCTCCGGACGAACGTCAACGGGAACCTGGTAAGTTGCACCACCAACGCGGCGCGAACGCACTTCAACATGCGGCGCGACGTTGTCGAGCGCCTGATGGAAGATTGCGATCGGCTCTGCCTTGGCCTTAGCCTGGACCACATCGAAAGCACCGTAAACGATGTTTTCAGCGACCGACTTCTTGCCGTGAAGCATGATGGCGTTCATGAACTTGGTGACGACGAGATCGCCGAACTTCGGGTCCGGATTGATTTCGCGCTTTTCTGCACTATGGCGACGGGACATACTAGTTTGTCTCTCAACGGTTAGGACGCTTTACCACGCGGAGAACCTCGCGCAGCGCCGTTAAATCTATAAGGCCGAATTACTTCGGACGCTTGGCACCGTACTTGGAACGGCGCTGCTTACGGTTCTTGACACCCTGGGTATCGAGAACGCCGCGGATGATGTGGTAACGAACGCCCGGCAAGTCCTTTACGCGGCCGCCACGGATCATGACGACAGAGTGTTCCTGCAGGTTGTGACCTTCACCCGGAATGTAGCCGATGACTTCGAAGCCATTGGTCAGACGGATCTTGGCGACCTTACGCAGAGCCGAGTTCGGCTTCTTCGGGGTCGTCGTATAAACGCGGGTGCAAACGCCGCGCTTCTGTGGGTTTTCCTGCAGAGCAGGTACCTTGTTGCGCTTTACCTGTGCCTGACGCGGCTTGCGGATCAGCTGGTTTACGGTAGGCATATAACCATCCCTTGCAAATTTAGTCTCTCAAGCCCTTGCGAGCCCACGGTTTTGCCGTTTCCGGCGGCGGCCGCACATTTTCTTCATGCGCAAAATGTGGCCCGATCCGTTTCAAGCGGATGGACCACAAAAGACAGAGGACGCATTCCGAAAAATGCGTCATGCGTGCAGCATTCGTGTCGTCAACGTGCGTAAAGAACCTTGTTTGAGGCGAACTTCAGGACGCGGCGTCCCAAAAAACCCGGCCTCACATGGGCTCTGATGGCCGGGGGAATACTGTTTTCCCCCTCTTGCGTCAAGTCTCTATCGAAAATTAATGGCCGGAAGGCCTGTAGAGCAGGCCTTTGGCGGTTATCCGCATGGGAAAAACGGCGGCGCCTGTCGAATTGGCTTGGCTTGATCCGGGAAACTTCTAGATAAGGAGTTGGGCAAGGTCAATTCACCCTACCCTGCCCCTGGACGATTCGATCCACAGAGAATCGTGACACTCGAACAAGAAGACCAGACGCCATGATCACCAGTCCCGACAACGACAACAATCGCGACGAGCCGATGGTGTTCATCATCATCGCAAAGGCATACGAAACCGAAGGCGGCGAGCCGATCGATCTGCATGTGCTGTTGACGGCGCCGGACGACGATTCAGCCGTGCGGCTGGCACTCAATGCCCTGTCGGAGGAAGGTTTCCTCGAAGCCGACCTCGACCAGATCGGCATGATCACCGGCGAACCGGATGAAGAGCCGCATGCATCCGCCTACCAGGGCGCGCTCGAAGGCGAAGTGGCGATCATCCGCTTCAACTGACCGAGCCGCAGTTTGCAGACATCGACAAGGCCACCCGGATGTTTCCGGGTGGCCTTTTTGCATTGGCGAGCGCGCAGAACGCGTTGTTTGCTGTGCGCCCATGACTGCGAGCGCCTGCTGCAGGTTTTACACCTTGCCGGGGTGGAAACAGCGCCGTCAGCGCCAGTGCCGACCACCTGAACGGAAAAAGGCGCCCGGGAGACCCGGGCGCCTATCATCTGTCAAACTGGCAGATGCGACGTAGTCGCACCGGCCGATTGCGGCTTATTCGGCAGCAGGTGCCGCTTCGCCTGCGAGGTTCTGCAGCATCGGTGTTGCAACGTCCGCGCCGGTGCCCTTCTTGCGTTCCTCGATGATGAGTTCATCGCGCGAAGTGGCAATGCGGCGGATCTGCGTCATGGTGCCACCGGTACCAGCCGGGATGAGACGGCCGACGATGACGTTCTCCTTGAGACCCTGCAGCGTGTCGGTCTTGCCGGCGATCGCAGCTTCCGTGAGAACCTTTGTGGTTTCCTGGAAGGATGCGGCCGAGATGAACGACGGTGTCTGCAGCGATGCCTTGGTGATACCGAGAAGAACAGGATCGCCGTAGGACGGCTTCTTGCCTTCTTCGATCAGGCGGTCGTTGTTGTCGTCCATTTCGATCCGGTCGACATTGTCGCCAACGATGTAATGGCTATCGCCAGCATCGGTGATTTCAACCTTCTGCAGCATCTGGCGAACAATCACCTCGATGTGCTTGTCGTTGATGACAACGCCCTGCAGACGGTAGACTTCCTGGATTTCGTTGACCAGGTACGAAGCGAGTGCTTCGACGCCCTTGATCGCCAGGATGTCGTGCGGTGCCGGGTTACCGTCGAGGATGTAATCACCCTTTTCGATATAGTCGCCGTCCTGAAGGTGGAAGGGCTTGCCCTTCGGGATCAGGTACTCGACCGGTTCGACACCGTCTTCCGCCGGCTCGATGATGACGCGACGCTTGTTCTTGTAGTCGCGGCCGAGGCGGATCGTACCATCGATCTCAGCGATGATAGCGTGATCCTTCGGACGACGAGCTTCGAACAGTTCCGCAACACGCGGCAGACCACCGGTGATGTCCTTGGTCTTGGCGCTTTCCAGCGGCGAACGTGCAAGCACGTCACCCTGGGAGACCTTCGTACCAGGTTCAACCGACAGGATCGCGTCCACCGAGAGGAAGAAGCGAGCATCGCTGCCACGCGACATCTTCAGGACATTGCCTGCAGCGTCCTTGATGACGATGGCCGGCTTCAGATCCGCACCGCGCGGGGTCGAACGCCAGTCGATAACCTGACGCTTGGTGATGCCGGTGGATTCGTCGGTGGCTTCGAGAACCGAGAGACCGTCGACGACGTCCTCGAAATGCACGATACCTTCGACTTCCGTCATCATCGGGCGTGTGTACGGATCCCACTCGGCCAGACGCTGGCCGCGCTTCACCTTGTCGCCGTCATCAACGAAGACCTTCGAACCGTAAGCGACGCGCTGCGAGGAGCGCTCGACGCCACGTTCGTCAAGAATGGTCACAGCCAGGCTACGACCCATGGCAATCAGATTGCCATCGGAATTGCGCAGCATGTTGCGGTTCTTGATCTGAACGGTGCCTTCGTACGAGGCTTCGAGGAACGACTGGTCGACCACGGTTGCCGTGCCACCAAGGTGGAACGTACGCATCGTGAGCTGGGTACCCGGTTCACCGATCGACTGCGCCGCGATAACACCAACGGCTTCGCCCATGTTGACAGGCGTACCGCGGGCCAGATCTCGGCCGTAGCAGATCGAGCAAACGCCGGTCTGAACTTCGCAGGTCAGGGCCGAACGGATACGGATCGACTGAATGCCAGCCTTTTCGATCTCGATGACATCGGGCTCAAGGATCATCTTGCCGGCATCGACGATACGCTCACCCGTCAACGGATGATCGATGTCGTCCAGTGCCGTACGTCCGAGAACGCGGACGCCGATGGAGGCCACGACCTGACCGGCATCGATGATCGCCGTCATGGTGAGGCCCTTGTCGGTGCCGCAATCCACGAGGTTGACGATGCAATCCTGCGCGACGTCAACGAGACGACGGGTCAGGTAACCGGAGTTCGCGGTCTTCAGAGCGGTGTCTGCGAGACCCTTACGGGCACCGTGGGTCGAGTTGAAGTACTCGTTAACGGTCAAACCTTCCTTGAAGTTCGAGATGATCGGCGTCTCGATGATTTCACCCGACGGCTTGGCCATCAGGCCGCGCATGCCGCCCAGCTGACGCATCTGGTTCGGAGAACCACGCGCACCCGAGTGTGACATCATGTAGATGGCGTTCATCTGCTTCTGGCGACCCGTTTCCGGATCGAACTCGACAGCCTTAATGCGGGCCATCATGTCCTCGGCGACCTTTTCGGTTGCCTTGCCCCAAGCGTCAACGACCTTGTTGTACTTTTCGCCCTGGGTGATCAGGCCGTCATTGTACTGCTGCTCGTATTCCTTGACCAGATTTTCGGTATCGCCGACGATCTTGGCCTTGGTTTCCGGAATGACCATGTCGTCCTTGCCGAACGAGATGCCGGCCTTGCACGCATGGCTGAAGCCGAGCTGCATGATCCGGTCGCAGAAGATGACCGTGTCTTTCTGACCGCAGTGACGATAGACCGTGTCGATCATCTTGGAGATGTTCTTCTTGGTCATTTCCTGGTTGCAGGTGTCGAAAGGCACCTTGAAGTTCTTCGGCAGAAGTTCGCCGATGAGCATACGGCCAGGCGTCGTTTCGAAAATCTTCGAAACGGGCTTGCCTTCTTCGTCAACGGTCTTGAAGCGGCCACGGATCTTCGAGTGCAGTGTCACGATCTTGTTTTCAAGCGCGTGATGCAGTTCCCCGATGTCGGAGAAGGCCATGCCTTCGCCCGGCTCGTTCTGGTTCATGATCGACAGGTAGTAGAGACCCAGAACCATGTCCTGCGACGGAACGATGATCGGTGCACCGTTGGCCGGGTGCAGGATGTTGTTCGTCGACATCATCAGAACGCGGGCTTCAAGCTGGGCTTCAAGCGACAGCGGCACGTGAACGGCCATCTGGTCGCCGTCGAAGTCGGCGTTGAAGGCCGTGCAGACGAGCGGATGCAACTGGATGGCCTTGCCTTCGACCAGCGTGGGTTCGAAGGCCTGGATGCCCAGGCGGTGGAGCGTCGGCGCACGGTTCAGCAGAACCGGATGCTCGCGGATGACCTCGTCGAGGATATCCCAAACTTCCGGCTTTTCCTTTTCAACCAGCTTCTTGGCCTGCTTGACGGTCGAGGAGTAACCCTTGGCGTCGAGGCGGGCATAGATGAACGGCTTGAACAGCTCGAGCGCCATCTTCTTCGGCAAGCCGCACTGGTGCAGCTTCAGTTCCGGACCGGTCACGATGACCGAACGGCCGGAATAGTCAACGCGCTTGCCGAGAAGGTTCTGGCGGAAGCGGCCCTGCTTGCCCTTGAGCATATCGGACAGCGACTTCAGCGGACGCTTGTTGGCACCGGTGATGACGCGGCCACGACGACCGTTGTCGAACAGTGCGTCCACAGATTCTTGCAGCATGCGCTTTTCGTTGCGGATGATGATGCCCGGCGCGCGCAGTTCGATCAGGCGCTTCAGACGGTTGTTACGGTTGATGACGCGGCGATAGAGATCGTTCAGGTCGGAGGTCGCGAAACGGCCACCGTCCAGAGGAACGAGCGGGCGCAGGTCCGGCGGGATGACCGGAACGACCTTCATGATCATCCATTCCGGGCGGTTGCCGGATTCCATGAAGTTCTCGACGATCTTCAGGCGCTTCATCAGCTTCTTCTGCTTGAGATCCGAGGTGGTCTCAGCCAGATCAGCACGCAGGTCGCCAGCGATCTTCTCGAGGTTCATCGAGGCCAGCATCTCGTAGATGGCTTCAGCGCCGATCATGGCGGTGAACTGGTCCTCGCCGAACTCGTCGACAGCGATCATGTATTCTTCTTCGGAAAGAAGCTGGTTTTCCTTGAGCGAGGTCAGGCCCGGCTCAGTGACGATGTAGTTTTCGAAGTAGAGAACGCGCTCCACATCCTTCAACGTCATGTCGAGAAGGGTCGAGATACGCGACGGAAGCGATTTCAGGAACCAGATATGGGCAACCGGTGCAGCGAGCTCGATATGGCCCATGCGCTCACGGCGAACGCGCGACAACGTCACTTCGACGCCGCACTTTTCGCAGATGATGCCCTTGTACTTCATACGCTTGTACTTGCCGCACAAGCATTCGTAGTCCTTGATCGGTCCGAAGATACGCGCGCAGAAAAGACCGTCGCGTTCAGGCTTGAACGTACGATAGTTGATGGTTTCCGGCTTCTTGATCTCGCCGTAGGACCACGAAAGAATCTTTTCCGGGCTGGCAATCGAAATCCGGATGGAATCGAAGTGCTGCGCCGGTACCGACGGGTTGAAAAGGTTCATGACCTCTTGGTTCATGCCTGTCTCCTTCATGGGGCAAAAGAGCCCTCAATTGGGTATCGGTTTCAGCAAATTCCCGGGATGCTGGACCGAACCCTTAAATGACAATAACCGCGAAATGCGGCAAAACTTCCCACCCTGTCCGGACCCGGCCAGGGAGGGAATGGCGTGCGAGAAATTCCCGCACGCCCTTGTCAACTTTTACTCTGCCGCGTCGGGCAGCTGACCGCCGGTCGCTTCGTCGAGCTTGGAATTCTCCAGTTCGACGCTGAGGCCCAGCGAGCGCATTTCCTTGACGAGAACGTTGAAGCTCTCGGGAATGCCCGCTTCGAAGGTATCGTCGCCACGGACGATCGCCTCGTAGACCTTGGTACGGCCGGCCACGTCGTCCGACTTCACCGTCAGCATTTCCTGCAGGGTGTAGGCGGCGCCGTAGGCTTCCAGCGCCCAGACTTCCATTTCCCCGAAGCGCTGACCGCCGAACTGCGCCTTACCACCGAGCGGCTGCTGGGTGACGAGCGAGTAAGGACCGATCGAACGGGCGTGGATCTTGTCATCGACCAAGTGGTTCAGCTTGATCATGTACATGTAGCCAACGGTCACCTGACGGTCGAAAGCTTCACCGGTACGGCCATCATACAGAACAGACTGACCCGACGGGTTGAGACCCGCTTTCGTCAGCATCTCGGACACGTCACTTTCATGCGCACCGTCGAAGACCGGGGTCGCGATGGAGACACCGCGCTTGGCTTCTTCGGCAAGACGAACCAGCGATTCATCGTCAAAGGACGAGACCTCGTTGTGCTGTTCCGAGGCATAGATCCCAGTCAGCTCGTTGCGCAGGTCGGTGATGTCGAGATGCTTGCGATAGTCCTCAAGCATCTGGCCGATCTTCTTGCCCATGCCGGCGCAAGCCCAGGCAAGGTGGGTTTCGAGGATCTGACCGACGTTCATGCGCGAAGGCACGCCGAGCGGGTTCAAGACGATGTCCACATGCGTGCCGTCTTCGAGGAACGGCATGTCTTCGACAGGCACGATACGCGAGACAACACCCTTGTTGCCGTGACGGCCGGCCATCTTGTCGCCTGGCTGGATCTTGCGCTTCACAGCGACAAAGACCTTGACCATCTTCATGACGCCCGGAGGCATTTCGTCGCCGCGCTGGACCTTCTCGACCTTGTCCATGAAGCGCTGTTCGAGGCGCGACTTGGATTCGTCATACTGACCGCGAAGGGCTTCGAGTTCGGCCTGGGCCTTCTCGTCCTCGACGGCGAACATCCACCACTGCGAGCGGGGATATTCGGAGATGACGGAGTTCGACAGTTCGCCGCCCTTCTTGTAACCCTTCGGACCGGCAATCGAGACGTGGCCACGCAGCATGTCGAGCAGACGCCCGTAGACGTTACGGTCGAGGATCGCCTGTTCGTCGTCACGGTCCTTGGCGAGGCGTTCGATTTCCTCGCGCTCGATCGCCATCGCACGTTCGTCCTTCTCAACGCCGTGGCGATTGAAGACGCGAACTTCGACGACGGTGCCGAACGTGCCCGGAGGCATACGCATGGAGGTGTCGCGAACGTCGGACGCCTTTTCACCGAAGATGGCGCGCAGAAGCTTTTCTTCCGGCGTCATCGGGCTTTCGCCCTTCGGGGTGATCTTGCCGACCAGGATGTCACCCGGCTGAACCTCGGCACCGATGTAAACGATACCGGCTTCGTCGAGGTTACGCAGCGCTTCTTCCGAAACGTTCGGAATGTCGCGGGTGATTTCTTCCGGACCGAGCTTGGTGTCACGGGCCATGACTTCGAATTCCTCGATATGGATCGAGGTGAAGACATCTTCCGAGACGATGCGCTCCGACATGAGGATCGAGTCCTCATAGTTGTAGCCGTTCCACGGCATGAATGCGACGAGCGCGTTGCGGCCGAGAGCCAGATCGCCGAGGTCGGTCGACGGACCGTCCGCGATGATGTCGCCCTTGTTCAGGATGTCACCGACGGTGACCAGCGGACGCTGGTTGACGCAGGTGTTCTGGTTGGAACGCTGGAACTTCTGCAGGCGATAGATATCAACGCCGGACTTCGACGGGTCGAGGTCTTCGGTGGCGCGGATAACGATACGCGTCGCATCGACCTGGTCGACCACGCCGCCGCGACGGGCACCGATGGCGGCGCCGGAGTCACGGGCCACGATCGGCTCCATGCCGGTACCGACGAACGGGGCTTCGGCACGCAGGAGCGGCACGGCCTGACGCTGCATGTTCGAGCCCATGAGGGCGCGGTTGGCGTCGTCGTTTTCCAGGAACGGGATGAGCGCTGCCGCAACAGACACGAGCTGCTTCGGCGAAACGTCCATCAGGTTGATGGTGTCGCGCGGCGACAGCATAACTTCGCCAGAGTGACGGCAAACGACGAACTCTTCGACGAACACGCCGTCGGCGGTCAGCTCGGAATTGGCCTGGGCGACGTAGTACTTCGCTTCTTCCATTGCCGACAGGTAGACCACGTCCTTGGTCACCTTGCCGTCGATGATCTTGCGGTACGGGCTTTCGATGAAGCCGTACTTGTTGACGCGGGCAAAGGTGGCAAGCGAGTTGATCAGACCGATGTTCGGGCCTTCCGGCGTTTCAATCGGGCAAATACGGCCGTAGTGGGTCGGGTGAACGTCGCGGACTTCGAAGCCGGCGCGCTCGCGGGTCAGACCACCCGGTCCAAGAGCCGAAAGACGGCGCTTGTGGGTGATTTCCGAAAGCGGGTTCACCTGGTCCATGAACTGCGACAGCTGCGAAGAGCCGAAGAATTCGCGGACGGCAGCTGCTGCCGGCTTGGCGTTGATCAGGTCCTGCGGCATGACGGTGTCGATCTCGATCGACGACATGCGTTCCTTGATGGCGCGCTCCATGCGCAGCAGACCCAGACGATACTGGTTCTCCATCAATTCACCGACCGAGCGAACGCGGCGGTTGCCGAGGTTGTCGATGTCGTCGATTTCGCCCTTGCCGTCGCGCAGTTCGACCAGCATCTTGACCACGGCCAGGATGTCGTCCTTGCGCAGGACACGAACGGTGTCTTCGACGTCGAGGTCGAGGCGCATGTTCATCTTGACGCGGCCAACGGCGGACAGGTCATAACGCTCGCTGTCGAAGAACAGCGAGTTGAACATGGCTTCGGCCGAATCCATCGTCGGCGGCTCGCCCGGACGCATGACGCGGTAGATATCGAACAGAGCGTCCTGACGGTTCTCGTTCTTGTCTGCGGCCAGCGTGTTGCGGATGTAGGCGCCCACGTTGATGTGGTCGATGCCCAGAACCGGGATTTCGTCGAAACCGGTTTCGAGGATCTGCGGCAGGGTCTTCTCGTCGATTTCCGCACCGGCTTCCATGTAGATTTCGCCGGTCGCCATATTGACCAGGTCTTCTGCGAGGAAGTTGCCGTACAGGTCTTCGTCGGCCGCGCGCAGAGCCTTGAGGCCCTTGTCGGTCAGCTGACGGAGAAGACGCGGGGTGAGCTTCTTGCCACCTTCGACCACGACTTCACCGGTGTCGGCGTCGATCATGTCGGTGATGGTCTTGGCGCCCTTCAGCGTTTCCGGGGTGAACGGAATGCGCCAGCCCTTGCCGTCGCGAACATAGTTCGACTTGGTGTAGAAGGTCGACAGGATTTCTTCGCCGTCCATGCCGAGCGCCATCAGCAGCGAGGTCACAGGGATCTTGCGGCGACGGTCGATACGAGCGTGGACGATGTCCTTGGCGTCGAACTCGATGTCGAGCCAGGAACCGCGATACGGGATGACGCGGGCGGCAAACAGCAGCTTGCCGGACGAGTGGCTCTTGCCCTTGTCATGGTCGAAGAACACGCCCGGCGAACGGTGCATCTGCGAGACGATAACGCGCTCGGTGCCGTTGACGATGAACGTGCCGTTGTTGGTCATGAGCGGCATGTCGCCCATGTAGACCGACTGTTCCTTGATGTCCTTGATCGAGCGGGCGCCCGTATCCTCATCAATATCGAACACGATCAGGCGCAGCGTGACCTTCAGCGGTGCAGCATAGGTCAGGTCGCGCTGGCGGCATTCGTCAACGTCGAACTTCGGCTGTTCGAATTCGTAGGAGACGAATTCCAGCATCGATGCACCGGAAAAATCGGTGATCGGGAATACGGACCTGAAAACGGCATTCAGTCCCTCGTCGGGACGGCCACCTTCCGGCTCGTCAACCATGAGGAACTGGTCATAAGATGCCTTCTGAACCTCAATAAGGTTCGGCATTTCTGCGACTTCTGGAATTTTTCCGAAAAACTTGCGTACGCGCCTGCGACCGTTAAAGGTAAGGGTCTGAGCCATCGTCGCTCCTTGTCAGTTTGCACCCGGGCCTGCAACAGACGGTGACCGCTGGCCAGGCGGTTCCGTCAAAAAATGGATCACTCAATCTCGTCTCGAGATCCGGGCGGCCGGCCGGTTTGCCGGGTGCGCGGGTCAAGACCATCCTCTTGAGAACCCATTACCCAGGAACCGTTTTCATACGGTTCCTGGGTAATATGTTCGGAGGAAACCGGCGAGAGAAGGAAACCTTCTCCCGCCGCATTCCGATATTACTTAACGTCGACCTTAGCGCCGGCGTCTTCAAGCTTCTTCTTGAGGTCAGCAGCTTCAGCCTTCGAAACAGCTTCCTTGACAGCCTTCGGAGCGCCTTCAACGAGGTCCTTGGCTTCCTTCAGGCCGAGACCTGTGATAGCGCGGACTTCCTTGATGACGTTGATCTTGTTTGCGCCGGCATCCGTGAGGATGACGTCAAACTCGGTCTTTTCTTCTTCAACAACAGCAGCAGCGCCGCCGCCAGCAGCAGCAACAGCTACAGGAGCAGCTGCAGAAACGCCCCACTTTTCTTCGAGCAGCTTGGAAAGCTCAGCAGCTTCCAGAACGGTCAGAGCCGAGAGGTCGTCAACGATCTTTGCGAGATCAGCCATTTTACTATTTCCTTATAGATGTTCGGTTCGAAACGAACGAGTTAGGGTATGAACAGCGAAAAACCGCCTTACGCGGCTTCGTCCTTCTTTGCATAGGCCGCAAACACGCGGGCAAGCTGAGCTGCCGGTGCCTGTACCACACCTGCGATACGCGTAGCCGGTGTCTGGATCATGCCCAGCAGCTTCGCACGCAGCTCGTCCAGCGAAGGCAGGGTCGCAAGCGACTTGACTGCATCGGCGGTGAGCGTGGTTGTTCCCATGGCGCCACCGAGAACAACGATCTTGTCGTTGGTCTTGGCGAAATCCATGACGACCTTCGGAGCCGTGATCGGATCATTGCTGAATGCAATCAGCGTCTGACCCTTGAAGAGATCGGTGATCCCTTCGGCTTCCGTGCCCTGAAGAGCGATCTTGGCCAGGCGGTTCTTCGCGACTTTGACGGTGCCGCCAGCAGCACGCATTTTTGAACGGAAGTCGTTCATCTGCGCAACCGTGACACCAGCATAGTGGGCCACAACAACCGAACCGGAAGCCTTGAAGACTTCGTTCAGTTCTGTGACGAATTCGCGTTTTTCCGCTCTTTCCACTGTCTGTCTCCAGTTGATGAGACCGCAATCTGCAGGCCTCACCGGGTTTGCCTTTTGCCTCAAGGGATCCAACTCATCAGATCCCGAGCGACGCTTGAGGATCCTGCCCCCTCGCATCAAAGCTTTGCTTCAATGCCAAGGCGAATAAGGCTCGAACCGAACTTCAAGACGTCTACAGACGTTTAAAATCGGGTCTTACCCCGTCTCATGCAGGTGAATATTAAGGCCACGAGGGCCACCCACAATCTCGGACAGGAGTGTCTGGTTTTAACGCCAGACATTCCCGGCCCCGAAAGGCCGGAAACTTGATTGACCGGGGCGCGAAGCCCCGGCCGAAATGGATTAAACCGTAACCGTCGAAGGATCGATCTTGACGCCCGGACCCATGGTCGAGGAGATCGCTACGCGCTTGACGTAGTTACCCTTGGCGCCAGCCGGCTTTGCCTTGACGACGGCGTCAGCAAAGGCCTTGATGTTTTCTTCGAGCGCCTTGGCGTCGAAGGAAGCCTTGCCGATACCGGCATGGATGATACCAGCCTTCTCGACGCGGAACTCGACAGCACCGCCCTTGGAAGCCTTGACGGCGCCAGCGACGTCCATGGTCACAGTGCCGACCTTCGGGTTCGGCATCATGCCACGCGGGCCGAGAACCTTACCGAGACGACCGACGAGCGGCATCATGTCCGGGGTTGCGATGCAACGATCGAAATCGATCTTGCCACCCTGGACGATTTCGACGAGATCTTCAGCGCCGACGATGTCTGCGCCAGCAGCCTTGGCTTCATCAGCCTTGGCGCCACGTGCGAAGACAGCAACGCGAACGTCGCGGCCGGTGCCGTTCGGCAGGTTGACAACGCCACGAACCATCTGGTCGGCGTGACGCGGGTCAACGCCGAGGTTCATTGCGATTTCGACGGTTTCGTCGAACTTGGCAACCGCACGTTCCTTGACCATCGAGATGGCGTCGGAAAGAGCAACGAGTTTGGTCGGATCTACGCCTTCGCGGATCTTCTGAATACGCTTTGCAAGCTTTGCCATGTTAAGCCACCACTTCCAGGCCCATGGAGCGGGCAGAGCCCTCGACCATTGCCATTGCGCCATCGACGTCGGCTGCGTTCAGATCCTTCATCTTACCTTCGGCGATCGTACGGACCTGAGCCTTGGTGATGGTACCGATCTTTGCACCCTTGCCCGGTGTCTTCGAACCGGAGGTGATCTTTGCTTCCTTCTTCAGCCAGTAGGTAACCGGCGGCTGCTTCATGACGAAGGTGAAGGACTTGTCCTGGTAATAGGTAATGACGACCGGGATCGGCATGCCCTTTTCCATTTCCTGCGTGGCGGCATTGAACGCCTTGCAGAATTCCATGATGTTAACGCCACGCTGACCAAGCGCCGGGCCGATTGGCGGGGACGGGTTAGCCGATCCTGCCTTGACCTGAAGCTTGAGCTGGCCTGCAACTTTCTTAGCCATATCTCTCTGCCTTTCATAAGGAACCGATTTCCCGGCTCCGGTGTGCCGGTTTTATCCGGCGGCTGCGGTTGCGTGGTACGTCTGGTCAGTCCGGCTTAGAGACTGCCATCCTCCCACGCGGTTCGGGGAGTTGCCTCCCCTTCTCCACTCAGACCTTTTCGACCTGAGCGTATTCGAGTTCGACCGGGGTCGCGCGGCCGAAGATGGAGACTTCCACCTTGAGGCGCGAACGCTCTTCATCGACATCCTGAACAACGCCGTTGAACGAGGCGAAGGGACCGTCGGAGACGCGAACCTGCTCGCCGATCTCGAAGGTAACGGAAGACTTCGGACGCTCGACACCTTCCTGGACCTGGCCCAAGATACGCTCGGCTTCGAAATCAGGGATCGGAACCGGCTTGTTGTCGGAACCGAGGAAACCCGTAACCTTCGGGGTATTCTTGATCAGGTGATAGGCTTCGTCCGTCAGATTCGCCCGGACCATGACATAGCCAGGAAAGAACTTGCGTTCACTATCAACCTTGCGGCCGCGACGAACCTCGACGACCTTTTCGGTCGGCACGAGGATCTTTTCGAACAAGTGAGTGAGACCCTTCTGACGGGCCTTGTTCTCGATGTCCTCAGCGACCTTCTTTTCAAAATTCGAGTATGCGTGGACGATATACCAACGTGCCGCCATGTCCGTCTCCGTCCGTTTTAGTTGCCGAGGCTCAGCACAAGGCTGAGAAGCCAGCCAATGAGCTGGTCAGCGCCGAAGAAAAACAGCGCGGCGAAAACGACCATCGCCAGAACCATGAGCGTCGAAATCACGGTCTCGCGGCGCGAAGGCCACGTGACTTTGGACGTCTCGGAGCGCACCTGCTGCAGAAACGCGAATGGATTAGACTTGGATGCCATTTAATGCCCACGCATTTACGGCGCGTAAAGCTGAATATCTCAGCCCCACGCACCGCGTGTCTGTTTGAACCCTACATAAAGACCGATTCCCTTTTTCACAAGAGGGAAACGGACCTTCAGCAACTTTTTGGCTTACGCCATCAATCATAGCACGTCGCGAAGCTATGCGCGCCGTGCTGAAAATGGCAGGGGCAGCCGGGCTTGAACCGACGACCTGCGGTTTTGGAGACCGCCGCTCTACCAACTGAGCTATACCCCTAAGCCGTCCTGCGGATTGAACATAACCGTTCTGTCCGAGGCATGGCGCACCCTTTAAGACGGCAAACTCCGATTGGCAAGAGGCTTTTTATGCCTTTTCGACAAAGCCCCCCCACTTCGCGCGCCACAATCACCACCGAATCCGGCCTGCACCGGTCCGGCGGCTGAAACGCACACGCATGGTTGACCAGCATGTCGCGACCGAGACCCGCTCCAGATCCGCCTCAGCACCGCCGTGAGTCGTATTGCCGCCTGTGCCGCAGCACCGGTCGCCGTCAAAATTTGATTCGAAGGCACCGCCCCACGCCCTCGCCTGCCGAATTCAAAAAACCACGCGAAGCGGAGAAACGCAACTGAGCCGAGGCACCAGCTGCTCGCCGACGTCGCCACCGCCCCAAGCCCAAGCCCAAGCCCGCAGCCTGCAGCCTGCGCAAACGGAGGCTTTTTTCGCCATCCATAATACTACTAAGACAATTAGATTATTTCCTAAATATCTACCAGATGGTGAAAATTGCACCCTATGGAGCGTTACCCACAGCATCGATGTCGTGGCTTTTCCGCGATCGTCCGCCTGCCCGGCGCGCGAACATGAGGCTCGCTTGCCTGCACGGCGCAATTGGCGAATAGTGAACGAATCCGATGCCCGATTGCCTGCGATGGGAGCCTTCATGATCCGTATCCACAATGCCGCCCTGCCCGCCTCGGAATTCGAAGACGCCAATCTCAGCGGGTCACGGTTCATCGACGTCAATCTGGAAGAAGCCGTGTTCAGCGACGTCAATCTCGACAATGTACTGATCAGCGATGCACGGGCCTATCATGCGACATTCCGCAAGACGTCGATGGAAAGCGCCACGTTCGAGAATATCGACATGCGCTCGGCGGCGCTGCGACATGTCGATCTTGATGGAGCCTCCATCCGTTTCGCCAGCCTGGTCAACCTGTCGATCGCCGAATGCGATGTCAGGGGCATGAGCATCAACGGCTATCTGGTCACGGATCTGCTGAAGCTGGTGGAGATGTCGCAGTCAGGAACTGAGGCAGACGAATAGCTGCAGGACTTGGTTAGACGTTCGCGCAGGGACGCATTGGCTTCCAATCGGCATTTTGATCGTTGCGACCATCCGCTGAAACACGCGTAGCCCAGAGGCGGCAATTTGCTCCGCCAAACCCATGGCCAAAACGAAAAAAGCCCCGCCGTTGCCGGCGAGGCTCTTCATTCATTGGGTCAATCGATTACTCGATGATCGAGGCAACGATGCCGGCGCCGACGGTGCGGCCGCCTTCGCGGATCGCGAAGCGCAGCTTTTCTTCCATCGCGATCGGAACGATCAGCTCAACCTGAACCGTGACGTTGTCGCCAGGCATAACCATTTCCGTGCCTTCCGGAAGCGACACGATGCCGGTCACGTCGGTGGTGCGGAAGTAGAACTGCGGACGGTAGTTGGTGAAGAACGGTGTATGACGGCCGCCTTCTTCCTTGGTCAGGATGTAGGCTTCTGCCATGAACTTCTTGTGCGGCTTGACCGAACCCGGCTTGCACAGGATCTGGCCACGCTCGACGTCGTCGCGCTGGATACCACGAACCAGGGCACCGATGTTGTCGCCAGCCTGGCCCTGATCGAGCAGCTTGCGGAACATTTCAACGCCGGTAACCGTCGTCTTCTTGGTGGCGCGGATGCCGACGAACTCGACTTCTTCACCAACCTTGACGATGCCACGCTCGACGCGGCCGGTCACAACCGTACCACGACCCGAGATCGAGAACACGTCTTCGATCGGCATCAGGAACGGCAGGTCGATCGGACGCTCAGGCGTCGGGATGTAGGCGTCAACAGCAGCCATCAGCGCGCGCACGGCGTCTTCGCCGATCGTCTTGTTGCTGTCGTTCAGAGCGGCCAGAGCCGAACCCTTGACGAACGGAATGTCGTCGCCCGGGAAGTCGTAGGACGACAGAAGTTCGCGCACTTCCAGTTCGACCAGTTCCAGCAGTTCTTCGTCGTCGACCTGGTCAACCTTGTTGAGGAACACAACGATCGCCGGAACGCCAACCTGACGGGCGAGCAGGATGTGCTCGCGGGTCTGCGGCATCGGGCCGTCGGCAGCCGAGCAAACCAGGATCGCGCCGTCCATCTGGGCCGCACCGGTGATCATGTTCTTGACGTAGTCGGCGTGGCCGGGGCAGTCAACGTGGGCGTAGTGGCGAGCCGGCGTCTCATACTCGACGTGTGCCGTCGAGATGGTGATGCCACGGGCCTTTTCTTCCGGAGCGGCGTCGATCTGATCGTAGGCCTTGTATTCACCGAAATACTTGGTGATCGCAGCCGTCAGAGACGTCTTGCCGTGGTCAACGTGGCCGATCGTGCCGATGTTAACGTGCGGCTTGTTGCGTTCAAACTTACTCTTTGCCATTTGAATGCTTCCTATGAACGAAAAGGGGTTTCCCCGGGCGAACCGGTTTGGTCCCGCCGTTTAAGGCTTTCGAGAGGATTGCGCAAGCGTTAAATGCTCGCTGCGGATGGGGGCAAAAAACCGCCAGATCGGGGCGCTCAGCGAAAAACGAAACCATGTTTTCCGTAACGGAAAGCGAATGGATAAAATCGTTTTATTTCAAGCTGCTGCGTAGAAAACTTGGAGCGGGTAACGGGAATCGAACCCGTGTATTCAGCTTGGAAGGCTGCTGCTCTACCATTGAGCTATACCCGCAGTGTGTGATCCGAGGACGAATGGTGGAGAGAGTTGGATTTGAACCAACGTAGGCTGAGCCAACGGATTTACAGTCCGTCCCCTTTAACCACTCGGGCATCTCTCCAG
Organism: Rhizobium sp. 18065; assembly: GCF_902706095.1. Taxonomy (GTDB): domain Bacteria; phylum Pseudomonadota; class Alphaproteobacteria; order Rhizobiales; family Rhizobiaceae; genus Allorhizobium. The sequence continues at coordinate 302,040 of NZ_CACSJP010000006.1, forward strand.
TTTTTCGTCCGGATCAAAGCGACCAAGCTTTTCATTCCAGACCGGTGGAGCGGCGCCCCCTCGGTCTGCGGCGGGTATATGACTGCCCAATTCCCTGATGTCAACACAATGACATAGGAAAAATTCCGAAAAATTTCGGAGCCCCAGAAATGCGCGGTTTTCGCGTCGGGTCTATCCCCAGATGCATCCGAGCGTTATAAGGCTGCATGGCAAAAGACACTCCCGACGACAAATCCTCCCGCGACACTCACTATGCTACGCTGCGCCGCCAGGTGCGCGATGCAAAGCGCGAGCGTGGCGAAATTCCAACCCCGCAGCCGCAGAAGCGACGCAAGAGCAATGCCGACTGGACACCGCCGCCGGTGGCGCCCGACCAGGTGCATCTCTACGGCCTGCATACGGTGCGTGCAGCGCTGGACAATCCCGAGCGCAAGCTGATCAAGCTCTCGGCGACGCAGAATGCGCTGGTCCGGCTCGAAATCGAATCGGTGGCCGCCCTCGGCTTCCCGGTCGAGATCGTTACCCCGCAGGATCTCGACAAGATCCTCGGTCCAGAAGCCACACACCAGGGCGTGATGCTCGAGACCCGCCCCCTGCCCGTGCGCCGGCTTGAAGCGCTGAAGGAAAGCCCGCTGCTTCTGGTGCTCGACCAGGTGACCGACCCGCACAATGTCGGCGCGATCATGCGTTCGGCGGTAGCCTTCGGCGCCGGTGCGGTGATCACCACCATGCGCCACAGCCCGACCGAATCGGGCGTGCTGGCCAAATCGGCCTCGGGCGCACTGGAAATGATCCCTTATATCCAGATCACCAACCTGTCGGATGCGCTGGCCGAACTGCACAAGCTGGGCTTCTTCTCCATCGGGCTTGATTCGGACGGCCCGCAACCGATGGAGAGCACGCTGACGGGCGACAAGATCGCGCTGGTGCTCGGCGCCGAAGGCAAGGGCCTGCGGCAGAAGACGCGCGATACCGTGTCTGCGCTGGCACGTCTCGACATGCCGGGCGCGATCAAGTCGCTGAACGTCTCCAATGCGGCAGCGATCGCGCTTTATGCCACGCGCCAGCATCTGGCGAAATGATTGTCGTCTTCGCCGTTCTCGACGGAACGCTGCTCCATCGCGACAGTCATTCCGTCGAGGCGGCGGATACGAAATCGCGTTCGCCGGCGAGCGCGGTATTCATCCCCGCGGTATTCATCCCATTGAAGCACCGGTCATGGCGAACCGGAAGCGGGCGCCAAACGCCCTGCCCGACCTAAATCATCCAGAAGGCGGTGCGCCTCGCAGCGGACGATCAGAACCGCGACCGCAAACCTGCCGCCAATCCGGGACGGAAGCGGACCGTCGCCAGATAGCCGAGACCGAGAAAAGCAACCAGCACCAGGCCTTGGGCGATGGCAAACGGCGGCTCCGAGCCGTTCGGCGCCAGAGCGTTCAGCGTCGGCACCTTGAGGAAGGCCTGCACCACCAGAACGAAGGTGTTCAGATAGAGCGAGACCACCGAACAGATGACAAAAGCCGGCCGCCAGTGGCCCGACAGATGCCCGCGATAGAGGGCATAGACGGCGACGATCAGAAACACTGCGGTGATGATGCCAACGCCGATGGCCGGCGTGAACACTGTGTAGGGAAAGAGAAAGCCGGTCACCACCGTTGCAATCGTGGTGGCGAGGAAAAGCGCTGTCCATCCGGAGCGCAGTTCGGACCTCAGCCAGCCCTGCAGCGCGACGAAACCCGCCGCGATGCCGATCAAACTGAGAAGAACGTGAAAAAACGTGAAAGGCGTCATACCGAAGATCATCATGAAGCTCCGTGCCAAGATTACCGCCGCTCCATTACGCACGCAATTTTGACGATTGTCTATTGCAAGACATCGCCCCTGCGTCACGTCTCTCGCAAGATCTTGATGGAGAAACAGGCCCTCTTGATAATCAGGCCTTCTTGAGAAACTCGGTGCGCAGCACCAGGCCCTTGATCTTGGCATGGCGGCATTCGACTTCATCTTCATTATCGGTCAGGTGAATGCCCTTGATCATCGTGCCGCGCTTTAGCGTCTCGGACGTGCCCTTGACCTTGAGATCCTTGACCAGGGTGACGCTGTCGCCCTCATTGAGAACCGTTCCATTTGAATCACGGACTTCCATCAGCCTTGCTCCTGTACGAGAAAGCCGGGCTCTAGCATGCCGGTTCGCCAGGCGTATATGACAATTGTCAAGGGATCATGCGGCGGCGACGTGTTGCGGAGGCTTTGCCCGTGCCAGCGTCGGCGAGCGATGCCAGACCCGACACCATCCCAGTTGCCGCATCCTGTCAAAATTCATTCAAAGATTTATGGTTAACTATTGGTCAACGGAATGCGTCGTAGACAGGGAACCGAGTGCGGCACGTCGTCGTTTCTGCGAGACCCTGGAGGAAACATCATGCTGGCATTGCTCACCTCACTCCGCATCGCCGAACGCGCTGTCGCAACGGCCAGTCCCGACACGGGAACATATGCCGATGGCGTGGCCCGCCCGGCCGTCATCGAGCTGCAGGTCCAGGGACGCAGCCAGAAAGCCTTTGCCCGCGACTACGGCGCCAATCGCCAGATTGCACCAGAATTCATCGGCTACGCCTGATCTTTCGATCCACGAAAGCGTCACCTTGGCGACAGTCAGCAGTTTGCTTTAAAACTGCATGGAAAAGCCGATCAGGGGGCCGTGCTGGGTCACATCCCACTTGAACGTGTCGCCGGTGAAATCCTCCGTTTCGAAATCCTGCGAGGTTACCCGGTAGCCGAGGCGCAACACCGTCGGATGATCGAGGACGAAGGTGCGATAGCCTAAAAATGCCTGGGCGCTGTAGGCGATCTTCGAACCTATATCGAAACCGCCAATGTCGGCCTCCGCCCACAGGTTCCAGCGTTCATCAAGATCGGCGGTCAATCGGACGCCGACAAATGGATCGGTCCAGGTCGCCTGCTTGGTCGCCGACAAGCCCAGGGCCTGCACGGTTGCTTCTAGTTTTGTCCAGCGCAGGCCGACCGTCGGCTCCAGGGCAAAAACGCGAGGTTTATCGAACACCGTGCGCCCGCCAAGTTCGTGCTCGTAGGCGCGGTAGAATGCGCCGACCGCCAGCGTCGTCGTGGTTATGCCGACAGCCAGCTCATTCGAGAACAGTTCTTCTTCCTGGCTCGTCTCCGCATACTGGCCGTCGAAGTAGAAGCCAAACTGCCCATTGGTGACTTCGACATTGCCCATGATCGCCAGATCGAGGTGTTTCAGTGTCTCGGAGAACGGCACATCGACATGCGTATCGAACCCCGCCAGCGACGCGTCGCCGTCCAGCGACAAAGCCCAGACATAAGGACTGACGATCAGCTTCCAGTCTCCGGGCAGAGCCGAGGCTTTGGCGGCATCGCCGGCTGTGTTGAGCGTGGCCTCCTGTGCTGTTGCCTCCTGTGCTTTGACCTCCTGTGCTTTGATTGGCGCCCCGAGCAACAGCAGGGCGGCAACGCAGGCAAGAGCACGAGACAAATTGGCGATACACCTGAACACAAGCCTAACCTCCCGATGAAACCGCGGCCAGTACAGGTCACCGCGGGCGACCTGCATTACATCGGTCCCGATCCTGAACACTAATTCGAGAAAATCAATCGCAACGGACAACAATAATAAAGATGAAAATATAATTTTATTTTTTGACAACAATCAAAAGACAGACGCAAATACACTCCGTCATTTATTGGATTGAAGACAAAAACAATATTGATATCATGCCGGGAAACCGGAGTAGTTCACGGTCCATAGGGGTGTCGACATGCCAGTACGCTTTGGACGTAAATATGGAACGCTGATCGAACCCGAGACCTGCAAGTGTTGCGATCCAAGTCTGAATGCGCTGACGATAAGGATGAATGCGGATCTGTCGAGGCGCGGCTTTTTCCTCGGCGCTGGCGCGCTTTTTGCTGCCGCTGGGCTATCGGGCATTTCCACCACCGCCGAAGCCCAGACGGGTGGAGCCGCGGGCATCCTGTTTGAAAATGTCCGTATTTTCGACGGTGTGTCCGAAAATTTGTCGGAACCGTCCAACGTCCTGGTTGTCGGGAATACGATCAAATCGATCTCGGCCGCGCCAATCGCTGCCCCTGCCGATATCTCGCTTACCCGGATTGCCGGTGATGGCCGGACGCTGATGCCGGGCCTGATCGATGCACACACCCACATCATGTTTGCCTCGGTACCGCAGGCGGCCGTGCTGACCTCCGATATCGGCTTCATCAATGTTGCCGCCGTCAAGGAAGCCAATGACACATTGATGCGTGGCTTTACCTCGATCCGCGACATGGGCGGCCCCGCATTCGGCCTGAAGCGTGGTATTGACGCAGGCTTGGCGGCAGGGCCACGCATATGGCCGTCGGGTGCATTCATCTCGCAGACCGGCGGGCACGGCGACTTCCGCATGCCCAACGAACTGCCCGCGCAACCCGGCGACTTTTCCTACAGTGAAAAGGTGGGCGCCGCGGCCATTGCCGATGATCCGGGCGTCGTCCGCAAGCGAACGCGCGAACAACTGGCGCTGGGTGCATCACAGATCAAGCTCATGGCCGGCGGCGGCGTGTCATCCTTCTATGACCCGCTCGATGTGACCCAGTTCACCCTGGAAGAAATGCAGGCGGGCGTCATCGCCGCCGAGAACTGGGGGACCTATGCCACGGTGCATGCCTATACACCGAAAGCGGTGCAGCAGGCGATCAATGCCGGGGTGCGATGCATCGAACATGGCAATCTGCTCGATGACACAACTGTCGCGATGATGGCTGAGAAGGGCATCTGGTGGTGCCTGCAGCCCTTTCTCGACGATCAGGATGCAACGCCGTTTCCGGAAGGCTCCGCCAATCGGAAAAAGCAGATCGAAATGTTCAGCGGCACGGACAATGCCTATGCACTGGCGAAGAAACACAAGATCAAGACCGGCTGGGGCAGCGACACGCTTTTCGACGCCAAGCTGGCCAAACGCCAGAATGCGCAAATGGCCAAGCTGGCCCGCTGGTACAAACCGGCCGAAATTCTCAAGATGGCCACAGCGGACAATGGCCAGATACTGGCATTGTCAGGATTGCGCAGCCCTTACGAAGGCAAGCTCGGTGTGGTGGAGGAAGGCGCGCTGGCGGATCTGTTGCTGGTCGATGGTGATCCGCTGGCCAATATCGGGCTGATCGAGGATCCCGCGCAGAATTTCGTCATCATCGTCAAGGATGGCAGGATACACAAGAACATCGCTGGCTAGAGCCGATTGCACAAGACGGCTATCGACCGGCGGTATTTCAGCGGAGATGACGTTGACGTGGGCTTCAGCTCCCGGCCGTCTGCAGCTATGCGCCGCCAAGCCGGCCAATGGAATTTCGGCCACGCCGCATAAGCGCAAATGCCAAAATACCCAGCCAAACTGAAGAGAAAAAGTGGTGCCCCCGACAAGGTTCGAACTCGTGACCCCCTGATTACAAATCAGGTGCTCTACCAACTGAGCTACAAGGGCAGTGGCGCCGTCTTTAAGGGCAAAATGATTGGCCGTAAAGCAAAAAATTGCAGGATGGTTAGAAGAAATGGTTAGCGGGCGCGATTGGCGCCCGAGGGCTAAAAGCCAGTCGGGAGAACTGTTTGGCGGAGCAAACGGCTTGTGGTTCCAACGGTTTGTCATGTACCACTTGCGCCTGTTCAAAAGGGTCTGCCATGTCTCGATCGTTCCGGTCACTGTCGTTTATCGCCTCCAACACGGACGAAGCGCAGGCTTCGCGCGATGAACTGATTCGGCTCTACGGCCATGTCGCCCCAACCGAGGCAGATGTCATCGTGGCGCTTGGCGGCGACGGCTTCATGCTGCAGACGCTGCATGACACGATGAACAGCGGCAAGATGATCTACGGGATGAACCGCGGTTCCGTCGGCTTCCTGATGAATGATTTTTCCACCGACCGGCTGGACGAGCGCATTGCGCAGGCGGTCGAGAATGATTTCCACCCGCTGCAGATGACCACCAGCAATGCCGACGGCTCGATTTCGTATGCGCTGGCGATCAACGAAGTGTCGCTGTTTCGGCAATCCTACCAGGCGGCCAAGCTTCGCGTCGTGATCGACGGCCAGGTGCGGTTGGAGGAACTGATCTGCGACGGGCTGATGGTGGCGACGCCGGTCGGCTCGACGGCCTATAATCTTTCGGCGCATGGACCAATATTGCCGCTGGAGGCGCCGCTGCTAGCGCTGACGCCGGTCAGCGCCTTTCGTCCCCGGCGCTGGCGTGGTGCGCTCCTGCCGAACAGGGCAAAGGTTGTTCTGGAGGTGCTTGAGCCGGAAAAGCGGCCGGTGAATGCGGTGGCAGATCATTCCGAGGTCAAATCTGTGCTCAGGGTGGAGGTGGAGCAATCGGAGGACACGACGGCGCATATCCTGTCGGATCCAGACCGTTCGTGGTCGGACAGGATTCTCGCCGAACAGTTTGCCAATTGATGGTGTCGATTTATGGTGGTCGTATGAAAATCTCTGTGCTCGTCCAAAGCTGCCTGCTTGCGCTGTTACTGTCAGTGTCGATGACGGTAGCCGTGCGGGCCGACGAGATCGGCCAATTGCCTGTGACGGCGACCTTCGTGGTCAGCGGCGGTTTCTGGATTACCGGGCCAGAGGGTGCAGCGGTTGCCGGGGCGGAGGCAACCGCAGACAACGCGTCGGATGCTGACGGCGCGCGCGGCTATTACAAGCTGGTGGCGATCCGCCAACCGGACCGGACGGCGAAGATCTACCTGCAGACGATTGCTGCTGACGAGGCCGGTCCGCGGCTGGTGCAGAGCGTCGAACTGGAAGAATTCACCGCTATTCGTCCCTATGTAACCGGCATCATGCCGGAGAGCATGACCGGCGTCGGCGAGGAACCGGGCTTCATGGCTACCGTCTACCTGAAGACCAGCCCGCAGGCCGACAGAGCCGAGGAATGGACCGTCCTGATCGATGACCTCGGCGATATCCGCGTCGAACGCGCCAGCAACTGATCGCAACACCGGATCCGATTCGATAGGCCGGATAGGGTCATCAGCGTGGACTATCAGCGTCGGGCAAAGGCGCGCAGAAAAGTCCTGACCGCATTGCGCGCCAGGCCGTCCAGTTCGGCCTCCGGGATCGGAATGCCCAATTGCAGGTCGGCACGCACATCCGACATGATCAGCGCCATGAACTGGCGGGCGGCAAGCGATGGATCATCAACATCGAGATAGCCGGCATGGGCCAGTTGGGCAAAGCGGGCGGCCATCGCGGGATGCTTGCGGCCCGGCCCGTATTCGCGCCATGAAGTGAACAATTCCGGATGGCGAACACCTTCCAGCGATAACAGGCGCAAAAGCCAGCGACCATTCGGCTCGCAGACGGCAACGCGCAGCAGGCGTCCGGCAAAACCGACGAGATCATCCTCGAGATTGGTCGGCTGGTCTGGAAAAGTCTCCAGCACCGAGAAAAAACCGGCACTGGAGCGCTGTGTCACTTCTGCGACCACGGCCTTGAAGACTTTCTCCTTGTCACCAATCTGATTGTAGACCGTCTGGCGGGACACATCGGCACGCACAGCGATCGCGTCGATGCTGGCGCCCTGGTAGCCGCTTTCGGAAAAAATAGCGGCGGCCGCATCGATGATGGCATCGCGCTTGGTGCGTGGTCCAGTTTCCAGTGCCGACAGATTCGGGGCATGCGTTCTTGTATCCATGGCTTACCATAGAGGTGCTTGACAGATTGGACAATTGTGTCCAATATTTTTTACATAGCGCCCCAACATATTCACGGACGGCGCTACGTCCTGCTCAACACCATACCCCTTTCCGTTTATGATCCTCCCCCGACGCTCCCTGACCGGGTGACGCAAAGGCTATTTCCTGATGTCTGACAAAACAACTGCTTCGCTGCCGATCGTGCTCGGTCTCCTGACCGCGGTCGGCCTCTTTGCCATCGACATGTATCTGCCATCGCTGCCGGAAATCGGCAACGCGCTGAATGCCGACGACAGCGCCGTGCAGGCCAGCCTGATTTCCTTCTTCGTCGCCATGGGCCTGTCGCAGCTGATCTATGGACCCGTGTCCGACATGATCGGCCGCAAGAAGCCACTCTATTTCGGGCTGGCACTGTTTGCTCTCGCCGGTGTCGGCTGCGCGCTTGCGCCGAGCATCGAGTGGCTGGTTGCGTTTCGCGCCCTGCAGGGTGTCGGTGCCTGCGCCGGTGCCGTTCTGTGTCGGGCGATCGTGCGCGACCTTCTGACCGGTGTTGCGGCTGCACACCTGATGTCGCGGCTGATGCTGGTGTTCAGCGTCTCGCCGATCCTCGCCCCGCTTGCCGGCAGCCTTGTGACCACCGTCGGTAGCTGGCGAGCGATCTTCTGGGTGATGGTCCTGGCGGCCGGCCTCGGCATCGTGCTGGTGGCGACGCTCTTGCCGGAAACACGCAACGCCGAGGCACGCAGCCAGAGCAGCTTCAAAAGCGCGATTGTCAGCTACGGCACGCTGCTGCGCGACCCGCACTATCTCGGGCTGGTGTTCATCGCCTCCTTCGGCATGTCGAGCTACATGATCTATGTCGCGAACTCGTCCTTCGTGCTGATCGACCACTACGGCCTGTCGCCCAGACTCTACAGCGTCGTCTTCTCGATGAACGCGATCTCGTTCATCGGCGCCTCGCAGATGAACGGCCGACTGTCGCGGCAGTTTGGCCTCAAGCGACTGATCCGCACGGCGGTGACCGGCTTCGCTCTGGCCTCGCTGACCCTGTTTGCCCTGTTCCAGCTTGGTCTCGGCAGCCTGCCGCTGATGTGTGCCCTGCTGTTTGTCGCCTATGGTTTCCTCGGCATGGTCATTCCGACCTCGGCGGTCCTGGCGCTCGACGGCCACGGCAAGATTGCCGGCACGGCCTCTGCCCTGATGGGCACACTGCAATTCGTCACGGCATCCAGCGTGATCGGGATAGCCAGCATCTTTGCCGACGGAACAGCCCTGCCGATGGTTGCCACGGTGGCGGCCTGCGCCACGGCGGTGCTGGTGCTTGCGACATTGACGCTGCGGGAAAGGCCGAAGCCGGCGACAACTCCTAAAGCAATTAGCGAAACGCCTTAGTATTCCGAAGAAGCACAAAAAAGAGCGGCGTGGTGAAGGCCCCGCCGCTCTTTTGTTTGACCCGGTGACCTTTCAGTCAATCCGATCAGTCGATATCGGAGACGGCATCCGCCTTGCCGCTGATGCGGTGGGCAAGTGCTGCTTCCATGAACTCGTTCAGGCCACCGTTCAGGACATAGTCCGGATCCGTGCTTTCAACGCCGGTGCGCAGGTCCTTGACCAGCTGGTAGGGCTGCAGGACGTAGGAGCGGATCTGGTGTCCCCAGCCGATATCCGTCTTCGAGGCGGCTTCGGCATTGGCGGCATCTTCGCGCTTCTTCAGCTCGGCTTCGTACATGCGGGCACGCAGCATATCCCAGGCCTTGGCCTTGTTCTTGTGCTGCGACCGTTCCTGCTGGCACTGCACGACGATGCCGGTCGGGATATGCGTGATACGCACGGCCGAGTCGGTGGTGTTGACGTGCTGGCCGCCGGCGCCGGACGAACGATAGGTGTCGATACGGCAGTCGCTTTCGTTGATGTCGATCTGGATCGAATCATCGACGACCGGATAGACCCAGACGCTCGAGAACGAGGTATGGCGGCGGGCGTTCGAATCGTAGGGCGAGATGCGCACAAGACGATGCACGCCCGATTCGGTCTTCATCCAGCCATAGGCGTTGTGGCCCTTGATATGCACGGTCGCCGACTTGATGCCGGCTTCTTCGCCGTCATGCACTTCGAGAACCTCGACCTTGAAGCCCTGTTTTTCGGCCCAGCGGATATACATGCGCAGCAGCATGTTGGCCCAGTCCTGCGACTCGGTACCACCTGCGCCGGAATGCACTTCGATATAGGTGTCGTTGCTGTCGGCTTCGCCCGACAGCATGGCTTCGACCTGGCGGCGGGCCGCTTCGACCTTGAGCAGCTTCAGCTGCTCCTCGGCATCCTTGACGATGCTTTCATCGCCCTCTTCCTCGCCCATCTCGATCAGCTCGATATTATCCAACATCTGCTGTTCGAGACGCTTGACGCCGGAAATGCTGTCATCCAGCTGCTGGCGCTCGCGCATCAGCTTCTGGGCTTCCTGGGCGTCATTCCACAGGTTCGGGTCTTCGGCCTTGTTGTTCAACCAGTCCAGTCGTCTTACCGCCTGATCCCAGTCAAAGATGCCTCCTCAGCAGGCTTATGGCCTGCTTGATTTCGTCGACTACATTCTCGATTTCATTACGCATAAGTCTGGTTCTCAACCTCGAAGGAAAACGGGTCCGATGGGGAGCGGTTAAAAAAACGTGGCCCTCGAATAGTTGCGCCCGGCCTTTCTGTAAAGGGCCGGGCGCAAGCATCCAGGGTCAATGGGTCAGAACAGGCCGCCGGAACCCGACGTCACGGCCTGGTTTGCCTGGGGCGACGCTTTCAGAATTTCCTCCGGCGGCGCGTAACCGTCCATGCCGATGACCGACAGCGTGTCAGCCGGCCCGGTTCCGGGCTTGAAGGCCTCCATGATCGTATCCGGCTCGCCTTCCAAGGCAAACATGCCGGTGGTGCGATTGACAGCGACAACACTCATGCCTTCGGGCACCAAGAACTTGCCCGCAGGCTTGCCGGCGACGGCGCCCTGCATGAAATCATTGAACACCGGTGCCGCGAGCGATCCACCGGTCGAACCACGGCCGAGCGGCGCCGGCGTGTCGAAGCCGATGAACACACCGGCCACGAGGTCCGGCGTGTAACCGACGAACCAGGCGTCCTTTTCGTCGTTCGATGTGCCGGTCTTGCCAGCGACCGGACGGTCGAGCTTGATCTTGCCGGCGGCCGTGCCGCGGGTGACGACGCCTTCCAGCATCGAGGTGATCTGGTAGGCGGTCATCGGATCGAGAACCTGCTCGCGGTTATCGACGATATTGGGTTCCTGCTGGCCGCCGAAGCTATCAGCATTGCAGCCCTCGCAGATGCGATCCTCGTGGCGGAAGATCGTCTTGCCGTGGCGGTCCTGGATACGGTCGATCAGCGTCGGCTTGATCTGCTTACCGCCATTGGCGAACACGGCATAGGCAGAGACCATGCGCAGAACGGTGGTTTCACCGGAACCGAGCGACATGGCCAGAACCGGGTTCATCTTGTCATAGACGCCGAAGCGTTCGGCATATTCCGCCACCAGGTTCATGCCCATGTCATTGGCAAGGCGCACGGTCATCAGGTTACGCGATTTTTCAATGCCCATGCGCAGCGTCTGCGGACCGGCGGAACCGCCGCCGTAGTTCTGCGGGCGCCAGACCTGGCCACCGGAGACAAATTCGATCGGCGCATCGAGGATGACCGAGGCCGGCGTGTAGCCGGTATCGAGAGCTGCCGCGTAGACGAAGGGCTTGAAGGAGGAGCCGGGCTGGCGCATCGCCTGGGTGGCGCGGTTGAACTCGGACTGGGCATAGGAGAAGCCGCCGACAAGGGCCAGAACACGGCCCGTGTGCGGATCCATGGCGACCAGGCCGCCCTGGACCTTGGGCGGCTGGCGCAGGCGATAGCGATTGCTCTCGCCGGCAACCGGCTCGACATAGACGACGTCGCCGACCGACAACACACCCTGCGGCGACTTTGCCGACTTGCGGTCCGCCGAGGCCGAGCGATAGGCCCATTCCATGTCCTCCGGTTCGATGCGACCGCGGGCGCGCTCGGCGACGACCTTGCCGCCGCCTTCCTTGGCGGGCTGCAGGCCGATGTCGACGCCATCTGTCGATGAATCCAGCACGATCGCGATCTTCCATTCCGGAACGTCGGCAAGACCTGCAACGTCTGCCAGCGGCACACCCCAGTCGCCCTCGACCGGGATCTGCTTGATCGGACCGCGGAAACCACGACGCTGGTCGTAGGTCAGAAGCGCCGACTGCAAGGCCCTGCGCGCCTGGATCTGCATTTCCGGGTCGAGCGAGGTGCGGATCGACAGGCCACCTTCATAAAGCGACTTGTCACCGAACCGTTCGATGATCTGGCGGCGCACTTCCTCGGAGAAGTAGTCGGAGGCGAACAGCGAGGAACCGGAGCGACGCAGATTGACGCCGAGCGGCTGCTTCTTCGCCTCGTCACCTTCTTCGCGGGTCACGAAACCGTTTTCGACCATGCGGTCGACCACCCAGTTGCGGCGCTCGATGGCGGCATCTGCGCGGCGGAAGGGATGATAATTGTTCGGCCCCTTGGGCAAGGCTGCCAGATAGGCCGTCTCGGCAATTGTCAGTTCGGTGACCGACTTGTCGAAATAGGTGAGCGCGGCGCCGGCGATGCCATAGGCATTCAGGCCGAAGAAGATCTCGTTGAGATAGAGTTCGAGGATCTTGTCCTTCGAATAGGCCTGCTCGATGCGGAAGGAAAGAATGGCTTCCTTGATCTTGCGGTCCATCGTCTGGTCGGACGAGAGCAGGAAGTTCTTGGCGACCTGCTGGGTGATCGTCGACGCGCCGACCGGACGGCGGCCGGACCCGAAATTCTGCAGGTTGACAAGAATGGCGCGACCGAGACCATAGATATCGACACCGGGATGATTGTAGAAATTCTTGTCTTCGGCCGACAGGAAGGCTGCCTTGACGCGGTCGGGGATCGCCTGGATCGGCAGGAAGAGACGGCGTTCGCGCGCGTATTCCGCCATCAGGGCGCCATTGCCGGCATGAATGCGTGTCGTCACCGGCGGCGCGTAGCTTGCCAGAACCTCGTAGTTGGGAAGGTCCTTGGTCATCCCGTTCAGATAGATGGCAACGCCCCCGGCCACAATAAGGGCCAGCACGGATGCCAATCCGAAGAGATATCCAATCAGTCTGATCATGTTTTCGCTACCGGCTTTTGCTTCGGGTTCAGCGCGCCGCGAAAAGCTTCGCACACCCCGTGGCGTTTTGCACGTCGAGCGATGCTTGGCAAGACATGCGAGGCTCCTGCACGGGCCGGACGATTCGCAGATCAATCCGGTCGCGCGTATTCGATTTCGAGTAACGGCGGGAATGTGAGGAAAATAGGGCCGTTAGCCAGACTTTGTCATGGCCTGCACCGCCGTCCACAGCCGCACCCTCATCCGCCATTGGCCAGAACGGGCGCGCGGTAGCGCCGGATCGCCTCGACCATCAGACCTGCAACCTTGTCGCGCCAGACCGGATCGAGCAGCAGTTTCTCGTCTTCGTTGTTGGACAGGAAACCGAGTTCCAGCAGGATCGAGGGCACATCATGGGCCTGAAGCACGCGGAAGCCGGCATAACGGTGCGGATTGTTGATCAGGCCGATCTGCCCTTCAAAAGAGCCGACAACCGCCTGGGCCATGGAGATCGAAAAAGCCTGCGTTTCGCGACGGGTGAGATCGAGCAGGATATCGGTGACTTCGGACGGCTCGTCGGAATGCGCGACGCCTCCGATGGCATCGGAGAAGTTCTCACGCTCGGCCAGTTGTGCCGCCATATGGTCGGATGCCTTGTCGGAGATCGTGTAGACGGTCGCGCCACGGATATCGCCCTGGCGCAGGGTGTCCGCATGCAGCGAGATCAACAGGTTCGCGCCCTTCTGACGGGCCAGCACGACCCGCTGGGACAGAGACAGGAACTGATCGCCGTCGCGCGTCATCACGGCGTGGATGCCCGGTTCTTTCTGCAGTTTTTCCAGCAGGATCCGCGCAAAAGCCAGCGTGATGTCCTTTTCCGGCGTCTTTGTCGTCGCACCTGCCGCACCGGCATCGATCCCGCCATGGCCGGCATCGATGGCAATGACATATTCGTCCTGAGGCGCACCTATGGCCGCGACCTCATCCGCCGCGACGGCCGTCGCCTCAGTCTGCGCATCCCAGGCCTGCTCCTTGACCAGCCGGTCGAAATCCTGCTGCGGGATCAGCTCGGCATCAAGCACAAGGCGAAACCCCTTGCCATCCTCATTGGCGAGGACTTCGGCCGAAACCAGCTTGGCGGGACGCTGGGCGGTGAGCACAAGGCGCGCGGAACTTGCGTCCATGGAGCCATAGCGGATGTCACGAAACAGGCCTGTTGCCTTCAAGTCACTTTCGGCAAACGCAAAGGCGGTCGCCGGCAAATCGACAACAATGCGATCTGGATTGGCGATATACCGGGCCTCGAATGTGGGTCGCGTGTCGAAATCAAGCACGACACGGGTGCGGGCATCGTCGCCGGCAACACGGGCAGCATAGGCGACCATCAGTGTGGACGCCTGCGCGGACACTGCGCCTGCAGTTTGCCCCCCTGCCCCGAATGCTGCGCCAAACATCAAGACGACGCCCGCGATTCGTCCGAAACGCGAGGCATTCTCCGCTGCCGATTGCACAAATGCTAAAATCAAGCCTGTTCCCCAGGTTGGCTGCCGCCGAAAGTGACACCCGTCACAGAAGCGCGACCGCCTCTTTTTACGCTAACGACCACCCGCAACACTCCATTCAGAATGAATTCACGACAGAAAATACGAATAAAAGGCCACTTTCGATCGGGAATCGCGGCACACGAGCGAATTGATCTAATTGACTGCCATTATGGCATAAATTCGTTTGCTCTTGCTATTGTGACACAGAAAACATACAAGTCACGTGAGGGAAAAAGTGCAAACGGGATAGAAATTCCGCCACGGCTGCCAACCTCTGACAATGGAATTGGCGCCTGTTTAGCCGGACGTTCATCTGCCGTCTCCGCATTTTTTCCTGAAACTGGTTTAACAACGCCGGCATATCCGGCAAACATCGGTGGCTCCCCACCAAAAGCTCTTGAATGAGCATCCATCGGACCCCGAGGGGTCCATATCATTGTCGTTGACGTACGGTTTTTGATGTTTTTGCAACAGGTTGACATGACCACGAACGGACCGGGATCGACAGATCACCCGATGCCCGTTCGGATGTTGCAAACCCGGTCCTCCGTGCGTCCACATTCATATCCGGCGCACAGTCCGCTTGGTTCCAGCCGCTTCCCAGTTCAGCGCGCGGATGGGCCACCGACCGAGGGCGCCGAGGAGCACAGCTTAAATGGCAGACAAAATGCTTATCGACGCGTCTCACGAAGAAGAGACGCGGGTTGTCGTCGTACGCGGTAACCGCATTGAAGAATTCGATTTCGAATCCCAGCACAAGAAACAAATTCGCGGCAATATCTATCTGGCAAAAGTAACGCGGGTCGAACCTTCGCTGCAGGCCGCCTTTGTCGATTACGGTGGCAACCGCCACGGCTTCCTGGCATTCGCCGAAATCCACCCCGATTATTACCAGATCCCGCTTGCGGATCGACAGGCTCTGCTTCGTGCCGAAGCCGAAGAGCATCGCAAGGAAAATGACGTCGAAGGCGACGAACCTATGGATCAGCCTGTGAGCGCTGATCCGGCATATCAGGATCAGCCCGACATCGGTATTCCCTCCAACGAAGCCCTTGCTGCGACCGACGCCAATTTCGAGGCTGTCGAAACCGTTACCGAAACTGAAGTCGTAGCCGTTGAAGCAGAAGCCGAGGTTGCCGAAGAGGCGCCGAAGGCAAAGCCGAAGCGTGTTCGCAAGCCGCGCGCCAAGAAGGCTGCCGCCGGCGAAGAGGCCGCAGCATCCGACGACACCGCCGGTGATGATGACGCCTCGGGCGGCACGATCGCCGCCATGGTCGAAATGGACGAAATCTCCGAAGAAGCCGGACGTCGCCGCGGCCGCGATGACGACGGTGATGATGATGATGATGACGACGATCACATCGAAGAAAAGGAAGAGATCGAATCCGTCGGCGCCGAAGATGCGATGGAAGAGGTTCCGGACCGCATTCAGCGCAAGCCGCGCAAGCTTTACCGCATTCAGGAAGTGATCAAGCGCCGGCAGATCCTGCTGGTTCAGGTTGCCAAGGAAGAGCGCGGCAACAAGGGTGCGGCTCTGACCACCTATCTGTCGCTGGCCGGCCGTTATTCGGTCCTGATGCCGAACACGGCACGCGGTGGCGGCATTTCGCGCAAGATCACCAATCCGGCTGACCGCAAGCGCCTGAAGGAAATCGCACGCGGTCTCGAAGTGCCGCAGGGCATGGGCGTGATCCTGCGCACCGCCGGTGCCAACCGCACCAAGGTCGAGATCAAGCGCGACTTCGAATATCTGATGCGCCTGTGGGAGAACGTCCGCACGCTGACGCTCGCATCGACCGCCCCCTGCCTCGTCTATGAAGAAGGCTCGCTGATCAAACGCTCGATCCGTGACCTGTATAACAAGGACATCAGCGAGATCGTCGTGTCCGGCGAAGAAGGCTATCGCGAAGCGAAAGACTTCATGAAGATGCTGATGCCGAGCCACGCCAAGGTGGTTCAGCCTTACCGCGACCTGCATCCGATCTTTGCGCGCTCGGGCATCGAAGCGCAGCTCGACCGCATGCTGCAGCCGCAGGTGACACTGAAGTCCGGCGGCTACATCATCATCAACCAGACCGAAGCGCTGGTCTCGATCGACGTCAACTCGGGTCGCTCGACCCGCGAATATTCGATCGAAGACACCGCGCTGCAGACCAACTTGGAAGCGGCGGAAGAAGTCGCCCGCCAGTTGCGCCTGCGCGACCTTGCCGGCCTGATCGTCATCGACTTCATCGACATGGAAGAAAAGCGGAACAACCGCTCCGTCGAGAAGAAGCTCAAGGATTGCCTGAAGAACGACCGCGCCCGTATCCAGGTCGGCCGGATCTCGCATTTCGGCCTGCTCGAGATGTCGCGCCAGCGCATTCGTGCCTCGGTACTGGAATCGACGACCCAGGTCTGCCCGCACTGCCAGGGCACAGGTCTGATCCGCTCGCAGTCATCGGTTGCCCTGCATGTCCTGCGCGGCATCGAGGAATTCCTGCTGAAGAGCACGACACACGACATCATCGTGCATTCCACGCCGGAAACAGCGCTCTACCTGCTGAACCAGAAGCGCGGCACGATCGTCGATTACGAACAGCGCTTCGGCGTTTCGATCGTCGTCGAAGCCGATCATGCCGACCACAGCGGTTCGCAGCACTTCACCATCGAACGCGGCGACGCTGTCGAAAATCCGGTGAAGATCGAAAGCCTGATGTCGCTTCTGCCGGAGCCGGAAGAAGACGAATACGTTCCGGAACCCGAGGACGAGGATGACGAAGAGCTGGTGGCAGCACCGGTTGCAGCTACGGTTGCTCCGCAGGCTGACGCATCGGCCAATGGCGACGAACAGGGCAATCGCAAGCGCAAGCGCCGTCGTCGCCGTCGCGGCAAGAACGGCCAGAATGGCGAAACCAACGGCAGCCAGGCTTCCGGCATGGATGACGAGGGTGACGAGGACGACAGCGACGAGGGTGACGACGACGCGGCCGAAGGCGGCAGCGAAGCCGTGGCCGCAGATGCCGACGCCAACGGCGACGACAGCCAGAAGCGCAAGCGCCGCCGTCGCGGCAAGCGCGGTGGCCGTCGCAACCGTCCGGGCGAAGAAGGCTCGCTCGAGGCCAGCGATGACAATGGCGAAGACGGCGACGACGGCGAAGAGACCGACGGCGTAACCGAAACCGCCGAAGAAGCAGCTGACGAACGGGTTGTCGAGATCTCTCCGTCGATGGCTTCTGTCGATGCGACGGAAGAGGCTCCTGCGGCCCCTGCCCCGAAGGCGCGCCGGACCCGCAAGGCTAAGGTTGCTCCAGAGACAGTCGAACCGGCCGTTGCCGAAGCCGCTCCGGCGGTCGTGGTTGCTGAACCGGTTGTTGCCGAAGTGGTGGCGCCTGTGGTTGCCGAGGTTGTGGAACCCGCTGCCGCTCCGATGGCTGCGCCAGCCGAGACCCCGGTTGCCGACGTGGCTGCCGAGGAAGCCGTTACCGACGAGAGCAAGCCGGCCCGCGCCAATCGTGAATCGAATGTCACGTCGTCACAGCCCGTCGTCACCTCGGTGAATACGTCGGACGAGAACGGCGAAGCCGCCAAGCCCAAGAAGGGCGGCTGGTGGCAGAAGCGCGGTTTCTTCTGAGCCGCAGCTGACTATCGAAACTGAAAAAGGCCCCAACCGGGGCCTTTTTCATGTCTTGCTGGCAGGTTGTCTCCATCCCTCAGGCCGGGCGGAAACGCTGCATGACCAGCGTCGGCTTATCCATGAAACTTGCGTCATGGCTACGAACATAGCCGCATTTTTCGGCAACGCGGACCGAGCCCTCATGCGACGGATCGAAGATGGCAACGGTGCGTTCGCCGAGGAAATTGGCATCGCCCCAGGCATGAGCCGCCTTGACGACTTCGGTCGCCAGCCCCTTGCCATGGGCGCTTGAAACCAGCGCCCAGCCGGCCTCCGGGACGTTGCCGAGCGGCGGAGTGATTTCGCGCTGATAATCTGCAAAGCCGGTATCGCCGAGATATTCGCCTGTCTGGCGATCCTCGACAGCCCAGTAGCCAAAGCCGAGCGCTTGCCAATGACCAATGTAGCGCAGCAGTCTCGACCAGGTTTCAGACGGTGCGGATGGCCGGCCGAGAATGAAGCGTACAACCGCCTCCTCCGCCCACATCGCAGTCATCGCCGGGAAATCCTCGACACGATGCGCACGCATCCGCGTGCGTTCGGTCAGAATTTCCGGTGGTGACATCAATGGCCGCGCGACGAGATGCTGAAACAACAGCCTGCTCCTTTCCGCGAGGATGGCTTGCTGCAAGTCGCCCTCAGGTAATGATTCAACACATTGGTAAACTGATTCCGCGAACGGGCCGAAGTCCCTGATGCGGAATCTTTTTCGCTCATTGCCTCAATGATCAAGCAAGCCATCCGGCGAGACGATCCGTTGCCTCGACCATCTCCGCCATGGTGCCTGCATAGGACAGGCGCAGCGCCAGATGGCCATCGACAGGATCGAAATCCATGCCCGGCGTGGTGGCGACATCGATCTCGGCCAGCATGCGTTTTGCAAAGGCCATGCTGTCATTGGTGTAGCGGCTGGCATCGACATAGGCATAGAATGCGCCATCCATCGGCGACAGCAGCGGCAGGCCGAGTTCCGGCAGGCGACGCATGAGGAAATCGCGATTGGCGCGGCAGCTGTCCTTGTAATGTTCCAGTTCGTCGGTTGCACCCAGGGCGGCGATCGCAGCAATCTGTGACAGTTCGGGCGCGGAAATGTAGAGGCTCTGGGCAACGCATTCGATCGGACGGACAAGTTCGTCCGGTAGCACCATCCAGCCGATCCGCCAGCCGGTCATGCAGTAATATTTGGAGAAGGAATTGATCACCACAGCCTGGTTACCGATGGTGAGGGCGGATGCCTCTTCGGCGCCATAGGTCAGGCCATGATAGATCTCGTCGGAAATCAGCGCGATGTCGTGCCCCTCGCAATAGTCATAGACCGCCTTGAGCTGGACGGCTGAGGTCACTGTACCGGTTGGATTGGCGGGGCTTGCCAGCAGAACGCCTTTCAGGCGGATACCAGCTGCCGACTGGGCGCGCTCCAGGCTTTCCGGCGTCAGAGTATAACCTGTCTCGGCGCTGACCGGCACTTCGATGACAATCAGCCCGAGGGCCGAGAGGATGCTGCGATAGGCGGGATAGCCCGGGCGGGCAATGGCGACCGCGTCGCCGGCATCAAAGAGTGTCAGGAAGGCAAGGTTGAAGCCGGCGGAAGACCCCGTGGTGATTACGATGCGACCGGCATCGACATCGATGCCATGACGGTTGCGATAATCATCGGCAAGCCCCTGGCGCAGGGCACCGAGCCCCAGGGCATCCGTATAACCGATCCGGCCCCCGACCAAGGCGGCCTGGGCAGCCGTCAGAGCGGCCTTGGGTGCCGGATGCCCGGGCTGGCCGACCGCCATGGAGATGACCGGCTTGCCGGCCTGGCGACGTCTTGTCGCCTCCGCGAGGATATCCATGGCATGAAAAGGCTCGACTGCACTGCGTTTTGAAATGGAAAGCACGGAAAGGACGCTCCTGTCATAGAATGCGCCTGACATTTGCCGCAAAGCTGCGGCCTTCACAATGGCGAGAGGGACAAAGCGCCAGCGATTTTGCGATTTCGCTTGCCTGAGGCAAGGGTTAGGTTAACCCCATGCCCACCGCCCGATAGCGCCTGGGCCGATTGCCGGCTGGCAAGATTCAAGACGAGGAAAGACATGGCTCTGAATTTCAAGACGATCGCCGCCACGGCACTGGTTCTCCTTCCGGCCATGCTGCCCAACCCTGCCAGCGCGCTCGACGAGACGCAGAAGAAGGAAATCGGCGAATTCGTCCGCACGTACCTGATCGAAAATCCGGAGATCATGCTGGACGTGCAGGATGCGCTGCAGAAAAAGCAGGAAGAGGCGCGACTGAAGAAGGCCTCCTCCGCCGTCGCCGACCACAAGGATGCGTTGTTTTCTTCCGAGAACGACGCGGTCATCGGCAACCCGAAGGGCGACGTGACGCTGGTCGAGTTCTTCGACTACAATTGCGGTTACTGCCGCCGCGCGCATGACGACATGAGCGCTTTGCTGGAGAAGGACAAGAACATCCGCTTCGTGCTGAAGGAATTCCCGATCCTCGGACCGGAATCGGTTGCGGCCCACAAGGTATCCGACGCGGTGCGCAAGCTTTCGCCGGAGAAATATCCCGACTTCTTCCACGCGATGATGACATCGGACGGCCGCGCCTCGGAAGAGAGCGCGATCGGGATTGCGGTCGGGCTCGGCCTGACGGAAGAGGCTCTGCGCGCGAAGATGAAGGACAGCCCGAACGACGCTTCGGTGCAGGAAGCCTATCAGCTGGCAACCAGCCTCGGCATTACCGGAACTCCGTCCTATATCCTCGGGAACGAAGCCGTCTTCGGCGCGGTCGGCTCCGAAGCCCTCGAAGCGAAGGTCGCCAATGTGCGGGCCTGCGGCAAGGCAACGTGCTGACCGCGTGACGGCTTCCGGCGACGGAAGCGGCGCCCGCCTTTAACCCTACCGGCATTTTCCGGGGAAGGTCCTTCGCTATTGTGGCAAAGGGCTTTCCCTGCAAGGCCGCGCGGTCTATAGGAGGCGGTTGAATGTCGACGGAACTGTAGATGAAAAAGACCATTTTTGTTCTGAACGGCCCCAACCTGAATGCCCTAGGCAAGCGGGAACCGGGGATCTATGGCGGGAAAACGCTCGCCGATATCGAAGCTGACTGCAAGGCAGCCGGTGTGGAAATGGGACTGGACGTGGATTTCCGCCAGTCCAACCATGAAGGCGTGCTGATCGACTGGCTGCACGAGGCTGGCGAAAAGGCCGCCGGTGTGGCCTTCAATGCGGGCGCCTATACGCATACGTCCGTCGGCCTGCATGACGCGATCCGCGCCATCCCGGTGCCGGTGATCGAAGTGCATATCTCGAACGTGCATGCACGCGAGGAATTCCGCCACAAATCGATGATAGCGCCCGCCGTCAAAGGGGTTATCTGCGGTTTTGGCCCACTGAGTTACATCCTGGCGCTGCAGGCGCTGAAAAACATCACGCAATAACAAGAATACAGGACATCATCCATGGCTGAGAAGAAATCGGGTATCGATCAGGCGCTGATCCGTGATCTGGCGAACATCCTCAACGAAACGGATCTGACCGAGATTGAAGTCGAGCAGGATGACATGCGCATCCGCGTTTCGCGCAACGGCACACAGGTGATGATGCCGCAGATGCAGGCCTATGCCCAGCCGGTTGCAGCCGCACCGGCGGCGGTCGCTGCCGCTCCGGTTGCCGCTGCGCGCGACCTGTCCAAGGCCCTGACTGCACCGATGGTCGGCACGGTCTATCTTTCGCCTGCTCCGGGCGCCCGCGCCTTCATTGAAGTGGGTGCGACCGTCAAGGAAGGCCAGACGCTCCTGATCATCGAAGCAATGAAGACCATGAACCAGATCCCCGCCCCGCGCTCGGGCAAGGTTGTCGAAATCCTGATCGAAGACGGCAGCCCGGTAGAATACGGCGAGCCGCTCGTCGTCATCGAGTAAGCCGATGACCGCTATTTCAAAGATCCTCATCGCCAATCGCGGCGAAATCGCCCTGCGCGTGCTGCGCGCCTGCAAGGAACTCGGCATCGCCACCGTTGCCGTGCATTCCACCGCTGACGCCAATGCCATGCATGTGCGCCTGGCCGACGAAAGCGTGTGCATCGGCCCGCCGCCGTCGCGCGACAGCTATCTCAACATCCACCAGATCGTCGCGGCTTGCGAAATCACCGGCGCCGACGCAGTGCACCCGGGCTACGGCTTCCTGTCGGAAAACGCCAAGTTCGCCGATATCCTCGACGCCCATGGCATCACCTTCATCGGACCGACCGCGGAACACATCCGCCTGATGGGTGACAAGATCACGGCCAAGAAGACCGCGGTCGAACTCGGCATTCCGGTCGTTCCGGGTTCGGATGGCGAAGTCCTGCCGGAAAACGCACTGGAAATCGCCCGGCAGATCGGCTTCCCGGTCCTGATCAAGGCGACCGCCGGCGGCGGTGGCCGCGGCATGAAGGTGGCCAAGACCGAAGAAGAGCTGGAAGAGGCCGTTTCGACCGCCCGCTCCGAGGCTCTGGCCGCCTTCGGCAACGACGCCGTCTACATGGAAAAGTATCTCGGCAAGCCGCGCCATATCGAAGTGCAGGTGGTCGGTGACGGTTTTGGCAATGCCATCCATCTCGGCGAACGCGATTGCTCGCTTCAGCGCCGCCACCAGAAGGTCTGGGAAGAGGCAAACTCCCCTGCCCTCAATGTCGAGCAGCGGATGAATATCGGCCAGATCTGCGCCGATGCGATGAAGAAGATGAAGTACCGGGGCGCCGGCACGATCGAATTCCTCTACGAAAACGGCGAGTTCTTCTTCATCGAGATGAACACCCGCCTGCAGGTCGAGCATCCGATCACCGAAGCGATCACCGGCATCGACCTCGTGCATGAGCAGATCCGCGTCGCGTCCGGCGCCGGTCTCTCGGTCACACAGGACCAGGTCGTCTTCTCGGGACACGCCATCGAATGCCGCATCAATGCCGAGGATCCGCGCACCTTCGTGCCGTCGCCCGGCACGATCACGCATTTCCATGCACCGGGTGGCCTCGGCGTGCGCGTCGACAGTGGCGTTTATGCCGGCTACAAGATCCCGCCTTACTATGACAGCCTGATCGGCAAGCTGATCGTGCATGGACGCACCCGCGTCGAATGCATGATGCGGCTTCGCCGCGTGCTCGACGAATTCGTCGTCGACGGGATCAAGACGACATTGCCGCTGTTCCAGGACCTCGTGTCCAACCAGGACATCGCCAATGGCGACTACGACATCCACTGGCTGGAAAACTATCTGGCCGAAACATCGGCCACATAACCACATGGCTGGGCGGCGCAGCAGGGACCAAGGGATAACACCGGAGCTCCTGCTGCGCGCCTATTCCATCGGGCTTTTCCCGATGTCGGATTCGGCCGACGACCCCGAACTGTTCTGGGTCGAACCCGATATCCGCGGCATCCTGCCGTTGGATGATTTCCACGTTTCCAAAAGTCTCGCCAAGGCGATCCGCCAAAAACCGTTCGAAATCCGCTTCGACACGATGTTCGACGCGGTGGTGGCCAAATGCGCCGAAGCGGCGGACGACCGCCCGAGCACCTGGATCAACCAGCAGATCCGCGAACTCTACGGCGCCCTGCACCGGCTCGGCCATGCGCACAGCGTCGAGGCGTGGGAGGGCGACGAACTCGTCGGCGGGCTTTACGGGGTATCTTTGGGATCGGCGTTTTTCGGCGAGAGCATGTTTTCGAGGCGCACCAATGCGTCGAAGATCTGTCTGGTGGCGCTGGTGGAGCGGCTGAAGGAACGCGGGTTCACGCTGCTCGATACGCAGTTCACCACCGAGCATCTGAAGACGTTCGGGGCGGTGGATATTGCGAAGGCGGATTATGGGGTGTTGCTGGAGCGGGCGATGGAGGGGGAGACGGTTGGGT
>NZ_CACSJP010000007.1 GCF_902706095.1 Rhizobium sp. 18065
GCCCAGGCCCAGTCTGACGGCGTCCACATCTTGTCGTCGGGCTGTGGTGGAAAATCATGCGCCAGCTGGAAACCCGGCATATGACCGGCCAGAACACGGTGGCCATGCAGGGCACCTTTCGGCGCGCCTGTCGTGCCGGATGTGTAGATCATCAGCGCCGGATCGTCCGGGCCGGAGGCGACAATGTCGAAACTGTCCCGATTCTGCTCGACCAGCGCCGAAAACGAATGCACCGGCGCATCGGCCGGATCGATCGACACGACATGCCTGAGCCCGCCCAGACGCGCCGTGATCGGCGCCAGCCGCGACAGTCCGAATGTGTTCGTCACCACGACCTTGGCACCGGCATTGCTCAGTCGATATTCCAGCGCCTCTTCGCCGAACAGCAAAGCCAGAGGCAGGGCAATCGCCCCCATCTTGTAGATCGCCAGATGCGCGATCACCGTCTCGAAACATTGCGGCAGAAGCAGCGCCACCCGATCGCCCGGCTCGACACCGAGAGAAACCAGCGCCTGGGCAAAGGCCGACGATTGCGCCGCAAGCGCGCCGTAGGTCAGCGAGAGATGCCCACCGTCCATGCAAAAATGTTCGAGGCAGATCCGCTCCGGCTCCCGCAGCGCCCAATCGTCACAGACGGCCCGGCCGATGTTGAAATCAGCCGGAATCTCCCAGCGAAAATCGCGCTGCAACCCCTCGAAGGAGGCGCTAGGCTGTAGCAACATGCCGTTTTTTCCAGGTGTTCATCGCAGAATTGCTAACATCCATCTCGCAACTGCACAATCGCCAAGCGGTTGCAGCGCAGTGCGAAACGGGATGCATTCTCCGAGGAGGCCGGCAGAAGGCCACTGTACTGGATCGCGATCAGGAACCGGAAAGGCAAGAACCTGCGGTCAAGCCTTGGCTGCAGGCATGGCAGCGCTCAGATGCACGAGCAACGCCCTGAGCTCCCCGGCGCGCACGAGTTGGGCCGGCGTGCGTCCGCCGAACGCCTCGAGATGCTGGCTGCGATAAAGCTTTTCGGCAACGGCCGAAGTGCCGGCGATCTTGGCCAGATGGGCCAGCACCAGCGCCTTGGCTTCCGCCGCCGGCACGCTGCCGGCCTCGATCGCGGCGGTGACCTTGGCGACCTTGGCCTGAGCAGACTGCTGCTTCATCGACTTGCGCATGGCAAGCACCGATGGCGTAACCGGCGAAACGACGCTCACGCGCGCCTTACCTTCAGCAGCCTTGCCTTCAGCACCCTTGGCTTCCGTAGCTTTGGCATTCGGCACACCCGCCACCTTCGGCAGCAGCCCGGCATCAACAGTCACCTGGCGAACCGCCTGGCCCATGCGAATTTTCTTGCCGCCTGCGTTGATCTTGCCCGCAGCCTTGATCTTATCTGCCATCTTCGTGCTCTCTCAAGAGAATGCCGGCGCCGCATGATGAACGCCTGAATGCAACAATTGCAGCGATTTCTCGGAATTCATCAGCCATCGCGCAGCCTATGCGACTATCATGGTTCGCAGAAATGTGTCCAGCCATGCGAGGCCGCGTTCTCGTCGCCCGCAGCGCGCACCTTGCCCTTCGACTGCGCGGCGATGCGACGCGACCACGTCCGGCGTCGGCGTCCGTCAGGCGTCTCGGCCGACAACCTCGAAGGCGATGCTCACGGCGCGATTGACGGCTGGTCCGAGCACGGACATATGGGTCTGCCCGGGAAAAAGCTCGAACTCGGTGCGAATGCCGTCGCGAGGACGGTTCAGTCGCTCCGCCATTTCCTGCGCCAGTCCAACCGTCCGCTCGACCGTCTTCTTCTCGAGACGAGCGGCGCCATCAGGATTGCGGGACTGGAACGGCGCAAGCGCATCCCCCTCGTATTCGCCGGCCGACAGATGCAGGAAGATCTGGCCGCCCGCCGGGTGGTCTGTGCGACGCGCTTCGTTGTTGAGGATTTCACTGCCTTCCCAATAGATCGTCGGGCTTGCGGCAATCCAGTTGGAAAACAGGCCCGGTCGGTCGAAAAGGGCGTAGAGGGTGAAAAGACCGCCGAAGGAATGTCCGAAAAGCGATCTGCGGCTCGGATCGAGCTTCACCATATCGGCCAGACGCGGAAGCAGTTGCGCCTCGATGAAGTCGAGCAGCTCCCCCGTACCGCCGATGCGCACGGGCGGCCCGCCTTCGAAATAGGGTGGATAGGATTTGATCGGCGGAGGACCCAGGTCCCAGGCCCGCCGCAGCGCATTGTAGGGCTCGTCGCCCGGATATCCGATCGCCGCGACCACACCCCACTCGACATTGGTTCCGGTTGGGTACGGCGCCTGCGTCACCAGGCTGGCGACGGCAAAGGGAAAGGTTGCATTGCCGTCGGTCGTGACCAGCAGCGGCCAGCCTTCGGCCGGCGACTCGCCTTTCGGCGTGAACAGGAAGATCCGGTAAGGCTCTCCGCCCGCAGCCGGTTGCATGTCGAAATGGACGGTCCCGGGAAAAAGATTGGCATTCTCGGTCATGCTTGCTCCCCAAACATTACAGCCGGCGATTTCACCCGTTTCCGCATCATCGGCCGCGCCTGAAACGCCTGTTCCGGCGCCTCGCATGAGCGCCGGAACAGGGAAGGGACGGCAATGGTCTGGAAGCCGGCGCCGGCTTCAGACGGTTACCACTTGTATTTCAGCGAGCCGAGAACCGTACGGCTCTGGCCGGTATAGCAATAGCCGTCGGTGCAGACTTCTTCGCGTCGGTCGGCGAGGTTCGTTGCGCTGATCGAGAGCGAGAGGCCCTTCAGCTCCGGCGACTTTGCACCGAAGTCGTAGGACAGCGCCGCATCGAAATAGGCGGCGCCGGGGTTCTTGCCGGTGTTGCCGTCGCTGGTGAAGGAATCACTCGTGGCACGGATGCCGGCACCGATACTGAGGCCCGCCATGACTGAGTCATCCGGAACAGCATAGTTCACCCACAGGGATGCGACATGACGCGGAGCCGTGGAAGGCGCATTGCCGATCAGCGTCGGATCGATGTTATCGGTGATTTCGGCATGCGCATAGGTATAGGCCGCGACCAGGCTGATGCCATTGTCGAATTCGTTGCGCCCTTCGAGTTCAAAGCCCGTATAGGTATTCTCACCCGAGTTCTCATAATAGTAGAAGCTTGAATAGCCGGCATATTGCGGCTTGCCGGTTTCCACCAGCTGGTAGACGGCGGCGTTCAACGAGAAGCTCTCGCCGTCCGGTTGATACTTCACGCCTGCCTCGATCTGCCGGCCTTTCGTCGGGTCGAGCACTTCACCGGTGACAGACAGGTTCGTGGATGGCACGAAGGATGTGCCGTAGCTGACATAGGGCGCGATACCATTGTCGAAGAGGTAGAGCAGCCCCAACTGACCTGAGAGGACGCCGTCATCCTTCACATCAGTGGTTCCGGCAACCTTGTCGGTCGATTCCTGATGCGCCCAGTCATAACGGAGACCGCCAACGGCGCGCCAGTTACCGAATTCCATCTGGTCCTGGGCGTAGATGCCGGTCTGGCTGAGGTCGCTGCCGTTGAAGGTATCGAGCGCAGGGATCGCCACGCTGGAGCCGGGTGTGCCCGCAGCCACGCTGCCGCTGCCCATGGCAAAATCGGAGGTGACATAGGTGTAGTCGAGACCCGTCAGCAGCGTGTGGGCAATGCTGCCGGTATCGAACTGGCCTTCGAGCTGGTTATCGATCTGGTAGGTGCGCATGTCGTCCGTCACCGAAGTCGTCGGCCACGTACCATCGGCATTGACGAGGACGCGGTTGAGGTAGTGAGCCGTGAGATCGACATCGCCAACGCGGGCGTTCTGGCGGAAGGTCAGGCCGTTGTCGAACTCATGCTCGAGCTGGTAGCCGAGTTGATATTGCTCGACCTTCTGGCTGTTGAAGTCCGGGTCGGTATAGAGGAAGACGTCATCGCCCTCCAGGTAGCTCCAGGCGCTTGCGGCGGTCTCGCCCTTCTGCGCCAGACCGTAGATCGTGAACGTCGTGTCGTCGCTCGGCTTCCAGGTAAACGACGGCTGCAGGAGATAGCGATCGTCGGCGATGTCGTAACTACCTTCGCCCTCGCGGGCGACGCCGACCATACGGTAGAACAATTCGTCATTGATCGGACCGCCAAAGTCGAAGGCGGCCTGCTTGCGGCCGACGGTGCCGTATTGCAGCTCGACCTCGTGATGGGCTTCCTCGAGCGGCAGCTTGGAGATGCGGTTGACGATGCCGGCAGCGCTCGCCGCGCCGTACATCACCGATACCGGCCCCTTCAGCACCTCGATCCTGTCCAGCGTATAGACTTCGGTCGCGAACGAGCCATAGGTCATGATCGGCTGGCGCAGACCGTCACGGAAGTCGCCGGCGGTCGTCGTTTCGATGCCGCGGATGTAGATCTGGTCGAAGCGCGGGTCATAGCCGAATGCGCCTGTGGTCACGCCGGAGCTGTAGCGCGTTGCCTGGATCATGTCGGTCACGGCGCGTTGTTCCATCTCCTTGCGGGTCACGACGGAAACCGAGCGCGGCGTCTCGACAAGCGGCGTATCCGTCTTCAATGCGGAAGAGGAGCGCTTGGGCACCACGGTATTGTTGTCCTCGCTGGCCGCGTCGGCACTCGACCCATTGACGACGATCGGCGCGAGCTGCGTTGCATCACCAGTCTCGTCCTGTGCAAGAACCGCAACCGGCATGAAAGCAACGGCCATGGCGCCAACCAGTATGGTGGAGCTCAGAAGATGACCATGAGAACGGAGCTGATTGAAAGAAAACGTCATTGCGCGATCCTTTTCGGGAAGCGAAGAATTTCGGAAAGCGACCTGGGAGAGATCACGAATATGTGGAGGCAGCGAAATCGTATCGCTGGGCGGCCTAACGCGCTGAGCGCATGTATATAAACGGAGTTTTCGACGAGCAACTAAAGATGATTAAATTAATCATCTTTAAGGGGAAGACTGGCAAATTTGCAACAATCCGTACCTGGCCCGAAATTGAACAATTGATCTTTGTGCCGTTTACCCGAGCGACAAATGACACGGGGCTGGAGCAGCCGGGACAGCGAAACCATGGCCGTCGTGCGAGTTGTCAACGTGGCACCACACCCGCACCTTATTCCGAGCGCGGATAAAAACTCCAAAAGGGTCAGCAAAAACAGTATCTGGAAAAATGAAGTGGTGCCCCATGCCGGAATCGAACCAGCACTCCTTTCGGAACTCGATTTTGAGTCGAGCGCGTCTACCAGTTCCGCCAATGGGGCACAAAGCGTTAAACGCCGGGTGGACAGCGCCGGACTATACGAAGGAGACCGAGCTGGTCAACCACCTTTTTGCCTGGCGGAGCGATCACACGAAAGTTCCGCTGCAGGATGCCGCAGCGGCCGTGACGGCCATTTACAGCCGTCAGCCGCTTGCATAAAAACGCTCTGCTGAATTCCGGACCGGAAATGCCGCGCCGCCCGGCTCTTTCACCCTCACCGGCTGCCCGGCGCAGCACACGCCTTGCTCATGACCCTGCGGTGTAGATCGCCGCATCGGTCGAACTTGTCATCTGAAGGATATCCGATGCGCCCTGTCGCCTCCCTCGCCAATTCCGACATGGCCATTGCAGGCCTTCTCACCCTCGGCATGGTGATCGTCGTCGGATCCGCTCTCGGCTTTGAGCATATCGGCGGCTATGTGCCCTGTGCGCTCTGCCTGATGCAGAGAAACCCCTATTACATCGGCCTGGGCGTCGGGATTGCCGCACTTGCATCTTCGGCGCTGCGCCCGCCGGTCGTCACCCGCGGGCTGTTTCTTGTCATCGCCGTGCTGATGCTGGTCGGCATGGGGCTCGGCATCTACCATTCCGGCGTCGAGTGGAAATTCTGGGACGGTCCGGCCAGCTGCAGCATCGGCGCGACCGGTGGCGCAACCCCGACCAATGTCCTTGAAGCGCTCAACAGCACCAAGGCGCCGTCCTGCACCGAAGCGACGCTGCGCGTGCTCGGCCTGTCCTTTGCCGGCTGGAACGTGCTGACCAGTGCAGCACTCGCCACCGTCGCCCTCTGGGGCGTGCTGCGCAAGAAGCGCTGACGCGTCAGGGCTGCAGCACCGAATCCCAGTAGAGATAGTCGACCCAGCTGTCATGCAGGTAGTTCGGCGGAAAGCGCCGGCCGTTGTTGTGCAGGTCCTGCACCGTCGGCCGGTAGGGCTTTTGATAAGGGAACATGCTGGCCTGCTTCGGCAGCTTAGATCCCTTGCGCAGATTGCAGGGCGAACAGGCCGCCACGACGTTTTCCCAGGTCGTCTCGCCGCCATGGGCGCGCGGGATGACATGGTCGAAGGTCAGGTCGTCTTCCGAGCCACAATACTGGCACTCGAACTTGTCGCGCAGGAAGACGTTGAAGCGGGTAAAGGCCGGATTGCGCGTCGGCTGCACATAGGTCTTGAGGCTGACGACGCTCGGAAGCCGCATCGAAAAGCTCGGCGAGCAGACCGATTGATCGTATTCAGCGATGATATTCACACGGTCAAGGAAGACCGCCTTGATCGCGTCCTGCCAGGACCAGAGCGACAAGGGATAATAACTCAGTGGCCGGTAGTCGGCGTTCAGAACGAGCGCCGGCAGGGCCTGGGGCGAAACTGCAATCGTCAAGGCGTTCTCCTGATCGATTCGGCATCTGCACTTCTATATTAGGTCCGTTGTTACAGCATTGTGAAGCCCAAATAATGATGGCGCACCGAAGCGGTGCTCAGCGCGGCACCGCCACCCGTCCGGTGATGCCGGCATAATGGGCCCAGAACAGCCGGGCGGCCACCGAACGCCAGGGCGACCAGGCCTCGGTCACCGCCTTGACCTCGGCAATCTCCGGTCGTCGTCCGTCAAACAGCACATGCCCGACAGCGATCCTCAGCGCCACGTCGCCGGCCGGGAAGATATCGGCATGGCCGCCGCAAAACATCAGGTAGACCTCGGCTGTCCAAGGGCCGATGCCCTTCAGCGCGGTCAGCGTCCGAACGGCCTCCGCCGCCGGCAGTGCAGCGATCTTGGCAAGCGCGAGCCGGCCTTCCGTCTCGGCATTCGCCACCGTCCGCAGCGCCTCGACCTTGGCGCGGGAAAGCCCGAAACCGGCAATTCCGGCCGCATCGAGCGCCAGGTAACCGGCGGCGGTCGGGCGCGCGCCCAGTACCATCGTCATCCGCCGCCAGATCGCATCGGCGCTTGCCCGCGACACAACCTGCGATACGATGATCGACGCCAGCCCGGCAAAATCGGCATCAGCCAGCCGCAGCGGCAATTCGCCGCAGCCTTCGGCAATCGGCCGAAGGCCGGGGTCGGCCTCAAGCAGGGCTTCAAGCCCGAAAGCCAGATCCGTCTCGTTGCGGATGATCACCGAATATATCCCATGCTGTATGCCTTGCCGTCTGCGGCCGGTTTCATCGACTGCGATGTTTTGCCGGCGCGACTTTTCTGCGCAACCCCTTTCATGCCAAGTAGGACCATGATCCCGATTGTCCGCAATGAGCCGATCCTGCGTTTTGCC
Source organism: Rhizobium sp. 18065 (assembly GCF_902706095.1). GTDB lineage: Bacteria > Pseudomonadota > Alphaproteobacteria > Rhizobiales > Rhizobiaceae > Allorhizobium. The sequence goes on from NZ_CACSJP010000007.1 coordinate 7,501, forward strand.
CCCAGCCCCAACGGCCGGCTGCATCTCGGTCACGCACTGTCCGCCCTGACCAATGCCGACATGGCCAGCGCCATGCAAGGCCGCTTGCTGCTGCGCATGGAAGACATCGATCGCTTGCGCTGCACGCCGGAATTCGAACGATCGATCCATGAGGATCTGCACTGGCTGGGTATCGGCTGGCAAAAGCCCGTCCGGCGCCAGTCGAAGCATTTCGCCTTCTACCGCGCAGCCCTCGACGACCTGATTGCCCGTGATCTCGTCTATCCGGCCTTTTTGACCCGCGGCGAGGTCAAGGCCCGGGTTGCAGCAGCCGAGGGTGGTGGCGACATCTGGCCCCGCGATCCCGACGGCGCGCCGCTCTATCCGACGGACGAACGTCATCTGGAGCCATCGATCCGCCGGCAAAACATCGCCGCAGCCGACCGCTATGCCTGGCGTCTCGACATGGACAAGGCCCTGGCCGAGGCCTGCACGGCGCTGCCCGCGCCACTGTCCTGGGAGGAAGCGGGCGATGGCGAAAGGGGCTTGATCGCCGCCGATCCGGCCGCCTGGGGCGATGTCGTCCTGTGGCGCTCCGATGCGCCGTCGAGCTATCACCTTTCGGTCACCCTCGACGATGGCGCACAGGGCATCACCCATGTGGTGCGCGGACTGGATCTGTTTCACGCAACCTCCGTCCACCGGCTGCTGCAGGTGCTGCTCGGCCTGCCGGCCCCGGCCTATCACCACCACCGCCTGATCCTCGGCCCCGATGGCCGCAAGCTGTCAAAGAGCAATGGCAATACCGCGCTCGCGACGCTTCGCGAGGGCGGCGCCAACTCAGCCGATATCCGCCGCCTCGTCGGCCTCTGAGCGCGGCGGCTTGCGGCGCCTGGACGGCACCACGCGGAATTTCAGGAGCGCCGCATTGAATTCGGCGCCGATGATGAAGATGGCGCCGACCATGTAGAGAAACACCAGCACGATCATCACCGAAGCGAGACCCGCATAGGTCGCCGCATAATTGGCGAAACTGGCAAGATACGAGGCAAAGACCAGCGCCCCGACCAGCCAGAGCACCAGCGTCAACAGCACGCCGGGCAGCACGTCGAGGAAACGCCGGTGCCCGGCCGGCAGGCCGAGGTGAAACACCATCAGGCCGATCACCAGCAAGCCGATCGTGCCATAGACGCGCCAGTTGGCGACCGTCGCCAGGAACTCCTTCAGGAACGGGAACCACTTTTCGGCAAAGGCCAGAGCTACCGGCACGGCAACGAGAAGCGCGCTGATGGCGGCCAGCACCACGACCGCGCCAAGCACGAAGCCGAAGGAGACCAGGCGCGTGATGTACCAGGGCCGCGTCTCGGGCACACGGTAGGCCCGGTTCAGCGACACCCGGAGCGCCTCGACGCCGTTGGAGGCGAAATAGGCCGCGGCCAGAACCGAGACCGTCAGCAACCCGCCGCGCGGAATGGTCAGGACTTCCACCACCTGATCCGACAGCGGTTTGGCGATGGTCTCCGGCCAGGTGTCGAAAATGATGTGCACCGCAGTCTCGGCGAACATGTTCGCGCCGAGAAAACCGGCCAGCGCCGTACCGAAGATCAGAAAGGGAAACACCGCAAGCAGCGCCGATAGCGCGACATGGCTCGCCATGGCCCAGCCGTCATCCTCTGAAAAATGGTAGAGGGCATCGTAGCTGACCTTGTAGAGCATGCGGAAGAAAGCCGGCATCCCGTCTCCTTGGTTGCGGCGCGCGATTGTCACGCGCCGACGAATATGGGAAACCCGTTCCCGTTTGTACAGGAACAAGAGGTCTCGTTTGCCCAGCATCATCGTCACCGGCTGTTCGTCCGGCATCGGCGCCTATTGCGCCGAAGCCCTCAAGCGCGACGGCTGGCGGGTTTTCGCCACGGTCCGCAAGCCGGACCAGATGCAAGCGCTCGAAGACAAAGGCATCGAGGCCTTCGTCATGGACTATACCGACACCGACAGCATCGCAAGGCTGGTCGACACCGTCGCCGAGCGCACCGGAGGCCGGATCGATGCGCTGTTCAACAACGGCGCCTATGGCCAGCCGGGCGCGGTCGAGGACCTCTCCACAGACGTTTTGCGCCGGCAATTCGAAACCAATGTCTTCGGCTGGCACGACCTGACGCGGCGGATCATCCCCTTGATGCGCGCCCAGCGTCGCGGCCGCATCGTCCAGTGCTCGTCGATCCTCGGCCTGCTGCCCTATCGCTGGCGCGGCGCCTACACGGCGTCGAAATATGCGCTGGAAGGGCTGAGCCTGACGCTGCGCATGGAACTCGAAGGCAGCGGCATCCAGGTGAGCCTGATCGAGCCCGGGCCGATCGAAAGCCGCTTCACCGCCAATGCTCTGGCAAAGATCCGCGAGAACATCGATCTTGTCCATTCGCCGCACGCCGCAGAATACAGCAAGCAACTGGCGCGGCTCGATGGAAGCGGCCCGGTCAACCGCCACAAGCTCGGACCGGACGCCGTCTACAAAGTCCTGCAGCATGCCTTGACCGCGACGCGCGCGCGCCCACATTACCTCGTAACCAAGCCGGCGAAACAGGGTGCGCTGCTCAAGCGCCTGCTGCCGGCAGACCTCTTCTACAGATTGATGCGATCGCTGGACTGACCAGCACCAACAAGGGCATAAACACGCCATGTCAGCCTTCCTTACTACGCTTACCCTGATCGTCATGGGCCTCGTCGTGATCGTTCTGATGCGCGGCCTTTTCACCATGCTGAAGGGCGGCAGCGGCAATACCTCGAACAAGCTGATGCAGGCGCGTATCGTGCTGCAGGCGATCGCCATTGCGCTGATCATGCTGACGCTGTGGGTCACCGGCGGCGGACGCTGAGAAAACAGATGGTCAAGCTCAACAAGATCTACACCCGCACCGGCGATGACGGCACCACGGCCCTGGTATCGGGTCCACGCCGCCTGAAACACGACCTGCGCGTCGATGCCTATGGCACGATCGACGAGACCAATTCGGCGATCGGCATCGCCCGTTTGCACACCGCCGATCTCCCCGAACTCGACGCGATGCTGATGCGCATCCAGAACGACCTGTTCGATCTTGGCGCCGATCTCGCCGCCCCCGACACCGGCGAGGTGCTGAGTTACGAGCCGCTGCGCATCATCCAGTCCCAGGTCGATCGCATCGAGCAGGAAATCGACGCGGTCAACGCCCGCCTCGACCCGCTGAAATCCTTCATCCTGCCCGGCGGCACCCCTGCTGCTGCCCACCTGCATCTTGCCCGCACCATCGCGCGCCGCGCCGAGCGCATCATGGTCGATCTGTCGCGCATCGAGGGCGAAGAGGTCGGTGGCGCGGCGCTGAAATACATCAACCGGCTGTCCGACTTCCTCTTCGTCGCCGCCCGCCATGCCAATGACGACGGCAAGGCGGATGTTTTGTGGGTGCCGGGGAAGAATAGGTAGCTTTGGGAATTGCGCGGGTATTCGTGCATCCGGGGTTTGTAATTTTGTCGCGTCCTTGTGCCCGGCAACACCCCCCTCTGCCCTGCCGGGCATCTCCCCCACACGGGGGGAGATCGACCGGGGTTGGCCGCTCGACCAACCGGAAATCTTGTGTGTTCGAAGCCGATGCAATGGTGCGATGTCTTGTCGTCCATGTGTTTACCTGAGCAATGCAGTCCATTGCTCTCCCTTGCGCCGAGGTCTCGGCGATCTCCCCCCGTGTGGGGGAGATGTCGGCGGAGCCGACAGAGGGGGGCGAACTGGCACTGACGGTTTCTGCTTAACCTGTCGGCGTCATGCTCAAACTTCAAAACCTTCAAAAATCCCATGCCAAACCACCGGTCGGATTGTCCTCCTCCGGGGATAGCGTGTCAGTCTCGGACAGGGCGCCAGAAGCAACCTGATTGAATAATTTATATGGCTCCTTCCGGCGCCCCGTTCGGCGATTTTTGCCGGTTGCATGCGTCTCTCTGGCAAGGCGGCTCTGGCTTTGAGACCGAAGTCTCGTCGTCAACCGGGCTTGGGTCCGGAACGCCTGGTTGAGACGTCCTGGCCGGGTGCCCGGGAGGTTTCAGGTTCTCGGCGGATGTGCGCACATCCCGACCTGACCCTCGCCCGGGGAGCGGGTCATTTGCGACCATAGCTCCCGCCGTCTTTGTCACCGGACCCGATCAATCAATCACTCAATCAATCAGCCAGGTCCGGCGCCTTGTTTGTGTGCCGCTGAGGCACGCCCGATGGCCGTTGGGATCGAGGTTGGCTCAAACCATCCGAGGTCTTTGCCATCCATCATCCCTCCACCAGAGGGAGACCGTTGCATCCGGCCCGGAGGGTCTGGCCTGCGACAGCCGCGCCCTCCGGCGCCGGTTCCGCTTCGCCGGGCTCGCAACACCCGGTGTATCCGAAGGCGGAACGGGGAGAGTATGGCACGGCTCAAAACCAGGGGGATGAAATGGGGTGCGTTTTATTGAAAAGACTGGGGGAATTGGAAAAGTCATCCCCGCGACAGGTGCGGAATGCGACAATGCCTTGCAGACCCCTGTTGCGCACATCACACATCGGCTAGGCTGGCCACCAACCGAAAGCCAGGCGCGACGAGGCACGATGTTTATTCCATTGCATGATCGCAACGCGCTGAAGCATATCAAACGGCAATATGTGACCCTTGGGCTGATCACTGCCAATGTGGTGGTCCATGTATTGACCCTGATGATGCCGGAAAAGCTGCTGGAGATGTGTATCTACGGCCTGGGTTTCATTGCAGCGGTTGTTTTCGATTTTGCCGATCTCGACCCCTCTCTGGTACTGGTTCCGGAAGACAGCACCTATGTGACCTATGCCTTCCTGCATGCCAGCTGGCTGCATTTCGGCTCGAACATGCTGTTCCTCTGGGTGTTCGGCGACAATGTCGAGGACGCGCTCGGGCATTGGCGGTTTCTGCTGTTCTATCTCGTTTGCGCCGCGGCCGGTGCGCTGGTGCATGGACTGCTCGCACCGACTTCTCAGGCGCCGCTGATCGGCGCATCGGGTGCGGTCTCCGGCGTGGTCGCGGCCTATCTGATGCTGCACCCGAAGGTGCGCGTCTGGGTGCTGGTGCTGATGCGCTTCCCGCTGCCGTTGCCCGCCTTCATTCCGCTGGCGCTGTGGATCGGCCAGCAGTTTTTCATGCTGCTGTTCAACGCGGACAGCAATGTCTCCTTTGGCGCCCATGTCGGTGGCATCATCGCCGGCGCCCTGCTGGTGCTCGTGCTTCGCCGCCCCGGCGTGCCGCTGTTCGATCGCACCATCGTCACGCCGCGCGCCGTCGAGCACCGGGAAAGCCCCATGGCCGAAGTCGTTGTTCCGGCGCCAGCACAGCCGACGGCCCGGACCACGCCCCGGGTCAGCCATTGGGGACGATGAACCGCATGCGGCGTGCCGCTTATTGACGTGAACGTAAACGTCAATTATTGCTGTCATCAAACGCCGCGGCAATCGGCGTCAGGCGTTGTGTTTGGACAAAAAATGCGTATCGATGTCGCCAATCGACAAACGGCGGACCGCTTTCAAGCGCATTTTCCGGCGGAAAGCAGTGAAGGAAGGAACCCATGAAAATCCTAGTGACCGTAAAGCGGGTTGTTGACTACAACGTGAAGATCCGGGTGAAGCCGGATGGCACCGGCGTCGAGCTGGCCAACGTCAAGATGTCGATGAACCCCTTCGACGAAATCTCCGTCGAGGAAGCACTGCGCCTGAAGGAAGCCGGCAAGGCCACGGAAGTGGTCGTCGTGTCGATCGGCCCGGCCAAGGCGGAAGAAACGCTGCGCACGGCGCTGGCCATGGGCGCCGACCGCGCCATCCTGGTCGAGACCGATGACGCCGTCGAGCCGCTTGCCGTCGCCAAGATCCTCAAAGGCGTCGTCGAAGCCGAACAGCCGGGCCTGGTGATCACCGGCAAGCAGGCAATCGATGACGACTCGAACCAGACCGGCCAGATGCTGTCTGCCCTGCTCGGCTGGAGCCAGGCAACCTTCGCCTCCAAGCTCGACCTCGGCGCCGACAAGGCGACCGTGACCCGCGAAGTCGATGGCGGCTTGCAGACGATTGACGTCAAGCTGCCGGCAATCGTCACCACCGACCTGCGCTTGAACGAGCCGCGCTACGCCTCGCTGCCGAACATCATGAAGGCGAAGAAGAAGCCGCTCGACAAGAAGTCGCCTGCCGATTTCGGCGTCGACACGGCGGCCCGCCTGAAGGTGCTGAAGACCGAGGAGCCGTCGGGCCGCAAGGCCGGCGTCAAGGTCAAGAGCGTCGCCGAACTGGTCGACAAGCTCAAGAACGAAGCCGGCGTGCTGTAAGCGGAACGCATAGGAGATTACGAAAATGGCCATTCTTCTTCTGGCAGAACATGATAACGCAACCCTGTCCGACCAGACCGCCAAGACACTGACGGCCGCCGCCAAGATTGGCGGCGACGTGCATGTGCTGGTCGCGGGTGCCGGCGCCAAGGCAGCCGCCGACGCGGCCGCCAAGCTGTCGGGCGTCACCAAGGTACTGCTCGCCGACGACGCAAGCCTTGCCAACAACCTCGCAGAGCCGCTGGCGGCCCTCATCGTTTCGCTTGCCGGCAGCTATGACACGATCATCGCGCCTGCGACATCGGTCGGCAAGAACGTCCTGCCGCGCGTCGCAGCCCTGCTCGACGTGATGCAGGTCTCGGAAATCATCGAAGTGGTGTCCGCCGATACCTACAAGCGTCCGATCTATGCCGGTAACGCCATCCAGACCGTGCAGTCGACCGACGCCAAACGCGTGATCACTGTGCGCACCGCCTCGTTTGCTGCCGCGACTGAAGGTGGTTCCGCGGCCGTGGAAACGATAGCAGCCGTTGCCAATCCGGGCCTGTCGACCCATGTCTCGGACGCGCTGTCGTCTTCGGACCGTCCGGAACTGACCTCGGCCAAGATCATCATCTCGGGTGGTCGCGCCCTGGGTTCGTCGGAAAAGTTCCAGCAGGTCATCCTGCCGGTGGCCGACAAGCTCGGTGCGGCCGTCGGCGCGTCGCGTGCCGCAGTCGATGCCGGCTATGCGCCGAACGACTGGCAGGTCGGCCAGACCGGCAAGGTGGTTGCCCCGCAGCTCTACATCGCCTGCGGTATCTCCGGTGCCATCCAGCATCTCGCCGGCATGAAGGACTCGAAGGTCATCGTCGCGATCAACAAGGACGAGGAAGCCCCGATCTTCCAGGTGGCCGACTACGGCCTTGTCGCCGATCTCTTCGAAGCCCTGCCGGAGCTTGAAAAGGCGCTTTGATCCGCTCTCCTTCGCAACCGCGAAAGGGCTGGAAAAACACCCGGCATGGGTCTATCAATTGCCGGGCTCGCGAAAGCGGGCCCGGCAATTTTGTGAAGACATTCATCTTTGCGAAGAACTTTGAATTCGATGGGTAGGAGAGCGGGATGACGACGACGATCAGCAATGTAGGCGTGGTGGGTGCGGGCCAGATGGGTTGCGGCATCGCCCAGGTTTCGGCCATCGCCGGCTACAAGGTCCACATCTACGATCTCGCCAAGGAGCGCATCGAGGCCGGCCTTGCCACCATCCACGGCAATCTTGCCCGCCAGGTCGCCAACGGCAAGCTGACCGAAGACGAACGCAAGGCGGCACTCGCCCTGATTTCCGGTTCGAGCGACATCAACGACATGGCCGCCACCGACCTCGTCATCGAGGCGGCGACCGAGGACGAGACCGTCAAGCGCAAGATCTTCGCCCTGCTCTGCCCGGTCTTGAAGCCCGAAGCGCTGCTCGCCACCAATACCTCGTCGCTGTCGATCACCCGTCTGGCCTCGGCGACCGACCGGCCGGAACGTTTCATGGGCATCCACTTCATGAACCCGGTGCCGGTGATGAAGCTGGTCGAACTGGTCCGCGGCATCGCCACCGGCGAAAATACCTTCGAGACGGCGAAGACCTTCGTCCGCTCGCTCGACAAGACGATCACCGTTGCCGAAGACTTCCCGGCCTTCATCGTCAACCGCATCCTGCTGCCGATGATCAACGAGGCGATCTATACGCTTTACGAAGGCGTCGGCTCGGTCGAGGCGATCGACACGGCGATGAAGCTCGGCGCCAACCATCCGATGGGTCCGCTGCAGCTGGCCGACTTCATCGGCCTCGACACCTGTTTGTCGATCATGCAGGTGCTGCATGACGGCCTGGCGGACTCGAAATATCGCCCCTGCCCGCTGCTGGTCAAATATGTCGAGGCCGGCTGGCTGGGACGCAAGTCCGGCCGCGGCTTCTACGACTATCGCGGCGAAGTGCCGGTTCCGACGCGCTGACGGTACGCGCCTTGCTGATCGAGGCATTCAAGACTATATTTGCGGAGTGAGAGGCGAGCTTTCGCCCGCCCCTCTGGTTTACTGACGGAATGTGACCCGCACGGCAGCTTGCCACCCCGTGCGGGTTTTCCGTATCGTAAACGTGATGCTAAATGGTTTTGGCCACATAGATCACCCTCCAATTGCGCGGCGAGGCCATCGCCCTGGTCGGAGTGGCCTATCCTCTCCGATGCGTCTGGCAGAACGCGTCTGCTTTCGCCGCACAACCATCGGGAGAATAGCGCAAAGCCTGCCCTCGTCCAGAGGCAGGAATTCTGCAGTCAGGCGCCGGCGGCAGCCGCGATCAGCGCCTTGGCATCCGGACTGTCCCAGGCGGCCGGGCCGTTCATCGAACCGAGCAGGCAGCCCTTTTCGTCAATCAGCAGCGTCGCCGGCAGACCGAAGGCAAGGCCCTGCTTCTTCAGGCTGTTGAACACGCCCATCGAGGCGTCGCGGTAAAGCCCGAGCGCATGAACGCCGGTTTCCTCGAGAAACGCCTTCGGCTTTTCAGCGTCGCCATTGTCGATATTGATCGCCAGAACCTGGAAACGATCGCCGCCAACCGCAGTCTGCAGGTTGTTCAGCGCCGGCATTTCCTCCCGGCACGGCACGCACCAGGTCGCCCAGAGATTGAGCAGCACGGTCTTGCCGGCAAAATCGGCCGTCGTCATCGGCTTGTCGGCGGCATCGCGGAACGACAGACCTTCGATCAGTTTTGGCGCGTCGACCGGCACCATCGCCGCCACATCTCCGGTCATGTAGGAGGTCAGGGCGCTGGCGCGGGCGACCGAACCCTCGCATTGGCCGGCAACTGCCGTCTCCGCGCCATTGCCAGACACCGTCTGCTTCACGTATACCGCTGCCGCGCCGGCGATTACGCCGGCAATCGCCGCAATCGCAACCAGCTTGACGGGGAAGAGGCCGGACGGTCTTTTTTCAGTCATGTCATTCTCCAGGATAGGCATTTCATGGCCGAGGACATCAAGGACAGCAAATCCTCCAACCAGATGTGGGGCGGTCGCTTCGCCTCCGGCCCGGCAGCCATCATGGAGGAGATAAATGCCTCGATCGGTTTCGACAAGAAGCTTTACGCCCAGGACATCCGCGGCTCTATAGCGCATGCGACCATGCTGGCGCATCAAGGCATTATCGGCGCCGAAGACAAAGACAAGATCGTTCACGGCCTGAACACGATCCTGTCAGAGATCGAGGCCGGCCAGTTCATCTTTTCGCGCAAGCTCGAAGACATTCACATGAACATCGAGGCGCGCCTGGCAGACCTGATCGGCCCGGCTGCCGGCCGGCTGCACACGGCCCGCTCGCGCAACGACCAGGTGGCGCTCGACTTCCGCCTCTGGGTCAAGGAAGAGTTGCAGAAGACGGAACAGGCCTTGACCGGCCTGATCGCCGCCTTTCTCGACCGCGCCGAAGAACATGCCGACACAGTCATGCCCGGCTTCACCCATCTCCAGACGGCGCAGCCGGTGACCTTCGGCCACCACTGCATGGCCTATGTCGAGATGTTCGGCCGCGACCGTCAGCGTGTGCGCCACGCGATCGAGCACCTCGACGAAAGCCCGATCGGGGCCGCAGCCCTGGCCGGCACCGGCTATCCGATCGACCGCCACATGACGGCCAAGGCGCTCGGTTTCCGCGAGCCGACCCGCAACTCGATCGACACAGTGTCGGACCGCGATTTTGCGCTCGAATTCCTGTCGATCGCCTCGATTGCCGCTGTGCATCTGTCGCGTCTCGCCGAGGAAATCGTCATCTGGTCGACGCCGCAATTCGGCTTCATCCGCCTGTCGGATGCCTTTTCGACCGGCTCGTCGATCATGCCGCAGAAGAAGAACCCGGATGCCGCCGAACTGGTGCGCGCCAAGACCGGCCGGATCAACGGTTCGTTGATCGCCCTTCTGACCATCATGAAGGGCCTGCCGCTCGCCTATTCGAAGGATATGCAGGAAGACAAGGAACAGGTCTTCGACGCAGCCGAGAGCCTGGAACTGGCAATCGCCGCGATGACCGGCATGGTCCGCGACATGACGATCCGCACCGACCGCATGAAGGCGGCGGCCGGCTCGGGTTATTCGACCGCGACCGATCTTGCCGACTGGCTTGTGCGCGAGGCGGGTCTGCCCTTCCGCGACGCCCACCATGTCACCGGCCGCGCCGTGGCGCTGGCCGAGAGCAAGAGCTGCGATCTGGCCGAACTTTCGCTGGAAGACCTGCAGGGCATCCATGCGGCGATCACAGACGACGTCTTCAACGTCCTGACAGTCGAGGCCTCGGTCGCCAGCCGCAAGAGCTTCGGCGGCACAGCACCTTCGGAAGTCAGGAAGCAGATCGCCTGGTGGCGTGCCAGAAACTAGACACGAAACTGAACACGTAGCTGCACAGGCAACCGATCACGCAGGCGTCAGGTATTCATCACCAGAATCAGGGTGCACAAGCGCCCTGTCTTTCGCTAGAGCCTTTGGACAACATAATTCGATGGATTGGATCATGGTGAAAACGCTTAACCGCCCGACGATCGCCGTTTCTCTGCTGCTGGCAGCAATGCTCGCGCTTTCCGGCTGTGGCCGCAAGGGCGACCTTGATCCGCCGAGCACGCCGGTCGACCAGCAGAACAAGCGCGACTCGAAACCGCAAGCGACGCCCGACACGCCTTTCCTCCTCGATCCGCTCCTTTGACAGGTCTTTCCCGGTGAACCATTTCGACTATCGCGACGGCGTCCTCTATGCCGAGGACGTGGCCATCCCCGAGATCGCCCGCGCCGTCGGCACGCCTTTCTATTGTTATTCGACGGCAACATTGGAACGCCATTACAAGGTCTTTTCCAAGGCCTTCGATGGTGTCGACGCGCTCGTTTGTTATGCGATGAAGGCCAATTCCAACCAGGCCGTGCTGAAGACGCTGGGCCGCCTCGGCGCCGGTGTCGACGTAGTCTCGGAAGGCGAACTGCGCCGTGCGCTCGCCGCCGGCATTCCGCCGTCACGGATCATGTTCTCCGGCGTCGGCAAGACGCCAAGCGAAATGGATCTCGGGCTTGAAGCCGGGATCTACTGCTTCAACGTCGAGAGCGAGCCGGAACTGGAGATCCTCAACCAGCGTGCCATCAAGGCCGGCAAGCGGGCCCATGTCTCCTTCCGCATCAATCCCGATGTCGACGCCAAGACCCATGCCAAGATCTCGACCGGCAAGAAGGAAAACAAGTTCGGCATTTCCTACGAGCGCGCCCGCGCCGTCTATGCCCGTGCGGCCACCCTCGAGGGTATTCAGGTCAGCGGCATCGACATGCATATCGGCAGCCAGATCACCGACCTACAGCCGTTCGAGGACGCCTTCCGGCTGCTGCGCGAACTGGTCGAGGCCCTGCGCGCCGACGGCCATGCCATCGACCATGTCGATGTCGGCGGTGGTCTCGGCATTCCCTACAAGGACGACAACAACCCGCCGCCGGAACCGGAGGCCTATGCGAAGATCGTCAAGGACCAGCTGGCGCGACTGAACTGCAAGATCGTCACCGAGCCCGGCCGCCTGCTGGTCGGCAATGCCGGCATTCTGGTCACCGAAGTGATCTATGTGAAGGACGGCGGCAACAAGACGTTCGTCATTGTCGATGCGGCGATGAACGACCTGATCCGCCCGACGCTCTACGAGGCTTATCACGAGGTCCGGCCGGTGATCCTGTCTGCTGCCAGCGCGCCGCGCATTCGTGCCGACGTCGTCGGCCCTGTCTGCGAGACCGGCGACTATCTGGCGCTGGACCGGGAAATGAGCATGCCGAAGCCCGGTGACCTGATGTCGGTCGGCTCGGCCGGTGCCTATGGCGCGGTTCAGGCCGGCACCTACAACACCCGCCGGCTGATCCCGGAAGTGCTGGTCAAGGGCAGCGAATTCCATGTGATTCGCCCTCGCCCGAGCTATGAAGAACTGATTGCGCTCGACTCGGTTCCCGACTGGCTCGACTGATCAGAGCGATTCGGTTTCCAACGGATCCGAATGGCTCGGCGTTCACATTTCAGCGATATGGCGGGAAAAACCACCGGCTTTCCCGCCTCGCCCTCGTCTTCGCCACAAAGCCTGCTATCTTCGAGCCTTGAGGCCGTCATGCGGCGGCCTGTGCACTCGGAGACCTGACGGATGCCGCAATCCCGCCCGGCCGGCCAACGGAAAGGCGCGTTCAAGACAGATCCTGCTCTCGCGCGCCGGGTTGGTTTCAAGCGCCTGCTGGCACGGCTTGTGCTGTTTGCCGAACGCCTCCTGCCGCTGTTTCTCCCGGTTGCCGGCATTGCCGCCCTTTTCGTTTCGCTTGCCTGGTTCGGCGTCTATCGCGAACTCCCGGAATATCTGCGCCTCGCGCTGGTCTTTGTCCTGATCTTCGCACTTGTCGCTTCTCTCTTGCCTTTCCTGCGATTGAAACTGCCAACGACCGGGGAAGCCGACCGGCTGCTGGAAGAGCGCAATGGCCTGCCGCACCAGCCGGTCGCGGTGCAGGACGACGAACCCGCCTTCGAGACGCCGTTTGCCCGTGCGCTCTGGCAGGAACACCAGCGCCGCATGGCCGAGCGCATTGCAGCCCTTGACACCGGCCTGCCGCAGCCGGACATCGCCCGTTTCGACCGCTATGCCCTGCGGGCGATCCCGGCACTGCTGTTTGTGACCGCACTTGCCTATTCCGGCTCGAACGGCGCCGGCACGATCGCCGATGCCTTCCGCCAGCATGTCGCCGAAAACCAGACGCCGGACATGCGCATCGATGCCTGGATCACGCCCCCAGCCTATACTGGCCAGGCCCCGGTCTTCCTGTCGGGCCTCGGCACCCAGGACGAAAACGGCGTCAGCGTGCCGCAACATTCGAAGATCACCGTGCGCATCAGCGGCGGGGCCGCCGACGAGAAGGTCTTCTATCGCAAGGCAGTCGACGGCACGGTGATCGAGGTCGCGGCCAAGGAAGAGGCTGTGGCGGGCGCCGCGGCAGGGTCGCAAGCGTCGAGCAACCCGCCTCCGGCACCCGCAGCGCCGCTTGCCGCCCGCACCCACGAACTGGAGCTGGCCGATGCCGGCCAGTTGCGTGTTGGCCAGCGCCAGTGGACCATTCAGGTGACACCGGACAAGGCCCCCGAGATCGCCTTCGACGGCACGCCGCGCCGCGCGATCAACGGCGCGATGGAAATCGCCTTCACCGCCAAGGACGATTATGGCCTGCAGAAAGCCCATGCGGAGATCGTGCCGCTGGAAACCAAGCCCGGCGCCACGCCGCTTTATCCGCAGCCGGACTACAAGCTTGACCTGCCGCGCCACAATGTCCGCGAAACAAAGGGCGTCGCCAGCCGCAACATCACCGAGCATCCCCTGGCGGGCGCCAAGGTGTCGATCACGCTGGTTGCTACCGATGGCGCAGGACAGGTCGGCCGCAGCCCGCCTGTGGAAATGATCCTGCCGTCGCGAAACTTCTCGGAGAAGCTTGCCGCTGCCGTGGCCGAACAACGGCAGGTCTTTTCGCTCGACACCCGCGCCATGCCGCGGGCCATTGCGCTGAACGAAGCGATCACCCTTCGCGCCGACGAGACCATCCCAAATCTCACCCATTTCCTGCTGATCGAATCGGCCCGCGCCCGCATGCAGCAGGCCAAAGGCACCGAGGCGCTGCAGGAGACCGCGGACTATCTGTGGGAGATCGCGCTCGGCATCGAGGACGGCGACCTGTCGCTGGCCGAAAAGCGGCTGCGCGACGCGCAGAAGAACCTGGCGGACGCGCTGGATCGCGATGCCCCGGACGAGGAAATAAAGAAGCTGATGGACGAGCTTCGGGCCGCCATGCAGGAATTCATGACCGCCATGGCCGAGCGCATGCAAAACCAGAACGGCGAGCAGCAGAGCGCCCAGAACACCGTGCGCCAGCAGGATCTCGACAATCTGCTCGACCAGCTGGAAAACCTCGCCCGTTCAGGCAACAAGGACGAGGCGCGGCAACTGCTCAACGAACTCAGCCGCATGATGAACAACATGCAGGCCGGGCGCCCGCAGCGCGGCGGCGAGCAGCAGAACAGCGAAGCGCGCAAGCAGATCGACAAGCTCGGCGAAATCATGCAGCAGCAGCAGCGGCTGATGGACGAGACATTCAAGCTGGACCAGGCGCTGAGGGACCGCATGCAGCGCGGCGACCCGGGCGAAGGCGAAGAGGGCGAACAGCAGCAGGATCCGCAGGCGCAGGGCGAGCAAGGCCAGGACGGCCAACAGGGTGAGCAGGACACCGACCAGATGACGGCCGAACAGCTGCGCGAGGCGCTGAAGAACCTGCGCCAGCAGCAGGAAGGCCTCGGCAAGCAGCTCGGCGAATTGCAGGAAGGCCTGAAAGGCCTCGGCCTGGATCCCGGCGAAGGTTTCGGCCAGGCGCAGGGTGAAATGAAGGGTGCCGGCGAAGCACTTGGCAAGAGCCAGGGCGACCGTGCCGTCGAAGGCCAGGGCCGCGCGCTGGAAGCATTGCGCCAGGGTGCGCGCGACATGATGGGCCAGATGATGCAGGCCATGCAGGGCCAGCAGGGCGAAGGCCAGCAGATGGGTCAGGGCAACCAGAACGGCCGTGATCCGCTCGGCCGGCCGCGCGCCACGTCAGGCCCGGACTTCGGCGAAAGAGTGAGGGTGCCGGACGAGATCGACGTGCAGCGCGCCCGCGAAATTCTCGAGGCGATCCGCGAAAAGCTCGGCCAGAATTCCAGCCCGGAGCTGGAACGGCGTTATCTCGAGCGACTGCTCGAGATCCAGTAGAATTTCGAAAGAGATACTCAGCCGGCGAGAGCGCTGGCGACGGCCGCACGGATATCGGTCAGCGCGAAAGGTTTCGGCACCACGTCGATGATCTTCGAGGCGAGGTCATCGGCGCGTTCGCGCTGTTCGGCATAGCCGGTCATCAGCAGGATCTTCAGCTCGGGAAAATGGGACGAGGCCCGGTGGGCAAGCTCGATGCCGTCCATGACCGGCATGCGGATATCCGACAGAAGCAGGTCAAAAGGTTCTTCGCAGAGCAAAGCCAGACCTTCTTCGCCATCGGCGGCTTCGCTGGTTTCGTGGCCATCGAGACGCAGGGCGCGGGCAACGAAGGTACGCAGCGAATCTTCGTCTTCGGTGATCAAGATTCTCGCCATGATTGCATTCAACTCCCGCGATCCGTTTCCGTGCCCGTCAGGGCAAATCAACAGAGTTTCCTTGTCGAGAGGTAAACGCGGGACACACGGTCCCGCGCCATGGTTAACAAGCGGTCAGTGACAGAAGGCCAGATGTCGCGAAACGGAACGCCTCAGGCGTCGCCGGTGACAACACCGACATAGGGCAGTTCGCGGAACGCATAGGCCACGTCCATGCCGTAGCCGACGACGAAATAGTCGGGGCATTCGAAACCGACGAAATCGGCCTCAAACACTTCTTTGCGCTTCACTTTCTTGTCGAGAAGCACGGCGATGGTGACATTGGCCGCGCCGCGCTCGTACATCAGTTCCTTGGCGAACAGCAGCGTGCGGCCGGACTCGAGAATATCGTCGATGAGCAGCACATTGCGGCCCTTCACGTCACTGTCGATGTCCTTGATGATCCTGACGCCCTGCGACACCGTGCCTGTGCCATAGCTGGACAGGGTGATGAATTCGACTTCCGGCGCAAGCCCGACATCATGCAACGCACGAATGAGATCGGCGGCGAAGATGAACGAGCCCTTGAGCACCGAAATCACCAGAAGATCGTCGCACTGACCCTTCATGATATCGGCAGCAAGCTCGTGATTGCGCTCGGCGATCTGCGCGGCGGTGAACAGGGGTTCGATATTCTTGCCGCGGACGACGGGCATGGACTTCTCCTTGATGATCGGCCGGTTTCGGCCTTCAGCCCGGCAGCCTGAGACTGCCGGAAAGGCAAGCCCTTAGCACAGTCAGGAAGGCGAGACACCCGGATCCTCGAAGGAAAGCCGCAGTTCCGGCGTTTTTCCACCAGGATGCTGGAGCCGGGCGGCAACGCCACGACTGTGGCCGCCATCGAGATCGCTGACCGGCGCATCGATATAGGTGCTGGCGATGATCTGCCCACCGATCAGGAGGTCGGCCCTGAGTTTCGGCAGGCTGACGGTATCGTCCGAGCGGTTTTCGACGATCGCGTTGAGCAGCAGGACCTGCATGCCGTTCTTGTATTGCGGCGTCAGGCTGACATGGGTGATGTCGAGCGGATTGACCATGGCATCGATCGAACCCGAGCCTGAATAGAGCTGTCCCGCGATGCCGAAGATGCTAGCAAAGCAGCCGGCCACGAGAAGGGCGAAACTCATATCGGACAGCCGCTGCAGATGGTGCTCGACCCGGCGCAGCAACGACGTCAGGCCGGTTGCGAAATCCGGGGCAGCCGGAGCGCTCGTCGCCGAAGCCGCCTGGAATTTGGCTCTCTGCGGCGGATCGCGGACCACGACGAAATGGGCATCGACGACATCATTGGCCGTCTGGAAATGCTGGCGCTCGATGCGGCGGCGCGCCCGGTCTGGCGGCAACAGATCCTGGTCCGGGGCCGCTGCCTGCTTTTGGAAACGGAAGGCGTTCATCTCAGCCGTACCTTTCGCACAGCCAATTCCGGATACCCGAAACTCGGCAGTTGAAACGAATCCACTCCAGACGTAAATTCAAATGGTTAATGCTTCGGAAATTTCGGCCATCCGGCTGCCGTTTTGCGGGCATGTTTACCGGCCGTTGACGATCTTCGTTTACGAGCCCCAGACCTCGGACACGTCAGACTGGGCCCAGCCGTTGATCCACTTTGAAAATGTCGGCCTTCGGTATGGAATGGGACCGGAGATCCTCCGCGACCTGACCTTCGACATTCCCAAGAGTTCCTTCCAGTTCCTCACCGGCCCGTCCGGTGCGGGCAAGACGACATTGCTGCGCCTGCTGTTCATGTCGCTGCAGCCGACGCGCGGCATCATCCAGAGCTTCGGCCGCGACATCACCCGCATTCCCCGCAGTGAGCTGCCGATGCTGCGCCGCCGGGTCGGCATCGTCTTCCAGGATTTCCGCCTTCTCGACCACCTGACCACCTATGAAAACGTCGCCCTGCCGCTGCGCGTGCGCGGCAAGGAGGAGGGCAGCTATAGGCGCGATGTCATCGAACTGTTGAAATGGGTCGGCCTCGGCGAACGCATCAACGTGCTGCCGGCCGTGCTGTCTGGCGGCGAGAAACAGCGCGTCGCCATCGCCCGTGCGCTGATCGACCGGCCGGAAATCCTGCTGGCCGACGAACCGACCGGCAATGTCGACCCGCCGATGGCCCGCCGCCTGCTCAGCCTGTTCCTCGAACTCAACCGGCTGGGCACCGCCGTCGTCATCGCCACCCACGATCTGGCGCTGATGGACCAGGTCGATGCGCGCCGCATGATCCTCACCGACGGGCGGCTCGACCTCTATGAGTGAGACAGGCACCAACAACCCGCAGCAGCCGGATGGCAAGCAGAAACGCCGGGTCGAAATGACCGTCAGGCCGACCGGGCCGATCCTGCCGCCCTCCAACATCCAGGGCAACGCGCTGATGGTGGTGATCGCCATCATGGCATTCCTCGCCTGCCTGACGCTGGGCGCCGTGTCGATGGTCCGGGCAACCGCCGCCGGCTGGCAGAGCCAGATTTCCCGCGAGGTCACCATCCAGATCAAGCCGGAGGACGGCCTCGACATGGGGGCTGCCCTGGTCAAGGCGCGCGATCTTGCGCTGACCTTCGTCGGCACCCGCGACGGCCGGATCATGGACGATGACGCGACTGCCCGCCTGCTCGAGCCCTGGCTCGGCACCGGCCTCAATCTCGAAGACCTGCCGGTTCCGCGCCTGATCGTCATCACCATCGACGAAAGCAATCCTCCCGATTTCGCCTCGATGCGCGACCTGCTGAAGGTCGAAGTACCGCAAGCCTTTCTCGACGATCACCGCACCTGGGTCGATCGCCTCGTGCAGATGGCGCGGACCACCGTGCTGATCGGTTCCGGCGTGCTGATCCTGGTGTTCACCGCCATGGTGCTGACGGTGGTCTTTGCCACCCGCGGCGCACTATCGGGCAATCGCCACATCATCGAGGTCCTGCATTTCGTCGGCGCCGAGAGCACCTTCGTCGCCCAGGAATTTCAGAAGCACTTCCTCAAGATCAGCCTGAAGGGTGCAGCCGCCGGCGGCCTGCTCGCGGCCGGCCTGTTTGCCGCCGCCAATTTCTGGCAGACGCGGTCGATGGCCACGCCGGAAAGCGATCAGGCAACGGCGCTGTTCGGCACGTTTACCATCGGTTGGACCGGCTATCTCGGCATCTTTGCCACGATGATCGTGATAGCACTGCTGACCACCATCACGGCGCGCCTGACCGTGATGCGCACCATTTACGAGATCGACCTAATTCGCTCGGATCCGGCGCGAACCGATGGACTTATGGACGATTAATCGTCAAGGAAGCGTGTTGACTTGCCTTAAAGCCGCCTGTTCCGTGTGGAAAATCCACGCTATTCACGGACAATGAGCATGGACCGGATGACCCGAAACCAACCGCCTCAAGGGGGCCGGCCCGATATATCGGGCCGCAGCCTGTTTGCGCGCCGTGGTCTGCTGCGCCGGTTCCTGCGCTATAGCGGCCTGCTCGTCCTGCTCTGTGTGGCCCTTCTTGTCGCAGGCTTCCTGCATTTTGCCGACAGCGTGACCACGCTGCGCCCGCCGGAAAACGTCAAGGCCGATGCGATCGTCGTGCTCACCGGCGGCTACCAGCGGATCGACCAGGCCATCGATCTCTTGAAACGCGGCTATGGCGGACGCCTGCTGATTTCAGGCGTCAACCCCTCGACCACGGCCGGCCAGATCCGCCGCGCCACGCGCACGTCACCCGAACTGTTCGCCTGCTGCGTCGATATCGGCTACGCCGCAATCGACACGATCGGCAATGCCAACGAGGCGGCAAACTGGATCCGTGATCGCGGCTACAAGTCTGTCCTGGTGGTCACCAGCAACTATCACATGGCCCGCAGCCTGATGGAACTGCGCCGCAGCGATCCGGTAACCGAGTTCATCGGCTACCCCGTGGTCAATGCCGACCTGAAGACTCGCGCCTGGTACCGCGAGCCGGATGCGCTGAGAACCATGCTGGCCGAATATGCCAAGAGCGTCATCGCCTATGCACGCGGCATCATCGGCTGGAGTGTCGATCCCGGCTTGCGTTCGTCGGGAGAAATCGCCGACCCGGCCGACGACAGCTGAGCAATTCCGGCGGACCGGCTTTTGCTCGGCCGTGTTTTACGATAGGGACGTTTTCGCCTGTCCACGGAAATGACCCGATGATCACCCTGCGTTCCATCCTGTTCAATACGGCCTTCTACACCAACATGATCCTTCGCATGATCCTGTTGTCGCCTTTCTATTTTCTCGCGCCGCGCAAGACGGCGTTCTGGGTGCCGAAGGGCTGGGCGCGTTCCTCGCATTGGCTGATGAAGACGATCGTCGGCACGACCTTCACCGTCGAGGGGCTCGAGAACATTCCCAAGGGTGGCTATATCCTGGCCCCAAAGCACCAGTCGTTCTGGGACACGTTTGCCCTGCTGCCCTGGCTCGATGACCCGGTCTATATCCTCAAGCGCGAACTGATGTGGATCCCGGTCTTCGGCTGGTATGTCGCCAAACAGCGCATGATCCCGGTCAACCGCGGCGCCAAGGGCAAGGTGATGGCCGAAGTGATCGAGCGGACCAAGACCGAGATGCGCAACGGTCGCCAGCTGATC
Organism: Rhizobium sp. 18065; assembly: GCF_902706095.1. Taxonomy (GTDB): domain Bacteria; phylum Pseudomonadota; class Alphaproteobacteria; order Rhizobiales; family Rhizobiaceae; genus Allorhizobium. The sequence goes on from NZ_CACSJP010000007.1 coordinate 27,613, forward strand.
ATCTACCCGGAGGGAACCCGCCGGTCACCGGGAGCGACGCCCGAATACAAATACGGCATTGCCCGCCTCTACCGCGATCTCGGCGTTCCCGTCGTGCCGGTCGCCATGCATCCCGGCCTGTTCTGGCCACGTCGCAAGTTCCAGCGCTATCCAGGCCATTTCAAGGTGCGCATCCTGCCAGCCATCGAGCCCGGTCTCGACCCGGACGTGTTTTTCGACACGCTGATGGCACGCCTTGAGGCCGCCAGCGACGAGTTGCTGATCGAAACCGCACGTGACAACCCGCATGTTCCCCTGCCCCCGACGGCGGTAAAGCGCCTGGCAGAATTGCAGGCAATGTGAAACAGCCGGCGAAAACGGCGCGGCCTGCCTGTCAATCGGGCTGACCGATTGCCTCGATCGCCGCGACCACGCTTTCCAGCCAGTGGTCGCGAATGCCCATTTCCCGCAGGTGGGCAGCTGTGTTGGCCACATAGGCCGGGTTCGGACCCGCCTGGCCAACCGCGCTGGCGACGATGTTCGCCGCCTCCTCGACCGTGAACACACCGCCATATTGCGGATGCGCCCGGTCGACGACATAGGTCAACCCCGTCACCTGACGTCCGTCATCGAGCCTGAGACGGACACTACGCTCGCGATAGACGTTGGTGACCAGCTCACGCTTGTGCAGATAGGCAAGCGTATCCGGCCATTGCGCAGGATCGACGCGAAAGGCGATGCCGCGGCACGAGCCGCCGCGATCGAGGCCCAGCACCAGACCGGGGCGCGCCTCGGTTCCGCGATACACCCAGGAGCGCACGCAGAGCGACCGCCGATAGCCGGTCAGGCGGGCCTGAAGCCGTTCTTCGAAAGCAAAGCCCGGGTTCCACATCAAGGATCCGTAGCCAAAGACCCAAAATTCGTCCATATCGCAGGCCAATCCACTTACTCAGGATTTGATCGTCACTCAGGAGCACTCCATGGCAACGCCCTCCACCGCGCCCGCAAGCGCCACAAGCCGCAAGGTGTTTCGTCTCGGTGTTTTTATCGTCCTGTTCATCGCTGTCTATAGCGTCGCCTGGTATTTTGCCGCCGAATATCTGCGCCGGCAGATTGTCGCCTTCTTCGAGGGCGGAAATCCGGCGGCCATCACCGCCAATTGCGAGCAGCCGAGGATTGGTGGCTATCCCTTCCGCTTCCGGCTGAACTGCGACCGGCTGTCGCTTGACGACAATTACCAGGGCATATCGGCTTCTTTCGGCGCCGTGCGGGCTGCAGCCCAGATCTATGCGCCCGGCCATGTCGTCTGGGAACTCGACGGCCCGGCCGAAATCCGCTCTGCACGCGGCTTCAACACCACCATCGAATGGGACGACCTGTTCTCCAGCTTCAACGCCTCTCTCTCGGGCCTTGATCGCAGCTCGCTGGAAATCCGCGACCTGAAGGCAAAACTGATCTCGACGACAGGTCCGCTGCAGCTCGAACTGACGGCACCGCATGCCGAAAGCCATATCCGCCAGCAAGAAGGCGATCTCGACTATGCTGCTCTTGTTCGCGAAGCAACGCTTGCCATCGGTGGCCAACCGCTGGCCCTGCCGCCGGCGTCGGCCAGCCTCGATGTAACCTTTGCCGATCGTGGCGGCCTGCTGCAGCCAGCCCTGTCACATGCCCAGACCTTGTATGGGACAAACGGCGAAATCCGCCGCTTCGTGGCCGATCTTGGTGAAGGCCGCGTACTGACCCTGAGCGGCCCGTTCTCGGTCGGCAATGAAGGTCTGATCTCCGGACAGCTTCGCATCGAGATCGAGGGAATGGATGCCTGGAACGACGCGCTCGGCACGGCCTATCCGCAGATGAAGGACACGTTCGACGACATCAACAAGGTCCTGACTGTCATGTCCCTTGGACGCGACAAGGCGTCTGCCGAGATCACGATCCGCGACGGCGTAGCCTCGCTCGGCTTCATCCCGCTCGGAGAAATACCCCCCCTCTGAACGAGCCGCGATAAACCGTCGCCGTGAAAGCCCTTACTTGTCGAGGGTGTGACGGCCGAAATCCGGCACATCGACATCCTGACCTGCCTCGACGATCGAGCGGCGCACGGCGCGGGTACGGGAGAAAAGTTCGATCAGCTTGTCACCCTCGCCCCAGCGGATCGCCCGCTGCAGATAGGCGAGATCCTCGGAAAACCGTGCCAGCATTTCCAGGATCGCATCCTTGTTGTGCAGGCAGACGTCGCGCCACATGGTCGGGTCGGAGGCGGCAAGGCGGGTGAAGTCACGGAAGCCGGAGGCCGAATACTTGATCACCTCGGACTCGGTCACGGCTTCCAGATCATCGGCCGTGCCGACGATATTATAGGCGATGATATGCGGCAGATGCGAGACGATCGCCAGCACCTTGTCATGATGCTGCGGATCCATCTCGTCGACCCGCGAGCCGAGCGCCTGCCAGAAGCCGCCAAGACGCGCCAGCGCATCCGCATCGGTATCCGGCAGCGGCGTGAAGATGCACCAGCGGCCCTTGAACAGGCCGGAAAAGCCTGCATCCGGGCCGGACTTTTCCGTGCCCGCCAGCGGATGACCCGGAATGAAATGTACGCCTTCCGGCATATGCGGCGCCATCTGCGCGATCACCGAGGCCTTGGTCGAGCCGACATCGGTGACAATAGCGCCGGGCTTCAGGCTGGAGGCGATCTGTTGTGCCACCGCTTCCGATGCACCGACCGGCACCGAAACGATGACCAGATCGGCGTCCCTGGCCGCATCCGCCGCCGACGTGGTGTAGGCTGTTCCCAGATCGAGTTCCTCCGCCCGCTTCAGGGTTTCCGCGCTGCGTGTCGAGATCACCACCTCGCGCGCCAGACCCAGTTTGCGAATATCGCGCGCGATCGACGAACCGATGAGGCCGATGCCGATCAGGGCAATGCGATTGAACAGGATTTCAGACATCAGCCACGTTCCATGAATTCGGTGAGCGCATTGATTACCCCCGTATTGGCATCTTCGCCAGCGATGGTCATGCGAAGCGCATTGGGAAAACCGTAGGCCTGCACGGCGCGCAGGATGAAGCCACGGCGGGTGAGGAAATCATCGGCATCGGCGGCACGCTTGCCATCGACATCCGGAAAATGAATGAGGATGAAATTGGCAACCGATGGCGTGACCGTCAGGCCAAGTGTGGTCAGCGCCTCCGACACGCGTGCCAGCCAGTCCAGGTTATGCGCGACCGATCGCGCAGTGAAGGCCTGGTCGCGGATCGCGGCGGCACCGGCGGCCATCGCCGGGGCATTGATGTTGAACGGTCCGCGCACCCGGTCCAGCGCATCGATGATCTCGGCTGGCGCATAGGTCCAGCCGATACGCAGCGCCGCAAGCCCATAGACCTTGGAGAAGGTCCGCGTCATCACGACGTTGCGGTTGCCCGAGACCAGTTCGATGCCGGCCTCGTAGTCATTGCGGCGGACATATTCGGCGTAGGCCGCATCCAGAACCAGAATGACATGCGGCGGCAGGCCGGCATGCAGACGGCGCACCTCGCTCAGCGGCACATAGGTGCCGGTCGGATTGCCCGGATTGGCGAGAAAGACGATCTTCGTCTTGTCGGTCACGGCCGCAAGGATCGCATCGACATCGACCCGACATTCGCTCTCCTTGACCGTGACGGGCGTGGCGCCTGCTGCCATGATCTGGATCTTGTAGACGAGGAAGCCGTGTTCGGTGACGATGCCCTCGTCACCGGGGCCGAGATAGACATGGCAGAGCAGGCCGAGCAATTCGTCCGAACCATTGCCGCAAAGGATATTGGCCGCATTCAGCCCATGCACCTCGGCAATCGCCTCGCGCAAGGCCCCAGCCTGGCCGTCCGGATATTTTTCAAGATGAGCGGCGGCGGCCGCAAAAGCCTCGATCGCCTTCGGGCTCGGGCCGAACGGCGTCTCGTTCGACGACAGCTTAAAGACCCGGGCAACACCCGGCGCATGCTCCTTGCCGGGTACATAGGCGGCGATATCGAGGATCCCCGGCCGGGGCGTCGGCTTCGTCATGGCGACATGCATGCGACTGTCTCTCTGTCGTGAAACGGTGCAGCAACGGCACCCCTAGATAAGCTCATGCCATAAAATGGATAAAGGCTTTTGTCGAGGCTCGCCCGCATCGTCAAGGATGATCGGCGACAGCCCTGGTCGTCGGCACCCCATGCGGCGCAAGCACCGGTGCAAACACCCGTCGCGATGCGCGCGACGCCACCGGCAGGCCCTGATAAAGCCGCTTCTGTGCCTCAACGACGATCACCCCGGAAAACGCCGGCCACAGCAGGCCACCGAGTTTTTCGAAACCGCTGCGCAGGCGCAGAACGGCGCGGATCTTCGATGGTGGAAAGAACAGGGCTTCGGCACTTGCGCCGGGGGTGAAATTCGTCTCGCGCAGCAAGGCCGTCAACTGCCCGCGCGAATAGGGCCGGCCGGAACCGAACGGCGTATGCTCCATGCGCGCCCAGACGCCGCGACGATTGGGCACAACGATCACCAGCCGACCGCCGGGCGCCAGCACCCGCCAGATTTCCTTCAGCGTCTCGCGCGGGTTCTCGGCAAATTCCAGCGAATGCACCATCAGCACCCGGTCGACCGACGAATCCGGCAGCGGCAACTCCTCCTCGAAGACCAGCGCGGTGGCCGAGGGTTCGCCGACCGGCCAGTTTACCGCGCCCTGCCCGGCGGGCATGAAGGCAAGGGTTCGTTCGGTATCGGCGCGGAAGCGATCGAGGAATGGCGTGCAATAACCGAGCCCCACCAGTCTCTCCTGCGGCAGCCGCGCCCAGAGCGAAGAAAGCGCCAGGGCGATCGACTGCTCGGCCACGCGGCCGAGCATGGTGTAGTAGAATTGGCGAAGGTCAACGATATCGACATGCATGACGCCATTGTTAGCAGCCAGCGATTGGACTTCAAGAGTTTACCAGCTACATTCGCGCCAACAATATGGGAACGGATGGCTGGACAATGAAATCCCTTGAAATCGATGTGTTTCTCTGCCGCAGCGACAACTTCGGCGTGCTGCTGCATTGCCCGGATTCAGGCCTCACGGCTTGCATCGACGCGCCGGAACTGGAGCCCATCCTGGCGGCTGCCAAGCGCCACGACTGGACGATCACCCATATCTTCACGACCCACCATCACGGCGACCATGTGGAAGCCAATCTGGCACTGAAAGAGCGCTTCAACTGCGAGATCATCGGCCCGCGCAACGAGGCCGTGGCCATACCCGGCATTGATCGCACCGTCGGCGACGGCGACGAGTTCACCTTCGGCAAACATCTGGTCCGGGTGATCGAAACCCCTGGCCATACCGCCGGCCATGTCTGCTATCACCTGCCGGAAGACAAGCTGCTGTTTTCAGCCGACACGCTGTTTGCGCTCGGTTGCGGCAGGCTGTTCGAACGCTCGGCGATGGACATGTGGCATTCGCTGCAGAAGCTGGCGGAACTACCGGACGAAACGATCGTCTATTTCGGCCACGAATACACCCTGTCGAACGCCCGTTTTGCCCTCACCATCGATCCGGACAACAGCCGGCTGAAATCGCGCGCCCAGGATATCGAGATCATGCGGAAGCGGGGCGATTTCACCGTACCGACGACGATCGCGCTGGAGAAGGAAACCAATCCCTTCCTGCGCGCCAACGATCCGGACATCCGTCGCACGCTGGGCATGCCGACCGAAAGCAATGAAGCTGTCTTTGCCGAGATCCGCAAACGCAAGGACAATTTCTGATGACGGCCGCCGAGATCATCGAAACCCTCGGCATGGAGCGCCATCCCGAGGGCGGCTGGTATGTGCAGACCTTCAAGGATGCCAACGGCGGCGCACGCGGCCATTCCACCGCGATCTACTACCTGCTCGAGGCCGGCGAGCGCTCGCATTGGCACAGGGTTAGGGATGCCGCCGAGGTCTGGCATTATTATGCCGGTGCGCCGCTCGCGCTCAGCCGGTCGAGCGACGGACACGCGGTCGATACGATCATCCTCGGTACCGATATCCGCGAAGGCGAGCGCCCGCAGGCGATCATTGCCGCCAATCAGTGGCAGGCGGCCGAAAGCCTCGGCGCCTACACGCTGGTCGGCTGCACCGTGGCCCCGGGTTTCGACTTTTCCGCTTTAGAGATGGCACCACCCGGCTGGGAACCGGGCAAGGGCGAATAAACGATCAGGCCTCGGACAGCGTCACCGTCAGGATCAGCTGCGCTGCGTAATAGGTCCCCCAGACAGCATAGGCCGCCGCATGGTCATAGCGATGATCCGGCCCCCAGCGGAACCGGCGCAGCGCTAGCAGCGTATCCGACAGGATGAAAATGGCGGTGCCCACGGCGACCCAGGGATTGCCGATCCTCAGCCCCATCCAGCCGACCAAAAGAAAAACCGCCACATAGGCGAGGATTGCCGGAAAAAGCCGGCCGACCTGTCGCCGGATCAAGGCGACGATGACCAGGGTATGGACGAGCAGCAGCAGGCCCGCGATCGGGCGCCAGGCTTCGGCAAACACGAGGCCGGATATACCGAGTGGCGCCATGACGGCGGCATAGACGAGATGCGACAGGAGAAAGGCGACGAGCCCGCCGACAAAGGCGCGGGCACCGTCAAAGGCGAGAAAGCCATCACCGGCCGCACCCAGCAGCAGGGCGACAATCAGCAGATTGGGCGCACCCACAAGCAGTGCGTAAAGCGCAAGCAGAACGACCGGCAATGTTTTCCACACGGCCCGCAACGCAGTCTTCGGTCGCGGCAGGATCCAGAAATATCCAAGGCCGAGCGCGACCGAGAGCATCAGAACCCCGGTCGCTGGCGTCGCCATGCTGTCTCCGTTCAGGATTGGACCTTGCTTCGTTTGAAGACCATATCGCGCGCCGCCAGCATCGCGCCACCGGTGATCAGCACGCAGGCCAGGCCAATTCTGACACTAACCTCGCCAAAGCCAAAAATGATCAGGATCAGGGTCGACAGCAGAGGGGCTGCGTAGCTGGAGGCGCCGAGGATCTGGATGTCGCCATTCTTGACGCCATAGTCCCAGACATAGAAGGCAGCCCCGACCGGCAGCAGTCCCAGCCCGACAACGGCTGCCCATTGCATCCAGTCGACCGGCCAGACGGTGGTCTCCAGCCCGAGATGGCACACAAGCGACAGCAGCGAGGTGGCGAGGCAAAAGCCGGTGACGACATCGGTGGACACCGCCTCGAAGCGCCGGCTGAGCAGCGAATAGCCGGCCCAGGTGAAAGCGCAGAGGAAGGCGGCGAAATAACCCAGCGTATAGGCCGGATCGAAGGCGACGCCATTCTTCGCCACGATCAGGATCGTGCCGGCAAGCCCAGCCAGCGCGCCGACAATATGATGCCAGCCGAGGCGCTCGCCCGGCAGAAGCGCCGAGCCGACGACGATCAGCAGTGGCCAGAGATAGGCGATCAGGCCGGCCTCGACTGCCGGTGCATTCCGCAGCGCAGTGAAATAGAGAAAATGATAGCCGAACAGCCCGCCGACGCCGACCAGCCAGACCTTGGCCGGCTGGCGCAACTCCTTCAGTCGCTCAGGCCGCAGGGCAAAGATCGCCAGTCCCGGCAGGCTGCCGATGGCAAAGGTGATGGCCGACAGCTGGAACGGCGGCATCGTGCCGGAGGCGGCCGTCATCAGCGCCAGGAAGGACCACATCAGGATTGCGGTAAAGCCGATCAACGTCGCCCTGGTCTTCATTCATCCCCCATACGGGCCCCGTGCAGGCCTCATGTAGGCCCCGGGCGGGACGAAAACCCGCGCCTGTTAGCCGTCGAATTTCTGCGCGGAAACATAGATCGTCCCGAAGCGGGTCGGCACGCGCGCATAGACTGGAGCATATAGCTTGAGGGTCGCGGTCTTGGCAAACCAGATCTCCATACCCTCGACCGAGCGCAGGTATTCGATATCCTTGCGGCCCTTCCGATAGCCGGATTTGGGCACATATTTGACCCCACAGACGACGGCCTCGCCCTTCAGCTTGCCGGCGGAGTAACCTTCGGTCCGCTTCGGCGACAGGACAAGATCCATCCGGCTTTCGCCGTCATAGACGGCCAGTGTCTGCGAACAGACATCGGCGTCTCCCGGAATGAGGAAGGCGCCGATCGGATCGAGCACGGCATTCAGATCGCCGTCAGCGATCGGCACCCATGTGTCCGGCCGCGGCTTTGGTTTCGGTTCGACCACGGTTTCCACCACGCTGCCGGCCCGATACTTCACATCATAGGTGCTGGTCTTTCGACCATCCTTGTATTCGAGCTGATATCGGTCGGGCTGGAAGCGCTGGCCGTCGACCTGACCGGACACGCTGCTCCTGGCGGAGATTTCCTTGACGATGTCGACCAGGCCGGACGAGCGGAAATGCCCGCCGATCGTGTAGCGCCCGCCATCCACCTCCGTCTCGAAAGACAGCCGGGCAATCGGCAGGATGCCCAGCGAAACGCTGTATTCGGTATTATAGCGCACCTCTGCGGCATCGGCGGAGCCGAGGGAAGACAGAACAAGACCGATGACGAGACTGGCAGCACGCAATGATCGACCCTCAGCGAACGGGGCCGAAAATCCGGCGACCCGATATCGGCATCTTACCGTGGACTATGGCAATAAAATAACGCAATGACGCTGCCGGAGCCGGAAAATCCAAGGTTTGGCTTGACGCGCAGGTTCTGCCTGACTATAGAACCGCAACTTTCCAATCAAGCGCTGTTGGATTGCCTGCCCGGCATTTGGCCGGAAGCGATGCGATGGCCTAGAAAAAAATAGGTGTACCATGTCCCGCAGTTGCGAATTGACCGGCAAGGGCGTCCAGTCGGGCAACAATGTTAGCCACGCTAACAACAAGACCAAGCGTCGGTTCCTGCCGAACCTGTGCGATGTCACGTTGATCTCGGATGCTCTCAACCAGCGTTACCGTCTGCGCGTTTCGGCTGCAGCACTGCGCACGGTCGAGCATCGCGGCGGCCTCGACGCGTTCCTGATCAAGGCTTCTGAAACCGAACTGAGCATGCGCGCTCGTCTGCTGCGTCGCCAGATCGTCAAGAAGACCGCTGCAGCCGCTTAATTTCAAGCGCTGACGCAAGCTTTAAAGGCTTGGCCGGACATCCGGACAAGCCTTTTCGTTTGACGTGAATCCGGTGGCCGATCCCGTATTGGCACCCGGCATCACGCACGACCCTGAACATCATTGTCCCTCCAACTGGTGGCATCACCCAGGATAAAAAAATGCTGAAGACGCGCTATTTCGTTCTCTACAGCCTGCTCATGACGGCGATTGTCGTCGCCTCCAACTTCCTCGTGCAGTTCCCTCTGGGCGGCACGCTGGCAGGCATCAATCTCGCCGATCTTTTGACTTTCGGCGCATTCACCTATCCGATTTCCTTCCTGATCACCGACCTGACCAACCGTCAGTTCGGCCCGGGCACGGCTCGCAAGGTCGTGTTTGTCGGCTTTGTCGTCGGCGTCGCCCTGTCGATCGCACTCGCCAGCCCGCGGATCGCGATTGCCTCCGGCTCCGCCTTCCTCGTCGGCCAGCTTCTCGACATCTCGGTGTTCAACCGTCTGCGTCAGCTGTCCTGGTGGAAGGCGCCGCTGATGGGCTCGCTGATCGGCTCGGTTCTCGACACGGTGATCTTCTTCTCCCTGTCGTTTGCGCCGATCTTCAGCTTCATCGGCCCGAATGACGACTTTGCCATCGCCTCGGCACCGATCTTCGGCGTGCTGGCCGCGGAAGCCCCACGCTGGATCTCCTGGGCACTCGGCGACTTTGCCGTGAAGATGCTGGTCGGCATCGTCATGCTGCTCCCCTACGGCGCCCTGATGAGCGTCGTTCGGCCGATGTCGGCGCGCACGACTGCCTGATACACCCGGACCAAAACCGGCTGGACCCGCTCAGGGCTCCAGCCGGAACTCCAGCATCACCGTGCGTTGCAGGATGGAATGGTTGTCGTCGGAGACGGCGATCAGACGGATGGAACCATCCGCTGCCGGGACGGCATCGATCCCTTCCATATTGTCGATCTCGGAGCCGTAGTCGGCTTCGAAGATGACCGGACCATCGACGATCGCGCCAGGCCGGATCGAAGCGCCATCGATGCGGCGCAGCCGCATGGCAACCCCGGATGCAATCGAGAAACGGCGTTCCAGCAGGACAAGCTCGCCGGATGGCAGGAAGACACCATCGGTGATCTCGAAGCCGTCATGCGGGCGGACGCGAAATTCCCCGGCCAGCGGTCCATCAAGGATGCCGGCAAAATTGTTGCCGTCTTCATCGACACTCTTTTCCGAGATCGCAACGACCGCACCGGCGAGCGGGCCATCCGCCGGCGAGACAACCAGCGCCTCTATGCCGCCATTGCTGCGCAGGCGTGAAACGGGAAACGGCAGGGGCAACGGCTGCGACGGGCGTGCCGTCGCCAACGAGGCAAGCGGCGCATAGGTGACAACCCTGTGGCGCTGCTCGAAGCCGACGATGGCTTTATCGCCGACAATCGCAAGGCTCTCGGCATCCACCTGATATTTGCTGGTGCTTTCGCGACCATCCCGATCGAGCATGGCGGCAAGTCTGGCATCGGAGATGCCGGACAGAGTGCCATCCGCGCCACGCTCTATCCGGCCCTCGATCCAGTATCCCGTGTCGAACACGCCGACAAAACGTGAATCGTCAAGAAAACGAATGGAGGAGAAGGCGCCGAACAGCGGCTCGTCAGACGAAAGCTCCAGCCCGCCGACAAACTCGATCCCCTCGGCAAGACGCGGCGATCCGCCCAATGTGGCGATGGCACGGGATTCGATGCGGATCGGCAGCGCTTCCCCCGGCTTCAGCGCCGATGGCGTACAGGAGGCCAGAAGCAGCGCGACGGAGAGCGCAACAAGGCCGACGGACGTAGAACGCGCCAGGGTCGGCCTAGGCACGACGGCGGCGTCCGCCACCCGAACCAGAGGCATTGTCCTCGAACAGCGAGGCCAGCTGCTCGGTCATCGCGCCTGCGAGTTCATCTGCATCGACGATGGTCACGGCGCGGCGATAGTAGCGCGTCACGTCGTGGCCGATGCCGATCGCCAGCAGTTCGACCGGCGAGCGCGTCTCGATCTGCTCGATGACCGCACGCAGATGGCGCTCAAGATAATTGCCCGGATTGACCGACAGCGTCGAATCGTCGACCGGCGCGCCGTCCGAGATCATCATCATGATCTTGCGCTGCTCGCGCCGCGCCATCAGCCGGTTATGCGCCCACATCAGCGCCTCGCCGTCGATGTTCTCCTTCAGCAGGCCTTCGCGCATCATCAGGCCGAGATTGCGGCGTGAGCGGCGCCAGGGGGCGTCAGCCGACTTGTAGATGATATGACGCAGGTCGTTGAGGCGGCCGGGTGTCGGCGGCTTGCCGCCGGCAAGCCATTTCTCTCTGGACTGCCCGCCCTTCCACGCCTTGGTGGTGAAGCCGAGGATCTCGACCTTGACGCCGCAGCGCTCCAGCGTCCGCGCCAGGATATCGGCGCAGGTGGCGGCAACCGTGATCGGACGACCGCGCATCGAGCCGGAATTGTCGATCACCAGCGTCACGACCGTATCGCGGAACTTGGTGTCCTTTTCCTTCTTGAAGGAAAGCGGCTGCATCGGGTCGATGACCAGGCGCACAAGACGGGCCGGATCGAGATAGCCCTCTTCGAGATCGAATTCCCAGGAACGGTTCTGCTGCGCCATCAGGCGGCGCTGCAGCCGGTTGGCCAGACGGCCGACGGCGCCCTGCAGATGCGCCAGCTGCTTGTCGAGAAAGGCACGCAGACGATCAAGCTCGGCCTCGTCGCACAGTTCTTCCGCGGTGATTTCCTCGTCGAATTCCTCGGTGAAGATCTTGTAGTCGACCTTCTCGTTGAAATCGTCGAACGGCGTCGACGGCCGGCGCATTTCGCCGGGCGTCTCGCTGTCGTCCTCGCCCTCGTCGGCCATGTCGTCGTCGGAAATCTCCGCGCCGTCCATTTCGCCGTCGTCCATCTGCTCCTGCGAGGCTTCGCTCTCGTCGGCCGGCGCGGATTCGGAACCCGCCTCTTCCTCGGCGCTTTCCTGGTCCTCGTCGCCGCTGCGCGGCTGGTCCTCGTCGGTGCTTTCGTCGTCCTCGCCCTGCTCCTGATCGTCGCCCACATCCTCGGCCATTTCCATGGCCGACAGCATGTGGCGGATCACCCGGGCGAAATTCTGCTGGTCGTTGATCGTGTTCGGCAGGTTGTCGAGATCGGCACCGGCCTTGTCCACGATGAACGAGCGCCAGAGATCGAGCACCTTGCCGGCAGACTCAGGCGGCTTCTGGCCGGTGAGCTTCTCGCGCACCAGCATCGCGACGGCTTCCTGGATCGGCGCGTCTTCCTGGCGGCTGATCGTCGAAAAATTTGCTTTCGCATATTTCTCGGTGTTCATCGACTGGATGTTGGAGGCGACGCCCGGCATACGCAACGCGCCGATCGACTCGACACGCGCCTGCTCGACGGCATCGAAGATCATCCGGGCATCGGCACCCTGCGGCGCCAGCGTCGCATGGATCTTCTGGTCGTGGCAGGCGATCCTGAGCGCCATCGAGTCGCCGAGACCGCGGGTCACGGCGAGTTCGTGGGCAGTCGGGCGCTTCGACAGTTCCGGCAGGCGCACGCGCTCGCCGGCAAGGCCGGGCCGTTCGTTGGCAAAGGCCACCTCGACCTGCGGATCGCCCGCAATCGAGCGGACGCAACCGGTGATCGCACGGCGCAAGGGCTCCGTGTCCACGCCTGCACCCGTCTTGGCCCTGCTATTGTCGCCGCGCCCTGCCATGCTGTCGTTCCCTTACGCGCCAAGCACGATGTTGGCGGCACTTTCCTTCAGCTCGACGCCGAAGGCGCGCTGGTACTGTTCGGCGACAAGCGTCCGCTCCAGCTCATCGCACTTGTTGAGGAAGGTGACGCGGAAGGCAAAGGCCACGTCGCCGAAGATCTCGGCGTTTTCGGCCCAGGTGATCACGGTACGCGGGCTCATCACGGTCGACAGGTCGCCGTTGACGAAGGCGGCGCGGGTCAGGTCGGCAAGGCGAACCATGCGCGAAATCGTATCGCGGCCCTCAGCGGTTGCGCCGAAGCTCTTGACCTTGGCCGCGACGATTCCGACTTCGTTGTCGTGCGGCAGGTAGTTCAGCGTCGTGACGATCGACCAGCGGTCCATCTGCGCCTGGTTGATCTGCTGCGTGCCGTGATAGAGGCCGGTCGTGTCGCCGAGGCCGACGGTGTTGGCAGTCGCGAATATGCGGAAAGCCGGATGCGGACGGATGACGCGGCTCTGGTCGAGCAGCGTCAGGCGGCCGGAACTCTCCAGCACGCGCTGGATGACGAACATCACGTCCGGGCGACCGGCATCGTATTCGTCGAAGACGAGCGCGACATTGTGCTGGTAGGCCCAGGGCAGGATGCCGTCCTTGAATTCGGTGATCTGCTTGCCGTCCTTCAGGACGATGGCGTCCTTGCCGACGAGGTCGATACGGCTGACATGGCTATCGAGGTTGACGCGCACGCAGGGCCAGTTGAGGCGGGCCGCAACCTGCTCGATATGGGTCGACTTGCCGGTGCCGTGGAAGCCCGAGACCATGACGCGGCGATTGTGGGCAAAGCCCGCCAGGATCGCCAGCGTGGTATCGCGGTCGAACAGGTAGTCCGGGTCGAGATCCGGCACGTATGGGTCGCCCTTGCTGTAAGCCGGGACTCGGATATCGCTGTCTATTCCAAAAACCTCGCGCACCGACACGGTCGTGTCGGGGAGATTGGAAATATCAAGATCAATTTTGCTCATCGTTTCTCCATGCCAGGCGCTTCCGACCGGCCGCATATCGTCGCTGCTGCTTCTCGGATTAACAGAAACCCGCCTGCTTTAACAATTGGTAGGCTTGAATAACAGCGCGAAAACGCTCTTCCGAACCCCTGTCTCCGCCATTTGCATCAGGATGGTGTTTTTTTACAAGCTCCTTGTAGCGGGTCTTGATCTCGGTTGCCGTCGAATTGGCCGAAAGACCGAGCGTATCCAGTGCCTTGGTCTCCATGGTCTTGAGCTTGCGCAACTGCGGCTGGAACCGCGCGCCGCCGGTCTTGCCCTGCTGCACGAAGCCGAACGGGTCCTTCATGCGCGCCTGTGACGCAGCCGAACCGGACCGGGCCGTCGAATGCAATGGGCTTGTCTTGGCCGCCTTGTTGACACCCACCGTCCAGGTCGGCCGGTGTCCGGTGATCGCTTCCTTCTGGTAGCGGGCGATCTCGGTGTCCGACAGGCCGGAGAAATAGTTGTAGCCCTTGTTGTAGTCCTTCACATGCTCGAAGCAGAACATGAAGAACTGACCCTCGGCGTGGCGACCCACGGGAGCGCGATGGACACCCGGCTTTTCGCAGCCGTCCCACTGACAGGTTGGATTGGATGGCTCGGGCTCCGCCGCGCGCTTGCGCTTGGTGCGGATCCGATCGAAGTATTTCGAGTCGAGTTTCATGCGGTAATTATGGTGCCTAGACAGTGGCGCGACAAGAATTGACAAATCGGAATGTTGCGCGCTTTGTGGGGCTTTTTCCGCAAGCCAGTCCATACCGCCAGACCACAGGGAACACGACATGTCCGTGCGCAACCGCATCGAGCAAACACTGCGCCAGGAACTGGCCCCCGAGCGGCTGGACGTGATCGATGAAAGCGCCCATCACGCCGGCCATCAGCCGGACATCACCGGCACCGGCGAGACCCATATGCGGGTGCGCATCGTCTCGGCAAAATTCAACGGCCTCAGCCGTCTTGCCCGCCACCGCACTGTCACCGAACTGCTGAAGCCGGAGCTGGATGCCGGGCTGCACGCGCTGGCGATCGAGCCGGCAGCACCGGGCGAACCGACACGCTGGTAAAACCGGCGGCCGTTCAGGCCCCGGTCTTTCCACACCCCAGTCTTGTCAAGCCTCTGTCTTGACCGCTTCGATCGGGCGAATGCGCAGCTTGGTAATGCGGTTCTTTTCCCGCTTCATCACAATGAAGCGCTTGCCGTAGAAGGTGAACGCCTGCCGTTCTTCGGGAATCGATTTTGATTCGTGGATGACCAGACCGGCGATTGTCGTTGCCTCTTCGTCCGGCAGATCCCAGTCGAGTGCGCGATTGAGATCGCGGATCGGCACGGCACCATCTACCACCATCGATCCGTCGGATTCCTGCCGAACCCCCTGGATTTCCAGGTCATGTTCATCCGAAATGTCGCCGACGATCTCTTCGAGAATATCCTCCAGCGTCACAACGCCCTGAACTTCGCCATACTCGTCGACAACGACGGCAAAATGCGTCTTGCGGCGCAGGAAGGCGTTGAGCTGATCCTTGAGATTGGTCGTGTCCGGCACGAACCAGGGCTTCTGGGCAATCTTGACGATATCCAGATCGCGCGGCTCGACATTCGGCTCGGCCAGTGCCCGGATCAGGTCCTTGGCATGGACCACGCCGATGATGTTGTCCGTCGCACCACGCCAGACGGGCATGCGGGTGTAAGGGCTTTCGAGAATGCTGCGGATCGCGACTTCCGGCGTATCATCCGCATTGACCGCGCGCATCGCGGTGCGGTGGATCATGATGTCGGAAACTTCCAGCTCGCCGAGATCAAGAACACCACCGAGGCGGTCGCGGTCGGCCTTCACCACGGCGCCGTCACGATGCAGGAGCGCCACGGCGCCGCGCAGCTCCTCGTGGCCCGACAGCATCGACGCTTCACCGGAGATCGACACGCCGAACAGGCCGAGCAGCTTGCGGACGATCCAGTTGACCACGCTCGACAACGGGCCGACCACGGCGACGAAGGGACGCACCGCTGGCGCGACGAACAGGGCAAAACGCTCCGGCGTCGAAATTGCCCAGCTTTTCGGCAGGACCTCGGAAAAGATGACCAGAAGCACGGTCATCAGCACGGTGGCAATCGCGACACCGGAATCGCCGAACAAACCGAGAAAGAGGCTGGTGGTGAGCGAGGAGGCGAGAATGTTGACCAGGTTGTTGCCGATCAAAAGCGCACCGATCAGCCGGTCACGACGCTCGATCAGGGAATTGACCAGGCCGGCGCGCGCATCTCCGTTGACCTCGAGGCTGTGCATGCGGGCACGCGACGTCGCCGTCAACGCGGTTTCCGAACCCGAAAAAAACGCCGACGCACAGATCAGCAGGAAGATGGCCACGAGCGTCAGCCAATAATCCGACAGGCTGGACAGGATGGTCTCGATCATGACGGGCGCATTTCATCGATAAAGCGCACCACTTCTGACGAAGGCACGTCATCGGCGACAAAGGCTTCACCGAGACCACGCGTCAGGATGAAGGTCAGCTTGCCGCTCTTCACCTTCTTGTCCTGAGCGATCGCATCCATCAAGACGTCCGTTGGCGGCAGGTCGCCGGGGATCTCGTCCATCCGGGTCGGCAGCCCGACGGCGCGCAGATGCGCCTCGACACGGCTTGCGAGATCCGGGCTGACAAGGTTCATCCGCGCCGAAAACTGGTGCGCCAGCACCATGCCGATCGACACGCCTTCGCCATGCACCAGCCGCTTGCTGTCATATTGCGTGGCGGCTTCGAGCGCATGGCCGAAAGTATGGCCGAGATTGAGCAGCGCCCGGCGGCCGTTTTCGCGCTCGTCGGCCACCACGACATCGGCCTTGGCCTGACAGCTGACGGCAATCGCCTCGATCCGGGCCTGACCGCCGGCAAACACATCGCGCCAGTTCGTCTCCAGCCATTCGAAGAAATCAGGTTTGTCGATCAAGCCGTATTTCGCCACTTCCGCGTAGCCGGCGCGGAATTCCCGCTCCGACAGCGTATCGAGCACGTCGGTATCGGCGAGCACCAGATCCGGCTGGTTGAAGATGCCGATCAGGTTCTTGCCCTGCCGGGCGTTGATCCCTGTCTTGCCGCCGACAGATGAATCGACCTGCGACAGAAGCGAGGTCGGGATCTGCACGAAGCGCACGCCGCGACGGACGATGCCGGCGGCAAAGCCGGTGAGATCGCCGATCACCCCGCCGCCCAGCGCAATCACCACATCATTGCGCTCGATGCGCGCCTCAAGCAGCACGTCGCAGACCTGGGTCAGGCTGGCAAAGCTCTTGGTCTTTTCGCCTGGCGGCAGGATCACCGACACCGCCTCGATGCCGTCCGTCTGCAGGCTGTCCATCAGGCCGTCGAGATATTTTGCGCCGACATTCTCATCCGTGACGATGGCCGCACGTTTGCCCTTGATGCGGCTGGAAATCTCGCCGCCGGCACGCGCAAGCAGACCGGGCCCGATCAGGATATCATAGGCGCGCTCGCCGAGCGGCACATGCACCAGACGTTCCGAATTCTCGACCTTGCTCATACCGTCTCACCTTTACCGCTCTGCTCGATGCCAGTCTTGTCGATGCCAGTCTTGTCGATGATCGCCATCAGGACCTCGTTGGCAATCACTTCCTTGCGCACGTCCCGTGACTGGATTGTCAGATCCGCCAGTTCGTAGATCGGGTAGCGCTTGTCCATCAGATCCTTGAGGGTCTGCTTGGGGTTCTCCGTCTTCAGCAACGGCCGATGGTCACGCTTGTTGACCCTTTCCCACAGAACATCGAGATCGGCCTTCAGCCACAGCGAGATACCGCCCCGCTCGATCTGCTTGCGTGTCCTGTCGTTGATGAAGGCGCCGCCGCCGGTGGACACCACGCGCGGACCCGAGCGCAGCAGGCGCTTGATCACCCGCGTTTCCAGCGCCCGGAATTCTTCCTCGCCATAAGCGACGAACAATTCGCTGATCGACATGCGCGACACACGTTCGATCTCGACATCGGTATCGACGAAAGGCAGGCCGAGCTGGTTGGCCACCATCCGGCCTACCGCCGACTTGCCGGCGCCCATCAGGCCGACGAAAACCAGGTTGCGTCTTCCGAGCGCTGCCCTGGCGCGCGCGCCCAGACTGGAGGCAAGATTGAGGATCGTATCGGTCATCGGCCCGTTCGCAACTGTTTCATCACGGTATTGACAAATGCGGGGCAAGCGTCAAGCCGTTGACGCAAATCGACACAAGGATCACAGCCCCCTTGCAAGTCGCAATGCCTATTCCCTATGTTCAGCGCTTCGAAGGCCAAGGACCGTACATGCCGACATTGTTTCGCTTTCTCTTCATCTGCGCAACGATCGCCGGCATCATCTATGCCATCATGTGGTCGCTCACGGTTTTCGTCGAACCTCGGCAGCGGGATGTCACGATCAAGATCCCCTCGGAACGCGTGAACCCGGTCGAACAGCAACGCTAGACAATAGCAAGGACACCCAATTCTGTGGCGGATCTGAGCCAGGCACGGGTCGAGGCCTTCCTCGAAATGATGAGCGCCGAACGCGGCGCCGCCGCCAATACGCTCTCCTCCTACGAGCGCGACCTCGACGACCTGCATTCTTTTCTGACGACCCGCAAGACGACGCTGGGCAACGCTGACCGCACTGACCTGACCGCCTATCTGTCGGATCTGGCAAAGCGCGGCTTTCAGGCGACATCGCAGGCCCGCAGGCTTTCGGCGATGCGCCAGTTCTACAAATTTCTCTATGCCGAAGGCCTGAGGGGCGACGATCCGACTGCGATCCTCGATGCGCCGAAAAAGGCCCGCTCGCTGCCAAAGACGCTGAGCGTCGAGGATGTCGGCAACATGCTGGCGCTGGCCGAACAGGAAGCCGCCCTGCCCGGTCCGGACCAGCCTGCAAGGCTCAGACTGCTGGTCCTGCTGGAACTGCTCTATGCGACCGGCATGCGCGTCAGCGAACTGGTTTCGCTGCCGGTCAAGGTGCTTGCCCAGGAGGGGCGTTTTCTCGTCATCAGGGGCAAGGGCAACAAGGAACGGCTGGTTCCCCTGTCGCGCACGGCGATCGAGGCGCTGGCCCGCTACGGCGAAACGCGGGCAGCGACACCCGGCCATGCCGACAGCCCCTTCCTCTTTCCATCCGCCAGCAAGGAAGGCCATCTGCCGCGCCAGGTCTTTGCCCGCGACCTGAAGGATCTTGCCATCCGCAGCGGCCTGCCGGCCGCGAGCGTGTCGCCGCATGTTCTGCGCCATGCCTTTGCCAGCCACCTTCTCGGCAATGGTGCGGACCTTCGCGCCGTGCAGGAATTGCTCGGCCATAGCGACATTTCAACGACACAAATCTATACACATGTGCTGGACGAGAGACTGCAGCAATTGGTCCAAACGCATCACCCCCTTGCAAAACAGGCGAAAAACCACGATTAGGACCGGCAATACCGGTTCCCGGCAGCCGCAAGGCCAGGGACAAAACGATCGGAACTGACTCCATGCATAATTATCTCGACTTCGAAAAGCCAATTTCAGACCTCGAAGCCAAGATCCGCGAACTGAAGAAGATCGCGGAAGAGGACGAGAGCATCGACACCTCAGAAGAGATCAGCCGGCTCGAAGGCCGCGTCGAAGAGGCGATGGCCGACATCTATTCGAAGCTGAATGCCTGGCAGAAGACGCAGGTTGCGCGCCATCCGCAGCGCCCGCATTTCGTCGATTATGCCAGCCATCTGTTCACCGACTTCACGCCGCTGGCCGGCGACCGCAAATTCGCCGAGGACGCCGCCATCCAGGCCGGCCTCGCCCGCTTCCGCGGCCAGCCGATTGCCGTGATCGGCCAGGAAAAGGGCAACGACACCAAGTCCCGCCTGAAGCACAATTTCGGCAGCCCGCGCCCTGAAGGCTATCGCAAGGCGATCCGCGTCATGGAAATGGCCGATCGCTTCGGTCTGCCGCTGATCACTCTGATCGACACGGCAGGCGCCTATCCGGGCGTCGGCGCGGAAGAACGCGGCCAGGCGGAAGCCATCGCCCGCTCGACCGAGATGTGCCTCGGCCTCAAGGTTCCCATGGTGTCCGTCGTCATCGGCGAAGGCGGCTCCGGCGGCGCCATCGCGATTGCCACCGGCAACCGGGTCTATATGCTCGAGCATGCGATCTATTCAGTCATCTCGCCGGAAGGGGCAGCCTCGATCCTCTGGCGCGATTCCACCCGCGCCAAGGAAGCGGCGACAAACATGAAGATCACTGCCGAGGACCTGAAGGGCTTCGGCATCATCGACGGCATCATCCAGGAACCGGTCGGCGGCGCCCACCGTGACCCGGAAGCCGTGATCAAGTCGACCGGCGACGTCATCGCGTCTGCGCTGGCCGACCTGACGCCGTTGTCGGGCGAAAAGTTGCGCAACGATCGCCGGCAGAAATTCCTCGATATCGGCCGCAATCTCTAGGATGACGGCCGGTCCGGCCATCACTCTGCCGCTTTGCAACAGTATCGCAGCAAAATCACCCCGGAATGAATTGCTCCGTGGTTTATAATTTGTGAAGAAAGCAGTCATAAACTAAAAGGGGCCTGACCTGCCAAGGCCGCTTGATCTGTTCTTGAAAAGAGCTTTTGCGAATGCGCTGGAAATCGACAGCCCTTGTACTGATCTTCGCCGCGGCACTTGCCGGCTGCAATGACACGCTGGAAAGCGCCACCTACGACTCTCCCAAGGTCTCCAACAAGATCCAGCAGCCGCTTCCGGCGCGCCTAGTCGCGGAGATCCAGAAGAAGGGCATGAGCCGAAACGCGCCGATCATGCTGCGCATCTTCAAGGAAGAAGGTGTGCTGGAAGTCTGGAAGGCCAAGACCAACAATCGCTTCGACAAGGTCGTCGAATACGACATCTGCGCCTGGTCGGGCCGTCTTGGTCCCAAGGTCAAGGAAGGCGACCGGCAGGCGCCGGAAGGCTTCTATCCGCTGACGCCTTACCACCTCAATCCGAATTCGAAATATTTCCTCGCGATCAATACCGGCTTCCCCAATCGCTTCGACCAGGCGAATGGCCGCAATGGTTCCAACCTGATGATCCACGGCGCCTGCTCGTCGTCTGGCTGTTATTCGATGACCGACGCGCAGATCCTCGAGATCTATGCCTTTGCCCGCGACGCCTTCAAGGGCGGCCAGCAGAGCATTCAGCTGCAGGCATTTCCGTTCCGCATGACGGCCGAAAACATGGCCCGTCATCGCCACAGCCAGCACTATGATTTCTGGAAGACGCTGAAGGTCGGCTACGACAATTTCGAAGTCACCAAGCGCCCGCCCGACGTCAATGTCTGCGAGAAGAAGTATGTCTTCAATCAGTTGACGGCCGATGGCAAGGGCTTCAACGCCCAGGCGGCGTGCCCGCCGATGTCGACTCCGCCGGCGCTTGAGATGGCACTGGCAAGCTACAACAAGGAATACGATCGCAATTACGCCAAGGCGCTGAACAAGTTCGACGGCAAGATCTGGTACGATCCAAGCGAAGCCGAACGCAAGGCGCTGGTCGCGGATCTGCGCAAGTCGCGCTCGCATGACCTGGCTTTTGCACCGACCGGTTCGGCTCTCGCAGCCGGAAAGCTGCTCGATATCGACGACGCCAATCCGACCGCGGTCGCAAGTGCTACCTCGGCCCCGGCTGCAATCAACCAGCTGACCGCCAAGCCGCCGGCTGCCGGAGCAACCACGACTGCGGTGGCAACAGTCGCGGGCACGGTACAGACCGCAGCGCCGGTCGCAATCGCCCCGTCCGCGCCAACCGCGGCCCCTGCAGGCATCGCCTCCGCCTCGGCTGCTCCCATTGCACCCGTGACACCGGCTGCCCCGTCGGCCGCACCTGCACAGACCACGGCAACGGCGCAGGCAGGCCAGTCCGTCGTGCCGGTCCCGCAGCCCAATCCGCAGATGGCGGAAACGACCGTCGCGGAAGCACCGGTGAAAAAGAAGCCGTTCTGGAAACTCTGGTAGTCGGCATGACCGAACCCGTCGTCTATGACCTCAAGGGGCTGAAATGCCCCTTGCCGGTCCTCAAGACACGCCGACGGCTTGCCGACATGCAGCCGGGCGCACTGCTGGTGATCGAGACCACCGACCCGCTGGCCGTCATCGACATCGCCCATTTTTGCCGCGAAGACGGGCACGCATTGCTTGAAACGCAGCCGCTCGACAGCGGCCACCGGTTCCAGATCCGCAAGGGCGGCAACGGCCGCGCCTAACGTTCCTGGCTAGAGCAATTCCAGCAAAAGTGGGAACCGATTTTGCGTCCGGAATTGCGTAAAAACAAAGAGATAGAGCATTGAAGGCGACTCCGTTTTCGCCGGCAATGCTCTAGATACGGTAACCCGGGATCGCCAGCGGATTGTCGACCATCGCCGTACGATCCGGCCGGTCGATGCCGATCCGGCCGGTGAAGGCGCCGAACAGATCCCGCACATAGTCCTCCGACAGATCCCTGGTGATCAGCACCAGCCGCGTCTTGCGGTCGGACCCCTCGGGCCAGGCCGGCAGACGCACCGGCATATGGAAGATCGACTGCACACCATGCAGGACGAGCGGCCGGTCCGGCTGGTCGGTCAGGGCGACGATCGCCTTCATCCGCAGCAGCTTTTCGCCATGGGTCGACCGCAGCAGGTCGATGAACATGTTGAGCGCCATCGGATCGATCGGCTGGTCATGGATGATCGAGTAGGAGCGAATCGATGTGCCATGCCGGTTCACGTCATGATGGTGGTCATGGTCGTGATGGTGAGCGTGATCATGGTGGTCGTGGTGATGCTCCTCGCCGTGACCATCAGCATGGCCGTGAGCATGATGCTCATGCGCCACTTCGTCCTTCAGCCAGCGATCGACATCGGCGATCTTGGTCGCCGGATCATAGAGCCCGTTGACCAGCACGGCGGCGCTGCCGGCCTCGTCGGCATCGCCATTGGTGATTGGCGCACGCGGATTGAGCGCTCTGAGCCGCGCGATCAGCGCCTTCGTATCGCCGGCTTCCGGCAGCGTGGTCTTGGTCAGGATCAGCCGGTCGGCAACAGCGATCTGCTTGTAGGCTTCGGTAAATCCATCGATGGTCGACAATCCGTTGACCGCATCGACGACGGTAATCACCCCGTCCAGATCGAAATGCTGCGCGATTGCCGGATGGCCCATCACCGACTGCATCACCGGCGCCGGATCGGCAAGGCCGGTGGTCTCGATGACGATGCGCGACAGCGGCTTGATCTTGCCGGTCTGCATGCCGTCGACCAGCTCGGCCAGCGTATCGACCAGCTCGCCGCGCACCGTGCAGCACAGGCAGCCATCGGACAGTTCAACGACGGTATCGCTGGAGGATTCGACCAGCAGATGGTCGATGCCGACTTCGCCGAATTCATTGATGATGACGGCGGCATCCTTCATCGCCGGATCCTTGAGAATCCTGTTCAGCAGCGTCGATTTCCCGGCGCCGAGAAATCCGGTCAGGATCGATACGGGGATACGTCCGATGCTCATGTTTTCACTTTCATTCAGAGGATCCGGCCGAATGCGGCAGCGGATCAGAAGGTCGGGCGCGGCCGCGGGATCGGCACGTTGGCGATCTCGCTCACCTGCGCCCCGCCCTTTGCCTCGCCCTTGGCCTTATCCGCCGGTTCTCCGCCGGAGATGAGGCCGGCATAGCTGAAGCTCGGTTGATGATCCATCTCGTGGATATAGGGCGACAGGAGCTTCATCCGCCCCACTTCGTCGCGCCCTTCGCTACGAACCTGGCGTGCCTTGGGGTTGCAGATCTCGCTGCTGATATCCACCACCTGATCGAGCCCCTCGCCATAGGGCTGAAGGCTCTCCAGGCGCCCGCCGCCGGCCGTCGCCGTTGTCAGCCCCTTCTGCAAAAGGTCTGCCGACTGGTCGGCGCGCGCGCCAAGGCTGTCGGCGCCGAGCACGACCGAAATGACCGTGCGGCCATTGCGGGTGGCCGACGAGACCTGGTTGAAACCGGAGGCGCAGATATAACCGGTCTTCATGCCGTCGGCACCGTCGAACCGGCCGACGAGGAGATTATAGGCGGCGTAGTTCTTCTTGCCGGTCGTCACCCCTTCCAGCGAGAAATAGCTGGCATATTCGGGAAAATCGCGGCGGATCGCAGCGGCCAGCAGGGCCAGATCGCGCGCCGTCGTATACTGACCCTTGCCCGGCAGACCGTTCGGATTGACGAAGCGCGACGAGGTCATGCCGAGCGCCTTGGCATCGGCATTCATCCGCGCGACGAAACGTTCCTCGCTGCCGCTCACCGTTTCGGCGATCGCAACCGCGATGTCATTGGCCGACTTGACGATCAGGAGCTTGAACGCGCTATCGAGCGTCAGTCTCGAGCCAGGCTTGAAATAGGTCTTGCTGGCCGGTTCGGCGGCCGCGTGCGTGCTCATCGTCACGATGCTCTGCAGCGACAGTTCGCCGGCCCGGATCGCCTTGAACGCGGTATAAGCCGTCATCAGCTTGGTCAGCGACGCCGGGTACCATTTGCGGAATGCTTCCTGATGCTCGATCACGCGGCCGCTTTTGACATCGACGACGATCATCGGATTGGCCATGGCGAAATTCGGCACGGCAATCGCCGTCAGACAGGCAACGACGGCAACCCGGCGCAGCGCTCCTGCTGAGGACAATATGCTTGGAAACTTCGTGGACACGACTTCAATCCTCTCACATTGGGGATATCTCGCATTCGGCATCTGAATGCCGTAGCAATGCAAGCAATGGCAAAGCCTATTGAATACGTCAATCAGGAGGCGCACATTCCGCGCCGACAATCACGTGATCCGCAATGCACCGACCAGGACAGCCACATGCCAATTCTGAACCGCGCCGCCGAACTCCAGTCGGAGGTCACCGAATGGCGCCGCCATCTGCACGCCCACCCCGAAATCCTCTATGACGTTGAAAACACGGCCAGCTTCGTCGAACAGAAGCTGAAGGAATTCGGTGTCGACGAGGTGGTGACAGGCATCGGCCGCACCGGCGTCGTCGGCGTCATCAGGGGACGCGGCCAGGGCGATCGCGCCATCGGCCTGCGTGCCGACATGGATGCCCTGCCGCTCACCGAGATCACCGGCAAGCCCTGGGCATCGACGACCGAGGGCCGGATGCATGCCTGCGGCCATGACGGCCATACCGCCATGCTGCTGGGCGCGGCGAAATACCTGGCCGAAACCCGCACCTTCCATGGCAATGTCGTGGTCATCTTCCAGCCCGCCGAAGAAGGCGGACGCGGCGCGCTGGCCATGGTCGAAGACGGTCTGATGGAGCGCTTCGGCATCGAGGAAGTCTACGGCATGCACAACATGCCCGGCATGGCGGCCGGCAGCTTTGCCATTCGCAAGGGCGGCATCATGGCCGCGCCCGACAAGTTCGCCATCAAGATCACCGGCCGCGGCGGCCATGCGGCCGAGCCGCACAACACCATCGATACCATCGTCACCGGCGCGCAGATCGTCGGCGCGCTGCAGACGATCGCTGCCCGCAACGCCAATCCGCTGCGCTCGGTGGTGGTGTCAGTCACCCAATTCCACGCCGGCACGACCCACAACATCATCCCGGAAGAGGCCTTTCTGACCGGCACTGTGCGTTCGCTGGACGAAGACGTGCGCGACCTTGCCGAAAAGCGCATCGCCGAACTGGCACACGGGATCGCCGCCGCAAACGGCGCCAAGGCAGAATTCGAATACGAACGCGCCTGCCCGGTAACGGTCAATCACCCGGCCGAGACCAACCATGCCGCCCAGGCGGCCATCGACATCGTCGGCGCCCAGAATGTCGATACCGATGTCGATGCCTCCATGGCAGGCGAGGATTTCGCCTTCATGCTGCAGACCCGGCCCGGCGCCTATATCATGATCGGCAACGGCAAATCGGCAGGGCTCCACAATCCGGCCTATGACTTCAACGACGAGGTCATCGGCCACGGCATTTCCTACTGGGTGCGTCTGGCCGAGCGACGCCTGACCGAATAGATGTCTCTC
Organism: Rhizobium sp. 18065; assembly: GCF_902706095.1. Classification (GTDB taxonomy): domain Bacteria; phylum Pseudomonadota; class Alphaproteobacteria; order Rhizobiales; family Rhizobiaceae; genus Allorhizobium. Next base: position 53,464 of record NZ_CACSJP010000007.1, read on the forward strand.
TGATCGACGCAAGCATGGCCGGACAAGCAAAATCACTTGGCTTGCCGGCTTTGCTTTTGTATGGAGAAGGAAGTGGTCCCGTAGCTCAGCAGGATAGAGCATCAGATTCCTAATCTGAGGGTCACGCGTTCGAATCGCGTCGGGATCACCATTTGACCAATTTTCGCGGGTAAACGTTGAAGGGTTGTATTCGGACTGGAAACAGTCATGATGACAACTTACACGACGCCGACGTTTTATGTTCTCAATGCGTCAGCCTTTAACGGGAGGAGGCCAATCATGGCATCTGTATCCCTCGGCTCTTCGGCTCATGACAAAGCCGACATCGTCGAACGTGCGGTAAGACGGATCAGTCGCCAGGAAAATTTGATCCTCGATACAAAACAGGCCGACAACGCCACCGCTTTGCTGATCTATCTGGTCGAAAGCGGAGTTCAGGACGAAGACGAACTGGTCGAATTCGCCTCTCTAGCCAAAGGAAAGCGGTACGATCCCGCTGATGGCAGCTTCACCTGAAGCGACGTCGCACTCGAAGGAGTGCGCCGTTTTCGGGTACCTACCCGATCACCTCTCGTTCCCAATCATCTGTCATCCCCGGTCATCCTTGCCATAGATTTCGCCGGTCAATGCATCACGGCGATAGCGCGCGCTCGTGTAGAGGCGCATCTGCATCATGCCATAGGCAATCACCGCACCAACCAGGACGGGGCCAAGCATCAGCACCAGAAACCAAAGAAAATTGGACATCCGCTCTCCTCCCAAGCGAATACATCAGATATTTCTTACTTACCAAATTTCAATCGAAAAGTCTCGAAAAACCGCCGATCAACTGTCTTTTTCGCCAGCCGACTTCTGTTCGATGGCTGACTGGAGCTCCTTTGCCAGTTCGATGAGACGATCCGGCACCAGTTCGCGCTCTTGCTCAGACATCAAAAGATCGAGCTTTTCCCGAACAATGCCGCCCGCACGATGGCGACGGCCTGCCCCGGACGCTCCCGCTATCTTTGCCATTCGGTCCTCCGATACTGAAATCTTCACTCGCTGCACTCTTTTTACTATCCGCCATTAAAACCATTTACGAAACGGGGGCGCGTGCGGTTCACCGCAGAAATCGCCCGTCGCGACGATCAACACGCAATCGTCATGTTTCGGCGTCATGCATCGCCAAGCTTCAGTTCCGGGAATTTCTCAATGAGTGATGTCTGATCGCCGAAGGATTGAGGTGCACCGCTGAGAATGACACTGACATTGTCGCTGATTTCGACCGGCGAACCATGTTCGACCTCTGTTCGATCACCATTGGCCAGAATGAGCGTGGCGCGCAATTTGAAGCCTTGCTTGAGCAACCAGTCACGCGGGGCATGCAGGCTGACACTGGCCCGATACCGCCCGTCGACTTCCTCGACGGAAACCCGGTAGGCCACCGGCGAAAGCCGCTCTCCTATCAGGATCTGCCCTTGTCCATCGGCGTTTTCAAGATGCCTGATCATCGCTCGCTCCTTCTCGTTGCCCGTGCCGGTATCCGTCATGGCACGATGAGGCCATGTCGAAAGAACACTTCCCGGTGGCAGTTGTTCCCCCGGCGCGGCCAAACCGCGGAACACGAAGGCCGTATCTATGCGCCGGCAGCGTGGGCAGGCGATGCGAAAGGCTGCGTCACGAGCAGAGTGGCGGGTCGCATCGTCGGACAGGCGGCCGCGTTCAGCGCCTGAGGCGCCACATCCGCAACCGGACGTGGGTGCTCTGCGGACCACTTGGGGAACTATGCGTATTTCGATGCGTTTCCGCTCCATTGCATCTGATAGTTACCGTGGAGGATGGCGAACTTGTCGATCCGTAAAGCCGAGCTTGCCGCACAGTCCGACGTTGTAGCCCTCATTCCGGCATTGCGTGCCTTTGCCCGCACCTTTTGCCAGAAACCCGAGGAGGCTGACGACCTCGTGCAGGAGACATTGATGAAGGCCCTGGCCAATCTCGACAAGTTCGAGCCCGGCACACGGCTCAAGTCGTGGCTCTTCACCATCATGCGCAACAGCTTTTGCACCCGCATCAAGAAAAGCAGCCGCGAAAGCATCGGCCTGCCGGAGGCTCTTGCAGCCACTCTGGTGACCGAGGCGAGCCAGGATTGGGTCGTTCAGGCCGACGAAGTCCGCCGGGCGCTGGAACGGCTTCCCGCCCATCACCGCGAGATCCTGGTGCTGATCGTCATGCTGGGCGAGCGCTACGAGGATGCCGCCGTGATCTGCGGCTGCGCCGTCGGCACGGTCAAGAGCCGCCTGAACCGCGCCCGCGAGCAACTGAGACGGGAGCTCGGGGAAACCGACATCGACGGTTGAGCCATCAACGAGCGCAGAGCATAACCGCAAACATCTGGCATTCGGGAGGAGCCGCGCCTTGCAGGTCAAGGGGCGGCTATTTGCGTCTGCGATTGCTGTCCAAAGCAACCTTGGCAAGGCAGGTGGATGCCGCATGATCGCGTCGAAACAAGAGAACCGCAAGACGCAGAAAGCCGGCAACTGATATGCCGGCTTTCTGTATTTTTCAGGAGCAATTCCGCAATTCAAAGAAAAGCGGAAACGCTCTGTGGCAACAATCAGGCTGCCTTTTTCTGCGCAGCAGAATTGACGGCGGTCTCCGCCAGCTTGGTCAGGGCCTCGTCGGTCTTGGATTCTTCTGCCAGCGTTGCGTCCAGAAGCTTGACGGCTTCCGTGTAGCCGAGCTGCTTGGCCCAGGCACTGAGCGTGCCGTAGCGGCTGATCTCGTAATGTTCGACAGCCTGGGCTGCGGCAAGAAGACCGGCATCGAGGGCCGGCGAGCCCTTGAATTCGTCCATGATTTCCTCGCCTTCCTCGACGATGCCATCAATGGCGGCGCAGGTCTTGGCGCGCGGACGCTTGCCGATGATTTCGAACACCTGCTGCAGCCGCTCGATCTGGCCTTCGGTCTCGTCCTTGTGCTGCTGGAAGGCTGCCTTGAGCTTTTCGCTCTGGGCACCGCGTGCCATCTTCGGCAGCGTCTTCAGGATCTTGCGTTCGGCGTAGTAGATATCCTTAAGGGTTTCGTAAAACAGTTCGTCGAGGGTCTTGTCGGCCATTGGGGTTCTCCTCAGTGTTTGAATGACACGACTCGAACGGCGTTCAACGCCGATTGTTCCTGGAACACTGCGGCTTTTGCGACAAGGCGTCCAAATGCGACAGCCCGCAACCACCGATTGGGCACCAGCGAAAACACAAGCGGAAAGCGGAAATCAGCCGGCGCTGCGCAGCGCCCGTAGCGCATTCAGGATGACGGCGACATCGATCACTTCCTGGAGCAGCGCACCTTGCACGGGCGCGAGATAGCCGAGCGCCGCCGCGATCATCGCGCCACCGGACAGGACCAGCCCGGCCACGGCACTCTGCACCGCGATGAACCGTGCACGCCGGGCAATCGCCACGGCCACCGGCAGGCGGGACAGGTCATCGACCAGCAACACCACATCGGCCGTCTCGGACGAGGCGGCCGATCCGCGCGCACCGATCGCCACGCCGACATCGGCAACCGCCAGTGCCGGTGCATCATTGACGCCGTCGCCCACCATCATCACGGATCCATGCTGCCGCTCGGCTTCGATCACCGCCACCTTGCTCTCGGGTGTGAGATCGCCATGGGCTCCATCGAGACCGAGCCGCGCTGCGGCGGCGATGACGATATCGCTTCTATCGCCAGACGCCATGATCAGTCGCGTGATGCCGACCCGGCGGAAGGCGTCGACCGTCTGCCCGGCATCCGCCCGCACCTGATCGGACAGCAGGATATGGCCGGCGCCGCGGCCGTCGATCGCAACGGCGACCACGGCGGTTTCAGCCGGCACGACCTGGCGCGGCAGGAGTTCACCCGGCGCCAGCCGGGAGGCGACAAAACCACCGCCGCCAACAGTTACCCGGCGCCCACCCACAAGGCCTTCGATCCCGAACCCGGCGGTCTCGCGAATGTCTTCCGGAAGATCGAGATGCAGACCGCGCGCGACAGCCGCCCGCACCAGCGCTTCGGCCGTGACATGGCCGGATGCCTGATCCAGCGACGCCGCAAGTCGCAGAATGTCATCAGCAGGAAAGCCCGGACAGCAGCGGATCTCGCTGACCTCGGGACGACCAGCCGTCAGGGTGCCGGTCTTGTCCAGAACCACGACCTTGACCGCCGCCAATGCTTCCAGTCCGCCGCCGCTCTTGACCAGCACGCCATGGGCAGCGGCCCGCGACATGCCGGAGATGACCGCGACGGGAACAGCAAGGATCAGCGGACAGGGCGTTGCTACCACCAGCACCGCAAGGGCACGGGTCGCATCCTGGCTGAAGCCGTAGGCCAAGCCTGCCAGGGCAAGGGTGAAAGCCAGAAACGCCAGGGCGTAGCGGTCCGCAAGCCGGACCATCGGCGCCCGGCTCTTTTGCGCATTCTCCACCAGCCTGACGATGCCGGCATAAGTACTCGCGGCAGACTCGCGCAGGACCAGAAGGTCGAAAGCTGCACCGACGACAGTCGCGCCGCTCGGCACTTCGGCGCCTTGCGCAAAACGAACCGGCATCGGCTCGCCGGTCAGCGCAGAGAGATCGAGTTCAACGACACCCGCGATGATCCGGCCATCGACGGGAATGACCTCGCCGCTGCGCATCAACGCACGGTCGCCGGGCTTGAGCGTCTCGATCGGGGCGGAGACCAGTTCTGCGCCGCGATAGACCATGGCGGTGCGCGCGACACGTCCCAGAAGAGCGGTCATGTCGCGCCGCGCCCGGCCCTCGGCAAAACTCTCCAGCTGCTGTCCGCCGGCATACATCACGGCAACAATCGCCCCGGCCAGCGTTTCCCCGAGGAGGAGGGCAACGCCAATCGACAGGGCCGCAATCGCATCGACGCCGACCCGGCCGCCGAGCACCGAGCGGACGATTTCGGTCAGGAGCGCGATCAGCACGACCAGTCCGCTGACCAGCCAGGCGTTCGACGCAATCTCCGGCCGGCCGAACAGATGAAGCAACCCGCCGCCAGCAAGACCCAGCAGAGCAAAACCGGCCAGCAGGGCCGGCGCCATTTCTCGCAAACGCAGCATCGTCACATCCTGTCGCGGTGTGGACCAGCGATCACGCGACAGGTTGAACTGCCCGGGCCTTGCTGGTCTCTGCGTTCCCTTGTAGAGCCATCTCTGAATGAAGCAATTCGGACATAAGCAGCATGATCGATAGCGAACGGCATCGCCGCATCACCGTTCTCGGCTCGACCGGGTCGATCGGTGTCAATACACTCGACGTGATCGAGCAATTGGGCGGCCGCGAACGCTATGACATCATGGCCGTCACCGGCAACGGCAATATCGAACTTCTGGCAGACCAAGCCCGGCGTACCGGTGCGCGACTGGCGGCAACGGCCGATGAAAGCCAGTATTCCGCTTTGAAATCCGCCCTGTCCGGTTCTGGCGTCGATGTTGCGGCAGGAACATCGGGCCTTGATGAAGCCGCCGACATGGAGGCAGGCTGGGTCATGGCCGCGATCGTCGGCACCGCCGGCCTTGCGCCGACACTGCGCGCAGCCGCCCGCGGCGCAGATATCGCGCTTGCCAACAAGGAATGCCTGGTCTCCGCCGGGGCGCTGTTTGTCGACGCCGTGCGTCAGGCCGGCGGCCGGCTGATCCCGGTCGACAGTGAACATTCGGCCATTTTCCAATGCCTCGACAACGACCAGCGCCATGCGCTGGAACGCATCGTGCTGACGGCGTCCGGGGGGCCATTCCGCACCCATACGCGGCAACAGATGGCCAATGTCACGGTCCAGACCGCCCGCAGCCATCCGAACTGGTCGATGGGTCTGAAGATCTCTGTCGGCAGCGCCTCTATGTTCAACAAGGCGCTGGAAATGATCGAGGCGAAATATCTCTTCGATGTTCGCCCCGACCAGATCGAGGTGATCGTGCATCCGCAGTCGATCGTGCATTCGATGGTCGGTTATGCCGACGGCTCGGTGATCGCCCAGCTCGGCGTCCCCGACATGCGCACGGCGATCGGCTATGCGCTGACCTATCCGAAACGCTGCGCGCTCAACGTCGACCGGCTCGATTTCGCCAAGCTCGCCCGCCTTGACTTCGAAGCGCCGGACGAGACCCGGTTCCCGGCGATCCGCCTTGCCCGCACCGCCTTGGAGCGCGGCGGCCTGCAGGGCGCGATCCTCAATGCGGCCGAAGAAACCGCCTTCGATGCCTTTGTCGAGGAACGCATCGGCTTCCTCGCCATGGCCGATGTCGTCGAGCAGGTGATGGACGACATGACCGGCGTCAACCAGGCATCGACCATCGCCGATGTGTTTGCAGCCGACCGCGAAGCACGCAGACTGGCGGCAGGCGTCATCGCGAAGTCCTGACCCTCTAGCCACGACCGTAACGCCCGCTCTGGGAATTTCCGGATAGGTTCCGGCGCATCCCCCTCCTCACTGTTGGTCATGCTCACCAAGGGTTGACGCGCACGGCAATGATCATCGGCAATATCCCTCACATGAAAAATGCGGACCATGTCGCCATGGCCCGCATCGTTATGCGAAGGAATTACGCTGCGATCAAGCGACCGCGCGGGCGAGCGCGCAGCGCGACCAGAGCTGGTGCAGCGAATGCACCAGATGCTCGAGATCCTCGTCCGAATGCAGCGGCGTCGGCGTGATGCGCAGGCGCTCGGTCTTCTTCGGAACGGTCGGATAATTGATCGGCTGGACATAGATGCCGCAATTGTCGAGCAGCAGATCGGAGATCCACTTGCACTTCGACGCATCGCCGACGATGACCGGCACGATATGGCTCGGATTGGGCAGATGCGGGATGCCGGCGGCATCGAGCATGTTGCGCAGGCGGCGCACGCGTTCCTGATGGGCGAAACGCTCGATCTGACTGGTCTTCAGGTGGCGGATAGATGCGACCGCGCCGGCAGCAAGCGCCGGCGGCAGGGCGGTGGTGAAGATGAAGCCCGAGGCAAACGAGCGAACGAAATCGCACAGCGCATGCGACGCCGCGATATAGCCGCCCATGACGCCGAAGGCCTTGCCGAGCGTGCCTTCGATCACCGTCAGGCGGTCCATCAGGCCTTCGCGTTCGGCAATGCCGCCACCATGAGCGCCGTACATGCCGACCGCATGCACTTCGTCGAGATAGGTCATCGCGCCATACTTGTCGGCGAGATCGCAGATTTCCTTGATCGGGGCAATGTCGCCATCCATCGAATAGACGGACTCAAATGCGATCATCTTCGGCGCGCGCGGATCGGCAGCAGCCAGCTTGGCTTCCAGATCCTTGACATCGTTGTGCTTCCAGATGACGCGTTCGGCCTTGGAATGGCGAATGCCTTCGATCATCGACGCGTGGTTCAAGGCGTCGGAAAAGATGATCAGGCCAGGGATCTTGGCGCCGAGCGTGCCGAGCGCCGCCCAGTTCGAGACATAGCCGGAGGTAAAGATCAGGGCCGATTCCTTGCCGTGCAGATCGGCAAGTTCGCGCTCGAGCAGAACATGGTAGTGGTTGGTACCAGAGATATTCCGGGTGCCTCCAGCACCCGCGCCACAGTGATCGATCGCGCCCTTCATGGCCTCGATCACCTTCGGATTCTGGCCCATGCCGAGATAATCGTTCGAACACCAGACGGTAACGTCCTGGGTGCCTTTTTCGGTGTAGCGGGTGGCGCGCGGAAAATTGCCCTGCTGACGTTCCAAGTCAGCAAAGACACGGTAGCGCCCTTCCTCGTGAAGCCCTTCAAGCTCGTTCTTGAAAAACGCCTCGAAATCCATGCCTAAACTCCAGCTTTTTGACTCTCTTTTGCGAGCCTCCGGCGTTGCGGTCAACCCCGGTTTTGTAAATTCATTCTAAACTGCGACAAATGGCGCGAGTTTTAGAACTGTCGCATATAAATACTAAAGGATCGTCCTCTGCGAAACTTGATCTGCGTCAAGCTGCAACAAAAAGGACGGCCGCAACCGCCCTTTTCAAGTTTTTTACGACAGGACAGGCGGTTACGCGGCCTGAACGGCGCGTTTTGCCATGACCCGGATGAGGTTGGCCCGGTACTCCGCCGTGCAGTGCAGATCCGACATCAGTTCGGTCGAATCAATTTGCACACCGGCGACGGCCTGCGGCGACCACTCGGCCGCAAGCGCCCGTTCGAGGCCGCCATGACGGAAGACCCCGGACGACCCGGCACCGGTCACGGCGACCCGTACCCCACCCTCGCCCTTCGAGACGAAGACGCCGGTCATGGCAAACCGTGAGGCCGGGTTGGCGAACTTGGCATAGCCCGCCTTTTCCGGCGCCTGGAAACGTACAGCCGTGATGATCTCGTCATCTGCAAGAGCCGTTTCGAACAGGCTGACGAAAAAGTCGTCGGCCGCGATCTCACGCCGGCTGGTGACGACCGTGGCGCCGAGCCCGAGCACGGCCGCCGGATAATCGGCCGCCGGATCGTCATTGGCAATCGAGCCACCGATCGTGCCCATATGGCGCACATGTGGATCACCGATCAGGGACGCCAGATGCGCCAGGGCAGGACAGACGGCACGAATGGACGCCGACGCGGCGACCTCCGCATGGGTCACGCCAGCACCGATCGTCACCTTGCGACCCTCGACGGCAATGCCCTTCAACGCTGCGATATGGCGAAGATCGACAAGATCCGACGGCTGCGCCAGCCGTTGCTTCAAGGTGGCGATCAGGGTCTGGCCACCGGCAATGAATTTGCCATCGTCGGCGCCGGACAGCAGCTTTCCGGCATCCTCGACCGAAGAGGCGCGGTGATAGTTGGTGGAATAGAGATGCATGGTTATTCCTCCCTTATTCGGCCGCTTGCCGGATCTGGCGCGCCTGCAGCGCGGACCAGACGGCGAGCGGTGTTGCCGGCATGTTGAGCTTGTTGTTGCCGATCGCATCGGTGATCGCATTGATCAGCGCCGGCGGCGAACCGATGGCGCCGGCCTCGCCGCAGCCCTTGATGCCGAGCGGATTGCCCGGACATGGCGTGTTCTGGTGCGAGACGCTGAACGATGGCAGGTCGTCGGCGCGCGGCATGGCATAGTCCATGTAGCTGGCGGTCAGAAGCTGGCCGTTTACCGGATCGTAGTGCACGCCCTCGAGCAGCGCCTGGCCGATGCCTTGCGCAATGCCGCCATGGACCTGGCCTTCGACGATCATCGGGTTGATGATATTGCCGAAGTCGTCGGCTGCAACGAACTGGACGATCTCGGTCTTGCCGGTTTCCGGATCGACCTCCACTTCGGCAATGTAACATCCGGCCGGGAAAGTGAAGTTGGACGGATCGTAGAACGCGCCCTCCTTCAGGCCCGGCTCCATGCCCGACGGCAGGTTGTGCCCCGTATAGGCGGCCAGCGTCACCTGGAACCATGGTACGCTCTTGTCGGTGCCGGCGACCTTCATCTCGCCATTGTCGATGACAATGTCGCTTTCGTCGGCCTCCATCAGATGTGCCGCGATCTTTTTTGCCTTGGCCTCGACCTTGTCGAGTGCCTTGACGATCGCCGACATGCCGACGGCACCGGAACGCGAGCCATAGGTGCCCATGCCCATCTGCACCTTGTCGGTATCGCCATGCACGATGGAGATATTGTCGAGCGGCACGCCGAGCCGGTCCGACACGAGCTGGGCGAAGGTCGTCTCATGCCCCTGGCCATGGCTGTGCGAACCGGTCAGGACCTCGACGGTACCCACCGCATTGACCCGGACCTCGGCTGATTCCCACAGGCCGACGCCAGCGCCGAGAGAACCGACGGCCGCCGACGGCGCAATGCCGCAGGCCTCGATATAGCAGCTCATGCCGATGCCACGCAGCTTGCCGCGCTTCGCGGCCTCTGCCTTGCGGGCGGAAAAACCGTTCCAGTCGGATGCCTGCAATGCCGCATCCAGCGACGCGTCGTAATCGCCGGCATCATAGTTCATGATGACAGGTGTCTGATGCGGGAAGGAGCGGATGAAATTCTTCCGGCGCAGTTCGACCGGCGAGATCCCGAGCTCGCGCGCGGCCGTCTCGACGGTCCGCTCCAGAAGATAGGTCGCTTCCGGACGCCCGGCACCGCGATAGGCATCGACCGGCACCGTATTGGTATAGACGGTGCGGACATTGCAGTGGATGGCGGCAATGTCATACTGGCCGGACAGCAGCGTCGCATAGAGATAGGTCGGCACGGCCGACGAAAACAGCGACATATAGGCGCCGAGATTGGCGACCGTATCGACCTTCAGGCCGATGATCCTGTGATCCTTGTCGAAGGCCATCTTCACCTTCGAGACATGGTCGCGGCCATGCGCATCGGTGAGGAAGGCTTCGGTGCGATCCGACGTCCATTTGACCGGAACGCCGGTCTTCTTCGACGCCCAGAGACAGACAATCTCTTCGGGATAGATGTAGATCTTCGATCCGAATCCGCCACCGACATCGGGCGCGATCACCCGAAGCTTGTTTTCCGGCGCGACATTGTAGAAGGCGCTCATCACCAGACGCGCCACATGCGGGTTCTGCGATGTCGTGTAGCAGGTGTAGTGATCTTCAGCGCCGTCATAGATGCCGAGCGTCGCGCGCGGTTCCATCGGGTTGGGCGACAGCCGGTTGTTGAAGATCTCGATCTCGGTGACATGCGCCGCCTGCGCGATCGCCGCATCGGCAGCGGCACTGTCGCCGATCTCCCAGTCGAAGATAAGATTGCCGGGTGCTTCGGGATGAAGTTCGGGGGCACCCGGTTTCAGGGCATCGACGGCGACGGTCACCACAGGCAGTTCGTCATAGGCAACCTGCACCGCTTCGGCTGCATCGCGCGCCGCGCCGATGCTGTCGGCAACGACGATCGCCACGGCATCGCCGACGTAACGCACGGTTTCGTGCGCCAATGGCCGCCAGCCGCCCATTTTCATCGGCGAACCGTCTTTCGAATGGATCATCCAGCCACAGATCAGATTGCCGATGCCATCCGCCAGCAGCTGCTTTCCGTCGAGCACATCGATCACGCCCGGCATGGCTTTCGCCGCAGAGGCATCGATGCTTGCGATGCGGGCATGTGCGTAAGGCGAACGGACGAAGTAGGCGTATTTCATTCCGGGAACGACCATGTCGTCCGTATACCGGCCCTTGCCGGTCAGGAAGCGCTTGTCTTCCTTGCGCGCCACGCGCGCGCCAATCCCTTCAACACCCATTTTCATCTCCTCCAGAGATCAGGATCAAGGCACTCAGGCAGTGGCAGCAGGTTTAGATGGCGTCGCGGCAGCATTGGCCGGCACCCTTCGATTGTCTGCTGCCTGTCCCTTACTCGGCGGCCTGGCGGCCGGCGTGCATCTCCGCGTTGGCAGACAGGACCGCCTTCACGATATTGTGGTAACCCGTGCAACGACAGATATTGCCCTCCAGCTCATGGCGCACGGTTGCCTCGTCGAGCGTCCCGTTGTGGCGACCGATGATATCGATCGCGGTCATCACCATGCCCGGGGTACAGAAGCCGCATTGCAGACCGTGATGTTCCTTGAACGCCGCCTGAACCGGATGCATTTCGCCATTGACCGCCACGCCCTCAATGGTCGTGATCGTCGATCCGCTGGCTTGCACGGCCAGGATCGAACAGCTCTTGATCGACTGGCCGTCCATATGCACAACGCAGGTTCCGCATTGTGTCGTGTCGCAACCGACATGCGTGCCGGTCAGTCCAAGTGTCTCGCGAATAAAATGCACAAGCAGCGTGCGGTCCTCGCATTCGCCACTCACCGTCCGGCCATTCACCGTCAGCGTCACTTTTGCCATGTTGTTCCTCCTCGTGTCTCTCCCTGACACGAAGGCATCGTGTGTCTTTTCTCCGGCACGATCAACAGCCCAGACCAGCCGAATTGAAATAATTGTATGCCGCAACGCAGCATTGAGGCCTTGTTTTTCAGGCTTCCCGCTTGATTGCCTAATGGACTGAAATTTGGGCCTATTGCAGAACGCGCAGCGCATGGACTTTCGCGAATTGACCGCTATTCTGCGGCTTGCCACCGCCATATTAGAAAAACCTGAATGCGGATGGGTGTTCTCGATCAAGACCGGCTGGACCGGATGCGTAACAGTGGAGAAAACAAGATGAAAAAAGCTCTCATGCTTCTATTGGTCGGCCTGTCGGTCGCTGGCTGCACCCAGACCGAAAAGGGCGCCGGCATCGGCGCTGTCGGCGGCGCAATCATCGGTGGCGCGATTACCGGCGACGTGCGTGGCGCGGCAGTCGGTGCCGCCATCGGCGGCGTCTCCGGCGCCATTATCGGCAATGTTTCGGACCAGCCGGGCCAGTGCTACTACCGCGACCGCAACGGCCGCCGCTACATCGACAGCTGCCCGCGCGGCTACTGACGCCAACGACTGGGACGCGCGATGAGCGCGTCCCTTTTTTATAGAATTTTAAGAAAAGGGTATGCCTTTTTTAGCATTTTCTCCTAAGTTGCCCCTTGGCGGGGGTGCACCAGCCAGGTCGCGATAAGCGAAAATGTGTATGCCGAGTGGATTTGTATTGCCGAAAATGAGTGTCGCGTTCCGGCTCGGTATGGCTCTGTTGACCGTGAGCCCCTTGTTGCTCGGGCCTGTTCTTGCTTCAAAAGCAGCAGCCTTCGAGCTTTTCGGGATTCGGCTATTCGGCAAGGACGACACGACCAATGATGTCATCGATCCCGTATCCTACACCATTGCCCTGACAACCGGCGACGCCGACAGGGCCTTGACCAAGTCCCTGCGGCGAACCTCGCTTCTGCTGTCAGATGAAGATACGCCTGTCTCCGGCGATCTGGGACTGGTGATCAAGGCCAAGGACGATCGCGACCGCCTTCTGGCCACCCTTTATGAGAATGCCCGCTATGGCGCGATCGTGACCGTTCTGGTCGATGGACGCGACATCGACAGCCTGCCGCCCAATCCGACCTTCGACAGGTCGAGACCGATCCCGGTCGCGATCACCGTGGAGACGGGACCGGTCTTCACGCTTGGCGACGTTACCCTCGAGGGCGATGCCGCGCGGCTGGATCCGGCGGAATTCGAGCTGGCGCCGGGTGGCGCGGCCGGCTCGCTGACAATTCTGAAGGCCGCAGCACAGATCGCCGACACCTTGAAATCGGAAGGTCGACCGCTGGCTGAACTGACCAAGCGCGAAGTCGTCGCCGACCATGACACCAACACCGTCGACGTGACGATCGCCGTCGAGGCAGGCCCTGTCGCGCCGCTTGGCGATGTGACGGTCAAGGGCGCGCGGCAGGTCAATGCCGAATTCATCGAGCGCTATTCACGACTTCGCCCGGGCCAGCCCTATTCGCCCGAGCAATTGCGCAAGGCTGGCGAGCGCCTGCGGACGCTCGGGGTGTTTTCCTCCGTGACCATCAACGAGCCGGAGGCGCTTGCCGCTGATGGCTCGTGGCCGCTGGCCATCACGGTTGCGGAAGGCAAGCACCGCTATTTCGGCTTTGGCGCCAGCTATTCCTCGATCGACGGCGGCGGGCTTGAAGGCTATTGGGGCCACCGCAACCTGTTCGGCAACGCCGAATCGCTGAAGCTCGAAGGCGCGGTGCGCGGCCTCGGCGAAATCAGCGATGTCAGCAACCTCTCGGATCTCGACTATTCGGCCGGCATCACCTTCATCAAACCCGGCGCCTTCTTCCCTTCGGCAACGCTGGAGGCGAGCATCAAGGCGAGCACGCTGGACAGCGAGCATTATGATGCGGCCTCCATCACCGGCAAAGTCGCGCTCGCCTATGAGCTGAGCGATATCGATACGGTAAGCGGCGGCGTTTCGCTGACCTATGACAGCATCGAGGATGCCTTCGGTGAAAATGAATACCTGACCTTCGGCGTCCCCCTCGGCTATACGCGCGACACCCGCAACAACAAGCTGAACCCGACCGAAGGCTATTTTGCATCGGTATCGACCACGCCGAGCTACGAAATCAACGGCAGCACGGTCTTTGCCTCCGTCGAAGGCTCGGCGTCCGGCTATCTCGGCCTTGGCGCAGAAGATCGCATCGTGCTCGCCGGCAAGCTCTCTGCCGGCAGCCTGTTCGGCGGCAGCGGCCTGGCATCCATCCCCGCCACCCGCCGTTTCTTTGCCGGCGGCGGCGGCTCGGTGCGCGGGTACGCCTATCAGGAGATCTCGCCCTACAATGACGCGGGCGACGCCACGGGCGGCCGGTCCTATGCAACCGGCTCGTTCGAGGTCCGGATGCAAGTCACGGAGACGATCGGCATCGTGCCCTTTCTCGATGTCGGCAGCGTCTCGAGAAACAATGTCCCGGATTTCTCCGATCTGCGCATGGGCGCCGGCGTCGGACTGCGCTACATGACACCTTTCGGGCCGCTGAGGCTCGATGTTGCCATTCCGTTGCAACGATATGACGACGGTAGCCGTTATGGCATTTATGCCGGCATAGGTCAGAGCTTCTGATCCGCGCAGATCCGGCAGGACGAGGACCATAAAGACAATGATCTGGCTGAAACGCATCATCGGATGGACGCTCCGGATTTTTGCCGGGCTGGTTGCGACCCTCGTGACGCTGACCATCCTCGTCATCGTGATCGGTGGCCTGTCGGCCAGCGGCAGCCAGTTTCTGGCAAACCAGATCGCAGCGCTGATCTCGAAGGACAACCAGCAGATCTCAATCGTCGCGCCAAGCCCCTTGCTGAGCCAGACATTGACGGTCGAACGAATTACTGTTGCCGACACAAAGGGACCTTACGCGACGATCGAAGGACTGGCTCTGGACTGGACACCACTGGATCTCCTGTCGCGCCGCTTTACCGCGGATAAGCTCAGCGCCCGGTCGATCCGCATCGATCGCGCACCGGAGCCAAGTGCGACGCCGGTGGTCAAGTCGGACGAGCCGTTCTCGCTGCCGGTTGGCATCGACATTGCCGCGATCGACCTGCCCTCGATCAAGGTGGGGGCAGCGCTTGCCCGCCGTGACGTGGAAATCGCAGCAAAGGGCGCCGCCCAGATCATCGGCAGCAATATCACCAGCCAGTTGACGGCAACCCTGCTCGGCGAACCGTCAGCCGATCTTGCCGCCGACGTGCTCTATGCGCCGGACGACGATCGGCTGCGGCTGAAGCTCGATTATGCCGAACCGAAGGGTGGAGTTGCCGGAAATCTCCTGCAGCTTCCCGATCAGCCGGCTGTTGCGTTCAGCATCGATGGCGACGGCGCCATCAGCAACTGGGCCGGCAAGATCACCGCCGCCCTGGACGGCAGGCAAACCGTCTCTGTCGATGCAACGCACCGGCTGGCAGCAGAAGACCAGCGTGACATCACCCTTATCGGTGGCGGTAATTTTGCCAGCCTGATGCCGCCGCAATTGCGTGACCTGTTTGCCGGAGAAACATCGATCGATCTTGCAGCCCGCATTGCCCCCGATGGCGCAATCGAGATCAGCAAGGGCGAACTTTCCACCGCTGCGGCGCGGATCTCGGCATCCGGCCATTATGATCCGAAGGGCATCAACGATCTCGCCCTTGTCGCCGAGGCCAATGCGACACCCGTGCGGTTGCAATGGCAGCAGGACAAGGCGATCTATGGCGTGGCCGTGCGCCGCGCCAATCTGACACTGAGCGGCAATGCGCAAACGGCAGCGCTGAAGGCAGCCATCGATCTGGCCACCCTGTCTTCCCCGCAGGGCACCTTGTCCGACATCGGCTTGACGGCAGAAAGCTCAGCCTTCGATATCGCCAATCGCCAGGGCCCGGTCGATCTGCAGCTTGCCGTACAAAGCGCCGAATTCTTCGATGCGCAACTGGCCAACTATATCCGCGCGCCGCTGAAGATCGTGGCACCGCTGACCATCGAAGAGGATGCGGTCGCCACCGACAGGCTCACGCTCGAGAGCGCCGGTATCGGCGGGGAGCTGAATGGCCGCTACGTGATCTCGGCGCAGACCTTTACCGGCGCGCTGAAAGCCTTTGTCCTGCCTGACCTGTTGCCGCCGGCGCTGGCTGAAAAACTGACAAAGCCAGTCGCCCTGTCGACCCGGATCGATTTTGCCGCGCCCAAGGCGGTCAGCCTGCGCGACATTCAACTGCAGACCGACCTTGGCTCGGCGGAGGGCGCCGTCTCGCTGGCGCCCGACGGCATTCTTGCCGCCGACCTGACCGGCCGGTTGAACGACGTCGCCAGCTTCCAGCCGCGCATCAGCGGCGGCGCTGCGTTCGACGTATCGGCATCGGGTCCGCTGGACGCGATCGAAGGCAATGTGAATGTCGTCATCGAAGAGGGCAAGGCAGCCGGCTACGACCTGCGTGACCTGTCACTGCAGATCGAGGGGCTTGCCGACCAGAATGCGCCGCGCGGCCAGTTGCGGCTGACCGGGCAGATCGATGCCCAGCCTGTCGATATCTCAGCCGACGTGGTGTCGGAAAACGGCGCAACGAAAATCCCTGCTCTGACACTCAATGTCGGCGAAAACCGTCTTTCAGGCAGCCTTGCGCTGGACGAAGCCTTCCAGCCGACCGGCGATCTCAGCTTCGACTTCCCGCAGCTTTCGCTTCTGGCGGCGCTGGGCGGACAAAGCGCGAGCGGCGACCTGGCCGGCACGATCGCGATCACCTCGGCGGACAGTCGTATTGCAGCCAGGATTGATGCATCAGGCAAGGCGCTCAGCCGCGACACCCTGCAAATCGAGAACCCGGCCATCGATCTTGCCATCAGCGACGTGGCCGCACTGGCGGTCGAGGGCATCGTTCGCGCGGCAGCGATTGTCAGCGGCACCAACCGTATCGAGGCCCCCGAGGTAACCTTTGCCCGCGCCGGAGCGCGCACCGATTTCCAGGCCAGGGCGCAATATGACGCGGCACCGCTCGAGGCAGCCGGCAGCATGGAGCAGCAGCCGCAGGGACTGGCGATTGCGCTGGACCGCTTTTCCGCCAAGCCACGCGGCATCGCGCTGGCACTGGCAGCACCCGCACGCCTGACCGTGACGGACGGTACAGTACAGATCGGCAAGACCGTGATCAATGCTGGCTCCGGCAATGTGACTGTCACCGGCAGCGCCGGTCAAACCCTTGCCATCAGGGCAGACATTGCAGCCCTGCCCGCTTCGCTTGCCGCAGCCGTTGCCCCAGCAATGGCACCAGCCGGCACGATTTCCGGTGTCGTCGAGGTCAAGGGCACGTCGTCGGCTCCCGACGTCACCTACCAGCTTGATTGGCGCGATGCGGAAGTGGCCCAGACCCGGACAGCTGGACTGGCGCCGCTCGCCATCAGTGCCAATGGCCGCTTCCAGAACAATACACTTTCTCTCGATACCCGGCTTTCCGGTGACGGCGGTATCACCCTCAATGGCGGCGGTCGACTTGGCGTATCAGGCATGGGCCTCGACATGCGGTTCCAGGGCAGCCTGCCGCTGGCGGCCGCCAATACCGTTCTTGGCCAACAGGGCCTGGTGGCGCAAGGCAATGCCAATGTGAACGTGACCCTCCAGGGAACCGCGACGGCACCGGCCATTGCCGGTTCGATCACCACCAGCGGTGCCCGCGTGGTTGATGTGCGCCGCAACCTTGCGGTCGAGCAAATCGCCGCGACGATCAATCTGCGTGACAACCGCGCCCAGATCGCCAGCTTGACCGGCAATTTTGCCTCAGGCGGTCGTGTCTCGGCCAGCGGTTCGATCGACATTCTCGGCCAGGGCATGCCCGCCGATCTGACGATCAATCTCGACAAGGCCGTCTATGTCGATGGCAACACGGTGACGGCGACTGCCGATGCGCGGCTGACATTGCGCGGCCCTCTCATGGCCGGCCCGACGCTGGCCGGGACAGTGGATCTGTCGCGCACGTCGATCACGCTGTCGGAGCGCCGCCCCACCAGCCTTTCACAGCTCGACATCCAGCATCGCAACGCGCCAAAGGCAGTCACCCAGCAGCTACGCACCATCACGCCGGCCGCCGGCAGAAGCTCGAGTTCGCCGATACTGCTCGACCTTCGCATATCTTCCCCGTCGCAGACCTTCATTCGCGGCCGTGGCATCGATGCCGAACTCGGCGGCACCCTGACATTGACCGGATCAGCGTCCGCGCCCAATGTCTCCGGTGGCTTCGAACTGCGCCGCGGGCGCATGCAGATCCTCACCAAGCGCCTGGATATTACCCGAGCCGAGATCACCTTCGGCGGCGACCTCATTCCGATCATCGACCTTGAAGCCACCACCACATCCGGCAGCTCGACCGTGACGATCAAACTTTACGGATTTGCCAGCGACCCGGAAGTGACCTTCAGTTCATCACCGACCCTGCCGCAGGACGAGATCCTCGCCCAGCTGATCTTCGGCCAGTCGATGTCACGGCTCTCGGCCCTGCAGATTGCCCAGTTGGCCGATGCAGCCGCCCAGCTGGCAGGCGGCAATTCGACATCGCTGTTCCAGACTCTGCGTTCGACACTTGGCATCGACGATCTCGACATCTCCACCGACTCCACCGGCCAGACCAGCATCAGCGCCGGCAAATACCTGAACGACCGCACCTATATCGAGCTGCAGCAAAGCGGCAGCGGCGGCGGCAAGGCGGTGATCAATCTCGATATCGGCCGCGGCGTGAAATTGAAGGGCGAAGCGGGCGGCTCGGGCGCCGGTGGCGGCATCTACTACGAGAAGGAATACTGACCGATCAGGCGACCTTGCTGGTCTTGAGCAGGATACTGGATTCGGTGCTGTTGATCCCCTCGACCAGACGGATGCGCCGCAGCGTCTCGTCGAATCCGGCCAGATCACGATCTTCGAGCTCGGCAATGAAATCCCAGCGGCCATTGGTGCTGTGCAGCGACTTGACCTGCGGAATTCCGCGCAACTGCTGCGCAACCCGATCGGCAAACTTGCCGACGACTTCGATCATGATGATTGCCCTGACCCCGGTCGGCTGGATTTCCCGTCCGGTCAGGATTGTAAACGCGGCGATCGTGCCATTGGCGACGAGGCGATCGATCCGGGCCGAGATGGTCGCACGCGATGCTCCCGTCATCGCGGCAAGCGAAGCAACAGGGATTCGGGCGTTCTGCCGAAGAGCACTCAGAATATCGCGGTCGAGATCATCCATCGTTACACTTCGTCATCATATGGTTGCGATTTGCACAAACTATAGTGCTTTATGACGATGTTCCAGCTTTTTGCCAACGCAGACATGGCGCATCATCCGCTCTCAACCATTTCCAAGGATAACCCATGGCCAAGCAAAACAGAAACGTCACCCTGATCGGTGTCCCGCTCGAAGAAGGATCCGGACGCGGCGGCTGCGCCATGGGACCGGCAGCGCTGCGCATTGCCGGCATTGCGCCGGCCCTTGTCGATCTCGGTTATGACGTCGATGACGCAGGCGACCTTCGCCCGGCGCCGGCTTCCGATCTTCCGATCATGGACAAGGCCAAACATCTGGCGATCGTCGGCGCCTTTACACGCGCGGTCGAGGCTGCAACCTATGACGCTGCGGCCAAGGGATCAGTGCCCGTTCTGCTTGGCGGCGACCACAGCCTGTCGATGGGCAGCGTCTCCGGCATGGCGCGACACGCCCACGAAAAGGGTCGCCCGCTCTTCGTCCTCTGGCTCGACGCACATTCCGACTTCAATGCACCGGCAACGTCCCCGTCCGGAAATATTCACGGCATGCCCGTCGCCTTTTTCTGCGGCAAGGCCGAGTTCGCCCCGATCCTTGATCCGGCTCGTCCGCTGGTCGACCCGAGCCATGTCTACCAGGTCGGCATCCGGTCCGTGGATGACGAGGAGCGCCGGCTGATCTCGGAAAATGCAGTCAACGTCTACGACATGCGTGCGATCGACGAAGAAGGCATGGCCGGCATCCTGAAACAGATCCTCAAGGACGTCCGCCAGGCGAATGCACTTCTGCATGTCAGTCTCGACGTCGACTTCCTCGACCCGGGCATCGCACCGGGCGTTGGCACAACCGTGCCCGGCGGCGCAACCTTCCGCGAGGCGCATCTGATCATGGAACTACTGCACGACAGCGGCCTGGTATCGTCGCTCGATCTCGTCGAATTGAACCCCTTCCTCGATGACCGTGGCCGCAGCGCCCATGTGATGGTCGATCTGGCCGCAAGCCTGTTCGGCAAGCGCATTCTCGACCGCCCGACACAGGCCGGATAAAACAGGAAATTATAATTTAGAGGTGCACTAATACGCTTCTTTTTACGTGACTTCGGCCGTGCTGACGCTCAAGCCGGTTGTAAAATTTGTATAAAATGACGGGCAAATGATCAATCGCTGCGCGAAAGCTCTGATATATTTGAGCGTCTCTTAAGATTTGAGAGCCATAATTGACCCCTAGAAATTGGCGGTTTCCCCTCGAATGGAAGCCGCCAATTTTCATGAAACCGTGGTCTACCCGGAGTGGGAAAATGGCATTTCTGATGACGAATACAGGGGACGCAAAATCCGTCCTCGCCGCGCTGGGCCGCTCCCAGGCAATTATCGAGTTTAACCTCGATGGGACGATCATTACCGCGAATGAGAATTTCTGTCGCACGCTGGGCTACAGCCTGAGCGAGATCAAGGGCAAGCACCATCGCATGTTCTGCGAGCCAGCCTATGTGGCGAGCGCGGAGTATCGCGAGTTCTGGGCTAGTCTCGGCCGAGGGCAATTCGACAGCCGCGAATACAAGCGCATCGCCAAGGACGGATCGGAGATCTGGATTCAGGCCTCCTACAATCCTGTCATGCGCGGCGGCAAGCCTTACAAGATCGTCAAGTTCGCCACAGACATCACGGCGAGAAAGCAGAAGTCGGCGGAAGACAGCGGCAAGCTGGAAGCCATTTCACGCGTTCAGGCAACGATCGAGTTCACCCCTACCGGCGACATCCTGACCGCCAATGAAAACTTCCTCAAGACACTTGGCTACAGTCTGAGTGAAATTACCGGAAAGCATCATGCGATATTCTGTGAAGCGGACTACACGCGCACGGAAGACTATCGCAAGTTCTGGCTGACGCTGGCATCCGGTCAATATGTTGCCGAGGAATTCAAACGCATCGGCAAGGGTGGCAAGGTCGTCTGGATCCAGGCCTCCTACAATCCGATCTTCGATGCCAATGGCCGCGTCTTCAAGGTGGTGAAATATGCAACCGACGTGACCGAACGGGTCCGCGCCGTCGATGAACTGGCGCATGGGCTGACGGCTCTTGCCAATGGCGACCTGACGGCGCGCATCGAGAACCCTTTCATGCCGGCGCTTGAGAAGACTCGGGTGGATTTCAACGCCTCGATCGAAAAGCTGCATCAGGCGATCCGCACCGTCAACGGCAATACCGAGGCCATCGCTGCCGGCTCGTCCGAGATCCGCACCGCTTCCGACAGCCTGTCGAAGCGCACCGAACAACAGGCCGCAGCGATCGAGGAAACCGCGACCGCGCTGGAGCAGATTACCCAGACAGTGTCCAACAGTTCCAAGCGGGCGATCGAGGCGGGACAGATGGTCGGCCGCACCAAGGCTGCGGCGGAGCGATCCGGCGATGTCGTCAAGAAGGCGATCGGTGCCATGGACCAGATCGAAAACTCGTCGCGCGAGATTTCCAACATCATCGGCGTCATCGACGATATTGCCTTCCAGACCAACCTGCTCGCCCTGAATGCCGGTGTGGAAGCGGCCCGTGCCGGCGAAGCAGGAAAGGGCTTTGCGGTCGTCGCGCAGGAGGTGCGCGAACTGGCGCAACGGTCGGCCAACGCGGCCAAGGAGATCAAGGCCCTGATCACCACATCGTCCGGCCAGGTGAAGAACGGCGTCGATCTGGTGGGAGAAACCGGCAAGGCGCTGGAACAGATCGTCTCGGAAGTCCAGGACATCAACCTGAATGTCATCGCCATCGTCGAGGCATCGAAGGAACAGTCAACCGGGCTGCTGGAAATCAACCGCGCGGTCAATGCGCTGGACCAGAACACTCAGCAGAACGCCGCCATGGTCGAGGAATCGACAGCCGCCAGCCACAGCCTGGCCCGCGAGGCGGCAACACTTCGGAGTCTCGTCGCGCAGTTTAGAATTGGGCAACACTCTTCGCATATTATACACCAAGCGCGTCCTGATGCCCCTCCTGTTGCATCGCCGGCACGCAAACTCATGGCTCAGGTCGCTCGCGCCGCAGGCGTAGGTGCATCGGCTAAGGCACAGGAAGGTTGGGAAGATTTCTAATGGCAACCACGATCAGTTCGACAAGTTTCAGCGGGGAAACCCTCGAGATCATCGCTTTCCGGCTTCATGATCAGGAATTCTGCGTCAAGACGACCACGATCCGCGAAATTCGCGGCTGGGCTCCGTCGACGCCGATCCCGCATGCACCGGCCGACGTCATCGGCGTGATGAACCTGCGCGGCTCGGTGATCCCGATCATCGACCTGGCCTACAAGCTGGGCATGAAGTCGACGGTTGCCAACGAGCGCTCGGCCATCGTGGTTGCGGAAGTGCACAACATGGTCATCGGCATGCTGGTCGACCGCGTTTCGGACATCCTGACCATTCCGTCCAGCCAGGTTCAGCCGGTGCCGGAAATCTCCGCCTCCTTCGACAAGACCTTCTCCGAAGGCATCATCGCCAATGAAAACGGCATGATCTGCTTCCTGAACCTCGCCAAGATGTTCAAGGGCAGCGAACTGGAAGATCTGGCGGCGTAATTGCAGGCCATCTTAAGTTAAATATGACAAAAAGCGGCCGATGGCCGCTTTTTGCGTCTAATACTTGCGTGGCCATACACACGACTGCTGATCCCCAACGGATCAGGACGACGACATCTCGGCTGGGTTGTGTGCCGCCACCGGGCCAGGGCGCTGGATCTTCGCGGCGGCCTCGACGACAAGCGGCAGGAAACCTTCCTGATGCGCATCGATCATCTCGAAGAACCGGCGGCGCATGCGCTGCTCCCAGAACTTGTTGATATGCAGCGCGACACCATCAACGCGCACTTCCTGCGGTTGGGACGCAAAAAAGGTGGCGATCTGGTTTGCCATCCGCACCAGCTTTTCGTCAGTGCCGCTATGAGACATGGTGGAACACTCCCTGGACCACTTTTTCAGACCCTGTGAAAATTTCGAAATCATCGTCGCGGGCAATGCCGATCAGGGTCATGCCCGCCTTTTCGGCTGTGCGGATAGCCAGCGCGGTCGGCGCGGAAATCGCGATCAGCATCGGACTGCCGAGTGCCGCCGTCTTCTGCACCATCTCGACCGACAGACGACTTGTAACGACAACCGCCCCTTCGGCCGGTGACCATCCGCCCAGCAGCACGGCACCGGCAAGCTTGTCGAGCGCATTGTGGCGCCCGACATCTTCCCGGATCGCCACCACACCACGGCCGGGCACAAAGAAACCGGCTCCATGCACCGCACGCGTTTCGCGGTTGAGCTTTTGTCCTTCGGTCAAAAGACGCAGGGCCTCGGCGATCTGCACCGGTGTGAGGGCGAAACTGCTGCCCGCAATCACCGGCACCTCGCGCGTCGCCTGTTCGATCGATTCGATGCCGCAAAGGCCACATCCGACCGGACCGGCCATGCGCCTGCGCCGCGAGGTCAAGGCCTCAGCATTCCCGTCCACCAGGACGATCTGCACATCGATTCCGTCACCGGCCTCGACCACCTCGATATCGACGATCTCGCGCGCATGGCCGATAATGCCTTCGGCCAGGGAAAACCCCACGGCGAAATCCTCGAGATCATCAGGCGTCGCCATCATCACGGCATGGGTGCTGCCGCCGTAGGAAAAGGCGATCGGCACTTCTTCCGGCACGAGACGGTTTGCTTCCGTCATTAGTCCCCGGCGACTGCGGATTTCCCGGACGGCGAGGGTCACGTTGCGGGCGGTCACGCAGTTAGCTCCTTCCTACCGTTGCATCCGTACCGGCGGCCGCGTCGCGCAGGTCGCGTCAGGGCCAATGGCAAAGAGCCAGATGACAGCGCCATGCGTCACTCCGCAGCCTCGAGCTTGCCGACGATGCGACGCGAGCGACGGGACAGTTCGTCATAGTCTTCCTGCCATTCGGTCGGGCCATTCGACGGCGAGACCTGCACCGCAGTGACCTTGTATTCCGGGCAGTTGGTCGCCCAGTCGGAGAAGTCCGTGGTAATCACGTTGGCCTGTGTGTCGGGATGGTGGAAGGTGGTGTAGACCACGCCCGGCGACACCCGGTCGGTCAGCAACGCGCGCAACGTCGTATCACCCGAGCGGCTGGTCAGCTTGATCCAGTCGCCATCCTTGATCCCCCGCTGCTCGGCATCATGCGGATGCACTTCCAGCCGGTCCTCGTCGTGCCACACTGTGTTTTCGGTGCGCCGCGTCTGGGCGCCGACATTGTACTGCGACAGGATGCGACCGGTGGTCAGCAGCAGCGGGAAACGCGGCCCGGTGCGTTCGTCGGTCGCGACATATTCGGTGCGGATGAACTTACCCCTGCCGCGCACGAAGCCGTCGGTATGCATGATCGGCGAGCCCTCTGGATGTGCTTCGTTGCACGGCCACTGCACCGATCCCATCTTGTCGAGATAGGCATAGGAGACATTGGCAAAGCTCGGCGTGGTCGAGGCGATCTCGTCCATGATTTCAGACGGATGGCTGTAGGTCCAGTTGAGCCCCATCGCCTGGGCAAGCTTCTGTGTCACTTCCCAGTCGCTGTAGCCGTTCTTCGGGCTCATAACCTTGCGCACGCGGTTGATGCGTCGCTCGGCATTGGTGAAGGTGCCGTCCTTCTCCAGGAAGGTCGAACCCGGCAAGAAGACGTGGGCGTAATTCGCCGTCTCGTTGAGGAAGAGGTCGTGCACGACGACGCATTCCATCGCGGCCAGACCGGCTGACACATGTTTGGTATCCGGATCGGATTGGAGAATGTCCTCGCCCTGGATGTAGATGCCCTTGAACGTGCCATCGACGGCCGCATCGAGCATGTTGGGAATGCGAAGGCCGGGCTCATTGCTCAGCGTCACGCCCCAGAGTTTTTCGAACGTGTCGCGCGTCGCATCATCCGACACATGGCGGTAACCGGGAAACTCGTGCGGGAAGGAACCCATGTCGCAAGAGCCCTGAACATTGTTCTGCCCGCGCAATGGGTTCACGCCGACACCCGGACGGCCGATATTGCCAGTGACCATCGAGAGGTTGGCGATCGCCATGACGGTGGTCGAGCCCTGGCTGTGCTCGGTGACGCCCAGACCATAATAGATCGCGCCATTGCCGCCGGTCGCATAGAGGCGGGCAGCACCGCGCAGGTCGGCAGCCGGGACGCCAGTGAATGCCTCTGTTGATTCCGGGCTGTGCTGCGGTTCGGCGACAAACGCCGCCCAATCCTCGAATTCAGACCAGTCGCAGCGTTCGCGAATGAAAGCTTCGGCAAACAGTCCTTCGGTCACGATGACATGCGCCATGGCGGTCATGACAGCAACATTGGTGCCGGGTTTCAGCGGCAGATGGAAGGCCGCCTCGATATGTGGACTGCGGACGATATCGGTCCGGCGCGGATCGATGACGATCAGCTTGGCCCCTTGGCGCAATCGCTTCTTCAGCCGCGAGCCGAAGACCGGATGTCCATCCGTCGGATTGGCGCCGATGACCACGACAACATCGGAATGTTCGACACTGTCGAAATCCTGCGTGCCTGCCGACGTACCGAAGGCCTGGCCGAGACCATAACCTGTCGGCGAGTGGCAGACGCGGGCGCAGGTATCGACATTGTTGTTGCCGAAGCCGGCGCGGATCAGCTTCTGCACCAGATAGGTTTCTTCATTGGTGCAGCGCGACGAGGTGATGCCACCGATCGCGTCGCGACCATACTGGTATTGCAGCCGCTTGAACTCGGAGGCGATATGGGCGAACGCCTCATCCCAGGTCACTTCGCGCCATGGGTCGGAAATGTTCTCGCGTACCATCGGGTTGAGGATGCGATCCTTGTGGCTTGCGTAACCATAGGCGAACCGTCCCTTGACGCAGGAATGGCCGCGATTGGCCTTGCCATCCTTCCAGGGAACCATGCGCACCAACTCTTCGCCGCGCATTTCCGCCTTGAACGAACAGCCGACGCCGCAATAGGCACAGGTGGTCACCTCGGAATGTTCCGGCTGACCAATGGCGATGACCGACTTCTCGGTCAGCGTTGCGGTGGGACAGGCCTGGACGCAGGCGCCGCAGGAGACGCATTCGGACGAGAGGAAGTCTTCGTGCGCGCCGGGTGACACGCGGCTGCCGAAACCACGTCCCTCGATGGTCAGCGCAAACGTACCCTGCACTTCCTCGCAGGCCCTGACGCAACGCGAACAGACAATGCATTTGGCCGGATCATAGGTGAAGTAAGGATTGCTCTCGTCCTTCGGCATGTAGCGAGCATTGCTTTCGCCACCTGAGCGCGCCTTGACATGGTTGTCACCCTCATAGCCGTAGCGCACGTCACGCAGGCCGACGGCACCCGCCATGTCCTGCAACTCACAATCGCCATTGGCAGCGCAGGTCAGACAGTCGAGCGGGTGGTCGGAAATATACAGTTCCATCACGCCCTTGCGGATCTGCTTCAGCCGATCCGTCTGGGTATGGACGACAAGGCCGGCAGCGACAGGTGTCGTGCAGGAGGCCGGCGTGCCGTTGCGGCCCTCGACCTCGACCAGACAGAGGCGGCAGGAGCCGAATGCGTCGACCATGTCGGTGGCACACAGCTTCGGCACCTGGATGCCGGCCTCCATCGAGGCGCGCATGATCGAGGTCCCTGCAGCAACAGTGATCTCGCGACCGTCGATGGTCAGCGTGACGGTCTCGCTGGAGCGGGATGCCGGTGTGCCAAAGTCAATTTCCGGAACGAGACCCATCAGAAGGCTCCTTTGAAATCATTGGAAAGATTGCGCATGATTCAGATCTCTCCGGCTTGTTTGGTTTCAGTCAGCGTATGCGCCACAAGCGCATTGGCGTGACCATGCCCCAGGCCGTGGGTCTGCTTCAGCCAGTTGACGATCTGCATATGCGTCAGTCCAGACTGACCACGGACCAGTTCCTTCCAGTGCGCGATCGGCTGACCATAGGTCTTTTCGATCGACGGGAAATAGGACGCAGGGCCTTTGACTTTGTTCGCTTCGCTCATTCGGCCGCCTCCACCAGCGGTGCCGGCGCAAAATCAGCGGGGAAATGCTTCATGGCGCTCAACACAGGATAGGGCGTGAAACCGCCGAGCGCGCAGAGCGAACCGAATTTCATCGTGTTGCAGAGATCGGTGAGCAATTCCCGATTCTTCTCGGGTTCGATGCCCTGGGCAATCCTGTCGGCTGTCTCGACGCCACGCGTCGAGCCGATGCGGCAGGGTGTGCATTTGCCGCAGCTTTCGATGGCACAGAATTCCATGGCGAACCGCGCCTGTTTCAGCATGTCGGCCGTATCGTCGAAGACGACGATGCCGGCATGCCCGATCAACCCGTCACGCGCGGCGAAGGACTCGTAGTCGAAAACCGTATCGAACAGTGCCCGCGGGAAATAGGCGCCGAGCGGCCCGCCGACCTGCACCGCCTTGACCGGCCGGCCGGACAATGTTCCGCCGCCGATCTCGTCGATAAGCTGGCCAAGCGTCAGGCCGAATGCCGTCTCGTACAGGCCGCCATACTTGACGTTGCCAGCGATCTGGATCGGGATCGTGCCATGCGAACGACCAATGCCGAAGTCGCGGTAGAACTGCGCACCCCTGTCCATGATCACCGGAATGGAGGCAAGCGACATGACGTTGTTGACGACGGTCGGCTTGCCGAACAGGCCCTGAAGCGCCGGCAGCGGCGGCTTGGCGCGCACGATACCGCGCTTGCCTTCCAGACTGTTGAGCAGCGAGGTTTCCTCGCCGCACACATAGGCACCGGCTCCTTCGCGCACTTCCATGTCGAAAGCGTAAGGCGAACCCAACACGGACGCCCCGAGAATGCCGGCGCGGCGGGCGATCTCGATCGCCTCGTTCATCATTGCAATCGCATAGGGATATTCCGACCGGGTATAGACATAACCCTTGGTCGCACCGGTGGCGATGCCGGCGATGGCCATGCCTTCGATCAGCACGAAGGGATCGCCCTCCATGATCATCCGGTCGGCAAACGTACCGCTATCGCCCTCGTCGGCGTTGCAGACGATATATTTCTGGTCGGCCCTGGCATCGGCAACCGTCTTCCACTTGATGCCGGTGGGGAAACCCGCCCCGCCGCGACCGCGAAGGCCGCTATGAGTCACCTGACTGACAATCTCCGCAGGCGGTAGCGCAATCGCCTTTTCGAGGCCCTTCAGACCCTGATAGCGGCGATAATCATCCAGCGACAAAGGGTCGGTCACGCCACAGCGCGAGAATGTAAGTCGTGTCTGACTCTTGAGGAACGGAATTTCCTTCGTTTCGCCGTGACAGAGCGCATGCGCGCCACCATTGAGAAACCCGGCATCGAACAGGGCTGGCACATCCGAAGGCGTAACCGGGCCATAGGCGATACGGCCGGCTTCCGTGCGAACCTCGACCAGAACTTCAAGCCAGAGCATGCCGCGCGAGCCATTGCGAACGATCGCAACGTCGAGACCGCGGGCCGCAGCTTCCCGCTCGATCGCTGCGGCAACCCTGTTGGCGCCAACGGCAAGAGCGGCTGAATCACGAGGAACAAAAACGGTGACGCTCATCGGCGTGCCTCCGCAACGATGTCGGTCAGACAGTGTTCGTCGAGCCTGGCATAGAGTTCGTCGTCCAGCATGGCGGCCGGTGCCTGGGCACAGAGCCCGAGACAGAACACCGGCTCGACGGTGATCGCACCATCGGCGGTGGTGCCGTGCCAGTCGATACCCAGCCGCGACAGCAGTGTTTCCGCAAGAGGCTCGCCACCCATCGACTGGCAAGCCTCGGCGCGACAGAGTTTCAGAACATGCCGACCGGAGGGATGGTCGCGAAAATCGTGATAGAAGGTGATCACGCCATGCACTTCCGCACGCGACAGATTCAACGCCGTGGCGATGATCTGCTTGGCACTTTCCGGAACAAAGCCGAATGCGGCCTGGATCTCATGCAGGATCGGCAGCATCGGGCCTTCCAGATGCTTCAAGTCCTCAATGATCGCGGAGATGCGGGTTGCCTCATCCTCGGCAATCGCCCGAATATTCATGTGCCAGTCCTCCCAAACCGACAAGCCGTCCAGATCTAAATGCGCCGGGCTTGCCGCCTCGAATTGTGCTTGAAGCCTCCCGCAGCGAAATCGCTCGCGTTGCTTTATGTGAGGATGACCGTGTTGCGCGGATCAGGTCAATGCAGCTGTTTCGTCGCTTGATAGAAAAAATCTATCAAAGGCCTGCGCGGCGACCAGCATGCGGGCTTCATGCAGCAGTCCCGACACCAGCGGCGTATGCGGCTCGCGATGCGTCGCGACGAGCCCGACCAGATGTTGTGCATCCGGATCGGTGATCGGGATCATCCGGATCGCCTCGGTGAAACCGAAGGATTCGGCCACGTTGCGCGGCATGATCGAAGCCCATTTTCCGGTGCGGATATGGGAGAAAAGCACGATCATCGAATTGGATTCGAGCGTCGGCTTCGGGGTAACCCCCGCCTCGGCCATATGCTGGTTGATGATCCGGCGATTCTGCATGTCCGCGGTCAGCAGACAGAGCCGAAGGTCGGCCACTTCGCTCCAGGACACGGAATCGCGAGCGGCGAGCGGCGTTCCAGCAGCGGTAATCAGGTGATAACGCTCGGAGTAAAGCGGCACGCTCGTGACCCGCCCCAGCGGCTCATTGTCGAGATAGGTAATGCCCGCATCGATCTCGAGATTTTCAAGCAGGCTCAGCACCTGCAGCGAGGTGCGCGACAGGACGGAAAACGTCACATTCGGATGGCGCTGCTGAAACGGTTCCGTCAGCCGCTGAACCATCGCCAGAGCCGTCGGAATGACCGCCAGCCGGATATGCCCGGCAAGGCCATGGCGGGTGGCCCGCATTTCTTCGCGCAAGGTGCGCGCGTCGCCGACAATCCGCCGCGCCCATTCGAGCACCCGCTGCCCCTCCGGCGTCAGGCCCTGATAACGCGAGCCGCGCTGGACCAGCATCACGCCGAGTTGATCCTCAAGCTGGCGGATCGCCGCCGACAGCGTCGGTTGTGTCACGCCGCATTCTTCGGCCGCTCTTCCGAAATGCTGCTCGCGGGCAAGCGCAATGAAGAATTCAAGCTTGTCGATCACGGCCAGCCCCCATCAGATTTCCATGCCGTGCGCTCACGCGATGTCGGCCGCATCGCCAGCGGCCCCAACCGGAACCGAACCAGGGCCTGGTTCGCAATACATCTTGTAGAGAACGGAGATCAACTCGTTGAGCTGCGGGTCTGCGATGCGATAGTAGATCTGGCGCCCGTCACGGCGTGTCTCGAGGATCTTGTCGGCGCGAAGCCGGGCAAGCTGCTGCGAGACCACGGCTTGCTGAAGCCCGAGAAGTTTTTCGATTTCGCTGACGGTCTTTTCCTCGCGGCTGACCATGCAAAGGATCAGCAGGCGGGTCTCGTGTGACAAGGCCTTGAGCAGGCCACTCGCTGCGCGCGCCTTCGACCTGAAGTCGGCCAGTTCACCGCCCCCGACAACCTGTGCATCCATCTTCATGCTCGTCCAAACATTAAAAAATCACTATAGGGCAAATGCTGGCGGATCAAAACCGGATGCCTGCCAGAAGGCAAATGCTTCGTGACAGAAGCCAGCCCAACTATAGCCGAACCGAATCCGCCAGCGCCTTCAGGAGCGACGCACTGCGGTTCAACGCGCCATATTCCTGTTCGTCGAGATCCGGGAACAGATCGGTGATCACGCCCGCAGCCCCGATGACGCGCGGGATCGAAAGGGCCACGTCGCGAATGCCGGTCACCTCCGGTGTGACGATCGAAACCGACAGCACATCACGGTGATCCTGCGCGATCGCCTTGACGATCCGGGCCAGTCCCGCACCGATACCATAATAGGTCGAACCCTTGCCGTTGATGATCTTGTAGGCAGCATTGCGCACGCCATCGTCTATCGAATCCCGAACTGCCTCCGTCAGGGGGTGATCGACCTGCTCGGCAAACGAATGAAGCGATATGGAGCCAGCCCTTGCGCTCGACCAGGCCAGCACTTCGCTGTCGCCGTGTTCGCCCAGCACATAGGCATGCACCGATTGCGGCGAAATGCCGAGATGCCGGCCGATCAGGCTGCGAAAGCGCGCCGTATCGAGGATCGTGCCTGAGCCGATGATGCGCTGTGGGGCAAGCCCGGAAATGCGCGTGGTGATCTGCGTCATGATATCGACGGGGTTGGACGCGATCAAAAGGATCGCCTCGGGCACCACCGGCAGGACCTCGCTCAACACGGCGCGAAACACGGCGGCGTTGCGCTCCAGCAGTTCCAGACGGGTCTCGCCCGGCTTCTGGCTGACACCGGCCGCAAGAATAACGACGCCCGCACCCTCCAGATCCTTGTAGCCTCCGGCATTCACCGTCGTCGACGACATGAACGGGACGGCATGCGAGATATCCTCCGCCTGGGCGAGCGCCAGCGCCGCGTTCTGATCGATCAGCACGATATCGCTGGCAATGCCCATCAGCGCCAAGGCATAACCTGCCGAACTGCCGACCATGCCCGCACCCACGATCCCGACTTTCATGCCCTGTCCTCCCCTGGTTGCCGAACGACAACATGGCGACTATCTCACCGACCGGCTGATGCATACAATCGCATTCCGCAAACTGGCTATGAAAAATGCCATTATAGAAACAGAGTGACGGCATCACCCCGTCTCTGCTTATATGGCCGCCACGAAGCCGTTCTTGACGGCAAGAGACAGGTAAGATCATGCGAAAATTGCCGGCGCTTTCGGCCATGAAAGTGTTCGAGGTGGTCGGGCAAACCCGCAGCTTTACCCGCGCTGCGGACCGGCTGAACCTGACCCAGAGCGCCGTCAGCCGCCAGGTCCGCAATCTCGAGGAGCAGCTTGGCGAAACCCTGGTGATCCGCAAGCACCATCACCTTGAGCTGACACCGTCCGGCGTCGAGCTTCTGGCGACCCTGCAGCAGGCCTTCCACAATGTCGAACTGGCCGTGCGCGGCATCATGGAAAAGAGCAACCAGCGCCGTTTGCGTATCAACGTGCCGCCGACCTTTGCCAAGCGCTGGCTGATGCCGAGACTGGCCAGCCTGCGGGCTTTCATGCCCGATATCGAGATCAGCATCACCACCGAGCTAAAAGACAGCCTGGCAGAGCGCAGCATTCTCGATTGCGCCATCCGCTTCGGCGACGGCGAATGGCCGATGCTGAAATCGCAACTGCTGATGACGGAGCGCCACATCGCCGTCTGCGCGCCGCATCTGCTGCGCTCAAAGCAAGCCGGCCAGCCGATCGATCTGTCCGACCTGACATTTCTGCACGTTCTGGCCTCGGCCGACCAGCGTTACCTGACCTGGCAGCGCTGGCTGGATGCGGCCGATCTCAGCCATACCAACACCCGCGGCGGACTGGAATTCGACCTGCTCGACATGGCCGTTGAGGCCGCATGCAACGGCCTCGGCGTTGCCGTCGCAGACCGTTTCATGGTGGCGTCGCTGATCCGGGCTGGCCAGCTGACACAGGTCATGGATGTAGAGGTCGAGGGTCATGAATCCTACTGGCTGGTCACACGCGCCGAGCAACCCGAGAGCGCCAATGCGTCGGCATTCCGCCAATGGTTGACGACAGAGCTGGGCACGGATTGAAACATTCCTTTTTGGAATGATCGGCCCGAAAATAACTCGCTTGCGAAGCCGGCATCTGCGGCCCCTACTTGGGCGGATTTTTCCGCAGGAGATGGCCATGACCGAGTATCGCAATTTCATTGGCGGCCGTTTCGTCGAGCTGGAAAGCCGCGCCGCAATCGAGGTACGTAACCCTGCGGACGGCGCCGTTTTTGCATCGGTTCCCGCCGCAACCGAAGCCGATGTCATCGCGGCCGTCACCCATGCAGCCGAGGCACAGAAAAGCTGGGGCAAGCTGCCTGCCATCGAGCGTGGCAATGCATTGCGCCGCCTGGCGGATGCAATCGAGCGCAACGCCGGCAAGATCGGCGAGGCGCTTGCCCGCGAGAGCGGCAAAAGCCTGGCGGATGCGACAGCCGAAGCCATCTACGGCGTCGAGCTGATGCGCTATCATGCCGAATGGGCCCGCCGGATCGAAGGCGAAGTGATCGAGAGCGACACGCCGGACGAGACGCTGATGCTGAAGCGTGCGCCGATCGGCGTGGTCGCCTGTCTCGTCCCGTTCAATTTCCCGATCTACACGCTCGTGCGCAAGATTGCCCCGGCCCTGATCACCGGCAATGCGGTGGTCGTACGCCCGAGCAACAATACCCCCACATCTGCCTTCGTTTTTGCCGAGGCTCTGCTCGAAGCCGAATTGCCGACCGGCCTCGTCAACATCATGACCATGAGCCATGACGTTGCAGAAGTGATGTGCACGCGGCCACAGGTCGGCATGATCACGCTGACGGGCAGCGTTGTCGCCGGCCAGACCGTGTTGAAATATTGCAAGACCAACATCGCCAAGCCATCGCTGGAACTCGGCGGCAAGACACCTGTCATCGTCGAGCCCGACGCCGATCTGGATGCGGTGACCCGCATGGTGATGTCGGCCAAGACCGCCCATTGTGGCCAGGTCTGCACCTCGGTCGAGCGTCTCTATGTGCATCAATCGGTGCACGACGACCTGCTTGTCAGATTACGCACCGCCTTCCACGACCGTCGCTATGGCGATCGCGGCAAAAGCCCGGATGCGATGGGACCGCTGGCCAATGCAGCTACACGTCTTCGAATTCACCACATGGTCGAACGTGCAAGAGCAGACGGCGCAATCATCGAGACCGGAGGCTTTGTGCCCGCCGGTGAGGGCTATTTTTATCCGCCAACCCTGCTCTCCCATTGCCGCCATGACATGGAAATCGTCCGCGAGGAGGTCTTCGGACCGGTTCTCGCCGTCATCCCTTATGACGAATTCGACGACGCACTTGCCATGGCCAGCGACCATCAGTTCGGCCTCGCCTCGGTGCTGTTTTCCGAAAACTATCGCAAGGTGATGAAGGCCGCGAACGAGATCGAGGCCGGCGAGCTCTACATCAACCGGTTCCCGGCCGATCCCTATCAGGGCTACCACGCCGGCTGGAAGCGCTCCGGTCTCGGCGGCGACGACGGCAAGCATGGCATGCTGGAATTCACCCAGACACGCCTCGTGATCCTGAAACACTAGGCAAGCCCCGCTCGCACAGGTCCGCAATCACTGCACACTGCCAACATCCAAAGCCCGGGGAACACCCATGAAAATCGCGTCGCTGAACACCTACGTCGTCGCCGTTCCGCCACCGCATGTCGGCGGCATGTACTGGATCTTCGTTGAACTGGAGACGGCCTGTGGCATCAAGGGCATCGGCGAGATCTACGCGACGTCATTCCACCCCTCCGCTCTGGTGCCGTTGATCGATGACGTCTTCCAGCGGTATCTGGAAGGCCATGACCCGCACCAGATCGAGCGTTTCTGGCGTGCCGCCTATTCGAGCGGCTTCACCCAGCGACCCGACCCGACAATGATGGGCATCGTCTCCGGTCTGGAAATCGCCTGCTGGGACATCATCGGCAAGGCGGCTGGTCGCCCGGTCGCCGATCTGCTCGGCGGCACAGTGCACGAAAAGCTGCGCGCCTATACCTATCTCTATCCTAAGAACGTGGCTGGCGACTACGACTATAACGACATCGACCTGGCAGCCGAGGAAGCTGTGCGCATGGTCGAGATGGGCTTTACCGCGCTGAAATTCGATCCCGCCGGTCCCTATACCAACTATTCCGGCCACCAGCTGTCGCTCGGCGTCATGGATCGCTGCGAGGAATTCTGCGCCCGGATCCGGCAAGCCGTCGGCAGCCGTGCCGATATCCTCTTTGGCACCCACGGCCAGATGGTACCGTCTTCGGCAATCCGATTGGCAAAGCGGCTTGAGAAATACGACCCGCTGTGGTTCGAGGAACCGGTGCCACCCGGACAGGAAGCCGCCATGGCGGAAGTCGCCCGCGCCACCTCGATCCCGGTCTCGACCGGTGAACGGCTGACGACCAAATACGAATTCCAGCGCGTACTGCAACTGGGCGCCGCCTCCATTCTGCAGATGAATGTCGCCCGCGTCGGCGGCCTGCTGGAGGCCAAGAAGATCGCCGGCATGGCCGAGTCCTTTTACGCGCAGATCGCACCGCATCTCTACAATGGTCCCGTCGGGGCGGCCGCCA
This sequence comes from Rhizobium sp. 18065, assembly GCF_902706095.1. GTDB lineage: Bacteria > Pseudomonadota > Alphaproteobacteria > Rhizobiales > Rhizobiaceae > Allorhizobium. The sequence continues at coordinate 88,719 of NZ_CACSJP010000007.1, forward strand.
GTATTCAGCTCTCTGCGGCAACGCCGAATTTCCTCATCCACGAAGCCATCATGGATTTCGGCGGTTTCCATGCCGAAGTGCTGAAGACGAAGCTGGCATTTGAAGACGGATACCTGATCCCGCCCCGCGAGCCAGGCCTCGGCATCGAACTCGACCTGGACGTGGTGAGGCAGCATTCACCCTATACCGGCGATCGCCTGCACCTGCAGATGGCCGCAGAGCCGGCCGACGTCAAAGCCTTCGCCCCGGCCAAGGGTTGAGCCACGATCATGATCTATGATTTTGTCATCGTCGGCGCCGGCTCCGCCGGCTGCATCCTGGCCAGCCGCCTGAGCGAGAATGGACGCTACAGCGTGCTTCTCATCGAGGCCGGCGGCAAGGATGACAGCTTCTGGTTCAAGATCCCGGTGGGCTACGCCAAGAGCTACTACAATCCCAAGGTCAACTGGATGTATTCGACCGAACCGGAGCCGGCACTCGGCAACCGGCGGATCTACGTGCCACGCGGCAAGGTCCAGGGCGGATCGGGCTCGATCAATGCCATGGTCTATGTCCGTGGCGCAAATGCAGATTTCGACGACTGGGCGGCGGCCGGCAATCCCGGCTGGACAGCGACCGACGCGCTTCCTTATTTCAAGGCGCTGGAGACGCATCGTCACGGCGCATCCGACTATCATGGTGACAACGGCCCCATTCATGTCACACCGATGCGCGGCAGCACCCATGCCGTCAGCGACGCGTTTCTCAAGGCGTGCCAAGAGCTTGGCCTGCCCGCCAATGACGATTTCAATGGCCGCGACATCGAGGGGGCGGGCGTCTATGACATCAACACCCGCAATGGCCAGAGATCGCATTCCAGCGCCGAATATCTGCGGCCGGCATTGAAGCGGCCCAATCTGGCAATCGAGCGGCATGCGGTCGCCCAGCGACTGCTCCTGTCAGAGGATGGACGTGTAGAAGCCGTCGAAGTGCTGCAGAACGGCGCCATCCGGCTTTTCAAGGCACGGCGCGAAGTGATCCTCGCAGCTGGCGCGGTCGATACGCCAAAGCTGATGCAGCTTTCGGGCATTGGCGACGGAGCGCTGCTCTTTGCCCATGGAATCAAGACACGTCGGCATCTGCCGGCAGTCGGCTCGAACCTGCAGGACCATCTCTGCGCCAGCTTCTACTATCGCGCCAATTGTCCGACATTGAACGGAACCTTTGCCAGCCTGTTCGGCCAGGCGGCACTCGGCCTGCAATATCTCCTGACCCGCAGCGGACCCTTCGCGATGAGCGTCAACCAGGCGGGCGGCTTCTTTCGCGGCGCACCGGATGAAAGCCGGCCCAATATCCAGTTGTATTTCAACCCGCTGTCCTACCGCATTCCCGTCAATCCCCGGGCAGGCCTGACCCCGGAACCCTATCCGGGCTTCCTGATCGCCTTCAATTCCTGTCGGCCCACCAGCCGTGGGAAGATCACCATCGGATCGAACGCCCCGGACGCAGCACCGCTGATCAGGCCCAATTATCTCTCCACCGAACGGGACATTGCCGAAGTCATTCAGGGCAGCCGGTTGGTGAGGCGCATTGCGGCCGCGCCGACGCTTGCCGCGCTGATCGAAGAGGAAGTCTCACCGTCGCCGGCAACCGACAGCGATGAACGACTGCTCGACTATTTCCGGCAGAACAGCGGCTCGATCTATCATCTCTGCGGCAGTTGCGCGATGGGGCCGGACGATCAAACGTCGGTCGTCGATGCGCGTCTGCGGGTCCACGGCATACCCGGCCTGAGGATCGTCGACGCCTCGATCTTCCCCAATGTCACCGCCGGCAATATCAACGCACCAACGATGATGGTCGCGGAAAAAGGCGCTGCGATGATTCTCGAAGATGCGCGGTAAAACCACGGGTCTGATCAAAGAAAAAGCCGAGTGTCTGGCGACGCTCGGCTTTCTTCATTCAATTCCCGGCAACTGGTCTGGAGGGCCGCGATTCGCCCTCGGCCTCTGCCTTTCAGGCGGCGACCAGAATACCGTTCAGGTTGGTCAACTCGCCGAGATAGTGCTCGAGGCGGCTGCGATGTTCGTGATGGTCAACCGAATCCAGCTCCTTGCGGGCTTCATCGATACGCTTGCTCAGCGTGTCCGGCGTGACTTCTGCGAGCGGCACGGCAGATTCGGCCAGCAGCGTGCAGCCGGTCGGCAAAACGTCGGCAAAACCGCCGAAAACCACATACTTGGTCACCTGACCCGAAGCGAGTTTCACGGTGACGACGCCCGGCTTGATCGTGGTCATCGTCGGCGCATGATTGGCCATGACGGTCATTTCGCCTTCGGTAGCCGGGATCACCACTTCGCTGACCATCTCGGACAACAAAAGGCGCTCGGGCGAAACGAGTTCAAAACTGAAATTGTCGGCCATGGTCGTTCACTTCTCTGATGGAAAGAGGCACGGCACGCGGGATGACCCCGCGCGCCGTCGATCCTAACTTAGGCAGCTTCAGCAGCCAGCTTCTTGGCCTTTTCGATGGCTTCTTCCATCGAGCCGACCATGTAGAAAGCCGCTTCCGGCAGGTGGTCGTAGTCGCCGTTGACCAGGCCCTTGAAGCCCTTGATCGTGTCTTCGAGCGCAACCAGCTTGCCCGGCGAACCGGTGAAGACTTCGGCAACGAAGAACGGCTGCGACAGGAAGCGTTCGATCTTACGAGCGCGGGCAACGGACAGACGGTCTTCTTCAGACAGTTCGTCCATACCCAGAATCGCGATGATGTCCTGGAGAGCCTTGTAGCGCTGCAGGGTCGACTGAACCTTACGAGCGATTTCGTAGTGCTCTTCGCCGACGATCATCGGGTCGAGCATACGCGAGGTGCTATCGAGCGGGTCAACGGCCGGGTAGATACCCTTTTCGGCGATCGAGCGCGACAGAACCGTCGTTGCGTCCAGGTGGGCGAACGATGTGGCCGGAGCCGGGTCGGTCAAGTCGTCGGCGGGAACGTAAATCGCCTGAACCGAGGTGATAGACCCCTTGGTCGTGGTGGTGATGCGTTCCTGCATCTGGCCCATGTCGGTTGCCAGCGTCGGCTGATAACCAACGGCCGACGGGATACGGCCGAGCAGAGCCGACACTTCGGAACCTGCCTGGGTGAAGCGGAAGATGTTGTCGACGAAGAACAGAACGTCCTGGCCCTTGTCGCGGAAGTCTTCAGCGATCGTCAGACCGGTGAGAGCGACGCGAGCACGCGCGCCCGGAGGCTCGTTCATCTGACCGTATACGAGGGCAGCCTTGGAGCCTTCGCCGCCGCCGAGCTTGTTAACGCCCGACTCGATCATTTCGTGGTAAAGGTCGTTGCCTTCGCGGGTACGTTCGCCAACACCGGCGAATACCGAGTACCCACCGTGCGCCTTGGCGACGTTGTTGATCAGTTCCATGATCAGAACGGTCTTGCCAACGCCGGCGCCGCCGAACAGGCCGATCTTGCCGCCCTTGGCGTAAGGCGCCAGAAGGTCGACGACCTTGATGCCGGTAACCAGGATCTGGGCATCGGTCGACTGTTCGACGTAGGCCGGAGCTTCCTGGTGGATGGCGCGCTTGCCGGATGTGACCAGCGGACCAGCTTCGTCAACCGGCTCGCCGATGACATTCATGATACGGCCGAGCGTTTCAGGACCAACCGGAACGGTGATCGGAGCGCCTGTGTCGCTAACCGGCTGACCGCGAACCAGACCTTCGGTCGAGTCCATGGCGATCGTGCGAACCTGGTTTTCACCGAGGTGCTGAGCCACTTCCAGAACCAGGCGGTTGCCGCCATTGGTGGTTTCCAGCGCGTTCAGGATCGAGGGCAGTTCGCCTTCGAACGATACGTCGACGACAGCGCCGATGACCTGCGTCACCTTGCCAGCTGCGGTAGATTTGGGGGTAGCTGCCTTAGCCATAATTCTTACCCTCTTTCCTTAACCTCAGAGCGCTTCCGCGCCCGCAATGATTTCGATGAGCTCGGTGGTGATCTGAGCCTGGCGCTGGCGGTTGTAGCTCAGCGTCAGCTTGTTGATCATTTCACCGGCGTTGCGTGTCGCATTGTCCATGGCGCTCATCTTGGCGCCCATTTCACCAGCGACATTTTCGAGCAGAGCCCGGAAGACCTGAACCGAGATGTTGCGCGGGATGAGATCCGTGAGGATCGCAGCCGCATCCGGTTCGTATTCATACAACGCCGAAGCACCGTCCTGTGCATCAACGTCAGGTGCGGCAGCCGGAATGAGCTGCATCGCAGTCGGGATCTGGCTGATGACCGACTTGAATTCGGAATAGAACAGCGTGCAGACGTCGAATTCGCCGCGCTCGAACATGCCGATGATCTTGCGACCGATGGCATCCGCATCTGCAAAGCCGATACGCTTGACTTCGCGCAGATCCGTCCGTTCGACGATGATCGAACCGAATTCGCGACGAAGGCTGTCGAAGCCCTTCTTGCCGACGCAGAAGATCTTGACCGTCTTGCCGGCGGCCAGCAGCTTGCGCGCATGGTCACGGGCGAAACGGGAGATCTGCGAATTGAAACCGCCGCAAAGGCCACGCTCGGCAGTGCAGACGACGAGCAGATGCACATCGTCCTTGCCGGTGCCGGCCATCAGACGCGGCACGCTATCGTCCGTGCCGACCGCCTGGGCGATATTGGCAAGAACGATACCCATGCGCTGCGAATACGGCCGGGCAGCCTCGGCCGCCTCCTGCGCACGACGCAGTTTCGCCGCGGCGACCATTTTCATCGCCTTGGTGATTTTCTGCGTCGCCTTGACGGAGGCGATCCGGTTCTTCAGATCCTTAAGTGAAGGCATCCGTTATCCGTCCTTGGCTTGAGCCCTGATCAGGCGAAGTTCTTGGCGAACGTGTCGATAGCCGACTTCAGCTTGCCCTTGGTGTCGTCGCTGATCGCCTTCTCCGTGCGGATGGCATCAAGGATACCCTTGCCTTCCGAACGCAGATAGGAGAGCAGGCCCTGTTCGAACTTGCCGACCTGGTTGACGGCAACCTTGTCGAGATAGCCATTCACACCAGCGAAGATCACGGCGACCTGTTCTTCCGTCTTCAACGGCGAGAACTGCGGCTGCTTCAGGAGTTCGGTCAGGCGTGCACCACGGTTCAGAAGACGCTGCGTCGAAGCATCGAGGTCGGAACCGAACTGGGCGAATGCTGCCATTTCACGATACTGGGCGAGCTCGCCCTTGATCGAACCGGCAACCTGCTTCATGGCCTTGACCTGAGCGGCAGAGCCAACGCGTGAAACCGACAGACCGACGTTAACGGCCGGACGAATGCCCTGGTAGAACAGGTCGGTTTCAAGGAAGATCTGGCCGTCGGTGATCGAGATCACGTTGGTCGGAATGAACGCCGAAACGTCGTTGCCCTGCGTTTCGATGACCGGCAGAGCGGTCAGCGAGCCGTTACCGGCAGCGTCGCCCATCTTGGCGGCGCGCTCAAGCAGACGCGAATGGAGGTAGAAAACGTCGCCCGGGTAAGCTTCGCGGCCCGGAGGACGGCGCAGCAGAAGCGACATCTGACGGTAAGCAACAGCCTGCTTGGACAGGTCGTCATAAGCGATCAGGGCATGCATGCCGTTGTCGCGGAAATATTCGCCCATGGCGCAACCGGCGAACGGTGCCAGGTACTGCATCGGAGCCGGATCGGAAGCCGTGGCAGCGATGATGATCGAATACTGCAGGGCGCCACGTTCTTCGAGAACCTTGACGAACTGGGCAACGGTCGAACGCTTCTGGCCGATGGCGACGTAGACGCAGTAAAGCTTCTCAGCTTCCGGACCATTGTCGTGAATGGCCTTCTGGTTCAGGATCGAGTCCAGAATGATCGCGGTCTTGCCCGTCTGACGGTCACCGATGACCAGCTCGCGCTGACCACGACCAACCGGGATCAGAGCGTCGATGGCCTTGAGGCCGGTCGACATCGGCTCATGCACCGACTTGCGCGGAATGATGCCGGGAGCCTTGATGTCAACGCGCGAACGACGCGTTGCATTGATCGGGCCCTTGCCGTCGATCGGGTTGCCGAGAGCGTCGACAACGCGGCCGAGCAGTTCCGGACCAACCGGAACGTCAACGATGGCGCCGGTCCGCTTGACGGTGTCGCCTTCCTTGATCGAACGGTCGGAACCGAAGATAACCACGCCGACATTGTCAGCTTCAAGGTTCAGCGCCATACCACGGATGCCGCCCGGGAACTCGACCATTTCACCAGCCTGGACATTGTCCAGACCGTAAACGCGGGCAATACCGTCACCGACGGAAAGCACCTGGCCAACTTCGGAGACTTCTGCCTCTTTGCCGAAGTTTTTGATTTGATCTTTAAGAATTGCGGAAATTTCCGCGGCGCGGATATCCATCAGCCAACCTCTTTCAGTGCAAGCTTAAGGGTGGAAAGTTTGGTGCGAAGAGATGTATCGATCTGGCGGGATCCGATCTTGACGATCAGGCCGCCGAGAAGGGAAGCATCGACCGTAGCATTGATCGAGACTTCCTTGCCGGTAACGCTCTTCAGCGCCGCCTTCAGTTCTTTTTCCTGCTCTGCCGTCAGGGCATGCGCAGAGGTCACTTCAGCCGTGATCTCGCCCTTGTGCTGGGCGGCGATCTGACGATAGGCAACCACCATGCCGGACACGGCAAAAAGGCGGCGATTGCCGGCAACGACCTTGAGAAAGTTCAGTACCAGCGCGCCGAGCTTAGCCTTCTGGGCAATGGCGGTAATCGCATTGACCTGGTCTTCGGCTGTAAACACGGGCGACAGCACCAGGCGCTTCAGATCGGCGCTCTCGTCGATCATAGCCTGGAAACGGTTGAGATCGGCAGCAACGGCATCCACAGCGCCAGCTTCGAGCGCAAGCTCGAAAAGCGACGATGCGTAACGCTCTGCTACGCCAGAAATCACTTGGGATGTGTCTGCCACGGGCAAAAAATTCCCTGATCTTGATCCAGGCTCTCCCACATCCCCGAAATGGTTCAGCAAGATCCTGATATCGTTTTGTTTTCCCCCGAAAACACAAGCGTTCTGCACTTGCGTTTTCCGAATTTCGCGGTTCGTCTAGCATAGCAGGTCTAGACTCGCAACACGCGTAATAACGGTTTACTCCTTAAGAGCAAGGCCTCGCGCCGAAATTTGTCCAAATCTGCGTCGAATTGACGGCGCCCGTGTCGATAAAGGGTTTTCACGCGCTCAGATCAAACCGAATACATAGGCGAGCGGGAGAGAAGCGAGCACCGCCTCCACAACCAGAAATAGCACAGTGCGCCAGGTGCTGCCCCGATCGGACATGATCGACAGCACGCGCCCGAAGGCAGCCAGCCCCAGCGCCGAGCCGAAGGCCAGATAGACAATCGGCTGGGCCAGCAGGATGGCGGTTGCCGAAAAGCCGATCATCAGGCCACCGACAGCGCGCGCCGCCCCCAGTCCCTCGGGGCGTTCGTCACGACGTATCAGGCCCAGGATATTGAGCGTGATACCTGGGGCAAACAAAATGAAACAGCCGATCAGCGACGTTGTTGCCGCAGAGAGAAAGGCCAATTGCTCGCCGAGTTCGGTCGGAAAATAGAATTCCATGATAGCGTCCCGCCTGGAAGATGTTCGCCGCGGCTTATGCCACAATCGCTGCGGTTCCGGTATCGCATTCGCCGATTTTTCTTCGGCAGAATCGGCAACGTCTACGACTACAGGAAGCTTTGCGGATCGACATCGACCTGCACCTGGATCGATTTCCGTTCCTTCGGCCCGCGTACCAGCATGGTTTTGACAAAGGACTGCATGTCGCTGCTGCGCTTGCCATGAATGAGCAGGCGAAAGCGATGCCGGCCGCGGATCAAGGCCAGCGGCGCCTCGGCCGGCCCCAGAATGGCAATACCCGGCTCATTGGGCGCCGATTGGCGGAGCGCCCGTGCATGCCCTTCGGCCTCGGCCCGACTGTCGGCGGATACGATGATCGACACCAGCCGTCCGTAAGGCGGCAGTTGCGCACGCTCACGCTCGGTAATCTCGCGGTCATAGAAAGCCGTTGCATCACCGGAAACCAGCGCCTGCATCACTGGATGTTGCGGTTGGAACGTCTGCAACAGGCCGAGGCTCTTGCGGCCGGTACGGCCCGCACGCCCGGTCACCTGTGACAACAGTTGGAAGGTGCGCTCGGCAGCACGCGGATCGCCATTCGACAGGCCGATATCCGCATCGATGATGCCGACCAGCGTCATCAGCGGAAAATTGTGGCCCTTGGCCACCAGCTGCGTGCCGATAACGATATCCGCCTCGCCGTTGGCAATCGCCTCCAGTTCCAGCCGCAGCCGCTTGACCCCTCCAAGGTCCGAAGACAGCACCAGCGTCCGTGCGTCCGGAAAATGTTTCTCGACCTCTTCCGCGATCCGCTCCACGCCTGGGCCGCAGGCAACCAGATGGTCGAGCGTGCCGCATTCCGGGCAGGCATTCGGCGTCGGCTCGTGATAGCCGCATTGATGGCACTGGATCTGGCCGCGGAAGCGGTGCTCGACCAGCCAGCTCGAGCATTGCGGACACTGGAAGCGATGGCCGCAAACCCGGCACAGCGTCAGCGGCGCGTAACCACGCCGGTTGAGGAAGAGCAGTGCCTGCTCGCCGCGCTCGACGGCCTTGCCGACGGATCGCAGCAACAAGGGCGAGAGGAAGCCGCCACGCTCCGGCGGATGCCGACGCATGTCGATCAGATGCAGGTCCGGCATCGCCGCATCGGCAAAGCGCGTCGGCAGGTGGATGCGCTTGTACCGGCCGGCGATGCAATTGACCTGGCTTTCGACAGAGGGCGTCGCCGAGACCAGCACGACGGGAAAGCCGGCAATACGGGCGCGCACGACCGCCATGTCGCGGGCATTGTAGAAGACGCGGTCTTCCTGCTTGAACGCCGGGTCATGCTCTTCGTCGACGATGATCAGGCCGAGATTTTCGAACGGCAGGAAAAGGGCCGAGCGGGCACCCGCCACGACGCGGATCTCACCGGTGGCCGCCTGGCGCCAGACCTTTTCGCGCGTGCGGGTCGCCAGGTCGGAATGCCACTCGCCGGGTTTTGCGCCGAAGCGATCGTGGAAGCGATCGAGGAAATTCGCCGTCAACGCGATTTCCGGCAAAAGGATCAGCACCTGCTTGCCCTGGCGCAGCGTTTCGGCAATCGCCTCGAAATAGACTTCCGTCTTGCCGGACCCGGTCACACCATCGATCAGCGCGACGGAAAAGCCGCCCGCCTTCAGACCCTCGAGGATCTCCTCGGCCGCCTCCTTCTGCGGGCCGGCCAGCCGATGCTCGGCGTAATCGGGATCCGGAAGCGCGACGATCGGCGGCGGCGGCAGGAACACTTGCTCGAACACGCCTTGGGTGACCAGACCGTCGACGACGCTGCTGGACACTCCGCAGGCATGCGCAAGGCCACTCTTTGTCCAGGAAAGGCCATCTCCGGCAAGCTCCAGCACCTTGCGCCGCGCCGGCGTCATCCGTTCCGGCTGGTAGCCATTGAACCGCAGGCCTTCGATCATCGGGTCCGGATCCAGCGCTGCCGGCGCTCGAAGCGCCATGCGCGCGACATAACCCGGCGGGGAAAGCGTGTAATTGGCCACCCAGTCGAGAAAGGTCCGCATATCCTGGTCAAACGGCGGACTGTCGAAAACCTTGGTGATCTCGCGCAGCTTCTTCGGATCGACGGAAGTCTGGTCTTCGCCGTCCCAGACGACACCGATCACCTGGCGGGGGCCAAGCGGCACCTGCACGATCGCGCCCGGCGCGACGGTGACACCATCGGGCACGGCATAACTATAGGCCGTCGGTGCCGGCATAGGCACAAGCACCGGCACGACGCGCCGGACCGGTGCATCAAACAGCTTGCCAAAGAGGTTGGACGAATCTTCGTTCATGGGCGCGGACCATGCCCCGAGACAGAACAAAAGTGAACCCTGAACACTAATCGTCGTCTTCGTCGGTCGCGCCGGTCAGCCGCATGCCGTCGATCCAGGTCGCCCCATCCTGGCGAATGACCCGTTTCGGCCGAGCCCCGCAACGGGCAAACACAGCCGCCGCCAGCTGTTCGGAATGGGTGACGATCCAGATCTGGCTGTACCGAGAAGCCTCGGCGACCATGTCGGCCAGCGGATCCAGCATATCGGGATGCAGGCTCGATTCCGGCTCGTTCAAGGCGATCAGCGGCGGCAGGCGATAGGACATCAGCGCGGTCGCCAGACCCAGAAAGCGGATCTGGCCGTCCGACAGTTCGCGCGGATGGAACACCCGCTGCGGGAAATCCGGAAATATAACGCCGAATTCAGCATGCTCGCCCGGCTCCGGCACCCGCAATCGCGCGCCGCCGAAGGCGGATGCGATCGCAGCATCAAGCTCGACCGTGTCCTGGCGTGTGTGGACGAGCGTTGCCAGCACCGCGGCAAGATTGCCCCCATCCTCATCCAGCATCGGCGCCGTAACCGCGAGGCATGGGCGGCGCAGCGGCGAATCGCGATCGGTGCGAAAACCATGGAAGAACCGCCAGCCATCGACCATGCGGCGAAAGGTGCCGACCTCGGGATAATGCCCGGCATCGCCGAGCAACGCGATTGCCGTCTCCGACGTCATCGCCTGCTCGGGATATGCCTCCATCCGGCCGCGTTCATCGCGAACCATGATCCCCGGCCCATCCCGCTTCATCATCGTCACCGGCCGTGAGCCGGTTTCGATGGCGAAATGCTCGGCCTTCACCTGCGGCTCAAAGGCAAATCCTGCAGCACCTTCCGGCGGCCGAAGGCCTGCTTCTACACTATAGATGAAGGTGACGGCACGCTCCTGATCCAGGATCTCAACTTCGAACTTGATACGGAAATTCTTTTCAGTCCGTCTCTGACCGGACCACAGCGCCGACGCCATGCCGCCTTCCGCTGCAATCTCGTGGGCAAGCCTGCCGCGGACGGCCGCCTGCACCAATTGCAACGAACGATAGAGATTGGATTTGCCGACGCCGTTGGCGCCGATGAACAGATTTACGCCCGCGAGATCCATGCGGATCTTGCGCAGGGATCGGTAATTGCTGGCTGACATGGACCTGAGCTGCATGCGGCCACCTTAACCGATGGCATGTGGCTTAGAAATGGCGGCCGAAGCAGGCATTTTCATCATTGGCGAGTGCATGCACGGTGTGGCGCTCCAGTGCCCTGGTCACATCCACCGGATCGCCGTCCAGCTCATCCGGCGCAATCAGATTGCCGATGGTGAATTCGAACAGATCACCCTTCTTGTTCAGCAGTTCGTGGAACACCGTCATGTCGCGCAGCTCCGTCGACCATTTGGCGAGCCAGTAGAACAGGCCGGAATTGCGCGCCTTCATATGCACAGGCAGGATCGGAAGATCGTATTTGCGGGCAAGCCCCACCGCAGATGTCTTCCATGGCCGCTCATTCAGCCGGCCATTTGCCCAATAGCCAATGCGGCCGGATGGAAACAGGATGGTCGCCTTCTGCTGCTCGACGGCGTGATTGGTCAGTTTCAGCGTCTCGCGCGCCTTGAGCTTGGACTTGTGCTCCTCGCGCCATTCGACCGGAATGATCATCTCGACAAAACGCGGATTGACGCGCACGGCATCACGGTTGGCATAAAACATCATGTCAGGCCTGCGATCCTTGAGGAGATCGAACACCGCCACTCCATCGGCAATGCCGGTCGGATGATTGCTGACCAGAATGAAACCGCCCCTGGCTGGAATGCGCTCCGGCGCTTTGACCCTGATCGTCAGGTCAAGCACGGCGCTCAGGTATTCGAACGCCTGGAATCCCGGCATGTTGGCGATGTCATTGGCGAACTCGATCGCTTTGTCATACCGAAGAAGACTGTAGATGAACGGTCGCATCACCGGCCACAGCGGATGCGTGACGATTTTCTGACCGCGTTCGGCAATCAGCGTATCGACGATGTGGCCAGGGCGACCATGGGAAAACAGCGATACGGTATCTGCGATTTGACCGAAGGTCGCCACGGGATCACGACGCGACATTATCTACCTCGCCTGTTGGACACAGCTTCTATCGCAGTCGAGTGTGATCCGAGCATGACAATTTCGCCTCGTTAGTCTTATCCTAACCCGCTGGCGGCATCGTCAGACATTCTCACACATGCGCCATCAATCGTGGAAACGCTGAAAGGCCCGCTTTGATCCCTGCAGACGAAACACTCCTTGGCGAACGGGCTGCCTGGTTGGAAAGCCTGGGCTCGGAAAGACGTTTGGCCGGCAATACGCTGGAAGCCTATGAGCGCGACACACGCCAGTTTCTCATATTCATGTCGGGTTATGTCGGCGGCACGGTGAAGATCAGCGACATCGCCAACCTTCGACCTGCTGATCTGCGCGGTTTTCTGGCAGCCCGCCGCAAGGACGGCGATGGCGCGCGGTCGTTGGGCCGCCACCTGGCCGGCCTTCGATCCTTCCTCCGCTATCTCGAGCGCAAGAATCTCGTCAACGCCGCCGGCGCCAGCGCAATCCGCTCGCCCAAGCAGCCGAAGTCTCTGCCGAAACCACTGACCGGCGGCCAGGCGCTGAAAGTCGTCGATCGCGATACGCAGATGAACGAGGAGCCATGGATCGCCGCGCGGGATGCCGCCGTGCTCTCTCTACTCTATGGCTGCGGCCTGCGCATTGCCGAAGCACTCGACCTGACGCCGGCCGCATTTCACGCAAAGGCCACAAGTCTGCGCGTCACCGGCAAGGGCGGCAAGACGCGGCTTGTGCCGCTGTTGCCGGTCGTGGCCAATGCGGTCGAGACCTATGCGAAGCTCTGCCCCTACCATCTGCCGGACAATGAGCCGATCTTCCGCGGCGCCCGCGGCGCAAAGCTTCAGCCGGCGATCATCCAGCGCGAGATGCAACGCCTGCGCTCGGCACTCGGCCTGCCCGATTCCGCCACGCCGCATGCGCTTCGCCACTCTTTTGCCACCCATCTGCTTGGCAGCGGCGGCGATCTGCGCACGATCCAGGAACTGCTCGGCCATGCCAGCCTGTCGACAACGCAGATCTATACCGGCGTTGATTCAGCCCGCCTGCTCGACATCTACGACCGCGCCCATCCGCGCGCCTGAGCCTGCATTAACCACGATCCTTAACAGATCGTGAGGAGCAACCGGCCTAGTCTGCCGCGATCAAACGGGATCCGCCATGAACGCGCCATTGCTGCAAAATATTCGTCCCTATCTGTCTCGCCTGTCGATGGCCGACGCAGCGCTTTGGCTGGCAGGCGCCCTGCCGCTGGCTTTTCTGCTGTCGCTGATGCTGGTGCTGTTCAGCCTCTCGCCGGCGAGGGCCGATGACGTCAAATGCACGGGCGAGAACCTGCTTGTCGCCATGCAGCGCGACGATCCGGCAGCATTGGACAAGGTCCGCGCCGAGGCGGCCAAGACACCCAATGGCAAGGGCATTTTCTGGAAGATCGAGAAGGAAGGCGTGAAGCCATCCTGGCTGCTCGGCACCATGCATGTCACCGACCCGCGCGTCCTGACCATGCCGGAAGGTGCCCGCGAGGCAGCGGCAAAAGCCGACATCATCGTCATCGAATCAGACGAGATCCTCGACGAGAAAAAGGCCGGTGCGGCCCTCCTCATGCATCCCGAACTGACCATGTTTACCGACGGCAAGACGGTCAAGGACCACCTCAACCCCGAGCAGGTGACTGAACTGGACGAGGGCCTGAAGCAGCGTGGTCTGTCGCTTGCCACGGTCGCCAGGATGAAACCCTGGATCCTGGCCAGCTTCGTTGCCCTGCCGGCCTGCGAGATTTCCCGCAAGGCGGCCGGCGCATCCTTCCTCGACAAGCAGATTGCCGAGGATGCGATCAAGGCCGGCAAGCCGGTCGCCGGACTGGAAACTCTGGTCGAGCAATTGCAGGCCATGGCGGACCTGCCGGTCGAGTTCCATTTCAAGGCACTGATCGAGACCATGGCGCTTGGCGACAAGATGGAAGACGTCATCGAGACCATGACGGAAATCTATCTCTCGGGCGAGATCGGCATGACCATGCCAATGCTGGAAGCGGTCACGCCGAGTGGGTCCGACAAGGACGACAGCGCCTATGCCGCCTTCGAGCGCCGCATTGTCCAGGACAGAAATGTCGTGATGGCCAAAGGCAGCCTACCGCATCTGGAAAAGGGCAATGCCTTCATCGCCGTTGGTGCCCTGCACCTGCCCGGCGCAGAAGGCCTTGTCGAATTGCTGCGCAAGGATGGATACACGCTGACGGTCGTCGGCGGCTGATCAGGATTTCGGCTCAAGCCGGCTCAACAGCGACTTGACGATCGCCTTGTGGAACGGCGTGATCAGCGCGATATAGGCCCGACCGCCCATATTGTGGCGGTCGACAACGGTCGTGACCGCCACGACGCTGCCCCGCCCGCCATCCGGCCGCACATCGACCACGATGCGGAAATCGAGATGTTTGTCATTGAAGCCAAGCACCACCTGCCGGTCCCCCTCGCTGACGATCGGAAACGCGCCGACTGAACCGGCCGCGCCGACTTTCAGCTCGGCGGACTTGAGCCCGACTACGCCAACGATACGGTTGCGCAAAGCAAGCAACGACCGGATCCATCCCGGTGCAGAACCGAGTACGCGCCGGGCGGCGTCAATCGCCCGCATATCCGCCTCCTTGACGCTCAGGACATAACAATCGGCCCAGTCAGCCGCCGGCAAAGCCGGATGCGGCAAGGTGACGATCTCGGATCTTGCCAATGCCATGAGCGGCTCCACGCTGTCTGCTACCCGTCAGCCCTTGGTCATGCGTTGGGCGAGCGACGTCTTCCAGTAGAACTGGTGTACCAGCACCGCCAGAATATGCACTGCGATCAATAGCCACATCAGCGACTTGAGCGGGCCGCCATGCAGGAAGCCGGCAATGTCATTGCCGAAATAGTATTTGCCTATGCCGCTGAACGGAATGGCGATGAACAGCCCGTAAAAGCTCCAATGCGCCACTTTGGCGGCCAGCTTGAACATCGGCGGCTCATCGGCCGGCGCATCCGGTGCGCCCTGCACGACCCGCAGCACCAGCCGGATCACGGCGAGACAGAGCACCGCAATGCCGACATAGGCGTGCAGATTGGCGCCGGCGAGATCATCGACAGACGGCACATTGCCGTCCTCGAAAGCCTCCACCGTCTCTTCCATCGCTTCCGCGACCAGCAAGTTGAAAATGATCAACGCGGCCATCAGCCAATGAAGCACGCGTTGCGGAATGGAGTAAACCGAGACTGCGGAGGTCATATTCTTGCCCTTTATCAAGCATTTGCGGAATATTGCCTCCAGATGATAAAAGCCGCGACTTGAAGCACAAGCCGCGGCTTAGAAGATTACGGAAATATAATAATTTCCAATTTTACTCCTCTTTCGAGAAGCGGCCGATTACATGTGGATCGGCTTGAAGAAGGTAGCGAGCGCGGCTTCCTTGACCGCTTCCGACATCGTCGGATGCGCATGGCAGGTGCGGCCGAGATCTTCCGAAGAACCACCGAATTCCATCAGCACGGCAATTTCGTGGATCATCTCGCCGGCGCCGAAGCCGATGATATGACCACCGAGCACGCGATCAGTATCCTTGTCGGCAAGAATCTTGACGAAGCCGTCCGTTGCGACCATCGCACGGGCGCGACCATTGGCCGTGAACGGGAACTTGCCGACCTTGTAGGCAATGCCCGCAGCCTTCAGCTCTTCCTCGGTCTTGCCGACGGAAGCGACTTCCGGCTGGGTATAGACGACGCCCGGAATGACATCATAGTTCACATGGCCATGCTGGCCGGCGAGGATTTCGGCAAGCGCCACGCCCTCGTCTTCAGCCTTGTGCGCCAGCATTGGACCCTTGACCACGTCGCCGATCGCGAAGATCCCGGCGACATTTGTCTTGAAGTGACCATCGATCTCGACGCGACCACGGTTGTCGAGTGCAACGCCCGCCTCTTCGAGACCAAGGCCGGCCGTGTACGGCTTGCGGCCGGTGGCGATCAGCACCACGTCGGCTTCAAGCGACTGCGCGTCGCCGCCCTTGACCGGTTCATAGGTGACCTTGGCACCAGAGGCAGTCTTCTCGACGCCGGTGACCTTGGCGTCGGTGCGGATGTCCATGCCCTGCTTGGCCATCATGCGCTGGAACTGCTTGGACACGTCGCCGTCCATGCCGCCGAGCAGCTTGTCGAGATATTCGACCACGGTCACCTTGGCGCCGAGACGCATCCAGACGGAACCGAGTTCGAGGCCGATGACGCCGCCGCCGACCACGATCATGTGAGCCGGCACCTTGTCCAGCGCGATGCCGCCGGTCGAGGAAATGATCACCTTCTCGTCGATTTCGACCGGAACGCCGGGAATGCCGGCAACATCGGAGCCGGTGCCGATGACGATGTTCTTCGCCTCGATTTCCTGCACCTTGCCATCGTCAGCGGTGACAGACACCTTGCCGGCAGACACGATCTTGCCGGTGCCGATAAAGCCGTCGATCTTGTTCTTCTTGAACAGGAAGGAAACGCCATCGACATTCGACTTCACGGTCGCATCCTTGTGCGCCATCATCTTGCCGAGGTTGAGGGTCGGCGTGCTGACTTCTACACCGAGGTCGGCCATGCCATGGCCGGCATGATGGAAGACTTCCGAAGCGTGCAGCAGCGCCTTGGAGGGAATGCAGCCGACATTCAGGCAGGTACCGCCATAGGTGGCGCGCTTTTCAACGACCGCGACCTTGAGACCGAGCTGTGCAGCCTTCACCGCGCAGACATAACCGCCAGGGCCGGAGCCGATAATGACAACATCATAAGACATGGGATGCTTCCTTCGTTTTCGGCGACTACCGTCCGCCGCTGACATTCAAGATGGCGCCAGTCACATAGGATGCCTGGCTGGAGATGAGATAAAGAACGGCGTCAGCAATTTCCTCGGACGTGCCGGGCCGCTGCATCGGGATGCTCGGCGCCATGGCCGCCGCGCGATCCGGCAGTCCGCCGGAGGCATGGATATCGGTGTCGATCACACCGGGCCGGATGGCATTCACGCGGATGCCCTCGCTGGCGACTTCGCGCGCAAGACCGATCGTGAACGTATCGACGGCCCCCTTTGATGCCGCATAATCGACATACTGGCCCGGACTGCCAAGCACGGCAGCCATCGACGAAATATTGACGATCGGCCCGCCGCGTCCGCCATGGGCCGTCGACATGCGCTTGACCGCCTCGGAAGCACAGCGGATCTTGCCGATCACGTTGATGGCAAACATCCGGTCCAGTCGCTGGCGGCTATAGTCTTCAACCCGTGCCGTCTGATCGACAACGCCGGCATTGTTGACCAGGCCATCGAGCCTGCCGAATTGCTGATCGACGGCGGCAAAGATAGCCGCTATGCCCTCTTCAGTCCCGGTGTCACCCTGCACGATTTCGGCGCGCACGCCCAGCAGACGCACCTCGGCGCCCAGTTCTTCCGCCGCTGTCCGGTTCGAAACATAGTTGATCAGCACGTCCCAGCCGGCACCTGCTGCCTTCAGCACAACTGCAGCGCCGATACCACGGCTGCCGCCGGTAACAAGAAGAACGGGCCGATCGCTCATGATGCACAGCCCTTGAATTCGAAGACGTCCCACGGTGCCGTTTCCAGCGATTTGCCGAAAGAGGACTGAGCATAAGCAGGGCCAAACCCCGGAAGCAGCAGGCTGTCGGGCGCGGCAGTGCCTTCCGGCGGCAAGAGGTCGATGTGGCCGGAGGCCGTGTCTACGCTGTAGATGATGCCTTTCCAGACGGTGCAGGCAGCAAGATCAGCGCCAGTCACGTCACCTTCCGGGCAATTGTTCATGATCATCGCGACCGGCCGCTCGATTTCCGGATCATAGATCACATGGCCATCCAGAGACTTGGCGGCGCTTTTGGCAATCAGTGAAAAGCCATTGCTGACCGGAGTGTTTTCGCCGCTTGCCACTCGAAAGCGCAGTTCGGCCCCGGTTTCAGCTTCGGCATAGATCGCCCGTTCGATCGGGCAGTCGGCCGCCATCAACGGCTGAGCCAGGAGGGTCAGGATGGCTGAGCCGGAAAGCGCGCGTAAGCCCAACATCGCCTATCGTCCTAGAACATAAGGGCGAGGAACATCAGCCCCATGCCCGCCATTGAACCCAACCAAACCAGCGACCGCACATAGGGAATGCCGCCCAGATAGAGCGGGATATAGACAATCCGGCACGCCATCCAGACGCCGGCGCCGGCAAGCCCGATTCCCGCAGTCTTACCGGCAAGCAGCAGGCCGAAGGCAAGGGCCAGAAAGCCGGGATAGGTCTCGCGGAAATTGGAAGATGCCCGTTCCGCCCGACCGGCGAATTTGCCCGCCGGCCTTTTCTCTTCGTCGCGTGGACCCGCATTCCAGGCCGAACCAAGTTCCGTAGTGGCAATCATAGACTGCATGAGCACATGCAGAACCAGAAGGATCACGCTCCCGCCGATCAAGGGCAGGAGCGGAGAGGCCAACACGGCAAGCGGATCCATCACGGCTGCTCCTTAGAGATCGAGAACCAGACGTTCCGGATCTTCCAGGCTTTCCTTGACGCGAACCAGGAAGGTCACGGCTTCCTTGCCGTCGACGATGCGGTGGTCATAGGACAAAGCCAGATACATCATCGGACGGATGACGACCTGACCGCCGATGGCAACCGGGCGATCCTGGATCTTGTGCATGCCGAGAATGCCCGACTGCGGCGCGTTCAGGATCGGCGAAGACATCAGCGAACCATAGACACCGCCATTGGTGATCGTGAAGGTACCGCCCTGCATGTCGGCCATCGACAGCGAGCCGTCACGGGCAGCCTTGGCAAGGCGTCCCAGTTCCTTCTCGATTTCGGCAACCGTCATCTGGTCGGCATCGCGAATGACCGGAACAACCAGGCCCTTGTCGGTGCCTACGGCCATGCCAACGTGACAATAGTTCTTGTAGATGATGTCGGTGCCGTCGATCTCGGCGTTAACGGCCGGCAGTTCCTTCAGCGCATGCGTGATCGCCTTGGTGAAGAAGCCCATGAAGCCGAGCTTCACGCCATGCTTCTTCTCGAAGATATCCTTGTACTTGGTGCGCAGGCTCATCACGGCCGACATATCCACCTCGTTATAGGTGGTCAGCATGGCTGCGGTATTCTGGGCATCCTTCAGGCGCTTGGCGATCGTCTGGCGCAGGCGCGTCATCTTCACGCGCTCTTCGCGCACCACATCGTTGGCGCCCGATGCGGGACGCGGAGCAGCCGGCGCGGCAACTGCTGCCGGAGCGGAAGAGCCCTTGGCGATGGCAGCCAGCACGTCGCCCTTCAGCACCTGGCCACGCTTGCCGGATCCATCGACATCAGCCGTCGAGATATTGTTGTCGGCAGCAACCTTGGCCGCTGCTGGCGCTGCCGGCATTGCGGCGGCGGCCGGAGCCGGTGCGGCGGCAGCGGGTGCAGCAGCCGGGGCCGGTGCGGCAGCCGGAGCTGCAGATACGCTGCCGGCAGCGCCTTCGCTGATCTGGCCGAGCAGTGCGCCGAGACCGACGGTCTCGCCATTCTGAGCGACGATTTCGGTCAGGACGCCCGAGACCGGCGACGGCACTTCGACCGTGACCTTGTCGGTTTCCAGTTCGACGAGCGGCTCGTCAGCCTTGACGACATCGCCGACCTTCTTGAACCAGGTGCCGATAGTGGCTTCGCTGACGGATTCGCCAAGGGTGGGTACGCGGATTTCAGTGGCCATGATCTCAATTCCGTTAATCAGAGAACGTTTCGGTCGAAGGGGATGGTGACTGGGCGGATCAACCGCCCAGTGCGTCCTCCAGGAAGGCTTCGAGCTGGGCGAGATGCTTCGACATCAGGCCCGTTGCCGGCGATGCCGCAGCCGGACGACCGGTGTAGCGAACACGCTGATACTTGGCGTCGATATGGGCGAGAACCCATTCGAGGTAAGGGTCGATGAAAGACCATGCGCCCATGTTCTTCGGCTCTTCCTGGCACCAGACCATCTCGGCATTGCGGAAGCGCGACAGCTCGTTGATCAGGGCCTTGGCCGGGAACGGATAGAGCTGTTCGATACGCAGCAGATAGATGTCGTCGATACCTCGCTTTTCGCGCTCTTCGAGCAAGTCGTAGTAGACCTTGCCCGAGCACATCACGACGCGACGGATCTTGGCATCCTTCTGCAACTTGATCGGGCCGTCCTTGATCACTTCGGCATCATCCCACAGCAAGCGGTGGAAGGACGATTCGCCGGCCATTTCGGCAAGGCTCGACGTGGCCCGCTTGTGGCGCAGAAGTGACTTCGGTGTCATCAGGATTAAAGGCTTGCGGAAGTCACGCTTCATCTGACGGCGCAGGATATGGAAGTAGTTGGCCGGCGTCGTGCAATAGGCAACCTGCATATTGTCTTCGGCGCACATCTGCAGCCAGCGTTCGAGACGGGCCGACGAATGTTCCGGACCCTGACCTTCGTAGCCATGCGGCAGCAGGCAGACGAGGCCGGACATGCGCAGCCACTTGCGTTCGCCAGACGAGATGAACTGGTCGAACACGACCTGTGCACCATTGGCGAAGTCGCCGAACTGGGCTTCCCAGAGCGTCAGCGCGTTAGGACGGGCCAGCGAATAGCCGTATTCGAAGCCGAGTACGGCTTCTTCCGACAGCATCGAGTTGATCACTTCATACTTGGCCTGGTTCGGCGCAAGATTGGCGAGCGGAATGAAACGATCTTCGGTTTCCTGATCGTAGAGAACCGAATGGCGCTGGCTGAACGTGCCGCGTTCGCAATCCTGGCCAGAGAGGCGGATCTTGTGGCCATCGACGACCAGTGACCCGAAGGCAAGCGCCTCGGCCATTGCCCAATCGATACCCTCGCCGGTCTCGATCATCTGCGAACGGTTGTCCATGAAGCGCTGGATCGTGCGATGCGCCTTGAAACCTTCCGGAATAGCCGACAGCTTGCGGCCGATTTCCTTGAGCTGCTTCATCGGCACGGCGGTCTTGCCACGACGCTGTTCGTCGGCATTGTCAGCCGAGCGCAGGCCCGACCACTGGCCGTCCAGCCAGTCGGCCTTGTTCGGCTTGTAACTCTGTCCTGCCTCGAATTCGGTCTCGAGATTGGCGCGCCAGTCGGCCTTCATCTTCTCGAATTCGCCATCGGTCATCAGGCCTTCGGCGATCAGGCGCTCGGCATAGATCTGCGCGACCGTCTTGTGAGCACGAATGACCTTGTACATCTTCGGCTGCGTGAACGCCGGCTCGTCGCCTTCGTTATGGCCGAAGCGGCGATAGCAGAACATGTCAATGACGACAGGCTTGTGGAACTTCATCCGGTATTCGGTGGCGATCTTGGCAGCATAGGTGACTGCCTCAGGATCGTCGCCGTTGACGTGGAAGATCGGCGCCTCAATCATCTTGGCGACGTCCGACGGATAAGGCGACGAACGCGAGAAGGCCGGATTGGTGGTGAAACCGATCTGGTTGTTGATGATCACATGCATGGTGCCGGCAACGCGGTGACCGCGCAGGCCGGACAGGCCGAGGATTTCGGCAACCACACCTTGGCCGGCAAACGCCGCATCGCCATGCAGCAGCAGCGGCAGGACCTTCGAGCGTTCCTTGAGCGGGATGACATCGCCGTCCCAAGTCTTGGCGAGCTGGTCCTGCTTGGCGCGGGCCTTGCCCATGACCACAGGGTTGACGATTTCCAGATGCGACGGGTTTGCCGTCAGCGACAGGTGAACCTTGTTGCCGTCGAACTCACGGTCGGACGAAGCACCCAGATGGTACTTCACGTCGCCGGAGCCTTCGACTTCATCGGGCTTGAACGAACCGCCCTTGAACTCGTGGAACACCGCGCGATGCGGCTTGGCCATGACGTTGGTCAGAACGTTCAGGCGGCCGCGATGGGCCATGCCGAGAACGACTTCCTCAAGGCCTTCCTGGCCGCCACGCTTGATGATCTGCTCCAGCGCCGGGATCAGCGATTCACCGCCATCGAGACCGAAGCGCTTGGTGCCCTTGTACTTGACGTCGATGAACTGCTCGAAGCCTTCCGCCTCGATCAGCTTCTGCAGGATCGCCTTCTTGCCGATCGGGGTGAATTCCACACCCTTGCCCGGACCTTCGATGCGTTCCTGGATCCACGCCTTTTCTTCCGGATCGGAGATATGCATGAATTCGACGCCGAGCGTCGAACAATAGGTGCGCTTGAGGATATCGAGCATCTGCGGAATGGTCGCGTATTCGAGACCCAGCACGTTGTCGATGAAGATCTTGCGGCTGAAATCGGCCTCGGTGAAGCCGTAGGCAGCCGGCGACAGTTCGTTATAGTCGTCAACCGGTGCGGCAAGCCCGAGCGGATCGAGATTGGCATGCAGGTGACCGCGCATGCGATAGGCGCGGATCATCATGATGGCGCGCACGCTGTCGCGGGTCGCCTGGAGAACCTGGGTTTCCGAGATCGGCTGACCGGCGGCTTCGGCCTTGGCCTTCACCTTGGTCTCGACGACCTTTTCGATCGTGCCCCAATTGCCGTCGAGCGCCGAGACAAGCTCGCCATTGGCCGCGATCGGCCAGTTTTTCCGCTGCCATGAAGCGCCGGATGCGGCTTTTTTCACATCGGCCGGATTGTCTGCAAGCGCCTTGAAGAAGGACTGCCATTCGCCCGATAGCGACGACGGATCTTCCTGATAGCGCGCGTAAAGCTGTTCGATATAGGCTGCGTTCGATCCGTCGAGAAAGGACGTGATCAGGAACTGCTCGTTGGCTTCTTGCCTACTCATGGTGTTTCGCGAGCGCCCTGGCTCGCCTCCCGAATTGAGATGATGACCGGATCCGGTCTGCCGCTTTCCCGCGTGCGTGCGGGGCCTTCGATTTAAATGCCGAAACCAGGCAAAGAGATGATGAACCGATCCCCTTGCCTGGCACTTGCTTTATATAGGGTCAGCCCTTGAGGACTTCGACCAGCGTCTTGCCGAGGCGTGCCGGGGAAGGCGAAACCTTGATGCCGGCCGCTTCCATGGCTTCGATCTTCGATTCTGCGTCGCCCTTGCCGCCCGAAACGACAGCACCGGCATGACCCATCGTGCGGCCCTTCGGCGCCGTACGACCGGCGATGAAGCCTGCCATCGGCTTCTTACGGCCCTTCTTGGCTTCGTCGATCAGGAACTGGGCTGCATCTTCTTCAGCCGAGCCGCCGATTTCGCCGATCATGATGATCGACTGGGTGGCTTCATCGGCGAGGAACATTTCCAGCATGTCGATGAACTCGGTGCCCTTGACCGGGTCGCCGCCGATGCCGACAGCCGTCGTCTGGCCGAGGCCTTCGTTCGACGTCTGGAACACGGCTTCATAGGTCAGCGTGCCGGAGCGCGAAACGATACCGACCGAACCCTTGCGGAAGATGGAGCCCGGCATGATGCCGATCTTGCATTCTTCCGGCGTCAGCACGCCTGGGCAGTTCGGGCCGAGCAGGCGCGACTTGGAGCGGTCGAGGCGAGCCTTGACGCGAACCATGTCCATGACCGGGATGCCTTCGGTGATGCAGGTGATGAACGGGATCTCGGCGTCGATCGCCTCGATGATCGCGTCGGCAGCGCCTGCCGGTGGAACGTAGATGACCGAGGCGTCGGCGCCGGTGCGTTCCTTGGCTTCGGCAACGGTCGCGAAGATCGGCAGGCTTTCGCCCTTCGAACCTGTCCAGGTTTCGCCACCCTTCTTCGGGTGGATACCACCGACCATCTTGGTGCCGTAATAAGCGAGCGCCTGTTCAGTGTGGAACGAACCGGTCTTGCCGGTCAGGCCCTGAACGAGGATCTTGGTGTCTTTATTAACGAGAATAGACATGTATCAGGTTCCTCAGATTAGGCTTTGATCGCAGCGACGATCTTCTTGGCAGCATCGTCCAAGTCGTCAGCAGCGGTGATCGCAAGACCGGATTCGTTGAGGATCTTCTTGCCAAGATCGACATTGGTGCCCTCGAGGCGAACAACGAGCGGAACCTTGAGGCCGACTTCCTGAACCGCTGCGACAACGCCTTCGGCGATGACGTCGCACTTCATGATGCCGCCGAAGATGTTGACGAGGATGCCCTCGACCTTCGGGTCAGCCGTGATGATCTTGAACGCAGCCGCAACCTTCTCCTTGCCGGCACCACCGCCGACGTCGCAGAAGTTTGCCGGCTCCTTGCCGTACAGCTTGATGATGTCCATCGTCGCCATCGCGAGACCGGCACCGTTGACCATGCAGCCGATATTGCCGTCGAGCGCCACGTAGGCGAGGTCCCACTTGGAGGCTTCGATTTCCTTGGCGTCTTCTTCGGTCTCGTCGCGCAGCGCCTTGACGTCGTCGTGACGGAACAGCGCGTTGCCGTCGAACGACATCTTGGCGTCGAGGACGCGCAGATGATCATTCTTCATGACGATCAGCGGGTTGACCTCGAGCAGCGCCATGTCCTTCTCGACGAAGGCCTTGTAGAGGATCGGGAACAGCGACTTGGCATCTTCGGCAGCAGCACCCGAAAGCTCGAGTGCCTTCGAGATGGCAGCGATGTCGGCATCCGTCACGCCGGCTTCCGGAGCGATGGCGATCGTGTGGATCTTTTCCGGCGTGTCATGTGCGACAGCTTCGATGTCCATGCCGCCTTCGGTCGAAACGACGAAAGCCACCTGGCCGACCGAGCGGTCGACGAGCAGCGAGCAGTAGAGTTCGCGGGCGATGTCGGCACCGTCTTCGATATACAGGCGGTTGACCTGCTTGCCGGCGTCGCCGGTCTGGGCGGTGACCAGCGTGTTACCGAACATTTCCTTGGCATGGCTCTTGGCTTCATCGATCGAGAAAGCCAGGCGAACGCCGCCCTTGGCGTCCGGACCGAGTTCCTTGAACTTGCCCTTGCCGCGACCGCCTGCATGGATCTGGCTCTTGACCACGTAGAGCGGGCCAGGAAGCTGCTTTGCGGCAGCTTCGGCTTCTTCGGCAGAAAAGATCGCCACACCTTCGGCGACCGGTGCACCAAAGCTCTTCAGAAGAGCCTTGGCCTGGTATTCATGAATATTCATTGTCGTGTCCCTGTCTTGGGCGGAATGGCAATTACTTGAGAGTAGGCGCGATGTTGATGCAGGCTTCGCAAAGCCCGGCAACCGCACTGACCGACTTCTGGAAGGCGGCTTCTTCGTCCTTGGTGAATTCGACCTCGATGATGCGCTCGATGCCGCCGGCACCGATGATCGTCGGAACACCGACATACATGTCCTTCACGCCGTACTGGCCAGAAAGATAGGCGGCAGCAGGCAGAACGCGCTTCTTGTCCTTGAGGAAGGACTCGGCCATTTCGATCGCGGACGCTGCCGGGGCGTAATAGGCAGAGCCGGTCTTCAGCAGGCCGACGATTTCGGCGCCGCCATCACGGGTACGCTGGATGATTTCTTCCAGACGTTCCTTGGTGACCCAGCCCATCTTGACCAGATCGGTCAGCGGAATGCCGCCAACGGTCGAGTAGCGGGCGAGCGGTACCATCGTATCGCCATGGCCGCCGAGAACGAACGCCGTGACGTCCTGGACGGAAACGTTGAATTCTTCGGAGAGGAAGAGGCGGAAGCGCGACGAGTCGAGCACGCCAGCCATGCCGACGACCATGTTCTTCGGCAGGCCGGAGAACTTCTGCAGCGCCCAGACCATCGCGTCGAGCGGGTTGGTGATGCAGATGACGAAGGCGTTCGGAGCATACTTCTTGATGCCGGCGCCGACCTGTTCCATGACCTTGAGGTTGATACCGAGCAGGTCGTCGCGGCTCATGCCTGGCTTGCGGGCGACACCGGCGGTGACGATGCAGACGTCTGCGCCTTCGATGGCGGAATAGTCGCTTGCGCCAGTCATCTTCGCATTGAAGCCTTCGACCGGCGAAGACTGGGCAATGTCGAGACCCTTGCCCTGCGGGATGCCATCAGCAATGTCGAACAGGACGATGTCGCCCAGTTCCTTCAGACCGGCGAGATGCGCCAGCGTTCCACCAATCATTCCAGAACCGATAAGAGCGATCTTATTGCGCGCCATTGAAGAGCTTCCTTTTAGATCCATAACCAAGGTCGAGACGAGTGTTAGTCCATCCTTGTGGACAGACCGAATAGACCTAACCACATAGAATCGCAATCGATAATTTTCGGTGTATAAATTTCAATCGGTTAGATGATCAAATACTTACGTAAACGTAAGATATTGCGACATTCAGATGTCAGAATCGTGACGATTTGCCTGATGAAGCTCGAGATAGTCTGCACTGCGCATCTCAAATAGTCGGGAAATAGTACGATCGAATTCGAAGCCTTCCGTGCCCTTTTTCTCGGTCAGCAGAAGCTCGGGCATGGCGGCGGCGGAGACAAACAGCCGAACACTTGCGTCATAGAGGGCATCGATCAGAATGATGAACCGTTTCATCTCGTTGCGCTTTTCCGGCCCGAGATGCGGCACGTCTTCGACAAAGATCACGTCGAACCGCTGCGCAATCGCCAGATAGTCCGATGCTCCGAGCGGCTTGCCGCACAGATCATGGAAGGTGAAACGGGCCATACGGCCGACGGCACGCGGGATATCGACCTGCCGGCCCTTCATCTCGATCGACACAGGGGCTTCCGGCGCGCCGTCCGTGACATGGCGCCAGGCAAGGTCGAGCTGATGGCGAGCTTCAGGCGACAGAGGCGCGACATAGACCGGCAGGCTCTCCATCTTCTCCATCCGGTAATCCGTCGGAGAATCGAGCGTTGCCACTTCGACATACCGTTTCAGCAGATCGACAAACGGCAGAAAGAGCCCGCGGTTGAGGCCATCCCGGTAGAGATTGGTTGGCTCGACATTGGAGGTCGCGACCAGCGTGCAGCCGCGCGCAAACAGTTCGGTGAACAACCGTGCCAGGATCATTGCATCGGCGATGTCGGTTACGGTGAATTCGTCGAAGCACAGCAGTTCGGCCTCTTCGCGCAAAGCTGCCGCCACAGGCGGCACCGGATCGGCCTGCTTCGTCTCACCGGCCTTCAGCTTTTGCCGATGAGCGTGGATACGCCCATGCACATCGGCCATGAATTCATGAAAATGCGCCCGCCGCTTCTTCTCGACCGGGGCCAGATTGAAAAACAGATCCATCAGCATGGTCTTGCCGCGACCAACACTGCCGTGCACGTAAAGCCCTCTGATCGGCTGCTCGGGCTTGCGCTTTTGCGCGAAGATCCAGCCCAGCGCGCTTTTCTTGGCGGCCGGGCGGCGGCTTTTCAGCTCACTGAGGATCCGATCAAGCTTGCCTGCCACGGCCAATTGCGCCGGATCCGCCTTCAGCGTGCCAGCATCGGTCATTGCCCGCAGCTGTTCTACGACGCTGAGTGCATAATCGGGAATAGGCTGCATGGATAAGGCTCTGCCTGCGCGACAGCCTCATCCGGCTGCCGCAGGGATAAGGGAGGGATTAGCGGCTCAGGCTGACGGGCTGACCGGAATTGGTCGACCCATCGAAGCGCGCGTCGGCGGTCTTGTAGAGACTGCCGATCGTGTTGCCGTTGCGGTCCTTCAGGAGGACCTGCCGGCCGGAAACCTCCCACGAACCCATTGCCGTCAGTTCGCCGGCACAACCACGAGTACCACCACGTGACCCGCTGCCAAGATTGGTCAGGGTCAGGAACATGTCACAGCTCGCACCGGCATTCTGGACACGCCAATTGCCAACCATGGACTCCTTCGTCACATCCAGCGCGGTGGCCGGAGGGGCAGCCGTACCGACGCCCGGGGTCATCGCCGCCGTATTGGTCGGAGCGGAAGGAAACTGCGACGGATCGGCAGCACCGGGAGGCGGCAACTGACCGGACTGAACCGAGGGAACGGGAGAAGCCTGCAGCGGCGGCAGAGCGCTGTTGGCAGCGGCCGAGCTGTTGTAGGACGTCCGCTGACAACCTGCGAGCGCCAGTACAATGGCCATTCCCGTGACCGCGTGGTTCAATTTCATCATCACACTCCCGCTCAAGCGACGCTTGCCGCAATCTGCCGTATATCTAGGTTAGAAATATGTTACGCGCATATGGTTAATCAAGTTCCATATGGCAATTTGACGATAGGCCGTTGATATGCGGACAAAATAAGGCCGCCCAAGTCGAAACCGGGCGGCCTTGATAATTTGCCTAGACGTTGACCTTGCCGATCAGACGCGGCGCTCCACCATCATCTTCTTGATCTCGGCAATCGCCTTGGCAGGGTTGAGACCCTTCGGGCAGGCCTGCGCGCAATTCATGATCGTGTGGCAGCGATAGAGGCGGAAGGGATCCTCGAGATTGTCGAGACGCTCGCCGGTCGCCTCGTCTCTGGAGTCGATCAGCCAGCGATAGGCCTGCAGCAGAACGGCGGGACCGAGATAACGGTCGCCATTCCACCAATAGCTCGGACAGGAGGCCGAGCAGCAGGCGCAGAGAATGCACTCGTAGAGACCGTCGAGCTTCTGGCGATCCTCATGGCTCTGTTTCCATTCCTTGGCAGGCGCCGGAGAAACGGTCTTGAGCCACGGCTCGATCGAACGATGCTGCGCATAGAAATTGGTCAGGTCCGGAATGAGATCCTTGACCACCGGCATATGCGGCAGCGGATAGACTTTCACCGTGCCATTGATCTCGTCCATGCCCTTGGTGCAGGCCAGCGTGTTCGTCCCGTCGATATTCATCGCGCAAGATCCGCAGATGCCTTCGCGACAGGAGCGACGCAGCGTCAGCGTCGGGTCGATATTGTTCTTGATGTACAAAAGCCCATCGAGAACCATCGGGCCGCAATCGTCGATATCGATGTAGAATGTATCGATGCGCGGGTTCTGGCCGTCATCCGGGTTCCAGCGATAGACGCGGTATTCACGAACATTCTTGGCAGCGGTCGGCTTCGGCCAGACCTTGCCTTCGGTCATCTGGGAGTTCTTGGGGAGAGCGAGTTCAACCATGTCCAGTTCCTCTGCAGATCAATAAACACGTGCCTTGGGCGCGATCTTGTAGGGATCGATGCCTTCGGCAATGAGTTCAGTGTGAACCGGGCGGTAGTCGAGTTTCACGTCGCCGGCCTCGTTGACCCAGGCCAGCGTATGCTTGCGCCAGTTGACGTCGTCGCGGCCGGAGAAAGGACCGTCGACATAGTCTTCGCGAGCGTGGCTGCCGCGGCTTTCCTTGCGGGCCTCGGCGCCATAGACCGTGGTGATCGCATTGGCCATGAGGTTGTGCAGTTCGAGCGTTTCGACCAGATCGGAATTCCAGATCATCGAGCGGTCGGTGACCTTGATGTCGGGTAGTTCCTTCCAGATCGCCGAAATGCGGCGGCAGCCGCTTTCCAGCGCGTCCTGTGTGCGGAACACGGCGGCGTCTTCCTGCATGGCGCGCTGCATCTTGTCACGCAAGACGGCAGTCGGCGTCGAGCCACTGGCATTGCGGATGCTGTCGAAGCGATCCATGATCTTGTCGCAGGCGGCAGTGTTCAGCGCCGGGATCGGCACTGCACGGTCGATGACCTCAGCCGCGCGGATGGCCGCAGCACGACCGAAGACGACCAGGTCGATCAGCGAGTTGGAGCCGAGACGGTTGGCGCCGTGCACCGAAGCGCAACCGGCTTCGCCGACCGCCATCAGGCCGGGCAGAACCCGTTCCGGATTGTCGCTGTCGGCATTCAGCACTTCGCCCCAGTAGTTGGTCGGGATGCCGCCCATGTTGTAGTGCACGGTCGGCAGGACCGGGATCGGCTCGCGGGTGACATCGACGCCGGCAAAAATCTTCGCCGATTCCGAAATGCCTGGCAGGCGCTCATTCAGGACCGCCGGATCCAGATGGTCGAGATGCAGGTAGATGTGGTCCTTGTTCTTGCCGACGCCGCGACCCTCGCGGATTTCCAGCGTCATGCAGCGCGAGACAACGTCACGCGAGGCAAGGTCCTTGGCTGACGGTGCATAACGCTCCATGAAGCGTTCACCCTCGGAATTGACCAGATAACCGCCTTCGCCGCGTGCGCCCTCGGTGATCAGGCAGCCCGCACCATAGATGCCAGTCGGATGGAACTGCACGAATTCCATGTCCTGCAGGGGCAGGCCAGCGCGGGCAACCATGCCGCCGCCGTCGCCGGTGCAGGTATGGGCCGAAGTCGCGGAGAAATAGGCGCGGCCATAACCGCCGGTCGCCAGCACGACCATCTTCGCCGAGAAGCGGTGGATGGTACCATCGTCGAGGTTCCAGGCGACGACGCCGGTGCATTTGCTGCCGTCCTCGGACATGATCAGGTCGAGGGCGAAATATTCGATGAAGAACTCGGCATTGTGCTTGAGCGACTGGCCATACAGTGTGTGCAGGATGGCGTGGCCGGTCCGGTCGGCGGCAGCGCAGGTGCGCTGCACCGGCGGGCCTTCGCCGTAGTTCTGCATATGACCGCCGAACGGCCGCTGGTAGATCTTGCCTTCCTCGTTGCGTGAAAACGGCACGCCGTAATGCTCGAGCTCATAGACCGCCTTCGGCGCTTCCATGGCGAGATACTGCATGGCATCGACGTCACCGAGCCAGTCGGACCCCTTGACAGTGTCATACAGATGCCACTGCCACGAGTCCGGCGTCATGTTGTTGAGCGAGGCGGCAATACCACCCTGCGCCGCAACCGTATGCGAACGGGTCGGGAAAACCTTGGTGATGCAGGCGGTCTTGAAGCCCTGCTCGGCCATTCCAAGCGTCGCGCGCAGACCGGCGCCACCGGCACCAACGACCACGACGTCGTAGGAATGGTCGACGTAGATATAGGCCTTGCCGTTCGGGGCAGTGTTATGAGTGGGTGCCATTTTGAATTATCCTACGAATGCGATCTTCAAGATGGCGAAAAGACAGAGCGCGCCCATCAAGATTGCAAAGAATGTGTTGAGCATCAGAAGCACGAGCTTCGGAATTTCCGCGTGCACGTAGTCTTCGACGATGACCTGCATGCCAAGCTTCATGTGAATGATGCCGGAGATGACCACCAGGCCCATGATCACCGCAACCAGCGGGTTCGACAGGGCGGCCGTCACTTCTTCATACGGCGCGCCGCCGTACATGACGAGGAAGACGACGAAAATGATAAGGAGCGGAACGTTGGCGACGGCCGTGACGCGCTGGCGCCAGAAATGCTCGGTGCCATCCTTGGCGGATCCAAGACCGCGAACCTTGCCGAGAGGTGTACGCATATCCATGAATTTATCTCCCTAGCGCACGATGTAGGCGATGACCCAGATCAGCGCGGTCAGACAGAGTGACACGACGAAGGAGACCTTCACCAGTTTGGTGGTAAAATGCTTCTCGAAGCCATAGCCGAGATCCCACATGAAGTGGCGAAGGCCGCTGAGCATGTGATACATCAGCGCCCAAGTGTAGCCGATCAGGATCAGCTTGCCGATGATCGAGTTCATCGCCCACTGCACCCAGTCGTAGTACACACCACCCGACGCCATGGCGATCAGCCACCAGGCGACAAGCACGGTACCGAAATACAGCGCAGCACCGGTAATGCGGTGTATGATCGACGCCATCATGGTCGGGATTGGCTTGTAAATTTGCAGATGCGGCGACAGAGGCCGGTTTTTCGTCACATTCGCCATCTAAACCTCGCGGCGTTTCGATGCGGTCCGAGTTTTCGGAGATCCATTACAGTGTTCGCAGCCCAGATCGGGTGCACTGCATCACGGCTTTAATCCTCGACACCCCGGACGACAAGCACATTCGCTTGACGTTTTCAATTTAATCGATTCGGTTCGATAGAACTTTAGCCTAGGCAGCACCCCAATATCCCCCTTACGAAAAAACCACGTCGGCGGATGACTTTAGCAACTGTATGCGGCATTGTGCGTTAACGTTACGTTAACCACGCTGCAGAGGAGCGCGCCAATGACGGTCTATCGGTTCACGCTGGCAGGCGCAGCAGCCATCGCCACGATCGCACTCTCCACGGCATCCATCGCCGGAGACTATCGCCATCATGGTCATAATAACCGGTCGCATCATAACCGGTCGCAGGCCGTGATCGGCGGCAACGGCCTTCCTTCGGTGGTGCCGGGCGTCGGCACCTTTGCCGGAAATATCGCGGCTGTTCGCATCAAGGGCAATGGAATCTATTTCTATCGCGATGGCACAGCCAGGCCTGCCGTCGTGTCCTACAAGGCGCCCAAGGCGCGGATCATCGAGATTTCTGAGGATGCACCCGGTGCCGCCTGCTCGTTTGAAGCCGGCGTCTGCGTGATTCGCCCCTGAACCCGCCTGCCCAGCGAAATCGGCTCAGACGAACCGCCAGACGGTCGTCTTCTTCACTTCGCTGTCTTCCAGCACCCGTGTGACCGGCACCTGATAGGTGGCAAGCGCTTCCAGATGTTCAGTCGGCCGGTAACTCCGGCCCGGATCGCCGACAAGGACCATCGTGCCGGCTGCCGCCAATCGCCCGAACCAGCCCTTCAGCGCCGCGGCAAAATCTCCGTCGTAAAACACGTCACCGGCCAGAACGACATCCGCATCCACCGACATGCCGATCAGGTCGTCATTGGTGAAATCGAGCGTCACGCCATTCGCCGCGGCATTCAGCCGCACGGCATTTTTCGCCCACGGATCGATATCTGCGGCCACCACATCGGAAGCCCCGGCCATGGCCGCAGCAATCGCCACCAGGCCGGAGCCGCTGGCAAAATCGAGAACCCGCTTGCCGCGCACGGTCTCGGGATGATCCAGGACGTAGCGCGCAAGCCCCTGGCCGCCGGCCCAGGCGAACGCCCAGAACGGCGGCGGCAGGCCGATCGCCTCGAGGTCATCCTCGGTCTTCAGCCACAGGTCGTGAACCTCGCTCGCCAGATGCAGCCGGATTTCCGGCACATGCGGCGGCGCAAGCAGACTTGTATTGTCGAGGATGAAACGCTCGGGATCTGTTTTCAAAGGCTCAGACCGGTGGGTTTTCCAGCCCGCCCATGCGGCAGACCTCGAAATATTCCTCTTCCGTCACCGGCTGCACAGAAAGCCGCATGGAGGTAACCAGCGCCATTTTTTCCAGTGCCGAACTCGCCTTCACGTCTTTCAGCGTGACGGGCTTCGGCATGTCACAGACAGCCCGGATGTCGACGCAGTCCCAGCGCGCATCGCCTTCAGCGGTGGAGTCCGGATGCGACAGAGCACAGACCTCGACGATGCCGACGACTTCGAGCCCTTCGTTCGAATGATAGAAGAAGCCCTTGTCGCCGATCTTCATCGCCCGCATGTTGTTGCGCGCCAGATAATTGCGCACACCGGTCCATTCGGTACCGGTGGCGCCCGCATCCTTCTGCATCTGCCAGGACCACTTGAACGGCTCGGACTTGTAGAGCCAGAACGCCATGCTGCTCACGCCTCCGGGTTGTTGAAGACCCAGTTATAGGGTTTGATCTCGACCGTTTCGAACAGGCCGGCCTTGGCATAGGGATCCTGCGCTGCGACAGCCTTGGCGTCCTCCAGGCTGTCGGCTGCGATCAGCAGCATCGACCCGCAGGGCTTGCCGTCGCTGTCGAGGAACGGGCCGCCGATCTTGAGCGTGCCGGCAGCGTTCAGGCCGTTCAGCCATTCCACATGCGGCGGCCGCGTTTCCATTCTGAGGTTGAGATGACCGGGCTTGTCGGCGCAGATGACGGCAAACAGCATGAAACGCTCCTTCGGGATGGTGTTTATTCGGTGGTGATCGGACGTGACATCAACTGCGTGATCACGGTTGGAATATCAAGACGTCCATCGATGATCGCCGCCACCGCCTGGGTGATCGGCATGGAGACATTCAGGCCTTCGGCCAGACGGGCGGCAACCGCCGCGGCAAAGGCGCCTTCGACCAGCGGACCATTCCCCGCGGCCATATCCTCGCCACGCCCGAGACCGATGCCGAAGCGCAGGTTGCGCGACTGGTGGCTTGTCGCCGTCAGCACCAGGTCTCCAAGGCCGGACAGGCCGCGCACGGTATCGCCACGCCCGCCCATCGCCTCGACCAGACGCGACATTTCCGCCAGTCCACGGGCGATCAGCGCGGCCCGGGCGGAATCGCCCAAGCCCATGCCTTCGACCACACCACAGGCGATCGCCAGCACGTTCTTCAGCGCACCGCCAAGCTGCACACCAACCCGGTCATCCGAGGCATAGAGCCGGAAGGTCTTGCCCGAAATCGCCTTGGCCAGCCGTTCGGCGGTGGCAAGATCGGCGGCAGCGAGCGCCATCGCCGTGGGCAGTCCCTTGGCGATATCGGCAGCGAAGCCTGGACCGGACAGCACCGCGATCGGATGATCGGGAAGCGCCTCTTCCAGCACATCGGTCAGCAATCGGGCGGTTTGTTTCTCGATGCCCTTGGCACAGATGACAACCGGCACATGCTTGCCGAGATGGGGACCATAGACACGTGCGGCATCGAGCTGCGCCTGCGACGGCATGGCAAAAAGCACGATATCGGCGTCCGCGATATCTGCGGGCCGCGCCGAATAGCGCAAGGCCGCCGGCAACTGGATACCTGGCAATGCCGTATCTTGAATGCCGGACGCGGCCAGATCCGCCATTAGCGAGGCGTCGCGCCCGACGAGCACAACGTCCGCCCGGCCCTCTTGCGCCATGACCGCAGCGAGCGCCCTGCCGAAAGCACCGGCGCCGACGACGGCAATCCGCTCGTGCCCGCTCATGCCTTGGCTCCGCGTTTGCCATAGGCAAGCAAAGCCTGAGCGCCGGCATCCAGCGGCCAGCGCGAGCGCGGCGCGACATTCAAGTCGTCGGGAGCCATCCCGAGCGCCATACGTTCAAGGCCTGCCCAGGCAATCATCACCGCATTGTCGGTACACAGACGATGCGGCGGGGCGACGAAGCGGAACCGGTGCCGGGCGCAGAGCTCGTCGAGCGTGCGGCGGACCTCCTGATTGGCGGCAACCCCGCCGGCAACGATCAGCGCCGGCTCGACCGCATCGGGATACGTCTCGTGGAAGCGCTGCAGTCCACGGCCGATACGGTCCATCAGCGTGCGCGAAATCGCCCGCTGGAACGAGGCGCATATATCGGCAATATCCTGGTCGGTGACCGGCGCTATGCCTTCGGCCGCCTGCCGCACCGCCGTCTTCAGGCCTGAAAAGGAAAAGTCGAGCCGGGCTTCGCCGACCAGCGGCCGGGGAAAGGCAAACCGCTTGGCATTGCCGGTAGCAGCTGCGCGCTCGACCGCCGGGCCACCCGGATAAGGCAGGCCCAACAGCTTGGCGGTCTTGTCGAAGGCTTCGCCCAGTGCATCGTCGATCGTCGTGCCCCAGCGCTCGTAGTCGCCGACGCCCTTGACCAGAACCAGCTGCGTATGACCGCCGGAGACCAGCAGCATCAGATAGGGAAAAGCCACGCCATCCGTCAGCCGCGCCGTCAGCGCATGGCCCTCCAGATGGTTGATCGCATAGAGCGGCTTGCCCGAAGCGCGCGCCATCGCCTTGCCGGTCATCAGACCGACCAGCAGCCCGCCGATCAATCCGGGCCCGGAGGTCGCCGCGATCGCATCGATGTCGGCAAGCGTGATGCCCGCCCGGGTTAAGGCCTCTTCGATCAGCGTATCGAGGGCCTCGACATGCGCACGCGCCGCGATTTCCGGCACGACACCGCCATAGGCGCTGTGTTCGTCCAGCTGGCTGAGGACCACGTCGGCCTCCGTGACGGCGGTCCCGTCCGGAAGACGTGTGACCACTGCAGCCGCCGTTTCGTCACAGCTGGTTTCGAGACCGAGAATACGGAGTTGCGACGTCATGGACCCTGTTCATTGATTGCGGTGACCGGGAAACCGGTCTACGAGGACAGTCGGTAACAACGGATCTGATCGGATGCAAACAAAACCTTTCCGCATCGGCACACGCGGAAGTCCGCTGGCGCTTGCCCAGGCTCACGAGACACGCGATCGCCTGATGCTCGCCCATAACCTGCCGGAAGAGATGTTCGAGATCGTCGTGCTTTCGACAAAAGGCGACCGGATCACCGATCGTGCCCTGTCGGAGATCGGCGGCAAGGGCCTTTTCACCGAGGAACTGGAGCAGCAGCTGAGCTCGGGCGCACTCGATCTTGCCGTGCATTCTTCCAAGGACATGCCGACGAAGTTGCCCGATGGCCTGTATCTTTCCGCCTTTCTGCCACGCGAAGATGTGCGCGATGCGGTCATCGGCCGCACGGCTCCGAGCCTGCAGCAATTGCCGCATGGCGCGACCGTCGGCTCCGCGTCGCTTCGACGCCAGGCGCTGATCCGCCGCATTCGACCGGATGTGAAAGTCATCACCTTTCGGGGCGCGGTCGACACTCGCCTGCGCAAACTCGCAGACGGTGAGGTCGATGCGACACTACTTGCCTTCGCCGGCCTGAAGCGCCTCGGCAAGCAGGATGTGCCGACGCAACTGCTCGACCCGTCCGAATTTCCGCCGGCACCGGCCCAGGGCGCGATCTGCATCGAGAGCCGGATCGGCGACAACGGCGTCAATGCGCTTCTGGCAGCCATCAACGATCGTCCGACTTTCGACGCCGTCACCTGCGAGCGTGCCTTTCTCGGCGCACTCGATGGTTCCTGTCGCACACCAATTGCCGGCCTTGCGACCATCGAGGGCAATCACCTTCGTTTTTCGGGAACAATCCTGACCCCGGACGGCAGCCAGTATTTCGATATCGCAGCTGAAGGCCATGGTTCCGATGCCGCAAAGCTTGGCCGGGAGGCCGGCGAAGCGATCCGCGCCAAGGCCGGCAGCGGCTTCTTCACCAGCTGGAGCTGACCCCATGCGCGTTCTGGTGACGCGACCTGAACCGTCAGCGGACAAAACCGCTGCCCAGCTTCGGCGTCGCGGCCACCAGCCAGTGCTCCTGCCGCTGATGCAGGCGCACCACCAGATCGACACGCTGCGCCGGGCTTTGGCCGAGGCACCGCGTGCTCTGGTCGTGACAAGCAGCGAAGCCGTTCGAGTCCTGGCCAGTCTCGGGCAGGACCTGTCGCCCCTCCTGGCACTTCCCGTATTTGCCGTTGGCACGAGGACGGCCGAGGCAGCGCAGAACCTCGGCTTCACCAATGTCCTTGTCGGCGGAGGAGATGGCGAGGCTCTGGCCGATCGCATTCTTGCCGAATGGGATAACGGCAGAGACAACGGTCTCCTGTATCTGGCAGGCACTCCCAGGACGCCCGGATTGGAAGCCCGATTGAATGCGGCCGGCCTGAAGCTCGCCGTTGCAGAATGTTACCGCATGCTGCCGATCGACCACCACCCGACGAGGCTGCAAGCAGCCTTCGATCCATGGCCAGACGTGGCTCTTCTGTATTCGACGGAAACCGCAAGGCATTTCGTGTCGCTGCCGCCGATGAACGACGACAAGCGACGCATCAAGAAAATGCGCCTGCTGTGCCTGAGCAAAAAGATTGCCGAGACCTTGCCACCCGATCTTCGCGCAAGCGCCGTATGGCCGTCCGACCCCAATGAGGATCTGCTTCTCGATCTCATCTGAAGGTCGCAGGCTCAAAATCGATCTTCTCCCTTTCCTTCGACGGACTGACTGACTACGTTTAGGTCGATGCTGGGAAATGAAGAGGTTGCCATGGTTTCCGGAAAGCCACCCCGCCGATCGAAGTCCTCGGACGATCCGGTCACGATTGACCTGTCCGCAGAGGAAACCGGCGCGCCAACCACCGCTACAGACACCGTCGCCGCCTCTGACACGGCTACAGAAGGCGAGCCGACATTTGTCGAAGTCCCCGTCACCCCTGTAGACGATGCTGAACCAACCGGCATTCGGGCCGAGGCACCGATCCCGGAGTCGGAACCAGAACCGGCCCCGTATCCATCCTATCAGGAGACGGTTGCAGAAACCTCTCCCCCTCCGCGTGAGCCGGCTCGCCAGTCACCGGCGACATCGACGCTGATCGCCTCCGGTATCTTTGGTGGTCTGGTTGCCCTGGCGCTCGCCGGCAGCATGCAATATGCCGGCATTGTCCCGGGAATTGGCCCCGAGAAACCAAGCGCTGCGGCACCGGCCGACAACGCCGAACTCCAGGCGCTGAAAGCCGAAGTGGCACGCCTTGCAGCGGCACAGCCTGCCCCGGCAGCCGACAGCGGACTGGCCAACCAAGAACTGGCCGACCGCGTTGCGGCACTGGAAGCCTCCGTTCAGGCGGCCAGCGCGGCGGCGCCGACAATCGACCCAGCAGCGCTGAACGAACTCAATGCCCAGATCACCCTCTCGAGAGATGCCATCGCGGCCTTGCGCAGCGATGTCGCCAGCAATGCCGAAGCTCTGAACCAGAGTGAGGCACGACTGGCCGAGGCGGAGAAGAAAATCGAGGAACCGCGCAACGACGTGGAAATGGCGCGTGCGATCGCGCTGGCCGGCCTGAAGACCGCCATCGATCGTGGCGGTCCTTTCATGTCCGAACTGGATGCGCTGAGAAGCGTCGCACCGGATGATCCCGCCGTGCAGGCGCTTTCGCCGATGGCTGCGACCGGCATTCCGTCGCGCGCCGATCTCGCCAATGGTTTTGGTGAAACCGCCGATGCGATCCTTGCTGCCATCCATCAGCCCGATCCGGACCAGGGCATTGCCGACCGGCTGCTGTCCGGCGCTTTGTCGGTCATCAAGGTTCGCCCCGTCGGCAATATCGAGGGAGAAACGCCGGAAGCCATTGTCGCCCGTATCGAAAACAAGCTTCAGAACGGCGACCTGAAGGGCGCATCCCTGGAATGGCAAACGCTGCCCGAAGCCGGCAAAGCGGCCTCGACGGACTTTGCCACGACGTTGAGCAAGCGCGTCGAGGTCGAAGCCACGATCGGCGCAGCCCTTGCCAGCACCGTTGGCGGGGCATCTGCCGGAACAACCGGCGG
This sequence comes from Rhizobium sp. 18065, assembly GCF_902706095.1. Classification (GTDB taxonomy): domain Bacteria; phylum Pseudomonadota; class Alphaproteobacteria; order Rhizobiales; family Rhizobiaceae; genus Allorhizobium. The sequence goes on from NZ_CACSJP010000007.1 coordinate 127,593, forward strand.
AACTGGGGGCTGAGACAATGACGACTGTTCTGAAGATCCTGTTCTTTTTCATCACCATTCTCGTTCTCGGCTTCGGCTTCTCCTGGCTGGCGGATCGGCCCGGATCCCTGTCGATCATCTGGGAAGGCCAGTTGATCGAAATGAGCCTGATGGTGGCCGCAACGATCATCATCGGCATCGTGGCAGTCGTGATGGCCTTCTGGTGGCTGTTTCGCACGCTCTGGACTTCACCGCATTCCGTCCGCCGCTATTTCCGCGCCCGCACCCGTGACCGTGGCTATCAGGCCCTCTCCACCGGCCTGATAGCGGCCGGCGCCGGCAATGCCATTCTCGCCCGCAAGATGAGCGCGCGTGCCCGCGGCCTGCTGCGCGCCGACCAGGAACCGCTGATCCTCGTGCTCGACGCCCAGGCGTCGCTCATCGAAGGCCGCCACGACGAAGCACGGCGACTGTTCCAGCAGATGTCGGAGGATGCCGAAACCAGGGAGCTTGGCCTGCGCGGTCTCTATGTCGAGGCAAGCCGCCTCGGCGCTCATGAGGCGGCCCGCCAATATGCCGAGACCGCAGCCGAGAACGCCCCCTACCTGCCTTGGGCTGCCAAGGCGACGCTCGAATATCGCTGCCGTGCCGGTCACTGGGATGATGCGATCCGCCTGCTCGACCAGCAGCGGGTTGCCCATGTGCTTGACCGCTACGAGGCCGATCGTCTCAAGGCCGTCCTGCTGACCGCAAAGGCGCAGGATCAGCTTGAAGGCGAACCGGTGGCCGCCCGCGATCATGCCCTGAAGGCGCTGAAGCTTGCCAAGGATCTTGTGCCGGCTGCCATCGTCGCCGCCAAGGCCTATCAACGCGAAGACAATCTGCGCAAGGCCGCCCATACGCTGGAACAGGTGTGGAGGCTTTCACCCCATCCGGAAATCGCCCAGGCCTATGTGCGGTCGCGAAGCGGTGACAGTGGCGTGGACCGTCTGAAGAAGGCCGAAAAGCTCGAAGCGCTGAAGCCAAACAACATCGAATCCCTGCTGGCCGTTGCCGAGGCGGCCCTCGAGGCGCAGGAATTCGACAAGGCGCGTGCCAAGGCGGAAGCGGCCGCCCGGATCGAATCGCGCGAGCGCGTCTATCTTCTGCTCGCCGATATCGAGGAGGCAGAAACAGGCGACCAGGGCCGCATCCGTCACTGGATGGGCCAGGCGGTCAAGGCAGCCCGCGATCCCGCCTGGGTCGCCGACGGCCATGTCTCCGAACGCTGGATGCCGATCTCGCCCGTGACCGGTCGCCTGGATGCTTTCGAATGGAAGGTTCCCTTCGACCAGATTGAAGGTCCGATCGAGGAAGGCAATCTGTCGGGCGCTGAAAAAGCCCTGGGAACCCTACCACCGATCGTGCCGAAGGAACCGGAGCAGGCTCCAACGCCGCCCGCCCCGATCGTCGATGCAGAAACACCGGTGGTGATCGAGGAAAAGCCGGAAGCTGCGGCAAAGAAGCAGGCGGCAGCGCCGCTTCCCCTTGCGGATCGCGAACAATCCATCAAGGCTGACGACATAGTCGAACCGTTCTTCGGTCGCCCGCCCGATGACCCGGGCGTCAAGGATCACAGCCGCGCCGCGCCCGAGGCAAAGACCCGGCTCAAACTGTTCTGATAGGATCTCTATGCTCGAACGTCTGCAATCCTTTTTCCAATCGATCACGCAAGACCGCCCACCGGCGGTTTTCGCACCTGATGACCCGCGCATCGCTGTCGCGGCGCTGTGTTTTCAGGTCATGGAAGCCGATGGCGTGGTCCGCGATGCAGAAAGGAAAAAACTGCGCGCGATCCTGCAGGAGCAATATGATCTCGACGAGGCCAAGCTTGAAGCACTGATTGCCGCCGGTCAGGAAGCGGAAAATGAAGCCGTCGATTACTACCGATTTACCACCGACCTAAAGCGTCATCTCGACGAGCCGGCACGAGAACAATTGATCGGCATTCTCTGGGACATCGTCTATGCAGACGGAAACCGCAGCGAGATGGAGGATCACGCCATCTGGCGGGTTGCCGATCTGCTGGGGGTCTCGTCGCGCGGCCGTGTGATCCAGCGCCAGGAGGCCGCAGCCCGCGCCGGAATGGGAGCAAGCGACGATGCTCCATGACCCGACGCGCGCTACGCGTAAACAACCTGTTCTGATCGTCCTGCATCAGGAACGCTCCAGTGCCGGTCGTGTCGGACAGATGCTGGAAGAAAAGGGTTATCCTCTGGATATCCGTCGTCCGGTGCTCGGAGAAAAACTGCCCTGCACCTTGGCCAGCCACGCCGGTGCCGTCGTCTTCGGCGGACCGATGAGCGCCAACGATCCCGACGAGTTCGTCAAGCGCGAGATCGACTGGCTGGATATACCGCTGAAGGAAAACAAACCCTATCTCGGCATATGCCTCGGTGCCCAGATGCTGGCGCGCCAACTCGGTGGCAAGGTGGAGGCCGACCGGGAGCAACGCACCGAGATCGGCTGGTATCCGATCCGCCCCACAGAGCATGGCCGCGTACTGATGCACTGGCCGCAGATGGTCTACCACTTCCACCGCGAAGGCTTCAGCCTGCCGCATGGAGCCAAGCTGCTGGCGGAAGGCGACATATATCCGAACCAGGCCTTCCGCTACGGCCAGAATGCCTGGGGCGTCCAGTTCCATGCCGAATTGACCAGAGCCATGATGCACCGTTGGGTCGTGCATGGCGCCCACCGCTTCGTCCTGCCGAACGCCCAGCAGGGTCGCGATCACCTGGATGGACGGATGATCTTCGATGCGCCGCTTCGCGCCTGGCTATCGAATTTTCTCGACCTGATTTTCGAAAAGGCTCATTTGCCCGCCTGAGGCTCTGGCGCTTCAAGGCTGTCGATCTTGCGCAACTGCGGAAAGCCGAAAGCCCAGAGCCCGGCAACCGCCAACGTGCCGACGCCACCGACGACCACGGCCGCGACCGGCCCGATGAAATGTGCCATGGTCCCGGCGCGAAACTCGCCAAGCTCGTTCGACGCCCCGACAAACACCATGTTGACCGCATTGACGCGACCGCGCACCTCATCCGGCGTCCAGAGCGCGATGAGTGTCTCGCGCACATAGACCGACGCCATGTCGGCAGCCCCCATCAGCATCAGCGCAACGATAGACACCCAGGCGGTCTGCGACAGGCCGAACATGATCGTTCCGGCACCGAACAATGCAACGCCGACGAACATGAACACACCAGCATTGTGGCGGACCGGATAACTCGCAAGCGCAATGGCGACGAGGATGGCGCCGATACCCGGCGCCGCGCGCAACAGGCCGAGGCCCCATGGCCCGAGCGTCAGGATATCGCGCGCAAACACCGGCATGAGTGCGACGGCACCACCAAGCAGAACGGCAAACAGATCGAGCGAGATCGCTCCCAGCACGATCTTCTCACCGAAGATGAAGCGGAAGCCGGCCAGCAGCGTGTCCCTGGTGACGGCCTTGTTCGACATGCGCTGGACCGGCCGCTCCACCAGGAAGACCAGAACGGCAGCCCCGAGGAAAAACGCCAGCGACGTCGAATAGGCGAGTACCGGGCTCGCGCCATAGAGCAGGCCGCCGGCAACAGGGCCGATGATCGACGCCGTCTGCCAGGACGACGAATTCCAGGCGACAGCGTTGGCAAGATCCGCAGTCGGCACCAGATTGGGTGCCAGGGACTGCACGGCCGGCGCCGCAAACGCCCGCTCTATCCCGAACAGGACGAGAATGGCAAAGACGATCGTCGGCTCGAAGGCATCCGCCAACGTCAGTCCCAGCATCGCCGCCGCGCAAAGCGAGCTCAGCACCATGCAGGCTGCAACAATGGCACGGCGATTGTAGCGGTCGGCAACCGAGCCGGTGACGAGTATCAGCAACAACGCCGGAAGAAACTGCACCAGGCCGATCAGGCCGAGATAGAAGGCGCTACCGGTCTGGTCATACATCTGCCAGCCAACCGAGACGCTGAGAATCTGGGTCGCAAAGGCACCTAGAAAACGGGCAAAGAAGAAGCGCGTATAGGATTTATGCCGGAACGCAGCAAAACGGTCGCCGGCGGAAGAAGGGGTCATGTCGAAAACTTTCAGAAACAGCGGGACAAACCAGCCCGTTAAACATGATTTCGAATGCGGGCGCCCCATCCACTTGTCCGTTAAGTCGCCAATGTCTACATCTCTGTCAACCAAGAAATGGAGACTTTGAATGCTTGCGCTATTTCAAACCATCGATCTCGTACTCAGCATCTTCACCTGGATTCTGATCGGCAGCGCGATCTTCTCGTGGCTCTATGCCTTCAACGTCATCAATTCGAGCAATCGCTTCGTCGCCTCGCTCGGCTCGTTCTTCTACAATGTCACCGAGCCCGTGCTACGCCCGATCCGTCGCTTCATGCCCGATCTCGGCGGGATCGACATCTCGCCGATCGTCGTACTCGTCCTGATCTTCTTCGCACGCTCGCTGTTGTGGAACACGATCTACCCGCTGGTGGCGTGAACAAGCCCTACCGGATTGCCGCCGACCATCTGCTGCTCGCCATACGGCTGACGCCGAATGGCGGGCGCGACATGCTGGAGGGCGCCGACATTTCGGCCGACGGGCAGGTTTACCTGAAAGCCCGGGTCACGGCCGTTCCGGAAAAGGGAAAGGCCAACAAGGCCCTGATCGCCCTGGTCTCCAAGACGCTACGCTGCCCCAAGTCCTCGATCGCGGTTATATCCGGCGATACATCCAGACAAAAAATCCTCCGGATCGATGGCGACCCGGAGGATTTGGCAGAAAAGCTCGACGTTGTTCTGACGGGCTGACGCTTATTTCTTTTCTTCCGTCGCGCGCTGGATCGATTCCAGGATCAGCTGCTTGGCGACATCCACGTCGCGCCAGCCGCCGATCTTGACCCACTTGCCCGGCTCGAGATCCTTGTAGTGCTCGAAGAAGTGCTGGATCTGTTTCAGGGTGATTTCCGGCAGGTCGGTATAATTGGTGATCTTGTCGTAACGGCGGGTCAGCTTCGGAACCGGAACGGCAAGGATCTTTTCGTCCATGCCGCCATCGTCTTCCATCAGCATGACGCCGATCGGGCGGACGTTGATAACGCAACCCGGCACCAGCGGACGCGTGTTACAGATCAGCACGTCCAGCGGATCGCCGTCGAGGCAGAGCGTGTGCGGCACGAAACCGTAGTTACCCGGATAGGTCATCGGGGTGTAGAGGAAACGGTCGACCACCAGCGTGCCGGCTTCCTTGTCCATTTCATACTTGATCGGTTGACCGCCAACCGGAACCTCAACGATGACGTTGATGTCTTCCGGCGGATTCTTGCCAATGGCAATTGCATCGATGCGCATTTTGGACCCCGTGGGAGTGTTGAAATCCCGCGTTTCCTAAAGCGAAAGATGGCGCATTGCAACACGGCTTTGGGCGAAGCGTGGGAATGGTAAAGTGCGGCGGTGCTCGAGCTACTGATTTGTCAGCCGCCAGGAAAGACTGAATGGCCCTACCCACTCCAGCCGACACAGCCTGTTGCCCGACGCTCCAATGCCGTCAGGATGACGAGCCGAGGCTCAGTTCCAGACGAAACCCAGCTTCTTCAGATGCACGTTGTCGAAATCTTCCATACCTTCGACCGTGTCGATCCCGCCATTCGAGCGGAAGAAGCCGGCAGCAATCTCGCTGTCTTCAAGGCACCAGACGACCATTCCATCGCAGCCGAGCGATTTCAGCAGCCGGCGGGCCTCGTTGAACAGCGCATAGCCAAGACCGATGCCCTGGTATTCCGGACGCAGGTAGATCTCGTAGATTTCGCCTTCATGCGGCAGGGAACGGGCACGGTTGAGGCCGAGAGAGGCATAACCGGCGACAACGCCTGCCACTTCGACAACCAGGATCGTGGCTGGTCCACGCGTCGCCTTGCGCCACCAGGCTTCCCCCCGCCGCTCGATCATCCGGGTCAGGGCACGATGGGGAATGATGCCGGAATAGGCATGCTGCCAGGCGCTGCGATGGGCTTCGGCAATCGCCGCGCCATCCCGGGGACCGGCAAGGCGCATATCAATCGACAACGTCTTCATAACGTTACTCTCGTCCTCGCAGAAATCACGAAACGGCTCATCCGTCAGTCGATTTCCGGTCCCATCATCTGGACCACAGACCGAAATTTAACGCTTTTTTAACCCATCTCGCAAGCACTGACACATCCCATGCACAAACAAAAACCCCGGCATTTCTGCCGGGGTTCAAAACAATCAAGACTGGAATTCGACAATCAGGCGATCTTCGCCTTGCCGAAACGCTTGCGGTCGTTGGCGTCGAGATAGGTCTTGCGCAGACGAATGTTCTTCGGCGTCACTTCCATCAGCTCGTCGTCCTGGATCCACGACAGGGCGCGGTCGAGCGTCATGCGGATCGGCGGGGTCAGGCGAACAGCTTCGTCCTTGCCGGCCGAACGGATGTTGGTGAGCTGCTTGCCCTTCAACACGTTGACCTCGAGGTCGTTGTCACGGCTGTGGATGCCGATGATCATGCCGGCATAGACCTTTTCGCCTGGTTCGATGATCATCGGACCACGGTCTTCCAGGTTGAACATGGCATAGGCAACGGCTTCGCCGGACTGGTTCGACAGCAGCACGCCATTGGTACGGCCGCCGATTTCGCCCTTGTAAGGCTGATAATCATGGAACAGACGGTTCATGATCGCGGTGCCGCGGGTGTCGGTCAGCAGTTCCGACTGGTAACCGATGAGGCCACGGGTCGGTGCAAAGAACTTCAGACGAACGCGGCTGCCGCCGGACGGGCGAAGCTCGGCCATTTCGGCTTTGCGCTCGGACATCTTCTGGACGACGATGCCGGAATGCTCTTCATCGACGTCGATGACGACTTCTTCGATCGGCTCGAGAACGTTGCCGTCTTCATCCTTGTGCATGACCACGCGCGGACGCGACACGGCAAGCTCGAAACCTTCGCGACGCATGGTTTCGATCAGAACGGCCAGCTGCAATTCGCCGCGGCCCGAGACGAAGAACGAATCCTTGCCGTCCGATTCTTCGATCTTCAGCGCGACATTGCCTTCGGCTTCCTTGAACAGACGGTCGCGGATGACACGGCTGGTGACCTTGTCACCTTCGGTGCCGGCCAGAGGGCTGTCGTTGACGAGGAAGGACATGGTGACGGTCGGCGGATCGATCGGCTGTGCGGTCATCGCTTCGGTGACCGACGGATCACAGAACGTGTCGGCAACGGTGCCTTTGGACAGACCTGCGATGGCAACGATGTCGCCGGCATGGGCTTCTTCGATCGGCTGGCGCTCGATGCCACGGAACGCGAGGATCTTTGAGATACGGCCGGTTTCAACGGTCTTGCCGTCCTGGCTGAGAACCTTGACGGACTGGTTCGGCTTGATCGAGCCGGAAGCGATACGGCCGGTGATGATACGACCGAGGAAGGGGTTGGCTTCCAGCAGCGTGCCGATCATGCGGAACGGGCCTTCGCCGACATTCGGCTCGGGAACATGTTCCAGAACCAGGTCGAGCAGCGGCGCCAGGCCCTGGTCCTTCGGACCTTCCGGGTTGACGTTCATCCAGCCATCGCGACCCGAACCGTAGAGGATCGGGAAGTCGAGCTGTTCGTCAGTGGCGTCGAGATTGGCAAACAGGTCGAAGACTTCGTTGATGACTTCTTCGTGGCGGCCGTCCGGACGGTCGATCTTGTTGATCGCAACGATCGGGCGCAGGCCAACCTTCAGAGCCTTGGAAACGACGAACTTGGTCTGCGGCATCGGGCCTTCAGACGAGTCGACCAGAACGATCGCGCCATCCACCATCGACAGGATACGCTCGACTTCGCCGCCGAAGTCGGCGTGGCCGGGGGTGTCGACGATGTTGATGCGCGTGCCCTTCCACTCGATCGAGGTCGCCTTGGCGAGAATGGTGATGCCGCGCTCTTTTTCGAGGTCGTTCGAGTCCATCATGCGCTCGACCGTGCGCTGGTTGTCGCGGAACGAACCGGACTGCTTCAGGAGCTCGTCGACGAGCGTTGTTTTGCCATGGTCGACGTGCGCGATAATCGCGATGTTGCGCATTTTCATGATAAGGATCTCTGGTGGCTTTGGCGCAAATGCCGGTGAAGTGCCGGTGGCGCGCCTGTTACTTTGGGGCGCTCATAACCCTTTTTTTGCAATTGCGAAAGAGGGGAAACCGCCGGCACCGGTTCAATGGTTACCGACGGCGCAGAAAAATCGCCTTTTCTTGCAGACTGACTAAGCCGCCAGCCCCTTTTTCTTCAGCATTGCCTCCGGTGTCGGCATCCGTCCGCGGAAGGCCATATAGGCGTCTTCCGGATCGATCGAGCCGCCGACGGAGTAGATGTTTTCCTTGAGTTTTCTGGCCGTTTCCGGATCGAATGCATTGCCCGTTTCCTCGAAGGCGGCAAACGCGTCTGCGTCCAGAACTTCCGACCACATGTAGGAATAGTAGCCGGCCGAATAGCCGTCGCCGGAAAAAACGTGCTGAAAGTGCGGCGTGGCATGGCGCATCACGATGGACGCAGGCATGCCGATTTTTGCCAGAACGGCATTCTGAACGGCAATCGGATCGTCGATTGCCCCTTGCGTGTGGAACGCCATGTCGACCAGCGCCGAAGAGGTGAACTCAACGGTCGTGAAGCCGGCATTGAAAGTCCGCGCCGCCAGCACCTTCTCGAGAAGAGCCTGTGGCATCGGTTGGCCGGTCTCGAAATGCACGGCATAAGTCTTCAGGATTTCGGGCACCGTCAGCCAATGTTCGTAGAGCTGCGACGGCAGCTCGACGAAATCGCGCGAGACGCTGGTGCCCGATACCGATGGATAGATCACGTTCGACAGCATGCCATGGGCAGCATGGCCGAACTCGTGAAACAGCGTGCGCGCATCGTCGAGCGACAGAAGCGCCGGGCGACCCAGCTCCGGCTTGGCAAAATTGCAGACATTGTAGATGATCGGAATTTCGCCGACATGCCCGTTTTTCAGCGTCAGCCGGTGCTGCGACTGGAACGAACTCATCCATGCACCCGACCGCTTCGACGGACGGGCGAAATAATCGCCGAGGAACAGCGCAACGAGCTGATCCGACCGGTCGCGGATTTCAAAGACGCGCACGTCGGGGTGATAGCCGGCGACACCCGTCATCGGCACGGCCCGGATGCCGAAGATACGGCCGGCAACATCGAAACAAGCCTCGATGATCTTCTCAAGCTGCAGATAGGGCTTCAACTCGGCTTCGGAGAAGTTGAACTTCCGGGCGCGCAGCTTTTCCGCATAGTGACGCCAGTCCCAGGGAGCAACCTCGTGGTTGCGGCCTTCCCCGGCAATTAGCTCGGCCAGTTCGTGCTCCTCCCCCTCGGCCTGCTTCACGGCCTTCTCCCAGACCTGCATCAGCAGGCCGTTCACCGCGTCCGGCGTTTTCGCCATGGTGTTGTCGAGCTTGAGGCAAGCATAATTCTCGTATCCCAGAAGCGCAGCCTTTTCGGCCCGCAGCGCCAGCGTCTCCTTGACGATCTGGCGATTATCGGTTGCGCCGCCATTGATGCCGCGGGCCGTCCAGGCCTTGAACGCTGTCTCGCGCAGGTCGCGGCGCTCGGAAAAGGTCAAAAAGGGTTCGATGATAGAGCGCGAAAGCGTCACGACATAGGCGTGCCCGCCGGCATGGGCCGCAGCAGCCGATGCCATGGCATCGCGCAGGAAACCTGGAATGCCCGCAAGGTCATCCTCTCCGGCCAGCGGCAGGATCCATGAGCTTTCGTCCGCCAGCACGTTCTGGCCAAACTGTGCCCCGAGGCTCGCCAGTCGCTCGTTGATCGCCGCAAGGCGCTCCTGCTGCGCCTTTGGAAGTTTCGCACCCGACTTGACGAAGCCCTTCCAGTGCCGCTCCAACACGCGGGTCTGTTCCAGCGACAAGCCAAGCTCGTCCCGCGCGTTCCACAGCGTATCGATCCGCTGAAACAGCGCGACATTCATGCCGATCTTGGAATAGTGGCGCGACATCTTTGGGGCAATCTCTCGTTCCAGCGCCTGGATGGCCGGATTCGTGTGTGCGCCCGCCCGATTCCAGAACAGCGCCGACACGCGGGAAAGATTATCGCCGGCCAATTCTAGCTCGACAATGGTGTTTTCAAAGCTTGGCGCTTCCGCATTGCCCGCGACCAGATCGATTTCGGTATCGTGCTCGGCCAAACCCGCCTCGAAGGCCGGCGCGAAATCGCCATCAGCAACCGCCTCGAATTTCGGCAGGCCATGCGGGCCCGTCCATTCGAAAACGGCAGGATTATAGACGAGGGAACCAGTCATCAGCATCTCCTTCGATGGCGCTTCCGATCCGCGAAGCACGTCCATCCGGTATGCTATCGCGACGAACAGATGACAAGCACACAAAAAGCAGTGAACAAAAATGAATATGACCCACAACTTTGTTCCATCAACATTGACGAAAATTAGAACTGGGAGATAGATCGATATATCCTATGAAAGGATGGTGTGTGCCATGGAAGTGTTTCCAATACGGCCGATTGGCGGCCCGTCTCTGAAGGTCAAGGAAAGCAACCTCCAGCAAGAGGTAAGGCTAAGCGAGCTCTCGCCAAAGCCTCTGGTCTCGCGAGAACGCGAGACATTCGAGGAAGCACTTTCCGTCTTTGCCAGCATGACACCGCGCCGGCTGCGCGAAATTGCCGTCGAAAGTTTCGATCGTGCCGAAATCGACGAGGATACCTACCGGGAACTATCCACCGAGCTGCCGCTTCAGGCCGTCGATCGCCATGGCAATGTCGCGGATCTGTCCGATCTCACCGACAATACCGAATTCGACTATGCCGAATATTACCGCACCCAGCATGCCCTGGCTGAAATGATCGGCAACCTCGACAATGCCGATTCCTATGCCAAGGTTCTCGATTTCTTCGGCCGCACCAGCTAGCCGAAGGCGGGCGACACGACACAAACCTGCATGAGACCACATTCGCTGATCGGCGCACTGTGCACCTATCTCAATTTTCAGCGCACCAGCCGATCCCGGACATGAAAAACCCGCCGTCAAAAAACGGCGGGCGCAGATAGCAGCAGGGATCAACCCTCTGACTTATTTGCCCAGATTGCGCTTTGCCAGCGTGCGCAGGCGAAGGGCATTCAGCTTGATGAAGCCGGCCGCATCCTTCTGATCATAGGCGCCCTGATCGTCTTCGAAGGTGACGAGCTGGTCGGAATACAGCGACTTGGGCGATTCGCGACCGATCACCATGACATTGCCCTTGTAGAGCTTCAGCGTCACTTCGCCTTCGACATGCTCCTGGCTCCTGTCGATCAGCGCCTGCAGCATTTCGCGTTCCGGCGAGAACCAGAAGCCGTAATAGATCAGTTCGGCGTAGCGCGGCATGATCTCGTCCTTGAGATGGGCTGCACCCCGGTCAAGCGTGATCGATTCGATCGCGCGGTGCGCCGACAGCAGGATCGTGCCGCCGGGCGTCTCATAGACACCGCGCGACTTCATGCCGACGAAGCGGTTCTCGACCAGATCGAGCCGGCCGATACCGTTATCGCGGCCGTAATTGTTGAGTTCGGCAAGCAGCGTCGCCGGGCTCATGCGAACGCCGTTGATCGAAACGGCATCACCCTTTTCGAAGCCGACCTTGATGGTCGTCGCCTTGTCGGGAGCCGCTTCCGGCGAAATCGTACGCATATGCACGTATTCCGGTGCCTCGACGGACGGATCTTCCAGAACCTTGCCCTCGGACGACGAGTGCAGCAGGTTGGCGTCGACCGAGAACGGCGCTTCGCCCTTCTTGTCCTTGGCAACCGGAATCTGGTTCTGTTCGGCAAAGGCCAGCAGATCGGTACGGCTCTTGAAAGCCCAGTCGCGCCAGGGGGCGATGATCTTGATGTCCGGGTTCAATGCATAGGCCGACAGTTCGAAACGAACCTGGTCATTGCCCTTGCCGGTGGCGCCATGCGCGATCGCGTCGGCGCCGGTCTTCTTGGCGATATCGATCAGGTGCTTGGAGATCAGCGGGCGGGCGATCGAGGTACCGAGAAGATAGACGCCTTCATAGACGGCATTGGCACGGAACATCGGGAAGACGAAATCGCGGACGAATTCTTCGCGAACGTCCTCGATATAGATCTCCTTGATGCCCATCATCTCGGCCTTCTTGCGCGCCGGCTCGAGCTCTTCGCCCTGGCCAAGGTCGGCAGTGAAGGTAACGACTTCAGCACCGAGTTCGGTCTGCAGCCACTTCAGGATGATCGAGGTGTCGAGTCCGCCGGAATAAGCGAGAACGACCTTTTTGACGTCTTTCGGGAGTGCCATGATGATAAAGTCCGTTGATGAAGGCGAGCCCGACCAACCTGGGCCCCTGGTTTGGCGGCACTTTTAGCCGGATTCCCGCGCGGTGCAAGGGCAAGCGCGCCGCTGGAGGTCGCTTCCGCGACTTTCTTGGAGACTGGAAAATCATCGCCGGAGGAAGCGCTTGCCCCGCAGCCGCGCATCAATCGAGTGCAAATTCGACCCTGTCGCCTTATCCATGCGATGAAGCGGTACGGTTTGACTTGCGGGAAAATCATACCATATGCCGTCCCGGCACAATGACAGACGAAAGGAGCAAAACATGGCAGACATCCTATCCGTGATAGCCAAGGGCAAGGTCGCGGTCGTGACCGGCGCTGGCTCTGGCATCGGTCTGGCCGCCGCCAAGGCTTTCGCGTCGAAGGGCATGTGCGTCGTCTTGGCCGATCTCGGCGGTGACAGGCTGGCCGAAGCCTGCCAGCAGGTGGCAGCCCTGTCGGACAATCCCGAGAGCGACATCGTTGCCATCGAGACCGATGTCAGCAAGCGCGACGAACTGGAAGCGCTTGAGCGTGCCGTCATCCAGCGCTTCGGCCGCGTTCATCTGTTGATGAACAATGCCGGCATCCAGCCGGGCAGCAGCCTGTTTGGCCCGCAGGCCAATTGGGACAATGTTCTCGCCGTCAATCTGATGGGCGTGGTGCACGGCACACGGGTCTTCGGTCCCGGCATGATCAGCCACAGGGATCCGGCTACCATCATCAACACCGGCTCCAAGCAGGGCATCACCACGCCGCCGGGCGATCCGGCCTATAACGTTGCCAAGGCTGGCGTGAAGGCCTTCACCGAAGCGCTTCAGCACGAATTGCGCAACACCCCGGACTGCAATGTCACAGCGCATCTGCTGATCCCGGGCTTTGTCTATACCGGGCTCACCGCCAATGGCCGGGCAGAAAAGCCAGCCGCTGCCTGGACGTCTGAACAGACGGTCGAATTCATGCTGGAAAGCATCGGCCGAGGCGATTTCTACATCCTTTGCCCGGACAACGACGTCGATCGGGCAACAGACGAAAAGCGAATTGCCTGGGCTGCTGGCGACATCATCGAAAACAGGCCGCCGCTGTCGCGCTGGCATGCGGACTATACCGAGGCCTTCAAGGCGCATCTGGCGAAATAAACCACCCGATTGGCAAGCCGCACGAAGCCCGATAAGGAAGGACACTCCGGCCTTATCGGGCTTCTTGATTTGCGGTGTCACCCATGGATTTCGTGCCCAGCCTTCCGACATTCCTCGCCTTCAGCCTCGCCATTCTGCTTCTTGCCCTGACACCTGGTCCGGACATGACGCTATGGATCAGCCGGTCCCTGCGCGATGGTCGTTCAATCGGCCTGATGGTACTGGCCGGCACCAGCTTCGGCATCTCGATCCACACGATCCTGGTTGCCTTCGGCATCTCCGCGCTGATCGTCGCATCGCCAACCGCCTTCATGATGCTGAAGACCGGAGGGGCTGCCTATCTGCTCTGGCTGGCGATCCAGGCCATCCGCCATGGCTCGAACTTCGTGGTCAAGGCCGATGGCGATAGCGAAGCCTCGCGGCTGAACGCTTTCATCAACGGCCTGTGGGTCAATCTGCTCAACCCCAAGGTCATCATCTTCTTCATGACCTTCCTGCCGCAATTCGTCACCGCCGACGATCCGCATGTCACCGGCAAGCTGATCTTCCTCGGCCTGTGGTCGATCATCCTGTCGCTGCCGATCGGCATCGCGATCATCTTCGGTGCGGATTTCCTCTCCGGCTGGCTGCAGGCCAATCGCAAGATCCTGCGCGGCATCGACTACACCTTTGCCGGCGTCTTCTCGATCTTCGCCGCCAAGATCCTGATGACCCAGGCGAAGTGACGGCTGACAAGGCAATAGTCCGAAACGAAAAAGCGGGCCGAAGCCCGCTTTTTTTTAATCCTCGTCGTCAGCCCCGTGATTGGCGATCATCATCGCCTCGAACGCAAGCCGCTCGGTCTTGCGCATGCGCTCCGAATCCGACTTCAGCTGGCCGCAGGCGGCCAGGATATCACGCCCGCGCGGTGTACGGATCGGCGAGGCATAACCGGCCGCATTGATGAAATCGGCAAATTTCTCGATCTGTTCCCAATCCGAACACTGGTAGTTCGTGCCCGGCCACGGATTGAACGGGATCAGATTGATCTTGGCGGGAACGCCCTTCAGCAGCTTGATCAGCCCCTTGGCATCTTCCAGACTGTCGTTGACGTCCTTCAGCATCACATATTCGAACGTGATACGACGGGCATTCGACAGACCCGGATAGTTGCGACAGGCCTCGATCAGGTCCTGCAGCGGATACTTCTTGTTGATCGGCACCAGCAGATCGCGCAGATCGTCGCGCACAGCATGCAGGGAAATCGCCAGCATGACGCCGATCTCGTCGCCGGTCCGGTAGATTTCCGGCACCACCCCGGAGGTCGACAACGTGATGCGACGCTTCGACAGCGACAGGCCATCGCCATCGGAAGCGATCAGTAGCGCCTTCTTCACTTCCTCGAAATTGTAGAGCGGCTCGCCCATGCCCATCATCACGATGTTGGTCACCTTGCGGTCGCTCGACGGCACCATGCCGCCTTGCGGCACATCACGGTCGGGGAAGTCGCCGAGCCGGTCACGTGCCAAAAGCAGCTGCGACAGGATTTCCTCTGCCGTCAGGTTGCGAACCAGCTTCTGCGTTCCGGTATGACAGAAGGTGCAGGTCAGCGTACAGCCGACCTGGCTGGAAATGCAGAGCGTTCCGCGGCCCTCTTCCGGAATGTACACAGCCTCGATCTCGACCGGTCGACCGGCACCGCGCGGCGGAAAGCGCAGCAGCCACTTCCGCGTGCCGTCATTGGAAATCTGCTCCTCGACGATTTCCGGCCGGGCAATGGTGAAATGCGTCTTCAGCATTTCGCGCATGTCCTTGGACACATTGACCATGGCGTCGAAATCCGACACGCCGCGTACATAGACCCAGTTCCAGATCTGCGCGACACGCATCTTGACCTGCTTTTCCGGAACGCCTTTTTCGCGCAGTGCTGCGCCAAGGGTTTCCCGGTCCATGCCGATCAGGCTCGGCTTTTCAGCCGAGATACCTGGGCGCAGGGCCGGCGCAACGGTGCTGGGACGTTCAGAAATGGTGCCTGTGACGGACATGGTTCAACCTCTTGCCAATATCAGGGCCGCCACCGGCGAGCGGCGATCAATGTTTGGCGATGCATGAATGCTGGACTTTGCAATGCGGAACATGGTCGCGCATTCGACTTTGAGGCGGGCCAATATCAGCTTTTTCAGCCGACGTCACCCCGCAGCGTCACGATGAACGCGATAGCCTTAACGACGAATGGGGTCGGCAGTGCCGACCCCATGCAATCATCTGGAACCCAAAAGGCTTATTTGCAGCCTTCGATCTTCTTCAGCGCCGCCGAGATACCCGACAGCGAATAGCTGTAGCTGGTGCCGGTACCGCGCGCCGACGTGGCCTTCACCGTCATCGATTTGCCGGTCTTCATGGCGGCCACCAAAGCCGGTTCTTCGGCCGCATTCTCGACCCAGGCCGAGGTATCCTTGACGAACAGGACGAAGTTCTTGTCATCGATCGTCACATTGACTTTCGAATCGCCCTTCATCGCATAACCCATCATTGCCTGCGGCTCATACGAAATGTTCTGGCCCGGGCGCTGCGACACAACGAAGAAAATATCGCCATGATTGACGCTGGCCGGTTCCTTGGTCGTCGGGACCGACAATACGTAGCAGACCGTACCGCCGTTGGATTTATAGGAATAAGCACCCCAGGCCTTGAACTGCTCGATACGCGTCGGCGATTGCGCGACGGCGAGCCCGCTGCTTGCCAGGATAAGTGCCAGTGCGGCTACGCTACTTCTTACAAACATGTCTTCCTGCCGGTTGTTTCCATCCATCATCCGGTCGAAAACCGGACGCTCTTCGTCAAAACCTGTGTTCAGTTTGACTTAATTTACCTTACCAAAGGATGAACGACAGGCGCCTTCTTGTCACAAACCGCGTCGTCCATCCGAATTTGGCATCCGAAATCCGGCAAAAAGCCGCCAGTTTCGGATCTTGGCTCCCTGTAGCGATGTAGAAACAGGAAATCAGGCGAGAGTTAGGCTGATCTGACTTTTCATCAGCAATCCCGCGTGTGCTCAGGACGCCTTGCCTTGATTTTCGGCCTGTTCGGCCAAAATCTCATCCGCGGCATCGTAGTGCCGTTCCTTGATATGCCTGTTGATCAGTGCAAATGCGGCCGTCAGTACCGCCACGTCGTCGGTAAAGCCGATAAAGGCGAAGACATCGGGAACAGCATCGAGCGGCAGGACGAAATAGCCGAGCGCCGCGAGCAGGATGCCGCGCGCACGAAAAGGTGTTTCACGGTCCGTGGCACAGTAGAATGCAGCCACGACATCGCGCGAGAACGGGATCTGGCGGACGGCCTTCTTCAACGTGGGCCAGAAGCGGCCACGAACCTTCGCTTCCTGTCGCTCCTGCGTCTCTTCGTCGCCCGGCAACAGAATTTCCCCGATCTTCACGTCATCCATCGTCCCATCGTTTCCTTCGTTTGGACCCGCCAAGAATATGTGGATCGGCCGCGGCGAATTCAATCGTCCTGTGCCGCCGCCATATCCATCAGAACGGCCAGCTTGAAATCCAGTTCCGTCAGGCCGCCCGCAGAATGGGTGGTCAGGGCAACATCAACGCGCTTGTAGACGTTGAACCATTCGGGGTGATGATCGAGCTTTTCTGCCGCAAGTGCCGCCTCCGTCATGAAGCCGAACGCCTGGCGAAAATCGCGAAAGACATAGTGCTTCTCGATCGCCACCCCGGCACGCGTGATCGACCATCCTTTGAGCTCGCCAAGACGGACGGCGATTGCCGCGTCATCGAGTTTCTCGTATTTCATCTCTCCACCTCCTGTTGGAATGCGCCGATGAACACGCCCTCAATTCTCTTCGTCTGCCTCGGCAATATCTGCCGCTCGCCACTGGCGGAGGGGATCTATCGGCACGTGGTTGCATCGGATGTTTATTCGGGCGAGATCGCATCTGCCGGAATTGGCGGCTGGCACGTGGGAAATCCGCCCGATCACCGCTCGATCTTGACCGCCCGTCGCCACGGTATCGATATTTCAAGCCAGAAGGCAAGGCAGGTCAAGCCGCAGGATTTCGCCACCTTCGATCTGATCCTGGCCATGGATGCCAGCAACCTGGAACGCTTGCGCGCGCTGGCACCTGCCGAACACCGGGACCGGCTGCACCTGTTCAGCCGTTATGCGACATCGACCAGTGTCGATGTCCCGGATCCCTACTACGGTGGACAGGCCGATTTCGACGCCGTCTACACCATGCTCTTTTCAGGCTGCAAAGCCTTGGTCGCAAAATTCGCCACCGAACGGTTTTCGTGAAGCGGAAACACTTCTTCCGTCAGATAAGGCCCGCCACCCACCGATTCCCTTGACGACAGCAACACGAAGCGTGGCGTAAGGAAGGGAACGGTGTGGAAATCGCCGCGACCGCTCAAGTAATGCACCACATCCTCGAGACGGGACTGCTTGAGACGTGCCAGGGTCACATGTGGTGTGAACTTTCGCGGGTCGGGAGGAAGCCCGATCCGCTGACAAATCCGTTCGATCTCGCCTTGTAGCGCATACATCTCCGGCGCGGGCGTGACGCCTGCCCAGATCGAATGTGGTTTCTTCGAACCGAAGGAACCGATACCGTTAAGCGAGAGAGAGAATTCCGGTCGGTCAATCCGGTCAAGACGATCGACGATTTCGTCGGCCGTGCGTCCGTCCACATCCCCGATGAAGCGCAGGGTGATGTGGTAGTTCTCCACATCAATCCACCGGGCGCCGGGGAGACCACCGCGCAACAATGAGAGGCTCATCGCAGCATTGCGCGGAATTTCGAGGGCAGTGAATAATCTCGGCATCGCGAGCTCCCCGAATCTTTTGCAGATGCTCACAGCGAATCACGCAATGCCATCAGGCGCAAGCGCTTATTTAGACTTACCCTCAACGCTTTTCACCAGCTCTTCGGCCAGGGGCAGCATGCGCTCCGCCATCAAGGCCAGCCCTTTGGTATTGGGATGCATGCCATCCTCCAGCAAAAGGCTGCGGTCGGTGATCACACCGTCGAGGATGAATGGATAGAGCGGCAGCTCGTATTTTTCGGCCAGGCGAGGATAGATGGCATTGAATTTGTCGCCATAATCCGCCCCCATATTCGGCGGCGCCAGCACACCGACGAGAAGGATGGGAATGTGGCGCGCCTTCAAGCGGCTGATGATCTGGTCGAGGTTCTTTTCCGACTGTTCCGGCGGAATTCCGCGCAACGCATCATTGGCGCCCAGTTCGAGGATCACCCCTTTCGTGCCATCCGGCACCGACCAGTCGACCCGTGACAGACCACCGGACGTCGTATCACCCGACACACCGGCATTGGTGATGACGACGTCATGTCCTCTGGCCACCAGCGCGCGCTGCAGCTGGGCCGGCAGCGCATCCTCCTGCGGCAATTGATAGCCGGCCATCAAGCTGTCGCCGAAGCCGACCAACTGGATCGTCTCTGCAGAGGCAAGGCGGGCGGTGCCCAGCGCCGCCATCAGGATCACGGTGAAATGAAGGGCTACGGCTTTAAATCTCATCATGGCTTTCCTAGATTGCCCTCAGGTCGCATCCTGCGGCAACGAATTTGATTTCCAATAGATATAGGACGGCCGCGCGTGAGAAAAACCATCATCGAGCTCAAAAGCGCCGATCTCACACTGGGCAATGCCGCCGCCTCAGTCCATGTCCTGAAAGATATTGATCTCACCATCGCCGAAGGGGAAGCCGTAGGCATCATCGGCCCCTCCGGTTCCGGAAAGTCGACGCTGCTGATGGTTCTGGCGGGCCTCGAAAGGCTGGACAGCGGCGAAATCCATGTCCGCGACACCGCGCTGCACGCGCTCAACGAAGATGCGCTGGCCGATTTCCGCGGCAAGAATATCGGCATCGTCTTCCAGTCCTTCCATCTGATTGCCAATATGACAGCGATCGAGAATGTCGCGGTTCCGCTGGAACTGGCCAATGTCCGCAACGCCTTCGACATTGCCCGCAAGGAGCTGGAGGCCGTTGGCCTTGGCGAGCGCCTGAACCACTATCCCGGACAATTGTCGGGCGGCGAACAGCAGCGCGTGGCCATTGCTCGCGCCCTGGCTCCGTCCCCGGCCGTTCTGATCGCCGACGAGCCGACCGGCAATCTCGATACCGAAACCGGCCGCCAGATTGCCGACCTGCTGTTTTCCAAACAGGCCGAGCGCGCCATGACACTCGTACTCGTCACGCATGACAATGCGCTGGCGGCGCGCTGCTCGCGCCAGGTTCGCGTCGCCTCCGGCACGATTGCAGGCGACAGCGCCGCCGAATTCAGCCGCCCGGCCGCGGTGCTCGCATGAGCGGTTTTGCATCACGCATGCGGATTGCCTTCCGCATCGCGCTTCGCGAATTGCGCGGCGGCCTCAAGGGCTTCTACATTTTCCTCGCCTGCATCGCGCTTGGAACCGGCGCCATCGCCGCCGTCAACTCCGTCTCGACCGCCATCACCGATGCGATTTCCTCGGAAGGCCGCACGTTGCTCGCCGGCGACATGCGTTTCGAACTCAACAACCGTGAGGCCAGCGCCGAGGAACTGCGCTTCCTGCAGGGACTGGGCACCATTTCGCTGACGACGGCGCTGCGCTCGATGGCGCGCCTGCCGGACGGCGCCGACCAGTCATTGGTTGAGCTGAAAGCGGTTGATGATGCCTATCCGCTCTATGGTAGTTTCACGGCCGAACCCGACCAGCCCTTGTCAGAGCTCCTTGCGCAACGCGACGGCGCCTATGGTGCAGTCGTTGCGCAATTGCTGCTCGACAGGATGAACATGGCTGTTGGCGATGAAATCCTCGTCGGCAATGCCCGCTTCCGGATCAATGGTGTGATCGTCAATGAGCCGGATTCCATTTCCGATGGCTTCGGCTTTGCACCGCGCTTCCTGACCAGCCGCACCGCTCTACTGGCAAGCGGCCTGACCGAAACCGGCAGCCTCGTCGAACAAGCCTACAAGGTTCGTTTCAGCGACCCTGCGCCCGATCCGGCATCCATACGTCAGCGCGCCCAGACGGAACTTCCCGATGCCGGCTGGTCGATCCGCAGCAGCGATCGTGCAGCACCGGCTCTGACGGAAAACATCGAGCGCTTCTCGCAGTTCCTGACACTCGTCGGCCTGACGGCCCTGGTGGTCGGCGGCGTCGGCGTCGCAAACGCCGTGCGCGCCTTTCTCGATTCCAAGCGTACCGTCATCGCCACGCTGAAATGCGTCGGCGCTCCGGCATCGGTAGTCGTCATGGTCTACCTGATCCAGATTACCCTGGTCGCCTCTGTCGGCATCCTGATCGGACTGGCCCTGGGCGCCATTGCGCCACCGATAACGGCCAGCTATCTGGCCGGCATCCTGCCGATCTCGACGGAAGCGACGCTCTATCCGCGCGCGCTGCTTCTGGCTGCGGTCTTCGGCATCCTCGTCACGCTCGCCTTCGCCATCCTGCCGCTCGGCCATGCGCGCCAGGTTCCGGCAACAGCCCTGTTCCGCGAGCAGGGCTTCGAGACCCGTGGCCTGCCGTCCTGGCCCTATCTTCTTGCGACCGCTCTGGCGCTGGCGGCGCTCGCAGCCCTTGCGATCTATTCATCGGAAGAAAAGCGCATAGCGACGGTCTTCCTCGTTGCCATGGCCGCAGGATTTGTTCTCTTGCGCGTCGTTGCCTATCTGATCGCGCTGGCGGCGCGCCGCAGCCCGCGGATCCACTCGGCAGCGCTGCGTCTCGCCGTCGGTAATATCCATCGGCCAGGCGCCCTGACGCCGGCGGTAACGCTTTCGCTTGGTCTGGGCTTGAGCCTTCTGGTGGCACTGGCGCTGATCGATGGCAATCTGCGCCGCGAACTGACCGGCAATCTGCCGGACCGCGCACCGAACTTCTTCTTTGTCGATATCCAGGGCAGCGAGCTCGACAGCTTCCGCAGCCTTGTCCAGCGCCAAGCCCCCGAAGGCAAGCTGGTCGAAGTTCCGATGCTGCGCGGCCGCATCCTGGCACTGAATGGCACGGATGTCGCCAAGATCAACGTGCCCCCGGAAGGTCGCTGGGTGTTGCGCGGCGATCGTGGCCTCACCTATGCCCGCGACGTGCCGGAAAACAGCAGCGTGACGGAAGGTACATGGTGGCAGGATGGCTACGCTGGAGAGCCGCTCGTGTCCTTCTCCGAACAGGAAGGCCGGGAGCTTGGCCTGAAGATCGGCGACACCGTGACCGTCAATGTGCTTGGGCGCAGCATCACCGCCAGGATCGCCAACTTCCGCAAGGTTCAGTGGGAAAGCCTGTCGATGAATTTTGTCATGGTCTTCTCCCCCAACACATTCGCCGGTGCACCGCATGCCTGGCTGGCAACCCTGATCGATGGCGAGGCGACATCTGCCGAGGAAGCCACGATCCTGCGTTCAGTCACGCAGGCATTCCCGACAATCACCACCGTCAGGGTCAAGGATGCCCTTGAGGTGGTCGACCGTCTGGTTGGGCAACTTGCCACGGCGATCCGGGCCGCCGCCGCCCTGGCCCTGGTTGCCTCGGTGCTTGTGCTGTCAGGCGCTCTTGCTGCCGGCAACCGCGCGCGAACGCATGATGCGGTCATCCTGAAAACGCTGGGCGCCACCCGCGCCATGCTGATCCGCGCCTTCACTTACGAATACATGCTGCTTGGCGCAGCCACCGCGCTGTTTGCCCTCATCGCCGGCGGCGGCATCGCCTGGTACGTATTGAGCCAGATCATGAAGCTTCCGTCCAACTTCCTCCCCGATGTCGCGGTGATGACAATCCTGATTGCTCTCGTGGTCACCATCGGCATAGGTCTGGCCGGCACCTGGCGCATTCTCGGACAGAAAGCGGCTCCCGTTTTACGTGAACTTTAAGTCAGAAACAAAACTTCTGGCACTCTTCACCCACAGTCGGGCGGATTACCGCGATTTAAGCTTTCGGCTCTTGTCCAAGACCCGGGAACACCTCATATTGTTGTTACGCATGCTGAGCTCCGCAGCGGCGCCCGGGCGCTTCGTCCGCACCGTCATCCCTCGGAGCTTGAAAGAGGAAACCAATGTCTGAACTTCGCAACTATCAGAGCCGTGCGGGCCAGACCCAGTCGGCTACGATGATCGACGAAGGTCTGCGCGCCTACATGCTCAAGGTTTACAACCTCATGGCGCTGGGCCTTGCCATCACCGGTATTGCCGCTTACGCAACCTTCCAGATGGCCGTGTCCAGCCCGGCATTTGCTCAGGCGATCTACGGCTCGCCGCTGCGCTGGGTCGTGATCCTGGCACCGGTCGCCATGGTGTTTTTCCTGAGCTTCCGCATCCACAAGATGAGTGTCGCCTCTGCGCAGATGACATTCTGGATCTATGCCGCCCTGATGGGCCTGTCGCTGTCGTCGATCTTCCTGATCTACACCGGCGCCAGCATCGTCCAGACCTTCTTCGTCACCGCCGCGTCCTTCGGTGCCCTGTCGCTGTACGGCTACACCACCAAGCGCGACCTGTCAGCCATGGGCTCGTTCCTGATGATGGGTCTGTTCGGCCTTATCATTGCATCGCTGGTGAACATCTTCATGGCGTCTTCGGCGCTCGACTTCGCCATCTCGGTGATCGGCGTGCTGATCTTCGCCGGCTTGACCGCCTATGATACCCAGGCGATCAAGGCTGCCTACGCTGAATCCGACAGCAAGGAGACGGCTGGCCGCAACGCCATCATGGGCGCGCTGCGCCTCTATCTCGACTTCATCAATCTCTTCCTGTTCATGCTGCGCTTCCTCGGAAACCGCAACTAAACCAGGACGCAGTTCGGCTCTGCCGATTGTCATGGAAAACCCCGCTCCGGCGGGGTTTTTTATTGCCTGCTCCGCAGAAGCCGCAAACAGGAGACACAAAAAAGCCTCCGGTTCGCACCGGAGGCTTTTTATAGGTGACCCATGAGAGGATCGGCTTATGCCGCTTCTTCTTCCTGGGTGTCTTCTTCTTCGATCGTCTTGCCACGCTTCGGGCCCTTGGCAAGATTGACCTCGACCAGGCGAACGGCCTCGGTCTCCGACATCTTGTTCACGGCGGCGATTTCCCGCGCCATGCGGTCGAGAGCAGCTTCATAAAGCTGACGCTCGGAATAGGACTGCTCCGGCTGGTTCTCTGCGCGATAGAGGTCGCGAACGACTTCTGCAATCGAGATAAGGTCACCGGAATTGATCTTGGCATCATATTCCTGCGCCCGGCGCGACCACATGGTACGCTTGACGCGCGCCTTGCCCTGCACAACCTTGAGAGCGCGTTCGACAAAGTCGGTTTCGGACAGCTTGCGCATACCGATGCTCACGGCTTTGGCAACCGGAACCTTCAAACGCATCTTGTCCTTTTCGAAATCGATTACAAAAAGCTCAAGCTTCATGCCGGCCACTTCTTGCTCTTCGATAGCGGTGATGGTACCGACGCCATGTGCCGGGTAGACAATCGACTCGCCGGTTTTAAAACCGTGGCGTGCCGAGGATTTTTTCTGCTGAGTCGTCATTCGATTCAAAAACTCCCTGTTTTGCTCCCGGCATAATGCCGGCGCCGGGTCGGTCAGGCCCGGATGAGATGGAAGAAACCGCCAGGTTATTCCATCCTGATCCAATCCGTCACAAACAAACATCCCCCTCGTCGCGACAGAGACACGACAAGCAAATGCCGTTTATGTCACGGAGACCGCGGTCGATGGTGAAGTTGCTTTCGTGATGGTTCTGGGCACAACTATGCCGCAAAGTGGAACAGTTTTATGAGGCTATCACAAAAAGACGAGGAAATCAATATTTTACTGCCGAGCGTCACAATCGTGGCGAGCTTGGCGCCCGAAATGGCGCCAAGGAGCAAAAAAACTGTGCCTCGGCCCTCCTGAACAAACAAGTAGGCCTTGCTGTGAAAGCTCAGTCGCCGGAACCTGGGTTCTCGGAGAAGTACTTCTCGAATTTACCCGTGACGCCGTCCATTTCCTTGGCTTCCGGCATCGAGTCTTTCTTCACCGTGATATTCGGCCAGATCTTCGCGTAATCGGTATTGATCTTCAGCCACTTATCAAGGCCCGGTTCGGTATCTGGCTTGATAGCCTCAGCCGGACATTCCGGTTCGCAAACGCCGCAATCAATGCATTCATCGGGATGGATGACGAGGAAGTTCTCGCCCTCGTAGAAGCAGTCGACAGGGCAGACCTCGACACAATCGGTGTATTTGCAGCGAATGCAATTGTCTGTGACGATATAGGTCATGCGGCACTCCAGGATGGCGTTATGCACGGGCTGGGAACGTCTGGCATCTCAATGCATTCCGGGCTTTTTGCCCCGGACCGGAGGCCTTGCGTCCCCATCGGGGATTTCTGTCGGACAGCGTTGTGAGCTACTGTGTTCTCAGGCCCAAGGCAAGGATTATCAATCCTCCATTTGGCCACAGGCGCCACAAATTTTCTAATCGTCGCCCCAATCAGGTCCGGAACGCAGCTCATCGATGATGCGACGGTCCCGTTTGGTCGGGCGACCGGCTCCAGGCGCCCTTACTGCCTGTTCCATCGGCGTGAAGGCATCCTTCTTGATCGGCGGCGGACTGAGATCCTCATAGAGGTGCCGGGCCTCTTCATAGGGGCCACGCCTCTCACCGGGCAAGCGGACAACGAGGATCAGATCGCGTTCCGGCATGGCGATCTCAAGCCGGTCTCCCGGCTTGATCTGATAGCTCGGCTGACGCACGGACTGACCGTTGACGCGCACCCGCCCGCCGGTCACGCGCTCCTGCGCCAGGCTGCGTGATTTTGTCACACGGGCAAAGAACAGCCACTTGTCGATGCGCTGACGCGAACCGCTTGGTGGCTGCTTTTCGTCCATCTTACTTCTTCATCTGTTCCTTAAGGGCAGCGAGCTTGGCAAAGGGCGAATCCGGATCCACCGGTTTTTCCTTGCGCGGCGGCTTCGCCTCGAAACGGGCAGGCTGCGACTTGTTGTTGTCCCGCTCCGGACGTGGACCACGATCCTTGCGGTCCTGACGATCGCCGCGCTCTTGGCGATCACCCTTGCCAGCATTGCCACGATTGTTGTTGTCGCGCGGCTTGCCGCCCTGACCCTGTCCGTTGCCCTGTTCGTTGCGACCACCGTCGCGTCGGCGATCATCGCGACGGCCTTCGGTCTTGCCGTCGCCGGCTGGCGCACGCTGGCCCTGCGGGCGACGGTCGCCCGCCGGACGGGCGCCGCGCTGGTTGTCGCTACGACCACCCGGACGCCAGAGCAGGACCGGCTTCGGCTCGGCAGGCGTCGCATCGGCGTCAGCAGTCGCACCATCTGCAGCCTCGATCGTCGCCACCGGCGCGTCGGCACCGGAGGCCTCGCCAACAGATGTTTCGCTGACGGCTTCCTGGGCTGCAGGTGCCTCGACAGCCGGTGCTTCAGCAGAAGCGTCCGCAGCGGCGTGATCAGCATCGTCGACGCTGTCGTCATCATTCTTTTCGGTAGCAGCTTCGGCAGCCGCAGGAGTTCCCGACGTCTGGGCCGCAAGGAAACCGGCTGCGTCTTCGGCAGACACGCTGTCGGCGCGATAGCCGAGACCCTTGAGGATCTCTTCCATGTCGTCCGGCGTCGCCCCAAGGATCGACAGCATGGCCGTCGTCGTGGTGAAGCGACGGCCGTCATAGGCGCCGTCCGGACGCGCCGGCGAACCGGGCTTCCACTGCAGCAGCGGACGGATCAGATCAGCCAGACGCTCGAGAATATCGATACGCACCGCACGCTTGCCGAGGAATCGGAAACCGGCAAGCTTGTAGAACATCCGCTCATAGGTCGGGTCTGTAACGACGGATGTGCGACCTGCGGCCAGAACAGGAATGAGGTCGCCGTAGCCCGGCTTGTCCAGGCCGTCATATTTCAGCGCCCAGAGCAGCGAGATCAGTTCGGCCGGGGCAGGCTTCAGCAACGCGGGCATGAAGATGTGGTAGGCGCCGAAGCGCACGCCGTAACGCCGCATCGAGGCACGACCGTCCTGATCCAGCGACTTGACGTCGTCGGAGACATCGCGGCGGAAAAGCACGCCCAGGTGTTCAACCAGCTGGAAGGCAAGCCCCTTGGCCAGACCCTGCAGATCCTCGGCACGCGACAGATCGTCAAGCGGCTTCAGGATGGTCGAGATATGATGGTTGACGAAGCGCTCGATACGCGCAGCGACATGATCGCGCGCGTTACCGGTCAACTGTTCGTCGGCCAGAAGGATTACCCGCGGATGCAGGATATGATCGGCGCCGGTCAGCTTCGCCACCGGATCGCCGACCCAGCGCACCAGTCCATCCGATCCGATGGCCAGATCGTTGTTGCCGGAGGCATGAAGCCGCGCAGCGCGCGCTTCGAATTCCAGCGCCATTGCCCGATGGGCAGCAGCCTGGATCGCCTTGGCATCCGAACCTTCGGCCCCGGAAATCGGCGTGAACCGGAAACCGGAGAGTTGTCCCATGGCATGCCCTTCAACAAAGACATCACCGTTCACACTGATTTCAGCTTCCAACATTGCATTCTCTCTCAAGCGCTTCATGAGCACAGATGTCCTGCGATCAACAAAGCGTTTCGTCAACCGTTCATGTAGCGCATCGGACAATCGGTCTTCGATTTCCCGCGTCTTTTCTTGCCAGTGTGTCGGATCGGCAAGCCAACCGGGCCGGTTCGACACATAAGTCCAAGTTCTGATCTGCGCGATTCGCGCAGAAAGTGTATCAATTTCCCCATCGGTCCGATCGGCCCTGCGGACCTGTTCGGCAAGAAAATCTTCATTCACCGCGCCCTGACGAACCAGATCGAAAAACAGGCTCTGAATCAGGTCGGCATGCTGTGCGGGCGTAATACGCCGATAATCGGGCAGCGCACAGGCCTCCCACAACTTCTCGACCCGTTCGGGGCGATTGGCAAGGTCTATGACCTCGGGATATCGCGCCAGAAACTCAAGCGCCTGCTGGTCGATGGCCGGCAAGGCCCGCGTCAGCCCTCCGACCTTCGGCGCCGTATCCAGGCTGCGCTGCAGCGCTGCCACCGAGGAATAGTCGAAATGTGACGTGCGCCATTGCAAGACCTTGACCGGATCGAACTGGTGCGCTTCCAGCCGCTCGACCAGTTCCTCATCGAACGGATCAACACGGCCGGTGACGCCGAAGGTACCATCCTTGAGATGCCGCCCGGCGCGACCGGCGATCTGCCCAAGCTCGCCGGCATTCAGATTGCGGAACTGGAAACCGTCGAATTTGCGATCCTGGGCGAAAGCCACATGGTCGACGTCGAGGTTCAGCCCCATGCCGATGGCATCGGTTGCGACCAGGTATTCGACATCGCCTTCCTGATAGAGCCCGACCTGTGCATTGCGGGTGCGTGGGCTGAGCGCGCCGAGTACGACGGCAGCACCGCCCCGCTGACGGCGGATCAACTCGGCGATGGCGTAGACTTCATCGGCAGAGAAAGCCACGATCGCGGTGCGTTGCGGCAACCGCGTGATCTTCTTCTGTCCGGCATAAAACAGCTGCGACAGTCTTGGCCGCTCGACGATGGTAATGCCCGGCAGCAACTGGATCAGGATCTGCTTCATTGTTGCCGAGCCGAGCAACAGGGTCTCGTCGCGTCCGCGCAGATGCAAAAGCCGATCGGTAAAGATATGGCCGCGCTCGAGATCGCCGGCGAGCTGGATTTCGTCGATCGCCACGAAAGACGCTTTGGTTTCGCGCGGCATGGCCTCGACAGTGCAAACCGAAAAGCGCGCATTCGGCGGCGAGATCTTTTCCTCGCCGGTCACCAGGGCAACATTTTGAACGCCGACGCGCTCGACCACCCGGGTATAGACCTCGCGGGCAAGCAGCCGCAACGGCAGTCCGATGATCCCCGATCCATGCGCAACCATGCGCTCGATGGCGAAATGGGTTTTGCCCGTATTCGTTGGCCCCAGCACGGCTGTCACGCTGCGGCCACTCAGGATCATGGGTTGGGTATTCAACGACCGCTCCGATTCACAGGGCCGCCGTACCAAAGGGGGTGACGACCCTGGGCAACAAATGGCGACGAAGTGCACCAAAGGCAAGCCGCTTGTCGCACGCGCCCGGAAAAACCCGGCAAACCCTTGATCAGAATCATTTTTTTGCGCGCAAATTAACCGGTGGAACAGTGGGCGAACGAATCAGCGACGAATCACAGACTCGGACGGATTCAGGATTTGTTCACGGCTATATATCGGTCTGCTTTGTCCTATTACCCACCATATCCTGAATCGGCAGAATCGGCACTCCGGCCTGAAACAGGCCGATGTTAACGTGTTCCAGCGACGGAACCTCGGCTCGGATCTCCGCGTTTAGTCAGCCGAGGTATCGCTGAGATGACACTGACACTCCCACCTGCAGAATGGATTAGCCGCAAACGCGATGGCGAGGACTTCGTGCTGCTGCACGGCATGGTCATGGCACCGGCGTTCTGGCATGCCTATGCACCGGAGATAACCCGTCAAGGTCGGACCGCAGCCTATCCCCTTCCCGGCCACCATCCGTGGAGTCTCGACGCTCCCGGCGAGCCCATCACGCGACAGAAAGTGACCGAGGCGCTGGCGGCGGCGATACGCCGCGATTTCGGCAGTCGTCCGGTGACATTGATTGGTCACTCGACCGGTGGATTCGTGTCCCTGCTTCTCGCCCTTGACCATCCGGAACTGGTTCAGTCTGTGATCCTGATGGGTGCCTTTGCCTGCGGGCGTTTCGAGGGGCAAGAGCGACTGGCAGCGCGATTGCTGCGCCTCCCGCACATGGGACCCTATCTGTTTCGCCAGTTCTTTCGTCGCTGGATCTCGACCAGCGACCAGTTTCGCTGGGGCTCTGTCGAATGCGTCTACGACAAGTCGTGCCCCTGGGAAGATGATCATGCGCGCGTCGCCATGGAGAAAGTCCGCGAAAATCTGTTGCGCGGCCGTTCGGAAGACATCGCGGCCTGTATCCGGTTCATGTCTGGAACGAGCCTCTTGTCGGACCTGCAGCAGCTGCGCCTGCCAGTCCTCAATCTCGTGGGCGCCAATGATGCGATTGTCCCGCCGGCGCACCAGTTGCGCGTCTCGAAGCTTCTGCCCCAGGCGCAAACCGTCATCTTCAGCGCATGCGGCCATCTGCCGATGGTCGAGCATCAGACGCAGACCGACAGGATCGTGGAAAGCTTTATCCACGCCCGCCGGTCGAAGTTCACTCTGCCATCCCTTCGCAAAGCCGCTGACAATCTCATGCCGAACCATCTCGACAGATTGCTCAACGCTCTTGCAAACCCAATGGAACAAATCAAAGCCGGAGACGTTCAACCAGCACAGAACACAATGTTTCCCATAGGCTTAGGAGAGGCCCCTAATGAGCACCATTCTTGTCGTCATTCTTATTCTTCTGCTGATCGGCGCTCTGCCGAACTGGGGTCATAGTCGCAGCTGGGGTTACGGCCCGTCTGGCGGCTTGGGTCTGGTACTTCTCATCCTCATCATCCTGATGCTGATGGGCCGAATCTAACGCGACGTCGTCGAAAGGACTTAGACAATGAAAAAGACCCTTCTTGCACTGGCATTGATTGCCCCGCTTGCTTCCTGCACCGCCACCGAGCGTGGCGCCTCGATCGGCGCAGCGTCGGGTGCCGTGATCGGCGGCGTGGCGACCGGTAATGTTCGTGGCGCAGCCGTCGGCGCAGCCGTTGGTGGTGTTGCAGGTGCCCTGATCGGCAATTCGCAGGAACGCGCTGGCTACTGCGTCTACCGCGACCGTTATGGCCGGACCTACGAAGCACGCTGCCGCTAAGTCGGAAGCGACAGACAAAGCCGCCAAACCTGGGTTTGGCGGCTTTTTTGTGCCCGGAATTAACCTCTTGGTCAAAGCCGGAACGAATCGGCGACGAATCGCGGACGCAACGGGTTTCCTGGTTTGTTCACCGCTAGATATTGTGAAATAACAATTACTTAACCATAGGAAACGGTGGATATTAGTCGTTTGGATGCAGGCGTCTGCTGCCAATCGTTAATGGATCGGCAGCACATCGCCTTCAGACGAAGAACTGCCCGCCATTGGCAGAGAGCGTCGAACCGGTGATGAAACCCGCATCGTCGGATGCCAGAAAGACCACGCAGCGGGCGATTTCCTCCGGCTCACCCAGGCGACCGACCGGGATCTGCGGAATGATCCGCTCGTTTAGCACCTTTTCCGGGATAGCCCTCACCATCTCGGTGCCGATATAACCGGGGCAGATCGCATTGACGGTGATGCCCTTGGCAGCCCCCTCCTGCGCCAGTGACTTGGTGAAGCCAAGATCGCCGGCCTTGGCCGCCGAATAATTGGCCTGACCCATCTGGCCCTTCTGGCCGTTGATCGAGGAAATATTGATGACGCGGCCGAAATTGCGGTCGCGCATGCCGGTCCAGACCGGATGCGTCATGTTGAAGAGACCGGTGAGATTGGTGTTCATCACCTCGTTCCACTGGTCCGGCGTCATCTTGTGAAACATCGCGTCACGGGTGATGCCGGCATTATTGACCAGCACCTCGACCGGACCTAGAGCGGCCTCGACCGAGGCGATACCGTCGACGCAGGACTGGTAGACGGAGACATCCCACTTGAACACGGGAATGCCCGTTTCCGCCTCAAAGGCCTTGGCCTTCTCGTCATTGCCGGCATAGTTTGCCGCAACCTTGTAGCCTGCGGCCTTGAGTGCGACGGAGATGGCCGCGCCGATGCCGCGCGTACCACCCGTTACCAAAGCGACTCTGCTCATATCTTCCTCCCCATGTTGTTCTGGATTTTCTGGCAAAATTTGGCAGCGTGGTTCCCGTCACCCTGCGCGCAGATCAGCGGTCCCGGCGTCAACCGGGACGAACTCATTTTCCGATGAGGATGCGGGAGGCCATGCCCTCGCACGTCATGCCTTCGCTCGCCAGGCGTCAGAGAGCTTCGAGACACATGGCGACACCCATGCCGCCGCCGATGCACAGGGTTGCAAGACCCTTCTTGGCGCCGCGGCGCTTCATCTCGAACAAAAGCGTGTTGAGGACGCGTGCACCCGACGCACCGACCGGATGGCCGATCGCGATCGCACCACCATTGACGTTGACGATCGACGTGTCCCAGCCGAGATCCTTGTTTACCGCACAAGCCTGCGCTGCGAAGGCCTCGTTGGCTTCGACCAAGTCGAGATCGGTAACTTTCCACCCGGCACGCTCCAATGCCTTGCGCGATGCAGGGATAGGGCCCGTGCCCATGATCCGCGGATCGACGCCGGCCGTGGCCCAGGACACGATCCGGGCAAGCGGTGCAATGCCACGACGCGAAGCCTCCGCCTCGGTCATCAAGAGGGTTGCCGCTGCGCCGTCATTGAGGCCGGACGCGTTGCCCGCGGTCACTGTGCCTTCCTTGTCGAAGGCCGGCTTCAGCTTGGTCATGCTTTCCATCGTCGCACCAAGACGGATGTATTCGTCCGCATCGACGGTCACGTCACCCTTGCGGCCAGGCACGATGACAGGCACGATTTCATCCTTGAACCGGCCGGCGGCCTGGGCTGCCTCGGCCTTGTTCTGCGAGCCAAGCGCGAATGCATCCTGCTCGTCGCGCGAAAGCTGCCACTGGCGGGCAACATTCTCGGCAGTGGTCCCCATGTGATAACCGTAGAACGCATCGGTCAGGCCATCCTTGATCATGGTATCGACCATCTTCAGGTCACCCATCTTGGTGCCGCCGCGCAGATGCGCGCAATGTGGTGCCATCGACATCGATTCCTGGCCGCCGGCGATGATGATCTTGGCATCACCGGTTGCAATCTGCTGCATGCCGAGCGCCACGGCACGAAGGCCCGAGCCACAAAGCTGGTTCAGGCCCCAGGCCGTTGCTTCCTGTGGGATGCCCGCTTTCATGGCCGCCTGGCGGGCCGGGTTCTGCCCCTGGCCAGCGGTCAGGATCTGGCCGAGAATGACTTCATCGACTTCCGCCGCTTCGACACCCGCACGCTCCAGCACGGCCTTGATGGCAACCGCGCCCAGATCATGGGCCGAAACGGTGGCAAAAGCACCATTGAAGGAACCGACCGCAGTTCTGGCCGCGCTGGCGATCACGATGGATTGGCTGCTCATGGGACGTCTCCTCCAGTTTATCGATCTTTCGCAAGAACCTGACAAAGGTTTCATCCGGTGTCAAACGGGATCGCAGCGCCGCATTCGTTCTTTGGTTGCAACCTGCTGACATTCGTCAAATGCGCTTCGTGCAATGCACAAAGAGATTGTCACCAGCCTTCTTTTGCGCTTACATTCTCGACGGGAAGAGCAAAAATTAACCAAAAACGACGGGTTAGGAGACAGACATGGCCAAAGCCGATGGCGATATCGTGATCAAGAAATACGCCAATCGACGCCTCTACAACACCGGCACGAGCACCTATGTGACGCTTGAGGACTTGGCCAAGATGGTCAAGAAGGGCGAGGATTTCGTCGTACAGGATGCCAAGTCGGGCGATGACATCACCCATTCTGTCCTGACCCAGATTATTTTCGAGCAGGAATCCAAAACCGGCAATACGCTTCTGCCCATCTCCTTCCTGCGCCAGTTGATCAGCTACTATGGCGATCAGATGCAGATGGTCGTGCCGAGCTTTCTCGAGCATTCGATGACTGCCTTCACCGAACAGCAGACACAGATGCGCGAACAGATGACCCGTGCTTTCGGCGACCATCCGATGTCGAAGAACCTGCAGATGCCGATCCAGCTGATGGAAGAGCAGGTCAAGCGCAACACCGAAATGTTCCAGCAGGCGATGCAGATGTTTTCGCCCTTTGTCGCCGGTCAGCAGCCCGCGAAGGAAACCCGCAAGGCCGAGGCCAAGGATATTGATGAACTGAAGGAACAGCTCCGATCCTTGCAGAACAAGCTCGACAGCCTCTGACCGACATGGCCGCGATCATCTCGCGGCCATTTTTTTGTCCGCAGCAGGCGTCGGCGCGAGCTTCATAGCCCGATCGATACGTCGCGACCGGCCGCGCGATTGGATATGGCAAAGCCTGCCACCACGTCGATGAAGGCAATCGTCATCAGCATGAAGAAGATCGGGGTCGCAGCGTTCCGCACCAGCAGGAACTCGACCAGGAAGACGATGAACACCAGCATCGACAGCATGTGATTGAGCAATGAACCGGTGCCGCTGCGTGTCGCCTTCAACACTTCGATGAACAGCACGACCAGAGCGACGAGAACAAGAGCATCGCCCAGGTTCAGGGTCCAGAGCGCACCTGACAACATGGCAACGGACATGACGGTGTCGGAGAAAGCCGCAATTCCCCCGCCCCAGAAACCAATCATGACCAGATTATAGAAAGCGAGCGGAACAAGCATCAGAGGCACGGCGGCAAACATATGGCGGATCCCTCGTGTTGGCGCAGGATCCCTGCCGGATATCGAGGCCGGATATCGAGCGGATCTGCCGCAGTCTATATCGGTGCGTTTGACAAAAAAGCAAAGGCCGGCGCAAGGCCGGCCTTTTAAAAATGCATACGCCAATCCGAAGATTATGCGCTTTCCTTCGGCGTCAGAACCTGGCGGCCACGATACATACCGGTCTTCAGATCGATATGGTGCGGACGGCGCAGTTCGCCAGAGTTCTTGTCCTCGACATATGTCGGGGCCTTCAAACCGTCTGCAGAGCGGCGCATACCGCGCTTGGACGGGCTTGTTTTTCTTTTAGGTACAGCCATTTCACTTACTCCACGTGACGGACAAAACAGGTTTAGTGGCCCAGATGAGGCCGAACAACACCTGTCTCAATCTCGGAATTTGGCGGGCTTATACATGCCATCCAGGGCTTTGACCAGTCCCCGAGACACTTTTTTCGATTCCAGCGATGAACCGGCTCAGGCTTCGTCTTCCGGAACGATCCAGCTTTCGGCCAATGCCGCCTCTTCCCAGACACGCCACGCCGGATGAGAGCGCATCGCCGCCATATAATCGAGCGTATCGGCATCACGGACGAGATCATAGGCAGCAAAGCGATTGACCACCGGCGCAAACATCGCGTCGACCGCACTGAACGTCCCGAACAGATACGGCCCACCGGACATTGCACGCATTTCACGCCAGATCTGCTCGATCCGTCGCACATCGCCATCCACGCCCTCGGGCAGGGCAATGGCTCGTACCGGCCGGCGGATATTCATCGGGCAGGCGCCCCTGAGCGCCCGGAAGCCGGACAGCATTTCCATCGAGATCGCCCGCGCCATCGCCCGATGTCCAGGATCAGACGGCCAGATCCCGGCTTGCGGGTAAAGCTCCGCAACATATTCGATGATCGCCAGGGATTCCCAGACCCGGAGCTCGCCATGATGCAGCACCGGCACCCGGCCCGTCGGCGAAATCTCGCGAAACTTCGGATTGGTGGCCCCCTCGCCGAACCGGATCAGTTCGTCCCGGAACGGAATTCCGGCGGCGGTCATCGCGATCCACGGTCGCAACGACCAGGAGGAGTAGTTCTTGTTGGCAATGTAGAGGATCAGGTCAGACATGGCGCGCACCCGGTTTGCATTGCAGCCGAGTCTAGGAGCCATCGAACCTCAGGACCAATGAAACTTATGAAACTCAGTCATAAAGGCAGGTGATATATGCGCCAGAACGCTTGGCGCGGCGATCGATCAGCGACGCAAGCCGCTTCATGCCACTGCCGGGCTTGCTCGCAACCCTGTCCATCGGATTGGGCAGCGCCACGGCGAGCAGGGACGCCTGCCGCGGACTCAGCTTGGCGGCAGAGGTCTTGAAATGATACTGAGCCGCCGCCTCGATCCCGTAGATTCCGGGGCCCCATTCGGCGATATTGAGATAGATTTCCATCATTCGCTGCTTGGGCCAGATGAAGTCCGAGACCATCGCCAGCGGGATCTCCAGCACCTTGCGCACGAAGGACCGGCTGTTCCACAGAAAAAGGTTCTTCGACGTCTGCATCGGGATGGTGCTCGCACCACGCGTCGCTTCGCCGGCCAGCGCATCGTCGACGACACCGCGCATCTGCTTCCAGTCCACGCCGCCATGGGCGCAGTACTGGCCGTCTTCGGACATCATCACGGCCCGAACCAGGTTGGGCGAAATGTCCTCGAAATCCACCCAGCGACGGTCATAGCCCTGGAAGGTCACGAGATCGGCGAGCATCAGCGTCGATACCGGCCGGATGAAATCAACCCGGTAGATCAGGATCAGGACGTAAGGGGCGACCAGAAACACGAGCAGCGCGATCAGCACCCTGCGGATCAAACGCGGTATGCGCCGGCCTTCATCCTCGGTCGCTGCAAGGCTCTCGTCCTCCACGGTCTCGGCTTCCAATGTCAACGAAGATCGGTCCAGTTGTTCAGGGTCTCGCCTGTCATACCCATCCTGTTGACGAATGACCAGTCCGGCGACGGACCCGAGCGGCGTTCATCCCGCAGATTCCCGTTGCCAGCCACATGCCTGCATGCCAAATAGCCCTCATGACCCGCCCGGACACCCCCTTCGAAACAAGCCTCCTCGCCTTGGCCGAACAGGTCGAGGCGACGTTGTCGGAACTTCTCGATGCCAGACCGAGAGACGGCGAGATCGCGCGTCCTGGCCGGTTGATCGAGGCGATGCACTACGGCGCACTCAATGGCGGCAAGCGGCTTCGACCCTTCCTGGTCATGGAAAGCGCCCGTCTGTTTGGCGGCGACGAGAAAACCGCGTTGCGCGTCGGCTGCGCGCTGGAATGCCTGCACAGCTATTCTCTCGTGCATGACGATCTTCCGGCGATGGACGACGATGATCTTCGCCGTGGCAAGCCGACCGTGCACATCGCCTATGACTACGCCACAGCGATCCTCGCCGGCGACAGCCTTTTGACCTACGCCTTCGACATCATCGCGGCACCGGAGACGGACCTGCCCGACAGCGCCAGGATCGCACTGGTTCTGGAGCTTGCCCGTGCGGCCGGCATCGGTGGCATGGCCGGCGGTCAGGCACTCGATCTTGCCGCCGAGAAGGCACCGCCGGACGAAGCCGGCATTATCCTGCTGCAGTCGATGAAGACCGGCGCCCTTCTGCGCTTTGCCTGCGAGGCAGGCGCCATCATCGCCGGTAGGCCCGTTGAAGACCGCGCCCGTATTCGCAGCTTCGGCGAAGTCATCGGCCGCGCCTTCCAACTGGCAGACGACCTCTTGGACCTGACCTCCGACGCCATCACCCTCGGCAAGGCGGCCGGCAAGGACGCCGCCAAGGGCAAGGGCACCCTGGTTGCACTCAAGGGTCGGGATTGGGCTGAAGTGGAACTGACACGTCTGGTCGACGAGGCCCACGAGATCCTGGCCCCCTATGGCAGGGCCGCTGAACCCTTGGCCAAGGCGGCCCGCTTCATTGCACAGAGAAAGAACTGAGATGAGCCGTTTCTGGTCAAACAGCGTTCATGACCTCGAACCTTATGTGGCCGGCGAGCAGCCGAAGATTGCCGGCCTGATCAAACTCAACACCAATGAGAACCCGTTCGGTCCCTCGCCGCGGGTGATCGAGGCAATCCGGGCTACGGCCGGTGACAATCTGCGGCTCTACCCTGATCCGAACTCGCTGAAGCTGCGCCAGTCGATTGCTGCCTACAACGGCGTCGAGACCGATCAGGTCTTTGTCGGCAACGGTTCCGACGAAGTGCTGGCCTTTACCTTCGCCGCTCTGCTGAAGCATGATCTGCCGCTGCTCTATCCCGATATCACCTACAGCTTCTACAAGACCTATGCCCGCCTCTTCGACATTACCGTCGAGGAAGTGCCGCTCATCGAAGGTCTCGCCGTCCGGATCGAGGATTTCGATCGCCCCTGCGGTGCGATCATCCTTGCCAATCCCAACGCCCCGACGGGCATTGCCCTGCCGCTGGCAGACATTGTGCGCCTCGTGGAGAGCCATCGCGACCAGGTCGTGGTGGTGGACGAGGCCTATGTCGATTTCGGCGCCGAGAGCGCGGCCAGGCTCGTCAAGCAATATGACAACCTGCTGGTCGTGCAGACCTTCTCCAAGTCGCGCTCGCTTGCCGGCCTGCGCGTCGGCTTCGCCATCGGCCAGCGCCCGCTGATCGAGGCACTGGAGCGTATGAAGGACAGCTTCAATTCCTACCCCCTCGATGCCATCGCCCAGGCAGCGGCGACAGCCGCCATCGAGGACAAGGACTGGTTTGAGGAAACCCGCGACAAGATCGTCGCCAACCGCGAGCAGCTTGCCACAGAACTTGAAACGCGCGGTTTCGAGGTATTGCCGTCGAAGACCAATTTCCTCTTTGCCCGCCATCCGGCCCACCAGGGCATCGATCTGGCCAGGGCTCTGCGCGAACGCGCGATCCTTGTGCGCCATTTCAACAAGCCCCGCATTGCAGACTATCTGCGCATCACCATCGGCACCGAGCAGGAATGCCATCAGTTTTTGACCGTAATCGATCAAATCATCTGACGTGTGGAGTGCTGCGGTTCCGGCTATCGTGATGTTACCCGCCACGATACCGGAACGCTTCGGATGAACGATATCCTGCAACACCTGCCGCAGATCCTCTCGACCTATCTCGTCTACCTGGTTGCCGTCATCAGCCCCGGGCCTGCGACCATGGCGATCGCATCGGCCTCCATTGGCCAGGGCCGCAGCCGAGGCATCGCCACGGCGGCCGGTATCTTTGCTGGTTCGGCAACCTGGGCGACGGCCGCGTCGCTTGGCCTTGCCGCCCTGCTCACGCATTACGCCCAGTCGCTGGTCATCCTCCGGATCGCAGGCGGGCTCTACATGCTCTATCTCGCATGGCGCGCCTTCCGCTCGGCAACAACCGCTGCAGAACCCGCCCAATGGACGGCAGGCAGCCGCCAGAGCCTGAAGCGCAATTTTCTCCTCGGCTATGCGGTCCACCTGACCAACCCCAAGGCGATCTTTGGCTGGCTGGCGATCATCTCGCTCGGCCTGCCGCCACACGCCTCGGCATCCGCCGTCGCCTTGATCGTCGGCGGATGCCTGGTGACGGGATTCAGCGTGTTCATGGGCTATGCGCTGCTGTTTTCCACGCCGAGGGCCTTGAAGATCTACAGAAGCGCCCGCCGCGCCATCGACGGCACGCTCGGCGTGCTGTTTGCCGCAGCCGGCACCAAGCTTCTCTTGACCCGCTGAGCAACGAAAAAAGGCGCCGCTTGCGGCGGCGCCCTTCGAATGGTCCCGAACCCGAATTTACTGGGTGATCGGCGCAATCTGCACTTCGACGCGGCGGTTGAGCGCGCGGCCTTCCGGCGTGGCGTTCGTCGCCACCGGCTGTGATGGACCGAAGCCCATGGTCGACATGCGGCGCTGGTCGACGCCACGGCTGCCGAGATAGTTGGCGACCGACGCGGCACGGCGCTCCGACAGGCCCTGGTTATGCTGCAGGCTGCCGGTGGAATCGGTGTGACCGTTGACGTCGATCAGGGTCCTGCCGAACTTGTTCAGCACGATCGCGACCGAATCAAGCGTTGCATAGAAGGGCGGGATCACCTGGTCCTGATCTGTTCCGAAGGTGATGTTCGACGGCATATTGAGGATGATGCGGTCGCCGTTACGCGTGACCGACACGCCGGTGCCCTGAAGCTGCGCACGCAACTCGGATTCCTGCGTGTCCATGTAATTGCCGATGGCACCACCGGCCAGAGCGCCGACACCGGCACCGATCAGCGCGGCATTGCGGCGACCGACGGGCGAGCCGCCAACGGCCAGACCACCGAGCGCGCCGACAGCGGCACCGAGCGCGGCACCACCTGCGGTATTGGAAACTTTCTGCTGGCCCGTATACGGGTCGGTCGTTGTGCAGGCACTGAGGAAAGTCGCAGACAGCGCGACGATGGCAATCTTCTTGATCATGCTGGATGTCCCTCCAAGAACAGGCTGATAATCCCTGAACAGTGAAATTGCGGCAAGATAAAGTTGCAGCCCCGCCGTTACTCCGCCGCCGTCTTTTGACCGTAGCGCTTCTCGATATAGTCCGCCACCAGTGCTTCGAAGTCGCTGGCGATGTTGGGACCGCGCAAGGTCATCGCCTTCTGCCCGTCGATGAAGATCGGCGCCGCCGGATTTTCGCCCGTTCCCGGCAGCGAAATGCCGATATCGGCATGCTTGCTTTCCCCCGGTCCGTTGACGATGCAGCCCATGACCGCAACATTGAGGCCCTCGACACCCGGATATTTGTCGCGCCAGACCGGCATGTTCTTGCGCAGGTCATCCTGGATCTTCTGGGCGAGTTCCTGAAAAACCGTCGACGTTGTGCGACCGCAACCGGGACAGGCGGCCACCACCGGCACGAACTGGCGGAAACCCATGACCTGCAGCAGCTCCTGCGCCACCTGCACTTCCCGTGTGCGGTCGCCATTCGGCTCCGGCGTCAGGGAAACACGGATCGTATCACCGATGCCATGCTGCAGCACAAAACCCATGGCTGCCGACGACGCGACGATGCCCTTGGTGCCCATGCCGGCCTCGGTCAGGCCGAGATGCAGTGCATGGTCGGACCGGTCGGCGATCATCGAATAGACGGCGATCAGGTCCTGCACCTGGCTGACCTTGGCCGACAGGATGATGCGGTTGCGCGGCAGGCCGATATCCTCGGCAAGTTCGGCGGAAATCAGCGCGGACTGCACGATGGCTTCGCGGGTGACCTGACGGGCGGACAGCGGAAATCCTTCCGCCTGGTTCTTGTCCATCAGGCTGGTCAGCAATTCCTGGTCGAGCGAGCCCCAGTTGACGCCGATGCGCACCGGCTTGTCGTAGCGGATGGCCATCTCGACGATATCGCCGAACTGCTTGTCCTTCTTGTCCTTGAAGCCGACATTGCCGGGATTGATGCGGTATTTCGCCAGCGCTTCGGCGCAGGCCGGATGATCGGCAAGCAGGCGATGGCCGATATAGTGGAAGTCGCCGATCAGCGGCACATCCATGCCGAGCCTGAGCAGACGCTCACGGATCTTCGGCACGGCCGCTGCACTCTCGTCGCGATCGACGGTGATGCGCACGACTTCCGAACCCGCCTTGTAGAGGGCAGCAACCTGGGCAACGGTCGCGTCGATATCGGCCGTATCGGTATTGGTCATCGACTGAACCACGACCGGTGCGCCGCCCCCGATCACGACACCCCCGACATCGACGGCGACAGAAGCGCGGCGCGGTTTGGGATCATATGCGTCTGCTGTGGACATGAGCGTCGTCTCTGAAAGTCTCTAGTGTGTCATGGAGGTGGCCCAAAGCCCTGAAATTGTCAACCGGATGCGACAGTCTGCCGGCAATCCGGGCCAAGCCTACCTGATCAGCGGACCGATCATAAGGCAGACCAGATGCCGGATTTTCTCTGCCACCAGATCCATGTCGGAATTGCGGCTCTTCATGCCCTCGACCGCGTCCAGCATCAAGGAGGCAACCGTCGCTGGCGAAAGCCCTGGCGCGAATGTGATGCGCCCGGCTTGCGCCTCCGCCTGCAGACCCCTGGCGATCTCCTCTTCCATCGTCTGCATCCAGGCAAGAAAGAGGTCGGCCGCGAACTCGTGGCTGGTGTCGAAGATTTCCGCGCCGTGTGTGGTGGCGGAAATCTCGCGATGCGGCCTGAGGATACCCTCGTCCAGGGCCTGCTCGACCTTGCGGACGATATCGGCATCTGCCGCAAAACAGGCCGTTACACGCGCGCGCATCTCGTCCATCATCGACAGCATGCAAGCCCGGAATATGTCCGCCTTGTTGCGATAGACCAGATAGAGCACGGGCCTCGATATGCCTGCAGCGCGGGCGATATCGTCCATCGTCGTGCGCTTGAAGCCATAATGCGTGAAGGCATTGAATGCCTCCCGCAGAACGATCGCCCGTCGCTGGTCTGTCTTTGCATCATTCATTATTGACGTTTTGACATTTTTTGTCATTATGTCAAATATCCTCGTTGAAGCATCCTTATAGTCCAGCCGGAGGCATTCGTGAACATCATCGTCAATGGCATATCCCACGCGATCGAGGTCGAACCCGACATGCCGCTGCTCTGGGCGCTCAGGGATATCCTCAATATCAAGGGACCGAAATTCGGCTGCGGCGTCGGCCTTTGCGGCGCCTGCACCGTGATCATCGACGGCGAGGCGGTGCGCTCCTGCCAGACGCTTGTCGGCGACATCACTACACCGGTGCGCACCATCGACGGGCTGGCCGATGACGCAGGCCTGCATCCTGTCCAGCAGGCGTGGATGGATGAGCAGGTGGCGCAATGCGGTTACTGTCAGGCCGGCCAGATCATGAGTGCGGTGGCCTTGCTTGAAGCCAATTCCAGCCCCACCGATGACGACATTGATGCTGCCATGACCGGCAATCTCTGTCGCTGTGGTACCTACCCCCGTATCCGCGCTGCCATTCATCGCGCAGCCGGCGAACTGGCGGGGGCATAAGCATGTCGACCCTCGGAACCGTCACACGACGCTCATTCCTCGTCAGTGCCGTCGCGCTCGCCGGCGGCGTCGCCTTCGGCTACTATCGCTATGCGACACCAGCAGAAAATCCGCTGGAAAACGACCTCAGTCCGGGCGAGGCAACCTTCAATCCCTTTCTCAAGATCGCAACCGACAACCACATCACGATCATCGCGCCGCGCGCCGAAATGGGCCAGGGCAGCTACACGACATTGGCCGCCCTGCTGGCCGAGGAACTGGACGTCACGCTGGATCAGGTCACTATCGAGCATGGCCAGGCTTCGGCTGCATACTACAACGCCGCAGCGATGCGGGAAGGCGCGCCGCTGCCGCAGTTTGACGACGGGATCGTTGCAGAAAGCCTGCGCGGCGCACTCGGCGTCGTGGCAAAACTGGTCTCCATCCAGTTTACCGGCGGATCGAGTTCGATGATCGACCACTTCGACAAGCTGCGCCACGCTGGCGCAACCGCGCGCGAAGCCTTGAAGGCCGCAGCAGCGGCACGCTGGAATGTCGCCGCCGATAGCCTGGAAACAAACGCAGGTGCGGTCACCGATCCTGCCAGCGGCCGTAGCGCCACCTATGGCGAACTCGCGCTCGAGGCAGCCCCTCTCTCTGCCAAAGTCGAAGCCCGGCTCAAGCCGCGCAGCGACTGGACCATCCTCGGCAGGCCGCAGCCGCGCAAGGACATGCTCGCCAAGGTTACCGGCGCCCCGATCTTCGGCGTCGATGTCGATTTGCCGGACATGCTCTATGCGACAGTGCGCATGAACCCGAGCCCCGGCGGCCGGGTCAGGAGCTTTGACGGCAAAGCGGCCCGCGCCATGCCGGGCGTCAAGCAGGTGATCGCCATCGACAGCCCATATGGTCAGGGCATCGCCGTGGTCGCCGACAACACCTGGCGCGCCTTCAAGGCCTCCGAGGCGACCACAGTCGAATGGGAGAAAGGTCCGATACCGGCCTCCACCGCCGAGATGGAAGCCCTTCACACGGCGGCCCTCGACGGCACGGAAAGCTTCTCGCTTCGCACCCTGGGCGACCCGGACCTGATATTCGCTGACGCAGCACGCGAGAACCTCGTCGAAGCCGAATATGAGGTGCCTTTTCTCTCGCATGCGACCATGGAGCCGATGAACGCGACGGCACTCGTCAAGGACACTGGCGTCGAAGTCTGGGCTCCCAATCAGGGGCCGACAATCATTCAATATGCCGCCGCCCGTATTACCGGCTTTGCGCATGACAAGATCAAGGTGCACACGACCTTTCTCGGAGGCGGTTTCGGCCGTCGCATAGAACCCGACTATGCCGACTACGCCATCCGCATCGCCCAGCGCATGAAGGGTCGCCCGGTCAAGATCACCTGGACCCGGGAGGAAGACATGACCCATGGTCCGTACCGGCCGATGGCGAAGTCACGGTACAAGGCAGCGCTCGACCAGACCGGCAAGCCGAAGGCGGTCACCGGATCCGTCGCCTCGCCGTCCGTCATCGCCAGCGCGCTCGGCCGCTATTTTCCGGGCCTTCCCGTCGGCGGGCCGGACAATTCCGTGCTCGACGGCGCCTATAACCAGCCCTACGCCATCGAAAACTACCGCATCGATGGCCGCAAGGTCGATCTCGCCGTCCCGGTCGGCTTCTGGCGATCGGTCGGCTACTCCTTCAACACCTTCATGCATGAAAGCTTCATCGACGAGATCGCCCATGCCGGTGGCCACGATCCGCTCGCCCTGCGCCGGGAATTGCTGGCCGCCCATCCGGCGGCACTCGGCGTGATCGACAAGGTTGCGGACATGTCGAAATGGTCATCGCCGCTCCCGACAGGTCGGGCACGCGGCCTCGCGTTTGCGCTGTCCTTCGGCACATGGGTCGCGGAGGTCGTGGAAGTCGCAGACCGGAATGGTTCGATAGAGGTGACGAAAGTCTTCTGCGCCGCAGATCCCGGCATCGTGCTCGACCCGCTGAACTTCAAGGCACAGATGATGTCAGGTATTGTCTACGGCCTTTCTGCCGCCATCAGCCAGGAAATCACCTTTGCTGACGGCATGGTGCAGCAATCGAATTTCCACGACTATGATGCCCTGCGGATCAGCCAGTGTCCGGCTATCTCCGTCGAATTGCTGGAAAATTCAGAGCGCATGGGCGGCGGCGGCGAACCGGGAACACCACCGGTCATGCCCGCACTGGCCAACGCGATCTTCGCGCTCACCGGCAAGCGCCATCGGCGCCTGCCCTTGTCGCATGAGGTGCGCTTCGTTTAGTCGCCCTGGACACGATCCGCATGCCTGGCAAGCCCGGACAGCGCGAGGACCACCAGCAACAGCGCGGAGATTGCCGTGTAGACGTTAGACAGCGACGTATGCTCGGCAATGAAACCGATCAGCGATGGGGCGAACAGGATGCCTGAATAACCCATCGTCGTGACCACGGACAGACCGATGCCCGGCGCAAGGCCAGGCACATTGCCGCCGGCGGAAAATGCGATCGGCACCAGGTTGGAAATACCGATCCCGGCGATCGCAAATCCGATCAGCGCCACGGTGACATTGGGCGCCTGCCCGGCAAGGATCAGGCCGACAAAGGCCGCGACCGCACAAAACCGCATGGTCTTGACCGCTCCGAAGCGGTCTCGAACGAAATCGCCGGCAAAACGCAGGATCGCCATGGTCAACGAGAAGGCAGCGAAG
This sequence comes from Rhizobium sp. 18065, assembly GCF_902706095.1. GTDB lineage: Bacteria > Pseudomonadota > Alphaproteobacteria > Rhizobiales > Rhizobiaceae > Allorhizobium. The sequence goes on from NZ_CACSJP010000007.1 coordinate 172,195, forward strand.
GCGAAGCCGGAAAAGGCCGTGGATGCGCCAAGTTCGTTACGCAGATAAAGCGCGCTCCAGTCCAGTACGGTTCCTTCCGGCACCATCGAGAACAGTGCCATCAGGCCGATCAGCCACGGCAAAGGTGTCAGCGGCAGCTTTCCGCCCGTCACCTTTTCGCTCGGATGCGGCGCATCCGGCAGGATCATCGGCCAAGCCACCAGGAAAAGCGCCAGACAGACGGCTGCCAGCAACAAGACATGGCCCGTCGCGCCGATGGCGGCAATCAGGATGCCGCCGGTCGCCGAGCCGACGAGACCGCCAAGACTCCAGAAGGCATGGCAGGACGACATGATCGAACGACGCATCTTGCGCTCGACCTCGACCGCATTGGCATTCATCGCCACGTCCATCGCCCCTGTCAGCCCGCCGAACAGGAAAATCGCAATGGCGCCCGCCCAGATGCTGCCGGCCAGCGTGACCAGCACGATGGTCGGAATGAACAACAACGTCGTCACCTTGACCACGGCGCTCGACCCGAAACGCGCGATCTGCATGCCGGCGATCGGCATGAGCACCAGCGAACCGACGCCGAAGGCGAAAATCATCATGCCAAGAGCAGACTCGGAGAGTGACAACGCGCTGGCAAACAGCGGAATTTTCGGAACCCAGGCACCGATCACCATGCCGTTGAGGAAAAACAGCAGCGACACCGCCGCTCTTTCGCGCGTCACCAGCGGCGCTGGTGCCTGGGCAGCGATATTGCCAACACTCCCAATATTCATTGCAATGCACTCCTCTGCAGTCAGCCGGCAATTTAATTCAATCGATTTAAACGGCAATCTCCAAAGCGGTTTAAAATCTCACATTTTGTTTCCACCGAACATGATTGCACCGATCATCCGATTTCGCGATTGACACCCGCGTGGCAACCCTTGAGATGGCATCCGCGTCATGCTGTTCCCGCGTGCCGACGTCCATCCCTGAAAGGCCACCATTGTGAAGACCGCCATCGGTGCCGGCATCTTGCTGACCAGCTTTGCCTATTTCCTGTTTTCCGTGCATGACGGCATGATCAAGCTGCTGGTCGAAACGACGACGGTCTGGCAGATCCTGTTCTGCCGAAGCCTGACCATCCTGGTCGGGTGTTTCGCCATGGGCGGCAAAGGCCATTTGCGCGAAACGGTAGCATCGCCGGTGATCAAGCCGCTGCTGATCCGCAGCTTCATCCTTCTGGCCGCCTGGCTGTGCTATTTCAATGCCGCCAAGTTCCTGCCGCTTGCCGATATCACTACGCTTTATTTCGCCGCCCCCGTTGTCGCGATCCTGCTGTCGATCCCGATGTTGGGCGAACATGTTACTCTGCCGCGCTGGCTGGCTGTCGGCATCGGCTTTGTCGGCGTGGTCATCGCAACCGACCCCACGGGCATGACGATAGAGTGGCCGGTCTATCTGGCGCTGCTCGCAGCTTGCCTCTGGGCCTTCGCCACAGTACTCCTGCGCCGCACGGCGATGGGCGCCCGAACCATCGTCCAGATGACCGTCACCAACTTCTTCTTCCTGGTCCTGACTGCGCCCATGGCCCTCAGCGCATGGGTATCGCCCGACAATGCTGCACTGCTGCTGCTGCTCGCGGTTGGCGTGATGGGCGGAATCGGCCAGCTCGCGTTCTTCGAAGGCATGCGGCGCGCGCCGATCTCGGTCATCGCGCCGTTCGAATATACCGCGCTGATCTGGGCGTTCGTTCTCGGCTACGCCATCTGGGGCGACATTCCGGGCAACAACGTGATTGTCGGTGCTTTGCTGATTGCCAGCGCCGGCATCATCATCATTCTTGGCGAGCGGCGATTGATGCGCGCCTGATGGGCCGATCAGCCCGCAGCAAGACTGCGTTTCGTACTTGCCGGCTTGTTATTCAGCTGTATAATTAGCGTTTGTGCGAAAACCGTTCGCGCTTCATAGCCAACCGCGCGCTGCATGCGCGGCCAGACGTCCGGGAGGGCCGCATGACGAGACGCAGCTTTCATCGGGCCGGTGAAGCCGAGCGCCGCAACGATCTGATCGCGGCCACCCTGGACAGCATTTCCGAACATGGGCTCGAGGGGGCAACGGTACGCGACATCGCCGCCCGCGCCGGGGTCACCGGCGGCCTGATCCGTCACTATTTTGCCGGCAAGGACCAGATGCTGCAGGCTGCCTATCGCGAAGTGCTCGCGAGCATGACGGAGACCGCCGTGGCAGCACTCGACGAGGTCGGCACCGATCCGCACAACCGTTTGCGACGTTTCATCATTGCCAATGTCAGCCCGCCGATCGCCGACCCCAAGGCCCTGTCGCTCTGGGCGGCCTTCATCAGCCGGGTTCGTTCCGACGACGAATTCGCCCGTATCCACCGGGAAAACTACCTGACCTTCCTCGGCATCCTGGAAACCCTGATCTACGCCCTTCTGGACGCCCAGGGCCGCCGCCCGGAACCGGATGAATGCCGCAAGCTCGCCATCGCAATCAATGGATTGATCGATGGCCTGTGGCTGGAATCCTCTCTGGCCAGCGATCTGTTTGTTGACCAAAGCCTTCAGCAGATTGCAATCGACGCTGTCGAAGCCCTGCTCGGTGGCCAATTCTTGAAAAACACGCCTGCATCGGCCTGACAGCGGAAAATTACCCAATGCGCTATGCCTCTATCACCGAACGACTGGCCGGCCTCGGCTCCGGCAAATGGGCCATTCACATCGAAGCCCGCAGGAAGGAAGCGGAAGGCATCCCGGTGATCCAGCTGACCATCGGCGAACCGGACCTGCCGCCCGATCAGGCCCTGTTGGCCGAATGCACGCGCGCCCTCTATGCCGGTCGAACCCGCTATTCCAATGGACGTGGCGAAGCCTCGGTGGTCACCGCACTGGTGGAGAAATATCGCAAGCGCCGGGACGGAGTGACCGAACGGAATGTCCTGTGCTTCCCCGGCACGCAATCCGCCTTGTTCGTCGTCCTCATGGGCCTGCTTGATGCAGGAGATGAAGTTCTGGTCGGCGATCCCTACTATGCAACCTACGAGGGCCTGATCGCATCGAGTGGGGCCAGGCTTTCCCCGGTGGAACTCAAGGTGGAGAACGGCTTTCATCTGAATGCCAGGGATCTTGAAGCGGCGATCACGCCGCGTAGCCGCGTTTTGCTCCTCAACACGCCGCACAATCCAACCGGGGCCGTCCTGACGTCTGAGGAAATCGCCGCCATCGGCGAGGTCTGCTGCCGCCACGATCTGTGGATCGTCTGCGACGAGGTCTACGAAGAGCTGACCTTTTGCCAGGCCTTTGGCAAGACCTTCGCTTCACCCTTTGACAATCCGGATCTTGCCGAACGCACCATCGTGGTGTCCTCGATCTCGAAGTCCCATGCCGCACCTGGCTTTCGCAGCGGCTGGGCCGTTGGACCGAGCGAATTTTTCGATCGCCTGCTGCCGGTCTCCGAAACCATGTTTTTCGGCGTCCAGCCATTCATTGCCGACATGACCGCCATGGCGCTGACACAGCCGATCGAAACCTCCTCCATCATGCGGACAAACTACGAGCGCCGCGCCCGACTGATGGCGAACCGCCTGAAGACGATCAACAGCCTGAGGCCGGTCATGCCGGAAGGCGGGATGTTCATTGTCGTCGATGTTGGCGCGACCGGGCTGACAGGCTATGAATTTGCCGCGCGTTTGCTGGAAGAACAGCATGTCGCTGTCATGCCCGGCTCCTCTTTTGGCGAGGCAGCGCGCCACCTGATCCGTGTATCCCTGACGGTATCCGACGATAGGCTGGCGGAAGCGGCTGACCGCATGGTCCAGCTCGCGCGCACGCTGGCTGCCGACGCGGCCTGAACCATCGGATCGGACGGTTTTCGCGACGTGATGCACAAAAATGCCGGCTCCCGCACAGATCAGCGTCTGTGACCACACCCCTTGGCTACTGCCTTGAAATAAGGCATAAAAAGCCAACTCTCCCAGCCAAGGCTCGAAAGCATATCCGCCCAGACCAGTTTACTTGCCGGCACCACGTCGCATTGCAGCCTTTTTCTGCTTCAATTGTTGAATAGACGCCAGAAATTGTGCAAAGCCAACGCCCCAGGAAGACCAGCGGTTAAGGCACGCCCTGACAGCATCCTTTAACCGACAACCCGAGATCCAATTCATCCCATGACGCTGCATGTCCCGTCGCGCGACCTCGAAACCAAACAGATCGATCACAACGACTCGATCCGAGCTGCCTATTTCACGATCGAGGAGTTGCACGAAAGTGCCGCAGCCCTCGCTCGCGACGGCGCCAACGAGTTGCCCAGTCTGACTGATTTCGACTTTTTTGCCCGCCACAAGGAAAACGAGCGGGAAATCCTGCGCGTCTATCGGGCGACGGCTGCCGACGTCGAGGCCGGCGCCACGATCACGCCGGCGGCGGAATGGCTGCTCGACAACCACTACGTCATCGAAGAAGCGATCCAGGAAGTCCGCCGCGATTTCCCGAAGAAATTCTATCGGCAACTGCCGACGATGAAGATCGGCAACCGCGAAATCCCGCGGACCATGGCGATGGCCTGGCTCTATGTCGCCCATACCCACTCGACCGTCTCGCAGGAAAGCATGACCGCACTGGTCGAAGGTTTCCAGCTGCACCAGACGCTCGAGATCGGTGAACTCTGGGCGCTGCCGTCGATCGTCCGCTTCGTTCTCGTCGAGAACCTGCGCCGCATTGCCACCCGCGTCGATCGCTCGCGCCGGATGCGCCGCAAGGCTAACGAAGTCGCCGACGAGATCGTTCGCCTGAACGATCCGGTCACGGCTGCGGAATATCTGCGCCAGATCGAACCGCTGGCCGACGACAACACCTTTGCCACCCAGTTCCTCTACCGCCTGCGCAACGGCTCGCAGAATACCAGCTTTGCCGTGACCTGGCTTGAAGACCGCCTGGAAGCGGCCGGCCGCACCGCCCAGGAGGCGATGGACGCCGAGCACAATCGCCTGTCCTCCGGCAATGTCACGATGGGTAACATCGTCCGCGGCCTGCGCGAGATCGACGACAAGGAATGGTCGGTCTGGGTCGAGGAAGTCTGCCATGTCGACAAGATTCTCGGCCAGCATACCGACTACCGTGAGCTCGATTTCGGCTCGCGCAACGCCTACCGCAACACCATTGAAAAGCTGGCGCGCCGTTCCGACCGCTCCGAGATCGAGATCGCCCAGACCGCGATCGATCTGGCGACGGAAAATGCGCGAGCGACGGGTGACGTCCTGGATGTCGGAAGTTATTTCGTCGGCGCGCGTCGGCTGGAACTCGAAGAGACGATCGGCTACAGCCGTCCGCTGTCGCGCATCATCGCCGATGGCATCAAGCAACTGAACTGGCTGTCGATCACCATTCCGGTCATCGGCCTGACGATCGCCGCACTTTGGGTCATCGGCCACTTCCTCGTGCTCGCCGGCCTTTCGACGCCGCTCATCCTGCTGCTACTTGCCATGGTCTCGCTGCCTGTCTCCGAAGGCGCAACGGGCCTGTTCAACACGCTGGTCACTTTCTTCGTAAAGCCGACCCGCCTGACCGGCTACGAGTTCAAGGACGGAATTCCGACAGAGGCACGCACGCTTGTGGTCGTGCCCTGCCTGATCTCCAAGCGCGACGATGTCGATGAACTGATCCGCAATCTGGAAGTCCACTATCTGACCAATCCGCATGGCGAGATCTATTTTTCGCTGCTCAGCGACTGGAAGGACAGCCAGGTCGAAGAAACGATCGCCGATCTTGAGGTGCTGGACTACGCCAAGCGCGAAGTGGCGCAGCTTAGCGCCCGCTACGCTACCGACGGCAAGACCCGATTTTATCTGCTGCATCGCCGCCGACTCTACAATCCGGCCGAAGGCGCCTGGATGGGCTGGGAGCGCAAGCGCGGCAAACTGCACGAACTGAACCTGCTGCTGCGCGGCGACCGCGATACATCCTATCTGCCAGGCGCCAACATGGTGCCCGATAACGTCCAGTATGTGATGACCCTCGATGCCGACACGCGCCTGATGCGTGACGCCGTCACCAAGCTCGTCGGCAAGATGCACCACCCGATCAACCGTCCGGTGCACGACGAAAAGTCGGGCCGCGTCATCAGCGGCTATGGCGTGCTGCAGCCGCGTGTCACGCCGTCGCTGACCACCGGCAAGGATGCCTCGGTCTTCCAGCGCATCTTCTCGATGAACCGCGGCGTGGACCCTTATGTCTTCACCGTTTCCGACGTCTACCAGGATATCACCGGCGAAGGCTCGTTCACCGGCAAGGGCCTCTATCATGTCGACGCCTTCGAGCGCGCATTGAAGGGCCGCATCGATGAAAACACTGTTCTCAGCCACGACCTGCTCGAAGGCTCGATGGCACGGTGTGCCCTTGTCACCGACGTCGAACTGGTCGAGGACTTCCCGACACGCTACGAAGTCGAAATCTCCCGCCAGCATCGCTGGGCCCGCGGCGACTGGCAGCTCCTCTCCTATATCGGCGATCCTGCCCGCGGCATCACCGCACTGGCCCGCTGGAAGATGATCGACAATCTGCGTCGTTCATTGACCCCGATCGCCTGGTTCATGGCCTCGGTGCTTGGCTGGGCGACGATGGATCCGGTCGGCGCCACCATTTGGCAGCTGGTTCTGATCTTCAGCCTGTTCGTCGCTCCGACCCTCTCGCTTCTCTCCGGCATCGTGCCGCGCCAGACCGACATCGTTCCGGCCGCCCACTTCCAGACACTCTGGTCGGAAATCCGCTCGATCAATGCCCAGGTCGCACTACGCATCGTCTTCATCGCCGATCAGGCCTGCATGATGGCCGATGCCATCGCCCGCTCGCTCTATCGCCTGACGGTCAGCCGCAAGCTGCTTCTGGAATGGCGCACCGCCTCGAGCGTGCAGTCGGCCGCCCAGGGCTCCATCGGCTCCTACTACGGCTCGATGCGCCATGCGCCGATCCTTGCCGTCCTGTCGGTCGGCGTCGCGGCGCTGCCCGGCGGCTATGGCTATCTGATCGGCCTGCCCTTCGCATTTCTCTGGGTGCTGTCGCCGCTGCTTGCCTGGTATGTCAGCCAGTCAGCCGAGACCGAAGACAGCCTGGAAGTTCCCGAACACGTCGCCATCGAATTGCGCAAGATCGCTCGCCGCACCTGGCGCTATTTCGAGACCTTCGTCACAGCTGGCGACAACTATCTGCCACCGGACAATTTCCAGGAAACGCCGGAGCCGGTTGTTGCCCATCGCACCTCGCCGACCAATATCGGCGTCTATCTTCTGTCGGTCGTTTCGGCCCGCCATTTCGGCTGGCTGAGCTTCGAACAGACGATCGAGCGCCTGGAGCAGACCATCGCTACCATCGAGCGCATGGACAAGTACCGCGGACACCTTTTCAACTGGTACCACACCGATACGCTGCAGACGCTGGGTCCGCGCTACATCTCGGCAGTCGACAGCGGCAATCTCGCCGGTCACCTGATCGCCATCTCGTCCGCATGCCGTGAATGGGCCGAAGCACCGTCGGCCCATCTGCAAGGCAATCTCGACGGCATCGGCGATGTCGGCGGCATCCTGCTGGAAGTCCTTGCCCAGCTTCCCGATGACCGCAAGACGGTTCGCCCGCTTCGTCGTCGCCTCGAAGAGCGCATTATCGGCTTCAACACAGCGCTCGCCGCCGTCAAGCGTGAGCACGAGTTCGCCTCGATCCGCACCATCAATCTGGCGGTGCTTGCCCGCGATATCCAAAAGCTGGCAGCCAACCTGCATCACGAAGTCCGCTCGGACCAGAGCGTCGAAGTGATCCGCTGGACGGAATCGCTTGTCTCCGTCTGCGAGGCGCATATCTCCGATACCGCCTTTGACCTGTCAAACATCGATCCTATCCGCCAGCGCCTGTCGCAGCTCTGCGAACGCGCCCGCGGCATCGCGTTTTCGATGGACTTCACCTTCCTGTTCCGCCCCGAGCGCCGCCTGCTGTCGATCGGCTACCGCGTCGATGGCCGCGAACTCGACGAAGCCTGCTACGACCTGCTCGCCTCCGAATGCCGCCTGACCAGCCTGTTCGCCATCGCCAAGGGTGACTTGCCGACGGAACACTGGTACCGCCTCGGCCGCCAGGTCGTGCCAATCGGTGCCCGTGCGGCGCTGATTTCCTGGTCCGGCTCGATGTTCGAATATCTGATGCCACCGCTCGTCATGCAGGAACGCCAGGGTGGCATTCTCAACCAGACCAACAATCTGGTGGTCATCGAGCAGATGAACCACGGCCGCCGCCTGAACATCCCATGGGGCATCTCGGAAGCAGCCTTCAACGCCCGCGACCACGAACTGACCTACCAGTACACCAATTTCGGTGTGCCGACGCTCGGCCTCAAGCGCGGCCTCGGCCAGAATGCGGTGATTGCGCCTTACGCCTCGATCCTGGCCAGCCAGTATTATCCGGAAGCCTCGCTCGAAAATCTGGAACGCCTGCGCAAGCTCGGTGCGCTGGGTGCCTACGGCTATCACGATGCGGTCGATTTCACCCCGACCCGCCTGCCGGACGGCAAAAAATGCGCGGTGGTCTATAACTACTATGCCCACCACCACGGCATGTCGATCGCAGCCGTCGCCAACGTCGCCTTCAACGGGCGACTACGCACACTCTTCCATGCCGATCCGGTGATCGAGGCGGCCGAACTGCTGCTGCAGGAAAAGGCCCCGCGCGAAATCCCGGTGATGAGCGCCAAATACGAACCCCAGACCCCCGGCAAGGGCCAGGCCGATCTGTTGCGTGCCGAAATCCGCATCATCAACGATCCGGCCTCCAAGGACCGCGAAGTCGCTTTCCTGTCCAACGGCCACTATTCGGTGATGCTGACCGCGACCGGTTCCGGCTTCTCGCGCTGGAACGGCCAGTCCGTTTCCCGCTGGAAGGCCGATCCGACCGAAGATCGCTGGGGCACCTTCATCTTCCTGCGCGACACGACATCCAGCCAATGGTGGTCAGCCACGGCGACTCCGCGTCGCGCCGAAGACGAAAAGTCAAAGGTCATCTTCGGCGACGACAAGGCCGAATTTTTCAAGACGGTCGGCGAGATCTCGACCACGGTCGAATGCATCGTCGCAACCGAGCATGATGCCGAGGGCCGTCGCCTGACGATCCTCAACACCGGCACCGAAGACCGCTTCATCGAAGTCACGTCCTATCTCGAGCCGGTGCTCGGCTATGACGATGCCGACAATGCCCATCCGCTGTTTTCGCGCATGTTCGTCAAGACCGAAATCGGCAAGCGCGGCGACGTCATCCGCGCCGAGCGCAACAAGCGCAGCCCGGACGATCCGGATATCTGCGTCGCCCACCTGATCGTCGACAATGCCGGACCGGGCCGCCCGACCGAATTCGAAACCGATCGCCGCGCCTTCCTCGGCCGCGGCCGCAGCCTCGCCGAAGCCGCAGCCTTCGATCCAGGCGCTACGCTCTCCGGCACCGATGGTTACACGCTCGACCCGATCCTCAGCCTGCGCCGCGTCGTTCGTGTCCCCGCCGGCAAGAAGGTCTCGGTCATCTTCTGGACGATTGCCGCCCCAAGCCGCGAGGAAATCGACAAGGCCATCGACCGCTACCGCCACCCGGATGCCTTCAGCCACGAACTGATTCATGCCTGGACCCGCGTACAGGTCGAGTTGCGCCATATCGGCATTACCTCGCAGCAGGCCGCCGCCTTCCAGCATCTCGGCCGCTATCTCGTCTATCCCGACACGCATCTGCGGGCCGATCCGGAAACAGTCCGCACCGGCCAGCGTTCGCAGTCGGCGCTCTGGCCGATGGCGATCTCGGGCGACTTCCCGATCTTTGCGCTGCGAATCAACGATGACATGGACATCGAGATTGCCCGCGAAGCCCTGAGTGCGCTGGAATATCTACGTCGTCGCGGCATTGTCATCGATCTTGCGATCGTCAACGAACGCGCCACGTCCTATGCGCAGGATATGCAGCATGCGCTGGATCAGCTGGCGGAAAACCTGCGCCACCGCCTGCCGGACGGCGCCGGTCGCCAGCATGTCTTCACTGTGCGCAACGATCTCAACGACGAGACAGCAACCCAGGCTCTGCTCGGTGCCGCCCGCGTCGTGCTGCACGCCCGAAACGGCAAGATCGTCGATCAGGTCAATCGCGCCGTGTCGCTGTTTGCCACGCCGCGTGCGCCCGATGGCGCCGAACCGGAATGGCCCGGCATCACCCCTGCCATGCCGGCAGCGATCGAAACGACGGCAAAGGCTCCGGACGGCAGCGATCTCGATTTCTGGAACGGCTTCGGTGGCTTCTCCAGGGACGGCAGCGAGTATGTCGTCCGCCTGGCGGCGGGTTCTGCAACGCCGCAGCCGTGGATCAACGTCATCACCAACGAGCAGTTCGGCTTCCATGTGGCAGCGGAAGGTGCCGGCTTCACCTGGAGCCAGAACTCCCGCGATTACCAGTTGACCCCCTGGACCAATGATCCCGTCACCAATCGCCCGGGCGAGGCCTTCTATGTCGCCGACCTGGAAAGTGGTCGTACCTATGCGCCCGTCAGTGCCCTGAACCAGGACAGTGACGCGCACTTCGAGACACGGCATGGCCATGGCTATTCCATATTCGCAAGCCAGCACGGCGATCTCGACATCGAACTGACCCAGACAGTCGATCGCGAGCGTCCGGTGAAGCTGTCCCGGCTCGTTCTGCGCAACACAGGCACGGAAACGCGGACGTTCCGCGTCTACGGCTATGCGGAATGGATTCTCGGCAACAACGGCCAGAAGACCGCCCCCTTCGTGCTCTCGACCTATGACGAGGAGACCGGCGCGCTTCTGGCGACCAATCCGTTCGACATCAACTATCCCGGTCGTTTTGCCTTCCTCGCCGGTCCCTCGGCGCCGGTCGGCCACACGTCCAGCCGCCGCGAGTTCATCGGCCGTCATGGCACGATCAAGCTGCCGCAGGCGCTCGCCCGTACGGCAAAACTCACCGGCTCGATCGAGACGGAAAGCGATCCTTGCGCCGCTCTCGCCTTCGATATCGAGATCGGCGCCGGACAGCAGCGTGACCTGACCTTCCTGCTCGGTGAGACCGACACGGCGGAAAAGGCAACCGCGCTGGTCAAGACCATGCGTGCCGTCGAGTTCGACAGCGTGCTTGAGGCCAATCGCACGTTCTGGAACGGCTTCACCGGCCAGTTGCAGGTCACCACCGGCGACAAGGCCTTCGATCATCTGGTCAATCGCTGGCTGCCCTATCAGGCGCTGGCATGCCGTATCTTCGCCCGCGCTGGCTTCTACCAGGCAAGCGGCGCCTTCGGCTTCCGGGACCAGTTGCAGGACACGCTGGCCTTCCTGCTCCAGCAGCCGACCCTCGCCCGCAAGCAGATCCTCAATGCCGCCGCCCGTCAGTTCATCGAAGGCGACGTCCAGCATTGGTGGCTGCCGCAAACAGAGGCCGGCGTGCGCACGCACATCTCCGACGATGTCGTCTGGTTGGCTTATGCCATCGACCAGTATGTCTCTACGACGGGTGACAAGGCTATTCTGGACGAACAGATCGCCTTCATTGAAGGACCGGAACTGCGCATGTCGCAACACGACGCCTTCTTCCAGCCGACCCGCTCGGAAGAACAGGCCGATCTTTACGAGCATGCCGCCCGCGCCCTTGATCTCGCGATCGCCCGCACCGGCGAGCATAACCTGCCGCTGATCCTCGGCGGCGACTGGAACGACGGGATGAACCGCGTCGGCGCCAGGGGTCAGGGCGAAAGCGTCTGGCTCGGCTGGTTCCTGGCGGCCACGCTCAAGGCCTTCCTGCCCTATGCGGAAGCGCGCAAGGATACCGCCCGCAGCGAACGCTGGGCCGCGCACATCGCCACGCTGACGTCAGCGCTCGAAACCGCGGGCTGGGACGGCGAATATTATCGCCGCGGCTATTTCGACGACGGCACGCCGCTCGGCTCCGACGCATCGCTGGAATGCCGCATCGATTCGATCGCGCAGTCCTGGAGCGTTCTCTCCGGTTTGGGCCAGCCGGACCATGTTGAAAAGGCGCTCGATGCCGCCGTTGCCAAGCTCATCGACGACGAAGGCGGCATTGTCCGCCTGTTCACCCCGCCCTTCGACAAGGCACCGGTCGATCCGGGCTACATCAAGGCCTATCCGCCGGGTGTGCGCGAAAACGGCGGCCAGTATACCCATGCCGCAATCTGGCTGGGGCTGGCGCTGGCCAAGGCCGGCCGCACCAGCGACGCATGGCGTGTGTTCAGCCTGCTGAACCCGATCAACCATGCACTGGATCCCGAGGCTGCCGAACGTTACCGCGTCGAACCTTACGCAGTCGCTGCCGATATATACGGTGGCGAGGCCTATACCGGCCGTGGCGGCTGGACATGGTACACAGGCTCAGCCGGCTGGCTCTATCGCTTTGCGGTCGAAGGCCTGCTCGGCATCAGCCGCAAGGGCAGCCAGCTCTTCGTCAAGCCGGCGCTGCCTGACCACTGGAACGGTTTCGAGGCCACTGTGAACATCGATGGCCGCGACGTGGCAATCGCCGTCACGCGCACCGACAAGGCCGCCTATGCAATCACCGTCGATGGCAAGAAAGTCACCAGCCCGGAAAAGGGCGTCAAGCTCGGCAAGGCGAAGTAAACTTCGCCTGGAGCCTTCAGGCTGAACGAAAGAAGCCCCGCCGAGCGATCGGCGGGGCTTCTTCTTTGGCCATCGAACGGACCGTCAGACGGCGTAGACGATCAGCAGATCCTTGGCGTCGATCTGGTCGCCGGTGCGCACGAGAACTTCGGCAATGGTGCCATCCTTCTCGGCATGCAGCGCCGTTTCCATCTTCATCGCCTCGATCGAGACCAGCACATCGCCGGACTTGACCGTCTGGCCAGCCGTGACGGCTACTGTCGAGATGACACCCGGCATCGGTGCGCCAAGATGTGCGGCATTGCCGACTTCCGCCTTGCGGCGAATGGCGCTGGACGCACCACGATTGCGATCCGGCACCTTGATCGGACGCGGCTGGCCGTTGATCTCGAAGAACACCTTGACCATGCCCTTCTCGTCGATCTCCGCCTGTGCCTGGTTAAGCACGACCAGGGTCTTACCCTTCTCGATATCGGCAAACAGTTCCTCGCCTGAACCCAGGCCGTAGAAATAGGCCGGCGTCGGCAGCACACTGACCGGGCCATAGGTATCGGCAGCCAGTGCGTAGTCGGTGAACACCTTCGGATACATCAGGTAGGAAGCGAACTCGAAGTCGCTGACCTCGCGTTCGAGCTTCGCCTCGATCGCCTTGCGTTCGGCATCGAGATCGGCGTCTTCCAGCAGCGAGCCGGGACGAACCGTATACGGCTTCTCGCCCTTCAGCGCCTTCTTCTGCAGGCCTTCCGGCCAGCCGCCCGGAGGCTGGCCAAGATCGCCCTTCAGCATCGACACGACCGATTCCGGGAAGGAAACATCCTTGTCGGGATTGACCACGTCGGCCACCGTCAGGTCCTGGCTGACCATCATCAGCGCCATGTCGCCGACCACCTTGGAAGACGGCGTCACCTTGACGATGTCGCCAAACATCTGGTTGGCGTCGGCATAGGTCTGGGCAACTTGGTGCCAGCGGGTCTCCAGACCCAGCGAACGCGCCTGCTCCTTGAGATTGGTGAACTGGCCACCCGGCATTTCATGCAGATAGACCTCGGAGGCCGGTCCCTTGAGGTCGCTTTCGAAGGCCGCATACTGATGGCGGACCGCTTCCCAGTAGAAGGAAATCCGGCGGATCCATTCCGGGTCGAGATCCGGGTCACGTTCCGTGCCGCGCAAGGCCTCTACGATCGAGCCGAGGCAAGGCTGCGACGTATTGCCCGACAGCGCGTCCATCGCCGCATCGACGACATCGACACCGGATTCCACGGCAGCCAGCACGGTTGCCGCGGCAATTCCGGACGTATCATGCGTGTGGAAATGGATCGGCAGGTCTGTTGCCTCGCGCAGCGCCTTGAACAGCACGCGCGCCGCCGCCGGCTTCAGCAGCCCGGCCATGTCCTTGACCGCGATGATATGCGCGCCCGCCTTGTCGAGTTCGGCGGCAAGGGCGGTATAATATTTCAGGTCGTATTTCGGACGCGCCGAATTGAGGATGTCGCCGGTGTAGCAGATCGCCGCTTCGCAGATCTTGTTCTCTTCGGCGACCGCATCCATCGAGACGCGCATGTTTTCCACCCAGTTCAGGCAGTCGAACACACGGAACACATCGATACCGCCGGCGGCCGCCTGACGAACGAAATACTTCACCACATTGTCGGGGTAGTTCTTGTAACCGACGCCGTTTGCGCCACGCAGCAGCATCTGCAGCAGGAGGTTCGGCGCATCTTCACGAACCTTCGCCAGCCGCTCCCACGGGTCTTCCGTCAGGAAGCGCATGGACACGTCGAATGTGGCCCCACCCCAGCATTCCAGCGAAAACAGGTTCGGCAGTGCGCGCGCATAGGTCCCGGCAATGCGGGCGATGTCATAGGTGCGCATGCGCGTCGCCAGCAGCGACTGGTGGCCGTCGCGCATCGTCGTGTCGGTCACGAGAATACGGTTCTGCGCCCGCACCCATTCGCCGAACTTCTTCGGGCCGAGTTCGTCGAGCTTCTGCTTTGTGCCCGGCCGGATGTCGCCCGGCGTGAACGGCACCACCGGCTCAGCGATTTCCTTCGACGGCTTCGGCCGACCCTTGACTTCCGGATGGCCGTTGACAGTCACGTCGGCGAGATAGGTCAACAGCTTGGTCGCACGGTCCTGGCGCTTGACCTGCTGGAACAGTTCCGGCGTCGTGTCAATGAAGCGTGTGGTGTAGGTGTTGTCGCGGAACTTCTCGTGCGTGATGATCGCCTCGAGGAAGGTCAGGTTTGTCGCCACGCCACGGATGCGGAATTCGCGCAGCGCACGGTGCATGCGGGCGATCGTCTCTTCCGGGCTTGGCGACCACGCGGTGACCTTTTCCAAGAGCGGATCGTAGAACCGGGTGATCACTGCACCGGAATAGGCCGTGCCGCCATCCAGCCGGATGCCGAAACCGGTCGCGCCGCGATAGGCGGTGATGCGGCCATAGTCGGGAATGAAGTTCTGCTCCGGATCTTCCGTGGTGATGCGGCACTGCAGCGCATGACCGTTGAGCTTGATGTCTTCTTGGCGCGGAACGCCCGATTCCGGCGTACCGATGGCATAACCGTCAA
Source organism: Rhizobium sp. 18065 (assembly GCF_902706095.1). GTDB lineage: Bacteria > Pseudomonadota > Alphaproteobacteria > Rhizobiales > Rhizobiaceae > Allorhizobium. Next base: position 187,408 of record NZ_CACSJP010000007.1, read on the forward strand.
GAATGTGAATCTGCGCCTTGACGATGTCGATGCCGGTCACGACCTCGGTCACGGTATGCTCGACCTGGATGCGCGGATTGACCTCGATGAAGTAGAACTTGCCGCTGTCCATATCCATCAGATATTCGACCGTGCCGGCGCCGACATAGCTCGTCGCCTTGGCAATCCGCGTCGAATAGCTCGCAAGTTCCTGGCGCTGTTCTTCGCTCAGGTAAGGCGCCGGCGCACGTTCGACGACTTTCTGGTTGCGGCGCTGGACGGAGCAGTCGCGCTCGAACAGATGTACGACATTGCCATGGGTATCGCCGAGAACCTGGCTTTCGACATGCCGGGCCCGCTCGACGAGCTTTTCCAGATAGACCTCGTCCTTGCCGAAGGCGGCCATCGCCTCGCGCTTGGCTTCGGTGACTTCCTTGGCAAGATCCTTGGGATCACGAATGGCGCGCATACCGCGCCCGCCGCCGCCCCAGGAGGCTTTCAGCATCACCGGGTAGCCAATCTCCTCGGCCATTTTGGCCACGACAGCCATATCGTCCGGCAGGGGTTCGGTTGCCGGGACCACGGGCACGCCGATCTCGATCGCGAGATTGCGTGCCGCGACCTTGTTGCCAAGCCGGCGCATCGTATCGGCGCGAGGGCCGATGAAAATGATCCCTGCATCGTTACAGGCGTCTACAAATTCAGGACTTTCCGACAGCAGCCCATAGCCCGGATGAATGGCATCGGCGCCCGACAGCTTGGCGACGCGGATCACTTCCTCGATGGAGAGATAACTTTCGATCGGCCCAAGATCACGAGCCAGATGCGGGCCGCGACCAACCTGGTAACTCTCGTCCGCTTTGAAGCGATGGAGAGCCAGTTTGTCCTCCTCCGCCCATATCGCAACCGTTTTTATGCCCAGTTCGTTTGCGGCGCGAAACACGCGAATTGCAATTTCGGAACGGTTGGCGACAAGGATCTTGGATATTGGCAATTCGGTCTCCCCAAAACGATATGCCAGGGCATTGTGCACCTGCGAAGAAAATTCATAGCGCGTTGTTTTAGGAAGTTCAATTTACCTTGAGCGGCTATCTGAAATTTGCCGCGATACTCAGGTCACCAGCCCGAGCCGGAAGGCAAGCGCCACGACATGCTGCCGGTTCTTGGCATTGAGCTTGTCCTGGATGCCATTCATGTACCAATCCACCGTGTGATTGGAAATTTTCAGGATCTTGCTGATCTCGTTCGAGGTCAGGCCATCGGCCAGATAGCTCAGCACTTCCATCTCGCGGCGGGTCATCCGCGTATCGATCGCCTTTGCCGAATGCACGTCCCCTTCCCGGGTCAGTTCAAGCAACCGCCAGAAGGCCTTTTTCGCAACGGAGTCGAACAGGCTGATTTCAATCGGTGACAGATCGATCGGCTTTCCGCCCACCGTCATGTTGCCGAGCAGACCGGTTCGGCCATGCACCGGAAAGATGTAACCGTCGAGCAATCCGAAGCGCATTCCGTCCATCAACATACGTTCCATGCGCTTGCGATGCGGATCGGCACGGAAAGCATGAGCCGTGTCACGCCAGCGAAACCCCGACTGCGCTTGCGACAGATAGCGGATGGTCGGATCGATCAGCACATATTTCTTGGCGATATAAATCTGCGGCCAGCCCTCCGGCCAACGACCACAGAGCACAAGCTCCAGCGGATTTTCGTCCGGCTTTGGTTGCCGAACCAGCCCGTAATAGTCGAATCCATAAGCGGCAACGAGTTTTTCCAGCTCCGCCACGACCTCCGTCGCTGACCTGCATTCATCCGCGACGACCAAAAAATGCAACAGCTGGTTAATATTCACCCAGACCCCCTGAATAACTGTGTGCTTATAAAATCACGAAAAAGCCACGAGGCTCGTCATTCTGAATGAACCAACGCAATATGAACAAATATTATCATATTGCGTTAGGAGGGTATTAAAAATCGACCATGAAATTTTGTAGAGCCTGCATGAAACGGGTCATCCGGTTTCTGCCGATGCTTCGGCTACCGCGCGTATCACCAGCCTGCGAGGATCGCCTCTGCCAGGATTGCCTCAGCCGGTAAAACCATTGCAGGAATTCAGGGCTTTGCTCTTGTCAGATGAAGCGAAAAACGTTTGAAGCAGATCACCACTGAGCGCCCATCTGGAGGTAAACGAGATTGTCCCTGATACAGGTATATTTCAAGGCCCTGAAATATCTTGCGACCTATCGACTGCGTGTCTCCTTCGTTGTGCTCGCAAACGTCGTTCTCGCGGCCATAACCATCATCGAGCCCATTCTGTTCGGCCGCATCATTGATGCGATATCGGAAAAGCGCGATGCGAGCTCGATACTGATTGCCTGGGGCTGCTTCGGCATTTTCAACACGGTCGCCTATGTGCTCGTTGCCAGACAGGCCGATCGCCTCGCCCATGGCCGCCGCGCCGATCTGCTGACCGAGTCCTTCGGCAAAATCATCTCGATGCCGCTACGCTGGCATCAGCAACGCGGCACGTCGAACGCCCTGCATACGCTTCTGCGCGCCGGCGAGACGCTGTTCGGCCTCTGGCTCGAATTCATGCGCACCCACCTCGCCACCGCTGTTGCGCTGACGCTGCTGATACCGACTGCATTTTCGATGGATGTCCGCCTGACCTCGGTGCTCATTGTGCTTGCCATTCTCTACATCATCATCGGCAAGACCGTGATGAACCGGACAAAGGAGGGTCAGGCCTCGGTCGAGAGCCACTATCACACCGTCTTTTCCCATGTCAGCGACTCGATCAGCAACGTTTCTGTGCTGCACAGCTACAACCGCATCGAAGCAGAAACCCGGGCCCTCAAGGAATACACGACGAAACTTCTCGCAGCGCAGTATCCCGTCCTGGACTGGTGGGCGATTGCCGGTGCGTTGAACCGGATCGCCTCGACGCTCTCCATGCTGATCATCCTGGTGATCGGCACGATGTTCGTCCAGAACGGCCAGCTCAAGGTGGGCGACGTCATCGCCTTTACCGGTTTTGCCGGCCTGCTGATTGCCCGTCTCGACCAGATGATCGCCTTCGCCAACCAGATTTTCGAGGCGCGCTCGAAGCTTGAGGACTTCTACCAGCTGGAAGACGCCGTCCAGGACCGGGAAGAATCGGTCGGGGCAACGGAACTGAACAATGTAAAGGGCGACGTCGAATTTCGTGACGTCTCGTTCGACTTCGCCTCCACCACTCAGGGCGTGCGCGACGTATCCTTCCGCGTTCAGGCAGGCCAGACGGTCGCCATCGTCGGCCCGACCGGTGCTGGAAAGACGACGCTGATCAACCTTCTCCAGCGCGTCCACCAGCCGCAATCCGGCCAGATCCTGATCGACGGCCACGACATTGCGAAAATCACTCGCAAATCGCTGCGTCACGCCATCGCCACCGTCTTCCAGGATGCCGGCCTGCTCAACCGCTCGATCAAGGAAAACATCCGCCTTGGCCGCGAAGATGCCAGCGAAGAGGACATCATCAAGGCGGCAGAGGCAGCCGCTGCCACCGATTTCATCGAGAGCCGTATGATCGGCTACGACACGGTTGTCGGCGAGCGTGGCAACCGGCTGTCAGGCGGCGAGCGCCAGCGCATCGCGATTGCGCGCGCCATTTTGAAGAACGCCCCGATCCTGGTGCTCGACGAGGCGACCAGCGCGCTTGATGTCGAAACGGAGGCGCGGGTGAAACAGGCGATCGACCGGCTGCGCAAGCACCGCACGACGTTCATCATCGCCCACCGCCTCTCGACCATCCGCGAAGCCGATCTCGTCGTCTTCCTGGACCATGGAACGATCATCGAAATGGGCAATTACGATCAGTTGAGTGCCCTTGGCGGCCGCTTCACCTCGCTGTTGCGGACCAGCGGCCTGCTGATTGAAGAGACGTCTCCGTCAATCTGATCGTGCCACGACAGGCAGAAAGCGGGCGTTCAGTCCGCCAGGTCTGGTCTACCAGTCTATCGGCTGGCCATCATAGGCGTAAAAGCCACCGCTCTGTGCCGGCTCCAGCCTGTCGAGCACGGACAGCATCATCATCGCGCTGTTCGTCGGCGGCAGGCGGTCGTGTCCTTTGGCATAGGCGGAAGACAGCCTTGTCTCCACGGACCCCGGATGCAGGCTGACGACAACGGCTTTCGGCCTTGTCCGGGCAATCTCGATCGCCGAGGTCCGCACGATCTGGTTCAACGCCGCCTTGGCCGCGCGATAGGAAATCCAGCCGCCCAGCCTGTTGTCGCCGGTCGAGCCGACACGGGCGGACAGCGCCGCGAACAGGCTTCTGCGATCACTGGCAAGCAGCGGCGAGACATGTTTCAAGACCAGCGCCGGACCGATCGCGTTCACCGCGAACTGTGCCGCCATGACGTCGGGCCGGATGGCCTTGATCGCCTTTTCCGGACCAATATCATCGATCGTCAAAGCCCCTGTTGCGCAGAGGATGAGGTCGAAACGGGACCCGGAACCCTCCAACCGCTCTGCAGCGGCAGCAATACTGTCCTCATCCGTGACATCGAAGCCATCGACGCTACGCGACAGGCCGATAACCCCGCCGCAGCGAGGATCGGCACGCAACACCTCGGCAAAGGCAGACCCGATACCGCCGCTTGCACCCAGCACCAGCACCTTGTAGTCGGCACCCAGCGAGGTCATACCGATAAACTCTGCCATGGTCCGCTCCAAATCAACGTTACCTGCAGACAACTACGATGCCGGAAGCGGTTCCGGATCACGCGGCATAGATTTCAGGCCAGAATTTCGAGCGGGCCACGATAGGGCGGCATTTCTCCGGCATCGACACCCAGCAACCGGCAAATCAGGCCGGCAATCTCGGTTTGCGGCAGGACAGTTTCCTCGCCCAGCCGAAAGCCGAGCGCATAAAACGGCACATGTGTCTCCTGCGGCGTCGGCCCTGCATGATTGCCGTCGTCACCCATGCCGTGATCGGCGGTCACGATCACCGTGTATCCGAGTTGAAGCCAGCCCGGCACATGACGCGCCAGCAGGTCGCCCTGCACCCGTGCCGCATTGCGGTAGCCGACGCTGTCACCGCCATGGCGGTGACCGGCATCATCGACATTCATCGGGTGCAGCAGCAGGAAATCCGGGCTCTGGCTATGGATCAGCCATTCGGCATCGGCAAACAGATGGCTGTCGGGATAGTGGTCGTCCCAATAGAAGACGCCATGCGTGATATCACCGCCGCCATCGACTAGGATACGGTCACGATGCCGGTCGAACGGACAGGAGACATAGAGCTCCGATACCCAGTGATAGGCGGCCGCAGCCGTGACCTTGCCGGAAGCTCTGCAACGGGCAAAGACATTGTCGCCGACCGATCGACGCACCACGCCATTGCTGACGATGCCATGCTCCACCGGACGACGCCCGGTCATCAGCGTCTCATAGAGCGGCCGCGACATGGCCGGTAGCTCGCAGGTCAGCCTGCGCACCTCCGCCATGCCCGCCTGCACCAGGCCTTCCATATATCCGAGGCAGTTGCGGGCCGCGTCATAGCGCAAGCCATCGAGAACGATGAGGATCACTTTTGTCATGGCGCGCAACTTGCCATGACCGGCCGCGAAGACAAGGGCCAAAATCAAGGAGGGGCAACCAGTGGCGCCCCGCGCTTGATCTTCGATCTGACCCGTTGTTTGACGTCGGCAGTTAGCGCCAGGCCGCAATCGCCTGTGGCTTCACAACGGCCTCGCCAAGGGCAAGCGTTGCGCCGGCGGGAACCGTCCAGTCCTCGCTGCCATAGTTGAAGGCAAAGGTCAGGTCGCCGCGACGACGGATACGGATGTGATCCGGCACCGGCAGCGTCGAGAGACCAGCCTTTTTCGCGGCAAGCGTCAGGACGCTCGCCAGCAGGGTCTCGTCGGCCCAGCAGGCGAGATAGAGCATCCGGTCCTTCTCGGTCAGGGCTGGATCGCCATTGGCAAAGCGGGCGAGAACCGTGGCCGATGTTTCAAGATATTCCCGCCAGCGGATACCGGCACCCGAGACGGAGCCGGAAACGACATCCGAAAGTCCCGGCCGCAGGGTCGAGACCTGAATGACCCGATTGCCGGTGTGACTGCCAAGCGGCCCCGGCGGCAGGTTTGCCGGAATGACGAAATTGCGATCGCGTGAACCCGTGCGTGCCCCGATCAGGACATGGCCGGTAGCCTTCTCAAGCGCCGCTTCCGAAGCCGTGTCCACTTCGGTCATGCAGGGAACGACGACCAGCGCATAGCCCTCGAGCGACGCGCCCGGCCGAACGAAGTCGACATCGAGACCGAGCCGACGCAGGCCCTCGTACCAGCGGAAGCACAGTTCCTCGTAGCGGAAGTCCTTACCCTGCGGCTGGATCATCGTCGTCCAGTAGCTCTGGTAGTCGAAGACCAGAGCGACGCAAGCCTTGCCCGTCTCCGGCAGCGGCCCGAGTGCCTTCAGCTCTTCGGCCACCTGCCGTGCCTCGATGCCGCCCGGCGACAGTTCGTCGAGGCCGGCAAGATTGAGACCCGCATGCATCTGCTCCTGCGCAAACGGCGCCTGCCGCCAGCGGAAATAGCTGACGACGTCGGCCCCATGTGCCAACGCCTCCCAGGTCCACAGCCGCACCATGCCGTGCTTCGGCACCGGGTTCCAGGGCGCCCAGTTCACCGGCCCAGGCTGCTGCTCCATCACCCAGAATCGACCCTTGCCGACGGCGCGGTAGAGATCGTGGTGATAGGGCGCGATGTCCGGATGCGATGTTTCCGCCCAGCGATTGCGCTCTGCCTCGGTGAAGGGAAACTTTTCGACGAAGCCGATCGGATAGCTGTCCCAGGAGGCCAGATCGAGATTATCGCCAACCTTGAAGTGGTCGAAGTCCGAAACGAAGCCCATGAAATTATGGGTGATCCAGCGGCCCAGTGAATGCTTGCGGATGATATCGCATTGCATCTTGTCATAGGCCGCGACCTGGTCCGAATGGAAGCGCCAGAAATCGAGGCGCGTCGCCGGGTTGGGCTCGGTCACCGTTAGGTTCGGTAGCATGACCTCGTCAAAGCTCTTCAGCTCCATCGACCAGAACACCGAACCCCAGGCTTCGTTGAGCTGGTCGGTCGACTGGTAGCGCAGCCTGAGCCAGCGCTTGAAGCTCTTCAGGTCTTCAGCCCCCCAGGACACTGTCGTATCATGGCAGCCATATTCATTGTCCGTCTGCCAGCCGACCAGCCCCGGATGATTGCCGTAGCGCGCGGCCACGACCTCGACGATGCGCGCACTCTCGCGCCACCAGGTTTCCGACGAAAACGTGTAGTGCCGGCGCGACCCGAAGCCGCGCACCTTGCCCTCTTCGTCATAGGGCAGAATGTCCGGATGCTCGTCGACCAGCCATTTCGGCGGCGTCGCCGTCGGCGTGCCGAGCACGATCTTCAGGCCAGCCTTGGTCAGGATATCCATCGACCGGTCGAGCCAGCCGAAATCGAATGTGTCGAGCGAAGGCTCAAGCCGCGACCAGGCGAACTCGCCGATCCGCACGAAGGAAATGCCAAGCTCGACCATGCGCCGGGCGTCTTCGGCCCAACGTGTTTCGTCCCAGTGCTCCGGATAGTAACATACGCCCAGCATTATCGCGTGAGATCCCCGTTGACGACGGCAAGGCCATCCTTGTTGAACAGATGGCAAGCCTTGGCATTGATGCCGATTTTCAGCGTGTCACCCGGCTTTTCGCGCGCCAGGCCATCGGCCTTGAGCGACAGTTCCGATCCATCGGCAAGCGTGACGAAAAACAGCGTCTCGGAGCCGAGATACTCGGCAAGGTTTACCGTGCTATCGAGTACGACGTCGCCCTTGCCCGTCGCATCGATGTGCTCGGGACGGATCCCGAAGGTCATCTCGCCAAGCGCCGGCTTTCCCTCGCCCGCCATTGTCAGGGACACGCCGCCCGGAAGCGCGACGCTGAGATTACCGCCCTCGGCCGGGCTGACCTGCACCTTGAGGAAATTCATCTTCGGCGAACCGATGAAACCGGCAACGAAGAGATTGTTCGGCCGATGGTAGAGTTCGAGCGGCGAGCCAACCTGCTCGATCTTGCCAGCCGACAGCACGACGATCTTGTCGGCCATGGTCATCGCCTCGACCTGGTCATGGGTGACGTAGATCATCGTCGACTTCAGGTCCTGATGCAGCTTCGACAATTCGCCGCGCATCTGCACGCGCAGCGCCGCATCGAGATTGGACAGCGGCTCGTCGAACAGGAAGACCTCAGGATTGCGCACGATCGCACGGCCGATCGCCACGCGCTGGCGCTGGCCACCGGACAGTTGGCCCGGCTTCCGCTCCAGCAATGGCTCGAGCTGCAGCATCTTGGCGGCAGAAGCCGTCCGCTCAGCGATCATCTCCTTCGAGTGGCCGGTCATGCGCAGGCCAAAGCCGATGTTTTCGGCCACCGTCATATGCGGATAGAGCGCATAGGACTGGAACACCATGGCCACGCCGCGCTCGGACGGGCCCACCTTGGTCATGTCCTGCCCGCCGATCGACAGCGCGCCGGAAGTGATCTCCTCAAGACCGGCGATCATCCGGAGCAGCGTGGACTTGCCACAGCCCGACGGGCCGACAAAGACGCAGAACTCGCCATCCTCGACGTCGAGATCGACGCCCTTGATGACGCTGAGCGCGCCGAACTGTTTCTTGACGTCGCGCAGGCGCACATCAGCCATGGGTCTTGCCTCCCTTTGAAGGAATGAGTTCGAGGAGCAGCGCACTTTCCGGCATCAGCATTGGCAGCGGCAGGCCGGCAAGGCCGGTGCTCGACAACTGGAAGCTGATCTCGCCGGCCAGAAGTTTCGTCTGCCCCTCGGAGATACGGATGAATTGCGGAGCAGCCGGCAGAACATTGGCAATCCGCCATGTTCCGCCAAGTTCCGTGACACTATCGGGAAGCTTCAGCGGCGCCGGCTGTTCGCCGACCATCTGCGGCCCCTGCGCCACGATCACGACGATCTTGTCAGCGCTGGCGGCACCCCAGACATAGCGCCCGTCGAGCGGCTCCAGCCGGAAGGATGCACCCGGCGCATGCAACAGGCCGCGCAGCCGCTTGTAGGCCTCGATATAGACCTTGAGCTCCGACCGTTCCTCATCCGTCAGTTCCAGCGGATTAAGCTCGACGCCGAGATGGTAGGCGATCGCGACAAGCGCCCGGAAGGACAGCGTATGGCGCCGGCCGGTCTGGTGGTTCGGTGAGGCGGAGATATGGCTTCCGAGAATTTCCGGCGGCACGAAGACCGAGGCGCCGCGCTGGATTTCCAGCCGCTCCAGCGCATCGGTGCAATCCGAGGTCCAGACGCGATGGGTGCGGGAAAGGGCGCCATAGTCTATGCGACCGCCGCCGGACGCACAGCTCTCGATCTCGACGCCAGGATGGGCTGCGCGCACCCGGTCCATCAGCGCATAGACGGCGCGGGTCTGCGCTGCGATCTTCGCCTTGCCGTCGCGACCACCCGCGTGGGTCAGGTCGCGGTTCATGTCCCACTTCACATAGGACACCGCGTGGTTGGCCAGAACCGCATCGATCTTTGCGAACAGGTAATCGGACACTTCCGGCCGTGCCAGGTCCAGCACCAGCTGGGTGCGCGATTCGAGTAGCGGGCGCCCCTCGACCTGCAGCGCCCAGTCGGGATGCGCCTTGTAGAGTTCGGACACCGGATTGACCATTTCCGGTTCGAACCAGATGCCGAACTGCATCCCGAGACCGGTCACATGGTCGACCAGCGGCTTCAATCCGTCTGGATATTTGCGCGCATCGATGTCCCAGTCGCCGAGACTGGTCGTGTCGTTGTCGCGCTTGCCGAACCAGCCGTCGTCGAGCACGAAACGTTCGATGCCAAGCTCGGCCGCCGCCGTCGCCTGGGCTTTGAGCGAACCCATCTGGTGGTCGAAATAATTGCCTTCCCAAGTGTTCAGCGTCACCGGGCGCGGGCTCATCTTGCCCCCCGGCCATTGGGTCAGCTCATCTCGAACGAAGGCGTGGAAGTCTTGCGCGTCGGCACCCGCATAGGCAATCGGGCTCTTGTAGCTTTCGCTCGGCTTCAAGACGATCTCGCCCGGCTCGAACAATTCGCCGAGATGCACCAGCCGCTGGCCGTCATCGGTGCGGTCGATGACCATCTGGTGGTTACCGCTCCAGCCGAGCGTCACGCCGAAGACCTGCGTCTCGCTCTCGATGAACAGCATCGGGAAACGATCATGCGAGGTCCGGCCACGCCGGCTTTCCTGGATCCAGGTGCCATTGCCCAGCAATTCACGGCGCGTCTGGAACTCGCGCCCCCAGATACCGGTAAAGCTCATCAATTGCACATCGCCGGCCGGTGCAAGAAATGTCGCGGCCATGCAGCGGTCCAGCTGGTAATCGGCATCACCCAGATTGGTGAGTTCCGTCGCCATCGAGATCAGGCCCGAAGCATGGGCGGTGAGTGTAATGGCGATGCCGAGCTTCGCCACCGCATCGGTGCCAGCGAGAATGGTCCGATTGCCGTCGCGCTCGACCGACCAGCCGCCGAACTGCGCCGTGAAGTCACGACCGGCCCGATGGCCGGAAATCGCCGGCCAGCCGAAGAAACCCATGCCGCCCGTCGGCAACAGGACCGATGTCGGCACGGCGATATCCATGCCGTTGACGCGGCTGGAGCGCTCGATGTCGAACAGCGGATCGACCTCGACCGGGACCGTGCCGAAGGACAGAATTTCCGGCATGCCGAGGCCCGGCAGGCGCAGGCTGAGCGCAAGCTGGCCAGAGTCAACTGTGACGATTTCATCGACGGTTACGATTTCACTCATCCCTTGGTCGCTCCAAGCGTCAGGCCGGCAATGAAATGCCGTTGCATCAGGAAGAACATGGCGACCGGCGGCAGTGCCGCGACGATCGAGCCGGCGGAAACCAGGTGCCAGGCGGCGACCCATTGGCCGTTCAACGAATAGAGACCCGCCGTCACCGGCATCGCATGCTGGCCCTGCACGAGCACGGTCGCCCAGAAGTAGTCGTTCCACACGAAGGTGAAGACCAGCACCGAAAGCGCAGCAATGGCCGGCCGCATCAAGGGCAGCACGATATGGCGGAAGATCCGCCATTCCGAGACGCCCTCGACGCGGGCGGATTCGATCAGCGCGAACGGCAGACCCTTGATGAAATTGCGCATGAACAGCGTGCAGAAGCCGGTCTGGAAGGCGACATGGAAAAGCACGAGGCCCATCGTAGTATCATAAAGACCGGCCCTCAGCGTCATGTCGCGTACCGGCACCATCAGAATCTGGAACGGAATGAAATTGCCGGCGACAAACAGGAAGAACAGCACGAGATTGCTCTTGAATCGGTAGACCGCGAGCGCAAACCCGGTAAGGCAGGAAAGCGCCACCGCGCCGATCACCGTCGGGATCGTCACCTTGAACGAATTCAGGATGTACCAGCCGATCGGTGAATCACGGAACACGGCGGTATAATTCTCCACCCCGGCAAAGGAAGACGGAATGCCGAAATAATTGCCGGCCGCCAGATCGCCGGCAGGCCGCACCGAGGTTATCGCCACGCCGATCAGAGGCAGCAGCCAGAGGAAAAGCGCCACCGGCAGCAGGATCTTGTAGCCGGTCTGGACGAAGCGCGAGGCTTTTTCGATGGGTGTCGGGAACATCAGGCGTTCCTTTCCTGGCGCAGCATGCGCACGATGAACAGCGAGATGAAGACCATCATGATCAGGAACAGGACGACGGCGATCGCCGCACCATAGCCCATGCGGAAACCGTATTCCGACAGCGCCTGCTCATACATGAAGTAGGACAGCACCTGGCTCGAGCCGTAAGGACCGCCGGCGGTCATGACCGAGACGAGGTCGAAGGAGCGCAGCGAGCCGATCACGGTCACCACCATGGCGATGAAGGTCGCCGGTCCGAGCTGCGGCAGGATGATGTTCCATAACAGCTTGAAGCCTTTGGCGCCGTCCATGCGGGCGGCTTCCACCTGCTCGGGATTGATGTTGTTGAGACCCGTCAGATAGAGGATCATGCAATAGGCCGTCTGCGGCCAGAGACCGGCAACGATGATGCCGTAGGTGACGAAACGTTCGTCGGCGAGCACCGCGATCTGCTCGCCGGTCAGCCATTCCGTCAGCTTGGAGAACAGGCCGAAATCCGGCGCATAGAACCAGGTAAACATCAGGCCGACCACGACCTGGCTGATGACGAAGGGAAAGAAGAACAGCGACTTGTAGAGCCGGATGCCGGCAACCGTCTGGTTGAGGAACAGGGCGGCAGCAAGGCCAGCCGGGATCGACAGGAGATAGAGCACCAGCCAGATCAGGTTGTTCTTCAGTGCGACATAGAATGTATCGTCATCGAGCAGTTCGACATAGTTGTCGAACCCGATCCAGACCTGCTCACCCAACCCGTCCCAGTCGTGGAAGCTGATCCAGATGGACTGGAAGATCGGCACCAGAACATAGATCACGAACATCAGCACGCCCGGCGCGAGAAACAGCCAGGGTGCAAGCTTCTGCTGGTTTTTCTTCCAGAAGCTGGAGGATGGGGAGACGGCGTTACTCACGGCGGCACCTTTGGAAATAGGAAGGGAATGGCAACCGGATGCCGAAGACAACGAGGTCGACGGCACCCGGCGCAGGGAGGACCTTGGTCCTTATTTGTAGACGCGGGCGCGGACCTTTTCGAGCCGCCCAAGAATGCGGTCGAGATTGTCGGGCTTGACCATGAACTCCTGGAAGCCTTCCATGCCGGCCTTGGCCATTTCAGCCTGGGCGTCGCGGTCATAGAACTGTGCCAGCGCATGGGCGTTGGACAGCATGGTGAAACCGGCGTCGAGGAACACGTCCTTCGGCTTTTCGGCGGTATTGTTGACCGGCAGCTGGCCGAGCGTCGCATTCATCTTGGTCTGAACCGCGGGAGACGCGAGATAGGCTAGGAACTTCTTGGCGTCTTCCTTGTTCTTCGCACCCGACGGGATGTGGAACGTGTCGGTCGGAGCCTCTTCGGCGACTGGAATGCCGGGAGTGATTTCCGGGAACTGCAGGAAGCCGATCTGCTCTTCCTTCAGGCCGCCTTCCTTGAAGGTCGCGACGGCGAAATTGCCCATCAGATACATGGCAGCCTTGCCCTGCACCAGTTGCGGCACGGCATCCTGCCAGTCGATCGCGGCGTGATTGTCGATGAAGTAGCCGGCCTTGACCAGTTCACCCCACTTCTCGAACACGGCCTTCACGCGCGGATCGGTGTAGGGAACCTTGCCCGAGGTCAGCTCCATGTGGAATTCGTAGCCGTTGACGCGCAGGTTCAGATAGTCGAACCAGCCGCCGGTCGGCCACAAAGCCTTGGTGCCGATGGTGAACGGCGTAACGCCGGCAGCTTTCAGCTTTTCCGAAGCGGCGAGAAGCTCGGCCCAGGTCTTCGGCGGGGTGATGCCCTGCTCGGCGAAGATGTCTTTACGGTAGTAGATACCCCACTGGTAATAGGTATAGGGCATGCCCCACTTCTTGCCGTCGATCGTCATCGACGGCGCCGACGACTTCAGCTGCTCGTCAAGCCCATTGGCCGTCCAGACATCGGTGACGTCCTCGAACAGTCCTGCCTTGACGAAAGGCTCCATGCGGTTGCCGGCATACCAGGCAACGACGTCAGGCGCATCGGCCGTCAGGAAGTTGCGGATCGCCGACTTGTAGCCTTCGTGGTCGAAATTGTTCCACTTGACCGTCACATCCGGATTGGCCGTCTGGAAGTCGGCGATCAGCTCTTCCATCGCCTTCTTCGGCACCGGATCGGAATGGTCGGAATTGATGGTGATTTCGCCGGCAAATGCGGCAGTCGAGAACAGCGCTACGGAGAGCGCGAGCCCGCTCAGGCTCTTGAAAAGGGTCATGTTTTCCTCCCTATGACCGGTATGCATCGCATATGGCAGAGCTGGTGCGATCCGGATCCCACCGGACATGCAAGTCAGCTCACCTTGATCATCAGGCGCAAAGCCGTAATAATCTACCGACTTTTGGCGTAACTTCTCCGGGATCCTAAGCATGATGCCTCTGCAACCTGTTGTTCAGGACGAATCTGTCCCGGTCCATCCCGACCACGACCCGCGTCATCCGCTGGTGATCTTCGGTGACCATCGCTTCTGTGCGGGCGAAGCGCTCCTCGTCCAGCGCATGGCGGGGCCGCATATGCACAGCCAGATCGAACTCAATTTTGTGCTCGACGGTCATATGACCTACTGGTTCGACGGCCGTGAACTGACCGTCGGCAAAGGTCGTCTCTGCCTGTTCTGGGGCATGATCCCGCACCAGGTAATCGATCGCGCCGAGGGTACGCGCTTCATCTGCCTGTATGTGCCGATGTCCTTCTTCCTCGGCCTCGCCAACCTCACCCGGTTTCGTGATGCGGTATTTCGCGGCGCGATGATAGAGGCGACGGAACTTCGTCCCTATGACCGAGACATCTTCCTGCGCTGGCGCGAGGAACTCCTGTCCGGCGACGAGGGCCTGAGCGAAATCGTCCGCAACGAACTGACCGCCCGCGTTCTGCGCATCGAGCGCGATGGTTGGCGAGACCTGCGCGAGGAAGGCTCGGCGATTGCCAGCCTCGGCCATAGCGACAGCGAACGGGTGGAGAATGTCGAACGCATGCTGCGCTATATTGCCGAGCATGCGCTGGATGAAATCTCGGCGGAAGACGTCGGCAGAGATGCCGGCCTGCATCCCAACTATGCCATGTCCGTCTTCAAGCGTGCCGTCGGCCTGACGATCAACCAGGCGATCATCCGCCACCGCCTCGACACGGCCCAGTCGCTGCTGATCGCAACCGACCTGTCGATCACCGACGTTTCCTTCGAATCCGGATTTGGATCGGTGTCGCGTTTCTATGAAGCCTTTAGCGATCGCTTCAACGAAAAGCCGACTGCATTCCGCAAGCGCATGCGCTCCAAGGGCGGCGCTCCGACATGATCCGGAGACCGTCCGTTTATCACTCCGTGTCCTGGATCGATTGCAGCAGCGTCTCGCGGGCGGATTTCAGATGCCGCCGGCAAGCCTCCTCGATCTTTTTCCCATCGCGTGAAAACAACGCGTCGATATAGTCGAGATGCTCTTCCAGAGCCCGGGCGTTGCGGGCTCGCGCATTGGTCTTGTTCCACTGGTAGTGATAGTGGAAGACGATCGAAATGATGTCGTAGAAATCGATGATGAAACGGTTGCTGGACGCCTTTTGAACCAGCAGATGGAAACGCTCGTCGAGTTCGGAAAATTCGGAATAGCGATTGTCGATATCCGCCAGCAATTCGCGATGCTGGGCCTCGACCTCTTTCAGCTCGCCCCAGGCAGGATGATCCTCAGCCAGATGGCCAAATCGCGCCGCCGAGCGCAGTTCGAACATCTCGCGCACTTCCGTCAGCTCCAGCGCAAATTCGCGAGTGAACCCCTTCAGCACCCAGTGGCTGTTCGGCCGTTTCTCGATCAGCCCGAAGCGGCTGAAGCGGATCAGGAATTCGCGGACGCTCGTCGTTCCCGTGCCAATCTCGCGTGCCAGCTCAAGCTCGTTGATCTGCATGCCGGGTTGCGCGCCGCCGGCAAGAATGCGGCGCATGAAGCTGCGCTCGATGATCTCCGACAGGGAATCTGTTTCCTCCGACGGAAAATAATCGCTCTTGCTCGGCCGCCGCAGAACCGTTTTCGCCCGCTTGTCCCAGACGATCAGACCGGTTTCGCCAAGCCGCGTCAGCACGGCGCGCACGGTTGTCCGACTGACACCGAGGGCTCCGCCGAGCTCCGGTTCGGACGGCAGGCTGTCAGTCTCTTCGATCAGCTTCAGTGTGCGATTATACGCATCCTTGAAGACGGTATTTTGCTTGGCCATCTGCCTGCCGTATCTGCGTTGGTTGCACCGCCGAATCCGGTATTCGGGGCCAATCCCCCGATCTACCCTTGATCGGCACCAAAGAGAACCATCAAGCGCAAAGGCTTGAAAATTCTGTATTTCCCGAAGTTTCAGTTATCTCCCGCTGTCCCGCCTATGCGGTTTTCTGCTTTGCCCGCATCATGGCCATTGACGTCAATCTGTCTATTGTAGATAAAAGACAAAAGCAATGATCCGACTTGAAGGTTGGGCTATAGGGAGAGAGAACGGGTGAGCAAGACTGCCTGCATTCTGCTGTCTGCAGACGACAATGTCGCTGTCACGACCATCGCAATCGAAGCCGGCGAAGTGCTTCCCGGCGGCGCGACCGCGCGCACCAAGATCGACCCTGGCCACAAGGTTGCCGTCCGCGCCATTCGCAAGGGTGAGCCGGTGGTGAAATACGCCCAGGCCATCGGCCGCGCGACCATCGACATCGCCGCCGGCGATCATGTCCACTCTCACAACCTTGCCTTTGACGAGGACCGCCTGTCGGTCACCGGCCTGGCCCAGCCGGAGGCCGCAACCCCGGCTGACAAGGCACGCACCTTCATGGGCTACCGCCGCGCCGATGGCCGCGCCGCGACCCGCAATTTCGTCGGCATCATCGCCAGCGTCAACTGTTCCACCACGGTCTGTCGGGCCATTGCCGAAGCGGCCAATCGCACCATCCTGCCGCATTACGACGGCATTGATGGCTTCGTGCCGATCGTCCATGACCAGGGCTGCGGCATGAGTTCGACCGGCGACGGTATGCGCACGCTTCATCGCACGCTGGCCGGCTACACCCGTCATGTGAATTTCGCCGGCGTGTTGATGGTCGGCCTCGGTTGCGAGGTCAACCAGCTCACCCTGTATGGCCAGAGCGGTGCCGGCGCCGGAAAACGCCATTTCAACATCCAGGATGCCGGCGGTTCGCGCCGCGCGGTGGAAAATGCCCTCGGCATCCTGCGCGAAATCGCCGCCGAAGTCGGCACTGCCCGTCGTGAACCCATTTCGGTCAGCGAGATCATCGTCGGCCTGCAATGCGGCGGTTCCGATGGCCTGTCCGGCATCACCGCCAACCCTGCGCTCGGCGTCGCCGTTGATCTTTTGGCCGGTGCAGGCGGCACCGCTATTCTCTCCGAAACGTCGGAGATCTACGGCGCCGAACATCTTTTGCGCAGCCGATCGGTCAATGACGCCGTCGCCGTCAAGCTCGACGGACTGATTTCCTGGTGGGAGGCCTATGTCGCCCAGCACGGCGCTTCGCTCGACAACAACCCGTCCCCAGGCAACAAGAAGGGCGGCCTGACCACCATTCTGGAAAAATCGCTCGGTGCCGTGGCCAAGGGCGGCCGCTCGCCGCTGACCGCCATCTATAACTACGCCGAACGCGTCACCGAACACGGCCTCGTCTTCATGGACACGCCCGGTTACGATCCCGTTTCGGCCACCGGCCAGGTTGCCGGCGGGGCCAATGTCATCGCCTTCACCACCGGTCGCGGCAGCTGTTTCGGCAGCCGCCCCGTGCCGTCGATCAAGCTGACCAGCAACACCGCGCTTTACCGTGCGATGGAAGAGGACATGGACATCGACTGCGGCGTCATCGCCACCGGCGAGGGCTCGGTATCCGGCCTCGGCCGCGAGATCTTCGACCTGATCATCGACACCGCCTCGGGCCAAAAGACCAAGAGCGAACTGTTCGGCTACGGCGACAACGAATTCGTGCCTTGGCACCTCGGTGCCACGCTCTGAGCGGCAAGAACCAGACGGAAACGAACAGCATGAAGACCAGACGCATCGGCAAAACGACCCTGGACGTCACCGAATACAGTTTCGGGACGGCGCCGCTTGGTGGCCTCTATCGACCGTGCCCGCGCGACACTGGCCTGGCCACGCTCCAGGCAACCTGGGACCACGGCATCCGCTATTTCGACACCGCGCCTCATTACGGCTTCGGCCAGGCCGAACGTTATGTCGGCGATTTCCTGCGCGACAAGCCCGAGGACAGCTATGTCCTCTCCACCAAGGTCGGCCGCCTTCTCGCGCCGGTGCCTCGCGACCAGGTGCCCAATGTCGGCTTCGTCGACGCGCTGCCGTTCAAGCTGGTCTATGACTACAGCTATGACGGCATCATGCGATCGGTGGATTTCAGCTATGCCCGACTCGGCCTCAACCGCATCGACATGCTCTATGTCCACGACATCGGCGTCTACACCCACGGCCGCGAGGTCAACGACCGTTATGTGAAGCAGCTGCGCGACGGCGGCTACAAGGCGCTCGACGCGCTCAAATCTTCCGGCGCCATCAAGGCATTCGGCCTTGGTGTCAACGAAGTGCCGGCCTGCCTGGATATGATGGCCGACATCGATATCGACGTCATCCTGATGGCCGGTCGCTACTCGCTGCTCGATCGCTCGGCTGTCGAGGAACTGCTGCCGCTCTGCGAAAAACGCGGCACCTCGATCACCGCCGGCGGCGTCTTCAATTCCGGCATCCTGGCGACCGGTGCTGTCGCCGGTGCCCATTTCGACTACGCGCCGGCAACCGAGGAGATCCTCACCAAGGTTCGCGCCATGGAAGAGGTGGCGAAAGCCGCAGGCAAGCCGCTCGCGCAGTATGCGCTCCAGTTCCCGCTGCATCACCCGGCCGTCGCCTCCGTCATCATCGGGACTGCGAAACCGGAGAGCCTGAACCGCAACATGGCGCTGACCGCGGAAGAATTGCCCGCCTCCGCCTTCGCGCCGTTCGACCCCTACACCCTCGTTGCTCCGCCGCTCGGCGATGCGCCGGTCCGCGAATAGGAGACTGCAGATGCTGAAAGGTATTCACCCCCTGCTCGGCCCTGACCTGCTTCATGCCATTGCCACCATGGGCCATGGCGACGAAATCGTCATCGCCGATGGCAATTTCCCCGCAAGCACGATCGGGCCGCCGGTTGTGCGCGCCGATGGCCTTGGCGCCGTGGCGGTCCTTGAAGCCATCCTCGCGCATATGCCGCTCGACCAGTTCGTCGATGAGGCAGCCTGGTACATGCAGATCGTCGGCGATCCCGTCACCGTACCGGAAATCTGCCAGGAGTTCAGCGACATGGTCCAGCGCCTCAGCGGCGACTTCAAGCTGACGTCGCTCGAGCGCTTCGCCTTTTATGAGCGCGCCGCCAATGCCGCCTTCATCGTCGCCACGACGGAACTCAGGATCTATGGCAATATCATCCTGAAAAAGGGCGTCGTCTATCCGGAGGAAATCCACCGGGTCTAGCCGCAGGTCGGTCCGGGCACGCCTGCCAGAACGCCTCAAAAACAAGGCATTTGACGCAAAGGGAGCCTGCGTTTTCTGCCTGCTTGATTTCTCCAGAATGCTGGAGTAGCGTGCCTCGGTAAAATGTTTTTTATCGATAAAAGATCGTCTCGGTCGCGTTCTGCGGGAAGATCTCACTGGAGGAACAGGACGCAAATTGAGAGGAGAACCACATGTCTATTCTGAAGAGCATGACGCGCCGCGCCCTGATCGGGGTCGCCGGTGCTGCAATGATGGTATCGGCAATGCCGGCCGCGTCCTTCGCACAGGACGTTACCATCCCGATCATCGTCAAGGACACCACATCCTTCTACTGGCAGATCGTGCTTGCCGGCGCCCGCGCCGCTGGCAAGGATCTCGGCGTCACCGTGCCGGAACTCGGTGCGCAGTCGGAATCCGACATCAACGGCCAGATCAGCATTCTTGAAAACGCCGTCGCCGGCAAGCCGGCTGCCGTCGTCATCTCGCCGACCGAATTCAAGGCGCTCGGCAAGCCGATCGATGAAGCCGCAAAGTCTGTTCCGATCATCGGCATCGACTCCAGCGCCGACTCCAAGGCCTTTACCTCCTTCTTGACCACCGACAACGTCCAGGGCGGCCGCATTGCTGCCGACGGTCTTGCCGCAGCCATCAAGGAAGTCACCGGCAAGGAAGAAGGCGAAATCGCCGTGATCACCAGCCTGCCAGGCGTCGGCTCGCTCGATCAGCGCCATGACGGTTTCATGGAGCAGATCAAGGCCAAGTATCCGGGCCTGACGGTTGTTGCCGACAAATATGCCGATGGCCAGGCGACCACCGGTCTCAACATGATGACCGACCTGATCACCGCTAACCCGAACCTTGTCGGTGTCTTCGCCTCCAACCTGATCATGGCGCAGGGCGTTGGCCAGGCAATCGCTGAAAACAAGCTCGGCGACAAGATCAAGGTCATCGGCTTTGACTCGGACGAAAAGACGGTCGGCTTCCTCAAGGAAGGCGTGCTCGCCGGCCTCGTCGTGCAGGATCCCTACCGCATGGGTTACGATGGCGTGAAGACCGCCCTTGCCGTCTCCAAGGGCGAAAAGGTCGAAACCTTCGTCGATACCGGCGCCAATCTGGTGACCAAGGCCAATATGGCCGAGCCGAAGATCGACGCCCTTTTGAACCCGAAGGTCAACTGATCCGAACATCCGTCACGCGCGGCTTGCCGCGCGTGACATTCATGCAGGGACGGCAGGGCTTTGGGAGAAGGCTGGCCTGCCCTTGAGACAACCGCGATCGCGGGAGGAAACGATGACGGGACTGCACGATCTCAGCCACAGGCACGACGATACGCCGGAGCTTCTGGAGACGGACCGGATTGAACCGGGAACACCGATCCTGGAGCTTGTCGGCCTGCAGAAGAAATATGGCGCCGTCGAAGCCCTGAAACCTGCGACCATCAGCTTTTTGGCCGGCGAGATCCACGCCATCGTCGGCGAAAACGGTGCTGGAAAATCCACCCTTATCAAGCTTCTGACCGGCGTCATCCCCCGTACATCCGGCGAGATCCGCTGGTGCGGCAAGCCCGTGCCGCTGGCCGACCCCAACGAGGCAATCCAGCGCGGCATCAATGCCGTGCATCAGGAAGTCGTGCTCTGCCCACATCTCTCCGTCGCCGCCAATATGTTTCTCGGCGACGAAATGTCCTCCGGCGGCCTGATGCGCAAGGGCGCCATGACCACGGCAGCCCAGAATGTCCTGGACGACCTCGGCTTCAATCTGCCCGCTGGCGAAACGCTGGCCAATCTCACCATCGGCCAACAGCAGCTGGTCGCCACCGCCCGCGCCGCCATGCGCGGCATCCGTTTCCTCATCTTCGATGAGCCGACGGCCTATCTGACCCGCCAGGAATCGGCCCAGCTCTTCCGCCTGATCCGCCGCCTGCAATCCGAAGGCGTGACCATCGTTTACATCAGCCACCGCATGGAAGAGGTCTTCGAACTCGCCGACCGCGTCTCGGTCCTGCGCGACGGCACTCATGTCGGCACCCGCCTGATCGGCGAGACCAATGATGCCGAACTGATTTCCCTGATGATCAACCGCTCGATCGAGCAGATCTACCACAAGGAAAAGCTGCCGATCGGCGCCACCATCCTGGAGACGAAAAACCTCAGCGGTCCCGGTTTCAACGATGTGTCGATCACGGTTCACGCCGGCGAGATTGTCGGCCTCTACGGCCTGATCGGCGCCGGCCGCAGCGAATTTGCGCTTGGCCTCTATGGCCGCCAGCCCTGTACGGGCGGGGAAGTCTATTGGGACGGCAACAAGGTTACCATCAACAGCGAGCGCAAGGCCATGGATCTCGGCATCGCGCTCGCCCCGGAAAGCCGCCGTGACCAGGGCCTTTGCCTCAACCTGCCGATCGGCCTGAACATCAATCTTCCGGTCTTCAAGCGACTGAGCCGCGGCCTGACCATCAATCGCAAGCTCGAGACCACCAATGCCGACAAGCAGATCAACGACCTGAAGATCAAGACGCCGACCCGCGCGGTCCTCGCGTCCGCCATGTCCGGCGGCAACCAGCAGAAGATCGTCATCGGCAAGTGGCTGAGCCACGGCGCCCGCCTGTTCATCTTCGACGAGCCGACCGTCGGCGTCGACGTCGGCACCAAGGCGGAAATCTACCGGCTGTTTGGCGAACTGCTGAAACAGGGGGCGGGCATTATCCTGATCTCTTCCTACCTGCCGGAAGTCTACGAACTCTCTGACCGCCTGCATGTCTTCAGGCAGGGCAGGCTGGTCGCCAGCCATGACTACCGGGCGGCCTCGCATGAGGACGTACTGACCGAAGCGATCGGCGTGTAAATCCGCTTTCCATCCGGCATTGCCAGACGAACGATACCAAAAAAGACGACAGGGAGAACGACAATGAGCCTGGACACCACCGAAACGAAGGTTGCACCGAAAAGGGGCATGAGCATCCTTTTCAGCCTGACTCTGCTCGGTCTCCTGCTGTTCCTCTGGTTGCTGCTGGCCTTCTCGACCAACAGCTTCTGGACGCCCAACAACATCAGCAACCTTCTGCGCCAGGGTGCGATGACGGCCATCCTCGCCGTGGGCCAGACCTTCGTCATCATCACCGCCGGCATCGATCTGTCGGTCGGTGCGGTGGTCGGTTTCGCCAGTGTCATTCTCGCCTGGCTGCTCGCCGCCGGGGTACCGCTCTGGATCGCCATGGGCATCACCCTGCTCGTTGGCGTCGCGATCGGCATGTTCCATGCTTTCGGCATCGTGCGCATGGGCCTGCCGCCGTTCATCATCACGCTGGCGACACTGACCTCACTGCGCGGCATCGGCCTGCTGATCACCAATGGCTCGACAATCTCGATCTCGAACGACGCCTTTACAAATTTCGCCCGCGCCGATTTCCTCGGCGTGCCCAGTCTGTTCTGGATGGTGATCGTTGTCGCCATTCCGGCCTATATCTTCCTGCATCTCAGCCGCTGGGGCCGTTATCTGTTCGCCGTAGGTTCCAACAGGGAGGCGGCCCGTCTGTCCGGCGTCAACGTCAACCGGACGATCTATCTCGCCTATATCCTGTCCTCCACCTGTGCTGCCTTCGTCGGCATCCTGCTCGCCTCGCGCATCGGCATCGGCAACGCCACCCAGGCCGAAGGCTGGGAACTGCAGGCCATCGCCTCATCGGTCATCGGCGGCACCAGCCTGTTCGGCGCGGTTGGTTCGGTCCAGGGTCCGCTGCTCGGCGCCTTCATTCTGGCAACCATCAACAACGGCGCCAACCTGCTGAACGTCAACTCGTTCTGGCAGCGCATCATCACCGGTGCCCTGATCATCCTGATCGTCTATTTCGACCAGTTGCGCCGCCGCGGCAGCCGCTGATCGCCGCAAATCCGGGAGCGGATTTCCCCGCTCCCGTTTCTATCCAACATGCCGGGTCTGCCGGAGGGAATTGTCATGAAAGCCGCGCTCTGCCTTGAACCGGGTCGCCTCGAAATCGTCGACCGGCCATCGCCGCAAACGCCAGGCCCGGGCTTTGCCCGCCTTGCGGTCAGCCATGTCGGCATCTGCGGCACGGACTACCACATCTACGAGGGCAAGCACCCCTTCCTCGCCTATCCCCGTGTCATGGGACACGAGATCTCGGCGACCGTCATAGAGGCGGGCAAGGGTGTCGACCTGGCGCCGGGCACGGCGGTCATCGTCAACCCCTACATCGCTTGCGGCACCTGCATCGCCTGCCGCAAGGGAAAGCCGAATTGCTGCACGGCCATCAGTGTGCTCGGCGTGCATTCCGATGGCGCCATGTGCGAAGAAATCATCGTGCCTGCGGGCAATCTGTATCCGGCGGGCGATCTCTCCCTTGAAGCCGCAGCGACGGTGGAGTTCCTCGCCATCGGCGCCCACGCCGTGCGTCGCGCGGCGATGCCGGCCCCTGGATCCGAGGCGATCCGCGCACTGGTGATCGGTGCCGGCCCGATTGGCCTTGGCGCGGCGATCTTCGCCCGCATCGCCGGCCAGGAGGTGACCTTGCTCGACACCAGCACCGAACGGTTGTCGATGGCAGCCGAACGCCTGGGCTTTGCCTCGGGCATTCTTGCCGGCGATGGCGCCGGCGCCGCCGTTGCCGCAAAGACGGGTGGCGACGGCTTCGATGTCGTCTACGACGCCACCGGCTATTGCGGTTCGATGGAAAACGCCTTCGCCTACGTCGCCCATGGCGGCAGCCTGGTTTTCGTCAGCGTCGTGAAGGAAGAGATCAGCTTTTCCGACCCGGAATTCCACAAGCGTGAAATGACACTGATCGGCAGTCGCAATGCCACGAAGATCGACTTCGACCACGTGCGCGATTGCATTGCCAAGGGTCTGGTGCCGATCGACCAGCTGATCACTCATCGCACCACACTTGCCAAGGTTTCCGAGGACCTGCCGCGCTGGGCGAGCGAGAAGACAGGGCTGATCAAGGCGATCATCCGCATCGGCGACGCGTAGCGCCGACAAAACCACCTGCAAAAAGGCCGCACCGGCAAAACCGGTACCGCCTTTCTCGTATCAAGCCTGAAGAAACGTGCTGATGGCCTCGATCTCGCCCTGCGAGATCTCATGCCCTCCGGCATGCAGCACGGTCTGGACGATCGCGCCCTGACCTTCGAGATAAGCTGCAAGCGCTTCCGTCAGCGGCAACGGGCAGATCGGATCCCGCTGGCCCGCCGTGATCAGCACATGGCGACCTGCAAGACCCGGTTGCGCGGCCGGCGTCCACGGGATCAGCGGATGCATCAGCACGGCCCGATCAAACAGATCGGGCGCCTTGAACATCACCGAAGCCAGGATATTGGCGCCGTTGGAATAACCAAGCGCCTGGAATTGGCGGCCCGGATACCGTTCCTTGTATGCCGCGACAAAGGCGATCATCGCATCGGTGCGCTTGGCGAGATCGGGCATGTCATAGACGCCCTCCCCCGTGCGACGAAAGAAGCGATTGGCGCCATATTCGGAAACATCTCCGCGTGGCGAGACAATCCCCGCTTTGGGCTGGATACGGGCGACCAGACCAGGAAACTGGTTCTCGTCGCCGCCGGTGCCGTGAAAGGTGAAGACAACCGGGGCATCGCCCTCGGGCGCCTGATGAAGATGCTGATAGCTATCGATGGACATGGAAGATCCTCGCGCTGGAGAAATGTGGACGTGTGGGTGCCGGCCCCGGTCGGGCCGGCAAGGGGAAATCAATCCTTGATCGGCGGCAGATGCGCCTCGATCTGCGCGCGATGCTGCGTGTAGCGGGTTGGCAGCTTCAAGGCCTCGCCGAGATGCGCGGTGTCTTCATCGCGGTTAAAACCCGGCTCGTTCGTGGCGATCTCGAACAGCACGCCACCTGGTGTGCGGAAATAGATCGCCCAGAAGTAGTCGCGGTCGATCACCGGCGTGACCTGATAGCCCGTGTCGAGCAGCGCCTTGCGCACTTCGAGCTGGGCTGCGCGGTCATCCACGGCAAAGGCGACGTGGTGAACCGAACCGGCACCGGACTGGGCATGTTTGGCACCCGGCAGGACTTCCAGGTCGACATAGTCGGCCCCGTTGCCGCCGGGAATGGCGTAGCGCACCATCTCGCCCTGCTTGTCGATCTCCTGGTAGCCCATGAACTTCAGCAGTTCACCGGTCGCACCTTCGTCACGCAGCCGCATGGTGACGCCGCGAAAGCCATGAATGCCCTCGGACGCGGCCACCGGGCCACGATCAAACGGGGTGCGCTGATCGCCATCGACTTCCGCCAGCGAGAAACCATCGCCATCGGGTCCGGCAAAGCGCAGGCGGTTTTCGCCGAACAAGGTGTAGGGCGCCAGTTCAGCCACACCTTGGCTGCTCAGGCGCTCCTGCCAGAAGGGCAAAGTGCCCTTCGGAACGGAGAAGACTGTATCGGCGACTTCGCCGGTGCCGCGCTTGCCCGCACCCATGTTGGCGAAGGGGAAATAGGTCATCACCGAGCCGGCATTGCCGACTTCATCGCCGTAGTAGAGGTGATAGACATCCGGCGAATCGAAGTTGACCGTCTTCTTGACGCGGCGAAGGCCGAGCGTCTTGGTGAAGAAGTCATTGTTGGTCTGCGCATCGGCGGCCATCGAGGTGACGTGATGCAGTCCTTTGATCTGGGTAATCATGGTTTTGATCCTTCCCGTCCAAACGGTTCGTGTTCAGTGTTGAAGCGAATATGGGGGATAGATTATTTTCATAGAATAGGCATAATTCGGCAAAGACTATTGCGATTTACGTAAAGGTTGTCCCGTGGGCGAACTGGAATCCATCCGCACCTTTCTGACGGTTGCCGAAGAACGCAGCTTCAGCGCCGCGGCGCGGCTGCTCAACAGCACGCCTGCCTCGATCACCCGTACAGTCGCGGCACTCGAAGACCGGCTCGGTATCCAGCTGCTTTTGCGCACGACCCGGAAGGTCTCGCTGACCTCGGCAGGCGCTGCCTATGCCGCCCGCGTGGCACCCCTGACCGAAGGGCTGGCACGCGCCACCGAAGAGACCAAGGATCTGCAGAAGGTGACGGCCGGATCGCTGAAAATTTCGGCGCCGATGTCGCTCGGGATCAAAGTCCTGCCCGCCGTTCTTGGCCAGTTCGGCATCATTCACCCGCAGACCCAGGTCGCAATTGACCTCTCCGACCGCTTCGTCGACATCGTCGAGGACGATTACGATCTGGCGATCCGCATTTCAGGTCCGCCGAGCGACAAGTCGACGATCTGGCGCAAGATCTGCCCGGTGCCGCGTCTTCTGGTCGCTTCGAAGCAGTTCCTCGACACCCATGGCACGCCGCAGGTCCCCGAAGATCTGGTCAAGCTGGAATGCCTCAGCTACCAGGAGCATTCGATGAGCGAAATCTGGGAGTTGAGCCGGGCTGGCACCACCCGCAGCATCGAGGCGCGCGGCCGCTTCACCGTCAACAATGGCGACTTCCTCACCCAGCTCGCAGTGGCCGGAGAAGGCATTGCCCTGCTGCCGCATTTCATCGTCGAGGAATTCCTCGGCACGGGCAGGCTCGTCCCGGTCCTCGAGGGCTGGTCGACACCGGAAATCTGGCTGACGCTCTACTATCCGCCATATGAACATCTGCCGCTCAGGGTCGCGACTTTCTCTGACTTCTTCGAAGCCTATATCAAAGAAAACTGGGGCGGCGCCTGAACGTTCAAGCGCCTGCCGTCATCCGGCAACGTCCGCACCGGCCAGGAGCCAGCCTTCAGACAAAGGGTGGTCCGCACGAAGCGGCAATGAAACCACCTGTCCATCGCGTGCCGATGCATAGATCGCAGTCATCAGTTCGACAGAGTGATATCCCTCCTCCAGCGACGGCAAATAGAGCTCGGCCCCCCCAGTCAGGCGGGCATGCATATCGCTGAACTGACCGGCGAAGCGATGCGGTATTTCGGGAACGGACGCTACAATGGCATCGATTTCGGCCTGCCGCGCCGGATCACTTGCCTCGAACGTCCAGGGCCCAGCGCCGATCTGGTAGGGATTTGTGCTCGACGTTAGGGTCACATGTTCGAACGAGGCCCTGAAACGCGAAGCATTTCCAGCCGCACCCAAGGTGATCGACGATGTCACCAGCGCGCCTTCAGCGGTCCGCATGCTGATCGCCGCGCAATCCTCCGTCTCGATCGGGTTGACGCGTGTGTCGAGAAATGCCGCCACTTGAACGATGTTGCCGACCAGATGACATACCAAGTTATGCGCATGGCAGGCATGACTGACGATAGCGCCGCCCAACTCCCCCGTCCACGTGCCGCGCCAGCGCTCGGCATAATAATCTGCTCCGCGTTGCCAGTGGGTCTCCAGCGACAGGACATAGGGCCGGCCCAACAGCCCGCGCATTTTGAGTTCATGTGCCGCGCGGTATCCAGCACCATAGCGGTACTGGAACACCGGAAACACCTGCCGCCCCACCTGTGCGGCCAGTTCGACGATCCGGCGCACATCCGCCAAGGACCCGGACAGCGGCTTCTCGCAGACGACGTGTTTGCCAGCCTTCAGCGCAGCAAGCGTCATCGGCGCATGCAACAGCGGCGGCAGGCAGATGTCCACGACATCCACCTCGGGGTCGGCGAAAACCTCCTCTATGTCGGCGACCGGGCGGCTGCCGGGCACCTGCGCTGATCCCTCCTGCGCGCGGGCAGCGTTGAGATCGCAGACATAGCGAACCTCGAAGAGTTCCGGCAACGCTGCATAGCCGGCCAGATGATCTTTGCCGATCCCGGCGCCAACGACCGCCACTCGAATGCGTTTGCTCATTGGCCTGCTCCCGTTTCCGCCATTCGCTGCGCCTGAAGCGCCAGATCTGTCGCTAGAAATGCATGGGCCTGGGGCATGGCGGTTTCCGTGCCCTGTTCGAGATCGAAGGCAAGGCGCCCGAAGAATGGTTTTCCGGCACCCGCCGCATCGACGTGGGAAACCCCCGCCCTGTCGACGACGAAGACATGGTCCGTCCCCGGCTGACCGGCAATGTCGATATATTTGCGAAGCTCGATATAGCCTTCGGTACCAACGATGGTCATCCGCCCGTCGCCCCAGGTCGGCAAGCCATCCGGCGTCAGCCAGTCGACCCGTGCATAGCCACGTCCGCCATTGCCGGCGAGAATGACTTCGCCAAAGTCCTGAAAATCCGGTCGATCAGGATTGGCGACATTGCCGATATGCGCCGTTACCACATTGGCCTGCGTGGATCCGGTAAAGTGCAGAAACTGGTCGAACTGGTGCGCGCAGATGTCGGCGAGAATCCCGCCGAAGCGAGCCCGGTCCCAGAACCATGGCTGCCGCAGATGCGCATTCAGTCGGTGCGGGCCGAGCCCGACTGTCTGCACCACCTTGCCGATCCGCCCCTCGGCAATCAGTTGGTCCGCAACGGTCACGCTATCCACCAGCAACCTTTCTGAGAAACAGACCGTCCAACGCCGTCCTGTCTCGGCAACCGTCTTGCGGATATCCGCCAATTGCTCTCCCGAGGTGCAGCCCGGCTTGTCGACGAGCACATCCTTGCCATGCCGCATGGCATCGATCGCAGTGCCCGCACGTTCATTGTTGATCCCGGCACAGACAACGAGATTGATGCTCTCGTCCTCGAGGATCGCCTCGACCGGCTTTTCCGGCACACCCGGATAGGACTGGCGAAAAACCTGCCGCAAGGTCTCCGGCGTTTCGTCGCTGGTACACCAGCCGACAACAACGGCGCCGACGCCCAGCATCCCGTTCAGCATGCCGTAGATATGGTTGTGATCGATGCCGATCACCCCGATACGGATCTCGAAAGCCATGTGTTCTACCGCTCCAGTTTGATGCCGCGGGCGCGTAGCATCGATTGAATATTGACCACGGAGCCGGTGTCGATCGACGCATTTGCCGCAATGCCTGTCAGGATCGACCAGGCGCCACCGATATGGTCGGAAGCGCGATCAAAGCGGTCGGGCTCCATGCTGTCCGGGTCGAAGATATAGCCGAGCATCACCGGATCGGCGCCGCCATGATGGCCCTTTGCCTTGGGCACCTCGACCAGCCGTGGCGCTTCGCCGGCCAGATGCAGTTCGGTGGTGATCGCATCCTCGTCGGCATGGGCCCGCTCGCCGCCGAACACGCCATGCACTTCCACATGCCGATGGGTGATGTCACCCTTGGTTCCCTGAAACTTGATCTCCAGCCCTTCCCAAGGGGAATAGGCCGTCAGCGTATAGTTTGCGGTGACGCCGGACGCGTATCGGATATGCGCCTGCATCGTGTCCTCGATCCCGATCTCCTCATCGAAGACGCAGAGATCGCGGAAATAGCCATCCTCGCCCTCGGCATCCAGATAGAGTTCCTTCAGGCTCGGGTCCGCCGCCAGATCAAGCTCGAAGTCGCATCTGTCAGCCACCGGACAGAGATGGCAGCGCGACCCACGATCGGAAAGCCCGAGTTCGACGGCGGTTTCCGGCCGGTAGAAGGCACGGCGGCCTGACGCCAGAACCTCGGTCGGCACCGTCCCAAGCCACCAGTTGAGCAGATCGAAATGATGGGTCGACTTGTGTACCAGGAGCCCGCCGGAATTCTCCTTCTGCCGGTGCCAGCGGCGGAAATAGTCCGCCCCATGCACCCGGTCGAGATGCCAGCGGAAATCGACTGCCGTCACCGTGCCGATGGCCCCGGACGAGATCAGTTCCTTGATCTGCGTGCGCGCCGGCGAGTAACGGTAGTTGAACGTCACCTTGACCTGCCGGCCCGTCCGTCGCTGCGCGTCAACAATCATCTTTAGCCGGGTAAGATCTATCGTCAGCGGTTTTTCGCAGATCACGTCGCAACCGGCCTCGAAAGCCCGCACGATATAGTCGGCATGCAGGAAATCCGGCGTTGCAACCACCACCGTATCCGGCGTCTGCTCGGCGATCAGCCGGTCGAAATCACCGGCGAGATAGGTTGCGACACCATTCGTACCGGGTTTTGACGCAGCCTTGGCCGCCTCGTTCAGGCGATGGACATTGCTGTCGCAGACGGCAACGATCTCATGTCTGTCGGCATAATCTTCAATGACGGAATCGCGAAACATCTTGTGCCGCGAACCACATCCTACAATCGCGATTTTCACTGGGCCTGGCTCTCGTGCTGGACGGCTTCGACGCGCTGGCCGTTGCTGTCGAAATAATGGAGGTCTGAAAGGTTGAAGCCGATCGTCACCGGATCGCCCATACGATAGGACATCCGGCCGCTGTCGCTGACCAGCAACACTTGGCCGGACGACAGGGCGATATGCAACAGGGTTTCGCTGCCCAGATATTCGACCAGTTTGATCGTGCCTTCCGCGGTAACGTCACCACCGCCGACCTGCAGCGATGCCGGGCGCACGCATAGCGTCAGCGCCGGATCGACGGTCGGCAGGTCTGGGATCGCGAAAGCCGGCATCCCGGCAACACTCGCCGTCGCAACACCATTGCTATGGGACATGGTGGCCTGCAGCATGTTGATCTTTGGCGAACCGATGAAGCCGGCGACGAACAGGTTCTGCGGCCTTGTATAGAGTTCCTGCGGCGTGCCGACCTGCTCGATCTTGCCGCCCCGGAGCACGACGATCCGGGTCGCCATGGTCATGGCTTCCACCTGGTCATGCGTCACATAGATCATCGTCGTGCCGAGCCTTGCATAGAGCGAGGCAAGTTCGGCGCGCATCTGCACGCGCAGTTCTGCATCGAGATTGGACAGCGGCTCGTCGAACAGGAAAAGCTGCGGTTCGCGCACGATCGCCCGGCCGATCGCCACGCGCTGCTTCTGGCCGCCCGAAAGCTGGCGCGGCTTGCGCTCCATCAGATGTTCGATCTGCAGGATCCGGGCCGCCTCCGCCACCCGGCGCTCGACCTCGCTCCGCGCCATCTTGAAATTCTGCAGGCCGAAGGCGAGGTTCTTTCGCACGCTCATATGCGGATAGAGCGCATAGGACTGGAACACCATCGACAGCTCGCGCTTGGAGGCCGGCAGGTCGTTGACCACCTTGCTGCCGATCGACACGGTTCCCTCGCTGATTTCCTCGAGACCGGCGATCATGCGCAGCAATGTCGATTTTCCGCAGCCGGAAGGTCCGACGAGAACCAGGAACTCGCCGTCGTGGATATCCAGGTTGAGCCCCTGGATGATGGAGAGCGCTCCATAGCGCTTTCCGACGTTTCGAAGCGTCAATCCTGCCATGCGTCTGTTCCCTACTTCATTCCGGAGGTGGCGATGCCACGAACGATCATTTTCTGGAACAGGACGAAGAAGATCACGACCGGGACCAGCGAAAGCACCGACATCGCAAACATCTGGCCATAGGCGGACTTGCCTTCCTGGTCGAGGAAGAGACGAAGCGCCAGCGGCACGGTGTAGCTCTTGATGTCATTGAGATAGATCAGCGGCGCGAGGAAATCCTCCCACACCCAGATCAGCGAGAAGATCGCCGCCGTACCCATCGCCGGCAGCGAGAGCGGCAGGATGATCGCCCAGTAGATCTTGAAGGGCGAACAACCGTCGATCATCGCCGCTTCGTCCAGTTCACGTGGCAATTGCCGGAAGAACTGCACCATCAGGAAGATGAAGAAGGCATCGGATGCGAGGAAGCGCGGCACGACCAGCGGCAGATAGGTATCGACCCAGCCGAGCTTCAGAAACTGCACATATTGCGGGATGAGAACGACATGATAGGGGATCATCAGGGTCATCATCATCAGGGCGAAGAAGAAGCTGCGCCCGGTGAACTGCAGCCGCGCAAAGGCATAGGCCGCGAACGAACAGGACACCAGATTTCCGATAACAGACAAGCCGGTGACGATCGCCGAATTGACATAGAAAACGGTGAACGATTTCGGCAGCGCATTCCAGCCTTCGGTATAATTGTCGAGACGGAATTCCGACGGCCACAGCGTCAGGCTGCCGAAGATCTCGTTTTCCGGCTTGAACGATGACGCCAGCAGCCAGAACAGCGGATAGAGCATCACGCAGGACACGCCGATCAGGAAGACATGCTTGAGGATGCGGCCGTTGCGCGCCCGCCTGTCGCGGGTGAGCCGCAGCGCATGGGCAACGCGCGCCGCCTCATCCAGCTGGATGGCGAGTTCGAGATCAGTCGCGCTCGTTTTCATAATGCACCCAATATTTCGAGGTGAAGAAGGCAACCGCCGTGAACACTGCGATGATGATCAGCAGCACCCAGGCAAGCGCCGAGGCATAGCCCATGCGGAAGAACTTGAAGGCCTCGTTGAACAGATAGACCGTGTAGAACAGCAGGCTGTCGGCCGGCGCGCCCGTACCATTCGAGATGATGAAGGCACTGGAGAATGTCTTGAAGGCATCGATGGTCTGCAGCACGAGATTGAAGAAGATCACCGGGGCGAGCAGCGGCAGCGTGATCCGGGTGAACTGGCGCCAACGCGGCGTCCCGTCGATTTCCGCCGCCTCGTAAAGGTCGCGCGGAATACCTCTCAGACCGGCGAGGAAGATCAGCATCGGCGAGCCGAACTGCCACATGGCCAGGATCACCAGCGTATAGAGCGAGGTATTCGGATTGGTGATCCAGGATGCGCCCTGAATACCGAAAGTGGCCAGGATCTGGTTGACCACGCCGTCGGCGGCAAACAGCTGCCGCCACAGGATGGCGATCGCGATCGACGCGCCAAGCAGCGAAGGCAGGTAGAAGATCGCCCGGTAGAGACCGATCGTGCGCAAGCCCTTGTCGAGCAGCATGGCGACGCCGAGCGCCATGATCAGGCGGGCCGGCACGGCAAGCGCGACATAGGTGAAGGTCACGTCGAGCGCTTTCCAGAAACGCCGGTCGCGGGTGAACATGTAGACGTAATTGTCGAAGCCGACCCATTCGGGAACGTTCACCATGTCGTAACGGGTGAACGACAGATAGAGCGATGCCAGGATGGGTCCGAGCGCAAGCAGGAAGAACCCGATCAGCCAGGGTAGTAGAAACACATAGGCCGGCGCATTGCGCGCGAAGAAACGTCTCATCGATAAGACCCTGTTTTCGGTAAACCGGCCCCGGGCGGCATGGCTGCCCGGGACCATCCACATACGGCAGCTTTACTGCGCACGCTCCACGATCGACTGGGCTTCCTCGATGAATGCGGTGGCGGCATCTGCGGCCTTCGCATTGCCGAGAACCACGTCCGTTCCGACGCGCATGAAGGCATCGCGCACCTCGCCGGCACCCTTGGGGGCAGGCAAAGGCAAAGGCCCGACCTTGCTCTGGATCGCCTCGAAGTAATCGACCGACATCTTCTCGACTTCGGTCAGATTCGGCGCCAGCGCCGCGCGCACCTTCGGCGAGCAGGGAATGCCGCGCTCCAGCCCGAGAATACCAGTGGTTTCCGGATCGTTGACCCAGGCATTCATGTAGGCCATCGCCGCATCCGTATCCTTGGCGTCGCGGCTGAGCGACATGAACATCGATGGCTTGATGAACTGGCCCGGCTTGCCACCCGCCTTGTGCGGCACCATGGCGGCGCCGATCTTGTCCTTGGCGACTGCCTGGATGCCGACCAGCTGGTTCGACCAGTAATGCGACATCGCTGTATCGCCGACGGCAATGCCGGATTCGGCGATCGGCGGATCGAGGATCACCGTCTTGTCCGCGTCACGCACCGCGCCCTTCTCGCGCAGATCCGCCCAGAACTGCCAATAGCTGGCGACGTCGTCGACGGTAGCCGTCACCTTGCCGTCTGCATCATAGAATTCACGGCCGTTCTGCCGCACCCAGGACTCGAACGTCTCGATCATCAGCGACAGGTCGTCCGATCCCTTGACCGCGCCATTGGTCTTGGCGGTGATCGTCTCACAGGCCTTGGCGAAATCATCCCATGTCCAGTTGATCAGGTCGGCATCGATGCCGGCTTCCTGGAACACCCGCGTATTGTACACCATGACCTGGCTGTTGGAGCCGATATTGAGCGCATAGAGCTTGCCGTCGACCTTGCCGCCTTCCAGCGGCCCCTGGTCGAAATCCGCGATCATCAGGCTCTTGCCGATATGCTCGTCGAGCGGCAGCAGCGCGCCGCGACGGACATATTCGAACAGGAAGCGGTAATCCATCTGCACCAGATCGGCCATGTTGCGGCCGGCGGTCTGGGTTGCCATCTTCGTCCAGTAATCGCCCCAGCCGATCGTCTCGCCGGAAACCTCGATGGCCGGATTGGCCTTCTGGAACACGTCGATCACCGCGAAGGTGCGCTTGTCGCGCTCGGGATTGCCCCACCAGAAATGCCGGATCGACCGGTCTGCGGCCCATGCCGGAATGGCAGAAAGCACCGATGCGGCAGCCGCCGCACCCATCGCGCCCAGCATGCTTCGTCTTGTCAGTTTGGTCATTGCATCCTCCTCCAAGGAACACGAGCGTCATCTCCTGACACCCCCTTTTGCCTCACCATGTCCCGCACCATGCAATCCGTCTCCTCCTGACCGGACCCATGCCGCCTGTTCTCCAGCGCAATCTCTCAGATGTGACTGCGCAAAAGCTCCGTCAGGCCGAGCATCGCCATCGCCTGCCCATAGGGCATCGAGGTCCGCTTGATCTGCCGGTAAAAATCAAGATCGCTGCCCATCGCCGTGCCGAAGGAGACCTGCTGCAACTCGCCCTGCGGGCTGATATTGTCGACGACGCCCTTCATCGCCCGTTCCGCCGTTTCCAGATATTCGAGTCCGAGATAACGCTTGCGCACGCCCTTCATCAGGCCATAGGCGAAGCCCGCCGTGGCGGATGCCTCCAGATAGCTATGCGGATCGTCGAGCAACGTGTGCCACAAGCCCGAAGGGTCCTGGCATGCCTTCAGCGCGGCGGCCTGCCGCCCGAGTATCGATACGAGGTGACGGCGGACGGGATCGCCATCCTTCATGTCGACCAGTTCGATGAACTCCGGAATGGCGATCGTTAGCCAGCTATTGCCACGCGCCCACCGGGCACGGGCAAAATTATGGTTGCCATCGAATGTCCAACCATGAAACCAGAGGCCCGTCTCGGTATCGCAGAGATACTGGGCATGCAGCAGAAACTGGTACTTTGCCTCCTCGACAAATTCCGGACGATTGAGGATGAGCCCGATCTTCGCCAGCGGCAACACGCTCATCATCAGCGTATCGTCCCACATCTGCTGGTCGTTGACGCTGTTGTAGGTGATGTGCTGCAGCCCGCCTTCGCGGGTGCGCGGCATCTCGTACATCACCCATTCGGCCCAGGTTTCCAGATAGGGTAGCCAGCGCGGATCCGGCTTCAGTTCGTAGAGATGCGCCAGCGTCAGGAACGGCGCGACCGTGTTGATGTTCTTGGTCGGCGTGCCTTCCGAAAGGCGTGCCTCGAACCATCCCGTGATGATCTCCATCGCCTTGGCATTGCCGGTCTGCTGCCAGTATTTCAAAAGGCCATAGAGCGCGATGCCATGGGTCCACTCCCAGCCGGCCCAGCCCTTGGTGTCGATGACCCGCCCGTCGTCGAGACGCAGCAGAAACTCGCCTGTCTTGTCCTCGATATGGATCAGATTATCCGTCAGCCGGTCGATCAGCCCGCACACATCGCTGCGCTGAATAAAGTGGTCTTTCTGCTTCAGCAGCGAATGCATGTTTCAACTCCTCCCAGGCTGAAAATTTTTCGGAACATAATTCCGGAATTTAAGAAATCACACTCCTGCCCACTTTTCAACGCTGTTTTTTGCGCGCAGAGTTGGAAATATCAGATTGGTCAAAAGACGGGATTTGCACGGCCACGCCCATCTTGACACAACCAGGCGCAAATTCCAGAATGGAATTCCAAAAAAAGCAGAACGGCAGAGATGTTAGATTCCCAGACCAAGACCGAAAATGTTGCCGCCGTCCTCAAGGTCTTTGCCGTGGTCGAGGCTCTTGTCGAAGACAAGCGGGTCAGCCTCGCGGATCTCGCTCAGCGGGCCATGACCTCGAAGACCACCGCCCACCGGCTGCTCCAGACCATGGTCGAATTGGGATATGTCGAGCAGGACCCGGAGACCGAAAAATACGGCCTGACACTGAAGCTTTTCAGTCTCGGCGCACGCTCGCTCACCGAACAGGCCGACCTGCTGCGCGTGGCCGATCCGGCGATGGGCAAGCTCTCCCGGGCAACCGGAGAATCGATCAATCTCGGCATTCTCGATGAACGGGACCAGAAGGTCGTCTACATCCACAAATACGATTCCGCCTTCAGCCTGTCGATGAAATCGACCCTTGGCCTGCGCAACCCGCTACACAGCACCTCACTCGGCAAGGCGCTACTCGCCTGGCGCGACGAGGACGAAATCCGCGAGCGGATCGGCAGGATGGACATGGTCAAACTCGCCCCCCGAACCATCACCGAGCCTGATGCCCTGTTCGAGCAACTGCGTTTGACCCGCAGCCGTGGCTACTCGGAAGAAGTGGAAGAGAGCGAGGCCGGCGTGCGCTGCATGGCCGCGCCGATTTTCAACTACATGGGCAAGCCGATTGCTGCAGTGTCGATCGCCTTCCCGCTGTTCCGCTTCGACGAAGCACGCAAGCCCGATTACATCGACCTTCTCACGACAGCCGGCATGACGGCGTCCCAGGCCCTCGGCTACCAGCCGCCCAGAAACTGATTTTTCAGGTCGTCACGAATCGATAGCCGACACCCGGTTCGGTCAGGATGATCGCCGGCTCCGCCTCGTTTGTCTCGATCTTCGCCCGGATCTGGCGAATGAAAACCCGCAGATACTGCAGATCATGCTCATGCGCCGGTCCCCAGACTTGTTTCAGCAGCGCCCCATGCGTCAGCACCCGGCCGGCATGGGATGCCAGCAGCAACAGGAGATCATATTCCTTCGGTGTCAGCTTGACGGCCCGCTCTGCCTTGCTGACCAGCCGGTGCTCGACATCGATGATGAGATCGCCGCTTCGGATGGTCGAGGGTGCAGGCTCGGAATGCGTCTTGTGACGCAGCGCGACCCGAATGCGCGCCGTGAGTTCGCCGATGCCGAACGGCTTTTCCAGGTAGTCGTCGGCACCAAGATCAAGCGCCGCGATCTTTTCCGTTTCGCGGTCGCGGGCCGACAGGACGATGATCGGGATCGCGTTCCAGCTGCGCAACTGCGCAATCACATCCTTGCCGTCCATGTCCGGCAGGCCCAGATCGAGGATCAACAGGTCCGGGGCGACTGTTGCCACCAGCGCAAGCGCCTGCTTGCCCGTCTCGGCCTCCACCACATCATAGCCGGCAGCTGTCAGCGCCGGGCGCAGAAAACGCAGAATCTGCGGTTCGTCGTCGACCACGACGATGCGCTGGCCCTTCATGGTTCCCGCCTGTCCTTGAGTGCGTCCTCGATCGGGAAGCGCAGCGTGAACCGCGTGCCGCGTCGTTTGACGGCCGGGCTCTCGACCGTGATCGTTCCGCCCATCGCCTCGACAAACCCCTTCGCAATCGCCAGTCCCAAGCCGGTCCCAGGCTTGCGGCCATCCGCCTTCTTGCCGCGACGATAGAACTTCTCGAAGATCCGGTCGATATCCTTCTCCGCAATGCCACGACCAAGATCGGTGATCGACAACGACACAGATCGAGCGTCGAATTTGGCATAGAGCGTTACCGGCTCGCCGCCGCCATGCTTGAACGCATTGTCGAGCAGGTTGAACAGCACCTGGCCCAGCAGTACGCTGTCAGCCCGGATCAGCGGCAGGTCGGGGGCAATGCTGGTGGATATGTCGAGATCCGGCCAGATCCGACGCACACGGGCAACGCTGTCGAGAATGACATCGCCGAGATCGACCCAGTCGCGAACCGGTTCGAGCGCGCCCGCCTCGATGCGGGTCATGTCGAGAAGATTGCCGACGAAACGAGACAGTCTTTCACCTTCCTCCTCGATCGACAGCAGCAGGTCGCGACGGCTTTCCGCCGGCATGCGGTCGCCGAACTCCTTGAGACTGGTCACCGCGCCGGTAATCGTCGCAAGCGGTGTGCGCAGGTCGTGGGAGATCGAAGACAGAAGCGTCGACTGGAAACGCTCCCGTTCCAGTCGCGCCTTGTCCTCGACGCTGCGCGTCGTCAGCATGGCACGATCGAAAGCGATGGTGACCTGGTCGAGTATGGCTCCGAGCGCCCGTTCCTCGACGGGGTCGAGCGCATGCCCGTCCATGCCGTAGCCGCACACGGCAAGCGTCCCGACCGGACCGCGCAGCGGCCGAAACTGCAGGGTCGAATTGGGCAGCGTTCCGGTGCCGGCCCCCGCCGCCTCGCCCTTCTCATAGGCAAACCTGGCAGCCGCCATCTCGGCCACGCCAAGCTCGGTATCGGGTGGCCAGCAGGAGCGCAATGACAGGACCCCGTCGATCGGCGACAGCAATGCAACCGGTCTCTGGATCGTCCCGTTGAGCTGGCTGACGGCTGTCCACACGATCGCGTCCTGGTCCAGGGTTCCGGCAAGTTTCGACGAGATGTCGTAGAGGATCTGGGTCTGCGCCGCGCGGCGGGCCGCAATTTTCCCCTGCTCCCGGATCCGGGATGCGATGCCGCCGGCAATCAGCGCCGCGGCAATGAATATGATGAAGGCGAACACCTCGTGCGGCGCGGCGATGGTCAGCGTGCCGACCGGCGAAATGAAGAAGAAATTATAGGCGACCGCCGACAGCACGGAGGCGAGAACCGCTGCGAAATAGCCGCCACGCAAGGCCGAAACCAGCACGGCCAGCAAGAACAGCATCGACACGTTCGGCAGTGACACGATTTCGACCATCGCCCGGCCGCCGAGTGTCGCAACCGCTGTAGTGGCCAGCGCCGTCACCACGTCTTTTGGCCGGACCTTCAGGCGATTGGCGGCCAATCTCCGCTTCAGCGGGGCGAACCAGTCATGGGTCGGCTGGTCTTCCGTGGTGATCAGATGAATGCTGATCCCGGACAGTTCCTCCAGCAGTGCATCGGTCAGCGATTTTCGCAGGAGCCGCTGCCACAAGGACCGTTGCGGCGCACCGAGGACGATCTGCGTCACATGCTCACGCTTGGCGATCCGCAAAATTTCCTGGACGAAATCGCGCCCCTGCACCCGCCTGGTCTCGCCGCCCAGCCGCTCCGCCAACCGGAAAAGCGCGTCGATCCGCATCTGCCGCGATGGATCGTCATCCACCATGTCCGACTGCTCCAGCGACACGACGATCCAGTGCGCATTCATGCCGGAGGCAAGATTGCTTGCAGTCCGCACGACCTTTTCGGAGAGCGTGTCCGGGCCGACGCAGACCAGAAGTCTTTCGCTCGTCCGCCACGGCCCCTCGATCGCATTCTGCTTGAGGAAATCGACCATCTGGTCGTCGACGCGGTCGGCGGTTCGCCTGAGCGCAAGCTCTCGCAGGGCGGTCAGATTGCCGAGGCGAAAGAAGCTGTCGGCCGCCCGCCGTGCATTGTCGGGCAGATAGACCTTTCCCTCTTTCAGCCGGTTGATCAGTTCCTCCGGCGCCAGATCGATCAGGATCACTTCGTCGGCCTGCTTCAGCACCCGGTCCGGAACGGTCTCGCGCACCTGCACGCCGGTGATCTGGGCGACGATTTCCGACAGGCTTTCGAGATGCTGGATATTGAGCGCCGTCCAGACGTCGATCCCGGCCGCGATCAGTTCCTCGATATCCTGGTACCGTTTGGGGTGCCGGCTTTCCGGCGCGTTCGTGTGCGCCAGTTCATCGACGATCAGGATCGCCGGGCGCCGGACGAGCGCCGCATCGATGTCGAACGCGTCGACCTTGCGTCCCTTGTAGTCGATCTGCTTACGCGGCAGGAACTCGAGATTTTCGACCAGCGCCTCCGTCTCGGCCCGACCATGGGTTTCCACCAGGCCGACAACGACATCGGCGCCCGCATTCTTGCGAATGCGGGCGCGCGACAACATGGCAAAGGTTTTCCCGACGCCGGGGGCGGCGCCGAGAAAGATGGTGAGCTTGCCGCGCCCGGCCCGATTGGCAAGCCCGAGAAGGGCATCGGGGTCGGGCCGGTTCAGGTTATCTCGGGAATCGTCGGGCATGCGACAACCTTATCTTGGCGCCCCGCCTGAATCGAGCGCCATGTTCAGTTGAAGGACGTTGACCCTCGGCTCGCCGATCAGCCCGAACAGAGGCTGCTGAACCTGCGTTTCGACGATCGATGTGACATCCGCCACCGGCATGCCGCGAGCCAGGGCGACGCGCCCGATCTGGCTCATCGCATTGTCCGGCGAAATGTCGGGATCCAGACCCGAGCCGGACGAGGTCACCGCATCGGCCGGAACCGCACCCGCGCCACCCACCGCGCGCCACGCCTCGACCGCGGCAGACACCTGCTCACGAAGTTTCTGCGATGTCGGCGCGAGATTGGTGCCGCTTGAGGCAAGGCCATTGTAAGTGGAACCGCCGGTCGCCGAGGGACGCGGCCAGAAATAGCGATCGGCGGTGAAGGCCTGGCCGATCAGGGCCGAACCGATGACCGTATCGCCCTGGCGAATGAGGCTGCCATTGGCCTGTGCGGGCATCAATGCCTGAGCGGCACCGGTGATCGCCAGGGGATAGGCAAGACCGCAGAGACCGGTGAAGATGACCACCATGGAAATGGCCGGACGAAGATAAGACAGCATGGTTACACCCATTGAAGCGTGGTGATGGCGACATCGACGGCCTTGATGCCGATGAACGGCAGGACAAGGCCGCCAAGGCCGTAGACAAACAGGTTGCGCCGCAGCAGCGCGGCGGCGCCGACCGGACGATAGGCAACGCCTTTCAAAGCCAGCGGGATCAGCGCGACGATGATCAGTGCGTTGAAGATCACCGCGGACAGGATTGCCGATTGCGGCGAGGCCAGCCCCATGACGTTGAGCGACGCCAGCCCCGGATAGGCCGAGATGAACAGAGCCGGGATGATGGCGAAATACTTGGCCACGTCATTGGCGATCGAGAAGGTGGTCAGCGATCCGCGCGTCATCAGCAACTGTTTGCCGATCTCGACGATTTCGATCAGCTTGGTCGGGCTGGAGTCGAGATCGACCATGTTCGCCGCCTCCCGAGCCGCCTGCGTGCCGGTCTGCATGGCGACACCGACATCGGCCTGGGCCAGCGCCGGCGCATCATTGGTGCCGTCGCCGCACATGGCGATCAGCCGGCCGCCTTCCTGCGCTTTGCGGATATAGGCAAGCTTGTCTTCCGGTGTCGCCTGGGCGAGAAAATCGTCGACGCCGGCCTCCGAGGCGATGGCAGCAGCCGTCACCGGATTGTCGCCCGTCACCATGACTGTACGGATACCCATGGCCCGCAGCGCCGCAAAGCGCTCCTTGATCCCCGGCTTGATCACATCCTTCAGGTGGATGACGCCCAGCAGATGATTGCCGTCGGCAACGGCGAGCGGCGTACCACCCGATTGCGCGATACGGGCAACGGCATCATTGAAGGCCCTCGGCGCGGATGCCTCATCGAGACCGGCAAATTTCAGCACCGAATCGACAGCGCCCTTGCGCAGACGCTGGCCGCCGATGTCGACGCCCGAGAGCCGCGTTTCGGCAGTAAAGGGAATAACGGCATCCGGCGCAGTTTTCGGCTGAACCTGGCCATACTCGCCGGTGGCAAGCGCCACGATCGAGCGCCCCTCCGGCGTCTCATCCGACTGGCTGGCGAGAAGGGCAGCCTTGGCCAACTCCTCCGGCGAAACGCCCGGAACGGCCAGGAAGTCGCTTGCCATGCGATTGCCGAAGGTGATCGTCCCGGTCTTGTCGAGCAGCAGCGTATCAACGTCGCCTGCGGCCTCGACCGCACGACCCGAGGTCGCAATCACGTTGAACCGCACCAGGCGGTCCATGCCGGCAATGCCGATGGCCGACAGCAGGCCACCGATCGTCGTCGGAATGAGCGTCACGAGAAGAGCGGCCAGCACGGTGACCGAGAGCAGCACACCGGAATAGCTGGCGAGCCCGAACAGCGTCACGACGGCGATCACGAAGATCAGCGTCAGACCCGACAACAGGATCGACAGGGCGATCTCGTTCGGCGTCTTCTGCCGTTCGGCACCTTCGATCAGCGCAATCATCCGGTCGACGAAGGAAGAGCCTGGTGCCACGGTGATCCGGATGCGGATTTCATCCGACAGAACCTGCGTGCCGCCGGTGACCGCCGAGCGGTCGCCTCCGGCCTCACGGATGACCGGAGCGGATTCGCCCGTGATCGCACTTTCATTGACCGAGGCCACACCTTCGATCACCTCGCCGTCGCCGGGCACGAGTTCGCCGGCGGCAACCAAAACCACGTCGCCGATCTTCAGCGACGTGGCTGGGATGGTGGTGATGTCGCGACCATTGCCGGTGACCTTGCGGGCGGAAAGTTCGCTCTTGGTCCGGCGCAGGCTGTCGGCCTGCGCCTTGCCGCGCCCCTCGGCGACGGCTTCGGCGAATGTGGCAAACAGCACGGTGAACCACAGCCATGCGGCGATCTGACCGGAGAAACTGGCCGGCATGCCGGATGTCAGATCCCGCAGGAACAGGATCGTCACGACAACGGCGACGATTTCGGTGACGAACATCACCGGATTGCGGATCATCTGGCGCGGATCGAGCTTGAGCACGGCATCCTTGAGCGCACCCTTGATGATCTTGGGCTCAAACAGCCTTTGGCCCTGTTTGGAGTCGGAAGTGGAATGGGACGGTGTCATGATGACAGCCTCTTTCAAAAGGTTTTGCCGGCGAGCATGCTGACATGCTCGGCAATGGGACCAAGCGCCAGCGCCGGGAAATACTGCAATCCGCCAAGGATCAGGATGATCGCAACAAGCAGGCCGACGAAGAGCGGGGTGTGGGTCGGGAAGGTACCGGCCGAAGGCGTGCCGCGGGTCTTTCCGACCAGCGAGCCGGCGATGGCGAGAACCGGGACGGCATAGGCGAAGCGGCCGAGCGCCATGGCGATGCCGAGCGTCGTATTGTACCAGGGCGTGTTGGCGGAGAGCCCGCCGAAAGCAGACCCGTTATTGCCGGCCGCCGACGTATAGGCATAGAGGATCTCGGACAGGCCATGCGGGCCGGCATTGCCGAGCGAGGCGATCGCCACCGGCAGCACCGCTGCAATCGCCGAAAAGCCGAGAATGGCAAACGGCAGGACCAGCACCGCCAGCATCGCATACTTCATCTCGCGGCCCTCGATCTTCTTGCCGAGGAATTCCGGCGTGCGGCCGACCATCAGGCCGGCAACGAAGACGGTCAGCACGCAGAAGATGATCAGACCGTAGAGACCGGAACCGACACCACCGGGCAGGATCTCGCCAAGCTGGATCAGGAACATAGGCACCAGTCCACCCAGTGCTGTCAGCGAGCCGTGCATGGCATTGACGCCACCATTGGAAATGCCGGTGGTGATCGCCACATAGGCGGCACTCATCGCCTGGCCAAAACGCATCTCCTTGCCTTCCATATTGCCGAAGGCAGGATCGAGGCCCAGCGCAAGATGGATCGGATTGCCGTAGGTTTCGGCAACATAGACCGCCGCGATACCGGCAACCAGCAGGATGGCGACGCTGGCTATCAGCGCCCAGCCCTGGCGAACATCGCCGACCATCTTGCCGAAGGCATAGATCAGCGCAGTGGTGATCGAGAGCATGGCAAGGATATTGAAATAGTTGCTGATAGCCGACGGGTTTTCGAACGGATGGGCCGCGTTGACGTTGAAGAAACCGCCACCATTGGTGCCGAGCTGCTTGATTGCCTCCTGGCTGGCGACAGGGCCGAGACCGAGTGCCTGCTGTGCTCCTTCCAGCGTGGTCGCCGTTACCGATGCATCCATCGTCTGCGGCAGGCCGAGCCAGACGAAGACGAGGGCGAGAATAATCGACAGCGGCAGCAGGACATACAGCGTGGCGCGGGTCATATCGACCCAGAAATTGCCGAGCGTATTGCCGGCCGAGCGGGCGAATGCACGGGTGACGGCCAGGGCAATGGCGATACCGGTGGCAGCCGACAGAAAGTTCTGCACGGCAAGGCCGGCCATCTGCGAAAAATTGCTGACGGTCGTCTCGCCACCATAGGATTGCCAGTTGGTATTGGTGACGAAACTGATCGCCGTGTTGAAGGCCAGATCCGGCGCCATGCCGGCAAAACCCTGCTGGTTAAAGGGCAGATATGCCTGCAGGCGCAGGATCGCATAAAGCGCCAGGAAGCCCATGGCGTTGAAGGCGAGCATGGCGAGCGTATAGGCAAGCCAACCCTGTTCCCGGCGCGGATCAACGCCGGAGGCCCAGAGCATGCCGCGTTCGGCAGGCCCCAGAACGGGG
The DNA here is from genome assembly GCF_902706095.1 of Rhizobium sp. 18065. Lineage (GTDB taxonomy): Bacteria > Pseudomonadota > Alphaproteobacteria > Rhizobiales > Rhizobiaceae > Allorhizobium. The sequence continues at coordinate 231,842 of NZ_CACSJP010000007.1, forward strand.
GACAGGAATGTGCGCTCACCCTCGAACACGCGCGCCAGATAGAGGCCGAGCGGTTTGATGGTGACGAGCGCGAGGATGAGCAGCAGGCCGATTTGCAGCCAACCGTTGGAAGACATGATGTGCTCCGGATGTGAGGTCTAGAATCGCTCGGGACGGATGAGCGTCACGACGAGATAGACGGAAATGAAGATCGCGGCGGCGAGGCCAAGGAGGGGTTCGAACATGGCAAACCTCACAGACGGCCGAGAAGGCGCGCATAGACGGCGAGAGCAGCGAAACTGCCAAGGCCGAGCACAATGAACAAAAGATCGGTCACGATGGACTCCTGTTGTTGAGTTCAGGCTGCACCATCGCGCCGATGCGCATTAAATCTCGATAGGGAATTCGGCTGCCGGATATAAGGATTTCATAAGGATGTCGTTTGGCCGCGCTATCAGGACACGTTTCCACAACAGCGCGCCGACGGATCCGTGGGCGCTCCGATATCTGCCATGCCGGGAGCAGAAATCTTGCCATCCCGGGGCACATGGCCTACGACCGGCAGGCATTCGCATCACGCTTTGATTGAGCGCTTTGAGCCAAGGCAAGGAACCCATCAGTGAACGTTACGATCTTTGGAACAGGCTATGTCGGTTTGGTCACGGGCGCGTGCCTCGCCGATGTCGGCCACAATGTCATGTGCATGGACATCGACCAGGGCAAGATCGACCGGCTGAACAAGGGCGAGATTCCGATCTATGAGCCGGGCCTGCAGGCGATCGTCGAACGCAACATCAAGGACGGCACGCTTGTCTTCACCACCGATGCGGCCAAGGCCGTGTCGCATGCCGATATGCAGTTCGTGGCGGTCGGCACGCCTCCGGACGAAACCGGGGCCGCCGATCTGCAATATGTCCTGGCTGTCGCCGAGACCATCGGCAAAACCATGGCTGGCTTCAAGCTCGTCGTGGTCAAGTCGACGGTGCCCGTCGGCACCTGCGACAAGGTCGCGGAACGTTTGAAGTCCGTGCTGGGGGCACGCAGCAATGCTCCCGCTTTCGAAGTGGTATCCAATCCGGAGTTTCTCAAGGAAGGTGCCGCAGTCTCGGACTTCCTGAAACCCGATCGCATCATCGTCGGCACGGATTCAGCGAAGGCGCGCGCCATGATGGCCGAGCTCTACGAGCCGTTCAACCGCAATCACGAACGCACGATCTATATGGACCGGCGCTCCTCCGAACTGACCAAATATGCCGCCAATGCCATGCTGGCGACGAAGATTTCCTTCATCAACGAGATCGCCAACCTGGCCGAGAAGCTGGGTGCCGACATCGAACACGTCCGCCGCGGCATCGGCGCCGATCCGCGCATCGGTTACCATTTCATCTATCCCGGCATCGGTTACGGCGGCAGCTGCTTTCCCAAGGACGTGCAGGCGCTCGCCCGCACGGCACGCGAGGTCGGCTATGACGCCCATCTGATCGAGGCGGTCGAGGCGGTCAACAACCGCCAGAAGCACCGGCTTTTCGACAAGATCGCCAACCATTTCGGTGGTGAGCGCAATCTGGCCGGCAAGACGGTTGCCATCTGGGGCCTGTCGTTCAAGCCCAATACCGACGATATGCGCGAAGCCTCCAGCCGCGTGTTGATGGAATCCCTCTGGTCTGCCGGCGCCAGGGTCAGGGCCTTCGATCCGGTTGCCGGCGAAGAGGCCTCGCGCCTCTATGGTTCACGTCCGGACATGGTTCTGGTCGGTGACAAGTATTCGGCGCTCGATGGCGCCGACGCGCTGGCCGTCTGCACGGAATGGCAGCAGTTCCGCGCGCCCGATTTTGGCGAAATGGCCTTGCGCATGCAGAACAAGACCATCTTTGACGGTCGCAATCTCTTTGCCCCCGAAAGGCTTCGGGACGACGGCTGGACCTATCTGAGCATCGGCCGCGCCACTGCATTGCCGCGACCGCAAGCCGTGGAGCAGGCGCGATGAAAGTCCTCGTCACCGGCAATGCAGGTTTCATCGGCTATCATGTCGCCAAGCGACTGATCGAACGCGGCGACGAGGTCGTCGGCTTCGATGTCGTCAACGACTATTACGATCCTGCCTTGAAGGAAGCGCGGTTGGCGCTGCTCGAGAATGCTGCAGGCAGGCAGGGTGGTCGCTACAGCTTCATCCGTGCCAATCTTGCTGATCGCACGGCCGTCGAAACCTGCTTTGCCGACCACGCATTCGACCGGGTCATCCATCTGGCGGCCCAGGCGGGCATACGCTACAGCCTGGAAAACCCGCATTCCTATGTCGAAAGCAACCTGATCGGCTTCACCAACATTCTCGAGGCTTGCCGGCATGCGCAGATCTCCCACCTGACCTATGCATCCACATCGAGCGTCTATGGCGCCAACACAAAGATGCCGTTCAGCGAGCATGACATGGCGGACCATCCGCTGCAGTTCTACGCCGCCACCAAACGTGCCAACGAACTGATGGCACACAGCTATTCGCATCTCTTCGCCATGCCGACCACCGGCCTGCGCTTCTTCACCGTCTACGGTCCCTGGGGCCGCCCGGACATGGCGCTGTTCAAGTTCACCAAGGATATCATCGAAGGCCGGCCGATCACCGTCTTTAACAACGGCAATCACACCCGCGACTTCACCTATATCGACGACATCGTCGAAGGCGTGATCCGCGCCAGCGATGCGATCGCACAGCCGAACCCGGAATGGGACGGAAGCCGGCAGGATCCAGCCTCCAGCCTCGCACCCTTCCGCCTCTACAATATCGGCAACAGCGAGCCGGTGAAGCTGATGGCCTATATCGAGGCCCTTGAACAGGCTTTGGGACAAACGGCGATCCGGGAAATGCTGCCGCGCCAACCGGGCGACGCGCTCGACACCTATGCAGATGTCAGCGATCTGGTAAGGGAGCTTGGATACAAGCCCGCCGTTTCCGTCGACGAAGGCGTCCGTCGCTTTGTCGACTGGTACCGTGACTTCTACAGCACGGAAAAACCCGCCTGAAGCAGGCCTTGCGCGGCTATACCTTGTCGCCGGCCTCGTTGAAGAAATGCAGGTTGGCCACCGGCAGTCCGACCGAGACCTCGCCCTGCATGCCGAGGAAACGCCGGTCGAGCGTAAATGCCTTGAAGGCAACCGGGCCAAGCTTGAGATGCACGATAATGCCAAAGCCGGTCGGCTCGACAAGATCGACGGTTGCCTTCAACACATCGGAACCCTCTGCGCCAAGGACCACATGCTCCGGCCGGATCCCGAGTGTGGCAGCGCTACCGTCCGGCAGGTTCGCCTTTGTGCCGAGCGGCAGGACAACGCCGCCATCGAGAGTGAATTCCGCGGCATCGCCACTGGTCTTGTAGCGGCCCTCGAAGAAATTCATGCCCGGCGATCCGATGAAGCCGGCGACGAACAGATTGGCCGGACGGTCGTAGAGCTCGAGCGGGCTGCCGACCTGCTGGATCACACCGCCATGCATCGCGACAATGCGGTCGGCCAGCGTCATCGCCTCGATCTGGTCATGGGTGACGTAGATCGAGGTGGCACCCAGATCCTTGTGCAGCTTCTTGATCTCGGCGCGCATCTGTTCGCGCAGTCGGGCGTCGAGATTGGACAGCGGCTCGTCGAACAGGAAGGCCTTCGGTTCGCGCACGATGGCGCGGCCCATCGCGACACGCTGGCGCTGGCCGCCGGACAGCGCCTTGGGCCGCCGCTCCATCAGCGGATCGAGCCCCAGCTTGCCGGCAGCATTGGCAACCACCGATGCGATCTTCTCCTTGGCGATCTTCCGCAGGCGCAGGCTGTAGCTCATGTTGCTGGCAACGCTCATATGCGGGTAGAGCGCATAGGACTGGAAGACCATGGCGATGTCGCGATCCTTCGGGGCGAGATCGTTGACCCGCTTGCCGTCGATGCGGATCTCGCCGTCGGTGACACCTTCGAGGCCGGCGATCATCCGCAGCAGCGTGGACTTGCCGCAGCCGGAAGGACCAACGAGCACGACGAATTCGCCATCCTTGATCTCCAGGTCGATGCCATGCAGCACCGGATGGATGCCATAGGACTTGCGGACGTCGGCAATATCGATGGATGCCATGGGATCAGCCTTTCACGGCGCCGGCCGTCAGGCCCTGCACGAGATAACGTTGGATCAACAGGAAGAACAGGCAGGCGGGAATGAGCGCCATGACGCCCGCCGCCATCATCTGTCCGAAGTCGACCGAGAATTTCGACACGAAGGACAACAGGCCGACCGGGAAGGTGGCGGCGGCGTTGCCTGAAATCAGCATCAGCGAAAACAGCAGCTCGCTCCAGGCGGCGGTGAACACGAAGCCGAGTGTCGCCGCGATGCCGGGCAGCGTCAGCGGCAGGATGATCTGGCGAAACGCCACGAACTGCGTCGCACCGTCGATCATCGCCGCCTCCTCGAGATCCTTCGGAATACCGTCGAAGAACGACTGCATCAGGAACGTGGCAAAAGGCACGTTGAACGCCGTATAGACGATGACGAGGCCGGTCAGGCTGTTGGTCAGGCCGAGCGGCGACAGCATCTTGAAGATCGGCGCGACCAGCATCACCAGCGGGAACATCTGGGTCAGCAGCATCAGCGTCACGATCCAGTATTTGCCGCGAAAGGTGAACCGCGACATCGCATAGCCGGCAAGCGAGGCCAGCACCGTGACAATGATCGCCGTCGACCCGGAAACGATCAGGCTGTTCTTGAAAAAGATCGGAAAATCGCTGTGGCGCAGGACAAATTCGAAATGCTCGAACGTGGTCCGCGACGGCCACATGCGAATACCCTCGGAATAGAGCAGCTTGTTGGGCGTCACCGAGACCTTGAGCAGCCAGTAGAGCGGGAAGAGCGCAAAGACCACATAGGCAAGGATAGCCAGCCGATGAGCGAGGATCGAGATTACACGTTTGCCGGTCATGGTCTCAATCCTTGCTCAACAGCCATTGCCGCAACACGACGATCAGCATCGAATAGGTGATCAGCAAAACCAGCAGCACCAGTGCGATGGCCGAGGCATAACCGAAGTCCAGCCGCTTGAACGCCTGGGTGAAGATATAGCTGGCGACGATCTGGCTGCGATCGGCCGGCCCGCCATTGGTCATGACGATGATCAGGTCGGCGAAATTGGAAACCCACACCGTGCGCAGGAGAACCGTGATGGCAATGGTCGGCGCGAGAAACGGCAGGGTGATCGACAGGAAACGCTGGACCGGACCGGCGCCATCGATGCTGGCTGCCTCGTAGAGATCCCGCGGGATTGCCTGCAGCGCTGCCAGCAGCGTGATGGCGAAGAACGGAATGCCCCACCAGACATTGGCGATGATCGGCCCCCACATCGACAGTTGCGGGTCGGCGAGGATATTGGCCGGTTCGCTCATCAGACCGAGGGCAAAGAGCCAATGCGGCAGAGGACCGACCAGCGGATTGAACAGCCACGCCCAGTTGAGGCCGGCGAGAAAGCTTGGCACGGCCCACGGAAGAAAGACCAGGGCCTGGACAAGACCGCGGCCATAGAACGGCTTGTCGAGCAGAAGCGCCAGCGTCAGGCCGAAGGCAAATTGCAGCACCACCGACCAGCCCGTCCACCACAGCGTGTTTCTCAGCGCCCGATAGAAATTCTGGTCCTTGGCCAGCGCTGCAAAATGATCGAGCCCGATAAAACCGCCGGAAAACGGCTTGAGCAGCTGGATATCGCGGAAGGCATAGGAAATGCCCAGCACCAGCGGCACCAGCATCACGGTAACGATCAGGATCAGCGCCGGTGCACTGTAGAGATAGGGCGCGGATGCATCCGCCAGGCGCTTCTTCAGCGGCCGCTGGTCTCTTGGTGAGCCGCCGCCACGGGCTGCAAGTGAAGCCATCGTCAAGTATCCGTTTCGCGGCAGGCCGATCGGCGGGCCGTGTTTTCAGTCGGAATGGATCCGGCAGGCGGCGGGTTCGAGGCCGCCGCCTGCCGGTCGTCAATGGCGAGACTTATTTGCTCGCCAGGAACTTCTGCTGGGCAGCCGTCAGATAGTCGGCCCACTGCTTGGCCAGCTCTTCCGGCGTGATATCGCCGAGCAGGGCTTCCTGCGTGGTCTTGATCGCCAGCGAATCCTTGAAGAAGGCAAACTCTTCCAGGTATGTCGGCATGACGGTCGGAACGGCATCCTTATCAGCCAGTTCGTCGAACCAGCCCTTGAACTGCTCGCCGGCATAGAAAGGATCCTTCTCGGCCGCCTTCAGCGCCGGAAGTGCACCGATCCGCTTGTTCCACTCGATATTGCCTTCCGGACCTTCGAGCGTCGCGATCAGCTTCCAGGACAGATCCTTGTTGGCGCTCGCCGACATCATTGACCAGCCGGCATAACCGATGGTCGGGAAGGACTTGCCGGCCGGACCCTTCGGCATCGGCACGACCGCGTAGTCGGCGGCATCCATGCGCTCGCTGATGGCGATCAGCGCATCCGGATCCTGGTCGAGCATGGCGCAGGTCCCGGTATAGAAGCCGGCGACGATCTCGTTGAAGCCCCAGTTGACGCTGTCCTTCGGCGCATAGCCCTTCTTGTAGAGGTCAACCACCCATTCGATGCCCTTGACCCAGTCCGGCTCGCTGAACTTCGATGTGCCATCGGCGTTGAAGAACTCGTTGTTGCCGGCCATCGTGGCGGCAAACATCATCCAGCCGTTCAGGCCGCCCGGGCCGCCGCGCAGGCAGTAGCCGTATTTGCCGGGCAGCTTGGAGATCTTCTCCGACGCTGCGACGAATTCGTCCATCGTCTTCGGCGGACCGTCGACGCCGGCTTCTGCGAAGATCTTCTTGTTGTAGAACATGGCACGCAGATAGAAGCCGTAAGGCAGCATATAGGCGGTGTCCTTGACGTCGCGGCCAAGTTCCAGCGCGCGGTCCGTCATGCCGGCCGTGTGTTCCCAATCCTTCAGATAGGGCTCGAGGCTCTCCAGCATGCCATTGTTGGCATAGAGCGACAGCCAGGTGTCCGGCATTTCCATGACATCGGGAATTTCGCCGGCCGAAACCATGGTGGCGAATTTCTGGAAGGCTTCGCCCCAGGGCAGCGAGATGATCTCGACCTTGGTGCCGGGATTGGCGGCTTCGAACTTGCCGACGATCGACTTCAGCGTTTCGGTGCGCTCCGGGCTGGTGATCACTTCGACCAGCTTCAGCGTCGTGTCGGCCATGGCGGTTCCCGCCATCATGGTGGCGAACAATGTCGCGGTAATCAGTTTTTTCATTGTTTATTCCCCTCTGTTTTGATGTTGCTTGTCGTAAAGTCAGCCAGACGAGGCGGCAGTGATCGCCGCATCGAGATCGCTCCAGAGGGCCTCCGTTCCCTCCAGGCCGACATGGAGCCGTACCGACCGCGGGCTGATGCCGAAGGCTTCCGCGGAATTGGGTTGCGCCTTTTGTGACAGGACGACTTCGCCCGGCACGATCAGGCTTTCATGGCCGCCCCAGCTCACACCCAGCTTGAACAGCTTCAGATGGTCGGCGAAGGTGCGGACATTGACGCCGTCCTTGAAGATGAAGGAAAACAGGCCCGACGTGCCCGACAGACCGGGCGGCAGCTGGTTGGCGAGCCCCGGATAGCAGACGGTTTCCACCGCATCATGCCCCTGCAACCGCTGGGCAATCGCCATCGTCGAGGTCTCATGCGCCCGCATGCGGATCGGCAGGGTGCGCATTCCGCGGATCAAAAGCCATGCATCGAACGGCGAGAGCTTGCCGCCGAGATAGGGATAGGCCTCCGCCCGGATCCGGCCGATCAGGTCCTTCGAGCCGGCAACGACACCCGCGACCACGTCGCTATGGCCGCCAAGATATTTCGACGCGGAATGAATGACCAGATCGACACCCAGCGCGATCGGCTGCTGGAAGATCGGGCTCGCCCAGCTGTTATCGATCGTGGTGATGACGCCATGGCTTCTGGCAAGCTTCGCCAGCGCCCTGACATCATGGGTCTGCATGACCCAGCTGGTCGGGCTTTCCATGTAGAACAGCTTGGCGCCCGGCAGCGCCTTGGCCACCTCTTCCTCGTCGCGCCCGTCGACATAGGTGACTTCGACCTTCATCCGCTTCAACAGCGTGCCGAACAGCCGGAAGGCATCGGGATAGAGATGCTTGACCGCGACGATCCTGTCACCGGGCTCAACCAAGGACAGAACAGTGGAGGAGATCGCCGACATGCCGCTGGCAAAGCCGATCGCGTCTTCCGCACCCTCAAGTTTCGCCAGCATCTCCTCGAACATGCGCACGGTCGGATTGAGACCGCGCGTGTAGATCGGCCGGACCTTCTCGCCGCGATAGGACGAAACCATGTCGTCATAGTCAGTGAAGGTGAAAAGCGAGGTCTGCACGATCGGCGGGACGACCGCATCATAGGCATTGCCCTCGTCATGGGCGACGATGAGGGAGGCATTCTCGAACGGATCAAAGCCGTTGCTCATTGGGACATTTCCTTGATGTCTTGCTCGACGATGTCGAGGATCTTCAGTGTCTCGGCGCGGGCAGCCTCGGGATCCTGGTCTGCGATCGCGTTGAACAGGGTACGGTGAAACGGGAAGGACCGGCGGGCGAAATCCGGCCGGTCGAATGGCTTGTCCCAGAAGCGCTCGAAGGCGTCGCGCATCTGTTCCAGCAGCTGGCGAAACAGCGGATTGTGGGTCGCGTCATAGATGGCGAGGTGGAATTGCAGATCCTCGGGCCCGGATGTGCCCTTGGACAGATGCACCCGTTCCATCTCGTTGAGCTTCGTCTCGATGTCCTTGAGGTCTTCGGCACTGCGCATGCGCGCGGCAACCATGCCGGCCTCGGCCTCGATGCCGCGACGAACCTCGAGCGTCTTCAGCAGCACATCGCGCAGATGCGTCGTGTCCAGCGACAGCGGCATATGGATCGTGGTGCCGGAAATCGGCTTGAGCAGATAGGTACCGCTGCCCTTGCGCGCCTCGACCACGCCGAGCGCCTGGAAATGACGGATCACCTCGCGGATGGTCGAGCGCCCGACCGCCAGCGCCATCATCAGTTCACGCTCCGCCGGCAACCGGTCGCCGGGCACAAGATTGGAACCCTTGATGTAGTCGGCAAGAGCCGCCGTGACCTGCTGCACCCGATCGACCGGAGGCAGTGGCGACAATACCGCCCTATCGTCCCTTTGCCTGCTCATCAGCGCCGTGTCTTCCGGTTTAATTGGTCTGACATCTGATCAATAGTGCAAATTGCACGAAACCCGTCAAGCCCCCGATGCGGCCTGCGCGACGCCAAAAAGACCCTTTCCAAAAGACAACGGCGCAGAAACCGGCACGCCTGACCCTTCAGGCCCCTCGGACCAGGGAGCCCTCCTCGACCTCTGCCAGAAGATGTAAGACATGGATCATGTCGACGTGCCGAAGCCCCGCCATCGCCGCAAAAATTCGGCCGGCTCTCGATCCTGCAGACAACAGTCAAGTGAAATACCCACGGAGGCTGCGCGGCCCGAGCGCGAGCCCTAATCAACGATGCTTTCCGTGACCCAGACGTCCTCGTCGCCAACCGCGGACGGGCTTGCACCTAACGAAAGCCAATCAGTATCTCGACCGTTCTGACCAGGCAGAAACGCGCGAAAGGCGGTCGACGACGGCATTCAGCTTTTACGCGTCACAGCCGTTGATCCCGGATAGATCGACCTTGACTGGAAACCCTTGCGAACCATCGACAACCCGTTCGGCACGAGGTTGTCACCCATGCCTTAGGTACAACGTGGTACCTATGCCTCGGTATAGACAAATGAAGTTATGGCGGAGAGGGTGGGATTCGAACCCACGATACGGTTGCCCGTATGCCGCATTTCGAGTGCGGTGCTTTCGACCACTCAGCCACCTCTCCGCTTTGCTGGTCGGCGCAAGTTGTGCGCGGGCTGTCTCTTAGCGAGAGTTCACCCCCCATGCAAGAGCGAATGTGAAGGTTTCAGAAGCTTTTATCTTGACAGTGTTGGGGGCCTCACGTATGCGACCGGTGACTTGAAGCGTGGGATACCTGCGCCTTTCGTTCTTCGCCACAGGCGGAGCCCCACCGGCAGGACAAAGGCGCATGCGCCGTTCTGCCATCCGACTGACAAAAAGACGGCCGTCCGACAAGGACAAGAGCCGGAACGAACATGAAAGGATAAAAAATGTTCGCAGTCATCAAGACCGGCGGTAAGCAGTACCGCGTGAACGCCAACGACGTGCTGACCATCGAAAAGCTGGAAGCCGAAGCTGGTGCAACCATCGAATTCACCGAAGTTCTCGTTGTCGGCGAAGGTGCTGATGCCACGTTTGGCGCACCCTTCGTTGCTGGCGCGTCCGTCAAGGCAGAAGTTGTCGAACACAACCGTGGCAAGAAGGTGATCGCGTTCAAAAAGCGCCGTCGCCAGAATTCCAAGCGCACGCGCGGTCATCGCCAGCATCACACGGTCGTCCGTATCACGGACATCGTGGCAGCCTAACGGTCAACGAGAAAACACGGTTTAAAGGAGAAATCCCATGGCACATAAAAAAGCTGGCGGTTCATCGCGCAACGGTCGCGATTCCAACTCCAAGCGCCTTGGCGTGAAGAAGTTCGGCGGCGAAGTCGTCATTCCAGGCAACATCATCCTGCGCCAGCGTGGCACGCAGTGGCATCCGGGCGCCAATGTCGGCCTCGGCAAGGACCACACGATTTTTGCGCTGACCGCCGGCAATGTCGCCTACCGTACGAAGGCCAATGGCCGCGTATACGTGTCTGTGATGCCGAAAACGGCCGAAGCAGCAGAATAAAAGCCGGTAGCGTTTTAAACCAGCCGGCGTCTCATCGACCCGGCTGGCCGTACCAGGTTCAGTCTAGAAAAAGGGGAGATGGGGCGCCATCTCCCCTCTTTTTTATGCCTTTTTTCAACCAGAAGGAGACTGAACCATGGACAGCTTACTGTTAAGGGACGACCAATCGCGGTCGCCCGAAGATCGGCCAAGGCCCGATCGGTCGAGAACCGATTGCCCCGTCTTGTTATCGCAACGGCTCGTTTTGCGCAGCCCGCACGTAGAAGACATCGACGCCCTTGCCCATCTCGCCAACAATGCCGCGATCGCCACCATGGTCTCGCGCATGCCGCATCCCTACACGGCAAAAGACGCAGCCGATTTTGTGCGACGCACGAATATTGGCGAGATTGGCAAGTGCGTCTACGCCATCACCAAAGCCGAAAACGGCGAATTCCTCGGTTGCTGCGCGCTCGAGCCCCACGCCGCCGATGAAGACACGCTGGAAATGGGCTATTGGCTGGGCGAACCCTATTGGAACCGGGGTTATGCCACGGAAGCGGCCCATGCCCTGATCGACATGGCCTTCCGCACCCGTGACATCGCCCGCATCGATGCGCGATGCCGGGTGACCAACATCGCCTCGCGCCGGGTCATCCAGAAATGCGGCTTCCAGTTCCAGGGCTCCGGCATGGTCGGCAACCTGGCCATGGGCGGCATGGTACCGGTCGAATGGTACAGGCTCGACCGCAAGACCTGGCTATCGCTGAAGAGCTGGGGGGAAATGCGATGAGCGCGCTATTGAGCAAGCCCCGCAGCCCGACGGACGGGAAAGGTCGGACCGCCATGTCGATGCCCGGCCCCTGCCCGGTCATCGAGACCGATCGTCTCGTCCTGCGCCCGCACAAGATCGGCGATGCCGATCCGATCGCAGCCTCGCTGGGCGATTTTGCCGTCGCCCGCATGCTGACGCGCGTGCCGGTCCCCTATGACCGGCAGGATGCGCTCGACTGGCTGAACACGGTGACATCCGGCCTGAAGCCGGACTGGTTCTTTGCCATCACCATGGCCGATGACGTGCATATCGGCACGGTGTCGATCGAGTTGCGCCATGGCCTCTGGCATCTCGGCTATTGGCTGAACCGCTTCTATTGGGGCAAGGGGCTGATGAGCGAGGCGACGGAGGCCGTGCTCGATCATGCCTTCCGCCGCATGCCGCAGGCCGAGATCGCCGCCGGCGCCTTTGCCGACAATCCGGCCTCGTTCAAGGTGCTGGAAAAGCTCGGCTGCACGATTGTCGGGGTCAGCGACGTCTATTCGCTGTCGCGCAGCGCCATGGCACCGATGATCGACATGCGGATAATCCAGTCCGGCTTTCAAAGCCGCAACCGGGACCGCTAACCCAACCCACCAGTATCCGGGCGGTTCACCGCCCGGACAAGCCTCAGGCGAGCTCCACCCAGACCGGATAATGGTCGGAGGCGGTCGTCTCATTGTCCACAAAGGCGGTTTTCAGGCGCGAAACCAGGCCGCCGCTGACGAAACAGTAGTCGAGATGTTTGCGCACCGCACCGTCGGGACTGATCCAGCTATAGCCGTCCGCCGTCAGCGTCTTCAGATGCGCGGCCGCGTCGATCGGCCGGTCGGCGCGCGCCACACGGCCATAAAACGCATCGTCCTGGCCGACCATCGCGATATATTCCGGCCCCTCCGGCTCCATGTTGAAATCGCCCATCAGCAGGTAGTCGGCCGGCAGTGCCGGATCCGGTACGGCAAATTCGATCGCTCCGGTCAGTGCGCCGCCTTCGGCGACAAAGCCGTTGGCCCGCGCCTTCAGATAGGCGATCTGGGCGATGCGCTCGTCGGGAGAGACATGGTCGAGATGAACCGAATAGACGCGCACGGCCCCGCCCGGCGCATCGATCACCGCCTCCAGCGCGCCGCGCTGCAGGTTGAGCTTGTCGAAGGTGCGGGCTCTGGGCAGCAGCAGGTTGCGCGCAGCCAGCAGCGGAAAACGCGACAGCACCATGTTGCCGAACTGGAAACGCCGCTCGCGCAGCCGGCCCTCGACCGTCGCATGATCGACCAGCACGTCGCTGGCCGCGCCGAAGGACGAGAAATACGCCGGAAACAGCGACGAGAAGGTTTCGACAAGATCGATATAGTCATTGCGGACAAATCCGCGCGTCACTTCCTGCAGCGCGATCACGTCGGCACCTTCGACGGCGCGCGCGATGCGTTCGGGGTCAAAACGACCATCCTGACCGATGCCATACTGGATGTTGTAGCTGACGAACTTCACGATACTCTTTGACCTCCGCCTCAACCGGCTATATCGATGCCCCATCCATCCGCAAAACCAGACAGAAGATCAACGGCACCAAGATGAAATTTCTCGACGAAGCAAAAGTTTACATTCGCTCAGGCGACGGCGGCGCCGGCGCTGTGTCGTTTCGGCGCGAAAAGTTCATCGAATTCGGCGGTCCGGACGGCGGTGACGGCGGCCGCGGTGGCGATGTCTGGGTCGAGGCCGTCAATGGTCTGAACACCCTGATCGATTTCCGCTTCCAGCAGCATTTCAAGGCGCAGACCGGTACCCATGGCATGGGTCGCAACCGCACCGGTGCCAATGGCGGCGATGTCACACTGCGCGTGCCGGTCGGCACGCAGATCTTCGAGGAAGACTTCGAGACCCAGATCATCGACCTGACCGAGGAAGGCCAGCGCTTCCGGCTCGCCGCCGGCGGCAATGGCGGCTTCGGCAACGCCCATTTCAAGTCCGCCACCAATCAGGCACCGACCTGGGCCAATCCGGGCCTCGAAGGCGAAGAAAAGAATGTCTGGCTGCGGCTGAAGCTGATCGCCGATGCCGGTCTCGTCGGCCTGCCCAATGCCGGCAAGTCGACCTTCCTTGCCGCCGTCACCCGCGCCCGGCCGAAGATTGCCAATTATCCCTTCACCACGCTGCATCCGAACCTCGGCGTCGCGACCATCGACGAGCGCGAATTCATTCTCGCCGACATTCCCGGCCTGATCGAAGGCGCCCATGAGGGCATCGGCATCGGCGACCGCTTCCTCGGCCATGTCGAGCGCACCCGCGTGCTTCTGCATCTCGTCTCCGCCCAGGAAGAAGAGGTCGGCAAGGCCTACAAGACGGTCAAGCACGAACTCGAAGCCTATGGTGGCGGCCTCGAAGACAAGGCCGAGATCGTCGCGCTGTCGCAGATCGACGTGCTTGACGAAGCAGAACTGAAGAAGAAGATGGCCGAGCTGAAGAAGGCCAGCGGCCAGACCCCGCTGCTGCTGTCGGCGATCACCGGCAAGGGCATGACCGATGCGCTGCGTGCGCTGCGCGACGTCATCGTCTCGGCGGGCGGCAACCGGCAAATGCCCGAGCGCCGCGAGAAAAACCGCAAGCACAGCCGTCCCGACAATAACGCCGCGGCAGAGGACGACCTCGACGGAGAAGGCGACGCGTAATGGCCAGCAAGCTTCGCTCGCTCTCTCGCTGCAAGCGGACCGTGATCAAGATCGGCTCGGCGCTGCTGGTCGATCGAGCGTCCGGCCTGAAAAAGACCTGGCTTGATGCCATCTGCGACGATATCGCCGCCCTGAAGGCGCGCGGCACCGATGTTCTGGTCGTGTCCTCGGGCGCCATCGCCCTTGGCCGCACCGTGCTCGATCTGCCGAAAGGCGCCCTGAAGCTCGAGGAAAGCCAGGCGGCAGCGGCCGTTGGCCAGATTGCGCTCGCCCGCCACTGGTCGGAAAGCCTATCGCGCTCCTCGATCGTTGCCGGTCAGATCCTGTTGACCCTGGGCGACACGGAGGAGCGGCGGCGTTATCTCAATGCCCGCGCCACCCTGCAGCAACTCTTGAAGATCGGCGCCATTCCGATCATCAACGAGAACGACACGGTCGCCACCACCGAGATCCGCTACGGCGACAATGACCGGCTGGCCGCCCGTGTCGCCACCATGGCCGGCGCCGACCTGCTCATACTTCTGTCCGATATTGACGGCCTCTATACCGCGCCACCGCATCTCGACCCGAATGCGCGTTTCCTCGAGACCATCGACGATATCACGCCGGAGATCGAGGCCATGGCCGGTGGTGCAGCGTCCGAACTGTCGCGCGGCGGCATGCGCACCAAGATCGATGCCGGCAAGATCGCAACAAGCGCCGGTTGCGCCATGATCATCGCTTCGGGCAAGACAATGAACCCGCTAGCCGCGATCGAAAGCGGCGCCCGGCATTCCTGGTTCTCCGCCTCCAGGTCACCGGTCACCGCCCGCAAGACCTGGATCGCCGGCCAGCTTCAGCCGGCTGGTGAACTGCATGTCGATGCGGGTGCGCAAGGCGCCCTGAAGGCTGGCAAGAGCCTGCTTCCCGCCGGCATGCGCTCCGTGGCCGGACAATTCCATCGGGGAGACACCGTCTCCGTCATCGGCGTCGAAGGCCGCGAAATTGCCCGTGGGCTCGCAGGCTATGATGCCGAGGAAGCGCGCCGTATCTGTGGCCGAAAGTCCCATGAAATCGAGGCAATTCTCGGCTATGCCGGTCGTGCCGCCATGATCCACCGGGACGACCTCGTCATGACCGAGCTCGGCAACCGCCAGGACACAGTGGGCGGGGAACCGACAAGCAGGGAGCTGGCAGAGAATGACAGGAAGGGTGCAGCCCATGCTTGAGACCGCAGCCAATGGCAATTCCGTCGAAGCCCTGATGCTGGACATTGGCCGGCGCGCCCGGTCCGCCGCCCGACCATTGGCCAACACATCGACCGAAGCCAAGAATGCTGCGCTGCGCGCCATGGCCGATGCGCTTGTCGCGGCCGAAGCAGACATTCTCGCCGCCAATACCATCGACCTGAAGAACGCGGCTGACACCGGCGTCGCCGCTTCCTTCATCGACCGCCTGACGCTCGATGCCACCCGCATTGCCGGCATCGCACAGTCTCTGCGCGAAATTGCCGAGCTGCCGGATCCGGTCGGCTCGATCATTGCCGAATGGGATCGCCCCAATGGCCTGCATATCGAACGCGTGCGCACGCCGCTCGGCGTCATCGGCGTCATCTATGAAAGCCGGCCGAATGTCACCGCCGATGCCGGTGCCCTGTGCCTCAAGGCCGGCAATGCCGTGATCCTGCGCGGCGGCTCGGACTCGGTCAATTCCTCGCGCGCCATTCATGCCTGCCTGGTCAAGGGTCTGGTTGCAGCCGGCCTGCCCGCCGATGCCATCCAGCTCGTGCCGACCACCGACCGCGCCGCCGTCGGCGCCATGCTGTCCGGCCTCGACAATGCAATCGATGTCATCGTGCCGCGCGGCGGCAAAAACCTCGTCGCCCGCGTCCAGTCGGAAGCCCGGGTTCCGGTCTTTGCCCATCTCGAAGGCCTCTGCCACGTCTATGTCGACGCCTCGGCGGATGTCGACATGGCGACGAAGATCGTCCTCAATTCCAAGATGCGCCGCACCGGAATCTGCGGCTCGGCCGAAACGCTTCTCGTCGACAGCGGCGCGATCGCCACCCATCTGATGCCGCTGCTCGACGTTTTGACCGAAGCCGGCTGCGAGATCCGGGCCTCGGCCACGGTCCTGCGCATCGCTCCCGGCCTCAAGCCTGCGGTGGAGGAAGACTGGCGCACCGAATATCTCGATGCAATTATCGCGGTGGCGATCGTCGATGGCATTTCCGGCGCCATCGATCATATAGCACGCTATTCGTCCAACCACACCGAAGCTGTCATCGCCGAGGATCCGCAAGTGGTCGAGCGTTTCTTCAACGAGATCGATTCCGCCATTCTCCTCCATAATGCCTCGACCCAGTTTGCCGATGGCGGCGAATTCGGCATGGGCGGCGAGATCGGCATTGCCACCGGCAAGATGCATGCCCGCGGCCCCGTCGGTGTCGAACAGCTCACATCGTTCAAGTACCGTGTGCGCGGCACCGGCCAGGTCCGGCCCTGAACCCGGCCCCGACCATCGTGGAACCGGAACAGGTCGCCCATCGCTACCGCGTCATGCCCCATGTCGAGCGGGGCATGGTCGTCGGCCTGTTCGGCGGCTCGTTCAACCCGCCGCATCAGGGCCATGTGCTGGTTGCCGAGATCGCGCTTCGCCGCCTCGGCCTCGACCAGCTGTGGTGGATGGTCACGCCCGGCAATCCGCTGAAGAGCCGTCGCGAACTGGCGCCCCTCACCGAACGCCTGGCGCTCTGCGAAAACATGGCCGCCGATCCGCGCATCAAGGTCACCGCATTCGAGCAGGCGTTGGGCACCAGCTACACCGCCCGCACGCTGGATTTCATCCGCAGCCGCAATCCGCATGCGCATTTCGTCTGGATCATGGGCGCCGACAATCTCGCCGGTTTCCACCACTGGCAACGCTGGCGCAAAATCGCCACCACATTCCCGATCGCCGTGATCGACAGACCGGGTTCGACGCTGTCCTATCTCTCGTCAAAAATGGCCCGCACCTTCGATTATGCCCGCATCGACGAGGATGATGCCGGTGTGCTCTGGCGCAAACCCGCTCCGGCCTGGACCTTCATCCATGGCCCGCGCTCTACACTCAGCTCGTCGGCCCTTCGCGCCGCAGCCGAAGCGTAAGCGGACCGATGTGCCAATTCATTTGGCTATCTTGAAAGATTAACGGATCGATGCCACCTTTTACCGTGATTTCCTCATCAGGGAATCACAGACGTGCTGTTCTGTTATACCAAGGAAAGGAAGACCTCTGACAACAGTGCACACCAAGGGAAGAGCGCATGCCGCGATCCCCAAAAGCCCGGAACGTGGCGTCGATGCCGCAGCCCGCGCGCTTGAGCTGGTCCTCTCTAGTCTCGAGGACTCAAAGGCAGAAGACATCGTCTCGATCAACATCGCAGGCAAGTCCGCGCTGGGCGACTACATGGTAGTCGTGTCCGGACGGTCGAACCGGCATGTGACGGCGATCAGCGAACACCTTATCTCCGACATGAAGGATGACGGCCTGGGTTATGCCCGCGTCGAAGGCCTGGAAGTGGGCGATTGGGTCCTGATCGACATCGGAGACATCATTGTGCATGTATTCCGTCCCGAAATCCGCGAGTTCTACAATATCGAAAGAATGTGGGCCGCTCCGGACATCGAGGAAGGTCGCTTGCACTAGCGCAAGTCCGGCGAAACTGCACAGCGGTTTTGCGTTCGCAATTGCGCAAGGACAACGAGATAGAGCATTTCCGCGGTTCGCAGAAATGCACTAGAAACGGCCGGCCGTCGTTCAGGCGGTCCCGAAGCCGGATTGACGCGGCAAGCACCCGCTGTGCCGAGCAGATGGTTTTGTGACCCGAAGACGAGGATCGCCGTGATGAAAATTGGCATTTACGCCGTGGGCCGGCTGAAGGCTGGACCGGAGAAGGAACTTGCATCCCGTTATCTGGACCGCTTCGCCAAGGCTGGTCCCGCCTGCGGGCTGGAATTCACCCGCTCCGTCGAGCTCAACGAAAGCCGCGCCGGAAATGCCGACACCCGCAAGCGCGAGGAAGGTGCCGAGCTTTCCCGCAACGTGCCCGACGGCGCCCTGATCGTCGTCCTCGACGAGCGCGGCAAGGCCTTTGACAGCCCGGAATTCGCCAAGTTCATCGGCGATGCAGCCGACAATGGCCAGCGCGATATGGCCTTCATCATCGGCGGCGCCGATGGCGTCGATCCCGAATTGCGTGACCGGGCCAGACTTGTGCTCAATCTCGGACGCCTGACCTGGCCACATCAGCTGGTCCGTATTCTATTGGCCGAACAGCTCTATCGCGCCGTCACCATCCTCACCGGACACCCGTATCACCGCGTTTGACGGCGCCGACGCAATGCCGCTTTGCCTGCGCGGCAAATCAGCGTATTTTCCCGCCGAACCGGGATCATCCTTTGCCAGCGAGAACCATCCAGACTGCCCTGCCTGCCCAGACTGGCATGAGCGAACCGCGCCGGCGCAAGCCGCGTGTGTCGTCCCCGGCCGTTTTGACCATCACCATTTTGACCATTGCACTCTCCTCCGCCACGGCGCTGTCCGTGGCAAGCGCACAGGAACCCGCGGTAACCACCGGATCCACTCCGCCGGCAGCCGAGACCGGCGCCCGCAACCCCTTTGCCACAGCGTCCGAAGCGGCCTCGGCCAATGCCGAAGTCGAACTGCGGACCAAGCGTGACCAGATCGGCCGCGAACTGCAGGACATCTCGCAGAGCATGCGCCTGTCGAACGACAAGTCCGCCGAGCTGCAGAAAAGCATCGACGCGCTGGCCAAGACCACCGAGAGCCTCAAGACGGCGCTGATCGAGTCCGCCACGCGTCGCAAGGACATCGAGAAACAGATCACCAGCGGCGAAAAGCGCCTGGCCGGCATCGGCATCAGGGAGGATGGCATCCGTGCCTCGTTCCGCGAGCGTCGTGCGATCCTGGCCGAAGTACTCGCCGCCCTGCAGCGCATGGGTCGCAATCCGCCACCCGCTCTGCTGGTCAGCCCCGAGGATGCGCTGGCATCGGTGCGCACCGCGATCCTGCTCGGCTCCGTAGTACCGGGCATGCGCCAGCAGACCGACAAGCTCGCCGCCGATCTCAAAGAGTTGATCGACCTGCGCCAGGCCGGCAAGACGGAAATGGACCAGCTCGTCGCAGCCATATCCAGCCGCCAGGAGGAAGAACGGCGCATGGATCTGCTGCTTGTCGAAAATGATCGGCTGGCGCGCACCAACACCCTGCAGCTGCAGGCAGAACGCAAGCAATCGGAAGCACTTGCCGAACGCGCATCGACCATGGAAGCACTGATTCAGTCGCTTGAAAACGAGATCCTTTCATCGCGCCAGGCGGCCGAAATGGCCCGCGCCGAAGAGGCGCGGCGCGACCAGATGACCGAGGAACAGAGGACCCGCGCCCGCGAACTCGCCCAGTCCGGATTGCCTGATAAAAACCGTATTGCGCCAGCATATCCCTTCTCGGAACTGCAGCAGAAACTGGAATTGCCGGCCGCCGGCGAGACCCTGCGGCAGTTCGGTGACCCGGACGGAACCGGCCACCAGGCGCAGGGCATGGTCATTGCCTCGTCGCCGGGAGCGCTGGTAACTGCACCGGCAGACGCATGGGTGGTATTTGCAGGAAATTTCCGCAGCTACGGTCAGATGATCATTCTGAACACGGGCGACGGCTATCATATGGTGCTGTCCGGAATGGACCGGATCAACACCAGTCAGGGCAAGTTCGTGCTTTCCGGTGAACCCCTCGCGAGCATGGGGGAAAAAAGAGTGGCAAGCGCCACTGCTTTGGCGCTGGAAACCGATCGCCCGACACTTTACATAGAACTTCGGAAAGACGGAAAACCGGTTGATTCCCGCCCCTGGTGGGTCGGAGGCGATTCTGGAAAGGCACAGAATGATTCGTAGAGCTTCTCTTCTACTCGTCGGCGCGCTGATGGGCGCAACCGCGATGAGCGTCATTTACTCGGCTGGTGTCCCCGCGCAGGCGGCTGGCCCTTCCACCTACAAGGAACTGTCGATTTTCGGCGACGTGTTCGAGCGCATCCGCGCCCAGTATGTCACGCCGCCCGATGAGGAAAAGCTGGTTGAGAGCGCCATCAACGGCATGCTCACCTCGCTGGACCCGCATTCCGTCTACATGAACGCCAAGGACGCGGCCGACATGCAGACCCAGACCCGCGGCGAATTCGGCGGCATCGGCATCGAGGTGACGATGGAAGAGGAACTGGTCAAGGTCATCACCCCGATCGATGACACACCAGGTTCCAAGGCCG
This sequence comes from Rhizobium sp. 18065, assembly GCF_902706095.1. Lineage (GTDB taxonomy): Bacteria > Pseudomonadota > Alphaproteobacteria > Rhizobiales > Rhizobiaceae > Allorhizobium. The sequence continues at coordinate 252,373 of NZ_CACSJP010000007.1, forward strand.
GCATCCTCGCTGGCGACTTCATCTCCGAGATCAACGGCGAATCGGTGCGCGGCCTCAAGCTTGAGGAAGCCGTCGAGAAGATGCGTGGCGCGGTCAACACCGCGATCAAGCTGACCATCCTGCGCAAGGGTGCAGACAAGCCGATCGAGCTCAGCGTTACCCGCGAAATCATCCCGATCCGCGCCGTCAAGTCGCGCGTCGAAGGCGATGTCGGTTATCTGCGCGTCATCTCGTTCACCGAGAAGACCTATGACGATCTGGAAGCCGCGATCGAGAAGATCAAGAAGGACGTTCCGGCCGACAAGCTGAAGGGCTTCGTTCTCGACCTGCGTCTCAATCCGGGCGGTCTGCTCGATCAGGCGATCTATGTCTCTGACGCCTTCCTCGAGCGTGGCGAAGTGGTTTCCACCCGTTCGCGCGATCCGGAAGACACCCGTCGCTTCAACGCCAGCGCAGGCGACCTGACCGATGGCAAGCCGCTCGTCGTGCTCGTCAACGGCGGCTCGGCATCGGCATCGGAAATCGTCGCCGGCGCTCTGCAGGACCTGAAGCGCGCCACCGTTCTCGGCACGCGCTCCTTCGGCAAGGGCTCCGTCCAGACCATCATTCCGATGGGCGAAAAGGGTGCGCTGCGCCTGACCACGGCGCTCTATTACACGCCGTCGGGCAAGTCGATCCAGGGTACCGGCATCGAGCCGGACATCAAGGTCGAACAGCCGCTGCCGGAAGAACTGCAGGGCAAGGTGCGCTCCGAGGGTGAATCGGCTCTGCCGGGTCACATCAAGGGTCAGGACGAAAGTGACGAGGGCTCCGGCTCTGTCGCCTATGTTCCGCCGGAAGCCAAGGACGACGTCCAGCTGAACTATGCCCTCGACCTGCTGCGCGGAGTCAAGACGGACCCGGCCTTCCCGGCCGATCCGCAGAAAGCCTCGCTGCAGTAATCGAACAAGCCATCGCCTGCGCCCCACCGGGCGCGGGCGCCTGGGTCTCGACCCGTCGGTAGCCGTTGGAATTCCCGCATGGATCTGCATGCACCGCTCGGCCAGGAGCGAAAAGGCGGAAGTCGCATCAAGCGACGGTTCCGCCTTTCGGCATTGGGCTCCACGGCAGCCGTGTTGGCGCTTGTCGGCTTTTCCGCTTGGACCGCCCTCTCCCCGCTTTCCCTCCACGGCACCCCGCCGATCGTGCTCGCCGGCGCGGACGAAGCGACCCCGATTGTCGTCGCCGAAGAAAAGACCGCCCTCGACGAAGCCGGCTCCGGCCTCAGCCGCAGCCGGCCGCAGGACGGCGCCAACGTCCAGCGTACCGTGACCGATGATGGCTCCGTCGTAACCAAATACACGCCCAAGCCGCGCGATGGCGAAGGCCCGGTGATCATCGGCTCGACCATCCAGGACCCGCGTCTGGCTGGCCAACCGAATGACGACCTTCTCGAGGATAGCCCGGAAGGCCGTCTGCCGATCGTCAGTGCCGATGGCCTGAAACCCGTCGAATTTTACGCCCGCCCCTGGTCCGGTGCCCGCGGCAACCGCATTGCCATCGTCATCGGCGGCATCGGGCTCAGCCAGACCGGTAGCCAGAAAGCCATCCGCGACCTGCCCGACGATGTGACACTGGCCTTTGCAGCCACCGGCAACAGCCTCACCCGCTGGATGCAGGAAGCCCGCCACAAGGGTCATGAAGTTGTACTCCAGGTGCCGATGGAGCCTTTCGACTATCCCAACAACGATCCCGGCCGCGGCACGCTCGTCGCCGAAAAGAGCAAGGCCACCAATCTCGCCAACCTGCATCAGGCGATGGCCGAGATCACCAATTACACCGGCATCATGAACTACATGGGCGCCCGCTTTCTCTCCGACGAGAAGGCCATGGACCCGATCATGCGCGACATCGGCAATCGCGGCCTGCTTTTCCTCGATGACGGCTCCACCGCCCGCTCGCTCTCGGGCGACTTTGCCAAGGCGATCGGCATTCCCCATGCCTTCGGCGACGTGATGATCGACGCCCAGCTGGATCGCAAGGCGATCCTCGCCAAGCTCGACGAGCTGGAACGCATCGCCCAGCGCAACGGCCAGGCGATCGGCATCGGTTCCGCCTTCGACGAGACGATTTCCGCCGTCGCCGAATGGCGCGAGGAGGCGGTCGCCCGCGGCATCGAGATCGTCGGCGTCTCCGCCCTGACCACCGACAACAAGCCTTGAGGACACTATGAACAACGCCCCCGCCCAACCGGTCAAGGCCGAGGACCTGCCCTATCGCCCCTGCGTCGGCATCATGGTGCTGAACAGCAAGGGCCTGGTCTGGGCCGGACGCCGCATGGTCGAGGGCAATTCGGAATATGACGGCTCGCCGCAGCTCTGGCAGATGCCGCAGGGCGGCATCGACGCCGGCGAGGATGCGCTTCCCGCCGCCATCCGCGAGCTTTACGAGGAAACCGGCATGAAGACGGTCTCCCTGCTCGCCGAAGCCGGTCGCTGGATCAATTACGACCTGCCCGCCGAACTGATCGGCATCGGCTTGCGCGGCAAATATCGTGGCCAGACGCAACGCTGGTTCGCCTTCCGCTTCGAAGGCGATGAACGCGAGATCGCCATCAACCCGCCGCCCGGCGGCCACCAGGCTGAATTCGACGCCTGGGAATGGAAACCGATGCAGGATCTGCCCGGCCTGATCGTGCCGTTCAAGCGCGCGGTCTATGACCAGGTCGTGGCGGAATTCGCCCATCTGGCCGGCTGAGAATCCTGTCGGCTGCAGATTGCGTGCCGGAGACGTTCAAACGCGGATGACACGCGGCGGCGAAAAAACGCCGGCACACCATGTCAATGCAGCGTCAGCACCCTTGCCTGCACCGGCTGCGCAATACCCTTCAGCACAAGCGAGCGCGTTTCCGTTCCGGCCATCAGTTCCGGGGCTCGCGCAGCAGTCTCCGTAGACACCAGGATCTCGCCCGCTGCAGCCTGCGATTCCAGCCGCGCCGCCTGGTTGACGACGCCGCCGATCGCGGTGAAATCGCTGCGAAAGCTGGAGAATTCGCCGATTTCGACATCCCCGGAATGGATGCCGACACCCACGCCGACGGCGCCACTGCCATCGAACGATCCGCCGAGATCCGCAGTCAGGCTGCTGAGTGCGGAACGGCAGTTTTGCTGGATATCCCGCGCGGCCATGATTGCCGCGCTGGCGTGATCCTTGCGCATGATCGGGAAGTTGAAGATCGCCATCAGCCCATCGCCCATCTGCTTGTTGACGATGCCGTCATGCGCCCAGATCGCCTGGGCACAGCGTCCCTGGAACTGGCTGACGATCTCGCTCAGCATCACCACGTCGATACGCTCCGACAGGGTTGTGAACCCCCTGATATCGGCAAACAGGATCGTCGCGCCGGCCGTCACATGCCGCTGCTTCTTCACATATTGAAACGCCCGCTCGCAGATCGTGCAGATATTCGGGTTCATCTTGCTGCGCGTGATGCCGAAGGCGCGAAACGGCAAAGCCAATGCCCCGCGGATCGGAATGGGCACATGCATCTGGTCCCAGCATCCCCGGCAGATCGTGCCGTGGCCCTGTTGGGCGGGTTCCCTGTCACGCGAGGCTATCGTCGTCATGCGCAATCTTCGCCCCATGGTTGATCCCAGACCGGAAGCTTCTGCCATTCGTTTGCCTTTGGCAACTCTCCGCCCCCCGCTGGAGGCGGCTGACGTACACATCTGATAAAGCCCGCTTGCAGATCTGTGTCACGCTCGGGTGGCAATTCCAACAATTCCAAGTATTTGCCAAGCCTAGTATTGACCATACGAGCTGATCTGGGACGACACCACCGGGAAACTCCTGGGTGGCACGGAAGCGGTCGTGATCAACGACGTTCTCTCCCGGTTGACGCCGGAGGCGCGCAAGATCGTCGAGGCGGGTGGTCATTCCATCCGCAACCTCAAGATCAAGCACGCGGACTTCGATGATCGCGAATATCTTCACGTTCAGTATCTGGGCGAAGACCGCCAGATCACCGGCCGCAAGCTGGAGATGGATGGTACCCAGTTCGTGAAACAGTATCGCGCGGCCTGATTTCAGGCCTTGAACAGAACCCTCACGTTCGCGTGGGGGTTCGCAAGACAAGACGACAATCGCAGATCAACCGTCTGGCCGCGATCTGCCACAGACGATGTCACGCTCGCGGCGGCCGGAAAACGGACCGGACCGGCCCTATCGTCCGGTCGCCACCGAAAACCCCTCGTCGGCCCAGCCGGTCATGCCGCCGATCATCACCTTGACCCGCCGTCCCAGCCGGCCAAGCCGCAGGGCCGCCCGGTCGGTGCCGTTGCAATGCGGCCCGGCGCAATAGACGACAAACAGCGTATCCTCCGGCCACTCGCCCATCTTGCGCTCGGTCATCTTGCCATGCGGCAGGTTGATCGCACCCGGCACATGCGCCGTCTCGTAAAGCTGCGGCCCACGAACATCGACAAGCACGAAATCCGCCACCCCGGTGGTCAGCGCATGATGCACATCCCAGCAATCGGTCTCGAAGGAAAGCCGCGCCGCACAATGGGCGGCAACGACGGCAGGATCGGCAGCGGGAATTTCGGTGACGGTGCTCGGCATGGTGCGCTCTCGACGGGATGGTTGATAATGGAGCGACCTTGCCTTTTTCAGATATTCGGCGAAACTGGCGTCAATGCCATTCTCCGTAAAGATCCCGCCAATGACGCATGCCCCGCCGGACAGCCAGTCTACCGTGAAAAGACTCACAGGACCGCGCCGTCTGCAAAACGAGACGTCACTGACGGCACCAGTGTCGGCGCCGATGGCGTCGCTGGCTGCACCTCTGACGGCAGGGGTCGTCGCAGTCACGCCCGAAGCGGTGGAACCGGTAGGTGCAGCTCCCCTGCTTGCGCCGCCGGCATCTTCGCCGCCGCTGCCTTCATCGCGCGTACCTTCAGCACGTGCACCATCATCTCTTGTGCCATCAGTGCCAATTCCTTCATTGTCACGGCCTTCATCGCCAGTGCCTTCACGAGTGCCCTTGCCAATGCCGTCACAAATGTCCGCGCCAACATCTTCGCCGGTATCTTTGCCAGCATCTTCACCGGTACTCTCAGCCATACCCTCGCCCCTCGGATCCTCGCAGGCATCACAGTCCCCCTTCCAGTCCTCCCCGCTCACCGGTCCGCGTGTCGCGACGCTTGCCTATGACGGTCTCTGCACCTTCGAATTCGGGGTGGCGACCGAGGTTTTCGGCCTTGCCCGTCCGGAAATGGGGAAAAGCTGGTATCGCCACGCCACCACAGCGGTCGAGCCCGGGCCTTTGCGGGCCGCGGGCGGCTTGACGGTCACGGCCGACAACGGGCTGGAATTGCTGGAGGAGGCCGATCTGATTGTCGTGCCCGGCTGGCGCGGTATCGATGCCCCGGTGCCGCCCGCTTTGATCCTTGCCTTGCAGGCAGCCCAGGCAAGGGGCGCGCCCATCATGTCCCTGTGTTCCGGCATTGCCGTTCTGGCGGCAGCCGGTTTGCTCGATGGCCGTCGTGCGACGACCCATTGGCGCTATGTGGATGCGGTCGCCGCCCGCTATCCGCAGATAGAGCTGGATCCCGACGTGCTCTATATCGACGAGGGCAATGTCCTGACCGCCGCCGGCAGCGCGGCGGGCATGGATCTGTGCCTGCATGTCGTGCGCAAGCATTTTGGCGCACAGGCCGCCAACAGCGTTGCCCGCCGCCTCGTCGTCCCGCCCCACCGCGAAGGCGGCCAGGCGCAGTTCATCGAACGGCCCGTTCTCCAGGATCGCGAAGGCGCCAGGCTCGCGCCCCTGATCGACTGGTTGCGCAGCCGGCTCGACGAGGATATCGGCCTGAAGCAGATGGCCGAACGCGCCGGCATGAGCGAGCGCACCTTCCAGCGCCGCTTCAAGGAACTGACGGGAAAGGCGCCGGGCGACTGGCTCCTGCTTGAGCGACTGCGCCACGCCTGCGAATTGCTGCAGCAGCATGGTCAGGTCCCGCTCGACGATATTGCCAGTACCGCCGGCTTCGGTACCCTGGCCACGATGCGTCATCATTTCCGCACACGCCTGGCCACAAGCCCGGCCGCCTATCGCGCACGCTTTCGCCTCGAAGGCTGACGAGTGTGCGCCCGGAGCGGGCGGGTGCAGGTAACCAGAGATCCGCAAGTGTCGCTAAGTTCCCCGCGCGCGGAGCCAGTTTCCGCTCCGGCAGGACCGGCGCAGCAAGCCGCCTTTCTGCGCGTCCTCGGCATCGTGCGGCACCGGCTGCATGGTGCGGCATCGGCATAGCAAACGAAGCCGCCCCCCATCAACGTCCCGGCCGCGCCTTGCATCATGCGGTATATCCGGCCGCGCCGGAAGGCCGGTCGACCATCGCCCGCACATGCACCTCGGAACCGGACAAGAAGGCATTCTTATCGGCGGGCTCAAGCATTGATGAGAACGCGAGTGCAGCCAACTTCCCCGCGAGAGCGTACCGTTTTCATCCCGAGAGAACCGGTGCAGCAAGCCGCGTTCCTGCGCATCGCCCGCATAGTGCGGCATCTTGCGGCATCGCCATCGCAAACGGGCGAAACACCATTCAGGGTCCCGCCTCTCTCGCATCATAAGGTTTGCCTGGCCGCGCCGGAAGTCCGCTCGACCATCGCGCGCGCTTTCGCCTCGAAACGGACAAGGGTTCCTTCTGAGCGGGCGGGTACAAGCATCCGTGAAACCGATGGCGCCGCGAAGTTCGGCATGAGAGGTGCCAGTTTTCACCCGCGAGAAAACCGGCGCAGCAATCCTCTTTTCTGCACATCGCCCGCATCGTGCAGCGTCCTGCGGCATCGCCATAACAAACGAGACCGGAACACCTGTCAGTGTCCCGGCCTCGTCTTGTATCGTACGGTGTATATGGCCGTGCCGGAAGTCGACCGGCGCGTCCGGAACTGGAACCGCTTCAGGCAGACAAAAGGCTGCCTATTCGGCGTTGTCGGCGGAGTCGGCGTTGAGCAGGCCGTATTTTTCTTCGCCAAGCTTCGAGAGCAGTTCGATCTGCGTCTCGAGGAAGTCGATATGGCCTTCTTCATCGATCAGAAGCTCTTCGAACAGCTTCATCGTGACATAGTCGCCGGCCTGATAACAGACGTCGCGCGACGCCTTGTAGGCGGTGCGGGCGTCGTATTCGCCGGCCAGATCGGCCTCCAGAACTTCCTTGACATTCTGGCCGATGCGCAATGCGCCGACCTGCTGCAAGTTTGGATGACCTTCAAGGAAGATGATGCGGGCAACCAGCTTGTCCGCATGCTGCATTTCTTCGATCGACTCGGCGCGCTCCTTCTTGGCGAGCTTGGTATAACCCCAGTCTTCGAGCAGGCGGTAATGCAGCCAGTATTGATTGACCGCGCCAAGCTCGAGGAAAAGCGCCTCGTTGAGCCGTTCAATGACCTTCGGATCACCCTTCATCAAATTCGTCCTTTACGTGAATGGAATGACCAAACTTTACGCCCTGCCGCAAATCCTGTCGAGCGCTTTTTTAGAAGTATTCTAAGATAGTCGAGTTTGAACGGCCCGAAGCAGGAACGCGGCTCGCCGCTCACGAGCAAGCGCGCTCTGTGCTGACCAAGGAGACACTCGACCGCCTGCGTGGTCCCGCCGGTACTCTGTTCACACCCAGGACCGACACGCCATCAGGCGACAAGACCTTTTGCCATCCGGATACACGGCGAAGCGGGGTCATGACGATACGGACGACCATATCTAAAGCTCGATGTCATTCAGGCTGGTGACCGGTCATGATGCGGAGAGCCGCAATACAGTGCCAAATCCGATCGAAAACGGCCGCCCCGTCGCCGGCCAACCCTCATCGCCAGATTGCCCACCGCCGGCCCCATCACCACCGCACACGCAGCGCGCATAACCGCATCGCTGACAGACAACGACCGCCGACCAAACACAACGGCCCGTCGCAGTCGACGAGAAAATCACATGATGAAGGCGATCAAGAACGAGATGACGAAGAAGAAAAGGAAGAGACGCGATCAGACAGCGCGGCGCGCTGTAACGGCGGCCATCCGGCGTTCCAGAATGGCAGCTCTCTGCTCTTCATGAAAACGCTTCAGCCGCTCCATGAAATCGACGACTTCGGCCGTCTCCGTCTCGCGGGCGGCGTGATAGTCCTCTGTCGTGCGGATGATCAACTCGACGACATTGGGGAAGCAGCCGCAGCAACGGCCGCGCTTGCCCATGGCATGATAGACCTTGGCCGGAACGATCAACTGCCAACAGTCTTCATCAAGCAGCTCAGTGATGACTGACTTGATGTCCTTGTCGGTAATGTAGTTGCAGCTGCAGACCAGCATGAAAGCGCGCACCGTCAAACATGACTCTTACTCTCGCCTTTCTGCTGAACTGGATGCGCTTTGTCAAGAACATTCCGATGAACCGCGACGCCACACCGCTCAGTGAAAATTGCGACCTTTCGGCATGACGCTGGCAATCGCACCGCCGGAGGCTGCCCTTCTTCCGCTAGCCTCCCCTCGTCCGGGCAGCTCCCCTCCTCTGTGCGCCTCCTCTCCACTTGGTGCCTGCCTTGTCACCGCGAGCGAGGTAAGGCTTGCATCCGTCACCGCCTCACCCCTTCCCCCGCCTTGGCCCTCACCCTGGCCCTCACCTTGCCCCCAACCCCTGCCCCTGTCTTGGCCCTGGCCCTGGCCCTGACCCTGACCCTGACGATGATCAACGCCCGGCCGCCGCACTTCGTCGGCATGGGCAAGCGTGGTGAAATTCTTCAGGTCGCGGTGCAGGATGCCGAGCCGGACCGTTGCATCGACCAGGTGATCGGCAACCACATGAATGACACCATCCGCCTTTTGCAGCTTGCCGCGCAGACAGACGAAACGTGCACCCATGACGATCGTCCGGTACCGTTCGAAGACCTTCGGCCAGACAATGATATTGGCAACGCCCGTCTCGTCCTCGATGGTCATGAAGATGACGCCCTTGGCCGAACCCGGCCTCTGGCGCACCAGCACAAGTCCGGCAATCTGGACCGTGTCACCATTGCGCAGGGTCTCAAGATCGACCGCACGGCTGAGGCCCGCCCGTGTCATGTCCGCCCTCAGAAAGGACACAGGATGGGCCTTGAGCGAAAAGGTCAGCGCGCGGTAGTCGCTCAGCACCTCTTCGCCCGGCAACATGCGCGGCAAGGCCATCTCGGCCTCGACGTGGATATCCTCGCGCGGAACCGTCGCAAACAGCGGCAGCATTTCCACCGCCTGGCCGCCGTCCAGGGCCTGCGCCGCCCAGAGCGCATCGCGCCGGCTAAGGCCGAGCGACGAAAAGCAGTCTGCATCCGCCAGCCGCTCGATCGCCGAGCGCGACAGGCGCGTGCGCAGCCAGAGATCGCGCACCGAATCATAACCCGATCCGCGCTGCGCCACGAGCAGGTCCATATCCGCGCTTGAAACCCCCTTGACCTGCCGCAATCCCAGCCGCACCGCCTTTTCCGTCAGGATGACGCCGGCCATCGAGCCATGGCGCGGCGAGATCCGCGCAGGTTCGAATTCCCCCGCTTCCAGCCCGTTGTCCCAATCGGAATGATTGATATCGACAGGCCGTATCTCGACGCCATGCTCGCGCGCGTCACGGATCAGCTGCGCCGGTGCATAAAAACCCATCGGCTGCGAATTGAGCAGAGCCGCGCAGAACACATCCGGATAGAAGGTCTTGAACCAGCATGAAATATAGACGAGCAGGGCAAAGGACGCGGCATGGCTTTCGGGAAAGCCGTATTCGCCAAACCCCTCGATCTGGCTGAAGCAACGCTCGGCAAACGTCCGCTCGTAGCCGCGCCCGAGCATACCGTCGACGAAACGCGTCTTGAAATCACTGACCTGTCCCGTGCGTCGAAATGTTGCCATCGCGCGGCGAAGTTGGTCGGCCTCCGCTGGCGTGAAACCCGCCGCCGTGATCGCGATCTGCATCGCCTGTTCCTGGAAAAGCGGGACACCGAGTGTCCGCTCCAGCACCGGCCCGAGTTCCGCATTCGGATAGCTCGGCTGCCGGCCATGTTTGCGATACTCCTGCCGGTTTTTCAGATAGGGATGCACCATATTGCCCTGGATCGGCCCGGGTCGGACGATCGCCACCTCGATCACCAGATCGTAGAACACCCGCGGCTGCAGTCTCGGCAGCATGCTCATCTGCGCCCGGCTCTCGATCTGGAAGACGCCCAGCGTATCGGCCCGGCAGATCATCTCATAGACCGCCGGCTGGTCATCGTTGAAGATCGAGGCAAACGTTTCCCTGCGTCGATAATGGCGCTCCAGCAGCTTCATTGCCTTGGCCAGACAGGTCAGCATGCCAAGCGCCAGAACGTCGATCTTCAGGATCTTCAGCACATCGAGATCGTCCTTGTCCCATTCGATCATATAGCGGCCATCGGCCGTGTTCATGATCGGCACGACCTCGTCGAGCCGGTCGCGGGTAATGACGAAGCCACCGACATGCTGGGAGAGATGCCGCGGAAAACGCTGCAACTGGTCGGCATAGTGCATCACCTGTCGGGTCGTCGGATCGCCCAGATCGAGCCCGGCCGCCTTGGCCTGGTCCTCGGTGAAATTCTTCGTCCACCATCCCCAGATCGAACCGGCCAGCGCCGACTGCACGTCATCCGACAGGCCGAAGACCTTGGCGACGTCGCGGCCCGCCGAACGGGCACGGTAGCTGATCACCGCAGCCGTCAGCGCCGCATGTTCGCGCCCATAGGCCTCGTAGATGAACTGGATCACCGCCTCGCGCCGGCTATGCTCGAAATCGACATCGATATCCGGCGGCTCGTCACGTTCGGTCGAGATGAAGCGGTCGAAGAGCAAGGTCGTCTTTTCCGGATTGACCTCTGTGATCCCGAGGCAGTAGCAGACGGCGGAATTGGCCGCCGATCCACGCCCCTGACACAGGATGTCCTTGCTGCGGGCATGGTTGATGATCCGTTGCACTGTGAAAAAATAGGGCTCGTACTTCTTCTCGCCGATCAGGTTCAGCTCGTATTCCAGCAGCGCCGCCACCTTTTCGGGAATGTCTCTATTCGGAAAGCGCCGGGCAGCTCCCTCATAGGTCAGTCGGCGCAAGGCCTGCGCAGGCAGTTCGCCGTCGATGCTTTCGTCCGGATATTGATGACTGAGCTCGTCAAGCGAGAAATGAAGCCGACTAAAGAAATCGCTGGTGGCCGCGATCGCCTCGGGATGAAGCCGGAGCAAACGCGCCATTTCTCGCGGCGCCTTCAAATGTCGCTCGGCATTGGCGGCAAGTCGAAAGCCGGCCTGCACGACTGTCACATGCGCGCGAATGGCGGTGACGACATCGGCGAGCGGTCGATGTTCGGGAATGGCATAAAACGGGTCGTTGCTGGCGACCAGCGGCAGGTTCAAGGCTTTGCCCAGGCGTGAGATTTCGGCAAAACTGAAACGATCCTGCCCGTCATGGCGGGGAACCAGGGTGAGATAGAGCTTACCGTCGAGAACCGGCAAAAGCCGCTCGAGCCGGTGGCGAAACTCCAGGGCCTGCTCCTTGTCGGCAAGCGGTGGTGGCATCACGGCAAAAAGCAGATCCTGCGACCATTCGAACAGATCCGCCTCGTAAAGCGTGCAGCTTCCCTTCTGCGAGCGCAGATTGCCCGCGCTCAGCAGCCGGCAGAGATGTCCCCAGCCCCGCCGGTTCATCGGATAGGCGAGAAGCTCCGGCGTTCCGTCGGCAAAGACCAGCCGCGCACCCGGCCGAAAAGCATAATTGTTGGCCTTGGCCACCGCATGCAGGCGCACCACGCCAGCCACGGTGTTGCGATCGGCAAGCCCGAGGCCGGCAAGCTTCAAGTCCCGTGCGACCCGGACGAGATCTTCCGGATGGGCAGCCCCTTCAAGAAAGGAAAAATTGCTGCGTGCACCGATTTCGAAATAGACGGGCTCCATCAGGAAAACACCCCTTGCATATACCATTCGGGATGGTCAGGGCCGCGCTCGTAAAGTCCCTCGCGAAAAAGCCAGAAACGGTGGCCGGCGCTGTCTTCGATGCGGAAATAGTCACGCGGCGGCCTTGTCTCGCCGTCGACCCACCATTCGGGTGCGACACGCTCCGGCCCCTCGGCGCGCGCCACCCGATGCCGGCTGCGGCGCCAGCGAAACAGGGCCGGCGGACCATCCGGCAGTTCGGCGGTCACCTCGACCGGTTCCGGCCGGGCAAACAGCCGGAGCGGCCGCACGCCCCGTTGCGGTGCCGGAAGCGGTGCCGCGTGTGATGGCAGGCCGTCACCCAGGGGCTGCAGCAGCGCGGCGCGATCCGGCCAATGACTGGCAAGTGCCGTCGGCACCGTCAGGCAGCGCGGCCCGAGCCGGGCAGAAACCTGGTCGAGAAATCGACCGAAGCGGCCCTCCGCTTCGGCCTCCTGGTCGAAATGCGGCTGGCTGGGCGACAGGCTCTCGCTGCGCAGCACATTGAGCCTGATCAGCTCGAAACCAAAGCCGGCATCGAGATCATCGCGCAACACAGACAGGCGCTCCGAAAACAGCGAACGGATGCGCGCCGCATCATTCAGCGGGGCTGACGTTCCGACTTCGATGCGAAAAACCCGGCCATCGACGCGAAACAGCAAAAGCTCGAACAGCCGCCCGCCTTCTCCCCGGGCCTGCAGACCCGCCTTCAAGCCGCAGGCAAGCCGGCCGGCAAGATCGAGGATCTGCGTCTCCATGCTGATCGGCTCTGCCAGGCGTCGCTCGACCGAAAGCATGGCGAGCGGTCGCCGCGGCGAAATCGGTTCCCCTTCGCGGCCCATCGCCCGGTCAAGACGCAGCAGCGGCTCCGGCCCGAAGCGCCGCATGATCGGCCCCCGCGGCGCCGTCATCAAGTCGCCGATCTGCTTCAGGCCGACCTTGGCGAGCTTCAGGCAGGTCTCGCTTGCCAGCCGGAGCGCCTTGACCGGCAGGCTTGCCAGCACAGCCGGCACATCCGCAGGCGGGATGATCGCCGGGCCGCAAAAGCGCGCCGCGGCCCAGGCCAGCCCCGGCGTCGGGGCAACCGATCCGCACACATCGAGACCGAAGCAGGTCAAGCGGCGGACGAGATCGTCAACCAGCTTTTCCTCGCCGCCGAACAGATGGGCACAGCCGCTGATGTCGAGCATCAAACCATTCTCGTCATCGACGGCGACCAGTGGCGTGTAACGATCGCACCAGTCGGCCAGCGCATCGAGGAAGGCGCGGTCGGCATCCGCATCCGCTTCGATCACGTCGAGGTTCGGGCAGATCGCCCTTGCCTCGGCCAGCCCCTGGCCAATCCTGAGACCGATCGCTTCGGCTGCCTCGTCCAGCGCTGTCAGCCGCATGCTGGCGGCAATCCGCCCGGCACAGACGACCGGTGGATGGTCAGGACGCCCGTTCGAACGCCACGAGAGCCCCCAGCGGCGGCGCGCCAGCCTGTCCGTGGCCAGCCGGGGAAAGAAGATCGCCAGGATACGCCGATCCGCCAGGGGGGCTGGAAGGGGCCCCGGAAGGAGCGGCGCCAGAGACGACGGAAGGGGCGACGAAGCGGGCAGGAGAGACGGGCTTGAGGCGGCGGTCATGGATGATCCACTCCAGAAAAAGTGCGGAAAACCCCGATGATCGGGACTTTTCGGCAAGGATACGAAAAACGGGATGGCCGATGCTGCCGCCAAGCAGACTGCCATCCGACAAGACCCGCGCCATGGCGGGTGCAGGTTCGACCAGCAGACGAAGAGAAGCGCTTGATGCCTCCTCCTCTCCCGACTGGCGAAGGAGAAAGAGCGTCCCGCCGGTAGCGCGCGCCTTCAGGGAAAGGCGGCGGCTTTCGGTCAGCCCGAATTTCTGAGGATTGCCATGCACTTCGAAGAGCACGGCAGAAAAGGCGCGCGACGAAAGCGCAGCATCCGCCAGCCAGAGCGCATCCTCGATGCGCCGCGGCAGGGCATGGATCACTTCACCGGCCTCGAGCCCGAAATCGGCAAGCCCCGGCGCGTAGAGAATGCCGGCTTCACGGCTGACAAACGGATCGGCAATCAGCAGGGTGCGGCGCGGCGTGCCGTTCCGGCCGTCCAGCAGACGCGAAAGCGCAAAGGCAAAGCCGCTCGCCGCGCCTGCGTCCTGCATGCGCGCGCTGCGGATTTCCACCATGGTGCCGGCAACCGCAATCTCGGCCATCAGCTGGTCGAAATCACGATTGCCGGAGCCGACAGCATGAGACCCGGCAGCATCCGGCCCCGCAGAAACCGAGCCCGCAGCAACCGGATTGGCGGCGATCCGGCTGCGAAGGGCGGCGTCGGCATGTCCCGGATCAGCCGCCATGCGGGCGGCATGGCTGGCCTTTCCCTCGATCAGGGCGACTGCCTGTCTGAGGGCAAAAAGCTGCTCCTGCGCCTGAGGGCCTGCGCCCATGACGATCTCTCCTGTCGAAATGTTCTCTTTATGTTCCTATGGATTCCAGAGCTCCGCCCAAGAGTCAACCGGATTCATTGTGAATTTATTCCTTGACCGGATTTGCTCTCGAAATGCGCGGGCGAAATGCCTATATGTCGGCTGTAGTTAGGAGTTCCAATGGCCCGCATTGACCAGACCGAAGATTGGCGCGAACGCCATGCCCCGACGATCAGCACCTTCGAGTCGCTGGCGATCGAAGCCTATGGCCACCTGCCGCAGGAGTTTCGCGCGCTGACCGGCGAACTGATCATCGAGATCAGCGACTTCCCGACGGATGAGATCTTTGAGGACATGGCGCTGGAAACGCCGTTCGATCTGCTGGGTCTGTTCGAGGGCCGCGGCATTTCCGAGCGTTTCACCATGGAAACCGGCGAGATGCCCAACCGGATCACGCTCTATCGCCGGCCGATCCTCGATTACTGGGCCGAAAACGACGAAACGCTGGGCGATATCATCACCCATGTCCTGATCCACGAGATCGGCCACCATTTCGGCCTGTCCGACGACGACATGGAGCGCATCGAGGAAAGCGCCGAGGAAGCGGCTGCCGAACACTGAGACCGGCCCTGTCGTCCTCCCGCCGGCCTGAGCGCACGGCATAAGCTCGCTGCAGGAATCGGGTGGCTGTCGAATGGCGCCCATCCTATCCGGGAGCCTCCAACAAACGGAGGTTCCATGACAAGTCTCACCAACAAGGTTGCCATCATCACAGGCGCATCGTCCGGCATTGGCCGCGCGACCGCCCTGCTCTTTGCCCGGGAGGGCGCTTCTCTCATTCTCAATGCCAGGAGCCTTGCCCCCCTGGAAGAAGTGGCCGCCGCCATTCGAGATCAGGGCGGAAGAGCTTTTGCCGTCGCCGGAGACGTCACTGTAGCGCAAACCCATGAAGCGCTTGTCGATGCGGCGGTCGGTCGGTTCGGCGGCCTGGACATCGGCATCAACAACGCCGGAACCGTCGGCCCGATCAAGCCGCTCGCAGATGTCACCCTGCTGGAATGGCAGGACACGCTGACGGCAAACCTGACCTCCAACTTCCTCGCTGCCCGCCACCAGATCCCCGCCATGCTGGAACGCGGCGCAGGCGCGCTGGTCTTTGTCTCGAGCTTTGTCGGAACCAGCGTCGGCATCCCCGGCATGGGCGCCTATGCCGCATCCAAGGCCGGCATCATGGGTCTGGTGAAGGGGATTACTGCCGATTATGCAAACAAAGGCATCAGGGCCAACGCGCTTCTGCCGGGCGGAACCGATACGGCCATGGCCGGCGACGAAGCCCAGAAGCAATGGGCCGCCGGCCTGCATGCCTTGAAGCGCATCGCCCGTCCGGAGGAAATCGCCCAGGCAGCCCTCTTCCTCGCCGGTCCGATGGCAAGCTTCGTCGCTGGTTCGGCCCTCTATGCAGATGGCGGCAATTCGGCGGTCAAATGAAGCAATTCACCCGGGAGAGGCCAGGCTCCCGGGTGAACAGGTGCCTATTGTTCGCCGAGCTTCATCGTCGGATCATAGTCCTTGCCATGCACGGTCTTCACCACCGCCTGGCCGCAATGCATCTGGTTGGTCGCCGTATTGAACGACAGGCTCGGCGCGCCATGCAGCTCCCAACCCTTGTTCAGCGCATCGGTCACCCGATGACAGAAGTTTGCGTCGTCGGGACCGGTGAGGAAACGATAGACTTTCACGTTGCATGGACCTTTCTGTCTTGAATGCTTTGAAACCTGGCGAGCAGACGCTCCGCCTCGTCGAGATGCAGCCGTTCGATCATGCGGCCATCCGCATTGATCACGTTGAGCCCGGCATTGTCGGGCCGGGCAAAGGCCGCGACCACCAGCCGCGCCTCGGCGAGATCCTCGGCGCTCGGGCCGAATGCCGTATTGGCCGCCGCGATCTGCGCCGGATGGATCAGCATCTTGCCGTCGAAACCCATCGCCCGGCCCTGGCTGCATTCCGCCGCGAAAGCC
Organism: Rhizobium sp. 18065; assembly: GCF_902706095.1. Lineage (GTDB taxonomy): Bacteria > Pseudomonadota > Alphaproteobacteria > Rhizobiales > Rhizobiaceae > Allorhizobium. The sequence goes on from NZ_CACSJP010000007.1 coordinate 268,791, forward strand.
GCCAGATCGTTGAAATCGTTCGAGACGCTGTCGATTACGTCCAGCCCGTAGGCGCGCGCCGCCAGCACCACCTGCATCAGCCATGGCACCAGATAGCTGCGGCCCGCTGCGGCCGGCACCCCGGTTGCCTTGCGCAGATCGTTCAGCCCGACGACGAAGGCATCGAGCCTGGAATCCGCCGTCCGGCCTGCCGAGGCAATCGCTGCGGCATTCAGGATCCCGCGCGGCGTCTCGATCATCGCCCAGACCCTGAGACCTTCCGCCGCACCGCTCTCGCCGATCAGGTCGGCCACACTCTGCACCGCATCCGGATCCTCGACCTTGGGCAGCAGCACGGCATCGGGCATGCAGGCAAGCACGGCGTCCATGTCATCGCGGAAAAATGCGCTGTCGGACCCGTTGACGCGGATGATCCGCTCGCGATGGCCGAGATCGGTTTTTTCAAGGAAAGCCAGGAGATTGGCGCGGGCCTCATCCTTCTTTTCCGGAGCGACGGAATCCTCCAGATCGAAGATCACCGCATCGCAGTCCAGCCCCGCCACCTTGTCGAGCGCACGCCGGTTGATCGCCGGCACGGTCAGCACCGAGCGACGAAGCCCGGAAGGGTGCCTTGAAGAATGATGATCGCGATAGGATGTCATGGGGCTGACTTCTGGCAAGCTTTGCCGCCTTGCGCAAGATGACAATTCGGTGAAAACCCCTTGCATTCATGGCGAAGAAGGACCACCTTCAACGTGTGAAAGGAACTTAACATGCACAATATCCGTTCCGCCGTTCTCGCCGTCGCAGGTCTCGCTCTCATCGGGCTCGCCGCAGCGTTCGCTGTCTCGCTCACGCTCGTCATCGGCGCTTTCCTGACCGTGACCCTCGCTGTGCGCATGCTGATGCTGCGCACAAAGCAGGCACCGGTCTATGCCAAGGCGCGGCGTCAGGAAGACATGCGCATCTGGAACGATGGCAAAGGCACGATCATCGACCTCTGAAGGTCGGGTGAAGCTCTCCGGCGGCGATCGCGCGCGCAGACGGCGACGTTACGATCGTGTGTGTCAAAAGCCGCGATCTCGAACGCCAGCCTGAACTCTGGCCCGGGCTCAGGATCGAAAGCAAGATTCCCCTTCAAATTTGCGCTGTTTTGTTTTATTGCCGAGGCATTATCGCCGCTCCACAGCGCCGCCCGCCGGATAAGACGGGCGAAAAGCGCGCAGGAGCGTTGGATCACACGCAGAGATCGAAGGCAGGATTGATGGAAAAGTTCGTAAAGCTCACCGGCGTTGCCGCGCCGCTTCCGGTCGTCAACATCGACACGGACATGATCATCCCGAAGGATTATCTGAAGACCATCAAGCGCACCGGTCTCGGCTCGGGCCTGTTCGCCGAGGCGCGCTTCAAGGAAGACGGTTCGGAAAACCCGGATTTCATCCTCAACAAGCCGGCCTATCGCAACGCCCAGATCCTGGTCGCCGGCGACAACTTCGGCTGCGGCTCGTCGCGTGAACATGCGCCCTGGGCGCTGCTCGATTTCGGCATCCGCTGCGTCATCTCGACCTCGTTCGCCGACATCTTCTACAACAACTGTTTCAAGAACGGCATCCTGCCGATCGTCGTCAGCCCGGAAAACCTGGAAAAGCTGCTCGACGACGCCAGCCGCGGCTCGAATGCCGTTTTGACCGTCGACCTCGAAAGCCAGGAAATCACAGGCCCCGATGGCGGCAAGATCACCTTCGAACTCGATGCCTTCAAGCGCCACTGCATGCTGAACGGCCTCGACGACATCGGCCTGACACTGGAAAAGGCGTCGAGCATCAATGTCTTCGAACAGTCGCTGGCCAGCTCGCGCCCCTGGGCCTGATCAGGCGTCATGCTTGCAAAGCTCGGCGGATCGTCTCTGGCCTTGCCCTGGAATATCAAACCGCCGGCAGCACACGCTGCGGGCGGTTTTTATTTGTTACCAGGGCTGCACCTCAAGTGCAGGAAAGGGAGCGGAAAACAATTAAGTCTTCTTCCGGCGTTGGTGGCTCTGATCATCAACGCAGATATCGACATTTGGCCGTCACCTGGCCAGCACTTGGAAAGATTGACCAATGGCCCGCAAGAACAGAGATGAATTCAATGAAGCTGACGCGGCTTCGGAGCCGGTGTTTTGCCCGCTGTGCGAGCGCGTCATTCCGGACGACGAGATCGACGCCCACCATCTGATTCCGAAGAGCAAGGGTGGCAAGAAAACCGTTGGCCTGCACCGCGTCTGCCATGATCAGATCCATGCGATCTTCACGGATTCCCAGCTCGCAAAGAACTTTTCCACGATCGAGGCCCTCCTCGAAGACCCCACGGTGCAGAAATTCGTCGCCTGGATCAAAAGCAAGCCTCCGGGCTTTTCCGACTCGGCCAAGGAAACCCGTTCCGGTCGCGGGCGCAAATAGGCCCTGAGGAAGACGGCGGCTTTTGGCTGGATTGCGCCGAAGCCCTCAAGTCACCTTTGCGCCGCAGTCGGTCGTTCAGCCTTCTGTTGAATTTGCTAGAAGCTGCCGTTCACCTGGTCAGACAAGATTTCGGATTTGGGGCGGATTCCTGGTCGCCAGCACCAGACTGCGGCCTCCCGCTGCATGGAGACCTTCTTGCGGCTATCAGCCGGCGCCCGCCAGCGCTGCTGCGGGGCTGGCGACGATCGCCTGATCTATCGGGATGGAGTTTGATGACTGCGTCGCTGGGATTGTGCTGTGGGTTTTGTTTCGTCCCCCATTCTTAGCGTCGTAAAGAAGCTTGTCGGCTCGTTCATACAACGTCGTAAAGCCTTCATCGCCAGAGATCGGTGTGATGCCCATGCTCGCAGTCACGAGCCCTGCGAGACCCGGAACCGCGTTGGCGACGATCGCGGGGATCGCTTGGCGGCGAAACTCGGCCTGTGCACCCACGTCGTGACCCCGCAGGAGAAGCAGGAACTCCTCCCCACCAAGGCGGTAGGCGCGCACGTTCGGGCCTGCCTTCAGTGCGACGGCGACAGCCTTGAGCACTTCATCGCCGATGCTATGCCCGTATCCATCATTGATCGCCTTGAAATGATCGAGGTCGATGACTGCGAGTGCGGTAAAACTCTCCTCAAGAAGCCGCTCGAACTGCCGCTCTATCGCCCGCCTGTTGAGCAACCCGGTCAGTGGATCGGTTTCAGACAGGCGTTCAAGCAGATCGGCCTCGTTGCGAGCGCCATCTCGCTCTCGCTTGATGGACATGAAGCGCTCCACCACCCCAAGCGTGGTGAAGAGCACCTCAAACATACAGCCAAAATAGAACAGGAGCATGGCGTCTGCGCTGTTCAGCCAGGGAGCCACGCCGGTCACCAGTCGTATCAATCCGACCAAGGCCAATGGCGTGTATCCGATGGCCTGGAACCTCGCGGCGCGGCTTCCCCGACACAATGAATCGATCACCGAGAAAACAAAGACAACAAGAACCGGTGCAAACGCCGCCGTATAAGCTGGCGATTGGATCGGGCGTGCAACGAAGGGAAAGCTCGCATGAAAGACGCTCAGAAAGAGCGCCCACGCAGCACAATAGGGCAGGATGCGCCGCAGGAGGGGATGCATCTTACCCGGCTCGATGAAGCTGTAGGTGAACATCGCGCCTGAGCCGATCGTAATCCCGAAGATCAGTGTCGTCATCCAACTCAGCGCCATAGCCGGAGGATCGAAAAACACCACCGACAAACCAGATGTAACGAAGATCGTCATCAGCAGCGAAAAGGTAAGGACCGAGTGCCAGAGCACGAACGGCTCACGCAGGGCTCGGTAGAATGCCGCATTGAAGATGAGCGGCATAACGAGCATGCCGGCAAGCCCGCCTATGATCAGCAGGAGCCGCAGATCGTCAACGCTAGCGCCTGCGTCAAGCGGTGAAAGATATGCTTTCTCCAACGTCATCCGGTGGCTCGGCAGGTCAACGACAGCGACGATCTGCCGAGTCATTCGAGTTACGTCTGGTAGGTCTGCCTTGAAGTATCCTCCGGCCATGGAACTGCGCAAGGCGGCGGAAGGAAACGACGTCTGCCGAACCGCGCCGTCCTGGTCGATGGCCAGCAGATGCACCGCTTCAAGCGCGCTCCGCCTTGAAAGCAGATATCGAGGAGGTTCTTGACTGGGTGTGATGTCGAAGCGCAGGAGCACTCGTTCGGCATCGATGGAGAATTGGTGGTCTGGGCCAGAGCAGGTCCATCTGGGTTCATCGCGAGCCACTGCGACGATGTCTTCCGAAAGCGTGCCGACGGCCCAGCATGACGTTCGAATGCTGGTGGAATCGCTTGCACTGGCGACGTTGGCACCCAATTGTGCGAGCATCACCAGCAACAGATATACTGTTAGATCTCTAAAAAAACCGCCCGATGTCATAGACCTTGGGATAGCGCAAAATGCTTTTAATGCCGTTAAGAGCAGCAAAGTGATCGTTTACGACTTGGCGGACGACGCGGACAAGCTGCAGGTCGACGCTGAATTTAAAGCGGACGTTCTCCTGCCGGTCCCTATTCGGACAGTGTGTCGCCTGAAGCAAATTGTCCGCTTCTGCCGCAAACCAGCCACGGCATTCCCAAAACTCACCCCCAGCACGTCTCCCCCACCCGCATCGGCCCGCCCGTCTTTCCCACGACCGCCCCTAAAGCAGCGTCTCCTGCCAGGCCTTCAGCTTGGCAAGCGACACGCCGATCCCGCCGCAGACCTCGATCAGCGGGTTTTCGAACCGTGACAAAAGCCCGGCATGCACATCGGCCACGGCGAGCGCTGCGCCGCAGGCCGGCTCGACCAGGATGCGATAGGCGTCGGCAAACTTCAGGCAGGCGGCAACGGCGTCCGCATCGCTGACCGTCACGCTCTCGATCGGATGGCGTTTCGGCAGATCGAAGACATGTTGCGCCACCTGACGCGCGCCGAGCGAATTGGCAATCGAGGTGATCGCCGGCAGCGTCAGCCGCTCGCCGGCCATGACGCTGGCATTGAGCGAGGCAGCCCCCTCGGTTTCGACGGCAATCACCGGGACATCGGACAGCCCGTTGCGCTGCAGTCCTGCCACGATCCCCGCCATCAACCCACCACCGCCGACGCTGGCGATGACGCAGTCGAATTCCGCCCCCTTCGCTACCACTTCGTCGATCAGCGTGCCATGACCGTCCCAGAGCAGCGGATGGTCGAAGGGATGCACATAGGCCGCCTTGCGCGCCTCGGCGAGCGCGATCGCATGCGCATTGGCCTCGTCGAACACCGCGCCATGCACCAGCACCGATGCTCCCGTCGCCTCGATCAGCAGCCGCACCTCGACCGAAGTCGTTTCCGGCACCACGATCGTCACCGGCACGCCGAGCGCGCGGCCCGCATAGGCGGCCGCAATGCCGGCATTGCCGCCCGAGGCGCAGAAGATTTCCCCAGCGCCGTTCTCCACCTCATGCTGGCAAAGCCTGCCGACGCCGCGCAGCTTGAAACTGCCAGACGGCTGCAGCGCATCGAGCTTCAGCCACAGCGGCCGGCCGCTTTTGCTATAGGCTTCGCTGGTGCGAAACAGCGGCGTGTCGAGATGCAGGGGAAGCGCAGAGATGGGCGGCATAGGATCACCGGAATTGGAGAGAGATGCGCTCTTGTGACCGGCAAACACGTGCCCGTCAACCGAGCGGGATGCGCGAGAGCACCCGGCAAACCGTACCGTTTCCGCCCCTTGCTCGCTTGAAATGCCAAGGGTCGGGGTCTAAGAAACCGCAACTTGTTTTTCAGCGGAGGCTATCATGACTGAGCGCAATCTTCTTCTTCTGCCCGGCGACGGCATCGGCCCGGAGGCCATGGCCGAAGTCCGCAAGATCATCGCCTATATGAATGCCGAGAAGGCTGCCGGCTTCGTCATCGAGGAAGGCCTGGTCGGCGGATCCGCCTATGACGCCCATGGTGCCGCGATCTCGGAAGACGACATGGCCAAGGCGCTTGCCGCCGATGCCGTGCTGTTCGGCGCTGTCGGCGGCCCGAAATGGGATGACGTGCCTTACGAGGTGCGCCCGGAAGCCGGCCTGCTGCGCCTGCGCAAGGATCTCGAACTGTTCGCCAACCTGCGTCCGGCGATCTGCTATCCGGCGCTGGCCAACGCCTCGTCGCTTAAGCCCGAACTGGTCGAAGGCCTCGACATCCTGATCATCCGCGAACTGACCGGCGGCGTCTATTTCGGCGAGCCGAAGACCATCACCGATCTCGGCAATGGCCAGAAGCGCGCCATCGATACCCAGGTCTACGACACCTACGAGATCGAGCGCATCTCTGCCGTCGCCTTCGAAATGGCCCGCACCCGCGGCAACCGCGTCTGCTCGATGGAAAAGCGCAACGTGATGAAGTCGGGCGTGTTGTGGAACCAGGTGGTCACCGCGACCCACAAGGAGAAGTTCTCCGACGTCAAGCTCGAGCACATGCTGGCAGACGCCGGCGGCATGCAGCTGGTGCGGGCGCCAAAGCAGTTCGACGTCATCGTCACCGACAACCTGTTCGGCGACATGCTGTCGGATGTTGCCGCCATGCTGACCGGTTCGCTCGGCATGCTGCCCTCCGCCTCGCTCGGCGCACCCGATGCCAAGACCGGCAAGCGCAAGGCGCTCTATGAGCCGGTGCATGGCTCGGCCCCGGACATCGCCGGCCGCGGCACTGCCAACCCGATCGCCATGATCGCCTCGTTCGCCATGTGCCTGCGCTACTCGTTCAACATGGTCGAGGAAGCCGACCGGCTGGAAAAGGCGATCGCCAACGTGCTCGACAAGGGCATCCGCACCGGCGACATCATGGCCGAAGGCGCAACGGAAGTCGGCACCGTCGAAATGGGCGATGCGATCCTCGCCGAATTCAAGGCCCTGTCGGCCTGATCTATCCTTTTTCGCCTTGGCGAAAACATAAAGCGGCGCGGAGCAATCCGCGCCGTTTTGCGTTCGTCGCATCCGGCATTTCCCTTTGCCACTGCGCCCGCCGGTAATTGCAACTCCGGCAATCGTCACGCAGCCAATTGCCCCGCCGATAATTGTCACAACTGCGTGAAAAGCCTGCCTGCCGCGCATCGCCACAAATCCGGACACCGCTCTCCAGCGTAGATCTATTCAGACGGAAGCCGCCTGAACCAGGCCAGCCTGAACCAAGCCGGCCGAACAAATCGCCTCGACAAGACGCCGCCACACGCCATGGAACATTAGCGCCCTTTGTCCGTTGATGCTGAAATGCGCAAATAAGGCTCTTGCCAGCAAACGGTCCGCACCGACCATGGAGAGATTTCGATGAAAGCCATGTCCGCTGACAGACACATCATCAAATATGCGATGTCGCAGCCCTATCTCGAACGGCAGGAAGAGCTGGATCTGGCGATCCGCTGGAAGGACAACAACGATCAGGATGCGCGCAACCGCATCGCCCAGGCCCATATGCGCCTGGTCATCGCCATGGCCTCGAAATTCCGTGGCTTCGGCCTGCCGCTCAACGACATGATACAGGAAGGCTATATCGGCCTTCTCGAGGCCGCCGCCCGCTTCGATCCCGGTCGCGAGGTACGCTTCTCGACCTATGCCGGCTGGTGGATCCGCGCCTCGATGCAGGATTATATCCTGCGCAACTGGTCGATCGTGCGTGGCGGCACGAGCTCGTCGCAAAAGGCGCTGTTCTTCAACCTGCGCCGCCTGCGCGCCAAGCTCGCCCAGGGCGACAACCGGTTAAGCGACCAGGCCATCCACGAGGAAATCGCCACGGCACTCGGCGTCAGCCTCGCCGACGTCCAGTCGATGGATGCCCGCCTGACCGGCAATGACGCCTCCCTGCAGACCCCCGTCGCCGGCCGTCATGGCGAAGGCACAGAACAGCTCGAAATGCTGAAAAGCAATGAGAGACTGCCGGACGAACAGGTCACCAGCATTATCGACGGCGAACGCTGGACCGGCTGGCTGAGAAGCGCGCTCACCCAGCTCAACGAACGCGAAAGCCGCATCATCAAGGCCCGCCGCCTGACCGAAGATGGCGCAACGCTGGAAGAACTCGGCGTCGAACTCGGCATTTCCAAGGAACGCGTCCGCCAGATCGAAACCCGCGCGCTGGAAAAGCTGAAATCCGCGCTGACCACGCGTGTGCCGGCAGCCAGCCGCTACGAGATGGCGTACTAAGGCAGGCGATTACCGATCGGAAAGTGCTGTCTTCATCCAGACAGTATCGGCAACCAGCTTTCACAACAGCCAGCCTCGGCAGCAATGCCGGGGCTGGTTGCATGTTAAAAACGATCCACGCGCTGCTCCCGGCTCCGCTCGACGTATCTGGCCTCGACGTCTGGCAATGGCTTCATCCCGCTCACTCGGGCATGGCAATTCGGATGGCGCGCGTTCCGACTGGAGCGCCGGTTTCCCGATCTATCGTAACGGGATCGATCTCGGTCCCTGTTTCGGCGTCGAAGAAGCGCGTTACCTTGCCTCCGCCGCGATGCTTGCGTCCCCAGGCGCCAATCGCAAACAGAACCGGCAGAAAGTCGCGACCGGCTTCTGTCAGGACATATTCATCCCGTGGCGGACGCTCCGAATAGCGCCGCTTCTCCAAGAGCCCGTCTTCCGTCAGCGCTGCAAGCCGGGAAGTCAGCATCGTCGGCGCAATCCCGAGACTCTTGCGGAATTCATCGAAACGGGTCAGCCCCGCATGGGCATCACGCATGATCAGCATGCTCCAGGCATCCCCGACAAGCGCCAGGCTTCGGGCAATCAGGCACGGCTGGTCAGAAAGTTTTTTCATGTTAGTATCTTTTTAATAGTGACTTGATATGAATTTGATAGTAACTGATCGTTCATCGATATTCCACGACAAAATGAAAGCACCAACCGATGAGCAAGACAGAACGCGGCATAGCCCTGGTCACCGGAGCATCCTCCGGCATCGGGCTGGTAACGGCAAAGGCACTGCGGCGCGACGGCTACCGGGTCTTCGGCACCAGTCGCAAGCCGACGGCTGATACGAGCGATGGCATCACCATGCTTGTCTGCGATGTCATCGACGATATATCCGTACAGAACACCATCGACGAGGTTCTCAGCCGTGCGGGAAGAATTGACCTTCTCGTCAACAATGCGGGGATCGGTCTGCTGGGCGGCGCCGAAGAATCCACGACGGAGCAGGCCAAGGCCATATTCGATGTGAACGTGTTCGGCACCATTCGCATGACCAATGCCGTCCTGCCGGCGATGAGGCGGCAGGGTCGGGGGCGCATCATCAATCTGAGTTCCATCCTCGGACTGATCCCGGCGCCCTACAATGCGCTCTATGCATCGACCAAGCATGCCATCGAAGGTTACTCGGAATCGCTCGATCACGAAGTACGAACCCAGGGCATCCGTATCGTGCTTGTCGAGCCCGGTGTGACCCGCACCTCGTTCGAAGAGAACATCACGCGCCCGGATCGGCCATTGGCTCTCTACGAGACGGTTCGTGCCGATGCGGAGAGACTGATGCGCGAGATCGTCGCGAAGGGTGATGCACCCGACGTGGTCGCCCAGGCAGTCGTCAGGGCCGCCAATGCCGCGTCACCCAAAAGGCGCTACACAGCCGGAAAAGCTGCAGCGCAGGTCCGCTTTCTACGCCGCTTCCTGCCCGAAGCCTTCGTCGACAGGAACCTGCGGAAATTCAATAGGCTCCCCGGCTGAAAAGTCGCCTTGCCTCGCACCGATCAAACGGGAGTTAGTCTCATGAAAGCATACCTCATCGACCGCTACGCCAAGGGTGGCACCCTCAAGCTTGGGGAGATCGCTCAACCGGAATTGCGCGACAATGACGTGCTGGTCGAGATCCATGCAGCAGGCGTCAATGTCCTGGACAGCAAGATCAGGGACGGAGAGTTCAAGCTCATCCTGCCCTATCGCCTTCCCCTGGTGCTGGGCAACGATGTCGCCGGTGTCGTCGTCCGGGTCGGCGCCAAAGTCCGGCAGTTCAAGACGGGCGATGAGGTCTACGCACGTCCCGCCCAGGATCGCATCGGTACATTTGCAGAGTACATCGCCATGGACGAGGCGGATGTTGCCCTGAAGCCGATGAATCTGACCATGGAACAGGCTGCCTCCATTCCACTTGTCGCCCTGACGGCCTGGCAAGCCCTTGTCGAGCGCGCCAATGTGCAGAAGGGGCAGAAAGTCCTGATCCATGCTGGATCGGGCGGCGTGGGCACCATAGCTATCCAGTTGGCCAAGCATCTCGGCGCCCATGTCGCCACAACCACAAGCACGGCGAATGTCGATCTTGTCAGAAATCTCGGCGCCGATGTCGTGATCGACTATAAGACTGAAGACTTCGAGACGGTGCTTCACGATTACGATGTCGTACTGAACGGCCTCGGCAAGGAGACACTGGAAAAATCCCTCGGCGTGCTGAAGCGGGGCGGGAAGCTGATCTCGATTTCCGGTCCGCCCGATCTGGACTTTGCCAGGCAGGCTGGCTCCGGCTGGCTGCTTCAACAGGTCATGCGCCTGCTAAGCTTCGGCATCCGGAACAAGTCGAAACACCGCGGAATTCGATATTCATTCCTCTTCATGAGGGCGAACGGCGAACAACTCGAAAAAATCACCCGGCTTATCGAAACAGGTCGCTTGCGCCCCGTGATGGACCGCATCTTCCCGTTCGACAAGACCAACGAAGCACTGGCGCATGTCGAAACGGGTCGGGCGAAGGGAAAGGTCGTCATCGCCGTGAAATGACAATCGCCCGAAGTTTGCAAACTCTCGGCACGCCATGGCAACAGCACGAATCCAGCGCAGGAGCCGGGCCTCTCGGCCCCTCCACCCCTCACTCGGAGATGATCTTCACCCGCATGCCCGGTGCCACCGTCGATGTCGGTCCGAGCGCGTTGATCAGCCGGAACAGTTCGAGCTTGCGGTCGGTGCCCATCATCCGGGCCGACAGCGTGCCGATATCGTCCTTTGCCCCGACGGTGACGACGCGAACCCGCAGCGGCTTCAGCGTGGCGGCTTCCTCCGGCGAGATCCGCCGGAAACTCGTGCGCAGCTGCTGCGCCGTCGGCTCCAGGGCCGCACTGCCCTTCGGCACGGCGGTGAGGAAGCGGAAGATCTGCGTGCCGATGCGGATCACGGTAATATCGAAATCCCAGCGATCGGCCGAGGCCCGCGCCGTCGCCGCCTCCAGCCCGTTGACCATGGTCATCTGGATCGTTTCCGGCAGGAGCCCGGTGACCCAGCCGCTGGAAATATAGTTCGACAGCGTCATCTTCTGGCTGTCGGCAACACCGTCGAAACGGATCGCCACATCGCCCGGCCCGGTCGCCAGCACTGCCTCGACCTTGTTGTCGATCTGGAAGCCGGCCGGCACGTCGAAGCGGATGCCGAGCGTGCCATGCAGGAAGGTCTGGCCGCGCACATAGCCTTCCTGCGGGCTGTCGCCATAGAGCAGGCCGTTGATGCCGTTCAGATAATAGTCGCGCCCGGTCTCGCCATGCGTACCTTCCGGACCGAACGCCCTTGCATGGCGCTTGGCCAGCTCGACGCGCTGCGGCGCGTTCGGATGGCTCGACAGGAAGTCGAGGCTCTGGTCGGCATCGGGATCGACCGAGGTGAACTGGCTGTAGCGCGCCATCGAATCGAGGAAGCGCGCCGCCGCATAAGGATCGTATCCGGCCTCGCCCAGCGTGCGCACGCCGATCACGTCGGCCTGCAACTCCTGCTGGCGCGAGAAGGCGGCAAGGCGCAGTTTGCCACGCGCCAGCGCCTGCTTGCCGGCCAGATCGCTCGACAGAACCTCGGCGACCACCCGGCTGGCGATCACTTCCGCCTCTTCGCGGCGCTGCCGCTCGATGCCGTGGTTGGCGGTCACGTGCGCCATTTCGTGGCTGAGCACGGCCGCGACTTCCGACGCGTCATTGGCCAGCGCCAGCAACCCGCGCGTCACATAGAGATAACCGCCCGGCAGCGCAAACGCGTTGATCGCCGGCGAATTGAGGATGGTGATCCGGTAGGACTGGTTCGGGTTTTCCGATACCGCCGTCAGCGCCCCGGCAATGCGCGCCACAAGCCGTTCGGTCTTCGCGTCGGAATATTCGCCACCATAGGAGGCGACGATGCGCGGATGTTCGCGTGCGCCCATCTGCGCCCGCGGATCGTCCTTCTGCACCTCGTCGACGATCTGCGGATTGGTCGACGGTGCGACGCTCGGCACATAGGCCTGCTCGAACAGCGACTGGCAGGAAGACAGCAGGAGGCTGAGGCTGACAAGGCCAGCCATCGACGAGACAAACCTCGCGGACCCGCGCCGCCGAACGTTTTCGGCGGCCAACGCGCTGTTCCCGGTCAAAAACTGCATCCTGCCCCTTTGCCTACACCTTCGTCAGTGCCCGTCGAGCCCGAGATCCCGGCCGATAGCCACGCAATCACGCAGCCAACCAAACCGAGAATCGGTCCATCCCATCAAGCATCTGCCGCCATTTCACACAATGCGAAAAAACCGCATGCTGATTAAGATAGTGGCGACACACGATATGACCAAGGCTTGTTGACGCCAAGCACCCATTCCCTTGGCGCATGACACCGGCGAACGACGAAATTAAGGCGAAGGCCAAGCGCCAGCACCCGGCAAGGCACCCGGCAAGGCACCGGTCGAGGCACCGGGTTCGGCATCGGGTTCGGCAAAGTGTCCGCCAAAACGCCGAACCGCGTCGAGATCCTGCCGGGCAAAAAAGTCAGCCGTCGCCGCTGCAACCAGCACGCGACCGGCCTCGAGAAACACCACGTCGCTGGCCAGCCGCTCGACATCGCGCGGATCATGGGTGACGAGCACGATCGTCGCCCCGGTCTCGCCGTGTAGATCGGCGAGCAGATCGACCATCACCGCCCGCAGCCCCGGATCGAGGGCCGCAAACGGCTCGTCGAGCAGCAGCACCGGTTTTTGCCGCACCAGTGCCCGGGCAAAGGCCGCCCGCTGCCGTTCGCCACCCGACAGCGAACCCGGCAGGCGTCGCTCGAACCCGCCAAGTCCGACCCGCTCCAGCGCAAGCGACACCACTTTGCGGTCCGCCGACGTCAACCGCAGCGCCGGATGAATGCCGAGCCCGATATTGGTGTAGAGGTCGAGATGGGCAAACAGGTTGTTGTCCTGGAACACCAGCGACACCGGCCGCGCGGCGGGTGCAAGCTCGGTAACATCCTGGTCGCCGATCAGGACGCGCCCGCTGTCTGGCCGCTCGAAGCCGGAAATCAGGTTGAGCAAGGTCGATTTGCCCGAGCCCGAAGCCCCGACAACCGCCGTGATCGCCCCCGCCTCGAAGCGGCAGTCGAAGTCGAAGGATACCGCTCCAAGCGTCAACCGCACCTGGTCGAGGCGGATCGCCGCCGATCCTTCCGTCATCATCGGCGTATTTCCTTTCCTTGCGGCGCGCCGACCAGCGCCAGCGCCAGACAGATGGCCCCGAGAATGAGCGCAAGGCCATCGGCGTCATGGCTGCGATAGCTGCCCATGCGCGCATAGATCAGCGACGGCAGCGTCGAGATGTTTTCCGATCCGAACAGCGCCACCGCCCCGAGATCGCCCAGCGACAGTGCCATGGCAAAGGCCAGCGCCATGGCCAGCGGCCGCTTCAGCACAGGCCAGTCAACCAGCCGGAACCGGGAAAATCCACCTAGCCCGAGCGAGGCCGAAAGCCGGGTTGTCCGTGCCCGGTGCTCGACAAAGGCCGGCTCCAGCACCCGCATGGTAAACGGCAGCGCCATCAGCGCATTGATGCCGATGACGATCACTGGTGCGAAGCTGGCGATGTCGCCTGTCTGGCGCAGCGCCAGAAACCAGCCGGTCGCCAGCACACTGGTCGGCACCAGCAGCACCAGCGACGAACTTGCCCCGAGCACTGCCGAAAACAGCCGCGCTCCGATGGCGGAAGGGCGCGCCGACGAAAGCGCGGCCCGGGCCGATACCACGCCGTAAGCGCAGGCGAGCGACAGCAGGCCGGCCGACGATGCGATGATCAGGCTGGTGCCCGCCGCCTGCCGGAATGCCGGCTCCCAGACCAGCTTGAGCAGATCGGCATTCACCCCCGACACGACCACCTGCGCCAGCGGCAGCACGAGAAACAGCGCCGCCAGCAAGAGCACGACAGCATCCAGAAGCCGGATCGGCAGCCCCATGCCGTCGAAACGGACAAACCGCCGACCGCTGGTCTGGCCGGTATCGACCGCTGCCGGCAGCAGGCTCAGGGCTGAAAGGATCGCGCCGGTGACGACGATCTGCATCAGCGCCAGCGAAACCGCCCGCTCCGGATCGAAATCGAAGCGCAGCGCCTGATAGATCGCCACCTCGATCGTCGTTGCCGCCGGCCCCCCGCCAAACACCAGCACCAGCGTGAAGCTGGTGGCGCAGAGCATGAAGATCAGGCCGCTAGCGCCTGGAATGACCCGCGCCAGCACCGGCCATTCGATGAAGCGGAAGGTCGATAGCGGCGACAGGCCGAGGCTTGCCGCCGAGCGCCAGTATTCCGCCGGCACCCGCTCCAGCGCCGACAGCATCAGCCGGGTCGCCAGCGGCAGGTTGAAGAACACATGTGCGATCAGGATGCCGGTCAGCCCGTAGATCGACACCGGCTCGGCAAGACCGGTCAGAAGCAGGCCATCGTTGATGATGCCCTGCCGCCCGAAGATACCGATCAGCCCGAGCGCCCCGATCAGCACCGGCAGGCCCATCGGTACCGCCATCAACCGGATCAGCCAGCGACGACCGGCAAAACCCGGCTGGCGCGCCAGCGCACTGGCAACCGGCAGGGCGAGGACAATCGACAGCACCGTCGAAAGAGCCGCCTGAAACAGCGTGAAGCGCAGCACCGAATGCACCACCGGATCGCCGATCACGCCGAGGAACGCGCCGTCCATCCGGCCGCTGAGCAGGGCTGCCAGCGCCGTGCCGATAAAGCCCGCCACCAGCGCCAGCACCAGAAGACCACCGGCCAGAGCCGGCAGTCTTTCAGCGTTCGACAGGATGCGTGGGCGTGCCATGCCGCAAGGCTCAGTTCAGCGTCATCGCCGACAGCCATTCGTCGATCCACGCCTTGCGGTTGGCAGCGACCTCGGCCGAGTTCATCAGGAACGTGGTCTTCGGCTGCACCAGCTTGCCGAAAGCGTCCGGCAGCGGCTCGGATGTCGCAGCCGCCGGCATCATCCAGTTGTTCGTCGGGATCGTGTCCTGGAAGCCCGGCTCCAGCATGAAGGCAAGGAACTGCCGGGCCAGATCCTTTTGCGGCGCGTTTTTCAACAGGCCCGCGACCTCGATCTGGATGTAATGGCCCTCGGAGAATTCCGCCGCCTGATAACGGTCGGTCTCTTCCGCCACCATGTGATAGGCCGGCGACGTGGTATAGGACAGCACCATCGGTGCCTCGCCCTTGGTGAACAGGCCGTAAGCCTCCGACCAGCCCGGCGTCACCGTCAGCACGCGGCCCTTGAGCTTCGCCCAGGCTTCCGGCGCCTTGTCGCCATAGACCGACTTCACCCAGAGCAGCAGGCCAAGCCCCGGCGTCGAGGTGCGCGGATCCTCGATGACGATCTTCTGGCTCGGATCGCCATCGACCAGTTCCTGCAGGCTCTTTGGCGGGGTCTTCAGCGTCTCGGTGTCATAGACCACGGCGAAATGACCGTAGTCATAGGGCACGAAGACCTCGTCGGAAAACCCGCCCGGCACCTTGGCCTTGGCGAGGTCGGCGCCGGAGGCCTCGAACAGGCCGGTCTGCTTGGCCTCTTCGGCCAGGCTGGTGTCGAGGCCGAGAACCACATCGGCCTTCGAGCCTTCGCCTTCCAGCTTCAGCCGGGTCAGCAATGCCACGCCATCGGCCACGCCGACGAAATTGACCGTGCAGCCGCAGCTCTTCTCGAAGGCTTCCTTGACCTTCGGCCCGGGGCCCCATTCGGAAATGAAGCTCTCATACGTATAGACGGTCAGTGTCTTGTCGGCGGCATGCGCCGGAAACGCAAGACTTGAGCCGAGAAGGCCCGTGGCAAGAAGCGAAGCGGTAAGGCCGGAACGCAAGGTGTCGACGAGATATGATGGCATGACGCCCTCCTCCTAAAAAAACAATTGATCTCGGGATAGGGCGCTTTGCGATCGACGCGTCTAATCCCTCCGCCGGTGTTAACCGGATCAGGTTCCGCGGGTTGGCTTTCGCCTCTCAGCATTTCGTCCCGATGGAACGAAAGGCACCCCGTTAGAGCACGCCTGAAATAGCGCGCCGCGCGGATCAGCGCAAGATGTGCCTTCCACATCACGCAAGGCCGCCATGCATCGACAGGTAAGGGAAACGCAAGCCCCGCATGCTAGACCTTGCCTTCGATAGATGGGATGAGTGTGCATGGTTACGTTTCATACCGAGCAGCAGGCCTCCGCGGAAAACGCCGTTGCAACCGTCGAACTGAGTTTCAGCCGTCAGGTCTCGATTGCCGCCGACAGTTTCTGGCGTTCGGCGGTCCGCAACCGCATTCTCGGCGTCGCCACCGCGCTGCTCGGCATCATCCTTCTGACCGCCTACGGCACCGTACTGCTCAATCAGTGGAATGCGCCCTTCTACAACGCGCTGGAACGGCGTGATCTCTCAGCCTTCCTCAACGAATTGCGCAACTTCGCCATCATTGCCGGCTTCCTGCTGCTGCTCAATGTCATCCAGACCTGGCTCAACCAGATGACCGCGCTCTATATGCGCGAGGGCCTGTCGCGCGATGTCGTCGACCAGTGGCTCAAGGACAAACGGGCCTTCCGCTTGTCGATGTCGAGCCCGCTCGGCGTCAATCCCGACCAGCGCCTGCATGAAGACGCCCGCAAACTCGCCGAAATGACCACCTCGCTGACGATAGGCCTGGTCCAGTCGACCATTCTCCTCGTCAGCTTCATCGGCGTCTTGTGGAACCTGTCGAGCAATTTCACCTTTCATGTAGCCGGATACAGCTTTGCCATCCCCGGCTACATGGTCTGGGGCGCCATCCTCTATGCGCTCGCAGCCTCGCTGCTCAGCCAGCTGGTCGGTACCAAGCTCTCGAAGCTCAATGCCGATCGCTACGCCCGCGAAGCCGACCTGCGTTTCTCGCTGATGCGGGCGAATGAAAATCTGGAAGCGATCGCGCTGGCGCGCGGCGAGGAAACCGAACGCCGCCATATCCACCAGACGCTCGACACCGTCATCGGATCGATCCGCCATCTCGCCATGGCGCTGACCAATCTCACCTGGGTCACTGCCGGTTTCGGCTGGCTGGCGATCATCGTGCCGATCCTGATCGCGTCGCCCGCCTATTTCGCCGGCCCGATGAGCTTTGGCGGCCTGATGATGGCGGCGGCCGCCTTCACCCAGGTCTATTCGGCGCTGCGCTGGTATGTCGACAATTTCGGCGCCATCGCCGACTGGCGCGCCGCCCTGATGCGCGTCACCGTCTTTCGTGCTGCCCTGATGGATCTCGACCAGCAGGTGCTGACCGCCGGGCGCATCACGATGGCAAGCGGCAAGCCGGGCCAGGTCGACCTCGAGGCGCTGGAGATCTGCGTCAGGGTCAACGGTGATGCCTGCGAAAGCGCCTTCCGCCTCAAGGAACGCGATATCACCATCAGGGCCGGCGAAAAGATCATGGTCAATGGCGACCAGGGCGTGAACCGCAAGCTTCTGTTCAATGCGCTGGCCGGCCTTTGGCCGTTCGGTGAAGGCAAGGTGACCTTGCCCGCCAATGAGGAAATCCTCTTCGTGCCGCAGGTCGGCTACCTGCCGGAGGGGCGCTTGCGCAGCCTTTTGGCCTATCCCGCACCCTCCGCCAGCTTTACCGATGCCGAACTGGCTGCAGCCCTCACCCGCGTCGGCCTGGACGAACTGGTCCGGCGCCTCGACGACCGCGCCCGCTGGGACCGAGCGCTGGACAAGGACGAACAGATGGCGCTGGCCTTCGCCAATATCCTCCTGCGCAAGCCGCGCTGGGTGGTCTTCTACGACGTGCTGGAAGGCCTGGAACCCGCCACCGAAGAGCGGCTATGCCGCATTCTCGGCGAACTCGGCGACACGACGCTCCTCTATATCGGCCGCTCCGCCGCCTATCTCAAGGCCACCAATCCAAGGCTCTTGCATCTGGAACGCACCGGCCACGCTGCGGATGCCCTGGTGGATTGATCGGCGCCTGTCCGTCGTTCCGTACACCGATTTTACAAGGCCGGCGCGCGGCCCCGCGCCGCCTGAGCGGCCGCCCCGGCCGCTGACTTCCTTCTCCCCCCGAGGGAGAAGGTGCCCGAAGGGCGGATGAGGGGGCTCACCCGCACAAACCACCGCACAACCACCTCCCGCGGGGATGACTTTTCCAATTCCCCCAACCTTTTCAATAAAACACACCCCATTTCATCCCCCTGGTTTTCACCCATGCCATAATCCTCCCCGTTCCGCCTTCGGATACACCGGGTGTTGCGAGCCCGGCGAAGCGGAACCGGCGCCGGAGGGCGCGGCTGTCGCAGGCCAGACCCTCCGGGCCGGATGCAACGGTCTCCCTCCGGTGGCGGGGTGGTGGATGGCAAAGACCTCGGATGGTTTGAGCCAACCTCGATCCCAACGGCCATCGGACGTGCCTCAGCGGCACACAAACAAGGCGCCGGACCTGATAGGTTGATCGAGTGATTGATCTTTCGGTTGCGGTGACAAAGACGGCGGGAGCTGCGGCGACAATGCCAAGGCTCCCCGGGCGAGGGTCAGGTCGGGATGTGCGCACATCCGCCGAGAACCTCCCGGGCACCCGGCCAGGACGTCTCGATGAGACGTTTCGGACCCAAGCCCGGTTGACGGTGAAACGCTTGGTTTCGCCGGCCAGAGCCGCCTTGCCAGAGAGACGCATGCAACCGGCAAAAATCGCCGAACAGGGCGCCGGAAGGAGCCATATAATTTATTCAATCAGGTTGCTTCTGGCGCCCTGTCCGAAACTGACACGCTATCCCCGGAGGAGGACATCCAACCGGTGTTTTGGCATGGGATTTTTGAAGGTTTGGAATGATGAGGATGTTGGGTGGAATACCGAACCATGAGCGTCGCCACAGCCGTACCGGCAAACGTCAGCGCCAGTTCACCCCCCTCTGTCGGCTCCGCCGACATCTCCCCCACGCGGGGGGAGATCGCCGAGGCCTCGGCGCGAGGGAGAGCAATGGACTGCATTGCTCAGGTAAACACATGGACGACAAGACATCGCACCATTGCATCGGCTTCGAACAAACAAGATTTCCGTTTGGGCGAGCGGCAAACCACCTGCCGATCTCCCTCCTTGTGGGGGAGATGGCCGGCAGGCCAGAGGGGGTGTTGCCGAACACGGAGGCAAACGATCCAGTGGTTCGTTTGCAGTGACAAACTGCCCGGCAGGGCAGAGGAGGTGTTGCCCGAACCAAACGCCAAAGCGGGCAAACACCAGACGCTCAGGCTTATCACACCGGAAGCACTGTACGCCGCATCGCAATCCCTCAATGATGACAGGAGATGCAAATCACCACGTCAGCATCATCGATGTACCAGACCTCAAAAGCGGGGTGGATCAGCAGCGCCGCCTCTTACCCCTCCAGTTCCTCGCGCAGCATTTCCAGTTCAAGCCATTCCTCTTCCATCCGGGTTACGCTGTCGCGCAGCTTTTCCGTCTCGGCGGCGAGTTTGTTGAACGTCGCGGCGTCCTTGGCAAACAGGGTCGGATCAGCCATCTTCGCCTCGCGGGCGGCGATCTCCTTCTGTGCCTTTTCCATCTCCTTCGGCAGGTTCTCCAGCGCGAACTTCTGCTTGAACGACAGTTTGCCCCGGCCCTTCGCGCCACCGCTCTCGGCCGGCTTGCCCGAAGCCTCCTGCGCCTTCGCCTTCTCCGCCTTTTCCGCCTTCTTCCGCTCGTCCTCGACACCCTTGCGCTGCGCCAGCATGTCGGAATAGCCGCCGGCATATTCGATCCAGCGGCCATCCGGATTTTCCGGATCGGCCGGGGCGATCGTCGAGGTCACGGTGCGGTCGAGGAAATCGCGGTCATGGCTGACCAGGATGACGGTGCCAGAATAGCCGGCGACGATCTCCTGCAACAGATCGAGCGTCTCGATGTCGAGGTCGTTGGTCGGCTCGTCGAGGATCAAGAGGTTCGACGGCTTGGCCATGATCCGCGCCAGCATCAGCCGCGCCCGCTCGCCGCCCGACAGGTTGCGGATCGGGGTACGTGCCTGTTCCGGCTGGAACAGGAATTCCTTCATATAGCCGGTCACATGCTTCTGCTCGCCATTGACCAGCAGGTTTTCTCCGCGGCCGTCGGTCAGGTAATTCGCCAGCGTGTCGTCCGGATCGAGATCCTCGCGCTTCTGGTCGAGTACGGCGATCTCGAGATTGGTGCCAAGCTTGATTTTGCCGGAATCCTGCTTCATCTGGCCGGTCAGCATCTTCAGCAATGTCGTCTTGCCGGCGCCGTTCGGGCCGATCAGGCCGATGCAGTCGCCGCGATGCACCCGGATCGAAAACGGCGCGACGATGGTCCGGTCGCCGTAAGCCTTGGTGATCTTGTCGGCCTCGACCACCAGCTTGCCGCTTTCCCGGCCTTCGCTGACGGAGGCCTGGATCGTGCCTTGCGGTCCCTTGTGGCCGCGATAGTCGGCGCGCAGGCTCTGCAGATTGCCGAGGCGGCGCATGTTGCGCTTGCGCCTGGCGGTCACGCCATAGCGCAGCCAGTGCTCCTCGCGCTGGATTTCCTTGCCGAGCTTGTGCTGCTCGATCTCTTCCTCTTCCAGCACCTTGTCGCGCCATTCCTCGAAATGGCCAAAGCCCCGGTTGAGCCGTCGCGACAGGCCGCGGTCGAGCCAGACCGTGGCGGTCGAGACCTTTTCGAGAAAACGACGGTCATGGGAGATGACCACCAGGGCACTGCGGCTCTTGGCAAGCTCGCCTTCCAGCCATTCGATGGTCGGCAGGTCCAGATGGTTGGTCGGCTCGTCGAGCATCAGGATGTCGGGCTCGGGCGCCATGACGCGGGCAAGCGCCGCACGCCGCGCCTCGCCACCCGACAGGCTGGCCGGATCTTCCTGGCCGGTGAGGCCCAGATGCTCGAGCAGATAGGTCACGCGATACGGATCGTCGCCCGGCCCAAGACCGGCTTCGGCATAGGCCTGGACCGTGGTGTAGGCGCCGAAATCCGGCGCCTGTTCCAGGTAGCGGACCGTCGACGAAGGATGACGGAAAACCTCGCCCGACTGTGCCTCGACCATGCCGGCGGCGATCTTCATCAGCGTCGACTTGCCCGAGCCGTTGCGGCCAACCAGGCAGATCCGGTCGCCCGGTTCGATCTGCAGATTGGCTCCGTTGAGCAGCGGGGCGCCACCGAAGGAAAGAAAGATGTCGTCGAGTTTCAGGATGGGAGGCGCCAAGGCTTCAGGCTCCGGTCATGTCATGAGGGCGGGCAAGGATCACCGCGTCACCGCGTGTCAGCGAGAAGCGCACAGGCCCTTCCGCGACGTTGGAAATGGTGCGCGACGATCCGAAGGCAAGATCGTAATCGGCAAGTGGATAACGGGCATTCTCGATCGTCAGGCCGGCAAGATCGGTGAGACCGAGAACGGAAAACAGCGAACCCCTGGGCAGGTCGATGACCCGCGGCGCACGCAAAAGCGGATAGGCCTCTTCGAGACCCGAACTCATCACCACGTCGATCCCGCGCTTGGCAAGCGCCACCGCCGACAGAAGATGCATCAGCGCATGATCGGAGCGTTCGCCGCCGAGCGCACCGGCCAGGATCAGCCGCGTCGCACCGCGCGACAGAGCCGCGTCGACGGCGATCTCGCCATCGGTCGAGGCCTTGCGCGCCGGATAGGGCATGCGCGGCACATCGGGAAAATCCTCGACCGGCAGATCGTCCGAACTGTCGAAATCCCCGACCCAGAGCTCCGGCTTGAGACCGAGTACGGCCGCATGGCGCATGCCGCCATCGGCCGCAATCACGCGGCTTTCAGCGACGGCGGCCTTCAGCCGGTCGGTCGGTTCGACAAGCCCGCCGAGAAGGATGGAAAAGATGCGCTGCGTCATGGCTCTGCCCATAACCCATCTTGTGCCAAAAGCAAAAGCCCGATCACGCCCCGATCATGCAATGCCAGACGACACGATGCCGATTCACGCGATGCCAGATCACGCAAGGAAAGCGCGGCAACGCATGCCGTTGCCGCGGATCGATCGTGACGGCTGCAGGGCCGGACCCGTCAGCGCTTCTTGGTGCCGGTGGTTTCGGCCGTCTTCATCTGATTGGTGAAGCTGGAAACCGGAGCAGAAGAGGCAGGCTTGTCCTTGTCCTTCTTCGGCTTTCTTACTTCGCGGTTCGAACGCTGTTGACCTTTAGCCATGGACCTTGTTCCTTCTGTATATGGGCCGGCGCCTGTTTCGGCGTCTGGCTGCGGGTGGGGTCGATATCGTCTTCGCCGACGCAACGGTCGAAATTCTCGGCTTCGAAGCGCACCCGGTATTGGCGTTTGCCGCCGGTCTCGGGCAGCGTCGCGGTGATCTTGCAGACACCCGGCGTACGCGCCACGCGCACAGGACCGTCCTTCAGGAAGATCATGTCGCCGATTGCAAATTTATGTCCACTCATCAGGGTCTCCTCCGCGCGCCGGGCGCTGCGGGTGTAGCAAAGCCGCCGGGACGCTCTGATCGCATACCGGGGGAAGTTTCTGTTTCGAAAAGACACGCAAGCCCGCCATTGCGACGGCTGGTGGCGACGACCGCAAGACGGTGGCCGGCTTTGTTTTGATCAAGGAAGAAAAATCTGACACATCCGGCGCCGGTGATCCCGTCCCTGTGGGGGGAGACGCGCCTCAACTGGACGTGTGAAACTGAAGTCGCTTCAGACTGTCAGATTTCGGCGTAAATACAAGCTTTATCTGCGCCGCAACACCCCGGCTAGCCCGTATCCGACACCCGGATCGAGGACCGGCTTGCGCTTGCATGAACCCGCCAGGCTCACTAGGTTTCGCACCAGACAGCGCATGAGGAAACAGACAATGCAGTTCACCGGGACCGCCGACTATGTCGCCGACAAGGATCTGATGATCGCGGTCAATGCCGCGATTGCGCTGGAGCGGCCACTGCTGGTCAAGGGCGAGCCCGGCACCGGCAAGACCGAGCTGGCGCGCCAGGTGGCCGCAGCCCTTGGCCTCGAGATGATCGAATGGAACGTCAAGTCGACGACCAAGGCGCAGCAGGGTCTCTACGAATATGATGCCGTTTCGCGGCTGCGCGACAGCCAGCTCGGTGACCCGCGCGTCAATGACGTCGGCAACTACATCCGCCGCGGCAAGCTCTGGCAAGCCTTTGCCGCCGAGCGGAAATGCGTGCTCCTGATCGACGAGATCGACAAGGCCGATATCGAGTTTCCCAACGACCTGCTGCAGGAACTCGACCGCATGGAATTCCATGTCTACGAGACCGGCGAACTGGTGAAGGCCAGGGTCCGGCCGATCGTCATCATCACCTCGAACAACGAAAAGGAACTGCCGGACGCATTTCTCCGCCGCTGCTTTTTCCACTATATCCGCTTCCCCGAAGCCGACACGCTGGCCCGCATTGTCGAGGTGCACTACCCCGGCATCAAGCAGACACTGCTGCGCAATGCGCTGACCCAGTTCTACGAGATCCGCGAGACGCCCGGCCTGCGCAAGAAGCCCTCGACATCCGAGGCACTCGACTGGATCCGGCTGCTGGTCGCCGACGATATCGATCCCGCCGACCTGCGCGGCGATCCGAAACACGCGCTGCCGAAACTGCACGGCGCGCTGCTGAAGAACGAACAGGATGTGCATCTTTTCGAACGGCTGGCCTTTATGGCGCGTCGGGAGGGGCGCTAGCGGTAGCACCTCACCTGCGCTGCATTGCGCCATGTTTTTTCGTTGATTTGCAGGCCTGACAGGCGTAAACAGCGCGGGTGTTTCGTGGTGATTTGGCCGGCCGGCTTGCAGCCACGTAAAATAAGTCGCTAAAGGGCCGAGGCAAGTTCAACACTTTCCAAGGACCGGTAGCGATATGCAAAGCTGCCGGTATTTTTGTTTTGGCGGTCTAGTACCGTCGCGACACGGAAAGTTGAGAGCAAGATGCCGATCAGGATTCCCGATACACTGCCCGCCTTTGAAACCCTCGTGCATGAGGGCGTTCGGGTGATGACCGAAACGGTGGCTGTCCGCCAGGACATCCGCCCGCTGCAGATCGGCCTGCTCAATCTCATGCCGAACAAGATCAAGACGGAACTGCAGTTTGCCCGCCTGATCGGCGCCTCGCCGCTGCAGGTCGAGCTCACTCTGGTGCGCGTCGGCGGCCACAAGGCGAAAAACACGTCCGAAGAGCATCTCCTGTCCTTCTACCAGACCTGGGACGAGGTGAAGCACCGCAAGTTCGACGGCTTCATCGTCACCGGCGCGCCGGTCGAGACCATGCCATACGAGGATGTCACCTACTGGAATGAGATGGCGCAGATCTTCGACTGGACCGAAACCCATGTGCATTCGTCGATGAATGTCTGCTGGGGCGCGATGGCGGCGATCTACCATTTTCACAAGGTGCCGAAGCATCCGCTGAAGGAAAAGGCATTCGGCGTCTATCGCCATCGCAACCTGGCGCCATCCTCGGTGTTCCTCAACGGCTTTTCCGATGATTTCCAGGTGCCTGTGTCACGTTGGACGGAAGTCCGCCGTGCCGAGATCGAGACGGAAAAGAGCCTGAACATCCTGCTCGAATCCGACGAGATGGGCGTCTGCCTGGTGCAGGAGGACCGCGCCAAGCGCCTCTATATGTTCAACCACGTCGAATATGATTCCACCTCGCTGGCGGATGAATATTTCCGCGACGTCAATGCCGGCATCCCGATCAAGATGCCGCACAACTATTTCCCCCATAACGACGACACGCTGGCGCCGCTCAATCGCTGGCGCGGCCATGCGCATCTGCTGTTCGGCAACTGGATCAACGAGATCTACCAGACGACGCCCTATGATGTGAACGAGATCGGCAAGGATCTGTAGCCATGGCCCATTCAGACGCAGCACTCGTGGAAATCCGGCCGCTTATCGCAGCCGACGAACAGGACTGGCGGCGTCTGTGGAAGGCCTATCTGGCCTTCTACGAAACCGAACTGCCGGAGGAGATCTATCAGGCGACCTTTGCCCGGCTCATCTCCGGCGGTGCCGGCGAATATCGCGGGCTGCTGGCATTGGTCGACGGCAGACCCGTCGGCCTTGCCCATATCCTCTTCCATCGCTCCTGCTGGCATATCGACAACATCTGCTACCTGCAGGACCTCTACGCCGACCCGGATGTCCGCGGAAAGGGCATCGGCCGGGCCCTGATCGAGGCGGTCTATCGGGTGGCAGAAGCGGAGAATGCCAGGGAGGTCTACTGGATGACCCAGGAATTCAACGGGACAGCCAGGCGGCTCTATGACAGGATCGCCGACAAGACGCCCTTCATCATCTACCAGAAGAACCTCTGAACGCCGATGTTCCTGCCTTTCTTCCTGCGGCTCAGACAAGAGAAGATCCCGGTGACGCTGCGGGAATATCTGTCGCTGCTGGAGGGCATGCAGGCGGGGCTGGTCGATTTCGATATCGACGGCTTCTATTTTCTCGCCCGAACGACGCTGGTCAAGGACGAGCGTTTCATCGACCGTTTTGACCGTGTGTTCGGCGAAATCTTCGGCGGCCTCGTTGCCGAGCCGTCGGGCGACGGCGGCGAGACCGTTGCCATCCCTGACGAATGGCTGCGCAGGCTTGCCGAAAGGCACCTTTCGGAAGATGACAAGAAGCTGATCGAGGCGCTGGGCGGCTTCGACGCACTGATGGAAACGCTGCGACAGCGCCTCGCCGAGCAGAAAGAGCGCCACCAGGGCGGCTCGAAATGGATCGGCACCGCCGGCACTTCGCCTTTCGGCGCCTATGGCTACAATCCGGAAGGCGTGCGCATCGGTCAGGAGGAGAGCCGTCACCGGCGCGCGGTCAAGGTCTGGGATAGCCGCGAATTCCGCAATCTCGACGACAATGTCGAGCTGGGAACCCGCAACATCAAGGTCGCGCTGAGACGGTTGCGCCGGTTTGTCCGGCAAGGAGCAGCCGAAGAGTTCGACCTTGCCGGCACGATCCGCGCCACCGCCGAACACGGCTATCTCGACGTCAAGACGCAGGCCGAGCGCAAGAATGCGGTCAAGCTGCTGATGTTCTTCGACATCGGCGGTTCGATGGACGATCATGTCAAAGGCGTCGAGGAGCTGTTTTCGGCGGCCCGCGCCGAGTTTCGCCACATGGACTATTTCTACTTCCACAATTGCCCTTATGAGCGGGTCTGGAAGGACAATCGTCGGCGCCATGCCGATACGATCGCGACACAGGATATCATCCGCACTTTCGGGCCGGACTACCGGCTGATCTTTGTTGGCGATGCGGCGATGAGCCCTTACGAGATCACCCAGCCGGGTGGCTCTGTCGAACACTGGAACACCGAAAGTGGCGCGGTCTGGCTGCAGAGGCTGACCGGACATTTCCGCCGCCATCTATGGATCAATCCACTGACCGAGCCGCAATGGGACTATACGATGTCGGTCGGATTGATTCGCCGGTTGCTGGAGAACAGGATGTTTCCCCTGACGCTGGGTGGCCTGGAGGCGGCGGCCCGCGAACTGGCACGATAAGACAGAACAACAAACGCAATACCGGGAGAGACACATGGCAAGGCAGGCATTCGGACAGACGGCAAACGGCGAGACCGTCGACAAGGTGACGCTGAGCGGCGGCGGCCTGACGGCCTCGATCATCACCTATGGCGCAGCCCTGCAGGATCTGCGCCTGGAAGGCCATGCCGCGCCGCTGGTGCTCGGCTTCGACACGCTCGACGGCTACCTCAACCACTCGCCCTATTTCGGCGCCACGCCCGGCCGCTGCGCCAACCGCATCGGCAACGGCCGCTTCACGCTCGACGGCACCGACTACCAGCTCGAATTGAACGAGCGCGGCTTAAGCCATCTGCATGGCGGCTCCGACGGCATGGGCAAGCGCAACTGGAAGATCCTCGGCCTGTCTCCCGACAGCGTGACGCTGGAAATCAGCGACGCGGAAGGCCGCGCCGGCTATCCCGGCACTACGCGGACCACGACGACCTATACGCTAAAGCCGGAAGGCACGCTGTCGGTCGTCTTCGAGACCACGACCGACAAGCCGACCATCGCCAATGTCTGCCATCATTCCTATTTCAATCTCGATGGCCGCGATGACATTCTCGGCCATGACCTGATGATCGCCGCCGATCATTTTACCCCGGTCGACGACCGGCTGATCCCCACCGGCGAGATCCGTCCCGTCGCCGGCAGCGACTTCGATTTTCGCGAGATGCGCCCGATCCGGCAGACGGTGGACGGCGCGCAACTGGGCTATGACCACAATTTCTGCTTCTCGCCCGCCCGGACCGACAAGCGCAGCGTGGCACTGGCCCGCAGCGTCAATTCCGGCGTCTCGCTGGAAGTCCGCACCACTGAGCCCGGCGTGCAGTTCTATGCCGGCGGCAAGGTCGCACCCGACGCTCCCGGACTGGACGGCCGCCGCTACGGCGCCTTTGCCGGCTTCTGCCTGGAAACCCAGATCTGGCCGGACGCCATCAACCACAAGGGCTTCCCCAATGCGGTCCTGCGTCCGGGCGAAGTCCTGCGCCAGGAAACGGATTATGTGTTTTCGAAGAGCTAAGTGATGGGTTCGAAGGGGGCAGGTTCGTGCGCGCCTGTCCCGACATCCACGAAACGTGAAATAGGCACATGAAACCGCAACACGCCGTGGCGTGCCAATTTCCATCAATGTCGTCATTGGAAGAAAATGGAGCGGGTGAAGCGATTCGAACGCTCGACCCCAACCTTGGCAAGGTTGTGCTCTACCCCTGAGCTACACCCGCTCATAACCTCGATCCTGGGGTAGTCAGTGGATCGTGGGCCGCCGTTTCTGCGGCGACGGGCGCTATATCGCTCAAACGATTTTCAATTGCAACAGGGAAATGAAAGTTTGCTGCGAAAAAAATGCAGCGAAGTTGAAAAAATCTCGCAAACCCCAGAAAACGCGGGCTTTTCTGCCGCGCGTTAGATTGTCAGGTGTCGGAGACGGGCCTATCTCTGGCGGCGGAATCCGCTAGACCTGCCGCAACAGCCTTGAACAGGAATGCCAAAATGACCGCCGAAACCGATATTGCCCAGCCGCTAAATGCCGATGCCAAAACCGCGGAAGATCTGTTCCGCTTTCTTGATGGACTGAACATCGAGCACAAGACCAAGACCCATCCGCCGGTGTTCACCGTGGCCGAATCGGTGTCTTTGCGCGACGAGATCCCCGGCGGCCATACCAAGAACCTTTTCGTCAAGGATAAGAAGGACCATTTCTTCCTGCTCACCGTCGAGGAAAACGCCGTGGTCGATCTGAAGACCGTGCACACGATCATCGGCGCTGCCAGCAAGGTGTCGTTCGGCAAGCCGGAAAAGCTGATGGACTATCTCGGCGTCGTGCCAGGTGCCGTGACCGCGTTCGGCGCGATCAACGACACCGGCAACAATGTGACTTTCGTGCTCGACGCCGATCTGATGAAACATGAAATCATCAACGGGCATCCGCTCTCGAATGATGCGACAACCTCGATCGGCAGCCAGGACCTGCTGCGCTTCATCGAGGCAACCGGCCATCAGCCGCTTGTCTTGAAAGTGACAGCCTGACATACGATCTTTAAGGCAGTTCAGCAGCCCTGATCAGGCGGGCGAAAAACAGGCGGGAGAAACGCACATGAGCGACTACGGCAATCCCTTTGGCGGTTACGGCAACCAGCAGATGACGGCCAAGGCGCAATTTGGCGACAGCCCCGCAGCGAGCCCCGCGCCAAGCCAAGCAGCAAGCCAAGCCCCGGCAGCGGCGCTGATCAAGGATACGACAACGGCGGGCTTCACCAGGGACGTGCTGGAGGAATCGCGCCTGCAGCCGGTTCTGGTCGATTTCTGGGCCCCCTGGTGCGGCCCGTGCAAGCAATTGACCCCCGTGATCGAAAAGGCCGTCAACGAGGCCGAGGGCCGCGTCAAGCTGGTCAAGATGAACATCGACGATCATCCGGCCATTCCGGGCCAGCTCGGCATCCAGTCGATCCCGGCCGTCGTCGCCTTCGTCGACGGCCGTCCGATCGACGGCTTCATGGGCGCGCTGCCGGAAAGCCAGGTCAAGCAATTCATCGACAAGGTCGCAGGCCCCGCCGGTGCCGACCAGGCAGCCGAGATCGCGGCTGTACTGGAAGAGGCTTCCGGCCTGGTCGCAGCCGGCGACATCGACGGTGCGGCGCAGCTGTTTGCCGCCGTGCTCCAGGCCGATCCGGACAATGTCAAGGCGCTGGCCGGCATGGCCGAATGCATGATTGTCGCCAACCAGCATGTCCGCGCCCGCGAACTGCTGACACAATTGCCGGAAGAACTTGCCAAGGCACCGGAAGTGCAGGCGCAATTGAAGCGTCTCGACCAGATCGACGAGGCGCGCAAGCTCGGCGATCCGGTGGCGCTCGAACACACGCTTTCGCTCGATCCCGACGATCACGACGCGCGCATGAAGCTTGCCAAGATCCGCAATGTCGAAGGCAGGCGCGAGGAAGCGGCCGAACATCTGCTGCTGATCATGCGACGCGACCGCGCCTATGACGACGACGGTGCACGCCGCCAGCTGCTGCAGTTTTTCGAGGTCTGGGGACCGAAGGAGCCGGCAACGATCATGGCCCGCCGCAAGCTGTCCTCGATTCTCTTTTCGTGACGCCGACCACTCTTTTGCCGAACTCCACCGCGCGGCCTTGAGTTTTGCCCCGCGTGTTCCAAATAAGGAAGTGAGACTAGAGGCCGGTTTTGGCCGGACAGGATGTGCTTCGATGCAAGTGGGAAATGCCAGATATCTGACCGCCGGTGACTTGCCGGAGACAATCCCCGTTTTCCCGATCTCCGGCGTGCTGCTTTTGCCCGGCGGGCAACTGCCCCTCAACGTCTTTGAACCGCGTTATCTGGCGCTGTTCGACGCAGCCCTTTCCGGCAATCGGCTGATCGGCATGATCCAGCCGGCGATGAGCGAGCCGCAGACCAATATCCTGCCGGAAAGGCCAGCGCTTTCCCAGGTCGGCTGTATCGGGCGCATCACATCGTTTACCGAGACCGGCGACGGCCGCTATGTCATCTCGCTGTCCGGCATCTGCCGGTTCCGGCTGCTGGAGGAAGTGGCCGGCTCCAAGCCATACCGATCCTTCCATATCGCACCGTTCATCACCGACCTCACCACCAGCGAGGACGAAGGTCAGGTCGATCGTGTCGGCCTGCTGGCTGCTTTTCGTGCCTATCTCGATGCCAACAAGCTGGAAGCGGACTGGGAAAGCGTCGAGCGCGCCAGCAATGTGACACTGGTCAATTCGCTGTCGATGATGTCGCCTTTCGGTCCGGCGGAAAAGCAGGCCCTGCTTGAAGCCCCGGACCTCAAGACCCGCGCCGAGACGCTGATCGCCATTACCGAGATCGTACTCGCGCGCACCTTCGGCGATGCCGACAGCATGCTGCAATAGAGAGCGCCATGGTCGAGAACCGCACCAGCCTGGTCGATCCGAAGCTGCTGGAGCTGCTGGTCTGCCCACTGACGCAGAACACGCTGAAATTCGATCGCGAGCACAATGAACTGATCTCGGAAAAGGCACGGCTTGCCTATCCGATCCGGGACGGGATCCCGATCATGCTGGTGTCGGAAGCCCGCAAGCTGGAAGACTGAACGCCCGCCGACGCGGCCATGGCGCCGTACGCCCCGCTGTCGCTGGCCATGGCCTTGGCCATGACCCTGGCCATGACCCTGCGTGCGGGCGGGAGGAGGCCAGTCCTTCAGATGAACTGGCCGGATAGCAGCCTTGGCCCCTCGCCGGCAGATGTACCGGCCGCCTCGCGGATGAAATAACCCTTGAGGCTCGGCAGGCGATCGACGATCCCGAGGCCGAGATCGCGCAAGACCCTGATCGGCGTGATGTCGTTGGAAAACAGCCGGTTAAGCACGTCGGTGGTGACGCCCATGCGGAACGTGTCGAACCGCCGCCAGGTCTGATAGCGCTCGAGCACATGGAGCGAACCGATGTCGAGCCCGAGCCGGTCGGCATCGACGACGGTTTCCGCCAATGCCGCAACATCCTTGAAGCCGAGATTGAGACCCTGGCCCGAGATCGGATGAATGCCATGCGCCGCATCGCCCGCCAGCGCCAGCCGCGGCGTGACGAAGGCACGCGCCAGTGTCAGCCCGAGCGGGAAGGCGCGGCGATCTTCTGTCGCGCGGATCTGGCCGAGCTTGTGGCCGAAACGCCGCTCCAGTTCGGCCTCGAAGACGAGTTCGTCCGAGGCGACCAGACGATCGGCATCGGCCGTGCGCTCGGTCCAGACCAGCGACGAACGATTGCCCTTGAGCGGCAGGATGGCAAACGGCCCGGCCGGCAGGAAATGCTCTTCGGCCACGCCCTCGTGCGGGCGCTCGTGCTCGACCGTGGTGACGATACCGGACTGGTTGTAGTTCCAGGTAACGGTCTTGATCCCGGCCAGATCGCGCAGCTTTGAGCGCACGCCGTCGCAGGCGACCACGAGCCGGGCGGCGACAACCGTGCCATCAGAGAGCGTCAGTTCGGCGGACGGACCGGTATCACGAAATCCGGTGGCCCGCAGACCGTGGCGGATCGCAATGCCGGCAGCAGCGCAGGCATCGCGCAGTGCAGCCACCATGCTGACATTCGGGATCATGTGGGCAAAGGGACGACCGTCCTCGATCGCGCCGTCAAAGGTGAGAAACACCGGGCGTACCGGATCGGATGTCTTCGAATCGGTGACGATCATTCGGTTGATCGGCTGGGCATCCGGCTGGATTCGGTCCCAGAGACCGAAAACATCGAGCATCTTCGTCGCTGCGGCAATGATGGCAGAGGCGCGAGGATCCTTCTTCCAGGCATCCTCCGGGGCTGCCTCGATCACTTCGACATTCAGGTGGGACGCGGCCTGCTTGATCGCAACCGCAACCGAAAGACCGACATAGCCGCCGCCAACAACCAGCACATCCAGCATGGCGAAATCCTTTGCTCTTGTAGACATTCTGGCTCCTATATAGATCAGCCTTGAACGGGTGCCTATAAGCGGAGCCATGCATTATGTCGCAGCCACATGAACAGACGAAACCGATGCAGGATCTGATCGAGCGTCTCGATCTGGAAAAGCTCGAGGAAAACCTGTTTCGCGGCAACAGCCCGCAGAATGGCTGGCAACGCGTCTTCGGCGGGCTGGTGATTGCCCAGGCGCTGATGGCCGCGCAACGCTGCGTCGACACCGATCGCCTGGTGCATTCGCTGCATGCCTATTTCATGCGGCCCGGCGATCCTTCGGTGCCGATCGTCTATCAGGTCGAGCGCATTCGCGATGGCGCGAGCTTCACCACACGCCGCGTCGTGGCCATCCAGCATGGCAAGGCCATCTTCTCCATGTCTGCCTCCTTCCAGCTCGCAGAACCGGGCTTCGACCATCAGGTCGCCATTCCCGACGTGCCGCGGCCGGAACAGCTGATGGGCGAGACGGAATTCCGCGAAGCCTTCCTCGCCAAGGCGCCGGACATGGTGAAGAAATACTGGGGCCGCGAGCGGCCGATCGAGATCCGCCCCGTGTCGCTGGTCCACTACCTGTCGAAGGAGAAGCTCGATCCGCAGGCGCATATCTGGGTCCGTGCCGCAGGCATCGTTCCCGAAGATGGCCACTACCGGGCAGCGATCCTTGCCTATCTGTCCGACATGACCCTGCTCGACACCTCGCTTTATGCCCATGGCACGTCGATCTTCGATCCCGAGCTGCAGGTGGCAAGCCTAGATCATGCGATGTGGTTCCACCGACCCTGCGCACTCGACGACTGGCTGCTCTATACCCAGGACAGCCCGAGCGCTGCCGGCGCCAGGGGCATGACCCGCGGCAGCATTTTTACCCGTGATGGCCGCCTCATTGCTTCGGTCGCCCAGGAGGGTTTGATCCGCAAAAGAGCAAATGATTAAAACGCCGGCAATTTTGTTTTTTTGCCTATTTTTTGTGCGCACATCGCCCGTTCATTTGCCTGTTTATTAGAACGACTCTTTATAATCTTTACATTTCAATAACTTATTCGTCGTCTCCCAAACTGGCACATAGTTTGAATGGCAGTGTCTGGTCGCTAGGCAAATTGATCTAGCCTGCGTCAAGGAGAGTCGGCTCCGCGCCGAGGACAAGCAAAGGATGGGAAACCAGATGAAGATTGTGATGGCTATCATAAAGCCGTTCAAGCTGGACGAGGTGCGCGAAGCCCTCACCGCTGTGGGCATCCAGGGCCTGACCGTGACCGAGGTCAAGGGATACGGACGCCAAAAGGGACATACTGAAATCTACCGCGGCACGGAATATGCCGTCAGCTTTCTGCCGAAACTGAAGATCGAGATCGCAGTTTCCTCCGAGCTTGCGGACAAGGCTGTTGAAGCCATCGCATCGTCGGCCAAGACAGGTCAGATCGGCGACGGCAAGATCTTTGTCTATCCGATTGATCAGGCCGTGCGTATCCGCACTGGCGAAACCAATACCGAAGCTCTGTAAGAACGGCCGCTAGGGGAGTTTTTTCTGATGTCATTTGCCAAGTCGAAATCCACATTGCTGCGCATTGGCGCCGCGTCGGCAGCACTGCTGGCGCCGGTCATCGCCTTCGCGCAGGAAGCAGCACCTGCTGTTGCCGAAGCGGCCGCTGCCGCGCCGGTTCCGAACAAGGGTGACACCACCTTCATGTTCGTCTGCACCATCCTCGTCCTCTTCATGTTGATCCCGGGCCTTGCCCTGTTCTACGGCGGCCTCGTGCGCGCCAAGAACATGCTCTCCGTTCTCATGCAGTGCACCGTTATCGGCTCTGCGATCATGATCGCATGGGTTCTCTACGGCTACTCCTTCGCCTTCGGCGGATCGACCAACCCGTATTTCGGCGGTTTCGCCAAGCTCTTCCTGGCCGGTGTCACGCCGGACAGCACGGCGGCAACTTTCTCTGACGCCGTCATTCCGGAATACATCTTCATCGTCTTCCAGATGACGTTTGCCGCCATCACCCCGGCCCTGATCGTCGGCGCCTTTGCCGAACGCATCAAGTTCTCGGCATCGGTTCTCTTCTGCCTGCTCTGGGTCACCTTCGTCTACTTCCCGATCGCCCACATGGTCTGGGACGCAAACGGCCTGATCTTCGGCTGGGGCGCACTTGACTTCGCCGGCGGTACCGTCGTGCACATCAACGCCGGCGTTGCCGGTCTGGTTGGCGCGATCATGGTCGGCAAGCGCACCGGCTACGGCAAGGACATGATGGCTCCGCACTCCATGACCCTCACCCTGGTTGGTGCGGCCATGCTCTGGTTCGGCTGGTTCGGCTTCAACGCCGGCTCGAACCTTGAAGCCACCGGCGGCGCCATGCTCGCCACGATCAACACCTTCGTTGCAACGGCAGCCGCTGTTGTGTCCTGGTCGATCGTCGAAACCTTCACCCGCGGCAAGGCATCCATGCTCGGCGCGGCTTCCGGCATGATCGCCGGTCTCGTCGTCATCACCCCGGCCGCCGGCATTGCCGGTCCGATGGGTGCGATCGTCATGGGCCTGATCGTCTCCCCGCTGTGCTACTTCTTCGTCTCCGTGATCAAGAACAAGTTCGGCTACGACGACACCGCTGACGTCTTCGGCGTCCACGGCATCGGCGGCCTGTTCGGCGCGCTGGCAACCGGCATCTTCGCCTCGTCGGCGCTGGGTGGCATTGGTTACGCCGAAGGCGTGACCATGGGTGCGCAGTTCTTCACCCAGGTGAAGGCCGTTCTCGTCACCGTCGTATGGTGCGGCGTCGGCTCGGCGATCCTGTTCAAGATCACCGACGTCATCGTTGGCCTGCGCGTTCCGGTCGAAGCCGAACGCGAAGGTCTCGACCTCGCCTCGCACGGCGAAGCTGCCTACCACAACTAAGACACGGATCGCGCTCCGGCGCGGCCAATTCGCAAGCCTGAAAGACGCCCGGACCGCAAGGACCGGGCGTCTTTTTATGCGCAAATCGCATCTTCTGTACCCCTGCGGAGCGGATCGGATTGCCATGGTTAATGCCGCATTAACCCTCGGGCCTGTAGGATATCGCAAAGCCATGCCGGTCCCCAACCGGTCAAAGGCGTAGCAGTGACCTCACGCGGACGGACAGGCATTCAGATGAACAGAGGAAATTCGGCAGCACTTCCCGAACACTCGGCTCGTTTCGTGCTGACCGCTTTCGTATTGCGCCAGATCTACTCGCTGGCCGGTTTTGGCCTCTTCCTGCTGCTGGTGCTCGCGGTTGCGTCGCTGGCCACCTGGAATGTCGCCGATCCGAGCCTGTCCTATGCCACCGACAACCAGCCGACCAATATCCTCGGGCTTTCGGGTGCAGTCTTTGCCGATCTGATGATGCAGTTCTTCGGCCTCGCCAGCCTGCTGGCCCTGCTGCCGGTGCTTGCCTGGTCCTTCGCCCTGATCGGTGCACGCAGACTGACCCGCGTACCCGGCCGCCTTGCCGCCTGGCTGGTCGGCGCGCTGGTTGCCGCCGCCACAGTCGGCTGTTTCCCGCCGCCGCTGACATGGCCGCTGCCGAGCGGCACCGGCGGCGTGCTGGGCGATCTGATCCTGCGCTTCCCGGCCCTGTTCATCGGGGCCTATCCGACCGGCACCTTTGCCATGGTTATGGGCTCCATCCTCGCCGTGCCGACCGCATGGCTTCTGCTGTTTGCCGCCGGCATTGTCGGCCGCAGCGAACCGGAAATTCCGGCACCCCAGATCAAGGCCCCGGCAGACAAGAGCCGCAGCATGGCGCAAGCCATCGAGGCCGATGACGATGATGAGCCGGAAGGGCCAATCGCCCTGGCGCTCGGCGCGATTGCCCACAACTGGTACACGACCCGCGCCCGCATGCGCCGGCTGTTCGGCCTGAAGCCGGCCGAGCGCAGCCGCCGCGACTTCGACCAGCCCTACGACTTCAACGATGACGAATTCGGCACGCTGAATGAGCCGAGCCGTCCGAAGGCACCCGCCTTGCATGCCCGCCAGGAGCCTGTGCTCGAGGGTGCTCCGCGACCAGCCACCCGCTCGATCGTTTCGCCACCACCGATGGCCAGCGGCCATTTCGACGATGACGACGGCGCATTCGACATGGACGACATGCCGCGCCCGGCCGGTATCCTGCCGGACGACGAGGACGACTGGAATGCGCCGCCGGCAGCACCCTCGCGCAATATCGGCGCCGGCCGCAGCTCGCCGCGCGTCTCAGCCCCTGCCAGCCGCCCCAAGCCCGGCGCCCGCGTCGAGCGAGATGCGCAGGGTTCGCTGCTGCGCCCCGACGGCTTCCAGCTTCCCTCCGTGCATCTTCTCGCGGAACCCCGCGCGGTTGCCCGCGACGCGACGCTGTCGGCCGAAGCGCTGGAACACAACGCCCGCCTGCTCGAAGGAGTGCTCGACGATTTCGGCGTCAAGGGCGAGATCATCCATGTCCGTCCCGGCCCGGTCGTGACGCTCTACGAACTGGAGCCGGCACCGGGCATCAAGTCGTCCCGCGTCATCGGTCTTGCCGACGACATCGCCCGCTCGATGAGCGCGATCGCCGCCCGCGTCGCCGTCGTCCCCGGCCGCAACGCCATCGGCATCGAATTGCCCAACCAGACACGCGAGACCGTCTACCTGCGCGAGCTGATCGGCTCGAAGGATTTCGACGGCAACAAGGCCAAGCTCGCCATGGCACTCGGCAAGACTATCGGCGGCGAACCTGTCATCGCCGACCTTGCCAAGATGCCGCATCTGCTGGTCGCCGGCACCACCGGCTCCGGCAAGTCTGTCGCCATCAACACGATGATCCTGTCGCTGCTCTACCGGCTGTCGCCGGAAAAGTGCCGCCTGATCATGATCGATCCGAAAATGCTCGAACTCTCGGTCTATGACGGCATTCCCCATCTGCTGTCGCCGGTCGTGACCGACCCGAAAAAGGCCGTCGTTGCGCTGAAATGGACCGTCCGCGAGATGGAAGAGCGCTACAAGAAGATGTCGAAGATCGGCGTGCGCAATATCGACGGCTTCAACAGCCGCGTCGAGCAGGCGCTGGAAAAGGGCGAGGTGCTGACCCGCACCGTGCAGACCGGCTTCGACCGCCAGACCGGCGAGGCGATCTACGAGACCGAAGAATTCGACCTGCAGCCGATCCCCTATATCGTCGTGATCATCGACGAAATGGCCGACCTGATGATGGTCGCCGGCAAGGACATCGAAGGCGCCGTGCAGCGTCTGGCGCAGATGGCGCGTGCAGCCGGCATCCACGTGATCATGGCGACCCAGCGCCCGTCCGTCGACGTCATCACCGGCACGATCAAGGCCAACTTCCCGACCCGCATCTCCTTCCAGGTGACGTCCAAGATCGACAGCCGCACCATTCTCGGCGAGCAGGGCGCCGAACAGCTGCTCGGCATGGGTGACATGCTCTACATGGCCGGTGGCGGCCGCATCCAGCGTGTGCACGGGCCGTTTGTCTCCGACAACGAGGTCGAGGAAATCGTCGCCTACCTGAAGACGCAAGGCTCTCCGCAATATCTCGAAGCCATCACGGTCGATGATGACGACGGCGAAGAGGGCGGCGGACCGGCCGGCACCTCCAACCTGTCGGAATCCGACGATCCCTATGACCAGGCGGTTGCGATCGTGCTGCGCGACGGCAAGGCATCCACCTCCTATGTCCAGCGCCGCCTCGGCATCGGCTACAACCGCGCCGCCTCGCTGATCGAGCGCATGGAGAAGGAGGGCATCATCGGACCGGCCAATCATGCCGGCAAACGCGAGATCCTCGTCCCCACGGAATCCGACATCGAAAGGTGATGGAACAAGCGCGGCTGGGACGAGTTGCCGCACAGGACGCGCAGGCTTGCGTCATGAAGCCGCCGCCTTTTTCGGCAAGACATGCAAGCATATGAAGGAGTACCGGATGAGTGAAGATAATGCAGAACGCGAGGCCTTCATGCCTGCGTTGACCTCCCGTCGCCAGTTCGTCCTGGGCGCTGCGGCTTTCATGGCCTATGCCGCTCTGCCGCCAATGCCTGCATTTGCCGCGACCGATGCCGCCCAGAAGATCGCCGACCATTTCTCCAGCGTGAAGAACATGATGGGCGAATTTGTCCAGTTCGGTCCGCGCGGCGAACAGACCGGCGGCAAGTTTTTCATCCAGCGCCCGGGCAAGCTGCGCTTCAACTACGAGAAGCCCTCGCCGATGCGCGTGATCGCCGACGGTAAGAATGTCGTGATCGGCAATACCAAGCTGAAGACCTGGGATCTCTATCCGCTGTCGAAGACGCCGCTCAGCCTGCTTTTGGCCGAACGCATCGACCTCGGCAACAAGATGGTCCGCGACGTCAAGGAAGAGGCCGACCTGACCACGATCGTGCTGGGCGACAAGACCCTGCTCGGCGATTCGACGATCACCCTGATGTTCGACCCGAAGACCTTCGAACTGCGCCAGTGGACCATCACCGATCTGCAGAAGAAGGACACGTCGGTGATGATCTTCAACGTCCAGACCGGCGTCGACTTCGACCAGAGCGTCTTTGAAATTCCCTATGCGGACGTTCACAACCAGCAGCGCTGATCGGCAAGCCTCAACTGTGGAGAAAGGCGGCGGACAGACATGTCCGGCCGCCTTTTCCTGTTCATGACGGATGAAACTTTCTAAGAACGGGAGACATCTGGGGAACAACCGCCATGACGCTTTCGATCACCACCTGGAACATCAATTCGGTGCGCCTGCGCCTGCCGATCGTCGAGGATTTCCTCAGGCAGGCGAGCCCGGACATTCTCTGCCTGCAGGAGATCAAGTGCCAGAACGACCAGTTCCCCACTGAGCAGATCGCGGCACTCGGCTACAAGAACATCGTCCTGCATGGCCAGAAGGGCTATCACGGCGTCGCCATCTGCTCGCGCCTGCCGCTGACCGAAGACCATCGCCAGGACTATTGCGGCGTCGGCGACAGCCGCCACATCTCGGCGGTGTTCGAATGGGCTGGCCGCCGCATTCGCCTGCACAATTTCTACGTGCCCGCCGGCGGTGACGAACCCAATCGCGAAATCAACCCGAAATTCGGCCACAAGCTCGATTTCATCACGGAAATGAAGGCATTGGCGGCCGATGGCGAACCGGGCACGGCATCGGTTCTGGTCGGCGACCTCAACATCGCGCCGCTCGAGCACGACGTCTGGTCGCACAAGCAGATGCTGAAGATCGTCAGCCATACCCCGGTCGAGACCGAGGGTCTGCTGGACATCATGCGGCGGGGCAACTGGGTCGACCTGATGCGCCAGAATGTGCCCGACAGCGAGAAGCTCTACACCTGGTGGAGCTACCGCGCCAAGGACTGGGCCGCCGCCAACAAGGGCCGGCGCCTCGACCACATCTGGTCATCGGCCGATCTGGCGCCGTTGCTCAAGCGTGTCGACATCCTGAAGGAAGCGCGCGGCTGGAATCAGCCGTCCGACCATGTCCCGGTCACAGCAACGTTCGATATCTGATAGCAGGCTATGTTTATTCGAAACGGACGGCCATGGCGGCCGTTCCTTCGACCAGCGCACTGATCGACTGCTTGATGCGCGCCTCGACATGCCGCGCCATCGCCGGATATTCTTCCAATAGCCTGTGAAACATCGCCCGGGTGATGCGGATGACATCGACGTCTTCCGCCGCGACTGCGGTGAACTTCCGCTCGACCATGGTCACCAGCGCAAGCTCGGACAGCATGACGCCCTTGCCGACCGTGGTCTCGAGCCGGGACTTGCCGCCGCGGCCGATGACATGCAGTTCCAGCGCGCCGCTGACCACCACATAGGCACATTCGGCCGGGGACTTTTCACGAAACAGCGCCTGCCCTGCCGCGACCTGCCGATGTTCGGCGCCAAAGGCGATCAGGCGCAGCTGGTCCGTATCCAGGCCGGAAAAGAGCGGGACTGCCGAAAGCAGATCGATATCGTCGCTCAGTGCCATCGTGGTCTCCCGTCGCAAGACGCCAAGCCACTGCCATTCTTGGCAGTGGTGCTCAAGCCTTAGCGCAAAAGCTTGCATGAGACGACCCATCCGGTGACGTCATCCCCGGCTGCGTCTGAAATGCGGCCGGAACTGAGATCAGCAAAGGATGGACATCAGGGAATGATCTTGTAGCCACCATTCTCGGTGACCAGGATCTCGGCATTCGACGGATCCCGCTCGATCTTCTGGCGCAGGCGGTAGACATGGGTTTCCAGCGTATGGGTGGTGACGCCGGAATTGTAGCCCCAGACCTCTTCGAGCAGCACGTCACGCGTGACCACCTTCTGGCCGGCGCGATAGAGATAGCGGATGATCGCCGATTCCTTTTCGGTCAGCCGGATCTTCTTGCCGTCGTCGGTGGTCAGCAGTTTCTGGCTCGGCTTGAACAGATAGGGGCCGACGCCGAAGGTCGCGTCTTCGCTCTGCTCGAACTGGCGGAGCTGGGCGCGGATGCGGGCGAGCAGCACGGCAAAACGGAACGGCTTGGTGACATAGTCGTTGGCGCCAGCTTCCAGGCCGAGGATCGTATCGGAATCGGTATCGTGGCCGGTCAGCATGATCACCGGCGACTTGAAGCCACCCTTGCGCAGCAGCTTGACCGCCTCGCGCCCATCCATATCCGGCAACCCGACATCCATGATCAGCAGGTCGACCTGGCTGGTCTTTGCCGTCTGCATGGCGCGCGTGGCATTGCTTTCCTGCAGAAGCTGGAACTCTTCATAGTGCGAGAGCTGTTCGACCAGGATCTGCCTCAGATCCTCGTCGTCATCCACGAGCAGAATGGTCCGCGCCGTCATTCTTGATCCTTCCAGATTGGGTCGTATTTTCGAAGGCTTATGCTCTTATCTTCAGTCATTTATGGCTTTGCCGAAACATATGAAGTGCTATGAATACAACATTCTTCACGAACAAGGCAAAATCTCGTGAATGCCAGAGCCGACAAGCCGAAAATGCCGGAAAAGACGCTGCGCCGGCTGCTGGTGCGTCGGGCGCCGACCGGCAAGAGCCAGGCGATCCTCCAGGCGGGACCCTTGCGCCTGCGCGCCGCCATCGGCCGCTCGGAAACCACCAGCCGCAAGCGCGAAGGCGACGGCGCAACCCCGATCGCGACGATGAAACTCGTCTCCGGCTATCTGCGCGGCGACCGGGTACGTGAAACGAAGACCGCGCTGCCCATGCAGCGGGCGTTGACCACCATGCTCTGGTGCGACGCACCCGATCATGCCAGCTACAATCGTCCGGTCAAGGCGCCGTTCCGGCCGAGCCACGAACGACTGATGCGCGACGACGAGCTTTACGACCTCTGTATCGTTCTCGACTGGAACCTGTCTTGCCGAAAGCGCGGCTGCGGCTCGGCCATCTTCTTTCATATCGCCCGTCCCGGCTATCAGCCGACGGAAGGCTGCGTCGCACTCCACCCGCGCGACATGCGCCGCCTTTTGCCTTACCTCACGGCCAGAACCCGCCTTCAGGTTCTCTGACAGCACGATCAGCCAAATTGCACCGCACTGCCCTTTCATTGGCCGGCAGCCTCCCTAAGTAGGGAATTGGAAACAGAGGCATGCCCCTTGTCACGGCCCAATTCCGACTGCTGGATAAACTGTGCCAGCACGAACCATTTCTGAAGACCTCCGCCGTCTTCAATCGCCCGATACTTCATGGAGATTTCACCGATGACAGAACAAACCCATATTACCCTGAACGATGGCAACAGCATTCCCCAGGTTGGCCTTGGCGTCTGGCAGACCCCGAATGACGAGGCCGCTCCCGCGGTCAAGGCAGCACTCGA
This sequence comes from Rhizobium sp. 18065, assembly GCF_902706095.1. Taxonomy (GTDB): domain Bacteria; phylum Pseudomonadota; class Alphaproteobacteria; order Rhizobiales; family Rhizobiaceae; genus Allorhizobium. The sequence continues at coordinate 310,707 of NZ_CACSJP010000007.1, forward strand.
GGCCGGCTATCGCCATGTCGATACGGCGGCGGTCTATGAAAACGAGGAAGGCGTCGGCAAGGGCACAAAGCAGTCGGGCGTGGCCCGCAGCGATATCTTCCTGACCACCAAGCTGTGGAACGTCGACCAGGGCTATGAGCAGACCCTCAAGGCTTTCGATGCCAGCCTGAAGCGTCTCGGCACCGACTATGTCGACCTCTATCTCATCCACTGGCCATCGGCCCATCGCGGCCTGTTCGTCGATACATGGAAGGCATTTGCCAAGCTCAGGGAAGAAGGACGGGCAAAATCGATCGGCGTCTCGAACTTCTATCCCGAACATCTGGAAAAGATCATCGGAGAAACCGGCGTCGTGCCTGTCATCAACCAGATCGAACTGCATCCAGACTTCCAGCAGAAAACGACGCGCGCCTTTCACGAGACGCACAAGATCGCCACGCAGTCCTGGAGCCCGCTTGGTCAGGGCAAGCTACTGTCCAACCCGGTCATCGGCAAGATTGCCGAGCGGCTTGGCCGCGCACCGGCACAGGTGATCATCCGCTGGCATATCGACAATGGCCTCGTGGTCATTCCGAAGTCCGTCACGCCATCGCGGATCGTCGAAAACTTCAAGGTCTTCGATTTCAAGCTTTCGAGTGACGACCTGGCAGAACTCAACGCACTGGACGATGCAGGTGCCCGTATCGGCCCGGATCCGAAGGCCGCAACCTTTTGATTCACGTGTAACATTTTGTTAACCACGACAAGGAAGGCGGCCCGAGGGCCGCCTTTTTCGTCTCGATGATGATTAGAGACTGACACAGATCGCGCCGGCGGCCACGGTGAGGCAGGCGGCCACCCGCTTGACCGTCAGGGGTTCACCGAGAAACGCTGCCCCGATCAGGACCGCGAAGACGACACTGGTTTCCCGCACCGCGGTCACCAGACCGGCCGGAGCAAACGAATAGGCGACCACAACAAGGCCATAGGCCATCATCGCGACAACGCCGCCGGCAAACGCCTTCCAGGTGACACTGGCACGAAAATCGATCAGCAACCCACGGCGCAACACGCCATAGGTGACGCAGATCATCACGCCAAACAGGAACAGTACCCACATCGCATAGGCAACCGGCTGCTCGACGAGCTTCACGCCCTTCGAATCCACCGTTGAATAGCAGGCGATGATAAAGCCGGTGGCAAGCGCAAACAGCAACGAGGAAGTCGCTGCCCGCGTCTTGCCGAGCGACAGGCTCATGATCCCGGCGGCAACCAGTGCAACGCCAAGCGTTTGGTAAGGTCCGAGCAGTTCACCGAAGAACAGGAAGCCGCCCAGCGTCACCAGCAGCGGCACGGAGCCGCGCACGATCGGGTAGACCTGACCCAGCTCGCCGTGACGGTAAGCCGCCACGAGAAACAGGCTGTAGCCGACCTGCAGGCTGGCCGAGAGCACGATATAGGGCCAGGCCGCAAGGTCCGGCAGCGGAAAATGGAACAGGAACGGCAGCGCTATGACGCTGCCGGCGAGGCTCATCACGGTGATCGACCAGAGACGATCGTTTCCGGTGCGCAAAAAAGCGTTCCAGCTGGCATGAAGAACGGCGGCAACCAGCGCCAGACCGATGGCAATCACGCTCATGCGCGCACCGCGCAGGCGCTGACGGTGGAGAGTTTCGGATTGAGCATGAAAAAGGCCATCAAGGAGGGGCTGCATGACAGTTTTGTGACGGCGCGACGATAGCGCCTTTGCCCGCCATTGCAATCATCCGTCGCCATCGCCCCAAAAAAGAAGCCGCCCGCAGGACTGCGGACGGCTCTCGACATCATGGTTTGGGCTGGCGGCTTACTTCCAGTCGCGGATATCGACGAAGTGTCCGGCAACGGCAGCGGCCGCGGCCATGGCCGGCGAAACCAGATGCGTGCGGCCCTTGAAGCCCTGGCGGCCTTCGAAATTGCGGTTCGAGGTCGAGGCACAGCGCTCGCCCGGCTTCAGCCGGTCGTCGTTCATCGCCAGACACATCGAGCAGCCCGGCTCGCGCCAGTCGAAGCCGGCAGCCTTGAAGATCGTGTCGAGGCCTTCGGCTTCCGCCTGTTCCTTGACGAGACCTGAACCCGGAACGATCATCGCCGACACGGTCGAGGCAACGGTACGGCCTTCGACCACCTTGGCGACTTCGCGCAGGTCTTCGATGCGGCCATTGGTGCAGGAGCCGATGAAGACGCGATCGACGGCGATGTCGGTGATCTTCGTGCCCGGCTTCAGGCCCATATAGTCAAGCGCGCGCCACTTCGAGGTGCGCTTGTTTTCGTCCTGGATTTCATCCGGGTTCGGTACGGCGCCCTGGACCGAGATCACGTCTTCCGGCGATGAACCCCAGGACACGATCGGCGGCAGGCTGGCGGCATCCAGAACGACGACGCGGTCGTAATGGGCGCCTTCATCCGTGTGCAGGGTCTTCCAGTATTCGATCGCCTGTTCCAGCTGCTCGCCCTTCGGCGCGCGCGGCTTGCCCTTGATATATTCGAAGGTCTTTTCGTCCGGCGCGATCAGGCCGGCACGGGCGCCGCCTTCGATCGTCATGTTGCAGACGGTCATGCGGCCTTCCATCGACAGCGCACGAATGGCTTCGCCGGCAAATTCGATGACATGGCCGGTGCCGCCGGCAGTGCCGATCTCGCCGATGATTGCAAGGATGATGTCCTTGGCGGTGACATGCTCCGGCAGGACGCCATCGACACGCACCAGCATGTTCTTGGCCTTCTTCTGGATCAGCGTCTGGGTGGCCAGCACATGCTCGACCTCGGACGTGCCGATACCATGCGCCAGCGCGCCGAAGGCGCCATGCGTCGAGGTATGGCTGTCGCCGCAGACGATGGTCATGCCCGGCAGGGTGAAACCCTGTTCCGGGCCGACGATGTGCACGATGCCCTGGCGCTTGTCGCTGGCCGAATAATATTCGACGCCGAATTCGGCGGCATTGGTGGCCAGCGCCTCGACCTGGATCCGGCTTTCCTCGTTCTTGATGCCGAGATGGCGATCCGGCGAAGTCGGAACGTTGTGGTCAACGACAGCGAGCGTCTTTTCCGGGGCACGGACCTTGCGGCCGGCCATGCGCAGGCCTTCGAAGGCCTGCGGGCTCGTCACTTCGTGAACGAGGTGACGATCGATGTAGAGAAGACAGGTTCCGTCGTCCTGCTGATCGACCATGTGGTCGTCCCAGATCTTGTCGTAAAGGGTACGCGGTGCGCTCATGGCTTTGTATCCGTGTGAAGATGATAATTGGTAATCGGGCGTGGGCCACCATAGGCGACCAGGCGAAGCGGCGTCTTAGATCAGACGGCTGCTGAGCGCCCCGGAGACACGCGCGAAGAAGCGTGCCGGCAGACGCTTGTGGTCTTGCAGCACGAAAATGTCTGGCGCGAGGCATCCGAATTTCGATCCCATGGGCGCTTCTTTAGCAGTTTTTCGCGACGTCGGCAATGCGCCAGTGTCGGCCAGCCTTGATCCCGCAAAGATTGGGCCCGCGGGAAGAGGACCGGGGGAGGAGACCGGGACTGGCCGACCTAATTTCCAACTGTCATAAAGTATTCGCGCAAACATGCGTTGATCTGCTGTTCGAACACCGGAAGGAGCCTTTATGTCCGCGCCCACGCATGACGACGTCAACCGCATCAAGAACGAGATCATCGACAGCTTCGACGAGGAACTGGAACTGGAGATGGAGGAGGAACGGCTGGACGAACTCGTCGCCGAGGGACTGTCCGAGCCGACGATCGACCGGAAGGTCTATTTCCGCGAACTGTTCAAGCTGCAGCACGAACTTGTGCGACTGCAGGACTGGGTGCATTACAAGAAGCTGAAGGTCGTATTATTGTTCGAGGGTCGCGATTCCGCCGGCAAGGGTGGTGCGATCAAGCGGGTGACCCAGCGCCTCAATCCGCGCGTCTGCCGCGTCGTGGCGCTTCCGGCACCGACGGAGCGCGAACGCAGCCAGTGGTATTTCCAGCGCTACGTCAATCATCTGCCGACGGCCGGCGAAATGGTCATGTTCGACCGCTCCTGGTACAACCGCGCCGGTGTCGAACGTGTCATGGGCTTCTGCAGCCAGGACGAACTGGAAGAGTTTTTCCGCTCGGTGCCGGAATTCGAGCGTATGCTGGCGCGTTCCGGCATCATCCTGTTGAAATACTGGTTCTCTATCACCGACGAGGAGCAGGAGTTCCGCTTCCGCATGCGCATCAACGATCCGCTGAAGCAGTGGAAGCTGTCGCCGATGGACCTGCAGAGCCGCATCCACTGGGAGGAATATACCAAGGCCAAGGAAGAGATGCTGGAGCGCACCCATATCCCCGAAGCGCCGTGGTGGGTCGTCCAGGCGGTCGACAAGAAGAAGGCGCGGCTGAACATGATCACCCATCTGCTCGGCCAGATCCCTTATGAAAGCGTGCCGAAGGAAGAGGTCGTGCTGCCGGACCGGGTGCGCAAGAGCGACTATCTGCGCCATCCCGTGCCACAGGAAATGTATGTGCCGGAGGTCTACTGAGTCTGGAGTGGCCGGAAGCTGGAGGTCTGAACCTTGTACTTCCGGCCAGCGACTCAGGCGCGCTCGGCCCGCGAGCGCATGCGCTTCTCGAACCCGCGCAGCATCAGCGACAATCCGATCGTCAGCACCAGATAGACATAGGCGACGATCGAATAGGTCTCGAAGAAGCGGAACGAGCCAGACGCATAGACCTTGCCCATCTGGGTAATGTCGGCGACGCCGAGCACCGAGACCAAGGACGAATCCTTGACCATGGCGACGAAATCGTTCGACAGCGGCGGGAAGATCACCCGGATCGCCTGCGGAAAGACGACGAGGCGGAACCGCTGGCCACGGCTGAGACCGAGCGCCTTGGCCGCTTCGATCTGGCCCTTGTCGATCGACTGGATGCCGGCCCGGAAGATCTCGGCGATGAAGGCCGAGTAACCGATCATCAGTGCGATGATCGCCCGCCACATCAAGGAGACGTCGCGCACCACCATCGGCTCCAGGTAGCCGGCAGACGTCAGTGGCGAGACGATGAGGTTGTAGAGCGCGACAAAACCCGGCGCACCGACGAAGGCGACGTAAAACAGCAGGACGAGGATCGGCACGCCGCGCACCACCTCGACATAGAAGCGGGCGATCTGGCGCAGCACCACGCTGTCGGCCATGCCCAAAAGCGCGATCATCAACCCGAGCGTGGTTGCCAGCAGGAAACCCGTCAGCGTGACGAAGACCGTGACCCAGACGCCCTGGGCCACCGTGTTGAACACCTGGGTGTAGAGATCGCTGAACAAGATGACGAGGCCGACCATGACGGCCAGCACGACAAAGGCGACCAACCACCAGGGTCGGTCGCCCTTCTGATTGCCTTGCGGCAGGGTCTGAAAGCTCATCAGCCGGCGATCCTGTCGCGGTTCGAAAGAAGCAGGCTCATTCGCCCATCTTGTAGTCGAGGAACCACTTCTTGTTCAGCGCATCAAACGTGCCGTCGGCCTTCAGCGCCGCGATCGCGGCATTGATCGGCTGAACCAGATCGGAACCCTTCGGGTAGATGAAGCCGAAGTCCTCGGCACCGAGCGCGCCGCCGACGACCTTCAGGCCACCCTGGGACGCATCGACATAGCCCTTGGCCGCGACGCTGTCGGTCAGGACCAGATCGACGTCGCCGGCCTTCAGGGCCTGGACGGTGGCGCCGAAGGTCTCGAACAGCTTGATGCGCGGGTTCTGCTCGTTGCCGTCGAGGATTTCATAGACGGCCGTGTAGAACGGCGACGTGCCCGGCTGCGCGCCGACCAGACCATCGGTCAGGGCAGCAAAGCTCTTGGCATCGGTAAAGCGCGCTTCGTCTCCGCGCACCAGCATGAACTGCTCGGAGCGCATGTAGGGATCGGAGAAATCGACCTTTTCCTTGCGGTCGTCCTTGATGGTGATGCCGGTCATGCCGAGATTGTACTGGTCGTCGGACACCGCCTGGATCATCGCGTCCCAGGAGGTATTCTGGTATTCGACCTTGAAGTTCAGCCGCTTGGCGATCTCGTTCATCGCGTCATATTCCCAACCGATCGCCTGGCCGGACTTCGGATCGACGAACTGCAGCGGCGGATAGGCGTTTTCGGTAACCACGACGACCGTCTTGCCGCCGAGATCCGGCAGATCGGCAGCCGAAGCTGCGAGCGGTGCGAGCACGAGGGCGGACAGACCGGCAAGAACAGCGCGGCGAAACAGCATGGAACTCTCCTGAATTGTGGCAGCGCAGAGTGTCACAGTTTGTTTGGCCAACGCAAGTGCCGGCTGGCGGTCGCAAGCGGCGCCTTTCGCTCCCATCTTCAATGCCTGGTATCCGGGCTGGCGGTCGATTGAAGCGACCGCCGGCCCGGTGTCCTCAGCTGATCGCCCGCTTCAGCGGCTTTATCTGGCGCACGAGCAGCAGGTCGAGCAGCAGCACGCCGACAAGCACGGCGCCGGACAGCGGAAACAGCAGCGACACGGCGACCATCACGATCGCACCGGTCTTCCACAGCGGGCCAGGTTCGCTGACCACCGGCGCAACGAGACGGGCGGCACCCTTCGGGCGGCGCTTCCACCACATGACGATGCCGCTGACCGACAGGAAGATGATCGAGAGACAGAAGACCGTCACCAGAGCCAGGTTCCACAGACCCATATCGCCCTCATGAAAGGCGATGCCGACCGCCATCGCCTTGCCGGCTGCGCCATAGTCGGCAAAGCCGACATCGGCGAGGATCTTGCCTGTATACTGATCGATATGCACGGTCCGATCCGACAGCGGATTGGCGCTGTCATTGCTCATCGTGTCGCGCGAGAGCGTCCAGACACCGGTCGCATCACCCGGAAACGCAAGCTGGAAGCGCTGGTCGAAGCCGAGCGACCGGGCAAGCGTGACGATGGCATCGATATCCACCGGCTGGCCATCCGGCGTGCCCGTGACACCAGCTGCCGAGCCGGACACCGGCATCGGCGTCTGCTCCAGCGTCCACGGCACATTCTTGACGCCGCCATGGTTCATGCTGGCATGCGTTTCGTCGGACAGCGGCACATTATCCCATTTCTCGGCCGGAAACGTGCTCCAGGCTTGGGTCATTTTTTCACCCCAGATACCGGCCCAGGTCAGGCCCGAAAGCAGGAAGACAAGCAGGATCGCCGCAACATAGAAGCCGACCGTCAGATGCAGGGACTTCCACAGCGCCCGCCCCTTCGCGGCAAAATTCGGCACCAGGACGCTGGCAAAACCCTGACCGTCGCGCGGCCACCACAAATAAAGGCCGGTGACGATCAGCACCACGCCGAAGCCGGCGGCGATCTCGATCAGCCGATCGCCCAGGGTGCCGAGCATAAGCGTGCCGTGGATCGTGTTGGCCAGGTCATAGAGGCCATTGTGCCGCTCCCAGGTGCCCAGCACCTCGGCCGTATAAGGATCGACCGCAACCATGCTGGAAGCATCGCCCTGATTGATGCGGAAGACTGCAGAACCATCGGCCGTTCGCGGCGCGATGTACTGGACAATCTGGCCGTCCGGCGCGGTCATGAAGGCCGCTTCGGCCTGCCGGGATACGGAAACGGTTTCGGCCTGTGGCGTGACGCGGTAGTATTTTTCGCCGTCGCGCCCGATGAAGACGGCAGACCACAGCATCACGAGGCCCGTGACCGCCAGCATCAACAGGAACGGAGCAACATAAAGACCGGCATAGAAATGCCAGCGCCAGGCAGTGAAATAAAAGCGGCGCGAGGCGTTTCGGGGCACCTCGGCGGCGGGGGCAAGACCTTGAACAGTCGACATAAGATCCTCTCTAGATCAATGAAAGCGGGATAGGGGCGTTACCGGAAGCCACCTGCGTCAATTGCGCGGGCTCAAGCAGGGTCACGAGGTCGGACGTCTGGAATTCGATCAGGCCGGCACGCTTCAGCCGGGTAAAGCATCGGCTGACCGTCTCGATCGTCAGACCGAGCCAATCAGCCAGATCGCCCCGGGTCGGATACAGATGGAAGGTGACGGCACCGCGCTTGCGCTGGCGGGCAGGACGACCGAATTGCCCGGCAAGATCGAGAATGGCACAGGCGACCCGTTCCGGCGCCGTCTTGCGGCCCAGCAGCATGGCAAGCGCCTGCGAACGCGCCAGCATCTCGTGCAGCGCCATCTCCACGGCCTGCGGGCCGGCAGTATCGCCACACGGCTGCAGCCGGGTCCATCCGAGGGTCTCGGCGGAGCAGTGATTGCGATCGCCGAGGCCAAGTCCGAACAGACGCCCGGGACCGACGATATCGGTGATCTGGCGCCGGCCGTCGGACAGGGCTTGCGATGTCGCGACGCATCCCTCGACCACCCGGTAATGCGGCGAGCGGGCGAAGCCTTCGAGAAAAATCGTGGTGCGCGGCGGCAGGAGTGCTGCACCCTGGCGGTCGATGCGATGTGCCTCCTGATGGGAGGTCGCCTGATGAGAGGCGGGCGGCGGCGGCATCGCCGCCTGCGGGCGCAGGGGCATGGTGGGGTCAAGCATGGGGCGGATCCGGACTTCGGCCGGACATGCTTGACGGCATGTTCAACGGCCAGATTTGACGATATCCGGACGCAGACGGCAGCGCCGCCGACGTACCGGGCTCAGAT
>NZ_CACSJP010000008.1 GCF_902706095.1 Rhizobium sp. 18065
AATCGATGTGACAATCGGCAAGGGTGCTATTGATTGGGACACTGGTGTATTCCGTGCCCCTGTGCCCCAGACCTAAGCGCTTGAAAACAATGGCAAATCTGGAACCGCGTCGGAACCCTCCTGTTTCCGAAAATGGGAACAGGAGGCTTTTGCGTCATGTGAATGACAGGGAGATGACAATAGCCATCGCAGCAGACACCAACGCTGAGTTTAGTTCGATCGCGCCTCGCGACCGGCTTCGCGCAACATCAGGAAGAGCGACGCGGAGAGAATCAGAAGAGCTCCGATCCACAGATAGCCGCTTGGCGCATAACCGAAGACCAGCCAGCCGGCGAAGACATTCAACGGCAGCTTCAGGTCGTCGAAAGGCTGAACATAGGCGGCATCCGCAGCATTATAGGCAAGCGTCAACAGATATTGGCCGATCGCGGTCAAAAGACCCGCCGCCAGCAGCAGCCACAAAGCCAATCCTTCCGGGATGACGAAGCCTGAGGCCATGGCGAGGCCGGCGTTGATTGGCGTCAACAGGACGAGGAGCCAGACCGTGATCGTTTCCGGCGCTTCGAACTGCGTCAGGTTCTTCATCAGCAATGAAGATCCGCCCCAGAGAAGGGCGGAGAGCACGGGCAGCAGAGCGGACAGCGAAAAGCTGTCGGACCAGGGCTGGAGAATGATCATCGCGCCGAGGAAGCCAACAAAGGTAGCGAGCCAACGGTCGCGGCCAACCGTTTCTCCCAGAAAGAGACGCGCGCCGATGATGATGAAAAAGGGCGACGTCATCACCAGTGCGATCGCCTGCCAGATCGGCACGGTGGCAAGGCCCATGACCCAGGCCTGGACACCGAAGGCGGCCAGCAGCACGCGTAACGCGTGGCGCAGCGGATAGTCGGTGCGCATGGCCTTCAGGCCGAGACGAAACAGCAGTGGCAGAGAGAGGACAAGGGCGAAACCATATTGCCAGAAGGCAGTGGACGCGGCCGGAAAGCCGAGCGTCATGGCAAGCCATTGGGTGACAACATTGAGCACGGCAAAGGCGATGCCCGCCAGTACCATGAAGGCGGCACCGGTGAAGGCGCGTGAGCGGAAGAGCGACAAGGAGCTCTGATTCATGTCCGTTTTCCTTTTCCAAAGGACCAACACAAATCAGGACAGACGAGGCGACGGCAGGCGCTCCAAGAGCCGGGGCGACGGCACGACAAATCGCGTTCATCCGGCAAGCCGGACAAGATCGCGATCGATGACCTCATTCTCTTTCATCCGGACTATACCGTCGGCTCCGGAATCACACCGGATCTGCTGACCCTGATCCTTTCGACGTTGCCGTCACAGAAACAGGCGCTCGCGGGCTCGGAGACATCTCCTTACCGCCGGTGGGGAATTGCACCCCGCCCTGAGAACGAATACCGGCAAGCCGGCGAGACAAGAGTTAGGATATGCGTTGCTGCAACGCAAGGCGCCCAAAAAGAAAGCCCGGCACGAGGGCCGGGCTTAAGTCTTGTGGACCACCACCGCAAAAAACGGTGTGGCCTGCCGTTCTCCCTTAGGAGTTGACGGCGTCCTTCAGGCCCTTGCCGGCCGTGAACTTCGGAACGTTGCGAGCCGGAATATCGACTTCTGCGCCGGTGGACGGGTTGCGGCCCTTGGAGGCTTCGCGACGCGCTACGGTGAACGCACCGAAACCGGCGAGACGGATGTCACCACCGCTCTTCAGTTCAGCCTGGACCGTTTCAAAAACGGCATCGACGGCAGAGGCCGCATCGGCCTTAGTCAAGCCAGCCTTCTCGGCTACCGCGGATACGAGTTCGTTCTTGTTCATGTTTCCACCCTTTCTGATTGGTATGAAACGACTCAATTGATAAGTCGGGCGGAGAATACGAATGCTTCTGCCCTGCGCAACCCAAAAGCACCTGAACACCCCGGAAAACAAGCCGTTCCGCAGACTTTTCACAAAAAAGGCTGGCAAAACTGCCAGCCTTTTTTGATGTTTTTCGCCTTTATGGCGCAAGCATGGCAGAAATGCCTCAGTGAGCGATCGCCGCACCGGTTTCATCGACACCTTCGACAGTGCCGATTGCAGGCGTTTCAACGGTGCCATCCCACTCGATCGGGTCCGGCACACGCATCAGAGCGTGGCGAATAACCTCGCCCATGCGCGACACCGGAACGATCTCGAGATTGTTCTTCACGTTGTCCGGAATGTCCGCCAGATCCTTGGCGTTTTCTTCCGGGATCAGAACTTTCTTGATGCCGCCGCGAAGGGCTGCCAGCAGCTTTTCCTTCAGGCCACCGATCGGAAGCACGCGACCGCGCAGGGTGATTTCACCCGTCATCGCCACGTCCTTGTTGACCGGAATACCGGTCATGATCGAAACGATCGCAGTCGCCATCGCAACACCTGCCGACGGGCCATCCTTCGGCGTTGCGCCTTCCGGCACGTGCACGTGGATATCCGACTTGTCGAAGCGCGGCGGCTCGATGCCGAAATCGACGGCGCGCGAACGGACGTAAGACGCCGCTGCAGAAATCGATTCCTTCATCACTTCCTTCAGGTTACCGGTCACGGTCATGCGCCCCTTGCCCGGCATCATGACGCCTTCGATCGTCAACAACTCGCCGCCAACTTCGGTCCAGGCAAGACCCGTGACGACACCGATCTGATCCTCACCTTCGGCTTCGCCATGGCGATAACGCGGAACGCCGAGATATTCGTTGATATTGGCACCGGTCACGGCAACCGAGGTCACCTTGCCCTTGATGATTTCGGTGACGGCCTTACGGGCAAGCTTCATCAACTCGCGTTCGAAGGAACGGACACCGGCTTCACGGGTGTATTGCTGGATGATCGCCATGATCGCGCTGTCTGCGACGGAAAATTCTTCCGGACGCAGGGCGTGTTCCTTGATCGCCTTCGGCAGAAGGTGACGCTTGGCGATTTCCAGCTTTTCATCCTCGGTGTAACCGGCGATGCGGATGATCTCCATGCGGTCCATCAGCGGGCCCGGAATATTCAGCGTATTCGCGGTCGTGACGAACATCACGTTGGACAGGTCGTATTCGACTTCCAGGTAGTGATCCATGAAGGTCGAGTTCTGTTCCGGATCCAGTACCTCAAGAAGCGCCGAAGACGGATCGCCCCGATAGTCCTGGCCCAACTTGTCGATCTCGTCGAGCAGGAAGAGCGGGTTCGACTTCTTCGCCTTCTTCATCGACTGGACAATCTTGCCGGGCATCGAGCCGATATAGGTCCGGCGGTGACCGCGGATTTCCGCCTCGTCACGCACGCCGCCGAGCGCCATGCGCACATATTCGCGGCCGGTTGCCTTGGCGATCGACTTGGCAAGCGATGTCTTGCCGACACCCGGAGGTCCGACGAGGCACAGGATCGGGCCCTTGAGCTTGGTCGCACGGGCCTGGACGGCCAGATACTCGACGATGCGTTCCTTGACCTTGTCGAGACCGAAATGGTCCTCGTCGAGGATCTTCTCAGCCAGATTGAGATCAACCTTGACCTTGGACTTCTTGTTCCATGGCAGGCCGAGCAGCCAGTCGAGGTAGTTGCGAACAACTGTCGCTTCCGCCGACATCGGGCTCATGTGGCGCAGCTTCTTCAGCTCCGCATCGGCCTTTTCCTTGGCTTCCTTGGACAGCTTGGTCTTGGCAATGCGTTCTTCCAGCTCGGCCATCTCGTCGCGGCCGTCCTCGCCGTCGCCGAGTTCCTTCTGGATCGCCTTCATCTGTTCGTTCAGGTAATATTCGCGCTGGGTCTTTTCCATCTGGCGCTTGACGCGCGAGCGGATGCGCTTCTCGACCTGAAGAACGGAAATCTCGCCTTCCATGAAGCCAAGTGCCTTTTCAAGGCGCGCCTTGACGCTCACCGTTTCCAGCATTTCCTGCTTTTCGGTGATCTTGATGGACAGATGCGAGGCAACGGTATCAGCAAGCTTCGAGTAATCCTCGATCTGGCTGGCGGCACCGACGACTTCCGGCGAAATCTTTTTGTTCAGCTTGACGTAGTTTTCGAACTCGGAGACCACCGAGCGCGATAGCGCCTCGATCTCAACTGCATCCTCTTCCGGTTCTGCCAGAATGTGGGCGGTTGCCTCGTAATAATCTTCGCGACCGGTATAGGTCTCGATCTTGGCACGGGCACGGCCCTCGATCAGCACCTTTACGGTACCGTCGGGCAGCTTCAGCAGTTGCAGGACGTTGGCGACCGTGCCGACCTCGTAGATCGCCGAGGGCGCCGGATCGTCATCACTGGCATTGATCTGTGTGGCCAGCATGATCTGCTTGTCGGATCCCATCACCTCTTCAAGAGCACGGATGGACTTTTCACGACCGACGAACAACGGAACGATCATATGCGGGAAGACCACGATGTCGCGCAGGGGCAGTACCGGATAGGTATTGCTCTCGTGTGCAGCAGACGTTTTCGACATTTCACTTCCTTTCCGAGGTCCCGGTTTGACCCGGGACTAGATGTCCGCCCCCGGAGGCGACGGGCATATTTCTTGCTCCCCCAACAAGTGGAGTGGCGGTATGCGTAATTCAAGCCTGACCACCATGGCGGTCGCGAATCTGTGACGACAGCATGACAGAGTACGACGAACTTTTACACTAGTCCCTTAGGCTGGTCCGAACCATGCGTACGTGTCTGAATGCGCTGTGGATTGCGTCGAAAAAGGCAAGGCAGAACCGGCAGGAGACCAACGACAGGGTCGCAACCGTGCCACCTCAGCGCCGTCCCCACCGATAGCCAGCAATATCGACAGTGGGTCACACCGAATAGATATCCGGATGGGCCTAAAACAACGAAAAAGCCCGCCAGGACGGCGGGCAATCTCATTCTTGTCAATGTCACTTGTCAGTGGCGAAAGCTCACGCCGAAGCGTTGGCTTTTTCTTCCTGACGATCCGCGTAGATATACAGCGGACGGGACGACCCCTTGACCACATCGTCGGAGATGACGACTTCGCGAACGCCTTCCAGTTCCGGCAGTTCGAACATGGTATCCAGAAGGATCTTTTCCATGATCGAGCGCAGGCCGCGGGCACCGGTCTTGCGGGTGATCGCCCTCAGTGCGATCTCGCGAAGGGCGTCCTCGTGGAATGTCAGTTCGACATCTTCCATCTCGAACAGGCGCTGGTACTGCTTGACCAGCGCGTTCTTCGGCTCGGACAGGATCTGGATCAGGGCGTCGGCATCCAGGTCTTCGAGCGTCGCCAGGACCGGCAGACGACCGATGAATTCCGGGATGAGGCCGAACTTGACCAGATCTTCCGGCTCCAGTTCGCGCAGCACTTCGCCGACGCGACGGTCTTCCGGCGAGGTCACGGTCGCGCCGAAGCCGATCGAGGTCTTTTCGCCACGGGCCGAGATGATCTTGTCGAGACCGGCGAATGCACCGCCGCAGATGAACAGGATGTTTGTCGTGTCGACCTGCAGGAATTCCTGCTGCGGATGCTTGCGGCCACCCTGCGGCGGAACGGAAGCAACCGTGCCTTCCATGATCTTCAACAGCGCCTGCTGAACGCCCTCGCCCGAAACGTCGCGGGTGATGGACGGGTTGTCAGACTTGCGGCTGATCTTGTCGACTTCGTCGATATAGACGATGCCGCGCTGGGCACGCTCGACATTGTAGTCGGCCGACTGCAGCAGCTTCAGGATGATGTTCTCGACGTCTTCACCGACGTAACCGGCTTCGGTCAGCGTCGTGGCATCCGCCATGGTGAACGGCACGTCGATGATGCGGGCAAGCGTCTGGGCAAGATAGGTCTTGCCGCAGCCGGTGGGTCCGACCAGCAGGATGTTCGACTTCGCCAGTTCCACATCGCCGCCCTTGGAGGCATGCGACAGGCGCTTGTAATGGTTGTGAACCGCGACCGACAGGATCTTCTTGGCCTGCTTCTGGCCGATCACATATTCGTCGAGGATCTTGATGATGTCCTGCGGCGTGGGAACGCCCTCGCGGGACTTGACCATCGAAGACTTGTTCTCTTCGCGGATGATATCCATGCAGAGTTCGACGCATTCATCGCAGATGAATACCGTCGGTCCGGCAATCAGTTTCCGGACCTCGTGCTGGCTCTTGCCGCAGAAGGAACAATAAAGGGTATTCTTGGAGTCACCGCCGTTGCTTCCGCTGACTTTGCTCATGTCTTTATCCTTCCAGCACGCCGCGCCACCGCGTTGTTGCGGCAGGGCGATCACTCAAACCGTCCGGTTCCGACCGCCTTGATGGCCGAAACCCTTTCCGATCAGGAGCTACTAGCCGATCCGAAGAAGACCCGGAACGGCGGCAACGAAAACCCCTTAACGCGGCAGACTATGTCATAAAAATTCAACATAGCCTTAATTCTACTAATAGCGCTTTCGCGACGACTTTAAACCCCTCGGCTGTTCACATCCTCCGGCACCCATGGCGCCGAAGGATAAACCGAGTGTCATCAGGCCGACGGAGCCGCGCCTTCCATTTCAACACGCGAGGTCAGGATGCGGTCGATCAGACCCCATTCCTGCGCTTCGCTCGCTTCCATGAAATGGTCACGATCCAACGTGTTTTCCACTTCTTCGAGCGTGCGACCCGTGTGCTTCACGTAAACTTCGTTCAGGCGACGCTTCATCTTAATGATGTCACGAGCATGACGCTCGATGTCGGAAGCCTGGCCCTGGAAGCCGCCGGACGGCTGATGCACCATG
The DNA here is from genome assembly GCF_902706095.1 of Rhizobium sp. 18065. Taxonomy (GTDB): domain Bacteria; phylum Pseudomonadota; class Alphaproteobacteria; order Rhizobiales; family Rhizobiaceae; genus Allorhizobium. The sequence continues at coordinate 6,700 of NZ_CACSJP010000008.1, forward strand.
ACGCGGGCGTTCGGGGTTGCAAAGCGCATGCCCTTTTCGCCGGCTGCCAGCAGCAGCGAACCCATCGACGCGGCCTGGCCGACGCACAGCGTCGATACGGCCGGACGGATGAACTGCATCGTGTCGTAGATCGCCATGCCGGCGGTGACGACACCACCCGGCGAGTTGATGTAGATGGCGATTTCCTTCTTCGGATTTTCGGCCTCAAGGAAAAGCAGCTGCGCGCAAACGAGCGACGCCATATTGTCCTCGACCGGACCGGTCAAAAAGATGATCCGCTCCTTCAGCAGTCGGGAGAAGATATCGTAGGAACGCTCGCCGCGATTGGTCTGCTCCACGACCATCGGCACCAGAGCCAGGGCGGTATCAACGGGATTTCTCATGTCGGTCCTTTATCAGCTTCTCCCCGACACCGGTCGGCGAAGGGAATCACATAAAATCTGTCAACCCCTACATAGAGTGTCCGCACCCCGACATTCAAGACGCGAGAGAGGGATATCCTTAATGGCGCCATGCAGACCACTGTCCTCCGACTAGCGGGTTTCTCTGGCTTTGGCCAACGGCAAGACACAGCATAATCGGCGCTTCACAAGAAAGGCCTAACATGGTGAATCTTCGGTAATTCTCGGTCTAGCGCAAAAAAGTTCGACGACGGCAAGTCAGCAGCTTTTCGTAGTGACTGCTTAACCCATGTGGATCATTTTAGCGGCGATACTGCTCGGACTAATTTTAGGATTGTTCGCCGTGCTCGATGTGAAGACGGCGTTTCTGCTTTGGGTCACCCAGGCCGGAACGTTTTCGATTCTCCTGATAGCGATCTGGCTGCACGCACCAAACCAGAGGCATTATCTGTGGTTCGGCCTGGGCTTTGCCGGTCATGCGCTTGGCCTCGGTCTCATTGCAGCCCGCAACGAAATTCCCGACTTCATCTCGATTCACATGGCGAATTTCATTTCGCTCTCCTCGTTCAGCTTCTGGGTCGTCGGCTTGGCGACCTTCGACGGACGGCGACCGCCGCGCCTGTATCTGCTCCCGCCGCTACTGTGGACAGCCGCCAACCTTCTGCCCTTCATTCGCGCCGAGTTTGCCTACCGCTTCGCTGTCTACGACATCGCCTCCAGCATCGGCTTCGCCATCATGGCATTCACGGTGGGTAAATCGGCCTTCAGCACAATCCGGTACCGCCAGATGCTCGCTTTGGTGTGGATCCTGCAAGCCATCGGCGGGATCGTGTTTGCCGGCCTGGCCATCAGGCTGATGCCAAGCAGTTTCCCGGACCTGACGATCAAAGCCCATGTCGGCCTGGTCGCAATCGTCGGGTTCGTGACGGCTATCGTCATTCTGGCCAAGATGCTGATGGATCAATCAGAGGCAAGGCTGCGGGAGCTGGCGTGTACTGATCCCCTCACCGGCGCCCTCAATCGACGGGGATTGAACGATGCGTTCGAACAGATGACGGGGACCAGCGACAAGCCGGCTGTTGCCCTACTGCTGTTCGATCTCGACCATTTCAAGCAGATCAACGACCGATACGGCCATCAGACCGGCGACCTGGTGCTGTGCGAATTTGCACGCCTGTGCACATCTCTCCTTCCTCAAGGAGCAGCTTTCGCACGGACAGGTGGCGAAGAGTTCGCCGCCATGCTCGGCGTCGCCGAGGCGCGGGATGCGGCGCTCGTTGCCGAGACCGCGCGTCTTGCCATGGCCGAGCGGAAAATCCCTGCCGGCGCCGTTGCGACATCCGTCACGGTCAGTGTCGGCATCGCCGTATCGACAGTGGCCGAAGCCACCCTGGACCAGTTGATGAAAAACGCCGACAAGGCGCTCTACAGGGCAAAAGCCCAGGGTCGCAACCGGACAGCGGTGACCAACGGCAAGCGTGTGGTGACCCTTCCCCCGCACCGCACGGATCCACTTGACGATCAGGCCGACCATCAGGTGGCGATCCTCAAACGCCTTGCTTCCGTCGCTGGCTCGGATAATTCCTAGTTCAAACGCATCTGCGTTCCTTGCCCCAACTCTCAGTTCAGTTAAGCAGGCCCGATGACCGACCGTCCTTTCCTCTCGATAAATCCCGCCACCCGTCGTGTATCCCTCGATGCTCGCGATCCAGCGTTCTACAGCGATCCGAACGGCACATATGCAGCTCTGCACGCGACCTGTCCGACGTTTTACTGGGAAGAGCAGAAGGCGTGGTTCTTCACCGGCTACGATCATGTGAATGCCCTGCTGCGCGATCGTCGCTTCGGCCGACAGATCCTGCATGTCGCCAGCCGCGAAGAGCTCGGCATGGCGGAGCCGGATGCCCATACCACCCATTTCGACCGCGCCGAACTGCATTCCCTGCTCGAACTGGAGCCGCCTGAACACACGCGGCTGCGCACGCTGGTCAACCGTGCCTTCGTCTCGCGCAGCATCGAGAAGATGACGCCGGAAATTGAAATCCTGACCAATCAGTTGATCGACCGCTTCGAGGCGAAGGCCGAGACGGAACTGCTCGCCTCGTTTGCGGACATCATTCCGGTGACGATGATTGCCCGCATGATCGGCATCCCGGAAGAAATGGGGCCGCAGCTGCTCAAGTGGAGCCACGACTATGTCGGCATGTACATGTTCAAGCGGACACGCGCCGACGAGGACGCGGCCGACCGCTCGGCGAAAGAGTTTGCCGAATATGTGCGCCAGATGATTGCCGAGCGGCGCGCCACGCCGCAGGACGACCTGCTCAGCCACATGATCCATACCGAACATAAGGGCCAGTATCTGACCGAGGACGAGCTGATCTCGACGGCGATCGTGCTGCTGAATGCCGGGCATGAAGCGACCGTGCACCAGATCGGCAATTCCGTGCGGATGATTCTCGAAAGCGGCCTCGATCCGGCGGATCTGTTCCACGATGCCAAAGCCACCGAACGCACAGTCGAAGAGACGCTGCGCATCTGCGCACCGGTGCATATCTTCCAGCGCTATTGCATCGAGCCCTGCGAGATCGACGGCATCTCCTTGAAGCGTGGCGACAAGGTCAGCCTGATCCTGGCCGCCGCCAATCTCGACCCGGCCAAATTCACCGATCCGCTGGTGTTCAAGCCTGCGCGGGAGGAAGGTGCCAATCTGTCGTTTGGCGCCGGCATCCATTTCTGCATCGGCGCACCGCTGGCGCGGCTGGAGCTGAACATCGCGCTGCCGCTGCTGTTCAAGCGCCTGCCCGGCCTGAAGATCGCAGCACAGCCGGTGGTCAAGGATGTCTACCATTTCCACGGCCTGGAACGGCTCGATCTGCGCTGGTAAAACGGGTCAGCCTGGATTTCCGGAGCTATCGATCCGTCCGTAGCAGTCGGCAAGCGTCGAAACGGCTGCGCGCATTGCGTCGCGCAGCTCGACCGGCTCCAGCACCTCCACCTCGCCGGCAAGCCGGAGAAAATCCGACACCGCCATGTGCTGCGATGGCACAGGCAGACGGACAATGTGCCAACCACGGTCATCTGCCTGCGGCGACACATCCATGCAGTTGCGCACATGCGACGGGCTGTTGTGCTGCAGCATCGTCAAGCCGAATGGCGAGATCCGCACCACGGCCATGTCGGGATACAGTTCCTCTTCCAGCCGCCTGGTGTTTTCGATCCAATAGCTGGCCAGATCAAAATCACCGGGCCATTCGAAATGCTCGTCGGTGACCAGAAGGTCAAGAATACGGGCGATACGATAGGTGCGTACGCTTTGCTCGACCCTGGCTGCCATGTACCAGGCACCACCCTTGAAAACGATGCCGAGCGGTTCTGCCTCCCTGTTCTTTTCAGCCGTCCAGCTGCGATAGCGCATGTGTATGCGCTTGGAGTTCCACACCGCGTCGGCGATCGCCTGCAGGTGGAGAGGTTGCTCGTTTTCACCAAGCCAGCTCGGCGCGTCGAGGTAGAATTTCGACTGCATGCGCATCGCGCTCCGGCGAAGATCCTCCGGCAGCGCTGCCGTCAGCTTCTTCTGCGCACCGGTCATCAGCGTGCCAAGACCGAGATCGGCAGCGGCTCCGGGCAACCCTGAGAGAAACATGGCCTCGGCTTCGGCTGATGAAAGGCCGTTCAACCGAACCCGGTAGCCGTCGAGCAGGCGATATCCGCCATCCGAACCGCGTTCGCTATAGACCGGGATGCCGGCCATGGAGAGCGCGTCGACATCGCGGTAGATCGTGCGGACCGAGACCTCGTTTTCCGCAGCCAGCGTTTCAGCCGTCACCAGCCCGCGTGCCTGCAGGGTTGTCAGGATATTGATCAGCCGGCTGGCGCGCATGTTTGAAAAAATCTCCGTTTTCGCAATTATCCTAATCCAACCTGACAGAGACTGACAGGTATGGGGCCGCATTCTTGTGTCATCGCCGCTCATCCGAGCCAAGATGCAAGCAAGGAGACGATCATGACCACGAACGACGCCATCACCCTGTTCTATTCACCCCAGACACGCGCCACCGGCGCCCGCATCCTGCTGGAGGAACTGGGCGCGCCATACCATCTGCATGTTCTCAACATGAAGATCGGCGAGCAGCGCCTGCCCGGCTATCTGGCGATCAATCCGCTCGGCAAGGTGCCGGCGATCCGCCATGGCGATGCCTTCGTCACCGAACAGGCTGCCGTCTATCTCTATCTCGCCGATCTGTTTCCCGAAGCCGGACTGACGCCGGCAATCGGCGATACCGACCGGGCGGCCTATCTGCGCTGGATGGTGTTTTACGGCAATTGCTTTGAGCCGGCGGTAATCGACCGCCATCTGCAGCGGGTACCAACATCGGCAAACGAGACGCCCTACAGCAATTACGACGATATGCTGGCGACACTGGAAGCCGCACTGACACCCGGCCCCTATCTGCTTGGCGAACGCCTGACTGCGGCTGACCTGCTCTGGGGCACGGCACTGAACTGGACGACGATGTTCGGGCTGGTGCCGGAACGCCCTGTGTTCCGGGCCTATATCGAGCGCATGACCAGCCGTCCGGCCTATCTCAAGGTCACGGCAGACGATGCCGCGCTGGCTGCAGACCATCAGGCAATTGCCGACAGGCTCGGCAACGCCGCCTGAAATCGACGGCATCGCGTTGATACTAAACCCGTGTGAGGGCTCCGGGCACACAGTCCGGAGCCCTTTCAGCTTTCAGGTCAGGTGGCCGCCTGTGCTGCAGCAGTCTCGCGGCCGACACGACCGACGCCCAGAACCGCAATGGCTGCAAACAGGCACATGAAGCCGGCAATATAGACGGCCGGCAGGAAGGATTCGTAGTCGGTGCGGATATAGCCGGCGCCAAATGTCGCCGTTGCCGCACCAAGCTGATGCCCGGTGAAGATCCAGCCGAAAACGATATTGGCCTTTTCGCGACCGAAATTCTCGACCGACAGTTTCACGGTCGGCGGCACGGTGGCAACCCAGTCGAGACCGTAGAAAATCGCAAACACCGACAGGGTGAGATAATCGAAGCCCGACGCGGAAAGGAAGACCAGCGACAGGCCGCGCAGGCCGTAGAACCAAAACAGCAGCCACCTGTTGTCATAACGGTCGGACAGCCAGCCGGCCGCCAATGTGCCGGCGAAATCAAAGATGCCGATCAGCGCCAGCATGCCGGCAGCACTGACCGCTGCGATGCCGAAATCACCGCAGATCGAAATCCAGTGGGTCTGGATCAGGCCATTGGTGCTGAGACCACAGACGAAGAAGGTGAAGAACAGGATCCAGAAGGTCGCATTGCCGGAGACGTCGCGCAGTGCCACCAGTGGCGACAGCAGCATGGACGACAGCTTGGCCGAGCGCACCGGCGGTGGCTGGATCTCGTGACCGCCATAGGGCGCCAGGCCGAGATCGGCGGGATAGTTGCGCATCAGGGCCAGGATCGCACACATGGCCAGCAACAGCGTGGCGACATTGAAGGACAGCGCAAGGCGCCAGCCATAGGCTTCTGTCAGGCTGGCAAGCAGCGGCAGGAAAATCAGCTGGCCGGTGGCGTTGCTGACCGTCATCAGGCCGATCACCAGACCGCGCCGGGTGGCAAACCAGCGGGTTGCGACCGTTGCGCCGAGCACCATGGCGGTGATGCCGGTGCCAATGCCGATCACCACGCCCCAGAGCGCGATCAGCTGCCAGAGCTCCGTCATCTGGAAGGAGACGAGAATACCTCCGCCGATCAGCATCAGCGCCGCGCCGATGACGCTGCGCATGCCGAAATGGTTCATCAGGGCTGCGGCAAAGGGGCCGAGCAGGCCGAAGAGCACCAGACGGATCGCCATGGCCGTGGAGATTTCCTCAGTCGTCCAGCCGAATTCGCGGCTGAGCGGTGCGATCAGCACACCGGCTGAGCCCATGGCGCCGGCGGTCGCCAGCATGGTGATGAAGGTGACTGCCGCGACGACCCATGCGTAATGGATGCCGCGGGCAGAGAGATATTGCGCAAGCCTGGCTGAAAACATCGGCCTTCTTTCGACGTTGGGAAGTTGCCATGATATGCGGGTAGCTACCCGCATATGAATAAAAAGTCAGAGCGAATTGAGTGCTACCACCAATTTGCCGATGTCGGAGGTGCCGAGCTTCTGTTCGAGCCGTTCTTGGACCTCGTCCCAGAGCGGCGCGCCATCTTCCACCAATTTCTCGCCCTGCTCCGTCAGGACCAGTGCGTTCTCCCGCAGGTCCTCGCCCGGCTCGCTGCTGACGAGGCCCATGCGCTCGAGAAGCTTGGTGTTGCGGCCGACGGTGGAGCGGTCGAGTTCGAGGCGTTTCGCCAGATCGGTGAGCGAGACCGGTTGCGCCCGTTTGATATTGCGAAGCTGGCTGAACTGGCTGATGTTCACGCCAAGCGGAGCCATTGCCTCATCATAGATGGAGGTCAGGCGCCGGGAGGCTTTTCTCAGGGTGATGCAGTAGCACGACGTCGACATTGTGCGGGTATATACCCGCACAATGTCGGATGCAAGCCAGCTTGCTTCGCCGTGTCTTAAGCCGCACTCAGGTACCGGGCAGCTGGCAGACGGCGCGACAGATGCGGACCGAGGGCGCCACGAGCGGTATTGAAGGACGACAGAAGGTCGGCATCCTGCAGCGAAGGAATGGTGACCAGTTCCCCCTGATCGAAGCCGGCAAGGGCTGCAGAGACCATGTCATCGACATCCATGACCCGTTCCGGATCGATATGATCGAAGCTGCTGCCGACGCGATCGAAGATCTCGGTGCGGGTCAGGCCCGGCAGCACCGCCTGAACCTTGACGCCGCTGTCTGCCAGTTCGTGAGCCAGCGCCTGGGTGAGCGCCAGAACGAAAGCCTTGGATGCGCCATAGGTGCCGTTGAAGATCTCCGGCGCCAACGCGACAACCGAGGCGATGTTGATGATGGCGCCCCTGCCCCGTGCCTTGAAGGCCTGGGCTGCGGCCACGGCCAGTCGGTTAGCGGCTGTGACATTGATGGCGATCATCCGGTCGAGATAGTCGATATCGCCCCCGAGCAGCGTGCCGTTCGGGCCGATGCCGGCATTGTTGGCGAGCAAAGTGATTGCCTGGTCGGCGCGTATTCTGTCTTCGACCTTGCGCACATCGGCGGCAAGCGTCAGGTCGGCAGGCAGGACATCGGCGGAAATGCCGAAAGCGGAGCCGAGTTCTCCGGCCAGCGCCGTCAGGCGTGTCGCATCACGGGCGACGAGCACGAGATCGTAGCCGCGTGCGGCAAGCTTGCGGGCGTAAGTGGCGCCGATGCCGGACGAGGCACCGGTTACAAGCGCAGTTCCGAGGGATGATGCGACGGCAGTGGTCATGGCTTTCTCCTGAGTTTGAATTTACTGGTATATGCCACTATATATGCGGAAGAGATTTTGCCGATGCAAGGGGCGGACAAAAACTTTCATTTGCCGGCACGACAAACTACACCGTCAACCGATGCCACCGACCATGGCGAAGACTGCGGAAGACTGGTGTGAAAGCAGACAGGAAAGCAGATATGGAAAACGACGACGGTATCTGGAACTACTGCAATAACAGCGCGGTACGGCGCACGGCGCGCCGGCTTGGCCAGTTCTATGACGACTTCATCGGTCCGTCCGGCCTGAAAGGCACGCAGTTTTCATTGATGACGCAGATCGTGCACAGTGGTGAGCCGAGCCTGAAAAGCCTCGCGGACGCACTGATCATGGATCTGTCTGCACTTGGCCACACGCTAAAGCCGCTGGTGCGCGACGGCCTCGTTGAACTTGTCGCCGACGACAAGGACCGACGGGTCAAGCGCGCCCGGCTGACGGCGCTGGGGGCTGAGCGGCAGGCGGACGCGCGCGCGCTGTGGCAGGAAGCACAAGGCCGGCTCGACGCAGCCTATGGCGCGGATAATTCAGCCCAGTTGCGCGCGGCCCTCAACACCATCGCCTCGATGGATCTGACGGCCGCGACACGCGACGAAAACAAATAGCCAATCACCAATAGCCGGTCGTTACATCCAGCTTGTGCCATCGCCGGCCTGGCAACCGTATGGCGGCAAAGTGTTTGCGAAGGTTTCATGCAACCGGTCACATCCCCACTTGCGGATCGGCTCCGGCATGCGGCTGTTCAATTCGATACCAACCTCCTGATAGGGGCTCTCGGTGTTGGTGATGTAGCGATACCACTGGAAGCCGCCGAGCATGAGCCCGACGAAAACGACGAGAAAGACCAGCCTGACAATTCTCATTACAATACCTCATTACAGAAGCAACGACCCGTAGCCACCCTAGGACCAGCTGGGTAGAAGGCGGGGCCGATTTCCACAGACGGCGCCACTTTCACAGGCGAATGACATAGTCCTTGCGAGTCGTTTCAATCACTTCCCAGCTTCCCTTGAAGCCTGGCCTGAGGATGAGGCGGTCCCCTGCCCGCAGATGGATCGGTGCACCGCCCTCTTCCGTGACGATCGAATAGCCTTCGAGAATGTGGAAATACTCCCATTCGTCATAGACGATGCGCCACTTGCCGGGGGTGGATTGCCAGATACCGGCATAGAGCCCGCCCGCGGCTTCCTCGACATTCCAGGTGGTGAAGCGTGGATCCCCGGAAATCAGCCTGTCGGCTGCAGGCGCACCCTCCTCCGGCGTAATGGCGGTGGTGTCAAACGACTGGACATGGCTCATGCGGGGGCTCCGGAATGCCGAGAAAATTCGAGCGGCACCGGATGATGCCGCCCGTCGTCGTCTTTAGATCTTCGCCAGCGACTGTTCCAGATCGGCGATGATGTCCTCTGCATCCTCGATACCGATTGAGAGCCGCACGACGTCAGGTCCAGCACCCGCAGCGACCTGCTGCTCTTCTGTCAGCTGTGCATGGGTGGTGGAGGCGGGATGGATGATCAGCGAACGGGTGTCGCCGATATTGGCCAGATGCGAGAAGAGCTGCAGTCCGCTGACCAGCGCCTTGCCGGCTTCCAGTCCGCCCTTGATGCCGAAAGTGAAGACGGCGCCGGCGCCCTTTGGCGAATAGCGCTTCTGCAGGGCATTGTTCGGATCGTCGGGCAAGCCGGCATAGTTGACCCAGGCGATCTTGGCATGGCCTTTCAGCCAGGTTGCAACCTTCAGCGCATTGTCGCAATGGCGTTGCATCCTGAGCGGCAGCGTCTCGATGCCGGTCAGGAGAAGGAACGAATTCATTGGCGCGATTGCCGGTCCCAGGTCACGCAGGCCAAGGACCCTGCAGGCAATGGCAAAGGCAAAATTACCGAATGCCTGATGCAGGACGAGTCCTGAATATTCCGGACGTGGCGTCGACAGCATCGGATATTTGCCCGGTGTCGCCGACCAGTCGAATGTACCGCCGTCGACGATCACGCCCCCCATGGAATTGCCGTGACCACCGAGGAACTTGGTGGCTGAATGCACGATGATATCGGCACCATGTTCCAGCGGGCGCACCAGATAGGGGCTGGCCATGGTGTTGTCGACGATCAGCGGCAGGCCATGACGATGCGCCACTTCGGCAATTGCCGCGATATCAACGAATGTGCCGCCGGGATTGGCGAGGCTCTCGATGAAGATCGCCTTGGTTTTTTCATCGATATGGGCGGCAAAGCTTTCAGGATCGGCCGGATCGGCCCAGCGCACCCGCCAGTCGAAATTCTGAAAGGCATGGCCAAACTGGTTGATCGAGCCGCCATAGAGTTTGCGCGCCGCAACAAAATTTTCACCCGGCTGCATCAGGCTGTGGAAGATCAGCAGTTGGGCAGCGTGGCCGGATGCTACCGCAAGCGCCGCAGTCCCGCCTTCAAGGGCGGCGACGCGTTCCTCGAGTACCGCCTGCGTCGGGTTCATGATCCGGGTGTAGATATTGCCGAACTGCTTCAGACCGAAGAGGGCTGCGGCATGATCCGAGTCGTTGAAGACATAGGCCGTGGTCTGGTAGATCGGTGTGATCCGCGCACCTGTCGTCGGATCAGGCTGGGCGCCGGCGTGAACGGCAAGCGTGGCAAATCCCGGATTGTTGTCGGACATTGTTTTACCCTCCCTGTATTGGTGACGCGGATCATAGTGCCTCGCCATGGCTTGTCAGCCAGCAAAATTCCAATCTCAACGCCCGGTGGAGAAAATTCCTCTTTGATCAAGGTCAAGGCGGACCATGGCGACCGATGGGATCATCGTTGCAGCCAACGGAGATATCCATGACACTTGCCATCGCAGAGCCAATCTGCCAGTCGCTGACCCAGATTTTGTCGTGGTTTGCCAAGAGTTTCGAAGCCTCGGCCGAAGCCGACATTCTTGCAGCCATGGACGAGAAGGACATCATGGCTCTGGCCGAGGATTGCGGTATATCGCCAGACCAGCTTCTGGTGCTGCTCAAGGCTGGCCCGCATGGCGCCGATGAAATGCCGCAGATGATGCGGGCACTCAACATCGATCCAGCGGAAGTCGAGTTGCGCATGCGCAAGCTGTTTCGCCACATGCAGACAACCTGCGCGGCTTGTGGCGCCAAGGACCAGTGTCGGCGAGACCTCGTCCATGCCGTGGCGGATCAATCCTTCATGGACTATTGCGGCAATGCGGAAACGCTGAACGCGCTTCGGGCCGATCCCGATCTGCTGACGGAACGCTAAACCTTCAAAGACCGAGGCGCGGGATCTCAATGGCCGGGCACCGGTCCATGACCACCGTGATACCCGCCTCTTCGGCAGGTTCAACAGCAACATCATCGCGCACCGAAAGCTGCCCCCAGATCACCTGCGGCCGCGTCTTCAGCGCCAGCGCTTCCGCGACCACCTCGCCGAGGAATTCCGGCGCCCGGAATACGTCGATCATGTCGATTTCGTCAGGAATGTCAGAAAGCCTGGCATACACTTTCTGTCCCAGGATCTCCTTGCCGGCCTGCCCCGGATTGACGGGGATGACGGTGTAACCCCGCGACAGCAGATATTGCATGACGCCGAAGCTCGGGCGATCTGCCTTTGGGGACGCGCCGACCAGAGCAATCGTGCGGGTTTCCTGCAAGATTTCGGCAATATCGTCATCATTATAGTGGTCATGATCAGTCATGGCGCATTCCTGAACTGGTTCCGTTTCCATTCAGCACTACATGGGGATGAGGGACGCAACAACAAGATGCGAAAGCCCTGTGGACCGGAGACCCGACCCGCACCGGCGCCATGGAAATCTTGATTTGACGAGGTGATAGGCATGTTCATGAAACGATTTTCTGTGGCGCTTCTGGTGCTCGGCGCAGCGTCGCCGGCATTGGCCATTTCGCGTTACAATTCCCTGTCGCTGACCTGCGAGGGCGCACGAGAAAAGGTGATCAACGAAGGCGCTGCGATCCTGCGTTATCCGTCGACCCGGGTGAAGGGCATGACACTCTATGACCGCTACGTGACGCGCAACGAGCAATGCGACGCGCACGAATATGCCGAACGGTCCTATGTGCCGACGCGTGACAATCCGCGTTGCCCTGTCCTCAATTGCCAGACCTATGATCCGGTGACCGGCAACGGCATCTTCGGCAAGCCGCGCATCCGCTTCTGATATGCCCGGATGGCCAGCGTTCACGCCGCATGGGCCGAACGGTCGCCCGGACCGTGCGGCTGATGGGTCAGCTCGTAAACCAGGGGGTATTCGCTGACGAGCGAGCGGTCCATGACCATCTTGACACCTGCCGCTTCCGCCTTGGTGGCCGCGGCATCATCGCGCACCCCGAGCTGGCCCCAGATGGCGTGGGGTCGCGGCGTGAGAGCGAGCACCTGGTCAACGACCGCATCGAGATGTTGCGCGTGACGAAACACATCGACAAGATCGATTGGCTCTGGAATATCGGCGAGCGTTGCGTAGATCCTCTGACCTAGCAGGGTTTCTCCGGCATGCGTGGGATTGACCGGAAAGACACGGTATCCCTTGCCGAGCAGGAAGCCGCAGATCCAGTGGCTCGGACGGTGGTCGCTGGTCGAGGCGCCAACCACCGCGACCGTTCGCGACGAGGTCAGGATTTCCGACAGATAGGCATTCACATAGGCGTCGTGGTTCATGGCTCTCTCCTCCCGACCCATTGCTGGGCCTGCCAATATACCGTCCCCATGCTCCCGAGACTGTTATAGTCCAGGTTCGTTAAGCAGGCCTCGCCACGATCATTAAAATGCCGACGATTATTCCGGCAAAACCAGATGACCATGCTCGTCGAACGGAAAGAAAGGATTGTGGGCGATCTCCCACAGATGACCATCCGGGTCGGCAACATAGGCCGAGTAGCCACCCCAGAACACCTTTTCGGGCGCCTTGACCACGGTCGCTCCACAAGACACTGCGAATTTCACCACCGCATCAACGCCTATGTCGCTGGCGACGTTGTAGGCCAGCGTTATTCCGGAAAAGCCGCCTGGGGCGTTTTCGACGCGGGCGTCCTCGGCCAGCGACTGGCGCGCAAACAGCCCAAGCACGATACCTTTGAGCTGGATAAACGTGACATCGTCATTGGATGCCGACGATCTCGACCAACCTAGCCGTTGATAGAATTCCGTGCTGCGTGCGACGTCGGCAACGCCGAGCGTGATGAGGGAAATTCGACGTTCAAGCGACATGCACATCTCCGCAAAATGTCGCCTGCCGATACGTTCGGTTTATGTTTTCATTATGTTCATGTACATATTAGCGTCATCACAGGTTGCGACTTTGTATGTAATACAATCTTTCCAATTTCAGTCAGATTTTGTGCATTTGCACTCGCGATGAACATTTTTCGGTCTCAAGCATGCACAAAGATGGTTGCTGGCGAACGCTCCATGGACGAAATGCGGCCACAGCGCGACGAAGATTTTTGCCGCAGCATCGCGATTTGGGGCATTCGGCTGGCGAAACACTCGAAAAAACACGTCGCCGGATGGGGTAAAATAATACCCCACACCTAAGTCATTGATTTCGTTGACGTGAATGCTGCAGCCAGCATGAGCAACATCTTGACCGCGTTTTCGATGCAGATTATACACCGCCACAGATCGCGGCCCCTCGGGACCGCTTTCTTTTTGCATTTTTCGGAATGCGACCCAAGCAACAAGAAACGCCCGATCGTCCTCTCTCAGGACGACCAGGGATCAAGCTGAAAGAGACCTCAATGTCTACCTTCGTTCAGAAGCCTGCAGAGGTGGAGAAGAAGTGGATCATCATCGACGCCGAAGGGCTCGTTGTTGGTCGCCTCGCCACCATTATCGCCACGCACCTGCGCGGCAAGCACAAGGCCACCTATACACCTCACGTTGATGATGGCGACAATGTCATCGTGGTCAACGCCGAGAAGGTTGTTCTTACCGGCAAGAAGTATTCGGACAAGACCTACTACTGGCACACCGGTTATCCGGGTGGCATCAAGGAACGTACTGCCCGCCAGATCATCGAAGGCCGCTTCCCGGAGCGCGTTCTCGAGAAGGCTGTCGAGCGTATGATCCCGCGCGGCCCGCTCGGCCGTCGCCAGATGAAGAACCTGCGCGTCTACGCCGGCTCCAACCATCCGCATGAAGCCCAGCAGCCCGTCGCTCTCGACGTCGCTTCGCTGAACAGCAAGAACACAAGGAGCGCCTGATAATGGCCGATCTTTCTTCCCTGAAGGACCTTGCCCCGGCACAGGACGCAGCTCCGGCTCACGTCCGCAAGGTCGACTCGCTGGGTCGCTCCTACGCCACCGGCAAGCGCAAGAACGCCGTCGCCCGCGTCTGGGTCAAGCCGGGCACCGGCAAGATCACGATCAACGGCCGCGAATTCCGCACCTACTTCGCCCGTCCGGTCCTGCAGATGGTTCTGCAGCAGCCGATCGTCGCAGCTGCCCGTGATGGCCAGTTCGACATCATCGCGACCGTCGCCGGCGGCGGTCTGTCCGGCCAGGCTGGTGCAGTTCGTCACGGTCTCTCGAAGGCCCTCACCTACTTCGAACCGGGCCTGCGTCCGGTCCTGAAGAAGGGTGGCTTCCTGACCCGCGACAGCCGCGTCGTCGAGCGTAAGAAGTACGGTAAGGCCAAGGCCCGCCGTTCGTTCCAGTTCTCCAAGCGTTAATCGCTGGATCACCGGAAACGGAAAATCAAGGCGGGGCTTCGGCTCCGCCTTTTTTCGTTGGGAAACTCGCAACGCCGTCACCGTTGACTTCCTTCACATTGCGCCCCGACGCGCCTCATTCTAGTTTGTGCCCAAACACCGCAGTTGGAGAGACTTTCGCATGGCGAGCAAATCGATAGACAACGCCTTTACCTCCAAGGCCGTGCGCGGAGCTGCTACCGATCCGACCTATGCCGGCGCCCTGTCCTTCATGCGCCGCCAGTATTCCAAGGTGCTGGAGGATGTCGATGCCGTCGTGCTCGGCATTCCCTTCGACGCCGCCGTTTCCAACCGTCCCGGCGCCCGCTTCGGCCCGCAGGCGATCCGGCGCGCTTCCGCGATCTTCGACAATGATCCGCAATATCCGTTTGCCCGCGACCTGTTCGAGCAGATGGCGGTAATCGACTATGGCGATGTGCTGCTCGACTACGGCAATCACCAGGAGACGCCCGGCCTGATCGAGCAGGAAGCCACCAAGATCCTCGCTTCCGGCGCCTATCTGCTCGGTCTCGGCGGCGATCATTTCGTCACCTGGCCGCTGCTCAAGGCCCATGCAGCCAAACATGGGCCGCTGGCGCTGGTGCATTTCGATGCGCATCAGGACACCTGGGACGACGACGGCAAGCGTATCGACCACGGCTCATTTGTCTGCCGCGCGGTGCGCGAAGGCGTCATCGATCCGGCCCATTCGATCCAGATCGGCATCCGCACCGAAGCGCCGGAGGATTTCGGTATCAGGATCCTGCACGGCTATACTGTCGAGGACCTCAGCGCCCAGCAGATTGCCGACCAGATCCTTGCCCATGTCGGCGATCGGCCGGCCTATCTGACCTTCGACATCGACTGCCTCGATCCGGCCTATGCGCCGGGCACCGGAACGCCGGTGGCGGGCGGCCCCTCCTCGGCCAAGATGTTGGCGGTCTTGCGCAAGCTCGGCAGCCTCGACATTCGCGGTTCCGACATCGTCGAAGTGGCGCCAGCCTACGACCATGCCGATATCACCGCCATTGCCGGTGCGACGGTCGCGATGTATATGCTGGGGCTCAGGGCGGAACGACTGGCTGCCAGCCGTTAAGAAACTGAATCATGCAGCGGATAAAGTGATTCCGCCAGGCTTGGTAACCTTCTGAATTTATGGATAAAGACATGAGCGCGAAAATCTTCATCGACGGCGAACACGGAACCACGGGACTGCAGATCCGCACCCGCATGGCCGGCCGCCGCGATGTGACGCTGCTGTCGATCCCCGAAGCGGAACGGCGCAATGCCGCCATGCGCGAAGACCTGCTGAACGGCGCCGACATCGCCATCCTCTGCCTGCCGGACGATGCGTCCAGGGAGGCAGTCGCCATGCTGTCTGGCAACAACAAGGTGCGGATCATCGACACGTCGACGGCTTACCGGGTCGCGCCGGACTGGGCCTATGGTTTCGCGGAAATGGACAAGGCGCAGGGCGACAAGATCAAGTCGGCACGCTGCGTCGCCAATCCGGGCTGCTACCCGACCGGCGCCATCGGCCTGATCCGGCCGCTTCGCGCCGCCGGCATCCTTCCGGACGGCTATCCTGTCTCGGTCAACGCCGTGTCAGGCTATACCGGCGGCGGCAAGCAGATGATCGCCCAGATGGAAGATGTGAACCATCCCGAACATCTGGCCGCCAACAATTTCCTCTATGGCCTGCCGCTCAAGCACAAGCATGTGCCGGAGATGACCATTCATGGTCAACTCGACCGTGCACCGCTGTTTGCCCCATCGGTCGGTCGCTTCGCGCAAGGCATGATCGTCCAGGTGCCGCTGTTCATCGACGACCTCACTGCAGGCACCTCGGTCGAGAGAATCCATACCGCGCTGGTATCGCACTATGCCGGTCAGGAGATCGTGTCGGTCGTGCCGCTTTCCGACAGTGCAAAGCTTGCCCGCGTCGATGCGGAAGAACTGGTCGGCCAGGACACGATGAAGCTCTATGTCTTCGGCACTCCGGGCGGCGCGCATGTCAACCTCGTGGCCGTGCTCGACAATCTCGGCAAGGGCGCCTCGGGCGCTGCCGTGCAGAACATGGACCTGATGCTGTCCACCTGAGACGGTTCAGCGCAGGGAATGGTTTCTGCGTCTTCCGTTTAAAAGTACACGCCGATTGAATGACGTCCACCCGATCGAAAGTCCGGTGGACGCTTTTTTCTACTCTGGCAGGCGTTGTTCGATCCATCGCCGCCGCTGGCCATCAATCCCTGAATTCCAGAACCAGAGGCTTGACCAGCTCGCCGTAGAAGCCGCGCCAATGGGCGATCGCGAAGGCTAGCACCACCAATGCGCCGCCTTGGTGGCTGAGGCCGGCATGCAGGGGGACCTGGGTGACCAGGGTGACGATGCCGATTACGGCCTGAATGGCCACGAGGGCAAACAGTACAACGCTGCGGCGGGCGTGGGTGGTGTCGGCATTGGCCTTGAGCGACCGCAGCATGTGCAGCAAGGCGGCGGCAAACAGCAGATACGCGCCGAGCCGGTGGACGAACTGAACGGTCTTCGGGTTTTCGAACAGGTTGATCCACCATGGCTGCTGGACGAACAGGTCACCGGGTATCACCGCCCCGTCCATCAGGGGCCAGGTGTTGTAGGAAAAGCCTGCATCCAGACCGGCGACCAGGGCGCCGAGATAGATCTGGAAAATCGTCAGGGCAACGAGGATGCCGGCAAACCGGCGCGAGCCGATGGTCGGCGCCCTGTCCTTGCTATGCGGGGTGAGGCTGCGCATGATCCAGACACAGCCGGAGAAAATCAGACAGGCGATGATCAAGTGCGTGGCGAGGCGGTACTGGCTGACATCGACACGTTCGCTCAGGCCCGACGACACCATCCACCAGCCGATGAAGCCCTGGAAGCCGCCGAGAGCCAAAAGACCGACCAGAGGCAGACGCAACTGCCGTTCGATGCGACCGGTCAGCCAGAAGAACAGCAGCGGCAAGGCAAATACCAAGCCGATCAGGCGCGCCAGAAGACGATGTCCCCATTCCCACCAGAAAATGGTCTTGAACTCGTCCAGCGTCATGCCCTGGTTGATCTGCTGGTATTCCGGAATGCGCTGATAAAGCTGGAATTCCTCCTCCCATTCGGTGATGGAAAGCGGAGGGATGGCGCCGTGGATCGGCTTCCACTCGGTGATCGACAGGCCTGAATCGGTCAGCCGCGTCGCGCCGCCGACCAGCACGAGACAGAAGAGCGTTGCAATGACGACGCCGAGCCAGATCCGGATCGCCAGCCGATTGGCTTCCACCCGTTTGATTTGCCGGCGGATATCCACCTCGGCTCCGCTCATCGCAACTGTCATTCGTCAATCCTCTTTTCGAGATTTGCCTCGCTTGGACTGTTGATTTGCATCAGTTGGGCGTGCAAAACAACCCCGGCCGTTTGCGGCAAGCGGTCGCGTCAGTACGCGCCCAGACCGACGTTTCAGACGGAAGCAAAAAGGATACGACATGCCCATCAGACTGCGCAAATTCATCGGCACTGTTCTGATCATCATCCTGGTGCTTGTCTATGCGCTGCTTGCAACGACGATCGCGACGGCAATGCTTGCGACGTCGCCGTGGTGGATACACGTGCTCTATTTCACTCTTTCGGGCGTGTTGTGGATCCTGCCGGCCATGCTGATCATCCGGTGGATGGCCGGGCCGATCCAGAAGTAAGCCGGGTGCCGCATTAACCCGATGTTCACCGCGTTCACCGGCAAGCTCACCGCAATCCCATCTCGATAACCGAATATTGCCAATCGGCGACTAGCCTGTTCCCCAGTATCGGTCGGGACGGGAGACAGCGCGTGCATGCATTGCGGCCAGAGACAACGGCAGGGACTGCGGCAGTAGCGGAGGCCGGTGTGGCCAACGCAGCCCCTCTGCGTCTGACGCTCAGCGTGCACAATTCGATGTCCACCGTCGAGCGCGACTGGCGGCTCCTCGAAGCGGATCCGCGCAATTCCCTGCATCAGGGCTATGACTGGTGTTCGGCGTGGGTGAAAACCCATGGCCATCCTCTCGCCATCGTCGAGGGTCGCATCGATGGCGTGCTGGCGTTTCTGCTGCCCCTGGAGATCCAGCGACTGCACATGGTCCGCTGCGCCCAATTCATCGCCACGCGCTTCACCAATTTCAACAGCGGCATTTTCTCTGCCGATTTCCGCGCGAAAGCTGCCGCCTTGCCGTCAGCCGAGATCGCAGCTGAAATCGCGGGCGCTCTGCGCGCAGCGCTGTCCGACCGGGCGGATCTGATCAGCCTCGGCAACATACCGCTTGAATGGCGCGGCGAACGCCATCCTCTTGCCGATCTCGCGACAGTCGAAAACCAGAACCATGCTTTCCAGCTGCCGCTGGGCGCGGACATGGAGCAGACCATCGCACCGCTCAATGCCAAGCGGCGGCGCAAGAAATATCGCGTGCAGATCCGTAAAATGGAGAGTGCGGGCGGCTTTGAACATGTCCAGGCACGATCAGCACGCGACAAGGCGGAACTGCTTGAGCTGTTCTTCGTCCAGAAGGCTGCCCGGTTCAAGGCCTTTGGCCTGCCGAATGTGTTTCAGGCGCCTGAGACCCAAGCCTTCTTTCATCTGCTTCTCGAACTCGACCGCGGTGGCTCGGATGTTCCGCTCGAATTGCATGCCATTCGGCTGAAGGGTGAACACGATGGCAAGATTGCCGCCATTGCCGGTCTTTCGCGCAAGGGCGATCATGTCATCTGCCAGTTCGGCTCCATCGACGACACGCTGGTTCCGGAGGCAAGCCCCGGTGAATTGCTGTTCTGGCTGGTGATCGAGCGCAGTTGTCGCAATGGTGCTGCACTGTTTGATTTCGGCGTGGGAGACCAGGATTACAAGCGAAGCTGGTGTACCCAGGAGACCGTGCATCACGACATCCTGATGCCACTGACATCAACCGGCCGCCTCGCCGCGTTGGCACAGCGCGGCGTGACGCGAACCAAGGCGGCGATCAAGGGAAATGCGCATCTCTATGGCCTGCTCCAACGTCTGCGCGCGCAGGCGACGACAGCCCCGGGCAAATCCGCGGATGCCGACGATTGAACATACGCCTGATCAAGCCGCGTTGCGGTCACGATCATCGGGCCCGGGCAAGCTTGCCGCCATCAACACAAGATCCGAATAGCCGGCGCTTTCGAAGGCTGCCATGATTTCGGCCAGCTCTTCCGGATTGGGCTCCGGGGCCGACAGAATGATTTCATGCGTGCCGCTGCGGCTCAGGCGTGCAACGCCGTCGGCATTGGCCGGACCACATTCGACCACGACCATGTCATAGGCATCTGCGAGCGCATCGACGATCATCGACAGGCGATCCGCACCACGCATGGCCTGGCGAATGTCGGAATTTCCCTGCGGGATGATGTCGGCACCGGACAGTCGATCCGGATGGATCGTGTCGGCAAAGGCTGCGTCACCACACAGGAGATCGGTAACGCCCGGCAGATCGGCATCGGACGCCATCAGCAGCGTCGGGCAGGCAGACCCTGTCATGTCGACCAGCACCACCCGGACGCCACGGCTGGAAAGTTCGCGCGCCAGGAGGACCGTACCCGCGGAGCCGTCGTCGCCGGATGGCGATATGGCAAAAGCGATCCGGGTCTGTTCTTCCATGAGATAGGTCGCAACGGCGGAGACGGAAAACTCGTCTTCGTCATCAGGGGCGCCTGGTTCTTCCACGTATTCCGGTTCATCTCGATCCGGGCTTTCCGGCTGGAAATCAAGGGTTTGCTCCATCTGATAGGCCAGATCATCGTCGGCTTGCGCTTCGATCTGGCTTGCGGCCGTTTCAGCCGGGATCGGCGACAGAACAGACTGCCGGTCGACCAGCTGCGGCTCGCTGTTATCGTCACGCTCGCGGTTGTCTGCCAAGCTGCCGCTCGGGCGCAAGGCGCGACCGCTGAAGAGTTCCAGCATCATCACCAGAACCGCACTCAGGATGAGCGTCGCCATAGATGCGACGATGGTGATCGGGATAACCTTGGGAAAATTCTGCTCGGAAGGCTCGATGGCGCCCGAGACGACACGCGCATCGGCCGGGCTCGCGTCCTTACCGAGACGGGTGGAGGCTTCGCGATAGCGGGCGAGATAGGTTTCGAGCAACTGACGCTGGGCCGTTGCCTCCCGCTCAAGGGCCATCAGGCCCACTTCGTCCTCGCCGGCGCGGGCACTGTCGGCCTTGACCGTGTTCAACTGGGCGATCAACTGGGTTTCACGCTCACGCGCAACCGCTGCGTCATTTTCGAGGCTTGCCGCGATCTTGGACGATTCGGCGGCAATCTGCTCGCGGATGCCGGAAAGCTGCGCGCGCAACGCCTTCATCTGCGGATGACCATCCAGCAACGTGGTCGACAGGTCGGCGATCTGGCCGCGGATCTGTGATTCCGTCGTCTTCAGCCTCTGGACCGATTCCGATCCGGCGACGGTATCCAGGGTATCGGTCGGCCTGCCGCTTTTCAGGGCCGCCAGGACGTTCTGCGCCTTGGCTTCCGCATCGGCACGTTCGCCACGGACGCGCGCCAGTTCGGACGAAATATCCGAGAGCTGCTTGGAACTGAAGGATGACGAGTCGGCGCCCAGCGGCATCAGCCCGGCGGAGGAACGGTATTCGGCGACCTTCTGCTCGGCATCACGCACCTTCTCGCGCAGATTGGCGATCTCGGTCTCCAACCAGCGGGCGGCGTCGGAATTGCTGTCGAGTTTGGCGCCACTTTGCAGCTGGCGGTAGACATCGATGATCGCGTTGGGCACAGCGGCGGCCAGTGCTGGATCCTTCGAGGTGAATTCGATGCCGATCACGCGCGATTTTTCAACCTGGTAGACCTGCAGCTTTTCCTTGAACGCCCTCAGCACTCTTTGTTCCGGCGGGAGTTCAAGCGGGTTCTTCTTCAGCCCGAACAGCACGAGAAAGTCAGAAATCGCGGATGGTCTGGTATCGGGATCGAACTCTTCGCGTTCATAGAGTTTCAGATCGCGGGCAACCTGCTTCATCAGATCGACCGACTGCAGAAGCTGGACCTGGCTGACGATATTGAGTTCATCCGACAGTGGTTCGCTGGTGGTCGAGGCGGAACCTGGTGACAGGAAAGTCGGCTGCCGCGGCTCGATCAGAATGCGTGCATCGGCCTCGTAAGTCGGATCCATCAGGCTTGCGCCGACGAAGGCAAGCGCGCCGGTGAGCGCCGTCGCGGCAAGGATCCTGCCCTTCCGTGACCAGACGGCACGGAAAAGCTGCGCGAGATCGATATCCACGTCCTGATGACCGTTGCCCAAACTCGACATGCCCAACTCCCGGTACAAATTCAGCGCGAAAGTAAAGGAACATGGTAACTCAACCGTTAATATGTGCATCCGCCATGCACGCCGGCCGAGACAGAGCAAGCAAACGGCAAATTTCTTTACCCGGTGTTAACCCTAACCGATTGATAACGAGGCATCGAATTCTGAAAGATCGGGAGCGCGTAGGCGCATGGCAAGGGCTGGTACAAACGGGATATTGTTGCTCGCGGCAGCAGTTCTGTCGGCAGGACTGGCAGGTTGCGCGGGCTATCGCCCTGCACCGAAGGTCTTTCATGAGGCAACAATTCAACCTTACCGACTGGACAGTGGCGACCGTTTGCGCGTCACCGTTTTCGAGCAGCCCAGCCTCAGCAACACCTATACAGTCGATCAGGCCGGTTACATCGCCTTCCCGCTGGTCGGCCAGGTGCCGGCGCGCGGCTCTTCACTGACACAACTCGAAGGTGCGGTGGCGCAGAAACTCAAACAGGGTTACCTGCGTGATCCAGACGTCACGATCGAGATCGACCGGTACCGCTCGATCTTCGTCATGGGCGAAGTCGGACAGGCGGGGCAATATGCCTATGTGCCGGGCATGACCATCCTCAATGCCATTGCTGTTTCCGGCGGCTTTTCCAGCCGTGCGAACCAGCAGGATGTCGATGTCACGCGCAAGATCAACGGCCAGATCCTGACCGGCCGCGTGCCGATCACCGATCCCATACTCGCTGGCGACACAGTCTATGTTCGCGAGCGGCTGTTCTGATTTATGCAGCAGACAGGGTCACTTCGCATCATTCATTGTTTCAGGTCGCCGATCGGGGGAATTTTCCGCCATGTCCGCGATCTTGCCGAATACCATAGCCGTGCGGGTCATCAGGTTGGCATCGTCTGCGACAGTTCCACCGGTAGCGAACACGAAGACAAGCTGTTCGAGCAGATCTCCCCCTATCTTTCGCTTGGCCTGACGCGAATACCCATTCGCCGGTCCATCAGTCCCGGCGATCTCTCTGCGTTGATCAAAAGTTACAAGAAAATCGAGGAATTGCAGCCGGATATCCTGCATGGACACGGCGCCAAAGGCGGTGTGCTCGCGCGGATCATCGGCTCAGCCCTGCGGGTGAAAAAGTATCGCGTTTCCCGCTTCTATTCGCCCCATGGGGGCAGCCTGCATTTTTCAGGCGCGAAGATCTCCGGCAAGGCCGTGTTTGCCATCGAGCGGGTGCTTGAACACATGACGGAGGCGATTTCCTTCGTCTGCGACTACGAGCGCAATGCTTACGAGGCGAAGATCGGCAAACCCCGTTGTGATTCCGCGCGCATCTACAATGGCATCAGTGATGGCGATTTCGAGCCGATCCCGACCGGTACCGACGGGGTGGATTTGCTCTATGTCGGCATGCTGCGCGACCTGAAGGGTCCAGACGTCTTCATCGACGCCTTCGCCCAGGCGGAAAAACTGGTCGGTCGTCCGCTGAAAGGACTGGTCGTCGGAGACGGTCCCGACAAGGCAAAATACGAGCGCATGCTGGAGCAGAACGGGCTTTCGGGCCGTGTCTCCATGCTGCCCGCCATGCCGGTCAAACAGGCCTTTGCGAAATCAGAAATCATCGTCGTGCCGTCGAGGGCAGAGGCGATGCCCTATATTGTGCTGGAGGCCCTGGCCGCCGAAAAAACCGTGATCGCATCACGCGTCGGCGGCATACCGGAGGTTCTGGGACAAGCCAGCGAGGCGCTGGTCGAGCCCGGCAATGCTGCGGCATTGGCCAGCACCATGGCAAAGGCACTGCTCACACCCGGGTGGGGCCGCGACACCATGCCAAGACGAGACCAGTTCCAGTCGCGGTTTTCCGCATCGGTGATGGCGCAGGAACTCGAGGGTCTCTACCACAGACACTTGATCGTCTCTTAACTGCAGCCGTTCCCTCTGTGCCAAATCGACACAGAATCTTCGGTTCTCGCCCTAGAAGCTCAAGCGTTTCTTAGGACCTTGCTGCTAGCCTTCGCGCACACACATGCGAGAGCGAGCAATGAACAAGGTTGATAAGCCAGACGCATTCGACCTCGGTGCCATGCGCCAGAAGGCGAGCCAGGCGGCCACAGATCCTGACACGTCCAGCGGGCCAACGGAGCCGGTGGAAATCAGTGCCTTGGCACGGCAGATCGCCGGTCAGTACAGTGACGTCAACTATTCTCCGACGATCATAATCGGCCAACTGCGGTTTCTCGAATTTTTCAGCCTGTTCGCCATCGCGCTTGCGGCCAACTTTTTCTTCGCGCTGGCGCCCTACGACCACCTCATGAGTTCGGCCATCAACGGTTTTGTCAGTACGGCGCTGGCTCTGGTGCTGATGCAGGCAGCCGACTGCTACGATGTTTCCATACTGCGGACACCGATGCGGTTCATGGGCCGGGTGCTGGCCAGCTGGATGGCGGCGGTCGCCATGACCGCATTGGTCAACCTGCTGTTCTTCGCCAACGACGCCCATTACCGGATGGTGCTGGCGGCATGTTTCCTGCTTGGTGCGGCCTATCTGTTCATTGAACGCAACCTGATCGGCTTTGCCATCCGTCGCTGGACGCGCAACGGCGTCATGGAGCGCCGTGCCGTGATCATCGGCGGCGGCAAGCCGGCCAAGGACCTGATCCGGGCGCTGGAACAGCAGCCGGAAAACGACATTCGCATTTGCGGCATTTTTGACGACCGAAACGCGCAACGCTCGCCGGATGTGATCGCCGGATATCCGAAGCTGGGAACGGTGGCCGAACTGGTCGAGTTCGCCCGGCTCGCCCATATCGACATGCTGATCATTTCGCTGCCGCTCAGCGCTGAAGCGCGCATCATGCAACTGCTGAAAATGCTCTGGGTATTGCCCGTCGATATTCGCCTGGCGGCCCATTCGAACAATCTGCGCTTTCGCCCGCGTGCCTATTCGCATGTCGGCGCGGTGCCGCTGCTCGACATTCTCGACAAGCCGATCCGCGACTGGGATTCTGTGGCGAAACGGGCATTCGACATCTTTTTCAGCCTTCTCGCTCTCGCGCTGCTCTGGCCGGTGTTCATCGGCGCGGCAATTGCCGTGAAGTTGAACTCGAAGGGCCCGGTCTTCTTTGTCCAGAAGCGCCACGGTTTCAACAACGAGATCATCAACGTCCTCAAGTTCCGGTCGATGTATACCGAGATGAGCGACCCGACGGCACGCAATGCGGTGACCAAGAACGATCCGCGCGTCACCTCCGTCGGCCGGGTCATCCGCAAGACGTCGATCGACGAATTGCCGCAGATCTTCAACGTTCTGCGCGGTGACCTGTCCCTCGTCGGCCCTCGCCCGCATGCCATTCTCGGCCAGACGCGCGACAAGCTCTATGGCGACGTCGTCGAGGGCTATTTCGCCCGTCACCGCGTCAAACCGGGCGTGACCGGCTGGGCGCAGATCAACGGATGGCGCGGCGAGATCGATACCGACGACAAGATCAAGTTCCGCACGGCCTATGACCTCTACTATATTGAAAACTGGTCGCTGCTTTTCGATCTGAAGATCCTGTTCCTGACCCCGATCCGTCTGCTCAATACGGAAAACGCCTATTGACCTCGATTGCCGCCCACCAGCCGGTCCCCTTCAGGCCGCAGGCAGCGGCCGTCCAGATCGTCGCGTCATGGCTGATTGCCTTCGGTGTCTTCCTGTCCGGCTTCGTCATCTCCGAACCGGCCCCCTATGAAATGCTAATGGTCGTGCAGGTGGCGCTGTGGTTCCTGCTCGGGCTGAAGATCTCGCGCGCCGTGGCTCCGCTGCTCGCCCTGCTGCTGACGTTCAATGTCGGCGGCATGCTGTCGCTGACCGTGCTGCGCGATATCGTGACAGACCAGGTTCTCTATGTCGCCGTATCGATCTTCCTGGCCATTACCGCCGTCTTCTATGCCGCGATCATCGAAGATCGCCATCAGCGGCTGAAACTGATCTTCCAGGCCTGGGTGGCTGCGGCCGTGATCACCGGCATGCTCGGCATCCTTGGCTATTTCCATGCCTTTCCGGGCGCCGAGATCTTTACCCGCTACGACCGAGCCATGGGCGCCTTCCAGGATCCGAACGTGTTCGGGCCGTTTCTGGTCGCGCCGACGCTTTACCTGATGTATGGCCTGCTGACCGGGCGTCTGGTTGATGCCCCCTTGCGCATTATCGGCATATTGATCATCGCCTTTGCCGTCTTCCTCTCATTTTCCCGCGCGGCCTGGGGCCTGTTCCTGTTTTCGGCGCTGGCGCTTGTCTTCATCATGCTCCTCAAGGAACGCACCAATGCGTTCCGCCTGAAGATCCTGATGCTGTCGCTTGCAGCCGTCGCGATGATCGTGCTTGCGCTGGTCATTGCCCTGCAGTTCGAAAAGGTTCGCGACCTCTTCCTTGCCCGTACCCAACTGGTTCAGGACTATGATGGGGGGCATCTCGGCCGCTTCGCCCGCCACCGGCTCGGCTTCGAAATGGCGATGGAGCGGCCATTCGGTATCGGTCCGATGATGTTCAGCAAGATCTTCCCGGAAGACGAACACAATATATGGCTGAAGTCGCTGATGACCTATGGCTGGCTCGGCTTCGTGTCCTATGTGACGATGATCCTGTTGACCTTCTGGATGGGCTTCCGATACCTGCTGCGCGACCGGCCGTGGCAGCCGTATCTGATGATGTCCTGGATCGTACTGGTTGGACACATGCTGATCGGCAATGTCATCGACACCGATCACTGGCGGCATTTCTATCTCGTTCTCGGCATCGTCTGGGGATGTGGCGCGCTGGAATGGCGCCATCAGCGGCAGATCCGGCAAGA
Organism: Rhizobium sp. 18065; assembly: GCF_902706095.1. Classification (GTDB taxonomy): domain Bacteria; phylum Pseudomonadota; class Alphaproteobacteria; order Rhizobiales; family Rhizobiaceae; genus Allorhizobium. The sequence goes on from NZ_CACSJP010000008.1 coordinate 33,348, forward strand.
CGCAGCCTGATCGCGTTGCGGTGATCAATAATCTCAGAGAAGATTTGATTCCTGCGCCATCTGCGCCATATTCTCTGTCATGATCTCAGCTGCTCAAATCCGCGCCGCCCGCGCCCTTATCGACCTGACGATAGACAAGCTGTCGGCAGCCAGTGGCGTTTCGGCGCTCCAGATCCTGCAGATCGAAACCGAGCGCGCCTATGATGCCGGCCCGGATGCCTATGCACAGCTCCGGGAAGCGCTGGAAGAGATGGGCATTGCATTCCTCGACGCCGGGCAAGGTGGTGAAGGGGGCGAAGGCATCCGCCTTTCCCGCCGTCCGCACGAGGTCGATGGCATCCGCCCGGAAAACCTCAACGCCACCAACGACGATTAATTTTGCCGTTTCATGGAACAAAACATTGTTCCATCGCTTACCTGCCTGAACGACACAGACAGGAGAAATTCATGAATCGAAGCAACGGTCTCTACCTCATCATCGGTGCACTCGTCGTGGCCGTGGTCGGCCTTGGTGCCTACGTCTACCGCGAGGAAAGCAAGCCACAGGGCGTGGAACTTCGCATCGGGGAAAATGGCGTTTCGGTGGAAGAGAACTGATCGATATGCGGTGTTCTACACCGGCTTGATGAAGCTTCGATAGAACTGCACGGGGGCGCTGATGGCGCCCTCAAGCATGTAAGGCTGGCGCTCGGTCGTGCCGGCCCGTCGGGTAATCGGCAGCCCATGGTCAAGCCCGTCAATCATGCGGAACTCGACCAGCACCCTGCCCTGTCGATCCTTCCAGACGAGCGACTTGCCGGTGGCCGTCACCACTTCGACCCCGTCCTGTTCCTCCAGACCATACAGATCAAGCCACTGGGCAAGGCTCGCGCGTGCATTGACCGGGGCAACCACATGGTCGGCACTGCCGTGCCATATCGATACCGCCGGCTGCGCCTGTGTGTCCGGGCGAACCTGCCGGATCAGATCACCCCAGTCGGCCGCACTGCGGTTGGCACCCGATTTCATCACCGACAGAGCCGTCATCGCGTCGCGGGCAGCGCCATAAGGCAGACCGCCGACGATCTGGCCTGCTGCGAACAGATCCGGATAGGTGGACAGCAAGGCGGCGGTCATTGCACCGCCTGCCGACAGACCCTGGATAAAAATGCGATCCGGCGCGATACCGTGACGATCGGCTGAATGCTCGATCATCTGGCGGATCGACATCAACTCGCCGCGATCCCTGGCAACGGCGCTTGGACGGAACCAGTTGAAACAGAGGTTCTGGTTGTTCTGCTTGGTTTGCTCCGGATAAAGCAGGACAAAGCCCTTTTCTCGCGCCATCCGGCTCCAGCCGCTGGCGTGGTCGAACCCTTGAGCGGTCTGCAGGCAACCGTGCAACACGACCACAAGCGCACCGCGCTCTGTTTTGGCGGAGGGTACGAATTCCAGCATGCGCAGCCGGCCCGGATTGTGGCCGAAGGAATGAACCTCCAACAGCCCCGAACGGCTTGCCCGCGCACGCGCAGGCTTCACACGCGCAGGCTTGGGCACATCAACCGTCGGCAGCGTACGCATCGCGGCAGTGAGTTTCTTGCCCCACTTGCGCTGCTCCCGCAGAATCGATGATAGCGGCATAGGGATCTTGAAGCGCATCAGGCTCTCACTCTCTGTCAGTCTCTATATCGCATATAATGCTGCATTGCAGCAAACATAGGATCGGAGATGAGAAAAGTTTAACCTGACGGGCAGAGCCCGTACTTCTGTCTGTGGATGAATTGGAAAACTACTGGGATATCAAGGATTAAATGGTCGGGGCGGCCGGATTTGAACCGACGACCCCTTGACCCCCAGTCAAGTGCGCTACCGGGCTGCGCTACGCCCCGACCCGCCATAAAGGCAAGTTTCCTTTAGACAGTCAGTCGGAGCGGTGCAAGGGGAAACTCTGAAAGAGCAGAAAAAATCATATTCCCGCTCCTCAATTCTGCTTAGCCCGCTCTTCACTTCAGTCTGGCCATCAGGGCCTGGACCTCGAGCAGACGGCGGCGATCCTCCTGATCCTCGCTGTCGATCGCGTAACATGTGCTGTCCATGCAGAATCGCGTCACCTTGAGCGGTTGGGAGTCCGGATCGAACTGGCATTCGATCTCCTCGTCAACCTCGGTGTCTTTCGCATCCAGGTTGGTCGAATATGTGAGCCTGGCACCCGGCGGGCTCAGTTCGGGGAAGGACTGGACCACGCCGATTTTCAGGTCCTTCACCATGAGCATGCTCTTCGCAACAAATATGCAGGCCTCTTCAACCGTCTTCGGTGCCGGCCCGGGGGACTGGGCAAAGACCGGAGCAACGAGACCCGAAGAGGCAAGGAGAGTTGCAGCGAAAAGGGTGAATTTCATGGTTCCTCGCATGTGACGATAAAGATCGTAAACGAGGAAAGGACGGGGATGTTCCATCGCGCGCCAGCGAACGGCCGCTCACCTGATCACGGCGCCTTTATCTTACCTGATCGAGCAGCCGCTTGCATTCGAGCAGGTCGAACAGCGCCTCCTGCAGCAGTGCGCGGTCTTCCTTGCCGATCGCGCCCTTGCCGACGCTGATTTCCGACGCATCGTCGCTGCCGCTGCCAAAGCCGAAGAAGCGACCGCTTGCGCGGATCTTCGGACGGCCGACGAGTTGATCCTCGTCCAGACCACCGCCAAGCTTGGGGTCATCGCCCTTGGCAGCACTTGCGGCAACCAGTGCTTCCATAGTTGCGACGTCACCGGTCGCGACAGCCATGACAAACTTGTTGCCATTGGTCTTTAGAAGCTTCTGCACGCCCTTGATCGTATACCCCTGATCGTAGAGCAGGTTGCGGATGCCCTTCAGCAACTCGACATCATCGGGACGGTAGTATCGCCGGCCACCACCGCGCTTCAGCGGCTTGATCTGGGGAAAGCGGGTTTCCCAGAAACGCAATACATGCTGCGGCAGATCGAGATCATCAGCCACTTCGCTGATGGTGCGGAAAGCATCAGGGCTCTTGTCCAATTGCATTTCACCGCTCCTCATGCGCCGGGCTCTTCGCCGCGCACATCGCTGCGCATTTCAATATTTTGTCGCAACGGCCTCAACCGTTGCGTGATTGCGGGCAAAATACAGCGCCGCTTTTTGTTCAGGCGGCCGGATTAGCCGGCTTCTGCTTGGCCTTGCGGGAAATATGGGCACGCAGGATACGCTGTTTCAGGACGTTCGACGCCTTGAAGGTCATAACGCGGCGTGGGGAGATCGGAACCTCCTCGCCGGTCTTCGGATTGCGACCGATACGCTCGTTCTTGCTGCGCACCTGAAAGGTGGCAAAGGACGAAAGCTTGACCATTTCGCCGCGCACGATCGCATTGCAGATTTCGTCGATCACCGTTTCGACAAGCTCAGCCGATTCGGTGCGTGACAGTCCTACTTTCCGGAAGACCGATTCAGCCAAATCCGCACGCGTCACTGTCTTCCCGGCCATAGTTCTCGCCCGCCTAAATCAATGATCTTGTTGAATTCCGTAAAGACTATTGTCCTTAACGGCGACGGTCAAGCGCTTGTTGATGCGCATTTTTTGGCATTGGCCTACCAGCGCAGCATGACGGCGCCCCAGGTGAAGCCGCCGCCCATCGCTTCGAGCATCACGAGGTCGCCCTGCTTGATGCGTCCGTCACCGGCCGCCGTTGCCAGTGCGAGTGGTATCGAGGCCGCCGAGGTGTTGCCGTGAAGATCAACCGTGATCACGACCTTCTCGGACGGGATGCCCAATTTCTTCGCAGAAGCGTCGATGATGCGCTTGTTGGCCTGGTGGGGAACCAGCCAGTCGATATCGTCGGCGGTCGTGCCGGTGGCATGAAACGCTGCCTCGATCACATCGGTGATCATGCCAACGGCATGCTTGAAGACCTCGCGGCCCTCCATGCGCAGATGGCCGACGGTACCGGTTGTCGACGGACCGCCATCGACATAGAGCTTTTCACGATGGACGCCATCCGAGCGCAGATTGGCGGTCAGCACACCGCGGTCCGCAGTCGACCCCACCCCTTCCGCCGCTTCCAGCACAATGGCGCCAGCGCCGTCGCCGAAGAGAACGCAGGTGGTGCGGTCATGCCAGTCGAGGATGCGGGAGAATGTTTCCGCGCCGATCACGAGGACACGCTTGGCCATGCCACCGCGGATGTAGAGGTCGGCGGTCGACAGCGCGTAGATGAAACCCGAACAGACCGCCTGCACGTCGAAGGCGAAGCCGTGGTGCATGCCCAGACGGTTCTGGATGTTCACCGCCGTTGCCGGGAACGTGTTGTCCGGCGTGGAGGTGGCACAGATGATGAGGTCGATATCGGCCGAGGTCAGGCCAGCGCGATCAAGTGCCGCCTGTGCGGCAGCGGCACCCAGCGATGCAGTGGTCTCACCCTCACCGGCGATGTAACGCTGGCGAATGCCCGTGCGCTGCACGATCCATTCGTCAGACGTCTCGACCAAATCTTCAAGCTCGCCATTGGTCATCACCCGCTTCGGGAGCGACGCTCCGAAACCGCGAACAACAGAACGAATCATTATGTTTCCTACCTAGTGTTCATGCGGCTTCGGGGCCCGCTGGAGACGGGTGCCGGGCATGATATTTTTTCAAATCGTTTTCGATCTTTTGCGTCAGACCGTTCCGGGCCATGTCATAGCCGACGTCGATGGCTGCTGCAAAGCCTTCCGCGTCGGTGCCGCCATGGCTCTTGATGACGATGCCGTTCAGACCGAGGAACACGCCGCCATTGACCTTGCGCGGGTCCATCTTGTCGCGCAGGCGGTCAAAGGCGCCCTTGGCCAGCAGATAGCCGAGCTTGGCCACCAGTGTCCTCGACATGGCCGCGCGAAGATATTCGGCGATCTGTCGCGCGGTGCCCTCGGCGGTCTTCAAGGCGATATTGCCGGTAAAACCCTCAGTTACCACGACATCGACCGTGCCCTTGCCAAGATCATCGCCTTCGACGAAGCCGAAATAATCAATCGTGTCGAGCCCCGCCTCGCGGATCAGGCGACCGGCCTCCTTCACTTCTTCCTGTCCCTTGATCTCCTCGACGCCGACATTCAGCAGACCGACAAGGGGACGCTCGATTTCGAACAATGCGCGTGCCATGGCGCCTCCCATAAGGGCGAAATCAAGCAATTGCTGGGCATCCGCACCAATCGTCGCACCGACATCCAGAACGATGCTTTCGCCGGAGAGCGTGGGCCAGATTGCCGCGATGGCCGGACGTTCGATGGTCGCCATCGTGCGCAGGCAGAACTTGGCCATGGCCATCAGGGCACCGGTATTGCCGGCCGAAACGACCACATCGGCCTGCCCGGTCTTTACCGCCTCGATCGAGCGCCACATGCTGGAGATATAGCGGCCGCGACGCAGCGCCTGGCTCGGCTTTTCGTCCATGCCGACAGAGACTTCACAGTGGTGGAAGACCGATTTCGCCTGAAGCTTCGGATACCGCGCCAGAATCGGCAAGCACCGCTCCTGCTGCCCATAAAGGATGAAGGTAACGTCCGGGTGACGATCAAGCGCCTTGGCAGCACCGGGTATGACGACTTCGGGACCGAAGTCGCCGCCCATGACGTCGAGAGAAATTCTGATCACTGAAACCCGACCCTTCTTCTTCGCTGCCTAGCGAAATTTCGGCCAAAATACCGCTTTTGTGTCCATGCACAACCCACCCATGGGAGCAGATGGGGCCTGATCAGTCCTTTTTCCAGTCTTTCAACACGGCGAAAGGCGAAGGCTTACGGTCTTCTTCGTCGGCGCTCTCGATATGCGCAGCAAACTCGGCGCCCGGTTTTTTCGGATAGGGATCAATGCCGAGCGCGGCAAATTCGGCGACCAGTTCACCAGCGTCAATCGTATCGCCGACAAAGGTTTCCGGCAGGTCCGGGCCATCCGGATCAAGCACCATCTCGCCGACGCCATCTGCGACGATGCGGGCAAGCTTGGAGCCTTCCGGCACGAAGATCTGGTCGATTTCCTGCTCGATCGTCGAGACCACCGGCTCCAGCGTCACGATGCAAGCCTGGACGATTTCGCCCGAGACCTGGCCCTTGATGCGCACGCCGTCCCTCTTCCACCGGGCAATCTGGAGTTCGGCGGTCAGGCTGTTGACGCCTTCGATATTCCAGACATCGGCCAGGGCGCGCCGTTCACGCTCATCGGCGGAAAGGCGAACCCGCACGGGGTTTGCCGACACATGGCCGACCTTGACCAGATAGCTGAAGGCCACAGCATCACCGGGCTTGTTCGTACTCATATCAATTCAATCCTTCGGTCGACGCGGCGGGAACGGCGATACGGGTCTGTCCCGTTTCAATCGACGCCTCTTCAATGCCGGACAGTGCGCGCTCTGCGGTAAACATCCAATCCGCCAGGGACTGCATGGATGGGGCAGCATCGCCGGCCTCCGGATGCAGGTTGCGACGAAGGGCTGCCTCGAGTGCTGCGCTGTCATTGCCGTCGAGGGCTGCGGCGTAGGACTCAAGCCGGCCATAATACATGCTGGCCAGTTTCTTCATTCGTTTCGGCACACCCTGGTCGCCGACACCCAGCTCGCGAATGGAGTGATCGACGTCCTCGAAAAAGGCATCGATGATCTCCTGCGCGATCTCCTGCCCACTGCGATCGGACTTTGCCGTGCGGCGGAAATACAGAATCAACATGATCGACAGCATCTCGAACCGGCCCATGACCGTGTCTGGAACCTGCATGTCGAGATAGAAGGCCGGCGCACGCGCAGCCGATGTCAGCGCAGCGTATTGGCGCTCGACAATTGCCCTGTTGTTTCTTTTCTTCCGGAAGAAGCCGAATACCATCCAATTCCACCAAAAAGAGCCTGCCGAACGGGTCGGCCCGCGCGTGGTCGTGTTGCATGATTGCGAAAGCTGGTTTACCGAAGCAGACGTGAATTGCAATGCCGTTCTAGAGCCCGGTTGCCGCATCCTGCGGCAGACTGGCGCTGAAAAGTGCGGAATACCATGGTGTTGGCCGCGCCTTTTCCCCGGAAAGGCCACAATGCTATGCGCAGAAGCGATGCGGCACTCAAGGGTGTCATCGACAGTCATGGGAGACGTGCGTGGAAATTCGGATTTTCAGATCGGACAGCAAGGTTCTGAGCTCTACGGCCCTCGCCGTGGCGCTCGCCATCAGCGGCCTTTCCGGTTGCCAAACCTCCGAAGTCTTCCACAACGGCTATGTGGTTGATCAGGCAGCACTCGACCTCGTTCCTGTCGGCTCAAGCCGCGAACAGGTTCTGCTGTCGCTCGGTACGCCATCGACCACGGCGACCTTCGAGGGCGAGGTCTTCTACTATATCTCGCAGAAGCGGACCCGCTCGGTTGCCTTCATGAAGCAGAAGCTGGTCGAGCAACAGATCCTGGCGATCTATTTCGACAAGGATGGCATTGTCACGCAGCTCGCCAACTACACGCTGCAGGATGGCAAGGTCTTCGATTCGATCTCGCGCACCACGCCGACCGGCGGCAAGGACCTCACCTTCATCCAGCAGCTGCTTTCGGGCGGCGGCAGCGCGGCCAACAGCATCAAGAACGTGCTTGGCGGCGGCGGCATGGACGGCATGTAAGCCTACCCCGCATATCTCGGAATACAGAAAACCGCGGAAGAGCATTCCGCGGTTTTCTTTTTGTCTGCGGCGTCGATCAGCCTGCCAGCACAGCCAGCAGCAACAGGGCCACGATATTGGTGATCTTGATGGCCGGGTTGACGGCAGGACCTGCCGTATCCTTGTAGGGATCGCCGACGGTGTCACCGGTGACGGATGCCTTGTGGGCATCTGAGCCCTTGAGATGCTTCACGCCATCCTTGTCGATGAAACCATCCTCGAAGCTCTTCTTGGCATTGTCCCAGGCTCCGCCGCCTGACGTCATGGAGATTGCCACGAACAGGCCATTGACGATGACGCCGAGCAGCGAGGCGCCGAGGGCGGCAAAAGCCGAAGCCTTGGAGCCGGAAATCAGCAACACACCGAAATAGACGACCAGAGGCGCCAGCACCGGCAGCAGCGACGGGATGATCATCTCGCGGATGGCGGCGCGCGTCAGGATATCGACGGCGCGGCCATAGTCCGGCTTCTCGGTGCCCTGCATGATGCCCGGCTTTTCGCGAAACTGACGGCGGACTTCCTCGACGATCGAACCGGCCGCACGACCGACGGCCGTCATGGCGATGCCACCGAAGAGATAGGGAATGAGGCCGCCGAAGATCAGGCCGGCGACGACGTAAGGGTTCGACAGATCGAACGAAATCGCGCCCATATCGGCAAAGTAGGGATACTGGGCGCTGTTGGCGGCAAAATACTGCAGGTCGTTCGAATAGGCGGCAAAGAGCACCAGGGCGCCGAGACCGGCCGAGCCGATCGCATAACCCTTGGTCACGGCCTTGGTGGTATTGCCCACGGCATCGAGCGCATCGGTCGACTTGCGGACTTCCGGTGGCAGGCCAGCCATTTCGGCAATGCCGCCGGCATTGTCGGTGACCGGTCCAAAGGCGTCGAGCGCGACGATCATGCCGGCAAGACCAATCATGGTGGTGACCGCGATTGCCGTGCCGAACAGGCCGGCGAGCTGGTAGGTGGCAATGATGCCGCCGACGATGACGATCGCCGGCAGGGCCGTCGATTCCAGCGACACGGCAAGGCCCTGGATGACGTTGGTGCCATGGCCGGTGACCGATGCTTGGGCGATCGAATTGACCGGGCGCTTGTTGGTGCCGGTATAATATTCGGTGATCACCACGATCAGCGCCGTGACGACCAGCCCGAGGATGCCGCAGAAGAACAGGTTGAGGCCGGTGACGTCCATGCCGGCAACGGTGCCGATCGAACCCCAACCGATCGTCAGAGACGTGGCGAGCGCCAGGCCGCCGATCGACAGCAGGCCGGTGACGATCAGGCCCTTGTAAAGCGCACCCATGATCGAACCATTGGTGCCGAGCTTGACGAAGAATGTGCCGACGATAGAGGTGATGATGCAGGCGCCGCAAATAGCGAGCGGATAGATCATGGTGATCTCAAGCGCTGCCGAACCGGCGAAGAAGATCGCGGCCAGAACCATGGTTGCCACGACCGAGACGGCATAGGTCTCGAACAGGTCGGCTGCCATGCCGGCGCAGTCGCCGACATTGTCGCCGACATTGTCGGCAATGGTTGCCGGATTGCGCGGATCGTCTTCGGGAATACCGGCCTCGACCTTGCCGACGAGGTCTCCGCCGACATCGGCCCCCTTGGTGAAGATACCGCCGCCGAGACGGGCGAAGATGGAGATCAACGATGCCCCAAAGCCAAGCGCGACAAGCGAGTCGATAACCTCGCGTGAGCCGCTTTCATGGCCGAGCATCGCCGTCAGAATGTAGAAATAGATCGAGACACCGAGTAGTGCGAGACCGGCGACCAGCATGCCGGTGATGGCACCGGACTTGAAAGCAATGTCGAGACCGGCAGCCAGGCTATGCGACGACGCCTGCGCCGTTCGCACATTGGCGCGGACAGAGACATGCATGCCGATAAAGCCGGCAGCACCCGACAGGACGGCACCGACCAGGAAGCCGATGGCGGCCGTGCCGGACAAAAGGAACCATGTGGCGACAAAAACCACGGCACCGACGATCGCGATGGTCAGGTATTGGCGAGCGAGATAGGCCTGCGCACCTTCGCGAATATAGCCTGCGATTTCCTGCATTCGGGCATTGCCCTGGTCAGCCGCCAGCACTGAGCGCGTCGCCCAGACAGCGTAGACCACCGACAAAAACCCGCATAAAATTACGCCTAAAAGAACCGTCATTCGCAATACCCTCCCGTATTGCCCGCGCCTCACTCTTCGCGGGCGGTGTCACGCAGACTCAAGGCCCCTCCTCCGGGACTTCGTCGACGCGAGGCGAGATTGCGTTGCACTTTCCTTTGCGTCAAGTGCACATATTGTGCGTGATGGAAAGGCTCAGGCAGGCTTGCGGGACGCGGCCCGCATCTGCAGCAGGACCAGAACAAGGCAGAGAATTGTCACCGGCCAGATGACCAGGTTCATTACGGACCAGCCAAACGCGGTGAAAACCTTGCCGGACGAGAAGGAGGACAGCGCCACGGTCGAGAACAGGATGATGTCGTGGAAACCCTGGACCTTGTCGGCTTCGGCCGGACGGTAGCTCGAGGCCACGATGGCGGTGGCGCCGATGAAGCCGAAGTTCCAGCCGATGCCGAGCAGCACCAGGGCACCCCAGAAATTCCACAGCTCGATGCCCCAATGGGCAACGACTGCGCAGGACATCAGGATCAAGAGGCCGACGGCGACGATCTTTTCGGGCCCAAAGCGGGAAATCAGCATGCCGGTGAAGAAGCTCGGCGCGAACATGGCAATGACATGCCACTGGATACCGAGCGTGGCGAGATCGGATGAAAAGCCACAACCAATGACCATGGCGAGCGGCGCGCCGGTCATCATGAAGGTCATCAGGGCGTAGGAGCCAATACCGCAGACCATGCCGGTCATGAAACGCTGGGTCATGACGATTTCGTGCAGCGGGCGCGTCGGCTCATGAGCCGAGGAGCTTTTCGCCGAGAGGCTTGGCAGCTTGAGGAAGAAGAGAACGCCAATCGCTGCCAGCAGGAGCGGCACGAGACCGAGGAAGGCACCGGCAAACGTTACCGGCGCGAGGCTATCCTTCAGCCATATGGCGATCTGCGGACCGACAATGGCCGAGACGATGCCGGCGGCCAATATCCAGGAAATAGCCTTGCCCTTGTAGAAGCTCGGCGAGGCATCCGCCGCGGCAAAACGGATCTTCTGGGTGAAACCGGCAGACAGTCCCATCAATGCCAGGGCGACAACAAAAAGCCAGAAGTTCGATTGGATCAGAGCGAAGGCCGCCAGCGCGCTGCCGGTTGCGCCCATCAGCGCACCGATCATGAAGCTTTCACGCCGGCCGAGCAGACGCGATGCGGCTGCAACACCGATGGCACCCAACGCAATGCCGACGTTGAAGCCGGTCAGAGGTGCGGTGGACAGAGACTTGTCGGCACCGAGCATCTGGAATCCGGCAAGGCCGCCGACCGAAAAGGCCAGCGGCGGTGCCGCGCCCAGGATGGCCTGGGCGACAGCCAGGAGGGAGACGTTTCGCTTGGCCGTCGCAAGTTGACCATCCAGCCCCGCGTTCGACGTCCCGTCCATGCCCTGTCCTGCCTTATTTTTGCGCCGGTGCGCGGACCTGCTTTGCAATGCGATCGAGCACAGCATTGACCAGTTTCGGCTCGTCGTCCGAGAAGAAAGCCTGCGCGATCTCGACATATTCCGTTACGATAACAGCGATCGGTACGTCCTTGCGCTCGATCAATTCGAACGTGCCGGCGCGCAGGATCGCGCGTACCGTGCTGTCGATACGCGACAACATCCAGTCATCCTGCAGGGCTGCGCGGATCATCGGATCGATCTTGGTCTGGTCGCGCACCACGCCTGCAACAATGGAACGGAACCAGGATGCGTCGGCCTTGAGATAGGTGTCGCCATCCACTTCCTGCCCGAGGCGGTGTGTCTCGTATTCCGCGACGACTTCAAGCACACCCGTGCCGCCGATATCCATCTGGTAAAGTGCCTGCACGGCTGCAAGCCGGGCTGCGCCACGCTGGTTTGCCGTCTTGGCCGGCTGTTTGTCTTCGGTCGTCATCGATCAGCTACCCAGTTTGTTCTTCAGCGCGATCATGGTCAACGCTGCGCGGGCGGCAAAGCCACCCTTGTCCTTTTCCGAGCGCTTGACGCGCGCCCAGGCCTGTTCCTCGTTCTCGACCGTCATGATGCCGTTGCCGATCGGAAGAGATTCCGAGACGGCGAGGTCCATCAGCGCACGCGAGGATTCGTTGGAAACGATGTCGAAGTGATACGTTTCGCCGCGAATGACCATGCCGAGCGCGACAAAGCCGTCATAGACGGTGCCTTCGTCGTCCGACGCATCCAGCGCCATGGCGATTGCTGGCGGAATTTCGAGTGCACCCGGCACCGTGATGATGTCGTAGGTGGCGCCGGCTTCATCGAGCGCTGTGCGTGCACCATCCAGCAGTGCATCAGACATATCGTCGTAGAAACGCGCCTCGACGATCAGCAAATGCGGCGAAGCCTTCTTCTTTCCCATAACCTGATCCGATCTTGAATGTGATTGTGGCCCACGGCCAAACAGAAACGCGGTCAAACCACGCTGTTTCACGGAAGGCAAGTGTTTTTCGGCCAGCACGTCCCTCCGCCATCCGCACCCTTATCGATGAGATCAGGGCCAACGCTGCAACCGCACGTTTCGGCACGCGCTAATACGGGCAAAACCGTGTCGAAATTCATGACAAATCTTTAATGGAATTCAGTGCCTTAGCGGCTGGATTTCGCCGCAATCCGATCCCAGCTTCAGTCTTGCAAGCGAGCGACGGAATTCCCCGCCATCGCAGCTTTCCTTGAAAGGATGAGGACAATGAATCGCTTTGCATCCGCACTCAGCGCATCGGCCATCTCGGCGCTCGCCTTTGGTGGCGACAGCTACGCCGCCATGCCGGCCATCGGAACCACCACTCCGCCACAAGTCGAACAGACGATCACCGGACTGACCGCCAATCATTTCGACATCATTCGTCTCGATGAATTGGACAAGGGAGATCCCGTTCTGCAAAAATTCGAGACTGTCGCCCCAGGCTCGCAGGAAGCCAGAATGATCCAGGCTTCGGTGATCGCCAACAAGCCGCTGTCCCGGAAACTCCAGTCGGAAAAGGTCGAATTGACCAATATCGTCGGCGCCGAACGCGCCAGCGACGGCACAGTGACCTTCTATCTGCGCTAACGACTGCCCCCGCAATTCCCTTGCCCGTTTCCCTACACCCTCGCGCTCACGGCGCGGGGGTCGTTTTGTCATCAGCGGAACAAAAGCGACCAATTGCGTGTTGACAGGTTACCGAAGCGGAAAATAGTCCGGCGGATATCGTTACAGGAAACAGGAGGTCACCATGGGACGCAGTATTCTTCTCTGGCTTGTTGGGGTGCCGATCCCGATCATCATTCTGATCATGCTGTTCTGGCGCTAAGGCGTCAGAGCCAAGCCGACGCCGGAAGGCGTTCGAACACCAACAGCTGATCGGAGCCGAAAGTCTCCGATCGCTGCAAGGAAAATCCTGCCGGAGGTCGATCCCCGGTAATTGGCGAGGGAATTCCCTCTCCGAGAGTTGCTGAACCGCGATACAGATGGATGTAATCGACCAGTCCCTGGCTGAGGAAATTTGCGGCGACGCGCGCACCTCCCTCAACCATCAGCGAAGACACACCCCTGTCTGCGAGCCGAAGCAACAAGTCTTCGATACCATCGACCTCGACAATCTCCACACCCAGAGCCTCAAGGGCCTGACGATTTCCGACCGCTCCGACGCTCGCGGCCAGAAGTACAGGCACCTCGTGCGCCGTCTGCGCAAGCCTTGAAGAAGGCGACAGTTCGAGATTGCGATCGAGCACGATCCGCAGCGGCGACGTATGCTCAAGTCCCGGCAGTCTGACTGTCAGTTCGGGATCGTCGGCATTGGCTGTCCCGATACCCACCAGGATAGCATCGCTTTTTGAGCGCAGCAGATGAACCTCGGCACGGGCTTCGGGGCCTGTGATCGCCACCTGACCAGCACCGACCTTGCCCAACATGCCATCGGCCGAAACAGCAAGCTTGAGAGTCACTTGCGGCCGTCCCTTTGTCTGGCGTGTGAGGTAACCGGACATGGCCTCGCGTGCCTCGCGCTGGAGAATGCCCGTGGTCACCTCGATACCGGCATCAGCCAATATCTGCAGGCCCCGCCCGGATACCCGCGGATCAGGATCGGCCACGGCAACAACCACACGCGATATTCCGGCTGCGATCAGCACGCCCGCGCACGGCGGAGTCACGCCATGGTGGGAACAGGGCTCAAGGGTGACATAGGCGGTCGCCCCGCTCGCCTTTTCGCCTGCGTCGGCAATTGCCTGGGGTTCGGCGTGCGGTCTGCCGCCCGGCGCGGTGACGCCACGGCCGACAATCTCGTCATTGCTGACGATCACGCAGCCGACGGAGGGGTTGGATGCGGTCTGGCCAAGATGGGTCAGCGAGAGGCTGATCGCCTCGCGCATGAATGCCTCATCCTTTGCCGTGACGGACAAGGGATCAGTCCACCCCGTTGTCGCGCGAGATCTTCGCGTTGATCTCGGCGATCACATTCTCGAAGTCTTCGGCATGGGAGAAATCGCGGTAGACGGAAGCGTAACGGACAAAGCCAACGTCATCGAGGCTTTTCAGAGCCTCGAGCACCTGCAGGCCGATGGCTTCGGAAGAGATTTCGGTCTCACCCGAGCTTTCCAGTCTGCGAACGATACCGGATACGGCGCGTTCGATCCGGTCGCGGTCCACAGGACGCTTGCGCAGCGCGATCTCGAAAGACCGCACCAGCTTGTCGCGATCAAAGGGCGCCTTGCGCCCGGTCTTCTTGGCAACCATCAACTCACGCAGTTGCACCCGCTCGAACGTGGTGAAACGACCGCCGCAATCGGGACAAATGCGACGCCGACGGATGGACGTGTTGTCCTCCGCCGGGCGCGAGTCCTTGACCTGTGTTTCATCCGAGCCGCAGAAAGGGCAACGCATCAGCTTTCGGCCTTACATATAGGGGTACATCGGGAAGCGGCCTGTCAGGGCCACAACCTTTTCGCGGACGCTTGCTTCGACGGCAGCATTGCCCTCGTCGGAATTGGCGACCTTCAGGCCATCGAGAACCTCGACGATCAGGTTGCCGATTTCACGGAACTCGGCTTCCTTGAAGCCGCGCGTCGTGCCGGCCGGCGTACCGAGGCGAACGCCGGAGGTGACGAAAGGCTTTTCCGGATCGAAGGGGATGCCGTTCTTGTTGCAGGTGACAAAGGCGCGGCCGAGCGCCGTCTCGGCGCGCTTGCCGGTGGCGTTCTTCTTGCGCAGATCGACCAGCATCAGATGGTTGTCGGTGCCGCCGGAAACGATGTCGAGACCGCCGGCCACCAGCGTCTCGGACAGCGCCTTGGCGTTCTTGACGATCTGGGCAGCATAGTCCTGGAATTCCGGCTGCAGCGCTTCACCGAAGGCAACGGCCTTGGCGGCGATGACATGCATCAGCGGGCCGCCCTGGAGACCAGGGAAGACGGCCGAGTTGAACTTCTTGGCCAGATTCTCGTCATTGGTGAGGATCATGCCGCCGCGCGGGCCACGCAGCGACTTGTGGGTCGTGGTGGTGGCAACGTGGCAATGCGGGAACGGCGACGGATGCTGGTTGCCGGCGACGAGGCCCGCGATATGCGCCATGTCGACCATGAGATAAGCACCGACTTCGTCGGCGATCTCGCGGAAACGCTTCCAGTCCCAGATGCGGGAATATGCGGTGCCGCCGGCGATGATCAGCTTCGGCTTGTGCTTGCGGGCACTCTCGGCCACCGCATCCATGTCGAGCAGGTTGTCGCCTTCGCGCACGCCGTAGGACACGACATTGAACCACTTGCCGGACATGTTGACCGGCGAACCGTGCGTCAGGTGGCCGCCCGAATTGAGGTCGAGGCCCATGAATGTGTCGCCCGGCTGCAAGAGCGCCAGGAACACGGCCTGGTTCATCTGCGAACCGGAGTTCGGCTGGACGTTGGCGAAGTTGACGCCGAACAGCTTCTTGGCGCGCTCGATGGCGAGTTCCTCGGCGATATCGACGAACTGGCAGCCACCGTAGTAGCGCTTGCCCGGATAGCCTTCGGCATATTTGTTGGTCATGATCGAGCCCTGTGCTTCCAGCACGGCACGCGAGACAATGTTCTCGGATGCAATCAGCTCGATCTCGTGACGTTGGCGACCAAGTTCTTTCTCGATCGCACCAAAAATGTCCGGATCTGTTTCGGCCAGGGGGCGAGAGAAGAAGGCATCGGTATTCGACATGATCGCAGGCTCCTCAAAGAGTTTGATGCTGTGGGGTATTAACGTTCCGCAGGGCCGAGGGCAATACGATCAGCGACATTTGCGCATCAAATGACGCGACCTTCGAGATCGGTGACGAAAGCTGGTCGCAGCGAATAAAAAAAGCCGCGTCCGGGAAGGACGCGGCCATGATTTCTGCCACCGAATCCGGCTTATTGCGGCAGGAGATCGTCTTCGATCGATCCGGATACCTGTTCGACGCCGATATTGGCCTGCAGGGCCAGCTGCGCGTCGCCATCCTTCTGGTAGATATCGTCGCGGAACTGCACGACCTGGTCCTTGGCCGACCAAGCGGTGATGTAGACGATATAGACGGGCACTTCCTGGGCGAGCTTGATCGGATTGTTCTGGCGGGTCGTGATGACCCGTTCGATCTCCTGACGCGACCAGCCGGGCGTATCGCGCAACAGCCAGGTAACCAGATCGCGCACGTTCTGAACACGCATGCAGCCCGACGATTCGAAGCGCATCAGCTTGTTGAACAGGCCCTGCTGGGGCGTGTCGTGCATGTATTCATTGTTCGGGTTGTGGAAGTTGATCTTCGTCGAGGACATGGCGTTGATCTTGCCGGGGTCCTGGCGGAACATCAGGTTCGGTGCCTTGGGCGCGAACCAGTCGACGCTTTCCGGCGACACTTCCGTGCCCTGCCCATCGATCAGCCGAATGTTGTTGCGCGTGAGATAGGTCGGATCCTTCTGCATCAGCGGGACGATGTCCTTTTCGACGATCGAACGCGGCGCAGTCCAGTAAGGGTTCAGAATGACTTCATAGATCTTCGAGTTGATCGTGTGGGTCGGACGGTCGATACGGCCGACGACTGCGGTGTTGCGCAGCGCCACGCTGTCATTTTCTACTGCCTCGACATAGGCAGCCGGAATATTGACCATCAGGTAACGCGGACCAAGATCGCCAGACATGGACTGCAGGCGGATGAGGTTGGTGTTCAGCTGGTTGAGACGAACATCTGCGCTGACGTTCAGTGCCTTCACGGTAAACTCGCCGAGAACGCCATCTTCCGGCAGGCCGTGACGGGCCTGGAACCGCTTGACGGCACCATCGACATAGCTGTCGAAGGAGTTCGACATGCCGGCTTCCTGCGGCAGGTCCCCCGAAATCATCAAGCGCTGGCGCAAGGCCTGAACCGACGGATCGGTGACGCCGAGACGCAACTTGACCTGCGGATTGACGGCCGGCCAACCGCCGTTAGACACGATCGCCTGGTACTGGGTGATCGCCTGCTGCATGTTCGTGGCACTGTTGCCGCTGATCATCGGCGTGTTGGAGGCAACCGCCGTGACCGTGCGCGAGGCCTGGGCATCGAACTGGTCATCCCAGTTGCCGCGACGCGGTGCATTGATCAGTTCATCAATAGCCGTCTGGGCCAAAGCCTGCCCCGCGATCGCCGCGACACTGACAGCTCCCGCGCCCCGCAGAAGCGATCGACGCGAAAGATCAACAATTCCAGACTTTTTGGACATATTTCCTACCGTTTCGTTCTGACCCACATGGAAACGCATACCGCGCCATGGTTAACAAACAGACGCTTTTTTCGCAGATCGAGACGATCCACAGCGTCGAGCGGGGGCTTTAAGCCGCCCCGATTTTCCACTCTGGCGGTCCCATATCAATATGGCCAATTCGTGTCAGGTGCGCGGGCTGTCACAACACTGTGTTCATGGCCGAAGCCACGTGGCGGACAAACGGCAAAACGGATGCTTCGCGGGAAGCATCCGTGTTTGGCGGTGGATCGCTTGCGCTGGAGGTGCGCGGCCGTGCGTTAGAGGCGATAGGCGATGCTGTCGTTCCAGAAGCGATCAAGGCGCTGCAGCAGCTTGTTCATTTCGCTGAATTCATCCGCGCCGATGCCGCCGACCTTCTGGATCGAGCCCATGTGACGCTCATAAAGCTTGGCGACGGTCTCGGCGATTTCCTGGCCGGCGTCAGTCAGGCTGATGCGGACCGAGCGACGGTCGACACGCGAGCGCTGATGATTGATGAAGCCGAGGTCGACGAGCTTCTTGACGTTGTAGGAGACGTTCGAGCCGAGGTAGTAACCGCGCGAGCGCAGTTCACCGGCGGTCAGTTCGGAATTGCCGATGTTGAAGAGGAGAAGAGCCTGGACAGCGTTGATGTCGCTGCGACCCTTGCGGTCGAACTCATCCTTGATAACATCGAGAAGGCGGCGGTGGAGACGTTCCACCAGATGCAAAGACTCCAGGTAGAGCGAGCGGATTGCTTCTTCCTGCGGATCGAGAGTGGCCGGCTGTGGCTTGAGCTTGGTGTTCATGTCGGTCTGCCTCACTGTTTTGTTTGGCGGTGTTGGTTTTTTCTCCCGCCTTAGTGAGGACCATATCCAATGCGCATAAAATTCTATTTAAAACGCAGGCTTAACAGAGGCTTACCAAAGCCGCTGATGCAATCAGAGTAAATCAACCGTTACACTCTCCTGCTTGTGTCTGCTTTCGAGCCACAACGCCAGGCGGAACGCCAGGTAGACCAGCGCGACCACGCTGTGCAGGACAATGGCCAGGGGATTGTGGCCGAAGATCTGCGTCCACAAGCCGAACATCAGGATCTGCCCGCCGGCCGCCAGAGCCCAGATGACCGGTCCCCAGGCCCCGCCAAGCCACAGGCCGAGGGCTGCCACCGGGAAGACAACGGCAAGCCCGGCTGCGGCCACGCGCCATGGCAGGCTGAGCAGGTCAAAGCGGCCCAGTCCGGCATGGCTGTAACCGACAAGCATCGACCAGTATTGCAGCCCGAACCAGAGACACGCGATGGCAACGACACGCAGGAAGATCACGAAGATGGTCTCCGTCAGGCTGCGCTTGGGCGAATTCGGCGAATCAGATTCCATCGCGGCAGAATAGGCCTGTGAACCTTCAGCCGCCAACTGGATTGCCCTGCCCTCCCCAGACCTTTCCATCCGCTGTTCCTTCCTGGCACAGTCGCACCGCGAAAAGAGCCGTCGGGCGACGTGGGACAATTCGCCCGGCTCAAACTGAACCAGAGACAGTCTACAACGGTTTTGCTGTGCGCGCCGACATGATATCAGCGGCAGACGATAAGACGAGGACACCTCCCATGCAGGACAAGACACATCTGGTCGATGACGTGACCGGCCACCGGCGCATGCGGCGCAACCGCAAGGCGGACTGGACACGCCGCCTTGTGCTGGAAAACCGACTGACCGTCGACGATCTGATCTGGCCGATCTTCGTGGTGCCTGGAACCGGCATCGTCGAGCCGATCGCGGCCATGCCGGGCGTCAACCGGATGAGCGTCGACAAGGCCGTCGAAGCCGCCAAGGAAGCCGCCGATCTGGGCATACCGGCGCTTGCAACGTTTCCGAATGTCGGCATGGAACTGCGCGATCAGACCGGCTCGCAGATCCTCGAGGCCAACAACCTGCTCAACCAGGTGACGGCGGCGATCAAGAAGGCCGTGCCCAACATTGGCGTGATTACCGATGTCGCGCTTGATCCGTTCACCAGTCACGGCCATGACGGCATCCTGCGTGATGGCGTGATCGTCAATGATGAAACCGTGGACCAACTCGTCAGGGCTGCCATTCTGCAGGCCGATGCCGGGTCCGACATCATCGCGCCATCGGACATGATGGACGGCCGTATCGGCGCGATCCGCCGTGGTCTGGACGCCGCCGGCCACCAGGATGTCGGCATCATGTCCTATGCGACGAAATTCGCTTCCTGCTATTATGGCCCCTACCGCGAGGCGATCTCGACAAGTGGCCTGCTGAAGGGCGACAAGAAGACGTACTATATTGACCCGGCCAACGGCACCGAGGCGCTGCGCGATGCGGCGCTCGATGTCGAGGAAGGTGCCGACATGCTGATGGTCAAACCCGGCCTGCCCTATCTCGATATCTGTTGGCGCATGAAGGAAGCCTTTGGCCTTCCGGTCTTCGCCTACCAGGTCTCTGGTGAATACAGCCAGATCAAGGCTGCGGCAGCCAATGGCTGGATCGATGGCGAACGGGCGATGCTGGAAACGCTGCTGTCGTTCAAGCGTGCCGGATGCGATGGCATACTGACCTATTTCGCGGTGGACGTTGCACGGCATCTGGCCAAGAAGGGCTGACCCGCCAATACATTGTTGTATTTCCCGTGTTCCTCACCATATCTGATGGGCAACATCAAAGGAGCCAACCATGAGCCTCGACAGCAATCCGATCTATGCCGCACCCGACGACTGGCGCGCCTATAGCGGCGTGCTGTCACGCCGTGTCTTCGCTTTTGTCATCGACTACATGCTGGTCGCGCTGTTGTGGATACCGGCGGCCGTCGTCGTATTCTTTCTCGGCATTCTGACGCTTGGCCTCGGCTGGCTTCTCTATCCGATCCTGTTCTTCATCGTTGCCGGGCTCTATTTCGGGATGTCGCTAGCCGGTGCAGCGCAAGCAACGCCCGGCATGCGCGCCATGGGCATCGCCATGGTCCGTCTCGACGGCCGCAAGCTCGACTTCGTCACGGCAATTGCCCATCTGGCGCTGTTCTGGATCCTCAACTCGATCCTGACCCCGCTCATTCTTCTGGCCGGCCTGTTTATCGAGCGATCGCGGCTGGTCCATGACTTGCTGCTGGGTACGGCAACTATGCGCACCGCCTGAAGGCAGCCATTTCTGCCCTGGACCAAGAATACACTCCGGCAAACCACACCGGAGTGTTGACCTTTTACAATCTTGCGCCATCCTAGCCAATAACGACATGCAAGAGGATTCTCGTCAGCGGCAGATGAATACCCAAACCTCTCCATCCCCGCAGTTTTATCTCACGGCTCCGGCGCCGTGTCCCTATCTGGCGGGGGAAATGGAACGGAAGGTGTTCACGCATCTGGTCGGCCAGCGGGCCACGGAAATGAACGACCTCCTGACGCAAGGCGGGTTCCGCCGGTCGCAGAACATCGCGTACCGGCCAGCCTGCGAAAGCTGCCGCGCCTGCGTCTCCGTCCGCATCCTCGTCAATGAATTCAAACCCAGTCGCGCATTCCGCCGGGTCGAGGCCAGCAATCTCGACGTGATAGCGACCATCTTTCCTGCCCAGCCTTCGACCGAGCAGTTTTCCCTGTTTCGCACCTATCTTGACGACCGGCACCCGCAAGGCGGCATGTCGGACATGTCGGCACTCGACTATGCGATCATGATCGAAGACAGCCATGTGCAGACGCGGGTGATAGAATATCGTCTGCGCAGTCCCGGTGATGGACTATCGGCGCATCCCAAAGGCGAACTGATCGCGGTTGCGCTCACCGACCTGATGAGCGACGGGCTGTCGATGGTCTATTCCTTCTTCAACCCCACGATGGACAAGCGCTCTCTGGGCACGATGATGGTGCTGGATCATATCTCCCGCGCCAGGACGCTCGGGCTGCCGCATGTCTATCTCGGCTATTGGGTCCAGGGCTCACACAAGATGGGCTACAAGACCCGTTTCCAGCCGCAGGAGCATCTGCTCAATCAAGGCTGGACACGTTTTAATCCCGAAGCGGAAGAATAGCCGTCAAGTCTATCAGACGGTTGTGCCAATATCATACAGTAAGGCCCCGGATGCGATTTCCACATCCGGGGCCATGTTGTTTCGTTTCAGGACAGCTTGCGAATGATGCCGTAAACAACGTTCCGGTTCTGGCCGAAACGAACGCTGCCTTCGAATTTCTGATCACCGACGCTGCCGTTGATGATGCGCCACATGTCTTCTTCGCTGCGCAGCAGCAAAGCCCAGTTCATGAAGCTCTCCATATAGCCATCGACGCCGATATCGGTGGCGAAATTGGCAAACAGGAAGACACCGTTCGGCTTCAGCATGCTGAGGCAACGCTGCGTCAGCTTCATCGACACCTTGTCGTTGAGATAATCGTAGAGACCGGCCGCATAGATGAAGTCGAATGTACCGAGCTGGTGGCGACCGGCCAGAAGGCCGCGTACGGAGCCATCGATCGCTTCGATGCAGGTGCCGGAGAAATCGCGCGCAATTGCACCGACGCTCATCGGGTCCTGGTCCAGAGCAACCCAGCGCTTAAGACGTCCCTCCTTCAGGGCACTGGAGCGATTGGCTTCGCGCAGGTGACCGGCGGCAATCGTCAGAACTTCCGCTCCCGGACCACGAGATGTAGCAATTTCATCAACATGCTGGGTCAGCAGGTCGCGGCGCTCACGCACAGCGACGGAGGATGACGCATCCTTGGTGTAATCGTAGAGTGCCTTGCCAAGCGGTGTCGCGTTGGCGATCTCGTTGGCAACACTCGGGTGGCCGTAGATAAAGTCGAGAAGCTGGGCATCGCCCGAATAACCGCGCGGCTTGGTAAAAGACCAGCGGGTAAAGGGATCCTGGAGAAAATAGCTTGCAACCGGGTGTTGCTGCGCAATCGGGATCAATTGCTGCCAGACGCTCGGTTCATAACGCATGCGGGCATCGTGAAGAGAACCGGCGATGCGGTGGATGATCTGCTGCGGCTCGGCGCCGCGTTCGAACTGCTGCATTGCAATATTCAGCATCAAGCCAAGCTCGACCTTGGCGTTCTGCAATTCGTCCGCCTTCCAGCGGGTACCGGGCGCCACCATGTGCGCTGCAATAGATTCAGGAGTAATAAGGCTTTCGCCGTCCAATGAAATTTCGATCTGTCTCATACGCCGACCCACCAAACACAAGAGTTACCGTTAAGAATTTAGTTACCATAGTTGCAATTGATGAGAGCTGCTACTCACTTTGGTAACTTTTAAGTAGTTTGGTTAATGCTCTTGGCATTCGCATGCGGTGACCGAAAAGATCGCGCTGAACCTTTTTGGGATGCAACTCGAAGCCAGTTGGCCTCTTCTCGAAGTTGCGCTATGGACGAATGACTGGATGGACGGCCCGTGATACAGAAAAGCAGGTGCTTATTGTCTATTCCTACCGGGGTTCGTGCGACCAACATCGGCTCTGTATGTCACGGAGCGCTAATCGATGGATTGCTCTATGCAGACGACCTTGCTCAACGCAATTGAGGCCAGTTGGCCTCAGCGGCCGCAGGACGCTCCGACGGCGGAGCTGTATAACCTGTACCGGCGCCATATCGAGCCAAAGCGTGCCAGAGCGGCGCGCCAAGGCCTGTGGGTCGCCGTCATTGTCTATCTGCTGTTTGCGATTACTGACATCATCCTGATTCCCGACGTTGCACGCGATACGATCGTGGCGCGATTCATGGTCGGGGCATCGGTTCTGACCGTTCTGGAAACGCTGGTCTGGTTTCGCGCTGGCGCCCGGTGGCTGGATATCACCTGCGCGGCAGCGCTGGTCACCGGCTATCTCTTCTGGCTCCTGCCGGCGGTGGCGACAACGGCAACGGAAAGCATCCGCTACTACATGATCTTCGGCACCATCTTCATGATGGGCGCCAACCTGTTCTTCAATTTCTTCGT
This sequence comes from Rhizobium sp. 18065, assembly GCF_902706095.1. Lineage (GTDB taxonomy): Bacteria > Pseudomonadota > Alphaproteobacteria > Rhizobiales > Rhizobiaceae > Allorhizobium. The sequence continues at coordinate 56,762 of NZ_CACSJP010000008.1, forward strand.
GCTTTTGTCGGCGGTAACGTCCGCCTTCGTCCTGGTGATCTTCTTCACCAGCATCCTGATGCTCTTCCCGACCGACATGCCCTATCTTGTCGCTTTCGGCACGTTCTACATTTCCTGTTTCATCTTCACGTCGTATGTGAACTGGAAGCTGAATGGCGAGCGCTACAATGTCTTCCTGAACGCTCTGGAAGCACAGCACCAGCATCACGAGTCCGAGCAGCGCGGCAAGTCGCTGGAGCGACTGTCGAACACGGACTATCTGACCGGCATCGATAACCGCCGGGCGATCGACAAGAGGCTTCGTGACCTGTGGAATGCCTGGCACAACGAAGGCACCGGATTTGCCGCAATCCTGGTCGATGTCGACTTCTTCAAGAAATACAATGATTTTTACGGTCATCAGGCAGGTGACCGTTGTTTGATTCTGGTTGCCAATGCGCTTCAGGAAGCACTGACGCCGTTCAACGCCTCGCTCGGCCGCTACGGCGGCGAAGAGTTCATTGTTCTGGCGCAGATCGCCAAGCGGGACCAGGTCTCCTCGCTGGCGGAAATCATCCGCAGCACGGTCGAAAGACTGAACCTCGTGCATGACCAGCGTCGTGACGGACAGGCCGTTGTCACGGTCAGCGTTGGCGCCTCCTATACAAGACCGAATTCAGGACCGAAGCTGGAGCGCATCATCGACGAGGCGGATCGGGCGCTCTATTCCGCCAAGGCGAATGGCCGCAACTGTATCCGTATGTTCAACCCCGACGATCCGCTCAGCAGCGACGACAATGAGAATATTGCCTCCCTGTTGCGGATGGCGGTCAAGAAGGATCTTGTCAGGCTTGTCTATCAGCCGATCCAGAACCTGCAGACCGGGAAACTCGAGGCCGTAGAAGCGCTGATGCGCCTGCAGATGATCGACGGAACACCGATTTCACCGGGCCAATTCATCCCAATCGCCGAGCGTACCGGCTCCATTCTGGAGCTCGGCCTCTGGGCGATCCGCAGGGTCTGCACGGAAATGCTGGCGCCCGGTCATGTTCCGCTTTCCAGCGTCAATGTCTCGGCCATCCAGCTCAAGTCACGCGGCTTTGCACTCGCCGTCTCGACGATCCTCGAGGAAACCGGGGTCAAAGGTGAACGGCTTGCCTTCGAGATCACCGAAGGCATCGACATGGAAGGCCAGTCGGATGTCATCCGCTGTATCAAGGACCTGGAATCCATGGGCATCCGGATATGGCTGGACGACTTCGGCACCGGCTTTGCCGGCCTCTCGTGGTTACGGCTGTTTCCCTTCGACACGGTCAAGATCGACCGTTCGTTCCTGCAGGATACAGATCAGCCGCATGGTCGCTCCATGCTGGAAGACATCATCCGTCTGATCCGCCACCGCGGCCACAAGATCCTCATCGAGGGGCTTGAAACGCCTGAGCATGTGGCCTTGATGCACGAACTCGGTATCGAGCACGGGCAAGGATTCTATCTCGGAAGACCGGCGCCGGTGACGGAGTTCAGGGACTTGGCAAAGTTGCCGGCAGCAGTCGGGCGCTGAATGGCTCGGCTGCCGCCAATAAAAGCCCGAAAACAAATAAGCCGGTCGCGACACGACCGGCTTATTTTGTAGCTCCGTCCTCACTGCTCAGCCGGCGAACTTGCCGCTGCGCGGGAAACCCTTCGGTACGGTACGGCCCGCGGTGGCACGATCGGCCAGCCATTCGACGAGTTCGTCCTTGGTCTTGGTGAAGGTGCGGCCGGCAGAATCTTCCCAGGTCAGGCCGTCAGCAATGGCAAAACACTTCACGTCTGAAATGCCGCCATCTTTGTAGCGCTGCAGGCGCACGCCCTTGCCACGGGTCATCTCCGGGATCTGGGCGAGCGGGAACACCACCATCTTGCGGTTTTCGCCGACGACGGCGATGTGATCACCCGTGACGGTGACAACCAGCTTGGTCTCGTCGGGCATGCCGACATTCATGACCTGCTTGCCCTTGCGGGTATTGGCGACCACCTCGCCTTCCGGGACAATGAAACCATTGCCGGCGGTCGAGGCGAGGATCAGCTTGCGGCTCGGATCGTGGACGAAGGCCGTCAGCACGTCCTGATCGTTTTCCATGTCGACGATGATGCGCAGCGGCTCACCGTGTCCACGTCCGCCCGGCAGTTTGTCGCCGCCCAGCGTGTAAACCTTGCCGCCGGTAGTCACCAGCAGGATCTTATCCGTGGTCTGGGCGGGGAACGCGACGCGCAGGCCATCGCCTTCCTTGAAGGTCAGCGAAGACGTATCGGAGATGTGGCCCTTCAATGCGCGGATCCAGCCCTTCTCGGAGATAACAACCGTGATCGGCTCCTTCTCGATCATGGCCTGCTGAATGGCTTCGATATCGGCTGTCGGCGCATTGGCAAACAGCGTGCGGCGGCGACCGAGTTCGGTTGCCTTGGCATACTTCTTCTTGACCTCGCCGATCTCCCAGGCAACCGTCTGCCAGAGCTTTTCGTCCGAGGCGAGCAGCGCTTCAATTTCAGCTTTCTCGGCCGACAGCGCTTCATGCTCCTTGCGGATCTCGAATTCCTCGAGCTTGCGCAAGTTGCGCAGGCGCATGTTGAGGATGGCTTCGACCTGGATGTCTGTCAGGTCCCACTTGGCGACCATGACCGGCTTCGGCTCATCTTCCTCGCGGATGATGCGGATCACCTCGTCGAGGTTGAGATAGGCAATCAGCAAGCCGCCTAGAATTTCCAGGCGCCGGTCGATTGCCGCGAGACGGAAGCTCGAACGGCGAACCAGCACGTCCTTGCGGTGCGCCAGCCATTCGGTCAGCACTTCATTCAACGCCATGACCCTGGGCACCTTGCCCATGGACAGAACGTTCATGTTGAGCGGAATGCGGCTCTCAAGCTCAGTGAGCTTGAACAGCGATTCCATCAGGATGGTCGGATCGACGGTGCGGCTCTTCGGCACCAGAACGACGCGCACGTCCTCGGCCGACTCGTCGCGAATGTCTTCGAGCAGCGGCAGGCGACGTGCGATCAGCAGTTCGGCGATCTTCTCGATCAGGCGCGATTTCTGCACCTGGAACGGGATCTGGGTGATGATGATCTGATAACCGCCGCGGCCGAGATCCTCGATCTCCCACTTGGCACGGACACGGAAACCGCCGCGACCGGTGCGATAGGTCTCCAGCATGCTTTCGCGGCTTTCGACGATGATGCCGCCGGTGGGGAAGTCGGGACCTTCGATGCCGCCCTTCTGGGGATTGGCCGGATCGGCCAGAAGTTCCTCGACGGGCGCGCCGGGGTTCTTGATCAGATAAAGTGCTGCGTCGCAGAGTTCATGTGCGTTGTGCGGCGGGATCGACGTCGCCATGCCGACCGCGATGCCGGACGAGCCATTGGCGAGCAGGTTGGGAAACGCGCCCGGCATGACGACGGGTTCGTCGTCTTCCTCGTTGTAGGTCGGGCGGAAATCGACGGCGTCCTGATCGATGCCTTCGAGCAGCAAGGCTGCGACATCGGTCATGCGCGCTTCGGTGTAACGATAGGCGGCCGCGCTATCCCCGTCGATATTGCCGAAATTGCCCTGACCGTCGACGATCGGATAGCGCTGGGAAAAATCCTGCGCGAGGCGGACCAGCGCATCATAGACCGACTGGTCACCATGCGGGTGGAACTTACCGATGACGTCGCCGACGATACGGGCGCATTTCTTGAAGGCGGAGTTGGGGCGAATGCCCATCTCGCTCATCGCGTGAATGATGCGGCGATGAACCGGTTTAAGGCCATCGCGTACGTCGGGCAGCGCCCGGTGCATGATGGTCGAAAGCGCATAGGCAAGGTAACGCTCTTCAAGCGCTGCCTTCAGGTCCACTGGCTGGATGTGATCGCCCCCGTCGCCGGGCGGAATTAGATTTGTCCCCATGCTCCCTGACTAACCGAGATATGGCGCAACGGCAAGGAATCCGGGGATTCTGGCTGTGGATTAACGCTGTGTGATCCCGGTCACGACACAACGTCCGCTTAACTCTGCCGGCGGAAAAGCAATGGAACTTTTTACAATCCCTCATATAAATGACACGGAGTTCATGCCGAGTGTCGAAACACCGGCCATTCTTACAGAGGAACACTCGATGACCATCTATCGCTCCACCCGGATCCTGCTTGCCGGAGCCGCCCTGAGCGCCCTTTCCAGCCAGGCCTTTGCCCTTGACGGCCAGGATCTGCTGAAGAAGCTCAACGCCGCATTCGCGACCGGCGGTACGGTCATTTCCGCTGATTCGGTTGAAGTGAGCGGTGAAGACGTTGTCCTGAAGGGGGTGAAATTCACCGTCAACGGCTCGACCGACAGCCCGCTGAAGCTGGAAGAACTGACGCTCGAGGGTGTCAGCGAGGAGGATGGCGGCGCCTATTATATCGACCGCGTCGAATTCCCGGAAATCGACATGACGGAAGAGAAGTCGACGTTTTCGGTTGCAGATCTCTATCTCGCCGGCGTCTTCATTCCGGGCGACGTCAATGCCACCGGCATCGACTCGATGATGTTCTACGAGGAAGCGCATAGCGGTCCGGTCAACGTTACCGTCGATGGCAAGCAGGTCTTCTCGATGGATGAGGCGACCGGCACCATGAGCCTGTCGGAAGACGAAAAAACGATTTCGTTCGAAGGTTCCGCCACCGCGATCAAGGCCGACCTGACCGTCGTCGAAGATCCGAAGAGCAAGGAAACCATCGATGCACTCGGATTGCAGACGCTGGACGGCAATCTCAGCATGTCCGGCAGCTGGGAAATCGACAGCGGTACGATCGATATCGAAGACTACTCGATCGATTTCGCCAATATCGGCAAACTAAGCCTTTCCTTCGGCATGTCCGGCTACACGCTTGATCTGGTCAAGCAGATGCAGGAACAGGCGCGCACCATGCAGACCGATCCGAAAAACGAGCAGGCGCAGCAGGCAGCAGGCCTTGCGATGCTCGGCCTGGTGCAGCAACTGTCGCTGATCAACGCCAAGGTCCGCTTCGAAGATGCCGGCATCACCAAGCGCGGCCTCGACTATGCCGGCAAGACCCAGGGCACCGATGGCGCGCAGATGGGCCAGATGATCAAGGGCATGCTGCCGATCCTGCTGGCGCAGGCCAAGCTCGGCGCCCTGCAGAATGAAGTCTCCACCGCCGTCAACGCCTATATCGACGACCCGAAGGCGCTGACCATTCTTGCGCAGCCGGCCAATCCTGTCGCCTTCCCGATGATCATCGGCGCCGCCATGGGCGCGCCGGAGAGCATTCCGGCGCTGATCGGCGTCAAGGTAACGGCGAACGACTGACGTCGTTCAACGCCAACGTCACTGATGAAAGCCCGGATGCCACATCCGGGCTTTTTCTTTCAAGCACCCGCCAAGAAAAAGGCCCCGGATCAAAATCCGAGGCCTCATCAATTCCATCGCTCTATTGCAGCGATCAGTCCTTCTTCGGCTGCGGCACGACGCGCAGCGCCAATTCGCGCAGCTGGGTCGGCGTTGCCGGCGACGGGGCGCCCATCAGCAGATCCTGGGCCTGCTGATTCATCGGGAAGATCGAGATCTCGCGCAGGTTCTTCGCGCCAACAAGCAGCATGATCACGCGGTCGACGCCGAAGGCACAACCGCCATGCGGCGGTGCACCGTACTGGAAGGCGCGGTAGAGGCCGCCGAAGCGATCTTCCACGTCCTGCTGGCTGAGGCCGACCTTTTCGAAGGCCTTGACCATCAGTTCCGGCGACTGGTTACGGATCGAACCAGAGGCGATTTCGAAGCCGTTGCAGACGGCGTCATACTGATAGGCCTTGAGCGTCAGCGGATCCTGGCTCTCCAGCGCTTCCATGCCGCCCTGCGGCATCGAGAACGGGTTGTGGGCGAAGTCGATCTTCTTTTCTTCCTCGCTCCATTCGTAGAACGGGAAGTCGACGATCCAGCACATTTCGAAGCGGTCGCGGTCGACTAGGTTCAGTTCCTCGCCGGCGCGGGTGCGGGCTTCGCCGGCAAACTTGTAGAACTTCGACGGCTCGCCTGCGACGAAGAAGCAGGCATCGCCCGCTTCAAGGCCGAGCTGCTGACGAACGGCTTCCGTGCGCTCTTCGCCAATGTTCTTGGCGAGCGGGCCGGAGCCGACGATCTTGCCGTCTTCTTCCTTCCAGAAGATGTAACCGAGGCCCGGCTGGCCGGTACCCTGAGCCCAGGCGTTCATGCGGTCGCAGAATGCGCGAGATCCACCGGTCTTGGCCGGAATCGCCCAGATCTCGACCTTCGGGTTCGACGCGATCATGCCCGCGAAGACCTTGAAGCCGGAATCGCGGAAGTGGTCAGTGACGCCTTCCATGACGATCGGGTTGCGCAGGTCCGGCTTGTCGGAACCATATTTGCGGATCGCGACGTCATAAGGAATGCGTGGCCATTTCTGGGTCACCGGCTTGCCTTCGGCAAACTGCTCGAAGACCGATGTCATCATCGGCTCCATCGTCTCCCAGACATCTTCCTGGGTGACGAAGCTCATTTCGACGTCGAGCTGGTAGAATTCGCCCGGCAGGCGATCGGCACGCGGGTCTTCATCGCGGAAGCACGGAGCGATCTGGAAATAGCGGTCGAAACCGGCCACCATCAGCAACTGCTTGTACTGCTGCGGCGCCTGCGGCAGCGCGAAGAACTGGCCTTCGTGGATGCGCGAGGGTACGAGGAAGTCGCGCGCCCCTTCCGGCGAAGACGCGGTCAGGATCGGCGTGGTGTATTCGGCAAACCCGGCACCGGCCATGCCGCTCCGCATGGCGGATACGATCTGGGTACGCTTGACGATGTTCTTGTGCAGCGTCTCGCGGCGCAGGTCGAGGAAGCGGTACTTCAGGCGCACGTCTTCCGGATAATCCGGCTCACCGAAGACCGGCAGCGGCAGTTCCTTGGCCGCACCGAGGACTTCGATTTCCTGCGCGTAGAGTTCGATCTCGCCGGTCGCCATCGTCTTGTTGGTGGTGTCTTCCGAACGGGCCTTGACGAGGCCATCGATGCGGATGACCCATTCGCCGCGCACGGTTTCAGCCATCTTGAAAGCCGGGCTGTCCGGGTCGGCGACGACCTGGGTGATGCCGTAATGGTCGCGCAAGTCGATGAACAGGACGCCGCCATGGTCACGGACGCGATGGACCCAGCCGGAGAGACGAACGGTCGAGCCGACGTCGGACTTGCGGAGTGCGGCACAGGTGTGGCTGCGGTAACGATGCATGGTCAGGTTTCCCGATGTATGACGGCCGGAAAGGCGCTTCACGGAGCAGCACAGGGCCGATAGAAAATCGGGCGGAAAAGCGCATGGTGCGCCTGATTTGTCAAGGCTGAAGGCGAAATGTGGTGGTGCCCTTTGACGCCAGACCATAGAACAGGCCCGGCGTCTTCCCATCGGTTTCGTTGATGCGCCCATTCAATGCTTTTGCTGTTGTCAGAGGCACAGGCGACATATTGTCAGCCAAATGATCCAGGATAGACCGTCTGATTCCCCTATCGCTCGCGCAGAAAAAACCAGTCCATGCATAACATCCGTCCGCTCATCCCCCTTCTTCTTACGGCTGGCATTCTGATTGGGGGCAACGGCCTGCAGGGTACCTTCATATCGCTTCGAGCACTGGAAGAGGGATTTTCACCCTCGGTGATCGGCATGATCGGCACCGGTTATTTCATCGGCTTCGTCATCGGCTGCATCTATGTCACCAAGATCATGCGGGCGATCGGCCATATCCGCACCTTCTCCGCCCTTGCTGCCATCGCCTCCGCCGCTTCGATCATGATGGTGATGGTCATCGATCCGGTCTCCTGGTTTGCCATGCGCCTGATCCAGGGCGTCTGCTTTGCCGGTCTGTTTGCCGCCGTCGAAAGCTGGCTGAACGCGCGCGTGACAAATTCGACAAGGGCACGCACGCTGTCGATCTATCGTTTTGTCGACCTCGGCTCGGTCACGGCGGCGCAATACCTGATCCCTGTCTTCGGTCTCGGCGGCTTCGATCTTTTCGCCATCATCTCTATGGCACTGACCCTGTCGCTGGTGCCGATCTCGTTTGCCGACCGCACCAGCCCTGCCCCGCCGCAGGACGTGAAATTCGATATCAAGGTGCTGTGGTCGGTCTCGCCGCTTGCCACCGTCGGCTGCATCATCGTCGGCCTGACCAATTCCAGCTTCCGTTCGCTGGGACCGATCTATGCCGACGGCATCGGCATGTCGGTCACCGGCATTGCCACCTTCATGAGCATCGGCATCTTTGCCGGTATCGTTTTGCAATATCCGCTGGGGCATTATTCCGACAAGCTCGACCGCCGTGTCGTGATGCTGATTGCCACGTTTGGCGCGCTTGCGGCCTGCATCTTCCTCGCCTTTTTCGCCGGCGAGAGCGAGCTTTTGAATTTCGTCGGCATTTTTGCTTTCGGCGCATTCGCCATGCCGCTCTATTCGCTGTGTTCCGCCCATGCCAATGATCATGCGGCACCGGGACAGCATGCGCTGGTGTCGGCCGGCACATTGTTCTTCTGGTCCGTCGGCGCCGTCATCGGACCGCTGTTTGCATCCTTCCTGATCGATGCCTTCGGGCCGCATGCGCTGTTTACCTACATGATCGTCGTGCTGGCCTTCTTCATGGGCTATACTTTCTTCCGCATTACCGCCCGCGAAGGTGTGCCGACGGAACAACGGCGCATGCGGTTTCGCAATCTGCTGCGCACCTCGACCTATTTCACCAAGCTTGCCGCGCCACCTTCCGAAAGAGACGACTGACGACCTGCGACAGCATGGTCGCATTCGCTCTATTGCTGAAAACGCTGCTCAACTTTAGAACAGCGGAAACCACTCGGAGGCCATCGTGTTTCGTCTCTCGCGCCGCACCCTGCTGAAATCCGCGGCCGTTGCCGGCGCCTATGGTGCCGGCATGGCGTTCCTGCCACGCGTCCACGATGCACTTGCAGCCCCGGATCCGATCCTGCTCGAAGCCCGCGGCATCGATGCCATGCTGGATGGCAAGGCATTGACCCGCAAGGTGATGAGCTACAGCGACGGCAAGACCGCTGATGCCGTGCCCCCGGTCCTGCGCGTCCAGCGCGGCGAAAAATTCGCAGCCACCCTGATCAACACGCTCGACGAGCCATCCACTGTACATTGGCATGGCATCCGCCTGCCGAACGACCAGGACGGCGTTCCCTTCCTCAGCCAGCCTTATGTCTATCCGGGCGACCGGTTCGACTATGCCTTCACCCCGCCGGATGCCGGCACGTTCTGGTACCATCCGCATTGCAACACGCTGACGCAGATGGGCCGTGGGCTGGCCGGCATGCTGATCGTCGAGGACCGGAACGATCCGGTGTTCGACGGCGAAGTGGCGCTTAACCTGCGTGACTGGCGGCTCGGCGGCGACAGCCAGTTCATCGACCAGTTCAAGCCGCGCGATGCGGCCAAGACCGGCACATTCGGCACGGTGCGCACTGCCAATTGGCAGCTTGCACCCACGTATGACGCGCCATCCGGCGGGCTGGTGCGCCTGCGCATTGTCGCCTCGGACGTGACGCGCATCTTCAATCTCAAGCTTGACGGCGCCGAGGCGCAAATCATCGCCATCGACGGCCATCCGGTACCGGAACGCATGTCGCTCGACATGGTGGTGATTTCACCCGGACAGCGGCTCGATCTGGCGGTTTGCATGCCCGACAGTGAAGGTGGCGTTGCCACATTGACGGATATCCGGCCGTCCTCGCCAAAGGTGGTGGCAAGCCTGCGGTCGGTCGGCACGTCGCTGAAACGCAACCTGGGCGACCTTGGCCCGCTTTCGGCCAATGCCGGTGTCGAGATCGACATGGCCAGCGCCACCGAAATCCCGCTTCTACTCAGCGCCACGGCCGAGAATGCCGCCAAGGACAGCATCTGCGGAACACTGGGCTATTCCTTCTGGGCGATCAACAAGAAGCCATGGCCCGGCGACAGCGCTGATCCGATGGACCCGATCGCGGAGCTGAAGCTCGGCAAGAGCTATATCTTCAATGTCGAGAACGTCACGCCGCATGCCCATCCGATCCATCTGCACGGGATGAATTTCAAGGTCATCGCCTCCAACAAGCGTATCATTCAGCAACCGCTGGTCTCCGACACTAATCTGATGTTGCCGGACGAGAAGGCGCAACTGGCTTTGGTCGCCGACAATCTTGGCGACTGGGTCTTCCATTGCCATATCATCGAACATCAAAAGACCGGGATGACCGGCTATATCAGGGTGGTTTAAGGTCATGGACATTACGGCTGACATGTCGGCGACGATGCGCATCCACCAGCCCTATCCGGGGCTGTTTGCCTATTACGACGGGCGCATCGCCGGAAAGCGGCTGCATTCTCCGGAGCCTAACTGGCTCGATGACGGCGCCTACAGTCTTGGCGTCGCCAGCTTCGCGCTGGTCTCGGGCCATGAGGCCCTGGTCTACGACACCCATATCTCGCTCGATCATGCGCGCGCCATTCGCCGCCATCTCGAAGGCCTGGGCGTCACGTCGATCCGGGTGGTGATGAGCCACTGGCACACCGACCATGTCGCCGGCAACGGAGGTTTTGCCGACTGTCCGATCCTGGCCAACAGCCTGACGGTCGAGACGCTGAAGGCCAAGCGCGAAGTGCTGGAAAACAAGAACCCGCCGATCAAGCCGGTCGTCATGCCAACAGAAAGCTTCGACGGGGAACTGACGCTGACCATCGGAAGCTGGACCGTTGAACTGCTGCAATTCGACATCCACAGTGCCGACGGCACCGCTCTGTTCATTCCGTCGCTCGGCGTGCTGATTGCCGGCGACACGCTGGAAGACACGGTCACCTACATTTCCGAGCCGGAGCACCTCGACCGGCACATCCTCGACCTGAAGCGAATGGCCGAATTGCCGATCCGGCGCATCCTGCCCAATCACGGCGCCGAAGAGATCATTGCAGCCGGCGGCTATCCGCCCACGCTGATCGCGGCCAACAGAGCCTATCTCGAGCGGCTGCTGGCCCGCCGCGACGATCCGCACCTTGGCGACGAAAGCCTTGCAGTCTTTGCGGAGCCGGAGATTTCAACCGGCGCCATCTCCTATTTCGCCCCCTATGAGGAGGTCCACCGGCAGAACATCGCCGTGCTGCACTGTGCGCCCACGGACGGATAGTGGCGAATTAGTGGCTGCAAAGCAGGGTGGCGTGCGCGTTTGACGCCCGTTCATATTGACATCGCCGGCCAGAAGGGAAACTAAGGTTGATCCGCATTTTTCCATGACCGAGACGAAATGATCGATACCACTGCCGCGCTTGAGGAGGCTTGCCGCCAACTCGCCAAATCCGATTTCATCACGATCGACACGGAATTCCTCCGCGAAACGACCTTCTGGCCTGAGCTCTGCCTGATCCAGATGGCGAGCCCGGATTTCGAAGCCATTGTCGATCCGATGGCCAAGGGCCTCGATCTGGCGCCGTTCTTCGAGCTGATGGCCAATCCCGCCGTCGTCAAGGTGTTCCATGCCGCCCGGCAGGACATCGAAATCATCTTCCACCTCGGCAATCTCATCCCGCACCCGATCTTCGACACGCAGGTCGCGGCGATGGTCTGCGGCTTCGGCGATTCGGTCTCCTATGACCAGCTCGTGCAGAAGGTAAAGAACGTCCATATCGACAAGAGCTCGCGCTTCACCGACTGGAGCCGCAGGCCGCTGTCGGAAAAGCAGCTCGACTATGCGCTGGCCGACGTCACGCATCTGCGCGACTGCTATATCAAGCTGAAGGCCGATCTGGAGCGCGAGGGCCGGGCAGAATGGCTGACCGAGGAAATGGCCATCCTCGAATCCCGCGACACCTATGACCTGCATCCCGACCAGGCGTGGCTGCGCCTGAAGATGCGCCTGCGCAAGCCGCAGGAACTGGCCGTGATGCAATACGTCACCGCCTGGCGCGAACGCGAGGCACGGGCGCGCAACGTGCCGCGGTCGCGCGTGCTGAAGGACGATGCGATCTACGAAATCGCCCAGCAGCAGCCGAAGGATACGGAAGCGCTCGGCCGCTTGCGGACGATCCCGAAGGGCTGGGAGCGCTCGACCGCTGGTGCCGTCATCGTCGAACAGGTCAATGCTGCCCTCGCACTGCCGAAGTCCGAAATGCCACACGTCCAGCGCCATACCCACGCGCCGGAAGGTGCACAGTCCGCCGTCGAACTGCTGAAGGTGCTGCTGCGCCTGACGTCGGAGAAACACGGCGTTGCGTCCAAGGTGATTGCCAATAGCGAAGACCTGGAACGGATCGCAGCCGAAGGCGAAAATGCGCCGGTGGCAGCGCTTCAGGGCTGGCGCCGCGAACTGTTCGGCGACCTGGCATTGAAGCTGATTTCCGGTGGCGTCGGCCTCCGCTTCGTCGACAAGCGCGTCGAAGCCGTGGAATTCTGAGCGGTGCCGGCGCTCACGGTGCGCCGCGCGACGGTCGAAGACATCGCCTTCATCATGGCGACCGAGCGCCTGCCGGGCTATGAACGCACGGTAGGTCGCTTCGAGGAGCAGGAGCATCGCGCGCAAATCGGCGATCCCAACTGGCTCTATCTGGTTGCTGAGGACAAAGGCTTTGCCATCCTGCAGGGACTGGGCAATCGGGACGGCAATCTGTGCATGCGACGCTTCATCGTGGCCGAGCAGTTTCGGGGCATCGGATCCCGGTTGCTACCTTCGGTGATCAATGCAATTTTCGAGCAGACTCGAACCCACAGGCTGTGGCTGCATTATGTGCCTGGCAACGAACCTGCGGCGCGTCTCTATGCTCGACATGGCTTCCAGATCGAGGGCATTGAGCGCGAAGCGGGACTACGTCCCGATGGCACGCGTTTCGACTTGATCAACGCATCGCTTCTGCGCCCGGAATGGGCGGTTACACAAGGCTGATTTCCCGATGGAACTTCCCTCCCCGCTTCGCGCCGCCGTCGACCAGATGCTGGCCGGGGAGCCGCTTGAGCGGCTGGCCAAGGCCAGCGCGCTGCTGTCGGATCGTTATCGCCGCGAAGTGCGCGACGGCCGTTTTCACATCGATGACGCGCTTGCCGCCAAAGCCTATCTGGCGACCCGCATGCCGGCGACCTATGCCGCCGTGCGCGCTGCCCTGTCGATGGTAGAGGAGGTGGTGCCTGACTTCGAGCCGAGGACCCAGATCGATCTCGGTTCCGGTCCTGGAACCGCCTACTGGGCGGCGCAAGATGCGTGGCCGCAGATGCAGTCTGCAGACATGGTCGAGGCCAGTGCGGCGATCCGCAACGTCGGCGATGCGCTGGCCAGGCACGGCACCGTCGCAGCCCGCTGGCATGCCGGCGACGTCACGGGAAAGATACCGACACTGGCGCCAGCCGATCTGGTGACACTTGCCTATGTTCTGGACGAACTGCCACCCGCAACCATCTCTGCCGTCACGACAAAGCTCTGGGCGCTGACCACCGGCATACTTGTCATCATCGAGCCCGGCACGACGGCCGGTTGGCAGCGCATTCTTGCTGTGCGCGAAACGTTGAAGGCTGCGGGCGCCCATCTGGTCGCGCCGTGCTCGCATGAACAAGACTGTCCGATCGCGGTGCCGGACTGGTGTCATTTCTCGCGGCGCGTTGCCCGGTCGCGGGTGCACCGGCTGGCCAAGGGGGCGGAAGTGCCGTGGGAGGACGAGAAGTTCATCTTCATCGCCGCCTCACGCTCGCCCGTCACACTGGCCGGCGCGCGCGTGCTGTCACCGCCGCGTGTCTCCGGCGGCGTTGGCCGTGTGAAACTCTGTCGTACCGACGGGTCGGCGGGCGAGGTCACACTCAGCAAGCGCGATGGAGACGCGTTCAAGCAAGTCCGCCGCGCCGATTGGGGTGACCGCATCGACCTGGAGAGTTGAACCGTGCCGATCACTCTGGATATCACGTTTGCCGAACGTCTTGCCGAAATCGCGCTTGGCCATGTCGGCCGCGAATATCCGAACCAGATCTCGCACGGGCTGGATGGGCCTCAGGACGCGCAGGTGCCATCGCAACTGCATCCGATCTTCTACGGCAGCTATGACTGGCATTCCTGCGTGCACGGCTACTGGACGCTGGCGCGGCTGTTGCGGCTCTGTCCCGGCATGGTGCATGCCGAGGCGATCCGTCGGCTGTTCGACACGATGCTCACCGATGACAAGGTCGCCGGTGAATGCGCCTATTTCGACCGGCCGTCTGCGCGTGGTTACCAGCGCCCCTATGGCTGGGGCTGGCTGTTGAAGCTGGCCACCGAATTGCATGGGCATGAGAATGCCCGGTGGAGTGCCGCGCTGTCCCCGCTGACCAAGCGTATCGTCCAGCGTTTCAACGACTTCCTGCCGATCGCGACTTATCCCGTGCGCGTGGGCACACATTTCAACACGGCTTTTGCGCTACGGCTGGCGGCAGACTATGCCGAGACAGTTGGCGATACGCGTCTGTTAGACCTGCTGCAGAACACTGCGCTGCGCTGGTACGGCACGGACCGGCAATGCACCGCCTGGGGCGAACCCTCCGGCGACGACTTCCTGTCTTCGACACTGATTGAGGCGGAATGCATGCGCCGGCTGATGCCCGCCGGGGATTTTGCCGGCTGGTTCGACGGCTTCCTGCCTGATCTTTGCGAGAGCGAACCGGCAGTGTTGTTCTCACCGGCAAGGATTTCCGATCGCTCGGACGGTAAAATCGCCCATCTCGACGGGCTGAATATCAGCCGTGCCTGGTGCTGGCGCTCGCTCAGCGCCGCCCTGCCGGCAGACGATCGGCGGCGTGACATTCTGATGCGCGCCGCCGAAGCACATCTTGACGCCGGTCTTGGCCATGTCGCGGGCGACTACATGGGCGAACACTGGCTGGCGAGCTACGTCATGCTGGCATTGACGGAGACACCAGCATGAACCTTCCCTTGATTGCAGGACAGGTCATTGTTGCGGGTCAGGCCGAAGGCGAGATTCTCTTCAGCGACGTGCCGCTGAGCTTCTGGGGCGGCGTCTCATCCGACACAGGCGAAGTGATCGACCGGCATCATCCACTCAGCGGCGAGAGGCTGGCCGGACGCGTGCTCGCCATTCCGGGAAGCCGTGGCTCCTGCTCCGGCAGCGGTGTCGTTCTTGAACTGATCCTCAATGGCCAAGGTCCGGCGGCGATCCTGCTGGAACGACCCGAAGCGATCATAACGCTTGGGGTGATTGTTGCGCAGGAGGTCTTCGGGGTCTCGATCCCGGTTCATTGTCTCGGGCCGGACGGCTTTCAGAAACTGCCGAAAACGGGTCCAGTTCGCGTCGGTGGCACGCTGCCCGCATCCCCGGAAACAGTTCCGGCCATCACACTGTCGGAGAAAGACCAGGCGCTGCTTGACGGTCGCTTCGGCGCAGCCGCACAGGTGGCGATGCGCATCGTGTTGCGCATGGCGGCGATCGAGGGTGCGGCCGAACTTCTCGACATCACCCAGGCCCATATCGACGGCTGTATCTATACCGGCCCGGGCGGCCTTGCCTTCGCCGAACGCCTGCGCGATCTCGGCGGCAAGGTGGTCGTTCCAACCACGCTGAACGCCATCTCCGTCGATCAACGACGCTGGCGCAGCCAGGGGGTAGATCCCGCGTTCGCAGACGCCGCCAGCCGACTGGCGGATGCCTATGTCGATATGGGGGCTCAGCCGAGCTTCACCTGTGCACCCTATCTGCTCGATACCGCGCCGAAGCGCGATGAACAGATCGTCTGGGCCGAATCCAATGCCGTTGTCTATGCCAACAGCGTGCTTGGCGCGCGCACGATGAAATATCCGGACTATCTGGATATCTGCATCGCGCTGACCGGGCGGGCACCAAAAGCCGGTTGCCACATCGATTCCCAACGACAGCCGACACTTCGCATCGTTCTTCCATCGCTCAGTGAGGTGGACGACAGCTTCTATCCGCTGGTCGGTTACCTGACCGGTATGCTGGCCGCCGATGACATTCCCATCATCGATGGCATCGCAGATCCCGCACCGGACAGTGATCACCTGAAAGCCTTCGGCGCCGCCTTTGCGACGACGTCCGGCGCACCGATGTTTCATATCGCCGGCGTGACGCCGGAAGCGCGTGATGCCGATGACTTCATGGGCCTCTCCCTTCGTCACGTTGTCGTCAGTCAGGCCGACCTCCTGCAGGCCTGGGGCGAATTGAATGCCACCGCTGCCGGGCCAGTGGAACTGATCTCGCTTGGCAACCCGCACTTTTCGGTAACGGAAATCGCCCGGCTGGCGAAACTCTGCGCCGGAAAAACCTGCCATCCGGATGTCGCGACCATCGTCACCTGCGGCCGCTGGACACTGGAGCAAGCGCGAAAGGCCGGCCATGTAGCCGACCTTGAGCGCTTCGGCGTGCAATTCGTCACCGACACCTGCTGGTGCATGATCATCGAACCGCTGATCCCGCAACACGCGAAGACGATCATGACCAATTCGGGCAAATATGCCCACTACGGACCCGGGCTCACCGGCCGGGCCATGCGTTTCGGCAGTCTGGCAGACTGTGTCGAGGCCGCCGTTTCGGGTCTGGATGTCGGGCTGACGCCGGAATGGATCGCTGCGCATTGAATGATCAGCTGTGCATTTTTGCGCCCTTGGTGATTTTGTCGGCCAGTTTCTTGTCGGTGCGAAGCGCGATGCCGACCACTTTGGCATCCTGCGGGGTATATTCGGCAAAGACCCTACGGTTGTCGGCGTCATGACCGGTCGAGAACATCTCCTCGACATAGAGCGAACACGACACATCGCGCTCCAGCGCGCGGCGATGAATAACTCGCACGGTCTCCTGATCGCCCGACAGGACGACCATGGGCTGGATGCAGAGCGGGTTGTAGACATGGCCTGCGGCATCGCGATAGGGCTCGCCGAGCAGGTTGCTGTTGGCGCCAACTATGCCGCTGACCAGAAAGGCGGTAACATTGAGTTTCTGCCAGGTGAGCAAATCCTCTCTGAGGACAATGACGATTTTGGTGTCGAACATGAAGCACTCCGAAGCGGGCTGGTTGGATAATGAGGCGCAGCTAGCAAGCCCCGCCCCCGATGGTCTTGAACGTTCGTGCAGTTCGGTTGACCTCATCCGGACCGGTGCCGAGACCCGCGGGATCGAGCGCATCGAGGCGATGTTCCACGGCAACCGGTTTTCGCCGCATCGGCACGATACCTACGCACTCGGGCTGACGCTCAGCGGCGTCCAGACATTTGCCTATCGCGGCGCATCCCGCTTCAGCATGCCGGGTAATGTCATCGTGCTCCATCCCGACGAGTTGCATGACGGTGGGGCCGGCACCGAGGCAGGGCTGCGCTACCGGATGATGTACATCCCGCCGGAATATCTGCGCGAGGCACGCGAGAGCGGGCCGACGGCGCTGCCCTTCGTCGCCAATCCGGTGCTTTCCGATTCGAGGCTCGCTCAGGCATTGACAGAAGCGCTCGCAGATCTTGAAAACCCGATCGGCGATCTTGCCTATGCCGACCTGCTGTCGCGGATTGCCGATGGCCTCGACCGCCATGCGCAGGAGACAATCAGGCTGTCGCCCAGGGCGGAACGGGCGGTGCAGCAGGCTTGCCTCTATCTTCGGGAAAACGCCGCGGCGACCGTGCGTTCGGAAGACCTTGAAGCGATCACCGACCTCAACCGCTATTCCCTCGCCCGCCAGTTCCGTCTGGTCACCGGCACTAGCCCGCACCGCTACCAGGTCATGCGCCGGCTGGAGCAGGCAAAGCGCCTGATGCTGGAGGATGTCTCCATTGCCGAGGCGGCCATCGAGGTCGGCTTTGCCGACCAGAGCCATCTCACCCGGCATTTCAAGTCATCCTACGGCATGCCGCCCGGCCGATGGCTGACGCTGGCCAGTCATGGCGGACTTGTCCTCAGTCACTGAAACTTCATCGAACGGCAATCCGTGCGACATCAAGCCTGCCTAAGCATGCGGCGTTCCATCCTTCCCAAAAAAGGTGACGCCATGAAAAAGGCACTTCTGACTTCCGTATCCCTTTGCCTTCTGTTTTCCGCCCCGGCCCTGGCCGAGGAAAAAGCTTATTCCGCCAAGCTCGTTTCGCATGCCATCCTGCCGGCCAATACAATCATCGCGGCACCGGCGGATGCGCCGGCGCACCTGAAGACCTCGGCCAAGTTCACCACCGCCGACCGCAAGCGCGCAGATGGGCTCGGCACTATTCCGGGCAAGGACGGCGTTCGCGAAACCGGCCTGAAGATGCCGTTCGACGGCCAGGCCATGCAGGGCTTTTCCGGCATCAAGACAATGGAGGACGGCACGTTCTGGAGCCTGTCCGACAACGGTTTCGGATCAAAGATCAATTCCAGCGATTCCATGCTGATGCTGCATCATATCAAGTTTGCCTGGGACGCCGGCAAGGTCGAACCGATCGAGACCGTGTTCCTGTCGGATCCGGACAAGAAGGCGCCCTTCCCGATCGTCATGGAAGGTTCCGACACCCGATACCTGACCGGCGCCGATTTCGATGTCGAGTCGATTCAGCCGGTCGCTGACGGCTTCTGGGTGGGGGAGGAATTCGGCCCCTATATCCTGAAGTTCACCAAGGATGGCAAACTGACCGATGTCATCGCCACCAAGGCCGGCGAAATCGACGTAAAGTCGCCGGACAACGTAACGCTGGTCGTTCCGGCCAATCCTACCGCGAAGATGCCGGCCTTCAATTTGAAGCGCTCGGGCGGCTATGAAGGCCTTGCCATGTCGAAGGACGGATCGAAGCTTTACGGCCTGCTCGAAGGTCCGCTCTATCTCGAAGACGGCTCGGTCGAAAAGGTCGACGGACTGACGGCGCTGCGCATCATCGAACTCGATGTTGCCTCCAAGTCCTGGACCGGCCGTAGCTGGCTCTATCCGCTGTCGGACGGTGGCGAGGCGATCGGCGACTTCAACATGATCGACGATACAATGGCCCTCGTGATCGAGCGCGACAATGGCGCCGGCACAGCCGACAAGGCCTGCGCCGACCCGAAGGCACCTGTCGCCGATTGCTTCGCCGTGCCTGCCAAGCACAAGCGCATCTACAAGATCGAGATGTCGGACGAGAACGTCGGCAAGGCTGCCCGCAAGATCGGCTATATCGACCTGATGAAGATCGAGGATCCGGACAACAAGAAACTGCAGGGCGGTGGCGACGGCTTCTACGACATGCCGTTCGTGACCATTGAAGACGTCGATGTCGTCGATCCGACCCATATCATCGTCGGCAACGACAACAACCTGCCGTTTTCGGCCGGTCGTGCGCTGGACAAGGCAGACGACAACGAGTTCGTGCTGCTCGAAGTCGGTGAGTTCCTCTCCGCCAAATAGACCCTGACAAGGGGCTACCCGAAGCCGAGGGACCGGCCGATGTCCGGTTCCTCGATCCATCGACTGATGCTACCGCGATCCCATGGTCAACCGCCCGGCCCTCTTAGCCGCGCCGTGCTGCCTCGATCACAGCGACGTCGATCTTTGTCATCTCCATCATGGCGTCAAACGCCCGTTTGGCCTCGGAGCCACCGATTGCAAGGGCCTCAAGCAATACCTTTGGCGTGATCTGCCAGGAAATGCCCCATTTGTCCTTGCACCAGCCACAGGCGCTTTCCTGGCCGCCATTGCCGATAATGGCGTTCCAGTAACGGTCGGTCTCTTCCTGATCGTCCGTCGCGATCTGGAACGAAAACGCCTCGCTTTGGGGAAAAGCCGGACCGCCGTTCAGGCCCATGCAAGGGATATCGAAAACGGTAAACTCGACGGTCAGCACGTCGCCGGCCTTTCCGGACGGGTAATCGCCGGGTGCGAGAAAGACAGCATTGACGGCGCTGTCTGGAAAAATGCTGGCGTAGAAATGGGCTGCGGCCTCGGCATCCGTCTCGTACCAAAGGCAAATCTTGTTCTTTGCAATCCGTGCCATCATCTACCTCCCCAGTGAATGCACGGAGATGATCATGGCACGAATACCGGCAGGCGCAACCGGGACACCGGCGTCCGATGTGCCGGAGTGAGCCTGCAACCTTCGGCTTCTGGCGCAGACCCGCTATTCGAACCTGAAGCTCAGTCGCTTGCCGGTCAGCTTGGCAAGCTGCTGCAGACGGCCATCGAGACGCTCGCCGGCAAAGTCGAAATAGGCGTGCGGAACGACGAATTCGAGATCGACATCCGGCCGCGTAGACCGCTGGAAGCGCAGATCGTGCACGACGCCCGGCATGGAAGCCGAGAAGAGATAGACGACGCGCAGCATGCCGCCGAGCAGCTTGGCGCGTTCCAGCAGGCGTTCGGTGGCGATTGCCGCCAACGGACCAGTGCGGCCGTCGTCATACAGACCTTCGAAACGGTAGTAGTTGGTCAAGGCGATGAAGGCACGGCCCGGATGGGTGATGCCGACGAAGGACGAATGCGCGATGACGTTGAGCGCCTGCAGACCGCGATAGTCCGGATGGGCACGCCAGCTGATATCGGCGAGCAGGCAGGCGGCCTGACGATAACGCGCATCCTCTTCCGTCTCGTTGACGTCGAAATGCGGCATCATCTGCCCGGTCCAGTCGGCCAGTTCCCGTGCATGCTCCGGGGAACGGGCACGCAGGATCGCCAGTTCGTCGGCTGCTTCGACCAGAGGGTCGAGCGCCTTTTCGTCGTCCGGCAAGAGCGAATAGAGATATCCCTCGCGCACGCCCTGCGCCGAGAAGCAGACGCTTTTCGGCTTCATCACCTCGATCACCTCGCGCAAGGCGACCGCGCCGAAAGGGATAAGCGTGCGGCGGTTCTTCGAAATCGTCGTCCAGGCCGGATCACGGCTATTGGCACCGCTGATGATTTCGTCGAGGAAGAAGGCAATCTCGTCATAGGGCAGTTCGTAACCCTGCATCATGTGCAGCGGATATTTGCGGATTTCCATATGCAGCTTGGCAATGTTGCGCCATGTGCCGCCGACGGCGTAAAAGGTGCGCCCCTCGCCATTTTGCAGGAGATCAGCGCCTGCCACCAGTTTCTTGGCATGAACCCTTGCCTTCGGCAGCGATCCGCCCACCGTCTCGGAAAGGCGCAGGCCGCCGAGCGGAAGCGTAATACCCTTGCCGAATTCGCGGCCACGGATATCGATCAATTCGAGCGAGCCGCCGCCCAGATCGCCGGCAATGCCGTCGGCGTAGTGAAAGCCGCTGATGATGCCGAGCGCCGAATAGAGCGCCTCTTCCTCGCCGCTCAGAACCTGGATCTCATGGCCGAGGATGGCTTCGGCGCGCGCAATGAAATCAGCGCCGTTGGACGCATCGCGGGCGGCGGCCGTTGCCAGGACATACATCCGGCTCGCCTGCGCCTGCTTGGACAGTGCATTGAAGCGCCGCAGCGCCAACAGGGCGCGCTCGACACCTTCCTGATCCATGCGACCGGTAGTGGCCAGACCTTTGCCCAGCCCGCACAGGACCTTCTCATTGAAAAGAACCGTGGGCGCGCGCGCCAGTCCCTCGTAGACCACGAGACGGATCGAGTTGGATCCGATGTCGACAACGGAAACAGGGGCGATACCGGGTAGACGCCCCCGTGCTTCAGATCTTGTCATGAAGTTCCAGTTTTATCGTTTCCTGCCGGAAATCAGACCGGCGATCAGTTTCGGTGCACTCGATTTCAACGCTTCACCCCGACCCGACAGGCTTGGGTTGGTCATGAAATACTGTTGCGCGTTGAAAGGTTCCTCACCTTGCCGCACCTCAATGCGACGAGACGTGCCATCGGCCAATATCTCGTAGCTCTGCTGATTGTCAATCAGATTGCCCAGCATGATCTGGGACAAGACCTGCTCATGCACGGTCGGGTTGATCAGCGGCACAAGCGTTTCAACACGGCGGTCGAGATTGCGCGGCATCATGTCGGCCGAGCCGATATAGACAAGCGCCTTTTCCGACGGCAGGCGATGGCCATGGCCAAAGCAGAAGATGCGGCTGTGTTCGAGGAAGCGGCCGACGATGGATTTCACCCGGATATTTTCCGAAAGGCCCTGAACCTGTGGCCGCAGGCAGCATATGCCGCGAATGACCAGGTCGACCTCGACGCCCGCTCTGCTTGCCCGATAGAGCGCATCGATGATTTCGGGATCGACGAGCGAATTCATCTTCATCCAGATGCCGGCCGGCAGGCCGTTGCGGGCATTCTGCGTCTCTTCCTCGATATGGCGGAGGATGCGCGGACGAAGCGTGTAGGGCGAGACCGCCAGCTTCATGCTTTCTTCCGGCTCGCCGTAACCGGTGATGAAATTGAAGATGTTCGCCATGTCATGGGCGATCTTCGGATTGCAGGTGAAGAAGGACAGGTCGGTATAGATCTTCGCCGTGACCGGGTGGTAGTTGCCGGTGCCGAGATGGCAATAGGTGCGCAGCTTGCCGTCCTCGCGGCGCACGACCATCGACATCTTGGCATGGGTCTTCAGCTCGATGAAACCGAAGACGACCTGCACGCCGGCGCGCTCCAGGTCGCGGGCCCAGCGGATATTGGCCTCTTCGTCGAAACGGGCCTTGAGCTCGACCAGGGCGGTGACCGACTTTCCGGCATCGGCCGCATCGATCAGGGCACGGACGATCGGGCTGTCATTGGATGTGCGGTAGAGTGTCTGCTTGATCGCCAGCACGTCCGGATCACGGGCCGCCTGCAGCAGGAACTGCACGACGACGTCGAAGCTCTCATAAGGGTGATGAACAATCATGTCCTTTTCACGGATTGCTGCCAGGCAATCGCCGGCATGCTCGCGCACGCGCTCCGGGAAACGGGCATTGTAGGGTTCGAAACGCAGATCCTCGCGCGGCGCCTTGCAGATTTCGGTAATGGTGTTGAGGGCCAGGAGACCGGGCAGAACGGCGACGCGATTGTCCGGCACGTTCAGTTCATGGACGACGAACTGGCGCAGCGCGACAGGCATCTCGCTGTCGACCTCAATTCGAATGACCGAACCGCGCCGGCGACGCTTCAGGGCGGTCTCGAAAAAACGGACCAGATCTTCTGCCTCTTCCTCGATTTCGATGTCGCTGTCACGGATGATGCGAAATGTGCCGAAACCCTTGACCTCGTAGCCGGGATAGAGCCGGTTGATGAACAGGCCAACGACGTCCTCCAGCGTGATGTAGCGGATCGTCTGGCCCTGATCCTGCAGGCGGATGAAGCGATCGAGCGTGGGCGGCAGGCGCAGCAGAGCCGTCATCGGCTCGCCGGTACGGCTGCTGGTCAGTTGAAGCCCCATGGAGAAGCCGAGATTGGGGATGAAGGGGAACGGATGGGCCGGATCGATCGACAGCGGCGTCAGGACCGGGAAGATCGAATCCTCAAACGTGTTGGCCAGCCAGTTGCGGTCTTCGTCCGACAGGGCCGCCGGGCGAACCACCAGAATTTCTTCCTGCGCCAGATACTGCTGAAGCACGGCAAGCGATGCCTGCTGCTCCATCTGCAGGTTGTCGATTTCCTTCAGGATGTCATTCAGCTGTTCGGCCGGCGTCTTGCCGTCCGGACTCCTGATGGTGATGTTCTGTCGCACCTGGCCTTCGAGGCCGGCGACACGCACCATGAAGAACTCGTCGAGATTGGCGGCGGAGATCGACAGGAAACGGACGCGTTCCAGCAGCGGATGCGCGGTATTGAGGGTCTCTTCGAGAACGCGACGATTGAACTGCAGCCAGGAGAATTCACGGTTGATGAAACGCAGCGGGCTGGTCATCAAGTCGTCCGGCGCGAGCGCCTCCGCTTCGATACGGCCGTCCACCTCATTCACCGCAGAGTCCATAGTCCCGTCCCTTCGTTATTCTTTCCCAGCCGAATATAACAGTTTAACGACAGATCTGTGACATCTACCCTTCGTCGGTCGTGGTATCGATCGCTTCCAGCACCTCGGCTGCCAGGCTGCGCGTGATGCGCACACGGCGGGCAAGCGCCAGCTTGTCCAGTCGATCGACAATCTCCTGTGCCGCCGAAAAAGACCGCTCCATCCGCTGAACGATATAGCCGACGATCTTGTCATCGATGTAAAGCTGCCGGTCGGCAAACAGCTTCATGATGACCTGTCCCAGCAGATCCTCGTCCGGCGTCCCGATCTCGACCACGGTTGCCGCCTTGAGGCGCGATCGCAGGTCGGCGAGCGAGACATTCCACGAAGGCGGAAAGCTGCGCGAGGTGATCAGCAGCGTGGTGCCATGCTGCTTGACGCTGTTGATGACATGGAAAAGCTCGACCTCGTCGAAACCCTGGCGGTCGGCATCCTCGAGAACCACCGGGCCGCGTGCGGCCAAAGCGGGCGCATCGCGCCCAGGCTGCGGATCGATATCGACGGCTCCGCTCTGCTGACGAAAAATCTCGGCGAGGTGCGACTTGCCCGAGCCGGCCGGACCGGTGAGCACCACGACGGGTGCCGGCCATGCGGGCCAGCTGTCGATCAAGGCGACGGCGGCAGCCAGGCGCTCGGACACAAGCAGGTCGTCGCGACCGGTCGCCGATCCATGGTCGAAGACAAGCGGCAATTGTTCCGCGATACCACGCCGCTCGGGGGGCTTCCTGACGTCAGCCATTTACGTCTCAGTCGTCTGCGCCGGAATCTCGATCACCGGAGGCTTCGGCTCTCCGGCGATTTCAATCACCGCGCCGTAGTAGAGATCACTCTCAAGATACCGCGACAACGCGAACCGGACAAGCACGCCGACGGCCGCCGCTGCCGGAACCGCGACGAGCACACCGACAAAGCCGAACAGGGAGCCGAAGGCAAACAGGGCAAACATCAACCAGACGGGATGTAGACCGACACTTTTGCCAACCAGTTTCGGCTGCAGGATATTGCCCTCGAGAAACTGGCCGAAGAAGAAGATGCCGGCAATGAAGCCGATCCAGAGGTAATCGGGCCAGAACTGGACAAGTGCCACGCCGATCGCCAGCAGCAGGCCGACCGTTGAACCGACATAGGGAATGAAGCTGATCAGGCCGGTGAAGAAGCCGATCAACAGGCCGAAATTCAGCCCCGCCAAGGACAGCGCAACGGCATAGAAGAGACCAAGGATCAGGCAGAGCGAACCCTGACCACGGACAAAGCCGGCAATGGTGTTGTCGAGTTCGGTCGCCAGTTTACGCACTGTCGCGAGTTGGCCGCGCGGTACCCAGCCGTCGACCTTGGCGATCATGCGATCCCAGTCTAGCAAAAGATAGAAGGCGACAACGGGCGTGACGACCAGAAGCGAAACAATGTCGAGCAGTGCCTTGCCGGAATTCCAGATCTGCTCGACCAATGTACCAAGAAAGCCGACGCCCTCGCTGATATAGCGAGAGAAATTGCTCTTGATCGTGTCCATCTGGCCATTCAGCCATTCCGGCAGCCAGGAGGCATTCGACGTGGCGATGAAGGTTTGCAACTGGGTCATGTAGGCAGGCACGCGCTCGATGAAGTCATTCAGCTGGCTGGCCAGGATCGGGATGATGATCATCAGCGACAGGGCAAAGACGATGACGAAGGTGACGAGGATGACCACCGTCGCCATCAGGCGGCTCAGCCCCAGACGCTCGAGCCGGTCGGCCACCGGATCAAGGAAATAGGCAAGCGCCATGCCGGCGATGAAGGGCAGCAGGATCGAGCTGAACATCATGAGGAACAGAACGAAGACGGCAAGAGCGACGAGCCAGAACATCACCTGACGCCTCAGGCCAATCCCGCTAATATACTTCGGCATGTCTGGTTCCCATTTTCATCCGTCGAGCGCCATTTGTGCGACGCAACCGTTCTTTCTCTAGCAGCAGATAGATCGGGCCGAAACCCTCGGTCACGAATGTGACCTCCCGAGGGGCAGATCTTGCCCGCTTGCACCAGAATTGGCAGGAAATCGGGGCCTAACTCTCGTCGCGACTTGCATATCCGGCCTCTTCATGCAATGGCCCAGCCAAATTCTCTCAGGATCGGAGGCACGGATGAGCCAGGCTGGAAAGAACGGTTTGACCTACAGCGATGCAGGCGTGGATATCGACGCCGGAAATCTGATGGTCGAGAAGATCAAGCCGGCCGTGCGCTCGACGCGCCGTCCGGGCGCTGACGGCGAGATCGGCGGCTTCGGCGGCCTGTTCGACCTGAAGGCCGCCGGCTTCACCGATCCGATCCTGGTGGCCGCCAATGACGGCGTCGGCACCAAGCTGAAGATCGCCATCGACGCCAATATCCATGACACGGTCGGCATCGACCTGGTTGCCATGTGCGTCAACGACCTCGTCGTGCAGGGCGCCGAACCGCTGCTGTTCCTCGACTACTATGCCACCGGCAAGCTCGACCCGGATCAGGGCGCTGCGATCGTTATGGGTATCGCGGCCGGCTGCCGCGAGGCAGGCTGTGCGCTGATCGGTGGCGAGACCGCTGAAATGCCGGGCATGTATTCGCATGGCGACTACGACCTTGCAGGCTTTGCCGTCGGCGCTGCCGAACGCGGTGAACTTCTGCCGGCGGGCGATATCGCCGAAGGTGACGTGATCCTCGGCCTGTCCTCATCCGGTGTGCATTCGAACGGCTTTTCGCTGGTGCGCAAGATCGTCGAGTTGTCCGGGCTTGGCTGGGATGCCCCTGCCCCGTTTGCGGCCGAAAAGACACTGGGCGCTGCCCTGCTTGCGCCGACCCGCATCTATGTGAAGCCGCTCCTGAAGGCGATCAAGGAAACCAAGGCGCTGAAGGCACTGGCTCATATCACCGGCGGGGGCTTCCCAGAAAACATTCCGCGGGTTCTGCCGAAGCATCTGGCTGCCGAGATCGACCTCTCGTCGATCCAGGTGCCGGCCGTGTTCTCCTGGCTCGCCAAGACCGGCGGCGTTGCGCAGAACGAAATGCTGCGCACATTCAACTGCGGCATCGGCATGATCGTCGTCGTTTCGGCTGAGAACGCCGACACCGTGACGTCTGCGCTTCAGGCAGAAGGCGAAACCGTTGCCCGTCTCGGCCGCATGGTCGCACGCGAAGACGGCGCGCATGGCACGATCTACAAGGGCACGCTCGCCCTATGAGCGCAGCCCGCAAGCGCATCGCTGTCTTCATCTCCGGCAGCGGATCGAACATGCTGGCGCTGGCAAAGGCCTGCGAGGCGGCCGAATTTCCGGCCGAGATCGTTGCGGTGTTCTCGGACAAGCCGGCAGCGGGGGGCATCGCCAAAGCGCAGGCCCTTGGCATCGCCACGCATGTATTCGAGCGCAAGGACTATGCGAGCAAGGCCGAGCATGAGGCAGCCATTCTGGCGGCCCTCGACGCAGCCTTGCCGGATTTCGTCTGCCTGGCCGGCTATATGCGCCTGCTGTCTGGTGAATTCATCCAGCGTTACGAGGGTCGGATCCTCAACATCCACCCTTCCCTCCTGCCGCTGTTTCCCGGCCTTCACACGCATCAGCGTGCACTGGACGCCGGCGTGATGGTCGCAGGATGCACCGTGCATTTCGTCACCGAAGGCATGGATGAAGGTCCGGTCATCGCCCAGTCCGTCGTGCCGATCCTGCCCGGCGATACGGCCGATGATCTTGCCGCGCGCGTTCTCACCATCGAACATACGAGCTATCCCCTGGCCCTTCGACTGGTTGCCGAGGGCAAGATCCGCATGCTGGCAGATGGAAAAGTCGAACGGCAGACCTATCTCGGCGATCCGGCTGCAAAACTGATCAGTGCCTGACGTTCAGTCAGTCCATAACGTTCCGAGACTGCGGTAGATCATATAGGCGCCCACGACGAACACCACCGCTGCGAAGATGCGATTGAGCGTGTTCTTGTGGGCGGCAAGCCTGCCTGAGACGAATGTGCCGAGCAGGCCACCCAGAAGACCGCCGAAAATGAACTCGGCCGCAAGCGTCCAGTCCACCAGTCCCGACAGCGCGTAGTTGACGGCAGTCGCCAATCCGAAGGCGCTGACCGCAAGAAGCGACGTGCCGACAGCATTGATCATCGGCATGCCGGTTGCCAGCATCAGGCCGGGCACGATGAGGAAGCCGCCGCCGATGCCGAAAAAGCCGGATGCGGCCCCGGTAGTGAGCGCGATCGCCGCCGTTGCCAGACACATTTTGAGGTCCATCGGGCGTGGCGTAGCGGGTACCACAGGTTTTGGCCGGGCCATCAATGCCGCCACGACCAGCATGACCAGGCCGAAGAGAAGCAGCAGTTTTGTCCCGTCCATCGCCTTGCCGAGCGAAGACCCGCCCAGCGCACCGATCACGCCCAGAACGGCAAAGACCAGACCGCAACGCCAGCGAACATGGCCCTTCGCAGCATGACTGGCAAAATTGAGCAAGGCGTTGACGGAGACCGCCAGCGCTCCGGTTCCGATTGCGATATGTGGCTGGGAAACACCGACCACATAGAGCAGCAGCGGCGTGGCCAGGATCGAACCGCCGCCGCCCAGAAGCCCAAGCGAGAAACCGACGAGACTACCGGAGCCGATCGCTGGCAGAAGTGTCCCGGTCATGAGATTTTGCCGGCAACAAAGCGATCATGAATGACCATGCCGGCCAGCATGGCGGCGACAAACAGGACGATCGCGCCATAGCCCATCGGCAGGGCGGCAATTGCCGGCCCCGGGCACAGACCGCCAAGCCCCCAGCCGACGCCGAAGATCGCCGAGCCGAGGAGCAGCGGCAGATCCACTTTCGTTTTCCCCGGGATATGAAAGCATCCCGCCAGAAGTGGACGCGCCATCGTCTTGACCAGCAGCATGCCCGTCATGGCGACGACCACGGCGCCGCCAAGGACAAACATCAGACTGGGGTCCCAGGCGCCGAAGACATCGAGGAAGCCCTGAACGCGGGAGGGATCCAGCATGCCCGACAGCGACAGGCCGAAGCCGAACAGCGTACCGCTGACGAGGGAGGCCAGAGCTTGGGCATAGGCCGGTTTCATAGGCTGCCTCGCATCAGGGTGACCGTAATGATGCCCGTGGCCAGGAAGGTCATGACGGCTGCCAGGGAACGGAGCGAAAGCCTGGCAAGGCCAATGACCCCATGGCCACTGGTGCAGCCCGACCCCATGCGCGAGCCGAAGCCGACCAGAAGGCCGGCCACGCCGATCAGTGGCAGGGACGCGGTGATGGTCACCGTCGGCCACGCCTTGAAAAGAGCAACATAAACAAGAAGGCCCGCCATCAGGCCGACGACGAAGGCCGCGTTGATCAGGCGGCTGTATCCCTGCGCCAGCCGTCCGACAATGCCACTGATACCGGCAATGCGGCCATTCAGGGCGAGCAACAGGATAGCGGAAAGCCCAATCAGCGCGCCGCCGATCAAGGATTGCAGATATTGCGTCACTTGCGGCGTCATGTCGGCATATCCTCGGCGCAGAAGATGGTGAAAAGGGCCATTATGAGCTTGGCAGTCTTTGCCTCCACCAGACGGTAGAAGATCTGCTTGCCCTCCCGGCGGGTCTCGACAATTCCCGCATCGCGCAGAACTGTTAGCTGCTGGGACAGCGTCGGCTGATGGACATCAAGCCTCTCCTCCAGCTCTCCGACCGAATATTCGCCCTGCACCAGCGTGCAGACCAGCATCAGGCGGACGGGATGCGCAAGCGTCTTCAGGTGGCCGGCCACTTCCGTTGCTCGCATCTCCATGAGGTCGGGGCTCATCGCCGTGCGGTTCCTGAACTCCAGCACGTTCACCACTTGGCACCCGCCAATGCATCGATCGGGATCTTCAGATAACGCCGGCCATTGCTCTCCGGCTCCGGCAGGCGACCACCGCGCACATTGACCTGCAGTGCATGCAGGATCAGTTTCGGCATGGTCAGGGTCCGGTCGCGCGCCTGCCTAAGATCGATGAATGCCTGCTCGCTGATCCTGGCGAGGTGCATATTGGTGAGCTTCTGCTCGCCAACCGTGCTTTCCCAGCGCGGATGACGGCCGCCCGGCTGGTAATCATGGCCGGTAAACACACGGGTCTCGTCCGGCAGCGCAAGGATCGCCTGGATCGAATTCCAGAGCGCATGGGCGCTGCCGCCGGGGAAATCGGTGCGGGCCGTGCCGCTGTCGGGCATGAAGATCGTGTCGTGCACGAAGGCTGCATCGCCGATGACATAGGTGATGGACGCAAGTGTATGCCCCGGCGAAAACATCACCTTCGCGTCGATCGAGCCGAGCTTGAAACTGTCACCCGGCTTGAACAGGCGATCCCAATAGGAACCATCGGTGCGCAATTCCGGCCAGTTGTAGATGTCCTTCCACAGCGCCTGCACCTCCACGACATGGTCGCCGATCGCAGTCTGCGCACCGGTCTTCGATTTCAGGTAGTGCGCGGCGGATAGATGGTCGGCATGCGGATGGGTATCAAGGATCCACTCGACCGCCAGCCCCTGGCTTTCGACATAGGCCAGAATTCGGTCGGCATTATCGGTCGAGGTCTGTCCCGACTTCTCGTCATAGTCGAGCACGGGGTCGATGATAGCGCATTTGCCGGTCTCGGGATCGGAGACGACATACTGAACGCTCCAGGTGCGCGGATCAAAGAAACCCTTGACCTGAGGGCGGCGGGCGGCACGGCGATCGAGAAAGGCGATGACGGCGGTCAGGTCCATGCCATGGCGGTCGCCGAGTGCAAGCACCTGGTCATGCGTCATGCGACCGTCCAAGACTTCGATGATCGCATAAAGCGCCAGCGCACGATGGCCGGTACGGCAATGCGCCAGAACCGGTCCTTTGCCCGGCGCCGTTACCGCCGCGCGAAACGCATCAACATCGGCATCGGTCAGCCCGGCCAAAGTCAGCGGCAGGAACATGTAGGACAGTCCGGCTTCTGCGGCTGCGTCCTTTTCG
Source organism: Rhizobium sp. 18065 (assembly GCF_902706095.1). Taxonomy (GTDB): domain Bacteria; phylum Pseudomonadota; class Alphaproteobacteria; order Rhizobiales; family Rhizobiaceae; genus Allorhizobium. Next base: position 87,545 of record NZ_CACSJP010000008.1, read on the forward strand.
GCGCGCGTGCCGATGGCACCTTCCTCGCCTTCAGGGCGCAAATTGACGAGCGCTGAAAAACCCGCCTCCCCCAAGCGCTCGATGTCTGCAACCGAAGGCTGGGCGGCAATGGAAAGTCGGTCATTGATACGGGTGGCGAACATGACAATATCCTCAATGATCAATATATGAAACGGCATATTGTTTATCGACTACGCCTTCAAGTCCATCGGCTTTTGATTTTTCTCAACACCAGGCACGCATAAAGCAAAGATTAACCAAGATCGTACAACCTGAAACTGTCTTCTTCGTTCAGGACTACGTGATGATGTATGCGACCCGCTTCCGGCCAACTTTGACGACCACGCTTTTGCCGGTGCTGCTGCTGGCAATGCCGGTGGCCGCCGTTGCGCAGGACCGGCTCTATACGTCGTCTGACGGCGCGGTATCGTTTCAGGCCGGTCTTGGTATCGCCAACATCAAAGCCGGCGAATACGTCTATGATGGCGACCACAAGCTCAGCCAACTTGACTGGGAAAGCAAGGGCGTCAAGGTCGGCACGCTCGGTACGGAGATCGAGCTTGGCTACAATTGGCGCATGAAGGGGCGCATTGATGTCGGCTTCAGCGGCAATGGCGAGATGGAAGACCGCGACTGGCTGGACTATTCGAACGACGACTGGACCCATCAGTCGCTGCATCCGGACACAAAGCTCGGCCACTATGTCAATGTAACGATCGAGGCGGATCACGCGCTGGTAGACAACGGCTCAACCCGCATCGCCCTTGGCGGTGGCGCCGGCTATACCGACGTCAAATGGAAATCCTATGGCGGCAGCTATATCTACAGTTCCAGCGCCAGCTCGCTCTACGATACGGTCGGCACGTTCGACCCCGATGAAAAAGGCATCAGCTATCGCCAGAAGATACCGGTTGCCTATCTGAGTGCGAGCGCCGAGCAGACGGTTGGTGCGTTCAGCGTCTCCGGCAGCATGCGCGGCGGCGTCGCCTTTGGCTTTGATGGCGTCGATGACCACTGGATGCGCGATCTGCGCTTCTTTGACGAAGTCAAAATAGCGCCGATGGTCGGGGCAACCGCCTCGCTCGACTATCGTTTCCTGCCGATGACGTCGATCTATCTGTCTGGCAGCTTCGACAAGATGTTCGAAGGAAAAGGCGACACGCGCGTGGTCCACACGCCGACCAGCCTGCAGGCAATCTATGCCGACACCGCTGGCGCCGACTATCAGATCCTATCGGTATCGATGGGCCTCAAGGGCAAGTTCTGAAAACGGACGCATTGCCTCAGCTGTAGCCCGTCGCTGATTGCAGGGCCACCCATTGCAGCAGCATGATGGTTTTTGCATCGACAATCTCGCCGCGGGCGATCATCGCCAGCGCCTCGTCGAAAGGCAATTCGACCACTTCGAGGTCTTCCTTCTCCTCGACAAGGCCACCACCGTCTGCGACGCGATCCGTATCGACGACCGTGGCATAGAAGCTGTGCAGCTTCTCTGTCACCGATCCCGGCGACATGTAGGGCGCAAATGCCTTTCGGACCGACGCTACCTTGTAGCCGGTCTCCTCATAGGCCTCGCGAATAGCCGCTTCTTCCGCCGTCTCGCCCTCGTCGATGAAACCGGCGGGTACCTCAAGCAGAAAAGGATGATCGCCCATCAGATGGGCTGGAATCCGCAACTGCCGCACCAGCGTCACGGTGTCGGCTTCGACATTGTGCAACAGGATGCCTGCGGCTTCGCTGCGATCGAAGACTTCCCATTCCAGACGATGCGGCTTGCGGCCTTCGCGAAAGAAATCGAACGTGACGCGGCGCAGGTGGCTCCAGCCCTTCCACAGCGTCTTGTCCTCGACGATGGAAATACTGCTCTTGTCAAAAATGCTCATGATGAAATGTCTTGCCTGTCAATTCGCGGCGCTGTCGCCCGGATGCCTAAACGGCTCGGAGCCAGACCTTGTTGTCGTGGAAGGCCGCACCGCCATGCGGAGCGGCGGCGTCGGCACCGGTCAGGACGTTGATTCCCTCGCCGTCGAGATGGGACTTGTTCGGCCACAGGCCTTCAGCCACCAGAACGCCGGGCTTCACGGCATCGGTGACCTTGGCATGGATGCGCAGTTCGCCGCGACCATTGCCGATCCGAACGACGTCGCCATCGGTGATGCGAAGGCTCGTGGCATCGGCAGGGTTGACCATGACTTCCGGGCGCCCTTCCTTGTCGCGCGAGGTCTTGGTTTCGGCAAAGGTGGAGTTGAGGAAGTTGCGCGCCGGTGATGTCGCCAGCCGGAAGGGATGCTCTGCATCGGCAAGCTCGATCAGATCGACCTGGTCAGGGAAAACCGGCAGCGCCTTGACCGGTCCAAACGAACCGAGAACGGCCGGCGGCTTGTTGGGCGCCGGCGTGCCTTCCCAGTCGGGCCTGAAGCGGAACTTGCCATCCGGGTGGGCAAAACCCTTAAGGTAATGCGCATCCTCGAAGGCCGGCTGGCAATCGAGCCATTTTTCCTCGGCCAGCGTATCAAAGTCCGGCTTGCCGCTGACTTTCAGCATATGCTCGATATGCTCGCGCTCGGTCAGGCCGAAGCCTGGACGATCAGCCACCCCGAGCCGCTTCGCCAGTTCTTCTATGACGAAAAGATTGGTGCGCACGGTGTCCGGTGCATCGACGAGCTTCGGCCCGAGCAGGATATGGCTCTGGCCGCCGCCGCGATAGATGTCGTCATGCTCGACGAACATGGTGGCGGGCAGCACGATGTCGGCAAGCTCCGCCGTCTCCGTCATGAACTGCTCGTGCACGGCGACGAAGAGGTCGTTGCGCAGGAAGCCCTCTTTCACAAGCCGCTGTTCGGGCGCGACATTGATCGGGTTGGTGTTCTGGATGATCATGGCGGTAACCGGCCCGCGATGGCGCAGAGCCTCGGCGTCGCCGGTCAGCACCCGGCCGATCTGGGACTGGTCGAGCATGCGGATATCGGGGTCGACCATGGCCGTGCCCATCAGATCCGCCTTGTTCAGCTTGAAGATATCGCTGTTGGAATGGAAGGCGCCGCCGCCTTCATGCTGCCACGAGCCCAGAACTGTTGCCAGCGACAGTGCGGCATGCATCGAGACAGCACCGTTGCGGCTGCGGGTGAAGCCGTAGCCGAGGCGGAAGAAGGTCTTGCGGGTCTCTCCGACATGGCGGGCGAAGGCCTCGATCTCCTCAACGGAAAGGCCGGTAATGTTTGACGCCCATTCCGGCGTCTTGTCCTTCAGGTGCGCCTCGAGGCCGGCCGGATCGTCGGCAAATTTTGCCATATAGGCGCGGTCGGCATAACCATCGCGGAAAGCGATGTGCATGGCGGCGCAGGCAAGTGCTGCGTCGGTACCGGGCCTGACGATCAGGGCCATGTCGGCCTGCTTCATCGTCGGGTTGTCATAGACGTCGATCACGACGATCTTCGCACCGCGATCCTTGCGGGCCTTGATCGCATGGGTCATCACATTGACCTGGGTGGCGACCGCATTGGTGCCCCAGATCACCACGCAATCCGACACCGCCATCTCGCGGGGATCAGGTCCGCGCAGCGTTCCGGTTCCCATCACATAACCGGTCCAGGCCAGGTTGGTGCAGATGCTGCCGAAGAAGCCGGAGTAACGCTTTGCATGACGCAGGCGTTCGATCGAATCGCGCTGCACCAGCCCCATCGTGCCGGCGTAAAAATACGGCCAGACGGCCTCGCTGCCGTGTTTCTGCTCGGCCTTGACGAAGGCATCAGCAATCTCGTCGAGGGCCGCCTCCCAGCTGACATCCTGCCACTGCCCCGCACCTTTTGCGCCAGCGCGGCGAACCGGTTTCATCAAACGGTCGGGATGATAGAGACGCTCGGCATACCGCGCGACCTTGGCGCAGATGACGCCAGCGGTATAGGTGTTGTCCGAAGCGCCGCGAACGCGGCCGATCCTGCCCTCCGGTGTCAGTTCGACATCGAGCGCACAGGTGGATGGACAGTCATGCGGACAGGCCGTATGACCAACGGAACGATTGCGGATGGGGCTCTGGATATTCATGCCATTTTTATAGGGCATGGCGTGAGAGCTCAAAAGCCCCATTCGAACAAATCATCAAAGCCATCGGAACCGTTCATGAATTATCGCCACATCTATCACGCGGGCAATTTCGCCGATGTCTTGAAGCATCTCGTGCTATCGCGGCTGATCGTCTATCTGCAACAGAAGGACAAGGCTTTCCGGGTGCTGGACACCCATGCCGGGATCGGACTCTACGACCTTTCCTCGGAAGAAGCGCAGAAGACCGGCGAATGGCTGGAAGGTATCGGCAAGGTCATCGATGCAGAGCTGCCGGCCAAGGTCGCCGAAATCATGCAACCCTATCTCGACGTGGTGAAAGCGCTCAATCCCGACCGGGAGCCGAATGGACCACTGACGTTTTATCCCGGCTCACCAAAGCTATCACGCGATCTCTTCCGCCCACAGGACCGGCTTTCGGCGATGGAACTGCATCCGGACGATTCGCGTGCGCTTTCACGGTTGTTCGAGGGTGACTTTCAGGTTCGCGTGACCGAACTCGACGGCTGGCTGACGCTGGGTGCGCATCTGCCGCCGAAGGAAAAGCGCGGCATCGTGCTGATCGACCCGCCGTTTGAGATCGAAGGCGAATACGAGCGACTGGTCGAGGGGCTGGCCAAGGCACATCGCCGGTTCGCCAGCGGCGTCTATTGCCTCTGGTATCCGATCAAGAAGGGCGCACCGATCATCGCCTTCCACGACGCCTTGAAGGCGCTGGAGATCCCGAAAATGCTCTGCGCGGAACTGTCGATCAAGAGCGACCGCGACCAGACCGGCCTTTCCGGCACTGGGCTGATCATCGTCAACCCGCCCTTCACGCTGAAGGACGAGTTGCATGCGGCCCTTCCGGAGTTGAAGCGCCTGATGGCACAGGATCGCTACGCCTCGCACCGCTGCTTCTGGCTGCGCGGCGAAGACTGAGACAGCGACCGAAAGGCACTGACACAATGCGCTCCTATGCCGGATTTCTCGCGCTCGGCGCCTTGGTCATCGGTGCGGCGATCTATGGCCTGATGCCGGCGGAGAGACAGACCGGCGACACCGCGGACACGGTCGCAAAGAGCCAGAAGCCGGCAGTGGCGCCAGCAAAGCCGATTGACCCGCAGGCCCGAGCCAAGGTCCAAGTGCCGCAAGGCGACGGCTTCGACTTCTATGTCCTGTCGCTGTCTTGGTCGCCGACCTTCTGCCAAGCCAACGGCTCCGCCCGCAACCGCGACCAATGCGGGCCAGGCAAGCGTTTCGGCCTGATCGTTCACGGGCTTTGGCCGCAATATGAACGCGGCTATCCGGAAAGCTGCCCGACCGACCAGCCGCAGCAGGTGCCCGTGGGCATCGGACGCCGGATGATGGACATCATGCCAGGCATGGGACTGATCGGCCACCAATGGCGCAAGCACGGCACATGCTCAGGCCTTGCCATGGCAGACTACTTTTCGGTTGTGAGGCAGGCATTCGAAACGGTGCGCATTCCCGAAGCGCTTCGTCGGCCAGGCCCGCAACCCCGGACATCGCCGCAGGCGCTTGAAGATGCCTTGATCAAGAGCAATCCGGGACTGTCGCGCTCGGCAGTCGCCGTGACCTGTGATAATCAGAGACTCGATGAGGTCCGGATCTGCTTCAGCAAGGCGCTCGATTTTCGCGCCTGCCCCGAGGTCGATGCCAATGCTTGCCGCCGGTCCGAGCTGACGATACCTCCCGCCCCGTAAGATAACGATACATACTGGAAAACGTCGATGAAGCTGCTTTTCGCTCCCGCCTCGCCCTATTCGTCGAAAGTCAGAATGGCAGCGCGCCACCTTGGCATTACCTTGGAAGAGGTGCGGGTCAACACGGCGGAGAACCCGTCCGAGCTGTTGGACGCCAATCCGCTTGGCAAGATTCCGGCGCTGATTGCCGATGACGGTGAAGCCGTCTTCGACAGCCGCGCCATCATGCATTATCTGCACCGGATCAGCGGCAAGGCTCTCTACCCCAAGAAAGACACGAAGCGTACCGAAGCGGAAGTGCTTGAGGCGCTGGCCGACGGCATCAGCGATAGCCTACTGGCGATCGTCTACGAGAAGCGTTTCCGTCCGCCGGAACTGGTCAGCCAGGCGGCGATGGATCGGCAGTGGGAAAAGGTCAATCGCGGCCTGGATTATCTGGACGCACATCTGCCGAAGATCGGCAAGAAGCTGCACGGCGGCCATTTTGCACTGGCCTCCCTACTCGGCTACCTGATGCTGCGCTTCCCGGGCGAATGGGAAGGCGGCCGCACGGCGCTAACCGAATGGCCGGCCAAGTTCGCCAAGCAGTTCGAGGCCTACCCGGCCCTGCGCCCCAAAGCCTGAGCCTGAGCCTGAGCCTGAGCCTGAGCCTGAGCCTGGCACAAGACAACAAAAAAGCCGGGGCAGAACCCCGGCTTTTTCGATAATTGCTGATCGAATGGATCAGAACTTGACGCCCATACCAACCTTGACGGAGTGGTCGTCGAAGCCCTTGGACACTGTGCCCGAGCTGAGTTCGAAATCGCGCTTCTGGTAGTCCGAGTAGCGGTATTCGACGCGCGCGGTGATGTTGTTGGTAACCATCGCTTCAACACCGGCACCAACCGTGTAACCGGCTGCAATGCGTTCGTCGTTGGAAGCGCCGTCTTCCAGTTCATGGTTGGCAACAGCCAGACCGGCCGTACCATAGAGCAGGAAGGGGTTCATGTCGTAACCAACGCGACCACGGAGCGAGCCGTTGACGCCCTGGGTGCCGGTCAGGCCAGCGCCTGCGCTGCCATCTTCGCCGTTGTAGCCGAGGTCGGCTTCAGCACCGTATACGATCTGGCCGTTCTGCATGTTGTAGCCGCCGTAAACCGAGCCGCCGAGGCCCTTGGCGTCGCGACCTTCGGTCGAACCGGTGAACTTGCCGAAGTCGTAGGTAGCGGCGCCACCGATGTAAGCGCCAGACCAGCTGCCTGCAGGAGCAGAGTAGCTTTCCGTCGCAGCCGGTGCTTCCGGGATCTGGTCGATCGCGTCAGCGGCCTGAACAGCCTGGAAAGCGACGAGAGTGGTTGCAGACGCGATGAGCATCATCTTGAAGGTACGCATAAATAGTCTCCTTTCGGTTCTCGACCGCGCTTACGAATAACCAACGGCGGCCTGAACGATATCTTGGGTATTCCCTGCCCGTTCCGACTGAACAAATGGACGCCAATTGAGGAATTGAAAGAGCCGAAATGTGAATTGTTTGTGGCAACGGCATGACGAAATTTGGATGTTGCTTGAAAACAACAGGGTATTCATTAACCCTAACAAATTCTTTACGCAAGAAAATGAAGTTTATCCAAATTTATATTTTCGCACCCTAAAGTATAACTCGACTCAAATCGCAGAGAACAATTTCTCGTCCCCTGTTCAATTTTTCAATCGCCGCCATATATGCAGCGCAGCACATTGATTACCAAGGTTAAAACCCATGCAGACGAGCATACCCAAAGCCGCCCTCGTGACCGGATCAGCCAAAAGACTTGGCCGCGCGATTGCCGAGGACCTCGCACGCCATGGTTTTGCCATCGCGCTGCATGCGAAAACATCAATCGACGACTGCGCGGCGCTGGCCGCCGCGATGCGGGCCGACGGACACAAGGTCACGGCGCTGCAGGCGGACCTTGCAAACATTTCAGAGGCCGCATCGCTGATTTCCCGCGCAGAGGCCGAAATCGGCCCGATCGGGCTGCTGGTCAACAATGCCTCGGTGTTCGAGGAGGATAATGCCGATGAATTCAACGCCGAACGATTCGCGCGGCATTTCGACCTGCATGTCCGGGCGCCAGCCATCCTGTCTGCCTCTTTTGCCAATGCCCTGCCCGCGCCGCTGCCTGGCCTGATCGTCAACATCATCGACCAGCGTGTGCTGGCGCTGAAACCGACCTTCTTTTCCTATACACTGTCGAAATCAACTCTATGGACCGCAACGCAAACCATGGCGCAGGCTTTTGCCCCGCGTATCCGCGTCAACGCGATCGGCCCGGGGCCGACTTTGATTTCGGACCGGCAGCGTCAGGAAGATTTCGAGGCGCAGATCGACAGCCTGCCCCTGAGGCGCGGCCCCTCACTTGAGGAATTCGGTCGCACCATCCGCTTTCTTTTTGACACGCCTTCGATCACCGGCCAAATGATTGCCCTTGATGGCGGACAGCATCTGATCTGGCCGGGATCGACGGGCGTGGAGATTGTTGAATGACCGGAGGAAAGCTGCCTGATGGCGGTGTTCTCTATGACGGAACCGAAGACGACGACGATGACGCCATCGTCGAGAGTGATTCGCCGCGCCTGCCGCTCAGCATCGACTGGAACGAAGGCGACCTCAACGCGACCGACCTGACCGGCGCCGATCTGATCGCGGAATTCGTCAAGCAATTGCCCAATAGCCCCGGCGTCTATCGGATGATGAACGGCGCGGGTGACGTTCTCTACGTCGGTAAGGCGCGCAGCCTGAAGAAACGGGTCAGCAACTACGCACAGGGCCGGCTGCATTCCAACCGCCTGACGCGCATGGTGCGTGAAACCACCCATATGGAATTCGTCACGACCCGGACCGAGGTCGAGGCGCTGCTGCTGGAAGCCAATCTGATCAAGCGGCTTCGGCCGCGCTACAATGTGCTTCTGCGCGACGACAAGAGTTTCCCCTATATCCTGATCACCGGCGACAGCCGGGCACCGGCGATCTTCAAGCATCGCGGCGCCCGCGCCCGCAAGGGTGACTATTTCGGCCCGTTTGCCTCGGCGACAGCCGTCAGCCGGACGATCAATTCGCTGCAGCGTGCCTTTCTGTTGCGCACCTGTACCGATAGCGTGTTCGAAAGCCGAACACGGCCCTGTCTTCTCTATCAAATCAAGCGCTGTTCCGGCCCGTGCACCCGGGAGATCGATGACGCGGGTTATGCGGAACTGGTCTCCGAGGCCAAGGATTTCCTGTCGGGGAAGAGCCAGAACGTCAAGGAAGCCATGGCACGCTCGATGAACGAGGCGGCGGAAGAGCTCGATTTCGAGCGGGCCGCCGTGTTTCGCGACCGCCTGGCCGGCCTGTCGCATGTGCAAAGCCACCAGGGCATCAATCCGGCCGGCGTCGAGGAAGCCGATATCTTCGCCATTCATCACGAGGGTGGCCTGACCTGTATCCAGGTGTTCTTTTTCCGCACAGGGCAGAACTGGGGCAACCGCGCCTATTTCCCCAAGGCCGATCCGCAATTGACCAGCGCGGAAGTGCTGAGTGCCTTTCTGGCACAGTTCTACGACGACAAGCCCTGTCCTCGGCAGGTCTTGCTGTCGGAGGGGATTGACGAACAGGATCTGCTGGCTCTCGCCCTGTCGGAAAAGGCCGGACACAAGGTCAATGTGCTGGTTCCACAACGCGGCGAGAAAAGGGATCTGGTCGATCACGTAGTCGCCAATGCGCGCGAGGCGCATGGCCGCAAGCTGGCCGAGACGGCCTCGCAGTCACGCCTGCTGCAGGGCCTGTCCGAGACCTTTGCGCTGCCCTACGTGCCGCGCCGGATCGAGATCTACGACAACTCGCATATCATGGGCACCAATGCCGTCGGCGGCATGGTCGTTGCCGGACCGGAGGGGTTCGTCAAGGGCCAGTACCGCAAGTTCAATATCAAATCGACCGACATCACGCCCGGAGACGACTTCGGCATGATGCGCGAAGTGATGACACGACGCTTTTCCCGCCTGCTGAAGGAAGAGGGAAAGCCTGACCGCACTGTCGCTCCCGACGACAGCGCCGAAGCGCCATTCCCGGCATGGCCAGACGTCATCCTGATCGACGGCGGCCAAGGCCAAATGAGCGCGGTGCGCAAGATCCTCGAGGATCTCGGCATTACCGATAGCGTGATCGCGATCGGCGTCGCCAAGGGCGTTGACCGTGACGCGGGCCGCGAGCGTTTCTTCGTCGCCGGCAAGCCGGACTTCACCCTGCCGCCGCGCGACCCCGTGCTCTATTTCGTCCAGCGCATGCGCGACGAGGCGCACCGGTTTGCCATCGGCACGCATCGGGCGCGACGCAAGAAGGAAATGGTCAAGAACCCGCTGGACGAGATTTCCGGCATCGGCCCGACGCGCAAGCGCGCCCTGCTGCAGCATTTCGGCACGGCCAAGGCCGTCTCGCGCGCGGCGATAGGTGACCTCATGGCGGTCGACGGCATCTCCGAGGCCGTTGCGCGCCTCATCTACAATCATTTTCACGAAAGCGCCGTCGAGTGACGGACACAGCGCAATTTGGCCGCAGAAAATGGTAAAATGGAATCAGAATTCTTGAGTTGACGGGCGAAAGCGAAACCCGTCATCTAGGCGTCGCATCTTTTTCAAAAGTCAGGGCATCATGGCATCGCGCGCATACAATATCCCCAATCTCCTCACCTACGCCCGCATTCTGGCCGTGCCGCTGATCGTCGTCTGCTTTTTCATCGAGGGACGGCTGGAAAGCTCCGACTTTGCTCGCTGGACGAGCCTCGGGCTCTTCGTCGTCGCATCGTTCACCGATTACCTTGACGGCTATCTCGCCCGCATCTGGAACCAGACATCGAATATCGGCCGCATGCTCGACCCGATTGCCGACAAGTTGCTGATCGCCTCGATCCTGCTGCTGATGGCAGCCGATGGCACGATTGCCGGATGGTCGCTTTGGGCCGCGATCACCATCCTTTGCCGCGAGATCCTGGTCTCGGGTCTGCGTGAATATCTGGCAGCCCTGAAAGTCAGCGTTCCGGTGACGCGAATCGCGAAATGGAAGACGGCCGCCCAGATGGTGGCGCTCGCCTTCCTGCTGGCAGGCCCTGCCGGCGACAAGGTCCTGCCCTACACCACGGAACTCGGCATCACGCTTCTGTGGATCGCGGCAATCCTGACAATCTATACCGGCTACGATTATTTCCGCGCCGGCGCCAAGCACATGGTCGATTGACATGGTCAAGCTCGTCTATTTTGCCTGGGTGCGCGAACGGATCGGCAAGGGTGAGGAAGAACTGGACCTTCCCGCATCGGTGGTCACGGCCGGTGATCTGATTGCGCATCTGGCAACGCTTGGCGAAGGCTACGAATCTGCCCTGCAATTCCCGAATGCGATCCGCGTCGCGATCAATCAGGAACATGTCGAGCATGACGAGACCATTGCCGGTGCGCGCGAAATCGGGCTGTTTCCGCCGATGACGGGTGGCTGAGATGGCATCCGGTGAGCCAATCGGGCCGGTCATCCGCGTTCAGCTTGAGGATTTCGATCCCGCTGCGGAAAGCCGCAAGCTTGCGCAAGGCCGGCACGATATCGGCGCCCTGGTTTCGTTTGTCGGCCTCTGCCGTGATGAAGCGGGCAGCTTGCAGGCGCTGGAGCTCGAACACTATCCCGGCATGGCTGAAGCGGAAATGACCCGGATCGGCACGCTGGCGATCGAGCGCTTTTCCCTGCTCGGCCTGACCGCCATTCATCGGCATGGACGCATCGAACCCGGCGAACAGATCGTGCTGGTGATTGCCACTGCAACGCATCGCCAAGCAGCCTTCGATGGTGCCAATTTCGTCATGGATTTTCTGAAAACATCTGCGCCCTTCTGGAAGAAGGAACACGGCAAGGACGGGACGGCCGGCGACTGGGTTGCAGCAAGGGATGCCGACGACACCGCCCGCGACCGCTGGACGAATGTTCTGGGCGGTTCGGGCGTCACGGAATAACCCGCTCGCGGCGACTGACGACCAGGACCGCCACCAGAGCCGCGATCACCACCGCATCTCGCCAGATCATCGGGCCATAACCGCCCCAGAGCGTTTCGGCGACACCGACGACCGCTGCACCCAGTGCCGAGCGCCAGGGCACCGAGTGGCCGCCGGCCGCAGCGATCAGCACGACTTTCAGGCCGAACATCATGCCGGCGCCGAAATCCATCGTGCCATAAAGCGCGGTCGTCGAGAGGCCGGCGATCGCAGCGATCAGGCTTGCGGCCACCAGTGATAGGACAAAGACCGCTCCGGCATCGACGCCACAAAGCCGCGCTGCCAACGGGTCCTCGCTGACCGCCTGCCACTGCCGGCCGACGCGCGACCGGGTGAGCAGCGCATGGCCTACGGCAATCACCAGCAACAGCACACCCACATGAACCAGCTGCATGACGGTCAGGCTGACCGAAAACCCCTCGATCTCGGCAAGGATCATCCGCTGGCTGCCGATCGGCGGCAGCCAGAGGCTGCGCGTATCTGCGGCCAGCCGCGCGGTTTCCGACAGGACGATGACAACCGCCAAAGCGGCAACCATGACAGCGTTCTGCGCGTGATCGTGCAGTGGCCGCATGACGTGACGGGCAATCGTCCAGCCGGCGAAGACCGCATAGGCAAGGCCTGCGACTGCGCCGAGACTTAAGGCAGCCGACAAGACGAGATTGAAGCGGTTCCAGCCGAATTCGACGAACAGAAGCCCGACCTGCCCGGCAAAGGCAAAGAGCGCACCGAAGGTAATGTCGGCACGCCGGGTCATGCCGAAAGCGAGCGAATAGCCGAAGGCCAGGCAGGCATAGAGCGCGGCCACCGGCACGGCATTCAACACTTGCTGCAGCAGATAGCCCATGACGCTCCCTCTCGTCATTTATAACTATCAATAAGGACTTTACCAGTTATAATAATGGAATGGATTTCTCCTGGACCGCTCATCGTTTTGCCGGAGGCGCACTGGCGCTGGATGTCGCCAATAGCGTCATACTGCGGCACGAACCCGAACGCCGCCGCGACCGGTTTGCTGTCGTCGTTCAACGGGACGAATTTGCAGCTGCAGCCTCGGAACTGTCGGCGGAACGGAGCTTGTTCGGCCGTTTGCAGCCGGTCGATGCCGCGAACGTGCAAACCTTCCTGCACTTGCGCGAGGCCATTGATTGCTATTTCCGCGCCCGCACGCAAGGCAATGACGAGCGGAAGGCTTTGGCCGACCTGCTCGCGTTGATCGCCAAGGCACTGCGGCTTGCACCGTCAGAGAACAGCCTCGAATGCGCGACTGCCCGATCGGCCCTCAGACTTCTGGGCGAGCCTGCGGCGGAACGGATGAAGATCTGCGGCAATTGCGGCTGGCTTTTCCTCGATCGCAGCAAGAACAGGAGCCGCTACTGGTGCGACATGGCCGTCTGCGGCAACCGCGCCAAGGCCAGCCGCCACTATCACCGCAGGAAGGATGGAGCGCCATGACGGCGTCTCGAACGACAATGATGGGGCTGGTTTTGCTGTTGGGTGGGCTTGCCCTGCTTGCGGGCTGCCAGCGGGAGAACGAGGCCGAACCGTTGACCCTGACCGGCCGCATATTCGTCTTCAACTACCGCGTCGCGCAGGCCAGTTACCTGGTGACACTCGCCCGCAATGCACCACTACCGGATGTCAGCCTTGCCGAAGCGAGCTTTGAAAATCCGGCCGGGGGTGCACCGATCGTCACCCGGACAAAGATCTTCCCCTTCTGGGACAAGATTTCGCTCGACAGCCCGCCGGTGCATTGCGTCGTCAAGGACAGGCCCTATGCGGTGACGATCCGCATCCTCGACAAGCAGAACCAGTTGATCCAGCAGATCGAAACCAGCATCACCTCGACGCTCGACCAGAGTGTTCTACCGGCAAAACCTCTGGTCGTCGGGCCGCTTTACACGCCCAATCCGGAGGTCTTCCATGCTGACGGATCGACCGACTATGCGCCGGAAACGGGCTGTCCGGAACCGGCTGCAAAAGGCTGAAGCTCAGACATTGAATCAACAAAAAACCGGAGCGTTTCCGCTCCGGTTTGATCAATGCAATCAAGTCGCTAAGGCGTGAGCCTCAGTGTTTGATTCAGCCGACGATCTCGGTGTCGGAGAACCAGTACTTGATTTCTTCGGCAGCGGTTTCCGGAGCGTCCGAACCGTGAACCGAGTTCTCGCCGATGGAGAGAGCGTGGGTCTTGCGGATCGTGCCTTCGTCAGCGTTCGCCGGGTTGGTTGCGCCCATGATTTCGCGGTTCTTCAGGATGGCGTTCTCGCCTTCGAGAACCTGAACAATGGTCGGGCCAGAGGTCATGCCTTCAACCAGTTCGCCGAAGAACGGACGTTCCTTGTGAACTGCGTAGAAGCCTTCAGCTTCGCGGGTGCTCATCCAGACGCGCTTCGAAGCGATGACGCGGAGACCGGCCTCTTCGATCATCTTGGTGATGGCGCCCGTGAGGTTGCGCTTGGTTGCGTCCGGCTTGATCATCGAGAAGGTGCGTTCAATCGCCATCAGTCTCATCCTTGTTTGTGTCATCGGGAAAGTGGGCGGTATCTAACCGCCCCGAATCACGAAAACAAGGGGGATCTGCGAATTTCACAGCGCCGTCATATTCGCAGGCTCTCCGGCGAAGGCCATTGCGGCGCCGGCTCTTCAAGCAATCGCGCGGGCGGCACCTTCGTAGAGGTCGAGGCAGCGCTCGAACCATTGCGCCACCAGGTCATCTGCCGGCAGATGCAGCGATCCGCTGGTCAGACGCAGCCATTGCAATGCACCGAACAGGATGTAGTCGGCAAACAGCGGCGTCTCACCGCCGATGAAGGGCTGGAATCCGAGCATATGGCGCATCGGCATCAGGCGCTCCGGCAGAAGCGCGATCGCCTCGTCACGGCTGGCCCTGATCTCCTCGAGCGTCTTGCCGAGCAGCCTTTCGCGGCTTTCGCGGAAATAGGCCTGATCTTCGGGCGCCAGGATGGAATAAATATCGAAAAGAGCTATGCGGGTGACGACGGGATGCACCAGACGCTGCGAATAGCCTTCCACAAGACGCGTCAGAGCCTTGCCGCCCTCGCCACCAAACAGGCTGGGCTGATCCGGATAGGCCTCTTCCAGGTATAGCGCGATCCGGAAACTGTCGGAGATCAGCTCCTGGCCGTCGCGCAAGACGGGCACGGTTTTGGACACTCCGCCTTCGATTGTCGGAATAGCCGTGAACGGCAGCGGCCTCTCCTCGAAATCGAGCCCCTTGTGGCGCAGGGCCATGACAATCTTCCAGCAATGCGGCGAAAAAGGCCGGTCGGCATCCGTGCCACAGAGAGAATAGAGGGTGCGCGCCATGGTGTACTCCAAATTGAAATCGCCCGTAGACAAGCCCAACAAGGCGACAAAATCAAATCAGCAAATTTCATCGGTCCGATCACACCGACAGAGATAAACTTCAGCTACCATGACGCAAAACATCAAAATTCGACGAGGCACAAGATGGATCACTACCGGATGTTCGCCGCCTACAATGCCTGGGCCAATATGTTGCTCTACGAGGCCGCAGCAGGTTTGACCGAGGAAGAACGGCACCGGGACACGGGCGCCTTCTTCGGCTCCCTCTTCGGCACCCTCAACCATGTGGTGACAGCGGATCGGGTCTGGCTGCACCGCTTCACCGGGCAAGGCCCGCACCCGGCCACGCTCGACGCACGCGCTGCAGAGACGTTTGGCAATCTTTGGGCAGCGCGACGCGCGGAAGACGCGCGCATCACAGCCTTTGTGGAAGGCCTCACGCCCGAGGCGCTTGCGGCGACATTTCAATACAGCCCGATCAGCAAGCCGGAACCCGTCTCACACAAACTGGGACCCGCGGTTGCGCATTTCTTCAATCACCAGACCCACCATCGCGGACAGGCGCACATGTGCCTGACAGTGCTCGGAAAGCCGTCCCTCAGCCTGGATATGATCTATTTCGTCCGCAGCGCTGGGCTTTCTTTCCTCTGACCATAGAAAAGCCGCAGGGTCTGGTCGGACCCTGCGGCTTCTCTTCGTCTTGCAGTTGGATGGATAGAATCAGGCGGCGCGGCGGATCTGCGGGCGCGTGGCGGCAATCGAGAAGCGCGCCATCAGACCTTCCAGCGTTTCCGTTTCGTGAACCAGTTGCTGGATTGCGGCAGAGGATTCCTCGACCATCGCGGCGTTTTGCTGGGTGTTGCGATCGATATGGCCGATGGCCGCATCGATTTCGCCCAGACCAACAGCCTGGTCGCGGGCCGCCGAGACGATCTTGACGATCTCGGTGCTGATCGCATTGACCTCCTTGGAGATATTGCTCAGCGCATGACCGGCCTGATCGACCAGAGCAACGCCCGTGCGGACCTGGTCGCCGGAGGCGTTGATCAGGGTCTTTATCTCCTTTGCGGCCGTCGCCGAACGCTGGGCCAGTTCGCGCACTTCCTGGGCGACGACGGCAAAACCCTTGCCGGCTTCACCGGCGCGGGCCGCCTCGACCCCCGCATTCAGCGCCAGAAGGTTGGTCTGGAAAGCGATCTCGTCGATGACGCCGATGATGTTGGAGATCGACTGCGATGATTGCTCGATCTGGCTCATGGCGGACACCGCGTCGGTGACAATCGAACCGGAACGCTCGGCGCCGTTGCGCGCCTGCTCGACCATGCGACCGACCGCTTCGGCGACCTGCGCCGTCTGTTTGACTGTCGTCGATACGCCGGAGAGCGCGCTTGCGGTTTCCTCGATCGACGCGGCCTGCCGCTCGCTGCGGGACGAGAGATCGTGGTTCGCCTGGCCGATCTGGCTGGTTCCGTTGCGGATCACCTGCGCGACCTGGCCGACTTGGCCGACAACCGATTCTAGGTTTTCGACAGAACCGTTGAAGGAGGTGCGCAACTCATCCAGCTTGCCGGGGAAAGCTGTGTCGATGCGGCAGGACAGATCACCGCCGGACAGGCGCGTCAGAGCGGTCGCCAGTTCCGACACGACCAGTTGCACGGCCTCGGCTTCGCGTGCCTTGTCGGCCTCGCGCTCAACACGCCCGGCTTCGGCTGCGGCATCGGAGCGGCGGGCGTGATCCGCCATGCTGGTCGCCTGATTTTGTGCCGCTGTTGCGGCCTCGACGGCCTTGTCGGATGCGACGAAGGCGCGAACGACGGCGGAGGTCAGGGCGATCAGGACTCCGCTTTGCAGCACCAGCACCACCGCATGCAGAATGACACGCGAGAAATCAGATTCACCGGGGAAGACCGCCAGGGGCATGGCGAGGAACAGCAAGACGTGGTGCACCGCCACCAGCGCGGCATAGCCGACGATTGCCCGCCAATCGATCCAGGCGGCACAGATGGCAAGGCTTGCGAAGAAGTACATGTGGATATCGACCTGCAGCGGCGAACCTGAGAAGTCGTAGACCAGCATGGCGACGGTTGCCGCATGGGCGATCGATGTGAGGATGCGGGTCGATGGACCGGTGCGGTCCTGCAGCCAGGCGAGCGTCGCGGGTGCCAGAACCAGCAGCGTGGCGATCACCGTGACCCAGTCGGGGCCTTCCGCGCGAAAGAGATTGCGAAGTGCGATCAGGGTAAAATTCACCCAAAGCAGGGCGAAGATGCCGACCGATGCGATTTGACGAAGTTTCTGCAACTCTTTCATTTCTATTGTCCCTCAAGGCAGCCCACTGCCAGATCATGATTGAGAACCAGAATTGCGCCCGCCTTGAACAAGCGCGATGCGAAATCCGGTGCGTCCGATTGCACCACCGATATCCAGGAATATCGACCCGACCAGACGAACTGACCGCCCGCTCCCGCGACCACCGCCATATTGCCTGCTGCCTGAAGCGCCGGGTTGGTCACAACCACGACGAAGGATCCCGTCGGGCGCGCGATGACGCCGATCAGAAGCAGTGAGGCAAAGGAGAAGTAGCCGATGATCGCTAGTCTGGCCGAAAGCACGTCTGACCGTTTTCCTTTCCGGCACTGTGCTTCGGCAACGCGCGGCCAGGGCATCGGATGTTGAGTTTTCGATGAGCACCAACTTAGTCGGCAGTTGGCTAATTTTTATTTAAAGATAACACGAATGACTGATATTTAATCAGGTCGGCGCAACCGCAAGCAGCAAAAAGAATGAGTTAACCGCGTTTTCCGTGTTCTGGCCGCGCTTAACCTTTTCACAAAGGGGAATCCGGTAGGCCTCTAATATGCAAACGGGTCTTTTGATGAGGGATTGGCGGATCATGGAAGGGGTAAACCAGCAGGGGCATGCGCATTCCAGTGGAACGGCGGGTGATCCATTGGCGAAGATCGCGTCCTTCATGGCTCGCCATGGCATTGCCGGATTGCCCAGAAATTTCGAACTCGTCCACGAAGCCTTCAGCGGTCTAAACCCTGAACTTGCACGCGAGCTAGCGGCGCTTGGCGCGCAGCCAAGCCAACTTAACCTCGACCAGCTTGGCCTCAAGCATCGACTAGCCGGCCATTGTGGCGTGCAGGCTGAACGTCTTCACGCCGAAGCGCTGACAACTCTTTCGCGGATCAAGGACCAGATCACGCTTGGCCTGACGCAGAAGCGCAGTTTCGCCCGATCTGTGGAGACGGTCGCACAAGCGATCCAGGAAGACCTGAACCAGGGCATCGAGCAATTGTTGAACGAGCTCGACCTGTTGTCATCGGTCGCAAGCCAGATGGTGCAGGCGGAAACGCTGCTGGCCAATGACATCGCAGCGGGCATCGACGTGCTGACGCAGGCCGACCGGGTGGCACGCGCGGCCAAGGGACTGGCTCTGCGCGACCGTCTGACCGGCCTGCCGAACAGGATTGCCTTCCTGCAGCAGCTTGACGGTGTCTATGCTGCGGACGGCAACGGCGCAGCCCTGATCCTGATCGAGGTTCCCGATCTTGCCGACATCCAGCACCAATATGGCGTAGAGGCCGCCACCAAGCTGATCAAAAAGCTCGCAACGATCTTCCGCAAGACGATCAAGAAACATGACTATGTCGCCCGCATCGAGATCGGCACCTTTGCCTTCCTGTTCACCGATGTCAGCGCGGATGACACCCATGTCATTGCCGAGCGGCTCCATAGCGCGGCCGAAAACAACCTGGTTTTCGCCACTGAAAACAACAATGACGCTGGCGGGCTCGCACTGGCAATCGGCCATGCCCTGAGCACAGACACACAGGACGGGCTGCAATTGCTGGCGCTGGCGGAGACGGCCGTGCAGATGGCCCGCACCAATCCACGCCAGCCGATCATCGGCCACCGTCCGTCCGGTCGACAGGTCGCCTGACCGCAGATCGTTAGGCCCGCTTGCCTTTGGCCGAAACATCGGCCAAAACGCGGCCATGATCACGATCAACGACATCTCTGCCCGCATCGCCGGGCGCCTGCTCATCGACCATGCCACCGTATCCTTGCCTGCGGGCACCAAGGCCGGACTTGTCGGCAAGAACGGCGCTGGAAAATCGACGCTGTTCAAAATCATTACCGGCGACCTGTCGGCCGAGACCGGCAATATCTCGATCCCGCGAAATGCCCGCATCGGCCAGGTGGCGCAGGAAGCGCCGGGCACGGAAGAATCGCTGATCTCGATCGTCTTGTCCGCCGACAAGGAACGGGCCGCCCTACTGGCGGAAGCCGAACATGCGACGGATGCGCACCGGATCGCCGAAATCCAGACGCGGCTTGCCGATATCGGCGCGCATTCGGCGGAAGCCCGTGCCGCCACGATCCTGTCGGGCCTCGGCTTCGATCATGAGGCGCAGCAGCGCCCGGCTTCGTCCTTTTCCGGCGGCTGGCGGATGCGCGTCGCGCTTGCAGGCGTGCTGTTTTCCGAACCGGACCTACTGCTGCTCGACGAGCCGACCAACTATCTCGACCTCGAAGGTTCGATGTGGCTGGAAGATTATGTGCGACGCTATCCGCACACCGTCATCATCATCAGCCATGACCGCGACCTGTTGAACACGGCGGTCAATTCCATCGTGCATCTCGATCAGAAGAAGCTGACTTTCTATCGCGGCGGCTATGATCAGTTCGAGCGGCAGAAGGCCGAAAACGACGAATTGCAGACCAAGGCCAAGGTGAAAAACGATGCGGCGCGCAAGCACCTGCAGAGCTTCATCGACCGGTTCAAGGCCAAGGCGACAAAGGCCAAGCAGGCGCAGAGCCGCGTCAAGGCACTGGAACGCATGGGCACGGTCGCCGCCGTGATCGAGGATCACGTCCAGCCGATCAACTTCCCGGCGCCGGAAAAGCAACCGGCCTCGCCGATCATCGCCATTGCAGGCGGCGTGGTCGGCTATGAGCCGGGCAAGCCGATCCTGAAGAACATCAACCTGCGCATCGACAATGACGACCGCATCGCGCTGCTCGGCTCGAACGGCAACGGCAAGTCGACCTTCGCCAAGTTCATCTCCGGACGACTTCAGGCCCAGGCCGGCGAACTGAAGCTCGCCCCGTCGCTGAAGATCGGCTTCTTCGCCCAACACCAGCTGGACGACCTGATCCCGGACCAGACCCCGGTTGAGCATGTCCGGCGGCTTATGCCGACCGAACCGGAAGCCAAGGTTCGCGCCCGCGTTGCGCAGATGGGCCTGCTAACGGAAAAGATGGCGACTCCCGCCAAGGACCTGTCCGGTGGAGAAAAGGCGCGGCTGCTGATGGGGCTTGCGGCGTTCCATGCGCCCAACCTCTTGATCCTCGACGAGCCGACCAACCATCTCGACATCGACAGCCGCAAGGCGCTGATCGAAGCGCTGAACGACTACGAGGGCGCGGTCATCCTGATCAGCCACGATCGCCACCTGATCGAGGCGACGGTCGACCGGCTGTGGCTGGTCAACAACGGGACCGTCACCAGTTTCGACGGCGACATGGAAGAGTATCGCAGCCTGATCGTCTCGTCCGGCAAGAAGTCTGCCGAGAAGGAAAAGGCGGACGCCGGAGCCGAGCAGGTCAACAAGGCAGAGCAGCGCAAGGCCGCCGCTGACAGGCGCGCCAGCCTCGCGCCTTTGAAGAAAAAGATCAATGAAATCGAGTCTATAACGAAGAAACTGGAGACGTTGATTCAGGCGCTTGATGCAGAGCTTGCGGATCCCGTGCTCTACGAAAAGGCACCCGCCAAGGCCGCCGAAAAGGCCAAGCAGCGTGGCGAGGCCGCGGCCAAGCTGTCGGCTGCCGAAGAACAATGGCTGGAACTGTCCGCCGAATACGAGGACGGCATGGCCGGCTGATTGCCGGCTCGCCAATGTCTCTCTCCACGCTTGGGATCAAGGCCCGGAACTGCGATGAAGACGAATGGCCTCAGGCCTTCTTTTCCCAGCGGCCTTCCGTCGTCTGCTGCCAATAGGTCAGTGCGTGCCCCTCGCCCTTGAGGCGCTTCCACTGGCCACGCGCCGCCTCCAGCTGCGGCTGGTCATAACCGTCGAAGACAAACACGACACGGTCATAGTCGAGGACCGGCGGCGGCTCGGCACCGTCGATCATGAAGCGCACGGTCGCGTTGTTGATATTGTCGGGAAGCACGGTCAGCAGGATCGGCTGGCTGTCCGGTGCTTCTCCGTCATCGGTGCCATGCGGCAGGAAGCTGTCTTCCCGGTAGACCCACAAATGCTGATCGAGCGCATCACGCAGATCCTCATCGCTGGTCTGGACCGTGACCCTCCAGCCGCGCTCGATGCTTTTCTCCAGCAGCGGCGGAAGAGCATCCTCCAGCTTTGATTCAGTCAGGTGATAAAAGAGTATTTCTGCCAAAAGCCCCGCCCCTTGCGATATCAGGCTTCGTAGCTGGCGCGAACCAGCTCGTCGAGCAGGCGCACGCCGAAACCGGAGCCCCAGGACTGGTTGATCTCGTCCGAAGGCGAGCCCATGGCCGTGCCGGCAATGTCGAGATGCGCCCATGGCGTATCCTTGACGAAGCGCTTGAGGAACTGAGCGGCGGTGATCGAACCTGCATGACGGCCGCCGGTGTTCTTCATGTCGGCGAACTTCGAATCGATCAACTTGTCATAGTCCTTGCCGAGCGGCATGCGCCACAGGCGCTCCTTGGTCGCGAGACCGGCCGACAGGAGGTTTTCCGCAAGTTCGTCGTCATTGCAGAACAGGCCGGCATGGAGATTGCCGAGCGCCACAAGGATAGCGCCGGTGAGCGTCGCCAGGTTGATCATGAATTCCGGAGCGAAGCGCTCGTTGCAATACCAGAGTGCATCGCCGAGAACGAGACGGCCTTCGGCATCGGTGTTGATGACCTCGATCGTCTGGCCCGACATCGAGGTGACGATGTCGCCCGGACGCTGCGCATTGCCGTCGGGCATGTTTTCGACAAGCCCGATGATGCCGATGACATTGGCTTTCGCCTTACGCGCGGCGAGCGTGTGCATCAGGCCGGTCACGGCCGCTGCACCGCCCATGTCGCCCTTCATGTCTTCCATGCCACCGGCGGGCTTGATCGAGATGCCGCCGGTATCGAAGACGACGCCCTTGCCGATAAACGCGATCGGCTTGTCCTTGGCCTTGCCGCCGTTCCACTTCATGATGACAAGGCGCGGCGGACGGACGGAGCCTTGGGCAACGCCGAGCAGCGCGCCCATGCCGAGCTTCTTCATTTCCTTTTCGGTCAGGATCTCGATCTCGACGCCGAGCTTTTCGAGTTCTTTTGCCTTTGCGGCAAACTCCAGCGGGCCGAGAATATTCGCAGGCTCATTGACCAGGTCACGGGCCAGAACGACGCCCTCGGCGACGGCTTCGGCCTCGGCGAACGCCTTCTTCGCGGCAGCGGCATCAGTCGTGACGATAGTGACGTTGATGGTCTTCTCATTGGTCTTGCCGTCGTCGTCATCAGCCTTCTTGGTGGTCTTGTAGTTGTCGAATTTGTAGGCGCGCAGCAGCATGCCCAGGGCGAAATCGGCAGCGGCCTTCGGCGAGACCGCAAGACCTGGCACATCAAGATAGACCGTGACTTTTTCTGCGCCCTTCAGCGCCGCTGTCGCGACACCGCCGGCGCGAAGCCAGTCATGTGCGGTCAGCGCTTCGGCTTTGCCGAGACCGATCACGACCAGCCGGTCGGCTTCGGAACCGTGCGGCGTGACAATATCGAGTGTCGCCATGGACTTTCCGGTAAATTTTCCGACCTTGGCGGCGCGCGCATACACGCTGGCGGGATCTGCGTCCGCGACACCGGCCGGCATGTCGGCCTCCACAGTCTTGAGCAAGATTGCAGCGCCATCGCTGACGGCCTGAGACTTGGTGAAGGTGATTGTGAGCTTTGCAGACATGGTAATTCCCCTGGCCTGGATAGGGCTGATAGATGTGCCCCGATCATCGCCTTTTCGGCCGCGAAGGCAAGGGCAGGCCTAACCGTAAGTGGCTGTATCCCCGTCTGATCTTGCGTCGGGAACGGCGCATTCCACAGGCACTGCGTCGTGGAAATCACGCTGTTTAAAAAAAACGGAACATGAAGGGGGAAAAAATCCTGTTCGCGGTCGCCAAATGGCCGCAAGCGTCGTAGAGACAAGCTCCTAAATCGCAGACGGGCCTCCCGGTTCGTCTTCAGGAAACCGCATGAAGCTTCTTGAACTCTATATCCTGCGACGTGTCGTGCAGATGTTCCTCACCGCCTTGCTGCCGGTGCTGGCGATCATTTGGACGACTCAGGTCCTGGCGCGCATCAATCTGGTGACAGACAGCGGTCAATCCGTCGGATCGTTCATGACGCTTGCGACGCTGATCCTGCCGACGATCGTGTCCGCCGTCCTGCCGTTTGCGCTGGTGATCGGTATCACGCAGACGCTGACGGCGATGAACAATGATTCAGAACTTGCGGTCATCGATGCGGCAGGTGCGGCGCGTGGAACCATCCTGCGGCCGATCATTACCATGGCGGTCGTTCTCAGCGTATTTTCCTTCGCGATGATCAATTTCGTCGAGCCGAAAATGCGCGTCAATGTGCGCGAGATGATCGCAGCCGCCTATGCCGACCTGCTGTCCACCGTGATCGAGGAGAAATCCTTCCGCCGGCTGGATGAAGGGCTCTATATCCAGATCTCCGAGCGTCAGGGGCGTATCCTGAAGGGGCTTCTGGTCGCCGATTCCCGCGACCCGGCATCCGCCTTCATCTACTATGCGCGCGAGGGGGCGGTGGAAGAAAACGGCCAGGCGTTGCTGATGCGCGACGGCGAGGTTCAGCGCAAGACCGTGGAAGGCAACGTCACTGTCATCCGCTTCGATTCCTACTCGTTCGACCTCTCCGAGCTTTCGAGCAATCGGGGACAGGCGCGCTTGAATTCCGGCGACCGGACCCTCGCCTTCCTCCTCAATCCCGACCCCAATGATCCGCAGTACAAAGAACGCCCCGGGAAATACCATGCCGAGCTTCATCGACGCATGAGTGTCTGGCTGTTTCCCCTGGCGTTTGCGTTGATCTCGCTCGTCATTTGTGGCGACGCCCGGTCGCATCGTGAGGCACGACTGCATCCGATGGCCGCCTCGCTGCTTCTGACGCTTGGCCTCTTCTGGCTGTCCAACTATACGGTTTCCCTGGCCGAACAGGCGAGCGCCACCACCCCATTGATCTACATGGTGCCGCTGTCGGCAATTCTCCTGTCGGCCTGGGCGCTCTACAGCGGCAAACGCCTGAGCCTGCCCAGGCCGATTGCCAATGCGCTGACACGCCTTCAGGCGCGGCTGCGCAAACTGACGCCGCAGGATGAAGGCTCCAGCGCCGGAGGTGCGGCATGATCCGGACACTCGGCCGCTACTTCTTCCGCCGCTACATGATGACGGCCTTCTGGTTCTTTGTCGGCGTCATGTCGCTCGTATTTCTGATCGACTTTACCGAATCGTCGGGGCGCTTCGGCTCTCTGCCCGGCGCTTCCGTGACCGGCACGCTGCTGTTGACCGCATTGCGGCTGCCGCTGATCATCCAGCAGACCGTTCCGTTCATTGGTCTGTTTGTCGGCATGACGACCCTGATTGCTTTGAATCGCAAGTCGGAACTGGTCGTTGCGCGTGCGGCCGGAATCTCTGCCTGGCAGTTCATGATGCCATTCCTGTTCGGTGCATTCCTGATCGGCCTTGCCACCACTCTGCTGATCAATCCGCTCGCCGCCTATGGCCAGAGCAAGGCTCTGTCGCTCGAGGCAGAATGGCGCGAAGGCTCCAATCGCACCGCAACGGTGTCCGTGCCGTGGCTGCGCCAGATCAGCGGCGATACCGACGTCGCGATGGGCGCGCGCACGGTTCTGGAGGGTGGAACGCAGCTCGTCGATGCGGTGCTCATCCAC
Organism: Rhizobium sp. 18065; assembly: GCF_902706095.1. Taxonomy (GTDB): domain Bacteria; phylum Pseudomonadota; class Alphaproteobacteria; order Rhizobiales; family Rhizobiaceae; genus Allorhizobium. Next base: position 112,611 of record NZ_CACSJP010000008.1, read on the forward strand.
TTCGATTCCGAGGGTCGAATTGCGCTGCGTCAGGACGCTCGCACAGCGAACTTGAAAGATGGTTACTGGCTCCTTAACGATGTTCTGGAGACCCGTCCCGGCGAGATACAGAAAAGGCTCGCGACAGCCCAGGTTGCTACAAACCTCCAGAAGGACTTCATCCAGGAGCGTTTGGCACAACCGGAAACCGTTGCTTTTTATGATCTTTTTCAGAAAATCCGAGTGGCCCGTTCTTTCGGGGTCCCTACACAGGCACTGGAAACGCAGTTTCACTCACTGCTTTCCATGCCCTTTCTTCTCGTTGCAATGACCCTGATCGCCGCAACCGTGTCCATAAAGTTCAGCCGGTTTAACCAATCCCGCTCCGTGATTCTGGGTGGAATCGTTTCAGGCTTCGTGCTTTATGTTGCAACAGTGCTCGTAAAAGCATTCGGAAGCAGCGGCGTGATGCCGCCATATGTTGCGACCTGGGTACCAGTTGTCGTAGCCATGGCATTGGGAGCAACGATTCTGCTTCACAAGGAGGATGGTTAGTGGCGGTAAAAGACCGCGGGAATATCAGAAGGCTCACCGTAGCCCTGCTGACGAGCGTTGCTGTGTGTGCGTTTCCGCCTGCAGGGCAGTTCGCTTTTGCACAGGATGCGAGCCAGACCTCCGCATTGAATCCCAATCTTCCCGAAGACGCCAAGCTCCTGCTTGCCGCCAACGAACTCATCTATGACAAGGACGCCGAGCGGGTTTCCGCTACCGGCGCCGTGCAGATCAATTATGCGGGCTACCAGATGGTTGCCCGACGCGTGGACTATGATCAGAAGAGCGGACGCGTCACCGCGTCCGGCAACATCGAACTGATCGAACCCGGCGGCAACCGGATCTATGCCGAGTCGCTCGATGTCACCGACAATTTCGCCGACGGATTCATCCAGGCGCTGCGGATAGAGACGTCGGACAATACCCGTGTTGTCGGCGAAAGCGCGGAGCGCGTCGGCGGCACGCAGATGATCCTGCACAAGGGCGTCTACACGGCCTGCCTGCCCTGCGCCGAAAACCCGGAACGTCCGCCGCTCTGGCAGGTCAAAGCCGAGCGCGTTATCCAGGACGGCAAGAAGCACACCGTGCGGCTGGAAAAGGCCCGGTTCGAACTGTTCGGCTATTCACTGGCCACGCTGCCTTTCATCGAGGTGCCGGACAATACGGTCAAGCGCAAGACGGGTTTCCTTTTCCCCGAAATGCGGACCTCCGAAAACCTCGGCTTCGGCATCGCGGTCCCCTACTACATCGCGATCGCCCCTGATCGCGATGCCACGATCACGACGACCGGTTACACCGAACAGGGCGCATTGCTGGAAGTCGAACTGCGTCAGCGTTTCGAAAAGGGCGAGGCCAATTTGCGCTTCGCCGGCATCGATCAGATGAACCCCGACCGCTTTACCAGCAACACAAGCGATTCAAACCGTGACGTGCGCGGTCTTGTCGCGTCCAAGGGGGCGTTCAGGATCAATCCGCGCTGGTCTTTCGGCTGGGATGTGATGCTGCAAAGCGATAACAACTTTGCCCGAACCTATTCTCTTGACGGCCTCAATCAGTCGACCCACACGAACACCGCGTTCCTGACAGGCCGCGGCGAGCGCAATTTCTTCGACATGCGCGGCTACTATTTCGACGTGCAGGATGCCGACGTCAACGACACGGCCGAAAAGCAGCAGGCGGTCGTCCTGCCGACGATCGACTACAATTACTATGCGCCAGAGCCCGTTGCCGGCGGCCAACTCTCCGGCACGCTGAACTTTACGTCCTTGTCGCGGTTTGACGGTGACGAAACGCTGATCGATACGAATGGCGATGGCATTGGTGATTTCACACGCTTTCGCGGCCTGAAGGGGAATTCCACCCGGCTTTCGGCCGAAGCGGAATGGGAACGGACGTTCAGTGCGCCCGGCGGCCTGCAGCTCACGCCATTGCTTGCGGCTCGTGGCGACGCCTTCGGTCTGTCGATGGATGCACCGGTGGGCTACACCGGAAACTACACGACCGATGATGCCGCTACCCGCTACATGCTGACTGCTGGTCTTGAGGCTCGTTACCCGTGGCTGATCACGACCAACAACAGCAGCCACATCTTCGAGCCTATTGCGCAGATTTACGTGCGCAATGACGAGCAGATGGCCGGCGAATTGCCCAATGAAGACGCACAGAGCTTTGTCTTCGATGCGGCCAACCTGTTCGAGCGTGACAAGTTTACCGGCTATGACCGTGTCGAAGGGGGCACACGTGCCAATCTCGGCATCCGCTATACCGGAAGCTTCGACAATGGTGTGGGCCTGCGCGGTATCCTGGGCCAGTCCTTCCATCTTGGCGGAGTGAATTCGTTCGCAACCGACGACCTCGTCGCCGTCGGCTCGGATTCCGGCCTGGAAACCGATGCGTCGGACTACGTGGCCATGGCCGGTGTCGATCTGCCGTTCGGCGTATCGCTCAGCACCAGCGTGCGCCTTGACGAAAAGACGCTGGAACTGCGCCGCACCGATGCGACAGCCGCCTACACGTCGGATCGTCTGCAGACAAGCCTCACCTTCACGCAGCTCGACGCACAGCCGGAATACGGCTTCGATGAGGAAAACCAGGCGATCAGTTCGTCGGCTTCGGTCAAGATCAACGAGTTCTGGTCGGTCTATGGCTCAGTGAATTATGATATCGATGCCGACGTGTTCAACCGTCGCAGCATCGGCATCTCCTACGCCGACGAGTGCACCGTTCTGTCGATCGGCTATACCGATAAATACGATCCGGATGACTCCTCTGCCAGCGACTGGACCATCGGCGGGCGACTGGTATTCCGGACACTCGGCGAGATCAAACTCAGCGACAATTCGTTCGAGTAGGCGATCGTCTGGCTGAGGTCATTGTTTTGCCGCATGGATTGTGCAATCCCTGCGGCAGGATTTTGGTTAACATGAAGAAATTGAACCGTTCAGCCAATCTGGGCTGGTCGGGGAAAGGATTACAGATGGCTTCTGCGAAACAAGGGAAAAGCTTTCTGCTTGCCGCAGTGATCGCGCTGTCCCTCAGTGTCAGCCCGACATCGTTCACTGCCCCGGCTCAGGCTGCGACTTCAGTTGTCGCTGTGGTCAACAAGACGGCAATCACCAGCGGCGACGTCGCGCGGCGGGCTGCATTCCTGCGTCTGCAGCGCCGAGGCGGCAACACACAGAAACTCGCCAAGGAACAGCTTGTCGATGAAGTCCTGAAGCGCCAGGAGATTTCGCGTGTCGGCATGTCAGTAAGCACCAGCGATGTCGATGCCGCTTTCGAGCGCTTTGCCGCGTCCAACAAGATGACCACATCGCAGCTCAGTGGCGTTCTCGATCAGGCCGGCGTCGGTGCGGCGCATTTCAAAGCCTATATCGCGGTGTCGATGAGCTGGCCGCGACTGGTCAATGCACGTTATGCGGCCGGCTCGAAGAACAAGCTCTCCAATCAGGAGCTTGTCACCCGTCTGCTGGAGAAGAAGGAAAAGCCGGTCACGACCGAGTATTTCCTCAAGCAGGTCATCTTCGTGGTCCCTGCTTCGAAAAAAGGCATTGCCGGCAAGCGCAAGGCCGAAGCGGAAAAGTCACGCGCTTCCTTCCCCGGTTGCGACCAGGCCATGGTGTTTGCCAAGAATTACCTGGATGTGTCCATCCGCGATCTCGGCCGCGTCCTGGAGCCTGAGCTTCCGCCGGATTGGAAGCCTCTGATCGAGAAAGCCAGCGGCGGCACCACAGCGACCCGGGTGACCGAGCGCGGGGTCGAGTATCTGGCAATCTGCAACCAGCGTCAGGTTTCCGACGACGTTGCCGCCGAGGTTGTTTTCCGTGCCGAGGATCTCGGCAAGGAAAAGGAAGGGGAAAACCCCGATTCTGACAAATATCTGGAAGAGCTGCGGTCCAAGGCCCAGATCGTCATCCAGTAAAAGGCCACGCCGACATATGACCGATGCCCATCTTCCGCTCGCTCTGAGCCAAGGCGATCCTGCAGGCATCGGTCCGGATATAACGCTGCAAGCATGGCTGCGACGCGATGTGCTTGATCTGCCGCCTTTCATTTACATCGGCGACGCTGATGTGCTTCGGATACGGGCGCGGCAGTTGGAGCTTGACGTCAGGGTCCAGGAAGCGGACGTCGCCGATACCGCCGCCATGTTCGGTTCGGCTTTGCCGGTGTTCAACATACCGACCGGCACTGAAATTCTGGCCGGATCACCGCATGTCGCCAACGCAAAAGGTACGATCAGCGCGATCGAGACCGCCGTGCAATTCTGCCTCGATGGCAAGGCACGGGGTGTCGTGACCAATCCGATCGCAAAATCGGTGCTCTACGAAGCCGGGTTCGGCTTCCCCGGCCATACCGAATTCCTCGCCGACCTTGCGGCCAGGCATCTCGGTCATCCGGTCACGCCGGTGATGATGCTCGCCGGACCGAAGTTGCGGGCGGTGCCTGTCACCATACACATTCCGATCAGGGACGTACCTGACGCGCTGACACCATCCTTGATCGTCGAGACCTGCCGGATCATCGCGCATGACATGAAACAGCGGTTCGGCATTGCCACGCCGCGGCTGGCCGTTGCAGGACTGAACCCGCATGCGGGCGAAGGCGGCGCCATCGGGCACGAGGATGACGATATCATTCATCCTGCAATCCGGACCCTGCGCGACGAGGGTATCGATGCCTTCGGCCCCCTGCCCGCCGACACGATGTTCCATGATGAAGCTCGCCAGCGCTATGACGTGGCGGTCTGCATGTACCACGATCAGGCGCTGATCCCGGCAAAGGCGCTCGGCTTCGACGACAGCGTAAATGTCACACTTGGCCTGCCCTTTGTCCGCACGTCGCCGGATCATGGCACGGCCTTCGGGCTGGCCGGGACCGGCCTTGCCCGCGAGCACAGTCTCGTTGCTGCGATCCGGATGGCTGACCAGATCAGCCGGTATTCGAAAGTAGAGTCCTGATGGCCGCACTGGATGGTTTGCCGCCGCTTCGCGACGTGATTGCGAGACATGGCCTGGATGCGCGAAAAGCGCTGGGGCAGAACTTTCTGCTCGACCTCAATCTTACGCAGAAAGTTGCGCGAACGGCCGGCTCGCTGGAAGGGGTCACCGTGTTCGAAGTCGGGCCTGGTCCCGGTGGATTGACGCGCGCCATCCTTGCGCTTGGTGCCAAGAAGGTGATTGCCGTCGAGCGCGATCCGCGCTGCCTGCCGGCGCTGACCGAAGTGGCTGACCACTATCCCGGTCGTCTCGAGGTGATCGAAGGCGACGCTTTGAAAACCGACTTCGAGTCGATGGTGCCCGAAGGTCCGGTGAAAATCATCGCAAACCTGCCCTATAATGTCGGCACGCAACTGCTGGTGAACTGGCTGCTGCCGAGGCAATGGCCGCCCTTCTGGCAATCGCTGACGCTGATGTTCCAGAGGGAAGTCGGGCAGCGGATTGTGGCGAACGAGGACGACAACCACTACGGCCGACTTGGGGTTCTGTGCGGTTGGCGCACCGAGTCGCATATGGCCTTCGACGTACCACCCCAGGCGTTCACGCCACCGCCCAAGGTCACCTCGACCGTTGTCCACCTGACGCCGCGTCTCAACCCGCTGCCCTGCGATCCCGACAAGCTCGAGAAAGTCACCATGGCTGCATTCGGTCAACGGCGTAAGATGCTGCGGCAGAGCCTGAAGCCTGTCGGTGGCGAGGCCCTGCTGGCCAAAGCCGACATTGACCCGCAACGCCGCGCTGAAACGCTGAGCGTCGAGGAATTCTGCCGGCTCGCCAATCTGCTGTGAACCGCTGTGCCGCGTGGATATCGATCCTTGTGACCAGGGCTGCGTGGGCTCTTGATCCCGCTTTGAAACACGGCCGCTTGCACAAGTGGCATGCCCGATTTTCTCCACGTTCACGGCACCGCAGCGCTTCTGATTCATGAGCAAGAGCTTTGGCGACATTCCGGCGTTCGAGATCAGCATGAAAACGACGCGGATAAGCGAGTTCGGCGAGATCAAAACATGAAATATTGCCCGCACGCTCTGGTTCAGGGCTAACCTGCCCGTCATCTCCGGCTTTCCGCTGGCAAGGATCTTGGCGGCCGGGTCGGCTTAAGCCCAACCAAACTGTAACTCGGACTTTGAGGAAAACGACGTGGTGCAATCTCGCCCAAATATCCTGATCCTGATGGTAGACCAGTTCAACGGCACGCTCTTTCCCGACGGGCCAGCCGAATTTCTCCATGCACCACATCTGAAGGCTTTGGCAAAGCGCTCCGTGCGTTTTGCCAACAGCTATACCGCGAGCCCCCTCTGTGCGCCGGCTCGCGCCTCCTTCATGTCCGGCCAATTGCCGAGCCGCACTCGGGTCTACGACAATGCGGCGGAATTCTCCTCGGACATTCCGACCTTCGCACACCATCTGCGGGCTGCGGGTTACCAGACAAGCCTGTCCGGCAAGATGCATTTCGTCGGACCGGACCAGTTACACGGCTTCGAGGAGCGGCTGACCACCGACATCTATCCGGCCGATTTCGGCTGGACACCGGACTATACCAAGCCCGGCGAGCGGATCGACTGGTGGTACCACAATCTCGGCTCGGTCACCGGCGCCGGTGTCGCGGAAATCACCAACCAGATGGAGTATGACGACGAGGTCGCCTATCATGCGAACCGCCGGCTTTACGATCTGTCCCGTGGCCAGGACGATCGCCCGTGGTGCCTGACGGTCAGCTTCACCCATCCGCACGACCCCTATGTGGCGCGGCGCAAATACTGGGACCTCTACGACGATTGCCCGGAATTGTCCCCGACGGTCGGCCCCATTGCTTATGTGGATCAGGATCCTCATTCCAAGCGCCTGATGGATGCCTGCGATCATACCGCCTTTGCTATCACCGACGAGAACATTCGCAGCGCCCGCCAGGGCTATTTCGCCAATATCTCCTATGTCGATGACAAGATCGGCGAGATCCTCGACGTGTTGGAACGCACCCGCATGGCGAACAATACCGTCATCCTGTTCGTCTCCGACCATGGCGACATGCTGGGCGAGCGCGGACTGTGGTTCAAGATGAACTTCTTCGAAGGCTCTGCCCGCGTACCGCTGATGATGTGCGTGCCGGGCGTGGAGCCACGGCTGGTGATGCAACCCGTGTCGACCCTCGACGTGACGCCGACCGTTGCCGGACTTGCCGGCATCGATATCTCGACGCTCGCGCCATGGACGGACGGCGAAGACCTGATGCCTCTGGCGACGGCGACGGGCGGGCGTGGTCCGGTGCCGATGGAATATGCCGCCGAGGGCTCGATCGCCCCACTCGTCGGCATCCGGGATGGCAAGTTCAAGCTGACACTCTGTGACGTCGACCCACCGATCCTGGTCGATCTGGACGCCGATCCGCAGGAACTGGTCAATCTGGCCGATGATCCGGCCCATGCCGAGGTCTTTGCACAGTTGAAGTCAAAGGCGCTGGCGCGTGGCGATCTTTCACGGTTCGATGCCGCCGTGCGCGAGAGCCAGGCGCGTCGTCATGTCGTCTATGCCGCCCTTCGCAATGGTGCCTATTTCCCGTGGGATTACCAGCCGCTGCAAAAGGCCTCCGAGCGCTACATGCGCAACCACATGGACCTGAACATACTGGAAGAGAGCCAGCGCTTCCCGCGCGGCGAATAGTCAAAAAAGCCGGCACGGGATGTTACCCCTGTGCCGGCCAAAACCTTGAGCCGATGCCTGTGATCAGGCAATCAGGCCTTCGACGAAATCGAACAGGCCGTGGCGACGGTCGCGGCGCAGGCGCTCCGCCTTGACGATCGACTGCACGGCATCGAAAGCAGACTGCAGATCGTCATTGACGATCACATAGTCGTATTCGCGCCAATGGGCGATCTCGGCGCGGGAATTCGCCAGACGCGTCTGGATGACCTCTTCCGTGTCTTCTGCACGGCGATGCAGGCGCGACTGCAGCTCGGCCATGGTCGGCGGCAGGATGAAGATCGACACGACATCGACCGACATCTTTTCCTGCAACTGCTGGGCGCCCTGCCAGTCGATGTCGAACAGCATGTCCCGGCCTTCACCCATCGCAGTTTCAACCGCTTCGCGCGGCGTGCCGTAGTAGTTGCCATGCACCTGCGCCCATTCGAGCAGCGAGTCGCTGTCGCGCAGGCGCTCGAACTCGCGCTGGGAAACGAACTGGTAGTGCACGCCCTCGATTTCACTCTGGCGGCGCTGGCGGGTGGTGACGCTGACCGACAGGCCGATCTGCTTGTCCTTGTCCATCAGCGTGCGGGCAATGGTGGATTTCCCGGCGCCGGACGGCGAGGAGATGACGAGCATCAGGCCCCGCCTGGCGATCTTGACGTGTGCGGGCGCAATGTCGGCCATGAACTACTCCAGATTTTGAACCTGTTCCCGGAACTGGTCGATGACGACCTTGAGTTCGATGCCGGCGGAGGTCACCGCGACGGCATTTGATTTGGAACAGATCGTATTTGATTCTCGGTTAAATTCTTGTGCTAGGAAATCGAGTTTGCGGCCGATCGGACCGCCTGTGGTCAGCAATTCGCGCGCGGCGATCACATGCGCCTTCAACCGGTCGATCTCTTCGCGCAGATCGGCCTTGGTGGCAATCAGGGCAATTTCCGAATGCAAACGGTCGCGATCGAGGCCGGACGTGTTGTCGAGAATGACAGCCAGCTGGTTTTCCAGTCGGCGACCGATCTCATCCGGCTGCCGGGATGGATCCGCTTCAATCTGAAGCGCCAGTTCCTCGATCCGGGTGATGTGATCTTCGAGCACGCGACGCAGGGCATCGCCTTCACTGGCACGCATGTCGACCAGTGCAGCTACCGCGCGCTCAAGGCCTGCGACAATGTCGCCGTCACGAGCAGCGATCGCGGCCTCGTCATCGGTCGCCTCACGCAGATCGACAAGGCCGCGGATCGACAGGAGCGTATCGAGGCGCAGTGGCGCGGGATCGATCAGGCCGGGGCCGAGTTCGTCGCGCAGGCGCAGCACCGCGTCGAGTGCATCGCGGTTGAGCACTGCTTCCACCCGGTTCTCACTCACAGTGAGCGAAAGGGTCACCTGCAGATTGCCCCGCGTCAGGCGCTCGGTGACCAGCCGACGAACTTCCGTCTCCAGGCTTTCCAGACCCTGCGGCAAACGTGGACGGATATCGAGGCCCTTGCCGTTGACCGAGCGGAATTCCCAGGCCCAGCGATAGCGCCCGGTCGTTCCTTCATTGCGGGCAAAGCCCGTCATGGATTGCAGTGTCATTGGCCCGTGCCCCCTTGCCCGGTCGTCAGTTCTTCTTGGCCTGCGGGTCCACTTCCGGCGCAACATCCAGTGTTGCGGGCGGATTGGCGGCACGCTCGGCTTCGAGCTTGCGCCAACGACGGACATTGGCGTTGTGCTCTTCGAGCGTGGCGGCAAACACGTGTCCCCCGGTGCCGTCCGCAACGAAGTAGAGATCCTTGGTTTTCCACGGATGCGCAACGGCTTCAAGGGCGGCACGGCCCGGATTGGCGATCGGCGCCGGCGGCAGGCCCTTGATCAGATAGGTGTTGTAGGGCGTTTCCTTCTTGATGTCGGACTGGAAGATCGGCCGGTCGGCCGGTTTTCCGTCACCACCGAACAGGCCGTAGATGATCGTCGGGTCCGACTGCAGGCGCATGCCCTTGGCGAGGCGGTTGATGAAGACCGAGGCCACATGGGCGCGTTCGTCATCCTTGCCGGTTTCCTTCTCGACGATCGAGGCGAGCGTGATGAACTCTTCCTTGGTCGTGACCGGAAGGTCAGGATCGCGTCGCTCCCAGATCTGGTCGATCAGGCGCTGCTGCGCTGCAGCCATCTGGCTGACGATCTCGGCACGATTGGTGCCGCGCGAGAACTTGTATGTGTCCGGTCGCAGGCTGCCTTCGGCTGGCAGTTCGGTCGGCAGATCGCCTTCCAGAACCGTGTCTTCGGCCAGACGCTGGAACATCTGCTTGACGGTCAGGCCTTCCGGCAGGGAGACCGAATACAAGATCGATTTGCCCGACTGCAGAAGTTCGGTCACTTCCTTCATCGACGCGCCCGCCTTGACCTCGTATTCGCCGGCCTTGAGCGTGTCGCCCTCTTCCAAGTAGGTCGCCGTCACGTAACGATAGATGCGCGCATCCGAAACGATGTTGTTGCGCTCGAGATTGTTGGCGATTTCCGCCAGGCCTGCGCCACTGCGCACGACAAAGTTCGTGTTGGTCGCCAGCGGACCCGGCCTTTGGTAGCTGTCCATGACATAGAAGAATCCGGCGACCGCAACCACGCCGACGAAGACGATCATCGTCATGACAAAATTGAGAAAAATCACGAGCTGGCTGCGAGCCTTGCGCGACCGGCGCGGCGGCTGCGGCACGCGTTCGGGGCGCAATGCCTCGTTTGGCGACTTGGGAATAATCGGCCCCTTGGTCGTCGCCTTGGCTTCGGCCTCGCGGCCAAAGGAAACACCGTTGTTCTGGCTACCGCCGTTCTGGCTGTTGTCGGTCACCGGCAATCCTTCTTTGTTTCGCTGTCGCTGCTCTTTCAGCCAGCAATGCGGCAAAATCCGGGTTAGCGCTCAACGCAGTGCGTTGTGTGGGCGTCAGATTTCTATCCGCAAAAAAGGGGTGCGGGCAAGACCGGCACCCCCGTCATTCAAGCCAATGGCAAGGTCAAAGGCTGCTTGGAGGCAACCTTTGCCTCTTTCGCCTCAGGCCTCGTAGCGGCGCAGGACCAGCGAGGCGTTCGTACCGCCGAAGCCGAAGGAATTCGACAGGGCAACATTGATGTCGCGCTTGCGGGCCTTGTGCGGCACGAGATCGATCGCGGTCTCAACCTGCGGATTGTCGAGGTTCAACGTCGGCGGCGCGACATTGTCGCGGATCGCCAGCGCCGAGAAGATCGCCTCGACGGCGCCTGCTGCACCGAGAAGATGGCCGATAGCCGACTTGGTCGAGGACATCGAGATCTTCGAAGCGTGTTCGCCAACCAGGCGTTCAACGGCTCCGAGTTCGATCGTATCGGCCATGGTCGAGGTGCCGTGGGCGTTGATATAGTCGATATCGCCAGCCGTCAGCCCGGCGCGCTTTAGCGCCATGGTCATGCAACGGAACGCGCCGTCGCCGTCTTCCGACGGAGCGGTGATGTGGAATGCATCACCCGACAGACCATAGCCGACAACTTCGGCATAGATCTTGGCGCCGCGCGCCTTGGCGTGTTCGAGATCTTCCAGAACGACAATGCCAGCGCCCTCGCCCATGACAAAACCGTCGCGGTCCTTGTCATACGGGCGCGAAGCCTTGGTCGGATCGTCGTTGTGGGCGGTCGACAGCGCCCTGCAGGCGGCAAAGCCGGCCAGCGAAATGCGGCTGATCGGCGATTCCGTGCCGCCGGCGACCATGACGTCGGCATCGCCGAGCGCGATCAGACGGGCGGCATCGCCAATGGCGTGCGCGCCGGTCGAACAGGCCGTGACGACGGAATGGTTCGGACCACGCAGCTTGTGGCGGATCGATACCTGGCCCGAGGCCAGGTTGATCAGGCGGCCGGGAATGAAGAACGGCGACAGGCGGCGCGGCCCCTTGTCGCGCAGGATGTGACCGGCTTCGACGATACCTTCGAGGCCACCGATGCCCGAGCCGATCAGAACGCCGCTGGCGCACTGGTCTTCATAGGTCTTGGGTTCCCAACCGGCATCCTTCAGCGCCATGTCGGCCGCTGCGATCGCGTAGATGATGAAATTGTCGACCTTGCGCTGCTCTTTCAGCTCCATCCAGTCGTCGGGGCTGAATGCACCCTCGCCTTCGGTTGGAATCCGGCAGGCAATCTTCGCCGGGAGGTCATCGACCTGAAATTCGGTGACGAGGCGGGCACCGCTCTGGCCAGCCAGCAGGCGCGCCCAAGTCAGTTCCGTTCCGCATCCGAGAGGAGATACCATGCCGGTACCGGTGATAACGACACGTCTCATCGTCCGAGCCCATCCCACGCTTTTGACCGCAGTCTTTTAAATACAGCAAGGCCCGCATATCGCGGGCCCCGGCAGGATGAGTGGCCTCGGCCACCCTCCCGCATTATGTCAGTCGATCAGGCCTGGGCCTTCTCGATGAACTTGACAGCGTCGCCGACCGTCAGGATCGAGTCTGCTGCATCGTCCGGAATTTCAACGCCGAATTCTTCTTCGAAGGCCATGACCAGTTCGACAGTGTCGAGCGAGTCGGCGCCCAGATCGTCGATGAAGCTCGCGCCTTCGACAACCTTTTCAGCGTCTACGCCGAGATGATCAATTACAATTTTCTTCACGCGTTCTGCGATATCGCTCATGTCGGTTTCCTCGACCTTCTTAATCTCAGAGGGTGCCGTAATGGCGTCCCTGCCCTGCATTAGCCGGTGATCGTCTAAGACCCCACCAGCAAACCCGATCTGCTCCGCCTAGAGCAGTTTATGCAAACAAAAGCATAAACTTCGGCCCATAGAACGGAACGACTGTTTACAGTCATGGCCCGCTTAACACGGTTTCCCCGCGCCGCATAGCCAGAAATTCGCCCGCCGCGCTTGCTCAACATGCAATTTCGGCAAACGAAATCCAAGCGCCCGAAGGCGTTAGATCATCGCCATGCCGCCGTTGACGTGCAAGGTCTGTCCGGTCATGTAGCCCGCCTCGCTGGAGGCGAGATAAAGAACGGCCGCAGCGATATCCGAACCGGCGCCCATGCGCTTCATCGGGATCGCGCCCATGATCGCTTCCTTCTGCTTCTCGTTGAGCTTGCCGGTCATGGCGCTCTCGATGAAGCCCGGCGCGACACAGTTGACCGTCACGTTGCGCGTGGCGATTTCCTGGGCGAGCGACTTGGAGAAGCCGATCATGCCGGCCTTGGAGGCGCAGTAATTGGCCTGGCCCGGATTGCCGGTGACGCCGACGATCGAGGTGATGTTGATGATGCGGCCATAGCGGCGGCGCATCATCGGATGCGTCAGTTCCCGGGTCAGCCGGAAGACGGAGGTGAGGTTCACTTCCAGAACCGCGTCCCAGTCGGCGTCGCTCATGCGAACAAAAAGACCGTCCTTGGTGATGCCGGCATTGTTGACAAGGATATCGACACCGCCGAGTTCAGCTTCAGCCTTTTCGCCGAGTGCCTTGACTTCGTCGCGGTCGGAGAGGTTTGCCGGGAAGATGTGCACACGCTCGCCGAGTTCGGCGGCAAGCGCTTCCAGCTTCTCGACGCGGGTGCCGTGCAGGCCGACGACAGCGCCTTGGCTGTGCAGCATGCGGGCGATCTCTTCGCCGAGGCCACCGGTCGCGCCGGTCACGAGGGCCTTGCGGCCGGTCAGATCAAACATGATCGCGTTCCTTATGGATCCAGGATTATCTTATCAGCCATTCAGCGCAGCGAGCGCTGCGTCGATATCGGCTGGCGTGTTCACGGCAATGCCGGAAATATTCTTGTCGATGCGACGTGCAAGACCGGTGAGGACCTTGCCGGAGCCTATTTCATAAAGCGTGGTGACGCCATTGGCGGCGAACCATTCGACCGTCTCGCGCCAGCGCACCTGACCTGTGACCTGCTCGACCAGCAGACCGGCGATCTCATCGGCAGATGTGACCGGGGCAGCGCGGACATTGGCGATCAGCGGTACGATGGGATCGTGCTTGGCAACACCGGCCAATGCCTCGCGCATAGCGTCGGCGGCCGGCGCCATCAGCGCAGAATGGAAGGGCGCCGATACCGGCAGCATGATGGCGCGCTTGGCGCCTTTTTCGGTGGCCAGTGCCGCTGCCTTTTCGACAGAAGCCTTCGCCCCGGAAATGACCAGCTGGCCGCCGCCATTGTCATTGGCGATCTGGCATGGGCCGATGACGGAGGCTTCCACACAGATCGCCTGCACGTCGCCATGCTCCAGGCCGATGATCGCGGCCATGGCGCCTTCGCCGACCGGAACGGCTGCCTGCATGGCATTGCCGCGGATGCGCAGAAGACGGGCGGTGTCGCCGATCGAGAAGGTACCGGCCGCGCAAAGAGCCGAATATTCGCCGAGCGAATGGCCGGCGACAAAGGAGACCTTCGACTTCAGGTCGAGACCCTTGGCTTCCAAAACCTTGATGACGGCCATGGAAACGGCCATCAGAGCCGGCTGGGCATTGGCGGTCAGGGTCAGGGTTTCTTCCGGACCATTCCACATGACGTCGGACAGTTTCTGGCCAAGTGCCTCGTCGACTTCCTCGAAAACGGCACGCGCTTCGGGATAGGTATCGGCAAGGTCCTTGCCCATTCCAACGGCCTGGCTGCCCTGGCCGGGAAAGGTGAATGCAACTGTCATGGGCTTTACTCCCTAGGTTTTTCCCTTCCAATTCACATTCTCAACCGACGAGTCAAGCCTTGGAGCGGCCAAACACCTGCAGCAAGGCACTCAAGTCACAAGCAGATTACAACCAGAATGCGGCTCAGAGCCATCTTGCGGTGCGTCAATTTCCCACTAAATTGTGGGTGACCTTCCAAGGCCCATTTCGGGCTACCTTCCACATTCGAGGCATATCTGATGAAAATGAACCGGCTCGGCCGTACCGATATCCATGTTTCCGAGATTTGTCTGGGAACCATGACCTGGGGCTCGCAGAACACGCAAGCCGAAGCCTTCGCGCAGATGGACTACGCGCTCGAGCATGGCGTCAACTTCTTCGACACGGCGGAACTCTATCCCACGACGCCGCTGTCGCCCGAGACCTATGCCGACACGGAACGCATGATCGGCAATTGGTTCGAAAAGTCAGGCAAGCGCCGGGAGGTGGTCCTGGCGACCAAGGTGGCGGGTGCCGGCCGGGAGTACATCCGTGGCGGCGCGCCGATCACCGCGCAATCGCTTCTGGATGCCGTCGACGCCAGCCTGTCGCGCCTGAAGACAGACTACATCGACCTTTACCAGATCCATTGGCCAAACCGCGGCCATTTCCATTTTCGCGGCGCCTGGAATTACGACCCCTTCGCCCAGGACAAAGCACGCACCGAAGACGAGATCAGCGAGAAGCTTGAAGCGCTTGGCACCTGCGTCAAGGCTGGCAAGATCCGGGCGATCGGCCTGTCGAACGAGACGACCTGGGGCACACAGAAGTTTCTGTCGATTGCCGAGCAGAAGGGGCTGCCGCGCGTCGCCACCATCCAGAATGAATATAACCTCCTCTATCGCCACTACGATCTCGACATGGCGGAACTGTCGCATCACGAGGATGTCGGCCTGCTGGCCTATTCACCGCTGGCCGGCGGCATCCTGTCGGGCAAGTATCTTGACGGCGGCAAGCCGACCGGCTCGCGCGGCACGATCGGCGATATCGGCGGACGGCTGGTCTCCTATCAGGAACCGGCAACCCGCGCCTATGTCGAACTTGCCAAGCAACACGGCATCGACCCGTCTGCCATGGCCCTCGCGTTTTGCCTGACGCGCAAGTTCATGGCCTCAGTGATCATCGGCGCGACGACGATGGAGCAGCTGAAGACCGACATCAGCGCCGCCGACCTGACCTTGCCTGACGAGATCCTCAAGGAGATCGCGAAAATCCATCGCCTTTATCCGGCGACCATCTGACATCCAGCAGGAGACCAACTCCGAACCGAGACAACAGAGGGCGCGGCCATCTTAATTGGGCCGCGCCCTTGCCTTTCCGGCAAATGCGCGTATAAGCCGCGCTGTTCACAACACCCGGTCTCATGGCTGGTGGCTGAACGGAGGGCCGGCTTTCGCGAGAGAGCCGCAGGAACCGAAGGGTTTTCCGGCCTCCCGTGTCTCCGCTCTCGACCGTCTCGATACAACAGCTTTTCTTGCCTTGGCCTTGTGCCATTCAGGAGCAGTCGTTGAGGCTTAGCGCCGGATCCGGGTGACGACAAACGCAAGAAAGGCAAAGCTATCATGGCTCTTTACGAACATGTACTCCTTGCCCGACAGGATATGTCTGCACAGCAGGTTGATGCCCTCGTAGAACTCTACAAGGGTGTTATCGAAGCTAACGGCGGCAAGGTCGGGCGTGTAGAAAACTGGGGCCTCAAGTCCCTGACCTACCGCATCAAGAAGAACCGCAAGGCTCATTACGCTCTCATGGACATCGAAGCACCGGGTGCTGCGATCCACGAGATGGAGCGCCAGATGCGCATCAACGAAGACGTTCTTCGTTACATGACCATCGCTGTTGAAGCGCACGAAGAAGGCCCGTCTGCCATGATGCAGAAGCGCGACCGTGACGACCGTCCGCGTCGTGACGGCGACGATCGTGGCCCGCGCCGCGAAGGTGGCTTCGGCGACCGTGGTCCGCGTCCTGATCGTGCACCGCGCGAAGGTGGCTTCGAGCGTCGTCCGCGCGAAGACCGCGCGTAAAGCTGAGCAAAAGGAGAAAACACAATGGCTGATGCATCCTCTTCTCAGGCACGTCGTCCCTTCCATCGTCGTCGCAAGACCTGCCCCTTCTCGGGCGCGAATGCACCGAAGATCGACTACAAGGACGTCCGTCTCCTGCAGCGCTACATTTCCGAGCGCGGCAAGATCGTTCCTTCGCGTATCACTGCAGTTTCCCAGAAGAAGCAGCGCGAACTGGCCCAGGCCATCAAGCGCGCCCGTTTCCTCGGCCTGCTGCCTTACGTCGTAGCCTAATCGAATTGACGGCCCGCTGATCCTGGATCGGCGGGCCATCATCCCTTCCGCGTTGGGCGCGGATCGGAACCCATGCCCGAAGATGCTTCATGCGCTGCATGAACGCCTTCAGGTGAAATCCCATGTTGGGGACCGGCTTCACATCTTGAGTCCGGATCATCCCCTAACTGCTTGAACCAGCAGGACAGCGACATTGCAAAAACTGGACGGAAAATTGCTGATGACCGGCGTACTTGCCGGTATTACCGCCGCACTTCTCGTGCTCGGCGCGACCGCACAGCCGTCTCTTGCATCCATTCTCTATGCAGCATCCGCCCTGCCCGTGCTGATCGTCGGCCTCGGCTGGGGCAATCTTGCCGCAATCGCCGCGATCGTCACGGCCGCAGCGCTGGGCGCCGTCAGCGTGTCGCCGATGTTTGCCATCGGCATGGCACTGTTCACACTGGCACCGGCAGGCTGGCTCGCGCACCTGGCCAGCCTTGCGCGGCCGGCATCGGAAATCGGTGGCCCCGACAATCTGATGGCCTGGTATCCGCTTTCGGACATCCTGCTGCAGCTCTGCGCCTTCGTCGCTGCTGCCGTCATCCTGCTCGGCATCATCATCGGCTTCGGCCCCGAACTGACCGGCCAGCTGGTCGATGCCCTGACGACCGCGATGAGCACGCAGGATCCGGCTATGCTGCCAGACCCCGCGGCGCTCGAACAGCTGAAGCGCACGATGCTGCTGCTTCTGCCGATCATCCAGGGCGGCACCTGGGTCATCCTGCTGTTCACCATGTACTACATCGCCATGCGGGTCGTTTCGGCATCGGGCCGCGCCCAGCGCCCGCGCGAAGATATCCCGTCGGCGTTGCGCATGAACCGCAATGCGGTTTTCGTCTTCCTCGCCGGCATTCTCGCCTGCTTTGCCGGCGGCGTGCCGGCGATGATCGGCGCAACTGTCTGCGGCACATTCGGCGCAGGCTTCCTGATTTCTGGCTTTGCCTCGCTGCATCTGCGATCGCGCGGCAAGGACTGGCGCCTGCCGGTGCTGGTGCTCGCCTATCTCTCGGCAATCATGCTGCTGCCGCTTCTCGTTCCCCTGATCATCGGCCTTGCGGATACCCGCCGTGCCGTTGCCCTGACGCCGGCCCAAAAAGCCGACATCCCTCACGACGACCAACCGTAACCCAATACTGAAAGGAAAAGATCATGAACGTCATTCTTCTTGAACGCATCGCCAAGCTCGGCCAGATGGGCGAGACCGTAAAGGTCAAGGACGGCTTTGCCCGTAACTACCTGCTGCCGCTCGGCAAGGCACTGCGCGCAAACGCTGCCAACAAGACCCGGTTCGAAGCTGAGCGCGCAACGCTCGAAGCCCGCAACCTCGAGCGCAAGTCGGAAGCCCAGACGGTTGCCGACGCTCTCGCCGGCAAGTCCTTCATCGTCGTGCGTTCGGCTGGCGAAACCGGCCAGCTCTACGGTTCTGTTGCTGCTCGCGACGTTGTCGAGATCCTGGCTGCCGAAGGCTTCAACATCGGCCGCAACCAGGTCGAGCTGAACACGCCGATCAAGGCCATTGGCCTGCACAGCGTTGTTCTGCACCTCCATGCAGAAGTCGAATTGGCGATCGAACTGAACGTTGCCCGTACGGCTGACGAAGCAGAGCGCCAGTCCAAGGGTGAAAGCCTGACTTCGGCCGACGCCATCTACGGCATCGACGAAGACGCGCTTCGTCCGGAAGACTTCTTCGATCCGGACGCAGACCGCGACGGCGACGACGAATAAGCCTTACGGTTTATCCGCATGAAAAATGCCCGGTTCGAGAAGTCGAACCGGGCATTTTTCGTTTGCAAGCTGACGGGCGTCAGAGGCTGCCTGGCGCCGGCACGTCCGGCTCGGACCGCTTGTCCACCCTGACGACCACCGACATGCCCGGCGACAGGCGTGACAACAATTCCTGACCTGGATCGACGCTGATGCGGGTCGCGACACGTTGGGCGATCTTGGTGAAATTGCCTGTGGCATTGTCGGTCTTGATGACGCTGAATTCGGAGCCGGTCGCTGGCGAGAAGCGCTCGATATGGCCCTTCAGCGCCATGCCTCCCAGGGCATCAACGGTGAATTCAACCGGCTGACCGGGCTTCAGCCCTTCCAGTTGGGTTTCCTTGAAATTTGCGACCACCCAGACGTCGGCCGGTACGAGCGTGGTCAACTGGCTGCCGGCCGAGACATATTGACCGAGACGGGCGCCGACTTCACCGACACGGCCGTCCCGCGGCGCGACGATGCGGGTGTTGCGCAGATCGATTTCCGCCAGCTGGACCGCCGATTCGGCACCTTCCACCGAAGCCTGCAGCGAGGCGCGGGTGCCGAGGATGGTGGCCACTTTCTGACGGGCGACCTCTACGGCGGCTTCGGCCTTCGTCACGCCGGCCTGTGCGAGCGCCAGATTATAGCGATTGCTTTCGATCACGGTTTCGGTGACGACGCCGGTGGTTGCCAGGCGCTGGCTTCGGTCCCATTCCGACTGGGCTTTTTCCAGGGCCGCGCGGGCGCTTTCCACTTCGGCATCAGCGGAGCCGACGGCGGCCTCAGCCGATTTTTCCTCTTGAAACGAATTGGCCAGCGTGGCCTTCTGCACGTCGAGCGTCGCCTTTGCCTGGGCCAGTTTCTGCGCCAAGATGCGATCGTCGACACGGGCAATCAGATCACCCTGCTTGACCGCCTGGAAGTCCTGGACGGCGACTTCTGCCACATAGCCGCTCAATTGCGGGCTGATGACGGTGACATATCCTCTGACATAGGCATTGTCGGTCGTCTCAACCGAGGTACTGAACGGCGGCAGATGCCAAGCATATAGCGTCACCGCCACACCGACGACGCCGAGCAGAAGGACAAAAAGGGATAATGGATTGCGAAGTGTCTGGGACATGGTCTTATTCCGCATTTGATGCTTGCAGTTCGGGCGTCTTTGTCAGCTGCCGCAGCCGCTCGAAACCAAGATGGCCAAGAAGGGCGACGAGCGCGAGCCCGGCGATGATGGAAGTCAGGAGAAATGTGTCGTTATAGGCAAGCACATAGGCTTCCCGCGAGATCTGCTGATAAAGCAGGGTGATGCCTTCGGTCGCCAGCGCTGCCTTGTCGGAGACCACCTTTGCGTAGACTGCCGAGAGTGTTTGAACGCGGTCGGCAACGATCGTATCGGTCAGGACAAAATGCTCCAGCAGCGTCTTCAGATGGAATTGCTGCCGCAGGACCATGAACGTGCCGAGCGCCGCCGAGGCGATCAGCCCGCCGATCGCCTGCGTGAACAGGAAAATGACGATGAAGGTCAGCATGTATTGCGGCCCCTTGGCCAAGGCCGCCACTAGACCCTTGGCCATGGCGGTCGGCAGGAAAAGTGCCGCACCCGCGGCCACCATGGCCTGGCTGAGATACATCTCCTGCGGCCGGGTCAGATTGGTCGCATGGGCGTCCATGAAGGCGCCGGTCGCGATCAACAGCAGTGCCAGCACATGCGCGGTCTCGATCCTCTTGCGATCGAGGAACCAGGCGCTGGCCAGACCACCAGCAATCGAACCGGCCAGCATGATCCAGTAGAGCGTGGGTATCTGGCCGTCGTTGATGCCGAGATTGAGATAAAAGCTCGTTGCCGTGCTGGTCTGTTCGGAGGCGACGAAGCGAAACACCAGCAGGACGGCGATGAAATGCAGGTTCTGTGGCGTTAGCAGCCAGCGGATATCGACCATTGGCGCGGTGCGCGGCAATTCCATCAGGACGAAGATTGTCAGCGCTGCAATCGAGACAGCGAGCAATGCGCCGATCCACGGGGCCTCGAACCACCAGTAGAGGCGCCCGACAGCCAATACGACTGCCAGCGCTCCGAAACCGATGGCAACACAGAAGTAGCTCAGCACATCCTGCTTGCCGATCACCTTGGCATGGGGGATCGGCGTGAGAGGCAGAAGGTAGATGACCGGAAAGATCAGCAGGGCGAGACCGAGCTCGAACATGTAGAGGCTGTGCCAGCCGCCATAGGTGATCAGGACCGGCGAGATCAACCGTGCCAGCGGCGCCGAAAGTGCGGTGTTGGTCAGGGCCAATGCCAGACCGACGGTCAATTTCCTGGCGGGCGGAAAGGCCTCCAGCATGTAGAGAAAGCCCAGCGTGGAAAGGGGTGCTGCCCCCATGCCGCTGATAAAGCGTACGACCATGCCCGATTGCAGATCATGAACCGCCAGGTTGAGGATCGAAACACCCAGAAAAATGATGACGCTCCACTCGGCGAAGCGCCTCAGGCCGACCTGGGTGCGGACCTTGACCAGCGCAATCGCCATGCTGGCATACGGCGCCATATAGGCAGCCATCAGCCAGGCGGATTCGTTCGTCGTTGCCTGCAACTCGCCCTGCAACTGCACGAGGTTTACCGAGGCAAACTGCATGCCGAGGCCCTGGGTGACGAACAGCAGGACGGAAGCACAAATATAGAGCGCGGCTCTCCACGGAGGCATTGATGGCGGCGTTTGTGGTGCCATCGGCTTTGGGGTGTCCGCTGGCATCGGCGGCGAAACGGTGGGAATGGAAGCAGAATTACTCACTGGCCGGTTCTCCTTCCCCCATATCCACCAATCTTTCGAGCAGGTGGCGCACCATTGCAAGCCCGCCGTCGATGTCGCCATCGGCCATGTCGACCAGCAGGCGGTCGCGAAACTGATCCGCGAAGACACTCATTTCGGCTGCAAGCGCCGCGCCTGTCGGCGTCATGAAGATCTGCTTGGCCCGGCGATCGGTTTTCAGCGCACGACGCTCGATCAGGCCCTGTTCCTCCATCGAATCAAGCAGGCGCACGAGTGTCGGGGTCTCTATCTCCAGTTCGGCGGCCAGCGCCCGCTGGGTCTGCCCGTCTTCGGCGAGCAAGGTGTAGAGCACCCGCACCCGCGGCAAGGTCAGCCCCTTCTGCCGAACCAAGGCGTCAAAATGGGCCCGCAGCTTGCGGGAAAAATTGAGAAGCTCCTGAATCAGGAGACGCTGGTTCGCAGTACGGTCCATAACATCGCCAATTGATAGTGCACTAATTATATTTACACTACTTAATGCCCGTGCCAGCGATGAGCAAGAGGAAGATACCGCATGGCTGGGCAGTGATTTTTGCAAAGCTGCTCGCGCGATTCTCACCAAATCGAGTCAAGAAAAACATTGAAAAAAGAGCAGAGCCTGTGGAAACTTGGGATGAGTTCGAAAAGCTCAATGCCCCCCTCCCCTGGACCGTCCAAAGGTTGAATTGCTGTTGACTTGAGCGGCGGGTGCGGACAAACCCATTGCACAATCCGATAGCCAGACATGAAGAAACGGTAGACCGCTATGAGCGATGCATTGCGAAAGATTGCTCCGGCACAACAGGGCGAGCCGCTCTACAGGGAAGCTCCGAACAATATCGAGGCGGAGCAGGCACTGCTGGGGGCCATCCTGGTCAACAACGACGCCTATTACCGTGTTTCGGACTTTCTCAAGCCGCCGCATCTCTACGAGCCGCTGCACCGCAAGATCTTCGAGGTTGCCTCGGAAATCATCCGCATGGGCAAGACGGCAAACCCCGTCACGATCAAGACCTTCCTGCCGGCCGACCAGCGCGTCGGCGACCTGACGGTCGCGCAGTATCTGGCACGCCTTGCCTCGGAAGCCGTCACCATCATCAATGCCGAGGACTATGGTCGGGCGATCTACGATCTGGCGCTGCGCCGGTCGTTGATCACGATCGGCGAGGACGTCGTCAACATCGCCTATGACGCGCCGCTCGACATGCCGCCGCAGACGCAGATTGAAGACACCGAACGGCGGCTGTTCGAACTGGCCGAAAACGGTCGCTACGACGGTGGCTTCCAGTCGTTCAACGACGCCGTCGCTTTGGCCGTCGACATGGCCGGCGCAGCGTTTGAGCGAGACGGCAATCTTTCCGGCATCTCGACCGGCATCATGTCGCTCGACAGCAAGATGGGCGGTCTGCAGCGCTCCGACTTGATCGTACTCGCCGGGCGTCCGGGCATGGGCAAGACCTCGCTTGCGACCAATATCGCCTGGAATATCGCCGCATCCTACGATCCCGAAGTCATGCCCGACGGTTCAATGAAGGCCAAGAACGGCGGAGTCGTCGGCTTCTACTCGCTCGAAATGTCGTCGGAACAGCTTGCCACCCGTATCATGTCCGAGCAGACGGAAGTTTCCTCGTCGAAGATCCGCCGTGGCGACATCACCGAACATGATTTCGAAAAACTGGTCGGCTTCTCGCAGACCATGCAGAAAGTGCCGCTGTTCATCGACCAGACAGGTGGTATCTCGATTGCCCAGCTGTCCGCCCGTGCGCGTCGTCTGAAGCGTCAGCGCGGCCTCGACTGCCTCGTGGTGGACTATATCCAGCTGATGACCGGCTCCGGCAAGTCCGGGGAAAACCGCGTACAGGAAATCACCCAGATCACCACCGGCCTGAAGGCGCTCGGCAAGGAACTGAACGTTCCGATCGTCGCCCTGTCGCAGCTGTCGCGTCAGGTCGAAAGCCGCGAAGACAAGCGCCCGCAGCTCTCCGACCTTCGTGAATCGGGTTCTATCGAGCAGGACGCCGACGTCGTGCTGTTCGTGTTCCGCGAGGAATATTACGTCAAGAACCTCGAACCGCGCGACATGGGCGATCCGAAATATCCCGAATGGGAACAGCTGATGGACAAGGTCAAGGGTACGGCCGATGTCATCATCGCCAAGCAGCGTCACGGACCGACCGGCACGGTCAAGCTCGCCTTCCAGGCGGAATTCACCCGGTTTGCCGACCTCGCCGAGCCGAGCTTCACGCAGTATGAGGAGACGTGACGGTTTCGACCGCCACGCCCTCATCTCGAGCAATTACCAGCCGATCGCGCGCAAGAGTGCTACGGTAACCACCCCTGCCCCGGCCGCCGGCAACAGTGGCAGGCGCAGAGCCGCAAACGCTGTGACCAGACAGGCCACGGTTTCGGCCCATCCAGCCGCCAGCGCCGTCGGCGCGACCACGGCCATCAGCACGGCGGGCGGCACGACGCCGAGCGCCTTTTCCGCTTTCTCGCCAAGAGTAAACCGGCGCACCAGAAACGATCCGGTCAGCCGGGTGAATACGGTGGCCACCATCATCGCGACGATGGCCACAAGTGTTGCTGGATCAAGGTTCATGCCGATTGCTCCTTGCCGGGCTGGCTGTTTGCCAGCGGCACAAAGGCAGCCGCCAGGCCTGCCAGCGCGCCGGCTGCAATATACCACGCACCGGGCAGCAACTGATGCACGGTCAGCGAGGCAGCAGCGCTCGCGATCAGCACCAGACCGGTCTCGCGCCCTTTCCAGAAGCCCATCAGCAGGACGATGAAGACCGCCGGAAAGGCAAAGTCGAGGCCGAAGAGCGCCGTGTCGCCGATCACGGCTCCCAGAAGCGCACCCGCAAGGCTGCAAAGCACCCAGCCACAATAGAACGGCACGGAAAGACCGAAATAGAAAGCCGGGGTCAACACCATGGTGCGCGCCCGTGCCTCGGAGATGGCCCAGATCTCGTCGGCCATCAGCAACAGCGACGGCAGTTTCTGCCCGGGACCAAAGCTGCCAAGGCTGCGCTCCAGCGATGCCCCCATGAGGATATGACGCAGATTGACCAGGAGTGCGGCAAAGCCGAGCGCCGCCCAGGACGCCGGATGCGTCCACAGGTCCATGGCAACGAATTGCGAGCCGCCGGCAAATACCAGCGCACTCATAAGCCCAACCTCCAGAGGCGATAGCCCCTGCCCCACGGCCACGGTTCCGAAAACGAAACCGATGGGGGCTGCGGCCAGCAGCAATGGCGATATCGCGCGCAATCCACTGAGGAATTCGCCGCGGAACGAAGTTTCAATCATGTCAGACCTCCCGAGTCCGGAGGTCCTAGCGATCCGCCCCATGGCCGTCTTGAACAAAAGTGACTATCGGCGGTACTTGCCCGGTGTCAGGCCGGTTCTTGCCTTAAAATGGCGGGTGAAATGCGCCTGATCCGCGAAGCCGCAGCTGAGCGCCGTATCCGTTGGGGTTTCGCCCTGTCGCAGGAGATGGCGGGCATGGCGGATGCGCAGGTCGGTCTGATAGGCATGCGGCGTGATGAAATAGTGCTTGCGGAAGGCGCGGATCAGATGGGCACGGCTCAAGCCGGCTTCCCGCGCCAGCCCCTCCAGGCTGATCTCCTGAGCGAAATGCGCCCGAATATAGTCGCGCGCGCGGCGAACACCAGCCGGCTCCGACAGATCTTGCGGCACGATGATCGCGCTGCCATAGCGGGCGAACATCGTGGCCAGCACGGTATACATGCTCTCCTCGCTCTCCAGTTCGCTCGAGCCGTCCTCCAACTTGCGATGCGCCAGACTAAAGGCCTCGGCCAGTTGCGGATCGACCAGCAACTGTCTGGAAAAACTCGGTATTCCATGGAGGGCGCGACCGGTCGTCTCTTCGAGGATTTCGGTGAACAGGTCGACATCGGGATAGACCATCCGATACCGATAACCTTCATCGGCGCCCGGCTGGCCATCATGGGTCTCGCCCGGATTGATCAGATAGAGCGCGCCCGGCCCGGTATGTGCCCGCTCGCCGCGGATCATCGCAACCTGGCATCCGGCCTCGATGGCGCCGATCGAAAACGTGTCGTGCGAGTGTGGCGAGAATTCATGCGTGATGAAGGTGGCCGCCATGCATTCCATGCTGCGGAAACGCGGCGCACGCCAGAACCGCGTCCGCTCGGTGCGGACGGTCGGCATGGCGTCGGTGGCCTGTTTCTGCGAAACGTTGTGCATTGCAGAATTCTATCTCCCGTCAGCATTCCAGTCTTGTAGAAAAGTGCTAGGGTCCGAGCCAAGATCCATACCTCATTTTCCGGTCCTCTATGCCCCAATTTTCCGACCTCACCGACGCCTTCCTCAGCGCGCCGCTGCGCCTGACCGTTGACCTGCAGGCGATTGCCGACAACTGGCGGGAAATGGCCAGACGTTCGGGCAAGGCGCGCACCGCTGCCGTGCTGAAGGCCGATGCCTATGGACTGGGTATCGAGGATGTCGGCGAAACGCTGTACATGGCCGGCGCCCGTGACTTCTTCGTGGCCGTTCCCTCCGAAGGCGAAACATTGCGCATCTATGCGCCGGAAGCGAGAATTTTTGTTCTCTCCGGCATCTGGCCGGGTGTCGAGCACTTCTTTTTCGACAACGACCTCGTTCCGGTGATCACGTCCGAAGAACAACTGGCCTTCTGGATGGCGGCAGTGTCGGAGCATGGCGATCATCCGTGTGCGCTGCATGTCGATACCGGCTTCAACCGGCTCGGCCTGCCCTTGGCCGACGCGCTGGTCCTGGCCGACGACGTTTCACGTCCGGCCAGCTTCTCACCGGTTCTGGTGATGAGCCATCTCGCCTGCAGCGATGATCCGGCATCCCCGATGAACCAACAACAGCTTCAGGCTTTCCGGCAGGTTAGCGAGGCTTTCGAAGGCATTGATTCAAGCCTTGCAGCCTCTGCCGGAACTTTCCTCGGACCAGACTACCATTTCGACCTGACCCGCCCGGGTATCGCGCTTTACGGCGGCGAGGCGGTTTACGGCGTGAACAACCCGATGCGGCCGGTCGTCAAGGCCGAAGCGCGCATCCTGCAGATCCGTGACGCCAAAGCCGGCGAGACCGTCAGCTATGGCGGCACCTGCACCCTGTCGCGCGACAGCCGTCTCGCCATCGCCTCGGTCGGCTATGCAGACGGCTATCTGCGCAATCTCTCCGGGCATGGCGTTGCCCTGCGCGAAACCGGGATCGCCGGCGCTCAGGGCTTCATCGCGGGACACAAGGTTCCGGTCGTCGGGCGCGTCACCATGGACCTGACCGTCTTCGATATCACCGACGTGCCAAACACTGCCATTGCAGCCGGCGACTATATCGAGCTGTTCGGCTCCAACATCCGGCTCGATGACGTGGCGCGGGCCGCTGGTACGATCGGCTACGAGATGCTGACGGGGCTCGGATTGCGCTACGAGCGACACTATATCCCGACCGAGATTTAACCCATTTTGCTGAGCCTCTTGGAAGTCGAACATCGCCATGCTACAAGAGAACAAAAGGAGATCGAAATGACCGAGATCCGTCTTAGTGAACGAGATAGCGCCTTTGTCGACGACCTTGTTGCCAACCGAGGCTACAGGAATGCGGACGAAGTTGTCGCTGCCGGACTGCGTCTGCTCGGCAGCGAACAAGGCAAGTTTATCGAATTGCAACGACTCGTTCAGGAAGGGCTAGACGACATGGCGACCGGCAGGGTTCACCGCTATGCGTCGGCAGACGAAATGCTGGATGACATAAAACAAATGTCAGCGGACACAAAAACGAGGGCACGCTATTAAAAGCCGAGATCCAGTTTGGACATCGACTGCACGAGCGGACCTCTTTGAGGCTCATACCTACATTGCCCACGAGAACCCGGCGGCGGCGGATCGCTTCTTTCTCAACATGTACCTGAAGGTAGAAACCGTCGCCCGTGACGGATTGACTGGCATTGACCGCAGCGAACTCGGCTACGGGGTTAGAAGCTTCTCCTACCGGGAGCGCATCATCTTTTTCAACGTATCGGAGACTGAATTGACTGTCCTCCGGCTGGCGCATGGCCACCAGGACATTTCGCCCGATTATTTCAAGACTGACGAAAACTGACTTCATGGCAAAAGCAAAAACACAATTCATCTGCCAGAACTGTGGCACCGTTCACAGCCGCTGGGCCGGGAAATGCGAAGGCTGCGGCGAATGGAACACCATCGTCGAGGAAGATCCGATGGGTGGCATCGGCGGCGGGCCGGGCAAGACGCCGAAAAAGGGCCGTGCGGTAACACTGACGGCACTGTCCGGCGAGATCGAGGAAGCGCCCAGAATTCCGACCGGGATGGCGGAACTCGACCGGGCGACCGGTGGCGGTTTTGTGCGCGGTTCCGCCGTTTTGATCGGCGGCGATCCCGGCATCGGCAAGTCGACGCTGCTGATGCAGGCGGCAGCGGCTCTTTCCCGCAAGGGCCACCGGGTGATCTATGTCTCGGGCGAAGAGGCCGTTGCGCAGGTGCGCCTGCGGGCACAGCGACTGGGGGCTGCCGATACCGATGTTCTGCTGGCTGCCGAAACCAATGTCGAGGATATCCTGGCGACGATCTCGGAAGGCAAGCGGCCCGACCTGGTGATCATCGACTCGATTCAGACCCTGTGGAGCGACACGGCCGACAGCGCGCCGGGCACCGTCACCCAGGTCCGCACGGGCGTTCAGGCGATGATCCGCTTTGCCAAGCAGACCGGCGCGACCATGGTTCTGGTCGGCCACGTGACCAAGGAAGGCCAGATCGCCGGCCCACGCGTCGTCGAACATATGGTCGACGCCGTGCTCTATTTCGAAGGCGATCGCGGCCACCACTACCGCATTCTTCGCACCGTCAAGAACCGTTTCGGGCCGACAGACGAAATTGGCGTTTTCGAAATGTCGGACAAAGGCTTGCGCGAAGTCGCCAATCCGTCCGAGCTTTTCCTCGGCGAGCGCAACGCAAAAGCCCCCGGGGCCGCCGTCTTTGCCGGCATGGAGGGCACGCGTCCGATCCTGGTCGAGGTGCAGGCGCTGGTGGCGGCGACATCGCTTGGCACGCCGCGCCGCGCCGTGGTCGGCTGGGATTCCAGCCGTCTGGCGATGATCCTGGCTGTTCTCGAGGCGCATTGCGGCGTGAGGCTCGGACAACACGATGTCTATCTCAATGTCGCCGGCGGCTACCGGATCTCGGAACCGGCGGCCGACATGGCGATTGCATCAGCGTTGGTTTCCTCGCTTGCCGGTCTTGCCCTTCCCGCCGATTGCGTCTATTTCGGCGAGGTCAGCCTGTCAGGCGCGGTGCGACCGGTTTCGCATACGGGCCAACGGTTGAAAGAGGCGGAAAAGCTTGGTTTCTCCGCTGCGGTATTGCCGGCTGCCTCGGCCGAACTGCCTAAGGGTTCGACAGGCAAATGGAGGGAAGTGGACAGCCTTCCCGATCTTGTGGCGCAGATCGCCGGTTCCCGGTTGAAAGCGCGCAACGATCAGGAGGATGGTTGATCCGCTCCGACGCGTGATATTTCGCGCTCAGGCGGTGTCGCGGTGACAATCATGCCGGCCTGGGCCGGCAGTCTTGGAGTTGGTATTTATGCCCATTACGATTTTTGACGGTATCGTCATCGGCGTCGTGCTGTTTTCAGCGGTGCTGGCGATGGTGCGTGGCTTTTCGCGCGAAGTGCTTTCCATCGCAAGCTGGGCCGGCTCGGTTGCTGCCGCCTATTATCTCTATCCGGTGCTTGTTCCCTATGTGAAGAACTACACCAGCGATGACCGTATCGCCATCGCGGGTTCGGCCGGCATCATCTTCCTCATTGCGCTGATCGTGATTTCCTTCATCACCTCGCGTATTGCAGACTTCATCATCGACAGCCGCATCGGCGCACTGGACCGGACGCTCGGCTTCCTGTTCGGGGCTGCCCGCGGCATTCTGCTGCTCGTGGTTGCCGTTGCCTTCTGGAACTGGCTGATCGACATCAAGCAGCGGCCGGACTGGGTCAACAATTCCAAGTCCAAGCCTTTCCTCGATGCGCTGGTGCTTAAGCTCGAGGCCGTGCTGCCGACAGATATCGAGCCGCAAATCCGTGCCCGCATCCTTGGACGCGAGGAGACCGCGCCCGCGACGGACGGACAACCGGCACCGGCCGAGCAGGCTCCAGCGGAAACTGCTCCTGCCGATACCACACCTGCGGGCGAGGCACCGGCCGAGAATTGAAATTTGCGCGGCGATCGCCCGCTACCTATATAACATCCAGACGCCGCCGGATCGGGACAGACCGGCGGCTTATCTGTTACAGGCGTTGCTTGCTGCATCTGTCCCCGTGAACAAAGGCGACTTGCCATGAACCACTTCATCCCTACCGACGTCGTATACGGTGCCGAGGACGACAAGTTTCATGAAGAATGCGGGGTTTTCGGTATCCTGGGGCATAGCGATGCGTCGACGCTGACAGCGCTCGGACTGCATGCGCTCCAGCATCGCGGCCAGGAAGCAGCCGGTATCGTCTCCTTTGACGGCCGACAATTCTACACCGAAAAGCACATGGGGCTGGTCGGTGACCACTACACGAACCCTGTGACCATCGCCAAGCTTCCGGGTTCGATGTCCATCGGCCATACGCGCTATTCGACAACCGGCGGGGTTGCCATGCGCAATGTCCAGCCGCTGTTTGCCGAACTCGAGGAAGGCGGCATAGCCATTGCCCACAACGGCAATTTCACCAACGGCCTGACGCTTCGCCGGCAGATCATCGCAACCGGCGCCATCTGTCAGTCGACCTCGGATACCGAAGTCGTGCTGCATCTCATCGCCCGTTCGCGCCACGCCTCGACAGCCGACCGCTTTATTGATGCGATCCGCCAGATGGAAGGCGGCTATGCGATGATCGCGCTGACCCGCACCAAGCTGATCGCAGCCCGCGACCCGATCGGCATCCGGCCACTGGTGCTTGGCGAACTCGACGGCAAGCCGATCTTTGCCTCCGAGACCTGCGCACTCGACATCATCGGCGCGAAATTCATCCGCGACGTCAAGAATGGCGAAGTGGTCATCTGCGAAATCCAGCCGGATGGTTCGATCAACATCGAATCGCGCATGCCGGCACGGCCGCAGCCGGAGCGTCTCTGCCTGTTCGAATATGTCTACTTCGCCCGTCCCGATTCGGTCGTCGGCGGTCGCAATGTCTACACCACCCGCAAGAATGCCGGCATGAACCTGGCGATCGAGGCACCGCTCGAGGGCGATGTGGTCGTGCCGGTTCCCGATGGCGGCACACCGGCCGCCCTCGGCTATGCCCAGCAGAGCGGTATTCCGTTCGAATACGGCATTATCCGCAACCATTACGTCGGCCGCACCTTTATCGAACCGACCCAGCAGATCCGGGCCTTCGGCGTCAAGCTGAAGCATTCGGCCAACCGGGCGATGATCGAAGGCAAGCGCGTCATCCTCGTCGACGATTCCATCGTGCGCGGCACAACCTCGTTGAAAATCGTGCAGATGATCCGCGATGCCGGCGCGAAAGAAGTCCATGTGCGCGTTGCCAGTCCGATGATCTTCCATCCGGATTTCTACGGCATCGATACGCCCGACCGCGACAAGCTGCTGGCGAACCAGTATGCCGACGAAGCGGCGATGGCGAAGTATATCGGCGCGGATTCGCTGGCCTTCCTGTCGATCGACGGCCTGTACAAGGCCGTGGGCGGCGAGGCGCGCGATCCGGCCAATCCGAAATTCACGGATCACTACTTTACCGGCGACTACCCGACCCGACTTCTGGACAAGGAAGGCGAGAAAATGGTTGGCCGCAAGGAATCCATGCTCGCCGCCAACGGCTGAGACCGTAGATAACAGGCCGAAGAAAACAGGACTGACCATGACCATCGACCTTACGGGCCGGATTGCGCTCGTCACCGGCGCCTCGCGCGGCATCGGCTATTTCACCGCGATCGAGCTTGCCAAGGCCGGCGCCCATGTAATTGCCTGCGCCCGCACCGTTGGCGGGTTGGAAGAACTGGACGACGCGATCAAGGCGGTCGGCGGTTCGGCGACGCTGGTTCCGTTCGACCTCGCCGACATGGCGGCCATCGACCAGCTCGGTGGCCATATCTTCGATCGCTGGGGCAAACTGGACATCGCCGTGCTCAACGCCGGCGTGCTCGGTGTCATCTCGCCGATCGGTCATATCGAAGCCAAGGTCTTCGACAAGGTCATGACGATCAACGTAACGGCAACATGGCGGCTGATCCGCTCGCTGGAGCCGCTGCTGATCAAGTCCGATCAGGGCCGCGTCCTGATCCTGTCTTCAGGTGCGGCCCACAAATGCAAGCCGTTCTGGAGCGCCTATTCCGCCTCCAAGGCCGCCGTCGAGGCGCTGGCCCGCACATGGGCTGGCGAGACGCAGCGCCTGCCGCTGCGTATTCTCTCGGTCGATCCCGGCGCCACCCGCACTGCCATGCGCGCCCAGGCGATGCCCGGTGAAGATCCGGCCACCCTGCCGCATCCTTCGGAGGTTGCAGCCAAGCTTCTGCCGCTGGTTGGCCCGGCGCAGACGGAAACCGGCAAGCTCTACATCGTTCGCGAGGGCAAGATCGTCGATTATCGGATGCCGGAGTAACAGCCGGGTTCGTGCTGGCTGGGATGGCCAAAAGGCCGTCGCCTTTGTTTCCGCATCTGTGATGGAAGACCCCATGCGCCCCAGAGACATTGCCTCCTACACCTTTCTGGCATTCGCCTGGGGCCTTTCCTTCGTTCTACTTCTGCATGTCGTGGCCGCCTTTGGCTGGATCGGCGCCGTCACCTTTCGCTCCCTGATTGCCGGCGGTTTGTTGTTTGGCGTGGCGCGACTGACCCGGCGCAGACTGGCGTTTCACGCAGGCTGGCTGCCGCTAGCAGTCGTCGGCGCCACCACGGTCGCCGGCCAGTTGATCGGGCTGTCCTATGCGACGCCACGCATCGGCACGGCTATGGCGGCCATCTTCGTGGCGGCCATTCCGCTGTTTTCGATGATCATCGCGCAGATCTGGGGATTGGAGCGGATTACGCCCGTGCGCACCCTTGGCCTGGCGCTCGGGACCATCGGGATCATCATGCTGGTCGGCTTCCCGGCCGTTCCCGTGACCTCCGCCTTCCTGATCGGCTGCCTGGCGATGATCGGCTCGACCTTTTCCGCCGCCTTCGGCAGCAATTATGCGAGCCGACACCTTGCCGGCACGGGGCCATGGGAGGTCACCATCGGTTCGTTCATCGCCGGCGGCATCATCGCCTTCCCACTGCTCTGGTTCGTGCCCGTGCCGACCACGCCGCAACCGATCGACTATCTCTACCTGGTGGCGCTCGCCACTTTGATGAGTGCGCTCACCTATGTGCTCTATTTCGGGCTGGTGAAGAGTATTGGCGCCACCGCTGCGATCAGCGTCGAATTTGCCGTGACGGTGGTGGCCGTGCTGGTCGGCGCGCTGATCCTTGACGAGCCGCTGACGCCGCTGCAACTCCTCGGCGGCGGGGTGATCATTCTCGGTTGCGGTCTGGTGCTTGGCATCCTGCGGTTGCCCAAGGCGGCTTGCTGAGAATTCAGTTGCGGTGGCGGATTCGCGCGAGCGGCGTCCGTCCCATGGTGGACTTCACTGTCTCCAACTGCGCATTGGCAACGTCGAGCATCGCCATCGTGTCATGCAGGCAGACGCAGTTTCTGCCCTTTGCTTTCGCCTGGTAAAGGGCGGCATCGGCTTCCGCCAACAGCGTATCCAGCAGCACGGATGCGTCCGAAGCGGTCGCTACGCCGATGCTGACGGTCACCGGCACCAGCCTGTCCGCGTCCAGATGCATTGTCTCGATCACCATACGCAGGTTTTCCGCGATCGCGAGGCCATGGGCACCACTGGCATTGGGCAGAAGGCAGGCGAATTCTTCCCCCCCGATGCGGGCGAAGATCCAGCCCTTCGGCATGCGCTTATCGATGGCACGGGAGAAGGCTATCAGGACCCGGTCGCCGGCCGCATGACCGTGGGTATCGTTGATGCGCTTGAAATGATCGATATCCAGGAGAAGCAGCGTCGCCCTGCCCTTTTCGCTCGCCAGGATGGATTGTGCCGTCATGACGAAGGTGCGGCGGTTGGCAAGGTTGGTTAGTGGATCGCGCTCGGAGGCCAGCCGATAAAGGCGCTCGTCGCGCTCCTTGGCCAGCATCAACATCGCAATCAACGACAGCACGATCAGCATAGTGTTGGCAACGGCCAACAGGGAAAACCAGGACGCGTTGCTTCCATTCGCGCCATAGGGTGGCGAGACCAACAGGGAGAGCGGGATGCTGGCTAACCAGACCAGGCCGCGCAGAGCATTCGCCGCAGCGGCGAGCGGTCGAGACAGCAGAGGCTCGACAACGCGTCCCAGCCATATTTCGCGTGACGACAATAGACAATAGGAACAGAGGAGCAGTGCCAGGACCAGGGTGCGGATCGCAGTCGATTCCACGAAGGGCGGAACCAGCCAGCAGCAGAGCCAGATGACACCTCCCATTGTGGCCTTCGTCATGGACAAGGGCTTGCCCTCAAAGGCTACAACGGCCTGCCAGAAGAAGCCGGCGCCGATGACCGCCAACGCCAGACCAACACCGGAGGCGAGCGGCAGCGGCAGCATCGTGCGGCTGCCATGCAGCGCCATGCTCACGCAGGTCACCGTACCGGCAATCATCAGCATGGCCAGGACGTTGTTGGGTCGCTCGCGGATCCAGATCGCAATGCACAACAACGTCGCAATCAGCATCGCCATGCCATGGACGACGAGGATTGTCGGAAGGTGCAGGGTCAATTCCATATCGAAGGTCATCTCCGCAGGAGAAATTCGTGAGGTCACCATAAGACCGTCATGATTGACAAAGGCTTACCTGCATATGGCGTTAAACTGCATGAAGGCGGTGGCGATGGTCGCGGGAGACGCGCACCGCCCTTGACCAAATCGCGGCCCCGCGCCATAACAGCGCCCATGAAAACGACCATCTGCATCTGCTGGATCATTATTCGCTAGCGCGCTCGCTGGCCCGGCCGTTTTCGTCTCCTGAAAGTCCCAGATGACAAACGACCCGGTCCAGCCGGATGGTTTTGGTATGGGAGACAGGAATGCCGACGGGCCTCAAGCTTTACAACACACTCGCGCGCGAGAAGGTCGACTTCGAGCCGATCGATCCGGACAATGTGCGCATGTATGTCTGCGGCCCGACGGTCTATGACTTTGCCCATATCGGCAATGCGCGCCCGGTCATCGTCTTCGACGTACTCTACCGGCTGCTGCGTCATCTCCACGGCGACACCCATGTCACCTATGCGCGCAACATCACCGATGTCGACGACAAGATCAACGCGCGGGCGTTGCGCGATTTCGGGCCGCAGATCACTGACGGCAGCATGTCGCTGAACGAGGCGATCCGCGCTGTGACCGGCAAGACGGAAAGCCAGTTCCATGCAGATGTGGCAGCGCTTGGTTGCCTGAAGCCGTCGGTGGAGCCCCGCGCGACCGACAATATCAGCCAGATGGTGGCGATCATCCAGCGCCTGCTCGACCAGGGTCATGCCTATGTGGCCACCGGCTCGGAAGGCCGCGAAGTGCTGTTTGCCACCGCCTCGATGGCCGACTACGGCCAGTTGTCGAAGCGCAAGCTGGAAGACCAACAGGCCGGCGCACGTGTCGCTGTCGAAGCCCACAAGACAAACCCCGGCGATTTCGTGCTGTGGAAGCAATCGGCCGACACCGAACCGGGCTGGCCTGGCAATTTTGTCTTTGAAGGCGAGACGATCGCTATCCATGGCCGCCCCGGCTGGCATATCGAATGCTCGGCCATGGCCGATCGCTATCTGTGGGAAGAGATCAAGGACCGGCTGTCGCCGAGGGGCAAGGCGCGGCCTCACCAGTTCGACATCCATGGCGGCGGGCTCGACCTGATCTTTCCCCATCACGAAAACGAAATCGCCCAGTCGTGCTGTGCCTATGACACCGATGTCATGGCCAATGTCTGGATGCACAACGGCTTCGTCCAGGTCGAAGGCCGCAAGATGTCGAAGTCGGACGGCAATTTCGTCACGATCAATGAATTGCTCGAGACGGAAACCTTCGGCGGCCGCAAATGGCCGGGCGAAGTGCTGCGCCTTGCGATGCTCATGACACATTACCGCGAGCCGATCGACTTTTCAGTCAAGCGGCTGGAGGAGGCAGAACGGCTGCTCGCCAAGTGGCCCGCCACCGAGGCAACCGGCTTGGCTCCGTGCGAGACGGTGCTGGAGGCGCTGCATGACGACCTGAATACGGTGGCCGCCGTGCAGGCGCTGCATGCGCTTGCCCATGAAGCCAGCGCCGATCCGGCGTTGCTACCGCTGTTTGCCGCGAGTGCCGCCCTGCTCGGTGTCCTGCCGCAAAAGGCTGAAATCAGCACGGATCTTTCGGCCGCAGTCCAAGCCCTTGTCGACATGCGCCTGGAAATGCTGAAAACCAAGAACTTCACTGAGGCCGACAAGATCCGCGACGACCTGGCTGCCAAGGGCATCCAGCTCAAGGATGGCAAGGACAAGGAGACCGGCGAGCGGGTGACGACTTGGGAGGTCAAGCGATAGGATGACGCTATTGTCGTGGCATACCCCCCTCTGCCCTGCCGGGCATCTCCCCCACACGGGGGGAGATCGGGTTGCCGCGCGATACGGACATTCCAAGACGCTTCATCGATTGGCAGGCGAGCGTTCAAAGCCGAGCAAGATTTCCTCGTCAGCAAACTCGTGTCACGTCTGCGCATCAGACAAAAATCCGGCGCCGGCCGCGTGGCCGACCTCCCCCCGTGTGGGGGAGATGCCCGGCAGGGCAGAGGGGGGTAACGCGACCCTCGCCGCCAAAGCCCTCCAAACAGCGAAGCCTGCCCCATGACCTCGATCCATTCCGGCGGATGCCAGTGCGGTGCGGTGCGGTTTCGCGTGACGGGCGTGCTGAAGGACAGTTCCATCTGTCATTGCCGGATGTGCCAGAAGGCATTCGGCGCCTATTATGCGCCACTGGTTTCGACCCGTGGAGCTGTGCTCGAATGGACCCGCGGCGAGCGTAAAACGTTTCGCTCGTCGAATTTTGCGCTACGTGGCTTTTGCGGCGATTGCGGCACGCCGCTGACCTATGAGGCGCCGGACGGGATCGCGATCGCGGCCGGCGCCTTCGACGATCCGTCGCTTTTGCCGCCCGTCGTGCAGTTCGGCACCGAGGCCAAGATCGGTTTTGTCGACCGCTTGCATCTGCTGCCCGGCCACACAACCGAGGAAGACGCTGTTGAAGCGCCCTTCGTGCTGGAGGTCGTGTCCTATCAGCATCCGGACCAAGACACCGAGCATTGGCCGGAGCAACCTCGATGAGCAAGCCAAACCCGAATACGCAAATGCCGAAATGGCTGCTTTACGGGCTGATCGCCAAGGGCGTGATCGTGGCGGCCGTCATCGCCGGGGTGGTAATTTACGTGATGTTCAAGTGAGGAGAGCGGCATGAGCGAGATCTTTTCCGGCGGCTGCCAATGCGGCGCCGTGCGGTTCCAGGCGGAGAAACTCGGGCGACCGTCAATCTGCCACTGCCGCATGTGCCAGAAGGCGTTCGGCAGTTTCTTCGGTGCCTTTGTCACCGCCGATCATGCGCATCTGACCTGGACCCGCGGCCAGCCGCTGCTGTTCCGCTCCTCGGCCAAGGTGAAACGCGGCTTCTGCGGCAGATGCGGCACGCCGCTGACCTATCATCATGGCGAGGGCATCGAGATCGCCATCGGCGCCTTCGACAATCCGTCGAAGTTCGAACCCCAGGTCCAGGTGAACCATCATCACCGCCTGCCGTGGATCGATCACCTGTTCGAAAAACCAGCCTATACCAGCCCGGAGATGGAGGCGCATTTCGCCTCGATCGAAAGCTTCCAGCATCCCGACCATGACACAGCCGTATGGCCGCCGGAGGATCAGGCATGAGCCGCGAAGTGCATTCCGGCGGATGCCAGTGCGGCGCGATCCGCTACAAGGTGGCTGGCGAACTCGGTTATCCACATATCTGTCATTGCCGGATGTGCCAGAAGGCGGGCGGCAACTTCTTCATGGCGCTGGCCGGCACGCGGGCCGAGAACCTGTTGATGATGCGCGGCGAACCGCGCTGGTTCCGCTCGTCCGACCCCTGCGGCCGCGGCTTTTGCGACAATTGCGGCACGCCGCTGCTCTTTCGCACCGTCGGCTCGCCCTATATCAGCGTGACGATCGGCAGCCTCGACAAGCCGGAAGCGGCCGTACCGGTCTCGCAAGATGGCGTGGAATCGCGCCTGTCCTATTTCGACAAGTTTTTCAGCCTGCCGGAAAACCCGACGGACCGCTCCGATCTGGCCGACGGCAACGCCGTCATCAGCGCGAGCAATCATCAGCATCCCGACCATGACACTGTGGTCTGGCCGCCTAAAAAGGACTGACCATGACGAGCGAATTGCGCGGCTTCTATCCGGAGATCGAACCGTTCGAGACGGGTTTCCTCGATGTCGGCGATGGCCACACGATCTATTGGGAGCGCGTCGGCACCAAGGGTGCCAAGCCTGCCGTATTCCTGCATGGCGGTCCGGGTGGGGCATCGAGCCCGAGCCAGAGGCGAGTGTTCGATCCGGCATTGTACGACGTGATCCTGTTCGACCAGCGCGGCTGTGGAAAGTCGACGCCGCATGCCGGACTTGAGGCCAATACGACCTGGCATCTGGTTGCCGATATCGAGCGGCTGCGGCAACTGATGGGCGTCGAGCAATGGCTTGTCTTCGGCGGTTCCTGGGGCTCGACTCTGGCGCTCGCCTATGCGGAAACCCATCCGGAGCGGGTCAGCGAACTGGTGCTGCGCGGCATCTACACGCTGACCAGGGCGGAGCTTTCCTGGTACTATCAGTTCGGCGTGTCGGAAATGTTTCCCGACAAGTGGGAACTCTTCATCGCTCCAATCCCGGAGAGCGAACGCCACGACATGATGGGCGCCTACCGCACGTACCTGACCGGCGACGACGCGAAGAAACAGCTGGAATGCGCCATTGCCTGGAGCACATGGGAAGGCGAGACGATCACGCTGCTGCCGAACCCGGACTATGCCGCGCATTTCGGCGAGGATGAATTCGCCATCGCCTTTGCCCGCATCGAGAACCATTTCTTCGTGCATGCCGGCTGGATGGAGGAAGGCCAGCTGCTGCGTGATGCCTACAAGCTCAAGGACATTCCGGGCGTCATCATCCATGGCCGCTACGACATGCCCTGCCCGGCCAAATATGCCTGGGCGCTCGCCAAGGCCTGGCCGAAGGCCGATTTTCACCTGATCGAGGGCGCGGGGCATGCCATGCTGGAGCCCGGAATTCTGGATCAGCTGATCCGGGCCACCGACCGATATGCGGGGAAAAGCTGATGTCCGTGGGCTTGGCTACCCCCCTCTGCCCTGCCGGGCATCTCCCCCACACGGGGGGAGATCGGATTGCGGCATCCGTGTCACTTGATCCCGCATCGAGAACAGATACAGCGCATTTTCTCCGAGATTTGGTTGCGCCCAGATTCATCTTTGGCTCGGAACGTGTGTCGGGCAAGGCGGTAACCACCCTGTCGATCTCCCCCCGTGTGGGGGAGATCGACAGGGCAGAGGGGGGTAACCTCAATCTCGACAAAAGTTGCCATGGGGAGGCACCGAAATGACACGCGAAAAAATCTATCTGTTCGACACCACGCTGCGGGACGGCCAGCAGACGCCCGGCATCGACTTTTCCGTCGAGGACAAGATTTCGATCGCGGCCATGCTGGACGAATTCGGCCTCGACTATGTCGAGGGCGGCTATCCGGGCGCAAATCCGACCGATACGGCCTTTTTTGCCAAGAAGCGCACACAAAAGGCCTCGTTTGTCGCCTTTGGCATGACCAAGCGGGCAGGCATTTCCGCCTCCAATGATCCGGGCCTCACCCAGTTGATCCAGGCAAAGAGCGATGCGGTCTGTCTGGTCGCCAAGAGCTGGGATTATCACGTCAAGGTCGCGCTCGGCTGCACCAACGAGGAAAACCTCGAGAGCATTCGGGGCAGCGTCAAGGCCGTGGTCGAGGCCGGCAAGCTCGCCATGGTCGATTGCGAGCATTTCTTCGATGGCTACAAGGCCAATCCGGCCTATGCACTGGCCTGCGCCAAGCAAGCCTACGCCGCCGGTGCCCGCTGGGTGGTGCTGTGCGACACCAATGGCGGAACGCAGCCGCCGGAAATCCGCGACATCATCGCTGCTGTGATCGCTTCTGGCATTCCCGGCTCCTCGCTCGGCATCCATGCCCATAACGATACCGGACAGGCCGTTGCCAATTCGCTGGCCGCAGTCGAAGCCGGCGTGCGGCAGATCCAGGGCACGCTGAACGGTATCGGCGAGCGCTGCGGCAATGCCGACCTGGTGACGATCATCCCGACGCTCTGTCTGAAAGACAGCTATTCGTCCCGTTTCGAGACCTCGATCGACCGCGATGCGCTGGTCGGTCTCAATCGTCTGTCGCGCGCCTTTGACGAGTTGCTCAACCGGTCTCCCAACCACCAGGCACCCTATGTCGGCGCTTCGGCGTTTGCCACCAAGGCCGGCATCCATGCCTCGGCGTTGCTCAAGGATCCGAAGACCTACGAACATGTCGAGCCGGAAAGCGTCGGCAATTTCCGCAAGGTCATGGTCTCCGACCAGGGCGGCAAGGCGAATTTCATCAATGAACTGAAGCGGCGCGGCATTCGGGTCGAGAAGGACGATCCGAAGCTCGACACGCTGATCTCGATCGTCAAGGAGCGTGAAGCCAGCGGCTATGCCTATGAAGGGGCCGATGCGAGCTTCGAACTTCTCGCCCAACGGACGCTGACCAGCGTTCCGGACTTCTTCCAGGTCGAGAGCTTCCGGGTGATGATCGAACGGCGTTTCGACAGCCATGGCCGGCTGAAGACCGTGTCGGAAGCCGTGGTCAAGACGATCATCGATGGCGAGATGCTGATGTCGGTTGCCGAAGGCGACGGACCGGTCAACGCGCTCGACATCGCGCTGCGCAAGGATCTCGGCAAGTACCAGCACGAGATCGGCGATCTGGAACTGGCGGACTACAAGGTGCGTATCCTCAACGGCGGCACCGAGGCGATCACCCGCGTGCTGATCGAATCCACCGATGCGAGCGGCGCCCGCTGGTGGACGGTCGGCGTGTCGGAAAACATCATCGATGCCTCGTTCCAGGCGCTGATGGACAGTATCGTCTACAAGCTGCTGAAGAACCGCCAGCTTGCAGGACAGATCGCCGCCGAATGATGGCGGCGATCCAGTTGATGTGCGGTCAGACGGCCGGCGGATTGAGACGGGCAAAACCTTCCTGGCGGTAATAGGGAAAATGCGGATAGGCGGCGTCCGTGACGCTTGCTGCATCCAGACGTGCGACCTGCTCTGCCGTCAGGGTCCAACCGACCGCACCGAGGTTCTGGCGCAGCTGCTCCTCGTTGCGGGCGCCGATGATGACCGATGATACCGTGGGGCGCTGCAGCAGCCAGTTGAGCGCAACCTGCGGAACGAGCTTGCCGACTTCGCCGGCTATCTCGTCCAGCACATCGACAATCCGGTAAAGCCGTTCATCGTCCACCGGAGGACCAAAGGCCGCAGTCTCGTGCAGTCGGCTTTTCTCCGGCAGCGGTGTGCCGCGGCGGATCTTGCCGGTCAGGCGGCCCCAGCCGAGCGGGCTCCAGACCATGGCGCCGACACCCTGGTCCTTTCCGAGTTGCATCAGGTCCCACTCGTAGTCGCGGCCGACCAGCGAGTAGTAGACCTGATGTGCGACATAGCGCGGCCAGCCATGGCGGTCCGCGGCGGCGAGCGACTTCATGATCTGCCACCCGGCGAAATTCGAGGCGCCGACATAGCGGACCTTGCCCGCCCTCACGAGCCGATCGAGCGCGGCAAGCACCTCTTCGACCGGGACAGACGCATCAAAGGCGTGCAGTTGCAGGAGGTCGATATAATCGGTGCCCATGCGCTTCAGCGCGGCATCGACGCCGGTTGCGATGCGGCTGGCGGAGGTGCCGTAGTCGGCCGGCCCATCGCCCATCGGCAGGCCGAGCTTGGTGGAGATCAGCACCTCATTGCGCCGCCCCTTGATCGCCTCGCCCAGTACCGTTTCGGAGGCGCCGGCGGAATAGACATCGGCCGTATCGAAGAGGTTGACCCCGGCTTCGAGGCAGATGTCGACCAGCCGGCGGGCCTCTGCGGCATCGGAGGTGCCCCAGTTGCCGAACAATGGGCCGGAGCCGCCGAATGTACCGGCGCCAAAACTCAAGACCGGAACCTTGAGGCCAGAAGCCCCCAGTTGACGATATTCCATGGGATTATCCTTTCTGTATGCGGATGAAATGATTGCTGCTTGATCAGGCTGCGGCGTGCTGCCCACGCGGGCTCGGCCGGTCAAGACGGGTGGCGATGATCGACAGGATGAGGGCGGCCAGCGGGAAAGCGGCCGCGACCAGCGGCAGAACCGCAAGGCCGCCGCCCTGCTCGATGGCAATTCCACCGACCCAGGCGCCGATGGCATTGCCGAGGTTGAAAGCGGCGATGTTAAAGCTCGACGCCAATGCCTGGCCGGCACCTTCGGCCTTTTGCAGGACGCGCATCTGCAAGGGAGCCACCGTTGCAAATCCTGCCGCGCCGACCAGACCGACAAAGGCGATGGTCAGGGTCTTGTATTCGAGAATAACGGTCATGGCAGCGAGCGACAATGTCAGGACTGCCAGCGTCAGCAGGACGGAGCGGTCGAGATTGCGATCGGCAAGCTTGCCGCCGAGGAGATTGCCGACGATCAGGCCACCGCCGAAGACCAGCAGGATCGGCGAGACCGCAGCAGCCGAAAATCCGGTGATCTCGGTGAGGACCGGTGCAATATAGGTGAAGACGGTAAAGACGCCGGCGTAACCGAGCACGGTGATCGCGAGGCCTGCGAGAACCTGCGGGCGGGCCATGGTGGCGAGATCGGAACGCCAGTCCTGAGCCTCCGGCTTCTGGTCATCGCGCGGCAGGAAGATCGCGAGCACGGCGAGTGCCGCAATGCCAACGATGGCAACGGCCCAGAAAGTCGTGCGCCAGCCATATTCCTGGCCAAGCCAGGTGCCGAAAGGAACGCCGGCGATATTGGCAACCGTCAGGCCGGTGAACATCACGGCAATGGCGGATGCCCGGCGTTCCGGTGCAACCAGTCCGGTCGCAACAACCGAGCCGACACCGAAGAAGGTGCCATGGGCAAGGGCTGCCAACAGGCGGGCGGCCATCAGGGTTTCGTAGTTTGGCGCCAGCGCACAGGCGATATTGCCGATGGTGAAGATCACCATCAGCGCGATGAGCACGGTCTTGCGCGGCCAGCGGCCGGTGAGCGTCGTCAGGATCGGTGCGCCGAAGACGACGCCGAGGGCATAGCCGGAAATCAGAAGACCGGCGGCGGCGATCGAAACGCCGAGATCGGCGCTGACATCGATCAGCAAGCCCATGATGACAAATTCGGTGACGCCGATACCGAAGGCGCCGACTGTCAGGGCATAAAGAGCAAGAGGCATGGAGGTGCGTCCTTTTTGGAATGGGATGCACTCCAGATAGACAGCAAAGCCTCGGTGAAATAGTCTGTGGTAAAGAACAACATTGATGAATTGAATTCACACTATGGCGCGGCAGGACATCAACAGATCCGGCGAAATGGAAGTCTTTGTGCAGGTGGTCGAACAAGGCGGCTTTTCTGCCGCCGCCCGCTTCTTCCGCATGACGCCATCGGCGGTCAGCAAGCTCGTCGCCCGGCTGGAAACGCGGCTCGGCACACGGCTGGTCAGCCGCTCGACCCGCAAACTGCTGCTGACGCCGGAGGGGCGAAGCTTCTACGAGCACTCCGTGCGTATTCTTGCCGATATCGAGGAGGCGGAACGTAGTGCCGCCAATCTCGACGATCCACGAGGCCTGATCCGGATCAACACCAGCGCATCCTATGGCACGCATGTGCTGGCACCGATCCTTGCACAGTTCCTGGATCTCTATCCGGGCATCTCGGTCGAGGTGATCCAGACCGATCTCATCGTCGACCTGCTGGCAGAGCGGGCCGACATCGCGATCCGCGCCGGCGACATGCGCAATTCCAGCCTGATCGCGCGCAAACTCGGCGATACGCCGCTGGTCATCGTCGCTTCGCCCGGCTATCTGGCGCGCCACGGCGTTCCGGAAACGGCATCCGACCTGGAGCGCCACAGTCGGTTGGGCTTCGGCTATGTGCGGGTGCACCGCGAATGGTCCGCGCCGCAGGGCGATGCGATCGTCGAGGTGCCCGTGACTGGCCGTCTGAGTGCCAGC
The DNA here is from genome assembly GCF_902706095.1 of Rhizobium sp. 18065. GTDB lineage: Bacteria > Pseudomonadota > Alphaproteobacteria > Rhizobiales > Rhizobiaceae > Allorhizobium. Next base: position 156,247 of record NZ_CACSJP010000008.1, read on the forward strand.
GACGGCGAAGCGCTCCGGCATTTCGCCATTGGAGGTGCCGGTCTTGTGCAACTCGCCCGCTTTACCGTGGCAGAAGACCTGAAGGCGGGCCGGCTGGTTGTCGTGCTCGACGACCCGCGCACAAGGCGCAGCGAACCCTTCCACGCCGTCTATGTCGGCCAGGGCGGACATCTGCCGGCACGCATCCGGGTGATGCTTGATTTCCTCGCCGAGTACGGCCGGATATCTTAAAACCGCCCGAAAACCGGCCGTCCGCTGTCATCCGATTGAAACAACCATCAACGGAATGAATTTGTCCATCAGGGGCCGTTTGACTAATGCGGTGACTTTGACGGAGGAAATAGCATGGCAACCGAAAACGCCGCGCCGGTGGCAAAAAATGAAGACTCGGCCAGCGGCTTCGCTTTCGCCCTCTCCGCCTATTTTCTCTGGGGCTTCCTGCCTCTCTACATGAAGGCTGTCGGACATATTTCGCCGACGGAGGTGATCGCGCACCGCATTCTCTGGTCTGTTCCGGTTGCCGGCCTGATCCTGCTTGCGCTCCGGCGCATGGACGACCTGAAGCTCGCCTTCCGCAGCCCGCGCATGCTGGGCATGGCCGCCGTCACCGCCTTCCTGATCAGCATCAACTGGGGCATCTATGTCTGGGCTATCGGCGCCGGCCATGCGCTGGATACAGCGCTCGGCTATTTCATCAATCCGCTGTTTTCGGTGTTTCTCGGCGCCGTCCTGCTGAAGGAAAAGCTGAAATCCGCCCAGATCGCGGCCCTTTCGCTGGTGGTAGTCGCCGTCGTCATCCTGACGGTCGATGCCGGCCGCCTGCCGATCGTTGCGCTGTGCCTGACCTTGTCCTGGGGTCTCTATGCCTTCTTCCGCAAGACGCTTCCGATCGGCCCGAACCAGGGCTTCCTGCTGGAGGTGCTGCTGCTGGCCCCGTTTGCGCTCTGCTATGTCGTCTATCTGGCAATCACCGGTCAGGCGCATTTCGGCACCAATACCAGCGATACGGTGCTGCTGGCCGCAAGCGGCCTGGTCACCGCGATCCCGCTGATCCTTTACGCCAATGGCGCAAAGCTGCTGAAGCTGTCGACCATCGGCATCATGCAATACATTGCGCCGACGATGATCTTCCTGATCGCGGTGTTCATCTTCAAGGAGCCCTTCGGCACGGCAAAGATGATCGCTTTCCCGCTGATCTGGGCAGCGCTGTTCATCTATTCCTGGTCGATGCTGCGCGACTACCGCGCGCGCTGAGACGGAGGAGAGAACGCAATGCAGATCACCGGCATACCGTTCGGCACGACCGACTGGGCTTCCGTCGAAAAGACCGATCACAAGGGCGAGACCGGCTCCGCGACATGGCAGACGCGCCAATTCGGCGACATTCGCGTGCGCATGGTCGAGTATACGCCCGGCTATTTGGCCGACCACTGGTGCGTGAAAGGCCATATCCTGCTCTGCCTCGAGGGTGAGCTGACAACCGAGCTTGAAGACGGGCGCGTCTTCGTTCTCAAGCCCGGCATGAGTTATCAGGTCGCCGACAAGGCCGAGCCGCATCGCTCATCGACTGCGGTCGGTGCGAAACTTTTCATCGTCGACTGATTCAGCGCGGCCCTAGCCTCAAAGCTTGGAAATGATCGCTGGTTCACCTTCGGGATTGGCGCTCATGTCCCAGCGATCGATGATCGCAGGGACGATATCCTCGACCTGATCGATCACCAGCGGGCGGACGCGGTGCGCCGTGTGAATGAAACCGGCCGACGACATGTGGTCGATCAGCTCCAGCATCGGCTTCCAGAAATCGTTGATATTGGCAAAGACCATCGGCTTGGCATGCCGGCCGAGCTGGCCCCAGGTCATGATCTCGACGATCTCTTCCAGCGTGCCGATGCCGCCCGGAAGGGTTACGAATGCGTCCGAGCGCTCGAACATGGCATGCTTGCGCTCGTGCATGTCCTGCGTGATAATAAGCTCGCTGAGCTGGCCGAGTGAATGGCGCGTGGCCTCCATGTCGACCAGGAATTCAGGAATGATGCCTGTGACCTGCCCGCCGGCGGACAGAACGCCCGCGGCGACGGCACCCATGATGCCCTTGGTACCGCCACCATAGATCAGGCGAATGTTGTTTTCGGCAAGCGATCGGCCCAACTGGCGGCCGGCTTCCATAAAGGCAGGATCGCGTCCGGGCTGAGAGCCGCAGTAAACGCAAACGGATCGAATCGTGGAGTTATGCTCTGTCATACCCACAAAAGACTATTTGCCGCCGGTCAGGTCAACAAAATTGGCTAAAAACCCTTGTGCATTCGGCCAGAATCACACGGCCCCGCTTGTCGTAGACTTCGGATAACGCTAGCAATTCCAATGGATATGGCGGATTTACCGCTAGGAGACCGTTGATATGAAGAACCGCGCCCTCTGGCTGGTCCTGTTTGTGCTTGCCATTGCAACCATGCTGATGGTGTTTGTCGTGATGCCCCGCCTCAATCCGACGGATGCATCCGCACCGACAGTCACGGCGGCAACCGATGCGGCAAAGGCAATAGCGGATCAGGCCTCGGCAACCGCCGAGACCGTCGCCGGCGACATCGCCACGGTTGCCAGCGAGAAGATGGATCGCCTCAAGGCCGAGGCCGTCAAGGCGGTGGATGGTATCTCGGCTCTGTTTGCCGATGGTCGCACACCGGGCGTTGAAGCCTATAGCGCGGCAAAGACGCTTGCCCAGGCCGCGATCACCGCACTGGCTGCGATCGACATTCCCGATGGCCTGGACGAGAAGATCGTCGGCGCGCTGAAAACTGCGCAGGCAGATGCGGCCAAGGCACTGACCATCATCCAGCAATTGCCAGCCGACCCGGCCAAGGCGGCGACCATGATCGGTTCGATCAAGGATGCATTGCTCGGCAAGCCGGTCGAGACGGTGGCTGCACCGAGCGACGCCGGATCCGCCGTGCCGCGTTTTGACGTATTGCGCGTCGAACCGGATGGCTCGACCGTGATTGCCGGCAATGCCGCACCGGGCGCGAAGGTGGAGATCGTCAACGGCAACACGGTGATCTCGTCGCTGACTGTCGATGGCACGGGCGATTTCGCCGCCGTACTGGATAATCCGCTTGCCGCCGGTGATCATTCGCTGCAACTACGGGCGACCGACCTGAATGGCAAGGTTGTTACTTCGGACGAAGTCGCCACAATCTCCGTGCCTGAAGGCGGCAAGGGCGAACTGTTGGCGATGGTTTCGAAGCCGGGCGAAGCCAGCCGGCTGATCACGCTTCCGGGCCAGACAGCACCCTCGACCAAGACCGCCACGCAGGGACGGCTCCCGGCTGCGACTGTCGCTCCGGATGGCACTACGGCACCGGTCGCATCGGCGGACCCGTCCAGCTCCACACCGGCGGTAGCCACTACCGATGTCGCGTCTGCCGATCCGGGCGCTGCCTCCTCACCGGTCACAGGCGCTGCCGAAGTTCAGGTCAGCGCTGTCGAGATCGAAGGCGACAAGATCTTCGTCGCCGGCAAGGCACCAGCCGGCTCGACCGTACGTGGTTTTGCCGACAAGACACTGATCGGCCAGATTGCCGCTGATGCCAGCGGCAATTTCATCATCGAAGGCGAAGTCAAACTGTCGGTCGGCAGTCACATCATCCAGGTCGAGATGCTCGACACGGCCGGCAAGGTCATCGTGCGTGCTTCCGTGCCGTTCGATCGTCCGGAGGGCGAACAGGTCTCCGTCGTGGCACAGACGCCCGGCGTCAATGATGCCGCGGCAAAGGCCGGCCCGGATCTGGCCGAGTTCGAACGCCTGCGCATGGCTCTGACCAAGGGCCTCACCATTCTCGAGGGCCTCTATGCCGACGGCAAGATGCCGGTGCTCGAGCAGGTCGCCGCGGCCCGTTCGGCAACAGAATTCGGCCTTCAGTCGATCATCGATTTCCGACCGACGGCAGCAGCGCCGGCGGACCTGAGCGAGCAGGTCACCACGAGTGCGACCAAGGCCCGCGAAGCCCTGACCGCGTTGCGCGGCATCAAGCCCGGCGACATCGGCGGGCTTGGCTCAGCGCTGCCGAAGATCGTCGGCATGATCCGCGACCTGCTGGCCGTGCCGCTTCCCGCCCCGGTAATCGCGATGGAGGCTCCTGTCATCAACACGCCGGCAACGGCCACCGAGAGTGGCACGAGCACTTCCGGCGAGCCGAAGGTAATCGAGCAGGCACCGCTGGCCGAGAGCAAGTCGAGCGTGATCATCCGCCGTGGCGATACGCTGTGGCAGATCTCGCGCCGCCTGTACGGTCAGGGCGTGCGCTACACGACCATCTACCTCGCCAATGCGGAGCAGATCAGCAATCCCGATCGTATCGAGCCCGGCCAGATCTTCACGGTTCCGTCGGAGGCGCTGCCGAACGCTGAGGAAATCCACCGCAAGCGGCTTCACGACAAGGCAGTCAACTGAGCCTTTGTCGCGCTAGCCTTCGCCGATCATTGCAATCGGCGGCCACAGAACTTATGTGATGCCAAGCGGCGGCCCCAACGGGTCGCCGCTTTTTATCTGTATGCGATCATGGCGGGGGCTCGTCCAATGGCAACCAAGAAGAAGACCGTTTCGGCGGATTCCAGCAATCCGATGGATACGCTGGTCAACCTCTGGCCCTATATGTGGCCGTCCGACAGGCTGGACCTGAAGATGCGCGTCGTCTGGGCGACGGTCTTCCTGGTGATCTCAAAATTCGTGCTGATCCTGGTGCCCTATTTCTTCAAATGGGCGACCGATGCACTGAACGGCAAGCTCGACATGGTCGGGTTGCTGCCGACCTTGCTGCTGGGCGCCGTCGCGCTGGTCGTTCTCTACAATCTCACCCGCATTGCTCAGGTCGGCCTCAACCAGCTGCGTGATGCGCTGTTTGCCAGGGTCGGCCAGTATGCCGTGCGCCAGCTTGCCTTCCGCACCTTCGTGCACATGCACCAGTTGTCGCTGCGCTTTCACCTCGAGCGCAAGACCGGCGGCCTGTCACGGATCATCGAGCGCGGCACGAAGGGCATCGAAACCATTGTCCGCTTTACCATCCTCAACTCGATTCCGACGCTGATCGAATTCCTGCTGACGGCCGTCATCTTCTGGTGGAGCTATGGCTTCTCCTATCTCGCCATCACCGCCTTCACCGTCTGGGCCTATATCTGGTTCACCATCCGTGCCAGCGACTGGCGCATCGGCATCCGCCGGGCGATGAACGACAGCGATACGGAAGCCAATACCAAGGCGATCGATTCCCTGCTGAACTTCGAGACAGTCAAATATTTCGGCAACGAAGAGATGGAAGCCAAGCGCTTCGACCAGTCGATGGAGCGCTACGAAAAGTCGGCGACCCAGGTCTGGACCTCGCTCGGCTGGCTGAACTTCGGCCAGGGCGTGATCTTCGGCGTCGGCACCGCCGTCATCATGGTGATGTCGGCGCTGGCCGTGCAGAACGGCCAGCAGACGATCGGCGATTTCGTCTTCGTCAACGCGCTTTTGATGCAGCTGGCCATGCCGCTCAATTTCATCGGCTTCGTCTACCGCGAAATCCGCCAGGGCCTGACCGATATCGAACAGATGTTCGATCTGCTGGAAGTCGAGGCAGAAGTCGTCGACTGTCCCGAGGCGACACCGCTCGTCATCGGCCAGGGCGCGATTGCCTTCAAGGATGTGCATTTCCACTACGACCCTGAGCGGCCGATCCTCAAGGGCGTGTCGTTCGAGGTTCCGGCCGGCAAGACGGTCGCCGTGGTCGGCCCGTCGGGTGCTGGAAAATCGACGATCTCGCGCCTGCTCTACCGCTTCTATGATGTGCAGCAGGGGTCGATCACCATCGACGGCCAGGATGTGCGCGACGTGACGCAGAAGTCGCTGCGCAGCGCCATCGGCATGGTGCCGCAGGACACCGTACTGTTCAACGACACCATCGCCTACAATGTCCGCTACGGACGGCCCGGCGCAAGTGACGCCGAAATCGAGCAGGCAACGGAAATCGCCCAGATCGGCCGCTTCATCAAGGAATTGCCGGATGGTTACGGCACGATGGTCGGTGAGCGCGGCCTGAAGCTGTCCGGCGGCGAAAAGCAGCGTGTGGCGATTGCCCGAACGGTATTGAAGGCCCCGCCGATCCTGATCCTGGACGAGGCGACATCGGCGCTCGACACGACCACCGAACATGAGATCCAGTCCGCTCTCGACGTCGTGTCGAAAAACCGCACGACGCTGGTCATTGCCCACCGGTTGTCGACGGTGGTCGGCGCCGACGAAATCATCGTGCTCAAGAGCGGCGAGATTGCCGAGCGCGGCAGCCACAACGATCTGCTGTCGCAGAACGGTCTCTATGCCTCGATGTGGAACCGTCAGCGGGAAGCAACCCAGGCCGAAGAGCATCTTCGCCAGGTGCGCGAGAGCGACGAAATGGGCGTGGTCGTGCGGCGCTCGCCGGCAATCTGACCAAAGTCGGCAACCCGCCTGACACCGCCCCTATTTCGCGCGGCTCAGGCGGTTTCGACCATTGTGCTTGGCATGATACAGTGCGGCATCGGCGCGCCGCAGAGCCCGGTCGATGTTCTCGGCAGCCGGATCAAAACTCGCCATGCCGATGCTGATCGTACCCGCCAGTCCGGCCGCCGTCTTGATCTGGCAATAGTGGCTGATTTCGGTGCGCATCGCCTGCAGGATTTCCTCGGCCCGGGCAGCGGCTGCACCGAAAAACAAGGCGAAGAATTCCTCGCCACCCGCGCGTGCCACGATCATGCCATCGGTCTCGTGCGAGCGCAGGATATCAACGATCGAACAGAGCGTGATATCCCCTTCGGCATGGCCGAATTCGTCGTTGATCGATTTGAAATGATCGACATCGATGGCCGCAACACAGAGCGTCTCGCTATGCCGGATCGCATCGGTGATTGCCTGATCGGCGAGTTCGAAGAACTTTCGGCGGTTGTAGGCGTCCGTCAGGGGATCACGCTCAGCGGCGTTCATCAGCCGCGCCTCGAGACGCTTGCGCTCGGTGATGTCGATCATGACGCCGGCAATGCCACGTTGCTTGCCTTGCTCGTCCGTGACCAGCGCCTTATGCAACATGACGTAGCGTTGATCGTCGTCATGCAGGCAGACGTCAGTCTCGTAGCACATCAAGCCACCGACCTCGCGAAGATGTGCGTCGGACGATTCGTGCTTGTCAGCCGTTGCGGGCGGAGCGAGTCCCTCGAGACGGTGGCCGATAACCTCTTCGCGCGGGCGGCTCAACAGGTTGGCAAAGGCTGTATTGCAGGCCAGATACTGGCCGGCGACATCCTTCAGGTAGATCGGCGTCGGCAGATGATCGAGTGCATCCTGCAAGAGGTCCAATTGGGCTTTCAGCGCGCTGCGTGCAGTTTCGGCGCCGTGCGCTCTCTGGAAATGGCGCTTGGCACGCGCCAGGCAGGCGAACATGGCCTGGCGGCCTTCCAGCACGTGCACATCGTCAACGCCCTCGTCATAAAGCTGCTGTTGGCGGGCAAGGCTGACGGGGAACTGCGACACAGCGACGATGTAGACACTCTGCCCATGAAGCGCACGCGCATGGGCCGGTCCAGTTCCGGCAAGATCGGGCTGGATCGGCAGAAGCAGCACCGCATGGGCACCCACGGCCCGGATATCGCGGACGACAGTCGGTGCGACATCCAGTTCCCCTGGCACAGGTTCGCCATGGGCGGCATACCAGTAAAGGCCACTCAGGGCCTCGGTGGACATCTCCGAAAGCGCAGGTCTTCTGGCAAAATTCAACAAAGTCTTCCATGTCATTCAGCGCGCCGGGCGATGGCAGCGCGCAATTCATATCTTCGCCTCCCCTTTTTTAGGGAGCAATTATTGATAGATTGTCGCTATAGATCATAAACACCCTGATTTATTTTGGGCCGATGCCAATTGCCGCAGCCGGCCTTTTGATGCGCTGATTGGCCCGTCAGCATTGCCCGCGCCCCGCTTTCGCGGTACTCAGCGAGCGAACTTTTATCAAGAGACTGAGGATTCCATGGATTTGCTCGAAACCATCCGCAAGACGATCGTGCCCGTTCACAAGGAAGGGTATCCCTTCATCGCGGCATTTTTCGTCGGCTCGCTGGTCCTTGGCTGGCTGTGGAACCCGCTCTTCTGGGTCGGCATGGTGCTGACGCTCTGGTGCGCCTATTTCTTCCGCGATCCCGAACGCATAACGCCACAGGATGATGATCTGGTCATCAGCCCGGCGGATGGTCGCGTTTCGTCGGTCCAGATGTCGGTGCCGCCGGAAGAGCTACAGCTCGGCTCCGAGCCGATGCTGCGCATCACCATCTTCATGAATGTGTTCAACTGCCATGTGAACCGCGCACCGGTGCGTGGCCGGGTGACGAACATTGCCTACAAGGAAGGCAGCTTCCTGAATGCGGAACTGGACAAGGCGAGCGTCGAGAATGAACGCAATGGACTGGTGATCGAGACGGTGCACGGCAATATCGGCGTCGTGCAGATCGCCGGCCTCGTCGCACGCCGCATCGTCTGCTGGACCAATCCGAATGAACCCCTGGATGCCGGCGAGCGCTTCGGCCTGATCCGTTTCGGCTCGCGCCTCGACGTCTTCCTGCCCGCGGGTGCCGAACCGCGTGTCTCGCTTGGCCAGACCGCAATTGCCGGTGAAACCGTGATTGCCGAATTCGGTTCGACCAAGGGTCCGGTCGTCAGCCGCCGCAGCTAAGGGAGGCGCCGATGGAACCGTCAGACCAGACACCTGAACATGCTGTCGCCACCACGGCGTCAGGATCGACCGGCCAGCAGGACAACAGTGCCCGCGGCCCAAGGCTGCGGGAAATTCCCCTGCGACTGGTCGTGCCGAACCTGATCACGGTGCTCGCCATCTGTGCCGGACTGACCGGCATCCGGCTGGCCTTTGAAAACCGTTATGAACTGGCTGTCGCCATGGTCCTTGCGGCCGCCTTTCTCGACGGCATCGACGGGCGCATCGCCCGGATGATGAAGGCGACGTCGAAATTCGGCGCGCAGATGGATTCACTCGCCGACATCATCAATTTCGGCGTGGCCCCTGCCCTCGTTCTCTATGTCTTCGTGCTGGATCAGGCCCGCTCGCTCGGCTGGATCGCGGCGCTGATCTACGCAATCGCGGCCGGGCTTCGGCTGGCGCGTTTCAACGTCATGTCCGAGCGGGAAACCAAGGCACCCTGGCAATCGGAATTTTTTGTCGGTGTGCCGGCTCCCGGCGGCGCCCTGCTGGTGCTTCTGCCCGTTTACCTGGGCTTCCTCGGCGTCGCACCCGTCGGCATCTTCGCCTATGCCAGCACGGCCTACACGATCGTCATCGCCTATCTGCTGGTCAGCCGCCTGCCGGTCTGGTCGGGCAAGTCCGGCTTCGGCCATATCCGCCGCGACCTGGTCTTCCCGATGATCCTTGGCGTGGTGCTCTATGTTGCCCTCTTGATGAGCTTCACCTGGGAAGTTCTTGTCGTCACGGTGATTCTCTATCTCTGCTCGCTGCCCTTCGGCGCACGCAGCTGGCACCGTCGCTACGGCACTTTGACGATCGGCGAAGAAACAGCCGAAAAAGGTCTGAGCGAGATCGATCGGGGCGTTTGAGCCCCGTTTCCCGCATTTCCGGGCCAAAACGCGGGTAAACCGACGCCTTTTACCGGGTAAAGCTCGCTGAATGTATCCTTTTTGTTTAAATTTGATTTGTGTCGGCGCTTCGGCCACGCTTTTGTCATGATCTCCGCAGAGAGAGCGAAAAAACAAACACTGCGGTCAGGAAACATTCAGAGGAACATGACAATGACAGCCCAGGACGAAGCCGAGCAGCAAAAGCCGGCGAACCAGAATCTGGTTTCGAACTACCAGCCGATCGGCCTCAAGGCCGTGATCGCAGCAGCCCTTATGCTGAAGCGCAAGCCGGCTCCAAAGGTCGCCTGAACGACCAAGGTTCTGCGACACCGTTTTCCTGGTTAAAACAGGTTCATCTGCCCGCCATCGGATTTCTTCGAGGCGGGCTTTTGCAGCTCAAAGCGCGGCGTTACCGGCGTCTGCAGATCCGGGCCGAGATTGGCGACCTTGTTGACCAGATCCGAGACGGCAATGGCCTCGAACAGATCCTCGTCCGCCGGTTTCATCAGGTCGGCCACTTCACGCGGTTCCTGATTGAGACAATCGAGCCAACGGGTGAAATCCTGCCGCGCGATCACCACCGGCATCCGGTCATGAACCGGACTGATCGTCTGATTCGCGGCGACTGTCAGAATGCAGCCGGTGTCGATTTCCGAACCGTCCTTGGAAAGATAGGTTTCCATCAATCCGGCAAAGGCGACAATTCCGCCCTGTTTCGGACGGATCCAGTAGGCCTGCGATTTCTCGCCGCTCTCCTTCGATGGCCGATGCCATTCATAGAAACCGGATGCCGGGATCAGTACGCGGCGATGGCGCATGGCGGCCCTGAACGAGGGCTTGTCGATCGCGGTTTCGGAGCGGGCATTGAGCAGCAGCGTAAACTCACCCGGATCCTTGACCCAGCCTGGTATCAGCCCCCAGCGGACCAGCAGCGCCTTTCGATCCGGCGCATTGCTGCCACGCTCGCCAGGCGGAGCGGGCTCGACAATCAAGATCGGCTGGGTCGGGGCGATGTTGTAACGCGCTGGAAAGTCCTCGACCTCCATCACGCCGAAATGCTCGATCAGTTCCTCGGCTGTCGCCATCAAAGCGTATCGTCCACACATGCACGTTTCTTCGCACCCCCTTTCGGAGCGGTCAAGGCGCAGCAGAGCTTGCAGGCGCCGGCAAAAGTCGCGATAGTTTGCGCCTTCACTGCTTCGTTTTTTCCATCGTTGCCGCGTCTGCCTGCCATCTGGAGTATGCCCTTCCATGAGCCAAGCTCGTCTTGCCTCCTCAGCGATTGTCGAACGCTCCGGGCGCTTCCTGCTCGTGCGCCGGGGCAATCCGCCGGCAGCCAATCTATTTGCCTTTCCGGGTGGCCGTGCCGAGCCTGGTGAAACCCCTTCGGAGACGGCGCTGCGCGAACTGCAGGAGGAGACCGGTGTCATCGGACGCAATCCGCAATTGTTCGAGACAGTCGAACTGCTGCCGGAACCGGGCGTGGCCGGAAGTCACTATCTGCTGTCTGTGTTTCGCGTCGAGGCTGACGAGACGTGCATTGCCAAGGCGGAAAGCGATGCGATCGAGGCCGGCTGGTTCCTGCCCGATGAAATCTTCGCACTGCCCGTGCCACCGAGCGTGCGCGACTGCGTTGTGCGGCTGGTCGCGCTTCGCGACACGTCGGAAGCCTGAGCCATGGTATTGAGCCACATCATCCGCAAAGCCCCCTGGTTGGCCTTGGCTGCGGTCCTGGCAGCCGCGATCGTCACTGCGGCATCCGGCCCGGCGCTTGCGCAATATACGATCGAGGACATCATTCGGAACGCCCCGGATCCGGAAAAGCCCACCCCCTATGACAGCAGGCTCGGCCGGCTTTCGGAAGTCGTCGGCGCGGTGCACTACCTGCGCAATCTGTGCAACAAGCAGAGCGAGCCGGAATGGCGGGATGCGGTGCAGGCGCTGATTGAGGTCGAGACAAAAGACGAGCCAAAACGGCGGGCGCGGCTGACAGCTGCCTATAACAGAGGCTACCGTTCTTTCGCCTCGGTTTACACCTCTTGCACTGCAGCTGCGGTTCGGGCAGAGGAGAACTACCGTAACGAAGGCGCAACACTCGCCACAGAAATTACCGCCCGCTATGGAAATTAACGATTAATTCACCTCTTTTGTCTGTGCCCCGTGTCGTTTTGGCAAAAGGCTGATAGTGTTGTTAATGACTGAGTAAGATTGTGCTTCGAGGAATGCCCATGGAACCGCGCCGCAACGAGATCGACGAAATGATCGTTCACGAAAAGATGCAGGCCGCGCTGGAATACCAGAATGAAGCCTGGGCCGACGGCATGGCAGACGGTATCGAGCCGGAAATCATCGCGGACGCCGCCTTTGCGCTGGCCATGCGCGAAACCATTCGCATTCATGGGGAACATGGCGCAGAAGCCATTCTCGACGCACTGAAGGACCGGCTGCTGGCCGGCGAGTTTTCCCCCGAACGCCGGGTTCAGTGACACTTTAATCAGGGATGCATCATGACGTTCGCTTCGCGGGTCCGGCTCCTATGCCTGACGAGCGCCTTGACCGTTTTCGCGGCAACTGGCGCGACGATCTTCCCTGTGCTTCCCGCTTTTGCTCTGTCCGACATCAAGGACATCACCCCGCCTACCGCTGACAAGGCTGCGCCGGACCCGGCTGAGCCCGGGATCGACGAAGAAGGGGAGGAATTGCTGCCGGAAGATGCATCGCCCGCCATTCCCGACCCCGATCCGCTGATCAAACCGGCAGACCAGCAGGATACGGCGGCGCCAGAGCCCGACGCTGCCCCAGCAGAGATCATCTATGACATCGAGAAGGCGCCAGAACCCGTGCGCCGCATGCGGCAGTTGATCATCGATGCGGCGACATCCGGCGATATTGCCCGCCTGCGCCCTCTGATGAACCCGGGTCCAGACCAGACCCAGGTGCAGCTCGAAGGCAGCGACAAGGACCCCATCGACACGTTGAAGTCGTTGTCGGGTGATCCCGAGGGCATGGAGATCCTGGCGATCCTTCTCGACATCCTGTCGACTGGCTTCGTGCATGTCGACAAGGGCACGCCGGATGAAGCCTATGTCTGGCCCTACTTCACCGGCAAGCAACTGGGGCAACTGACACCGGTCGAAAAGGTCGAACTGCTGCGAATCGTGACCGCCGGCGATGTGGCCGAAATGCAGGAATACGGCAATTACAACTTCTTCCGGGCCGGCATCACCCCGGACGGTCGCTGGAAATTCTTCACCGCAGGCGATTGATTGACCCTTGGTCAAACTGTGGGCTGTGACGGAGACTGCTTGTCGTTTAGGGTTGCAGCTCTTAACTCTTCCGGCATCGAACTCATCGCGGTGACCCATCATGCCTTCAGCTTTCCTGCCCGACCGCGCCTTCATCCGGATCAGCGGTCCGGATGCCGAGCCCTTTCTTCAAAACCTGATCACCACCGACCTTGGCGCGCTTCAGCCGGGCGTTGCCCTGCCGGGCGCGCTCCTGACGCCACAGGGCAAGATCCTCTTCGACTTCCTGATCTGGCGCGACGCCGATGATCTGGTGATCGACAGCCGGGCCGATCAGCTAGAAGCGCTGATCCGCCGGCTTTCAATGTACAAACTGCGTGCGCCGGTCACGATCGAGGCTTTTGGCGAGAATGGCGCAACCGTGACCTGGGGTGCCGATAGCGAGAACGCAGCGGGCGTGTCCGACCACCGCTTTGCCCTGGCGGGCGTCGAGGTTCGCCGCACTGCAGGCCAGCTCGGAGAAACCGGCCCCGCCGGTGCCTATGATGCCCTGCGCATCCTGAACGGCGTGATCGAATCAGGCAGCGACTATGTGCTGCAGGATGCCTTTCCGCATGACGTGCTGCTCGACAAATCCGGCGGTGTCTCGTTCAAGAAGGGCTGTTATGTCGGCCAGGAAGTGGTGTCGCGCATGCATCACCGTTCAACGGCGCGGCGCCGCGCGGTGATCGTCGCGGCCGATGGTCCGCTGCCGCAAACGGGCAGCGATGTGACGGCCGATGGCAAGGTGATCGGCACGCTCGGCACCGTGGCCGGACAGCGCGGGCTGGCGATCCTGCGCATCGACAAGGCGGGCGAGGCCATGGCCAAGGGTGTCTCGATCCTTGCCGGGGAGACACCGATCACCGTCAGCCTGCCCGGATGGACGGCATTGACCTTCCCGAGCAGCGCGGAGGAGAGCTGAGTATGGCGCTGGCAGACACCGTTTCGGGTCGCGCATGGCAGCGGATGCTTTCGGGGCGGCGCCTCGACCTGCTTGACCCTTCGCCGCTCGACGTGGAGATCTCCGACATTGCCCATGGCCTTGCCCGCGTCGCCCGCTGGAACGGCCAGACTTCAGGCGATCATGCCTTTTCTGTTGCCCAGCACAGCCTGATCGTCGAGGACATCTTTCGTCGCTCGAACCCCAAGGCGACATTGGATGATCTGCTGGTCGCTCTGCTGCACGACGCACCTGAATATGTCATCGGCGACATGATCTCGCCGTTCAAGGCCGTGGTCGGCGGCGGCTACAAGGTTGTCGAGAAGAGGCTCGAAGGCGCCATCCATCTGCGCTTCGGTCTTCCGGCGCATCCGAAGGCAGTGCTAAAGGATCAGATCAAGAAGGCCGACATCGTCTGCGCCTATTTCGAGGCGACCGTACTTGCCGGTTTTTCCGAGGCGGAGGCGCGCAAGTATTTCGGCCAGCCGCGCGGCTTTACCCATGACATGCTGGCGATCGAACCCCTGCCCGCCTATCAGGCGCAGGCAAAGTTCCTGGAGCGCTTCGAGGCCTTGGAGGCGCAACGCGCATCTGTCGGCATGGAGGCGAAATGAGCCTGATCGTCGTTTCGCCGCTCGCGCGCATCGCGGAAATGGCCGTTCGCCACAAGGCGCGCGAAATGATCAGCCTTCTGGCGGTCAATCAGGATTTCCATCGACCAGCCGTGATCCGGGCCGAACGGCATCTGAAACTCGGCGTCAATGACATCACGGTTGCCGGAACCGGCGATCTGATCGCGCCGCAGGCCGCACATGTCGGTCAGATCATCGACTTTGCCCGGTCCTGGGATCGTGAGGCCCCGCTGATCGTGCATTGCTGGATGGGCGTATCGCGCTCGCCGGCCGCTGCCCTGATCGCAAGCCTTGCCGTCGCCCCGGAAGACGATGACGCCGATCTGGCCAACAGATTGCGCGCGGCATCGCCGTTTGCCACGCCGAACATGCTGCTCATCGAGATCGGCGACCAGATGCTTGGCCGGGGTGGCAGGCTGATCGCGGCGGTCAAGTCGATCGGCCGCGGTGCCGATGCGGATGGCAATACGCCTTTTGTCCTGCCTTTGCCGATGCGCGAAACCACCAGCCGATGAGCACCGCGGCCGAGATCGAGATCGGGCTCAATGCGGCAATCGTCGCGATGGCGGGGCGCAGCCCGCGCCTGCTGGTCGTCGGCGAAAACCACAGTGCGCTGGAAGGTCTGCCGTTTGGGCCTTTTGATCCGACCCGGCACCGGACCATGGAAATGTCGCTGCGCCACACGGTCGAGGCCCAGACCGCGCTCGACCTCGGCTATATCGAACAGCTCTACACATTCGGCGACCGCGGGCGGCACAAGATGCCGGGTGATCGCGGACCACATGTGGTCTCTGTCGGTTACCTGGCCCTGACCCGCATGGAGACGGAGCGTGCCGCGCGGCTTGAGGCGTCGGGGGCCAAGTGGCGCGACTGGTATGGCTATCTGCCCTGGGAAGACTGGCGCCAGGGTCGCCCTTTGGTTCTTGATCAGGTCATCCTGCCGGCTCTTCAGCTTTGGGCGGACGAACCGATGGCAGCCACCGCCGGCGGACCGTCGATTGCACGGCGGGCCCGTCTGAAACTCGCCTTCGGGCTCGATGATTTCCCCTTCGATGAAGAACGCGTGCTGGAGCGTTATGAACTGCTTTACGAGGCGGGAGTGCTGGATGAAGCCATACTCGACGGTCGCGTGGAGAACCGACGGATTGCCAGTGCGCTCGGCATACCGATGCGCCATGATCACCGGCGGATTGCGG
This sequence comes from Rhizobium sp. 18065, assembly GCF_902706095.1. Lineage (GTDB taxonomy): Bacteria > Pseudomonadota > Alphaproteobacteria > Rhizobiales > Rhizobiaceae > Allorhizobium. Next base: position 171,939 of record NZ_CACSJP010000008.1, read on the forward strand.
CCACGGCGCTGGCGCGGCTGCGCGGCAAGATCAAGTACCGGCCGGTGGTCTTCGAGTTGATGCCGCCGGAATTCACCCTGACCGACCTGCAGGCCACCGTCGAGGCGATCTCGGGCCGGCATCTGCACAAACAGAATTTCCGTCGGCTCGTCGAGGGTGCAGAACTGGTCGAACCGACCGGCTCGACACAATCGGCAACGGGTGGGCGCCCCGCAGCACTCTTCCGCTTCCGACGGCAGATTCTCGAAGAGAGACCGGCGCCCGGTCTGAAGCTCGGCGGTCGTGCCGGAGGTTGACCTCGAGCCGAGCCTCGATCGACTTAACATTCTGAAAAAAATGGTATTTTCGACACGATCTTCGAGATCAGCATTCTTCGGCGGGAACGAAATTTCCATTCCGTTCCCGCAGGTGACGGATCACGGCTTCGCTCCGTCCGTCAGCCTGCCCCGGCAATCCGAAGATGCCGAGGCGAAGACGGCCTGAATGCCGGACTGCCGCCACAATCCGACACTGGCTATCAGGCCTGTTCGACTTCCGTTATCTCACCGGCATTTTCACGGTAGGCGTCGATCACCCTCTGCATCTCGTCGAGAACGTCGAGGAGGCTGATCGTCGAACCATCATCGCCGGATTCCGCATCTGCTATAGGCGGCGCAGCCATTGGCGGTCCACTGACCTCAAAAGCCTCAAGGAACTGATCCTCGGTCAGAGACCCAACGCCTTCGGTATCAGCCGCAGAAAACAGGCTGATTGCCTGTTCCTCGCTCATGTCATCTGGCCGGCCGGTAACAAACTCTTCCTGCGTCACAGTGCCATCGGCATCTGCATCAATGGTAGCAAAGAGGTCGCGCGCGTGCTCGCTATGCTGGTCATTGCCAGCCGCAGAATTGGCGCCGCTTTCGAGCAGCATGGTAATCAGGCTGCTGGCCAGTTGTGAGGCCATGCCTGTCGCAGCATTTTCGCCTTCGACGGTTGGATCCTGCGTCCGGGAAGGCTTAGCCGCTTCGAGTTCTTCGGCGCTGACGACGCCGTCGCCATTTGTGTCCAGGCTCGAGATAGAGAGGGTAGAGCTGGCGCCGGCGCTGCTCGACGCAGATATAATACTCGTCATACAAACCTCCTTATGAAAAGGGCTTCAATGTTTGTATCCGCAGCACGCAAAACCAAAATCTGAGAACGCTTTCGGGCTAGGGGATTCGATCCGAGGCGTCAAAAGTTAATAATCACCCCTGATAAGTAGCTCAGCCGTCCGCTAATATTCACCTAAGACATTGATAAATATTAATTAAGCAATAACAAATTCGGGCTTCAAGGCAGGAGATTTCGACAAATACGGTCCTTCGAGGTACTAAAATTATTCAAGTTCGATATCAAGGCCGATGTCGAGCGTCGGGGCGGCCATGGTGATCTTCGAGGTCGAGATGTAGTCGACGCCCGTCTCGGCGATGGCCCTGATGGTCTGGAGATTGACATTTCCGGAGGCTTCCAGCGCAATCCGGGCCGGGATTTCGGCATAGGCGTCCACGGACAAGCCGTGGTGTTTGCGGTTGATCTCGACTGCCTCGCGCAGCATGTGCGGCCCCATATTGTCGAGCAGGATCACATCCGGGCGTGCTTCAAGCGCTTCGCGCATCTGCTCGAGCCCGTCGACCTCCACCTCGACCTTGACCAGATGACCGGAATAGGCGCGGGCCGCACGGATCGCGGACGCGACACCACCCGAGACGGCGATATGATTGTCCTTGATCAGGATGGCATCATCCAGGCCGTAGCGATGGTTCGAGCCGCCGCCGAGCCGTACCGCATATTTCTCCACCGAGCGCAGGCCCGGCAGGGTCTTTCGGGTGCAGGTCACACGGGCGCTGGTATGGGCGATCTCGGCGGCGAAGCGGGCGGTGTAACTCGCGACGCCGGAGAGATGCATGAGGAAGTTCAGGGCGACGCGTTCTGCCGAGAGAACCGCACGCGCCGCACCTTCGACCCGCGCCAGCGGCTGGCCGGGCGCGACGCGGTCCCCATCGGCGACAAGCGCCTCGAAGCGCAGCGCCGGATCAAGCAGGCGAAACGCGGCGCGGGCCAGCGGCAGGCCGGCGACCACGCCATCTTCCCGGCTGTTCATCGCGGCGAGAGCGATCTTTTCCGGCCCGATCGTCGCATAGGTGGTAATATCGCCAGCGCGGCCAAGATCTTCCAGAAGGGCTGCACGGACGAGATCGTCAACCATCAGGGGCGAGAGTTCGGGACGAAAGCTGCCGGTCATGATGCTGTCCTTTTCCTGTCTCAACCGATGATCTCGGCAACGATGCGATCGGCATCCTTGAGTGTCATATAGGTGCGGTGGCGCTGGGCGTCGCTGGGCTCCGGGAAATCCGCACGCATATGCGCGCCCCGGCTTTCGGTGCGCTGCAAGGCGCCGACCGCAATCAGCTTGGCAACGGCTGCCATATTGGTGAAGCGGACCCTCTTGTTTTCCCGCTCCAGGCGGGCGATTTCGCGGATCAGCGTCTTCAGGCCTTCTCCGTCGCGGATGACGCCAGCGTGGGTGCTCATCAACTGCCGCAGGGTCCGCAACTGCGCACTGTCCTCGATGGTCACCAGATCGTCGTTCTCGCCAGCCGTCTTCGGCCACTCATACAGCGTCGCCTCGGGCAGCAGCCCCTTGATGTGGTCGGCGATTCGGCCGGCAAAGACCACCGCTTCGAGCAGCGAATTGGAGGCCAGGCGATTGGCACCGTGCACGCCGGTCGAGGTCACTTCGCCGGCGGCCCACAGACCGTCGAGCGACGTGCGGCCATCGGCGTCCACCGCCACACCGCCCATATGATAGTGCACCGCCGGCACGACCGGGATCGGCTGGGTGACGGGATCGATGCCGGCCGCCATGCAGGAGGCATAGACGGTCGGGAACCGGGTGGGAAAATGACTGCCAACCGCCTTGGTGCAATCGAGGAATGCGCCACGACCGGCCGAAACCTCGGCAAAGACGCCACGCGCAACGATGTCACGCGGCGCCAGTTCGGCGTCGGCATGCAGGTCAATCATGAAGCGATGGCCGGCCTTGTTGACCAGGATCGCACCGTCACCGCGCAAGGCTTCGGTTGCCAGCGGTGCCGGATCATGGCCGATGTCGATGGCCGTCGGGTGGAACTGGACAAATTCGGCATCGGCTATCATCGCGCCGGCCTTGGCGGCCATGCCGACACCCGTGCCGCGGGCTTCAGGCGGATTGGTCGTCACCTTGTAAAGATGGCCGACACCGCCGGAGCACAGCACGACGGCGCGGGCGGAAAAGGCAACGCGGCTCTTCGACTGGCCGGCATCCGGACGGGCGACGACGCCGGAGACGAATCGTCCCTCGGCGATCAGTTCCTCGACGACGTAGCCTTCCATGACACGGATCGACGGCGTGCGACGGACAGCCGCGATCAGCGCCTCCATGATCGCCCCACCTGCCCGGTCGCCGGCCACCCGGACGATGCGGCGTTCGGAATGGGCTGCCTCGCGCGACAGCAGCAGATGACCTTCCAGATCACGGTCGAACGGCACGCCATAGGCAAGCAGATCGTGAATGCGATCCGGGCCTTCAGAGATCATCAGCCGGGCAATCTTTTCCTCGACGATCCCGGCACCGGCTGACACCGTATCGGCCAAATGCTTGTCGAAACTGTCGCCGGGGCTCATCGCCGCGGCAATGCCGCCCTGCGCCCAGGCAGAGGAGGCGCCCTGCCCGATCGGTGCTGCGGCCAGGATGGTGACCGGGCGCGGGCTCAGTTTCAGGGCGCAGAACAGCCCCGCCAACCCGCCGCCGACAATGACGATATCGTCGATCCCCTGCCAGGACTGCGGCCGCATCGATTCCAGATTGATTGCCATGTCTGCCTCCCCCAGCGCCGGCCGGGCATTACTAGTTCTTCAAATTGATCATCCGTTCGACCGCCAGGCGCGCGCGACCGGCAATCGCCGGATCCACGGTCACCTCCTCCGTCATATAAAGCAGGCTGTCGAGGATCTTCGGCAGGGTGATCCGCTTCATGTGCGGACAGAGGTTGCAGGGCTTGACGAAATCGACGTCCGGCAGTTCGACCTGGATGTTCGAGGCCATCGAGCATTCGGTGACCAACAGCACACGGGCGGGGCGCTTCGTCTTGACGTAGTCGATCATGCCCTTGGTCGAGCCGGCATAGTCGGAGACTTCGAGCACGCTCGGATGGCATTCGGGATGGGCGACAATCTCGATGCGCGGATCGGCCTTCTTGTATTCGAGAAGTTCGTCGGCCGTGAAGCGTTCATGCACTTCGCAATGGCCCTTCCAGGTGAGGATCTTCTTGGTCGTCTGGTTGGCAACGTTCATCGCCAGATATTCATCCGGGATGCACAGCACGGTATCGCTGTCGAAGCTGTTGACCACGTCGACGGCATTGGCCGAGGTGCAGCAGATGTCTGTCTCGGCCTTCACGTCAGCCGAAGTGTTGACATAGGTGACGACGGGCACGCCGGGGTAACGTTGTCTCAGCAGGCGGACATCGGCGCCGGTGATCGATTCCGACAGGGAACAGCCGGCGCGGCCATCCGGGATGAGAACGGTCTTAGCCGGATTGAGCAATTTCGAGGTCTCGGCCATGAAATGCACGCCACACTGGACGATGATCTCGGCATCGACCGTGGTCGCGTCGCGGGCGAGCTGCAGCGAATCGCCCTTGATGTCGGCGACGCAGTGGAAAATTTCCGGCGTCTGGTAATTGTGGGCGAGGATGACCGCGCCGCGCTCCTTCTTGATGCGGTTGATCGCATGGATATAGGGGGCAAACACCGGCCACTCGATCGCCGGAATGAAATCCCTCACCTTCTCATAGAGATGAGCGGTTTCCTTGGCGACGGCCGGCGTATAGCTCAAGTCGGGACGCTCCAGCACGCCGAAACGCTCGGCTGCGGTGCGCGAATGTGCCTTGGCCGTATCGGCCCTCAGTGCGTTTGCGTCTTCCATGGCGGCCTCTCCTCCCACTATTATGCTCAACTTGAGCATAATAAAATCCAAAGAAAACCGGCTGCTGCCGGTGGTTCCGATTTAGGAAGTTTCCCGTCGGAATGCAAGCACGTTTGCATAAAGCCTTGTGCGACGCGAACGGCAGCGTGATCTTGCGCTCTTTCACCTCGGCTGAAAAACGCTAGTGTTGCCCCACCCAAAGCACCTACCCGCGAGGCCGCATGCTCGAAATCCTGGTCCTGATCCTTGTCGGCATCCTTTTTGTCACCCAGCGCGGGGCGAGCAAACGGATCACCAAGCTCGAAAGCGATGTGGCCGGCCTGAACGAACGGCTGGTGATGCTGCAGGTCGCTGCACCGGTGGTTTCGACGGAGACAGCGCCGAGCTCTGCATTGCACGACGTCGAAGGGCAAACGCCGGAACCGCCGCGGACTGTCGCGGAACTGGAGGCAAGTGAACCGGAGACGCGGCAAGACATAACCGCCCCGGAGCAAGCCGGTGTCGAGCCGCCGGCCGATGCACCGCTACCCGATATCATCGCCGCCCGCACACCGTCAGCCAGCAAATCAGACACTCTGGAAAACGTGCTCGGCGCACGCTGGGCGGTTTGGGCGGGGGGCCTGGCGCTGGCGCTCGGCGGCCTGTTCCTGGTCCGTTACTCGATCGAAAGCGGTCTGCTCGGCCCGGCTGTGCGGCTGACGCTCGCCGCCCTGTTCGGTCTGCTGCTGATTGCCGGTGGTGAACTCGTGCGGCGCAAGGCCTTGCCGAAAATGGCAGCCCTGCATGAAAACGCAATGATCCCCGGCATCCTGACCGCCGCAGGTGCCCTGACGCTGTTCGGTGCGATCTATGCGGCGCATGGTGTCTACGAGTTCATCGGCGCGACCACGGCCCTCCTGCTTCTGTCGCTGGTTGCCTTTGCCGTGCTCGGCCTGTCGCTGCTGCATGGCCAGGCGCTGGCAGGCCTTGGTCTCGCCGGCTCGATGATCACGCCGGCGCTGGTTTCCAGCACATCGCCAAACCCGTGGACACTGTTCGCCTTCCTGACCTTGTCGCTGGTCGCGACCGCTGCCGCTTCCCGCTTCAGACGCTGGCATATCGTGCCCTCGATCGCCCATGCCGGCCTCGGCCTCTGGGCGCTCGCCTATATCGCTTTCAGCGACCCGGCAGACCTGACGCCCGTAACGCTGGCGCTGATTGCCATGGTCGCCAGCTGGCTGCTGATCTGGCCGGGCACGACATTCAGCAAGGAGCCGGACAATACGGCCGTGTCCTGGGACAATCTCGGCAAACTCGCCATTCGCGGCGCGATCGGGCTCGACATCACGATGGCGCTTGCGGTGATCCTGCCGGCACTGGCGCTACTGTTCGTCGGTAGCGTCATGGATCTCTTTCCGCTTTATGCCTCGGCGGCCCTGATCGCGTCGCTTGCGGCGGCAGGCGCTGCCCGTCACGGCGCATTCTGGCCGGCCGTGATGTCCGCATTCACCGCCGTGCTGCTTGTCCTGACCGAAGCCGCATTGACGACGGATATTCTGTGGATGCTGGGCTCAGCCAGCAGCGGCCCCGTGACCCTGCCAAGTCTCGGCAATCTGCAGATCCTCCTGTCTCTCGGGCTCGGCGGGATCTTCCTGCTACTCGGCCTAACCTTCATCCGCCGTCGCTGTGCTGCCGATCCGATCTTCGCCACGCTCTGGGCAGCGATCGCGGCCGCCGTTCCGACCGTGCTCGCCACTGTCAGCTTCGTCTTCTATGGCGTCTACAGCCGCGACTGGACGCATGGTCTCTACGCGATTGCGGTCGGGCTCGTGCTGATTGCAGCGGCAGAGACGATCGGCAAGATCGCGCGGCCGGATGACCTGCGCCGTGCCCGCGACCTGCTGATTGCCGGAAGCTTCGCCGCACTTGCCTTTGCCCTGCATGCGCTGACCGATGGCATTGTGACGACCATATTGCTCTCGGTACTCGGCTTTGCCTTCCTGATCGCCACGCGCCTGCGTCCCTGGAGCGGATTGCCGTGGATGATGGCAGCGGCTTCCGTCGGCGTGCTGTTGCGCATCGGCTGGGAGCCGACGTTGGTCGGGCAGGATATGCTGGGCAAGACGCCATTCCTCAATGCCCTTCTGCCCGGTTACGGCATCCCTGCTCTTCTGGCCGCAGTGGCAGCCTATGAATTGCGCCGCTGGCCGGGTGTTCGGGTGCGCAACGCCCTGCAGGCGATCGCCAGCCTGCTCGGACTTCTGGCTGTCGCCATCCTCATCCGCCACGCGATGAATGGCGGCGTGCTCGACGACAGCGTGCCGACGCTTGGCGAACAATCGATCTACACACTGCTGTTCATCGGCCTTTCCGGCATCATGATGACGCTCGACCTGAAATCGCCGAGCCCGGTGTTCCGTTACGGATCGATGGCGGCTGGCGTGGTGTCGATGCTGCAGGTGCTGACGGCCCATCTCGGCGCGCTGAACCCGTTCTTTACCGGTGAAAGCACCGGCAACTGGCCGCTGATCAATCTGCTTTTCATCGGCTACCTGTTGCCCGGCCTCGCTTATGCCGGACTGGCCACATATGCCCGCGACAAGCGGCCCCTGCCCTATGTGACGCTCCTGGCGATCAGTGGTGCCGCGCTTGGCTTTGCCTGGGTGACGCTCAGCGTGCGCCGCTTCTGGCAGGGTGAATTTATCGCTGAATGGAAGGGCTTCCTGCAGGCCGAGACCTATAGCTATTCTGTCGCCTGGCTGCTGATCGGGGTCGGGCTTCTGGTCCTCGGCTCCCGATTGAATGCCCGCAGCCTGCGCATCGCCTCTGCCGTGCTGGTCATGTTGTCGGTCGGCAAGGCTTTTCTGATCGACATGAGCAATCTCGAAGGCGTGCTCAGAGCCTTGTCCTTCATCGGCCTCGGCGCGGTGCTGATCGGCATCGGGCTGTTCTACCAGAAGATCCTGAGCAGCAGGCCGGCGCAGGACAATGAGGCGATCGCAACGCCCCCAATCGAAGAGGTTGCAGAGAAAAGTTGAGCGCAATTGCTAGAGAGAGTTCGACTGGTCTAAATGGCGCCCTGCAACCGCATGGAATCATCATGGCCGAAACACTGACTGCAACCGCCTTTGCCCCGTTCGAAGCCCTGGCTGCGCATCTCCTGCCGCATTCGACGGACAGCGATGACGGCTCGCACGATATCGCCCACATCCACCGGGTGTTCCGCAATGCGATGCGCATTCACACGAGCGAAGGCGGCGATGGCGAGGTTCTGGCTGCAGCCGTCTTGCTGCATGACTGCGTTGCGGTCGAGAAGAATTCGCCGCTGCGTTCACAGGCGTCGCGGCTGGCTGCAGACAAGGCCTCCGGCATCCTTGCCGGTCTCGGCTGGGACGCTGCCCGCATCGCAGCCGTCGCCCATGCCATCCTGACCCACAGCTTTTCCGCCAATATCGCGCCGCAAAGCATCGAAGCGAAGATATTGCAGGATGCCGACAGGCTCGACGCGATCGGTATGGTCGGCGTCGCGCGCTGCTTCTACATTGCCGGCCGCATGGGTTCCGGCCTCTATGACCCGGCTGACCCAGAGGCAAAAGGCCGACCGCTCGACGACCGGCGTTTCGCCATCGACCATTTCCCGGCCAAGCTGCTCAAGCTTTCCGACGGATTCCAGACGGCGACCGGCCGCGAACTGGCCACGGAGCGGCACGAGCGCCTGATCCATTTCCTGTCCCTGTTCCACGATGAAATCTGAGGCTGTCATGCAGGTCACCGAACTCAATATCTTTCCGCTGAAAAGCGCCCGCGGCATCACCGTGCCATCCACCCGCATCGAGGCCATGGGACTTGCCGGCGACAGGCGCATGATGATCGTCGACCCGTCCGGCCAATTCATCACCCAGCGCGAATTGCCGGCTCTGGCGCGGCTCACGGTCGCTCCAAACGAGAGCGGTGTACTCCTGACGCTGGACGACGGCCGCGAGGCGCTGGTCGCGCCGCCGCAGCCGGACAGTCGCATGGACGTGGCTGTGTGGAAATCGATCGTCAGCGCCGCCGTGGCGGACGATGCAAGCAATGCGACGCTGTCGGCGTGGTTCGGCACACCGATGAAGCTGGTGTTCTTCGATGCAGCCGCCCGGCGGCTTGCCAGCAAGGAATGGGCCGGCAACGACAGCCCTGTGAGCTTCGCAGACGGCTATCAGGTTCTGGTGACGACGACCGGTTCGCTGCGCGCCCTGAACGAGGACATGGCCAGACATGACGAAGGCGCGGTGGAGATGGAGCGCTTCCGGCCAAACATCGTCGTCAACTGCGACGAGGCCTGGGCCGAGGATCGCTGGACGGCAATCGAGATTGCCGGCATCCGCTATGACTTCGTCAAGCCATGTGCCCGCTGCATCATGACCAGTCAGGACCAGACAACGGGGTCGCGCGAAGGCGCCAGTCCGATCCCGGCCATGGGCCGCATACGCATGTCGGCCGACCGGCGTGTGCCCGGTCCCTTGTTCGGCTGGAACGCTGTACCGCGCAGTGAAGGTGCGATCAAACTCGGGGACGAGGTGACCATTATCGAAGAGCGTGCAGAAAGCTGGGCGATCAAGAAGCGCTGAGCCGGCGAGCCAAGCACTATCCCCTGTTTCGAGCGCGATGCTGACGATCATCAATTACGCTGATGGCCAGTTCATCAATTGGCGTTTTTCGTGGCGAGAGCACTCTTGTATTGTCTGCCGACAACCGGAGCGAATCTCATGGCCACAACCATCCCCCGTCCCACCATGCCCTGGCTGATCATCATCGCCGGTTCGCTTGTTGCGGTCATGACATTCGGCCCGCGTTCGGCAATGGGCTTCTTCCAGTTGCCGATGCTGGCGGATCGCGGCTGGGACCGCTCGACCTTCGGTCTGGCCATGGCATTCCAGAACCTGTGCTGGGGTGTGAGCCAGCCGTTCTTCGGCGCACTTGCCGACAAATACGGAACCGGTCGGGTAATCGTCATGTCCGGTGTGCTTTATGCGCTTGGCCTGCTGATGATGGCACATGCATCCGCGCCGATCTGGCTGCATATCGGTGGCGGCGTGCTGGTCGGTACGGCGATCGGCGCTGGCTCGTTCAGCGTGATCCTCTCGGCATTCGCCCGCAATGTGACGCCCGAGCAACGCTCAATGGCCTTCGGCATCGGCACGGCCGCCGGTTCTGCCGGCATGTTCCTGTTTGCGCCGCTGTCACAGGGGCTGATTTCGGCCGTCGGCTGGTCGGACGGACTGGTCTACATGTCGATGATGATGCTGATCGTACCGCTGCTCGCCTATCCGCTGCGTGGCAACGCCAGTTCCGGCACCCAATCCAAGGCGCAGTACGAGCAGACAGTGGCGGCCGCGCTGAAGGAAGCGCTGACCCACAAAAGCTACCTGCTGCTGACCACCGGCTTTTTCGTCTGCGGCTTCCAGGTGGCCTTTATCACCGCGCATTTTCCCGCCTATCTCGGCGACATCGGCATCGAGGCAAGCTACGCCGTCATCGCCATGGCGCTGATCGGCTTCTTCAACGTCATCGGTTCGCTGGCCGCCGGCGTTATCGGCCAGCGCTATTCGAAGCCTTATTTCCTGGCGCTGATCTATATCGGCCGCTCGATCGCGGTGACAGCCTTCCTGCTGTTGCCGCAATCGCCGACATCGGTGGTGATCTTCGCCGCCGTGATGGGCCTGCTCTGGCTGTCCACCGTGCCGCCGACAAACGGCCTCGTCGCGATCATGTTCGGTACGCGCCATCTCGGCCTGCTTGGCGGCCTGGTGTTCCTGTCGCATCAGATCGGCTCCTTCCTCGGCGTGTGGATGGGTGGCTACCTTTACGACCGCTTCGGTACCTATGACCAGGTCTGGTGGCTGGGTGTAGTGCTGGGGCTTTTCGCGGCAGTGGTGCATTGGCCGATCCGCGAAAAAGCGGTCGAGCGACCGGTTGTCGTCGCGGCTTAAATTTGCTCCAAATAAGATTTTATTTCGGCTTTCCCGCCGGATAGGATCAATTTTGCCTCATTTTGTGCGCCTGCGAACGTCAGCAGAAAATTATTTTATTTTTGCTGACGACCCCGTTGACGGATTCGCATCCTGCACCTACCTTGTGGATGCTGGTTCGACACTGACTGCGATCCCAGCGTAAGGTCTCGCCCTTGAGACCGCAGCCAAAGAAGGAGGTCAGCGAAATGCCAGTTGTGTTTCATGATACCGCCCGATCCTGGCAGATTACCCCGCGCTTTGTGATGGGCAAATCCCATCTCAAATGCACCTGTCGAATGTGACTTTGCGCAAGCACTGAACTCAATACATCGACATCTAGTTTTGCTCCGTGCAGCGCACGGGCGGGGAATATTGTTATGAAGAAGCAAGTTATCGAATATGCCGGAGTTCCGGTTGGCATCACCATACCCGATGGCGATCGGTTCAAGTTCATTGCCGTGAAATATCCAGTCATCGACCTGGACGGCGGCAGCTACCGCAGCATTGGCGACCTGCAGGTCGCCATTCACCAGCATATGCAGAAGTCTGCACCGGAAGATCAGGAAATTTTCTTCGGCGCCGCCAATTCGGCAGGCTCTGCAAGTGACCGCAAGGTCTTCAATGCAGCCTGACAGAAACCTTCGCGTGCCGTGCCGGCTTCGAGCCCGCGCGGCACGTAGACGTGGCGGTCGAGGAAATAGCGGGTCAGCTTGAAGGCCGATGCCAGACTTTCCACATCGGCAGCGCGACGCGCTCCGGGGGAGAGAAAATCCGGTAAAGCCAGCATCTTGTCGGCCCAGGGCTGACCGGCGCCGCGACTGACGGCACGCCCGGTCTTCGGTGAAACAAAGACGAGTTCGTCGCGACCACCGGTCGCTGCACATTGCTCCAGATCCAGCCCGAACCCCAGATCATTCAACAATGCCAGCTCGAAGCGAACGAACAGTTCGCCAGCGGAGGCCGGCTCATGCAGGTGATCGAGGATCACATCAAGTGCCTCGAAAAGATGCGGATGAGGATCCCGCTCAGGCAGAAGCCGCAGCAGCGAGCCTAGCGCCTGAACGCCGTAGACGGCCGTGGCACTCTCCATCAACCGCCCTGCGCGCAATTCCACCGGCTCGACGCGATACTCGCCGATATGCTCGTCGAGACGCGCACGCCATGTCACTTCCAGCCGGTTTCCCGGCTGCAGGACCGGCTGCATCGAGCGGGAACGGCCTGAACGGACCATGCCAAGATGGCGGCCGCGATGACGCGTCATCATTTCGGCGATGACGCTGCTTTCGCCATGTCGCCGCACACCGAGAAGGATCGCTTCATCTGTCCATTGCATGAGGAGATTCTACTCCAGCGACGGCATCAATAACAACCGCCGCCAAGGCCTCATCCGGCCATATCGGCAAGATATGTGCCCACCCAGCGGCGCCAGTGTTCGATCGCCAGAGACTTGCCCGGGAAGCGCCCCTCCTGATGGAACTGCGCCATGGTCTTCATCGCCTCCAGCACGACGGCTGCCATGGCCTGCCGCTCCTCCTCGGCAAGAGACGGGCGCCAGGCGGCGAGGATCGACACGATCTGCTGCCTCAGGCTGGCCCGCAGCACGCCAGGCCGCACACCGGGTTGCTCCCAGCGCGCATCGAGGAGGCTAAGAACGAGGCTCCGCTCCGATGCATGCGCCATGAACATTTCCAGCAGTCTCGCCGAAAGGCCGTCTGCATGCAATTGCGGGGCGGCCTGACGAATTGCCTCAAGCTCCGTCGCCAGATGCTCGGCATAGCGAGCGACCAGCGCATCGGCGAGCAGGTCCTTGTTGGGGAAAAACTGGTAGAGCGAGCCGATCGGGGCCCCTGCACGCGCAGCTATCCCGGTCATTGTCGCAGCCTTGTAACCTTGTTCGGCGAAGACGACTGCGCCGGCGTCAAGCAGCATGGCGACGCGGGCAATGCCGCGCTTGCGCTTCGGCTCCTTGGCAATCGGTGCAACAGGTGAACTTGACTTTTGCGAGGACATCTTCATAAATCTTATTTGTGAGGCTAGCCTCATTTATTGTCATATTCGTCGTTTCGTCCAGCCCTTTCCCGCCTTTTCCAGCAAGGGGGCCAGACAAATGAAAGACAGGAAGTCGCATGTCAGAGAGCAAAGGTGAGAACTGTCCGCAAACCATCGTGACGGACGAGGGCCCGATTGACGTGCCACCGACGCCTGCCCCGTCGCCGGGCCTTTTGACAACGCTTCCGACCGTCGTGCGCTGGGCAGTTCTGGCGCTGGTGTCGTTTGTCCTGTCCGGCGCGCTGTTCCTGTCACACATTCCCGGCGCCCTACTGCTCGGCCCGATGGCCGCGGCCATTCTGGTGGCGACCAATGGCGCAAGGCTTTCGGTGCATCGCGTGCCCTATGTCATTGCCCACTCGCTGATCGGCTGCATCATCGCCCGATCGCTCGATCTCGAAACCCTGAAGGCCGTGGCGCATGACTGGCCGATCTTCCTGTCCATCGTGCTTGCGGTGATCGCAGCCAGCAGCCTGCTCGGTTATCTGATTGCCAAGGCCGACATCCTGCCGGGCACGACCGCCGTCTGGGGAACGTCAGCGGGTGCGGCCTCGGCCATGGTGCTGATGGCAGAAGCGCATGGCGCGGATGCCAGGCTTGTCGCCTTCATGCAATATCTGCGGGTGGTCTTCGTTGCGACCGGCGCCTCGATCATGGCCGCATTCGTCTTCAATATCGAAGGTGGTGCCGCACAGGTCATCGTCTGGTTTCCGCCAACCGACTGGTTCGAACTGGGAAAGACGGTTGCCGTTGCGCTGGTTGCTGCGGTGATCGGCGCGAAACTGCGGATCCCGGCCGGCACCATGCTACTGCCGATGGTCGCGACAACGACCCTGCATATCCTCGGCTATATCACCATCGACCTGCCGGAATGGCTGCTGGCTCTGGCCTATGGCCTGCTCGGCTGGAAAATCGGGCTCAGCTTCACCCGGCGCATCCTGCGGCATGCGGCAAGCGCCCTGCCGCAGGTGGTCGGATCGATCGTGCTGCTGATGGGTTTCTGCGGCGGACTTGCCTTCCTGCTCTGGTGGCTGAAAGGCATCGATCCGCTCACCGCATATCTGGCGACAAGCCCGGGCGGGCTTGATTCGGTCGCCATCATCGCCGCCTCGACGCCGGTCGACATGTCCTTCGTCATGGCACTGCAGACGACGCGCCTGTTGCTGATCATTCTGATCGGACCGGCAATCTCAAGCTTCGTCGCCCGCAGGCTGACGGTAAAAGGCTAGCCGCGCGACATCAGTCGCGCGGGAATTCCAGACCCATTTCGCGGAAGCGTTCCGGGTCATTGCCCCAGTTTTCGCGAACCTTGACGAACAGAAACAGGTGCACCGTCTGTTCGAGGATTTCCGACATCTCGCGGCGGGATGAACTGGAGATCGACTTGATCGCTTCGCCATTCTTGCCAAGCACGATCTTCTTCTGGCTGTCGCGCTCGACATAGATGACCTGCTCGATGCGCACCGAGCCGTCCTTGCGCTCTTCCCATTTTTCCGTCTCGACATGCGAGGAATAGGGAAGCTCCTGATGCAGGCGCAGGAACAGCTTTTCGCGGGTGATTTCGGCGGCCAGCTGGCGCATCGGCAAATCAGAGATCTGGTCTTCCGGATAATACCAGGGACCTTCCGGGAAGGTGTCGGCCAGATAATCCATGATGTCTTCACAGCCAGAACCGGTCGTGGCCGAAATCATGAAGGTGCGGTCGAACTTGACGGTCTCGTTGGCGGTCGTCGCCAGCTTGAGCAGCGCTTCGCGCTCGACGCGGTCGATCTTGTTCAACACCAGGATCTTCGGCTGCGGCACGTCCTTCAGCGCCTCGAGGATTGCTTCGGCATCGCCGCGCAGACCTCGTTCGCTGTCGATCAGGAGCAGGATCAGATCGGCATCCTTGGCGCCGCCCCAGGCAGACGTGACCATGGCACGATCAAGCTTGCGACGCGGCTTGAAGATGCCGGGCGTGTCCATGAAGACGATCTGGGCGTTCTTGTGGATCGCGATGCCGCGCATCACGGCGCGGGTCGTCTGCACCTTGTGGCTGACGATCGACACCTTGGCGCCGACGAAACGGTTCACCAGCGTCGACTTGCCGGCATTGGTCGGGCCGATCAGGGCAACGAAGCCAGACCGGGTCGGGCCGGTTCGGCTCGGGTCGGGTTGTGTCAAGTTGGCGTCGGGCGCTTCATCGACGTCAGGAATTTGGTTCTCTGTCATATTTTCCATTCAGTTGGCGTCTGTGGCCTTGGCCCAGATGCCTTCGCGTTCGAGAATTTTTGTGGCTGCCACCTGTTCGGCGGCACGCTTGGAACGGTCCGTTCCCATTTCCGGCTTCACGCCGGGGATTTCGACGATCACCGTAAAGCGGGGATCATGATCCGGTCCGGAGCGTTCGGCAACCTTATATATTGGCGATGCCGCATGTTTGGCATGCGCCCATTCCTGCAGTTCCGTCTTCGCATCGCGGCGGGCGCCATCGGCGCGGCTGGCGCGCGCCGTCCAGAAACGCAGAATGAAACCGCGCGCAGCTTCAAGACCGGCATCGAGATAGATCGCCGCAATCAGGCTTTCGACGACATCGGCGCGGACATTGAGCATGTTCGATGCCGTGATCGCCTTCACGTCCGAACCGGTGCGGATGTAGCGATGAAGCTGCATCTCGTCGGCCACCGCGGCGCAGGTTTCGGCACTGACCAGCTGATTGAAACGAACGGAGAGTTCGCCTTCCGTCGCATTGCGATAGGTGGAAAACAGCAGTTCGGCGACACAGAGGCCCAGCACCCGGTCGCCGAGGAATTCCATGCGTTCGTAGTCGCCGCGGCTCTTCGAGACATGGGCGCTCGCATGGGTGAGAGCCCTCTGCAGGCGTTCACGCTCGGCAAAGCCATGACCGATCACAGCTTCAAGCTGCTTCCAATCCTCTTCGCCGAGCCCTCTTGCCTTCTTCATTCGACAACCTTGAACAGACGATCCCAACGCATGTTGGCAGGCCATTTCCAGATCTCGCGGAACGAGGTGTCGTTGCCAAGCGAGAAGAAGATCACCGAGGCACGGCCGATCAGGTTTTCAGCCGGCACGAAACCGACATCGAAACGGCTGTCGAGCGAATTGTCGCGATTGTCGCCCATCATGAAATAATGGCCTTCGGGCACGATGAATTCGCGGGTGTTGTCGCCGCGGGTATCGGGCGCCTGGTCAAGCGTCTGGTAGGTGACGCCATTGTCCATGGTTTCGCGGAAGACCGGCACGTCGGTGCCCGGATCCATGCGATAGTCGGAGGTAAAAGCACCGTCCTCGGCACGCGGCACAGGCTGACCGTTGATGTTCAGCACGCCGTCGATCACCTGGATACGGTCACCCGGCAGGCCGACAAGGCGCTTGATATAGTCGATCTTCGGGTTAGGCGGGAAGCGGAATACGACAATGTCGCCACGCTCCGGCGCGCTTTCGAAGATACGTCCTTCGAACAGGTTCGGCGAGAAGGGCAGCGAATACTTCGAATAGCCATAGGAAAACTTGTTGACGAAGATGTAGTCGCCAACCAGGAGCGTCGGCATCATCGACCCGGACGGGATCGTGAAAGGCTGGAAGAACACGGTGCGGATGACCATGGCCAGCAGCAGGGCCTGGATGATGACCTTGATGTTCTCCCAAAGGGCACTTTGAGTCTTTTCAGCTCGTTCGCTCACGCGGTTCTATTCCTTTTTGCGAATTTCCTGCCCTGTCTAGTCGGTTCGCATCGACGCGGCAACCGCCGACGGCGGCAAACAGGCGCGACCAAGCAGCTCAGCTGCTCTCCGGCAAGGCTTCAATGATGACGAATGCCTGGGCTAGCGGGTAGTCGTCGGTGATTGTCAGGTGAATGGATGGCACATGGCCGGGCGGCATCAGACCGAGCAGAATGGTTTGCGCCCCACCGGTCAGCTTCATCGTCGGCTTGCCGGACGGCAGATTGACGACGCCCATGTCCTTCCAGAACACGTTCTGGGCAATGCCAGTTCCGAGCGCCTTGGACATGGCCTCCTTGGCGGCAAAACGCTTGGCATAGGAAGCGGCGCGGTTCTTGCGGCCATCCGATTTCTTGCGCTCAATTTCGGTGAAGCAGCGATGGGTAAAGCGGTCGCCGAAGCGCTCGATGGATTTTTCCACCCGCCGGATATCGATAAGGTCACTTCCAAGGCCGATGATCATGGTCAGACGCTCGCGGTTCCGTCGAGGGCTTCAGCCAGACGCTGGCGGGCGCGGCTTGCCAGATGACTGCGCCGCCTTTCCTGAAAACCGTGGACCGCCCAGTAGGTCATACCATAGAAGACCACGGCGCTGATCGCAGCCAGCGGTATCGCACCGATCAGCATGGGCTTGAGCACTGGCCCCCACAAGTGGGTCAGATCGAAGGAATGCAATAGACGGTGCAGATCGAGCGGGGCGGCCTTCCCGGGTCCATCGCGACCAAGAATGACTTCGCCAACTTCCCAGGTGGAAGCCCAGATCAGGGGAAATGTCAGTGGATTGCCAAATGCCGTGCCAAGAGCCGCGGCGGCGAGATTGCCTGCGACGACATAGGCGATAGCAAGGGCAAGCAGGATGTGCAGGCCCATCAAGGGCGTCCAGGAAGAAATCACGCCTGCCGCAACGCCTGCCGCAATCGCATGCGGTGTTGCCGTCAGCCGCAGGATCCGCTTGCGGACATAGTGCAGCGAACGCACGAAACCCTTGCGGGGCCAGAAGAAGTCCCGGAGCTTGCGTGAAAGAGGCAATGGTTGGCGGCGTCTGAAAAGCATGCTGCACATGTAGTGGATGGGACATGCTTCCTGCAAGAGCGGGTCGGAAATTCGCCACCCGCCCCAAAAGCGAACGCCGGCATCAAAGCCGGCGTCGAAATCATCACGATCGGATTGGATCGATCAGCTTAGAAGCCGCGACGGAAGGCGCCACGATCGATTTCGCGCTGACGGTATTCCAGGTCAACCAGGTCACGGGCGCCGTTCAGGTAGTTCATTTCGCGTTCGGCAACAGTCGGGACGCGAAGGGCACGGGCGAATTTACGGATAGGAGCAAACATTTTTCTGTCCTCAGTTCTGTGTTTCATCTGTTGAGGAGAAGATAATATTGCGCCGCACAAACCACCAGTCCTGATTGGCGACACCAGCCATGCGTAAGGCGCATGACTCGGCCCTTCAGGTTTACGTTTTAGGCAGAATAGTGACTAAAAGAAAGGCAGGTCGCCGCCAATGTGGCCCGGACGGGCCACACTTCATACCGCAGCATGTGGAAACGCCAAATGAAGTCGACCGGCAGACTCAGTCGTAGATCCGCTTGACCGTGGAGATGCAGTCCAGTTCCTTGAGTTCGCCGAGCAACTGGTTGAGCTGGCGAAGATCCCAGACCTCGATATCGAGGCCCATTTCGGTGAAGTCGGTGGCGATCCGGATCATGTTCAGCACGCGGATATTGATGTCGAGGCGTGCGACGCATTGCGCGACGGTGGCCAAGGTCCCCGGCTCGTTCAATGCATTGATCAGGACGCGGGCAACAAAGCGCGATTTGTTCGCCTCGTCCAGATCCCAGCGCACATCGATCCAGCGCTCCGGTTCATCATCGAAGCGCTGCAGCGCCGAGGCCTGGATCGGATAGATGGTGATCCGCCTGTCGTCTTCCATGATGCCGACGATCCGATCGCCAGGGACAGCGCCCGCCGGACCGAAATGCACCTCGGCATTGCCCGAAAGACCGCGGATTGGCAATGGCTCAGGCCCGTCGCCGGCCGTCGGCGCATCGCCCACCGGCCGAGCCTTGCCCGGAATCTTGAAGACCATGCCATTGGCGCTGTTCATCGCGAACCAGCCTTCATCGGCATTCGGCTTCACGGTGACGCGTTCATCCTGATAGTCGGGATAGACGGCGCGCAGGACATCGAGCGACGACATTTCGCCACGGCCGACAGAGGCGATGGCATCCTCGACATCGCGCTGGCCGAGCCGGTGCAGGACCGGGCGAAGATTGTCCTTGGAGAAGACCTTGCCGGCGCGCTCGAAGGTGCGCTCGAGGATGCGCTGACCAAGACCCGCATATTGCTTGCGTATCGCCATGCGGGTGGCGCGACGGATGGCGGCGCGGGCCTTGCCGGTGACGACGATCTCTTCCCAGGCGGCTGGCGGCACCTGGACGCCGGAGCGGATGATCTCGACCTCGTCGCCGTTCGACAGGCGCGTGACCAGCGGCATGATCGAACCGTTGATCTTGGCGCCCACGGTCGTATCGCCGATATTGGTATGGACAGCATAGGCAAAGTCGATCGGGGTCGCCCCGCGCGGCAAAGCGATCAGCTTGCCCTTGGGCGTAAAACAGAAGACCTGATCCTGGAACAGTTCGAGCTTGGTATGCTCGAGGAATTCTTCCGGACTGTCGCCTTCCGCCAGCGCCTCGATCGTGTGGCGAAGCCAGGAATAGGCATTGCTCTCGCGCGACAGCAGTTCGCCCGGCTCGCCGTTTTCACCATCCTTGTAGAGCGCATGGGCGGCAATGCCGAATTCGGCGATCTCGTGCATGCGGCTGGTGCGGATCTGCAGTTCGATACGCTGGCGCGACGGGCCAACGATCGTCGTGTGGATCGACCGGTAGTCGTTCTGCTTCGGCGTCGAGATATAGTCCTTGAACCGTCCCGGCACGACGCGCCAGCGCGTGTGCACGATGCCGAGTGCTCGGTAGCAGCCGGGAATATCGTCCACGAGGATACGGAAACCGTAGACGTCGGAGAGCTGTTCAAAGGACAGCGACTTCGACTGCATCTTGCGGAAAACCGAATAGGGCCGCTTCTGCCGACCCTTGACCGATGTGTTGAGCAGACCGTTGGCGACGAGCAGGTCACGCAACTCGTCCTCGATCTTGGTGATCAGGCCTTCATTGCGGGTCGAAAGTTCGGCCAGACGCTGGGTCACCGTCTCATAGGCTTCGGGATTGATGTAGCGGAAGGAAAGGTCCTCCAGCTCGTCACGCATGTCCTGCATACCCATGCGGCCGGCGAGCGGCGCATAGATTTCCATCGTCTCTTCGGAGATGCGGGCGCGCTTGTCGTCGCGCATATGCTCAAGCGTGCGCATATTGTGAAGACGGTCAGCGAGCTTGACGAGCAGCACACGCACGTCGTCGGAAATGGCGAGCAGCAGCTTGCGCAGGTTTTCCGCCTGCTTGGCCTTCTTCGAGACCAGATCGAGCTTCTTGAGCTTGGTCAGGCCTTCAACCAGGCGACCGATGTCCTCGCCGAACAGTTCGTCGATCTCCGCGCGGGTCGCGGATGTGTCTTCAATCGTGTCATGCAGGAGGGCGACTGCAATCGTCGATTCATCGAGACGCATGTCGGTGAGAATGGCGGCAACCTCAAGCGGGTGGGAGATATAGGGATCTCCGCTGGCGCGCGTCTGCTTGCCGTGCTTCTGCATGGCATAGACATAGGCCTTGTTGAGAAGAGCTTCGTTGGCGTCGGGCTTGTACTTCTGTACCCGCTCCACAAGCTCATACTGCCGCATCATTCGGACGTCTCCCAGAAACGAAAAGCGCGCCAGTCTGTGTGACTGGCGCACGCAATTCAACCGTCCAAAGCAGACTAAAGTCTGACCTATTGACGATTAGTAATCGTCGCTCTTTTCCGGCGGCACGAGGCCTTCAATACCGGCCAAAAGATCTTCTTCCGACATCTGGTCGAAAGTCACGGTTTCCGGCATGTCATCTTCGTCGTCAGACTTCGATGCACCGGAGCCGGCAATCATCGAACCCGAATCCTGTTCCGGCTCGTCGACTTCGACATGCTTCTGCAGCGAATGGATCAGATCTTCCTTCAGATCGTCGGGCGAAAGGGTCTCGTCCGCGATTTCGCGCAGAGCGACGACCGGGTTCTTGTCCTTGTCGCGATCGATGGTGATCGGTGCGCCTTGAGAAATCTGGCGGGCGCGATGGCTTGCGAGCAGCACGAGCTCGAAGCGATTTTCGACTTTGTCGATACAGTCTTCAACGGTGACACGGGCCATTGCCTGTCCTTTGCGGTCATGAATGCATGGGATTGAGGCTGCGATACAATCAATAGAGGGGAAATTCAAGTTTTTCGTCATTCCCTCTTGCCTGAACGGCCAATAAAACGCGGGAAAGCCAAAAAGCGCCACCTGATTCAACCTCTGCGTGCTTGGAATATTAGAAATCCTGCCCTACATATTTTCATATATGAACACTTCTTAATGTAACTGGGGTGCTCTGAAGTTGAAAGGCAAAGTCTTGTTTTGATTGCTTTTTGCCCAGTATGAATATTTGCATTCAAGGATAATTCCGATGTTCGACCCCCGCGAGAAAATCGCCCTTTTCATCGACGGCGCCAATCTCTACGCAGCTTCCAAGAGCCTTGGCTTTGATATCGACTACCGGAAACTGCTCAAAGCATTTCAGAAGCGCGGTTACTTGCTGCGGGCATATTATTATACGGCACTGATCGAGGATCAGGAATATTCGTCGATCCGCCCGCTGATCGACTGGCTCGACTACAATGGCTACAAGGTCATTACCAAGCCTGCCAAGGAATTCACCGATTCCATGGGCCGCCGCAAGGTCAAGGGCAACATGGATATCGAACTGGCCATCGACGCTATGGAACAGTCGGAAACCGTCGATCACCTGGTGATCTTCTCCGGCGACGGGGATTTCACCACTCTGGTCGAAGCGCTGCAGCGCAGGGGCCGCAAGGTCTCCGTGGTATCGACGATGGCAACCCAGCCGCCGATGATCGCCGACGATCTGCGTCGCCAGTCCGATCATTTCATTGACCTTATGACACTGAAGGCGGAAATCGGCCGTGACCCGAGCGAACGGGGAGCGCCGCGCGTCATGAGCGAGCCGGCTCCGGCAAGCGAACACGATCACTGAGCACGTTGGCGTGTGATGTGACAACGCTTCATATCTGCTCGTTCAAAGACACTGAGTGATATCGACGCCCGATTTTCGGCGGCAAGTCTTCCGCTTTGCGCTAGCATCGCACCATGCTGTTCAAACGCCCCACCCACGACACATTGTACACCGCGCTCGTCAATCGCGATGCCGCCTATGACGGCTTCGCCTATGTCTGCGTCACCTCCACCAAGATCTTTTGCCGCTTCACCTGCACCGCGCGCAAACCTAAGCCGGAAAACTGCATCTTCGAGGAGACGATGGCCGCCTGCATGCAGTCCGGCTTCCGCCCCTGCAAACGCTGTCGTCCGATGCTGGCTTACGGCGCGCCGGATCCACTGGTGAAAAGCCTGCTGGAGGCGCTTGACGCTGATCCGGCCCGGCGCTGGAGCGAGGACGATATTGTCGCGCTCGATCACGATCCTTCGACCGTGCGCCGCAGCTTCAAAAAACGTTTCGGCATGAGCTTTCTGGAAATCGCCCGACTGAGACGGGCGGGCCAGGCCGCTCAAACCCTTTCGCAGGGCGAGCCGGTGATCGATGCGCAACTCGATGCCGGCTACGAATCGGGCAGCGGCTTCCGCCAGGCCATCACCCAGTTGTTTGGCGCAGCGCCAGCCGAACTCAAAGGCCGATCGCTGCTCAAGGCCGACTGGATCGAAACGCCGATCGGTCCGATGATGGCGATTGCCGACGAACATGCCCTGCATCTGCTGGAATTTGCCGATCGCCCTGCCCTGCCGAACGAGATCCACCGGCTGCAGACGCTGAACGGCCAGGCGGTGACACTCGGGCGCAACGCAGTCATCGACCAGATAGCAGCCGAGCTATCAGACTATTTCGACGGTAGGCCGACCCCGTTCAAAACCAGGCTTGCCGGGCATGGAACTGCTTTCGAGCGCGCGGTCTGGCAGGCGCTGCGTCAGATCCCGGTCGGCGGCACCCGCAGCTACTCCGGTCTTGCTGCAGAGATCGACCGCCCCACCGCCGTCAGGGCCGTTGCCCGCGCCAATGGCGCCAATCAGATCGCGATCGTGGTCGCCTGCCACCGGGTGATCGGGGCGGATGGAAGCTTGACGGGGTATGGTGGCGGTCTCTGGCGCAAGCAATGGCTGCTGGAACACGAACGCCGCATGGTTGAGCGGG
>NZ_CACSJP010000009.1 GCF_902706095.1 Rhizobium sp. 18065
GCGCGTCGTGCTTGGCGCCGGCATGATCGGCGTCTATGGCAAGATCCAGCGCGAGGGCGAGGTGGTGCACCTCGTTGCCCACCGGTTGACCGACCTGTCCGGTGAGCTAGCGAGCGTCGGATCGCGAGACGAGGCCTTTCCTCTGCCGCACGGGCGTGGCGATGAGTTTCATCACGGGTCGCCGATGCCCGACCCACGCGGACTGCCGATAGTTCGCGATATCGTCGATCCTTATGGCCACATCGATCAGATCAGGGTCAAGGCGCGGGACTTCAAATAGCTGGGGACGGGGTGATCGAAGGTTCTAGTCCGTTCAAAGCGTGCGACTGGATTGTTGTCGCTATACTAGATTCGCGAAATCAATATAGATCTGCCCCTCGGATCGTGATCGGTGTTAGACGAGGCATATGACCTCCTTGGCGGGACGCTGGCCTCCGGTTTTCGTTTCGTGAATGGCAGTCTGTCAGTCATAAGCAGAAAATAATACAGCCCGCTTATAGGGTGCGAACAACCACGGTTTTCTCACAGATCGTACTTATACTAGAATTGCGAAAATGATATAAAGGACCTATGGCCAAGCAAATTGATCTCATGTTCCGGACGATGGTCGCTGAACTTCAGCAACGGGCATTCGATGACTGTTGAATTTCAGCAGGATGTGATCCGTTTTTCCACGTTGCGCCGCCCCACCTAACCGGCAGAACCGGCTGCTTCTAAACAAATATTTAGAGTTGAGCCGGGTCACGGCGCAATGAAAAACTGGATCAATCTCACCCGGTAATCAACAACATAAGGCCTTATTTCTCGCACGATTCGATTGTTGTTAAAAACCTGTCCATCACGTACCCGACAAGCTCGACGGCGCAGGCTCCAGACAGGCATTCAAACGTATCACAAGCCCGGTCCCAACGAAAAGAAGCCGAAATCGCGTCGTAGTGCTTCGCACAAGCCGGATGAGATCTCACCGCTGCCCTCCGAGGCATCGCTGCATCAGAAATGTTCGCCTCGGTGATATTTGTTGCTTCCATTGCTTAATCCATCGGTCAGAGGTGTCAGGTCGTGTAACGGGGAAACAGAACTTCATTTTCCAGATGCATGTGCTGAACGAGATCTTCCACGAATTTTTTCAAACCAGCATACAGTACGTTCCAAGAGTTGCAGGCGCCAACCGGCGGAGCGAAGCCGTTGGTCAGATGTTCCAGGTTCACGACGTATAGAGCCTCGACTGCGTGCTCACGCTGCATCTGTGCGACCATGTGAACAATCGATACAGTGTCGCTGCGCGTCATCATCGGGAACAGCACAAGTTCTTCTTTTCGCATGTGCTCCTCCAGATCGCCTTGGATCCGTTGCAACAGGATCGCCAGACCGATCGGCGCTTCCGTATGCCCACCGTGGACCCGCTCAACCTTCTGCGCCAGTGGAATGAGCCATTCCAACTCACTACGGTGAACTGCGTGATATCTTGTCAGAAGGCATTCTATTAGGTCCACGGTGTTTTCCGGCACGTCGCGCCGGGCTAAACATAGAAGTGTTTCCAGATCTCCTACCAGCGCGCCGGCGTCAATCCTCGCCTCTCCCGCTGCAGACTCGATCGTAGAGCCGCCACCACAACAAAAATTGATCCCGTGACGTCGAAAAAGATCGGCCGCGCCAGGAACCTCTGTTGCTACGCTTGCGACGGTTCGGCTAAGCTCGATCTGCGTCATGGTCTCTTCCCCTATTGATGGTCGAAGACTGTCCCCAGCCTGAGTACCTCATGCCCGGCACCGCCGATTTGATCGTTGTTCCGGCGCAAACAATATCTGTGCAATTGGTTCACATGGTTGTCGCGCGCTGTAGAAATGCAATTTGTGCATCGACGGCGGCTTTGCCATGCTGGTCAGGTCACTCAGCGGGCGAAGGATGCGCTTTTTGCTTTGGCAATCCAGGCGGCCCCTTCTTTGGCGTGATGGAAACCGTTTGAGAACGGCGCCGTCGGATAGATGGCTCTAAGCCGATCAAGAGCAGACTGGGAACCGAGACGCCGGTCCAGAGCTTCGCGGAAGGTTTTCGCAACCTCGACCATGTCGCAGTCCTGCGGAGACAGGCGCAGCGATCTGATTCCGGCATCCTGCATTTCCTCCAACTCATGCACCAGGGCCTGACAGGTGTGCGACATAGTCTGCACCCCGTTCAGGACGAGAAAGGATTGTCGATCAAGCGTCTTCAGTGACAGGCCATCAGGTTCCTCACCACAGACGAACTGACAATTGTCCTTTATCTTGCCCTTTGACCGTGCATGGGCGCACCGGGCGGAGATCGCCAAGGGAATGCGTCCGAAGACGAAGACCTCGATCGTCGCGCCGGTCTCGGCTGCTGCAATCTGCGAGACAGAGGCGAATGGCAGTTCCGGCGGCAGGCAGATGCGCTCTGCCCCCCTTTCAGCGAGGAGCCGCGCGGTTGCGCTGTTGTAGACATTGACCAGCGGGCCGACAAGGTGCCGGCGTCCCTTGATGAGGCCGATCGCCGAAAGATCGTTGACCTCAATTGGGTAATCCGAGGTCTCGATTAGTTCGCGGACGAAACGGCTTTCGCGTTCCAGTGTCACCAGCGCGAGAGACGAGAAGACCACGGTCTTTCCGGCACGTTCCAGCCGCTCCACCACTTCGACCAGATGCGGTTCGATGAAATGCTGTCGTTTGGAGCATACGGTTTCGCCAATCACGACACGGTCGACTGGTGCTTCTTCGGCCACACGTAAATAGAAGTCACGCCACTTCGGGCCATCCCAAAGATAGTAGACAGGCCCCATCGTCAGTTCGGTCATCGTCATCTCCAGCGCTTCTCATAGGCGCCTACAGTCGTCTTCTGTCCTTCACTCATGGCCCTAAGGCGCGACAG
This sequence comes from Rhizobium sp. 18065, assembly GCF_902706095.1. Classification (GTDB taxonomy): domain Bacteria; phylum Pseudomonadota; class Alphaproteobacteria; order Rhizobiales; family Rhizobiaceae; genus Allorhizobium. The sequence goes on from NZ_CACSJP010000009.1 coordinate 2,884, forward strand.
AAGCGGTCCACGCGCCGCCGGTTCGGTGGACAGGGCCTGCCGGAGCGTCGACACGACCTCCGCGACATAGGCCTTGCCGCGCTGGCGTCCCTCGATCTTCAAGGCTGAGACACCGGCGGCTTTCAAAGCTTCGATCTCCCCCATCACATCGAGCGAGACGGGGTCTTCGAAGGCGTAGCCTTCAGCGTCTCCTATGTTGAAGCGGCCCTTGCACAGCGTGGGATAGCCGGCGGCCTCGGCCGGACCGAACCGGTTGATGGTGAAGGGCCCGAGTTCGGAGATCATCTGCGGGCCTTCCTTGCGGTAACGGACATGGCTCGCGGGCGAGCAGATGCCGTTCATGTTGGGTGACTTGCCGGTGGCGTAAGACGACAGCGAGCAACGCCCTTCGGCCATCACGCAGAGGCCGCCGAAGACAAAGACCTCGATCTCGCACGCCACTTTCCTGCCGATCCGGGCGATGTCGGCGATGGTCAACGTGCGGGGTAGAACGACCCGTCTGGCGTTGAATGCCTCGACGAGGAAATTGATCGCTTCAGGATTGGAAGCGGAGGCCTGAACCGAGACATGCAGCCTCTGCTCGGGATAGTGCTCCCGGACATGCGCCATCAGTCCGAAATCTGCCAGGATCAGGGCATCAGCCCCGAGCTTCACCGCGTCGGATGCTGCCCTGTACCAGATGTCTTCATCGCCGGCCCGCATGAAGGTGTTAAGCGCGACGAAGGTTTGGCAGTTTTTCCTGCGTGCATATGCGATCGCGTCCCGCAATTCCTCGGGACTGAAGTTGAGGCCCGGAAAGTTGCGGGCGTTCGTCTCATCCTGAAAGCCGCAATAGACTGCATCAGCGCCGGCATCGACGGCTTCGCGAAACGCGGCCGGCGTACCGGCAGGACATATCAGTTCCATTCAAGCCATTTCCTTCAGTGCCCGGCGGCGGATTACCGTCGCCAGCTGTTCAAAGAGGGGAGCTGCCAGGCCGCCGATCCGTGAAAGGTCCTTGGGCAGGTCAATGTCGCAGTCATCGAGTGCATTGCGCAGAGCAAGCACCGCCTCCATGTCGCCGCTCACTTGCACATCGCGGGAAAAGAACAGGGCATCCGCATCGCAGCGACCTTCGAGAAGTGCCAGTAGCATGAAGAGCGGTGCCTCAACCCCGGCATCCGCAGTGAATGGGGCGCCCTTGCGCACGAGCGAGAGGCTGGGGTCCGCTGGCTTGACGAGGAAGACCAGCGGCAGATCCGCCGGCGTGAACGAGAAGCTGCAGTTCCGGTACGCGCCCATGCGGTCGAACAGGTCGGGATGTGCGTCGAACAAGTGCCCGAACAGCTTCCGGGCCATGTATTCAACCGGCATGATGGGCAGGACGTCGATCGGCATGGCGAACAGGGGCATGAGGTGCATTCTGGTCGATTTCATTTGTGTCGGGAGGCGCAGACTAGTCGGCCCGACAGCCAGGCAGATTGAGCCAGCGCAAAGACGCCAGCGATTTCACGGGCCATATGCAAACCATGACTTACACCGCCCCCCGCCGTCGCTATGACGGGCTTCAAGCCTTTCTCGAAGAACTCGAACTGCGAGGCCTACTCGTCCGCATCACTCCGCCGGTCAGTCTGATGCACGAGGTGACCGAGATTCACCGCCGGGTGATCAGAGAGGATGGGCCAGCGCTGTTGTTCGAAAATCCTGTTGGCGCTGATGGCTCTCCGGCTTGCATGCCGCTTGTCGCCAATCTCTTCGGCACGCGCGAGCGTATTGAACTGGGCTTCGGCATTGGTGCGGGTGAAATTGGCAGCCTTGCCGCGTTGCTGGCTGATCTGCGCGAGCCGAGACCGCCGACCTCGCTGCGGGATGCCATCAGGAAACTGCCCCTGCTACAGTCGGCCTTGTCGTTGGGATGCCGCCGAGTATCGCGGGCACCGTGCCAGGAGGTCGTGCGGCGAGGAACAGAGATCGATCTTTCTCGACTGCCGATCCAGTGGTGCTGGCCGGGCGAGCCGGCGCCGCTCGTCACCTGGCCGCTCGTCATCACCTCGTCGCCGACCGATCCGACAGATGTGAATGTCGGCGTCTATCGGCTGCAGGTGCTCGGCCGCGATCGCCTGATCACCCGCTGGCTGGCGCATCGAGGTGCTGCTCGGCATCATAGGCAATGGCAGTTGCTGGGGAAAGACATGCCGGTTGCGGTTGTGATCGGCGCAGATCCGCAGACCATTCTGTCTGCGGTCATGCCGCTACCGGAATCGATGAGCGAACTTGCCTTTGCGGGCGTCTTGCGGCGTAGGCGTAGCCGTGTGGTGCGTGCGATCACCCAGCCTCTCGACATTCCGGCCACAGCTGAGATCGTGCTTGAGGGCAGCGTGTCGGTCTCCGAAACTGCCCTTGAAGGCCCCTACGGGGACCACACCGGATACTACAACTCCGTGGAGAGTTTCCCGGTCATGTCACTGAGTGCCATAACCATGCGCAGAGACCCGATCTATCTGTCGACCTTCACCGGCCGGCCGGCCGACGAACCTTCTGTTCTGGGAGAGGCGATGAACGACTTGTTCGTGCCGCTGGTGAAGCGGCAGTTTCCCGAGATTATCGATCTGTGGCTGCCGCCAGAAGCCTGTTCCTATCGTGCAATCGTGGTTTCGCTCGACAAGCGGTATCCCGGCCAGGCCCGTCGCGTCATGCTGGGACTGTGGTCGATGCTGCCACAGTTCAGCTACACCAAACTGATCATCGCCGTCGATCCGGATATCGACGTGCGCAACTGGAGCGACATCGTATGGGCCTTGTCGACGCGTTTCGATGCGTCACGAGACATGGTTACGGTGTCCGACACACCCATTGACTACCTCGACTTCGCCTCGCCGAAAGCGGGGCTGGGCGGCAAGCTCGGTCTCGATGCGACGAACAAGTTTGGGGCCGAAACCGACCGGGAATGGGGGAGGGTGCTGCATATGAGCCCGGAAGTGTCTGCGAAAGTGGACCGTATCTGGACTGAACTCGGCATTGGAGAAGCGCGATGAAGAGGCGCGTCATTCTCGGGATCTCCGGGGCGTCCGGCGCTTCGATTGGCCTTCGGATCGCACAGATCCTGGGCGGGATGGTAGACGTGGAACTGCATCTTGTGTTGACATCGGCGTCTCGACGGACAATTGCCCATGAAGCCGGCCCCCAAGCGCTGGGACGCCTGATCGATATTGCCGATCATTTTCACTCCGACGGCGATATCGGTGCTACCATCGCCAGTGGTTCATTCCGCACAGCTGGCATGATCGTCGCGCCTTGCTCGATGCGCTCGCTCGCGGCCATCGCCTCGGGTTTCACCGATAATCTGCTGACAAGGGCCGCCGACGTCCAGCTTAAGGAGCGGCGGCGTCTGGTGCTTCTCGCCCGTGAAACGCCACTCCATCTCGGCCATCTGCGCAACATGGTCTCCGTGACGGAAATGGGGGCCATCGTCATGCCGCCGGTCGCTGCCTTCTATCGCAATCCGATGTCGGTCGATGAGCTCGTTTCCGATATCGCCGCGCGCGCAGTCGACTTGCTCGGACTTTGCGATACGCCGCTCATTGCCGAATGGCAGGGATAGGTCGGCGTAAGCGTTCTATCCTTTGCGCAGGATGAGTGGTCCATAGAACACCACATATCCGACAAAACCCATAATCCAGGCTAGCCCGGCAATTGGTAGCAAGGTCATTGTCTGGGCCGGCGCAAGTGCCGCCGCGATGCGGGCGAGGGCAGACAAGACGATCGGCGCATAGATCAGCCACGTTGTTGTCCAGGGGGCATGCAGGGCCTGGCCTGTATGGCCACGGGTTGCCCGCGTCATGACCGCGAGCGTCATGATTCCGACGGCCCCGGTGGTCCAGGCATGCACACCTGCGGAGCGCAGACCTGTGTTGTCGAGCAGCGTAGGGGCGCTTGCCAAGAAGAACCCGAGTGGCACGAAGAAATAGGCCAGATGCAGGATGGTAACCAAAGGCTCGCGAAATGTCCGTTGTGGACACCATCTCGCCTGCCGCACGATATGGCTGAGGCCCGTGATCAGCATCAGGACGGAGGCAGGCAATGCGAGCGTCTCCGGCGAAAAGGAGGCTGCGATCCAAGCCGTAAGGGCTACGCCTGTCAAAACCAGAACACCAAGGTCGTAACGCGAAAAGGGGGCGGGTAGAGGTCCCGGATTGGTTGCCTTCAGCCAGTTGCCGGTAAAGGCAGGAACAATGCGCCCGGCGACGATCGTGATCAGGAGAATGGTCGCGCTAAGCGCCAGGCGATCGGCCGTTTCAACTCGGCCATAGCGGTAGATCTCCAGATGGAACAGGACTTGGGCTGCGCTGAGGACGACGAGGACCGCGACGATCTTGTAGTTACGTCGATTGGCTGCGGCGACCAGTTCCCGCAAGATGATGACGGCGAGAACCGGAAGAAAGGCGAGCGTCAGCGCGGTTGGGACAAGTGGTCCGGTCAACTGCGAAATGCTGATGGTGATCCGGCCGACCAGCCACAGGGTAAAAAGAAGAAGCAGAGGCAGGCCGGAAACTCCTGGTCTTCCGGTCCAGTTCGGCACGGCCGTCAGGAGGAAGCCGGCGACCACGGCCGGGATGAAGCCGAAGAGCAATTCATGCTGGTGCCAGGCGACCGGTGGCAGGTGTGTTGGCATGTGCATGAAGCCGAGAAACCATGGCACCCAGACGGCAACGGTCAGCGCCGCGACCAGAGCACTGGCGGGGAAGAACAGGCGGAAACCGCCCGACAGCAGTCGTCGGGACACGGAGAGGTCGAGGAGATTGTTCATGTCAGCACCTTTCCTGGTCGACTGTCGCCGGCGACCAGAGCAGAGGAAGATAGTCCGATGCCCACATCAGGAAGGCGAGGGCGAAGAGCGTCGCCGACAGCCCGTGAGGGCCGAGTGGCAGTGACAGCGCGGGGAAGAATTCCGGCAGGCAGCGCAGGAGAACGGCAATGACGAGTGTCACGATGGCGAGCCGGGTCGTGGTTGAAAACCGCAGAGGCCGCCCGGTGTGAAGAAGTCCGGCGACTGATAGGACCTGCATGACGCCAAGGCCCAGTCCTCCCATCAGAGCGAGATGCAGCCCTCCGAGCCAGGGGAGGGGCAGGCCGGTCAGCGCAAGACCGCAGACCAGCAGACCGCCACCGGCGAAGGCACTCGACAGCCAAAACCCTGCCAGTTCGAATGTCAGGCCCTCGCGACCGACGAAACCTTCCGCGACGCGGTCGAGGAAGGCCGCGCCTGCCGCAATCATCAGATAGCCGCGAACCGGCTCCGAGGTACCCAGGAATTCCGCGAGAATGACCAGCATGGTTAGGCCAGAAGAGAGATTGGCGCGGCCGGGATGCGGGCGATAGGGCGAGGTCTGTTCACTCGGATCAAGCACCAGATTGGTCACGGGCACCGTTATACGAGCAAGAGCAAGGCCGAGAAGACCGAGGAGCGCTAAGCCCGCCGTCCTGATCGCTGCTTCCGCCATGGCAGGGTGTTCAGCCGCCATGGCAATGCGCAGCACTGCCGCCGCTGCGGCGAGGGCCGCAAGAAACAAGATAAAACCGAGGAGATAGGTGGTCCGCACGGCAATCGCCAAGCGTAACGCGTAAACCAGCAAGAAGATGATCCAGCTCTGGTCCAGTAACAGTCCGACGAGCCATGCCTCTTCCGCGCCGAAGAGGCCGATGACGCGCGCCAACGCCCAGAGGCTCGCCAGGAGGAAGAGAGGCCGGCCATGCAGACGGGGGGTGTCTGTCCATTCCGCCAGAGCGGAGGTCAGGAACCCGAGAAGGGCGCCTCCGAAGGACCCGATGAGCATTTCCTGGGCGTGCCAATGGCCGGGCAGGGAGCCTGCCGCGAAGGGCAACTCGAAAGACCAGAGGATAACCCAGAGGAACGGCCAGAGCCCGGCATGTAGGGCTGCAAACGGAAAGAGCAACCGCAGACCTTCGGCCGACATCGCCTCTACGATACCGGCCGGGATCACAAGACGTCTGATTGCCACCACGCTCATGCTATTTTCCTCTCGTCGCATTCCTCGATGACGGAGAAAAACGGGTTCTCGCGCAGCAGGCGCCTTGCCGTTTCAAAGACCAGTTCGTCGCTGCGTTCTCCCGGCGCATGGGGAACTGTCACGCAGTCGAGGACGCCGTGGCCGCGCCGGTCGAGCACTGCAATGCGGTGGCAAATGCGAACGGCCTCCTGGATGTCATGCGTAATGAATAGCCCGCCCGTGCCGCGCCTGGCGACGGTGGTAATCACCAGATCCTGCATGCGTCTGCGCAGTGCGGCGTCAAGCGCGGTGAATGGTTCATCGAAATAGACGAAGTCAGGATCCCCGACGAGCGCGCGGGCAATCGCTGTGCGCTGGCGCATGCCACCGGAGAGCTGGGAGGGAAATTTTTGACAGTCTGCCTCGTCGAGAGACACCCGCCGGCAGGCTGCCGCGATCCTGTCGATTTTCTCGCGGCGACTGAGCGAAATGCCGGAGAGGCCGAGGCCGACATTGGCGGCGACAGTCACCCAGGGCAGGAGGCGGGGTTCCTGGAAGACGAAGGCGCTGCGCCGATAGCCGCGTTCGACCGTGCCATGTCTAGATGCAATAAGCCCTGCCGCGATCTGGGCCAGTGTGCTCTTGCCGCAGCCCGAGGGGCCGACAAGCGCGACCATTTCACCTTTGCGCACCGCAAGGCGGATGTTGTCAAGAATGGCTCTGCCCAGGAAACCGTGTCCGATTGATTTCAACTCAAGGAGATTCATCGATGCACACCCCAGGGACGTGCCGCCTCCCGCCATGCCTCGGCCTCGGCGCGCAACGGTTGGAGAAGGCCATATTCGACCGCAAGGAGTGCAAAGACGGACAGTAGTATCCAGGCGAGTGCCGCCTCCACGTCGAGGCTGGAACGGGCATTCGCCAACTGGCCACCGATCCCGCCGGCATTGGCCAGCAGTTCTGCCATCACGGCCGCCTTGAAAGCGGTGCCGAGGGCCATGACGAGGGCCGGAAACAGCGTGTCGAGCATCTGACGCATGGCAATTCCGACGAGACGGCGCATTGGAGACAGACCCGCCATGCGAGCCATGTCTTCGAGTGCACGATCGCGCGTGAGAATTCCCTCTGCCGCACCTACAAACACCAGAGGCAATGCTGCGACGGCAGCAGTCGCCACGACGGTACCCGCACCGCTGCCGAACCAGATCATTAGGAGTACGATCCAGGCTATGGGCGGGATGCCGATGAGCAAGGTGACCTGAGGCCGCGCTACGCGCATGACGGCTGGGTGATAACCGGCGACGATGCCGCAGAAGGCGCCGATCATCGCGGCCAAGGCAAAGCCCAGAAGCGCCCGGGTCCCTGTCGCTGCCACAAGTATCCAGTTTTTGGGAATGAACATCAGCTGGATCAATGTCGCAAATGTCGCCGCCGGCGTGGGCAGGACGAAGCTGCCATAGATTTCCGCGCCGAATTGCCAGACGGCGGCGAAGACCGCCAGTCCCGCGAGGCCGGCCCAGCCCAACCAGAGGAACTTCAACGTTCGCGCCGCACGATTTGCCAGACCCGCCATCGTCAAAGCCTCAGAGATAGAGTGCTGGATCGGGCATGCGGCCACCCACCATTTCAGGGTGCGTCTCCGCGACGGCCTTTAAAAGCGTCTCGATCGGATCACGGAGGTCGCGAGCGGGGACGGCAACCAGATTGGAATGAGGGATCGATGCCTCCAGCACGGGCCATGGCAGTTCAAGTGCCGACGCGGCCTGGCTGGCTGCCGCCGCCGGGTCGGCATTGACTTCTGATGTCGCCTTGGCGAGTGCCGCCAGGAGTGCCTCTACCCTATCAGGCTGTGCTTTCAGGAAAACGTCGGTGAGGGCCAGGCCCGCCTGGGGCATGACGGGGCTCTTGCCATTCATCTCGCCCCATTCGATCTGCATGTCGATCGCCCTATAAAGGGCCACACCGCCCGTCTTCGCGCGGAAGATTGCGGCCGACACGGCCGGCTCTGGCAATAGGGCGGTTTCGATCCGGCCCGCCAGCAGCATCTGCATCGCCTCGATCGGTGTTCCGGCCCGTTCGATCTCCACTCTTCCCGTCATTCCATGATGTGCGAGAGCGGCATCGAAGATGAGTTCCGGCGTGTCATTTGGAAACGGGACGGTGATGCTGCGGCCATCGAGATCCGAGATGCTGCGGATACCCGGATCACGCGAGACGATGTAGAGAAGTCCGTTCGTCATGATATTGGCAAGCTTGAGGCCGATGCCTCGGGTGTGGAGGTTGGCGGCCGCCGTAGTCGGCATGACGACGGCCTGCATCGACCCGGAGGACAGGCCGGCCCGCATTTCGTCCGGCGTGCGCCAGATCTTGAACTCGACCTTGTTGGCGACATCGCGCAGCAATCCCTTGCCGACAGCATAGGCGAGTGTGATCGACGGACCCGCTGGAGGACCATGGAGGACAAGCTGATCGAGGGAAGCACCAAGGGCTCCACGGTTGAGGAAAGGCAGGGCGAGTGTGGCTGCAATGGTGGTACAAATAGTGCGCCTGGTCACTCCGATGGAGGGCCGCATATCTGTACCCTTGTCGTTTGATCCGAGTTTGATCACGCGGTCGCTCGCCATCGGCTGCCTTCTTCTAATGTGAACTGCTGGATCACCTTTATCGGATGCCGGCATTGCGTTGTTTGACGTGCGTCAAGGATCGGAGCAGTCAGAATTTATTTCGCCGGTTCCGAAATCACGGTCGAGCTTGGCCCGGGAGCACCGCGCTTGTTCCCACGCTCAGTAGGCGAGCGCCGCTATCGGATCGGCCCCGAACAGGAGCGCGTGCCCGCCTGTCAGCAGCCATATGGTTGCCCCACACGTTAGGACAAATGCCGTCAGCATCGGTCCGTCCAAGCGCAGCATCGTCCGTCCCTCGATGAGTGCTGCCAGCGGTATGATAGAAGTCTGAGCCTGGACTAGGTGCCAGTCCAGATCCGGCCGTCGCCGTGCCCGACGATCGAGGATGAACAGACCCACGACGGAAAATATCCCGAGTCCGCCGAAAAGGGTCAGGGAACGGAGGTCGCCATTGACCAAAAGATGTCCAAGAGACCACAGAATGAAGCCCCAGAGCACCGGGTGACGGGTGATGGCGACTATCGCTCCGGCGTGCGCTCCGGGGGGCGCATCGGAGGCTGTGTCGTAGCCAGCAACAGGAGCGTGTCCGGCCCGCAAACTGATAGAGAAGTGATTGGGGCTGATGAGACCAGCAAGGACGAGGAAGAGCGCGAGCGGCGATGTAACGATCGTCACGAGTGCCTGCCAGCCGGATGGGTCCCAGAGCTCGACAAAGTCGCTGCGAAGTGCTGCGTGAACAACCCAGACCATCACGGCGACCGAGACGGCCGAATAGGCGGCCAAATAGGTCCGTGATCCGATCAGGGAGATCAGATTGGATCGCAACATAGGAATGGCCGGAACGGAATGCAGCAGCAGGAAAACAAGCAGCGACAGAATGAGCTCGTTCATTGGGCCGAACCGACCGTCTCGTCTTCGATTGCCAGAAGACAAAAAAGCAGCATCTGCTCCGCAGCGACGTGGCGCCTCAGATATTCCTGGAAGCCACGCACCATATTCGCCACGATATCCAGTCCGAGCCTGGATCGACGGCCAGCAATTGCGGTAAGCGTGAGGGCCAACTCTCGTGCAGCCCGGTGATCCACGCGGTGCTCTGCCTTGATCTGGGCGATCATAAGAGATCCGAAGCACGAGCCAGCATGCCGCTCGAGATCCGGATATAAACTATCTTCTTCTATCCTGTGCGCTGCCGAGATCAGGGGTTCCATCGTCTTTGCGAGGCGCTGTGTTTTTGGCGGGACGCGCCCGACGTCCAGTTCAGCTGCCACGTCCTCGAGCTCCAGGCAGAGCTGGAGGAGGTCACGGTGATGCACCTCAAGTTGTCGCACTTCCGCCGCCGTCAGTCCATGCGTCGATGAGCACATCCTCGCCTCCTACTGTCCGATAAAAAGGATGAAGGCGATCGCCACGGAGGCCCCGATGGCCGTTATCGTTCCAGCGGGCTGGAGAACGCCCATGCGGTGGAGCATGAGTGCGAAAACCATGATTGCCGGGGTGGCCACCAGGAGGCCAATCTGTGCATCGGTCATGTCGGGCATCCTTATATTCCGAGCCGTCACACTGCCTTGCCTTTTGTCAGCCTTCTTTGCGTTCCCGCAAAGAGGAGCGTGGTTGTGGCATCTAAGTCTCGTCGTAAGGACAAGGAGAAAAGACATGGTGTTCGACACGATTGCGCGGAAAGACGCCGATGAGGATCAACTGCTGCTTTGGATCCTGGTGTGGAGCGAACTGATCGCCTTCGGCATCCTGATCGTCGCCTTTCTTGTCCTCTCTGGCCTTCACGCGGAAGCCTTCGATCTCGCGCGCCTACACTTGCGACCGGGACTTGCTGCCACCAACACCGTGATTTTGCTTGTGAGCGGCTATCAGGTTGCGATTGCGGTAAGGCGGCGCGATGCGCTATCCCGCGTCAGGAGGCCCCTGGTGATCGCCGCGCTGCTCGGCTTCGCCTTCGTCGTGGTGAAGCTTTTCGAATACTGGGGTGAGGTCCGCTATGCAGGCAATGCCACCCTCAACATCTTCTTCGAACTCTATTTCCTCATCACCGGATTCCACCTTCTGCATGTGCTTTTCGCAGGCATCGCACTACTTCTGATCGCTTGGCGCCCGGCAAGGGAGAATGTCCTCCTGATCGGCACATTGTGGCATGTGATCGACCTCGTCTGGCTTGTGCTGTTTCCGATCCTCTATCTCGCGTGAGAAACATCATGACCCGAAGAGAACGCGAAGAGCTTCTGGGTGCGCTTGCGGCTCTCCTGACGCTCGCCGTAGGCGGGGCGGTAGTGGCCGCACTTGCCGGAGACACGGTGGTCCCCGTCGCGGCCGTCCTTGCTATGGCTTTTGCCAAGGGACGATTGATCATTCTCGATTTCATGGAGTTTCGTGACAGCCGAAGCCTTCTGCGCGCGGCGTTGATTGCATGGCCCTGCGTGCTCTTGACCGCCGCCTTCGCGCGCTCCCTCGCCGTGGCCGTGTTTTGAACACCTGACCGCTTCCTTCTTTGCCAAAAAGCAAAGAAGTCTTCTGGCTGCGGCTTAGAAAGACGACGTCCCGCAATGCCGGAGAGCGGATCGCCGGATGTCATGGCGGGGATTAATGGCCGGCACAGAGCTGCCGGCAGACGGAAGGACAAAGGCATGGCAGAGCGCCTGACCAAGACCGGAGCGCGCAACGTCTTCTATGGCGGCTCCATATTCTTTTTTGCGATCTTCGTGGGGCTCACCGCCCATAGTCACTATTACATCCGCACGGTCTCGACCGACGAGACGACGCTGACCGCCGGCGTCGCCCGCGGCAAGCATGTCTGGGAAAGGAATGCCTGCATCAATTGTCATACCTTGCTGGGAGAAGGCGCGTACTTCGCACCCGAACTCGGCAATGTCTGGACCCGCTGGGGTGGTCAAGACGATCGCGACAGCGCGCGCGAAACCCTCCGCTCATGGATGGCGGCACAGCCCTCTCGTGTCGAAGGCCGTCGGCAGATGCCGCAATTCAACCTGACCGATGACGAGATCAACGATCTCTCCGATTTCCTCGAATGGACCAGCAAGATCAAGACACAGAACTGGCCGCCGAACGAGGCCGGCTGAGCCCTTCGTGACCTCAAGGAGACATGAGATGAAATACCAAACCCAGAAGGTCGCGATGCTGTATTTCTACGGCGCGCTCGGCCTCTTCCTCGCCCAGGTCCTGTTCGGCGTTGTTGCCGGCACGATCTACGTCCTGCCAAACACGCTCTCCGAACTGTTGCCCTTTAACATCGTTCGGATGATCCACACGAATTCGCTGATCGTGTGGCTGCTGATGGGCTTCATGGGCGCCACTTACTATCTGCTTCCCGAAGAAGCGGAAACCGAGCTTTACAGCCCCAAGCTGGCTGTCGCCCAGTTCTGGATCTTCCTTATCGCGGCAGCGGCGGCAGTCGTGGGTTACCTGTTTCACATCCACGAGGGCCGCGAATTCCTCGAGCAGCCTTTTGTCATCAAGGTCGGCATCGTCATCGTCGCCCTGATGCTGCTGTTCAACGTCACCATGACGGTCCTGAAAGGCCGCAAGACGGTGGTCACCAACATCCTGATCTTCGGTCTCTGGGGCGTGGCGATCTTCTTCCTGTTCGCGTTTTACAATCCGACCAACCTGGCGCTCGACAAGATGTACTGGTGGTATGTCGTGCACCTTTGGGTCGAAGGCGTCTGGGAACTGATCATGGCCTCGGTACTGGCCTTCCTGATGATCAAGCTGAACGGCATCGACCGCGAGGTGGTCGAGAAGTGGCTCTATGTCATCGTCGGCCTCGCACTGTTCTCTGGCATTCTCGGCACAGGTCACCATTATTACTGGATCGGCGCGCCGGGCTACTGGCAGTGGATCGGCTCTCTCTTCTCGACTCTGGAAGTGGCTCCGTTCTTCACCATGGTCATCTTCACCTTCGTCATGACCTGGAAGGCGGGCCGCAAGCATCCGAACAAGGCGGCGCTGCTGTGGTCGATCGGCTGCTCGGTCATGGCGTTCTTCGGTGCCGGCGTCTGGGGCTTCCTGCATACGCTGTCGTCGGTGAACTACTACACACACGGAACGCAGGTGACGGCTGCCCACGGGCATCTCGCCTTCTTCGGCGCCTATGTGATGCTCAACCTTGCCGTCATGGCCTATGCAATTCCGGAACTGCGCGGTCGCCAGCCGTATAACCAGTGGCTGTCGATCGCCAGCTTCTGGATGATGTGCACAGCAATGTCGGTGATGACCTTCGCGCTCACCTTCGCCGGCGTTCTTCAGGTGCATCTCCAGCGCGTGCTGGGCGAAAGCTACATGGACGTCCAGGACCAGCTGGCACTGTTCTACTGGGTCCGCCTCGGCTCCGGCGCAGTTGTTTTGGTCTCGGCGCTGATGTTTGCCTGGGCCGTGCTCGTGCCCGGCAAGGAAAAGGCTCCGGCCTTTGGCGGATATGTCGAGCCTGCCGAATAAAGTGCCTGCTCCGCCGTCTCTGAGCGAGACGGCGGGGTTTTCCGGATTTTTGAGGATCAGAACCATGAACGCCATTCCCCGCAATCTTCATAGCGATATCCCGGCCTATTCGCCGACCGGCAATGAATGCGCGCTGTTCGAAACGGCCTGGACACGGCAATTGCCGTTGCTGTTGAAAGGTCCGACCGGCTGCGGCAAGACCCGATTTGTAAGCCATATGGCTGAGAGGCTCAGCCTGCCGCTGACCACAGTCTCTTGCCACGACGATCTGGCGGCGGCCGACCTGACCGGTCGTTATCTTCTGAAGGGCGGCGATACCGTCTGGGTCGATGGTCCGCTCACTCGCGCCGTCCGGCAAGGCGGCATCTGCTATCTCGACGAGGTGGTCGAAGCGCGCAAGGACGTTGCCGTCGTGTTGCATCCGCTGACCGATGATCGCCGCATACTGCCATTGGAGCGGACCGGCGAGGAACTCGCTGCGCCGGCCTCGTTCATGCTCGTGGTTTCCTATAATCCCGGCTACCAAAGCCTGCTCAAGGCGTTGAAGCCTTCGACGCGCCAGCGCTTCGTCGCGATCGAATTCGACTTCCTTCCCAAGTCACGGGAAATCGAGGTTGTGTCTGCCGAAAGCGGTTTGTCGGTTACTGCCGTCGAACCTCTGGTCGAACTGGCCCGGCGGCTTCGGACGCTCAAGGGGCATGATCTCGAGGAAGGCGTATCGACCCGCCTTCTCGTCTACTGCGCGAGCTTGATCGATGCCGGTCTTTCTCCCCGCGATGCCGTTCGTGCGGCAATGATCGAGCCACTGACCGATGAACCGGATGTGCGCTCGGCTCTTAGCGAACTTGCACAAGCGATCATCCGCTAGAAGTGAGGCTCTTATGCTGGATTTTCTCGAGCTGGAGGAAACCGTCGGGCGCGCTTGGCACAACCTCGCCGGCGATACCCGGACCTGGCCGCGCTATCCGGCGGAGGCGGTCAGGCTAGAGGACATGCTGGTGGTGCTTTCCGTCTGCTTCCGTGGCTTCGGCGGTGAAAGAACGGTTCAACTTTTGCCAGCGCGGGGCAACACTTCGACGCATCGCTTGCGGTTGCGCCAGCGCATGGGGCTTGGGGAGGAAAAGCTTATCCAGCCCGCGCGCGACGAGGCGAGCCTGATGCTGCCGCCGGTGATCGACCTTATGCCGGAACAGGAGCTCAACCGCGACCTCTACCTCTGGCTTGCTGCCTCAATGGCCGTTATGCCGCTTGAACCCGTGGTGCATGTAGATCCACTGCGACGCGACTTTGCCACGCTGGAGCAGGCATCCGCGCTTGTAGAGCGGGTCCTGGAAGCCTTTCCGGGTCTTGCCAGCCGTTATCGCCGGCTTTGCCTCGCCCTGCTGGCCGAACGCCAGAGGGGTAAGCTGCCACGTGTCGAGCAGCAGATGGAAGCGCGCGCGATCGACCTGCTGCGCCAGGGTGCCGACCTTGCGCCGCTGGTGATTCACGGGGATCTGCCGCTCTCGACCCCTCCCGGTTATCTGCCGGTCCTGCCCGTGCCACTGTGGCCGCAGGCTATGTCGCGGGCGGAATCGGACGGGCGACAGGCGCCAGACGAGCCTGTCGGCGCGGGGAGCCGGCAACAACAGGTGGGCGGCCGTCATGTCGCTATGCGCGAAAAGGATTCCGCCGCCAAAGGGGAGCGCAGCCCTTTTATTCTCAACCGGTTTGAAAAAATCCTCGCCATGGCCGAAATGGTCAATGTCGACCGGCCTTCCGACGACAGTGATGATCACGATGCCACAGCTGCGGATGAACTCGACGAAATGGTGCTGGGCGAGCGTCAGGGACGCCCGTCGGCCCGCTTTCGTTTCGATCTCGACCTGCCGCCAGAAGCGCTTCTCCACGCGGCGCTGCAATCCGACCTAACCTATCCGGAATGGGATTATCGCCGAGGCATCTACCTCAAGGATCATTGCCGCGTCGTTGTCGGTCCCGCGCAGACAGAGGGGGATGCGCACGTTCAGAGCGAAGAGATGAAGAGCCTCGTCCGCCGTGTTCGACGCCAGTTCGAGGCGATGCGGCCCAAGCACGAACTGCTGCGAGCGCAGTTCGACGGCGCTGACCTCGATCTGGATGCGGTCGTTCGCAGCCGGACGGAATTCACGGCGAGCGGCGAATGCTCGGATCGCATCCACCTGATGAGCCGGCCTCAGACCCACGACCTCGCCGTGACCTTGCTGGTCGACGTTTCACTTTCGACAGATGCTTGGTTCAACGACCGGCGTGTGCTTGACGTCGAGAAGGAGGCTGTGATGGTGCTGGCTGAGGGGCTTGCCGCCTGCGGCGACAATCACTCCATCCTCACCTTCACCTCCAGGCGGCGGGACTGGGTTCGGATCGAAACCGTGAAGGCCTTCGACGAACCGATGAGTGCAACCGTCCGCCAGCGCATCGCCTCGCTGAAACCCGGATATTACACCCGCATGGGGGCTGCCATCCGCCATGCGACCGCCGCACTGGCCGAACAGCCGAACCGAAAGCACCTGCTGCTCGTGCTGACCGACGGCAAGCCCAATGACGTCGATCACTACGAGGGACGCTTTGCCCTTGAGGATACAAGGCGCGCGATCACCGAGGCGCGGCGACGCGGCGTGCACCTCTTCGGCGTTACCGTAGATCAGGACGCCAAGACCTATGTGCCGGCCATCTTCGGGCATCATGGCTTCGCTGTCGTTCCCGACATTCGTCGGCTTCCGGCGGCATTGCCCGCGATCTACCGCGCGCTCGTCCGCTGATTCGCGAACGCGCAAGAAGGAGCCCGGCTCGTACGGACCGAGCCGGGCTCTTTCATATTCGCTGACGGGGCTCAGGCGGCGGCGGCGTGTGTGCGTCCGCTTTCGCCCAGATAGGCATCGAAGCAGGACGCGACAGTCCGGATCAGGAAGCGGTGCTTCGTGTCGACCGTCAGATTATTGCCATTCAGCGATACGATACCGTCGGCGAGCAAGGTCTCCAACATTGCATTGGTTTTTCTCAGGGCCTCGACGGGGTGGCCGAACCGTTGGGCGATGTCTCCAAGGTCAACCTCGAAATCGCACATCAGCCGTTCAATGACCGAGGCCCGCATCCGGTCTTCGCCGGTTAATCTGTAGCCTTTCGAGGTTGCAAGCTCGCCCGACGATATACGCTGCGCATAGCGCCCGATCGCTACGTCGTTCTGAACATAGCCCTCGGACATGCGCCCGATCGCGGATGCCCCGAGTCCGATAAGGGTTTGCGAGCCGTCGGTGGTGTATCCTTGAAAGTTGCGGTGCAGCTCGCCACGATCGGCGGCGATCGAAAGCGCGTCGCCGGGCAGCGCGAAGTGATCGAGGCCGATCCGGCGGTAACCGGCAGCAACCAGCGTCTCTGCGATTGCTTCCGCCTGGGCGTGGCGCTGTCGGCCGTCTCCCAGAGCATTTTCATCGATCAGGCGCTGATGTTTCTTGAACGTCGGGACATGCGCATAACCGAACACGGCAAATCGCTCCGGTCTCATGGCGGCGGCGATGCGGGCCGTTTCGGCAGCCGAGTTGACGGTCTGGTGCGGCAGGCCGTAGATCAAATCAAAATTGATGCTGTCCGCTCCGGCGTTGCGAAGACCGGCCAAGGCATCGGCGGTCTGCTCGACGGTCTGGATACGGTTGATCGCCTTCTGCACCTTCAGATCGAAGCTTTGTACACCGAGGCTGGCGCGCGTCAGTCCTGCTTGTCCGAGCGCATCCGTCATTTCCGGCGTCAGGGTCCGAGGGTCGATTTCGACGGCCAGTTCGACTGTCCGGTCAAGTTGGAACGCGCGATCGAGCGATTGCTTCAGGTCGAGAAACTCTTCTGGCTTCATGATCGTCGGCGTACCGCCGCCGAAGTGAATGGTGTCGACCTTTTGCCGCCGACCAATTGCCTCTGAGACCAACCGCACTTCCCGCTTCAGCACGGTGAGATAGTCGAGGATCGGCGCATCCTTCTGGCTGATGGTCGTATGACAGCCGCAATACCAGCACATCGAGCGACAGAAGGGCACATGGAGATAGAGCGACGCCGGCTCCGTCTCAGAAATCTTTCCGAGCAGATCCCGGTAACTGCCGGGGCCGATGACGCTTGAGAAGCGTGGAGCCGTGGGATAGCTGGTGTAGCGGGGCAGGCGGGTCTCGCCGTAACGGCTGACGATGCCGCCAGTTGTAGTGTCGCTGGTCATGGTGTCGCTCCAATTGATCTGACCTTGACAATAGTCACGACGCGCGATGCCTCTTTGTCGAAAGGCAAGCATCATTTCGTTGACAGACGCACGCTCATCTTTGTCGCAGCACAACGATGCGCAATGGCAATGCGGTCTAGATATTTGAGCCACTGCCCGTTTGGTGGTGACAGGTGCCAACTCAATCTACAGGACCAAGTATCCATGACATTGCTCGACGAGCAGACGATCTCGCTTGACGTTCGAACCATTCCGCGGCCAGCACGACATCCGCAGATTTTCGGAATGTTGAATTCGCTCCAGCCAGGCCAAGCCGTGACGCTGATTGTCGATCACGACCCGGTTCCATTACACTACCATTTGGAAACCCATTTCGACGGGCTGTTCAGGTGGGACTATCTTGAACGTGGCCCGGAAATCTGGCGTGTGCAGATCACGCGGGAGAAACATGAAGGGTGTAATTGCAATTGCGGTGGCGGTCATTGATGTAGAGTGGAGCGGCTGCCCCGGCAGCCGCTCCATCCGCGATTAAATCGATCGGCATTTTGTTGTGTGCCCGGTCCAGGGAGAGGTGATCTTATGCAGCCGCGCTTCAAGGAACTCGATGTTCGGCCGATGTTGATGAATGGTGGAGAACCGTTTCCGTCCATTATGCAGGCGGTCGAACTGTTGGAGCCGGGTGAGGGCTTGCGGCTCATGGCGACGTTTCGACCGACGCCTCTGCTGAGCGTGATGGCCAGGCGCGGCTTTTCGGCGGATGTGAGGCAAATCGATGACGGTAACTGGGAGGTTCTGTTTTCTCCTGTGGAGAAGCCTGTTCCGCAGGTCTC
The DNA here is from genome assembly GCF_902706095.1 of Rhizobium sp. 18065. GTDB lineage: Bacteria > Pseudomonadota > Alphaproteobacteria > Rhizobiales > Rhizobiaceae > Allorhizobium. Next base: position 21,008 of record NZ_CACSJP010000009.1, read on the forward strand.
GGTCTCGGCCGGCGCGGAAGAGGCAGCAGGATGGCCGGATCCCCTGTGGCGGATTGACCTCACCGGCCTTGAGCCTCCGGGTCCGATGGAGAAAGTCCTCTCACGTATCGACCTCATGGATTCTGGCGAGGTCCTGTTCGCCATTTTTTCGACCGAGCCCGTCTTCCTAATGCCCGAACTTGAAAAACTCGGGCATCAGTGGGTTGGCAATTACGACGATTCAGGCAACACCTACCGCATGTTCATCCGTATCGGCGGTGGTGCCTGACGGTTGGACTGGCGCCGAACACGTGTCAGAAGTGGCGCTGCGTTGATCAGGAAGAGCGTAAACCCCGCAATCCACAGGAGCCCTGCCGCAACAATCAGCAGGAAATAAGACTCGGGCAACAGATCGGCCGCCACCCGAATGAGGCCTGCAAGCAGCAGGCAGGGGCTCGACAATAGGAGCGCTACAGCTCCTCGCTCGGATCGGCCAATATGCAAGCGGATAGAGCGGTTCATGATAGCCAGGATCATGCCTGCTACAGCACCAATTCCAAGCAGATGAAGCCCCGCATGGTCCGGCATGACCCCCAGGCTCGCGGCAGCAACACCGAAAAGTCCAAGCGGAATAAAGACGTAGGATAGCTGCAACGCCAGGATCAAGGGTGCGCCGAGAACGAAGCGGCTGAACCAACCCTTTATACGGATTAACTGACATGTCGTGGCTATGCAGGTGGCAATGGTTGTCATTGCACCGTGCGGCGCTGCGGTCCAGATCATCAAAGCGACCGCCGTTGACAACAAGACCGCTCGATCGATTTTCCGGTTGGCGGGTTCAAGTCGCTTTTTACCGCTTTGTGCCAGCCAACTGTTGGTGAAACTCGGTACCAATTTTGCACTGGTCGACGTGATCAGCAGGACATAGATCGACAAGCTTGCGCGTACCCAGAATGTGGTATCGGTGGTCGTCGCGGCGGAAGCATGAAAACCGGCATTGAACGCCGAGAGTAGCATGAGCGCTGCTAGGGGCTTCAGATCAAGCACACGCCGAGACTTCCGAAACTCCCTGGCACAGAAAAAGGCGAAGATGGGGAGAAAGAGCCAGTCGACCGAAAGGCATAGTAACATCGGCAGGTGATCGACCGAGAGCAAGGCGATCCGCCCCGCCAGCCACAGAAGCGCGAGACCCGCCAGCGGCCTGCCTGCCAGAGGGAAGCCACCTGTCCAGTTAGGGATTGTGGTCATCAGATAGCCGACGAGAGCGGCAGTAGCGAAGCCGAACAGCAATTCGTGCGCATGCCAGTTTGACTGACCGTAGCGATGGGCAAAGTCAAAGTCTTGCGTCAACAGCGCCAGCCACAAGATCATCGCGATGATCGCCCACACACCGGCCCCCAGGAAAAATGGACGAAATCCATAGGATAGAAGAACAGGGCCGTCCTGCTGAAGTCCCCTCGGCGTACCATGACCTCTCAGTTGAGATGTTATCTCCCGTGGTATTTTTTCATAGGTGTTCTTGTCCAAACGCATTTTTCCTTCGCAAGACTTTCTGGCCAGATACGATTGATCCAGATCAAACTATTTGGTCCTATTATTGAGCTGGTGGCAGAATGCCGCATTCGATCTCCTGTTGAAGTTGTTCCACATCAAATAAAAATCTGCACCTCCATTTAAAACAGAAAGCAACGGAGCGCTTCCTGCTCTGCTCTTCTAAAAGGAGTGAATGACATGACCGATAGCTTCAGTTTCACCAGGCGAACAATACTGGCGGGTGCTTCTTTCGCCGGTGCCCTTGCGCCGATGATGGCGACGACGACGGCGCGGGCGGAAGGCGGTGACATCAAGACCGATGCGTCGGCAGTTGCCGGCGATATCGCCAAGCTGGAGCGTATCAAGGTCGACCTCGTCCGTCCCCCATTCGTCCATGCGCATGCCCAGAAAGCCGAAGGCGCGCCGAAGGTGGTGGAATTCACCCTGACGATCGAAGAGAAGAAGATCGTCGTCGACGACCAGGGCACGGAAGTGCACGCCATGACGTTCAACGGCTCTGTGCCCGGTCCAATGATGGTCGTGCATCAGGGCGACTATGTCGAGCTGACCCTGATTAACCCGGAAAGCAACAGCCTGCAGCACAACATCGATTTCCATTCAGCCACAGGTGCGCTGGGCGGTGGTGCGCTGACCCTCGTCAACCCGGGTGAAAAAGCAGTGCTGCGCTTCAAGGCGACGAAGGCAGGCGTCTTCGTCTATCACTGCGCACCTCCCGGAATGGTTCCGTGGCACGTCACATCGGGTATGAACGGTGCGATCATGGTTCTGCCGCGCGAGGGACTGACCGACCACAAGGGCAACGACCTCGTCTACGACAAGATTTATTATGTCGGCGAGCAGGATTTCTATGTCCCGAAAGACCAGGACGGAAACTTCAAGAAATACGAAAGTGCGGGAGACGCCTATACGGACGTCCTGGATGTCATGAAGACACTCACGCCGAGCCATATTGTCTTCAACGGCGCGGTCGGCGCTCTCACCGGCGACAATGCGATGACGGCGGAAGTGGGTGATCGCGTTCTGATCGTACATTCGCAGGCAAATCGCGACACTCGCCCGCACCTGATCGGTGGCCATGGCGACTTTGTCTGGGCGACGGGAAAGTTCGCCAACCCGCCGGAACTCGACCAGGAAACGTGGTTCATACCAGGCGGTGCGGCGGGGGCTGCTTACTATACCTTCCAGCAGCCGGGCATCTACGCCTATGTCAACCACAACCTGATTGAAGCTTTCGAGCTCGGTGCTGCCGGCCACTTCAAGGTCACCGGCGATTGGAATGATGATCTGATGACCGCGCTGGTCAAACCTGAAAGCTGATCTGTCGGAAATAGAGGGTGCCCGCCGTCGGGCACCTTCAAGATTTGTCTCTTTGACAACGAGCATCGTCATGTCAATTTCGATCCCCACATCTGGCCACTGGCTGTCCATGGGTTCGGTCGCGCTGCCGATCGTTCTCATCGGCGCTCTCTCGCTCGCCTTGGCGACGCAGTCCGGCGTCGTGCGGTTCAGCACTGCGAGCCTTCCCTCGCCGCCGACAATTTTGATCGCTGCGGGTTCTTTTTCCTACCGCCAGCCAGGTGAGTTCTATCGCTCCGGTTACGCCGTCGATGGTCCAAAAGCAGCCGAGGCAATGCTGCGGCCGGTGACCATCATGAAGTACCAGGTCAGCACGATGGGCTACGACACCTGCGTAGCCGAAGCGGCGTGCCCCGCGCGGGAATCGGTGACGCCGTCGCTGGCCCATATGCCGGCGACAGGCGTCAGTCATGACGATGCGACAGCCTATGCACGGTGGTTTTCGGAAAAGACTGGTGTTACCTGGCGCCTGCCGAGCGACAAGGAACTCGCTTTCGCTGCTGGTAATAGGTTTCCGGATGATGCGCTGGGGATAGATCCTTCTGGCAACAACCCGGCACTCCGCTGGCTCGCCGACTACGAGCGGGAGGCTGCTCGCAAGGGATCGCGAGAGCCGGAGCCGCTTGCATACGGCAGTTTCGGTGAAAGTGAGCATGGTCTCTCCGACTTTGCCGGCAATGTCTGGGAGTGGACCTCGACATGCAATCGTCGCGTCGATCTGTCGATCGAAGGACAGGCGGTAACTTCCGAAAGCTGCGGGGTCTACATTGCTGCGGGAAAACACCGCGCGCCGTTAAGCTCTTTTATCCGTGATCCGAAGAGTGGCGGCTGCTCCGTCGGGGTTCCTCCAGACCATGTCGGTTTTCGTCTGGTCAAAGATACCCGTTGGTACGCGCCTGTGCTCTATGCTCTTCACCTCGGGTGATGTAGCTTGCTGCCGCCTCACCGATATCCATCCTTCGGTTGATGCGATCAGCAGGTGGGTAAAGGAAGTATGTTGTGAAACTCGATCGGACGGTCATCAAGTCGCTGCTGTTGTTTGATCGCATGACAGACGACGAGTTGGATCGCCTCTTGTTACCAGCCCAGTCCCGCCGCGTGCCGATCGGAGAGACTGTTTTCGAGCAGGGGCAACCCGCGGAGAGTTTTTTCCTGCTGCTCCATGGGCGCCTCAAGGTTACACAGGTGACCGCCGATGGTCAGCAGATCATCGTTCGGGTCGTTCATCCGGGGGACCTGTTCGGTTTCGCCAAGGCGTTGCAACGGCCGGACTACCCTGGAACGGCAATCGCGGCGGTTGACAGCGTGACACTATGCTGGCCGACTGATCTTTGGCCCAACTTCGTCGAACACAATCCGCGTCTTGCCGTGAGTGCGATGGAAACCATCGGGCAAAGGCTCGAAGAAGCGCATGTTCGTATTCGCGAAATGTCCACGCAGGAAGTTGAAAAACGTGTCGCCCACACGGTTCTGCGGCTGGTCAAGAAGGCGGGCCGTCCTGAGCCGGAGGGTCTGCGGATCGATTTCCCGATTTCCCGGCAGGACATTGCCGAGATGACCGGGACAACACTCCATACAGTTTCGCGCATTCTCAGCGCATGGGAAGGCAAGGGGCTGATCAAGGGCGGGCGGCAGAAGCTCCTGGTGTGCAACGTGACTGCGCTTGAACAGCTGGCTTTGGCGGCACCGGAACGCAAATGAGCGAAGTTACAGTGTGTATGGACTTCTCTTTAAAAATTGATCTTGCGCAAAGAAGGGATCGACTCGACGTCCTATGTTTCCAGCAACGGAACATTTTTGTTCCCGGAATTGGAGACAAAAAAATGAACCGCCACCTAGTTCAATTCGTTGCCGCTGCTGTGTTCGCGGCTATTCCCGGCCTTGTAGCTGCTGCAGATTTCGAGATGCACATGCTCAACAAGGGTGCCGAGGGCGCCATGGTCTTCGAACCGGCAGGGCTGAAGATCGCACCTGGCGACAGCGTGACCTTCATTCCGACTGACAAAGGACACAATGCGGAAGTGATCAAAGGCATGTTCCCGGACGGTGCAGTCGAATTCAAAGGCAAGATGAACGAACAGATCAAGGTGACGTTCGAAGTGCCCGGACTTTATGGCGTGAAATGCGCGCCGCATGTCGGCATGGGAATGGTCTCCGCAGTTCTCGTCGGAGATGCGCCCGCAACCAATCTTGTTGCTTTCAACGCTGCGAAGCTACCGAAAAAGGCGAGAGAACGGATGGATGCCGCCGTCGTAGCTGCGAAATAGAAACGCCTTGTCTGAGTGCAGAAAAGCCGCCGCGGTCATCGATGCTGCGGCGTTTTTTTTGGCTAAGAGAGTTTTCCTGGAGGCATTCGACCGACTTTTGTGAACCAATGGGCGAGGGTGATCTGAGGTGTATGTGAGACACATGTTGCCCGTATTCCGTCCTAAGAACGCTACGAGCTGCGTTGGCGGTGGAGCGGGGGTTGCGCAAGGAACTAAACCGCAAAAGGCGTATCCGCCCCTTGCCTTTTGTGGAGAAAAGTCTGACACTTGAAAAACGAAAATTGCCTCAGACACGCCTCCCGTGTGCATTTGATTTGACTTGGTTTCCGCTGAAATCGAATTCAAGGTCGACTGGCATGACAGAATTTTCGACGGAAGATCTCTCCGCGCACGCACGCAAATCGAGACGAAGGTCCGAGTTGGTGATGTTCCTCGTCCTGGCTTTCGGGATCTGGCCGGTGGTCGCCATCGGCTTTGTCGCTGGCTATGGCTTCTTGGTTTGGATGTACCAGATCATCTTCGGTCCACCAGGCCCCCTCGGTCACTAGGGAGGTTGAAATGGCTGGGAGGAGTGCCATTTCGAGACGTCGTTTCCTGGGAGGGTCGTCCGCTGAGGAGCACTGTCGCATCGTGCCTCCAGGCGCGAGCGCCGAGAGTATTGACAACTGCTCGGGCTGCGGGGAATGCGTCAAGGTCTGCCCCACGGCCATCATAAGACTGGTAGCTGGACGCCCTTCTCTCGACTTTTCAGCAGGTGAATGTCTGCTGTGCGGTGAATGCGCAGACACCTGCCCCGAGCCCGTGTTTGCCGAGGCGGCACGCTTCACCCATGTCGTGGCCATCGCTTCGCACTGTCTCGCCCGCAACGCGGTTTCATGCCAGTCGTGTCGGGACACATGCCTGCCCTCTGCCATTCACTTTCACCCTCAAGTGGGTGGCCCTTTCATGCCCGAAATTGATGCGTCGGCCTGCAATGGCTGTGGCGCCTGCATCGCCATTTGCCCCGTCTCGGCAATCAGAGTTTGGCACCCGAACTTGGAGCGCACCGATGCATGACTTGTCCATCCAACATTACATATCAAGTGCCGTTGTGCTGACTAGACGACTGGGCATGCAAGACGTTGCCGACATGATCGCTACGATCGAGGGCGTTGAAATCCATGCGGCTGAAGCCGGCAAGATCGTTGTTGTGATCGAAGGTTGCAGCAGCGGCGCGCTTGGCGAACGATTGGCTGAGATCTCGGCGCTGGACGGCGTCCTGGCGGCCAATATGGTTTTTGAGCACATGGAAACACGGGGAGACGACAGGCCATGACCGACACATTGACGCGGCGTGAGCTTTTGAAGGCCCATGCGGCGGGCATCGCAGCGGCGGCTGCGGGCATTGCCCTGCCCGCCGCTGCCCAGACGGTACCGGGTGGCGTTAGTGCGCTGGAGATCAAATGGTCAAAGGCGCCATGTCGTTTCTGCGGTACAGGCTGCGGCGTCATGGTCGGCGTCAAGGAGGGCCAGGTCGTGGCCACTCACGGTGACATGCAGGCCGAGGTCAATCGCGGCCTCAACTGCATCAAGGGCTATTTTCTCTCCAAGATCATGTACGGCAAGGACCGCCTGACAACGCCTCTGCTACGCAAGCGCAATGGCAACTTTGCCAAGGACGGAGACTTCGAACCGGTCTCTTGGGATGAAGCCTTCGACGTCATGGCGACCCAGGCAAAGAAAGTGCTGAAGGACAAGGGACCGACCGCACTTGGAATGTTCGGTTCAGGCCAATGGACCATTTTCGAGGGTTATGCCGCAACCAAGTTGATGCGGGCCGGATTCCGCTCCAACAATCTCGATCCCAATGCCCGCCATTGTATGGCATCGGCAGCCTACGCCTTCATGCGCACCTTTGGCATGGACGAACCGATGGGTTGTTATGACGACTTTGAGCATGCCGATGCGTTCGTGCTCTGGGGATCGAACATGGCCGAGATGCACCCGATCCTCTGGACACGGCTTGCCGATCGAAGGCTCGGTCACGAACATGTCAGGGTGGCCGTGCTGTCGACTTTTACCCATCGCAGTATGGATCTCGCCGACGTTCCGATCATTTTCAAGCCCGGTACGGACCTCGCTATCCTCAACTATATCGCCAATCACATCATCACGACCGGTCGCGTGAACGAAGCATTTGTCAACGCGCATACGACCTTCATGACCGGCGTTACCGATATCGGCTATGGATTGCGACCGGAACACCCGCTTGAGACAGCTGCCGCAAATTCCGCCGAACCGGCGAAGATGGAACCAAGCAGCTTCGAGGCCTTCAAGGCGTTGGTGGCCGAATACACGCTTGAAAAAACAGTAGAACTCACGGGCGCAGATCCAGGCTTTCTGAAGCAGCTGGCAGAGCTCTATGCCGACCCCAACCGCAAGGTCATGTCACTCTGGACCATGGGGTTCAATCAGCATGTGCGCGGCGTCTGGGCCAATCAGATGGTATATAATCTGCATCTTCTGACCGGCAAGATCTCCGAACCGGGCAATAGCCCCTTCTCGCTGACGGGCCAGCCTTCGGCTTGCGGCACGGCGCGCGAAGTCGGCACCTTCGCCCACCGGCTGCCTGCGGACATGACGGTAACGAACCCGGAGCATCGTAAACATGCGGAAGAGATCTGGCAACTTCCCCTTGGCCTGCTGCCGGACAAACCCGGATATCATGCCGTACAGCAGGACCGTATGCTGAAGGACGGCAAGCTCAGTTTTTACTGGGTTCAGGTCAACAACAACATTCAGGCCGCGCCAAATACCAGCAACGAGACTTACCAGGGCTACCGAAATCCCGAGAATTTCATCGTGGTCTCGGATGCCTATCCAACCATAACAGCAATGAGTGCCGATCTGATCCTGCCGGCAGCCATGTGGGTGGAAAAGGAAGGCGCTTACGGCAATGCCGAACGCCGTACCCATGTCTGGCATCAGCTCGTAGATGCGCCCGGCGACGCCCGTTCCGATCTTTGGCAGCTGGTCGAATTTTCCAAGCGCTTCACCACGGACGAGGTATGGCCTGTTGACCTGCTCGATGCCAATCCAACCTATCGCGGCAAGAGCCTTTTTGACGTGCTGTTCAAGAACGGCAAAGTCGATCGCTTTCCCCTGAACGAGGCCGCTACGGACTATGAGAACCATGAGGCAAAAGCATTCGGCTTCTATATTCAGAAAGGACTGTTTGAGGAATATGCTGCCTTCGGACGAGGCCATGGGCATGACCTTGCCCCCTATGACCGTTACCATCAAGAACGAGGGCTGCGATGGCCGGTGGTCAACGGCCAGGAAACCCGGTGGCGCTATCGCGAAGGCTATGATCCCTATGTGAAGCCTGGCGAGGGCGTTAGATTCTATGGCAGACCAGATGGCCGTGCTGTAATCCTGGGTGTGCCCTATGAACCGCCTGCCGAAAGTCCGGACGAGGACTTCGATTTCTGGCTGGTTACCGGCCGCGTTCTAGAGCATTGGCATTCCGGGTCGATGACCATGCGCGTTCCTGAACTCTACAGGGCCTTTCCGGGTGCGCGCTGCTTCATGAATGCCGACGATGCGCGAAAGCGCGGCATCAACCAGGGAGCTGAAATCAGGATTGTCTCGCGACGCGGCGAGATGCGCAGTCGCGTCGAGACGCGCGGACGCAATCGAATGCCGCCGGGCGTGATCTTTGTCCCCTGGTTCGATGCCAGCCAGTTGATCAACAAGGTTACGCTCGACGCGACCGATCCCATCTCCAAACAGACGGATTTCAAGAAATGCGCGGTCAAAGTCGTTCCAATCGCCTGATCCGGTCGCATGGTCGGATATTGCTTGCCACCGGCATATTGCTCATTGCCGGCACCGTCACTCTGGCGCAGATGGTTCCAGATCTGTCGGGCCCACCCGATCAGATGGGCGAAGTCAGAGCGGAGCCGGTACCAAAATGGGTCGTCGACGATGTTCGCAAGATGCGCGCCTATCCCGACCAGCCACCGGTCATCCCTCATTCTATCGAGGGTTATCAATTGTCGATCAACAGCAACAGGTGCCTTTCCTGCCACAAACGGGAATTCACCGAGGCTTCCGGGGCTCCGATGATCAGCGTGACACATTACATGACACGGGAGGGGCAGATGATTGCCGACGTTTCACCGCGACGCTATTTTTGTTCAGCCTGCCATGTCCCTCAGGCCGACACTCGGCCCCTGATCGAAAACACCTTCCGTGACATGAGCGAAATGGGCGTCAAGCATCTTGGGGACCAATAGGCAATGAACAGGATTAAACGCATAGCCGCCTGGGTCTGGACAATCCTCACCACACCTGCAGCCACGCTGAGCCTGGCCTTCCTGACGCTTGGTGGTTTTGTCGGCGGCATCATGTTTTGGGGTGCGTTCAACACCGCGCTCGAGCTCACCAATACGGAATCCTTTTGCATCTCGTGCCACGAGATGAAAAACAATGTCTATGAAGAGTTGTCACGAACAGTCCACTTCTCCAATCGTTCCGGTGTTCGAGCCTCCTGTCCCGACTGCCACGTTCCACATCAATGGACGGACAAGATCGCCCGCAAGATGCAGGCCTCCAAGGAGGTCTGGGGCAAGGTCTTTGGCACGATCAATACCCGCCAGAAATTCCTCGATCACCGTCTGGAGCTTGCCCAGCACGAATGGTCCCGCTTGAAGTCGAATGACAGCCTGGAGTGCCGCAATTGCCATTCCGCCGGTGCGATGGACTTTTCCAAACAGACTGTGCGGGCAGCGGAAATTCACGGACGTTATCTGATCAGCGGCAGGGCAACCTGTATCGATTGCCACAAGGGCATAGCACACGAATTGCCGAACATGCGCGGTATCGACCCTGGCTGGAAGGTACCGCCCGAAATGGAAGGAACACCCTTGCCACAAGCCAATGCGGTGGACGAACTGAAGAGGGTGATCGCCGAGGCTCATTACATGGTTGAAACCGATTGGTGAAATGCGACATCTCGGGCGTGCACGGATAACAAGGCTAGGGAGCGGGCCGTGTAGTTTTCACTTTGTCGGGATTGGTCTCGACGCGGCCTGCGCCAATCAAATCGAGACAGTAGGGAACGGCAGGAAATACGGCATCAAGGCTGAGTGAGATCGATGCTGGATTGCCGGGCAGATTGATGATCAGGCACCGGCCACGGATACCAGCTGTTTGTCGTGATAAAATGGCCGTTGCCGTCTGTCTGAGACTGGCAAAGCGCAAGAGTTCGCCGAAGCCTGGCAGTTCCTTGACAAGGACTTCACGCATCGCTTCGGGCGTCTCGTCACGCTCGGCGGGGCCCGTACCGCCACTGGTCAATATCAGATCGCAGTGATCTGTAAGCGCGATCAGTTCGTCTCGGACCGGTATTAAACCATCAGGAATGATCCGCCTGGTGATGGCGAAGGGCGAGGAAATAGCTTCACTTAACCAGGCTTCAATCGCTGGTCCACTTCTATCCGGATAGTCGCCCCTGCTGGCACGGTCCGATATGGTGACGATTGCGATCTGCACGTTCTGCCTCCTCGATCTCACGCGGCGAGACCTCTTGCCTGCCGATGCACGAAGTCACCGACATTGGTTTGGAAGCAATCCAGATGCTCTCCCAGCTTGCAGGTTTCTTCTGCCAAAAACTGCGTTGCCGCGTTAGCCTGCTCTACCATGGTGGCATTCTGCTGAGTGATCTGATCCAGTTGCCCCACCGTTGAGGTTATCTCTGCAAGTGCAACGGATTGCTCCTTTGACGACTGCACGATGCCGCTGACCTGCTGATTGATAATATGCACATGGCTTTCTATGCCGGCGAGCGCTGCGCCGGTATGGCCGACTAGTGCGACGCCGCTCGACACATCCTTCGAAGCTCGCTCGACAAGCAGCTTGATTTCACGCGCAGCAGCGGCGGAGCGTTGTGCCAATTCGCGGACCTCCTGTGCCACGACGGCGAAACCCTTACCCGCATCACCCGCCCGCGCTGCCTCGACACCGGCGTTGAGCGCCAGGAGATTGGTCTGGAAAGCAATCTCGTCGATCACCCCGATGATCTGGCCGATCTGATCAGACGAACTGGCTATGTCACGCATAGCCTCGACCGTATCGGCCACGATACGTGCAGCTTCAGTCGTATCGGCATTGGCGACGCTGACAGACACTCTTGCTTCCTCGGCGCCTTGCGCAGACATCTTCACTGCAGTGGCAACCTCTTCCAGGGCCGCCGCAGCCTCCTCCAGGGCCGCCGCCTGTCCGGCGGTGCGGCGCGCAAGATCGTTGGCACCACGCTTGAGATCAGCGCAACCGGTGTTGATCGAGCGAGCATTGGCTCTCGCCATTGCTACCAGGGATTCAAGCGTCTGGACCGACTGGTTGTAGGCCTCACGCAGCGGATCCAAGGTGGGCGCCAAAGGCTGATCGATACGATAGTAGAGCTGTCCCGCAGCAAGCGCACGCAACCCACGATCCAGGGCTCCCAAGGCGTCTTCGATCTCACGCGTGCGGGTGGCTCTCTCCTGTGCTACGAGTTCAACCTCAACCTGACGCGCTTCATTGCGACGAAGGTCCTCAGCGCGCTCAGATGCTGCCCTTTCGCTGGCAGCTTCGATGGCGTGGCGAACGGCCCGCGCCATGGCCCCAATTTCATCCCCGCTGTCACTGACGACTTCAGTGGCATCGGCCTCTCCCCTGGCGAGTTGTTCAATCGCGGCGGTCAGATTTTTGATAGGTCGCACGACACCCAGGCCGATAGCAATCGACAACGCTAGTCCGGCGGAAAGCACGACCAGTAAGACCACACCGACTGCGGCGAGTGATTGCGTTTCATTGCTCAGCAACGCCTCTGCGTGATCGCTCAGCGCCTCAAGGACTTTGATTTCCAGCAACCGCATGTCATTGATCCGCCTGCTTGCAGCATCATGCCATTCTGACGATTTCCAATTCGAAAGGTCAGCCTGTTGGCCCGAGGAAAGCAAAGCCAACCGCATCTCAGTGAGTTTCCCAGGAGCATCTGGCTGAACGCTCCCAAGCTCGCTGATGTAGGCAGGGCTGGAAGCTCTGAATTGTTGAAGTAGGTTCGTTTGAGCGCCGTAGAGATACGCAAGTCTGAGGACCTGCGCAGCACTGATCCTCCCCAACGAAATAGCCCCATTTCCAAGGGCACGCTCCTGCCCCGCGAGTTCCTTGACTTGAGAAAACTGGTTGAAGGCGGCGATTTCTTTCGTCAATTCAGCATCTGAATCGCCCACCGCAAGCCGGCCGGGAATAGCCAGTAACTTCGACACGAACTGTGTGTAAAACTGGCTGCTTTGCTCCGCGGTCAACTTGCGCTCATCCACCTCTCGACGAAAAGCGGGTAACGCACTCAATGCTCTAGTTATTTCCTCAACTGCCAGCAAGGATCGCACAAGCCCGTCTTGTTCGACTAGAGAGGCTACCCGGTCGAAGTCGGCCCGTATCTTGTTCAGCGCATCGGCGCCAGTGAGACCTTTACCCCCGATAAATTCCGCGCTCAGGCCTCGCTCGGTCTGTAGGAGATGAACGGCGTCTCCAACCGACGCGATATAGTCGCTCACGCCGACCAGTCGCGCAGCCTCGCGATACCGGTCGAGACCGCTATCAATTTTGCCGTAGGCGAGACCGAGGACAAGTAGGACAGGCACGGTGACGGCGAGAAGGATCCTCTTGGTAATAGATACATCGGACAAACGCATGAACAACCGCTCCTGGGTATCGGCCTCATGCCATGTCGTCGGGAATTCATTTCCACAATCCCGCCAAAGCAACAGATTGATGAGAAAACATCTTTGTCGCATCTCAAATAGAAATGTCTTTGTTCCTGCCGTAGACTGGTATCTCCCATCAATCAGGGTCATGTTCCCCTTCACGAACTTTCGTTTCTGAGAGGCAGTATCCATGAAGATCGAACGTGACATCCAAGGCGACTTCGTTGTCGAGCCGGACGATCTGGCAAATCGCTTCGGTCTGAGTGGTGCCGACCTCCGCCTGAAATTGAAGCGAGGACTGGTTAAAAGCAGGGTTGAAACCGGGCAAGCAGAGGACGCGGGCAATTTCCGCCTCACTGTCCGTATCGGGAATCGAATCTGGTTGGCAATCCTTGATGCAGACGGACGGATGGTTCGTGAAACAGGGCCTTTGCACGGCAAGGCGATCACGCGCGCGCATTATGGACTGAGGCAAAACAGCTCTGGCGCCGGCGAGGGATAGTTACTTGATCGTCCGGCACGAGTGGTTGTGAAATCAGAGCGACGGTCGCGGTTTCTTTCCCCGAACTGCTTTATTGGGCGTGAGCCACTGTCTGTGTTGCCAACTTGTCTCATGGTGTGTGGTAAAATCCCATGCAAAGATCCTCCCATTGGATAGTTTCGAAAGGAGTGGACGAACCCATAACGCATGCGCATCTGATTGCCGCTGCGGGACCGCCACGAATTTTGACAGTCTTCCGTCCGTTGACGAGAGTGCGACAGGCAAGCTGACCAAGAACGAGCAAGCAGCCGCAGTGAAAACCACGTGGTTTTTCACGTCCAACCCGGAAAACGCTTCCTTAATTGATCTGGCGCAACCGTCGACATCGGTCAGTGCGATAGCAATCTGTTGGCAAAGGAGATGCGGTTGTGAGACGGATTGGCGGCAGATGGCTGGTAGCTTTGCGCATGCTTTGCGCTATTGCTGTACTGTTCGTCGGGTTCGCACATAAGCCACCGGAAGATCTGCGGACCGCAATTTCAGTCTTGGATCTTTCTGCGTTTGCCCTGCCAGACGGGGAGGTGCCTGTACTTTGCTTGAGTGTAGGGCATCAACCCGACCAGGATCATCGCTATAGCGGCAATTGCGAGGCATGCCGTCTCGGCACAGCCATTCTTGTGCCTCATCCTACCGATTCCGTTGGGCGCCGAATGATGGTCACCAGCGCGCTGTCATTTGTCCTTCGCCCCATTACGGTCGAGCGGCAAGTCGTCAGCCCCAACACTGCTCCACGAGCTCCTCCCCGTTCCCTGATCGTGTGAAGCCCCGCGGCGCCTTGGTGCCTGCAGACATCATTGGCAAAGGCACGGCTACGTTTGCAGCACAGATGTGGCGCAGCGCCCAATAGCTGGAACAATACCATGCCCGATATATCGACCTTGAATGTGGCGACGCCCGCGCCGCTACCCCAACGGCGCGCTCGTCCATTGGCGTCCACCGCCGTCCGCCCGCCGCAGCGCCCCCTATAGACCGGAAAGAGACATTCTATGTACAAGACACTCAGACTTCTAACCGCATTTCTTGGCGTGACGCTTGCCGGTCATGCCATGGCGGACATCAAAGTCACCGACGTCAAGGGTCGTGAGGTGAGCCTTGACGCGCCCGCCAAGCGCATTGTGCTTGGTTTCTACTACGAAGATTTCATTGCCGTGGCAGGCCCAGGCGCGATGGAAAGAGTGGTCGCTCTGTCCCTATCAACCTGGAAAGACTGGCGTCCGAACCAATTCGCCGCCTATGCCAAGGCCATCCCGATGATCGCCTCCATCCCCGATATCGGAGATACTGAGAACGGCACTTTTTCGATCGAAAAAGCGATCGCAGCCAAGCCTGATCTTATCATTCTTGCGGCCTGGTCGTTCGACGCACTTGGCGAGAGCGTAAAGCAGTTTGACACAGCGGGTATTCCCGTACTCACCTTGGACTACAACGCACAGACCGTTGAGAAACATGTCCAGTCCACGCTTCTGCTCGGCAAAGTCCTCGGATCAGAGACGCGCGCTCAGGCATTGGCCGCTCGCTATAAGTCCGCGATGGAGGACATCGACCGGCGCATTGCACAAGCAGGGCCGACAACAAAGAAAGTCTATGTCGAGCTTGCCCAGAAGGGGCCGTCGGAGGTCGGAAACAGCTATGGCAACGGCATGTGGGGAACCCTTATCGAAAAGCTCGGGGGCACCAATATAGCCAAAGGGCAAGTTGAAAACTGGGGTCCGCTGAGCCCGGAATATGTACTTGCACAACAACCAGACTTGATCTTCCTCGCCGGTTCCGAATGGCTGAACAAACCGCAGGCGGTTACGATTGGTTTCGGGGCAGATCTCCAAGTCGCTCGCGATCGGATGCAAGCCTATATAAATCGCCCAGGCTGGGAGACACTGCCTGCAGTCAAGGCAGGCAATGTGCATGCGATCTATCACGGTGGTGCCCGCACCCTCTCGGACTACGTCTACGCCCAGTACATCGCAAAGCAACTCTATCCCGATGCGTTTGTGGATATCGATCCATCATCTGAGATCCGCGATTACTATAAAACCTGGTTGCCGATCGAGGCCGACGGCGTTTTCGTGCTTCCCTATCAGGCCAATGGACAATGAGTGTCCTCGTTCCCACACTTCAACACCTGCGCGGCGACTATCGCCGCGCGACCCTTGACCGATTGATTGCGCTCGCCACCGCGTCCACGGCACTTGTCATCCTCTGCCTCACAGATCTGGTCACCGGCCCATCGGGTATGTCATTGGCTGAGGTCTGGTCTGCTCTACGTGCCGGCCCATGGGGTGAGGATCTGGTTGCTTCAACGATCCTATGGCAATTGCGCATGCCCCAGACGGTCATGGGCGTGCTCGTTGGCTCTTGCCTCGGCCTGGCGGGGCTGCAGATGCAGACAATCCTTTCCAACCCGCTTGCAAGCCCGTTCACGCTCGGCTTCTCAGCGGCAGCAGGATTTGGGGCGGCCCTTGCCATGATGTTTGGAGGTTTGATTCCCCTGCCTACATTTGTCGTCGTGCCGGCCTCCGCGTTTCTCATGACACTGATTGCATGCGCACTCGTCTATTTTGTCGCGCTGCTGCGTGGTTCGACACCGGAGATTCTTGTTCTGGCCGGTATCGCGGTGCTTTTCTTCTTTCAGTCTATGCAGTCCCTGCTGCAGTTCTTGGCCTCACCTGAAGTTCTGCAGCAGATCGTCTTCTGGCTGTTCGGCAGTCTATTGAAAGCAAGCTGGACTTCGGTCACCGTCATCGCGACCATTTTTGCCCTTTGCGTGCCGCTTGTCATCCGCGACAGCTGGAACCTCACTCTTCTGCGTCTCGGCGACGTGAATGCCTCAAGTCTCGGGCTGTCGGTCGATGCTCTGCGCAAGCGCAGCTTCCTCCTCGTTGCCCTGTTGACCGCAGGCGCTGTTTCCTTTGTCGGGACCATTGGCTTCGTCGGGCTCATCGCACCCCATGTGGCGCGCGCTGCCGTCGGTGAAGATCATCGTTTTGCTCTGCCGCTTTCTGCCGTCATCGGCGCTGTAATCCTGATTGGCGCCTCCGTGTTCGGCAAGTTCATATCGCCAGCCGCAGTCATCCCTGTCGGCATTATCACCGCGGTCGCCGGCGTGCCCATGTTGTTTGTAGTGATTGCCCGTCGGGGCAGTGGAGATATTTCATGACGAACCCTCTTTGCCTGAACAAGGTCAGCGTCCACCTCGGAAAGACAAGGATTATCAATGAGATTTCCCTCTCACTTGCCGCCGGTCAAGTGGTTGCCGTGGTTGGACCCAACGGTGCGGGAAAATCCACGCTTTTGGGGGCGGTAGCCGGAGCGGTAGCCCATACCGGTCGAATCCAGTGGCTAGGCGGGAAAGTGGATCGACGCAAGATAGGCTTCATGCCACAACATTGCACAGTCAAAGCCCAGCTCTCGGTGCTGCAAACACTTATTCTGGCGCGCCACGAACAATTGGGCTGGCATGTCGGTGCCCACGATATCGAAGCGGCCGGACGGATGCTACAGGAGTTCGGGCTTGAACAGCTGGCCGATCGCCATATCAACACTCTGTCCGGCGGCCAGCAACAACTGGTGCTTCTGGCGCAACGACTTATGCGCCAGCCCCGCCTGTTGATCTTGGACGAAGCCACATGCGCACTCGATCTTCGTCACCAGATGATTGTTCTGGAACGGCTTGGCGCCTATGTGGCAAGGACGGGCGCTCTGGTCCTGATGGCGATCCACGACCTCAATCTGGCCGCGCGCCACACTGCCTGCCTGCTTTTGCTGGAGAAAGGCAGCCTCGCTGGACAGGGGAGCGCATCCGAGGTCCTGACCCGCGCCACACTCCGTAATGTCTACGGTATAGAGGTCGATATCGTCCAGCACGGAAGGAGTGCGCCGTTCATCATTCCAGTATCGCCGACATCCGAGCGCCAGGCATGGATTACGCCGGCCACCGGCTTCCGGGCGCAGGTGGAAAGCAACGTCGCCTGAGCGAACGAACGGGTGATTCCAATCGCGTTCGTCTTTGTTGCGGCGCAAAGAAGCCCCTGCGTGGGTGACCTATGTCATTTGCATGCGCGCAATTCACTATACGTCTCGTTCTGTGAGGCTTCTTAGCCCTCTTAACCCCCTCTGTCGGTGGTCGCGCGTGTCTCGGAGATGAGGAACTCTCCATCCAATGAACGCTGCGACCTAACCACCAACGTATTTGGGGGAAAGGAACCCGTATGTTTTCGAGATGGGGTTGTAGTATGCGGCGGACAAGACTCCGCTTAGGTTCGGATTTTCGAACGGGACTTGAGAGAATGCTGGCGGCCACGTTGTTGGTGTCATCGACGGCAATCGGCGGAGCACTTGCACAGTCGGCCGCGCCCGGGGCAGGCACTGTGCTAGACACCATCGTCGTGAAGGCAAAGCGCGATGGATCGCCTGCGGCCATTGCGGAACGGCTCCGTGCGGTGCCAGGTGGGGTCTCGCTGGTGTTGACCCAAGACTATTCGTCGCTTGTCGCCCCAACTCTGTCGGATGCCCTAGCCTCCGCGCCAGGTGTCATCGTTCAGAATTTCTTCGGCGCCAACGATCAGCCACGTGTGCAGATCAGAGGTTCGGGTCTTCAACAGAATCCTGTTGAGCGCGGCATACTGATGCTACGCGACGGACTTCCGATCAATCGGGCCGACGGATCCTATATAGTCGGCTTTGCCAATCCGGGAGCCGCCGATGCGATTGAAGTCTATCGCGGTTACGTGGCGAACCGGCTGGGTGCCACCGTGCTGGGTGGGGCGATCAATTTCATGTCTGCCAATGCGTCGGCAGCGCCCGGCACCGAACTGACGGTCGGTGGTGGCAGTTTCGGTCAGCTCGGCACCTCGGGACAAACCGCCTATGAGGGGGATCGTTTTGATGCGACACTCCATTTCGACGTCACGCGCCGCGATGGTTTTCGCGACTACAATGGATCCGAGCGGATCGAGGTCGGCGGCAGCATAGCTTCGGAACTGTCTGACTTCGTCACGACAAGGCTGTTTTTCGGGTATACGGATCTCGGCTTCGACGTAGCCGGGCCGATCAACAAGGGTGCGCTTGAAGCAGACCCGTCCCAAGTCTCTAACGGCCCCCTGGTCACACCTGCGGGTGTAATTAATCCCGGGCCGAACGTCGCACGAGACAAACCCCGACGGGATGCCAGCCAGTATTTGATTGGTTCTCGCACGACGATCGATCTCGGTGAGCATCAGTTCGACCTGGGCCTCGGCTACACGTATACTGACGACACATTCCGCTTCCCTGTCTCTTCAGGCATTCGCGACACTAGCGGTGGAGATCTGACTGGAATGATGCGGTATGCCTATTCACCGGACACCGATCGTCTGTTGCCGCTGTTTGAAACGACGGCCCAATATACAATCGGCTCGGCCGAACGGCGCTATTATCTTAACCAGTCGGGACTGCAAGGCGCACTTTTTGGCGAGAACGATCTTGATGCCTCGACGCTCTCGCTCCATTCCGGTTTCAACATTCCGCTCGCCGACAACTGGAGCATTTCACCGGCGCTTTCCTATGCGCATGCGACCCGCAGCAGCGATGACACCTATTCATCCGCGACAAGACCGACAATCGCCTACAATCCGGCAAACCCGACGATCCGTCTGCTGAACGGGACAGTGCCGACAGGGAGCACGGCTTACGATAGCAGCTATGATGCCTGGAGTCCGAGCCTCGGAGTAACGTTCGAGCCAACACCGGATCAGATCCTGTTTGCCGCCGTGAGCCGGAGTTTCGAACCTCCGACCCATGATGACCTGCTCGCCACGGTTAACGGCACGCCGAATAGCAGTCCGGGAC
The DNA here is from genome assembly GCF_902706095.1 of Rhizobium sp. 18065. Taxonomy (GTDB): domain Bacteria; phylum Pseudomonadota; class Alphaproteobacteria; order Rhizobiales; family Rhizobiaceae; genus Allorhizobium. Next base: position 40,261 of record NZ_CACSJP010000009.1, read on the forward strand.
GTCCGACGCCCGGAAATCCATCGCTGGCAGCAGCAGCATTCTCGACCCCGGATCTTGAGGCGCAAACCGCAACGACAGCCGAGCTTGGCTGGCGCGGAAACCTGGGTGGCTTGAGTTGGGACGCGACCACCTATTACGCATGGGTCGACAATGAGTTACTCAGCCTGCGAGATGCGACTGGTGCCTCGCTTGGCGCGATCAATGCGGACCAGACGCGGCATTTCGGAATTGAGCTCGGCCTTACCGCCGAGCTGTATGACGGGTTGATGGGACGTCTGGCCTACACCTATCAGGATTTCAGGTTTCACGATGATGTATTACGGGGAAACAATCGACTGGCAGGCGCGCCTCGACACGTTTTCAATGCCGCATTCTCCCATCAGGCGACAGAAGACTGGTCGTTTGGCACAAGCGTAAAATGGGTCCCGGACAGAACCCCTGTCGACAACATGAACTCCCTGTGGGCAGACCCGTATGCCGTGATAGACCTCAAGACCGAATACCGCATCAACGATCATCTGTCGGTGTTTGGCGAAGTCACAAATGTGTTCAACGAAACATATGCTTCATCCACTCTTATTGTCGACCAGGCAACGCCGAACCAGGCGGCCTTTCTACCTGGCGACGGTCGTGGCTTCTATCTCGGCGTGAAAAGCCAGTTCTGAACTCTTCAGAGTGCTCTCCCTTCACTCCCGCGTCGCGCACCGAAGCTGCGCGACGCGGGGATGGTTGCCGGGGCGCATTCGAAGTCCACGTGCCGCCAGGATTGTGACGGTGGTGCGAAGGCATCCATCGCCACGACGACGACATGCAGTGAACGCCATCTTTTGGATCACGGCATTTAATAGCCTCGTGCCGCTTTATTGTCCTTCGCAAAGAGAAGCAAGGCGAGCGAGACTAGATTGGGTAGGGTGAAAGGATGACGTGGAGGTGATCTGCTCTCGTCGTGGGACCGCAAGACCGCCGGCAGATCAGTGAGCGGGAGGTAGGAATGAAAGAGTCTAGTGGACTGCAGCCGCAAAACATCGAAAAACTGAGGAGAAATCATATCGACCTTCTGAAACTTTGCTCTCAGCTCGAAGCAATCGCCGACGGTTTGCCCGCGCGTATTGATGAGCGTCTTTGCGTTAATGTCTCCGGAACATTGGTTTCTTCGCTTGAGCGGGCACAGGCTCTTGAGGAATTGATCCTGTTCCCTCTCTTGGGCCAGAAGCCCGGCGGTTCCAACAGGGCGGTTTCGATTGAACATCTGGTGGCTGAACACCGACATGACCGGTTGGCTGCGGTCGAAGTTGTGCATGCACTCCAAACCTTGGCTGCTGGCGGCTGCGAGATATCACCTGATGGAACCGGATACATGTTGAGAGGTTTTTTCGAATGCGTGCGTCGCCACGTTGCGGCGGAGCAAACAGGTCTTGCTATGCTTGTCGATGAAGGACGGCGACCCGCAGTGAACAAAATCAAATAGGGGCGACAACGGCAGACTACCTTGCAAAGACCATGACGGTTAAAATCTGGAAGGATCGAATTTTCGCTCGCGGCAAGACATGACTTGCACAGGCGTTGCTGCATCCTGAATTTCTATGTCGCCGGATCGGCACACTGGTGCTGATCGCCCTTCACGACCTCAACCTTGCCGCCGGCACAGTCCTCACTGACGATATCGTGACACCCGATGCGCTGCGGACTGTCTACCGCGTCGACGTGCAATTTCTGACCTGCCATGCCGCAACGCAGGTGATCGTTCCACTGTCGGGAGCCGAGGTTGCACAGGTGCGTGAGACCGGATGGTGCGTTCGTCAGCGCGCCTTGCCTTTCCTCCCCTCCATGGCCGCCATTCCGGAGCACGCCAGCACCAGCGGCAAGGCAGCAGAAAGGCGGATGCCAACGGTCGTCTGAACAGGCCACCAGCAGTGAGAGCCACGACAAATTAGAAAGCGACGGCGCCTGGGCTTTCGGTGCGGCTCAGCCTTCTCACCATGATGAGTGCAAAGGCAGTGGGTAAGGCCCATCAGCAAACCCAGTTCGTACCCGAACAGGCGCGACAGGACTGTGCGGCTTTGGCTGAATTCCGGCCGGACGAGGGCGAGAACACCCCCAGGTCGAGCAGCATCCCGCCAATCCGCCACACAGGCCACGGATTTTGCTTGGATAAACTGTGATTGGTTGATCTAGCGCAAGGATCCCCTTCGACGAAGGTTCCAATGCTTCGGTGACGATTTGCAGGAATGTTGGAATGAAAATCTACCGTCTGGTCCTTTTGCTGTGTGCCACACTTTGCCTTGCGGTTTCGGCCAGCGCGGCGACGGTGTTGCACCAGTATCTGCCTGCGGCAACCGCCTCGGATCTCGTTCCGGGCGCAGAGGCGTTCGGTCCCGTGCGCGAGGATATCGCCGTTGCACCGGTACTGAAGGACGGGCAAACCGTCGCTTGGGTATTCGTCACATCGGATTTCGTCGGCACGACGGGCTACTCCGGAAAGCCAATTCACACGCTTGTGGCGGTGGACATGGACGCGAAAATCATCGGCGTCCAGTTGATAAAGCACTCGGAGCCCATCGTTCTGATTGGCATTCCGGAAGCGAAGGTCAAGGCTCTGGTCGCCGGCTACGCCGGCCTCGATCTGGTCGCTGAAGCAAATTCCGGCGGCACGGCCCATGAGGTTGATATCATCTCCGGCGCGACGGTGACGGTTATGGTGATCGACGATTCCATCGTCCGTTCAGGACTGAAGGTCGCTCGTGCGCTCGGTCTTGGCGGCTTGACGACGAAAGCGCAGGATGCTGGACCGCGCTTTGTAATTGCCCCCGATGCCGCACCTCCCGTCGACTGGGTCGAGGCCGAGGGCGATGGCACTCTCCGACGGCTGTCGCTGGACGTGGCCCAGGTCAATAGCGCTTTCGCTGGGCATCCCGATGCGCGCGCCGGTGAGCGCGCGCTGACGGAACCGCAGGAAACGACTTACATTGACATGCATGCTGCCCTGGTTTCCGTGCCAGCCATCGGCAAGGCATTGCTCGGCTCCGCCGAAGAGACCAATCTCAATGCCTGGCTGGGGCAGGGCGAAAGCGCTATCGCCTTGGTAGGACGCGGGCTCTATTCGTTCAAGGGCTCGGGCTACGTGCGCGGCGGCATCTTCGATCGCATCGTCCTAATCCAGGATGATGTCTCCGTCCGCTTTCGTGACCGCGACCATCGTCGTCTCGGCAGTATCGCCCTTCCTGGAACGCCAAACTTCACCGAAATGGATCTCTTCCGCATACCCGCAAATGTTGGCTTCGATCCGAGCAAGCCGTTCCGCATCCAGCTTCTGGCGCATCGCGAGGTAGGCCCAATCGAAAAGGTCTTCCATACTTTCGATCTCGGCTACCAGCTACCGCAGAAATATCTGAAGGCTGTCGCGGCACCGGTGAAAAATGTCGAGACCGTCGTTGACCGGGATGAGGGAACGGCGCAGGCGAATTTGTGGAAACGCATCTGGGCCGACAAGACACTGGAGATTGCGGTCCTTGGCTCCATGCTGTTCGTGCTGACCGGTGTCTTCTTCTTCCAGACCTACGCGGTCCAAAACGCCAGAGGATTTTACATCTTCCGCATTCTTTTCCTGACGGTGACGCTCGTCTTCCTTGGGTGGTATGCCAACGCCCAGCTGTCAGTGGTCAATCTGATGGCGCTGTTCGGCAGCCTCGTCACCGGCTTCAGCTGGCAGGCCTTTCTGCTCGATCCGATGACTTTCATTCTCTGGTTCTCAGTTGCGGCAGCTCTACTGTTCTGGGGACGTGGTGCCTATTGTGGCTGGCTTTGCCCATTCGGCGCCCTGCAGGAACTGACCAACCAGATCGCCCGCAAGCTGCGCATCCCACAATGGACACTCCCCTGGGGGCTGCATGAGCGGTTGTGGCCGCTCAAATACATGATTTTCCTAGGTCTGTTCGGGGTCTCATTGATGAGTGTCGAACAAGCCGAGCATCTGGCCGAGATAGAACCGTTCAAGACCGCGATCATACTGAAGTTCATCCGCGCCTGGCCGTTCGTGGCTTACGTGGCAGCACTTCTTGTTGCCGGGCTTTTCGTTGAACGCTTCTACTGCCGCTATCTATGCCCTCTGGGAGCAGCACTCGCGATCCCGGCGCGCATGCGCATGTTCGATTGGCTCAAGCGCTACCATGAGTGTGGAAGTCCCTGCCAGACCTGCGCCAATCAATGTCCGGTACAGGCGATCCACCGAACCGGCGAGATCAACCCGAACGAGTGCATCAACTGCCTGCACTGTCAGGTGCTCTACCAGTCCGAAAGCGTCTGCCCCGTCGTGATCAAGAAGATGAAGTCGCGGGCAAAAATCGCGGCAAGCCCTGGGATTAGTCCGGTTCACCAATCTGCAGCACAAGTCTAAGCAAAAAAGGAAGTCGATTATGGAAATGAATGACAAAAAGGGTCTGAGCCGGCGGGAGCTGTTCAGTGCCACGGCAGGTACAGCCGTCCTAGCCAGTACGGTGGGCACTGCTGCGCTCGGCCTAGGCGCTACGACCTTGGCAACTTCGGCCCGCGCTGCGACAGGAGGCGAAGGTTCTGTCGCACCCGGCAAGCTAGACGACTATTATGGATTCTGGTCATCGGGCCAGACCGGTGAGATGCGCATCCTCGGCATTCCCTCCATGCGCGAGTTGATGCGCGTACCGGTGTTCAACCGCTGCTCTGCCACCGGCTGGGGGCAGACAAATGAATCGATCCAGATCCATCAGCGCACGATGTCGGAGAAGACGAAGAAGCAACTTGCCGCCAATGGCAAGCAGATCCACGACAACGGTGACCTGCACCACGTCCACATGTCCTTTACCGAGGGTAAGTATGACGGCCGCTTCCTGTTCATGAACGACAAGGCGAACACGCGCGTCGCCCGCGTACGCTGCGACGTGATGAAGACCGACGCAATTCTGGAAATCCCGAATGCCAAGGGTATCCACGGCTTGCGTCCGCAAAAATGGCCGCGCTCCAATTACGTCTTCTGCAATGGCGAAGACGAGGCGCCGCTGGTCAACGACGGTTCGACCATGACCGACGTGTCGACCTATGTAAACATCTTCACTGCAGTCGATGCCGACAAGTGGGACGTGGCTTGGCAGGTCAAGGTATCGGGGAACCTCGACAATTGCGACGCCGACTACGAAGGCAAATGGGCGTTCTCGACCAGCTATAATTCGGAAATGGGCATGAACCTCGAGGAAATGACCAAGTCTGAGATGGACCATGTCGTCGTCTTCAACCTCGCCGAAATCGAGAAGGCAATCGCCGCCGGCCGCTTCGAGGAGATCAATGGCGTCAAGGTCGTAGATGGCCGCAAGGAAGCGAAGTCCCTCTTCACCCGTTACATCCCGATCGCCAATAATCCGCACGGCTGCAACATGGCGCCGGACAAGAAGCACTTGTGCATTGGCGGCAAGCTTTCGCCAACTGTCACCGTTCTTGACGTGACGAAGTTCGACGCGTTGTTCTACGACAATGCCGAGCCACGCAGCGCAGTTGTGGCAGAGCCAGAACTCGGCCTTGGACCGCTACACACAGCTTTCGACGGACGCGGCAATGCCTACACATCGCTCTTCCTCGACAGCCAGGTGGTGAAGTGGAATATCGACGAGGCCATCCGTGCGTACGCCGGCGAGAAGGTCGATCCGATCAAGGATAAGATCGATGTCCAATACCAGCCCGGTCATTTGAAGATCGTGATGGGCGAGACGCTTGATGCGGCAAACGACTGGTTGGTGTGCCTTTGCAAATTCTCCAAAGACCGCTTCCTGAATGTCGGACCGCTGAAGCCGGAAAACGACCAGCTCATTGACATCTCCGGCGACAAGATGAGGCTGGTGCATGATGGCCCGACTTTTGCCGAGCCTCACGATGCCATCGCCGTCGCGCCCTCGATCTTGCCAAACATCCGTTCAATCTGGGAGCGCAAGGATCCGATGTGGGCCGAAACGCGTAAGCGGGCCGAGGCCGACGACGTCAATATCGATGAGTGGACGGATGCGGTTGTCCGCGATGGCAACAAGGTACGCGTCTACATGACCTCTGTAGCTCCTGCGTTCAGTCTGGAAAGCTTTTCCGTGAAGGAGGGTGACGAGGTTACTGTCATCGTCACCAATCTCGACGAGATCGATGATCTCACTCACGGCTTCACAATGGGCAATCATGGTGTCGCGATGGAGATTGGTCCACAGCAGACGAGTTCGGTCACCTTCGTCGCGGCGAATCCGGGTGTCTATTGGTACTATTGCCAATGGTTTTGCCATGCGCTGCATATGGAAATGCGAGGACGCATGTTTGTCGAGCCGAAGGACGCCTGATCCATGCGGTTCTCTGTTCTCCTGATCGGGCTTGTTCTCACCTCGCCGCTTGCGGCTGAGGAGCGTTCGATCGCACCGGGAACAGGCAGCCTTGCAGTCGCCATCGCCGGGGCAGCCCCCGGCGATGTGCTGAGATTGAAAGACGGAACCTATACAGGTCCCGTTGTCATCGACCGGGCGCTTTCCGTCATCGGCCCGCGAGGGGCGGTGGTGGACGGGCAAGGGTCAGGCAGCGTGGTTACAATCAGCGCGACCGACGTGACTTTGACAGGGTTCACTGTCACCGGCTCGGGCCGCATCAACCAGGACCTTGATGCGGGTGTGAAGATCCTGGAAGGGGCCGATCGGGTACGTGTGGAAAAATTGCTCGTCGCCGGCAATATGCATGGCATCGATGTACATGGAGGTCGCGACGCCGCCGTCATCGGCAACGAGATCATCGGCACGGACAGCCCGCGGATGAACGAGCGGGGAAACGGCATCTATGTCTGGAACAGCCCCGGCACACTGCTGGAAGGCAACTCCATTCGCTACGGTCGCGACGGCATATTCTCCAATGCCAGTTCGAACAGCATCTATCGCGGCAATATCATGCGCGACCTGCGCTTTGCCGTGCACTTCATGTATACGCGAAATACCGAGGTTTCCGGCAACATCTCGATCGGCAATCATCTTGGCTTTGCCATCATGTTTTCCGACCGGGCCAGGATCATCGACAATCTCAGCCTCGGCGACCGCGAACACGGGCTAATGCTGAACTATGCCAACAATGCCGATGTCACCGGCAATCTGGTGCGCGGCGGCACGAAGAAATGCCTGTTCATCTACAACGCCCACAAGAATCTCATCTGGGAAAACCGGTTCGAGGGTTGCGGTATTGGCCTTCACTTTACCGCGGGCTCGGAGAAGAACGTGCTGACCGGCAACGCGTTCATCGCCAATCGCGAGCAGGTCAAGTATGTCGGCACCCGGAACATGGAATGGAGCCATGAGGGCAGGGGCAATTTCTGGTCTGATCATCCGGCTTTCGACCTCGACGGCAACGGAAGAGCCGACAGCTTCTACCGGCCAAACGATGTTATGGATCAAATCCTGTGGTCACAACCTGCGGCCAGCCTGTTGATCGGTTCGCCGGCCGTGCAGCTCGTGCGCTGGAGCCAGCGGGATTTTCCGGCCACGCTTCCAGGCGGCGTCCGCGATAGTTCCCCCTTGATGCGCCCCCTAACCATAGCGGTTCCCTCTAGAATTCTCGGGTACGAAGCCGAGGCTGCCGGTCGTTGGGCCGAAGGAAATTACGATGACACCGACGCTGACGATCTCTCGACTCACTAAGCGCTTCCAGTCCGTCGATGCGCTGAGGGATGTCTCGCTGACATTGCAGCCAGGGATGCGCGCAGCCTTGCTCGGCCATAACGGTGCGGGCAAATCGACGATGATGAAGATCATCCTTGGCCTCATTCCGTTCGACAGCGGAGACGTTTCGGTCTGCGGCGAGGCGCCGGGGTCGCCGGCTGCGCGCACGCAGGTTGCCTATCTGCCGGAGAATGTCGCCTTTCACCCGGCGCTCACCGGCGACGAGCAGGTCCGCCATTATCTGGCGCTGCGCGGAGAAAACCCGCGCGAAGCAACAGCACTTCTGGCGCGTGTCGGTCTCGCGCACGCTGCGCGGCGGCGGATCGGCACCTATTCCAAAGGCATGCGTCAGCGCGTCGGTCTCGCACAGACACTCATCGGTCGCCCTCGTCTCCTCGTGCTCGACGAGCCTACCTCGGGTCTCGACCCGGTTTCGCGGCGGGATTTCTACGACCTGCTCGATGGACTGGCCGCCGACGGAACCGCTATCCTTCTCTCCTCTCACGTGCTGACCGAGGTGGAAGCGCGCACGGACAGCATCCTGATCCTGTCCGGTGGTGCTCTGGTAGCGGAAGGTACCCTTGCCGAACTCAGAACCCGCGCTGCTCTCCCGATCGTCCTTCTTGTTCGCCCGGCGGACGGTCATGAACTCACGCTGGCAGCGGCATTTCCGGAAGCATCCGTCGGTGCCGATGGCCTGCTGCATCTGTGCTGCGCGCAAGCGGAGAAACTACCACTTCTCGCACGTATCACTGCACGGGGCGCAGAGGTCGCAGATCTGGATGTCGTCCCGCCGAGCCTCGAAGATATTTATAGCCATTTCAGCCGGAGAGACGGGCAATGAGCAGAATCATCGCCACCGCGATCTCGGAATTCAGCATTGCCTTCCGCAATCGCTGGGTCTCGATTGCTACCGGCATGATGGTGCTGTTTGCACTTGTGCTTGCTGCGGCCGGATCCGCCCCGACGGGCGATGTCGGCGTGGACCGGCTGTCCGTGACCGTCGCCTCCCTCACTTCGTTGGCCGTCTATCTCGTGCCGCTCCTTGCGTTGCTGATGAGTTTTGACGCCGTGGCGGGCGAGGTAGAGCGCGGGACACTTCCGCTACTCCTCACCTATCCTGTCTCTCGCCTGCAGATCCTGCTCGGCAAGCTCCTGGCGCATCTGGCAATCCTCGCGCTTGCGGTGACCCTGGGTTATGGCGCAGCAACGCTTGTAGCCGTCTGGTCCGATCAGGACGCGATCCAGGGAATGGGCTCGCTGTGGCGGTTGATCTGGTCCTCGGTTCTGCTCGGCGCTACCTTTCTCGGCGCCGGCTATGCGCTTTCGTCGTTGGCGAGGCGCCCGTCCGGTGCCGCGGGTCTTGCGATCGCGCTCTGGCTGGTTGCTGTGGTGCTTTACGATCTGGCGCTTCTGGCGCTGATCGTTACCGATAGCGGCGGCGCCTTCACGACGCAGGCATTGCCTTTCGCCTTGCTCGCAAATCCGGCCGATGCCTTTCGCGTCTTCAACCTCTCGGCAGGCGAGGCTGTCGCAGCCGCCGGCGGAATTGGCGGGGCGGCAGGTGCCATTCCCCTCTGGCAATCGGCCGCCTCGCTTGTCCTCTGGCCACTCGTCGCCATTGCGATTGCAGTTGCCGCGTTCCGAAAGGTGACCCCATGACAAAAGCTATGAGAAACCCGATGATACCGTCGCTGGGTGCAGGCCTTCGCTCCTTGTTGTTTGTTGTCTCGCTCGCACTTCTGCCTGCCTGCCAGCGTGACGAAGTCCAGAACGTCACGCCGCAAGACATGACGGCGGAAACTCTCGGCCATTACTGCCAGATGAACCTGCTGGAGCATCCGGGTCCGAAAGCGCAGGTGTTTCTCGAAGGCAATCCTGCGCCACTCTTCTTCAGCCAGGTGCGCGATGCAATCGCCTATATGCGCGGTCCCGAGCAGATGGCGCCGATCGTTGCTGTTTACGTCAACGACATGGGAGCCGAGGGCGCGACCTGGGATCGGCCCGGCGACGGCAACTGGTTCGCGGTCGACAAGGTCGTCTACGTTGTCGGTTCGACCCGTATGGGTGGGATGGGTGCTCCGGAGACAGTGCCGTTTTCCAGCAGGGAGAAAGCCGAGGCCTTCGCCTTGGCTGATGGTGGACGATTGCTGACATTGGCTGAAATTACCGACAACATGGTTCTGGCGCCGGTCGAAACCGAGCCGGAGCAAGACGGTTTTGACGCGGATTTTCAAAGTCGCCTACGTGCCCTGCCCAACCAAGCTGGAGGATAATCCATGCCTATAACCCGTCGCCGTCTTATCAGTATCTCTGCTGCCCTTGCCATCCTTCCTGCAACCGCGCGTGCCGCGACGCATTCAATCCGCCACTGGACAGGGCAAGCACTTGGCGCGCGCGCCTCGGTCCGGCTCGACCATCCAGAGGGCGAAGCCATCGCCGGCCGGGTCATGGCAGAAATCAACCGGCTGGAAGACATTCTTAGCCTGTATCGCCCGGACAGCGCTCTGGTCACCCTCAATCGAGACGGCCGGCTTGCCAATCCGCCCTTCGAACTGCTGGAATGCCTGTCGCTGGCCAGTGCGATACACAAGGCGAGCAGCGGGCGCTTCGATCCTACAATACAACCGCTCTGGGCTCTCTGGGCCGAAGCTGCCGCCCGGGGTGAGCGACCCAATGCTCGAGCGATAGAAGTTGCAAGACGCAATGTCGGCTGGCCCATGGTTCGGCTGGATACGTCTGTGATCACAATGAACCCGGGCATGGCAATGACGCTCAACGGAATTGGTCAAGGCTACGTAGGAGACCGTGTGGCTGCGTTGCTGGAGGCTGAAGGCTTGACCGACATTCTGATCGACACAGGCGAGTGGCGCGCGCTCGGCGGTCGCCCCGGCGGCGGTGAATGGCCGGTCCGGCTGGAATCGGGCGAGCGACTGGGCCTGCGTCAACGCGCGCTCGCTACGTCAGCCCCGTTCGGCACGACCTTCGACCAGACCGGCAAGGACGGGCACATCCTCGATCCCGCAACGGGCATGCCCACACCTGCGCCATGGCATATGGTATCGATCTCCGCTTCCTCTGCAGCGGTTGCCGATGCGCTCGCAACAGCTGCCTGCCTTATGCCCGACATAAGGTCGATGGAATCGCTAATTGAGGGGTTCTCTGATGCGCGGTTGGAGGCCAGGGTGTTGATTTTCACTGAGAAGTGACCCAGCGATGGAGTGAACCCCTCGGGCTGGACCACGGGAAACGGAAAGACTGACACACTGTGCGGGCCTCAATCGGAGAAGGCTCGTGAAGTCCCGAGGTCCATATCGACGCCGTTCAAATTGTAGCATACTCAGCACTCTTGGCGTCTCGACCACCCAGTTGAGCGTGGGCCGCGCGTCAAGCATCGCCTGTTGAATTTCAGCAGGATTTGATCCGTTTTTCCACGTTGCCCGCCCCACCTAGACCGGCGTAACCATCCGCTTATAAACACATATTTAGAGTTGTGCCGGGTCACGGCGCAATGAAAAACTGGATCAATCTCCCCGGTACTCAACAATAGCAGTTCTCGTTTATCTAACGCACACCTGAAAGGGCCGCGAATTGCGACTTGACTACTACAATGGAGTGGTCGTTTTCGACGTCTGCGGAGTTTGCTGCTCGAAACAGGTGGGACAGGGGCTGAACTCTCGGTCCGAAAGAGCGCAGCTTTCGGCCAAGTGCTGGTTGCGATCCCATGCAGAGCAATGGATCATTGCCTCTCTAGGCCGCTGATCTTGGTTTGGTGTCGGCACGGCCATAAGCTTGGCTCATACTACGCGTTTCGCTTTGCCACGAGCCAGCCAGGTGTTCTGTTTAATGTCCGCCACTCTTCCGCTACGGCCCCATATATTCAGCAGTCTGCCGGCGGAGCCGAGCATAGTTTATCGGTTCAGCTTGCTGCCACCTTCAACTTGGCTTGCTCGAGGGACCAGTACTCCATATCAAGAAGGTCGGCTTCTCCGATCGGTGTAAACCGGCCGTAGGCCTCGGCGGCATTGATGGCGCGCGTCGCCTGTTCGCACAGATCACCGCCAATTTTCGCGGCTTTGTCCGTGCCTCCAAGCGCATACATGCCTCTGTGTCGAACGACGATCACACGTGGATCGCTATCGAGAATCTGCTTGGGTTCGGTTTGCTGTGCAGCGTTCCGCGCGAAATACGATCTGTAGCGGTCAGCGTATGCATCGAGCGCCTTGATGATGGTGTCTTCGTCCGCATCCGTGTCGATGATCATCGGCCAAGGTTTGATCCTGATGACGTGATCGGGTGTGACGGTACCTCGCAGTGCAAGTTCATCGAGCGTTTCTTTCGCAGCATAATCTCGGATCGAGACCATGGAGCGATAGTCCAGAGAAAGCTTTTTCTCGAAAGGCGATGGCGGGCGTTTGAGAGCGCTTTCAAGCTTTTTTCTGAGTGCAAGATCCTCTTGACCATCACTGGTCTGGATACCGGTTAGTGTGACGCCCGCACGGGCCAGCTCTTCCTCTGCCATCGTCACGAATTCAATCATCAGTTCATAGGAGGTGCGGGCATTGTTTGCGAAGGTGAAAAGCCCGTGGCTCTGGAGCCATAGCCCTTCGCATCCCGGATTGTCCCTGTAGAAAAGGTCGCCTGCAATGGAGAGGTCGAAGCCCGGCATGACATAAGGGACATATGCTACGCGGTTACCGTAGATACGCTTGACTGTCTTGCGCATGTCCGGCTGGTTGGCCAGTGCAAGTATAGCCGTCGCATGTGTGTGATCGACAAAAGTGAAGGATAGGAACACGTGCAGCAGCGCCTCGACGGACGGACGGACGGATTGGGTGCATCTGCTGAGATCAGGTTCCGGCGCAGCAGCGCAACCATGTCGGGATCGGAAGGTTTTGGCCCGTCGCGCACCTCGAGCAGCGGCGCGAGCTGAACGGCGGTAGACCGTTCTCCAGCCGAGGTGGTCCGCGGTTCGGATCCCTTCAAAGCGAAGCACACTCGATCCATCCGGACTAGGTTCCTGATCTATATATCATAAAGGACATTGTCATACACAAGGTAGGCAGCAATGCCTTTGTGGCCGACCCGGAACACGGAGAACATCACTGCGTATTCAGATAGATTGTCAGCCAACCGGGATGACCAAAGCTATTGAGGAAGAGAAATCTAAACTACTCTTTATCCGGCTTGATTAGGCCAGATCTGTGCGATGCTGAAGGCTCTCACAGCGTCGTTTTCTGTCGCTCCACCATCACCGCCCGATAGTTGGAAAACAAGATAATCCCACCTCCGAGGAAGACCCAAAGATCGATGGCTTCGGCGTAAGCGTAATAGCCGACAATGGCAGCCATTGGCACGCGCAGGAAGTCGATTGGCATGACGACGGATGCGTCGAGACGTTTGAGTGCCTGGGCCTGACAGTAATGGGCGGCAAGCGCGCCGAGTCCAGCGACCAACATCCAGGGGATGTCGGTGAAGCTCACTGGACGCCAGTCCGTTAGCGACGCAAGGAAGCCGAGCGGCAGCTGGATGAAGATCATCCAGACGACGATTGCGCCGGCCGAAACCTCCCGCGTCAGCTGCTTGACTAAGATCAGTGACAGACCGTAGCCGGCGGCGGCAATCAGCACGAGCCCTGCGGCCGGATCTACCATGCCGATGCCCGGCCGGACGATGACGAGGACGCCGATGAAGCCGCCGATGGTGGCAAGTATCCGCAACCTCGTCAGCTGTTCCTTTAAGAACAGGAAGGCGAAAAAGGCAACCCAGATCGGCATGGTAAATTCCAGAGCGAACACTGAAGCGAGTGGCAGCATCACGACGCCGATCGTCCATAGGTATTGGGCAAAGAAATGCACGACATTTCGCGCCAAATGTAGCCCAATCAGCTTGCCTTTCCGCAGTTCGGGCAGCAGCGCACGGCCGAGCGTAAGGATGACGAAGAGGCCCACGAGCGCGCGGAAGAACAGCACCTGCTGGATGGACAGTGTGCTGGCAAGCTCGCGCGAGCCGACTGACATGCCGATGAAAGAGATCATGCTGAGGCCCATCCACAGGAGCCCTTGCGTGAACGTATTATGCGGCAACTCTTGTGCTGGGGGGGAATTGTTCGACATGCTGGAGCCTTCTTCATGTTCTTGCCCAGACGCGCGCTGCGTCGAGAGCGCGTCTGTGTCAAAGGTTCGGGTGCAGATCAGGCCGCTGACGGGCCCGGATCATCAGTAGCATCCGGTGCGGCGGGAACCTTGAGGCGCGCTTGATCCATCCCGCTGGACACTATGCGCAGCAGTGGCTTCTGCCTTAGGGGATTGGCTGCTTGTTTAAGCGCCCGGCGTTCGCGCAATGAAGCCTCCGGCTGATATTCCACTCTCTCGAGTAGAATCCGGTCTTCCAGTCCGTTTGCATTGGTGAACACCATATCTTGGCCTTCCTTAAGACCGAGAAGACCCAGACCGCGCGTAGTCGTGATGGGCAGGAACATGCCAATCGGCGCGGTGACCTGACCGGTCGAGAGCACGCGGGTATCCCTCGCGCTGCCATTGACACGGAAGCTAACTCTACTGTTGATGCTGGCGATCCCGTCTGGCAGATCCTCGCGAAAAACGACGACTGCCTTGGCGATTTTATGGCAAATGATCGGAAGAAGCAGTTGGTATCGACCGCGCGGGTCGTCAGCCATCGCCTCCAAAATGGAGCAATCTTTCGTGGTGAGGATGAAGTGATCGTCTGACATCGCAGTTCTCCTTTGCTCCAGCGGGAGCACGCATATGAAATATGAACTGGAGATCCCCTGCCCACACGAGACGGGGGCAGGGGGCGACTATCCTGCGATGAGGCAACCTCCATAGAGTGAGCGGCGGCAAGGTAGCGGACATCGCATTATGATGCGGACCGCACTTCCACGGTGCCTTTGGAGGCGGGAAAACCTGCAGCCAGCGCCTCCACCCTCTCTACTGTGAGGCGATGGACTCGCCCATCTCGAGATGTCCAGTCGATGGACTGACCCGTGGAAAGGCCGATCAGGGCGGCGCCGATAGGCGTAAGAACGGATACTTTGCCGGCCGCGATATTGGCTTCGCCGGGGAAAACGAGCATGACTAGGCGTTCATCGCCGAGGTCGCTTACAAAGTGGAGCGTCGAGCCCATGCGCACGACATCAGAGCCGATCTTGTTGTCTGGAACAATGCGGGCGCGGTCGAGCTCGACCAGGAGTTCTTCGGACACCTCCGGATTGCGCGCCATGTGTGCCTCGGCAAGGCGTGAGAGCCTCTCGTGGTCGGAATGGGTAACGACGATGGCCGGCTTGCGATGCGATTTCTTTTCGGTAGCCATTGCTGGTTTCCTATATATGTACGCAGCCACGCACAAAGCGCGCTGCATTCGATTAGATAGAATTGGAAAGACTGTCGCCTCTTTCGGCTGCTTCAACCGACTTGCGGAAAGCTACCTATGCCCCTCGACCGGGGTGAGACACGACCGGGCCGGGGGTCATATGCCTGCGATAAGGCATACTCGCTTGAGACTATTGTGGAGGGGCTCGATCAACATCTCTTGAAGATGTGCCCGTTAATCGCGGAAGTCAAGCAGGGTAGGTGAAGCTGTTAGGTGATTGACGGTTTGATTAAAGCTAATCCACTCAAGCCTGTTTCATAACCATCATAAAATCCACGCTACCAATCGGCTCCCCAAACCCATTTCGTTTTGCATATGTTTTGAGGTGCCAGCCAATTCGCCGCCCGATATTCAAGCGCCTCACCAATCGTTACGAGGCGGAGTGTTAACCGGCAAGGCGCTGTTTTATGGCGGCTCAAGAGAGCGGAGGGAAGTGACCGGATATGGTGCAACCTATTTTGTCGCGCGGATGCTTTCGACGAAAGGCCACAGCTTTGAAAGCAAACGCGTGCTGGTCTCTGGATCCGGCAACGTCGCAAGCTAGAACATGGAAAGTCGTGGAATTCGGGGGGGAAGATTGCCGCTTGCTCGGCTTCCGGCGTCTGTATCCTCGATGAGAATGGCGTCTATCTCGACCTCTTTAAAGGAGATCAAGCAACAACGCCGCGGTCGGATATCAGAATATGTTGGTTTATTGGGCGCTGGTAGCAACTGAATCGAATGGGGGGCAATCTGGGAAGTAGCGCGCGATATCGCAGTACCTTCAGTGGCTCAGAACCAGTTGACGGGAAGCGATGCCAAGGCCCTGATCAGGAACAAGGTCATCGCAGTCGGCGAAGGCGCCAGCATGCCGACCACACCGCAAGCAGTGCGGCGTTTTCAGGAGGCAGGGGTCTTGTTTGTACCGGGCAAACCCGCCAATGCAGGTTGCCTCGCAACGTCGGCGTTGGAAATGCAGCGGAATGCGTCGCGGGATAGCTGGACCTTCGAGCAGACAGAAAAGCGCTTGGCGACGACAATGCAGAATATCCATGATACATGCGCTACGATAGCCGAAGAATACGGCGCGGCGGGCGACTTTGTGCTCGGCGCCAACATCTGTGGCTTCGTCA
Organism: Rhizobium sp. 18065; assembly: GCF_902706095.1. Taxonomy (GTDB): domain Bacteria; phylum Pseudomonadota; class Alphaproteobacteria; order Rhizobiales; family Rhizobiaceae; genus Allorhizobium. Next base: position 56,459 of record NZ_CACSJP010000009.1, read on the forward strand.
GAGTGGCCGAGGCGATGGATGCGCTCGGCATGATCTGACGACCTCGTGGTGACACCTGTCGGCGCTGATGCGCGTTGACAGGTTTGACTTTTGCGATCTACCGGCGCAAAGACGCGGTATGGCAACGTTTGTGATTCAACTCCCCAGAGAGCCTCAGCGCTCGAAAAACGGCTCCTGGCCCGAACGCAGGTAAATCCTGGTTTGCGTTCGGGGAACCAGGATCATGTCGTTCCCTAAACGATAGCGGTGGCTGACGCCTCTCGCTAAATCTTCCGGCTTTAACATCTTGAGCAGAAAACCCATAGCACCCCGCGGTAAGCGGGTGACGCTTCCGCGAGCGCTGTCCAAACTTGGCCACTGTTCGCGAACTCAGGCCGAACGGTTGATTGCCGAGGGCCGGGTGGCGCTTAATGGCCGTCGCGCCATGGATCCATCGGTATGGGTGGATATTGTATCGGACCAAATGGCAGTCGATGGACAGCCTGTTTCGGAACCGACGAAGCTCTACATCATGATGAACAAACCACGCGGTCTGATTACGACGCGTGATGATCCCGCTGGCCGTGCGACGGTATTCGACTGCCTCAGGCTTAAGGACATGGGGTTCGTTTCACCGGTCGGTCGCCTGGACAAAGCCAGCGAAGGCTTGCTGTTGTTTACCAATGACACAGTCCTCTCGCAGCGGCTTCTTGACCCTGTCACGAATGTACCCAAGATCTACCACGTCCAAGTCGGGGGAGAAATTGGCACTCCGGAACTGGAACAGATGATTTTCGGCATTCCCAGCGACGGTGAGCTCCTCCGCGCCACCTCCGTTGACCTTTTGCGTCGCGGCAGCAAGAACTCATGGATTGAGGTCGAACTGCGCGAGGGTCGGTACCGGCAAATCCGCAGAATGCTGGAAGGTGTTGGACTGGACTGTCTGCGCCTGGTCAGGATAGCGGTCGACACGCTGCGATTGGGTGATTTACAAAAAGGAGACAGCAGGCCTCTCACCACCTCTGAAATCGCCTCACTGCGCAAGCGCGCAGGGTTCGAATAGTCTATTGGGCATGTCACTTTTTGACGAGAAGCCGGCGCTTGTCGTCAATATAAAAAATGAAATCCCGCGTTCCTCCATCTCGAATATGCCAGACTATCACCGATCATTAGGTTCAGTTTTAGGCTGAAATTGCCTCGCTGCATTCGGCCTGAACTTATGAAGCAGTCCAACCTTTTATCCGCACCCCTATCCTGTGCTACCGGGTCAGTTCTCAGTGGCAATCAACAACTTGATGTAGACATTGCAGGCTCAGGGCGCGTACCGAGCAAATACGCTCGGTACGCGCCATACCAGCGAGATGCCCCACGGTTGGTTCCCCGCAAGCCGAATTGGATACGAACGCTACGCATTGAATATGCTCAGTTCCTCAGCAGCAGACTGCAATAATCGAGCGAAGTCCGGTTCAGATGCCTTCTCCACCGTTTCGCTCAATGACTGCCAACTGCGCGTCCGTTGGTGCTTCTCAGGCCATTGAAGCAGGGTTGCACGCACACGCAGTGCGAAGAGAGTGACCCGGAAAAGCGGCTTGCAGCCGTCTTCGAGATCGCGTCCATGTATGTAGCTTCCAATTGGGGCCGGATGCATATCGCCGAAGACGCCGGCCTCTTCAAACGCCTCTCGGGCAGCCGATTGCGCTGGAGTCCGGCCGTTGATGAGTGACCCTTTAGGAACGATCCAGCGACCACGCCTCCGGGACGTAATCATCAGAATTCTGACGTTACCTTGACGATCGCGGCGCCAGGGCAAAGCACCGAACTGATGCACCACTCCCGGTTGATCGAAGATGGCGGCACTTACGAACCCCTCATGTGCGTTCATGTCGTTGCCTCCCTGGTCGAGCGGTCAACACAAAATTGTCACGTGGGAAAGACACGTAGATCGACAAAAGCGCACAGCACCAAGGGCAGCGGTACGCCGCACGCGGGAGGGCGCGATTGCATGAGGGGCAGGGATTAATTTTCAACGGAGTGCTCACGGAGGGCTCCACTCACTGCAACGTCAGGAACGCCGCAAAAATGAACCGCATGAATTAAACTATCCCGGAGCAGAAGGCTTGGCGGTCTTCCAGTATCAAATCGAGTTACTGCTCCGGGCAAAGCGGCGTGCTTTACTCGTAAGCCTCGATAGTCTGATAAATGTTTCCATGCACATGTTCGTTATGTAGGAATTAGATTACGCTCTTTCAAGCCAATGAGCGAACGTCGTGCTAATTTTTGTTGTCTATCAAGAATTTGACTTTCCGCTAGAACTATCCCATGCTTCCTCAAATGATCAGTTTTGTGATTATAAGCGCTTTTCAGGTGCGGCTTCAAATTGGCCATTAGCCCTGGTTCGGACATGTTGCGATAGCGACGCCGGGCCAGGGGACCTTTCCCATTCGTGTAGTTCTCTGGAGCAGTCTCAGCCGCAGCGCGAATGGCGTCATGCGCCCTTATGGCTGCTGGAAAGGCAAAAAATATGGCCAAACGTATTGGTAACCGTGAAGTTCGCAAACCAAAGAAAATCACGGAAAAGAAGCAGGAGGCGATGTCCGTCGCAACACTAGGCGCAGGTGGTTCGAACCCCAAGAAGCGCAAATAGGTGAGACCAGGCGCCCTCACGCGATAAAATCGGAAGGACGTCTTGCGCCTAAACGCCGGCATATGCGGCATGAGGAATTGCCTGGGAAAAGCGACCGCGGGACGCCTTCAGGACGGAGCTGTAACCTGTAGATGTCCGCGATGTGGTACTTGACCACCGGTCTCCGACCGGTGGTCCTCATGTTGGAAAACCAAGCGTATCACGCGTGCTTTAGCGCGATGTCAAAGGACGGTCTCCATTGATATCTCTGATGCGTGTTGGGAGCCCCATACCGTTCAACAGTTCAAGAAGCGGGCGCGGGCGCAGTTCTTCGACATTCGCCATTCTTCCGATATCCCATTCTCCTGTTGCGACGAGCATTGCGGCTGCGACGGCCGGAACGCCAGCCGTATAGGAAATCCCTTGGGAGCCAACTTCCTCGAAAGCCTGCTTGTGATCGGCGACGTTATAGATGAACACCTCGCGCTCCACCCCATCCTTGATGCCCTTGACGAAATCGCCGATGCAGGTCTTGCCAACATAATCCGGGGCAAGGGACGTCGGGTCTGGCAACACCGCCTTGACGACCTTGATCGGCACGACCTCAAGTCCCTCCGCCGTTTTCACCGGCTGCTCGGAGAGAAGGCCGAGCGTGTTCAGCACCGTGAAGACGTTGATGTAGTGATCGCCGAACCCCATCCAGAAGCGTATATCCGCACCTTCCATATGCCTTGAGAGCGAGTGAACCTCATCATGGCCGGTCAAATAGGCCTTTTGCCTGCCGACGACAGGCAGATCGAATTCCTGACCAACCTCAAACATCGTGTTTGTCTGCCAGGCGCCTTTTTGCCAGGAATAGACTTTGCCGGTGAATTCGCGGAAATTGATTTCCGGGTCGAAGTTGGTGGAGAAATACCGGCCGTGGCTACCGGCATTGATATCGACGATATCGACGGCGGTGACCGTGTCGAAATACTCGTCCTTGGCGAGCCTCGCATAGGCGTTGACGACGCCTGGATCGAACCCGATGCCGAGAATGGCCGTTAGACCCTTGTGCTCGCACTCCTCGGCCCGTTTCCACTCGTAGTTTCCATACCACGGCGGTGTTTCGCAGATCTTTTTGGGGTCCTCGTGGATCGCCGTGTCCAGATAGGCCGCACCAGCGTCGATGCAGGCGCGCAGCACCGACATGTTGACGAAGGCGGAACCGACATTGATCACGATCTGGGAACCTGTTCTGGCAATAAGCGCCTTGGTCGCTTCCGGATCCATGGCGTCGAGCGTATGCGCCTCAAGCCTCACGTCCGTCTTCAGGCTGTTTTTCCCATGAATGGACTCCACGATCCTGTAGCATTTTTCGACAGTGCGGGATGCAATGTGAATGTCTCCCAATACATCGCTGTTCTGGGCGCACTTGTGTGCCACGACCTGAGCCACGCCACCGGCGCCAATGATGAGAACGTTCTTTTTCATTTCGGGGGATAACTCCTTGCAATACTAGAATGAATGGCCTCAGGAGAGGCTCTGCTTGTAGTCCGCATAGGTGAATTCACGGACCGTCCTGACGCTTCCGTCGAGATCCTTGATGGCGATCGCCGGCATCTTGACGCCGTTGAACCAGTTTTTCTTGACCATCGTGTAACCAGCGGCATCCTGAAAAGAGATGCGGTCGCCAACCTTCAACTCGGCCGCAAAGCGGAATTCCCCGAAAATGTCACCGGCAAGGCACGACTTGCCGCAGATCAGGGTGCTGTGTGGACCTTCGTTCGGCGAGACCTTGGCACTCTCGCGATAAATCAGAAGATCCAGCATATGGGCTTCGATTGAGCTGTCCACGATCGCCAGATGCTTGCCATTGTAAAGCGTATCGAGCACCGTCACTTCGAGGGTCGTACTGTGGGTAATCGTGGCTTCCCCCGGTTCAAGATAGACCTGCACGCCGTGGCGCTGCGCGAAAGCCAGCAGACGCGAGCAGAAAGCATCGATCGGGTAGCCGTCACCGGTAAAGTGGATGCCACCCCCAAGGCTGACCCATTCTACCCGTCTGAGCAGAGAACCGAACCTTTCCTCGATTTGGTTCAGCATCCTGTCAAAGAGGGCAAAGTTGGTGTTCTCGCAATTGTTGTGGATCATGAAGCCGCTAATCATGCTCATGATGGCTTCGACCTTGCCGGCATCCCATTCGCCGAGCCGGCTGAATGGGCGGGCAGGGTCTGCAAGGTCGAAGCTCGACGAACTGATTTGTGGATTGAGACGCAGGCCGCATGGCCGGCCGGCAGCTTTTGCGGCATACCGTTCCAGCTGGGAGATCGAGTTGAAGATGATCTTGTCGGCATGCGAGATTACGCCATCAATCTCGTCGTCGTCATAAGCGACACTGTAAGCATGTGTCTCTCCGCCGAACTGCTCGTGACCCAGGCGTGTCTCGAACAAAGACGACGATGTGGTTCCATCCATGTAGCCGCGCATGACGTCAAAGACCGACCATGTCGCGAAGCACTTCAACGCCAACAGGGCTTTGGCGCCGGATTTTTCTCTTACGTGGGCGATCTTCTCCAGATTCTGGATCAGCTTTGATGTGTCGATCAGGTAGTATGGGGTTTTCATCATGGATAGTCCGGCGTTGAGGGTGAAAAGGGGGAGGGTTCTCGGCAAACGGCGTCGGGTTGCGACGCCGTGTTTTTGAAATATGCATAAGAAAATCACCGAGGCAGCGCGGCACCCGGAATACTGACCCTGAGGCCAAGCGATCGTCGCTTCATAATGCGAGCAGCCAGGGATATGTTGATGGATATCTTGGTTCTGTAATTCGTCTCAAGCGTGGAAATCGCGGAGTTGGCCTGTTCGAAAACCGAGCTTGGTAAGCGGCGCTCTTTGCCGTTTTGAGGCGCTTGTGGCAGAAACGCTTCGCCGATGACCCGTCCGACCCAGACACGATCGTGACAAACTGATCGATTCAAACCAGCCAATTGCTGCAGGAATTCCTGCCGGGCGACGAAGTCGTGCGGATTTGCCAAAACGTGTCTTGATCGCTCGTCCAGATTTCTGGCTGTAACCAACGGCTCGATTTCTGGCCTTCGCCATAAAAGAAACCGCTCGTCGACAAGGTCCAGATACTCATCTGTCACCTGCACGGGTAGTGCGTCATCCGCAATTGTCTCGAAAAACCGGAAAGGATCGGAGCTCTCTTGGTTTTGCTGGAAATCGACGATTGCGGCCACCGAGGCGCCGATTTGCGGCCAGCTGAACACGACCTGAGCTGCGATTTCACTCGATACTCTCGCTTGTCTCCACAACGCGTGAGCGATCGCAAGATTGGCTCTCATGCCGGGGGAAAGGTCAAAGCAACGCGTGCTGCCTTTTTGTTCTTGCCGAACGAACTGGTTGAAGAATTGGCAATCCAGCAGTTCGCTGAGCGCCACTGCGTTTTCTCCCAAAGCTTCGGAAATCTGTAATTGGCTGAGCACGCCAGAGTGCCAGCCATCACCTTCGTGAAAGCATCCCATACGAACCTGCATTTCGGGCTTCATTGGCCTTCAATCGGCTGTGTCATCAGAAGGATATTCTAATCAGCCGCACTCATCTTGTCGTCACGCCGCAGCGTGCGATACGAAAAAGCGATACCCGGCCGAGGCGACCTCGTCCGGGCTAAATTCCCGCTTTGAGACGTAGAGGCTCCCGTCTCGGATGATGATTAAGTGGCATCATGGGTATATCGTAGATGGCGAAGGCTGGAAGTCAAGTTGTGTTTCAATGACCACAAATTGGAGATCCCTCCCGGTATGGGAAGGCGTCGAGATGGCCTAGCGAGCGCCGGCCATCGCTGATTTTCAACAGAGATTTTTGGTTGACGACGGTCTTGTAAATATACGACACCCAAAGCAGACTTCAGATCACGCCCAAAGCGTCCATTGCTTCTGCAACCCTGACGAAGCCGGCTACGTTGGCGCCCAGCACGTAATCGCCTGCAGCACCATATTCACTGGCTGTTTCGGCGCATCGGTCGTGGATATCACGCATGATCGTGGCGAGACGTTTCTCTGTCTGCTCGAATGTCCAGCTATAGCGAGACGCATTCTGCTGCATTTCCAGGGCAGAGGTCGCAACACCGCCGGCGTTTGCAGCTTTGCCCGGCGCAAACAGTACCCCGGCATCCTGAAAGATACGCACAGCGTCCGGTGTTGAAGGCATGTTGGCGCCTTCACCGACCGCGATGACACCATTCTTCACCAGCATTTTTGCGTCCTTGCCGGTGAGTTCGTTCTGCGTTGCAGAGGGCATGGCAATGTCACAAGGCACATCCCAGATGGAACCGTTCTCGATATAGTGGCTGCCGGTGCCCTTCAATCGCGCATACTCGGAGATCCGCGCCCGGCGGGTTTCCTTGATTTCCTTGATCAACTCCAGGTCCAGACCGTTCTCGTCAACGATGTATCCCCCTGAGTCCGAGCAGGCCATGATCCTGCCGCCGAACTCCGTGATCTTTTCCATGGTATAGATCGCGACGTTGCCCGAACCGGAAACGACCGCCCGCTTGCCTTCGAAGGTATGGTCTTTTGTTGCGAGCATTCTTTCGACGAAATATGTGGCGCCGTAACCGGTAGCTTCCTTGCGGGCGCGCGAGCCGCCATAAAACAGAGCCTTGCCGGTCAGGACGCCCGCTTCGTACCGGTTTGTGAGGCGTTTATATTGCCCGAACATATAGCCAATTTCACGCCCGCCAACGCCTATGTCACCGGCCGGAACGTCGGTATACTCGCCAATGTGGCGATAAAGCTCGTTCATGAACGATTGGCAAAACCGCATGATTTCGCCGTCCGAGCGGCCGCGCGGATTGAAATCGGATCCGCCCTTGCCGCCGCCGATCGGCATGCCGGTGAGGGCATTCTTGAATGTTTGTTCGAAACCGAGAAACTTGACGATCCCGACATTCACCGATGGGTGGAACCTTATGCCGCCCTTGTAGGGACCCAATGCGGAATTGAACTGGACACGGAAGCCCCGATTGATCTGCACCTGGCCTTTGTCATCGACCCAGGGAACGCGAAAGATGATCTGGCGCTCCGGCTCGCAGACCCGCTCGATTAGCGCATTGTCCATGTACTTGGGATGTTTGGCCACCACACGGCCCAAGCTTTCCAGTACCTCGCGGACTGCCTGATGAAATTCGAATTCACCGGCGTTGCGGCGGATAACCTCGTTGAGGATAGGTTCAAGTTTCTCGTCAATATGGACCAATCATTTTCTCCAATAGCATGCAAATATGCTCCAAAGACGAGCATCGCAGCGTTGTTAACGTATGTCCTAGGCAACGCCAGCGAAATGCTGACGGGCATCACGGGATATGTAAAAAGCAGAACGCTGCGAGACAGTTATCACCATCGCGACGGCGGCTTGCCACCTGCTCATCAGGTCTGGTCGCGCCTGTATTCAAGCCGCGAACGGGCCTGGGTCGTCGTCGTCAGGACCAGGTATGCGTGCAGCCCTCTGTTTCGGTTTAAAGGTCAATATCTGGGGAGATGGATCGACCACCGGTCGCAGCGCGCGGGAGGAAAGGGTGGCTTCCTGAAGCAACCGTGCGTTCGCCTCCGGCTGAAATTCGACAGCTTCGATATAAAGACTGTGGCGTTTGCCGCCCTCTTCAATCGTGGTCTTTTCCCCCTCTGCCAGTCCCAGCAGACTGAGCCCACGGATGGTATGGATTGAAACGGCATAATCCGGCAAATCCTCGCCTTGGCATTGGACCACTAAGTGGGGACCTTCAATCCGGCCGTTTATCCTGTAGGTGACGCGGCTGTTCAGCGTCACAGCGTCGCCGGGGATGTCGTCGCGAAAATAGATCGTTGCGTGGCTGAGCTTCTCGCGAAGAAGCGTCGCAAACGCGTCTGCCTGATCTTCGTATCTTTCCAGAATCGTGGTCAGAATGGAGACGTCTTTTGTGGTCAGTTGGGAAAAAAATTCTCTGGACAAGGGCAATCTCCCACGGGACTTCGCCGATACGGTTCCCGCGCAAAACAATAATCAGGCGTGGTGGATGTCATCCCCTGGCTCACTCTTTGAAGCCAGGGGCCACGCTCCTGCGATAACGCACCCGCCCGGAGTGGCGCCACCATAGTGCTGGCGGCGCGAACCCGTCGATGGGGAGGTCGCCCGGTGTTCGCTGTGAAGATCTGCAATCATGACGGTACCACCCTTGTTAGCTCATCGTCTCGACCACGTTAGAGACGGTGACGACCGTCAGCAGGTGCCGTCGACCGTCGCGCGCGGCCCATTCAATCGCTTGCCCTTCGGACAGCCCGATCAAGGCAGTACCGATCGGCGTGAGAATTGAGATTTTACCTTGGGCAATATCGGCATCACCCGGGTAAACCAGAGTAACCTGGCGTTTCTGGCTATCGTCAGAGGTGTATTCCAGGGTTGAGCCTATTTGAACGACCTTTTCGGGCATCAAATGATGCGGAATGATCTGGGCTCTCTCCAATTCAGCGAGAAGGTCGTCTGAAAGATCAGGCATCCGACTGGATACGGTCGCAGCAAGTCTACTCAGCCTGCTTTCATCAACATCGCTGATGACGATCACCGGTTTGTTCTGACGAGAATTGACTTCGTTGGCTGTCATTTGTGCGTTCCTGACACCACCCTGAGCCGCCGTGCGGTAAACGCCTGCGTCTACACCCGTGATGCGCGAGTGATTTGCGTCCAGCCGTTCAAATCCGGTCTGGAACAATAGATTCGTAGAATTCTTGATGGTCACGCCGCCCCCGCGCTCGGAGCGTTTATGCCGGGCCGGGGGCTACAGTCCTGCGATCGGGCAACCCCGATGGGCAAGGATGAGCAACATATGAGCGTGCGTCGGTTTCATTGCAACAGGGTGGCGTATTTCTACGCATTGTCAAGGCAGGTGCCGCAACGTGCTTCCTTCCTTGCTTGACTGATCTGGTGCTACTCAATTAAACGTAGTCAAATGAGATCCAGAATCGTGCCCCACACTTGGCGAGAGTCTAAACTCTCGAAAACCGGCTCCTAGCCCGAACGTTTGACAGGCCCTGGCTTGACGTTCGGGTTTGCCAGGAAGAATCCACAATCAATTTCACAGCTGTTTTGTGCCGATTGCAATCGACAAAGCTCGTTTCTGCAAAGCTCCAGCTGTCAGTTTTCCCGGACTTCATCACCGTGGTACCACAGGCATTTGACATAACGTGCCGCCTTGTAAGCATCTACCGAGCCCTAGCTCACATACAAACCGAGATCTTGTTGGTGAAGCTGGCGGGCGTGGAGTTCGAAGGCGAGGGCAGGCCGCTGGTCTTTAACCGCCCATAAAACTTTTGGTCATCGCGGGTCTCACAGGAGCAGGCGTGGTGTCCGCCATCGGGTTTCAAACACTTACAGATACGCCGGTATTCCTTGGATGCCGATGACTTTTAGGATTAGATCCAATGTTAAAGGTTCTTGCTTCCAATCAGCGCTACGCCGTGTTCCTAGGTGCTGGTGTGGCCGCGTTGGCGGCTCTTGGAGGTGGCCTATTCTATAGCAGCTGGCTGCTCGTTGTCGCTCTGATCTGCGGCGCGCTGTTTCTTCTCGGCATTCACGATCTGCATCAATACAAACACGCGATCCTGCGCAATTATCCGATCGTGGGGCATCTTCGTTTCCTCCTGGAAAGCATCCGGCCGGAGATCCGCCAGTATATTATCGAAAGTGATAACGATGCTGTTCCGTTCAACCGCCAGGATCGCGGCCTCGTGTACCAGCGTGCCAAGGGCGTGGAAGACAAGCGGCCCTTCGGCACCATCGAGAATGTCTACGGCTCAGGCTATGCCTGGCTCACCCATTCCGCCACACCGGTCACCATTGCCGATACGAACTTCCGGGTACGTGTCGGAGGCTCTGCCTGCAAGCAACCCTATGATGTCAGCCTTTATAATATCTCGGCAATGAGCTTCGGCTCGCTCTCAGCCAGCGCCATCCTCGCCCTCAACACCGGGGCCAGGAAGGGTGGTTTCGCCCATGACACGGGTGAGGGCAGCATCAGCCGTTACCATCGGCAAGGCGGCGGTGATCTGGTCTATCAGGTCGCGTCAGGTTATTTCGGCTGTCGTGGCGCGGATGGCGGGTTTTCTCCGGGGAAATTCGCTGCGCTTTCCGCAGATCCCCAGGTGAAGATGATTGAAATCAAGCTGAGCCAGGGTGCCAAGCCAGGCCATGGGGGCATGCTGCCGGCCTCGAAGATTTCGGCCGAGATCGCCGAAGCGCGTGGTATTCCGATGGGCGTAGATTGCACGTCGCCCGCCGCTCACAGTACGTTTTCGACGCCGATCGGCCTTATGGAGTTCGTCGGCCAGTTGCGTGAACTTTCCGGCGGCAAGCCGGTGGGTTTCAAATTGTGCATCGGGCATCGCCGGGAATTCATGAGCATGGTGAAAGCGATGCTGCTGACTGGAATCTTCCCCGATTTCATCGTGGTCGATGGCGCCGAGGGCGGGACAGGCGCTGCCCCGGTTGAATTCGCTAACCGGGTCGGCATGCCGATGCTTGAGGGGCTCACTTTCGTCCATAACACTTTACGCGGCGCGGGCATTCGCGACCAGATAAGGATCGGTGCTGCGGGAAAGATCGTGTCCGCTTTCGACATCGCCCGCACGCTGGCACTTGGTGCTGACTGGTGCAATGCTGCGCGAGGCTTCATGTTCGCCATCGGCTGCATTCAGGCGCAGTCATGTCACACCAACCGGTGCCCGGTAGGGATCGCCACACAGGACCCGGTACGCCAGCGCGCTATCGACCTCGACGATAAGAGCGACCGCGTTGCGCGATTTCACCGCAATACCATGCTGGCGCTGGGCGAAATCGCTGGTGCTGCCGGCCTGGCCAATCCCAGCAACTTCATGCCCTATCATTTCATGTTCCGACAGAAGGATAACGAATTCCTCGACGGCAACGAAGCCTTCCCCTATCTGCCAGAGGGATTCCTAGTGTGCGGCAAGGAAATCCCGGAACTCGCCACCTGGCACGACCGCTGGGACCGCGCCAGTGCCCAAACTTTCGCGCCACCCGAGATCCCGCACGGGCCATTCCGCAAGCGCATTTCGAAGTGAAGGTCTGAGGATTTCCCCCATGAGGATCTCCGTCAGGCTCTTATGCTGCAATGCATAATTTGAGTACCTGCGCCCGACTGAGCAGTGTGCTAAGGAAATTGTCATATATAGATCACCTCACAATGACTTGATTCCAAACTCGGAACACAGAATATATCACTACGTGCAGATACAGATCTGTCAGTTAACCAGGATGACCAAGCTATTGGGGAAGTTACTCTTTATCCGGCTTGATTGGGCCAGATCTGTGCGATGCTGAAGGCTCTCACAGCGTCGTTTTCCGTTGCTTCACCATCACCGCCCGATAGTTGGAAAACAAGATAATCCCACCTCCGAGGAAGACCCAAAGATCGATGGCTTCGGCGTAAGCGCAATAGCCGACGATGGCAGCCATTGGTGTTGAATTTCAGCAGAATTTGATCCGTTTTTCCACGTTGCGCCGCCCCACCTAAACCGGCGTGACCGTCTGCTTCTAAACAAATGTTTGGAGTTGAGCCGGGTCACGGCGCAATGAAAAACTGGATCAATGTCACCCGGGATAGACGGCCACCACTTTCCAAAATCACAGAATGTCGAGAAGGCGCGGAGTTCGAATCCTTGCCTTCTCTATCCGCTAGTTCCATAAATAGGCGCTATCCCAAGAAGTATTTCCTTTCAGGCACTTAAGCAGTCTGACCAATCTGTCGCCGGTTCGATTCCGTTCAACGCGCACGGCTCGAACCTCTGTGTGATGGTTATTCTGCTGCGTTTATGGAATCCATTGAAGGAAAATCCTGGATTCGGATGTGCCGAGGGCCGATACGGTGGTGATAGCTATGGACTGTTATCGAGGTAACCACTATTTGCGATGCTAAGCACGTCGCCGAGACCTCCTGTCTATACACCAAGGCCGCTTGAAATGAAAAAAATCCAACGCAGTTTTGCCGTCGAGTATAAATCCGGGCGGCGGAAGACCGGTTCCAAGTCCAACTCGATCTGGGGCAACGTGGACCTTAAGTCCGTTGCGCGCGACGTAGAGGAAGAGGTAACGTCATGTCTGTCGGGCGGCCCTCAGGAGCAGGAAGCTATCGGCGAAGTGCCTTTACCTGCAGCACAACAGGCCGGGCCATTGTTGACACTGCTGCACGGGCAGGAGTCAACTGCATCGGCTTTAAAGGAGATAATGATGGCCGACGAAACCGATTCGATGACCAATACCGATGCGACGGCCGTTGTCGAAGCCGAACTTGCGCCAAAGAAGCAGCGTAAACCCCGCGCCAAGAAGACAACCCCTGAAACGGTGCTTGTGGAGGTAACCGCGGAACATGCCGCAGCTTCGAGCGTAGCGGCTGGAAGTCAAAAGAGGGGACTCAAGGCCAAGTCGGGTGAAGCTGCGAGCAGTGCCAAACGCGCGCCTGCGAAACGCAAGACTACCCCCGCGCAAACAGTAACGATGGCCTCGACGGCGGCGGGCGATGAGATGGCGGATCTCCTGCAGTTGGAACAGGAAAACCAAAGTCTGCGCAAGCTGCTAGCCGAACAACTCCGTGCTGAGAATGCCGATCTGCGAAAGCGACTTAAGCTCGATTGATAATAGCCGGCCAATCGTAGCCGCATTTCCACGCTTATCGGGCTATGAATTTGCGGCCGTTACGGCTCTCGCCGAGGCCGGTCCTTGCAGCCTGCATACGGGAAAGAACGCGAGGTCGAATATTTGGCGTCTCCATGGTGTCCTTCTGACGCGTGAAGTGCCATGGCGTGGTTGTATGGAGCTGCAATGAGGAGAGCCGTCCACCTCTTCAAGCCAATGTTGGCCACTGGATCATGCAGGATCGCCCAGATGAATTGACTGTGGCGATGTTTGATTGGATCGAGAAATTGACGTAACCCGCGAAAATCATCGGCCTTGACGGTCGCAGACGCCTTCACTTCAATACCGATGATCCGACCACGCCTATCTTCAATCACGACATCGACCTCATCCATATCTTTCGTTCTGTAATGCGAAAACGACACGCGCCTCTCGGACCAGGACGCCAGATCGGGTCTTGTCATCGGATAGCCTAGCCAGTTCGTCTTCGCGTAGCGCCGCCAGAAGTCCTGTATCGATGAAATGGAGCTTTGCCATTTTGACAAGCCGGCTGAGCCGGTTGTTCGACCATGGCGCCAAGGTTTTGATAAGGAAGAGCCGCTCCAGGATGGCTATGTATTTCTGAGCGGTGACCCCGGACAATCCCCGCGCCGAACCGAAGCTGCTATTGTTGATCAATTGCCCGGCATGTTCCGCGAGGATGTTCAGGAGGCGCGGCAAACGGTCGAGCTTATCGATGTTGGCAATATCGCGCACGTCGCGGTCCAGGATCAGGCCGACATAGTCTTCGAGCCACGAGACACGTCGGGCCGACCTGTCCGCGAACATGCGCGCAAGCGTCGTTTTTCCCGCCTGCCTTGGCCCTGATATCAAGACGACACGGGTGTCAGTGAGAGCTGTCACCACAAGAGGCAACGCTTTGCGAGCGACGAGGGACTTCGTCCATTTTTAATCTATCGGACTTCCAATCTTGAGCACCATCACTTCTGGCCCCCGATCCTTGTGAGATCAATCCGGATACCAGCTTCATCGGGTTTGATCGGAGCTTCCTCCTTTTTCTCAGCAGTTCTGTCGTCTTCAACCTGGTCAGCATCGTCACTTTCCACAACTGACCGCTGCACCACCGCGCCACCGGGATCCTCCGCCTGAAACACACTCTCGCCCTCGAACTTTCCGGTTTGCCAGGCGTGCACCGCATCGTTGAAGAGCTGCGGGAACACCACCTCGCTCGTCGGACTTCCGTACCATTTCGCGACAATGCGAAGGATTTTGGCGAACATCGCCGTTCCCACACGCAGGTTGGCGCAGGGGTCTACGAGATCGGCCTTCAGTTCGGACGCGTCTTTCAGACCAATGCCGGCCGGGATCTGGGTGAGGCCGACCCGCACGACCGAGCCACCAATGTTCTCGCGAACCATCTCGATTGCTTCTTCTGGCGTTTTCGGTTTGGGAAAGAGGATCAGACGGCCACTGGACTTCACGGTGATGGCAAGCGGATCATCCGAGCCGACCGCCTGAACGAATTGTTCGACAATGGCCGGCTTTAACGAAGGGTCGGCACATTCCTTGATCAAGGCAGCATCCAGCATACGAACCCCCAAATCCTAAGTGTTGAACGAGATGACGAGTGGCACGTCGAACAGGCGGGCCCAGGCCTCGCTACTTGCCCGCTGAATGCCGATGATAGACGTACCTGTGGTCCACCAGCCGTTTCCGACTGCGACGATGGCGTCAGGGCGGTGGAATGCCGATTGCAACACTGGCCAGACAAGGAGCTGCTCGTAGCAGATCAGTGGCGCGACTTTTGCACTTCCGATCTCGACGACAGGGTTGGCGAAAAAATGTGCCCGCGCGCCGCCTTGAACGCCAATCCAATCCCGCCATGGCTGCCACATCGAGCCGGGAACCGGCATTCGTTCCCGGTAGAGAACCTCGTTCCCGTCGGCCGACAGTTTCACGAGCACATTGTCATAGCCCTTCGGCTCAACGATCGTCGCTCCTGCAATAACGGTGATGCCCGTTCCGGTGAGAGCTCGTTGCCAGACGCGACCAGCCGTCGGCGTCCAGAAGCCGAGAGCGCTTTCCGGCAGCACGATCGTCGTACCCGGCGGGTGACGGCGTAAAATATCGAACAGCTCCCTTTGGCGGTGGAGGCCTGCTTCGCGGCCGAGGGACGCACCCATTTTCAGATCGACACCGATCCACGACGCAGGTAACATCGGCTGCGTCCACTCAGCGGCGGACCAGAGCCATAGGCCTGTCATGGCTATGGTTGCAGCCGGCCGATATCGCGTCGTCAAGACCACCAGGCCGGCTGCCATCGCTGAAAGCCCAAACCATCCCCACCCTGGGAAGAGCACGCCTGCAGCAGTGATCGGATGCGCCCATCCGAAGATCCCGAGAGGCGGGATCGCCATGGCGCCACTAGCAGCCAGGTAGAGAAGCGGCTTCTGCCATCCCGCTCGGTTCGTCCAAAGCACTGAATGGACCGCCACGAACGCGGAGGAGGCCATCAGCCATAACAGAAGACCGGGCCAGATATCTTGTTCGTAAAAGTTTGCCACGCCCTGCGGCAATCCACGCGATGCGGAAAGAAAATAGACCGCAGAATGGGTCGCTGCCTGCAGGCGCGTCGTCGCCAGGGACCAGAGAAGCGGGAAAGCGACTGCTACCGGAAGAAGGAGCACATGACCGCTCCAACCGATCCATCCGGCGCTCATTGATAACGCGACTAGGACACCAGCTCGGAAGAGCTCACGGCTCATAGGTCCAGACCTCCTGCGCCAAACCGAGGATTACATTCATCGGAAGAGGGCCGAAATATCGGCTATCGAACGACCCCGGAAATTCGGAATGGAGAAAGACCGTGCCCGGCGGAACGCAACCACCGTGGTAGTGCTTCATCTCACGCCCCTGGCCGTCAGCACGGGCAACACGCGAGTGAGGAAGTGGCCGACCGTCGACGCGGACATCGTCTTGGATTTCGATCACCTGTCCGGAAGCTGCAACGACGGTCTTGATCAGTGGCGCCACGCGGCCGGCGCAAAGCCCGAAGCGTATGTATCCACGCGCGCGCGCCTCACGCATCTCGTCGGTCGCGGGTGGGCAGATAAAGATCAGATCGCCAACCAGGATCGGACGATCGGGTTTGACGATCCGCCAAATCCCGAGAGGTTCGCTCGGCGTAAGGTTGACCCTGAAGCCTGCCCCTCCGAGCAGCACAATGATGCCAAGCGTGAAGAGGCTGACGCTGCTGATCCGATAGAACCCGACAAGCCGGTTGAGGCGCCGATGGGTCTTTTGTCGATGGCGTATCTTCATTTGAGAGTGAGCCCCTGGGATCTCGTCTGACGCAGTGCTTCAGCCTGGTCGAGTGACGTCACACTGCGCTCATGGGCGGACAGCTGCTGCACCGTTCGCATCGTTTTCCAGGCCTGCTGGAGCTCGCTTTTCTGCGCGGCATTCATGCCAGACGTCACCCGCTGGAACGCCTCGCCACTGGCGTCCTTCGCTGCGAGGGGCAAGAAAGTCCTCTCTCCAAAACGTTCGGTGACCACCTTCGCGAAACCATCGAGTTCAGCCTTCACCATTTTGTCGGCGAGTGCATACTCAAGACCTGAGGGTAGGTCGTTCCTGTCGATGGCGTCACGCACCCGTTCCAGCACGTTTTTGGCATTGGCGGAGAGGGCAGGGATCTCCAGAGCGACTTTTCTACGAAAGGCAAGTTCCAGTGCATGATTGCGGCGTTCGGCCTCGCCGCGCTGACGCAGGTAGTCGCTGATACTGTCGGCCAGCGGCGTGACATTCTTCAGCGCCCGATCCCTGTCCAGTTTGTCGGCAAGGCTGGCGAGCAGACCGGTTTTACCCTTGAGAGCGCCAAAGGCTTCAGGCTCCGCGACCATGGTTGAGATTGTCCTTGTCGCGGTCTCCTGATCGCGCAACATCGCATCGACGTCGACAGCCTTGAAGGCGGCTTCCGGGTTGGCGAACACATGGTGAAAGCGCATCGATACTTCATCCCACTGCTTCCTCAAGGCAGGGTCGGCGGCAATCCTGTCTTCAACTGCCTGGTCGATTGATCTGGGGAAGGTGGTGATGCCTGATACCATCGGCTTTTCCTCCTTGGCTGTGTTCGGGATGGAGATGTTGCGGCTGCCACGCGCCAGGCCGACCCTCGCTGCGAGTGCCGCGAGCCGGTGGGCAAGGTCGACAAGCCGCTGCTTCTGCCGGACAGTCCAGGCGAGCCGGTCTCTGGAGATGGTGCGCGCGACATTCATCAGATGCAGACCACGCGCCTCTGCAAATCGGAGCGCGGCGCGATAGGACGATGCACGCTCATAGTCAAGGGTAGTTTCCTTCGATCCATCGCGGGCGAGCCGCTCCTTGAGCTCCTCCATCGCCAGTTCCGCGACGTGAATGACCTTCCAGGTATTGCGCTCGGCCGTCGTGCCATCCGGCAATGTGACAGTCTCCGATCCATCGTGCTTAAGACCGATGCGATCACCGATGTTCGGCTGAGCCTCCTCGATGGCACGCTTGAGATCGACACCCCAGATCGTGCGTTGCTGTCCGTCGCCATGCTCGAGCGTCACGAAATAGCTGTCGCGGTTCGCAAGCTTGTGTTCGTAGGGCGCGACACCATGTTCGACGAGTATACCGCCGCGCCGGTTGGTGAACTCCTCCATCCCGACATGGAGCTCGGCTGCCTCGCGATGACGCGTCATCGCAACATAGGTCAGATGACGGTCGAGTGTGCTGGATGCGAGGACCTTTACACGGTCGACAGTTGCGCCCTGGGACTTGTGGATCGTGGTCGCATAGCCGTGATCGACATTCGCGTAGAAACGCTGCTCGACGATGACCTGCGTGCAGCTCTCCCCGTCGCCGATCTCGACCACGATGCGACCAGGTGCTGCATCCACGACCTTAGCCAGCATGCCGTTCTTGACGCCAAGACTGCCTTCGTTCTTGAGGAAGACGATCTGGTCGCCGGCGGCAAAGCGACGTTGTCCATCTTCGGTGTTGAACGCAAAACCCTCGCCGACAATGCCGCGCTCCACGAGCCTGGCGCGCGCCAGCGCGTTCAGCTCACGAACGTCACGACGACGGTGTGCGAGGATGAGCGTGGTCTTGTCCGGATCAAAATCCCGGTTCCAGCTTTCGATCAGCCCTTCTATCGCGTCCTGCCGTGTCCAGCCGGTTTGCACCAACCCGGCCTGCTCATAGGCGTTCAGTGCGTTCGCCACGTTTCCACGCGCCAGATCGAGAGAAGCATCCCGCATCCACTGATCTTTCTGGCGATAAATCGTCTCCAGCTCCGCGTAACCGACGCGATCCGTGATGGCCCGGAATGCGGCACCTGCCTCGATCGGCTGCAGCTGATCGGGATCGCCGATCAGGACGAGTTTGGCGCCGGCCTTCACCACCGCTTCGACGAACAATGCAAGCTGGCGAGACGACACCATGCCAGCTTCGTCGATGACAAAAATCGTCTTGTCGTCGAGGTGATCCCACTCTCTCTCCCAGCGAAGCTCCCAGGATGAAAGCGTTCGGGAGACGATGCCGGCTTCCTTGTCCAAACCTTCTGCCGCCTTGGCGGCGAGTGCCCCACCGACCACACGATAGCCGGCCGCTTCCCAGACCTCTCGGGCGGCCCGCATCATCGTGGTCTTGCCAGCGCCAGCACGGCCGATCACAGCGGCGATCCGCTCACCACCGGCCACACGTTCGATGGCGGCTTTCTGCTCATCCGAAAGCCGTTCGTGGCGCGCGAAGGTCGCCTCGAGCAAGGCCTTGCGAACGCCGTGCGAGGGCCGGTGCGAGAGCCAGATTGCGCGATTGGCCATCTCGGCCTCGAGCCTGATCAGCTCGCGCGTCGTGTACTTTGCCGATATCCGGCCCCCTGTCGCAAAGTCCACCCGCTCACGATCTAGACGGAGGGTTTCTGGACTTATCAAGATGCGCGCCATCAAGCTTTGGAAGAGGCCCGCATCATCGATATAGCGATGCAGAATCCTGGCGAGATCGCGTTCGTCGAACACGCTCTTCTCTCGCGTGATCAGGTCGAGCACGATCTCCGGATTGCACTGGATCCGGCGGGCGTTCTCAGCTCGTCGCTCTTCCTGCAGCTCCAGGCGCTCGAGTGTAGCTTTCTCCTCCGCAGGTCCACTCCCACTGGCGGCTTTCCTCTCGATCGCCTTCGTGCCGACGCCGAGATGGATCGTCGGGGTCAGCTCGATACCCTGTTTCTCGAAGGACCGGCCATCGATCCTGATATCGAGACCGGCAAGTGCCAGATGCCGATTCTGGCAGGCAAACCATCCGTCACGAAACGCATTGAAGTCATCGAGGCCGCCGGCCCAAAGTTCGTAGACGATCTTGCCGCTATCATTGCGCAAGACTTTGCCGTCTGCTCCCGTGACCGCCACCTTCTTCGACCCGAAGCCGTCCTCCGTCAGCGGCCGCAAAGTGGTCATCAGATGGATATGCGGATTGCCCGGCGCGTCGTGGAAGACCCAGTCAGCCACCATGCCCTGATCTGTGATGTGGCGCGCCACAAAGTCCCTAACGAGCTCGATGTTCTGCTCGGCCGACAGTTCCACTGGAAGCGCGATTGTCACGTCCTTGGCAAGCTGAGCATCCGACCGTTTCTCGAAATCCTCGACCTTGTTCCAGAAGGCTTCCGAGGCCCCCGAGACGGACCGCTCAGCAATCAGAGATTGAAGCCATTCCGTGGCATCGGCCGGAATGACAAACTCTTCGTGCAGCAGGCCTTGCTTGCGGGTGTAGTCGATCGTCCGAGCTTCCCGCTCATAGTCCATCCTGGCGCAATGCCGGTACGCCGCCGACAGCACGGCACTGGCGCCTCTGCCGCGCGCAACGATGCTGACTGAGAAATGCGGGACCGCCATTGCCAGGAAAACTCCTTCGGTCGAACGAAATCAACGTGTTCTTGAGGAGCGGAGGGCCCCGCCAGGGCCCAGAAGCAAAACGTCGCAACAGCGACGTATAATTGCGCCCTTCGGATCCGTCCTTGCGAACGGTCGGGATGATGCTCAAAAGCGTAGGCTGCGCCTACTCGCATTTCTGTTAGTAGATCGGCACGCCGATCTGAACGACTCTGGCTGCCTGAGCAACGACATGCAGCGACAGAGGACAATCCAGAGATGAAGAAACCATCCTCCAAGATCCGCGAAGAAATCGCCAAGCTTCAGGAACAGCTCAAGCATGCGGAGACGAGAGAGGCCGAGCGCATCGGCCGAGTCGCGCTTCGGGCAGGCCTAGGCGAGATCGAAATAGAAGAAACGGAGCTTCAGGCGGCGTTCGAGGAACTGGCGATACGGTTTCGCGGAGGCAAGCCCGGCACGAGCGGAAGGAAAGGGGCAGGCGAAAGCAGCACGGGCGGCAGGCAGTCCGAAGCGGTCGCGCCTAGCGCGGCTTCGGGCGGCACAGCTGAGGCTTGAGCGCATGAGCAAAACCGTAACGTCCGATGCCCGGAAGAAGGATACGCGTGACAAGATCGAGCTTGGCGGCCTGATCGTCAAAGCCGGCCTCCGCTTCGAGAAGCGGGCGCTTCTGCTTGGCGCACTGACCGAACTGCGAGAGCGGTTGCAATCCGACGACAGTGAGCGCTCCAGATTGACAGCGATCGGGACGGAGGCGTTCAGAAATGAAGACGACTAGGATCGTTCTCGTTCTTCTACCGGTGGTCGCGATGTGTGCCGCCCTATTCGCGATGACCGGCATCGAGACTTGGCTTGCCGGGTTCGGGAAGACCGATTCGGCAAAGCTTGCGCTGGGACGAGCAGGGGTCGCAGCCCCGTATATGGCGGCGGCTGCCCTCGGCGTGATTTTCCTGTTCGCCTCGGCCGGATCGGCGAGCATTCGCTCCGCAGGTGTTGGCGCTACAATCGGAAGCACCACAGTCATCCTGATCGGTTGCGTGCGAGAAGGCGTGCGGCTTGCAGCGCTCTCCTCCCAGGTGCCAGCGGGAAAATCGACGCTATCCTATCTCGATCCGTCGACCATGATCGGTGCGGCCGCAGCCCTCATGTCCGGATGCTTTGCAATGCGCGTGGCGATGGTCGGAAACGCCGCCTTCGCGCGCACTGCGCCGAAACGCATCATCGGTAAACGGGCCCTGCATGGCGAAGCAGATTGGATGAAACTTGCCGAAGCTGACAAGCTGTTCCCGGGCACAGGCGGCATCGTGGTCGGCGAATGCTATCGCGTTGACCGCGACAGCGTTGCCGGGGTTTCGTTCCGTGCCGATAGCAAGGCTACATGGGGCGTCGGCGGCAAGCCCCGGCTCCTCTGCTTCGACGGTTCGTTCGGCTCCTCGCACGGCATCGTCTTTGCAGGATCGGGTGGCTTCAAGACCACATCGGTGACGATCCCGACTGCGCTGAAGTGGCGTGGACCGCTCATCGTGCTCGATCCATCGAACGAAGTGGCGCCCCTGGTGTCGAAACATCGTGAAGAGGCGGGCAGGCGCGTCAGGGTTCTCGATCCGCGCAAGCCCACAACAGGTTTCAATGCACTTGATTGGGTCGGCCAGTATGGCGGCACGAAGGAAGAGGATATCGCCTCTGTCGCCTCATGGATCATGAGCGATAGCGGTCGCGCGAGCGGAGTTCGCGACGACTTCTTCCGCGCCTCAGGCTTGCAGTTGCTGACGGCGATCATCGCCGATGTCTGCCTGTCCGGACACACGCCCAAGGAACAGCAAACGCTGCGTCAGGTGCGCAGCAATCTGGCTGAGCCGGAACCACAATTGCGCAAACGCCTCCAGGAAATCTTCGACAATTCGGAATCGGACTTCGTGAAGGAGAACGTCGCCGCCTTCGTCAACATGACACCGGAAACCTTCTCCGGTGTTTATGCTAATGCGATCAAGGAGACGCATTGGCTCTCGTACCAGAACTACGCGGCGCTGGTCTCGGGCTCGACATTCCGGACCGAGGATATCGCATCGGGTAAAACGGATGTGTTCATCAACATCGACCTCAAGACATTGGAGACCCAAGCCGGGCTGGCACGTGTCGTGATAGGCTCGTTTCTGAACGCGATCTACAATCGCGATGGTGCGATGGAGAGGCGCGCCCTGTTCCTCCTCGATGAAGTCGCCCGTCTCGGTTACATGCGCGTTCTGGAAACAGCGCGGGACGCCGGTCGCAAGTATGGCATCACCCTGACGATGATCTATCAGTCGATCGGCCAGTTGCGCGAAACCTATGGCGGGCGGGACGCGTCCAGCAAGTGGTTCGAAAGCGCAAGCTGGATCAGTTTCGCAGCCATCAACGATCCGGAAACCGCTGACTACATCTCCCGTCGCTGCGGTATGACCACCGTCGAGATCGACCAAGTCAGTCGTAGCTTCCAGCCCCGCGGTTCGTCGCGGACACGCTCGAAGCAGCTCGCCGCCCGCCCGCTCATCCAGCCGCACGAAGTGCTGCGCATGAGGGCGGACGAGCAGATCGTCTTTACGGCAGGCAACCCGCCACTTCGATGCGGACGTGCCATCTGGTTCCGGCGCGATGACATGAAATCCTGCGTCGGCAAGGGAAGATTCAGGCACGGCGAACATCCCGCCGGCAGAAAAAAATGAAGAGTATCGGAGAAGCCAGCATAGCGGCGACCGACAGGGCGGGCTTCGGGAATTCTCGACACGCCTCTCCCGGATACCGCGCAGCCGCAGGAGGCTTAGCATCGCGCCGCTTCAGCGGAAGCCGGGACCGCCTGCGCCCGGGAAGGGCGTTCCACTTCAGGAGCCAGCGTCGTCCTCGTTGACGCCTGCCATCAACCCGTCGAACACTTCCATCATGGCGCTGTTGATGGCTTGTCCCAGTGCATTGCCTGCCGCTCGTACATCATCATCATCGGTGCCCTCTCGAGCTGCTCGGGCAAGCTAGAAACCCTGATCCGCAACAATCGGCTTGGCGACTTCGATTGCCCAGAGGCCAAAGTCACCGCGGTTGTCGATCTGAATTGCCTCTTCCATCAGCCCCTCCCGAAGCTGGTCCGGCGGCTCCTTTCCATAAACATCGCGCTATGAGAAGCGCGAGGTACTGAAGGACACCAGGTTTTCATTTAGACGGATAGAGGCCTGCCGTTGCCCCCCGAGACATAACGAAATTGAATCGATTGCTTCCGAACGATTCAAAACTCTCGTTGGACGGGAAGTCTTAGAGACACGATCATACCGGCATGATCACCCAGCCCTACCGTCTCTACATCGAAAGATCGGACATCACAAAAAACATGGCCCGTTTCTATGCGATGGCCATCGAGCCCAACCTGTTTGGGGAAGCTTGCCTGATGCGGCGTTGGGGACGTATCGGAACGAAAGGCCAAACAATGAGCCATCATTTCGAAACGGAGCGAGAGGCCGTGGCTCTCTTCCTCGATCTCCTTCGGCAGAAGAAGCGCCGCGGCTATTCAGCAACTGTCCGTCAATCATGCACCGATATCTGGTAGACCACGCCGGATTTTTGAGGGACATGCATGGAAGACAAATCAGATGTTGTTGCTCATGGGAGAATGCCGGGCTTCATCAAATTGGTCCTCATCGTGATGGCCGCACTACCTTCAGCTGTCCATGTTTCGACTGTTCACGAAGCTCACGCGACCGACGCCAGGTCGAAGGTGACCGCGGCCTTCCAAAATTGTGCCAGCGGAACGCGCCAAGCATGCGTCTTAGACGGAGATACTATCTGGCTGAACGGCCAAAAGATCCGTATCGCGGATATCGACACGCCGGAGGTGAGCGAACCGAGATGCTCGACGGAGCTTGCCCTTGGCAATCGAGCCACGGACAGAATGCTTGAACTGATCAATGAGGGACCGTTCGAACTCGAAGGGTGGCCGGGACGTGACACCGACTGGTACGGGCGCAAGCTTCGAGTGCTGGTCCGCGAGGGTCGCAGTCTCGGCGATATTCTGGTCTCGGAAGGTCTCGCCAGGACGTGGAGCGGCCGGCGAGAACCATGGTGTTGAGCTGGAGATACCGGCCCGGCAAGCCAGGCCGGTATGGCGTTTAACGCCGTCGGTTCCAGTCGGTCTCGAAAATGATCTCGACCTCGACGAAGAACGGGATCTTGATCGCGAGCTTCAGCCCGAGCTTGCCCTTGCGGAGAAGGTGACAGATCACCTTGGCGAGGGTGCGAAGGCGGCGCCCGGTTGCAGTCAAGAATTTGGCGAGTTGTTGCATTTGATTTCTCCTGTCGATGGCGTTTCGTCGCGGGGATGAAATCCGGATCGGAAAGGAGTGCTGCACCGGTCACGGCCCGAGCGCAGCGGAGGAGCTGAGGGCGGCTGAATTTTGGTCCGCGAGGTGCCAGGGGCTAAGGAAAATTCAGCCGGCGTCAGGTTGCGGCGGGACGCACGATCCGCATCATTCCGTATGCCGATGGAACGGGATCACCAGGTAAAGAGGAACAGATCGACGTCTAAGCGGCGCGGGCAATAACGGCCACCTCAAAAAGGCGGCTCAGCCTCAGCAAGGCCAACCAGCTCGGCGAAAGCGACGGCCAATTCAGCCTGGGCCACTTCAAGCTCGGCCTCGATCTGGAGGCGCTCGGCGACATCGACAGCGTTGCGCAGCTCGGCCCGCAGTTCTTCGATTTGGATTTCGAGTTCGTAGGTCATCGTCGTCTCCCTGACGTTTGTGAAAGATGACCAGCCAGCCCGATAAGGGGATGGTGGGGTCAGGGATCGCGCGAGCGACCGGCAGAGCCGGGGAATGGGGGATCCGATTTACGCAGGCTGCCCATCGGGCGGGTGGAGTAAATTGGGGGGACCGCTCATCCTTGGGGCCGGCATGCCCGCTTGGTAAGATCGCTCGTTCTGAGCAGCTTCCTCGCTCACAGTATGCCACCAAAAAAGCCGGACCTGGCTCGATGCCAGATCCGGCTTTGGTCTCTCGGCAGGAGAGTGGGCTCCGCCGTTGGCGGAGCCTCGTGATCCTGCTCAATCGCGGTTCTGACGGGACCAGATGAGCTGGAGGCCGTCCTCGCCTTCGACTTCCGTGAGGGTTGCGTAGATCGGAGCCGGGAAGCTCGGGTCGTCCAGCTTGACCGAAAGGTAGTCGCGGTCGGTTTGCTCGGACCGCTTCTGCCAGGCGGCACCCAGCTCGACGGCGCCGGCGTAGATGCGGAACTGTGGGCCTTTGTCGGAGGGGTTCTCGACGCGGGCGATGCGGGCCTTGACGTTGAGAGCGAGGGTGCGGATCGAGCCTGTGAAGCCGGTTTCGGTAGCTGTGAAGGTGCCGATGGTTGCCATGGGGATGTTCCTTTTGCTTGTTCGAGCCGCGCCATTGCGGCCTCGATGGCAGTCGCAAAGACCGGTGACGATCGGACCGCACCTGATTAAGGCCGCAATGCAATGGAGGGCGGCAAGTCGCAGATTTGTTAGTCGGAGAGGAATGGAGGCACGGCCTCCAGGGGTCAAGAAATCTGCGGCTGCCGTTGCGGAAAAACGATCGAGGCGGAGCCGGTCTCCGGTCAGACATGCCCCATCGAGCCCGCAGATGGAGCACCGGAAACAGGGGGGGGAAGGGATATCGCTATGGCGGCCCTGCACGGTTGATCGACGGCTTGGGAAGCGGTGCGCAGGCATGATCGTCTGGAGAAACACGTTGATTGCAGCTCAGCCCCAGCCGAAACCCCGGTTTTTGAATGTCTCCCAGTTGCACCTAAGGACAGGCGCGCTATCGTTTGCCAGCGAATCGTCGCCCGGAGGATCCATGCGTCAGCAGACAAAGCCGTTCATTGTTGAGCGAAAGCCGTCCCGTAAACCCAAGGCCGATACCAGCAAGCCCTCAATCTGGGGAAAGCTGGATCTCACGCTGCAACAGGACCCGCAGGTTGAACGGGACCGGGTCGAGGCAACGGCGGCCGTCGGAGCCGACGACCGTCGCTGATCGTCTGGTTGGCCTCAAGCCGCCCTGGTTGCAGTCTCCGCTGCCGCTTGCAGGTCATGCAGAAAGCTCACAGCCCTCTGCGCATGGGCCGCCGCCTGGAAAATGGCACGCTTGTCTTCCGACAGGACGCGCAGCCAGGACTGCAGATAGGAGGCGTGATCGGGCCGCGGCTCCAGTTCCGGAACGATGCCTAGATCGGCGCAAAGAAAGCAGCTGCCAAGTTCGGCAATGAGCTCCTCGCGTGCACGATCGCTTTTATTCCTGGCGTAGCGGCTGAGATCGCGGTTGACACGGGACGGATGCGCCGTCCAGTGCGTGGCTTCATGGCTGAGCGTTGCCACGTAGCCGGAGGCATCCCGGAACGTCTCGAACGGTGGCATCTGGATATGGTCTGAGAGAGGGGAGTAATAAGCCTGGCTGCCACCATGCCGGATAAGTGCGCCCGTATTGCGGAAGAAGCAATCGGCATGCTCGATCCGCTTCACAGGGTCGCGAACTGGCGCCGGCTGCTCAAAATAGCGATCGGGAAGCCCATCGATCTGTTCAATGTTGAACACTGAATAGGCTTTGAGGAAGGGAATTTCCCGATCGACCTCGTTTCCGTTTCCATCGCTCTCGGATTTGGTGAAGCGGCTGGCGAAGACGACCGTCGACCCGGTCTCTCCCTTGCGCACCGTGGCGCTAAGCTCAAGGGCCTGTTTGAACGTCATCCACATCGGCGAAGAGAATCCTCGCGCTTTCCCCTCCGACCAGAGAAGCAGCACGTTCATGCCCGAATAGGGCAGGCCATTGTGCCGCAGCGGCCGGGTAATGCGTTCATCCGTGTTTGCCACATTCCAAGGCTTCATCCACGGGCGAACACCCCGTTCGAGATCGGCAACGATCCGATCGGTAATCCGGGAATAGATGTCGCTGCGGTCGCCGGCCGATTTTCTGTTCATCTTCATTTCTCCTTTTCAGAACCGCGCTGATCGCGGTCCCTCACGGAGGTCCGAAAGCAGGAGGCAAAGGCTGCTGGCGCACCCAAAGGGCCGGAACGAAGAGGAGGACGGCGAAGCCCTTGCGCGGGCGAGCCGGCTCCTGCAGGACCACCGGCCGGGACGGGCCGCAGATCTGCCGGGAACTCCCGTGGTTCTGCTCTCGACATAGAAAAAGGCCGGTCCCGAAAGGGACCGACCGATGCAGACGAGAGTGAGCGGGGCCGAAGCCCCGCATTAATCGCTCAGCCAAAGGCGTTCATCTGTGCCGCTGCGGCCTTGCGGTCCAGACTTGCGCCGGGGTTTTCGACCGGACGATCGAAGGGCTTCCAGGTTTCGCCAATGACCTGTTCGTAGGCCGCAATGGCTCCCTCGGCTGCCATTCTCAGCGAATGGGCCTGGATACCCATGTCGGCCGCGAACTCCCGCTTGCGTTGGGCGGCGCTGTCATAGCCGACCGGGCCGTCGAGATCCTCGTCGCGGGCATCGTTCGATGCCTTGGCAGTGGCGTCACGGGCCTCGGAAACCGCGCGGGAGTAGAACTGACCGGCGCCGTGCGCCGATCCGACGAAGGCGCCGACGATGCGCTGGAGATGGATCTGCATGGCTTTCTCGCCGAGACCTTCGCTGAGAGTTCCAGCGCTGGCGATGATCAGTTGTTCGTGCTCGTCGCGGATGCCATCGCTCTCGACGACGACGTTTCCGAAGCTTTCGGCGATCTTGAGGGCCTGCGCACTGTCGGGGCAGGTGAGGCGGACCATCTCGACGGTGGCACCCTTGCGGAGCTGGACAATGCGGGCCGACGAACGGTTGGAGGTCGCTTGCTTGGCCATGTCGGTTTCCTTGTTTCGGTTCTCCGAAGCGGTTCCGGCCCCGTGCCGGTCTGCCCTTCGGTGCGGTCAAAGGGAACCGGCGGAAGGCGGGCGCTTTCACAGGTCCGGGACAGCCAAGTGAGCAAATCCGGTTTGCGGCCAAGCGGGTGGCACACTTGCGAAGGACGCGGGCCTGATTTTTGAGCCGAGGCTGGTCCGGCCGCTCCGCGGCGCGCCAGCGGCCTTGAAACGACCGACCGCCGGTTCAGACCGCAACGAACACGAAGGGCAGGCCGGCACGGGCGCTCGACCAGCACCCGAACCGACCATGGAAACCGATGGCCGGCATCCGGATATGACCGTTCTCGCGCCGCATACAAAGGCGCCCCAGGGAACGCTCCAGGGGTCCGCTTCACGCCGCCCGCCGCAAACTAACCATGTCGAGCTTCAACCTGACAATCGCGATGGCGCGGTCCTGACGTTCGAGCTTGCGGACAAGCGCCTCGATCTCTGCGCGCCGTTTGAAGGCGAGGGTCTCGACATGGCTCTGAAACAGCATTTCATCGGACCGCGTCCAACGGGCACTGGTTCGCTTGTGGCTGCGATTGCTGGCCTTGGCCTTCTGGGTAACCGTCAGACGCTCGGCACGTGCCTCGATCTGCCGCTGTATACGATCGAGGTGATGCGCAGTCTCGCGCCGGCCAGCCTCCATACGCGCAAGCAGGTTTTGCGGGCAGGCGGCGCTCATGGTCCGGTCCTTCTCCGCTGCAAGCCGAGGAAGTCGGACGGACCATCATAGACGGCGTGCCGCTGTTCATCGATGACGAACCCGAAACGGCCGCGCGTTTCGTACTCCGCAGCTGGCACCATAAAGCGCCTCTCCTCGTCCTGGCTGGTACTGGAACCGTCGCGCCTTGCCACAACTTCCACCATGCCGGCGTGATGGCTGGACCGTATCGCGGAGGTCACCACCCAGTCGCCAATGTGCTCCTGCTCGAAAGCTGCCTTGTCCTTTGTCCAGGACGCACCCGGCTTCAGCGGGCGACCATGGATATGCTCCCATTCAAGCGGCCAAGTGTTGCGGATCGTCTCATCGGCGCATGTGCGCTCAGAGGTCGTGAACACATCTGGAAATATGAGGGCGACGATGGCCCACTCGGCGTCCTCCTCGTACCAGCCGGAGGATTTTCTCAAAGTCTCGAGGACTTTTACGTTGCGCTCGGGAGTAAGATGGAAACCGCCATGGCCTGAAGTTGAGTGGAACACGATGCCGTCGGCGTAGATCGTCGCATGCTGCGACGCGCCCCATGGCGTGCTGCAGGACATGCGGACCTGCTCGCGGCGGAGTGAGGCGAGTTGCGCCTTGTGCCGGGCCGTCTCGAAGACACGAGCACGAAACGCCGCCTCGCCGTCGAGACGTCCTTCATGCCCGAAGAAGTCCTGCCGCTTCAGATCTGACAAGGGTCGGGTCACACGCCACGCGCTGGCGAGAAAGGCGGCACTTCCGTCAGCCGTTGGTACCATGGCCAGGGTGGTATCGCCGATGCGTGCGACGGGAAAGCCGTCGGCACTGACACCGAAGGTGACATCGTATTTGTTGGCCTCTGCAGGTTTTTCAGGTTCGACGTGAGATGCGATCATCAGCGCTCTCCTTTCTTAAAACAGGAATGAAAACGCCGCCGGGGATGCCGGCGGCGTGGTTCGATCGGAATGGAGAGGCGATTACTCCGCAGCGATACCGTAGGCCGTTTCGTCCTCGGGACCGTGCTCATCACCCGGTTCGACAGCGTCGTTTTCTGGTGTTGACGGATCGTCGGGGGCGAACTCACCTGTGCTGTTTCCAAAAGCAGCGTCCTCAGCCGCATCGTCCGCACCGTCCGTCACAGCGCCATCAAGCCCGTCGTCCTCCAATCCATCGTTGTGCTCGGCGGCCTTGATGAGGCTCGCCACCTCGTCAGCGTCAGGTGCAAACAGAGCGCTCGAATGAATGAGATGCCCCTTTTCGAAATGGTCAACGAGGGCTGCACGCGTTTCGCGCACCCGCGCCCTTGGCTGCACATTCGCCTCCTTTGCCGTGGTTTCGAGCGACTGGCGGGAAAGGCACGACAGGAAATCCTCCGTTCCCATGTTCGGCAGGAAGGCGTCGGCGCCGATCGCCGCACCGGCAACGCGGGAAACCACGCCGCTGTTCGACATGCCGCGCCGGCAAGACAGGACGTCGATCAGGGCGGTGCGGACCGCAACCCGGACCGTGTTCATGTCGAAGGAGAGCCGCCCATTATCTGCAAACATGCGCGCCGCATGACGTTCGAACCGGCCCCGGCCGAAGACCTGATCGTTGGCGCCACTGTCGATCCGCACGTTGGAGCCGGCAAGTGAGAGCACGAGAAGCGCCATCAGCATGTCGTCCTCGATCGGTGCGCGTGAAAGTGCCTCATGCAGCGCATCGGTGCGAAAGTCGCCGATCATTTCCAGGCCCTTCTGAGTGACGTCGGGCCGTGCTTTCGACACGACCGCCATGTCATCGGGCTGTAATCCGTCTCCGGGTGCATCAGACTGGCCTTTGGCCGGTTTCGCTTCGGGCAAGCGATAGTGGATGGTCTGGACCTTGCCCTCGCGATCGAGGTACATGCCGGTGTGGTCGCCCTTGCCCGGCTTGCCATAGACCTGGCTTGCTTTCTTCGGCAGTTCCGGCTGGCCCCAGCTGTTGACCTCGACGATGGCGCCCTTCTTCGGCAAGTTGCTCGTCATCCATTCCTGCTGTGCGCCGAGAAAGGCTTCGACATCCGTCGTGTAGCGATTGTCCTGGTCGGCCGGTCCGAACAGATCTTCCGCCCATTCGATGCCATAAACCGTAGCGAGATCGTCGTCGAAGCTTGCATCCTTGGCATACATCCGCTTCCTGTTCAGCGCGTTGGCGACCGACCACCATTGCGCGGTATCGCCTTTCTTCGGCTTATGAGCCTTCCAAACCTCCTTTTGCTCGTCGAGCGAGGCGGCTGCGATCGTCCGGAGCTGTTGCTCGTTCGGCATGTCGCCCCTTGCCATCTGGTCTAGCATTGCCGGAAGGACATTCGCCAGAAGCCGGAGCTTGCGGATCTGACGAACCGGAAGGGCAAGCGCCACCGCGATGGCTTCCTCGGTCCATCCGAGTGCCACCAAGCGCTCGATGCCGCGCCACTGATCGACCGGATTGAGCGGCTCACGGGCGATGTTCTCGACCATCGAGCGCATGGCGCCGTTGTCGTTGGCGGCGTCTACGACGAGGACGTCGATTTCCTCCAGACCTGCAGCGATAGCCTGGCGCACGCGGCGATGGCCTGCCTGAATGATGTAGCCGTTTCCGCCGTCGAGTTCGGGCGAGATGACGGGCGGCTGGATGATGCCGACGGCTTTCACCGTTGCCAGCAGCAACGCGTCCGACTGCGGCGATGATTTCGAGCGGCGCGCGTCGTCGGGATTTTCTTTCAACGACCGCGGATCGACTTTGATGATGTGCATGACAAAACTCCTTTGAGGGGTTTGTGGGCCGGCCAGACACCAGCCCTTCCTGTCTTCATTCTTTTCGAAGACATCCCCCGAACCGCAGGGCGGACGGGCCGACGCAACTGTCACCGAGCGCCCCTGCCGTGACGCACGAGCGAGGCTCACAGCCCTGCGAGGACGAGTGGCCGGGATGCGCAGGTGACGGTTGAGCGCCAGCGGCGGTGGGAAGGCCAGCCTGCGAGAGGTTCTCTCTTTCGCCTTCTCTCTTTCCTTCCTTCCCTCTTTTCAAATCCGTTTTGAGCCGTTTCGCGGGCGGCCTTGCAACGATGAGCGAAACAAACCGCTTTTATCGCTCACTTAATGGCGGTATAGTGGGCGATAAATACGGAGTTATATTCTATGGCATGGAACTGGGAATTGGAGGCGTGGCCGGGTTTTGAATGGCATCCGGAGCATCTGCGTGCCAAAGAGCAGGCGTTCATCGAGAACGCGGCTATCGCCGTTGGCGCAATGCGCCATCTCGAGAGAAATGACCGCGAAGAGGTCGTGATCGAGCTGCTGAGCTCGGATGCTTTGAGCACGTCGGCAATTGAAGGGGAAGTCCTTGATCGCGACAGCGTGCAATCGTCTCTGCGGAAGCAATTGGGAATGTCCGCTACAGCTTTCCGCAGCAGACCAGCAGAAGCAGGCATTGCCGAAATGATGGCCGATCTCTACCGCCATCCACTTAACCCGATCACCGAGGCGCGGCTGTTCGAATGGCACCGGATGGTCATGAACGGCCGCCGCGACATCGCCGATATCGGAACCTATCGTCGCCACGACGAGCCGATGCAGATCGTGTCGGGGGCTTTTGGTCGCGTGCGTGTGCACTTCGAGGCGCCGCCCTCCGATCGCCTGGCGGTCGAGATGGGCAGGCTTCTCGAATGGCTTGAACGGACCTCGCCAGAAGGGTCGGAGCCGCTTGCCGCTCTCACCCGTGCCGGCATCGCCCATCTGTGGTTCGAGAGCATCCACCCGTTCGAAGATGGCAATGGCCGTATCGGCCGTGCGATCGCCGAAAGTGCGCTTGCTCGTGCAATCTCGACGCCAACCTTCAGTGCGTTGTCGAAATCGCTGCTGAGGCACCGCAAGGACTATTACGCCATGCTGGAGGCAGCGAGCAGCACGCTTGTGATCGATGGCTGGCTCTTATGGTTTGCGGACCGGGCACTCGAAGCCCAGAAATCCGCGGACGAACTGGTGCGCTTCCTGATCGAAAAAACGCGGCTCATGGACAGGCTCCGTGGCGCGCTGAACGAACGACAGGAGAAAGTGTTGCTGCGCATGCTGGCGGAGGGGCCGGAAGGTTTTACCGGAGGCTTGAGCGCCGGCAACTACGCAACAATGACCGGCGCCCCGCCTTCGACGGTCACCCGCGACCTTTCCGATCTGGTCGAGATGGGCGCGCTTCTGCGCACCGGCGAGCGCAAGGCGACGCGCTACCGGCTGAAGATCGCAACCGATGCAAAAGCGACGTGATCGGGAAGTTCTATCAGGAGGGTTACGCCGCGCGCCATGGCTCAGCGTCATCGCGAGCGGATTTCGTGAGCTCCTCGTCGACCTCACTTAACTTCTGGCGCATCTCCGCCAGTTCGTCGGAAAACGCAAAGCTACCACCTTCCCTTGACCGATAGGACGCCAGGCGCCGATGTGCTTCATCGAGCCGATGGTGATAGCGGTCGCGTTCCTCCGCAAAACCGCTGATCGCGTGCTCAAGACGGGAAATGGCGCCGAGCGGTGTCACGGTCACCGCCAGATCGATCTCGAAGTCTGGAAAGCATTCGGCCCTATCTCATAGGTCTTGTCATCCACCGCCGGCCACCACCAATCGTTAGTGGCCGTATGGATTGGGCGGCCATTGGCCAGGCATGCGGGATCGAAAACCAATTGACGGCCGAATTGAAGAAGGCGCTCCGTCCAGGTTTGGACGCGATTATCCGCTGGCTAGGAACGCCACCTGTCGCCGAGGACATCCTGTCGGCGAAACCACGTGCGAAATCGAAGAAAGCCCTTCCCCGTAAGTCGGAAACTGTGACGCGTTCCAGGCCGCAACAGATCCTCTCAGACGAGATCCCGACTCAATCTTCGTCAATGCCAAGTGGACCACAACCGAAACCGATTAGTCCTTTTCCTGAACCATTGTTCGAAGCAACCGATGATCCGGCCAGCTTCCACGATGCACTCGTTTATCAGATGCGCCGGTTCGGCGAGAGCTACTGGCAGCTTTACCGCGCCGTCGTTCGCTTGGGCGAGACTTTCGATGACAAGACCCTGCTGTCATGGGTTCAGGGCGAGCGCGTACCGCGATCTCTGACGAGCTTCGAGATCCTCTCCCGCATCGAACGGCGTTATCGACTGGGACAGGGGTATTTCAAAGCGAAGCTGCCGCACCAATCCCGCTCCCTATACGGCCATGACATGGGCGACATCAGCGCTGCGGAGCGGCGGCGACTTGCATGGCATCTTCCAGACGATTTCAGCAGCTTGCCGTTCTCCAAGCGGGAGGAAATCATCGAATGGGTGCGCCGGGTTATCATCTCGGGCTCAACCGACTATCGTCGCTACCAGGCGGCGGCAACCAAGCAGCGTTATGCAATTCGGTTTCCAGGCATCACCTATGGCGGAGGCACCCTGTCTCCACGACCACAAATGAACCCGGACAGCGCAAACCACAATCCCAAGGCCATTGAAGATCCTGATCTCATGTCCGGCGTCGTCGATGCGCCGCCGCGGTTGGCTATGGAGATGGCCGATCTGATCCGCTTCAAGACATCGACGCTGACCGCAATCGGCTTCCAACGAAATGGAGTGTGGGGAGAGGAAACCGCATCCCAGAAAGTCGAGCATCTCGGCCTCATGTTCGGTGCACTCGCTGCCTCACCCGCCAGCGTCGTCACAGGGCGCGGTGTACCGCTCAGCCAACTAACCTTTGGCCTGTTGATCTTCCCAGGCGTTTGGGATTGGTACCTCCAATGGCGGGAGCAGCGCCGCGGCTTCTATACCAAATGGGAAGAAGACATGCTGATGGTGGCCCAAGCTCTCACGCGGGCGGAGGTGGGCTGGATCCGCCAGCATCCGGAGCTTCTGAAGAAGGTTCAGCCAATCGAGGGGCTGATCGCGCCGGAGGAGATAGAATTCGCAGCGCGCGACTGGCACGGCGCCTGCGACGCATTCCACCGGCATGCTGCCAATCGCTCGAAGGAAATCCAGCGTGTCATGCGCGTGCACCGCGATCCGTTCGAGCCGATCATGGTGGTCCTTGAAGCAGACAGCCCACTGTTGGAATACCGCAAGATCACAGATGAGATCCTGAAGCGTATGCCGGATGAAAATCGCTATCCTCGGGCAGCAGCCGAAGCGGTCCGCTCTTTCCTTTTGCTACGCCTCGGCCTGCATCTTGGGCTTCGCCAAAAGAACCTCCGCCAGCTTCGGCTGTGCCCACGCGGGCATTGTCCGACTTCGGAGCGACGGCTGGAAGACATGAAATGCGGTGAATTGCGCTGGAGCGATCGGGAAAACGGATGGGAGGTCCTCATCCCATCAATCGCATTCAAGAACTCAGGCTCATCATTCTTCGGACAAAAGCCGTTTCGCCTGATCCTGCCGGATTTGCTCGACCTCTATAAATACCTCGAAGCCTATATCGATCGCCATCGCGGGGTGCTGCTCGGTCCAGCAAAAGATCCCGGTACTTTGTTCGTCAAGACGGTGAAGACGACCAGTCTGGACGCGGCATACGATTCCACCAAATTCTATGAAGCCTGGCGGACTGTGATCCAGCGCTATGGGATCTACAATCCCTACACCGGCCGCGGCGCCATCAAAGGACTGCTCCCGCACGGCCCTCATAATCTCAGGGATATTCTGGCAACGCATATCCTCAAGCAAACCGGATCGTATGAGCAGGCGAGTTACGCCATCCAGGACACGCCGGATGTCGTTCAGCAGCACTACGGTCGCTTCCTGCCGCAAGACAAAGCTGCACTTGCGGCGAAAATCCTCAATCAGGTTTGGGAGGCTGCATAGTCGCTCGGATCAATAGCTGATCCACATTGCCCATGCAGATGCAAACCAAGCCCCGCATCTGTATGGGCCCTGCCCGTCGTCTCCGCCTAGAAGGCTATCGAACCCTTGACGCGTAGTTTTCGAACCGCAACCTGCAGAAACTTCAGCGGATTAGTTGTCAACGTGTCGATGCGCAAGATCCCTAAATGTATCGAGCCCGCTCCCGATTTGCCGGAAATCAGGCTGATCCGTCGAATACTCACAAGACATGCCTGATCAATCAAGGGCGACCAGTGTTTCTGCCCCTGCTGTAGAGGAGCTTGCCTTATGGACCCCAATCAACATTGCGGAGCCTTCATCAGCCAAAGCCGATAGAACCGACCAAACTACAGGGTGCAGTGCTTCATCCAGGGCGGAGAACGGCTCGTCGAGCAAGATTAGTGCTGGGTTGCGAAGGGCAGCGAGCGCTATGTTCAGGCGCTGTTTCTCGCCGCCAGACCATGAAGACACCGGCAGGTTCCAGAGTCGTTGTGGCAAGGCCAATCGATCCAACAGCTCGGTGATATCGGCCGAACTTGTTTCTGCGTAAGCAGCTTCATTTGCGAGGTCTGCCGCCAATTTTCCGGGGATCGCCGGCAAAAATTGGGTACAGTAACCAATGGCCACGCTTCGAATTGAAACGAGTTCCGCGACCGATATGTCGAAGAGATCTCGCTGCCCGTCACCAACACACAAGAAGGCACTTCCTCGGCTCGCTCTTTTTGTCCCATACAGCACATCGAGCACCGTCGATTTTCCCGACCCTGAACCGCCGACGATCAATCCTATTTCACCGGCCCTCAATCTAAAGCTCACCGGACCGACGGCTCGTGCTTCGTAGTCCTTTTCCAGGTTCTCGACACGCAAGATGTCCATAGCCGTCCTCAAATCATTGCCGCGACGAGGTCGCGGGCCGCAGGATGACAAGGATCAGCGATGAGCCGGTCTGGTGGAGCCTCCTCGACGATCCTGCCTTCGTCGAGCACGATCACGCGGTGGGCGATCAGCCGGGCAATCCGGAGATCATGTGTCACAAGCAACATGGCGACGCCCGTTTGGCGCTGAAGCCCCGAAAGCAATGAAAGAAGACGGACCTGCACCGAGGTATCCAAACCAGTCGTCGGCTCGTCCAGACAGAGAACCTTCGGTCCGTGGACCAGCGCTCGCGCAATCTGCAAGCGCTGCTGCATGCCACCGGAAAACAAACTCGGCAGGTCGCCCATCCTTGCGACATCGAGATCGAGTGCAGCGAACCAGTGCTGCGCTGACGCCATCGCTCGGCCAAAATTGCGCTCGCCATTGTCGAACAGAGGCTGAACGATGTTCGCGGCGGCACTTTGTGCCATATCGAGGGTGTCACGAGCATTCTGAGCGACTATCCCGACGTTCCGACGTCGCTGTGAAACCAAAGCCTGCTCGGGAAGCTCATAGATCGAGATCGGGCCATCGGCGGATTGGTGTAGCACCCTCCCCTCGTGCGGACGCAAAAGCCCGCCCGCCATGCGCAGCAGCGTCGACTTTCCCGCTCCGGATTTCCCGACGAGACAAAGCACCTCTCCAGGATAGAGGACGAACGACGTGTCCGGCGCAATCCGCCTATCATATGAAACGCGACCAAGCGTCAGGACGGGAGAAGGTAGCCTAAGCACCGGCAACCTCCTTTGATCTTTGTTCGCAACATTCGGTATCGGAGCATACCCATTCGCTTGTCCCATCATCCTTCTGGAGAAGGTGGTCGAGATGACTGGTTGCGCATCCGCAAATGACACACTGCCGTCCGTCATCAGGATAGCCGGGGTCAAAAGGTATATCGTCGAATGCAAGGCTTTCGACATGGGTGTAGGGTGGCAATGCATAGAGCCGACGCTCTCGCGCCGCGCCGAATATCTGAATTGCCGGCGAACGGTGGAGACTAGCGTTATCTCGCTTCGGTATCGGTGACGGAGACATCAAATATCGCCCTTCGACCATAACCGGGTAGTCATACCCTGGCTGGACTGCACCACGACTACCGGTTCTTTCCTCGAACAGCCGAGCGTACACACGGCCGTAATCCGCGTGTGCGTGCATGCGAGAGGCCTCCTTGGCCGAGTTGACGAAGGCGCGCAAAGGGTCTGGTCTCGGCACCTGATAAACGACGATCTGCCCCTCCTGGAGCTTTGCCTCGGGGACACGCTGGCGGACCTGTATGAGTGTTGCCTCAGGCGTGCGGGTCGTGGTGGTTACGAAAGCCGTCCTCGTGAAGAAGGACCGAATGTTGACCGCATTCACCGTGTCGTCTGAGCCATGGTCGGTAACCTTCAGCAAGTCCTCCTCATTGATCAGGCTTGCCGTGACCACCATGCCCCCTACCCCCCAACCGTAGGCTATCGGCATTTCCGGTGCGACGAACGGCACCTGATAGCCCGGGATGGCCAGGGCCTTCAGGATTGTTCGTCTCACAGATCTTTTGCTGTCCTCATCGAGGTAGCCGAACGTTTCATTCATGCGTAGACCTCGCACGCCGGATCAGCTCCAGATCGGATTGAAAGTCGGAATAGTGAGGCAATTTAAG
Organism: Rhizobium sp. 18065; assembly: GCF_902706095.1. Classification (GTDB taxonomy): domain Bacteria; phylum Pseudomonadota; class Alphaproteobacteria; order Rhizobiales; family Rhizobiaceae; genus Allorhizobium. The sequence goes on from NZ_CACSJP010000009.1 coordinate 94,560, forward strand.
GTGCGATACGTAGCCGGCTGCTTCCACGCCGTCGCTATGGGAAAGCACCAGCTCAGGATCAAGCCCTGCTTTCAGTGCCTGATCCACGGTGGCCATAGCGACAGCTTTCCTCTCGTTCGTCCCGAACGCAACACCGAAGCCTGGCGAGAGATGGGATTGCTTGCCGTCCAGAACCGGCGCCACCATACGGCAGATAGTGATGTCTATATCCCCGATCGAAACGGTAAGCCCCAGATCCTCCAGCTCGACCAGGACCTCAACCTGACCTGCCGACAGCTCTTCCACATAGGGATGGGACGCGCCGGCAGTGCGCAGCCGTGTGTAGGCAAGACCAGTCAGAAACCCCTCTTCTCCACGAACCAGATGGCCGAGCGTCTCGGATGGTCCGTAAGGCGGGCGGACCGGGACACGAGTGATATCGACTGGTTCATAATCCCGGTTCCCGCTCGGCTCGCAGTCTGGGGAAACAAGCAAGTCCTGATAGGGTGATGTATGCAGTGCTAGCGCGGCAGAATCTTGGACGAAACCTCTTTCATCCTGCAACTCATCGTCAACCACCGCGCGATCAGCGCAGGAGCGCGCCTCTATCAAGGAAAAATCGAGAAGCCTATGGGTGTAGTCGTAGGTCGCTCCAAGGATCTGGCCGCCGGCGAGCTCTTTCGTGGTCGCGGAGATATGCCGATCGAGGCAAATATCCGTGAATTCTATGGGCTCGCAATGGCCCATGCGCCGAAGCGTGGCGCGGTGAGCCCGCAATAGGAAGGTCGCCTCCGACAGATCGCCTTGCGCCTGCTTCAGAGCGAGAGCCGCGAGGTCTCGATCGTAAAGGGCGCCTTCCGTCATCACCCGGTCCACTGCACCCCGCATCTGCTCCCTTATCTGGGCGACGGTCAATTCCGGCACATCGGGATCGCCACGCCGGGCACGCGCCAAGGCTTCGAGGCTCCTGGCAATGGCAACTTCTCCCCCCTTAGCCGGCACATACATCGGCGATCTCCAATCTGACGCTTCGGGGGAGACATGCGCACAGTTCACCCGCCGTAAAGATCACATCGACTCCGAGCGGGTAGAGCGCGTTATTCTGCGCCCATGCGGCAGGAAACATTTTCGGCAATCCAATCGGCGCCAGGCTAGCGCCGTTTGGCCCTACTCCCGGGCCGGCAAGCCGCCATGGCTCACCACCGGTGAGTGAAACGACTTCTATGAGCATGGTCGTGGAAAGGTGCGGGTCGACAAGCGTTCCGACGGGAAAGCCATCGAACCCGTTAAAGCGTTCTCCGCTACAGAGTGCGAAAACACAGTTTACCCGACTCGCACTCGGCAACTGTGCCTTGGTCGCATTCGCCTTGATTTCGGCGAAGCCTTCATCAATCCAGACCGGCGTCGTCGTATCCGCGAGTGTCATGAGGATAGCGGCATGGGCGAGGTGTCCTCCGCGCACACTCATCATCTTGCCCGGATAGGCGAATGCCTGAAGGAGGTTTCGATAGGCCTTTCGGTCCTCGTAAGCGTTCTGGGGTCCACGCTGATCGATCGCAATTTTCACGGCGTTTTACCCCCTCGCGCGGCGGTGAAAAAATGTGCCGCTGTCGCTTGAGCCGTATTTGCCCGGCGCTGCCGGCTCACCGAGATGGCGGACTCGGCCGGCTGCAGCAATTTCGGCCTGAGTTCGCCATACATCTGAGGATCCTGGAGCAGCGCATCGAAAACCGCCACAAGCTCAGCCCTTTCAAGATCGCTGCCCAGGACCACGCCATAACCACGCCGACCGGCCAGCTCTACAACGCAGCGCGATACGGTCGCTTCGCCGAGATGAAATGCGGTTTTCGTCACGGGTGTTTTCGCACGCAGCTGGATCAGACCAATCTCTGGCCCCACAAGCCGACGTACATCAGCGCACTGCGGACAGTCTTCAAAAGATGCCCGCAGCAGATCAATGGGCGCGCGGGCGAGCACAGCCATCCAATGGCGACGCTCGCTCTGGACGCAATCGGGATCAGGCGCGGCTGACTTTGGCGTCATAAACATCTTCCGGAGCGAGCGGAACGAGGCGATCGCCCATTTCGCGCTTCAGTGCGGCAAGGCGCACTTCATCGTCGGCGGTGCGATTTTCCTTGCGAGCAAGCTCAAGGAATTCGGGCCGCACATGACCTGGGCGGATCGTAACCTCGACTACCGTACCGCGGTATGTAAAACGGAAATAATACCGTCCCTTCGGGCTTTCCTCGATGCCGTCCCAACCCAGCGAACGGTCGACCACGTACCGACCGTCGGTCAGCCCTCTGGTAACAAATTCGAAGGCATCACGTCCACCAGGACCCGGAAACGCCGTATCGATACGGATTTCACGCCGTTCGACGGGACGTCCTTCATCCAGTAGCGGAAACGCCCGCTGCATGACCTTGAGGCCGTGCGCAACGCCACCGGGAAAACCGGGACCATGGTATTTGAGGAGTTCGGCAAAGCTCACGGTGAAGGCTTCGCCATTCTCGAGATAGGTAATCGTGTCCAATGTAGGCTCCTGTTCTTGGTTTAGGATGAAGAGACGGTTGCCCCAAAGATCGGGGAAACGATATCAGGTCGGCCAACAGCGCCGGTATTCCGCACGAAAGGCACCCCGTAGAGGCGGGCGAGCTCGCCATCCGTCATCATGTCGGCCGTGGGGCCATAGAGAACCTCGTCTCCGGCATGCATCATCAAAGCCCGATCGGCGAGGATCAAACCATGCTGTGGATGATGGGTGGTGAAAACGATCGTGTGGCTGCGAGCCTCCCTCAGCCGCATCAGGACACCGAGCAGCAGGTTTTGATTGGCAAGATCAAGGGAAGCTGCGGGTTCATCGAGCACGAGAACTTTGGCCTCTGTCGCCAATGCCCGCGCAAGCAGGACGATCTGCCGCTCGCCGCCGGAAAGGTGACCGAAAGAGCGTTCTGCAAATTGAGAGGCGCCTACTGTGGCCAACGCGGACAAGGCAGCGATCTCGTCAGCCTTTCCCGGCAGCCCGAAGAGCCCCAGGCGCCCGGCTCGCCCCATCATCACGATGTCAAGGCAACGATGCTGATCTCCGCCACCTTGTGACTGCGGTACATAACCGACAACGGCAGGCATCGTTCGGGTGCCTTCACTCAGCTCCAGGGATCCTAGCAAGGTGCGCAGAAGCGTGGTTTTACCGCGGCCATTACAGCCCAGGATCGCCAACACCTCACCATGCGGCAGATCAAAGCTGACATCGCGAAAAATCCAGCGCTGACCCCGCCTCATTCCTGCATTTGAGAGTGCGATCATTGGGTCGCCCCAATCCGCGCCTGCCTTGTGCAGAGGAGGTAGATGAAGACCGGTGCACCAATGACAGCCGTAAGAATGCCAAGCGGCAGCTCGGCGCTGATAATTGCTCGTGCAAGCGTGTCGATCACCACCATAAAACTCGCCCCAAGCAATGCGGCCGTGCCATGAAAGCGCCGATGCCCTTCCCCGACAAGGAGGCGCGCCGCGTGCGGAATGACGAGCCCCACCCAACCGATGACACCGGCCACGGCTACAGAACCGCCAATGATCACCGAGATTACGGAAAAGACGAGCCAACGCGAAAAGCCGACATTCACACCGAATGAACGCGCTTCTTCGTCACCCATCGACAGGACCGCAATCCGAAAGCGCAAACGATAAAGAATGATGATGGCAAGCAGGATCACCGGGCCATGTTCGCCGACCTTCCTCCAGCTTGCCGATGAGAAACTGCCCATCAGCCAGAAGACGATCGCAGGAAGCGAAGTTTCCGGATCAGCCACGTATTGCGTCAGCGAGATCATCGCTGAAAACAACGCATCAATGACTATACCTGCCAGCACGATCGAAAGGATCGTGCGCCCTGCTACACGTGAGATGACCGCAACCAGCACAAGCGCGAAAAGAGCCGAGCTGAAGGTAGCGGCAAACAACACGGTAGCGCCACCGCCGACCAGCAGCGTCAGCGCCCCACCGAGCGCCGCCCCCGATGAAACACCTAGCACACGCGGCGACACGAGTGGATTGCGGAACAGAGCCTGAAGTGCTGCACCGCATAGAGCAAGTCCTGCACCAACGATCGCCGCCAGCAAGATGCGTGGCACACGAACGTTGATGAGAATGCGCTCCTCCATAGTTTCTGGCGCAAGCGCGCCAGAAAGCCAACGAGCCGCGATGTTCAGGACATCAGCAAGCGGTATGCTGAACCGGCCAACTGATGCCGAGACAACGATCGCCACTACAAGAAGCAAGAGCAATGCCGACCAATGCATGACTGCGCGTGCGGTCGACTGATCCGGATGATCGGTTCCGGCAGGGGCCAGTGTCATTTGCGAGCGAACTGTTGATAGTTCGAAGCGCTGGCGTTGAGATCGAGCTTCAAGACAGCGTCGATTTCGTCTTCCGTGGGAGAATAGTTGTAGAGCCGTTCAAATCCCTTTTTCACCTCGGCGCGCAGATCGAAATGGAAGAGGTTCGGATGAGCAAGGTTTGCAAGCCACATCCAGGTAAACGGGCTTTCGTGGCTGGCGCTATCCCATACATATCCACCATTCGGTGTCTTGTAGACACGCCCGGTCTTGGCGGCGGTAGTCTGCGACAAAACTTCGTTCTCGAGTATCGTTTCGCGTCCGGCGTCAGTTTCCGCAGCTGTCAGCATGATAAGGTCGGGGTTCCACGCTGCAATTTGTTCTGCGTTGACTTCTGCCTGAACACCCAGGCCCTTGCCAACATTGTCGCCGCCAACCAGCGTGATGAAGAAGTTCTGGTAGCTCTTTTCCCCCGTCGCAGTGAATTTGCCTTTGGAGGAGCGCAGGTGAAGGATCTTCGGCTTGCGTTCCGCTGGGTGCGCCGCAAGCGTGGATTTGACGTCTGCAATGACTTCGTCACGCCACGCAAACAGAGCCCTCGCCTTTTCCGGTTTGCCAAGAATGTTTGCCACGAGGCTGATGTTTTCGCGGGCGAGCTCTTCCGTACCGCCATTGCCGCCTCCGACCATCAGCGCGACCGGAATACCGGCGTTCCGCAGTGGCGCCACGAGTTCGTCTCCTCGACCGCCCCATTGGATGACGAGATCGGGCCTGAGCGCCGCGATTGCTTCGACATTCGGCATCCAGCCATTGCCGCCCTCCGCGACGATACCGCTTTCAATGGACGCGGCATCTGGAAACATCTTCTTGAGTAGGCCGGTTTCGAATGCTTTGCGTGAGCCGGGGTTCATGCCGACGAGATGTTCCGACGTCCCATCAACCGCGATCACTGTCGCAGCACCCGGCTGCGGCAACGTTACGATACGCGTCGCAGGCTTCGGAAGAGTGACTTCAGCGCCAGTCACATCCTTGAATGTGATGGGGTCCGCATGCAAAGGCGCCGGCGCCAGAGCCAGGATAATTGCAGCGGAGGAGAGAAGAAACTTCGAAAACATCAGGCACCTCAGAATATGAGTGTTGCAGTCATATTTTTCGTATATAGGGAGAAGCGTCTTATCAAGTCGAACAAATCGGACAATGCGAGAAGAAATATCGAACAGACTTGCCTCCCTTTCCATCCGTGATCTGATGTTGGTTTTGGCCGTGCATCGGTGCGGAGGTTTTCGCGCGGCTGCCGAGGAGATGGGTATCAGCGCCTCAGGGCTATCGCATCAAGTGCGCAAAGCCGAGACAGTGTTGGGCACAACTGTATTCGAGCGCGGCGCCCGCAAGGTCACTCCGACTGACGCCGGTGGCGACATCCTCAGGCGTATCGGCATGCTCCTCCAGCAAGTTGCTGCGCTGGGTCATGAGACCAGCCGAAGGACGGGGGCATTCGGCGGGCGCCTCCGCGTCGGGATGATCTCGACAGTCGGCCCATTCCTCATTCCTCAAACAGTCGGGTTCGTTCAGAAACGCTATCCGCGTCTTGAACTCGCGTTCATGGAAGGGAAGCACGAAGGCCTCAGCCGGCGACTGAAAGAAGGCGAGATCGATCTCGTGATCACGGCGTGCCCTGTACTCGATGAGGCGTTCCAACAGGTCGAGCTTCTCAACGAGCCATTTCACCTCCTCACCAGCGTGGACAATCCGGTCATCCAACGTGATCAGATCGAACCAGCCGATCTCGCCAAACTCGATCTGTTGCCCTTGAGCGAAGACGACTTTCCCATGAGCATGGAGGATTCCACTCTACGGTTTGCCGACCGCTCGAATGGACCGATCTTGCGCTCTTACGGGCTCAGCATCGAAACCCGAATACGCCTCGTCAGGGAGCAGGGATACTCGTGCCTAGTTCCGTCTATTGCCTGTGGGCAATCCATCAACGGTACGCAATTTTCGTTGGCAGAAATTAAGGGGAAGCCCGTTCGTAGGCAAATCTTCGCTCTTTGGCGGCGTAGTTCACCATATCCGGTAGATCTTGAGAACTTTGCTAAGGAGCTTGTCATCCTTCTAAAGGAAGGCCAGCGATCCATAAGCTCTTGAGCGGAATCGAACTCTCGACACCATGTTTGTCTTCGCCACTTCGGACTCCTTGGCTTTCGAAGCGGACGACAGCCTATTCTCCAAGCGGAAGTTCAATTTCTTCGCGGTTGTTCAGCTATCGACGATCTTTTTGAGGCTCGCAACAATATCATCGACAGAGAGCGTAGCCGTGGTGAGCGCCATCGTTCCGATGAGGCTTGGAGTGTGCCTCAGGACATCGTCCTTAGTGATTTTGTGCCAGATCGGCAGAATTCGTGACTTACCGCTGTCTTCCAAGCCGAAAAGGCCGTCAAGTTCTCGGTTCGTCCAATGCTTTCGGAAAAACGCCTCAGAAAGGACCACTACTGCGTAGCGTGAGTTTGCAAGACCGTGGTCGATGCGTTTTCGAAGGTTGTCGCCCCACTGAATATTGTCATTGTCGTAAAAAACCTTCAAACCCGCAGCCTTCGCTTTGTCAGCCAACTCCTGAACCAAGTCATCCTTGTCCTCCGACGCGTGAGAAATGAACACGTCGAATGTCTCGGGAACATTCGCGACGAGCGCTGCAGTCGAGTGGCTTGTCGCCATTCCTGCAACAACTCGATTCTCTAATTCTTTTTGGCGCCTGAACTGATCAGTTTGCTGCTTCTGAATTTCTTTCGCGACCTTCGCGCGCTGGCTGTCCTCTTCTTTGGTAAGAGCGGTCTGAGCCTTCATGAGTTCAGCGGTCTTTTTGGCAATATCCTTTGCGATCGATGCCCTCTTGGAGGCCGCTGATGAGGCATCCTTTTGAGCACTTTCAGCCAACCTCAACTTCGACTGCACCGTCGAAATGGATTTTGATTTAGTGGCCTCGATGCTTGCTTTGTTCGCCTTTGCTAGGGCATCTGACTCCTTCTTTGCCTCTTGGGCGTCCTTCTTGCGATAGTCGGAGAGCTGGTTCTGAAGTCGAATGATAGCTTGTTGGCGGGACGAAATTGTCATTGAGCATCCGTGTATGAAGAAAGCTGGGGTTAGGTGGTTAAAGCCGCGGGGCTGAGGGCGCGCGATCGCTGTGATGGTTTCGAGATCGACCAGACGGGGAACGGCTCCGCGCCGGAGAGATATTGACCGACGCGGTGCTTCGCCTCGCCGCGCCAGAGTGAATAGTCGCTGCCGCGGTGGATCGCGGCGAACTCTCCAGCGATCCCGCGCAGGAAGGCTAACACGTCGAGGGCAGTGTCGGCTCTGCTCATTCGTCCCACGGCCCAAGTTTCACGTCGATGAAGCCGGCCGGGTAGCCCCGAGCCATGACGCCGAAATTGGGCTCGCCTTCGCTATGAACGGCGAGGACATGCTCAGGACCGAGCGGCTGATGCGTGTAGAGGTCGAACGCATGTTTGTCCGGCTGGCAGCCGAGCAACCGGCCATAAGTGGCAACCACGGCCTCAGCCGCCGAGTAACCATGGCGGGAATGGACGAGCGGGATGGCAATCTCCAGGACACGCGGCCGACCGATCTGCTTCAGCATGTCCTGAAGTGCCGCATCTCGCTGCCAGAAATAGGCTGACTCGCCGCCCCAGCTCTCGAGGAGCAATTCAACGCCGCCGTCTTCGATGTCGATGGGATGCGAGACCATCCAGAACTTGTCGGAGCGGGAGTCGAGCTGATCGCTTTGGTACGGGCTGTCGGCGAACAAGCGATCTGCGACCTCTTGACTGAATGCGCCAGCAGCAACTTGCGCCGCGAAGCGTGATCGGATGGTGTCGAGGCTAGATGGATAAATGCCGCCCTGTCGAAGCACATCGACTTCCGCGTCGGTCAAGCGGGTATAGTGCCAAGCGCGGATCGTGCGGACTTCCATCAGCCGCATGATATGCTCCTTCACCCACATGAACTCGCCCGCATAAGGATTCTCGGGATAGGGCATGGTGCGATCGGAGGCCTCACGCTCCAGCCATTGGCGGCGTGAGGTGAGCATGTAATCGCGGATGACATCGGTGTGGGCGTCGAGGTCGCCGCGCAACTCGCTGTCGAAGGTTCCGACGTCCCAGACGTCAATGATGGAGACGCCCTCGGTCATGCCTCATTCTCGCTTCTTGCTGCGATCCGCGCGCATGACGGACCGACCAACTCCCAAACCCCTTCGATGATCGATTCCAGCGAAACAGCGTCTAGTTCGAGGGACGCAGCGTAAGCACGCCATTGCCGTTGCTTCCCTTCGTCGCCAAACATTTCGACCGAGAGACCTGGTGGGCGCTCTTTCGGGATCGACGTCCGCCGGCGCTCGAACGTCGCGCGAATGGCCTCGTCCAGATCGTAAGCAGAAATGTCGATCGCGCGCGGTATCGCCCACAGGTCGTAATAGTCCTTCATGCGCCCGTTGAGGACGCCAAGCGCCACCATCGCCTGGAATTTCTCGGCGATCACCGTTGCGGGGGGATAGGAACGAACCTGCGGAGCGGGAAAATCCAGCAGGGCTGGATAGTCGAGCCGCTGCGTCGCGTCGGCCATAGCGTCTCCGAAGCCGATGTCGATTGTAACGGGGATGCGGGTCCTTTCGAGATAGGCTGCGGTCTTGAGACGAACGCCGCCATATTCCATTTCTTCCCGAATGACTGTTGCAGCGAGCGCATCGATGTCGAAGGCGAGTCCGTCGTCGCTCTCAGTCGCCATGATCTCCCCGAAGTCGGCGATCAGGCGGGCAGGGTCTGCGTCCCCATGTCCGAGAAAGTCCGCATCCCGCGTCACCCGATTATCGTCGGCCACCCAGACCGTTACCAACATACCGCCTTTCAGGACGAAGCGGTCCCGATGCGCTGAGATTGACAGGCGATACAGCAGCCGTTCGAGCGCGAACCGTACCAGCAAGACGTCGAAGGCGCGACCTTCTTTGCGGGCGATATTGAGCAGCCGATCCTTGACCGACTTCGCCATGTTCGCTGGTGCTTTAGCCATTGGAGGTGAGCGCCTCAAGATAGGGTTGCATGACCGTCCAGGCGCCGCCGGCCTTCGCGGCCTGGGCGATTGCGCTTGGAGTTGCCTTGCGTTGCTGGAGAGCAGCACGCAGGCCTTCTACAGCAACCGATCGGTCCACCAGTTTGGGGTTTCGGAACAGGTCAGCAAGGGTTTTCGGGATCGAATAGACCGGAACGTCAATGCCGGCGATTACTTGATATTCGATGCCCTGTCGCAGATATGGTTCCGTGAAGCGGACCATACGCAGCGGGGGATAGGACTGCACGGGCGCCCAATCGCTCCTCCCGATCGCTATCCAGACGCGCCGCGGCATCTGGTCGGTCAGTCCGTGGAAGGCGAGCGCCGACACCAGAGCGATGACGCCTTTGGGCGCACGCATGATGGCTTCAGCAAGGATCTGGTTCTCTTCGACTTCAGCGTCACGCCTCTGATAAACGCCGCGCGAGATACGCTCGATTTCACCGCCCTCGACGGCGCGCGCGATCGTTTGTGCGCTGATGCCAGCCTCGCGCAGTTCATGCGCATGCATCATGCTGCGCGCAGCGAGCAGGTTTCTGAGCTTTGCTTTTTGCGAATCTTGCGCCGATGGCATGTTACAAATCCTCTAATGGTTCGCGATCTTATCAGAGGTTTTGTCACGCACCATCCCTGCATGAGCAAATAATAGACGGCCAGCCTCCAACGAGCTCAGATTATCTGCCGGAATGTCTTTTCGATCCATTCGGCGCCAGCAGCGAAAGCCGAGAATTGCCCCGGCCCGGCATAAATGAAACGCAACTGGCCCACCGACGTTCGGTTTTCGCGAGTGTGACGCTGACGACGAAACGGCCGTCAGAGGGAAGCCCGTGAGGGTCCACAATTCCCCCCGATCCCGTTTTTCCTCTGTTTAAGCCCTCTACCTTCTTAGCTTTGTCCCGAGGGAGCCGCCCTGACCGAAGGGACACGCTCACGCCTCTTAAACCTTTAAGACATTTTCTGATGGCATCGTCTGTAGTCCCGTTATGCGTCGCGCGGACCTGACCGGAGGACGTTCATCCGTGAAACGCTGAAACCGTCGTGGGAGACCCGCTTCATAGTCTCATGCGACCAACCTGCGTCAGTTGTGAAGCGAACGAGTACGCCGGAACAAGTCTACTGCCTTGATGCGCCCATCTATTCGCGCCCGAGTAGTTCCAGCAGAAGACGGCGAGCTTTGTATCAAGCTCCGCCCCCTCCTTAGCTGCCTATATCACCCCCCACGCCCGAAACCTCCCCCTCCCCGTCATCTCGCGCAGCCCAAGCTCCAAAACGATCCGCCGCGCCGCCTGCGGCGTCATTTCCAGCGTCTTAGCCACCATCCCGGCCGAAACGAGCGGGCGCGCCATGACCAGCGCGACCAGCTCCGGTAGCTTTGACGATGTCCGACGCCCGTCAAGTTTCCGGTCCATCATCGTTTTCGCCAGCATCAGCCGGTCATGTTCCTTCAGCCCGATCTCGGCGGCTGCGATCAGCCCCTGGGCGATCGCCAGCAATCGTGTTTCCCTATTGCGATGCCGGCGCCGATCGACGGGAATGGTTTTCAGGCCGAGATTGATGGCGGCGAGATGGGCACCAGTGGTGATGCCCGCCTGGCGCAGGATAGACGCCGCCAACAGTCTGCCGAGCCAGGGCGCATGCTGCAGCACCGCCAGCTCGTTCCAGGCATCGAGAGTCACGATCGCCTGCAGCACCGCTGGCAAGTTTTCGGCCTGCCGCAACACGCCGCGCCATTCGTCGAGCCGGGCATCCTCGTCCCAGTCGAGATCATAGACCAGCGGATCGGCCGGAGCCCGGCCGGGCTTTTTGGCTCGTTCGATCGCGGCGTCAGAGCGCGCGAGGATCGCGTCGATCGCGGCATAGTCGACGCCGGGCAGATCTTTGACGTCGTCACCATCATCCCCCTCCCCTTCCGCGTCGATCGCGACCGCAGCCCGAATAACTCTGGCCGTTGGCGCCTCGTCCCCGCCGCCCGACCCGATCTCCGAGGTTTTCCGCAGCGAGCGGATGCCGTCGGCAGAGAGCGCCCAATCCGGGGATTGGCCGGCGACCCGCCGACGAGTGCGCAGGACGTCGCGGGCGATTGTCAGCTCATGGGTCGGTGTGCGAATATCTCTGACATCGTCGTGCAGGACGAGGTCCTCGAGATGCACCAGTTCGCCGTCGATCCACAGCGAGGCACAGGCGTCGGCGTACTGGGATCGTTCAATCCAGCCTGCGCCGACCGGCGAACGGGCCACCCGCTCATCGAGACGCGTAAGCGCGGTACCGGCGTCGAAGGCCGGCCGCATCAAGGCCGTCATGCTGATTTTCGCGAGATCATAAGCCATTGAAATCATGGTAAATGATTTGCTATAAAAACTCTATCTAAATGTTATGGTTCCTCACATGGTATGATTGTGGGTTGGCGCTATAACCTACGATAAGTAACCCTTATCGGAGGTGATTGATTTCGAGTCACAAATCAGCGAAAACCGTTGCAAGGCACGGTGCCAGCGCCGTCGAAACCGTCGATCCGGAGTTACTCTGTGGGGAAGCAATCTATTTCCAGGACCGGAGTCGATCGCCGCGCCGACGAACTCGACACCATTGCCAGCGTGCTGCCGATCGACCGTCGCGACGAACTGGCCGAACTGCTGACCGACCAGGATATCGAAACCCTGCGCCATCTGGTCAATGAGGGCATGGGCGAGAATACGCTGCGGGCGCTGACGTCCGACCTTGCCTATCTGCAGGCCTGGTCATTGGCCGCCACCGGCGGCTCCCTCCCCTGGCCAGCACCCGAGGCTTTGCTGCTCAAATTCGTCGCTCACCATCTCTGGCAGCCGGACCAGCGCGAGATCGATCCTCACCACGGAATGCCGTCTGCTGTCGAGCAGAGCCTGCGCGATCAACGCTTTCTTCGTTCGTCCGGGCCGCATGCGCCCGATACGGTGCGCCGGCGGCTTGCCAGCTGGTCGACGCTGACGAAATGGCGTGGGCTGACCGGCCACTTTTCCTCCCCCTCCCTGAAATCAGCGATACGGCTCGCTGTCCGCGCGACGCCGCGTCCGAGGAAACGCAAGAGCGCCAAGGCAGTGACTGGCGACGTCCTGGCAAAGCTGCTCGCCACCTGCAACACCGACAGCCTCCGCGATATCCGTGACCGGGCAATCCTGATGGTGGCCTTCGCCTCGGGCGGTCGCCGTCGCAGCGAGATCGCTGGTTTGCGCCGCGAACAGCTAACCGTCGAGCCGCCCATCACGGTCGAAAACGGCCCTCCCCTCCCCTCCCTCGCCATCCATCTCGGACGCACCAAGACGTCTGGCTCTGATCGCGACGAGGTGGTTTATCTGACGGGCCGGCCCGTGGATGCGCTCAATGTCTGGATAGCGGCTGCGAGGATCGAGGGCGGGAGCGTGTTTCGGAAGGTTGATCGCTGGGGCAATATTTCGAAGCGGGCACTTGAGCCATCTGCCGTCAATGCGATCGTCAAGCAGCGGGCGGCGCTGGCGGGGCTGGATCCTGGGGAGTTTTCCGCGCACGGGCTGCGATCGGGATACTTAACCGAGGCTGCGAATAGGGGTGTTCCGCTGCCAGAGGCCATGGAGCAGTCGTGCCATCGCTCAGTGCAACAGGCCTCAAGCTACTATAACAATGCAACACGTCGCAATGGTCGGGCTGCGAGATTGCTCTAGTTGCGGCTTTCTGACATGAACCTGCGCATGCGGCGAAGGCAATATGGGCTACAGGGCCCCTGCTTTGCGGACATAAACTGCTCAGACCTTTGAACCGTGCCGCGAGCGCTCGGCGATGCTCGAAAGATCGACCTTCTTGCCCGCGACATCAGCGACGATTTTCAACGTGCCACCGAGGGATTCGACATAATCGCGAAGCGTCGACAGCTTCATGTCGGCGCGCTTCTCCAGTCTTGAGACGTTGGTCTGCTTGAAACCGGTCGCAGCAGAAACGTCTTCCTGCGTCCGTCCAGCAAGTGCCCGCAATTCCCGTAGATTGTGCGCCGTGACGAGCGCGTCGGCACGCTTCGCAATGGCGCGCTGTTCATCCTCGGGCAGCGTCTGTATCAGCTTATCGAGATCATCCATGTCTCTTCTCCAACTCGCTCAAATGCTCGTCGTACCGTTTGTCCGCCAGATCGATCAGCCGTTTGTAGAAGAGCTTCTGGCTCACACCGCTCTTCGCACCACCGCAGAGAACCACAGCCTTTCGTTCCGGATCGAAGGCAAAGGCGAATCGCCATTGCACCTTCAAGACCTTGACGCGCAGCTCTTTCATGTTCGCGTGTCTGGAGCCTTCGAGGGTGTCGACCTCAGGTCGTCCCAGTCGAAAGCCCTTCTCGCGAAGCAGCACCAAATGCGCGAGCAACTCGACCCGGACATCGGCCGGAAGGTCTGTGATCTCGCCTTTGAAGCGGTCGTGAAACACGACCTTCCACTCCGTCATTTCATATCCTAAATGATATAGATACTTTGGGATATATAGTCCACTCCTTCGCTCGAGGCAATGCGTACTTCGTTCAGAAATCGGCTGAATGGTTTTTTGCCAAGGCTTCCAGCAAATCGCTCGGCCAACCGATCTCGTCGGAACGCATCGGTGACCAGGTCGACGAAGGCGCGCGTCTTGGCAGGTAGCAGGGTGCGCGAAGCGTAATAGAGCGAAATCGCCCCCGCATCGGAGTACAAATGCGGCAGCAGACGGACAAGGCTGCCGTCTTCCAGCGCCGGCAGGACATCAGGCACAGCAAGCATCGCAACACCGAGGATTTGCCTACCATCATTTACAACGGCCGCTGTTGGCGCATTCCGGCCAATCCGGAAGATTCCAATGATCCTAGCAGGCAATAAACTGTATCATCCCAAGGCGTTTGATTCCGCTAAATCAAGCGGATCGACAGCCTAAAGTCGTGGCAAATCACGGCGAAGATCACAGCTGGACGCACGGACATTGAGGGAGCACTACAAGATTATGAGCTTCTCAATCGCTTCGGATGGTGGCCTTGTGACGCTGGCCTCGGGCGAGCTCGACAAATCGGCGTTTTACCTCTTCGAACAGTGCAGGAGGCAGTGGCCCGTGATATCCGCTCTCGCTGTCAACGGGCCGCACGTCAGGCCCCGGCCAGACGAAGCGGTTGCTTTCGGTCAGCACAATCCAGGATCGCTCGTCATCGAGACCCAGGCGGCGCTTGGTGGCAGGCGGGATTTCGATTGCTTCAACGGGATCAGACGGCGGGGAATGCGTAATTGGCAGGATACGTACTGCAGGCGTCCCGTCCTCAAGCGTAGCAACAATGCCAGCACCAGAGCAGGGCGATCCTTGTCACCCTCCTCTCGTCCTTCCAGATGCTGCCAATGCCAGAGATAGGAATAGCGAAAGACCCAGCCGACCTTGGGTTCAGTCGGCAGCATTCTTGTCCATCAGCAGTTCGGCATTGAGATGATCCAGGCCAAGCTCCATCGTCGATGCCTCAATGTCGGCAAGCTCGTCGTCACTGATTGCAGCCGTCAGATCGACCCGACGGTCCCGCTTGGCCAGGCGCAGGTAATCTTCGTAGGCCATGAGCACCGTGCGCGGCCGGCCGTTCTTCGTGATGATCACCGGCTCTCGCACGGCCGCATCCTGGTAGGCGCCGAAATTTTTCGAAACTGCGGCGGCCGTAACTGTGGAGGTCATGTTAAAACTCCTTTTTACGGAATATACGGAAATTACGGAAGTTTTGCAATCTCGCGCGGCCGTCTTTCGTTACTTTGCCATGACATGTCAAACTGACGCTAGAGCCGCATCGCTTGGATATGGAGCGGTCATATCGGGTTAGAAAAAGAGAATGCGCATTTTGATCGATGTCGACGAAGCAACCGAAGGGTTGGAGGAGTTGATCGTGTTGGCAAGTCGCGGTGGCGAGATCCTGATCTGCCGTAGGGGAAAACCAGTTGCATAGTTAGCAGCGATTCAGAAAATCGCGGGTCCTTTGCATGACGTCTGGACCTCAGCGCCCGAAGGCCGTGTTTATATCCCGGCTAGCACAACATCGAACAATGACGATTCCAGTCGATAATGGTCCTTCCCTCCTCTCCCTTGCCATTCATCTCGGGCGCATAAAGACCTCAGGCGCCGACAGTGAAGATGTCATCTATCTGGCAGGAAGGCCGGTGGACGCACTGAATGTCTGGCTCGCGACAGCCAGGATCGACAAGGGCAGCGTGTTCCGGGCAATCGATCGCTGGGGCAATGTCTCGCGCCGAACCCTCCATCCGAAATCGGTCAACGATATCGTTAAGCACCGAGCGACGCTGCTGGCGTCGACCCGGAGGAATACTCGGCGCATGGGCTGCGATCGGGCTATCTCACTGAGGCTGCCAATCGCGGCATCCCCCTGCCAGAAGCGATGGAGCAGTCAAGGCATCGTTCACTGCAGCAGGCCTCAAGCTACTACTACAGCGCCAACCGTCGAAGCGGCCGGTCATCGAGATTGCTGGATAGCGATTGAATGTGAGGCTAGTTCTGTCCGAGATCAGCACCCAAAAGACAGAAAGCCAAGCCATCCAAGCCAGCACCATAGCCACGATTGTAGGGGTCAAATGAAAGTATGGGCATGAAAAGTTCTTTTAAGAATGGATATTTTTCAGCCTTTCAATTTCAGGAAATCCGACAGGAGCACACCAATAGCTCGATTACTTTCAAGCGGAAGCTTCGACCAACCACGATTGTCCATTTCGGCACTGTCTCGCAGCCACCCCAGCACCTTCTCCACCTCGCCTCACCGAACGAGCTGGCAGATTGTCAAAAAGACGTATTTCGACTACAGCTAATTTACGCTTTAGCAGAACTCGTGAGTAGGACGCAGAGGTGGAACAGCACGTGGAGATCTGCCCAGCCAGACCCGACGATTTCCCTGCCATTCGAGCCTTGTGCAACGGCTTCATCGACTGGTGCCGGTCGCGCTATGGCGAGAACGCTTGGTTCGTCGACCGCTACTACACGCCAGAAGCATGGGCCGCACTCCTGGACAGCCTGCCGAGGATCCACTCCGCCCCAAATGGGGAGATCCTTGTTGCCCGCCTCAACGGAAAGATAGTCGGCTGTGTGATGATGCAGCGGATCGACAAACACACATGCGAGATGAAGCGCATGTTCATCTGCCCGGAGGGCCGAGGCTTAGGGCTGGGCCGACGTCTCGCCGAGAACATCCTGCTCGTGGCCGCTGAGCGGGACTACGCCACCATGCGGCTAGATACCGGCCGCAACCACGATGAGGCGCTAAGCCTGTACCGTTCTCTGGGCTTCCAGGAGATCGCACCCTACTACGAAGCACCTCCTGAACTACGCAACCATCTCATTTTCATGGAAGCTGCCCTGGCGGGATAGCTCCGTCGCCCTCTCTAGATCAGCCCTCACCCCGGTGCAGCCGCGGAGCGCTGTCTTAGACGATCCCGAGTATGCTTCACGGTGGGCGTTTTCATGATAGCCCGCAGGCAAATCGGCAAGAGTATCTGGCAAGCCATACCACGCCAGCCTCTTGATCTTTGAATATTGATACATGGCCGGAGAGAACCTTGGCCATGAAGCCGCTAGGTAAAAATTGAGCACCGGGTTTTCAGCTTAGCGCTTCAGTTGAAATCAGGAGTTGGAAGCCACAACGGCGGTGCGTGTGAGCGGCGCTGCTGCTGACCTGACCGGCGTTTACAGAACCGATACTCGGTTGCGACCAGCCCGTTTCGATAGATACAACCCTTCGTCAGCGCGTTTGAGGACGTCGCTGGAAAAGCGATCCG
This sequence comes from Rhizobium sp. 18065, assembly GCF_902706095.1. Classification (GTDB taxonomy): domain Bacteria; phylum Pseudomonadota; class Alphaproteobacteria; order Rhizobiales; family Rhizobiaceae; genus Allorhizobium. Next base: position 111,739 of record NZ_CACSJP010000009.1, read on the forward strand.
GCTGACTGAATTCGCTAACGCCGCCGCTGATCGTCGCGTCGTACCGCAAGCTTTCCCTCAGGATAATCGGAACGTGCTCCCTCAGTAACTCTGCAATTTCCAGCGCATCGCCCCGATGGGTTTCGGGCATCACGATCACGAACTCATCGCCACCGAAACGGGCAATCACATCACTCTGGCGCAATCGCTGTCGACACAGGCGGGCTATTTCGATCAGGGCGGCATCGCCTGCCTGATGGCCCATCTCATCATTGAGCCGTTTGAAATTGTCGAGATCGAAAATAAGTACCGACGTCTGGGATTTTTCCCGTTCAAAAACCGCAAGCCGTTGATCCAGTGTCTCTATCAGCTTCCGCCGATTGTACAGCCCCGTCAGTGCATCTGTCTCACTCAGTTGGATTAGCTTTTGCTGAACCGCGTTCTTGTCAGTGATGTTGCTCGCGACCCAGACGACGGCGGCCTCGCCCTCCACCTCAAAATCAAGGGCCTGAACGCGGCCTTCAAACCAGATTGAGTAACTAGGGCCGTCACCGACGACTTTGACGTCACTTCCGCTGAGTTCGTATTCGACGATATGCAGCGCGCCGCCTTCCAACGCCTTTTCGATTTCGGCAGCGAACCACTGCGCCTTCTCCTCTTTCAGCACATCAAATATGTTGCGCCCGACAAGACCACTACCGTCATGATAATGCCTGAGGTCTTTCCCGCCAAATATCGCTGAGTATCGGCCACTGCGCGTCAGGATGAACGCAGGGTCAGGAAGGGCTGAGAGGATGGACGTCAATTGCTGCTGCGTAAACAAGGCATCACTTTCCCACATTGCCTGACGACGGGAGCCTGTTGGAAGAAACAACCGCATCTGCAACCGCGCAGACATGGATTTGATCAACAAACCGGCCACTTAGTGCCGGTAAAATTGCCACAACAGCATTTCATTTTTCTGAATGTGCAATTCACGCAGACGAGAATGGCGTCCTTGACTGAAAGCTTGATGTCACCTTGTGGGTGACTGGCGGTCGAAGCGGTGCCGCTTGAACAATGCACAGTCGTCGCCCGCAGCGGTGCCTCTACGTCGATTTGTCCTTCTGACCAAAGCGAGTTGTTGCCCATGCAGCCATGGATGTATTCGTGTTCATTACAACGGTCGAATGGCTTCGTTTCTCATCGAGGTTCTTTTTCCGAGCGCTCGTTCAAGCGACAAGCATTCTCGCAGTGCCATGACACACCGACCAGTGCCCCACTGTGAGATGGCCAGGAGACAATATCAATGCCTGCTGGAAACTCTTGCTATTTCGGCCAGGATGAACGGGATAGGCTCTCATTCTCCCACGGCAATACCTTCACGGCGTGGATCGGCGCTGCCGACGAGGCCATCTGCCTTTAGTTCGACTGCGTGCAGGCCGGAAGTCATTTCCGTCACATTCACTTCGTAACCGAGCGTCGTCAGCGGATCGGCAAGCGCCTCCGCTGTGGTACCCGCCTCGATGTCATACTTGCCGAAGCGGTTGATAAGATGCGGTGCAGCGACGATCTCCTCCACTGGCATGCCCCAATCGATATAGCCGAGCAGCGCCTGCACGACATAGCCGATGATCTGGCTGCCGCCGGGCGAACCGATCGCCAGCACCGGCTTTCCCTCCTTCATCACAATCGTCGGCGCCATGGAAGAGCGAGGGCGCTTGCCAGGTTCCACACGGTTGGCAACCGGCAAGCCCCCATTATGTGTCCTGAAAGAGAAGTCGGTGAGTTCGTTGTTGAGAAGAAAACCGCCTGTCATGAGGCGCGAGCCGAAGCCGTTCTCGATTGTAGTGGTCATTGAGACGACATTGCCTTCTCGGTCAACGATGACGAAATGGCTGGTGGATGGCAATTCTAACGCAACATCTCTCCCGAACAGCAGCGCATGATCCCAAGTCGGCTCGCCAGCCGTCACCTGATCATCTGAAAGCGCTTTGTTCCCATCGAGCAGTCTTGCTCGTTCTCCAAGATAATCCTTGCTCAGCAGGCCCTTGACTGGTGCGGGGACAAAATCCGTATCGGCAAGATAACGTTCGCGATCAGCGAAGGCTAGGCGTTGTGCGTCGCCAATCAGCCGCCAGCTCTGCACGTGGTCGGGGCCGAGAGCCCTGATGTCGAAATTCTCGAGCATGCCGAGGATCTGTCCGATTGCGACGGCTCCAGACGAAGGCGGTCCCATGCCGCAAACATCGAAGGAGCGGTAGGTAAGGCAGACCGGCTGGCGCTCCTTGACGCGGTAGTTCGCAAGGTCGGCAAGCGACAAGACGCCCGGATTGCCCGCGGCTTCACGCACGGTATTGACAATTGCTTCAGCGATTGGCCCCTCATAGAAGGCGTCCGCGCCACCTTCAGCGATGGTCTTTAGCGTGGCCGCGTAACTCTTGTTCTTCAATACTGCACCGGCCACTAGTGGGGCACCGTCTGGACCAAAGAAATAGGAGCGGGCACCTTCATAGCGTTTCAGCTTGTCGCCCTCGCCGGCCACCAGCTTCGCCAGTCGCGGCGAGACTTCAAATCCGTCGATCGCAAGCTTCTCCGCCGGCGTGAAGAGCTCCGCCCAGGACAGCTTGCCGTAGCGGCTATGCACCACATCCATCAAGCGCACGGTACCAGGGGTACCGACAGAGCGACCTCCGACCACGGCATCCATGAATTTCAGCGGCTGTCCATCTGCGTCAAGGAACAGCTTCGGCGTAGCCAAAAGCGGTGCGGTTTCGCGCCCGTCGAAAGTCGTGAGCTTGCCGGATGATGCATCGTAATAAACAAGAAAGGCACCGCCGCCGAGGCCGGAACTCTGTGGCTCCACGAGGCCGAGCACTGTCTGAACGACCACGAGGGCGTCGATGGCATTGCCACCACTGGCAAGGATTTTTCGACCGGCCTCTGCGGCAAGCGGATTGGCGGCCGCAACCATGAAGTTCTTCGCTTCCACCCGTTTGGCTGAGGTGACATTCGTCGCCTTCTCGGGAGCAATCGTATCCGAAGCCTGCTGAGCGAGTGCCAACTGCGGGCACGAAAACACGAATGCGAAAACAAGGGCCAATGAAACTGCGCGCATAGTCGCCTCCCTTTTTTGGTCGGTCGATTGTGAAGGACAGGGAAGATAAGGACAAGGTCCACGCTCTGGATCTTCCTCTCGCCTATGGCAATCCGCCCAACGCTTTTGTTCGCAGCAGGGGCCGTACCCACAGCAAATACCCTCGCGGCCTGCAAATACGCGTGTCAATTCTGAAAAGCGCTTTCGTTTCAGATATTTAAGCATGTTGGGAGCGACCAACAGCCAAATCGAGGCGGAAAGGCTTCCGTTCGCCTACCCGGATCATCGCCACGCCGACATACTGTTTCAACACCATCTTCACGCTTCGAGCAAACGCCGTGGGCGATCACTCCTCGGTGCCCTACCCTGGCACACCCGATTTCCAGCGTTCCGGCCCGGTGCGGCGGAACACAGAACCAGCACTGTTGAGATGGAACAGACCACGCGCCTCGTCAGTCAGGCACCATGTCATTTTTGGAGTATTGTCCGTTCTCGTCCCAAGAACCGCCAACCCTGTTTGAACTTAAAATCCAGAAAGCACGTTTTTCCATATAGTTAGCTAGGTTGGGAGCGACCAACCACTAGCCCGCCCGCAACCGCTCCTGCCCGCTTGCCTTGATCAGCGCCATGATCATCGGCCCCAACGAAAACTCGCCGCGCGCCGCTCGTCTGGTCAGGTCGCGGAGATATCCTCCAGCCGACGTGATCATCGTTGCTCGCTCCAGGATGCAGGCCACAGCCACCGCAGCGTTTTCCGGCCCCATGATTTCGCAGGCCTCCTGGTAGGCCGACGGGCTGATCCCAAGCATAGATCGCACCACCACGGCCGCCTTCATCATGCTGCGCCAGTTCTCAATCGCACCGCCATCCCCATAGTCGGTGATTTGTGGGCATGCCTTCAACACCATCCCCAACGGGAATGCCTTCAGCGTCTCGGTACTTGGTTGGCGGGCTGGGTTCGGCTTCACCCCCTGCTCATTTCGAGAGCTTGGTTCAAGTTCATTTATAGATTCGGTATTTGAATTTTGTATGTGCTGCTCGTTATGGGCATCATTGGTGCTGGATTTTCCTGAAAAATCCTGAACTTCCAGCCGATTGAGAACTTCCTCCCGCAGCATCTGCATCTCGTCAAGTATTTCCCCGATCGTTGCCAGTGGTGCAACACGAGGGATACGTCCGACCAGTGCGACGTACATGTCCTCAATTGCCTGCCAGTCGCCTTCCGCGCCTTCATCCATTGCAGCCGTGATCAGCTTGCGGACGTCTCTGCGGCAAATCGTCAAGCTCTCTTTCGCCTTCCTGAGCGCTGCGCGATCGGCCATGACTTGCTGGGCCATATGCGCCAACTCCTCCGAACGCGCCAGAAGCGGCGACAGATCGAAGCCGTAGGCGCATTCGATCTCCCCTTTGCCGTCCTTCCTTGCGTATCGCTTTCCATTGGCGCTATCCTTACGCACGATCAAGCCCGCATCGACCAGCACGGCGAGATGGCGACGCAACGTGGCGCCAGCCATCGAATGGGCCCGCAGGCACAGCTGAACGTTCGATGGGAATACGACCAACTGCCCGTCCTGCCGGAGTTCATTGTCTGGATGAAACGTTAGCAGCGCATCGAGAACAGCCAAGCTGTTCGACTGGATACCAAGCAATTCGATCGCTGCGGAGGCATCCCTGAATACCTTCCACTTATCCACGGCCTTGCCCGGCTTGATGTCGGCTGTCTGCGTCTGCCGACGCACCAGCGCAAGCGTCATCGGCCGCCGCCCAAAGGGCGTCGTTACACTTCCCGTTTGCATTGTCTTTCACCTTTCAGCAGGCAAAAGAAAAACGCTCACCAAAACGGTGCCAAAGACTCTTGACGATGAATCCGGGAAATGCGATTCTGTGCTTGCTTAGGACACAGATTGGGCTTCCGGAACGGCGACGTTTTGGGGGCCTTTTCTTTTTGCGATTACGCTTCCTTCTTCTTCAGTTTCTCAGCTTGATGCTCCGCGAAGAGCCCAGGCAATAGTTCGAGCACGAAGGTCGCGAATTCCGGCGTGGCCTTCTTGTCGATTGAAATTTCAAGCTTGCCACGGCCATCCTTGACCAGCGCCAGGCGTGTCCCCGTCGGCGTCGACAGGATACCCGGTGCGCCGCGTTCGACGCGACGCGGCTTCAGCTGTGCAATCATCGCCTTGACCCGGTCTGCAGACGGTAGGTCCTGGACCGCATCCGACATGGCAAATCGCAATGCTTCCGGAAGGGCAGGGGTCTTGTCGAGCAAGTCGGCGAGTTGCTGCCAACCACCTCGCCCGACACCCGGGGCGGGCCCAATTGCATCGATGAGCTCCGCCGGCAGGGATTCGACGAGGCTCAACATCCTCGAGAGATCCGCCTTGTCCACAGACATGGCCGAGATGATGGTTTCACGCGAGAAACGATCCTTGAGCCGCGCCGCGAACCGCGCCTTCTCGATGAAGGTCAGGTCCTCGCGCTCGTTGTTTTCCTGGCCCTGTGCGATGACGAGCTGTTCATCCGTCATTTCGCGGACGATAGCTTTGACCGGCAGGCCCAGATCCGACACCACACGCAGCCGCCGGTGGCCGAAGGCGACCTGATAGCGGCCCGGCTCATCTGGGTGGGGCCGGACAAGAATAGGCACTTGCTGACCCTGGTCGCGAATGGATGCACGCAGACCATCGACGTCGCCCGGCATGCGGTCGCGGACAAAAGACGGCTCGATCGCGGCAGTGTCCAGCTCTACAACAGACTGGCCCTCGGCCAGTTTGCGCTCAATCTCGTTGGCGCGACGGCTCCGCTCATTCAAATCGCCAAGCGACCTGGTGACGGCCGCCATCGGTTTCGACTTTGCCGCATCGAGATGTGGACGGGAAAATGGCGGTGGCGCGGAAGGCTGGTCAGGCTTTGCGGTGCCGTTGAGCGAGGAGAGAAGATTTTTGCGGCTCATGATCTACCCCATGTCGCCTTGATCAGACCCTCGATCTCGGCGTTGACGTTGTTCATCGATTCCAGAGCCCGGTCGTAGGTCGTTCGAGTGAACTGGCTGCGCTCAACCTCAAAGAGGGTCTGGTTGGTTATTCCTGCATCCGATACGGCCGTGCTCTTCAGCATAGGATTGACCAGAACATCCTCGCCGAACATGGAGCGAAGAAATGCCACCATCTGGTTCTGTGGTCCGTCGGTTGGCTCGAAACGGGTGATCAGATAGCGCATCCAGTTGTTGCTATCCTCAGCACCCGCATCAGCGATCTCGCCGAGTAGTGCGCTTGTCATCGCCAGGAACTGGTTCATCGACATGACGTCCAGCATTTGAGGATGGATAGTTATAAGGACCGATGTCGCGGCCGTCAGCGCCGAAAGTGTCAGGAAGCCGAGTTGGGGAGGGCAATCAATGACCACGACATCATAGTCGTCACGAATCTCCTGGATCGCGGCCTGCAACCGGGCAAAAAACAGCACGTCGTCTGGCTTGCGCTGAAGCAGAGCCTTGGGCGTATCATGCTCAAATTCCATGAGTTCGAGATTGCCTGGAATAATGTGAAGATCGGGGATGTAGGTCCCGCGAATGATCTCCTGGATCGGCCGGCGCTCGTCATCGTATCGGATCGCACCGTAGATTGTCTCATTTGGGCCAACGTCGAATTCCGGCTGGTTGCCGAAAAGAGCCGAAAGGCTGGCCTGTGGGTCAAGATCAACGGCGAGCACGCGGTAGCCACGCAATGCAAGATATTGCGCAAGATGGGCAGCCGTCGTCGTCTTGCCCGATCCACCCTTGAAGTTCATGATAGATAGGACCTGAAGCTCCTCGCCCTCGCGCCGATGAGGCACATAGCGGCCGGTCGAACGTGCGGGTTTGTCCAGATGTGCCCGCATGGCTGCGATATCATGAACGGAATACATCCGTCGGCCGCCGGCCAGTGCCGGGCTGAATTCGTGCTCGCCTTCTTTGGCCGACTTTTTTTCCAGTCCAACTGCGGCGGTGCGAAGGTAACCCTCGGCTACTCCCAGAAGTTTAGCGGCTTCCGATGGTGTGAACGATCGAATTCCCTTACGGGCGTGGGGAGGGAAAATATTCGATTGATGCTCTTGCAGTCTGGCCGAAAGCGATGCCGCATGCGCCGTGATCTTCGAGCGCAGCGTGATTGTCTTTTTGATCTCAGCCTTTGCAGTATTCGTCATCTTCTCGCCTGTTTCGCCTCGCCTGCGGATCGAGGCCAGAAAATGACCAAAGTCCGCACACGACGAATAAGACCCGTTTACGTTCGCCGGGCAAGCTCTTTAAGGTTAATGTTTCCTTAAATAATCCGATTCCCGTTCCGGCTATTTCGATCTTTACTGTTTCTATTCAAGGCCTTGGTAGCACCACACCCGCCTAGTGATGTGGTGAGGAAAAAGTGTCGAAAAACCGCATCCCCGTCTCATATCCGTGTCCTGTCCATCTTCTTTCAGTTTTTGCCCTCTCATTTTGCGACTCAGTGCGACTCACGATGCGAGATTCGATTTCCCTAAGTCGTGGAGGGAAAGAACAAAAACCAACTCCTTCCTTTCTCTCAAGCGGCGATTTTCACGTTCATTTGGATTGTTTGCCATCATGAGGATTTGATCCAATTGTCGTGACAATCACCCGATACCCACACAGCATGGCAAGAAAAATAGAGCAGACAAACCATCAACGTGCACCAGTCAGTGCAAGGTCGGTCTGACCGAAAACCACTTTTCATAAATGATTCCGACGTGTTGCCTCTTGCGCGTTAGAAATCGCGCATCAAGCCCACTAACACTTTTGCTAGTCAACGTCCGCGGTTCAGTATTGGCTCAATCCGCGCTGGACACCCGAACAACGAGAATCACTCACTAACACTTTTGCCAGTAGATCGAAGTTTCTTGCCCCGGCAAATCTTATCGCGTCATCAATGCAAGGGAGATTTGCTCGATGCGCGTCATAGCCTTCAAGAGCCCAAAGGGCGAAGTTGAAAAGCGTCTCATCCACGAAATGTACCGGCTGTGCGCCCGCATGTTTTCAGGGCTGCGGGCACGGAAAGTCGGGTTCGGCTTCGGTGTGCAAGCCGACACTTTCGACGGAGTGAACACCGCCTACCTTTCTTACCGGGATCCGACTGATGCAGCTGTCGGCTGTGCACTCCCCGTATCAGTAGAAGGCGGATCAAGGATGCGAAACGTCTTTCCGCAGCGTTTGTCAGCAGGTCACCGGTCTACGCCTCGGAGAATAATCGAAAGTTCTCGCTCCTGCGTCGATACCAGAGCGATTGCCGACTGGGAGCAGGGCGGTCTCCATTTGGCGATCTTCTTGATGTCCGCCGAAATCGCTGAGTGGCGCATCCGCAGCGGCTACCGCGAAATCGGCATGGCAACAGACCTCCGGCTCGATGGCATTTTTCGTCGAGCCGGTTGGCCTTTCATCCGTATGTGGCGGCCGTCACAGATCAATGAAACGGGAAGCATCGCTGGCGTCGTGCGCGCCGACCGACAAAGCTTCGATCCGCTCCGACCCAACAGCCATTCCTCGCACTTCGTACGCCTTGAAGAGAAGGCGGTTTGATCATGATCAACAGCCAGAACCGCTCGCTGCCGCGACTTGTCAGCAAGCTTCGAAACGCCTTGGGAGATCATCTATGCGTCGCACTCGAAGACCCTGGTGTCGTCGAGATCATGCTCAACCCTGATGGGCGTCTGTTCATCGAACGGCTTGGTCACGGTATGGCAGCGGCTGGCGAGATGACACGCTCTGCCGCGGAAACCGTCATCGGTAGCGTCGCCCATGTTCTGAACTCGGAGGTCGATGACGATCGCCCAATCGTTTCGGGCGAACTGCCAATCGGTGGGCACCGATTTGAAGGATTGCTGCCACCGGTGGTCTCCGGACCATCTTTCACCATCCGTCGTCGCGCGTCCCGTCTCATACCTTTAGATGACTACGTGACCAGCAAGGTTATGGCATCAAAGCATGCGGAGTTCATTCGCAGCGCCATTGCCTTGAAGCTCAACATCCTGGTTGCCGGTGGCACGGGCTCGGGCAAGACCACGCTCACCAACGCAATCCTCGCTGAAATCGTGGCAAGCTCACCAGATGATCGACTTGTCATTCTGGAAGATACCGCCGAGATCCAGTGCGCCGCTGTGAACGCAGTCAGCCTGCACACCAGCGACGCCGTCGACATGTCGCGTCTCCTGAAGAGCACGATGCGCCTTAGACCGGACCGGATCATCGTTGGAGAGGTCCGTGACGGCGCAGCACTCACCATGTTGAAGGCCTGGAACACGGGGCACCCCGGAGGGATCGCAACGATCCACTCGAACAGCGCGCGCTCCGCGCTCCAGCGTCTCGAGCAACTAACTGCAGAGGTGAGCCACCAGCCAATGCAGGCTGTCATCGGAGATGCAATCGATCTGATCATCTCGATTGAACGAACGGCCAAAGGCCGGCGGATCAGCGAGATCCTTCACGTAACCCGATTTGCAGACGGCCAGTATCAGACCAAACCCTACGCAGAGGATAACCGCGATGCAGCATAAGAAGTCTTTCCTCGCCCTCATGCTGATCGCCGGCAAAGCAATCGCGGCCGCAACGCCTGCTTTCGCCAGCTCCGGCGGAAGTCTCCCATGGGAAGGACCGCTCGAGCAGATCCAGGAATCCATTACCGGCCCGGTCGCGGGTTATATCGCACTGGCTGCTGTCGCGATTGCCGGCGGCATGCTGATATTCGGTGGCGAGCTCAACGATTTCGCCCGAAGGCTAATGTACGTCGTCCTGGTCGCAGGCATTCTGCTCGGTGCCACTACGATTGTGGGTCTGTTCGGTGCCACCGGCGCCTCAATCGGCTTGCCAAAGGAACCGGTCAGCCAACTTGTTCCGCACGGCGAAGGGGAGGGGGCCCGATGAGCCTCCACCGCAATCGCATCCACCGCGCCCTGTCGCGACCAAACCTCTTGATGGGCGCTGACCGCGAACTGGTGTTGATCACCGGACTTGCGGCCGTAATCCTGATCTTCGTCGTGCTGACGGTCTATTCCGCGCTTTTTGGCGTAGCAGTCTGGATCGTTATCGTCGGCCTGCTTCGCATGATGGCCAAGTCTGATCCGCTGATGCGACAGGTCTATATCAGGCACATTTCCTACAAGTATCACTACCGGCCGACGACGGCGCCATGGCGAAAATACTAGAGGTGTCCTGATGGTTGTCCTCAAACGTTTCCGCGCCACCGGTCCGTCCTTCGCTGACCTGGTCCCCTATGCAGGCCTGGTCGACAACGGCGTCTTGCTCCTGAAGGACGGGAGCCTGATGGCCGGCTGGTACTTCGCCGGCCCGGACACCGAAAGTGCCACCGACCTCGAACGCAACGAGCTCTCCCGGCAGATCAATGCGATCCTGTCGAGGTTGGGCACGGGCTGGATGATCCAGGTCGAAGCAATCCGGGTGCCGACGGTCGAATATCCTTCTCCAGAGCAGTGTCATTTCCCGGACCCTGTCACCCGCGCGATCGATGCGGAGCGCAGGAGCCATTTCGGGCGAGAGCAGGGGCACTTCGAGAGCAAGCATGCGATCATTTTGACCTATCGGCCGCTCGAGTCGAAGAAGACGGCGTTTGCAAAATACATCTACTCGGACGAGGAGAGCCGGAAGAAATCCTATGCGGACACGGTCCTGTTCGTGTTTCGCAACGCCATCCGGGAAATCGAACAATATCTGGCCAACACTCTGTCGATCACCCGCATGCAGACGCGCGAAGTCCGCGAAAGGGGAGGGGAGAGGACAGCGCGCTACGACGAGCTTTTCCAGTTTGTCCGCTTCTGCATCACGGGGGAGAGCCATCCGGTTCGCCTGCCTGAGGTCCCAATGTACCTCGACTGGCTGGTAACGGCGGAGCTGGAGCATGGCCTGACGCCGAAGGTCGAGAACCGGTTCCTCGCTGTCGTCGCCATCGATGGCCTACCGGCGGAGAGCTGGCCCGGAATCCTCAACAATCTCGACTTGATGCCGCTGACCTACCGCTGGTCGTCGCGCTTCATTTTCCTCGATGCGGAAGAGGCACGCCAGAAGCTCGAACGCACCCGAAAGAAATGGCAGCAGAAGGTTCGCCCCTTCTTCGACCAGCTCTTCCAAACCCAGAGCCGATCGCTCGATCAGGACGCTATGACGATGGTCGCCGAGACCGAGGATGCCATAGCCCAGGCGTCCTCGCAGCTCGTCGCCTACGGCTACTATACCCCTGTGGTCATCCTTTTCGATGAAAACCGCGAAGCCTTGCAGGAAAAGGCAGAAGCTATCCGGCGGTTGCTTCAAGCCGAGGGCTTTGGAGCGCGCGTCGAGACTTTGAATGCGACCGATGCCTTCCTCGGCAGCCTGCCCGGCAACTGGTACGCCAACATCCGTGAGCCGCTGATCAACACAAGCAACCTCGCCGACCTCGTTCCCTTGAACTCAGTATGGTCGGGCAATCCGGTGGCGCCCTGCCCGTTCTATCCGCCGAACTCGCCACCGCTGATGCAAGTGGCCTCGGGCTCAACGCCATTTTGCCTCAACCTGCATGTCGACGATGTCGGGCACACCCTGATCTTCGGGCCGACGGGCTCGGGCAAATCGACCCTTCTCGCACTGATTGCCGCGCAATTCCGTCGCTACGAGTTCGCCCAGGTCTTTGCATTCGACAAGGGCAACTCGCTCCTCCCGCTGACGCTTGCTGCCGGCGGCGATCACTATGAGATCGGCAACGACCCATCCGGGGAGGGGAGGGCTCTGGCATTCTGCCCGCTGTTCGATCTCTCGACGGATGGACATCGGGCCTGGGCGACCGAGTGGGTTGAAATGCTCGTCGCCCTTCAAGGCGTCACCATCACGCCTGACCATCGCAATGCGATCTCACGCCAGATTGCACTGATGGCGACCGCGCCCGGGAAGTCGCTCTCGGACTTCGTCAGTGGCGTGCAGCTGCGCGAGATCAAGGATGCGCTGCATCACTACACCGTCGATGGCCCGATGGGTCAGCTTCTCGACGCGGAAGAGGACGGCCTGACGCTCCGGACGTTTCAGTGCTTTGAGATCGAGCAGCTGATGAATATGGGCGAGCGTAATCTGGTGCCCGTCCTCACCTATCTCTTCCATCGGATCGAAAAACGGCTCGACGGCTCGCCGAGCCTGATCCTGCTGGATGAGGCATGGCTGATGCTTGGTCACCCGGTGTTCCGCGACAAGATCCGGGAATGGCTGAAGGTGCTGCGCAAAGCCAATTGCGCTGTCGTTCTAGCGACCCAATCGATCTCCGACGCCGAACGCTCCGGGATTATCGACGTACTGAAGGAATCCTGCCCGACAAAGATCTGCTTGCCCAACGGCGCCGCACGCGAGCCGGGTACCCGCGAATTCTATGAGCGGATCGGCTTCAACGAGCGTCAGATCGAGATTGTCTCAAGCGCCATTCCCAAGCGCGAATACTACGTCGCCACACCGGATGGGCGCCGACTTTTCGACATGTCACTCGGACAAGTGGCGCTGAGCTTTGTTGGCGCATCCGGGAAGGAAGACCTGAAGCGCATCCGGGAGCTGAAGGCGGACCATGGCCAAGACTGGCCGGCCCATTGGCTTGAAATAAGAGGAGTTCACGATGCCGCATCGCTATTCAAAGCCCCATAACTGGGGCGTCGCAACGATGACGGCTCTGATTGCGCTGTCGCCAATTGTCTTCGCTCACGCGGGAGCCGCCACAGGCGCCGCAACGGAATGGACGCAGCTCGCCAACAATGCGCAACTCATCGACCTTCTAAAAAGCTCTGGCCTGCAGGTCGACAACCAGCTGACCCAGATCACCCAGTTGGCAGAGCAGATCCAGAACCAGCTAAAGATCTACGAGAACATGCTGCAGAACACGGCCCAGCTCCCTGACCACATCTGGGGCCAGGTCGAAGGCGATCTCAATCGGCTTCGCGATATCGTCGACCAAGGACAAAGCATCTCGTTTTCCATGGGCAATGCTGACGATGTCCTTCAGCAGCGGTTCAAGGGCTATGCGGACCTGAAAACCAACCTGCCCAATGCTGAATCCTTCTCCAACACCTATCAGATCTGGTCGGATACGAACCGGGACACGATCGGCAGCACGCTGAAGGCGGCAAGCCTGACTGCGGACCAGTTCGATACGGAAGAGGGCACGATGGACTCGCTGCGATCCATATCGGAGTCGGCCGATGGCCAGATGAAGGCGCTCCAGGTCGGACACCAGATCGCAGCCCAGCAGGTTTCCCAGATGCAGAAGCTGCGCGGTCTTGTCTCGCAGCAGACGACGATGATGGGGACGTGGCTCCAGTCCGAGCAGACGAACAAGGATCTCGCCCAGGCCCGGCGAGAGGAATTCTTCAAATCTGCCGCGCCCTCAACATCCGCCGGCGAAAAGATGAAGGTGGAATGGTGAGAACGAAACTGATCCTGGCCATCGCCGCTGCAGTCATCTCTCTCGGAGGAACGGGCCTCTGGTTCCTGATCTCGGAGAGACAGGAAGCGCAAGAACGGCGCGAGAAGTTTTTCGGGTCGACGAAGGAGCATCCGACGTCGGGCGGCGATAAGATGAAGATCGAGTGGTGATCGCATGACCTCTAAACTTCAGAACATCAGGGCCATGGTGGTGCCCGTCGCATTCATCGTCATATCGTTCCAGCCCGCAATTGCGCAGGAGGGATCGGTCCTAACTGCCCTCCAGAACGAGATCACCACTGCCGCCAAGGGTTGGGAAACCACAATCATGGATGCGGCCAGGTCCCTGTTCTGGATCCTCGCAGGGATCGAGATCGGGATAGCTGCCGTATGGTTGGCGCTTCAGGCCGCGTCGCTCGACAGCTGGTTCGCCGAACTGGTCCGGCGCATCATATTCGTCGGCTTCTTCGCCTTCGTTCTCGAGCAAGGGCCGACCTTCGCGAAGGCGGTCGTCGATAGCTTGTTCCAAATCGGCGCGGGGGGAGGCACGGCGTCGCCGGCCGATGTCTTCAACGCAGGCTTGGCCGTTGCGACCAAGATGTCAGAGAAGGTGCAATTCGGCCTGTTCGAGGACAACGCGCTCGCAATTTCAGCGGCTTTTGCGATGGTCGTGACGGTGATCGCATTTTCGCTCGTTGCCGCGATTTTCGTGTCAGTGATGGTCGAGATGTATCTCGGTCTGCTCGCGGGAATGATCATGCTCGGATTGGGAGGCTCGTCATTCACCAAGGATTTTGCCATCCGCTACCTGATCTATGCGTTCTCGGTCGGCATGAAATTGATGGCCCTGGTCATGATTTCCCGGATTGGATCCGAGGTCCTGATTGGCCTCGCGGGCCGGCCTGACGTCGGAGACCAATTCCAGTCCGCATTGGCGATCGCAGGGATCGCAGTCGTGGTCTTCATTGTCGCCATGTACGTCCCGAACATCATCCAGGGCCTTGTTCAAGGGGCATCGGTCACGGGCGGAATGGAAACCATTCGTCACGGTGGGCAGGCAGCATCTTTCGCGCTTGGTGCTGCATCGCTCGCCGCTGGCGCCGCCGGAACCGGCGCTGCTGCAACTCAGTCCGCCCGCGCTGCAGGATCTTCTGTGGCGGGCGCGGCACTTCGTGGCATGAGCGCCGGGATCGGATCGGCCGGAAAGGCGGCCGGCTCAGCTGCCAAGGAAAAGGCGATCGGTTCACCCGGAGCCTATGCCGGCTCGATCATGGGGCTTGCCAACGCCAAGCTCGATCAGGCCCGCACCGGTCAAAGCGGCCTTAGAACTCCGCCAGAACGAAACGACACGTAATCATCAGGAAGGCAAAAAGCGATGGCAGCAAACCGGCCACCCGACAGCCCTTACCTTGCCGCGCGGCAGGAATGGACAGAACGATATGGCTCCTATGTCCAGGCCGCGCGCGCATGGCGGATCGTCGGTATTCTTGGACTGTCTATGGCCGTGATTGGCTTCACCTATGCGATGTATCTCAGCACGCAGGTCAAACTCGTGCCCTACATCGTCGAGGTCGACAAGCTCGGCACCTCGGTGACGGCAGGCTTCCCCCAGCAGATCGAATATGCCGATGCCCGCGTCGTTCGCGCAACACTCGGCAATTTCGTCACGAGCTTGAAGTCGATCACACCGGATGCGGTGGTGCAGAAGCAATACATCGACCGGACCTATGCGCTCTTGAGAACCTCGGATCCCTCGACCCAGAAGATCAATGCCTGGTTTCGCGGCAATTCTCCGTTCGAAAAGGCTAAGACATCGACCGTCGCCATCGAGGTCAACAACATCGTCGCACTCTCCAACCAGACCTACCAGATCGACTGGACCGAATATGAGCGCGACCGCAAGGGCAAGGAAACCGGCACGCGCCGGTTTCGCGGCATCGCAACCGTCGCGCTGACCGCCCCACAGGACGAGGCGATCATCCGCCTCAACCCGATCGGTCTTTATGTCCAGGACTTCGATTGGACCGCACAGCTTTAAGCACAGAGGAAAAGACATGTACAAAACAGGATTGATCGCGACCGTCGGCTGCATGGCCGGGTTCGTCCTTGCGGACTGCGCAATCGCGCAGAGCATGACCTCGAACGAGGTGAAAGGCACCGACATCTCTCGAAAATGGCGGGGCACGTCCGGTCTGGTCACGACCGGCCCCGATGGCAAGGTCATCTTCCTGTTCGGCGAGACCCAGCCCTCTGTCGTCTGCTCGCCACTTCAGGTCTGCGACATCGAGATGCAAGGGGGCGAGATCGTCCGTGATGTGCTTGTCGGTGACACGGTCCGCTGGAAGGTCGAACCGGCGACGTCTGGCGCGACCGGCGGGCAGGCGATCCACCTCATCGTCAAGCCGTCCGAAGCTGGCCTTGTTACATCGATGGTCGTGACAACATCTCGGCGGACCTATCATATCCAGCTTAAATCCCATCCCAGCCAATATATGGCCCGGATCGGCTTTGAATATCCGGAGGATGTCTCGACCAAGCTGGCGGATATCAATGCGCGCCTTGAGACAGGCGGCATTCCTGGAATCGCTCCCGACAAGCTGAACTTTTCCTATTCAGTCAGTGGCGGTGCGTCGTGGCGACCAAAGCGCGTCTACTCCGATGGCGCCAGGACCTACATTCAGTTTCCTCGGTCTATCTCGGGTCAGGACGCCCCAGTGCTCTTCGTTGTCAGCGGCGGTCAGAACCGCATCGTCAACTATCGCATGAAAAACGACATGATGATCGTCGACTACGCCGTCGACAAGGCGGTGCTCGTCTCCGGGGTTGGTTGGCGCCAGCAGAAAATAACCATCCGGCGCGGAGGCTGACCGATGAAGAAGACAATCGCCGCCATCATCATCACTACCGTCCTTTCCGGTTGCCAGACTGCGGATGAAACCCTGACCACAAATTCCACTCCGATCACCGTCACTGGCGCCACCGCAAGCGCGATCGCCGGCGACATGGCAAGCCGCCTTGCCGAACAGGTCGATCCGGCCGGCACCACGACCCTCAAAATAGACAATGATACTTCCGAATACGCCATCGCCCTTGAGGCAGCGCTGAAGGGATGGGGATACACGGTCATCGCCGATGGAAAAGTCGGCAAGGATCAAAAACCGGTCGAGGTCGCGTGGTCGATCGACAGCTTTGACGGACAGGTCCTCGCGCGTGTCAGCACACCGGCCATCGCCCTCGGCCGGGCCTATACAGCAACGTCAGCGGGCGCGACGCCCGCCAGTCCGCTTTCGATCATGCAGCGAAACTGAGGGGAGGGGAGAGCATGGTTCAATCGCTCCAGCTTGGCACGACGGGCAATGCTGACGATCAACAGAGCATGCGGCGCCTAAATCGGCTTCCGATCATCGTCGCGATTGTCGTTATCGTGCTGTTTTTCGGCGTCGTCATCATCGGCCTCTCTTGGCGCGGTCTATCGTTTAGCCGTGGAAATGAACTCGACACCGGTTCCAATTCACTGGCGACCACATTTGGCGATCAGCTCAAGCGCGGCGTGTCGGACGCAATTATAGGCGAGCCAGAGAGCCGAGAGGTGTTTCAGCCGACACCAGTGGTTGTCGAACGCGAGCCTGCAGGGGAGCCGGCCGTGGAGCGCCAGAGCGAAGTCCGGACAGAACGCCGCTCACAACTCGAAACTGAAACGGAGTGGAAAGCTCGGCTGAAACGGGAACAGGACGAGCAGATCCTTCGGGAGGCACAGCGTCAAAGGATGGCGCGGCTGCAGGCACGAGCGACTGCGCTCGATTCACCGCTGAAGGTGGATGTTTCTGAGGTGCAGAAGAGCGCATCCGAGAGCAGCAGCGACGCTCGTCTGCCGCTCACGGCCACGACGAACAGTGCATCCGATCTCTACAGCGCTGCGATGAAGTCGGGTTTGACCGGACAGAATATTGACCAAAATGGCCAGATGTCGAAGGAAGACTTTTTCAACCAGGACATCAAGGATCTCGGCTATCTCCCGAACCAGGTGGTCCCCCAGCTATCGCCCTACGAGTTGAAGCGAGGATCGGTCATTCCGGCGACTATGATCACCGGCCTGAACTCTGATCTTCCCGGCCGGATTTCCGCCCAGGTCAGCCAGAACGTCTATGACAGCGCCACCGGCTATCGGCTCCTGATCCCTCAGGGAGCAAAGCTCTTCGGCCGATATGATTCGAAGGTGTCGTTTGGCCAGGAACGTGTTCTGGTCGTCTGGACCGACCTCATCTTTCCAAACGGCTCAACGCTTCAGATCGGCGGCATGTCGGGCACGGATGCCGAGGGGTATGGCGGTTTCAGGGACAAGGTCGATCGTCATCTCTGGCGCACGTTCGGCTCTGCCGCGCTTGTTGCCATCATCGGCACGGGGATCGATATGTCGATGCCGGAGAGCTCGACGCTGGCCACGCAGGATACGGCTTCGGACGCAGCGCGCCGGAATTTTGCCGAGAGCTTCGGCCGGGTGGCCGAGCAAACCATCTCAAAAAACCTCAATGTCCAGCCGACGATCAGGATCAGACCTGCGTACAAATTCAACGTTCTGGTCGATCAGGATCTAATTTTCCCGAACCTTTATCGCGAATGAAACATGCGTTCGCCCACGCCGATCAGCGGCTGCGCAATTGAACCGGGTTGGCGTGTCACAATCTTGCGGGGGGAAATTTTTCTGCAAAGTCGCAGTCTCTTTCGATGACTGTCAACCGCTCTAGAATTCAACGGCCTTCAGATGGGCTACGGGATCGACGAGGGGCTGCGTGCCAGCGATCTGGGACAGGCATAATGCGGTCATGATCGTGCAGGACAAGGCGACGCAGGAAACGTTCATCGACGACAGCCTGCAGCCGGCGTGCTCAGGCAAACATCCGCCGTAGCAGTCGCGGAGGCCTTGATCTCGATACCGATATTCCGGCTGAGCCGCTCGGTCAGGACGCCAGCTCAAAAATCACAGACGACGAAGCTCTCGAGCAGGGGCAGATTGACGGGCTGGGGCCGTCGAAGCAAGACGTCCGTCCAGCTGCTCTGCTCTTTGAAGCTGCCACGGGGCATCTAAACAGATCCAAGCCTTGATCGTCGAAGACTGATCGGCGATGTCCAGCGCTCTGGATTCTATCTGGATGGCAGGTTCTCTCGCAGAAAAATATCCATCTTTAACGGCGCAACGGAAAGCCCATTGCCGGATCGATCCGGTTGAGCCGGGCTGGAAGCGGCAAGGGCTGCTGTAATGACAAGGTCCGGATCAGAATTTATCACCGCGTCCATTGTGCCATCGAGGAGAAGGCGACGGGTATCGGTGCTCAGCCCATGACCGATAAAGACCACCTTGTCGCCGCAGTCACGCTCCCTGAGGGCGCGCGGGATGCCATCCGATGAGCCGCCGACATTGTAGATGCCGACCAGGTCCTTCGTCTGGTCCAGCAAAGCCAGCGTGTGACGATAGTTCTCATCGCGATCATCATGGCCCTCGCGAAGGCCGACGATATGCAACTTCGGGAATTGCTCCTCTATCAGGCTCTGAAAGCGCATTTCCCGTTCGGTATGGGCCCGGTAGATGCGGCTGCCGGCAATCACAGCTACGCTGCCCTCGGTCTCCCGGCAGAAGCGACCCAGCAAGTAGGCTGCAGTACGTCCGGCTGACTGGTTGTCGAGACCGACATAGGCTGTGCGGATTGACGGGGCAAAATCGGAGACGATCGAGATACCCCTTTCCCGGCGGCCACCAATTCGCCGCTTACTTCGCCGTGGCTGTCATCGCCATGGCTTACTTCGAAAGGCCGTTTATAGCCGCTCCGGCCTGAACATGCGCATCATAACCTGCGAGCGCCGGATCAGATGCTGGAATAGCGCGCCCGCTATATGGAGAACGATAGCAGCGAGCAGAACATTGGTCAGGAGAGCATGCACCAAGCCGGCCTGATCGATCCCAAAAAACCAGGCGGCCGCGCCTGAAACCGGAAGTAGCAGCAGTAGGACATAGATCACGCGATGCACAAGCTCCGAGATAAGCTGCATGACATGCGGCTCATCTTGGGGCGGCGGGGGGACTCCGCGAGTGAAACGCAAATATATTCTAGCAACCGCAGCGATAGTAACGAGGGCACCCGCTGCAATATGCAAATATGTCAGCACCGTCTGGTCTGACGGTGCGGGGTTGCCGCGAGCCAAGGCGGTCCATGAAAGCTCGATGCCTTTATGCGTCAAATATTGGAAGGCGACCAGAAACACGACGATCCAATGGAGGGCTATCTGAATCCGCGAATAGCCTGCAATTTTCCGGTCAATCGCCAAGAGTCTTACCCCCACCAGAGATTGTTCGCCGCCATTAGCAGACGCCCTGTGTGAATTTACACACTACACGCGGCCCTGATGAGCCATGGGCGCGTCAGGCAATGACAACGCCCGATGGGTCACATCGTTCCGCGCCTTGCCGAGATGAGGCGCTTTTCCCGTCAAAAACCGGCTCAGACTGGAACTAAGTGTTCTGAAAAGCATTTTGGCAAATTGAAGCTTATAGCGTCCCCATCGCGCGCCAATTACGGAGAGCCCCATCAGCAGAAATGCGACACTGTGGCCAACTCAAATCTATCTGGCGTCTCGATCAGGCGCTGGACCAATGCACGTCGTCTTGTATTTGGCGGTTCTTCCCATTCTTGGATCATGCAGTGGAGTGCAGTCGGCGCTAGACCCAGCCGGAGAAGAGGCCCGTCAAGTTGCAACGCTGTTCTGGGTCATGACCGTCGGAAGCGGTGCGATTTGGGGCATTGTCGTCGCTTTGGCGCTCTATGCATCGCGCCGGAAACGCAGACCTGTCTCAGAGGAGACCGCTGGCAAGCTCATCTTCTGGGCGGGGGTGGTCTTTCCCGTCACTGTCTTGACCGCCTTGCTGGCCTTCGCACTTTGGCTCATGCCAACGCTACGTCCCTTTGCCTTTGGCGATTTTGCGCGCCTGCGGGTCGAAGTGGTCGGCAATCAGTTCTGGTGGCGTGTCGTCTACCACCTGCCTGACGGGAAACGTGTTGTGTCGGCAAACGAAGTCAGGCTCCCGGTCGGCGAGCGGGTAGAATTCTCACTGACGAGTGCCGACATGATCCATTCCTTTTGGATCCCCGCGCTCGGCGGAAAAATGGATTTGATCCCAGGGCGTGTGAACCGCCTGTCCCTGCTCGCTACGGAGGCTGGAATCTACCGTGGCCAATGCGCCGAATTCTGTGGTGTCGCACACGCGCTGATGGCGTTTCCAGTGTTTGTCATGGAGCCGACCGACTTCAACGAATGGCTGAACGCGCGCACAACACCGTCGGCGGGCGTTGAGGCCGATGCAAGAGGCCGGGACCTATTCCTCGGAAGAGATTGCGGCACCTGTCATCGCATCGACGGAACGCAGGCGCAAGGATCGTCCGGTCCAGATCTCTCGCACATCGGGTCACGCCTTACTCTCGGCGCTGGACAGGTCAAAAATGACCCGGACGCGCTCGGGCGTTTTATCGCCCATTCGAGCGCCATCAAACCCGGGAGCATGATGCCAGCCTACCTCGATCTGCCGGAAGATGACATTGCCGCGATGGCTTTTTGGTTGAAAGGTCTGCAATGAGCGGAGCTGCACCACCTGACCAAGACAAGGCCGCAGAGGAAGCTAACCTCAGGGCTGTTTGGGCCACACCCGAGGGTTGGCGCTACTGGACGTCGGTCAATAACACCCAAATCGGCCTGTGGTACGGGTCCACCGCCTTTGCGTTCATGCTTTTTGCAGGCCTGCTCGGGCTCCTGATACGAGCTCAACTCGCCGTACCGGAGAACGATCTGCTCTCCGCCGACACCTACAATCAGGTCTATACGCTGCACGGAACCGTGATGATGTTTTTGTTCGCGGTGCCGATCTTCGAGGCGGTGGCAATCTTTCTGCTGCCGCCTATGTTGGGTGCGCGAGAACTGCCGTTTCCCAGATTGGGTGCATTCGGCTTCTGGAGTTTCCTGATTGGTGGCGTCTTCGTCTGCGGCTCGATCTTCTTCGGAGCAGCACCGAACAGCGGCTGGTTCATGTATCCACCGCTCGCCACCAGCGAGCAAGCCGGCATCGGTGCCGATATCTGGCTGCTCGGCCTCTCCTTCATCGAAGTCGCATCGCTCGCTGCCGCTGTCGAACTCATTGTTGGTATTATGAAGTGCCGCGCACCGGGCATGCGCGTAAACCTGATGCCACTCTTTGCCTGGTACCTGCTGATCGTCGCTGGTATGATCCTGTTTGCCTTTCCACCGCTTATCGCAGGCGACCTGCTGTTTGAGTTGCAGCGAATGTTCGATTGGCCGTTCTTCGACCCCGAGCGCGGCGGCGACCCCTTGCTCTGGCAGCACCTGTTCTGGATCTTTGGACACCCCGAGGTCTACATCATCTTCCTGCCGGCGATCGCCCTTCTTGCCATGATTATCCCAACTTTCGCCGGACGCCCGATTGTCGGCTATTCCTGGATCGTGCTTGCCGCAGTCGGAACCGGATTTCTGTCCTTCGGCCTGTGGGTTCACCACATGTTTGCGACTGGCCTGCCGCAGATTTCGCTCGCCTTTTTCTCCGCCGCTTCCGGCGCAGTTGCGATTCCGACTGGAGTGCAAATCTTTGTTTTCATTGCCACCATGCTTGCGGGTCGAGTGATCTTGTCGACGCCGATGCTATTTGCGATGGGTGGTCTCGCGATTTTTGTCATGGGTGGGCTGACAGGCGTTATGGTGGCGCTGGTGCCCTTCGACTGGCAGGCCCACGACAGCTATTTCATCGTCGCTCATCTGCATTACGTGCTGATCGGCGGCATGCTGTTCCCGGTCTTTGCGGGATTGTACTATTACTATCCGCTGATCGATGGAAAACAGATGTCCGTTCGGGTAGGCCGCTTCGCATTCTGGCTTATGTTCGCAGGCTTCAACATCGCATTCTTCCCGATGCATCTGTCCGGGCTGCGCGGCATGCCGAGACGCGTCTACACCTATCCGGCAAATCTGGGTTGGGACTGGTTGAACCTGATTTCTACCATGGGTGCCGTGGTTCTCGGCATTGGCATGTTCGCTGTCGTGGTCGATGTGACGCTCAATCGGAAAAGCAAGCCTCGCGGCAAAGACAATCCCTGGTGCGCCGGCACGCTGGAATGGATAAGCGAACCGGAGGAAAACTGGGGCGTGCGCTCAATCCCGCATATCGAGAGCCGCTATCCGCTTTGGGATCAGCCCAATCTCGCAGAGGAGGTGAAAGCGGGACACTGGTATTTATCCGACGCCAGGGAAGGCCGTCGCGAAACGCTTGTCACCTCAGTGCTCGATGCGGCGCCGGAGCAGGTTTTGCGGGTCGGCGGCACCTCCTATGTGACGATCATCAGTGCGGTGACACTGGGCGCGGTGTTCGTAGCACTCACTTTCAAATGGTGGCTGATCGCCCTCGTTGCAGCGATAGCCTTTTTGGCGGCCATCATCTGGTGGCTCTGGACCGGTACCGGTGAAATTCCGGAAAAGGCAGAGAAAGACATCGGACGAGGTCTGAGCCTTCCCATCTATGCGTCCGGTGTCAAGTCGGTGGGCTGGTGGGCCATGTTTATTACCATGACCGGCGACGGCACGGCTTTCGCCAGCCTCGTCTTCGGCTATTTCTTCTTCTGGACCATACATGAGGATTTCACCGGCGGGGTAGGTGGCCCGGGTATGATCTGGCCGCTCACGGCGCTCGCCCTGTTTGCGGGCGCTTGGGCAGCTACTCTTGGAGCCCGTGAAACCAACCGGCGTGGAGCAATATGGGCCGCGCGGTTCTTGCTGCTTGCTGGCGCTCTTGTGTCGGCTTTGGGGTGTGCGGCAGCTCTCGCCGGACCCTGGTCCACAAGCATGGACCCGACTGCCCATGTCTACCCGGCGATCGTTTGGGTCTTGGTCATCTGGGCTACCGTGCATGGAGCGGTTGGCATCATCATGCAACTTTATTGTCTGGCGCGCAGCCTCGCAGGCAGACTGACCCCGCAACATGACATGGAACTTCATAACGTGGCACTCTACTGGCACTTCATGCTGGTGACGGCGCTTGTCACCTTTGTGGTTGTAGGCCTGTTTCCGGAGGCTCTTTAATGTGGCGCCTGCTACCCCGCCAGATCGAGACGTTGTGGACGCTGTTCACCTCGCCGGTGGTCTGGGCTCTGCATTTCCTCGCTTGCTACATTGGCGCTGCGATTTTTTGTGAGAAGCCACAACTGTTCGCCGACGATTTCAACAATCTACGCATCGGCATCGCTATAGTGACGACAATTTCGCTCTGCATGATCGTTTTTGCCGCTCTTCTTGCCTGGCGGCAATGGGGCTTTGGTTCCCGCGCCCCTCCACATGACAATCCGACCCGCCGCGAGCGCGTGTTCTTCCAGGGCTACGCGACGCTGCTTTTGTCAGGCTTGAGCTTCATTGCCGTGATTTTCACGGCGATGCCAGCTCTCTTCATCACGGAATGCCTGCGATGAGGCAAGTTGCGCTGTCGATCGGTCTACTGCTTCTCGCCCTGATCTGGCTTGGGCCACTTCTCGGCGCATGGCGCGGGTCCTTCGCTTCGGGTATGGTCGCACATATGGGCGTCGTCGCTGTCGCCGCGCCGCTGATCGTCATTGGGTTACCCACGCACTGGCAGATCGGTGCTTCCATGCCGACGGCGTTGCCGGTCGTCGCCTCGCTGCTCGAGCTTCTGGCGGTTTGGGGGTGGCATGCGCCCGCAATGCGCGCCGCGACGCAAGCATCCCTTGCTGTGACCATTCTTGAACAGTCAAGTTTCCTGTTTGTCGGTCTGTTCCTCTGGGCCACAAGCTTCACCCAGCAGGGCGAACGCAAGCACGCCTTGACAGGCGCTGGCGCGCTGTTGCTCACCTCTATCCATATGACCTTGCTGGGTGCGCTTCTGGCGCTCAGTCCGCGCTCTCTGTACGGCGCGGGCGATGTCACCTGCTTCGGCACTGTCCTGAACGCGGGGCAAGATCAGCAGCTTGGCGGGGTCATCATGCTGCTGATCGGCGCGATTGTCTATCTGGTTGGGGGCCTGGTGCTGATCGCGCGGCTGCTGGAAGAACCGCGGCCAAGGATTGGCGGCAGCATCGGAACGCAATAGACGAGTGAAAACTCTAGGAAAATGTCGGAAACTACAGGTCTCTCCAGACGTTGTGTTTTGCATGCGAACGAGAGGAAGCAAGACCATTGCCGACGACAGCATGACGACGACCCGACCACCTTCAAGACAGGGCAGGCGGAGATGCAAGCGTGATCCGCGCTCCAGGGCGCGGAAGAAATACTGGGAATGAAGAAGACGGTTCTTCCCGGCTCCATCCATCTTGGCTGCAGGAGGTGAAGCTTAATGGCTGACAATCTCTCGACCTATCGTTCCAAGCGGAACTTCAAAAAGACGGCCGAACCGAGTGGTGAGGTTGGCGACAAGGTCACGATCCATCCCTCGAACCGCCGGCGTTTTGTGATCCAGAAACACGACGCGACGCGGCTTCATTACGATCTGCGCCTGGAGCTCGATGGCGTTTTCAGATCCTGGGCCGTCACCAGAGGCCCTTCGCTCGATCCCCATGACAAGCGCCTGGCCGTCGAAGTCGAGGACCATCCGCTCGACTACGGCGATTTCGAAGGCACGATCCCGAAGGGTCAGTATGGCGGAGGCACTGTGATGTTGTGGGATCGCGGCTACTGGGAGCCGGAAGGCAACAGGACGCCTGAAGAAGCTTTAGCGAAAGGCGACTTCAAGTTCACCCTGGAAGGCGAGCGGCTGCAGGGAAGTTTCGTGCTTGTCCGAATGCGCCATGATCGCAATGGCGGCAAGCGGACAAACTGGCTGTTGATCAAGCATCAAGACGAATTCTCGGTTGAGAAGAACGGAGCGGCGGTCCTCGAGGACAATGATACATCTGTCGCGTCAGGCAGATCCATGGAGGCGATTGCAGCAGGCAAAGGCAGGAAGCCAAAGCCTTTCATGTTGGACGGAAACGCGGTTACCGAGGATGCCGTCTGGGACAGCAGCCGAGGCCTCGCGGCCGAGGAACGCAAGGCCGGAACCAAGTCGTCCAGGAAGCTGACTGCGGTAAAGCCTGCAAAACCCATCATTCCAGATTTTGTTGCGCCGCAGCTCTGCGAGACATTGGCGCGTCCGCCTGCCACTCATGGCTGGATCCACGAGATCAAGTTCGACGGGTATCGCATCCAGATGCGTGTCGTGGACAGTGACGTGTCTTTGAAGACACGCAAGGGGTTGGACTGGACGTCAAGATGGCCAGCTATTGCCAAATCGGCTGCATCCCTTCCCGATTGCATCATCGATGGCGAGATCTGCGCGCTCGACGAAAACGGTGCCCCCGACTTTGCAGCGCTTCAAGCGGCTTTGTCTGAGGGCAAAACCGATGACCTGGTCTATTTTGCTTTCGACCTTCTTTTCGTTGGCGCTGAGGACCTTCGCGACCTGGAGCTAGCCGAACGCAAGGACCGGTTGGCGACGTTTCTACAGGATGCAGGCGACGACCCGCGCCTTCGGTTCGTCGAACATTTCAAAACCGGGGGTGATGCCGTTCTCAAATCCGCCTGCCGTCTCTCCCTGGAGGGTATCGTCTCCAAGAAAGCTGATTCCCCCTATCAAAGCGGGCGGTCTGACACATGGAGGAAGTCCAAATGTCGGGCCGGGCACGAAATCGTCATCGGCGCCTATGCCATGAACAATGGCAAGTTCCGCTCTCTCTTGGTCGGGGTCAATCGTGGAGACCATTTCGTCTATGTCGGCCGCGTGGGTACGGGATACGGTACGAAAACCGTAGAGATGCTTCTCCCTAAATTGCGGGCCATGGAGGCATCGAAGTCGCCTTTCACCGGTATCGGCGCACCCAAAAAGACCACAGACATTGTCTGGCTGAAACCCGAATTGGTGGCCGAGATCGAGTTTGCTGGTTGGACAGCCGATGGCCAGGTGCGACAGGCGGCATTCAAGGGACTACGGGAGGATAAACCGGCTAAAGAGGTCGAGGCGGAAAGACCGGCGACACCAGCCAAGGCCGAGGTGCCTGACCCGGAAATGGCGAAACCGGCTCCAAAACGCTCCCGTCGAGCCATCGGCAGGCAGGAGGTCATGGGCGTGATGATTTCCAGCCCTGACAAGGAGCTCTGGCCGGACTCCGGCGAAGGGGAACCGGTCACCAAAGTCGATCTCGCCCGATACCATGAAGCGGTGGGGCCCTGGCTGCTCGATCACATCAAGGGTCGCCCGTGCTCGATCCTTCGCGCGCCGGACGGGATCGGTGGCGAGCAGTTCTTCCAGCGTCACGCAATGCCTGGCACATCCAACCTGCTTGAACTGGTTACAGTGCGCGGCGACAAGAAGCCTTACCTGCAGATCGATCGGGTGGAGGGGCTTGCGGCCATCGCCCAGCTTGGCGGCGTCGAGCTGCATCCCTGGAACTGTGAGCCCGGCCAACCCGAGGTGCCAGGTCGGCTGGTCTTCGACCTTGATCCGGGTCCCGACGTCGAGTTCGCGACTGTTGTCGAGGCGGCGCGCGAAATCCGCGATCGCCTGGAAGTACTCGGCCTGGTCAGTTTCTGCAAGACGACGGGTGGCAAGGGCCTGCATGTCGTGACACCCCTCGTCGCACCCAAGGGCAAGAAGCTCGGTTGGGACGAATCCAAGCGCTTTGCCCACGATGTCTGCCAGGACATGGCGCGCGACAACCCGGGTCTCTACTTGATCAAGATGGCCAAGGCACAGCGCGAGGGCCGGATCTTTCTCGACTATCTGCGCAATGACAGAATGGCCACGGCGGTCTCACCCCTGTCGCCGCGTGCCCGGCCGGGCGCGACAGTGTCGATGCCCCTCAACTGGACCCAGGTGAAGGTGGGCCTCGATCCAAAGCGATTCACGATCAGGACCGCGCCGGACCTGTTGACGGCAAACACACCATGGCTGGATTATTGCGATGGGCAACGATCGCTGGAGCAGGCGATCAAGCGATTGAACAAGGCGAGGAAGGCGGACGCCTGATAAGCGCCGGTCACAATCGGAGTGTTGTTTGTCCGCTGTCGCGCGCATTCATATGTAAGAAGCGTGCCGCACCAGTTCATTTGGCTCGGTTGGCTGCGGCGACAGATTTTTTCAAGGCGTCCATGATGTTGACGACATTGCTCGGCGGCGTTGGCGCGGGCGATTTTGCCTTGCTTTTCGCCGACTTCTTCAGGGCCTTCTTCTTCGCATAGATGATGTCGAGAAGTTTGTCCTGAACGGGATCGGCAACCAGTTTCGGTGTCCAGTCCTGTGTCTGCTTCTTGATCAACTTCTGGACGAGGGGCATCATTTCAGAATCGGCCTTCTGGTCGCCGATGCCATCGAAATAAGCGCCTTCGTCGCGGACTTCGTCGCCGTAGCGCAGAGTCCAAAGGACGATACCATTGCCGCGCGGCTCCAGCATCACCGCACGTTCGCGGCGGCTGATCACCAGACGCGAGATGCCGACCATCTTCTCGGATTCCATCGCGTCGCGGATAACCGAAAATGCTTCCTGACCGACGGGATCGTTTGGCGAAAGATAATATGGCGTGTCGAGCCAGATCCACTCGATCTTGTCACGCGGTGTAAATGTCGAAATGTCGATCGTCTTGGTGCTGTCGAGTGCTACGGTCTCCAATTCGTCGTCTTCAAGCATAACGTAGTCATCCTCGCCGCGCTGGTAGCCTTTCACCTCCTCATCTTCCTTGACCTCTTTTCCGGTCACGGAATCGACGTAGTGGCTGACGACCCGGTTCTGGGTGTCACGGTTCAAAGTATGAAAACGGACCTTTTCGCTTTCGGAGGTCGCGGGCATCATTTGCACTGGGCAGGTGACAAGCGACAGTTTCAGATAGCCTTTCCAGAATGGGCGGACGACCATGGCAATCTCTCCCTCTAGCTGGCCCGGCGCCTAGATGAGGGAGCGGATTTTGACTTGGACTCGGTTTTCGCCGTCGGTTTTGCCGATTTCTGCCTGGTTTGGCCACTGTTGGCGTTCGCAGCACTCCGCTTCGACTTGGATTTCTTGCCACCCATGCCGGCACTTTCTCGCAATGCCTGGAGCAGTTCGTTCGGTTTGAAGGCCGGCGACGCCTTCATTTTCGGCAGTGTGCGGCCTTCGATTTTGGCCTTGACCAGTTCGGCGACGGCAGCCTCATAGCGATCGTCAAAGCTGCTGGCGTCGAAGCTGCCCTTCTTGGTGCCGATGATATGTCGAGCGAGTTCTATCATCTCGCCCTCGATTTTCAGCTCCGGAATGTCTTCGAAGGCTTCGACCGGAGAGCGGACTTCATAGTCAAAATTGAGGGTCGAGGCGATCAAGCCTTTGCCATGCGGCCGGATCAGAACCGTGCGCATCCGCCGAAAAAGCACGGTCCGGGCGATCGCTGCCACCTTCTGGCTCTTCATGCCATCCCGCAGGAGCACGTAAGCTTCGGTGCCCAATTTATCGGGGGCCAGGTAGTAGGGCTTGTCGAGATAGGCAGTGTCGATCTGCGAGCAGGGGATGAAGGCTTCTATCCTGAGCGTCTTGTCGCTTTCGGGAACAGCAGAAGCAACCTCATCCGGTTCCAGGACGACATACTGGCCATTTTCGATCTCATAACCTTTGACCTGATCATCGCGCTCGACAGGATCGCCGGTCTCTGAATCGATGAATTCGCGTTTCACCCGGTTTCCGGTTTTGCGATTGAGGGTATTGAAGGCAATACGCTCAGACGACGACGCGGCAGTGTAAAGGGCAACCGGGCAAGACACCTCGCCGAACTTGATGTAACCTTTCCAATTCGCTCTGGGAGCAACCATGATGCCCATGTCCCTTCAACAACCACTACGCTTCAATCGAATCTGCCTATGATTGTTCCAAGTCGCGACGAAACATTTTATTGTTGGCCGGCGCCCACTTTCGGCGAGCATCGCAATGTGCACCTTTTGACCGGCGAACGCGTTGCTTCATTGAAATAATCCAAAGGGGGCTCACCATAATGAAGCAGGCAAAGCACGCCCGCAGTCATCGGGAGGGCGATCTCAAGGAAAGCGTCGTGCCACCGCGCCGACGGATTGACCAGAGTAGCATCTGCGTCCGCCGCAGGTTCGACAGCACCGGGCATGCGTGAATACCTAGAGGGAATGGACAATGTTGTGCCGACTGTGCGGGCCCGAACGATTCGGACGTCGAGCGCGCTACAATAGCGTTGCGTGGACAGTTTGACGGACTGCGACGACGATTGGAGGAATTTCAACCCGAGGATGCTTCCCCGGAAGGACAGGCGGCGGTCTGCGCGTCGCCCAAGCATTGCTGATTTGCCTAACACGCGCGGGTGTCGCTACCAGATGGAGGCTCGCCGCGTGGGCGCCGTACCGTTGGCTGTTGCACAGCTCACCCGAAGGTTTTAAGGGAACCGCGCGCTTTCGGCCTTTCTTTGAGCTGTCGTTAGGCGCGAGACTATACCTGTCCGACCCGCCATTGAGGCAGGTATTCGCTTCTTAAGCCGACGAATTGCTCTCAGCTTGGGCGTGATCCGGCGGCTGGCCGCCCAGAGGACATTAAACTGATCGGTCTCAGCCACCAATCTTCTAGAATGCACACAAGATGGCCGTCTGAGAACTCGCTGCGCATCGCAAAGGGTGGCAGGTAGCAGGTAGGCAATCCCCAGCGCCGTGATCGCCAACTCGATCAGGGGGTCGACCGCCCAGAACGGATGAAAATGCAATGATAAGGGAGGCCGGATGGTCTCCCTTGGCTTTGTTCGGATCCGATCAGCGCTTATCCTGAGGTTGTTTCGCCTGGTCGTCGCGGCTCTGCTTGGATTGTTGTTCATCCTGCTCGCGCCGCATCTTCTGCTGCTGCTGGTCCGCCGCCTGTGGGCTGCGCTGCTGCTGCTGCGGGTCTTTCTGTTGGCCGGGATTGTTCTGCTTTTCAGTTCCCATTGAAATATTCCTCATAGTTGGGACACCTCATTTCGAGGCACTATCCGAACCGGCCCGAACCGAGATGGTTCCAGTGGCGCAAAAAAAGAGGTTTGTTTTTGTGGCGCCGCGACTTCTATACGGTGCGCTGGCGCAATGAAGCACCGTTTCCGGCGCTCCAAAGTTTGGTCTCAGAGCAAAAAAACCAAACGCTCCCGAAAGCTGGAGGAGATTGGGTCGAAGGTCTATCGGCCCTTCAATTTTGCGCCAAATGCTGATCATCAATGAAACGTCCGATCTGCCTTAGATACGCGACGATGTCTTGCCTGAGATGATCACGCTCGCCGTACCGTTCGCAAACCTCGTGGACCTCGTTTTCGACCCGATCGAGGTCCTCAATCTGCACATCCGCCTCCGCGAACACATAGACATCGTGACCGACAGCCACGATCGGGGTGCCGGTGGCAAGGATCTCATCAACGAATTTTGGAATCTCAGTCTTATTCATGGAAGCGTCCTCGCTAGTGCACGAAGGCTACCAACCGCCAAGACTTGCAACAAGTTCCGAAAATTAAGGTAATAGTCACACCCTGCTCACCGCAGGGTGCCGCCCACTAGCGGGCGCGAGATGACCTGCACTTGAAGTTCGCATCGACGCCGCAATATCAGCACCATGAGAATTGACGCGCCAACACCAGACGCAGATCTGGCCGATCGCCACCTGGCTTGCCAGGAGGCAATCGAGCTTGCGTTTCAGGCGCCTGTTGACGAAGCCATGGCCGCAGGCTGGAGCGAAGCCGAGTCTGTCGCCGCCGTCATCGAACTGTCCGAGAATCACATGCTTGCCAAGTCCGAGAATGAACGCTTGAATGCGGTTATCGCGGCCTTGGAAAGCAGAACCTGATGCGCATCATCGAAGTCATTCTGATGATTGCACTCGGCATCTTCGCCCTCTTCACGTTCGGCGTCATTGTCTATCGGCTGGTGGAAGCCGTCAGAACGGCCTTTTGGTGACCAGGAGGACACATGTGCAATCTCTATAATGTGACGACGAACCAGGAAGCGATCCGCGCGATCGCCCGAACGATGTCCGACCTGATTGGTAACATGGAGCCGTCCCTCAACGTTCATCCCGATTATTTCGGACCGATCGTCAGGAACAATAAGGGCCGCCGCGAGCTGGCCGCCGTGCGCTGGGGCCTGCCGTCGTCGCAATTCGCATTGATGCAGGCCGCGAAGAAGCGCGCTGCCAAGCTTGAGGAAAAGGGAAAGCCAGCAGATTTTGCCGAGCTGCTGAAGATGGAGCCCGATCGCGGCACGACCAACGTACGAAAGACTGACAGCAAGCACTGGACGCGCTGGCTCGGCGTCGAGCATCGTTGCGTCGTTCCCGTCACCAGGTTCGCGGAGCCAAACCCCGGCAGCAAGACGGACGACGGTCGCACGCCGAACGCCTGGTTCGCGCGGGATGAGCTACAGAGTCTCATGTTCTTCGCTGGCATCTGGGTGCCGCAATGGACGAGTGTGCGCAAGATCAAGGACGGGCTGACCACCATCGATCTCTTCGCCTTCCTGACCACAGAACCAAACGATGTCGTCGGCCCGATCCACGAAAAGGCCATGCCGGTCCTACTGACGGAACCGGAAGAAATCGAAATGTGGATGACGGCGCCCTGGTCAGATGCGCGGGCTCTGCAGCGGCCGCTTTCCAATGACGAGCTTGTCCTCCTACCAGACGGCATCATGTGAGCGGGTCAACGCTCAGATGCGTTAGGTCAAATTTTAGACTCCAACTCGCCCGAATTTCGTTGTACGATTCGCGCACTTGAGGGAGGTGGCCATGTCAATTAATCAACTTCCGTTATCCCCATCTAATCTCGCCGTTCGCGTCCTTTCCCACATTGAGCGTGTAAGTCCGCTCGCCCCAGATCAGTTGGAAAATTCCCGAGAACTCATACTCGAGTTCGTGGGTTCCGGCGTCACCGACATCGACGAATTAGTCGAACTAACGCTGATGGCCGAGGGGAAACAATTTCTACCTGGTGGGACGTTTTCCTTCGGAAGGCATCTGTCGGACTGCGGGCCTCAATCTGTATGAGGTTTTTGACCAAACAATGGAACCAACGCCGAGGAATGCGCGTTCAGGGGCGTTATGTTCCCCTCATAACTCCCAACGCATGCTGACCCCCGCTTTTGGGGGTCTTTTTTTGCTTTGGGAAAAACGACCGCATGCCTCACACGTCAAACTCGGCATGACACCTAAAAGAACGAGATGTAATGGCCACATAAATATCCGGACACGATCTCCCACTTAACAAGTGTGCGAGGTAATGTGCCCATTAATTTTGTTCCGGCGTCCGTGGCGGCGCCCCGATTGAACGGGGCAATGGGGCACCGCTTGTCATCAGCCGCGCTGGAAGCGTGGCGGGAAGCGACGATGGGCCCGGCCGTCGTGGTGGAACCGCACCTGAACTATCTGTTCAATACATCGTTGAGCGCCTTGGCCGGCGTAAAGGCTCGCTTCCTGGAAGCTGCAACAGTCATTTTCTCGCCGGTCGCAGGATTGCGGCCTTCGCGCTCCAGCGAGGCCTTAGCCTTGAACTTCCCGAATCCTGGGATTGAGGTTTCTGCGTCGGAGCTCGCCGCATCCGCGATGGCATGGAACACAGCTTCGACGATGGACGCGGTCACCATGCAGGCACGCGCAGCGGAGATGGGAATCGCCCTGTCGGGCGACCGCGGTGTCGAGGCCGCACCTAAATTCCTCGAACGACTGAGCTTCAAGTCGAGTTGAGCTTGGTGAGTCGACGACGAACCTCGCCCGCCAGACCGGCAGGAAATCAATACCGCAGCGCGCGGCAGCATTGGGGCCGGAAGGAGAATGTCCGCTCCTCTCGCAAGAGTCACGGAAGCGTGACATCATGCTTTAATGGAATTGAACTACTGCTGGCGAGACGGTCATTGCGAAACGGCAACGACAACCTTCCCCTTGGCGCGTCCGGTTTCGACATAAGCCAAGGCTTCTGGTGTCTGCGCAAAGGGAAAAACCTTGTCGACGACCGGACGGATGGCGCCGGCGTCGATCAGCTTGGCGATCTCACCCAGTTGCTGGCCTTCCGCGCGCATGAAGAGGAAGGAATAGTCGACGCCGCGGCTCTTTGCCTTTTTCAGAATGCTGCGGCTCAGCATCCGCATGACGAGGCGCAGCAAGAAGTTCTGGAGCCTGCACCAGAATTGCCTGCCTATGCTATTGCGGAAGCACACCTGGTGTGGGCTTCAGGCCCTGAATATCGGCCACGCTCCGCTGCAGTGCCGAAAGTTCGGCCCGGATGTCGGCGATCTCCGGGTCGAACAAGCCGGAGTAAGACGACGTTGATTCAAGCTTTGTAACATTATATCCATTATCGCTTGCCGCGTAGATGGTATCCCGTTCGCCAACCGCCACAACGTCGGTGGTTTTCTCGCCGAAGAAACCGACAAAGGTACCAAAGCGGTCAAAGATCTGAATCACGTGGTTCTGAATGTCGGTCGCGTACAGTATCCCATCTGCATCGACTGCGATATCCCAGAGGTGGGGGTCTATCGGAATCCAGTTAGGCGCTTTGCCGTCGCCAACCTTAGGTCCAAAGGACGCAACGATACCGGTGGATCTGATCTTTAAGATTTGCTGTTGTTTAACGTCCAAGACAAAGAGGTCACCGTCGGGTGAGACCGCGATGCGGTCAAAGTGATGGTCTTGCCCTCCGATTGCATCTAGGCTCCATCCATCAACATATTCACCGCTTGAGTCATACTTTCTGATGTTTGCATTGGAGCTGGTATAAATTTCTCCGTAGGGTCCAACAGCAAGTGCAGTGAGGATTTCACTATCACTGCGAATGACAGGCGTCAGACGGCCGCCGGGATCGATCCGCGACACCCCCTTGTCTGTGATAACGTAGACGCCGTGGCCGAAACGGGAAGACACATAGTGGATCGGTCCGTTGACGTCGCCATCGCCTCCCCAGGTTTGCAAAGCCGTTCCCTGCGCATCGAACAGTCCCAACTTACCGGTCCGCTTGTTATTGAGGTAAATGCGGCCATCTGCGCCGACCGCCAGGCTTGTGATTGACGGTAACACTGCATCCAGCGGGAGCGTGCCAACCCTCCTCAATTTGATCTCTACAACAGCGCGCTGATACGCAGCATCCATGCGCTGCTCAAGGGCGGAGAGTCGGGCCGTCACATCTGCGAGGAGATCGGCGTCCTCGGTCCAAACCCCCTCGCCGACACCACTTCTGCGATATACACGCCCGCTGGTGTTGTCGAAATAGACATCTCCCCTCGGCTGCACTTCCTGAGCAGGTACGCCGCTTCCAGTTAGGAATGAAGCGCCTCGCGCACCAGCAAGTCCCTGCTGGCCGCTGTCGCCTTTCTGACCGCGGTCGCCACGTTCCCCCGCCACCCCTGTAGGTCCGGCCGCGCCGTTACAAACTGTCTCGCTTACGTCGCTAGTCCCACTTTTTGTGATTTTGACTTCAACACCACCCGACTGGCAGCTACCTTTCGTACCAAGGAATGGTGTTAGCGTAATCGCCGGCGTTTCTTTCGTCACGAGGCCAGTGAGCATGGAAGTAAATAGACCTGAAAGCGCACCCGCTGTGCCGCCCGCAATCGCTGCGATTTCCGCGTTGACCTGCGCCGCTATCGCATCTTTCACATTCTGCGCGGCTTCGTTTGCTGCCTTCGTCGCCGCGTCCGCAGCAGCTTTCCCCCCGGCATCCGCCACTTTTCCAAGCAGTGTGGAACTGCAAAAGAGACGGCCGTTGGCATCGGTCGCAAGAAGCCCCGTATCTCCGGAACAATTTTTGGTCATTTGGCCAGTAAGGGTGAGACCTGTCACCTCGGCACGGCCGGACGAATAAAAGGTGCCGTCCACGCCGAACTCGAAATGATTTAGCTCGTTTAGGTTCTTGACGCTGAGCTTAAGTCGTTTTGTACTGGGATCATAAGCGATGCCCCCACCGTCATGTATATCTCCACCACGTGGTAGCGAGCCTTTCAGGATGATCGAATTGCCGGTTATGTCCCCATCAACGTCCAGTTGTGTCCGCGGAGTGGAGGTGTTTACCCCCACCAATCCCGCCGCGTTGTTCTTCGACGCAGTTACAACTATCGACGGCGGTTCATCATGTTCGTCGCCATCGTTTCCGAAAACCACGGTATCGGAACTGAAAATGAAGTCGAACTCATCCTGATCTTGGGATATTGCAAGGCTTGGAAAGGCAAATAAAGTCATCAGAAGACAAAAACCACGAGTCATGGCGGATCCTCATTCGTATCTGGTTAGTTTGGCGCATACCTCTTCTTCAGAGTCGTCTTGGACTGGAACCCAGCCGTCCTCTGGACAGCTGCGCTTAGCGCCACGACCGCCGCAGTAACTCGATCCGCCGCCTTTATTCAGAACCAATATTGTCAATACACATGTAGCCAGATCAACGGTTCCATCAAAGTAATAGCCGTCGCCAGTGTCCTCTATGTAGATGTCAACTCGATCCATATTGATGCAATTTATAATAAGCGACTTCAAGTTGGCGCTTGCGCTCGGAATTAATGCTTTCTGATATGGGTCCATGCCAATCAACGGCGAAGCTATATAAGCATCAGCAACGTTTCGTAGATTTTTTTTGTCTTCCCTTTCCACCTGAAAATACTTTATCTTCGGGATCGCATGTAAATTAAGTTGAATTAAAGGTATATTACTCAAAACCTCTCCGGCAAGCAAACTTCTTTGAAGTACAATAAAGGGCGATACCACGGCATAGATCAGAAGCGAAGCATTGGATTTTTCGTCCCAGAAATTGTCCAGACTAATGTACAAGCTGATCGACGCTTGCTCCCGATCTCGATGCGCGCTCAGCACGAGTTGTTTCACTTCTCGAATGCTCACCGCGGTTCTCGCGGAGCCTTCGTCGAGAAATGCGCCTACGTATATGGAGTCTCCGTAAGTGGTCCACTCTTGCTCCCGTTGCGAAGTTGGACAGAAAGTTGAATTAACTCTTTTTATCCAATCGGGCTCATCTTCTGCCGCAGCAGAAACGCAGGACCCGGCGTAACCAAGAGCAAACAAGAATAACACGGCACAGATCTTCATATTCGTTGTCCAAAATTATCTACTTTAATCTCAACATTACCCCGATGTGATCGGAAGTATTATTTCTGTAACTTGAGCATTTCGGAGATGAAGTATTAATTATGTCGCACGAAAGCACAACCTCTACGTCAGTTCTTTTAGGATCTATATTAAAAATCAGGAAATGATCGTAGCTACTACTGAGAATTCCTTTTGGATTCAGCGTGCTATATTCATCTTGCAAGGCTTTCCAACCTGGACGGTTTTTAGTTTGATCCTCTATCTGTTTAAGGCTTAGGTTGAAATCGCCAGCCAAGACTACACTAGTAACTGGTGCCGCAATTCCTTTACAACTGTTGTCAATCGAAATCGGCGACTTGGTGATCAAATCGTTCGTGATGTAATCTAGCACAGTGTTCAGCTCGGATATCCGCTCCCCGACGCGGTTACCCCAGATTGCGTGAAAGTTCGCAATCCACAATTGATAGCTCCCTTTATTTACCAGCAAGAGATCAGGTGGGCGCATAACCTTTGGGATAGTGGAGAGGCCAGGGCCGAAGTTTTGCAACGTTACGTGGCAGATTACGCTGTTGGGATCTTCCACAACAAACAGATAAGCTTCTACATAGGCGCGACTATTTTTGGCGTTAAAGCCTTTGAAGTGATTTGATAGAAAGGCAGCATAGTTAAGCGGAGTTACGCTGTTGACGGTTACGGACGGCATAACCTCTTGAAATAATGCAACGTCCGGCTTGATCGTGGTGGCGATCTCCTTTAAAAAGTAATCGTACTTGTTCTGCGCGTAATTATGTATTTTGCTGCTGTTGTTTCCTAGATGCAATGTATTGGTAGAAAGGATTTCCAGGTCAGCGGCCCGTAAATGACCGTTGAGTATGAAAAATACACCAATAGCTGTCAGGATCAGGTGCATCCTCATCTTGGAATTTTCACGGTGGTTATCCTCAATATTGAAGGAAATAACTGGACGCAGTTTCGCATACGGTGACCGTCAGGCAACCTGAAGTCGATGATCTAATCTGAGTGACCGAAAGAGTTCGTGGATTATGACATGCTCGTCGGCGCGATCAAGAGATTGTTCGAACAAGCCTTAAACAAATGGCACACTGAGAAAGGTATTAAGGCCCGAACCACAAACGAACGCAAATATCGACGAATTAGCGATGCAGATCATTCTCATGCCTTGGCCTCATGATACACAATAGCCACTGGCACGTGGTAGGCTCCTAATTCCACTAAAGTCGGTTCCAAACGCCGCTACGGTTCGGGATCGCTAGGTCCGCAAAGGCCGCCTCATATATGCTCTGAGGCCTTGCGCAAAATGGACGGGACGACGATTTATTGTTGCTATGGGCGATTCGATCAAATCCTTTGGGCCTGTGTCGGCTTACAGGATGCTCGAGCTCGTAGCCGCCGGACTGCTCCGGGCCCCAAACCCGGCTCCACCCTGGACGAGGCGGATGTCTCCTATGAAGGCGCATTCTTGCCATCAATGTCGGAGCGGCATTTTTCGGAATGGCCAATCGAGCTTGGTCAATGTGCGAGGAAAACACCTCTTACTCAGTAATGTAGGTCTCCGCCGGAAAACCTCCTCACTGCTCATTTCTAAGGCCCGGCACCTCGCGCCGAGCCACGGAAATCGTTTAAGTAATGGCGAACGCGCAGGGTGCGCCGATCAGGCGCACCTCGCGCAAACGCGTCATAAGCTCATGAAGAATTCGGTAGAGTGCACGCTCAACAGGAGCACACGTCGAATATCACATGTGGCCCCACCTGACTTAATCAGAACTTAATCAAACGGGTTGCATCGTTTTTTGCCCGCGACGTCACTTTGCGCGGAAAGAGAGCCGGAACTTCAAGCCGTCGGGTGCAAAATCGCTTTTTGTCTCAGGCTCCATGGTCATTGGGAAGGCGCTGGAGATCAGCGTTGATCCAAAACCTTTGCCACTGGGCGGAACGACAGCTGGCCCGTCTAACTCTTGCCAGAAGAAATCGATCCGTCCGTCTCGCTCTTCCCACTCGATTCGGACGCGTCCGTTCGGATGGTTGAGAGCGCCGTACTTTAGGGCATTTGTCGCCAGCTCGTGGACAACCATGGAAAGTGCACCGACAGCCTCAGGTTCAAGAAGACATTTAGGTCCCGAAATGGAAATTCCTCTTTCCACGCCGCCGCATACTGGCAGTAGGGCTCGCTCTACCACTTTCGCAATCTCCGCCGCGCTGCGGTCATCCGTCATGAGTATATCGTAGGTTGCACCAAGTGCACCAACTCGGTTTGCGAAAACAGCGTTTTGCTCCGCAAGGTTTCGATAAGTCTGTCGGGCAATGGCTTGAACGATAGCGAGTGTGTTTTTCACCCGGTGGGTAAGCTCTTTCGCCAACAGCCTGCGCTTTTCCTCCGCGCGGGCGCTTTCGCACCGTCGTACCTCGAGTTCATCGAGCAGCCTGTCGACCGACGCGCCCACTTGTCCCAACTCGCCGTGCCGCCCCATCATCAGGGTTCGAGCAGTACTGTCGCCGTCTCGCCAGCGCTCAAGCACCTGGACAATATGATTGATGGGACCCAGAATGAACTGGTTGCCCACAAACACAGCGGCACCGAGTGCCATGGCAGTCCCAATCACCGTCATTACAAGTCCGGTGAGTGTGGCGCGATTGATGGGCGCAAAAGCGACATCCTGCGAAAGCCCCGCGCTGACATACAGCGGATTCCTGGCGGACACTGGAATATAACCCATAATCCGTCTGGTGCCATCTTGACTGAGCACTTCCGTCGTTCCCGGCGCCTGAGCCGTGATCAGATGCCTATAATCATTGGGTATAGTCGTGCCGACAAACTTGTCGGGTTCCGGGTCGCGTGCCAGAATGACGCCTTTCCCGTCGGCAATTGTCATTGCACCACCCGGTGCCACACCACGTGCCTGTATCTGATCTTGCAACCATTCAAGCCTGACGCCCGTTGCCAGCACGCCGACCGTTTCTGCTCCCTGCTTAAGGGCAATCGCCACCGGTAGAATGGGTGCATCTGAGACCCGTGCGATCGTGTAGTTGCCAATCACCAGGCCGTCTGTATTCAGTGCCCTCTGAACGTAGTCTCGATCAGCAAAATTCGTCCCTGCCTCCCATCCCATGCTGTCACAGACGAGCTTTCCGTCTCTGTCCAACACGAGGATATTGCGAATGGGTGCAAGCTTACTTGCGACAGACCTGAGCACGACGTTGCAGGAGGCTGGATCTCGTTCGGCTACCGCAGGAATTGCAGAGGTTGCGATGAGGATTCCCTTGATCCCGTCGATGACGCTACCGACGTCCGATGCACCCTGCCGCGCCATCTGGGCGGCATGGCGATGGACCTCGACGCTTCGTTCGGAACGAGCTGCAATCTCGTTGTAGGCAAGCATACCAATAGTGGGTGTCAGAGCGGTCAAAACCACGGCAAATAGTCGCTTTTTCACGGGCCGGCCCCCCAAAGTACATAGGTCTCGCACGGTATCGATCTATCAGTAGCTCTTCAAGATTGCTAGATTAGGTGGCGTGCGCAAGTCTTCCGACACTGAGAATCAAACATATCGTGACCGCCTTGCAGATGGTCACGACCGCGTCTTGAACCGCGCTGTGTCAGAACTTGTCCGGGTGGTGCGGTTGACGCAGCGCGGCAATCTCGGGCTGTGGCGGACACAATCGATCGGGACGGAATGTGGGCTAATACGCCGATCTCCGGCGTTGCGATAGCTGGGTTGACCGTACCCCACGTGCTGTACGGCCTCCGGCGCCAGGATGAGGCCTGCTTGCACTGGCAATTATGACGCAGGTCATGTGAGCGTTTGTCGTTCATGTCAATCTGATTGGATATTCACAGCGGCGGCGCCGCGCTTATCCAATCAGACGCCGAAACAAGCAAGTTCTTTCCGATCACTGCTGGCAAGCACCTCATTTATAGTTTAAGAGGCCGACGACCCTTATCCGCACGACGGACGCCTAAACGAGCTGCCTCGACTGCTGGATGAGAAGGGCGCGGAGAACCACGCCCTAAGTGAAGACTAGTTGATCGGTGCTGAAGCTTTTCCCAGCTTCACCGATGGCTCGCGCGCCCAAACCCTGAGCTTGCCAAGTTCCGACACGAAAGTAGAGAGACCGCCCTCTCCGGGCAAGGCAATAACACCTTCGTCAAGATCAGCAGCAATCCCGGCTTTCTCGAGCAATGGCAGGGCAGACTGATCAAAACCGATGAATTTGCAGTGCTGGAAAGCGTCGGCAACAAAGTCCCGGCCCGTCGACTCTTTCACCAGATCGTCGATCGCCGCAGGTGATGTGAGGATGGCCACCGCATCGAAGAGAACCGATGGCCCGCCGTCGATCATGTGATGCGCCTTGATCCACGAGCCATCTGATGCCGTCACGCCGCCGACTTTAGGGGCGATCAACTCGACCACCGCTTTCTCTTTGGTGATCGCAGTGGTCAGCCCCTTGAGTAACTTGGCATCGACTCCATCAGTGATCAGAATGCCAAGCTTGCGACCTTCGAAACGCTTGGGGCCGCGTTCGACGATGCTAAGCGCCGGGGAAGGTTCAAGGTCCTGACGGGTCGGCATGGCTGCATCAGCCGGCTTCGGCATTGACTGGAATCCCAGCTTTTGCGCAACCGTCGTTGCCAACGTCCCGTCGATGTTCATCAGATGCGATACCATTCGTTCCCGAATGACAGGCGCTTCGACCTTGCTGAGTTCGAATGTCAGCGCCATGGCGATGTGGCGCTGCTCGGGCGGCGTCTGGCTGATGTAAAACTGACGTGCCTGGCTATAGTGATCGGCGAAGCTCTCAGGCCGAAGGCGAACCTTCGACCCTTGTTCTTCGGAGGGGAAATGTCGGTAGCCTTTGACCGGAGACTCCCGGGGTCCTTCGTTGCGCGAGTTCGGCTGATAATTGGTACGACCCACCGGGTTGCGCATCGCCATGTGGCCGTCCTGCTGGAAATTGTGGAACGGACACTTCGGCGCGTTGATTGGAAGGTGTGTGAAGTTCGGCCCGCCCAGTCGCTTCAACTGTGTGTCGAGATAGGAGAAATTGCGACCCTGCAACAGCGGGTCATTGCTGAAGTCGATGCCCGGCGGCACATTCTGGGTCATGAACGCAACCTGCTCGGTTTCGGCGAAGAAATTGTCGGGCATCCGATCCAACACCAAACGGCCGATCGGTTGAACCGGCAGGATTTCCTCTGGAATGATCTTTGTCGGGTCCAGGATGTCGAAATCGAAGCTATCTGCTAATTCTTGGTCGAAAAGCTGGACGCAAAGTTCCCATTCCGGAAAATTGCCGGACTGTATCGACTGCCAGAGGTCACGGCGGTGGAAGTCGGGATCGGCGCCATTGATCTTGACCGCCTCATTCCAAGCGACCGATTGTAGCCCCAGCTTCGGTTTCCAATGGAACTTGACGAAGGTGGACTCGTCCTTGGCATTGACGAACCGGAAGGTGTGCACCCCGAAACCTTCCATGAAGCGGAAGGAGCGGGGAATGGTGCGGTCCGACATGATCCACATGACCATGTGCATGCTCTCTGGCGTCAGCGAGATGAAGTCCCAAAAATTGTCATGGGCAGTCTGCGCTTGCGGGAAGGCCCGGTCCGGCTCCTGCTTGGCGGCGTGAACAACATCGGGAAATTTGATGGGATCTTGAATGAAGAAGACCGGAATGTTGTTACCAACCAGATCCCAATTCCCTTCCTGGGTGTAGAGCTTGACGGCAAAACCTCGGACGTCGCGTGCCAGGTCGGCCGAACCCTTATTGCCGGCGACCGTCGAGAACCGCACGAATGCGGGCGTCCTTTCGCCCGACCGTTGAAAAAGGTCTGCACGTGTATAGGCGGCCAAGGATTCATAGGTTTCGAAGAAACCATGAGCGCCATAGCCTCGTGCGTGTACCACCCTTTCGGGAATACGCTCGTGGTCAAAGTGAAAGATCTTTTCCCGGAAGTGGAAATCGTCGATAAGGGCCGGGCCGCGGGCGCCGATACGCAGGGTATTCTGGTCG
This sequence comes from Rhizobium sp. 18065, assembly GCF_902706095.1. Classification (GTDB taxonomy): domain Bacteria; phylum Pseudomonadota; class Alphaproteobacteria; order Rhizobiales; family Rhizobiaceae; genus Allorhizobium. The sequence goes on from NZ_CACSJP010000009.1 coordinate 154,346, forward strand.
TCTGCCACTGGCCCGCCTTGTGCTGTCGTCAAGACATCATGTCCGCCCTCTGCAAACTGATGAAGCTCGCCGCCCTCTCCGCGATGGAGTTGCTGGTCATGGATCGTTACGGTGTTACCCATCGATTGTTTTGGGATCGCTGCTTTACCAGACGTCGAAGTCTTGGGCGACTTTGCTGCTTCTTTCGACGGAGCGGATTTCTTGACCATCGGTCTCTCCTCGTGATGGTTGCGGCACATAGAGGAATGGCCACCCGATTGGGGCGGCATCTCAAATGACGGCGGAATGATCAGGCAGCTTTTTTGCCCTCGGGATTTGCGGAGGCCTTGGCGAGTATTGCGTCAGCTTCTGATCGGTCGCTTCTTCGTCAGCGGGGTTCGCCTGAAGAAAGGGAACTGCGTCCTTTAGGCCGAGCTGCTCGGCCCAGGCAATCTGCGTGCCGTATCGGGAGATTTCATAGTGCTCAACCGCCTGGGCTGACGAAATCAGGCCCGCGTCTGGAGCGACCGTGCCCTTGTATGCCTCCATGATCTCTTCGCCTTCGGCAATGATCCATTGAATGGCTTCGCAGGACTTGTCGCGCGCAGCTTTGCCCAGGAGTTCAAAGACCTGCTCAAGGCGCTCGATCTGGCCCTGTGTTTCTTGGCGATGCAGGAAACCGGCCTTACCTTCTTCTGGCTGGGCGACACGTGCCATTGTCGTCAATGCCTTCGGGATCTGCTTTTCGGCAAAGTAGAAATCCTCGGGCGTATCAAGGAAAGGGTCGTCCAACTTCTTCTCGACCATAATCTCCTCCTTCGGCGGGAAGCTGTTCATGCGGCTCCAACTCCGCGGTCACGAAAATGTTCCTGGCGCCTGGCCGCCACATCGCGTCGGCCGAATCGCGAGTGGAACATCCTGTCCAATCCCCGGTTTATGCGTGAGCGGCATGCATGGAGCATTCCGCTCCTGCGGCTCGGAACGAGGGAAAGGTGTAATGACCAATATCAGATTGAGAGGCTTCGACAGCCCTGCCCAGATGCGCGAATACCTCGAGGAGGTCGATGACGCGGATAGGGCCGTAGATTCAAGGCAGGAGGAGACCGCCATGGTCGGTGCCGTAAAAGAGTTGCGCGCACAGATCGAGGGGCTGCGCAGGCAACTGGAAGACGTGCCCAGGCAGGAACCTGAGACGACAAAGCGGGGAAGTGGCTGGCTCCGTATCGTCGCAACCATAACCATATCCATAGCACTTGGGCGGATCGTGGGGCGCGTTTGACTTGGCGTCCTCGAAGCCGTCGCTGCGCCGCGGGTCCTGGCACAGATGCATCGCACTCTTTTGGCCGAGTTCCTGGCTGAGGCGAGTTTTTGCGGATATTTGAACGGAGAATGGACAGTCTGGTTTCCGCAACGCCATTGCTCGCCTCGAGACGCCGCGTTTGAGGAGCACCTCGACTATTCTTTCCTATCCACTTGGAAAGCGCTCAGCCCATGCTCGTGAATCGCGATCCCTGTTCTGAATGCGCCAAAACCTTTTCCTTTGGCTTTCGCCGCCAGACAGCCCGTAGCAATAGTTGCATTATGACATCGGCTGTTTGACGGCTCCGCACCGACCAGCCACTGCCGCGGCGGGAATAGAGATCGATGAGGACTTCCAGATTGGCAAAGCCTTCACTGGTACGGATGTAGGTGATGTCGCTAACCCAGGCTTTGTCGGAGTAGCTTTGTCAACGCCCGCAGAACGCATCCGGCGCGCGAAAAATTTCCGACGCCTGGGAACTGGAGGAAAATTAGGGCTGGTATTTTGCCGGTTGGTTTCATCTCGGCTCATGGATCAAATTGAGATAGCTGTCGTCAAACTCAGCTATTCTTTTAAGCTCATTCCAATCCAGTACGGTAAGAATGCGATCTACCCATCTGATGACATCATCGCCTCTTAATTTTTGCAGCGTCTTGTTAAGGTGAACAAGAGATAATCCGAGAGTATCCGCGACTTCTGCTTGGGACAGCGGCAGATGAAAACTATTGTCGCTCACCCTTCCAACGACGGATAGGCGGGTAAAGAGTTCGCAGATCAGATGTGCCAAATGCCCCTTCTTGCTCCGCCGACCCATTGCAACGATCCATTCCCGGTGGATCGCGCCGTCGATCACTGTTGAAAGCCACAACATTCGAGTGAGGTGCGGGCAGGTCTCAGTAACTTGCTTGAGATCCTTGTGTTCAGCGGCAGCAACTTTGCAGGGAGACAAGGCGATCACGCCATGATCCATGGTTTTGAGCATGAAGGCGTGGAGATCCAGGAAATCTCCTGGCACATGCAAGGCGGTGATTTGCCGTTTCCCGTCTTCCAGCACCCGGTAGCGACCCGCTATGCCTTCCAACAGGAGAGTGCTTTCTTTTGGGCGTGAACCTTCACGCACCATGTCCACGCCAGTGGGGACCAATCTCTCATGTTTTATGACACGTTCCAATTCCCCGATTTCGCCAGCATCCAACGTGTCCCTCGCGCTGAGGTTGAGGATTAGCAGTTCGATCATGCTGGACTCCGTGCCGAGGGTTTGATCGGATCAATTTGCCCGAAGGGGAACAAACTAATTCGTCGATCATTCCGCTGTAAACAGGAATAGGACATGGCCAAATACTTCTTCGACTTGCTGAATGGAGACGGCTTCTTCAAAGACATCGAGGGGCGCGATCTGTTCGATCGCGCCTCAGTGCATAAGGAAGTGGCGCTCATCTTGTTGGACATCGCAGGTGATGAAATGGATGGCGTGCATCCGTTTGACGCAAAGATTACGGTTCGGGACCAAAAAAACGCTACCTTGCTGACGGGTTCGCTATCATTCCGAGTTGATTGATAACTCACTCATCCGAGCCGCCACCGTCGCATTGGAGGATTACAGTTTAGAGTCGCCTGCTCAGGAATGGCGAACTTTTTTCGCCAAATCGCCATGGCCTACCACCAGTGTTCATCCAGATCCGCTGCCACAGTTTCGGCGAGGACAATCTCATAGTGTTCGGTGTCGGAGCTTGCCTGCCATGTCCCCTTGGCCGGAGCATGTCGATATAAGGTCATTCCTCCAAACTTCTGCGTCGGGCGGTGGCGATCTTGTTCATAGACATTGGCCTCGAACGGCGTCCCAGCATCATCTCGTTGGGGCAGCAAAATCTGGATAAGCCAGCAGTCGCGTCGAGTGTCAGAGAAGTCACCCTGGGGGGTGTCATCGATGAACGGAATTTTGTCTTCCAATGCACACGGTGGCCAAGGCAGCCCTCCACCCCGAGTGCTCGACATCACAAGACTACTATCCTTTGGCTTGGTCGGAACGTACTGCAAGCTCAGGAGATAGATCTGTTATGCCGCACAACTAGGGTGTTGACGGTGGCCGCCGCACAGTTGGCGGCCGGCCAGGTGCGTATCAGATCATGATCTCGCCGCCCGTCACAGGGAGGACGGCTCCTGTCATGTAGCTTCCCAGATCAGAAGCAAGTAGGACGTAGGCACCCGCCAGTTCTGCTGGCTGCCCAGCTCGGCCTATGAGAGTATTTTCCCCAAACTTCGCGGCTTTCTCCGCCGGCATGGTCGAGGGAATGAGGGGCGTCCAAATCGGCCCCGGTGCGACCGCATTTACGCGAATGCCTTTTTCAGCAAGCATCTCGGCGAGACCCGCAGTGAAGTTCGAAATCGCACCCTTGGTAGAAGCGTAGGCGAGCAGCTGCGGCGACGGCTGCCGCGACTGAATCGAGGTCGTATTGATGATTGAGCTGCCCGGCTTCATGTGAGGAGCGGCCGCCTTCGACAGGAAGAACGGTGCGTAGATGTTGGTGCGGAAAGTTTCGTCCCACTCTTCGGCCGTGATGTCGGCAATGTCGGCGTAGGTTCGCTGGAACGCAGCGTTGTTCACGAGAATGTCTATGCCACCAAGTTCGTCGACGACGCGCTGAACGAGATCCTTGCAGTGTTGTTCGGATTTGATGTCACCCGGAATGACAAGAGCTTTGCGCCCAGATTCTTCGACCCACTTCGCGGTGTCGCGGGCGTCGTCGTCTTCGTTGAGGTACGATATAACGACGTCGGCGCCCTCTCGGGCAAAGGCAATGGCGACGGCCTTCCCAATCCCGGAGTCGGCCCCGGTGATGAGGGCGACTTTGCCTGTGAGCTTGCCGTCACCCTTGTAGGACTTTTCACCATGGTCGGGGACAGGTTTCATCCCGGCTGTCTTCCCCGGTGGCTCCTGCTGCTGTTCCGGATAGGGCGGAGTAGGGTGTCGGGCGTCTTCCATCATGTCTCTCCTTTTTCGAGGTCAGGGCGATAAACCGTGAAGGGCGCTTCGGGTTCCAAACGGATGATTGCGGATGACCCGCCATGCTATCGAAAAAGAACTCGCGGTCGGGCCCTTGGCCCATCGCTACCGTCTCAGATGCCAGTTCCCGAGCCATCATCGATCAGTGGCACGGACGTTTCAGCAGGCTAAGCTCAGCTTGTCGATGACGGTCATGCGCTGGAAATCTGGAAAGATGCATCGGGGAGAGATGCCATCGAGCACTGCCGGATCGTGGGAACGGGCCACGGGACGCCCGTCGATGCGACGTCGGGTATGGTCGACCTGCCCATATGCTCGATGCCGGGATTTCCTCGACCATGCATATCGCGCAGGCCTGTGGGCTGACCCCATCCTTCGCTCGGCGGGAGAAAGCAACCGCGCCCGATTCTGCCCGTGTTGCTCCCCAGCAGAGTGATCCCTCGAAGCCCGATGGCATCCAGGAGGTCATCGAGAATGCATTGCGGGCTGCAGGCCTCATGAGATGTTGTCGGCGGAGTACTGGCTGGCTGCAGAGCAGCGCCCGATTGGAATTAGCAGCCTCGTGAAAGGCTCTCGCGACTTTAATTCCCGTGTTCCCGGAACTTCCGGGCGACCATGAGGTTTTCCAACATAACTGCCTGCGAGATCAGCCTGCGTCATGCGCCGGTTGTCCGAGATTGAAAGACAAGTTCATGATGAGATTTTCTGTCCGGTCCTTCGCGGCCGCTACGGCACTTGTCTTAGCGTCTGGAAGCTTTGCCCATGCCGACGAAGCGGCCTTCCTGAAGTCGATAGCCGGTAGCTGGAACGGCAAGGGCACGGTTAAGGTTCGGACCAATTCACCGACGATCAATGTGACATGCCAGTTCACCTCGGACACCACGCAGCAATCGCTTTCGCTGGACGGTAAATGTACCAGCCTTGCGATTTTCTCGCGGGCAATCTCCGCTGATCTGAAAGCTACGGGATCGCAATATACCGGCTCCTATGTTGGTGCTGGCACCGGAACAGCTGGACTGGGCGGACAGCGCGCCGGAGATACTATCAACCTCGGCATCACCTGGGCAAAAGAGGTCAATGGTGATCGGCGTGCGCAGATGAGAATCGAAAGGGTTGGCACCACTGGCATGCGCCTGACGACAGTCGATACCGATCCGAAGACTGGCAAATCGATCGTCACGAGCCGTATCGATCTGCGTCGCCTTTGAGACCCTCATAAAGGTAGACGTGGTCGTTCTCAGCCTGCGGGATGACACATCGCCGGTCTCCCCTGTGTGTAGGCGACGTAGAGATAGATGGCTGCCCGCTGGAGGTTATGTCGTGGAGTGGCCTTGTGGTGGTGGTCTCCCTGAAGTCCTTCATCAAAATCTGATAGTGGCGAGGGCCGTTGCTTAATCGGTAGGTGATCGAGGCGCCGAGCGAGGTTTCAGACCGCTGGAAGAGGCTCCGCGGTTTCACTGCCCGATCGCGCCTGTCGAACTACCAAGTCCGCCAGTTCTCGTTATGCACCGACTAATCTGGAGGAGAAGTCCTTGATTGACGGAAGACAAATCACAGCCGCACGAGCCCTGCTCGGCATAACGCAAGAGGAAGTCGCTAACCGCGCGCAACTATCCATTTCTGCCATGCAGGCGCTTGAGGCGGGTTCAGGTGACATCGATCATGACCGCGAATTGAATCTGGCGGCGGTCAGAACGACGCTCGAAGATGCGGGGATCATCTTTATCGACGAGCGCGCCACGAGCGCCGCAGGTGGTGCCGGCGTGCGGCTTGCGGTTGCGTCAGCCTCTGTCGACACCAACGAGCAGCAAACCGTGCAGTATCCGGAGATGGCCCGTAACGGGCCTTTTGGGGCTGGCGGATAAAGCCACAAACGAATGGGCCTTGTACCAAACTAGTGTCGATTAGGGCTCCGGCTCGCACCAGCGCTCAAGGTCCGCGCAACGCGAGTTCACGCGGCTCCTGCGTTCAGCATTTCGCTGGGGGCAATCCGAGGCGATGTGAAAGGGAGATGGCTGATCGTCTCGACCATTGAAGTGTTGTGAGAGGAAAATTGCCTGACCGCAGGCACACTGCAGGTCATGGCGACACAGACCTTGTCGAGATGCCCGCGCCGTAGCCGCCAGCCGCCAAGCAGATTTCCCGCGTCGAGATTGTCGTAGGCCTCGTCACCATCCGTCTTGAGGAAGGGGCGTCTGCGGCCCGGATTGCCGCCATCGCGCGTGCCTTTGCGGCGGCAACATGATCTTTCCATCGAACCGCGTCGGATCATCGTAGCGACCGCCCTGAAGGCGATGCTGTGAGCTGTATCGCACCGAAGCCGAATGCGCGGCCTCAATCCAGAGGCTCGTCTTGCTGGACGGCAAGAACGCTCGCCCGTTCTCCACCAGTTACAATGAAATCTGGCCTTCCTCGCTGCCGTCCCAGTAGCGGATCGACTTCGCGTGTACCTTGATCATTACGACGCCGGGCGTTTCGATCCCCTCAGGAAAATAGCGATCGAGGTCCTTCGTCCAGTGATCGGCGAACGCCGACTTGTCCTCAATCAGCGACGCCGATCCCTCGACACCGACGAATATCGGCGAACCGCCCAACATCCCCAGCGCTCCCGTGTAGGTGAGGCTCACCTTGTTGTCGGCCCGGATTTCAGAGATCTTTCGCGACTGCGTGTAGGCGAAGAAGTAGCTGTCGCCGTCATACTCGACGTCGCCGTTATTGCTCATCGGTCGGGAGGTCAAGCCTCCGCCTACCGCTGCCGTGTTCAGCATGGCGAAGTCAAGCTTCGCCATTTTCTTGGACAGGTCATGCAGGGTTAGTTCGGACATCGATTCCTCCATAAGATACTGGGCTCTGCAGAAATCGGAACAGACCAGTGTCGAATATGTTCCGCATCGTCGATGAAACATGCTCGACTACCACTCAGTGCTTCCGCCGCGCCAGCTCCAGACCGGTCATCACTGGTATCAAGAAATCAGCGATTGTCCGCCATCACGCCCTCGAGACAAATGGCTGGTAATTCAGAAGAGAGCATTTCTGGTTCATCATAGCTCGATCAAAGGAAGCGAAGATCAGACATAAATCAGGGTCCTGCAACCTCCTGCCGTCTCATAGAGCTATCTGCCCGGCTGTGGCGAGAGGGCCGCAGCTTCTGGCGCGCCCTTGGCTTCGCGAACAACCTGTGAGAAGGCCTGAACTGTGGGCCAAGTGATTGGCTCACGCAGCAGCTATGCCATCCGGCAAGCGAAACCCCGTCCGATTGGAACCCGCCCCAACCCTGAGCTGCTCGCAATGCTAACCTGTGGGCAAGTCAGCGAACCAGCCGCTCATGGAACCGTTCGGCCCGCGCGTAGTTAGTCGCTGGCGCGCCGCACATTGGATTTGGCGACCGCAACGAAGTCAGATCGCAAAGGAGCATAATGATGGGTACGAAAGAGCCGTCTTCCAAGGAGCAGATTGAGGCGGATGCACGGGGGCAGTCGGAGAAAAATCACCAGGGTGGCTCCAACAACGGCGTGAGCAGCGCCAAACCACGCGTTCTAACCCGCAGCGACGACGCAACCACCAACAAGCCGGGCAGCGGTTCTGGGAAAGGGCAAAAGGACTGGGATGTAAACTATGACCCACGCGATACTAACGATGGCGAGTTTCGCGGCTGAAGACCTTTGCCGAATTGCTGCTTTTAATGTCCCATCGACCTATGTCGAATTTTGCATAGCCGAAGATCTGGATACCCCCCTATAGGCAACCGAGGTGGATGGCCGGGGTCGGCGAGAACACCGCTGCCATCCAGACGGGATGGCCGAGCGAGGAAATGTGAAACTCGAAAATCTCGCACGGTTTACACAAAGCAACGATGTCAGGCAGTGCCAGACCACTATTCAAGCAAAAAGAATGTCACGTCAGACGAGACACTGACCACCGTAGACTGAGGAGTTCTGGCAATTGAATGTTCGGTCCAAACTCGAAATATGCCCCTTGCGAACTCGAGAGTATGCTTGGGGACCGACCTTTATTGACGGAGACACGCGTTTTCGAATTTGGGCGCCCGGGCAAAAGAGCGTAAAGCTTCGCCTTTCAGGTGATCATGTCATGACGTCTTCTGAAGGCGGGTGGTTTGAGCTTGTAGTAGATGGCCAACCTCTCGGTTCCCCCTATGGTTTTGTGTTGAGTGACGGCAGAGTCGTTGGCGATCCCGCCTCGCGACAGCAGGTGTCAGATGTTTCAGGTTTGTCGATCCTGACGGACCCTCAGTCCTATCGTTGGCAGCACGAAAACTGGGCGGGTCGTCCTTGGCACGAAGCCATTATCTACGAACTCCATATTGGAACCTTCACTGAGCAGGGAACGTTTCAGGCAGCGGCGTCGAAACTTGAGCGATTGGCCGAACTGGGATTTACGGCCGTTGAACTACTACCAATCGCGCATTTTCCCGGCAACAGGGGCTGGGGATATGACGGTGTCTTTCACTATGCGCCGCACGGTGCCTATGGCACGCCGGATGACTACAGAGCATTTGTCGATGTAGCTCACGGATTGGATTTGATGGTCTTTCTGGATGTTGTCTACAATCACTTCGGACCAGAAGGTAATTTCATCCCCGAATACGCGCCCCAATTTTTCCGCGACGGCAAAGCAAACCCCTGGGGCGCACAAATTGCCTTCGAAGAAGAGCCCGTTCGCAGTTTTTTTATTGAAAATGCGCTGTACTGGATTGAGGACTTTCGTCTTGACGGATTGCGGTTTGATGCCGTGAGCGAGATCAAAGATGACAGCAGACCACACATTCTTGAGGAATTGTCGACCGTCATTCGCGAGCGTGTCACAGACCGTCCTGTTCATCTGGTTACGGAGAATCCTGACAATGGAACAGATTTGTTAGCGGAAGGACTTTTCGTCGCAGATTGGAACGATGCCTTCCATCATGTTATCCATAATATCGCGACCGGCGAAGACACAGGATTTTTCGAAGAGGTCAGTCATGCGCCGCACGACAACCTACGGAAGGTCATGTCCGAGGGATATTTGAAGCTAGGCGAGCCAACGGTCCGCAAGCCGCTTCCGCCAAGTGCTTCCCTGCCTCCTTTGGCGTTTGTACACTTTCTCCAAAATCATGATCAGGTTGGCAACCGAGCTGTGGGCGACCGCTTGCACATGGGGATCGACGCCAATTTGCATCGTACCCTCACAAGTACACTTCTGCTTTCACCCCAAATCCCGCTCCTTTTCATGGGCGATTGTTACAAGGCGACAACTCCCTTTCACTATTTCGCGGACTACGAGGGAGATGTTGCCGATGCCATTCGCGAAAACCGGGCGCAACAGGCAGAGAATTTTGGGGGATATCCCTTGGGGATTTCGGCGGCGGATATTCCAGACCCAAATGCCGAAGCAACATTCCTTCGCTCAAAGCTCGATTGGTCCAATGCCCGCACCGAGGAGGGTAACGAATGGTCGTCATGGCTACAGCGTTTGATCAGCGTACGCCGCGAGCAAATCCAGCCACATCTCGGCCGAGCGGCCGGATACTCGGCGACTGTGTTGGCTGCACCGGATCAATGCGTCTTTATCGACTGGACGCTGGACAAGATAGTGCTGCAGCTCCGGCTCAACCTGTCCAACGCTGCAGTTGTACTCGGCAAAGGGCTCGGAACGTGTATTTGGTCTAATCCGGAGGCAGGGTCGCCGCTCACCATGCCTGCAATGTCCCTGCGCGTCTTTTGCATTGAACGCGCTTTGTGAATTCCTTGATCGTACACCTTTGGCGGCGCCCCGTCGCCCCGATCGAACAGGGCAATGGGGCGCCGCTTGTCATCAGCCGCACTGGAAGTGTAGCGGGAAGCGACGAGGGGCCCGGCCGTCGTGGCGGAGCCGCACCTGAACTACTTGTTCAGTGCATCCTTGAGTGCCTTGGCCGGAGTAAAGGCTAGCTTCCTCGAAGCTGCAACAGTCATTTTCTCGCCGGTCGCAGGATTGCGGCCTTCGCGCTCCGGCGAGGCCTTCACCTTGAACTTCCCGAATCCTGGGATTGAGGTTTCTGCGTCGGAGCTCGCCGCATCCGTGATGGCCTGGAACACGGCTTCGACGATGCCCTTGGCCTGAACTTTCGTCAGGTTGTTGGCTGATGCAATCTTGTCGGCAATTTCGTTGGTGGTGGTCATGGATTTCCTCGCAATCTCTAACTGAGATTGAATCCGTGCCAGCTTATGATCGTGTTGTCATTGAAGGCCGTGCCGAAGCGCCAGGTATATACGGGATTTCCACAGTTCGTTCCCTTCAGGTGGCCCGTTTTGGCGTTTTTCCAAGCACCTTGAGGACGGATTGGAGTTCGCGGACCCATTGGCAACCCGTTGCCACACAGGGTTGCCCGTGCGCCGTACGCTGCCGCGTGGTTCGAACGGGGGGCCAGAAGTGACCGGCTGTATCAATTCAGGTTAGTTTGCCTTCGAGTACTTGGATGTGCTCGCGGCAAATGGTCTCGACGGTCGCCTGAAGCAATTGTGTCTGTCCGATCAGCCATGACAGCGCCTCATCGCTGATCTCGAAATGTTCCGAGTACCGCGCTTTCACATAGGCTTCGTTGAGCACATTATACCAGGCGGTAAACCTGTGCTGATCACGCGGCCAGACTTCCACCAACTTGCGATCCAGGTCCTCGGCCAACCCGCGCAGGAACTTGAGATTGTGCGAGGGAGGGCTGTAGTTGGTTAGAGTCAGAAGTAGGCACGAATAGAGAGTTTCGGTCGTTTGATGAAGATTGAAGGCCGCGTGATTTAGCATACCATCTGCAACAGCATACTGCGCAAGCTGGCAATAATAACGTGCGCTGCCTGCCTGCCTGTCAAAATGTGCCTGGGCGATCTTTAACTCGTCAAGAGCCGACAGGTTTTTGGGCTCTCCTAGCGGTTCCTCGTCAATCTCATGCAGGACGATACCTTCGCGGCGAATGTCGGCGAAGAAATACTGGCCGTCTTTCAGCGCCTTGTTGACCTCGCGCAATCCATGCACGATCAGGCCAACCGGTGTCTTCACACCCGGGTCCCACAGAAGGCGATCCTCCGCCTTGTCCCAGTATTGCCGATCGGCGAGCTTGCCGGTGTTGACGATGACGAGGATGTCATAGTCGGACCGGTAACCCTTCATCGTATGGGGTTCGTCGACCCAGGTTCCCCGCGCGTACGACCCGAAGAGGATGATCTTGAGTATGCGGCCGCGCTTCTTGAAGTCGGCCCCGGCGCCGGAAAGCGCGTCGGCAAACTCTTCCTCGATGATTTCGACGACGCGAGCAAGCTCGCGCTGTTTCTTTTCCGGGAGGTGCTCAAGGCTCGATTTCATCGCCAATCGATAGGACAAAGGTCGTGCTCCGTCTACTCGGACATTTCATAGTTTTTGAAGGAAAAGTCGCTCTTTTTTCGTCTTACGTCTGAATGTCGTTCAAATCAGTTGGAGCCTGGTGGCAATGGCGATCGCCTGGGCGATACTGGCTGCACCAAGCGTTCGGCGGGCATTTGTCAGGTGAAACGCGACTGTCGACAAACTGAGGCCTTCGAGCATTGCCGCGTCCCTCATCGTCTTTCCCTCGGCCGACCAGCGCAGGCAGACGGCCTGCATCGGCATCAGACTGACAGGCTCCCTGTCGTGGCCAATCGCGGGACGGTCTTGATAGCGCGCATACAGGAGCGCCACGACGGTGGCAGCCTTCACTTCATCGACCGGTTTCAGGCTGATGGCTTGGTTGGCCGAGGTCAGTATCAGAACGGCGATGTGACCGAACCCGGTCTCTATCGGGATGGTGAGGCCAAAGCGCATTCCACGCCGGTGAGCATCATCCAACAGGAGCCTGGCCGATCGCGACGCAATCTGCCGCAGGGTCGGGATGTCCCAGCTAAAGACACTCATTCTACCGCGTGCCAGCGCTATCATTGGATCGACGCAGCTGGCGGTGATGTCGAAATACAGTGTCTGCCAGTCAGGGGGTGTATTGGTGACAAAATTGGCGCCATGGGAGGAGGAGTGCATATAGGTAAAGTACTCAAAGCCCGCCTGCTGGACGACCTGCGCCAGTTCTTCGCTAAGCTGATCCGGGTTCTTTGTAATCGCGACCCTATCGATGATGGATTGAAGCCAGGAACTCACGCATGATCTCCTTGTCTGATTGATCGCCGTCTCGCACTCAAGCGCCTGCGTCTCGGATCTCAGCTCTCACCACTTCGATGGCAAGGCAAAGGTCACGGATTTGCGCCTCGGTGTGCGATGCAGTGAGGCAGATGCGCAATCCTGCATCGCCGCGCGCCACCGTCGGGAAGAAGATTGCCGACGTGTAGAAGCCGAGTTTCAGCAGCTGGCGCGCTGCAGCCACCGAAATAAGCTCGTCGCCAAAGCGGAGAGTGCGGATCGGCAGGTCCATTGTCCGGTCACGGGTTGGCAGCAATTGGTCAAGCAGCGCAAGATTGCGTCGAAGTGCATGCTGACGCTCGGCCAGCTCTCGACTTCTGTGGATTGCTGCCGACGCCGCTGCCGCCCCGATCGCCGCCGTGTTCAGCGACGCCGAAAATGCATGTGCCACGGCAAATCGGCGAAACAGCAGTTCCTGGGCAGCGGTGCCGAGCATCAGGATACCGCCGGACGCACCGAAACCCTTGCCAAGCGAGGCAGCCACAATGGTCCTGTCGCCAAGCTCGGCAAATTCGGACCGGGCAAAGCCAGATCCGTTTTCGCCAAAGAGCGAAATGCCGTGGGCATCATCGATATAGAGGAAGAGGCCATACCTCTCCTGCAGCGCGCAAAGCGCCTTCAACGGGGCGCTGCCGCCCATGGAATAGACGCCGTCACAAACATAGGCCACGCAAGGATGGCTGCGGCAAAGCACCTCCAGCGCAATCATGTCATTGTGCTGGATCGTCTCGACCGCAGTTTCGCCAGCAACCGTCGCCTTGTGCTGTGCAAGCGTCGCATGAGCTGAACGATCGAAGACCACGAGAGGTTTTACACCGCCGGTCAGATGGCCAGAGGCGAGCAGAGGCAGGGCGCTCATATTGGCGGCCAGGACGGTGGTGAACGTGATGACTCTTGCCTGGAACAGATCCGACAGGTTTTCCTCAAGCTCGCCCAAGATGCTGAAGTTCAGCCGTGTCCTGGCACAAGACCAGTGCAGGGTCCCTGCATCATGTACCGCCCTCTCAGCGCCCTCAACGATTTCCGGATGATTGTCCAGACCGAGATAGGAGCAGCGGACGAAATCGGTGATATCGCGATCCTCCGCCGTGAGCCGAACCGTGCGGCCGGAAACAGGCGCCGCATAGAGCGCCATGATGCCCTGGTAGTGCGCTGCCTCGAAATTGGCGCCTGCAGCATCGATCATCGTTGCAGTGTTGCGGAAATGGGTTGGAAGTCTTGGACCATCCGGCGGCTGAACTGCGTTGCTCATATCGGCCTTCCTTGCTACTTTCGCGAGCAGTTGGCCATTGTTTCCTTTTTGTGACAACGAAGCTTGTGCAAAGAAAACTTCAAGATTGTTCAAAGATCCGGCGGGCTCAGCCTCCAGCTCCTCGGACAACGGCGACATAGCCGCTTGATCGCACGGTGCGGATGCGGGTGTGCCCAGTTGTGGCCGCCATGTCGCGCCGCAGATTTGCAATGTGAACATCAACGGTGCGGGCACTGACATGACTGTGCCCGGGCCATGCCGCTTCGATCAATTCGGCGCGAGATACCACGTGGCCGGGCGTCTGGAGAAGACGCCGTAGCAAGCGGAACTCGATTGGGCTCAGTTGCGCGCTACCTTGTGCGCTGCGGATAAGCCGGGTCTGGGTATCGATTTCGATATCGCCGAAATGGTGGACAACAGGAGCGGGCCCTGCCTGCCCGCCGGATTTGGTGTTGGTACCCGCCAGCCCGTGGAGATAGGCGAGGATGCGCTCTGGCGAGACGGGCCGCACAAATCCTTCATCTATGCCTGCTTTGAGCAAAAGGAGATAACTCTGCTCGTGGCGAGCCCGTATCAATGCAATAATTGGCAGTTTTGCCGTCAGGCCGTGTGCTTTCACCTCACCACAAAACCGCGTCAGCGGATCGATATTGTCGCCGGTATCGAGAAGAATTGCAGCGATTGTCGACGGTGGCGCACTGAGGATCGAAGCCAGGTCATCGGCTGGCATTGTCCTGAACCCAGAAGAAGACAGGATATGGCTCATCAGCATGTAGAAATCGGGATCCTTGGAATAGATCATTACCAGATCGATCATCAAACCCTCTCACCTCCATGTGTTTGGGCATGTGTTTGGGCATGTGTTCGGGATCTTCATAGACCAGCCAATGCGATTGCATCGGCTGGTCGTCACTCAATCCTCGCATGCCGGTACCGGCATTCATCGAAGAGGCCGGGTCAGCGTACCCAGTTGTTCCAGCGCTGCAGCAGCATCACCGCATTGGCGTTGAGCCACATCGCGTCTGGCACGATCACATTGGTCTTGATGTCCTCGGGTGTCGGCATCGACTGACGGGTTTTCTCTGACATCAGCGCTATCGCCTCGGTGCTTGGCGGTGTGCAGGACAGCACATCGCAAGCCTTCGCCTGGACCCTGGGTTTGTCGAGCCAGAAGGCGATCAGCTTCAGGGCATTCTCCCGGTTGGGCGCACCCTTGACCACGGCGACGCGGTCACCCACAAGGAACGAGGCCTCATAGGACCAACCGATCGGCAAGGCATCGTTCTTCATCGCTCTTGCGCGTGTCAGCCAGATCTGTCCGAGGTCGTATTCTCCATTGCGGAACCCCTGGACACTCTGGTCGCCGGTCTTCCACCACACAGTGACCTCGTCACGGATCTCGTCAAGCTTGGCAAAGGCGCGGTCCACATCAAGGGGAAAGAGCTCGTCCTTTTTCACGCCATCGGCAAGAAGAGCAGCGGCCAGAACCCGCCAGGGGTCGTCGAAGTTCGGAAAGGCGCGACCACCGGGAAAGGCCTTGGTGTCCCACATGTCAGCCCATGTCCGGGGAGGTTCCTTCATCCCCTCGTCCAGTCTGTAGGCGAGCAAGGTGGCAGTCGATTGCAGGAGCGCACCACCGGCAGCGCAGGCATTGCTGGCAAGGTCCGCCTTTGTCGAGAATTGCCGGCAAAACTCGGTCAAGTCCTCCGTCACCAGCCGGTGCGCTTCAGAGGCCGCCTGGATCTCGCCTTCAAGATAGAGATCCCAGGTGACATTGCCCGCCTTGACCATGGCAGCGGCCTTGGCCCGCATTTCCGCATTCGTTGCGGACACGATCGTGACGGGAATACCGGTTTCAGCCGTGAAGGGATCGAACCAGGCTTCCTTCAGAGCGCGGTCATAGGCGCCGCCGGTCGATGCGATGGTGATCGGTTCTGCAGCATCCGCTGGTCGCTCGGTCGCAAGTGTGCCGACCAGAAGGCCAAAGGCAGACAGGCTGATTGCATAGATAGTCGTCATGGATGTTCCACTCCTGTAGGGTTCTGGGGATTTGCGGCCTTCGCGAGGAAATGCATGAGGCCGATGAGTAAAAGGGAGGCGACAACCGTGACGCTGGAAGCGGCCGCGATCACCGGTGTCAGGTTGAAATCGATGTCTTCGAACATCTTGCGGCCGATGGTCTTGCCGCCAACGTCGGAAATGAAGAAGGCAACCGTTGCCTCATCGAAAGACGCGAGGAAGGCGAAGATGGCACCTGAGCCAATCCCTGGACCGATATTGGGAAGGGTCACGTGGAAAAAGCTCTGGAGACGACTTGCGCCGCAGTTGAGTGCGGCAAGTTCCAGGGCCGGATCCAGTCGCTTGAGCGCCGCAGTCACAGTGATGATGACGAAGGGCACTGCCAGCACCGTATGTGCCGTCAGGAACCCAACCAGCGTGCCGGTCAACCGCAATGGCGCAAACACCAGATAGAGCGCCACCCCCATCACGATATGCGGGACAATCATTGGCCCGAGCGCAAGCGCATTGAGCACACCCTTGAAGGGCATGTCGCCACGCTCGATAGCCAAGGCTGCCATGGTGCCGATCACGGTTGCCGTAAGGGACGTCGCAACTGCAATCCGTAGACTGAACCATGTTGCCGCCATCCAGTCAGGATCCGCGAAAAAGGCCATGTACCAGTCGAGTGTCAGCCCCTCAGGTGGAAACTGCAGATGTGTGGACGTGCTGAGCGACATCGGCAGGATCATCAGGGTCGGCAGCACGAGAAAGAAGAGGATCGATGCCACGATAAGCCCGCCGACGATGGTGAAAGCCGATCGCAATCCGTAGCTCGCGATCCGCGCCTGGGGGACTGGCCGCTTCACTACCGAGGCCACGGGTGCTATGTTTCTGTCAACGTACACTGTGGAATCCTTTGTTGAGCGACAGCGCCTTGCGAAACAGGAAGACGATGAGGAGCGTCACCGCGAGCAACACGGTCGACAATGCGGCAGCGAACGGCCAATCGAGGAGTACGGTGGTCTGTTGGCCGATCAGCGTTGCCATCAGCATGGAGCCGGGCCCGCCCAGCAGAGCCGGCGTTATGTAAAAGCCAAGAGCCAGGACAAAACACAAAAGGCCGCCGGCAAAGACACCCGGCAGGCTGAGCGGCAGGATGATCCGCAGGAAAACCTGAGCTGGATTGGCACCGAGATTGGCCGCGGCGCGCCGATAGTCCGGCGGCAGTGTCTTTAATGTCGAAAAGATAGGCAGGATCGCGAAGGGCAAAAGCACATGGATCATGCCGAGGACGACGGCACCATGGGTATAGAGTAACTTCAGCGGTTCATCGAGCAGGCCCTGATCGCGAAGGAAGCCATTGATTGGCCCATTGCGCTGCAGCAGCAGAATCCAGGCATAGGATCGGATCAGCACCGAGGTCCACAGCGGTACGAACACACAGGCCGCAACGGCCAGTGCCGCTTTCGCCCGCAGCGACGCCATGGCAAAGGCAACGGGATAGCCGAGGGCCAGGCAAAAGCTGGTCACGGTTGCCGCGGTGATCACCGTGTCGAACAGAATATTCAGATAAAGCGGATCGTCCCAGATGCGGAAATAGCTGCTGCCACCATCTGCAAAACTCAGCCCCACCAGCTTTGCCACCGGATAGACAAAGCCCAGTGTCAGCACGGCAAGGAGCGGCAAAGTGAGAAGTATCGAGATCAGCGGCGAAAGATGTCCGGCATCGCGTGCCGTGGCCATCCTGGAAAGACGCGATGAGGTTGTTGAAACTTGCATGGTCCTCGCGGTCTCCTCATGAAGCATTGAAGAGCAGCGTGGCATCCGCCGAAATCCGCAACCATACTTCGGCCCCGCGCTCAGGCAGTGCGCCCAGTTGAGCTGGCAGAGATGCACGCAGGACGACATCAGGCGCGCCATGCAGGCGGACAAGTGCTGTACGGGAAGCGCCGGCGAAAACGATCGTCTCGACTGTGCCGGACAGGCCCGAACCCATGGCCCGCTCCACGGTGTGGCCATGCTGCGCGATGGAGCGTGTTCCAGATGCGGATCTCGTGTCGATTTCGACATGCTCCGGCCGAACACCGATCCTCACCGATGATCCTTCACCCGGCAGTTCTCCGGACCGGATATTGGTCGGGCGGGTTTCCAGAAGGGACAGGCCGCATCGGATCGTCACAGCTGACTTCTCTATCCGGCACACAATGCCCGGGATAAAGTTGATCGAGCCGACGAAGTCGGCGATGAACGCGGTTTCGGGCCGCGTGTAGAGCTCGACCGACGTGCCGATCTGTTCAAGACGTCCGGCATGCATCACGGCGACCCGGTCCGACATGGTCAGGGCCTCTTCCTGATCATGCGTGACATAGATGACGGTTGCCCCGATCCGCTCCTGGATCTGCTTGATCTCGAATTGCATGCTTTCGCGCAACTTCTTGTCGAGCGCACCAAGGGGTTCGTCCATCAGGATAACCGGAGGATCGAAGACCAGGGCACGCGCGACGGCAACGCGCTGCTGCTGGCCGCCAGAGAGTTCATGGGGATAGCGCGACTGCAGGGCGCCGAGCTGCACCAGATCGAGCATCGCATCGACCCGTCGGTCGGCGTCCTGTCCCTTGGCCAATCGACGCATCTTGAGAGGGAAGGCGATGTTCTGCCGCACGGTCATGTGCGGAAACAGCGCGTATTTCTGGAATACCATGCCGATATTGCGGTGATGGGGCGCAAGCAATGTTACATCCTGATCGCCCACGACGATGGCGCCGGCGGTCGGCGTCTCAAATCCGGCAATCATCGTCAGAAGGGACGTCTTGCCGGAGCCAGACGGGCCGACGATAGAGACAAATTCTCCCGCTTGAACCTCGAGACTGGTGTCTCGGACGGCCCAGACTGGCCCGTATCGTTTTTGGACGTGGCGCAACGCCAACTGTTGTCCCATGCTATTCCCCTTTTGTTTTTTTGAATGCGACTGTGCTTGGCCGGTCAGTGTGTGCTGAACGGCATGCTTTCCCGTCAATTCTGACGGGCAGGTGACTTGAAATGCGCAAATTGCTAATGTTTGATCAGACAAACTTTGCTGAAACTTCACAATTCCATTTTTTGTTACATCAAAAATTGGACCTGTCAACACGCTCAGGACGAAACATGACAGAAATCAATGCGGACTACTCGCGCCGCGAGCAGCCACCAAATATTGGCGATACCACCTATAGCCAGTTGAAGGACCGCGTCAGTCGCGGCGCTTACAGGCCGGGCGACAAGCTGTCTATCCGCTCGGTCGCCGAAGTCCTGAACGTCGGCCTGTCGCCTGCGCGCGATGCGGTCAATCGCCTCGTGGCTGATGGCGTACTGGTTTACGCCGGCCCCAAAACCGTCATCATCCCGGTTCTGTCGGATGCAGACTTGCGTGAGATCACCCTGATACGGATTGCCCTGGAAGGCCTGGCCGCAGAGATGGCGATCTCGAATTGCAGCCACCATGACATTGATTTATTGGGTGAAATTCAACTTAGAATTAACGCAGCGTTGGAGACGGGGACCTATGGCGACGCACTTTGGCACAACAAGGAATTTCATTTCCATGTCTACGGTCTGTCGCGCCTGCCGCACCTGATCTCGATGATCGAACCTCTTTGGCTAAGGGTCGGCCCTTCCTTCTATGGCCTTTATCCGGAATTCGCCAAGGCACGGTATGGCGTGCGAAACCATGAAATGGTGATCGAGGCTCTGGTCGATCGCGACGGCGGCGCGCTTAGGGCCGCGATCGAAAACGACATTCGCGATGGCTATCGTCGTTTGCGTCAGGCACTTCGCGAGCGCTAGCTTCTCCAGAGATTTTTGTTATACGAGCTTGACCTTTTGTATTTTTGTTATATCAAAATCGACAACTTTGCAAAGTAGCCGATTTTTCAGCAACACAAAGGCAAGCACAGATGTTACCAGAAATGGCAGTCGGGACTGCGGCGCGCGAGCGTCCGCGGTCCGCCGACCTCTATCGCCGTGGCCGCGGCGTCTTCCCGGCGGGTGTCACCCGCTCCACAATCGAGCTCGACCCCGAACCGATCTATATGGCTTCGGGGGCAGGCGCCTATGTCTTCGATGTCGATGGCAATCGCTTTCTCGATCTGAACAACAATTTCACCACGCTTCTGCATGGGCATGGCTATCCACCGGTCGTCGAGGCGGTGAGCGATCTTCTGCGCCGGGGCTCATGTTTTTCGAATCCGACCCAATACGAAATCGCGCTGGCCGAATTGCTCATTGACCGTATACCTGCCGTCGAGCGGGTTCGTTTCGTCAACACCGGCACAGAGGCTGTGATGTTCGCCATCAAGGCCGCCCGTGCCTATACCGGTCGTCCGGCCATCATCCGCTTTGCGGGCTGCTACCATGGCTCGTATGACTGGGCAGAAACCGGCCAGAACGGCGTGACGAAGTCGGGCGGCGCGGGCGCTAGCATAGGTCTTCCGGCATACGCGGGCGCGCCTGTGCAATCGGCCGACGATGTCGTTGTGCTTGAATTCAATGACGTCGAGGGGTTGGAGCGGGGGCTTTCGCATCATGCCGACAACCTGGCGGCCATCCTGATCGACCCTATGCCGAGCCGGGCAGGGCTGCTGCGGCCCATTCCGCCATTTGTCGAACGCCTGACAACGCTCGCCAGGCGTTACGGCATTCTTGTCATTGCCGACGAGGTACTGAACCTTCGGCAGGGCTATCAAGGTGCTTCTGCCCGCTATGGGATCCAGCCCGATCTGCTGACTGCCGGCAAAATCATCGGTGGTGGCTTTCCCGTAGGGGCAATCGGCGGCCGGTCCGATGTCATGGCGGTGTTTGGTGGTGATGGTCGGGCGCCACGTGTGCCGCAGGGTGGCACCTTCTCGGCCAATCCGGTTTCCATGGCGGCCGGCCTTGTTGCCATGCAGGCAATGACACCGGCAGAGTTCGATCGTCTTGAACGCATGGGCGATGCCTTGTGCCAGCAGCTCCGCGACTGCGCGACGCGGCTTGATCGACCATTCTCGGTGGCAGGCGCCGCATCTCTATTTCGAATCCATCCAAAACCGGTCGTCCCGACCACCTACTCCGAGAGCCGCATGAACGCAGGGGAGGAAGAATGCATGCGCGACCTCACACGCTTCTTCCGTGAGCGGGGCATCCTGCTCCCGTACGGAGCCGCGGCCTGCCTTTCGACTGCGATGACCGACCGTGACATCGATCAGGTGGCATCCGTGTTCGAACAGTTCCTTGAAACACACGATGACCGCCGCTGGGAGGCAAGATCATGAATTCAAATTTTCTCCAAGAGACTGTCGCGGACCGCGTCGCCGATGCCTTGTTGCGTCATCAGGTGGAATACCTGTTTGCCCAGAGCCTGCCGTCTGCGGTCGTCTTGGCTGCGGAAGCCCGTGGTATCCGCCAGATCTCCTATCGGCAGGAGAACATGGGCGGGGCGATGGCCGATGGCTATGCCCGCATTTCCGGAAAGGTCGGCGTCGTTGCGGCGCAAAATGGACCAGCAGCAACCCTACTTGTTCCGCCGCTTGCCGAAGCCATGAAGGCCAGTGTGCCGGTCATTGCCCTGGTGCAGGAAGTGGAGCGTGATCAGGCCGACCGCAATGCGTTCCAGGAACTCGATCATATCGCGCTGTTCCAGTCCTGCACAAAATGGGTGCGGCGCGTCCAGATCGAGGACAGGATCGAGGATTATATCGATGCGGCCTTCACGGCGGCAACCGCCGGGCGGCCCGGGCCTGTCGCCCTACTGCTGCCGGCAGATCTGCTGCGCTCCAAGGTCCGCGCCGGCTTGTCATCACGCAATGCCACCCTCGGACACTATCCCCTTGATCGCCCCCGGCCCGCAGACACACTGATTGACCAGGCGGCAGATTGGATCGCTGCGGCGAACCATCCGGTCGTGCTCGCAGGTGGCGGCGTGCATGGCGCGGGCGCCTCACAGGAGCTGGCACGTCTGCAGGAGATCGTGAGCCTGCCGGTCTGCACAACCAATATGGGCAAGGGCACTGTCGATGAACATCATCCGCTATCGCTTGGCGTGCTTGGATCACTGACCGGGCCGACGTCGCTTGGCCGGCATACCGTGTCTTTCCTGACCAATGCCGACCTGATTATTCTGATCGGCACGCGCACCAATCAGAACGGCACCGACAATTGGTCGCAGATTCCGAAGACAGCCCGTGTGATCCATATCGACATCGACCCGAGTGAAATCGGCCGCAACTTCGAAGCGCTGCGTCTCGCGGGAGATGCAAGGGAATCGCTGATTGCGCTGAACGCCGCGCTTGGCAGACGTGACCTCGGCCAAAGAAGGGCGGAAAGACCTGACCTTGAGCATCGCATCGCACGATGCTGGCAGCAGTTTGAAACGGCTCGTGCTCAGCGTTACGGTTCGGACCAGTCCCCGGTCCGGCCTGAGCGGGTGATGCGCGAGCTTCAGCCCTGGCTGAATGATGATCTGACCGTCGTTGCCGATGCGAGCTACTCATCCATGTGGGTCACGGGGCAGTTGCGGGCGGTGTCTTGCGGCACCCGGTTCATCACACCCCGCGGGCTCGCCGGTCTTGGATGGGGACTGCCGCTTGCGATCGGGGCAAAGCTGGCCCGTCCTGACGTGCCGGTTGTTGCCCTGGTCGGCGATGGCGGTTTTGCCCATAGCTGGGCCGAGCTCGAAACCATGGTTCGGTTGAACATTCCTGTGACTGTCATAGTCCTCAACAACGGCATTCTCGGTTTCCAGCGTGATGCTGAAACGGTGAAGTTCGGCCGCTACACCACGGCCTGCCATTTTGCTCCCGTCGATCATGCTCAAATCGCCGCCGCCTGCGGATGCAAATCCGCTCGCGTTTCCGACCCGGCCGAACTCGCAGACCTCATCCGGCGCGGCATCGAGGCAGAGGGTCCGTATCTGATTGAAGTGATGACGGATCCGGATGCACATCCGCCGCTGTCACTCTTCGCCAAGATGGACCAGGCGGCCTGATGGATCAAATTTCGCAGCGTATTGCTGTGGTGACTGGTGGCAGCTCGGGTATCGGGCTTGCCGTTGTCACGCAGTTGTTGGCGGCGGGATACAAGGTCGCGTTCTTCGGTCAGAACCCCGCCCATGTCGATGCGGCACTGTCTGTGCTGCATCGACAGTTCGATTGCCGCGATGTACTCGGCCGATGCACAGACCTGACCGAGGCGGGTGATGTGGCTTCCTTTTTCGCCGATGTCGCAAATGACTGGGGAGTGCCGGACACCCTCATATGCAATGCCGGGATATCGCCGAAAGGACCAGAAGGCGCCACGCCCTTTGCAAGTATCGGGATGGACGAGTGGAATACGGTGCTATCCGTCAACTTGACCGGCACCATGCTTTGCTGCCAGGCCGTTATTTCATCGATGATGTCGAACCGCTTCGGTCGCATCATTCTCGTCGGATCGATCGCTGGCCGTACGCTTCCGAAAGTAGCAGGTGCCGCCTATGTCGCGTCGAAAGCTGGCCTCTCTGGGCTATGCCGCTCACTTGTTTCAAGCTGCGCTGGGAGTGGGGTCACCGTCAATGTGGTGGCGCCGGGACGCGTCCTGACAGACATGGCAGGCGACGCCGACAGTCCGATCAACAGGGAGATACTGAAGCGCATCCCCGCCGGCCGCCTTGGTGCGCCCTCCGATATAGCACACGCGATCAGCTTCCTCGCTTCGCGTGAGGCGGGCTTCATCAATGGCGCCATTCTTGATGTGAACGGCGGCGAATTTGCCCCCCTTTGAGCGAGGACAATTCATGACAATCCTCATTTGCGTAACGGACGCGCAGCTCTTCCTCCTGCTTCGCTACATCCTTGCAAACGAAGGCTTCGAGGCCATACTGGTGACGGAACATGATGAACTCCAACAACTCACCAGTCGAGGAGCGGTCTCGGCCATGATCGTCGATCGGGTCAAGCCGGGACTGGGCGCCGACGCGTTTATCAAAGCTGCAAAAAGCGCGTTTCCAACAGCTGCGATCATCTGTCTCCATCGGCGCCATGCAGGTGTTGAGGCGCTTTCGAACGCATGTGATCTGCGTCTCGAGAGCCCCTTCAATCCCGGTCTTTTATTGAGCTTCCTTCATCGACTGAGACATCGCCTTGTGAGTGAGAAGGAGGAGCATGCCGGTCACATACTTCGCTTTGCCGATCTCTCCATGGATATCGCCGCAGCCAAGGTCCGCCGGGCCGGTCGCGACGTTGAGCTGACGGCCCTGCAATTTCGCTTGTTGCGCCGTCTGCTGCAGGAACCTTCGGCGGTCTGCGAGCGCGAGGACCTCATCGAAGCCTGCTGGCCAGAATCCGCCGAAGTCGAACCGCGCACGGTCGATATTCATATCGGCCACATCCGACGGGCGCTGACGGGTTCCGGGCCGGACCTGATCCGGACAGTGCGGGGCCGGGGCTATGCCCTCGATATGCCAGTCTAGTTTTTCAACAGTCTAAACAAACCCGCAAGCTCGCGAAATTCAACTTCCTCCCCATCCAGCCACGCATCGAGGGCGCAGTAGGCGACCGCCGTCGGCGCCTCGCTGCCATACAGCGCGCGCACCCGCTGTGTCGCGCGCTCAAGTCCATCGGCGTCACCTGAATTGGGCTTACCGTTCGCCTTGGGGCTGTCCTGACGATTTCGCGACAACGCACTCTCCCTGCGTCCGGCAGAGGAGTTCCAAACAGATGCCCGCCGGACGGTGTCGCACAGCGCACGTCCAACATAAGGGCGTGTGTGCCGTCCCTGGCGAAAGGGTCGTTGCGTTTCCGATAGTATATTTCTCCTTCCGATTGGCAAGACGTTGACGGGTGCGTCTATACGATCTGCCTCCGGTACGGGCCGCGTGACCATCTCAGAAGTGACATTGTATCGAACTTGCGGAGTCTTGAGCGGTTCGTGGACGAAGACCAGTTGATCCGGCGTTCAAGGATTCTGCCTTTGCACCGTTCCATTTCGACACCGGAACGGAAGGTGTCAGGCATAACTTAATGCAGCGAAGTCGGTCTGGCCGGCCTGAACAGGCGTGATCATGCGGACCACCAGACTGACAAGTCTCATTGCAGCTTTCGATGGCCTGGGTCCGCCAAGGTCTCGTTGGTCGCTTTTTCCCACGGCTCAAGTGGTTTGACCACGGAGGTCCAGCGTCAAATGAGGTTTTCGCAACAGGTCGATATAGCTGCGATCGCGAGTGACCGACTGTCCCAGTCGGGGGCCACTCGGTTTCAACACCAACCAGTCCACAATCCGGTCAGGTTGCGGCGTCTCGGGTCATAAAGAGCAGCTCTTCCCTGGAGCGAAAGCCGGATTTGAACAAGGCGATCAGCGAGGACGCCAACTGGTTCCCGTGCGGGCTGGCTGGTTCGATTCCACTTTCGCGGCACAGATCGACGAGCACGCTCTGCAGCAGTTCCAGTTTTGCCGGGCTGATACTTTCGTTGTCGTCGAAATACTGCCTGAACATGCCCCGCCTCCCATTCTCTGATGATTCCCATTACGTTGCTTGGGGCATGTTCCGTCAATGGGGCATGCCTGGCAGTCCAAAGGTGTTTTGCGATGACCGAGCCTCACCCGGCTTGCCGTTTGCTCTTCGCAAGCCTCACCACACCGCCTTCCGGGGTATGGGTTCAGGATCAATCATTAGAGTTCTAGAGTGAGCTGCGGTTCTGGGCCGCTCTCTTCGGTGTTGAGCGATGAAAGGGTGATCCCGAGGAGCCGCACCGGACGTTTGAATGGGATCACCGAAGCGAGCAGGGTCTCTGCTGTCTCCAGGATCATGTCGATGTCCGTCACGGATCCCGACACCGTTCTGCTGCGTGTCGCCTGGCTGAAATCCGAATACTTGATTTTGACCGTAACCGTCTTTCCCGTGATGTTGTGCGCCTCACAATAGCGCCAGATTTTCTCCGCGAGCGGACGCAGCTCTGCCTTGGCCGAATCGAGATCACCGATGTCCTCGACGAAAGTATCTTCGGCGCCGACGGATTTGCGTATCCGATCGGGCCTGACCTGCCGTTCGTCGATGCCACGGGCTATGCCGTAGAAATACGGGCCGGATTTCCCGAAATGTTGCTGAAGGAAGGCAAGGGACTTCGACTTCAAATCGAGCCCGGTTTCTATGCCATGCCGCTTCATCCGCTCGGCCGTCGCCGGGCCCACGCCATGAAATTTCTTGATGGGGAGAGCCTCGACAAAACCCGGGCCGTTCTTCGGCGTGATGACCGCCTGGCCATTCGGCTTGTTCAGGTCACTCGCCATCTTGGCGAGGAACTTGTTGTAGGAAATGCCGGCAGAGGCGTTGAGGCCGGTCACATCCTTGATCTTCGCGCGGATTTTCAGTGCTATCTCGGTGGCTATCTCCATGCCTTTCAGGTTCTCGGTGACATCGAGATAGGCCTCATCCAGCGACAGCGGTTCGATCAACGGCGTATATTCCGCAAAGATCTCTCGGATTTGCTGCGAGACCTGCCGATAGACGTCAAAGCGCGGCGGCACGAATATGAGATCCGGGCATTTTCGCCTGGCGGTCACCGAAGGCATGGCCGAATGCACACCGAAGGTTCTCGCCTCATAACTGGCGGCCGCCACGACGCCACGGGCCGCCGATCCGCCGACGGCCAGTGGTCGTCCGCGCAGGTCCGGATTGTCGCGCTGCTCGACCGAGGCATAAAAGGCATCCATGTCGACATGGATGATCTTGCGCACCGAGGCGCTATCCATCGCTTAGGCTCACGAAGCGGTACGGAGATTTCGGAGCGCCCAGTTCGGATAGTTTGGTGCCCTTCCGATGATGGCCCCCACTATTCACAACAAGAGACCTCCATCGTCCAATGTCGGCTTGGGTTTAGGTGGCACGATCACCAGCATATCGGCCGGGAGTGGACGCTGAAGATGACGGGCCTCGTCCCAGGGTGCTGTCAACCAGGTATCGACCTCGTGCGGCGTGGTCAAAATTGCCGGCATGGCCTTTTCATGAATGGGAGAGACGATCTCGTTCGGTGTGGTCGTCAGAAACCCGAACAGTTCATAGTCCTGCTCGCCGTCCCTGACTATGCGTACACCCTTCCATGGAGTCCAGAGCCCCGCGAAAAACATTAGCGGCCGATCTTCGTTGCCAGCGAACCAGGCATTGGGGACCCGTCCGCCTTCGACCTTGATGGCCGGGTCCGGTTCGGCAAAGGAGGTGAACGGCACGACACAGCGGCTGGTGGCACCAAGCCAGCGGCGCCAGTGAGGCGAACCGGCATTGCGGATATTGGTGACGCCTGGATCATAATTCTTCACATAGCCTGGCGGTGACGGCATTCCCCAGGTCGCCCGTGCAATCTCCCGGTTCCTGTCGTCGGCGACGCGGACGACAGGCGCCTGATAGCCTGGATAGACGTCGAAGCTGGCGTCGTTCCAGCCTGCGTGATCCCTGATCGCCTTGGTGAACTGAAGAACCGCTTCACGCGTGGTCGTCACATTGTAGAGATTGCACATTCGATCTTCCTACTTCCACATGGCCCGCATGCGCTCCGCGACATCGATGCGGATCTGCTGAGTGCTTCGCTCTGACCTGGCGGCTGAGACCTTTGGCCAGGTCGTGACTTCGAAGAATTGCAAAAGCATCGCCGGGATAAACCTGGTTCTTGCGGCATAGACGTGCCGATCACCCTGTGCGTTCTGTCCATGGGTAAAAAATCGCTGGGGCGTGATCAGTGAAAGACTGTCCCTGGCGCGTGTCATCGCGACATAGAGCAACCGACGTTCTTCCTCAAGTTCCTGCGTGGTTCCGGCCCCAAGATCAGACGGTATGCAGCCATCGACCGCATTGAGCACAAAGACCGCGCGCCACTCCTGCCCCTTGGCGGAATGAATGGTCGACAGGATCAGATAGTCCTCATCGAGCAAGGGTACGCCGGCCTGATCGCTGGTGGCGTCCGGCGGATCGAGTGTCAGTTCGGTCAGGAAACGCTCGCGCGAGGGGTAGCCGCTGGCGATCTGCTCGAGCTGCAACAGGTCGGCCTTGCGGGTATCGGCATCTTCATGGATACGGTCGAGATGTGGCTCGTACCAGAGCCGTGCCTGCCCGATATCGGACGGCCAGCCATCTTCGGACTTGCGCAGGTTTGCCAGCAACTGGACGAAACCTGTCCAGTCCTCTCCGGTCTTGGGCGGCGGCGGGATTTCAGCGAGGGCAAGCAGCGGTTCGGGGTCGGCCGCGATTGTCTCGAGGATATTGCCGGCCGTCTTCGGCCCGATACCCGGCAGCATGAGCAGCAGCCGGAAACCGGCAACACGATCGCGCGGGTTCTGCGCAAACCGCAGGACGGCCAGCATGTCCTTCACATGCGCGCTGTCGAGAAACTTCAGCCCGCCGAACTTGACGAAGGGAATGTTGCGGCGGGTAAGCTCAACCTCGAGCGGACCGCTATGACTGGATGTGCGAAACAGTACCGCCTGTTGCTTCAGCGTCATGCCGGTTTCGCGGTTGGCGAGCACCTGGTCGACGATAAAGTTCGCCTGTTCGGTCTCGTCCTTGACGGTGACGAGTTTCGGCCGCTCCAGTGATTGCCGGTCGGTCCACAGGTTCTTGGTGAAGCTTTCGCGCGCCAGATCGATGACGCCATTGGCAGCAGCCAGGATCGGCTGTGTCGATCGGTAGTTGCGATCAAGCGTGATGACGTCGGCGGCCGGGCTGAAGGATGACGGGAAATCGAGGATATTGCGAACCGTCGCTGCCCGAAACGAATAGATTGATTGCGCGTCATCACCAACCACAGTCAGGCCGCGGCCACCTGGCTTCAGCGCCATCAGGACCGAAGCCTGCAGCCTGTTGGTATCCTGGTATTCGTCGACCATGACATGGTCGAAGCGGTTGCCGATATCGTCGGCCAGATCCGGGTCGCTGACCATCTGGGCCCAGTAGAGCAGAAGATCATCGTAGTCGAGCACGTTCTGCGCCTGCTTGGCCTCGACATAGGCCGCAAACAACCGCTTCAGCTGCTCTTCCCACGTCGCCACCCATGGATAATGCTGGCGCAGGATTTCGTTCAGCGGTGCCTGCGAATTGACCGCACGCGAATAGATCGACAAGCACGTGCCCTTGGTTGGAAAGCGGTTTTCGGTCTTGGAAAACCCAAGCTCGTGACGGGCAAGGTTCATCAGGTCGGCGCTGTCTTCGCGATCATGGATGGTGAAATCCACATTGAGCCCGATCTGCTCTGCATAGATCCGCAAGAGTCTTGCGCCGATCCCATGAAACGTGCCGGACCAGGTGAGCGCGTCCGTCAGCACTCCGGAATTGGCGCCCAGCACCTGTTTGCAGATCCGCTCGACACGGCGCGACATTTCAGACGCCGCACGTCTCGAAAACGTCATCAGCAGCATGCGGCGCGGGTCGGCGCCGTTGACGATCAGATGTGCGACCCGGTGGGCGAGCGTATTGGTCTTGCCTGACCCGGCGCCGGCAATGATCAGAAGCGGGCCGGCAAGCTTCCCGTCAGCAAGTGCTACGCCATGCTCGACAGCCAGCCGCTGCTGATCATTGAGTTTCTCCAGATAGGCCAGGCTCATTCCGGTTTTATCCCTCGCGGACACTTCTGACTTGCCGTGGTGCGCAGGAAATTTTTCCTGCCTGTGCATAAAACCCATCCACTTGATCTTGCTCATGGATTCTCATGGTCATCACCGTCACCGGTCTTTCTGCTGGATCGAACGGCGAAAGCGCCCGATTGACTCATTGCACATTAGAGAACAAAAAAGGAACATACCGCAACCTGCACCCGTTGAAAAGGTCTGATCGGACTAGTCATATTATGCAAAATCGTGCCCGAACCATTGCTATCACCGAGCTGCGGGAACGCATACTGCATCTGGAAGGCGGGTCTGCCCGTACGCGCGAGGTTTTGCCCTTCGGTGTAGATCAGATCGACCGGCATCTGCCAGGTGGCGGACTGGCGCTCGGTGCGCTGCACGAGGTCGCAGGTGGCGGGAACGGCGCGCTCGACGGGGCGGCCGCTGCCTTGTTCGTTGCCGGAATTGCGGCGCGCACCACCGGCAAGGTATTCTGGTGCGTCACAAGGCAGGACCTGTTCATGCCGGGGATCGTCCAGGCGGGTCTGTCGAACAACCGTGTCGTAATGGTCGAATGCCGCGATGAAAAGGGCGTGCTCGACTGTTTTGAGGAAAGCCTTAGGTGTCGGGGCATGGGCGCTGTCATCGGTGAGGTGGCGCGCCTGCCGATGACAGCGTCGCGCCGGCTGCAGCTCGCCGCCGAAACGTCGGGTGTAACAGCCATTGCCATTCGCCGCTGGCGCCGCCACGCGGATGTCTCGGATTTTGGCCACCCAACGGCTGCCGTGACGCGCTGGCGCATCTCGGTTCTTCCGTCTCAACCGCTACCGGTTCCAGGCATTGGCCGGGCCCGGTGGTATCTTGAACTTCTTCGTTGCCGTGCCGCAGAAAGTGCTGATTATGTGGTCGAAGCCTGCGACGCCAAGGGTCGTCTCGGTCTATCTGCCGACCTGGCCCACCGATCGCCATCGTCGGATGCTTGGGCAACAAGCGCCACCGGCTGACCAGCCACTGGTAATGATCGCCCGCGAAGGCAGCCGTCGGCTGGTGGCGGCCGCCAATGCTGCGGCTTTCGCTGCCGGATTGCGCATTGGCATGCCGGCGAGCAAGGCCCAGGCTCTGGTCGCGGATCTGATCATCGAGGAATTGCGCCCAGAGGAGGATCGCAAGGAACTTGGTCGCCTCGCTCTCTGGTTCCTGCGCAACTACGCGCCGATTGTCGCAGTTGATCCGCCAGACGGTATCGTCATCGATACGACCGGGGCCGACCACCTGCATGGCGACGAGACATTGATGTTGACGGGTATGATCAATCGGCTGTTGGCGATGGATTTTACCGCACGCGCTGCCGTCGCAGACTGCTGGGGCGCGGCTCGTGCACTGGCCCGCTATTGTGCCAAACCCTATATCGTCGTTCCCGAAGGGGAAGCGGGGAAGGCAGTGCTCGATCTGCCGATCGCGGCACTGAGACTGGAGAGCCGGACTGTTGCCGCGCTTCGCACCCTCGGTTTTGACCGCATCGGTGAACTCGCGGCCACGCCACGCGCACCGCTTACCCTACGCTTTGGTCCAGAGATCGGCCGCCGCCTCGACCAGGCGTTTGGCCGTGTTGCGGAACCGATCGATCCGATCCGGGCTGTGGAAGCGATTGAAGCGCGACGTGCCTTTGCCGAACCGATCTCGGCCACTGAGACTATCGGCCGCTATGTCAGCATGCTTGTGGTGCGCCTTTGCCAACGACTTGAAGAGCAGGGGTGCGGTGTTCGCCGTCTCGACCTTATTCTCCACCGTGTCGACAATACCTTGGCTGTCGTCCGGGCGGGAACGGCGAAACCCGTGCGCGATGTCGAGCGCCTGACCAGGCTGCTCTGCGACCGGATCGACACGATCGATCCGGGGTTCGGCATCGAGATCATGGTGCTGTCGGCCGTACATTGCGAACCACTGGAGGCTGTGCAGACGATATCGTCGCTCATCGAGGAGCCCGAAGCGGAAATTGGAGGTTTGATCGATGTCATCGTCAATCGCGGTCACCGCGTCTATCGGGTTGCCGCCGTCGAGAGCGATGTGCCGGAGCGTTCTTTTGCAACGGTGCCTGCACTCACCGCAGACGATGAACTGGGTTGGCCAGTGGAATGGCCGCGGCCGTCCCGGATTCTGCTCCATCCCGAGCCGATACAGTGCATGGCGCTCTTGCCGGATCATCCGCCGGTCAGCTTCACCTGGCGCGGCAGTCGCCATGTGGTGAAGCGTGCGGACGGTCCGGAGCGCGTCTTCGGGGAATGGTGGAAGCGCGACAGGGAACTGGGCGCCATCAGGGACTATTTCGTGGTCGAAAACGCGGCGGGCGAGCGTTTCTGGATCTATCGCCAGGGTGACGGCGAACATGCCGACAGTGGTGCCGGCAACTGGTTCCTGCAGGGGATCTTCGCATGAGCGAGACGTCGCGATATGCCGAATTGCAGGTGACCTCGCATTTTTCCTTTCTGCGTGGCGCGAGTTCCTGCGAGGACCTCTTTGCAACCGCCGCAACGCTCGGCATCGACACATTGGCCATCACCGATCGCAACAGCCTGGCCGGCATCGTGCGGGCGCATCAGGCGGCCAGGGAGACCGGCATCAGGCTTGTCGTCGGTTGCCGCCTGGATTTGCGCGACGATCTCTCCGTTCTCGTCTATCCGACCGATCGACCGGCTTATTCGAGGCTGTGCCTCCTGCTGTCGCTCGGCAAGGGGAGGGCAGGCAAGGGCAAGTGCGATCTGGGTTGGGACGATCTCGTCACCTTTGGCGAGGGGCTGCTGGTCGTGCTGCTGCCGGATCTGGCCGATGATCTTTGTGCGATCAGGCTACGCAGGCTCCGGCAGGATTTCGGCGACCGTGCTTACCTCGCCCTGACGTTGCGGAGGCGGCCGAACGACCAGCTCCGGCTACACGCGCTCACCAATCTTGCCGCGCAGGCCGGCGTGCCAACGGTCGTCACCAACGACGTGCTCTACCATGACCGCGACCGCCGGCTGATGCAGGACATCGTTACTTGTATCCGGCACAATTGCACCATCGACCAGCTTGGCCGCCGCAAGCAGCAGTTCGCCGACCGCTACCTGAAACCGCCTGGGGAAATGCACCGGTTGTTCAAGCGCTATCCGGAGGCGCTGGCCCGGGCATCTGAGATCGTCGAGCGATGCAGGTTCTCGCTCGACCAGCTGGCCTATCAATACCCGGAGGAATTGATGCTGCCAGGGCTGACGGCGCAGGAAGCTCTGGAGAAGTTGACCTGGGAGGCCGTGCCGGATCGCTATCCGGAAGGATTGCCAGAAGATGTCGAAAAGATCCTGAAGCATGAACTGGCTTTGATCGCCAGGCTCGACTACGCGCCCTATTTCCTGACCGTCAATTCGATCGTGCGTTTCGCCCGCTCCAAGGACATTTTATGCCAGGGCAGGGGATCGGCGGCCAATTCTGCAGTCTGCTATGTGCTCGGCATCACCTCCGTCGATCCGTCGCGCAGCGACCTGCTGTTCGAGCGCTTCGTCTCGGAAGAACGGCGCGAGCCGCCCGATATAGACGTCGATTTCGAGCACGAGCGACGCGAGCAGGTCATTCAGTGGATCTACGCGACATATGGGAGGCAGAGAGCAGCACTCTGTTCGGTCGTCACATGCTACCGGGCCAAGGGTGCGCTCAGAGACGTCGGTAAGGCACTCGGTCTGCCGGAAGATCTGACCAAGATGCTCTCGTCGCAGGTCTGGGGCTGGAAAGAGGGCATCGGCGAACAGCAGGCGACCGACCTCAATCTCAACGCCACGGATCGGCGGCTGCGCTTGGCCTTCGATCTCGCCCAGCAGCTGATCGGCACGCCGCGGCATCATTCGCAGCATCCGGGCGGCTTTGTGCTTACCCAGGACAGGCTCGATGAACTGGTTCCGATCGAGCCGGCCGCGATGGAAGATCGACAGATCATCGAATGGGACAAGGATGATATCGACATCCTCAAGTTCATGAAGATGGACGTGCTGGGTCTGGGCATGCTCTCCTGTATGAAGCGCGGCTTCGATCTTCTTGAGGAGCACAAAGGAATCAGGATGGATCTTGCGACCATTCCGCCGGAGGATCCGCGCACCTATGCGATGATCCGGCGGGCCGATACGCTGGGTACATTCCAGATAGAATCCAGAGCGCAGATGTCGATGCTGCCGCGGATCAAGCCAAGGACCTTTTACGATCTTGTCATCGAAGTGGCGATCGTCCGTCCCGGCCCTATCCAGGGCGATATGGTACATCCCTATCTGAGGCGCCGGGAAGGCAAGGAAAAGGTTCACTATCCGAAACCGGAACTGGAGAAGGTGCTCGGAAAGACCCTCGGCGTACCCTTGTTCCAGGAACAGGCAATGCGGGTGGCGATCGAATGTGCCGGCTTTACCGCCGGCGAGGCGGATCAGTTGCGCCGAGCGATGGCGACCTTCAAGCATACGGGCGGTGTTTCGAAGTTTGGTCAAAAGCTGATCAACGGTATGATTGCCAACGGCTACGAGCGCGACTTTGCCGAAAAGACCTTCCGCCAACTGGAGGGCTTTGGAAGTTACGGCTTTCCCGAAAGCCATGCTGCCTCCTTTGCACTGATCGCCTATGCCTCCTCCTGGCTGAAATGCTGGCACCCGGACGTGTTCTGCGCAGCCTTGCTCAACGCTCAGCCGATGGGGTTTTATGCGCCCGCCCAGATCGTTCGTGATGCCCGCCATCATGGTGTCGAGGTGCGCCCCGTCTGCATCAACGCATCGCGCTGGGACTGCACACTGGAGCCGGCGGATAATGACCGCTTTGCAGTGCGCCTGGGGTTTCGGATGGTCAAGGGGCTGGCAAACAGGCATGGCGCGGCGATTGTCGCGGCGCGCGAGGATCAGCCTTTCCAGTCGATTGACGATCTCTGGTGCCGAGCGAGTGTCCCATCAGCATCTCTCGTTCAATTGGCCGAAGGCGATGCGTTTCAGCCAGCGCTGAAGCTTTCACGGCGCGAGGCGCTCTGGGCGATCGAAGCCCTACGCGACGAACCGCTGCCCTTGTTCACTGCTGCTGCCGCCCGCGAGCAAACATTGCTTCCGGAAGCGCTGGAACCGGCCGTCGCCCTGAAACCTATGACGTCAGGCGGTGAAGTCGTTGAGGATTACAGCCATGTCGGGCTGACCCTGCGCGCTCATCCGCTGAGCTTCTTGCGCGATGATCTCAAGAAGCGGCGCATGGTCACTTGCGAGGACGCAATGAATGCCCGCGATGGCAAATGGCTGGAGTCCGCCGGTTTGGTGCTGGTGCGTCAGCGGCCGGGCTCTGCCAAGGGTGTCATGTTCATCACCATCGAGGATGAGACTGGCCATGCCAACCTCGTGGTTTGGGTGAAAATATTCGAGAAATACAGGCGCGTCGTGCTTGGCGCCGGCATGATCGGCGTCTATGGCAAGATCCAGCGCGAGGGCGAGGTGGTGCACCTCGTTGCCCACCGGTTGACCGACCTGTCCGGTGAGCTAGCGAGCGTCGGATCGCGA
>NZ_CACSJP010000010.1 GCF_902706095.1 Rhizobium sp. 18065
CGCCAACGCAAAAACGTTGGCGTGTCGCGCAAACCAAAGTTTGCGCTTGGCGCGGGGTGGAGCAGCCCGGTAGCTCGTCAGGCTCATAACCTGAAGGCCGCAGGTTCAAATCCTGCCCCCGCAACCAATGAAACTTGTAAGTTCGACCATTCCAAATATTTACTTCTAAGCTCCTCGCCATAACGGTCGAGGAGCTTTTTGCGTTTATGCTCCGTATCGATCTCACCGGAAGCGATCCTGGCAACGAAATCGTTCTGCGCGGCGGCCACGAACTGCTGTTCCATCAGGTCCATGACATCCATCTGGGCGAAGATGGCGGCGATCAGTCCGTGGACCTGCAGGGATGCCGGCTGATGGCCGGGTGTCTTACCGATCACCACGGTCTGCACGAGCTGACGCACGATTGGCATCAAGCCACGCTTGGCATGTTCGTTTCCGTTCCCACGTGCCATTGTCATGAGATTGCGCATCCAGACTGCTGTCTGCTCCGGATTATGGCGTCGGCGGAGGTCTTCAATCTTCGCGAGCATATCGGGCTCGGAGGTGTCGAACTCTGCAATCATCTCTGTAAGCGAAAGCCGGTCGTTCTCAAGCTTGTCGAGCGTGTCATCCAATGCCAGCAGTCGAGGCCGACCCTCGACTGCCCGGTCTGTGATCTGCTGGATGATGTTCTGCTGCTTGCGCTCCAGTGACCTGAGACCCTGAACTTCCTCCAGAATTTGGTAGAGTCCGTCACAACCAGGAGACGGACGAATGAAGCGTTCACGGTTCACAGAAGAACAGATCATCGGGATTTTGAAGGAGCAGGAGGCGGGTGCGAAGACAGTCGATGTCTGCCGCAAGCATGGCATCTCGGATGCAACCTTCTACAAATACAAAGCGAAGTATGGCGGCATGGATGTGTCAGATGCCCGCAAGCTGAAGGCGCTTGAGGACGAGAACGCCAAGCTGAAGAAGCTCTTGGCCGAAGCCATGCTGGACAACGCGATCCTGAAGGATGTCGCTGCAAAAAAATGGTGACGCCCGATGTGAAGCGGAATGCGGTGGCTCATGTCTGTGCGCAGCATGGAGTGAGCCAGCGTCGGGCGTGCGAGGTTCTGTCGGTGGATCGGTCGAGCATGCGATATCGCAGCGTGCGGCCGGACGATGCGTCCATTCGGGAGGCGATGAAGAAGGTGGCATCCGAACGCCGCTGCTTCGGTTATCGCCGCATCCACGTCATGCTCGACCGGCAGGGGATGATCATGAACCTGAAGAAGCTTCGACGTCTCTATCGGGAGGAGAAGCTGACGGTGCGCAAGCGTGGCGGCAGAAAGCGAGCCTTGGGGACAAGGCGTCCTCTGGCTCTGCCCTCACGCCCCAATGAGCGCTGGAGCTTGGACTTCGTCAGCGATGCCTTCACCGATGGTCGTCGGTTCCGTGTTCTGGCGGTGGTCGACGACTTCACCCGCGAATGCCTGTGCTTGGTCGCCGATACATCCCTGTCGGGCGCAAGGCTTGCCCGTGAACTGGATAGTCTCATCGCCAGACGCGGAAAACCGAGGACGATTGTCTCGGACAACGGGACGGAGATGACCAGCATGGCCATCCTCAAATGGTGCCAGGAAACCAAGGTCGAATGGCATTACATCGCCCCCGGCAAGCCGATGCAAAACGGCTTCGTCGAAAGCTTCAACGGCAGCTTCCGCGACGAGTGCCTGAACGAGACGCTGTTCTCGTCACTCGCTCAGGCCCGCGCCGCAATCACTGCATGGAAGGAGGATTACAACAGAAACAGACCGCACTCGTCGCTGGGCAATATCACACCCAGCGAGTTCGCAATGAAAATGGCTATGGAAAAACAGGCCGCATGAGGCCAGATTAAAAAACCAAGACTCTCCCCAAAACTGGAGGGAGGTCGGGTCTCAGGTCAACCAATATGCACCGGTCCGTCGGCTGGAAGCTGGGGACCGCGCCGCCTGTTGGGTGATCGCCACGTCTGCGCCCGTCGGCTAAGCGTGGTATGGACGGGGACGGCGAGCGCCAGCCCCATCAGTTGCAGCAGCGATGCCAGAAAGCCTTCGGCCTGGCGCAGTCGTAGACCGAACACCATGCCCAGCGTCAAGGCGGTCTCGATCGCAAGATCGGAATAGCGCGGCTGACCGCCGCGGGTCTTGCGTCGTGGGGCATCCCAATAGCCAAGCGCTTCCGGCGTCAGCCACAGGGTCAGGCTGCCGCGTTCGCGTAGCCCCGCCTCATATTCCGGCCAGTTCGTCACCTTGAATTT
This sequence comes from Rhizobium sp. 18065, assembly GCF_902706095.1. GTDB lineage: Bacteria > Pseudomonadota > Alphaproteobacteria > Rhizobiales > Rhizobiaceae > Allorhizobium. The sequence goes on from NZ_CACSJP010000010.1 coordinate 2,267, forward strand.
CATCTTGCCTATACGATGGCGGCGTGAAGAATTGTGTTTGAAAGGCATGGCTGCGGCAACCGGTTATCGAGATTGCAGCTCGCCTACACCACCATCGCTAAATGATCCGTGCACCAAGCCGATGGGCAGGTACTTCTGCTGTCACCCGTACATCGAGTTCGGCAGGAAAAGCGCGATCTGAGGAAAGATGATGATCAGGATCAGCGCAACAATCATTGCCAGCAGGAACGGGAACACTCCCCGGAAGATCGTCGATAGCTGCACGTCGCCTGCCACGCCGCGAACCACAAAGACATTCATTCCCACCGGCGGCGTGATCATTCCCATCTCGATGACGATCACCACGATGACACCGAACCAGATCGGGTCGAAGCCGAACGACATCATGATCGGATAGACGATAGGCACCGTGACCACCAGCATCGCCAAGCCATCCATGAACATTCCAAGCACGACATAGGCAAGGATGATCACGATGAGGGAGCCGTATGCCCCAAGGCCAAGGCCCTGGAGCCCGGTGCCGAGAAAATCGGGTATCCGCGTCACGGCGAAAAACGGATTGAGCACATTGGCGCCGATGACGATGATGTAGAGCATCACCGAGGTCTTGAGCGTGTCCTGAACGGCGGCCCAGAAGGTCTTCAGCGTGATCGAGCGAGTTATGAAAGCAAGCAGGATTACCAGCGCTGCACCGACGCCCGAGGCTTCTACCGGCGTGAAGACGCCGACGTAGATGCCGCCGATCGAAAGCACCATCACGCCCAGCAATGGCGCAGACTTGCCAAGCGTGGAGATTTTTTCCGCCAGGCTCATGGCTCTCCCGCGCGGGCCGGCTTCCGGACGGAAGAAACAGACCAGCCAGACCACCAGCATAAACAGCGCAGTCAACATCAATCCCGGTATGACGCCGGCCATGAACAGGCGGCCGATCGACTGTTCCGTGAGGATGGCATAGAGCACGAAGCCGGTCGAAGGTGGGATCAGGAAGCCGAGCGTGCCGCCGGCGGCGATAGCGCCGGTCGAAAGGCCCGAAGCATAGCCAAGCCGCTTCATTTCCGGCAGGGCTACTTTTCCGAGCGTCACGGCGGTGGCAACCGAAGAGCCGCAGACGGCGGCGAATGCCGCACAGGCGAGAACGGAGGCCGAGGCCAAGCCGCCCCTGAAACGTCCGACCCAGGCATAGGCGGCATCATAAAGCCCGGAACTGAAGCCTGCGGCGGAAGACACGTTACCGAGGAGCACGAACATCGGTGCAACGATCAGCGAATAGGACGCGACAGTGGAATAGCTTTCCGTGACGACAACACCGCTGGCGGAGCGAAAACCTTCCAGAATCCACATGCCGAAAAAGCCGACGATCATCATCGCGAAGGCAACAGGCGTGCGCAGCAGCATCAGCAGAAACAGGCAGCCAATGCCAATAAGGCCTATGGAAATCGGCGTCATAGTTCTCTTCCTCTGACGACGATGAGCACCAGCTCCACTGCATAGACGACGAGGCATAGTGATATGCCGGCCACCAGGATGGCGTAGAACGGCCACATGGGTATCTGCAGCATGTTGGTGGTATCGCCATATTCATGAGCATCGAGCATTTTTTCCCAGGCCCGGTTTGCCAGGATTGCGAAGACGAAGCCGGACAGGAGGCGGGACAGCACGTCGCCGCCGAGACGGCCCCAGTGGCCCAGCACATGGTCGAAAATATCCACTCGCACATGGGCTCCATGCGCTGTCGCATAGGGTAGCGCGAGCATGATAACGGCCACGCCGGTCATCTGAACAATCTCGTCGGATCCGGTGATCGGGCTGTTGAATAGGTAGCGGGTAAGCACGCTTATTGTGATCACCACCACCATGAAGAGAAGGCTGACGCCCGCAAGCGCGGACAGCGTCTTGGTGGCGCGGTCAAGCAACCGCGCCAAACGGGGTACTGAAAGTTCAGACATCGAAGGTCACTTTGTTTTCAGGGCTTCGGCAATTTGAGCCGCTTTTTCACCCAGGTCGCTGACGACCTTCTGTGTTACTCCGTCCGAGATTGTGTCGAATGGGGCTGCCTGTTCGGGAGTAAGGTGGATCACATCCTTGCCGGGCAGAGCTGCGAAGGATTCGATGCCGGCGGCTGCGACACGCAGCTGCATTTGCTGCCCGTTGGCCGAGGCCTGCTTGCCTGCGGCCTCGACGACTGCCTTCTGCTCGTCGCTCAAACCGTCCCAGGCATCGCGGTTCATGACGACGAAGAACGGCGAGTTCGTCGTCTTCATGCCGAGCGTGATCGAGTTGGCCACCTCTCCAAGGCGGAAGGCCTTTGTCGCTGTGCCGTCGATCATCGCAGCGTCGATAACTCCCGTCTGCAGGGAATTATAGACGTCGCTTACCGGCATCGACACCGGTGTTCCACCCCAGGCTTCGACGAGTGTGCCGGTGTTGCGCGAGGGAACGCGGACCTTCATGCCCTTGATGTCTTCGAGGGTGCGGATCGGCTTCTTGGCGCTGTAGATGATGTTTTCGGCGCTAGACCACAACGCGACCAGCTTGACGCGCTTGTATTCGGGCTGGAACAGATCGAGGTTCTTCCAGATTGCCTCGGTACCGGTCTTTTCATCGATGATGCCGGGAAGTTCGGTGACAAGCGTCAGCGGGAAGGTCGAGGCAGTGTAGCCCGGCAGGCTGATCGAAAATTCCGCCACGCCATCAACGGCGCGCGAATATTGCTCGGCGGGGCCGGCACCCAGTTCGCCGCCATTGTAGAGCTGAACCTTGATCTCGCCCTTGGTCCCATCCTCCACAGCCTTTGCGAAGGGAGCGAAGGTGCTCTCTACGTAAGGGTGGGTCGGGGCCATGAAATTGGCGAATTTCAGCGTCTCGGCCGTCGCGGTGTTCAGCGTCAGCCCCAGCCCGAACAAAGCTCCGGTGATAGTTGATATAGTGCGCATGTCTTCTCCTCCCATTGACCTGCAAGACTATTTGCAATTGCTCAAGGTTCTGAAGCCATAGGCGGTTCAAAGCCAATTCAAAGACGTCGAAGCTTCATAACCAACCGCTATAGCGACTTCCAACGCCACCTGCTCCAACGGCCTGATTCGCAGCAAGTGCCGCAGGTTCTCGGTATAAGGAGGATCGATTTGAATGGCGGGGTTAGCGGCGCGCAAGCTGCGTCAGAAATTCGATGACATCATTGATGACGTCGTCCCGTTCGAATTCCGGGCCTGCATGCCCTGCATTCTCCACGAACCGCAGATGCGCCGTGCCGGGGCCGGCGACGCTATTGATCAGGTGCGCGAAATGGACGGAATGCTGCACCGGAACAATGGGGTCCTTCGGCGCGTGCTGGAACAGGAAAGGCGGGCAGTCCGGCGTCAGCCAGGTCTCGGGATTTGCAGCACGCACAGTGCCCGGAATGTCCGTGATCTTGCCGCCGAGCAGTTTCGATTCAGGGCTGTCGGCGTCGCTGTGGTCGGCGGTGCCGGCTAAAGTCTCCGCGAAATAGTCGTCCATCTTGAGGAAATCGGTCGGGCCGAACCAGGAGATGACTGCCTGGACCTCTGCGCTTTCCTCCGGCCAGCCCATGTTTCGGTCTTCCAGCACGGGCACGCCGGCGCTGGTACCAGCAAGCATGGCGAGGTGGGCACCAGCGGAAGCCCCCCAGATGCAGAACAGCGCCGGATCGATTCCGAGATCGACGGCTTTTCCTCTGAGGCAACGGATCGCCGCCTTGACGTCGCGGATCTGCGCCGGGAAGCGGGCTTCCGAGGATAGGCGGTAGTTGATCGAGGCCAAGGCGAAGCCGTGGTCAAGCAGCTTCAAGGGTGCGTTCAGCTGGATGTCGCGCTTGTCGCACATCATCCAGGCGCCGCCATGCACGAAAATCACCAGCGGCCAGCCCTTTGCCGGCGCGGTGCCCTCGGGAAGGTAGAGGTCGAGTGTCTGGAAGGACGATGCATCGGCGTAAGCGATGTCGCGATGGATGTTTTTCACATGGCCGACGTCGGCTAAGGGCAGCACATAGATGCCCTTAGGGCCTTCGGGGGTGTTCGGATCGGGCATCATCAGGTCCTTATGCGGCGCGGCGAACGGGTCTGGCTGTCTTGTAATAGGTGTCAAAACCGACCGCAGCCAACAGCACGAGGCCCTTGACGATATATTGGGCGTAGGTGTTGAGGCCGACGAGCTGCATGCCGTTGGCAAGCACGCCGAGGATGAGCACGCCAGTGACCAGACCCCACATCTTGCCCTCGCCACCCTTGAAGCTGATGCCGCCGAGAACCGCAGCGGTCATGCAGGTGAATTCCGTTCCCGGACCCGTCGAAGATGCTGCCGATCCCGAGCGGGCAAAGAGCACGATCGCGGCGATCGCAACGAAGAAGCTGCAGAGCGCATAGACGAAGACCTTCACCTTCGTCACCGGAATGCCGGAGAGGTAGGCCGCGTCTTCATTGCCGCCGATGGCATAGATCATCCGTCCTGCGGAGGTGATGTTGAGGATGAAACTGGCGATGGCGACACTCGCCAGCATCAACAGAACGCTGACGGGGATAGTGTGGGCGATATAGCCCTGTCCGATGAACTTGAACGAGGGCGGAAGGTTGATGATCGCGGATTGCTGGCTGACGATGTAGGAGGCACCCTGGAAAACCGTCAGTGTGCCGAGCGTGACGATCAGCGAATGCACCTTGAGCATGATCGAGGCGAAACCGTTGATGAACCCCATGAGGATACCGCAGCCGATCCCGACAGCAATGGCCAATGGCACGGGTAATGACAGCCACATCATGCAGACGGCTGTGACGACGCCGACGACCGACATCTGGTAGCCGATGGAGAGATCCATCCCGCCCGAGATCATCACGAAGGAAAGACCGACGGCGGCGATGATGACGTAGGAATTCTGGACGAAGATGTTGGTGAGGTTCTGCAGAGTCAGAAAATAGGGTGACAGAAACGAGAAGAGCGCGATCAGGCCGAGAAGCACGAACAGAATTGCGTATTTCTTGAAAATCCCGAGCGCGATCGAAACCGTCGGCGAGGAAGAGGTGGTTTGTTCAATCATCATGCTGCGATCCCATCTGTCAGTCCCGAGGCGAGTTCCATGATCCGCTCCTGCGTACATTCCGCACGCGGGAGGATGCCGGTCACACCGCCTTCATGAAGGACGAGAACGCGGTCCGACATGCCGAGAAGTTCGTCCATATCCGACGTGATCATCAGGATCGCGTAACCCTCCGCCGCCAGATCTGTCATCAGTCGGTAGATTTCGCCGCGCGCGCCGACATCGATGCCACGCGTCGGCTCGTCGAAGATCATCACATCGGTCCGGCTTGCGAGGATCTTGGCGATCACCACCTTCTGCTGGTTGCCGCCGGAGAGCGCGCCGACGCGCTGCTCGATACTCGGTGTCTTGATCCGCAGCTTGCTACGGTATTCCTCCGCGAGACTTGTTTCCCGGAATTTATCGATGCCCAGCCTTCCTTTCAGCCACTTCAGAGCACCGATAGAGATGTTCCATCGGACAGGCTGGTTGAGGAAGCAGCCTTCTTCTTTGCGGTTTTCGGGGACAAGGCCGATGCCGGCCGCGATGGCCTCCTTCGGGCTGGAGAAATGCACGGGCTTGCCGTGCAGCCGGATTTCACCGGATTCGCGATTCTCCGCGCCCATGATTAGCTTGGCGAGTTCAGTGCGGCCCGCGCCGATGAGCCCGGCAACACCGAGTATTTCGCCCTTGTGCAACGTCACCGACACGTCGCGGTCGCCATTGCCGCTGAGGTGGTCGAGTTCGAGCGCGGGAATGTCGGTCGGCGGCTGGCGCTGCGGGTAGGTTTCGCTGAGCGTTCGCCCGACCATCATGCGGATCAGGGCATCACGGTCTGTGCTGCCTGTTTCCACTGTGGCGATGTGGCGTCCGTCGCGCAGGACGCTAACGCGATCGGAAAGAGCAAAGATTTCATCCATGCGATGCGAGATATAGAGGACGCAGGTGCCGGCATCGCGCACCTTGCGCACCACGCGAAACAGGTTCTCGACCTCGGCGAGCGAGAGTGGCGCTGATGGCTCGTCCATCACCAGTATTTTTGGCTTCTTGGCGAGTGCCTTTGCGATTTCCACCAGTTGCTGCTGTGACGAGGACAGGTCGCGCACCAGCGTGTCCGGGTCGATGGCGACATTCAGCTCGTTGAACAGAGCCGTCGCCTTGGTTCGCATCGCAGCGTAATTGGTCCGCCAGCCGCGATGCGAACCGAGGAATACATTTTCCGCCACGCTCAAGGTCGGGACGAGGTTGAATTCCTGATAGATCACCTCGACGCCGAGTATCCGCGAGAGGGCGGGTGAGACGGCGGTGAAGCTCTTGTCGCCATAAACGATCTCGCCGGAATCCGGCGTTACCGCTCCGGCAATGCTCTTGATCAGGGTCGATTTACCGGCGCCATTCTCGCCCAGAAGCGCATGGACTTCGCCGGCATGGAAATTGACGCTGACATCCTGCAGCGCCACCACGCCCGGATAGGTCTTGGTGATGTTGCGCAGAGAAAGGATCGTTTCCCTGACCGTGGTGTTTTCAATGGACATCAGGCGCTCTTCGGATAAGCCTTCTTGATGCTGTCCTTGATCCACGTGCCGTGGCTAGTCTTGCCCTCGGACAGATCCTTCATCAGCGTGTAGGTTGCGACTTCAAGCGGAACCTGTTGGCCGTCAAGGGTAGGACCAACAATCTGCATGGTGCCACGGAACACCGAATTGCCGGTTGCCGAGGCATCGATCGTTTCTTGGACGGGCGGAGACCAGTCACCGGTAAACACGCCGAACTTGTCGCGGTCGAGACCGCCCTGGCCCATCATGTATTCGTTGACGCCCATGGCGGTGTCGGCATTGTAGGTCAGCACGCAGACGGTGTCCGGGTTCTGCAGCCACAGCGTTTCCATGACCGAGGTGCCGGAAGCGGTTGTACGGGCTTCGGTGGGGGACGTCACCAGGTTGGCCTTGCCCCATGCGTTCATCTTGTCGAGAATGCCCTGGCTGCGGTTGTTGGCATCGACTGTGTCGGTCGCGCCGATGACGATCACCTTCGGGCGCGCGTCGTCAGTCGGCAGGCCGTCTTCTTTGCCATTGGTGGAGAACGTCTTGGTCAGCCACTCCATGGCCATTTCGGCGATCTGCTCACCGCAATTGTGCTGGTCCATGTTCATCATGACATCGTAGTAGGTGGTGTCGGTGCCCGCGACGAGCACCTTGATGCCTTGCGCCTGGGCGCGCTGGATGATCTCCTGAACATTGTTGGGATCGACCGGCATGATATCGATGACCTTCACCTGCATGGCGATAAAGTTCTCGATCTGCTCCATTTGCTTGACCGGGCTCATACCCGCGTCAGCGATTTCGAGGCGCCTGCCGTCGGCTTCGGCGAGCTTCTTTACCTCGCCCGTCAGCCAGCCGAGGAAGGGATTGGTGGTATCGGGCACCGAGTAGCCGAAATCCACGGTGGCGGCTTTCGCCTGCCGCAAGGAAAGCGTCGACGTCAGCGTCAAGCCGGCAACGCCTGCCATAAATTGTCTACGATTGGGCATTGAAACCTCCCGATCACGGCAAGCCATGATGCCGTGCATCCTCCAGAACTGGCCGTACCTTGGCTTTTGGGTGGGAGGGTTTCCAATTAGATGTAAGGATCTGGTTATAAGGTTTGGCTATGAACCATGACTTGTCTTGGTCTTGGCTTCGGTGCGGACGTCGTCCAGAAACGCCGCTTGTGCAGCAGTCGGCAGCCAGCCTTTGCGGGTGGTTAGGCCGATAGGGCGTGAGGTATGAGCCAGATCGAATGGTAGCGAGGCCATAAGACCGCGCTCGATTTCGGCAGATGCCTGGCCGCCGGAAATGAAGCCGAGATGGTCGCTGCGGTCGAGCAGTTCGCGCATCAGGATCAGCGAGCTGGACTCGATCACGCTTGTCGGCCTAGGCAGATGTCCCTGAAAAAGGGCCTCGAAATGCGTCCGGATCGGTGTGCCTGATGTGGCCACTACCCAAGGGTAGGATGCAAGGTCGTCAATGCTGACCGGGGATTTTCCTACCAGCGGATGGTTCTTGCCGGCCACGATCACAACCGTGTCCTTGAACAGCGTTTCCTGTTCCACATCATCGATCGGCAGCGGATTGCGCATCGCTCCGATCAGAAAATCAAGTTCGCCACGCCTCAGGCCGCCGAGCAGTTCGGCATAGACACCCTCGACAATCTTGATCGGCAGCTTGGGCCGCTTTTCGCGGAAGCTTGCGATTACCGAGGGTAGGATGGACGACCGCGACAGCGGCATTGCTCCCACGACGATGACGCCGGCCTCTTCGGCGCGGGCTTCGGCAAGATCCGCCTCCGCTTGCTGCAATTCGGCAAAGGCGAGACGGGTCGCCTGCGCCAGGTTTTGCGCCAGACGCGTGGCCACCATGCCGTAAGAAGTACGTTCAAACAGGGGGCGTGCCGCTTCCCTCTCAAGCTGGCTCACGGCTCGGTGCACGGTGGGCTGCGCCACGCCCAACTGGCGGGCGGCAAGCGTGAAATTTTCCAGTTCGCGAACCGCAACCAGTGCCTCCAGCTGCGCCGACGTGGCGGTAACCTTCAGTCGCGAGGCAAGTTCGGTCAGCGCCGGATCGAGATAGGCGAAGGCACGCCGCGCACGAACTGCCAGCAACTTGCCCTCATCGTTGACGAACAGGCCATGCGTCGAGCGGGTAAACAGGGGATAGCCAAGCATCTTTTCGATCTTGGATATGGCTTGCGTTACCGCCGGTTGGGACACGCAGCAGATTTCTGCCGCGCGGGTGACGGAGCCCGTTTCCACCACGGCCAGGAAAACGCGCAGGTGGCGCAGATTGTACCTCATCGAAACGCCGCAGCTCCCTTTGCCTTTTCCTCGTCCATTCGCAAGAGAATGCTGTCAGACCGGCTAGCAAGATCGGTGCCATCGACAGGGACAGACAATGCGGCGATCTCGTCCTGCCACTCGGCAATGGCGGACGACATTCTGTCTGCCAGGCCAAGGTCGCGCACCGTGGCGGCCACTTCGCGCATCTCTGCGGCGCGGCGTGCTCCATGCACCATCATCCGTTCGAGATTATAGGCACTGCGCTTGGCCCAGTCGATGCCGGGATCCGAGGCTTGCAGCGAGGCTAGCACGGCCTCCTCCACGCCGGCGCGGCGGGCGGCCAGCATCGATTCCGCCGTCAGGGCCTCCAGGCCCTTGATGATGACCGAACGCAGCATTTTGATCGATGATGCCTGACCGACTGTTTCGCCCGCAGGCTTTGGTTTCATCCCGAGATGTTCAAGCGCTTCGATTGCCGCTTCGCTGTGAGGGCCGGAGACCAACAGCGGCGTAAGTGCGCGTGCCGGATGCACGGGCGACATGACGGCTACATCGACATAACGCCCGCCCGCCATCTCGATCGCTTGCGCTGCTGCAACCTTTGTTGATGGAGAACAGGAATTACAGTCGAAATAGAGCGCCCCAGCTTTGATCTGCGTGGCGGCTTCTTTCGCTGCCACCAAGGCCTGATCCGCCGTCACCAGACTGAAGATGGCGATCGCTCCAGACAGTGCATCGCTGGAACTGCCGACGGCGTTGACCTCAAGTTCAGAACAGGCATCGAGGATCTGCGCCGATGCATCCGGATCGGCAAGCTTCAGGTCATAGGCAGCAAGAACTGCGCCATCGGGTCGCGTCCATCCGGATGCGAATGCCCGCGCTGCCTCACCGAATCCGAGTATGCCGATCTTGATGTGATTCATCGTCCGCTATCCTGAGAGCATTCTACGCGACGGGCTTCGTTCTAGATCAAGGTGCTGCGCCTCGCTATCGAATATAGCCAAAACTTATAGACGTGACATTGAAAGGAAATTGGCAAAGGCTGCGTTCGGAGCGACATACGGGGTGAAAAATAAGTGGAGCCTATGATGTCCAAAAAGAAGACCGCGCTGGTCATCAGCGCCCATGCCGCTGATTTCGTCTGGCGTTGCGGCGGCGCGATCGCGCTGCATGCCAAGCTCGGCTACGAAGTAACGGTCGTCTGCCTCTCCTTTGGTGAACGGGGTGAATCGGCCAAGCTCTGGAAGCAGCCGGGCATGACACTGGACAAGGTCAAGGCCGCGCGGCGTGCCGAGGCGGAAAAGGCGGCCGAGGCGCTGGGCGTGCACAAGCTCTTATGCTTCGATCTTGGCGACTATCCGCTGAAGCTCACAGATGAGGACAAGAACCGTTTGGTCGAGGTGATCCGCGAGGTGCAGCCGTCCTTCATGCTCAGTCATTCCCAATATGATCCTTATAATACCGACCATATGTACACGACCCAAGTGGTGCTCGAAGCGCGCATGATTGCCCAGGCCTGGGGCCACAATCCTGGCCAGAAGGTGCTCGGCGCGCCACAGCTCTATCTGTTCGAGCCGCACCAGACCGAACAGATGGGCTGGAAGCCCGATGTCTTCCTCGATATCACAGAGGTATGGGAAAAGAAGCGGGCCGCCATCGAATGCATGGAAGGCCAGGAGCATCTGTGGGAGTTCTATACACGGGTGGCACAGAACCGTGCCAACCACTTCCAGCGTAATTCCGGCGGACAGTCGGGCGGTCGGGCAGCGCTCTATGCGGAAGGCTTCCAGTCCGTGTTTCCGCGTACGCTCGACGAACTCTGAACCGTCTCTGGGAGAGAACCTTGGAACCCTGTTTTGACATCGCCCATCTCGCCCATGTCGAGATGTATACCGACAAGTTCGAAGAGAGCCTGAGCTTCTTCGTCAACGTCTACGGTCTGACCCTTGCCGGACAGGATGAGACCTCGGCCTATCTGCGGGCCTGGGATGATTACGAATTCCACACGCTGAAGCTGACACGTCATCACACGACCGGCATCGGTCACGTCGCCTATCGCGCGTCCTCCGAAGCGGCCCTGAACCGCCGCGTAGCAGCGATTGAGGCGAGCAAATACAAGGTGATCGGCTGGGTGGAGGGCGATCTCGGCCATGGCCGCGCCTTCCGGTTCGAAGATCCCTTCGGCCACGTCTTCGAAATCTACTGGGACACAGTGCGCTATACGCCGCCCGAGGAGGAGCGACCGAAGCTAAAGAACCTTGCGCAGCGCTTCCATGGCCGCGGCTGCCATCCCCGCCGTATCGACCACCTTAACCTGCTGGCCAGCGACGTCTCTGAATTTCGTCTGTTCATGGAAACCTGCCTCGGTTCCCGCGTGACGGAGATGATCCAACTCGACAACGGCCGGGTCGGTGGCTGCTGGTTTACTGTCAACAACAAGACTTACGATCTCGCCTGCACGGAAGAACATGGCAGCGGACACGCGCGCCTGCACCACGTCACCTACGCGACGGATACGCGCGAAGACATTCTGCGGGCTGCCGATATATTTCTGGAAAACGGCGTGCATATCGAGACCGGGCCGCACAAGCACGCGATCCAGGGCACCTTCTTCCTCTACGTCTGGGAGCCGGCGGGAAACCGGGTGGAGCTTGCCAATTCCGGCGCGCGGTTGATCCTCGCGCCCGACTGGCAGCCGGTCGTCTGGACCGAAACCGAGCGCAAGAGAGGCCAAGCCTGGGGCTTGAAAACCATCGAAACCTTCCACACCCACGGCACACCGCCGATCGAAAGCAAGGAGCACTGAGCCATGGCTGTGGTGGTGCAGAACATCAAGCGCGCCGATCAGGCAATCATCGACGGGCTCGCCAAGGCGGGTGTCGCGACCGTGCATGAGGCGCAGGGACGCAAGGGCATGCTTTCGAGCACCATCCGGCCAATCTATGCCGGTGCGCAGATCGCCGGTTCGGCTGTGACGATCTCGGCGGCCCCCGGCGACAACTGGATGGTGCATGTGGCAATCGAGCAGCTGCGCGAGGGCGACATTCTGGTGCTGGCGCCGACATCGCCCTGCGACAACGGCTATTTCGGTGATCTTCTCGCAACCTCGGCCATGGCCCGCGGCTGCCGCGGCCTGATCATCGATGCCGGCGTGCGCGACATCCGCGACCTGACCCACATGGGCTTTCCCGTCTGGTCAAAGGCAATATCCGCGCAGGGCACGGTCAAGGAAACGCTTGGATCGGTCAATATCCCTGTGGTCTGCGCAGGCGCGCTTGTCGAGGCTGGAGATGTGATCGTTGCAGACGACGACGGCGTTTGCGTCGTCCGATGCAAGGAGGCGCAAGCCGTGTTGGCAGCTGCCGAAAAACGGCTTGCCAACGAGGAAGCCAAGCGAAAGCGGCTCGCCTCCGGTGAACTTGGGCTCGATATTTACGGTATGCGCGACTCGCTCGCCGCCAAGGGGCTCAGATATGTCTGAGGAAGGCATTCCCTGTCTGTGGATGCGAGGCGGCACCTCCAAGGGCGCCTATTTTCTCGCCAGGCACCTGCCGGCCGATCCGGCGGAACGTGATGCCCTGCTGCTGTCCATCATGGGGTCGCCCGACCCCCGTCAGATCGACGGCATCGGCGGCGCTGATCCGCTAACATCGAAAGTCGCGATCCTCTCTCCCTCGATCAGGCCCGATGCCGATGTCGATTATCTTTTCTTGCAGGTCTTCGTCGACCAACCGCTGGTCAGCGACGTGCAGGGCTGTGGCAACATTCTCGCGGGTGTCGGACCCGCTGCAATCGAGCGCGGGTTGGTGAAGGCTTCCGGCGATGTCACAGATGTCCGCATCCATATGCTCAATTCCGGCGAGGTCGCTGTTGCCAAAGTCGAGACGCCGGATGGCCGAGTGAACTACGCAGGGAAAACATCGATTGCGGGGGTGCCTGGTACCCATGCAGCCGTTCCCTTGCATTTCGCCGATATAGCCGGGTCAATGTGCGGTGCGCTTCTTCCGACCGGCAACGCGGTTGACATGATTGACGGGATCGAGGCGACGCTAATCGACAACGGCATGCCGTGCGTCATCATGCGTGCCGCCGATTTCGGCCTGACAGGTCGGGAGACGCGTGACGAGCTCGAGGGCAACCTTGAACTCAAGGCACGCATCGAGGCCATTCGCCTGCAGGCTGGACCTATGATGAACCTCGGAGACGTCACGAAAGCATCTGTACCCAAGATGACGCTGGTGTCTGCTCCAGTCGCGGGGGGGGCGATCTCCACGCGAAGCCTGATCCCGCATCGGGTGCATGCTTCCGTCGGGGTGCTCGCCGCCATAACTGTGGCGACGGCGACCCGGTTGACGGGCAGTCCTGCTGCAAAACTGGTCGTTGCGCCATCGGACGGCCGTTATGAGATCGAACATCCTACTGGAAGCATGGAAGTCTTCCTGCGACTTGACGAAGCTGGCAATATCAAGGGCGCCGGTACTATCCGAACGGCGCGGAAGCTCTTTGACGGCTATGTCTATTCATCTAATTAGAGCTAAGTTCCATAAATGTGGTTATCCCGCAAAATCCTGGTTTCGGCGCTGTTGTAGCGAGTTTTGTGCAAGTCTCCGTGCCATCAGGCCCCCGCAACCAGTTCATGCAAATGCAAGGCAATATAACAAAACCCCTGCGGACATCCCGCAGGGGTTTTTGCCGTTTTGGTCCCGCTGTGAGCGGCTTGCGGGCTAGCCGCGTCGATAGTGCAGGGGGTCCGCAACCGGGACGGCGGCCATCAGTAGGCGGGTGTAGTCTTCGCTGGGATCCTCGAAAATCTGCTGGCGTTTGCCGATTTCGATGATCCGGCCGCCTTTCATCACGGCGACATCATGCGACATCTTCTCGATCACCGCCATGTCATGCGAGATGAACAGGTAGGCCAGACCCATCTGTTCCTGCAGTTCCAGCATCAGGTCCAGAACCCTGGCGCGCACCGAAACATCGAGCGCGGCGACGCTTTCGTCGGCGACGATCAGCCTGGGTTCGAGTGCAAGCGCCCTGGCGATGCAGATGCGCTGACGCTGGCCGCCGGAAAACTCGTGTGGATAGCGGGACGCTGCGTCCGGCGTCAGCCCGACGCGTCTCAGTAGCATGGCAAGCCTGTCCTTGCGCTCGGATGCATTGCCGACCTGGTGGATTACCAACGGCTCGATGATCGCCGCACCGACGCTCATGCGCGGATCGAGCGACGCATAGGGATCCTGGAAAATCATCTGGGCCGAGCGGCGAATCGGGCGCATGGCGCGCGGAGACAGATGCCGGATCTCGTTGCCGTCGATCTTCACGCTGCCGGCAAACGGGATCAGGTTGAGCACCGCCTTGCCGGTTGTCGATTTGCCCGAGCCGCTTTCGCCCACGAGTCCCAGGGTCTGGCCGGCCTTGATCGAGAAGGAGACCGTATCGACGCTTGGCGTGACTGGCTTTGCCGTGCCGAACCAGGCAGCTTTTGCAGCGTAGGTGACACTCAGATCCCTGACCTCCAATACGGTGGTCGGTGTAGGGGTCGGGGTCGATACCGGTACCGGTGGCTGCGACACGCGCGGCGGAGCAGTCGTGCCGGCATGGGCGCCAAGCCTTGGCACAGCTGCGAGCAATTGCCGCGTGTAGAGTTCAGCCGGCTTGCCGAAGATGTCAAAGACGTTGCCCTGTTCGATGAGACGGCCATGCTGCATGATCGCCACGCGGTCGGCCATTTCGGCGACCACGCCCATGTCGTGAGTGATCATCAGGATCGAGGTGTTGAACTCGCGACGAAGTTCGCGCATCAGCGTCAGGATCTGTGCCTGGACGGTGACGTCGAGTGCTGTGGTCGGTTCGTCGGCAATCAGGACCTTTGGCCGGCAGGACAGCGCCATGGCGATCATCACGCGCTGGCGCATGCCGCCCGACAGTTCATGGGGATATTGCTTCATTCGTGCGGCGGCATTGCTGATCTGCACGGCATCGAGCATGGCTTTCGCCGTCGCTTCGGCGCCGCCGCCCCGATCGGCCTGATGCTCGCGGATCGTCTCGACCAACTGTTCGCCGATCGTCATGACCGGATTGAGCGAGGTCATCGGCTCCTGGAAGATCATCGCGATCTCGCCGCCGCGGATCCGGCGAAGCGCCCGATGGGAGATGCCGAGGATGCTGCGGCCTTCCAGTTCGATCGCCCCGGACGCCACTTTCAGCGATGCTTTCGGCAGCAGTCCCATGATCGACAGCGATGTCACTGACTTTCCCGAGCCGGATTCGCCAGCGAGGCAAAGCGTCTCGCCGGGGCCAAGGTCGAAGTTGACATGATCGAGAATACGCTTCAGGCCGTCCGGCGTGCGAGCGTCGACGGTCAGATCACGGACGGACAGGACCGGCGCAGACTCAGGCACAGATTCAGGCACGGGCAGGATATGCTCGTTCACGCGAATACGATCCGCGGGAAGTAGAAGGATACGACCCAATTCGGCATGTCGACGATCTCGCTGATCCTGAGATCACCGCAGACGGAGCAGAGCATATAGGCATCCACCGGGTTCAGCCCGTGGTCGGAAGACAGCAGGTCGACCATGCGCATGACGGCTTCGCGTGCGCCGGTCATCAGATCGGGTCCGATACCGGTGGTGACTTCATAGCCGGCGCCATCGAGATGGCGGGTGACAGGTTCGGTGGTGGTGAAGCGTGGTGACTTGAGATTGGCGCCTTTCACCAGATCGAGCGTCAATTCGACATTCATCTGGCTTTCGATCGCTGTGCCGCAGACTTCGCCGTCTCCCTGGGCGGCATGGGTGTCGCCGACCGAGAACAGGGCGCCTTCGACTTCGATGGGCAGATAGAGCGTGACGCCGGCTGTCAGGTCACGGATGTCCATGTTGCCGCCGACGCGGCGGGGCGGGACGACGGAATGCAGGCCGGTTTCGGCGGGTGCGACCCCGATCGTGCCGGTGAAGGGTTTCAACGGGACCCGACCGCCGGGGCCGAAGGCGGATGGCGCCATGCTCACCGTGTCATAGGACCAGACATGCAAAGCCGGGTCCTTGAACTGATCGGCCAGCAGGCCGAAGCCTGGAATGTTGGCGGTCCAGCCATGGCCGGAGGGGTGAAACTTGCGGATGGTCACCTTGAGTGCGTCGCCAGGTTCTGCGCCCTCGACATAGACCGGGCCGGAGACCGGATTGATCCTGCCGAAGTCGAGATTGGCCAGCGTCTCGAGTGTCGCGTCGCGGCCGATCTGACCGCCGGAGGAATCGAGGCACTCAAACAGGATTGTTTCACCGGGCTTCGCCGAAAGCGCCGGCGGGAAATCCCTGTTCCAGCCGAAATTGTGCTGAGCGCGGTGGATGGTATGGGTGCAGGCGACGCACATGGCAGGTCTCCGTTCAGCGGTTTTCAGTTCGTATTCGGTCCGTAGCCGGCCCCTCTCCATTGACGAGGAGGGGGGCCGGTTTCGGGGTAATCCGGCTTTATGTGTTACTTCACGAAGATCGCGTCGTAGTTGATGACGCGGGTCGGATCGATATAGATATTGTCCGGACCGCCCATGCGCGCCGACTTGGCAACCACACGGCGCTCATTGATGACCGGCACCCAGGGGGCGTCCGCCATGATGTCGGTGAAGATCTTGCCCCAGGCTGCCTGACGTTCTGCAACCTTGGCCGGGTCCGACATGGAATCGGCCTCGATCGCGCGCTTGTCGAGTGCCTCGTTGCAATACCAGGACCAGTTCCAGCCGCCCTGGACCGCGCCGCCGCAACCGAGGATCGGACCGTAGAAGTTGGACGGATCCGGGAAGTCGGCAATCCACGCCATGCCACCGGACCAGATCATCGGTGCTTCGCCTTCGGTGCCGCCGGCGGCAATGACATTGCCCTGTGCCAGGGCGCGGACTTCGGCCTTGATGCCGACCGCGGCGAGATCCTGCTGGATTGCCTGGGCGATGCGCGGCTGCGGATCGGTGTTGGTCGAAAAGAGCACGGTCTCGAAACCATCGGCATAGCCGGCTTCGGCGAGCAATGCCTTGGCCTTGTCGACGTCATAGCCGTAGCCGGTAAACGCCTTGTCGTAGCCCGGCATCAGCGGCGGAAGCGGCTGGTTGGCAGGCGTGGCGCGACCGTTCAGGATGCGGGTGATGCGCTCCTTGTTGATCGCCATGTTGACCGCCTCGCGCACTTTCACGTCGTCAAACGGCTTTACCTTGGTGTTGAGCGTGACATAGCCGGTGTGCAGCTGTTCGCCGTCGACGATCATCTGGGCGCCTTCCGGCGAATTCTTGATCTCGAGGAACTTGGCCGGCGGGATGCCATCGCCGGCAATATCGACTTCGCCCTTCTGCAGGCGCAGCAACGCCACCAGTGGCTCCTGACCAACTTCGACGGTGACGGAATCGATATACGGGACGCCCTTGATGTAATAGTCCGGGTTGCGCTCGAAGCTCAGCTTCTGGCCAATCGTCCAGTCCTTCAGGATCAGGGTGCCGGAGCCGACAGGCTTCTTGCCGAAATCACCGGCGGCGGCATCGACGGCTTCCTTCGGCACGACGGAGGCGAAGTTGATCGCCAGCACATGCAGGAAGGTGGCATCCGGGCGCGACAGCTTGAAGACGACGGTGCCGTCGTCAGGCGTCTCGATGCCCGACAGGGTTTCGGCTGTGCCGCCCGTCAGTTCGGCAAAGCCATTGATGGCGCCGAAGAAGCCGGCACCAGGCCCCTGGGTCTTCGGATTGATGGCGCGCTCGATCGAGTATTTGACGTCGGAGGCAACGACCTCGCGACCGTTGGAAAACTTGACGCCCTTGCGCAGTTTGAATTCATAGGTCAGGCCGTCGGGCGATACGGTGAAGCTTTCGGCCAGCGACGGGACCAGATTGGCCGTGCCGGGTTCGTAATCCATCAGACGGGAGAAGAGGCTCTTGATCATCGACCAGTTGACCCAGTCATAACCGATGGCCGGATCGAGTGTGGTGATGTCGTCCTTGTAGGTGACGACGATATCGCCGCCATTCGTCTGGGCCTGTGCCGCGATCGGGAGGATGGCCAGCACGGCTGCTGTCGTTGATGCGAGTAACCAGCGTTTGAACATTTCTCTGTTCCCCTTTTTGTTGTGTTTCAGTGTGAACGGATGCGTGGGTCGATCATCGGTGCGATGATGTCTGCGACGAGATTGCCGATGATGATGGCGAGGGCCGAAGTCAGCGTGACCCCCATGATGATCGGGATGTCGACCTGCTGGATGGCCTGCCAGGCGAGCTGGCCGATCCCGGGCCAGCCGTAGACGGCTTCCACCACCACGACGCCGCCCATGAACTGGCCGATATCGATGCCTATCATGGCGATGATCGGCAGGATGGCATTGGGAAGCGCATGGCGCAGCACGATGCGGCGGGCGGAAAGCCCCTTGGCCCGGGCGGTGCGGATATAGTCCTGATTGAGCACGTCGATCATCGCCGAGCGTGCCATGCGGGCATACCAGCCGGCACCGAGAATACCGAGCGTCATGGCCGGCAACACCACATGGGCAAAGCTGCCATAGCCGCTCATCGGGAACCAGCCGAGCGTTGCGGCGAACAGATAGAGTAAGAGCAGGGCGACGACGAATTGCGGTGCCGAGACGCCGATAAAGGCCGAGGCCATGACCAGCCTGTCGGTCCAGCCGCCGCGATTGAGTGCGGCTGTGATGCCGAGTGTCAGGCCGAGCACGACTTCGACAAAAATTCCGGCTGCCATCAGGACAAGGGTCGCCGGCAGGCGCGCGATGATCAGGGTGACGACCTGCGTTTTCTGGGCGTAGGAGCGGCCGAGATCCCCTTGCAGCAAACCACCGAGATAATGCAGGAACTGTGTCAGGAGCGGTTGGTCCAGTCCGAGTTCGTGCCGGATACTGGCCACCGTCTGGGCGGTGGCGCTGCGTCCGGCAATCATCCGGGCGGGGTCTGCCGGCAGGGCATAGAGAAGCACGAAGGTGATCGCGGCGACGCCGAGCAGGATGAGCGCCGATTGCAGCAGCCGTTTTGTCAGGACGCCCAGCATCAGCCCCTCCCGCGTTGTGTCGGATCGAGAATGTCGCGCAGGGCGTCACCAACGAGGTTGAAGGCGAGAGCGGTCACAAGGATGAGGGCGCCGGGGAAGAAGACCAGCCAGGGGGCTGCCTGGAAATAGCTCTGGCTCTCGAAGATGATATTGCCCCAGGAAGGTTGCGGCGGCTGGACGCCGACGCCGAGGAAGGAGAGTGTTGCCTCGAGCAGGACGGTGGTTGCGATGCCGAGCGTGCCCCAGACAATGGCGGTGGGGATCAGATGTGGCAGGATATGGCGGAACACGATGCGTCCGTGGCCGGCGCCCAGCGCGCGCTCTGCCATGATGAAGTCGCGCTCGACCAGGCCGCGGGTCTCGGTATAGACGATGCGCGCCACCTGGACCCAGTTGACCAGCGCGATCACCATGGCGACGATCCACAGGCTGGGCTTGAGGATGGCGGCCAGCACGATCGCAAGCAACAGGGCCGGGAAGGCCATCATCAGGTCGGTGCAGCGCATCAAAAGCGTTCCGACCCAACCACGCATGTAGCCGGCGGTGATGCCGACAAAAAGGCCGATGGTGACCGCGACACCATTGGCGACAAGGCCGATGATCAGCGAGGTCCGCGCGCCATAGAGCAGGCGGGAGAAGAGATCGCGGCCGAGGGTGTCGGTGCCGAGCAGGAACTGCCCGCCAGGCGGCATAGGCGCGCCTTCCAGTGTCAGGCCATCGAACATCTGGTTATCGGGATCGAATGGTGCGATCAGCGGTGCGGCGAGTGCCAGGATCAGGACGCCGAGAATTATGGCGAGCCCGAAGAGGGCGGAGGGTTGACGGGCGAGTTCCTTCAGCGCCCGCATTTGCCGACCTCGCGCAATGGTTCCGAACCGGCCAGGAAGAAGGCCGCGATCTGTTCGATCGGCAGACGGCGGCGCATGGCGCAATCCCTGAGGACGGAATAGGCGGCGTCCTCGTCGATCTGCCTCTCGCCGGTCAGCCGGGTGATGGCGGCATAGACGACCGGGCGCAGCTTCAGGCGTTCCTCCAGATGGGCAATCTGCCGTTCAGCGGAGAGGCGTGCTTCGTGGATCGAGACGGCAAGCACCAAGGCCGGGTAGATCGCGGATGCCGTGACCGGCTTGGCGATGATCGCGCCCGCGCCCTGGCGGATGGCCCAGGCGATCCGGCCCGGCGCTTCCGAGCCGAGCAGGGCGACGACCGGGCGGGTCGGCGTGCCGGTGTCCCAAGGCAGGAGTTCGTCCCAGCCACGGTCGGCATCGACAAGGATGAGTTCCGGCATGACGCTTGCCGAGATCGGGCTCCACTGGCAATGGACTTCGATGCCCAAAAGGCCCAGCTGTCGGCGCAGCCGCTCCGTGTTGCCATCCTCCTCGGTGAGGATTGTCGCTCGCCATCCGGTGAAATTCGGGGTCCGCGTGATCATGACACCACCCGCAGCTTCGGCTTGAGGGTCATGGTTGCGCCGGTGAGATAGGGATCCGCCGGCAGAGCCGGGCGGGTCACGATGACATCGAAGCCGTCATCAGGATTGATCTGGCCGAGCAGGAAGGGCAGGGCTGCGTGATTGGTGTCGCGATCGATGCGCATCTCCCCGAATAGCGTCGGCCAACTTTTTGAGACAATCCTGTCGCGGACCTTTGCCGGCTCTTCCGATCCGGCAGCCTCGATCGCTGCGATGCAGAGGCTCACGGCCGTATAGGCACTGGCAAAGACGCTTGAGACCTTGCGTTCGCCAGGTCTCCAGGTCTGCAATCTGGCCTTGAAGGCGAGGTTCTCGGCGGTGTCGAGGCTGTCGAAATAGGAGGCAGCGCAGAGCTGGCCGATACCGGCACCATTGTCGATGTCCGTCAATTCGCATTCCTGCAGGTCGCAGCTCGCGACCGGACAATTCCCGGGCAGGAAGGCCGGATCGCGCTCACCGAGCTTTTTCATGGCCTTGAGGAAAGCGTAGCTGGAGGGACCGATCAGATTGTTGAGAACGAAGCTTGGACGCTTTTCTGCGATATCGGCGATGATGCGCTCGACATCCGTCTCTTCCAGCGGCAGATAACGCTCGCCGAGAACCGAGCCGCCGACATTGTTGATCAGTTCGCGGGCCAGCCGGTTCATCTCCCAGCCCCAGACATAGTTGGCACCGACCAGATAGGGGCGTGCGCCGTGTCGCGGGATCAGGTGTTCGAATAGCGGGATCAGATGCTGGTTGGGACAGCCGCCGATATAGAGAACGTTTTCGTTGGCCTCGAAGCCTTCATAGGGGCACATGTACCACAGCAGGCCGTCGTGCTTTTCGACGAGGGGTATGACCTCCTTGCGTGCGGCCGAAGTGATTGTGCCGACGATGTGGCGGCAACCTTCATCGCGGATCAGGTGGCGCGCGCCTTCGACATAGGCAGCGAGATCGGCATGGGGATCGAAGAATGCCAGTTCGACCCTGGTGCCGCCGGCGGCGCGATAATCGTGATAGGCAAAATCGGCGCCATCGCGGGCATCGCGACCCATCGAGCCATAAGGCCCGGTGGTCGAATAGAGGATGCCGATCTTCACGGTCTCTTGCATCAGAAATCCAAACACAAAAAATCCCACAACGCGGTTCCCGGAAACCGGGGCGTTGTGGGGCGCTGTTGCCCTGCGACGGACGAGGTCATTTGATCAGTTCGGCAATATTTGCCCAGAACTTGAGCGTGATTAAAATACGGTCAAATAGTCTTTGTCAAGCGGATCCGCTGGCGACGCGACGGATGTTTCCATGCTTTCTCGAAGAGCAGCAGACAGGTTGTTTCCGTCGCGTGTGGAAACTCTCGGGCTTTTCCGGATCGTGGCAATTTGCGCGACTTGCCTGCCATCGCTGCAATCGACACACGCGAAGTGCGTTTCAGCACTTGATCCGCACGCGGGGGCACATATGATCCTTACATTCCTAAATTTTGCTATTCTGGAGGATTGATATGCGTGGCTTGCTCGGACTTTTTCTCTGCCTCATGCTGGCGTTCCCGGCAGCCACTCCGGCTGAAGCGCGGGTCAATATCAATATCTCCGTCGGCTCGAATGTCAGCAACGGGCGATCGATCACATGCCAGGAAGGGCGCAACCGGCTTCGTAGTAACGGCTTTCGCGATATCCGCACAGTCGACTGCCGTGGTCGTTTCTTTGTCTATCGTGCCACACGCGACGGCAGGCGCTTCGAGATCGCACTCAATCGCCACAATGGCCGTGTCGTCGACATGCGCCGCTCGGGACGGTAGGTGTTAAAATCGGCTTCCGTATTCCAGGCCTCTATCTGAGCAGGAAGCCGATCACGGCCGCATTGGCGAGGTCGATGAAGAAGGCCGAGACCAGCGGCACGATGATGAAGGCCATCGGCGCGGCACCATGCGATTTGGTGATGGCCGCCATGTTGGCAATGGCCGTTGGCGTGGCGCCGAGCGTGACCCCGCCAAAGCCGGCCGAAATCACCGCCGCATCATAGTTTCTGCCCATGGCCGGGAAGACGGCCAGGAGGATATATATAACGGTTGCTGCGGTTTGCAGAAACAGGATGGCAACCAGGGCAATTCCCAGCCCTCCCAGCGCCCATAGCTGCATGCTCATCAACGACATGGCGAGGAAAATGCTGAGCGACAGATCCGAGATCAGCGACAGGGCGCGGGATCCCGATGGCCATGGCAGGCGCGGAGCGGCGAGCGGGACCAGGTTGGTCATGGCAATGGCGCACAGCAGGCACATGACAAACAGCGGCAGCTTGATGCCGATGTCATCGACCAGTTCATGCAAGGTATAACCCGCGAGAATGGCGAGGTTCATGACGAAGAGGGTCTGCAGCAGGCTGCGGTAGCTGACCTCGTCGGCATGGCGCTCGCCCGCATCGGCAGGCACGCCGACAGTCAACTCTTTCTCTTCCGGACCTTTCAGGTTATGCCGCTGGATCAGGTGATGCGCCAGCGGGCCACCGATCAGGCTGGCGATCACGAGGCCAAGGGTGGCGCTGGCTATGCCGATCTCCAGCGCGTTGGTGACGCCGAAGCGTTCCTGCACCAGCGGCGCCCAGGCAATGGTCGTGCCATGGCCGCCGATCAGTGAGGCCGAGCCGAGGAAGATGGCCAGACCATCGGGAAGGCCGAACAGAGCGGCGCCCGCAAGGGCTATACCGTTCTGAATGAGCAGGAATGTCAGTGTCAGGGCAAGCAGAATAAGCAGTGGCCGACCGCCGCGGACCAGATCGGCGAAACGGGCATTGAGGCCGATGCCGGTGAAGAAATAGAGCAGCAGCATGTCGCGTGCCGCGAGATCGAAAACGATCTCGGTCGAAACCATGCTATACAGCGCCAGCGTGCACAGCGCCGCCAGCAGGCCGCCGCTGACCGCTTCGGGAATGTTGAAGCGACCAAGGACGGTGATCGACCGGTTCAGCATGCTACCGATGAAAAATACCAGGATGGCGATCGTCACGGTCAAAAGGCCAGGCACTTGGATGGTGGTCACGGCGTGGATCTCCTGGACGTCTTTTCAGTGTTGCTTTCTGTCTGTCTCTCGGCGCCGGGCGACTGGGCCGGCAAAATCGCAAGGAAAATGGGCAGGTGATCTGGCGAACGGTCGGGCTGGATGCCTAGAACTGCAGCCGTCGCAGGATGAAGGGAAGCTTGTCCGGGGGTGCGAGGTTTTCCAGGCTCTGCGTGTCTTGATAGCTCGTTTGAATGAAATGGTGTCTCGCGTCACTGGGCGTGTAGCTGAATTCTCGCTTGAAGGCCCGGCTGAAGTCGGCGCCGTCGCTGAAGCCAAGGCGTTCGGCAATATCCTGAATACGGCAGGGATTTTGCGCATCGACCAGGCGCTTGTGCGCCTCACAGAGCCGTTGCCGCTTGATGTAGCGATGAATGCCGCCCACCGGTTCGAAGAGATTGTAGAGCTTGGTGCGCGACATGGCCATTTCACGCATGAGCAGATCGGGGCCGAGGGCCGAATTGTAGAGGTTCTGCTGGATGAATTTGCGCGCCCGCTCGATGAGCGTCGCTGCGAACTGGTCCTTCGATGCATTGATCCTGTCGGCGGACGGTGCAGCACAGGCGATCACCATATCTCTAGTCGCATGGGCAAGCGCGCTCGCCTCGGTCGTCGTCACATAGGGCATCTGCGCGACGAGGCAGGTGATGTAGGATGACAGCATCTGGCCCATGGGTCCGCAAATCGACTGGAAGGCGACGCTGTCGAGGACATGCGCGCTGTCACCGCAGAAACTGCGGGGAATCCACAGCATGATGAAGTGGCAATCCGTCAGCGAACCACTGAAACGGCTGCCAAGGGGGTGGACCTGCAGAAGCCTCGACGACGATACATACTGCTCGTCGCCGGCATCCGTGCGGCATGTTCCGTCGAGAAACAGGGTCAGGCACCAGTGATCAAGCCCGCTGTTTTTCATCTGCATGGGCCAACTGATAAAATCGAGGCTTTCTGTCCTGATTTCCGCCAAGGCAATCTCGCCGAGATCCCAAAGCACCTGCTTGCCCGAAAATGAACTTCCGCACGTTGCGGGTTTCTGCCTGAGGTCCACCATTGGCTCATAGCTATGGCGCCATGCGGAAAAGCTGTCGGCACTGTCTATGTGCTCGGTGGAAAATGAATAGGGCATAAGCGATGCCGCCGGGACGCTTTTCGCCGCCACAACCGGGGGGAATAAATGGGCTGTTTCAGACCTGGTATGCCGCTCGAAAACTGTCATACAAATACCCAAGCGATCAATATTTATAGTTTCATTTACAACTTATGAGAAAGTTATGCACTACTAAAAAATAATAGCTGCTTTTTCGCATTTGATAATGTTGAAAACGACGTGTCATTGATTTCATCCAATAAAAGTCACGACTTACATAAGCGGTGACCGCATATCGACTTTGCCGACACGCCCGGATGCACAGGAGGGAAGAGAGTCCACCACGTTCTGTGGGCTCTTTCCTTCCTGGCTTTCCAGCGGGTGATCAGACCGGCTTTTCGGCTGCTGCCAGTGCGTCGCGCAGGACCTGTTCCTTGCTTTCGTCCAGCGACGACTTGAGCACCACGCCGCCAAATGGCGCGATTTCCTTCAGCACCTTGTCTTCGGTCATCTCCTTGACGAGAACAAAAAGAGCGGCATGGCCCGGGGTCAGGTTGGCCGCGAGTTCCTTCATGAAGGGGTCATTGATTCCCACATCGGTCAGCGCACCGCTGACAGCGCCGGATGCTGTGCCGACGGCAACGCCGAGCAGTGGGTTGAGGAAGATCACACCGATGAGCAAGCCCCAGAAGCTGCCTGATGCAGCGCCGGCGGCGGTGGTGTTGATCAACTGGTTCAGCTTGATCTTGCCGGCGTCTGTCTTCGTCGCAATCACGGCATCCCCGAGTGTGATGATGTATTCCCGTTGCAAGCTGAGGAGCTTGGAACGGACGTCTTCGGCCTGTTTTTCGTTCGGATAAACGATCGCGATCAATGTAGACATGCGAAACTCCTGTTGCTGTACCGGAAATGGATCAGTCATCGATGGCGCTGTGGAGAAGCGGTGAAATCATGTGATGGTCACTGGCGTCGGTCGAATGATCCCGCGAGGGCAGAGACGCCTTTTTCGACGGCGTGTCCGGCCGCATTTTCAGCCAGGACAACCCCCCACATCTTTCGTGCCAGTGTCACTGCCATCGAAGCCCCCTCTGGCGCAAACCGATCCTCTAAAACAACCACAGCGCGATTGTACCCCTTGCAACTATAGGATTGTTTGAGAACGAAAGTGATCAGCCTGGAGTCCGGAGATTCGGCATCACGTCCCGAATATGCTGGAAGTCTGTATTCGTTCGGGGTGTTCTGCGCGGAAGATCTCCGTCAGGTCCGTCGATCTTTTCAGTCATTTTTCTGGGCTCTTCGACAGTGGCTCATGGCGATGCGTCCCAATTTTTTGCATCACGTCCGTTTTTTTGCGAAAACTGACCTGATTGTGCCGAACCTGTTGTTTGTTATGGGCTTTGCTGCTCTTAAATTGGTCCAGATCGCAATCGAGCGGCCACCATGATCAAGCGTTTGTTGTTGTTTATGGTCACATTGCCCTGTCTGTCTGGCGGGAAGATATCGCAGTTGGCCTCCCGGTCTGCTGGTGGTTCTGGACAATCTGCGCATCGAGCGGACGTGTGCATTCCTGCGACGCCTGGAACTTCTGGGGACGAGGCAGCTAGGTGTCTGGCGATTGACCGATGGCCAGTTGCTGATCACCCTTGGCTCAAGGCCAGTGTGTCACGGCGGCCGATTTATGGTTTTTGCCGATCTCGCAGACGCGCTGTTGCCGTCCTGCCGGCCCGTCGTCGGGGATGTCGTGGTTTTGACAAGCAGCGATTTGGTCGCCTTGAAGGAGAAACCCATGTCTGAATCCAAATCCTTTGCCGATATGGCGCGCCGCGATTTCCTGAAGACCTCGTTTGCCGTCAGTGGAGGTGCCGCGATCGCTACTGGCCTGATGGCTGCTGTCGATGCGAAAATGGCAATGGCCGCCACAAGCCCAGCAGATCTGCCGCCGCCGGGCTCCGTCGAACCTGCGGCGATGGCTGTGGAAGCGGTGCGCGATGCGATCTTGCGGATTTCCCGCGAGGTCTGGGAAAATGCGGAGTTATCTCTTGAGGAAGACATTTCCTCGAAGATCCACATGCGCGAGCTGGAGGCGGCCGGCTTTACGATCGTCAGCCGCGGCACGTCGAACATCCCGACGGCGTTCATTGCCGAGTGGACGCAGGGAAGCGGTGGCCCGAAGATCGGCTTCCTGCCGGAATATGATGCCCTGCCAGGCCTGGGCAATGCCGCCGAACCGCGCCAGACGCCGGGTCCGACAGGCATCGACGTCGGGCATGGCTGCGGCCACAACATGCTCGGAGCCGGTTGCACCGGCGCTGCCTTCGCCCTGAAGAGGATGATGCAGGAGAATGGAACCGCCGGCACGCTGCGTGTCTATGGATGCGCGGCCGAAGAGACGCAGGGTGCCAAGGTGTTCATGGTGCGCGACGGGTTTTTCAACGATCTGGATGCGGCGCTTGCCTGGCATCCGGCGCCGATCACGGCGACAGGCCTCCTGCGCACCGCCGCCGTCAACATGGCGCGTGTGCGTTTCACCGGGCGCACCGCGCATGCTGGCGTGGCACCCTGGGAAGGGCGCAGTGGCCTGAAAGGCGCAGAGATGTTTGCCGTCGGCGTGCAGTTCATGCGCGAACATATCGAGCCGACGTCGCGGGTCCACTACATCTATACCCAAAGCGGGGTCGCGGCGAATGTCGTGCCGGAGGTCGGTGAGATCCTGATCATGATCCGCGACAGCGACCGGGAGCGGGTGACTGCGATCACCAGTTGGCTGCGCGAAATTGCCGATGGTGCGGCGCTTGCAACCCAGACACAGGCGGAGTTCGACCTGTTTTTCGGCATGCATGACCTTATTCCCAACGAGACCCTGGCCGGTCAGGCGTTGCGCCACATGAATGCCATCGGCGTGGACTGGACGGTGGATGAACAGGCTTTTGCGCGCGGTTGCCAGAAGGAGATGGGGCTTGCCGAACTCGGTCTCAGTCCGGCGATCGCGCCGATGATCCCGGAAACCACCACCGGTGGCGCCACCGATGTCGGTGATGTCAGTTTCGTTACGCCGACCGCGCTGTTTGCCTGGGCCTGCATGCCGCTCGGGGTCGGCCTGCATATGTGGCCGCTGACGGCCTGTGGCGGCATGTCGATCGGCGACAAGGCGGCTCTTGCTTCGGCCCGGGTGATGGCGGGCGTCGGTTACGACCTGCTGGTCGACCCGGAGCTCCTCGCCGCCGTGCGGACGGATTTTGACCGGCGGCTGAAAGGCCGGACCTATGTTTCGCCGCTGCCGCCGGAGCGCAAACGACCCGACGGTATTCCGGCGCATCTCTTGCTGCGCGACGGGACCGGCGAGCTTGTCGATGGCGCCTATCTGCAGCCTTACAGCTATGAATAGGATGTCGTGCCGGGCCGAGCGAAAATTTGCGCATGCCACTTTTGGCGGCGGCGACCCTTAAAACGAGGAGGGATGATCCATGCGATGGAAACTTAAACTGATCTCGATCTGCGCGATACTTCTCGGCGCATCATCCTCGGTTCTTGCTGCGAGCGATGGTGCTGCCAAGCCGGAGCTGCCCTTGACGGCGCGCGGCAACGAGCCGGGCTGGATCGCGACGCTCGATGGCGGGCGGATTTCGTTCCGGACTGTCGATGACGGCACGACTGTGGAGGGAGCGCTGCCCGAACCGACCGCCAAAGGTGAGACCTGGCATTATGCGGCAGATACCATCGATCTTGCGGTCGGTATCACGCCGGTGGTCTGCCGCGACACGATGACGGGAATGCCGAGCCCGCTGACGGTTACGGTGACGACAGGCGCAAAGACGTTCAACGGTTGCGGCGGCGAGCCTGTGTCACTGCTGGCTGGCCCGGCCTGGCGCGTCACCAGGATCGGCGACGCGGCGGTGCCGGAGGATGTCTATGTCAGTCTCGAATTCGATGCGACAAAGACCAGCGTCTTCGGCTCGTCCGGCTGCAACCGCTATTTCGGCGGCTTCACCCTGACCGGCGAGGGCTTCAGCTTTCAGCGCGGCATGGCCGGCTCGATGATGGCCTGCGAGGAGCATAAAAGCCAGATCGAGGCCTCGTTCCTGTCGGCGATGGAAAAGATCGATCGGTTCGATATCGACGCCGATGGCGGGCTTGTTCTGATCTCGTCCGACAGTCCGTCGATCATGGCAACCCGCTCGAAGTAGCCGTTTCAACAGAGAGAAAGTGATCGTCATGCCCATTGGTCTTGATGCCGCAGCCCAGGTTTATCGTGAAGCTGCGCGGGATGCCGTGCGTCGGCACTCGGCGTTTCATCTGGTCGAAGCCGCGCTGCTGGTTGTTGCGGGCATTTTTGCCGTGCTGTTTCCGGTCGTTTCCTCGGCTGCCGCGGTTTTCACCTTCGGCTGGCTGCTGATCGTCAGCGGGCTGATCCAGGCCATCGGCCTGATCAGTGCCCGCCATGCGCCAAATTTCTGGCTGCAACTGGTGTCGGTGATCCTCGGGATCATGATCGGGGTGCTGTTGCTGCGCAATATCGGCCAGGGCATCCTGCTGCTGTCGCTGCTTCTCATCGTCTTTTTCATGATGGAGGGCATTTCCAAGATTGTCTTTGCCTTCACCATCCGGCCATTGCCGAACTGGATGTGGATCTTCGCCAGCGGGGTTCTGTCGGTGGTCCTGGCGCTGGCGCTGTTTGCGGCCATGCCCGTTACCGGTTTCTGGCTGATCGGGGTGATGCTCGGTGCAAATCTGATCAGCATCGGGCTGTCGGTCGGGGTGATGGCATGGAAGGTCGGCAAGATGTCCTCCGGGCCGGCCTGACGCGACGGCCAGGACGTTTCGATTAGGGGGAATACACGCTTGATGATTACATCCAACAGTTTATCCAGTCCCGCCGGACGCCCGGTCTGGGCATTTCTCCAAGCGCTTTCGGGTGTCGGGTTGGTCATCGGCGCGCTGTTCTTTGCCGCCTCCTTGACGCCGAGCCTCGTGCCGCGTGCGCCGCTGATCCAGGGGGCACTGAGCGGCTTCTGCCTTGCTGCCGGCTATGGGCTGGGTGTCCTTTTGCGCTGGCTCTGGCTTTCGCTGCGTCTGCCGTCCGTGCAGGGGCGAGCGCGGCGGCGCGGCCTTCTGCTGGCTGCACTGGTCAGCCTGGCGATTGTGGTTGCCATGCTCTGGTGGGCGGCCGGATGGCAGAACCGGCTGCGGGCGCTGATGGATATGGAGCCGATCGACAGCGCCGGGCCATGGACGATCGCTGCCGTGGCGCTCGCGGTGTTTGCCGTGCTGGTCATGGTCTTCCGGCTGTTCGGCATTATTGCCCAGCGCCTGTCCAATCGGCTGGCACGCCATATTCCCGGGCCGCCGGCCGCCGTTGTCGCACTGGCGGTGACGGCAATGCTGTTCTGGACGATCGGTAACGGTGTTCTGGTCGGTGGTGCGATGCGTTTCCTCGACGGCATCTATAGCGAGCTTGACGGTCGCTTCGAAGACGACAGCGTGCAACCGGTCGATGCATTGAAGACCGGTGGCCCGGGCTCGCTGGTTGACTGGGCGAGCCTTGGCCGGGCCGGGCGACGACTGGTTGCAGCCAGCCCGGACAAAGCGATGATCGAACAGATGTCCGGTGCTGCGGCACTGGAGCCGCTCCGTGTCTATGTCGGGCTCAATTCCGCCGATACGCCCGAGGCCAGGGCGGAGCTTGCCTTGCAGGAACTGATCCGGATCAAGGCCTTCGAGCGGACGAACCTGGTCATCGTCACGCCGACGGGCACGGGCTGGGTCGATCCCGAAAGCCAGTCGGCGCTGGAATATATCCTGCATGGCGACGTGGCGTCGGTATCGGTGCAGTATTCCTATCTGGCCAGCTGGATCGCCCTCTTGGCCGATCCGAGTTACGGGGTGGAGACCTCGCGGGCGGTCTTTGCCGCCATCTACGGTCATTGGCGGACGCTTCCACGCGATCAGCGACCAAAGCTCTATCTGCACGGCTTGAGCCTTGGCGCCTTGAACTCGGACCTCAGCCACGATCTGCACCAGGTCATCGGTGATCCGTATCAGGGGGCATTGTGGGCCGGTCCTCCTTTCAACACCCGCACCTGGGTATCGGTCACTGCGGCGCGCAATCCCGGCACGCCAAGCTGGCTGCCGACCTTTCGCGATGGCTCGGTGATCCGCTTCACCTCACAGCGCAACACGTTGCGGGAGGCACCGGCGCCCTGGGGTCCATACCGGGTGATCTTCCTGCAATATGCCAGCGATGCCGTGGCGTTCTTCGATCCGCGCGCGCTGTGGCGGCGGCCGGAATGGATGAATAAGCCGCTTGGCCCGGATGTGTCGCCGGACATGGTGTGGATCCCGGTGGTGACCTTCCTGCAGCTCGGCTTCGACATCATGCTCGCCGTGTTACCGCCGAAAGGCTTCGGCCATGTCTATGCCTTCGATCACTATGTCGACGCCTGGGCGTCGCTAACCGATCAGCCGGGCTGGACGGACGAGGGTTTGGAACTGCTGAAGCAGAAGGTTGCGGCGCTGCAGCCCTGATCTGCAACGGGTCCGAACATTGCGACGAAACGCTGGAAAAGGGTGTCGAACATGGCGGCAAAGGCAGGAACGGATGTGCGGACGGGAAGAGCAAGCATTCCTCCCATCGATCTGGCGCTCCAGGGCGGCGGCTCGCATGGGGCTTTCACCTGGGGTGTGCTCGACCGCATTCTGGAAGAGGACGCGATCGAGATCGACGGGATCTCGGGAACTTCGGCAGGCGCCATGAACGCCGCGGTTCTGGCAGCCGGCATGGCGCGAGGAGGGCGGCAGACCGCACGTGACATGCTGACCGCCTTCTGGCGCAAGACCTCGGAAGCGGCCCGTTACAGCCCGTTGAAAAGGGGGCCGCTGGAACGCATCACCGGTGACTGGAGCCTGGACAATTCGCCAGCCTTTCTCGCGATGGATATCATGGCACGCATGGTCTCGCCCTACTCCCTCGGCGGCATTGCCGGAAATCCGCTACGCGACCTGTTGGCCGAGATCATCCATTTCCCCGATCTCGCCGACGGGCCGATCAAGCTGTTCATCACGGCTACCAATGTGCATACCGGACAGGGGCGGGTGTTTCGTAAACACGAGATCACCGTCGACGTGCTGCTGGCATCGGCCTGCCTGCCGTCGATGTTTCAGGCCATCGAGATCGATGGGGTGCCTTACTGGGACGGCGGCTATGCCGGCAATCCGACGATGACGCCGCTGGTGCGGGAATGTGACAGCCACGATACGCTGATCGTCCAGATCAATCCCGTCGAGCGTCTGGAAACGCCAAAAACCGCGCGCGAGATCGCCAGCCGGCTGAACGAGATTTCCTTCAACGCGCAACTGCTGAAGGAATTGCGGATGATCGCGCTGCTGCGCCGCGTTGTCGATCCCGGCCATGGCGAGGCACGTCAGTGGAAAGAGATGCGGCTGCATCGCATCACGTCCGATATCATGGTCACGCTCGGCCATTCGTCCAAGCTCAATGCCGAATGGGATTTCCTGCAGATGCTGTTCGAAGAGGGACGCCGGGCGGCCATCGCCTTCGGTCAGGCTCATCTCGATGATGTCGGCGTGCGCTCGACCTTTGACATAGACCAGTTGGTGGAGGATGTCTGACATGGGTGTCTTCCCCAATCGTTCGTCCCGCGGTGGACCGCCGATTGCTACCGATACGGTCATGTCCGGTTCCGCCTCCGCCTCCGCTTCGCTCACGATTGATCAACTCCATCGCCACCAGGAAAGTATGTCCGCATGACCGAGCTTCGCCGATCCGATCCCGCAGGCCCGACGATGTCATCCGTCTCGCTGGTCAATCTGGTCCTCGGGGTGGCCCTTGCGCTGATGGTCGGCTGGTTCCTGTATATCGGCGCGGAGGTCCTGGTGCCGATGGTGCTTGCGCTGATGATCGCCTATGTGGTTTCGGCGATCGCCGGGCTGACCGGGGCAATCCCGGTGATCGGGAGGCGCTTGCCGACCGGTCTGCGCTATACGCTTGCGGCACTGGTCATCGGCTACGGGCTGATCCAGCTGGTCACGCTGCTGGCTGCCAACCTGGTCGTCTTTGCCGCCAAGGCGCCGGAATATCAGGTGAAGTTTCTCGAGATGGCACAGGCGCTTGCTGGTTTCGTCGGCTTCCAGGGGGATGTTACCTGGGAGACCCTGCGCAACGACCTGTTCGGCCAGATCAATCTCCAGGCCACATTGCGCAGCGGCGTCGTATCATCGGCATCGCTGCTGGGCGGACTGGTCTTCGTCCTGCTCAATGTCGTCTTCATGCTCCTGGAACAAGGCAGTTTCGATGCCAAGCTTGGGCGGCTGTCGTCCGACCCCGACCGGATCGTCCGCCTGCGGGCGGTGATCAGCGACATAAACTATCGCGTCGGTCGCTATCTCGCGGTCAAGTCGTTGATCAATGTCGTGCTGGGCCTAGTCAGCTATGCCGTCATGGTGTTTTTCGGCCTGGAATTCGCCGTGCTCTGGGCCATCATCATCGCGCTGGTCAACTACATTCCCTATCTGGGCTCGGCTATCGGTGTCTTCGTGCCGACGGTGATTGCGGTGGGTCAGTTCGGGCAACCGGACCAGGTGCTGCTGCTCGCCTTGTCGCTCAGCGTGGTGCAGTTCATGATCGGCAATGTGCTGGAACCGCAGATCATGGGCAATTCGCTCGACCTCAGCCCCTATGCCATCCTGATCAGCCTAACCGTGTGGACCAGCCTGTGGGGTATTGCCGGGGCGATTGTTTCCATCCCGATCACCGCCGTGCTGGTCATTGTGCTTTCCGAGTTCAGCGGCACCAGGCCGATTGCCATCCTGCTGTCGCGCAGCGGGGTCGTTGGCGAAAGCCGGCTTTCGTGAGGGGCGGGATTGTGGCGGGAGGTTGAATGATGGGCAGACTGCTGCTGGCCGTGTTCGGCCTTTGTGCAATCAGTTCATCCGCCATGGCTGAGTGCGTCGTCCTGCTGCACGGGCTTGCCCGCACCGAGCGCTCCATGCAAGGGCTTGAGGATGCGCTGGAGGAGCAGGGCTACCAGGTCATCAACAACGGCTATCCATCGACGCAATCCTCGATCCAGGGGTTGATGTCTCATGTCACCCAATCCGTTGCTGACTGCTGGCCGCAGCAGCGGGTGCATTTCGTCACCCATTCGATGGGCGGCATTCTCGTGCGTGCCTGGCTTGCACGACATCGTCCTTCAAGGCTTGGCCGGGTGGTGATGCTGGCGCCGCCCAATCATGGTTCGGAGATCGTCGATGTGTTCGGCGACCTACCGCCGTTCCGGTGGATCAATGGCCCGGCGGGGATGGAGCTTGGGACCGCACCCACCTCAACCCCAAATGTCCTGCCGCTTCCCGATTTCGAGCTCGGCATCATCGCCGGCACTGTCTCGCTCAACCCGTTCTATAGCGCGCTCATCGGTGGTCCGAATGACGGCAAGGTCTCGGTCGCAAGCACCATGATCGACGGCATGACCGATCATCTGGTCCTGCCGGTGACGCATACATTCATGATGAGCGATGCCACGGTCATCGATCAGGTCAGTCATTTCCTGAAGAACGGCAAATTCAGCCGCTGACCACCGGCGTCTTCTGGGTCAGGGCAACCGTAAGCTCGGCAGTGGTGTGATTGAGGCGTTCGGCAAGGACGCGCATGATCTCGATGGCAATTTCGGGAAAATCATGCACCAGGCAGAGAAAATTGTCCTTGCTGATCCTCAGCACTTCAAGGCGGCTGGTGGCGCGAACGGTCGCGGTGCGCGAAACCTCGCACAGAATGGCAATCTCGCCGACAATGGCGTTGTTCTCCACGTCTGCCAGCTTGAGTTCGCCCGTCGGGGTATCAACGACGACTTCGGCCGTTCCCGACAGAATGACATAGGCCGCATCGCCGGCATCGCCCTGATGAAACAGATTCTGTCCTTCGCGACAGCTGATGCGATCCGATGCAAAAGCCAGAAGTTTCAGTTTTGTCGGTGCGATGCGCGAAAAGATCGGCACGCGCCGCAGCATTTCGACTTCGTCCTTCAATAACATTGCCATAGCACTCCCCTAGCGCTCAAAGAGACGTTATTACGATAGCAGCTCTTTGAAAATACTATTTTTCTCGGAAAGTTCCGCGAAATTTCCGCTGTCAAGGCTTGCCGCCCCCTCGAAGACCAGAACTCGTTCGAAGAACTGGGCGGCATCAGGATTGGACAGGACCCATATGATCGAGGGGCTTGTTTCATCGTCCTGTGACATCTGCATGACATTGGTGATGATGCGGTCCTGGGCGCGCCGATCCAAAGCCGAAAGCGGCTTATTGAAGATGAAATAGTCGGAGCGCTTCAACAGCACACGCGCCATGTTGAGCTTCTGGCGTTGTGCAACGGTCAGGCGACGGCCCTGGGATCCGACTTCGAAATCAAGGCCGATCGACAGAATATCATTCCTGAGGCCAAGATTGTCGAATATCTCATGGCTGATGGCGCGAATGCGTTTCGAAGTATCATCCTGTTCGAGCGCTATGCGGCCGAACAGGATGTTGTCCATCAGGCTGGCTGAGGCGGTGAAGTTTTCGATATCGTAACGTTCGACAACACCGGCCAGATCCTTCGGGATATTGGCATGAAACGTCTCGCGCGCCCGGACAAGTAGCGCCATGCGCTCGTCGGTCAGAAGGCCGAAGCGGTGGCGAGGCTCGATATAAGAGAAACTCATCCGGATGATGCTGCTTCGGTCGGCGGGCGAAGCCTCCTCCAAGGTTTTCCCCTGCAACTTCTGCACCAGGCTTTCGTAGACCGGGATATCTGCTGCGGTCATGAAGGTGAGCTGTTGGAAAAAGGGGTGGTCTTCAGGCAGGTCGCTGAACAGTTCAACCGCGGTCTCGGCGATCGACAATCCCATTTCGAACAGCAGTCCGGCAGCGCCGGTTTCGATCATGACTCGGCGAAAATAGGGGTGTGCCGAGAGCTGCTCGGGTGACATCATCGGCTGTTTCATGCTGCCGAAGAGCAGGTTCTCCACCACTGTCGCATGTCCATTGTAGGACTGCGGCTCAAAGGGTACGACGACTGCATCCAGATCTTCGTCCTGCAGACGGCGGCGCATTTCGGCGCGCAGTTCGACAATACGATCAACGAGTGCCCTGTGTGTCTTGGTATCGACCCGCGAACGCAGGGCAAGATCGAGAATGTCCTGGGTGATCGTCACGGTGTCGAGGACCATGCCAATGACCTTGTAAAGATCTTCCGGACCGCTTGCCCCAGCCGATTGATAGTCGACCCAGTCGCTGTTGAGGTCGAGATACGGATTGCCGGCGAGTTGGGCTTCGGTGCGCTCCCATTGGTTCTGCCGCGCCGCCGCATCGGTGTACTCGATGTCGCGCAGCGGGGCGTGCTTCAATCCATAAAGCAGGTTGTCGCGCAATGTACCCTGGAAGAAATGCGTGTCGGACGAGGCATAGGAGAGCTGCCGGCCGGTCACCGCTTCCGGCATTTCGTGCAGTTCCTGGCCTGCAATCGTGATGCGACCGGAGTCAGGAAGGATGATCCGGCCGATGGCTTCCGCCAGTGCCTCTCCAGCATTGCCGTTGTGATCGATGACCGCGACCGTCTCGTTGGGCTGAATCTCCAGCGAGATGCGATCAAGCCGGCGTGCGCCGCTGTCGTCGCAGAGGACAAGGTTGGTGACGACCAGAGCTTCCGAGAGCCGCGGCGAACGGGTCTTGACGAGCGCCTGCACGGCAGGGCTGACCAGCGGCTCGATATCGAATTGCTCGACGACCTGCTGATACTTGATCTGCACGTCCTGGCGCGCCTGATCCCAGTCAATCAGTTCCTTGATCGGTCCGGGGAGATCCTTGTAGGCGGCGATGACGGCAATCAGCTGGCCGATGTCGAGACTGCCCTGAAGGGCAAGAGTTCCGCCGACGACATAGAACAGGAAGGGCGTCAGCTGGGCGAGGATGTTGTTGATGAACTTGACCAGGAACTTCCATTGATAGAGGTCGTAGCGGATCGAGAAGATCCGTGCCAGCCGCGCGGCAATATCTGCGCGTTCGAGGTTCGAGGTGTCATTGGCGCGGATCGTGAAAATCCCGTCGATGACTTCGGCAACACGGCCGGAAAGCTCGCGGGCGGTCAGTTGCCGCTCGCGGCCCAGTTCCAGCAGGCGTTTGCGCATGCGCGGGATGATCGCGGCCTGGACACCGACCATCGCCGTTGCAATCAGACCGAGCCAGATGTTCTGCACCAGAATGAAGATCAGAGCGGTTATGGCCTGCCCGCCGAGGAGTGCCGGCTGGACGAATGCGTCGCCGATAAAGCCGCCCAGCGGCTCCACTTCATCCTTGATCATCGTGGCAATTTCGGGGGATTTTACTCGCTTGAAATGCAGAGGTGGAAAGCGCAGAGCCCGATCGAATAGTTCGAAACGGATACGACGGAGCATGCGTTCGCCAAGCCTGCCCTTGTAGGTATTGATGTAGAATTTGAACAAGCCGTTCAATACGACAAGGCTGAGGAAGACAAGGCTCAGACCCATCAGGGTCTGGAAACGATCGAGGCTGAACCCACCGAACAGATCGACATGTCCGATGAGCGGCATGTCGAAAGACAGCTCCATAAACGGCTGGGTGGCTGTGGGGTTTTCAAACCCCTCTCCCTGAATGGGACCGTTGACGATCTGCTTGGGCAGGTCGAAGGCAAGGAAATAAGGGATCATGGACAGGAACACGATCAGCAGGATCCAGACCTGCTGGGCATAGGTGTTCGCCCAAATGTAACGCGTCAGGCTTTTTTCCATTTTCCACCGCGCAATGTATCGGAGGTCGGTACAGGCCCAACCGCATGAAGAGAAACAGCCTCACCGCTGGTCGCTATGCAGTTCGAAAACGAACGTATCTGTAATACGGGACACGACAAGCGTTATCGACGCGTCGTCCCCGCACAATTCGCTGAAGTGTTTGATATGTCGCCGACGTGAAGGGGCCGGCGACATATCTGGCGTTCGGCTACTGGATCCACCTGTCCAGGAAATTGTGCTTCTTCTCTGCCGTCTTGCTGGCATCCCGATGAAGCAAGATGACCCTTTCGGCCTCCGACAGCGCGGGCCTGGACAGGTCGCGGGCCAGGGCATCGACCAGTAGTGGCTCCTGCTGCAATTCCGGCCGCTTGAGCGTGACCTTGTGGCCGACGCCGCGCAGTTCCTCATCGCCGAGTATCGTCCAGTCGCCGCCGCAATACGAAGCGAAGGCATCACTGGCGATGACCTGGGAGTTGTATTTCTTGGTGAAGGCCTGCAGGCGCTCGACTTCATTGACGGACGAACCGAAGGCGGAGAAGGTCAACCGATCGCGAAGGCCGACATTGCCGAACATGACATTGCCAATATGCAGGCCGAGGCCATAGCCGATCGCTTTCTGATTGTTGGTGCGTCTCTGGCGGTTCAGTTCGGTCATGCGGGCCTGTGCCTGCCGGACGGCTTCGAAAGCAAGCCGGCATGCAACTTCAGACGTATCCTTGTGTCTCCCGCAGGGGTAGACCGCAAGAAAGCCATCTCCGACGAAGCTGACGATTTCGCCGCCATTGCGATTGAACGGCTGGGCGGCGGCATCGAAGAATTCGTTCAGCGTGTCGATATAGGCCTGGCGGCCTTCGGTATCGGCGATCTGGGTTGATTGACGTATGTCGCCCATGACCAAGGCTGCGCGGACGGTTTCGCCGTCACCGCGGCGGATCTGTCCGTTGAGCACGCGCTTGCCGGCGCCTTCGCCAAGATAGGTGGTCAGCAGGTTGTTGGCGAGCTTGTCGAGAACCGCGACCTTGGCAGCAACAGCCAGATGGTCCTGTATGCGCATCAACGCGGCGATGACGTCCTCGCTGAAGCCCTGTTCGCTTGCCGTGGACCAGGAGCCGATCATGCCCTGCGACGATTGGTTGCCGAGCGGTTGGACGAAGGCGATATAGTCGTTGATATTTTCCTTGCGCAGATCCTCGAAGATCGGAAACTCCACCGGGCCTTCCGCCGGAACGCGCCGGCGCATGAACTCGAGATTGCTGGTCAGCAACTTGTAGTAAGGGCTTTGCAGGAAGACCTCGGGCTTTTCGATGTCATGGACATAACGCTCGACGATCAGGCCCGTCGAGGGTCGCCAGGTGAAGCCCAGCGCATCGTAGAGCGGATGGAGCATGGCGAAAGAGAGGTGAATGCGGTGGATGGGAATGCCTGTGGCGGCAATGCGATCGCAGAAACCGCTGATGATCTCCTCGAGAGTGTTGCCGGCGAGCGCCGACTTGGTCAGCCAGTCGGCGACCTTGTCCATGAAGATATTTGAAACGAGTTGGGGATTGTGGCTCATGTGGTGCCCTGTTTTACGGCATGTGCTTGATCAAATGTTCTGCTCAGTCGGCTGCGCCAGCCCCTCCGCTTTTCTGGCCTGTGCCCGTTTTTCCGACAACTGACTGGCTGCAAGCGCATATCCGCCACTGGCACCGTCGATAAAGTGCATATGGTCTCGCGACAGCGCAGTTGCAACAAAACAGGTGAGAAGCGCCTTGTCCTGGCGATGCAGGCCGAATTCGCAGACGCCATCGCGTTCCGCAGCCTCCAATCGCTGCACGAGGCGGTCTCTATGACCAGAATCGACATCGACGGTCATCATCAGTCCGTCGTCGAATTTGCGGAAATCCGAGTTGGCGGCGACATCGGCCTTGTAGCGCCGTGCATCGAAGCTGCCCAAGGGCAGGTTCAGTTTGTGCAGGACCACCGTCAAGACGATTTGCAACATAATGGAGAGCCTTTGGCGGAGGCGCCTTGACGGTGGCGCCGTGGCACTTACCTCGCTTCGTATGCCTTCTGCCGAAAAGGCAAGTTCAGGCCCCGAAGCCGGTATCGGATGCGCCTCCCGGTTCTGTTCTGCGGTGACGGCGATAATGTCGCCGACCAGTTTACGGAAGGCATCCATCGTTTCTGCCGACCTCGGCTTGGCGATGATCGAAACGATTTCGCCATTGTGCGCCTGGATAGGGTCCCAGCGGCAGGACAGGCCGGTCAGATCCGGCCTGGGTTCGGCATCGGAGACGTCGACCCTGTACCTTCCGGCCTTCATCTCCTGCTCCGCCCAGCTTGCGCCGCCGCCTGTGAACATCGCGTAGGCAATATGGGAGCTTGCCGCAAAACGAGCGACGCGGACATCCAGACCCTGAGCCCTGATATCAGAAACGGGGACCAGAGCGACACGCATGTCCAGCTGGAGGTCGGAGGCGACCCAGTTGCGAAGACTTGCCAGCGCCCGGGCGGCTGTCTCCACACCTCCGGCGGGAATGGCAACCATGGCGCCGTCGCCGCCGAAGATGAACGGCAGTTCGTGTTCACCAAGCGCATTCAGCACCGCAGAGATGACGCTGGCGCCGGCCATGTTGACCGCCTTGTAGCGACCTTCGAGAATCGCATGCGTCGATCCGACGATGTCGGCAATCGCGAGACACCAATCATCCGGCAGCGGCTTGTAGTTCTGCCGGTCCACCACGCCTTCAAAGCGGGCAAACAGCGGGACGGATTGGTAAAACCTGTCGTCTGGACCTGCGTTCATTGCTGCACCTTACCATACCGTCCGCCGTGCCGCATTACCGGTTTTTGCCGGTGGATGTGCGGCCTATGCCGATGCCGCATGCGCCTGGGCAAGCGGAATGAACACGTTCAGCGGGAGCTCACGACCGCGCAAAGAAACCTCATGCGTCTCCATGCCGGTCAGGTCCACGCCCGAAAGCCGCGCCACAGGCTCCGAAACAACCAGCGGCACATTGAACTGCTTTGCCACCGCTTCAAGCCGGCTTGCGACATTCACGGTGTCGCCGATGGCGGTCATGTTCTTTGTCCGGCCGTAGCCAAGGGTTCCGACCACTGCGTGACCGCTGTGGATGCCGATGGCGATCTGCAACTGGGTGGAAAAGTCATTCGCCAGTTCGACATTCAATTCCTCGATGCCGGCAATGATCAGGTGGGCCGCTTCCAGCGCCTGGCGACAGCCTTCCTCCGGTGTGGTGTTGATGCCGAACAAGGCCATGGCTCCGTCACCGATGAACTTGTCCAGCTGTCCGCCCGTTTCTTCCACCGCATGACCGACCACGGCGAAATAGCGATTGAGGAGGAAGACGATATCGAATGGCAGGCGGCTTTCGGTCAGGGTGGTAAAATTGCGCAGATCACAGAACAGGACTGCGATGTCCCGCTCCCTGCCGGGGCTGATCTCCTGGCTGTTTGCCGGGACCATCGTATCGGGCATGGCAACGAGAAGCGGGGCAACCGTCAGGTTACCTGTCGGGCGCAACTGGCAGGCAAGGCGCACGCCGGGTTCCGGTTTGATGCGGATGAGGGTTCTCTGCTCCAGCGTGCCGATTGCGGGCAGATTGCCTTCGGCGCTGACGACCTGGACGCGGCAGGTCGAGCACTGGCCTTTGCCGCCACAGGCCGCGTAATGCGGCACGCCGCCCAGCCTGCTGGCTTCGAGAATGGAAAAGCCGCGTGGCACATGGACCACCTGCCCGTCGGGATAGCGCACGGCGATACGGTGGACGCGCTCACGCAGCTTTCGGTACAGGCGAAACAGCAGGAGCGCCACGAGCGAAAAGGCGAATGTGGCATAAGCCCACATCCGGACTGCGGCCAGCTGTACCATAGTCGAGGCAGACGGTGCTGTCGGGTCGTAGTAGCCGCCGGGATAGCCGCGCCCTATTCCCAAGGGGGATTGAATTGTCCGACCCATTTCGGAAAAGCCGAGCAGCGCCAGGACGGGAAGCATGATCGCAAGAACCAGGAGCCAGGGGGATGCCCAGCCATACCACGTGCGATACCGCAGCCAGAAATGCAGGCCGATGCATCCATGCAGCCAGGCGATGACCAGCACGGCTGATTGTTGCACGCCATTGACCGGCGAACTGATCCAAAGCTGGGTGACGACGGCGGCATAGGTGTCGCGGTAGTCGAACAGTTCGTTGGCAACCCGTGTTCCGACGATGTGCGGGATCAGTAGGAGGGGGATCATCAGACCGAGCAGGATCTGCGCCGCTTCGGATTTCGGCATGACGAAATTGCGGCGGATATAAATCGCCCGCAAAACCAGCAGGAAATGGATCAGCAACGAACCGTAGAGAAGCACGGTGGCAATCGGATTGCGCCAAAGGGCGAGGAACGGTCGGCGGAAGTGATCAGCCGTTTCAACCGAGATCAGGCCGACCGCATGGTTGAGCATATGCAATGCGATGAAAATGAAGATCACCAGTCCGGATGCCAGCCGCACATCGCGCAGCGTCCGTTCGGAGACTATGACTTTTTTCACGCTGCCGCCTTGGGTTTCTGTTGCCGTGAGCCTTTTGACCGAAGGCGTGATGATGAAGAATAAGCCGGTTGTCGTCGATCCATTTTCAGGTGCACGGCAGATGCCCGAGTTGACCAGGACTGCCGTTGCTCCGAGAGAGGTAAACCAACCCGTCTGGTCAAATCACCGGAACGTGGCAATTCAGAGTTCAAGCACCATTCCGTCCCACGCGGCAACGGTTTCGGCAAAACGCTCCTGCGCCAGTTTCTCCAGCCTGTCCAATTCGTCGTCGGTTCGCGAAGGTGCATGATGGAACAGCACCAGCTTGCGGGTGGATGCCTGCATGGCGAGCTTTACACCCTGTTCCCAGGTCGAATGTCCAAAGCCCTTGTATTTCAGCATTTCGTTTTCCGTATAGGCGGCGTCATAGACGGCTATATCGGCATCCTGCATGAGCTCCAATGCGGTCGGATCAAGGATGCCGGCCTGGTGTTCAATGTCAAAGACCAGCGCCAGAGATTTCCCTTCCCACTCGACCCTGTAGCCGATCGCGCCACCTGGATGATCGAGCAGGAATGTCCGGATCTCGATCCCGGAGAACGGGGTCAGGACATCGCCGGCGTGAAAATCGTGAAAAATCAGATTTGCCTTGCAGATAGTCGTGTCGATCGGTGTCCATGGCGGGCTGATGAAGCGACTGACCATCTCGCGGGTCGTCATCTGACCGGCGAGATGTCCGGACCAGATATTGACGCTGGCCGCGGGATTGTAGATCGGCTTGAAGAAAGGCAGGCCGATGATGTGGTCATAATGACAGTGACTGAAGAACAGATGGGACTGTTTCAGGTTCTGTTCCAGCATTTCCATCCCGACTTCGCGGATGCCGGAACCGGCGTCAAACAAT
Organism: Rhizobium sp. 18065; assembly: GCF_902706095.1. Classification (GTDB taxonomy): domain Bacteria; phylum Pseudomonadota; class Alphaproteobacteria; order Rhizobiales; family Rhizobiaceae; genus Allorhizobium. Next base: position 44,946 of record NZ_CACSJP010000010.1, read on the forward strand.
AGGCGATGGTCGCCGCACCGCACCTCTATGCAGGGGGTGTTGCCACCATAGCGCTGGAATTGAGGCCCGGATACGGGAATACTGCCCCTGGTGCCCCAGAATTTGATCGAAAACACGTTCTCTTTCATTCATTTAAACAATTGCGCCGCGCTTCACACAGCGAATGTCACAATACCACAGTCCATAGCCAAACGCCTTTTTCGCGCGATTGCAAGTGGCCATTCATCTGTGGGATCAAAACCGCAAGTGCGGGTTGGCCAAGAAGCGGGCTTTCCTTGTCGCCTTTGCGCTCGTCTGCCAGGTCGACTGCTGACAGGATGCGGCGCTTGTCAGCGCTGATCCGTAGACCGTGGCATTGGGGCGATACGTGTCGCTCGCTCTATCGACCGACCGAGGACGCCGAGGAATATGGCGAGGAAATCCTGAAGGTTCTTGTGTTCGGAAAGGCTGAGGTCACCGAATTCCCACGCCAAAACCCGGTAGACCCGCAGCCTTTCGGCGGGGACCCAGGTGAGTGCTTGGTCGCTGCCCTGGCGAAGCCGGTACCAGTCCACGACGAGTTGCAGGAGAGGCGAGGCGTTCAGGCTGGCGGGGTCCAGATCATGCGCTTTCGCCCAATCGTCAAGGATTGTGTACCTGCTCTCGTTGTCAGTCGTCGCATTCTGGGCCTCGCGCGGCGGCTCAATTTGCAGCGGCTTGCCAAGCAACAAGCGGCAGAGGTCAGCCAGCGATGCATGAAGGGCAAGCTCGCGCAGCTCCTCTGGCCAGTCGTTGGGTAGATAGCGACTGACGACCAGCGCGTGCATGTGCCGGTTGAGAAATTCTCCGTAGTTCCGCGCTTCCAGTGCCGGTTCCGGTGTCGCGCCGGGTTTGCTGGTTTCGGCCCGGTAGAGATCGAGCAGGTCGGGATCAAGGGGCAACGAGGCCAGGGATATGGTCTCGATCTCGGGCGTATCTCTGTCTGCGCGGACAATCGTGTAGCCGGCTGGAAATGCGACAAGCGACGGGACCGCGATGTTTGTCAGGCCCTGCGAGCCGATTGCCCAATCGGACCGAGCCGCTACGTGGAGATGGCCGCTGAAATGCAGTTTGAGGCCGGCCCGGACAAGCGTTTCGGCAACAGCCTTAACCGGCGTTCTCCTTGCAATGTCGGTCATGCCGAACAGCGCTTCCTCGCTGTTGGACGTATCCTCAAACGGATCGAGTACAGGATAATGGGAAAACGCCAGCAGGCGCTTGCCAAGCTTGTCAGCACGCGCGAACACATCGGCAATCCAGTCGATCAGGTGCGGCTTGACGCGCAGCAGGGCGTTCCAGCCGGCGTTGGAACTGTCGAGGAAGGCTTTCTTGCGGGCGATGTCGCGATTGCCATTGCGCGGCTCGAAGACATTGGCATCGAGCATCAACAGCCACAGACCCTCCACCGGCTCGACCAGATAGGAGGCATCGACAAGCCGGTGGGTGGTCAAGCCATCGGCGGAATGGAGGTCATGCTGGCGCAGCTCAAAGTCATCCGATATGCCGAATGGCGTCTCCCAGTGACGATAGGCGGCGTTTCGGGTGAGGCCGAATTCGGCCATCGGCAGCAAGCCGGCCGGCATGCCGTCGCAGTACATCCTGGGTGTGACGACCGGCTGACCGGGATCCAGTGCCGCGATCTCGGCATCGCTGCTGACAAGGGTCGTGCCACCAGACGCGTTGAGATACCGCGTGCTCTGGTGCTTGCCGAGGGGGCCAAAGACATCGTGGTTTCCAGGGATCGCGTAGAACGACACGTTGTGCCGGTCGCGCCAGTGCCGCAGCAGGCGAGCAACGCTTTCGGTGGTAATCCTCTGCCCGTCATCGGTATAGTCACCGAGGAGGACGACGTGGCGAATGCCCCTTGAGCAAACATCCTCCAGTGCGGCTGGCAGAGCGGCAAAGCTTTCGTTGAAGACCCTGGTCGAGCGGGCGGTGTCGGCCCAACTGCGAACCGTCAGTCTCCTGCCGCCGACCGTGACGCCATCGACGTCATAATTGCCTTCGATATCGTGAAAATGAGCATCGGCAATGATCGCGACTGCCGGTATTTCAGGGCCGAGCCTCGGCACGACCGGTCAGGCCGTCCTGCGATAGAGGAAATAGCGGTCGGGATCGACGGTCGATGGAATTGGCAAGGGTGCCAGGGACGGATGCTCCAGCGGCAGGCCGCTGATCGCAACGCCATCCGGCGCAAGGACAGCGCTGACGATGTCGGGTAGCCAGGTGAGGGTGATGGCATCCTTGTCGGGATAGCCGGTGCCGATGTCTGCATGAACGAGGGCCGCACCCTGTCCAGCAAAGGCTCTTGCGGTTTCACCGATTTCGCCGATTACCAGGTTTTCAGGTTCCGGCGTGGAGGATGAATGGGCGCCGAGCGCGCGATCGAACGCGATGATCCGCCGTCCGGGAAAGCGGTCGCGCAGATGGTCGAACGTCCGGCCGTTGCCAAGGCCGATCTCGAGGATGGTCCCTGTCGGCAAGAGGGGAACGTTATCGCGGACGTGATCGATGATATCGCGCTGTGCCGACATCCGGCGAATGAAACTGTCCAAACGGCTCATGAAATTGGCCTATCATTGTCGGTACCGACCGGCACCTTATGCCTTGACGATATTGTCGCCATAGATCTTCAACCGTGAAAATACATTTCGGGTGTCGATGATCAATGGGCTCCACTTGGCGAGTGCGGCGTAGTCGATGCTGTCATGATCGGTTGCGATCAACACCGCGTCGAAGCTCCGGATGCGTTCTTCGTCCCACTCGACCGAAGCGCGCCCCATGAGCATGCTGTATTCGCGCGTCGATGGAATTTCAGCGACATGCGGATCGTGGTAACAAACCGTGCCCTTGCGCTCCTCGATCAGCGTCATCAGCTTCAGCGAAGGGCTCTCGCGAATGTCGGGCACATTCTTCTTGTAGGCGAGGCCGACAACCAGAATTTTCGACCGGCTCAGTGCCTTGCCAAGTCGGATATCCAGCGCTTCCGCCAGCTTCTCGACGATGTGGCGCGGCATGGCAGAGTTGATTTCGCCGGCAAGCTCGATGAAACGGGTCGGGAGTTCGTATTTGCGCGAGACCCATGTCAGGTAGAAGGGGTCGATCGGGATGCAATGGCCGCCAAGGCCCGGGCCGGGATAGAAGGGCATGTAGCCAAACGGCTTGGTGCTTGCCGCGTCGATGACTTCCCACACGTCGATGCCCATGGCGTCGTAGATGATCTTGAGTTCGTTGACCAAGGCGATGTTGACGGCGCGAAAGACATTTTCCGTCAGCTTCACGGCTTCTGCGGTGGCAGTCGATGATACGGGCACGACCGTCTTGACCACAGCGCCGTAGAAGCTCTTTACCAGCGAGGTGGCGTGCTCGCCATCGCCGGCGACGACTTTCGGGATGGTCGATGTCTGGAAATGTCGATTGCCCGGATCTTCGCGCTCCGGCGAAAACCCGAGGAAGAAGTCCTGCCCGGATTTCAAGCCGCCGGCCTCGAGCGTCTGCCTGACCAGTCCGTCCGTCGTGCCGGGATAGGTGGTCGATTCCAGCACAATCAGCTGGCCGGGGCGCAGGGTGCGGGCGATCTCTTCGCATGTCTTTCGGACATAGGACATGTCCGGGTCGCGGTGATGGGTCAGGGGCGTTGGGACGCAAATTGCAATGACGTCGCAACTGCCCAGCTGGGAGAAGTCGGATGTCGCCGCAAACCGGCCCGCCTTGCACTCCTCGCCGAGGATATCGTCGGGAACGGCCTCGATGTAACTGCGGCCTGCCTCGATCGAGATGATCTTCGTTGGATCGATGTCGAAGCCGGTGACCGGGAAGCCGGCCCTGGAGGCCGTGATCGCGAGCGGGAGGCCGACGTAACCCAGTCCGATGACGCCTACCCGCGCGCTGCGTGACTGGATGTGCTGCAGCAGCATCTCGTAGGAATGCAAAGGTGTTGGCATCGGTACTCCGTGCACTTATACAAGATCGGCACGTCCAGATGGGAGAGTTTAGCCTGCATGTCAAGTCTGGTTGAGGCGCGCGCGTATGACGCGAACTTGCTGTGTCGCCAGCTGTTTTTTGCGCACCGCCGATGTGTCAAGTCCGCGGTGGGAAGCCCTTCGGTGGCTGGGCGGACGTCATGAAAATCGCCTTCTATTCTCCACTGAAATCGCCGGATCACCCGGTTCCTTCGGGTGATCGTCTGATGGCGCGCCAGTTGATCGCCTGTCTGAAGCTTTGCGGTCACAGCGTGGAAGTCGTCTCGGATCTGCGGGCCTTCATCGCCGACCATGGCGATCGAGACGGGCGCGACGCGCTGCTGAAAAATGCCGGAGCAGAGGCCGCACGTCTTCGTGAGCAGTGGCGTCAACGGGGCGTACCGGATCTGTGGTTCTGCTATCATCCTTACTACAAGTCGCCGGACCTTCTTGGCCCTGACCTGTGTGCGGAGTTCAGGCTTCCCCATGTCACCGTCGAGGCATCCTATTCCCATCGCCGGAATATCGGTGTGTGGAGCGATCTGCAGGCCCGCGTGCTCGATTGCATCCGCCTCGCTGCGGTGAACATCTCCCTGACCGAACGCGATCGCGCCGGGCTCGTTGCGGCTGCACCAGAGGCGGTGGTCGCGAGCCTCAAGCCCTTCATCGATGCCGATGCATTTCTCGGGACTTCTCCCCGACCTGATCCGCTTCGTCTGGTGACTGTGGCGATGATGCGGTCGGGCGACAAGCTGGCCAGCTACAAGGCCCTTGCCCAGGCGCTCGACCGGATCCGCGATCAGCCATGGAGGCTGTCGGTCGTCGGCGACGGTCCAATGCGCGACGATGTCAGGGCTTTGTTTTCCGGCTTGCCGGAAGGCCGGATTGAATGGCTCGGCCAACAAGAGCCTGTCGAGATTGCTCGCATTCTCGCGGGCAGCGCACTGTATGTCTGGCCGGGATGCGGCGAAGCCTACGGGCTTGCCTATCTGGAAGCGCAGGCGGCCGGTGTGCCGGTGGTCGCCTGGGCGACGGCGGGTGTGCCTGAAGTTGTTGATAACGGCGCGACGGGCATTCTGACGGAGCCGGGCGACATAGATGCGTATGCTGCGGCCATAGCAAGCTTGCTGGGGAATGAAGAGGAAAGGCGCCGAATGGCCGGGAATGCGCGTGCCCGCGTCGTGCGTGATCACTCGCTTGATGCCGCGAGCAAGGCGCTCGATGCCATCCTTCAACACTATTTGGGAGGTCAGTCATGATTGGGCAGACAGAAATCGATCCGTTGATCGAGGAGCTTGATCGTCGTGCCGATCTTGGCGACCCGCTGCATCTATGGCTTCGGGACGATGATGCAGTCGAGCCAAGCGCGCCACTGGACTGCCTGCTTCAGCTGACGAACCGTCACCGCGTGCCAGTGCTGCTTGCGGTCATCCCCGCCTTTACCGGCGCCGAGCTACAGCAACGTCTGGCTCTGGAGATGGCGGTCGAGGTGGCGGTGCATGGTTGGGCTCATGTCAATCATGCGGGTGCGGGTGAGAAAAGCCGTGAGCTGGGGTTGCATCGACCGCTTGCAACGGTGCTCGACGAACTTGCGCGGGCGCGCGAGCACCTTGCATCTCTTTACCAGACCCGGTTCCTGCCTATGCTTGTGCCGCCCTGGAACAGGATCGACAGCGAGATCATCGATAAACTCGGTGGTCTCGGCCTCGAGGCGCTGTCCGTTTACGGGCCTGAAAAATCAGGTCCGCTGACGATGCTGAATACCCATGTGGATATCATGGACTGGCGTGGCACGCGCGGCGCGCGCCCGCTGGGTGCCGTGATCGCAGATCTGGTGGCGATGTCGCGAACCCACAAGGGTCCGGTCGGGTTGCTGACCCATCATCTCGTGCACGATGCGGCGGCCTGGGATTTGCTGGAGATGCTTTTTGCGGCCACGTCAGACCATGCGGGCTGCAGATGGCGATCGGCACGCGATCTTCTTGCCGATAAAGCCTAGAGCCGGATCGGGGATGGGCTGTCCAGCAAGTGGCAGATCAGTGGGTGGTCGCCATGCGCTCGCCCAGGATGCGCATGGTTTCGGCCATCGTGCGCGGGCAGCTGGCCAGGATCTTGAGGAAGTAGTCCTTGCTGATCCGAAGGGCTTCGACCGGGGTGGCTGCCTTGACCGTCGAGTTGCGCGGACGATCGCACAGGATGGCGATTTCGCCGACCACGGAACGGCAGCCGACTTCGGCAATCTTGGTTTCGCCAGCGGGACTGTCCATGATGATGTCCACGGCGCCCGACAGGATGACGTAGGCAGCATCGCCGGCATCGCCCTGGTGGAACAATTCCTGGCCGGTTCCGTAGATGACCCGGTCAGAGGCAAACGCAAGCAGCTTCAGTTTTCCAGCATCCATGCCGGAAAAGAGAGGTACACCGCGTAACATCTGCACTTCGTCATTCAGGATCATCACATTCACCTGCCTCGAAAAATTGCGTTCCGACTGTCCTACCACCAACTATGCTATCAATTGCTTATAGACCGAACCGTTTTCGACAATTGTCTCGTAAGACCCATCTTCCGCCACAGTTCTGTCGTTAAAAGCAATAACCCTCTCAAAGTGCTTTGCAAGGGGCGTGTTCGAAAGTACCCAGACCACCGCAGGAGTATCACCATCCTTTGCCAGAAAGGCAAGGGACGCTTCGACGATCCTGTCTTGAAGATGGTGATCGAGCCCTGAAAGCGGTCGATTGAAGATATAGTAGTCCGACTTGCGGATCAGGGCCCGGGCAAAACTCAGCTTGAGGCGCTGCGAATGGGAGAGCCGCCGTCCGGCAGCCCCGATATTGTATTCCAGCCCCAGTGCCAGCAGAGCCTGATACAGGCCGGGCTGAGCCCGCATCAGCGAGGAGCCGATTTCGCGGAGCTGCTTGGCAGCATCGCTGAACCGATGATTGATCTTGCCGAAGATGATATTCTCGATCAGATTCCCGGACGACAGATAGGCACTCGGGTCATAGCGCTCGATGTATCCACGCAGGGCGTTCGGCAGGTGATCATGGAACCGATGCCGGACCTCGATGATCTTGCTCATCAAGGCTTCGTCGAGCAGGCCGAAACGGTGTCGAGGCTCGACGTAGAAGAAGCTCAGGCGAATAAGCGCGATGCGGTCTTCGTCTCCGACACTGCGCATTGACTGGCCGGTCAGCCGTTGCAAACGCTGCTGGTAGGCCGGAATTTCCTCCGGTGTCATGTAGGTCAGGCGTTCGAAGAACGGGTGATCCAGCGGCAGGTCCTTGAACAGCTCGACCGTGTTTTCCGCAATCGCCATGCCCATCCTGAACAGTGCTTCGCCGAGGCCGCTTTCCTCCATCATGTTGCGGAAATAGGCGGTCTTGGCGATTGCCTGGATGGCAGAGTCAGAGCTCATCATACCGAAGAACAGATTTTCACCGACCATCGCCTCGGTGTTGTACCGGTCCTCCTCGAAGGGAATGACAAGACTGTTGAGGTTGCGGCGGTCCAGTTCCTCGCGCAGCCTGCGGCGAAGCTGGACGATATGGGCTGCGAGCGTCGGGTCGCTATCGACATCGATGGTCGAATGCAGGGCGAGTTGAAGGACGTCTTCCGAAAGGTCTACAACCTCCAGAACTTCTCGCATTGCCTCGAAAAGCCCGTCCATGTCCTGTGCACGGGTAGCACCGATGTCAATCCAGTTGCTGTTCAAGTCGAAATCGGCATTGCCGGATCGTTTTGCTTCGAGAATGTCCCATCTGCGCTTGTCGGCGGCCGCACCCTTATAGGAGACGGTGGCGGTGGGGGCGTGCTTGAGCCCATAGAGAAGATTGTCCTTCAGCGAGCCGAAGAACAGGTAGGCGTCGGGTGCCGCATAGGAGATCCTGCGACCAGTGATCGCTTCCGGCAGCATGAAGATGTCGTCCTCGCCAGCGCTGACCTTGCCGCCCGTCGGCCGCGTGATGCGACCCAGAGCCTCGGCCAGGGCATCGGCGCCGCTTGCGGCCGTGCCGATGATCGCGACCGTTTCGCCGGGCGATATCTTGATCGATACATGCTCCAGAATTCGCGCACCGTTGTCGTCTTCCACCATCAGATTGTTGGTGCTGAGCGGATGGTTCATCGTGCCGATGCTTGACGGTTCGAGAGCCTGAATCTCGGCATCGAGCAACTGGTCGGCCTCGAACTGCTCGACGACCTGTTCGTATTTGACCTGCACGTCCTGGCGGGCGAGATCCCAGTCGATCAGTTCCTTCAGCGGGCCGGGCAGTTCCTTGTAGGCATTGATGACGGCGACCAGCTGGCCGACGTCGAGCTTGCCGACAATCGTCAGGTAACCGCCAATGACGTAGAAAAGGAAAGGTGTCACCTGGGCGAGGAAGTTGTTCAGGAATTTCACCATGAACTTCCACTGGTAGATGTCGTAGCGGATGCGGAAGATGTAGCCGAGCCGCGATGCGATATCGGCACGCTCGTAGTTGGACGTGTCGAAAGCGTGCACCGTGCCGATGCCATCGACGATCTCGGTGACGCGGCCTGCCAGCTGTCTTGCGCTGATCTGTCGCTCGCGGCCAAGTTCGATCAGGCGACGGCGCATGCGCGGAATGATGCCGACCTGCACGATGGCCATGGCGAATGCGACAAAGCCGAGCCAGAAATGCTGCATGAAGATGAAGACCAGGGCCGTCAGTGCCTGACCACCGAGCAGGGCCGGCTGCACAAAGGCATCTGCGGTAAAGCCGCCGAGCGGCTCGACCTCATCCTTCACCATGCTGGCAATTTCGCCGGCCTTGATGCGCTTGAAATAGTTGGGCGGAAACCGGAGAATCCGGTCGATCAGCTCAAAGCGTATGCGCCGAAGCAGGCGTTCGCCGAGCCGGCCCTTGTAGGTGTTGATATAGAATTTGAACAGGCCATTGATGATGACGAGCATCAGGAAGGTCAGGCTCAGCGCCATCAAGGACGGCAGGCGTTCCAGCGGCAGGCCGGGGAAAAGCTCGACATTGCCCCAGAACGGAATGTCCAGGGTCAGGTGCATGAACAGCTGCGTATCGCCAGCCTTGGTGAAACCATCTCCCTGTATCGGGCCATTGACGATCTGCTTGGGCAGGTCGAAGGCGAGATAATAGGGGATCATCGACAGGGCGACAAACAACAGGATCCAGAGTTGCTGGCGGCTGGTGTGGTTCCAGATATATCTGGCGAGGTTTGGTTCCATGGAAAACTTCTATGCGTTTTTTCAGGCTGCAGCTATCCAGGGACAGGCTGAGGGGTCTTTAGCATCATAGCTGGGAAGCCGGTCGCTTGTTTAGAAGGTCTCTCAGTAACTCAGCCGTTCGATTTGCCCCGTCGAGTTGCAAAACAGGCACATCCGGCAGTAGGCCCAGATCAAGCGCCCGATTGATCGCGGAGACCATAGTGTTGCCGGAGAGCGAGTGTTCGGCCAAGACGATGGCGAGGCCCATACGCTCCAGTCTCTCGGCGCGCGCGGTCTGTTCGGTTTCGCCGCCGGATGCGAATGGTACCAGCACCGATCGGCATCCCGCCTGCTGGAGATCGCAGACTGTGTTGTAGCCTGCCTGGGAGATGGATAGCCTTGCCGTGGTCAGCAGGCTGCGAAAATCGGTGCGGAAGCGGACCAGTTGCACATGGTCCGGCGCCTGGGCGGCAAGCCGTTCGAAATCCGGCTGGGGGAGGTTTGGGCCGGCGATGATGCACCAGCGTCCAAGATCGGTCAGTTCAGTCGATGCATCCAGAGCGGCCTGGATAAGGCCTGCACCCACGGCACCTCCGCCCGCCGACACGACGATGTCAAATCGTTCCGAGGGCGGTGCGGCCGGGCGTCCGGTGACCAGACCGGTGTAGGTGATCCGATCGGTGATCGAATGCGCCAGCGGGAATGTATCTTCGAGCCTGATGAAATCAGGATCACCATGCACCAGCACGCCGTCGAAGTGGCGGCGGATCAGATCGACGGTTTCTTCATCCCGGCCGGGTTTCGCGCGTTCCTGGAGGATGTCACGCAGCGATGCCAGCAAAAGCGGACGCGGTCGTGTCGCCTCTATGGCTTCGATCAGCGGCAGAAGCTCGAAACGTACCTGGCGGCGGCCGAAGGGAAAGGCTTCGAGCATGACGATATCGGGCCGTTTTTCGCGATAGGTCGCGAGCAGGAGATCGCGCCGGCGTGCCTTGAAGGCATCGTCCACCAGATGTCCATCGGCATCGACCAGTTGCGAAAATCCACCATCGCCGACAGCGATCGGCGGCAGGGCGACGTGGTTCACGCCGGCTGCAGGAAAACCAGCAACCGGCATACCTCCGGTCACCAGCGTCACGTCGAAATTATTTTCGGCAAGTGCCTGGACGATGTGGCTTGCCCTAGCCAGATGGCCAATGCCCAGCAGGTGCTGAACGTAGAACAGGACGCGGGGTTGCGATCCCATCGCGGCGGCCTGCGTCATTTCGGCGCCTGCCATTCGCTTTCGAACAGCGCCTTCAACTGGCCGACGCTGGAGTGATAATCGAAACTGCCGCGCACCTTTTTCTCGGCCGCCTGTCCGAGCCGGTCGCGAAGCTCAGGATCGCGGATTGCCCGTTCCAGCGCGTTGGCCAGAGCCTGCGGATCTTCCGAAGGCACCAGCAGGCCGTTCTCGTCGTCCTTGAACAATTCGGGTATGCCGGAAATGTCGGAGGCAACGCAGGTCAGACGCTGGCTTGCCGCCTCGACCAGAACATTGGGAAGCCCGTCACGGTCGCCATCGCTGGTGATCCTGCAGGCCAGCGCGAAGATATCGGCCGTGCGATAGGCCTGGAGTACATCCTTCTGATCGACGGCGCCCAGCCAGGTGATCTTGTCGTCGATGCCCAGTTCATGGGCCAGTTTCTTCAGCTTGGGACGCTCGCCACCGTCGCCGGCATGGACGAAGCGCCAGTGCAGGTCCGACGGCAGGAGGGCAAATGCCTTCAGCAGAACATCATAGCCCTTTTTCTCGACCGCTCGTCCGACGCTGATGATCGTGACCGGATCGTCGCTGCTGGCGCCATCGCGTGGCGGGCGAAGGCCGTCGAAATGGGGAAAGCGGTTCAGGTCGAGCCCGTGATAGCTCAGATGAATGTGGCTGACGTCTTCGGGGCCGAGCTGCTGCAGATGCTCGTAGCCGGTGCGTGTGCAGGTCACGGCCCATCGGGCACTTGCCAGCTTGGCGGAGAGTTCCCAGTCCCTTGATGTCCAGATATCCTTGGCATGGGCGGACACGGTCCAGGGAATCCCGGTGATCTGGCTGGCATAGGCGGCGACCGATGCCGGCGTGTGGATGAAATGGGCGTGCAGCCAGCCTGCGTCCTTAGGCCATTCGTTGACCAGCACTGCCGCCTGCCCGAAACGACGGAAGCGATTGCGGGTGAAGTCACGCCGCAGATCCGAGCGGAACTGGGCAAATGCCTTGCGGAAGCCCGGCCGCTTGCGGCTCGCAAACAAGGCACGCAGCACCCGGATGGGTTCCTGATGCAGATATTCGGGCAGGTAGTGGACCGGTGCCTGTATTTCATCGTGAACGGCGTGCCGCTTCTTGTCGGTGGGGCGGCGCAACGCGACGAGGACCAGCTCAAGACCGGCCTTTTCGAGACCCAGCAATTCCTGGGCGATGAAGGTTTCCGACAGACGCGGATATCCCTTCAGCAGCACGACGATTTTACGGGAATGCGGCAAACCTATTGGGCCTCTTCTGCAATGGCTGGGATCAATTCGCGCCGGGTCAGCTCGCTGCCGACCATGCGGGTGATATTGTTCAGGCCCTCAAGGCGCAGAACGGCGCTGTTGCTTGACGGCGGCTGGCGGCTTGGAAGCGCCTGCAGCGCGGCTGCCAAGCGCTTCGGATCCCGGGATTCTTCCGGCCTGAGCATATCGATCAGGCCAAGTTCGGCCGCGCGGGTTGCGCGGATCAACTGCTCTTCGCGCGGCATCACGCGCGGGATGATCAGCGCTGGCTTGTCGAAGGAGAGAATTTCGCAATAGGTGTTGTAGCCACCCATCGCCACGACCGCCTTGGAGCTGGCGATCAGCTCTTCCATACGGGTGTCGAATTCGATCACCTCGATATGCGGAATGGCAGCACCCTTCTTCGCAAACATGATGCGCTGCTCGGCCGGCATATAGGGGCCGAGCACGATCAGCGCCTTGTGGGTCAGGGTCGGGTCCTGCTGATAGGCCTGGATGACGTCTTCGACCAGATCAGCGCCGTCACCGCCGCCGCCGGTGGTGACAAGGATGTAGTCGCCATCCGGCTGATGCAGCGAGCGATCCTGATGCGGTGCGCTTCTCTGCAGGAAGCCGACGAAATTCATCTTGTCACGCACCGGTGCCGGCACGTCGAGACCGACGAGGGGATCGTAGAAATCCGGCGGGCCATAGACCCAGATGTCGTCATAGAAGCGTTCGATCTTCTGCATGACATCCTTGCGCTTCCACTCCGCCTCCAGCAGATGCGGCGCGTCCATCACTTCGCGCAGGCCGAGGATCAGCCTGGTTCCGCGTCCCTTCAGATAGGCCAGGGTTTCCTCGACCTCGCCGCCCAGACCCATGGGCTCCTTGTCGATGATGAAGATATCGGGTTTGAACGTCTCGGCGGTGTGACGAATGATCGAACGCCGCATGTTCAACGTGTCTTCGAGATCGATATGACGCTCAAGCGATGTGTATTCGCCGTTGCGCAGCTTGATGACGCTCGGGATTTTGACGAAATCGACGCGGGCGCGATAATCGAAGGCACCGGCAATCGTTGCACCGGAAATGATCAGCACGTTGAGGCCGCGATATTCCTCGACCAGCGCATGGGCAATGGTCCGGCACCGGCGAAGGTGCCCGAGACCAAACGTGTCATGGCTGTACATCAGGATGCGGCCTTGCTCAAAACTGCGCGTCATGAACGAAGTCCCTCGGCTCCACTGGAAGCCGCAAGAGTGCTGGGAGGATTCCTGCGCATCGAAATTCCGTTTCACTTATAGGGGTCGGCCGCATCGCGTAGACCGTCACCAAGAAAATTGAAAGCCAAAATAACCAGGATGACAGGCACCACTGGGAACAATAGCCAGGGATAAAGTGCAATAATGTTGACGCTGCGTGCCTCGGTCAGGAGGATGCCCCAGCTGGTGATCGGCGGGCGCAGGCCGATGCCGAGGAAGCTCAAGGCGGTCTCGCCAAGGATCATTCCGGGAATGGTCAGGGTCGCGCTGGCGATCAGGTGCGACATGAAGCCGGGAACAAGATGGCGGCGGATGATGCGGGCGCTGCCGGCGCCCATCACCTGCGCTGCCAGTACATAGTCTTCCTCGCGAAGCGACAGCAGCTTCGAGCGAACCGCGCGTGCAAGTCCGGTCCAGTCCAGCATGCCGAGAATCACGGTGATGCCGATATAGACGAGGATGGGGCTCCAGGTCACCGGGATGATCGCTGCCAGCGCCATCCATAGCGGGATGCTCGGGATCGACTGCAGGACCTCGATGACACGCTGGACCAGAAGGTCGAAAATGCCGCCGTGATAGCCGGCAAGTCCGCCAATGACGATGCCGAGGACAAAACTCATCATCACGCCCAGAATGCCGATCGTCAGCGATATGCGCGCGCCATAGATGATGCGCGACAGCATGTCGTGACCGAGACGGTCGGTGCCAAGGAGGAAGAGCTGGCCTCCGTCGGCCGGGCAGACCAGATGCAGGTTTGCGTCCACCAGATTCCAGAACCGGTAGCCATCGCCGCGGCAGAAAAAGCGCAGCTGCTGAACATCGTCGGTATTGTCGATATAGACCCTCTTCAGCGTGTCCATGTCGAGCGTCATGCGCTGGCCATAGACGAAAGGTCCGACAAAATTGCCCTGATGCATGAAGCGGACTGTCTGCGGCGGGGTGTGGATGAAATCGATATTCTTGGTGTGCAGGTTGTAAGGCGCCAGGAACTCGCTGAACAGAATGCTCACATAGACCAGGATGAGAAAAATCCCGGAAAACAGCGCCATTTTGTGGCGGCGGAACTGCCACCACATCAGCTGGAACTGTGATGCCTGGGCGATGTGCTTGAGTTCCTCGACCTTGCGTTCTGCGGCGTAGGGATCGAATGCGGCGCTCGAGACATAGTGTCCCATCGGTGCGCCTGGTTCGGGAAGGGGTGTGTTCATTTCTGGCTCCCTCCACCCAGACGAATGCGCGGATCGAGTATCGCCAGCGCGATGTCAGACACCAGCACGCCGATTACGGTCAGGAAGGCCAGGAACATCAGGAACGAACCGGCGAGATACATGTCCTGGCTCTGCAACGCCTTGATCAGCATCGGGCCTGTCGTTTCGAGCGACAGGACGATCGCGGTGACTTCAGCGCCGGAAATGATTGCCGGAAGGATCGATCCGATGTCGGAAATGAAGAAATTGAGCGCCATGCGCAGGGGATATTTCAGCAGGACCCGCAACGGGTGCAGGCCCTTTGCCCTTGCGGTCACGACATATTGCTTGTGCAGTTCATCGAGAAGATTGGCACGAAGTCGGCGGACCATGCCGGCCGTGCCTGCCGTGCCGATGATGATCACCGGTATCCAGATATGCGACAGGATCGAGCGGAATTTTTCCCAGCTCATCGCCGCATTGAGATATTCGCGGTCCATCAGGTGGCCGATCGAAACGCCGAACCAGATATTGGCGAAATACATCATCACCAGAGCGAGCATGAAATTCGGCACGGCAATGCCGATCAGACCGAGAAACGTCAGGCCGTAATCGCCCCAGCTATACTGATGTGTGGCCGAATAGATGCCGATCGGGAAGGCCAGAAGCCAGGTGAAGATGATCGTCACGAACGACACCAGCACCGTCAGCCACAGCCGGTCTCCGACAACATCCGAGACAGGCAGGCGGTATTCGAAGGAATAGCCGAAGTCGCCGACCAGCATTCCGCCAACCCAATGGATATAGCGCAGAACGGGAGGGCGGTCGAAGCCGTAGCGGGCGCGCAACTCCTCGATCTCGGCCATGTCGGCGGCTTCACCCATGGCGCGAAGCTCGGAAACATAACTTTCGAAATAGTCGCCGGGCGGCAGTTCAATGATCGTGAAAACCAGCATGGAAATCAGGACCAGTGTCGGGACCATCACAGCGATGCGCCATAGGATATATCGCAGCATGATCACACGTCTCTATCGTACCAAAAGGTGTCCGGCATGTAGACACCGAGATAACTGGTCGGATCGAAGCCGAACAGCGCCTTGTCGGGAATGTTGCGCAGCCGTCTCGACCTTGCAACTGGTTGCAGGCCACCGTTGACGGTGCCGATGCTGAAAACCTGCTGCGTATACTGGGACAGCATTTCACCCCAGATTCGTGTTCTCTCCTCGGCCGTCGTCGTCTGGCGCCAGGCCCGCAGCCTGTCGACCAGATATTGTACCTCGGGCATGTCGGGCGCCTTGCCCTTTGTCTCGGCCGAGGCAAAGTACATGCCCCAGAGCGGCCATTGCAACTGGTCGTCGGAACTCGGCGCCAGACCGCTGGGCGACATTTCCGAGGTCGGGACGCCGTTGTCGAGGCCCTGCCATACGGACATCATGATCTGACCGCCAATCGCGCGGCTGCGGAAGATGTCGCGTTGGGATGTACGAATGAAAAGCGACAGGCCGACCTTGTGGAAATGGTCGGTGATGAGTTCCAGCACATCGGTTTCCAGCGTGCTTTCGCCGGCGCTTTCGATGATGATATTGGCGGGTCGCCCATCCGGCAAAAGCCGGGTTCCGGCAGCGTCGCGGCGATTGAGCCCGGCGTCGTCGAGCAGTTTGTTGGCCTTCTCCGGGTCGTGAGACGACCATGCGGCGGCATATTCGGGCTTGAAAAGCGGGCTTTCCGGCAGGATCGTATCGGCGCTTGGCTGGGCCAACCCATAGAAAATCGCCTTGTTGAGCTCGTTGCGATCAATCGCCAGAGACATTGCCCGGCGTACGCGTACGTCGCGAAACACCTGCCTCCAGCCATCATCGACACAGTTCAGGTTTGGTAGAAGCGAGACCATGGACCCCTGCGTTCGCTTCCACAGCGACACTTTCAGCGGATAGATCTTTTCCGCTTCCTTCAGAAGCGTGTAGTCGGAGAAATCCAGGCCGACGAATTGAAGTTCGCTTTCGCCCGTTGCCGTTTTCGCAGCGATGATGTCAGGCGAGCTGACATTCAGGATGAGCCGGTCGAGATACGGCAATTGGCGGCCATCTTCATCGACGCGGTGGAAATAGGGATTGCGCTCGAAAATGAACTGCTCGGCCGGTGGCGCAATTGTCGGATGCCATGGTTCCAGGGTGGGAAGATCCGGGTTCTCGGGGCGTTGCTGACGCGACATCTTGATGTGCAACAGCCGCCAGTCGTCAACCCGGTGGTGTCGAACCAGATCGTCGAGAGCCTTTGGGTCCTGGTATTTGGCGTGGAACTGCCGGAGATAGGCGGAAGGAAGCGCCAGCGCGACCGGAATGGGAGAGGCCAGTTTCGGCAGGAAGTCCGGTATCGGACTGTCCCATGTGTAGCGGATGGTCAGCGGATCGATGACCTCGAAACGCGGCGGCTTGCCGTCGACCAGCAGATCAACCGGTGGGCCGCCTTTGTGGATGTCCCGATTGAGGATGACGTCTTCCCAGCAATAGCGGAAGTCTTCGGCGGTAAATGGATCGCCATTCGACCACTTGTGGCCTTCGCGCAGGCGGAATTCGAAAATGCGTTCTTCTTCGACAGTGAAGGATTGAAGAATATCGGCCTGCAGTTGTAGATGTTCGTCGTATCCGACCAGACGGGAATAGCCATTGATCGGCATCAGCCGAACGTCGCGCTGGCCGCCGATCAACATGCGGGCGGCGCCACCGTGCAGGCCAGGCACGCGTCCCATGGAATGCAGATCGACCATGCGCGGCTGTTTCGGCAGGCGATCGGCAACGGCCGGCAATCGCCCGGCCTCGACGGCGGCGGTCAGATACTCCGACTGACTGTAGGCCGCGCGGGCAACGCCGGGCAGAACCGCGGAAGCCAGCATACCGAGAGCGGTTCGGCGCGTGATCACAGAGCCAGTTCCCGAATGTCGACATTCTTGCGGGCGAGAACGAAATGACCACCGCCAAGATCCGCCGGTGCCATGACATCCTCTTCGTCGCTATCGCAGAATGCTTTTGCCCAATTGCCGCGCGACACGGAACTGGTCTGGCCAGCCGTGGCGAAGTTCAGCGGGCGGTCCAGATCAGGGAAGGCGACGGCATCCAGCAATGCTTTCGTATAGGGGTGGACAGGTGCGGTCATGATCACTTCCCTAGGTGCGATTTCGACGATGCGGCCGGCCCACATGACGGCCACCCGGTCGGCCATATAGTCGACAACGGCCAGATTGTGGGAAATGAACAGGTATGTCAGTCCGAGGTCCTTCTGCAAGTCTTTCAGCAGGTTGAGGATCTGCGCCTGGACGGAGACATCGAGAGCGGAAACCGGTTCGTCGCAAATGACGAGACTTGGAGCCAGCGCCAGCGCACGCGCAATGCCTATTCTTTGTCGCTGGCCGCCGGAGAAGCTGTGCGGGTAGCGGTTCAGAGAGGCTTCGTCGAGCCCGATTGCCTTGATCAGGGCCTTGACCGCCATCTTGCGCTTCGCGACGTCGCCATGTCCGTGAATGTCGAGCGGTTCGCTGAGAATGTCACCGATGGTCATGCGCGGCGACAGCGAGGACAGCGGGTCCTGAAAGACCATCTGGATCTTGGTGCGCAGCGCCCGCAGTTCCGAGCCCTTGGCGTTCAACACATCGATCGGACCGTCGCCATCGTCGAAGATGACAGATCCGGAATCAGCCTCTACGGCGCGCATCAGCATCTTGCTGACTGTGGTTTTCCCGCAGCCGCTTTCGCCGACCAGACCCAGACATTCACCGCGCCTTATGTCAAAGCCGACGCCATCGACCGCGGGCTTGGTCTTGGCCTTTTCACGGGCAAAGCCGGGCAGTTTCCAGTTTTCCTTGCGGGTCTCGAATGTCTTGCTGAGATTGTCGACCCTGAGAATGATGTCGGGGCCGGAGCGGGCCTGGAATTTCTTGCCGAGCAGGTTTTCCTGGTTGACCTTGATTTCGCGCAAGGGCTTCAGGCGGTCGCCGCGCGTCATGCCAAAATGCGGAATGGCTGCCATCAGGCCCTTCAAATAGGGATGTTCCGGTCGGCGGAAGATGGTGTCGACGGGACCGGCTTCCATGATCTCGCCCTGATAGATGACGACAACTTCGTCGGCGATATTGGCGACGACGCCGAGATCGTGGGTCACCAGCAGGATGGCCATGTCCATTTCGGCCTGGAGATCGCGCAGCAGTTTCAGGATCTGAGCCTGGATCGTCACATCGAGTGCTGTCGTCGGTTCGTCGGCGATCAACAGGGCCGGCCCGCAGATCAGCGCCATCGCGATCATCGCCCGCTGCCGCATGCCGCCGGACAGTTCGAATGAATACATGTCGAAGACCTTGCGCGGATCGCTGAAGCCCACCCGCGACAGCATGTGCTCGCAGCGCTCGCGCACCTCCGCGCCCTTGAGGCCGCTATGGATGTGAAGCGCCTCGCCGATCTGGTTGCCAATGGTGTGCAATGGCGAGAACGAGGTCATCGGCTCCTGGAAGATCATTCCCATGCGGCCACCGCGGATCGAGCGGATCTTGGGGCCATCGTGGGGAAGGGGAAGGATATCGATCTGGCCGCCATCCGACAGTGGATCGTCGAACAGGATCCGGCCGGAAACCGTTGCCGTCGGCGCCTGAAGCCCCATGACTGTCTGGCTGATGACGGATTTTCCGGATCCGGATTCCCCGACCAGTGCGGTCACCTTGCCCGGCAGAACGCGCAGGTTCGCATTTCTGACGGCGGTGATGCTTGCGCCCATGATCGAAAACGAGACGTGCAGGTTTTCAATTCGCAACAGGTCCTTTGACGGGCGCATTTCGCTTGGACTCATATTTGCCTTCTCGCCCCTTGGATGCTTCTGCATTCGGCTTATAATGTTGCTTGATGAAGAGATTAGCGTGTGCTTCGTTTCTGTCCATGCCTTTCTTGTGTGCCGCTTTTGTCCCAGCAGGCAATGTGCACAGGATAGGTGCCCAAGGTACCGCGCATCGATCACGGCCGATATCTTGAGGATTGCAACATGCCAGCCAAGCAAAGACTGAACGGTGTCCTGGAAAAGGCCGCTACCCTTCGCGATGCGGGGGCGTTCGACGCGGCGCGGGACCTGCTCAATACACTGGCATCAGACCCGGATCATGCGGCTATGGGACCGAAGACGTCGCTTGGCTTGCCGCGGCGCCTGCATTCGGCGATGCTGAAGCTTGCCAAGGCCGAGGGCGACGCGATCAAGCGCATCGGCTATCAATTTCATCTGGTGCCGGACCCCGAGCTTCTGGCGGCTCATGCGCATTTCAGCACGGCAGAGCGTCGCGAGCTCGCCGAGGCCAACCGGCAGGCAATTCCTCCGGTCATCCACCAGATCTGGATCGGTTCGAACGCGCTTCCTCCGTCGACGGCTGCCTGGGAAACGCACGCGGCCAAACATGGCTACGGCTATTGTCTCTGGCGGGAAGAAGACCTCGAGGCGGCCGGGATTGCCGACAATCCGGCCTATCAGGCGATGCTGCGAGACGGCGATTATCCCGGAGCGGTGGATGTTGCACGCTACGTGCTGCTGGAGCAGGAGGGGGGCATCTATCTGGATTGCGACTGGTATCCGGCGCGGTCCGATATCAGCTTCCACGACCTGCTGCCGATGACCGGATTGACCGCGATGCCGGAAGATATCCCGCGCAATACCGGACGAGGCAGCGTGTTGCTGGCAAATTCCTTCATCGCAACGCCGCCGCATCATCCAGCCCTTATACGATTGAACGCTGTGCTGTCATCGGTTGTCGAAACCATGCCCGGTGCGCCGGCCTGGTGGTCCACCGGGCCGTTGATTTTCACCCTGATCGGTCGTGGGGGCTCGATTGCCTTGGCGGATTCCAGTTTTGTCGCAGCCAACCTGAAGAGAGGTGCTGCGTTCGAGGACGTCGAGGTCGCTTGCAAGGCGGCAGAGGCCAGCGATGGCGGCCTGCTTCTGGCGTGGAAATCCTGGTGATGGTTGCGCGCAAATAGCTTCGAGCAAATCTATTTGCTTAGCATACCGTGTATCATTTCGTGCATAGTTCGTGGCTTGGCCCAAATCAGCCAAACAGCAAGTGAGGTAACGAGACCGGCGGGAATATTCCAATGTTCTCGAATTCCAATATTGCATCCATAGAGCAATAAGGTAATCCCAATAATATCTGCAAAAACCAATGAAAAATTCCAAAATCTATTGTTGTTTTTAACTTCCCATACGCCAAGTAAATTACCGATCATAATAATGCACAGGTATGCGGTTAAAATCACCTTGGTATTTTCCATGTTTTCTTTTATAGATAACGCAATTAACGCTACAAAGAACAAATGAATCCCTTCAAATATTACTCCTAGCGGATTTGTAGTGTAATATTTATCTGATTTTATCAATAAATGATCTACAACTATATACGAAGATAGAAATAAAATAGTTATTATTGATGGGAATATTATTGATGGTTCATTTGATTTTATTGAGTATAGTATTTCGCATGATGTCCATATCACGCTTCCAGCCACTGCTGGCGTGAGTATCTCAGCATATAATGTCATGATAAGCTTTATCATTTTATTCACCAATTGCTGTTTTGTTTTAATATAATTAATATTAATGTCGATTGTCAATATAAAATAAATTTGTTGTTTGGAGTTTAAATTTTCTCTGTGTGTTTTGTAATTGGGCGGTACTGATTTCTATCGATATTGTGTTTAATATTTGCTTTTTTGGTATTTGGTATTTGGTATTTGGTATTTGGTATTTGGTATGTTGATTCGGACTCACTCTCTCTGAAGCTTTGACGCTCGAAACGTGATGCAATCTGTGGCAGGGTCGCTGCCCAGCCGAGAAAGCGATTCCATGCCGCACAATGAAAGCCATACCGTTGCCCTGTTCGAAAACGAGGGAATGGACAGCCCTGTTTCCGTTCTGAAACGGGTCTATGGCTACCCTGCCTTTCGGGGCAAGCAGGCTGCGGTGATCGACCGGGTGGTATCCGGTGGCGATGCCGTCGTGCTGTTTCCAACTGGTGCCGGCAAGTCGTTGTGTTTCCAGATTCCTGCCCTCTGCCGGGGCGGTGTCGGCGTCGTCGTCTCGCCGCTGATTGCGCTGATGCGCGATCAGGTCGAGGCCCTGAAGCAGTTGGGCGTGCGCGCCGCAGCACTGAATTCGTCACTGTCGCGCGAAGAGTTCATCGAGGTGCGCCGAGCGATCGCCCGAGGCGAACTCGATCTTCTCTATGTCACGCCAGAGCGTATCGTGACGCCCGCCTTCAAGGAAACGATCGGCAACGCGAAGATTTCGCTGTTTGCCATCGACGAAGCGCATTGCGTGTCGCAGTGGGGCCATGATTTCCGGCCGGAATATCGGGAGCTCGGACGGCTGGTAGAGGAGTATCCCGGCGTGCCGCGCATGGCGCTGACGGCAACCGCCGATCCGCATACCCGCGAAGACATCATCGACAAGCTTCAGCTTCATTCGGCGGAAGTTTTCACTACCTCGTTCGACCGGCCGAACATTGCCTATGAAATCGTTGAGCGCGATCAGCCACGCCAGCAGCTATTGCGGTTTCTCTCGCGTCACAAGGGCTCGAGCGGGATCGTCTATTGCCTGTCGCGCGCCAAGGTCGAGGACACGGCTGAATGGCTGAACACGCAAGGGATCAACGCGCTCGGCTATCACGCGGGCATGGAGCGGGCTGTGCGCGACGCCAACCAGGATGCCTTCCTGAAGGAGGAAGATCTTTGCCTGGTGGCGACTGTCGCCTTCGGTATGGGCATCGACAAGCCGAATGTGCGCTATGTCGCGCATCTCGACCTGCCGGGTTCGGTCGAGGCCTATTACCAGGAAACCGGTCGTGCTGGCCGCGACGGACTGCCTTCGGATGTGTGGATGGCCTATGGCATGGCCGACGTGATCCAGCGTGGGCGGATGATCGACGAGGGGTCGTCGGGCAATGATATCAAGCGGGTCGAGCGGGCGAAGCTTAATGCGCTGCTCGCCATTTGCGAGACGGCGGGGTGCCGGCGCCAGGCGATCCTCAAGCATTTCGGCGAGGCGCATGGCGGCCAGTGCGGCAATTGCGATACCTGCCTGAAACCAGTCGAGACCTGGGATGGGACTGAGGCTGCGATCAAGGCGCTGGCGGCGGTCTACCGGACCGGCGAGCGCTTCGGTACAGGCCATCTGATCGACGTTCTGCTCGGCAACGAGAACGACAAGACCAGCCGCTTCGGCCACATCGACATGCCGGTTTTCGGGGCGGGCAAGGAGCTTGCGTCGAAGACCTGGCAATCGGTGTATCGGCAACTTCTGGCCGCCGGCCTCGTCAGCGTCGATCATTCAGCCTTTGGCGCCCTCAAACTCGAACCGGAGGCGCGGTCGGTCTTCAAGCGCGAGCGCGAGGTGCATTTCCGCAAGGACCGCCCGACGACCGGCAAGGCCTCGCGGTCGTCTTCGGTCAGTTCGGCCAATGCCAAGGCAGGGCTGGAAGGTGCGGATATGGAGCTCTTCCAGGCGCTCAGGGCAAGACGCATGGAGATCGCCAAGGATCTCGGCGTTCCGCCCTATGTCGTGTTTCCCGATACGACACTGGTTGCCTTTGCCACCGAGAGACCATCCGATGAGGAGGAGATGCTCGATATCTCCGGCGTCGGACAATCAAAGCTGGAGCGCTACGGCGAGGCGTTCCTCGAGGTGATCCTCGCCCATTCCCGGTAACTCCGCCGATAAACGGCGAAAGCCTGATCGGTTTGCCTTGGTGTCAACCTGCCGGCTGGTATTCGGCATCCGTGACATGCTCCAGCCAGTCCACCGATTTTCCATCCAGCGCTTCATGAATGGCGATATGCGTCATCGCGACATGGGGTGAAGCGCCATGCCAGTGTCTTTCTCCGGGAGCAAACCAGACGATGTCGCCGGGGCGGATTTCTTCGACCGGGTCGCCCTGCCGCTGGACAAGGCCGATGCCCGAGACCACGATCAACGTCTGGCCGAGCGGATGGGTATGCCATGCCGTGCGTGCGCCCGGTTCGAAAGTGACCGTGGCTGTGCCGACGCGTGCGGGTTCATCGGTCTGGAAGCGTGCGTCGATGCGCACTGTCCCGGTGAAATATTCGGCCGGGCCTTTCGTCGAGGCGATAGAGCCTGCCTTGGTAATTTTCATGTCGCTATCTCCTGTCGTCGCCATCCGGCACATGTATTACGGCACTATAGAGCCAGCGGCGGCAATGCGCAGCATCAATTGCCGAATGTAGCGGATGCGAGTTGCTTCGGCGACAAAAGCGCCTAGCATCATACGGATATTTCAAGACCGTTTGCCAGGATAGGCCGCATTCATGGATCTTCATCAAAAGCCATTTCATCAGCCACGCCCAAGCGAGGCGGCGATCCTGGAGTTCCTGGAAGTCTGCGACGGGTTCTATCCGCCGGATGCGGTCGAGGCTTCGATCGCCCAGCAGCGCGGCTGGTATGATGCTCTGTGTGCCCGTTTCGACCGTCCTCTGCCGCAGGGCATGGTGACGGAAGACGGCCGGATCGGGGCGGTCGCGATCCGGCGATACACGCCGTCCGAAATACACACGCCAACGCTGCTCTATTATATTCACGGCGGTGGCTTTGTTGTCGGCTCGCTTGAGAGCCATCATGCGATCTGCGCCGAGATTGCCGAACATGTCGGGGCCGAACTGGTGTCCGTGGATTATCGCCTTGCACCGGAGCATGTCTGGCCGGCGCAGACGGATGACTGTTTTGCAGTGCTGACGCATCTGTTGGCCGATGGGCAGCAAGTCGTTCTGATCGGTGACAGCGCCGGCGGCAATCTTGCCGCAGGGTTGGCGATCCGGGCGCGAGACGCAGGACTGTCCGGCATTGTCGGTCAGGCGCTGGTCTATCCGGCGCTTGGCGGCGATCTGGTTTCGGGATCCTACGCGGAAATGGCCGAGGCACCGGGACTGACAACGGCGGATGTGGCCTACTACCGCGCCGTGCTTCAGGCGCCGGCGGATGATGAGGTTGCTTATCCACTTC
This sequence comes from Rhizobium sp. 18065, assembly GCF_902706095.1. Taxonomy (GTDB): domain Bacteria; phylum Pseudomonadota; class Alphaproteobacteria; order Rhizobiales; family Rhizobiaceae; genus Allorhizobium. The sequence goes on from NZ_CACSJP010000010.1 coordinate 69,107, forward strand.
TGTCGCATTCGCTGGCCAACCTGCCGCCAGCCTATATCACGGTGGCGCATTTTGATCCGCTGCGGGACGACGGCTGGCACTATGCCGAGAGATTGAGACAGGCCGGCGTGGAGGCGATAGTCCGCGATGAGCCGCAGATGGTGCATGCCTGGCTACGCGCCCGGCACATGAGCGAGGGCGCGCGCCGTGGCTTTGATGTTCTTTGCGACGCGATTGTCCGCATGGCTGGTATTGCCGGATGAGCCGCGGGATCAGCGATCTTGCCGTCCTTCTGGCAAGCCTGGAGCCGATGCTGGTCGAGGGCCAATTCGTCTATGCGACGGTGCCGGCGGACATGCTCGCCGATGCTCTTGCGCTGCAGCCGATCGGCCTGTTCTTCGAGGCGGAAGGACTGACGCTGATCTTGCCGAGGGAGGCAGCCGAAACGGCCGGTCTTGCTGCCAGTGCGCCTCTTCGCTGCATCACCATCACTGTGCATTCGTCGCTGGAGGCGGTCGGGATGACGGCGGCGATGGCAACGGCGCTGACGAAGGAAGGCATCAGCGCCAATGTGGTCGCGGCCTATTACCACGACCATATCTTCGTTCCGACGGCGGATGCGGATCGCGCCATCGACGCGATCCGGGCGCTGTCGGCATCGGCTACATGAGGTCGCGGGCGATTGCCTTTTGCGGAAAGGTCTTTTCAAACACCTGGGTCTCTCCCTCATAAGCGACGACCGACGCACTGATCAGCCATTCGGTCTCGGTACAGGCGATGCGAGAGGTCGATACCGTGCGCACCGACCAGCCGGGTCTCTGCATGTCGCAGGTCCAGACGGAGGTGCCGGTCATCGACAGTGGATCACCGGGCGAGATCGACCAGGTCTCGTCGCGCAGCTGCCGTGTCGACAGGCCGGTGCCGGGATGTTCAAACAGGCCGGTATCCTCATAGATGATATAGTCTGTGCGGTTGGCTGACATGTCGCGGACGACCTTGCGGTCGGTCTTGCCCGGCGCGTGCTCGATATAGGTTGGCAGTGGATCGGGATTATCCGGTTGCTTCATTTCGAACGTGTCATGTGCGCCAAGCTTCGGCATTGCAAGGCCGAGCGAGGCGATGTCGAGGGTTAGGCCGGCATCGGTCGGAGATGGAAGGATCATCGGCCAGTAGGAGGTCGACAGCGACAGGCGGATGCGATGGCCGGGCTTGAAACGGTAGCCGCAGGCGTCGAGTAGCATGCGGATCTGCGTTGGTTTTCCGGGTTGCATCGGCTGCGGATCGCCATTGCCGTTGCGGTGGGTGAGGTTGAGCACTCCGAAGGAGACGCGCGTCGCCGAGCCATCCGGATGGATATCGACAATACGGGCGATCAGGTTGGCGACGGGTGCGTCGCTGCTCAGCGTTATGGTAAGTTCCGGCCGACCGAGGAAATCATGCGCGGCCGACAGCGGTGCGGTCTGGAAGGTCAGCGAGCCGGCGTCGTCGACACGCTGGTCGCCGGCAAGCTCGGCGTCGGGCTTCAGGGTGAACCATTCACCGGCGGCCGTGCCGGTATCGAGCGGCGATTTCAGATAGACGTCATGGGCCGGCGCATGCGGGATCGGCAGACCTTCGGCGAGCGTGCCGAAAGCCTTGACATAAAAGCTCTGCATCTCCGGTTGCTGCCAGGTCTCCTTGGAGACCCAGAAGCCGGGATCGACATTGCGGCGCGGCGCGGGCTTCGGTCCTTCGAGAATGTAGGCGCGTGCCTGCGGCAGCTTTTCGATGCCGTTTTCCTCGCCACGCAGCCAGTGGTTCCAGAAGGCGATCGCCTCGCCATGAAAATCGGCGCGGGGCTTGGGCCAGGCAAAATGTGGATATTTATGCACCCAGGGACCGATCAGCGCCTTTGACCGGTCGCTCATGCCCTCGACCGCGAGCAGCGGCGTGTTGCGATAGCCATCGGCCCAGCCCGCGATCACCAGCGACGGCACTTCGACGGCGGAGAAATCCTCACCGATCGAACCGTGTTTCCAGAAGGCGTCGCGACGCTGATGGGCGAGCCATTCCTCCATGAAGAAAGGCTCGTTTTCCAGTCGCTCCATCCACATTTCGCGCCAGCGGTCGCCGACGATTTCGGGGTCCGGTGAACGTGACTGATAGGCGAGCATGGTCGCGGCCCAGGAGAGCTGGGCCGAGAGATGCGTGCCGTTCTTGTAGTGGATGTCATCGTTGTAGCGGTCGGTGGTGGATGCGATGGAGATCACGGCTTTCAGCGCCGGCGGGCGAAGAGCTGCGACCTGCAGGCAGTTGAAGCCGCCCCAGGAGATGCCCATCATGCCGACGGAGCCGTTGGACCACGGTTGTTCTGCGATCCAGCCGATCAGTTCGCAGGCATTGGCAAGTTCCAGTTCGGTATATTCGCCGTCGATCACGCCATCGGATTCACCCGAGCCGCGGATGTCGACGCGGACACCGGCAATGCCGGCGGCGGCAAAGACCGGATAGGTGGATTCGTCGCGCGGGCTGGTGCCGTCGCGCTTGCGATAGGGCAGGAATTCGAAGACGGCGGGAACGGGGTCGGCATTCGCACCACCCGGCATCCAGATGCGGGCGGCGAGCCGGGTTCCGTCGGCAAGGACGATCCATTCGTTCTCGATGACGGTAAAGCTGCGTATGGACATGTTTTTAACCCCGTTCCCTAAGTCTTAAGCGTCGAACCAGACACGGCTGCCGATATAGCCGTTCGACATGTCGTTGCCGATATCCTCGACGAAGCCCTTCAGCGATGTCGATGCGGCCATGATGTAGTCGTTGAACACCGGCAGGATGAGGCCGCCTTCGTCACGCACCATCACGGCCATGGTGTGATACATTTCACGGCGCTTGGTGTCGTCCAGTTCCGAACGTGCCTGCAGCAGCATCTTGTCGAAATCCTCGCGCTTGAAATGCGTGTCGTTCCATTCGGCTGTCGACAGGTAGGATGTCGAATAGCGCGAGTCCTGCGTCGGGCGGCCGCCCCAGTATGAGGCGCAGAACGGCTGGACGTTCCAGACATTTGTCCAGTAGCCGTCTTCCGGCTCGCGCTGGACCTGGATGTCGATCCCGGCCTTCTTGGCGCTTTCCTGATAGAGCACGGCTGCATCGACGGCGCCGGCAAATGCGGCATCCGATGTCCTGAGCAGGATCGGGCGATCATGGCCGGACTTCTTGAAGTGGAAGGCGGCCTTGTCGGGGTCGTAAGCGCGCTGTTCGATGCCTTCCGGCGCCAGCGCATAGGCGCTGTTGACCGGATAGTCGTTGCCGATTGTGCCGTAGCCGCCGAGTACGCGGTCGAGGATTTCCTGGCGGTCGATCGAATATTTCAGCGCTAGCCGCAGGTCGTTGTTGTCGAACGGTGCGGTGTCGCAATGCATCAGGAAGGAATAGAAACCCTTGCCGGCATTGCGGATGATCTCGACCTTCGGCGCGCGCTTGAGCAGCGGCACGGTCTTCGGGTCGATATTGTTGATGAAATGTACCTGGCCGGACGACAGGGCTGCGATACGGGCGGTCGCATCGTTCATGACGATGATTTCAACGCTGTCGACATAACCGCGATCCGAGCGCCAGTCTTCAGCGTTCTTCTCGAATGTGGCGCGCACACCGGCATCGAAGCTCTTCAGCTTGTAGGGACCGGTGCCGATCGCAGCCGTCGGATTGTCGACGCCACCACCCGGCTGAATGATCAGGTGATAGTCGGTCAGCATCAGCGGCAGGTCGGCATTGCCTTCCGTCAGGGTCAGCACCAGATCGCCACCCTTGTCCTCGATGGTCTTGATCGAGGACATCAGACCGAGTGCGCCGGATTTCGAATTGGCGTCGGAATGGCGTTTCAGCGTCGCGATGACGTCGGCAACCGTCATCTTGCTGCCGTCATGGAAGGCGATGTCGTTGCGGATCTTGAAGGTCCAGACCGAGGCATCGGCCGAGGGTTCCCAGGAGGATGCGATCGAGGGCAGGGCTGCGCCGGTCTTCGGATCGGATTCGACCAGCGTGTCGCCCCAGAGATGGCCGACGACGAAGAGAACGGAAGCGCTGTATGTGGCGGGATCGAGCGTGTCGGTGGCAGCACCACCCTTGAGGCCCATCTTCAGATGACCGCCACGCTTGGGTTCCTGCGCCCTGGCGCCGGTCGGCAAAAGCAGATTGCCGCCAAGGCCTGCCGCGAGACCGAGTGCGGTCGTACCACCGAGGAAACCGCGGCGGTTGATGCCTGCGTCGAGCAGGCCGGAATTCCTGGTAAAGTCACGCATTTTGGTTGCCCCTTTTTGTGGTTTGTTGACCGGGAGCCTAGCTGTACGCACGGGCGTTACAATTTCGCGACTTGACGCTTTATGACGCTAGTTTACGCTACCATCACCGAGGCAAAGGAACTGATGCATGGCCGGCCGTGACGTATTTATCGAAAATCTCCGGCTGGCCTGCGCGACACGGCGGTCGATCTCGGAAATCTGCCGCGACATCGGGCTGAACAGGCAGCAGTTCAACCGTTACATTTCCGGTGAAGCCCGGCCGTCGGCACATAATCTGGCGCGTATTGCCGGCTTTTTCGGACTGACCGCGCAGGATTTTGATCTTTCGGCGGATGCCTTTCGCGCCCGCATGCAGCGGCCGGACCGGCGGCTTGCCGATGGCGGCCATCTGCTCGACGGATTGCCGGGAGATATCTCTGCGCTGCGCCGGCACCTCGGCTATTTCCAGACCTATCATCTGTCTCTGTCCTGGCCCGGGCTGGTGGTCTGTTCCTGTGCGCGGCTGCAGGAAGAAAACGGATCAGTGCATGTCAAATCGATCGAGCGCATTCGCGATGTCGACAACGAAATCCGGCAATATTCGAAATATGTCGGCCTGGCCGCTTTCTGGCGAAACCGCATCTTCATCACGGAACGCAGCATCACCCGCCAGCCGATGATGTCGCAGACGATCCTGATGCCGTTCGACGTGCACCAGCGCGTCTATCTGCGTGGCACGACGATGGGGGTTTCATGGCGCAAGGAAAACCTGCCCTATGCTTCGCGGGTGATCTGGCGGCATATCGGCCAGGATCCGGACAAGCGGCAAATGCTGTCGCGATGCGGCGTGCTGTCATTCGGCGCACGGCAGCTTCCGGCCACCGTGCGCGACTTTCTCCAGACGCCGTCAGCCGAGGTGCTGACGGTGCCCGGTGGCTATTGAGACTTCAGTTGTCGGCGCTGGCCATCTTGCGGGTGGCGAGTACCTTTTCCAGCCAGCCGATTTCCATCTCCGGAACCGATTTCAGCAGCAGATCGGTATAGTCGTCGAAAGGCGGCGCGAGCACCTTCGATTTCGGGCCGAAGCGGACCAGATTGCCGCGATGCATGACAGCGACGGAATCGGCGATGGCACGGACGATGCCGATGTCATGGGTGATGAAGACATAGGAGAGCTGCTCCTCTTCCTGCAGCCGCAGCAGCAGCTTGAGGATGCCTTCGGCAACCAGCGGATCGAGGGCTGATGTCGGCTCGTCGCAGAGGATGAGGTCAGGTTTGGCGGCAAGGGCTCTGGCGATCGCCACGCGCTGCTTCTGGCCACCAGACAGTTCGGCCGGATAACGATCGACGAAACCCGAACCCATTTCGATCTGGTCGAGCAGTTCCTTCACCCTTGCAGTCTTCGCGGCACCGCGCAGGCCATAGTAGAAGGTCAGCGGCCGACCGATGATGTCGCGCACGGTCTGGCGCGGGTTCATCGCCGTATCCGCCATCTGATAGATCAGCTGGATGCGGCGCAGATCCTCGCGGGAGCGTTTCTTCAATGCCGGGGGCATCTGCTTGCCATCGAAGGTGACGCAGCCTTCGGTGTGCGGCAGGAGGCCGGTGATCACGCGGGCAAGGGTCGATTTGCCCGAACCGGATTCGCCGACGATGGCCAGCGTCTGGCCTTTCGGCAGATGCAGCGAGACATCATGCAGCACCTTGAAGCCGTTGGAATACTGGGCGCTGACATGTTCGACCTTGAGCAGAGTGTCCGTCTGGTCGGGCGCCTCGTCGCGCGCCGTCTGGCGGACATTGACCAGCGCGCGCGTGTAGTCCTCGCGCGGGGCCTCGATGATCTGCTGAACCGGGCCATATTCCACCGTCTTGCCATGGCGCAGGACCATGATGTCATCGGAGATTTGCGCGACCACCGCAAGATCGTGGGTGATGTAGAGGGCGGCGGTGTTGGTTTCCTCGATCGCGTGCTTGATGGCGGCCAGCACGTCGATCTGGGTGGTAACGTCGAGTGCCGTCGTCGGTTCGTCGAAGACGATCAGTTCCGGGTTGGAGCAAAGCGCCATGGCGGTCATGGCGCGCTGCAACTGGCCGCCCGAGACCTGATGCGGGAAGCGGTCGCCGAAGGTTTCGGGATTGGGCAGACCGAGTACCTGAAACAGGTAGAGGGCACGCTTTTGGGCTTCCTCGCGGCTCATCAGGCCGTGCATGACGGTGGCCTCGATGACCTGATTGCCGAGCTTGTGTGCCGGGTTGAAGGCGGCAGCCGCAGACTGCGCGACATAACAGACGCGGGCGCCGCGGATCCGACGGATGCCGTTCTTGCCGAGCGGCAGGATGTCGGTTCCGTCGAGCAGGACCTGGCCGCCGGTGATTTCCGCACCGCCGCGGCCATAGGCGAGTGCCGAGAGGCCGATGGTCGACTTGCCGGCGCCGGATTCGCCGATCAGGCCGAGCACCTTGCCCTTGGCGAGGTCGAAGGAGACATTGTCGACCAGCGTGACCCGCTTGGGAGGCGCGCCTGGCGGATAGCTGGTGGCCTCGATCTTCAGGTTCTTGACGGACAGAAGATTATGCATCGCCGCGTCCTCCTTTCAGGCTGGACGTGCGCTTGAGCAGCCAGTCGACGACCAGATTGACACAGACCGCCAGGGCAGCGATCGCCCCGCCGGGAACGAGGGCGGCCGATATGCCGAAGATGATGCCGTCCTTGTTGTCCTTGACCATGCCGCCCCAGTCTGCGGCCGGCGGCTGGATGCCGAGGCCGAGGAACGAGAGGGTGGAGAGGAAGAGGATCGAGAAGGCAAAGCGCAGGCCGAATTCTGCGAGAAGCGGCGATAGCGTGTTGGGCAGGATCTCGCGGAAGATGATCCAGATCTTGCCCTCGCCGCGTAGCTTGGCGGCTTCGACGAACTCCATCACCGCCACATCGAGGGCCACGGCACGACCGAGGCGGTAGACGCGGGTCGAGTCGATCACCGCCATGACGGTGATCAGGATGAAGATGTTCTGCGGCAGAACGGCGAGGATAACGAGTGCCAGGATCAGGGCGGGCACCGACATCATCAGGTCGTTGAGACGCGACAGCAGTTGATCGACCACGCCGCCGGTGACGGCTGCGGTAAAACTCAGGATCATGCCGAGCGAGAAACACAGGATGCTGGCCGCCAGCGCGACGCTGATCGTGGTGCGGGCGCCGAAGATCAGGCGCGACAGGAGATCGCGACCGAGATTGTCTGTGCCAAGCAGGAAGTCGCCTCCCATCGGCAGCCAGATGTCGCCGACGATTTCGCGTTCGCCGTAGGGCGCGATGAAATCGGCGAAGATCGCCGCGAGGATGGCGATGGCGATGCCAAGGATACCGACCCAGGCACTGAGGGGGATGGAGCGTAATCTCATCGTGGATGCCTCAGCCGTGGGTTGGCCAGTATGGCGAGGATATCGGCTGCCATGTTGAGCAGGATGTAGAAGGCGGCGAAGATCAGGCCGCAGGCCTGGACCACCGGCATGTCGCGGACGGTCACGGCGTCGACCATATACTGGCCCATGCCGGGATAGACGAAGACCACCTCGACCACGACGACGCCGACAACCAGGTAGGCGAGGTTGAGTGCTACGACGGTGATGACGGGGGCGATGGCGTTGGGAGCCGCGTGGCGGGCGATGATGCGCAGGCTCGACAGGCCCTTGAGCTCTGCGGTCTCGACATAGGCCGAGGACATGACGCTGAGTATGGCGGCTCGGGTCATGCGCATCATGTGGGCAAGCACGACGAGTACCAGGGTCGTGACGGGCAGGGCGATGGCCTTTAGTCGCTCCAGGAACCCCATGCTGTCATAGACGGTCGAGGGGAATGTCGCGATGCCGAGATTGACGGCGAAAAACAGGATCAGCAGATAGCCGATGAAGAATTCCGGCAGCGAGATCGCCGCCAACGAGACGATATTGATGATGCGGTCGGGCAGGCGGTTGCGGTACTGCACGGCAAGCATGCCCAGCCCGATGGCGAGAGGCACGGAGACGATCGCGGCAAAGAAGGCGAGGAAAAGGGAGTTTCCGAGCCGCTTGCCGATCTGTTCGCTGACCGAATTGCGGCTGGCCCAGGACGTGCCGAAATCACCCTGAACGGCGCCGCCGAGCCAGGTGAGGTAGCGTTCGGTCAGCGGCTTGTCGAGGCCGAGATCCTTGCGGATGTTGTCGACCGCCTGTGGTGTTGCCGACTGGCCGAGATAGGTCGTGGCGAAATCGCCGGGAAGCGCCTCGACGCCGCCGAAGATCAATATGGAGACGGCAAACAGCAACGCCACGCTGAGGGCGAGGCGTTGAAATATCAGCGATGCGAGGGGGCTGCGCAGGAGCCGAATGCCACCGGCGGTGGCGCCTTTTGCTCCGCTCCCCGTCAGGAGTGCCGGTCCACCCGCAATGATTGCGACCCGGGGCTCTTCAGCCCCGGGCGCATCATTCGGCGTGGCCGGACCTTTGGAAGGTCCAGTGCCCGTCATCAGGCGTCGAGCCAGACGCGGGTGGCAACATAGCCATTCGACATGTCGTTGCCGATGTCGTGCACGTAGCCCTTCACCTGCTTGGAGGCGGCGTTCACGAAGTCATTGAACATCGGCAGGATCAGGCCGCCTTCGTCGCGGACCATCATCGCCATGTCGCGGTACATTTCCTTGCGCTTGGCCTCGTCGAGTTCGGAGCGGGCTTCGAGCAGGATCTTGTCGAAGTCGGGACGCAGGAAGCGAGTGTCGTTCCAGTCGGCGGTCGAGAGATAGGCGGTGGAATACATCTGGTCCTGTGTCGGACGGCCGCCCCAGTAGGAGGTCGAGAAGGGCTGGACGTTCCAGACGTTGGACCAGTAACCGTCGCCCGGCTCGCGCTTGACCTCGATCTCGATGCCGGCCTTCTTGGCGCTTTCCTGGTAGAGTACGGCGGCATCGACAGCGCCCGGGAAGGCGACGTCAGACGTGCGCAGCAGGACCGGTCCGCTGTGGCCGGATTTCTTGTAGTGGAAGGCGGCCTTGTCCGGATCATAGGCGCGCTGTTCGATGCCCTCGGGGAAGAGCGCATAGGTCTCGTTGATCGGGAAGTCGTTGCCGACCTTGCCATAGCCGCCGAGGATCTTCTCGACCATGGTTTCGCGGTCCATCGAGTATTTCAATGCCATGCGCAGGTCGTTGTTGTCGAACGGCGCGGTATTGGCATGCATGATGAACACGTAGTGGCCGCGGCCCGACGTCGAAAGGATTTCAACGGTCGGCGCGCGCTTGAGCAGCGATACGGTCTTCGGATCGACGCGGTTGATGTAATGCACCTGGCCGGACGAAAGGGCTGCGATACGGGCCGTGGCGTCGTTGATGCCGATGATCTCGATCGTGTCGACGAAGCCGCGGTCGGTGCGCCAGTCTTCCTTGTTGCGCTCGAACGTGGCACGCACGCCGGGCTCGAAGCTGGTCATCTTGTAGGGACCGGTGCCGTTTGCCGAGCTTGGATCGTCATAGCCGCCATTCGGCTGGATGACGAGGTGATAGTCGGTCAGCAGCAATGGCAGGTCGGCATTGCCTTCTGTCAGGGTCAGCACGAGATTGCCGCCGTCCGCCTTGATTTCCTTGATCGATTTCATCACGCCAAGGGCGCCGGACTCCGACTTTTCGTCGGTGTGGCGCTGCAGGGTCTTCACGACGTCTTCGATCGTCAGATCCTTGCCGTCGTGGAACTTGACGCCCTTGCGGATCTTGAAGGTCCAGGTCGATGCGTCGGCAGAAGGCTCCCAGCTTTCGGCGAGCGCCGGGACCGGCTGGCCGGTCAGCGGCTCGGATTCGACCAGCATGTCGCCCCAGCAGCGGCCGATGCAGAACATCACCTGCGACAGGAACTTGGCCGGGTCGTTGCTGTCGGTGGCCGAACCGCCCTCAAGGCCTAGCTTCAGGTGGCCGCCGCGCTTCGGCTCCTGCGCCTGGGCGCTGTCGGCAAACAATTGGCTTGCAACGGTCAGAGAGACGCCGGCGGCAAGCGCGCGACCCATGAATTCGCGGCGGCTAAGGCCGCCCTTGGCGAGGTGGTTCAAATAGTCAGTCATTCCCCTGTTCCTTCGTTATTGTAAGTTGACAGAACTCTTCGATCTTCAGCAGAGTCGGTTTCCTCTTCCGGCCATGCTTGGTCTTTTCATGCGGGAAAATGGCACGGTTGCAGCCGCACTTTTCACTTTCCCTTCCAGATCGGGTCTCGCTTTTCGGCGAAGGCCCTTGCACCTTCCTTCTGATCCTCGCTCGCGTAAAGCGCGTCGACCGTTGCCAGCTGTCTTTTGGTGACTTTGTTCATCACAGTCTGGAACGGTTCGCCCTCTGCCTCGCGGACGATTTCCTTGATGGCGGCATAGACCAGCGGCGGGCCGCTTTCGAGCAGGCGCGCCAGTTGCCAGGCGCGGTCCATGAGTTGGTCTGCGGCGACGATTTCATTGACAAAGCCCCAGCGGTGGGCTTCCGCGCAATCGAGCCAGCGGCCGGTCAGCAGCATGTCCATGGCTATATGATAGGGAATGCGCTTTGGCAGTTTGATCGAGGCTGCGTCGGCCACCGTGCCGGAGCGGATCTCCGGCAAGGCAAACGTTGCATGATCGGCGGCAATGATCAGGTCGGCCGATAGCGCGATTTCCAGTCCGCCGCCGCAGCAGATACCGTTGACGGCGCAGATGACCGGCTTGTTCAGGTGACGCAGTTCCTGCAACCCGCCGAAGCCGCCAATGCCGTAATCGCCGTCGACTGCATCGCCGTCCGCTGCCGCTTTCAGGTCCCAGCCGGCGCAGAAGAATTTCTCGCCGGTTCCGGTGAGGATCGCGACGCGCAGATCCGGGTCGTCGCGGAAATTTCGGAAAATCAGGCCCATCTCGCGGCTGGTCGCAAGGTCAATGGCATTGGCCTTTGGACGGTCGATGACGACCTCGAAGATGCCACCGTCGCGCCGGGTGCGGATCGGACTGTTCAACCTATGCTACCTCCTTCGCCGAACGAGGGCATCTGCCGCAACGGCACCATGCCCATTCTTGAGGATCATCAATGGATTAAGGTCGAGTTCTTCCAAGCTTGCGGCGTTCTTTACGACATAATCTGCTATTGCTGCGACGGTTTTCACGGTGGCGCCGAGATCGCCGGCGGTTGTGTTGCGATAGCCGTCGATGAGTTTTTTGATCTTCAGGGACGATAACGCTTCCAGAATGGCCTCTTCTGTCGTCGGAAGCGTGACAATCGCTGAATCCTGAAGCAATTCAACCAAAATTCCGCCTGCGCCAAGGGTGAGGACCATTCCGGCCAGGGGGTCGCGGATGGCGCCGACGATCAGCTCGGCGACTGGCCGTTCAACCATTGTCTCGATGAGAAAACGGGAGGTGATCGAGGCCATGCTGTTGGCGGCCTGGTCAACCTGCTTATGATCGCAAAGGTTGAGAATGACGGCGCCCGCTTCGCTCTTGTGATCGATGCCGAGACCTTTGATCGCGACCGGAAAACCGAGCTGGGTGGCGTGGATTGCTGCCTGTCGCGGGCTGTCGGCCACAAGACCTTGGGGGACATTTACGCCGAATTTGGCAAGCTCCGTCTTGGCTTCGAATTCGCTCAAGGTTGCCAGGTCACCGGCAATCGGCCGGACATCGAGCATCGGGGCTGCTGCCGGCTTTTGCCATGCCGCCCCGATGCCGCTTGCGACCGCGGCTGCCGCTATGGTCTCGTCGACCCCGCAAAATGCAACGATGTCGTTCGCCATCAATCGAAGCGCAATGTGTTCCGGCATGTTTTCCGGAAGGGTGGCGATGATGCCGGCTCTTGCGCCTGTTTCGGATGCCGCGGCTGTCACCGCGTCGATCGTCGTGATCCAGTCTGTGTCATCGCAACGGTCGGCGCGCGGCAGGTCGAGCACCAGCAGGTTCAGGGCGTAGTTGCCGCGAAACATCGCTGAAAAAGCCCGGCGCTGGCGGTCGAAATCGCCCCAGACAAATGTGTGGTAGTCGAGTGGATTGGAGAGCGTGACCATATCGCCGAGGCTCTGGCGCAGCTCCGGCAATTGCCCGACCTCGAGCGGCGAGAATTCTACTGCTTTGTTGCAGGCGGCGTCGGCGACAAGCGAAGCCTCACCGCCGGAACAGCTCATCGACGATATTCTGTTGCTGGAAAGCGGACCTGCGACATGCAGGAGTTTCAGCGTCTCGATCAGTTCAGGTAATGTCGACACGCGACCGATGCCGAGACGGGCAAAGACGGCCGTCGCGACAGCGTCGCCGCCCGCCAAGGAAGCCGTATGAGAAACGGTCGCCATTCGGGCCTGTTCGGATTTTCCGACCTTCAGCACCACGACGGGCTTTTTCAATACACGGGCGCGATCAGCCAGAGCCTGCAATGAGGCGAGACTGTCGAAACCTTCGACATGCAGGCCGACGGCGGTAACGCGCGGATCCTCGAGTGTCGCCATGGCCAGGTCGCAGATGCCGGTCTGTGCCTGGTTGCCGGCAGTCATCAGATAGGCGATCGGAAGGCCGCGACGCTGCATCGACAGATTGATGGCGATGTTGGAGGACTGCGTCAGGATCGCCACGCCCTTTTCGACGCGGATGATGCCGTGCTGGTCGGGCCAGAGCAGGGCGCCGTCCAGGCCGTTGATCAGGCCATAACAGTTCGGTCCGACGATCGGCATCGCGCCGGCCGCTTCGACCAGCGCCGCCTGCAGTGCGATGCCGTCGGCAAATTCACCAGCGGCTTCGCTGAAGCCCGAGGCATAACAGACCGCACCGCCGGCCCCGACTGCCGCAAGCTTGCGGATGATCTCGACGGTGAGCATCCTGTTGACGCCGACAAAGGCAGCGTCCGGTGTGGCCGGCAGGTCGTCGACCGAGCGATAGCAGCGCCTGCCGAGAACGATGTCGAGACTGGGATGCACTGGCCAGATTTCACCCGGAAATCCCATGCGGTCGCATTGCTCGATGACACGCCTTGCCTCGCGACCGCCGAAAACGGCGATGGATTGCGGGCGGATCAGGCGGTCGAGCGAGCGTTTGGCCATGCATTACGCTCCGAACGGTCTGAGGAGATCGCGACTGATGATGTGGCGCTGGATTTCCGATGTCCCGTCCCAGATGCGCTCGACGCGGGCGTCGCGCCAGAAGCGGCCGATCGGCAGGTCGTCCATGAGCCCCATGCCGCCAAATATCTGGATGGCTTCGTCGGTGACCCTTGCCAGCATTTCCGAGGCATAGAGCTTGGCCGATGCGACTTCACGATTGGCGTCGAGGCCTTCGCCGACCCGCCATGCGGCCGACAGGGTGAGAAGGTCTGCCGCGTCGATCTCGGTGATCATGTCGGCGAGCTTGAACGAGACGCCCTGATTGGCGCCGATCGGTTTGCCGAACTGCTTGCGCTCGGCAGCGTAGGGCAGGGCCAAATCGAAGACGCGGCGCGCACGGCCGACGCAGGTCGCTGCCACCGTCAGCCGCGTACCCGACAGCCATTCGTTGGCAATGTCGAAGCCGTGGTCGACTTCCCCCAGGACCTGGGTCGCGGGAAGGCGGCAGTCGGTAAAGGTCAGGATACTGTTGTGGTAGCCGCGATGGGAGAGCGAACTGTAGCCCTTGCGGATCTCGAAACCCGGTGTGCCGCGATCGACGAGGAAGGCGGTGATCTTTTTCTTCGGACCTTTCGCTGTTTGCTCCTCGCCGGTTGCGGCAAAGAGGATGACGAAATCGGCGAGATCGGCATGGGAGATGAAATGTTTGGTGCCGTTGACAATGAAATCACTGCCGTCACGGCGGGCCGAACATTTCATGCCCCGTACGTCCGAGCCGGCATCAGGCTCGGTCATGGCGAGGGCATCAACTTTTTCGCCGCGAATGGCGGGGAGCAAATATCGCTCCCGCTGCTCGCCCTCGCAGGCCATCAGGATGCCGGAAGGGCGGCCGAAAAAGACGGTCAGGCCCATGGAGCCCCGGCCGAGTTCACGCTCGACCAGCGTGAAGGTCAGCGGATCGAGGCCCGCGCCGCCGAGTTCCTCGGGGAAGTTGCAGCCATAAAAACCGAGTTCGAGGCATTTGCGTTTGATATCGGCTCCGAGGTCAGGCGGGACCTCGCCCGTGCGTTCGACGAGGTCCTCGTGCGGGTAGATTTCGCTTTCGACGAAATCACGCACGGTCTGGACGACCATTTCCTGTTCCTGGGTCAGACCGAAGTTCATTTTCTCTGCCCCACATGACGGCCGGTCCCATCGGGAGCAGGAAGGTTGGCATGGGCTGCCGCGATCGGCTGCAGTCGGTCCAGAATTTCGGCCGGTGCCGGTACGGTCTTGCCCGCTGCCGAATTCACATGCAGCAGCATCTGCTCGGCCGTGGCAATGGTGTCTCCGCTCGCCGTGTCGTGGATGGTGTGGAAGACATGCAGCCGCTTGTCGTCGGTGGACAGGATCTGGCACGTCGCATGGATCGCCTGTCCCAGTTTCGCTTCGCCGATATGGCGGATATGGGTCTCGACCGTGTAGTAGCTGTGACCGGCTTCGACATAGGCAAGATCGGCGCCGATCAGCCGCAACAGGGCGTCGGTCGTGTCGCCGAAGACCTGCAGGTAGCGATGCTCGGTCATGTGGCCGTTGTAGTCGACCCAGGCCGGGCTCACCTTGGTATCGACGAGGCGGAGCGGTTTTGCAAAATCCGGTTCGGTCTTGGCGCCGCCTTTCGCCCAGAGGCTCTGTTCGAAATCCTTGAGCAGCTTGCCGGCGCCCCAGCCTTCGCCGCCATTGCCACCTTTGAGTGATTGCAGGATGCCGACCAGGTTTTCGTCGCGGATGCGCTCCAATTCGCGGATCGACTGGCCGTTCGCCTGCTCGTCCGACTGCTGGCCGATTTTTTCAACCAGGGCATCGTCGAGATCGACGACGTCGGTAAACTTGGTCCATGGCCATTGCAGGCAGGGGCCGAACTGGGCGAGGAAATGGCGCATGCCGGCTTCGCCACCGGCGATGCGATAGGTCTGGAACAGGCCCATCTGCGCCCAGCGCAGGCCAAACGAATAGCGGATGACATCGTCCAGCACCTCGACGGTGCAGATGTCGTCCTTGATCAGCCACAGCGCTTCGCGCCACAGCGCTTCCAGCAGCCGGTCGCCGACGAAAGCCTCGATTTCGCGGGCGATGTGCACGCCCTTCATGCCGATGGGCGCAAGCCGGTCCATGGCGGCTTTGATTGTGTCTTTCGATGTCTTCTCGCCGCCGACGATCTCGACCAGCGGCAGGAGATAGACGGGATTGTACGGGTGGGCGACGAACAGCCGCTCTGGATGTTTCATGTCGCGCTGCAGGTCGGTCGGCAGCAGGCCGGAGGTGGACGAACCGATCAGGGCATCGGGCTTTGCGGCGGCATCGATCCTGGTCAGGACGCCGCGCTTCAGGTCGAGGCGTTCGGGCACGCTTTCCTGGATCCAGTCGGCTCCGATGACGGCCTCTTCCAGCGTTTCGCAGAAGGTGAGCGTGCCACGCGCCGGCATCGGTGCGCCGGTGAGCATGGCATAGGCGCGTTCGGCATTGGCCAGCACTTCGGCAACGATGCGCTTTGCTTCCGGATGCGGGTCGAAGACGGCGACATCGATGCCGGCGAGCAGAAACCGGGCGATCCATCCGCCGCCGATGACGCCGCCACCGATACAGGCTGCCTTGTTGATCTTGCTCATTTCGACCTCAGCGTTTTGTCAGTTTCAGTTTTTCGCGGACTTCGGCCGGCCCGATGATGCGGGCGCCCACGCCTTCGATGACAGTCACGGCTTTTTCGACGAGCTGCGCATTGGTCGCGAGCATGCCCTTGCCGGCATAGAGATTGTCTTCGAGGCCGACGCGGACATTGCCGCCGGCGAGCACGGCGGCTGCTGGGTAGGCAAGCGCATTGCGGCCGATCGAAAATGCCGAGAAGGTCCAGCTGGCCGGCACGTTGTTGACCATGGCCATGAAGGTGTTGAGGTCGTCGGGCGCCCCCCACGGGATGCCCATGCACAGCTGGATCAGCACCGGATCCTCGATCAGGCCTTCCTCGACAAGCTGCTTGGCAAACCACAGATGGCCGGTGTCGAAGGCTTCGATTTCCGGGCGCACGCCGAGCGCCGTCATCTGGCGCGCCATCTCGCGCAGCATCGACGGCGTGTTGGTCATGACGTAATCGCCGAGCGAAAAGTTCATCGTGCCGCAATCGAGGGTGCAGATCTCCGGCAGGCATTCGGCGACGTGGCTGACGCGCTCGGTGGCGCCGGCCATATCGGTAGCCTTTTCATTCAGCGGGAAGGGCGCCTCGACATTGCCGAAGACCAGATCGCCGCCCATGCCGGCAGTCAGGTTGAGCACGACATCGACATCGGCGGAGCGGATGCGGTCGGTCACTTCCCTGTAGAGAACGTTGCGGCGGCTGGCGGCGCCGGTTTCCGGATCGCGCACGTGGCAATGCACGACTGCCGCGCCGGCCTTTGCGGCATCAATGGCGCTATCGGCGATCTGCTTGGGGGTGATCGGCACATGGCTCGATCTCGAGACCGTGTCGCCAGCGCCGGTCACGGCACAGGTGATGAATACATCGCGGTTCATCGCAAGAGGCATTGTTGTTCTCCCTCGTTATTGAGGGCATTACGCAACAAGAATTCAACGGATGCTTTGCACAATCGGAAGCTTTTGATACTTTATCGGAAGCGCTGGAGGCCGTTTTGCTTGTCCCTTCCCTTGACCGTCTGGATATCGATCTTCTGGTTCTGCCGGACACGAACCTGATCCTGATCGCATCGGTGATCGAACCGTTGCGGGGTGCCAACCGTATCTCAGGAAGCGAGCTCTATCGCTGGCGGGTGTTCACGCCCGACGGCCAGGCCGCGATGACGACCAGCCATGTGCCGATGCCGGCTGATGGTATGTTCCAACAAAGTGCCGAGACCGCGCCGCTCTTCGTACTGGCGAGTTATAACTGGCGCGATGCAGCTACGCCGGCCCTGAAGCGGACATTGTCGCAGAGCGCACGTTATCGCTCGATCATCGCGGGGATCGAATCCGGAACGTGGCTGATGGCCGAGGCAAGCCTGCTCGACAATGTTTCAGCGACCGCGCATTGGGAGGATTTCGAGGAATTTGCGCTGGCTTATCCGCAGGTGCGCGCCGTCAAGGATCGTTTCGTCATCGACGGCAAGCGGATCACGACAGGCGGTTCGCTGCCGACCATGGACCTGATGCTGGAGATCATCCGCCGGCGCCAGGGCTATACACTGGCGCTCGAGGTCAGCCGACTGTTCAGCTACGAGCAGGGTGGCTTCCAGGGGGAGGGACAGCACACGCCATCGACCGTGGGATTGCGGATGCGGGATCCGCGGGTGGCGCATGCGGTGCGGTTGATGGAAGAGCATGTCGAGCAGCCGCTGACCCTTGTCCGGCTGGCGCGACGAGTCGGTATCAGCGCCCGGCATCTGCAGGCACTGTTCCAGGATGATGTCGGGGCAGCGCCGCATCTGCACTATCTGGCGCTCCGGTTGAATGCGGCGCGCAGGAAGGTGATCGAGACGAAGGCATCGTTTGCCGAGATCGCGGCCGAGACCGGCTTCAATTCGGCGTCAGCCTTTTCGCGCAGCTACAGGGCGAGTTTTTCGGAAAGTCCTTCTGATACGCGGCGCCGGTTGCGCCGACGTTCATCGGAGGCCGAACACGTCTGATCGGTGTCCCGATCAAAGGCTTGGAGATGCCGGCCGATATGTCGCGGTTGTCAGCTGCGTTTGCGCACTCATTTCCCGGGAACTCCCAAGGCGAGTTATGCATTCTGCCTATGGGACGAAAGTTAGAATACCAATTTGGTAGTGATTATTGACACGCGACCCAAATGTGACGAAACTGTGACCGTGAGTTCATGATGAACGCGACAGTTGGAGGGATCGGCAATGCCCCACAGTGTGGAAATGCTTTCCTTTGATCTTTTCGGTCTTGCACGGAGGCTGGTACCGCAAAGCGACAGAGCGCCGCGGGTTCCGGAGAGAAAAAGACCTTTTGTTGCGGCTCATGATGATGACACCGATGACGCCGATTGCCGGCGTCATGAGATATTCTTCTGGGGCATGTTCCCCATTCTCTAGACCGGAGTTGATGATGGCGTTTGCAACTTGCCAAAATGAACATCAGAAGACCGCGCGCCGCGGCGCACGAGTCTGGTCCGATAAATGCGCCCTGGTGGTTGCGTTTCTCTCGATCGGCTTTATCGCGGGCCTGCTCTTCGTCTTGTAAAAGACAACCAAGACTGCTTAGTTGTTCAAAGGTCTCCTTCGGAGGCCTTTTTCACGATCGGGTCTGATGCTGAACTTTCCGCCGGGTGCGGCTTCCGAGCGCGCGGGCAAAGGAGACGCGGACTATGACGCTGGCCAAAAGTCACTACGGGCCAAGTCACCACGCGTCTTGCAGGTTTGCAGCATTCAACCCTGGACGATACAGATCAACAGATTTTGACTGGAGCTGGACATGACACTGCGTATCAACCAGGCTGCGCCTGACTTTACGGCCGACACGACCCAGGGAGCGATCAGCTTCCATGACTGGATCGGTGATAGCTGGGCGGTTCTATTTTCGCATCCGAAGAATTTCACCCCGGTCTGCACGACCGAGCTGGGAGCGATGGCCGGACTCGACGGCGAATTCCGCAAGCGCAATGTCAAGGTCATCGGTATCTCGGTCGATCCGGTCGACAGCCATGTGAAATGGAAGCAGGACATCAAGACGGCGACCGGTTTCGACGTCGACTACCCGCTGATCGGTGACAATGACCTCAAGGTTGCCAAGCTTTACGACATGCTGCCCGACGATGCCGGTGACAGCTCGGAAGGCCGCACGCCTGCCGACAATGCGACGGTTCGTTCTGTCTATGTCATCGGCCCGGACAAGAAGATCAAGCTGATCCTGACCTATCCGATGACCACCGGCCGCAACTTCGACGAAATCCTGCGCACGATCGATTCGATCCAGCTCACGGCCAAACACCAGGTGGCCACGCCGGCCAACTGGAAGCAGGGTGACGACGTGATCATCACGGCTGCCGTTTCCAACGAAGATGCCATCACCCGCTTCGGCTCATTCGATACGGTCCTGCCCTACCTGCGCAAGACCAAGCAGCCGCAGGCTTAAAGTCTTGGCTATGTAAGGCGAAGACAATGTGTGAAATCGCCCGGCATTCGGGCGATTTTGCGTTTCAGCGATCCTCGCAGGATCGCTACAGACCGACGGACGACAGGATGGAAATGTGAGCGATCTAGACCGCGTGCGCGCCCAGAGAATACTTGGTGCCGAACACTTCGATGCACTGGTGCTGTTCCAGCCTGAAACGTTTCGCTATGCAATCGGTGCTCCGGCCGGGGTTGCAACCATGTGGGGGCGGGCGGGATCGGCGATTGCCATTGTGCCTGCGGATGCCGGCTCGCCGCTTGCAGTTGTCGTCAGCGATCATGCCGCCGGGGCGGTCCGGAAAGCCTTGCCGGACGCCGATATTCGGACGCATCGCATCTGGATCGACAGCGTTGGACTTCAGGACGAAAACGATGTCGCGGGTGTCAATGCCGCCTATCGGAAAGCCTGGAATACCGGACCTCGGCCTGAGACATTCGATCAGGATGCCTGTTTCCGTCTGCTCGACGACCTGTTGCGCGAGCGGGGTCTTGCCAGGGGCCGGATCGGTGTCGATCTGGAATTCATGCCGGCGGCCGATTTCCTCAAGCTCAAGGCATTGCTGCCGGATGTGACATGGCTCGACGGCTCGCCCGCATTGCGTCGGCTGCGGTCGATCAAGACGCCAGCCGAGATCATCCGGCTGCAGCGGGCGAGCCGGGCAGCCGAAGCGGGGTTGATCCGCATGCGCGAGGAGATTGCACCCGATGTGTCGCTGTCGACCCTGTCGACGGCGTGGCTTCAGGGCGCCCGGTCTGAGGCCAATGGCAATGGATATGCGTTGAGCGGGCATTGGGATTATATCTCGGTCGGGCCAGATCTCGGTGATGCTGGCGCGATCGTTGTTCCGGGAGCACTGGTCAAGGCGGATGTCGGCACGCTGGTCGACGGCTATTCGTCGGATGGTGCCCGGACGTTCTGTCTTGGATCGCCGGTGCCCCTTGCGCTCGATATCTACAAGGCGCTCGAAAATGCCTTTTCCGTCGGGCTCGAGCAGGTACGACCCGGCAACAGTTTCGGTGCGGTTCACGCGGCGATGCTCGGCTCGATGCGCAACGATGGTTTCAGCGAATATTACCGCGGCCATTTTGGTCATTCGGTCGGCGGTGGTGTCGGGATCGAGGAGTGGCCATTTTTCTCGCACAACAGTGCTGAGTTCATCGAGCCGAACATGGTCGTGGCGCTGGAGGCACCATTCTACGCCCAGGGCCTTGGCGCGCTGATGATCGAGGACCAGTTTCTGGTGACGGAGTCAGGTGTTGCATGCATGAACAGCCTCACACGGTCTCTGGTCAGTGTCTGATCAGGTCTCGCCGAGGATGTTGACCGGCCGGTCCCACTGGATCAGCACAACACAGCCGGTATCGCTCCAGACCGAATGTTCGCTGCCCTTGGCGTTGACGACAAAGCAGCCGGGACCATAGTCACCCGCCTCGTCCGACTGGGTTCCCTGCAGGACGAGGATGGTTTCCAGTCCCTCGTGCCGGTGGCGTGGAACGCCGGCGCCCGCTTCGTATTTCAGCAGCGCCACGCCTGGCTGATCGTCGACGAACGGATTGATCCAATGAATGGTGACGCCGTCGCGGAACGGGTCGAAATCGAGGTTTTTCCAGCCGCCATTGATCAGGCCTTCCCGGGTGGTTTCAGGCATGCATCAGTCCCTTCAGGAGATCATCGAGATGGGCCGTCCAGCCGACGATGCCGCCCTGCGCGCGGATCATGTCGAGGGCGGCCTGTTTGAAATGCGGGAAATAACTGGCCGTCGCCTCTTCGACGATCAGGCATTCATAGCCGCGATCATTGGCTTCGCGCATGGTGGTCTGGACGCAGACCTCTGTGGTCACCCCCGCAAAGACGAGTTGCGTGATGCCGCGTTCCTGCAGGTCTTTACCGAGCGACGTGGCATAGAAGGCACCTTTGCCAGGCTTCTCGATCACCAGTTCGCCTTCGATAGGCTCAAGTTCCGGAAGGATCGCAGTGCCGGGTTCGCCGGCGATCAGGATCCGGCCCATTGGCCCCTGGTCTCCAATCCGCAAGCTCGGATTGCCACGATTGCGCTTTGCGGGTGGAAGGTCCGACAGATCCGGTCGATGGCATTCCTGAGTGTGGATCACCGGAAGGCCGGCATGGCGAAAGCCGTCGATCAGGCGCTTGACGTCCGGCACGATGACCGAGACATGGCTGACGTCGTTTCCGAGGGTTTCGCCGAAGCCGCCGGGCTCGGCGAAATCGCGCTGCATGTCGATGACGATCAGGGCGACACTGTCGCGCCTGAGCGGGAAGGAGAAGGGCAGGGCTTTGACATCTGTCATCAGTGATGCCCCGCCATGTGAGCGCCGATGACGGAAATGTCAGCTTCGCGCGCCGGGGTTTCATAAACCAGTTTGCCGTCGGACATGACGATAATGCGGTCGGACATCTCCATCAGTTCGTCAAGATCTTCGGAGATCAGCAGTACGGCCGTACCGCCATTGCGGGCTTTCATAATACGCGAGCGGATTTCGGCGACTGCCGAGAAATCGAGACCGAAACAGGGATTGGAGACGACCAGCAGATCGACGTCGCCGGTCAGCTCGCGGGCGAGCACGGCGCGCTGGACATTGCCGCCGGACAGCGAAGCTATGGGCGAGGCAGGCGAGGCCGTCTTGACCTTGAAATCGCCGATCAGCCTGCCGGCGAGGCGGCGCATGGCGCGGCCGTCAAGCCAGCGGGTTTCGCGGCCGTCGGTTTTCAGGTCGAATGTGCGAAAGGACAGGTTTTCGGAAACGCTCATTTTCGGTGCGCAGGCATTCTGCAATGGCTCTTCCGGTATAAAGCGAACATTGTTGGCGCGGGTTTCTGCCCGTGTCGCTCCATATGGCTTGCCCTTGACCGCTACATCGCCCGTATCGGTCGGACGCTGGCCGGCAAGGATTTCGGACAGTTCCTTCTGGCCGTTGCCGGATATGCCGGCGATGCCGACGATTTCGCCGGAATGCACGACCAGCTTGTCGATCTCGATGGTTTTCAGACCACTGCGGTCTGGTGCCTTGACGCTGGTGAGGGCAAGAATCTGTGTTGCACTCCCGTTGACGGGCAGGCGCGTGTCGAGTTCGGCGAGCTTGACGTCGCCGATCATCATCGCAGCCATGTCCCGGGTGGAAAGCTCGGAGGTCTTGCCACCACCGGTCAGCTTGCCCTTGCGCAGAACCGAGACGGCATCGGCAAATTTCGTCACTTCATGGAACTTGTGGCTGATCATCAGCACGGTCAGTTCGCCGCTTGCTGTCAGGCCGCGGACAAGACCGAGCATGTCGTCGGCTTCGGCAGGCGTCAGGACCGAGGTCGGCTCGTCGAGCACGAGAAAGCGGCGACCGAGATAAAGTTGCTTGATAATTTCGAGCTTCTGCTTTTCGCCGGCCGCAAGTTCGGCGACCGGGCGGTGCAGCGGAATCTCGAAGGGCATGGTCTGCATGAAGGCGGCGAGGGCCTTCTTTTCCTGCGCCCAGTTGATCACGGCCGGGACTTTAGCGCGGCTGATCACAAGGTTTTCCGCACCGGTCAGCGAGGGTACCAGGGTGAAGTGCTGGTAGACCATGCCGAGGCCGAAGGCGGCAGCATCGCGCGGCGAGGCGACGGACACTTCCCGGTCGTCGACCATCAACTGGCCGGATGTCTGGCGGTAGAAGCCCATGATGCATTTGACCAGCGTCGACTTGCCGGCGCCATTTTCGCCGAGCAGCGCATGGAAGGAACCAGGTTCGACCTTGATCGAAACATGGTCGAGCGCGGTGAATGCGCCGAAGCGCATGGTCATGTCGACGGTTTCGATGCCGACGGCGGGAATGTCTTTCGTACGAAGGATCTCACCGATAATGCTCACGGTCACTGCTCCTTTTCAACGATGATGGCGACAGGTCCGCCACCGGGCGGGCCCTGATGTTCGGCACCACCCGAGACGTAAAGATCGGTCATGCCGAAGATGCCGGCGAGAACGCCGCCGACAAAGGCGCGGGCATGGCGGGTGGCGGAGATGTCGGAATCGTCCAGCATCGTGTGGCGGCGTCCGCGAACGGATCCGCTCGGATCCGGCTCTGCCTTGGCCAGCACCGCCTTCAGCAGAGCCCCTTGCGGCAGGCGCTCGCGCGCGGCACGCACGGATGTGGTGTCAATCGCATCCTGCATCACAGTATGATCAATGGCGAGCGGACCTGACCATGCGTTGCTCATGCCTAGCACAATGATCTCGTGATCGGACAGTTCAACGCCGGCGGAGGTTGAGGCGCAGCCGGAATAGAGGTGAAAGCTGTTGCCGATATCGGCGTCGGTGAACGCATCTTCGGCGATTTCCCCCAGAGCGACGGCTACGCCGAGCGCGGATGCGCCTCGGGAAAAGCCCATCGACTTCAAGGTGTCGCGGGTCACCGTCGTTTCACCGGATGCCTGTGCATCCGCCACCCTTTTTGCAGTCAGCAGCGGGCATTTGATCTGGACGAAGTGTACGTCCCCGGGGCTCGTTATGCCGGCATCCTTCATCGCCTGGCGGACGCCTTCAGCGACCATCGTCACCTGGCCCTTGCGGCCGAGCTGGGCAGGGGCAAGGTCGGGCGTTCTCGATACACCGATTGCCAGCGCGCCTGCGCCCGGTGCATCCGATCTTTCGCGGGCAAACACCGTCCAGTGTGGAGAAAGAGCGCCTTCGGTGCCGCCGGACATGATGATCGACACGCCTTCGACGCCATGTCTGGCAAACAGCTTTTCGAAGGACTGTGTGGCATAGCCGCGGCTGAAATCATTGACGCAACCATTGCCTTCGGTCTTGCCGAGAATGGCGACAACGTCTGCCGGCGCAAGGCCGTTGGAAAACAACGCTTCGACGCCCGAGACATCGTCTGGGCCGTCGGCTGAAACGCGGTAGACCTGCGCATGCCAGGAGGCCATCAGGGTAGGGCCTCGACCAGCTTTGCGGAATTGGACACCGAGCCGAATACGCCGCCCTGCATCTTGACCATCTTGATCGCCGCCAGATGGTTGCCGTAGTCGGTGGCGCCGCAGCAGTCTTCCAGCAGCAGGCATTCGAAGCCGCGGTCATTGGCCTCGCGCATGGTGGTCGAGACACAGACATCGGTGGTGATGCCGGTCAGGATGATGTTTTCGATGCGCTTCTGGTTGAGGATCAATTCGAGGTCGGTGGCGCAGAACGAGCCCTTGCCCGGCTTGTCGATGATCGTCTCGCCTTCGAGCGGATAGAGTTCCTCGATGATGTCCCAACCGGGTTCGCCGCGCACGAGAATGCGGCCGCAGGGGCCGGCGTCGCCGATGCCTGCGCCAATGCGCTGCGAGCGCCAGCGCTTGTTGGCCGGAAGGTCGGCGAGGTCAGGGCGATGGCCTTCGCGGGTGTGGATGATGTGATAACCCTTGGCGCGCATGGCGGTCAGAACCGTCTTGATCGGCTCGATCGGTGCCTGTACCAGCGACAGGTCGTAGCCCATGTGGTCGACATAACCGCCCTTGCCGCAGAAATCGGTCTGCATGTCGATGATGATCAGCGCCGTGTTGTCCGGCCGCAGCTTGCCGTTATAGGGCCAGTCGTATGGATCGCCCTTGATGTAGCTGGTCATTGTTTCGATCATCGCGTCCATCACGTGTCTCCTATTCGCCGGCCAGTTTGAAATTTTCGCCATAGCGGCGGTTGGGCTTGTCGAAGCCGGAGGACGTGCCGTCGGTCACCTTGATCTGGTCTTCCCAGGGCAGGCGGTATTTTCCGGCGATCAGATCGTGCATGTAGGTGTAGGGCGCGTCCTGCGCGCCGCCGGCGACCGCGACATAGCCGCGGTGGCCGAACTGGTAGATGTTGTTTTCGACGCCCCAGCCAAGGCGGGCCTCGCGCACCAGATCGGGGCGGACTTCCGCGGTGATGATCTCGTTGACCCGGCCGCTGGTGCCATGGGCGATGATCGTGCCGTCGAAATTGCAGATCATGCCTTCGCCCATGCTGTCGAATGTGCCATCCGAGCCGCACATGCAGACATTGGCGGTGACCATCAGGTTGCAGAAGGCGTTCGACTGATTGGTGAATTTCCAGCTGTCGCGGATCGGTGCGGTGTAGCCTGCCGTGCGGATCATGATTTCGGCGCCCTTGTAGGCGCATTCGCGGGCCATTTCCGGGAACATGCCGTCGTGGCAGATGATCAGGGCCAGCTTTGCCCCTTTCGGGCCCTCGATGACGGGAATCCCAATATCGCCGGGCTCCCACGGTTCGACAGGAACCCAGGGATGCATCTTGCGATAGTAGAGTTTCAGTTCGCCCTGGTCGTCGATGATGATGCCGGAATTGTAAGGCATGCCGCCGGGGTTGAGCTCCATGATCGAGAAACAGCCCCAGATCCTGTTGGTCTTGCACGCGGCCTTGAAGGCTGCGACTTCCGGGCCGTCGAGCGTGCACATGATCTCCGGATTGATATCCATCGACAGGCCGTGCAGGGCATATTCCGGGAACACGACAAGATCCATGCCTGGCTGGTTGCGCCTTGCCTTGCCGACGAGATCGACGATGACCTGCGTTTGACGTGCGAGGTCGGCCGTCGTCACTGTGCTGGGCAACTGTAGTTGAACGAGGCCGATGCCGACGCCGTGTTCGGATTTGTTCAGTCCACCCAATCCGTTCATGGAAATCTTCCTTGTGGTCGAGTTACTTGGTCAGCGACAGGGCCCCTGGCGCGCCCGCGAGCGAGCGGGTGGGCGAGGATGTCGCGATCATGATGATGAGGGTCAGCACGTAAGGCGCCGCATAGAAAAGGTAGTAGCCTTCCGTGACGCCGACCGATTGCAGGGCCGGACCGAGCGCGCCGGCACCGCCGAAAAGCAGCGACGCGAGCAGGCAGCCGATTGGGTTCCAGCGAGCAAAGATCACCAGTGCCACGGCCATCAGGCCCTGGCCGGAGGAGATGCCTTCGTTCCAGGAGCCGGGATAGAAGAGCGAAAGATAGGCGCCGCCGACCGCCGCGAGTGCACCGCCGGCGGCCGTTGCCAGAAGACGGATGGTGTCGGGGTTGAGGCCCATGGCGCGGGCAGCGTCGGAACTGTCGCCGACAACGCGCAGGATCAGGCCAAGCCGTGTGTTGCGCAGAGCCCAGGACAAGGCGAACGCAAGGGCTATGCCGAGGATGAACAGGACATTGATGTTGAGGGCAGCCTGGACCTGAGGATAGCTTGACCAGCCGCCGAAGGGAATAGAGGGCAGCTTCGGTGCCGAGGGCTGGATGAAGGGCTTGCCGAGGAAGAAAGCAAGGCCGAGGCCGAACTGCATCATGGCAATGCCGATGGCGATGTCGTTGACCTTGGGGAATTTGCAGATGAAACCATGCAACAGACCGAAAAGCGAGCCAGCCAGCATGGCGGCCAGAACGCCGAGCCAGGGAGAGCCTGTCATGACCGCTGTGCCATAGGCGGCCATCGCGCCGAAGACGAGCGTGCCTTCCAAACCGAGATTGATGCGGCCGGAGCGCTCGGTGATCATTTCGCCGAGGCTGACGAAGATGAATGGCGTCGAGACGCGGATGGCGCCGGCAATGATGGCAAGGGGAATGCCCCAGAGGCCAATATCGGTTCCGTCCATCAGGCTGCTCCCTTGCTGGTTTCAGGCTGTTTCCACAGATCGGGATTGAAGATCTTGAAGCGGCCGTAGAGGGTTTCGGAAAAGAGGACGGCGATGAACAGCGTACCCTGGAGCACGAGCACGGTCGCATCGGGAAGCGCCATGCGGCGTTGGATCAGGCCGCCGGAGGCGTCGATGCCGCCGAGCAGGATGGCGACCGGAATGATGGCGAGCGGATTGTGGCGGGCGAGGAAAGCGACGAGGATGCCGGTATAGCCGTAGCCGGCAGCCAGCGAGGCATTGGCGCTGCCCTGAACGGCGGCGACCTCGAGCATGCCGGCGAGGCCGGCAAAGGCGCCGGCGAGAAATGTGAAGCCGACGATCAGGCGGCCGACGGGCAGGCCCTGGATCTGGGCGGCGCGCATGTTGCCGCCGGCAATGCGGGCGGCAAAGCCGTTCGTCGTCCATTCGATGACAACGTAGGAAATGATGCAGGCGACGACGCCGACGGCGAAGCCCCAATGCACATCCATGCCGGGGATCTGGCCGAGCATGTATTCCGCAGAAAGCGGCGTGGTCGAAGGCTTGTTGAGGCTGGCGGGGTCGCGCAACGGTCCCTCGATCAACTGGTTCATCAGGGCGATGGCGATATAGGCCAGAAGAAGCGAGGCGATGGTTTCGTTGACTCCGCGATAGTGGCGCAGGAAGCCGGACAGGCCGATCCAAATGCCGCCGATGATCATGGCGGCAATGCCCATGGTGATCCACAGCATCAGGGGTGGCACGAGGCCGACGATCGGCAGGGCAATCGCTGCGGCAGCGACCCCGCCGAGAACGACGGCGCCTTCGGCCCCAATCACGGTCAGGCCGAGGCGGGCGGGCAAGGCGACGCAGAGCGCGGTCAGCAGCAGCGGCGCTGCACGGCTCAGGGCATTCTGGATCGAGAACCAGCTGCCGAAGCCGCCGGCATACATCAGCTGAAAGAGCTGAAGCGGCGACTTGCCGATGACGGCAATGAAGACCGAGAAGATCGCAAGTCCGACGGCCACCGCAAACAGTGCGATGGCGAGGGGTTCTGCGCGTCTCGCCGCCCATTCGATGGCAGGCCGGAAATCTCCGGCCCGCACCGGGGGTGGAACGAGGCTCTGACTGTTTATTTCCAAGGTCATGCCGCCGCTCCCGCGCGCTTCAGGATGTCGAGCCGATAACGCCCTCGACCAGATAGCTCATGCTTTCCAGTTCGATCGCATCTTCCGCAAGGTCGGCGGTGACGACGACTGTGCCCTTGTTGTCCTTCAGGCCGCTTCTGAAGACGGAGAAGCCGCCCTTCATCATTTCCGCCTGCGTTGCCTCGAACTTGGTCCGCGCTTCGGCCGAAACGGCAGGGCCGAGTGGGCTCATCTTGACGAAGCCGTCTTTCAGGCCACCGCGAACGAAGTTTCCGAGCTTTTCGCCGGCCTGGGCCTTCTTGACGAAATCGGTGTAGACGTTGCCCCAGGCCCATTCGGCACCGGTCAGGTATTTCTCCGGCGCCAGCGGGCTCTGGTTGGCATGGTAGCCGCAGACGAAGGCGCCGCGACCGGCGGCAGTCTCGACCACGACCTTCGGGCTGTCGACATGGCAGGTGATGACGTCGGCACCCTGGTCGATCAAGGCGTTGGTAGCTTCGGCTTCCTTGACTGCCAGCGACCATTCTCCGGTAAAGATCACCTGGCAGGTGATGGACGGATCGACCGAGCGGGCGCCGAGCAGGAAGGAGTTGATGTTCTGCACCACCTGCGGGATCGGCTTGGCGGCGACGAAGCCGATCTTCTTGCTTTTCGAAGCGTAGCCAGCAGTGATGCCGTTGAGATACTGGCCCTGGCCGATGTAGCCGAAATAGGAGCCGGTGTTCATCGGGTTCTTGCCCTCCTGCCACAGGCCGCCGCAATGGCGGAACTGGACGTCGGGATATTTCTCGGCCATGGCCAGCATATGGGGGTCGAAGTAGCCGAAGGAAGTCGGGAAGACGAGGGTCGCGCCATCAAGGTTGATCATCGATTCCATCGTCTTCTGGACATCGACGGTTTCCGGCACGTTTTCTTCCTCGACGACGGTGACGCCGGCCATGCTTTTCAGTACTGCCGCACCTTCGGCATGGGCCTGGTTGTAGCCATAGTCATCTTTCGGTCCGACATAGATGAAGCCGACGGTGAGAGCGGCCTGCGCCATGGCGGGTGAGAAGAAGGCGTTGGGAGCAAGGGCAGCTCCAGCGACGCCAGCGGCGGAGGTTTTCAGGAATGTTCTGCGGGTAACGGACATAAGCTTGGTCATCGAAGTTCCCCTTTATCTGGCTTTTGCCATTCTTGAATTCTGCAATAAAGTGTATGCAATCGGCGTGCCAGAGGCGTAAGCTCTTGATAAAACGAGGGTCAACGTTCGGCCTATAGCCACAAGATCAAACTGTATGCAGTTTACGCGGTGGCGTGGTTAGGAAATAGGCAACCATTTCGGCGAATGGTGCGGGAGTGTCCTCGCCGCGTCGTGCCGGTTTGACTTGAGCGTGGTGCTTTGGCATGTGTATGCAGTAACAAAGTGGGATCGCCCGTGGACAAGCCTGAGAAAAAAGCCGTCATCCGTGCCGGTACGACCGTCGAACAGATGGTGCGGGCGATCGCGGACCTGATCATTACCGGCAGCCTTGAGCCCGGCGAGAAGATGGACGAAGGGTCGCTTGCGGCACGCTTCGAGGTGTCGCGCACGCCCGTGCGCGAAGCCTTGCGGGAACTCTGCGCCATGGGTCTTGTCGACCGACAGCCAAACAAGCGGGCCGTGGTCACCAATGTCAGTGGCAGCTCACTCAACTCGATGTTCGAGGCGATGGCCGAGCTTGAGGGCATATGCGCAAGGCTGTCCGCCGAGCGCATGACCGTTGCCGAGCGCAAGCATCTGGAAGACATGCACCAGGCCTCCAGCCGGATCGTCCGCGCCTCGGCCGACGAGGACTATGCCGCCTACAATATCGAGTTTCACACCCAGCTTTATCGCGGCGCGCATAATGACCATATCCTGGAACTGGTGACCCAGACACGGGCGCGGCTTTCGCCGTTTCGTCGCGCGCAGTTCCGTCTTGAAGGGCGCCTTGCCAAGTCCTGGCGCGAGCATGACGAGATCGTCACCGCGATCCTGCGTGGCGATACGCTTGCCGCCGGCAAATCGGCCTATGATCACGTCTCTATCGTCAGCGAGGCCAGCGCAACCTTTGCCCGGCCGGGCGTTCTTGCCTAGGCGCTCTGCGCCACCCGCGTCCCACGACGCTCCGAGAGCGGGACCGGCATTTCTACCGCTGCCTTTGCCCGTGCGGCAAAGGCATTGCCGATGCCGATGAGGATCGGTTCATCGACGCCGATGATTGCAACGGCCTCGGCGAGTCCACCGAGCGTGCCCGACCAGCGGCGCTCGTTCGGGCGGGTGACGGAGGTCACGATCACGGCAGGGGTCGACAGGGGCATGCCATTCGACGCCAGCGCCTTGCGGATCTTTTCCGCCGTCCGGCCGCCCATGTAGAAAATGGTGGTCACGGTTGGGTCGGCAAGGGTTGCCCAATTCGTGTTGGCCGGCAGGTCGCCATGGCGCGAATGGCCGGTGACGAAACGGACCGATTGCGCATGGTCGCGGTGGGTGAGCGAGATGCCGAGTGCTGATGCCATGGCGCTGGCAGCGGTAATGCCCGGCACGACATCGACCGGAATGCCTTCGGCCTCCAGGCGGGCGATCTCCTCGCCGGCGCGGCCGAAGATCATCGGGTCTCCGGATTTCAGCCGGACCACGCGTTTGCCGGCCTTGGCGAAGTTCACCATCATGGCGTTGATGTCGTCCTGCTTGCAGCTTTCGCGACCGCCGCGCTTGCCGACCAGCATGCGCTTGGCCTCGCGCCGGGCCAGTTCCAGGACCTCTGATGAGACAAGATCGTCGAAGAGGATGACGTCAGCCGATTGCAATGCGCGTACCGCCTTCAGCGTCAGCAGTTCGGCATCGCCGGGGCCTGCGCCGACCAGGGTCACGCGACCGGTGGCGGACGCTTCCGACAGGCTTTCGGCCTCTGTCAGAAGCGCCCGCTCGACGCCCTCCTCCGGCGATTGGTTGCTGGCAAATGTCCGGTCGACAAAGCGTTCCCAGAAGGTGCGACGCTGCGGTCCGGGTGAGAGATGTTCGTTGACCCGGTCGCGGATGTCGCGCGCAAGTTCAGCCCAGCCCTTCAGGGCCTGCGGCAGAAGCGTTTCGATGCGGCGGCGGATGGCCTGCGCCAGAATGGGGGCCGCGCCATCGGTTGAAATCGATACGATCACCGGCGAGCGATTGACGATCGATCCGAACTGGAACTGGCAGAAGGCAGGCTTGTCGATGACATTGACCGGAACGCCGGCCACGCGGGCGGCCGTGTGGAAGGCTTCGGCCTCTTCGTCGGTTTCACAATCGGCGAGGGCAAGGGCCGCGTGTTCGAAGATATCGGTATGCCAATGGCGGTGATGAAGGACATAGCGGCCATCGTCATTGGCTGTCGCGAGCAGTTCGAGAAAGACATCGGAAAGCTCGTCCTCTGGGCAATAGACATGAACCCGTGCTCCGCAGGCGGCGAGAAGCTCGGCCTTCCACGCGGCGCCATCGGTGCCGCCGGCAACAATCACCGTTTTGCCTTCCAGCGACCAGAAGACTGGAAGCTTTGCAAGAGGTGCGACCCGCTCGGGTCGCCGGCGCTCATTCCGCTGCGAGGATGTGGCAAGCATCGATGATCCTCCTGATTTCGGAGCGGCATGAGCCGCAATTGGTTCCGGCAGACAATGTTGTGCCCACCGCCTCGACGGTTGAGCAGCCCTGGCGAACGGCGCCGGTAATCTGGTTGACGCCAACCGAGAAGCACGAGCAGACTATGGCGCCGGGATCGGGGCGATCTGCGCTTGGCCGACCGGCGATCAGCGCGTAACGCTTGGCGGTTTCGGCCTGCTGCTCACGCAGTTGGCCGACCAGCCAGTTGCGCGATACCGCCACGGGGCTGGCGGCGACGAACAGGGCGCCGAGGAAGTGCTGGCCGGCAAAGAAGGCGAGGCGGGTATCGCAGCTGCGGGCATCGGCATAACCGGTTACCTCGACATCGGCCGGAATGGCGAATGCATGTCGTGCCCAGGCTTCCCAGTCGATATTGTCCTGTTCGAAGCCAAGCTCGGTGCGCCAGCCGCCATCGGCCTTGGCAATGACCCAGTAGGCGGCGTCCAGGTTTGCCGGTTTCGCTACGCTGACCGCAAAACCATAGGCCTTTGCGGCATAGCGCTTCATCGCGACCGGGACATGCTTCAAGGCGGGTTGGCCGGACACCGGATCGGTGATCGATGGGACCAGCGCATCGATACGACCAAGCGAAGAGTTTTCCCCCGTCCAGTGCATCGGAACGAAGACGGAGCCGCGGCTCTGGCGTTCGGTCAGCAGCGCACGGACGATGACGCGGGCACCGTTTTCTGCGGAAAACTCGACGAGATCAGCATCGGCGATCCGGTATTGCGCGGCGTCCGTCGGATGGATTTCGGCAAAGGGCTCGGCAATGTGAGCCGAAAGCCGGGCGCTTTTTCCGGTGCGCGTCATTGTGTGCCAATGGTCGCGCACGCGGCCGGTGTTGAGGATCAGCGGGAAATCGAGGCTGGTGCGCGCCGGCGGGTTTGCCGGCGTTGCAATGAAGCGGGCGCGGCGGTCCGCATGATAGAAATGGCCATCAGCAAAGAAGCGGGTTTCGCCGGATGGCTTGCCTAATTGCTGTGGCCACTGGAAGGGGCGTAAGCTGTCATAGTCGTCTTCGTCGATAGCGGCGTAGGCACCAATGTCGAAGTCACGTTCGTCATCATTCTCGAAGGCCGACAAGGCTGCATGTTCGGCAAAGATTTCGCCCGGCGAGGTGTAGTCGAATGCCTTGTCGAAGCCCATGCGCCTACCGACTTCGGCAAGCTGCCACCAGTCTGGTCGTGCTTCGCCGGGTGCAGTGACAAAAGGGCGCTGACGCGAGATGCGGCGCTCGGAATTGGTCACCGTACCGGATTTTTCTCCCCATCCGGTGGCCGGTAAAAGAACGTCCGCGAGACGGGCCGTGTCGGTGTCCTTCAGGATATCCGAGACGACGACGAAGGGGCAGGCCTCGATGGCCGCCTTGACGCGATCGGCATCCGGCATGGAGACAACCGGATTGGTGGACATGATCCACAGTGCCTTGATGCGACCATCGGCGACGGCTTCGAACATATCGACAGCTTTGAGGCCTGCCTTGTCGGAGATCACCGGCGATTGCCAGAAGCGCTGGACCTTTTCGCGATGGTCCGGATTTTCAATCGCCATATGCGCAGCGAGCATATTGGCGAGACCGCCGACCTCGCGGCCGCCCATGGCATTCGGCTGGCCGGTGAGCGAGAAGGGTCCCATGCCGGGACGGCCGATGCGGCCTGTTGCCAGATGACAGTTGATGATCGCATTGACCTTGTCGGAGCCGACGGAGGACTGGTTGACGCCCTGGCTGTAGCAGGTGACGGTTTTTTCCGTTGTCAGGAAGAGATGGAAGAACTGTCGGATCTGCATGGCCGGCAGGCCGGTTGCCTCGATCAGGTCGGCCATCGACATGTCCGCTTCGGCAAAAGCCTCAGCGAAGCCATGGGTATGGGCTGCGATATAGCTCTGGTCGATTGCGTTGTGCTGGACGAGGTGGGCGAGCAACCCGTTGAACAGGGCGACGTCTCCATCCGGGCGAACCGAAAGGTGTAGATCGGCGATATCCGAGGTCGCTGTGCGGCGCGGGTCGATGACGACGACTTTCAGCCCGGGGCGAACCGCCTTTGCTGCCGCTAGCCGTTGATAGAGGACCGGATGGCACCAGCCCATGTTGGAGCCGACCAGCACAACGAGATCGGCCAGTTCCAGGTCTTCATAGATGCCAGGCACCGTGTCTGCGCCGAATGCGCGGCGATGGCCGGCAACCGAGGAGGCCATGCAGAGGCGGGAATTGGTGTCGATGTTGGCGGAGCCGATAAAGCCCTTCATCAGCTTGTTGGCGACATAATAGTCCTCGGTCAGCAACTGTCCGGACACGTAGAAGGCGACCGAGTCCGGGCCATGCTCTGTGGCGGTCTGTTGGAACGTCTGGGCCACCATTTCGAGAGCCGTGTTCCAGCTGGTTCTGTGACCTTTGATTTCGGGATAGAGTGCACGGCCGTCGAGATCGAGCGTCTCGGCAAGGGCCGAGCCCTTGGAGCAGAGGCGGCCGAAATTGGCCGGATGGTCCGGGTCGCCCCTGACGCTGACCTTGCCGGCGCCATCGACGCTGGCGATGACGCCACAGCCGACGCCGCAATAGGGACAGGTGGTCTTGACTTCAGTGGACATGCGTTGTCTCCGCTCGTGGTTGCCGGCACCCCATTTGGGGTGCCCGCGCGGTAGGACGATTACTCGGCGGCGATCAGCGCCCGTTCGAGCGACATCGACAGTTGGCCGTCGATGTTGCGCAACGGAATGGTGCGCACCGCACCTTCGTCGGCGCCCTGCGCCCGGCCGCTTTCCAGCGAGATCACCCAGTTGTGCAAGGGGCAGGTGACCGCCTTGCCGTGGACGATGCCCTGGCTGAGCGGGCCGCCCTTGTGCGGGCAATGGTCCTCGATGGCGAAGACCTCGTTTTCAGCGGTGCGGAAGACGGCGACTTTGCCTTGCGGGGTCTTCACGCAGCGTGCGCCGCGCAGCGGGATATCGTCGATATGGCCGATGTCGATCCAGTTCTGATCCATGATCTCACTCCGCTGCCTGGCTGTAGCCGATGGTCGCCATCGGCTTGAACTCGTGCTTGTCCTTGCCGGAGACGCGCTCCGACCAGGGGTCCACCTGAGCGAAGGACTGGGAAAAGACGAAGCGCTCGTAGTAGGCCTTGCGCTTTTCCGCGTCGGTCATGATCTGCTTACGGATCTCGTCCAGCCCGATGCGCTTTGCCCATTTGTAGATGCGCTCGAGATAGCGGGCCTGCTCGCGGTACATCTGGGTCAGCGCCACGATATATTCGAGAGCTTCGTCCTCTGTCTTTACCAGGCCGAGCACTTCGGTGCCCTTGATGTCCAGGCCGGCGGCGCCGGCGAAATGGATCTCGAAGCCGCTGTCGACGCAGATCACGCCGATATCCTTGCAGGTGGCTTCGGCGCAGTTGCGCGGACAGCCCGAGACGGCAAGCTTGAGCTTGGCCGGCGTCCAGGACCCCCACATGAATTTCTCGATGCGGATGCCGAGACCGGTCGAATCCTGCGTGCCGAAGCGGCACCAGTCGGAGCCGACGCAGGTCTTCACGGTACGAAGACCCTTGGCATAGGCCTGGCCGGAGACGAAGCCGGCCTTGCCGAGATCGGACCAGACGGCGGGCAGGTCTTCTTTCTCGATGCCGAGAAGGTCGATGCGCTGGCCGCCGGTGACCTTGACCAGCGGGATCTCGAACTTGTCGACGACATCGGCGATGGCGCGCAGTTCGGCTGCATTGGTGACGCCGCCCCACATGCGCGGCACGACCGAATAGGTGCCGTCCTTCTGGATGTTGGCATGCACGCGTTCATTGATGTAACGCGACTGGTAGTCGTCGGCATATTCATCCGGCCAGTCGCAGACGAGGTAGTAGTTGAGCGCCGGGCGGCACTTGGCGCAGCCGCAGGAGGTCTTCCATTCCAGTTCCTGCATGACAGCCGGAATGGTCTTCAGGCCTTTGGCCTTGATCAGGCGGCGGACGTCGTCATGGCCGAGTTCGGTGCAGGTGCACATCGGCGTGACGGCGGCCGGATTGTAGCTGTCGCCCAGCGTCAGCGTCATCAACTGTTCGACAAGGCCGGTGCAGGAGCCGCAGGAGGCGGATGCCTTGGTGTGGGCGCGCACGTCATCGAGCGAGGTCAGGCCCTTGGACGAGATCGTCGATGTGATCTTGCCCTTGCAGACGCCGTTGCAGCCGCAGATTTCTGCATCATCCGGCAAGGCTGCAACGGCCGCCATAGGGTCCAGCGGGGTACCCCCCTGGTAGGACTGGCCGAATATCAGGGTTTCACGCATCTGCGAGATATCGGTGCCGCGCTTCATCAGGTCGAAGAACCAGGAACCATCCGCAGTTTCGCCGTAGAGTACGGCGCCGAGGATCTTGTTGTCCTTCAGCACCAGGCGCTTGTAGACGCCGGCCGAGGCATCGCGCAGCACGATTTCTTCGCGGTCCGGGGCTTCGGCGAAGTCGCCGGCGGAGAACAGGTTGATGCCGGTGACCTTGAGTTTCGTGTTGACGACGGAGCCGTAATATTCGCTGGTCCCGCCGGTGAGGCGATCGGCCAGAACGCGGGCGGCCTCATAGAGCGGAGCGACGAGGCCGTAGCAGGTGCCGCGATGCTCGGCGCATTCGCCGAGCGAAAAGACGTTCGGGTCGGAGGTCATCATGCCGTCATCGACGACAATGCCGCGGTTGACGGCAATGCCGGCTTCCTTGGCGAGGCCGGAGGCCGGGCGGATGCCGACGGCCATGATCACCATGTCGCCCGTGATCACACGACCGTCTTCCAGCTCGATGCCCTCGACCTTGTCGGTTCCGAGGATCTGCTTGGTATTGGCCTTGGTGATGATGTCGATACCGCATTCGGTCAGTGCCTTTTCAAGCAAGTAGGCGGCGGCCGGGTCGAGCTGGCGCTCCATGATGGTCGGCATCAGGTGGATGACGGTGACATCCATGCCCTGGCGCTTGAGGCCGTAAGCCGCCTCGAGGCCGAGCAGGCCTGCACCGATGACGATGGCGCGGCCTTTGCCTTTGGAGATCTCGAGCATCTTGTCGACGTCGTCGAGATCGCGATACGGCAGAACGCCCGCCAACTGATGGCCGGGAACGGGAATGATGAAGGGCAGCGAACCGGTGGCGATGACGAGCTTGTCATAGGAAGCGGTGATGCCGTTGGCCGAGGTCACTGTCTTGGCATGGCGATCGACCTCTGTGACCTTGGCGCCCTTGTGCAGGGTCACGCCATTGGCGGCATACCAGTCGTCATTGTGGATGACGATGTCTTCGTAGGCCTTTTCGCCGGAGAGGACCGGCGAGAGCATGATGCGGTCGTAGTTGACGCGTGGCTCGGCGTTGAAGATCGTCACGTCGTAAAGGCCGGGCGCCCTTTCGAACAGTTCTTCGAGCATGCGACCGGGCGCCATGCCATTGCCGATGATAACGAGTTTTTGCGTCATGTCGGTTACTCCGCAGCTTCGACGAAGCGGTGACGTTCGTAGAGGAACTTCAACACGGCTTCGCGGGATTTGAGGTAGGTTCGGTCGGCAGCCAGCGCGATGCGGTCGCGTGGACGCGGGATCGGGACGTCCAGCACTTCGCCGATGCGGGCGGCCGGGCCATTGGTCATCATGACGATGCGGTCGGACAAGAGCACGGCCTCGTCGACGTCATGGGTGATCATGATCATCGTGTTGCCGAGGCGGGAATGGATCTCCATCACCGCATCCTGCAGATGGGCGCGGGTGAGGGCGTCAAGCGCGCCGAAGGGCTCGTCGAGCAGGAGGATCTTGGGTTCCATGGCCAGCGCCCGGGCAATGCCGACACGCTGCTTCATGCCGCCGGAGATTTCCGCCGGGCGCTTGTCCTTGGCATGGCCCATCTGGACGAGATCCAGATTGCGCATCACCCATTCGTGCTTTTCCGCTCTCGTCTTGCGGCCGGCAAAGACCTTGGACACGGCGAGATTGACGTTTTCGTAGACGGTCAGCCATGGCAGGAGCGAGTGGTTCTGGAAAACCACGGCCCGTTCCGGGCCTGGTGCATTGACCTCGACGTTTTCGAGGAGGACAGCACCTGAGGACACGCGGGTGAGGCCGGCGATCAGGTTGAGCAGGGTGGACTTGCCGCAACCGGAATGGCCGATGATCGAGACGAACTCGCCCTTGTCGATGGTCAGGCTTACGTCCTTGAGGACTTCCGTCTTCGTGCCGCCGCGTTCGAAGTTCTTGTCGATATGGTCGATCTTGAGATAGGCGTTCATGGGTATCGTCTCCTCAGTTCTTCGCGGTGCCGCGGGTGATGACGTTGCCGAGAAGCGCTACGAGCTTGTCGAGGATGAAGCCGGTCACGCCGATATAGGCGAGCGCCACGATGATGTCGGAGAGACGCGAGGAGTTCCATGCATCCCAGATGAAGAAGCCAATGCCGACGCCGCCGGTCAGCATTTCCGCGGCAACGATCGCCAGCCAGGACAGGCCGATGCCGATGCGGAGACCGGTGAAGATGTAAGGTGCTGCGGCCGGCACCATGATGCGGACGAAGAATTCCAGCGGGTTGAGGCGCAGCACACGGGCGATGTTGCGATAGTCGTCCGGAATGTTGCGCACACCGACGGCGGTGTTGATGATCACAGGCCAGATCGAGGTGATGAAGATCACGAAGATGGCCGAGGGATTGGAATTCTGGAAGGCCGCGAGCGAGAGTGGTAGCCAGGCAAGCGGCGGCACCGTGCGCAGGATCTGGAAGATCGGATCAAGACCGCGCATGGCCCAGACCGACTGGCCGACGACGGCACCGAGGAAGACGCCAACGATGGCGGCAAGGCCAAAGCCGATTGCCACGCGCTGCAGCGAGATCAGCACGCGCCAGGCAAGTCCGATATCCTGCGAGCCATAGTCAAAGAACGGATAGGCAATCAGGTCATAGCTATCGATCCAGACCTGCGATGGCGGCGGCAGGGTGGCGCCCGGATGCGAGCAGGCAATCTGCCAGATGGCCAGAAGCACGATCAGCACCACGAGCGGCGGCAATACGTTGCGACAGACGGCAGTGAGGGCGCGCTGAATATTGAGCTTGCGGGCCGGGCGCTGCGCCATCATGAAGACTGTCGCGCTTTTGTCCGATGTCGCCTGTGCCGGCGTTCTCGTTGTCGCCGTCTGGTCTGCCTTGCGGGCTGTTGCGGTCATGGTGTGATCCTCTTTCGAGTGGTGTTCGTTGTGGTCAAGCTCGGCCCCTCATCCGTTGCCGGGTGACGGGCCGATGCGTTACGCCCCGGCCTTGATCGACAGGCTGTCGAGATAGGCTTGTGGGTTTTCCGGATCGAAGACCTTGCCGTCGAAGAAGGTTTCGACACCGCGCGAGGTCGAAGCCGGGATGTCTGCGGCGGCTACTCCCAGATCCTTGGCGGCTTCGCGCCAGATGTCCTCGCGGTTGACCTTGTCGACCAGCGCCTTGATGTCGGTGTCTTGTGCGAACTTGCCCCAGCGGACGTTCTCGGTGAGGAACCAGGCGTCGTGGCTCTTGAACGGGTAGGATGCATGGTCCTTCCAGAACTTCATCTCGAGCCCGGTGTTCTCAAGGAGGCGGCCGTTTCCGTAGTTGATTGTGCCCTTGAGGCGGCCGGCGACATCCTTCGGCGGCACGTTGAACCATTGGCGCTTGCCGAGGATCGCCGACATCTCTTCCTTGTTGTCCATGCTGTCGGCCCACATCTGGGCTTCCATCACAGCCATCATTAGTGCCTTGGCGGCATTCGGGTTCTTTTCGATCCAATCGGTGCGCAGGCCGAGCGCCTTTTCCGGATGACCCTTCCACAGCTCGCCGGTGGTACAGGCAGTAAAGCCGATGCCCTGATTGACCAGCTGTTCGTTCCACGGCTCGCCGACACAGAAGGCGTCCATATTGCCGACCTTCATATTGGCCACCATTTGCGGAGGCGGTACGACGATGGTGGAGACGTCCTTGTCCGGATCGATGCCCCCCGCGGCCAGCCAATAACGGATCCAGAGATCATGCGTGCCCCCCGGGAAGGTCATCGCGACCTTGATCTCGTTGCCAGCTGCCTTCTTGGCGGCGAAGGCTTCCTTCAGCTTGGAAGCGTCGAGCTGTACGCCGGTTGCGGCATATTCCTGTGCGACCGAGATGCCCTGACTGTCGAGGTTGAGGCGGGCGATGATCGACATCGGCACAGGAACGTTGTTCTGGGTCACCTTGCCGGTGGAGATGAGGTAGGGCATCGGGGTCAGGATATGCGCGCCGTCAATGCCGTTTGCCTGGCCGCCAAGCACCAGATTGTCGCGCGTCGCGCCCCAGGAGGCCTGTTTGAGCACTTCGACATCGGCCATGCCGTGTTTTCCGAAGAAGCCCTTTTCCTGGGCGATGATCAACGGTGCGGCATCGGTGAGCGCGATATAGCCTAGTTTCAGTCCCGTGACTTCCGGGCCGCTGCTGGCGGCAAAGGCGCCGGATGGGAATGCGGAGCGCACCGCGCTGACCAAAGCGGCCGCAGCGGTGGTCTTGAGGATATTACGACGGCTGATGCCCATTCCTGTAGTCTTCGTCATTGTGCGTGTCCCTCTGGTGGTGACGGAGATCCGGAAAAACAAAAAAAGCCGCCCGGTTTTTGCGTCCGCGGGAAAGGAGGATTCCCGGAATGCAAGACCAAGCGACTTCGATGTCTCTGGTGAGCGCAGTTTGCGCTCTTGTATGTCCGGTCGCCGTTGACCGGATTGTATTTATGGAAGCAAAAGGCGTGCCAGTTTTGTGCTGGTCTGCCTTAGCTATTGATTCGTATTGCGAAAAAACGTTTTCGTTCCGGTAGGGAACAATGCGATCATGGATGTGTGAATGCGCAAAACTTGTGCGAATGCTCGCATTGCACAAAATTCAACGCCGCTGTATTGGGCAGTGCAATATTAAAAATCATGCGGGGCGGCGGATTGCGTCGGCTGGCTTGCGACCGGAAAAGCCTCGACATAGGTCCTGATATCCGCAGGGTCGAAAATCATCGAGTCCATGAAACGATCGCCTTCGAGCGCGCCTTCGATGCGGATATCGGCATCGGCAGGTGCTGAGGCATTGCCGAGTGCTTCGCGGTAGATCTCCGGCCGGAAAGCGCCGGCGGCTTGCTGTGCCCCATCCTCGCTGAATCCGACCTGTCCCCAGCGGATCATCTGGCTGTAGATCCACAGCGCCTGGCTCGGGCGGGGATAGTTTGCATTCTGGCGGTGGAAGACGAAATAATCCGGCAGCAGCCGACGATTGCCTTTGGCATCGAGGCTGAATTCGCCAGCCAGGACGCGGCGAATGATGCTGACTTCGGTCGCGATGTAGCGCGCGTCTGCCAGCATTTCCGCAAGGTGATCGTGGTTTTCGGGCGCATCACACCACTGGGCTGCGGCATCGAGGGCAACGATCAGGCGCGAGACGGTGTCGCTGTTGCTTGCGGCCCAATCGGGGCGCATGCCGACCACCTTTTCAGGCGCCGACGGCCATATGTCTTGTTTTGCCGCCACGATCCGGCCGACGCCGCGCTCGGAGGCAACCATGTTCCACGGCGCGCCGACACAGAAACCGTCAATGGCGCCGGCGGCCAGTGCATCGGACGTCAGTGACGGCGGCACGACAACGAGTTTCACATCCCGGTCGGGGTCTATGCCGCCAGCGGCCAGCCAGTAGCGGAACTCGTAGTTGTGCGACGAAAACGGGTAGGTCATACCCAAGGTTGGCGGTTGTTCGCCACGGGCACGCATGTCGGCGAGTACGGAAGCCAGCGCCTTCGCATTGTCGAGCGCGGATGCATCCTCGCCGATGCCGGTCAGGGACTGCATGCGCTCGAAAAGTCTTAGCGACAGTGTGATCGCATTGCCGCCGCGACCGAGGGAGAAGGGGGTGATGGTCGGCGAGGGATTGGAGCCGAGGCCGAGCATCGAGGCGACGGGCATGGGCGAAAGCATATGGGCAATGTCGAACTGGCGAAAGGCGAGACGATCACGGACATTG
This sequence comes from Rhizobium sp. 18065, assembly GCF_902706095.1. GTDB lineage: Bacteria > Pseudomonadota > Alphaproteobacteria > Rhizobiales > Rhizobiaceae > Allorhizobium. The sequence continues at coordinate 110,892 of NZ_CACSJP010000010.1, forward strand.
GCCCAGGAAACGTCACGGACAAGATCGAGGGTCAGCCCTTCGCGCTCGGCGAAACCACATTCGGCAGCGGCGACCAGCACCGAGGCGTCCATCAGCGGGATGAAGCCGGCGCGCAGAACGCGTTGCTGCCTGCCGGGGCCGAGGCCCGGCGCGGCCAGTCCACCGCTATCGTTTCGCCTGCTCGTCATGTCATGCACTCCGATTCCTCCGGCGTCCTCTTGGGCGATCCGTCACAGCAGCAGTCCTGCTGCGGTAACCACGCTCTGGGCAATGTCGGCGAGTTTCTTCTTTTCGTTCATCGCGGTCTGCCGCAGCAGGGCGAAGGCTTCTTCTTCGCTCAAACCGCGCATTTTCATCAATATGCCCTTGGCGCGTTCGATGATCTTCCGCTCTTCCAGCGCACTGCGCGCCTGGGCCAGTTCGCGCTGCAGGCGGCTGAAGGCGTTGAAGCGGCTGACGGCCATGTCGAGGATGGGTTTGACGCGCTCCTTTTTCAGGCCGTCGACGATATAGGCGGAAACGCCGGCATCGACGGCGGCCTCGATCGAGGCGGTGTCGGACCGGTCGACGAACATCGCAATCGGACGCGCAACTGTGCGGGTCAGTTGGAACAGATGCTCCATCATGTCGCGGTTGGGGTTCTCGATATCGATGATGATGACGTCGGGCGCCAGTGTCTCGACAATGCGGGCAATGCCGTTGACCTCATGGACGACCGTGACATGTGTGTGGCCCGCTTCGCGCAATCCTTCATCGATGATCGCCGCCCGCACGGCGTTCTCATCGATCACAAGAATGGTGAGGTCGGTATTGCTCATGGACGCATTGATGGCGCAGTGCAGCATGTTTGACAAGCTGCGCTGCACAAAAGAAATGCAAAAATCCGGATGGGTAAAATTTAGACGGAGGTGCGTCCGCCGTCGGCTCGCTCTCGCCAGATTGCAGCATAGGTCTTCAGCTTTTCGATCGTGCCGGTAACGGGATGCATGGGCACCTTGAGCTGAAGGCCGGTCAAAAGGGCGGCGCCAATGGCGGTACCGGTGGTGGCTTCTGAAGCGAAGACCGGACGGCCCGTCAGGCTGTGCAATGCTTCCAGATAGAGGTCGTTTGACGCAAAGGGTCCCTCGACGATGAGCGGACCGTCGGCACCGATCAGTTCCAGACAGGTGACCGTCATAAGCGCTTCGTAGAGGCTTGCGACGACGCGACGCTCGGCTGGATCTGTCGGCTCGAGGATCCATTCTGCCTTGCTGTCCGGATACGGCCCGGTCTTTTCAACGACGCTCGGGAGCAGCATGATGTGCTTGTCGAGCACCGAATTCAGGGCATTTGCCATTTTGCCCGGCGCCGCTTGCGGCAGATCCCTTGTCAGCATGTCCCATTCGCGTCCACCCATGAAGCGCGCCGTCGGAACCGGACTTCCATAGGCGTCGACATTGACGAGGTTGTCGCGGTTCGGGTCGAGGTGGTCCGGCTTGGCTCCGACGCCGAAGCTGATGACCCATGTGCCGGTTGAAATAACAGAGCAGGGCGAGCCGAAACCGAGCAGGTGAGGCAGGAGCGAGGCGTTGGAATCGTGGATGCCGCAATGGACCGGCACAGGTGTTGTCAGGCCCAGGAGTCCGGCCAACTCCGGCTGGATATTGCCTAATGCGTCGAAGGCTGACCGGACCGGCGCAAGCTGCTGCCGGATGCCGAGGCGATCGACGAGGCTGGAATAGCTGGCCGTGAAGGGTTGCCAGAGATCGGTGTGGCAGCCGAGCGATGTTCCTTCGTTGGCGGCGATGCCGGTCAGCCGGTAGGCCCAGTATTGCGGGTAGGTGAGGATGGTCGCGACGCGGCCAAAAGCGTCGGGAAATGCCGTCTGCTGATAGTGCAACTGGGCCCCGACATTCAGTCCGCCGGCAAGTTTCGGCGAATAGGTCTCGGCGAAAACCGGTCGAAGGGCGTCGTAGGCGGACTGGATGTCCTGCGGGTAGAGATGTTCGTAGTCGAGCACCTGCAGGGCAAGGTCGCCATTTTCATCCAGCAAGGCGGCACTGGCGCCGTGTGTGGTGATCGAGAGCGCATCAAAACCCGGCGCCCTGGCGAAGTCCGCCAAGGTCTCAAGGATGAATTGCCAGAGCGCTTCAATGTCGAAATGCGGATAAGGCGGGCCTGCAAGCACTGTGTTGGCGGTCTTGCGGACAGCAATCTCCTTGCCTGTCTCCGCATCGACGACAACCAGCTTCGCATTGGTCTTGCCGATATCGATGACGGCGACATGTCTGTATTTCGGCAGGGCGGAAGGCTTCGTCATGGCAGATGAAATACCGTGACCAGATCCTTGGCGATGGGCGAGTTGTCGGGATTGGAGGCCATGATGTCGGCCATGTGTGCCCACCAGCGCTTCATCACCGGATGATCCGGCAGCGATGCCATTCCATGGTTCTTCGGACGGGTCAGCACGCCGAAAAGTACATTGGTCTCTGGATCGAGATGGATCGAATAGTCGCTGACGCCCGCGTCATGCAGGAGATCGACGAGTTCGGGCCAGATCTCGTCATGGCGCTTCCTGTATTCGGCTTCCATGCCAGGGTTCAGCTGCATCTTGAAGGCGTGTTTCTCAAGTTCGGCCATCAGGCTTTCCTCGCATGCTTGATCCGGCGGGCGACGATCGGCAGGGCGATGGTGATGATCAGCAGCAGGCCGATGAAGATCGACATGACGATGCCGGGGACGTTGAGCAGGCCGAGGCCGAAGGTGACGAGGCCCATGACGAAGGCGGCGATGACGACGCCGACGACGGTGCCGGCACCGCCGAGAATGGAGACGCCGCCGAGCACGACCATGGTCACCACTTCCAGTTCCCACCCTTGAGCGATCGAGGGGCGAGTGGAGCCGAGACGCGAAGTGAGGCAGACGGCCGCGATGCCGCTCATCAGGCCGGTCAGCAGGAAGAGGATGAACTTCACCCGTTCCACCGGGATGCCGGAGAAGCGCGCGGCCAGCGGATTGTTGCCGATGACATAGACCTGACGGCCGAAATTGGTCTTGTGCAGCAGAATGCCGAAGGCCAGCGCCATGGCAAGGAAAAGGACGAATTCGAAGGAGAAGACCCAGAAGACGTAACCCTGGCCGAAATAGGCAAAATCAGCCGGATATTTGCCGAAGGCCTGGTCGCCGAGCACGATGTAGGAAATGCCGCGGAACAGGCTCATCGTGCCGATGGTGACGACGATCGATGGCAGGCGGAGTACCGCGACGAGAAAGCCGTTGAAGGCGCCGCAAGCCAGACCCGTGGTGATGCCGATGGCGACGAGCCCCGGCGTTCCGACGCCCATCTGCACGGCGTAGCCCATTGCGGTTGAGGCCAAAGCGATGATGGCGGCGACCGAGAGGTCGATTTCACCGGCAATGATCAGCAGGGCCATGGCAAAGGCGATCATTGCCTTCTCGGTGAAGTTGAAAGTTGCGTCCGACAGGTTCCAGGCATCGAGGAAGTAGGGCGAGGCCAGCGAATTGGCGATGAAGATCAGCACGGCCACGCCGAAGAGCAGCACTTCCCAACTCGCCAGCATGCGGCGGAGGGGCGTTCCGAGACGATCGGGAATGACGCGTTTTTCGCGCTGTTCGATATGTGTCGGGCTCATGCCGTCACCTCGGTTTTGGCTGCACGGTCGCGCAGGATGATACGACCCTTCTTGCGTTCGGCGCGGGCGTTGAAGACGACGGCCAGCACGATGACGATGCCGGAAATGGCCATCTGGGCAAAAGGCGAGATGCCGATGACCGGAAGCGCGTTCTTGATGACGCCGAGAAACAGCGCGCCGAGAACCGTGCCGATGACAGTGCCGATGCCGCCGGCGATCGATATACCGCCGATGACATTGGCCGCGACGCTATCCAGTTCGAAGCCGCCGGCGATATCGACATAGGCGACGGCGTAACGCGAGACCCAGAGATAGCCCGAGAGGCCGGCGAGCGCGCCGGAGAGAACGAAGGCAAGGAAGCGGGCGCGACCGACATCGATGCCGGCATAGATGGCGGCAACCGGATTGCCGCCGGCCGCATAGGTGGAGCGTCCAAAACTGGTGCGGGTCAGGATGAACGAGACGAGGATGACGATCGCGATCGCGATCCAGGACAGGATCGGCAGACCGAGAACCACCGTGCGCGGAAACCCGAGGAAGTCCGGCTGCATCTGGTGCGCGTTGACCCAGGCACCACCGGACAGGACGAAGGTCATGCCGCGATAGATGGTGAGCGTACCGAGGGTGACAACGATCGGCGGGATCTGCAGGGCCCAGACGAGGAAGCCGTTGATGGCGCCCAGCATGGCGCCGATGCCGATCGCGACAACAATGAGCAGCGCGAGCGGCAGGCCGGGATAGGTCGAATCGAGCATGGCAACGGCCATGCCGGTAAAGGCAAGGTTGGCAGCCACCGACAGATCGATCGATTTGGTCAGGATAACCACCATCTGGCCGAGCGCCAGGATGATCAGGATCGAGGTATCGTTGAAGATATTGGCAAGGTTGCCGGGGGTGGCGAAATTCTGGGCGCGGGTCGAGAAACCGAGGATCATCCCGATGATAATCAGACCCAGTAGCAGTTCGCGGTTTTTCAGCAGATTTTGCATGATGTGATCCTTACGCATTGCCAGTCGCGGCACGCACCAGCGTTTCGGCCGACAGTCCGTCGCGTTCATAGATGCCGGCGGACAGGCCTTCGCGCATCACCAGGACACGGTCCGACATGCCAAGGATTTCCGGCAGTTCGGACGAGATCATGATGATCGACAGGCCTTCGCCGGCGAGTTCTGAGATGAAGCCGTGGACGGCAGCCTTGGAGCCGATGTCGATGCCCTTGGTTGGTTCGTCGAGGATGATGACCTTGGGTGCGGTCGCCAGCCACTTGCCGATGACCACCTTCTGCTGGTTTCCGCCTGACAGCGTGCCGACCGGGACCGAGAGAGCGGCTGCGCGCAGATCGAGGCGCTCTGCATATTTGCGGGCGAGCTTCAGTTCATTCGCGGCCTTCAGGAAGCCGGATACCGAGGTGCGGATCAGGGATGGCAGCGACATATTCTGGTAGATCGGCATGTCGAGCGCCAGGCCATGGCGACCGCGCTCTTCCGGCACATAGACGATGCCGGCGGCGATCGCGTCGGCTGGTGAGCTGATCGTGATCGGCTTGCCTTCCAGTGTCAGCGATCCCGCTGCCGGACGCGTGATGCCGAAGAGGGACTGACAGAGTTCGGAACGACCGGCACCGATCAGGCCATAGACGCCGAGGATCTCGCCCTTCTTCAGGTCAAAGGAGATGTTGCGGAATTCGGTTTCGTGGCTGTATCCCTGGACGGACAGTACGGAGGCGCCGATGACCGCCGGCGTCTTGGGGAAGACGTCATGCACATCGCGACCGACCATCAGGCGGACGATCTCGTCCTGTGGGGTAGACTTCAAAACGCCTGACCCAACCATGCGGCCATCACGGAAGACGGCATAGTTGTCGGCGATCTCGTAGACTTCATCGAACTTGTGGCTGATGAACAGGATGGCCTTGCCCTGGCGTTTCAGACCCTCGACGATGCGGAAGAGGTCGTCGATTTCCTTGCGGGAAAGAGCGGCGGTCGGCTCGTCCATGATGACGATGCGGGCTTCGACGGAAAGAGCGCGGGCGATCGCGACCAGATGGCGCTGGGCGATCGAGAAATCCTTGAGCTTGGTCGTCGGATCGATGTCGCTTTCGAGCGCCTGCATCAGCGTGCGGGAGCGTTCGTTGATCTGGCGCCAGTCGATCAGGCCTAGCCGTGTTTTCGGCGCATGGCCGAGGAAGATGTTTTCACCAACGGTCAATTCGTCAAACAAGACGGTTTCCTGGTGAATGGCGGTCACGCCGGCATCGATCGCATCCTGGGCATTGGCAAAGGTTGTCGGCTTGCCATCGATCAGGATCTCGCCTTCGTTGGGGCGATAGATACCGGTCAGGATCTTGACCAGCGTCGACTTTCCGGCACCGTTCTCGCCGATCAGGGCGGTGACCTTGCCGGGATAGAGCGCGATGTTGACGCCGTCGAGCGCCTTCACACCCGGAAATATCTGCGAGATGCCGCGCATCTCGAGAATGGGCGTGTCGGCAGGTTCGGCATTCGTGCCGATTTTAGTCGCTTGAACGGTCATCATTCCGTGCACCAGAAAATGGGGGAAGGTCCCGGCGGCTTTGGCCGCCGGGTTATCTGCGTTCCGAGGATCAGAAAATCTTCGAGAATTCGTCGATGTTCGATGCATCATAGACGAAGGGATCGGCCATGGCGGCTTCGCCGTTATCGCCGATCTTGATCTTGCCCATGCGGCCGGCTTCGACTTCCGAGCCCGGAGCGCCGTCTGTTTCACCCTTGACCAGGCGATAGGCGATCTGGGTTGCCGAGTAACCGAGGTCGATCGGGTTCCAGATAGCGAATTCCTTGGTCGCGCCGGACTTGATGGCACCTGCCATTTCGGATGGCAGGCCGAGGCCGGTCACGTAGACCTGGCCGATCTTGCCGGCATCCTTGACAGCCTGCGAGGCTGCGAGAACACCGACCGTTGTCGGAGCAACGATGACCTTGACGCTCGGCTGCGAGGTCAGGAGGCCCTGGGCTTCGCGGTAGCTCTTGTCGGCAAGGTCGTCGCCATAGACGGTGGTGACCAGGTTGAGGCCATTGAAGTCCTTCAACTGCTTCTTCATCTCCTCGATCCAGATGTTCTGGTTGGTCGACGTCGTGGTGGCCGACAGGATGGCGAAGTCGCCCTTGCCGCCTTCGAGATGGTTCGCGGCGAGCTGCAGGCACATCTTGCCGATCAGTTCGTTGGACGACGGGTTCAGATGCATGATGCGGCCTTCGGCGGCAACGCCACTATCCCACGAGATGACCTTGATGCCGCGCTGGGTCGCCTTCTTGAGAGCCGGAACGACAGCGTCCGGATCGTTGGCGGAGATGGCGATGGCATCGACACCCTGGGCGATCAGCGAGTTGATGACTTCGATCTGGCCTTCGGCCGTGGTCGAGGTCGGGCCGGTATAGATGATCTCGACGCCGCCGAGTTCCTTGGCGGCTTCTTCTGCGCCCCTGTTGGCCGCTTCGAAGAAGCCGTTGCCGAGCGACTTGACGACCAGTGCGATCTTCATGTCGGCGGCCTGTACTGCCGAACCCATTGATGCGATGGCAAATACCACGCCGGCCAGTAGTGTCTTATTCAGTTTCATATTTTCCTCCCAGGTTGATGAACTGCTGAACTCCCCCTCGTCAGCCCCGAATTCAATCAGGCGACTGACGTGGTATCCTCCTTTTCCGATGAAGCCGCTGGCCTCACCATAATCAGCTTGATGCCGGCGTCGGTGACCATATTGGCCGCTTCGTCGGAAATTCTGTCGTCGGTAATGATGGTCGAAACCTTGTCGAGCGAGCACAGGATCATGCTCGAGCGCTTGGCGAACTTGCTGCTGTCGATCATGACAATCAGTTCTTCGGCCTGGCGCACCAGCTTCTGTTCGCTCTGGATGACCAGGGCATCGGATTCCATCACGCCGAGGGCATTGATGCCTTGTGCGCCGATGAAGATGCGGCGGGCGTAAAAATTGCGGATCGCGTCATTGTCGAATGGCGACAGGATCAGGCTCTGGTCGCGGTAGACCGCGCCACCCGGAACCGAGACATTGCATTTGGAATGTTTCACCAGATGTTCGGCAATAGCGAAGGAATTGGTCATGACCTGCAGGCGGCGGGCAGACATGAAGTGCACCATCTGAAATGTCGTGGTGCCGCCATTGATGATGATCGAATCGCCTTCCTCGCACAAGTCGACGGCGGCGCGCGCAATTGCGCGTTTCTTGTCGATGTTGATCGATTCGGACACCCGGAAGGGGCGCGCGGCCAGATTTCCCAGCTGCGGCGGATGCACGGCCTCGGCGCCGCCGCGGACACGACGAAGCTTTCCCTGCACATGCAGAGAGGCGATGTCCCGTCTGATCGTGGCTTCTGATGCCTCGGTCAATTCAGCGATGTCCTGCACGGTGACAACCGGCTTTTCCTGGATCGCGCTAAGTATGATGCGATGGCGTTCGCGTTCGTGCATGGGGCTCCTCCTGATCCTGATTTATTCGGATTGTTTTTAACCTGTCAATCAGAAACGATCAAAAAAGATAATATTGCAGCGCACAATGAAAAGAAATGATCGAAACTGATTGACAATAGCGGATTCAATGCGCGATACCCTTCGGCAAGAAGGAGATGGGTCCGTGCATTTCGGCCCATGAACAACTACCTGGGAGGATGTCATGACGGGCCAAACCCGCCTTCTCGATAATCGTTGGGATGATGCCTACGCTGCCAAGCTCGATGAGCCGGGCAAGCTGCTTTATCGTTCGAACCTGCTCGGCGCGGACAAGCGCATCACCAATTACGGCGGTGGCAATACCTCGGCCAAGGTCATGGAAACCGATCCGCTGACCGGCGAAAAAGTTCAGGTTCTCTGGGTCAAGGGCTCTGGAGGCGACGTCGGCACGATCAAGCTCGACGGTTTCTCGACGTTGTATCAGGACAAGCTCGATGCCCTGAAAGGCATCTACAAGGGCGTTGCCGACGAAGACCGCATGGTCGGCTTCCTGCCGCATTGCACCTTCAACCTGAACCCGCGTGCTGCCTCGATCGACACGCCGCTGCACGGTTTCGTGCCGTTCACGCATGTCGATCACATGCATCCGGATGCGATCATCGCGATTGCCGCGTCGAAGAATTCCAAGGAACTGACGCAGCAGATCTTCGGTGCCGACATTGGCTGGCTGCCCTGGCGCCGTCCCGGTTTCCAGCTTGGCCTCGATCTGGAAGCCTTCGTCAAGGCGAACCCGACAGCCAAGGGTGTCGTGCTCGAAAGCCATGGCCTGTTCACCTGGGACAATGATGCCAAGGATTGCTACCTGCTGACGCTCGAGATCATCAACAAGGCGATCGAGTGGTTTGCCAAGCAGACCGAAGGCAAGACGATTTTCGGCGGTTCTGTTTCCAAGAGCCTGCCGGCTTCAGATCGTCGTGCGATTGCTGCAAGACTGATGCCGGAAATCCGTGGCCGGATCGGCAAGGCAGAGCGCAAGCTCGGTCATTTCGACGACCAGGACGCCGTGCTCGAATTCGTCAATTCCAAGCAGCTTCAGCCGCTTGGCGCACTCGGCACATCCTGCCCGGACCATTTCCTGCGCACCAAGATCCGCCCGCTGATCGTCGATTTCGACCCGGCAAAGCCGGATGTCGACGCGGTTCTCGGCGGTCTCGACAAGGCGCTTGAAGCCTACCGCGCCGATTACACGCGCTACTATGAGAGCTGCAAGCACGACAACTCGCCGAAGATCCGTGATCCCAATCCGGTCATCTTCCTGGTGCCGGGCGTCGGCATGTTCTCTTTCGCCAAGGACAAGGCGACCGCCCGTATCGCCGGTGAGTTCTATGTCAACGCGATCAACGTGATGAAGGGCGCCTCCACGGTTTCCGAATATCAGGGCCTGCCGGAACAGGAAGCCTTCGATATCGAATACTGGCTGCTCGAAGAAGCCAAGCTTCAGCGCATGCCGAAGCCGAAGAGCCTGGCCGGCAAGGTCGCCTTCGTCACCGGTGGTGCCGGCGGCATTGGCCGTGCCACCGCCGAGCGTCTGGTTTCCGAAGGTGCGTGCGTGGTTCTGGCCGATATCGACGCCAAGACACTTGCCGAGACCACGGCCGATTTCTCCAAGCGTCATGGCGGTGACGTCGTGCGCTCGGTGCAGCTTGACGTGACCAAGGAAGACGCCGTCCTGCAGTCGTTCATCGAGGCTTCGGTCGAATTCGGTGGCGTCGACATACTGGTGTCGAATGCCGGTATCGCGTCTTCGGCGCCGGTCGAAGACACGACGCTGGCGATGTGGAACAAGAATATCGACATTCTCGCGACCGGCTATTTCCTCGTGTCGCGCGAAGCGTTCCGCCTGTTCCGCCGTCAGGCGCTTGGCGGCAATGTCGTCTTCGTCGCGTCGAAGAACGGTCTTGCCTCCTCGCCGAATGCATCGGCCTATTGCACGGCCAAGGCTGCCGAAATCCATCTGGCCCGTTGCCTGGCGCTGGAAGGCGCAGATGCCGGCATTCGCGTCAACACGGTGAACCCGGATGCGGTTCTGCGTGGATCGAAGATCTGGAACGGCGAATGGCGCGAACAGCGTGCAGCGTCCTCGAAGATCGAAGTGGACGATCTCGAGGAACATTACCGCAAGCGTTCGATGCTGAAGCTGAACGTCTTCCCGGAAGATATTGCCGAGGCGATCTACTTCCTCGCGTCCGATCTTTCGGCAAAATCGACCGGCAACATCATCAATGTCGATGCCGGCAACGCCCAGAGCTTTACCCGATAAGCTATCCTCCCGGGTCCCGCGGCGGCGCAAATGCCGCGGCGGGACTTCCCTTACTTTCTGAGAATAACCCAGATTGCATGGATGATACCCGGCACATAGCCGCAGAGTGTCAGCAGGATATTCAGCCAGAATTGAAGGCCGATGCCGACCTGCAGGAAAACGCCGACGGGCGGCAGGATAATGGCAAGCAGAATGCGTAGAACGTCCATGATGACTCCGGTTCTCTGGATTGGTTCAGTTAAACGCGGATGGAACAAAATCGTTCGCGTGAGGAGGAGGAAATAATGACGGACAGCAAGATTTCGGCCGATTTCATCGCCGCCGACAATGACAAGCGCGCAGCCGCGCTCAAATCCGATTATGCTGCGCTCGGCGAAAAGCTCGCCCGCAGCAATGTCGATATCGATGCGGTGACCGCCAAGGTCGCCGAATTCTTCGTCGCCGTCCCGTCCTGGGGTGTCGGGACCGGTGGCACGCGCTTTGCCCGTTTCCCGGGTCTCGGCGAGCCGCGCAACATTTTCGACAAGCTCGAGGATTGTTCGGTCATCAATGAACTGACCCGCGCGACGCCGACAGTTTCGCTGCATATTCCGTGGGACAAGACCGATCCGAAGGAATTGAAGGCCAAGGGCGATCAGCTCGGTCTCGGCTTCGACGCGATGAATTCGAATACGTTCTCCGACGCGCCGGATCAGGCGAATTCCTACAAATACGGCTCGCTCAGCCATGTGGATGCGGCAACCCGCGCACAGGCGGTCGAACACAACATCGAATGCATCGAGATCGGCAATGCTATCGGCTCGAAGGCGCTGACGGTGTGGGTTGGTGATGGCTCGAACTTCCCCGGCCAGACGAACTTTACCCGCCAGTTCGAGCGTTATCTCGCGGCGATGGCGGATATCTACAAGGCACTGCCGGATGACTGGCGGCTGTTTTCCGAACACAAGATGTACGAGCCGGCCTTCTATTCGACCGTCGTGCAGGATTGGGGAACGAGCTATCTGATCGCCCAGACGCTGGGCCCGAAGGCGCAATGCCTTGTCGACCTCGGGCATCATGCGCCCAATACCAATATCGAGATGATCGTTGCCCGGCTGATCCAGTTCGGCAAGCTCGGTGGTTTCCACTTTAACGATTCCAAGTATGGCGACGACGATCTGGATGCCGGTTCTGTCGAACCTTACCGACTGTTCCTGGTGTTCAACGAACTGGTCGACGCAGAATATCGCGGCGTAAAGGGTTTCCATCCGGCGCATATGATCGACCAGTCGCATAACGTGACCGATCCGATCGAAAGCCTGATCTCGAGCGCCAACGAAATCCGCCGCGCCTATGCGCAGGCGCTGCTGGTCGATCGTGCAGCGCTTGGCGGCTATCAGGACGGCAATGATGCGCTGATGGCGACGGAAACCCTGAAGCGCGCCTATCGCACCGATGTCGAGGCGATCCTTGCCGAGGCCCGTCGTCGCACCGGTGGCGCGATCGATCCAATCGCCGCCTATCGCGCCAGCGGTTACCGCGCCAAGGTGGCGGCCGAACGTCCTGCGGTGAAGGGCGGCTCGGGCGGTATCGTCTGAGCGATCCCATTTATTCCAACAAATGAAAACGCCCGGACCGCAAGGTCCGGGCGTCTCTCTTTGGGTGTTTCTCCCGACGCGATTTTTCGCGTTTCTTTTATTCTTCGCGCTGGCCGGTAAGGCTCAGCAGCATCTGGAACAGGTTGACGAAGTTCAGGTAGAGCGAGAGCGCACCGAAGACGGCAAGCTTCTGCTGGCTTTCCTGGTCGACGTTCTCGGCATACTGTTCCTTGATGTTCTGCGTGTCGTAGGCGGTCAGGCCAACGAAGACGACTACGCCGATGACCGAGACTGCGAACTGCAGGGCGCTCGAGCCGAGGAAGATGTTGACGACCGAGGCGATGACGATGCCGATCAGGCCCATCATCAGGAACGAGCCCATCTTCGCCAGGTCACGCTTGGTGGTATAGCCATAAAGGCTGGTCGCACCGAACATGGTGGCGGTGATGAAGAAGGTGCGCGCGATCGATGCTCCGGTGAAGACCAGGAAGACCGAGGCGAGCGAGAGACCCATCACGGCGCAGAATGCCCAGAATGTCATCTGTGCGGTCGAGGCCGACATGGTCTGGATGCGGAACGAGAAGAAGAAGACGAAGGCGAGCGGTGCCAGCATCACGACCCATTTCAACGGGGACGAGAAGATCGGCACATAAAGGGCGGGCGTCGAGCCGACAAAGTAGGCGACCAGGCCGGTGATGGCCAGGCCGAGGCCCATGTAGTTGTATACGCGCAGCATGTGCTGGCGTAGGCCCTCGTCGAAAAGGGCTGCGGACTGTGCCTGGCTACCGTAGCCGAAGCGGTTCTGGATAGGATCCATCGTCAAGTACCTCCTTGGTGAGTTCAATAAAGGGTGCGTGCGAGTTTGCGGGCCTGTTCAGCCAGCATTTCGGGATTTTCGGTTTCGGAAATCAGTGCATAGGCGACTTCACCGATCTGCCAGTATGCGGCCTGCGTTGTTCCATCCTGCTTGATCAGGACTTGCTGCACCGTGAAGGTTCCCGGACGGACGGCGAAGAGCGACAGACGTTTGCCTTTGCCGGGGGAAACAGCGAGTTCGACGCTCGGGCCAAAAGCCGAGGGGAAGATCTGTGCGTCATTTACCACCCATTGCGCCGGCATTTCCGGTAACACGATCGCGGTCGCGGAGCGAATGTCGGCGGCGTCGAAGGTGCTGACTTCGGACTGCGACGGCATTTGTTCACGCAGTTCCGCCGTCTGGTGGGCGCGAATGGCTTCTTCAACGAAAGCGGGCGGCGGCACCGATGCGACGACCTCGCCGACACCCAGCGGCGCGATCCAGCCGTGGGCGGCCCAGCCGGCGCCGACGAAGAGCGTTATCATCGCGGCACGGCGAAACAGGTCGAAGGTCCGGCGACGGCTGAACGCTCTTTCAAGCGTTCGTGCCGCGTCGCGGGTCTCGATCTTGCTGACGCTTAGCAGGCCGGCAAGCGATAGCCGCAGTTCGTCGCGCACGCGCAAGTCCGCCATCACCTGGGCGGCCACTTCCGGCCGCTCCGACAGATAGGCTTCCACCTCGATGCGGCGTCCGACATCAAGCTGATCGTCGACATAGGCATGCAGGTCTGCTTCGATTATGGGATCATTGCTGGTCATCGGGGGTGCCTCCAACGATGCGTAGGTGGGTCACCTGAGCGGTCCCTTCCTTGTCTTCAATTGCGCGAAGCCGCGCTCTGGCCCGAGAAATGCGCGACATCAGCGTTCCGACGGGAATGCCGAGCACGTTTGCGGCTTCCTGATAGGAAAGCTCCTCCATGGCGACGAGATGCAGCGCTTCGCGTTGGTCTTCCGGCAGAGCCAGAAACGCGTTTCGAACCTGTTTAAGCCGAACCGAATGTTCCTGGTCGGCCGGTATCGACTGCGGCGCCAGATCCAGCGTTGCCGCATCGCGTCTCACACTGGCGCGCTTGTAGCGCAAGCGGTCGATATGGGTGTTGTGCAGGACAGAAAGCAGCCAGTTGCGGATATTGGCGCCGGTGCGGAAGGTCGATTGCTTTTCAAGCGCGCGCACCAGCGTGTCGTGCACCAGATCTTCGGCTTCATCCGGATCGCGCGCCAGGGATCGTGCATAGCGTCGCAAGGCTGCGAGCTGTCCAATCACGTTGAAAGGGTGCGTTCCGGGTTTCATGCCTCAGTATACGAACCCCTGACGATGTTTATTCCCTGGTGATAAAAATATTTCGGAGCGTTCGCTTGTCAGCCGATTGCCCAGCCAAGGCTGCGCAATGCGCCATAGATCAGGCCGCCGGAGGTTGCCAGTGCAACGACGGCAAGCGCGACCCCGAGCATGACGATCAAGCCGTCGCGCTCCATCAGACCAAGGGCGATCATCACCAGAGCTGCCACCGGCAGGAAGTTGCCGAAAGGAATGGGCAGGGCGACGGCAATCGCCAGCAGAAAAACCGGAATGCCAAGCAGCGACTGCGCTGTGCGGCCGGCAAAATGGCGCATGCGGTTGCGGCGCAGTATCGTTTCAACACGGGAGACCAGAGGGCCGGTGTAACGGACCACGAGGCTAATCACATTTGCCGAAATGCGCCGCCGGCCGAGGAAGCGGGGTAGCCATATGCGCTGGAAACCGGCCATGATCTGCACCGCGATGATGGCAAGGCAGGTGCCAAAGACCATGCCGAAGGGACCGGGTATCGGGGTCAGCGCGGGCAAAGACAAGATCAGGATGGCGAAGGCAATACTGGTCCGGCCCATGGCTGCCAGCAATTCGTCAAGGCTGACCGATCCTGCGGTGTCCGCGTGGGTCACCAGCATCGCCAGCCGCAAAGAGGCGACGCCGGGCTTTCGGTCATTGTTCGGTGACATGTCTGGGTCGCTCATCTCATTTCCTGCTCGTTTCGCGGGGGGACATGTAGGATCGGCTGGCGTCAGCACAAGGCGGGGCAGGTTGGTTGCCGTTGCACCCTGGGGATGGCTGCCGCTTCGCCTATCGCCGGAACCCATGTCAGGCCAGTTGAACCCTAAGGGAACTCTTTGGCGGTCGCTGTGTTGTTCCTCCATGACAACAGAGGAGATATCGAACATGGGCGACGTTGAAGCAGCAAGACATCACAACAGCCAAGCGCCGACGACAAGCGGTCCGGTTGCCGGCCCGCAGGCGCACCGCGCGGAACAGGGCGAAAAGACCCCAGCCGAACGCAAGCCTTCAGGGGAGCGGAAAGGGGCAATCGTCGAGGATGAAAAGCGGACGAAAAGCAGCGGGCCGGTGGCAGGACCGCATGCGCGCAAGGATTTGCAGGACGACATGAAGACGCCAGGAACGGGAGCACTGCCCGATTCCGACACGCGCGAGGTGGATGTCGGTCCCGATTGATCGGAATTTCCTGCCGAAATCGGGTTATAAAGTCAGGCCGGCGGGTGACCGCCGGCCTGATTGAGTCCGGGTCTTTTAACAATCAGATATTGTCGGCAACCGCTTCATGGGCCATCCGCGCCTCTTCCTCGCGTTCCCGCCTGTTGTAGCGGATCGAGGACCAGAGCGAGACACCGATCAGGCCTGCGCCGCCCAAGCCGGTAATCACTTCGGGGATGTGTGCCAGCGTCTGGAAATACATGATCACCGAGAGGATCAGGATGGCGTAGAACGCGCCGTGTTCCAGATAGCGATATTCCGCCAGCGTGCCCTTTTCCACCAGCATGATGGTCATCGAGCGCACATACATCGCGCCGATACCAAGGCCGATCGCGATGACGAAGAGGTTCTGCGTCAGGGCGAAGGCGCCGATCACGCCGTCGAAGGAGAAGCTGGCATCGAGCACTTCCAGATAGATGAAGGCGCCGAGGCCACCCTTGGCCGCTTCACTCATCGCCTTTTGCGAGGCATCCAGGAGCCCGCCCAGCACTTCGACCGCAAGGAATGTCACCAGGCCATAGATGGCCGAGTAGACAAAGGTGGTCGCCTCTTCACCTTCCAGAAGGTTGGAGAAGATCAGGATCAGGATCAGGACAAAGGCGATCTCGATGCCCTTGATCGAGGCCGAGCGCGCCATGTGCTTTTCGATGACCTCGATCCAGTGCACGTCCTTCTCGTGATTGAAGAAGTAGGTCAGGCCGACCATCATCAGGAAGGTGCCGCCGAAGGCCGCGATCGGGAGATGGGCGTCGTTCATGATGCGGGCATATTCGGCCGGCTCGCGGGCTGCCAGGATCACAGCCTCGATCGGTCCGATCTTCGCCGCGATCACGACGATGAGCAGCGGAAACACGATGCGCATGCCGAAGACGGCGATAATGATGCCCCAGGTCAGGAAGCGATGCTGCCAGACGGGCGTCATGTCTTTCAGCTTGTTGGCATTGACGATCGCGTTGTCGAAAGACAGCGAGATTTCCAGAACGGCGAGCACCGCGCAGATAAAGAAGACAGTCGCCATACCGCCGATCGTACCGGTCGATTGCCAGCCCAGTACGCCACCAAGGACGAGGCCGAGGAAGGTGACGATGAAGGCCCAGCGGAAGTAACCCAGGGTGCTGGTGCCGCTTTTGAGTGAGAGGGGAGCGTTCATGCACGGATCTCCTTCGCAAGAGAGAGAGACGTGCAGGAATGGGGGGAGTGGACGTCGCGCAACGCAGTTCGCGCACACGCAAAGAGCATGATCCAAGTGTTCATTTGTTTTGAATCCGCCGGCTTGTCTTGCTGGCGGTACCGACATCACGAGAGCGCCGTAAAACTCTCGCCAGAGGGGCCCGGCACCAGGTTCGACGGCGACGAGCCTTAGGCCTCGTCGCGCGATGCCACTTGTCTGCGAATATGTATTAAACGTCAAGTGCTGCGGCGGTAGCGCGTATGTTCAGACATTGGCGCTGATCGCTAACGATGAACAATATCGAGCGCGATCTGATACACATGGACTGTGCTTTTCTCGCTGAGGTTGGAGGATTCAGATGGATGATCCGAAGATGTTTGACAGTACTCGGTTCCTCGACGCCCAGACGCCGGTATTGGAAACCGTCATGGCTGAACTCAGTGCCGGACGAAAACAAAGTCACTGGATGTGGTTCGTCTTTCCGCAATTGCGGGGACTTGGACTTTCACCAACGTCGCTGCACTACAGTCTGGCCTCTGTCGCCGAGGCTCAGAACTATCTGGGTCATGCCCAGCTCGGGCCGCGGCTGGTTGATTGCACGAGGCTGCTGCTGTCGATCGAGGGCCGTTCGTTGGGCCAGATTTTCGGCTCTCCGGATGATCGCAAGTTCCAGTCCTGCATGACCCTGTTCTCTCTTGCGGCTCCGGACGAACGTGGTGCGATATTTCGCCAGGCTCTGGATCGGTATTGCGGTGGCAGGCTCGATCATCGTACGCTGGAAATCCTGTCGCTTTAGAATGTGCCGATCTCGATCACCGGTTTTGAGGCAAGACTGTTGCTGACGGTACAGATCTCTTCGGCCCGGTGGATTACAAGTAACTGTTGTTGTGGCGTGAGATTGCCTCTGAAACGCATGACGACGTGAAAGCGGGCAATACGGGACGGACCATCGGTTGCCTTGTCCCCCGTTACCCTGGCCACAACTTCACTCAGGCTATCCGCCAGACCGAACTCCCGCGCTGCAATGCGTGCGCTCATGGTCAGACATGCGGCCAGGGCGGCGTGTAACAGGTCAATGGGATTAAAGCCCGGTTGGGATGCCCCCGTGGCTATGTCGATGGCTCCACCTGTCTCGGATAGGACATGCGGGAAACCGGTGTGCCCAAGTGTTGCCGTTGCGCCGACAGGTCGCGTCTTCAGTCCTGGCACGTGATCACTCCGAGTTCCATTGCGACGGAAGGATAGAATGCCAGGAGCCGATGTCAAAACGTGGATGCGGTTAGCCGGGTTATTCTAGATGTTGTTGCCGATCCTGGCTGTTCCGGTCTCGCCGTTGTCTCTCGTCCACTTCAGCTGCGTATCATCGATCCGCTGCAGTTCGAAGCACATGGGCGCACCCTTGTACCAGCTGGTGAACTGCTGACAGAGGCGGTCGCCATCGATCCACCATTTCCCGGTGTCTTTCGGCTTGGCGAAGCGGCCAAGGCCCAGGGCTTCGCCCGTCCCGTCAACCTGTCCATTGGGGCGGTAGTTGAGTGGAAACTCGCCGCCCATCGGCACGGCGAGATAGATACGCTTGCCGATGATATCGTCGCGGATATCGGCTGCGGTAAAGCGCTCGTTGGCCAAGGCGCTGGAGGTGCCAAGCGTCAGCATTGCGATTGCCATGATGGTTGTGCAGATCGTGCCTTGCATCTGATGATCTCCCGTCCGAACCGGCTGCCTGAAACCGTTACGCTTGCATCGGGAGAATGGATCAGTCGCCTATGAGCGAATGAAGATATTGACGCTGGCTGCTCGACCATCAGCATCGATGACGGTCAGGGTGGATTGTCCGGTTCCCTCCGGTTGCCATTCCCCGGTGCGGCGGCGCGTCGATGTTTCCATCGGCTTGCCATTGGCCAGCCAGCGAAAAGGCGCGCGCCCGGCCTGCATTTTGACGATCAGCGGAAGGAAGGCTCCACTTGCGTCCTTGCCGAGTTCGATCTGGGCTCCTTCCGGGGGGTAGACGATCTGGGGCGGTCGCTCGCGGGTCGAGGTGGCAACGAGCCCGTTCGTCCCGGTCGAGAAGCGGCGCAGGCTGACCGGCAAGTCGGATTGGGCAAGACGTGCAGCACCGCCCGGTGCGCGGGGAAGGGGCGTCCCGGCGAGGCCCGACTTGGCAAAGGCTTCGAAGAGAACCGGTGCGGCAGTGGCATAGCCGGAAATCCCGGGGACGGCGGCATTGTCGGGGCGCCCGATCCAGACGCCCAGGACGTATTTTCCGTCATAGCCGACCGACCAGGCGTCACGGTAGCCGTAGCTGGTGCCGGTTTTGTAGGCGATGCCGGCCGGTGGACTTCCGGCCGGCGGCAGGACGGCACCGAGGATATCGGCGATATTCCACGCAGCCATGGGTTCGAAGAGAGGTTGTTCATCGAGAAGGGCGGCTTGCTCGCGGATACCGTCGCCCAGTTGCACAGGCTGGTCGCGATTGACGAGGCCGGCGTAAAGCTGGACGAGGTCCTTCAAGGTGATACCGACGCCGCCAAGCGCGATCGCCAGGCCCGGCGCCTCATTTGGCGGCAACACCGGCCTGACTTCCGCGCGGCGCATGCGGACCATCAGCCGCGACGGGCCGATACCGTCGAGCAGGCGCACGGCCGGCACGTTCAGCGACAGTTGCAGAGCCTGCCTTATGCTGACATCGCCCTGATAGTGCATGTCGAAGTTCTTTGGGCGATAGCCGAAGAAATCCGCCGGGCGGTCCTCGACAATGGTTTCCTGTGCCACCAGCCCCTGTTCAAAGGCGAGGCCGTAGATGAAGGGTTTCAGTGTCGAGCCAGGCGAGCGCTGGGCGCGGGTCATGTCGATCCAGCCGGAGCGGCTGGCGTCGAAATAGCTGGCGGCGCCGACTTCGGCGACAATCTCGCCGGTCGTGGCATCTGCCATGAGCAAGGCGAGCGAGACCTTCGGGTCGAGCTCGCGGACAGCCTCGACCGCCACCTGCTCAAGCCTGGCCTGGACCGGGCGCAGGATCGTCGTCTGGTGCGCTTCGGCAAGCGGAGCCTTGCGGCGCGCGGCTTCGGCGAGATGAGCTGCAAAGGCTGGCAATTGCCGGCGCTGTCGCGGCAGTTCGGCGCCTGCGGCGAGGGCTACTTCGCTCTGCTCGAGCACCTTCGCCTCGGCTGCTCGATCGAGGACGCGTGCGCGGGCCTGCAAGGCCTGATCGGGGAAACGATCCGGCCGACGGCGTTCGGGAAGCTGAGGCAGGGCGACGAGAAGAGCCGCTTGCGCTGTCGTCAACCGTTTCGGCTCCTTGCCGAACCAGGCGAGGCTTGCGGCGCGCACACCCTCGAGATTGCCGCCATAGGGCGCGTGGGTCAGGTACAGATCGAGGATCTGCTGTTTCGACAGACGGCGTTCCAGTTGCAGGGCACGGGCAATCTGGATCACCTTTGCCGTCAGCGAGCGTTCGCGCCGGGGCTCTATCAGGCGTGCGACCTGCATGGACAGCGTCGAGGCACCGGAGACAATCCGACCATTGGTCAGCAATTGCCAGGCGGCGCGGCCGAGCGCCAACGGATCGACACCGACATGGCGCTCGAAACGCCGATCCTCATAGGCGAGGAGCATGCGGATCAGAGCCGGATCGACGTCTTCGGTTGTCGTCTTCAGTCGCCATAGGCCATCGCTGGTGGCAAAGGCACGCAGCAATTCGCCGTTGCGATCGAGGATTTCGGTGGACACCAGACGGGCCTGACCGATCGGTGGCGGATAAAGACGGTCGGCGGTGTCGAGCGCAAAGAGGGCCATGACCGTCACGCTGACGGTCATGGCCGATCCTACAGTCAAGGCGCGCCAGGTCGGCATCACTCGGCCACGGATACGCTCATGTTGCCGGCCGCCGTGCGTGCCGACAACTGGGGACGATACATATCCTCGACCGATGCCGCCGGCAGGGCGAATGTGCCGGGCGATACGGCGCGCACGACGTAAGCCAAGGTAATCTCGCTGTTGTCGTCGGCCTGGCGGTCGAGTGCGGCGACAAAACGATCGCTGCGGAATTCCAGATGGGCTGCCTGGGTTTGTCCGATCCAGTCGAAATTGGCGAGTGTTGCGCTGTCTACGAGGCTTGGATTGTCGATCTCGAAGCCTGCCGGCAGCAAGTCGGTGACCATCAGTTGGGCCGGCCAGTCATCGGACTCGGTCACGCTCAGGACAACGACATAGCGTTCGTTCTGCTGCGCTTCGGTGATGTTGGCTTCCTCGCCATCCAGCGTGTAGTAGGTGCGCGTAATGGCGAAGCCATCGCCGCCGGCGGCAGGTGCCTCCACCGGAGCCGCGACCGTGGTGATTGCGGCACTGACTGGATCATTGCTGCGGTTGGTCAGTGTCACCGGCGATTGCAGAAGCGCTTCACCCGGCATTGTCGCCGCATAGGCACCATCGCGGACACCGCCGTTGACCTCAAGTTTCAGACCTGCGTCGTCCTGCTGCAGCGCGCGGGCCGCAAGCAACATCCAGGTCTGCTCCTGCGTGCTGAGCACCTGCTTTTCGTTCCATTCATCAGCAACGAGCTTGGCAAGGATCGGGACAACCGGCGGAACGGGGCGGCTTTCGGCGGCAAGGGCCAAAACACCGGCGCTGTCGCGCAGCTGCGAGCCGTAGTCCGAGCGGACGAAACTGACCTTTGAGATGCGCGCCTGTTCCGACATGCCGACGGCATCGAGGAAGGTGCTGTTGGAGCGTTCCGCATCGCCATAGAGCGAAAGTGCCGCGGCCAGATGGGCTTTGGATAAGGGTGTCGGGAAGTCCTGCAGCATCGTGTCTGCATAATAACGCAGATCGCTCAGCGATGCCTTGCGGTTGCGGGCCAGCACATAGAGCGAATAGGAGATCTCATTGCCGCGGCTCTTGATGTCGGTGTCATAGGCGATGCGGTTCTGCAGGTTCTGCAGCGCCTGGACCAGCGCCTCTTCTGGCACGTCGAACTTCTTTTCGCGGGCACGGCTGAGGAAGTCGGTGACATAGGCGTCGAGCCAGAGGCTTTCCGAACCGGGAGCCCAGAGTCCGAAGGAGCCGCTGGACGACTGGTAGGACAGCACGCGGAAGACCGCTTCCTGCACACGCTTGTTGATCGCCTCGTCTTCCGGCAGGCCGGAAAGCTTGGCGAGTTCGTCGAAATAGAGCAGCGGCAGGGCGCGGCTGGTCGTCTGTTCGGCGCAGCCATAGGGATAGCGGTCGAGTGCCATCAAGAGTGCCGGCACGTCGAAACTGGCGCGAGAAACGTTGAGGCTGACGGACGCGTCCTGCAGGATGCTGTCGGCGAGCAGATCGCCGCTGACTGTCAGGCTCTGGCCGGGGGCAAGTGCCACGACCTGACGCTCGGTGATCGGCAGGGTCGAGGGGCGCACGGTCAGGTCAAGCGACTGGCTGACGGCAATACCATCAGCACCGGACAACGCGATATCGATCGCGCCCAGGCCTGGCGTTCCTGCTGTCAGCGGGATGGTCACGGTGGTGGTCTTGCCGGCCGTCAGCGCAACCTGCTGCGTCGCTCCCGACGGATCGACATCAACGGGCTCGTTGCTGCTGACGGCCAGTGTATAGTCGCCGGTCGGCGCATCGGTTGCGGCGATGTCGAGGCGCAGGTTGGCGCTGTCGCCGGGTGCTAGGAATTTCGGCATGCTGGCGGTGACGACGACCGGATCGCGGATGACGACATCGGTTTCGGCGTGGCCGACGCCAGCCTTCGACCAGGCGACTGCCATGACACGGGCTGTGCCGTTAAACTGCGGGATGTCGAAGGAGACGATTGCCTTGCCGTCGGCATCGAGCTTTACCGGGCCAGAGAAGAAAGCGACCAGCTTTTCACGCGGCGGATTGCCGGACAAGGCAACCTGTCCGCCGTCGCCGCCTGTACGCAACCGTCCTGTTGCGCCAAGCGAGCCGTCGATCAGGCGGCCATAGAGGTCGCGCAGTTCGAGGCCGAGGCGGCGCTGGCCGAAATAATAGGTTTCCGGATCGGGTGCCTTGTAGCCGGTCAGGTTGAGAATGCCGACATCGACAGCGGCGACCATGACATAGGCTTCCTCGCCGATGCCTGCACCTGCAACCTCGATCGGGATGTCCAGCGGCTGGCGGGGGAGGGTTTTTTCTGGCGGTGTCAGTTTGACCGCCAGCTTGTCGGCGCCGGGATCGACGCTGAGCCAGGTGATGCCGATGGCGCGGGCGGGCATACGGCTTTCCTCGGCGTCGCCGGGACGGAACAGCGTGGCGGTGACATAGGAGCCGGCGCCAAAGTCGGCTGTGACCGGGATCTCGATTTCCGTGCCGCCGGCCGGAACGTCTGCCGTCTGTGATGTGACGAGGCTGTCGGTGCCGATGGTGACCAGAACCTGGCCGGCAAAACGCGGCGAGATCTTCAGCCGGGCTGTGTCGCCGATTGCATAGTTTTTCTTGTCGAGGCCAACTTCCAGCGCATCCGGGGTTTCCGTCGAGCTTGCAGAGACGAACCAGCCGGCATCGAATTCGGTACTGGAGGCCGCGCCATTGGCGCCCGCTTGCTCGATCTCGAGGCGGTGGCGACCCCAGGCGACGGGAACGGAAAGCGCTGTGCCCTCAGCGGCGATGTCGATTGTGCCGTCGGCTACCTGCGTTGTCGTGGTGATCGGTTCGTAGCGCCATGACGAGCCTTCGCGATACCATTGGTAGTTCTGTTCGAGCTTGACCAGCTTCCAGCGTGCTCCAGGCATGGCCTGTTTCTGGCCGTCTGGGCCCACCGCGATCAGATTGAACTGGGCGTTGGAGTTTTCGGCAAGCTCGCCGGTGAATTCCGGCTTGATGCCGATCAGGGCGGTCTCCGACTGGACCGGCACGGTCAGTTTGCGTTCGACCGCCCGGCCGCCGCCTTCGCGCAGGCGCAGAACCACTTCGGCGTTGAGCATCCTGGTGGTCGACGGCAGGTCGGACACGGTTACATCGATGGCGGTCTTGCCATCGTCGTCCAGCGGCTCCAGCTGTTCCAGCGGGATGCGGACATCCTCCGCCTCTTCCTCATCGGACAGGCCGAAGACGTAGCGCTCATAGGCCGGGTTGCTGCTGGTCGGGCGGATGTTGACTTCGCCTTCCAGGCTGAGGCCGGCCGCCGGAGCGCCGTAGAGATATCGACCGTCGACGGCGACAGTGAATGTCTCATCCGGCGCAACGCTCTTGGCTTCGCTGGTCATGTCGAAATCGAGGCGATCGGGGACAAAATCATCGACCAGGAACGACGATTGCGCGATCGCAGCCTTCTTCGGATCGGTGTGGATCGCGACCGTCCAGGTGCCGCGCATGGAATTGGCGAGCAGCGGCAGGTCCACGGCATAGCCGCCCAGGGTCTCGCTGGTCACCGCCATGCGGCGGAATTCGACGCCATCGGGACGGGCGAAGATGAAGGTGAGCGGCAGTCCACCGATCGCATCGGCTTCGGTATCGCGGGCAAGGGCTGCCGCATGCACGGTTTCGCCTGGGCGATAGATGCCACGCTCGGTCCAAGACAGGATATCGATTGGGCCCGGTGCCGGGCGGCCGGTGACGCCACGATCGGAAAGATCGAAGCCGGCGCGGGTCATGTCGAGGAAGACGTTGTCGTCGTCGCCCTTGCGGGCGGCAATCACGGCCGGAGCAAGGGCGGCGCCTGCGCGCATCAGGCCGGCATCGAACTGGGCCTTGCCTTCGGCATCTGTCGTCGCCGTTGCCAAAATCTCGTTGTTCTTGGCGATCAGTTGCAGTTCAACGCCTTCTAGCGGAGCGGCGGATGCCAGCGAGCGGGCAAAGACATGCAGGGCGTCGGTACCGGCAAAGGTCGAGAGGCCAATGTCGGAGATAACGAACCACTGGGTGGCGCGGCTGTCCCAGTCCTCGCTGGTCGAGGTTGGCGAGACGGCGGTCAGCACATAGATGCCGGGCTTGCGGGTCGGCAGCGCCTCATCAACCGGAATGCTGGTGACGACCTCCTTGTTGATGTCGTTGGTGATGTCGATCGTGCCCTGCCAGACGAGTTCGCCTGTCTCATCACGCACGCGGCTTGCGCCATAGCCGTCGAGCTGGGTGAGGAACTGCGAAGCGGCCAGAAGCGGGGCGATGTTGCGGTCGCCGATGCGGTAGAGTTCGAGCTTGGCGCTGTCGCTGTTGACCGACACCAGCGGAATGCCGCGACGGGCGGTCGATGGCAAGACGAAGCTGTCGCCTGTGAAGCGCACGGTGGATGTGCGGTCGCGGACATAGAGGTCCAGTTCGACGGGCGCATCGAGGCTTTCATCGACGGAGGAGGGCAGGCCGGCGCGCAGGGCGAGCTTGTAGCGACCGCCATGTTCAAGGCCTTCGACGCAGATCTGGCTGTTCTTCGCTTCCAGGGCTTTCGGCGCCTTGCCGTCCAGTGTCACGAACGGCGTGTAATCGACGCCGCGCTTGACCAGTTGTTCCGAGAACTCGACGCAGACACGTGGATTGGCACTGTCGGAATCGACCGTATTGCCAACGACGCGAAACCCTTTGCGTGCGCGCAGCTCGCCGAGTTCCGCCTGGATTGCCGGGCTTGATGCCAGTTCGAGGCTGGCCTTGTAAGCGTTGATCGCGGCGCGGTAATTTTCCGAGTTGTCGAGGCCTCTGGCCATCGACGCCAAGGCTTCGGCGCGAGTGGATGCGCCACGGGTCAGCTGGTAACCGTTGATCGATGCCATCACGGCCTCGCTGGCATAGCTGGTGTTGCCGGTGACGGAATTGGCGAAGCGGGCCAGTTCGAGCCAGGTGGCAGCATCGTCGGCATCGATCGACAGCGCGCCTTTCAGGGCAACAAGGGCTGCGTCGAGATTGCCGCTGGTGAAAGCTGCACGCGCCGTGTCGATCAGGTTTTCACGGCCGAGGCCGTTCTGCTCGTCGGACAGTGTCAGGTTGGCCCGCTGGTCGCGTGCATCGGTCAAAAGCTGTTCCGAGAGGAACGGCAGGCGCGGCGGCGCGCCGATATCGGCTTCCTCCGCGTTTTCGACGATGCGACCGGCGACGGCGCCGACGAACGTGTTCAGCTGGTCATAATCAGATTTCAGAAAGCACCACTGGACCTTAGGATTGTAGGTAAAGGCGCGGCATGAGCCGTCGGCGATGCAGCTTGCTTCGCACTCGTCCAGGGAAACGTTCTTTTCCGTGCGAAGATCGAAGCCGAAATAGTCGCCGTCCTGAACGGTTTCTATGCGACGGCTATCCTGGGCGCCTGCGGTTGGTGCAAGGATCATCATACCCAATGCGAGCGCGAGGGTAGCCTTTGCAAGGTGCTTCAACATGGTTCTCTCCCGAAGGCTTGTGCGAGCCTATTCGAAAGTACTCTTGGTCCATGTCAGTGGCTTGTCAATCGGCACAGGCTACAGCTCGGCGATCCTACCTGCAAAGGTTCCTAGATCTTCCGCGCCTCGTTGCGCGTTGCGCTAAACTCCCTTGCCTGTTCAAGAATCCAGGCCGAGAAGGCGCTTGCCGGTGCGTAGGCCATCTTCGACAACGGCCGGACGAGATAGTAGGCGCTGGCGCTTTTGACTTCGTGTTTCCAGGCGCGGACCAGTTGGCCGCTGGCCAATTCGGGCTCGATCAGGAAGGTTGGGACAAGGGCGATGCCAAGGCCGGCCAGGCAGGCCTGAACCACATTGGAAAACTGCTCGAAACGCATGCCGCCGCCTCGTCCGTCAGCGATGTCGAGGCTTGCGAACCATTGTTGCCAGGCGCGCGGGCGCGAGGCCATGTCGAAGAGCGGTTTACCCAGCAGGTCTTCCGGGCGCTTTACCGGGTTGTGTTCCAGAAAGGCCGGACTGCAGACAGGGGCGACCATTTCCTGCATCAGGAATTGGCAATCGGTACCCGGCCAATTCGGTTCTCCGATATGGATGGCGGCGTCGAGGCCGGAACCCTCGAATTCGAACTGGCCGATGCGGGTGGCGAAGTCGATGATGACGGCGGGATTGCGCTGCAGGAAGTCGGGAATGCGCGGCATCAGCCAACGGGTGCCGAAGGTCGGCAGGATGGCGAGCCTGAGATGGGTATCGTCGCGGGTGGCCATGGCTTCCAGCGACAGGGTGCGGATGGTCGCCAGCGCATCGCCAATGCCCTTGGCATAGTTGCGGCCAATGGCGGTCAACTCGACACCGCGATTGGTGCGCTCGAACAACTTGACGCCGAGCTGGTCCTCCAGCAAACCGATCTGGCGGCTGATCGCGCCTTGGGTCAGGGCGAGTTCGCTAGCGGCGGCGGAGAAGCTGCCGAGCTTTGCAACGGAATCGAAGGCGGCAAGCGCGCTGGTCGATGGCAGGAAGCGGCGTTGATGTGTGAGCATTCGTCATGATTAGACCTAATAGCTGCATGAGTAAACATGGCTTGTTTTTGCGCTAGCTATGAGCAAAATTCTGTAAAACCGAATAAGGATACCAAGCCATGAGCGAGATGCAGCCCTTTTCCTGGAGTGATCCCTTCCTGATGTCCGATCTGCTCAATGAAGACGAGCGGATGATCCAGGATGCAGCCGCCGCTTTCGCCAAGGCGGAACTCGCGCCGCGCGTCAGCGACGCCTATCTTGGGGAAACCGTAGAGCCCGAGCTGTTCAAGCTGATGGGGCAGGCGGGTTTGCTCGGCGTGACACTGCCGGAAAAATACGGCGCGGCGGATGCCAATTACGTGTCCTACGGCCTCGTGGCGCGCGAGATCGAACGGGTGGATTCCGGCTATCGCTCGATGATGAGCGTGCAATCCTCGCTGGTGATCTACCCGATCTATGCCTATGGCTCGGAAGAGCAGAAGGACAAGTATCTGCCGGGCCTCGTCTCAGGCGAGCTGATCGGCTGCTTCGGCTTGACCGAACCGGATGCCGGCTCCGATCCGGGTGGCATGAAGACACGTGCCGAGAAGATCGAAGGCGGTTATCGCCTCAAGGGTTCGAAGATGTGGATCTCGAACGCACCGATTGCCGATGTCTTCGTTGTCTGGGCAAAGTCGGAAGCGCATGGCGGAGAAATTCGGGGCTTTGTGCTGGAAAAGGGCATGAAGGGCCTGTCAGCACCGAAAATCGGCGGCAAACTGTCGCTGCGCGCTTCGGTGACCGGTGAAATCGTAATGGATAGCGTCGAAGTCGGCGAAGATGCGCTGCTGCCGAATGTGTCCGGCCTGAAGGGTCCATTCGGCTGCCTCAACCGCGCCCGCTACGGCATTTCCTGGGGCGTACTTGGCGCTGCCGAGGATTGCTGGCATCGTTCCCGCCAGTATGGCCTTGATCGCAAGCAGTTCGGCAAGCCGCTGGCCGGCACACAGCTTTTCCAGAAGAAGCTCGCTGACATGCAGACGGAAATCTCGCTCGGCCTGCTCGCATCCCTTCGCGTCGGGCGGCTGATCGACGAACACAAGTTCGCCCCGGAAATGATCTCGATCGTCAAGCGCAACAACTGCGGCAAGGCTCTCGATATTGCCCGCATGTCGCGCGACATGCATGGCGGCAACGGCATCCAGATCGAGTATCACGTCATGCGTCACGCTCAGAATCTCGAGACGGTGAACACCTACGAGGGAACACATGATGTGCATGCGCTGATTCTCGGTCGCGCCCAGACGGGGATCCAGGCGTTCTTCTAAGGCCCGGATTGAATTTGTTGCTTTTTCGGCACCAGTTTCTTTTAAGGGGTTCTGGTGCCGATGTGTAACATTCTTGCGTCTATCAGCGTAAATATATATATAAATTTCTTCATTCTACGCGGTCGCGCGCTTGGAATTAATGCGAAATGCTTGGCATAACCTTGGGGCAGAGTGGGTTTGTCCGAGACTTGAGCACGCGGGATTTCCCGGATCGCATTGCGGCGATCCGCAAATTTCTCCAACAGAGCCATCTCCGCTTCATCGTCAGGCGATTGCATAGGAGATGGCATGTTTGCCGTTGCGGTTCTCAATAGTGATGCGTTAGCGGCTTTTCGCAGTGAATATCCCTGGCTCGGCTTTGCGGAAGATATCTGTGAAGTCAGCCTGTTTCTGGACGACAACCGGGCCCCAACCCGGTTGACTGCGTTCACGCAGGATGCGCTTGGCGCAAGGTATGCGGCCAATGTCGATGCATTCGGTGTCGAGACCATCCTGGCATTGATCCGCTTTGCGCCACAGGTCGGCTCGAAGATGGAAAATTCACCCGAGGAAGCACGTGTCTGGTCCGTGCTCGAAAATCTGCCGATATCCGACGGCGTCACACCGATCGAAGACGTCGAAGAGCAGCGTAGGCTGAAGCTGGAAGCCGCCTATCGGCTTACACGCCAGATCGCGGTTGAGCAGTTCAACATTCTAATTCAAGCCGATTCCGCAAAGCATAAAGCGGCGCGCTTGCAAAAGCTGATCTCTCAAGTGCCGGACAGCCTGAGTGCAGTCGACGAAAGCCATAAACCGCTGTTTCTTGAGGTGGATCTCTGGCGGCTTGTGGCCGTCCTGCGCGACGAGTTGTCCCTTCCCGCAGATTATGATCTCGCACAGCGCGATGACGTGGATGGGTTTTCTCCGGCGGACATGGAACAGGCGGAATCGGCTGCGATGTCCGACCCGGTCATTCAGGCTCTGTTTGATCTGTCTCCGGTTGCGTTTTCGATCTCGACCATCGGGCAGAATACCTCCCGCTATATCACGGTCAACAAGGCCTATCTCGACCTCGTCGGCCATAGCTGGGACAATATTCGCGGTCATGAAATGGTTGCTTCCGGTGTTGTGGAGGGAAGCGAATCGCGAGTGCACCGGCTGATGCTGCTCGATCGTGACGGTGGTTATGAAGGGCAGATTGCCGATATTCGTAATGCGGCGGGCGAGATTGTTCCGGTGCAGATATCTGCACGGCGGTTGTTCATTGCAGGCCAATTTTACGACTTCGAGGTTTTGACCCGGGTGGCGGAGGCCTAAGCGTCTGCCACCCGGTTTCGTCATGCTCTGCGCAAGAGTGCCAGTGATCGAGCCTGGAGAAGGAACGGCTGGCCTTCGCGGGCGACGTCTCCGGCGCGGTTCGGATCGAAGGTCGTCATTTCCAGGCGCCAGTCGCGACCGGCGGTCTTCGGCAGGGTGAAGTCGATGTCGTGGTCGACCGGATTGAACAGCAGCAGGATTTCCGGCCAGACATCGCCCTGGTCGGCGAGATCCTCCCGCATGAGCTTCAGGGCGAGGGGATTGCCATCAAGCCAGTGCTCCGGCCGCTGGACACCGCCGGTGACGTTGTACCAGTCGATGACGGTCCCGTCGCGCCAATTGGCACGGCGCAGCAGCGGCTGAGCCTTCCGAAGGGCGATCAGGCGGCTGGTGAAATCGCGCAGCTCGTCGCAGGTGGGCGGTAGGTTCTCCCAATGCAGCCAACTGATCTCGCTGTCCTGGCAATAGCCGTTGTTGTTGCCCATCTGCGAACGGCCGAACTCGTCGCCGGCCAGAAGCATTGGGGTGCCGTGGGAGAAGAACAGTGTCGCCAGGAAATTGCGCTTCTGCCGTTCACGCAGCGCGATGATGCCCTCGTCGTCTGTCGGTCCCTCGGCGCCGTAGTTGTGGCTGCGGTTGTCGTTGTGGCCATCGTTGTTGTCTTCGCCATTCGCCTCGTTGTGTTTGCCATCATACGAGACGAGATCATTCAGCGTGAAGCCGTCGTGCGCGGTGATGAAATTGACACTTGCCCAGGGGCGACGACCGCGAAGATCGTAAATATCGCCGGAGCCGAGCAGGCGTGCGGCAAAGTCGGGCGCGCAATTGTCGCCGTTCAGCCAATAGTCGCGGGTTGAGTCACGATACTTGTCGTTCCACTCCGCCCATCCGGGCGGGAAGCCGCCGACCTGATAACCACCCGGGCCAATATCCCACGGTTCGCCGATCAGCTTGACCTTGGACAGCACGGGATCCTGGCTGATCGCATCGAAGAATCCGCCGCGCTGGTCGAAGCCTTCTGGCTCGCGACCCAGGATAGTGCCGAGATCGAAGCGGAAACCGTCAACATGCATCTCTTCCGACCAGTACCGCAGGCTGTCCATGACCATCTGCAGCACCCGCGGATGCGATGTGTTGACGGTGTTTCCGGTGCCGGTATCGTTGATGTAGTAGCGGTGATTGTCAGGCAGGGTCCGGTAGTATGAGAAATTGTCTATGCCCTTGAAGGACAGTGTCGGGCCGAGTTCATTGCCTTCGGCGGTGTGGTTGTAAACGACATCGAGGATGACTTCGATGCCGCCGTCATGGAAGGCCCGCACCATGTCGCGGAAGCCAGTGAGGCCATTCGGGCCGTAGTAGCGACTTGCCGGCGAGAAGAAGCCGATCGTGTTGTAGCCCCAGTAATTGCGCAGATCTCGATCGAGAAGGTGGCTGTCGTCGGGGAAGGCGTGAATCGGCAGTAGCTCGATCGAGGTGATGCCAAGGCTTTTGACATAGTCGACTGCTGCCTTGTGCCCCAGGCCTTCGAACGTTCCACGCAGATGTTCGGGAATGGCTTTGTTCAGTTGGGTGAAGCCTTTCACATGCGTTTCGTAGACGATCGTGTCTGCCCAGGGGATCCTGTTGAAGCCATTGCTCACGCGGCTGGCACTCGGGTCGATCACCCGGCATTTCGGCATCACCGATGCGCTATCGAGGGTGTCGAAGGACAGATCCTTCTCATCGCTGCCCATGTCATATCCGAAATGCGCCTCGGACCAGGCGAACTCGCCTACAATTTCGCGCGCGTAAGGATCGAGCAGCAGCTTGTTGGCATTGAAGCGATGACCGTTGGCTGGATCATGCGGGCCGTGAACCCGGAAGCCATACAGCATTCCCGGACCGACACCGGGCAAATAGCCGTGCCAGATTTCGTTGGTGTATTCGGGAAGCTCGATCCGCGCGATCTCGGCGCTGCCGGTTTCATCGAAAAGGCAGAGTTCGACGCGTTCTGCATGGGCGGAGAACAGCGCGAAATTGGTCCCTTCCCCATCATAACATGCGCCGAGTTGCTGCCAATCGCCGGCCTGGACGGGAAAATGCTTGCTGCTGGCGTCCATTAAAATTCCTCAAGTGGCTGGGAGGTGCGCTGCTTAAAGCGCCAATCTCGGTTTTTGTTCCCGAAGCTCCGCCTCGGGGCGGAACATTCAATACGCTTGCCGGTTTTGTGCTCATGCCAATCGGGCGCTGTTCTTGCCTCATTTTCGGAGTGACATCATGCCAGCAAAGTCGAAAGCACAGCAGAAGGCAGCGGGCGCTGCATTGGCCGCCAAACGAGGAGACATGCGCAAATCCGATCTCAAAGGCGCTTCTCGTGACATGGCTGAGAGCATGACCGAAAAAGAACTGACGGATCTGGCGTCGACCAAGCGCAAGGGCAAACCCGAGCATGTTGGTGGTCGTTGATGGCAGCGGAAAAGAGGGAATTCGCGCAGCGGACCGCGCTTGTAACCGGCGCCGGATCGGGCATCGGCATGGGGGCTGCTCTCAAACTCGCCCGAGATGGCGCCTTTATCGGGTTGCTGGGACGCACAGAGGACGAACTGTTGTCGGTGTTGCGGGAAATTGAGGCGGCAGGCGGCCAGGGCATGCTGCTCGTGGCTGATGTCAGTGTCGACGCTGAGATGGCCAAGGCGGTGGGCAAGCTGTTCGAGGCAACCGGTAGGCTTGATATCATCGTCGCCAACGCAGGCATCAATGGGATCTGGGCTCCGATCGATGACATGAAGCCCGCAGAGTTCGACCAGACGATCGCGATCAATCTGCGCGGGACCTACCTGACACTGCATTACGGCGTGGCGCGCATGAAAAAGAGCGGGGGTTCGATCATCGTCATTTCATCGATCAATGGCACCCGGTCGTTCACCACGCCAGGGGCGACAGCCTACTCGGCGACGAAGGCAGCCCAGCTTGCGATGGTTCAGCAACTTTCGCTCGAACTCGGACGGCACGGGATCAGGATCAATGCTGTATGTCCCGGTTCTATCGAGACGGAAATCGATGACAACACCGAGATGCGCAAGCGCAAGCAGACGGAAGTGCCAGTGGTTTTTCCGGACGGGGATATACCACTCACTGGTGGCAAAGCCGGCACGATTGAGGATGTCGCGGAAGCTGTCGCCTTTCTGGCCTCCGACCGTGCCCGTCACGTGACCGGCACGCCGATCTGGATCGATGGCGGGCAGAGCCTGCTTCGCTGATGGGAATTCACGTATCGTCGCCTTTCGGCAGTCTGTCGCCAACGAAGTGCAGCAGCCAGAGAACAATCAGTGCGAAAGTGCTGGCGATCAGGCCGATCTGCCAGAAACCGAGACCGCAAGCCAGTCCGATCGACCCGGCGAACCACAAGCCGGCGCCCGTCGTCAGGCCCTGAACCTCGCCTTTGGAGTAGACGATCATTCCGGCGGCGAGAAACGCAACCCCGGCGGTGACCGCTTCAATCAGGCGCAGCGGATCCATTCTGACACCGTCGCCCTGGAAGACATCGTAGTGCACGATCTCAATGGTGAGAAGGGCGACGATTGCGGCTGAAAGGCAGACAAGAATGTGCGTGCGAAGACCGGCGGCACGGCTTCGCCACTCCCGCTCAAATCCGATTGCGCCGCCGCAGATCATGGCGATGAACAGGCGCAGGACGATGGACGACAGAGGAAGACTGGTCTCGGTCCCGAAGGACAAAAGTTCGTTTGGCATGGCGCCTCAATCAAAAATGGGCAGCGATCTGCACTGATCGCTGCCCTGTCTGTTTCAGTGGTTGTGTTCGGTCGCTGCTGTCGACGTATAGGTCGCCGAAACAGGATCGCTTGCCGGAAAGCTGTCCTCGAGACCTTCCTCGAGCGCACTGCCGCTGCGATTGTCGTCCTTGCGCTCCTGGTTCAGGCTTTTGACGGCCTCGCTGGCTTCGGACGAACCATCGCGGTCCCCTTTGCCCTCGGCGCCTTTCTCCGTCGGGTTGAAGGAACCCGCCTGAAGCAGGATGACTCGGGCCTTCTGCACGGCATTGTCGCGGGTCAAGGGATTGTTTTCGGTTTGCGCCATCGCGACCGAAATTCGCTCGTTTCCATCGCCAATGAAATCGACTGTGAAGCCCGCCTTCACACCATTTCCTTCGCGAACCTGGGTTTCAATGATCTGCATGGCTGATCTCCTTTTACACTACGTGGCAAAACGTGGGAGAAAAACGCAGACTATGCCCGGTAGTTCCATCGGTCATTTCGATCGCATCTGATACCGTTGCCGAGGTGCTTCGACGCCAAAGGCCTTAAGGCCTTGTTTACCATGTCATTTGGCATTTTAAGAAAATCTGAACAAAGCCTTCGACAGCACGTTGTGTTGTCGAAGGAGATCAGTGATGCCAGCAGGACAAGCCTTAGCGATCGATACAATCCTCATTGTCGAGGACGATGTCTTCATTTCCATGGATGCTGCCGATGCCGTTGCGCGCGCAGGTGTCAATGTGATCACGACAGAGAGCGTCAGCGACGCGCTCGACATTCTCGAGCATGAACATATCTCGGGGGCTATCCTCGACTTCCAGGTCCGCGATGGTGCTGTGACGCCACTGGTGCAGCGCTTGCTCCGTCAGGGGATTCCGTTCCGCATAGTGTCCGGTTCTGCCATTGGGGTGATTGAGAAAAACGGCATTCCCAAGTCCCTCATTGCGTCGAAACCAGCGGACTATGGCAAGGTTCTTACGGCCCTGATGGGCGATGGTCCATCAGGGCAAATGAAGGGGCATCACTAGGGCTTGATTATCGAGCCTTGGCCGCCAGTCTTTCCAGCGTGCGCTCGACAACATCAACCATCACCATTGTCTGGTGGTCGATTTCGATGTTCAGCGCGTCACCCGGCTTGTAGCGCGGGAATGTCGTCTGGCGCAGTGTCTCGGGAATGAGGTTGATCGTGAACGTGTCCCCCTCGGCCTCCGCGACGGTCAGGCTTGCTCCATTCACCGCAAGATAGCCGCGTTTGAAGACGTATTTCGCCCATTCCTCCGGAATGCGGAAGCGGATGAAGGCGCCGGGCATGTTCATCTTCGAGGCTACGAGTTCCGCCGTCGAGGCGATATGGCCGGCAATGTTGTGCCCGCCATTCTCGTCAGTCGGCTTGGCTGAGCGCTCGACGTTGACGCCGTCGCCAATGCTCAGGATGCCCAGATTGGTCCGATCAAGCGTCGCATCCATGGCGTCGAAGGTGACGCGGTTGTCGGTAATGGTGGTGACTGAAAGACAGACGCCTTCGATCGAGACGCTTGCGCCGATCTGCAGGTCTGCCATCAGCCGCTCTGGCAATTCCACATGGAACTGCGTGTAGCCGTCATGACGAACGATGTTGGTGACCGGGGCCACGGTTTGAACGATACCGGTATACATGGGTGTCTTTCCTTCGGCGATTGTGCGGAACGTAATGTCTCTTCGCGCAAAGACAATCCCCGTTTTCCGATCTCAGTGTTCAGCAATCGGGATACATTTGTCGAAACACCGTGGCACGCAGTGACGCGGAGTGGTGTGGGCATCCGTCTTTCGCCCGGGTTGCTGCGATCAAATGCCAGGCGATATAGATCGTATGCGAAGTTTCTCCTGTTTCGAAAAGCTGTTGATTGCGCCATGACGAAAATTCTCTGCATTGCCCTCAATCCCGCCATCGATATTTCCAGCGATGCCGACGTGGTACGCCATACCCACAAGACGCGGACGTTCAACCAGCAGCAGTTTCCGGGCGGCGGCGGCGTCAATGTTGCAAGGGTGATCAGTGAACTCGGCGGCACGTGCGAATTGATGTTCCTGTCCGGTGGCGCCACCGGGCAATTGCTGGAAACGATGTTGCTGCCGCTGGCGATTGCCGGACGCGCCTTTCCGATCCACGATCCGGTGCGGGTCGCCTATGCGGTGCATGAACTGTCGACCAATCAGGAATACCGCTTCGTGCCGGAAGGGCCGCTGGTCAGCGAAGCGGAACTCGAGCCTGTATTCGAGGCCGTCGCCACGTCGGATGCCAAGTACATCGTTGCCAGCGGCAGCCTTCCCCGTGGAGTGCCGGATGACTGCTATGTGCGGCTGGCCGAACTTGCTGCGGCCAATGGTGCGCGGTTCGTGCTCGATACCTCCGGCCCGGCTTTGGCGGCAGCGCTTGCGCGGGCGCGCATGTTTCTGGTCAAGCCGAGCCTTCGAGAGTTCGAAGCCTTTCTGGGCCGGACGCTCGATCATGACAGTGTCGGGCCGGCAGCGCAGGACTATGTCCGCAAGGGATGCGCGCAGTATATCGCGGTTACGCTCGGGGCCGATGGTGCCATACTGGTTTCCGCAGATCAGATCATCCGGGTGCCTGCCATCGCCGTTCCGGTCCAATCGGCTGTCGGGGCCGGGGACAGTTTCGTCGCCGGCATGACCTGGTCGCTGGCCGAGGGGCATGGCATCGACGCGGCATTCCGCTTTGGGCAGGCGGCGGGCGCCGCTGCCGTGATGACGGCCGGCACCGAGCTTTGCCGTCGTCAGGATGTCATCGATCTCCTTGCGCGCCAGTAAGATTTAAACCGACTTCTAACTTGTGCGCAACTATCCGCTTTTTTGATTGGCGGACACCATTATTACTTGTCACAAGTAGTCAGGTTTATTAAGGAGAGGCAGCGCAACCGGCGCGGCTCGAACGTTGCCGGTCCTTTTAGCACCGAGTTACATATAGGGAGCTCCCAATGCCTCTCACTCATTCGGGACCTTCGATCAGAATGATCGGCCTGACCATGCTGGTCGGCCTCGCGGCCCATACGGCTGTTCTCTCCCAGGAAAACGGCGCACAGGCTGTAACGCCATCTGCTCCAGCTGTGCAGAATTCTCCGGTCACGCCCACCGTACCTTCCGCCGCACAAGTTGCCGAGCCGGGTATCGCCACTCCTTCAACTGATGTTGTTTCTCCGGTCCAGGCGCCGGCAGTCAGTGCGCCGTCAATGGCGACACCGGCAGTCAACGCACCGGCAGAGGCACCTGAATCTGCGGCAACGGCCGCGCCAGTAACCAGTTCTCCGATTGTCGAGCCCGCAGCCAATGCACAAACGCCAGCGCTAGTTTCAAGCGAGCCTGCCGCTTCGGATGCGCCTGCACAGTCTCAATCTGCCGAAACGACCCCGGTCGATGCTGTCGCGCCTTCGGATGTGTCGGCAGCGGCGATCCTGCCGCACGACTTGTCGCCCTATGGCATGTTCATGGCGGCGGACTGGGTGGTCAAGGCGGTCATGCTTTCGCTGGCTTTCGCCTCGCTCGTCACCTGGACCGTCTGGGTTGCCAAGACCCTGCAGCTGTTCGGCGCAAGGCAGCGCGCCAATCGTGGACTGAAGGCCGTGGTCAAGGCCAGCTCGCTGCAGGATGCCCTGATTGCGCTCGAGCGCCGTGGCGGTGTCGTTGCCACCATGGTCCGCGCGGCAAAGCATGAAATGTCTCTTTCGGACGCTGCGATCGATCATGCCGGTGGTGCCGGCGTGAAGGAGCGCGTGTCGTCGGCGCTGGGTCGGATCGAAGCCCGCGCCGGGCGGCAGATGGCCAAGGGTACGGGCGTGCTCGCCAGCATCGGATCGACAGCGCCCTTCGTTGGCCTGTTCGGGACCGTCTGGGGTATCATGAATTCGTTCATCGGCATTGCCGAGACGCAGACGACCAATCTCGCGGTCGTTGCACCCGGTATCGCGGAAGCCCTGCTTGCGACCGCAGTCGGTCTGGTTGCGGCCATTCCGGCGGTCATCATCTACAACGTCTTTGCCCGCTCGGTCACCGGCTATCGCCAGTTGCTCTCCGACGCGTCAGCCGGAATCGAGCGGCTGATCAGCCGCGATCTGGATTTCCGCAAGACGGCGTTGCGGGATACGCGTTCCGACAAGATGACGCTGGCTGCGGAGTAAGGTCATGGCTGGCGGGATTCGCGATAACAATTCGGGTGACGATCTCAGCGAAAATCATGAGATCAACGTCACGCCGTTCATCGATGTCATGCTGGTTCTGCTGATCATCTTCATGGTGGCGGCACCGCTCTCGACCGTCGATGTCAATGTCGATCTGCCTGCCTCGACGGCCAAGCCGGCGCAACGCCCGGATGAACCGGTCTATGTCACCCTGAAAAGCGACATGAGCCTGGCGCTCGGCAATGACGTGGTGACGCGGGAAGCGCTTGGCGGCGCTCTCGACCGCCTGACGACCGGCAACAAGGATGCGCGGATTTTCCTGCGTGCCGACAAGACGGTCGACTACGGCAACTTCATGGAAGTGATGAACCTGCTGAGGGACTCGGGCTACCTCAAGATCGCCCTGGTCGGGCTCGAGACCCTGCCCACGCCGCAGAGCGCAGACGAGGGCGCGCCAACGGCGGAGCCGCAGCCATGAACATCAATGGCGAGCCCAGATCTCGCGGACGAGTGATCGGCGAATGGCTGCTGTGGACGACGGCGGGACTGACGGTTCTTGCGGCCCATGCCGGCGCTGTGGCGCTGATGCTGCGCGAGCCGCCGATCGAGCTTGCCGATGGAGCCCCGCCGGCCGCCATCATGATCGAACTGGCGCCGGAACCGGAAGCCGTGATCACCGAGGAAACCGAGGTGTCGAGCGAGACGGTCGATGCCGAGGAAATCAAGACGGCGTCCAACGAACCTTTGCCTGAACCCGTGGAAGAGCCGCCGGTCCAGCCCTTGCCGGAGCCGCCGCCGCCTGAACCTGTCGTCGAGGAAGAGGTGGTCGAGCAGATTGTCGAGCCGCCGCCTGTCATGCCCGAGCCGCTGCCTGAGCCCGTCGAGGAAATAGACCCGATTGACCAGATGGTGATGGCGCAACTCGACAATGTCGAAGTGCCGATCCCCATGGTGCGGCCACCCGTGCCAGAGCCGCCGGTAGAAAAGAAGCAGGAAGCCAAGCCGAAGAAGGTGGTGAAGAAGCAGCAGACGCCGCCTGCCTCTCAAGCTGCGCGGCAAGCCAAGGCGGATGTTACACAGTCCAACCGCAATGCGGCGAAGGCGGTCAGCAGCGGTGCCGGACGCAGCGTAACGCCGGCCAAATGGCAGTCACGTCTGATGTCGCATCTTGAACGGCGGAAAAAATATCCGTCGGAAGCGCGCAGCAATCGAGAAGAAGGCACGGTCTATGTGCGCTTCCGCATCGATGATTCCGGCAATGTGCTCTCCGTCTCCCTGTCGCGTTCGTCCGGTTATCCGTCGCTCGACAATGCTGTCCTGGCCATGGTCCAGAACGCCTCCCCGGTTCCGGCACCGCCGGCCGGTGTGAACAAGACGATCACGGCTCCTGTGCGTTTCAATATTCGCTAAATTTATATTTGCTGACTTGTGCCGGCTTTCCTGTTCATCCAATTTAACGGGATCAGGGAATGTGGGCGAGGTCTGAATGAATTTGCTGCAGGCGTATGAAGCCGACTATGCGCTGATCGAAAGCTGGCTGGATGAAGTCTTTCCAAGGGCCTGCGCCGATGCCAGACTTGCAATTGCTCCCGATGTTCCTCCACGCCATGTGACGGCAGTTTCGCGCGACGAACGCTGGTGGCGTATCACTGAGGGTGACGGCTTAGAGGCAGTGTTACTGGTTCATGCCAATACCACGCGCTGCACCGTGGTCGTCATTGCCGGCTCTTCCGTCCCGGAGACATTCCTTGCAGACAAGGTGGCGGCGACCACTGTCGGAGCGACGGAGATTGGCTGGCGCCTTCATGCCGTCGACAGCCACCGGCTTGTCTGTTTTTTCGATGACATGGATCTCGGTGCTTCCGGCGGGCGCAATGGCAGCTGGGTGGCACGTGATCTGGCCCGGATGCTGCGCTGGCTGCTGTCCGACGGCACGGCTTTTTAGCCAATCTTTAAAGTCTGGGCGTCGATCCTTGATTTGATCTCGTCAACGAGAGCGTTGATCGTGCGCTTTGCATCGAGCTGGTGCCAGGTGATGGCGCCGGTGTCATGGGTTAACTGCAGATCCAGAATATCGGGCGTGGCATCGGAATCGCCCTTGGGCCTTGCCGCGACCCGTGCCCGCAGGATTTCTGCATCGGCCGTGAGCCAGATACCGATGAACGGCACCTTGCATTCGGTGGCCATGGCTTCGATCGCCTGGCGATCGGATTGGCGATCAAACACGGCATTGACCAGGACGCTGCCCCCGGCCAAGACGATGGCGCGCGCCTTTTCGTTCAGCTGATCGTAGACCTTGCGGGAAATTTCCGGGCGATAGGCCTCGGGCGGAAGGGTTTCGCTGTGGTTGGTGGAAAACATCGCCTTGCGGATCCGGTCGCTTTCAAGGATGCG
This sequence comes from Rhizobium sp. 18065, assembly GCF_902706095.1. GTDB lineage: Bacteria > Pseudomonadota > Alphaproteobacteria > Rhizobiales > Rhizobiaceae > Allorhizobium. The sequence continues at coordinate 150,665 of NZ_CACSJP010000010.1, forward strand.
CGCGCCAGGCGGTGCGCCGAAGACCGGCGCCAGAGCTTCGGCGAGCGTTGACTTACCCGAGCCGCTGAAGCCGCCGATCGCCACGAGACAGGGGCTGGTGTCTGCGAGCAGTTTTTCCGCAAGGTGGAAGTAGGAGCGCGCGCTAGCCTTTGCTGCGCCTGAGGCATCACCGATTTCGGCGATCTGGGTGGCGGTCACATGGGCGCGAACGGCGGCGCGCACGGCCATGAAGAAGGGCAATAATGCAAAGCCGGCATCATCGCCGGTGCGATCGAGGTAGCGATTGACGACGACATTGGCGAAGTGTGGAAAGTCGCGGTGCCAGAGATCCATCAACAGGAAGGCGAGGTCATAGAGCACGTCGCAGGTGGCGATCTTTTCGTTGAAGTCGATGCAGTCGAACATGCGCGGACCTTCGGGACCAAGGAAGAGATTGCGCAGATGCAGGTCACCGTGGCAGAGCCGGACCTGTCCCTGTCTCTCCCGCTGATCCAGCAGGGCCGCGTATTGGGTCCAGGCATGCCGGAATGCCGATGTCAGGCTTGCAAGCGCGGCAGGCTCGAAGATCGTACCGGTGGCAAAGCCTGCCTCGTTGATGTCGAGCACGCCGGCCATGTTCGCCGCGCCACGTTCCGCATGACTGACCGGGGCATCCTTGTGAAAGGCGGCGATGCGTTCTGCGGTTTCCTCCAGCAGCGCTGCCGTCAGTCGTCCACCAGCGGCCATGCGGTCGAATAGGTCGTCCTGCGCAAATCGCGTCATTTCGACCACATAGTCGAGCGGCGTGCCGTCTCCGCCAAAATGCAACGTGCCTTCCGCAGTTTGTCTGATTGTCCGAACGCCAAGATAGATTTCCGGCGCTGCCCGGCCGTTGAGCTCAAGCTCGCGTTCACAGAAATGGTGACGCAGGGCGCAGGTCGAAAAATCGGCATAAGGCAGTTTGACGGCGCGCTTCAGCTTAAAGGCGCGGTCGCCGACCAGAAAGACGATCGAGATGTGCGTCTCGATGATCTCGACGGCATCCGAAGCACCATAGGTTTCCGGCTTGCTGAGAAAGGCAATGACAGCCGATTGGTCCTGGATTTCCATATGCTCACCTGCAAGCGCATTCCGATGCAGGAGCTTCGCCGATTTCAGCGGTGATGGCCAGAGCGGGGTCCGGCGGCTGTCGTTCAGATAAAAATCGGTCCGGCGGCAATGAGATGCCGCCGGACCGATTTCAGCTTATTCGATATCGAACTTGACGCCCTGGGCGAGCGGCAGGGTGCGTCCGTAGTTGATGGTGTTCGTCGCACGGCGCATATAGGCCTTCCAGCTGTCCGAGCCGGATTCGCGGCCACCGCCGGTTTCCTTCTCGCCGCCGAATGCGCCGCCGATTTCCGCACCCGACGGGCCGATATTGACATTGGCAATACCGCAATCGGAGCCACGGTCGGAAACGAAGGCTTCGGCCTCGCGAATATCGTTGGTGAAGATCGACGAGGACAGGCCCTGCGGAACGGCGTTGTTCAAAGCCAGCGCGTCGTCGAAGTCCTTGTATTTGATGACATAGAGGATCGGGGCGAAGGTTTCGTCGACGACCGGACCTGTCTGTTCCGGCATTTCGACCAGCGACGGGCGAACGTAGTAGGCGTCCTGTGCCTCGTCGGCGAGCGCGCGCTCACCGCCGGATACCTTGCCGCCAGCTGCTTTCGCCGCATCGAGTGCCTTCTGCATGCGCTCATAGGCGCCCTTGTCGATCAGCGGACCGACCAGCTTGCCGGCTTCCAGCGGGTTGCCGATGGTAACCGATCCATAGGCCTTGATCAGGCGCGGGACCAACGTGTCGTAAATGCTTTCGTGGACGAAGAGGCGGCGCAGCGAGGTGCAACGCTGACCGGCGGTGCCCATGGCGGCAAAGGCGACGCCGCGCAGGGTGAGGTCGAGATCGGCGCTCGGGGCGACGATCGCGGCATTGTTGCCGCCGAGTTCGAGAATGCTGCGGCCGAAACGCTGCGCGACGCGCGGACCGACGGTGCGGCCCATGACGGTCGAGCCGGTCGCGGAGACGAGGGGAACCTTCGGGTTGTCGACGAGGACTTCACCGATGTCACGGCCGCCGATCAACAGGGTCGAGAGATTGGCCGGAGCCTTGCCGCCCTGGGCGACATAGCGCTTGACGGCCTTGTCGAAGATTGCCTGGGTGGCAATGGCGGTGAGAGGGGTCTTTTCCGACGGCTTCCAGACAGTGGAATTGCCGCAAACCAGCGCCAGCGCCGCGTTCCACGACCAGACGGCAACCGGGAAATTGAAGGCCGAGATGATGCCGGTAACGCCAAGCGGGTGCCAGGTTTCCATCATCCGGTGCTCGGAGCGCTCGGTGGCGATGGTCAGGCCGTAGAGCTGGCGCGACAGGCCGACGGCGAAATCGCAGATGTCGATCATTTCCTGGACTTCGCCCAGTCCCTCGGATGTGACCTTGCCGACTTCGATCGACACGAGGCGGCCAAGGGCATCTTTGGCGGCGCGCAGTTCCTCGCCGAGCAGGCGGATCAGTTCGCCACGCTGCGGTGCAGGAACCAGACGCCATTCGAGGAATGCCTGATGCGCGGCGTCGATGGCCGTCTTCGTGTCGCCGGCGGAGATTTCGACGAGGGCTGCGAGCTTTTCGCCATTGATCGGCGAGCGGACGGTGAGCGTGCCGCCTTCGAGCGCCTTGGCGTCGACGCCAAAGGTTGCCATCAGCGAGACGGTTTCTGCCGCAAGGTTGAGGTTTGCGAGGGTCATGGTGGTCCTTCCGTCAGGTCTTTTCAGATCGAGTGAGTTCAAAATCGTGCGCCGGCCAGATGCGCCACCTGGGCGCCGGCTTCGTACCATGCTTCCTTCAGGGTGCGGAAGGCAGGCGCTTGCGGATCGGTCAGGGGCAGCGGCAATTGCTCTTCGCTGATCTGGCCGAGAATGTGGCCTGCCAGCGTTTTGCCGAAGACTGTCCCGGGCGCGATGCCGCGGCCGTTGTAGCCGGAAAATCCGATGACGCCGGGAGCGAATTTGTGGAAACGCGGCAGGGCGTTGCTGGTCATGCCGATCTTGCCATACCATTCGCATTCAAAGGCGATGTCGCCGATTTGCGGGAAAATCGACTTCAAAGCGCGGTGGGCCCAGGATTTATGCACGGTCAGTCCGCTGCCGCGCAAGGCGCCGACACTGCCGAAGACCAGTCGTCCGGCCTGATCCATGCGAAACGAGGACAGGATGTCCTTGGTGTCCCAGCAGCCCTGGCGCTCGGCAAGAATTGTCTTGCGCAGGTTGTCGCTGAGCGGAACGGTGGCGAAATTGAAATAGGGCAGGTGGACCTGCTCTTCGCGCACGGCCTTGAACGGCCCTTCGCTGTAGGCATCGGTCGCAACGATCACCCATTGCGCCGTGACACTGCCGTCGGCGGTTGCGACGCGCCAGCCATTGCCGTGTGTGTCACTACGGCGGTCGCAGCCCGTGACGGGGCTCGACGTGTGCAGCGTGGCGCCCGCTTTCATGGCGGCAGTTGCCAGGCCGCGGGCATAGGCGAGGGGTTGCAAGGTGCCTGCCCGTTTGTCGAGCAGTGAACCGGCATAAACGCCGGTGCCGATCTTGCGTTCCGTTTCGCCAGCACTCAGCAGTTCCACCGGCGCGCCGCGACGCTGCCACTGTTCGGCACGTGCCTCGATTTCCTTTTGGCCTGTGGCGCCAACGGAACAATGCAGGGTGCCTGCGCGCTCCAACTCGCAGGCAATGCCATGCCGGTCGATAATGTCCATCACGGCGGCGGGACCATTTCCCAGCAGATCCAGCAGGCGCTCGCCATGGATTGCGCCAAGTTCGCCGGGCAGATCGTCGGGCATGACCCACATGCCGGCATTGATCAATCCGACATTGCGACCCGCACCGCCGAAACCGATCTCCTTGCCTTCAAGCAGGATGACGCTGGTGCCGCTTTCAGCGAGATGCAGCGCGGCAGACAGGCCGGTATAGCCGCCGCCGACGATGACCACGTCGGCCTTGTGCTCGCCCACCAGCTTTGTCGTCTTCGGGGCGGCGGGAGCGGTCTTTTCCCAAAGACCGTGGGATCGCGGATCATTCAGCATGGCGGGCCTTGGGGTCAGCAGGTGTGGTGTCGGTCTCAGGCAGAAAGCAGGGTCGAAAATGTCGAGATCCGCCTGCGGATTCTTGGTGACATCATTCCGATCCGTACAGTCTTGAGATATCTAGAAGAGGAAACTAACGCGTTCCAGCGATAATTACTCAAGAGATCATTCCTAAAAGGCATAACCATGCTGTCGCCCCGGCGCTTTCTTCCGTCTTTGTCATTGCTTACGGCGTTCGAGGCCGCCGCCCGTACCGGCAGTATCACGGCGGCGGCGCGCGAGCTCGACCTCACCCAGAGTGCGGTCAGCCGTCAGATCAAGGCGCTGGAAAACCAGATCGGCGTCGAACTCTTTCTGCGCGAACGCCAGACCATACGATTGACGATGGCTGGCGAGAGTTATGCGCGCGAGATCCGCGAGGCGCTGCGGCGCATTTCCAGCGCTTCGCTGAACCTGCGCGCCAATCCAAACGGAGGCACGCTGAACCTGGCGATTCTGCCGACCTTCGGCGCGCGCTGGCTTGCTCCGCGCCTCGGACAGTTCCTGGCTGCCCATCCGGGCATCACGATCAATCTGGTCACGCGGTTATCGCCGTTCGACTTCCGGCTGGATTCGATCGATGCGGCCATTCATTTCGGCGATCCGGCCTGGCCGGGCGCTGAACTGACGTTTCTGATGCAGGAAAAGACCTTGCCGGCCTGCAGTCCGCAATTCCGGCAAGCACATGGCATTGCCGAGCCGGCGGATCTTTTGTCGGTGCCGTTGTTGCATCTGACCACCCGGCCGGATGCGTGGGAGCGCTGGTTCACCGAAAACGGCGTCGGTTTCGACAGTGTGCATGGCATGCTGTTCGATCAGTTCGCAACCGCCTCGCAGGCAGCGATCGGCGGACTGGGCGTTGCACTTTTGCCGACATTCCTGATCCAGGAGGAGTTGAAGCGCGGAGAACTGGTGGCGGCGGTGGACCGCCCGATGCAGAGTGCCCAACGCTACTATCTCGCGTTTCCGCGGGAACGGGCGGCGTATCCGCCACTGGTCACGTTCCGCGAGTGGATTGTGCGGGAACTGGCCGGCACGCAATAGAGGCGCAATAGAGCGAGGGCTTTATGCGGCCAGGCTCGCGGTCTTCGCGGTAGCAAGCAAGAGGGCGAAGCCCAGATGGGTCAGATGATGCAGCGTCTGGTCGATGCCGAGCAGCCACCAGAAACAGGAGCGGTCAGGCGTCATGGTCATGTGCAGCTGGATCCGGGCCTTGCCGCGATCGATCAGGCCGTGAATGACGATATCGACAAGGGCAAGCCAGGCGAGGCCGGGCGCGATTGCCAGCGTGATCAGCAGTGTTGCCAGCCCATGGATCGCGACGTGAATCGCCAGCGGCAAAACCCAGTCTTGCGAGCGTTCCTTGCCTTTGGCCATCCAGGCCGTCTGCAGCAGAAAGTCAGCCACCCATTGTTTGACGAGGAACAGGACGAGGCCCCAGATCATCCAGTGGGTCGATATTTGCTCGGGCAGGGTGGGCATGCTGTGTCTTTCGCCATGTCGGTCGGAGATGACGATAGACCACAGTTTCAAGCGATGTGAAGATCGCTTTTCGTTTCGTCTGGTTCTAGCTTTTCGCTTTGTTTCGCCGACCAGTGCATTTCGCTGACCGGCGTTAGCTGGTTGGAAGCATTTGTTGGACTGTCTTGCCGGCTCACCAGCCCTCGGAAAGCACTTTTTCCAGCATGTCTGCGAAGAAGTCGGCGCTTTCAGCCGTGAGGCAAAGAGGCGGCTTTATTTTCAGAACGTTAAGATGGTCGCCTGTGGGTTGCATGATGACGCCCAGGTTCAGCAACCTGTCGCATATGTTCGCTGTTTCGTCGGTCGCCGGTTCGAGCGTTTCGCGATCGCGGACAAATTCGAGGCCGAGATAAAGGCCCATACCGTGGACGGCGCCGACAAGGGGGAAGCGCTGGCCAAGTGCCTCCAGCCGTCGCTTCAGATGGTCGCCTACGTCGCGGGCATTTTGCTGCAGCTTTTCGTCGGCCATGATGTCGAGAACGGTCATGCCGACGACGCAACTGACCGGACTGCCACCCGACGAGGAGAAGAAATAGCCTTCCTTCTCCAGGCTGTCGGCAATCTCGCGCCGGGTGATGACCGCGCCGAGTGGCTGGCCGTTTCCCATGCCCTTGGCGGTCGTGATGATGTCCGGAACGACGCCCTGCTGTTCGAAACCCCAGAAATGATGACCCAGGCGGCCATAGCCGACCTGCACCTCGTCGGCGATGCATAGGCCACCGCGTTCACGGATGCTGGCATAGACCTGCCGGAGATAGCCGGCAGGTAGCGGAATGCCGCCAGCATTGCCATAGACGCTTTCTGCGATGAAACCGGCGAGACCCTGACCGCTTTCCCCGATTTCAGCGAGTTTCTCTTCTACCGCCGTCACATAGCCTTCCGTTGCGTTCTCGCCACGGAATTTGCCGCGATATGTGTTGGGCGAGAGCACCGGATGTACCCAGCCTGGACGGGTTTCCAGGGCGCGTGGGTTATCAGCAATCGACGTCGAGACGGCGTCGCTGGCGACTGTCCAGCCGTGATAGGCTTCCAGAAGACTGACGATGTTGCGGTGGCCGCTATACGCCCAGGCCAGCCGGAGGGCCAGATCCACGGCTTCGGAACCGCTGTTGACCAGGAAGACGGTGTCCAGACCATCGGGCGCGAGCGCGGCAAGGCGATCGGAAAATTCGGCAACAGCCGCATAGTGGAAACGGGAATTGGTGTTGAGCATCGACCATTGCCGGCCGGCGGCTGCGGCAAGCTTCGGGTGACCATGACCGAGAATGGTGACGTTGTTGACCATGTCCAGATAGGACCTGCCCTTTACGTCGAACATATGCTCCTTCCAGCCACGTTCGATCTGTGGCGGCTCGGCATAGTAGTTCTTCTGCGGCTTGGCGAAGCTTTTCTGCCGGCGCACGAGCAAGGTCTCGCTTTGCAGGTCGGGCGCATCGACCCCAACGCCCAGCATCAGGGAGGGTGATGGGCAGATCTTGCGCCAGACGTCGCTCTGGTGCGGTTTGGCAAACAGCGGCGGAACAAGGTCGGGGTCGCGGCAGAGTTGGATGCGCAGTCCGCCGATGCCGCCCTCAGCCCCTGCAACGACACCGATGCTGTCGCCGGCGTTTACAGCCGTGCCGTCGTCCAGGGCGCAGTCGATGCCATCGAGATGCAGGGATACGTTCTGGCTCGACAGAATGAGATGGTGGCCGTCGCGAATGATCGTCGCATCGAAAGGGGCGACTGCTTCGGTCGCAGCCGGCAGGCAGATGTCGATGTGAAGCGCGAAGGTCGCCGGCGCTGTGGCAGACAGGGTGCGGGTATAGGAGAGGCGATACTCGCCGTAACGTGTCGAGGCTATGCCAGTCTCAGCGGCGGCGCGGGCCAACAGTTTCCAGTCGATCTCCTGATCGGCCCAGTTGTCGCGCACGAGATCGGGGCTTGTCACGCTGAGGTCGGTCAGGCGCATCTGGTCAGGGGTGATGCCCGGCAGCAGCGGATGTGCAAAGACGAGTTCGGGGCCGGTCAATTCGAAACCGGCTGCCTTGAGGATAGCCGTTTCCATCAATGAGAACGGGGCGGAGGTCGCGACCTCGAACATTTCCCGTTCATGGGCCGCATTGCCGATCACATAGTCATTGTCGGGATCGATGGCCAGTTGCTGCTCGGTGCTGGCGACGAGAACGCCGGACCGTGCGACAATCAACGGCCAGAGCGCCATCAACTCTTCCTTGGTCAGGGGGTAGCGCTCCTGAAAGGCCGTGACGGCAGGGAGAATGTAGAAGGGATCGCCATCGGCATGATGCAGAAGGGCCGTGCAGGTCACGGCGAGGTCCGCGACCAGCCAGCCGTTGAGGATGTCGCCAAAATCGATGACGCCATCGGGGATCAGGCGACCATTGGCATTGCGGCGCGTGACCACATTGTCGTCGGTGATGTCGTGGTGGATGGGCTGGATGCGCAGGCTGGCTGCCAGTGGCTGGATATGCTTGACCGCAAGGATCATCGCCTTGGCAATCTGATCGCGGCGCTGGTGGTCGGTCACCGATTTCAGCAGATGCAGGGCGACAGGGCCGGCCCGCCGCAGATCCCATTGCAGATCGCGATCGAGGCCCGGATGCGAAAAATCTCGCAATCCGAGTGCAACGGAGGCCGCGACATCGCCGAATGCCGCGACGACTTCCGGCGCCAAGTGCTTGTGGCGGGTGAGGGGTTCGCCATCGAGATAGGTCAGCACGCGGGCGCGGTAGTCCTCCCCGTTGACCTCCACGGAGAGGATTTCCTCGCCGGTGAGTGCCGGTATCAACTCGGGAACGCGCAGATCGAGACCGCATTGGGCCAGATGGCGCATGGCTTCATTCTGCGCCTCAAGCTCGTCGCCTGCATATTCCGCGCGGCAAATCTTGAGGACGAAGCGCTCAGGACCGGTATCGATCAGATAGTTGCGGTCCTGCTGGCTGCCCAATTCGCGGATCGGGCCGTTGAAGCCATAGATATCGCTCAGGATTCGGGTCGCATCCGCTTCCGAAAAATTCGGACGCGGAAGCTCTGCACGCTGGAAGAGAGCGGAATCGGCCATGCTTGTTTTCCCTCGGAATCACAATCGAGAGATTAGCAGAGAGCGTGCCTGCGTCTATCCCGCTCATTGAGGCTGCCGTCCGTGGCTGCATGTGCTGGATATGAGCACGATCGGCAAGGCGGCAGAGGCACATTGGCCCCTGCCTGGATAGCGTGCCTCAGCCCATGCGCTCGGAAGCATAGGAGCCCGGGCTTGCCGGGAAGACGACGGTGCGGTTGCCGTTGATGAAGGTGCGGTGATGGATATGGGCGTGAATGGCGCGTGCCAGAACCTGGCTTTCGACGTCGCGGCCAATCGAGACATAATCTTCCGAGGACTGGGCATGGGTAATGCGGGCAACGTCCTGCTCGATGATCGGACCTTCGTCGAGATCGGCGGTGACGTAATGAGCCGTGGCCCCGATCAGCTTCACGCCGCGTTCGAATGCCTGCTTGTAGGGGTTCGCACCCTTGAAGCTCGGCAGGAAGGAGTGGTGGATGTTGATGATCCTGCCGGACATCTTCTGGCACATCTGGTCGGACAGGATCTGCATGTAGCGGGCCAGCACGATCAATTCGGTGCCGCTCTGCTCGACGATGGCCATGATGCGGGCTTCGGCTTCCGGCTTGTTGGCCTTGGTCACCGGAATGTGGTGAAACGGAATGTCGTGATTGACCACCACTTTTTGATAGTCGAAATGGTTGGAGACGACGCCGACGATCTCGATCGGCAGGGCGCCGATCTTCCAGCGGTAGAGCAGGTCGTTGAGACAATGGCCGAAGCGCGAGACCATCAGCATGACCTTCACGCGATGCGTGCTGTCATGCATCTCGGCGGTCATGCCGAATTTCTCGGCGATAGGCGCAAAACCCTGGTCGAGTTCGGCACGGCTGGTGCCTTCTTCCGAGATGAAGGAGACGCGCATGAAAAACATGCCGGTTTCAAGATCATCGAACTGCGATGAATCGACGATGTTGCAGCCTTTGCCGGCTAGATAGCCGGAAATCGCGGCGACAATCCCGCGCGTCGACTGGCAGGAAACGGTCAATACATGGCTCGTCATAGGCTCTCTTCTCCTGGACCCGGGCTGCGCCGTGTTGTCTATCGCAGTTGTGTCACACCGGAAAGGTCCGGTGGATCGCATCTGGCACGTGTCTTCCCGCCTCGATGTCGCAAGCTTATGCGAGGCGAAGGAAAATTCCGTTCCCGTTGCGTCTTCGGCAAGCGCATCCCCGTCGTTGTTTGACGTGGACCTGCTGAGACCCGGTCAGGAGAAGTGGTACAGGTTACCGCTGCCGAGTTGGCTGATCGTGCCGCTTGGTGCTGTTGCCGGGTCGGCACCGTCTCTTGGCAAAAGCTTAAGCCGACGCGTCATGCCGGGCGCGAGGTGGAACCAGTCATCCTCGGCACGATGGTGTTCCAGGGCCAGATGAAGCGATTGAGCTAGAACGCCAGAGGACAATTCCAGCAGCCATGTGCCGTTTTCCTGCAGCAGCCTGTGTTCGAAGTTTGCGGCATGCAGGGCGGCAGTCCTGCCCAGCGGGAAATGGAAAGCCTCTGCCAACAGGGCGCCGCTTGCGGAATGAAGCCGGGCCACTGTCACGTCATGCGATGGCGGGCCAAAGCGGAAGGCATAGGTGGTGTCGAAGAAGGCACCGAAAAGATCGGTTGCCGGAATGCGCTGATTGCTGCGCGCTGCCAGTGTCAGGTCGCGCCTGCCGCTGACGACGGCTTGCCGTCCGTCGCGCAGGCACACGAGTTCCAGTGTGACGGGTTCGTCCTGCCCGCTTTCGTTGATGACATGCACATCGAGACCATTGGTGCCTTCGTCCGTCAGCGTCACCTGTAGCGGACGGAAGGCGCGCTTCAGGGCGTACCAAACGGATTTTGGCTCGCCGGTCGAATCGATCACGCCCCAGCCCGGCCCGGCAGCGAGATCCTGAAAAGTCCATGTGAGTGCGCCGCGGCAAGACGATGATGCCCGGCGCCATTCGGCATAGGTTTCGGTCACGACTTCGGCGGTCACCGCGCGCGAGAAATTCAGATAGCGGCCGCCATCCTCACGGCGCAGGCGTGCCGGATCGAAGCCGTAGAGATCCTGGAGATAGTGGTCGCGGACATCTTCGAAATCCCAGGATGCACCGCGATCGCGGGGCACGCGGGCCTTCCAGCGCGGATCGTGAACAGGTGAGACCGGCAGATGGCTGTCGAGGGTACGCTGTTGCGGGACATGGGCGAAGGCAAGGCTTTCGGCGGCGAAACGGACCTCGGCACGGCGCGCGTCTTCCAAAGGTCTCTGATAGGCGCCGACGCCGTAATAGTGGGTGACGCCTTCATTCGGCGAAAAAGGCATGGCACCGCCACAGGGCGAATTGGCGACATAGGCGGTGTCCGGTCTGAGCGTAGCTGTCAGGATTGCCAGCGTCTCGTTGAAGAGGTCGCCGCTCCAGATCCGCTCGGGAAGGCCGAGCATGGCGCCCTGCTGGAAGACTTCGCTACCGCCGCAGACGACGGCCAACGATGGATGTCCCTGAAGGCCTTCCAGCAACTGCTTGACCTCCCGCTCGACATGGGCCGAAAAAGTCTCGTCTGCGGCCGGATAGTCATAATTGGCGAACATCAGGTCCTGCCAGACCATGATGCCGAGCTGGTCGCAGAGGCGGAAAAAATCGGCGCTCTCGTAGGTCATGGTGCCGCCAATGCGGATCATGTTCATGTTCGCTTCGGCCGCCTTCATCAGCCAGGGTGCGTAGGCTTCCGCCGTGCCCGGCAGGCGCAGGATATCGGCATTGGTCCAGACTGCGCCACGGCAGAAGACAGACTGACCGTTGACCTTCAAGCCGAAGCCCTTGCCGTCTGCTCCTCTGTCGATCTCGATGCGGCGAAAGCCGACCAGACCGAGGGAATGGGGCTTGCCATCGATGAGCAGGCGAAGATCGTGCATGGCCGGGCGGCCATGGGTTCGCGGCCACCAGGCGTCGACATTCGGGATCCGCAGAGCGGCGGTCATCGAGCCGTCGGCAGACACGGCGAGTTCAATACGCTTGCCACAGCACTCGATGGTGGCCTTTTCAGCCGCTCCCTGCAGACGGAAACTGGTGGTCAACAGACCGCTGCCGTCGGTGTCGAGATCGGCATTGATGCGCAGGTCGGAGATCTCTCTTTCGCCGGTTCGGATCAGCGCAATCGGCCGGAAGGGACCGACGGGTTGGACCTCCGGGCACCAGCCCGGCATATGTCCCAGCACTGTCGTCCGGGTCAGTCGCAGCCCCTGATGGTCCATCATCTGCGGGCGCCAGCGGGCGCGAGGCCCACGTTTGTCGAGATGCGGGGTCAGAGCGCGAAAGCAGATCGCCAGATCATCGCGGCCGGTGATCTCAAAGGCGAGATCATTGGCTTCAAACATGCTCTCCGAGGAGAGTTTAAGCTCACCATTCAGGTAGACTTCGGCAATGGTTGCCAAGCCTTCGAAACGAAGGATCGCCGGCCCCGGCGCTTCGCCTTCGAGCGAGCGGAAGTACCAGGCATCCTTGTCATGCAGGGCGTGCGGACGTTCCCGATCGAACAGACCGGCATCGGCCAGGGCGCCAGCGACGGTTCCCGGAACCGGGGCGGCAATGCGGGCGGCGGGACGGTGGATCGTTGTCGGATCGGCATGGCGGCCGGCTTCGGTGACGAGCAGTGTCCAGCCCATTTCCAGCGGGCGGATATCCGCTCCCAGATAGATCGTGCCCGCCGCCATATCTTACCCCTCAGCCGAGCCTTGCGCCCAGATCATCCATCAGCCGATCCCATGCTGCAATCGCAGGGTCAAGGGCTGTCGCCAGCGGTTCGAACTTCTTGCGGGCAATGGCGCGGGCAAGCTGGAACTGCGCCGTCTTGGCGCATTCGCTGATCTTCAGCGCCTCGACGATCGACGCTTCGTAACCGGCGTCGTCCAGCCATACCAGATGGCTGGCAAGCAGTTCGAAATTGGCACCGAACTGCCGCAGTGTGTTGAAGGCGTATTTGTGGAAATAGCCGAAGGGCTTTTCGGCAACGACCTCGACCTGTCTCGGGAAGACTGCAGCAAAGGCCGCAATCGGATTGGCATCCGGCCGACGCATGAAGTGGCGTTTCAGCAAGCGGCTTGCGACCTCGCGCTGATGGGCATTCGAGGTTGCCTGCCTGGGGAACTTGGCGAATTCGGTGTAGGGCAGGAATGGCAAAGCTCCTTCCGGCAGATCGTGCTGGAAGACACCGTCGAAATCGTCGCCTTGCAGACGGAAAAAGCCGCCATTGTGGAAGTAGTCCATCACCCGGGCTGCAAGATCCAGACGGTTGATACCGACAGTCGTCTTGCCATGCTCGTTGCGATAGCCGACCCCTTGCGTGTCGGGCATGAAATAGCTGTCCATCTCGACGAGGCAGAGACGGCCGCGACCGATCTGTTCGGCAACGTGGCTCTCGACGCTGTCGAAGATGGCAAGCTCGGTGACGCGGATGTCGTAGAGCTCCTCGAGGTCTTCCAGCGGCACCTTGAAAAAGGTGAACTGGTCGCCCTCGAAGTCCTGCGTCAGCGTGAAGCCAAGCATCGCTTCCGGTGCAAGCCCTTGCGAGGCGAGCACTTCGATCCATAGGTCGACGTAGCAATTGGTTTCCGGCCACATGCGCTCGCTGGAATGGAGCGCATGTCGTGCATAATTTGCCGGATCCAGTCCGGGAAAGACGGCTATCATCGATGGATCAGCCCCAGAGCGCCTTGCGGACGTTTTCCGGCCATTGATCCGTGTCCAGGCCATGTGCCGCGAAGAGTGCCAATGCGATTCGCTCCAGACCAAAACCAACGCAGGCGGTATGGGCAACCGAGCCGTCGGCGAGGTTGAGACCCCATTTCGTGCCGAACGCGTCCTGATGATAGTTGAAGCTCATGCAGGCGGTCTTGTTGGTTTGCGAGGTGACGGGGATCAGCAGTTCGAACTTCAGGTTCTGGTCGCGCTGGTTGTTGGCGAGCAGGCGACCGGCGCGACCGAAGAACGGGTCGTTGGCCACGTCCAGTTCGACGTCCAGGCCGACAGCCTTCATCATCTCGACGCCTCGATCCATCCAGGTCTGGCGGAAGGTGGTGACATGGGCTTCCGTGCCCATGCAGACATATTCGCGCATGCGAAACAACTGCTGGCGGGCGGGATCCTTGGACGGCTCATGGCGGAAGCAGTAGGACTGCAGGTCGTAGAGGCCGCCTTCTGCCGGGAGCGGACCGCGCTTGGCAACCGTCGGATAAAGCGGATAGCAGGCGGCAGGGGTCAGTGCGATGTCGGTCGCCTTCTGATCCTTGGCCCAGTCCTTGCCCTCTTCCATGCACTGGAGCAGGCTCAGGTGGTCATGGTCGTTGCCGCAGAATGAATGCACGGTGCCGGCGAGCTGCGGGAAGCTCTTCATGTAGCCGCTTTTTTCGAAATAGGCGCGGTTCATGCCTGGCGGGAAGCGGATGGCCTCGGCGCCGTCGGCGCCGCCGAATGTGTCGATCAGGCGCTCGAAGGCGGCGATCACGTCTTCAAATCGGCCGCTGCGGCCGTAGAGCCCGTCAACACCCGTCTCGATCAGAAGGCCGCTCTCGAAGAGGCGGTCCAGAAAGCTTACCTGCATATCCATATCCGTTACCCCAAAAGTCCGGTTTCTTGTTTGTGGACGAGAAGCATCGTCGACGTATTGCCGAGGATGCGGTCGTTGGAAATCATCAGTTCTGCCGAATGGGCATCGCGCAGATGGCGGCCGAGGCTGAACGGCGTGCCGTTCTTGTAGCCCATGATGCCGCAGATCCTGAGCGCCTGGTGAATGACCGGCAGGATCATCTCCGACGAGGCGATCTTGACGTTGTTCATCGCAACGGCGAAGCCCATCGAGGACAGCCGGTCCGGATCACTCAGCGCCTGTTCATAGTTGCCCAGGCCAGCTTTGATGTTCGAGCGAATGACCTGCAACTGGCTCGACATTTCTGCGAGCTGTACGAGACCTGGAGGTGTTGTGCCGGGCGCCTTGCGGGCGGCGGCGCGGACGAAGGTCTGGGCCTTGGTAAAGGCATCGACGGCGATGCCATACCAGAGCGCGCTCCACAGCAGATGCGAGCTTGCCAGCATCGATTGGGCGGCGATCTCCGCAAAGGGTTTCGGCAGAATCTGTTCTGCCGGTGCCTCGCCCTTGAAGAGGAAGCCGTCGGAGCAGGTGCCGCGCATGCCGAGCGTATCCCAGACATGGGTCTGCTCAAGCGTATACTGGTCTTTCAGAAAGGCCGTCATGACCTGGTCGGTCGGCGGGGCATCCTTGTGGCTGCGCGAGGTAATCAGGATGGCATCGGCATGCTTGCCGTAGGAAATGACGGTTGCATCCTTCTCCAGCCGACAGCGATCGCCATCAACTTCGATCGCGCAAATGGAATTGCGCAGATTTCCGCCGATCCCGCCTTCGGTCGTCGCCGAACCGAGCAGCAGTTGTTCGGTGCAGATCTTCTGCATGAATGTGCGGTGCCATCCGGCGTCCACGCCATGCGAGACGAGGCTGGATACCTTGATCTGGTGCATGGCGAAGATCATCGCACTGGCGGCGCATGACTGGGCGATGATGGTGCAGAGTTCGGCGATCTCGGACGTGCTTCGGCCTTCGCCGCCACAGTCGACCGGGATCTGGATGCCCATCAGCCGCTCGGACTTCAGTGCATCGATGGCTTCGCCTGGAAAGCGTCCCGCCTTGTCGACTTCATCGGCATAGGCGGCGGCAATCGCTGCGACACGCGTGGCGCGAGCCTTGAGACTCTGGTCTGCCACCTTGGCGGAGAGGTCCATCAGGCGACCTTTCTATCCTCGAGGATCGATTGAACCGTGGTCTCGATCGCCGCGATACTGGCGAAGGACTTTCTATTGAGGAGATGGTCGGGGAATTCCATGTCGAAGGATTCTTCGAGGCCGAGCATCAGCTGTACGGAGGCAAAAGAAGAGAGGCCGACGGCGTAGAGGTCTGCATTGTCCGCGATGGTGTCCACGGCGACAGGCAGTCCACCAAGCTTGGCCAGAAGCGTGCGAATGGTCTCGTTCATCTAATTCCTCCATAACGAATGCTCAAATCTATTGAGCGATTTCTTACAGAGGAAAGACGAAGGTTTCGCTAAGTGGTTTAGTAAAATTTGACTTACTTGCCACGGTTGAGCGGCGAAAATGCAGGTCTATCAGCAATACAGCACGTTTGTGGGCGCTAATTCTCTGGATATGCGTGCTCGTCGCCGTGGCGGTCGACGATAGTGTATCGTTCTGGTGCAGTCTCGCTGAGCGCATTTTCACCGACGGACACCTTTCCGAACCCGCCCGGCAGGTCGAGGATGTAATGTGGAATACAGAGGCCGGAAACCTTGGAGCGCAGTTCGCGCATGATCGCCTGGCCTTCCGAGAGTGGCAGGCGAAAATGGCCTGTGCCCGGCGCCATGTCGGGATGATGCAGGTAGTAGGGCTTGATCCGTGTCTCGACAAAGGCGCGCATCAGTTCCGCCAAGGTGTCGGCATTGTTGTTGATACCCTTGAGCAACACGCTCTGGCTGACCATGGTCAGGCCTGCATCGATCAGCCACGCGCAAGCGGCGCGGACCTCTGGGGTCATTTCGCGCGGATGATTGGCGTGCAGCGCGACGTAGACGGTCTTTTCGCTGGCATTCAAAGCGTCGATCAGTTCGGCGGTGACGCGGGCGGGATCGACGGCGGGAACCCGGGTGTGGATGCGGACGATCTTGACGTGTTCGATCGTGGAAAGTGTGCGCATGACATCCCGCAGTCGACGCGGCGAAAGGATCAGCGGGTCACCGCCGGTCAAGATGACCTCCCAGATTTCGGGATGCGACCGGATGTAGTCGAACGCGATGGAAAGCTGCTCAGGCGACATGCTTCCGTCGCCCTGTGGCCCGACCATCTCACGGCGGAAGCAGAAACGGCAATAGACCGGACAGACATGCACCAGCTTGAGCAGCACCCGGTCGGGATAGCGGTGAACGATGCCTTCGACCGGCGAGTGAGTATGGTCGCCGATAGGGTCGGCGCGTTCGCCTGCAGTCTCGATCAGTTCGGCGGGTTGCGGAACATATTGTGCGGCAATCGGGTCATTGGGATCGTTCGGGTTGATCAGACTGGCGACGGTCGGCGTCAGCGCGATGGCATAGCGCGCAGCGACTTCATCGAGCGCATCCGTTGCGCCGGCTGCAACAAGGCCCGCCGCTTTCAGGTCTTCGACACTGCGGAGCGAGGTTTCAATCAAGGTGGGTCTCCGCGACGGGCGCCCAGATGACTTGCTCTATGCGCAAGGCGCCGGTTGCCAGCATGACGAGGCGATCGAAGCCGAGCGCGATGCCACAGGCTTCCGGCATGATGGCCAATGCGTCGAGAAAATCTTCGTCCAGCGGATAGGTTTCGCCGTAAACGCGCTGCTTCTCAAGCATTTCGGCTTCAAAGCGGCGACGCTGTTCGACCGGATCGGTCAATTCGCCAAAGGCATTGGCCAGTTCGACGCCGCAGGCATAGAGCTCGAAACGCTCAGCTACACGCGCATCATCGGCGCAGGGGCGGGCAAGGGCCGCTTCGGCGACCGGATATCGATCGAGAATGGTGGCACGGCCGATGCCGAGCCTGGGTTCGATTTTCTCGACGATCACGCGGCTGAACAGGTCAGCCCAGGTATCGTCATCGGCAATGCGGATGCCAGCGAGGCGCATTTGATCCGCAAGAGCCTGCCGGTTGGTCTCCCCGGCCGTCGATATGGTGGCAAGCAGATCGATGGCGGCATGGCGGGTGAACGCATCGGCGACCGAAAGACGCTCGGGCTCAGCGAAAGGATCGACGCTCATGCCGTTATATGTAAAGCTTGTAGTGCCAGCGGTCTTGGCCGCGAGTGCCAGAAGTTTGCTGCAGTCGGCCATCAGCGCCTCGTAGCTTTCGCCAACGCGGTACCATTCCAGCATGGTGAATTCAGGGTGGTGGCGTGGCCCGCGCTCCCGATTTCGGTAGACATGGGCGAAGCAGGTTATGCGGGTTTCGCCTGCGGCCAGCAACTTCTTGCAGGCAAACTCCGGCGATGTGTGCAGATAGAGAGGTGCGGACGTGCCGTCATTGCCGATCGCGTTTGTCGCGAAAGCATGCAGGTGCGCTTCATTGCCGGGAGAGACCTGCAGCGTGGCCGTGTCGACCTCGATGAAGTCACGGTCGGCAAAATGACTGCGGAAGGCGGCCTGGATCCGATTGCGGCCAAGCAGCAAGGGCCGCCTGTCGGCATGGGCCGAAGGGGTCCACCACGCAGGCGATGAACGGCGACGGTCAGTCATTCCGGTTTCTCGGTCCTTATCTCAACGTGGGCTGGCTATTTTGCCGAATTTAGGTTACGTGCGCCCAAGAAATTCGAAGACGTCACAACGGACGGCGGGTCGTCCTTTACGACGGGTCTATCGCAGATACAAGGAATTCCAATGGTCAAGGTTATCGCCTCTTCCGTCCGCAAGGGCAATGTCATCGACGTCGACGGCAAGCTCTACGTCGTCCTCACGGCGGAAAACTTCCATCCGGGCAAGGGTACGCCTGTGACCCAGGTCAACATGCGCCGCATCGTCGATGGCGTGAAGGTGTCGGAACGCTGGCGCACGACCGAGCAGGTCGAGCGCGCTTTCGTCGAGGACGTCAACCACCAGTTCCTCTATGAGGACGGTGAGGGCTTCCACTTCATGAACCCGGAAAACTACGACCAGATCGTGGTCGACGTGGACACGATGGGCGAGCAGAAGGCCTATCTTCAGGAAGGCATGGTCTGCATCCTGTCCATGTATGAAGGCACAGCACTTGCGCTGCAGCTGCCGCGCCACGTGACGCTCGAAATCACCGAGACCGAGCCGGTCGTCAAGGGCCAGACGGCGTCGTCTTCCTACAAGCCGGCCATGCTGTCGAACGGTATCCGCACCATGGTGCCGCCGCATGTCGACGCCGGCATCCGCGTGGTCATCGCGACCGAAGACAATTCCTACGTCGAGCGTGCCAAGAACTGATTTCGGTTCGGCGAGCCTGAATTGACAAGCCCGGCGTCATCGACGCCGGGCTTCTTCGTTTTAGTTGATGCCGCCGAGGCACATGTACTTGATCTCGGTATAGTCATCGGTGCCGTATTTCGAGCCTTCGCGCCCAAGGCCGGACTGCTTGATGCCGCCGAAGGGGGCTGTCTCGGTGGAGATCAGGCCGGTATTGATGCCGACCATGCCATATTCCAGGGCTTCGGCGACGCGGAAGATCTTGGCCATGTCCTTCGAATAGAAATAGGAGGCAAGGCCGAACTCGGTGGCATTCGCGAGTTCGATGACTTCCTCTTCGGTGTCGAACCTGAACAGCGGTGCGACAGGGCCGAAGGTTTCCTCGGTTGCGACCTTCATGTCGGTCGTGACGCCGGTCAGGATCGTCGGTTCGAAGAAAAGATCACCTGCAGACGAGCTTTTTCCGCCGAGCGCGACCTTGGCACCCTTGGAGACGGCGTCGGCGACGTGTTCCTTGACCTTCTTGATCGCATTGCTGTCGATCAGCGGGCCTGTCGTCACGCCTTCGGCAAAGCCGTCACCGACCTTCAACTGGTTGACCTTCTCCGCGAGCTTGGCGGCAAAGGCATCGTAGACGCCGGATTGCACATAGAGACGGTTGGCGCAAACGCAGGTCTGGCCGGCATTACGGTATTTGGAAATCATCGCGCCTTCGACGGCCGCATCGAGGTCGGCGTCGTCGAAGACGATGAAGGGTGCATTGCCGCCGAGTTCGAGGCCGAGCTTCATGATCTGGTCCGCACCCTGGCGCATCAGGATCCGGCCGACATTGGTCGAGCCGGTGAAGGTCAGCTTGCGGACCTTGTCGTTGGCGCAGAATTCCTGGCCGACCATGGCCGCATCCGTCGAGGTGAGGACGGAGAACAGGCCGCCCGGCAGGCCTGCGCGCTCGGCAAGAATGGCGATGGCCAAAGCCGAAAGCGGCGTCTGGGCGGCGGGCTTGGAGACCATGGCGCAGCCGACGGCAAGCGCCGGGGCGACCTTGCGGGCGAGCATCGCGTTGGGGAAGTTCCACGGGGTGATGGCGCCGACGACACCGACGGGCTGCTTGATGACCAGAATGCGCTTGTCGGGCTGGTGGCCGGGGATCACGTCACCATAGACGCGCTTGGCTTCCTCGGCGAACCATTCGACATATGATGCGCCGTAGAGGATCTCGCCTCGGGCTTCCGGCCACGGCTTGCCCATTTCCATGGTCAGGATGGTGGCAAGGTCATCGGCATTGGCGACCATCAGGTCGTTGAGCTTCTTGAGGACGGTGGCGCGTTCCTTGCCGGTCTTCTTTGCCCACGCCTTCTGGGCGCTATGGGCGGCATCAATGGCCTTCACCACCTCGGCCTTGCCGAGATTGGGCAGCGTGGCGACGATTTCGCCGGTTGCCGGGTTCGTGACGTCAAAGGTCTTGCCGTCGGATGCCTTGGCGACCCATTCGGCGCCGACAAGCGCCTTGTCGGTGACAAGGGTCGTATCTTTCAGTTTCGAGGTCAGCAGGTTCGAAATGGTCATGCCTTTGCCTCCACTGCGACTTCGCGGATCGATGCTTCGATGATGTCGAGAGCTTCGTTGAAGACCTCATCCTGAATGGTGATCGGCGCGAGGAAGCGCACGACGTTGCTGTAAACTCCGCAGGTCAAGAGGATCAGCCCCTTGTCGAGCGCCTTCAGACGAACGGCATTGGTGAAATCGGCGTCCGGCTTGTGCGAATTCGGCAGACCGAACTCGACGGCATTCATGAAGCCGAGGCCGCGGATGTCCATGATCTGCGGAACGTCTCCGCGCAGGCTTTCGAGGCGCTGCTTGAGGCGGCCGCCAAGCTGGTTGGCGCGATCGCAGAGCTTTTCTTCCTCGATGACGTCCAGAACGGCATGGGCAGCCGCGACCGCCAGCGGGTTGCCGGCATAGGTGCCGCCAAGGCCGCCGGGGCCGGGCGCATCCATCAGCTCGGCGCGGCCGGTGACAGCCGAGAGCGGGAAGCCGCCGGCCAGGCTCTTCGCCATCGTGGTCAGGTCCGGAACCACGTCATAGTGGTCCATGGCGAACATCTTGCCAGTCCGCGCAAAACCGGTTTGCACTTCGTCAGCCACCAGCAGGATGCCGTGCTGGTCGCAGATTTCGCGCAATGCCTTCATCAGCGCGCGCGGGACTTCGTAGAAGCCGCCTTCGCCCTGCACCGGTTCCAGAATGATCGCGGCAACGCGCTTTGGATCGACGTCGGCTTTGAACAGCTTGTCGAGCACATCGAGCGAGGTTTCGACATTGATGCCGTGCATCTCAACGGGGAAGGGAACGTGGTAGACGTCGCCCATCATCGGGCCGAAACCGACTTTGTATGGGACCACCTTGCCGGTCAGCGACATGCCGAGGAAGGTACGGCCGTGGAAACCGCCGGTGAAAGCGATCACGGCAGAGCGGCCGGTGGCGCAACGGGCGATCTTGATGGCATTTTCGACAGCTTCGGCGCCGGTGGTGGCGAAGATCGTTTTCTTTTCGAACTTGCCGGGGGTCAGCTCGTTCAGGCGCTCGGCCAGCGCGACGTAGTTTTCGTAAGGCACGACCTGATGGCATGTATGGGTGAAGCGGTCGAGCTGCTTCTTCACCGCGTCGATCACCTTCGGATGGCGATGGCCGGTGTTGAGCACGGCAATGCCGCCAGCGAAATCGATATAGCGATTGCCTTCAACGTCCCAGATTTCCGAATTCTCGGCCTTGTCTGCGTAAATCTGCGTCGTCATGCCGACGCCGCGCGAGATGGCGTCGTTCTTGCGCGCTGAAATTTCGGAATTCTTCATCGTAAAGGTCCTCTCCAGATGGGCCATCGGCGTCGGTTCTTCGGTCCGATCATTGCTCTGGCATATTTCCTACATTTTTTCTGTAGACTTGCAATATGGTTTCCCGCAATTATTACCGGGCGCAATGATGTTATGCGGTAGGACCTGAATTCATGGATGATATCCGTTTCAAGATTGCCGAGGCCGCGAGGATGGCGGGTGTTTCGCCGTCGACATTGCGGCTTTGGGAAACACAGGATCTGATCCAGCCGATCCGTACGCCGAAGGGCCAGCGGCTTTATGATCGCGCACTTGTGGATCGGTTGAAAACGATTTCCTGGTTGCGGAGTGAAAAAGGACTGAACCCGGCGGCTATCCGGGAGAGCCTGCGAGGCGAGCTTCTCGCCGCAGAGCCTGAGATCGCAACATTCGAGCCGGAAGAGATGGGCGATCCAGCCAGTTTTCCCGTCGGTCTGAAGATCCGCCGCTTGCGCCGAGAGGCTGGCAAGACATTGGAAGCGGTGGCGCAGAAAACCGGCGTGTCGGTGTCGCAGCTCTCGACGTTCGAGCGCACCTCGCAGGGGCTTTCCTTTACGGCCCTGCACGAGGTCGCCAGTTGTCTCGGAACCACGGTCGCGTCCCTGAGTGGCCAGGAGCAGGGGCAGGGAGGTGAGTCGCTCATTCGTGAAGGAAAGTGGCCATCCTGGCCCGCTACTTCGTCCGGTGTCGCGATTCAGGTTCTGGCCGAGGGGCGCAACCAGATGGAATGCAATCGCTTCCAGCTCGCGCCTGGCGCTTCAAGCGAAGGGGCTTATCAGCACGCCGGCGAAGAATTCATCCACATGCTATCGGGCAGCCTGGAGATCATCCTGGACGGGGATTGTTTTTTCGAGCTGCATACCGGCGACAGCTTCTATTTCGAAAGCCGCAGGCCGCATTCCTGGCGCAACACATCGAGCAGTGAGACGGTTCTGATCTGGATCAATACACCGGCGACATTCTGATTTGGATGGTTCTGTCGCCATTCGGCACACATAAAAAAGCCCGGCGCCATTTCTGGAGCCGGGCTTTTTCGGATGCGAGCCTGTTACATGGTCTTGGCGGTTTTCGTGTCGAAGGCGTAGCCTCCGCCGATCGCCACGTTCAAGTTCACATAGTCTGTTGCCATCTGCTGAACGGCGGCTGCGAGATTTGCACGCGCGCTGTCGACCGAGCGCTGCGCGTCGAGAACGTCGAGCAGCGACGATGCACCATCGCGGTAGCTAGCTGTCGAGAGCGACAGGGCTTCCTGGTAGGATGCTACCGTTGCGTTCAATGCGGACACTGTCCGGCGCGTGCGGCTCATCGAAGCCAAGGCATTTTCCACGTCTTCAACCGACGACAGTACGGTCTGCTTCCAAGCCAGATACTGTTCGCGGGCCGACGAGTTGGCGATGTCGACATTGGCCTTGAGGCGGCCGCCGTCGAAAATCGGCAGGGTCAGGCTTGGGCCGAAGGACCAAGGTGTGACACCACCGCTTGCCGCGCTGGTGGCGATGATGCTGGTCGAGATCGTGCCGCTGAGCGAGATCGACGGATAAAGCTGTGCTTCTGCGACACCAATCTGAGCAACGGCTGCGGCGAGATTGCGCTCGGCTGCGCGGATGTCCGGGCGATTGCGGATCAGGTCGGCCGGGATGCCGGCGCTGACACTACGGCGAGCGTAGGGCTGAGACGCACCCTTCTGCAGATCGGCGACCAACGAAGATGCAGGGAGACCGAGCAGCAGCGCGATGCGATGTGCCGAGGCGCGGAAGCTGGTTTCGAGGCCCGGAATTTCAGAGAGCGTCGAATTGACGAGACCTTCGGACTGCACAACATCGAGACGCGATGCTGCGCCGGCTTCAAGCTGAAGCTTGGTCAGGTCAAAGGTCTCGCGGCGGGATGCCAAGCTCTTTTTAGCGATGGCAATTCGCTCCTGGAAGAAGCGCGCATCGATATAGGCTGTGGCGATGCTGGACAGGTAAGTCAGGCGCGCAACGTCGGCGCTGGCATAGGCAGCGTCGAGTGTTGCCTTGGAGCTTTCCTTGGTCCGGCGATACTGGCCGAACAGGTCGAGCAACCACGAAGCGCCCAAGCCGCCCGAGCTGGTCGACGTCGTGGCCTGAGACTGGCCGGAATATGCACCGCGGCCCGTCTGACGAGACGTTTCCTGCGACGCGGAAAGGTTTAGCTGCGGCCTGGCGCTCGCATCGGCGGCGAGGTAGCTCGCCTCGGCGGCGGTGATGCGCTCAAGCGCCTGCAGCACGTCGAGGTTCTGGTTCATGCCCTGCTCGACCAGCGAATTCAACCTTGGATCGTTGAAGGCGGTCCACCAAGCCACAGTCGAGACGTCGCCATTCGCTTGTTTGCCGCCTTCGGCAAATTTGCCCGGCAATGGGGTCTCTGGCGCGGTATGATCAGGACCGGTCACGCAGCCGGAAAGTAGAAGCATCGCGAGGGGAGCGGCTATGCGAATAGAACCCATCATCTTTTCCTAGATCTTTCACCCAAGTTACGGACCGCAGCCTGATTCGTTCATGAGACCGCGGTTGCGTGAATTTATGCTTAATTATTGTGTCGGCTTTCCCCGAAAGCCGACACAATCTTTTCTTAACCTATCAACACCGTGATCAAGATGACAGGGGGGGCTTGCGTTTTTCCCTGCTGGAAAGCTTGCGAATGATGACAAAGAACGATGGCACGAAGAAAATTCCAAGTGCAGTCGCTGTCAACATGCCGCCTAGCACGCCAATGCCGATCGAATTCTGCGCTGCCGAACCGGCACCCGTTGCGATTGCAAGCGGCACAACACCGAGAATGAAGGCCAGCGATGTCATGATGATCGGGCGCAGGCGAAGCTTCGCAGCCTCGAGTGTCGCTTCGATCAGGCCAACGCCTGCCGCCTGCCGGTCCTTGGCAAACTCCACGATCAGAATCGCGTTCTTTGCGGCAAGACCGATCGTGGTCAGCAAGCCCACCTTGAAGTAGACGTCGTTCGACTGGCCAAACAGTGACGCGGCTGCCACGGCACCAAGAACGCCGACAGGTACAGCCATGATGACCGAGAACGGAATCGACCAGCTTTCGTAGAGCGCTGCCAGGCAGAGGAAGACGATCAGCACCGAAAGGGCGTAGAGCATCGGTGCCTGAGATCCCGAAAGACGCTCCTGGTAGGAAATGCCCTGCCAAGCCACGGTATAGCCGCCTCCCAGTTCGGCTGTCAGCTGTTCCATGGTGTCCATGGAGGTGCCCGAGCTGACACCTGCACCGGCCGCGCCTTCGAGCGAGATTGCGCCGATCCCGTTATAACGGTCGAGGTTCGGTGCGCCGGTGATCCATTGCAGATTGGTGAAAGCGGAGAAGGGAACCATCTCGCCGGTACCGTTGCGGGCAAACCATTCGTTGATCGAATCCGAGCGCATGCGATAGGGCGCATCGCCCTGAACGATCACGGGCTTCAGCTCGCTGTTGAGGGTGAAGTCGTTGACGTCGCGTCCGGCAAAGATTGTCGACAGCATGGAGTTGACGGTGGCGAGATCGAGCCCCATCGCGCCCATCTTTTCCTGATCGAGAAGGATCTTGAGCTGGCTTTCAGATGGCGGGCTGTTGGATCGCAACGAACTGACGTTCGGATTGCTTCCACCTGCCTGGATGAGCTTCTGAGACGCCGCCGTCAGGGCTTCGGTGCCATTCTTGCCGCTGTCGACGAGATACATCGAGAAACCACTCGAATTGCCGAGGCCCGGAATTGCCGGAGGCTGCAACGGGAAGACCATGGCGTCACGCAACGTGAAGAAATAGCCCATGGCACGCTGGACCACTGCAGATGCAGCTTGATCCGGCGACTTTCTCAGGTCGAAGTCCTTCAGCTTGGCGAAGACCATCGCGTAGTTCTGGCCCGAGCCGGTGAAGCTGAAACCGGATACCGCGAACACGTCCTGGATCGAGTCCTTTTCCTTCTCCAGATAGAAGTCCTCGATCTTCTTGATGACTTCTTCCGTTCGCGCTGTTGTGGCGCCGTTCGGCAGCTGGACAATCGTCATCAGCACGCCCTGGTCTTCCTGTGGCAGGAAGGAGGTGGGCATGCGGATGAAGAACCAGGCGCATCCAGCGATGACGACTGCAAACATCAGCATCACGCGCATCGGGCGCTTCAAGAGGTAGGCGATCGACGAAACATAGCCGTTGGTCGTCTTTTCGAAGTTGCGGTTGAACCAGCCGGCCAAGCCGCGCTTTTCTGCCGTATGGTCGATGGGCTTCAGCATCGTGGCGCAGAGTGCCGGCGTCAGCACGATGGCAACGAGCGCCGACAGCAGCATTGCGGAGATGATTGTCACGGAGAACTGGCGGTAGATGATGCCGGTCGAACCGCCGAAGAAGGCCATCGGAATGAAGACCGCGGTGAGTACCAGCGCGATGCCGACGATGGCGCCGGTGATTTCGCCCATCGATTTCTCGGTGGCTTCAAGCGGCGACAAACCTTCTTCCGACATGATGCGTTCGACGTTTTCGACGACCACGATCGCATCGTCGACGAGAAGGCCGATGGCCAGAACCATGGCAAACATCGTCAATGTATTGATCGAGTATCCCGTCAGCGCGAGGATGCCGAAGGTTCCAAGAAGAACGACCGGCACCGCAATCATCGGGATGATTGTTGCGCGCAGGTTCTGCAGGAAGATCAGCAGCACGAAGAAGACCAGCACGATCGCTTCGATCAGCGTGTGGACAACTTTCTCGATTGAAAGCTGAACAAATGGCGTCGTGTCGTAGGGATAGGTGATGATGACATTCTCAGGCAGGCTCGCAGTCACCGAACCCAAGGCAGCCTTGACGCGGGCAGCGGTGTCGAGGGCATTGGCACCGGTTGCCAGGTTCACGGCAAAACCGGTCGCCGGCTTGCGATTGGCACGGGTGTTGGTGGAGTATTCTTCCTGGCCGATCTCAATGCGTGACACGTCGCTGAGACGAACGGTTGCGCCGTCGGTTTCAACCTTCAGGATGATCGATTCGAAATCGCCAACCGTCTGCAACTGGCTCTGGGCCGTCACGGTGACATTCAGCTGCTGGCCCATGGCTACCGGTTGGCCGCCGATCGAGCCGACGGATACCTGGGTATTCTGGGCCTGGATGGCGGACGTGACATCGCTTGGCGTCAGCTGGAACTTGTTGAGCTTGAGCGGGTCAAGCCAGACGCGCATGGCGTAGCCGGTGCCGAAGATCTGGATGCTGCCGACGCCTTCCAGCCGCTTGATCTGGTCCTCGATCTGGCTGGTGAAGATATCGCCGAGTTCAACCGGGCTGCGCTGGCCGTCGGTCGACACCAGGGCGCCGACGAGCAGGATGCTCGACGTCGAACGCGTGACCGAAAGACCGGTCGTCTGAACCACATCCGGAAGCTGCGACTGCACGAGTTGCAGCTTGTTCTGCACCTGAACCTGGGCGATGTCCGGGTCGATGGTGTTGCCGAAAGTCAGCGTGACGGTCGCAGATCCGGTGCTGGACGACGAGGTCATGTAGGTGAGATCATCAAGGCCGGTCATGCCGTCCTCGATGATCGAGGTCACCGATTTTTCAACTGTTTCGGCGCTGGCGCCGGTATAGGTCGCGGAAATACGAACCGTCGTCGGTGCGATTTCCGGATACTGGGCGATCGACAATGTCGAGATCGCCAAAGCGCCTCCCAACATGATGATGATCGCGATCACCCATGCAAAGATAGGGCGACGGATGAAATATTTGGCCATTGGTTGTCCCTTAACGCCTGTTGTGCCTAGCCGGAGCGCGATTACGGTTGCGCTGCAGGGGCGGCGGCGGGCGCCGCGGTTTCAACGACGAATCCCTGTTCATTGATGGTGGATTCAACCGGTTGGACAGTTGCGCCGTCGCCGATCCACTGGAAGCCGTCCACGATCAGCTTGTCGCCGTCCTGGATGCCGGAAGCCACCAGCCAGTTGTTGCCGGAGACCTGGCTCTCGGTGAAGGTACGCGTTTCGACCTTGTTGTCGGCGGTGACGAATTTTGCGTTCAGTTCGCCTTGGGCGTTGCGGGTGGCGGCGCGCTGGGGAATGATAAAGCCGTTCTCGGTTCCAACCGTGACCGTTGCGCGGACATACATGCCCGGGAGAACAAGATTGTCAGGATTGTCGAAGACCGCACGGATCGAGAAGGTGCCGGTCGTCTGGCTGACGGCCATTTCCGACATGTCGAGCTTGCCGACGATCGGATATTGCTGTCCATCTTCCAGTGTCAGGCGAATCTCGGCCCGCTGGTCGCCCGACTGATCGACGCGGCCTGCTTGGATAGCTTCGCGGAGACGCAAGAGATTGACGCTCGATTCGGTCAGCTCGATGTAGATCGGATCCAGGCGACGCAAAGTCGTCAGGGCATCTGTCTGGTTGGCTGTTACAACGTTGCCGATCGAGAAGGCCGATACGTTCGTGACACCTTCGAAAGGAGCGCGGATCTCGGTCAGATTGAGGTTGATTTCGGCAGCGCGCAGGGCGGCCTTGGCCTGGGCCACATCGGCCTGCGCCTGCAGAAGCGTCACGCGGGCATTTTCGAGTTCGACCTGCGTTGCGCCGCTGTTGACCAGACGTTCCTGACGGGCGAGGTTCGACTGGGCTGTCGGAACGCTCGCTTCGGCCTTTTCGAGGCTCGCCTGAGCCTGAGCGACTTCCGCGCTATAGCTGTCGTCTTCAATCTTGAAGAGCAGATCGCCGGCCTTGACTTCGCTGCCTTCCTTGAAGGCGATCTCCTTGATAACACCGCTGACACGCGGGCGGATTTCCGCAGTCTGGAATGCGGATGCGCGGCCGGGAAGCGTGGATGTGAGGGGATGAGGCGCCTGCTTCATCAGCACCACGCTGACTGGAGACGGTGGTTTTTCGCCACCGGCCGCGCCTGTGGCGTTCTGCGCTGTGCCGGAATCGCTGCAGCCGGCAAGCGCAGCCGCGCAGAGTACGAGGACGGATGTGAGCTTAAGACGTCGTGTCATGGGGGGTTCCAAAGCGAGAATGACGAAAGGCATCTTGCGAAGCAAATCCCATGCCCACTAGGAGCCTTGAGAAACTGCTACGCCCGATGCCGCGACTGTCGCCCCGTCCCAAGGGCGACGAATGTGAAGTGACGTAAGTTAAGTTTCGTCACTTGGCAAGAGGTGAGCGCAAGGCGATGTCAATAAGATTGACGACTTCCTTACACCGTATTGCCAATTTATCGGTATTTTCCATCCCGAGCATGACGGGATGAATCACGCATGCGAGAGCATCAAAAGCCGCGCTGGCATATCGGTAAATATCTGTGACCTTGTACAGGCCTTCGCTTTCGCCGGCGCGAATGATCTCGGCGATTGTCTCCACCACCATTTCGCGGAAGCGTTCGCCGCAATCCAGTTCTTCCCGGATGGTGACCTGGATCATCTCGAAGACGAAGGGTGCGTCCTTCTGGTCAGCAAGATGTTCGTCCATCAAATGACGGGCAAGCTCATAGAGCCGGACGGGGGCAGGCTTGTTCTGATCAAGGATCTTCAGTTCGTTGATTGTTTCCTGAATCGCGCGGGTTGCTATCGCATCCACGAGGCTGGCTTTTGTGCGAAAATGCTTGAAGACGTTGGCGGGTGACATCGACAGTTCTGCGGCGATGTCGGCGATCGTGACGCTGGCGTAGCCATGGGTGCGAAACAGGGTTTCGGCCATGTTCAGAATGTCTTCCCGCGTTTCCTCGGCAGGTCGACGCGACCGGCGCGGCGCAGGGTGCCGCTCAGAGATGATCTGGGCAGCGTTGTTCTTCATGCATTTGTCGAAACCTGATGACACGATCGCTCATATCTCCGGAAAGTAGCGGGCAAGGTTTTCGCGGACCCGATCCTTCGGTGTCGCGCCGCGATCATCGGGGACAAATGTCTGGCCGGTGATCGCTTCATAGGCCTTTATATAGACCTCCGACGTGTCTTCGACCAGCGCCAGCGGAATTTGAGGGATATCATCCTTGTAGGGATCGCAGCGTTCGGCGACCCAGGAACGGACGAAATCCTTGTCAAAGCTTGCCGGGCGGGTGCCTTTTTCAAAGGCTTGCGGATAGCTTTCGGCGATCCAGTAGCGACTGCTGTCGGGCGTGTGGATCTCATCCGCGAGAATGATGGTGCCATTCTCGTCCACGCCGAACTCGTATTTGGTATCGACGAGGATCAGCCCGCGTTCGGCGGCCAGCTTCTGGCCCCTGGCGAAGAGAGCCAGCGCATATTGCGACAGCGTCTGCCACTGTTCGGCAGTCAGAAGATTCTGGGCGATGATCTCATCCGGTGTCAGCGGTGCGTCATGTCCGCCGTCGAATTCCTTGCTGGTCGGCGTGATGATCGGCGTCGGAAGCTTCTCGTTGTCACGCATGCCATCGGGCAGGGTGATGCCATACATGCGGCGCTCGCCCTTCTTATAGAGAGTGAGGACCGAGGTGCCGGTCGTGCCGGCCAGGTAGCCGCGCACGACGACTTCCACCGGAAGGATATCGAGGCGCTTGCCGATCACGACATTCGGATCCGGGTAGGAGATCACGTGGTTCGGGCAGATGTCCCTGGTCTCGTCGAACCAGTAGCGTGCGGTCTGGGTCAGGACCTGTCCCTTATAGGGAACGCAGGTGAGGATCCGGTCGAAGGCGCTGAGGCGGTCCGTCGAGATGATGATCCGGCTACCGTCCGGCAAATCGTAATTTTCCCGGACCTTGCCGCCATAGTAGTTCGGCAGTTCGGGAAAATGAGCTTCGGACAGGGTGCGCATCGGACGGGATCCTCTCATCGTTTCCACTGCATGGCACGCAGATGGCTTGGGAACAGTTCTGCGGCTATCGCAAAGACGGCAGTCTTTCAAAGAAAAAAGCGCAAGCCTTCTCGCCATTCGGGCCATTTTGTCACCGAGACGGCCTCAAGGGGCGAACGACGGGGCTTTGTGCCTTGTGAAACGTCACCGACGCAGCATGAGCGGCAGCTACGCCGGTTTGCAAGACAACCATGTTTGGGCGCCCCTATATAGAGAGGAAGCAAACAGGCTGCACCGCGTGCCCTAGCCCTAGCCCAAGCCCAAGCCTGAGCCTGAGCCTGAGCCTGAGCCTGAGCCCACGTTTGACGACGGCTCGCAAAGCCAAGAGCGGGACTGCCGCTATGATTTGCCGCATTGCGCTTTGTCAGATTGTCGACTTCATGCTTGGCAATCCGCAAATTCTTAATACCGCAAGCAAGTCTCTCACAGAGAGACACTCTATAGAAAGGCATCACCATGCTGTCAGTCGTCATATACCGCATCCCTGTTCTCGGCTGGATGCTCAAGGAGGCCATGCAGGGCGCGACCACCGCCAAGGTGTTGTTCGTCATCAATCTGCTGATGATCTGGTTGCTGGCGATCCTGGCCTTTGGCTACCCGGCGATCATTCTCCCGGCTCTTGCAGCCGTTCCTGCCATGTTTGTCGTGCTTATCCTGATCACAATGGGATAAAGAACCCAGCCGCGCCTGCCTAATTTCCAGGCCAACCTGCTGATTTCTAGGCAGGCCCTCAGTCGACGTCCTGATGCGCATCAAAAAACACATTCAAAAACAATGGCTTGTGAAAAATGACAGTTT
Organism: Rhizobium sp. 18065; assembly: GCF_902706095.1. Lineage (GTDB taxonomy): Bacteria > Pseudomonadota > Alphaproteobacteria > Rhizobiales > Rhizobiaceae > Allorhizobium. The sequence continues at coordinate 181,849 of NZ_CACSJP010000010.1, forward strand.
TTTGAAAATTGCCCTGTTGACTGTTTGAGGTGTGAAATCTATAACCCCGCTCACTGACGAGGGCGGCGGCGCTGCTGGCGACGACGACCTTCGTTCTAGAGAAATCTAAGGAAATTGGCTGAGACGCTGATTGGTTGCCG
>NZ_CACSJP010000011.1 GCF_902706095.1 Rhizobium sp. 18065
CCTCCCTCCCGATCCTGAAATCGTCGGGCTTTATATTACCGCCTGCGCATCAGGGGCCGCCGAACGCGGCATGAAACCCAACTCAGTTTCCACGATCGAGCGACGATTGTCTGCGATCAGCTGGAACTGCACTCAACGCGGGATGGCGCTCGACCGCAAGAATCGCGCCATTGCCACGGTTCTGGCCGGCATCCGCAATTCGCATGCCCGGCCCCCACTGCAGAAGGAGGCAGTCCTCGCCGATGACATCATCGCCATGCTGGAAACGCTTGATCGCGGCACCCTGCGCGGCATGCGTGATCGTGCCATGCTGCTCGTAGGCTTTGCCGGTGGTCTGCGGCGCTCCGAGATCGTCGGTCTCGATCTGAAGGCAGACCAGACCGAAGACAGCCGCGGGTGGATCGAGATCCTCGACAAGGGCATGCTTGTCACTCTGCGCGGCAAAACCGGTTGGAGAGAGGTCGAGGTGGGACGCGGCTCGTCAGACGCCACTTGCCCGGTTGCCGCGGTCGAAACCTGGGTCAAGTTCGCCAGGATCGCGCACGGTCCCCTCTTCCGCCGCGTGACGGGTCAGGGCAAATCTATCGTCGCGGAGCGTCTGAACGACAAGGAGGTGGCCCGGCTTGTGAAACGAGCTGCAATGGCTGCAGGGGTTCGCGAGGATCTTAGTGAGATCGAGCGTGCCTTCAGGTTCTCCGGTCATTCCCTTCGCGCTGGCCTTGCCTCCTCTGCCGAAGTCGACGAACGTCACGTCCAGAAACAGCTTGGCCATGCTTCCTCGGAGATGACCCGCAGATATCAGCGACGACGGGATCGCTTTCGGATCAATCTGACAAAGGCTTCAGGGCTTTAGCTAGATCTCCCGTTTCAAATCAGTCATCCCCCTCGCCGCGCATGCCATTCCGCAGACCCAGACCCAGCGTGGCAAAAGCGCCAAGCCGTTACGATCACCGTGCTGGCAAGGGTCTTGGTGCATGAGCCACCAAGAATATCCGAGATCGACACGACCGGCGCGATCTTGGCGGTTGTCTTAGAAGGTCCGGGGGCCATCGCCGCCACGAGATCTTGCGATCAGCGCGAAGTTTTCTAGCCTCAAGCAAATCATCGAATGACGCGGCAAGGCATCGAAAGCTAGGAGGATATTCCACTTTCACGCTCCTCTCAGACATTTCCTGCGGACTGGGCGAATTTGAACACTACTGCGCACGGATTAGGCCGCGCGCGTTGAGGAGAGCAATTCGCTTTTCCATTTGGTCAAGGCTCGAACGACCTTTTCGGACTTTTCCTTGAACTCCCCATCGAGCAGAGCCTGCGCATCCCTGCCATTGCCCTTCAGCGCCATTTCAAGCACGCGAGCTGCGCATTCATGGAATTCCGCATGAACCCTTTTGTTGACCTTGTAAGGCATGCCCAGCTTGGTCTGCGGATCGATCTTTGATCCGTGCAGCCATTTCCCGAGGGCGCATTGATCGTCGCAGCGGACAACGCTCGGCTTGAAATCGCTGGAACTGGTCGTGATCGCCGTTTTCAGCTTCATTTTCCATGTGCCATGGGCGCCGATGCCAGCGGTGATTTCTTCGACATAATAGGACGAATTCATTTACACGATTCTCTGATCTTGTTGAGGAACCGCTCGGAAAGGAGGGGCAGTGTGAAATATACGCCACAGCGGTTAAAAATATTTCGCGTGGTTGCGTAGAATTTTCAATTTAACATCGGTGGATCGAGCCTAAACCGCGCAGATTCTGGTGTTCTTTATTGCCTCCTCGTCGTTCTCGGTATCCGCATACCGTGGCCAACTGCCGGGAAAATGAGGGGCATCTGAGAACCTGAAAGGTCATTGGCCGGCAAGCAGGCGAAGCCGCAATGGCTGACCATGGCCGAGGCGGAAGTCCATTGCAAAGCCGAGGATGGACCCCGACATCATCTGGCCTGTGCCGGCAACGTGCCGACGCTCTAAACGCTTGCCGCCGTCAATCATCTGCGCCAGATCCTGCCACATCTGCGCATTCGGTTAGTCAATGTCGTCAACCTGCTTCAGCTGCAATCCCCGCAACAGCATCCGCACGGTATTTCCGACGAATTCTTCGACACATCTTCTCCCGCGATCGGCCGGTGATCTTCGCCTATCACGGCTATCCCTATCTGATCCACCGGCTGGTTTATAAGCGCGCCAACCACCCGAACTTCAATGTTCGACAAGGCGCCGCTGTTCGTCGCCCAGTAGGCAGTCACCCGCCCGGGAGAACGCGGAACGATCATCATATATGGTGGCGAGCAAGGCCTATGGCGGCTCGGTCATCGCCCATGGCCCCGCCCGCCTACCGGTCCATACCGTCGCGGTCACTGCCGTGTTGCCGATCCTGCTCGGCGCGTTTCAACGCCTGCTGGCGCAGATCCTCCTGCACGCCCTTGGCTGCCACCGCTTGGTCTCTCGATGCCCGTGATGCTCTTCCTTGCGCAATCGCCTGCTGCTGCGCGGTAATTGCCGGATCGACATTGGCGAGCCGCGGATGGTGGTTTTCGCGCGTGCCACCCGTGGCCGAAGCGGCCGTCGACGAACCCGCAGAAGGCGATCCTGCTGAACGCATCTGATCTAGCTCTATCTGCTGGCGCTGCTCGGAAAAAAGTGCAGCGATTTCGCGACGCATTTCTTCAACCGCCTGACGCTCCGACGAACTGTCAACGATGGTTTCGAGCCTATCCATTGACTTGTTGGCGCGGGCGACACGCTCGTCGAACTGCTCGAGGGAAAGTGCCATTTTCTGCTCCTTCTGCTTCTTGAGTGAATTGATCAGGCCGGCAAACTCACCGACAGCCTCTCGTCCGCTTTTTTCCGGGACGGCTGTTTCGTTGAAACGAGCCTTCAGCCAAGGCGTAGGCTTGCCGTCTGGAGCGGACCCGGCCGCCTCGATCGTGACGGATGCTTGGAGGCCTTGAGCAGCGAGAAGTTGGCCCAACTCGCGGCTCACGCGCCGGGACTCGCCACCGGGGCCGAACTTATAGTCCTGCTTCGAAAGCTCCCGCTCGATGTTGCTGATCCCTGCCCCGGTCGGAACCAGAACCCTCGCGATGCGTCCATCGCTCGAAACCGCATCCGGCGATACCGCCAACGCTGACGCGATTGTCCCCGCCTGCATGATCTCACGGGCGGAGGTCGTTTCGATCTGGACAATGAGAAAGCCTTTGGGATCGGCGGCATTCAGCGTACTCGAAGCGAGTGTCGCAAAGCGTTGCGCCGCCTGGATGACGCCTGGTGCAGCTTGAGCTGATTGCAGGACTGATGCCGTTGCCTTCCATTTTGGCGCAAGCGCCAAGGCGCTGTTGCTCAAGGCCGCATTATCCATTCGGCCTTCCCGTTTCAGCTCCACACGTTGAATAACCGTGGCGCTCTTTAGATAGCGCGGATCAGAACGTCCTCGCGCATAGGCACCGGCCTGCGCCTGGCTGAACGGGCGCGTCGCCGCCAGATCCGACCTCAGCGTAGCGACCATCGGAATTCCATGCTGACGAGCTTTTTCCGCGAACGCCTCTCGCCATTGGTACAGTTCGGGCTTGGTCAGCCGCAAGGCTTTTCCTATGTCATCCCTTGCCGAGATCATCGCATGGACATGCACGTGCCCCGTCTCCGGATGATGAGCCGTGATCCAGCGATGACCGGCTACCTGTTCTGCGAGGAAGTCCCGAACTGTTCGGTTGAAAGCGTCCGCGTCCGTCCCGCTTCGCGCTGAAAACACCACATGAAACGCATTCCTGGGTTGGACAGTCCGGATTTGCGAACGCCAGGTGTCCCACGTTGTCGTCGCCATTGATCGAGCCTTTCCCTCTGCATCAATCCGCTGGCCGCCGGACGTCGTAAATGCCGTATGCTGACGAATGAATTTCTCGAGAAAATATTTTCCGGACTTGTCTGAAATCGCCGCGCCTTCGATGCGCACCACGGTTTCGATCCCAGCGTCTTTCATAACCTTGGCGAACGTGCGTTCCGCGGCGCCCGCCCTCCCGTCGCCGTTTGCACGCATCTTCAGTGCTGCCGCCAGTTTCCTGGCATTGATGTCCCTGACCCCGTAGATGGCGACGGAATCATCATACCTCGTGTAGACGAATGGCTTCGACCCGAACGCCATGTTGAGGGCGTTATGCAGGGCTGCATCCGAAACGTTTTCAGTGAGGGTGAGCGAGATCGTGACGATGGCATCGACCGCATATTCCTCACGGAATTCAGCGACCCACTTTGCCAGCAATTCCCGGCGATCCTCGGCGTTGCCCACCAGTCGACCCTCCTGATCGTAGACCGGAATATTGGTTTTTTCACCCTTGCCGTCCGCGCCTTTGACCTCGCGTGTGCCGAGATACGATATGAGGCTTGCCGCCGATGCCCGACTGGAAACCGTCGATGTGATTTTGATGACAACTGGCTGTGCGCCGGACGCGACCGCCGCCCGCGTCACATCTTCGGAGGTCGCACCACGGCTTAGGGCCACCGATAAAGAGGCACTTTCTCTCGCTTTGGTCCATTTGCCTCCACCACCACCCCCGCCGCCGCGACGCGGCTCTTCGTCGAGTGCAGGCTGTACGCCGAGGGTCAGGAGGTTCGAAATATGCGCCGGATCGATATTGCGCGGCGCCTGAAGAACACTGTCGATCGTCAAGCTGTGACGATCAACCTCCAACGACCTGCGCGCCGGCTTTTCGGAGGATGACCTGGAGTTTGACCCTGCATGTCCAACAGGTGGCGCGGTATGCGGATCGCGTTGCGCTCTGCGGCGACGACGTTCTTGCTCCTCGTCGTCACCGACACGTTGGGCCGCATCTGCCCCCACAAGACCTTTGGTTTGAGCGGCCAACGAACCCCAATCAAATGCCACCGCCAGCTCCTTTGCCCGAACCACCGATTTTGAGCAGCCGGTCGATATCAATGCGCAGATTGTACAGACCCGCGAGAAGATTGTGCAGCGACGCGGCGAGCTGCGGTTCATACTCAACACGGCCTTCGTTCATCGCGCGGACCGCTTGGTTGAGATTGACGCCGATCCTTCGCAGTGCCTCTGAATTGGCATTGAGCGCGACGGATACGGACGGTCCGACAGGCAGAGGCAGACCGGCGCGATCCCTCAAAAGACGCCGAACGACGTCGCTTTGGGATTGGTCATCGCTGCAGAGCGCAAGCAACGCGCCCTTTTCCTCTTCCGATAGCCTTACCCTGACAATCTCGCTTCGAGACATGAAATAGTCCCCTGGTCGCGCCACGTGCGCCTCAGAGTGCCGGAGGCGCGAACCGAGCCCTTGGCTGGCAGCCGGGCGGCGTCGAGTTTGTACCACAAACTTGACTATCCTGCCAACAATTAAATTTGTTATATCTAATTCTTTCTTACAGACACTCACGGACTTTACGAGGTGTTCTGTACCGCTCCGGGCGATCAACCAACTCATACCCACGTAATTGCCCACGTAAGCACGGGCAATTAACAGCCCTAAACCAATGCAAACGAGCGCTTTTTCGCAATTAATTATGGGTAACAGACAATCGGCAATTGTCGGTGGGCAATTGCCGATTGTCTTTTGCTAGCAGGCAACGGGAAATTACCAGTTGATTGCTCACCGCTTGATGTTAGTTATATAGAATTTCTGGCGACGACGGAGGCTAAGCATGATCGTCACTATCGCCAATCCGAAAGGCGGGACAGGAAAGACAACCTTGGTCAGAGCTCTGTCCGGAACCGCGGCCTACGCCGGCAATCCGGTTTACCTGATCGATGCTGATAGCCGGGCCAATACGATGAGGTGGGTCGATATTTCAAAACAGATGAATGTCTGGCCTGAGCGCCTTGATGCCAGCAGTTGCGTGGACGCCGACAAGATCTATGACCTTGCCTTGAGCCAGCAAAAAGCAGGCAAGATCGTTTTCATCGACATTGAGGGGACGACAAGCGAAAATCTTTTCGCCGGTCTCTATGCTGCGGACATTGTGATTATCCCGATGCAGACTACCCAGGATGACGTCGTCGCTGGTCTGCAGCTGGCTCTCAATCACCTGCCCGTAATCGAGGAGGAACAAGGACGAAAGGTTCCAGCCCTTATTGTCATCAACCAGCATGACTTCGTTTCAGGACGCGCAAAGGTACACGAGCCTTTGCGCGAAGTCCTCCGAGAAAGTGGCGTCCGTTTGGCCAGTCAACCCATCGCGCGGCGTTCGTCCTATCAGTCGATCGGAGCTGCCGGCACTCTTCAGTCGATTTCAAAAAGGGATGACAAGGCGATCGATGAGATGGAGACTTTGCTGGCTGAGATCATCGCAATCCACACTGCGAACTCGAAGGGTCAACACGCATGAGCCAGTCTGAGAGGAAAAACCTCGTCCTCGGTCTGATTTCAACGAAACGTCAGACTGTTCGTCCGACGCCGGCAAAGCCCGGTCCACAATCGACCTCCGATCCTGACGATGAAGCAGCGCCAGAAAAAACGGTATCTTCGGCGAAACTCCGGTCAATGATGATAAAAGCTGAAAGTCAGGATCCGATTGCAGGCAGACGCTACAGAGACAAGTCAAAGGTGACGACCGGTATCTACATACGCCAGGAGGTCCACCGGAAACTGAAGCTTCTCGCCGCCATCGAGCGCAAAAAGTTCAACAGCTACATTGAAGACGCGATCGACGAATATCTGGAAAAGATCGCCGATCGAATTCCGGACATATCGTGACAATCGCGACATCGCCAGTTTTCCACTTGGCTCCGGCAAACCCTACGGCGCTATGGGGAGCGCGGGTTGCCTTCGCCAGCTCCGCTCGCCCATAGAGGCTCGCTTCGGTCGCTAAGCGCCGTCCAACGGCGCGCGGCTGGAAAACCAGATTTCGATGATCATGCAGCCTCAACAACCGAATGAGGATCCGAGCTGTACCCTCTCATCAAGCCCTCCGGGCCGTTTGTAACTCCGCGTTACGCAACAAGGCCATCAACATAGGCCCAAGGGAAAATTCCCCACGGGCGGTTTTCCGCGTAAGATCTCTCAGATAGCCTCCAGGGGAATTGATATGGGGAGCCCTTTCCAGCAAGCAGGCCATGGCCACTGCCGCGTTCTCTGGTCCCATGACTTCGCAAGCCTCCTCGTAAGCCGAGGGGCTAACGGCCAGCATCGAGCGAACCACAACAGCCGCTGACATAAGGTCGCGCCATCGCGAAATTGTTCCGTCACGGCCATAATCGATGATTTGCGGACACGCCCTCAGCACCAATTCAAGCGGGAAAGTTTTTAACGGTTGCGGCTGGCGTATAGGCTCCGACTTTTCGTCCTGCTCTTTTTCTGAGGCAGGTTCAAGTTCATTGATAGATTCGGTGTTTGAATTCTGTATGTGGTCGCCACATAGGTCGGCATTGCCGTCCATTTTTTCAGAATTGAACTGCTTTTCCAACATGTTGACCACTTCATCGCGCAATACAGCCATGTCGGACGCAATATTTTCGATTTCTTCGCGACCTGCATGGCGTTTGATCGTTGCGACCAAGGCGACATAGCGTGCCTCGATGCTTTCCCAATTGCCGGCAGCACCTTCTTCGATTGCTGCCGAGAGAAGCTTCCGGACATCGCGGCGGCAAAGCGTCAAGCTCTCCTTTGCCCGCTTGAACCGTTGGTTCTCCGCTGCGACCTGCTGGGCATGATGCGCTATCTCGCCTGCGCGAGCGAGCAGCGGAGCGAGATCGAAGCCAAAAGCGTCCTGGATCACCCCTGCCCTGTCCCTGTGAGCATATCGCTTTCCATTCGGGCTGTCGCGACGGACAATAAGTCCAGCTTCAATCAAAGCCGTCAGGCTTCTTCGTAGCGTCGTTCCTGCGATCCCGTGCGCTCGCAGGGAGAGCTGTGCATTTGACGGGAAGACTATCAGATCGCGGTCTCCTGCCAGTTCGCTCTCGGGAAAAAAGCTCAATAATGCGTTGAGAACCGCCAAGGCGCGGTCATGCAGTTTGAAAATCGTTTTGGCCTCGCACGTATCGCGAAACACGCTCCATTTATTAACGCATGCTGTCTTTTCAACTTGAGCGGCATCGAGCTGGCCCTTTACCAGGGCGAGCGTCATCCCTCGCCGCCCGAAGGGCGTCGTTACATTTCCACTTTGCATTTGCCTTCACCCTTCTTCAGGTAAAAGAAATCCGCCCACCAAAAAGGTGCCAAAGACTCTTGACTAGGATTCGTGGAAATGCGATTCTTGATCTTGCTAGAAATCAGGAGAAGGCTTCCACGACTTGTTCGCTTGGGGGCCTTTTTCTTTTACGCTTCAAGCTCCTTGTTTGCTTCTAGAAATTCGTCATAAAGCCGGTCCAGCCGCGTTTCCACGAAGGCTCCAAAGCCTGGCACAGCAATCTTGTTGAAATTCAAATTCAGACGAGCGTCGGTTTCGGTGATTTTCACCGCCTTCGCATCCCCTGCCTTCCATTGTTGTGTTCGCGTTTTCGATTTTGTCGCACGCACGCCTTCCAGCACACGTTCGAAGCGTTCGTCCGACGTCTTGGCCGCGAAATCGTCTGAGCGCACCAACGCGCGGGCTTCTTGCATTTTCGCGCTTTCGGCGACCAGATCAGCCAGTTCAGCCCAGCGCGTGCGACCGTAAGACGGAGCGGGACCGATGGCTTCAATCAACTCGTCAGAAAGGCCCGCAGCCAATGCAATCATCCGTGATAACGCGGCTTTATCGACGCCGAGAGACGCCATGATAATATCTCGCGAAAATCCCTTTCTCTCTAAACGCAGAGCGAAAAACGTTTTTTCGATGTAAGAAAGATCGGTACGTTCGTTATTTTCCTGGCCCTGGCTTACGACAAGTTGCTCGTCGGTAAGCTGACGAATCACCGCTTTGATCGTTCCGCCGATTTGCTTGACTGCGGCCAAGCGACGGTGACCATAGGCGGCTTGGTACCGTCCATCTGTTTGCGGATGAGGGCGCACCAGGATCGGGACCTGCTGCCCATGTTCCCTGATCTGCGCGATGAGGCTGCTCAATCCGCCAAGATCGACTGTCAGCCTGTCGGGCACAAAGGAGCTGTCGATTAGAAGCGGATCCAACTCCACGATGGTTTGGCCGTGTGCGAGTTGTTTTTCAAGTTCGGCGGCACGCTGTGCTTTCTCGGAAATCCCTCCAAGTGATTGGGAAAACGCTCCAACTGCCCCTGATCGGCGTAGCGGCCTTTCCAAATTCGCCAGCGGGCGAATGTCATCTGACGGCCCACCATCAGAGGGAGCGCCAGATGGCGTCTCTGTTTCGGCATCGCCAAAGAGGTTCTTCCTGGCCATCGCTTACTTGCGCCCCCAGGTTTGCTTGACGAGATCCTCGATTTCCGTGTTGACAGCAGTCAGGGATTCAAGAGCTCGGTCATAGGTACCGCGCGTGAATTGGCTCCGATCGACTTCGTAAATGGTTTGCTTGGTTAGGCCAGCATCGGAAATAGCGGTCGACTTCAACATCGCGTTGGTCAGAACACGATTCCCAAATATTGATCGCATGAACCCGGACATCTGGGCCTGCGGTCCATCGTTTGGCTCAAACCGGGTAATGAGATATCTCATCCAGTCATAGTTCATTGAACCCCCGGCATCTTCAACGATTTGAAGCAGATCCCCGGTCATCTGCAGGAACTGGCTCATCGACATGACATCGAGCATTTGCGGGTGGACTGTGATCAACACCGCCGTCGCAGCACAGAGCGCCGATAAGGTGAGGAAGCCGAGTTGCGGCGGGCAGTCGATGACCACGATGTCGTAAGCGCTCTCGATCTCGGCAAGGCATTCACCGATGCGAGCGAAAAACATTGAGTTCATATCCTTACGTGCCATGAGCGCCTTTGGCGTTTCATGCTCAAACTCCATGAGTTCGAGATTGCCCGGAATGATATGGAGATTGGGGGTGTAGGTGGCACGCACGATGTCAGCAACATCACGACGAGCGTCGTCGTAACGGATAGCGCCGTAAAGCGTCTCATTCTCCCCGACGTCAAGTTCCGGCTGGTGTCCGAACAACGCAGACAACGAGGCCTGCGGGTCAAGGTCGATGGCAAGCGTCCTGTATCCCCGAAGGGCTAGGTATTGCGCGAGATGGGCGGAGGTCGTTGTCTTGCCGCTCCCCCCCTTGAAGTTCATGACAGAGATGACCTGAAGCTTTTCGCCGTCACGGCGGTGGCGAACGTATTTCCCTGGTCCCTTCCCCCCTTCATCGAGAAGTTTACGCAGCGCCTCGATATCATCGACCGAATAGGTACGACGGCCGGTGGGGCTTGGCTCAGGACCGTGCCCTTCGGCCACGATTTGACGAAGATAACCTTGATGGATGCCGATGAAATCGGCGGCCTCAGCGGAGGTGAACTGTCGGATGCTTTTGCGTGACGTTGGTGGAAAGGTGCGCTGCTGGTGCGCTTGAAGTTGGCGCATCAACTCGTCCGCGTCGGAGGAGATCAAGGAACGCAAGTTTGCGCTGTGAGCGGGCGCGGCTGGTTTCAACATCGTGGCCTCAGGTTTCGTTTCTGCGCTTTTTCAACGAATTCTTACTAATATGCGCTGATGAAGCTAATCCGATTCCGCGAGTCGGGCAAACCATTTTTAGTTAATGGAAAGTTAACACAAGTTTTTCGTTGTACATGTACAACTGGATTTCAATCTCGGGCGAGCCACAGCAAAGTCGACAGGCATCGGCTCCGCGAGCCAGCGTTTCGACAATCACACAGGTGATCCCAGTTGTACATGTACAACTAGGAAGCCCTCCCTAGCTCGCCGCCCCGGATCGGCGACGTCATCGATGCTTTGCGAGGGGATCGATGCGAGGATAGACGAGGCATTCAATTTCGCAACCGCGTTCGACCCGATCTAATCGACCAACTCGCGGCCAATCCCCGGGGTCATCGATTTCGACCCAGGCCAGATGGAGTGTGACAACGCACTGTTCTGGACCAGCGGATCGAGATCTAGCCGTCCTGGAGCGGCTAACGAAGCCCGGCGCCATCATCCGACCCCTGTCCGATCGCTCCGACACGATTGCGCGGGGCCGCGCAATACCGGCCATATCCCAGTAGATCGTTGAGTGCCGTTGTGGTCGCGCCACAACGCAACACGAAGCAGGAGAAGGACGACATCAAAGCCCGCCGCAAATCGAAAACATGGAAGCCAGGCCAGCTGAAGTCCGGCATCTGAATCGCGGCCCCCGCTGGACGGTGATGCTTTCCAAGGCAGAGACCCGGGCGAGCGGCACTCCCCGCCGCTCGCCATCGCCATCCCGGCGTTCAGTTGCCAGAACCACGTCTCGATCGAATGCAAGCGTGTGCGGATCCCAAAAAGGCTGGCGACGATGCCGCCGCCTATGAAAGAGCCCCTGTTAGGGGCTTCTCGACCAGCCCAATACGGCAGGCGCCGTGTGGGCGAACACCCGGCCCGGGCTTATGTCGGACGTGACATGTCATGCCCATAATCGGAAGTCGCAGGTCAACTCGCATGTCAATCACGTCTTTGCCGAGGAGTGGGCGGGATTGACAAGTTCATCAGGACCGTCAGTAAGAAGAGCGGGCGCCCTAGCAATCACTTCAGCATGAAGCGGGCGACGCTCCAGAAACGCCGACCGCTGGCGACAGAGATCGTCTGCCGGGGCCGAAAATAGAGCCAAGGTGAAATCATCGCACTGGCTTGAAATCCCCCTCTAACCGGCACACAACAAGCCCGCCAATCGAATTTGGTCGACAGAACCGTCCAAGGGCGTCGTCGTGCTCAGTGCGCTGACGACATTGTTCACGCCATCTCTATTGAGTTACCTCTTGCCATGTCTTCAGCTACGTCTCTCGGTTCGAATAATAGAAGGTGATTGTTGATCAACCGCGGCGGAAAGCGGCGCTGGGTTCAGTTGGATAACCGGATGTCGAACCGCCGTGATGCGGGTAGTCGATGCCGAGAGAGCAGTTGTACACGTACAACAGACCCCATTCATTCTTTCAAACAGAACCAAGAGGATGGAAAGTTGACGGCGGAACCCGTCCGATTTTCAGAAATCCCGTCGGCTTGTACTCGTCCTCGTCTGAACTATGTCATCCTGCCAATGGCCGATCCAAACTTGTCGTTTGTTGAAGAAGGCGCACAACCATTGACACGGCAAGATCGCCATATCGCATTAGGTTGTCATCCGACATCAGCGCATGAACTTGAGCGCCCAATGCGTGCCTGGACCGAGCTTTACGTCATCGATTGCAGGAGGAGCAGCCAATCATCGCAATCCAGCTGATTGTATTCATCGACCGCCAAGCCGCACAGATATGTGCACCGCAGCCTGACCTCTTCCATGGAGGCTGGACGCTTTGTCATCATTTCGCGGCATGCGTTACGCTCTTCGTGTCGGGCGCGGCTCCACATGGAAACCGTCTCGTCATGCCCGGGATCGCCAATCTCTAACGCAAGGCGACGCCTTGTAAGATAGGCGACTTCCATTTGATACTGGCGATGTCTCTCTACGGCCGTCTTCATTCCCGGGCTTTGACGTAGGATCTTGTTACCGCCTTCTGCTTTGTTCATATCCGCTCCCCCTGCGTCAGTCGACCTGGTTGACCTGGTCTGGCCTCGCTCCTTTCCGGAGAAACGGAGGACTATCTGGGGAAATGAAAAGACGATCTTCGTCTTCCAAATGAGATGACAGGCGCGGAGCCGCAATCGCCTGTAGACCTAGCTCATTGACGAGGGAGAAGCGGGCTGTCCAAACCGTTTGGGTATACAGTCCATCACTATTGAACGTTATTATTGGGTAGTGCGTCTTCCATGGTCCTAAGATCATTAACTCGCTTCCTCATGTAGCCGCCACTGTGTCGCAACGCGAAATGGCAAGTCGCTCGGCCTCTTGGGATCGACCGAGCGGAATACAACAGAATTGATAGGGACCTTGATCCCGACGGAGCAAAGGTCTTGACCGAGCCTTGATCCAGCTCAACCCCCATAGCCGCGAATTTAGGCAAATACAGCCACGACGGGAACAACCTTGAGTATTGAAATTTGTTCATCTTGGGGCAAACGCCCACAATTCTTTCTTCGTCCACGCCACCTGCCAACACCTTAGAAAGGTTCAAGAGAATGCTTGGTGGCGGAAGAGGGAAGGGCAAATCTTTTGCTTCGTAGCCGGCAAAATCCGGCCATGTTTCTGTCTGATCCAGGTGCCGATGGATCCCGGGCAGTGAGACACGAACCGAAATCGGGTGCCGCTGCCCGTTTGTGGGCTTCAACAATGACGCAATCGACAATTGCCTGGTGCTGAGGAGCACCCATCTCTTTGGAGTCCTAAATCACTAATCGCTCGACTTCTTGGAAACAAGATTAAACAACAGCGCTATCACATCCGTGCTATAAACCTGTTCGCCGTCCCGCTCGTAGCTGGTGTTGGCAACGCGCGACTCGACGTAGACCACATCCCCGGCAACGACATTATTGGAAATCCAGTCTGCTTGCGCTTTGTCCAAGACTGTAATTTGAACCCAGTCCGTAGCGGTCTTCCGCTCGCCATCGGACAGCCAGTCCCGGTTGGCGGCAACGTTGACTTTAAGGACATTCTTCAGGGGGATAATCTGGCCCACATGACCGAGGATGGTATGGCGATTGATTGCGCGCATGGATATGCACCTTTCTTTTCGTTAAAAAGCCAGCTATCTGTTCAACTCGAACCAGTGGCGTTCGCTCTGGCCGGATGTGTCATTCTTAATGTCGAAAAAGTAGGGTTCCTGGCGATGCGGTCGAGGGAGAGTGATGGTCTGTATGCATTGTCGATCGCTCTCACGGCCGAAGTGATTGAACCCGTCATTGCAAGTGTCGATTGTCTTGACGCAGAGATCCGGGTCGCGGTTGATACCGCTGTCGCCGCGATTACTGTAACCGACGCGAAAATCAGCCGGGCACTCCCCGTATTGCTCATAACCGGGAACATCCGTGCCCCCCTCCGGGCAGGTGGGCCAGGAAAATCCCGGTCGGCGCATTGCGGCTATAAGCTTTGTCATCGGTGGGTGGCAGGCAGGCACACCTCTCCAGGAGGGATTGGATGAAGCCGCGCATAGCAGGACCTCGCAGCCCCATTCGCTTGCCATTCCGTGGTGAGCGTGCATGATCAATGATATGGAGGAAACGAAGATGAACATTGGAAATCGTGGGATCTGTCGCATTGGCAACTCCGATATGAAATGCTCTGCCGTTAGTTATAAATAATTCCATGATGACAAACAAGAAGAGACGCGTCGAAACAGAGCTAGGTGTTTTGATGATCCGCAACATGGCAACCGTCATGGAGCGGCAACGCGAAGCGCGTGGCATGGGAAAGGTTGAATTCGCAAAATTTTGCGGCATTACCGCCCCCAGTTACCTGACTTTCCTCGATGGCACTGCCAATCCGACGCTCTACATGATTACCCGCATTTCTGATGCATTGAGCGTCACTGTTCACGAGCTTCTCTTCGGCCACTCCCGTGAAGGCAGCAAGAAAACCAGGGTTGCGCCTGAATCTGATTAGTTATACCTAATTCCCAATGCAAGGAGGCTGCATATGGGTAGGCGAGCCGATGATGAGCGCTCGATCAGACAGGCGCAGGCGTTGCTGAAGCAACTTGCCGAAGCTCTGGAAGAAGAGCGCATCAGAAAAGGCCTGACCAAGACAGCCTTTGCGAAATTCCTTGGGATTTCGCCACCGTCATACATGGCATGGAGAACAGGCGCGGCAAATCCAACACTTCTTACAATCGCGCGCGTCGTCGATCGCCTTGGATCGGACGATGTTTGCCTCAAGACCCTCGTGGGCAATTATAATCACGATGGGCAGCATGTTACCGCCTCCGCCTGCAGGGAGAGTACGCCATGAAGCGCGCAAGCTCATCGATCGTCTGCGCGTCTCTGTTCTTGTTCCTGAACGCACCTCAGGCACAATCTCAATCTGGCAATCCGATGTGGACATCGGGATACACATGGGAGTGCCGAGCTGTCTCGCGAATGCTTTGCGAGCGCGACGGGAAGTGTTCAGCCGCTGCCATCGAAACCGCATCCGTTCTATTGGACTACCAGAAGAGTGTCGTCTCAATAGCTGGGAAAACGATCAAGATCCGCAGACATTTCGCTCAAACCATTGCAGGCAGTCCGCTACAGGCCGAGGTCAAAATCGAACTGGAAGATAACACCGTTATCTGGCTGACTGCGGTAGATGCCAGCAGGGTGTATTCCATGGCGTGGATCGGCGCACTGATTGAACAGAAGTCGGGGGTAGTCCTGACGGAAACAGAGAGTCTTGCCTGCCTTCCGTCATGAAATGAGTGTTACGCACGGTGGCTTCCCCCAGACGTGACAGATCATCCCAAGGAACGCGGACCCGATCAGCACCCCGGAATTCTGGCTTTGGCGTTACGCCGAGGAGGCCTTAGGTCGCGATGATTCGTCGAAACGCTTCTTTCTCAGGATAATCCTTGATCATTGGCCGCGGTCGTTCATCAAGAACGCCGCTTCTCGAAGCGGAGGCTGTGACTATTGTATATGTATCATTCGTGGGGCGCAGATTTTTGAGGGGGTCCGCCGGGGGAGGGGAAGAGATCGCCTCACCTCGTTGCGACCTGGTTTTTTTAAAGACTGCCAGCCATTTGCACCAGGCGCTGGAGATGATGCGGATCGTATTCGGCAAATTTCGTTGGCCGCGCCGCCGATTTTCGACGACGGTGATCAGTCCCAACTCAGCGGCTTCCCGCAATGCATATCTGGCAATCGTGCAGCCCACGCCCGCACGCCCAGCGAGTTCCGCAAGTGACAGGTTGGATCTGCCAAACCTCAAAACAGTCTCAGCGACAATCGCCAACACCGCCAATTTGCTGACCGTAAAATCTCGGGCGATGCAAGACGGGATCGGGCATGATTTCGCAAGCATTCGCCGACGCGCCCAGCTCGCCGCCCGGCATCGGTCGGGGATGACGGGCCGTTGGCGCGGCGCAAAGCGCGTTGTCTGACGCGCAGACTGCAACGCCGCGATGTATTTGCAGGCGTTGGATGCGAGGCTACGCCTGCAATTTTCAATTACCGGCGCAAGATAGGCCATCTCCTGATCAAGAAGCAAGCCTTCACCGTGAAGCACCCAGGCGGACTTGGCGTATTCGTCTATTTGTCCCTGACTGCTGGCGTTGAGAAGGCGCGCCAATAGGTTCGGCCCCAGCGCCGCAATTTCGCTTGTAAGCATCCAATTCTCTCCGATCAAATTGAGTGGCTGGAGAGGGGCGGGGGCAAAGACATACGTCTCCCGTGGCAAGAATTGACTTGCGACTGGATCATTTTTGTGCGATGAAAAACTTGCTACGGTTTTTTCATTGCATCGAACTTCGGTTCGCCACCCGCCTCTCGAGGCGGGTTTTTGGTTTTAGGGCATATGATTCTCCTTCACTTTGAGTTGCGGAGTAAAGACCGATCGGTAATTAGATACAACTAATTTCTTCGGCGCGAACTTCCCGTTGCAAACCTGCGCTTAACGGGAATTGAGAAGCATCTGGACAGGGTGCTGGAAACGCCCCGACCACAGCCCGGCCTTACCGGAGCGGGCGGTCATCTCTGCGACGAGATAGGCTTTGCTGACGGGCTCCCCGGTCGGATAAACCGCCGCGAAAGAGCTGCCGGTCGAAATCAGCGCTGTTCCAACATCGATGTTGTTGCCATTGAGATTCGCGGCGCAGACGACGAATGTCGCTTGATCTTTGGCCTTGCCGATAGGCTGGCAAGCAACCGTTTCCGTCATCAATAATGCAGCGAGGGGCGCCATCGATCGTGCACCACAATCGGACGAGACCCCGTCAGCCGCAACGAACTCACTGCCGCGCAAACATGACTGCACGCCATACAAGCGATAGCGCTGACCCTGATAGGACCACGTATCGCCGGTCTCGATTTCGACCGAAGACGGAAAGGCAATCGTCTCTTCTGCAGCCAGATGACCAATGGGGATTATGTTGGCGAGGATGGCGACCATCCAGGGGCGAAGGTGGGTCAAGGCTGAACATCCGATCCCGACAGATTCTGAGAATGAAGGAGATCCGGCCGTCTGGATGCGCCTCCGTCTGTCTTCCCGATACTGGCCAACCCCAGAAAGACCATTGCATCATCGTCGTTGACGACCATGAGGGGGTCGGAATTTTTACCGCCGACAAGGGCGAAGCAGGACGATGGATCCGGTTCCTTTCGCAAGGAGCGAAGAACCAGTGTCTTGCAAAGAATGACCGATGCCCGGCGATTATAGATCGCGCCCATGTAGTCAGCTGCGGCTTTCTCGCAGGCCCACCTTTGCTTCCTGTTGTAGGTGACTTCCTTTTGCGGGCACTCTACAAGCCCCCGCAATGAAATTGCATATCCGCCGATAGTGCGCCGGCTGGCGCCATCGATGACGACTGGCTCGGTCAAAGCCTTCACGTCCCTGGCGACAAGCTTTCCCTCCGCGTCGTATCGCTCGAAAATGAAAACACGTTCCGATGCCCCCGCAAACTGATGCAGGTAACCGATCGACGGTTCGCTGAAGGGACTTGGCGCCTCCTGCGCGCGTGTTTCGCACCAAAAAGCGGTAGAGAGCAAGACCAATACGAGTTTGAATTTCTCCATCGAGTGTACCGTCCATTGCTGATTGACAGGATAAGCGAATAAAATTAGTTGTAATTAATTGTTGCTGTCGAAACAACCGTGGACACCGCAGATGAAAGTACCAGCACTCTTCCTCGTTTACGCGATGTGCTCGGGGACTGCGTTTGCATGCGCACCCGTGCCACCCAACGAAGTCGCCGAGATGGTGAAGGCGATCGCCGAGGAAGAAGGCCTAGACAGCAGCCTTGCGCTTGCCGTTGCGAGCGTTGAGAGCAGCATGGGATCGCATCAGATTTCCGATGCCGGTGCAGAAGGCATCATGCAGCTGATGCCATCTACGGCCGCCGATTACGGCGTGACCGATCGCTGCGACGCACGATCGAATATTCAGGCCGGGATCCGCTACCTCAAAAAGCTCTATAGCGAGTTTGATGATCCGCTCCTCATGCTGGCGGCCTATAACGCCGGACCGGCAAGGGTCTACGAAAGGGGCGGCGTCCCGGAGTTCACCGAGACTGCAAACTACATCGTCAAGGTCATGAACCGATGGAAGCTCACGGCGAAGCTCGAGGCTCACCAGCCAAGCCATAACGATGAAGATACTACGACAGCGTCGGTCGTTCCCGAACACTCGCCATGGCGCGACGCACATGTCTGGAGCGCGGAGTGAAAGCCATGGCGGCGCCGGCGCTGCCTATCCACAAGCCAATTGCCCATAGACAAGGAACGAGTTGCATCATGACAAAACCGTCCACATCAATGTTCACTCGCAACGGACACGGGATCGCTTTGACGTTATTGACCGTATCGGTCGTGGCATTGGCGCCAGATCTCGCGTTCGCGCAGTCGGCGGCTCCGGTCGAGGGCATCCTGGATTGGTTTGTCGGGGTCCTGCAGGGCAGCGTGGCTCGCTCGGTTGCGATTATTGCCGTTTGCTTTCTTGGCTTCCTCTTCTTATCCGGACGTATGGCCTGGCAGATGGCCTTCTCGATCATCATCGGTATTGCCATCATCTTCGGCGCCGCCGAACTGGTCGATGCAATGAAATCGTCGGCAGGCGTATGATGAGTGACGACGTCCCTGATGTCGAACCGCTGATCCTGCCGTTGACCCGGCCCCCCATGTATTTCGGCGTCGATATCGTCGTGTTCGTGGTCAACGGCCTGGTGGGGATCGTCCTGTTCATCGCCACCTCCAACTTCCTGGCACCGCTGGTTGTTCTCCCGGTCCATTTCGTCGGTGTCTATCTCTGCCAGCGTGACGTGCACATCGTCCGCGTTGCCCAGGTCTACCTTGCAACGCGTCGAGCGATCAGGAATCGTCGTTTCTGGCGAGCAGTGAGCTACAGCCCATGAATATCGTCAACCGGGATCTGAAATTCGGCAGGGAAAGACGCGGCGAACTAGGGATCGGAGTACATGTTCCGTATCTACGCCATGTGGACCAACAGACTGTCGCTACGAAGTCGGGGCTGCTTCTGAGTGTCATTCGCCTATCCGGCCTGCCGTATCAAACCATGGACCAGGCGGAAATCAATGCCCGTCTGGCAAATCGCAACACAACGGTCCGCTCGCTGGGTTCGTCCCGCTTTGCGCTCTACGCCACCATCATCCGGCGCCGGATCGCGCCGGAAATCGCCGGCGACTTTGAAAACGCCTTCGCCGATGAGCTCAACGCCCGCTACATGGACGGCCTCAAGAACCGGACCATGTTCATCAACGAGCTGTATATTACGGTCATCCGCCGGCCGATGACCGGTCGTGTCGGCAAGGTCGATCGCGTGCTGGAGCGTCTCAAGATGGCTGACAGCCAAGTCGAGGCACGGACGGATGCGTTGCGCGATCTCAGCGATATGGTGGCCGGCATTGCGGGAGATTTTCGCAGCTATCGCCCCGAAGTGCTTCGCTGCGTCGAGCGCCAGGGTGGGATTTATTCCGAACCTGCGGAGTTCTTTGCAAAAATCCTGGCGGGGGGAGACGAACGACGCATGCCGCTGCCGCGGATGTCACTTTCCGAATACGTCGGTACGGGCAGGATTACATTCGGTCGCAAGGCATTGGAGGTCTGGTCCGCGGACGGCACACAATCAAAGTTAGCCGCAATGGTGTCCATCAAGGAATATCCGCCGATGACGACACCGGGCCAGCTTGATGGCCTGCTACGCCTCCCGCACGAGTTCATTGTCACGCATTCCTTCGCCCCCGAGGATCGGACCACGGTGACGGAAGCGATTTCGACAATCGCCCGGCAGATAGCCAACTCCGACGACGGTGGCACGACGGCCGAAGACGACATCGAATCTGCACGCGACCGTCTGGCATCCGGAGAAGTGCTTTTCGGCAAGCATCATATGACACTCGCCGTTTTTTCCCGGGATCTTCCAAACCTGAACAGAGCGGTCGCCGACGTTACAGCGGAACTTGCGAGAATGGGCGTCGTCGCCGTTCGCGAAGATCTTAACCAGGAGGCATGCTGGTGGGCCCAGCTGCCATCGAATTTTGCCTATATCGCCAGGCAGGGCCTGATTTCCTCGGTCAACTTCGCTGGCTTGTTTTCCGCCCACAATTTCCCCTCCGGCCAAATCGACAAGCTCCATTGGCGCACGCCGGTTTCTCTTCTCGAAACGACCAGCCAAACCGCATATTATTTCAACTTTCACGAAGACGACGTGGGGAACTTTACCGTTATCGGCCCGACGGGCTCGGGGAAAACTGTTGCTCTCTCTTTCCTGCTTGCCCAGGGCATGCGGGTACAGCCACGTCCGCGATGCGTCTTTATCGACAAGGATAGGGGAGGGGAAATCTTCGTGCGCGCCATGGGCGGGAGGTACGAACGGCTGTCGCCGGGAGAGCCAACCGGCTTTGCACCGCTGCAACTGGAAGACACTCCGGCCAATCGGGTTTTTGGCAAGACGCTGGTCTCCTATCTCGTCACGCCACCGGATCGCGTTTTGACGGTGGAGGAAAATGCGATCATCTCGGATGCCGTCGATGGCATCTACAATGACTTCGAGCGCTCCGAGCGCCGCTTGGACATGCTTGAGGAAACATTGAAGGGACGGATGCGATCAGGCATAGGCGACCTTTCAGATCGTTTGAAGGAATGGACGTCCGGCGACAAGGGCTGGCTCTTCAACAATCCTTCCGATCGGCTCGATTTCACCAACGCCATCATCGGTTTCGACATGACTGAGGTCCTGTCCGACAAGCGGACTCGGACCGCGGCTCTACTTTACATGTTTCATCGCATTCAGGAGATACTCGACGGCAGGCCATCAATGATCTTCCTCGATGAAGGCTGGCGGCTGCTCGACGACGAGGTCTTCTCCGGCTTCATCAAGGATTGGCTAAAAACCATCCGCAAACTCAACGGAATTGTAGGCTTCGGCACACAGTCCGCCGCCGATGTCGTGCGCTCCGAGCTGCGCAATACCATCATCGAACAGACAATGACGAACATCTTCTTTCCGAACGCGTCGGCGGACGAGGAAAGCTATCGTCGAGCATTCGGCCTCTCCGAAAAGGAGTTCCGTTTCGTCAAACAGGCCGACAAGGCAAATCGGACTTTTCTGATCAAGCATGCGAGCGATTCAATCATCGCTCGTCTCGATCTTTCGGCAATGCCGGACCTCGTCAAGGTTCTATCCGGCAGGCCGGAAACTGTGCGGGAATGCGAGGCGCTACGCCAGACATATGGCGAAGAACCCGGAGCCTGGCTCCCGCACTTCTGCGGTTGGGGAGGAGACCTTCGACATGCTTAGGAGCCTGAAGTTTGTAACGCTTTCCGTCTTGACTATGGGCTTGTGCCAGCCTGCCTGGGCCGATGTTCCCGTCATCGATGACGATGTCAAAGGCAAACGCGCAGATGACGAAGATCATTCGGC
This sequence comes from Rhizobium sp. 18065, assembly GCF_902706095.1. Classification (GTDB taxonomy): domain Bacteria; phylum Pseudomonadota; class Alphaproteobacteria; order Rhizobiales; family Rhizobiaceae; genus Allorhizobium. The sequence continues at coordinate 21,467 of NZ_CACSJP010000011.1, forward strand.
GGCCGACAAGGAGACGCAAATCGACCAATTGGAAGAGCAAGCGGTGACGAGCTGCAATATCTCCAAGAAGGAGAAGAACCGGAGGCTTTTCCGGTCGCCGGCGCAGGCGGTTGAGGAAGACGCGGAAAACGTCGAGCTGATCAAGCATTATGCAGAAAAATACAACGTGCCTACCGGACTGGCACTTGCCGTAGCTCACGCCGAATCGGGGATTTCGACCTGCTCAGGTTCCCCCACTGGCGTGAACGGCGTCATGCAGTTGACGAAGCGAACAGGCTCCAGCATGGGTTTTGATCGCGATATCAATGAAGAGAATATCGAGGGAGGCGTCAAATATCTCGGCCTGGGTGTAGCTAAATGCGGATCGACTGACTACGCCTGCCTCGCGTCCTGGTACAATGGATCGACGGCAACGGAACAAGCCAACTGGGCGGGCAAAGTGGCTCGCAACCACAATTGGTTCAACGCATATGCCGGCGGCTCCAACATTGCCGACATTCCTTCTCCAACGTTCAAGACGTCGGTTGACTATGGATCCAACGCGACCCGCAATTCTACCAACGCAGCGGTGGATGCGGTCAACACGAGCGTCACGGGTATAGACACCAGCACTGCCAGAATACAGGAAGCCAACAATCGCGTTTCCGCTCTCACTTCCACGGTCGGAGCCTCGGAGATTTACCAGGATGCCTGGGACGACAACACACAGGCCCGGGCGGTCAATGCGGAATTGCTCAACAATCTGATCTCGGTCACAAATCTAGCAAACACGCTTATACAGGCGCGGATGCAGATGAAGCTTTCCTCAATGTCAGTGGCATCCAAATCACTAAAATCGGATTCGTCAAAAAACCCCTACTCTTGCGATCCCATAATACTGGAACGCACAAACGTGCCGCGAATGCAGTGGCCAGAATGTGCGCTTCTTGCTGCGACCAATGCTGACGGGACCGAAAGTGAGGTTGCGGCGTCGCGAAACGACTCGAGTGTCGAGAACAGCCTTGAAGCAATCCAACAGGCCGCAGAAGCGGCAGAATAAGGAGAAAGTAGATGAGAAAGCTCTTGTTCGCTGTGGGCTTTGCGGCGGCGGCCTCGACCGTCGCCCGTGCGGATGTCCCGGTCATCGACAATGCCAACCTGACCATTGCGAAGAAAAACGCCGAGAACACCGGCAACATCATGAATACCAATTCAGACATTCTGAAAAAGACGGAAGACATTTTGAAGGCCTTGTCTGGCTCGCGCGATGGCTCGATGGGCATTGCTTCCACAGGGCTCGATGGCGGAATGTCGATATCCTCTGCACCATCGTTCAGCTCCATCATGAATGGGGGTACGCTGTCGTTCGGCGGCCTTGGCGGCGATGCGCAGAATATAGCTGCGACACTGATCAACGGGCTTCAGCTGGTAAAACAGGTCAAGAGCATCATAGAGGGTGAGGATGCCGGCGCGATGAACAACGCATTTTCCGGTGCTGTGAACACTGCGGCGCTCTTGTCTGCCTTGACCCAGCAGGCATCGTCTGCTGTCACGCAGCGGCAGCAATCCCTGCAAAATGCCAGCGGTCAGATTGGTGCTGCGGAGGATGTAAAAGGGTCCGTCGACGCGAACACGCGGATGCAGCTGGAGACCGCGCGCACCATCAACGAGCTGATCGGTGTATCGAACGGCACGGTCTCTGCCCTTAATACGGATATGCAGATGCGGCTGACTCAGCAATCAGAAACAGCAAAAATGCTGCAATACAAAGATATCAATCCGTTTGACTGAGGGGATCACGATGCGGCGTCTCATCACTGCGATAATACTGGTCCTGTTGCCAATGCTGGGAGCCTGCCAGACCAAGGGTGAGAAAAAGGCACCATGCCCGCCCTTAACTGGATTTGTCGAAAGCGAGGATCTTTGTGGCCCGGTGGCACCGGTAAATACCGTTTTCGAACAGATCCTTCAGGAATGAGAAGATGGCCACATCGACGACAATCATCTCGGATATTTTTGCGAAGCTCGACAGCGTCGGCGAAACATTTATCTCCAATGCTTATGAGGGCCTCGCACTACAGGTGAATGTCGTCTTCGGTTCCATGCTGACCCTCTACGTGGTTTGGTGGGGTTACATGATCCTCGCTGGCCGCGAAGGATTCTCGGTGCCGGATGCGGCCTGGAAACTCGGCCGCGCGTTTTTCATCTATTTCATGGCGACCAACTGGTCGGCATTTTCCACGACGATTTACAAGCTGGTTCAAACTGTGCCCAATCTGATCTCGGATACGATCATCAAGGCGATTGCCGGCTCAGGGGGCATTCTGGATGGCGGCAGCGATGACTCGACCGGTGTCGTGCGTATCCTCGACGCCGTTTTCGAAACGGCCGGCAAAGTTTACGAGCAGGTGGCAACAGGCACATTCGAATTTGTGGGGGCCCTGATCGGCGCTATCGTGTTCGTGATTGCAATGCTCTTTATAGCGATCGCGGCGGCGGCCATTCTCGCCGCCAAGCTGATGCTTTTCATCACCCTCGCACTGGCGCCGGTGTTCATCATCCTCGCTCTCTATCGATGGACGTTCCGTTTCACCGATGGATGGCTAACGCTTATGGCTAATTTGATGGTTATGCAGACGCTGATGATGACGTTTCTCGCCTTCCTCTACCAGCTGATCGAGTTGGCCATCAACACTGCCACGAACACGGCCACCGAAAGTAAGCTCTCCTACGTGGCACCCTTCGTGATCGTTTGCCTACTTGGAATAGTCGTTTTTAGATTCATTCCTATGTTTTCAGCGGCGATTGTCGGCGGATCACCAATTGGGCAAGGTGATACCGCTTATTCTGGGGGACTGGAGTCGTACGGTCGAGCAAAGCGACAATACACAGGAAGAGCAAAAATTCTCTCGGATGGCTTGGGCCGGAGACGGACATCCAGCGATGTTCAATCAGCTAGAGCTCGTGCGATCCAACGTGAAACTGAGCGCAATGGACAATTTTAGATTGGCAGTTCTCCTTGGTGGAATTACATATAGTTTATGGCCAAGGAGGTTTCCTCATGCAGAACGACGAGTGTGACCGATATCAGGATGTGCGAAAGCAGCATGCGACTTGGTATCAGGCAGAACTTGTAAATAAGGAAATTCAAGAGAAATCTACCAGGAACGCCAAGGGAGGAACATTAGGATTTTCCCTGTTCATAGTCGCAGTTATCTTTTTCAAGCCGATCGCGGAGTATTGCATCGAGCTTTACAATACCGCTGCGGCTTACGTTCACGGCTTCCTGTGATTTTTCGAGATTTAGGTATGGAGGGACTATGAAAAGCCGAATTATCGTCCTGAGCCTTATTTCTGCTCTCTCTTTCGGGCCGCCTGCTGCCGCAGATATCCAAGCCAAGAGTGAAATCGTTCCAGTGCGCGTCGGCATGTATGCCCCGGCGGACGGAGGCTGCGACGCACCGGCGGCTACGCTGATTTTTGTTGAGAAAAACGGGCTTTCGGCCAATAAAACGACCGGGAAAGTTAAAAATGTGTCAAACCGAGGGACCGACTATCGTCTGAACGTGCTGTGGATCGAGGCCGGCTCGTCTGAAGCCGATGGCGAAGCAGACACCGTGAACATTGCGGTCAAAGACGATCGCAGCTTTAACTTTTCCAATGGGTTCACCGAAAAGACCTTGATGAAGTGGTGCAAATGATGCGGCTCATCATCGCGATTTTTTTGCCGTTCCTGTTATTTTCACGATCGGGCGTCCCATTGCCGGCATCATATGCCTTCTCCTTCAGGTGACGCTGATTGGCTGGCTTCCTGCGGCAATCTGGGCCGTCTACGCGCTCAGTCAGTTCAAGACGGATCGAAAGATCGACGCCGCGCTGCGCAATCGAAGCTGACGCGGTATCCAGATATCCCCAATGCATGTCCCTCTGCGTCACGTAGAAGCGGCCACGCTGCGGTTTTTGCTTGCGAAAAATATTAATTATAACTAATTTCTGCGTGCCAAATCACTGATGAGGACGATTCATGGTCGATACCGTTGAGCCCGGCCCCAAACCCGACCTTTCGCAATATTGGCAGGCCGGGGCCTCCTGGGAAGTCGAGCTTTATCGCAAGGAGCGCCGATCGAGAAAGATCGCGTGGGTCATTGCCGCCATATCGGGCGGCGTCGCGCTCGCAAGTCTTTCAGCTCTCAATCTGCTGCTGCCCTTGCACCAATTCGAGCCCTATGTCGTGTCGGTCGACAAGACCACAGGCTTTATCGAGATAGCCCGGGCGCTCAAGCCCGGCGATTTGGCACAGGACGAAGCTGTCACGACAGCCAACATTGTCCGATATCTGCGCGCCAGGGAGACATATAGTCCACGTGAGTTGAAGGACAACTATGATCTTGCGCAGCTCTATTCCACTGCCCAGGCATCTGCGGACCTTCGCCGGGAATTCGAACCCTCGAATCCGAAGTCGAAGGATAAGGTGCTGGGCCGCGACACGCGCATCAGCGTGACCGTAAAATCGCTTTCGTTTCTCAATAAGGCGACGGCGACCGTTCGTTTCTCGACCGAGACCAGGCGAGAGAACACCATCCGCCGCGAGCATTGGGTGGCAGTCGTACGCTATCGTTACACCACCGCACCGCTCAAGAACGAGTACCGTTTCGACAATCCGCTCGGCTTCCAGGTCGTCGAATATCGACGCGACCAGGAATCGCTGCCGGAAACTCTGCCTTTGGACGGGGCTGAGTGATGATGGAATTTCGAAAGTTCGTGATCGTCGCCGTTACCGCCATCGCGTTCGGTGGGACTGTCAATGCTGCCGATCCCCGCATTCGCTACATCACCTTCAACAACAATGCGGTGGTCACCGTGCCCGCCGGGCTTGGCGTATCGACGATGATCCAGCTTGGCAGCTCGGAAGTAATCGAAACGATTTCGGCCGGGGACACCGCTAGTTGGTCAATCGTACCGAAGAAGGGATCGGGCATTCTGTTTGTGAAGCCGCTTCGCGAGAATGCGGAAACGAACGTGAATATCGTGACCAACCAGCGTGTATATTCGCTCCTTCTGAAAGGATCGGGTGCGGCGGATCTCAAGGCGGCATTCCAGGTCCGCTTCAGCTATCCCGATGAGGACGTCAATGCGCGATTGATGACGGCTGCCGAAGAAAGCGCCAAGGATCCTTTGCTGAAGGGACTTGATCCGAGCAGACTGAACTACGAGTACGTTTTCCGTGGCGATAATAGTCTGAAGCCGCGCGTCGCTTTCGACGATGGCACGCACATGTATCTGGAATTTCCTGACGAAATCCCCGCGATATTTGTCGTGGAAGACAAACGCCAGGAGTCACTCGTCAATTTTCGGACCCAAGGGAAATATGTCGTTGTGGACAAGGTCGCCGCACAGTTCACCTTGCGGACAGGCGACAAATGGCTGTGCCTTTACAATCGCCAGGCCGGTCGTCGGTCTTTTGATCTTATAGAGGACTTCTACGGTCCGAAACGGGTTGGACAGGACAATGCTGTCAGCCCCCATAAGGATGGCAGGTGATGAGCCAGATTGACTTCGACCGCCTCGACAACGAGAGCTCCGTGGCGAGCCGGCATGCCGGCAAGATGGGACGCCTTGCCTTGCCGCTGCTGCTCGTCGCGGGTGCAGGGGTTCTGGCATATGTGAACTGGCCGTCCAGTTCCACGGATCTGAAAATGACCGATGGCACGGCGGAAACATTCGAGACGAGCAAGGAAACGATATCCGATTTCCCTGAAAGCCGACCGAAAGAGGCGGCAGATCCCAATCTTGTGAAGATTCCGCTGGTGGAGGAAAAGACGCCCGCCGCCGCGTCAGATGTCGATATGAAGGTCGATCCGGGCGTCGATCTCGAAAAACAGCGGGCATTGCTGGAAGCCCAGTTGCGCGCCGAAGAAGAACGGCGGCGGCAGGAAGAGGCGCGACGCTTGTCGGAAGAGGCGGCACGTCGGGCGCAGGAAGACGCCAAGCGGCGCGAAGCGGAGGAAAAGGCACGTTGGGAGCGGTTGCGCTCCGAACAAATCATCATGGATGGCACGACAAGACAGTCTTTGTCGGATTCGTCGCAGGACGTGACCGTTGCCGATGACGGCCAACTGATTCAAGTCCCCGGCGCAGAATCAGACGCCAACAAGGCATTTCTTGCTCAATCCGAAAAGATGACGGCAGGAATCGTCAAGGCGACCAAGTTCACCCGCACCGACGCCTTGGTGCCGCAAGGGACGCTCATCCGCGGCTTTCTTGAAACCGCCGTCAACACCGATCTTCCCGGCATGGTCAGAGCGGTGGTTCGCGAGGATGTCCGCTCTCTCGATGGTCAGCGGATCCTTATTCCCAAGGGCTCGCGTCTGGTCGGCGAATACAAGTCCGGCCTCGCGCGCGGTCAAAAACGCGTGTTCGTCGTGTGGTCGCGGGTCATCCGCTCCGATGGTCTTTCTGTCGAAATTGCTTCACCGGGAGCTGACCGGCTCGGCCGCGCCGGCATGGACGGTATCGTCGACACACATTTCTGGGAGCGCTTCGGCTCGGCCATCATGCTGTCGGTCATCGGCGGAGCCGCCGAATATGTGGCTTCGCTCGGTCAGGCCGATACGGCTACGAGCGCCCAGTCGGTTTCGACGACCGACCCGGTCACTGGCATCACCACAACGATAACCACCCAACCAAGTCGAAGTGCGTCCGAGGCTCGCGCCATTGCGGCGGAACGCTCATCTTCGATCCTACAGGACATCGCCAACGAAGCCTTCAAGGATAGCTCGAAGATTCCACCGACGATCTATATCGCCCAAGGCGAACCGATGATCGTTTTCCTTCGACGCGATCTGGACTTCTCCGCTTTTTACGCCGACCCGGTTCGACAGGAAATGAAACGGCTGAAGAACGGCGGCCAGGTACGACGCGAGATCGACCCGACGCCATATTATCCCGAAGCACCGGTCTACAAATGAGCAGTCGTCCATTTCCATTCCTGGAAAAGGCGCTGGAACGACTTCGACCGTTCCTGAACGACGGCAAAGTCTCCGAGATTTCCGTCAATAAGCCGGGGCACGTTTTCGTTGAACGGATCGGTTCGGGAAGCATGGAGCGTGTCGACGACGAGCGCCTCACGGCGGAGTGGATCCGCAATCTCAGTGAGCGCGTTGCCGGCGCCAGCAATCAGGTCGTCAACGACGAGAAACCCATCCTGTCGGCCTCTCTTCCGTCTGGCGAACGGTTTCAATGCGTGCTTCCGCCCGCCGCCCCCGACGGCGGTTCAATCTCCATCCGCAAACAGGTCATCCACGACGTCGACCTCGCGGCATACAAAGCGGAAGGGGCATTTTCCGAAACCCGATCGGGTCGCCGGCTAGCGCTGAACCCGGCCGAGGATGAGCTGTCGGCAATGATAGGGGAGGGGCTCGACGTCCTTTCCTTTCTCAGGCACGCGGTACAATCGCGTATTTCGATCCTCGTCTCCGGGGGTACTTCGACAGGCAAGACCACATTTTTGAATGCCTTGCTCAAGGAGATACCGGAGCAGGAGCGCATCATCACGATTGAGGATACGCGCGAACTCAAGCCGATGACGCACAATACCGTGGCGCTGCTTGCCTCCAAAGGAGATCAGGGCAGGGCCAAGGTCAGCGCGCAGGATCTGCTGGAGGCCTCGCTTCGTATGCGCCCGGACAGATTGCTTCTCGGCGAGCTTCGCGGCGCGGAAGCCTTCTCCTTTCTGCAGGCCATCAATACTGGTCACCCGGGATCGTTGACCACCGTTCACGCCAACTCGGCTCGTTCTGCCTACGAGCGGCTTGCGCTGATGGTGATGCAAAGCGGTGTGTCCTTGGGAAAGCATGAGATTATCGACTACCTCAAGGAGGTCATCCCGATCGTCGTGCAGCTCGCCCGCGCGACCGATGGTCGGCGGGTGGTTTCCGAAATTGTGTTCACGAAGGGAGACGACCTATGAAGGCGGCGTTGATGGTGTTCGGCATCGCGGTCGCGATCGCGATGGGCCTGCTGGTCGCGTCACTTGCCTATGCCGGAACTTATTATGCATTCGACGGATCATTTTTCATGTTCCAGGCGCTGCAGGGCGATCTTCTCGCTTCTTATAAGATGGCCAGGCTCGATGTGTCGGCAAAGCAGTGGCTCCGCCCAGGCATTGCCGCTGGTGCTGGTGTTATCGCCGCTTTTGGCGTTCTCCTCACGGCACTGACCGGCAAGAAGAGATCGACCGACGCCCGCTTTCTCAATCCGTTGGAGGCGAGAGCCCTGGGTCTGGCCAAGCCGGGCGGTGTCTTTGTCGGCCGGATCGGCGGTAGTCTGATGAAAGTCCCCGGAGGCTTTACCCAGCGGGGATCCGGCAAACGGAAATGGTTCAAGCCTCAGTTGTTGGGTGGAAAAAAGCTCTGGATCGATGGCGACGATGTCGGCGGGTTCGTCATCGGCCCGCCGCGTTCGGGCAAGGGCGCGTCCCTCATCGTGCCGAACTGCTTGCTTTGGCCGGATAGTATCGTCGTTCTCGACATGCGCGGTGAAACCTATGAGGCGACGGCTGGCCACAGGTCTTCCTTTTCCCGGGTTCTGCGCTTTTCTCCGGCCGATGAGGCGGGCGACACAGAATGCTATAATCCGCTGGATTTTGTGGCGATCGATGCGGATCAGCGCGATATCGACATCAACTCTATCGCCACCGCCCTGCTGCCGACTCCCAAGGGCGACAGCTACTGGATCGCCGACGCGCGGGCGCTGTTTGCAGGCGTGACATCCTGGGTCCTGGAAAATCCCGATATCGATGACGCCGACCGCAATCTTGGCACAGTTTTGAATGTCGTCGAAGGCGGAGACAAGCCGCTGCGGTCCTGGCTGACCGAGGTCGCCAATCCTGAAGTGCGGGCGGCATGGATAAGCTCCTTTACCTATACGACTATCGCGCGTTTCGCGGTCATGGCCGACAAGCAGTTTGACGGGATTTACGGCACACTCGCCGCGGCCGTTAGGCCTTTCAAGAACAATCGGATCTTGCGGGCCACCAGCAAATCGACCTTCGATATCCGCGCCATGCGTCGCGAAAACCTGAGCCTGTATCTGGATTTCCGGATCCAGCAGATCGCCTCCATCGGGCCGATCTTCAACGTGCTTATGCTGCAGTTCATGGACTACATGTCGCGTAACATGATGAAGCGCGGCGAACGACGCGTGCTCGTCCTGCTGGACGAGTTTCAGAATCTTGGAAAACTCGAGAACGCCCTCACGGTCGCCACAGTGCTTGGTGGATACGGCATTCCATGCTGGTTTTTTGTTCAATCATTGCGATCGATTGACAATGTCTATACCCGTGAGGGACGGCAGACATTGGTCAACAGCGCGCGCGCTCAGATATTCCTCGGCGCGCAGGATCCGGAGGATCAGCGTTACGTCTCGCAGTTGCTCGGCGACCGAAAGGAAATCACCGTCGACAAGGCGGTTTCGATCGGGGTCACCTTGTTTGATCGAAAAGGCGCAACCATGTCTCACCGGACGGCTATGCGGCCATTGATGCGGCCGGACGAACTCGGGTCGATGGACGAGACGCGATGCATCATCAAACTGAGGAACCAGCAGCCCATTCTGGGGGTGCGAAACTTCTACTACGCCGATAAGACACTCGCCAAGCTCGCCTGGCGGCCGATGCAATCGCGTGTGCGTCCGTCCGCGGTCGCCATGGAGCAGGAGCGTGGTGGCGAGACCATCGAACTGATCAGCACGGACACAGCGCCGATCACGCGGAATGTGCGAAGCAATACTGTCGTGCCAGGTGCACGTTTCAGGTCGGCATTGCCGGTGACGCCACAAGTGGAAAATCACGCCGAAGCGGTGGAAAGCGCCGTTCCCGCCCGTCCGACCGCAGACGATGCAGCGGGACAAGAAGGCCCAACCATGCCTTCAAAGCCGAGAAAGAAGCGTTCGCCTCCACGGGCAAAAAAAGAGACAAAAACCAAGGTTCCGGATTTCAAGGCTGCGGTCCGTCGAACCGCTGATATGCGGGCGCAAGCAGAGGCCTCGTTATCAAAGATACGGGCTGTTTTTGAAGCTGAAGCTCGCAAGAGCGAGGTCGTCGAGGAAACCGGGCGTGAGGTGTTGGCAGCGTTCGCAGAGAGTTGAACCTGCCCATACGCTTGACCTTACAGGCGAGGCTGATTCAGATCCGAATCGACAAATTCGAGGTAGCGAACACGATGAGCTCGGGCGGGCACGCCAGAATTCCTGACATGCCCGCTTCGCCAATATCGCTTTCGTTACGCGGCTCTTGCGATTGCGGGCGCATTGCGCCGGTCAGCGGCCGTGCGGCTCGCCGCGACGGAACCGGGCTCCCTCCTGGCGGCGCGCCTGTTCAGCTGAAAACGTCTGACGAGATCAGCGAGTGTGGCTGCGCCCGCAGCCAGCGCATTGCTGATAGCTGTCGTATGATTGACCATTGAGGCATTGTGTTGCGTCATCTGATCGAGATCGTTCACAGCCGATGTGATTTCCTGCAGGCCCGACGACTGCTCTGTTGATGCCGTAGCGATCGCGTCGACGTTCTCGTCGATGGATCTCACAAAGCTCTGGATTTCATTGAGGGCTCGGCCTGTCTCTCCGACAAGCCTGACACCTTCGCTGACTTCCGTGCCGGAATGGGTGATGAGCTGCTTAATCTCGCGTGCCGCCGTCGCCGAGCGCTGCGCAAGTTCGCGGACTTCCATTGCCACCACAGCAAAACCCTTGCCGGCATCTCCTGCACGCGCTGCCTCGACGCCGGCGTTGAGAGCAAGAAGGTTCGTCTGGAAGGCAATCTGGTCGATGACGCCGATGATCTGATTGATCTGGCTTGAAGCATTCTCGATCCGCTGCATCGCCGATATGGTTTCACCGACGATCCCGGCCGAAGCGCTGGCGGACGCGCGGGCGCTTTGAACGAGACGGCGCGTTTCATGCGTCCGCTCGCTGGACGACTGGACCGTTGCGGCGATTTGAACGAGGGCTGCGGATGTCTGTTCGAGGGCAGCTGCCTGCTGCTCGGTGCGCTGGGCCAAACTGTTCGAGGTCTGTTTCATTTCCTGGCTCTTCTCGTCCAGGCGTTGAGTTTCTTCCAAGACGAGTGAAAGCGTTTCCTGAAAAGTCGCGATCGAGCGGTTGAAATCCTGTCTCAAATCGTCGAGCCGTCCGTCGAATGGCTCGTCCAGCGTCATCCTGATATTGCATTGCGAAAGGCGTTCAAGCCCTGCGCCGAGGCCCTCGATTGCTCTTTGAAGGCTTCTGGCGTCAGTTTCAGCAAGCAGCTGGCGTTCGCGCGACTGGGCATCGTTGAGATCCCGTGCCTCGCCGATATCCAGCTGTAGCTGGCGGTTTTCCTTCGCCGAACTCTGGAAAACGAGCAGAGCCTTGGCCATCGCGCCAATTTCGTCCGACCGATCGCCATAGGGAATGTGTGATGAGAGATTTCCGCCTGCCATTTCCGTCATCAGATTGGTCATGCGAACCACGGGTGAAATTGCGCGGCGCTTCAACATAAAAAGGCCAGCCAGGAAAAGAAGGCATGACGCCAGGCTCCCACCCAGAGCGAATATCTTGCCGGACGAGATCTCCGACGACGCGGCACTTTCGCGTTCTCCCATGTAGATGGTCACAGAAGACACCAATTCGACAACGGCCTCACGATGAATATGAAAGTCGCGATTCAATGACGCCATCGCCAGTTCCATCGCTGCACGATCCTTCACGCGCGCCGCTGGAAGAAATTTCAGGTCGAAGTCCTCCCAGTAGGCATCTGCTTTGCCAAGCACGTCCTGTTCCAGCTTCCTGCGGATCTCGTTGGGGATGACGCGTGTTTTCCAGTAATTGCGCCGCTCGGCATAGGCGGTGCGAAGAACACTGATCTGGCTCAAATTGTCGTCGATCAATGCTGGCGCCAGCGTCGCCTCATTGGCGAGCATATAGCTTTCGACCAGGAAAAGCGGAGGCGGGAGAACATCCGCAACGATATCTTTCCCATCGACGATTTCAGTATAGAGAGGACCGTTCACAGCAACTTTGTCGAGAATAAAGGTCTGAAAGCCCACCGACGCCAAGAGACCCATGGTAACGATAGCGCCAAATACGATCATAAGTTGGGAGATCTTCAATCTCATGTGATCCTCGATATGCTTACACGAACAAATTGGTAAACACACGTTAGGTTCTTTGTATGAAAAATGGGTAAAACGTGTTTGAAATCTGAGAACATCGGCAGAGAAAAATCGCTCGGAATCGATCAATGCCGTGAATCCCAGGGTGTTCTTCGATTCATAATTGTCGTTGGACGATTGGTCGATTTTGCCCGAATCTTCGGACATGGGCACCCACAGCTATCATATCCATGTCGAACGCGTTGATCCGGAAAGAAGGATCGCCCGCTATTACGAGCTGGCAATAGAGCCATCGATACATGGAATGTCCCTGCTGGTGAGAAGATGGGGTGGGATCGGGACGATCGGACATGTCCGCGTTCATCATTTCGACACCGAAAAGCAAGCCTTGCGACTGTTCCTTGAGCTACTCAAAGAAAAACGTGGCCGCGGATATAAGCCCCGGCACGTGAACCCGCTCAGTTCCAGGGAACCATGGACTTTGAGAAGTCGATCGCTTGATGCGGCCGGGAACGGCCAACCTGTGCATGCGAATGCCGACGGCTGATCGACGACAAGCTTAAACGACATTCTCGGCACGAACTGGCTCAGTCCGAGGCGAAAATTGCGCCGCTCCTAATATAATCACAATCTAATGCTCATCTGAGGGGATCACCGAGGCTTACCCAACGACCGGAAAAATGCGAATCAGATTGAAACTTCAAGATAATCCGCAGCACCTGGCGTTGGCGGCAGATCTCGTCAGGTGTTTGGCAAATCCCTATCGCTTGCGGATTGTCGAGAAGATCTGGAGGAAAGAGGCTTCAGTCGGTGAGCTTTCCAGTTCCCTATCGCTTAGCCAGTCCGCGCTCTCCCAGCATCTGGCGATCCTGCGGGCGTCGAATATCGTCAGCACCCGTCGCCATATGCAGACGATTTACTACACTCTTTCATCGCCGGCAGCCGTTGAAGTGCTGGAGGCGCTGCAAGATATTTTCAGCGAAGAGCGAGCCGCCGAGCGCACGGATTTTTGATCCCGGTCAATTCGGAACACCGAGTATAATGTCATCGGTCGGTAAGGTTTCCTTTAATTAAGCCGTCCAATATATAGGAAGGAACCTCATCGCAGAATGAGCCTGCGAAATCGGCCGAATGACACGGCAAGAAACATTTGTCGGAGTGTCCAGAGCCAATGATAGCAGCTTTCCGTTTCCTCCGGGAATTCTTCTCTGTCCCACGTGGGCAACCTGAGCTCATGCAGGCACAGTACCGCGCATTTTCCAAGCAGATCCCGCTGATGTATTTCATCCTTCTGACGAATACCTGGATTCTGTGTGGCAGTGTTTATTCCTCTGCACCGATCGAGCTCAGTATCTATTTTCCAATGGTGCTGACTGCGGTCTGCGTATTCCGGATTGCGAGCTGGTGGCGTTCGCGAGGGAAATCGACCACGGACGATCATGTCGCCCGGGCATTGAACAGGACCAACAGGCTGGCCGCTGTGATTGCGATCGCCTTCACAACCTGGTCGATATCGCTATTTCCCTATGGCGGACCATTGCAACAGGCACATGTCGCTTTCTATATGGCCATAACGGTCGTCGGTTGCATATTTTGTCTGATGCACCTTCGGTCGGCAGCGTTCATTGTCGCCCTGATTGTTAACATTGGCTTCATCGCTTTTTTTGCCACGTCCGGGGAACCGGTTTTTATCGCGACGGCAGCAAACATCGCTTTGGTCTCGGTCACCATGCTGATCATGCTGCTGATCTATTATCGCGACTTTACGGATATGGTTCGGGCGCGGATCGAAAACCATCGCTTGGCAAATCTCGACCCGCTAACGAACCTGCCGAACCGACGCCGGTTCTTTTCCGAACTCGTGGAAGCATTCGCGACCGCGACGACGAACGGCGATGGACTCGCCGTGGCCGTTGTGGACCTCGACGGCTTCAAGCCCGTCAACGACACATATGGACATGTCGTTGGCGATGAGCTCCTGATCGCCGTCGGCGACAGGCTTGGCGCGCTGTGCAAGTCGATCTTCGTTGCCCGGCTTGGCGGTGATGAATTTGCCCTGATCCTGCGGGGGCGCGAACAGCACGAGCTCCTTGGATTCGGTAATCTCGTATGCGCGCGCCTGCGTGAGTCCTTTGCTCTCCCAAATGGTCATATGGTTCAGATCGCAGGGTCAATGGGGATCGCGACATTTCCCGAACACGACGGCGATGCGATGAAACTCTACGAGAAGGCTGACTACGCCCTCTATCACAGCAAACGAAACCGACGTGGGCAGGCCGTCGTCTTCACAAGTCGGCATGAGGAAGAACTGCGTCGGGACGCCGATATTCAACAGGCGTTGACGCGGGCTGATCTTGAGCACGAGCTGCAGGTCGTCTTTCAACCGATTTTCAGTCTTCGAAGCCGGCAGATTGTTGCCTATGAGGCTCTTGCACGGTGGCACAGCGCGGAGTTTGGTATAGTCTCACCTGCGCAGTTCATTCCGGTGGCAGAGCGCTGCGACCTCGTCCAGCAAATGACGCCCATATTGCTGCAAAAGGCCTTGGCGAATGCGGCCATATGGGACGACGACATTCGGATTTCATTCAATCTTTCCGCCAAGGACCTGACCTCTTCGGAAGGTGTTTTGCGCCTCATCGCGACCATTAACGACAGCGGCGTTTCTCCTGCCCGGATTGACTTGGAGATTACCGAGACATCCATTTTGCAGGACATCGAGCGGGTTCATCTCTATGCTCGCATGCTGAGGGACCTGGGCTGCGGTATTTCGCTCGACGATTTTGGAACCGGTTTCTCCAGCCTCAGCCAGCTTCATTCATTGCCGCTGACCAAAATCAAGATCGACCGGAGTTTCGTCAGCGATCTGCATCGCAAACCGGCGAGCTACAAGATTGTCAAATCGATGCTCGCGCTGGCACGCGATATGGGTCTCGGCTGCATTGTGGAGGGCGTTGAAAGCGCCGAAGAGACCGCCGCCCTGACGGAAATGGGCTGCGACCACGTGCAAGGCTATTATTTTGGGCGGCCAGCTGCAAAAATCGAGGCTCCCGGCCAGATAGCACGCAGGGCAACGTCCTGAGGGCGCATTCGCACCGACAAACGGATCCGTCATGCCTTGACGAGCCGTCTCCGCGGTTATCGCTTTTGAGCGACTGCCCCCACCTCTTGGCGGGGGCATTTGTGTGCTCAGTCCCGGTTCGGCCGGGACCAGATAAGCGACCGGCCATCCTCGTTTTCGACTTCGATCAGGGTAGCGTAGATCGGAGCGGGGAAGCTCGGATCGTCCAGCTTGACCGAGAGATAGTCGCGGCCTTCGTTCGAGGTCTTCTTCCAGGCGGCGCCAAACTCGACATTGCCGGCAAGGATGCGGAAGTCGGGGCCTTTGTCGGAGACGCGCTCGACGGAGCATATGCTGGCCTTGACGTTGAGGTTGAGGGTTTTGATGGTGCCGGTGAAGCCGTTGCCCGAAGCGGTGAAAGAGCCGATTGTTGCCATTGTTGTGTTCCTTATCTGTATTTCGGGCCGCGCCCATCGCGGTCTCGATGGCTGTCGACCAGACGGCAGACGATCGGCCTGCACCCGCCCCGGATCCTCGCTGCATCTTCGCGGCGCGGTGGGCTCTGGGCCGCAACGTGAGTGGAGGACGGCCAGGGAGAGGCTTTCTTGACTCGAGAGGAATGGCGGCATTGCCGGCAGGGGAAGAAAACGAGCCGGCCGTTGCGGACGCCGGGCGAGCCGGGATTTTCCCTGCGATCTGCAGTCAGACATGCCCCATCGAGACCGCGGTGGGTGTGCCAGTTCCAGATCTAAGAGGAAAACGGTGGTGGCGATAATCGGCTGCTATGCGGAAAAGGCGGCATGCAACTGGTCCGGACATGGGCGTTAAGACATCCATAAGCCGAGTGTGCTCTCGCCGAATGGCACCTTTGAATTCTATCCCAAGAGAAAGAAGATCGGCCTGGGCTTGGCAAAGGCGATGGCGGCCAATCTCGCTGGACAATCGTATATACCGGAAGAGAGACTACTTGGTCCGCAAGCACCGGGAGTTTGCAGTCGCAGTCAATATCCCTGGCATCGCTCCTTGCCGCAACATTGATGCAAAACTGGCCGCACCCGTGCGGGTGCAACCAGCAAAGCTCAACTTGTATCAATCGAGCAGGTCTGCGGGAACATTGCCGCCGTTTTCCGACAATTTCTTGATGACAGCTTTGTGCAACCACACGTTCATGGTTGCGGAATCGGACGCGTCCCCCGAATAGCCAAGCTCGGAGGCAAGCTCCTTACGGGCACCCAGGCTGCTATCGAGTTGCAACGCCTTCATCAGGTCCACGATCGAGTGCTTCCAGTCGAGCTTCTGCCCGCTCGCCTTTACCGCCTGATCAAGGACGAAACTTACGTCAACCGCCGCGCCCACAGGATTTGTGAAAGCCTCGGCAGCCGTGGTTGCTGTCGTCGTCGGATTGGTTTCGGTGGTCGTTGCGGACTTTTCTTCTGCCGGTGTAGGCAGCGTTTCGGCTTTAGCTTCGCCGAATATGGCGTTCTTGATGGAATCGAATATGCCCATTTGAGCTCTCCCTGTAAGCGAATCTACTGGATCTTCGTCGTTCAGCTTTCGGATGGTTACGGAAGTTTTAGGACCGTCCAATCCGGTTGTCGCTTGAATGAACATAGAAGACAAGGCGCGCCGGGAAAGCCCGCCTTTTTTTTCAGCCGCAGGAGATAGGAACCGAACAGGGTTAATCGTTGACCTGGAAAGAGCGCCGCATTTTGGCAGAGGCGATTGCTCGCTCAGTCCCGGTTAGGCCGGGACCAGATGTTGCGAGAGGCCATCTCGATCAGGGTGGCGTAGATCGGAGCGGAAATGCTCGGATTGTCCGCTTGACCCGAGATGTCGCGACTTTTGCTCGACGTCTTCTCCCAGGAAGGGCCGAATCCGACATTGCCTGCGAGGATGCGCAAGCGGGGCCTTTGATGCAGGCGCGCTCGACGCGGATGCTGACCTTGAGGCTCGGGAGCTCTTCGACCTCAATGAGAAAAAGCAAAAAAGAAGAGCATCGGAGAAATCAGCATAGCGCCACCCGGAGGGTGGGATTTCGGGAATTCTCGATACGGTTTATCCGGTAGAAGCGCAGACGCAGGAGCCTTAGCATAGCGCCGCGCAAGCGGAAGGCGGGACCGACTGCGCCCGGCTAAACCGTTCCGCTTTTCTTTGGCGGCCGTCATCCGCGCCGACAACATCTAAATATCAACACGAAGAAGTGGGGCTTCCTTACCCTCTCCGATAAGCCGTGTTCACGCCGCCCGACGATCGGCAGAGAAGTGGCAGCACCAGTCATTGGCTGAAACGACGGGCCACAGGCCGCGCGAATTCGCCTCCGGCAGGGATACCGCGACAGTCAGCGCGTTGAGGCGCGCGGGAGGATCGTTACCGGCAGGCCGAACCCGCTTGCGGGTTCGGTGAGCAGAGCGAATAGAGCCGATCGCCACAGGCGACCCGGCCCAACCTTCTTCCGTGTTTCTCTCAGGCCATCGATCGCAATCAAATGATTTAAATGTGTCGATTGGCACGCTACCGGATGTCGGCGCTTCCTCACATGGGCACGCATCAATCCCATCTTTTCGTCGAATGCCAGGATGGCGTGAAGAACATGGCGCGCAACTGTGCCATGACCATGGATTTAGTTCTTCGAGGTGGCCGCCTGGCGCCACGCAGGGGCCGGATTGATGCCCGAATAGATGAACGCAAATCATTCCGGGCCGAACAAATACCCGTACGTCTGTTCCTCGATCTTCTTCGCCTGCCACGATCACACGGCTCTCAACCCAGGTCGCAATCCAAGCCAGCGCTGATCGCGAGCGAAAAAAGGGGCGCCGAAGCGGCCCGTTACACCCCTCATCGCCGCCGGTTCCAGTCGGTCTCGAAGCTGACTTCGAATTCGACGAAGAACGGGACCTTGACCGCGAGCTTCACGCCGAGCTTGCCCTTGCGGAAGAAGTGACACATCACCTTGCCGAGATCGCGGAGGCGGCGGCCAGTGGCGCTGAGATATTGGGCGAGTTGTCGCATGATGGTGTCCTTTCGATAAGCTGTCATCGCGGGGTGTGACATGCAGACCGGAAAGGCGTGCCGCACCGAACGACCGCAGCGCATGCGGAGGACCTGACGGCGCCTGAATTATGCCTCGCGAGGAAGCCGAAACGCGGCGGGGAAAATTCTGGCGGCGGCAGGTTACGGCGCGACGCCGGCCTGCAACATCCCCGATGCCGATGACAGGGCGTCGAAAGGAGAATGCGGGAACACGCCAGAGCTTCGGCCAAGGTATGATGCGTAACCGGCAAGAAATCCCACGAAGCGGAGCTGCGAGCACGGGGCGCCGGTCGATCCGGAGTGTCGTGCTTGGCGACAAGGCAAAAGCCTCCCTCAAAAGGGACGCTCAGCGCTGACGCGGCCTTCGTCTTCGGCGGCGAGGATCTCGCGCTCGGCCAGCGCCTGTTCGAGTTCGGCTTCGATCTGGCGGCGTTCGTCGGGATGGGCATTGCCCAGCTCGGCCTTGAGTTCGAGGATCGTGCGGTCGAGTTCGTTGGTCATCGTCGTCTCCTTGACGTTTGTGAAAGATGACGGCCGCGGTCATGGCGAGATGGAGGGGTCAAGGATCGCGATAGCGACCGGCGGAGCTGGCGAGTGGGGGAGCCGATTTTGTCGCAGCGCAGGGAACCGGAGCGGAGACAAAATTGGGGGATGACCACTCGTCCTTCGAGGCCTCGATGCCGCCATGGCACACTCGGTCGAACTGATCAGACATTTGGGTTCGGTTTGGCAGCATAAAGCCAGGACGGGGTTCGATACCCGGTCCTGGCTTCAAAGAAAGCGTGAGAAGAGGCCCCGCCTTGGTGGCGGGGCCGGCTGTTGGGACCTCAGTCCCGGTTCGGGCGGGACCAGATCAGCTGGTAGCCGTCCTCGCCTTCGACTTCGGCGAGCGTTGCGTAGATCGGAGCCGGGAAGCTCGGATCATCCAACTTGACCGAGAGGTAGTCGCGGTCGGTTTGCTCGGAGCGCTTCTGCCAGGCGGCGCCCAGCTCGACATTGCCGGCGTAGATGCGGAAGTGCGGTCCCTTGTCGGAGGGGTTCTCGACGCGGGCGATGCGAGCCTTGACGTTGAGAGCCAGCGTGCGGATCGAGCCGGTGAAGCCGGTCTCAGAGGAGGTGAAGGTGCCGATGGTCGCCATTGTGATGTTCCTTTCGCTTGGTTTCGGGCCGCGCCCTTCGCGGCCTCGATGGCTGTCGCAAGGATCGGGGACGATCGGACCGCACCCATAGGGGCCGCAATGCAATGGAGGGCGGCCGGGAGAAGCTTTGTTGCTTCGCGAGGAATGGCAGCCCAGCTGCCAGGGGAAGAAAGTGGCGGATGGCCGTTGCGGGAAGACGATCGAGGCAAAGCCGTTCTTCGATCAGACATGCCTCATCGAGCCCGTAGAAGAGTCGGCAACAATAACGTGAAGGGAACTGACAGTGCCGATTGACATATCGTCGATGGCGGCCGCGAATTCGGCTGAGTGTTGGTCCGCCAGTCACCCTGCTGTTCAGCCCAGGCTCTACCGGACGCCGCGCCCCGCTCCATGAGGCGTCGGATGTCTTTCACATCCAATGCTCGCGGATGGTCATTGACTGTATTTCGGGCCGTGGCCACGGCCGCTTCCATCACGGTCACTCTCCCGCGTTCACGCGCAAGTTCAACGCCCGACCGTTAAGTCCGGCAAGTCGTCGAGCAAGATGCGCTCGGGCTCGATCTTGTGTTCCAGAAGTCGCGATGAGGTTGCCGGTATCCATTAAGCCATCCATTTCCACCCGATACGTGGGCCTGCGGACTAGGGTATCGGGAAAATGATGGAATTGCCTTTGGACCATTGACATCGCTTGCTGTGGAACAAATGCTTCATCGCCCTACAGAGGAGAACACTGATGGCCGATGAGACGACCACCGAGAATGCCGGTAATGACGTCGTGACTGAAACACAGATTGCGCCCGCAGCTGTTAAAAAGACCCGTGCTCCAAGACGCTCAAAGGCCGAGATCGAAGCCGCAGCCGCGGTCAAATCTGCAGGGAAAGAAAAGCCGGCGAAAGCCCCAAGGGCGAAGCAAGTCTTCAGGGGTATCGCCGCCAAATCAAAAAAATCGGTTGGCGAGCCTGCAATGATATCGCGGGCAAATCGCGCACAGGAGCCCAGCGGCTCTTCGAGCGAAATCTTGGACGATATTGCGACTCTCATTGAGCTTGAAGAAGAGAACAAGCGTCTTCGCAAACAGCTTTCTGACAAGCTGCGCGCCGAAAATGCTGACCTGCGCAAGCGCTTGGGGACAAGCTGACAGGAGCAGGCAGGTTATATCTCGCCAAGCGACCAGCCTGTCTCTGGACATGAAAGATCGACCGGGCTCCCGAAGGGCCCGGCATTGCAATCGCGACTTATCGGTCGCAGCTCGCGTGAGGCGTCGATCCGATGAAAACACCTTGGAGATTTTTGGCTGACCTGGTGTCACGTAAGCCCTCCATTGGTTCGACGGAGCCTGCAGGCTCGCAAGCGCCCGAGATGAAAACGCTTGAATATCACCCGGAGAACAAACAGGCCGTTTCCACAGAGGTCAGAGGGAAACCGTCGGTTAAGGATACCGTGTCCGCGAGTTCCGAGCCGACCGTCGAGTCCCTGTCGTCGGGACAAACGGCGGACGCCAACGAAAAGAGCAGTCCATGCACAGAGGAAGCGGTCGTAACCCCAAAGACATATGACGATCCCGAGATGGCGTTAGCCGAGATCGCTCATGCCGATAAGGCGTCGTCCGATGCAAGACCCGGCAAATCCGCCTTGAAGCCGTCCAAAGCAAAGCGGGCAAAAGCGATCAAAGACAATGCCGCGCGGAAAAGGCCTGAGCCCGCCGCGTCGGAGACAGTGGAGCTGTGGCGAACGGCTCCCAAGACATTCCATGAGGAGATGGCAGAGCTTGATCTCGATGTTGCAGGTTTGCGGCACCAGCTGGCCCGCAAGCTCACCCAACAGAATGCGCAGCTGAGGAAAATGCTGCAGCGTTTCGGGGACTGACCTTCATCGACGACCCAAGTCCTGCCGGCCATTTTCCTGGCGCAAAAACCCGACGCGGGTGCCGCGCCTGCCTCCAGCTGCGAGAAGAGGCTCCGCCTTGGTGGCGGGGCCGGCTGTTGCGACCTCAGGTCCGGTTCGAGCGGGACCAGATCAGCTGGTAGCCGTCCTCGCCTTCGACTTCGGAGAGCGTTGCGTAGATCGGAGCCGGGAAGCTCGGATCGTCCAGCTTGACAGAGAGATAATCGCGGTCGGTTTGCTCGGAGCGCTTCTGCCAGGCGGCGCCCAGCTCGACATTGCCGGCGTAGATGCGGAAGTGCGGTCCCTTGTCGGAGGGGTCCTCGACGCGGGCGATGCGAGCCTTGACGTTGAGAGCCAGCATGCGGATCGAGCCGGTGAAGCCGGCCTCCGAGGAGGTAAAGGTGCCGATGGTCGCCATTGTGATGTTCCTTTCGTTGGTTTCGGGCCGCGCCCTTCGCGGCCTCGATGGCTGCCGCAAGGATCGGGACGATCGGACCGCACCTGAAAGGCCGCAATGCAATGGAGGGCGGCTGGGAGAAGCTTCAAGGTCTGCCATAGCGGACCGTCATAACGTTCGATTGCGGGGATGGATTGTTGCCCGCAGCGCTTCGTCGCCGAGCAGGCGAGGATCAACAACCGGGAAGATGGAAACGACATCAGGCGGCCTCCCGCTCTTCCGAGATCAGCGGCTGCAGGCTGTGGAGATAGGCCACGGCGCGTTGTGCATGCGCTGCGGCCTGAAAGATGGCGCGCTTGTCGTCTGACAGCACCCTGAGCCAGGATTGAAGGTAGCTCGCATGATCGGGACGTGGCTCTAGTTCCGGGACGATGCCGAGATCGGCGCACAGGAAGCAGCTTCCGAGTTCCGCCAAAAGCTCTTCGCGGCTTCGGTCAGTCTTGTCCTTGCCGTATCGGCTGAGATCTCGGCCGACGCGATCTGGATGCGCCGTCCAGTGGCAACTCTCATGGCTTAGCGTTGCAACGTAGGAAGCGGCATCGCGGAAACTCTCGAATGCGGGCATCTGGATGTGGTCGGATACCGGCGAATAATAGGCTTGCGATCCACCGTGCCGGATCACCGCACCGGTATTGCGGAAGAACTGGTCGGCGTGGGCGATCCGTTCGACCGGATCGAGCACCGGTGCAGCATCGGTATAATACCGATCGGCAAGACCGTCGATTTGCGCGACGTTGAAGACCGTGTAGGCTTTCAGAAAGGGAATATCGCGCTCGACTTCAGCGCCCTGTCCGTCGGTCTCTGTCTTGGTAAAGCGGCTGGCATAGATGACGGTGGCGCCGGTTTCGCCCTTGCGGACGGCACCACCCAGTTCCAGCGCCTGCTTGAAGGTCATCCAGATCGGTGACGTATAGCCGCGGGTCAGACCCTCCGACCACAACAGCAACACGTTCATGCCGCTGTAGCGCTCTCCGTTGTGCCTCAACGGCCGGGTGATCCGACCTGCCATGTTGGTGGCCGACCACGGCTGCATCCAGGGGCGGACACCGCGCTCGAGCTGCGCCACGATCGTATCGGTGATGCGTGCGTAAACATCGGCGCGCTGGTTTTCCTGTTTCCTGCTCATTTCTCAAACCTCCGTTTTGGGAGGTCGCGCCGATCGCGACCCCGTCACGGCGGTCCTAAGGCCGGAGCAATGAGGGGCGTGGGCACCGACCGGGGCCTCATTGGGCGAAGCACAATGGGGTGGTCATCAGGGCCGGAACGAAGTGGAGGACGGCGAAGCCGTTGCCCATGACCCGCGCTCCGGCAGGACCGGCGACGGGACGGGTCGCGAGCTGGTGCTATTCTACCGTCTCAATCAATTATTCTTTGCAGACAGAATATGCGAGCTGGCTTCTTATTTCTCGATGTCGGAGACGGCCGCCAGCGCTTTGACCAGATTGACGACCTTCTTCTTGATCGCGGGTGAGCTGATTTGTGTGAAAGCCTGGTTCAGGTCACGGCCTTCCGAGGTTGAGAGGAACTGGGAGAGATCCTCGATCGGGCCGACGCCGTCCGCCGAATTGGTGCTGAAGCTTGGTTGTGGATCGCCAAAGAAAAATGACACGGGGACACCGAGCACTTGAGCGATATGGCTCAGACGGCTGGCGCCGACGCGGTTGGTGCCCTTCTCGTATTTCTGAACCTGCTGAAAGGTGATGCCCAGGGCATCGGCCAGCGTTGTCTGGCTCATTTCCCTGACGTTGCGCTGTAGCCTGATGCGCTGGCCCACCTCGACATCGATCTGGTTTGGATGCTTCGGTCTTTCAGTCAATATGCCTACCCCCATGGAATTGCTGCCGTGCCGGAGGCCTGGCCGAGCGCGACGCAGAGTTTACTCTTTGGCAGTATTCTCTACAGCGCGGCGATCTCGTGGCCATCAGCGTTCGAAACATATTCGCAGCCGAACTGCAGGCTGCGCGTGTAGGCCCAAATCAGTCCCAGGAGGATTGGTCTATCCCGCCGAGCTCAAAAACCTATATCAGTTGTCGTGGCGTTGTATCTACAGCCACATCATCGATGTCTATGAGCAGATCACGGAGATGTTGAAACCCGAGATTGATTGCACTTAAGCGACGGTGTCAATGTCGGTGCGCCGAAACTCGTCAGCCGTCGCATGTATGGGGACCGCGTAAAATTTGGCGCAGGCGTAATGCAGGCAATCACCAAGGTTCAAGCCGTGTCGGCCGCTGCGAAACCGGGCGGCCGCGGACAGCGCCAGACGGGTGGTTTCCTTTGCAGGAGGTAAATCGCGGAGCTCGATCTGCCGCAATTCAAGGAATTCCATCACCAGGTTTTCGACCTCTGGAATAGGGAGATCAAACTTGTCGGGCCTGGCGAGGCCGAGCACCGTCTCGAGCACCGCGACCGGCGATGTGAACGGGTTCCTGGCCGAGGCGATGGCGTTGGAAACGCGCTCCGCCTCCGGCTCATCCGACAGGAGCGCAATGATCGCGCATGCGTCGATGAACATCAGTTGGTCTCCCACATATCATCGAAAGCCTTACGCGGGAGGGGTTTGCGCATGTCGGCGTTGATCTTGACGCCATGCTTCTCGCGAAGCCGTGCTGCTGTTTCAATGGCGGATTCAACCCGGCTGCGCCTTTCAATCGCTTCGCGCATGGCGATGACGATGGCATCGGTAATGCCGACGCCGGCGATTTCGGCAAATTGGCGGGTCAGCTTGTCCGCCTCAGGATTGTTGACGTTGATCGGCATGGCGCCCTCCATGTAGATAATTATCTCGTTTAATGTAGATGATCGCGGCTTCTTTTCCAAGGGTGCTCGATCAGTGTATTTGGCGGGGCCGAAGCCCCGCCCTGCGGCTCAACCGAGAGCCGCCAGTTGCGCCTCGGCAGCCTTGCGATCGAGCGACTGACCGGGATTTTCGACCGGGCGGTCGAAGGGCTTCCAGGGCTCACCGACCACATGCTCGTAGGCGGTAACGGCACCCTCCGCGGCCATCCGGAGCGCATGCGACTGGATCCCCATGTCGGCCGCAAACTCACGCTTGCGCTGGGCGGCGCTATCGTATCCGACGGGACCGTCGAGGTCCTCGTCGCGGGCGTCGTTGGCCGCCTTCGCGGTCGCGTCGCGGGCCTCGGAGACGGCGCGGGAGTAAAATTGACCGGCGCCATGCGCGGACCCGACATAGGCCCCGACGATGCGCTGCAGGTGGATCTGCATCGCCCGTTCGCCAAGACCTTCAGAGAGGCTGTCGGCGGTCTCGACGATCAGGCGCTCGTGCAGGTCGCGGATGCCGTCGCCGTCGACCACCGCAGTGCCGAAGCTTTCGGCGATCGCCAATGCCTGGACGGCGTCCGGGCAGGTGAGCCGGACCATTTCGAGTGTGGCGCCCTTGCGGAGCGGGACGACGCGGGCGGACTGGCGGGACTGGGTTGCGGACTTTGCCATCGGTTCTTCCTTTCGAGGTTGCTGCGAAGCGGTTCCGGCCCTTGCCGGTCTGTCCTTCGGTGCGGTCAGACAGAACCGGCGGAAGACGGGCGTTTCAGGGTCCGGCGCCACTGAGCGAGCGAAGCGGGTTTGCGGACAAGCGGGGCAGAGCCCTGCGAGGGACGCGGAGCCGCTTTGCGAAGGGAGGCGGGGCCGGCCGCCACGCGGCGCGATAGCGGCCTTGAAACGAACGGCCGCCGGTTCAGACCGCAGCAAAACCGAAGGGCAGGCCGGCAAGGGTTCGGGAACTCACCAAAACCGCTGAAAGAATCCGATGCCAAGCAAGCGACACCAACATCTGATGCGACCCTGACGTTTGCTTTGCCGCCACTTCCACGATAGAGGCGCACACGCGTCCAGCCGCCGATGCAGACAGCATGACGGTAACCATGGACGGTGCGAAACATCACGGCGGGGCAGGGATGAGCAATCCGAACGACGACTATATCTACGACGAAGCGACCGGTGAATGGCGGCCGGCTTCCGAGATTGCCGCGCAGACTGCGGCGGGTTTCGAGGTCCGCGACGCCTCGGGCAATCTTCTCGCCGATGGCGACTCCGTGGTCCTGATCAAGGACCTGAAGGTGAAGGGCGCCGGCCAGACGCTCAAGCAGGGCACGGTGATGCGGTCGATCCGCCTCACCGACAATGCGGAAGAAATCGATTGCCGCCATGAGTCCATCAGGGGACTGGTCCTGCGCACAGAATTCGTGCGTAAGCGCTAATCGCGCTTTAGAGGTCCGGCGCCTCTAGATCGGGATCGACCAGGTCACCGGGCTTTGGCAATCGGTAAGCGACAAGCCATGACGGCCCATGCGAATTGCGCAGACCGCGCAGGATCCCACCGTCGTCATAGGGCGCGGCGCCCATCCACACAATGTTGAGGATGCTTTCCACCGGCGGCCGTGCTTGGCCGCATAGGCTTGCAGCGCCCGGTGCTGCTCGACGGTCAGGGGCGGCAGTCGTTCGCGTTTTGACTGCGCGGCACCGGGTGTCGAGTCTGTGTCCCCGGTGGCGTTTTCCTTCTCGGCAACAAGCCGCAGCAGCTCCGCGACACCGGCCCTCAGCCAATGCTCGCCCTTCAAATGACGGAACCGCGTCCAGAATGCGGTTCGCTCTTCGGTCGATGTGGCGATACCTGCCTTGCGTTCGAGGTCTCCGATCGTTGTCATCGCCGCAGATCCTCCGTGATCAGCGGCTGGGGAAGGGACAAGTATGCGTCGGGATCGGAGTTCGATCCCGGAATCCGTATCTCCAGGCGCGCCCGAACTGCGGCGATGGCGGCATCCTGTCGCGCGAGCTTGCGGGAGAGCGCATCGATCTCGGGCTGGCGCTCGGCCGTGAGTGCCGAAAGGTTGGCGCGGTAGCGTTCGAGGAACGCACCGGGATCGGCAGCCTTGCCCCGTCGATACCCCTGCTGGCGTCGGCCGAGTCGCGGGATCAGCGCGGTCATGCGGCGGGTGATCTGCCGATCGATCAGGTCAATCTGATGCTGGGTCTGCCGGCGCGCCTCTTCCATGTGCGACAACAATGCGCTGTGATTTGCCTGGATTGCCATCACGCAGCCCTCCCGCGCCAACTGGCAAAGCTCGACGGGCCGTCATGGGCGGAATGGCGCGCCTCATCGATGACGAAACCGAACCGGCCGGCCTTGTAGCCGTCGCTCGGGACGAGGTAACGACGCTCTTCCGCCCCGCCATCACGCGTGCCGCCGATCGTTGCGATCACCTCGGTCATGCCGGAGTGATAATCGGAACGCAGCGCCGAAATGACGATCCAGTCACCGGCATGCCCCGCATGAAACGCCCGGCGGTCCTTCTCGAAGGATTGACCGGAAGCAAGTTCCCGGCCGTGGATCGCTTCCCAGACATCGGGCCATGAATCGCGGATCGTCCGGTCAGCGGTCCTGTGCTCGTAGCCGGTGAACAGCGTCGGGAAGGTGAGCGCGACGATCGCCCATGCGGCATCCTCTTCGTACCAACCGCCATCGGCGCGGAGCAGCGGATGAACTTTTGCGTTCCGTTCAACCGACAGCTTGAAGCCGCCGTGCCCGGCCGTGGTGTGGGAAACCACGCCGTTGGCATAGATCGTGGCGCCCTGCGAAGCTCCCCACGGCGTGCTGCAATGCATGCGAACACTGTGGCGCCCGAGCGCGCGGAGTTCACGGCTGTGTTCCGCCTGTTCGAGCATCCGCGCGCGAAAGGCATCTTCATCCGCCACAGCGCCATGGTGCGAATAGAAGTCCTCGCGCTTGAGACCGATGAGTGGCCGCGAGACGCGCCAGGCGCTGGCGAGGAAATACTCGTTGTGGCGACCAGGCACCATGGCGAAGACGAGATCGCCGACGCGGGCGACAGGCAATCCGTCGGCACTGCGACCAAATTCCACCTCCGATTCGGAGGTGGAAACGTCGGAGGGGGAGAGAACCGGGGTGCTCATGCCGCGGCCCTCCCTTCGACATGGTCCGCCGCGACTTCGTCAGCGGTTACCTCGTCAAGCACGGCATGGGGATAACCATGCCGGGTCAGCCATGCCTCGGCCGCCTGTCGATCAGCAGCGAGATGCACGAGTTCGGCGTGCTCGCCGGCGCGATCGAAGATCCGGACGGAACCGGGTTTCGGGCGCTCAATCACCGTGAACGTCAGGTCGCTGTCGATCGAGAACGTCCGATGCACACGGATCGTGATCACGCCATTGGCGCCGAAATCGCCTTCATGCAGAGTGAAGTAAGCGGGCGCGGCGTAGCTGCCGCGGATTCGAGCATCCTCTTTGCGGATCAGCCGGCCCTGGCTGTTTCGGGTCTTCCATGACGCGAGCTTCTTGCGAAAACGCTCTGGCGGACGTGGCGTGGCATCCGACCATGCCACGGTGGCACCGATTGGGACGAGGTCGAAGATCAGAGATGCGGACATTGCATGTCCTCCTGGTTTGGGTTGCTGGAAACAGGACCGCCGCCGGGTGGTGGCTCGGCGGCGGTCGTTCGATCGGAAGAAAAGGGAAGGCGGCTATTCCGCCGCGATCCCGAATGCCGTGTCCTCACCTTCGGAATTCTCGGTCGCTTCGGCGTCAGCGAGCTCCGTTGGATCAGCTGCGCCGCTGTCCTCGGTCGGGCCCAGGTAATGCGGATCGGCTTCGACGCTCTCCGCCGCGTCGGCATCGTCGCCCTCGATAACTTCGCCGCGCTTGATCCAATCGGCGAGTTCCGTGTCGACCGGTGCAAACAGGGCGGACGGATGCACAAAGCGTTCTTGCCTGAACTGCTCGACCAGCGCTGCGCGGGTTTCCCGGACCTTCGGGCGCGGAACAATCGACGTGCCCTCGCACGAAGCCTCCAGCGCCGTGCGCGACAGGCACGCGAGGAAGTCTTCCGTTCCCATATTCGGCAGGAACGTGTCCGCCCCGATGGCGCTGCCGGCGATGCGGGAGACAATACCGCTGTTGGACATGTTGCGCCTGCACGAGAACACCTCGATCAGGACCGAGCGCGCGGCCACCCGCAGGCTGTCCATGTCGGCCGCAAGCCGGC
Source organism: Rhizobium sp. 18065 (assembly GCF_902706095.1). Taxonomy (GTDB): domain Bacteria; phylum Pseudomonadota; class Alphaproteobacteria; order Rhizobiales; family Rhizobiaceae; genus Allorhizobium. Next base: position 50,184 of record NZ_CACSJP010000011.1, read on the forward strand.
CGTCTTGATCGAAGAGATGGACGGCGTGCCGCGTCAGCCGTTTGCTGCCCAGGATAGAGCCGGCCGTTCCGGAATCGACGCGCACATTGAGGCCGGCAAAGCCGATCACAAGCAACGCCATCAGCATGTCGTCCTCGATCGGCGCGCGGCCGAGCGCTTCGTGAAGCGCGTCGGTGCGGAAATCACCGATCATGTCCTGGCCCTTCTGGGTGACGTCGGCGCGCGGCTTGGCGATAATGCCGTCATCGCTTCCGTTGCCGACGTCGTCTGCCGCGCTACTCTTCGTTTTCTTGGCCTCCGGCAAGCGGAAATGGGCGGTCTGCACCTTGCCCTCGCGGTCGAGATAGAGCGCCGTGCTATCGCCCTTGCCCGGCTTGCCGTAAACGCGTTCGGCCTTTTTCGGCAATTCCGGCTGTCCCCAGTTGTTGACCTCGACGATCGCGCCCTTCTTGGGAAGATTGCTCGTCATCCACTCCTGCTGGGCGCCGAGATAGGCCTCGACATTGGTGGTGTAGCGCGAGTCCTCGTCGGCCGGGGCGAAGAGATCCTCCACCCATTCGATGCCGTAGGCCTGCGCCAGGTCGTCGCCGAAGCTCGCGTCCTTGGCATACATCCGCTTCTTGGTCAGCGCGTTGGCGACCGACCACCACGAGGCGGTATCGCCCTTCTTCGGCTTGTGCGCCTTCCAGACTTCCTTCTGCTCGTCGAGCGAGGCTGCCGCGATGGTCCTGAGCTGCGGCTCGGAGGGCATGTCGCCCTTAGCCATATGGTCAAGCATCGCCGGCAGCACGTTGGCGAGCAATCGGAGCTTGCGGATCTGGCGCACAGGCAGCGTCAGTGCCACCGCGATCGCTTCCTCGGTCCAGCCGAGGGCGACCAGACGCTCGATGCCGCGCCATTGGTCGATCGGGTTGAGCGGCTCACGGGCGATGTTTTCGACCATCGAGCGCATGGCGCCATTGTCATCGGCTGCGTCGACCACGAGAACGTCGATTTCCTCGAGCCCGGCGGCGACTGCCAAACGCCTGCGGCGATGACCGGCCTCGATGATGTAGCCGTTGCCGCCATCCGGCTCGGCGAAGACGACCGGCGGCTGGATGATACCAACGGCTTTGATGGTTGCCAGAAGCAGGGCGTCACCCTGCGGTGAGGATTTGGTCTGGCGCGTATTGTCGGGATTGTCCTTCAGCGCGCGCGGGTCGATTTTCATGTGTCGCATGGAATGAACCTTTCCAGGTTATGGACACGGCCCTTCGCCGGTCCTTCTCGTGTCTTCACTTTTCCCGAAGACACTTTCCGGACCGCAGGGCGGGCAGCCCGGCGCAATCGCGGCCGAGCATCCCTGCTGCGAAGGACAAGCGGGGCTGACAGCCCTGCGAAGGACGAGTGGCCGGGATCGCGCAGGCGGCGATTGAGCGATAGCGGCGACGGGAGGACCGGTCTGCGACCGGTTTCCTCCTTCTTTTCATTTCCCTTTTTTCTCTTAGAATCGGACAGCCGATCCGGACCATATTTGTCAGACTGCCTTGCTCTCTCGGACCTCTTCGGCCAAGGCGACCTCAACGTCCTTAAGCTTCCCACGCTTTTCAGCCAATTCCTCAGCGAATGCGAAGACGGTTCCCTCACGCGAGCGGTAGGAGGCGAGCCGCCGGCGCGCTTCCTCGAGGCGATGATGATATCGCTCGCTCTCTTCCTCGAACCCGTCGAGGGCGTGCTCGAGCCGGGAGATTGCGCCAAGGGGCGTGACCGTGACGTCGAGATCGATTTCATAGTCCGCGCCGGTTCGCTGAAGGATCGTCTGGTAGCGGTAGCCGTCGCCCTTGCCGAACCTCTCACCGTCGTAGACAAGATCGAATCCGCCGATTGAAGCAAGAACCACCTCGCCCTCTTGCTGAAACTGCACAAGCGTCAGGATCTCCTTCATCAGCGCGCGGCCGGCATCCTTGCGCTCCTCATAGGTCCGATCAGTGACGGTCATAACGAATGCGTCGCCGAAGGTCGGCACAAGACCTTCTATGTCCTTGCCGATTTCGCCGATGCGGCGCGTCGATATCTCGATATCGCGCTCGGCATCGCGGCTTTGCCGCCGGACGGCATACTGATCGTCCTCGTGCGCCGCACGCAGCCGTTCGAGGCGAGCGATATCGGCTTCGAGGCCAGCCTTAAGCATCAGACGCTCATCGCCCGATGCGATCGCTTTCGCCATGGCGAACTGGTTGGCGGCACCCTCTCCGAGATCCTCCAACCTGCGGATGGAGGTATCGCCAGACAGTGCCGCGGCGATAAAGCGCGCCTTGCGCTCGTTGTTCTGCCACATCGAAGCGTCGAGCGAGCCCTGCGTGGCATAGGCGAAGATATCGACCTCATCGTGCTGATTGCCTTGGCGAACGATGCGACCCTCGCGCTGCTCGATCTGAGAGGGAAGCCAGGGAACGTCGAGGTGATGAAGGGCTTTGAGCCTGAGCTGCGCATTGACGCCAGTGCCCATGGACTCTGAGGAGCCGATCAGGAAGCGGACCTTGCCGGCGCGTACGTCGCCGAACAGGCGCTGCTTGGCTTCGGTCTTCTTGAAATCCTGCATGTAAGCGATTTCCGACGCCGGCACGCCCAGCCTGATCAATTCGTCGCGGATCCAGCGATAGGCCGAAAAACCGCGCGTTTTCTCGACACTGATCGTTCCGAGATCGGAAAAAATCATCTGCGCAGCACCCGGTAGCTCGAACGGCTTGCCATCGGGCCGGGTGTAACGGCGCTCGCCGGTCTCGTTCCAAATGCGGAAGGCATTGTTCACGAGGATATTCAGCTTGTTGTCTGGCTCGTTGTCATTGTCCGGGTCCACGAGCCGAAGATCGATCGCCGCATGGCGACCGTCGGTAATGACGGAGAGCAGGATATCGTCACCGGGCCTTGCCGGCCCCTCTCGCTTCTCGATTGCCTTGATGCGGGCGTCGAGAATCGTCTGGTAGTTCTTGAAGGCTTGTGTCGGCCTGGCCGTCAGGATCTGACGCCGGCAGGTCGAAATATCCGGCACCTTGACGTATTGCCGCAGATCTTCCGGGATGACGACATCGGCGAACGAGCGGAACATGGCGATCAACTCCGGAACGTTGACGAAGCTCGCGAACCGGCTGACCGGCTTGTATTTGCCGGACGGCTGGATTTCCAGTTCGGTTGTCGTATCACCGAAGGTCGAGGCCCAGGCGTCGAATTCGTGCAGCCCGCGCTCGTGCAGCGCCTGGTGGCCCAGCAGCCGCTGGATCGAAAACATCTCGCCAAGCGTGTTGGTGATCGGCGTGCCGGAGGCGAGCAGCAGAGCGCGACCCGGGTTCTTTGTTTCGAGGAACCGCGACTTCACATAGAGATCCCAAGCGCGCTGCGAGCCATTCGGATCGATGCCCTTCAGCGTCGACATGTTGGTGGCGAAGGAGAGCTTGCGGAATTCCTGCGCTTCATCGACGATGATCTGGTCTACGCCGATTTCCGAGATGGTGAGCAGATCATCCTTGCGCGTCGTAAGCGACTGGAGCCGCTCCTTCAGGCCTTCCTTCAGCCGTTCGAGCCGCTTGCGGGACACGCGATCCTCGCTGTCGACCTTGGTCAGAAGTTCCTCGTAGAGCTGCAGCTCGTCCTGGATCATCTGTTGCTCGAACACCGACGGCACCGCGATGAACCGGAATGCCGAGTGGGTGATGATGATCGCGTCCCACATCGCGGTCGCCGCCCGCGACAGGAAACGGGCTCGTTTGTCTTTGGTGAAGTTGGTCTCGTCGGCCACGAGGATGCGGGCATTCGGGTAAAGCGCCAAGAACTCACGGGCGGCCTGTGCCAGGCAATGGCCGGGGACGACGAGCATGGCCTTGGCGATCAGGCCGAGACGGCGCTGTTCCATGATGGCGGCAGCCATGGTCATCGTCTTGCCGGCGCCGACGGCATGCGCAAGATAGGTCTAGCCGGAAGAGATAATCCGCCAAATGCCGCGTTTCTGGTGTCCATACAAAGTAAAGGCGCCAGAGGCGCCGGGAAGCTTGAGATGGGTGCCGTCGAACTCTCGAGGCGCGATATTGTTGAAGCGGTTGTTATAGACCCGCGCCAGCCGGTCGGTGCGATCCGGGTCGGTCCATACCCAGTTCTGGAAAGCTTGCTTGATCTTCTGCAGCTTGTCACGCGCCGCTTCTGTATCGACGACGTTGAGCACCCGGCGCTCTCCGTCGACATCCCTGAACACGTCGAAGATCTGCGGCACGCGGCTGTTGAGCGCATCGGCCAGCAGTTCGCCGGCATGCCGCCGGCTGGTGCCCCACTCCGAGGTGCCAATTGCGCTGTACCCAAGTTGTCGTGCTTCGACCGTCCAGGATCCGAGCTCCGGCATGTGGTGAATGCGGATATCAACACTCATCGTCTCGTGCACGAAGGCGACGACATCGGCGGCCGGGATCCAGGGTGCGCCGAGACGGGCGGTAATATCGGAGGGGCGAAGATCGGCGGGTTGGACCGCCTGCAGCGCGCAGACATTGCGCTCGAAAACCGGATCGAGAGCGGCCGCGGCTTCAGCTGCTTTTAGCTTGGTGCGAACCGCGCCGGAGAGGTAGGCATCCGAAGTCTGCCAAGAGCCGTCTTCTGGAGCACGGAAGATGGCATCGTCGAGCTCGTCGATGACGGCATCGGGGTCACGATGCAGGAGCTCGGCGATATGGTCGACGTCGACGCGGCCGCGTTCATTGAGGACGACGGCCAGCGCATCGGTCGCGGAGGTGATCACCGGCGGGGCAGGGGGCGAGATGACCCGCTCGGAAAAGATCGGACCGGGTTTTGCCGTGTCGGTCTCGAGATCATAGTCCTCGATCGAGGCCACCAGCCAGCAATTCGGGTCGTCCAGGAACGGCTGCAGGTTTGGGCGACGGTGTATTTCTCGGATCTCGCCGCTTTCCTCATCCTCGCTGATCGATACCGTCGTGTGATTGATCGGCCCGAAATCGCGCACGAAGCTCGACCAGGCGATGCGAAGCCGGACTTGGAGATCGCGCCAGGGGCGATCCTGCTCCTGCGCTTTCAGGACGTCGCGCACCGCGTCACGGATCGGAATGAGCTTGCTGACGATGCGCACGTGCTTTTCGGTGAGCCCGTCACCGCCGCGTCCCTTGCGAACCTTGATCGCGACCGGAACGCCATCGATCATCTGCATCAGGCCCTGCCGGATATCGATGAAGAAACTGCCCTCGCGGATCCTCGCATTGTCGGGCCTGAGATCGACGATATCGCCGAGCTCCGCTTCCAGATCGATGTCGATCGGCGTCGGCTCGCCATCGTAGCGGCCATCGGGCAGCATCCCGATCGCGGCTGCCAGCACCGCGTCCAGGTCGTCGCCGGCCCGCGGTTGGCACGTGTAGGTCTCCCCGAAAGGACCGGAGGTGAGGGCGTGGGTGCCGAGCACGAAAGCGGGGCGCCGGGCGAACCAGCGGTTCACCAGGATGGCGCCGTCGTCGGCTGTGGCGGGACGAACTTCTTCGACATCGAGCCACGACAGGTCGCCTTCGGGATCGCCAGCCTTGCGCTTGCGGAAAAACAGGAGATCCACGACGACATCCGTGCCGGCGTCACGGCGGAAGCTGCCTTCTGGCAGGCGGATCGCCGCAATCAAGTCCGCCGATTTGGCGATATGCTCGCGCGCGGTACTGTCCATCTTGTCCATCGTACCGGTGCTGGTGACGAACGCGGCAAGGGCGCCTGGCGTCAGGAGATCGATCGAGCGGGCGATAAAATAGTCGTGCAGGCGCAGCCCGAGGGTACGGTAGGCCCGGTCCGAACGCACGCTGCGATCAGAAAAAGGTGGGTTGCCGATTGCAAGATCGTAGATCGGCGCCAGATCGGTTCGCGCGAAATCTCCCGCAATGATCCGCGCCTTCGGCTGCAACAGCCTGGCAATCCGAGCCGTCACCGGATCGAGCTCGACACCGGTGACGAAACTCTTGTCGCGTAGCGCCTGCGGCATCAGCGCCGGGAACAGGCCGGTGCCAATGCCCGGTTCGAGAACCCGACCGCCACGCCATCCGAGCCGCTGTAACCCGGCCCATATTGCCTGGACGATGAATTCGGGGGTGAAATGTGCATACTGGGTGCAACGCGCCAGAAATGCGTAATCAGCTTCGCTGACGGCGCTTTCCAGCGACGCGCCGAGCTCGTCCCAGCCTTTTCGGAAATCGATCTCGCCGGGCCGCCGGAACATGCCGTTGGCCAGTTCCGAAGCCCCGAAGCCGGTAAACCGGATCAGCCTCGCCTGCTCTTCGCGGGTGGCGGGCCGGTCCTGCTTATCGATCTGGTGGGCGGCGAGGATCGCCGCGATGTTCATCCGCGCCCGTTCCTTCCAGCTCGCCGCCAGGCCGCGATTGCTGTCGTCAAGATAGAAGTTCTGATGCTGTCCCTGCTTGCGTGGCGCCGGTGGAGGTGTGGACCTGTCGGCTGGCAATGCCGGGGCAGGGGCGGGCGGTGTCGGTTCCGGATCGTCGTCGTTGGCGGCGACGGGATCGAACCCGCCAAAGGCGGTAACACCGAGGCCGAGGCCGGATGACAGCGAACTGCTGCCGAACATATCGAGCGTGAAGGGATCGTTGCTCATCGAAAAACTCCTTTTGGGGCAAGTGTCCTCGTTCTGCCGAAGCGTAGTCGATGGGACGGTGTTGGATGAGGGGAGATGCGCCTGAGGCCGTTGATCGGACCGGTTGTGTCCTAGGGTCTCTCGACCATGAAAATTTGCATGGTGTCAGGGGTGAAAGCGATGCACAGATGAGTGGCATCAGGACTCGCCGCCATCATGGCTTCGATCTGTTCGGCGTCGAGGAAATCGATACCATCGTCGCCGCCATAGGTGCTGCGCTTCACCGTAAACCAGTCGTCGTTGCTGCGCGGATCGCATTCATCGGCATAAAGAACCATGGGGCGAGCACCCTCTGGCAGCTTGCCGTTCGACATCAGATAGATCCCATGATCACCGACGAGCCATATACCTGGCGTCTCGTCCTTGCCGGGCTGAAGCCCGTAATGGGGATTGCGAAAGCCGCCATTGGCCTGCGCGTCGGTAAGGCCGCGGGCGATAACCTCGCGCACGGATGCGATCGGAAAGGAAAGCATGATCACCTCACGCGGCGATGGGAAGATGACGCAGCTGCACCGGCAGCTTGGCGGCAATTTCATTATCAGTGAGATCGTCCAGCAGCGTCTGCTGGACCGCCCCGGCTGCGCCGTAGATCGTGATCAGCCGTCTGCCGGGAAGAGATTGCGGGCAGTTCTCCTCGGAATAATCACGATACTGATCCACGGTGGTGCTCCAGATATGCTCGAGCCGCTCCTGGCGCGTCATTGCCCTGATCGGCCGGCTTTCCCGTTCGGTGATCGCCACGCGCATGCGCTCGACCGAACCCTGGTCGGACAGATCGCAATAACTATGAAAATGGCGGATCGAACCGTCGATGCGCAGTGCGAAGAAGACGCTCGTCACCGAGCCCGTCAGAAACTCGCGCATTGCGAACACCGATCCGCGGATCCAGAGCGGTGGCAGGATCTCGAACATGTAGTCATGCTCGGCCTCGCCGATCTCGAACCATTCCCCGGTGTAGAGCGACATGGCGTCATCGTCCCAGCGGTTGGGTCGCTGGTGATGCCGGTCGAACATGCGAAACATCTGTTGGCGGCTGGCGACGCCCTGGTAGACCTTGGCGGTTGGAGAAGAAGTATTCATTGACGGCTCCTTCGGAGTTGTTCCGGACCGAAGCGCGACACGTCATCCCGACTTGCCATCCTCTTCAGTCCTTCGTTACCCCTCCCGCGCCGCCGGCATCGCAAGCGGCCGGGTCAAGGGCCGGCAGAGCCGGGCGCAGCCTCCCTTGACGCGGGCGCTGCGGATGCGGCACGTCTGCAACTCCCTTTGTCCTGCTTCTTCTTTCCTCCTCCTTCTGTTTCAGCGCCTCGTTCCAGTCTTCCGCCGGCGGCCGCAGGCGCTGCCATCCACATCCGGCGTCTTCGGCGAGAGCACGCAGCCGTTGCGCGAATGCTTCGCCCTGAGAATTGGCATCTGTCGCCGCAACCAGCATAGCGGCAGACCGCTCACCGAGAATTCTCAGGGCGGATTCAGTGGCGGGCGACCAACCGCCACCGGTGCTGAGATAAAGAGTGCCTTCCCGCATTCCCTCGATCGCGGCCAGGCTCATGGCGTCGATCGCGGCCTCTGTCACGCACATGCGCTGCCCGTTCGGCGGGCCGAGGCTAAACAGGGTTTTGGTGCCGCCCGTCGCAAAGCCGCGCCACTCGGGGCCGCGGGCCTCCCAACCCAGGATTTGTCCGGAAAGATCCCTATGTGCCGCCCACATGCTGCCACGCGGTCCTTCACGCAGGCTGTCTTGAGAGACGGCGGCGCGAAGCACGATCGCTGGAAGATTTCGCTCGCCACTGAGATATTTCCAGCCCGCCGAGCCGGGCCACGGTCGGCGCCGCTGGAGCCATCGTTCGGTAAGACTGATGTCGCGAGACAGCTCGCGGGACGGCTGGCGCCATACCGTCGCGGATGGCTCGAAGCCGACGAGTGCGGCGACACGTTGGATCCCTTCGGGAAATCCGACATGATCGAGATAGACGACAAGAGAGAAGACATCGCCCTTGTCGTCTCCGAGAGGGTCGAACCAACCACGTCCCTCATGTGTGACGATCACGATCTCGCCTGTGCGGCGATATTTGACGGCCCGCTTTGTGCTTTCCTTGAGATCGATGGCGAAGCCGGCGGTTTCTAGAACCGCGCTGCAACTCACCTCCTGCCTCAAAATTTCGATATCTTCTCTCTTCATCTTCCTTTCGATCGCCGAGCGAACGCCTTCTTTGTCTTTCCGTCCCGCGAAATTTAGCGTGACCACACCGGCCTGCTGCGAAGAGCAAAGGCCGCAAGGGCGCAGCTGACAATGGCGCCGACGGCCTCAGCTGCGGCGCAGCCTCCCTTGCGGCCGCCAGCTCGCAAGCGGCACGCCGAAGGCGTAGGCCGGCTCAGTGAGCCGGCCCGAAGTCGAAAGGATCGATTTCGTGGATGACATCCACATCGGCGTCGTCAAGTTCGTTGGACGGCAGGACGCCGTTATCCTGACTCTGCGTTCTGTCTTACCGCTGTGACGTTTGCAGCACAGGATCAACGTCGACGACACCCTTCCCCGCTTGAGGTGAGGCGATGCGATTTTCCCGCCGGGACGGGCTCGAGCCCGTCCCGGCGGGAAAATCGCGGCCAAGGAGAACAATGTGCCCCAGCTCTTCTTCACGGATCTTTCGGCGCTGCGGCAGTCTGTTACGCTTGATGGCGTCGTGCACACGCTGTCTGTGGACGAAATCACAGCCGCGGAAAATCTGGACCTCGTGGACGGTATGCCGTTCATTCTTGACCAGGATGGCAGCTACAATCACGACTTGAACCGGTTCTTCAGAGCCTGTCCAACCTTGGGAGTCCGTTCGCCCAACAGTCTGCGCGCCTATGGTCGGGATATCCTGATTTGGATGCGCTTTCTTGCCGAGCGCCGAGACAACAAGTCCCTCTGGGCGGCTGATCGGCACGATGTTGCAGCCTTCCATGCGGCGCGACGTCTGGCGCTTCCCCCGGCGCGCATCTCCGCGGCGAGCTGGAACCGGTCGATCGCGGCGCTAGACAAGCTTTATGGATGGGCTGTTGAAGAGGGTGTGAATGCCAAATCGCCATTCACCTATCGGCAATCATGGCGACGGACGAACAGCGGCTCGGTCATGACGGTCGCCGGCAACGCTGCCACGGAGCGCGGCGCACGCAGCCACGATGTCCGATTCCTTTCCCTGGATCGGTATCTCTTGTTCCGCGAAATCGGCTTGCGCGGTCGTCTTCCAGACGGGAGTGAGGACCCGACCTGGCAGGGCCGCAACAGCGAGCGCAATGCGTTGTTCGCCGAATTGCTCGTCACGACGGGCCTGCGGCTCCAGGAGGCGGCAAGCCTCCTCTGGATCGAGCTCCCGAAACTGGAGCCGGCCGGTGTGGTGCGCAGCCGACCTTTCCGGTTGGCGTCGGCGATTGGCAAGGGCAGCAAGGGGCGCGTGATCCGATTGCCCGAGCGCGTTCTGAAATGTCTGCAGGAATACGCGGCGTTGGAACGGGCCAATGTCCTCATGCGCCATTCGCAACCAAGCAGCGGATCGAACGAACATCCGATCCGTGTTGTCGGCCACGATCGGGGAATGCTCCTTCTCGAAAAGAATGCGGCTCGGGCCAGCGTCGATGTGCTGACGCCCCGAGAACGCAGCCGCTTGGTATGGGCGGAAACGTCCGAACCATTGTGTCTTTGGCTGGCGGAAGGGGCACGGCCCATGCCTCCCGTCGCTTGGGAGGTGGTCTTCCGGAGGGCGAGTGCACGATGCAGGCGGTTCGGGGTCGATCTCGACGTCACGCCGCACATGCTGCGCCACACTTTTGCGGTTCATATGCTGTCGCTGCTCGTGCGTGAACAGATCGGATGGGTGCTCGACGAGCGCCGATCCCATATCGGCGCGGCGTACCGCCGCCTGATTGGCGATCCCCTCCTGAAATTGCAGCGCCTGCTGGGCCACAGCCGCATCGAAAGCACTCATATCTATCTCGAGAGCCTGGAAGAAAGCCAGGAAATGATCGATGCAGCAGTTGAAGCCTGGGAACTGCGCATTAATGCTGGTGGACCCCCGTGATGAAACGCGGTCGTCATGCCACCTTCCCAGTTGGAATCGAATTGTCCGACACACGGGAGGAAAGTCCGCAAGATCCGCTCGTCTTCGTCCTTCGGACGGAAGATGCCGGGACGGTCGACGTCAATCTGTCTTTCTGGCCGCTGAGGGCGCTGACCCGTGACGTTGCGCCGTTCCTGCAGGAATATCTCCACCGGATGGGACCGGCCCCACTCTGGAAAACCGCAGGCACCTTTGTCCGTCGCCTGCGGCGGTTCTGGCTATTCCTGGAAGGGTCGTCGGTAGAACCTCCCCGCCTCGGTGACGTAAACCCGGCAGTGATCAACGCCTATGAGAATTGGCTGGAGCAGAACGGCGGCGAACGGCCAAATCAACGCAATGTGCTCGGTGCTCTGATCGGGGTGCTGCGCGTGGTCGCCGAACTCGACCCGGAAAGACTTCAGGCCGAAACACTGCCTCGCCTGAAATACATCGGCCACGGGGAGCACGGCGTCTCCAAGCCGCGTGATGCCTATAGCGGGAAGATTGCCGCGGCATTGCTGCAGGCGGCAACGCATCAGATCATCGAAGCTCGCGACCGGATAGCGACGGGCGAGGCTCTGCCCCTCCCACTTCTGGATGTAGCCCGTGATTCGGAATTACAACGTCGCTACGGCCTCGTGGTTGAGCAGATTGTGACGACGGGAACAGCCGCCGGAGATGGTCCTTTATTCGACAATCTGCGCTACCACGCCCACAGATGCGGGCTCGAACCGCCCCCGGTCGAGGAGCTGCACGCCGGCTTCCACCTAACCCGGTACGATGTTGTCGGCTTTCTTGTCTGGCTGTCCTTGACGACCGGCATGGAGATCGAAGCGCTACGCGGGCTTGAGGCCGACTGCTTGCGCAATCCCAACCGGGGTTACGTCGAGATCGAATATCGAAAGCGGCGCGCGCACCAAGCCCAGTGGAAACGGTTGCGTGTCCGCGATGGCGGTCGGGAGACGCCCGGCGCCTTTCTGCGGCTGGCGATCAAGCTGACGGAACGGTCGCGGCAGCACACGGGATCAACCAAGCTCTGGATCACCTGGAAGCCGGGGCGCCTGTCGTCACCGAAAAATCTGGGGGCCTGTGTGACCGCCTTTGTCGAGAAGTATGGAATCGTCGATGACGCCGGAAAACCGCTCGCGCTCAATCTCTCCCGGCTGCGCAAGACCCAGAAAGCTGACTGGTACAAGCGGACCGGAGGACAATTGGAGATCTTCGCCGTCGGCCACACGGTAGCGGTGGCGGCCAATCACTATGCCGACATCCCCGCCCTTCGGCATCTGCATGAGCAGACGATAGTTGAGGCGCTGGCCGACGCGATGGCGCCGGCTCTGCAACCTCGGATCCTTTTGCCTGCGGATGAAGCCCGGCTACGAGCCTCAGCCGACGTGACCGGGCTGCCGGTGACGCCTGAAAAGATCGGCCTGCTCCTCGGTGGAGAGCAGGATCTTTGGCTCGCGGCATGCGGCAACTTCCGAGCCAGCCCTTTCGGTCGGGAAGGCGAAGCATGTCCGACGCCGTTCTGGGGATGCCTGGAATGCTCCAACGCGGTCATCACCGCACGAAAACTGCCGGCCCTGATTGCGTTCCAAACGTTCATGGACGAGCAGCGGAAGGCGTTACCGCTGAACGACTGGGACGACAAATTCGATCAGCCCTATCGCAGGATCACGGAGCAGATCCTCCCCATGTTCCCGCCCTCCGTTGTCGGAAACGCAAGAATTGAGGCGGCAGAAGCCTCGGCGCCGCTGCTCTATCTTCCGCCAGAGGCCTACGGCTCATGACGGCTGCTCCTCATTTGAGTGATCAGCTTACCGCCTCGCGCATCAGGGCCGATGACGACATCGTTCTGGCGTCGATGCCTCTCAGGGATGGAACGGACCGAGCGACGCTCTCGCGGTTCGCCGACGATGTCTGGGATATGGCACCGGCGATGTTTAACATGGCCCGAAAGGCCTTTCGAACGGTCGACTTCAGCGTGATCCCCTATGCCGCCGAGCGGTTGCTGGCCAAGGAATACATCTATGCCTGGATGAATGAACGGTTCGCCGACGGTGAGCCGCGGCTGAGGCCCGTGTCGGGCCATAGCGCGCTCGCCACGCTGCGCCGCTTCCTGGACTTCGTTCGCTCGCGGATCGGCAGGTTCGATCTGGCAGCGGTCGATCAGGATCTTATCGATGCGTACGCGGCCCACCACCGGGCACGCCCAATCACACCCGGACGGGTGGGCGTGTGCCTCCGACCCATCGTCCAGCTTCATCGCCTGGGGCCCAATCTGACGTGTGGCGGCCTCACCTTCGCGCCATGGCGCGGCCGGCCGGTTTATCGGGCAACCGGCCAGGGCACACGCAGTTCGGAAAATCGGACCGAGCGCATCCCGGAGGCTGTAATCGGCCCGATGCTGCGTTGGTCTCTCAAATATATAGAGCACTTTGCCGAGGATATTTTGGCTGCGCGAGATGAAGAGGATGCGCTGAACGCCCGCTTCGCGGCTCGTTCGCGCCGCCGCCACACGCGGCCCGCAATCGTGCTCGAATCCTGGATAGAAAAGCGTCGCCGTGAAGAACGAGGTATCCCCGTCTGGGAAAAGCCTCTTTCGATCGGAGGGGTGACCGGCAGGCTGTCACGGGATGGCAGGTTCGATGGCAATGTCATTAATCTGAAGTTCGTGACCATGCAGTGCGGGCTGCATCTAACGACGGTCTTTAAAGACCCGGCTTTGTTGTCGATGATTCACGGTGCTGCTGATGAACTTGGATTCGAGGTCGGCGGAATGGACACGCCAATCTGCCCCGACCCCGACACTGGCCAGCCTTGGCGCGAGCGCTTCGATGCCATCAGCCTGGCACGGGAAGAAAGGCATCTGCAGACGGCCGCCTACATCGTATGTAGCTATCTGACGGGAATGCGCGACGGCGAGGTGCAGTCGCTGCAAGCCGGTTGCCTGAAACGCAGTCTCGGCCGGGATGGCCAAACAGAACGGCTGGCGATCGAGGGCGTGACCTGGAAGGACCGCGGGGCTCGCGGCGAGCAGGTTGATTGGATCACCGTCGAACCCGCCGTCCAGGCAATAAGGGTTGCCGAGCGTCTCTCGGAACGGGTCCGACGGAACGCGGGCACCGAGCGGCTATGGCTTGCCCTTGATGACCGCGAGACGAACAATGCCGAGACGCCGATCCTGATTGCCAGGAAGATCAACCGATTCCGCGAACACCTCGATGAACGATATGGCGCAGACGATAATCCTTTGATTCCCCGAATGGGAGGAGACGTCTGGCGCTTCAACACCCGTCAGTTCAGACGAACACTGGCCTGGTACATCGCAAACCGGCCCTTCGGGGTCGTAGCCGGCAAGATCCAGTATAAGCATGCTTCCGTAGCCATGTTCGGCGGCTATGCCGGCTCGTCCGCATCCGGCTTCAGGCAGGAGGTCGAGCAGGAGCTGGCGCTCGGGCAACTCGATGACATCATCAACTACTTCGGAAACCATCGGCGCGGTCACGGTCCAGGGGGACCGGCCGGCAAGCGTGTCGGGGCCGAACTGGAAAGGGTCGGTCGCGAACTCGGCCCGCTTCCGGGACAAGTGGCCGATCGGAAGCGCCTAAAGGCGATGTTGGCACATTTGGCGCGCACACTGCATGTCGGATATCTGAACGATTGCTTCTTCGACCCGCTGACCGCACTCTGCCTCCGGGAAGCCGAGAAACCTTCAGCCTCGGCGCCCGTCCTGTCGCGATGCGCTCCCGACCGATGCCCCAATGCCTGCCTTGTCGAGCGGCATCTGCCGCCCTGGGAAACCTCGATTGCACAGACGGAGGAACTTCTCGCCGATAAGCGTCTCTCTCCGCTGCAACGCGAGGCTCTGCGATCGGATAACAAGCGAAAGCGAAAGCTTATCGCGCCGCTGAAGGTACGCACATCATGAAGCCGGTCAGCGCAGCCACCGAACAAGCCCTTAGCGAGGCGATGGCACGTCTGTTTGATGGATGTCCTCGCGTGACCGATGGCAGGCTGACGGTCGTCAATCTCGCCGTCGAGGCAGGCGTCAGTCGCGCAACCGCGAACCGCGCCTTGAAAGTCCTGGCGGTCTTTCGAAAGGCGGTTATCGAATCCCGAGTGCGGCGTGATGCCGAAGACCAGCCGGTAGGAGCCTCCAGAGCCGAACAAGAGCTTCGCGCCGTCAACGACATCCTTGCCCAACATCATCAAGTACGTGCGCTATCCGAGCTCATGGAGCAACGGCATTACGGCTACAACGCGAAATTATCCCGATCGCGAGTCGAAAACGCCCGTGAGACAGATTGACTGTTTAGATAAACGCCGAATTCCCCGCCCGATCGGAAAAGCGTGACTGGAACCATAAGGGTGCGGGCCAGTGCGAAAGCGTGAGACTGTGCGAGGGCAAGATCCTGTGCCATATGAGAAACCTCCGTCCGGAGCGGGCCGATCCCGCTCGATGGCTCCTCAGAGGACCAGGACAGGGCGCGATCACCGCGCGGGCGAAGACAAGCGGCGGCAGCTTGCTAGCCGACCCCGATAGTGGGTTGATCGACGGAGATCCGGGCATGGTCCAGGAAGCCATCAATAGAGAGCGGGATTGGCTTGCTTCGACTGCATTGAGGTGTCCGGCACAGATCATCCACGGAAACTGCCCAGCATTTTTTGCCAAGCATCTGTTTCTTCAGTCTCGAGATGAGCGGGAGTGGTCCTTCCTGACCAGACGGCAACTCTTGAGGACATCGAAGTCCACCGCGGCACGCAGTTTATAGGCGCGATTTCATTGGCGACCAAGTCGCTGGCTAGATGTCGACACTGAGTCCGGGTAAGAAGTTTTATGTATATAATATATAAATATCAGTTACTTAGCAAACTCGCATAACATATATTATGGAACTCCCGCGTGTCCTATTCCGGTTTCCAACTTCGGTTTTCCCTGTCGTTGCTGCCCTGATGCACGATGGGCGAAACGATACTCCGCAACTGCTTGCAATGGAGGCAGAACCGTCAGCACGTTCCTTCGGCGAGCCGTTTGTATCGAACAGCAGAGAATTACGGCTGCATATCTGCCCTGGAGGCTGCAACAGAGGCCGATCCCCTACCTTGTTCAGGGATCGTCCCGGTTGTAGCGGTTTTTCTCCACCTGACGCGTCAATACTACGGCAAGTGCGCCCGCAACCTCGACAATAGTTTTTGAAGGGTAAACGTTTCCCATGAATTTTTCAGTAATGTTTTCATACTACATTTGCCCAAACGCAATTGGGTAACGGCGGCGTAGATGATAACCTCTGGTTCTGAAGATCACTACAAGCGTGAATTGCGTCGTCCTTTTTGGAAATTACGTTTCACTCCCCCTCTTGAGGCGGAGTTTATCGCTGCCGCGGCAGATCGGCGGCTCAAGCACAACATGATATGTGTTGCAGCACTTATTGTGCTCTATGATATTGCCCTCATACCCGACTGGCTTCAGTCGCCTGAGACATTTGCTGCCAATGCCGTCTTGCGACTGACTATCTTCACCCCATTTTGCTTGGTATGTCTCGCCATTCTTAAACGAGGCGCACCACCGCTATTACAGGAGATCTTGTTAGGTCTCATTCTTGTGATGACGGTGCTTTTCGAAACGAGTCGCCTCGTCCAATCAGACTTTGATGCTGATGCCGCCATATACCAGCTGGGAGGCGGGCTTTGCTGCATGATGTTCGCAGCTGTTGTGATGAAGGCCAGATTTTCAACTACGTTGGTCGTTCTTCTGCTGATGTTTGTCTTGAAGGCAAATTTCATCTGGGTTGCGCCAGGCTCTATCGGAGCGGCTGGTCGAGCGATCATGATGCATGCTTTCGCAAGTGCTGTCATGATGCTCTTGCTTGCGGCCTTCCTCCTAGAGCGGGCCGAACGCGTGGGTTTCATCCAAGGGCTCAGAGCGAGCTTGCTGAACAGGGAGCTGGAAAAAGCCGCCAGCACAGATGGACTGACGGGGCTAGGAAACCGCCGATATCTGAGTGAGGTCACCAATAGTCTCTGGACCGATCAAGAGGGGCCAAACCTCGTATCCGTCGTACTGATCGATATCGACCATTTCAAACTTTTCAACGACCATTACGGCCATGTCGGTGGTGACGTCTGCCTGAGACGCGTTTCAGAATGCGTCAAAGCTGCGGCGACGCGACCCGATCAGATGGCCTTTCGTTATGGTGGCGAGGAGCTGCTATTGGTTCTGCCCGATACTGTGGAAGCCGATGCACGGGTATGCGCTGAACGGGTCAGGGAGCTGCTATCTCATGAGGCCATTCCACATCTAGGTCTGAACAGCGACGCATTGGTGACAATAAGTATCGGCATTGCGACTGCCGACCGTCGCGCGACGTCGTTGACGGATCTTATCGCCACGGCCGACAACGCGCTCTACAACGCAAAGCGCGCCGGCCGCGACCGCGTCTGGCCGCCGAGGAGGGAGACAGTTGAAAATGGTAGCGAAGCACTACCAGCCAAGCCGCAGATTTCATCAAAACCGCGAACGGTAAAAACGGGAACCCGTTGAAACTGCTTTGGAGCTGTAAGAATGTCATGTTGATCCGACAGGGAGCCAATCGTGATGAATTGGCCGACAGGCATTTGGCAACCTCGCTCGCAGCCGTCGCAGGGGCTTTGAACGCTGCCGCGTTTTATGCTGTCGGATTTTTCTCGGCCAATATGACAGGCAATGTCTCGTTGCTTTCGGACCACGTCGCGATCGGCGATTGGTTAGGTGCCGTCTTGTATTTCGGTATCGTGCTCGCCTTCATTTTAGGCGCCGCTTCCTGCACGTTGATCCTGAGAGTTTGCCAGCGCCGGACGTTCCAAGGCTCGCACGCCTTTCTCGTACTCCTGGAGGCCATGCTGGTGTTGCCTTTGGCCTGGATAGACATGATGCCGGCAACCCAGACGCGCGTCGCAATTCTGGTCGGAGGCCTTGCATTCATTATGGGACTCCAAAACGCCATCGTGACCCATATATCAGAGGCGCGGGTGCGCACCACGCATGTATCGGGCATGGCGACCGATCTTGGCATGGAAATCGCGGTTGCCTTGGATGGCTTACGGAGAGGTCGACACGATCAAGATAACGGGAAGAACAGCCGCAAAATCCTACTGCACGGCAGTACGATGATCGCCTTTCTTGCAGGCGGTATTTTGGGCGTCGTGGTCTACCGTCACATCGGAGCGTTGCTGTTTGCGGTCGTCTCTATCATTTTGGTCGCGATCGCCACGAACGGATTGAGACGGCTTGCAAGATAACCGGACAACCCTTGCCACAGTTAGCCGTAGCGTACGAGGCGCCTGAGGCTAGGCATCTTCTCCGGCGCGCGCTATCGCCACCACCAGAGACACGATTTTTTGCTTGATCGGACCATCGACGCGTGCAAATGCGGTATTTAGCATCCGCCCCTCGATCGTCGTCAAAAAACCAACGAGCTCATCGCTGCCCGCTGGGACGGACGAAAGCGCATTCGGTTGGTCCGGCTGCACTGGAAAAAAATACGACACTGGAACGCCGAGGATTGTCGCAAGGTTCAACATCCGGCTGGCTCCGACACGATTGGTCCCTTTTTCATATTTCTGTATCTGTTGAAATGTGATGCCGAGACCCTGCCCCAATCTCTCCTGGCTCATTCCGATGGCGCGGCGGCGCAACCTGATCATTTCGCCGACGTGAATGTCGATCGGGCTCGCCCTTTTTACATTTTTGATCAACGTGTCCTCCGTCTCCGCTCATCCGTCTGAATGCAATCATTAATTGCTTCCGGCTTGTAGAGAATACTCCGTGGAAGTATACTCTACAAGCCGCTCTTACTCTTGCATGACGATAAGAGAGACATTTGCTCGAAACCTGAAAACGATGCGAAATGCCAAGGGGCTATCTCAGGAAGAGCTGGCTCATCTGGCGAAGCTCGATCGCACCTACATCAGCTCGCTCGAGCGATGCATCTATAGCCCGACCATCGATGTCGTCGACCAGATCGCCAACGTACTTGGGGCCACCGTTCCGGAAATGCTCACATAAGTCGCAAGGTGTTAAGTGCGGAATGCGTCGCCAACAGCTTTGGATTGTATGTACCGTGAGAACGCGAGAGCATCGAAATTCGGCAGATGATCTCGCCCGCATGGAGATCGTTGAGCGGGCTGGCAGTCGGCTGTAACGAAGGCTTGGCCAGCTGTGAGTTGCTGAGGAGTGCGATTGTTTGCTGCGTCTCCTGGTACAAAGCCTCAAGCGGCCGAACTACGCGATTGCTCCCAAGTCGCATCCGTTGAAGAGGTATCAGACGACTGTTTTACGTCGGCTGCAGCGGGACCCTGAATGAGCATTGTCGCAGCCTCATATGTCAACGGCCTGCTGTAGAGATAACCTTGGCCCAGCCGACAACCCATTTCGAGCAAGGTCTGTTGCTGGGTAAAGCTTTCCACACCCTCCGCCGTCGTTTCGAGCTGAAGTGCGTCGGCCAGCTGGGTGATTGTCCTTAGGATCGACATTGCCGCGACATCTGGCTCATGGTCGATCGGCGTCACGAAAGAGCGATCGATTTTGAGCTTGGTGAAGGGAAATCTGCGCAAATAGGCCAGCGATGAATAGCCGGTACCGAAATCGTCCAAGGCGACCTTGATCTCCCGTTTGCGCAACGCCTGCAACAAGGGCAAGATGGCTGTGTCGTCCTGCATGATCGTCGATTCAGTCAATTCCACTTCCAGTCTGGAAGGTGCAACACCGGTCGCGGCAAGCGTTTCGTCGATCATCGACAAGACATCAGATCGCTCGATCTGAACCCCCGAGAGGTTTACACCGATCATGAGGTGCTGTGGCCAAGTCACGGCGTCTCGACACGCCTGCTCCATGATCCAGGCGCCGAGCGGAACGATCAACCCGCTTTCCTCGGCGAGCGAAATGAATTCGACCGGTCCGACAAGCCCGGCCCCCGGTCGTTTCCATCGCACCAAGGCCTCAAATCCGTTGAGTTTGCCGTCTGTCAGGCGGATTTGCGGTTGGTACATGAGGAAAAAATCGTCGGTCCCGATGCTCATGCGCAAATCGTTCAGCATGTCGTTCTTGTATTTTGCCCGCGCGCCCATCTCGGCCTGATAGCAACGAATCGTGTTGCGTCCGGCTTCCTTGGCCGCATAAAGCGCCATATCGCAGACCTGCATCAATCCCTGATCAGTATCAGCGTCAGTTGGCGAGAACCCGACACCGATACTCGCATAGATTTGCAGCACGTTGCCTTCATATGTCCAAGGTGCCGCCAACGCAGCGCGGCAGCGATCGCCGAACTCTTGTATTGCAACGGCATCCACATGGTCATGGACCAGCCAGGCGAATTCGTCGCCACCCAAACGGGCCAGCAGGCCTTGACCCTGCGTGACAAGGCTCAGACGTTGGGCAACCATCTGAAGCACGGCGTCACCGGCAACATGCCCGAGCGTATCGTTGATGCCCTTGAAATTGTCGAGATCGAATAGAAAGAGCGTGCTCAGAGGCGCGGTCCCGTCATTTCTTGCGAACCTCTTCTTCAGATCAGCCTGGAAACGATATCGGTTGGCAAGGCCTGTAAGCGAGTCGACATTGCCAAGTCGCGTCATCTCGAGGTCATGAGTGCGAGCTTCGGTTATATCTGTGCCGAGACCGCGCCAACTGGCGATAAAGCCATTCTTGTCCAGCAACGGCTTGGCTTTGAGAGACCACCAACGAATCTCCTCGCCATGTTTCGACGATATGACGAAATCTGAAAAAACCTGACCCGCGTTCAGTATCTGATCGAATCGTGACCGCTGATCATAGCATTCCTGTGTGATCAGGCTATTGCCACCGCAAAGCGCTGCCAAGAGCGTTTCGCCCTTGAGCTGTTTGTGCGATTTTCCGACGATTTCCAAAAGCCGGGGAGATACGCGCAATATGCGTCCTTTCGCATCGATCTCGAACAGCCAATCGGAAGAATTTTTTTCAAAATCGTCGAGAAGAAGTCCGAGAATTTGCCGTTGCTTGTCGATCTCTATCTCCGCATGGACACCTGCCGCGAAATGGCGGGCATTGACCAGAATAGCCGTCGTCAGAAAGCCGACGAAGGCCGCAACCAGCGGCAACATCACCCAATATTGTGCGAAATGCTGAGTCGCTAGTGATAAAAGCACCATAGCGCTGAATGGAAAGACCCACAGCATCGCCACGATCGGGATTGCCGAAAACAGCCAGGCGCCGCAAGCGACGGACGCGGCAAAGCATCCCAGTATGATTGCCCGGCCCGCACCATCGACCGTGTCGAAAAGATCCATCGAGAGAAGACCATAGGCAATCGAGCACAGACCGATTTCAATGGCGACGGTCGCGATCATTCGGCTCGAATAGCGCACCGGATATCGCCCTGTTCTGTGCAACATGAATATCGTCAAATTGACGCTGGTCGCACTGACCAGAATGAACAGGCATACCATCACAAGGAGATTGTCGACGATCGGCCAGTTCAGGAACACAACCAGACCCGAGAGCGAGAAGGTCGCCGCCGCTGGCAGAGGGCTGATCTTGATGTAGTTCTCAAGTTGACGTTCACGGCAGATCGCCACAAGCGGCTTTGCCTCCTCCCCTTCTCCAAGACTGGCGCTCAGCTCGGCGGAGGAGAATTTGTTCGCAGGATCTTTGATATGCATTCGAGAATTTCCAAGGGTTCAGGACCGGCGGATGGCCGTTTGAGGGAGCCTGACGACCTTCAGGCGAGGAAATGAAGTCATCAGACTCTATCGTACTGGTTTCCGATATATGCGAAATCTCTTGCAAAAGTGCTCTCGCAAATGGTTAGTCAAAACTAAAATCGTATAGTCGAACTGTATACTCAGATCCTTGTCGCATCAGGAGATAATTTGACAAAAATCAAAAAGAATACGCGGAACAATGCAGAATATTTTCTAAATTAAAACATGGCTATATTTACATTCCTCCACCCCGTGGATAACTACATAACGATGTTCATAGGATATTCTGCCAGTCGCTCTCCCGATCTCGCACATGATGTCGCCGAGATGGCCGGCACCGCAAGCTACACGCGGTTCCAGCGCCTCTGCCTCCAATGGTGGTCAAGGGCAATCCCGACAGCGTGCTTGTGTTGACTTTGCCAGGCTGCAAATCATGGTCGGGTGTCTCGAGAGATAACCATTGCGGTCGGCGAGAAAGCTTTGGAACGGGAAGGTCCTTGAAACGGTGATCGTCGCTATATGACGCTCCTCTCCGGGCCGTAATTCCGGTGATTGGCGGCGATCTCTGCCAGCCCGCTCTCCTCTTTGCTGTCGGGGTCCGTCGTTCGTTGCAGCGGTAGAAGGACGTTGACCGGCGTCAAGGACAGTTCTGGCGAGCGGACTTACTCTCGACATAAAAAGAGAGGTCAGACCATGCTAACAGTGCGAACCATTATGAGTTCAGACCCGATTGCAGTCGGGCCAAGTGCAAAAATCTGGGAAGCGGCCAACGTTATGTTGGATTGCGGGTTCAGCGGGTTGCCGGTGGTCGATGATCACGAACACGTGGTCGGAGTGATCAGCGAAAGCGATTTCCTGCGGCGCGGTGAATTAAGGACGGAAACTGCGCAAGCGTTCTGGCGTACTCTGTTTTCGTCACGCGGTGCTTTGGCCGAGGATTACGCAAAAGCTTTTGGCAAAGAGGTTGGCGAGGTCATGACCTCGCCGGCGGTAGTCGTAGAGCCAGGAATGACGGTGAAGGCTGCGGCTGCCCTGATGGCCGATAGCGGCATAAAGCGCTTGCCCGTCGTCGAGAATGACAGGATTGTCGGCATCGTCACGCGCTCCGACATCATGCGCACCTTGATCAAGCAGATGGCTGCAACGGCGATGAACAGGATCGACGCGGACATTAAAGGCGGACTTGAGGCTGAACTCGCCAGACAACGCTGGGGCGACACTATCACCGTGAGTGTCGATGCTACTGTTGTCACGCTGGAAGGCAGAGTATTGGATGCACGGGAAAAAAATGCTGCGCGGGTCGCGGCCGAGAATACCATTGGCGTCACAAAGGTTATGGATCGGATTCTCATAGTCGGATTCCCGGAAATGCCGGTCTCGCCACCGGGATTTTGATCTGATCGGCACCGGGACAGCAGATCGCGAATAGACAACCATAAAAAGATATCTGGGAACCGAGCAAATGCAGTTGTCGGCTGCTATCGGTCCGAGTCCCGGAGCTACCCACCCCCTGCATGATGGGCGGGCGGCGACCGACCTGAACACGTCGCGATGTGCCTTTTATCCTGCCACGCGGCGTTCCGTCTGACGGCTGTCGCTACGACCCCGCACACGCAGAGGCTGATATCAACGGCAATGTTGATCTGCGTCACTGCGGATATCTTCCAAGCCACTATTCTATGGGAAACAGAGGAGGATGCCATGCCGCTGAAACTGAAATCTGGATTCTTGATGTCGTCGGGAGACGAGGGCCGGCTGGTAATGGATTCGGGCATCGGAGACCAGATCGTGATCATTACGCGCGATGCGCTTGAGGTCGTTGCCGAGCCGGCGCGCGTCGATGAGTTCAGGCTGCAGGAATACATCGAGGTCTTCAGCCGGATCGCCAGTGCAAAGTTCGATCAGAACGTGCTCAATGCCAGTGGGCACGTCTGCGTGACGTCGGAGGATGTCCGAATCTGGCATGCTGCCTTCCACCCGATCTGAGCGGCGTCATTCGCGCGAGATGCAAGGCATGCTGGGCTGGGCCGCTTCGCGGCTCAATCGGACATCGCGCGTGCATTTGTTCCATTGCGAGGATCCGAGCCTTGATCTATCATGAGTCGCAAGAGCGGCCTTGGCTTCAAGATGTGGTCGCTTTTCAGCTCACTAAACTGTCTGAACCGAGGGGAATTCCAGGCGGAAACCGCGCATTGCGCCTTGCGCCAACGTTTCTGGGACGCGCGCGATTTCGGCATAGGCTTGCCAATTCTTGGCAGCGACGATGACATCCTCCAAGATGGAGTTGATGCGGCTTTTCTTGAGATCGGCAAATTGTCCGAAGGCGACCAGATCCGCTTTCCCGAAACCGGTCGTCTTGCCGTTGAGTGACATCTGGTGCTGGCTCGTCCATTCCCCTTCAGGATTATAGGCATAGGCAACGTCAAAGGCTGGTGAGAGCGACCAGCGCCCGGAGCGATCCATCAGAAAGGCGATATTCTTCACGTGGTCATCCTGGTTGCGGATCACGATATTGAGAAAGGCTCGTCGGACCTGCTGTTCGAGCGCCGATTGGTCGAAACCTAGCAGCCTCATGGTTTCTATCGCCTGTTCATAAGAATAGGCGCGCGGGATATTGAAGTCGAAATGACGCATCGCGCCGAGCGACAACATGTGAAGCTTGTCGCCGCGGCCGGTTCGATCAAATCTTTTGGTCATGAAATGGGCTCGACCGCCTTCCTCATGTAGCCGGCACGGCGCCATTGTCACGCCAGCGTCCTGCGCCAGCAGATAGCAGGCATATTCGAGCCGGCCGAAGCCGTTGGGATCTGCCAGTTCCTTGTCGGAATTTCCGGCAACACCGTCAAACTTCATCAGCCAATGTTCAAACCCCGATCCGGGCATCGTCTGGCCGGAGCGAAATTCTCCCGTTTGCGGATTCCAGGCAAGCACCGCTTTTGCGCGCGCACCGCCAGCGGATGTGCCAATGCGCAAGATTTCGCGCAGCGCCTCGGCATCGTCCTCTCCAGCCAGGACCCCCGACAACTTCAATCGATCGCTGACGACCGCCGAAGCGAGATCGACCATTGCGGCGATGTCGAGTTGGGCGCCAGCCGGACCAAGACCTGCGGCGGATGGTTCAAATTCCAACGCCCCCATGCCGCGGCTTCCAGTGTAGCAGAGCCTTTCGACCGGGTTCATACTGTCGGCGGGCCGCCCCTGCTGCGCCAGCCAGCGGTTGATCAGCAAGTTGCCGAACTTGTCAGGCAGACTGTCGGACAACAGGCCTGGCAAGCCCTTGAAAGTTCGCCAGGCAAGCTCGGGAAAGTCGAAAACACCTGACCTTAACGGCATCGCAAGTGGAGCAACCTCGATACCGGATCGGAGGAAGTTGCGCGCATATTCGAACACGCCGAGACTGCGTGTTTCGTCCCAGACGACGGCACCGATGTTGCTGCCCCATAATTTGACTTGAGCACGTTTCATCGTTCCTGGCCTCGGAAGGTGTCGTCACCCCAGGACCAAGGCTCGTCAGCCTCCCCTTCCTCTTCCGTACTGCGCACTCTCTGGCGCGGTTTTCCCTCCGCCGATCTCGCGTCAAGCGGACTCAAGCTTGCATCGGGAACGACATTGAAGATGCGCTCCTCCAGACCGTAGGCGCGCAGAACGCGCACCAAGGTATCGAGCGTCGCACCTTTGCCGCTTTCGAGCTTGCTTACGGTCATGCGCGAGAGGCCCGCAAGCTTTGCGACATCTTCCTGCTTCAGGTTGCGGGAGATCCGGTACTGCTCCAGCCGCATCCCCAAAGTATCCAGAACGACCTTAAGCGGCTTGCTTTGGACATGGTCACTATGCATATAAATATTATCCTTAAGCCCTCTGTGCGCCATAAGGATCGCATTTCATATCTTAAAGTCCAGATATTTATTATGATTACAATTATTATCTTTAAATCGCATTTGCGCCATAATGATCAAATCAACGATCTTAAAAATGCGAAATTGCGGCGCAACGGTTTAGAAACCTTTCGGTCCTAAAATTGGGGCAGGACGCCGCCTTGTCGAGCGATTCAGCGGAAATGGAAAAGGGATGACGATAAAAAGCTGCGCAGTTCCATGACCGGAGCGACGTTTCTGCTCATGGTGAACTTTTCGATTGGCGTTGCGTTTGCAATTGCATTTCAGTCGATGAGCGGTCGTTCCTCGAAAGACCTGGCCCATTGGTGCTCCGCAGGCTTCCTGTGCGCATCGGTGACCGTAACGGTGGAGGGATTCGCATGGCTCATTCCCTGGGACCGGGCCACGACGTTCCTGTCATTTGCATTCTTCCAGTCAGCCTTGACCACGATTACCATCGGCACGGTTCGTCACTACCAACAGCGCGCCCGTGCCGAAATGCTCGTCCTGCCGCTCATCCTGTTTGTCGCGCTGCAGCCCCTTGTTCTTTATGACCTGCCTCGCGACTCCCTCCTGCACGCTATCGGTTATCAGGCACCTTCGGTCATCATGACCGCATTGGCAGCAGCAGCGATATGGTCGAGACGACGTCGTCGGACCGCCGACCTCTTGCTCGCAACGATCCTTGGGCTGTCGAGCACGCAATTTGCGATGAAAGCCGCCTTGGCCTACCAGATCAGCACGGGCGCGGGCGTGCGCTCCTATATCGTCAGCACCTATGCCTACTACTCCCAGACGGCAGGCGCCATCCTGTCGCTCCTGCTGGGACTGACGATATTCGGGGTCATCGTGACGGAATTGATGGCAGACGCTTGCATCGACGCGCAGCAGGATTCGCTGTCGGACACCCTCAATCGCAAGGGCTTTCTGAGCCAGGGACGTACAATACTCGCTTGCGCACTGCCTGGCATCCCGCAGTGTGTGATCATGGCGGATCTGGATCACTTCAAGTCGATCAACGATCGTTTTGGGCATGCTGCCGGCGATGAAGTGATCGCGACCTTCGGATCGTTGTCGAGACAGTTATGCGGGGAAAAGGGCATTTGCGGCCGTATCGGCGGCGAAGAATTTGCCATGCTGTTGAGCCCTTGCGACGAACTCCAGGCGATATTGCTGGTCAAGACGCTACGCTCGGCCCTCACCCAACAAAGCTATCGTCTCGTCCCGGAAGCAACATCGATCAGCGCCAGCTTCGGAATCGCTCAGACAGGGCATAGCGAAACGCTCGAGGACACGATGCGACGCGCGGACCTTGCGCTTTACGAGGCCAAGATGAACGGGCGCGACTGTTACAAACTTGCTCCGGCGGCTGGAGCGGGAAAAGACGACCAAACCGCCATCGCAAACATCGCCTAGGCGTCTGACGACATTTTGCCCTGTTCGAAGAGGCGAGCCACGGAATCCACCGCTGTTTCCTGGGCAAGCTCGAATATCATTCCACGAAACCAGATCAGTGCCGGATCCGCTTCGGTTCGCCTGTGCCATGCCAGGCAATAGGAAAAGCGCGGCACCGCCAAAGGCAGTTCGAAACCCACCAGCCCGCGATCACGGGCGTTGCTGACAAGCCTTGAGGGCAGCGAGCTGATCAGGTCGCTGGCAAGCAAAGAGGCGATGTTGGCCGAGAAGCTGTGGGTCGATACCGTCACATTGCGTGTCCGCCCGATTTCTTCGAGCGCCACGTCGATCTGACTGCGGCCCGGTTCTTTCATCGAAACGACGATATGCGGATAAGCAAGGTAATCGTCCAATGTGACCTGACCCCGCCGCGCCTTATCCGCCAAGGGATGCGTTTCTCCAACGACGCCGATCAGTTGCTCGCGAAACAGCGACCGCGTCTGCCAAGGAGCCGGCGGCACGGCACTTCCCCAGAAGCTACAATCGACCGCACCGGTCTCCATCTCGCCCAAAGTCGTGCCGCCAAAGGGCATCACCTCGAGAATCGCCTTTGGCGCGCGGTTGCGGAGCATGGGAATGATACGCGGAATAAGGGTAGCGATGGAATATTCGCTCGCGGCCAACCGAAATGTCCTGGGATCCTCGAGCGGATTGTAGCTGCCGTCGGCAAAGATCGTATCGGCAGCCCGAAGGATATCTCTAACCGGTTCCATCATTGCAACCGCTCTCGGCGTCGGCAGCAAACCGTTCCGACCGCGCAAAAAAAGCGGATCTCCGATACGGTCTCTCAGGCGGTTCAAAGCGTGGCTGACAGCGGGCTGGCTAAGCGCCAGGCGTTCCGCTGCGCGGGTGATCGACCGCGTTTCGGCAACGGCTTCGAAAACAGCCAGCAGACCCAATTCATTCCTATTATTCATTTTCTGCATAGGCCCTCGAAAATCATTTCATTTCATCGAGTACATCGAATCGGCAAGATCACCGAAGGGGCATATTCGGGACCATAGCAGGATGAAACGACACGAAATACCGGAGTTTGTTGCGGCGATCATTGCGGCAGGTAGTAATATTTGTGCAATCGGTTCGGCGCATTACTGCCTGGGGGACGACGAAGACGTTTCCGATGAAGTCAGGCGAAACGTCAACGAGGTTATCGAACGCTTTGGCGATCGTAGCCATTTGCTCCTGGACATCGCCCAATATCTGCAATTGCGCGGACGCTGCATCGATGTTCCTGACCCTGATTGCTCGATGCTTTTCGCGGGCACGCCCATGTCCAGCAATCATCCCGAACTCATGGCCACAGGCGAATAGTCCGAAGATTTTCGCCTGTTTTCCACTCTCAACCCTTAGTCTTGCAGCTACGCCGCGCGTGCGACATCGTGTCCCGCCCTGCCGCGGTTGCTTCCGGCCAGGTCCGCGTCCGACCCCGGTTCACGGCGGGCGGCGCGGCGGTTGAGCTTGAAGCGACCGACAAGCGCAGCAAGAAGATTAGCGCCTTCCGACAATGTGAAGCTTATAGCTGTCGTTTCCTGAACCATCGAAGCATTCTGCTGTGTCATCTGGTCAATATCATTTACGGCAGCACTGATCTGCTGCAATCCGACCGACTGCTCAGCAGCAGCGGTGGCGATCGCATCGACATTGCTGTCGATCGCAGCCACGAAGCCTTCGATCTGATCCAGCGATGCCCCCGTCTCGCCAACGAGCCGAACTCCGGCCGACACCGCGACCACTGAGTTCGATATCAGCGACTTGATCTCCTTGGCAGCACGGGCCGACCGTTGCGCAAGTTCGCGAACCTCCTGGGCGACGACGGCAAACCCCTTGCCGGCTTCGCCAGCGCGGGCGGCCTCGACGCCTGCGTTCAGCGCCAGCAGGTTGGTCTGGAAGGCGATCTCGTCGATGGCGCCGATGATTTGATTGATTTCCTCCGACGCTGTCTCGATGCGACGCATGGCATCGACTGTTTCACGCACGACGTCTCCCGATGCGACCGCACATTTCTTCGCGTCGATTACCAGGCGCCGCGTTTCCTGGGTGCGCTCCGACGACGCCTTGACCGTCGCCGTCACCTGCTCGAGGGCAGCAGATGTCTGCTCAAGCGCGGCCGCCTGCTGTTCCGTGCGCTTCGCCAGATTGTCCGCTGCGGTATGCATCTCCTGGCCATTCGCCTGAAGTGCACCGGTTTGCGCCAGCACCTGCTCCAGAGTCGCTTGGAAAGTCGCAATGGAGTTGTTGAAATCCAGCCGCAAGCGTTCGAAATCGCCTGGGAAGGGCTCATCCAGCGTCAGGCGAATGTTGCATTCAGCAAGCCTGGCAAGGCCCGCCCCCAGTTCCGAGACGACGAGATCGAGATTGCCGGCATGAATTGCCTGGAGGCGCTCGGCCTCGGCTCGTTCCTGGTCCAGAAGAGCGCGTTGCGCATCCGTTTCTGCGAGCCGCAATTGCACCCTGTCATTGACGGAGTCGCGCAGCGCACCGAGTGTTCTCGCCATCTGCCCGACCTCGTCTCGCCGGTCGACGTCGGGGATTTTACCGGCAAAATCTTCGGCGGCGATACGGTTCATCGCTTCGCGAAGCCGCGCCAGCGGGCGAATTACCGAGCGAATGATCGTAAATGCACCGGCCAGCATCACGATCGCCCCGACAATCGCGATTATCATGGCGCTGCGTGCCGTCTGCCAGAATTTTGCATCGAGATCATCGAGGTAGACGCCGTTTCCAACCACCCAGCCCCAAGGTTCGAACAAGGCGACATGCGAGAGCTTGCGAACCGGTTCCTTCACGCCCGGTTTCGGCCAGATATAGTCGACGAATCCGGAACGCTTCGCCTGGGCGGTCTTCACGAACTCGACAAAGAGTGCCTTGCCATTCGGATCCTTCATGTCTGTGACGTCCTGGCCGTTGAGCTCCGGCTTGATCGGATGCATGAGGACGACCTGCTTGAGATCGTTGACCCACAGATACCCACTTTCGCCATATCTGATCTTTCCGAGTTCATCGAGAGCGCTGCGCTGAGCCTCTGCGCGCGATAATGCGCCGGAAGTCTCCAGGGAATATTTTTGTTCAATGAGCGACAGCGCGACTTCATCGACGGTCAGCAAAAGAGACCTCCGCTCATCTTCCAGGCCGGACGCCGTGTCGCGCAACGTGAAGATCATCACACCCGCGACCAGGAGGAGCGACAAACCTATAAGCAGATAAAGGCGGGTAGCGATACCGAAAAGCGACATTCAAAGCTCCAAGGCCATGCGGAAATAAAGCGGAACGAAACGACAAAGCGACGCGGCGCGGCGACCCGACCAGCGCGTTGAAGTTCAACGTGGGGATGACCGAAAAGCCAGATATCGGCCTGGAAGTCATGTTCCGAAAAATAGGATAGAAAGATTAAAAACTGATAAATACACCGGCTAGCCCCGACCAAAATGGTCTATATTTCAGGCAGATGCCGAAACAAAGCGCATTCTCTGGAAGTTCGGCGTTTGGAAAGCCGTTGGTCCCAAGCCGCACAAGCGTGAGCGCTCGGGGGAAGAGGCAAGAGCCTAATTCCCTTCTATAGGCATCCAAGGAAAAATGATCAGTGGTTAGCTGACGTTGGTGTCGGCGCCAGAGCTTAGGTGTCGGTTGATGTCGCGATCCAGCACCGTCTTTTCCGAAATGTCCGCAATCTTCTCCAACATCTGGGTTATTTCGGACGTATCGAAATCACCGACCGACGGCATCGAAGAGAAGCCGTCCGCGATAGCTTGAGCAGTTCCTCCCAGCATCGCGCTTGTGCGCAGCGCCGCCAGTCGGGGATCTCGCTGAAGAAGACAAATCTCGGCGAATGCGGCGGCGCATACCGCCTGCAATGCGAGAATCTGATTACCCATGACGTGGTTGCGGACGACCAATCGATCCACGACTGCGACTAGATTCTCGTCCATTTCCGTTCCTCGGCAGATCGTTGCGTCACACATGCAGGAAATTTTGACAACCTAAAGCGCGCTCAGAATTCCTGCCAGTTGTCGACCGCGCGTGCCGCACCGAACTGTTTTGCGACAGTGGCCATCAACCGGCGCGCTGGTGAGCGTTGAACGTCAGTTGGTTTTTCGGGCCGGCGGGTATTGTCAACCTTGAAACCTGAGACAAGTTGACCAAGACGCACAGCTTCAGCCGACATCTTCATGGTTGCGGCGGACGTTTCCTCGACCATCGCGGCATTTTGCTGCGTGATCAGGTCCATATTGCTGACAGCCGTATTGATCTCGGCGATCCCGGAAGCCTGTTCCTTCGCCGACTGCACAATCGTGCTCATGTGCTCGTGGATTGTCTGGACCTGCCCGCCGATGGTGCGAAGGATTTTTCCGGTATCGTTGACCAGTGCAACGCCGCGGGAAACGTCGGTCGAAGACTTGCCGATCAACTCCCTTATTTCCTTGGCAGCCACCGCCGAGCGTTGCGCCAATTCGCGAACCTCCTGGGCGACAACTGCAAAACCCTTTCCTTGATCACCTGCGCGCGCTGCTTCGACCCCCGCGTTCAGCGCCAACAGATTGGTCTGGAAGGCGATCTCGTCGATCGTACCGATGATCTGCGTCATGCGTTGGGAAGATCCTTCGATCTCGCTCATCGCCTTGACGGCTTCCTCCACGATGACGCCGGACTGGGCAGCTTCGGTGGCCGACTGCAGGACAACCTTCTGGATGTCGTCGGTGCGTGACTGAGCCAGCCGCGAAATCGTCGCAATCTGCTCAAGTGCAGCTGCGGTCTCCTCAAGCGCTGATGCCTGTGTTTCTGTTCGCTTGGCCATGTCGTCCGTCGCGGAAGAGATTTCATTCGACTGCATCGAGACCGTTTCGACGGAATCACTGATCTGTGCCAGCGCGGCGCCAAGGCTGCCGATCGAAGTGTTGTAATTGTTCTTAAGGCTCTGGAAGTCGGACGACATGTCCTGGCGTAGCGGAGCGGTCAGGTCGCCTGCCGCCAGCGCGTTGAGTGCGCTGTCGAGCGCGGAAATGACATTGTCCTGCTCTTCCTTGAGATGTTTCTGGGTTTCTTCGGCTTGCTTGCGCTGGGTATCGAGCACATCGAGATAGACGGAGATCGCGTAGTCCATGTCGACCAGCGCCGCCTTGACGACTGAAGAAATGTCATCGCCGAGCTTCTTGGCTTTGCGTCGGTGCAACAGACCCGAGAGTTCCTGATCGACCACGGATCGCACGATGGATTCGAGGATGAGTGCATAGCCGCCAATATACCAACGTGGTTCAAGTCCCAGCCTGGCATGGGTGCGGCCGACGGTGGAAACCGCCTCGACATAGCTGTCGTCGAAGGTTGCAGCGGCAATCCTTTTCCAGTGATCGATCTGCCGGCTCTTGGCATGCTGGATATGGGCCTCGTTGGCGAAAAAATGTGCGGTATCGGGATGGACACGCGCCTTCTTGTAAAATGTGTCGAGGGCGCCATCCAGCGACCCGCCGATCGTCGGTGAGAGGGCGGCTAGCGAACGCCGTTGGTCCACATCGAGGCCAACAAAATCGAGGCGTTCATTCAGTTGCCGCTGTGCGCTATGGTTCGACATCGAGTTGCCTTAAAGCGGGATCGCTCGTCCCGCGGTATGCTTGATAGGAAGCTAAGATTGCGCGCGTGCCTATCAAGCATGACTCGAACGCGTCCGTGGGCGATTTCGTACGTCCTAATATTAGGGCTCAAAGGTTAACGCGCCACTAATATAGAGAGCATTGTTCATGCACGGTTCTATTTCCCAGGGAGGGAGACAAAAGCGACGCCAATCTCCGTTAAGCCCCGTCGAACAACTTTGGCCGACTTCTTTGTGCCGTCTTCGAAGACCAGCTCGATATCATCGGGAAGACCTATGGATGATTCCAGTATCACCTTGGCCCCGCCTTCTGACATGTTGCGCACGATGCCGTCGAACGAACTGGCGCCCGAGTGGAAAAGAATGCGCACAGCCTTCAAAGTCTTCCACCGGGGAAAGGAGCGGCGCTCCTCTTGTACGGCCTCAATCGTAGTCATGTTTCAGATCGCTTCTCTATATTCTATTGTCTGGTAGGTGACGTTCACGTCGCCGTGTGCGGCGACGACAGGTTGCTCGAGGTTCTCGAGCATGATTTTCAGGATCGAAGGCAATGCTTCGAGGAATGCATCGACGCAATGTGGGTCGAACTGGGTGCCCGCACGCTCGCGGATGTGATCCACGGTGCGCTCGACACTCCATGCTTCCTTGTAGGGCCTTGCGGTCGTTAAGGCGTCGAAATTGTCAGCAATTGCCACGATTCGACCCGATAGGGGAATTGCCTCACCGGAAAGACGGAAAGGATATCCTTGGCCGTCCCAACGTTCATGATGGCTGCCGGCAATTTCTGCGGCGAGCTGAAGCAGGCTGGACTTGGATTCCCGCAGGATATCGCAACCGGCAATGGTGTGGCGTTGCATGGCCGAAAACTCCTGTTCGGTCAGCTTGCCTTTCTTTAGAAGCACGGCGTCTGGAATAGCGACCTTACCGATATCGTGCATGGGCGAGGCAAGCCGGATATCGGAACAGAACTCCGGCTTCAGACCATATGCGATCGCGATTGCCTCGGAGTAGCATCCCACGCGCTTGGTGTGCTTTGCCGTTTCGGCATCTTTATAACTTGCAGCGATCGCCAGCCGATCGATGATTTCTTCCTCGCGCGCGCGCAGTTCGAGCACCGCCTTGTCGACCTCCTGACGCAACCAGGCAGCCTTGTCCGCGAGTTTGTTCTGCGCTTCGACCAGTGCTACCAGATTGCGCATCCGGGCCTGGAATTCCAGCGGCTGTACGGGTTTGGTCAGAAAATCAATGGCCCCGGCATTCAGCGCTGACATGCGCACTGACGTGTCACCGTCTGCCGTGACAAAAACCACGGGCTTCATTCTGTATTTGTCGAAATGCATGATCTCCGTCAGCAACTCGACCCCGTTGTAGTCAGGCATCTGGAAATCGACAATTGCGATATCGAAATCGAGCCCCGGCATCGCGGTCAGGACATCGACCGGATTTCCGAAGGGGACCGCGGTACAGCCGGGAAGCTTTTCTACCAGCTTGGTGAGAAAGATGAGATTGGTCTTGTTATCATCGACGAGTAAAATACGCATTCTTTTCCCTGTCAGTTCGCGCAGCGTTGCCTGCAGCTCGTCATGAGCTCTTCCAGCGCGCTCAATTGCATTTCAGAAAAGTCCCGGCCCCGCAGGCGCTGGGACGTTTCCGCTATTTCAACCAGGCCGATGCTCGATGCGGCTCCCTTCAATGTATGTAAGAGAGGATCAAGTCGTCTGTGGTCGTTCGCCTTGAGTGCATTCGCGAGTTCATCGAGAACCGTCGCAGCGTCGTCGAAGAAGCTGACGACTAACTCCTCGAACACTTCGTCGCCCAGGGCATCGACTATCTCTTTGCGGCGCGCGGCAAAACTGTCGTCGAAGCCGTTATTATTGTCCTTGCCCGCTGCCACGGTCCGGGTGTCATTGTCCGGAGCGGTAATCTTTCGGGTGTCAGCGACGATCTTACGCAACTGCGGCATCGTCACCGGCTTGCTTTGGAAAGCATTCATGCCGGCTTCACGGCA
Organism: Rhizobium sp. 18065; assembly: GCF_902706095.1. GTDB lineage: Bacteria > Pseudomonadota > Alphaproteobacteria > Rhizobiales > Rhizobiaceae > Allorhizobium. Next base: position 84,550 of record NZ_CACSJP010000011.1, read on the forward strand.
TCGAAGCCGGTCGTCGTCGGAGGCGTTCGCGGTCATGGCGATGATGGCAAGATCGGTAGAGACTCCAGGCATGACGCGTATGCGGCGTGTTGCTTCGATGCCGTCCAGATTCGGCATTTGCATATCCATGAGGACAAGATCGAACCGATGCTGTTCTATGGCAGCGATGGCTTCAAACCCATCATTGGCGATCAGCACGTGCTGACCGAGGTGTCTGAGAAAGCCAGCCGCGACCTGCTGGTTGACCACATTATCCTCGACGAGCAAGATGTTGAGGATGGGAAGCGCTTCGACGGTAGCCATCTGTGGGGCAGAAACCAGGCTCCCGGTTGTTGGCTCGTCAGCGGCGACCATCGGAATCTCGAACCAGAAGGTGCTTCCTTCTCCCTTGGTACTTGAAACGCCGATCTCTCCACCCAGCGCCTCGACGATCTGCTTGCAGATCGTCAGACCAAGCCCGGTTCCTCCGTACTTGCGGCTGATCGAGGCATCGACCTGGGAAAAGGGCCGAAAAAGCTTGTTCATGCTCGATGGATCGATTCCGATCCCAGTGTCTGAGATCTCGACTCGCAGCAACGCACTGCCGCGGCGTGCCACTTCGGCGATGGTCATCGTCACAGCGCCATCGCGGGTGAATTTCACGGCATTGCTCAGGAGATTGAGCATAACTTGTCGGAGGCGGGTCGGATCTGTCCTGATGGCGGGTGCTGTCAGTTTTTCAGGCAGGCGCAACTCGACACGGTTTCCATGTTCAAGCGCACGATCCCGGATCATTTCGACTGTCGCCTCGGCCAGGGGCAGCAAGGGGACGTTGCGAATCTCGACCTCGATCTTGCCGTGCTCGATCTTCGCGAAATCCAGGATCTCATTGATGATCTCGAGCAGCGCGTTCCCGGAGCGCCGGATCGTTTGCACGCCTGGCGCCACCTCAGCTGGAAGTGGCGACAGCTCGAGCAGTTCGGCGGTGCCCAGGATGGCGTTGAGGGGCGTGCGAATTTCGTGACCCATCGTCGCCATGAACTGTGACTTGGCCTGGTTGCCGGCTTCGGCTGCAAGGTAGGAAGCATTCAGCTCCTTTGCCATCGACTCCAGATCGAGACCGGCTCGCTTGACGGACCTGAGCTGACGGCGTAGCGAGAAAATCAGGAAGATGACCGAAAAGACCAGCATCACTACCAGCAACGCGGATTTAATCTGCAGTTTCAGAAGTTCGCTGCGGCTTTCCGCACGATTAACGGATACCCAGTTGTTCGTATAAATCAGCAGTTCTTCAGTGTTTTCGATGGTTGTCTCGAGCTTGGTATCGATCAAGACGATCTCTTGGGCCGTCAGCGACTTGCCCGCCGCGATCTTGTCGAAGTATGCGACAATGCCGAAAACGACGGACTTGATGGCCGTTGTCTTTTCGCGGACGCTGTTTTCAAGCGCGAACTTTTGCTCGAAATTCGCCTTTTCGATAATGTCCATGCGCGAATAGAGGATGTCGTAGCGCGTCGACAAGGCCTTGAGGCTGGCGGGGTCTTGATTGTTCTCCACGTGGATCAGATGCAAGACTTCGTGCAGACGGCGGGCCTCGCGATCGAGTTGATAGACCGACCAGAGGGCATTTTCCCGAATGCCATCCTAAAGTGTTCCGTAGCGATGGGAAATGTCGGCCAAGACATAGGCCAGGCCCAACATCAATACGATGGCGAAGCCCTGCAGGACCATAGTGGCCTTGCTGGCTCTGCGAATGACATCGCCATTGTGTTGGGCGGCGGTTTTCACTCGCTGACCTCGATCTTCGAAATCTGCCAGACAGAGCGCGAGAAGTATTTCTCGTTGAACAGGCTAGGGGTCGAGTCGAAGGGATAGATCAGGAACAGCGGTCCCTTGTCGCGGACCGACATCTGTTTTCCATCCATGCGGGTGGCAAGCATCGTATCGATCTTCGAGGCGTCCTCCATCGGAACCTCCGCGGAATAATCGTTAAGAGCGATCACCCTCAGCTTCGATCCCTGCGCACCGGCGGCGTCGAGCACTGCGCGCAGCAGCGGGCCGGAGAATTCGACCTTTCCTGAAGTCCAGGGCGTCTCCATTTTCCCCCGACGTCCCGCCAGGGCCTCCAGCATTGCCAGATCGAACTGGGCGTTCCCGTCGACATTTGCATGCTTCAGGTTCGCCGCCTTGACGGTCAGCACGACCTCACCGGTCGGTTTTTCGAGAGCGTAAGCATAGGGAGCCGAAGCGGCGATCGCGCCCAAGGTGGCGGCGGCTGCCAGGATAGCGTGGTGAATTTTCATTTTTTCCTCGAACGCAAAACAAAGAGGGCGGACGCGCCTTGGCGAATCCACAAGGGGACTTTGGAAAATTCCGGCTGATCGGAGAGGGTTTGAAGCATCATGCTTCGGCAAAATCGCCGCAAACCCTGCTAGATAGCAAACAGTGTACCCTAAATTTGGGAATATTTGCTTAATACGGAGGCATGCTAGACTTATCCCCCACGATGACCGGGTCATAGCTTGGATCAAAGTCGCTCAAGCCCCTGATAGGGTTGGCGTTTCATCCTCGTTTTCGGCCATGTGAAGTCCGCGCGTCATCGCGCGATTGTCGCTGCCCAACCCCAGATTTAGGGCAGATTGTTTGAGCAAAGATGAAGTGAATGGCGCCAATTTGAGACAATCCTCACTTTAGCCATCTCTAAGGTGTTAAGGCGACGACTTTCGTGGAATCGAACACCGTTTGAACGTATAATCAAAACGCCCCTTGATTTGCGTCTCGGCGATGCGGATCGGACGAGATGAGAAAAGGAGCTTGAGCCAACGACATGCCCCACTCTATGCCGTCCCCGGAGGTAGCCGCCCTCACCTACCCAGATCTCAACTCCAGGCCGAAATATCGCAACTTTCGCCATCATCCGCTCATTGAGCGAACTCGCTTGGCCGTTGCGTTCGAGAACGTGATGATCAGTGGGCTCGATATCGCTGAATTCGACTATGCCAGCTGCCGCTCGATCGACAGTGATCTGCCGCCTACGTTCGTCTACACCTATGTCGAGGAGGAACTCTTCCTCGAAGATCCGTTCATCACCGCCTTGCCGGTTGAAGGGACCGTGGTGACGGAAAACGAAGTTTACCAGCGCTGTCGTCCGAGTCGCCGGCTTGCCCAAGTTCTTGACCGCCATAACATCCACAACAGAACGTACTTTCTTTTGAGAAGGAAGGATTACGTTTATGGCGCCGTCGGGTTTACGAGAGCGGAGGCATTCAGCCGTGAGGAAATCGAGTATCTCTCCATGGTTTCACCGCCGCTTCATCAGGCTTTCACAAAACCGGTGATGGACAGGTTTGCGGCCGACAACCTTCGTCTCAGCTCTGGCGAACTGGAATGCCTGCGCATGGCCAGCATGGGCCTGACGACAGATGAGATATCAATCGCGACCGGTTTCCAGAAGAATACGATTAATACTTATTTCCAACTTGCCTCGAAAAAGTTGTACGCTACAAACCGCTCCCAGGCTATTGCGGAAGCTCTGCGGCGTCACCTCATTGACTAAAGACGAGCAAAAGCTCAAGCTGGATAAAATCGCCCAGTTTGTTGCAGTCGAATTGTCTTGTTAATGGTGATTTAACGAGTCGACCCTATTTTTGAGGTTGTCGGAGATCGATGGGATCGGCGCTGCATGACGGCGGCCTGACATCCAATCTAAAATCAGATTGTCATACCGCAGTTGGCAGATCGGCCTGCCGCGCGGCTCGATTGAGGTGCACTATGTCGAACGTCATCAAATTTCACGGTGCAGAGCGCCAGATCCTGACACCTGCCCAGGCGCAACTGACCGCGATGCGTCTGGTCCGCAATCGCCTCCAGGAACTACATCTTGAAATGGAGTCTGTTCTCGACAAACTGGTCGTGGCCAATGAGGCGGCGGAGCAGATCGGCGTTCAGGAAGGGCATTGCCTTGCCCAAAGTGCACTGGCCAGATGACGGAAGCTGCCCTCTGCCGGCGTGATATGGATATACTCCCCACGACCAACAGCCTGATTGGCAAATTAATCGATGACCTTCTTGCGGTTGGTTGCGAGATCTGTGCCGTCGGCCAAGGTTACTGTATCAATGAGCCGCAGGACGAACCTGCGGCGTCAACCGTCGCGGCACTTCTCGCGGACTTCGGACCGCGAATGCATTTGCTGGCAGATTTCAACGCGGAACTACGGGCGCGTGGCCTTTGCATTGAGATCTGATTCTAGTCGATGAGGCGTCGCCGTATCGCCTCGGCAATTGCCTGCGATCGATTGGCTGCGCCGAGCTTCTTCACGGCGTTCTTGATGTAACTGTTGACCGTATCGCTCTGATAATCGGTCTGCAGAGCAATTTCCTCGCTCGTCAGCCCAAGACTTGCCTTTGCGAGACAAACGATTTCGCCTTTCGTCAGGCGCATTTGCTGCGCTGCGAAACGCTCCATCAAAGGTCGAGTGATCTCGGTATGAATCCCGGTAGATACCAAAGATAGAAACTGCACTTCTTCTTTGTCGAATGGTGTTTCTCGGGTGTAACAGACAGCGCCGTACACAAGCTCGTTGCGCATGACTGGGAAAAATGTCCGATTTCGAACCCCGAAGGATCGAGCCAGATATTCCACCCGCTGCGGCGGCGGGGTGATAGCATACACGTCGCTCTCTGCGACCACGGTCTTTGAATCCTGCGCCGCCAAGGCAAAAGGATCTATCGCAGCCAGCCGGTCGGCCGTATAAGCGTCGACATAGGCTGGCGGCATGTCGGTATCGACAGAAACGCCGCGCCCGAAACGGTAATTATCCACATCCAGTCCGCTGATATAAATATGGTCGAACGGAACAGCCAACCGAAAGCGATCGATGATCTTGCTGCGGCCAAAATGTCTGTGGCTGGGGACAGATCGCAAGTCCAGATACTCGTCCAGCGCATTCGGGCTCGTTGTCGACAGGGGTGTTATCGGCATTGTTTTCTCTGAATTGACTTAGATCAACTTTTGGGGTGAAAAAATTTCTCAATGGTTAAACTGCCGCTCTCAAATATCATTTGACGGGTTCGCAGAGCGGGATTTGCTGATCCGACCATCGTCCGATCAATCTGGATTGATCGCGTCGTTTCAACTCAATAATCCGTCAACGTTGCGGGCAGAACACTGCCATTCCGCCGCCATTAACCGTTCTTCAACGCAACTACTCTATTTCTAAGACAATGACCCGCGAATTCGACTGCCTGGTGTCGTCAAGTCCGACAAACCACCGGCCGGCTGACAGGAGGTGGCGACCACACACGGGGTTCGACCGCTGAACGCAAGGGTGCGCGCGGACCGCTCAACTGGAATGATCATGGTGGCAAAACGGCGTGGAAGGGCGAACAACAGCATAGATCCTGTCGATGTTGCCGTCGGCTCCCATGTTCGCGAGTTGCGGCAGGCGCGAGGAATATCACAGTCGGCTTTTGGTGCACATCTGGGCGTCACGTTTCAGCAGATCCAGAAATATGAGAGTGGCAGGAATCGCGTATCGGCCAGCAATCTGCACCATATGGCTTCACATATGAAGGTCATTATTAGTGCTTTTTTTGAGGGCTTGCCGAACGGGCCAGTCGAGACGGTGAAGCCGCTTTCGGGTGATGCACATGTGCTCGCGCTGCAATTCGAGAAGATCGAGGAGCCATCCGTCCGCAAGGCGGTCGCAACGCTGTTCAACAAGCTTTCTTCGTCAGGCGGTGCCGATGCGTAGTGCCGACGAGTTCGCAAGTCGGACGGCCGCAGCCGACAACGAACGTGTTAATTTCGCTGCGATCGCAATAGTGTTCTCGTTGTTTGCGATGCTATTGGTGACAGTCATCGCTTATCCGAGAGCAGGATTTGTGGTGGTCATCTCGCCCCCCGGAAACAGCGAAGGCCAGACGCTCTCCATTATTGCCGAAGCCGGAGGCCAATTCGTCTCTTCCAGCGCAATGCCCTGGATCGCCGTTGCTTATTCAGAAAACCCGCAATTCGCCCGAAGCGCCAAAAACGCTGGCGCACTGCTCGTCATCGCAAGCCCGTTACTCGCCGGCTGCCTATCCTCTCGTCCTACCCTTTAGAAAGCAATGCCATGCGCGCATTAGAACAACTGAGAATTCAGGCATCCTATGGAATCGTCGGATTGTTGTGGGTCAATCTGCTGCTTTTGATCGGCCGGCTGACGTTCCGCGAGGACGGTTTCGATTGGCTGACGGCTTTCGCGACGTTCGCGATGGTGGCAGCGGCAACGGCCTGCTGGATAAAAGGACGCTCCAGTGCCACGACCCGTGTCGTGTCCTCGCTGGCCCAGGCCGGAACGGTGGCCATGCTGGTCTACGCTTTTGCAGGCTCGTCGCTGCAGGTTGACATTCACATGTACTTCTTCGCATCACTTGCCATCTGTGCGGCCTGGGTCGACTGGCGAGCGATCGCTGCCTTCACGGCGCTGGTGGCCGTTCACCACCTCGCGTTATACGTGGCGCTTCCCCTCGCCGTCTTTCCAGGCGAATCGCATCTCTCTCGGGTCATGCTGCACGCTGTCGTCTTGCTCGTGCAAGCTGCCGCGCTCGTCACCACGACATCTGCAATGGTCAAGGCGTTCTTGACTGCAGAGCGCTCCATCGAGGACGCCACCAGATCCGAAAAGCAGGCACTGGACATGTCCGAAAAGGCGCGTGTTGCCGACGCTCAGATCCTTGCTCAGCGAATTGAGCAAGAAAAGGTTACGGCGGAGGCGCATCGCGCCGTAACGCACGCGGTCGACAGCTTGCGGCCGGCGCTCACCAAACTGGCGGCCGGAGACCTCACTGTCCGAATTCACGAACCGCTGGTCGGCCACATGGATGATCTTCGGACCGCCCTCAACGCGTCGATCGAACAGTTGCAGCGCGTTCTTGAGCGCGCGGGTCACGCCGCCAATTCGGTTCGAAACGGATCCCGGCAAATCAGCCAGGCGAATGACGAACTATCGAAGCGAACAGAAAGACAAGCGGCAGGTGTGACAGAAACCGCGGTTGCCCTGGCACAAGTTTTGACGACGGTGCGCGAAACCACCGCGACGGCTGACATGGTGGGCGAAATGGTGGGTCAGGCTGCACGAAGCGCCGAAGAGTCAGGTGCGGTTGTGACAAGCGCTGTCGAGGCGATGGTGACGATCGAGGCCTCGTCTCGCGAAATCGGACAGATTATCGGCGTGATCGACGAAATCGCCTTCCAGACGAACCTCTTGGCGCTGAATGCAGGCGTAGAAGCGGCACGCGCCGGGGAAGCCGGAAAGGGCTTTGCCGTCGTCGCTCAGGAAGTGCGCGAATTGGCGCAGCGCTCTGCCTCGGCCGCCAAGGAAATAAAGGTGCTCGTCAGCAATTCAGCCGACCATGTCAACAATGGCGTTGCCTTGGTCGGCCGGGCCGGAGATGCGCTCAAGCGAATTTCGGGCGAGGTTTCCGGAATGTCAGTACATGTTTCGAAGATCGTGCAGAAATCGCGGGAACAGTCCGCCGGAATTCATGAGATCGAATCTGCTGTCTCGCAAATCGACAGAGACACCCAGCAGAATGCTGCGATGGTCGAAGAATCGGCGGCAGCTCTACACTCGGTAGCCGGCGAAGCCCAGACGCTGGAACATCTCATTTCCGGCTTCAAGGTATTCGGTGGCGCTGGCGATCAACAGCAATATCGAGCCGCATAGGCGACGCGGCCGGCACAAATATTGATCAAGGGCTCCCCATCGAAGTAATGGGGAGCTTTTTTGTTTCCGACACACTGGCCGTTAGTCTTTCGTTAACTTTCGTATCTTAATTTTCACTGGGCCACCGAGATGGGGGGCGGGCCACCGACGCAGTCATCGACTTTGGGATCGATCAACCCTTTTGGCGTGAGCCCTATCCACTGCGCAATTTTTTAAACAATGGGAGACGGCTGAAACCGTCAGTCTAAGATGGATGTGGCGCTCTTATCGGTCGGACTGTTCAGGAGTATCGCTTACTCCTCCCTGGTTATTCTCGCCTATTCCGTCGCGATCAGAGTGAGCCGATCCGAGTTTCGCTGCAATTTGTTGGTTGGGTGCCTGTTTGGCGTCGTGTCGGTCGCGACACTGACCGATCCGGTGCATTTCGGCGGAGGCATTTCCTATGACGGGCGCGTCGCGGTTTTGGCTCTTGCCTATACGTTCGCCGGCGCCGTCGGGTCGACAATCACCTTGCTGGTGGCGTGCGGCTGTCGTCTGCTTTCCGATGGACAGTCGGCGAACGCGGAAATCGTTGCAATTCTGGCGACCACGCTGATCGGCTATGTCATTGCCGTAATGGCGGAACGCCGCTTTTCATGGCGATTTTCGAGATCGTTTACACTTGCTCTGATCGCGCCCTGGCCGATGATGTTTTCGGTCTGGCAGGGAGGTTCCGTCTCCTTAACTGTGTTCCTCGAGATCGCCCTGCCCTTTGTTGCCATCAACGCGATTGGCATCATGCTGCTCTACGATCTGCTCTCCAATGAACGAAAGCGCTGGGCACTCTTCCAGGCCCTGGAACGAGACGCCGCGGTCGACCCTCTGACGCGGTTGGCGAACCGGCGCGCGTTTTATGCACAGGCATCTTCCGTCCTCGAAGGTGCCGTTGGTGCGCGGGCAGACTTCGCGATCTTGATGATTGACATCGACCATTTCAAACTCGTCAACGATACTCATGGACATGACACAGGCGATGACGTTCTCGTGGCGATAGCACACGCAATCTCGACCTGCGTTCGAAAGTCCGACGTCGTCGCCCGATTTGGCGGGGAGGAATTTGCCGTTCTCCTTCCAGGCGCAACGCTGGAGAGCGGTCAGGCGATCGCCGAGCAGATCCGCATATCCGTCGAGCGAACCACCGTACTCGCCGGGCCGAAGGCTGTGACCATTACGATAAGCCTGGGGATAGTTGCAGGAAATTATGCTCAATTGAGCATCAAGAGCGCGCTAAAAACTGCCGACGAAGCACTTTATGAAGCCAAGCGCAATGGCAGAAACCGCGTGGAATTCGCGGCCGCAGCCTGATCGCCCTGCGGTTGGAACATTCTCTGACGCGCTGTCATCAATTGATCGAGTTTTCGCGCGACTGCTTCATGATTGCCGAGGCACAACCAAGTGGAGATCGACATGACGCGGATGATGAAAGCTGCGGTTGTGCACCAATTCGCACAGCCACTTTCTATCGAATGCGTGCCGGTCCCGATCCCGGGGCCGGGCGAGATCCTCGTCAAAGTCATGGTGTGCGGGATCTGCCATACCTATTTGCATGCAGCCGATGGAGACTGGCCCGTCAAGCCAAACCCGCCTTAAATTCCTGGACATGAAGCAGCTGGTGTCGTCGTTGAGCTTGGCCCGGGCGTCACGGAATTTGCACTTGGCGATCCGGTTGGTGTGGCGTGGCTTCATGACGCGTGCCTCAAATGTGAATATTGCGAAACCGGTTGGGAAACGCTCTGCGAAGACCAGCACAATACTGGATACAGCTGCAATGGCGGCGTTGCCGAGGATGTGGTCGCATCGGCGGCCTTCGCGGCGCGCCTTCCGCAAGGCGTCGACTTTGCCGTGATTTCCCCAATCCTGTGTGCTGGCGTCACCACCTACACGGGATTAAATGAAACCGAGGCAAAACCCGGTGAATGGGTTGCTTTCAGGCATCTGCGGTTTGGGGGAATGTCGCAATACAATATGCCAAGGCCATGGGTTATAAGGTCATAGCACTCGACGTAAGCGAAGATAAGCTCGATCTCGCACGCAATCTTGGCGCTGATTATGCCGTCGATGCCCGACAGATGTCTGCAATTGAAGACGTCCTGGCCGTGACCGGCGGCGGCGCACATGGCGTCCTCGTCACCGCCGTTTCACCACCCGCCTTTTCCCAAGCTCTGCAGATAGTGCGGCGCAAAGGCACTGTAAGCTTGGTCGGCCTTCCGCCTGGTGAATTTCCGACCCCCATATTTGATGTCGTATTGAAGCGCATCACAGTTCGAGGGTCGATCGTCGGCACGAGGCGCGATCTCGCAGAAGCGCTGGCTTTCGCGGCGGAAGGTAAGGTCACGGCCCAGATTCGTAAGGTGCCGCTCGAAGACATCAACACGGTTTTTCCAAGCTGAAGGAAGGCAAGATCGATGGCAGGATCGTGCTGGATTTCTCGAAAACAGATGCATAGAGTTCATCTGGTCCGCGGCGTTTGAGATCAGCCGTGAGGCTTTGAAGAGCACGACCGTTCCGACGACTTACAGCTGGTGGCAAGCGCATGGATCTGGGACAGCTTATTGCGCGACGGGAAGCCCTCTGCGAAGCGGAGCTGCGCGTTTATTCGCGTGCCGCAAAAGCCAAGGCCATGGGAGATACCGAACTCGTCGAGATTCTGGAAAGCTATACCGACCTGCTTGCCGTTGTTATCGACGCGCTGGACAAGGAAATATCGGCTCGCGACGAAGAACAAGACTGATGCCCGCCTCGAAGGTTGGCCCGCATTGTGGCCACCTATCGTTCGGCAGGCCAAATGTCTGCAAGCTGCGCCGGCGGTTCGCGCAAAGAAATGATGGTCGGGCGTAAAGGCTTCATGCTCGGCACAGCCTGCACACCAGAGCTTGACGGTGGGTTGGCTCGACCATAGGGTGACCCTTGGCGCCCCTCCACCCCGGATTCTCCGCAGGCCCAAATCAATCACCATCCATCGAGAATGCAGGACCTTGCGATCGACTGATCGGCTGAGCCTATCCCCTTAGACCTGCATCCATTAAATTGACAAACGTTACTTCTCGCGGCCCATTGTGTATGGCACTCTAATGAACAATTTTGCGCGATAGAGTGCCGGAGAATCAATGAGTTTTATCAAGATCACCGAAGGGACAGAGGGAGTTATTGATTTTCTTCTCAAACGTTCTCACACGCGACGGACAAGCTATCTTGTGGCAGTGGTAGGGACCTGTCTGGCATTTGTGGTGAGATTGGGTTTACAGGAAACTCTGGACGACCGTGTCATTTTCACGCTTTTCCTTCCAGCCATCCTGATTTCGTCCGTTCTCGGGGGACTTGGACCCGGCTTGGCCTCTCTCGCTCTCTCACTGCTGGGAGCCATGATCCTTCTGACAGCCCATCCCCAGAGATTTGTCAGCTTTGCGGAAATGGGGATCTTCTCCATGGTCGGGGTTTCATTTTTGCTAATCGGCGAACTTTTGAGGATTGCCCGCTCCAGGATCTCGGAATCGGCACGAGCCCTGTCAGTGCGGGAGGCCCATCTTCGATCAATTCTCGATACCGTTCTGGATGCCACCGTCGTCAGCACGAAGGAGGGTACGATCGTGTCTTTCAACGCGGCGGCTGTGAGACAGTTCGGTTATAGCGAACCCGAGGTGATCGGCCAGAATCTGCGGATCCTCATGCCCGAACCCTACCGACACGAACACGACGGTTATATCGATCGGTATCTGAAGACCGGTGAAAAGCGTATCATCGGGGTCGATCGGGTTGTCATGGGCCGACGTAAGGACGGATCAACCTTTCCCATGAAACTCGCCGTCGGTGAAATGCACACCGCCGGTCAGACATTTTTCACCGGCTTCATACGCGATCTGACAGAGCGGGAAGAATCGGCGGCGCGCCTCCAGGAAATCCAGGGAGAACTCGCCCGACTGGCGCGTCTCAACGAGATGGGAGAGATGGCGTCTACACTTGCGCATGAACTGAATCAGCCACTGTCGGCGATCGCAAACTACGTGCATGGCTGTTCGCGGCTGGCGCGTGACCTGGACGGAGAGGCCGCCCAGCGGATGCGTGAGGCTCTCGAAGAGACGTCGAAGCAATCCATGCGCGCCGGCCAGATTATCCGGCACCTGAGAGAGTTTGTCAGCAAGGGCGAAACGGAAAAGAGCCCGGAGAACATCCGCAATCTCGTGGAGGAGGCTGGCGCTCTGGCGTTGGTGGGTTCAAGGGAGCGCGGCGTCTTCACGGTCTTCGACTTCGCCGAAGATGCCCAACTCGTATTGGTCGACCGGATCCAGATACAGCAAGTGCTTATCAATCTGATCCGCAATGCCATTGAAGCCATGCGCGACACGGATCGCAAGGAGTTGAGGGTTGGTGTCGCCGTCGCCGGAAATGAACAAGTCGAGGTGACTGTCGAAGACTCCGGAACCGGCATTCCCGATGAGATCGCCGCGCAGCTATTCACCCCATTCGTGACGACCAAACCTGGCGGCATGGGCATCGGCTTGTCGATTTCCAAGCGGATCGTCGAATCTCACGGAGGTACGATGGAAGCACTTGGCAACAGCGCTGGCGGATCGACCTTCCGCTTCACAATACCGGCTTACAGGGAGAGACAGGGACATGCCTTCGGATGATTTTACGGTCCATATCGTCGACGATGAAGAGGCGATCCGCAAGTCGCTGGCTTTCATGCTGACCATGAGTGGCCATGCAGTTCGTGTGCATGAAAGCGCGACCGCCTTTCTCGACTTCGCACCCAATATCAAGAGCGGCGTGCTGGTCACGGATCTTCGGATGCCCGATATGAGCGGCGTTGAGCTGTTGCGCTGCCTGACGGCCCAGAAGGTGATGTTGCCATCAATCGTTATCACGGGCCATGGCGATGTGCCGATGGCGGTGGATGCGATGAAGGCCGGCGCGGTCGATTTCATCGAAAAACCTTTCGAGGAATCTGTGTTGCTGGAGGCACTCACGCGCGCTTCACTGCGCCTGAAGGACAAACTTGTGGACTTGGAGGATATTGCATCCGTTCGACAAAGATTCGAGTTTCTATCGGAACGCGAGCGACAGGTGCTCAACGCCGTGGTTGCGGGATTGCCAAATAAATCGATTGCCTATGATCTTGATATAAGCCCGCGCACCGTCGAAGTTCACCGAGCCAATGTGATGTCGAAGATGAAAGCGCAAAGCCTTCCCCAGCTCGTGAGAATGGCGATGGCGGCGGGTTTCGGCCCCAACTAGATTTGATCCTGCGCAAGGCGCGGCATCATCCATCGGTTTATTTTCGGACCTTCCAGCGACTTCAATCGCACGAATTTCGGGTTCGAACGTGGATGATCGAAACACAATAGCAGTGGTAGCGCCGGACATGGGTCTCCGTCAATCGTTGGTCTTTGCCCTCGAGACGGAGGGGTTTGTCGTCGAGTCCTTCGTGAATTTGCGCGCCGCCAAAGTATCAATGGAAACGGTCGCCTGCGCCGTCATCGACGCGCGAGTGCTGAAGGCGGAAGAGGACGTCTGGCTGTCGCTGGGTCGATTGAGACGCAAGATCGTCCTTTTGACGACAGGGATCACCTCTTATGCCGATCGGGGAGCGGCTGCAGAACTTTCCACACCGTTCAATGGCGATGAACTCATCGAGCTGCTCGATCATCTGCCAAGCCCGTAAGGGTATTTCCGTAGAGGAACAAGCGAATTTTCCGGAGATCCAACATGCTGCATTCTCGGTTCATCAAATCATCCTGGAGGCAACCCATGCTGGCCTATTCTGACACTCGCCCCGCTCCCGCAGCCCGCGCCGCGAGCTTTGCCGACAGGATATCCGTTGCCCGTCTTTCGCCAATCTCCACATTCACTGCGGAAGCGGAAATTTACGCGCAGGGCGAGAAATCAGGTGCCTTTTATCAGATCGAATATGGTGCTGTGCGTATATTTCGGCTGCTTGCCGATGGCAGACGCCAGGTGATCGCGTTTCATCTGGCGGGCGAGACCTTCGGCTTCGAACCAGAAGACAACCACCACTTTTTCGCCGAAACCTTGGTGCCGACGGCTTTGAGAACCTTCACGCAGCCGAGACATGATGCCGTCCCGGCGAATATGATGAAGGCCGCCTTGCAGGCGATGATCAAAGCGCAGCAACACCTCTTGGTGATCGGAAGGCAAAATGCCGGCGAGCGCATCGCAGCCTTCCTGATGGATATGCTCAATCGTCAAGGTGAACACGATCAGGTCGAACTCCCAATGAGCCGTCAGGACATGGCCGATTATCTCGGTCTGACGATTGAGACCGTCTCGCGCGTATTGTCGAGATTCCGCGCCCAGGGTGTCATTCGGCTGCACAACAGCCGCAGCGTTGAACTCCTGAAGCTCGACACCCTTCGCCGGCTTGCCACTTCATAGGCGGCCAACCTTCCGATGTCGCCTAATTCATGGATCTAGTATGCGTATAACGTTCGAAGCAGAAATGCCGGCAGGCGCTTCGGTCATTCATGTCGTGGAACCTACCTTGGTTGAGGACGGCAGGCTGATCGGTCTTCACAATGGCATAAGACGCAATTTTGCGCTCTCAGACATTCACGACATCTATTGCACCGAGACGGCGCAACTGATCTCCGTCGTCCAATGCCAATTGGCGTGCGAGGGATGCGATCGCGACTGTGCATGGCTGATCCGCAACTGATGTTAGTAAACGTTTTGCCTGAAGCGGGATTCCCCCTCCCTATTACGGCAAAAGAAAAGGGCGCGTCGGCGGGGCGCCCTTTTCTCATTCCTATCACCGAAGCCGACAAGCGATGGGATGACCATCGATCGCTGATCCAGTCGGTCACGGTCCTGCGCCTCGCGCAGCGAAGCATACCGCGCATCGGCGAGATTTCCTGATGCTGGCCCCGTTTTGCTGTCATGGATACGATCCAAGAATCCAGTCCACGGCTTGACGCAAGATGGAGACCGATTGCCGTCTCAAAGGGTATTTGTTTCCGGGACATCTCCAGCCCGGGCGTGCCGTAAAAAACGCCACGGCTGCAGCGGATAAATCGACCGGCCTCTTCTGCTTCTAACCCTAAATTAAGGATAGATGCATTACAAATTGACTAACAGCGACCATGAAGGGTGGCACTCAAGGGAATATGACATTCCGCTACCGACTGAGTGGAGTTCGAATATGAAACGGCCTAGCATCAAGGCGGCTCTTGTCGCCGTGCTTTCCTGCATTCTGGTGCTGATCGCAGCACTCTCGTTCGCGTCGTTGAAAGGTATTCACGAGCTCAACGACAATACACGGGAAATCAGCGGCTACTGGGTCGACAGGCTTGTCGTCGCGCGCACGATCAAGGGCGATTTCAACCTTCTGCGTCTGGGGCTGGCCAAGGAATTGCTTGCCGACACGCCGGCTGAAGTGACGACGGAAAAGGCCGGCGTCCAGAAGGTCACCGACGACTTAAGGCAGGCGATTAAATCCTACGAAGACGGGGTTCGCACCGAAAAAGGCGCACAGCTGATCAAGCAGTTCACGACCACACTGTCTGCCTATGACAAGCTGGGTGAAGAACTCGAACTGCTGAAACAGGCCGGCAAACAGGAGGAGGCCGAAACGCTTCTGAAGACCAAGATGAACGATGCCGCGATCAAGGCCAATACGGATGTGGACGCGCTTGTGAGTTTTATCATCGAGCGCGTCCGCGAATTCGCAGCGTCGAGTGAAAGCACCTACAGCACGGTGTTGACATGGACGTTGATTATGGCAGGCCTGACTACCCTATTCGCCATTGCCGCCATAGTTTACGCAGTTGTTGGCATTGCCAATCCGATCATGCACATCACAGCCTCGATGCGCAACTTGGCGCAAGGCGATCTGGCTACGAAAATCCCGTTTGACGGCCGCTCCGACGAAATCGGAGAAATGGCGGCCGCGGTCGCGACTTTCCGACAGGCCGGCATCACCAACAAGGAACTCGAGCGCCAAGCGGAAGAAAACCGGGCGCGCGACGACATGCAAAGCGCGGAGAACCGCCGACGTGTGGCCGAGGAGGCGGAAAAACTTCGCTTTGCGACGGAAACTTTGGGGAACGGCCTGAAACTGCTCGCACAGGGCGACATTTCCTTCCAGCTCACCAATGTGTTCGCACCGGAATACGATATGCTGCGGCAGGACTTCAACGCTTCGGTCAAGCAATTGGGCACGATCATCTCGGGCGTGCTCGATACGGTCCATTCCATCGACACGGGCACGCGGGAAATCGCCTCCGGCGCCAGCGACCTTTCGAAGCGAACGGAGCAACAGGCCGCAGCATTGGAAGAGACTGCGGCAGCACTGGACCAGATAACTGTCAATGTCTCGACATCGTCCAAGCGCACAGACGAGGCCCGTTCGGTGGCGATCCTCGCCAATGAAGATGCCGAGAAATCTGCGCAGGTGGTGGCTCGGGCTGTCGAGGCAATGCGGCGCATCGAGCAGAGCTCACAACAAATTTCCAACATCATCGGCGTTATCGACGAAATCGCCTTTCAAACCAACCTTCTGCCGCTCAACGCCGGCGTCGAGGCCGCACGCGCAGGCGAGGCCGGCAAGGGTTTCGCCGTCGTTGCGCAGGAGGTGCGCGAACTCGCCCAGCGCTCGGCGACCGCTGCCAAGGAAATCAAGGGGCTGATCCACAACTCCTCAACCGAAGTGGACAATGGCGTCAAGCTCGTCGGCGATACAGGCGTGGCGCTGCAAGCCATTGGTGCTTACGTGTCTCAGATCAATACCTTGATGGACGCGATCGCGACCTCGGCCAAGGAGCAATCGACCGGTCTCGCCGAGGTTAACACGGCGGTCAATCAGATGGACCAGACCACACAGCAGAACGCAGCGATGGTTGAACAGTCGACGGCCGCGTCCGCCTCCCTCGCTCAGGAGGCCGGTAATTTGCGTACGCTTGTGAGCCAATTCAAGCTCTCGCACAACGGAAGAAACGTTCAGACCGCCCCGCTCACGACATCGAGAATGCCGGTTTCGACGCGACCTATGCCGACGAGAAAGGCGGCGGTGGTCGGAAACCTTGCCGTCAAGGAGGATTGGCACGAATTCTGATGACGAGGCATCATGAAGAAGCGCGCCCGATCAACCCGGCTCTGCGTTGGTCGAGCTACCGTGCGATGCGCGCGACACGGCTTCGGTGTAATTTGCAGATACGCCGATCAAGCGCACTCAGGACCGGATGCAGAGGGGGTTTACATCGACTGACGATGCTCTGCGAGTCCGGTCCCGAAGCCTCACAGGCATTGGCCCGTTTTGCGAGACCGCGGTGATGATCATTCATTGGGGCTGAAAGATGGTTGCCCGGAGAATTTATGAGCATCACGGTTTCAGCGAATTCCGAAAGTCAGACATCTTTTTGGCCGCCTGAATTCATTCCGAAATTGGTGTTTCTGATTCTTTTACTTGCTCTTGGGCACACTATCGGCTTGGATAGATTATCTTGACTGTCGGGAGGCATGAGCTTCGGCTCAAGGTCAAGCCCCTCAAGGGCAGGGAGGCTGAGATCGAAGGAGGAGATCGATTTCGCGGCTCGGCAGGTCAGGTCCGCGATCTGTCGAGCAACTCCCGGATCGTTACCGTGTCATCGCTGACCAGCAAGAAGGCGGGTTGGAGATCGAGACCCTTGGCAATTCGCTCGAGGTTGTCGATCGATATGTTGCGCTCGCCGCGTTCTACCGCTCCGAAATATGACCGGTCCATATCGATCATCAGGGCGAAGTCTTGCTGACTTATACCGCGCTCACCGCGATACTTGCGGATATTGTTCGCCACCAACTGGCGCAGATGTCCTGGATGCGTCTTTTTCACCCGAACGACATCAGGCGAAAGCCGCTTTTAAGGCGACGGGTTTTAAGCACCATTTAACATTTTTATCGGATATTTCGGGCGTCGGCTTCCTATCACGACCGTTTGAAAGGTTTTCCTGTCGGGATACAGCTCGCCGTAGCAGCGGCGATCCCTATGGCATGAGGGGCCGAACATTACTGGAGGCGCGAGGAAGCATATGGCGGCAATATCTGACTTCCCCTCTGTCGATAGCCATATCGACCGGCTTGCGCGCATGTCGGGTCGCCGCGCCTTTACCATTACCATTGTTTCTTTGTTGCTTATCACCACGCTGGACTATTGGAGCGCCGATGAAACGCGTCTGCAGGTTTGTTATGCGAGCGCATACATTATCCCGATCGCCATCGCCGCCTTCACGCGCGGTCGGCAGATCGGCCTTCTGGTCGCTTTGGTCGCCGCAGCTGTGACCCTGTCGAAAGGTTTCACGCTGACCGAGAGCATCAATGCGGCAGTGTTGCTGCAAAATGCCGCCCCCCGTGTTGTCGCTTTCGCATTCGTCGCAATTGCTGCTGCCGCGTTCCGGCAATCCTACCACGCCGTGTCGACGCTTGCTTCTAGCGATCGAATGACCGGCGTTCTCAACAAGGCTGCGTTTCATCAATGTGCTTCAGCGCTGCTGGAGGCTTCTCGTCGCCAGCGAGAATACGCAATGTTGCTCTTCATCGATCTCGATGATTTCAAGTCTGTGAATGATCGCTACGGTCACGAGGCGGGTGATCGGGTGCTTCAGTCCTTCGGCTCGGTTGCTGGTTCCGCAATGCGGCGTGGCGACTGCCTGGGGCGGATCGGCGGCGACGAATTCGCAGCACTCATTCCGGCGACATCGATCTCTGCGGCGCGTCAGCTCGCAGCAGCCCTCCATGAGAGGTTTACGCAGGCTTTGCTCGCTTGCGATATGCCGGTGACATGCAGCGTCGGCGCGGTTGTCGCCACTCCGGAAAACACAAATGAACTGCCAGATTTATTGAGGCAGGCGGACGCGCTCATGTATCAATCGAAGACGGCGGGAAAAAATGCCTTCCTCTTTGAGGTCGCAGCTGACGCGGATATTGAGAGAGATTTTGCCGGAGATAGAATTCTGGCGGTAACGGCCGAAGCTGCAGCAAAGTAGGCTTCAAGAGCTGCATGCACCGCAAGGGCGGCGGACCTGGGGAGGCGTGATGGACCAATACTTCTACAATATCTCGTCGGGGTCACAGACGATGCGGGACGCAACAGGTTATTTTGCCGCCAACCGCCCGGATGCTATCGCCTACGGAAAAACTGTTGCCCGTGAAATCGCGATGGAAAGCAAGATGACAGTTTTCATCGAAATGCTGGATGCTGACGGAAGGATCGTCGCTCACATAGTGCATCGCACCAGACCACGGAGGCGGCAGACACTATCGCGTTAACTTTTGGTGCTTGCATTGTGCCTGGAAGGCAGGTCAATGATCTGGGCTCAGGACGTCTGGAGGCGCAATCACGGTGAATCCCGAACTACGAGAACACGGACGCTACCGAGACTACATCCAGCAGGCGATGTCCGAACCGGCAATGCGCACTGCTATTGTCCATCCCTGCTCTGTGGACGCCCTTCGATCATCGCTGGATGCGCGTGATCAGGGTATTCTCGACCCCTTGCTGGTTGGACCCGAACGCAAGATCCGGTCAATTGCGGAGGCCGCGGGTCTCAGCCTTGCCGGTATAGATCTCGAACCGGTGGAGCACAGTCACGCGGCTGCATGTCGCGCTGTGGAGCTTGCCTCGCAGGGAAAAGTCCAAGCCTTGATGAAGGGCAGTCTGCATACCGATGAGCTCCTCTCTGCAGTGGTCGCTTCCGGATCGGGCCTGAAGACCGAAAGGCGAATGAGCCATGCCTACATCATGGACGTCCCTGCCTATGACAAGCTTCTGGTGGTTACCGACGCGGCGATCAACATTCAGCCGGACCTGGACCAGAAACGCGATATTTGTCAAAACGCGATCGATCTCCTTCGTCACCTTGGAGTGGAAAGACCTTTGGTCGCTGTTCTGGCCGCCGTGGAAACTGTCAACAGCAGGATGGCGGCAACACTTGATGCTGCCGCATTGACGGTTATGGCGTCACGCGGCCAGATCCAGGGCGCGATCGTTGACGGCCCGCTTGCCTTCGACAACGCGATCAACATTGAGGCTGCGCAGGCAAAACTGATCACGTCGCCGGTTGCCGGCCGGGCCGACATACTGCTGGTACCGGATCTGGAGGCTGGCAACATGCTTGCCAAGCAGCTTGTCTATTTCGCGGGTGCTGATGCCGCTGGTTTGGTTCTCGGCGCACGGGTCCCAATCATTCTGACCAGCCGGGCTGATTTGCCCAAAGTCCGACTGGTATCCTGCGCGCTGGCAAAAATTCTGGCCAGAGCCTACCAGGCGCGACATATGCCAGATTGAACCGCTGCAGAGGCCATCTGCCGTGGGTTGTTCACGCGATCGTCAAAGCGGTAGGATTGACATGGTATCGCTCGACAAATGAGGTAGTCTGGACAGACCGATCGCAGTTGTCTTGAACAGACGCCGGCACCGGGAGGAAGCGCACGGCGGAAGGAGAGCAGCGTAATGACGAGCAGGGAGTTTCCACGACATATTCTCTTCGCCACTGATTTTTCCGCGCGTTGTGACAGGGCCCAGGACCGGGCAATCCAGTTGGCGCTGCAATGGCGCGCAAAACTGACGGTCCTTTTCGCGTTCGAGGCCGACGCCGTGAGCGCATCGCAGACCACCGCGCATGCTTCCCTCCCACGAACCATCTCTTATGCCGCGTGTAGGCTGGAAGAAGAGCTATCCGGAATCGACACGTTGCAGAGCAACGTCGAGATCAGGCATGGGGCCGCCTACGAGGTTATTGCTGGCTTCGTTGCGGAGATGTCTCCAGATATCGTCGTCACGGGTATTTCGAGCAATGACAAGCTTGGGCGATCGATCCTAGGTTCGACAACGACTTCGCTCTTGAGGATGGTGGTCGTGCCGGTGTTGGCCGTTAAGAAAAAACCGATCGATTCCGGGGCGCGCGTTCTGGTTGCCAGCGATCTCTCGGAAGGCTCAGCTGACGCTCTCAGAACCGCCATAGAATATTTTGATCCGGAGACAATCACACTTTTTCTCGCGCTGGACCCGCCATTTAGAACGTGGACAAACGACACGGGCGTCTACGAGCGAAGCTTCGAGACCGAGAGCCTCAAAAGGGCACGGGATTTTCTCGACAAGGCGATTGCGAAGCATCAATCCATCGAGCCGGTTATCGTGGCAGAGGTCGGTGACCCTTCCGAACTGGTCGCCCGCTACGCAATGGACCATGACATCGACATCGTGGTGACGGGGACAGAGGGGCGCGGCGGGCTATTGAACGTTCTGGTAGAAAGCGTTGCCAGCGGAATTATGTGGGAGGCGCCGTGTGACGTGTTCGTTGTCCCGCAGAAGAGACGGACTTCGGTCTGAGTTCGGATGCGAGACGTCCCTATGCGCAGGGAAATGCGGCGCGGCGGACAAAGAGTGAGAGGCTTCAATGGACGAGACACTACTTCTGACCTTTAATGCCGGCTCTTCAACCGTAAAAATCGGCATTTTCCAAGTTACGGAGCAGGGTCCGGTCCATCTGGGAAAGGCGGCCATCGATCTCGCAGCCGTAGCTCTCACCCTGGTCCTGCGAAAAGGTCTGGAAGGTTTCAACATTCCGCTGTCTCAGCGCCCCGCCGATCTCGCCGGCCTGATCGACGAAGTGTTCGAGAAGACCAGTGCACATTTTGACCTCGATAGAATAATCGGCGCGGGCCATCGCATTGTACATGGCGGAGACGTGTTCACCGGTCCAGTTGCGCTGAACGACGAGACGATCGCGCAGATCGAAATGCTTGGCCAGCTTGCTCCGCTACATCAGCCACAGGCTCTTCGGCTGATTGCGGCCGTCAGAGACGCGCGTCCGGACCTATTTCAATCGGCTTCTTTCGATACTACGTTTCATGCATCTCAGCCTGACGTGGTCAGGCGCTTGGCAATCCCGCGCGTCTATTATGAACGCGGCATCAAGCGTTACGGTTTTCATGGCCTGTCCTATCAGTATGTGGTGCGCTCATTGCGGTCACAGGCACCAGAAGTGGCGGATGGCAAGGTGGTTATCGCGCATCTGGGGAGCGGCGCCAGTCTTTGCGGCGTTCATAACGGCGCTAGCCGGGATTCGAGCATGGGGTTTTCAACGCTTGATGGTATTCCCATGGCGACCCGTCCGGGCTGGCTGGATCCTGGCGTCATTCTCCACTTGCTGGGGCCGGGCGAGAAATCGCTTCGTGAGATAGAAGATATTCTTTACAACAAGTCGGGTTTGCTGGGTCTTTCGGGGATCAGCGGCGATGTCCGCGTCCTGATTGAAAACGACGCCGAGGAGGCAAGACAAGCACTCGAGCTGTTTACGATACGTATCGCTGGCGAGATATGCCGACTCGCCTCGACGCTTGAAGGTCTTGATGCGGTGGTTTTCACGGCCGGGATCGGAGAACACCAACCTCTGATACGGGCGAGAGTTGCCGAGAGACTTTTGTGGTTGGGGTTTGCACTTGATCCCGAAGAGAACGCGACGAATGCCCTGAAGATCAGCACGGCGGCAAGTCGAGTAGCCGTTTATGTCATCCCGACCGACGAGGAACTAATGATCGCTGAAGAATGCCTGGCAGTTTTGCTTTCGACAGAAAACGTCAAGGAAATGATCGAGATCACGGAAGACCGGCAAACCCGGGTCTAGGTGGGGAGAAAAGGAATGGCGGATATGCGGACAGAGACAGACACCAACATAGGGGCGACGACCGCGCGCGAACTCGAGCTTCTGAACCGCTACTGGCGGGCCGCGAACTACCTCTCCGTCGGACAGATCTATCTGCTCGACAATCCGCTCCTGCGCGAGCCGCTCAAGGCCGAGCACATCAAGCCGCGCCTGCTCGGGCATTGGGGCACGACCCCGGGGCTGAACTTCATCTACGCCCATCTCAACCGCGTCATCCGCGCGCGCGACGCCGACATGATCTATGTCTGCGGTCCCGGCCATGGCGGTCCGGGCATGGTCGCCAGCACTTACCTGGAGGGCACCTACAGCGAGATCTACCCGCATATTTCCGAAGACGCGGCGGGCATGCAGCGACTGTTCAAGCAGTTCTCCTTCCCCGGCGGCATTCCGAGTCATGCGGCGCCCGAGACGCCCGGCTCCATCCACGAAGGCGGCGAACTCGGTTATGCACTGGTGCACGCCTATGGCGCCGCCTTCGACAATCCGAACTTGGTCGTCGCTTGCGTTGTGGGTGACGGCGAGGCGGAAACCGGCCCGCTAGCAGCGAGTTGGCAGTCGAACAAGTTCATCAATCCCGCCCGCGACGGCGCCGTCCTGCCGATCCTGCACCTGAACGGTTACAAGATCGCCAATCCGACGGTTCTTTCCCGCATCGGCAAAGAGGACCTGGACCATCTGTTCCGAGGTTACGGCTACGAACCTTTCTTCGTCGAAGGCCATGAACCGGATGACATGCATCAGCAGATGGCAGCCGTTCTGGATACGGTCTTTGACCGCATTCACGTCATTCTGCAGGCCGCGCGCAGCGGCGAACCTGAGGAAGGTTGCCCGCGCTGGCCGATGATCGTGCTCAGAAGCCCTAAAGGCTGGACAGGACCGAAGGAAGTGGACGGCAAGAAGGTCGAGGATTTCTGGCGCGCCCACCAGGTGCCGGTCGCCAATTGCCGCGAGGACGATAGCCACCGCAAGATCCTTGAGGACTGGATGCGCAGCTACGATCCCGAAGACCTTTTCGACGGCAACGGCCGCCTGAAAGAAGAGCTGCGTGCGCTTTCGCCCGGCGGCGATCGGCGCATGGGCGCCAATCCGCATGCCAATGGCGGGCTTCTGCGCAAGGAACTCGTGGTACCGTCCATCCGAGATCACGCAGTGCCAGTGACGGATCGCGGCGCGTTGATGGTGCAGACGACCGAAATCCTTGGCCGCTACCTGCGCGACATCCTTAAACTCAACGATACCAATTCCAATTTCCGCATCTTCGGGCCGGACGAGACGGAATCGAACCGCCTCGGTGCAGTCTTCGAAGTCACCGACCGCGTCTGGATGGAGAAGATCGAGCCCTACGACGTGCATCTGTCCCGCGATGGCCGTGTGATGGAAGTGCTTTCCGAACATCTGTGCCAGGGCTGGCTGGAGGGCTACCTGCTGACGGGCCGGCACGGCTTCTTCTCCTGCTACGAAGCCTTCATCCACATTATCGATTCGATGTTCAACCAGCATGCCAAGTGGCTGAAGGTCTCGCGCGAACTGCCCTGGCGCAAGCCGGTATCCTCGCTCAACTACCTGCTCACCTCGCATGTCTGGCGGCAGGATCATAACGGCTTCAGCCACCAGGATCCGGGCTTCGTCGATCTCGTCGCCAACAAGAAGGCGGATATCGTCCGCATCTACCTGCCGCCGGACGCCAACACCCTGCTCTGGGTCGGCGACCATTGCCTGAAGACCTGGGACCGCATCAACGTCATCGTTGCCGGCAAGCAGCAGGAGCCGCAATGGCTGACGATGGACGAGGCGATCCAGCACTGCGAATCCGGTATCGGCATCTGGGAGTGGGCCGGGACCGAAGACAATGCTGTAGCGCCGGACGTCGTGATGGCTTGTGCCGGCGACGTGCCGACCATGGAAACCCTTGCGGCGGTGATGCTGCTGCGAGAAGCGCTTCCGGAACTGAAGATCCGGGTCGTCAACATCGTCGACCTGATGGCGTTGCAATCAGAGGACCAGCATCCGCATGGGCTGGACGACGAAGCTTTCGATCGGCTGTTCACCACCGACCGGCCGGTGATTTTCGCCTATCACGGCTATCCCTATCTCATCCACCGGCTGACCTATAAACGCGCAAACCATCGCAACATCCATGTGCGGGGCTTCATCGAGGAAGGGACGACAACGACGCCATTCGACATGACGGTGTTGAACGAACTCGACCGCTTCCATCTCGCGATCGAGGCGATTCAACGCGTTCCAGGTCTGGCAAAAAAAGCAAAACCCGCATTAGAGATGTTGGCAGCACGCCTGACCGAACACGATCGCTATATCCGGGAGTTCGGCGAGGACATGCCTGAAATTCGCGACTGGAAATGGACATCAAGGGCATAAGCCAGTCACGGCAGAAAATGAATGGAGAGGCGATCACATCTGTCGTCTACAACATACGAGGTAGCATATGCTTGCGCAGGATCTGATGACGAAAAGCCCGGTTACCGTGAACGAGCAATCAAGTGTCAAACATGCCGTAGAACTGATGGTCAGACATGGCATCAGCGGCCTGCCCGTTGTCAACGATGAGGGCGTCACAAGCGGCATGCTGACGGAAGGAGACATTCTCAAGCGCAGCGAGTTGAACCGGGCGCTTGTCGTTCCGGATAATCCAGATGACGATTTCTACAGGAGCTACGTCCAGGCGCACGCAACTATGGTTGCCGACTGCATGTCTCGTGATCTTGCCTCCGTGCCCCCGAGCGCCTCTCTGGCGCAGGTGGTCGGGCTCATGCGCAACAAAGGTGTAAAACGGCTCCCGGTGATCGACAATGGTACGCTTGTGGGAATTGTCAGCCGTAAAGATGTCTTCAAAGCGATCACGCCGTCACGCGAGAATGTGGCAAGTGGTGGCGACGCACTCCGGCTTGCGTTGTCGACCCGGCTGAGGTCGGAACTTGGAATCGACCTTGGTACTTTCGACTTGCGGATAAACGGCTCGCTCGCCGAGATCTCGGGCAACCCCTTCAGCGAATATCAGAGAAAGGCAATGCGAGTGGTTGCAGAGAGCATTTCCGGCCTGTCCGGCATAAAAATTGCGAACTAGAAAATGGAATCGGAGCCTACGCCCAGTTGGGCGTAGGACGTCTCGCGTTTAACCGGAGATAACGTCACCGGCCTGCCACTGCTTCTTACCCCAGTTACGCAGCCGCATGCGACGCGCCACGACACCTGCCAAAAGAGGTGCTATTGCGAAACTCAGGAGGACCACGACGGGTATCCAGACTTTGAGATTATCGGAAAAGGCGGGTATCATCAGCACGGCAACAATGCCTACCCCGAAAAGGATGGCATTGATCAACATGCTGCAGACGATCTTCAACCATGTATCTGTGCTCAGCATCTTCAGCTCCTTTTTGACCTGAAGCTAAACTGATCCAAATCCAGATCGTTCCCACGTGCCCACCGGGTGGACGCGTTCGCGGCTCTTTCCTCTTGGCTGACGCGCAAATAGGCGCCGCTGACCAGCGACGCCGATGCCATAATTCACCTGAAGCCCATCGCGCTATTCGGCCGCCTGTTGCCGTGCCAAAGTCTGGAAGATTGCATCCTTGAGCAACATCCGCGATTTGCGCATCTCGGTCATGTGGAGATCATCGACCGGTTGAATATCTGTCTCAGCCAGGTGGATTTTATCGTTGATAGTCTCGTATTCCTCGCACTGGCGGGAAAAATGACGGTCTTCCTCGCGAAGGCGGCGCAGCAGCGCGAGACGCTCGGGGAATTCATCTGCCAGACGATGCGGGGTATTGGACATGGTTCACTCCTGTATGTGTCTAAAGGGGCGGGTCGCTCACGATCTAACGAGCAAGCAGAACGGGAACGACTGCGCCCTCGAGCATATCGCGGGTCACGCCGCCGAAGATCCGCTCGCGAAGGCGAGAATGCCCGTAGGCGCCCATGACGATCAGGTCGGCGTCGATCGCGATCGCCTTCTCGTTGAGCACATCGGCAACTGATCGTCCGCCACTGGCAATGCGCTCCACCGAGACTTTCACGCCATGCCGGGCGAGAAACGTCGCAATATCAGCGCCGGGTTCTCCGCCGTTTAAGCCGTAAGATGCAGTGGGATCGACCATCGTCACCACCACTTCTTCCGCAGCCTTCATCATCTCCAAGGCCTCGCGGACGCCCCGACTGGCTTCGACGCTTGAATCCCAGGCAAGGACAATGTTGCGTGGCGAAAGGGTCGGTTCTTTTTTCTCAGGCACCACAAGGATTGGCTTGGGAGCGCTAAACAATGCGCCGTCGATCGCGCGGGCGCGCAACTCCGGATCCAGATTGAGATTGCGGCCGATCAGGACGATATCAGCATAGCGTGCCCGGGTGCCGATCTGATTGTCCGCCAAGGCAATTTCGGTCTGAAGGAGCTCCAGTTCGAAGGATATGCCGGTGGCAGCCAGGTACTCGCGTGCCTTCTTTTCGGCCTCGAGCAATTGGAGGCGGTCCTTGTCCCGTTCCTCCAGCCAGACGGTCGAGATCGCCCCCGCATAGGCTTCAACGGCGGGGGGTACGAACATCGAAACGAGAATGGCGACCAGATGGGCCCCCTCCTTCCGCGCAAAGGCTATGGCGGAACGGAGATCCTCTTCGGGCTGATGGACGCTAAGGATGCTTATGACAGTGCGATAAGACATACGCGAGTTCTCCGACAATCTGAGTGGTGAGAATACGCATCAAAAAAGAAACGCGGTTTGATCCGAATCAAACAGGCACTCACATTTTCGAACAAGCCATGTTCGGCTCCTCAACCTCAAATGATTTCGGTCCGGAACAATATCCATTCGACAACGTTTGGAAGCTCACGTGTCCATTGCAGTTCAATGGCTGCGCAAAACCGGCTTCTGCGGTTGCATGCTACCCACACGAGTGAGAAACTTCTTGTCTGAATTTTACAAACCGGTTGCCCTGGTTGTCGAGGATGAACCCCTTCTCGCACTCTACGCTGAAGATCTTTTGTGCGATCTCGGCTACGAGGTCCACCATGCCCACAATGCCGATGTGGCGGTCCCCATGCTGCAGACCCTGAAAATCGATCTGCTCTTCACCGATATAGAAATGCCGGGTCGATGGAATGGTCTTGCTCTGGCGGTTCATGCCGCGACCGTGATGCCGGAAGTCCCGATCCTTGTGGTCTCCGGACGGCTCAAGCCCGCCCAAACAGAAATTCCTAGTTCTGCTTTGTTCTTTTCGAAGCCCTATGACGCATCTCACATCACTCAGGCGCTGCGGCTCTTCAGGAAACCCGCTTAGTCATCGGCAGACTCTTCGAGGCATATCCTATCTTGCCGGGCATATCTATTGCGACAAGTGGCCCTTATCCCAAGTATGCTATTTGTTGGAGAGAGATGCGCAAAAGTTTACGGAATTCGGTTTGGTAAAGACGCACCAAAATGCCCAATTGTGGTCAGACCGTTTGTGCCCGCGCCCAGCGCCTCTAGGGCCTCGTCGGCCGTCTGGAAATGCCACGTGTCCGCGTCTTGCCGCATTTGTCCCCCTTAGCGGTTTTTGTTCAGAAACGCCCTCTACATGCTCTCCACAAATATTCTGTTTGCCAGGGACAGGAACCCGTCCCAATGTCGGTCAGGCTCCGACCCACTCTGCCACAATACGCAAATACCTCGAAGCGACTTTGATCCGGCGCAATCGTGGAGGGTCCATCTTTCCCTTTTTTAGACGGCCGCGTCAGCGCGTGACCGGCGATACGGCGTGCAGGACTTTTGTCATGGCCTCGACACTATATGGTTTCACGAGGATCTCGGTCATTCCGTTCCCCGGGAGAGTCGGCACGTTTGG
Source organism: Rhizobium sp. 18065 (assembly GCF_902706095.1). Classification (GTDB taxonomy): domain Bacteria; phylum Pseudomonadota; class Alphaproteobacteria; order Rhizobiales; family Rhizobiaceae; genus Allorhizobium. The sequence goes on from NZ_CACSJP010000011.1 coordinate 112,766, forward strand.
ATCACCCGTCGCGAAGATGACCGCGATATCGGACTTGATGCCACGAAGGATCCTTGCGAGTTCGATTCCGGACATGCCCGGCAGTCCGACATCGGTCAACAGGAGATCAAAACGATCGGCACTGAAGAGATCGAGCGCCGTTTTCGCGTCGCCGGCTTCGGTGACGGTATGTCCGAGTTCATCTAGCATATCGACCGTGTTCATGCGGATGAGGACATCATCTTCCACTAGCAGAATATCGAGGGGGACGGCAATCGCTGGGGTCTGGGTCGGGCGAGTCGATGGCGCTGAGCCTTGCGTGGCTTGTGTTCTCTGCTGTTGATTGGCAAGGACGTGCCGGATTTTACGAGCCATCGCTTCTCTCGTATATGGCTTTGACAAGAGCTCCACCCCAGGATCCAGGCGACCGCCATGGACGATCGAATTTTCGGTGTAGCCCGACGTGAAGAGGACGGCAAGAGCCGGATCACGCTCGCGAGCGATGCTGGCGAGCTCCGGGCTTTTCAGCGGTCCAGGCATCACGACATCAGTAAACAGCAGATCCACATGAGCACCGCTCTCAAGTATGCTCAAGGCTGCGGAAGCGTCTTTTGCACTTAATATCTTGTATCCGAGGTCCGTCAGGAGCTCGACGGCTGTGGCGCGCACCGCCTCATCGTCTTCGGCAATCAGGATCGTTTCCGATCCGCCGACAATGTCAGCGGGAACCAGAACCGTGAAGACGTCCTCTTCGCGGTCCACGCGCGGGAAATAGAGCTTGATGCTCGTTCCCTGACCAGCTTCGCTGTAGATCTTGATATGACCGCCGGACTGCTTGACGAAACCGTAGACCATCGAGAGACCCAAACCGGTCCCCTTCCCTTCAGGTTTGGTGGAGAAGAACGGCTCGAAGACCTTTTCCATGACATCCGGCGTCATGCCTGTTCCGGTATCCGATACCGCCAGCATGACATATTGGCCCGGCGCAACCTCGGGATTGCCCTTCACGTATTCGCGATCGAGCACTGCATTACGAACCTCGATCGTGAGTTTTCCCGCTCCGTCCATGGCATCGCGTGCGTTAATGGAGAGGTTGAGCAACGCGTTTTCGATTTGCGTGGGATCGACCTGGACGTTCCAGAGATCCGGGTAGACCATGGTTTCGATTTCCACGGCCTCACCCAGAGTCCGCTTGAGCATGTCGTCCATGGCAGAAACCTGCCTGCCGAAATTGATGACTTTCGGCTCCAGTGGCTGGCGGCGACCAAATGAGAGCAGCTGGCTGGCGAGCTTGGCTCCGCGGTCGATACCTTGGAGCGCGTTTGCAATTCGACGCTCTGCCTTGAGGTCACCGACGAGATCTTTTTTCAGAAGCTGGAGATTCCCCGAAACGACCTGCATCAGGTTGTTGAAGTCGTGAGCAACGCCGCCGGTCAGATTGCCGATAGATTCCATTTTTTGTGCCTGTTGCAATGCAAGTTCAGTGGTCCGAAGTGCTTCAGCCGCTTCCTTTTCCGCTGTGATATCGCGACCGACAGCATGGATCAGCCGACCGTCCGGTACTGCAGTCCACGAGATGTCCCTGTAGAAACCGTCTTCCGCTCGGTACCGGTTGACAAAATTCAGTGTCCGAGCGCCCTGCGCAAGTTTTTCGAGTTCGTCCAGCGTGGCCCGCCTATCGTCTGGGTGCACGAAGTCCATGAATGATTTGCCGAGCAGCCATCGTTCCGTTTGGCCGAGAAGCAATAGGAATGCAGGGTTGGCAGCTGTGACGACGCCGTTGACATCAGCGACCAGCATGATCTCCGTCGATAGGCGCCACATGCGGTCACGGTCTGCCGTTCGGTCTTCCACTTGGCTGGCAAGATCGTTCGTCAGGTCGGCAAGCGCTTCACGGGTCGCCCGCAATTCATCGACATCGGTATTTGTACCGATCCAGCGGAAAATCCGTCCCTCGCCGTCGCGGATCGGAACTGCGCGGACAAGGTGCCATCGAAAGACACCGTCATGTCGGCGTAGGCGAAATTCGGTCTCGTAGACCGCTCCACTTTGCAGGGCCTCGAGCCAGTGGGAGGTGACCGATCCGAGGTCGTCGGGGTGGACCATCGCTGTCCAGCCATTGCCAACAAGCTCCCCTTCCACCAAGCCGCTATAGGCATAGATCCGCTCGTTGAACCAATCGAGCTGGCCATCGGCAGCAGCTGTCCAGACATGGTTCGGCAGTGCCTGCGCCAGGCCCTTGAACCGCTCTTCGCTTTCGCGCAAGGCACGCTCATTGTTGACACGGTCTGTGACGTCCTGAACGACGCCGACCAGCCGCGCGGGTTTTTCCGTCGTACCTCCTTCGAATTCCGCCTTCCGGGCGATGTAACGAAGGGCGCCGTCACCAGCGCGATGGATGCGGTACTGGACATCGAGCTGCGCTTCTTCGGTGGATCGGGTTTGCGCCGATGACCTGATGTGCCGATCTTCGGGAAGGACGCAGGTCTCTATCAGCGCAACCGGCAGGCGCTCGGCTTCTGGCACGCCGAATATCCGGCAAAATTCCGGGCTGACATGCACGACATCGCTTTTCAGGTCGATGCTGAATACGCCGACGCCACCGACCTCTTGCGCTCGATGCAGGAGCGCTTCCGATTCCTTGAGCTTCTTGTTTGCCTGGTGCTCTGAGGTCCTGTCGCGCAAGACCTTAACAAAACCGATCAGAGAGCCGCTATCATCCTGGAGCGGCGACATCTCGCCGCTTGCCCAGAACTCCTCGCCATTTTTACGGATATGCCAGCGTTCGTCGTTGGCGGCGCCGTGCTTCAGCGCCAGGCCCATTTCGGTCTCGATACGGTGGATGGATTGATCCGACCTGGTGAAGATCCGATCGGCATCCCGACCCAGCATTTCATGTTCGGACCAGCCGAAGATACGCTCCGCTCCGCGGTTCCAGCGTGCCACCTTTCCATCGATATCGAATGCGATAATCGCGTAGTCGGTCGCGCTGTCGAGAATTTGCCGGTTGCGGGCTTCACCGGCGCGCAAGGTGGTTTCCGCCTCCACCTTGCCTGTGATATCGGTTCCCTGAACGAACACACCGGTGATTTTACCCTTGCGATCAAGGATAGCCTGACAAACGATATCGACGTGACGTGTCCCAATGCGATCTTCGTCTGTTCCTTGCAAGTCCACCTTCAAGGCTCTACCGGTAAATGTCTTCCCGGTTTCAAAGACGCGGTCGAGGATCCTGCTGTAACCTTGACCTGCCAGTTCCGGGAGGGCCTGTGCAAGCGGCACTCCCACCAGATCACGACGATCGACGAGTTGGAAAAATGCGTCGTTCGCAACGTCGAAGACGTGGTTGGGACCGTAAACCGTTGCCATGAACCCCGGCGCTTGCGTAAAAAGATCCCGCAAGCGGTTACGCTCGCCGTTGAGCCACTGCTCTGTTAGCACGGTTTCGGTGGTTTCGACGACGACGGCCATGACGCCGACGATCGAGCCCGCCTCATCCATGACCGGCGAATAGTCAAGGTCGGCCCAGGCTTGATCGGGCTCTCCTTCCCGGTAGAGGGTGAGAGCTTGGTCACTGAATGAAAGGGTGTCTCCCGAAAGACAAACTGTGAGGACCCGGGCATTGAGATCGGAGGCTTCCGGCCATCCGTCGAGGACCTTCATGCCAAGCAGGGCCGGGTGGCGGCTGCCTGCGAAAGCCGCGTAGCCGTCATTGTAGATCATAATGCCGTCCGGACCCCAGAGCGTTGCAATCGCCAAAGGCGACCGCATGATCAGCAGGACAGTCGAGCGCATGGCAGCTGGCCATGTTTCGATGGCTCCCACTGCGGTCTGCGACCAGTCGAATGCGGCTACCAGCTGGCCGGTTGGGCCGCTTTCCTTGAGCAATGGAAGAAAACTTGTATTCAATTCACAGGCCCCAGCATGATCTCGAAGCAAGTTGCGACAGTATAAGCTATGCACGATGGGAACCCGATACGGCAACACTTAAGCGAGCGAGCGAGGCCCTGGATCGAAACGCATTGCAAGAGTCCGGACAAAGTCATAACTGCGGGGGATTATATAAGCGACACCTTCGAACCCATTCCACCAAGATCGAACCAACCGGCAGGCAAGACCCAACGCTCCTCATCGCTCTGCCCTCTAGGGGAGAGGAAACACGCTACCCCCACCACCAAATCAAAGCCCAGGATGCGGCAGCAGGGCGGCGAAGGGAACGGGCGCTATCTGCCGACCAAACCCCATCCGGAAGGAACCACTGGTCATCACCGGTCTCGACTCCAATAGTCGATCGCCCAACTACGCTCTCAAGGAGAGCCTATCACGCCTGGAGTGCTCGTCTTATCTTACGGATCACCACCCCTCGCGCCTTATCGTCTGCGGCGTTTCGAAGTTCGGACTGAAGATCGAGCAGCAGCTTCTGATAATCGTTGTTCCAATCGCGATGTCCGGCTTGCTGGGGATCGATGCGGGGCGGCGGCGCATCAGGCGAGATATCGATCGGTCCGCTGAGTTCCAAACGAAAAGCAGAATCGAGCCGGGGACGATAGACGCGATCCTCGCCGACAAGGGCAGCGGCTCTGTGCGCCATTGCTTCCAACGCGTCTTGCTCGCCGTGGACAAGAAAGACCGCCTGTCGAACCGGCAGCCGTTCTGCCAACCACGCGGACAGTTCGGCGCCATCGGCGTGGCCGCTATAAACATCGATGGAACGAATCCGGGCTCGAACGCTGATCTCGTCCCCTTGGATCCGGACGGTGGCTGCGCCGTCCTGAAGTATTCGTCCGAGGGTACCGGCAGCCTGAAAACCGACGAGCAACACAGTTCCTTCTTCGCGCCACAACCAATTCTTGAGGCGGTGGCGTATTCGCCCCGCTTCGCACATTCCGCTTGCCGCGATGACAATATGGAACCCGTGGATGAAGTCGACCGCCTTCGATTGTTCGACGGTTTGGGTAAACCGCACGTTCTTTGAACGGATCGCCCTGACCAGCAGGTCACCATTTTCAAGATCATGACGGTGCTTTTCGAAGATTTCAGTCGCTCGGATCGCCAACGGTGAATCGATGATAATCGGGCAGGATGGAATTTCGCCCTTTTCCATCAAATATACCAGGTCGGCGAGCAGTTCCTGTGTCCGCTCCACCGCAAAGGACGGAATGATCAGGGCACCCTCGCGATGTTGGCTGGCGGCTGAAACCTCAAGGGCGAGAATCCGGCGCCGACCTTCATCGGTCGTGTCGAAGCGGTCTGTACCGCCGTAGGTGCTTTCACAAACGACGTAGTCGAAACCCGCTGGTGCCTCCGGGTCATGCTGAAGCAGCTTGAAACCAGAACCGATGTCTCCGGAAAACAACAACCGGAGCCGATCATCCGCTTGCCCGATTTCCATTTCTATGGAAGCCGAACCGAGAAGATGGCCGGCGTTCCAGAAACGCACATGAATATCTTCCGCAATCTCCTGCCACTGGCGCAGTGGTACCGGTCGAAACTGGGTTAACACGATTGCCGCGTCCGCCGCATCATAGATTGGCTCGACCTGTCCTCGCGATCGTCGGCGATTGCGCCGGTTAAGCTGCTCGACTTCGAACTGCTGGATATGGGCGGAATCCGGCAGCATCACGCTGCAGAGGTCCATCGTGCCACCGGTCGCATAGATTGGTCCTCTGTAGCCGAAACGTGCCAGCTTCGGCAAAAGTCCGGCATGATCGATATGCGCGTGGGTGAGCACAACCGCCAGGATACTTTCAGGATCGAACGGAAAAGGGCGGTAATTCAGTTCTTTTTCCGTTTTGGAACCTTGGAACATACCGCAGTCGATAAGGATTTTCCCGCTGGCGGTTTCGATTGCGAAGCAAGAGCCGGTCACCGTGCCGGCCGCCCCGTGGAACCTGATTATGGGTCGATTTTGCATGCTTGTGCCCTCCCGCTGTTAGAATACATTCTTTTAAACCTGTTGCGTATTGATCCTGATCATTACCCGCGAGGTGCGATGTCAGCGCCTTGCGATATCCATCGCACATTTCTGCACTTGATACTTGTCTGCCAAGCTATAGCTTGAGCTGAGGTCATGTGTTCGTGATGGAACTTTTATAGAATGATGGGCGTTTACAACGCCAAACAGGCGGGGGAGGAACTATGGGTCAATTTACCACTGGTGAGCGCGAATTGGGCGCGGCCGTCCTCATTCTTCTCGCCATTATCGGCGTCGCGATGGCCGCCGTGGGACGATACGATCCGCTCGGCATTCACGGAGCTATCGTACTGTTTTACAGCGTTGGACTGCTGTTTCTGTTGTTTTCCGGATCATTCGCTTCTCCTCCCGATCCGGAGAGGTTTAGCAGGTACTACGACGATCCGATCAAAGTGGGCGTCTGTCTCACCCTGCTTTGGGCAATTTTCGGCATGTTCGTCGGGGTATGGGCTGCCGCGCAACTCGCCTGGCCGTCTCTGAATTTCGACACGTCTTGGGCGAGTTTCGGTCGCATCCGCCCGGCTCACACCACCGGCGTTATTTTCGGTTTCGGCGGGAACGCCTTGCTGACAACGTCCTTCCACGTGGTCCAGCGAACGTCACGGGCTCGACTTGCCGACCAGTTCTCCCCGTGGTTTGTCCTTCTTGGGTTCAATCTCTTCTGTCTTATCGCCGTTTCCGGCTATTTCCTTGGTGTGACCCAGTCCAAGGAGTACGCCGAAGCCGAATGGTACGCCGACATCTGGCTCGTGATCGTCTGGGTAACATATTTCTTCCTGTATGTTCGGACCTTGGCACGACGCAAAGAGCCCCACATCTATGTCGCCAACTGGTATTATCTGGCATTCATAATCGTGGTCGCCATCCTGCATATCGTCAACAACCTCGCAGTCCCGATTTCGCTTGGCCATGCGAAGAGCTACACAATCTGGGCTGGAGTCCAGGACTCGATGGTACAGTGGTGGTATGGGCACAATGCCGTCGCATTCTTCCTGACCGCAGGCTTTTTGGCGATGCTTTATTACTATCTTCCCAAGCGCGCCGAGAGGCCGATTTTCTCCTATCGTCTGTCAATCCTGAGCTTCTGGGGCATTACATTCTTCTACATGTGGGCTGGCTCGCATCACCTGCATTACACGGCGCTTCCCCATTGGGTACAAAACCTCGGCATGACGTTTTCGGTCATGCTCCTGGTTCCGTCCTGGGCATCTGCCGGAAACGCTCTTCTGACCCTCAACGGCGCCTGGCATAAGGTGCGGGACGACGCCACGCTTCGATTCATGATGATGGCCGCGTTTTTCTACGGCCTTTCCACATTCGAAGGGTCGTTCCTGGCCATTCGCCCTGTAAACTCGCTGTCGCACTATACCGACTGGACCGTCGGCCATGTCCATGCCGGCGCTCTTGGGTGGGTCGCGATGATCACCTTCGGCGCGCTCTACACGCTGGTCCCGTCGATCTGGAAGCGCGAAAGGATGTATTCGGCCGCGCTCGTCGAAGTGCATTTCTGGCTCGCACTCATCGGAACCCTCATCTACGTCTTTGCCATGTGGAATTCCGGCATCATCCAAGGGCTGATGTGGCGGACCTACTCTCCCGACAACACACTGGTCTATTCGTTCGTCGATACGCTGGTCGCGATGTACCCCTATTATATCGCGCGTGCTTTTGGTGGGTTGCTGTTCCTCCTCGGCGCAATCGTCGCGGCATACAACGTCTGGATGACGATCCGAACACCGGAGACCGTCCTCAAAGAGGCGAGCGATGATCTGCCGATCGGAGCAGGCACTTTGAACGGTGCCACCACCTCGCCTGCGGAGTAGACCTATGCCGGAACTGATGCACAGAAAGCTTGAACGATCTGCGACGGGTTTCATGCTGGCAATCATTGCCGCTGCAAGTGTCGGCGGGATCGTGGAAATCGCCCCGTTGTTCACGATCGACGATACCGTCGAAACCGTAACAGACATGCGCCTTTACACCCCTTTGGAATTGGCCGGACGTGATATTTATGTGCGCGAAGGCTGTTATGCCTGTCATAGTCAGATGATCCGCACGTTGCGAGATGAAGTCGAGCGCTACGGACCTTATTCGCTCGCCGTGGAATCCCAGTATGATCACCCGATGCTGTGGGGATCAAAAAGGACCGGTCCGGATCTCGCCCGTATCGGAGGTAAATACTCCGACTTCTGGCACGTGGCGCATCTCACCAACCCTCGAGACGTCGTACCGGAATCGAACATGCCGTCCTATCGATGGCTTGCGACGACGCCCCTCGACCTCACGGACCTGCCTCTTAAACTGCGAGCACAAAAGGCAGTCGGGGTGCCTTACACCGACGAGATGATTTCGAATGCGTCGCGAGATGCGTATGGACAGGCATTGCCGGATAGCGAACAGGCGTCGGGCGTCAGCGAAAGATACGGCGAGGCGACACAGATTTCGGCGTTCGATGGAGTGACCACCAATGTTACCGAGATGGATGCCTTGGTCGCGTACTTGCAGGTTCTTGGACAGCTGACGAAAGCCGCATACGAAAACACCGCCGCGCCCGAACAGATGCCCAACCCGAACGATTGAGAGGACGAGATGGACGTCAGTCATGACACGCTGGTCGAAGCGGCCAAGACATGGGGCCTGTTCTATCTGATCGGCTTCTCGATTTGTGTCGTCATTTATACCTTCCTTCCTTCCAACAGGTCGCGTTTCGAGCGCGCCGAAGAGCATGTCTTTGACAAGGAGGATCGCCCGTGGATGTAGAAGAGGTCGATCCGGTCAGCGGTCGAAAAACGACCGGACACGTTTGGAATGGAATCAAGGAGCTCGATACCCCGATCCCCAGGGGCGTTTTGCTGTTCCTCATTGTGACGCACGTTTTTGCCGTGCTGTGGTGGTTCTTGATGCCCACCTGGCCCTTGGGAGCAACCTACACGAAAGGCTTGCTCGGCTCCGACCAGAAAAGCACCGTCGAGGAAACCTTGCGTGACGCCAACGCCGCGCGCGTACCCTGGAGCAAGCAGATCGAAACGATGTCCTACGACGAAGTCCGCGCCGATGAGCAGCTGATGGTGAAGGTCCGCTCGAACGGGCATCAGCTTTTCGGTGACAACTGCGCAGCCTGTCACGGCAGGGATGGCAAAGGCGGGCGAAATTATCCTGACCTCACCGATGACGATTGGATTTGGGGCGGCGGTCCTGAACGAATTGCCCAGACATTGACGGTGGGCGTCAATTCCCGGCATCCTGACAGCCGGGTCGGACAGATGCCGGCTTTCGGCCGAGACGAGATGCTGGACCGTCAACAGGTGTCGGACGTGGCCGCCTATGTTCGAGCCTTGAGCGATCCTTCGACATCCACAGCGGCCAATATCGCTCAGCTGGACAAGGGTCGGGAAGTTTTCGTTACGACATGCGTCGCCTGTCATGGCGAGAATGCCAAAGGAAATCCGGAACTCGGAGCACCAAATCTGACCGATCAGCACTGGATTTATGGCGGCAGCCTCCAGACGATCATCGATACGATTCACGGCGGGCGCCAGGGGCACATGCCGACATGGGACGAGCGGCTCACCCCCGTGGAAATCAAGGTTCTCGCGCTCTACGTGAACGCCCTGGGCCAGAAGGAACCGTGATGGCAAGCATTTTACCTGAACCCGTCAAACGATCGGTATCGGTGTGGGTCGTAGTGGCTGTCGTCGGCTTGGTCCTGATCGGCGCCAATGCTCACTTGGCGTATGTCGCCTTTTCCAGTCAACCGGACTGCGTGGTGCATCTAAAGGACAAGGGCGAGGCGCCCGGAAAATTTCGCGCTGCCAAATCGGCATGTTGAGCAGGAGACGACGATGGCCGGCAGAGAACATTCCCCCGTATTGATTTCCGAGGTCTCGGATATCGAGGAGACGCGTAATATCAGGTGGAAACGAGATCTCTCCTGGGCGGCACCCTTGCGATGGCTTTCGTTGGGCTGGAAAGATCTCTGGACGCGACCTGTTCCAAGTCTCCTGTATGGGGTGGCTGTGTGCGCCGCCTCCATCGTTTTCATTGTCTATATGTTCGATACCGGCAGGGATTATTTCCTGTTTCCTGCACTGGCGGGGTTTCTCATCGTCGGACCGCTGGTGGCAGCGGGCCTTTATCTCAAAAGCCGCAACATCGAAAGCGGGACGCAGGTAACCCTTCGAACCATGCTGGCTGTTCAGCCGCTCGCCGGTGCACAGGTCTTTTTTACCGGAATGATTCTGGTGATGCTGATGATGCTTTGGATGAGGGCCGCGGTTCTGGTGTATGCCCTTTTCTTCGGGATACAGCCCTTTCCAGGCCTGCCACAGGTCCTTCACATACTCATCACGACTTCGACCGGCTGGGCCATGCTCGTCGTAGGGAGTCTCATTGGATCGCTGTTCGCCGGTTTCGCGTTCGCGATAAGCGTCTTTTCCATCCCGATGTTGCTCGATCGTCGGATCGATACGATCACTGCCATGGCGATCAGTACCGCAATGGTCTGGAATAATCTGCGGCCATCCTTGATGTGGGGTGCCATCGTGCTGGCGCTCTTCCTCGTCAGCATCGCAACGGGTTTGATCGGATTGATTGTTATTTTTCCGTGGCTGGGTCATGCGACATGGCATGCTTATCGAGAGATGCGGTAGATATCATGGCTTGTTGCGGCTCGCCCATGGGACCGACGGATGCGGTAACGGCGCAAGCCTGCAGCGCCGATGAAATGGCGATTGCAAGCAAATCGCTCGCGAACGGGCTGCAGCAATCCGTGTTGTCCGTTCCTGCGATGCATTGTGCCGCATGCATAGGAGCGATCGAGAAAACTCTATCGAAACTCGAGGGGGTCAGCCTTGCGCGGGCGAACCTTTCGACGCGCACGGTGACTGTGAACTGGACCATGGTCGAGGGTCAGCCGCCAGCCATGGTGGAAGCTCTCGCAGCAATAGGCTTCGCCTCACACCCGCCAGCGAGTGAAATTGAAACGGATGAAGGAGTGCACACCGGGCTCGTCAGCCGTCTGGCCGTCGCCGGATTCTGCTCGATGAACATTATGCTTTTATCCGTATCAGTATGGGCAGGTGCGGATCCTGCCACGCGACAGGCTTTCCATTTGATATCTGCGATACTGGCTTGTCCCGCGGTGCTTTATTCCGGCAGCGTCTTCTACATGTCCGCTGCGCAAGCGCTGGCGCATGGTCGGGTCAACATGGACGTGCCCATAAGCCTGGGCATCATTTTGTCATTCATGCTCAGTCTCTACGATGCGCTGACCGATGCCCCTCATGCGTATTTCGAGGCGAGCACATCGCTGGTTTTTGTGCTGCTGATCGGTCGCGTGCTGGACAATACGATGAGACGGAAGGCAAAATCTGCCGTCGCAGCCTTGGCTCGTCTCTCTCCGCGCGGCGCGAACCTGGTGACCGAAGCCGGGACGATTGGCTATGTCGCACTCTCGGATATCAAAGCTGGAATGCGGCTGCTTGTCCCTGTCGGCGGGCGATGCCCGGTCGACGGGACGGTCGCAGAGGGAGAATCGGAGACGGATGCTTCCCTCGTCACGGGCGAAAGCCGCTGGAAAAGCGTCCGTCCCGGTAGCGACGTGCGCGCCGGCGAGTTGAACATAACGACCGCCTTCATTGTCCGGGCCTCCGTCGATGCCTCGCAGTCCCTGATTTTCGAAATGAGCCGCATGCTGCAGGAGGCTGAGGACGGTCGCTCGCGTTATCGCCGCCTTGCAGACCGGGCGGCCGGGCTTTATGCGCCGGTCGTGCATTCGGTATCTGCCTTGGCCCTTGTCGGTTGGCTGATCGCCACGGGAGACCTGCACAAGGCTCTCACGATCGCCATCGCAGTCCTAATCATCACCTGTCCTTGTGCACTCGGTCTCGCCGTTCCCATGGTGCAGGTCGTCCTTGCTCGTCGTCTGTTCGAACGAGGCGTCATGGCCACAGATGGGTCCGCTTACGAGAGGCTGAATGAAATTGATACCGTGATATTCGACAAAACTGGCACGCTGACCACCGGTCAACCGGCATTGCTGAACGGAAAAGCCATTCCCGACGAGCATCTCATTCTGGCGGGATCGTTGGCGCAGGTATCCGACCACCCAATTTCGCTGGCGATCCGAACTGCTTTCGCAAAGACGGGTTTAAGGACAGGCACATTCACGAACGTCGTCGAAAAACCCGGCCTCGGGATAGAAGGCTCAAATGATGGTCATACGTATCGTCTGGGCCGCTGCGACTGGGCTGTAGCCGATGGCGAGGCGAAGGCATCGACGGTCTTGTCGAGAAACGGGCAATCCATCGCCTCCTTCCAGTTCGGAGAAACCATCCGGCCCGGCGCTGTGGAACTTGTGCAATTTCTGAAGAGAAACGGAAAGAATGTCGCGGTTTTCTCCGGAGACTCGCAATCCGCCGTGAAAGCCATCTCGCAACAGGTCGGGATAACCGATTACACTGCCGGTCTCCTGCCGGGTGAGAAAGTTGCCGGCGTTCAGCGCTTGCAGGTTCAAGGCAGGAGGGTCCTGATGATTGGAGACGGCATCAATGACGCGCCAGCACTTAAGGCAGCCCATGTGTCCATGGCCCCCTCGACAGCCAGTGACATCGGACGCAGTGCGGCTGATTTCATATTTTTGGCCGACAGCTTGTGGCCGGTGACCGATACGATTGACGCTGCGAGTCGGGCGCATACGCTTATCCGGCAGAATTTTGCCCTTGCTGCGCTCTACAATCTTATTAGTCTGCCTTTCGCCCTTTCGGGCCTCGTGACACCGCTTGCGGCTGCCATCGCCATGTCTACATCATCCATTATAGTCGTAGCCAACGCACTTCGCTTGCGTGCCGTTCCAACCAAAGTTCTGGGCGAATGGCAAATGACCCCGGTACCCAGGGAGGCTGTAGGTTGACCGCGTTGGAGGTACTTGTTCCTCTTTCTGTTGCAATGGGTGTTGTCGGCCTGGCTGCATTCCTGTGGTCGATGCGCAACAGGCAGTATGAAGACCTGGATGGCGCGGCTGAAAGGATACTTCTCGATGACAATGATGAGCCTGGCTGAGTGATCGGTTAGTTGTGTCGAATAAACCGGTAAAGAGAGGATGATACGGTGGTCAATGATACGGAGGTTCCAAAAACTGGCAGCCGGAACGGTCACGATGCTTTGAGGCGAGTGGTCGACCCGTCTGATGCCGTCACGGGCATGGGCTTCATTTTTGGACTGGTTGGGGCTGTGATGGGCATCGGAGCCGCGATCTATCTGTCCCCAAGCATTGCTTGGAGCCTGATAGGCTATTGTTTGCTGGCAGCACTGGCGGGAGGCTCTGCCGGTGTCGTTACTGGCGGGATGATCGGCGCGGCTATGGCGGTTTTGCGGGGTGTCACCCAGTCCCCGATGGCGCGACGCACTGTGGACCTGCAAGATCGATCGATACCTGATAATCCCCAATAATACGGCTCCTCACTGATTTTGACTCTTTTGCTTCCCAAACCGCGATGAATCTGAATCTCTGGCGCAAACCGGACGTTTGCGATGGGAGCAGCGATTTCATTACGGGCAGATTTCAACGCGGAAGGTCGTCGGCGTCTCGCTCGTCGGAGCAAGCATGCAGCTCAGGCGCGCCGACTGCTGGCGCTTGCCCTGATCTATGACGGAGGTTCGCGCTCGGATGCGGCGCGGCTAGGCAATGTCACGCGTCACATCGTGCGGGACTGGGTCATGCGGTTATGCGACTGGCCCTGACGGGCTGGTCGATGGCAAGGCTCCTGGCCCCAAGTTGCTGCTGGGTCGGATGTGTTGAAGACCGGCAAATACTTGATGCGCTATGGTTCGCAGCGGGCATGTGCCCGTCGCGGATCAGGTAGAAGGCGGCCGCAAGTCCCGCGATGCCACCGCCTACGATCCATGCCTTCCGCTTTTCGATGCCGACGATCGGCAGCGGGCAGGACCGCTGATAGACGCCGGCCATGTCGGGCGGCGGCAGGGTGTTATCCGGGCTGTTGTGCCACCAGGTCCGCGAGGGCATCCGGCCCCTGTTTTACGGCGCGGGCCGGCTGCGGATAGATCGGTTTGCTCGTGTCTTCGGACATGGCGGCCTCTATCGCGGACGAGTTTCGGGACCGGGAGGAATGCGTGCCCGGATAGTCTTCTGCGACGCGTGTGCCCGCGCGGCCGTTCAGAATGGCGACCGCGTCTTCCAGCCGACCGATCCCGCTAAAACCGCCGCACTCCGCAAAATTACCCGCGGCGGCGACCTTCGGCCCCATCGACCCTGCGGGCACACCGAGCGCGCGGGCCTCTTCCGTCGTCAGTTTCGGGATCGGCGCGGCGCTGTCGCTGCCGAAATCGCGATAGACTGCATCGACATCGGTCAGCAGCAATAAGGCATCAGCCCCGAGCTGACGGGCAAGCAAGGCACTCGCTGCGTCCTTGTCGATTACCGCCTCGACACCGATCAGGCTGCCATCGTCGCGCCGCACGACGGGGATGCCGCCGCCCCCGGTGCAAATGACGATGACTCCCTGATCCAGCAAAAGCTGGAGGACCTTAAGATCGGGAATCTCGACGGGCTTCGGCGACGGCACGACCCGCCGCCATTTGTCGCCATCGGCGGCGATCGTCCAGCCGGCGGCCGTTGCCCGCGCTTCCGCCTCGTCCTTCTCATAGACGGGGCCTACGAACTTCGTCGGCTTGGCAAAGGCCGGGTCGCGGCTATCCACCACAACCTGTGTCAGGAGCGTTGCCACGGGGCGGTCGTGCCCCAGGGCATTCTCAAGTTCCTGCTCGATCATGTAGCCGATCATGCCTTCGGTTTCCGCACCGAGCACATCGAGCGGATAGGCCTCGTTCGGCCTGTAGGCTGCGCCCTGCAGCGCCAGAAGGCCGACCTGCGGGCCGTTGCCATGGGTGACCACAAGACGGTGGCCCGCTTTCACGATCGCGGCCAGCGCCGCGGCGGCCACCTGAACGTTCTGCCGCTGCGCCTCGGCGGTCAGCGGCTCGCCGCGTTTCAACAGGGCATTGCCGCCCAAGGCTGCAACGACCAGCATCTCAGGCTCCCAGCGTGGCGACGAGCACCGCCTTGATCGTGTGCAGGCGGTTCTCCGCCTGGTCGAAAACGATCGAGGCCGGGCTTTCGAACACCTCCTCGGTCACCTCCATCGCATCGAGACCGAACTCAGCCTTGATGTCGGCGCCCACGGTCGTCTCGGTGTTGTGGAAGGCCGGCAGGCAGTGCATGAACTGCGCCCGCGGGTTTCCCGTCTTCGCCATCAGCGCGGCGTTCACCTGGTAGGGTGTCAAAAGCGTGATCCGCTCCGCCCATTTCTCCTTCGCCTCCCCCATCGAGACCCAGACATCGGTATAGACGAAATCGACGCCCTTCACCGCGGCATCGATATCCTCGGCGATCATGATCCGCGCGCCGGTCTCGACTGCGATCACCTGTGCCTCGTCCTGGATCGCCTGGGCAGGCCAGCAGGCCTTCGGCGCGCACAGCCGCACATCCATGCCCATCTTGGCGCCGCCGATCAGCAGGCTGTCGCCCATATTGTTGGACGCATCGCCGATGAACACATAGGAAACCTGATGCAGCGGCTTTTCGACGTTTTCCTGCATAGTCAGAAAGTCGGCGAGGATCTGGGTGGGGTGAAATTCGTTCGTCAGGCCGTTATAGACCGGCACACCGGAATATTTGGCGAGCTCCTCGACGATCTGCTGGCCGAAGCCGCGGTATTCGATTGCATCGTAGATGCGCCCGAGAACCCGTGCCGTGTCCTTGACCGATTCCTTGTGCCCGATATGGCTGCCGGTTGGCCCCAGATAGGTGACGCGTGCGCCCTGGTCATAGGCCGCCACCTCGAAGCCGACGCGGGTGCGGGTCGAATCCTTTTCGAAGATCAGGGCAATATCCTTGCCCTGCAGCTTGGGAACCTCGGTTCCGGCGTATTTGGCGGTCTTGAGGTCGGCGGCGAGCTTCAGCAGGAAGGCGATCTCGCGGGGCGTGTAGTCGCGAAGCGTGAGGAAGCTGCGGTTCTTGAGATTGAAAGCCATGGTAATTACCCCTTGAGATCAGATCGCGTCGCGAATAGTCGGGCAGCTCATGCAATGACCGCCGCCGCGGCCACGGCCGAGCTCGGCGCCAGGAACAGCCAGAACCTCAATGCCCACGGCCTTCAGCGCGGCGTTGGTGTCGTCGTTGCGGTCGTATCCAATCACCACGCCGGGGCGCAGCGCCAGCACATTGTTGCCGTCGTTCCATTGCTCGCGGGCACGCTCTTCGTCGGTGGAGCCGCCGGTGGGCACGATCTGCAGTTTCCTGTAGCCAAGCACCTCTGCGACGATGTCGAAGATCGGGCGCGGGTCGTGGCGGAACGACAGCGGCGCCCCGCCTTCGCCCGGACGGATATCATAGCACATCAGTTCGTCCGCGACCTCCTTGAAGGTCGTAACCACATCGCCGCCGCACAGGGTGAAGACCGTATCCAGATGCATGGCGGCCCGCGACTTCGGAATGCGGAATGCCAGCACCCGGTCGACCACGCCCTTGGCAAACAGCGCCTCCGCCAGCTGACCGATCCCCTGCGGCGAGGAGCGTTCTCCCATACCCACAAGCACGGTGCGGTTGCCGACCGGCATCACGTCGCCGCCTTCCAACGTCGCCAGCCCATGCTCCTTGGTCGGGTCGCCCCAATGGATCTCCACCTTGCCGGCGAATTTCGGATGGAACTTGTAGATCGCCGTGTTGAGCAGCGTTTCCGGCCGACGGGCCGGCCAGTACATGGGATTGACCGTCACGCCGCCGTAGATCCAGCAAGAGTTGTCACGGGTAAAAAGCGCGTTGGGCAAGGGCGGCAGGATCAGGCCGTGATGGCCGAGATAGCTGCCGAACAGGCCGGTCGGCTTGAACGGAAGATCATCCGCTGCCAGCCCGCCGAGCAGATATTCGGCCAGTTTGGCGCCGGGCAGTTCATCCATCCAGGCGCGCAGTTCCTCCATCATGCCGACGCCGACCTGATCCGCGTTGACGCGTTGGTCAAGGACCCAGGCCCGGCCGTCTTTCAGATCCAGCGTTTCGGCCAAGAGCACGTTGACATCGAGCACCTCGACGCCGTCGTCGCGCATCAGGCCGGAAAAGACGTCGTGGTCCTTCTGGGCCTGCTTGACCCAGAACACGTCGTCGAACAGTAGTTCCTGGCAATTGGAGGGCGTGAGGCGTCGATGGGCGAGACCGGGGCGGCAGACGATCACCTGCCGCAGCTTGCCGGTTTCGGAATGCACGCCGAATTGTGAAGTTGCGTTCATCGCAATGTTCCCACGTTCGAGACGGTTACAGGGCGCTGATCGCGCCGGTCCACATCAAATAGCCGGCAATCGCCGCCGCGATCACGATGCCGAGGCCGATGAGGGCTTCGATGCCGGAAAAGGCTTTCTCGCCGCGCGCATGCCGCGCCCACCAGTAGACCGGAACCCCTACGGCATAAAGCAGCGCGCACATGAAGAGGTAATTGGGACCGGCGGCATAGATCAGCCAGACGCCATAGCACGTGGCGAGCGCCCCGGTGAACATGTCGCGACCCCGTCCCTCGCCTGCCCCGTAACCTTCACCAGTGACGGCGAGTTTCAGCGCATAGGCGCCGGACAGCACGTAAGGAACCAGAATGGCCGCCGAGGCGATGTAGAACAGCGCGAGATAGGTCGAGTTGGCGTAGAAGGTGACGATCAGGAAGATCTGTACCAGGATATTGGTGATCCACAACGCCCCGGCCGGGGAACCGTTCTTGTTTTCGATCGCGAACACGTCCGGCAGAATGCCCTCGCGGGCCGCGCGGTATGGGATTTCAGCCGCAAACAGCGTCCAGCTCAGGAACGCGCCGGCGACCGAGACGACGAGCCCGATCCTCACCAAGACGGAACCCCAGGGCCCGACGACCTGCTCGAGGACGTTCGCCATGGAGGCGGCCGCCGGCAGCCCCGCAAGCTCCGGCTGGGTCATGATGCCGAACGACAGAAGCGAGACGCAGAGATAGACGCCAAGCGCGATCACAAAGCCGATGATCGTCGCGCGGCCGATATCGGCGCGCTTTGCGGCACGGCCGGAGACGACGCTGGCGCCCTCGATGCCGATGAAGACCCACAGGGTCACCAGCATCGTGCTCTGGACCTGGGCCATGACACTGCCGAGATCAGGCGTTGCCACGCCCCACAGATCCAGATCGAACTTGGGAAGATTGAAAGCGAGCAGGACCACGACGATGAAGATCGCGATCGGGGCCAGCTTGGCGATCGTCGTCACGACATTGATGATCGCCGCCTGACGGATGCCCATCAGGACGAGCGCATGGGTCGCCCAGAGCACGATCGACGCCCCGACAATCGCCTGCGTCGTGTTTCCTTCCGCCCCGAAAGCCGGATAGAAATAGCTTAAGGCCCCGAAGATCAGCACCACGTAGGACACGTTGCCGATCCAGGCGCTGAGCCAGTATCCCCAGGCGCTGTTGAAGCCGACGAAGTCGCCGAAACCGGCGCGGGCATAGGCGTAGGGACCGGCATCGAGCGCCGGCTTGCGGGTCGACAGCCCCTGGTAGACGAAGGCCAGGGCAAGCATGCCGATGCCCGTGATCAGCCAGCCGATGATGACGGCGCCCGGAGACGCCCCCTTGGCCATGTTCTGCGGCAGGCTGAAGACGCCTCCGCCGATCATCGAGCCGACGACGAGAGCCACGAGCGGCAGCAGGCCTAGCTTGTCGGATATCTTTCCAGATTTGGGTGTTACAGCAATATCCGCGACAGTCATGTTCGTGCTCCTTCGGTAGAGGAATTTTCCGAAGGCGTTCGTCAGCCTTCCGGTTACGCAACGCATCCCGAAGGATGCGGCAGAGGGCACGCTTGGCGCGAGACGTTTGCCCGCTTCGCTTGAGATAGTGTTAGTGGCTGCGCCGCTTGAGCGGCTTGATGCATATCAAAATGCGAAAGAAATCGGCCCGCAAACGCCCATTCTGCTCCCGGGTTTTCGCCGGCGCCGTTCAGCGGGCTTGTACAGTCTGAATGCCCTTAACTTGCCGCCGGCCTTCGTGCTTAAAGAACCATTGCTTGGTCGCTTCCGATGCGAGCAGATACAGCAGCGTGATGACGAGAATACCGGCCATCACGAAGGGCGGCAGCGGTACGAAGCCGAACCAACCGGCAAAAGGCAAATAGGGTGTGGCGACGGCCAGAAGCAGGGTGGCGAGGCTGAGCCAGGCGAGCAGGCTGCTGGGGCGGCTCAGCCAGAACGCCTTGCGGGTGCGTATAACGAAGACGATGGCAAGCTCGGTAATCAGTGACTCCACGAACCATGCCGTCTGAAACGTCTCCGCGCTCGCCTGCACGACACCAAGCAGGAAGCCGAAGGTGATGAAATCGAACAGGGTGCTGACGAGGCCGAAACTCAGCATGAAGCGGCGGATATAGCCGATATCCCAATGCCGTGGCGATTTGGTCTGGTCGATGTCGACATTGTCGGAGGCGATCGCCAACGAGGGAAGGTCGGACAGGAAGTTGTTCAATAGGATCTGCTTGGCGAGCAGCGGCAGGAACGGCAGGAACAGCGAGGCGAAGGCCATGCTGATCATGTTGCCGAAGCTGGCGCTGGTGGTGATCGAGATGTATTTCATGGTGTTGGCGAAGGTCTTGCGGCTGTCGTCGATCCCGGTCAGCAGCACGCCTAGATCCCGTTGCAGGAGGATCATGTCGGCGGCTTCGCGCGCCACATCGACCGCGCTTTCCACCGAGATGCCGATATCGGCCGTGTGGAGCGCAGGCGCGTCATTGATGCCGTCGCCGAGATAACCGACGGTATGGCCGCGCTGACGCAGCGCCGCGATGATGCGCTCTTTCTGGTTCGGGTCGATCTCGACGAAGAGATCGGTTTTCGGCGCAAGGCCGAACAGCGCTTCCTTCGTCATGTGCGAAAGCTCTTCGCCCGTGATCATGCCATGCGCCTTCAATCCGACTGCCGCAGCCAGATGCTGGGCGACGTAGCGGTTGTCGCCGGTGATGACTTTGATGCCGATGCCGCGCGCGGCCATCGCCTTCAGCGTCTCCGCAACCCCCGGCTTGGGCGGGTCTAGGAAGAGCAAGAAGCCCGCGAAGGAGAGATCGGCTTCGTCCGAGCGGCCGTAGGACGGCTTTCGAGGAATATGGCGGATCGCCAGCGCCAGCACCCGATAGCCCTCCGCGCTCCACGCCTTGAACCTCTCCTCCAGCGCATTGCGTCTTTCGTCATCGAGCGGGGCCGTCCCGGTTTTCGTCAGGACCGATGTGCAGGCGGCGGTGACGTTCTGGACCGCGCCCTTGCAGATCATCAGGTCATCCTGCTCGGCGTCCTTGCACACCACCACCGAGAGCGATTTGCGCACGAAATCATAGGGGATTTCATCGACCTTGGCATATCCGGCGATATCGCCGCTCCCGGCGGACGCGGCGGCGATGGCTTCGTCGAGCGGGTTCTTCAATCCGGTTTGCAGCATGGCATTCAGCCGCGCCAACAGCATCACGTCGGCCGATGCCGCGCCATCGGTATCGAAGTAACCGTCCAGATGGATGACGCCTTCCGTCAGCGTCCCGGTCTTGTCGGTGCACAGGATATCCATGCTGCCGAGGTTCTCGATCGCTTCCAGACGCCGAACGATGACACCGTTGCCGGCCAGCGTCCGGGCGCCCCGCGCTAGCGTGACGCTGATGATCGCCGGCAGGAGTTCGGGCGTCAGGCCCACGGCGAGCGCCAGCGAGAACAGCAGGGAATCGATCAGCGGCCGCTCCAGCAGCAGGTTGGCGACGAAGACTAGGACGACGATCACCAGCATGATCTGCGTCATCAGATAGCCGAAGCGGCGGATGCCGGCCGCGAATTCGGTCTCGGGCGTCTTGCGCTGGATGGCGGCGGCTATGCCGGCGAATTCCGTCCGGTTGCCGGTCTTGACGACGAGCACGCTTGCCGTGCCGCTGCGCACAGACGTGCCGGTGAAGACGACGTTGCTGCGGTGTGACAGTCCTGCATCCAGAGCCGTCTCGCCGGGTGATTTCACCACCGGAAAGGTTTCGCCCGTCAGCACGGCCTCGCTGACGTTGAAATCGCGTGCCTCCAAAATGACGCCATCGGCTGCGATCAGGCTTCCTGCCGATAGTCTGAGGATGTCGCCGGGGACGATCTCTTCCGTCGGGATGTTGGTTTCCGCACCGTCGCGCAGGATCGTAGCCTTGGCTGAAATGCGCTTCTTCAGTGTGTCCATCGCCTTCGAGGCGCTGTACTCCTGGGTGAAGCTCAGCATACAGCTGGCCAGCACGATCACACCGATGATCAGCGCTTCCTCACCTTCGCCGACGACGGCCGAGACAATCGCCGCGAAGATCAGGATCAAAACCAGCGGGCTGTAGAACTGCCTCGCAAAAAGCCGGAGCGGCGTCGCGCCGCCCTCGCTGGTCAGACTGTTTCTCCCGTCCCGGGACAGGCGGGCGCGCGCCTCGTCGGAGGAGAGCCCTCCTGTGGTCGCCTGCAGTTCGATATTCAGGTCGGCGACAGGCCGTGACCAATAAGCAGCAGAGGGGGCGGCATCGTCTGTAAGCGACGATGACGTGACAAGTCCGGATGGTTGCATCGCTTTTTCCTCGTCGCGATTGCAAGGACCGTAGCGCGACACTGCGGATGTTCTTCCCAAAACGGTTATGCTTGCGACACAAGCAGCGTTATGCCTCAAGCCGTGTTGGGCATTCGGGAGGTGAAAGTTGCTCGGGTGACCGCCACTTTCATGCCCGCCTCGCTCGATGAAATCGCGACGACCGCATCGAGTTGCTTGGCGAGTGCGTCGATGATCACGGCGCCGAGGCCGGAACCGGGCTCGGGAGATGCGTTGACTTCACCCCTTCCGACACCGTTGTCGGAGACGACAAGTTTCCAGTCCGGATCCTGAACCTCGTAGCTTACGAGGATGCGCGCATCCGCCCTCGGTTTGGGAAAGGCATATTTGATCGCGTTGATCACCAGCTCGGTGACGATCAGGCCGAGACTGACTGCATTCGCCGAAGGTATTGAGCTTTTATCCGCGGTGACGTCAATGGTCACCGTGTTGGTCTCCGGCACCATGGACGCGGCCAGCCCCGAACATAGCTTCTTGAGATAGGCGGCCACCTCGATCTGGTCGATCCCGTCGGTCAGGTGCAGATAATTCTGGACCGCAGCCACGGACATGACCCTTTGATGGGCATCATCGAGATGATGGCGGGTTTCTGGCGACGTCACGGCCCGGGCCTTGAGCATCAGGATGCTGGCGATAATCTGAAGGCTGTTGGCGACGCGGTGCTGCATCTCCTGGAAGAGGACACGCTGCTGCGCGAGCAGCTCCTTGGTACGCTCCAGCAGGGCCTGTTTTTGCGCTTCTGCCTGTCTCGCCTCGGTGATGTCCCGAAACGCCAGCAAGGTCATTGACCGGCCGGAACCCGTATATCGCACCGTCCTAGCGCTCAACAGCATGGTACGTCGACCGAGCCGGGGAACCTCGCGCTCGAACTCGAAACCGGCGATCGGCTTGTGCTCGGGAATAGCGGTTTTCAGGAAATCGCGTAGCACCGGGATGTCCCACTGCCGCTCATCGAGATCATAAAGGGTGATCCCGTGCGAATGGGTCGGATCAATATCAAACGTGTGATAGAACGCATCGTTCGCCGCGATCACACCGAGCTTGTCGTCGAGAACTACGAATGGTTCGGGTATAGTCTCGACGATCGCCAAAGCGAGCGTTTGGGCGTCCTCTGGATGTTCGAACTGTTTCATGGGGCCCATGCCCCCAACGATGTCGGCGCGAGCCGCGGCCTGCACATGAATTACTGTTCCGATGTTATGACCTGCCTCGAATGACCCCTAACACATTCGCACCATCAAGGGACAGGTGTCCGTGCGGGTTTTTATTCCCGGGCTGCCGCTGCATATCTAGCTGGCAAGCTCTCTCCTTCCAACTTCTTGCTGATGCCACCCTGATCGGGATCGCGATCCCCGTGTAACCGAGGTCGGCTCGATCGAAGGACAGGTCGATATCTTCGGCAGACCGA
This sequence comes from Rhizobium sp. 18065, assembly GCF_902706095.1. GTDB lineage: Bacteria > Pseudomonadota > Alphaproteobacteria > Rhizobiales > Rhizobiaceae > Allorhizobium. Next base: position 135,801 of record NZ_CACSJP010000011.1, read on the forward strand.
CGAAGGGCACCGAATGCTTTGGAAATGGACGTGCCACTCCTGGCAACGCCGTCGGCGGGTCCTGCCTCGTAATAGTGGATCTCGAGCACTCCTGAGGATGCGCGCTTTAAGGTTGGCTTTTGTGACATGATTATTCCGCCTGAAGGTTTCCGTCAGATGAAGCTGGCTTCCTGTGAGGCAAGCAAAACAAAGACCGGGGCAAGCTCGACCGGCTGGCCGGGGCGACCGAAGTCGCTGTCCTTGCCGAAATTCTTCACCTTCTCGTCCGGCTGGCCACCACTCGGTTGGAGAACCGTCCATACCGGTCCCGGTGCGGCGACATTCGCGCGGATACCTCGTTCGATCAGCTGTTTGGCGAGAGCCTTCGTATAGGCGACGATACAGGCTTTTGTCGTGGCATAGTCGAGCAGTATCGGTGACGGGTGATAAGCCTGAATGGAAGCTGTCGTTATCACCGCGGAACCCACGGCCATATGCGGCACGGCGGCCTGTGCGATCCAGTGAAGCGCATAGAGATTGGTCTTCATCGTCTTATCGAAGTCTTGGGTCGACAGATCCTCGATCTTCTCGCAATACTGCTGCCGACCGGCATTGACGACGAAAATGTCCAGACCGCCAAGCCCGGAAACGGCCTTCTCTACGAGCTCCTTGCACCATCTTCGTCCTTGATATCTCCCGGCAGGGCGACAGACTGTCTGCCCTCGGCTTCGATAAGGGCGATCACCTCTTTCGCGTCCCATTCCTCATCCGGCAGATAGGCAATCGCGACATCGGCGCCTTCGCGAGCGAAGGCGTTGCCGCGGCGCGACCGATGCCGGCATCGCCGCCGGTGACGAGCGCCTTCCAGCCGTTGAGCTTCCCCGACCCGTGATAACTCTCTTCGCCGTGATCCGGAATAGGATCCATCTTGCGGGCAAGGCCGGGGGCCTGTTGCGGCTGATCCGGAAAAGCGGGACCGGGATAAAGCCTACGAGGGTCGTTTAAGGAGAGTTTGTGGTTCATGATGACATCCGATGTTTTTTGAGAATGCATGTCTGCGAACGCCCGTTTTATTCTTTTGTTCCTGCAACTCCGGCGGCTCCGAGCAAACTTTGAACCTTCGTTCGCCGTGATTATCGATGAACGAGGAAATGAAGTCCAAGTGCGCAGACAAGCAGATGCAAGATCGACCACATCGCCGAAAGCGGCAAAGACTGCAGCATGCTCGGCGACGGCAAACAAGGACGATATTGGTGGCGAAAAGGCGGCGGTTCCCGAAAGAGCAAGGCACAGGTCATCCCGGAGCTACAAAGGGTGGCGAGAAACGAGCAGGCAATCGCGACCGGCGACAAACCGTCACGGCTTCGGCAAAGAACACGGCTGCTAACGAAAGGCCTATCGCCGAGCACCGCGCCCGACTCTGGCGAGTCCGGTCACGCGCTCCAATGACGCTCCGCTCACAGGTGCTATGTATTCTTAGACCAAGTGTGTTGGTTTTCACGCGGAACTGAGCCTTATGCGCCTAACCGGCTCAGTTCTGCGTGGAAACCAACACCGAACGGCCCGCTGATTCCGGAAATCCACCAGAACGCCCCGCACGCCCAGTATGTAGCGCGTAAAGGCGAGATCAACGCGTGGGACAATCCCGACTTCGTGGCAGCCGTGAAGGCGACCGGCCGCAAGACGCTGATCGTCGCCGGCACCATCACCAGCGTCTGCATGGCCTTCCCGGCCATTGCGGCGGTACAGGGCGGCTACAAGGTCTTCGCCGTGGTCGACGCATCCGACACCTATTCCAAGATGGCTGAGGAGATCACGCTTGACCGCGTCGTGCAAGCCGGTGTCGTTCCGATGGACACCGCCGCGGTCGCCTCCGAACTGCAGAAGACTTGGAACCGCCCGGACGCGCAGGAATGGGCTGAAGTCTATACAAAAATCTTCCCCGCTTATGCGCTGCTCATCGAAAGCCATCTTAAGGCCCAGGAAGTCGTGACCAAGAACGAACAGTTCGACTCAGCACGCGGCTGATTTAACTCAGATACTCCGCGCGACGCGGCACCTATCGCTCCGAGTATCTACCGTGCTTAGATGTCGAACGTACATGTCCGGCGGATGCTGTCGGATCGCCCGGAGATCAACAGCGAAGGCGAGATCACAATCTCGAGCCTAGATTCAGCGTGTTGAAGGCCATGTTTGCCATCATTAAGCTCGATTCCGACCACCCACAGAGCACTGCTGTCAGCGTGCCCTATGTCGATTTGCTCGAAGGGAAGCTTGCAGGTTAGTTCACAAGACGTGCCAACGGTACCTTTACCGACAACGACAGCCCCTCGGCTCGCCAGTCCTTTTCCATCGTCCCGCTCAGGCCTTGGAGCGCCGCTTTTTCGAGCGTTGTACCGAAGCCTTCGCGATCCGATGCCTCCGCGAAACCCAGGGCGCCATGCTCATTCCATTTCAGATGAAGGAGTTCGTCTGCGGTACAAACGTCGACGGTCAATGTGCCGGAAGGAGTGGATAGGGCTCCATACTTTGCCGCATTCGTCGTCAGTTCGTGCAAGAGAAGCGCGAAAGATGTCAAAGCAGTGCCGGCGAGAGGCGCATCCGAGCCAGTGATGACAATGCGTGAGCCGTCAACATGTTCGTACGGCGCCAGAATGGCCTTGAGCAGTGCGGTCACGGTGGTGTCAGTTTGATTTGCCTCACCATCGCGCGTGAGGTCAGGCATCGTCAGTTCATGCGCCATGGCCAAAGCGTGCATCCTCGATCTAAGGTCCGCCGCCAGGTCTGTTACGCTTTTCGACCGCCGCGCGCTCAGAGAGATAAGACCCGCCGCGAGGCTGAACAGGTTCTTGATCCGGTGATTTATCTCGCGCAGGAGAACGTCCTTATGGCGAGCTGCCTCCCTGAGGGCCTCCGCCTGCATCTCCAGTTCGTCTCTCTGCGCCGCCAATTGCTGGCGTTGTCGGTAGAGTTCAAAAAAGACGTCAACCTTGCTCCGCAAAATGTCCGGCTCGATCGGCTTCTGAATGAAGTCAACCGCACCTGCCTCGTACCCGCGAAACCGACGCTGGCCGTCGGTTGTCCCGGCTGTGACGAAGATGATCGGAATACGGCGGGTACGGTCGTTGCCGCGCAGGAACTCCGCCAGTTCAAACCCGTTGAGGCCTGGCATTTGCACATCGACGAGGGCAAGCGCCACATCGTGTTGTAGCAGGAGCTCGAGTGCCTGGTCGCCCGACCGGGCTTTCAGAAGAAGAATATCGTCACGGCGAAGCAGCGCCTCCAGTGACAGGAGATTTTCCTCAAGATCATCCACCAACAGAAACGGAACCGGCTCCATGTGTTACACAAACCTCTTTAGATATTGGGCAATCGCCTTAAGTGAAAGGACACGGGCGCCGGGACACAATCGGAGGGCGGCTTCAGGCATTGCGGTTGCGAACGCGTGCGCCGGGTCTTGAACCAGCGCCAGCCCACCCGCTTTGACGGCGGCAGCCAGACCGGTGGCACCATCGCTGTTGGCACCGGTCAGCACCACCGCAATCAGCGCCGGCCCAAAGGCATCGGCACCGCTTTCAAACAAAACATCGATCGATGGACGAGAAAAAAGAACGGGCTCGTCGGCAGATAGTGAAAGAGTCTTATCCACTTCAATCAGCAGATGGTAGTCGGGTGGAGCAAAATAGATCGTGCCACCGCTCATCGGTTGTTTGTCCATGGCTTCCTGGACGTCAAGCTGACACTTGGCCCGAAACAGTTCGGCCATGATACTGCGTTTGTCTGGCGGAACATGAACGACGACAATGATCGGCAGGCGAAAGTCGGCGGGAAGCGCAGGCAGGATGACCGACAGGGCTTCGAGCGCGCCAGCAGACGCGCCAATAACGATGGCTTCGGGTTGAACTCTCGTCATTCCGCCCGCCTCTGGTAAATTTTCTGCTCACGCACGAAATCGACGAAAGCGTTGGCGTGACTGGAAAACCGCAAGCTCTCCTTTGCGCCGAGACCGAGAAATCCTTTGCGGGCGATCGAATCCTTGAAGAGACCGAGCGCGCGGTCCTGCAGATTCCTGTTGAAATAGATCATCACGTTGCGGCAGGAAATGAGATGCATTTCTCCGAAACCGGCGTCAGTTACAAGACTGTGATCGGAGAACACGACGTTTCGACGCAGGGTCTTGTCGAAGGAGACCCTCCCGTAGGCCGCCTGGTAGTAGTCCGAAAGCGAGGACTTGCCCCCGGATTTTCTGTGGTTCTCAGTGAAGAGCGGTATCCGATCGAGGGAATATACTCCCGCCTCTGCAGCTTCTAACGCTTGATGATTGATGTCGGTGGCGTAGAAGATTGTCCGATCTTCGAGCCCCTCCTCCCGGAACAGGATGACCAGCGAATAGAGTTCCTCGCCGTTGCTGCAACCGGCAACCCAGACTTTCAACGAGGGATAGGTACGAAGATGCGGTACAAGCTTCTCGCGGACGGCTTTGAAGTAGGTCGGATCCCGGAACATCTCGCTGACCTGAACGGTCAGATAACGTAGCAACCGCGGCAGCAGAGCCGGATCATGCAACACGCCTTCCTGCAATGCCGAGAAGGTTGGAAAACCTAATTGTTCGCGAGCCTGCTTGAGCCGACGCTTGATCGACGCCATCGCATAGTTGCGAAAATCGTAATGGTACTTGAGGAACAGGGCTTCAAGCAGGAGCCTGATCTCGATGTCTTCGATCTTTGCGGGTGCTAATTCGCTCATTTGGGCATCCAGACGCGGACGAGCGACAGCAGCTTCTCCACGTCGAGCGGTTTGGCCATATAGTCATTGGCGCCGGCCTCGATGCAACGCTGCTGATCGTCGGGCATGGCCTTGGCGGTCAGCGTGATGATCGGCAGCTTCTTCCAGGCCGGGTTCTTGCGGATTTCACGGGTGGCGGTGAGACCGTCCATGACCGGCATCATGACGTCCATGAGCACCAGTTCGATCGGAGCATCCGAGGTTTTCTGCAAGGCCTCGAGCGCCTCTCGTCCGTTGCGCGCGATGTCGACGCTCGCCCCACGCGGTTCGAGAATATTGGTGAGCGCATAAACATTGCGCACGTCGTCCTCAACGATAAGAATGCGCCGTCCTTCAAGCAGGGCGTCGCGGTTGCGGGCCTTTCGGATCATCTTCTGCTGTTCGTCGGGCAGCTCGGAGATGACCTGGTGCAGGAACAGGCTGACTTCGTCGAGCAGGCGCTCGGGAGACTTCGCCCCCTTGATGATGATCGACTTCGAATAGCGCCGCAGCTTCTGTTCATCGTCGCCGGACAGCTCGCGGCCGGTATAGACGATGACCGGTGGGAAAGAGTAGGCGCTTTCCTGGCTCAGCGTTTCCAGCAGCGTATAGCCGGAGGCGTCCGGCAGGGAGAGGTCCAGGACCATGCAGTCAAAGGTCTGGTCCTTGAGAAGATCCAGGCATTCGGCTGCTGTGCTCGCTGTGACGGTCTCGACATCGCCCGACCCGAGCAGTCTGGCTACGGCCTCGCGTTGGACGGGATCGTCCTCGACGATGAGAATGCGATGGACCCCTTGAGAAAGTTTCGCGTCGAGCTTTTGCAGGACCTCGACCAGTTGTTCCCGGTTGACCGGCTTGGTCATGTAGCCGACGGCTCCCAAGGAGTAGGCCGACTCTGTGTGATCGCCAGCGGAGACGACGTGGATCGGAATATGGCGCGTTTGGACATCGTGCTTCAGTCTATCGAGGACTGCGAGACCCGATTGGTCGGGTAGGCCCACATCCAGTACGATCGCGTTCGGCATGTGCTGCTTGGCAAGGTTCAACGCCTCCTCGGCTGTGCCGGCCACGATCGACTGAAAACCCAGCTCACGTGACAGATCACGTACGATGGCAGCGAAGGTATCGTCGTCCTCAATGACGAGCAGGATCCGTTTGGTCGTGGTTATGGCGTCGCGATCATCCTCGACCTTACGAGACGGTTTTGCTGGCGCAATCGATCCAGCCTGTTCCGGCTGGACTGATGCCGAGATCGCCGAGACGGGCGACGGTTGATCTCGCGGCGCCACACTGGCCGGATTGTAGTGGTCGGGGACGGTCACAATGAACGTACTGCCCTCACCGGGCTCGCTCTGCAGTTCGAATTCTCCGCCGAGGAGCCGCACAAGCTCGCGCGAGATGGATAGACCAAGCCCTGTGCCGCCGAACCGCCGGCTGATCGTGCCATCGGCCTGGTGGAAGGCCTCAAAGACCCGTCGCTGCTGCTCCTTGGCGATGCCGATCCCGGTATCGGAAACCGAGAAAGCGATCTTGCCACCATCCAGCCCTCGAACAGAGAGCCTGACCTGCCCGGCGTCGGTGAACTTGATCGCGTTGGAAAGCAGGTTCTTGAGCACTTGTTCGAGCCGTTGCGGATCGGTCTCCAGTGTTTGCGGGCTATCTGGCGCGATTTCGACAGCGAAGGCCAGTTCCTTGTCCGCGGCAAGCGGTTCGAATACCTGGCGCAGATTGTTCGCCAGACGTTCGACCGCCACCGTTTCCGGCCTTATTTCCACACGGCCGGCCTCGATCTTCGAGAGATCGAGAATGTCGTTGATGAGGTTAAGGAGATCGTTGCCGGAGGACTGGATCGTCTTGGCAAACTTGACCTGCTCGTCGGTGAGGTTGTCTTCCGGATTGTCGGCGAGGAGCTTGGCGAGGATCAATGACGAATTGAGCGGCGTGCGAAGCTCATGCGACATGTTGGCCAGAAAGTCCGACTTATATTGGCTTGCCTGCTCCAACTCTCGGGCTTTCAGCTGAACGGACGCATTGGCCCGCTCTAGGTCGTCGCGCTGTCCTTCCAACTGCTGGGCCTGCTCTTCAAGCTGTGAATTGGTCTGTTCGAGTTCGACCTGTTGTTGCTCGAGGCGGGCCTGGCTTTCTTTCAGCACCCGGCTTTGTTCCTCCAGTTCTTCGTTGGAAACGCGGAGCTCCTCGCTCTGTGTTTGCAACTCCTCTGACTGTCTCTGAGTTTCTTCTAGGAGGTCCTGGAGCTCGGCACGGTAAATCGCCGACCGGACGGCGATGGCGACCCCCTCCGAGGCACGCTCGAGAAGGGTTATGACGCGTTCATCAACCGGGTGCAGAAAGCCGAGCTCGATCACCGATTTGACCGCGCCATCGACGCTGCCGGGAACAATGACAAGATGTTTCGGTTTGTCTTTTCCGAGCGCCGAACCGAAGGCAAGATACCCGTCCGGTACTTCGCCGATCACCATTGATCGGCCTTCGGCGGCCGCCTGCCCCAGCAAACCCTCTCTGGGCCTGAACTGCGCCGGCACGCTGGCCCCATCCGGAATTCCATAGGTGGATGCGCGCTCGAATTGCTGGCTCTTTGCAGTAAAGACTGCTCCGGCCACCGCGCCGACATAACGTGCGAGGAAATCAAGGATGCTGTTACCGAGCTGGTCGAGTTGCTGATCTCCCAGTGCGGCTGCCGCCAAGCCGACCTGTCCGGACTGTAGCCATTCGTCACGGCGGCGAGCCAACGTGGCACGCCGGATCAGAAAACCGATCGTGGCGGTCAGGAGAATGCCAAGCAGCCCGGACAAGAGGGTGCTGACGAGCGCACGCTGCTGAGCATCCTCCATCTCGACAAGGCGACGGGCGCGAACCTCTCCTTCCGCCTGACTGATCGCGGCTATCTGCGCGCGGATCGCATCCATCTCGATCTTGCCGCGGTCGGAATTGACGATTGCGAGCGCGGCTTCTAGGCTTTGGGTACGACGAAGGTCGATGGTTTCACTCAATTCTTTTAGTTTGGCGTCGACATGTTGCCGAAGCGCCTTCAACCGCTCACCCTGGCCTGGGTTGGCGCCGGTGAGCTCACCGATCTCATCAAGCTGTGGCGGGACTGCCCCGAGGGCGACCGTGTAAGGAGCGAGATAGGCCTCGTTGTTTGTAAGAAGAAATCCGCGCTGACCGGTTTCGGCATCTTGAACCTGCGAGAACAACTCATCGAGCGCGACGATGGCAATGTGGGTCTGCACAATCCGCAGGTTGCCTTCCCGAATGGCCTGCGAATTAAAGTATGCGACAAGGGCGCTGACGACAAAAAAGATAACCGCCGCAGCTAGGCCAAATGCCACACTGAGATCAAGGCCCAGTACCAATTTGTTGGATGGGGGCCGTTGGTTTCGATTCATGGCTTCTCTCTGACAGCTTGCCTTAAAAGGCTGGTGATAGCATGGTTTGACGGCATTCGCCGACGATTTGGCTCTAGCGCGTACTGCAATTCAGATCCACGTCAGGCCACGTAGAGCATTCTGGCAAGTCACTGAATGACCATCGCCGAAGGTTGGGTGACGCACTTTTCATGGAACCCGGTCCAGCAATGACCGAAGGTTCGAGACGATAACCTTTGTCATCGCGCCCGATGAAACCCCAAGGACGGCCGCCGTAGCGTCGGCGACAAACGGCACGTCGCTCGGTTCGGTCGCCTTTCCCTCAAGCTGGGTGAACGGCCCGTCCGTTTCGGTGAGGAGGCGGTCCCGCGGCAGGCTTGCGATCAGGTCTCGACCGCGATCGGTTCGTGTCATTTCGGCATTGATAGAGAAGTAACACCCTAGAGCCACCGCTCTGCGAGCCTCGCTCTTGCTGCCAGTGAACCAATGAAGCACGACGGTCCCGCTGTCTCGTGGAAGATAAGTTTCGATCATGTCCAGAACCGTGGGCGCGCTCCTGACGCTGTGTACCGTGAGTATTTTGCCGCCGGCTTCGGCGCATCGTATGAGCACACGCTGAAACACATGTTTTTGAGCTTCCAGCGACTTGTAGAAGCGAGGGCCCGCATCGAGACCGACCTCGCCCACGTAGCGTGTCTCGGGCAAATGACGTTCCCACAATGGCAGTTCATCGGCGCGGTCGGCAACCAGTTGAGGGTGTAGCCCCAGCGCTGCGCGAACATAGCGTGTGTGTCGCGTGAGTTCGTGGTTGCGTGCCCACGCTCTCGGCGTCGTCGTCACCGTCAGCGTATAGATCCGCGCGGCTTCCGCCCTTGCGACGGCCGCTGCGTGATCGGGATAGAGGTCGAGGTGACAGTGGAAATCCACGCCACGGATTGATGCCGTCTCGCTCATCCGGGTCTCGTCCTCACGCCCTTCAGGAGGTCCCCGACTTCCTCAAGTCCGCGTCGGTACACGTCCGCGAGAGCGGCTTGCCGCTGCGGACTTTCATCGAAGAGCGGTCCCGGTTTGTGAATGAGGAGCGGCGCCAATCCCGGACGCGCCCGAAGGCGCTCGATGGCAAGCTGGAAGGAGCGGACCTGCACCCCTTCCGACTGTCGGGTGTCCAGCACGTGAGCGGCGAGATCGGGCACGGTATAGACCGTCGGATCGGTATCAGGCCGCAAGCCCTTAAGCAGGGCCGCGCGCCGTATAAGACAAGGCAGGCAATAGCCGCAGTGTTGTGTGCCGAGCCCTTGCCATCTCCCTTTCGTGGGGGAGGCGCAGGAGAGCGATGCCGGCGTGAGCTGACGCAGAAGCGTCAGGTTGGCGCATTCCTCTGCCATCTCGCCTTTCGTGCGATCCCAATAGGGGTTCTCGATGCGGCCAACGATCCCGAGCTCGGCCAGGGCATCATTCCAACGGGCGATATAGAAGGGATGCGTCGTGCGCGTGCTCAGCGCGCCGAGCCGGAGCGGGTCGAGCGGCACGTTGACCGCGATCAGGCCGTTTTCGGGTACTTTCAGAGTGAAGGCCCGCTCAAGGCCGGTGCCCGCGAATATCCCCAGAGCGAAGAAGAGGAAAGACCGCCCTCGCGTGGTGTTCTCCCCAGCCGATCCACGCACCAAACCATCGGGGAAAGCCATCCAGAGACGCAGGCGCTCGAAGCCTCGTCCGCGATACTGCGCTTTGAGCGCCTCGTAGATTGTTCCTTGCGCATCGCTGGTGGCGCCTTCGCCGGCATGACTGATGAGCAGCGGGATACGGCCCGCCTCGAGGGCATCGATCGCTCCGATCAGACTGTCGAGGCCGCCCGAGAACAAGGCGAGGTCGTCGAAAAGAGGTCCCAGCAGCCTTGCGGGAGCCGTTGAAGCCACGCGCGCGAAGCGCGGTGGACGGGAGCGGAATCCCAACGACCAACGATCACCGGTGAGGAAGTTCAACAGTCTTTCGAATGTCGAGGCGGCGCCCTGCCAGCGACCCACGTCCGAGACGGGGACGATCAAGCGCAATTCACGCGTCCAGCCATCCTGGGATTCGCTATCGCGCGAGACGCGGGTGTCGGCAGCATGAACATGCGCCGCCAATACCAGGAGATCCACGCCGATTTCCGACGGGAAGACCCCGAGGCGAGAAACATCGGTCAATGCGCGCCCGATCCCATGGTCGAGTGTTCGTTCGCCGACGACGAGGTCGAGCCGGGTTTCGGCTTCTCCGTCGCCCAGTGGCATACGGTCACGATCGCCAGGCCCGTAGCGGCCAGTGATAACATGTCTCCTCATTCGCCCTCCGCCTCCGCCTCACCCATAATCCGAAGGATGCCGAATGCCTGCTCATAGACGCGCCCGACAAAGGCGAGCACACGATCGGGCGTCAGCGCAGCGGCCGCAGCCCGTGCCGTCGTCAGCGCATCGGCGACCCCGCGCCTGATGAAATCGTTGAGCTGCGCCTGTACGCGCGCGGCTTCCCGGCTGTCGCTGGGCAGTGTCACTGTCCTTGCCCCGATATCGTTGCAGAGCCGGGCTTCGATCGCATTCGTCGCATAGAGTTCGAAAACAGTCTGCATCTGTTCGGCGGTGATGCCGTCGAGGTCCGTGATGCCTGCTCCGGCGAGGTCGGCGATGGTTTCTATGAAGGCTTCACGGGCGATACCTTCATCGATCGACCCGCCATCGGGGCAGACATAATCCGCGAGACCGAGAAAGATCTCTTCGATCGGCCTGCCGGCCAGGCCGTCGAGGTTGAGGGCGCGCAACGCTTCGGTGGCACCACGGTTGACTGCATCCGACAGGAAGCCGAGCAGGCGACTGCCGGCGCCCCGGGCCGACCCCATCCGCGCGGCCGCCGTACGCGCGCCGCCGGAGGACGAACCAACATAGTGAGATACAGCGCGGCCGAGACTTCTGCGGTCGTCACCGCCGGAACCGGCGAAGCGCGAAAAATTGTTGCGCGCCGCTGAAAAGCGGGTTGGATCCGCGATCGGTGGCAGTGGAGGTCTCACTGGCGCAACCGGCGGCGCGTCAGGTGGTGTTCCGTCAGGGGGAGCGCCGTCCGGCGGCTGACCCGGAGAAGCAGGCGTACCGTCAGGTGCTGCCGGCGCGGCGCCGTCATCCCCAAGCCAGCTTGGGACAAGAGGAGTGCTGCCGCCCTGACCGCCAAATGCGCTGGATGTGCCCATCAGCGGCCTCCCTGCCGGGTGCGCAAAACACCGTTGGCGGCCGTCTTCAGCATCAGCCCACCGTCCTTACCCCATGTCTGCAGCAGTCGATCGTAACGCTGGACGGCCTCACCGTCCTTGATGACGCCCTCCCAGCCTCCGCACACCCATGGACCGAGGCGATCTCGAGGAAGTGCGTCGAGAAAATCGAGGAGTTGGCCCTGAAGCGTGGGATGGGCCTTGATCAATACCGCGAGACCTGCCGCGCCGGCGGGCTCCGTGTCGAAGGCGTCAGCGCCGACGATGCGGCCGCGAACCGCTTCGAACACCTGTGCAGCCTCAGGTGGGGCGAGCCGCTTGAGATCGGCTTCCAGTCCCTGCACGACGAACTTCCCGCCGAAGAGTTGCTCGACGACAGCCGCCAGGTGTCCGAGAACGGAGGCGGCGCCGAAATAGTCCTTCCGATCCTTGGCCACAAACAGGTAGGGACGGAGATCCTCGTCGCCGATCATTGTGGGCACCATCGCCCAAGCTTTGATGACGGGCGACGAGAGCCACTCACCCAAAAGCGCGCTCTCCGTCGACTTCACCACTTCAAGCGCGGGTTTCGCGCTTTCGGCGTCTTTACCGGTTGTTTTCGCCGCCTTCGCCTTCGGTTTGTCGTCCTCCTTCTTTTTCGCTGCGGCTTCCAGAGGAGCCAGATCGGCGCATTTGCCATCGCTCGCAGCCGCGGCTGCGGCGGCGATCTGGTCGAACAACCGCGGAATGAACCGTTCGGCGAGCATCAGCTTGGCGAGGACGGGCAGCTTCACGTCATCACCGAAACCCCGCGCCTCGGCGGTGAGCTGTCGCAGAACCAGCGTATTGAGGAAGCGCTTGATCTGTCGTGGGTTGCCCTTCGTGCCGCTAGCGAGGATCGGTCCGATCTGATCGCTGAGGGCGAGCGCATTATTCGCACGGGACGCCTTGTCGCCAAGGGCGGTTCTGACCGAGGCGGAATCCAGCGCACCTGAGGTCCAGGGACGTTTCAGGCGCTCTCGTGCGACGCCAATTAGTTTGTTGAACGCCGGATCGTCGTCACCCAGTTCGGACCCGACGAGCAGCAACGTCACGTAGATGCGCGTTTCGGTGTCGCCCAGCGCGGGGATTCGAAATGGGACCTGGATCAGCTTCTCGAGATAGTTGCGGGCATATGTCTGCGGTCCGGTCGTATCAGGCAGATCCGGGAAATGCTTGCGCACGGCGTATTCGATCATCGCCTCGTCTGCCGCGACCACGAACGCGGTCCGTGACGTGAAGACAAACAGCCGGACCGCTTCCAAGGTTTCGATGGCTGTGTCCGGGAGGCAGCGATCGAGGTCATCGATGAGGACGACGAGCTGTTCGACACCCGCCTTTTCAAGGAGTTCATCGAAGGCTTTGCGGAAGGCGTTGATCTCCTCTGGAACGTTGGCGCTTTCACCTTCCCCGTCTTTCAGCAGCCCCTTTACGCCATCGATAGCCGACTGGACATTATCCTTGGTGGCGAGCTTCGCCGGATCGGAAAGGAAACCCTCCAATGTGCCGACGATTGCACCGATCTGGTCGGGCGTGGGGATGCCCGTAAACGCGGTGAAAGCGAGACCGCCAGCTTTCTTGGCGACCTTGAGCCAGTCGATACGGCGGAACACATCCTTGACGGCTTCACCTGCCCGCGTCAGCGCCGGCCGCTTCTCGATGAGCCCGGTGACGATGCCCTCGATCAGGGCGATCTTGGCATCCTCGAACCCCTGAAAACGCCATCCGTTGAACTTGAGGCAAAGGACCTTCGATTCCTTCTCGAAACCAGCTTCGATCATCTCCAGGACGCTCGATTTGCCGGCGCCCCAGTCGCCATGCACGCCGATCGTCACCGGTTGATCAGGGCGATCTCGCAGCAGCTGAATAATCGTCGTGGCGATCGCCTCGTTGTTGAGAAGATCAACCTTGGTTTCGTTGTCTGTCAGGATCATCGGCTCCCCCCGTTCTGATCGAAAAGTTCCCGGACCGAGATGTGGGGTCGGCCCGTCTCGGCCGCCCTGCGGACCTTGCGCTCAAGCACCGCCTTCAGCGGAATCTGGCGATCGAGCGCATCGTAGATGTCACGGCCGTCCATACAGATGAGCCGCTTGCCCGAGCCGAACGCAGTCAGCCCCTCGGCCGTGAAACCATTATAGCTGACGAAGAGTCCTCGCGCCCAGGCCGCCTTCTGTTCGAGCTTACCGTGGAAAACGTGCAGATCGGCGACGCCGGTCGGCAACGCATGCCACTTCGCCTCGAAAAGGTAGGTCTCCTCGCCAAGCAGGAAGCTGCCATCGATCTGCTCGCCGGTGTTGCGGAATGGCTCTCGGGCGGTCAGACCCGCCATATCGAAGCTGCGCTTCAGGAAAGCCTCGAAAGCGTAGCCTCGCTCATGGGCTTGAAGCGATGCGACGGCCACGAGTTCGTCTCGCAACTCGGCGAGGAGACGCCAGTCGAATGCCGGCCGGGGAGCCTCACCAGCGCCATTGGAAGCATCTCCTGTCAGGCGCGCCAGAAGTGTCAGATACCGTCCTTCCGCGTTGACAACAGGATCCGGCTGACCTGTGCGCGAGAGGTATTCGCCGCGATGTTCCCAAAGCGCCCGTAGCGCGCGGATGGCCGTGGCGTCGTCGACTTTCTGGAGGAAGCAACGCAAGCGCTTGCCCTTTGATCCGCCGTGCTCGGCGTAGATCGGATCGTCTATGTCGATGTCGAGTTCGGCAGCAAAGAATTGCGAGAAGCTCGAATCCGAAAAATCCAGTACGTAGCCACGCCCCCGCGCGAATTCGACGAGGTCCTCAATCAACCGCAGATCGATGGATCGTATCGAGCTAATGAACGTCCTCCCCCGAACACCAGTGTATCTATTTGTTTACTGTTTCTTCCAGGACTGCAACTTTCGCAAGTATTTCATCGAATGGAGGCGGGCTCTCGTCGAACATCATCGGCGCCATCGCGCGATAGTCCGCCCGCAGGTCCTTGATGCGCGCCTCACTCGGCAGAAGGCGAAGTGTGCCCGCCCGAGCAGTGTCGTAGTTCGCCCAAGCCGATCGGAAGAAGATCGCCTTGTGCTTGGCCACAGTGACCATGAGGTCGACGTCATTGGCGGCGACCTTTCCCTCTTCGGTGTCGAGGAGCATGGCGAGATCATAATAGTGCCGTGAGAAATATTGCGGCGTCGCCGAGTCGGCAGGACGATGCGCCTCAGCGTGCAGGGCCGTGGCTTTCTCCCAAAAGGTCCGTTGAGCCGCCAGAACGGTGACAATCGTATCAGGATGCTCGAAGAAATCTGGGAAATCTTCCGCCGCATATGGGCGGATCACCTTGTCTTGGGTCGGCCAAGGATCTCCACGTGCTCCGAACTCCAGCTTCACGCGCGGCGTAATATAAGCCATGCCCGAATATTCTGCCGTACCCAACGCGGTCGGATAGTGGAAGTTCACCGTTTGGCGGTCGGCGGGATCTATTTCCAGCGACCACTCGCCTTTGTTCGCCTCACCCAACTGCGCGACGATTACGGCACGAAGGGCCGGAACCAGCTTTTCGGCGATATGCTGCTCGACATCGCGCACCAGCGCTTCGATAAGCTTGTTCGCCTGCTTCTTGCTGATGCCCTCCTGCTCGGGATCGCGATCACCCGTGTAACCGAGGTCGGCTCGATCGAAGGACAGGTCGATATCCTCGGAAAACCGGCGGATGGCGCCGAACGCTTTGGAAAGGGACGTGCCACCCTTGAAGACGAAGGAGGCTGTCTCCTGCTTCTGCAATTCGAACAGTCGCCTCAGGGTCCAGCAGACCCAGAAGTCCTTTTCGATGATGGTGTTCGCGACGCCACGGGCAGCACCCGTCTCCCCGAAGAGGGCTGCCCGATCGCGAGGCGGTAAAAGCGCCACCTTATCCATTGATGCCACCCGGGGCAGCGTTGGCGATCGAGACGAGCGTCGGACGCATCCAGGCAGGCGCTTGGATCGCAGTGGACGCGAGCGTCTTCTTGTCACTTGCCGATAGGCGCTGCGCCGCGACATGCATGACGTCGGCGGCCCGCACAGGTCCGACGTGACGTAGAGCCTGAACGACTGTCCCGGCCACACTGCCCGGCGCGACCAGATGCTTGGGCGAGGCGTGACGCAAATCCACCACGCGCTTGCCCAACACTACGCGTCGTGAGGGCCCGTCAGTCAGATAAGTGCTTTTCGCGGGGACCTGTGTCGAGAGGCCGAGCGCATTCGCCGCCCGCGCACCAGCGATTTGCACCTGCGAGCCGGTTTCGCGGGCGAGCGCCTGGGCGACATCGTCAGGGGCCGGCGCGAGAGGACCAAGCTTCGGATGGATCTTTGGGAGATCGTATAGACCCCGTGCGAGCCGGCGAAGTTTTCCGCTCTTTGCCAATCTCGAAAGCGCCTGGTCCACTGCCGCGCGGCCGGCGATCCTCAAGAAATCACTAGGCGTGAAAACGCCACCGCGGCCGTTTGCTCGAGCGCGCTTCATAATCTGGTCGGGAACTGATGTCGTGGTCGTGCTCATATGTCAGAAAATAGCCTATATTTTTCTGACATGCAAGCGTTGCCAAAAAGGGCGTGTCCAGTGGAAGTTCGTTACCGAACCCGCCAGTGCAAGCTTGGATTTTCGGCCGCGATTTCGTCAACGGCGATGGCCTTTATTCCGATGCTCATGACCAAGCTGTGCGGATTAGGCAACCATCACTCAATGAAGGGGGACTCTTCGTCAGTTTCGGTCTCGCCTCCTTGAGACGCGGCGATCTCGCTTTGCACCTGATGTCTGTTTAAGAGGCCGGCGTCCTCAAGCGCTTCGATGTTCGGCAAATCACGCAGCGTCTCCATGCCAAATGCCGAGAGGAAGTGTCTCGTGGTCACGTAGGTGTAGGGTGCGCCCGGCGTCGGGCTGCGTGGCCCGGACGACAGGAAGCCCGCGCCACGGAGCGCGGCGATGGTATCCCGACTGACTTCCTTGCCGAAGATCTTCGACAACTCGGCTCGCGTGACCGGCTGGAAATATCCCACCGCCATCAGCACCATCGCCTCGAACTCCGACAGCGCCCCCGCCCCGCCCCGCGTCGGCGCCGACGAGGCCCGGATGGTCTCCGCGAACCGCGGCCGGGTGCGATGCTGCCAGCCGCCGGCAACCGAAACCAATTCGTATGGGCGATGGCGCAATTCCTCGACGAGGTCGTCAATGAGGAGATCGAGGCTGCAGTCCCGGCCGACCACTCTTGCCAGCGTCTCGCGGCTGACCGGCTCGGCCGAGGCAAAGATCACCGCCTCGACCCGCAGCATTCCCGCCAGCGCAACTCCGGCGGCAAATCTTCGAGTTCGCGGTCGTACAACACGTCGTGTTGCAGATGCTTTTCCTGTCGACGCCGGGTTTTCGTTGCGCTAGATCCGGTCATGGTCACAACCCAAAAGTCCGAAAAGAGGAACGGCCGGACAGTTCGCGCACCGCCTCAAAGCTTTCGAGACGCTCAAACAGCCGGGTCGCCGCCCAGCGCGACAGATTGCTGCCGGGCGCCGACGCCGGCACGGCATCCCCGCTGAGCAGCTTACGGATCACAAGCTCGGCACCCTTGGTGCGCAGTTTTGGCGCCACGGCCAGCAGCCGCGCCGCCCGGCGGTCGATCTCCACGGCGGAGCGGAGCGCCGCCTCGACGCCGTCGACCAGCGCAAGGCAGATCGCTTTTGGATAAGCCGGTTCGCCCGGCCGGACACGTCCTCTGCCACCGATCGTGCGGAAGGCAGGGCCAAAACGTTCGGGCAGCAGCAGCGGCACGGGTTTTGGCCATTTCAGCTTGTGCGCCAACACGACGTCGGCCAGCCCTAACGCCAGTACCTCGGCGTCGGGACGGGCTGCGCAAATCGCTGCTATCAGGTCCGCCGCGACGAAAGGCGCCGCCCGCCCGGACTGGAGCGCGGTATCGATCCGGTCCGGGATCGCGGCAAGAGCATCGTCCCAGCGGATCCCCACCAACACGCAAAGCTCCTTAACGAATGGCAGGGCGATTGTCCCGAACCGGCGCGTCAGCAATCGTGTGGCCAAAAACAGCTTTCCCGCTGGCCCCGGATCGTCGCCGGCGGCGGTGAGCAAAACCGCGTCACGTAGCGCGCCTTCTTCCTCGTTGCGACCGCTCATCCTGGCGGCGACGGCCGCCGATTTCAGGGCGAGGCGATCACGCCAGCAGCCCAGCCATGGCGGATCGGCGCGGATCAGATCGTCCAGTGATTTCAGAGCGATACCAGCGGCGAAGGCAGCGTCGATCTCGCAGGTGTCGCGACCACGCGGCAGAGCCCAGCCCGGCAGGCGGGGCGACCAAGCGGGAGCCGTTGATGCGGAGGGCGCGAGCGAATCCATGCGCTAAAGTGTAGATCATGTGCGCAGTTTAAGCCAGAAATATTGCCTTTAGCCGCACGCCTTGTCGGGAATAAATAACGTCCAATAATCTTGCATTATCGGACGTTTTATGCTTTGTAGAGAAAAGGCCGTTTTCGTCGACCTGACCATCTTCCGCACTCATCAAGCGGACTGAGCAGCGTCAAATATCACACCTACGGACGTCGTGACCGGGGTCGCCGCAGCGGCCTCAGGTAGATTATAGATACCAAGGAACCTGGACACCTGCAATGGCGCTAAGCATCAAAGATCCCGAGACCGAGAAACTTGCACGCGCGCTCGCCGCGCGCACCGGTGAAACCATCACGATTGCGACGCGGCGCGCGCTCGAGGAGCGCCTCAAGCGAATTGGATCACACGCGAAGAAGGATGCGCTGATGCAGGACATGGAGGCAATGCAGCGGCGCCTGAGCGCTTTGCCGATCCTCGATGATCGCAGTGCCGAGGACATCATCGGCTACGACGAAAACGGCGTCCCGAGCTGATGGTGATAGACACATCTGCGATTGTGGCGATCTTCTTCAACGAGCCGGACGCCCAGCAGTATCGTGAACGCATCGCCGACGATCCCATGCGGCTTATCTCGGCAGCCACGCTTGTCGAAGCCTCGATGGTTATCGAGGGGCGGTTTGGCGAGGCGGGCGGAGCAGAACTCGATCTCTGGCTGCACAAGGCCAGAGTTGACGTCGTGGCGGTAACAGCCGAACATGCCGATCAGGCGCGCCGGGCCTGGCGCCGCTTTGGAAAGGGCCGCCATCCGGCCAGCCTCAACTACGGCGACTGCTTTTCCTACGCTCTCGCCGCGCTCACCGGCGAGCCGCTGCTGTTCAAGGGCAACGATTTTTCACAGACCGACATCCAGGTGACCTGGTCATGACGAACGAGAGACCGCAGTCCGAAGATGCCGAGGTTCTCCCGCTTTCGAGCGAGACCCCTCGCCTTCCGACGCATCTGCAGGATCTCACAGAGCGCGCCCGGATCTATGTCGAGGCCGCCAGCTCCATCAACACGCGGAAGGCCTACACATCCGATTGGAAGCACTTTTCCGCCTGGTGCCGACGGCAGAACTTACCC
>NZ_CACSJP010000012.1 GCF_902706095.1 Rhizobium sp. 18065
GCCATTGGGGGGGAAAAGCTGCCGATAGAAGGCCTCGGCGCGAAGCGGCAGGGCAATGTGGGTGGCGATCGGCAGGCGCGTGCCGACCAGATCGGTCGGCATCAGCGGCAGGATCTGCCCTGAGATCCGGCAGGCTTCGCAATCGGCGGAAGCCGTATGCGTCTTCGATTTGCCGTCCTCGCCCTGCCCCGGCAGGCACAGGTCGGGCAGAGATCCGTCGGGAAGTGTCAGGGCGGCAATCTCTGTGGCACTCAGCACGGAGACTGCAGCGACAGGCGCGCGGTGGGCAAAACCGACAGCGCACAGGGCAATGACGCACGCAATGCGCATCATCGTCATCCAGGTCGCAATCGGTCCACGCTTCGTCATTCTATCCCCCGACAGACGAGGAGAGATATCAGGCAGATCCTAAACCGACAAGTGTGGAAACCCGGTACCCCCTGCGCGCGGATGTCGCATCGGTCAAAACGAAAAAGGCGGAGCCAAAGCCCCGCCTTTTCCAGATCCCGAAACGGGAAAGTCTTATTCTGCGGTGCCTTCGGCAGCCGTTGCTTCAGCAGCGGCAGCAGCTTCTGCAGCAGCCTTGGCTTCAGCGGCTTCCTGAGCTGCCTTTTCGGCGGCCAGAGCCTGTGCTGCTGCAACCTTTTCGGCTTCCAGACGTGCCTTTTCTTCAGCGATCGCGGCGCGCTCGGCGTCGTTCAGCTTGCGGGCGCGAACGCCGGTGTCTTCAACGATACGAGCCGACTTGCCGCGACGATCGCGCAGGTAGTAGAGCTTGGCGCGACGGACCTTACCGCGACGGACAACTTCGACGCTTTCAACGAGCGGCGAGTAGACCGGGAATACGCGCTCGACGCCTTCGCCGTAGGAGATCTTGCGAACGGTGAAGCTTTCGTTGATGCCGCCGCCCGAACGAGCGATGCAAACGCCTTCATAGGCCTGTACGCGGGTACGCGTGCCTTCCTTGACGGTGACGTTGACGCGGAGCGTGTCGCCAGCCGAGAATTCCGGCAGCTTGCGCTTGGCTTCGATCTTGGCGGCCTGTTCGGCTTCCAGCTGCTGAATGATGTTCATGTCTAACCTCAATTTCTTCTGAAACGGCCAGAGCGCTCTACGATCATCCTTCGGCCAGGGCCTCCGGATCTTGCCCAATCGGGCGGGAGCGAATACGCGGTTCTTTGTTTTGGCAGACGGGCTTGTTGCCCATATCCGAGCGGGCCATTACACCATGGGGCACGGCTTGTCACCCCTTCAGCCCCAATTTTATCCGCCGGAAGCCCTTGAAATGCGGCTTGTCGGCCAATTTTACGATGCTATGACTACGACCAGTCGCATGAAGAGGAGTTGCTGAATGTCCATGGCCCTGATCTGCCTGCTGTTTGTCGCCGGCTTCCTGTCCGGCGCGGTCAATGCCATTGCCGGCGGCGGCACCTTCCTGACCTTCGGTGCGCTGACGCTGGCGGGCGTCCCGCCGATCAGCGCCAATGCCACCTCGTCGATCATTCAGTTTCCCGGCTATATCACCTCGACACTGGCCTATCGCAAAGAATTTTCCGGCCTCTGGAAAGGCGCGCTGGCCCTGGGCATCGTATCGGCGATTGCGGCGCTGGGCGGCGCCCTGTTCCTGATATCGCTGTCCAATCCGTCTTTCCGCGCCATGGTGCCCTGGCTGCTGCTGGCGGCGACGGCAGTGTTTGCGGCCGGTCCGAAACTGCGGCCGAAGACAGCGGGAGAAAGCCATCCGGCAAGTCCGCTGGGCCTTGCCCTCCAGGCGGCAACCTCTTTTTACGGCGGCTTCTTCGGTGCCGGAATGGGCATCATGATGCTGGCTTCGCTCGGACTGGCCAGCGGCGGCGACTATCACAGGCTGAATGCGCTGAAGAATTTCCTGTCGATCGTCATCGCAGCCGTTGCGATCATCGTCTTCGTCGGTGCCGGCGCCGTATCCTGGATCCATGCCCTCGTCATGATCCCCGCCACCGCCCTCGGCGGCTATGCAGGCGTCGCCATGGCGAAGAAAGTGCCGCAGGCGGTCCTGCGCTGGCTGGTGGTGAGTGCCGGCGTCGGACTGTCGATCTACTACTTCGTCACGGGCTGAGGCCGGCCATCCACCAGAAGATCCGGCGCCAAGAGATCCGACGCCAAGAGATCCGGGCGGCGCGCCCGCGTCAGCTTGACCGCTTCGGCGTGACGCCACTTTTCAATCGCCGCATGATTGCCGGACGTCAGCACGTCGGGGATCTCCGAGCCTTCAAAGACCTGCGGCCGCGTATAGTGTGGATGCTCCAGCAATCCGCCCTCGAAACTCTCATGCACACCCGACAGCTGGTTGCCCATCACGCCGGGCAGAATGCGCACCACGGCATCAAGCAGGGTGAGCGCTGCCGGCTCGCCACCAGACAATATATAGTCGCCGATGGAAACTTCCTCGAGCTGCCGCGCATCAATGACGCGCTGGTCGACGCCCTCGAAGCGGCCGCAGACGATCACCACGCCTTCGCCGTCCGCAAGCGCACGCACGCGCTGTTGGGTCAGCGGCCGACCGCGCGGGCTCATCAGCAAACGCGGCCTTGCATCGTCGGCTATGGAATCAATCGCGCGCGCCAGGACGTCAGGCTTGAGCACCATGCCGGCGCCGCCGCCGGACGGCGTGTCATCGACACTGCGATGCTTGTCTTCGGCGAAATCGCGGACCTGCACCGCTTCCAGCGACCAGTCGCCACGCTCCAGCGCCCGGCCGGCAAGCGCGTGGCCGAGATGGCCCGGAAACATATCCGGATAGAGGGTCAGAATGGAGGCCTTGAAGCTCATGGCAGGTTCATTTGCTGCCATAGGGCGGACGCGGCTTGCCGAGACCGTAGGGCTTTTCCTCGCCGTCATCCTTGAGGCCGGCGGCAATCGGATCGACCAGGATACGATTGCCCTCAAGATCAATCTCGAGCACGGCGGCTTCCGAGAAAGGAATGAGGACCGGCCGCTTGCCTGGACCCTTCAGCTCCAGCAGATCGCCGGCACCGAAATCATAGACGCCGGACACCGCGCCATAGTGATTGTTCTCGGCGTCATAAACCTCGAGACCCTCGAGATCGGCATAATAGAATTCGTCATCGTCCAGATCGTCATTCGGCAGGCTGTCGCGATCAACGAACAATTCAAGCCCGTTCAGCGTCTCAGCGACATTGCGGTCGTTGATACCGCGGAAACGCACGATCGCAACCGTCTTGGCTTCGCGGATATCGAGGATCTCGAACTTGCGGCCATCTGCGCTGTAGAGCGCGCCATATTCGCCGAGCGAAAGCTGGTCGGCGGTGTAGGTTTTCACCCGGACCTCGCCGCGCAAGCCCTGGGCAGCGCCGATCACGGCCATCAAGACGGGGTTCTGCAGCACGGTCATGGGTCTTTGCTATCCTGGAGAGAGACGAAGGTTTCTTGACCCTTTTAAGGGCAAGCGCAGAGAAAGAAAACGCAAAAACGGGCGGTGGGAAACCCACCGCCCGTCCGATGAGGGGTTAAACCCTCTTATTCAGCAGCAGCTTCGGCAGCGGCAGCAGCGGCGTCTTCAGCCTTCTGCTTGCGCTCGGCAACGCGCTCCATGGCCTTCTTGCCTGGCTTTGCCTTTTCCGGGTTGCTGCGGGCTTCGCGGGTTACGATGCCGGCATCAGCCAGGAACTTTTCAACGCGGTCGGTCGGCTGCGCGCCCTTGACCAGCCATTCCTTGATACGGTCGGCGTTCAGTTCAACGCGCTTGTCGTTGTCCTTGGCCAGCATCGGGTTCCACGAACCGACCTTCTCCAGGAAGCGGCCGTCGCGTGGGCTACGGGCGTCAGCGATAACGATCTGGTAGTAAGGGCGCTTCTTGGAACCACCGCGGGCGAGACGAATCTTCAGGGACATTGCATTACTCCTTGGTTTTCAGTCCGGACTGCGCGCGGCAGATCCGGTTTTTTGTTGAGGCCGCCGTCAGGCGGTCTTTTCAGTGACGCCACCGTGTTCGGCGGCAATGGCTTCATGATGCCGGATGACTTCGGTGATGATGAAGTTCAGGAACTTCTCGGCGAAATCCGGATCCAGATTGGCATCCTGCGCCAGGTGGCGCAGGCGGGCGATCTGGTATTCCTCGCGCGCCGGGTCCGCCGGCGGCAAATCGTATTGGGCCTTGAGCACGCCCACGGCCTTGGTGCAGCGGAAACGTTCCGCCAGCATATGGACCAGCGCCGCGTCGATATTGTCGATCGACTGGCGATAGCCGGAAAGCTGCTGCTTGACAGTCTGATCAGTCATGCGCGTCCTTTCACTTCTTCTTCGGCAGACCGGGCAGGCCCGGGAAACCACCACCGAGACCCGGCAGCTTCGGACCGCCGAGACCCGGCAAGCCACCACTGCCCAGACCGGGCAGACCGGCGCCGGGCTTCATGCCGGCGGCTTCGGCCTGCTTGGCCAGCGCCTCGAGCTGCTTGGGGTCGAGGCTGGAGAGATCGGGCATGCCGCCCATTCCGCCACCCATTCCGCCAAGGCCCATCTTCGAAGCCAGACCGCCCATCATCTGCTTCATCATGCCGCCGCCCTTCTTGCCGCCCATCATTTTCATCATGTCGGCCATCTGGCGGTGCATTTTCAGAAGCTTGTTGATCTGTGCCGCGTCCGTGCCGGAGCCGGCGGCGATGCGCTTCTTGCGGGAATGCTTGAGCAGGTCCGGATTGGCGCGCTCGGCCTTGGTCATCGAGGAGATGATCGCGATCTGGCGCTTGAACAGCTTGTCGTCGAGGCCGGCGGACGCCATCTTGTCCTTCATGCCGGCCATGCCGGGCATCATGCCCATGATGCCGCCCATGCCGCCCATCTTCTGCATCTGGCCGATCTGGTCGGCGAGATCATTGAGGTCGAACTTGCCCTTGGCCATGCGGGCAGCCATTGCGGCTGCCTTTTCGGCGTCGATATTCTCGGCAGCCTTTTCGACCAGCGAGACGATGTCGCCCATGCCGAGGATACGGTCGGCGATACGGCGCGGATGGAACTCGTCGAGTTCCGACATCTTTTCGCCGACACCGATCAGCTTGATCGGCTTGCCGGTCACGGCGCGCATCGAAAGGGCGGCACCGCCGCGGCCGTCGCCGTCCATGCGGGTCAGCACAAGACCGGTGATGCCGACGCGTTCGTCGAAATTGCGCGCTAGGTTGACCGCGTCCTGACCGGTCAGCGCATCGGCGACCAGCAGGATTTCATGCGGCTTCGAGCGGGCCTTGATCTCGGCCATCTCGATCATCAGCGGCTCATCGATATGGGTACGACCGGCGGTGTCGAGGATGACCACGTCATGGCCGCCGAGCTTGGCTGCCTGCACGGCGCGCGCGGCAATATCGGTCGGCGACTGGCCGGCGATCACCGGCAGCGTATCGATGCCGGTCTGGGCGCCGAGCTGGCGCAACTGTTCCTGGGCGGCCGGGCGACGTGTGTCGAGCGAGGCCATCAGGACCTTCTTCTTGTCACGGTCGGTCAGGCGCTTGGCGATCTTGCCGGTGGTGGTGGTCTTGCCCGAGCCCTGCAGGCCGACCATCATGATGACGACAGGGGCAGCCGCCATCAGGTCGACGCCGACGCCTTCGGTGCCGAGCATCTCGACCAGCTCGTCATGGACGATCTTGACGACCATCTGGCCGGGCTTGATCGACTTCAGGACGGCGGCGCCTACGGCCTTTTCGCGCACTCTTTCAATGAAGCCACGAACGACTTCCAGTGCGACGTCGGCTTCCAGAAGTGCACGGCGAACCTCGCGCAACGCTGCCGAGACATCCGCCTCGGACAATGCGCCACGGCCGGTCAGTCCATTCAGAATGGAACCAAGGCGGTCCTGGAGGTTTTCAAACATCGGCTCTTCCTTGCTCGGCTTCAGATACCCGAAACCTCGGTATTTCCTTGGACGAAAACAAGACGCAAAGCCAAAAAGCACCCGAGGGCGCATCGCGCTGTCGGGTGTTGACCTCCGGGATCTGTTTATACCTTGCGGGTCCCGGTCGGCGGCTCGGAGTACTTGTCTCGTCGCAGATGCGCGGGATAAACAGCAAAACGTCGGGAAAGTCAACAATGCTGCCAATAGACGCAACCTGGCTGCAACGCGGACGCGACCGCACCACAAGAATGCACCCCTCAAAACTGGTCGCTTCAAAATTTACATAAATTTGAATGTTTTCCGAGACTTTCTCCTCACGGACGGGACCGAGGAGAGCACCATGACCGAGACCACAATCAAACGACCCCTTTGGGTCAAAATCACGGCCTATGGCTTTGCTGCAGTTCTGTTTACCAGTGCGGCCATTGGCGGCACGGCATGGTATCGCCAGTCGAACATGAACGAGGATGCGCTGCGCAAAGAGATGCAGAGCGACCTGGCGCTGATCGAAAACGACATGGCTGCCCAGAAGAAAACGGCATCGACCGTTGCGCTTGCGCTGGCTGGCGAACCGGAAACGGCCGGTTTGATCGAAGGCAATGCGCGCGAAGAGATTATCAAGCGATATTCCGGCAGCCTGCCCGAAATCGTCAGCTCCGGCGGCGTGCAGCTTATCACCTTTATCAATGCCAAGGGCGAAGCCGTTGCCCGCGTTCACACGCCGGACAAGTTCGGCGATGACATGACGGGTCGGCGCAAGACCGTGGTGGGTGCCCTGGCGAGCGGCAAGCTGGTTGCCGGCACGGAACCCGGCCGAACCGCCGTCAGCATGTTTGCCTCCGCGCCGGTTCTGCGCGATGGCAAGGTGGTCGGCGTCGTCGATACCGGCACAAGCCTTGCCAATGCCTATTTCAAGCCGCTGGCGGAGCGTATCCAGGGCGAAATCGCAGTCCATGTGCTCGTCGAAGGCAAGCTGGTTCAGCAGGCCTCGACCCTGGGCGACAAGCCGCTTCTGTCGGACGCGCAGCTACAGTCCGTTTTTGACGGCAAGCCCGTGCAGGCCCAGATAACGGAAGGCGGACGCAGCTACATCGTCGAAGGTGTGCCGTTCAACAATTTCTCCGGCGACAAGATCGGCGTCATGTCGATTGCCTCTGATGTCACGCCGATCGTCGAGGGCAGCCGCGAGGCGCTCTGGACGACCGCCATCGTCACCGTGCTCGTCGCGCTGCTGTCGTCGCTCGGCTTCCTGTTCTTTGCCCGTTCGCTGGCATCCGTCATCGCCAACATCACCGGCACGATCTCCCGCCTCGCCTCGAACGACCTGTCCGCAACCGTCGACAATGGCAACCGTCCCGACGAAATCGGCGCGATGGCACGTGCCGTCCAGGTCTTGAAGGACAATGCCATCAGAGCCGTCAATCTCGAAAACGAGGCAGACAGCCAGCGCAACCAGAACGAAGGCGAACGTCGCCGCGCAGCCCAGCTGGAGCACGACCGTGCGGAAGCGATGAGCAAGGCCACCGCAACGCTGGCCGACGGCCTGAAGCATCTGGCGGCCGGCGACCTGTCCTTCCAGATCAACCAGCAGCTGGACGCCGATTTCGAAACCCTGCGCACCGACTTCAACCTTGCGGTTTCGCAGCTGCGCCAGACGCTTGCCGAAGTCGCCCAGGCTGGCGGTGCGATCGACAGCGGTTCGCGCGAGATCAGCCAGAGCACCGACGATCTGTCGAAGCGCACGGAACAGCAAGCTGCTTCGCTCGAGGAAACGGCAGCGGCGCTCGACGAAATTACGGTCAATGTCAGCAATTCTTCCAAGCGGGCCGAGGAAGCACGCTCGGTCGCAATCCAGGCCAATGACAGCGCCCGCCAGTCCGGTGCCGTCGTTGCGAACGCAGTCGCTGCCATGGGCAAGATCGAGCAGTCGTCCGGCCAGATTTCCAACATCATCGGCGTCATCGACGACATTGCCTTCCAGACGAACCTTTTGGCGCTGAATGCCGGCGTCGAGGCGGCCCGCGCCGGTGAGGCCGGCAAGGGCTTTGCCGTTGTGGCACAGGAAGTCCGCGAACTGGCCCAGCGCTCGGCCAATGCGGCCAAGGAAATCAAGACCCTGATCCGCAATTCCAGCGACGAAGTCAGCAGCGGCGTCAAGCTGGTCAGCGAGACCGGCGAAGTGCTGAAGACCATCGAAACCTATATTGTCACGATCAACCAGCACATGGATTCGATCGCCACCTCGGCGCGCGAACAGTCGGTTGGCCTGTCGGAAGTCAACATGGCGGTCAACCAGATGGACCAGGTCACCCAGCAGAACGCAGCCATGGTCGAAGAGGCCAACGCTGCCTGCGCGACACTGGCCAGCGAAGCCAATCGCCTGCGTGACCTGATCCGCCAGTTCCAGCTCGGCAACAATGCAGGCGCGTTGCGCTCCGCCGCCGCTGAAATGGCCGCACCGCGACGCCCTGCGGCACCGGCCGCACCCGTCGCCGCATCGCCACGCCGCGCACCGGTCCGGATGGCAGCGGGCGGCGTTGCCGTCAGCGCGGAAAACCAGGATTGGCAGGAATTCTGATCCAAGCCAGACCGGCGTCACGTCAGCGTGGCGCCGGTCTCTCTCCTTGCCCTGACTAAGCCGGCAATGCGATTTTCGCGACGGATGCTGGATACCGTCCAAAGCCTCCCCCATATGCTGGACACATCAAGGGCAACAGGACGGTTTAAGTGACGGCATCAGGCAGCAAGAATCCGTACTACAACGGTCCCGTTTCCGATCATTTCGACGGCACACGATTTTTCAATCCCAACGGCGTTGCGCCGGGCAGCTTCCGCGACGTGCTGAAATGGCAGTTCAACGGCAAGCGCGCCCGATGGCCGAAATCGGTCGCCAGCCCCTTTGCCGGGGCGAAACCGCAAGAACGCGTCACCGGTAAGGATCTGCGGGTGACCATGGTCGGCCACGCCACCCTCCTGGTCCAGGTCGCCGGGCTCAATATCCTGACCGATCCCCTGTGGTCCGATCGCGCCAGCCCCGTTGCCTTCGCCGGACCCAAACGTGTCATCGCGCCGGGCATCGCCTTTGCCGATCTGCCGCCGATCGATCTCGTGCTTGTCTCCCACAATCATTATGACCATCTCGATGTCGCGACATTGAAGCGCCTACACAAGGAGCATGCGCCACAGATCGTCACGCCGCTGGGCAATGATACGATCATCCGGCGCGCCATACCCTACGCCGAAATCGAAACGCTTGACTGGGGCGGCGAAGCCAGGATTTCTGCCGATGTCCGCATCGTCGCCGAGCCAAGCCATCATTGGTCGGCCCGCGGAACCGGCGACCGGAGCATGGCGCTGTGGGCCGCCTTTGTCATCGAGACGCCGGCAGGCCGGATCTATCACGTCGGTGACACCGGCTTTCACTGTGGCATCAACTACGCCAGCGCCGCCGAGAAGTATCAAAGCTTCCGCCTCGCCATCCTGCCATTCGGCGCCTATGAGCCACGCTGGTTCATGAAAGGACAGCACCAGAACCCGGAAGAAGCCGTCCGCGGCATGCTGGCATGCCGGGCAGCCCATGTTGCCGGTCACCATTTCGGCACTTTCCAGCTGACCGACGAACCGATCGACCATCCGGTCACTCATCTGCGCACGGCGCTCGACCAGCATGGCATCGATCCGGCCCTTTTCCGCCCGCTGCTGCCCGGAGAAGTATTCGACGTTCCGGCAGGATGAGACGCTTCGCGCTGCAGCACTGGTAATTTCATCGCTTTTCCGCCATATAAACCCTCAACAGGGCAAGGAAGCATGGCAATGGATAATCGGGTCGACTTCGCGAAGATGAACGGGCTTGGCAACAAGATCCTGGTCGTCGACATGCGCGGCCGCACCGATCGTGTCACCCCGGCAGCGGCCATTGCCCTGGCGGGCGGTACCGAGACCCATTTCGATCAGATCATGGCGGTTCATGACCCGAAGATCGACGGCACCGATGCCTATATCGACATCCTCAACTGTGATGGCACCAAGGCTCAGGCTTGCGGCAATGGCACGCGGTGCGTCGTACAGGCGCTGGCGTCTGAAACCGGCCGCAAGGCATTCACGTTCCAAACCATTGCCGGCATTTTGAACGCCGCCGAGAATGCCGACGGAACCATTTCGGTCGACATGGGCAAGCCTGTGTTCGAATGGGACCGAATTCCGCTGTCGGAGGAGTTCTACGACACCAGCAAGATCGAGCTGCAGATCGGCCCGATCGATGCTCCGATCCTGCACTCACCCTCCGTCATGTCGATGGGTAATCCGCATGCAATCTTCTGGATCGATCGCGACCCGATGGACTTCGATCTGGAACGCTTCGGCCCGCTGCTGGAAAACCATCCGATCTTCCCGGAAAAGGCCAATATCACCCTGGCGCACGTCACCTCCAAGACCACGATCACCACCCGCACCTGGGAGCGCGGCGCCGGACTGACACTCGCCTGTGGCTCTGCCGCCTGCGCGACGGCGGTCTCGGGCGCGCGTACCGGCCGAACCGAACGCAAGGTGACGATCACGGTGGCCTCGAGCCCCAATCGTGGATCGCTGGCGATCGAATGGCGCGAAAGCGACAGCAAGGTCGTCATGACGGGTCCTGCCGAATGGGAATGGTCCGGTTCTGTCGATCCTGTCACAGGCGATTGGCAGCGCGATGCCGACAATATTGCCGGGGCCTCCGCCTCGTGAGCGGTATCGACGTCATAACCTTCGGCTGTCGCCTCAACACCTACGAATCCGAAGTGATGAAGGCCGAAGCCAGCAAGGCCGGGCTAAACAACGCCGTTCTGGTCAACACCTGTGCCGTCACCGGCGAGGCCGTAAAGCAGGCCCGCCAGGCGATCCGCCGCGCGCGCCGCGAAAACCCCGAAGCCCGCATCATCGTCACCGGCTGCGCCGCGCAGACCGATGCGGCAGGTTTTGCCGCCATGCCGGAAGTAGACGCCGTGCTTGGCAACGAGGAGAAGCTGAAGGCCGATAGCTATCTCCGGCTGCCGGATTTCGGCGTTTCGGCCGAAGAAAAGCTGCGCGTCAACGATATCATGAGCGTCACTGAGACGGCGCCGCAGATGGTCGATCATATTGACGGTCATGTGCGTGGCTTCCTGCAGGTGCAAAATGGCTGCGACCACCGCTGCACCTTCTGCATCATCCCCTATGGCCGCGGCAATTCCCGCTCGGTGCCGATGGGCGCCGTGGTCGAGCAGGCCCGCAAATTGGTGGAAAACGGCTATCGCGAAGTGGTGCTGACCGGCGTCGATGCCACCAGCTACGGCGCGGACCTGCCCGGCCAACCGACGCTCGGGCAGCTGGCCACGACGCTGCTGAAGCAGGTGCCGGACATTCTCAGGCTGCGGCTGTCCTCGATCGACAGCATCGAGGTCGATCGGCATCTTTTCGACCTGATCGCCGACGAGCCGCGTTTCATGCCGCATCTGCATCTGTCGCTGCAACACGGCGACGACCTGATCCTGAAGCGCATGAAGCGCCGGCATTCCAGCGCGGATGCCATCGCTTTCGCCCGCAAGGTCCGCGACCTTCGCCCGGATTTCGCCTTTGGCGCCGACATGATCGCCGGCTTTCCGACGGAAACGGAAGAGATGGCCGCCAATTCCGCACGAATGGCGGAGGAGATCGGCATCGCCCATCTGCATGTCTTTCCCTACAGCCCGCGTCCCGGCACACCGGCGGCCCGCATGCCGCAGCACGACCGCGCCCTCGTCAAGGCCCGTGCGGCCGCCTTGCGCGCAGTCGCCGAACGCCTGCATGTCGCCCACCTCGACGGCTTGATCGGCACGCGACAAAAGCTGCTGGTCGAACGCAACGAAATGGCCCATACGGAAGACTTCACCTTCGTTTCAGCGCCGGGATTTACGCCGGGCATGCTGGTCGAGGTTTCGATCGGTGGCCACAATGGCCGCCATCTGACGATTGCATCGGCAACGGCCACCAGTGCGGCTGCCTGAGAAGACGGAATAACACGACCCATGGCTCTCGGTTTCATCAGGAAAGTCTTCACCTTCGGCAAGGAAAAGCCGACTGAACCGGGTGCCGACACCCTTGCAGGCAAGGCGCTGCCGCCCGAGGTCGAAGCTGCGATCATCGCCGAAAGCGAACCGCGCGACCATGTCGAGGACCTGCCGCTGGCCGAAGATCCGGTCCTCGCCGAGGAGATCGACACCGCAGGCGGCCCCGCGCCCGATCTCGGCGAAGAACAATCGCTGCCGGATCTGCCTGAGCCAAAACCGGCAGATGACGAGCTGGCCATCGTGCCGCTGGAGCTGCTGGAGGCAGAGGAAGCGGCAGAGCAGCAGACCGTGGCGGACATCGAGCCTGCCAAGGCCGAAGCGCTGATATTCCATCAAAACCCGGTCCAACCGGCCGATATCTCGCATGGCGAAATCATCGAACCCGTCGATACACCGCCGGTGCAGACACCGGTTGCCCTGCCGAAGGGCTTCGCCACGGCGGACACCCTGCCGGTTGAACCGGCGGCCGAGGCTCCGGCGACAAAGCTGACCTGGTTCCAGCGCCTGACGGCCGGCTTGTTTCGCACATCCTCGCAGCTGACCAGCCAGATCACCGCGCTGTTCACCAAGCGCAAGCTTGACGAAGAGACCCTTGAAGAACTGGAAGACCTGCTGATCCAGGCCGATCTCGGTGTCGAGACCGCGCTACGTGTTACCGACACGCTGTCGTCCGAGCGCTACGGCAAGGACGTGACCGGCGAGGACGTGACCCGGATCATGGCCGGCGAGATCGTCAAGGTGTTGAAGCCGGTCGCCAAGCCGCTGGCGCTCGACCTCAATCACAAGCCGCATGTCATCCTGGTCGTCGGCGTCAACGGCACCGGCAAGACCACGACGATCGGCAAGCTCGCCGCCAAGCTTTCGGGCTCGGGCCTGAAAGTCATGCTGGCCGCCGGCGACACATTCCGCGCCGCAGCCATCGAGCAGCTGAAGATCTGGGCCGACCGCACCGGCTCGACCTTCGTCGGCAGCAAGCTCGGCGCCGATGCTTCCGGCCTCGCCTATGATGCATTCGAGCGCGCCAAGGCCGAAAAGGCCGATGTGCTGATCATCGACACGGCCGGCCGGCTGCAGAACAAGACGGAGCTGATGGCCGAGCTCGAAAAGATCGTCCGCGTGCTCGGCAAGCTCGATCCCGATGCACCGCATACCGTGCTCCAGACGCTGGACGCGACTACCGGCCAGAACGCCATGAACCAGGTCGAGATCTTCCGCAATGTCGCCGGTGTCAACGGCTTGATCATGACCAAGCTTGATGGCACCGCCCGCGGCGGCATTCTTGTGGCGATTGCCGCCAAGCACAAACTGCCGGTCTATTTCATCGGCGTCGGCGAAGGCGTCGACGACCTTGAGCCCTTTGAGGCCGAGGATTTCGCCAGCGCGATTGCAGGTATCGCCCGATGAACAATTTTCCGGACAAAACCACGAAAGACGACGCAATGACCGCCCATTCCAGCGACATCGAGGCGAGCCCGACTGAGAAGCATCATCCGATGCTGAAAATGGCGCTCGAGCTCGGCCCCCTGCTCGTCTTCTTCTTCGGCAACCTGCGCGGCGAATGGCTGGCCAAGACTTTTCCCGCACTGACCGCTGTCGGCGGCCCGCTGTTCATCGCCACCGCCCTGTTCATGGTGGCGACGATCGCATCGCTGATTGCCTCCAAGCTGATCTTCAAGCATCTGCCGATCATGCCCTTCGTCTCGGGCATCGTGGTCATGGTGTTCGGCACGCTGTCGATCTGGCTGCAGGACGAGACCTTCATCAAGATGAAGCCGACCATCGTCAATTCGCTGTTCGGCGTTGTCCTGCTCGGCGGCCTGCTGTTCGGCAAATCGCTGCTCGGTTACGTTTTCAACGCCGCCTTCCAGCTCGATGCCGAAGGCTGGCGCAAGCTGACCCTGCGCTGGGGCATCTTCTTCCTCTTTCTTGCCGTGATCAACGAGGTGGTCTGGCGCAATTTCTCCAATGATGCCTGGGTGAGTTTCAAGGTCTGGGGCACCATGCCGATCACCATCCTGTTCACGCTCGCCCAGATGCCGCTGATCATGAAACATTCGCTCGAGGATGAAACATCGGGCAATAAAGAATGAGTGCGCCGGCGATGAGCGAAAGCGAACGCAGATCCAGCCTGAGCTTCTGGCTGATCGCCACGGCTGTCGTGCTGATCGTCCAGATCGCCGCACAGTATTTCATGGGCCGCCTGTGGATCTGTTCCTGCGGCTACATCAAGCTGTTCGAGCCGGGCGTCAACACGCCGGGCAATTCCCAGCACCTGTTCGACTGGTACACACCGTCGCACATCATTCACGGCTTCCTGTTCTACCTGCTCGGCTGGGCCGTCCTGCGCAAGGCCTCGATCGGCGCGCGCCTGACGTTGGCAGCCGTCATCGAGGCGGGCTGGGAGATCCTGGAAAACTCGCCGATCATCATCAACCGCTATCGGTCCGCAACGATGGCAGTCGGCTACGAAGGCGACAGCATCCTGAATTCGGCCATGGACATGGTCGCGATGATCGCCGGCTTCTGGTTTGCCGCGCGCGCACCAATATGGCTGACGGTGGTGATTGCCATCGGCTTCGAACTCGCAACGGGCTACATCATCCGCGACAACCTGACACTCAATGTGCTGATGTTGGTCTGGCCGGTCGATGCGATCAAGGAATGGCAGGCGGCTCTCTGAGGATATTCAGGCGGCTTCAAACGCTGGAATTTGCGCCAATTCCGCTTCCAGCGCCGAGCTTTCCCGCTTCAGATCGTAACCGGCCTGGAGGTTCAGCCAGAACTCCGGCGTCGTTTGAAAGAACTTGGCCAATCGTAAGGCTGTATCCGCGCTGATACCGACTTTTTCTCCGACAATGCGTTCGATGCGCGTTCTCGGGACGCGCAGTTGCCGGGCGAGGGAATAAGGCGTCATGCTCAACGGCGCGAGGTAGAGCTCTCTCAGAATTTCTCCCGGATGGATCGGCGGTGCTTTGCTGATACTCATCTTGTCGTCTCCCTGCGGCCTTGTGGCTCAATGGTAATCGGTGATCTCGACGTTTTCTGGTCCGGCGTCAGTCCACACGAAACAAATGCGCCATTGGATGTTGATCCGGATTGAATACTGGTCTTCACGATCGCCACTGAGTTTCTCCAGCCGATTGCCGGGCGGCGATCGCAAGTCGCTCAGATCCTTGGCTGCATCAAGCAAAGTCAGCAATTGATGTGCCCGACGAACGAGATCGGCGGGAAACCCCTTGCGGATGGATCCATCATCAATCGAACGGGTGCGCTTGTCCTTGAATGAACGGATCATCGTTCGACCTCCGACAACGTATCATCAATAGATACGAACCCGATGTCAAGACGGGGTATCAATACGTGATACGGGTTAGCTGCCGGCAGTCAGTGCCTTTTCGATCGCCGGCATCAGCTGCGTCTCGATCGACTGCGGATCGAACGGTCCGACTTTTTTATAGAGGATCGTACCGTCTGGGGCGACGAGGTAGCTTTCCGGAATGCCGTAGACACCCCAGTCGATCGCCGCCTTGCCATTCGGATCGATGCCGATCGCCTGGAAAGGGTTGCCGAGTTCTCCGAGGAACCGCAGCGCATTGTCGTTGCGGTCCTTGTAGTTGATGCCGACCAGGGTGATGCGCGGGTCCTTGGACAGTTCCAGCAGCATCGGGTGCTCCTCGCGACATGGCACGCACCAGGAGGCAAAGACATTGACCAGCGTCAGCTTGCCAGCCATGACGGCCGTGGTCAGCGCCGGTCGTTCGGAGCCCTCCAGCGCGGGCAGCGCCAGTGCTGGCGCTTTGGTGCCGATCAGTGCCGAGGGAATGACGGAAATATCGCGGCCGTTGACATCCTGCTCGTAGAGCATCTTGGCCGCCGTGCCTGCGATCACGGCAA
Source organism: Rhizobium sp. 18065 (assembly GCF_902706095.1). Taxonomy (GTDB): domain Bacteria; phylum Pseudomonadota; class Alphaproteobacteria; order Rhizobiales; family Rhizobiaceae; genus Allorhizobium. Next base: position 15,847 of record NZ_CACSJP010000012.1, read on the forward strand.
AGAAAGCCAGTGGCAGTAGCGCGAAAAGATAACGCCCGAAACCCTTGCGGGCCTTCACCGGTTCGGAGGGCTGCGTGTTCATGCCCCCTCACCCAGTTTGACGGCAGCGGAGCGGCGGCGAATGCCGGAAGCCTCCAGGGCCTTCAGCTCGCCCTGCCGTGCCCGGCCATCGAGCCAGACCCAGCCGATCAGCACAAGACAGATCAGCGCCGTCAGGAGATAGGAGCCGTAAATATAGAAGGCGTGGCTCATGCGGCGTGCTCCCGGCTGGCCTGGCGGGCGGCCATGCGGCGCTGGGCGCTGACACGGCGCCGCCAGATCTCGTTGCGCATCGCGGCAAAATGCAGGGTGAAGAACAGCATGCTGAAGGCGACGGCCATGACGAGCAAAGGCCAGAGGAATTCCGGATCCACCGTCGGCCCATCCAGCCTGATGACGCTTGCCGGCTGATGCAGCGTGTTCCACCACTCGACCGAGAACTTGATGATCGGGATATTGACGAAGCCGACCAGGATCAGCACCGAACTCAGGCGCGCCGCCCGGGACGGTTCGTCCATCGCGCGGTTGAGCGCGATCAGGCCGAGATACATCAGGAACAGCACGAAGACCGAGGTCAGCCGCGCATCCCAGACCCACCACGTGCCCCACATCGGCTTGCCCCAGAGCGAACCGGTGATCAGCGCGATCAGCGTGAAGGCAGCACCAAGCGGGGCTGCGGCCTTGTGGCTGACATCGGCCAGCGGATGGCGCCAGACCAGCGTGCCGATCGCCGACAGTGCCATCACCGAGTAACACATCATCGACAGCCAGGCGGCCGGCACATGCACATACATGATGCGCACGGTATCGCCCTGCTGGTAGTCGCCCTCGGTGGTAAAGCTCATGTAGAGGCCGACGGCAAACAACAGCAATGTGATGCCGGACAGCCACGGCAGAACACGCGCCGTGAGCGCGAGAAAACGCGTCGGATTGGCGAGATCGCCGATTTTCGAGATGGCAAGGCTGGTATCGCTCATAAGATTGCTTCTAACCTGTCATCCCTGTTGCTGCAATTGATCCTGGTCAATCCGGGCATAGTCAGTCCGCGGCACTGCGCAGCGCCAGCGCTGCCGCAAGTGGCCCGATCACCGCAAAGAACAGCATGATCGCGACCAAAAAGAGGAAGGGGGGTAAAAATGGAGCCGGATCCTCGACGGCGGCATAGGATGCGCTGACCCCGAAGATCAGCACCGGGATGGCCAGCGGCAGGACAAGGATCGAGACCAGCAGGCCGCCGCGCGGCAGAGCGACTGCGACCGCGGCACCGGCCGCACCGATGAAGGTGATCGCCGGAGACCCGACCAGCAGGGTCAGCATCACCGCCCCGATCGCCACCTCGCTCATGTTCATGAACAATCCGAGCAGCGGCGAGGCGATGACCAGTGGCAGGCCGGTAGCCACCCAATGGGCGAGGCATTTGACGAACACGGTCAGCACCAGCGGCGTCTCCTGCATCAGGATCACATCCAGCGCGCCGTCATCTCGCTCGGCCTGGAACAGCCGGTCGAGCCCGAGAAGCGCCGACAGAAGAGCGCCGATCCAGACGATCGCCGGACCGATCCGCGCCAGAAGATTGAGATCGGGGCCGACGCCGAAGGGGATGACGGCGACGACCGTCATGAAGAACAGGACGCCGATCAGCGCACCGCCACCGGCACGGACGGACAGTTTCAGGTCACGCAGGAAAAGCGCGATCATAGCACGTCCTCCGTCTCGGCATGGTCGAAACCGCGCATCTCCAGTTGCTGTGCGCCGTCCAGGCCGAGCGGCTGGTGCGTCGCGGCGAGCACGATGCCGCCGGAAGCGCGATGCCGGCGCACCAGGCCTTCGAACATTGCATCGGCACGCGAATCAAGCGCGGCCGTCGGCTCATCGAGAATCCAGATCGGCCGGTAGGCGACAAGCAGTCGCGCCATGGCGAATCGCCGCTGCTGGCCGGCGGAAAGATAGCCGTAAGGAAGATGCGTAATGTCTGCGAGACCGACAGCCTGGGCCGCATCCTGGACCGACAGGCTCTGGCCAGTGCCGACATCACCGAGATAACGGCGCCAGAAACCGAGGTTTTCATCAACCGTCAGTTCCCGCTTCATGCCATTGCGGTGACCGAGATAATGGCTGAATTCCCCCGCCGGACGCATCTCGCCATCCGCCGAAATCTGGCATTCAGCCTGGCCTGTCTCCGGTCGCAGAAGCCCTGCAACGACACGCAAAAGCGTGGATTTTCCCGACCCGTTGCGGCCTGTCAGGACCAGCGCATCGCCCGGACCCAAGTCAAAGGAAATGTTTACAAAAATGAATTCCTCGCCGCGTCGCGCACTCAGGTTTTCTACCGTCAGGCGCATGGCCGACCCTTCATTAAGATTTTAATCATCGCGTTGCAAAAATTTGTCGAAATTCGCCATTGGTCGGTCTGGAACCTTTCTTAGAAACTATCTATAAGACCTGCAAGCACGCCAGCGGTCGGCGTGAACTTCATCCTTGTGCCGAACATGAACGTTGCGACAGCAATATTTCACGGGCGGACAGCGGAAATGGCCGTACCCGCATCCTGATGTGCATGAAGTGCATAGGCGTCCGCACGATTGTGTTGGCTATCAGTATCAGCGGGGTTTCTATCCGTGGCTAAATCACTCGACAGTTTCAACTGCCGTTCGGTCTTGACCGTTAACGGCAAAGACTACGTCTATTACAGCATCCCGAAGGCCGAGGCGAACGGCCTCGCCGGCGTGTCGAAGCTGCCCTATTCCATGAAGGTCCTGCTGGAAAATCTCCTGCGCAATGAAGACGGCCGGTCCGTCTTCAAGAAGGACATCGAGGCCGTCGCCGCCTGGCTCGTCGATAAGGGCACGGCTGAAAACGAAATCGCCTACCGCCCGGCCCGCGTCCTGATGCAGGACTTCACCGGCGTTCCGGCCGTCGTCGACCTCGCCGCCATGCGCGACGCCATGGTCAACCTCGGTGGCGATCCGGAAAAAATCAACCCGCTGGTACCCGTCGACCTCGTCATCGACCACTCGGTCATCGTCGATGAATTCGGCACGCCGACGGCATTCGCCCGCAACGTCGAGCTCGAGTACGAGCGCAATGGCGAGCGCTACCGCTTCCTCAAGTGGGGCCAGCAGGCGTTCAAGAACTTCCGCGTGGTACCGCCCGGCACCGGCATCTGTCATCAGGTCAATCTCGAATATCTCGGCCAGACCGTCTGGACCAAGGATGAGGACGGCGAAACGACGGCCTATCCCGACACCTGCGTCGGCACGGACAGCCACACCACGATGATCAACGGTCTCGGCGTTCTCGGCTGGGGCGTCGGTGGCATCGAAGCCGAAGCCGCCATGCTCGGCCAGCCTGTCTCCATGCTTCTTCCGGAAGTCATCGGCTTCAAGCTGACCGGCAAGGTCAAGGAAGGCGTCACCGCGACCGACCTCGTGCTGACCGTCGTCCAGATGCTGCGCAAGAAGGGCGTCGTGTCGAAGTTCGTCGAATTCTTCGGCCCGGGCCTCGATTCGATGTCGCTCGCCGACCGTGCGACCATCGGCAACATGGGCCCGGAATATGGCGCAACCTGCGGCTTCTTCCCGGTTGACGGCGAAACCATCAACTACCTGACCATGTCCGGCCGCACCAAGGACCGCATCGCGCTTGTCGAAGCCTATTCCAAGGTTCAGGGCATGTGGCGCGATGGCGACGGCGCCGAACTCGTCTTCACCGACACGCTCGAACTGGACCTCGGTGAGGTCGTCCCGTCGATGGCCGGCCCGAAACGTCCGGAAGGCCGCCTGCCGCTCGAAACCATCGCACCGAACTTTGCGACGGCTCTGGAAACCGACTACAAGAAGCCGGGCCAGCTGACCAATCGCTACGCGGTTGAGGGCACAGACTATGACATCGGCCATGGCGATGTCGCCATTGCGGCTATTACCTCTTGCACCAACACCTCGAACCCGAGCGTGCTGATTGCAGCTGGCCTCCTGGCACGCAATGCCGTTGCCAAGGGCCTGAAGTCCAAGCCCTGGGTCAAGACCTCGCTGGCACCGGGATCGCAGGTCGTCGGCGAATATCTCGCCAAGTCCGGCCTTCAGACCTCGCTCGATGCACTCGGCTTCAACCTCGTTGGCTTTGGCTGCACCACCTGCATCGGCAATTCCGGCCCGCTGCCGGCGCCGATCTCGAAGACGATCAACGACAAGGGCCTGATCACCGCCGGCGTCCTGTCGGGCAACCGCAACTTCGAAGGCCGCATCTCGCCGGACGTCCAGGCCAACTACCTGGCCTCGCCGCCGCTGGTCGTTGCCTATGCGCTGGCCGGTACCGTCCAGAAGGACCTGACCACGGAGCCCCTCGGAGAAGACCAGGACGGCAACCCGGTCTATCTCAAGGACATCTGGCCGACCTCGCACGAGATCCAGGAATTCATCCTGAAATACGTCACCCGCGAACTTTACGAATCGAAGTACGCCGACGTGTTCAAGGGCGACGAGAACTGGCAGGCCGTTCAGGTTCCCGCCGGCCAGACCTATGCCTGGGACGACAAGTCGACCTATGTGCAGAACCCGCCCTACTTCGTTGGCATGGGCAAGACCGGCACCGGCCTGAAGAACATCAAGGGCGCCCGCGTTCTTGGTCTCTTCGGCGACAAGATCACCACCGACCACATTTCTCCGGCCGGTTCGATCAAGGCGGCTTCGCCAGCCGGCGCCTACCTCACCGAGAATGGCGTGGCAGTGGCCGACTTCAACCAGTACGGCACGCGCCGCGGCAACCATGAAGTGATGATGCGCGGCACGTTCGCCAACATCCGCATCCGCAACCACATGCTCGGCCCGAACGGCAAGGAAGGTGGCTACACCATCCATTATCCATCCAAGGAAGAGATGTCGATCTACGACGCGGCCATGCAGTACAAGGCTGAAGGCACGCCGCTGGTCATCTTCGCCGGCGTCGAATACGGCAACGGTTCGTCGCGTGACTGGGCTGCCAAGGGTACCAACCTGCTTGGCGTCCGCGCCGTGATCGCCCAGTCGTTTGAGCGTATCCACCGCTCGAACCTGGTCGGCATGGGCATCGTTCCCTTCGTCTTCGAGGAAGGCACGACCTGGGCAAGCCTCAACCTCAAGGGTGACGAGATTGTCGAGATCGACGGCCTGGAAGGCGACATCAAGCCACGTGAAAAGAAGATCGCCAAGATCACTTACGCCGACGGCACGGTGAAGGATCTTCCGATCCTCTGCCGCATCGATACGCTGGATGAGGTGACCTACATGAACAACGGCGGCATTCTGCAGACCGTTCTTCGCGACCTGGCTGCCTGATTGCGTCCAGCTCCTCAACAAATCAGCCGCCGGCCACACGCCGGCGGCTTTTTCTTGGGGTCTTCTTGTCCGGCAGATGCGATGACGCAAATTTCACCCCATCGTGACTTTGCTGTCGGCGATGGAAGGGCTATCTCTGCACCACCGCAAAGCAAGGCTAAGTCACCCACCATGCGACTGGACACTGCATCAATGAACAGGAAAAGCGCTCGAGGCCATCTGGCGGTAAAGTGTGCGATCTTGTTCTGCCTGACAGCCCCGTCGGTCATGGCTGAGGAGATCATCAAGCCGAAGGGTGTGGTCGAACTTTTCACCTCGCAGGGCTGCCGCTCCTGCCCACCCGCAGACCGGGCTTTCGAGCAGCTTGTGCGCCAGGGTGACGTCGTAGCGCTCGCCTATCACGTCGACTACTGGAACTATCTCGGCTGGGCAGACACACTGGCTTCTTCTGAAAATACCGAACGGCAATATGGCTACGCCAAGTCCTTTGGCCGCAGCGGCGTCTACACACCCCAGGCCGTGCTCAATGGCCGCGACCATCTGAAGGGCACCGACGCGGCCGAAATCAACAGCCGGATCGACAGCATGAACGGCAAGGGGCAGGGGCTGGTCGTCCCGATCGACACCCGCCGCATCGGCGACGAGCTGACGATCTCGATCGGCGCCGGCACTGTCGCCGGCATCGGCAAGGCCGATGTCGTGGTCGTCTACTTCCGTGAAAACCAGACCGTGGAAGTACTGAAAGGTGAAAATACCGGCCAGAAGCTGAACTACTGGCATAGCGTGACGGATGTACAGACCGTCGGCATGTGGGACGGCAAGCCGCTCGACATCGTGCTGCCGGCAAAGGTCATCGGCTCAGACAAGAGCGATGGCTGTGCCGTGCTGTTGCAGGCCACAAGCCAGGACGGCCAGCCATCACGGATCATCGGCGCCACCGTGATGATCGAAAAGCACAAGATCTAATCAAATCTGGGAAGAAAACCTGGAGTGGTCCGGCCCGGAAGCATTGGGGGGCTGGGGGTAAGGGGTCAATGCGCCAGACCGGACCTTTTTGGCGCCAGGCGCCAACCAAGTTGATTGGTTATGTTTCATCGCAAATCTGGGCACTGTTTTGTTCAAAATGCGGCAGATGCGAATTTCTCTATCGCGGGTGAAATCGGTGGTGACGGATGTCACCGGCATTGCCACCGCGTGATCGTTGCTGACAAAAGGCCGCCAGCGTTTCCGCCGGCGGCCTCTTTCGTTGTCAGGTTGATGTGTTAAGCCGGATTTACCAGGTCTTCGTCAGCTTGAAGGTGATTGTGCGCCCTTCGCCATAGCCGCAGGTCAGCGTGCTCTTGCAGCCGGCGACATATTGCTTGTCGAACAGGTTGTTGACATTCAGCGACGCACCCCAGCCATCCTTCTCGTAACGGAGGGCAAGATCCGTCAACACGGCATCCGGCACCTTCGAGGTATTCGGCATATCGGCCCAGGACTCGCCCTGATAGCGAAGGCCGGCGCCAAGGCTCAAGCCTTCCAGGGCACCTGTCGGCACTGTGTAGTCGATCCAGGTGGATGCCAGCACCTCAGGTGTCAGATAGGGCGTGCTGCCGATGAGCGAGCCGTTCTCGTCCGCGGTGACTTCCAAGGACTGGTAGGTGAAGGAAGCCAGGAGCTTCCAGTCGTCGTTCAGATCAACCTTGCCCTCGAACTCGACGCCGTCGGAGGTGACTTCGCCGACCTGGGTCGAGATGCCGAGCGTGGTGTCCGTCCAATTCTGCTTGGTGATATGGAAGACGGAGGCTGTAATCATGCCCGGAAACGCAGTCGGCTCGTATTTGAAGCCGCCCTCGACCTGATAGCCCTCCTCCGGCTCCAACGCATCGCCAAGCGTCGTGCCGATCACCGGATTGAAGAAGGTTCCGCCACTCACATAGGGGGTCAGGCCATTGGCAAACTGGTAGGCGAGGCCTGCACGACCGGAAAGGGCTGCATCGTTGGATTCGTAGTCTGCAGTGTAGAGGTGGTCATCGAGTTCGGTATCGATAATGTCATAGCGGCCGTTCAGCGTCGCAATCCAGCCATCGCCGAAGCGGATCTGGTCCTGGGCGTAGAAGCCAAGCTGCTGAAGGGTCAGCGTCTGGTTGATATACACGCCGTTGGTCGGCTGCGTGACGCCATGGACCGGATCGACGGCAGTCACAGGTGTTGCAAATGCGAAAGCCTGGACGCTCTCGAGCTGGTAATGCTTGTAATCGAGACCGACCATCAGTTGATGATCAAGCGCTCCCGTCTCGAATTCGCCGTTCAGGCGATTGTCGACGGCGAAGCTATCGACCGCCGTTTCATGTTCGAAACCATAGCGCTGCAGTTGAGCATCTGCCGTGACCGGCGCCTGGAAGCTGGAATAAGGATTGGCCGGATCATAGTAGCCATAGGTGTATGGCGAATTCTCGTCCCGCTCGACATGACCGTAGCGGGCGTTCTGCGTCACCGTCCAGCCGCTGTCGAACTCGTGCTCGAACTCGTAGCCGACCATCTGCTGGCGGATCGTGCTGTAGTCGGTGCTCGGTTCACCGTAGTCAACGGTGGGGTCGATCTTGCCGAAGGATGCATCGACCACGGTACCGACATACGGCAGGAAGCCGTTGGTGCCATATTGCTGATCGAGATACGAGTAATAGGCATAGACATTGAGCTTGGTTGCCTCGTCCGGGCTCCAGGTGATCTGCGGCATGACGACGCCGCGGAATTCGTCTCCGGTCTCGGTATTGCCACCGTCGATCTTGCCGGTGAGGCGGGTGGAGACACCCTGCTCCTCGAAGACGCGATTGACGTCGAAATTGAAGAAGGCCGTACCGTGATTGTTGATGCCGGTTTCCGTATAGGTCCGGTTTTCATCCAGCGGCCGCTTGCTGATCATGTTGACGATGCCGCCCGGATTGGCGCCACCGTAGAGCACCGAGGCCGGCCCCTTGAGCACTTCGACGCGCTCCAGGAAGAACGGATCCATCTGGAAGCCACCGAATCCGTAGCTCCACAGGTTCAGACCATCGAGGAAGACACCGGTCTGTGTCGCGTCGAAACCGCGGATATAGATCCAGTCTGTGTCGCCGTCAGCACCGAAAGGCTGCGCCAGCACGCCCGAGGTATAGCGGAGGATCTCGTCGACCTTGCTGGTCACGCCGCGGTCCTCGATCTCCTCGCGGCCGACGACCGACACGGATTGCGGGATTTCGCTGATCGGGGTTGCAGCCTTGGAACCGGTGCCGGTCTGGCGCGCGGCATATCCGTCGACCGGACCGGTGGCCGTCTGCTTCTTGCCCTCGACAACGATCGTGGAAAGCTGCGTGCTGGCTTCCTGGGCCTGAACCAGGGCCGGTGCGCCGGCCACAAAAATGGCAACGCCCGCATAGCACGCCCGCGTCAACGACCGGTAATTCCTCACTGAACCCATCTTAACTACACCCCATCTGGCTGGATCTGGCATCCGCCTCAATTCCGTCAAATAAGATGAGTGTTTATATCAGGTATTGTTGTGCTGCTTGTCCGATCCTGCTGCGACTGGATCAATTCTGGACAAACTTTGCGGCAGTGCACACAAGCACGGCACCCATTCTGAAGGCGCTCAAGCCCCATAGGCCTTGCGCCACGCAGACGGCGACAGGCCCGTATGGCGGCGGAAGGTCCGGGCGAAATGCGCCGGATCGGAAAAACCCGTCTCGGCTGCGACCGTCGTCAACGACATATCCCGCTTGATCAGCAATGCCTTGACCCGATCCATCCGCGCCCGCAATTGCCATTGATGCGGTGGCACGCCGGTGCTCGCCTTGAAGGCATGGCTGAAATGCGATTGCGACAGGCCGGTGATCGCCGCCAGTTCTTCCAACCGGATCGCCCTCAGGCAATTGTGCTCCATGAACGCGGTAACCTTGCGCAATTGCCACGGCGCCAGCCTTGATCGGCTGCGCAGTGTCGGCGGCGCAATTTTCAGCACGTCGATCAGAAGCGCGAGCGTCAGTCCGTCACCATAAAGATGGTGCAGCGGATCAGGCGACGCGCATTCGGCCGCAATCAGATCGGCAAGCGCCAGCAGCCGCTGATCCTGCACCATGAATTTCGGCTCCGCGAGCCGGTCCAGCGGCAAATCCTCGCCAAAGCGGCGGGTGAGGCCATCGACATCGAAATGCAGATCTAGATGCTGGAGAAATTCCATCCCCGACATTTCCGTGCGCAGTTCCAGCCCGGCCGGAATGAAGGACACCGAGCGCCGATAGCAGGCGTCGACGAGTGGCCCACCGATTTCAGCCATGACGAAACTGCCCTCGGGCCGCCGACGGGCCGCCAGCACCGCAAACAGTCTCGGGTGCGGCCCCATGTAATACCCACCGGCATCGACCGCACAATCGACATCCCAGAGATCGACGACCATGCCATCCCAATAGCGCCGATGAAAATTACGAAGGACAGAAAATCCTTCGGTGCGGGTCTGCATCTGGGGGAGGAAACTCATCTGGCCAAACCATCAGCGCCCGAATGGGCGAACACATGCGAAAAACAATACTTGAAGACATTTATCATATTTAGTAGTCCGACCTCAACACCTGTCACGTCTCAAGGGAGAACGGTCGATGAACCGTCCAGCAGCAGACCAACCGGCAGCATTTTCAGCCCACGAGATTGGCCTGACGATTGATGCACGACAAATCCTGAAACAGGTGTCGCTCGACTTCGGTCGTGGCGAAATCACCAGCCTGGTCGGCCACAACGGCTCCGGCAAGTCCTCGCTTCTCAAGATCCTCGCACGGCAGAACAAGGCGACGGCTGGAAGGGCGCTGTGCGCGGGCCAAGAGCTCGACGGCTTTTCCTCGCGGGATTTTGCCCGCAAAGTCGGCTATCTGCAGCAGGATCTCGGCGCCGGCAGCGGCATGACCGTGCGCGAACTCGTTGCCTGCGGCCGCTATCCCTGGCATGGCGCACTCGGTCGTTTCAGCGACATCGACAAGCGAAAGGTCGAGGATGCCCTGGCGCTGACCCATATCGAGCCGCTGGCAGATCGTGCTATCGAGACACTGTCCGGCGGTGAGCGCCAGCGTGCCTGGATCGCAATGCTGATGGCCCAGGATACCGAATGCCTGCTGCTGGACGAGCCGACTTCGGCCTTGGACATCGCCCACCAGATCGAAGTTCTCTCGCTTGTGCGCCGGCTATCGGCGGATCGCGGCCTGAGCGTGGTGATCGTCCTGCATGACATCAACATGGCAGCGCGCTTTTCTGACCGCATTCATGCCCTGAAGAACGGCGAAGTCGTGGCCAGCGGCACGCCGGCCGACATCCTTCAAGCGCCGACCTTGCGCCAGATCTACGGTATCGACATGGACGTGACCCCGCACCCCTCCCTCAATGTGCCGATCGCCTATGTCCGCTGAAACGATGCACCCGATTACCGCCCTGCCCTTTGGTCGTCGCCAGTTGCTCACCGGACTTGCCACCAGCTTGCTGGCACCGCGCCTTGCCATCGGTTCCCAGGCTCCGCAACGAATCATCAGTCTCGATTACGGCCTTGCCTCTACGGCCATGGCACTCGGCGTGGTGCCCAAGGCCATTGCCGCCAGCGCCGACTGGGACAGATGGGTGATCGAACCGCCCCTGCCGCCGGAAGTTGCCGATCTCGGCTCTCCCTGGGAGGTCAATTTCGAGATCATCTCGGAGCTGCAACCGGATCTGATCCTGAACACGCCCTATGGCGGAGCCCTGACGCCAAGGCTGCAGGAGATAGCGCCTGTCCTGCAACTCGACGTCTATACCGCCGACGGTGGCGACGTGCTGCCAAAGGCGGTCGCTGCAACCCGCAAGCTCGGCGTGGCCCTTGGCCGCAGCGCCGAGGCCGAGCAGTTTATCCTTGAGGCCGACACGCTTTTCGACACCTGCCGCGAGCGGATCGCCAAGGTCGGATCTCAGCCGGTGGCGATGGTTTATTTCATGGATCCGCGCCATGTGCGCATTTACACCTCGCCGGGCCTCTACGCCAATGTCCTGACGCGCATCGGCATGAAAAACGCTTGGACCGCAGAGGGCAATTTCTGGGGATTCGAGACGATCCCGATCGAAAATCTGGCGACAATCACCGATCCCGAGGCGCGCCTGATTGCCTTCGATCCCTTGCTGCCCGACGTCATGCCGATCCTTGAGCGAAGCCCGCTATGGCAGACCCTGCCATTCGCCCGGCGCGGCCATCTGACCGTTTTGCCCGGGTCGCTGATGTTTGGCATGCTGAATGACGCCATGCGCTTTGCCCGGATCATGACCGACTATGCAGAGGCCAGCGCATGATCAGCCGCTCCAACCTTCTTCCGCTGCTCGTCACGCTGCTTCTGCTCGGCATGGCATCGATGCTCGCATGGATGCAGATTGCCCCGACGTTACAGCTCGCATCCACGGCACCCGACTACGCCATTCGCTGGATGGTTCTCGTCTATTCCACCCTGCCGCGCATGGCGACGGCACTGCTGTGCGGCGCGGCGCTCTCGCTGTCAGGCGCCTTGTTCCAGCAGGTTCTGCGCAATCCGCTAGCCTCGCCGACCACGCTCGGCATATCGGCCGGCGCCAATCTGGCGCTGGTCCTGACCATGCTGTTTTTCCCGGCATTGCTTGGTGTGGGGCGTGATCTGGCCGCTCTTGTCGGCAGTTCCGCCGCAGCCGGCCTTGTCTTCCTGCTCGGTGCAAGACGCGGATTTTCGCCCTTCTCGCTAGTCATGGCGGGCCTCGTCGTCAGTCTCTGGTGCGGCGGACTTGCCGCGATCCTGACGCTGCTCAACGAGCGCTATCTGGTCAGCCTCTATATCTGGGGTGCCGGTTCGCTGTCCCAGCAAAGCTGGGATACGTCGATCTCGCTGGCACTCAAACTGCTCGTCATCGGCACCATGGCCGCCCTGATCATCCGGCCACTGGGGCTGATCGAACTGGGCGAGGCCGGTGCAGCCTCCGTCGGCCTGAAACCTGCCCGCCTACGCTTCATCGCCGTGACGCTGGCGGTCATGCTGGCAGCCTTTGTCACCAGTGCCGTCGGCGTCATCGGCTTTATCGGCCTGGTGGCCCCGACATTGGCCCGGCTCGCCGGCGCCCGGCGCCCGGCCGCTCTGCTTGCCTGGTCGACCGTGATCGGCGCGAGCCTGCTGTTTTTCGCCGACAGCGCCCTGATGAACCTCGCCGGCGCCTGGTCGGACATGCTGCCGACAGGGGCGGTTACCGCCGTCTTTGGTTCGCCTCTGCTGCTTGCCATGTTGCCACGTCTGAAGATCCGCAACCGGATCATCGAACAACCCCGATTGTCGGGCTCGAGCCTGATATCGATACGCTTCGGACTTTGGTTCGCTGGCCTTGGCTGCCTGGCAATTCTGGTCGGTGCGATTTTCATCGGCCGCGCCACCAATGGAGACTGGACGATTGTCTCACAGGATCTCTGGCACAGCATTCTGCCGCTGCGCTGGCCTCGGCTGGTCGCCGCCTTTGCCTCCGGGGCCATGCTGGCTGCCGCCGGCACCATCCTGCAGCGCCTGACGGGCAATGAGATGGCCAGTCCCGAAGTGCTCGGCATCAGCGCCGGCGCCACGCTCGGCATCACCATCGCCGTATTCTTTGTTGCAGTTCCAAGCCTTACCGGCCAGCTCGGCTATGCCGCGATTGGCGCGCTATCGGTTCTGGCGCTGATCTTCCTGCTCGCCGCGCGCTCGGGTCTGGCGCCGGAACGCGTGCTGCTGGCCGGCATTGCCCTGTCAGCCATGGCAGACGCCGTCGTCGGCATACTGGGCGCGACCGGCGATCCGCGCACGGTCTTCCTGATGCGCTGGATGAGCGGCTCGACCTACAACGTCAACCAGCAGATCGCGGTCACGGTGTTTGGCCTCGCCATCCTTCTGGTCGCAGCAAGCCTGCTGCTCAGGCGCTGGCTCGATCTGCTGCCGCTGGGACAGCGCCCGGCAGGCTCCCTTGGCGTGCCGACAAAAGCTGCAAGACTGGCATTGCTGCTGCTGGCCGGCCTTCTCAGCGCCGCTGCCACGCTCAGCGTCGGCCCGCTCACCTTCGTCGGCCTGATGGCGCCGCATCTGGCACGGGAATTCGGCGCGCGACGCGCAACGAGCCAGTTGGTGATCGGAAGCCTTACCGGTGGCGGCTTGATGGTTCTGGCGGACTGGATCGGTCGGACGCTGCTCTTTCCCTATGAGGTCCCTGCAGGTCTGGTGTCGGCCCTGATCGGAGCGCCGTTCCTGATCATCCTGATGCGACGCAAAGCCTAGGGGTTGCGGCATCACAATGCCCGGACGCTGGAGCGATATGGCGCTGTGTCAGGAAACCTACAGCCCGCAACGGCCCTCGGCCACCGGGCAGATATTGCCGCAGCCGCCGACGCCGGGGACCGCATAACGCAGGCAGCAGATGCGGCGCTGGCTGATGACCGAACCATCCGGGCCGGGTTCAAAACGGAGCGTGCGATAAAGCGGGTTACGCCAGCCATCCGGCCATGAAGCGTCTTCGATCAGGGGCAGCGCCTCGATCTCCAGCGCCTTGCTGCCCAGCCGGCCGATTTCCCGGATCATCCAGTCGAAATAGCCGGCGGCGCTGGTCCACAGAACCTTTTTGCCGAGCCCGGAATGTGCGGCCGCAGCGCTGATCCATGGCTCGAGGTGGTCTCGGATGACCGGGCGCAGTGCGTCGTGGATGCGGACGCCGTTGTTGCTGCGACAGGAAACGGTGCCGCAGTCTGCGAGTAGAAAACCCTTCGGCGCGCCCGTCACCGGATCGATCAGCACCGTCAGTTCATCCAGAGCCAATGGCAAGGTCCGGCGTAGTTCCAGCCATGCGATCGCAGCGCCCATGCCGAGCGCACTGAGATAATAGAGCGACCAGAGCGAGACCAACGCCCGGCGATCCGTGCCCTCGGGAAATTGGCCAGCGTAGCGATCGATGACGGCATTGAACCGACCTTGATCAAGCAGATCGGCGCAGGCGATGCTTTCGGTATTGGCCGGCTGGATGAAATGGAAGTAGCCTGAGGCATAGGCATAGCGCGCTCCGACCACCGTGCGGAGAAGACTGCCAAGATCCTTCGGCTCAGAGGCCGCAAGCTCGCCCTTGACCGCAACAGGCCCCTGCACGCCGATCACAGTGGGCGCACCGTTGCTGGGATCATTTGACCCCGATGGCAATCTGGGCCTGATATCTGCCGGCTGACCGCTTCCGGGCTAGGCATGACAACAATGTCTCCATTCATTCGGCCGGCCCCACGGGGCCGACTTGCGTCAAATCATTGGCGCAAGCTAATTACCAAACAAAAAGAGTCAACTTTAAATCTGCTGATGGCGGTGACTTTTATCCGGCAGCGATCTCGGCGATCAGGCCGACAGGGCGTCGTAGGCAGCCACGGACTTGATCGCCCGCTCGGCGATCAGAGCGGCAGCATCGCCCGGCTTGTACAGGCTTGTGCCAAGACCGAAGGCGCGCACGCCGACCTTCCAGTAATCGGCGAAATTGCTGTCTGACACGCCGCCAACGGCACCGATCGGCAAATTAGGCGGCAGGATCGCCTTGATACCGGCAATGCCCGATGGGCCAAGCGCGCTGGCCGGGAAGAACTTCAGGGCAGCGGCGCCTGACTTCGCCGCCAGCAGGGCTTCCGTTGCGGTGAACACGCCCGGCATGGTGACCATGCCGTGGTATACGGCGCGGCGGATGACATCCGGCTCGACATTCGGCGTCACGAGCAGGTTGCCACCGACATCCTTCAGCCGGTCGACCTGGGAAACTTCAAGCACGGTGCCGGCACCGATCAGGCAATTTGCCGGCGCAAGCCGGCGCGCCTTCTCGATCGAGACGAAGGCATCCGGCGAATTCAGCGGCACTTCGATTGCTTCGAAGCCGGCCTCGACAAGCGCTTCGACAGCCGCCTCAATGGCGTCCGGCGTGATCCCGCGCAAAATAGCGACGAGATTGCGTTGAAGGGCTGGCCAGGCAACGACGGAAGCGGTCATGGAGCTATTCCTTGAATTCATGGTCGAAAAGAGAAAGGGCGGAGGCAAGCAGGCCACGGCGTACCAGAAGGCCGCCATCCAGCATGACAGCCTCGTCACCGGCCCGGGCGATGGCCCGCGCATAGAGACGCGTCAGCTTGCCGGTGCCGATCAGATAGGCCTTGCCATGGCGCTTGAGGTCATCGGCGATTGCCGCGATCTCCGAACCGATCAGCAGGCCAGAAAGACGCGCCGCAGGACCGGTGTTTCCACCCGCCGACAGAAGACCTTCGGCGCGAATGGAAAACAGCCGCGACGTCAGGGCAAAGCCGGGCTGGAGTGCCTGGTCGACTGCCTGGTCGAAGATATCCAGATCGGCTTCGGCATCGCCGTCTTCCGGAATGGACAGGCGCAGGATCGATTGCCGGCTGATGAGATTGTAGAGTTCACCGGTCATCACCGTGGTGAAACGGCTGATATGACCGCCTTCGACCAGTGCCCATTTGGAATGGGTTCCCGGCAGGCAGATCAGCGCATTGTCGAGCCCCTGTTCCAGGGCACCAGCCAACTGGGTTTCTTCACCGCGCATCACGTCGAAGGCACCAATCTTGCGCTGGCAGACGCCGGGCAGGATATAGACCGGGCGGCTGGCGCCGTCCGGTATCACCGCATGCTGGAACAGGCCGACCAGAGGCGCCGGCGTTTCGACATACGGTGCTTCACGCCATCCAGTCCGCGCACCGGCCATGCCGGCAACAACCACGGGCAGGTCGGGTGATGCTCCGAAGGCTGCCAGATGGCTTTCGAGCACGGCAGGGTAGCTGGAGCGATCCAGACTTCCCATGCCTTCGGCCGATTGCCGTTCGGCCAGAACCTCGCCCTGGCTGTCGACCAGCCAGATGCGGAAGTTGCTTGTGCCCCAATCGACCAGTGCTGCGAAAGCTCTACCAGCCATGGTGCGGTCTCAGCGCAGATCTTCAGGCAGCAGAGCCGCCGGAATGTTCTGGTAGCTCACCGGACGCAGGAAGCGGCGGATAGCCATGGTACCGACCGAGGTTGCACCGAAATTGGTGGTAGCCGGATAAGGACCGCCGTGAACCATGGCATCGCAGACTTCGACGCCGGTCGGGAAGCCGTTGGCCAGAACGCGGCCCGACTTGCGCTCGAGGATCGGCAGCAAGGCCTGTGCGGTCGGTACGTCGGCATCATCCATGTGCAGCGTGGTGGTCAACTGGCCGACGAAGCTCTCGGCAATCTTGACCATCTCGGCCTTGTCCTTGACGGTGACGAGGATGCCGAGCGGACCGAACACTTCTTCGCCAAGCACATGATTGCCGAGCCAGTTTTCACCGGTGGTGGCAAACAGATACGGCTTTGCATTGCGCAGGTCGCAGGTCGAGGTCAGAACCGCCTGCACGCCTTCGGTACCGGCAATGCGGTCCGCGCCGGCGCGGTAGGCATTGGCAATGCCGTCGGTCAGCATGGTCTGGGCATTGGTGGCGGCAAGCGCGGTCTTGGCGGTTTCAAGGAACGCGTCGGCTTCTGAGCCTTCCTCGATGATCGCGATGCCCGGATTGGTGCAGAACTGGCCGGCACCCATGGTCAGCGAACCGGCCCAGCCCTTGGCCAGCGCTTCGCCGCGCGCAGCAACTGCTGCCGGCAGCAGGAACATCGGGTTGACCGAGCCGAGTTCGCCGAAGAACGGGATCGGCTCAGGACGACGGACGCAGAGGTCGAACAGCGCGCGACCGCCACCGAGCGAGCCGGTAAAGCCCACGGCGCGGGTCAAAGGATGCAGGCAGATCGCCTCGCCGGTTTCGCGGTTGCCGCCCTGGACGAGCGAAAACACGCCCGGATGCACACCGGTGCGCTTGATCGCCGCATCGATGGCCTGGCCGACGATTTCCGCCGTGCCGGGATGGGCTTCATGACCCTTGACGACAACCGGGCAACCGGCAGCCAGCGCCGAAGCGGTATCGCCGCCGGCGGTCGAAAAGGCGAGCGGGAAGTTGGACGCGCCGAACACGCCGACCGGACCGATCGGACGCTGCATCAGGCGGATATCCGGGCGCGGCAGCGGCTGGCGATCAGGAAGTGCGGCGTCAAAGCGGCGGTCGAGATAGTCGCCCTTGCGGATATGTTCGGCAAACAGCTTCAGCTGACCGGTCGTGCGGCCGCGTTCGCCGATCAGACGGGCTTCCGGCAGGCCGGTTTCCTGGCTGCCGATCTGGGTGATCGCATCTCCACGCGCATCGATTTCCTCGGCAATCGCTTCGAGGAACTTGGCGCGTTCTTCGCGGGAAGAATAACCATAGCAGACAAAAGCCTCTTCAGCCGCCTTCATTGCACGATCAACCAGCGCGGTAGATCCGAGCGAGAAAGTGTGGCTCTCGCCAGATGCGGGATTGGAGGCAAAGGTTCCAGAGCCTTCAACCCATTCGCCGGCGATCAGGTGCTTTCCGGTCAGGTTCAGCGTCATTGGGCAATCCTTTCAATATGTGTCGAAATTATTCGACGAAGGGCTCGACGATACGGCGTTCGCCTGTAAGGAAGGCGTCAGCGACGAGCCGGAGAGGTTGGAAATCCGCGTCGCTCTGGCGAGTGCGGATGAGGTCGGCAAATCGGTCATAGATGCGGGCATATTCCCGGTCCGGACCTTCGATAGCCTGCTTGTCATCTATATAGAGTTCGGCGCCGCCTTTTGCGAGGCGCAAGGTGCCCTGATCCGTCTCCACGACGATATCCCAGGTCTGCGGGCCTTCCTGGCGCCAATCGAATTCGGCGGTGATCGGTGCGCCGGCAGCACTCTTCATCACAAGGCTGGCCGCAATCGGCTGCTGGCGGTTTTCCGGGAACGACAGCAAGGCCTTTTCGACAATGGTCTGGCCGGGGATGATCGCGGTCAGGATAGACAGGGCATTGATGCCCGGATCGAACACACCGAATCCGCCGGCTTCCCAGATCCATGCCTGACCCGGATGCCAGCGACGCACGTCTTCTTTCCAGGTGATCTCGATCTTGGCGATCGTCTTGCCCAGCAGCCATTCGCGCGCCGGCTCGACGCCATTGGCAAAGCGGGAATGCCAGGTGGCAAACAGGGTGACGCCGGAGGCATGGGCGAGTTCGGCCAGCGCCTGCGCTTCACCGATCGTCGCCGCCGGCGGCTTTTCCAGCAGGACATCAAGACCCTCGGCAATCGCCTTCTTGGCCATGTCGAAGCGAACTTCCGGTGGCGTGCACAGCGAGATCGCACGAATATCGCCACGGGCCTCAAGGAACTTCTCGTAGCTCTCGAAATTTTCGGCGCTGTCGATCTTGCCGTTGCGGCTGATGGCAGCCTTGATGGTGAAATCGCCGCCGTTTTCAACCGAGGGAATGTGCTGGTCGCGGGCGATCTTGCCAACGCCGGCCAATGCCAGCGCAATCTTCTGAGAAGAGGTCATAGCCTGCTCATCCTGTAAAGTTCAATGGAATGAAGCGCGCCGGAGAGGCGCGCTTCAGAGCTCGGTTCAAGAGATCAATGCGAGTCCTTGCCGACAGCAGAACCGCGACAACCCTTGAGGAAGTCGAAGTCGGCGCCGGTATCGGCTCCTTCGACATGGTCGTGGAACATGCGGGCATAACCGCTGGTCGGCGGCTCCACAGACGGACGCCAGTCGGCGAGGCGGCGCTGCATTTCCTCTTCCGAAATGTCGAGGTGAACGCGACGGGCTTCGACATCGATCTCGATGAAGTCACCGTTGCGCACGATCGCCAGCGGACCGCCGCGAGCCGCTTCCGGCGATGTGTGCAACAGAACCGTGCCATAGGCCGTACCGGACATGCGGGCGTCCGAAATACGCACCATGTCGGTGATGCCCTTGCGCAGAACCTTCGGCGGCAGGCCCATGTTGCCGACTTCGGCCATGCCCGGATAACCGCGCGGGCCACAGTTCTTCAGAACCATGACGCAGGTTTCGTCGATATCGAGCGCCTCGTCGTTGATCTTCGCCTTGTAGTCGTCGATGTCTTCGAAAACGACCGCACGTCCGCGATGCTTCAACAGGTGCTCGGAGGCTGCCGACGGCTTCAGCACGCAGCCCTTCGGCGCGAGATTGCCACGCAGGACCGCGATGCCGCCCTGCTGGGTCAGGGCGTTTTCAACCGGCAGGATAACATCCTCATTCCAGTTGCGAACGTCCTTGACCTCTTCCCAGATCGTCGTGCCGGAAACGGTCAGCGCATCCTTGTGCAACTTGCCGGCTTCGCCGAGACGTTGCAGAACGACCGGCAGACCGCCGGCGTAGAAGAATTCTTCCATCAGATACTTGCCCGACGGCATCAGGTTGACGATCGTCGGAATGTCGCGTCCACAGCGATCCCAGTCGTCGAGCGTCAGATCGATGCCGACACGGCCTGCCATGGCAAGAAGATGCACTACGGCATTGGTCGAGCCGCCAATCGCGCCATTGGTGCGGATCGCGTTCTCGAAAGCTTCCTTGGTCAGGATGTCGGAAGGCTTCAGGTCATCCTTGACCATCTGCACGATGCGGCGACCGGACAGCTGCGCCATCACGCGGCGACGGCTGTCGACGGCCGGGATCGCGGCATTGCCCGAAAGCGCCATGCCGAGCGATTCGATCATCGACGCCATGGTCGAGGCGGTACCCATCGTGTTGCAGGTGCCGGTCGAGCGCGACATCGAGGCTTCGGCTTCCAGGAATTCTTCCTGTGTCATCTCGCCCGCCTTAACGGCTTCGGAGAATTTCCACAGATGCGTTCCGGAACCGACGCGTTCGCCGCGGAAGTAGCCGTTCAGCATCGGGCCGCCGGTGACCATGATGGTCGGGATGTCGGTCGAGGCGGCGCCCATCAACAGCGATGGCGTTGTCTTGTCACAGCCAACCAGCAGCACGGCGCCGTCGATCGGCTGGCCGCGCATGGCTTCCTCGACGGCGAGCGCCGCAAGGTTGCGGTACATCATCGCGGTCGGCCGGAAGGTGTTTTCCGACGCGGAGAAAACCGGGACTTCGACCGGGAAACCACCGGCTTCCCAGATGCCTGCCTTCACCTTTTCCGCGAGTTCGCGCAGATGGCCGTTGCAAGGCGTAAGATCGGACCAGGTGTTCATGATGCCGATCACCGGACGACCGTCGAACAGGTCGTGCGGGTAACCCTGGTTCTTCATCCAGCCACGGTGATAGATGGTATCGCGGGACGTCCCGCCATACCAATGCTGTGACCTGAGTTGGCGCGGCCATGCCGCTGGCTTGAAATTGCTCATGACGTTTCTCTGTCTCTATCTGGGAGCCCGGCGCGAATCGCGCCAGCAAGGCTCAGAGCATCTGGATGGCAACCGTTTCCTTCGCGGCAACGACAAGCTTGTTGCGCAGCGGAAGGCCGAATTGCGGAGCGTCGATCTCGAATACATCGCCTTCCCGCGTGACAAAGCCGTCGGCGACGGAGAGCGTTGCAGTGCCATACATGTGAACATGCAGGTCGCCGGGCTGGCAGAACAGCGCATACTTGAAATGGTGATATTCCAGGTTTGCGATCGTGTGTGACATGTTGGCTTCCCCAGAGAGGAAAGGCTTTTCCCACACAGTCTTGCCGTCGCGCAGAATGCGAGACATGCCTTCGACGTGATCGGGCAGGGCGCCGACCAGAAGCTCCGGGCTGAACGACGCGGGCCGCAGCTTGGAATGGGCAAGGTAGAGGTAGTTGATCTTTTCCGTCACATGATCGGAAAACTCGTTGGCAACGGAAAAGCCGAGGCGGTAGGCCACGCCATCGTCACCGATGATGTAGAAGCCGGCCATTTCCGGTTCTTCGCCACCATCAAGGGCAAAGGACGGCGAAATCAGGTCGTCGCCATGGGCGACCGCATTGAAGCCGTTGCCCTTGTAGAACCATTCCGGCTGAACGCCGTTTTCGCCGGGCGCGGGCTTGCCGCCCTCGATGCCCATGCGGAACATCTTCATCGAATCGCTCATGCCAACCGTATCGGCATGCATGCTGTCGCGCGCCGAGGCGGATCCGGTGTGGGTGAGGCCGGTACCGGTCAGGTACATATGGGCCGCATCCGGATGACGAACCGGACAATCCAGCTTGCCGGCGGCTGCGAGCGCGACGATATCCACGGCATCGCCGAGGCCCTGGCGCTCGATCAGCGCGGCGACGGAAACCTTGGCAGCGATGGCCGCCTTGGCGAGTTCATAGGTGGACTGAAAGCCAGGAACCAGGCGTGCAGCGTCACCCTGGCGGCAAATGACGCCGCCAGTCTTCAATTGCGAGAGAAACATAAGCCTTATCCTTAGACTGCTTTGTTCTTGTTGTAGACGTCGAAGTAGACGGCTGCGAGCAGCACCAGGCCCTTGACCAGCTGCTGGTAGTCGATGCCGAGACCCATGATCGACATGCCGTTGTTCATCACACCCATGATGAAGGCGCCGATGACGGCACCGGTGATCTTGCCAACGCCGCCGGACGCCGAGGCACCGCCGATGAAGCAGGCCGCAATAACGTCAAGTTCGAAGCCGACACCGGCCTTCGGCGTTGCCGAGTTCAGACGGGCGGCGATGATCATGCCGGCGAGCGCAGCAAGCACGCCCATGTTGACGAAGGTGTAGAAGGTCAGCCGTTCGGTGTTGATACCCGACAGCTTGGCAGCCTTCTCGTTGCCACCCAGCGCGAAGATGCGGCGACCAACGGTCGAACGTGTGGTGATGAAGGTATAGACCGCGATCAGCACGGCCATGATGACCAGCACGTTCGGCAGGCCCTTATAGGTCGCAAGCTGGTAGCCGATGAAGATCGCAACCACGGCGGTCACCGCGATCTGCAGGAAGAAGAATACGAAGGGTTCGTTCTCGGAACCATGCTGTTCGTTGATCTTGCGCGAACGGAAGCCGTTGTAGATCATCCAGGCAACCGCGATCAGCACGACGACCAGCGCCGTCCAGTTCTTGATCACGTCGGTTGCCGGATCGGTCGACAGGAACCACAGCACATCGGGAATGAAGCCGGTCGAGAGGATCTGGAAGTCCTTCGGGAACGGGCCGATCGGACGGTTCTGCAGGACAAGATAGGTCACGCCGCGGAACACAAGCATGCCGGCCAGCGTGACGATGAACGCCGGGATCTTCTGATAGGCGACCCAGTAGCCCTGGGCAGCACCGATCAAGCCGCCAAGAACCAGACACAGCGGAATGACGATGATGTAAGGAATGCCCAGTTTGACCAGCATGATCGCCGAAAGAGCGCCGACAAGCGCCACGATCGAGCCGACCGACAGGTCGATATGACCCGCCACGATGATCAACAGCATGCCCAGCGCCATGATGACGATGAAGGAGTTCTGCAGGATCAGGTTGGTAATGTTGAGCGGACGCAGAAGAACGCCGTTTGTCACCACCTGGAAGAACAGCATGATGACAACGAGCGCCAGCAGAAGGCCGTATTCACGGATGTTCTTGCGCAGGTAGTCACCAACGGAAACTTTGGGGGTTTCGGTTTTTGTCTCGATAGCCATTAGTGTTTCTCCCCAGAGCGCATGATGGCACGCATGATGGACTCCTGACTTGCCTCTTCCTTCGAAAGCTCGGCAACGATGCGTCCCTCGTTCATCACATAGATGCGGTCGCAGGTGCCGAGCAGCTCGGGCATTTCCGATGAGATCATCAGGATACCCTTACCTTCGGCGGCAAGCTGGTTGATGATAGTGTAGATTTCGAATTTCGCGCCAACGTCGATGCCGCGGGTCGGTTCATCGAGGATCAGAACCTCGGGATTGGTGAACAGCCACTTCGACAGAACGACCTTCTGCTGGTTGCCGCCCGACAGGTTGACGGCCTCCTGATAGATCGAATGTGAACGGATACGCAGCTTCTGCCGGTAGTCGGAAGCGACCTGCGCTTCCTTGTGTTCGTCGATCACGCCGGCGGATGACACCGCGTTGAGGTTGGCGAGTGTCGTGTTGTCCTTGATGTTGTTGTTCAACACCAGGCCGAGATGCTTGCGGTCTTCGGTGACGTAAGCCAGCCCGGCGGCAATTGCCTTCGGGATCGTGCTGACATCGACCGGCTTGCCATGCATCGAGACATCGCCGGTAATCTTGTGGCCCCAGGCCTTGCCGAAAATGCTCATGGCGGTTTCGGTACGACCGGCACCCATCAGGCCCGCGATACCAACGACTTCACCTGCACGCACCGTGAAATTGACGTCGTGCAGGAACTGGCGATCGCGATGGTTCTGGTGGAAGACGTTCCAGTTCTTCACTTCAAGCAGCGTCTTGCCGATGTTCGGCGTGCGCGGTGGATAGCGATCTTCCATGTCGCGACCGACCATGCCCTTGATGATCCGGTCCTCGCCGATATCCTGGGTGTGACAGTCGAGCGTCTCGACCGTGCCGCCATCGCGCAGGATGGTGATCTGGTCGGCAACCTTTCGGATCTCGTTCAGCTTGTGCGAGATGATGATCGAGGTCATGCCCTGCTTGCGGAATTCCATCAGCAGGGTGAGCAGCGCGTCCGAATCCGTTTCGTTGAGCGATGCGGTCGGCTCGTCGAGAATGAGCAGGCGCACCTTCTTCGACAGCGCCTTGGCAATTTCAACCAGCTGCTGCTTGCCGACGCCGATATCGGTGATGCGTGTGCTCGGCGAATCCTTCAGCCCGACTTTCTCCAGCAGCGTCTTGGTGCGCGCGAAGGTCTCGGGCCATTTGATCACGCCATTGGTGGCGACTTCATTGCCGAGGAAGATGTTTTCGGCAATCGACAGAAGCGGCACGAGCGCCAGTTCCTGGTGGATGATGATGATGCCCAGATGCTCGCTGTCGGAGATCGTGGAAAAACGGCGAACCTCTCCATCAAAATGGATATCGCCTTCGTAGGTTCCCGCGGGGTAAACGCCGCTGAGTACCTTCATGAGCGTAGACTTGCCGGCTCCGTTTTCGCCGACCAGCGCGTGGATCTCTCCTTCGCGCACCTTGAAACTGACGTTGTTCAGCGCCTTGACGCCCGGGAACGTCTTGGTGATGCCACGCATCTCGAGAATGATGTTGTCCATGTGCAGATTCCAGCGCCTGCTCGACGACGATCACGTCAGGTCGGCGGCGCGAGCTCCCTCAATGCGAAAGAAAAAGGGTCCGCGACGTGGTCGCGGACCCGCATGTATCAGAACGATTAGTTGTCGATCTGCTCGGCAGTGTAGTAGCCGGAGGTGACCATGACATCCTTGATGTTGGTCTTGTCGACGGCAACCGGCTTCAGCAGGTAGGACGGAATAACCTTGACACCATTGTTGTAGGTCTTGGTGTCGTTTACTTCCGGTTCCTTGCCACCCATGATGGAATCAACCATCGAGACGGTGACCTTGGCCAGTTCGCGCGTGTCCTTGAACACGGTCGAGTACTGTTCGTCAGCGAGGATCGACTTGACCGACGGCAGTTCGGCGTCCTGACCGGTGACGACCGGCATCGGCATGTCGCCGGAACCGTAGCCAACGCCCTTCAGAGCGGAGATGATGCCGATGGACAGACCATCGTAAGGCGACAGAACGCCGTCAACCTTGGCATCGGTGTAGGTCGAGGAAAGCAGGTTTTCCATGCGAGCCTGGGCGACAGTGCCGTCCCAACGCAGGGTACCAACCTGGTCCATGCCCATCTGGCCGGACTTCACCACGATCTTGCCCGAGTCGATCAGCGGCTGCAGAACCGACATTGCGCCATCGTAGAAGAAGAAGGCGTTGTTGTCGTCCGGCGAACCACCGAACAGCTCGACATTCTTGGCTTCGGTCGCAGCGTCAAGCTTCAGGCCTTCGACGAGCGAAGTAGCCTGCAGAACGCCAACCTGGAAGTTGTCGAAGGTTGCGTAGTAGTCGACATTGCCGGAGTCGCGGATCAGGCGGTCATAGGCGATAACCTTGACGCCAGCATCAGCGGCCTTCTGCAGGATGTCCGACAGCGTGGTGCCGTCGATAGCGCCGATAACGAGAA
The DNA here is from genome assembly GCF_902706095.1 of Rhizobium sp. 18065. Classification (GTDB taxonomy): domain Bacteria; phylum Pseudomonadota; class Alphaproteobacteria; order Rhizobiales; family Rhizobiaceae; genus Allorhizobium. The sequence continues at coordinate 41,163 of NZ_CACSJP010000012.1, forward strand.
CCTTGGCACCCTTGGTGACCATGTTTTCGATCTGAGCGAGCTGGTTCGGGATATCGTCGTCAGCAAACTGCAGGTCGGCCGTGTAGCCGGCTTCCTTGAACAGCTTTTCCATGGTCTCGCCGTCGGAAATCCAACGGGTCGAGGTCTTGGTAGGCATCGAGATGCCGACGGTGCCCTTGTCCTGTGCAAAAGTGATAGGTGCAAAAGATGCGATACCGATTGCGACAGACGCAATCAGAGTGCCTAATTTCTTCATGGTAACCTCCCTGGTCATACCGTGCGCGACCAAGTCCTCCTGGCCACGCTGAAATCATGGACGGGTGACCGACGCGGCGGACCCCAGCTCCGTCGCGAGTCTTATCGCGTGCCACATATCGATCAAATGATTATTTTGACTTTGTGCATATCGTGGTTGATATGTTGTTTATGTCTGAAGCACGTATTGATCGTTTGCAACCCAAACATTTGAGCCTGATCCGCTCCATCTCGGAACTTGGCCAGCTCAGCCTTGCGGCTCAAGCCCTTGCGCTGACACAACCGGCGGCTTCGCGCATGCTGAGCGAAATCGAGCGCGATGTCGGATCGCCGATCTTCACGCGTACGCCGAAGGGCATGGAACCGACCGCCGTGGGAAGCGCGCTTGCGCGTCGCGCCCAGAACGTGCTTCAGGAAATGCGCGAGGCAGCGCGCGAGATCGAAGCCATACGACGCGGCCTGACCGGCAAGGTCCGCGTTGGTGCCGTCACCGGTGGCGCGGTCGGTTACGTCGTTCCGGCTATCCAGCAGCTTAAGGGCGAAGCAGAAACCGCCGATCTCTATGTCGACGTGGCCTCGAGCGGCGAATTGATCCGCGATCTGCTGTCCGGCCAGTATGATTTTGTCCTCGGACGCATACCGAGCGGCGTCGATGCGCGACAGTTCAATCTCGAAGGCGGTATGATGGAGGAGGTGGAGCTCGTGGTCCATCAAAGCCATCCGCTGGTCAATGTCGATCTACTGACCGTGGCCGACATGGCACATTTTCCCTGGGTCATGCAGGCGCCGGGTGCGCCCTTGCGCCAGGCCGTGGAAAGCGTCTTCGTCGAACAGGGCGCGCCCATACCCTCCAACATCGTCAACACCACCTCGCTTCTGGTCATGATCGCCATGCTGGCTGCGTCCAATGCCATCGCGCCGATGTCGCGCGAGGTCTCCGACCTTCTCTGTCGTCAGACGGCGGCAGCGGGTTTGTATTCGTTGAAGCTCGAAACACCGATCGTGGTCATGCCCTATCACCTGATCACCGTCGCCGGCAAACGCCTGTCTCCGATCGCCGCGCGCCTGCGCGACTTGCTGCTCGGTGAATTCAGTGCCCGTGGCAAGCTGCGCAGCGTGTGATCGGTCTGGCCCCCTGCCGCCACACCGCCTGAAATGCTTGCATTTTCGCCCATGTCAGGCACACTGTCACTCATCCGTCATGAATGAGAGCTCGAGGAGCATTGATGACCGACCAGCCGGAAGGGCAGCGCCAGGATACCGATGGCGCGGATCAAAGGCTCGCAAGTGTGGTGGATTTGGGGACCTATCGTCAGGCGGTCGACCCTCTTCCCGTGACCTTCCACCGACGAGAACTCGACGCCATCCTGTGGATCTATGGACGCATGGTCGGCGAGGGTGAGTGGCGCGACTATGCCATCGACCACCTCAGGGACAAGGCCGTCTTCTCGGTGTTCAAGCGATCCGGTGAATATCCGCTCTACCGCATCGAAAAGAACCCCAAACTCGCTGCCAAGCAGGGTGCTTTCTCCGTCGTCGGTGCAGATGGTCGCATTCTCAAACGCGGCCATGATCTGAAGGCGGTCTTGAAGGTGTTCGACAAAGGCCTGAAAGCGATCGACTGAGATCCTGCTTACCGGTTCCCATTCCCCTGTGGGCGGACCGCCGACAAACCTGTGTTCAGGATGCCTCTATATCATCGAGCCGGGATATGCACCGAGATCAGGCGGGGTAGCATTTCCATCGCCCAGCGGACGTTGCATGAAGACGGTATCCAACCAGGTGCCATGCTTGAACCCCGTCCCGGTGAAGCGGCCGGCGTGTTCAAAGCCACAACTGCGATGGACGGCAATCGACGCCGGACTGGCACCGCCTACGACTCCGACCATCTGGCGGAAACCAAGCGATGTACAGCGAAGGACCAGTTCGTTGAGCAGGGCCTTGCCGATCCCCATGCCGCGCGCCTCGGGCGCAAGATAGATCGAATCCTCGACAAGCCACCGATAGGCGGGCCTCGCGCGGAAAGCCGATGCATAGGCATAACCAAGCAATGTCGCGTCCCGGGACACCGCCACGATATAGGGATAGCCCTTGTCGACGATCGCCTGGTAGCGCCGGGCCATCTCAGCCGTGTCCGGGGCCGCAAGTTCATAGCTTGCGCTGCCATGGTTTACCGCTTCGCCATAGATCGCGGTGATTGCGGCAATATCGGCCAGGTTCGCATCACGGATGTCGAAAGCCATAAACAAAGCTCCTTTGAGTCTGGCTTCTTCTTCCATGGCATGAAACCTGTCGCAATATGCCACTTGTCACAGTGACAGGACACATATCCCGAAAACAAAAGGACCCGGCGAATGAAGCCGGGTCCCTCCTGATCGAGCCACCTTTCGATGGATGACGGTCACACCCTCAGGCGTGGATATCGTTGTCCTTGGTTTCCTTCAGGAAGAACATGCCGATCACCAGGGTGATGCCGGCAATGACGATCGGATACCAGAGACCGTAGTAGATATCGCCAGCGGCCGCGCTCATGGCAAAGGCCGTTGCCGGCAGAAGACCGCCAAACCAGCCGTTGCCGATATGGTAGGGCAGCGACATGCCGGTATAGCGAATGCGGGTCGGGAACATCTCGACGAGCATGGCGGCGATCGGGCCATAGACCATGGTCACGTAGATCACCAGGATCGTCAGGATGGCGATAACCCGCGTCCAGTTCACGGCGTCCGGGTCGGCGACCATAGTGAAGGCACCGGCGTTCGGAACCGAGAAGACAGCCATTTCAGGAGCGGCGGCGGCTTCTTCGGCCGTCAGCAACTTCTGCGTCACGAGATCGGCCGCCGGTACCATGACCTTTTCGCCGGCGCGAATGGCAGCGGCATCAAGGGCAAGTTCCGGATTGGCGGCTACGAAGGCATCAAGCTTGCTGTCCGGAACCTTGGCGGCTGCGCGAACCAGCGGATAACCGTTGGCCTGCAGAGCCAGGTTGACCGCCTTCTGCATGCCGGCTTCCAGACCCTTGGCCTTGTCACCGGCGGCAATCGCATCGAAACCTTCGATCATCTTGTCGCCGATCTGGATGGTCGCGATAGAGCCGGCCGGGCCAGGAACCACGTCATAGGGAACGGAGTTGCGGGTCAGGAAGGCGGTCGCGATATCGCAGGACGTGGTGAACTTCGCCGTGCCGGTCGGGTTGAACTGGAACGTGCAGTTCGCCGGGTCGGCAGTGACCGTGGCACGAATGGTATCCTGCGCCTGAGCCAGGGCAGGGTTACCGGCCCAAGTCAGTGCCTTGAACAGCGGGAAGTAGGTCAGCATGGCAAGTACGAGGCCGACCATGATGATAGGCTTGCGGCCGATCTTGTCGGAGAGCCAGCCGAACACGACGAAGAACATCGTGCCGATGGCGAGCGAGATCGCGACCATGATGTTGGTAGCCTGGGCATCGACCTTCAGAACGTTCTGCAGGAAGAACAGCGCGTAGAACTGACCGGTGTACCAGACGACGGCCTGACCGGCGACGGCACCGAACAGGGCGAGCAGTGCGACCTTGGCGTTTTTCCACTGGCCGAAAGCTTCCGAGATCGGCGCCTTCGACTGGGTGCCTTCCGCCTTCATCTTCTGGAACGCAGGCGATTCGTTCATCTGCATGCGGATCCAGACCGACACGCCGAGCAGAACCGCCGACAGCAGGAACGGAATGCGCCAGCCCCAGGCAGCGAAGTCTTCCTTGCCGAGCAGCGTCTGAACGCCGAGAATGATCATCAGCGACAGGAACAGACCAAGCGTTGCCGTGGTCTGGATCCAGGACGTGTAGAACCCGCGACGGCCATGCGGGGCATGTTCCGCCACATAGGTCGCAGCACCACCGTATTCACCGCCGAGAGCGAGACCCTGCAGCATGCGCAGAACGATCAGGATGATCGGGGCAGCAATGCCGATCGAGGCTGACCCGGGCAAGATACCGACCAAGAAGGTCGAGGCGCCCATGATCAGGATGGTGACGAGGAAGGTATATTTGCGGCCGACAAGGTCGCCGAGACGGCCGAAGACCAGCGCGCCGAACGGGCGCACCAGGAAGCCCGCTGCAAAGGCGAGCAGGGTGAAGATATTGCGCGTGGTTTCCGGGTACTGCGAGAAGAAGGTGGCGCCGATATAGAGCGCCAGAGACCCGTAAAGATAGAAATCATACCATTCGAAAACAGTGCCGAGCGATGAAGCGAAAATGACTTTCCGCTCTTCGGCAGTCATGCCACGAGACGCGCCGGCCTCGATTGCAACATTTGCCATTGTAGTTCCTCCAAACCAAAAAGGGCCCCCCAGGACCGCCGACACAACTCTCCTCCGGGTCGAATTGTCGCGGTTACGGGTTGGGCACAGACTGGCAGAAATCACGGACGAACAAGAGAGATGCTTTCGGATTATGACTTTAGTCTAAAACCGCAGACCAAAGGCACCGACGGCGGGCAATCGCGAAAGGCAAAGGGCCGGGTTCGATAACGCCTGTCAGACACGCTCGCGCTCGCCTTTTCGACGCCCGGACAGGCTGGTTGGCTTGACTCCTTGGAAAAACCTTGTAATGCCTCGGCCAGAAGAGGATTCTGGATCATGCCTTCCGAGCTGCATCATAGTGCGGACTCCCAAAACCTACGGCTCCTGGCCGCAGGTGGCATTGTTCTGTCCCTTTCTTCCCCGACCAAGGCCAAAACGACGACGAAAACCGTCTGACGTCTCCGGCCACCGCTCTCTCCCCGGCACGGCCGGGGATAAGGAAGGTGCGCGATCGCCGCGAACTTTCCTTCTCACCAGTCCCGCGGAGAGAAAGAAAGAGAGCATTTACATGGGTTTCAAGATTGCAATCGTAGGCGCTACCGGCAATGTCGGGCGCGAAATGCTGAACATTCTCTCCGAGCGCGGCTTTCCGGCTTCGGAAGTCGTGGCACTGGCGTCGGCCCGTTCCCAGGGCACGGAAGTGTCCTTTGGCGACGCGACATTGAAGGTGCAGAACCTCGAGAACTACGACTTCTCCGACACCGACATCTGCCTGATGTCGGCCGGCGGCACGATTTCACAGAAGTGGTCGCCAAAGATCGGCGCAAAGGGATGCGTCGTAATCGATAACTCGTCTGCATGGCGTTACGATTCCGAGGTGCCGTTGATCGTCCCGGAAGTGAACCCGGATGCGATCGTCGATTTCAAGAAGCGCAACATCATTGCCAACCCGAATTGCTCGACCGCCCAGCTGGTGGTCGCGCTGAAGCCGCTGCATGATTTTGCCAAGATCAAGCGCGTCGTCATCTCGACCTACCAGTCGGTTTCCGGCGCCGGCAAGGAAGGCATGGACGAACTCTTCACCCAGACCCGCGCCGTCTTCGTCGCAGATCCGGTCGTCTCGAAGAAGTTTACCAAGCGTATCGCCTTCAACGTCATTCCGCACATCGATAGCTTCATGGAAGACGGATACACGAAGGAAGAGTGGAAGGTTCTGGCAGAAACCAAGAAGATGCTCGATCCGAAGATCAGGGTTACCTGCACGGCTGTGCGCGTTCCGGTCTTCATCGGTCACTCGGAAGCGGTCAACATCGAGTTCGAAAACGAAATCACCGCCGATCAGGCACGTGATATCCTGCGCGAGGCACCGGGTTGCCAGGTCATCGACAAGCATGAGGATGGCGGCTATATCACGCCTTACGAATGCGCCGGCGAGGACGCGACCTACATTTCGCGTATCCGCGAGGATGCAACCGTCGAGAACGGCCTGAACATCTGGGTTGTTTCCGACAACCTGCGCAAGGGCGCCGCCCTCAATGCGATCCAGATCGCCGAGCTGCTCGTCAACCGCGGCCTGATCAAGCCGCGCAAGGAAGCCGCCTGATCCAATCGTCGCCCGCCCGCCGGAACAAACCGGCGGGCGCGGCCGTCTTCATGCAAAAGTGAAGGCTTTTTCAACGCATGCCAAGCCAGAAACATGTCACCGCGGATGACAGGCTGACCTTTCGCTGGCATGGTGCGCGCAAATCAAATCAATGAATCACGAGGCATTAATGCGACTGACCAAGTATCTGTCGGCAGCTCTTCTTACAGTGGCGGCAACTGTTTCGAGCGCTAGTCTGGCAATGGCTGCATCCTGCAGCAATACATCCGCCGGGTTCGACCAGTGGAAGGGCGCATTCAAGGCTGAGGCTGCGGCTGCGGGCGTTGACCAGAGAACGCTCGACAAGGCCTTTTCCGCGGTCAACTACAACACCGGTACCATTCGCGCGGACCGTGGCCAGAAGAGCTTCAAGCTCAGCTTTGACCAATTCATGCAGAAGCGCGGTGGCCAGACCATCATAAACCGCGGCAAGAGCATGAAGAAGAGCAACGCGGCACTGTTTGCCAAGATCGAACAGCGCTACGGCGTGCCGGCCGGCCCCCTGATTGCGATCTGGGGCATGGAAACCGGCTTCGGCTCCTTTCTCGGCAAGGAACACACGCTCTCGGCCGTGGCGACGCTTGCCTTCGACTGCCGTCGCAGCGAATTCTTCACTGATCAGCTATATGCGGCCCTCGAACTCGTCCAGCGCGGTACGCTGGACGTCGGCGCGCGCGGTGCCGCCCATGGCGAAATCGGGCAGACGCAGTTCCTCCCGCGCAATGTCGTCCGCTTCGGTGCCGATGGTGACGGCGACCGCCGCATAGACATGGTTCGTTCCAAGGCCGACGCACTGGCCTCGACCGCGAACTTCCTGAAGGGTCATGGCTGGCAAACTGGCGCTGGCTATCAGCCGGGCGAACCCAACTTCGCCGCCATCCAGGGCTGGAACGCCGCATCGGTCTACCAGCAGGCGATTGCCTATATCGGCGCCCGCATCGACGCGGAATAACAGCGAAACTTCAACACCGGCGGCAGATCAGGCCGCCGGTTTTGCCAAGACACCAATCGGCTCGATATCGATATCGCAGACCACTCGATTGCGGCCCGCGGACTTTGCCGCGTAAAGCGCCTGATCGGCACGTTTCAAGGCATCATGCACCGAGGCGCGATTGACGCTGCCCTCCACCCGAGCACAGCCAAAACTCGCAGTCACCCGCAACCTATGCCCGTTTTCAAGATGCACGTCGGATCGCTCGAGCGCTTCGCGCACCCGATTGGCAAGATCGGCAGCCTCTGCCAGCGAGACATTTGGCACAAAGGCGATAAATTCCTCGCCGCCATGGCGGGCCACAAGATCATCCGTGCGAAAATGCGTCGTGGCAATCTGCGCCGTTTTTTGCAGAACGACATCGCCGACATCATGGCCATGGCTGTCATTGATGTGCTTGAATTTGTCCAGATCAAAGATCATGACGGACGAACTGCCGGAGACCAGGCGCGTGTTGGGCCGCAGCATCAATGCCGCATCGAAACCGCGACGATTGAGCAATCCGGTCAACAGGTCGGTATGTGCGGCTTTCTGAAGTTCACCGATCAATTGCTCACGATCGCGCATAAGCTGCTCGATGAATCGAACACTCTTCGCCGCCAAGAACAGGGCCGCGAGCACCGCGCCGAACAGTGTCACACCGGCGAGCAGGAATGCGGTGAACTGGAAGCGCGCTTCCGCCGCCATCGCATCGCCGATCGAGCGAATTTCCGCGCTCGATTCGTCCAGGTCGTTGCGCAACGCTTGCATTTGCTGCGCCTTCACATTCTGCCATCGCTCATACAGTCGATCAGATGGAACGACCGCATTCGCCTCGATCCGCCCCGTCAAGTCTGCCAGCCATTTGCCTTGACTGGTGTCGTTAAAGGCCAGTGTCGCTCCGATGGTGCGCGATTCCGGATAGCTGCGCAGCTTTTCGATGCTCTCGGTCAGGATGGCGGAGAAGCCGGCCAATGCCTGTGTTTCGGCGCGCGAGAGCGGCTCGCCGCGCAGATACTTGTCCGAATAGAAGAGAGCCTGCAGCGATGCATCGTTCGCGTCGAGCGTATCGAGAAAGAGATTGATCTGCCGAGTGGCTTCCGGTGTTCCCATCTCGAACCGCAGCACCGAGACAAGCCGAAGAAAATCCTTCGAGAATGGCTTCATCGCGGCGATCACCGCGTCTGCAGACAGGCTCTCTTGGTCCGCCTGCTGGCGAAACCGCTTCAGAGCTTCCGCCGCATTCCAGATCTCCTGGATTGCAAACACCATATCCTGACGGCCGGCAATCTTCTGCACCAGCATTTCGAGCACGGTGGCAAGCGAACGATCTGTTTCTGCGCGGGCCGTTTCCAGGACCTGAGCGGAAAATTCGGACCCGCTCATCTGGTAGGACGTCGTCGCCATACTTTCCTGCGGCAGGATAAAGGACGCGATGTAGCCGGCTTGCGAGGTTATGTAGGCATAGTCACGACTATTCTCGAGCGCCCGATATTTGCTGAACTGCTCACGGAGCAATGCCCCAGCCTCCAGGATCATGACAAATCCGGGCAACAAGAGGGCGGCAATCACATGCTTTTTTGCAGATCTCAGATACATTATCAGGCCCAGTTTAGGAACCTGATCGCCAGATTACGAACGACAGGCCCCACCGCATTTGCGCGCGAACCAGACTAGTCTCCAGCACCTAAGAATTCTCTAAAGAAGAGAAAGATCCGTCGGGACTTGATTTTCCAACCGGACGAAATCGCGCGTCTCCGGATCCATCACCCACAATTCGCCATTGCCGATATCGAACCAACAGCCATGGATGCGCAACTTGCCACCCTCTTCCATGGATTTGACATAAGGGAATGTGCGAAGATTGGCGATGGAATTGCGGATGGAAATCCGCTCCAGCGCCGTCTGGCGTTCCGTCGCTGTCATGACCGAATTGCCCTGGATCTGCTCGGCGGCCGGTGCAACCAGGTTCATCCACTTGCCGATGAAGTCACCGGGTGACAGTGGTTCGGCATTCGGGTCGAGCGCCGCACGAATGCCGCCGCAACGTCCGTGTCCCATCACGATGATGTCGCGGACCTGCAGGGCCTGAACCGCAAATTCGAGCGCAGCCGAAGTCGAGTGATATTGCCCGTCCGGTTCATAGGGTGGGACCATGTTGGCGACATTGCGCACGACGAAGAGTTCGCCGGGACCTGCATCGAAGATCATTTCCGGTGCGGCGCGTGAATCGCAACAGGCCACCACAAGCGTATGCGGCTTCTGCCCCTGTTCGGCGAGCACGCGGTAGCGTTCCCGCTGGTCGACATAGCGGCCACTCATGAAATTGTTGTAGCCGGTCAAAAGAGAAGGAGGAAAACTGCTCATACTTTACCGATTACAGCGCAAGTGGAGCCAAGGCAACCACTCACCTTGCACTGCAACGTAACCGTCCTGAAAAAATTCAGAGCGGTTTACGCGGCCTTTGTGCCGGGTGAAGCAGCCGGCGCATCTGCACGAGCGCCATCGGCCGCGACAGGCTGGACGCATCGCTGGCGAGCGCAAGCTCGTCAGCGCCGCGCTTGGCCGTGCGCGCCAGGATCTCGAACACGCTTGCGGTGGCGAGTTGCAAGGCCCTCTCCTCCTCGCAACCCTCGAGCAGCCGCGCCAGAAACACGGCCCCGAGCAGATCGCCCAATCCGTTCGGCGCATTGTCGATCAGCCGATGCTCCGCCAGCAGCGCATTGCGACCGGTGAGCAGGAGATTGCCAGTCCCGCCCGCCATCATCGGCACCGCCGATGTCACCAGCATGCGCGCCGGCCCGAGCGACAGGGCCGCTTCCATGATCAGCGAATTGCTGTCGAGCGTGCTGCCGACCAGCCATTGCAGTTCGTAGCGATTGGGCGTTGCGACAGAGGCAATCGGGATCAGGCGGTCGCGAACTGCAGCTGCAGTCTCCTCTGGAATGTAGAGACCGCCAAGATCACCCATGACGGGATCGCAGACATACAGCAGATCGGGGTTTCTGGCCCGTGCTGCCTCGACAAGCCGGGCCACCGCCTCCGGCTGTGCAGGACTGGCGAAATAGCCGGTCAGAATTGCCTTTACCTCGCCCAGCCACGGCGCCTTAATCAAATCATCTATTGCTTTTTCGAAGTCATCGTCGGCAAATCTTAGACGCGTCGATGGACCATGGCCTGGATGCCATGGCAGCACCAGCGTGGGCAAGGCCCAGACCTGATGACCCAATGTCTCCAATGCGAATACAGCCGCACGGTTTCCCACGGAACCCCGCACAACATGGCTGGAGATAACGATGACAGCGCCTGGCGAATTATCGGGCATGAGGCGATTCCGCGTTAAAAATTGAGCTTAGAACGCATTTTGATGTCAGTTTTGACAAAAATTCTAAGAATTTTGGAGAGGGAACGCGTTTTTTTGACAATTTCTCCTCCGAATTTGCATCATACATACTTCTGCAAAACATTTTTCTCAATTATGCCGGCAAAACCGACCACGAGGAGAGGGTACATGGCCAAGACGCGGACCACCAAGCGGGAACAACAGCTGCGAGGTGCCGGCCAGATTGCCGAGGCCCTCGGCGAGGCCTTTGTCACACCGGCAATGCTGTTTGGCCGGGCAAGCAACGACGATCTCGATCGCTATACCCCGGAGATGCTGGCATTTTCTGCGGTGCGCGCAGCCGCGGACCTGTCGGCATGGGATCGCAAAAAGCCACATGTCAGCATCACGCCCGTGACCGAAGTCAACCCGGAGGGCATTCCGGTCAGTGTTCTGTCGATTGTCGATCACAACAAGCCGTTTCTCTATGATTCGGTGATGGCGGAAGTGACGAGCGTCTACCGCGATATTTTCATGGCAGTGCACCCTATCCTGGCCGTGACACCCCAGGGAGACGTTTCCCTGGCCAATCCAGATGCCGATCCGGACGATGTCGTCAAAGTCAGCTATATCCAACTCCACATTGCAACGCTCACGGACGAGCAGGCAAACAGCCTGGTCCAGCGCCTCCATCACGTGCTCAGCCAGGTAAAAATGGCGGCCAGCGACTGGAAGCCGATGCTTGGCCTTCTGGACAACGCGCTTGCCGAACTGACGGACCTCGGCCCGGGCCGCAAGAAGGCCGATCGTGACGAAGCGGTCGCCTTCCTCGAGTGGCTGCGCGACGACAACTTCACCTTCCTCGGCATGCGGGAATACATCTATTCCGGCGAAGGCACAGACGCCACCGTCGAGCGCGGCAAGGGCAAAGGCCTCGGCATACTCTCCGACCCGGATGTCCTGGTCCTGCGCCAGGGCAAGAACCATGTCACCACGACGCCCGAAATCCTTGCCTTCCTGCAGGGGCCGGAATTCCTGATCGTCACCAAGGCGAATGTGAAATCCGTGGTGCACCGTCGCGCCTATATGGACTACGTCGGTGTCAAGCGCTTCGGACCGGACGGCAAGGTCGTCGGCGAATTACGGATCGTCGGCCTGTTCACCTCTACGGCCTACACGCGTTCGGCCAACCAGATCCCCCTGCTGCGCGCCAAGATCGAAAAGGTCGTCGAATATTTCGACTTCGATCCGCAGAGCCATTCCGGCCGCATGTTGCAGAACACGCTGGAAAGCTATCCGCGCGATGATCTCTTCCAGATCGAACCGGAAATGCTGGCGAAATTCAGCGAACAGATCAATGATCTTTCGGAACGACCGCGCGTCCGCGTGCTGCCGCGTATCGATCAGTTCGACCGCTTCGTCTCGCTGATCGTCTATGTCCCGCGCGAAGACTACAACTCCATGGTCCGCGAAAAGATCGGCATCTATTTCAAGACCGTTTATGACGGCCATGTCTCCGCCTACTACCCGGCCTTTCCGGAAGGTGGCGTTGCCCGTGTGCATATCATCATCGGGCGCTCGGAGGGCAAGACGCCGCGCATTCCGCAGGCCAAGCTCGAGGACGCCGTTCGCGAGATCACGGCGCGCTGGAGCGACCGCTTCATCTCTCTCGCCGGAGCCGAGGCGCCGCAACTGGATGTCAGCCAGGCTTTTCAGGAAGCCTTTGCCCCGGAAGAAGCGGTCGCCGACCTGAAACATATCGAGGCATGCCTTGCCGGCGCACCGCTCTCGATCGCCTTCCATCAGGTGGCCGGGGCTGATGGCCCTCTACTCTATCTGAAGATCTTCCATTCCGGCCATCACCTGCCGCTGTCGCGGCGCGTGCCGCTGCTGGAAAATCTCGGCTTCGGCGTCATCAGCGAGCGCACCTTCGATATTGGTGTTGCCAATGCCAACCCGGATGAAAAGCCCGGCAGACTGGTCGTCCTGCATGACATGGAGCTTCAGGTTCTCGGTGGTGGCAATTTCGATATCGCGCGCCAGGGCCGGGAAATCGAGGAAGCCTTCATCGCAGCCTTCACCGGCACGGTCGACAATGATGCCTATAACCGGCTGGTTCTCAATGCCGGCCTCAATGCCCGAGAGGCCTCGGTGCTGCGCGCCTACGGTGCCTATCTTCGCCAGGCCGGCTTTGTCTTCTCGCAGGGCTACATCGCCGAAACGTTGAACAAGTATGCCACCATTGCGGCCAACCTGGCGCACCTGTTCCGCAATCGCCTCGATCCGGCCCTGAACGAAAAGAGCCGCGCAAAGCGCTCGGCCGAACTTCACCAATCGTTGGAGACCAGCCTGGCTGCCGTTCCAAGCCTTGATGAAGACAGGATCCTGCGGCGCTACATCAACGCAATCGAGGCCACGCTCAGGACGAATTTCTTCCAGAAGGGCTATATCGACAGCGACCGGCCGATGCTGGCGTTCAAGTTTGACCCGCATCGGCTCGACGGTCTGCCGGAACCGCGTCCGTTCCGGGAAATCTTCGTCTACGGCGTTGAGGTCGAAGGCGTTCACCTGCGTTTCGGCAAAGTCGCCCGCGGCGGTCTGCGCTGGTCGGACCGCGCCCAGGATTATCGCACCGAAGTTCTCGGCCTGGTCAAGGCCCAGCAGGTCAAGAATGCGGTGATCGTGCCGGTCGGTGCCAAGGGTGGCTTCTATCCCAAGCTTCTGCCGCCACCCGGCAATCGCGAGGCCTGGCTGTCCGCCGGCACCGAAGCCTACAAGACCTATATCCGCACTCTGCTGTCGATCACCGACAACATTGTCGGCGGTGATATCGTGCCGCCTGCCGACACCCTGCGGCTGGATGAGGACGATCCCTATTTCGTCGTCGCCGCTGACAAGGGTACGGCAACGTTCTCAGACACCGCAAACGGTCTGGCCCAGGCGGCCGGCTTCTGGCTCGACGACGCTTTCGCGTCGGGCGGCTCGGCCGGCTATGACCACAAGAAGATGGGCATCACCGCCCGCGGCGCATGGGAAACGGTCAAGCGCCACTTCCGCGAGATCGACACCGACATCCAGACAACACCTTTTACCGTGGCCGGTGTCGGCGACATGTCGGGCGACGTCTTCGGCAACGGCATGTTGCTCTCGGAACAGATCAGGCTGATCGCCGCCTTCGACCATCGCGATATATTCATCGACCCGGACCCGGACACGGCACGTTCGTTTGTCGAGCGCAAGCGCATGTTCGCGCTGCCGCGCTCCAGTTGGCAGGACTACGACCGCAAGGCACTCTCGCCGGGCGCCATGATCATCTCGCGGGCGGAAAAGTCAGTCACCCTGACGCCGGAAGCCGCAGCGGCCATCGGACTGGAAACCCGAACCGCCTCGCCCTTCGACATTCTGACTGCGATCCTGAAAGCACCGGTCGATCTGATGTGGTTCGGCGGCATCGGCACCTATATCAAGGCTGCCGGCGAAACCGATGCCGAAGTTGGCGACCGCGCCAACGACGCTATCCGCATCACTGCGACCGAAGTTCGCGCCAAGGTGATCGGCGAGGGTGCCAATCTCGGCGTGACCCAGAAGGGTCGCATTGCCTATGCCCTGAATGGCGGCCGGGTCAATTCGGACGCGATCGACAATTCCGCTGGCGTCAATTCGTCCGACCTTGAAGTCAATATCAAGATCGCGTTTTCTCCCGCCATGGCCGAAAAGCGCCTGACCCGCGACAAACGCAACAAGCTGCTGGTCGAGATGACCGACGAAGTAGCCGAACTGGTGCTGCGCAACAACTACCTCCAGTCGCTGTCGATCTCGCTGACGGAAGCGAAGCACGCCGGCAACCGCGAAGAGCTGAGCCGGCTCATGGACTACCTCGAAGGTCTCGGCAAATTGAACCGCAAGGTCGAGACCCTGCCGGATGCGACTGCGGTCGCCGAACGTTACGTCTCCGGAAAGACCCTGACCCGACCGGAAATCGGCGTGCTCTTGTCCTATGCCAAGATCGTGCTGTTTGACCAGTTGATCCAGTCCGATCTTCCGGACGATCCCTATTGCCAGAGCACCCTGTCTAACTATTTCCCGGCCGGTATGCGCAAGAGCTTTGCCTCCGACATTGCTGTCCATCGTCTTCGCCGCGAAATCATTGCAACGGTGCTGGCAAACCATGCGATCAACCGTGGCGGGCCGGGATTTGTCGTCGCCGTCAGCGATGCAACGGGCGGCGCGCCAGACGCTGTGGTGAAAGCGGCACTGGTCACCCGCGATGCACTCAACCTCACGGCTCTCTGGGACAAGCTCGACAATCTGGACGCCAAGCTCTCCGGCCAGACGCAGAACCGGCTCTACGGCATCGTCACCGAAGTCTATGTGGGCATGACGCGCCTGCTTCTGGATACCGGGCTGGCTACCGGCCCGATCAGTGCAGCCGTGACCCAGTTGAAGGCTGCCGTCAAATCGGCAGGGCCGGTCTTCGCCGGCGCATTGCCGGCGCTGCTGCGCCAGTATTTCGACGAGCAGGTGGCCGGACTGATTTCTGCGGGCGCACCGGAAGAGATCGCGGTGGAGGTCGTCAACCTTCAGACATTGCTGCTACTTCCGGAAATCATGCAGATTGCCGACCGGACAAAGGCAACCCTTGCACGGGCGATGGATGGTTTCTTTGCCGTCTCGGAAGCCTTCCGCATCGGCCGCATCATAGAGAATGCCCGCAGGCTCCAACCGACGGACCACTATGATAGCCTCGCCCTGACAAGAAGCATCGATCGCATTGGCGCAGCACGGCGCGAGATCGTTTGCGCAGCACTCATCGCCCATGAAGGACACAAGCAACCGGTCCAGGCATGGCTTGCAAATGACACGCTGCGCATCGACCGGATCGGCAAGGAAATTGCTGCGCTGGTCGACAGCGGCGAGCCAAGCATCTCGAAAATGGCGGTGGCAGCAGGCCTGCTCGGCGATCTTGCGCAAGGTCCTGCAAGGTGACAGTGTCCCGGCAACAAGCCGGGGATGATGCATGAACGGATCGGCCGTAACCGACAACAATGTCACTGGACGCCTCAATCGGGGCGTCCTTAGCTGGATGTTCTTCGACTGGGCTGCACAGCCGTTTTTCACGGTGGTCACCACATTCATCTTTGGCCCCTATTTCGTGGCGAGGATGACCAGCGATCCGGTTTCCGCCCAAGCTTCGTGGAGCAATGCCGCGACCATCTCGGCGATTGTTATCGCCATCCTTGCGCCCGTCCTTGGATCGATTGCTGATGAATCCGGCTCACGAAAGCCGTGGATCGCTTTCTTTGCCGTGATCAAGATCACCTGTCTGCTGGGTCTCTGGCTGGCCGCACCGGGGGCATCGGTCAGCCTGATCATGTTGCTGATGATCTTCGCCAGCATTGCAGCGGAGTTTTCGATCGTCTTCAACGATTCGATGATGACCCGTCTTGTCAGCCAGCGCGATGTCGGGCGCGTATCGAATATTGCCTGGGGTCTCGGCTATCTCGGCGGCATGATCGTGCTGATCGCCATCGTTCTCCTGATTGCGGCAAATCCGACCACCGGCCTGACCCTGATCGGTATTCCGCCGCTGTTCGGTCTCGACCCTGTCGCCGGCGAGGATGCCCGGATCACCGGGCCGATTTCGGCGATCTGGTATCTCGTCTTCATTCTGCCGATGTTTCTTTTCACCCCGGATGCGGCCCGTGGAAAGCCGCTCGGCCAGGCAATCAACACGGGCTTGAAGGAGATTGGCAACACGCTGTCGGAGGTCCGGCACCGGACGTCGATCCTGCACTTTCTCGTGGCACGGATGATCTACCAGGACGGCGTCAACGGCTTGCTGATCCTCGGCGGCGTCTTCGCTGCCGCGATGTTCGGTTGGTCGACGATGGAAATGGGCGTCTATGGCATTATCCTGAACGTTGTCGCGATCTTCGGATGCCTGATTGCCAGCCGCATCGACCGGCTTATCGGATCTAAAAATGTCGTCTTGATCAGCCTTTGCATGCTGATTGCTGCAACGCTCGGCATAATTTCAACCGGGCCGGATTTCACCCTTTTCGGCTTTGTCAGCCTGCCCATCACCACCACCGAGGGCCTGTTCGCCACCCCAGCAGAAAAGGCATACATCCTCTATGGCCTGCTGATCGGCCTGTCGTTCGGCCCTGTCCAGGCCTCATCCCGCTCCTATCTGGCGCGCAGCGTGAAACCGCACGAGGCCGGGCGTTATTTCGGCATCTACGCACTTTCGGGACGGGCCACGAGCTTCATGGCCACCCTGTCCTTTTCCGTTCTGACAACCTGGACCGGTTCGCCGCGCATAGGCATGGCCAGCATGCTGTTCTTCCTGGTGGTGGGATTGGCAATTCTCTGGAATACCGCCTATCCGGCCGGCGACGAAACAAAGGCCCAGGCCTGAAACATCATGAAAAGGCCGGTTGCGTCTCCGCAACCGGCCTTTCTTTATCCGGATGTCAAACCATCAGTGGCGGAAATGGCGAACGCCCGTGAACACCATGGTCACGCCGTGTTCGTCAGCCGCCGCAATCACTTCTTCGTCGCGCATCGAGCCACCGGGCTGGATAACGGCCGTTGCACCCGCCGCGATTGCGGCCAGCAAGCCATCGGCGAACGGATAAAAGGCTTCCGAGGCAACGGCTGCACCCTTAGTCAGCGGCGTTGTCAGGCCAAGCGCCTTGGCGGCGTCCTCGGCCTTGAGCGCCGCAATACGGGCCGAATCAACGCGGCTCATCTGGCCGGCACCGATGCCCGCCGTCTGGCCGTTCTTGGCATAGATGACCGCATTCGACTTCACATGCTTGGCGATCTTGAAGGCGAATTTCATGTCTTCGAGCTCGGTTGCAGTCGGTGCACGTTTGGTGACCACCTTGAGGTCGAGATCCTCGACAAGGATGTTGTCGCGGGTCTGAACCAGCAGGCCGCCGGAAACCGTCTTTGCCATCAGGCCGCGCGCGCGCGGGTCGGGCAGCGCACCAGTGATCAGCAGGCGCAGATTGGGCTTTGCCGCGATGATCGCCTTGGCTTCATCGGTGACCGAGGGCGCGATGATGACTTCGGTGAACAGCTTGACGATTTCCTGCGCAGTCGCGGCATCCAGCATCTGGTTGAGCGCGATGATGCCACCGAAAGCCGACACGGAATCGCAGGCGAGGGCACGCTGGTAGGCTTCGACTAGCGTCGCGCCGGTCGCAACGCCGCAGGGGTTGGCATGCTTGATGATCGCGCAGGCGGGGCCATTTTCCGGCGCAAACTCGGCAACAAGTTCGAAGGCCGCATCCGTGTCATTGATGTTGTTGTAGGAAAGCTGCTTGCCCTGCAGCAGGGTCGCCGTGGCGACACCCGGGCGGTTTTCGCCGGTGACATAGAAGCCGGCGCTCTGGTGCGGGTTCTCGCCGTAGCGCATTTTTTCCTTCAGGGCGCCGCCGACCGTGCGATATGTCGGCATTTCGATGTCGAGCGCTTCGGCAAACCAGTTGGAAATCATCGTGTCATAGGCAGCGGTACGGGCATAAGCCTTGGCAGCCAGACGCTGACGAAGCACGTAGCTGGTCTGGCCATCGTTCTGGGCCAGCGCTTCGATCACTTCGGCGTAGTCGGCAGCATCGGTCACCACGGTGACATAGGCATGGTTCTTGGCGGAAGCGCGGATCATCGCCGGACCGCCGATGTCGATATTCTCCACCGTCGTCGGATAGTCGCCGCCGGCAGCGCGGACCTGCTCGAACGGGTAGAGATTGATCACCGAGAGATCGATCGCTTCGATGCCATGTGCTTTCATCGCCTCGACATGCTCGGCATCGTCACGGATCGACAGCAGGCCGCCATGCACCAGCGGATGCAGGGTCTTGACGCGGCCGTCCATGATTTCGGGAAAACCGGTGATTTCCGACACGTCGGTCACCGGCAGGCCGGCAGCGGCAAGCGCCTTGTGCGTGCCGCCCGTCGACAGCAGCCGAACGCCGCGATCGTGCAGCGCCTGGGCAAACTCGACGATCCCCGTCTTGTCGGAAACCGAAAGCAGGGCAGTGCGAACACGCACGAGGTCTGGTGCGGGAATTTTCTTGGAAACGACGGCCATGGTTCAGCTCCGATCTGACGGGCGCCCGTCGAAAAGATCAGCATGACGAGCGCGATGCCGCCGCCTAGCACAGCTGGGCCTCAGAACCAACAGTCTATGCGTGATGTGCGAGAAACCAGCGTATTTCCGGGCCGTGAAAGGCAATTTCCAGCTGCTGCGATGGCCGGACACCGGAGACATCGGCAAAAAAGATGTCCTCGGCGATCTCGACCTCCCCGACCGGAAGCGAAAAGACCCAGCTCTCGCCATCCGGCGCGATCAGGCGAACCCTGCGCTCGTCGATGCGCTCAAGGGAAATGGCCGGATGAATGTGGAACCGCGCGATGGCCGGTTCGGACGGGATACCCGGGGCGGGCAAGCCTTCCGGCAGGAGAAACCGGTCTCGACCGGCAATCTTTGTACCTCCCTCGTTGATCCGTACCTCGCGCTCATGCAGCACGCCGAAACGCGCCAGATAGCCATCGTGGCTCGCCGACAGCCGATCGCTGCCATCAGGGCCGGTCTGGCGACTGATCTCCACCTTGGCAACGCCGGCAACCAAAAGTGGGCCAAGGAACCCGGACGAAGAAATCCGGGCCGAGGACATGTCGCCGATTGCGACCGTTGAATGGGCAGCCGTCGTGCGCGCCAGTTGGCGGAGCTTTTCTCCGGCAAAGCGGGGAGATCCGCTGTTGACGATGAAGCGGTTGCGACCCGACGAGAGCTCCAGTGACAGGCAACCTGCATGCGCTGTCCGTGACAGGGATCCCGATGGCGCATGGCCGGTATCCAGCAGCAATACCGTGTCACCTCCGGAAAGACGTTGATAGGCGGCATGCGGCAATGCCTTGAATGGCTGGCCCGCCGTTTCATCATATCGCAGGACCGACATCAGATCGGTCGCGAGCGTCGAGCTTGCTCCATTGAACAGCGCAAGATCACCGCTGCTATGGCGAAAAAATCGCACGGCGGGATACATCCGGTCGATCGCCGGGATCAAGCGCTGCGGCACGTCATGGCCGAGATTGATATATGTCTGGCGAAGCGGCAGCAGGTCGAAGAGCAGTTCGACCGCCGCCTGCGGATTGCGCGAGACATGGCTGCCGTCTGGAAGGATCTGGCGCTCCAGTTCACGATTGAGCTGACGGCCTGCGCGACGAATGGCCGAAGCCCGCGCTTCGGTGGAAATCGACGCCATCGCCAGCGCAATACGTGCCCGAAGGCGTGGCAGTCCTTCCGGCAAGTAACCGGCAATGCGATGCAGATAGCCGATCTGATAGCTGAGCGACGCCATGAAACGTCGATAGAAGCCGGCATCGGCATCCTGAAGTACGACCGGTGAATGCGACAGCCAGGCAACGATGCGTTGAGCAACGACATCGGCATCCCAGGCGACGCCCGTCACACGTCCTCCATGCAGGTGGATCCACTGATCGACGACCCACCGGGCATTCTCGCAGGCCGCATGCGACTTGTCGGCCCGGATATGGCGCAACCAGCCGAAACCATGCAGGCGCACGGCGAACTGCTGGGACGGCAGTTCAAGATCGAATGGCGATTGCTGGTCGGCATCCAGCACCCGGCCGGCAAGCGGATAACGCCCCTGGAAAATCTCTTCCGCCACGAAGGGATCGATCGCCCGAAGGTCGGTCGGCGCGACGACCAGACGCATGGCACGGAAACCTGCACGGCCGCTTACCACAGGCAATGCCAGCGAGATCGCCAGCCCCGTTCTGCGCCAGCTCTCTGCAAGATACAGAGAGATCAGTCTCCGACGATCAGAAATTCGCATTCTCATTCCCGTTGCTACGGCCGATAACTATATGTTTTCCATGGAAAATTCAGATAATTAGTGAGGCGCAAGCCATCCTTTAAATCGCTTCATGACAAATCAGCCGATCGCAAAGGCAAAGTTCATAGCGACGACGCGGACAGGCAATGAGCGCTCGTCCGCCAGTTTTTCAGGTTCTAACAGTTTTATTGAATATTTCGCTAAATTTTAGCAATTACGCAAGCGTAGAATCCATCGAGACCACCTTCAGCGTGCAACATCGCCGGCGTGGTTCTGAATTCTCCGAGATCATTGATCGCAGCTTCCAGACCTGGCCAATCCTCCTTGCGGATCGGAACGCGCTTCAAATCCTGATGGTCGGCCAGAACCCGATCCACGACCTGCTCCCCCTCTGAGGGATCGATGGAGCAGTTCGAAAAGACCATGCGCCCACCGGGTGCGAGCAAGGTGATAGCGTGTCGAAGGAGTTTTTCCTGCAGGGCCGCGAGCTTGGTGATGTCTTCGGCATCCTTGCTCCACAAGACATCGGGATGTCGGCGCGTGGTTCCGGTGGACGAGCAGGGCGCATCGAGCAGAATAGCGTCATAGACCTTGCTGTCATCGAGCTCCAGCAGATTGCTGGTGACGAATTCAGCGGAAAGACGAAGTCGCTCCAGGTTGGACTGAAGCCGCTTGAGACGGGACGCGGATTGCTCGACCGCGGTCACCTGGGCACCAGCCAGCACAAGCTGCGCAGTCTTGCCGCCAGGTGCTGCACACAGATCGGCAACACGTTTGCCACTGAGATCGCCGAAGAGTTTGGCCGGAATGCCGGCCGCAGCATCCTGAACCCACCATTCGCCATCGTCGAAACCTTCGAGCGAGGGAATGCTGCCCTTGAACGGCGCCAAGCGTACCGTACCGGTCGGCAAGACCTTGCCGCCAAGTCTTTCGGCCCAGCCCTTTGCATCGCTCTTGACCGTGAGGTCGATCATCACCGGCTGCAGCTGTGCCGCGGCAATCGCCAGGGCATGATCCAGGCCGTAGACCGCGATCAATCGCTTCAGGAACCACTCCGGAATGCAGGGTATGTCGTTGACCCATTCGAGCAGCGCTTCCTTCTCGCGCCCGACACGTCGCAGGATGGCATTCACCAGTTTGGAAAAACGGCGGCTGCGGGGGTCGCGATTTGCCTGCTCGACAGCCAGATCGACCGCCGAGTGGTCCGGGACATCGAGATAGAGCATCTGCGCTGCGGCGACGACCAGCAGGTGATGCAGCGAGCGGGCGCCTTCCGGCAGCGGCGTGTCCAGAAGCTCGTGCAGGATCGCTTCAATGCGCGGCAGATGGCGAAGTGCGCTGTGCAGGATCGCGCGAACCAGGCCGCGATCGGCTTCGTTCAACGCCCGGAACGCGGGATTGCCATGTTCTGCATCGAGCATCCCGTCAAGCGGTGTCTTGCGTTCGATCACGGCCGCAAGCAGGCGCGATGCAGCGATACGCGCATCCAGACCCGGTTTTGTCTCCGCCTGTTCCGTCGGACGGGATCCGCCATTGCCCTTGTGAAAGTGCTTCTGCGGTTTTCCCGGTGCTTTATCGTTCAAGACCATGGTCCTTTGGGCGGTTCGGAGTTGCCACGTCCCCATCCGGTATTCGGAACGGAGCGCGCTTTGGGCCTTGCATTAGCAGCGGGACCGGTTGGCGTCGATACCCCCGGCTGAATGTCGGTCATCGCCATCAGCGCTTCGATACGATTGCGCGTGTCCGGATGGGTCGAAAACAGATTGTCCATGCGCCGCCCGCTGAGCGGATTGATGATGAACATATGCGCGGTTGCCGGGTTGCGCTCAGCATCCATGTTTTCGATATGTGAAGCGTCGCCGGCAATTTTCTGTAGCGCGGAGGCAAGTCCCCGGGGATTGCCACAAATCTCGGCGCCACGCCGGTCGGCGGCATATTCACGCGTTCGGCTGATCGCCATCTGCACCACCATCGCCGCCAGCGGCGCAACGATCATGGCGACAATGACGCCGATGAAACCGAGTGGATTGCTGCGCTCGTCGCGATTGCCGGAAAACAGGAAGGCGAAATTCGACAGCATCGAGATCGCACCGGCGAGTGTCGCGGTAATCGTCATCGTCAGCGTATCGCGGTTTTCGATATGCGCCAGCTCGTGGGCCATCACGCCCGCGACTTCCTGTGGGTTCAGTCGCTGCAGCAGGCCGGTCGAGGCGGCCACGGCCGCATTCTGCGGATTGCGGCCGGTCGCGAATGCATTCGGCTGCGGACTGTCGAAAACATAGACACGCGGCATCGGCAGATTGGCATTGCGCGCCAGATCCTTGACCATCAGGTAGAATTCCGGCGCAGTCCGCTCATCGACCTCCTGTGCCCGATAGGAGGACAGCACCATTCGGTCCGAGTTCCAGTAGGAAAAGAAGTTCATACCCGCGGCAACGACGAATGCGATCATCATTCCGCCGCGGCCGCCAATCAGAAAGCCGACGCCCATGAAGAGCGCCGTCATGAAGGCAAGCAGCATTGCCGTGCGCATGAAGTTCATGTCCTGCTCCTCTGAGATACACGTTCGGCAACGGACCTGTTGCCGATTTCACCCGTTGATTTAAAAAGCAGCAATGCCAATTTCAATGTTTGCGCATAAAAACCGCGAAATAGAGGTGTAGTTATGTCCGAAGACGAAGAACACGAAGGTGTGGCGCCGGAACCGGCGCGCGCGCTGAGCCCGGCAGCCACACGGGCACTCGCCGAAGCCGAGGAACGCCGCAAGGGAGAAACGCCAACAGAGCCCGCTCCGGAAATCGGCGGTCGTGGCGGATCTGATCCCGCGCGTTTCGGCGACTGGGAGATCAAGGGCCGCGCGATCGACTTCTAGTCTGAAAATATACCTATTGATGGCGCAGCAATATCGGAATATATTCCTTTTATGGTCCGATATCGCTCTCCATGGCTAGTCTTGATGATGATCGCACTTGCGACGGGGCCTTGCCACGCGGGCCAGACGTTTGATGGCCCTGTGCTGGCTGAAGTGGTGCGGGTCATCGACGGAGACACGGTTCTGGTCGAAGCCATGCCTTGGCCTGATCACCGCATCAGCACCTATGTCCGTTTGCGTGGCATTGATGCGCCGGAACTCAAATCACATTGCCCGGCTTTCCGCGAGGCTGCACGAGAAGCGCAGGATCAATTGACCGAGTTCATGTCAGGCCAGAAACAGGTGTCCCTGACCGAAATTTCGGGCGACAAATATTTCGGGCGTGTGGTGGCAAGACTGATTCTTGCCGACGGACGGAGCCCGGCTGATCTGCTGCTTGAGGCCGGCCTTGTCGAACCCTATGCCGGCAAGACCAAGACCCGTCACCATTGCCCGGACACATAGAAACAAAAAGCGGACGTCTGCAGAACCGGACACCTGATGAAAAAGGGCCCCTCGCGACGGAGGAGCCCTTGTCGTTTGTAGCAGGGTGATGATCAAACGCTGCGGTTCTGCCGGTTTTCGATCAGATCATCGACCACTGCGGGATCGGCGAGTGTCGATGTATCGCCAAGCGCACCGAAATCATTCTCGGCGATCTTGCGCAGGATACGCCGCATGATCTTGCCCGAACGGGTCTTCGGCAGGCCCGGGGCAAACTGGATCTTGTCCGGAGTTGCGATCGGCCCGATCTCGGTGCGGACATGCTTGACGAGATCCTGGCGAAGCGCATCCGTTCCGTCATGTCCCGCCATCAGGGTCACATAGCAATAGATACCCTGACCCTTGATCCCATGCGGATAGCCGACGACGGCGGCTTCAGAGACCAGATGATGCGAAACCAGCGCCGATTCCACCTCAGCCGTTCCCAGCCTGTGGCCGGAGACATTGAGCACGTCATCGACGCGGCCAGTGATCCAGTAATAGCCATCCTCATCGCGTCGGCAGCCGTCACCGGTGAAATATTTCCCCTTGTAGGTCGAGAAATAGGTCTGCACATAGCGCTCGTGATCGCCATAGACGGAACGGGCCTGGCCTGGCCAGCTGTCGGTAATGCACAGATTGCCGTCTGCGGCCCCTTCCAGCACCGTGCCTTCATTGTCGACCAGTTCCGGCTTGATGCCGAAGAAGGGCAGGGTGGCCGAACCGGGTTTCAGAGCGGTCGCGCCCGGCAGCGGCGTGATCATGATCCCGCCGGTCTCGGTCTGCCACCAGGTATCGACAACCGGGCAACGCTGGTCGCCGACAACGTTGTAATACCATTCCCAGGCTTCCGGATTGATCGGTTCGCCGACCGAGCCGAGCAACCGGAGGCTCGAGCGCGAGGAGCGTTTGACAAACTCGTCGCCGACACCCATGAGCGAGCGGATGGCGGTCGGCGCTGTATAGAAGATGTTGACCTTGTGCTTGTCGATCACTTCCCAGAAACGCCCCTGATCGGGGAAATTCGGCACGCCTTCGAACATCAGCGTCGTCGCGCAATTGGCCAGCGGCCCGTAGACGATATAGGAATGGCCGGTTACCCAGCCGACATCGGCCGTGCACCAATAGACATCGCCATCGTGATAATCGAAGACATATTCATGCGTCATCGAGGCATAGACCAGATAGCCGCCGGTCGTGTGCATCACGCCCTTCGGTTTGCCCGTCGAGCCTGACGTGTAAAGGATGAACAGCGGATCTTCCGCCTTCATCTTGGCCGGAGGGCAATCACCCTTCACCGTCACGATTTCCTGGTGATACCAGACATCGCGGCCGGGGGCCCAGCCGATCTTGCCGCCGGTTCGGCGCACGACCAGGACCTTGTTGACGATGACATACTGCTTGGCAGCGATGTCGATGGCGATATCGGTGTTTTCCTTGAGCGCCACTGGCTTGCCGCCGCGTACACCCTCATCGCAGGTGATGACAAATGTCGATTCGCAGTCAACGATGCGTCCGGCCAGCGCTTCCGGCGAAAAGCCGCCAAAGACCACCGAATGAATGGCGCCGATGCGGGCACAGGCAAGCATCGCATAGGTCGCCTCCGGAATCATCGGCATGTAGATGGTGACGCGATCACCCTTCTTCACGCCATGCTTCTTCAGCACGTTCGCCATGCGACAAACATGGTCATAAAGCTCGTTATAGGTGATCTTCTTGTCGATATACGGATTGTCACCTTCCCAGATGATCGCCACCCGTTCGCCATTGGTCTTCAGATGGCGATCGATGCAGTTGTAGGAGACGTTTGTCAGACCGTCTTCGAACCACTTGACCGGGACCTTGCCCTTGAAAGATGTGTTCTTGACCTTGGTATAAGGCTTGAACCAGTCGATACGCTTGCCGTGCTTGCCCCAGAATTTCTCGGGATCCTCGATGCTTTCCTCGTACCACTTGCGGTACTTGTCTTCATCGATCAGGGCCTGGGCTTTCGCCGACTTGAGCACCGGATAGGTCTTGGCTGACATTAACTCCTCCTCATTAAACGGCCAGGACTGTCGAACTTCGGACCGTCCTCCTCGGGCCTCTTGCACCCATTCTTATCAACTAAGATGCGTCCAGCAATTAGACAAAGGTCATTCGTTACTTCGCGAATTGCAATTTCGTTACATAATCGGTATAAGGACGCCGAATTCCCGGAAATAGTGGTTTAAACCCACGGCTCGCGACAACCGGCGCGGACCTCAGAAGGATTGTATCCATGGCACAGACATTGCTTATGCCGAAGGCAACGGCCGTATGGCTCGTCGACAATACCGCCCTGTCATTCGACCAGATCGCCCAGTTCTGCAAACTGCACCCGCTCGAAGTCAAGGCGATTGCCGACGGCGAAGCGGCGCAGGGCATCAAGGGCCTGGACCCGATCGCAACGGGACAGCTGTCGCGCGACGAGATCGCCCGGGCTGAAAAGGACGTGAACCACAAGCTGAAGATTTCCGAACCGAAGGTTCGTGTTCCGGAATCCAAGCGTCGTGGCCCGCGTTACACCCCGGTTTCCAAGCGTCAGGATCGTCCGAACGCGATCCTCTGGCTGGTTCGCAACCACGCGGAACTGAAGGACGCCCAGATCTCCCGTCTGGTTGGCACGACCAAGTCGACGATCGAGCAGATCCGCGAGCGCACCCACTGGAACTCGACCAACCTGACGCCGATGGACCCGGTCACGCTGGGACTCTGCAGCCAGATCGACCTCGACCTGGAAGTTGAAAAGGCATCCAAGGGCCGTCCGCTGCCGACCGCTGCCGAACTCGGCGCGACGCTGCAGGCCGCCACCGAGACCGAAAACCTCGACTTCGGCTATGGTCGTGACCGCGACGAAGAAAAGACGATCGACGCCAACGCGGTATTCGCCAAGCTGCAGTCGCTCAAGTCTGACCGCAACAAGGATGAGGACGACGATCAGTACTGATCGTCCCTCCGGTTCCAGCAGAAATCGAGCCCCGGTCGCATCAGCGCCCGGGGCTTTTGTTTGGCCAAGGCAGGGGCCAGAACAGGACAGGACAGGACAGGACAGGAGGTCAACCATCCAACACAGCTCCGCCCAGATCAGGCAGCCACCTGGCCACAGGCTTTGAGCACGGCGGAAATCTCGTCCAGGACAACCGGATCATCGATGGTCGCTGGCATTTTCCAAGGAAGGCCATCTGCGATTTTCTGCATCGTACCGCGCAGGATCTTGCCTGACCGTGTCTTGGGAAGGCGATCGACCATCAGAACCATTTTGAAAGCGGCAACCGGGCCGATCTCATCCCGTACCAGTTGCACCACCTCTTTCGAGATCGCCGCATGGTCTCGATGGACATTCTTCTTCAAGACAAGGAAGCCGCAGGGGATTTGCCCCTTGAGCTCGTCTGCTATGCCGATGACGGCGCATTCTGCCACATCCGGATGCATCGCGCAGACTTCCTCCATTGCCCCTGTTGACAGCCGGTGTCCGGCACAGTTGATGATGTCATCCGTGCGCGCCATGACAAAAACATAGCCGTCCTCGTCAATCACCCCGGCGTCTGCCGTCTTGTAATAGCCGGGGAATTCTTCGAGACAGGATGTCCTGAATCGCTCGTCGGCGCCCCAGAACGTCACGAGGCAACCAGGAGGCAGGGGCAGCTTCAGCACGATATTGCCCAGCGTTCCGGGTGACACGGCATGACCAGCATCATCCAGCACCTCCAGGCCATATCCCGGCATCGGTTTTGTCGGTGACCCGTGTTTCACCGGCAAGAGCTCGAGACCAGCCGGATTGGCTGCGATCGCCCAGCCCGTCTCGGTCTGCCACCAGTGATCGATGATCGGGATTTTCAGGATGCGCTCGGCCCATTTCAGGGTTTCCGGATCCGCACGTTCGCCAGCAAGAAACAATGCGCGCAAGCCCGATACGTCGTAGCGCCGGACATGCTCTCCCTCCGGATCGTCGCGCCGGATTGCGCGAAAAGCCGTCGGCGCGGTAAACAGCGCCTTGACATCATGATCAGCGACCACGCGCCAGAACGTGCCGGCATCCGGCGTTCCGACCGGTTTTCCCTCGAAGATCACCGTCGCATTGCCGGCCAGCAAGGGGCCGTAGACGATATAGGAATGGCCGACGACCCAACCAATATCGGACGCTGCCCAGAAGACCTCCCCGGGCTTCACCCCATAGATGTTGGCCATGGTCCAGTTGAGCGCCACCATATGCCCGCCATTGTCGCGAACGACGCCCTTCGGCTGGCCGGTGGTTCCGGATGTGTAGAGAATATAGAGCGGATCCGTCGCCAGAACCGGGGTGCAGTCAACGGTCGTGCCATTGATCTTCGCCACCTCTACCGCCTGGGCAAGGTCGACATCGCCATGCTCGTAGCGCAAGGGCGCGTGGTACTGGTCGCGCTGCAGGATGAGGCAGCAATCGGGCTTCACACTCGCCATGTCGATCGCATGGTCGAGCAGTGGCTTGTAGGGAACGATGCGGCCCGGCTCCAGGCCGCAGCTCGCACCGATGACAACCTTTGCACCGCAATCGTCGATGCGCGTCGCCAACTCATGCGCGGCAAAACCACCGAAGACGACAGAATGCACGGCGCCCAGGCGTGCGCAGGCAAGCATGGAAAATACCGCCTCCGGGATCATCGGCATGTAGATGATCACCCGGTCGCCTTTGCCGACCCCGTGGTTGCGAAGAACAGCCGCAATGGCGCTCACCTCGACCAGCATCTGGTCATAGGAATAGCGCGCCGTCTGTCCGGTCATCGGGCTATCGTAAATCAGGGCGTTCTCCGCACCCCGGCCGTCCGCTATGTGCCTGTCGAGGCAATTGTAGCAGGTATTGGTTTCACCCCCGACAAACCACCGACCGTAAGGCCCCTGATCCGTATCGAAGGTTTTTTCCGGCGACTTGAACCAATGTACCTGCTCGGCTGCTCGACGCCAGAATCCTTCCGGATCCGCCTGCCACAGGGCATATGTCTCCTGATAGCTCCCACGCATGCCGATCCTCCCGATGCCACGCAAGTCACTTGTTCTGGACCACAAGTGTAGGAAGCAGTCAGCCCGGTGGGAACCCAGACGAAAGCGCTATGTCAAAGGTCGTAGGAAACTTAGCGACTGCCAAAAATGGCGGATCCGACCCGGACGCTTGTCGCACCGAAACCGATTGCCGTCTGGAAATCGCCGGACATGCCCATGGACAAGCGTGCGACATCGTTTTCACCGGCGAGCTTGGCCAACAAGGCAAAGTGCGGGCCAGGGTTTTCATCCACCGGCGGAATGCACATCAGCCCCTCGACGTTCAACCCCAACTCGTCGCGGCATAGCCGGACGAATGCTGCGACATCATCGGGGGCAATACCGGCCTTCTGCGGCTCAAGACCGGTATTGACCTGTATATAGAAGCGCAGGTCGCGATTTTGCCGCTTGCATTCTTCGGCCAGGGCGCGGGCGATCTTTTCCCGATCAACCGTTTCGATCACATCAAAAAGCGCAACCGCTTCAGCCGCCTTGTTGGACTGCAGAGGACCGATCAGGTGGAGCTCGAGCCCGGCTGTTTCCGCCTTAAGCGCCGGCCATTTTCCCTGTGCCTCCTGCACGCGGTTTTCGCCAAACACACGCTGGCCGACGGCGATCAACGGACGAATATCATCCGCCTCGAAGGTTTTCGACACGGCGACAAGCGAAACGGACTCCGGCTCACGATTGGCTTCCGTCGCCGCCTTGGCCATCCGGCCCTGAATTTCGCGCAATCTCTCTTCGACCGACATCACAACTCCTCGCAGTCACGCTCCCGAAAGACGGATCAGGACCTTCTCGAGACAAAGTCGTTAAAGCGCCTGAATTCGCATGGCAAGTCGCATCTCCTCCATCACGCAAATGGCCCCGAAAACTTGACGCTTGGCCGGTTTCGTGGTGAAGGTCAGCCCTCCTTTTTATTGCAATCCCGGAAATGCGATCCATGGCCACCGAACGTTACAATCCGCGCGACGCCGAGCCCCGTTGGCAGGCGAAATGGTCCGAAGACAACGTCTTCACGACCGACAACAATGACGAGCGCGAGAAGTATTACGTGCTTGAGATGTTCCCGTATCCGTCGGGACGGATCCATATGGGCCATGTGCGCAACTATGCCATGGGCGACGTCGTGGCCCGCTACAAACGCGCTCGCGGCTACAATGTGCTGCATCCAATGGGCTGGGATGCGTTCGGCATGCCGGCGGAAAACGCTGCCATGAAGAACAAGGTCCACCCCAAGGCTTGGACCTATGAAAACATCGCCACGATGCGCAGCCAGCTGAAATCCATGGGCCTTTCGATCGACTGGTCGCGTGAATTCGCCACCTGCGACGTGGAATACTATCAGCGTCAGCAGCATCTCTTCCTGGATTTCATGGAAAAGGGCCTCGTCTATCGCAAGAACTCCAAGGTCAACTGGGATCCGGAAGACATGACCGTGCTCGCCAACGAGCAGGTCATTGATGGCCGCGGCTGGCGTTCCGGCGCGCTGGTCGAACAACGCGAACTGACCCAGTGGTTTTTCAAGATCACCGATTTCAGCCAGGATCTGCTCGACGCGCTCGATACGCTCGATCACTGGCCGGAAAAGGTCCGGTTGATGCAGAAGAACTGGATCGGACGCTCCGAAGGCATGCTGGTACGCTGGGAAGTGGCATCCGGCAGCACGCAATCGGAAGTGACCGTTTATACCACCCGTCCGGACACCTTGTTTGGCGCCTCGTTCCTGGCCATTGCGGCCGACCACCCGCTGGCAAAGGAAGTCGGCGAAAGAAACCCGGAAGTAGAAGCCTTCTGCCAGGAATGCCGCCATGCCGGCACTTCGCTTGCGGCGCTTGAGACCGCGGAAAAGAAGGGTATCGACACCGGCATCAAGGTGAAACACCCGCTTGATCCGAGCTGGGAGCTGCCGGTCTATGTCGGCAACTTCGTCCTGATGGACTACGGAACGGGCGCCATCTTCGGCTGCCCGTCCGGTGACCAGCGCGACCTCGACTTTGCCCGCAAGTATGATCTGCCGGTGGTGCCGGTTGTCATGCCGCGCGACGCCGATGCCGCAGGCTTTGCAATCGGTGACACTGCCTATGTCGACGATGGCGTGATGATTAACTCCCGTTTCCTCGATGGCCTCGGAAGCGACGAAGCCTTCGAAGAAGTAGCAAGGCGGCTGACCGAACAGACCCTCGGTAATGCTGCCCAGGGCGAGCGCAAGGTCAATTTCCGCCTGCGCGACTGGGGCATCTCCCGCCAGCGTTATTGGGGTTGCCCGATCCCGGTCATTCACTGCGATGATTGCGGCGTCGTGCCGGTGCCGAAGAAAGACCTTCCGGTCAAGCTGCCCGATGACGTGACCTTCGACAAGCCGGGCAATCCGCTCGATCGCCATCCGACCTGGCGCCACGTCGCCTGCCCGCATTGCGGCAAGGATGCCCGCCGTGAAACCGACACGATGGATACGTTTGTCGATTCCAGCTGGTATTTCGCCCGCTTCACCGCGCCTTGGGAAGATAATCCTACGGACCCAAAGGCCGCCAATAAATGGCTGCCTGTCGACCAGTATATCGGCGGCATCGAGCACGCGATTCTGCACCTTCTGTACTCGCGCTTCTTCACCCGCGCCATGCGCGAAACCGGCCATGTCGACGTCAAGGAGCCTTTCAAGGGCCTGTTCACCCAGGGCATGGTCGTGCATGAGACCTATAGCATCGGTGAGGGTCTGACCCGCGAATGGGTGGCGCCGATCGATCTGCGCATCGAGGAGACCGACGGTCTTCGCCGTGCTTTCCTGTTGAGCAACGGCACTGAGGCCAGGATCGGCTCGATCGAGAAGATGTCGAAGTCGAAAAAGAACGTCGTCGATCCCGATGACATCATCGGCTCGTACGGTGCTGACACAGCGCGTTTCTTCGTCCTCTCGGATTCGCCGCCGGATCGCGATGTGATCTGGTCTGAATCCGGTGTCGAAGGTGCGCATCGTTTCGTCCAGCGCGTTTGGCGTCTGGTGTCGGAAGCCGCGGAACAGTTGAAGTCCGTTGCTGCGAATCCGGCTAAGGATGGCGAAGGTCTGGCCGTGTCCCAGGCGGCCCACAAGACGCTGAAGGCTGTTCAATCCGATCTGGACAAGCTCGCCTTCAACAAGGCGATCGCCCGCATTTATGAGCTGGTCAACACCCTCGCGACACCTTTGGCAACCGTAGCGTCCGGGAAAGCCGATGCCGTACTGACAGCGGCCGTTCGCAATGCGGCGGAAATCCTCGTGCAGTTGATCGCTCCGATGACGCCGCATCTGGCCGAAGAATGCTGGACGGTGCTTGGCAAGAACGGTCTCGTGGCTCAAGCCCCGTGGCCAGGCTATGACGAGGCACTCGTCGCCGAAAACGACGTGACAATGCCGGTTCAGATCAATGGCAAGAAGCGCGCCGAATTGACAATCAGCCGCGACGCGGACCAGAATGCGGTCAGCGAAGCGGTGCTCGCCCTTGAGCCCGTGCGGGCTGCCCTGAACGGACAGGCTCCGAAGAAGATCATCGTCGTTCCCCTAAGGATTGTGAATATTGTCCTCTAAACAGCAAGCTTCCGCAGTGCTTCGTCGTTCGATTCTGATCGGAGCAGCCCTGCTTCTCGCAGGCTGCCAGGCGCGCCCGCTTTACAACAATGATGATGGCCAGACGCGCGAGGCGCTGGCCGCCATTGCCTATTCACCGGCGAATGGCCGCGTCGGGCTTGAAGTGCGCAACCGTCTGATCTTCCTGACCAGCGGCGGCTCCGGGGAGAGCGTTACGCCCCAATACAGGGTCCAACTCGATGTTCAGAGTTCGGTCGCCGGCATTCTGCTCGACGAAGCGGCGGACACGCCGAACGCCGGCCGGGCCGTCGTCAGTGCGACCTACAACATCCGACGCATCTCCGATGACACCGTGCTCAAGGCCGGCCGCCGCGAAAGCGTTGCGCTCTTCGACTATCCGAAGCAGGAATTCGCCAAGCTCCGCGCCGTCCGCGACGCAGAGGACCGCGCGGCGCGTGAATTGGCGGAACTTGTCTATGCCGATCTTGCCATGGCGCTGGGTCGCTGATCTCAGCCATGGCCGAGATCAAGTCGCACGAGTTCGAAGGGTTTCTACAGAAGTCGGTCCGCCACTACCGCGTATTCGTCATCTACGGCCCCGACCGCGGACTTGTGAATGAGCGGGCAAGCCAGATTGCCAAGACAACCGGTGTCGATCTGCACGACGGATTTGCCCTTATACGGCTTGATGTCGGCGATCTGCAGTCCGATCCGGGACGCCTGCTAGATGAGGTCAACGCTTTCGGCCTCTTTGGAGGCGAGAAACTCATCTGGATACGCGGTGCAGCCAACGAAAAGTCATTGATTGACGGCCTGCAGTATCTGGGTGCCAATCCGCCTGAGGGAAGCTATGTGATCGTCGAAGCCGGTGATCTGAAGAAAGGATCAGGGCTGCGAAAAGTCGCGGAAGGCGAACGGTCGATTGCTTGTGTCGCCTGTTATCAAGATGACGCAAGAGCGCTCAACGCCCTGGTCGACAATGAGCTTTCATCGGCAAACCTCAGGATTACGCCAGCGGCACGCGAACTCCTGCTCGAATCAATCGGCGGAGACCGCATTGCCTCGCGCAATGAAGTGCGCAAGCTCATCCTCTACTGTCTGAATGAGCCGGTCATCGACGAGCACCACGTACTCGATATTGTCGGCGATGCCAGTGCCATATCGACCGATGAAGTAGTGGATGCCGTTCTGTACGGCGATCCTGACGCATTTTTGCATGCCATCCAGAAAGTTGTTGCCTCGAAAACGGCTGTCTTTCTCGTTCTTCAATCCTGTATGAAGCAATTTCAGCAACTTGAAGTCATGCGTCTCGAGATGGAAGAGCGTCAACAACAGGTCGCCCAGGTCATGCAAACGCTCGGGCGCGGCATTCATTTCAAGCGCAAGCCGGTAATTGAGAAAACGTTACGGAACTGGAACAGTCAGGATCTTGGTCGCGAGGCCAGCCGCCTCAATGCGGCAATTTTCCAGAGTCGCCAGCGGGCAGCCCTGGAAGACAATCTCGCCATTCAGACCTTGCTGGCGACAGTGTTGCAATCGGCGCGCCGCAACCGCAAAGGCTAGCGGGCTTCCAGCAGACGGCAGATTTCTTCGAGCTGATCGAGTGTTTTGTAATTGATCTTCAGCTGACCAGCGCCGCCTCGGTGATTGATCGCAACTGAGAGGCCGAGGCGATCCGTCAAGCTGCGCTCGAGCGCGATTGTATCGGAATCCTTGGCGTCGCGATGCTCGACCGGAGGAGGAGCATTCTGTGCCTTGATATGGTTTTGCGCCAATTTCTCGGCATCGCGCACCGACATACCCTTGGAGGTGATGATCTTGGCAAGGACGACAGGATCGGGTGTCGAGACCAGCGCACGCGCGTGACCGGCAGAAAGGCTTCCCTCGGCCAGCATGTCACGAACCGGTTCCGGCAATTTCAACAATCGCAGGCTGTTAGCCACATGGCTTCTGCTCTTGCCGATAATTTCGCCGAGATCGTTCTGGGTATACCCGTGCTCGGCGATCAGCTGGTCGTAACCGAGCGCCTCTTCTAGAGGATTAAGATCGGCGCGCTGGACGTTTTCAACGATTGCAAGTTCCAGCGCCGTACGGTCGTCGACGTCACGCACAATGACTGGAATATCCACCAGACCGGCCAGTTGGGCCGCACGCCAGCGCCGCTCACCAGCAATGATCTCGTAGCGATCCTTGCTGGTGGTTCGCACGACAACCGGCTGCACGATGCCGTGCTGACGGATGGAGCCCGCCAGATCCTGGAGCTCCGATTCATCAAAATAGCGACGCGGGTTTTTCGGACTGCGCGATACGAACTCGATCGGCACAGTGCGATCTGGATTGATGCTGGGACGGGCATCACCTGCGGGCAGGGGCTGATCCATTTCACCGATAAGTGCCGCAAGACCGCGACCCAGGCGCCGTTTCGAAACGTCTTCACTCATATACTCAGACCCTTATAGGACGGTTAGGCCGCCTTACGTTGACGTTCGCGCTGGATCACCTCGGATGCCAGTTGCAGATAGGCTTGGCTACCGGCGCATTTCAGATCATACAGGATGGCCGGCTTGCCGTAGGACGGCGCCTCGGATACCCGGACATTGCGCGGAATGAGGGTCGTGTAGACCTTCTCACCGAGATGCTCCCGCACATCGTTGACAACCTGTTGCGCAAGATTATTGCGCGAGTCAAACATCGTCAGCACAATGCCCTGAATATCGAGAGTGGGATTCACTGTCTGACGCACCTGGTTGATGGTCTCGAGCAACTGGCTCAAGCCTTCCAATGCAAAAAACTCGCATTGCAGAGGCACCAGGACCGAATGTGCAGCGGCCATCGCGTTCATGGTGAGAAGATTGAACGAGGGCGGGCAGTCGAGCAGAATGTAGCTGTAAGCCCGCGCATCCTCGCTGTTCAGCGCCTTCTTCAGGCGAAAGACGCGGTCGGCCTGTTGGGAGATTTCCATCTCGAAACCCAACAGGTCCATGGTCGACGGAACGATCGACAAATTCGGAACAGCGGTCTCAAGTGCCGCCTGCGACACTGTCTCGGTGCCGATCAGCACGTCATACGAGGATAGTTTGCGGTTACGCCTGTCTATCCCGAGGCCGGTACTGGCATTGCCCTGCGGATCAAGATCGACGATCAGCACACGTTCGCCGATTGCAGCGAGCGCGGTTGCCAGATTGATGGCTGTCGTCGTCTTGCCAACGCCACCCTTTTGGTTCGCGATAGTAATGATACGGTTCTTCTCGAAACCCATGCAGCCACCCGAAGTGTTAGCCCCTGCGCTTCAGTGAGGCGATTTCCAGAATGACGGAGTCCGCCTCGACAGCGCTCTGATGTGTTACCAGATCAAATGCCCACCGACCACGCGCTTTATCGATCTCGTCCAGGTAATCCCGCCCTTTATGGAAAACCATCCGCAATTCGGGGTTTCTTTGCGCCCACGGCTCGGCATAGGCCAGGAGAAGATCAAGCTCTGCCAGCGCCCGGGCCGAAATTACATCGGCTTCGGGCAACTTTGCTCCAGCCTCTTCGATCCGGAGCGGATGGACGGAGCCGCGCCCGCCAGTCTCCAGCAGCGCCATGCGCAGGAAGCTTGCCTTTTTGTGATTGCTCTCAACGAGATCGACCCAGCCCTGACCGTGCTCCGCAAGCACGATCGCGGTGACGATGCCGGGAAAGCCACCGCCGCTCCCCAAATCAATCCAGTGCTTTGCCTCCGGCACTATGTTTCGAAGCTGTAACGAATCGGCAATATGTCTTGTCCAAAGCGCATCGATGGTGGATGGCGCCACGAGGTTTATCTTGGCCGACCATTTCATGAATAGTTCGGCAAAGCGCTGGAGTCGCCCTTGCGTTTCACGTGAAACACCGAGCATCAATTGATTCCTCATAAAGTCACTTTTCATCAGCTCGCCTGTTTAACATCGTTCGCGCGCCGAAGATGGGCAATCAAAAGGGCCATTGCCGCCGGCGTCATACCTTCGATGCGAGAGGCCTGTGCGATATTCAGAGGCCGAAGACGGACAAGCTTTTGTTTTAACTCATTGGAAAGACCCGGCAAATTCTGGTAGGCGAAATCTGATGGAATTGTCCGGTCTTCCTCCGATCGTATCGAGGCAACGTCATTCGCCTGGCGGGCAATATAGGTGCTGTAGAGAGCATCAATCGCGACCAACTTCGCCATCTTCATATCGATGTCGAGCAGAGACGGCCAAACACGGCAGATATCGTCCCACTGTATTTCCGGGTAGGACAGAATTTCCCTCGCGTTACGGCGGCGACCATCATGATTGATATGCAATCCGGCGCCCGCCATTTCTGTGGGCGACGCCGTCAACTCCAATAGTTTCTGATTGAGATCAGTCCGTGCCAACTCATAGTTGGCGAATTTGTTCGCACGCTCAAATCCGATGCAGCCCAGTTGCACGCCAATCGGCGTCAGGCGCATGTCCGCATTGTCTGCACGAAGACTCAAGCGATATTCAGCGCGAGACGTAAACATCCGATAAGGTTCAGCCACGCCGCGTGATGTCAGATCATCGATCATCACACCGATATAGGAATTGGTGCGGCTGAAGCTTTGGCCCGCCGAGCCTGCTGCATGGAGAGCAGCATTGATACCGGCGACTAGCCCCTGCGCGCCAGCTTCTTCGTATCCGGTCGTCCCGTTGATCTGTCCAGCCAGAAAAAGTCCCTTGGCCTTCTTGACGCTGAGGGTCAAATCCAGTTGTTGCGGATCAACAAAATCATACTCGATCGCATAACCAGGCTGTAAAATAGCCACTTCTTCCAACCCGGGGATCGAGCGAATGAATGCCTCTTGTACGTCTTCAGGCAAAGAGGTCGAGATTCCGTTGGGATAAATGGTGTGGTCATCTAGGCCTTCCGGTTCGAGAAAGATCTGATGCCCGTCGCGGTCCCCAAAGCGATTGATCTTGTCTTCAATTGACGGGCAATAACGCGGACCGACACCCGCGATCTGACCGGAATACATCGCCGACCGATGAATATTTTCGCGAATGATTCTATGCGTGTCGGCCACAGTTCGCGTAATACCGCAACTGATCTGAGGCGTGGTGATCCGATCCGTCAGCAGTGAAAATGGGGTCGGATCACTGTCCGCTTCCTGCATCTCCAGATCCGACCAATTGATCGTCCGCCCATCCAATCGCGCTGGTGTGCCAGTTTTCAACCGTCCCAATGTCAGGCCAAGCGCTTCTAGATCCTCGCTCAATCCGAGAGCTGGGGCTTCCCCCACGCGGCCGGCGGGGATCTTGCGGTCGCCAATATGAATCAGACCGCGAAGAAATGTGCCGCTTGTCAGCACAACCGCGCGCGCATGCAACTGCCGTCCATCCTCCAGCACAACACCATTTATTACGGTATCGTTACGAATAAACCGATGTACACCACCTTCGACAATCGTAAGGTTGGGAATTTCCGCCAACATCGTCTGGACGGCCTGCCGGTACAACTTACGGTCAGCCTGCGTACGGGGTCCCCATACGGCGGGGCCTTTCTTGCGATTGAGCATGCGAAACTGGATGCCGCCCATATCGGCGGCGCGGCCCATGATACCATCAAGCGCATCGATTTCCCGCACAAGGTGGCCTTTGCCGAGGCCGCCAATAGCCGGGTTGCACGACATAGCGCCGATGGTATCCCGGCGATGAGTTACAAGCGCCGTACTGGCACCCATTCGTGCGGCAGCGGCGGCGGCTTCGGTGCCTGCATGGCCGCCACCGACGACAATGACGTCAAACTTCAATTTTTCCATGGCTTTAGTCCGAATAAAGGGTCGGCTGTTTCACGTGAATCACTTGCCGACGCAAAACTCCGAGAAGATCTTGCCAAGAAGCGTTTCGGTATCGATTCGACCCGTGACGCGCGCCAGATCATCGGAGGCCAACCGAAGCGACTCGGCCCTGATCTCCAGTGGATGAAAAGTCAGGTTCAGGGCATCCGTCAGATGCACTTTAGCACTCGACAGCAGTTGTGCATGCCGCAATCGGCTGGGAATTGCAAGACTATTCACTTGAACACGGCTTTGCAGTTCGGCCAGCAGCCGAGATCGAAGTTCAACCAGGCCTGAACCGGTCTCGGTGGAGAGCGCCAGATCTACAGTTCGGACCGCACCCGAATCGACCTGTATCAGATCACTTTTCGTACCGATTTTCAGCACATGGGGATTCAATATCGCGGCAACGTCTTCATGTGCGCTTAGGTCGACAAGATAAAGCACCAGATCGGCTTCTTCAATCGACAACAGCGCCCGACGGATACCCTCCCGCTCCACTGGTTCATTGGTCTCCCGCAATCCAGCAGTGTCGTATAGGTGCACCTTATACCCGGAGAGATCCAGTTCGCAGTGCAGGATATCGCGTGTTGTTCCGGCGAAATGAGTAACGATTGCAACATCCCTGCTCACCAAAGCGTTCAGAAGGCTCGATTTTCCCGCATTTGGCCTTCCTGCGATGACCACCTTGAACCCGTCGCGGATGATCTCGCCGGACTTCAATTGTCCCAGCACCTGATCGAGTTCGCCGATCAACGTTTCGACCTCACTCCACACCTGATCCGAGACCGCACCTGGAATGTCGCCTTCATCACTAAAATCGAGTTCGGCCTCAATCATTGCCCGACAAAAGATCAGCCGTTCGCGCCAACCTTCATAGATCGAAGACAAGTGGCCGTTGCTTTGTTCTGTTGCCAATCGCCGCTGCATCTCGGTCTCCGCCGCCAGCAAGTCAGCCAAACCCTCGATCTCGACAAGATCCATCTTGCCATTCTCAAACGCCCGCCGAGAAAACTCGCCGGCCTCTGCCAAACGGCAACCGGAGAATCCGGCTAATGAGTTCATAGTCGCTGCGACAAGTGCTGGCCCACCATGCAGATGCAATTCCACACAGTCTTCGCCGGTAAAGGAATTGGGGCTTGGGAACACAATGACCAAACCCTTATCGAGCATGGACCCGTCTGTGTCACGGATAGTCCGCAGAGCGGCTGTCCTTGCCACCGGCAAGGCACCAACCATGCTGGCCGCCACGGGGCAGGCAAGCGGTCCGCTCAACCGCACCACAGCCACACCGGCGGGAAGGCCGCCGGACGCCAAGGCAAATATCGTATCACGGGGTGCAGTCATGCAGATCATCTGCCTGGGGCGGAACGAAAAACCGGCCCGAAGGCCGGTCTCTGGTCAGGTGTTCATCGAGTCGAAGAAGTCGCCATTGTTCTTCGTCTGCTTGAGCTTGTCGATGAGGAACTCGATTGCGTCCGTCGTGCCCATGGGCGCCAGGATACGACGCAGCACAAAGATCTTCTGGAGGTCCTGGCGCGGTACCAGCAGGTCTTCCTTACGGGTACCGGACTTGAGGATGTCCATCGACGGGAAGATACGCTTGTCAGCCACCTTGCGATCGAGCACGATTTCCGAGTTACCCGTACCCTTGAATTCTTCGAAGATGACTTCGTCCATGCGGCTGCCGGTATCGATCAGGGCCGTCGCGATAATCGTCAGCGAACCGCCTTCCTCGATGTTACGCGCAGCACCAAAGAACCGCTTCGGACGCTGAAGGGCATTGGCGTCCACACCACCGGTAAGGACCTTGCCGGAAGACGGCACAACAGTGTTGTAGGCGCGGCCGAGACGAGTGATCGAATCCAGCAGGATGACCACGTCGCGGCCGTGCTCGACAAGACGCTTGGCCTTCTCGATGACCATTTCGGCCACCTGAACGTGACGCACAGCCGGCTCGTCAAAGGTCGAAGACACAACTTCGCCCTTCACGGAACGCTGCATGTCGGTGACTTCTTCCGGACGTTCGTCGATCAGAAGAACGATCAGATAACATTCCGGATGGTTTGCCGTGATCGAATGGGCAATGTTCTGCAGCAGAACCGTCTTACCGGTGCGTGGCGGAGCGACGATCAGGCCGCGTTGGCCCTTGCCGAGTGGCGCGACGAGATCGATGACCCGGGCCGACAGATCCTTCGTCGTTGGAATTTCGAGTTCCATCTTGAAGCGCTCGTTCGGATAGAGCGGCGTCAGATTGTCGAAATGTACCTTGTGGCGGATCTTTTCCGGATCTTCGAAATTGATCGTGTTGACCTTGAGCAGCGCGAAATAACGCTCGCCTTCCTTGGGTCCACGGATCGGTCCCTCGACGGT
Source organism: Rhizobium sp. 18065 (assembly GCF_902706095.1). Taxonomy (GTDB): domain Bacteria; phylum Pseudomonadota; class Alphaproteobacteria; order Rhizobiales; family Rhizobiaceae; genus Allorhizobium. Next base: position 81,659 of record NZ_CACSJP010000012.1, read on the forward strand.
ATCACCTGTCTTCAGGGAAAACCGGCGGATCTGCGACGGCGAAATGTAGATGTCGTCCGGGCCTGGCAGATAGTTGGCATTGGCAGAACGCAGGAAGCCGAAGCCGTCCTGCAGGACTTCAACGACACCTTCGCCGATAATCTCGACGTCCTGGCTCGCCAGCATCTTCAGGATCGCAAACATCAGTTCCTGCTTGCGCATGGTGCTTGCGTTTTCGACTTCGAGCGATTCGGCGAAAGTCAGCAGATCGGTTGGCGATTTGCTTTTAAGTTCTTGTAGCTTCATTTCAGCCATGAAGAGGGACCACGTCAGGTTCTTATTTTATGGGGAACGGCGAGCTGATGGAATTCGGTGCGATCGCGAAGTGCCGCAAATGACTGAATGTTACGCAAGCCTAAAAGATGAGATGTCGCGAAAATAGCGAGTCAGCGATTTCACCGCAAGCGAAAACCCGGCACTTGTCAAAATAAAGCGCGAAACAGCGTTTCGATCAGAATGGTTTGACAACCACAAAAACCACGATGGCGATCATCAGCGCAGTCGGCACTTCGTTCATCAGACGCCAATGGCGTGCATTTCCAACATATTTTCCACGGCTAAAGGAGCGAACGGCTTTCGAGAAATACCCATGGACACCGGAAAGAGCCACGACAGACGCAAGCTTTGCATGCAGCCAGCCGCCCTGAAATCCATAGACCGACCAGGCGAGATAGAGCCCAAGCACCCAGCTTACGATCATCGCCGGGTTCATGATCACCCCCATCAGCCGGCTTTCCATCACGGCAAATGTCCGCGCCTGATCCGAATCCGGCTCACAGTCGCCGTGATAAATGAAAAGCCGCGGCAGATAGAGCAAGCCCGCCATCCATGAGATTACCGCGATCACATGCAAGGCCTTGATCCAGAGATAGGCTTCGTCTGCCCCGAATATCACAATCGAAAGACCGACCACCACGAAGAAGGCGATCGCCCCGGCAGCCCTGCCGGCAGCCCTGCGGCCCGGATTGCGGTCGGTCTGCTTTTCCATCATCTCACCCGTTCCGACGAACCTGGTTGACAAGGTCGGTCACATGATCGGGATTTGCCTGCGGCGTGATCCCGTGACCGAGATTGAAGATCAGCGGTCCATTGCCCAACGCCTGGAGGATTGCATCGATACCCTCGGTCAATGCGGCACCACCAGCGACGACCCGCATCGGATCGAGATTGCCCTGAACCGGGCCTTCCTTCTGCAAATCCACAGCAAAGCTCAAGGGCACCGACCAGTCCAGACCAATCGCATCGGCGCCCGTCTTTTGCCGATACGTCGTCAGCAGCACGCCGGCACCCTTGGCAAAGGCAATAATTTTGGCGTTGGGACGGCGCGCCTTCACCGAGCGAATGATGCGGGCAACCGGCGCAACGCAGAATTTTTCGAACTCTGTTTCACCGAGGACGCCTGCCCAGGAATCGAAAATCTGCACCGCATCGGCTCCAGCATCGATCTGGGCCACCAGATAATCGGCCGACACATCCGCCAGGAAATCCAGAAGCCGGAGGAAAGCCTCCGGATACCGGTAGGCGAACAGGCGAGCTGGCGCCTGGTCGGGGGTTCCGTGCCCGGCGATCATGTAGGTCGCGACCGTCCACGGTGCTCCACAGAAGCCCAACAGGGTAGTTTCCGCGGGCAATTCCTGACGCAGCCGTGTGACAGTTGCCATAACCGGCTTCAGGTGATCGAGAATACCGTCTTCTCGCAAACCATCGATGCCGTCGACATCAATGGGATCCATCTGTGGCCCATGCCCTTCGGTGAAGCGGACATTGCGCTTCAAGGCATCGGGAATGACGAGAATGTCCGAGAACAGGATCGCCGCATCGAATGCGTACCGGCGAATCGGCTGAAGGGTCACTTCGGTTGCCAGCTCTGGCGAATAACAGAGATCGAGGAAACTACCTGCTTGCTGGCGCGTTTGGCGATATTCGGGAAGATATCGTCCAGCTTGTCTCATAAGCCAGATCGGCGGAGGCGAGACCGTTTTTCCATTCAACACATCCAGGACTTTACGGTTCGGAACACTCAAGGCCAAGGCCCTTTCAAAAAAGAAAAGATATAGAGAGTCTTCTTCTATTTCTAAGAGTCTGTGGGGATCAAGGATTAATGGCGCTCCACTGGTTGTGCCGCATCCATGCTGCCTCGCCGCTATGTCGAAACATCTTCATCGGAAGAAAGGCGGCTTCTGGGGATAACACGAAATTAACCCGATAATTCAGAAGGATATGGCTTGATAGGAGAAGCGGACTTCTGTGGATAGATTTGAGCCAAGCCGTGGTGACTGCGACTTCTTAACACAATCCACAGCCCTCGATTTCGAAATGCCGCCGTGCCGCTGTCTGTGGATAAATCGGCACTTTTCCCCTTGCCTTGCCTCGCTCCGGCCAGCTAGCTGTGTTTATCCCGGATTATCAACAGGCGACGGAGAACAACGTGGAGAACCGGAAAAACTTCTTCCATCTCCACCTGATTTCTGACTCAACCGGGGAGACTCTGATCTCGGCAGGCCGCGCCGCGGCAGCCCAGTTCCGCGGATCGAATGCCATCGAGCATGTCTATCCGCTGATCCGCAGCAAGAAGCAGATCAACTCGCTGATCGAGGCGATCGATCGTGAACCCGGCATTGTCCTCTATACCATCGTCGATGCCGATCTCGCAGCACTGATCGAGACGAGTTGTCACGAGCTTGGTTTGCCCTGCGTCAATGTCCTGGCGCCCATCGTCGAAAAGTTCCAGACCTATCTCGGCGCACCCTCGCGTGGCAGGGTAGGGGCGCAGCATGTCCTGAATGCTGAATATTTTGCGCGCATCGAAGCACTCAACTTCACCATGGATCATGATGACGGTCAGGCGCCCGAAGACTATGACGAGGCTGATGTCGTGATCATCGGCATCAGTCGGACCTCGAAGACGCCGACAAGTATCTATCTCGCAAACCGTGGCATCAAGACCGCGAACATTCCGATTGTCCCGGGCGTCACGCTGCCGAACAGTCTGCTTGCAGCAACCCGTCCATTGATTGTCGGACTGATCGCCACATCGGACCGTATCTCCCAGGTTCGGGAAAACCGCATTCTCGGAACGACCGCGGGATATGACCGCAGCGACTATGTCGATCGCGCCTCGATTACCGAAGAGTTGAAATATGCCCGCGCGCTGTGCGCGCGCAACAATTGGCCGATCATCGACGTAACCCGCCGGTCGATTGAGGAAACCGCCGCCGCAATCGTTGCTCTGCGACCCAAGCTGCGTTAAGCGAATCCAGCCATATTGCACGGGATGTCGCCATGCCTGAACACCTGATCCTTGCCTCCGGCAGCCAAGCCCGACGTGAGCTGCTCCGCAATGCCGGACTGGCCTTCGATGCAGAACCGGCACGGGTTGATGAACGTGCAATCGAGAATGGCCTGCCCGCCGAAATGCGAACGCCGGCGGGTATCGCCGAGCAACTTGCCATTGCCAAGGCAAGGGAAGTATCCGTTCGGCATCCCGGAACGATCGTCATTGGCTGCGATCAGACCATGTCATTGGGCGACCAGCTGTTCCACAAGGCACCGGATCGCGCCCATGCACACGCCACGCTGAAAACCCTGCGTGGGCAAACACATCATCTGAACAGCGCTGTTTGCTTGGTCCGCGATGGCGAAGTTCTCTGGTCGCATGTCGGCATCGCCAGAATGTCCATGCGCGATTTCACCACCAGTTTTCTGGATCAGTATCTTGACCGGAACCTTGTGCGCATTCTTGGCAGTGTTGGCTGCTATCAATTGGAGGGCGAGGGAATCCAGCTATTCGATGCCGTCGATGGCGACTATTTCACCATCCTTGGTCTGCCGATTTTACCCCTGCTTGCTGAACTGCGTACACTGGGTATTAACCATGCATGATTCACGTGAAACATTTTCGCCCCGTGCGTTTGTTGCCGGCTATCCAATAAAGCATTCCCGCTCGCCGCTCATTCACAATTTCTGGCTGAAGCAGTTCGGCCTGGCGGGAAGCTATGAGAAAGTCGAAGTCGCGCCGTCAGATTTCCCTGCATTCATTCACCGGTTGAAAACAGAGGATACATATCGCGGCGGCAATACCACCATCCCGCACAAGGAAGAGGCGTTTCGCCTCGCAGACCGGCCAGATGCTGTCAGCGAGGAGCTGGGCGCCGCAAATACGCTCTGGATGGAAGAGGGCGTTTTATGCGCGACAAATACCGATGGCTTCGGTTTTACCGCAAACCTCGATTCAAGCCATTCCGGATGGGACCGGGCCAATATCGCTGTGGTGCTCGGTGCAGGCGGTGCGAGCCGCGCGATTGTTCAAGCATTGCGTGACCGCGGCCTGGCTGAAATCCATATCGTCAACCGATCTGTCGAGCGCGCGCAGGAACTGGCCGATCGCTTCGGCCAACCGCTCCAGGCCCATGGCCTGGAGGCCTTGCCGGAACTGCTGCAGGGCGCGGGTCTTTTTGTGAACACCAGTTCTCTCGGCATGGATGGGAATCCGGCTCCAGATCTTCCGTTTGCCGGCATGCGAAGTGATGCGCTGGTGGCAGATATCGTTTACGTGCCCCTCAAGACGCCGTTCATGCATCAGGCAGAGAGCGTTGGATTGGCGACAGTGGACGGTCTCGGCATGTTGCTGCATCAGGCTGTGCCGGGTTTTGAGAAATGGTTTGGTCGTCGCCCCGTTGTCACCCAGGAATTGCGCGACATCATTCTTGCAGATATCGGAGCACGCGCATGATTGTGATTGGGTTGACCGGGTCGATCGGCATGGGGAAATCCACGACAGCGCAGATGTTTGCCGATGAGGGCATTCCCGTCAATGACGCTGACCAGGTCGTGCACGACCTCTATGCCGGCGCCGCAGTTTCAGCACTTGGCACAGAATTTCCAGACGCTGTCGTCAATGGCGTGGTTGACCGTGAGATACTCGCTCGGACTCTGGCTAAGAATCCGGATAAGTTTAAAACCCTTGAGGCTATCATTCATCCCCTTGTCAGGGATCGCGAACGGGCGTTTGTCGAAGCACATCGTGCCCAGGACACGGAAATTGTCCTGCTGGATATTCCGCTGCTGTTTGAGGTCGGAGCCCAGGACCGCGTCGATGTGATCGTCGTCGTTTCCTGCGGTGCCGAAATTCAGCGCCAGCGTGTCATGGCCCGGCCTGGGATGACGGAGGAGAAATTTGCGCTCATTTCGGCCCGCCAGTTGCCAGATGACGAAAAGCGGCGGCGCGCTGATTTTGTCGTCGATACGTCGCACGGCATTGACAGCGCACGCACCCAGGTGAAAACCATCCTGCAACAACTCAGACAGCGTCGACCGGAGATGCAGTGACCATGCGCGAGATCGTATTCGATACTGAAACCACCGGCCTTGAAAGCAAGGTGGACCGGGTGATTGAAATAGGCGGTATCGAACTGTTCAATCATTTCCCGACAGGACGCAGCTTTCACGTTTACATCAATCCGGGTGACCGCAAAGTGCATCCGGATGCCCTTGCGGTGCATGGCATCACGGATGAATTTTTGAAGGACAAGCCGCCGTTCGGTGACATTGTGGCCGATATGCGCGAATTTTTTGATGGCGCCAAGTGGGTCGCGCACAACGCGAATTTCGACATTGGTTTCATCAACGCCGAATTCGAGCGGCTTGGCCTGCCTCCCGTTCAGTCGGATGTCGTGATTGATACGTTGGCACTTGCCCGCCGTAAGAATCCGATGGGTCCGAATTCGCTGGATGCGCTGTGCCGACGTTACGGGATAGACAATTCGCACCGAAACAAACACGGCGCGCTGCTCGACTCCGAGTTGCTGGCCGAAGTCTATATCGAAATGCTCGGCGGCCGTCAGACAGCACTTGGCCTGACCTCCGTCGAAAATCGCCAGAACCGAAATGCGGATATGCTCGAGACGGTGGAGATTTCCTATGAGCGGCCGCGTCCACTTGCCGCGCGCCTCGCAGCCAGTGAAGTCGAGGAGCATTCGAAGCTTGTCGCTCGCCTTGGCGCAAGCGCGATCTGGTCTAAATTCGACGCATGAAAAAGGGCCCCGAAAGGCCCTTTTGAAAGTCTGAAATCAAGTGTAACGGATCAGTTCGGGGCGCCCTGAACCTTGGCGCGTGCCTGCTCTTCGGAAACCCGCTGGGCGAACATCTGCGCAAAGTCGATCGGATCGATCATCAGCGGCGGGAAGCCACCATTGCGGGTCGCATCGGCGATGATCTGACGGGCAAACGGGAACAGCAGGCGCGGGCACTCGATGAAGAGAACCGGCAGCATATGTTCCTGCGGGAAACCGGTGATGCGGAAGACGCCGCCGTAGACCAGTTCGGTTGCGAAGACGACCTTGTCGCCTTCCTTGGCTTCGGCAGTCAGCGCCAGAACGACGTCGAAATCCGTTTCGGTCAACGGATTGGCATTGACGTTGACATTGATGTTGATCGCCGGCGCCTTGTCGCGAGCCTGCAGCGAGCGCGGCGCACCCGGGTTCTCAAAGGACAGATCCTTGATGTACTGGGCAAGAATGTTGAGGGAAGGGCTGCTTGTTCCCTGATTGTCGTCGGCCATAGGGCTTTTCCTCGAAGCGTGTTTTGCTAAGGCCATCTAACATCTAGGCTTTGCGCTTACAACCCTCGGCACCGGGCCTAGCCGCAGCCTAGCGGTCACCGATGCGCGGCCCACGCCAGGGAGAACCGGGATTTGGATCGCGACGATATTCGTCCTCGTCGAGATCAACCACGGATGCATCCTTGCCGGCCTGGTAGCTGAAATCAGATGTGGTGAAACCGCTGCGCTTGACCACGATGCGCGGCTTGGCCAGGCGCCAGGCAAAGTCGCGAACGAAAGGCAAGAACAGCAGGAGACCGATCACATCGCCGACAAAGCCGGGAACGAGAAGGAGAAATGCCGCAACGACAAGCAGTGAGGCATGAACAAGCTCGCGGCCCGGATCGACACCTTTGCTGGCCTCCGTCTGCAGCCGCCGCAAGATGCCGGCCCCCTGAATGCGCAGAAGAAACAGGCCAACGATACCGGCGAGCAGGACAAGACCGAGCGTTGCCATCACACCCAGGGCCTGACCTACAAGAATGAGGCTGGCGATTTCAGCGAGTGGCGCAAGCAGTATGAGCGCCAGGGATATGCGCATAACGGTCTCCGAACGCCACGTGTCGATGCGATCGCAAGAGCCGGCGCAAACTCTTTGCAAAGATTGCCATTTGAATGATACGGCGCTGACGACTATATGGGAGATCGAATAAGTAAATTCAATCAAGGCCGGCGGTATCCATGGGATCAAATGATTTTGTTACATTGTTCTTCCTTGTGGCGGCGGTGCTGATATTTTTCCAGCTGCGAAGCGTCCTTGGACGCCGGACCGGGCATGAAAAGCCGCCGCTTGATCCTTTGGCGCAACGCGACCAGTCGAAAGATCCGGCCGACGACAGCAAGGTTGTAACCCTGCCACGCCGTGAAGAGGGCAATGGCGAGGATCGTTTTGCTGCAATTGACGCTTTCGCCAAGCCTGGCACACCGCTGAACGATCAGTTGCGTGAACTGACCCGGCACGATTCCGCTTTCAATCCGAAGGAATTTCTCAACGGCGCCAAGATGGCTTACGAGATGGTCGTCATGGCCTATGCCGATGGCGACCGGAAGACCTTGAAAACCCTTCTGTCGCGGGATGTCCTCGAAGGCTTCGAAAGCGCCATTGCGGATCGCGAAAGCCGCGGCGAAGTGATCAAGTCAACATTCGTCGGCATTGAAAAAGCGGAAATCACCCAGGCATCCGTTCGTGACAGCGAGGAGCAGGTAACCGTTCGTATTGCCAGCCAACTGATTACGGCCACCTACGACAAGGCTGGTGCCCTGATCGATGGCGATGCGGAAGCCGTTTCTGAGGTCAACGACGTCTGGACCTTCGCACGCGACATTCGTTCGCGTGATCCGAACTGGAAGCTGATCGCGACCGAAGCAGAACAATGACTGAAGGCCGTGTCGATTTTCGGCTGAAGCCGGTGCGCTTCGAAGATCTTCCGGGCTGGGAGAAGGACGACCCTTCGGCACTCTTTCCGGCGATGCAGGCATGCCGGACATATATCACGGACGTTAAACCCTATCGCACCGGGTCGCTTGGCTTGAACGCCAGCGACCTTTTGCCGTTGTTCGAAGAGGCAAAGCAGGTCGATCCAAGCGACGACGCCTCAGCGCGCGCCTTTTTTGACGAGCGCTGTCAGCCCTTTCGTATCGAATTGCTCGATGGCTCATCCGGTCGTGTGACTGCATTCTACGAGCCCGAGGTGCCGGTATCGAGCCGCCCGGACGATGAGTACCGATTTCCATTCTACCGCCGTCCGTCAGACCTGATCGATCTGGATGACAACAATCGGCCAGCCTCCATCGATCCATCCTATGTCTTTGCACATCAGGCTGGCGGCGTGATTTCGCATTATCCGGATCGACGAGCGATCGACGAGGGTTATCTGGACGGGCGCGATCTGGAGATTGCCTGGGCCAAATCAAAGGTCGATGTCTTCTTCGCCCATGTCCAGGGAGCAGCCCGTCTGCGCTATCCGGATGGAAACATCAAACGCATAACCTATGCCGGCAAGGCGGGGCATGTGTTTTCCGGCATTGGCAGACTTTTGATCGATCTCGGGGAAATCCCGGACGCTGAAATATCGATGCAGTCGATCCGTGCCTGGCTGGCCGCGCATCCGAAGCGTGTTGACGAAATCCTCTGGCACAATCGCTCCTACATCTTCTTCCGCGAAGCCGAAGTCGATGATCTGTGCCAGGGACCAATTGCCGCCGCCAAAGTGCCGCTGGTGGCAGGTCGCTCGCTGGCAGTGGATCGCTTGATCCACACTTTCGGATTTCCATTCTTCATTCATGCCGAAACACTGACCAGCCTCGATCACGGTGCGCCATTCGCCCGGCTGATGCTGGCGCTCGATACCGGATCGGCGATCCTCGGTTCTGCCCGTGGCGATATTTTCACCGGCTCGGGTGACGAGGCCGGAGAATTGGCCGGTGCCGTGCGCGATGCGGCAGACTTCTATATATTGATCCCGAAGCAGGCAGCAGCGAGGTTTGTCTGAGTGTCAGGCGGGTCAAAATTCAATCCGGAAGATCGCATTCTCTGGGGCAAGGTGGCCCGCTCGACGCGCGCGATGCCTGGCCGACTGGAAGATCTGCTGGAATTTGAAAAGCAATTCCAGGTCGAAGCAGAAGCGGAACATACCGTACCGACCAAGGCTGCCCTCGCTTTGCCCGCAAGCGTCGAAAACAGCCAGGTTGCTGGCCCGCGCAAACCATCTGGAACCCATCACCCGCTAGAACGACCGGTCAAGCGCAAGCTGTCGCGCGGCCATCTGGCTCTGGAAGCACGCATCGATCTGCATGGCCTGATCCAGAGCGAAGCGCATGGCATGCTGTTCGATTTCCTTCACCGCGCCCATGAACGCGGTTTGCGTCATGTGCTGGTCATCACCGGCAAGGGCAGTTCACTCGGCAGCGAAGGCGCGTTGAAACGAGCGGTGCCGATTTGGTTTTCCATGCCGGAATTTCGCTTTCTGATTTCGTCCTACGAGCCCGCCGCCCGTCAGCACGGCGGGGAGGGCGCTCTCTATGTTCGTCTTTCGCGCCATGGAGTGGATCGTCGATGACCCCCTTCGGCAATGCGCTGCGCGAACTGCGGGAACGCAAGGGCGTTTCGCAAAAGCAGATGGCGGCGGCGATCGGTGTCTCGCCGGCCTATCTGTCGGCGCTGGAACACGGAAAGCGTGGCCTGCCGAATTTCGACTTCCTCCAGCGCGTCGCCGGTTATTTCAACATCATCTGGGACGAGGCCGACGAACTGTTTGCGACCGCACGGCAGTCTGATCCGCGTGTCGTTCTCGACACGGCCGGCATGGCGCCTGACTACACCGTCTTTGCCAATGACCTTGCGCGCCTGATTCGCCAGTTGCCGCCGGATGTGCTAAGGCAATTGCAGGACGTCCTTGATGCTGCCAAAAATCGGATGTGAAAGGCGTAAATCCCGCGATATCCACGGGAAACAATGCTCGCGCCTTTGGAACTGATATCAAAACCCCTATAGTCGAGCCGCTTGAAGCTGCTGATTCGAATCAGGCAGACCCTTTGAGAATTGACTGGAAAGATTGCTGAATGACCGACTTGCCGATCACGGAAAATGATGGACCGGCCGAATATGGTGCCGACTCGATCAAGGTGCTCAAGGGACTGGATGCAGTCCGCAAGCGGCCGGGCATGTATATCGGTGATACGGACGATGGTTCAGGTCTACACCACATGGTCTACGAAGTCGTCGACAACGCGATCGACGAAGCCTTGGCCGGACATGCCGACATCGTCACGGTCACATTGAACGCAGACGGCTCGGTCACCGTGACAGATAACGGTCGTGGCATTCCGACGGATATCCATACCGGCGAGGGTGTGTCTGCTGCCGAGGTCATCATGACCCAGCTGCATGCCGGCGGCAAGTTCGACCAGAATTCCTACAAGGTTTCGGGTGGTCTGCACGGCGTAGGCGTTTCGGTCGTGAATGCGCTGTCGGTCAAGCTGAACCTCAAGATCCGTCGTGTCGGCAAGGTCCACGAGATCAGCTTTACCCATGGCGTGGCCGACGCGCCGCTACGCGTCATCGGCGACTACGAAGGCCGCTCCGGCACGGAAGTCACCTTCCTGCCAAGCCCGGACACCTTCACCAACATCGAATTCGACTACAACACGCTGGAGCATCGCCTGCGCGAGCTGGCCTTCCTCAATTCCGGCGTCCGTATTCTGCTGACCGACAAGCGTCGCTCGGATATCCGCCAGGAAGAAATGGTCTATGACGGCGGTCTCGAAGCATTCGTTGTCTATCTCGACCGTGCGAAGAAGCCACTGGTGCAAAAGCCGGTGGCCATCCGCGGCGAAAAGGACGGTATCACGGTCGAAGTGGCCATGTGGTGGAACGACAGCTACCACGAGAACGTGCTCTGCTTCACCAACAACATTCCCCAGCGCGACGGCGGCACCCACATGGCGGGTTTCCGCGCGGCGCTCACCCGTCAGGTAACGTCCTACGGTGAAAGCTCGGGTATCACCAAGCGCGAAAAGGTCACGCTCCAGGGCGAAGACTGCCGCGAAGGCCTGACTGCTGTCCTCTCGGTCAAGGTGCCGGATCCGAAATTCTCCTCGCAGACAAAGGACAAGCTTGTTTCGTCCGAAGTTCGCCCGGTGGTCGAAAGCCTGGTGAATGAGGCGCTCAGCACATGGTTCGAAGAGCATCCGAGCGAAGCCAAGATCCTCGTCGGAAAGGTCGTTGAAGCTGCTGCCGCGCGCGAAGCTGCGCGCAAGGCGCGTGAACTGACCCGCCGCAAAGGCGCTCTCGACATCGCCTCGTTGCCCGGCAAGCTCGCCGATTGCTCCGAGCGCGATCCGGCCAAGTCCGAACTCTTCCTCGTCGAGGGTGACTCGGCTGGTGGCTCGGCAAAGCAGGGCCGGTCTCGCGAAAGCCAGGCGATCCTGCCGCTGCGCGGTAAGATCCTGAACGTCGAACGCGCACGTTTCGACAAGATGCTGTCGAGCCAGGAAATCGGCACGCTGATCACGGCGCTCGGAACGTCGATCGGTAAGGATGAGTTCAACGCCGACAAGCTGCGTTACCACAAGATCATCATCATGACCGATGCTGACGTGGACGGTGCGCATATCAGAACGCTGCTTCTGACCTTCTTCTTCCGCCAGATGCCGGAACTGATCGAGCGCGGCCATCTCTACATCGCCCAGCCGCCGCTCTATAAGGTGTCGCGCGGCAAGTCGGTCCAGTATCTCAAGGACGAGAAGGCACTCGAAGAGTACCTGATCACCATGGGTATCGAGGAAGCGACCCTGACGCTTGCCAATGGTGAAGTTCGCGCCGGTCAGGATCTGCGCGATGTCATCCAGGATGCCCTTCGCCTGCGTTCTCTCGTTGAAGGTCTGCATTCGCGCTACAATCGCAATGTCATCGAGCAGGCGGCAATTGCCGGTGCACTCAATCCCGAACTCACCGACAACCGCGCCCGCGCCGAGGCAACCGCTGCGGAAGTCGCGCGCCGCCTCGACATGATCGCCGAGGAAACCGAGCGCGGCTGGCAAGGCTTTGTCACTGACGAGGGTGGCCTGCGGTTTGAGCGCATGGTGCGCGGTGTGAAAGAAACGGCAGCCGTCGATGTTGCGCTGATCGGTTCGTCCGATGCCCGCCATATCGATCAGTTGACGCCGCGTCTGCATGATATCTATTCCGAGCCGCCGGTTCTGGCGCGCAAGGATGGCAAGACCGACATGTCTGGCCCGCGAGCCTTGCTCGACCATATCTTTGCTGCCGGCCGCAAGGGTCTTTCCATGCAGCGCTACAAGGGCCTTGGCGAGATGAATGCCGAGCAGTTGTGGGAAACGACGCTCGATCCGAACGTTCGTTCGCTGCTCCAGGTCCGTGTCAATGACGCGACAGATGCCGATAGCCTGTTCGCACGATTGATGGGCGACGAAGTTGAGCCACGGCGTGATTTCATCCAGGAAAACGCTCTGAACGTTGCCAATCTCGACATCTGATCTGGTCGGCAATCATCAAACAAAATGGCCACATTCCCGGGAATGTGGCCATTTTGTTTGTCCGCAGTTTTCACGTGAATCATAGTTAACGTGATTCACGTGAAACTCTTAATCTCGACATGCTGTCAGAAGCCACCTTCGAACGCCACGTCGCTCAGCGGCTTGCGGTCGTTTGGCATTTCACGGGCACGCAGGCCTTCCGGCAGGACCGACTTGTCACCGGGCTTTCCGATCGCGATGGCGGCTTCGACATGGAAGCCGTCCGGAGCGCCGAGATCTGCCGCCGCCTTGTCGAAGTCGATGCCGGTCATGCCGTGGGCGAAATAACCTGACTTGACGGCTTGGAGCGCCAGAAGACCCCAGGCTGCGCCCGCATCGAAGCTGTGGCTCCGGAATGGCTTTGGCGCAGAGCCATCCGCCGGGCGGCTCAGCGTGTCGGAAAACACGATGACCAGTGCCGAGGCCGTCTTGGCCCAGCCCTGGTTGAACTCATTCAGGATGCCGAGCAACTTGTCGAATTCGGCAGTGCCCTTGAGGCCGTAGACAAAACGCCAGGGCTGGTAGTTGAACGCGGACGGTGCCCAATGGGCGGCATCGAGAATGGTCAGCAGATCCGCCTTCGGCATGATGCTGTCGTCGAAAGCGCGCGGAGACCAACGGTCGAGAAATACCGAATCAACTTTGTGCTCGGACTGACGGCTATTGCTGGTGGTCATAGGGTTCCTTTGCAGTTTTGGCAGGCTTGCCCGCACAAGATGGCGCAATTGCCAAACCCTTGCCAGCACTTCCTTCGCTGTCGCACAAATCCCTCAAGCGGACGCGGATAACGGTTAACCAGCGGATGTGATGGGAACTTTAAGTCTTTTCAGTCAGCTTATGTCTGAACGGGTATGCGCGTGCCTCACACTCCTTGGATGCTACGCATCAAAAGGCTTTTGCACTGCAAAAACTCTGTTAGTGTAGCATATCGAAATGGGCTTATATGCCCAACACGACCGGAAGGTGAGCCAAGCGATGTTCTATCAGCTCTATGAACTCAACCATGCTGTTATGGCGCCGTTTCGCGCGACAGCGGATGCGATGAACCTGGCCTGGAAAAACCCTCTCAACCCTTGGTCACACACGGTCGTCGGCCGTAGCTTTTCGGCCGGCTTCGAAGTGTTTGAGCGCGTCACGCGCCGCTACGGAAAGCCGGCATTTGGTCTTCCGACAACGCCGATCAACGGTGAAGCAATTCCCGTTGAGGAAGAGGTGGTCTGGCGCAAGCCATTCTGCGACCTGATCCACTTCAAGCGCCATCTTCCGGCCGGCACGGATAAGGGCCCCCGTATTCTGATCGTTGCACCGATGTCCGGCCACTATGCCACGCTGTTGCGTGGTACGGTCGAGGCGTTGCTGCCGAGCGCCGACGTCTACATCACCGACTGGATCGATGCCCGTATGGTGCCGGTAACCGATGGTGACTTCGATCTGGATGACTATATCGACTACGTGATCGAGATACTCCATCATCTCGGCCCGGACACCAACGTGGTCGCCGTCTGTCAGCCGTCCGTTCCGGTCTTGGCTGCGGTCGCTGTTATGGAAGCTGATGGCGATACCTGCGCGCCGGCGTCGATGACGCTGATGGGTGGCCCGATCGACACACGCATCAATCCGACAGCCGTCAATCAGCTGGCGCAGAACAAGCCGATCGAATGGTTCCGCGACAATGTCATCATGCAGGTTCCGTGGCCGCAGCCGGGCGTCATGCGTTCCGTCTATCCTGGCTTCCTGCAGCTCTCGGGTTTCATGTCGATGAACCTGGATCGCCATATGATCGCGCACAAGGAATTCTACGGCCATCTGGTCAAGAATGATGGCGACTCCGCGGAGAAGCATCGCGACTTTTACGACGAATACCTGGCCGTGATGGATCTCACCGCCGAGTTTTATCTCCAGACCGTCGATACGGTCTTCATCAAGCATTCTCTGCCGAAGGGCGAGATGCTGCATCGTGGCAAGCCGGTCGACACCAAGGCGATCCGCAATGTCGCTCTGCTGACGGTTGAAGGCGAGAACGACGATATCTCCGGCGTTGGACAGACCAAGGCGGCGCAGACGATCTGCAGCAGCATTCCGGATGAGATGCGAATGCATTACATGCAGCCGGATGTCGGTCACTACGGCGTATTCAATGGTTCGCGTTTCCGCAGGGAAATCGCCCCTCGCATCATCGCTTTCGCTGCCAAGCACAGCAAGGGCGTGAAGGCGACGCCGGTAAAGCGCGTTATCAAGGGCGGCAAGGCGAGCTAAAGCGCGAGCTACTAGATCCGATTTACATTAGCGGATTCAGATGGTTATTCATTTGGATCCGCTTTTCTCTTGAACGCCAGCCTGCCGTTTCCCACATCGATTCCATCGGTCGGCATCCTGCCCCCGATGAAACGAGGGTAATCGATGATGAACCAGTCAGCATTGCTTCGACCGGATTGGACTCCGGCGACCGTCGTCCTGATGGTACTTGGATTCATGGTATTCTGGCCGCTCGGCCTTGCCATGCTTGCCTACATTCTGTTTGGCGACAAGTTCCAGACTTTCAAGCGTGAAGCCAACCGCAAGGCGGACGACGCTTTTGCCTGGTGCCGCTCGAGCCGCTATCAGGGTTCGACTTCGGCCACCGGCAATGTCGCCTTCGACGATTGGCGCAAGGCAGAGCTCGATCGGCTTGATGAAGAGCGTCGCAGGCTCGACGAAATGCGCGCGGAGTTCGACGCTTATGGGCGTGAACTGCGTCGCGCCAAGGACCAGGAAGAATTCGATCGCTTCATGCGCGATCGCCAACAGGTGAAATCTGCCGATCAGGGGATTGCGCCGATGGGCAATTCCGGCAACTGACGGTGTGCTTGCGCGACCAAACGAGGCCGGCATCCTTGATGCCGGCCTTTTTATGCGTCATTTTCCCGTACGAATCGGCTAAAAGACATCGATGTTCTCCCTGTTCAAAAAGCCCGCCGCCACACGCACGTCCAGTATAGCGCTGGACAGGACGCTGGCTGTCGATGGCCGGGAACTGCCTCTGACGATCCGCAGGAACATCCGGGCAACACGCATCACGCTGCGTATCGAGCCCGGCGGCCGGGCATTGAAGATGACCATTCCTCATGGTCTCAAGGAGCGCGACATTGACGACTTCCTCGATCGCCATCAGGGCTGGCTCCGGACCCGGCTTGCGCGGCAGTCCGTTGGCGGTGCGATTGAGGATGGTGGCGAGATCACGCTGCGCGGCATCAAGCACCGCATTGTCCACTCCGGACAGATGCGTGGACTGACCCAGTCGATCGACAGCGAAATCGGCCATATCCTCAGCGTCAGTGGTCTCGAGGATCATCTGCCCCGCCGTATCTGCGATTTTCTCAAGAAGGAAGCGCGTCGGGACCTGGAGCGTTTGGCCGAGCAACACGCCCGGTCGGTCGGCAAACCGATCAGGAGCCTCAGCTTGAAGGATACGCGCAGCCGATGGGGATCCTGTTCCTGGGATGGCAAGCTGAGTTTCTCCTGGCGGATCGTCATGGCGCCGCCGCCGGTGATCGATTATCTCGCCGCCCATGAGGTCGCGCATCTGCGTGAAATGAACCACGGTCCGGCATTCTGGACACTTTGCAGGGAACTCTGCCCGCACATGGATGAATCCAAGGCATGGTTGAAACGCCATGGCTCTGCGCTTCATGCGATCGACTTCAGCTGATCGGCCTCTGACCGTTCAGCATAGGTCGCAATTTGGCTCGACTCTTTGGCGATTTCGTGCGAATTCGCTGCCATGAGACCCGATATCAAGATCTGCGGATTGAAGACGCCGGAGGCTGTCGATCGCGCTGTTGAGCGCGGGGCGACCCATATCGGCTTCATTTTTTTCGCCAAGAGCCCGCGTAACATCGAGCCGGACATTGCGGGGACCCTTGCGGACCGCGTCCGCGGCCGTGCCAAGATCGTTGCTGTAACCGTCGATGCAGATGCCGACGACCTGGACGAAATCATCGCGCTGCTGCGTCCCGATATCCTGCAATTTCATGGACATGAAAGCCCGGATCGGCTTTTGACGGTCAAGGCTATGACAGGGTTGCCGATCATGAAGGCATTTTCGATCCGCGAGCCCGATGACCTGAAGCGGATCGAACCCTATATAGGCATTGCTGACCGGTTTCTCTTCGATGCGAAGCCGCCGGTCGGCTCGGACCTGCCCGGTGGAAACGGCGTAACCTTTGATTGGCGCCTACTCAGCTCGCTTGACGAAAGTGTGAATTACATGCTTTCCGGTGGGCTCAACAAGGACAATATCGCTGACGCCCTGCGCGAAACGGGCGCCCGTGGGATTGATGTTTCCTCTGGCGTCGAAAGCGCGCCTGGGGTCAAGGATCTGCAGATGATGGACGAGTTTTTTGCGGCGGTCGCTGATGCCTCGCGCCGCGTACCGGTATCAGGGAGTGTCAAGTGAACGAAACACCCAAACCCAATTCCTTCCGGGAAGGTCCGGACGAAGACGGCCGTTTCGGCATATTCGGTGGCCGCTTCGTTGCCGAAACACTGATGCCGCTGATCCTCGACCTCCAGGCAGAGTGGGAAAAGGCGAAGACCGATCCGGAATTCCAGGCTGAGCTGGCGCATCTGAACACCCATTATACAGGCCGGCCGAGCCCGCTATATTTCGCCGAGCGCCTGACGGAAGAACTGGGCGGCGCGAAGATCTATTTCAAGCGTGACGAACTCAACCACACCGGTTCGCACAAGATCAACAATTGCCTTGGTCAGATCCTGCTTGCCAAGCGCATGGGCAAGACCCGCATCATCGCAGAGACCGGTGCCGGCCAGCATGGCGTGGCGTCGGCAACCGTCGCTGCGCGTTTCGGCATTCCCTGTGTCGTCTATATGGGCGCGACCGATGTCGAGCGCCAGGCACCGAACGTTTTCCGAATGAAGCTGCTCGGCGCCGAGGTGAAGCCAGTGACGGCCGGACACGGAACGCTGAAGGACGCCATGAACGAGGCGCTGCGGGATTGGGTCACCAATGTCGATGACACCTACTACATGATCGGTACGGCCGCTGGCCCGCATCCCTATCCAGAAATGGTCCGCGACTTCCAGTCGGTGATTGGTCGCGAGACGCGCGAACAGCTTATGGCGGCCGAAGGCCGTCTTCCGGACATGCTGATCGCAGCCGTCGGTGGCGGTTCAAACGCGATCGGCCTTTTCCATCCGTTCCTGGATGACGAAAGTGTCCGGATCGTTGGCGTCGAAGCCGGTGGCAAGGGGCTTGAGGGCGAAGAGCATTGCGCCTCTCTGACGGCGGGTTCGCCGGGCGTCCTGCATGGCAACCGCACGTATCTGCTGCAGGACGGCGACGGCCAGATCAAGGAAGGTCACTCGATCTCCGCCGGTCTCGACTATCCGGGCATCGGGCCAGAGCACTCCTGGCTGAAGGACATGGGCCGCGTTGAATATGTGCCGATCAAGGACGACGAGGCGCTCGCCGCCTTCCAGATGTTGACCCGGACCGAAGGCATCATTCCGGCGCTTGAGCCGAGCCACGCTCTTGCCGAAGTCATCAAGCGCGCGCCGACGATGGACAAGGACCAGATCATTGTCATGAATCTCTGCGGTCGCGGCGACAAGGACATATTCACTGTCGGCAAGATTCTCGGAATGGGGCTCTGATCATGACTGCACGTATGGATAAACGCTTCGCCGATCTGAAGGCTGAAGGCCGTCCCGCCCTGGTGACCTACTTCATGGCCGGCGATCCGGACTATGCCACATCGCTGGCGATCATGAAGGCGCTGCCGGAAGCTGGTGCTGACGTGATCGAGCTTGGCATGCCGTTCTCTGATCCGATGGCCGATGGTCCTGCGATCCAGATGGCGGGGCAGCGCGCCCTGAAGTCGGGCCAGACCCTGCTTAAGACGCTGGAACTTGCACGCGAATTCCGCAAGATCGATCAGTCCACGCCGATCGTGCTGATGGGCTACTACAATCCGATCTATGTCTTCGGCGTCGAGCATTTCCTCGATGTTGCGATCGAAGTGGGCATCGACGGCCTGATCGTTGTCGATCTTCCGCCGGAAATGGACGACGAACTTTGTATTCCTGCCCGTCGCCGCGACATCAATTTCATCCGTCTGGCCACGCCGACAACGGACGACAAGCGCCTGCCGACTGTGCTGCAGAATACGTCCGGCTTTGTCTACTACGTGTCGATGAACGGTATCACAGGGTCGTCGATGCTTGATCCATCCCGTGTGGCAGGCGCCGTTCAGCGCATCAAGTCCCACACGGATCTGCCGATTTGTGTCGGCTTTGGCGTCAAGACCGCAGAACATGCCCGCCTGATAGGGACGAGCGCGGACGGCGTTGTCGTCGGCACCGCCATCGTCAATCAGGTCGCCAACAATCTGACAGCTGACGGGAAAGCCACGGCGGATACGGTTCAGGCCGTCGTCACCCTGGTTCGCGGCCTTGCAAGTGGTGTGCGCAGTGCGCGCCTTGCTGCTGCCGAGTAATTTTCCGATAAAGGCTGTAAACGTCAGGAGTATACCGCGTGAACTGGATCACCAATTACGTGCGCCCGCGCATCAATTCCATGCTGGGTCGCCGGGAAGTGCCGGAAAACCTCTGGATCAAGTGCCCTGAAACGGGTGAGATGGTCTTCCACAAGGACCTCGAAGAGAACAAGTGGGTCATTCCCGCCTCTGGCTACCATATGAAGATGCCGGCCAAGGATCGCCTGATCGACCTGTTCGACAACGGCCAGTATGAGGCCCTGCAGCAGCCCAAGGTGGCGCAGGACCCGCTGAAGTTCCGCGATTCGAAGAAATACACCGACCGCCTGAAGGACAGCCGTCTGAAGACCGAACAGGAGGATACCATCCTGGCTGGCGTCGGCACCGTCCAGGGGCTCAAACTTGTAGCCGTTGTTCATGAGTTCAACTTTATGGGCGGTTCGCTCGGCATTGCAGCCGGCGAGGCGATCGTGAAGGCTTTCGAACGCGCGCTGAAGGAAAAGTGCCCCTTGGTCATGTTCCCCGCATCGGGCGGCGCGCGCATGCAGGAAGGCATCCTGTCCTTGATGCAGTTGCCGCGAACGACGGTTGCTGTGGACATGCTGAAGGAAGCCGGGCTTCCTTACATTGTCGTTCTGACCAATCCGACCACGGGTGGTGTCACCGCATCTTACGCCATGCTTGGCGATCTGCACATCGCCGAACCGGGCGCTGAAATCTGCTTTGCCGGCAAACGCGTCATCGAGCAGACCATCCGTGAAAAGCTGCCAGAAGGTTTCCAGACATCGGAATATCTGCTCGAGCATGGCATGGTCGACATGGTGGTCAAGCGTCACGAGATTCCCGATCTTCTGGCCCGCGTCTTGAAGATCATGACCAAGCGTCCGGCCAACGATGTGGTTTCGAACGGCGCCATAACACTCCCGACAAAGGCATCGGCCTGACACTTAGTATTTGGCCGATGGCAGTGGAACGACCGTGATGACAGTGCCTACCTTGAGTCTGGCCGATGCCGAGATCGAAAAACTCATGGGGCTGCACCCCAAGGGTTACGATCTCTCCCTCGACCGCATCCGCCGCCTGCTCGACCTTCTGGGCAATCCCGAAAGGCGTTTGCCGCCGGTCATTCATGTCGCCGGCACCAATGGCAAAGGCTCGGCGACGGCCTTTTGCCGGGCACTGCTCGAAGCCCAGGGGCTGTCGGTCCATGTCCATACCTCGCCGCACCTTGTCCGCTGGCATGAACGCTATCGCATCGGCGTCAAGGCCGGTCCAGGCCAGATCGTCGATGATGCGGTCTTTGCCGATGCGCTCCGCCGTGTTGCCGACGCCAACGGTGGCCAGTCGATCACCGTCTTCGAAATCCTGACGGCGGTGACGTTCCTGCTGTTTTCCGAGCAGCCTGCCGACGTTGCCGTTATCGAAGTTGGCCTCGGTGGTCGTTTCGATGCCACCAATGTCGTTGAAAAGCCCGCCGTCTCGATCATCCAGCCGATTTCCCTCGATCACCAGGCCTATCTCGGCGATCGAGTCGAACTGATCGCAGCCGAGAAGGCCGGCATCATGAAGCGCGGTGTTCCAGTGGTCATTGGCCATCAGGAGTTCGAAGGCGCCCGTGACGTGTTGATTGGCACAGCTGAAAGGCTGGGCTGTCCGCTTTCCGTCTTCAGCCAGGATTTCCTCGCCTATGAGGAATTCAGCCGATTGGTCTATCAGGATGAGTTCGGCCTCATGGATCTGCCGCTTCCCCGCCTTCCCGGGCGCCACCAAATCGGCAATGCCGCAACGGCCATCCGTGCTGTGAAGGCGGCTGGCTTTGCGGTCAACGAGATGGTTGCCGAGAAGGCCATGCTGTCGGTCGAATGGCCCGGTCGTCTGCAACGACTGACCGAAGGGCATCTGGTCGATCGTGCACCGGCGGGTGCCGAGATCTGGCTCGATGGCGGCCATAATCCGGGTGCTGGCGAAGTGATTGCCGAAGCCATGGCGGCGATGGAAGAGCGCAAGGCGCGCCCGCTGCATCTGGTTGTCGGCATGATCAACACAAAGGATCCGATCGGCTACTTCCGCGCATTCGCCGGTATCGCCCATGCGGTGTACACCGTACCAATCGAAGGCTCCGACGTCGGTCTCGATCCCGTCGCGCTGGCGCAATCCGCAGCGGATGCCGGATTGACCGCTTTGCCGATGGGGTCGCTGGGCGAGGCGCTGAATGCGATTGCAGAACGAACAGCGGGCGGACCGCCGCCGCGTATCATGATCGGTGGATCGCTCTATCTTGCCGGCAATGTTCTGGCGCAGAACGGCACCATTCCGACATGAAAAAAGCCCGGAAATTCCGGGCTTTTGAATTCTCCAAGCTTTCGCAGGGCCTCAGGCGGCGCTGGAAATCCAGCTCGACAGGGCAGTCTTGGGCGCAGCGCCGACCTTGATATCGGCCACTTCGCCGCCCTTGAACACGGCCAGCGTCGGGATCGAGCGAACGCCGAACTGGGCAGCCAGTTCTGGATTTTCATCGATGTTCAGCTTGACGATCTTCACCTTGCCGGCGAGCTCGTTGGAGATCTCCTCCAGGCTCGGCGCGATCATCTTGCACGGGCCGCACCATTCGGCCCAGAAATCCACGACGACCGGCTCGGCCGCATCGAGAACTTCGGCCTGGAAATTGGACTTGTCGACTTTTACAGTAGCCATCGGGCTCTCCTTATAGATATCGAATTGACTAGATATGTGATGCCGCGTCGCGGTAATTTCAATATGCGGTATCTCATGATGTTTCGAGGTCGGCAAGAGAGGCGCGCATCACGTCTTCCGGAAGGTCCAGCACTGTCCCCGTTTCCGTGTAGATCAGCAGGCATTCGATCGGCTTCAACGGATAAAGCGGTTTGAGGATTTCCCGGTAGATCGCCAGCTGTGCCCGATGCGAAAGAGGCACATCGCGCACATGATGCGGCGGGTTGCGATTGGTCTTGTAGTCGACAAGCAGAACCCGGTCGTCCAGCACGGCCATCCGGTCGATGCGGCCGGAGACTGCGCGAGGTTCGCCTTTTAGCATGAGCGTGCCCATCACAGACACTTCCGGCTGGCTCGCACTCGAAAACAGAGGCGCAAGGCCAGGTGCATCAAGTACGGACATGACCGTATCAACAAGGCTATCCCGCTCGGGCCGGGGCCAGAAACGCGCGGCACGCGCGGCATAACGTTGTGCTGCCTGGACCCTGTCGGAGGCCGCGATGGCAGGCAGTGTCTGCAGCATGCGGTGGACCAATCGGCCGCGCTGAAGCGAAAGCTCCGCCTTCTTCTCCTCGGTAAACAGTGCCGAGGCCGTCAGCATATCGTCGGTGTCGTCGAGAACGATGCTGCCGGCGCCCGATGGGCTGAGCGGTCGCGGAAGACTGACAGGTGGGGGCAGGGGCCGAGATAGCGCTACTGGCAGATGCAATTCGACATCGTCAACGGCCGCCTCGTCCGAAAGCGGAAATACTTTCTGCGAAAGCGGCAGGCGCCATTTGAGACCTGACCATTCCCCGTCTGCGCCTTTGAATTCTGCAGGGCTGCAATGGATTTCGTCACCGGCAAGCGCATCGGCAATCATCCGGTGCCAGATATCGCCCGGATCCTGCACGCCGCGATAACCGCAGATGATCAGTCGGTCGGCCGCTCGCGTCATGGCAACATAGAGAAGCCGCCGATATTCCTCTTCCGTCTGGCTCCGGCGTATTTGGCTATCTGCCTCGGTCAGAGAGTTGCCGAGCGCCTTGGTCGGCACCCAGATCGGAACTGCCGGTTGCTCCGTGTGTAATTCAAGCAGACGGAGCTTGGCGAGATGGTTCGCGTTGAAAGCCTTTGATCCGCCATCGACCAGAAAAACCACGGGCGCTTCAAGCCCTTTCGAGGCGTGCACGGTCATGATCCGGACTTCGTTGCGCTCCTTGTCCTGCTCCCGCTTCACCTCCGGCGCTTCCATCTCCAGCGTTGAGATGAAGGATTGCAGGCCCGGCAGCCCGGCGGTTTCAAAGGACAGTGCAAACGTCAGGAACTCGTCGAGAATGTCGCTGACTTCCGTCCCGAGCCGTCCGAGATAAACCCGTCGTCCGCCATGCATGCCCAAGACCCGGGCATAGAAGTCGTGCACCGAGTGAGTGCGCGAGAGATCCAGAAAAAGCTGCAGTTTCTTCAAGCTTGCAGCCCAGGGCGATCCGTCCTGGGCTGCAAGATCCTGCAGGCGAGCCCAGAGGCTCTGCTTTTCCGGCCGTTCGGCGGCAAGAACCAGAAGCTGGTCTTCGAGATGATTGAACAGCGGACTTTTCAGGATCGCAGCCAGAGAAAGATCGTCGGCCGGTAGCAGCAGGAAACGGCCAAGCGCCAGCATGTCCTGCACGGCAATATGGTTTGTCAGCTTCAGTCGGTCGGCACCCGCTACCGGAATACTGTAGGGACGCTTCAGCGACCGGGTCAATGCATTGACGAAACTGTCGCGCTTGCGCACCAGCACCAGGATGTCGCCGGGCTGGATCAGCCGTTCGACACCCTTTTCAATGATCGTCTGTTTGCCCACCATTTCGCTGATCGTATGCGCTATGCGCCGTGCAAGAATGGCCGACGGCGCGCTTTCCGGGGTGGCGTCGAAAGGCGCCGTCCAGTCCTCGTTCTTGTCCAGCTTTTCCGCTGCAATCATCTCCCAGAGATCGACTTCGCCCGGGTGGCCGCTACGGCTCGACATATGCACGACGGCATCGCCGAAAGCACTGAGGCCGCGAAAGTTCTCGCGGACGGAAAATACCTG
The DNA here is from genome assembly GCF_902706095.1 of Rhizobium sp. 18065. Classification (GTDB taxonomy): domain Bacteria; phylum Pseudomonadota; class Alphaproteobacteria; order Rhizobiales; family Rhizobiaceae; genus Allorhizobium. The sequence continues at coordinate 105,612 of NZ_CACSJP010000012.1, forward strand.
GTCGACAGCGGACAAGATTGCCGAGGTCGACCGGAAGGAAAGCGGCAGGCGGATCGTGTTGAACGTCTGGCCGCCATTGTTGACGGCCTGCTGCGTCTGTTTTGCCTCGACGGAAAACTGTTCCGGGCGGGCACCCTGGAATGAATAGATCGACTGTTTTTCGTCACCCACGGCAAAGAAAGTTCGCACGCCGGGACGGGCGCTGGCACCGGAGAAGAAGTCTTCGCGCAGCGACCGGATAACCGACCATTGAACCGGGCTCGTATCCTGTGCCTCGTCGACGAGGATATGATCGATGCCCTGGTCGAGCTTGTAGTGCACCCAGGCGCCGACATCGGCGCGCATCAGAAGTTCCGCGCTGCGGGCGATCAGATCCTCGAAATCGAGCTGCGACCGGCGTTTCTTCAGCTCTTCATAGTCTTCGTCCAACCGGACTGCGAGTGTCAGGGCCGCCTTTGTCGCCTCGTACATGCGGAAGATCCGCAACCGGTCGCGGGTGGAAACCACGTGTTCACGGGCCGCAATCACCGCGTCGCGCAACTCGGGTGCCTGCTTGGTCATGGCAGCGGCAATCAGCGAGCTGTCGGCCTTGGGCGCTTCCGCCTGTGTCAGGAAGGCACCATCGAGCAGCTTTGCCCGCTCCAGGGGATCGCGTTCGACAAGCACACGCTCCAGCGTTTCGGCAACCGAGCGAACCTTCTCGCCGCCTTTTTCCAGCGCCAAACGAACATAGTGGGCAAAGACCGGACCTGACAGGCCGGCAAGCGGCCAATAGGCCTCTGCCCGGGATGTTTCGCTTTCATCGGGGCTGATTCCGAAGCGCAGGCGCAAGGTCGCGTCAATGCTGCCGTGGCGGGCGGATTCGCGACGGAACTGCCGGATGGCGTGGCGATTGGCGACGATATCGCTGATGAGCGTTTCCAGCCCACTTTCATCCGCTATGCTGAGTACCTGGGAGAAGGCTTCCGCCAGGTCCGCGTTGTTTTCGGTCGATGTCGCTGTCAGCAGCGAGCGGCGGGCCTCGGCGAGAACCGCAATGGCGGCCCGATCATCGAGAACGCTGAAATGGCCAGCGACATTGGCCTCCAGCGGAAACTGGTGCAGCAGCGCCTCGCAGAAGGCGTGGATTGTCTGGATTTTCAACCCGCCCGGCGTCTCGAGCGCCTTGGCAAAGAGTTGGCGTGCGGTCGCAAGCGTCGTGCGGTCCGGTACGCGCTGCTCGATGGCCGTCACGCGCTTGGCCAGTTCGGCGTCATCCAGTGTTGCCCATTCGGCCAGTCGGTCGAAAACACGGTTGGACATTTCCGAAGCAGCCGCCTTTGTATAGGTGAGGCAAAGGATGGAGGAGGGGCGGGCCCCTGCCAGCAGAAGGCGAATGACGCGCTGGGTCAGCACATGCGTCTTGCCGGAGCCGGCATTGGCCGACACCCAGGCGGACTGGCCGGGATGCGAGGCGCGCGACTGCTCCACGGTCGTCCAGTCGATCCACGCACCAGGATCATCGCCGGTCGGCAGGTCTGAGGGCAGGGAAGGATTGTCACTCATCGGAACTCGCCTCCTCGCTGTCGGCGGTCGACCATTCTGCCACACGCGCCAGATGATCATACTCGCCGCCGTATTTGGTCTGCTCGGCCGGGATCAGCCGCGAGACAAAGCCACGGTCGCCCGATTGCAGCGCCTGGATGAATTTCCCCAGCTCATCGACCGCCTGGACGGCCAGTTCCGCTGCCGATTTGCGATTGTCACCTCGGCCCGAAAGTTCGTTGTTGACGTGGTCTGCACCGAACCGGTCTCCTGGTCTCAACCGTACATAGATCAGGTTTTCCGGCTTCAGTTGTCCGGCAGGACCAAAAGCGCCCTCCATCAACGCTGCGGCCTCCAGCGCCAGCTGCGGATCGAGCAGGCTTCGCGCCTGGGCAGCGCTCGGATTGAGACCGGTCTTGTAGTCGATGATATCGGCATGGCCGCCGCCCTTGATGTCGATCCGGTCGGCGATCCCCCGAATGGTGATATCAATCGGTTTCAACACGACATTGCCGCGCACCTCGGTCAGCGTCTTGCGAATCTCCGGTCTTCGTTCTCTCTCCCATTTGAGAAACGACTGTGCCACGCCATAGAAACGCTGGCGCCAGACGATATCGATATGCAGTGGCAGGTCTTCCTTGAGGAATTCCTCGTCGGTAATCCGGTAGAGGATGTCGAGGGCATCCCTGCGTGCCGGATCATGTCCCTCCCTGATGAAGCGATCGACGATGCCGTGATAGAGCGTGCCACGTTCTGCTGCACCGGGATCCTCATTGAACGGATCGACGGCATCAAGTCGCAGAATGCGTTTGGCATAGATCGCGTAGGGATCCCGCCGGAAGCGTCCGACCTCGCTGAAGGTGAAAGAACGTGGTTGCAGCTCTGCCTTCGGTCTGGGTGCCGGTCTCTGTGCCGGCGCCTGGTTGTCGCCATTGTCCAGCAGTTCGACATAGCGGCGATAGAGATCGCCGCGCTGTTTGAGATCCTTCTCAAAGGCAGATCCACCCAGCGCCAGAAGCCGCTGCAGCCAGCGCGAGGCAACGGTCGGTGCCGATCCCTGGCGCAGCGAACGCGAAAAGATCAGCCGGCGGGTCCCGCAGGCCATTTCGAAATCATGTGCAACCTGACCAATCTGCCGCTCTGGCGGCTCTAGTCCGATTTCCGCTTTCATCACGCGCGACAGGAAAGGATTGTTGGTGGTTTGTCCCGGCCAGCTACCCTCGTTCATCCCGCCGATCACCATCATGTCGACAGTCTGCAGCCGCGCTTCGAGCGTACCGAAGATGAAAACCCGAGGATGGCGCATCGCCTTTGGCTTCACGGCCTGTCCGGCCATCAAGGCTGCGACAATGTCGATCCATTGCGAGCCGTCGGCCTCGATCCGCCCTTCGGTTGCGATGACCTGGGTCAGCAGTTCGGCAAGCGTATCGCCGGCCTCTTCGCCCCAGATCCCGGCCAGATCTCCGCGTTCATCGACACAAACGGCCTCGATCACCCGACCTGTGCGTTCTGCCCAGTCCCCCAGCGCCAGTCTGTTCGACAGGACGCGACCATCGGCGTTGCGCACCAGGACGCCCACCAATGGTTCCACCGCAGCCGTCACCCGTCGCGCCAGTTCCCGCGCAAGCATGATGGCCTCGTCGGAGAGTGACTGACGCCATTGCGGTGCGTGTCGGTCGACAAGATGGGCCGCCAGACCTTGCTCGAACAGTGGCTCCATCTCCGCCAGATCCAGCGATTTGATGCCGCCGCGCAATGCGATCGTTTCAAGCGCGTCGGCAGCCGTGCGCGCGGTCTCCGCATCGAAGCCGAACCGCGCCAGCGGGTGCTTGAGCAGGGAGACGATCGCCACCGGGTCGCCCGGCCGCAGGCAGGCTTCGACCAGTACCTGCGTGAGCATGGCCTGCTGCGTGCCGGTCAGCGGTGTACCGGCCGAATCGTCGGCCTGGATACCGAAGCGGGCAAGTTCTGCCATCACCCGGCGTGCCAATGCGCGATCCGGCGTGATCAGCGCTACGCGGCTTTCACTGTCGGCCCCGGGCTGTTCCAGACCCAGCCGAAGCGCGATCGCGATGGCGGTGGCCTCCTCGCGCTCGTTGGCTGCTTCGATCAGTGCGACATCACCAAATGCAACTCCGAACCGGTCCGTGGCAAATCCGTCGCGCCAGGCCTTCCAGCCATCAGTTGCCTCGGCAGGAGCCATGGCACGCGAGAGGATTTCCGCGCGATCACCCAACGCAGCGTCCGCTGCCGCAAGACGCTGCACCTCATCTCGGCTTATACCGATCCGGTTCAGCAGATGGGCAAGTCCGTATTGCGAATGACCGCGCACCGCGGGATTTGGTAGTACATCAAGAGCCGAACGATCGTCGAGCTTGGCCCAGTGCGCGTCCGGCATGCTCGTGTCAAGCCCGGGCAGGACCACGACGCCCTGATCGAGTCCAGCGATTGCGGCGATCAGCTCGGCCGCTGCGGGAATAGAACCAGTCGAGCCGGCGACAATGATCGGTCCTTCAGATCCCTGACGGCGGATGCGGTCCGCTTCCGCGCGCAGGACCGCATCCCGGTGGCGGGCCGGCGAGGAGCGCATCAGCTCTTCCAGACGTGCCGGCCAGAAAGCCGTGGCGATTTTCAGGAATTCCAGCGTGAGTTGCCACCAGGAGGCGAAGTTCTCCGCCTTCAGGTTGGACAGGTTTTTCCAGTCGCTGCCTTCGGTCTCTGCCGCTTCGATCAGTTCGGTCAATGCCCGCGCCAGCCAGACCGCATCGGCCGGGCTTGCCGGAGCGACAAGCGGCGTATCGGCATGAATGGACCGCACGATCTCCGGCAACTGGTTTCGCCAGGCGAGGATCAGCCGGGCGAGCTCGAGCAGCATCACTGTTCCGCTGACCGGAGGCGCCAGATCGAGAGCCGTTGGCGCATCAGTTTCGAAGAACCCGCTGTCGTCCTCGGTCTCACCCAGGGTCCTGATCTGCGGCAGGATCGCCGAGCGGCCACCGAGCAGATCGACGAATTCCGACCGCAGGACGCGTGCTGCACGTCGGGTCGGAACTAGGATAGTTACCCTGGACAGAGACAGCGGATCGGCCGGATCATAGCGATAGCTTTCGACAAGATCGCCTTCGACCAGGGCACGTGTCAGCATTCGCAGAAAAGGCAGACCCGGCGGAATGGTGAAGACCCGTGGCGTGTGACCGCTTGCCATGGTCTATATGCCTCGGTTGACGCGCTGGATGGTCGCTTCCGCCTCGCCGATCGCTTCAGGCGTGCCGACGGTCAGCCATTCGCCGTCGAGCTTCAGGCCACGCAGGCGTCCGGCCGCAATGGCACGATCAAAGTAGATATTGAGGTTGAACGGTTCGGAAGGCGCATCGGCCAGGAAACCGGGCATCAGCACCAGTGCACCCGCATAGATGACAGGATTTACATCGCCTGCTGTGTAACGGGTCAAGCGACCATCGGCAGCTAGCGAAAAGTCGATCTTGCCATTGTGTCCGGTCGTCCGCTCCGGGTCGGCACACAACATGGCGATATCCATCGATTGCGGATCGAACATTGCCGCAAGCTGCCGCAAGTTGGACGGTTCATCCTCTGGTTCGCCGATCCAGAAGAGATCGGCATTCATCACGAAAGCGGGTGACGGATTGAGCCGCTTCAATCCCTTGGCCAAGCCGCCGCCGGAATCCATCAACCGGTCCCGCTCATCGGAAATCTTGATCTCGAGGCGGTGGCAAGCGCCGAGATGTGCTTCCATCTGATCCGCGTGGTGATGCACGTTGACCGCCACCGTTTCGACGCCAGCCTCCGCAAGCGCCTCCAGGGCGTAATCGATCATCGGTTTGCCACTGATTTTCACCAGCGGCTTCGGGGTCGTCTCGGTGATCGGCCGCATCCGCGTGCCGAGACCGGCCGCGAGCACCATGGCTTGGGTGATTTTCATTGTGACTACGCCGCTGATTCGGGAAGTTCGATTCCAGCTTCAATACACCAGTCGCGCAAGGGGGCGAGTGCCGGATGTTCGAAAGCGACCGACAGATGCCGGAGCGTGCGTGGCATATGCTTCATATAGCCGTCTTTGCCGTCGCGCGCTTTCAAACGTACCCACAGACCACACAGCTTGCAGGCGCGTTGAGCGGCCATGATAGCCCAGCTTTTCTGGAACAAAGTTTCATCGAACGAGGGCGACACACGCCGGATCGCGAGATAGTCGGCCATCAACTGGTCGGCCAGCGGGCGTTCGACAGTCACCCGTGCATCCTGGACGATTGACGCGAGATCATAGGCCGATGGTCCGATCATCGCATCCTGGAAATCGATGATGCCGATCCGGTCGTGACCGGTTTTGTCGCCTCGCCAGATAATGTTCGGCGAATGGAAATCGCGCAGCACCAGCGAGGTTTCCGCATCGGCAAGCTGATCGATCAGATCATCCCAGATGCCGAGATAGGACCGACGCGCGTCGTCACTGACTGCGAGACCACCGCGTTTCCACGGCAGATGCCAGTCGATCAGCAACTCGACTTCCATCTTCATTGCGGTGCGGTCGAAATCCGGGATCTGATGGGTTCGACCGTCGGCAAGCGCAATGTCCCGTTCGAAAGATGTGCCATGGATGGCAGCAAGGCAGGCAACGCTGGCGCAGTAGCGGTCCGCGATCGGCCGGCCGGCCTCATCGAGAATACCCTGGCTGCCGAGGTCCTCAAGCAACAGGATGCCTGCTTCGCAATCGCTGGCCAGGATGGCCGGTGCCGAAAATCCGCGTTCCCGCAGGGCCAGATCGATCGCCACGAAAGGATAGACATCCTCTGCGATATGAGCGATTTGCGAATAGCGCTTGCCGTCGCGAATGACAGGCCCGTTGGGTCGTTTTGGCGCATCCATCAGCACGAGCCGTGCGTACTCGCCAACCGGATAGATAAATTCATAGGCCCGCGTCGAGGCGTCGCCCATCAGATGCCGGCGCGCGGCATTGGCATAGCCGTTCTTGTCGAGAAAGTTGCGGATCTGCAAGACCCGCCGGATCCTGGCAAGCTTAGCCTCCGGTCCGGATATCGTCAGGCGACGACCGCCATCGGGCGTAAAGGCAAAGTGGATATCGATCCTCGATTTCGGCAGTGCCCCGCCGGCCTTGTCCGGCCACTCCACCAGACATATCCCGGTCGCAATCGCTTCGTCGAAGCCGAGTTCGTCAAGTTCGCTGGGATCTGACAGCCGGTAGAGGTCGAAATGTGCAACCGGCAACCGAAGCTCGTAGCTCTGCACCAGCGTGAAGGTCGGGCTTGGCACTTCCAGTTCGGGATCATCGGCGATCGCCCGAAGCAGCGAGCGGCTGAGCGTCGATTTGCCGGCGCCCAGATCACCGTGCAGTGCCAGACAGTCGCCCGCCTGCACCGCCAGTGCCAGATCCTCGCCCAGCCGCATGGTCGCCGCTTCGTCCGGCAGGTCCAGCATGATCGAGGGCAGGCTGTCGCTCATTCTGCGGCGGCGATGGCTTGCGGCACGCTGGCGGATGGGATGCGGCAATGCACGGTCGTGCCAAGGCCGGGAGCGCTGTCGATCGAAACCTTGCCGCTGTGCAGATTGACAAAGCTCTGTACGATCGAAAGGCCGAGACCAGGTCCGCTGCGCTTTCCACTCTTGCCATGTGTGGAGAACCGATCGAAGACGGTGGAAAGCATTTCTTCGCTCATGCCGCAGCCCTTGTCGGTCACCGAGAAGACGAAATCGGTGTCTTCGCGCCAGCATTTCATCGCGACAACAGAGCCTTCGGGCGCAAAATTCACGGCGTTTGTCAGCAGTTTGATCAGGATCTGCTTGAGACGCTGCCGATCCGCGATCACATAGCCGAGCTGGCTGGCCGCGGCGATCTCCAATGTCACACCGCCTTCCTGCAGGCGATCGGTCATCTGCATTGATACATCGTCGAGCAGATCGCTCAGATCAATCTCGGAATAGTCGAGCTGCATGATACCGGCATCGACGGTCGCCAGGTCTAGAATATCATTGACGATGGTCAGGAGGACCGAGGACGAGGTTGATATATGATCGACATATTCAGCCTGTCGCTCGTTGAGCGGGCCGATCGTCGGTGTCTTGAGCAGGTCGGTAAAGCCGATGATATTGGTCAGCGGCGAACGCAGCTCGTAGGAAACGTGCTGGACGAAATCGTTCTTCAACTCGTCTGCCTTGCGCAGCGCTTCGTTCTTTTCCTTCAGTGCCCGCTCGGCACGAACGCTGTCGGTCATGTTGACGAAGGTCAGCATGGTCTGGGCGTTTGGCAGCGGCGTGACGGCATAGTCCAGCACAAGTCCGGAATAGAGCTCCAATGTGCCCTGGCTCGACGGCCGCTCGTCTTCGAAGCTGGTGATGATCTTGCCAAAGGCCTTCCAGCCGTCGGCGCGATCGTAGGATGGCGCACAGGTCGCTTCGATCGTGCGGATATGCGTGCCGACAGCGGTCTCGGCGTCGGTGACAGCCCAGAGCGCGCGGAATGCCGGGTTGGACAGCTGTATACGGCCATCCGGACCGAACACGGCAACACCTTCGGAGAGGTGATCGATGGTTTCGCCCTGAACCTGAAGCAGGGTGTTGTAACGCGTCTCGAGGTCGACCTGTTCGGTCAGGTTCTCGAACACCCAGGTCGCGCCGCCTTGCGGATGCGCAGATGCGATAACCCGCAGTGTCTGGCCATTCGGCAGATGCCAGAGATCGGTTTGTGTCTCGAGCGATCGATAGACGGAAAGGGTATTTTCCTTCCACGCCTTCCAGCTCAGCTGCTCCGGCAATTTGTTTGCCGAGCGCAACCGGTCGAGAATTTCGGCGTTGTCGGGTTTGGATTCCAGGAACTTCGGTTCCAGTGCCCAGAGGGCGACAAAGGCCTGGTTGTAAAACTGCAACCGACGCTCGCCGTCGAAGATCGCGACAGGTGTGCCGAGATGATCGAGTGTTTCCGCGTGGCTTTTCAGCGTGCGGGCCAGTTCCTCGCGCAAGGCTTCGGTCCCGGAGACATCGATTGCCATGCCGCATGAACCGCCAGGCCCGCGGATATCGACAACATCGAAGAAAGTCCGCGCACCGCGCACGGCCGTCGAGACGGTGTCGTGGAACGGCGATTCAGGCGTCGTGCTTGCCTTGATTTTCTCGCGTGTCAGGCTGCTCAGGACTTCGCGTCCTTCCTGGATTGCCTGCTCGGGAGAGCCGGCTTCGACCGCTTCGCAATAGGCCTGGTTGACCCAGGTCAGCCGGCCGTCGCCGTCGCGCTGCCAGACCGGTTGCTCGATCGAGTCGAGCAGGGATTCGAAGGTCGCGATGGAACTGCGCAGACGATTGCGTTCGATCTTCAGCTCGGCCAGTTCTGCGCGCAGGTTGTTGAGTGCAACAAAGTGGGCAAAGGCCCGGCCACCCGACAGGCGACCCTGAACCTCGATGACTTCGCCCCGCTGTGTCTCGATCACCAGGTCGAAGGTTTTTGCATGCGAGCGCAGCGCTTCGATCGCTTTTTCAAGTTCGCTCGCCGAACTTGGCTTCAGCCAGCGTCCCAGAGCCAGAAATTCGTTGTCCGATTGTGGAGCACCAGTATCGGCCGGCAGCTGACCGAGAAATTCTGCCTTGCCGTTTTGCCCGTCCCACATCACGATCCGCCGGCTATTGTCGGCGATGACAGCATGATAGCCGGAAATCTTCTGCTGGTTGTCCGACAGTGTCGAGCGAATGTCCCGGTTCTCGAATTCAAGGCGATTGCGTTGGCGGATCAGCAAGATCGATGAAAACACAGCAGCCGACACCACACCGATGACAAGTGCGTAACCAGCCATATCGACGCTGGTAAGCAGCTGTGTTCCGGCTTCATCACTGGTCTGGGCGTGCGCAAGCGCCGGCAGGAGCAGACCGGCCAGAGCCGAACCGTTTGCCAGCACCCGGCGCCACGAAACCACTGCATGCTTGCGCGCGGTCGAGCGAAGGGCTTGCCCCTGTTGATGTGTCGTTTGCCGCCAGAGGCCAGATTTAGACGCCGTCATAGCCGTCTCCCGCGAAAGCGGGTCGCATTGATGTACCGACATGCTCGGTCTGTCTCCGTCTTATTATGTGCCGCATCGTCGACAAGACATCCGATTTCGAGTCCACGCCCATCGGGCAGTCCACGAATCAAGTTCTAAACAATACCGCCGATGGAAAGTGTCGGGAAGGCCGGCGGCCAAAAAAGAAGGCGCGGCATTTGTCAATGCCGCGCCTACCACATCTGGTATTATCCAGAGATTTATTAATAGCGATAGTGTTCAGACTTGAAAGGACCCTGCTGAGTGACGCCAATATAGGCTGCCTGCTCGCCAGAAAGTTCGGTCAGCTTCACGCCAAGCTTGGCGAGATGCAGACGGGCGACCTTTTCATCGAGGTGCTTTGGCAGAACGTAGACGTCGTTCTTGTATTCGCCGGGCTTGGTGAACAGCTCGATCTGGGCCAGCGTCTGGTTGGTGAACGAGGCCGACATCACGAAGGATGGGTGGCCGGTTGCATTTCCGAGGTTCAGCAGGCGACCTTCCGACAGGAGGATCATGCGGTTGCCCTTCGGGAACTCGATCATGTCGACTTGCGGCTTGACGTTGGTCCACTTGAGGTTCTTCAGCGCGGCAACCTGGATCTCATTGTCGAAGTGGCCGATATTGCCGACGATCGCCATGTCCTTCATCTCGCGCATATGCTCGATGCGGATGACGTCCTTGTTGCCGGTCGTGGTGATGAAGATGTCGGCCGAAGAAACAACGTCCTCCAGCGTGACGACCTCGAAGCCATCCATAGCGGCCTGCAGCGCGCAGATCGGGTCGATTTCCGTGACCTTGACGCGGGCGCCGGCGCCCTGGAGCGAGGCAGCCGAACCCTTGCCGACGTCGCCATAGCCGCAGACGACGGCAACCTTGCCGGCCATCATCACGTCGGTGCCGCGGCGGATGCCGTCAACAAGCGATTCCTTGCAGCCGTACTTGTTGTCGAACTTCGACTTGGTGACCGAGTCGTTGACGTTGATCGCCGGGAAGGGAAGGAGACCCTTCTTCGACAGTTCGTACAGGCGGTGCACGCCCGTGGTGGTTTCTTCGGTAACGCCCTTGATGGCATCGCGCTGCTTGGTGAACCAGCCAGGCGTTGCAGCCAGGCGCTTCTTGATCTGCGCGACCAGGATTTCTTCTTCTTCCGACTGCGGATTGGAGAGAACGTCCTCGCCAGCTTCGGCACGGGCGCCGAGCAGGATGTACATCGTGGCGTCGCCGCCATCATCGAGGATCATGTTGGACAGGCCACCATCGGTCCACTGGAAGATCTTGTCGGTGTAGTCCCAGTACTCGGTCAGGGATTCGCCCTTGACGGCGAAGACCGGAATGCCGGCAGCGGCGATCGCAGCAGCGGCATGGTCCTGGGTCGAGAAAATGTTGCACGATGCCCAGCGCACTTCGGCGCCGAGGGCGATCAGCGTTTCGATCAGAACGCCCGTCTGGATCGTCATGTGCAGCGAGCCGGTGATGCGCGCACCCTTGAGCGGCTTGCTGTCACCGAATTCGCTGCGGCAGGACATCAGGCCCGGCATTTCGGTTTCAGCGATGTCGAGTTCCTTGCGTCCAAAATCGGCAAGACCGATATCGGCAATGACGTAATCATGTTGGCTCATGGTGTTCTCCGGCTAAATTTGGCCCGGCTCCCGCATTCACTGACAGGACCGATGCGAATGTGCCGCCCGCAACAACCGTTGCAGGCCATGCCGCTTCTGTAACAGGGATCGGGAGTGTTGGCAATCTGACATAAAGAAGTCTTTATGTCTTTATGTCGGATGGACTAAATCTCTTCGCCGAACTTGTCGGCGATCAGAGTTTCCAGCGCCTCTATGACGGCGATCGCCTGATTGCCGGTGGCGCTGACATGGATCGAGCATCCGGGGCTTGCGGCCAGCATCATCAGTCCCATGATCGACGTACCGCCGACGGTGGTGCCGTCCTTGGACACGCTCACGGCCGCATCGAAGCCGCCGACCATCTGGACGAATTTCGCCGAAGCGCGTGCATGCAGTCCGCGTTTGTTGATGATCAGCATTTCGCGGGCGATCGGACCAGTCATGATGTCTTACTTTCCGCTGAGCACACGGCTGGCAACGTTGATGTATTTGCGCCCGGCTTCGGACGCCTCGATCAGCGCCCGGTCCATGTCATTGTCGCCGCGCACGCCGGCGAGCTTGATCAGCATCGGCAGGTTTACGCCGGCGATGACCTCGATCCGACCGTTGTTCATGACAGAAATTGCAAGATTGGAAGGTGTCCCGCCAAACATGTCGGTGAGGATGATCACACCGTGGCCGTCATCGGCCCGCAGAACCGCGTCAAGAATGTCTTGACGGCGCTGGTCCATGTCATCATCCGGGCCGATCGAAACGGTCTCGACGTTTTTTTGTGGGCCGACGACATGCTCCACCGCATGGTGAAACTCTTCAGCCAGCTTGCCATGTGTGACAAGCACAAGTCCGATCATTCTTTACTGCCCCTTAGCGCAAACATTGGCCAAATAACGCAACACAGAGGCTCCGTCTATCAGCACGAGGCCATCTTGGCGATGAAAATGGGAAGTGCAAGCTCAGAATCATACGCTCTGAATAAGGGCGAAGATATGGGAAAGTGGAAACCGGACAGACAAAGGAACACGGATAACGGGAAGGTGAATTGATGTTGTGACTTCCAATTGTTCATGCTCTGGGGGCAATCTGTCGGCTTCTGCCGATGCTACGGGCACGATTGCGTAGTGAAGCGGAGCCTGCTCGACCCACTGCATCCTGACGATACCGCTGTGGCGCAACTCGAGAAGCCCACGGATGCTGGCTGGCCCGCGTCCGATGATCTGGTCATCTCGGCGCGAAACGATGACCCGATCGTCGGAGATCAGTGCAGCGGATTTTCCGCTGAGGCGCGCTTCGGCCATGCAGTCGAAGGCCAAGGACGATTTTCCGGCCCCTGAAGGGCCAACAAAAATCAGACCTGTACCGTCAACAACGATGGCGGTCGCATGAATGTTATCGCCAAGGTCCGTCATACAGGCGCATCGATCGGTAGGGTCAGAACGAAGCGTGCGCCCAGCAGCGTCTTGCTGTCCTGGTCGATGACATTCTCGGCCCGCAACGTCCCGCCATGCGCTTCGGCGATCTGTCGGCTGATCGACAGGCCAAGACCGGAATTCTGGCCAAAACTCTCGCCTTCAGGGCGATCTGTGTAGAAGCGTTCGAAAATGCGGTCGATATTCTCGGCCTGGATGCCGGGCCCGTTGTCTTCGATCTGCACCAGGCATCGTCCGCGTGTGCGCGACAGGCGAACCCTGATCCGGCCACCCTGTTCCGGGACGAAGGAGCGGGCGTTTTCGATCAGGTTGGTGATGATCTGCCCCAGACGCAGATCATGGCCATTGACCAGGAACCGAGCTTTGGAGCCGGGTTTCTGGTCGATGATATAGTCGATTTCTACAGCCTTCTTGCCGCTGCGGATTTCGCGCGAGATATCCACCAGGCTCGATAGCAGCACTTCCATGTCGACCGGCTTGGCATCGGAACGCGCCAGTTCGGCATCAAGGCGTGAGGCATCGGAAATATCGCTGATCAGCCGGTCGAGGCGCCGTACGTCGTGCTGGATGATATCCATCAGCCGCTGCCGCGAATGATCGGACTTGGCCAGCGGCAGGGTCTCGACGGCGGACCGCAGCGAGGTGAGGGGGTTCTTCAGTTCATGGCTGACATCGGCCGCAAAGCTTTCGATCGCATCGATACGGTCATAGAGCGCGGTGGTCATCTCGCGCAAAGCGATCGACAGATTGCCGATTTCGTCCTGGCGGGCGGAGAAATCCGGGATTTCCTCGCGCTCCCTGGCGCCGCGCCGCACCCTGATCGCCGCCGCGGCCAACCGGCGCAGTGGATTGGCGATGGTCGAGGACAGAAGCAGCGACACGACGATGTTGACAAGCGTTGCGACGCCGAAGACGCGCATGATCGCCAGGCGCTCTGCGTGCACGATCTTGTCGATATCGCCGGCCTGGGTGGACAGCAGAAGCACACCGAGCACGGCGCGGAAACGCTGGACCGGCACGGCAACAGAAACGATCAGTTCGCCCTGATCCGTCACTCGGACCACGGCACCACGCACACCGGTCAGCGCATTCATAACTTCCGGATAGATCGAACCGTCGCCGCCGGGTGCTTCCTTATAGACCGGCAGATTGCCCGGCTGCAGCACAGTGTTGAAGATCCGCGCGACCCAATTGGTCAGACTGGAAGAATCGTTGTCCACCGGCGGCAGGTCGAAACGCAGGACCTGGCCGCGGGAATAGAGATGACGGGAATCGAGCAGCAGATTGGCATCGGCGTCGAACAGCCGGGCGCGGGTGCGGGTCGGCGAGATCAGCCGGCGCAACACGGGTGCGACGCGCTCCGGATTGATCGGAAATTCCAGGTCTTCGTCATTCGGAACGGGCGTAATGCTTTGCCCGGCCTGCAGCTCCAGCAATTTCTCCGGGTCGATGGTGATCGAATTGGTGTCGACCGACGCCGATGCGGAAATCGCGCCGGCGATGATTTCCCCCTGTGTGAGCAGGCTCTCGACACGCGCGTCAATCAGGCCTTCGCGGAACTGATTGAGATACATGATCCCGCCGACAAGGACGATCAGGGCAGCCAGATTGAAGAAGACAATCCGCCGCGTCAGGCTTGAAAACAGAGCATGGCCGAAGATGCGTCGGATAAGGGTGAACGGGTGGGTATAGAGCCGACGCGACTCCGAGGCGCCTTCCAGCTCCTCCAAGGTGTCTTCATCTACCTGCTTGGCCAAACTCCACCCCTTCGCCTGCCTTGCGCGCCGCTAGTCCGTGAGCCCCAGGTCTCACCGGGTCTCACCAGACTACCGCGATCAACGGGCAGGTTTGTTCACGCTGCTTCGCGGAAGCGGTAGCCCACGCCGTAAAGCGTTTCAATCATGTCGAAGTCCGTATCGACCATTTTGAACTTCTTGCGCAGCCGTTTGATGTGGCTGTCGATGGTTCGATCGTCGACATAGACCTGCTCGTCGTAAGCCGCGTCCATCAGCGCGTCGCGGCTTTTGACCACGCCGGGTCGCTGTGCGAGCGACTGCAGGATGAGAAATTCGGTCACGGTCAGGGTCACCGGATCGCCCTTCCAGGTGCAGGTATGGCGTTCCTGGTCCATCACCAGCTGGCCACGCTCGAGCGTCCGAGCCTGTTGCTCGGCCGTCGGCTTGCCGGGGCCGCCGATGGCGGACAGGTTTTCGCGATTGGCTGCGCGGCGCAGGATTGCCTTGACACGTTCTACCAGCAGTCGCTGCGAAAACGGCTTGGTGATGAAATCGTCGGCACCCATCTTCAGGCCGAACAACTCGTCGATTTCCTCGTCCTTGGAGGTAAGGAAGATGACAGGAATGTCGGATTTCTGGCGCAGACGGCGCAGCAGTTCCATACCGTCCATGCGCGGCATCTTGATGTCGAAGATGGCAAGCTGCGGGGGCCGCGCGAGCAGGCCGTCCAGCGCAGAGGCGCCATCGGTATAGGTCTCGACCTTGTATCCCTCTGCCTCGAGCGCGATCGAGACTGAAGTGAGGATATTGCGGTCGTCATCCACGAGCGCGATCGTCTGCATGCTGTACGTCTCCATCGTCATGTAAGCGCTGCTCCTGGTGTGTAACCCAGCCCAGCTCTGGTGGCATGGCAGTGCTTAATGGGGATAAAGGTGGAACAAATTGTGGCAAAGATAAAGGGACGATGTTGCTGAGGCTCTTGGCGCGCGCAGATCGCTGCCTGAAGCACTCTTTTGGGTTGTACTTTCCCTTGGAATGGAACGGGAACTAAACGATTTAAAAATGCGTTTCGCAATTTAAATCGATTAAATAATTGATATCATTATATTATTCATGAAGGCACACTTGCCTTTCTAAAATTCACCGACTAATTTCCACCTATTCAAGTATTGTGGCTCACGTTGAGAGGATGCGCGCCCATGGAGGAATTCGGTGTAAATAACCCCGCAATTGGGGTCGCGACGATCGGTCTCGGCAATGCCGCAAGCGTTCGCTACAACCTGGGCGAAGGCCTCCTGTACGAGGAATCGATTCGCCGCGGCGAAGCCGAAGTCACTGCGGATGGCGCATTGCGCGCCTTGACTGGTCAGCACACCGGGCGTTCCGCCAAGGACAAGTTTGTCGTGCGAGACAGCAAGACGGATGGCCAGATCTGGTGGGAAAACAACAAACCACTGTCGCCTGAGCATTTTGCCGTCCTGCACCAGGACATGCTTGCTCACGCTGCAGGCAAGGACCTGTTCGTTCAGGATCTGATCGGTGGTGCCGACAAGCATAATGCACTTCCGACCCGCGTTGTGACGGAATTCGCCTGGCATTCGCTGTTCATTCGCAATCTTCTGATCCGTCCCGAACGGCCGGATCTCGCTGCGTTTGTACCCAAGCTGACGATCATCGACCTTCCGAGCTTCCGCGCCGATCCAGGCCGCCACGGCTGCCGTAGCGAGACGGTCATTGCCTGCGACCTGGCCAATGGCATCGTTTTGATCGGCGGCACGTCCTATGCCGGTGAGATGAAGAAGTCGGTCTTCACGGTCCTCAATTACCTTCTGCCGCCAAAGGGCGTCATGCCGATGCATTGCTCGGCCAATGTCGGCCCGGATGGTGATGCGGCCGTCTTCTTCGGCCTGTCCGGCACTGGCAAGACGACGCTGTCGGCCGATCCGAGCCGCACGCTGGTCGGCGACGACGAGCATGGCTGGGGCGAAAACGGCATCTTCAATTTCGAGGGTGGCTGCTACGCCAAGACCATCCGTCTGTCTGCCGAGGCCGAGCCGGAGATCTACGCCACGACCAAGCGCTTCGGCACCGTTCTCGAAAACGTCGTGCTCGACGAAAACCGCATTCCGGATTTCAACGATGGATCGCTGACGGAAAATACCCGCTGTGCCTATCCGCTGCACTTCATTCCGAACGCATCCGAAACCGGTACGGCGCCACATCCTAAGACGATCATCATGTTGACGGCGGATGCCTTCGGCGTGTTGCCGCCGATCGCCCGTCTGACGCCTGAGCAGGCCATGTACCACTTCCTGTCCGGCTATACCGCCAAGGTGGCGGGAACGGAAAAGGGTGTAACCGAGCCGGAAGCAACGTTCTCGACCTGCTTCGGTGCGCCGTTCATGCCGCGTCATCCGACCGAATACGGCAACCTGCTGCGTGATCTGATCGCTCGTCATGAGGTCGACTGCTGGCTTGTCAACACCGGTTGGACCGGTGGCGCCTACGGCACCGGCAACCGCATGCCGATCAAGGCGACCCGCGCTTTGCTGACGGCTGCGCTGAAGGGTGAGTTGAAAAAGGCTGAGATGCGGACGGATCCGAACTTCGGATTTGCGGTTCCAGTGGTCGTGGACGGCGTCGATACCAGGATCCTCGATCCGCGTTCGACCTGGTCCGATGGTGCCGCTTATGACATGCAAGCGAAGAAACTGGTTGGCATGTTCATCAACAACTTCGCCAAGTTCGAAGCCCATGTCGATGGCAAGGTGCGCGAAGCGGCGCCGGGTGTTGCGATCGCAGCCGAGTAAGTGTGGCTTCATACACTGACAGGAAGGCCCGGTGGAGTTTCACCGGGCCTTTTCTTGTCGCTTGCCATGTTGCTCTTTGTTGCCGATATGGAATGTCCGACAGACACGACGTGAAGAGCCATGGCCAGCGATCCGCTTTACATCAACAACCGCATAACCATCGCGGGTTGGGAACTGACCGAGCAGTTCGTCCTGGCCGGTGGACCCGGCGGCCAGAACGTCAACAAGGTTTCGACGGCAGTCCAGCTCTTCTTCAGCATCCTCGGATCTCCAGCTCTCAATGATCGTGTGAAGCAGAATGCGGCCAAGCTCGCCGGCAAGCGCCTGTCCAAGGAAGGCGTGCTGATGATCGAGGCCAACCGCTTTCGCAGCCAGGAACGCAATCGCGAAGATGCGCGCGAGCGGCTGAAGGAACTGATCCTGAAGGCCGCCGAACCGCCGCCACCACCGCGCCGGAAAACCAAGCCGACTAAAGGATCGGTGGAGCGCCGCCTGAAGGAAAAATCCGGTCGTTCCGAGGTGAAAAAAATGCGCGGCAGACCGGGTGGCGACTAATTCAGTTGTCTTTAAATTAGAAAATAGCTTGTCTTTTGCAGGCCTCTGCAGTCATCTGGTCGATAACAACCAAGGAGGGCTACCGATGGGCTTTTTCAATTTCATCAAGAGCGCCGGCAAGAAGCTTGGACTGGGCGGCGAGGACGAAGCGCCGGATGTCGAAGCGGTCAAGAAGGAACTCGCCTCCCACGATCTTGGCACGGACAAGGTTGACGTCGAAGTTGTCAATGACAAGATCGTGCTGAAGGGCGTGGTCAAGGATCAGTCGATTTTCGAAAAGGCTGTCGTGGCCGTTGGCAATACGCTGGGCATTTCCACGGTGGAAGCGACCGAGTTGAAGATCGCTGACGTGGAAAGTGCAGCGCCCGTCGCCGCGAAGGAACCTGTTTTTCATACGGTTAAGAAGGGCGACAATCTGTGGAAGATCGCCGAAGCCGCCTATGGCAAGGGCAAGGGTGCCAAGCATACGCTAATTTTTGAAGCGAACCGGCCGATGCTCAGCCATCCTGACAAGATCTATCCGGGCCAGGTGTTGCGCATCCCCCCGCTTGCCGACTAACCTCGTCCGAGGGCAACGGAAGCAAAGACAACGAACGTGAAAACAAGGCTGCCCCTCTCGGAGGGGCTTTTTCATTTTCCAGGCTATTTTGACCGGGCTGAACAGGACGTGCTGGTGACTGCGGTGCGCGACGTGGTGGCAGAAGCGCCGTTGTATGTACCGGTCATGCCTGGCACCGGCAAAGCCATGTCGGTACGCATGACCAATTGCGGATCGCTCGGTTGGGTAACCGACAAGGAGCGCGGCTATCGCTACCAGGCGACACATCCCGTCACCGGCAGGCCTTGGCCGGCAATTCCGCAAATACTTCTTGATCTCTGGCGCGAAGTGTCCGGCTGCGACAGGGATCCGGAAGCCTGCCTTGTCAACTTCTACAGCGACGATGCCAAGATGGGCCTGCATCAGGACCGGGACGAGACCGATTTTAACGCTCCCGTTGTCTCCGTTTCCCTCGGCAACAGTTGCCTCTTCCGCATCGGCGGATTGGAGCGCAAGGATCGAACCTGCTCGCTCAAGCTTGAAAGCGGCGATGTCTTTGTTCTGGGCGGAGCAGGCAGGCTCTGCTTTCACGGCGTCGACCGGATCTATCCCGAAACCTCGACACTTCTGAAAAACGGCGGCCGCATCAATCTGACCCTTCGCCGCGTCAATCCCTGATCCATAGCCGGCGTTATATCGCCTACAGTTTTCTCAGCGCGACTTTCTCGACAAGATGATTGTTGCCCTTGCGCAGGATCAGATCGGCGCGGGGCCGGGTCGGCAGGATGTTTTCTCGCAGGTTTTTCAGGTTGATATTGTTCCACAGACCCTCTGCAATAGTCATTGCTTCTGGCTCGCTGATTGTCGCATAGCGATGGAAATAGGAGTTTGGATCGCGGAACGCCGTCTGTCTGAGACGCATGAAGCGTTCGACATACCAGCGATGAATGGCATGTTCATCGGCATCGATATAGATCGAGAAATCGAAGAAATCCGAGACCATCGGCACGATCTTGCCGTCCGCCGGCAGATTGCGCGACTGCAGAACATTAATGCCTTCGAAAATCAGGATGTCGGGCCGGTCAATGACCACATGTTCGTTGGGCAGAACGTCATAAGTCAGGTGCGAATAGCAGGGAGCCTTGACGTTTGGCAGCCCCGCCTTGATCGCCGACAGAAAGCGCAACAGCGCGCCGATATCGTAGCTTTCGGGGAAACCCTTGCGATTGAGGATATCGTTCTTGGTCAGGTGTGCGTTCGGATAGAGAAAGCCGTCCGTCGTGACCAGGTCCACCTTTGGGCTCGAAGGCCAGCGGGCGAGAAGCTCTTTCAGGATACGCGCCGTGGTCGATTTACCAACGGCAACGGATCCGGCAATGCCGATGACGAACGGCGTCTTGAAAACGTCCGACATGCTGAGGAAGCGATTGCGCTGCTCGAACAGCAACTGCGAAGATTCAACATGCGATGACAGCAGGCGCGACAGCGACAGATAGATCCGCCGCACCTCGTCAAGATCGATCGGGTCGTCGATCGACCTCAGCCGATGCACTTCATCGGCAGTCAAAGTCAGCGGCGTATCGGCCCGAAAATGCGCCCATTCCTCGGAATCGAAGAACAGGTAGGGCGAATAGCCATTGGCCTGGAAATGGTCGAGGACTTCTGGCGCTTCGGATTCCCGCATAGATATCGTCATGGATCCCGCCGGCTGGCCTTCTCGTTCAGGCCCGTTTGAGCCGTTCTGCGCTCAAGTTCCTGCATGATGTCTTGTAAAGGTATGTCAGCAATTTTCAATACGACCATCAGGTGATAGAGCAGGTCCGCACTTTCATAGACGAGGTTCTCACGGTCGTTCTGAACCGCCGCCATCACCGCTTCGATGGCTTCTTCCCCAAGCTTCTTCGCTGCCTTGTTCTGCCCGCCAGCGACGAGTTTCGCAGTCCACGATTCTTCCGGGGTCGCGTTGGCGCGCTTTGCCACGATGGCTTCGAGATCGGAGAGGGAAAAAGCGGTCATGATCTGCCTTCCTTGCGCTCAGTCGAGCCGCATCGCGATGCCGGATTCGGCCATGTAGGCCTTGGCCTCGGCGATCGAATAGGTGCCGAAGTGGAAGATAGAAGCGGCAAGCACGGCCGTTGCATGACCGTCCCGGATGCCGGCCACGAGATCGTCGAGATTTCCGACACCGCCGGATGCGATGACCGGCACCCGGACACTGTCGGCGATCATGCGCGTCAGGCCGATGTCGTAGCCGCTTTTGGTGCCGTCGCGGTCCATAGAGGTCACCAACAGTTCGCCGGCGCCGCGTTCGACCATCTTGATGGCGAACTCGACGGCGTCGATGCCGGTTGGCTGGCGTCCGCCATGGGTGAAGATCTCCCAGCGATCGGTTTCGCCGGCCCCCGATACCTTCTTGGCATCAATCGAGACGACGATGCACTGGTTGCCGAATTTGTCGGCTGCTTCAGCGACGAAATCGGGGTTGTTGACCGCTGCCGAATTGATCGAAACCTTGTCGGCGCCGCACAGCAGCAGCTTGCGGATATCGGCAACCGCGCGCACGCCACCACCGACGGTCAGCGGCATGAAGCAATGATCGGCCGTCTGGGCGACGACGTCGAAGATCGTGTCGCGATTGTCTGATGAAGCGGTGATGTCGAGGAAGCAGAGTTCGTCGGCACCGGCCGCATCATAGGCCTTTGCGGCCAGCACGGGATCGCCGGCATCAATCAGGTCGACAAAATTGACGCCCTTGACGACACGGCCGTCCTTGACGTCGAGACAGGGAATTACGCGGGCCTTGAGCGTCATGGTATGTCCTTTAACCTCTGGCGGCCTTGATCAGCGCGAGTGCTTCCGCAGGGTCAATGCGGCCATCATAAAGCGCGCGGCCGGATATGGCACCCTCGAGCTTTTTTGCATCAGGCTGCAGCATGCGGTGAATATCGTCGATCGAGGCGAGGCCTCCCGATGCGATGACCGGTATGGAGACAGCGTCGGCCAGTTCCAGCGTCGAGGCCCAGTTGATCCCTGTCAGAATGCCGTCGCGGTCGATATCGGTATAGATGATCGCGGCGACACCCGCACCTTCGAAGCGCTGTGCAAGCTCGATCACACCGAGTTCCGAGGCTTCCGCCCAGCCCTCGACCGCGACCTTACCACCTTTGGCGTCGATACCGACGGCAACCTTGCCGGGGAAGCGCTTGCAGGCCTCGATGACCAGAGCCGGGTCGCGCACTGCGATCGTACCCAGGATCACGCGCGACAGGCC
The DNA here is from genome assembly GCF_902706095.1 of Rhizobium sp. 18065. GTDB lineage: Bacteria > Pseudomonadota > Alphaproteobacteria > Rhizobiales > Rhizobiaceae > Allorhizobium. Next base: position 127,131 of record NZ_CACSJP010000012.1, read on the forward strand.
GCGCGATAGCCAGCTCTCGATATGCTCTAGCGTGCGGATGCCGCCGCCGAGCTGCACCGGGTTTTTGGTAGCTTTCAGGATCGCGTCAACGGCGGCACCGTTGACACTTTCTCCGGCAAAGGCGCCGTTGAGGTCAACCACATGCAGCCATTCGAACCCTTGTGTTTCGAAGTCGCGCGCCTGTGCAGCCGGATCCGGATTGTAGACGGTGGCCTGGTCCATGTCGCCGAGTTTCAGGCGAACGCACTGGCCGTCCTTCAGGTCGATGGCGGGAAATAGGATCATGACAGAAATCCGAAAATGAGGGTCAGGGCTTCCAGGTGAGGAAATTGGCGATCAGCTTGAGACCAAGCGTCTGGCTCTTTTCCGGATGGAATTGCGCGCCGACCATGTTGTCCCGGCCGACAAAGGCCGTCATTGCGCCACCATAGTCGGTGGTCGCAATCACGTCCGAGGCGTGTGTGGCCGCAAGATGATAGGAGTGGACGAAATAGGCATGCAGGCCATTTGGGCCTGTGGCGATCCCGTCGAAAAGCGGGTGCTGGTGCCTGAGCGTCAGCGTGTTCCAGCCGATCTGCGGGATCTTGAGCGTGGGATCGGCAGGTGTCATCTCGATGACGTCGCCTTCGATCCAGCCGAAACCCGGCGTGGTGGTTTTTTCCAGGCCGCGCGTGGACATCAGCTGCATGCCGACGCAAACCCCGAAAAAGGGGCGCCCCTTGTGTTCGACCACATCGACGATTGCCTCATGCATCCCGGGAACCGCATCGAGGCCCCGGCGGCAATCCGCATAGGCGCCGACCCCCGGCAATACGATCCGGTCGGCCGAGGCCACCCGGTCCGCCTGGTCGGTCAGTTCGATCGTGGCGTCAACGCCGGCTTCGCGCGCCGCGCGTTCGAAAGCCTTGGTCGCCGAGCGCAGGTTGCCAGATCCGTAGTCGATGATCGCTACACGCATGTCATATCCTTTCCGCTCGACGCTTCGGCTCGCGGCCGACAGCGGAGCAAGGTGCAGATCGCTTCCGCTGTGCGGAAACGTCCTGCCGTCACAATGTACCCTTGGTGGACGGGATACGGTTCGCCTGGCGCGGGTCTATTTCTGTGGCCGTGCGCAACGCCCGCGCCACCGCCTTGAAACAGGTCTCGGCGATATGGTGGTTGTTGGCGCCGTAATGGTTCAGCACATGCAGGGTAATGCCGGCATTCTGCGCCAGGGCCTGGAAGAATTCGCGCACCAGTTCGGTGTCGAACGTACCGATCTTCGGTGCGCTGAAATTGACGTTCCACACCAGAAACGGCCGACCGGACACATCGATGGCCGCCTTGGTCATGGTTTCGTCCATCGCAAGGTCGATCGACGAATAGCGCGTGATGCCCTTGCGCTCGCCCAGAGCCTTGGAGATCGCCTGGCCCAGCGCAATGCCGGTGTCTTCGACGGTGTGATGATCGTCGATATGCAGGTCACCCTTCACATCGATATGCATGTCGATCAGGGAATGGCGGCAGAGCTGGTCCAGCATATGGTCGAAGAAGCCCACACCGGTCGAGATCTTGCCGGTGCCGGTGCCGTCGATATCGACGGAAACGGACACCGAGGTCTCATTGGTCTTGCGCGAAATCTCGCCTTTGCGCTCTGCCATCGGGCTGCTCCATGGGAATAATCGCCGTTCCATATCAGCAGGTGAGGCAAATATCCAGAAGTTACATTGCCTTGCCGCAAGGCGTCGGCAGCGGGCCGTCCGCCATGATTGCAATCGCCAAAAGGCAACTTACATAGGTTCCGACAAACGGCCGCTGGCCGAAGCAAACAAGGCCCGATGTTCGGGCATATAGGTGTTTGATGACAACGATTATTACAGTTCGCAAGGGCGACAAGGTCGTGATGGCCGGCGATGGCCAGGTGAGTCTCGGGCAGACCGTGATGAAGGGCAATGCTCGCAAGGTCCGCCGCATCGGCAAGGGTGGCGAAGTTATCGCCGGTTTTGCGGGCGCGACGGCCGACGCCTTCACCCTGCTCGACCGTCTGGAAAAGAAGCTGGAGCAGTATCCAGGTCAGCTGATGCGCGCGGCCGTCGAGCTCGCCAAGGATTGGCGCACCGACAAATATCTGCGCAACCTCGAGGCCATGATGCTGGTTGCCGACAAGACGATCACGCTGGCCATCACTGGCAATGGCGATGTGCTGGAGCCGGAACATGGTACGATGGCCATCGGCTCGGGCGGCAATTTTGCCTATGCCGCAGCTCAAGCCTTGATGGACAGCGATCGCTCCGCCGAGGAGATTGCCCGCCGCGCCATGCAGATTGCCGGCGAAATCTGCGTCTACACCAATGACAGCGTCATTATCGAGACCCTGGACGTCGCTTGAACCTGCCTGTCCGGTCCATGAAACCATGTTCAAGCAGTCGAGCATCTTTTGCGACTGCCAGGAGTAAAACCACATGAGCAATTTTTCTCCGCGCGAGATCGTTTCCGAGCTCGATCGCCATATCATCGGCCAGCACGATGCCAAGCGCGCCGTGGCGATCGCGTTGCGCAATCGCTGGCGCCGCCAGCAGCTTTCCGAGGATCTGCGCGATGAGGTCATGCCGAAGAACATCCTGATGATCGGGCCGACCGGTGTCGGCAAGACCGAGATTTCCCGTCGTCTGGCCAAACTTGCCGGCGCGCCTTTCATCAAGGTCGAGGCGACCAAGTTCACCGAAGTCGGCTATGTTGGCCGCGATGTCGAGCAGATCATCCGCGATCTGGTCGAGATCGGGATAACGCTGGTCCGCGACAAGAAGCGCAACGAAGTCGAGGCGAAGGCGCATGCACTTGCCGAAGAGCGGGTACTGGACGCGCTGGTCGGGTCTACATCGTCACCGGCAACCCGAGACAGCTTCCGCAAGAAGCTGCGCAACGGCGAGCTGGACGACAAGGAAATCGATATCGAAGTGGCCGACGCAGGATCCGGCATGCCGGGCGGTTTCGAAATACCGGGCATGCCCGGTGCCAATGTCGGCATCCTCAACATTTCGGAAATGTTCGGCAAGGCCATGGGCAACCGGACGAAGAAGGTACGGACTACGGTCAAGTCGTCCTACACAGACCTGATCCGTGACGAATCCGACAAGCTGATCGACAATGAAGTGATCCAGCGCGAGGCTGTGCGCTCGGTCGAGAACGATGGCATCGTGTTTCTCGACGAGATCGACAAGATCGCCGCCCGCGAAGGCGGCGTGGGTGCGGGCGTGTCGCGCGAAGGCGTGCAGCGCGACCTGCTGCCGCTGGTCGAGGGCACCACGGTTTCGACCAAATACGGTCCGGTCAAGACGGATCACATCCTCTTCATTGCATCAGGCGCCTTCCATGTTTCCAAGCCGTCAGACCTTCTGCCGGAACTGCAGGGCCGTCTGCCGATCCGGGTCGAGCTGAAGCCGTTGACCAAGGAAGACTTCCGCCGGATTCTGACGGAGACCGAGGCAAGCCTGATCCGCCAATACAAGGCGCTGATGGCGACGGAGGAGCTCAATCTCGATTTCACCGAGGATGCAATCGACGCTCTGGCCGATGTCGCAGTCAAACTGAACACCACGGTCGAGAATATCGGTGCGCGGCGACTGCAGACCGTGATGGAGCGTGTTCTGGACGATATTTCGTTCAACGCACCGGATCGCGGCGGCGCAGTAGTGATGATCGATTCAGATTATGTGCAGAAGCACGTGGGCGACTTGGCCGCCGATACGGACCTCAGCCGCTATATCCTGTGATCTTTGTGCACCTATGGCGCTCTTTCCCTCCCGCAGTATCGGGAAAGTGAGAGCGCCGAAGGTCGACAATGCAGGCTGTGCTTATGTAAGGAGTGGATCAGTGGATCTGCGGCCCGCCCATTGTGGTGACGGGGATTTAAATTGCGGCTCAGTCTGAGGACGGCGAAGCGTGCTACCTTTCATCCGGACTTTTCTTCTCACTGTCGCTTTGGCGGGGTCGCTGGCTTCGGTGTCGAACGCTGCGCAGGCGGTGCCGGCGGGCAATCGAAATATCGAGCAGCCGCCGATTCCGGGCGCATCTGTCCGCCGCACCAAGGCCGGCAAGACCAGCTTTGATCTGAAATTCGAAAAGGTTCGCGATCTGCTGCGCGATGATGATGCCTTGGTGGGCAAGATCAAGAAGACGGCTGCGGCTTATGGCATCGCGCCGATCCACATGGTCGGTGCGATTGTTGGCGAACACACCTATAACGTCGACGCCTATGACAGCCTGCAAAGCTACTATGTGAAAGCGGCGTCCTATGCCGGCAACAGCTTCCGGTTTGCCTACAAGAATGAGGACATTTCCGATTTCGTCCAGCGGCCGGAATTTGCCGAATGCGCCGCGCTGGACGATTCCTACCGCCTGTGGACCTGCCGCGAAGATGTCTGGCAGGACCGGTTTCGCGGCAAGACGGTCGGCGGCACCGCCTATCCCAACAATCGGTTCAGCGCTGTCTTCTTCCAGCCTTTCTATGCTGGCCAGACATTCGGCCTTGGCCAGATCAATCCGTTGACCGCGCTCATGCTGTCGGATCTCGTCCATCAGAAATCGGGCTATGCCAAGCTCGACGAAAAGGACGCGGTCGGTGTTTACAAGGCGATCATGGATCCCGACATCTCGCTCGCCTTCATGGCGGCTGTCATCCGCAAGTCCATTGATGACTATCGCAGCATTGCCAATGTCGATATCTCGCAGAACCCCGGCGTAACGGCGACACTGTTCAATATCGGCAATTCGCAGCAACGTGCCCGCGCGCTGCGTTCGCGCAATGCCGGTGGTGCGACCAATTGGCCGGAAGAGAACTATTACGGCTGGTTGGTCAACGATCGACTGGACGAGTTGGAGGACCTGCTCTAACTCCATAGGGGCGATGATGCCCCTGTTGGAGCATAGGCATGACTACCAGGCCCCAAATCGCAGATTTCGAACCGCCGGCGCCGTTGCCGCGCACCATTCCTCCCGGTCGGCTTGAAATTATCAGAACTGTTCTGCGCAATCCGCTCGAACTGTGGGGCCTGCCGTCTTATACTTGGCCATGGATCGAGACGCGCTTCTTCGGGCAGACGACGCTCATCGCCAATGATCCCGGCCTGATCCGCCATGTCCTTGTCGACAATGCAGCCAATTACGAAATGTCCGAGGTGCGCCAGCTGGTCTTGCGTCCAATCCTTCGGGATGGATTGCTGACCGCGGAAGGCCCCGTATGGAAGCGGTCGCGCAAGGCCATGGCGCCTGTGTTCACACCCCGCCACGCGCGCGGTTTTGCGCTGCAGATGCGCCAGCAGAGCGAGGATTTCCTCTCCCGCTACGAGACGGATGAACCGGCAGGCGTCATGCGCGATATCGCGGTCGACATGACCGAACTCACCTATGACATCCTGTCCGCGACGCTGTTTTCAGACGGCATTGTCTCTGAACAGGGAGATTTTGCCAAAGACGTCGAGGATCTCCTGCACAATATGGGCCGCGTTGATCCTTTTGATCTGCTGAAGGCGCCGAAATGGGTTCCGCGCCTCACCCGGATCCGCGGTCAGAAGGTTTTACGCAAGTTCCGACAGCTTGTCCGCAACACCATGGACCAGCGCCGCGCCCTGATGATCGCCGACCGGAACACGGCTCCGAATGATTTCCTGACCTTGCTGCTGGACCTCGAAGGCCCGGATGGCCTGAGCGGAGAGGAAATCGAGGATAACATCCTGACATTCATCGGCGCCGGGCACGAGACCACGGCACGCGCACTGGCCTGGACATTCTACTGCGTCGCCCACTGTCCCGATGTCCGCATCGCGATGGAAGTGGAGATCGACAGGGTGATCGCAAGTGGTGCCGACCCGGTCGATTGGCTGGAACAGATGCCGCATGTGCGTGCGGCTTTCGAGGAAGCAATGCGCCTCTATCCACCGGCGCCTTCGATCAATCGCGATGCAATCGAGGATGACAGCTACACGGCGGCCAGCGGCGAGGTGATCGAAATAACCCAGGGCACGACCGTGCTCGTCATGCCCTGGACGCTGCATCGGCACGAACTCTATTGGGACAAACCGCGCGTCTTCGATCCGACGCGCTTCATGCCCGGCGCCCGGGAAAAGATCGGCCGTTTCCAGTATCTGCCCTTTGGCGCTGGTCCTCGCGTGTGCATCGGGGCCACGTTCGCATTGCAGGAAGCCGTCATCGCCCTTGCTGTGCTGATGCATCGCTTCCGCTTCGACGTGACGCCGGAGACAAATCCCTGGCCGGTGCAGAAACTCACGACACAGCCGGCAGGTGGGATACCGATGCGCATCACGCGCCGGAAGGCGCGAAACAACCCTGCATCTGACGCAGGTCCGCTGGTGCAAACGGAAGCGACTATGCCATAACGGTTGCGGCTCCCCGGAGCAGTGACCGGAAGACAAGGCGACCTGCGTGACCTCAGATACTATGCTCGGCATCGATACCGGCGGAACCTATACCGATGCGGTGATCTACAGCGAAACGGCGGGTATCCTCGCCAAGGCCAAGGCCCTGACGACGCGGCACGATCTGTCGATCGGGATTGCCGGCGCTCTCGAGAACGTTTTGGCGGCTTCCGGCATAGCGCCGGAGGAAATCGGGCTTGTCTCGCTCTCCACCACGCTTGCGACCAACGCGTTGGTCGAAGGGCAGGGCGGGCGGTCCGGGTTGGTCATGATCGGGTTCGGGCCTGAAGACCTCAAGCGCGATGGCCTGGCCGATGCTCTGGGCTCTGATCCGGTGCTTTTCATCGCTGGCGGTCATGATGTGCATGGCAACGAGGCTCCACTTGATCTCGAGGCTCTTGAGTCTGCCTTGCCGGCGTTATCACCGCATGTTTCGTCCTTTGCCGTCGCCGGATATTTCGCAGTTCGCAATCCGGCCCATGAACTGAAGGTGCGCGACGTGATCCGCGCCCAGTGTGGTCTGCCTGTTACCTGCAGCCATGAATTGTCGTCCAAGTTGGGCGGTCCGCGCCGCGCGTTGACCACCTTGCTCAATGCACGCCTGGTTTCGATGATCGACCGGCTGGTTGGCTCGGCCGAAAACTATCTGAAGCAGCGCGGGATTGACGCCCCACTGATGGTGGTACGAGGCGATGGTGCCTTGATTTCCGCGGCAGAAGCAAGACTGCGCCCGATCGAGACGATCCTGTCGGGACCCGCGGCAAGCCTGGTTGGCGCCCGTCACCTGACCGGCCTGGACAACGCCGTTGTCTCCGACATTGGCGGAACCACCACGGACGTGGCAATCATGGAAGGCGGTCGCCCGCGGCTTGATCAGGATGGCGCGGTGGTTGGCAACTTCCGCACCATGGTCGAGGCAGTTGCCATGCGCACTTTTGGTCTTGGCGGTGATTCGGAGGTTCGCTTTGATGACCGCGGCCTTGCAGCCCGTATCGATCTTGGGCCTCGCCGGCTGGTGCCACTTAGCCTCGCCGCCGCCTTGCATGGCGGGGCGATTCTCGATGTTCTGGATCGCCAGGTTCGGGCGACCCATCTTGGCCGGCATGACGGACGTTTTGCCGTGCGCACCGGTATTCCCGATCACCTTGCGGCCGGGCTTCAGCCACAGGAGGCGGCACTGTTCGCCAAGATCGGCGCCACGCCTGTGCCCCTCGATCAGTTGATTTCCTTCACCCAGCAGAAAGCGACGCTGGATCGTCTCGTCGCGCGCGGCCTCGTTCATGTTATCGGCCTGACTCCGTCGGATGCGATGCATCTGCTGGGTCGCCAGGGACAATGGAACAGGTATGCCGCAGAACTCGGCTTGAAACTCGCCATTCGCCACAAAAATGGAGCAGGCCAGCCGATTGCAGCGTCGCCCGAGGCGCTGGCTGAGCGCATCGTCGATCGCCTGACACGCCAGTCCGCCGAGGTTATCCTGGCTTCCTGTTTTGCCGAAGATGGCATTCCTGATGTCGACCCGGTGCGCTCGGTGCTGATCGATCGCGCGCTCAACCGGGAGCCCGGCATCGCTCGTTTTGCCTTGTCTCTCGACAGACCGTTGGTCGGCCTCGGCGCTTCGGCTGCCGTCTATTATCCGGCTATCGCCGATCTTCTCTCGGCCGAATGTGCCGTCCCGCCCGATGCCGATGTTGCCAATGCTGTCGGCGCCGTGGTCGGCCAGGTCCGCAGCACGACAACGGTGTTCATCACATCGCCGGAAGAGGGCCTCTTTATTCTCTCTGGCGCCGGCGATAGCCTGCGTTTCGTCGATGAAGACAAAGCGTTTGCGGCGGCACGCGACCGAGCCTCGACCATCGCATTGGCGCATGCCGAGGCAAGTGGCGCCGCCGATGCGATCCTGACCTGGCGCGAAGAGGTCGATGCGCCGGAGATCGAAGGCCGCCGCAAGCTGGTGGAAGCGCGTATCTTTGCCACCGCCAGTGGCCGTCCGAGAATGGCCAGACACTGATAGTTTCGTTTTTGGAAAGAATATTTCTAATTTATGCATGATTGACTATAAATGCATTCGGATGATGCTAGCGCCAAGAGTGTGCCGCATTGCGAGGAGAATTGCCCATGACGTTTGTTGAGAGCCACGGCCTGTCGATCGACAGCAGATTGCATGACTTCATCGTCCGCAGTGCCGTTCCAGGGACCGGCGTTGACCCCGACCACTTCCTGTCCGGGCTTTCCGCGATTGTTCACGATCTTGCTCCGAAGAACCGTGCATTGCTGGCGCGTCGTGATGAATTGCAGGAAAAGATAGACGCCTGGTATCGCCAACACGGAGCGCCGAGCGACTTGGCAGCCTATGAGGCTTTCCTCCGCGAGATCGGCTATCTGTTGCCGGAGGGCGATGCATTTCAGATCGCAACCGGCAATGTCGATGCGGAAATTGCATCGATTGCCGGACCTCAGCTCGTCGTTCCGGTGATGAATGCCCGCTACGCGCTGAACGCTGCCAATGCCCGCTGGGGTTCCCTTTATGATGCCCTCTACGGCACAGACGTCATTTCCGAGACTGATGGTGCAGAGAAGGGCAAGGGCTACAACCCGGCCCGTGGCGCCAAGGTCATTGCCTGGGCACGGGCTTTTCTGAATCGCTCCGCTCCGCTCGCGGCGGGAGACTGGTCTTCCGTGGCGGCTCTGACAGTTGAAAACGAAGCGCTGTCCGTGCGTCTGATCGACGGTGGCATGACAGGCCTGTCCGATCCGGCACAGTTTTCCGGCTACCGGGGCGCACCTGATTCGCCGAAAGCGATCTTGCTCGGCAAGAATGGCCTGCATGTCGACATCCTGATCGATGGCTCCGGCATCATCGGCGAGACCGATGCCGCGCGGATCAACGATATTCGCCTCGAGTCAGCTATAACCACCATTATGGACTGCGAGGATTCGGTCGCTGCCGTCGATGCGGATGACAAGGTGGCGGTCTATGCCAATTGGCTTGGCCTGATGAAAGGCGATCTGACGGAGGAAGTCGCCAAAGGGAACAAGAGTTTTCTCCGTGCCCTCAATCCGGATGTCGAGTACATGGCGCCGGACGGCCGACTCGCCACGCTGCCCGGACGCTCGCTGATGCTGGTTCGCAATGTTGGCCACCTGATGACCAATCCAGCCATCCGGGACAGGGATGGCAATGAGGTGCCGGAAGGCATCATGGATGCGGCCCTGACCGCATTGATCGCCCTGCATGACGTCGGGCCTTCGGGTCGCCGGAAGAATTCCCGCTCGGGCTCGATGTATGTCGTCAAGCCGAAGATGCACGGCCCCGAGGAAGTTGCTTTCGCCTGCGAGATCTTCTCGCGCGTCGAAACCTTGATCGGGATGGCGCCAAATACCATCAAGATGGGCATCATGGACGAGGAGCGTCGCACCACGGTCAATCTCAAGGAGTGCATCCGCGCCGCCAGGGACCGCGTTGTCTTTATCAACACGGGATTCCTGGACCGTACCGGCGACGAAATCCACACCTCGATGGAAGCCGGCCCGATGATTCGTAAGGGCGACATGAAGCAGGCAGCCTGGATCTCGGCCTACGAGAACTGGAATGTCGATATCGGTCTCGAATGTGGCCTGTCCGGCCATGCCCAGATCGGCAAGGGCATGTGGGCCATGCCCGACCTGATGGCTGCGATGCTTGAGCAGAAGATCGCCCATCCGAAGGCTGGCGCCAATACCGCCTGGGTTCCGTCTCCGACGGCCGCTACCCTTCACGCAACCCACTACCACAGTGTCGATGTGGCGCAGGTGCAGAAGGGGCTGAAGACCCGCTCCCGCGCCAAGCTCGCCGATATTCTCTCGGTACCGGTCGCAACCCGGCCGAACTGGACGCCGGACGAGATCCAGCGTGAGCTGGACAACAATGCCCAGGGCATCCTTGGCTATGTTGTTCGCTGGATTGACCAGGGTGTCGGCTGCTCGAAGGTGCCGGACATCAACAATATCGGCTTGATGGAAGACCGCGCAACCTTGCGTATCTCTGCCCAGCACATGGCAAACTGGCTGCATCATGGCGTCATCACCGAGGCGCACGTCGTCGAAACGCTGAAACGCATGGCCGTCGTGGTCGATAGCCAGAATGCGAGCGATCAGGCCTACACACCGATGGCCGGCAACTACGATGCCTCGATCGCCTTCCAGGCAGCCCTCGATCTGGTCCTGAAGGGACGGCAACAGCCGAATGGCTACACCGAGCCGGTCCTGCATCGCCGTCGCCTGGAGTTGAAAGCCAAAACCAGCCGATAATTTCGGCACTGAAACGCCAAAAAGAAAAGCCGCCAGAGCGATCTGGCGGCTTTTCTCGTTGTCAAAACTTTGGCGTCCTATTGCTGGACGACGACCTTGGCGCTCTTGCCCGGCGTAACGCGATTGTAAAGGTCCATCACGTCCTGGTTCATCAGGCGTATGCAGCCTGACGAAGCGGCGGTACCGATCGAAGCCCATTCCGGCGTGCCGTGCAGACGGAACAGCGTGTCCTGACCCTTCTCGTTGAACAGATACATCGCACGCGCGCCGAGCGGGTTGCGCAGGCCCGGGTCCATGCCTTTTTCGACATACTGGGCCACGTCCGGCTTGCGTGCCGCCATTTCCTTTGGCGGATGCCAGGTCGGCCATGCCTGCTTCCATGCGATATAGGCTTCACCCTCCCAAGCAAAGCCCTGCTTGCCGACGCCGATACCGTAGCGAACGGCCTTGCCGCGCGGCAGAACGTAGTAGAGGAACCGCTCGCGTGTGTTGACGACGACGGTGCCCGGCTTTTCCGTGGTCGAGTAATCGACGATCTGGCGGTGGAACTTCTTGTTCACCTTTTCGATCGGGATCGCTGGCAGTGCGAAACCAGCATCGGTAACTTTGCCATAGGAATCGCTGAAGATCTCGACCCTGGTGGTTTCGGCAACCTCCTTGGATCCTTCGGATGTGGTGGTACAGCCGGCAAGGCCTACGGATGCAACGAGGCCGAGCAAGGTCAGTAAATTGCGGAAGCGCATGGGGGAGCTCATGGTTTGGGCGGGGAGATGGTTGTCTCGACCATCTTTGATTATGGTTTATTTTTGATTAATCTCGGTGACGCAAGCGCAGTATGTCAGCCGGGCGTCTTCGGCACTGCAAAATGACGCGGCATGGTTTTTATGCAACATCTGTGGGCCGCAGGGACGGACATATCCATGACCTTAGTTTCGATCGCCGTTAATAATCCGCTAATCGATGGCCGCCAGTCGGACCGTGCGTTAATGGTTCGGCGCGGGGTCCAGCTTTTGCTGACGGATATGCGGTTTGCAGTCTTGCCGGAGCTGGCACTTGCCAATGGCCGTCGCGCCGATCTGATCGCGCTGTCCGAACGTGGAGAGATCTGGATTGTCGAGATCAAGTCCTCCATCGAGGATTTTCGGGTGGACCGCAAATGGCCCGATTACCGCCGCTACTGCGATCGCCTGTTCTTTGCGACGCATGCCGCCGTTCCCCTCGATATTTTCCCCGAGGATTGTGGACTGCTGCTATCTGATGGATATGCGGGCCATGTCGTGCGCGAGGCGCCGGAACATCGTTTGGCTCCGGCAACGAGAAAGGCCGTCACACTGGATTTCTCCCGTGCGGCGGCCCAGCGCTTGATGATGGCGGAGTGGGCGGCCCGCACCCCTCGCGACTGATTTACTTCGGCGCTCGCTTGGCAAGGATGCGCTGGAGTGTGCGGCGATGCATGTTGAGCCGCCGGGCCGTCTCCGACACGTTGCGCTCGCAGCTCTCGTAGACCCGCTGGATATGCTCCCAGCGCACGCGGTCCGCCGACATCGGATTTTCCGGAATTTCGGCCTTTTCACCCGGTCTCTGTGTGAGCGCCAGGAAGATGTCGTCGGCATCTGCCGGCTTTGACAGATAGTCGAGCGCGCCGAGCTTGACCGCTGTCACCGCGGTGGCAATATTGCCGTATCCGGTCAGCACGATGATCCGCGTGTCCATTCGCCGTTCGCGAATGGCTTCGATGACATCGAGACCGTTGCCGTCACCGAGCCTGAGATCGACAACCGCGTAGCTTGGCGGTGCCGACTTCGCCTTGGCGATGCCCTCGGCAACAGAGCCGGCGAGATCGACGACAAAGCCGCGACTTTCCATTGCCCTTGCAAGGCGACGCAAGAATGGCGCGTCGTCATCGACGATCAGCAGCGACGGATCTGCTCCGAGATCGACGCCGGCTGGCGAGGTGGAAGGGTTTGCTTTCGCAATGGATGGTGCAACATCTGTCATGATCTATATCCCGAGACTGATATTCTCGTCCTGGCTGAGCTTATGGGCACGAAAGGCTGACCGGTAAAGTCATAAGGGCGTGTTTGCCTCCATGAATTCCCGTGGCCATGACACTATGACGCGGGCACCGGGATGCTCGGATGCGCCATTTTCGAAACGAAGGCCTGCGCCGGATCGTTCCAGCAGCGTCTTGGCGATGAAAAGCCCGAGGCCCAAGCCGCCGGCACGTGCATCGCCCTGTCTGCTTGTAACATAGGGCTCGCCAATTCTTTGCAAGACTCCGGCAGAAAATCCAGCGCCGTCATCCTCGATCGTCACGGTGACATGGCTTGATGTGTGCTCAACGCTGACAATGACCTTGGATCGCGCATAGTCGATCGCATTCTCCAACAGATTGCCAAGCCCGTACAGGATGGCCGCATTGCGCGTACCAACCGGTTCCGTCGCCCGATCGGATAGCTCGATCAGTTCCACCTTGATGCCGAATTCGCGGTGCGGCGCCAGAACCTCCTCGATCATCGAGGACAGCGGCAGTACCCGCATATGCGCCTCACCCTCGGAGGGCAGGCTGGTCAATCGCCTGAGAATATCGCGGCATCGCTCGCTTTGGCTACGCAGCAGTTGAACGTCTTCGCGGAAGCGATCATCCTCGCCCAGTTCGCGCTCCATTTCCTTGGCCACCACGCTGATCGTCGCAAGCGGTGTTCCAAGTTCATGGGCAGCGGCCGCCGCCAGACCATCCAGCTGATGGAGATGTTGCTCGCGCTGCAGAATGAGTTCTGTTGCGGTCAATGCATCGGCCAGCAGCGTGGCCTCCTGCGAGACACGGTAGGCATAGAAGGCGGCAAAGGCCATCATCGACACAATCGAGCACCACATGCCGACCTGCATCAGCGGATGAACATCCAGATGCCGGCCTTCGAACCACGGCAGGGGATAAGGCGTGAAGGCCAGCAGCGTGATGAACCCGACGGCCGTGATCAGCAGCGCTGTCGAATGGCGACGTGGCTGCGATGCAAACGAGATGATGACCGGAACACAGATCAGGGGGGCGAACGGGTTGTTCAGGCCCCCGGTGATGAACAGCAGGGCGCCCATCTGGAAAAGATCGAGCGCCAGAACCGCAAGCGCGGCCGCCGGTTCCAGTCGGTAAGTCGAAGGGAATGCAAAAGATAAAAGCGCATTGGCGGCGGCCAGTGCGCCGATCAGGCCAAGGCAGGTGGCCAGTGGTAGCGGAAAGTCGAACCAGAAGGCAACAACCATGACGGTCAGCGCCTGGCCGGCCACCGCCACCCAGCGCAATCGCACCAGTGTCTCAAGTCGCAACCTGCGGCTCGAGGGGCCGAACTTGGCCGAAAGCTCCATGCTCATTCAGTCTCGCCTTTCGTCTGATGCTTCAGGTTCCGCGCGGCTTCACCCGTGTGGTCGGATCCGCTTCTGCCGGGTTTTCCGGCCAGGGATGGCGTGGGTAGCGACCGCGCATCTCGCTGCGCACATCCTTCCAGGAACCGGCCCAGAAACCGGGCAGATCGCGTGTCGTCTGGATGGGCCGATGTGCCGGCGAGGTCAACTCGAGAACCAGCGGCAATTTGCCGCCGGCAATCGCCGGATGGCTCTTCATGCCATAGAGTTCCTGCACGCGGATCGCCAGGACCGGCTCCGTGCCGTCATAGCGGATCGGATGCGCGTGCCCAGTCGGCGCGGTGAAATGCGTCGGCGCCAGGCGGTCGAGGTCGCGGCCGAGCCCGTGCGGCATCAGCGACATCAAGCCGTCTTGCAGACTGCCTGCGCTTACCTGCTCGAGGCTCGTGACGCCCGACTGGAAGGGCACGAACCAGATTTCCAGCGCGTCGAGCAGCGCGTCGTCGCCGATATCCGGCCATGGTTCTCCCAGGCTTCGATGCAGGAAGCCCAGCCGCTGTCGAAGCTGCTCGCCCGATCTGGAAAAGGCAAGCGCCGGCACTCCAAGCAGCTTGACGCCTTCGGCAAGTGCGCGGGCCGCCTGCTCTCCCTTCGGTTTTGCAAGCGGCGACTCTTCCAGCACTATGGCCCCGATCCGGGTGACCCGGCGCGCGCGCACCTGCCGGCTTGTTGCGTCAAAGCCGCTTTCTTCCGATGTCGCAATGGCCTCGGGCAGACTGTCCTCGATCATGCCGCGCGTTATTTCCGCGGCCGCCAGCACGCGCCCCTGCGCTGCCTTACCGGTCAGGTCGGCGATGACCAGCATGTCTGCGCCGGCCAGTCGTTCCGTCTCGGCAATCTCGGCACCGCGTCCGTTCGCCATGACAAAACGCCCGCGCCCGCCGCGCCGCTTGGCGATCCGGTCGGGATAGGCATGCAGCAGCAGAGCACCGGCCGCTGTATCGGTCGCGGCTTTGTTGCCGCCCGCCTCCTCGGCAAGCCGCTCCGCGAGCCTGCGTGCAGACACCGCCCTGTGGCCGCTCTCGCGGCGAAAGCGCCGCAATCTTTCGTCGAGATCAAGATCCGGGCCGCCAAGGCCTTGCTCGGTCAACAGCACCGCAAGGTCTGCGGCCGGTCGCGCAAGGTTTTCGTCTGCCGCTGCAAGAACCATGGCTGCCAGTCGCACCGGCAGGCCGAAATCCCGCATTTTTCGCCCACGCGCTGTCAACTGGCCTTGCGCATCCAGCGCACCCAATGCCTGCAGCAGCGCACGTGCCTCTTTCAGCGTTGCAGCGGGCGGCATGTCGAGCAGGGCCAGTTGCGCCGGATCCGTCACGCCCCAATGGGCCATGTCGAGCACCAGGCCGGACAGATCGGTCGCCAGGATCTCCGGCGGCGTGAAGGCGGGAAGGGCGGCCGTCTGCCCCTGATGCCAGAGCCGGATGGCAAGGCCCGGCTCCGTTCGCCCGGCGCGTCCAGCCCTCTGGTCTGCCGATGCCCGTGACACCCGCACCGTCTCCAGCCGCGTAATTCCCGTCGCCGGCTCGAACACCGGCAGGCGCTGCAGGCCGCTGTCGATGACCACGCGCACACCATCTATGGTGATGGAGGTTTCGGCAATCGAGGTCGCCAGCACGATCTTGCGTTGACCGGCAGGCGCCGGCCGGATCGCCGCATCCTGTTCTGCCTGGGAAAGATTGCCGTAAAGCGGGGTGACATGACTTGCCGGCGGCAGCTTGTCCTCGAGCCGCTGCGACACGCGGCGGATTTCGGCCTGGCCGGGAAGAAAGGCAAGGATCGAGCCCTGCTCTTTCGCATGGGCCTCCAGGATTGCCGAGGTCATCGCGTCTTCGATCCGTTCCGTGCCGGACCGGTCGCGGTAGCTGGTTTCGACCGGGAAGCTGCGGCCCTCGCTTTTGACGACGGGGGGATTGTCGAGCAGGGCTGCGATGCGGTCGACATCCAGCGTTGCCGACATCACCACAAGCTTCAGGTCTGGCCTCAAAGCCGATTGCACATCGACAGCAAGCGCCAGGCCGAAATCGGCGTCCAGTGACCGTTCATGGAACTCATCGAACAAAACGGCGGCAATGCCCGTCAGTTCCGGATCCTCCAGAACCATGCGAACAAAGACCCCCTCGGTCACCACTTCGATCCGCGTCCGTCCGGAGATCCGGTTGTCCAGCCGCATCCGGTAGCCGACCGTTTCGCCGACACTCTCGCCGAGCAGGTGCGCCATACGGGACGCCGCCGCCCGCGCCGCCAGCCGCCGCGGCTCCAGCACGATGATCCGCCCATCCGCCCGCCAGCTTTCACCGAGCAGATGAAGCGGTACCAGCGTGGTCTTGCCGGCGCCGGGCGGAGCCGAAAGCACCAGACGGTTGCCGGTCTGCAGGGCGTCGGCAATAGCCGGCAACTGGTCGCTGATCGGAAGCTTGGGCAGGGCAGACCCGGCAGATAGGGCAGGCGTCATGCCGCAGGTGTATCCGTTGCGGTCTCGTAGGCGAGGATCGCGCCGGCCAGGTCCTCGAGCGCCGCACCGACCGACTTGAAAAGGGTGATCTCGTCGTCTGACCGCCGTCCCGCATGGCGACCCGTTACCAGTTCGGCAAGTTCGGCGCGGATGTCCTCGCGTGTGATGATGCCCGCCTCGAGCGGCTGAAGGATGTCGCCGGCCTCGCCGAACGCGCCGTCGCGCGTATCGACGAACAGCGTTGCGCGCCGCACGGCTTCGTCATCGCTTTCCCGCATGTCGCGCTTGAAGGCACCGACCAGATCGAGATGCGCGCCGGGTTTCAGCCACGCGCCGAGGATCAAGGGTTGATGCGATAGCGTCGCGCAGGAAATGATGTCGGCGATCCGCGCCGCCGGCTCCAGGTCTGCGACCGCCTCTGCCGGATGGCCAAGCGCACGCGCCTCCGCGGCAATCGCCTCAGCCTTCGACAGATCACGGCCCCATACGATGACACGAGCGATCGGACGCACCTTGCTATGTGCCTCGATCAGGTTCAGCGACAGCCGACCAGTGCCGGTGACCAGCAGCACGGACGCGTCGGTGCGTGCAAGATGACGTGCTGCAAGCGCCGAGGTGGCGGCTGTCCGTCGTGCAGTCAGCTCGCCACCATCGATGACCGCCAGCATTTCACCGGTCTTGCCGGACGACAGCAGATAGCTGCCATGAATGGCCGGCAGGCTGCGCCGGGAATTGTCGGGAAACACCGACACCAGCTTTACTCCTATATAGGAGCCGGGAACCCAGGCGGGCATCAATAGCAGCGTCGCCTCGGCCTCGCCGGGCACCGCGACGCCGTGATGGTGGCGGACCGGCATCACGCAGCCACCGGCAAACAATCCGGCGATGGCCTCGATCAGCCGCTCCCAGTTCAAGGCGTCAGCGGTTGCGGTCCGGTCGAGAAAAAGCATGGTCATGTCTCCTGTTGTTGTGCGTGACACTAGCAAGAGGCACGGTTCGTGCAAGCGGGCGCCGAGGCCGATGGTCGTTTGAGCCTTGCTCGGTGGCCAGAATTGCGAAAACAGCATGACTTTCGGCTAGCTGAAGCGCTCCTCAACATTAGCAAATCCTATTCACATTTATAATTCAATCATTTGCGTCTTTTCTGAAGTTTTTGCGACAGAGGCTGTTGACTGTTTGAGGTGTGAAATCTATAACCCCGCTCACTGACGAGGGCGGCGGCGCTGCTGGCGACGACGACCTTCGTTCTAGAGAAATCTAAGGAAATTGGCTGAGACGCTGATTGGTTGCCG
>NZ_CACSJP010000013.1 GCF_902706095.1 Rhizobium sp. 18065
GGCTGGGGCAAGTGCGGGGGCGGGAGCGGGAGCCCCGAGTTTCAAATATGCCGGACTGGTGCTCAAGGGCGTTTCCGGCGATGGCACGTTTTCCGGTTATGCCAGCCTGTTCGGCGAGGTCGATCTCGGCCGCGATGCGATCGAGCCGGGCGCGTTCAGGGCCTCGCTCGCCAAGCGCGGCGCGGGCGGGGTTCGCATGCTCTACCAGCATGATCCGGCCGACGTGATCGGCACTTGGACGGCGCTGCGCGAGGATGAGCGTGGGCTTTATGTCGAAGGCCGGCTGGCGACCGATGTTGTCCGCGCCCGCGAGGTGCATGCGCTGATGAAGGCGGGCGCGCTCGACGGCCTGTCGATCGGCTTTCGCGCGGTGAAATCGCGCAATGATCGCAGGACCGGCGTGCGGCGCATCCTCGAGGCAGATCTCTGGGAAATCTCGGTGGTGACCTTTCCGATGCTGCCGACGGCCAGGGTCTCCAACGTCAAGCATCAGCGGTTCTACCGCGACAGGGAAACCGAACTGGTCCGGCTGATGCGCCGGGCGGCACGGTCGATGGCAGGCAATATCTTCACGAAAGGATGACGCGATGAACGAGCAGGGGATAGAGGAAAGCGTGATGGCGGAACGGGCGGGCCACCGGGTGGGCGAACGGGCAGGTGAGCGGGCAAGTCAACGGGCAAGTCAACGGGCAGGCCAGGGACTGGCGCCGGTGGCGCTCGAGGTCAAGGCCGCACCGGATACGGTGACGGCGGCGTTCGAGGACTTCATGCAGGCCTTCGAGGCTTTCAAGGAGGGCAACGACCAGCGGCTGTCGGAGATCGAGCACAAGCTGACCGCCGATGTGGTGACCCGCGACAAGGTCGAGCGGATCAACAAGGCGATGGATGAGCAAAGCCGGTTGCTCGACGAACTGGCACTGAAGAAGCTCCGGCCGCCGCTGTCGCGCGGTAGCCGCGATGGCGGGCACCAAGGGTTGCACCATGGTGGTCACGATGGCGAGGCCGATGCCGAGCATAAGGCGGCCTTCGAGGCCTATATCCGCCGCGGCGACGATGCGGCCCTGCGCGACCTCGACCAGAAGGCGCTGAATGCCGGCGTGTCGGGCGAGGGCGGCTATCTCGTGCCGCCGGAAACCGATGGCGAGATCGGCCGGCGGCTGACGGCGATTTCGCCGATCCGGGCGCTGGCAACCGTGCGCCAGGTGTCGGGCTCGGTGCTGAAAAAGCCGTTTGCCGCTGCGGGCTTTGCCGCCGGCTGGGTAGCGGAGACGGCGGCCCGGCCGCAGACGGCGACGCCTGAACTGTCGGAACTGTCGTTTCCGACCATGGAACTCTATGCCATGCCGGCCGCCAGCCAGGCGCTGCTCGATGATGCCGCCGTCGACATCGAGGCCTGGATCGCGTCCGAGGTCGACATCGCCTTTGCCGAGCAGGAGGGCACGGCCTTCGTCTCCGGCGACGGGATCAACAAGCCGAAGGGGTTCCTGAGTTACACGCAGGTGGCCGACAGCGCCTGGACCTGGGGCAGTATCGGCTACAAGGCGACCGGCGTCGCCGGTGGTTTTGCCGCCAGCGGCGCGTCGGACGTGCTGATGGACGTCATCTACGCATTGAAGGCCGGACATCGCCAGAACGGCAGCTTCGTCATGAGCCGCCGGACGCAGGGCGAGATCCGCAAGCTGAAGGATGCCGACGGCAATTATCTCTGGCAGCCGCCGGCACGGGTCGGTGACACGGCATCGCTGGTCGGTTTCCCGGTGGCCGAGGCAGAGGACATGCCGACGATTGCGGCCGGTGCAACGGCGATCGCCTTTGGCGATTTCCGTTCGGGCTACCTGGTCGTCGACCGGGTCGGGGTGCGCGTGCTGCGCGATCCCTATTCGGCCAAGCCCTATGTGCTGTTCTACACCACCAAGCGCGTCGGCGGCGGGGTGCAGAACTTCGAGGCGATCAAGCTGGTGAAGTTTTCAGCCTGAGGATGGGGCCTGAGGATGGGGCGGGGCATGGGGTAGGAATAGCCCCTCTCTTGGAATTTCTAGCACCTAGCTTCGCTAAGATGCTGAAATTCCATTCTCCCCCGCAAGGGGGGAGACGTCACCCCACCCCCTCATCGGCAAAATCTGAGGTTTAGCCTTCGGCTGAGCCCCCGATTTTGTTTCTTCTCCCGCAAGGAAAGAAGCGGGCTGCGGCGCTGACGCAGCCCCCAATCTTCTTGGTCCAGTCAACAGGAAAAATCCCATGACCTATATCCGGACGGCTATGCCCGCCATGGAGCCGCTCACTATGGTCGAGATGCGGGCGCATTTGCGGCTTGATACCGAGGATGAAGATGCGCTGCTGCTCGGTCTGATCGCTACGGCGCGCGAGCATCTGGAGCGCGAGACGGGGCTGTCGCTGATCACGCAAGGCTGGCGCTTGTGCCTCGACCGCTGGCCGGACGACGGCATCCTGACGCTGGCGCATGGGCCGGTGCGAACGGTGACTTCGGTGATTGTCTATGATGGCGAGGGCACGCCGCAGGTGGTGTCGCTCGACGGGCATCTGCTGGATGGCGAAGCGCGGCCGGCGCGGATCTGGCTGCGGGATGTGCCGCAGCCGGGTCAGGCGCTGAACGGCATCGAGGTGGATTTCGAGGCGGGTCTTGGCGCGACCGGCGCCGAGGTGCCCGACACGTTGAAGCGGGCCATGCTGCTGCATGTCGCGGCGATGTTTGCCTTTCGCGGCGTGGTGCCGGCCGATGCCCAGCCGGCGGTGGTGCCGCCGGGCTACGATAGGCTGGTTGCGCCCTATTGCCGGCGGAGGCTCTGATCATGGCAGTTCCGGGGGCACTTATGGATCTCGATCCCGGTCGGTTGACGGCAAGGCTTGTGCTGGAGCGGCCGGAACCTGTGGGCGACGGCCAGGGCGGGGCCGAGACCGGTTTCGTCGAGTTTGCCCGTGTCTGGGCGCTGATCGAGCCGCTGAGCTTTGCCGAGGAAGAGCGGGCGGCGGGCGCGGTATCGAGCGTCACGCACCATGTGACGCTGCGGGCACGCGCCGATCTGGCGCCCGGCCAGCGGTTTCGCAAGGGCGCGCGGCTGTTTGTCATCGCCGCATTGCGCGACCCAGACGAGACCGGGCGCTATGCGCTGGCCCGCTGCCGGGAGGATGTCGGATGACGGCGCTCGAAGACACCGGCGCGATTTTGGCGCGTCTGCTGCGGCAGGCATTGCGGACGCGGCTGGAACGCCGGGATGAAGCGCGCTTATCGCCTTTGCACGGGCGAAAGCAGGACAGACTTGCCAATGTGACGGAGATCGAGGATGAGCGCACCGGTCAATGAACTGCTGGCCGCCCTGCAGGCGGCGGTGATAGCCGATGCGGCGCTCGCCACATGGATCGGTGCGGACGGATTTTCCGACCGGCGGCTGCGCGCGACGCGTTTCCCGGCCCTCAGTATCGGCACGGTCGAGGCGCGGGACTGGTCGACGGGGACCGAGACGGGCTTCGAGATCATCCTGACGCTGGAGGCCTGGAGCGAACGCGGACGACGCGAGGCGGAAGATTTGGCGGAGGGTGTGCGGCGGGTGGCGCAAGGGCTGGAGCCGGCACTGGCAAGTTTTCGGCTGGTCAACATGGTCCATCGCCGGACGGTGAGCCGGCGGGAGGCGAAGACCGGGCTGTTCGTGGCCGAGGTGACGATGCGGGCGGTGGTGGAATAGCGAGGTTTTCTGGCTATCCCGGCTGAAGGGGCGTCGGCCATGCCGTTGACGCCCTGATTGCAAGACGGAGGGCCAGACGGGGGCAGCGACGGGGCAAGACAGTTGGTGAGACGGGCGGTGACGCCCGGGCCAATGGACCGGCTACGCCGAAGCGCCCTGCGTGGCCTCACCCGGAGCGGAGCGCCGCGCGATCACGGCAAGCGCTGCGACGGCGGCAAAGGCGATGACGGCGAAGACGACGCAGAGATAGAGCCCGGCATCGACGCCGGAGCGGTCGATGATTGCGGTCATCAGCACCGGGGCCAACGCATTGGCGAGGTTTTGCGGCAGCGCGAGCCGGGCAGACTGTGCGGCGAAGCGGCTGGCGGAGAAGAAGCTCAACGGCAGAAGAGCGCGGGCAATCGTCGAGACGCCGGAGCCGAAGCCATAGAGGGCTGTAAAGATGAAGAGCCCGGTCGTATCGCCGGTGGAGAAGATCAGCGACAGGGTGGCGATGACCAGCAGGCCGGTGCCGACCATGCCGGTGATCAAGGGCGTCGAGCGTGCGCCGAAGACGACATCGACGGCACGGGCGGAAATGCCGAACACGGCGCGCAGCGACCCGAGTTCGAGCGCCAGTTGCGGCGTGGCGCCGGAGAGTTCGAGGATATGCAGCAGCGACGGCGACAGGCCGAAGGTGATCAGGCTGACCAGCGAGGTCGACAGCGCGATCAGCAGGAAGGCGGCGATGCCCATGCGCCGGCTGAGCGCCAAAGGCTCGACGCTGTCGGCGGCACGCTCGGCATCGCTGCGCGCGATCGCGATCTGGCCGATGCCGAGATGGATCGGCAGGCAGAGGATCAGTTGCGCAAGGCCGGATGCGACCAGCGCGCCGCGCCAGCCGAGCGCCTGTTCGGCCAGCGCCAGGAGCGGCCAGCAGATGGCAGACGACAGGCCGGTGAAGATCATCAGGATGCCGATCGTGCGCTTGGCGCTGCGGCCTTCGCGTTCGACGACGGCGGCAAAGGCCGGCACGGAAAGACCGAGGCTGCCGCCGAGCCCGAGCAGCAGCCAGCCGAGGCCATAGACAACGATGCCCTGTGCTGCGGCAAGCGTGAACAGGCCGGATGCCATCAGCAGCGAGCCGAGCGCCAGCGTGCGCGCGGCACCATGCCTGGCGATCATCCGGCCGGTCATCGGCCCGAGCGCCGCCATGACCAGCATCATCACCGTCAGGCCGGCAAAGGCCGCTTCATTGGCCATGCCGAGATTGGCGGCGATCTTGCGGCCGAGCAGGCCGGGCATGTCGTAGCTGGTGCCCCAGCCGATGATCTGGCTGGCAGACAGGGCGGCAATCAGGGCGGTGCGGGGAATGTTCATAACGACTCAGAATGGGGGAATGCAACCGGAGGGATGGCGCGGTTGTAGGGGGAAAGGCTGGGCGGGGATAGGGGGGAGACTGATGGGTGTAGATGGATTGTCGGGCTGGGTGCCGAGGACCGGATGGGAAGGGCTTGATGGAGAGGGCTACTCGACGTTTGCTGTGGACCGGTGCGTTCCGCCCTTGTGCAATGTGGCGCTGACCTTCATCGGCCAGCGGCGGGGTTCTGATCGACTTGACGGGAAAAAAAAGGACAGAAGGACCGCCATGGCCGGCAATCTGAAGGGCTACCTCGTCGGTTCGCCGGACGCGCCGCTTGCACCGTCATGATCTTCGCTGTCGCTCATCGTCTGCTCCAAGGCAATCACTGCGGCAAGGAACGAGGGGAAGGCTTTCTGGAGGAGTGCGAGATTTTCGACGACCTTGTCTGGCTTTAGCTCAAGGCCGTATCTGTGGCGCACGAGGTGTCGAAACCCCTTGAGCTCCGTGAGAGCCTCATAGAGCTCAAGATCGAGCAGCGCCGGTCGCATTCCGGCAACGTCCGCCGCCATCTGGTCCAGCACATCTTGATGGGCGGAAGGCCCCGTTGGCACATCGTCGTCGACATCTCTTGCGAGACTGAGAAGAATATTCTCGACCCCGTTATAGACGTTGTGGATCCCCGAAGAGACCGCCGACATGGCGCCCCAGTCACCGGCGGCCACCTCGGCCGAATGCTTCTCATAAAACTGCTGCATTTGCGCAAGTTCGCGCTCGGCCCGGAGGATCTTTGGCGTCAGCCGTGAGAAGGCCGGCAGGCTAAATGATGTCATTTAGAAAATCCTGAAGGCGATCTTCGGTCAGGTCGGCTTCGAAGATGACATCATAGGGAATGTCAGACCCGCGCATAGCGTCGGCAACAAGCCGTTCGACCAAAAGACGGCGGGCGGGGCTCATCGGACCGCGGATGAGCAGGTCGACATCCGAATGCGAGCGGAAATCGCCTCGCGCAAGGGAGCCGACCAAAGTTATACTGACACTCTGAACCGTTGCCTCTTGCAGGATGCGAGAAACGGCTGCGGACGCAATATCGCGCCGCATCTCCCGTCTCTTCGCCGTCAATACAGCCATCCTGCTCATGCGGAACCTCAAATTTTGCCCGACTTTACCGCATTGGGCGGCAAGCGAACAGTGGCCGCGGTTGCACCCTGCTCCGCCTCTGCTCGCCGCTTGAGGCAAGGGCTGGGTAGCTCCAACGCGTCCGTCGGACCCGTTCAGGCACACTGCAACACAAAACTTCAACACAAGGACGACGGACATGGTGGCACAGAAGGGCAAGGACCTGCTGCTCAAGATCGACGAGGGGGCGGGTTTCGTGACGGTGGCGGGACTGCGGGCGCGGCGGCTGGCGTTCAATGCGCAGACGGTCGACGTCACCGATGCCGAGAGCGCCGGGCGCTGGCGCGAATTGCTGGCGGATGCCGGTGTGCGGCGGGCTTCGCTGACCGGGGCCGGTCTGTTCAAGGACCAGGCATCGGATGCTCTGGTCAGGGCGAGTTTCTTTGCCGGTTCGATCCTCGACTGGCAGGTGGTGATCCCCGATTTCGGTACGGTGACGGCGCCGTTCCAGGTGACCGCGCTGGAATATGCCGGCAATCACGATGGCGAGCTGACCTTCGAACTGGCGCTGGAATCGGCCGGTGCCGTTTCCTTTGCCGCATTGTGAGGTGGCGATGCGCGACCCTGTGACGGTAAACCGGGCCAATCGCCATCGTGGCGAGGTCGAGGCGGTGATCGACGGCGAACGGCGCATCCTGTGCCTGACGCTGGGTGCGCTGGCCGAGCTGGAAACCGCGTTCGGTGCCGACAGCATGGCCGACCTTGGCGCGCGCTTTGCCGGCAATCGGCTGAAAAGCGCCGACCTGATCCGCATCCTGGCCTGCGGCCTGCGCGGCGGCGGCAACCGGCTGTCAGACGAGGATGTCGCCGAGATGGCGGTCGAGGGAGGGCTGGCGGGGGCGGCAAGACTGGTCGGGGAGCTTTTGGCGGTGACGTTTGCGGATGGCAATGGTGCAGGATCAAGGGGGACAAACGCCTCCCCTTGATGGCCGCAGGCGATGAGACGGCAACAGCGCCGCGTCCCTTTCCGTGGGACATGGCGATGGCTGTCGGGCTCGGTCGCCTGCGGCTTGAACCAAGCGTGTTCTGGGCGCTGACAATGCGCGAGTTTGCAGCCGTTGCCGGGTTGATCGGCCATGGCGGCAGTCATCTGACGCGGCCGGTACTGGCGGGGTTGATGCAGCGGTTTCCGGACGGGTGACGCGGTGACTGCGCGCTCTCCTTGAGGGCGAAAAGGAACGGCAGACGGGACGGGGGGATCACCCCCACCCGCCGCCTCGCGCCGACCTCCCCCTCAAGGGGTAGGTGGGAAATCCGGCATTCGTCGCAGCCTTTTATCGGCGCTGCGCGGGGCGCAAACCAGGACAGGATAAAATCATGGCGGATGATGATGACCGGCTGGCCGTTTCGCTTGATCTTGACGGATCGGCGGCGCTGGCCGTGCTCGATGATCTCGAAAGCCGCTCGGCCAGTTTTGGCCGGGCGCTGACGGGTGCGTTGAAGACGGCGACGACGGGTGGCAAGGGGCTGGAGGAGACGCTGCGCACGGTAGGGCTGCGGCTGTCCGATATTGCGTTGTCGGCCGGGCTGAAACCGCTGGAAAACCTGCTTGGCCAGGTGACGCCGGGGCTGGTGTCGACACTCACCTCTGGACTGACTTCGGGCCTGACCGGTAGTCTGTCGGCCAGCGCGGGTTCCGCAACGGCCTTTGCCGCAGGCGGTGTGCCGGGGCGCATCATGCCGTTTGCCGAAGGAGGCGTGGTTTCTGCGCCGAGCTATTTTCCGATGGCCGGCGGCTTCGGCCTGATGGGCGAGGCCGGTGCCGAGGCGATCCTGCCGTTGAAGCGCGGCGCCGACGGATCGCTCGGCGTGGCATCGGACGGCGGCGGCGCGACCCAGATCCATTTCAACGTGACGGCGACCGACGCTTCCAGTTTTGCCCGCAGCGAAGGCCAGATCACCGCCATGCTGGCGCGCTCGGTCGGGCGTGGGCGACGCAATCTGTAGGCCCGGCAGTTGCAGGGCATGGCGGGTGCAAGGCACCACTGAGGCAGGGGCACGGCGTCTGCCGGAAGGCTGAGGTGCCGGATTTCGGCATCGCGGCTGACGCCATTGGCGTTGCAGGGATTTTTCAATCGGAGAGAGCCATGAGCTTCCACGAGGTGCGTTTTCCGCTGCGCCTGTCGCTGTCGGTCAGCGGCGGGCCGGAACGCAAGGTCGATATCGTCAACCTGTCGAACGGCCGCGAGGCGCGCAACCGGCGCTGGCGCGATGCAAGGCGACGTTATGATGCCGGGTCGGGCGTGCGGTCGGTGGCTGATCTCTATGCGTTGCTCGAATTCTTCGAGGCGCGCGGCGGCAGCCTGCACGGCTTCCGCTTTCGCGATCCGGTCGATTTTTCCTCCAGCGCACCGGGTGATCCGGCAACCGGCCTCGACCAGCTGATCGGGATTGGCGACGGCGAGACGGCAGCGTTCCAGCTGGCAAAGACCTATGGCGACGCGGCGGCAAGCCATCGGCGCGAGATCTCGAAGCCGATCGACGGCACGGTCCGCATCGCGGTCGGCGGCGGGCCGGTGGCAGCAGACGGTTTTGTCGTCGATGCGGCAACGGGCATCGTGCAGTTTGCCGCGGACCATGTGCCGGCGGAGGGTGTCGAGATCCGCGCCGGCTTTGAATTCGACGTGCCGGTGCGCTTCGACATCGACCGTATCGAACTCAATCTCGAAGCCTTTCGCGCCGGTCGCATTCCCTCCATTCCGCTGATCGAGATCGTGCCATGAGAGCATTGCCTGAAGCCCTGAAGGCCCATATCGCCACAGGCGAAACGACGCTGTGCCGTGCCTGGCGGCTGACGCGGCAGGACGGCGCGGTGCTCGGTTTTACCGAGCATGATCACACGCTGGATTTTGACGGCACGACATTCGAGGCGGCCAGCGGCTTTGCGGCGACCGAGGCGCGGGTGGCGAGCGGTCTTCAGGCGCCGGCAGCCGGTGTCGAGGGCGGCTTTTCCAGCGCGGCGATCACCGAAGTCGATCTCGCTGCCGGGCGTTACGACGGCGCGCGGGTCGAACTGTTCCTGGTCAACTGGCAGGCGCCGCAGGATCAGCATGTGCTGCTGGCGGTGCAGGAGATCGGCGAGGTCAGCCGGGCGGGACCGGGCTTTTCGGCCGAGTTGAGGAGCTTTGCCCATCGGCTGCAACAGCCGACCGGGCGGATCTACAACCGGCGCTGCGATGCCGAACTCGGCGACGGCCGCTGCCGGGTCGACATGGCGGTGGCCGGGCGGCGGGTGACGGGTGCTGTGCAGGCGGTGGAAACGCCGGACCGGCTGGTGATTGCCGGACTGCCGGATCTCGGCGCCGGACATTTCAGGCTGGGGCGGCTGCGGTTTGATGGCGGCATCCTGGCCGGGCGCACGGTGGCGGTGGAGGAAAGCGGGGCGACGCACGCTGGCACTGGAACGGTGCGGCTTTGGCTGCCGCTGGAGGCGGAGCCTGCGCTCGGCGATGCGGTGACGCTGTCGGTCGGCTGCGACAAGAGTTTTGCCATGTGCCGGGAGCGCTTCGGCAATGGCCTGAACTTTCAGGGCTTTCCGCATATGCCGGGCAGCGATTTTGCCTATTCTTATGTCGGCGGCGAGACCACGCATGATGGGTCGGTGCTGTTTGCGTGAGGATCGGTATGCAGTTACCCCCTCACCGACAATTTCTAGCACTTAGCGGACGCTAAGCTGCTGAAATTGTGTCCTCTCCCTCAAGGGGAGAGGGAAGGCGTCGGGGCTGGCGAGGCTGGCCGAAACCACTTTCATCAAGGATCTTGGGATGAGCATCAATGCGCGGGTGCTGGGCATGGCCCAGCAATGGATCGGCACGCCCTATCGGCATCAGGGCTCAGTGATCGGTGTCGGCTGTGATTGCCTGGGGCTGGTGCGTGGGATCTGGCGCGGACTGTATGGACGCGAGCCGGAGCATGTGCCGGCCTATGCGGCCGACTGGGCCGAGCGCTCGGGCGAGGAGCGGTTGCTGGAGGCGGCCGGGCGGCATTTCCGGCCGGTGGGCTCGTTCCGGCAAAGCCTGCCCGGCGATCTGGTGATCTTTCGGTTCCGGCCCGGCTGTGCGGCCAAACATGCGGGTATTCTGGCGGGTCCGGGCGGCTCGGCCACGGGTGTTTCTGCCACCGGTGTTTCGCTCGGCGAGCCTTCGCCTGCCTGGGACGCACCCGACCATTTCATTCATGCCTATGAGCAGGCCGCGGTGATCCGCTCGACGCTGGTGCCGGCGTGGAGACGGCGGATTACCGGGCTCTATCGGTTTCCGGAGGTCTGATCCATGGCAACGGTTCTATTGCAGGCAGCAGGGGCGGCTCTCGGTTCGGTCTTCGGGCCGGTCGGCGCGGTGCTCGGCCGGGCGGCGGGCGCACTGGCCGGCAGCGTGATCGACCGCAGTCTGCTGGGCGGCACGACGGTCAATGGCGCGCGGTTGTCGTCGGCACGGCTGACCGGCGCCAGCGAGGGTACGGCAATCCCACGGCTTTATGGCACGTCACGGCTTGGCGGCACGCTGATCTGGGCGACGCGCTTCGAGGAGGAGACTGTCACCGAGCGGGCGGGCGGCAAGGCGAGCGGCACGCGGACAAAGAGCTATCGTTATTTTGCCAATCTGGCGCTGTCGCTGTGTGAAGGCGAGGTGTCCGGCGTGCGGCGGGTCTGGGCCGATGGCCGCGAACTGGATCTGACCGGGATCGAGATGCGCGTCTATCGCGGGACGTCCGGCCAGCCGGCCGATCCGCTGATCATGGCCCGCCAGGGCGAGACCAGGGTTCCGGCCTATCGCGGTCTCGCCTATGTCGTCTTCGAGCGTCTGCCACTCGACGATTTCGGCAATCGCATTCCGCTGTTGCAATTCGAGGTGATCCGGGCGGTCGGCGAGCTGGAGAGCCGCATCCGCGCCGTGACGATCATCCCCGGCGCGACCGAACATGGCTATGCGACGGTGAAAGTATCGGAGCAGCCGGGCGACGGCGAACAGCGTTTTCTCAACCGCAACACGCTGACCGCCGAGACCGACTGGCAGGCTTCGCTCGACGAGTTGCAGGCGCTGTGCCCGAACCTTGAGTATGTGGCGCTGGTGGTCGCCTGGTTCGGCACGGATCTCAGGGCCGGGCAATGCCGGGTGCTGCCCGGTGTGGAGGTGCCCTATCGGCAGGGAGAAAGCCGGGTCTGGAGCGTGGCGGGCATGGGGCGCGATGCGGCCCATGTGGTCAGCCGCTACAATGGTGGACCGGCCTATGGCGGCAGCCCGAGCGATGACAGCGTCATCGAGGCGATCCGCGATCTGAAAGCACGCGGCCTGAAGGTGACGCTCTACCCTTTCGTGATGATGGATATCGCGGCCGGCAACGGCCTGCCCGACCCCTATGGCGCAGCCGAGCAGGCGGCCTATCCCTGGCGCGGGCGGATCACCGCCTTTCCGATGTCGGCCGACGGCACGACGGCGGCGCGGGCCGATATCGAGACATTTGTTGATCGCGCCGAGGGCTACCGGCGCTTCATCCTGCATTATGCCGCGCTGGCAACGGCGGCAGGCGGCGTCGACGGTTTCCTGATCGGTTCGGAACTGCGCGGGCTGACGACACTCAGGGACGGCGCCGACGCCTTTCCCTTTGTCGAGGCGCTGGTTGGACTGGCGCAGGCGGCGAGGACGGCGCTCGGCGCTGGCACGGCGATCACCTACGGCGCTGACTGGAGCGAATATTTCGGCCATCAGCCGAATGATGGGTCCGGCGACGTCTTCTTTCATCTCGATCCGCTTTGGGCAGATCCGGCGATCGACGCAGTCGGCATCGACAACTACATGCCGCTGGCCGATTGGCGCGACGCGGATCTGGAAAGCGCAAGCCCGGACGGTTTTTCCGGTGCCGACGACCGGGCGGGTTTTGCCCGAATGATCACGGCCGGCGAGGGGTTCGACTGGTATTATGCCTCGGAAAGCGACCGGCAGAACCGCATTCGCACCCCGATCACTGACGGCACGGCGGGCAAGCCCTGGGTCTACCGGTTCAAGGATCTCGAAGGCTGGTGGAGAAACCGGCATTTCAACCGGCTCGGTGGCGCGGAAGTGGCGACGCCGACCGCCTGGCAGCCGGGCATGAAGCCGATCTGGTTCACCGAGCTTGGCTGCGGCGCGGCCGACAGGGGGGCGAACCAGCCGAATGTCTTTGTCGACGGCAAATCGGCCGAAAGCGCCCGGCCGTATTTTTCCGCTGGCCGGCGCAGCGACAGCCAGCAGCGGCGTTTCCTCGAGGCGCATCTCGGCCATTGGCAGGATGGTGCAGCACCGGCCGGCATGGTCGATCCGGATCATGTGTTCGTCTGGACCTGGGATGCGCGGCCGCAGCCGGCCTTTCCGGCCGATACAAGCCTCTGGGCCGACGGCATCAACTGGCGCACGGGGCATTGGCTGAACGGCAGGCTCGGCACGGTGACTTTGGCCGACGCGATTGCCGCCATCCTCACCGATCATGGATTTTTTGATTTCGACGTTTCCGAGGTGGCCGGCGATCTCGGCGGCTATGTCAAGGGCGACCTGAGTTCGGCGCGCGACCTGATCGAACCGCTGATCGAGGTGTTCCAGATCGACGTGATCGAGGATGGCGGAACCCTGCGCTTTCGCACCCGCACGACAGCAAGCCTGCCGGCGCGCCGGATCGAGGTGCTGGCCGATATCGACGGGCAGGCGCTGTGGAGCGAGACGCGCGGCCATGACGGCGATTTTGCCTCGGAAGCGCTGATCACCTTTTATGATCCGGCAGCGGACTATGGCGAGACCAGCGCCCGCTCGCGCAGGCTGGATGCCGCGACAAAGCGGCAACTGGCGCGCGACCTGCCGGCGGTGATCGCAGAAGAGACCGGAATTGCCGCTGCCGAAACCTGGCTGCGCGACAACCGTCTGGCGCGCCGGACTTTGCAGCTGGCGCTCGGGCCGGGCGAGGTGGCGGTGCAGCCGGGTGATGTGCTGCGCATTGCCGACGGTCCGGCCGGCCGCTTTCTGGTCACCGAGATCGATGACGGACTGGAGCGGAAGCTGACGTTGCGTAGCTTTGCCGGGCAGGTCTCGGCGCCTGTCGTGCCGCAGGAGACCGGCCGCAGCCCGGACAATCCGGCAGCACATGGTTTTGCGCCGGTGGTGCAATTTCTCGATCTGCCACGGCTGGAGGATGGCACGGCGGGAGGCGATGCGGCCGTGGCTGCGTTTTGCCGGCCGTGGCGGCGCATTGTCGTGTCGAGTTCGGTGGAGGCCGAGGGCTATCAGCCACGGCTGACTCTGGAGCGACCGGCAACGCTCGGACGGCTGGCCGAGCCGCTTTCGCCAGGGCCATCGGGACGCTTTGACCGCGCCCAGGCGCTGGTCGTCGACCTGACCTTCGGGGCGCTTGCTTCCGTCAGCCGGCTTGCTGTGCTCAACGGCGAGAACCGCCTGGCGGTCCTATGCGCAAACGGGCTCTGCGAGGTTGTCGCCTTCACCACGGCCGAGGAGATATCGGTCAACCGCTTCCGCCTGACCGGTTTGTTGCGCGCACTCGGCGGCACCGAAGACGCGATGGCATCGGGGGCGGTGGAGGGGGCAGCCGTGGTCCTGCTCGACCAGGCGGTGCAGCCGCTTGGACTGTCGGCGGGCGAGCGCGGCAGGTCGCAGAACTGGATGTTCGAACCGCTCGGCATGGCAGCCGGAGCTTCCGAGCGGCGGGTGTTTTCCGGCGGGCTGAGGGCGGAAACGCCACTTTCGCCAGTGCATCTGACAGCGACCCGCAAGCCGGGCGGTGATGTGCATATCGCCTGGATCCGACGCGGGCGGATCGAGGCCGATGGCTGGACCGCAAGCGATATTCCGCTCGATGAGGCGAGCGAGGCCTACCGGCTGGACCTGCTGGACGGCGCGGTCGTCCGGCGCGTGGCGGAGGTGGCCGAGCCGCGCTGGACCTATGCGCAACCGGCGGAAATCGCCGATTTCGGCGCGCCGCAGATGACGCTGACGCTGCGGGTCGCACAGGTCGGCCGGCTTTCGGCCGGTATTGCGGCGGAGGCGACGGTCCGCATCCGTTGATTTTCATCCAACCAAGACAAATAGCCAAGACAAACAGGAGAGACATCATGCTGGATATGAAACCCTGGTACCAGTCGAAGACCGTCTGGGGCGCCCTGATCGCCATGGCCGCACCGCTGCTGCGCGGCGCGGGGCTCGATCTCGGAAGCGGCGATCAGGCAGCGCTGGCCGATGCACTGGTGACGCTGGCCGGCACCTTCGGCGGCCTGCTGGCGCTCTATGGCCGGTTGACGGCGACGAAGGGCGTGGGGGGCTGAAGGACGAAATGACGAGAAATGCAGCCCCCGACCACGATCATCCGCGCCACATGGACAAGCATTCATTTGCCATTCAGAAGGTCTGCGGTACATAAATTGTCAGAGTGGACGTCACCAAGAAGAAGCAGCAATGGCATTATTCATGAAAATCACGGGATTGGCCTTCGCCATAGCCGTGTCTGGCGCCGCGTCGGTGGCAGTGACCGGGGTCGCGTCCGCGGCCGTGGCTC
Source organism: Rhizobium sp. 18065 (assembly GCF_902706095.1). GTDB lineage: Bacteria > Pseudomonadota > Alphaproteobacteria > Rhizobiales > Rhizobiaceae > Allorhizobium. Next base: position 14,752 of record NZ_CACSJP010000013.1, read on the forward strand.
CCCTGCCTGCATTCGGGCAAGAGGCTGTAAAGCCGCAGCGGGTTGACGGTCAATTGGTGGCACAGAATGCGGCCGACTGCCGGGCTGCTGCGGCGCGTGTCGTGGCGGAAATCGGTGGGCAGTTGCTTTCGGTGCGCGAATCGGGCGGTGAATGCGTGATCATCGTGCTCGTGCCGGGCAATGGCAGCGAGCGCCCCCGCAAGGTGACCATGCGGGTCGCCGGGTGATGGGCGCCGACCGTTGTGTCGGGCTGGTGAGATCCGTGCCGAACCATTTGAGAATACAATACATCTGAGCATACTGGGGGTAGGGCTTCATGCGCATTCTCGTCGTTGAGGACGATATCAATCTCAATCGTCAGCTGGTCGAGGCCTTGCAGGAGGCCGGCTATGTTGTCGACAAGGCCTTTGACGGCGAAGAGGGCCACTTTCTCGGCGATACGGAGCCCTATGATGCGGTGATCCTCGATATCGGCCTGCCGGAGATGGACGGCATCACCTTGCTGGAAAAGTGGCGTGCGTCGGGGCGGGTCATGCCGGTGCTGATCCTGACCGCCCGTGACCGCTGGAGCGACAAGGTTGCCGGCATCGATGCGGGCGCCGACGACTATGTCACCAAGCCGTTCCATGTAGAGGAAGTGCTCGCCCGCATCCGCGCGCTGATCCGCCGCGCCGCCGGCCATGCCTCGTCGGAAATCGTCTGCGGACCGGTGCGCCTCGACACCAAGAGTTCCAAGGCGGTGGTCAACGGCGTGACGTTGAAGCTGACCTCGCACGAATACCGGCTCTTGTCCTATCTGATGCATCACATGGGCGAGGTCGTGTCGCGCACCGAACTGGTCGAGCATCTCTACGACCAGGATTTCGATCGTGACAGCAATACGATCGAGGTGTTTGTCGGCCGCCTGCGCAAGAAGATCGGCATCGACATGATCGAGACCGTGCGCGGCCTCGGCTACCGTATCCAAGCCCCTGCTGCATGAAGATCCGCTCGCTCACCGCGCGCGTCCTCCTGCTCGCCACCCTCTGGTCGGCGCTGTCATTTGTGACGATTGCGGTGGCGATTTCCACCCTCTACCGCGAGGGTGTCGAACGCGGCTTCAACAATCTCCTGCGTGCCCAGCTCTACAACGTCGTCAATTCCGTCTCGATCGGCGACGGCGACAGCCTTGCCGGCAGTCCGGCGCTTGGCGATCTCCGGTTTTCCCAGCCAGAGACCGGCTGGTACTGGCTGGTCGAGCCGCTGGGAAACTACGCGACGGCGCCGCTCGCTTCGGCGTCGCTCGGCATGGCCAATCTCGCGGTGCCGGGTCTCGACGAGACGCCGTTCGACGAGAATTACGAGCGTTTCTATGAAATGGACGACAGCGTCGGAAACCGCATCCGCGTCGTCGAAACCGAAGTCGTTCTCGACGACCAGGGCCGGGCGGCGCGGTTTCGCGTTTCCGGCAATCTGGAAGTCATCGAGGAAGAAATCGCCTTCTTCAGCAACCGTCTCTATGCGGCGCTGGCCGTGGTCGGCATCGGCGGCCTGATCGTCAATGGTCTCGCCATTCTCTACGGCCTGAAGCCGCTCGATCGTGCCCGCCGGGCGCTGGAGCGCATCCGCCGCGGCGAAGCGGAGCGGATCGAGGGCGAATTCCCCCGCGAGATCCAGCCGCTGGCCAGCGAGATCAACGCCCTGATCGAGAGCAACCGCCGCCTGGTCGAGCGCGCCCGCATGCAGGTCGGCAATCTCGCCCATTCGCTGAAAACGCCGATCGCCGTGCTGCTTAACGAGGCGCGCACGCTCGACAAGACCCATGCCGAGGTGATCAGCAGCCAGGCGGAAGCGATGCAGGCGCAGGTCGGCTCCTATCTCAACCGCGCCCGCATCGCCGCCCAGCGTGACAGTGTCCTGGCCAGAACGGATGCCCAGCCGGTGCTGGAGCGGCTGGTGCGGGTGATGCGCAAGCTGAATGCCGAGATCGAATTTGTCCTGGAGGTCGCACCCGACCTGACCTTTGCCATGGAGCAGCAGGATGTCGAGGAAGTCGTCGGCAACCTGCTCGAAAACGCGTCGCGTTTTGCCAAGACCCGTGTGGTGACCCGCATCGCCGCAACGACGCCCGTCGAAGGCATACAGGACGGACGGCGCAGCTGGGTGGAGGTGACCGTCGAGGATGACGGACCGGGTTTGTTGCCCGAACAGATCGGCGAGGCGCTGAAGCGCGGCCGCAGGCTCGACGAGAGCAAGCCGGGAACCGGCCTCGGCCTGTCGATCGTCAAGGAGATTTCCGGCGAATACCAGGGCAGTTTTGGCCTGTCGCGCGCCGAGATCGGCGGACTTCGCGCACAAATGATACTTCCGGCTGTGACAAAGGACACTGCGTGATCAATTTTCCTATGAGATTACATAGAGCTATGAAACTATGGCGGTGGGCCGTAAAGATGCCATGTGTTTGACACAGCAAAGCGGATACCGTGGTAATGCTTGAACGTTTCGATGAGACTTGGACTGGTGTGATGGGTGTTTCGCGATATGGGTCCGCAGCAGTCGCCGTCGTGGCGATGCTGGCGCTTTCGGCTTGCACCACGACGGGTGGCAAGGAGGCAGCTTCGGCAAAGACTGGTTCCGCCGTGTATATTGCAGCCCTTCAGGGTGGCATCGTCTCGCGCACTGGTGTCGAGCTGTCGAAGAGTGAGACGCAGCGGGCACTTGAGGCCGAATATCGGGCGCTCGAAGCAGCCGCCGGCGGCCAGCCGGTGATCTGGGCGGGCCGCAACGTCAGCGGCCAGGTGGTGGCAGCGGCGCCCTATCAGGTCGGCAAGCAGAATTGCCGCCAGTTTACCCACAAGCTGAACGACGACGGCCGCGAGATCCAGGCGCGGGGCGTGGCCTGTCGCAACGCGAACGGCACTTGGACGCCGCTGAGCTGACGCGGACCTGACCCGCCGACCTGACGCCTTGGGCATCACACAGGCCCGAGTTCAGGCTGATGGCGGCTTCGCAGGCGACGAAAACCGCGTGTGGAATTGCGCTAGGTCAAAGTTGGCCGGCAATCGCTCCCCTATAGATCGCTCTTGCGGCCAAACGCCTCAACTTTGTGTCATTGGCTGTTTGTCTGTTGGAATGCGACCTGCCTTGAAGTAATTGGGCCTTATGCTGTTCTGGATCCTATCCGCCTTGTTGACGGTTGCCGTCGCTGTCCTGCTCCTGCTGCCGCTGATGCGCGCGGGAGCCCGTACCCATGGTGACGACGAAGGCGAGGCCGCAGTCTACCGCGACCAGCTGCGCGAACTCGAGCGCGACAAGGCCGGCGGGCTGATCTCGGCCGAGGATGCCGCCTATGCCCGCGCCGAAATCGGCCGCCGGCTTCTGGCTGTCTCGGGCGTGGAGAATGCCGCGGATGCGGCAGAGGTCGGGCCGGAGCCGGGGGCAATCCAGGTAAAGCACAAGGCCTATCTCCTGTCGCAGGCGTTCATCATTCTCTGTCTTCCCGCAGTCGGGCTTTATCTGTATCTGCTGACCGGCAGTCCGGGGACACCGGCAGCTCCGCTCGCAGCCCGCATCGAGAACCCCGGCGACGACGTGACGCTGCTGATCGCCAAGGTCGAGCGGCATCTGGCGACCAGTCCCGAAGACGGCGCCGGCTGGGACGTCTTGGCACCGGTCTATGTGCGGGTCGGGCGCCTGGCCGATGCCGAGCTTGCCTATCGCAATGCCATCCGCCTGCTGGGTCCGAGCGCCGACCGCATGAACGGGTTGGCGGAAACACTGGTCACGCTCAATGACGGCATCGTAACCGAGGATGCACGTCAGGCCTTCGAGGCTTCGGTCAAACTCCAGCCGGACAATCCGCGCGCCGACTACTATCTCGCGCTGGCGCTGGAGCAGGCTGGCCGCAAAGCAGATGCTCTGGTCGCATTCCAGAACATCGCCAAGGCATCGCCGCCGACGGCCCCCTGGATGGACCTGATCAACCGGCATATCGAAGCCAATAGCGTCGGCATGCCGCTCGCCGATGCACCTGTTGCCGAAGTGGGCAGCGCCAAGCCGCTCGGCGCGCCGACGGCTGAGGATGTGGCGGCTGCTCAAGGCATGTCCGAAGGCGACCGGTCGGCAATGATCCGCGGCATGGTCGATAGCCTCGACGCCAAGCTGAAAGAGGATCCGAACAATTTCGAAGGCTGGATGCGGCTGGTCCGCTCCCATGCCATGCTCAAGCAACCGGACCGCGCCGTCGAAGCACTGAAAGAGGGCCTGAAAACCTTCCCGGCTTCAGGTGCTGAAGGCCAGCAACTGATCGCGGCGGCCCGCGATCTCGGCCTGGCTGTCGAGGAGATCGTACAATGACCCGCAAGCAGAAGCGTCTCGCCGTGATTGCCGGCGGCATGGGCTTTATCCTGATGGCGGTGCTTCTGGTGATGTTCGCCTTCGGCCAGTCGATCGCCTATTTCTACATGCCGTCCGACATTGCCATGAAGGGCGTTGGCCCCGATACCCGCATCCGCCTTGGCGGTCTTGTCGCCGAAGGCTCGGTGGTGCGCAGCGAGGGCTCGACGGTCAGGTTTTCCGTGACCGACGGCAATGGCACCGTGCCGGTCACCTATACCGGCATCCTGCCCGACCTGTTCCGCGAGGGGCAGGGAGTGGTGACCGAAGGCATGTTTACCGCCGGCAGCCAGGTGTTTGTTGCCGACACGGTGCTTGCCAAGCATGACGAGAACTACATGCCGAAGGAAGTTGCCGACCGTCTGAAACAGGACGGTATCTGGCAGGGCGGGGAAAAGACCCAATGATCATCGAGCTTGGCCACTATGCGCTGGTGCTGGCGCTTGCCACCTGTCTGGTGATCTCGGTGCTGCCGGTGATCGGCGCACGGCGCGGCGACGCGGCCATGATGGCGGTCGCGACCACGGGCACCTATGCGCTGTTTTGCCTGGTCGCCTTCTCCTTCGGTGTCCTGACCTGGGGTTATGTGGTTTCCGACTTCTCGGTGCAGAACGTCTACGAGAACTCCCATTCGATGAAGCCGATGATCTACAAGATCTCCGGCGTCTGGGGCAATCACGAGGGCTCGATGATGCTCTGGGTGCTGATCCTGACGCTGTTTTCCGCCATGGTCGCCTTCTTCGGCACCAATCTGCCGGATCGGCTGAAGGCCAATGTGCTCGCGGTGCAGGCCTGGATCACCACGGCGTTCACGCTGTTCATCCTCTTGACGTCGAACCCCTTCATCCGCCTGTCGCCGGTGCCGGCCGAAGGCCAGGACCTCAATCCGGTGCTGCAGGATATCGGCCTCGCCATCCATCCGCCGCTGCTCTATCTCGGCTATGTCGGCTTCTCCGTGTGTTTCTCCTTTGCCATCGCAGCCCTGATCGACGGGCGCATCGACGCCGCCTGGGCGCGCTGGGTCCGGCCCTGGACGCTGACCGCCTGGACCTTCCTGACTGCGGGCATCTCGATGGGCTCCTACTGGGCCTATTACGAACTCGGCTGGGGCGGCTGGTGGTTCTGGGATCCGGTCGAAAACGCCTCCTTCATGCCCTGGCTCGCCGGCACGGCATTGCTGCATTCGGCGCTGGTGATGGAAAAGCGCGACGCGCTGAAGATCTGGACGGTGCTGCTCGCCATCATCGCCTTTTCGCTGTCGCTGCTCGGCACCTTCCTGGTGCGCTCGGGCGTCCTGACCTCGGTGCATGCCTTTGCTACCGACCCGACCCGCGGCATCTTCATCCTCTGCATCCTGATCATCTTCATCGGCGGGGCGCTCTCGCTCTTTGCCCTGCGCGCACCGACGCTGAAGGCCGGCGGCCTGTTCCAGCCGATCTCGCGCGAGGGCGCGCTGGTCCTCAACAACCTGATCCTGACCGTCTCGGCGGCAACCGTGCTGATCGGCACGCTTTATCCGCTGCTGCTCGAAACGCTGACCAACGAGAAGATCTCGGTCGGCCCGCCGTTCTTCAACCTGACTTTCGGTTTCCTCATGTCGCCGCTGCTGCTGGCGGTGCCCTTCGGGCCGATGCTTGCCTGGAAGCGCGGCGACCTGCTGGCGGCCTTGCAGCGGCTTTATCTGGCCGCCGGACTGGCGCTGATGGCGGGCCTGGCTCTGTTTTATGCCGAAAACGGCGGCCCGGTGCTGGCCGTTGTCGGCATGGCCATGGCCTTCTTCATGATCTTCGGCGCTGTCGCCGATCTCTGGTATCGCGCCGGCTTCGGCAAGCAGACGGCATCCGTCGCCTGGAGCCGGCTGAAGGGCCTGCCGCGCTCGGCCTTCGGCACCTCGCTTGCCCATATGGGGCTCGGTATCACCGTGCTCGGCATCGTTGCGGTGACGACATTCGAGACGGAAACCGTGGTCGAGATGAAGCCGGGCATGACTGCGGAGGCCGGTGGTTTCGTGCTGACCTTCGACGGCATGCGGGCGGGCCAGGGGCCGAATTATACCGAGGACCGCGGCCATTTCACCATCCGCAAGGGCGGCGTGGCTGTCGCCGATGTCTGGTCGTCCAAGCGGCTTTATACGGCCCGGCGCATGCCGACGACGGAAGCCGGCATCGTCACCTTCGGGCTCAGCCAGCTCTATGTCTCGCTCGGCGACCCGATGGCCGATGGCGGCCTGGTCGTGCGCATCTGGTGGAAGCCGTGGATCCTGTGCATCTGGCTCGGTACCGTGGTGATGATGGCCGGCGGTGTCGTGTCACTGTCGGACCGGCGGCTGCGTGTCGGCGTGCCGAAACGCAAGGCCAAGGCAGTGGCGCCGGTGCCTGGACCGGTTGCGGGGGCGGCGGAATGAGTGTGGGTAAGAACCCCTCCCCAACCCCTCCCCACAAGGGGGAGGGGCTTTGGCGCCGCGTGCTGCCTTGTGTGGCGGAGCGAGACGCTTCCCCGGGGCTTCTCCCCCCTTGTGGGGGAGATGGCCGGCAGGCCAGAGGGGGATTTCGGGCCGCATTGCTCCTCCTCGTCCTTCTGTTCACCCCCATCCATGCTTTTGCGGTCAATCCCGACGAGGTACTCGCGGATCCGGTGCTGGAACAGCGGGCGCGCACTCTGTCGTCGGAACTGCGCTGCATGGTCTGCCAGAACCAGTCGATCGACGATTCCAATGCCGAGCTTGCCCGTGACCTCCGGCTTGTTGTGCGCGAGCGCCTGGTCAATGGCGACAGCAATGAACAGGTTCTCGACTATGTCGTGTCGCGCTACGGCGAATTCGTGCTGTTGAAGCCGCGACTGAGCGCCAAGACGCTGATCCTGTGGGGCGCGCCGGCGGGACTTGCGCTGATTGCCCTGATGGTTGCCGTCTTTTATGCCCGCCGCCGGGTCAGTGATCGTGATCCGGTGGAAAAGCTGTCGGCCGAGGAAGAGGCGCGGCTCGGAAAGCTGATGGACGAATAGTCCTGTTCCCTCCCGGGAACTTTCTGCAAAGATTACCAAGAATTCATCTGCCGTACAGTTCGCCGTAAGGTGACAGCCCCTATATCTCTCTTCATCCACCGCTTCAAAACCGCCGATAGCCGGCGGCTCCAGTCGGAAGAAATGATGAAGGTAAGATCCATGACCGAGACTAAAGATCGCTCCCACCTCAAGACGATCCTGAAGAATTCGACCGTTGCCGGCCTGGCGGCCGCGATGATGGTCGGCGCGGTTCCGCTTGTTGTTCTGAACGCCTATGCCGATCCGGTATCGGTTGCGGCACCACAGGTTCCGAGCTTCAGCGACGTCGTCAGCGCCGTGCAGCCGGCCGTCGTGTCGGTTCGTGTTCAGTCGAATATCCAGAACACGTCCAACGACGAAAGCAATTTCTCCTTCAATTTTGGCGGTCGTGATTTCAACGACCTGCCGGACGATCATCCGCTGAAGCGCTTCTTCAAGGAATTCGGCGGTCCGGGCGGCCCGAACGAGGAAGCCCGTCCGCCGCGTGGCCCCAAGGGTCCCGGCCGTCATGAAGGTCGCCTGCGTCCGACCTCCCAGGGCTCCGGCTTCTTCATCTCCGAAGACGGCTATATCGTCACCAACAACCATGTCGTCGACGACGGCGCTGCCTTCACCATCGTGATGAACGACGGCAAGGAACTCGATGCCAAGCTGGTCGGCAAGGACAGCCGCACCGATCTCGCGCTGCTGAAGATCGAGAACCCGAAGCAGAAGTTCACTTATGTGAAGTTCGCCGATGACGAAAAGTCCCGTGTCGGTGACTGGGTCGTGGCTGTCGGCAATCCGTTCGGTCTTGGCGGCACTGTTACCGCCGGCATCATCTCGGCCCGTGGTCGCGACATCGGCTCCGGCCCCTATGACGACTACCTGCAGATCGATGCTGCGGTGAACCGCGGCAATTCCGGTGGCCCTGACTTCAACCTGAACGGCGAAGTCGTCGGCATCAACACCGCGATCTTCTCGCCGTCCGGTGGCAATGTCGGCATCGCCTTTGCCATCCCGGCCTCGGTTGCCAAGGATGTTATCGCCAAGTTGAAGGATGGCGGCACGGTCGAACGCGGCTGGCTCGGTGTCCAGATCCAGCCGGTGACCGAAGACATTGCCGACTCGCTCGGCCTGTCGGAAGCGTCGGGTGCGCTGGTCGTGTCGCCGCAGGCGGGTTCGCCGGGTGAAAAGGCCGGTATCAAGCAGGGTGACGTGGTCACCGCCGTCAATGGCGACCCGGTCAAGGATCCGCGCGATCTCGCCCGCCGCATTGCAGCCTTTGCTCCCGATACCACGGTGGATGTCGCCGTGTGGCGTGAAGGCAAGTCGACCGAAATCAAGGTCAAGCTCGGCGAACTGCCGATGGAACAGGCCTCGGCTACCGAAGGGACAGAAGAAGATGCCGCACCGGCTCCGGCCGTCGAGCAGGAACTGGCCAATCTCGGCCTCTCCGTTCGCCCGGCTGAAGACGGCAAGGGCCTGGCCATTGTCGATGTCGATCCGGATAGCGATGCGGCCGACAAGGGCCTGAAGGCCGGCGAGACGATCACATCGGTCAACAACCAGCAGGTCTCTTCGGTTGAAGATGTTCAGAAGGTGGTGGATCAGGCCAAGAAGGACGGCCGCACCCGTGCCCTCTTCCAGGTTGAATCGGAAAGCGGCAGCCGCTTCGTCGCTCTCCCGATCAACCAGGGCTGATCACCCGCCAGATGACGAGGGCGCCGACGGTTTTGCCAACCGGCGGCGCCCTTTTCCATTCACGGACAGGGAGTGACGGCATGGCCAGCGATCAGACGATGAACCTTGATGGGACAGGCGTGCAAAGTGGTGAAACCGGTTGGACGGATGCGACAGCGGGCGCTAATGTCGCCCACATGAAAATACTGGTGATTGAAGACGACCTCGAGGCTGCGGCCTATATGACGAAGGCTTTCCGCGAGGCCGGCATCGTCGCCGATCATGCGAGCGACGGCGAAAGCGGCCTCTTCATGGGCTCGGAAAACACCTATGACGTGATGGTGGTCGACCGCATGCTGCCACGCCGCGATGGCTTGTCCGTCATCACCGAACTGCGCAAGCGTGGCGTCGATACGCCGGTGCTGATCCTTTCGGCCCTCGGCCAGGTTGACGACCGCGTCACAGGGCTTCGCGCCGGCGGCGACGATTACCTGCCCAAGCCTTACGCCTTTTCCGAACTGCTCGCCCGCGTGGAAGTTCTCGGCCGCCGCAAAGGCAAGCCGGAACAGGACATGGTCTACCGTGTCGGCGATCTGGAACTGGACCGGCTCTCCCATGAAGTGAAACGCGCCGGCAAGGACGTGCTGCTGCAGCCGCGCGAATTCCGCCTGCTCGAATATCTGATGAAAAACGCCGGACAGGTGGTCACCCGCACCATGCTGCTCGAAAACGTCTGGGACTATCACTTCGATCCGCAGACCAATGTCATCGACGTGCATGTATCGCGCCTGCGTTCGAAGATCGAGAAGGATTTCGACCGGCCGCTGCTGAAAACCGTGCGCGGTGCCGGCTATATGATCAAGGACGAAGGCTGACATGCCGCTGAAAAGCCGTATGAGCGTCCTGTTCAGGTCGACGGCCGTCAGGCTGTCTGCACTCTACATTCTGCTCTTTGCCCTGTGTGCCGCTTTCCTCGTCTTTTACGTGACGGGACTTTCCGAGCGCATCCTCAACAACCAGACCCGTGAAAGTCTGAAGGAAGAAGTGCAGGAGATCGAGAAGGCTTATGAGCGGGGCGGGGTTACCCAGCTTCTGCGCACCATGGAGCGGCGCTCCCGCCAGCCGGGTGCAAACCTCTATGTGATTGCCGGGCCGAACGGCGAGATCGTGGCCGGCAATGTCGCATCCGTCCAGCCGGGCGTTTTCGACGAAGAGGGCTGGACGGGTTTTCCCTTCCGCTACGAGCGCTATGATGACAGCGGCGGCGTGAAGCGGCATCTGGCGACGGCGCATGTGTTTTTCCTCGACAACGGCTTTCGTGTGCTGGTCGGGCGCGACCTTGGCGAGCCGAGCAAGCTGCGGCTGCTGGTCCGCCAGGCCCTGATGGTGGCGCTGCTGATCATGGGCATCGGTGCCGTGGTGATCTGGTTTGCCATCGGCCGCAATGCGCTGAAACGCATCGACCGCGTCTCGGCCGCAAGCCAGAAGATCACCGCGGGCGACCTGTCGCAGCGCCTGCCGGTTTCAGGCTCCGGCGACGAATTCGACCGCCTGTCGTCGTCGCTGAACGGCATGCTCGGCCGCATCGAACAGTTGAACGAGGGCCTGCGCCAGGTCTCCGACAACATTGCCCATGACCTGAAGACACCCCTGACGCGGCTGCGCAACAAGGCGTCCGACGCCCTGTCGGCCGTGGACGAAAGCGCCAAGCACGCCGCGCTGGAAGCAATTATTGTCGAATCCGACCAGCTGATCCGCACCTTCAACGCATTGCTGATGATTTCACGCGTCGAGGCAGGCTCGATTGCCGCCGAACTGACGGATATCGATCTTTCCGCGATTGCCGCCGACAGCGCCGAACTCTACGAGCCGGTGGTCGAGGAGGCCGGACAGCAGATGGTCTGCGATATCGCGCCGGGGCTATCGGTGCGTGGCAACCGCGAGCTGATCGGGCAGGCGATCTCCAACCTGATCGACAATGCCATCAAGTATGGCGCGATCAAGCACGGGCCAAGCGAAGACGGGCCATGCGAAGAGGGGCCAAGCAAAGATGGGGCAGCGGATTCGGACGACCTGACCGAGGTTGTGCCAGAGATCAAGGTCCGGGTTACCAAGGGTGCCTCCGGCGTCGAGATTTCCGTCTCCGACCAGGGGCCGGGCGTGCCGGCGGACAAGCGGGCCGAGGTGGTCAAGCGCTTCGTCCGCCTCGACAAGAGCCGCTCCAAGCCCGGAACCGGCCTGGGTCTGTCGCTGGTCGAGGCGATCATGGCCCTGCATGGCGGCCAGCTTGTGCTGTCCGATACGCGCAGCGGCGACGAAGCAGCACCCGGCCTGACGGCAACCATGGTCTTTCCCGGCATGAAGCCATAACCTGCCTGCGCTTGAGAGATTCGGCGAGATCTCCGGCGCAAGGGAAGGGAGGCTCATGCGATGGTGCAGCAAACTGGGGCGAAGCAGGCAGCAAGACGGCTGGCCGATGTGGCGGACGGGGTCATCCGGCCGTTCAATCAGACGGAACTGAAGGCAGCCACCGCGACGCTGAAGGATCTGGCCAAGCAGGAGCCGGTGATTGCCGCGCTGATGGCCGGCGAGACAGCGCTGAAGACTTTTCTCGCCAATGCACTGACGCTGTCTCCCTACCTGCGCGACATCGCCAATCTCAAGCCGGCACTTCTGGCCGAGGCGATCAGCCAGCCGCTGGAACCGCTGCTCGAAACTGCTGTGGCCGAGGCGCGGTCTGCCTGGGTTCCCAGTGCAGAAGGCATCGTTCCCACGGAAGCGGAGGTGATGACGCGGCTGCGCAATGCCAAGCGCCGGGTTTCCTTCCTCACCGCACTGGCCGATCTCGCCCGCATCTTTGACGCACGCGACACGACGGCCTGGCTGAGCGCTGTGGCCGATGCGACGGTGGCAGCTAGCATCGACCATCTGCTGCTGGCCGGTCATCAGGCCGGTAAGCTGACGCTGAAGGACATGGGCGCGCCGGCGACTGGCAGCGGCCTGATCGTGCTCGGCATGGGCAAGCTCGGCGCCGGCGAGCTCAATTATTCCTCCGATATCGACCTTGTCGTCTTCTTCGATCCGGAAGCCGGTATCCTGAAAAACCCCGACGACGCCACCGAGACCTATGGCCGGATGATGCGCCGGCTGGTGCGCATTTTGCAGGAACGCACGGCGGACGGCTATGTCTTCCGCACCGATCTGCGGCTCAGGCCCGATCCCGGCTCGACGCCGCTGGCCGTGTCGGTCGAGGCGGCGCTGATCTACTACGAGGGACGCGGCCAGAACTGGGAGCGGGCCGCCTATATCAAGGCGCGGCCGGTGGCCGGTGACCTGAAGGCCGGCGAGGGTTTTCTGCGCGAGCTGACGCCGTTCGTTTTCCGCAAATATCTCGATTATGCGGCGATCGCCGACATTCACTCGATCAAGCGGCAGATCCATGTGCACAAGGGTCATGGCGCGATCGCGGTGAAGGGGCACAATGTCAAGCTCGGTCGCGGCGGCATTCGCGAGATCGAATTCTTCGCCCAGACCCAGCAGCTGATCGCCGGCGGCCGTATGCCGGATCTCAGATTGCGCCCGACCGAGGCGGCGCTGAACGCGCTGGCTGGCGCCCGCTGGATCGATCCGCTGACGGCCGAGGAGCTGACAGCTTGCTACTGGTTCCTGCGCGATGTCGAGCACCGCATCCAGATGGTGCATGACGAGCAGACCCATGTGCTGCCGGACACGGAGGTGGAGCTGAAGCGCATTGCCTTCATGCTGGGCTTCATCGACACCACGGCCTTCTCGACCAGGCTCGAATCCGTGTTGAAAACGGTCGAGCGACGATATGCGCGGCTGTTCGAGAAGGAGGAAGGCTTGTCGAGCGCGACCGGCAATCTGGTCTTCACCGGCCAGAAGGACGATCCCGACACGTTGAAGACGTTGAAAGGGCTCGGCTTCGAGCGGCCGGAAGATATTTCCCGCGTCATCCGTACCTGGCATTATGGCCGCTACCGCGCCACGCAATCCGTCGAAGCGCGTGAGCGCCTGACCGAACTGACGCCGGATCTGTTGAAAGCCTTCGGCGAAAGCCGTCGCGCCGACGAGGCATTGCTGCGTTTTGACAGTTTTCTCGCCGGACTGCCGGCCGGCATCCAGCTGTTTTCCCTGCTCGGCAACAATCCGGCGCTGCTCGACCTTATGGTCAACATCATGTCTTCGGCGCCAAGGCTTGCCGAGATCATTGCAGCCCGGCCGCATGTCTTCGACGGCATGCTCGATCCGGGCCTGATGGTGGAGATCCCGACCCACGACTATCTGGCGAAACGGCTGTCCGCCTTTCTCGGCGGCTGCCGCCACTATGAAGAAATCCTCGACCGGCTGCGCATCTTTGCCGCCGAGCAGCGTTTCCTGATCGGCATTCGCCTGCTCACCGGTTCGATTGCAGGCAGCCAGGCCGGTCGCGCCTTCACCGATCTTGCCGGACTGGTGATCGAAAGCGCATTGAAGGCTGTGATCAGCGAAATGGAGCTGGCCCATGGCCGGTTGGCCGGCGGGCGCGTGACATTGGCCGGAATGGGCAAGCTCGGCTCCTATGAGCTGACGGCGGGCTCCGATGTCGATCTGATCCTGCTCTATGAACATGACGACGATGCGCATGAATCCGACGGGCCGAAGCCGCTCGATGCCGTGCGCTACTACACCCGCCTGACCCAGCGACTGATCGCGGCCCTTTCGGCGCCGACGGCTGAAGGCGTGCTTTACGAAGTCGACATGCGGTTGCGCCCGTCCGGCAACAAGGGACCGGTTGCGACTCGATTGAGGGCCTTTGCCAAATATCAGCGCGAGGAAGCCTGGACCTGGGAGCATATGGCGCTTTCGCGCATGCGACTGCTGTGCGGTGATGCCTCGCTGATTGCCGATGCCGAGGCGATCGTTGCCGAGATCATGGCGCTGAACCGTGATGACGCGAAGACCGCCAGGGACGTGGCCGAGATGCGGGCCTTGATCGACAAGGAAAAGCCGCCGCGTGACATCTGGGACCTGAAGCTGATTGCCGGTGGCCTGATCGATATCGAGTTCATCGCCCAGCATCTGGCCCTGGTTGCCGCTGGTCGCGGCACACCTGTGCGCACCAACGGTCTTTCGACAACAGAAGCGCTGAAGGCGCTGGCCGCCCTCATTGATCCGAACGATCTGGACACCTGCCAGCAGGCGCTGAAGCTTTACACCGATGTGTCGCAGGTGATCCGGCTGTGCATCGAAGGCCAGTTCGAGCCGGCCAATGTGCCGACCGGCCTGACCGATCTAGTCTGCCGGGCCGGTGACAGCCCGGACCTGAAATTGCTGGAGGCAGAGATCAGGCGACTGTCCAAGGCGGTGCGCAAGGTGTTCGGCCGGGTGGTGCAGCGCGGGTGAGACGAGCGGCCCGCTGCCGGCCATCGAGCCATCGGGCCGTCAGGCCCGGCGGCGCATCGGCATGACGATCATGTCCGGGATCCGCAGCGACACGACCGTGCCCTGACCTTCGCGGGAGCGGATCCGGAGCGATCCGCCATGCAGGGACACCAGCGAGCGCGAGATGGCAAGCCCAAGGCCGGAGCCGCCCTTCGACTTGGCATACTGGCTCTGCACCTGCTCGAACGGATTGCCGATCTTGCTCAGGGCGTTTTTCGGGATGCCGATGCCGGTATCGACGATCGATACGATCACCGCACCTTCGACCTTGTGGGCACGCAATGAAATCTTGCCACCGGCATTGGTGAACTTCACCGCATTGGACAGGATGTTGAGCAGGATCTGCTTCATCGCGCGACGGTCCGCAACGACTGACAGGCCATTGTCGACGCGCTGCGACACGGTGATGTTCTTTTCCAGCGCCGGAATGGCGGTCAGGCGCATGCTCTCTTCGATCAGCGGTCCGAGATCGATTGTCTCGCAGCGAATCTTCATCTGCCCGGCCTCGATCTTCGACATGTCGAGAATGTCGTTGATGACGTTCAGCAGATGTTTGCCGCTCTCGTGGATGTCCTTGGCATATTCCTCGTATTTCGGCGAGCCGACCGGGCCGAACATGCCGGCGAGCAGGATTTCCGAAAATCCGAGAATGGCATTGAGCGGCGTGCGCAACTCGTGGCTCATATTGGCGAGGAATTCCGACTTGGCCTTGTTGGCCGCTTCCGCACGCTGTTTTTCGGCCAGATATTTCTCGTTGGCATCCGACAGTTCGGTCTTCTGCCGCTCGAGGATCTTTTGCGACGACGACAGGTCGCCGATGGTCGCCATCAGCCGGCGTTCCTGATCGCGCAGCCGTTCCTGGTGGCGCTTGAGCAGGGTGATGTCGGTGCCGACGGAGACCAGACCGCCGTCACGGGTGCGGCGCTCGTTGATCTGCAGCCAGCGCTCGTCGGCGAGTTGGACCTCGGTGGTGCGCGAGGTCGTGCCGAGATCGGGATCGGCGATGCGGCGCTGGATGATCGGACGCGAGGCCGAGCCGAGAACGCTGGCGCGTTCCGTGCCGGGTACGAGCACGCTGTCGGAAAGACCGTAGACCTTCTGGAAATGCGCATTGCACATCACCAGTCGGTCGTTCTTGTCCCACAGCACAAAGGCTTCCGAGGTGCATTCGATCGCGTCGGCAAGGCGCTGGTCGGCCTCGGCATAGCGCTGGGCCAGGCGGTGCTGTTCGGTGACGTCCATGGCGATGCCGATGACATGCAGGCAGCCGGTATTGGAGCAGATGATCTGGGCGCGGGCGCGCAGCCAGACATAGTGGCCCTGGGCATGGCGCATGCGGAAGACCTGGTCGATCTGGCGCGAACTTCCGCGGCCGACCGAGCGGGCCAGTGCGTACAGATTGCCGTCGGCCGGATGCATCAGGCGCGCCGCATCGGCAAAGGCCAGCGGCTGGTTGGACGGGGCAAGGCCGAGCATTTCATACATCGACCGCGACCAGATCAGCTTGCGGCTCGACAGGTCGAAGTCCCAGAGGCCGCAGCGGCCGCGCGACAGGGCCGCCTCGACGCGCATATTGGATTCGAGGAAGATGTCGTCGGCCTCGCGGGCCCGCCGGACCTGATGGAAATAGGCATAGAGCACGACCAGCAGCGTCAGCGAGATACCGGCAAACAGCGTGACGTTGAGCGACAGCTCGCGACGCCAGAACTCGTTCACCGATTGCAGCGAATGGGCGGTCAGGATCAGGGCGCCATCGGTACCCACGGGTGTCACGACGGCATAGTGCGGCTGGCCGTTGATATTGGTCTCGATCGCGCCGGATCGGTCGCCGAAGCGACGAATGGTGGTAACTTCCGGCAAAAGGCTCGCCAGCATGAAGCCGACCTGACCGGCAGCGCTCGGCGATGCGCCGAACACGCGGCCCGCCGGATCGACCAGCAGCACGAAGGCGCCGTCGGACAGGTGTTCCTGCGACAGATAGGAAAACAGCGCCTGTTCGGCGCCTTCACGATTGCGCTCGACGAACAGTTCCGGACGGGTCGAGAGCGCTGCCTGCGCCGTGGCCGAGATCAGCGATGTGGATTGCCGGATCGATGCTTCCATCCGGCCATGCTCGGACAGGATGCCGACGAAGCGCGCCAGAGCGACGACGGACAGGAAAGCGATGATCAGAATGGGTATGGATCGACGCAACAGGGTTTCGACGGGACGCGATGGCCCGCTGCCATCCACCCGCAGGGACGGCGAAGACCGGAACAGCCTCCGGCCGAACTCTTCGAACACTGCCGCAACACCCGAAAATTTGATGCGCAACCGATCATCGGCTGCGGAAACCCGCCGCGCGTTCAACATCGCCCCTGCCTCTATCCCTCGTGTGATTCGCTGCGCCGCTCGCCCGAACCAAGCCCAAGGAATCATGCCCGATTCGGCTTGTCCAGAGCGGGAGGGTAAAGAAAATCTTAAGCCGTTCTTCCGAATCCGCTTTTTCTGCGCCGGCGTTTGCGAATGATGGGCCAGGATTGAATTTCAGCGTCTCTGCAGCTTCTCGCTGTAGCCCGACGCAGGCGCGAACCGATGGCATCGGGGTCCGATTGCACCAATGCGGCAGTGCGTCGGCGCAGTGGTTCTCACGGGTCCAAATGAACATGGCGCGGGACCTGCCCGCGCCATGTTCATTTGTTCTGCCTGTTTGCTTGTAAAGGCGATCAGCCCTTCAGGATACGCTCGACGATATCACTGACATCGGTCGAAAGAGTACCTGTGCTTTCGATGACCTGCAGGGCGGAACGGGCATGGTCTGCCCGAACCGGCTCCAGCAGGCGCCAGGAGCGCAAGGCTGTCAGCAGACGTGCGGCAAGCTGTGGGTTGCGCGGGTCGATGTCGAGGATCTGCTCGGCAAAGAACTGATAGGCCTTGCCGTCGGCGCGGTTGAAGCCGGTCGGATTTGAGAAGGCAAAGGTGCCGATCAGCGAACGGACGCGGTTCGGATTGCTGGCGATGAAGTTCGGGTTCTTCATCAGGTCCTGCACGCGATCGAGTGCCGCAGCACCCGGAATGGTCGCCTGGATCGCGAACCACTTGTCCAGCACCAGCGCATTGCTGGCGAAACGCTGTTCGAAGCTCGCCAATGCGGCCTTGCTCTCGGCGGCATCGGGGAAGCGATGGGCCAGCACGGTCAGCGCCTGCGACAGGTCGGTCATGTTGTCGGCCTTGGCGAAGGCTTCGGCCGCAAGGGCAGGGCTGTTTTCCGCCTGGGTCAGGAAGGACAGCGCCGCATTCTTCAGTGCCCGGCGACCAGCACCGGCTGCATCCGGGGTAAAGGCGCCGGTGTCCGCGTGGGCCGCGTACAGCGTGCGGAAGATCTCGACGCCGGACTGGGCAATCGCCGCCAACACGGCCTGGCGACCGGCATGGATGGCGTCAGGATCGTTGTTGCTGCCGAGTTCGCGGGCGATGTCGGCTTCGCTTGGCAAAGCGAGCGCCTGGGCGCGGAAGGCCGGTTCCAGGCTTTCGTCGGCAGCAATGGCCAGAAGGGCGTCGGTCAGGGCCGCATCGGCGAAGATTTCGCCACCGCTGCGCGCCGCATTGGCCGCGGCCGTCAGGATCGGCAAGGCGAGGTCGGTGATCGCCTGCCAGCGGGCGAAGAGGTCGCTGTCGTGACGGGCGATATGGGACAGGTCATCCTTGCTCTGGTCGAAATGCAGCGTGACCGGGGCCGAGAAGCCGCGGTTGAGCGACACGACCGGGCGCGCGCCGATGCCGGAGAAGGTGAAGGTCTGGCTGCGTTCGGTCAGGTGCAGAACGTCGCCCGAGACTTCGCCGCCGGCAATCGCACTTGCCGTTGCCTCAGCGCCGTTTTCGGTCAGCAGCGAGAAGCGCAGCGGAATGTGCATCGGTTCCTTGGCCGTCTGGCCGGGGGTGGCGGCGACCATCTGTTCAAGCGACAGCGACAGTGTCTTTGTCGCAGCGTCGAAGGTCGAGGAAACGGTGATCTGCGGCGTGCCGGCCTGATGATACCAGAGCGAGAACTGGGTGAGATCGCGGCCGCTGGCTTCCTCGAAGCACTTGACGAAATCCTCGACCGTTGCGGCATCGCCGTCGTGACGTTCGAAATAGAGATCCATGCCCTTCTTGAAATCGTCGCGGCCGAGAATGGTCGCGATCATCCGGGTCACTTCCGAACCCTTTTCATAGACGGTCGTGGTGTAGAAGTTGTTGATCTCGCGGAAGGTGGTCGGGCGGACTGGATGGGCAAGCGGTCCCGCGTCTTCCGGGAACTGCTCCGAGCGCAGGTGACGCACTTCGGCGATGCGTTTGACCGAGCGCGAGCGCTGGTCGGCGGAGAATTCGTGGTCGCGATAGACCGTCAGGCCTTCCTTCAGGCACAGCTGGAACCAGTCGCGGCAGGTGATCCGGTTGCCGGTCCAGTTGTGGAAATATTCGTGCGCGATGATCGCCTCGATATTGGCATAGTCCTGATCGGTCGCCGTTTCCGGATCGGCCAGCACATATTTGTCGTTGAAGATGTTGAGGCCCTTGTTCTCCATGGCACCCATGTTGAAGTCGGAGACGGCAACGATCATGAAGATGTCGAGGTCGTATTCGCGGCCGAAAACCTCTTCGTCCCATTTCATCGAGCGCTTCAGCGCGTCCATGGCATAGGCGGCGCGCGCCTCCTTGCCATGCTCGACATAGATCTTCAGCGTGACTTCGCGTTCCGACATGGTGGTGAACGTGTCTTCGACCACGCCGAGATCGCCGGCAACCAGCGCAAACAGATAGCTCGGTTTCGGATGCGGATCGAACCAGGCGGCGAAATGTTTGTCCGGGCCGAAGCCTGCGCCGCCGAGGAAGTTACCGTTCGACAGCAGCAGCGGATTGGCGGCCTTGTCGGCGATGATGTTGACCGTGTAGACGGCGAGCACATCCGGGCGATCGGGGAAATAGGTGATGCGGCGGAAACCTTCGGCTTCGCACTGCGTGCAATAGATGCCGTTCGACCGATAGAGGCCCATCAGCTGGGTATTGGCCTCCGGATTGATCATCGTGGTGACGGTGATCTCGAAGGGAGATTCGGCCGGCAGCCCATGGATCGTCAGGCTCTCGGGCGTCGCAGTGTAGCGATCTTTCGCCATCTCGACCTGGTCGAACAGCAGGCTGGTCATGGAGAGGTCGTCGCCGTCAAGCACGAGCGGTGCCGAGGCATCGACGCCTTCGCGCCGGTGGAAGATCAACCGGGCTTCCACCTTGGTATCCGTCGGGTCCAGTTCGAAGGTCAGATCAACCCGTTCCAGAACGAAGTCAGTGGGGCGGTAGTCTGCCAGATGAACGATCCGGCCCGTGTCTGTGCGCATGTTTTGTCCTGGTCGCTTCGAGGCTAGGCCGGAACAAGGCAAGGTTTTCCCTCGCCTCTCCAGGCCAAATCGAGGGCGATGATTGCATCAATTTCTGAACGATTGTTAAAACACGATACAATTTAATGCTCGAAAGACCGATAAAGGTCGAACCCGGCGAGGCAAATCGGCACGGCCGGGTAGAATAGCGACCCATCTGGCGCTGGTTCACCTTCGCAAAGGTGCTTATTTACCGGAGCGGGACCGTTACTTCAGCGACAATTGCCGGCAGATCGCGTCATCGCTGTCGGATTGCTGGATGATCACGCCATACCAGCCGAGGCCGTCATAGTCCTCGTATCCGAGGGTTCGGGCGAAGGCGACGATCGCGCCGTTGTTGTCATAGTAACTGCCACGCATGGCGCGCTGCGGATTGTGCAGGGCAAAATGGGTATAGGCGCGTTGCGGCCGGCTCGAGGCGATGACCATATTGTTGCCGTCGAGCAGCAGAACCTCGGTCTTCTCCGCGATCTGCGGCGGCAGGTTGGCTTCCTTCTCGACGATCGCCGTGCCCTGGCCCTGCCAGTCGAAATAGACGCCGAGCGTGCCGACAAGTGCGCCATCGCTGCGGCCGCCTTCGCGGATGCCTGTCGCATAGACCAGCACGTCGCGATCGTCATGCAGCGGGCTGCGCCTGACTTCGTCGACGACATAATCGTCACCGCTCTTGCAGTCGCGCGCCGCCTTGAACCACGCCTCCGCGCCGAGATTGCAATCCTTCGTCTTGCGCTGGTATTTCGGGTTGGCCGAGGCGACGACCCGCCCCTTTGCATCGGTCATGACAAGATCGAGATAGACGGTGTAGAAACGGTTGATCACGCCCAGTCTCTCGGCGGCATGGGCAAAGGCGCCCGCCGAAGGCTGCGCCAGTGCGCCCCAGAGCGCCGAATCCGTTGCCCACCAGCGCACATCCGCGGTGCGTTCGAACAGGTTGCGGACGATGAACTGGACCAGCGTCTGGGCCAGATCGATCAGCCGCGCGCCTTCCATTTCCTCGACCAGCGCATCGGCCATTGATCGGCCGAGACCGATGCGGGTCAGCACGTTTTCCTGGAAGCGGTCGGCAATGTCGGCAGCGCCCTGTGCGAGCCGCTGGACCTCGTTGGCAACGACTGCAAAGCCCTTGCCGCTTTCGCCGGCCCGCGCCGCCTCGATCAGTGCGTTGATCGCGAGAAGCCTGATCTGCCGCACGACATGGGTATTGTCGGCGCTGAACTGTTCCAGGTCCGATCCGATGCTCTCGGTGATCAGCCGCATCGAACGGGGCGTGGCGAGTTCTGCTGCGAAGGAGGCTGATTTGGCCGCTGTCTGTGTCATGGCAACATCCGAGTGAAAAAGGGACCGTTTCAAAAATCAATGTTATGCGAACCGCAAAGCGGCGGCCAAACCTGCTACTGCTAGGAAAGATAATTAATTGAGGTTAAAATAACCGTTAAGGAAATCAGGCGAGAAAACCCCGATTTCAAGCCATTTCTGGGTTTAATCTGGTTAATTTGCGGGCTTGTCTGTCGGCTGGCGAAGTGCAAGGTTGAGTGGAGCGATTCATCCCGTGACATTCCCGGTCGCGGAGCCTTCTGGTCGCAGTTCTCCGCCGCCCTGTTCAGCATCGATACGTTAGTCAATTGCATGGCATTCGCCGACCCTGATCCGCTTCGCGGCATTATCCTGAAAATCTGTTCCGTCACCGTTTTCGTCGGCATGCAGACCTGCATCAAGCTTGCCGGTGCCGGCATTCCGGCAGGCCAGATCAGCTTCCACCGCTCCGCCTTCGCCATCCTGCCGATCATGCTCTATCTCGGCTGGCGGGGCGAATTGCGCCAGGCGCTGCAGACCGACAACCCGTTCGGCCACGTCAAGCGCGCGCTTCTCGGCGTGTTTGCCATGGGCGCCGGATTCTATGGCCTTGTGCATCTGCCGCTGCCGGATTCGATCGCCATCGGCTACGCCATGCCGCTGATTGCCGTTGTGTTCGCCGCGGTCTTTCTCGGCGAAACGGTCCGGCTTTACCGCTGGACGGCTGTCGTGGTCGGCATGATCGGGGTGCTGATCATCTCGCTGCCGAAGCTCAGCCTGTTTGGTGACAGCAGCATGGGATCGGAACAGGCCTTCGGTGCGATTGCCGTTCTGGTGGCCGCCATGCTCGGCGCCGCCGCCATGCTGCAGGTTCGCCAGCTCGTGCGGGTGGAAAAGACATCGACGATCGTGCTGTTCTTTTCCGTCATCGCCGCGCTTCTGTCCGCCTGCACCTGGTTCTTCGGCTGGGTCGAGCTGTCCTGGACTGCGCTCGGCCTTCTGGCGATTGCCGGCTTCTGCGGTGGGTTGGGACAGATCCTGCTGACCGAAAGCTATCGCTTCGCCGATGTCTCGACGATCGCCCCTTTCGAATATTGTTCGATCATCATGGGCTCGGTGATCGCCTATATCCTGTTTGACGATGTCCCGACATCGACCACGCTGATCGGTGCCGCGATCGTCGTCGGCGCCGGGATCTTCATCATCTTCCGCGAGCACCAGCTGGGCCTCGAGCGCCGCGCGGCACGCAAGGCCTCAACCCCGCAGGGCTGATCTGTCTGCCTGTCAGCGCGGCCGCTCGTCCGGGTCCGGCGTGTTTGGCGAGCCGGTGACGTCGGTGCCCTGCATCGGCAGGGCCACGGCGAGGAAGTCGGTCTTGTCGGCCTGGTTCCCACTATCGGGCCGGCGCGAAATACGCCAGCCGGCATAGCTCGCATAAAGCGCGAAAGCCGTCGCCAGGAACCAGATCAGCGCACCCGGGCCAAGCCATTGCATCAACGAGCCCGCCATCACCGGTCCGGTGACGGTACCGAGACCGTAGAGGATCATGATGGCGCTCGACAGCGTCACATATTCGTCCGGCTCGGCCAGGTCATTGGCATGGGCGACGTTCAGCGAATAGACCGGATAGAGAACGGTGCCGACGAAGAAGCCGGCGATATAGACCGCAACCGCATTGTCGGCGTCGAACATCGTCATCATCAGGCAGGCCAGGACACCGAAGATACCGGCCCCGATCATCACCAGTCGGCGGTCGATCCGGTCCGACAGCCGCCCGATGGGCACCTGCGATATGGCGCCGCCGGCGAGAAGGGCGGCGAGCAGCGTCGCGCCCTCCGTCGTGTTCATGCCGATATTCTGCGAATAGACGCCGCCCAGGCTGCCCCAGGTGCCGGACAGCGCGCCGGACAGCAGCGAGCCGAAGAAGGCCAGCGGCGAGCGGCGATAGAGCCGCTTCAGGTCGAACTTGGCCTCGGCGATCGGCGTCGGCGACTGGGCCGTCGACAGGGCCACCGGAAACAGCGCCAGCGAGAAGATCAGGGCGCAGACCATGAACAGTTCCGGTCCGTCCGGGTTGCCGAGCGGCACGATATACTGGCCGCCGATCGAGCCGACGAGGCAGGTGACCATGTAGACCGAAAACAGCGCGCCGCGATTGGCATTGTTCACCCGTTCGTTCAGCCAGCTTTCGATCAGGAGATAGGCGCCGGCGATGGCGAAACCGGACAGGCCGCGGAAGATCATCCACGCCCACCATTCGACGACCAGCGCGCATAGCAGGATGGACACGGTGAGCAGGGTGATCAGCGCGCCGAACACCCGCACATGCCCGACACGGCGCACGAAGATCGGCGTGACGATGCACGAGACCGTGAAGCCGAACGTATAGCCTGTGGCGATGACGGAAATGGTGAAGGTGGACCAGCCCTCGCTGATCGAGCGGATCGGCAGCATGAACCCCATCAGCCCGAAGCCTGCCATCATCAGCAGCGTCGAGAACATCAGGGTGGCGATCGAGGCGAGGCTATTGATCAATTGGATACCTATCGCAGCACGGGAAAACGGACTCTGCCAATATTCGGTCTTGCGTGAACTGTCGATTGCGACGTGTTGCGACGCAAAGCTTCTACGTCGTTTCACGTATTGTCATATCGGCGCGGCAATAATTGATTGAAAAGCCGACACGAATTCATTTACGGTAATATAAATTCCCGGACGGTGAACGTGACATACGGGGAATTCTTTAAAGCCACAGGGTTTCCATGCGTTTTGAACAAACTCCAATGCTGCGACGCGCTGTTCCTTGTCGAACCGCGATCGGTGCATTGTGCCGATATGGTTCACGTAGGGACCGGCTGCAGCGCAACTGTGGCGAACGGATCCGTGGAGCATCGGCCACTGGAGATTGCCGATGGCTTTGAAGGTGGAAGACGTGACGGGCCATCACGGCTTTATCGAGGCATTGCAGGGGTTCGCCGCCACGCTTCGTGCGCAGTTCGATGAAAGCCCGCGCCTGTCACGCATGCTGGCGTCGCATCAGCGGTGGCTTTTGAGCCAGGCTGCCTTCGCCCTGCAGCTTGAATACGATGCCAACCAGCCTGGCAGCGGCCTGACCACCACCAATCTGCGCGAGATCATCACCTCCAGCAATGCGGCGAGCCGCAACACCGTGCTGAATTTTCTCGACCAGTTGCTCAGCTATCGCTTTTTGCGCATTGCCGGAGAAAGCAACCGTCGTCCGCGCCGCTATGAGGCAACGGAGATTTCCCATGCGGCGATGTATCGATGGGTTCTGGCCAATCTGTCCGTCCTCGATCGCCTTGACGGTGCGGGGCGCGTGGCACGTCTGCTCGCAGAGCCGACGCTGATGCACAAGATTCAACCGCAGATCGCCAGACGGGCCTGCCTTGATCCGCGCTGGCTCGAGCCGCCCCCCCGCGTGGCGCTGTTTCTGTGGACCGAAGCCGGTGGACTGGTGATGGACGATCTGATTCGCCGGGCGATCGACTTGTCGCCGGGTGCCGACGGCTATGACATCGGCCGCATCGACGCCCGGCTGATGGCCGAGCAGTTCATGATCTCAAGAACGCACTTGCAGCGCCTTGTGCGCCGCGCTGTCGAGACCGGTTGCCTCGCCTGGTCGGACAAGGCCAAGAGCCGCTATCTGCTGAAGGCTGATTTTCTGGCGGAATATTGCGGCTGGCAGGCAGTGAAATTCTCGATCGTCGATCATGCCTACGAGATGATCTGCGGACCGGCCCGGCTGGAAGAGCCGGAGCCGCATCTGGTGGCGGTCGGCGAGGTGTGAGCCCGCAAGCGCAGATTGCTGTGCGTGCAGGAAGACCGGGCGGCAACGGCGCCGGCCTGGTGCTGTGATTTGGCTGTCGTGAACTATCGGATCAATCAGAAAGCCAGCGGCTGAACCGCCGGACGTTCGCCACGTGACAATGATGCCTGACGCTGGCGGGCGGCGTGGGAGTATTCCGCCGAGGCGTTGACGGCGTGGCCGATTTGATTGACGACCTGGCGCAGGCTGCGGACGGGATGGAAAGATAGGGTCATGGTCAGTCCTCTGCTGTGAATGCATGTCAGCTTCAAGGATCGTATTAGTTCATGGCTGAACCGTTTGTGCAATGCACAAATCAACGACCCTGCTATGCGCCTTGCGCAAGAAAGCCTGCATAGAGCGCACTAGCGCGTGCGCTGAAATCGAGAGAAGAGCATAAGAAAGGCGATCGAATGCCATGCGGCGTGATCTGCGCGTCAGACCTGACGCGCGGTGTACCGATTGATTTCAGCGCCGATGGGCTCAGGCGCGGAAATCGGCGAACACCGTTGCCGGGCGGGCAATGCGGCCGTTGGCGTCGGAGAACCGGGCGCTCAGCTGTTCGCAGGCGGCCAGCGCCGCACCACGGTGATAGGGATTGCTTGTCCGTGCATATTCTCCGGCGAGACGCACAGTTTCAAATTTGCAATGGATAGGGCGTGTGCGAAGGCTCACGATGAAATTCCTTGTTAAGCACGTCCTCCCTTTCAGGTGTCAGATATCGCAGTGCAGCATAGATTCGGCAAGATCGCCAAGCGCGCTTCTGCATTGCGAAAAACGCATGGCTTATTTCATATTTCTTTAATGATGGCGCTTTTTTAATCAGTTTCGCCGGTCTTGATCCGCGCAGCAAAGGCCGAAAGATCCTGCCAGGCCAATGCCTTGCTGGCCGGCGCGGTCAAAAGCTCCTGCGGATGGAGGGTTGCCATGGATTGCACCGCATGGCCGCCGGCGCCGAGCGATCGCCACTGGCCGCGCAGCGCGTGGATCGTGCCGTTCTCGCCGAAAAAGAATCGCGCGGCAAAATTCCCGAGCACCAGCACCTGTTTCGGCGCAGCAAGGGCGATCTGCCGTTCGATGAAAGGCCGGCAGATTGCGCATTCCGGAACGGACGGCATGCGGTCGCCGGGCGGGCGCCACGGGATGATTGTGGAGATCGTCACCGTCTCGCGGGTCTGGCCGATGGCGGCGAGCATCCGGTCGAGCATCAGGCCCGCACGGCCCGAAAAGGCCTGCCCCTCGCGATCGTCATCGGCGTTGGGCATCGGCCCGATCAGCATGATCCCGGATGCGGCCCCGCCGGTCGCCGAAATGGTCGAGCGGGCGCTGGTCTTGAGATTGCAGCTGGCAAAGCTTTCGATCGCCGTCTTCAGTTCGGCGAGCGAGCGCGCACTTTCAGCCGCAAAGCGGGCTTCAGCCACGGCGTTTTCGTCGGGTATGGCTGGCAGGGCGGACGACAGCGACGGGGCTGGCCGCGCCGCCTGGCGTTCGTTGGATGACGTGCCGCGCGGCGACTGAGCTGCGGGTGCGCCTTGCGGCTCGGGCGCTGCACGCACGACCTGCCGTGCCGTCTTCTCCGCCGCAAAGGCTGCGATCCTGTCGATCGGCGCGTCTTCGACCAGCCACTCGACCCCCGCTTCCGCATGGAAATGCAAAAGCGCGGCCAGTTCGGCATGCGTCATGTCACGGGCTTGGATCATGGCTTTGTTCTAGCCTTGCCCGCCGTCGTAATGCAAACCGATTCCGCGGCCGCAAGCCTGTCGCCAGCCTTTGGCCTCAGGCTGTCCACTGACTGATGTCGTCGCGCTCGCCGATCAGCGCCAGACCATGGGCGATCGACACGAGTTCTCCGCCGGTTTCGATCTTGTCGGCGGCGAAACGCCGCTTGAAGATGTCGCGCACGGCGGGAACGAAGGATGTGCCGCCGGTGAGGAAGACCTTGTCGATCTCGTCGGCCGTCGTCTTGGTCTCGGTCAGCAACTGGTCGAGGGCCGCCTCCATGCGCGAAAGATCCTCGGCGATCCAGGTTTCGAATTCGGCGCGGGTCACCCGCTTTTCCCCGGCCTTGCCGAGCGGCGCGAAGCGGAAGTCCGCTTCCTCGGCTGACGACAACGCCATCTTGGTTGCCGACACCGCCTGGTAGAGCGGATAGCCCTCGTCATGCTCGATCAGTTCGATGAACAGTTCGAGCTTGTCCGGCTCGACGGCCTGGCGCACCAGCGATTGTAGATCGGTGAATTCCTTCATCGTCTTGAACACCGACAGCTGGTTCCAGCGCGAGAACGACAGATAGTAGTTGCTCGGCACGTCGAGCAGCTTGCCGAAGCTCTTGAACTGGCTGCCCTTGCCGATTTCCGGCGCGACCAGATGATCGATGATGCGCGCGTCGAACTGGTCGCCGGCAATGCCGACGCCGGAATGGCCGATCGGTCGGGCCGACAGCTTGCCGCCATGGGTCTCGAATCGTACCAGCGAGAAGTCGGTCGTGCCGCCGCCGAAATCGGCGACCAGAACGGTGGCATCCTGCTTCAGGTTCTGTGCGAAGTAGAAGGCGGCGGCGACCGGCTCATAGACATAGTGGATCTCGGGAAAGCCGAGCCGCGTCAGGGCTTCGTTGTAGCGTGTGGTGGCGAGCGCCGGATCGGCGCTGGCGCCGGCAAAATGCACCGGCCGTCCGGCAACCAGACGCTTGGCATCGCTTGGCCAGCCGTCGCCGGCATAGGCTTCGAGGCGCTTGAGGAAAACCTCCATCAGGTCTTCGAACTGGAAGCGCCGCGCATGCACCAGCGTACCCTGGAACACGGCAGAGGCGGCAAAGGTCTTGATCGACTGCAGGAAGCGACATTCGCCGGGATTGTCGATGAAGGTGCGGATCGCGGCCTGTCCGGCCTCGACCTTCAAGGCGCCTGCGCCCAGCTGGCGGTCCTTCAGGAAGGATAACGCCGTGCGCATGCTGTCGGACGTGCCGGCCGGCGAGGTGTAGCGGATCGAATGGGTATGTTCGCGGTTCTCGGCCTGCGCGATTACCGTATTGGTCGTGCCGAAATCGAGCCCAAGCGCGTGTGCCATGGCCGCCGCTCCTTTGTCATCATGCTGTCAGAGAATGCCGGTCAGGCCGGCACATGGCCCGGGCCTCTGGCCGGGCACGGGAAAGCGCGCCTGATGCCACAGGGGGGGCTGAAGGGCAAGCGGAAATGCTGCGTTGCGAGAGGGCGAAGTCCCACGGCTTGTGATGTACGCGCGGTCTCGCCTTCGTGACAAACGCGCTTTTCGGCAGTATTCTGCCGTCTATGAAGCGTGATGTCGCTATTGCCCGTCTCAAAGCCGCCGAGCCGCAAATCCGCGCGCACGGGGTGGCCGCCCTTTATCTCTATGGATCGCATGCACGAGACGAGGCCCGGCAAGGCAGCGATGTCGATGTCTTTGTCGATCCTGCCAACGATCGGTTTTATGACCTCGAAAACTTCATGGGCGCGTATCGCGATATCCAACAAGCTCTTGGCGGCAGCGAAATCGGATATGTCACGCGCAACGGTCTCTCGGCTTACATTCGGGCTGCCGTGGAGCGGGAAGCCGTGCGGGTTTTCTGATGTCGGCCTCGAAAGCGCCTTTGCTTCGGCTACGGCATATCCGTGATGAACTCGATTGGATCCTGCCAACGTTCCGCGATGTGCCCTTCGAAACGTTCGCCGCAGATATTGTGCAGATCAGGGCCGTCGAAAGAGGATTGCTGATCATCTCCGAGGCGGCCAAGGCCTTGCCCATCGATATGCTGGAATCCTATCCGGAAATCGAATGGCATGCAGTCAGATCGATCGGCAATCTTCTCCGTCACGAGTACGAGCGGGTCGAACCGAAGACCCTGTGGCGAACGGTGACGGTCAGCTTACCCAGACTTTCCGTCGTGATCGACTAAATGCTTGCCGATCTGGTGCGATAGGGCGGCGCATCGATGCGGCGGATTTCTATCTCAGCCGGCGGACAAACAGCAACACGGCGACCCCGATGGCCGCCAGGATAGCACCGCGCAGGATCCACGGCGTCTGGTTGATCATGAAACTGGAGGCAGGATAGGGGAAGACGCCGGTCCCCTGGCCGATCCAGATCAGGCCGATCAGGACCGCAAGGATGCCCACGACCCGTAGCAGAATGCGAATGATGGGCATCTCTTGTTCTCCTGCCCGATAAGGGCGTCGTTGCATGTTGGTTGTGCGGAAATAGCCTGCCAGCCATACGGCGTCAGGCCCTCCTGCTGCGCGCGGTCCGGTAAGCGGGGGTGCGCCGGCCGGACCGGAGTCTTGCAAGTCCTCAGTTCGATTTCGCCGCGCCGCCATCGACGCGCAACATCGTGCCGGTGATGTAGCTCGCCTGCGCCGAGCAAAGGAACGCTCCGGCCGCGGCGAATTCCTCGACGGTGCCGAGCCGCTGCGCCGGGATCGACTTGACGGATGCCGTGCGGATCTCCTCCAGCGACTTGCCGCTGCGCTTGGCATTTGCGCCGTCGAGTTCGTCGATACGGTCGGTATGGATGCGGCCGGGCAGGAGCATGTTGGCGGTGACGCCATAGGACGCGACTTCCGCCGACAGCGTCTTGTTCCAGCCGACCAGCGCGCCACGCAGCGTGTTGGACAGCGCGAGATTGGGGATCGGCTCGAAGACGCCGGACGAGGCGACGGTCAGGATGCGGCCGAAGCCTTGCGTCTTCATCAGCGGCACCAGCGCATTGGTCAGCGTGATGACGCGCACGACCATCGACTGGAAGAAATTGTAGAGCTTCTCCGCATCCATGTCCTCGACCGTGCCGGGCGTCGGGCCGCCGGTATTGTTGACCAGGATGTCGATGCCGCCGAGCTTGTGGTGCACGGCTTGAAGCATGGTGTCGACGAAATGTGCGTCGGCGAGATCGGCCACGACGTAGTCAGCCTTGCCGCCGGCAGCCTGGATCGCTTCGACATTGGCCTTCAGCTTCTCTTCCGTGCGGCCGCAGATCAGCACATGGCAGCCTTCCGCCGCAAGCGCCTTGGCAATGCCGAGGCCAAGCCCGCGCGAGGCGGCGAGTACGAGCGCGCGTTTTCCCGAAATTCCGAGATCCATGAGTGAAATCCTTCCCTGAATTGCTTTGCGTTGACCCGAGTCTAGAAGCCGCGACAAAGCTTGGAAAGGTCTGTTGTGCCTGCAAGTGACCTTTTGCAGAAATGCCGAATTCCGCGGGCCTGCAACATTACGCAAGCTTAACTTGCCCGGGATCGCCTTTCGGTGAATGCAGGTCATCGGCAATTGATCAAAGGGCAATGAGACATGGCAACACGCAGGGTGGTTCTGAAAGCCGGGGCAATATTGGGTGCAAGCGTGTTCTTCGCTCCAGGACGTGCCGCCATGGCGGCGGAAGGATCGCTCAAGGGCGTGACGGCAATCACGGGCGTCTTCGGCGACGGACAGAAGCTGGTGGCCGTTGCCGTCGGCTACGACCGCGCCATCGACCACGAAAAGCTGGTCACCGATGCATTCGTCGTTGAAGGGCGCACGATCACAAGGACTTATGCAAACACGAAGGCAGCGACCGCCGCGGTTGGGGCAAATGGCAGGTTTGTCATCATCGAGCTGTCGTCGGCCGACGAGACGGCAGCACTTTATGCCGCGGTTCGCCGCGACGTGATCCGTCGCGAGGCCAAGGTCGCGGTGTCCCAGGTGAAGGCAATCGCGGCGGCCGATGGCACCAGCATTGCCGCGGGCGGGGTGCCGGTCATGAGCACGGCCGTCTCCAACCCGATTGTCGATGATTTCCTGCAGCGCGAATATTCGGATCCGCAGACGGGTGACTCGATCGGCTACAATCTCTTCATTCCGAAGGCCTATGATCCGCAGAAGTCCTATCCGCTGGTGTTGTTCATGCATGATGCCGGCGCCACCAGCGATATCGTGATGACGACGCTCGTGCAGGGGCTGGGCGCGATATCATGGGCAAGCCCGCAGGATCAGGCCAAGCACGAGGCCTTTGTGCTGGCGCCGCAATTTGCCAGCCAGGTGGTCAACGACCAGTCCGAGGCGACCAGCCTGCTGGACACGACGATCAATCTCGTCCGCAAGATCGCCGGCGAATACGCCATCGACACGAACCGGCTCTATGCCACCGGCCAGTCCGGTGGGGCGATGATGACGATCGCCATGAACATCAAGTATCCGGATGTCTTTGCGGCCTCCTATCTGGTTGCCGGCCAGTGGGACCCCGCCAAGGTAGCGCCGCTGGCAGGGCACAGGATGTGGGTGGTGGTCTCAGAGGGCGATGCGAAGGCCTATCCGACCGAAAATGCCATGATGGACGTCTATGAAAAGGAAGGCGCCAAGGTCAGCCGCGCAGTCTGGGACGGCACCTCTTCGCCGGCTGCGTTCACGGCGGCCTTCGACGCGGTGGATGCCAAGGGCAATGGGATCAACTATGTCGCGCTGAAAAAGGGCACGGTCGTCCCCCCGGGGCAGGAGGACAGTCCCGGCGCCAACCATGTCAACACATGGCGTATCGCCTATTCGATCGACGAGATCCGTGACTGGATCTTCCGCCAGACCAAGTCCTGAGCAGGAGGCGAGGGCGGCTCGGAGCCGCTATGCGGTGTTGTCGTTCTCCCGCCACCCTTCAAAGCTCCGCCGGAAAGCCCGGCGCGCGCAGGTCCGTGCCGGTGGCGTCTTCGAGCAGCTTGACCACCTGCGAAGACCAGGCATCGCCGCCATAGGTGGAGCGTGCGCGGATGAAAGTCTGCAGCGCATGGGAGGCAAGGTCGAGCGGAACGCCATATTCGCGGCCGAATCCGAGCGCGAAGCCGAGATCCTTGACGGCGAGGTCCATTGTGAAGTTGATGTTGTAGCTGCCGTTCAGGATCACCTGGCCCTCGGTTTCGTGCACGAAGCTGTTGCCCGAGGACGCCTGGATGATGTTGAAGGCGTCGGTGAGATCGATGCCGCCTTTCTTCGCCAGCATCAGTGCCTCGCCGGTGGCGATCAGGTGGATGAAGGCGAGCATGTTGGTGATCACCTTGATCACCGAAGCCTTGCCGAGCGGGCCGGCGCGGAAGATCCTGTTGCCCATGGCTTGGAACGCCGGCAGATGCAGGGCGTGCAGGTCGGCATCGCCGCCGGTGATCACGGTGATCTCGCCGGAGGCAGCCAGATGCACGCCACCTGTCACCGGCGCCTCGAGCATGCGCACGCCGTGATCGGCGGCGATCTTGCCGAGCCGCAGCACCTCCTGCTCGTCGAGTGTCGACATTTCGATCCAGGTCCCACCCGATGTCAGGCCGGCAAGGATGCCGCGTTCGCCGGTCAGCACGCGCTCGCTGACCCGCGGTGAGGGCAGGCAGGTGATCACGGCATCAACCGCTTGCGCCACCGCTTGCGGATCTTCCGCCCAGCGCGCGCCGGCGGCGAGCAGGTCTTTAGCATTGTCCGGATCGAGGTCGTGGACCGTGACGTCAAAGCCGGCCCTGACCAGGCTGCCTGCCAGATGTCGGCCGAGATGGCCGAGACCGATGAAACCGTATGTGATGGCCATGTCCTGCTTGTCCTCTGTGGCGTTTGGTGCAGAGAGTGCGACAAAGCGCAGGCGTGTTCAAAGGCAGATTTTGGCAGGCGACGCGATGTGGCGCGGCAGAACAGGCGGGCGTGGTTTTTCGGGGGGCGACGTGTCGGCTGTGCCTGAAGAGGGGCTCCGCGATTGTTGCGAGGCGTGGAGCCGTTCGTCAGCTTTGATGATGCGGGTGATTGCGCAATGCCTCTATCGCGCCTGACAGCACGGCATACATGGCCGGATCCTGGCTATGGGCGACGTTGAAGCGCAGAAAGGCGCCAGCAGACTGCGACACGCTGAACACATTGCCCGGCGCGAGAACTACGCCTTTTGCCAGGGCCGACTGCGCCAGCTCGGCCGAATCCACCTCGTCCGGCAACCGGCACCAGAGATAGAAACCGCCGCGCGGCATGTGCCACGGTTCGATGCCAAGTGGCCGCAGGCGCTCGGCCGTCTGCCGTCTTGCGCGCACCAGTTTGCGGCGCAGCTCCTCCATGTGTTTGCGATAGCTGCCGCCGGCAAGCACCTCGAGGATCAAGGCTGCGGCAACTGGGCTTGGTCCGCCGAAATTGGTGGCCACCTGCAAATCGACAAGCGCCTCGATCCAGTCCGCTCGGCCGGCAATATAGCCGCAGCGCACCGACGACGACAGGGTCTTGGAAAAGCTGCCGATGCGGATGACGCGGTTCAAGCCGTCGAGCGCTGCCAGCCGCGACGATGGCTCGGGTTCGAAATCGGCAAAGATATCGTCTTCGATGATCGTCAGGTCGTGAAGCGCTGCCGCGTTGAGCAGGCGGTGCGCGACCTGGGGCGAAAGCGTCGCCCCCGTCGGGTTGTGCAGAGCGGAATTGGTGATGTAGAGACGCGGCTTCTCGGCTGCAAGCACGGCCTCGAAAGCGGCGACGTCGGGGCCGGTAGTCGTGTAGGGCACGCCGACGATCCTGACCTGATGGGCGCGCAGCAGCGCCTGGAAATTGAAATAGCAGGGATCGTCGATCAGCACTGTCTCGCCGGGGCGAAGCAGGAAGCGGCACAACAGGTCGAGCGCCTGCGTGCCGGAGCCGGTCAACAGCAGTTGGTCGGGCGACGCCTGTATGCCGTCTTCGGCAAAACGCGACAGCAGCAGCCGGCGAAGCGAAAGCGGACCGCGTGTATTGCCGTAATCCGACAGCAAGGCGTCATCGGCGCGCGACAGGCTGCGTAGCGCGCGCCGGAGCGCCGTATTCGGCATCCACGCCGCCGGCAGCCAGCCGCAACCGGGCTTCAGCACAGTGGCATCGGCATCGAGCGACTGGCGCGAGACCCAGAACGGATCGACGGCCCGGTCGAGCGGCGCCGCGGCCTCGGCGAGCTTCAACGGCGCCAGCACGCTGGTGGCGACATAAAAGCCCGAACCGCGTTGCGCCCGGATCAGGCCTTCCGCCGCCAGACGGTCGTAAGCCTCGACCACGGTCGAAGGCGAAACGCCCATCGTGCCGGCAAAGCTGCGGATCGACGGCAGGCGGTCGCCGGAACCCAGCACCCGACCGGCGATCCTTTGCCGGATGGCTGCCATCACCTCAGCCGTGCGCGTGTTGCCGTCCATGGCTGTTAGCTCCTCGACAATCGCTGCATCTGTACAGGAAATTGACCAGTACAGTTTCGCAGAATTGTACCGAACTGTTTCTGTCTTCGCCAGCCCTCCGGGACTAGGACGGGCGCCGAAAGCGAGGACCAATGAAAACATCCATGGACGGTTGGGGGAGCGGTTTGCTCGGCGTGATAATCTTCAGCGGATCATTGCCGGCGACACGCGTTGCGGTCGGCGGCTTTTCACCGCTGTTCCTGACATCGGCGCGGGCTGTGATCGCAGCCCTGCTGGCTGCGGTCTTGCTCGTCATCTGGCGCCAGGCGCGTCCCGTTCGCCGCGACATGGTCTCGCTTGGCATCGTGGCGCTCGGCGTTGTCGTCGGTTTTCCGCTGCTGACCGCCTTGGCGCTGCAGACCATTACCTCGGCGCATTCGGTGGTTTTTGTCGGTCTGCTGCCGCTGATGACGGCAATATTTGCGGTCTTACGCGGCGGCGAGCGACCGAAGCCGCTGTTCTGGCTGTTTTCCTGCCTCGGCAGCGCCATCGTTGCCGGCTTTGCCTTGGTCACCGGTGAAGCAGCGTCAAGCATGGGCGATCTGCTGATGATTGCGGCCATAGTGTTCTGTGGATTGGGTTATGCCGAAGGCGCCAGGTTGTCGCGCCAACTCGGCGGCTGGCAGGTGATTTCCTGGGCGCTGCTGTTATCGATGCCGGTCATGCTCGTGCTCGCACTGCTGACCTTGCCCGTGTCCTGGCAGGCGATCACCATGCCGGAATGGCTCGGGCTCGCCTATGTCTCGGTGTTCAGCATGCTGGTCGGATTTTTCTTCTGGTATCGCGGTCTGGCTCTCGGAGGGATCGCTGCGGTTGGCCAACTGCAACTGCTGCAGCCATTTTTCGGCCTGGCCCTTGCCGCAACGCTGCTGCATGAGCCGGTGAGCATCGGCATGGTGGTAAGCACGGCTGCGGTCGTGCTGTGCGTTGCCGGTGCAAAGCGGTTCGCCCGTTAGGCGGCGGCCGGCATCGGACAAAGAAACCGGTTCCGTCTGCGCGCTGGTTTCATTGATTGACGCTTACGTGCACGTCAGATATTCTCGACCTTCATGGCACCCTGCCGGAATTTGCGCCTGCAGTGTCGCGCTTCGGCTCGACAATCAGGTTGGGTTTTGTCAAGGAGATAGGCGCAAAGAACCGCCGCGCGGAGGAATGACGATGAGCACTGAGACGGAACTGCCGGAACGCGAAAGCATGGAATTCGATGTCGTGATCGTCGGCGCTGGCCCTGCCGGTCTGTCGGCCGCGATCCGGCTGAAACAGATCAATCCGGATCTGACCGTCGTCGTGCTGGAAAAAGGCGCGGAAGTGGGCGCGCATATCCTGTCCGGTGCCGTGGTCGATCCGATCGGTATCGACAAGCTGCTGCCCGACTGGCGCCATGAGGCCGATCATCCGTTCAAGACCCCTGTCACGGACGATCAGTTCCTGCTGCTCGGGCCGGCCGGCTCCATCCGCCTGCCGAATTTCGCCATGCCGCCGCTGATGAGCAATCACGGCAACTATATCGTCTCGCTCGGCAATGTCTGTCGATGGCTCGCCACTCATGCCGAAGCGCTGGGTGTCGAGATCTATCCGGGCTTTGCTGCGACCGAAGTGCTCTACAATGACGAAGGTGCCGTGATCGGCGTTGCCACCGGCGACATGGGCATCGAAAAGAACGGCGAGCCGGGTCCGGCCTATACCCGCGGCATGGAACTTCTCGGCAAATACGTGCTGATCGGCGAAGGGGTGCGCGGCTCGCTTGCCAAGCAGCTGATCGCCAAATTCGATCTCTCCCGCGACAGCGACGTGCAGAAGTTCGGTATCGGCCTGAAAGAACTCTGGCAGGTCAAGCCGGAGCATCACAAGCCGGGTCTCGTTCAGCACTCCTTCGGCTGGCCGCTCGGCATGAAGACCGGTGGCGGCTCCTTCCTCTACCATCTTGAGGACAACACGGTGGCGGTCGGTTTCGTCGTGCACCTCAACTACAAGAACCCCTATCTCTACCCCTTCGAGGAATTCCAGCGCTTCAAGACCCATCCGGCAATCGCCAAGACCTTCGAGGGCGGCAAACGCCTGTCCTACGGCGCCCGCGCCATTACAGAAGGCGGCTACCAGTCGGTTCCGAAACTGTCCTTCCCCGGCGGCGCGCTGATCGGCTGTTCCGCCGGTCTCGTCAATGTGCCGCGCATCAAGGGCAGCCACAATGCCGTGCTGTCGGGCATGCTGGCGGCGGACAAGATTGCCGAGGCGATCGCCAATGGCCGCGCCAATGACGAGCCGATCGAGATCGAGAACGCATGGCGTTCGACCGATATCGGCCGCGATCTGAAGCGCGTGCGCAACGTCAAGCCGCTGTGGTCGAAGCTCGGCACGGTGCTCGGCGTGGCGCTCGGCGGTCTCGACATGTGGATCAACCAGATCTTCGGCACATCGCCTTTCACCCTCAAGCACGGCAAGACCGACGCCCAGTCGCTCGAGCCTGCGGCCAAGCACAAACCGATCGCCTATCCGAAGCCGGATGGCGTCCTGACCTTCGACCGCCTGTCGTCGGTCTTCCTGTCCAACACCAACCACGAGGAGGATCAGCCGGTCCATCTCAAGGTCAAGGACATGGACCTGCAGAAGCGTTCAGAACTCGGCATCTATGCCGGCCCCTCGACCCGCTACTGTCCGGCCGGCGTCTACGAATGGGTGGAAAAGGATGGCGAGGACGTCTTTGTCATCAACGCGCAGAACTGCGTCCACTGCAAGACCTGCGACATCAAGGACCCGAACCAGAACATCACCTGGGTGCCGCCGCAGGGCGGCGAGGGGCCGGTCTATCCCAACATGTGAGATGGCAAGGCGGTCGAGAGGCCGCCTTTTCAATCAAAGGTGCGCCGATCGTCAGATATCAGTGCAAATAGACAGGTGCGCAGACATCGAGGTGCTGCGCTATTCGGTGGAGCCGCTTGTCGCGTGTCCACAGTTGATGTTTGCTAGATAAGGCAACGGATGCAATCAGGTGGGCATCCACATAGCCGATCCCGGTCCCAAACAGTTTCCGACTGCGGATCAAGTGGCGGACTTCCGAGTCATCGGCTTTTGCGATCGCCGGAAGATCAGCTAGCATGGTCATGATCTGATCGTATTGCGGTATGTGCCCTAGCGACAATTCCCCGACCACGAACGGATGGATGATCACATCCTCAGAATTCAGCAGGGCCTGCAGGCCGGGGTCACCTGAGCGAAAGTGATCGACCCAGATCGAACTGTCGGCGAGGATCATTCAGGCTCCATAGGTTCAAGGTGTCGACGCGGTGGCGCCTCAAGGTCGGGCGCGCTTCCGCCAAGCAAGGCCAGTCGTCGTGCCGCCTCGCGCTGAACGAGCGATTGAAGCGCGATACGGACAAGGGTCGGCGTCTCCGAAACGCCCGTGTATTCGCGAGCCTTGGCAAGCAACTCGTCATCAATACTGATGGTTGTTCGCATGATCGTCTCCTTCTGCATCAAAAATAGCATCAGAGGATGCTTTGATCAATGCGGCGGATATCCGGGTTTCACCATCATTCTGCCATTGATCTTAATCCGCACCTCCGGATTTAACCCGGCATTAACCATAAATTTCCTAGGCTTCCCGGCAGAAGAATCATCTCCGAGGACGTTTGATCCATGACCATTTCCCGCCGGGGCCTGTTGATCGGCCTGCCGCTTCTCCTTGCCGGCTGCCAGTCCATGCCCAACCAGCAGGCCATGTATGGCGACGTCACGACCGAGCCTTATCCGTTGAAGAAGGTGCCGCTCGACAAGATCAAGCCGGAACTGCGCCGTCAGGAAGTGGCCTACGAGACCGCCTATTCGGCGGGCACGGTCGTGGTCGATACCCCCGGTCGCCGCCTGTATTACGTGCTCGGCGATGGCCGGGCGATGCGCTACGGCATCGGCGTCGGTCGCAACGGCTATGCACTCGCTGGCAATGCCTATATCGGCCGCAAGGCGGAATGGCCGACCTGGACGCCGACGCCGAACATGATCCGCCGGGATCCGGAAAAGAACCTGAAATATGCCGGCGGCCTGCCGGGCGGCCCGAACAATCCGCTCGGCGCCCGCGCCATGTATCTCTATCGCGGCGGCAACGACACGCTGTTTCGCCTGCACGGCACCAATCAGCCGTGGTCGATCGGCGAGGCCATGTCGTCCGGCTGCGTGCGCATGATGAACCACGACGTCATCGATCTGTATGCCCGCACCAGTGTCGGCGACAAGGTTGTCGTGCTGCAGGCGTGAGATCTACGCGCGATTGCGCATTTGTGACGGGCTGACGCCCGTCAATCGCTTGAACATCGCGATGAAGGCGGAGGGGTTGCTGTAACCCAGCCGCTCCGCAACCCCGTGAACGCTTTCTCCCTCGTCCAATAGCGCAAGGGCTGTCAGCAGTCTGAGGCGCTGGCGCCAGTCGTTGAACGACATTCCAAGCACCTCCTGGCAGCGGCGCGACAGCGTACGTTCGGTGGTGCCGGCGCGGCGCGCCCATTCGCCAGCCGAGCGTTTGTCTCCCGGTTCCTGCTGCAACTGGCTGAGCATCGGCCCGAGCAGAATATCGGCGGTGGTCGGCAGATATTGCGCAAAATGAGGCGCTACCCGCACCTGATCGACGATCACCATGGCCAGCCGCAGATCTTCCGGCGTCCGGGGATGGCGTATGTCACGCCGGTCGAAATCGGCAAGAACGGCTTTCAACAGAGCGCTCAGATCCAGCGTGCAGGGCTGCTGCGGCAGATCGGCGCAAAGTTCGGCGGCGATATGGGTCGTCACATAAAGCACGTCCTGCGGATTGCTTGCGTCATGTTCGAAGCCCGGCGGGATCCAGATAGCGTATTGCGGCGGCGACAGGAAACGCACGCCTTCGATATTGATCTGGGCGATGCCCTGCAGGGCATAGTTCAACTCGCCCCAGACCTGACGCTTGAGCGGAAATCCGGTGCCGCCTTTGTAGCGAACGGTCCGGAAGGACACCGGCCGGGGTGGCTCGCCGTCAATCCCTTCATGCGCATAAAGCATGGCCGTTCTCCGTAGTTTTGTGTCTTATATTCAGTATATAACGAAATCAGGACGTCTGCTAGAGGAGGGATGATGATCGCCGCCATCGAGGTTCGCGGTCCTGAGAGGATGAAGGCACACAAGATGACAACGGCAGCACAGACGGCCGATCGAACGAGCCATCGCTTCATCCTGGCTCTGATGCCGCTGCTGACCATGTTGATCTGGTCAGGCAATACGATCGTCACCAAGGCTTCAGCGGGATTGATCGAACCGGCCTCGATCGCGTTTTATCGCTGGCTGATTGCCCTCCTGCTGCTGACGCCTTTTGTCATGCGCGGCCTTTGGGCCAATCGCCGGGTGGCGATCCGGTTCTGGCCGAAACTGGCCGTGCTCGGCATGCTGGGCATGGTAATCTACCAGAGCCTTGCCTATGAGGCGGCCAAGACCACGACGGCGCTCAATATGGGGCTTCTGGCGGCGCTGATGCCGCTGATTTCCATTCTTCTGGCTTCGGCATTCGCCGGCGAGCGCCTGACAAGGTCGCGCATCCTCGGCGGAATTCTGTCGCTGCTTGGCGTGATCTATCTGATTTCCCACGGTGATCCCGTCAAGCTTCTGGCGGGCGGCCTTCATATCGGTGACGCGCTGATGATCGTCGCGATTATTGCCAATTCTTTCTATGGCGTTTTGCTCAAGCGCTGGGCGCCGCCGCTGCCGATGTGGCAGCAGATCTGGTGCCAGATCGCCGTTGCCACTGCCTTCCTCCTGCCGCTCTGGCTGCTCAGTGACATCAGTCCGGTCACGGCGGACAACCTGCCGCTGGTCCTGTTTGCCGCGATCCCGACATCGCTTCTGGCACCGTTCTGCTGGATGATTGCCGTGCGCGAACTCGGGGCGGCGCGCAGTGCGCTTTACATCAACCTGCTGCCATTGCTGGTGGCGGCGCTCGCATGGTTGCTGCTCGGCGAAACGCTGGCGTTCTTCCATCTGGTTGGCGGTGGCATGGCGTTGGCCGGTGTGGCGATCGGTATGCGTCAGCCATCCGCCATGCGAATTGCCGCGGCGACCAGTGACCAGCGATAGAGCCGATCAGGTCCGGCGCGAGAGGATACCGGTCGACAGCAGGACGCCGACGCCGGTGATCAATGCCGCTGCCATCGCTGCCATGCCGAGCGGTTCTCCGAGAATGAGCCTGCCGCCGATCGCCGCCGCAACGGGT
Organism: Rhizobium sp. 18065; assembly: GCF_902706095.1. GTDB lineage: Bacteria > Pseudomonadota > Alphaproteobacteria > Rhizobiales > Rhizobiaceae > Allorhizobium. The sequence continues at coordinate 55,192 of NZ_CACSJP010000013.1, forward strand.
GTTACCGCGGTATAGGCCGCCGCCTGGGTGCCGCCAAGGCTGCGCACGGCAGTGCCATAGAGGAGTGTGGCGACCAGGCCAGACAAGACGCCCTGGGTGAGGATCTGCAGGCCCGTTTCGGAAAACGGCGCGGAAAGCAGGTGCACATCGACGAAAGGCAGAAACAAGAGATTGAGAATCGTCGACCAGACGCAGATCAGCGCGGCACCTTCGAAGGCCGAAAGTCCGGAGCGCCGGAAGGCGTGGGTATAGACGGCCCACAGCGTCGCGCCGGTCGGCAGCACGGTGTAGCTGATCCAGGACAATGACCCGTCGCCGATATTGGCGAACAGCAACAGCAACCCGCCGGCAAAGATCGCGGTCATGCCGATCTTGCGCATCATGTCGGGTCTCTCGCCGAGCAGAGCCACGCCGATCAGGGCCGTTGCCAGCGGCATCAGACCGGGCAGCAGCACGCCGGCAGCCGACGCTGGGGTCGAGCGCATGCCGAAGGCGACCACCTGAAAGAACGGTGCACCGGATCCGAGCACCATCAGCACCAGGGGCAGCTTCGGAACGCCCTTCGGCCAGAGTCCGGTCCGCAGCCAGACCGGCGTCAGCAGGGCGGCCGGGATTCCATAGCGAAGCAGGCTGAGATCGAAGGCAGACAGCGAGCCGCCTATGCTGTGGCGGGTGGAAATCAGCCAAGCCGCCCAGATCAGCACGACAGATAGCGCGGCCGCGGCCCCGAGGCCGGCCGAGTGTCTGGGTGCTGTCGTGTCAGGGATCGGGGTCATTTGTGCCATCCGGGTAGGTTTGGTCAATATTACGCAATTGTCGGGTGGCAGTCCTTGCTAATTATGCCTGTATTCGTCGTAGTATCGGCAGAACTAGAATCCATTTCCCAGAAAAAAGGTAGATTATGCCAAAACTGGACAAATTCGATCTGGCCATCCTGAACGCGCTTCAGGACAATGGCCGCGCCACCAATGTCGAATTGGCCGAGACGGTCGGTCTGTCGCCGTCACCCTGCCTGCGCCGGGTACGCATGCTGGAGGAGGCGGGCCTGATCCGCAGCTACCGCGCCGATATCGATCGCCGCGCAGTCGGGCTGGAGCTGACCGTCTTTGTCTCCTTCAAGGTGACGCATCACACGCGCGACAACGCTCAGGCCTTCCAGCAGGCGTTGCAAGACCTGCCGGAAGTCGTCGGTTGCTATATGATCTCCGGAAATTCCGACTTTCTGGCCGAAGTCGTGGTCGAGAACCTTGCCGCCTACGAGACGCTTCTGACCGACAAGCTGCTGGTCCTGCCGCATGTCACTGACATCCAGTCGAATTTCGCCATCCGCACGATGAAGAGTGCCGGGCCGCTGAAGCTGCCACAGGCAAAGGCCTGACGGATTTCTCGGCAAGGACCAGCCGCGCAGGGGGCGGCCGGTCCTTGGGTCCTGCCTGTCAGCCGGTAAAGCCTTCCAGCACGACCTTGCCGCGCATCCGGCCACTCTCGACCAGAGCATGGGCCTTCTTCAAGGTTTCGGCATTGATCGGTCCGAGCACGGTATCCAGCGTCGTGCGGATCAGGCCGGCATCGATCAGGTCGGCGACCTGGTTGAGCAGGGCATGCTGTTCGATCATGTCGACGGTTTCGAACATCGGCCGGGCGAACATCATCTCCCAATGGATCGACACCGCCTTGCGCTTAAAGGCCATGATGCTGAAATCGTCGGCGAAGTCGTCGATGATCGCGAGCCGTCCCTGCGGCGCGATGATCTCGGCCAGATCCAGACGGTGCTGGACGCTGTGGGTGACGGAGAAGATGAAGGCCGGTGCGGCAATGCCAAGAGCTGCATATTCGCCGGCCAGCGGCTTGCTGTGATCGATGACATGGTCAGCCCCGAGCGCGTGTGCCCAGTCTGCGGTTTCCGGCCGGGACGCCGTGGCGATCACCGTGAGGTCGGTCAGCTGCTTGACCAGCTGGATGGCGATCGAGCCGACGCCGCCGGCACCCCCGGTAATCAGCACGGCGGGCAAGGCACCGGCAACGGGCGCGGTAATGTTCAGCCGGTGAAACAGCGCCTCGAAGGCGGTGATCGTGGTCAGGGGCAATGCTGCGGCTTGGGCAAAGCCGAGCGAGGCCGGCTTGCGCCCGACAATGCGCTCGTCGACCAGATGGAATTCGGCATTGGTGCCGGAGCGGTTGATCGCGCCGGCGTAGTAGACCTCATCACCCGGCTTGAACAGGCTGACGCCTTCACCGACCGCCTTGACGATGCCAGCGGCATCATAGCCAAGAATGCGCGGCTGGCCGGCTTCCGGCTGCTGGCCCTTGCGTACCTTGGTGTCGACCGGATTGACCGAAACAGCCTTCACCTCGACCAGCAGGTCGCGGCCCTGGGCGGTCGGCATGGGCAGGTCGAGATCGACCAGCGAGGTTTCGGCAGTGATGGCTTGCGGGGCATAGTAGCCGATAGCGCGCATGGAAAGCTCCTGTGTTGTTTGCACGCAGCCTATTAAGGGCATAGGATGCAACTCCGCAAGAATGCACAAATACTGTTTATAGTGACCTTAATGGTCCTTAGTACACAAAAGGATACTATGGATGTCGCGCCCGCGTTCGAAGATGACCAACAGCTTTCCCGGCTGCCCGGTGGAATCCACGCTCAGCTTTCTCGACGGAAAATGGAAGGGTGTGATCCTGTATCATCTGCTGCAGGATGGCACGTTGCGCTTCGGTGAATTGCGCCGCCGGCTGTCGGCGGTTACCCAGCGCATGTTGACCAAGCAGTTGCGCGAACTGGAAGAGAGCGGCCTTGTGACCCGAACGGTCTTTGCCGTTGTGCCGCCGCGTGTCGACTATAGCCTGACGCCGCTCGGCCAGAGCCTGCAGCCGGTGATCACGGCGCTCGACACCTGGGGCAAGGGCCATGTGCGTTGCGCCAATGGCACCCGCACGATCCTCGCGCCGGCAGATGCCGGCGCAGGGACGGAGACGATTGAACTGTCCGCAGCGAAGGTCGAACGTTCAGCGGCGTGACGCGCGCTTTTCCAGCGTGATCGAGATCAGGAAGACCACCAGGCCGAAGGCCGACAGCACCGAGCCGACAAAGCCGGTGGCGCCATAGCCGTAACCGGCTGCGATCACCATGCCGCCAAGCCAGGCGCCGAGCGCATTGGCGATGTTGAAGGCCGAATGGTTGGAGGCGGCGGCCAGTGTCTGGGCATCAGCCGCGACATCCATCAGGCGGGTCTGTACGGCCGGACAGGCGGCAAAGCCGCAACCGGTGAGGAAGACGCAGATGCACAGCATGACCGGATTGTGCGCCGTCAGCGAGAAGATCGCCATCAGCACCACGTTGAAGGCGAGCACGCCGCCGATGGTACCGTTGAGCGAATAGTCCGCCATGCGCGAACCCAGCACATTGCCGACATTCATGCCGATGCCGAACAGTGCCAGCACGACGGCAACCATGGTCGTCGGCAGTCCGGCGGTGTCGGTCGTCGTCTTGGCGATATAGCTGAAGATCGCAAACATGCCGCCGAAGCCGATCGCCGCCACGGCAAGCGAAAGCCAGACCTGCAGTCGCCCGAAGGCGCTGAGCTCGCGGCGGATGCTGGCACCTTCGGCGACTTCGTCCTTCGGCAGATAGATGGCGATCAACGCCACCGTCAGCGCCCCGATGCCGGCCACAAGGTAGAAGGCGGCCCGCCAGCTCATCAGCTGGCCGAGGAATGTGGCGATCGGCGTGCCGATCAGGGTAGCAATTGTCAGGCCGAGCATCACGCGGCCGACGGCGCGAACCCGCTTGTGCGGCGGTGCCATCGAGGCGGCAACCAAAGCCGCGACACCGAAATAGGCGCCGTGCGGCAGGCCGGTGATGAAGCGCAAAGCGGTGAAGGAGAGGAAGCCGGGAGCCATGGCGCTGGCAAAATTGCCGATGGCAAACAGGCCCATCAGCATCAGCAGCAAGGTCTTGCGCGGCAGCTTGGCCGCAAGCGCTGCGATGATCGGCGCGCCGATGACCACGCCAAGCGCATAGGCGCTGATGACATTGCCGGCATCCGGCACACTGACCTGATAGGTGGTGGCGACTTCCGGCAAAAGGCCCATGATGACGAACTCGCCGGTTCCGATGCCGAAGCCGCCTGCAGCCAACGCGATTTCGATCAGCAGAATGGTGGCGGGTGATAGCTGGGCCTGATCGACCCGGCTGGCGGCGAGGGAGCGGTCGGCGGTCGTGCAATCGGTCATCAAAACACCACGGGCGCCGGCTGGGAGCGACGGCGCGAAAAGCTTCTGGAGAAGCAGGGAATGGAAGGCGATCCGTAATGGACCGAAGCAGAGGCAGAATTGTTATTTATCATATCAGTGTGCACTGCGGCAAAGGCTTTTGTCCTTGCCCTTGAATTTTACCGCTTTGGACGCGATCTGTTGCGATAAGGAAACATTTGCCCAAATGGCGCGTTGTCGAAGGCTGCGGCGGATGATGCGCTGCGAAAGGACGAGATGAAGATCACGGCTGTACTCAATCGCGATGGTGGTACCTTCAGGACCACGGATATGCAGGCCTATTGCGCCAGTGCCGTCAAGGCGTTCGCGGCCAAGGGGCATGATCTCGATTGCGCTGTGGTTGGCGGTGACGAGGTCGTCTCGGCGCTTGAACAGGCGAGCACATCCGGCGCCGACGCTTTGGTAGCAGGCGGTGGCGATGGCACAATTTCGGCGGCTGCCGGCATTGCCTGGAGGACCGGCCTTCCGCTTGGCGTGGTTCCGGCAGGTACGATGAACCTGTTTGCCCGTTCGCTCAAACTGCCGCTGGATATCTGGAAGGTGCTCGACACGCTCGCCGATGTGCAGGTCCAATCGGTCGACATCGCAACCGCCAATGGCCGTCCCTATGTGCACCAGTTTTCCGCAGGCCTGCATGCGCGCATGGTGCGCATGCGCAATTCGATGAATTTCGCTTCCAAGCTTGGCAAGATGCGTGCCAGCACCAATGCCGCTTTCGGCGTGATGCTCGACCCGCCGCGTTTCGAAGTGATCTTCGATATCGATGGAGACGGGCGCAGCGACGAACGGCCGGTCTCGGCCATTTCGGTGTCCAACAATCCGCTCGGCAACAATGCGCTGTTTTTTGCCGATGACCTGACCACCGGCAAGCTCGGCGTCTATCTCGCCGATCCGCTCGAGCCGACGGGTGTGTTCTCGCTGGCCTTTGATATCATGCGCGGCAGGTTCACCGACAATCAGGCGGTGACGGCAACGACGGCCAATGTTCTGCGGCTGCATTTCCCCAAGCATCGCCAGGGGGCAGCCTGTGTTCTCGACGGTGAGCTGCTGCGCATGCCGCGCGATGTCGAGATCAAGATCCATGCCGGCGAGTTGAAGGTGCTCGTGCCGGCACAGACGGTTTCAATTCCCGCCTGAGGCGGAAATCCTCCCCCGAAAGGGGGGAGGATATGAACACTACGCGAACGCTGCGGCGATCAGGGCCTTGGTATAATCCTCGGCCGGCCGCTCGAAGATCGCTTCGGTATCGCCCTGTTCGACGATCTTGCCGTTCTTCATCACCACGACATGGTCCGACATCGCCCTGACCACCGAGAGGTCATGGCTGATGAAGACATAGGACAGGCCGTGCTTGGCCTGCAGGTCGCGCAACAGTTCGATCACCTGCAACTGCACCGACCGGTCGAGCGCCGAAGTCGGCTCGTCGAGCACGATGACCTTCGGTTTCAGGATGATCGAGCGGGCGATGGCGATGCGCTGGCGCTGGCCGCCGGAAAACTCGTGCGGATAGCGGTTGCGCGCCGCCGGATCGAGGCCGACTTCGAGAAGTGCTGCAATCGCCCGTTTGTCGCGGTCGGCCTTGGTCAATTGCGGCTCGTGCACATAGAGGCCTTCGGTGATGATCTCGCCGACGGTCTGGCGTGGTGACAGCGAGCCGTAGGGATCCTGAAACACCAGCTGCATCTGCCGGCGATAGGGCCGCATCTGGCTGCGGTCGAGCAGCGAGATGTCCGTCGTCTCGAAGCGGTAGCGTCCATCCGATTCCAGTAGGCGGAGCAGGGCGCGTCCGAGGGTGGACTTGCCGGAACCAGATTCGCCGACAACGCCGATTGTCTGGCCCTGGCGCAGGGTCAGGCTGACATTGTCGACGGCCCGGAACGTCTTTGTGCCCTTGAACAGGAACCCGCCGCCGATGTTGAAATCGACCACCACATTGCGGCCTTCCAGCATGATCGGTGCATCACCGGCCGGCGGTGCCTTGACGCCATGCGGCTCGGCCTCCAGCAGCATCTTGGTATAATCCGCCGTCGGCCGCTCGAAGATGTCCTCGCGCGAACCCTGTTCGACGACCTCGCCGCGCCGCATGACGATGACGCGGTCGGCGACATGCTTGACCACGCCGAGGTCATGGGTGATCAGCACGATCGCCATGCCGAAACGCTTCTGCAGGTCGGCGAGCAGGTCGAGGATCTGCGCCTGGATGGTGACGTCGAGCGCCGTGGTCGGCTCATCGGCAATCAGCACGTCGGGCTCGTTGGCAAGCGCCATGGCAATCATCACGCGCTGGCGCTGGCCGCCGGACAGTTCGTGCGGATAACTGTCGATGCGCCGGTTCGGGTCGGGGATGCCGACCAGGTTGAGTAGTTCCAGCACGCGTTCACGCGCCTGGCGCTTGCTCATGCCGCGGTGGTAGCGCAGCGGTTCGGCGATCTGCTTGCCGATCGTATAGAGCGGATCGAGCGAGGTCATCGGCTCCTGGAAGATCATGGTGATCTTCGAGCCGCGCACCTCGTTCAACTCCTTCAGCCCGGCATGGGCAAGATCGGTCGCGCCGTAGAAAGCCGAGCCCTCGACCCGTCCGTTCGATGCGAGCAATCCCATGATGCCCATCATCGTCTGGCTTTTGCCGGAGCCGGATTCGCCGACGATGGCGAGCGTCTCGCCCTTCTTGACGTCGAAGGAGACACCCTTGACGGCCTGCACGTCGCCATCTGGCGTCGTGAAGGTCACCTTGAGGTCGCGGACGGCAAGCACATTGGTCATTTCAGTCCTGTCCATGCTTATCGGTCCTTCGGATCAAGCGCATCGCGCAAGCCGTCGCCAACGAAGTTGAGGGCAAACAGCGTGATGACGAAGAAGATCGCCGGGAAGATCAAGAGCCATGGTGCGCTCTGCATGTTCTTCGTGCCTTCCGAGATCAGCGTGCCCCAGCTGGCGAGCGGCGCCTGGACGCCGAGGCCGAGGAACGACAGGAAGCTCTCGGTCAGGATCACCTGCGGCACGACGACGGTGACGAAGACGATGACCGGGCCGACCGTGTTCGGAATGATGTGGCGGCGGATGATCTGCCAGTCGGTGAGGCCGAGCGCCTGAGCGGCGCCGACGAATTCCCGACGTTTCAACGACAGTGTCTGGCCGCGCACGATACGGGCCATTTCCAGCCATTGCACCGCCCCGATGACGGCAAAGATCAGCACGATCGACCGGCCGAAAAAGACCACCAGCACGACCACAAGGAAAACGAAGGGCAGCGAATAGATGATCTCGACGAAACGCATCATCACATTGTCAACCCGCCCGCCGATATAACCGGACGTCGCACCGTAGACCACGCCGATGCCGAGCGAGACGAGCGAGGCGGCAAGGCCGACCGCGATCGAGATCTGCCCACCGAGCATGACGCGCACCAGAAGGTCGCGGCCATTGCTGTCGGTGCCGAAGAGGAAATACTGCTGATCAACCGAACCGGTCAGGGTCATCGACAGCTGGTCGGTCGATGTTTCGGCGACGGTGGTGTTCTTGAACTCGTTGACGCGGTCGAAGTAACGCACGGAGCGCGGATCGATCGGCCGGGCGGATGTGACCTTGGCGGTGAATACGCCATTCTCGATCTCAAAGCTGTCGAGCGTCAGGCGCGCACGCTTGGCTGTGCTTTCGGCGACTTCTGTCAACGTCTGCGGATCCGGCCGCGGCGTCAGGCTCGGCGGGATCGAGACATAGGACGGGAAGACCTCGTCATAGGTATGTGGCGAGACGAGCGGGCCGGCAAACGAGAACAGGCAGATCAGCAGCAGCACGACGCAGCCGGCCATGGCAGCCTTGTTGCGCCGGAAGCGCATCTTGGCCAGTTGGCCAAGGCTTCGGCCCTCGACGACGGGCGCAAGTGTTGTGGTTGTATCAGTCATGGCGGACCCTCGGATCGAGCAGGCCATAGGCGATGTCGACCAGCAGGTTGAAGACGATCACGAACAGGGCGACGAGAATGACGGTGCCCATGACCAGGGGATAATCGCGATTGAGCGCGCCGAGTACGAAATAGCGGCCGACACCGGGAATGGTGAAGATGCTCTCGACCACGGCCGAACCGGTAAGCAGCGCTGCGGCGCAAGGTGCTAGATAGGACACGACCGGCAGCATGGCGCCACGCAGCGCATGGGTGATGACCACGACGCGCGATGGCAGTCCATAGGCCTTGGCCGTGCGGATATGGTCCGTATGCAGCGCTTCGATCATCGAACCGCGGGTGAGGCGGGCAAAGACCGCCAGCTGCGGCAAGGCGAGCGCCGTCATCGGCAGGATCAGGTTGCGGGCCGAACCATCACCCCAGCCACCGGCCGGCAGCCACGACAGCATCACGGCAAAGATCAGCGTCAGAACGGGGCCGACGACGAAATTGGGAACGGTGACGCCGACGGTGGCAAAGGCCATCAGGCCGAAATCCAGCGCACTATTCTGGCGAAGCGCCGCAATGGTGCCGAGCGTCACGCCGCCGATCAGCGCGATCAGGATGGCATAGAGACCGAGTTCGACCGAGTAGGGCAGGGCCTTGCCGATCAGTTCGGAAACCGTGTTGTCCTTGTAGATGAAGCTTGGTCCGAAATCGCCGGTCGCGGCATTGCCGAGATAGTTGATGTATTGGCGCCACAGCGGCTGGTCGAGCTTGTAGGTGGCCATGATGTTGGCCATCGTTTGTGGCGGTAGCGGACGTTCGAGATTGAACGGACCACCCGGCGCGAAACGCATCAGGAAGAACGAGATCGTCACGACGACGAACACCGTAGGCACGGCGCTCAGAAGTCGGCGCAGGACAAATGAGATCATGGTGAAAAAAGATGACGCGCGACAGCCATCATGCTGCCGCGCGCCATTCCCTATGTTTGTTATTCGGAAACGCTGAGGAACTTCGACAGGTGTTCATTCACCGGATTGTCGCCCCAGCCCGAAACGCGCGAGGAAACCAGCCACAGGTTGGCCGTGTTCATCAGCGGTGCGATCGGCTGATCGTTCATCAGGATCGTTTCAGCCTTCTTCATCTCGTCCATGCGCTTGGCCGGATCGGCTTCCTCGTAGGAGGCCTTCATCAGCGCATCGAATTCATCGTTCTTGTACTTGCCGTAGTTGAACGTGACGTTGCTGCCGACGTTGAGGGCCAGGAAGTTTTCCGGATCGGCGTAGTCGGCTGTCCAGCCGGCGCGCGCAACGTTGAACTTGCCGCCTTCCTGCAGGTAGGCGTAGTGCGAGGCAACGTCGAGGTTGACCAGCGAGACCTTGGCACCAAAGGTGTTCTTCCACATGTCGGCGACGGCGGTGGCGACCCGTTCGTGGTTGGCATTGGTGTTGTAGCGGATCTCGAGTTCAAGCGGCTTGCCGCCTTCACCGTAACCTGCGGCCTTCATCAGCTCGACGGCCTTGTCTTCGCGGTCGATCTGCGACAGCGCTGCGAAGTCCGGCTGCGGACCCTGGCCGTAGCCCTCGAGGCCCGGCGGCACAAGGTTGTAAGCCGGAAGCTGGGCGCCTGCATAGATTTCCTGGGCGAGGAAGTCGCGGTCGACAGCCATCGACAGCGCGCGGCGAACGTTGACGTCGTTATACGGCGGCTCGCGGTTGTCGAAGACATAGTAGTAGGTGGCCAGACCCGGGCTGACATGCACCTGGTCGTTGTAGCTTTCGCGCAGGCGTTTGATCTGGTCGGCCGAGAAGTTGTAGACCAGATCGAGTTCCTTGGCCTCGAAGCGACGGACAGATGCGGCATCGTCGTCGATCGGGTAGAAGATCACCTTGTCGAGCTTGACGTTCGCGGCATCCCAGTACTTTTCGTTCTTGACGACGGTCAGCGTGTCGTTCGGTACATGCGCCTGCAGGACGAAGGCGCCGTTGGAGACCATGTTGCCCGGCTTGACGAACTGGTCGCCGAACTTTTCGAAATTGGCCTTGCTGAGCGGTAGCGCGGTGTAGTGGGCGAGAAGCTGCAGGAAGAACGGCGTCGGACGCTCGAGGGTGATCTCGACGGTCTTGGCGTCGATCGCCTTGATACCGAGCTGGTCGATCGGCACTTCGCCCTTGTTGGCCTTTTCGGCATTCTTGATCGGGTAGAGAATGTTGGCGTATTCGGCCGCGGTCTTCGGATCTTCGAGGCGGCGCATTGCAAAGACGAAGTCTTCAGCCGTTACCGGCGAGCCATCCGACCAGTTTGCGTTGTCGCGGATCTTGAAGGTGTAGACGGTTTCGTCGTCCGAAACGGACCAGCTTTCGGCGGTGCCGGGAACGATCTTGCCATTGGCGTCATAAATCGTCAGGCCTTCGAACAGGTCACGGACCACGAAGCCTTCGATGTCGATCGAGATATGGGCATAGTCGAGTGTCTGCGGTTCGCCGGCATTGCCGCGATGCAGGACGGCTTCGGCAAATGCCGGAGCGGCGCCCATGAGCATGGTGCCGAATAGCAGTGAGGTCGCCAGTTTTTGAATTTTTGTCATTTTGTTCTCCCCTTTCAGGCGTGATGGAAGGCCGAAACAGACGAGAAAAAGACATGAAATACAAGAGGCCAAATTTAGTGCACGCGCCGGATTTGATCGAAGCCGGCGCAAACGCACGATTTCAAACGGAAATTTGCTTCTGGCGCAATCAATGCAAAGATTGCGTCGCAATCACGACATTTTTGATTGTCCGATAAAATTGGTATTGTTGATATCTGTCACAGCCGGGCGAGATAGGTCTGGTAGTCGAAGCTCGACACCGTGCGCAGATAGGCAATTGCCTCCTTGCGCTTCGTGTCGCCATAAAGCTTCTGGTAGCCCGCACCGAACACATCCGCGATGAACGACGAATGGCGGAAGCGGTCGACGGCGGTCAGGAAGTCATGCGTCAGCATGGCCGGATTTTCCGGGGCGCTGGTCGGCGTGGTGACCGGGCCGGGATCGAGATCCTCGTCGAGGCCGAGCAGCATGCCGCCGAGGATGGCAGCCAGCAACAGATGCGGATTGGCATCGGCGCCGGCAACACGGTGCTCGATACGGGCGGCCGGACCGTCCTTGTCGGGAATGCGAACGGCGGTGCCACGATTGCCGAAGCCCCAGTCGACCTTGTCCGGCGCAAACGAGCCCGGCTGGAAGCGGCGATAGGAATTGGCCAGCGGCGCAAAGATCAGCTGTGCGTCCTGCATGGACTTCAGCATGCCGGCCGTCACCGATCTCAACTTCACCGGATCGCCGCCCTTGGCATCGAGGATGTTCTTGCCATCCTTGTCAATGATCGAGGCATGCACATGCAGGCCCGATCCGGCCTGGTCACCGTAGGGTTTGGCCATGCAGGTGGAGCGCAATCCCAGGCGGCGTGCGGCGAAATCGACGACACGCTTCAGGTAGATGCAGTCGTCGGCTGCAGCCAGCGCATTCGGCTTGTGCAACAGGTTGACCTCGAACTGGCCGGGGCCGAATTCTGCCGTGGTCGCGTCGGCGGGCAGGCCCATGTCGTCGCAGTAGCGGCGGATGATGTCGAGATAGTTTTCCATCGCTGCCGTCGCGCTCATGTCATAGAGCTGGAAGCCGTTCGGCTCGCCGCGATAGGTCAAGGCCTGTGGTGGTCTTGGCTTGCCGGTCTCGCGCCAATCGTCCTCGATGACGTAGAACTCGAGTTCCGTGGCAACCACCGGTGTCAGGCCACGCTCTTCGTAGCGCTTCAGTACATTGGCGAGAATGGCGCGCGGGCAGATGAAATGCGGTTCGCCTTCCAGCGTGTGCATGGTGGCGAGCACCTGCTTCGAGCCGGCCGGTCCCCATGGCAGGGTGGTCAGCGACGCCTTGTCCGGCACGCAGATGCCATCCGGGTCGCCCAAGGTCAGCGACAGGCCGGTAATGTCGTCATTGTCATCGCCCCAGATGTCGAGCGACTGGGTCGAGGCGGGCAGCCGCACCGTGTTCTTCCACACCTTGTCCTCCGCGCCAAGCGGGATCATCTTGCCGCGCAGGTCGCCATTCATGCCGACAAGAAGCACCTCGATGCGTGCGGAAGGATCGGCGGCATTGAGATCGGCGGCCTCGGTCTGTGCGGTCATGCGGGTGGACTTTCATGGGCTCGATGGGAACGGTTTTGGCCGGAGAAACGCGGCACGCGGTGCCTTGCCAAACACGTTTTGGAAGGTCATGTTCGTAGCCGATAAAGTTCCGCCTTTCAATGCGGAGGCAGGCGTCCGACCGGACCAAGATTGGCCGGGCGAGCGTTTCCATTGCTTCCGGCAAGGATCAGAAACCATGAACAAGATTGCCTCCGCCGTTTCCAATCTCGGTGCCATTGATGCCGCCCACCACCTGCATCCCTTCTCCAACATGAAGAAGCTGAATGCCGAGGGCACCAAGATCATCAGCCGTGCGGATGGGGTGCATATCTGGGATTCCACCGGCAAGAAGTATCTCGACGCCTTTGCCGGACTGTGGTGCGTCAATGTCGGTTATGGTCGCAAGTCGATCGCCGATGCGGCCTATGCGCAGATGCAGGAACTGCCTTACTACAACACCTTCTTCGGCACGACGACGCCGCCGACCACGCTGCTCGCCCAGAAGGTGACGGAAAAGGCCGGCAAGACGCTGAACCATGTCTTCTTCTCCAATTCCGGGTCGGAAGCCTCCGACACCTGGTTCCGCATGGTCCGTGTCTACTGGAAGGCGCTTGGCCATCCGACCAAGACGCAGGTGATTGCGCGCAAGAACGGCTATCACGGCTCGACTGTTGCCGGCGCCTCGCTCGGCGGCATGAAGTGGATGCACGAACAGGGCAATCTGCCGATCGAGGGCATTCACCACATCAACCAGCCCTACTGGTATGCCGAAGGCGGCGACATGACGCCGGAAGACTTCGGTCTGAAGGTGGCGCGCGAGCTGGAAGACAAGATCATCGAACTCGGCGAGGACAATGTCGCAGCCTTCGTCGCCGAGCCGATTCAGGGTGCTGGCGGCGTCATCGTTCCGCCGTCGACCTATTGGCCGGAGATCAAGCGCATCTGCGCCAAATATCAGATCCTGCTGGTGGCCGACGAAGTCATCTGCGGTTTCGGCCGTCTCGGCACCTGGTTCGGCCATCAATATTTCGGTTTCGAGCCGGATCTTGCGCCGATCGCCAAGGGCCTGTCATCCGGTTATCTGCCGATCGGCGGCGTGCTGGTGTCGGACCGCGTCGCCCAGGTGATGATGGATGAGGTCGGCGATTTCTATCATGGCTACACCTATTCCGGTCATCCCGTGGCCGCTGCCGCAGCGCTTGAGAATATCCGCCTCATCGAGGAGGAGGGGCTGGTCGAGCGCGTGCGCGACGATATCGGTCCTTATCTTGCCGAGGCTCTCGCCTCTCTGGCGGATCACGACATGGTCGGCGAAGCCGTCAGCGTCGGCCTGATGGGCGCCGTTCAGATCACCGCCGACAAAGAGACACGCCGCCGCTTCAAGAAGCCTGATGACACAGGCACAGGGGTGCGCAACCAGTGCGTCAATGCCGGTGTCGTGCTCAGGGCCACCGGTGACCGCATGCTGTTCTCGCCACCCTTGATCATTTCGCGCAGCGAGATCGATCAGGCGGTCGGAGCCTTGCGCGACGGGCTGGACTGGCTGAAGGACAATCGCGGCGAGGGATGAGGCTCCGCCCTTGGCGCGGCCGCTGGCGAAATTCTCAGCGGAGTGATAGGCTCCGATCATATCATTTGGAGCAGTCATGCGCACCTTGGTCGATATTCCGGAAGCACAGATAGAAGCCTTGGACAAACTTGCAGCCCAGAAGCAAGTCTCTCGTGCTGCTCTCATCAGGGAGGCTGTGGGCGATTTGCTGGATCGGCAGAAAGACGATGCTGTCCGCAACGGCTTCGGGCTGTGGGGCAATGCGGAGGATGGGCTGTCGATACAGCGCCGACTTCGCTCCGAATGGTGAAAGTCCTTTTCGATACCAATATCGTGATTGATATCCTCAACGGCGTTCCTGAGGCCTTGGAGGTAGTGAATACTTATCCAGAGCGGGCGATCAGCATCATCACCTGGATCGAGGTCATGGTCGGGGCTCCGGCTGGCTTTGCCGACGACACACGCGCATTTCTGAAGGGCTTCGACGTGATTGGCTTGTCGCAGGATGTTGCCGACGAGGCGGTCACGGTGCGGCAAAACCATCGGCTGAAATTACCGGATGCCATGATATGGGCATCGGCAAAGACGAATGGTCTCTTGTTGTTGACCAGGGATACCAAGGGCTTTCCGCGTCAGCATCCCGACATCAGAGTGCCATATGAACTCTGATGTCGATCTAGCAAGGTCCTTCACGGCATGAACTGACCGCCGTTCACGTCGATCGTCTGGCCGGTGATGTAGCCCGACAGCATGTCCGAGGCGAGGAAGAGATAGGCGCCGACGCAATCGTCGGACGTGCCCGCCCTCTTTAGCGGTACGGCAGCGGCCACCTGCTCGGCCTGGCCGGGCAGCGCATAGTTGTCCTGGAATGGCGTGGCGATGAAGCCGGGTGCGACCGCATTGACGCGCACGGCGTATTTGCCGAATTCCAGCGCCATGCCCTTGGTCACGGCGCCGACAAAGGCCTTGGACGAACCGTAGACGCCGGAGCCGGCGGTGCCGCCGGTTCGAGCTGCGACCGAAGTCGTGTTGATGATGAAGCCGCCCTGTTTCTTCAGGTGCGGCAGGGCGGCATGGCTGGTTGAAATGACCGAGCGGGCATTGACGTCCATCACCTTGTCGTAGTGCGCGTCGGTCATCTCCTCATAGGCCACACGGGCGATCATGCTGCCGGCATTGTTGATCAGGCCGTCGAGCCGGCCAAACGCCTGCACCATCTGGTCGACCGCAGTCGCCATCTCCGCAGAGTTCGTCGCATCCGCCTTGAGGGCAATGACCTTGCCGCCGGACGCCGTGATTTCGCCGGCGATCGCCTCTGCCGCCTCGGCCTTGGAATTGTAATGCAGGCCGATCAGCGCGCCCTGGGCGGCAAAGGCGCGGGCGAGGGCGGCGCCGATACCGCTCGATGCGCCGGTGATGAGCACGGCCTTGCCGGAGAGGTCGGGAATGATGAGATGATCGGTCATGCGGCAGTCCTCCTGTTGCCGGACAAGCTTAGACCGGTCATGCCGCCGCTTGGCAAGACCGGCCTGAAGAATATCCGATGCCCGATGCCCGATGCCGCCGTCTCAGGCGGCTTGCCACGCGAAGGGCAGAGGCGCCTCACGGAAGGCGAAGCGGTCGAGATGGCTGGAGACCACGCCCTTCATCCGTTCAAGCACCTCGGCCTGCTCACCCTCGATGACCACGGTGAGGCCGGCTTCGTCCGCAGTCATGGTTGCTGTCGCAGCGTCAAACTTGACCACACCCTGGTTTTCCGTAAGTTCGACTTCGAGCTTGTGCGCCCAGTGCTTGCACAGCTGCTGGACATATTTCCAGCCATGTTCCGTCGCCACGGTTGCCGTTACTTTCGCCATGTTCAGAGCCTTTCGATCTTGCTGGCCGCTTCGTCGAGAATGCGGGCCACTTCCAGTTGGGTTTCGCGTGTCACGCCGTCAAGGGCGAGGCGGTCCTGCAGGGCGGCGCGCAGATTGTGCATGGCGCGGCGAACCGGCGCTGCATCCGTGCGTTCGGTGACCTTGGCAAGAGCGGTCAGCCGCGCCATGGCGGTGGCCACCTCGTCGGCACGCTCCGCCAGATGCTGGCGACCGGCTTCGGTGATGCCGAGCAGCTTGCGTGGGCCTTCGCTCGCCTGTTCGTCGGCAAGGCCCATGTCGAGCAGCAGGGTCATGGTCGGATAGACCACGCCGGGGCTTGGGGCATAGGCGCCACCCGAAAGGGTTTCGATTTCGCGGATCAGGTCGTAGCCATGGCGCGGCTGCTCCTCGATCAGCTTCAGCAGCACGAGGCGCAGCTCGCCGCTCTCGAACATCCGCCGACGTTCGCCGCCGCGTCCGCGTGGCCCACCCTCCGGCCGGCCGCCGAACGGCCCACCGTGACGCATACCGTGACGCATCCCGTCAAAGGTGCCACGCATGGCCTGGGCAAACTTGTCATGCCCTCTGTGCTCGCAATTTGAATCTCTCATCTGGATTTCTTTCTGATAGGTTTGAACTGCATCTAAGATATATCTTAGAGCGATCATTACAAGAGGGCGCGCGAATAATTTCTGGCAAGATGCGGGGCAGGGCCGCGCAGCGCTTTCGGCAGGAAGGCGCATGGCCTATCGTGATGCAATGCCGCGCGATTAAGGTCGAGCGCAGCAGGTCAACTGGCAAGGCAGTGGGGAGAAGCAGCATGAGTGACAAGCGCCACGAGTATAAGGTGACGGTCACCTGGCAGGGAAATACCGGAACGGGCACCTCCGGCTACCGCGATTACGGCCGCGACCATGTGATCTCGGTGGACGGCAAGCCCGACATCCTGGCCTCGTCGGACGTCGCTTTTCGCGGCGATCCGGCCCGCTGGAACCCGGAGGATCTGTTCCTCGCCTCGCTGTCGGCCTGTCACAAGCTCTGGTACCTGCATTTCTGCGCCGTCTCCGGCGTCGTCGTCACCCACTACGAGGACCATGCCGAAGGCGTCATGGAAATCGACGTCGAGGGCACCGGCCGTTTCACCGATGTGCTTTTGAAGCCGCGCGTAACGATCAAGGCCGGCACCTATCCCGACATTGCCGCCGAACTGCATGCGGAGGCGCATGAGAAATGTTTCATCGCGAACTCGGTCAATTTCCCCGTCCGCTGTCAGGCGGAGATCATCGAGGGATGATTTGCGGCGTGGTTTTGTGTGCCCGGTCGCCGTCAATGACCAAACCTGCTGGGGCCGCAGCGATTGAATTGACCAAGCCTGCTGGAGCTTTTATAAAATAGTCCTTGCGAAACTCCGGTTCGGCCAAAATAATCTATTCAAATCAATAGGCTTTTCCGGAAAAGCGGCAAATCAAGACAGCGTCGCCACAAGATTGGTGACGCGAGACAGCACGGCTGCATGCGTCAGCCATGGAGAAACAAGATTATCAAGATAATGGTATTGCTGCACAGCGCCGTTGGCACGGGTTGGCAGTCACCCCCGAAAGGCACCAGCCTGAAGACATTGAGCGAAGCCGAAGAGCAAGGCTTCATCTTGATCCGCGGGGAATTTCAGAAACGGCAATTCTGCCTGACGGATCTGGGCTCCGACTATGTCGAGCGCGACAAACGGCGGCTGGAAGCCCGCAGGCTCTGAACCGATCCCGTCCGCCAACATTCGAGCACATGGCCCCGGCGCGCGGCCGAGGCCTTCCATCTCTACTGGCCAGTTTGTCCCTTACTGGCCGTTTATCCCTTACTGGAAAGCCGTCTCGAAGAAGCTGCGCAGCTTGCGCGAATGCAGTCTTTCTTTCGGCATGGCACCGAGTTTCTGCAGGGCGCGGATGCCGATCTGCAGATGCTGACTGACCTGGGTCTTGTAGAAGGCGGTCGCCATGCCCGGCAGCTTCAATTCGCCATGCAGCGGCTTGTCGGAAACGCAGAGCAGGGTGCCGTAGGGCACGCGGAAGCGGAAGCCGTTGGCGGCGATCGTCGCCGATTCCATGTCGAGCGCAATGGCGCGCGACTGCGACAGGCGCTTGACCGGGCCGCGCTGGTCGCGCAGTTCCCAGTTGCGGTTGTCAATCGTGGCAACGGTTCCGGTGCGCATGATGCGCTTCAGCTCGAAGCCCTCGTAGCCGGTGACCTCCTCGACCGCGTCTTCGAGCGCCTGCTGCACCTCGGCCAGCGCCGGGATCGGCACCCAGACCGGAATGTCGTCGTCGAGAACATGGTCTTCGCGCACATAGGCATGGGCGAGAACATAGTCGCCGAGCCGCTGGCTGTTGCGCAATCCTGCGCAGTGGCCGAGCATCAGCCAGGCATGCGGGCGCAGCACGGCGATATGGTCGGTGATCGTCTTGGCATTGGACGGGCCGACGCCGATATTCACCAGCGTGATACCGGCATGGCCCTTCATCTTCAGGTGATAGGCCGGCATCTGCGGCAGGCGTCCGAGCGAAACACCCTCGCTCGGCTCGCTATCGCCCGGCTTGGTGATGATATTGCCCGGCTCTACAAAAGCTGTGTAGCCTTCGCCGCCGTCTGCCATCAGTTTGCGCGCATAGGCGCAGAACTCGTCAACATAGAACTGGTAATTGGTGAACAGCACGAAATTCTGGAAATGGTTGGCGCCGGTTGCCGTGTAATGTGACAGGCGGGCCAGCGAATAGTCGATGCGCTGCGCGGTGAACGGCGCCAGCGGATGCGGTTCGCCCGGCTTCGGCTCGTATTCGCCATTGGCGATCTCGTCATCGGTGACGGCAAGATCCGGCGTGTCGAAGACGTCGCGCAACTGCATGTCGACGAGACCGCCGGCCGATGCCTCGACATGCGCGCCTTCGGCAAAGGCGAAATGCAGCGGGATCGGGGTCGCCGATTCGGACACGATGACCGGAACCTGATGATTGCGCATCAGATGGCCAAGCTGTTCCTTCAGGTAGTGGCGAAACAGCGTCGGGCGGGTGATGGTCGTGGTGTAGAGGCCGGGAGACGTGACATGCCCATAGGCAAGACGCGTGTCGATATGGCCGAAGCTGGTCGTCTCGAGCGCCACCTGTGGGTAAAACGCCCGGTAGCGACCGGCAATCGGCCCGCCTTGCGCAAGACCGCCAAAGGCATCGATCAGAAAGTTTGTATTGCGCTCGTAGAGCGCGGTCAGCGCATCCACCGCTTCGACGGCATTGTTGAACGCCTGCGGTTCATACGGCTCGGGGCTGATGAAATTGACGGGTGCGGAAATAGGGATTCGTGTGTTCATGACGCATTATAGGAAAGAGTGATTGACAAGCAAACGACGTTTTGGTGACGTTTTCCAGAATTCAGCCGCACGTCACTTCTTTCCGATCTCGTCCGCTTCGGTCCCTGCCGTGCATGCGGCCCGACCGAATGCACGCTGCCGCGTGC
Organism: Rhizobium sp. 18065; assembly: GCF_902706095.1. Taxonomy (GTDB): domain Bacteria; phylum Pseudomonadota; class Alphaproteobacteria; order Rhizobiales; family Rhizobiaceae; genus Allorhizobium. Next base: position 74,417 of record NZ_CACSJP010000013.1, read on the forward strand.
CCAAGGTGATATTGCGGGCCAGTCGGGACAATCCAAACGTTAGAATATCGACATAAATAAATTTAGCGAACCCTTTCCGGCAGATGGTAAGCGGCCTACAATACAACCGTTGTTCCGTTCTGGTGGACGGGACCGATTGGAGGGCGATTGACATGGATATCGCAGCAATTCTGGCCCAACTCATCGGTGGCGCGGCCGGTGGAACGGCAGGCGGCAAGATTCTGAAGGATTCGGATCTCGGTCAGATCGGCAACCTGCTCGCCGGCGCGATCGGCGGCGTTGGCGGCGGGACGATCCTGGGATCGCTGCTCGGGGCGGGTGGAACCGCTGCGGCAGGTGGCGTTGATATAGCGGCGCTTGCGGGCCAGTTTGTCGGCGGCGGCGTCGCGGGTCTTGTTGTGCAGGTGGTTGTCGGGCTGATCAAGAACAAGTTGCTGGCCAAATAGGCGGCAATCACACACCGACTGGCCGAACATGATCCCGACGCAAAACCATTCCTAGAAGACAGCCTTGCAGAGCGCGCTGCCGGGAATGCCGCAGCTCGATATCGCGGCTGCCTGGCCGTGCCGCTGACCGGGTACTGTCGACACCACCAGCTGGGCGAACAGGAAGGCGAAAACGGCCATCGTCAAGGTCAGAATGGTCATGCGGCGAGAAAGCGTGCTCATATGGAAGTCTCCAGTCCCTTGTCCCTGTGACTGACTATGCTGACACCCCGCTGAACACCGCCTGAGAACCGGGTTCATCCGGCATTCAGGAATCCGGATAATTTTTCGATACGTCGCCGGGGTGTGTCATCGGGCGATGAAACGGGCTTTGGGCCTTTATCCGCGTGCCTCTCTCTGCAATAGTGCTGCCACGGGCACCGTCTCGTTTGTCACAACAATTGAAGTCGTTCTCATGCGTGGCACTGCCCGCAGATGGGACATGCGGCCTTCACAAAACGAGACCAGACGATGGAAAACATCAATCACACGACCATGCGCTTCGGGCGGGTCGCTGTCATGCTGCCGGTCAAGCAGATGGCACGCGCAGAAAAATTCTACACCGAGGTTCTCGGTTTCAGCAAAACCTTCGAAAACGGCACTCCGGTCGGCTTCATGATCCTGAAACGGGATTCGGCCGAATTGCACCTGACTTTGCAGCCCGGTTATGAAGCGGCGGACTTCAACGTCGCCCATATGATGGTCGAAAATATCGATGCCCTGCATGACGTCATCCAGCGCAAGGGCCTGCGGGTGATCAAACGGCTGCAGAACAAGGATTACGGTCTGCGTGCCTTCGTCTTCGAGGATCCCGACGGCAATCGCATCGACGTCGGCGAGCCGATCTGACCTGTGGAGCGCTGATGGCTACGCCGGCCGGTCGACCATGCAACGCCGTTTGAGCCAACAGAACTGATTCCATTTAGAAATGAACGGCTCTAAAGGTTCGCCTTGGCGAAGATTTCCGTTGCCCAGTCGAGGAAGACACGCAGGCGTGCAGCCGTGTGCCTGTTTTGCGGATAGACGGCCGAAAGCGGCGTCGGCGAGGGCGGATGGTCCGGCAGGATCTCGATCAGCCGCCCCTCGGCAAGATCCTGCGCCAGCCGGTAGTGCGGCGCCTGGATCAGGCCGAAGCCGAGCCGGCAGAGATCGGTCATCGTGTCGGAATTGTTGACCGTGACCCGCGAGCCGAGCGAGATCAGCTTTATCGCCTGCCCATCGATGAATTCGAGCGGCATCACTTCGCCGGTGCGCGACGAGACGAAGCCGACGCACAGATGCCCGGCTTGAAGATCGGTAAGCGTGGCCGGCATGCCGTGGCGGGCGAGATAGGCGGGGCTGGCGCAGGTCACTTCGTTGATCGTCGCAAGCCGCCGCGCGATCAGGCCGCTGTCGGCAAGCTCTCCGGCGCGAAGGGCGCAATCGACGCCTTCACGGACCAGGTCAACCAGCCGGTCGCCCTGGCCGATATGCAGGTCGAGGCCGGGATAGCGATCGAGGAACTCCGGCAGGTGCGGTAGAAGAAATGTCCGCGTCAGCAGCGGATGAGCATCGATCCGCAGAAGCCCGCGGGGGCGGCTGTCTCGAAAGGCCGATTCCGCCTCTTCTATATCGGAGAGAATGGCAAGGCAGCGTTGGTAATGTGCCTGTCCTTCCAGCGTCGGTGTCACATGCCGCGTCGTGCGCTCCAGCAGCCGGGCGCCGAGATCGGCCTCCAGCTGCTTGATCGCTTCGGTCGCCGTCGATCGGCCAAGCCCGAGATCGGCCGCCGCCGCAGAAAAACTGCGCCGCTCCACCACGCGAATGAACAACTGCATCCGGTCAAGACGATCCATCTCTCATTGTTCGCACCATCAGAATTATCATGTCAAGTTCTGCGTGATTGTTTGGCGCAGGCATGGGCATATCTTCCATTCAGGCAGAAACAAGGAGCGCCATCATGACCGAGACACAAACCAGAACCGCCATCGTCACCGGATCGTCGAAAGGTATTGGCGCGGCGATTGCCAGACGTCTTGCCCGCGACGACTATGCCGTGGTGGTCAATTATGCGAGCGGCGCCGATTCAGCCGCAGCCGTTGTCGGAGAAATCGAGGCGGCCGGCGGCCGTGCCGTGGCGGTTCAGGCCGATATCGCCTCCGGCGACGGTTTGAAGGCATTGTTCGATGCCGCCGAAGAGGTTTTTGGTGGTGTCGACGTGCTGGTCAACAATGCCGGCATCATGCAGCTTTCACCGATCGCCGACACATCGGACGAGGCCTTCGAGCGCCAGGTTGCGATCAATCTCGGCGGCGTCTTTCGCGGCATGCGCGAAGGCGCAAACCGCATCCGCCCCGGTGGCCGCATCATCAGCTTCTCGACCAGTGTCGTCGGCCTCTATCAGCCGGCCTACGGCGTCTATGCCGCAACCAAGGCGGCCGTCGAGGCGATGACCCATATCCTCGCCAAGGAACTCGGCCCGAAGGCGATCACCGTCAATGCCGTGGCGCCGGGGCCGGTCGAAACCGAACTGTTCATGAAGGGCAAGTCGGACGAGCTGGTCAACACGATTGCCGGCATGAACCCGCTGAAGCGGCTCGGCCAGCCGGACGACATTGCCGCTGTCGTCTCCTTCCTCGCAGGGCCGGATGGCGGCTGGGTCAATGGCCAGGTGATCCGCGCCAATGGCGGCGTGGTCTGACACGCAGACAGCCACTCAAAGAAACAACATAGCAGGAGAATGAAATGCCGTTTGTAAACATCAAGACCCCGGAAGGGGCGCTGTCCAAGCTCCAGAAGGAGGAAATCGTCCATCGGACAACTGCCATGCTGGTCGAGTATTTTTCCGAAGCAGCGCGTCCGCACACCATGGTGCTGATCGAGGAGGTCAAGGACGGCGGCTATGCCCGCGCCGACATGGTCTTCACCATCCCGGACGCCTATCGCGCCGTCGACTAGCGGCGTTCAGCTTAAAAAAGATCGGGCGGGGGATCGCTCCCGCCGCCCGGTTCCCCTCTTTATACTCTGTATGGATCGTGTCAGCCGATCAGAGCCGCGACCAGGTCTGGCTCTTGCAAAGGACCGCGAGCACGCAGCCCTTCATCTTCAGCGAGCTGCCCGAAACGGTGCCCGAACCCGAATAGGTCTTGTCGGTCTCCGGATCGGTGATTTCGCCGGAATAGCTGTCACCGCTGCCCGACATCTTGCCGATCTGCTTGCCGACGAACTTGCCGGTCTTCAGCGTCACGCAAAAGGCACCGCCACAGGGGGCGATTTCGGCCGTGGCGCCGGTTGCCGTCTTCCAGTTGCCCTCGATGGGCTCTGCTGCCTGCGCGGTGATGGCCGAAAATGCCAGCGCGGCGGCGATGATGATGGTCCGCATGTGTGGTCTTCCTCCCGAGACGATGTAATCCGCCGATAGCCGCCTGTGATTTCCTCCGAAATCGCGGCGCATCGGTTAAGAATTATCTTACGCACACGTAAAGGTAAAATGCAATCCGCCCGAATTTGCCTCTGTGGACGACGGGCAAATCCAGCATTTCCGGCCTTTGTTAAAAGTGCCTTCGAATTTCGTGGTGAACAATCGGTTGATTTCCAGATCTGAAATTTTCGTAAATTTCGACGCAAATTCCTTAATATGCAGGGCATCCGATGCTTAACAAAAACCCAAGTTTACGAAGCATTTGTACTTTGTTTTCAGCAAATTAAGCATGCATTTTAAGCGACCATTGAAAGCCTTCCGGCATAGTCGGGTCATCAAACGAGCAGGGAAAAACCCGCCGATACCTGAAGGTTCGAAACGCCACGAAAGAAGATGGCAACGGTCCGGAAGGCGCTCCGAAAGGGGCAAAACAGGGACAGTTTAAACCACTAGGCTAGACAGGGACAAATCCGATGGCACGCTTTGAAATGCGCAATTCCGAAATGGCCACCATGGGTGGCGAAACCCGAGCCGATGTCTTCTGCGACATGGGTCTGATGTACGCAACCGGCCGCGGTTGCCCGATCGACCTGGTCTCGGCACACAAGTGGCTGAACATCGCTGCGATCAAGGGATGCGAGCGCGCCGCCGAGCTGCGTGCCGATCTTGCCCAGACGATGAGCAAGCCCGATCTCGCCGCAGCGCTGCGCGCCGCCCGCGAGTGGATGACCATCCACTGAACGAGTTACCCCGCCAACGGCGGGGGACGAAAAGCACAAGAACCCTGGAGAGGGGAACGTGGCGGGGGACCTTTGGACGGGGCCAGTGCCAACACATCAGAACCGCGACCGGCAGGAACAAGGCCGGCGCGGTTCTTTTTATTTCAGTTGACCGCCGTTACGCCAGCGAGGCCAGAACCTTCGGCAGTGCCTCTTCAAGAAGGTCCATATCGGCCGGCAGGCCGGTCGAGATGCGGATGCAACGGTTCAGGGGGGCAACGCCGGGCATGCGGATGAAAACGCCGTGCTCCATCAGCCCATCGACGATAGCACGCGCATAGACACCGTCTCGTCCCGCATCGACCGTGACGAAATTCGTCGCGGACTGGAGCGGTTTCAGGCCATTGGCAGTGGCGATGGCTGAAATACGTGCGCGCGATGCCGTGATCCGGGAAAGCACATCCGTCAGATACGCCTGGTCCTCCAGCGCCGCGAGGGCGGCTTCGGTCGAAAGCCGTGGCATGCCGAAATGGTTGCGGATCTTGTCGAAGGCAGAAACCGTGCCCGCCGTGCCGAAACCATAGCCGACGCGCGCGCCGGCCAGGCCATAGGCCTTGGAGAATGTCCGGGTACGGATCACGTTGGGCAGGTCGATCAAGGCGTCGGTGGCCGGGATCGAGCCCGCCGGTGCCGTTTCGCTATAGGCTTCGTCCAGAATGAGCAGCGTGGTTTCCGGCAGCGCCCGGGCAAAGGCAACGATGGCGTCCGCATCCCACCAACTGCCCATCGGATTGTCGGGATTGGCGAAATAGACCAGCGGCGCGTCCTCGGCTTTAACGGCTGCGAGCAGTCCGTCGAGGTCTTCGCGGTCGTCGCGGTAAGGCACAGTGACCAGACGGCCGCCGAAGCCGTTGACATGGAAATTGAAAGTCGGATAGCCGCCGAGCGAGGTGACGACCGGCATGCCCGGCTCGATCACCAGCCGGACGATCAGGCCGAGCAGGTCGTCGATGCCTTCTCCGATGACGAAATTCTCCGGCTTGAGCGACAGATGTGCCGCCAGCGCCGTCTTCAGCGCGTGGTTTTCCGGATCATTGTATTTCCAGATCTCGGCCGATTTTTCAGCGATCTTCGCAATGACGGAAGGGGCCGGGCCGAAGCCGCTTTCATTCGCTCCGATCCGGGCTTTCACCGGAAGCCCGCGTTTGCGTTCGATGGCCTCCGGTCCGATGAAGGGCACCGTTGCCGGCAGGGAGGATGTCAGGGGTGTGAAGCGAGAAAAGGCGGACATGCGATGCTGGGATCCCGGGCAGAGTTGAACTGTGCCCACAATAGGTTTCCGCAGGACGTGCGCAAGGGCGACAAGGTGCGCTGAAGGTCCGCTTCAGACGTTTTGCCGCGATCAGCGTCCGAGGCGCGCGCCGTTTCCATTGGTGAACGGCTTGAGCGGCGCTTCCATCTTTTCACCGAGCATGAAGTCGGCACGCACGATCCGGTGCAGCATGGCCTCCGGGATAGGCCGGATGAATTTCACCCCGACCCGGTTGCCGTTTCGATAGGCTTCCGCACAGCCGATACGATCGGCGAGGCCGACGACCTGCAGGTAGTAATGGGAGGATAGACCGATGGTCGTGGTCATCACAAGTGCAGCGCCGCCTTGCGAAATATCCACGACTTCACAACTGCGGATCGTGATGCCGCTGAGCCCGGGGCTGACCGCCATCACCTTGGCGGGACGTTGAACGTAGAAGCGCTCCCATTTGCGCTCGTACATTTCCGACTTGACGGTCGCCAGATGCGTTGCGTTTTCCATTGTTATTCTCGCGTTCCAAGCCCGGTGTTGCTTGCACTGTGGGTTCTAATATTTGCATTAGCGTCAATAGGATCAGTCAAGTTTTAGGTATCTTCGTTTTCCTGCATGTGAGCGTGAAGATCTCGAAGAGAAATACTGAGCTGTCGCTCGTCGAAAGCAGATCCGGCGCGACGTGTTCTGCCGCGCTGCGCCGGTTGTTGATGTCAGTGGTTGAGTTCGAAGGACAGCCGCACAACGTGATGCAGAAACTCGGGATCGATCAGCATGTTGAAGCCGATGGTCAGTTTCTCCGCTTCGCGGCGGATCAGCGTGCAGCCGATTTCATCATGAATTCCGAGGATTTCCAGGAAGAAGTTGCTCGGCATCGGCAGATGTGGCGAGACTTCCAGTTCTGCCCCATGCAGGGATATCGTGCGGATCAGGCAACGGAGTGAAGTCTTCGTACTCAGGTGATGGCCGACGAATATGATCTTGCCCGGCCGGTCGATCCTGAATTTCTCGAAGACCTTGTCCTGCGGAATATTGGCTTTTGCGTCTGGTACCATCTGTAAGGGCATTTCACCCTCCCTTGGTGATCTTGCACGGTCCCAATTTAACGCATCTTCTTCGACACTTTCTCTATGCGATCGTTAAAATCCAAAGCAAATCTGTTTTTTGCTTTGGACTCAGGTGTTTACCCAGGCCTTGGCGCCAACGTCGGGCATCCGGCGCTTGACCGGAAATCGCCACAAAGCTAGGCCTTGGTCATCGATGCGCCTGCAGTTCCGATGTTGGGCGCTTTTTCAGATTTGAGACGAGGCGCGACACGTGGCGGGCAGATTGGTGATCATTGGTGCTGGCCAGGCAGGATTTGCCCTGGCGGCAAAACTTCGGGCGCTGAAGGACGAGCGACCTATCACGCTTCTGGGCGCCGAGCCCTGCCTTCCCTATCAGCGCCCGCCGTTGTCGAAAAAATACCTGCTCGGCGAAATGAGCTTCGATCGCCTGCTGTTTCGCCCGGAGAACTGGTACGAGGAGAATAACGTCGAGATCCGCCTTTCGACCCCGGTCGAGGCAATCGATCGCGTAGCGAAGCAGGTTCGCCTCTTCGACGGCTCCGCGCTCGCCTATGAAACGCTGGTGTTCGCCACGGGCGCGACGCCGCGGCGCTTGCCAACCCAGATTGGCGGCGATCTCGACGGTGTCTATACCGCGCGCGACAAGGCCGATGCCGACCGTCTTGCCGACGAGATGAAGGCAGGACGACGTCTGCTGATCGTCGGCGGCGGCTATATCGGGCTTGAGGCTGCGGCCGTCGCGCGCAAGCTCGGTCTCGAGGTGACCCTGATTGAAGTGACCGATCGCATTCTGGCCCGTGTCGCCGCCAGTGAAACCGCCGACGCCATGCGCGCTATCCATGCGGCCCAGGGCGTGGTCATTCGCGAAAAAACCGGTCTGACCCGCTTGATCGGCGAGGATGGACGGGTCAAGGCGGCCGAACTGTCGGATGGCAGCGTCATCGATGTCGATCTGGTGATTGCCGGTATCGGCGTTGTGCCCAATGACCGGATTGCCGCAGAGGCCGGGATCGAAACCGCCAACGGCATTCTCGTCGACGACATGGAGCAGAGTTCCGATCCGAACGTCTATGCCGTGGGCGATTGCGCGGTCTTCGACTGGAAGGGGCACAAGATCCGGCTCGAGTCGGTGCAGAATGCCGTGGACCAGGCGGAGGCGGCTGCCAACAACATGGCCGGCGCTGCGCTGCCCTATCGGCCAAAACCGTGGTTCTGGTCGGATCAGTATGACGTCAAGCTGCAGATCGCCGGTTTCAATCTCGGCTATGACGAGACGGTCGTTCGACCGGGTGCCAGGGAAGGAAGCCTCTCTGTCTGGTATTTCTCCAGCGGCGAGTTCATTGCGGTCGATGCGATCAATGACGCCAAGGCTTATGTCGCCGGCAAGAAACTGCTCGATCTGGGCCGAACTCCTGACAAGGCTGTCATCGCCGACCCTTCGACAGACCTCAAGACGCTGATCGCCTGACGCACATACCGTCGCCAGGCTATGCCTTTATATAGTGACAAAAGAGGTCCCGGAATGCATTCCGGGACCTCTTTTGCGTTGCTTCAATAACAGTTATGTGAAACAACAAAAGCTAAGCGAAATCAAAGTGATGGTAGCGCTATCATGTCACTAACAAAAAAATGAACTGCTAGTTGGATGCCGCACGCTCCAGAACGGGAACGCACATATCGAGATCATGCGAGGCGAGGTGTGCGTATCGCATGGTCATTGTCAGGGTCTGGTGGCCAAGCCACATCTGTACGCGCCGGATGTCGATGCCGCCTTGGACGAGGCGCGAAGCGCAGGTATGGCGCAACACATGCGGCACCACATCCTTGTCGTCGCCGAGACCGATCGCATCCTTGGCATTGTGCCAGGCGATGCGGAACCTTTGCTGGTCGATCTCCGAGAAGGGGCCGGGGAAACGTCGATCCGAGCCCGCGATCGCGGCGGCAGCCCGGTGGGTGAGGGGAACGGAGCGCGAGCGCCCGGACTTGGTCACCCAGAACGTGGCCCGGTGGGCGTTCAGATCGCCCCAGCGCAAGTCGGTGCCTTCGCTGAGACGTGCGCCTGTATCCACAAGGAACGTGCAGAAACGGTAATACAGTTCGTTATGCGCGCGGATTTCGGAAAACAGCAATTCCTCTTCGTCCCGATCGAGGAAGCGGATACGCCCGGCCTTTTCCTTTTCGCGCTTGAATTCGGGCAGACTGTAGACATCTCCCATTTTATACGCCTTTCGCAGCAGTTTGCTTAGGGCCGCCATCTTTCGATTGATGGTGGCGTTGCTGTTACCGCGTTTGCGCAATTTGCCAATCAACTGGTCGAGCATCTCCTGGGAAAAGGTCGAGAAGCCCGGAATATCCAACATGTCATGAAGCTCGGCGATGAAGTTGGTGACATTGTATTTGTGGCTGCCATTGAGCCAGAGGATGTCGCCATATTTCGCGAACAGGGCACGCAGCGACGTGTCGCGAACTTCAAAAAGCTTGTTCGCGGAGCCGTACTGATAATGAACGGAATAGGAAGGCACTTCGACGGCTGTGTCGAATGCTTCGCTTTTTTCCGATATCATGTTGTTCACGCGATTGCCTCACTACGATCCGGCCAGCGACATGCAGGCCATCCAAGATCGAATATCGTTATACATTATAAAAAGTATAGCTCATAATTGCGCAGAAGCACGGATGGTGGAATTTTTTCCTCACGTAACGATGCAGGCCGGCAACAGTCGTCACAACTGGCCAGCTTTGGACATTTCAGAGTCTGTCTTGGGCAAAACCACGCCTTTGGCGGGTTTGGGCTGGGATCCGGCCCGAAGGCCGGATCCCGTATCGATCCGTGGATCGAATTAGAACGAACGCTGCAGACGAACGAAACCGTCCCAGACGCCGTCATCAGCTGCGTCTTCGTCGAAGTAGTTGACTGCAACCTTGGCAGTCAGGCCTTCGGCGACCTTGTAGTCGAGGGTCAGGCCGGCCTTCCAGGCGTCGTTGCTGGAGTCGAAGTCGTCAGCCGAAACGAGGCCGTAGCTGTCCCAGTACTGAACACCAGGCGTCAGGGTGAACTTGTCGCTCAGCTTGACGGCGTATTCAGCAGCAACGGTCCATTCGGAAACGTCGTAGTAGGCGTTTGCGCCGGTCGAGTAGATGGCGGCGAGGCCGAATGTTCCCGGACCAACGTCAGCAAGCAGCTTTGCACGGATCGCGCCGTTTTCAGCCGCGAAGTCGTAGGAGCCGAGAAGTTCTGCCGTCACAACACCGAAGGTCGCAGCGATCTGGCCTTCAACGCCGAGGTTGTCATTGCCATCATAGATGCTGTCGAAGCCGCCGGAGTAGTTCTTCGTCAGTTCGTCAAGGAAGACGCCAGCCGAGAATGCGTCGGCCGTGTACTGGTAACCGACTGCGTTCAGGCGGTTCGAGCCGAGGTCGTCAACTTCGCCCGAGAGATCGTTATCCCAGTAGTTGTACATGTAGCCGACCTTCAGGCCGCCAACAGTGATATAGGCTTCGTCGATTTCGAGATCGTTCGTCGTGTCGTCAGCGCCATCGTTTTCAGCCCAGGTGCGGACTGCGATGTAGGAACCAATGGTGCCGAGCTCGGAATCGCTCTTGGCTTCGAAGTTGACCTTGGCGCGGGTGCGCATGTTCCAGTCGAAGTCTTCGTTGTCGTCTTCGGAGAACTGGGTCTCGAAACGGACATAACCGCTGATCTTGAGGCAGGTTTCCGAACCCGGGATGTAGAAGTAGCCGGTGCCGAAAGCGTCGCAAACGCGAACGTATTCCATCGGCTCAGGCTCGGCAGCTACGATAGCGTCGGCAGCCTGGGCGCCAGAGACTACAGCGAGAGCTGCAGCGGAGCCGAGAAGAAGGCTCTTGATGTTCATTATTGACCTCCAGTCAATTATAGACCGGAGCGCATCAATTTTCTCAATAATAGTCATTAAAAACAGATGGTTAGTTGATTTTTTCCGCGCTCACTCGCATCGTGCCGCCCGCCTTCGGTCGTCGAATGCGCCAAAATGATGCTAGGTGGTGCAGCCACCTAGGCTCAGTGAGGGGCCGCGCAGTCCTGAATATGCGCAGCTCGGCAAGGAAGCCATGAGGCGCAATCAAATGAATTGGGGGATTTCGTTGAATGGCGGAGAGGATGGGATTCGAACCCACGATACGCTTTTGACGTATACTCCCTTAGCAGGGGAGCGCCTTCGACCACTCGGCCACCTCTCCGGTGCGGCCTGATTATGTGCTTGAATCGGCGATTGCAAGGGTTTTTCGTAATCCTGCACATTTTACCTGATAGGGCGCGCGAATTTTCAAGTGTTTGCAGGCTGGGTGTGACGCTGCGGCCTTGGCGATTCTCGAATCGCCATAGTTTCCTGCGTTTGATTCTGCCGGGCCGAGCCAAATTGGATGCCGATCGCAGCATTTCACCACGGCTACCGCTCCATATATAGAGTGGGCCTGCGAAGACGCTGCGGATAAGAATAGCGCTGCAGCAGGGGATTTCGCCGATTTTAGCCGGAAAATAATCGGCGTTTTGATCCGGCGCGCTTGTCTGTCCACATGCTAAGTGCCGATTTCGTAAGGGCTTTCTTAACGAACTGTAAATTTTTAATGATCCTGGGACACGGTTTTGTGTCCTTTGAGCAACAGCGCAGACGGAAGGGTTCCCTGTTTCCAATCATTCCGCTGTTTGGTGATTGCATGACCGGCCGCGTTTTGTATTTTCAACAACGGAAGCGAGGCGGTGGATCGTCCGTCTTCTGAGAAACCGACGGGGATGGGGCAGGTACTGCTGTCCTTCAGCCAATTTGGCCAGACCCATACGAAACTTGACTGGAGGTCAATAATGAACATCAAGAGCCTTCTTCTCGGCTCCGCTGCAGCTCTCGCTGTAGTATCTGGCGCCCAGGCTGCCGACGCTATCGTAGCTGCCGAGCCTGAGCCGATGGAATACGTTCGCGTTTGCGACGCTTTCGGCACCGGCTACTTCTACATCCCGGGCACCGAAACCTGCCTCCAGATCGGTGGTTGGGTTCGTGCGCAGGTCGACTTCGGACCGAATGCTGATTCTGGTTCGGACAACGACTACGACATGCGCGCTTCGGCCCTCGTAACGGTTGACGCCAAGTCGGACACCGAACTCGGCGTTCTGCAGTCCTTCATCGCTCTCGAAAGCGATATCTCGGTCGACAACGACGCACAGGGCTTCTACGCTGACGAAGCTTTCCTCGCTCTCGGCGGCTTCAAGGCTGGTTGGTTCTACAACTGGTGGGACCTGGGTATCGCTGGCGAAACCGACGGCCTCGGCAACCAGACCGAATTCGTCTCCTTCTCCTACACCTACACAGCTGAATCCTTCTCGATCGGCGGTTCGGTTGACGAAATTCAGTCGATCGTAACTGACACTGCTGACATCGGCCTGTCGGGTACTGTCACCGCGACCTTCGGTCCGGCTTCGATCGCCATCCTCGGCGGTTACGACTTTGACGTAGAAGAAGGCGCAGTTCGCGCTATCGGTTCGGCTGACATCGGCCCGGGCACCTTCTACCTCGCAGGCATCTACTCGTCTGACCCGAGCGCCTACTACGACGACGCTGAATGGTCGGTTGCTGCTTCCTACGCCTTCAAGGCAACGGACAAGCTGACCGTTACCCCGGGCATCCAGTACTGGGATAACCTCGAAGACGGCGGCGCATACGTCGGCGGCGACAAGCTGAAGTACGGCATCACGCTCGACTACAAGCCTGTTGAAAACCTGCTGGCCCGTCTGTCGGTTCAGTACGACGACGTAACCGACAACCCGTACGGTTACTTCCGCCTGCAGCGCGCATTCTAATTCAATCCTCGGATTGGATAGGGAAAGCCCGGCCTTGTGCCGGGCTTTTTCCGTTTTGGGCGACATCGCTGGCTATTGACCGCGCAGCGTGGCCCGCTGGAACGGACTGAAGCCTCGTCTCGTTTAAATGCTCTTGTGGAGAAAGCCGGCGATCTGGTCGGGCAGTGGTCCGAGATCCAGCAGCGGCGCGTGGCCCTGGCCGCTGGCGGTAACCGCAAGCAGACCTGGATGCCGCTGACCCATCGCATCCACCGTTTCGGGCGACAGAAGTCGTGAATGTTCTCCGCGAACCACCATCACCGGAAGCTCTGCCAGCAAGGCAAACTGCGGCCACAGATCGGCAAGCGGTTGGCTGAGGTCAGCCGCGCGGAACTGGATGCCGATTTCAGGATCATAGTCCGCAACGATCTCGCCTTCGGTCTCCCGGTAGATCGCCGCCGCAAGTCCCTGCCAGTCCTCGTCGGACAAAGCTGGGAACTCGTCGCCATGTGCGTCCTTCAGGATGATCGCCGCCTCGGCAAATGTCTGCGGCTTGCGCCGACCGCCAAGGTAGGACTGGATCTGACGTAGTCCTTCGACCTCGAGAACAGGCCCGATATCGTTGAGTACAACTGTGGCGATCCGATCGAGATGGGTCATCGCCAGCACATGCAGGATGAGCCCACCGCGCGATGTGCCGATAAAATGCGCCTTGTCGATCGCCAGCTGATCGAGCACGGCCACCACATCCATGGCCTCGACCGGGATCGTGTAGCGACTTGGCTCCGGATCACGGTCCGACAGTCCACGCCCGCGCGATGTGATGCTGATCACCTTGAAGCCGTGCGGGGCGGAAGACAAGATCCTGGCAAGCGCCTCAAAGTCACGGCCATTGCGGGTTAGCCCCGGCAGGCAGACGACGGGCAGGCCAGGATTGTCACCGCCCAGAATACGGACGTGAAGTTTGAGGCCATCCGGGACGCTGACGAAGTGATCCTCGATGCTGACGGTCGTGTGGTCGGGCATTTGGTTCTCCGCTCAATGGTGCTGGAGAACACGCTATCAGAAGATCCGCGGGCGCGTCGATCAGCGACCGAAGCGAAGGTCGTGCACGATATCGGTCTTCTGGCCGAGCCGGCTCTTGTAGACCTGATAATTCTCCATCACCCGCTGCACATAGTTGCGCGTCTCGGGGAAGGGGATGCGCTCGATCCAGTCGACCACCTCGTCGATCGACTTGCCGCGCGGGTCGCCGTAGCGGCCGATCCATTCCGGCACTTTGCGCGGACCCGCATTATAGGCGATGAATGTCATGATATAGGAGCCGCCGAACGCATCGATTTGCTCGCCGAGATAATGCGCACCAAGCGTGGCGTTGAAACCGGGATCGCTGGTCAGCTTGGCCGGTGCATAGGCGAGCCCGTGCCGGGCAGCGACGCCTTTGGCGGTCGATGGCAGAAGCTGCAGCAGTCCGCGCGCATTCGCTGGCGAAACGGCCGCTGGATTGAAGGCGCTTTCCTGACGCGCGATGGCATAGGCCAAAGCCTTGCCAGAGCCGGCAATGTTGGCAGATGAGGGAATGACGCCAACCGGGAAGGCAAGCGCCGGCACGTTGATGCCGCGTGCATAGGCCGTCTTGCCGATCTGCAGCGAAAGCTGATGTCCACCTTCAGACTTTTCCGCCCGTGAACTGAGCAGGGCCAGTTCGCCGGGATTGTCCAGTTGTTCGGCAAGCGCCCGGTACAGGCTCTGCGCCCGCCAGCCATGCCCGGCGGCTTCATAGCGCGAAATCGCCCGGACTGCCTCGCGAGAGTCAAACAGATCGCGTTCGGCGGCCGATGGAGCCGGATACGGTATCCTGATCGCGCCCATCTGCACCCGCGCGCTGGCAAGTTGGCCGTAGAACGTACTCGGATGTTGGGCTGCCCGATTGAAATAGTCGCGCGCCTTGTCGTCGCCGGCAGCTTCGGCTGCCCGGCCAAGCCAATACCAGCCACGCGAAGCAGAAAGCGGCCGGTTGGATACCTCCAGGATACGCTGGAAGTGTTTCGTGGCCGCTTTCGGATCGTTCAGGTAGCGCAAGGCATACCAGCCGGCGTGAAATTCGGCATCGGCAACATCCGCCGTCTCGCTCGCCGCATGACGGGCCGTGACCTGGTAGGCGGCGCGGAATTTGCCGAGGTCGGCAAGGCCTCTTGCTACGATCCGCTGCTCGTTCCACCATTCGCCGGTATTCACCAGCCTGGCTTTGTCGCGCGGCATCTGCTCGAGAAGCTTGGTGGCCTCTTCATACTTGTCCTGCCGGCGCAGGTTCTCGATGCGGATGAAGAGGTAGGCCGGATCGGACGCCCAGCGGCTGTCGACCGCCTTGATCAGTGCGGCTGTGTTGCTGGACTTCTGGATCAGCGCTGCCCAGGCATTGTAGAGCGACTGTGCCTCGCCGAGCGACGAGAAGCGCTTGGCCTGGCTCGCGCGGCCGCGATACATTAGGTAGTCCATGCGTGTCTTGTGATCTACAGGGCGCAGCAGCGCGGCAAACTCGCCGAGGATCCTGTCTTCCGTCGGCTTGTCGAGCCCGTCTTCGTGCCAGAGCTTGCGAATGACCTTGGCCGCTTGCGCCGTGTTTCCGGTCGCCAGATGTGCCCGCGCCAGCAGCATCGCGCCTTCGGTCGTCTCGGCTTCGGAATTGCCGAACGCAGCGAGTACGCCTATCGGGCTCGGGTTCTCCCGGTAGAGTGCCCGCTCCGAATTGGCACGGAAGGATTTGAGGCCTGGCCAGCCCTTGAGATCACGCTGGGCGGTGGCGATTTCGCTGGACGATACGTCTCGCAAACCCGACATGGCGATCGACCAGGTCAGCATATGGCGATCGAGACCGGCCGCCATCTTGTCGCGAATGGCGAGTGCCTTGGCGCCATCCTTGTCCGACAGGGCGTCGAGGCCGGCCTTCAGCAGCGGATTGACCTGTGCCGCAGGCGAGGAAGTCTTTGGAATGGTGCCGGTGGTCTCGAAGGATGGAGGTTCGGCCTTCATTGGAGCAAAGCCGAGCGGTTTTTCCGCCGGAACCGGGACACCGGCCGGGACGTCGGAAAGGGCGACGGCATTCTGCACACCAATGAGCGCGGCCATGCCAAGCCCCAGGGCCGAAACAAAAAGAGACGACTTTCTCATCCAAACACCAGACCTATATGCGCCACCTCTCCAGTAAGGCGAAACCTTGCTTAACAAGTCCTTAACCGGGGCGATCACATTCCGTCGATCAGCCCGTTGAAACTATCACAAAAGCACGCGACATGCGCTTGTCGCACCCGAAGGCGCGAAGTAATGTGCCCCCGATTTAAATAGAGAATGCGGCCGAAGCGTGGATATCGGCCCTGAGGAGTTCAGTGCATGTTTCAGGGATCGATTCCCGCTCTCGTTACCCCCTTCACCGAAGCGGGTACTGTTGATGAAGCCGCCTTCGCAGCGCATGTCGAATGGCAGATCGCCGAAGGCTCATCCGGTCTCGTGCCGGTGGGCACGACTGGAGAATCGCCGACCCTCTCCCATGCCGAGCACAAACGTGTCGTCGAACTCTGTATCGAAGTGGCCGCCAAGCGCGTGCCGGTGATTGCCGGTGCAGGCTCCAACAACACCAAGGAAGCGATCGATCTCGCCCAGCATGCCGAAAAGGCCGGCGCGGACGCCTTGCTGGTCGTCACACCTTATTACAACAAGCCGACACAGAAGGGCCTGATCGGTCATTATGCGGCGATCGCCGGGGCCGTCTCGCTGCCGATCATCATCTACAACATCCCGGGTCGTTCGGTCGTCGACATGACGCCGGAAACCATGGGTGCGCTCGCCAAGGCACACAAGAATATCGTTGGCGTGAAAGATGCGACCGGCAAGATCGAGCGCGTCTCCGAGCAGCGCATCACCTGCGGCGCAGATTTTGTCCAGCTGTCCGGCGAAGACGCAACAGCGCTCGGCTTCAACGCCCATGGCGGCGTCGGCTGCATTTCGGTGACCGCCAATGTCGCGCCGCGTCTCTCGGCCGAATTCCAGGCCGCCATGCTGGCCGGCGATTATGCCAAGGCGCTCGAATATCAGGACCGCCTGATGCCGCTGCACAGGGCGATCTTCATGGAGCCGGGGCTCTGTGGGGCGAAATATGCGCTCCATCGTCTCGGCCGCATGAGCCGGACAGTGCGCCTGCCGCTTCTGCCGACGCTGGAAGGTGCAACGGAAGCTGCAATCGACGCTGCACTGAAGCATGCCGGCCTGCTGAACTGAGACAGTCGGCGCCGGGGCAAGACACTCGGCGCCTTTTCTTCCTGGTCTCTCTATACTACATAGAGGCACAGACATCAGGAACGGGAGCCCGCCGTCCACAATAACAAAAGCATCGGGCGGATCGGAATTCACCATGGCACCCAGAGGCAGCCAGCGCACCATCAACAAGATCGTCGCGGAAAACCGCAAGGCGCGCTTCAACTATGAAATCATCGACACCTACGAAGCCGGTCTGGTCCTGACCGGCACGGAGGTCAAGTCACTGCGCGAAGGCAAGGCCAACATTGCCGAATCCTACGCCTCTGACGAAGGCAATGAAATCTGGCTGATCAATTCCCATCTGCCGGAATATCTGCAGGCCAACCGTTTCAATCACGAGCCCCGCCGGCGCCGCAAGCTGCTGTTGTCGGCGCGCGAGATCCATCGCCTGCGCAATTCGATCAATCGCGAAGGCATGACGCTGGTGCCGTTGAAGATCTACTTCAATGAAAAGGGCAGGGCGAAGCTTGAACTGGCGCTCGCCAAGGGCAAGAAGCTGCATGACAAGCGCGAGACCGAGAAGGAACGCGACTGGAACCGGCAGAAGAGCCGTCTGTTGAAGACGGGCGGCTGATCGCATGAGCGCGTCGCATTTGAAGGTCACCGTCGGCCCCTTCGTCTTCGAAGCTCGCTTCGAGCTGGAAAAGGCGCCGGAAACCTGCCGGATCTTCCAGACTTTCCTGCCATTCCGCAACCAGACC
This sequence comes from Rhizobium sp. 18065, assembly GCF_902706095.1. Lineage (GTDB taxonomy): Bacteria > Pseudomonadota > Alphaproteobacteria > Rhizobiales > Rhizobiaceae > Allorhizobium. The sequence goes on from NZ_CACSJP010000013.1 coordinate 92,215, forward strand.
ATTCATTCGCGCTGGAGCGGCGAGGCGGTCTGGGTGCCGCTCGGCGACTTCCAGTTCGGCGCCGGTTTCGAGAATCACACCTGTCATCCGTCGCGTGGCGATATCCTGCTCTATCCCGGTGGTTACAGCGAAACCGAATTGCTGTTTGCCTATGGCAGCTCGCATTTCGCCAGCAAGATGGGCGCCCTTGCCGGCAACCATTTCCTCACCTTGACCAGGGGACAGGAGCAACTGGAGGCCATGGGCAAGATGGTGCTCTGGCAGGGCGCGCAACCGATTGCGTTTGAGCTGATTTAGTTCAGCCGTTTGCGGCGTGTTTTTCGC
>NZ_CACSJP010000014.1 GCF_902706095.1 Rhizobium sp. 18065
CGCCAACGCAAAAACGTTGGCGTGTCGCGCAAACCAAAGTTTGCGCTTGGCGCGGGGTGGAGCAGCCCGGTAGCTCGTCAGGCTCATAACCTGAAGGCCGCAGGTTCAAATCCTGCCCCCGCAACCAGTTCATGCATAAATCGCTGACCGCCTCGGTATAACCGGGGCGGTTTTTGCGTTTGGGGGATCCTGATAAATCCGCCAATACCACCATCCTGTCACTGCCGCCCAAGTCCCCGGAACTCAACCCGGTCGAAAATCTCGAGCTCTTCATGCGCGAGAACTGGCTGTCGAACGCACCTTCAAGTCCTACGAGGATATCCTCACCCATTGCTGTGAAGCCTGGCGCAAACTTTAAAACCAGCCTTGGTGCATCATGTCCATCGGGCGCAGCCATTAGGCGCATGGGTTCTGATCAGTGAGGACGCGTATAAGCAGAGGCTGCCAATGCCGTGCCGACCGCGGCTGAGATTTTACAAACCTCCAATGCCGGAAGCGCATGTCGGTCTCTCTAGCTTGTCACGCGGATGTAATCATCGAACTTGGTGACCAACCGGGCCTCCTTCGGTGAAGTTCGCTATCTCCTTCTCTAGCGTCTGCCGCTCTGCTTTCAGACGATCGAGGGCAGCGATGCGCCCCCCATGCCGGACTACAGAAAAGCAATGGGGGGCGACTTGGAAGCTCGCGTCTATAGCGGTAACCCGCGCTTACGCGGCCTGTTTCTCTCCGAGGTTTCCGGCTTCGACAAGGGCCGAGACGATCACGCCGGCGACCAAAGCCCAAAACGGTGCGCTGATACCGAGGAGCGTAACATTCGACATGGCGACAGCAAGCGCCACGAAGGCGCCGGTCTGGTTGCCGAGCGACTTGCCAAAGGCGTTCTGGAAGGCCGACAGCAACACGCTGATCATGGCGAGACCGGCGACAGTGCCGATGAGTGCTGATGGCAGGCTGAGCACGATCGGAACGGCAGCACCCGCGATGAGGCCGAAGGTGGCGAAGAGCACGCCGTTGACAACCGTCGCGGCATATCGCCCTTCTTTGTTTTCGCCAGCTTGTTCGGACGAGCATATCGCTGTCATCGGACCCGCAATATTGGCATTGTGGCCGCCGAGGAAGCCGGCCGCAACGCCGCCGATGCCGGAAATGATCGTCATCGCGTTGACCGGCGGACGATAGCCTTCGGCCATCAGGACACCGGTGGCCTGCGCGTTCTCGGCACCGATCACGAGAAGGGCGAGTGGGATGGCGATCGCGAAGAAGGCGTCAATGGTGAATACCGGCATGGTGAATTCCGGTGCCGCGAAGGCGATGTTGGCCGCTCCGCCGCCGATCGCGCCCGTCGCAAATGCCGCGATCAGGCCGGCGACGAGGGCGGCCAGCACTGGCGGGATGGTCTTGGTCAGCCGCATCGAGACGAAGAAGGCGAGGATCGCGGCACCGGCAATGAAAGGTGCCGAGCCAAGCGCCGTGACGGTTCCGATCGCAAAGCGGATCAGCGCTCCGGCGATCATCGCCATGACGATCGGCATCGGCAGCCAGCGCATGACCTTGCCGATGAGCCCGGTTACGCCGAGCAGCAGAACCAACAGCCCCGCCAGGATGAAGGCGCCAACCGCTTCATTGAAAGGAATGGTCGCAAGCGAGCCGGCGACGAGGGCAGCACCAGGGATCGAATAGGCGCCGTTGATCGGCTGCTTGTAGTGGAGCGCCAGCAGCATGCTGATAAACCCGCCGAGCACATAGATCGCAAACAGCCAGGCGGCGGTTTGCCCGTTGGTCAATTTGCCCGCCTCGGCCGCGCCGATGACGATTAGGGCCGGGCCGGAGCAGCCGAAGATGGCGGCGACGAGCCCGGCGCTCATCGTCTTGATGCCGAGATGTTTCGGCAGGTCGCGGAGACCCGACACGATGCCGGGTCCTCTTTCGACAAGGCGTCTTTCCTGTGTGGTCTGGTCGATTGTTTCCATGTTGGTTCCTCCCGAAGCGGATACGAGGCCGCTCCCTCCTCTTGGAAATAAAGCCGGGTTCCTGCCCGGCCGGTGGTTCAAAGTCCCTCTGGTTCAGCGTCCGACGAAGGCCGGCGTGCGCTTTTCGTGGAAGGCGAGCACACCTTCGCGGAAATCCTCCGATGTCCGAAGCCGGCTGTAGCAATGGCCTTCGAGCTCGATGGCCGTTGAAAGCGGAGCGTCGTCGGTATCGTTCAGGAGCTTCTTTGCCGTGCGCTGGGCGAGCGGCGAGAAGCCGATCAGTTCCTCGACCAGCGCATCGACGGCCTTTTCCAGATCGCCATCCGCAACGATCTCCGAGGCGATGCCCCAGTCGTAGGCCTCCTGGCCGGTGACCCGCTTCGAGCGCATCACGATGTTCTTGGTGCGGGTGACGCCGACCATCTTCTGAAGGCGGGCCGAGCCGCCGGAGCCCGGGATCTGGCCGAGCTTCTGCTCGGGCAGCGCGTAGCGGGTGGTCTCGGTCGCGATGCGGAAGTCGCAGGCGAGCGACAGTTCGAAGCCGACGCCGAAGCAAAAGCCGCGATTGGCGGCGATGACCGGCTTGGAGCAACGGGCAGGTGCCGCAATGTTCCAGGCGAGGTGCGAGACGTGCTCCGGGCTCGCCTCGAGGAAGCCCTTGATGTTGCCGCCGGACGAGAAGTGTTCGCCCTTGCCGGCAACCACGATGATGCGCACGCGATCGTCCTCGTCGAGCGCCTCGAAGACGAGGCGCAACTGGTCGCGTGCCAGCATGGAGACGACGTTGTAGGGCGGACGGTCGAGCGTGATGTCGGCGCGCTGGCGTGTCGTGTCGATCGTGATGGTGAAGCCGTCGAGTTCGGCGAGGCGCGGGTCCTGGAATGTGGCGTGTTCGGGCATGGAATGTCCTTTCATGGGTCTTGTGGCGGTCTGGCCGCTCACTGGTGTTCGGGAATGCGTTCCTCGGTGTATTCGCCAGCCACCAGAAGGCGGCGCAGCAGCTTGCCGACGGGGGATTTCGGGATCGCCTCGACGAAGACGAAGCGGCGTGGGCGGCGGAAATTGGCAAGACCGGAATCGCGGCAATGGCGGTCGAGATCCTCGGCCGTGACATCCCCCCGCCGCTTGACGAAGGCGACGACGATCTTGCCCCAGCGCTCGTCGGGCAGGCCGACGACGGCGACCTCGGCGACGCCCTCGTGCAGCGACAGGCAGCTTTCCACCTCGACCGGTGACACGTTCTCGCCGCCGGTGATGATCATGTCGTCGGCCCGACCGGTGACGAAGAGATCCCCGTCTTGGTCGACGAAACCGGTGTCGCCGGTGAAGTACCAGCCGCCGTGAAGTGCCTTGGCGTCCGCATCGGGCCGCTTCCAGTAGCCCTCGAAAGCCTCGTCGCTCTTCATCAGCGCGATGATCTCGCCTTCCTTGCCGACGGCCGCCCGCTCGTCCGGATTGCGGCTGCCGAGCTTGACGACGCGGATCGTCTGATTGATGCCGGCGCGGCCGGCGGAGCCGGGTTTCGCGGTCGCCGTCTGCTCGATCGTAAAGGTGTAGATTTCCGACGAGCCATAGTGGTTGACGAACAGCTCAGGCCGGAAGGTCTGGTCCAGACGCTTCAGCAAGCCGTCAGTCATCGAGGCGCCGGCATAGCCGAGCTTGGTGACGGAGGCGACGCGCTCGGGCGAGAATGCCTCGTGATGCACGAGGTCGTGGTAGAGCGTCGGCACGAGGTACAGATTGGTGATCTTCTCCGCTTCGATCAGGTCGAGCGCCTTCGCCACGTCGAAACGCGGCAGGCAGATGAAGGTGCCGCCGATCAGCGAGGATGCGATCAGGGAGCGCACGCCCATCGTGTGGTAGAGCGGCATGACGCCGAGCGTGCGCTCGCCATGCCGGTAGAGGTTCTGCGCCACGTGGGCGACGGCACCGGCGCGTTCGGCGCGGTGACGCCGTGGCACGCCCTTCGGCTTCGAGGTCGTGCCTGAAGTGTAGAGCATCAGCGACCAGTCGGCAGCGTCGGCGAAAGGCACTACATCGGGGGCCGTGCCTTCCATGAGGTCGGCGAGCGCCTCGGCCGAGAATTGCGGCAAGTCCTGCGCGCGCCGCGACAGGCGCACGGCCTCTTCCGTCGATGCCTCGTAGAACACGGACTTCGCGCCGGCATCCTCGATGCCGAAATCGATTTCATCGGCTTTCGCCCGCCAGTTGAGCGGCGTGACGACCAAGCCGAGAAACTGGCAGGCCCAGTGCAGCGACGCGTTCTCCCAACGGTTCTGCATGGCGGTCAGCACATGGTCTCCGCGCTGCAGACCGGTCTCGCGAAGGGCCGCGGCAAGTGCCGAAACTTTGTCGTACCATTGGCGATAGCTCAGTCGCATCTCCCCGTCGACGATCGCGAGCGCGTCCGGGTCGCGCTCCACGCTCGCGAGGAAGCTCGTTCCTAGATCAAGCATTGGGTGTCTCCTCCTTCCGTTGTTCCTCCGCGGCGGCGAGCGCCGCCTCGACGATGGTCGCGTAGCCCGTGCACCGGCAGAGATGGCCGGAGAGGTGTTCGCGTATCTCTTCCCGGCCGGCGTCCGGCTGCTCGTGCAAGAGCGCGTCGAGCGACATCAGGATGCCGGGCGTACAGAAGCCGCATTGCAGGCCGTGATGGCGGCGAAAGGCGGCCTGAAGCGGGGAAAGCTCGGCCGGACCGGGGGCCAGCGCTTCCACGGTCCGCACATCGCTGCCGCGCACCTGCTGGGCAAGCGTCAGGCAGGCGCGTGCCGGCTTTCCGTCGATCTGCACGGTGCAGGCGCCGCAGACGCCGTGCTCGCAGCCGACATGGGTGCCGGTCAGCCCGACTTCGTGGCGCAGCAGGTCCGAAAGCAGCATGCGGTTTTCGGCCTCTGCACGGACCTTCTGGCCGTTCAGCGTGAAATCGACCACATGCCTCTGGGCAGCGTTCATGCGCGGCATCGGCTTGCCTCCTCGAGGGTCTCGCGACCGAGATTGCGGACCAGTTCGCGCCGGTAGCGGGCGCTGGCGTGAATGTCGTCGCGGGCGTTTAGCGACCAGGCGATATCGTTGAGGGCATCGTCGAACTGGACGTCGTCGAGCGCGGGCAGCGCGAAAACGCGCGGCCGGTCGTCGACGCCGGCAATGCCGAGTCGCAAACCCTTTTCGTCGGCGACGGCAGCGCAGGCGACGATGGCGAAATCGCCATGCCGGCGGCCAATCTCGCGGAAGGCATAACCGCTGCCGGGGCGGGCTTTGGGGAAATGCACGGCTTCGATCATCTCGCCCTCGGCGAGATCGGTCGCCATCATGCCGATGAAGAAGTCGTCCGCCTTGACCTTGCGCTTCTGCTTTCGGCTGCGCAGGCTCACCGAACCGCCAAGCGTCACCAGTGAAAGCGGCAGCTCGGCGCTCGGGTCGGCATGGGCGACAGAGCCACAGACCGTGCCACGCGCCCGGGTCTGAACATGGCCGAGCCAGGGGAAGGCGGCGGCCAGAAGCGGCAGGTCGCACGAAAGATTTGTCCAGGCTTCCAGTTCGGCCTGCCGCACGCCGGCGCCAACGGTGATCTCGTCGCCCGACGTTTCGATCCGCCGCAATGCCTCAAGCCGCATGATGTCGACCAGCAGGCCTGGACGGGCGAGCCGCATGTTGAGCATCGGCACCAGAGACTGCCCACCGGCGATGACGCGAGCCTCACCGCCGCCCTCGGCGAGTGCGGAAAGCGCTTCCTCCAGCGTGTCCGGGCAGAGGAAATCAAAGGATGCAGGCTTCATCTGCGCCTCCTGAAAAGGCTCAAAAGCCGTTGAGTGAAGCCGGCGTCGGCGCTGGGAGGCCCTCCGCCGCCGGCATGACGGGCGAGCGCCTGGAAGAACTGTCCGATCACCACGCGCGCCGCGCCGTCAAGAAGTCGGCCACCCACAGAGGCGACCTTGCCGCCGATCGCGGCCTGATATCGATAGTCTATGCGGGTGCCGGTCGCCGTTTCCGTCAGCGTGACACGGCCCGTGCCGCGACCGGAACCGAGTGCGCCCTCCGTGCCGCCGGACAGCGTGACCGCCTCCGGCGCAAGCATGTCGGAGAGGCGGATGTCGGCGCGGTATCGGCCCTTGACCGGACCGATCCCGAGCGTGACCTCGGCGCGAAAATGCGTGTCGGAGACCTTTCGGACCTCATGTGCGCCTGGAATGATCGCCTTCAGCGTGTTCGGGTCGAGCAGCATCGTCCAGACGGACTCACGCGTGGCGACGACGTCGGCCGAGCCCGAGCCGGTCAGCAAACGTTCTCCGGAGGCGCCGGTGGCGACGGGGGGCGAATCCTGAGGTTTCGATGGCGGGCGCTCCTCGCCATAGAGCCATTCGCTGACCCGACTCGGCGACAGCGGCAGCCGGATGTCCTCGACCCCGAGCGCATCGGCGACGGCATTGGCGATGCAGACCGGCGTCGACATGCAATTGCCCTCGCCGACGCCCTTTGCGCCAAGTGGTGTGAAGGGCGATGGCGTCTCGTGATGGAGGATCAGCGGTTCCGGCGTCTCCATCACGGTCGGGATGAGGTAGTCGGCGAGCGTGCCGGTCAGGAAACTGCCGTCGCCGCCATAGGCATATTCCTCGTAGAGTGCGGCGCCTATAGCCTGGGCGAAGCCGCCGCGGACCTGGCCGTCGACCATGCCGGGATGCAGGATGCGGCCGCAGTCATGCATCGTTACATAGCGGTCGATGCGGACCTGGCCGGTCGCCCGGTCGATTTCCACGCCGCATATGTCGAAGATGAAGCCATGGCAAAGCGACGAGTTGATGCCGTCCGCTGCCGTCGGCGCCTCGAGTTGCTCCGGCGTCCAGAAAACTGTCTCGCGGATGGTCTGGCCGGTTCCATCAGGCAGCGTGCCGGGCGCCCAGTGGCTTGCTGCCGCCACACGCCCGAAGGAGATGGTATTGTCCGGATTGTCGCGATCGAAGAGCTTTCCGGCTCTGAAGTCTATGCGATCCGCCGTGACATTGAGTTGGCTAGCAGCGATCGCTGCAAGACGGTCCCTGATGCGGTCGGCGGCAAGGGCAGCGGCGCCGGCGACGGCAGCGGCAAACCGGCTTGCATAATTGCCGGAGGCGATCGACCAGGCGTCGCGCGCCGTGTCGAGTTCGGTATTGACACGCACGGCCTCCAGGGGAAGGCCGAGCCGCTCGGCGACGACTTGCGCCAGAACGGTGCGATGGCCCTGGCCCTGCGGCACTGATGCGACCTTGACGGTGACGGAGCCGAGTGGATCGATGGCCACCGTTGCAACGGATTGGGCGCCGTTCTTCGGACCCGCCTTCGCCCGTTCCTCCGGCGTCAGGACCGTCGTGATATAGCCCATATTAGAGACGCTCGGCTCGACAACCGTCGCATAGCCGATGCCGTAGAGGCGCCCTTCGGTACGTGCTTGATCCCGTCGCAGCAGGAGAGCCTCCAGGCCGCCTTCCTGACAGGCCCGATCGATTGCTGTCTGATAGTCGCCCGAATCCAGCAGCCCGCCGGTCGCTGTGCGATAGGGGAAGGCGTCGGCCGGCACGAGGTTCCGGCGGATGACAGCAAGCCTGTCGAGGTCCAGTTCGTCGGCGATCTTGTGGACGAGCCGTTCTAGCGCGAAGTAGACCTGCGGTCCGCCGAAGCCGCGGTTGAGCCCGGTCGGCGTCTTGTTGGTGAGCACGACGCGGTTGCGGATGGCGACGTTTTCGATCGCATAGGCGCCGGTCATGTTGCCATGCATGCGGTAGAGCGTCGCCGGCTCCGGTGCGCGGAGATGCGCGCCGCAATCTTCCAGTTGATCCCAACAGAGTGCTGTGATGCGGCCGTCGGCGGCAACGGCCGCCTCGAGCGTCGTGACACGGTTGGTCGCCGAAACCGAGGCCGTCAGGTGTTCGAGCCGGTCCTCGATCCATTTCACCGGACGCCCGGCGACGCGTGCGGCGACGGCCGCGAGGATGACATAGGGAAACACGCCCTGCTTGATGCCGAAGGAGCCGCCGGAATCGGGCGGTGTGCGCAGCCGCATGCGGTTGCCGGGCACGTTCAGCGCCCGGGAAATCACGGCATGGATCGAGAACGGTCCCTGAAAATTAGCCGTGACGTCATAGGCGTCCTCCCCCGGATCGTATTCCGCGATGACACCGTAGGTCTCGATCGGCGTGCAGGAATTGCGGGGATAGGCGATACGGATGGAAATGCGGTGGTCGGCAGTCGCAAGCGCTGCTTCCGGATCGCCATAGCGAAAGCTGCGCTCGTTGATGAGGTTGGTGCCGAGCGAGGGATGCAAAACCGGTGCATCCGCAGCCAGTGCCTTTTCCGGATCGACAATGGCGGCGAGCGTCTCGTACTCGACCTCGATCAGGTCGAGCGCATCCTCGGCGAGATAGCGGTTTTCGGCAACGACGAGGGCCACGGGTTCACCGACATAGCGGACCCGGTCCCGGGCGATCGGCCAGCATTCGACATTCGCCTTGACCCCCACGGTCATGCTGCGGGTGAGCCGCGCAACGTCGTCCCCGGTCAGCACGGCGGAGACGCCGGGCAGGGCCCGGGCAGCGGTCGCATCGATGGCACGGATTGCGGCATGCCCATGCGGCGAGCGCAGGATCGCCAGATGCGCGGTGTCGCGGCGGACCGGCAGATCGTCGATGTAGCGGCCGCGGCCGGTCAGAAGTCCGGCATCCTCGACACGTTCGACGGTCCGGCCGATCAGGCCTCCCGCCGTTTCCAAGTTCCTCATGCGCTCCTCCCGCACCCGTTGGTGAAGGGGTGCCGTCTGGGAAGAGTGAAGAAGAGCACGCGATCGGGCGATACCGCCGCGTCTCAGACCTTACCGAGGAGTCTCAAAAACATCAGCCGAGAGACGGCTGACGTTGCGAAAGATGCTCGGCGAGGAGCCGGCATGATCGTGGAAGAAACGCGAAAAATGGGCCGGCACGGAAAAGCCGAGCTGGTCGCCGATCGCCGCGAAGCTCTCGCTTCCGTCGGCGACAGCGGCAACCGCGCGTTCCAGTCGCTGAACGTTGAGGAAAACCCGCGGGGTCACCCCCATCGAGGTCTCGAACAGCCGGAAGAAATGCGCCCGCGACAGACCAACGTCGGCCGCCAGAAGATCGAGATCGGAGATCTCGCCGGGGGTTGCCTTGATGCGTTCGACGGCCTTGCGGATGCGGAAGTCGAGGACCGGGCGCGCGGCGAGATCACGGATCGAGTTCGGCACGGCGCGCCAGTCGGCGAAGCGCTCGATCACGGCGACCATGAGTTCGCCGAGCAGCACCTCGTGCACTTCGGCGCTGTTGGGCTCCTTCACCATGGCCTCAGCAAGTGTGCGCGTGCACGAACGGATGTGGGGTGTGATCGAGCCGACATTCGACGCGAAGAAGTCCGGCGCGTGGCTCGCCGCCCAGTTGGGTCGGAAATGACCGAGCCATTGCGGTTCAATATAGAGCGCGAGGATCACCGTCTTCGGTCGCGCCTGGTCATGCGCATAGGCATGCGGCTCCCAGGTATTGATCAGGACGGCGCTTTCGTCCGTGAGCGGCACGAGCCGGTCGCGCACTGAAAACTGCGTGTCTGCGCCCTCTACCTTCAACAGAACATGGCAATGCGGATGCGCGTGCCGCACCAGGGGCCGATCCATATCCAGCAGCGCCACTCTCCCGAAGCGACCACGTGCGATGCGTAAAGCATTCGACATTGCTTAAATATTGGGTTGTTCCGCAGAAACTACAAGTTCGAAAGAGCTTTCGCGCTCAAGACGGGTGTTGATCGGAAGTCTTCAGGCCGACGAGCCTGAGCCTTCGGAGAACTTCCTGGGGTGCGGGCGCCCGCCACACGGTCTGGAAGCACTCCACCACATTGCTTGCGGTGACCGCAAGGCCGGGAAGCGCGACCCAGTCGGGGGCCGGCCGGCCGAGGAGCGCGGTCACTGTGATGGAGCCTGCGCTCTCACCCTGGCGAAACGGCTGCTGGGCGGCAATCGCGACGAGGGGATCGCTGGCAGCAAGGCCGATCGCCGCTGAATGACCGAGATCCACGGTCGTCATCGGAATCTTGCGCCCGAGCGTTTTGAGAACGCCGGCGGCCATCATTGCCGGCGTGTCCCAGACGACAAAGAGGCCGGCGAGATCCGGATGGGCTTCGGCAAGAGCGCGCGTGGTTGCGGCAACTGCCGACAGGGATGGAAACCGCTGGACGCGCAGAGACACGTCCGGACGGTTGACCTGCATCCATTTGACGAAGGCGATTTCCCGCTCGTTGGTCGCGAAGAAATCGGCGTCATAGCCGAGGACGCCGACCTCCGCGCCATCAGGCAGATGCGGCGACAAGCCTTCCGCGGCGATCTTGCCGAGGCCGAAATTGTCCGCCGAGACGAGGGAGATGTAGTCCTTTCCCGGAAGAAGCCCGGTCGGTGCGTTGTCGAGCAGGATGAGCTTTATGCCGGCCGCAGACACGCGCGCATGGGCGGCCGCCACTTTCGAATTGGCGACGGGCAGGGATATGATGGCATCCGGTGCTTCCTCGATCAGCCGCCCGAGTGCCTCGATCTGGACCTCCGGCGTGAAGGCGCAGTCGATCACGTCAATGACCGCAACCCCGCAATTTCCGAGCATGCCGATGATGCCGGAAAGCTGCTGTTTGGCCCAGTCGCTTTCGAGCGTGTGCAGCACTACCGCGACCCGCAAGCCACTGGCCCGCGCCCGCTCCATGTCCTCCGGCAGCAGCAAAACCCGCTCGGGCGCCGATGCCCGCTCCCCATGAGGGCCGAGACCCGCAATCGTCATTCAATCCTCCTCACATATCCGGCGGCCGGACAATATCCCCCTCGATGACCTTTCGCCGGGCAATTTCTTTTTTCATCTCCTGGAAAAGCGGATGCGCCTGAGGCTGCCCGGCCATGATCCAGTCTTTCAGCATCGATGGTGCAAATAGCCCTTCGGACGCAACGATTGCGGCCCCGACAAGACCGGAAGAGCTGCCCATCTGGGAGCGGATGATCTGCATGTCGCGGCTGACGAGGGGGTGGCAGGCACCGTAGATGGCCTCCCGTGCGGAGGCGAGAAGAATGTCATTGGTCTGCGCGATCGAGCCGGACAGCACGATGAGCGCGGGGTTCAGCATGTTGGCGAGCGTCGCAACCACCTGGCCGATCAGCCGGCCGCTCTGAGCCAGGATATCGATGGCGGCGGCATCGCCCATCTGGGCGGCCTGGGCGACTTCCAGTGCCGTGATGTCGGCGCCACGCCGAACGAGATCGGCGATAACCGGGCTGGTGCCGTTCTCTGCCGCAAGCCTACCATCCTGGGCGATGCGATCCGATCCCGCCATCGCCTCAAGAGTGCCTGTCCTTTCGCCTACGGTGACCGGAACAGAACCGATGAGGCCGACGGCCCCCTGCGCGCCACGAAAGAGAATTCCGTCGCTTGCCAGCCCGGCCCCGATGCGTTTGCCGACCTTGACGAACATCATGGTGCGCTGATTGCGCCCGGCTCCGGCATGCAGTTCGCCCATCGTCATGGTCTCGACGCTGGAACGGAGCCAGACGGGCGCATCGAAGGCCGCAACGAGTGTTTCGACCAGCGGAAAACTCTCCCAGCCCGGCAGGACGCCGGGGGTGGCGCGTTGGAAAAGCGTCTCGGCACCGTCGGAGACGGCGCCTGGAACCGAGATGGAGATGCCGTAGAGCTGGATGTCCGAATGCCGTTCCAGGATCCAGCGAAAAAGCGTGACCAGACGATCGGCGAGGGCGGACACAGGTTGGCTGAGCTCGGTCGCCTCGTGATGCTCCATGAGCAGGGAGCCGCCGAGATCGGCAATCCCGACGCCGAGCGCGGTTTGGTCGAGCGTGGCAACGAGGATGCGGCCGCGATCTGTGGCAAATCGCACAAGGCGCGGCGCCCGCCCACCGGATGCGGTCGCAAGTTCGCTTTCGTCGACCAGACCGAGTTCGCCGAGCGTACCCAAGCGGTCTGCGACGACCGCGCGGCCGAGTTCACTCTGCCGCTCGATTTCCTGGCGTGTGGTGGCCTGTTCTGTCCGCACCAGATTGAGAATTTCGACAAGGCTCGGCGCCGCGGTCTCGGTGACGCGGGGCCGGCCTTTGCGCCGGGGAGCGGCGTCATTTGCCGCGGTTGCCGTCGTCGGCATGAATTCTTCCTTCCGGCGGATTCGCCCTCTCCATCCTTCTTAAAGCGGAGGCTTCCGACTGGCAACATCGATCTTTTGCATTAAATCAGCAAAAGTATGCTTAGTTATGCAGGTAAATAGTTGACATGCACTTTTTATGGACGTAAGACAGCTCGCACATCAACACGGTCACTGGGAGGAGGCGCCGATGTCGAACTTCAAGCTCGCCTATCATGCGAATTGCTGGGGCAGTCTTGGCGGAGACGCAGTCGGCGTCACGTCAATCACCAATCTCGCCTACCGCACCTTTGGCGACATGCGTCGCGCCTTTGCCGACATCGCGTCGGCGGGTTATGAGGGCGTCGAGCTCTTCGACGGCAATCTTCTCGATTTCGGCGTGGACGAGATGCGGGCTCTGCTTGCCGACAACGGGCTGACGCTCGTGGCAACCTATGCCGGCGGCAACTTCATCTTCGACGATATCCTGCCGGAGGAACTGGCCCGGGTGACCCGCGCGGCGGATCGTGCCGCCGAGCTCGGGGCCCCGCATCTCGTCGTCGGCGGTGGGGCCAAACGCTTCGATGGCATCCGCGAGGCTGACTATCACAAGCTCGCAGCCGCGCTCGACCGCGTGAAGGAAATCGCCGAGGCACGCGGCCTCACCGCCCATTACCACCCGCATCTCTCGACGATCGTCGAGGGGCCGGCGGAGGTGCGCAAGATCTTTGCGCTCACCGGCATTCATTTCTGCCCGGACACGGCCCATCTCGCCGCTGCCGGCGGCGATCCTGCCGCACTTGTCCGCGAGCATGCGGCGCGCATCTCCTATGTCCATCTCAAGGGTTTCCAGAAAGAACCCTTCGCCTTCACGCCGATCGATCGCGGCGACGTGCCGACGGACGACATCATCGCAGCCCTTCGGGAGGTTGGCTTCGATGGCTGGGTCTGCACCGAGCTCGATTCATGGTCTGACCCACTCGAAGGTGCGAAGGCGAGCATGACCTATCTAAAATCGGCCTGACGGCCGCGACCGGGGCGCATGCCCCACTTTCGGGAGGAGAAAGTGATGATAAAGAGACGAACCCTGTTGGGCACTGCCGCCGTGTTGGCGCTTGCCTGCACTTACTCAGCGCCGGCCTTCGCCGACCCTGACAGCGCCCTGGCCGCGCTCCAGCAGACGGTCCTGTCCGAGGGACCGTCGGGCGAAGATCCCTCGCCAGCCGCCGATGTTACTCTGTCCGACGAGGAGCTGGCGACGATCAAGGCCATGAATGCGACGGCCGCGATCGTCATGCACTACGGTGGCAACGACTGGTCACGCGCCCAGATCAACGGCCTTCAGACCCAATTCGCCGCGATGGGCATCAAGGTGCTTGCGGTGACCGATGCCGGCTTCAAGCCGGAAAAACAGGTCTCCGACCTTGAGACCATCATGGCGCAGAAGCCAAATGTCATCGTCTCCATCCCGACGGATCCGACAGCGACGGCCGCCGCCTACAAGGCTGCTGCGGAGGCCGGCACCAAGCTTGTCTTTATGGACAATGTCCCGGCCGGATTTCAGGCTGGAAAGGACTATGTTTCGGTCGTCTCTGCCGATAACTACGGCAACGGCGTCGCCTCAGCGCATTTGATGGCCAAGGCTCTGAACGGTGAGGGCGATATCGGTCTGGTCTTCCATGCCGCCGACTTCTTCGTCACCAAGCAGCGTTACGATGCTTTCAAGGCGACGATTGCCTCCGATTACCCCAATATCAAGATCGTGGCCGAGCAGGGCATCGGCGGACCTGATTTCTCGGGCGATGCGGAAAAGGCGGCCTCTGCGATCCTCACGTCCAACCCCACCATCAAGGGCATCTGGGCGGTCTGGGACGTGCCGGCCGAAGGCGTGATTTCGGCGGCCCGTGTCGCGGGTCGCGACGATCTCGTCATCACCACGATCGACCTCGGGGAAAACGTGGCGATCTCGATGGCCCAGGGCGGCTTCGTCAAGGGGCTCGGCGCGCAGCGGCCTTATGATGCCGGCGTCGTCGAAGCCAAGCTGGCCGGCTATGCGCTGCTCGGCAAGGAAGCGCCGGCCTTCGTCGCATTGCCCGCCCTTCCGGTGACCCGGGACACGCTGCTCGACGGCTGGAAGGCGGTCTATTCCACCGAGGCGACCGACAACATCAAGACGAGCCTCGGACAGTGATCCGCAGGACACGGGGTGCCTCTCGCGCCCCGTGTCCGACACGATCCGGCCTTTGCCGGCAGTCGAACTTGGCGCCCAAAGGGCGAGCTTTTTCAGGAGAAAACCGATGACCAAAGTGATGAACGTCGCCATGATCGGTGGCGGCTTCATGGGCAAGGCGCATGCCATGGCCTATGCCTCGATGCCAATGTTCTTCTGGCCCGCACCGGCCATTCCCCACCGCAAGGTCGTCGTCGACGTGACCGACGGCATGGCCGAGGAAGCGCGCCAGCGCTACGGTTTCGAGGAAGCGTCGTCTGACTGGCGCGCTGTCGTCAACCGGCCGGATATCGACGTCGTCGATATCTGCACGCCGAACAACGTGCATGCCGAGATCGCCATTGGGGCCGCCAAGGCCGGCAAGCACATCATCTGCGAAAAGCCGCTTGCCCGCACCGTCGAAGAGGCGAGGGCGATGCATGACGCGGTGAAAGCCGCCGGCGTCATTCACATGGTGGCCTTCAATTATCGCCGCACGCCGGCCGTGGCGCTCGCGAAGAAGTACATCGACGAGGGGCGCATAGGCCGGATCCTGAATTTCCGCGGCACCTATCTGCAGGACTGGTCGGCTGACCCGGATTCGCCCCTCTCCTGGCGCTTCCAGAAGAAGATCGCCGGCTCCGGCACGGTCGGCGACATCGCCACCCATGTCGTCGATCTCGCCCATTATCTCGTCGGCCCGATCGCAGAGGTCAACGCGATCACGACGACCTACAACAAGACGCGACCGCTGCAACAGGGCGGCGTCGACAAGCTCGGCGCGGCGGAAAAGGCCGCCGATGCAGAACGCGGCGAGGTGGATGTTGATGATGAGGTCATCTCCATGCTGAGATTCGAGGGCGGCGCGATCGGCAGCCTGGAAGCGACCCGCAACGCCTATGGCCGCAACAATTTCATCACGCTGGAAATCCACGGCACCAAAGGCTCGATCCACTTCAACTACGAGCGCCGCGATGAGCTTCAGGTGATGTTTGCCGACGACCCGGCGGATGCGCGGGGATTCCGCACCGTCTATACCGGCCCGGCCCATCCTTATGGCAACGGCCTGTGGCCAATTCCCGGTCTCGGCATCGGTTATTCGGAAACTAAGATCGTTGAATGCTACGATTTCTTCTCGGCCATCGCGAAGAACCGGCAGCCGAGCCCGAACTTTGAGGATGGCTTGCTGACGGAGCTCGTCGCCGACGCCCTTATCCGTTCCGGCGAAACCGGACTGTGGGAGAAGGTGGGATGAGTACGAGCGCCGCTGCGGTCCGCATGACCGGCATATCCAAGACCTTCGGCGGCGTGCGTGCGCTGGACGACGTGTCCTTCGAGGTCATGCCCGGCGAGGTCCATGCGCTGCTGGGCGGCAACGGCGCCGGCAAGTCGACGATCCTCAAGGTGCTGAACGGCGTGCATCGTCCCGACAAGGGCTCAATCGAGGTCGGTGGAGAGCCCTTGTCAACTCATTCACCGGAGGCGTCGCGGGCTGCCGGGATCGCCATGAACTACCAGGAAATGAGCCTTGTCCCGACGCTGACCGTGGCGCAGAACATCTTCCTGACGCGGGAGTATCGCGCCGGCACGGGGCTCATCGACGACCACGAGGCGGAGAAGCGTGCGGCGGACATATTCGCCATGCTCGACGTCTTCGTCGATCCGAAGGCCCTGGTCGGCGATCTCGGTGCCGGCCAGAAGCAACTGACGGAGATCGCGAAGGCGATCTCCCAGGATGCGACCGTGCTGGTACTGGACGAACCGTCAACGGCGCTCGCCGTGTCCGATGTCGAGCGGCTCTTCGTCTTCCTGCGCAAGCTGAAGGCAAAGGGCGTGGCGATCATCTATGTCAGCCACCGCATGGATGAGATTGCCCGCATTGCCGACCGCGCGACGATCCTGCGTGACGGCCGGCATGTCATCACGGCGCCGCTCAGTGAGCTGCCGATCGACACGATGATCGAGCATATCGTCGGCCGGCGCTCGAAGGGACTGTCGGACGTCGAGCGCGGCGTGGCCGTGAAGGGCGACGTGCTGCTGGAGCTCGACAATGTCAGCGGTCGCCACAAGCCGGAGAACGTGTCCCTGACGCTGCATCGCGGCGAAGTGCTGGGCCTCGCGGGCCTGCTCGGATCAGGCCGTTCCTCGCTGGCGCGGGTCATGGCCGGCATTGATCCGGTGGCCAAGGGCGAAATCCGGATCCAGGGCCGCACCGTCACGATCCGTAAGCCGGGCGATGCGATTGCCGCCGGTGTCGCGCTGGTGCCGGAAGCGCGCGCCACGCAGGGCATCATCCCTGATCATTCGGTCGCGTCCAACATGATCCTTGCCGTCATCGACAGGCTGTCCAAGAGTGGCCTCGTCGATACCAAGGCGGCGAACGACCTGACGGACGCGCAAATCGAGCGCCTGCGCGTGAAAACGGCGAGCCGCGACCATGCGGTCTCGACCCTTTCCGGCGGCAACCAGCAGAAGGTCGTCATCGGCAAGTGGCTCGCCACCAATCCCGACATCCTCATCCTCGACGAGCCGACCGCAGGCATCGATATCGGTTCCAAGTCCGAAATTATTCGCCTGGTGCGGGAACTCGCAGCCGCCGGCAAAGGCATCATCATGATCTCGTCCGAGCTGTCCGAACTGCTGACCGCCTGCGATCGCATTCTCGTCATGGCTGACGGGCGCGTTCACCAGGACCTGCCGCGCGAGGCGCTGGAAGATCCGTCCGTGCCCGCCGATGACCTAGCCCACCGTCTCCAGGCCGCCGAACAGCGGCTCCAGATCGAAATTCAGAAGGCCCTTGCGGTCCAGGAGGTTTCCCATGGCTAACGCCTTCTTCGCCAACTGGCGCCAGAACATCATCTATATCGGCTTCGTCGTCATCTTCCTCGTCTTCGCGGTGACCCTGGCAGACAAGGGGTTCCTCAACCCCAACAACCTGCTCAACATCGTGCGGCAGACCGCGATGATCGCCGTTATGGCGATCGCCATGACCTTCGTGCTCTCGGCGGGCGAAATCGACCTTTCGGTCGGTGCGGTCGCGGGCCTTGCGACGGTTACGGTCGCGATGGGCATCGCCGCAGGCGGGCCGATCGTCGGCATCGGTGCCGGCATCGCCACGGGTCTTGCCGTCGGCATGTTCAACGGCTGGCTCACCACCCGCATCGGCATTCCGTCGTTCCTGACCACACTGGCCATGATGGGCATCGCCAAGGGCGTCGCCATGTGGATATCGGCGACAGCCGCCGTGCCGATCCTGTCGCCTGGCTATTCCTGGCTCTTCGGCGGCGGCAATCTCGGGCCGGTGCCGGTGCTTATGCTCTGGATGGCGGTCCTCGGCGGCGTCGGCCACATCGTGCTGCGCCGCTCGGGCTTTGGCCGGCGGGTGCTGGCGACCGGCGGCGGCGAGACGGCGGCGCGCTATTCCGGCATCGACACCAAGGCGATCAAGTTCAAGGTGCTGGTCATCTCTTCGGTCGCGGCGGCGCTCGCCGGCATGCTTTATGCGGGGCGCCTGCAATCCGGCCGCTTCCAGCTCGGCGAGGGCGACGAACTTTCGGTCATCGCAGCAGCGGTGCTCGGCGGCACGAGCCTCTTCGGCGGCAGGGGAACCGTGATCGGCACCATCGTTGGCGCCCTGATGATCGGCCTCATCAACAACGGATTGATCCTCATGGGTCTGGAATTCAGCCAGCAATTGATCGCGCGCGGTGGCATCATCATTCTCGCCGTCGCGCTCAGCCAGAAGCGGAGCTGAGGCCATGGTCGTTTCCCTCATCGCAACGCTGACAGCCCGCCCGGAAACGCGAGAGGAGCTTTCCCGCCTTCTCACCGAGCAGGTCAGGCCCACGCGCGCCGAACATGGCTGCATCGACTACAACCTTCATGTCGATGCCAGCGATCCCTGCGTCTTCGTGTTCTACGAGAACTGGAAGAGCCAGGCGGACCTCGATGCACACATGAAAATGCCGCACCTCGAGCCTCTGCTGAGTCAGATCGACCGCCTGCTGGCAAAACCGATCGAGATGTGGCGGCTACACCCGGCGGAGTGCGCGGCGATCGGGTGACCGGATTGCGCATGACGAAAGATGAAATCATTCGGCGCTCCAGCGAAACGGTCGTCTCTGATCTGTCTTGTCGTGAGCAAAAACGCTTATATCTCGTCTCGTGAAGCGTCGATCGCCTCCCGCAAGGCCTCCGCAAGTTGCCGTCGGCTATAGGGCTTCGCGAGCGGCGACAATCGCGACGTGGCGCCGATGCCGTCTATATCCGCATAGCCGGTTGCAAGGACGACCGGCAGCGTCGGATGTCGAACCCTGATTTCGCTAGCTAGGGCGCGGCCGTCGATTGGGCCTGGCATAACCACATCCGAGAAGACCAGATCAAACGGGCCGTCCGTTTCGAGTGTCCGCAGCGCTTCCGTCGCATTGTCCACACTTGTGACGGAATAGCCGAGCGAAACGAGTGTTCCGGTCGCGAAATCACGGACCATGGGATCATCCTCGACGACGAGAATATGCTCCTTGCCACCCTGCAACCCCCATTGCGATGTGGGCTCGGCAGGAGTGTCCGTTGGCGCCAGTCGGGGAAAGGAGAGAGAAATGGTTGTTCCCTCGTCTGGCGCCGATTCGATATCGATCCTGCCTCCCGATTGCCGCATGAAGCCATAGACTGTGCTGAGACCCAGTCCGCTGCCCTTGCCGAAGGGCTTCGTGGTGAAGAAGGGCTCGAAGGCTTTCGCGCGCGTCTCCGCGTCCATGCCGAAGCCATCGTCGGAGATTCGGACCACGGCATCATCGCCGCTTCGGGCCGTCGAAATCGTCACCCTGCCACCATTGGGCATTGCGTCGCGGGCATTGATGCAAAGGTTCATGATCGATGCTTCCAGTTGCGCCGCATCCGCCCTCACATGTCCTGCTGAAGGATCGAGTTCGAGCCGCAGCATGATGGTTTCGCCGAGCGCAGAGGTAAGCAACTCCTCCATGGCACGTATGGAACCATTGATATCAAGAGAGGCCGGCTCGAGCGGCTGTCGTCCCGCAAAGGTCAGAAGTTGGCGGGTCAGGGCGGCGCCCTGCTGAGATGCCTTGTGGTTCAACTGTGCGATCGCGGACAGTCTGGGATCGGTGATTTCGTCGGCCAGGGTCTCCGCCGTCCCAAGAATGACCGTCAAAAGATTGTTAAAGTCGTGGGCGACGCCGCCGGTCAGTTGGCCAATCGCTTCGAGGCGCTGTGCCTGCAGCCGTTTTGCCTCGTCCAGCCTCGTTTCGGTGATGTCGCGGACGCCGCCGACCATGCGCGTCGCCTCGCCGGCGGCATTGCGGATGATGTGGCCTTGATCGAGGACCTCGGCATAAGTCCCCGCTCCACGCAGGAAGCGGTACTCCTCCCGCCACGTGTCGACCCGACCTTCGATCGCGGCCAGTACGCTGGACACCACGCTCGCGCGGTCATCCGGGTGGATCATGGATTCCCATTCCCTGAATCCATTCTCGACCGGCACATCGTCATGACCGAAGACGGATGCGATATTGCTGTTCCATTCCACCCGGCCGGTCGCGATGTCCCAGTCCCAGATCGCATCCGTCGTCATCATGGCGACGATCGCAAACCGTTCCTCGCTTTCGGCTAGGTGTTCTTCCGCAGCCCGTTTGTCGGTGATGTCACGCCCCGTTGCGACGAAATGGGTGGCGCGTCCGTCCGCGCCGACAATCGGCGCGATGCTCATGTCCACCCAGTATTCGCGTCCATCCTTGGCATAGTTGAGAGTTTCGGCCCGGATCGCCCTTGGGAGCGCCATGGCGCGATCGATCTGTTCGATGGTCTCGGCGGCTGTGTGCTTTCCTTGAAGAAAGCTCGGAGAACGGCCCAGCGCATCGCTCGGTGAATAGCCGGTGATCCGCACGAAGGCATCATTGACATAGACGATGGCATGGCTGTTTCCGGGCTGTGATGGGGCCTTCGTGACGATGACGAAGTCCTCAGTCCTCGAAATCGCCATTTCCAGCAGGTGCAAATGTTCATCGGTGGCGTGCCGTTTCGTCACGTCGCGAAAATAGACGGTCAGACCTCCCGGTCCGGGATAGGCCGTGACGGAGAACCATGCGTTCAGCGACTCGTAGAAGACTTCGAAGTCGGCCGTGATGTTTTCGCGGATGGCCCGCTCGTAGTGCTGCCGGATAATTCCCGACGAGGCCTCCGGGAATTCCTGCCAGATCAAGCGCCCCAGCAGCGTCGAACGCTGACGCTCCAGCAGAAGTTCGGCCTGCCGGTTGACGTAGATGAAGCGCCAATTCTGATCGAGCTGGAAAAAGGCATCGCTGATGTTGTCCATCGATTCGGCAAAACGCCGTTCGAGATCTCTTGCTGTGCTTTCCAGTCGCTTGTGCTCGTCAATGTCCTGCAGGGCACCCTGGATGCGGGCGACGCTGCCCATGTCATCTCGGATCGCGACACCGATCGCGCGAACCCATTTCCGCTGACCCGTGGCGTCGATGATCTCCACCTCGATGTCGTAGGGCATACCCGTCGCAACGCAGGTCTCGAAGTGCCGCATGATCGTGTCGCGCCACTCCGGTGCGAAGTACTTGATCCCTTCTTCGAGGGTTGCGGTCTTGTTGTTTGGTCTTCCATGTATCTCCCAGGTTTCGTCCGACCATTCAATTCTCCGCTCGGGCAGGTGCACCACCCACCCACCGAGCTTGGCGGCCTTGCCAGCGATTCCGAGAAGCGCCTGGTTCCCATAGACAGCGTGCTGCCTTGGCCAAGCGACGTCGTATCGATGCCGCCAGGCGATGACGAGGGCGGCTCCTATGAACCAGAGCCAGCCGGGCAGCGCCGGCCACGTCAGAACGAGAGCCGAGGTTCCTCCTGCAAGCAATCCGGCGGAAAACCGATCCGCTGCACATTGCCTGAGTGCGGTCACAAGAAAGCGAAAGACTTTGCCGGCGATTGCGTGTCCCGGTCGCATGGTTTGCCTCGTCCTCGGTCGCTGTGGAATTCAACCTTTCGATAATCTCCAGAGGCGGTGCAATCCATAGGGATCGCTTCAGTTTAACCTTTTTTAAATTTGGAGCGGCGGTCGCTTAAGAACGGTCCGCTTTAGTCGATGCATCCAAATGCGGTGGTTTGCCTCCCGATAGCGGGGCGGATTTCTGCAAGCATCGAGGCCATGCTGTGAAACACACCAAGAAAACAACCTATCTCAGCCGTGTTCAATCCGACTACTTCAGCCGCAAATGGTATTGCCGCAGCGTCACGCTCTTCTGCAATCTGCTGTTCACCGGACAATGGATGCGCAGGGCGCAGATCATTCGCTGTCTGGTCGTCGAAATCAGCGAGGGCGGCGCCACTGTGCGGATAGGCAGGTCGCAGATTCCGGATCACCTCTATCTCGTGATCGGCAGGTTTGACATCTTGGTCGGCAGTATCGTCGTCCAGCGCGATCCGGGACATCTGCAACTTTGCTTCCTGAAGGAGTTGAAGCCGGACTTCGTCAATCGCTTGTCTCGGATGACGTCCCCCTTCGCCACCTTGGAAAGCCTGGGTCGAGCCCCCATATCGGCAGGCGAAGACATGCAGCCAAAGCTGCGGCCGATGTTACCTGCGCCCCATGGTGCTCGGGAAGAACGCGTGGGCCACCCTATCAGGCACCCGAAAAGACAATGAACATAATGATCATAGAAGATCAACGCGACGTCGTTGATATGTTGCGGCTGAACTGGTCGGATTCGCGAGACCGGCTGGATTGCCTTGCATCCGTGAAGCAGGCGAGCCGCTTCATCCATTCCAACGAACTCGCCTCCTATGACTGCATCCTGATCGACATCAATCTTACAGACGGGAGCGGCCTCGAGGTGCTTCGCATTGCACGCGCGCGCTCTGATATCCCGATCATCATGATCTCGGGTGCCGGCGATGCCGACAGCCGCGCGGACGCCATCAGTGTTGGTGCAGACGACTATGTGATGAAACCGTTCAGCGTCAAGGAACTGCGCGCCCGCGTTCATCGTCTGCACGCCGCGCGCTTGGGCCCCAACGCCGCCCGGCACCGCCTTGCTTTCAAGGTCGGCAATATCGAATGCGACATCGGACGCCTGGCGATGGATTTCGATGGTGCCAGTCAGCCGCTGACCGCCCTCGAAGGACGGATATTGCAGGTTCTTCACGCCTGCGCCGGCGAGGACTGCCCGAAATCGTGCATTGCACGCCAGGCGCTCTTCCGCGAGTACGATCCGCGCGACAAGACGATCGACGTCTACATCAACCGGCTTCGCGGCAAGCTCGCGGAACTCGACGCCGCCAGCGGTGAGGTCATCAAGACGATCCGCGGCGTGGGCTATCGCTTGACCAAAATCCAACAACTGCAGGAGTAGAGGTGCCTATGCCTCAGTTCGTTGATCGGCATGTTTTTTCCCAAGAAATGGTCGAACCCGATCGATCCGGGCCCGATGAAGCGGCTCGCCTCAAACGATTGAGAGAAGTTTCCAGCGTTTCGTCCGGCTCGGATCCGGTGCTTGATGCGCTGGTTGACGCGGCCTGTCTCGCGGCAGACATGCCGATCGGGCTCATCACCCTGCTTGACGGGGAACGCCAGTGGTTCAAGTCAAAACGGGGCATCGAAGGATATGGGTCGCGCAGGGCAGACGCCTTCTGCGACCACACGATTCGCTCATCGCGACCCTTCATCGTACCCGATGCCGCTCGCGATGTCCGTTTTGCCGACAATCCTTTCGTGACCGGAGGCGACAGGATCCGCTTTTATGCCGGAATCCCGCTGGAAATAGAGCCGGGACTTCGGCTCGGCTCGCTCTGTGTTCTCGACCGCGTGCCGCGGCGGCTCGGCGCCGACAAGCGCGGGGTGCTGGAGCGGCTGGCACACTGCGCCGTGGAACGCCTGCTGCAATCCGAAGATCGGTATCTATTGTCCCGGATCGAACCGGGCAGGCTCAATCATGCAAAAACCGACAAGGCGGCGCTGGCGCTTGCTGAAGAGGCGATCGTTGAGGATCTCTTCACGCTTTACTACCAGCCGAAGATAGCGCTCGATACGGGACGGCGGATCGGGTTCGAGGCACTGCTGAGGCTGAAGAAGCCTGATGGTTCGATGCTCGGTCCTGCGGCCTTTGCCGCAGCTTTCGACGAGCCGGCGCTTTCCAGGCGAATCGGCAAACATGTGCTCCGGTGCTCGGTCGCACAGGCAAGGGAGTGGCAGGCGGCCGGCATCGATTTCGGGCATATCGCGATCAACGTCTCGTCGTCGCAGTTCACGGCATCGCCGCGCAGCCCCGGCCTGGTCGAAGAAATCCTGAGCGCAACCCGGTCGGCCGGGCTGTCGCCCCGACATATCCAGATCGAAGTCACAGAAGGCGTCATGTTGTCGGAGCAGAGCGCTGCCATAGGCAGGCAACTCGAGGCGCTACGGGCAGCGGGCTTCACCGTTGCATTCGACGATTTCGGCACCGGGTTCGCGTCCCTCGTGCATCTGAAGGAATTCGCCTATGACCAGATCAAGATCGATGGCGCCTTCGTGCGCGCGATGACTGGCTCCACCGCCGATCATGCCATCGTGAAGGCCATCGTAGACATGGCGAAGGCAATGGGAAAGCAGGTCGTTGCCGAAGGTGTGGAAACCATGATGGAGCTCCAGGCCTTGCAAGAGCTCGGCTGTCCCTATGGTCAGGGCTTCCTTTTCGGTCGACCAGTCAGTGCAACCGATATTCATTTCGCTGCCGATTGGAGGATGGATGTAATTACGGGCGCGTATCCCCGCGCCCTTGAGGCGGGCGAGGCTGTTGATCAGCGTGTTGCCACCGGGAAGCCATCTTGGTAGCGCAACCGCTCAGTTGTCAAAGCGGTTGCCGACAAGAATCTCAGCTGCACCATTGATTGGTATGTTTCATCGTCCCTCACCAAATGCGGACAGCGCTCTTCCTGGCCGATCCCGATTGTTGCTATGCTGCAAAGGCAAATCAACTCGACCCGAAGCAGCAATAGTTCCGCCCTTGCCGATCTATGTCGAAACACACAAGTCTCTGTGGATTCAGGCCCCCGCAACCAAATTTTAAAAACACCTCCGCACAGCACGCGGAGGTTTTTTGTTTTTAGGTTAGGTATTTAAGACGATATTGGACCCGGGCCCGCCGAACCGACGGATAAAGACCTTGAACCGCCCCGGCTTTGCCGGAGGCTCCAACTTCTGAGAAAGTGGAGCCACTATGAGCACGACAACGAACAAGTTTTCACCTGAAGTCCGTCAACGTGCCATTCGTATGGTGCTGGATCACGAAGCAGAACACTCGTCCCGGTGGGCTGCCGTTTCATCTATTGTGGCCAAGATTGGCTGCTCGCCAGCCACGCTGCACGAATGGGTTAAGAAGACCGAGGTCGACACCGGCAAACGAGCAGGCCTGCCGAGCGATGTGGCCGAGAAGATGAAGGCTCTGGAGCGTGAGAACCGCGAGCTTCGTCAGGCCAACGAGATATTGCGCAAGGCGTCTGCTTATTTCGCCCAGGCGGAGCTCGACCGCCCCTTCAAACGATGATCTCTTTCATCGACGAACATCGTCGCGTGTTCGGGGTCGAGCCGATCTGCAAACTATTGCCGATTGCCCCGTCAACCTATCACGAGAATGTCGCCAAGCGCCTGGATGTGGATCGCCTGTCGATCCGCGCCCGCAGCGATGTCAGCCTGAAGATCGAGATACGCCGTGTCTTCGAGCAGAACTTTCGTGTCTATGGCGTTCGGAAGGTCTGGCGGCAATTGCAGCGGGAGGGCGTCGACGTCGCCCGCTGCACTGTTGCCCGGCTTATGAGATCGATGAGCCTGCAGGGGATCATTCGAGGAAAGCCGATCCGCACGACATTCTCGGACAAGTCGGCTCCGAGCCCGCTTGACCGGGTTAACCGCCAGTTCAAAGCCCCTGCACCCAACAGGCTGTGGGTTTCTGACTTTACCTATGTCGCCACCTGGCAGGGTTTCGTCTACGTGGCCTTCGTGATCGACGTCTTCGCTCGTCGCATCGTTGGCTGGCGGGCGAGCAGGACAGCACATGCAAGCTTCGTCCTCGATGCCCTTGAGCAGGCACTTCATGATCGGCGTCCCGTTCATGGTGGCGGCCTTGTGCATCACTCGGATCGCGGCGTCCAATATGTGTCTATTCGCTACTCCGAGCGGTTGGCAGAAGCTGGCATCGAGCCTTCTGTCGGAAGCGTCGGCGACAGTTACGATAACGCCCTCGCAGAAACCATCAACGGTCTCTACAAGGCCGAGGTCATCCACCGGCGCGGGCCATGGAGGAACTTCGAAGCGGTGGAATTCGCCACTTTGGAATGGGTCGATTGGTTCAACCACCGACGCCTCCTGGAGCCCATCGGAAACATACCGCCAGCCGAAGCCGAAGAGCGATACTACGCCATGCTGGACGACCCAGCCATGGCCGCATAACTTAAACGAAATGGCCTCCGGCAAACCCGGTGCGGTTCAGTTTTGTAGTGTCGATGGATCTCCAAAGTCCATACAAAATTCAGATGTGGTTGCGCTCGAGGAAGTCGAGCACGGTGCGATCGAAGTCGGCGGGAGCCTCAAGATAGGGCAGATGCCCGGTCTCGAGCACAACCATTTCGGCACGCTCGAGGCGCTCAATGGTCTCCTCAATCACATAGTCGCTTATGAGCGCGTCGCGCGCGCCGCGGATCACGAGCACGGGGCAGCCCAGCTGCTCCAGCTCGGGCCGCTGATCCTGGGCAAGCTGCTCCAGAAACACACGCCGGATGTGATGCGGATCGATCTGAGCGAGGGATCGGTGAAATCCACGCGCGATGACCGGATGATCACTTACATCCATCAGGGCAAGCAACCGATCGGCCCAGAGAGTCACTCCACCTTCCTCCAGCAGCAGCTCATACAGTTCCTCACGCTGCGCACGATCCTTCGCGTTGAGGCGGAAGAACGAATTGACGATGATGACGGCCCGCACCCGCTCTGGGCGTTGCGCCGCGAGGGCAGCGCCAACGCGCGCACCGGCAGCGAGGCCGCACATGGTCGCAGACATCTCCCCGGCGTTATCGAGCATGGCTTCGATGACGCGCCAGTAGTCGGCGAAGTCGATCGCGCGGCCCGTCGACCTTCCGTGCCCGGGCAGATCGGGCGTGAGAACCCGGTGTGTCTGCGCCAGGCGACGACGCTGCAGCAGCCAATTTTCGGCGCTTCCGCTAAAGCCGTGTAGCAGGACAACGGCGGGGCCAGTGCCCTCGCTGACATAGCGGATGGTCTCGCCTCGCCATTCGAACCTCCGGACGGCCCGGCTGTCCGATCCGAAGGATTCCGTCTGCCGGATCACGTTGTTCATCTGCTGTCTCCAACCGGACTGGCCAAGGGTTAAGCGCCAACGTCGCGGCACCGTTGCGCATGGACATTGATATGGATTTGGATCTCATAGATAAATAGGGCGACATTTCCGAACATTGCGGAGCATTTCGAAGTCATGGGAATTCGGATAGAGAGCGTCGGCGCCATGTCGACGTTCGTGAGTGCGGCGGAATTGCTCAGCTTCAAGCTGGCCGGACAGCATTTCGGCCTGTCTTCATCGGCGATCGGGAAGACCATCGCCAAACTCGAAGATCAGCTGGGAGTGCGCCTGTTCCACCGCTCGACGCGCGCCATTCGACTGACGCATGAGGGTGAGATGTTCCTCGATCGGTGCCGCCGCGTCTTGGCCGAGCTCGAGGCTGCCGAAGCGGAGCTGGCCAAATCCACCGCCAAGCCGAAGGGGCGCCTGCGGGTGGGGGCACCGGCCGCCGGCGACCTCCTGACCCCGCTTTTTGCCGAGTTTGCCATAAGGTTTCCCGACATCACGCTCGACATCGACTACAACGACCGGTTCGTCGACGTTATCGACGATGGCTTCGATGCCGTCATCCGGTCGGGCGAGGTGACCGACAGCCGCCTGATGCACGTGAAGCTGGGCGACTTCACGAACCGCCTGATCGCGTCGCCAGGCTACCTCGACACGGCTGGCATGCCGCAGACGGCATCGGACCTAGCGCAGCATCGCTTGCTGCACCACCGCTTCTACGACACCGGGAAACTCGGCGACTGGGGCCCTGCCGTCCCAGAGGGTATCGACTTGCCGATGGCGCTGGCCGCGACATCCTTCGTCGCGCTCATCGAACTCGCGGAAGCCGGATGCGGGATCGCATCGGCGCCTTATTTCGCCATTGCGGGGAAGCTGCGCGCCGGAAGCCTGCAGGAAGTGCTGCCGGACGCTGAGAAGAAGACACGGGCGTTCCGCTTGCTTTGGCCGCGCAGCAAGTTCCCGCTCCCGAAGGTCTCGACATTCGTGAAGTTCATGACGGAGTCGCTGCGCGAGGCGCTTCGAGAGGAGATCAGTGTTGCTCCCTCCGCCTGACTCCGAATGTCAGAGACTGCCGGGCTCGACGAAATAGTCCCAGCCGCGCAGGTGGCGGATGAAGCGTTCGCTCAGTCCCCCCTGGCGGAGAAACTCGGCGGTGACCGGCAAAGTGGGGCTGCGATGCTCGGGGTTCGCCTTCACGCGCAGCGGAAAATCCCGCTCGAGGATGCCGGGGCGCCCGACAAGCACGAAGTCCGCGCCTTCGTCGAGAACCTCCGCGGCCCGATGGGCGCTCCAGATCTTACCGGCGACACCAAGGCGAACCCGCTTGCGTGGGATCTCGGTGAAGACGCTGAGCATGGTCTGTCCCTTGAACGTGCCGTCCTGCACGATCTGCGCCGTGTCCCAAAGCGCCACGTCGAGATAGTCGATCAGCTCGCGGTCGAAGATGGCCGCAGTGATCGTCTGCAGCTCGTCCAGGATTAATCCGTAGCGCTCCACGGACAGGCGCCAGCCGATCTGGAAGTCGGGACCGGACGCACGGCGGATGCCCTCCATCACCTCGGTGGTAAGGCGTGCCCTGTTCTCAAGGCTGCCACCATAACGGTCCGCGCGGTCGTTCAGAAGCGGTGACATGAATTCGGAAAGGATCCATCCGAAGGCGCCGTGAAGCGCGACGCCGTCGAAGCCGGCGATCTCGGCGCGCCGTGCGGCCGCAATGAAACTGTCGCGAATCCGCTCCACCTCCTCGGTCTTTAGCGCGTTCACCCCCTTTAGCGTCCGGCTCGACGCCGGAGAAGGGATGCCGCCAAGGAGCGGATTGGCACGATGCCCGGCGTGGTGCAACTGAACAGCCGAAAGGGCGCCACCCTCGCGGATGGCAGCGGCCATCTTGGCGAGACCGGGGAGATGGGCGTCGTCGTGGATCCCGAGCTGGCGGCTGAAAGCAATACCGCCAGCCTCGACGAATGTCGCGGCGGTGGTGATCAGGCCATAGCCGCCCTGTGACAGCTGACGGATCCATTCCTGGTCATAGTCGGATGCTGCCCCGCTGAGATCGCTCTGCTGATTGGTCAGCGGCGCCAGCATGAAGCGGTTCCGCATGGCGGGGCCGTGTATTAAGGAGAGCGGCTTAAATAGGTCTGATACGGACATGGTGACACCTTATTGTTCAAATTGCGCAGTGAGGCGACCGGCCGTCACACTAGGACGCCGGGCACCGTCCGAGACAGACACGTCTCGAACCTGCTGCGTGTTCGTCGTTGGGGGTCGGCTTCTGCTGAGCGACGCGATCAATCTAGCGATGGCCGTGGGTAGATAAACAGGCCGTTTTTCCGATCATTGCGTCCTACTTGTATCCTATAGGAAATATGCCGGGCTTCACCTTAGGGTCGCTGCGCCCGCGGAAGTATGTCGCATCAGGCTTTCGGCATGCGCATAAGCTGGCGGATGGAATCAGCGTTGTTGGGCGATAACAGATACTCCAGCGACGAAAGCCAGCCCATCGGCATTGCGGCCAATTGGGCCGCAATGATCGGAAAATCGGCCTGTTTATCCGCGCCGCCGCCGGCATTATCTCCATAACGATAGCCCGACAGGGTGAGAGACAAGCAAGCGTCCATCAGTTCCTTCCAGGAGATTCGACATGAGCGACCCGAAAGACAACCTGCCCGCCGGCTACGAGCCCGCAAAGATCTGGACCCAAAAAAACGCGTATGGAGGCGCCTTCGGAAGCAGCAATCGCCCTGTCTCGGGCGCCACGTTCGAGAAGGTGCTGCCAGTCGGCAAGCAGCCGCTGCAGCTCTACTCGCAGGGCACGCCCAACGGGCAGAAGGTCACCATCATGCTCGAGGAGCTCCTCGCGGTCGGCCATTCGGGCGCCGAGTACGACGCCTGGCTGATTGATATCTTCAAGGGCGACCAGTTCGGTAGCGGCTTTGCCGAGATCAACCCAAACTCGAAGATCCCCGCGCTTGTCGATCATTCGGTCGATCCCACGATTGAGGTGTTCGAGACCGGATCGATCCTGGTCTATCTTGCCGAGAAATTCGGAGCCTTTCTGCCGACCGAACAGCGCGCCCGCACCCGCACGCTCAACTGGCTGATGTGGCAAATGGGGACGGCGCCGTTCGTCGGAGGCGGCCTCGGGCACTTCTACGCATACGCGCCGCTCAAGATCGAATATGCAATCGATCGCTATGCGATGGAAGTGAAGCGCCAACTCGACGTTCTCGACAAGCATCTGGCGAAGAACCAGTATCTGGCCGGCGACGAATACACGATCGCAGACATGGCGGTATGGCCTTGGCAGCCCGGCAGCCTCTTCGGCGTCTATAACACCCACGAGTTCGTCAGCGTCCAGGAATACACTCACCTAATGCGCTGGTATCGCGAGATCGCCAAGCGTCCCGCCGTCGCCCGGGGACGTCTCGTGAACCGCATTTCGGACAAGCCAGGCGAGTTCCTATTCGAGCGCCATGCGGCCAGCGATTTCAACGCGATCTTGCCGACGCCGATCCCGGGGGCCTGAGCATCAAATCAAGCCTATCCGGCTATCGAACGCTTCATGCAACGCATGGAGCAGCGTCCCAGCGTCCGGACAGCACGCGCCGCAGAAGGACTGCCTCCGCGCTGAGCAGCAAACAGACCGCAAGCCGCCGGCCGAAACCAAGCGCTGGCGACGGCGGCCAATCTCCAAACTCAATAACCCCGCGCTAGCGGCGAACCAAAGGAAGCCAAAAATGGACTGGAATAAGAACCGTACCGATGCCCTGAGCAAGGTCAGCGAGCTGGCGAAGCTGACGCCTGACACGGTGAAGGGCTATATGACTGCATCAGGCGCAGGCTCAAAGACCGGCCAACTCGACGAGAAGACGCGCCAGTTGATCTCTCTCGCGGTCGCAGTAACCACCCGCTGCGACGGCTGCATCTCGATCCACAGCAACGAAGCCGTCAAGGCGGGCGCGACCCGTGGCGAACTGGCCGAGGCGTTGGGCGTCGCGGTTGCCATGAATGCTGGTGCCGCATTGGTGTATTCGTCCCGCGCGCTTGACGCCTTTGACGCCTCTACGGGCGCGTAGACCAATCCAACCGGCTTCCGGGCGCACCGCGAAGTGTGCCCGGTCCCGCTGTACGATTTGAAAGCGCGATGTCCCATCAGTTCGATTTCGATCTGTCCAGGGATCGGCGCCGGACCCGGCGACGTTTCCGGATCGAGACGCACCGCCGGCTATGGAGCCGACGTTAGCATCTACGAAGACGATCGGGCGATGTCGCCTGAAGGTTTATCCCGGTTCCATTTCCAACAACACAATCCATGCGCAGGTTCGATCGCGCAAACATATGATGGAGTTGACATGAAACTCTACTTTTCTCCGGGTTCCCTCGGCCTTGCACCGCAGATCGCCCTACGCGAGGCGGGACGGGATTTCGAACTCGTCAGAGTCGATTTCAGAACGAAGACGACCGTCGAAGGCGACTACTTCAGGGTCACGCCAAAGGGCTTCGTGCCTGCCCTGAAGCTTGATGACGGTGAAGTCATCACTGAAGCGCCGGTCGTTCTGCAATGGATCGCCGATCACAGCCCGGAACACAAGCTCATGCCTGCGCGTGACTCGCCAGAGCACTATCGCGCACTGGAATGGCTGAACTATGTGGCGACCGACATATACAAGGGTTACCACACGTTATTCTCGCCATTCCTGGACGTCGGCTCGAAGGCCCGGTACATCGAGGGTTATCTCGGTCCCCGGTTCGCATATCTGGACGAGCACCTCTCCAAAAATGACTACCTGCTGGAATCGGGCTTCTCGGTCGCCGACGCCTTTCTTTTCAACATCCTGAGCTGGTCGCCCCGCGTGAGGGTCGATCCCTCGGGCTTTACCTCGATCCAACGGTTCATCGTGCGAATGTTGCAGCGACCCAGTGTTCAGGCGTCTCTGAAGGCCGAAGGAATTTCCCTCAAATGAGGGAATCCGGCGAAGCGCTTGTGCTCGCCGATGCCCGATGAAATCAAACCAGACGCTGCGCAGTCCGCGCGCCGTCACTCAACAAAGGAAATCAACATTATGAGCACCCAACAAATACGGGGTGTTGCCGGACTGGCATTGTTGCTGGTCTGCGCTGCCCAATTCCTCGACTCGATCGACGTTTCGTCCATCGCCGTCGCCATTCCTGCCATCCAGGCAGAGCTCGGCCTGCCCGCCACGTCCCTGCAATGGGCGGTCAGCGCTTATGTACTGGGTTTCGGCAGCTTCCTCCTGCTCGGCGGTAAGGTCGCCGATATTTTTGGCCATCGCCGGACCTTTCTCTGGGGCCTTGGCGTCTTTGCCGTCGCCAGCGTTGCGGGCGGTTTTGTCGATAGCGGCCCGACCCTGATCGCCGCTCGGCTAGTCAAGGGCATCTCCGCCGCATTTACAGCTCCAGCGGCCCTCGCACTGCTGCTATCGGTCTTCGGCGAAGGGCCCGCTCGCGCACGTGCCTTGGGGATTTTTTCATCGACCGCAGCCGTGGGCTATGTGCTTGGCATGGTTGTCGGCGGCGTCGCCACGATCTTTTCATGGCGTGCGACTCTCGTAATGGGAGCACCCGTTGCGGTCCTGACATTGCTGGTGGCGCCTTTTGTGCTGCCGGCCGACAAGCAGCGTAGCGGGCCGCGGCCGAGCTTCGACTGGCTGGGTGCCATCACCATCACGCCAGGTCTGCTGCTCTTCGTCTTCGGCATCACCAATGCGGCCGCTGATGGCTGGAGCGCCCCCACCACCTGGGGCTCGCTGCTGGCCGCCGCCGCCTTGATCCTGCTGTTCATCGTGATCGAAGCCAACCACAGCGTGCCCATGGTGCCGCTCTCGATCTTCCGCCGCGCCAAGCTTACCCATGCCTATATCGTCGCTGGCCTGTTCCAGGGCGTCTATGTCGGCTTCCAATTTGTCGCGATGCTCTACTACCAGAACGTTCTTGGCTGGTCGGCGCTGAGCTCAGGTCTCGTCTTCGTTTTCGTCGGTATCAGCGTCATGGTACTGGCGCCCCGCTTTGCCGTCATGGCGCAAAAGCGAAGCACCCTGTTGATGGTCCTGGGCACCGGTTTGCTAACTCTTGGATATGTCATCTGGGTCTTCGGTCTCGGCCATATCGACCCGATACTGCTCACCGCGCTGTCGCAGATCCCGCTCGGCATAGGTTATGCCATGACCTATCCCGCCGTACAGATCGCAGCACTGGGCGAAGTCGGCGAAAGTGAATCCGGTCTCGCCTCGGGCTTGCTATTTGCCTCCTTCCAGATCGGCGGCGGCGTCGTGCTAGCCTTCACCGCCTCTGTCCTTGCCGCCGCGCCGGGAGCCGGATGGGAGGAATATATGGCAGGCTCAGCTTTCATCGCCGCCTTAGGTGTGGTGACGACACTCGTCTCAGCCATTGGGCCGCGCTCCAACCGGCAGCATGCTGGAGTTGGACAACCCTGCTAGACAGCCATTTGGGCCGCTGACATCAACATACGGATGCCGCATCGTAGGAGCGGCATCCGTATGTGTTTGCAACGAACGCGTCGGGCTTGTCTAGCGAAGAACCGCGCGCAGCCGGGGTGCGGCAAAATCGAGGAATGTCCTGAGTTTCAGGGGCATCAGACCCTGTGACAGGTGTACGAGATGCACGGGCGACGGCTCCTGTTCGAAGTCCTCCAGCAGAGGCACCAATAGACCGGTTTCGACCGCATTCCGTGCCTGATAGGACATCACGCGCGTGAGGCCGAGGCCCGATGCCGCTGCATCCACGGCCGCCTCGGCCGTATTGACGGAAAGCCGCGTGCGGATCGTCGTCGAGATATCCTGTCCACCATCCCTGAAGGTCCAGAACTTGGGCGAAAGCACGCCTTGAAAGGCGATGCAGTCGTGGTTCGCAAGGTCGCGGGGATGCAGTGGGCGAGGGTGGCGTTTCAGGTAGTCCGGATGGGCGTAGACCGTTGTGCGGATCGCGCCGAGACGGGTGGCGATCAGGTTGCTTTCCGCAAGCTGACTGATCCGCAGTGCCATGTCGATCTGCTCGTCTGCAAGGCTGACCGAGCGGTCGCTCATGGCGAGGCGTATATTGATATCCGGAAAAGCCTTCAGGAAATCGGTAACGAGGGGAAGCACGTGAAGCCGGCCGAAAACGATCGGCGCGGTGATCGTCAGGTCGCCCCGCGGCGCGACATATTCGCCCGAGGCGCGGCGTTCCGCCTCCTCCACGCGGCCGAGGATTTCGCGCGCCGCACCGATATAACTTTCCCCGGCCTCCGTCAGCAGGATCTTGCGGCTGGTGCGGGTCACCAGATGGACACCGAGATGGGCCTCGAGCTCCGAGATCTTACGGCTGACGGTCGGCAGCGGCGAGTGCAGAGCGCGTGAGGCTGCAGACAGACTTCCATTCTCCACCACGGCCAGAAGCACGGCCATCGCATCAAGACGGTCCATTTTTTACCTTCCATAAAACGAGAGGATAACTCCAGATAATGCAGTCTACCGCAGGAATGTGGATGGCACTAGCTTCTCAAGGGTCGCCGGAACCTCTGTTCCGCACCCAAAGGAGCCTTTCATGAAACTCTATCATTTTCCGCTTTCGGGCCATGCCCATCGGGCGGCCCTGTTTCTCTCGCTGCTCGGCGTGAAGGCAGAGATCATCGATGTCGACCTTGCAAACGGGGCGCATAAAAAGCCTGATTTCCTCAAGCTCAATTCCTTTGGCCAGGTGCCTGTTCTGGACGATGACGGGTTGGTCGTCAGCGACTCCAACGCCATTCTCGTCTATCTGGCCACCAAGCTCGGTCGCAAGGACTGGCTGCCGGACGATCTGGCGACCATTGCCAGCATCCAGAAATGGCTTTCCGTCGCAGCCGGAGAGATCGCTTATGGTCCGGCCGCTGCCCGCCTGATCACGGTATTTGGTGCCGATTTCCGCGCCGATGAAGTGATTGCCCGTGCTCACGGCATTCTGGGCCTGATCAATGCCGAGCTGCAGCGGCACCGCTTCATCACCGGCGACAAGCCGACGATCGCCGATGTCGCGCTCTACAGCTACATCGTCAGCGCCCCGGAAGGGAACGTGGATCTCGCGCGCCATCCGGATGTTCGCCACTGGCTGGCGCGGATCGAAGCACTGCCAGGTTTTGTCGCATTCCCCAGGACTGCAGTCGGCCTTGCCGCCTGACAGCGCTGAATGCGGCCGGCCGCCACCGGCTGCATTCCTTTTCGATCTGGAGGCGACAATGCTCGACAAAGTCACAACACGGGTTTCGCCCTGGCATGATGGCGAGCTGCAACTGCAGCGCCATGCCGGTGTCGCGGAGCATATGGATACGGTCGGACGCAAGGTCGTGCGTCGGTTCCTGCTCGACCAGCATCGTAAATTTTATCCGCTGCTGCCGTTCATCGCCATCGGTGCGGTGGATGCCGATGGCACTCCCTGGGCGACGATCCGCAGCGGCCAGCCCGGCTTCCTGCATTCGCCGGATCCGCTGACCCTTGATGTCGAGGCCGCAGGCGATCCCGGCGACCCGGCGGAACAGGGAATGAAGGATGGCGATCCGATCGGCATGCTCAGCATCGACCTCATCACCCGGCGCCGCAACCGCATGAACGGCACGATCCGCCGCAGCGGCAGCGATCGCTTTTCCGTCAGCGTCGAACACAGCTATGGCAACTGCCCGCGCTACATCCAGAACCGGCAGTTTGCCTTCGTGCGCGATCCGGCAGAGCCGTTCTCGTCTACCGCGCTTGTGCTGGACCGGCTGGACGACCGGAGCCGGGCCATCATCGAAGCGGCCGACACGTTTTTCGTCGCATCCTATGTCGACCGCGATGACGAGGGCCGGCAGGTGGACGTGTCCCATCGCGGCGGCCGGCCGGGTTTCGTGCGCATCGATGCCGATGGCGGCCTGACCATACCGGATTTCAACGGCAACCTGTTTTTCAACACGCTTGGCAATTTCCTCGTCAATCCGCGCGCCGGCATGCTGTTCGTCGATCACGAGACGGGTGATGTGCTGCAGCTTTCCGGCCGGGTTCAGGTCATTCTGGATTCCCCCGAGATCGCAGCCTTCGAGGGCGCCGAGCGGCTGTGGCGGGTGCTGCCCGACAAGGTGGTTCTGCGTGGCCAGGCGCTGCCTTTGCGCTGGACCTTTGCCGAGGACGGAATGTCGCCGAGCAGCCTGATGACGGGAAGCTGGAGCGAGGCGCAATCCCGTCTCCAGGCTGCCGCCAAAGCGACCACATGGAGACGGTTTCGCATCGAAGGGATCGTCGAGGAAAGCGAGACGATCAGATCGCTGCATCTCGCACCAACGGATGGCCAGGCTCTTATCCCGCATCTGGCCGGCCAGCATCTGCCGGTCAGGATTGCCGATGGCGATCAGCCGATCCGCCGCAGCTACACGATATCGAGCGCACCGTCCGACGGCTATTACCGGCTGAGCGTCAAACGCGAGGGCAGGGTATCCACCCTTCTGCATGGGCTGCAGGCGGGCGACGAGATCGAGGCGCTTGCTCCAGCGGGAGCCTTCACCATCGACGCGATGGAGCGCAGGCGGCCGGCAGTACTTCTTGCTGCCGGCATCGGTATCACGCCTTTGCTGTCCATGCTGCGGTACATCGTGCACGAAGGCGATAGGACCCGTCATCGCCGTCCGATCTGGTTGTTCCGGTCGTCGCGCAGGCACGGGGAGCGGGCTTTCGATCGCGAAATCGCCGAGCTGGTCGACCGTGGCAAGGGCTCGATCCATGATGTCAGGGTGTTGGGTCAAGCGGAACCCGGGGACGAAGGTAGTTACGATGCGGCAGGTCGCATCGACGTAGAGATGTTGAAGGCGCATTTGCCCTTTGCAGATTATGACTTTTATCTCTGCGGTCCTGCGTCCTTCATGCAATCGGTCTATGACGGGTTGCGCGGGTTGAATATTGTCGACGAACGCCTGCATGCGGAAGCTTTCGGCCCGTCGGGTGTGATGCGCGACCGGCTAGCGGCACCTGCCGTCCAGCAGGCTGCCACTGCGCCTGTCCGCGTCATCTTCACGCAGTCGGCAAAAGAGGCCCGTTGGAAAACAGGCGACGGCTCATTGCTGGATCTCGCCGAGCAGCGCAGCCTGAGCCCAGCATACGGTTGCCGGGCAGGCCATTGCGGTGATTGCAGAACCAGGGTCATCAAGGGCAGTGTTAGCTATTTCTCGCAGCCCAGCTATCCGGTCGCGAGAGACGATGTGCTGCTCTGTTGCTCGGTGCCTGCCGAGGGAGGCGACCTGCATCTTGATATATAGCTCTGCTTCGGCTTGGCCGCTTGCATGTCCGCCGGCGGCAAAAGTGAGTGTTGGACTTCACGTCCGGAGACGGTATCCGAAAAAGTCTTCCGATTGCCACTTTGAGATGATGATCGGGATCCCCGCCTGATCTCAAGTCGTCAAGATGATCGATCCGACAGCACGTCGAGCCGCGATGTCCTCGTGCGCTTGACTAGCATCGCGCAGGGGATACCGCGCAATGGCGAGTTTGCCGAAGACGCCCTCTTGAAGAGCGGCAAACAGATCGTCGCTGGCTTCGTCCAGGATTTTCCGGTTGTTGATGACCTGTCCGGTGGACGGCTTTACATAACGAATCGAACGTTTGACCAGCGCCGCTTCGTCTATGATAGGTGATCCGGACGCGTTGCCGCTATGGACAAGATCGCCCCCATCCCGGATTGCCGCGACGGATTGGTCGAACGTCGATGCACCGACCAGTTCGTAGACCGCATCCACCCCGTTTCCGCCATTGGATGCTTTGATCGTGCTGGCAAGGTCCGGATCATTCGCATCGAGAACAGGGTCAAAACCGCGTTTACGAACCGCATCGGCCTTTGCCGGACTTCCTACCGTCGCTATCACACGTGCGCCAAGCGCTTGTGCCCATGCAGCGACGAGCGATCCAACACCGCCGGCCGCTGCGTGCACCAACACCGTTGCCCCCAGCTTAACGATGTGAACACGCTTGACAAGCGCCCAGGCTGTAAGCCCTTTCGCAAGGAGGGCCGCCGCCTCTTCCGTCGAGACTTGTGGCGGCAGGTTGACAAGCGCATCGGCGTTGATGATGCGCTTGTCGGCATAGCTCCCGAACGAAAACCAGTAGGCAACGCGATCGCCGGCTTTGAATCTGGAAACGCCGGGTCCGATTGCCTCGATGATCCCCGCACCTTCGACGCCCATCGCAAATGGAAGCTGCACGCCGAAGGTGCCATCGCGAAACATCGTGTCAACGAAATTTACCCCGGCAGCATCCTGCCTCAGTCGAACTTCACCGGCTCCGGGCTCGCCTGGTTCGAAATCCTCGTATCGAAGAACGCTTGGAGCACCTTGTTGATAGATGCGAATGCGATGCGACATGGGTCAACACTCTTGATTGCATTTGATGAATGGTGCGAACACCGTTGTTAAGACGATGCCTCAGGCAGTCTGCCCACCGTCGACGTTGAGCGTCGTGCCGGTGATATAGCCTGCGTCCGGACCGACCAAGAATGCGACCGCCGCAGCGATATCCTCCGGCTGTCCGTACCGCCCGAGCGCCGCCAAACCGCTGAGCATCGCCGCAAACGGACTGTCTTCGGGGTTCATCTCGGTATTGATCGCGCCCGGCTGGACGATGTTGACAGTGATGTTACGTGGCCCGAGATCGCGCGACCAGCCACGGGTATAGGCAGCAACCGCAGCCTTGGTGGCGATATAGTCCGACGCGCCCGCAAACGGGATATGATCCGCACCCGTGGTGCCGATGGACACAATGCGACCCTCGTCGCTCATCAATGGAACCGCGGTGCGGACGGCAGTGACGACGCCCTTCAAATTGATATCGAGCTGCCGGTCAAAGCCTGCGATATCCGCTGCGGGATCGCCGACGACGCCGGTGACGAACACGCCTGCCGAATTGACGAGTATATCAAGCCTGCCGAACACCTCGTGGGCTTTCCTGACGAGTTTTTCAACTTCGGCTCCAACAGCCTGGTCCGCTTTGATGGCAATAGCACGACCGCCGGCTGCATCTACAGTCGCGACGACTTGGTCGGCACGATCCTTCGAATTGGAATAGCTGAAGACAACATCTGCGCCATCGCTGGCCAAGCGCTTGACGATAGCAGCGCCGATACCGCGAGCCCCGCCGGTGACGAGGGCAACTTTACCTTTTAGAAGCTGAGACATGATCGATCCTTTGGTTATGTAGTTGTGGCTACACATCAAGGACTGGACACCAATAGTCAAGGCACTTATATAGTTTAGACTAGATAAATTGCTGGAGGCCGGTGATGGCTATGGGTCGTCCGAGGGAGTTCGATATTGATGAGGCGGTCGCGGCCGCGCTGCCGTTGTTCATCGAAAAGGGCTATGAGGGGGCGACGTTCGGGGAGCTGATCGCCGCCATGGGGATCAAGCCTCCGAGTTTCTATGCTGCCTTTGGCAACAAGGAGGGATTGTTCCGTTTTGTGATGAAGTTGTACGCCGACCGCGGAGCGCCGATCGTTGCGGATGCGCTATCACAGCCGACCGCTTACCGTGCCATCGAAAGATTGCTGCGCCTGACTGCTGACGCTGACACAGATCCGACCAGACCTGCCGGATGTCTTTACGTGCAGGGTGCGCTATCGTGCAGCGACAAGGCGGTGGATATTCGCGACGAACTGAAAGTCCTCAGAACCGCAGCCGAACCGCTTCTTGAGGCGCGAATCGAGCAAGCATTTTACGAGGGCGATGCTTCAATCGAAGGCGTACCACGGAAACTTGCCCGTTACGTCTCGACGGTCATCCAGGGCTTAGCGGTGCAAGCGGCCGGAGGAAGTACCCGCACGGATCTGCATGAGATTGTGGATGTCGTTCTCGACAACCTGTCGCGACACCACATTATACTGACGTCAGACGAGTAGCGGTCAGCAACGTCTCTGACCAGCAGCCTCAAACGCCGTCTCTGGGGATCTATGCAGAGGAGAAAATCCAAGGGGCGTGACGTGCGAGGAGCTCTTTTATGATCAATGGTTTAAGCGATGGACATCGCGATCACCGAGTCAAGTGTTCACATGCCTGCAAGGCGAGCGGATGGAAATGGGATGAATGCGGAAATTATTTCCGCATTCAATGGAGGGTCGACGGTTCACATCCTATCAAGGGAGCCGACAATATGCGGGCGATAGCCGGGGGGTCTTGAGGTTTTACTTTTCGTCGTTGCGACAGATGAGAGTGGCGCTGTATCTTTGTGTTCGTCGACATGGGCCGGATCAGGTCCACTTGGACAATTTGGCTCGACCCTCGAACCATTGCCCGCGCACTCCCAGAACTTTGCAATTATTGCTAATATCGCAATTATATCGAAACAATTGATGCAATTGTTGGGCCGGCGGTAAACCGGCAATATGTGTCCATCAGACGAGCCAAGCACGGCTGACTCCGAACCGACACAATTGCAGGATGCGACATGACCGAGACTTTTCCCATGACGCGCCGTGGCGCGCTGCTTTCAGCCGGTGCTGCCGCAGCCACGATGACAATGTCACCCACTTTCGCTTTTGCAGCCAACGCTGCGCCTATCACGAACTCATTTGAAGGACAAAACACGATGGCATACGTAACCACCAAGGACGGCGTCGAAATCTTCTACAAGGACTGGGGTCCGAAGGACGCGCAGCCAATCGTTTTCCATCACGGCTGGCCGCTTTCGTCGGACGACTGGGATGCGCAGATGCTGTTCTTCCTGTCGAAGGGTTTTCGCGTTGTCGCCCATGACCGTCGTGGCCACGGCCGCTCCGCCCAGGTCTCCGACGGGCATGATATGGATCATTACGCCGCCGACGCATTCGCCGTTGTCGAGCATCTCGACTTGAGGAATGCCGTCCACATCGGCCACTCGACCGGTGGCGGTGAAGTTGCCCGCTATGTTGCCAAGCATGGCCAGCCGGCCGGCCGCGTTGCCAAGGCCGTGCTCGTCTCAGCCGTTCCGCCGCTGATGCTGAAAACTGCCAGCAATCCGGGCGGCCTGCCGATGGACGTGTTCGACGGCATCCGCAAGGGTGTTGCCGAGAACCGCGCTCAGCTCTTCCTCGATTTTCCGACTGGTCCGTTCTATGGCTTCAATCGTCCCGATGCGAAGGTCTATCCCGGTGTCATCCAGAATTGGTGGCGGCAGGGGATGATGGGCAGCGCCAAAGCCCATTATGAAGGCATCAAGGCCTTTTCCGAGACCGACCAGACCGAAGACCTGAAGGCGATCACCGTCCCTGTTCTCGTGATGCATGGCGATGACGACCAGGTGGTGCCGATCGACAATGCCGGCAGGCTTTCGGTCAAGCTCGTCCAGAACGGCACGTTGAAGGTCTATGCCGGTTACCCGCACGGCATGCTGACCACCCACGCGGACGTGCTGAACGCAGACCTGTTGGCGTTCATCCAGAGCTAACCCTCCCAAGGGCGCGGCTGCGACGGGAAACCGTTGCGGCCATTCTGCCAAATCCATGCCAGACGTTGATCGAGACGATGATGGAATTAACCCCTGATCTTGTTGCCCTGACGATCAGACATGTCCGTGACGACGGCCCCGAGCCGGGCTGGACCGCGCTTTCTGAGGCGGAGCTCGACGGTCTCGTTGAGAAGATAGAAGACGAAGTCGGCGGCGATCCACTGATGGTCTTTGCCTATGGGTCGCTAATGTGGAACCCAGAGTTCGAACCCGCCAGCCGGCAGCGGGCCACCGCTTACGGATGGCATCGCTCGTTCTCCCTGAAGATCAAGCGTTGGCGAGCAACCAGTGACCAACCCGGCTTGATGATGGCCCTTGAGCGTGGCGGCCAATGCGATGGCGTCGTCTTTGAACTGTCAGCCGACCGGCGGCGTCAGGATCTTCGCGCGCTCATCGCACGTGAGGTCAAGTATACCGAGGTCATCGATATGGTCAGTTGGCTGCCAGTCCGCACGGAACATGGTGTCTGCAAGGCTTTGACTTTCTGGGCGAGCACGAAACGCAGCGGGCTCACACGACCTCTGCCAATCGAGGAAGCCTCCTGTCTTATTGCAAGAGCCTGTGGTGAGGGCGGATCCTGCGCCGAATATCTGCACAAGACGATCATCGATCTTCAGACGGAAGGTATCCGCGACCGCAATCTGTGGCGTTTGCAGGCGTTGGTGGCCGCGGACATCGCCGCAGGCCGCGATGCATTGGTCTCGACGCTCTTGGCTGTTCCTGTCCAACCCAGGTGAGAATTAGTCGAGCATCACCATATGCGCCCCAACCTGCTCCTCGAAGAATTTTGAAAACGAGGCGATGCGGGGCGGCAGAGCTTGATAAGGGGGATAGTAAAGGGTCAGCCATAGATCGGGCGGCGCCCATCCCTTTAGAACCTGGACGAGGCGCCCGCTTTGCAAGTGCTCGGAGATATGGAACCCTGGCAGCATTGCAACGCCGGCGCCATCGGCCGCCATGTCGGCGAGGACCTCGCCATTGTTGGCACTGAACCCACGGCCGGCCGAGATCGTCATGCTCGATCCGCCATCCGACAGCACCCAGTTTTCCCGTCTGCTTTCGCCACTATAGGCAAGGCAATCGTCCGGCGTCAGTTCGCTTGGATGTTGCATCTCAACGAACCGGCTTCCGGGGGCTGCCACGAGGATGCGCGGGACGAGCCGGATCTTGCGCCAGATGGTGAATTTGTCCGACGGCTGAGACGAGATACGGATTGCGAGATCGAAATCGTCGTCGATGATGTTCACCATGCCATCCGAAAGGGAAATCTCAAAACTCATCTTCGGATAGAGCTCTCTGAACCCTGACAGGATCGGAGGCAAAACAGCCTTGCCGAACCAGGTCGGCGAGCTGATGCGCAAACGACCCTGATCTGCCTTATGCGCATTTCTGACATCCTTGCGGGCACTTTCGAGTGCCGCGATTGCCGGCTGGATCTGCGCGGCAAAAACCGCCCCGTCGGTTGTCAGCGAAACCTGGCGGGTCGTGCGCACAAACAGTTGCACACCGAGATCGTCTTCAAGGGCTGCAATGGCACGCGTTACCGCTGCGGGTGTCATATCCAGCTCGCGCGCAACCTGCGCAAAATTGCGCTTCTCGGCAGCCAGTAGGAAGGTTTTCAGCGCTTTGTAATCGTTCATCTCATTATTTCAAAATGTGCAATTCATTCGAGAGAAATATTGCAATTCTGCGTCGGGATCAATCGGTTTAAACCTGCATCCAACGAAACAGGAAAGCTTGGAAAGTCACGGACCATGATCAAGGATATCAAAGGACTGCATCACATCACATCGATGGCCTCCGATGCGCGACAGAACAACCGGTTCTTTACCGAGACATTGGGCCTGCGCCGCGTCAAGCAGACGGTGAATTTTGACGATCCAAGCGTCTACCACCTGTATTATGGCGATGAGAACGGCTCCGCCGGCTCGGTGATGACTTACTTCCCGTTCCAGAACATGATGCTGGGCCGGCCTGGCGTAGGTGAAGTGAGCGAGACGCAGTTTTCCGTTCCGAAAGGTTCTCTGAAGTTCTGGCAGGATCGCTTCACCGCGCAAGGTGTCGATGGATTGGAAACGGACACGGCATTCGGCGCCAACCGCCTTCGCTTCATGGGACCGGACGGTGACGGCCTTGCGCTGATAGAATCGGCAGACGACAACCGCGCTCCCTGGCTTGCCGAGGGCATTCCGGACGATGCGGCTATCCGCGGTTTCGCGGGCGCGCGTTTCAGCCTGAATAATACGGGTGCAACCGAAGAACTGCTCGGCTTCATGGGATATCAGCGTGCCGACAGCGAGGGCGATGTCACCCGCTTTATCATTCCCGATGGAAATGGTGCGGATACGATCGATCTTACGGCATTGCCCAAAATACCGTTTGCCCGACCAGGTGCCGGCTCAGTCCATCATATCGCTTTTGCCG
Source organism: Rhizobium sp. 18065 (assembly GCF_902706095.1). Taxonomy (GTDB): domain Bacteria; phylum Pseudomonadota; class Alphaproteobacteria; order Rhizobiales; family Rhizobiaceae; genus Allorhizobium. Next base: position 43,574 of record NZ_CACSJP010000014.1, read on the forward strand.
TCGATAACCGCGAAAAGCAGCTCGAAGTGCGCAAGGCGCTGATGGATACGGGCTATCAGGTGACGCCTGTCATAGACCGCGACTACTTCTGGGCCATCTACTTCCGCACGCCCGGCGGCGTTCTTTTCGAGGTCGCCACCAATGAACCTGGCTTCAATCGCGACGAAGATACTGCGCATCTGGGTGAAGCGCTTAAGCTGCCGAGCCGGTACGAGGATTTCCGGGATCAGATCCAGACCAACCTCGCTCCACTGGCCGCCTGAACCCGGCATCGTTCCAGAGGTGAAGGAATAACTGAAGCGTCGTGGCCCCTTTGGTCACGGCGCTTCAGTGCGTCTTGCGCGACGAGTGAGCGGTCCACGTCATCCCGGCCGATCAAAGGGAGGAGCGCTGCCCCTATGTCTCGCACGGTCGTATCGCCCATGCCACGACAGACCGTCAGATCACCAACACAAGGCTGGCCTGTCTTCTCCCCAAGTTCGCTCAGATGCTTTCGTGGGATATGAACGACCAGTGCATCGAACTGGCCTTGGACGGCGATAGCTGCCCCGGTCACGAGGCTGATGAGGCAGATGGAACCCTTCGGATAGAGCCTTGGCGGCGAGGGTGGCCTGCCATCGGAATGTACGACGTCGATCATGTATAGCAGAATCAGAAAGGCATCATCGGCAGGGATGACGACGGAAGGCTACGCTCCGTCATAACCGCGGATGACGTGGGCCATCGTAATTTCAGCCTTCTGGAGAGGTCGAGTTACGAGAGTGGGTGGGCTGGCCGCCCCGAACCACCTACTCATGTTGTTCGGCGATCGCCGATGTTTCGGTCACAACAAAACTCTTATGAAAAAGTCACGGACGTCGAACTGACTTCTTGATCCGGAGGTTTGCAATATCACGTTCAATTCACTGTTGTGGCGTATCATAGCACGGTAGTGAACGGCCAAGAGTTTCCCGATGAGCGACGGGAAAGAGACTAGCCGTCTGGCTTGGTCGAACTGGAAGGTAGCGTTTTTGCTGAAGAAATCCACCGTTCCTTCGGAAATTCCCGGCATTGCATCGGTCGACAGCTTCGGATGCCCGTTCGACAAACTATACACGAACCAGAAAATTCGCGGAGCTGGTCTCACCATACAGCGCAAGGGATCGCAGGAAGCGCTTCTGCAGCAGGTAGCCACTCCGGCAAGCGATCGCGGGTTTGTCGTGGGTGTTTCCACGCTGCCCGGCCATACGCGTCGCATCTTTCACGAATACCACGCAACAACCCATGTCTTCGAAAACGACGCCGTCTATATCCGCAGACTGGGCGACGACTACAAAGCCGAACTTGAGACCCCTTTCGACTTCGTCCTACTCGAAATATCCCCGAACTCCCTGGCCCTGATCGCGGAGGAGGCCGACCTTTCGATGGTATCGGCGTTGAACACCGTTACCGCCCAGGCGGATCCCGTTCTCGCGAGCCTCGCGCGTGCGCTGGTACCCGCGCTCCAGCATCCGGAGAAGGCGAGCGCCCTGTTCATTGATCAACTGGCCACCGCGATTGGAACTCATGTCGTTCAGAAGTACGGCGACCGTGTCGTCTCGTCCGGCACAAGAACGCGGAAACTCTCCCGTGCTCAGGAAAATGTCGCCAAGTCGCTGATGCTCGACAATCTTCATGGTCACGTCTCGGTCGCGGAATTGGCGCAAGCCTGCAGTCTTTCACGCGGCTATTTCATCCACGCTTTTCGTGAAACCACGGGCATGACACCCTATCAATGGCTGTTGCGCGAGAGGGTTGCTCAAGCACGGGCAATGTTGCTCGACACGAGTTCAAGCCTTTCCGAAGTGGCGATCTCATGCGGTTTTTCGGACCAGAGCCATTTCACGCGCGTCTTTGCGAATGTCGTCGGCACCACACCAGGCATCTGGCGGCGCAACGCCTGAACATCCGGGCATCATGATCGCGACTGCGTCGGGTGTTTCGCCGGTCTTTCGTTCTACGCACCTGACTATTCAACAAGACCCGCTGTGCACTTTAAGCGAAAACGCCTGTGATCGGGGAGCGGCAAGCGCCTCCTACAATAGCGACGGCAACAGGCGGCAATTTTGATTGTTGCGGAAATGGCAATTCATTCACAAATAATATTGCAATTCTGCGTCGAAAGCCGATGCGATAGTTTTCTAATCAGCAGCCAAGACAACGAGTGAACGGCTTACCTCGCAGGTGCCGGGAGCTTTGAGGATTGCAGAGCGAGCGTCACCACCCGACGCCCCATCGAACGCTGCCGCCTGTTTCTGATCCCGCAAAAGCGGTCCACATAACCCACGAGGAATTGACCATGTCCAAGCTCGAAGTCCTGACCCCGGCAAACAGCCAGCTCATCTTCATCGACCAGCAGCCGCAGATGGCGATGGGCGTTCAGTCGATGGATCGCCAGACGCTGAAGAACAATGTCGTTGGCCTTGCCAAGGCTGCGAAGATCTTCAACGTTCCGACCATTATCACCACGGTCGAAACGCTTTCCTTCTCCGGTCATACCTTCCCCGAACTGCTCGCCGTATTCCCGGAGAACGACATTCTCGAGCGCACCTCGATGAACTCCTGGGACGACCAGAACGTCCGTGACGCGCTGGCTAAGAACGCCACCGAGGGCCGCAAGAAGATCGTCGTCGCTGGCCTGTGGACCGAAGTTTGCAACACCACCTTCGCGCTGTCGGCCATGCGCGACGTTCCGGATTACGAGATCTACATGGTTGCCGACGCCTCCGGTGGCACCTCCAGCGATGCGCACAAATACGCGATGGACCGCATGGTGCAGGCCGGCGTCATCCCGGTCACCTGGCAGCAGGTTCTGCTCGAGTGGCAGCGCGACTGGGCACACCGCGAAACTTATGATGCGGTCACCTCGCTCGCCAAGGAACATTCCGGTGCCTACGGCATGGGCATCGATTACGCCTACACCATGGTCCACAACGCCGCCGAACGCGTAACCCACGGCAAGCGCATCGGCCCGAACCCGGCCCAGAAAACCGGCAAGTAAGAACCTGATCTGGCCGCTTCGACAACCCCGTCGGAGCGGCCTTTCCGTAATCGTGGAGGACATCCTATGAAGATGTATCTTTTGTCGCTCGGCGCAGGTCTGCTCGTCGGCATCGTCTACAGCCTCTTGAACGTCCGCTCGCCGGCTCCGCCGGTCATCGCCCTCGTCGGTCTTCTCGGCATTCTCGTCGGCGAACAGATCGTCCCGCTCGCCAAATCTCTGTGGAGCAAGGAGCCCGCGGCCGTTTCCTGGCTCAATCAGATCAAGCCCCACATGTTCGCTCACCTGCCAAAAGGTGGCGAGGGCTTGGAGGTTGCTCGTCGTGCAGAAAGCGAGAATAAGGAGCAGAGCTGATGACAACGCGTCGGACCTTTCTTGGCGGAGCCTCGAGCTTGGCGTTCTCAAACCTCTTCTCACCGGCCAACGCCGCGGATCCCAACCAGACCGGAGTACAAACCATGCATCCCGACCTGATCTTTCATAGTGGGCGCGTCACGACACTCGATCGCGCCAATCCAAATGCGACAGCGATTGCCATCAAGGACGGCCTGTTTCTGGACGTCGGCACGGACGGCGAGATCATGGCGCTGGCAGGTCCCGATACCAAGATCGTCGACTTGAAGGGCAAACGAGTCCTGCCGGGTCTGATCGACAACCATACCCACGTCGTTCGCGGCGGCCTCAACTACAATATGGAACTGCGCTGGGACGGGGTCCGTTCGCTCGCCGACGCGATGGACATGCTGAAGCGGCAGGTGGCGATCACACCCGCTCCACAATGGGTCCGTGTTGTGGGCGGTTTCACGGAGCACCAGTTCGCGGAAAAGCGTCTGCCAACAATCGAAGAGATCAATGCGATCGCACCCGATACCCCGGTCTTCCTGCTTCATCTCTATGATCGGGCACTTCTGAACGGCGCAGCGCTCCGCGCCGTCGGTTATACCCGCGACACGCCGAACCCGCCGGGCGGCGAGATCACCCGCGACGCCAATGGCAACCCGACCGGACTGCTGCTGGCCACACCGAATGCCGGCATTCTCTATTCGACGCTTGGCAAGGGGCCGAAGCTGCCGCTCGACTACCAGGTCAATTCGACCCGCCACTTCATGCGTGAGCTGAACCGCCTGGGCATTACCGGTGTTATCGATGCCGGCGGTGGTTTCCAGAATTATCCTGACGACTACGAAGTCATCCAGAAGCTTTCGGACGAGAACCAGATGACGGTGCGTCTGGCCTACAATCTCTTCACCCAGAAACCCAAGGAAGAAAAGGAAGATTTCCTCAACTGGACGTCCTCGGTCAAATACAAGCAAGGCAACGACTATTTCCGCCACAACGGTGCCGGCGAAATGCTGGTCTTTTCCGCCGCCGATTTCGAGGATTTCCGCCAGCCGCGCCCGGAAATGGCGCCGGAAATGGAAGGCGAGCTCGAGGAAGTGGTTCGGGTTTTGGCCGAAAACCGCTGGCCATGGCGTATGCACGCGACCTATGACGAGACAATCTCGCGTTCGCTCGACGTCTTCGAGAAGGTCAACAAGGACATACCGCTCGAAGGCCTGAACTGGTTCTTCGACCATGCCGAGACGATCTCGGATCGCTCCATCGACCGTATCGCAGCGCTTGGCGGCGGTATCGCCACCCAGCATCGCATGGCCTATCAGGGCGAATATTTCGTTGAGCGTTACGGCCACGGCGTTGCCGAAGCGACACCGCCAATCCGCAAGATGCTCGACAAGGGCGTCAATGTTTCGGCCGGCACCGATGCGACCCGCGTCGCCTCCTATAATCCGTGGGTCTCGCTGTCGTGGATGGTGACGGGCAAGACGGTTGGCGGCATGCAGCTTTATCCGCGTGCCAATTGCCTCGACCGCGAGACGGCGCTTCGCATGTGGACCGAAAAGGTTACGTGGTTCTCCAACGAGGAGGGCAAAAAGGGGCGCATCGAGAAAGGCCAGTTCGCCGATCTCGTCGTACCGGACAAGGACTTCTTCTCCTGCGCCGAGGACGAGATTTCTTTCCTGGTCTCGGAGCTGACCATGGTCGGCGGCAAGATCGTCTATGGTTCCGGCGACTTCAGAGCGCTCGACGAGAACGACGTGCCGCCAGCCATGCCTGACTGGTCGCCTGTGCGCAAGTTCGGCGGCTATGCTGCCTGGGGCGAGCCGGAAGGGGCAGGTGCCCGCTCGCTTCGACGTACCGCGATCTCCACATGCGGATGCGCAAGCGACTGCGGTGTGCATGGTCACGACCACGCCGGGGCCTGGACGTCGAAATTGCCGATCGCTGACCTTAAAGGCTTCTTCGGTGCGCTGGGCTGCTCCTGCTGGGCAGTCTGACCTCTAGACCAGCTTGGGCGGCCGTATTGTCGCCCAAGCGATCCATATGATAATTGCAGTTTGCGCAATTGAATCGACACTATTGCTGCAATTGTTGGCATGGCAATAACCAGCCAATATCGCTCCATCAAACGCAGCCGTTCGATCAGACCGGCGAACCTGCAGGAGCAACGATGCCACATCATACCTACACCTCTCAGACGGCCATGTCCGGTCTGCCACGTCTCATCGGTTCGCCGATCGTACGCACAGTCGCGCTGCTTGCGCTCTGCGCAGCCTATATTCAGGGCCCGCTGACGAAGATCTTCGATTTCAATGGCGCACTGGCCGAGATGGATCATTTCGGCCTCCATCCTGCACCCTTCTTCGCTGTCGCTGTCATCGCGTTTGAGCTTGCGGCCTCGGCATTGGTGGTTTCCGGCGTCCTTCGTTGGGCCGGAGCCTTGGCGCTCGCAGGCTTCACCATCCTGGCGACTTTCCTCGCCCTTCGCTTTTGGGAAATGGCGCCCGGCATGGATCGCATGATGGCGACCAATGCCTTCTTCGAGCACCTCGGCCTTGCGGGTGCTTTCATCTTGGTCGCTGCGAACGATCTCACCAGGGGAAAAGGCAAATGAGCGCTTTGAAATCCTCAGGAGGCAGCTTTGCCCCCCTTGCACAACCCATCTTTGCGGTTCTCTGGATCGCCACAGTGCTTGGCAACACTGGCAGCTTCATGCGCGATGTCGCCAGCTCCTGGCTGATGACGGACCTGTCTGCATCGCCCGCCGCAGTTGCCATGGTCCAGGCGGCCGGCACCCTCCCGATCTTTCTGCTGGCCATTCCTGCGGGGGTTCTCACCGACATCCTCGATCGTCGCAAGTTTCTGATTGCCGTTCAGCTCTTGCTTGCATCCGTCAGCATAAGCCTCATGGTTCTTTCCAAGACCGGCATGCTTTCGGTGAGCGCCCTGATCGGCCTGACCTTCCTCGGCGGCATCGGTGCGGCTCTGATGGGGCCGACCTGGCAGGCGATCGTGCCTGAACTGGTGAAGCGCGAGGATGTCAAAAGCGCTGTGGCGCTCAACTCGCTGGGCATCAATATCGCCCGCTCCATCGGCCCAGCCGCTGGCGGCCTGCTGCTTGCAGCATTCGGAGCCGGGATCACCTACGGCGCCGACGTGGCCAGCTACATCTTCGTCATCGCGGCGCTCGTCTGGTGGCCACGGGCGAAGAACGCCAACGACGCACTCCAGGAAAATTTCTTTGGCGCCTTCCGGGCAGGCCTTCGCTACACACGCTCGAGCAGGCCGCTGCATATCGTCCTGCTGCGCGCCGCAATCTTCTTTGCCTTTGCCAGTGCTGTCTGGGCGCTTCTTCCGCTCGTTGCCCGGCAATTGCTGGGTGGTGATGCGAGCTTCTACGGCATCCTGCTTGGCGCCGTGGGTGCTGGTGCGATCGGTGGAGCACTGATCATGCCGAGACTGCGCGAACGCCTGAGCTCGGACGGTCTGCTCCTCAGAGCAGCCCTGATCACAGCCGTCGTCATGGGTGTCCTCTCGCTCGCCCCGCCGAAGATTGTTGCCATTATCGTTCTTCTTTTCCTCGGCGGCGCATGGATCACTGCGCTGACCACTTTGAACGGCGCGGCGCAGGCGGTTCTTCCCAATTGGGTGCGCGGTCGTGGTCTTGCCGTGTATTTGACCGTCTTCAACGGTGCGATGACGGCGGGAAGCCTGGGTTGGGGTGCGGTTGGCGAAGCTGTCGGCATCCAGATCGCCTTGCTCATCGCGGCCGCAGGACTGCTCGTGGCTGGGTTCATCATGCACCGCGTGAAGCTTCCGGCAGGCGACGCCGACATGGTGCCGTCCAACCATTGGCCGGAGCCCCTTGTTGCCGAACCCGTTGCCCATGACCGGGGTCCGGTTCTGATCCTGATCGAGTACAAGGTCGAGAAGCAGCACCGCAGCGCATTCCTGCATGCCATCGATCATCTGTCCAAGGAACGTCGCCGGGATGGTGCCTATGGCTGGGGTGTCACCGAGGACTCCGCCGACCCTGAAAAGATCGTCGAGTGGTTCATGGTGGAATCCTGGGCTGAACATCTTCGCCAACACAAGCGGGTTTCAAACGCAGACGCCGACCTTCAGGGCAAGGTGCTGACCTACCATGTCGGCCCGGAGAAGCCGGTTGTCCGCCACTTCCTGACAATCAATCGGCCGGGCGCTGCGTAAATTGAAAAAGGGCGCGGCGGCTTCGGCCGCCCTTTCCATTATGTCGATTGGCGCAATGAACTCGAAACAATTGATGCAATTGTTGAAAAGGGCGGTCGGCGCGAAACTCACCCACGCCGCGGGATGGACATCCCAAAATTCAGCATAGAGCGAGACCAAGACAATGAAGCTTCCCGCCCTTCCCACTCTCCTGAGTTTCAATGGTGGCTATGTCGACACCCTTGGCTTCCTGTCACTCTCCGGTCTGTTTACCGCGCATGTCACGGGTAACTTCGTGACTTTAGGTGCAACGATGGCGCACGGTCTGGATGGCGCATGGTCGAAGCTGCTGGCGCTTCCGATGTTCTGTGTGATTGTGTTCGCGTCTCGCCTGGTCTGCTTGAGAATAGAAAGCCGAGACCGCTCACCGATCCGTCCGATGCTTGTCGTCAAGCTGATCTTGCTCCTGGTGGTCGCGATGATGGCCTTCTTCTATGGACCCTTCCAGGGCGACAACAGCGGCATCACACTGGTCGTCGCGATGACCCTTGTGTCGGCAATGGCCATCCAGAATGGCCTGCACAAGGCACATCTCGCCAAGGCTCCGCCATCAACTCTGATGACCGGGACGACAACCCAGATCATGCTTGATCTTGCCGACCTCCTTGCCAACCCTAAGGCTGACGAGATCGCTGTCGCAAAGGCGCGGGTGAAGAAGATGGCCACCGCTGTCGCCACCTTCGCTTTCGGCTGTGGGATCGGTGCGGCTGGCTACATGTTCGCTCCCGTGGCGGCCTTCAGCCTGCCGGTCATCCTCGCCACTCTCGCTCTCTTCGCGAGCAGTACCGGAGTAGAATCCTGAACCTGCAAGAGGCTCGGCCTTATTTCCATTTCATGAAAGGAACCTCCGATGGACGTCGGGCATGATACGAGCGGTCTCTCCAGTCTGATTGCTCCCGTTCTGAAGCCTCTTGCGATCGGCCTCGAATTCTTCGGAGTCGGCGTGATCCTGGTTGGCGTCGTGATCGCGACGGTCGCCTATGCGCGAGACATTTTCGCAATCGACCACCGGGACGCATACGAGCGATACCGCGCCAACCTCGGTCGCGGCATATTGCTTGGCCTTGAGATCCTGATAGGTGCGGACATCATCGCAACGATCATTTCGCCCTTGACCTGGGAAAGCGTCGGGCTTCTCGGGATGATTGTCCTCATCCGGACTTTTCTGAGCTTCTCGCTGGAAGCCGAAATCGATGGACAATGGCCGTGGACGAAAAAATCTCATCCGCCAGTACACGCCCGCTCGCCGTCATCATCGCGGCTCGACGCTTAACGACATCACAGAGCTGTTCGTTCGATTGACACCTGATGAGCTGACGATTGTCGGACATACAGAATGGCCTTGCGCTCAAGATGGTGGGCGCTGATCTTCTCATGCATCATGACCGGCCTCCTTCGACTGGGAGGCGCTTCCGCCGTTTGCGTGGTCGACGAGCAGCCGCACGATGAGTGCCGTTTACGCCTGTTGTGTTCCTTCCGGAAATGTCTGTCATTGCGGCATCGCTGGCGTCTTCCCGCTGTGTGTGCTCGAGAACAGATCGAACTGATATGTCGTGAACTGGCGTGGCATGGACATCTCCCCGACTCGTTTCGTGAGAGATAAATGCTGCGCTCATATCCGCGCCTTGCGACGGGGTGCCTGCCTCTTCCAGCAACTTTGCCAAAGCAAGCAGGCAAGCAAAATCGGCATACGCGATTGGCAAGACCAACCAACGTGCACTCAGTGTTCGGTCAAACATCCACACCGGAACTTCGGGCAGCCGGCATGATCTCGAACCCGAAAGACTGCAGTGGAACACAGCAGATCCCTTGTCCACCAACCCATGGATATGGACGAGCCGCCCAGACCAAGGGTGCCACGGATATAAAAGCTCCCGAACCTCGGTCCCGTGGGTGTTCCGTCGCCCTCTTGTACAATAGCCGACGCCCACATTCATCCCTTGACGGGCAGACACCGGATCAGGCCTACTTCAACGCGCTGCCACCAATGAAGGTGGCGGCATAATCGAGGCGGAAATCCACCTAGCGAAACGCACGAAACTGTTCAGACAAGCCGAGCCACCTCTTTGCTCATTCCCTGTTCCCGGCATAGCTCGGGGACAGGGACGCCACCTTCCGCCTGGCGAAGGATGGCCAGGATTTGGGGTTCGCTAAATCTGCTCGTCTTTATCAAAATATCCTCGTTCACAAAGCCCGAGAAAACTCTACTTTTGAAGCCGTTAATTGCCGGGGGATTACCCACTCACCGAAGCGAGAGGCGCGCTCCATCGGGGTTAGAAAATTTCTGTCTTGCTCGCCTGTAACGTCGCTAGGCGAAGAGCGTCTAACGGGCAGACAAGGCCGTCGCGACCATCGTTGGTCTAGCTGACATTCTTTAGGGAGTTCAGATCGTGCAAAAACCTACATGCGTGATTGTGACCGGTGCTGCCGGCAATCTCGGCCGTGCAACAGCCGCGAGACTTGCTGGACAGGGTGTAAACTTGGTTTGCGTCGATCGAACGGCCGAGGTTTTGGATGCTCTCGTTCGGTCGCTTCCCTCAGGGACGAAAGCACTGATCTTTGCCGGCGCCGATCTCGGCGATCCGGCTGTCGCGCAGGCCATGGTCGAGGCGGCGGTGGATTGTTTCGGCGGCATCGATGCTCTCGTCAATACGGTCGGAGGGTTCGCGACCGGGCCGGTTGCCAGTGACGCACTTGCCCAGTGGGATCTGATGATGGCCCTGAATGCGCGGGTCGCACTGGTAACAAGCATCGCCGTCCTACCCGTGATGCAGGCTGCCCGCTATGGCCGCATCGTGCACATCGCAGCCGCCCCGGGATTGAAGGCCGGCGCAAATCAGGCTGCTTATGCTGCATCAAAGGCTGCGGTGCTCAGGCTGACGGAGAGCATTGCGCTTGAACATCGCAGCAATCGCATTACGGCCAACTGCATCCTGCCCGGCACGATCGATACGCCGCAAAATCGCGCAGCCATGCCGGATGCAAAGGTCTCTGACTGGGTGGCGCCGGATTCCATCGCCCGGCTGATCGCTTTCCTCATCTCTCCCGAGGCAGCAGTCGTGACCGGCGCTGCCATTCCCGCAACAGGATTGGAGTGAGGTCGAACGCATGGATATTTTTGCTGACCCCGTTTTCGCCGCTCTCTTTCTCTGGGTCACACCGGGTCTCATTGTGGCTGTCGCCTTTCTGGCCATCGGGATTGACCGGATCGATCACGCAGCCGTTGGTGCCTACGCGTTTCGGCCGCTGCTGATCCCCGGCATCCTTCTTCTCTGGCCACTGGTGGTGTGGCGATGGGCCATCCTTGCCCGCAGCAGCGGAGACTAGACGCATGCAGCGCGCGCACCGCAAGGCTCATGCTTGGATATGGACGGCACTGGCGGTTGCCCTGCCTGTGTGCCTGGCACTTGCCTTCACATCGACATCGAAGCTTTCCCGCGACGCTCCGTCCATACGGCTCGCGCCTGCCGATCGGCCGGAGGCTCCATGAGCACGGCATACAAGCCCGTAGGCTGGAACCGCAACAAGCTCATCTATGACGCCGTCCTGTTGTGCGGGGTGGTTGCCTACATCCTCCTCTATCTCAAGCTCGCACCGCTCCTGTCACCGACCGTGCGCGCGGTTGATACGCCCATCCTCCGGATGCGTGCCTTCGGTTCCCTGGCCTTTCTGTTGCTGACCGTCGTGCTGGCCATCGGCCCGCTCGCCAGGCTCGATCCGCGTTTTTTGCCCTTGCTGTATAATCGACGCCATTTCGGCGTCATGACGGCGGCGGTTGCGTCTACGCATGCGATGTTCGTCCTCGACTGGTACTTCGCCTTCAGCGCCACCCCGAAGCTCACCGCGCTTTTCACGAGCAATACGAGCTTCGGCAGCATTTCCGGGTTTCCGTTTGAGCTGTTCGGCATCTTCGCGCTGCTGATCCTGCTGGTGCTGGCGGCCACGAGCCACGACTTCTGGCTCTCCTTCCTCTCGCCGCCCGTCTGGAAGGCCATGCATATGAGTATCTATGCCGCCTATGCGGCTGTCGTGCTGCATGTGGGCCTGGGGGCGGTGATCGATGGATCCAATCCAATGACGGCATTGTCCCTCGGTGCAAGTCTGGTCGCGCTGTCGGTGCTGCATCTGCAGGCCGGGCGTCGGGAACAGGCGATCGATGAGGCCCCGTCCCGGATCGAAGCGGAGACAGGCTGGGTAGATGTCTGCGATCTGAGCGCCATTGAGGAAGGACTTGCCATTGTCGGCGTGTTGCCTGAAGGCGAGCGGGTCGCTGTCTTCCGGTTCAAGAACCAGTTGTCGGCTCTCTCCAATCTGTGTTCACACCAGAATGGCCCGATCGGAGAAGGCAAGGTCGTCATGGGTTTTGCGACCTGCCCCTGGCACGGCTACCAGTATCGCCTGGAAGACGGATGCGCGCCGCCGCCATTCAAGGAAAGGGTGCGCAAGTATCATGTGAAAGTCGTGGGGACACGGGTCCTCGTCGATCCTGTCGCCGTGCCGCTCGGCACAAGGATCGAGCCTGTCACGGTCACTGGCGCTATGTCCCCAGCCTCTCAGACAATGCCGACAACAAGGACTTCGCCATGATGCCTCGTCCGCCAGATCCTGGTTTTTTCATCGGTTATGCGAAGAAGGTCCCGCCGGCGATCGCGCAATGCATGCTTCTCTTCGTCGTATTTTTCCTCCTGGGCCTCGCCTTTGCCTCCCTGGCGTTCTCGCTCTCCGCTCAGAACCCCGGTTCCGGCGGTTATGTCGACGAATTGCAGGGCGGGCGACTGGCCGGTGTGCTGGAAATGCTGCCCTATCCGATCCTGCGCGTGCCCGCACGCGATGGCAGAGGCCCGCGCGCCATCATGCTGTCCGGGCAAGGCAAAGCGGGTGTCGCCAAGGACGCCGATCCTCTCAACGGGCAATGGGCCGAGGTCTCCGGCATCTTCGTCAAGCGCGGCGACCTCGACATGCTGTTGGTGGGTGGCAACCCTGGTTTGGCCAGCGCCACTTCGCCCGTGGAAGCAATTCAGCCTGCTGCACCGGTATCCCTCGGTCGTTGGCGACTGACCGGCGAAATCTGCGATGGCAAGTGTTATGCCGGAGCCATGCGGCCGGGAACCGGTCTCGCGCACAAGGCCTGCGCCAATCTCTGCATTACCGGCGGCGTGCCGCCTGTATTCGTGACGACATCACCGGTCGAGGGCCATAACTTCCTGCTGATGGCAGGCTCCGACGGAGGGCCCTTGCCCCGCGCACTGCTGAATCGGACCGGCTTGCTGATCGAGCTTGACGGCGAGGTGGAGCAGCGCGACGACATTTTGATTTTTCGCGTCAAAATGCCCGCGAAGCGTGAGATGGGCTCATGAGCCAGGACGGCAAGCCTTCACTCCTACGCCATCTCCTAGGACTTGCCGTGGCCGCAGGCCTTAAATGGTTGCTCGTGATCCTCTGGTCATACGGCCCGATTTTTCTTAGGGGCACGGCCTTCCAGGATCTGTTCACTATCGCCTATGTCGTCGCCGCTTTCGGAATTCTGACCCTCACCGAACGGATCGCAAGTGCTTGGACCGGGCCCTGAATCCGGCCACCTCACCTCAATCCGAGTCCAGCAGCCGCAGGACTGCCTCCCGATCGGCGTCGAGATGCGGCGGGCGGCTGTGGTACTGAACTGGCGTCACGGACATCTTGAGCGGATTTCCAAGAAGACTAACCGGATCCTCGGTCTCATCTCCTGGCATATCCACCACCATCCCGCGCGCCAGCGTATGGGGATCGGCCAGAACGGTATCGATCGTCGCGACGCGGCCAGCCGGTACACCGGCACCGAGCAGGCGCTGCTCCCAGGATAGGGCGGTATCCTTTGATATTTCTGCCTGGATCAAGGCTTGCAGTGCCTCAAGATTGGCGAGCCTGTCCCTGTTTCGCCGGAACCGGTCGTCTGTGGCGAGGTCGGCTCGCCCGATCGCCTCTGCAAAGCGCAGGAACTGCTGGTCATTGCCCACCGCCACCGCCAGATACTCATCGTATGCCGCAAAGGTCTGGTAGGGGGCGATATTGGGGTGTGCATTGCCGAGAGGCTTGGGCACCCGGCCTGAAACCAGGTGATTTGTGGCCGCGTTTATCAGCCAGGCAACCTGGCTGTCATAAAGGGCTAGATCGATATGCTGACCCTGACCAGTGCGGTCACGGTGTCTAAGGGCCGCAAGAACGCCGACGGTTGCATACATGCCGCACATCACATCCGCGATCCCAACTCCCACCTTGACCGGTTTACCGCCGGCTGCCTCCGGTTCACCGGTGATGCTCATGATCCCACCCATAGCCTGGATGAGAAAATCGTAGCCGATACGGTCGGAATAGGGGCCTGTCTGGCCAAATCCGGTGATAGCGCACCAGATGATATCAGGCTTGATGTGTCTCAGGTCCTCGTAGCCGACACCGCGGCGAGCGAGATCGCCAGGCTTGTAGTTTTCGACCACAACGTCCGAAATGGCCACCAGCCGGCGCAGCAACGACACGCCTTCTTCACTGGTGATGTCGATGGCGATCGATTTCTTGTTCCTGTTGGCACAGAGGAAATAGGCACTCAGGTCACTGTCATTGCCCTCGGCATCAGGCAGAAACGGCGGGCCCCAGCTGCGCGTGTCATCGCCGCTTTCGGGCTTTTCAACCTTGATGACCTCGGCGCCAAGATCGGCCATGAGCTGGGTTGCCGTCGGGCCGGCCAGAATTCGGGACAGGTCCAGAACGCGCAATCCTGCAAGGCTGCCCGGTGCAAGCTGTGTGTCTTCCTGGGTCATTGCTTCACTCTTTTCGGATGTCATGTCATGCCTTCCAGGGTGCGGTCTTGAACCAGGCCACCAGATAAGCGGTGGCAATCAGCAGGGCGAAGCCGGTGAGATTGGCAAGCGCCGTCCAGAGTGGCGTGCGGCCGACGTGATCGAGCCAGATGCCGATGATCTGTGCGACAACCATGCCCGTGATGAAGACCGCCAGAGATTGTTGCCCAACCTTCATCAACACGCGGGTGGCGGGGTAGATGCGCGGATGGATCAATCTCTGGCCCCCGACGCCGACGGCGTGAAAGGCGATATAGGCAAGGGCGAGAAAGTGCATGAGCCGCAACAGGCCGAACATAGTCTTGTCGGTCAGTGGCCGGATGGCGTGGGCCGCATCGCGGAAAAAGACTGACGCATCAAGGACCATATACCAGGCGAAGGGAACGGTTGCGACGACGATCATGATCGCCAGCGCCATAACCCAGCGATTGTCGGGCGGCGGAGCGATGGTGCCGCGCATCAGGAAGAACCCGAGGAAGAAGATCAGCTGCCAGCCGAAGGGATTGAAGAACCACGGCCGCTCGGACCATGGTTCCGCCGGCAAATGCACGAGGTAAAACTGGGCGGATAACCAGAGGGCGGCCATCAGCAGGAGAGGGAGACGGCGGTTCAGCCGCTCGGCCAGCAGCATCACCGGCATCAGGGCCAGGATCACCATGTACATCGGGAGGATGTCGAAATAGTTCGGCACATAGGTCAGGGTCATCAGTCCCACAATAAGCGGGGCGGGGGCAGTGAACAGCGGGATGAGATTGAGGCTCTGGATATAGGAGGTTCCATCGGGCTTGTTGCCGGCGATCGCCATCAGCGTTGCGATCACGAGGAAAACGCAGATATGCGACCAGTAGATCTGCCAGATGCGCTGCACCACGCGCGCCGACAGCATGACGATCCCCTCCCGGTCGAACAGGCGGCCGAAGGCAATCGCTGATGCCATGCCCGACAGGAAGACAAACATTTCTGTGGCGTCCGAAAATCCGAAGCGCGCCGGGATCCACAGAGCCCAATGGTCATTCGGCACGTGCGCCAGGAGAATGATAAGCATTCCGATCCCGCGAAATACATCAAGGCGGGGATCGCGAGGGCGCTTGGTGCGCGGAGCATCGGACCTGGCGGCAGGCTCAGAAGGTGTTTTTGTAAGCATCGGCATCAAAACTGCATGAGATTAGAGTAAACGTTGCGCGGTGTTCTGCGGCAGCTAGCTCGCGGCGCAGATCGTCGGCGGTCTCAACGCGAACGCCATGGCCTCCGAAACCCGTGGCGACGGTGGCGAAGTTCGTTTCGCCGAGCGAGACACCGGCCGAGGCCAGGCCGGCAGAGGCCTGCTTCAATGCGATGAGCGCAAGGCTCTGGTCCTGGAAGACCACGATAGTCACGGGATGGCCGAGATCACGCAACGTGGCAAGTTCGCCAATGCCCATCTCAAGCCCGCCATCGCCCATGACCGCGAAGACGCGGCGCTTGGGATCGGCGACCTTTGCTCCGATCGCCAGAGGCAGGGCGGCCGCCATGGTGCAGAAGCCGGCCGACTGGAGCAGGGACAGGGGGCGTGCCGCACTCCATTTTTGCGATAGCAAGATCCGGTGCGCGCCGCTGTCGACCGTCACAAGGCCATCGGGGCCGGCGGCCTCGTTGAGCAGGTCGATGATGGCGTGGGGACCCCAGTCCGAGCGGGTCGCAAAGATCGCTGCGACCTGTTGACGGGCGCGGATGTGCTCGCCGTCAGGCCAGGATGTCTTGGGCTGAACCGCAGTCGCGAGGGCCGATGCTGCATCGGCCGTGTTGACTAGAAAACGGGTCGCGGCATGGTGCATCGCATGATCGGGCGCTGCAGCGGTGATTTCCACGATCTTGTCGGGATCAGACACCGGATCGAGCCAGCCGAGACGCATCTCGATCGGATCGTAGCCGATCATCAGGATCAGATCGGCGCGTCTGATGAGGTCGAGCATGATGGCATCAGCCAGTGGCGAAAGGCCTGCACCGCCGAGAGCGAGAGGATGGGTTTCCGGAATGAGCCCCTTTCCCTTGTAGGTCGTCAGGACCGGGGCGCCGATCGCTTCGGCCAGGCGCAGGATGTGAACACCTGCATTTGCCCTCGCTGCCTCGAAACCGGCCAGGATCAGTGGTCGCTCGGCCTTCGACAGATGCTGCGCTAGGGTCAGAACCGCCGGGTCAGCAGCTCCAACAGCAGGCGCAAGCACCGTTGACGGGCTGATCACCCTCGGATTGGGGTCGACCATGGCCGCGACTGCGGGGGACAGATCGAGATGAACCGGCCCCATCGGTTCCGTCAGGGCAAGCGCCAGCGCCCGGGCAACGGTCGGTCCGGCACTCTCGCACTCGATCTCGAAACTTGCCTTGACCAGAGGCCGCAAAAGCTGGGCGTGATCGATGACCTGATGCGTGTAGCGGGCCCGCGTGGCGCGATCGACAATACCCGAGATGACGATAAGCGGCACATGCTCCTGGGCTGCATCGGCGATGCCGTTCACAGCGTTGGCAAGGCCCGGTCCGACGGTGGTGACGAGAAGGCCCGGCGTCCCGGTGGTAACGCTTGCGCCTGCCGCCATCGAGGCTGCGGCCGTCTCGTGGCGTGCGAGGTGGAACGCGATCCCGGCCTTTTCCAGGCCGTCGATCAAGGTCACGACCTCGCCACCCGGCATGCCGAAGGCGTGACGCACGCCGTGGGCGTTCAATGTGGCCGCAATGGTTTCAACCACCCGGGCGGGCGTTTCGGATTTCGGGTCAAACATGGAGTAAAGGCCTCTCGCAGAATCGTGAAGCGGCGGCAAATTGCGGCACTTCACCAAAGACTGTAGGTGGAAAGCAGGACGTGGGGCAGGAGACGACGGGGTGGCTTTTTCGCAGTTTTTGATGATGTCGGCGGGACTTCTGGCGCCGATTGCCGCGCATGCGGCCGACTGTGGGGACGCCGTCCCCTGTGTTGTGGCGGATGGCTCGTATCGTATCAAGATGCCGGTCTCCGGAACGCCAAAAGGTGTGCTCGTCTTTTTTCACGGCTACAAGAGTTCGGCCGAGTTGCAGATGCAGCACCGCGCCCTTGTCGAGGTGGCCCATGCACACGGGCTCGCCTTTGCGGCTGTTGATGGCTTGAACGGCACTTGGTCTCACCCCAATGCCCCCGGAGATTATCGTGACGAGAAGCGCTTCGTCGGGCACGTGTTCGATGATCTGGAGATGCGGTTCGGCTTCACCGCGAAAAACACGCTGGTCGGCGGGTTCTCGCAAGGCGCGTCGATGGCCTGGTACACGCTCTGCCAGCAGGGAAACCGCACTGCGGGCGCCGTGACCTTCTCCGGTGTTTTCTGGGATCCGCTGCCGAAGCAGGCGGATTGCGTCGCGGACATGCCGCCGATTGTGCACATTCACGGCTCGGCGGACAAGACATTCCCCTTGAGCGGTCGTGCCATCGGTTCCAGCTTCCATCAGGGTGATACATTCAAGAGCATCGCCCTGATCCGCAAACGCGAGAGCTGCGAAAGCGAAGCGCCGGTCGAGAAGACGATTGGTGGCATTTCGTGTGAGGTCACGCCGGGATGCAATCGGGGTGAAGTCGCGCTGTGTATTCATGACGGCGGCCATCAGGTTCGCCCGGAGCATCTGGATGCCGCTCTTCGGGAAATCGGCTTCTGAGGCGCAATTCCGCACACCATCGAAATGGTGTGCGGCATTTCCTGTCTCAAGATCTTGCCGTTTCACAAGGATCAGCGCTCACGAAACCAAACCACATAGGCCACAACCAGCCCGAACAGCCAATGGCCGACGAGCGATGCCCAGGTCAAAGGGATGAAGCCGAGGAAGGCGGGCAGACCGGCGATAAGGTGAGCCATCACATAAAGCGCGAAGATCCAGAGGCCCGTCCCGAAACCGAGCCCTGTCAGGAACAGGGGCAGACGGGGAAACATCATCCGCTGGAGCGGCCGCGCGATAAACAGATACCCGATCGGATAAAAGACGATCCCGACGATTGCGTGGATGACCTCACCCGCAAGACGGTTCTGGAAGCCGAACACGCTTTGGACGAGTGCCGCCGGTTCGAGCGCACCGCCGACAAGGAGCGGTGTTATCGCTCTCGCCCAGAATTCCCAGGTGATGTCTGCGGCCAGCCCCGCGATGACGATGGTGGTGAACAGCCTCCCCGAGATCTGCGGAAACAAAGGCGCACTGTGTGTGTCGATCATGGTCATTGTCGTTCCCTCTTAGTGAACGTCGATAGGGTGCACATTCAAAAAGTTAGAGCGACCTGTGCATTTCGATCGAACCGAGCAGTCGATCTTCGGCATGCAGCAGGCCGCGCACGGCGCGTATTCGAGACAGCCCTGCGGCGTCACCGTTCGTCCCCGCAGCTTTGGCCACCGCGAGCAGGAAGAAATCACGCTGCGCATTGCTGCCACCGATCATCGGTATGTCGAGGACGAGCTGATCGAGCATCCGACGATCGGCGGGCGTGCTCATGCCGGCGATGACACGGGCAAGAGGTAGTCCGACCTCTGCTGCAACGCGGGCCTGGTCGCCGTTGCCGGCAGCTTTCAGCTCCAGTCCACTGATGACGTCGCGCACCCCGGTATACTCTCCAAGCGCGGCAAGAGCTGCCAGCGTGTGCAGTGACGCAAAAACAAGCGTCGTATCGTGCCGCCGCTTCAGCGCGATCTCCGCCAGGTCCGCCCATCGGGAACCCACCTCCACGCCCGTCTGATTGAGCCGCCACAGGAGCGAGACGGCGTTGGCCACATCCCGGAAATCGTCCGTCTGTTGTGGGCGCACTTCTTCGTCATAGATCTTCAGAACGTGTTCGTGATCGCCGCGCTCAAGATGCAGGAGCGCCAGATGCCAGGCCATATGGAAGGCAAAGTTGTTGCAGCGAGACCAGGAGTTCCGGCCCTCTTCGAGCCAGGTTATGCCGGCTGTGGTATCGCCCCGCATCTCGTGCACATGCGACACGGCATGCAGACCCCAGGCATCATCCGGCTGCAGGCGAACGGCGCGCTGTCCGGCCGTTTCGGCTGCCTGGTAGAAGCCATGCTCTTCCAGCGCGAACGCATGACAACCGAGCAGGAAGCCGGCAGCCGGCAGTTCTTCGCTCCAGACTTCCATCACCCGGTTGCTCGCCGAGAGCATTCCCTTGGCATCACCCAGCATGAAGCGCAGGGCATGAGATATCTTGAATGGGAGGAAGGTCGCCGGCCGCTCGGCAAAGCCTTCGTCCAGTCGCTGGGCGGCCATAGAAAACGAGCCGTCCACGGCTGCCGCGAGCGCATGCACCAAGACCTGTTCGTCCCGGGTTCCACCGTCGCGGCTGGCCATGGCTTTTCGCGCTGCAGCCAATGCTTCCGTCGCCGGCGCAACCAGTTCAGACCGGGCGAGGATGAGGTTTGCAAAGCCCTTGAGTGCCAGCGCCGCGACGTGATCGGGATCCGCCGACAGGGTCGACTGGAGCGCGACCCCCGTGTTTGGGCTATGGGCGGCCAGACCGTGAACCGCGGCCTCGAAAGCCGTTTCAGCTTGCGAGCTCACTGTGCTCGTCGAAAAATTGTAGGCATCTAGTCTCATTCGTTCGGCTCCTTGAAAGAACCATCACGATCCGGATTCTTGGGACCAAGAGTTTGCAGGAGTTCATCGGCCACGGGTCCCCGAATGCTGTCGGAGACCAGGCTTCTGGTGATCTTCAGCCCGCGAACATAGGTTCTGCAGTTTTTGCATTGCGCCAGATGAAGAGACATCATCAGCCGGGTCCGCTTCGAACCCTCCCGACTGATATAGTCGCTGGCAATGTTTGGGATTTCTCTACAGCTTAGCAATACCGTTCGCCTCTTGGTTGAAACCCGGTCGGGTTCTGCCCATAAGACTTGGCTGAACCGGGAACGTTACAGCATTCCTTTCACGCTTGCGTGATGGTCCGAATTTTTTCCGACAAGCAAGGTCTCGATCTCATTGCGGATACGCGTGCGGGCGCGGTGAAGCATGACACGCTGGTTTTCCGGTGTCAGCTCAAGAAGCTCGCAAGTCATCGCCGCATCATGACCCTCGACATCCCGCATGATGAGAACAGCCTTCTGCGCCGGCGGAAGCCGTTCGATCATCTCCCGAACATGGTTCCACAATTGGCGTCCGGCGAATATTCGCTCCGGGTTCAGGCCATCGAAGGAGCGCGGTGCGTCGATCCAGTGGCCTGTCGCATCAAACCTTGATGGCGATACGTGATCGTTTTCATCACCACGATCGTTTTCCTGTGCGAGCGGAGCGTAACGTCCTTCGCGCTTGGCATGGGTTTTGGCCTTGTTCAGCAGGATTGCGATGATCCAGGTCGACAGTGCCGCCTTGCCTTCGAACCGGGAGATGTTTGCAATCACCGAAAGCCATGTCTCTTGAGCCACGTCCTCCGCCGTCGCACGGTTCTTCACGATGGACTGCGCTAGGCCGACAAGGGCAGCATGGTGACGTTCGACGAGCAGACGCAGGGCCTCTGGATCGCCACTCCGAAGCTGATCGAGAAACAGTCCATCCGCATGAATTCGCAGTCCGAAGCCGATTGCGGCAATGAAGAATGTGAAGCCCATTTTTACTCCGCTCAGTGCGCGCATCCCGAACACCTGGAAGCGAATAAGCGTCGTTCAAGACAGGAAAGTAAAGGTCGTGAAGGCTGCGTCTCGGGAAATTGAACAATCTCAACAGCGTCACGGGTCAGGCCAAGGGCCAACCCTATGGGGTCAAAAGCATTCTGCTCAGCATATCGGTGGAGGGGCGTCGACCCCCGGTCACGATGCCGAGGAAACGGTGCGCCGCTTCTCTCGCCTTGTCGAGGCTGGTTCCTCCTCTACGCGAACATCTGAATGCCCGCTTCCCCAATGAGTATGATGGGACCGGTCAGTCCGCAAACGGCACCAAACTAGCCATCGCAAGCAGGCCAACACCGAGTATCTTCAAACGCTCTCTGGACTGTGCATATCGAAACCGAAGGTTACCCGGAATCCGCCGGCGTCGCGACCAGCACTTTTGGCCTTCATAAGAGTTGCGATTGCCTCGAACGCGAAGCGCTCAATGGGATGCGATATGATTAGGGAGATCGTGCCATCGATCAATCTGCCCATGGCCGGTCGGATGCGACAGCGGTACGAACACCTCCTGGCGACGTTGATCCCGCTCGCGTATGTAATCCTTGATGATCGTGTAGCCGCCGGTGAACCCGCGCTCATCACGAAGACGGTCGAACACCCGCTTGGCTGTATGGCGCTGCTTGTGCGGCACCTTCAGGTCCTCATCAAGCCAATGATCGATGGTCGAAACGAACGCATCCAGTTTGGGTCGCCGGATCGGCAACTGACGCTGATAACCGGGCGGCGTCGAACACGAAACCATCTTGGCAACGCTGTCGCGCGATATGTTGAAATGCTCCGCAGCCTGACGACGGCTCATTCCTTCCGAGCAAGCCAGTCGAACCTTCAGATATAATTCCACGGTGTAGATCCCCAGACCCTCCTGCATGCGTCGCAGAAGGGTAAATAGGTGGCCGACTTTTACGCCGCCCGAAGCAGGACAATCCCGCCGCTACCGTGGACTAATTTTACACCGCCGCTCTCAATATCAGAAGTCAGGGCATTCTCATTCCGGACGAGCTGCTTTCCCAGGTCGCACCGTTACCATGGGTGCATATCGCACTCACCGGCGACTACCTCTGGAACGAAATTGACCGCCCCCTCGAACGGTTCAGGCCAATCCGAGCTAACCGCTTCAATCCAAACAACTTCAAATTCGCTCAGCGTGTATTATTGTAGAAATGCCCACGGAGCCCCAATCTGGCTGATATCGCGATTGATGCGCCCAAGTTTACCACCGGGGATCCGGCCATTCGGCATTTTCCCAGGCAGCGAATTCTTCAGGAGAGATCAGGGTCTTTTCGCCGTTCTTCAGTCGCATAGGGTAGAAGCGATCATACATCGGATCGAAACTCGAAAGGAGCTGCGCAAAGCCGGACTTTCGTTGCGCTTTCGTCCATGAGCAGAATATCCCCCCGCGGCTGTCGATCATGTCGAATACTTCAGGCTGTGCTGGATCAAGGCGCTGCCAGAGACCAATAATGCGCTCAGCCTGTGCACCAAAATCCTCGCGCAGCGCATCTTCGATGACGGCCTCCAGGGCGTAGGTGATAGCTTGGGTCTTGGCCGTATGGCTTAGGAAAGCGAGGGATTGCCTCAACAGCCTCTGCTGCAGCAGAAGAACTGGCCAGAGGATCTGGACACCGTACCGAACACCAATTTCTTCAAAATGCTTTGGCGGCTGGATAACCTCACGTTGCCGCTCAAAGGCTTTGCGCACATCGTAGGCCAGGCCCAGAAACGAGCCTTCCTTGTCGATGACAATCGTTGAGCGGTCATTCACCTCGTGGACGACTTCGTGCAGCTAGGTCAGGGACGTGTGGTCTCCGACGAGCAGGATGCCAGCGTGGTTTTTGAGCAAGCTGTATGAGAGCATGCAGACTAATCCTTTCCATCGACGAACATGGGGTTGATCAAGCCGCCCATGGGTTGATTATATCAACTCCGAAGCCTTCAAAATCCTTTGTGTTGCGTGTCGCAAGCGTCAACTGATGAGCGACGGCAGTGGCTGCAATCAGCCCGTCCATCGAGGCGAGCCCACGACCGCTTCGCTTGGCAAGCGCCATGAGATCGCCCCAGGCCAGGGCGACTGGTCCTTCCACTGGAATAATCCGATTTTCGAAGCGCTGAGGCAGATCATGCGCGAGCCATTCGCCCAAGGCATCGCGTTTTCGTCCGCTATCCATCAACGCGACGCCGCGGCGAATTTCAGCAATCGATACGATGCTGATGAACGTGCGGTCTTCGTCCAACCCGTGAATCCATCTCAGAACACCTTCATCTGGACTAGGTTTTGTAACTTCCGACAGCACATTCGTATCGAGCAGCAGTCTCACAACGACAAGTCACGCGGCTCGTCATGTTGACGTTGAAGATCCAGATCCGCTCCGCGCAGAGGCGATGCCAACAGAAATTCCGCAAGCGATCCCCTGCGCCCAGTTTTCTTCTGCCACTCATCTGCAGAAACGACGACCACGCTCGGCTTTCCGTTGCGGGTAATCGTTTGAGGTGCCAATTGCGCGCGCTCCATGACTTCCGAGAGCTTTGCCTTCGCGCCAGCGACCGTCCAGCTCATATCGTCGTGCGTTGATGTTTGCATCGCTTCACCTATAACCAAAATGACTATAGTGACTATAATGCGCCAGCGGTTTTTCTGCAAGAGCTTGAACGGCAGAGGAGGGGATAGCTAGAGCCCGGACGCCTTGGTCAAATTCACGCGGAAGCGATCACGTCGCTGTTGATATCTGCGTGTCATCTCTGCTGATGCGTGCCCAAGCTGCTTCTGTACGTAGCGCTCATCGACTTCGGCCGAGGAGGCGAGGCCAGCCCGCAGCGAGTGGCCAGAGAACTTGAACGACCTTTCGATCTCGCTGAGATCACCGCGAACGCCAGCTGCCATTGCAGCGCGTTTCACAAGCCGGGCCACCTCCTTGTCGTTCAGCCGCTCTGACCCGACAGCCTTCCCTTGCCCCGTGACGCGGCGAAAGAGGGGGCCATGGGCCATCCTTGCGAACTTGATCCAGGTCTCAATCGCGGCAACCGGACACGTCGTATCGGACGAACCGCGGCCGATCTCGACCTCTCGCCATCCGGTTTTGCCGCGCAGGGTGAGGAGCATGCCCTTGTCGAGGATCTCAATCCAGCCGCGTCCGTCCTCAGTCTGGTTGGCCTTCAGATCAAGGCCGACGATTTCGGAGCGCCTATGCCCGGCGCAACTTCATGGTGCCGATCCCGCAGTTTGCGACATGGGAGGCGTTCAACGTCTGGCTGGAAGAGCAATGCCGCAAGCGCCAGCGCGACAGGTTGCGCGAAGAGAGCGAGACGATCGGAGAACGGCTACAGCGGGATCTTGCTGCCATGCGTGCATTACCGGCATCTCCATTCGATGCCTGCGATCAGGCCGGCGTCAAGGTAACGGCCCAGTCGTTGGTGCGTTACAAGACCAATGACTATTCCGTGCCGGTCGCCTACGGCCATCAGGATGTCTGGGTCCGGGGTTATGTCAACGAAGCGGTGATTGGCTGCCGCGGCGAGATCATCGCCCGCCATCCGAGGTGCTGGGAACGGGAAGACGTCGTCTTCGATCCCGTTCATTACCTGCCGCTGATCGAGCAGAAGATCAATGCGCTGGATCAGGCAGCACCTCTCCAGGGCTGGGATTTTCCAGAGGAATTCGCCACCCTGCGGCGGCTGATGGAAGGCCGCATGGCCAAGCACGGCCGACGTGAGTACGTGCAGGTCTTGCGCCTGCTGGAAAGCTTCGAGCTCGCGGACCTGCATGCGGCCGTGAAGCAGGCTCTCCAACTCGGCGCGATCGGCTTCGACGCCGTCAAGCATCTGATCCTGTGCCGGGTGGAGCGCCGGCCGCCACGACTGGACCTGTCCATCTATCCCTACCTGCCGAGGGCGACGGTCGAAACGACATCCGCGAAGGCCTATATGCGACTGCTTTCCGCGCATGAGGAGGAAGCGGCATGACCGTCGAAGCCCCGGAGATTCTTCTCTCCCATTATCTCAAAACCCTGAAGCTTCCGACCTTCCAGCGCGAGTATCAGAAGCTGGCCCGGCTATGCGCCACAGAGGGCGTCGATCATCTTGGATACCTGTTTCGGCTTTCCGAACGGGAGATGATCGAACGGGACCGCCGCAAGGTCGAGCGTCGCATCAAGGCGGCCAGGTTCCCGGTCGTCAAAAGCCTCGACAGCTTCGACTTCGCCGCCATCCCCAAGCTCAACAAGATGCAGGTGCTGGAACTGGACCGTTACGAATGGATCGAGCGTCGCGAGAACGTGATCGCGCTTGGGCCCAGCGGTACGGGCAAAACCCACGTGGCTCTCGGTCTCGGCCTATCAGCCTGCCAAAAGGGGCTGTCTGTCGGCTTCACCACGGCCGCCGCCCTGGTCAGCGAGATGATGGAGGCCCGTGACGAAAGGCGTCTGCTTCGCTTCCAGAAGCAAATGGCCGCATACCAGCTTCTCATCATTGACGAGCTGGGCTTCGTACCGCTTTCCAAGACTGGCGCAGAATTGCTCTTTGAGCTGATATCGCAACGCTACGAGCGCGGAGCCACCCTGATCACCAGCAATCTTCCGTTCGACGAATGGACGGAAACCTTGGGATCCGAGCGTCTGACCGGCGCGCTGCTCGATCGCATCACCCACCACGTCAACATCCTTGAGATGAACGGCGACAGCTATCGTCTCGCCCAAAGCCGAGCCCGAAAGGCAGGCTGAAAACCCTTCGGAAAATCGACGCGCACGCATAAGCCCCCCCCGCTCGGGCTACGCCCTCTCGGAGGTCTCATGCGTGCGCAGACCGTGGCCTACTGTTTCTCCGGCGCGTGGCCTTATTTTGATCCGCCGTTGACATTCGGTACCCATTGCACCTAGCCCAATGCACCTACGGCTTTCGATTGCCGGCAACGTACGACGCTATTGGCTCACCCAACGGCTCTCGAACGACCTGCCAGTCTGCCAGGTTTGCAGACCTGTGCTGGCCGTCTCACAGGGCAAGGTAATCGGATCACGGCGCATTTCGAACTCGTTATCGATGAGATAGCCAAAAACGAAGCAGGCGTCCGAGTATTCGCCGCGGACTGCATTCTTTGTCGTGACCGAGGTTTTGATGACTACTGCTTCGAGCCGGCGTCCCTGCCAATCGGCCGTACCATAGTCGACCAGCTCGTCATTGTACCGGTCGACCACCCAACCATTTGAGCTTCGCTCGGACCGCCAGCTAGCCAGATCAGGGAACAGTGCCGCAATCTGCGCCAGAGCTGTTGAATTTCAGCAGGATTTGATCCGTTTTTCCACGTTGCGCCGCCCCACCTAAATCGGCGTAACCATCTGCTTCTAAACAAATATTTAGAGTTGAGCGGGGTCACGGCGCAATGAAAAACTGGATCAATCTCACCCGGCAATCAACACGCTGACTTCATATCGTCACGCGGACGATAGCCTGCGGGCTATACGTGGATATTGCCTGTCCAGGTTCGAAGCGAGCAATCCGGCTTCGTCCGCCATGGTGGCATCAATGCATTATGTTGGCCAGAAATCGCTTTGTACTTTCCTGCTTCGGTGTGTCGAAAAAGGCCGCTGGCGAATTAACCTCAATGACTTCGCCAGCTTCCATGAACACGACGCGATCCGCTACCTGGCGCGCGAAGCCCATTTCGTGGGTGACAACGATCATGGTCATGCCTTCTTCGGCAAGGGTGACCATGGTGTCGAGAACCTCTTTCACCATTTCCGGATCGAGTGCCGAGGTTGGCTCGTCAAACAGCATGATCTTCGGCGTCATGCAGAGAGCTCGGGCGATCGCCACGCGCTGCTGCTGGCCGCCGGATAGCTGACCGGGATACTTGTCGGCCTGTTCAGGTATCCGGACTTTTCGCAGGAAATGCATGGCCATCTCTTCAGCATCCTTGCGCCGCTTTCCCCGGGAAAGGATCTGGGGCAGGGCGCAGTTCTCCTTCACCGTCAGGTGTGGAAAAAGGTTGAAGTGCTGGAACACCATGCCGACCTCGCGGCGGATCGCGTCAAGGTTCTTGACGCTGTCATTAAGGGCGATGCCGTTGACGGATATGCTGCCTTTCTGGTGCTCTTCCAGCCGGTTGACGCAGCGGATCAGCGTCGATTTGCCTGAGCCAGAGGGACCGCACACGACAATGCGCTCGCCGGTCGCAACGCTCAGGTCGATGTTTCTCAGCACGTGGAAGGAACCATACCATTTGTCGAGGGCGGAGACCTCGATGGCGTTCAGTGTGTTCGGGGTCATCGATAGCTCCGGGATTGGACACGGGTTTCAAGCCAGCGGCTGTAGTTTGATATGCCAAAGCAGATCAGAAAGTAGATCATGGCGACAAAGACGTAGCTCTCCACATAAGGAGCCGGCCAGACAGGGTCGGTGGCTGCCACGCGACTGGCGCTCAGCATGTCGAATACGCCGACGATGAGAACGAGGCTGGTATTCTTGACCATCACGATCGCTGTGTTGGTCAGCGGAGGAATGACCTTCTGCAGCGCCTGCGGGAGCACAATGTGCCATACGGCTTTCCAGCCAGGTATGCCGAGAGCCTTTGCAGCCTCTATCTGGCCGGCAGGAACGCCCTGCAACCCGCCACGGATGACTTCTGCCAGATAGGCGGCGGCAAATACCGTAAGTGCCGCAAGGGTGCGACCGAGCTTGTCGATCGACCATCCGGCCGGCAGCAGCAGCGGCAACAGGATGGAGGCGACAAATAGCAGGCCGACCAGCGGCAGGCCACGGACCAGCTCGATCGTCAGCAGGGACAGCATTCGTGGTATCGGCAGGGTTGAGCGTCTGCCAAGCGCAAGGAAGACAGCGAACGGAAATCCGAGCCCCAGGGAGAGCAACGCGAGCAGGAGCGTGATGGGAAGCCCACCCCAGCTCGACGTCGGAACATCAGCCAGTCCGAAGACGCCGCCCCACATCAGGACAAGCATGATTGCAACCGCCGTGATCCAGGCGACGATGAGCTTCTGGCCCCAAAGTTTCGGGGAGAGTGAGGCAAGGATCATCGTGAGGATGAGGCTCATCACCAGCAGAGGCCGCCATTGTTCGTCCGGCGGGTAGACGCCGAAGATGATGAAGCGGAACTTCGCCGCGATGAAGGCCCAGCAGGCTCCGCCTTCTCGGCAGGTGGATGGATCGTCGGCAACCCACACCGCATCCAACACAGCCCAGTTGAGAGCCGGGATCATTGCAATCAGCAGAAAGCCGGTCGTGACGGTGAGAACTGACGCAACAAGATCGCCGAAAAAGAGCTGGAGGATCGGCTTGCGCGGTGGTTTTGGTGGTGCGGATGGTTCGACATGCGCAATCGGAGTGCTGATGTCGATGGTGGTCATCGTGCCTCCACCAACGCGACGCGCACATTGTACCAGTTCATGAGGAGGGATACGGCGATGCTGATGGTCAGAAAGATGCCCAACAGAAGAGCAATGCTCTCGATCACCTGACCGGTCTGATTGATCACCGTGCCGACGACAAGGCCGAGTTCCGGATATCCGACGGCCAGGGCCAGAGTGGTGTTTTTGACGGTCGAAAGATATTGCGACGTCATCGGCGGGATGATGATGCGCAGCGCCTGGGGGATGATGATCTTGGTGAGCGTATGCTGTTCCGAAAGCCCGATCGCACGGCCTGCCTCCCACTGTCCAAGCGACACCGCATCGATGCCACCGCGAATGATCTCACCGATGAAGGCGGATGTGTAAATCACAAGCCCCAGCATGAGGGCCGCGAATTCCGGGGATAGTCTAAGGCCACCAACAAAATTGAAACCCTTCATCTCCGGAAAGCTGACGATCGCCGTGGGCTGAAACAGCAAGCCGAGGGTGGAGGCGATAACGGCAGCGAGCGCCAGCAGCGAAAAAACGGGATGACGAATATTCATTCGCCCCGCCGCGACCATGCGACGTCCAATGGCAGCGGTCATGAAAGTACCCGCCAAGACAACGCATATCAGGATCATGGCACCCCCGTCGAACTGGACGGAGGGAATGTAGAAACCGCGCAACGACAAGAAGACGCCTGGTAGCGGGTTGTAGGCTTCACGCGGCGCGGGCAGCGCCGTCGTCGCGAGCGCATACCAGAACAGCAAGTGGACGATCAGCGGCATGTTGCGCATGGTCGTCACGAATATGCCGGCCGCGCCTGAGGTCAGCGGATGCTTCGACCGTCGTGCAAGTCCGACGACCAGACCGAGTGCGGTGGACAGAAAAATCGCAAGGACTGAGATGACCAGCGTGTTCCCGACCCCCGTGACATAGGCCCAGAGGAACGTGTCGGAAGGGTTGTATGGCAGAACGCTTTCCGAGATCGGGAAATTGGCTGGGCGCCACAGGAAGTCGAAGCCAACTCTGATTCCGCGGGCGTCGAGGTTCGTGACGGTGTTGCTGACGAGCCAGGAGAGCAGGGCGGCAAAGCCGCCCAGCAGAAGGATCTGCCCACCCCAGCTTCGAAACTGTCTGTTGTCCAAAACAGCCGAGATCATAAGAGGCTCCCCCGATTACTGGAATGCGATCGGGAACATCAGGCCGCCGTCGGAAAACAACCTGTTCGGACCGCGATCAATCTTCAGGGCGCTGCCTTTACCGAGGTTCCGATCGAACATCTCACCGTAATTGCCGAGTTGCTTGACGATGTTGTAGGCAAATTTGTCATCGAGCCCGAGCGCCTTGCCATTGCCCGGCTCAACACCGAGGAAGCGCTTCACCCGTGGATCGTCCGACATTATCATGTCATCGATATTGGCCTGGGTGATGCCATAGAGTTCGGCATTGAGCAGAGCCTGAATAGACCAGTTGACGATGTCCAACCAATTGTCGTCGCCATGGCGTACCGCGGGCGTCAAGGCATCCATGTATTCGGTCGCTGGAAAGATAACGAAGTCGTCCGGATTGTCCGATTGCGTTGCGCGAACGGAAGCAAGGGCTGCCGCATCGGTGATCAGGGAATCGCATCGACCGGAAAAGAAGGCCTGTCTGGTCGCGGCGACATTGTCGAAGATGACGGGTTTCAGCTCAAGCTTCAATCTGGTTGACACGTCGTTGACGACAACCTCCGTCGTGGACCCGGTCTGCACACAGACGGAAGCGCCGGTCATATCCTCGACCTTGGTCACGCCCGAGGATTTCGCCACCATGAAACCCGTGAATTCATAGTAGGTCGGGGTGGTGAAATTGATGCCGTTGGCGTCCCGCTGCAGCGTCCAGGTCAGGGTACGCGGTAGGATGTCGATTTCGCCGGTTTGCAGGGCGGGGATACGCTGCTGACCGCTGAGTGGGACAAATTCGACCTTGTCCTTGTTGCCAAAGATGGCGACGGCGACTGCACGGCAGGTCTCGACATCGAGGCCTGTCCAATGGCCCTTGTCGTCAGGCGAGCCGAAGCCCACGGTACCTTGGCTTGCACCGCAGACGATGTGGCCCCGCGCCTTGACCTTGTCCAATGTGGGGCCAGCGTTTGCAGCGGTGGCCGCAAGCACGACGCTTGCGGCAAGGGTGGCAATCTTCCAGTTGTTCATGTTGTTCCCTTTATTTTTATGGGGTTGGGATGGTTTAGGCGGTTTTCGCGGTCGCGAACCCGGATGCGATCGCGTCAATGATAGGTTCCAGATCAGCCCAGAGGTCGGCTTCGTCCTCAAGGCCGATGCTGATCCGCAGGATTGTTCCCGGATGGGTGTCTGGATCGGTCACACGGCTGATGGTCATGGGCGCAAGCAGGCTATGGGTGCCCCCCCAGGATGCGCCGATCGAAAAGGTCTTTGCGGCGGTCAGGAGGGCCGGAAGGGCGTCTTCGGCATGAGCTGGGATGACGACGCTGAACACACCGCTCGCCCCGGTAAAGTCCCGCTTCCAGACCTCGTATCCAGGTACTGATGGCAGTGCGGGATGAAGGACGAGACCTCTTGCGACACGGCTTTCGATCCGTCTGGCGAAATCGAGCGCCACGCGTCCGGAATGGGCGAGACGAACCCCCATCGTCTCCAGGCCGCGTAAGGCGAGAGCACAGTCGTCCGGTGAAACGCCGAGGCCGATCATGCGCATTGTGTCCTTGAGCCGGCGGTGCAGGTCGATATCCTTGACCGCGATCGAGCCCATCAAAAGATCGGAGTGGCCACCGACATATTTGGTCAGCGCCATGGACGAGAAGTCCATGCCATGGGCCAAAGGCTTGAAATAGAGTGGTGTCGCCCAGGTATTGTCGCAGCCTGTCAGAATGCCGCGGGCCTTGGCCACTGCTACGATCGCGGGAATGTTCTGGATTTCCATCGTTGTTGAACCTGGCGTTTCCGTCCAGATCAACTTGACCGTCTCGTCGATCAATTCAGTGATTCCGCGACCGATCATCGGGTCATAGACCCGGAAGGAAATGCCACGCGGCTTCAGATAGTTCTCGCAAAATCCTGCAACCGGTGGATAAGCGCTGTCCGGGATCAGCACCGTATCGCCAGGCATCAGGACGGACAGAAACACGATCGTGATCGCTGCCTGGCCGGATGGCACCAGCACTGTTCGTAGTCCCTGTTCCAGTGCGGTAATCGACGCTTCAAGTGTGCGAGACGTCGGCGTGCCGTGCAGGCCATAGGTATAGCCGTCGGGGCCGCGATATTTGCGATTGGCATAGGCTTCCGCGCTGTCGAACACGATTGTGGAAGCGCGGTAGGTCGGTATTGCCAGGCTTGCAAAACCTTCATGGGAGACTTCGGGCCGTTTTACGCAGAGCGTCTTGTCACGCATGGACTGTCCTCATTGGAAATCTCCAACAGTCTAGGCGGGCACAGGGTAGACAAACAATTGATCAGGCCGTTTAAGTCTATGCATAAACCGTATAGGTGGATGGGATGAATTTCCGACAGATCGAGGCGTTTCGCGCCGTCATAATCAGTGGCACCGTCTCGAGAGCCGCCGAACTCATGGGCGTGACGCAGCCAAATGTGAGCCGTCATGTCGGCGAGCTGGAGGACGCGGTGGGCTTTGCGCTTTTTGACCGTGTGAAGGGGCGACTTGTCCCCACGCCGGAGGGGCAGGCGTTCTATCGGGACGTTGATGTCAGCTTCAAGGGCCTCGATCTGCTGCGGTCGTCGGCCGCGCGCATCCGAGATTTTGGGTCGGGCCAGATACGGGTGGCAAGTCTGGCTGCGGCGGGTTCTACCGTTGTGCCCCGTGCCGTGAAGCGCTTTCGTGAGACCTATCCGTCGGCGATCGTGACGCTCAGCATCATGTCGTCAGCTGCGGTGCGCAACCATATCGTCGATGGTGATTTCGACCTTGGTCTGGCTGCCGACGAGGTGGATCTGTCCGGTGTCGAACATCAGGTATTCGGCAGTTTCGCGGCCTTATGTGCTATTCCACCGACCCACCACCTGGCTGGACGGGACGTCATCCGGCCGCAAGATTTCCACGACGTGGACTATGTCGCACTGGCACCGGAAGATCGGGCGCGGCTACAGTTCGACCGTTACTGCGCCGAGGCAGGATCGAAACCCAACCTCGTCATCGAAACGCCCTTCGCTACCACGGCCTGCGCGCTCGCGCTCGAAGGTGTTGGCGTTGCCATTGTCAATTCGCTTGCTGTCGATGGCTTTGCGCAACGTGGCCTCGTGTTCAGGCCGTTCGAGCCGGCGGTCTACTTCAAAAGCTATCTTCTGTTTCGGCCAGATGTGCAGAAGGCGAGCCTTGTCAGAGCATTTGTTGCCGCGCTCATGGACGTGCGCAATAGCCGCCAGAGTGGGCTGTGATCTCTTGAAACTCCGGGGCCGGTGAGCCACCGTGACGACCAGGTCGAG
Organism: Rhizobium sp. 18065; assembly: GCF_902706095.1. Taxonomy (GTDB): domain Bacteria; phylum Pseudomonadota; class Alphaproteobacteria; order Rhizobiales; family Rhizobiaceae; genus Allorhizobium. The sequence continues at coordinate 76,442 of NZ_CACSJP010000014.1, forward strand.
AGCTGACGCCCGGAACGACAGGTTTTCCTTTTGGGAAGACGCCGAGCCGTTTCAATGATCCGCGCCGACGCGACGCGGCAAACCGTTTTGGCGTTCTCTATTTGGGCGAGACGCTGAAGGTTTGTTTCCTCCAGGCAGTCCTGCGCGATCGTCGCGGCGGTCTCAGCGGCGATGTTCCGATTGAGGAGAAAGAAATCTATTCGCTGGGTAATCCCCCCGCAAAGTAACCGGGTTTAAAAGTAGCATTTGTCTATGCCGTGGCGGTCGGCGAAATCCGAAAGCCGGCCGGGGTCGCGTCCGAACACGGCTTCGATCCGCGAGCCGGCGCTCGTTGCGATGGCATTTGCTATCGTGTCCGAGATGAAGCGCGTACCGATGATTGCCCAGCGTAGCGTTCTCGTTCCTCATACTCTCAAAGTTTGCGTCGTTTCTGCGTCAGCTACAATACGGCAGCGCCAACTCAAACGCGGGATTCGATCGTCAGCGGGGTTTCAAAGCCCGGACATCATAACGGGGACCGGGAGCGGTAGTCAGTCGGCGTGCAGCCAATCAGCTGATGGAACTGGGTCGAAAAGTGGAATGCGGAGTGAAAGCCAAGAAGACCAGCGATTTCCTTGATCGATTTGTCGGTGTTCACCAGAAAGTCGCCGGCACGCTGGATGCGCACTGTCATCTGATACTGCTTGGCCGACATGCCTGTGTGCTCACGAAACAGACGCCGAAAATAAGGGTAGCTGACGCCAAGTTCCTCGGCGAGCTGTTCGACGGACAGAGGGTGGCCGCATCGCTCCATCAGAATCATCCGTGCTCGATCGACGAGCCGGCCGGATGCGTTGCTGTTGATATCCGTGGGGCGGCACAAAAGGGCCAGCAGTTGGAGGCCGAGGGTCGAGATCAGCGGCTGATTTCGCAAAAAATCGTCCTGCGCCAATGCATGGACCGCTGCGAATACGCCTGAAATCTCGATGCTGCTTGAATGGACCGGCCGCTCCGGCTGCAGCAGACCGGCGTCGCGGGCAAAATCGAAGGCGCTCCCGCGGCATTCAATCCAGTGCTCGACCCATCCAGTGCGGCGATCCGGAGTAAACCGGTGCCAGACCCCAGGAAAGAGCAGGAAAATCGAATCTTGGGCAATCATAACCTGTCGACGTTCCGGCCCGAATTCCAGCCTTCCGCTGCCGGCACTGATCTGCACAACTTGATAAGCGTTCAGGATACGGCCGCGCGACCAGCTGAAATGATGATCGTCTGGATGACGGCTCGGGGGATAATCGGAATGCGGTGCTATTTCCGTATAGCCGGTAGAGACCGCGGTGCACCCCCAGGCGGCGCAAAGACGATTATCAGGCATATAGACGAAGTAGCTCTGCATGGTGGTGCCAAACTTAGGATCATTTTTTGTATGCAAATGATCATTTTTGCGGAATATGCCGGCGTGTCAATGGAAATGTTTGGTGTTAACTTACGAAGCGTAAGGTCAGTTTTCGAATGACCCTGCATGGATATGCTGAGATCATCAGCGGTTGCTGCTGCCAGGGAGGGCAGGGGCCGGGAGGAGAAAGACATGAAAAATCAAGCCAGCCTGCTGGCCGTTGCCGCGTGCCTTGCGGCTTCCGCAGTTTATGCCGAGGATTTCCACGGGTTCGATCCAACGAAATTCGACGGCAATATGCTATCGGCCGAAAATCTGAAGGCGATGGCGGCAGATGCCGCCAAGGTCACGCCGCCGAAGAATGGCAAGAGCTACAGCATCGGTTTCGCCAATCTGCAGCGCGACATTTCCTTCGGTGTGCTCGTCGAAAAGGGAATCCAGCAGAATGCGGATGCCGCCGGCGTCGAACTGGTGATTGCGGATAACCGCCTGGATGGGCCGACAGCTCTGGCCAATGCCAAATCCTTCGTCGAGCGCAAGGTGGATTACGTCATCGAATTCCAGACCGATGCCAATTTCGGCCAGACGGTCATGGATGTCTTCGCGGCAGATGGCACCGAAGTTACCGCGATCGACATCCCGATGCCCGGCGCAAGCTTCTTTGGTGTCAACAATCCGAAATCGGGCTTCATGGGCGGGTCCTATCTGGCGACAGCGGCACAGAAGAAATTCGGCGCCGATGTCGTGAACACAGGCTATCTGGTTATCGGCGCCCTGCCGCAGTCGGGCGTCATCCCGCGGATGCGCACGGAAGGCCAACGGGCCGGCTTCATGGCTTTGACCAAGGATTTCCCGGCCGATCACATCATCGAAATCGATACCAAGAACACGTTGCAGGAATCCTTCGCCCAGATGAACAACGTCATCGGCCGCATTCCGCCGGGTGTGCCGATTCTGCTGATCGCGATCAACGATCAGGCGACGATGGGCATGCTGCAGGCCGTGCGGGCTGCGGGCCGCGTCGATCAGGCAATCGCGGTCGGCAACGGGGCGGACGAGGCTGAGGCACTTGCCACCGATCCGAACCTGGTCGCGGCCACCGGCTCCTTCCCGGGCAGCTACGGCAACTATCTGATCCCGATCGCGCTTTCGGCTCTGGCAGGAAAGCCCGTTCCGGAGGCGACGTTCGTCACCCACCAGATGGTCACCAAGGCCAATATCTGCCAGTTCTACAAGGAATTTCCCTGCGTCGGCGAGGCAGATGGCTATGTGTTTCCGGAAACGGAATTCGCAACCTATCTCGCAGACCTGAAGAAGCAGGACTGGCTGAAGGGCTATGAGGCCATTCTCCCTCAGCAATGAGCGGGATGCCTTCAAGGAGCGTGACATGATTTCCGAGAAAACCCAGGGGAGCCGCAATCCGCGGCTCCAGATCGCCAATGTCAGCAAGGCGTTTGCCGGCGTGACGGTTTTGAAGAACGTGTCGCTTTCGGCCCATGCAGGCGAAATCGTCGCACTTCTTGGTGCCAACGGTGCCGGCAAGTCGACGCTCATGAAAATCCTGTCCGGTGTCTACACGCTGGACAGCGGTCTCATTCGAATTGACGAAACGGCAAGGAATATCGCCACACCGCAGGACGCGATTGCGGCCGGCATCCGGCTTATGCCGCAGGAACTTTCCGTCCATGCGGACCTTTCCGTGGCGGAAAATATCGCGCTTGGGTCTATGCCGAAGCGCCGTTTTGCCGGCATTCCGATCGTGGATCAGGCGGCGATGAACGGTCAGGCGCAGGCGCTACTCAAGCGACTGAGGCTAGATCATGTCGAACCCGGACGGCGGATGGGCTCGCTGCCCCTATCCGAACAGCGCATCGTGGAAATCGCCCGTGCGTTGGCAGGCAAGGCGCAGATCCTGATCATGGACGAGCCAACGGCATCGCTGGGCGAAGCGGAAGCCGACAATCTGTTCGAGGTGATAGAGGCCCTGAAAGCCCAAGGTGTGACCATCATTTATATTTCGCATTACCTGGACGAGGTTTTCCGGCTCAGCGACCGTATCATCGTGTTGCGCGACGGCGAGGTTCGCGGCCAGTTCAAGACCGGCGAGACCAGCCGCGACAATGTCCTGACTGCTATGCTCGGTAGCGAACTCGGGGACCTTTATCCCATCAAATCGAAGGCGGTCGCGGACGCAAAGACGGTTCTGGCCGTCGAAAGCCTGTCTCTTCCCGGATGGCTGGACGATGTCTCCTTCTCGGTTCGCCGCGGCGAAGTTTTTGGCGTTTTCGGCCTGATCGGCTCCGGCGCCGAAAAGATTGGTCGGGCTATCTATGGCGCCGAGCCTGCCGCCCGTGCCAAATCCATCCGGCTAAACGATATCGACATCGGCCTTTCCGGGCCGCGAAAGAGCGTGCGCGCCGGTATCGGCTTTGTTGCTGCCGAGCGCAAACGACAGGGTCTGATCGGCAATCTGTCGGTGCGCACCAACACCACGTTGCCCTATCTCAGCCTGTTTACGCAGTCCGGCGTCGTCGATCAGAAGCGCGAGGATGCGAGCACCAGAGACTGGATCAAAACCCTGCGGGTCAAGACATCGGGGCCGGATCAGGAGATCCGCCTGTTGTCCGGCGGCAATCAGCAGAAGATCTGCCTTGCCCGCTGGTTGCTCGGAAACCCGAATTTTCTGATCCTTGAAGAACCGACACGCGGCGTCGATCTCGGCGCCCGGCGCGAGATCTATGCGGAAATCCGCCGTCTGGCAGAAACGGGACTGGCCATCATCATCGTCTCCTCCGATGCGGAGGAGATTGGCGGGCTCGCTGATCGCAGCCTCGTTCTGGAGGATGGAAAGGTCGTGGCCGAGCTGGGACAGGCTGCGACTGCGACGGACCTGATGCGGGCGGCCGAGCCTGTGTCCGCCGTCCGCGATACGAATGAACTGGAGAAAGCATGAGCAAGTCGTCCTCCATTCCCGCAGCGCCGGGTGTTTCGAAGAAGCAGGCAAGTTCGCTGACCGACCTTCTCGGCCGGCCGGCCGCCGGCATTGTTCTCTTACTGGTGTTTTACATCCTGCTCCTGGGCGCGTTCTCGCTTCTATCCCCCTATTTCCTTACGCTGAGCAACCTGTCTAACATCGGCACCAATATGGCCTTCATCGGCCTAATGGCCGCTGCCGGCACGCCGCTGATCATCGGTGGGGGGCTTGATCTGTCGGTTGCTGCCGTCGCCGGTCTGGCCGGCGTCATCGTGGCGCTGATGCACGCCAACGGAATCAATATCTGGGCGGGCTGCCTCACCGCGCTTGTCATCGGCTGCGCAGTCGGCGTGCTCAACGGCTTCATCGTCACCCGGCTGAAGCTCAATCCGCTCATTGCTACCCTCGGGACGATGAGCATCTTTTCCGGTCTCTCGATGGTCATGACCGGCGGCCTGTCGAAGCCGCTCTTCGTTCCGGCCTTCAATTGGCTCGGGTCCGGCCGTCTCTTCGGAATCCCGTTTCCGATCATCCTGATGCTGATCGTGTTCGTCGCGCTGTGGCTGGTTCTCTCGAAAACACCGTTCGGACGCTTCGTCTATGCCACCGGCGGCAATCCGGAGGCCAGCAGCCTGCTCGGCGTGCCCGTTGAGCGGACCCAGATGGTGCTCTATATCGTCTCCGGCCTTTCAGGAGCTGCAGCCGGCATCATCCTTGCCGCAATGCTCGGCGCTGCGGCGCCGAATGCCGCCAGTCAGCATCTGCTGACCATCATCGCGGCCATCATTCTTGGCGGTACCAGTCTGTTCGGCGGACGCGGCAGCGTCTGGGGCACGCTGATTGCCGTTCTGATCCTAGGCACGCTGAACAACGGCCTGACGCTGATAAACGTGTCCTCCTTCTGGCAGGATGTGACCCGCGGCGTCGTGCTCCTGATGGCTGTCGGCCTCGATCAGCTGCGCGTGCGTCTGCAGAGCTGACGCCTTTCAATATTGCATCGGAGAACGGAAATGTCTGAACGCCTCTTGAAGGCCGGCCTCTTCGGCATCGGTCTGGAGGCCTACTGGCCGCAATTCAAAGGACTGGAAGCGCGGTTGCGCGGCTATGTCGATACAGTGGAGACCAAGCTTGCGCGCCCCGGCGTCGAGGTCGTCAATCTGGGGCTGATCGATACCCCTGAAAAGGCGATCGAGGCCGGTCACCAGTTTCGTCAGGCCGATGTCGATATCATCTTTCTCTACATCACCACCTATGCCCTGTCGTCGACCGTTCTTCCGGTGGTACGCCGGGCCAAGGTTCCGGTGATCATCCTCAATCTGCAGCCCACCGCCGCCATCGACTATGCCACCTTCAACGCGCTCGGCGATCGCACGGCGATGACCGGCGATTGGCTCGCGCATTGCTCGGCCTGCCCCGTTCCCGAAATCGCCAATGTCTTCCATCGGGCAGGCATCAGCTTTCATCAGGTGACCGGTGTTCTCGTCGGCGATCCGATCGTCGAGGAGGAGATCAACAGCTGGATCGAGGCCGCCCGCGTCGCGCATGTGATGGCGCATAACCGGCTCGGCGTCATGGGTCGCTATTACAACGGCATGCTAGACATCTATTCCGATCTCACCGCGCAGGCGGCGGCCTTCGGCACCCATATCGAAGTGCTGGAGATCGACGAACTGGCGCGGCTTCGCAATGACGTGAGCGAGGCGGATGTCGCGGCCTGTCTGGCGACGATTGCGGCCGAATTCGATGTCCAGACCGACTGCGATCCCAAGGAACTGGTGCGGGCGGCAAAGACGGCCGTGGCGCTTCGCAGGCTGGTGACCAAGAAATCGCTCGGGTCGCTAGCCTATTACTACGAATCCCAGCCCGGCCACGAATACGAAGACATCATCACCTCGGTCATCGTCGGCTGCTCTATGCTGACGGCCAACGGCGTGCCGATTGCCGGCGAATACGAGATCAAGAACGCTCAGGCCATGAAGATCATGGACAGCTTCGGTGTCGGTGGTTCGTTCACCGAGTATTATGCCATGGATTTTGCGGCCGACGTCGTGTTGATGGGGCATGACGGACCGGGGCATACCGGAATTGCCGAGGGGCGCACCAAGATCCGCCCGCTGCAGGTTTTTCATGGCAAGGTCGGCTCGGGCGTGAGCGTCGAAATGTCGGTCAGGCATGGACCGGTGACGCTGCTTTCGGTCGTCGAGAGCGCCGGCAAGATCAAGCTGCTCTGCGCAGAAGGTGCCTCCGTAGCCGGCCCTATCCTCGAAATTGGCAACACAAACAGCCGTTATCAATTTCCGCTCGGAGCCCGGCGGTTTGTCGAGGCATGGAATGCACAAGGGCCGGCACACCATTGCGCCGTCGGCGTCGGGCATGTTGCCGGGCGCATCGAGAAGCTTGGGAAGCTACTGGATCTGGATGTCGTAAAGGTCTGTTAAAGAAACGACCGGAGTGACTCGTAAGCGCAAGTCATGTGGAGGAAATCTTAATGGTTCCGAAGACGTTAAGAGAGTTCCATAAATATGCTTACGCCAAAAACGGGCTTAAAATTTGCAGATTCCATTTTCAAATGCAACGGAGACAATAATGGCCATGGTTTCAGGAGGATGGAATGGCCCGCTCTTTTGTGCAGTTGAATATGGACGAACGTCGCATCGTCGCACGGATGCATGAGAAGAAGATCAGCCAGGCAGAGATCGCACGAACGCTGCGTCGGGACCGCTCGACGATCTGCCGTGAGTTGCGTCGGAATTTCTGGCACGATCGTGACGTTCCGATTGCCGAAGGATACTGGCACGTCACCGCCCATGGGATGGCGGAAGACCGGCGACGGAGATATCGCAAGCTGCTGCGCGATCCAGATCTGTGCGCTGCGGTCATCGATCGCCTGAAGGAAGGCTGGTCTCCGGAACAGATATCCGGACGGCTGCGACTCGTCAGCGGCTCGTCTGCCCGATTGAGCCATGAAACGATCTACCAATATGTCTACTCGCAGGAAGGCCAGGATCAGCAACTGGCTCGACATCTGCCCGAACGACGACGCAAACGGCGCCCGAGATACGCACGCAAGCCCAGAAGTCTCGTCTTTCCAATCGAGTGCGCCATTCGCAACAGGCCTGAGACCATCAATTCTCGCAGCGAATTTGGCCACTGGGAGGCGGATCTGATGATCTTCAGAAAGGAACATGGATCCGCCAATGTCGCGACCGTCGTTGAGCGCAAGAGCCGGTATACCGTTCTCTTCCGCAACAATGACAGGCGCTCAAAGCCGATCATGAACCAATTGATCAGCCACCTAGCGCCCCTACCCGCGCGAGCTCGGCAAAGCCTAACGTTCGACCGAGGCCTCGAATTTGTTTCATGGCGGGAGCTGGAAAAGGGTATGGGAACGGCAGCCTGGTTCTGCGATCCGCAAGCCCCATGGCAAAAAGGCACCGTTGAGAATACCAACAAACGGGTTCGTCGTTACCTACCACCTGAGACCGTCGTGCTGGATGTGAGCAATCAGGAGATCCGTTCCTTGTGCGAACGTCTCAATGCCACGCCTCGGAAGTGCTTGGGGTTTCAGACGCCGACTGAGATCTTTGGCCAGCACTTATTGGCTATGGAGGGCCAGATCACATAGATTTCCAACCGGCGTTGCATTCGGGCTGGAACCAGCAATTTGAAATATATCGATTTTTATTCGTAGCGTCGGTTCGTTTCCCTTCAGTGCGAAGGCACTGGGCTATGACGCGTATCGAGTACTCACGGCACGACCTAATGTATATCCCATTGACATATCCCTGACGGCGCGTTATGTACATCATATAGTCGGTGATGCAATCCGGAGGGACGTAAGGTGGAACAGGGTGCAGTATTCCAGAGCAATCGAAGCCAAGCTATCCGTCTTCCAAAGGCAGTCGCTTTGCCTGATGATGTAAAGCGCGTCGATATTGTCGTCGTCGGACGCACTCGCATTATCGCACCTGCTGGCGAGGTCTGGGACAGCTGGTTCGAAGGAGCGGCGGCCACACCAGACTTCATGAATGAGCGTGATCAGGCCGCCTCCCAGGAGCGCGAGGCATTTTAATGCTGAAGTACATGCTGGACACCAACATTTGCATTTTCACGATCAAAAATCGACCACAGCAGGTGCGCGAGGCGTTTAATCGTTTCCATGATCAACTGTGCATCAGCTCGGTCAGTTTGATGGAACTGATTTACGGAGCGGAAAAGTCAGCCAGCCCTGAAAAGAACCTTCCCATCGTGGAGGGCTTCGCGGCGCGCCTTGAAGTGTTATCGTACGATGAACCGGCAGCAAGCCATACGGGTCAACTGCGGGCCGAACTGGCACGCAGTGGAACTCCAATCGGTCCATATGATCAATTGATTGCAGGACATGCTCGCTCGCGTGGGCTGATTATGGTTACGAACAATCGAAGGGAATTTGATCGCGTTCCCGGCTTGCGGGTGGAAGACTGGACAGGTTAGTCTTAAGCGTTCGCTCACCCATAGCCATCGATAACCGAGGATGATCCCTCTCGCAGGCACCTACCGCTAGGTCGCAGGTTCGTATTGGTTCAAGGCGAGCAATCCGCGGTCGGGATTATGCAGAGTATGGTCAAACAACGCCGAGAGAACAGGCTTGCGTGGATCGCATCGATCGATGGAGAGCAACGTACCTTGGGCAGGGAACCGGATGCAAGCCTATCACGGCGGCTAATCACATGGATAGTCGGATGGCTGCCGTTAGAGTGACAGCTATGAGCAAGGGAACCCTATCTGCATCTCCTATATCTTGGTCCTATGGCAATCCCGTCTAGCCGTGCCCCCATCGCGACTGACGCCACGCATTTGGTGTCGTGCCTTCCCATGATCGAAACGCCCGGTAGAACGAATTCGAGTCTTCGAAGCCGACAAGGTATGCCACTTCGTTGATTTCGATGGCGGGGTCCATGAGCAACCGTTGCACGACGTCCTGCCTGGCTTCCGTGAGAAGCTGGCGGAAATTCTTGCCTTCGTCCGTGATACGCCGTTGTAACGTTCTTTCGCTCATGCCCAGCTCGCGGGCGACATCGCCGAACTCCGGACGACCAGCGGCAAGTGCTCGCTTCAGCAAAACCTTCACCTGATCGCCGATTGAACTGTCTTCCTGAATCTCTT
>NZ_CACSJP010000015.1 GCF_902706095.1 Rhizobium sp. 18065
GGGTTGGGGGGCAAGGGGAAGGCTCCGGCTGCTGGGGCGCGTAAGGGTGTTCGTGGTGGGAAGCCGAAGCCGGCGGCGAGGAAGCCCAAGGCCGCCACCAAGGGCGCAGTGAAGCCACGGGCCGCAAAGGTAGAGCCCGCGCCAAAGCAGGTGAAATACGAAAAGCGGTTCGTCGATCTCGCCCGCCGCATGTTCATCGCCAAGGTGCCCGATGACGAGATCGCCGATTTCTTCGGTGTCGATGCCGAGGAAATGGAATGGTGGAAGGAAGAGCACCCGGATTTCGGCGCCGCCTTCCGGCCTGACCCGCGCAACTACGGCGGCCGGCCCACGGTCTGGGATGATCGCAACATCACCGTCGCCGGCACGCTCGCCAGCCTCGGTGCCACCGATCTGGAGATCTCCCAGGCGTTCGAGGTCAGCATTCGGACGATCCACCGGTGGAAGCTTGAGCACCCCGAGTTTCGCGAGGCGCTGGAGCTCGGCAAGGAGGCGGCCGACAAGAAGGTCGAGGAAAGCCTGTTCAAGCGCGCCACGGGCTACAGCTTCGACAGCGAAAAGATCGTCGTGATCGAGGGAGAAGCGCAGCGCGTCGAGATCATCGAGCATGTGCCGCCGGACGTGAAGGCCGGCATGTGGTGGCTGCAAAACCGCCGGCCGGGAACTTGGCGCGACGTGCGCCACATCAAGCACGATGTCGATCCCGACAGCACGCTTGGAAGCTGGCTCAGCAATCTGAACGGCTCTGTTTTCAAGCCAGTTGTAGAGACAGAGGACACCGACACCGCTACGAAGCCGGGCTTCGGCCTGATCATGGACGAGGGCTGACGGCATGTATGAGCATCTGATCGGCATGTCAGAGGCCGAGCTGAAAGAGAACATGAAGTCCGTCCATTGGCGGATCAGGAACCTCTATTACATCCTCGACAAGAACGGCAAGACTGTCCTGTTCAACCCAAATGAGGCACAGGAACACCTGCTGGATAGCATGTGGTACCGGAACATCGTGCCCAAGGCTCGGCAGCGTGGCTTTTCCACCCTGATACAGATCCTCATTCTCGACGCATGCCTGTTCAATGATAACCAGCGCGCGGCCATCATCGCCCAGGACGAAGACACCGCCAGCAAGATCATGCGCAACAAAATCGAGTTTGCGTACAATCGGCTCCCGCCATGGCTGCGTCAGAGCCGCCCCATCGTCATCGACAACGTCACCGAGAAGAGCTTTTCGAACGGCTCGTCGATACAGGTCGCCATATCGGCCCGCGGCGACACGCTGAACTGGCTCCATGTGTCAGAGTTCGGGATCATCTGTTTCGAGCGGCCCATTCAGGCTGAAAAGATCGTGTCCGGCGCGTTCGCCGCTGCCAAGCAGGGCATCATCTTCATTGAGAGCACGGCGAAGGGCAGGGACGGCGCCTATTACAAGATGGTCACAGAGGCCGTCGCCAATGACCAGATGGGCAAGAAGCTGTCCAACATGGAATACCGGCTGCACTTCGCGTCGTGGTGGGATGCCGACGAATACGAGATGGACCCGACCGGCGTCATCATCAGCGCCAAGGACCACAAGTATTTCGACGAGAAGGAGCGGGAGATCGGCCGCGAGATCTCACTGCGCAAGCGCGCCTGGTACGTCTCGACCCGCAAAAACGACTATTACGACAACGAAGAAATCATGTGGCAGGAGTACCCGACCACGGTTGAAGAGGCATTCCAGGTCTCGACCGAGGGCGTCATCCTCGCCAAGCAGATGACCGAGGCGCGCCTGTCGAACCGTGTGACGCGGGTGCCATACCGCGCCAACATCCCGGTCAACACCTTCTGGGATCTTGGTGTCGACGACGACATCGCCATCTGGTTTCACCAGCGCGTCGGCTTCATGGACCACTGGATCGGCTATTTCGAGTTCAGCAATGAGCCGTATTCCTATGCCATGGCCGAATTCCAGCGCCGTGGCTACGTCTTCGGCCACCACTTCCTGCCGCATGACGGAGAGCAGCGCCGACCAGGTGCGCTGATCATCAAGACCCCGAAGGACATGCTGGAAGATCTCGGCCTGCGCAACATCCACATTGTCGATCGCACGCCGGATCTCGCCGCTGTCGGCATCCCGACCCTGCAGGAAGATTTCTCGAACTACATCTTCGACGAGGTCGAATGCGCCGCCGGCCTGCTGCACCTCGACAATTACCGAAAGGGCTGGAATCAGCGCATGGGGATCTGGTCCTACCCGCCGCACAAGAACGGCCACCAGCACGCCGCCGACGCGCTCCGTCAGAAGGCGCAGGCCCGCGAGCTCGTCGAGCGCATCTGTGTCGCAGGTGGTGGCGGTCCAAGGACGCCGAGGCGTCGCAACAGAAGCGGCATGGCCGCGTAATCAGCCACCAAGGAGAAAACCGGTGACACCAGATCTTGACCTGACAAAAAGGCAATGGACAAAAACACGCGGCGGGGTTACCGCTATTGGCACTTGGATACGGCTGGATGGTTCATTCAAGCCGTGCATGGTCTTAATCCCCGCGGGCAGGGAATATGACGAGAGGCTGATACCTTGCGTGGTGACGCAGGATCGTGCCTGGATTTGGTCCGAAGACGTCGGCGATCCCGCGCAATCTGCCCCCATAGCTTTTAGTTTTGCTGAAACACTTGGCCTCTCGGTGCATGAGCCCCGCAACATCATCTTCGTTGCGTCGTTCATTCACGACATGCTCGGCGATCTGCTCCACATCCCCCCGTATCAAAACGACAGCAAAGTCAGCGTGGCCGAGGCCACCCTGATCGATAACGGAACGGGGAAAGTCGTTGGCGAGACGGAGATCATCGAACAGTAAGCCAGCAATGCGGGCGGAGGCGTCGTCATGTTCGATCTGAACGCCGATGACGGCTCCGTCCAAAAGAAGAAGTACAAATCCCCGATTCCAGACACCAAGCTGGCGGTTCGGCCAATGACCGGCAACCGGCTCGACTCGCAGCCGATGCAGAGACTTCACCTCAGGCTGCTCGACACGTGGCAGCGCGAGGCGGATCGACAGGCGCCCAACCGCCGTGATCAAGCCATCGACGAGGATATGTACGACAATATCCAGTACGATCCGGATGATGAGCAAACGTTGCGCGACCGTGGTCAGATGCCACTGGTGTTCAATGTCACCGCCACCACCCTCGATTGGGTCATCGGCTCAGAGAAGCGTTCCCGCACAGATTTCAAGGTTTTGCCGCGCCGCAAACAGGACGGCGAGCCGGCCCGCCGCAAGAGCGAGTTGCTGAAATACCTCTCTGACGTAAACCGAACGCCATTTGAGGTTTCCCGATCGTTCGAAGATGCCGCCAAGATCGGTGTCGGCTGGATGGAAGATGCCTGGCGTGGCGACGACGAAGGCGAGCCGATCTATTCCGGCTATGAAAGTTGGCGGAACATGCTGTGGGACAGCACAGCGATCAAGATGGACCTTGAAGACGGTCGGTTCGTCGGCCGCAACAAGTGGATCGACCTGGACGTCGCGTGCGCCATATTCCGGAAACGCAAGAGCCTGCTACGGCGCTCCGTCGATGAAGGCAACAACCTGATGGCATCTGATGCCTATGGTGACTTCGTCATGGATCAGTTGGAACTGGAGAGCCAGAGCCGCGGAGAAAGTGGCTCTACAAGTGACCGTGTCACCGGCTACCAGCGACAGCGCGTGCGCATCATCGAAATGTGGTTCCGCATGCCGGTCAACGCTCCGCGTCTATCAGGGGGCATGTTCAGCGGCGAGATCTACGACGAGTTCTCCGAGGGCCACATCGAGGCTGTCGACTCTGGTGAAGCGGAAATCATCATCAAGCCAATGATGCGGACCTATGTCGCCCTGATGACCACAGTCGGGCTGCTTTGGGTTTCGGAATCGCCATATCGGCACAACCGCTGGCCGTTCACGCCGATCTGGAACAAGCGCCGCGGACGCGACCTGATGCCATACGGCATCATCCGAAACATCCGCGACATACAGCGTGATATCAACAAGCGCGCATCGAAGGCCCTGCATATCATCTCGACCAGCAAGGTCATCATGGACGCGGGCGCCGTCGAAGATCTCGACGCATTCACCGAGGAAGTGGCGCGGCCAGACGCCGTGATTGTGAAAAACAAAGGCTTCGAGCTCAAGATCGACGCCGATCGCGAGCTCTCGCAGTACCATCTCGAAATGATGAGCCGGAACATCCAGATGCTGCAGCAGGTCGGCGGCGTGACGGATGAAAACCTTGGTCGCAGCACCAACGCCGTGTCAGGCGTTGCCATTCAAGCCCGGCAGGAGCAGGGCGCGTTGGCAACGGCCAAGCTGTTCGACAATCACCGCTTTGCCCAGCAGGTCCGTGGCGAAAAGCTGCTCTCAATCATGGAGCAGTACATGTCGAGCGAAAAGCAGTTCCGTATCACCAATCAGCGAGGCTCCGCCGAATACATCACGATAAATGACGGTCTGCCAGACAATGACATTGTCCGCACCAAGGCCGATTTTGTGATTTCGGAGGAGGATCACCGCGCATCTGTGCGTCAAGCCCAGGTGGCCGAGCTACTCGACCTGTTGGGCAAGCTGGCGCCGCTTGCGCCTCAAGTCGTCATGGTGTCGCTCGACCTTATCGTGGAATCGATGGACATCCCGCAGCGTGACGAGCTGGTGAAGCGTATTCGCCAGGTCACGGGCATGTCCGATCCAGACGCAGAAGAAGAAGATCAGGAAACCCAGGACCGCAAGAAGGCTGCAGAGCAGCAGAACCAGCTCAGCATCCAGCAGGTCATGGCGCAGTTGAAGCTGTTGGTCGCCAACGCGGCCAAGAGCGAGGCCCAGGCCGAAGAGATCCGGTCCAAGATCGCCAAGAACAATATCGAGACGCAGCGCACTGCACTGGACGCCGCCGGCACCGTCGCGGCCATCCCCGCCGTCGCCGACGTGGCGGATCACCTGCTCCACGAATCGGGCTTTGTCTCGCGCACCGAGGCGGAAGAGATGATGCGCGCCGCTGCTGAACAGCAGGCCGCACAAGCAGCACAGATGCAGCAACAGGCACCGCAGGGGCAGCCCCCCGCAGCCAATCAGAACCAGATAGGTCTGGGATAGAAGGAAGGACCACGATGGACCCGAAATTGACGGAAGATCAGCTCGCCCTGCTCACGGAAGAAGAGCGCGCAGGTTTGCTCGAAGACGAAGAAGACGACGATGGCGGTGACGATGGCGACGACACCGGTGGTGACGATGCCGGCGCCGCCGCCAGTGCGTCCGATGATACCGAAGGCGACGAGAAGGATGGCGATGCCGGCGACGATGACGCTGGCGCCGCCAAGGCGGACCAGCAGCAACAGGCTGCTCCTTCTCCCGCTGCGTCGGCAGCAGCAGATGACGTTGCTGCCGACGCGGACGAACCCGTAGAGACCACGCCGCGATGGATCTTGCCCGCTGATTTCAAGGACCAGCAGGAGAGCATCAAAAAGGGCCTGGCCGAGCTCGCCACCAAGTTCGACGCCGGTGAGCTGACCGCCGACGAGTTCATGACCGAACGCGGCACGCTCGAGGAGAAATCCACAGAGCTGTTGCGCCGGCAGATCACGGCGGACGTTCAGCGCGAGACAGCGATCGACACATGGAAGGGCGAAGTATCGACCTTCATGGGCGACCATCCGCAGTACAAGAGCCCCGTGCTCCAAGGTCTGTTGGATGCCGAGGTTCGCAAGCTGCAGGCGGAATCGGTCAATCCGCTGAACCCGAAGCTGCTGGCCAAAGCACATGCGAACATCGCGTCGCAGATCGAAGCGGCCTATGGCGTGAAATCGGAAGGCAAGAAGCCCGACGACAATAAGACGCCCGCTAAGCCCGCCGGCAAGCCGCGGCCGGAGATCCCGCCGACCCTGTCATCCATGCCGGCAAGCGATATCAGCGACGCGGACGATGGTGGCGAGTTCGCGCACCTCGATCGTCTGCTCGATCGCGACAGTCAGGCCTATGAAAAGGAGCTCGCCAAGCTCTCGCCAGACGTTCGCGACCGCTATCTGGCGCAGTGACCGCACATGAAGGTCTTGGACGTACAAATAGGCCAGTCTGTTGATCTCCCGGGTATCGGGAAGATCTTGATCAAGAAGAAGTCGGGGAACCGTGTACGCCTCGCCTTCGATATGCCCCAAGAGCAGAAAATCTGCCTGGAGCCAGTCGACGCCAGCCTCGTATTGAGCTTGGCAGCCGAAAGCTGACAGCATGCTCCGCGGCGCACGATGTGCCGCCCCATCCATCCCATCCAGTGTGACGAAAGGGCGAGCCATGGGCAACAACGATGAAATTCAGCACCCCGATCAGGATCAGCAGCAGACAGCCGTCGCCGCCACGATCGAGGACCGAGCCACCGACCCGTCGGGCAAAGAGCTGGTCCGGATCAATGATGCCTGGTTCCCGGCCGATGTGGTGGAGCCGGCGTAATGGGCACCGTCGTCGAATTGCCGAAGCCCGCACGTTTGGTCTGGCTCTGCGCCGAGTGTCAGTGTGCAACATTTTACTTATATAATGACAATACCTGCGAATGCGCGGGATGTGGGTTCTTGTCGGGCGCCGGAGAGTGGGTGACACCCCTGCAGGACAAGCCCGCAAGGCCCGAAAAGGATGACGGCGCGTCGATCAACGTCATTCAGTTCGACAGCGAAGAATATGCACGGCGGCGCGTCCTGAAAAAGATTACGGACAATCGTGACGATATCCGGCTGGTAGCCGCATGGTTCGGCGAAGGTGGCCTTTCCGTCTGGTGCGATGCCCAGACGCCGGAGCAGCGTGATTGGACCGTGCGCAAGTTGCGCGAGATGGCCGACAGCTACGCGATGACGCCGGACGATCACTACAAGGAGAGCTGATGTCGCACTGAGGCCCCAACAACCAATACGGAGACCGGGAAATGACAGTTTACAGCCCCTACGGGCACATGGTTCGATCCATTCACTATCTCCTCCGCTCAGCCTTCATGCTGGCCTATCTCGCCTTCGATTTCATCAAGACGTCAATGGCGTGGGTCAGCAACCGGTTGCCGCCGATCGAGTTCAGTCCGGTGGCCTTCAAGCTCATTCGCCGACTGTCGGCTGAATACCTTGAGAGTTGGCGCACCGACGGCCATTCGCTGGACCGTCGGCGCAACACGCCGCTGCTGATCTAGCCGCGGCCACTAAGGCAGTGACTATTGGCCCCGCCAGCAATGGCGGGGTTTTTCATGAAAGCATTCGGATGATTGCTGCGACAAGCACGAGCAGCGCTGCAGCGACTTCGAATAGTTCTGGGGTCATTCGTTTCTCCTTTCCTCATACGGAGGGAGACATGCGAATGGTTGTTTTCACGAATCGGCCACTTTCAATAAAGCTGGCGCCCATCTATAAAACTGCATGACCCGCGCAAGACGTGCGGCTCCCACTCAAGGAGCCCGCACGCATGCCCATCGTCATTGGCCTCGGTAACGACACCTGGAATGATCCGCTCAACATCTATGGCGGATCCGCACCGGCCCCGACGAGCGCACCGGCAGCACCACCACCACGCAAGATAGACATGCCCGATACCGATCGGCGCGACCTGGTCAACACCATGATCGCCGAGGCCGCCGCCGAAGGTGAAACCGGCATGGCCGCAGTCGCCAACGTGATCAAGAACCGCGCCGATCGACGCGGGAAATCGCCGGCCGACATCGTGCGAGAGCCAGCTCAGTTCACCGGATATTCTGCGCCCGGGCCCGCCGCCGTGAAGGCGATGGAAGATCCAGCCCTGCGACAGAAGGCCGAGAGCATTCTCGATTCGGTGCTCGCTGGCGAGCTTCCTGACGTCACCGACGGCGCCGACCATTATCACGCGAAGAGCGTCAATCCCGCGTGGGCTAGCGCCATGCCGCGAACCAAGGAAGTGGGCAACCACCTGTTCTACCGGGCCGAGAGCGGTCCCGACACGAAAAAGCGCATGCCGACGTATGACGAGCTGGCCGGTCAGCCCGGGCTGTCGGGCGAGATCACCGATCCGTTCGATGCAGTGTTGAAGGGGGATGGTTCTGCCACTAAGCCCAAAGGCCGTGGCATGGCCGACCTGCTGCCTGATGATCAGTTCGAGACGGCCGATCCAGCCTCGTTCACGTCTTTGCTGTCCAAGCTGCAGCCGGGCAAGCCAGAAACCTACATCCGCGACATGTCGGATGGGTTGCGAGGTGGCCTCACATCGATGTTCGACGAGGCCCCTGATTTCGTGAAAGCGGGCCTCGATATCTTGTCTGGAGCCCGATCGCCAAAGCGCCAGGCCGAAATCATCGCCGAAAATGCCGGCAAGTACGGTTTCGACCGCGAGGCGTGGGTGCAGGATGTCAACGAGCTCGGACCGGTAGAGGCGGGGAAGAAGTGGCGTCCGCAGTTCCGTGAGCTCGGTTTGACCAAGAACATTGGCATGCCGGGCACATCGAAGCACCAGGAGGGCACTGCAGCTGATTTGGGATGGAAGGGCGGCAAGTTCGCCAATGCTCCCAAGGAGGTCCGCGAATGGGTGCATGAGAATGCCACTCGCTATGACCTGACGTTCCCGATGGGCCATGAGCCTTGGCATATCGAGACAGCCAGTGCGCGATCTGGTGGATCGGCTGAGGCAGTCGCCAGCGCGCCAACCGCCCCGAAACAGCTTGGCGAGACGATCGTCATCGACGAGGGTTTCACATCGAGCGATCCCATGGGCTTGATGGCCAGTGGAAATCCATTCGAAGCTGTCGCTGGTGAGCGCAAGGCAGCCGTTGAGGCGGAACAAACGCAGGTCGCAGACCAGTTCGAGCAAAACCGCAACATCGCCCTTACCGAGCGCGCGAACAATGAGACGGCCCAGCGCCGGGCGCAGCTCGAGGCGGAAAGCCCGGGCCGCTACATCGAGGTCGATGAAGCCGAGTTGCCGCAGTGGCAGCAGCAGTGGGAAGAGGCTAACCGGTCAGGTGGCGTGCTCGGCGACACTGCTCGCATCCTGAAATCCGGCGCGATCGGCGTGGGCCAGTCGCTCACTTCGCTCGCCGATACGATTTTCAACCAGCTCCCGGGCGGCAAGGCCTTTCTGGAAGCGTCGGACGATATCGACCGCTGGACCATGGGCCAGACGCTCGACCAGCGCATGAACACGGCCAAGGCCGGCACCAATGCGTCGGTGACGAAAGAGCAGCAGGAAGCCGACACCAAGAACTGGTGGAACGAGGAAAAGGGCTGGTTCGGCCCGGCATGGCGAGATCCCCGCAGCTATCTCCGTACCGTCGGCGAGAGTGTTCCGGCAACCGTCGTCACCATGGCGCCGGGCGGTATCATGGCCCGTGGCGCGTATCTGCGCACGCTGGCCGCCACAGGTTCCGAGCGCGCTGCTGCCGCCGCAGCGGCCAGAACCGCCACACTCTCCGGCGCATTGCTTGAGGGCACGATGGGCGGTGCCGATTCCGCGCGCAACATCCGTGATCGCATCGGCGCAATGCCCCGCGAAGATCTGGCGCAGGCCGATGCGGTCAAGGCCATGATCCAGGGCGGCATGTCCGAGAATGATGCCATCAACGCAGTGACCGAGGACGCAGCCACGCAAGCCTTCCTCGTTTCAGGCGTTGCAACCGGCATGTTCGGCGGCATGGGTGACCGGGCCTTGGCGAAGATCATCGCCGAGGGCGTGGGCGGCAACGTCGCCAAGCGCATGCTTGCCGGCGCGACACGCGGCTTCATCGGCGAAGGCATCCTTGAAGAAGCGCCGCAGGGTGCGGCGCAGACCATGGCTGAAAACTCGGCCATGCAGGCGGTGAACCCAGATCAGAACCTTACCGAAGGCGTGGGGGAGGCGGTCGCGTCGGGTATTGCTGGCGGCGGTACCATGGGTGTCGGTATGGGTGCCGTGGGCGGTGCAGCAAGCCGCCAGCGTGCAGAGCAGCCGGCCCAGACACCAGCGGCACCGGTCGCGCAACCACGCGGTCCGATCGGTCGCTCCGTGCAACACGCCGAAACCAAGATCATGGAACGCAACGCGGGCGCGGTTCATAATAATGGAACTGCCGCACCCGCGCCGGCCCCGCAGCAGTCTGCCGCTGCACCTGCAGCCGGTCTGCCAGAAGTCGGCGCCACAGTGCGCATTGACGCTGACGGCATCGAGCCGTTCATGGGCCGCATCGACGGGTATGAGGGTGACGAGGCCATCGTCATCGACGGCGGTTCCGGCGAGGTCTACCAGATCCCGATCGGCAACCTGACCCAGATTGCCAAATCGCCGGAGCAGATCCAGCGCGAGACGCCGCCGGACACTGGCCCGCGCCCGATCGACGACAGCATCCCGGAGTTTTCAGCAGATCCCGCACTTGAGCCGCTGGCGCCGATCGGCGGCCAGGTCACGACTGAGGGCCTGCCTCCCCGCAAGGAGCAGAAGCCAGGCACCGAGCGTTTTCCCAGCGCGCCACAGCCAGGCGAGCGTGTCATTGTAGACGATGAGAATGGCGGCCGGTTCTCGGCCAAGGTGAAGAGCTACGAAAACGACCGCACCGAAGCTGTCGTGGTCAACGCTGCAGGCGACGAGCTGCAGGTGCCGCTCGATCGGCTCTTCGTTTCGAAGCTGTCGCCGGATCAGGTCGAAGCCCAGGAATTGAAGCGCAATCCGCCGGTAGAGCGTGAAATCGGCGACGCTGGTCCAAACTCTCGGAAAGTGTTCGGCAATACCGTCGTTATGCCAGACGACAAGCATGCCCGCCTGTTCGATCTCGGCAAGGCGCGCTTCATATCGAAACGCAGCGGCGAATCCCAACTCGACCTCCGAGGCGTGAACGTTCCGGAACATCTCGCATTGGCCGCTGAGTTCGCGGTTTCGCCGCAGGACATTGAAAACCTTGCCGACGACTACCGGTACCGCGTCGAGCGCGCTGGCAAGTCTGCGAAGTCGAAACTGCCCCAGACCATGGCACCGGTGAACGGCATGCTGTTGGCGAGCCGCCAGAACAAGCAGGCAAAGCTTACGGGCAAGGATGATGGCGCGGCTCAGAAACCCGCCACATGGTGGGATGCAGAGCTCACTGCGCAGGATCGCAAGCGTATTCTCGCCGAGGCCGGGGTGAAGCGCAGCGAGAACATGCGTTGGGGCAGCCTGACGCCCGCAATCCAGAACAAGCTGGACACCTATCGGCCGGCGGCGGTCACAGACGATTCGAAGGAAGCGAATTCCGTCGAATCGGTGCCGGATAAAGGCACGTCCTCTGTCCCAGGACAAAGGACAAGTGACGATGCCGCTGCGCCGCCAACGATCGAGAGCTTTCTGAAAGATGCGGCTGAGTGGTTGGAGGAGAACGGGGCACGCGGAGAACCGACCCTGTCTGAGTTCCTCGAGCGAGCTCAACGCGCCTCAGAGCAGGAAAAAGAATCCGACCCTGACGATTGGACGTCAGAGGAGAAGAGAGCCTACAACAGCGGCGATTGGGAGAAATTCTCTCGTCTACGCGGCTATTCCGATGCCGAAATTGAAAACTTCAGACGCTATCTTGAGCTGGCAAACGGCCTGATCGAAAAGTATGGGACTGATTTTACTGCGGGCTTAGAGTTCGATTGGGAAGAGGCCAGAAATGATGCTGATCCCGCAACCGACGTCGCTGCGAACGAGGCCGCCACTTCTCCCGAGAATTCTTTGCCCGAACCTACCAAGGCGCAGAAAGAAGCGGGAAACTATCGACTTGGCCACATCAAGCTTGGCGGCCTAGATATTTCGATTGAGAACCCTGCAGGCTCCGATCGAAAGGGTACCGATTCGAACGGCAAACCGTGGTCAGTCAGGCTCAAGAGCCATTACGGCTATATTCGCGGTACAGTCGGTCGCGACAAGGATCATATCGACGTCTTCGTGAAGCCCGGTACCGAGCAGCTCGAAGGCACGTCACCTGTGTTCGTCGTGGATCAGCATACGAAGGCGAGAAGGTTTGACGAGCACAAGGTGATGCTCGGCTACGCGACCAGACAGGAAGCTGAAAAGGCCTATCTCGAAAACTACACCGACGGCTGGGAACTGGGGCCAGTCGGCGCAACCACGCTCGGCATGTTCAAGCAGTGGCTCAAGAACGGCGACACGTCGGCTCCGACAAGCGCACTCGACAATCAGCACCTGTTCGACCACTCCGGCCGCGTTGGACGCCGTGGAAAGGCGAGATCGGGTGAAACCGAGACAGTCGCCGATGACGTCAGCCACATCCACAGGACGATGGCAGATCGCATGTCGCCAACCGAATTTGCGCGCCGTGTCGCTGCCAGCAGGAGCGGTCAAGAATCGGCTGTGATCGAGCCGGGCGGTAAGCTTCTGGTGTTGAAGGCCACAAGCAATCCATTTGGTGATCACGCTGAGTTCTTTGAGAGACTGACCGAGGCGGGCGTGGATACCACCGTGGACACGGGATATGTGCGGATCACGAGCTCGGGTAACCAGATTGGCGCGTCCAACAACGGTCCCTTGTCCGATACAGCCGCGGCTACGCTAAAAGCTCTAAAGACCGCTACTGCGCGTGAAGGCCTGACTTTCATGGGCGAGAGCGCCGAGCCGGTTGCAGCAGCAGAAACCTCAGAGCCAGAGGCCCCTGCGAAGCGCGGCGTCACATCGGACCAGGTGCGCGAGGTATTCCGATCGAAGGAATTCAAGAAGGCCTACACTGACATTGCCGCGACCCAGATGGGGACGCCCCACCCCGAAAGCCCTGTCGCATATGAAATGGCGCAAGGCTGGCTCGACCAGAAGGCAGGTCGCCCGCCGGTGGAGCAGGAGGCCGTCGCATTCACGGCCAACGGCAGCGACCCAATCGAGCCATACTACATGGGCTATCGCGCTGCCCGTGACGGCAAAGCGACCGTTATCCGCGCATCTGGTGCCGCCGAAGCATATCGCGATCTTACTGCGCCGGCCGATACCAAGGCTGCCGCCGGTCCCGCCGTTTCAGCGAACAAGATATTTACTGCCGATGCCGCCGACGCGGCTCGAGCGTTGTTGCGGAAGAAACTCAGCCAGCTCAACAGCGGTATCGATCCCGAAATCATGCAGGCTGGTATCACTCTGGCCGGCTATCACATCGAGCGCGGAGCACGCACGTTTGCCGCCTATGCCTCGGCCATGCTGGAAGATCTCGGCGAAAGCGCGCGCCCGTATCTGAAATCGTGGTATATGGGTGTGAAGTACGATCCGCGCGCCGTTGCCTTCGATGGTATGTCCGGTGCCGCCGAGGTCGATGCTGTCGACGTCAACGCCATCGCCCAGGAGGGTGACAATGAACCTGCAGAACTGGAAGGAAATGGCCAGGACGCACTGGAAGGAATTCCAGCCGGAGCGGTACCGCGATCTGAAAGCCGCAGGGAAGCTGGATCAGGCGCTAGATCAAGCCGTCGAACAGACGATGCTGGAGATCGACCAGCTCGAACAGAGCGGAATGAGCCCCGAGGACGCGTGGCAGATGACGCGCGAGACGTACCTGCTGCCGCCCGAGACGGCGACGACGCAGCCCCAGCGGTCGATGACAGCGGACGCAATGGCAGCCGTGCGCAGCGGTCAGCGAACGATGCCAGCCGCGTAAAGCCGGCCAAACGCTCGATCGATGAATTGGCGGAGGTGCGGTCCGCCGCTGTGCCAGCGCAGCAGATGCCGATCGATTTCACGATCAGCGCTGATGATGCGATCGGGCAGGGTGGAGCCAAGGCCAAGTTCAATGGCAACGTTGCGGCAATCAAAATCCTTCGCCAGCTTGAAGCCGAAAACCGTCCGGCGACCCGCGACGAGCAGACAGCGCTCGCAAAGTGGGTTGGATGGGGCGGTTTGCGCGATGCATTCTTCCGTGAGCGTGGCGAGGTCGCCAAGGGCTGGGAAAAGCAGGCCGCAGAGCTCAAGGCTCTCCTGACGCCCGAGGAATACTCGGCAGCGGAATCGTCCACCCGCAATGCGCACTACACGTCGCCCGAAATAGTGTCCGCGATTTGGGACATTGCCACCCAGCTTGGGTTCAAGGGCGGCCAGGTGTTGGAACCGTCCGTCGGCGCCGGCAACTTCCTTGGCCTGATGCCGGGCGCTTTGCGCAGTGCGGCGCAGGTCACCGGCGTGGAGCTGGATCACATCACCGGCGGCATTGCCAAGAACCTCTACCCGACGGCCAATATTCAGGCCCCGGTCGGGTTCGAGAAGTTCGCTACGCCAGACGGGTATTTCGATCTCGCGATCGGCAATCCACCATTCGGCAGCGAACGGCTCTACGACAAGGATCGTCGCCACCTCAACAAACTGTCGATCCATAACTTCTTCTTCGCCAAGTCGATCGAGGCGCTGCGCCCGGGCGGCGTGTTGGCTATGGTGGTCACCAACCGGTTCCTCGACACCGGAAATTCGGCAGCACGTGAGCTGATCGCCAAGCAGGCCGATTTGATCGGCGCTATCCGGTTGCCAAACAATGCGTTCCTCAAGAACGCCGGTACCGAGGTCACCACCGATATCGTCATCTTGCGCAAGCGGATGGAGGGGGAGGCCCCAGCAGCAACGTCGTGGACGCAGGTCGAGAACTATCGCGGCAAAGACGGCAAGATGGTGCCGCTGAACCGGTATTTCATCGACAAGCCCGACATGATGCTTGGCGATTTCGGCGCCTTCGGCACGATGTACGGCCCTGATGAACCTGCGCTCGTCGCGCC
Organism: Rhizobium sp. 18065; assembly: GCF_902706095.1. GTDB lineage: Bacteria > Pseudomonadota > Alphaproteobacteria > Rhizobiales > Rhizobiaceae > Allorhizobium. The sequence continues at coordinate 14,678 of NZ_CACSJP010000015.1, forward strand.
GGCCGGTCAGGATCTGGCAAAAGAGCTGTCAAAGGCGATGGGCAAGCTGCCGAGCAACGTCATGGTTGCGCCTGGTGCCGTCGTCGAACAGGTCGAGCAGGTTGCCGATGGTGTGGAAAACGTCATCGTCGGTTCGCTCTTCATGGCCGACGGCAAGGTGCAGCAGCGCATGCCGGACAGTTTGGGCCGTGCCACGGCGAAAGCGATCGAGTTCCCGAACACGACGGCCATGGAGCGCGTCACCGGCATGATCCGGATCCGGGATGCGTTCGCGCGTCTGCGTCGGGCCCAGATCGACGAGAACTCGACGGACGAGCGGATTGCGAACCTGCGGACGCTGCTGAACAAGGTCTATGACGGCTTCACCAAGAAGCATGGTCCGATCAACAGCGATGCGAACAAGCGCCTGTTCCGCGATGATCCGACATGGCCGCAGATCTCGGCGCTAGAAAATGGCTTTGACCGTGGGATTTCGCCCGCAACGGCAAAGTCCACAGGTGAGAAGGCACGCCCGGCAACGGCGCAGAAAGCGGCCATTTTCACCAAGCGCACACAACAGCCATTCCGCCAGCCAACGTCTGCCAGTTCGGCGAAAGACGCCCTCGCTCAGACGCTCAACAGTGTCGGCCGCGTGGATCTCGCCGCCATGTCCCGCCTGTATGACCGGTCTGAGGACGATATCGTGTCGGAGCTCGGCCCGCTGGTCTATCGCCTGCCGGACGGCAGTTATGACACCGCCGAGGCTTACCTGTCTGGCAACGTGAAGCAGAAACTGGCCGAAGCCGAGCGTGCGGCCGAGACTGACAGCCTGTTCCGCCGCAATGTCGCGGCACTTCGGGATGTCATCCCGGCCGACATTGAGCCGGTCGACATCGACGTGAAGCCCGGCGCGCCGTGGGTACCGGGCAAGCACATCGAGGACTTCATCCACCACATCACCGACGGGCGAGGGGCAAAGGCCTTCTTCTCCCGTGCAAACGGTAAATGGTCACTTGAGATCCCGCGCGCGTCCGCATCGGCCGATGCCATGTGGGCCACTGGCAAGGCCAGCGTCGCCCAGGTGCTCAACGCCGTGCTGAATGGTCAGGCCGTGCAGGTCTACACCAAGAATGCCGAAGGCAACCCCGTGCTTGACCAGGCGGCAACCGATGCCGCCAACGAGAAGGGCGAGCGCGTCAAGACCGAGTGGATGCGCTGGCTCTGGGACAACGACGGTCGCCGCGAAGAGCTGTCCCGGCTCTACAACGACACGTTCAACACCGAGGTGAACCGTGTCTATGACGGCTCGCACCTCACGCTGCCGGGCAAAGTGTCCGATGACATCGTCGAGCTTCGCCCGCACCAGAAATCGTATGTGTGGCGCTCGCTGCAGAGCTCTGTCGCGCTGGCCGACCATACCGTCGGCGCGGGTAAAACCTTCGCCCTGATCGCGTCGGCGATGGAAAAGCGCCGGCTTGGCCAGGCACGTAAGCCCATGTTCGCCGTTCCCAACCACCTTGTCGGACAGTGGGCCGCCGATTTCGTCAAGCTGTATCCCGGCGCCAAGGTGCTCGCCACGACGAAACGTGATTTCGAAAAGGAAAACCGGAAACGGCTCTTTGCTCGCGTCGCCACCGGCGATTGGGACGCCGTCATCGTGGCTCACTCGTCGTTCGGTAAGATCGGCATGTCTCCCGAGCTCGAGGCGAAGTTCATCCAGCAACAGATGACAGATCTCGAAAGCTCGATCGAGGAACTGCGCCGCGAGACCGGTGCGAAGTCGCGCAACGTGGCCCAGCTCACGAAATGGCGCGACAACCTCAAATCCAAGATGGAACGGCTACTGGATGCCGGCAAGAAGGATGTGGGCCTCACATTCGACGAGCTCGGCGTCGATGCGCTCTACATCGACGAGTTTCACGAATTCAAGAACCTGCCGTTTGCGACAGGTATGCAGCGTGTCGCGGGTCTGGGTAACCCCATGGGGAGCCAGAAGGCCACCGACATGTATATGAAGCTGCAGCACATCCTTGAGAAGACTGGCGGCAACATTGCCCCGGCTACAGGCACACCGCTTTCCAACACCATGGCGGAAATGTTCACCCTGCAGCGTTACCTCGACGGCAAAGAGCTGCAGCGCATGGGGATCTCGCATTTCGATGCATGGGCCCGTGTCTTCGGTGACGTGGTGACCGATTGGGAACTGAGCCCGAGCGGTCAGTACAAGCTGAACAGCCGGTTCGCCCGGTTCGTGAACATGCCCGAGCTGATGGCCCGGTACCGCAGTTTCGCCGACGTCGTGTCGAACGATGACATCAAGGCCCAGCTCGCCGCCCAGGGCAAGACGCTGCCGTTGCCAAAGGTGAAGGGCGGCAAGCCAACCAACGTCGTCGTTGAGCGTTCCCCGGATCAGGCAACCTATATCGGCGAAGGCCGGATGGCAGACGACGGCAATCTGCGTTTTCCGGAAGGATCGCTGGTCTACCGCGCTGAGAACCTGCCCAAGAAGGCCGAAAAGGGCGCGGACAACATGCTGAAAGTCATGTCGGACGCGCGCAAGGCGGCGCTCGACATGCGCCTGATCGACCCGGGCTATGGCGACTATGCAGGATCGAAGGTCAACCGTGCTGCCGGCGAGATGAAGCGGATCTACGACAAGTGGACCGCCAAGCGCGGCATCCAGCTCGTGTTCATCGACTTGTCGACGCCGAAGAAGGCGCAGGCCAAGGAACAGGCAGAGCTTGCCGAGCTGGTGCGCAAGGCGGATGAGGGCGATGAAACCGCGCAGGAAAAGCTTGATGCCATGAGCCCCGACGCCTTCCTTGCCCTGCAGTCGAAGTTCTCGGTCTATGACGATCTGCGCCAGAAGCTGATCAATCTCGGCGTCCCGGCGGCCGAAATCGCGTTCATCCATGACGCCAACACCGAGTTGCAAAAAGAGGAACTGTTCGGGAAGGTCCGATCGGGCCGCGTCAGGTTCCTGTTCGGTTCCACGCCAAAGATGGGTGCCGGCACCAATGTGCAGAACCGGCTGGTGGCATTGCATCATCTGGACGCGCCGTGGCGCCCGTCCGACCTTGAACAGCGTGATGGTCGCGGTATCCGCCAGGGCAATGAGCTCTATTCCGAAGATCCGTCCGGCTTCGAAATCGAGATCATGCGTTACGCCACTAAGAACACGCTCGATGCGCGGCAGTGGCAGGGCATCGAGGCCAAGGCCAATTTCATCCAGCAGGTCCGCAAGGGTGACGTCAAAACCCGCCAGATAGAGGATATCGCCGGTGAAGCGGCCAATGCTGCCGAGATGAAGGCCGCCGCATCTGGCAATCCGCTGATCCTGGAAGAGATGGAAACCCGCCGGAAACTGCGCAGCATGGAGGCGCAGGAGAAGGAACACGAGCGGGAGCAGCATCGCATCAAGGGCAAGATCCGTGGTGTCGAAGAGGAACTACAGGCAATCGCAGATCGCGAGGCCGCCGTCGCCAAGGATGCGGCCACGGCGGCGGAAATGGCGGACAAGCCGTTCGAGGCAGTCGTGCGCGGTGCGAAGATCGAGAAGCCGAAGGAGTTCGGTGCAGCACTGCTGGACGCCATGCGCCAGTCGATAGTGGACGGAATCGAGCGGTCCGATGTGGGCTCGTTCGGTGCAATGAAGCTCTCGATCGAGCATCTGTACGGCGATATGTTCAGTGTCGCGATCAAGGGTGTGCGATCGTACAACGTGACGGTCGACGTCGGCACCCAAGAGGCCACCGGCCTTGCCATGCAGATCAGCAACACCGTGAAGCGGCTCCCCGGCATGCCGGCAATGGACGCCGAGCGCGCGGCGGAATTGACGAAGCAGCGCCCAGCCCTTGAAAAACAGATCGGCCCATGGGGTCTGAGCCAGGAGCTGACCGACACCGCGGCGAAGCACCGCCGGTTGATCGATGAATTGAAGCCAAAGGCGAAAGCTAAACAGGTAAATGACGCCGCGACCGTTGCCAGCACGCCGGAGGTGATGCAACCCAATAGCGACAAGCGGCCTGATCCATCCGTCATGGCGACAGGGGTCACCCGCACGCTACCAATTCCGGCGCGGAAAGCCGGAGAAACCCTGGCTGAGTGGGGGGCTAATGCTGTCCTGTCGCATGGTCGCAGTACGGGGAATGAGGCTGTCATCGCTATTGACGATGACGGCAGCGTCATAGAATTCGCGACTGGCGATGCGAAAACGAACGTGACCCTCAGCAGGACGCTGGCATCAGCCATGATGAACCCCGACCGGCGCCTGGTGGTTTATCACAATCATCCGCGCAACACGCCCGTGAGTGCCCCCGACATGGTGCAACTGGTAATGCCGGGCATTTATTCGATATGGGCGATCGGCCACGGTGGCAAAAACACCCGCGCCCGATTGTCGGACAATGGTCGCGCGGCACTGATCATAGACGGAATGACCATTCCGCAGATCAATGACGCTGCTTTGCGGCTGACCGCTGGCATCAGAGCCGCGGAGAACGGCGTGCGGGCTTTCCTGCAGGACCAAGTCAACAAGTCCTTGTTGTCGACAGACGAGGCGCGCAATGCGCATGACCATGTAGCCCCGCTGATTGTCGAAAGGGCGGGCATCATTGATTACTCAAACAATCAGCCATATGATGTTTCAACCGTGCCGGGCTTGGAGCGCATTATCGAAAATGCGGCACAAAAGCTCGCGAGGACCATTCTAAATGAGCCAAGATCAACGACGTCTCCTAATGCCGGGGTTCGTAGACCCCCCATCGCCCTTCGACACGCTGCAGAGCTGGAAGGAGTGGCTGGCGGACGTGAGCAAGTGGCCACCGAGCAATCCGGACCGGGCAGCCTATCTGAAGGAAGCACGCGAGATTATTCGCCAAAAGAACGCCGTCGCGTCTCTGAGCAGCGTGTAGTCCAGGAACTGAACGGCAAGCTGGTCGATATCCAGCCCGCCCTTCTTAAAGCCATTCCTCTCAACTACTTCACCGAGCTCGCGCGGCCGAACATGACTGCCGTAGGTGACTATCTGCGCGTCAAGCGCCTGATGGATGCCTTCCGAGGCCGGAAGCACGCCGCGGCCGACGATGTTGCCGGCGACTGGCTGAAATACGCCCGCCTCGGCCTGCTGGGGAAGGACAAGACCAAGGCCCGCGAACTCTCGGACCTGATGCACGACACGACGCTGGCCGGTATCGATCCGAGCCAGACGGACGAGGAAACAACGGCGAAAGCCGGATACTCCATCCTTCGCAAACGATATCTCGCCATGGCGCCCGCCGGCCGCAGGCTTTACGGTCGCGTGCGCAACGCCTATGCCGCGCAGCAGATAGAACTCGACGACATCCTGCTCGACAATGTCCGCAAGGCCCAGCAGATCGCCCTCGATCGCGCGGAAGCACGGTACAAGAAAACGCTGCAGCAGATCCGCGATGCCAAACTGTTGCCCCCCGATCGCCGGAAGGCCGAGGAAGATGCGGCGAGTGCGTACAAGGCCGAAAGCACCAAGTCGAATTGGGCCGCCAAGGCGCGCATGACGAAGATGCGCATCGCCTTCGAAAGCAGCCGCGTGGAATCGCCATACTTCCCGCTGGGGCGTTTCGGCCGGTATTTCGTCACGGTCCGCGATCTTGACGGCTCGGTCTTGAGCTTCTCGAAGTTCGAGAAGGCCTCTGACCGCAACCGTTTCGCGACAGAAGCCGCGCGCGACTACCCGACAGCCAAGGTCGAGGTTGGCGTGATGGAGCAGGGCTCAGATCTGCGTCGGGCGATGGATCCGCGCATGGTTGCCGAGATTGAAGAGATCCTTGGAGGATCAGGTGTAGACCCGCAGGTCATGGACATGATCTGGCAGCGATACCTTGAGACGATGCCGGATCTCTCCACCCGAAAGCGCTTCATCCACCGTAAGGGCACGGCAGGCTATGCCGGCGATGCTTTGCGCGTCTTCTCGTCCCACATGTTCCATGCTGCCCACCAGATGGCGAAGCTGAAATATGGGCTCGAGCTGCAGGAGCTCGCCAACAATGCGGTGGAGCAGGCACGCGAGGCCGATGATCAGACCCGGGCTATGACACTCGCCAACGAATTGTCGAAACGTCACGAGTGGGTGATGAACCCGACTGGCAGCAAAGCCGCCCAGGTGATGACCAGTACAGCCTTCATCTGGTTCCTCGCCGCCTCGCCGGCATCTGCCGTGCTCAACATGAGCCAGACCGTAATGATGGGCCTGCCGATCCTCGGCGCTCGCTTTGGCGGCGTCACAAAGGCCGCTGCCGCGCTGGCCAAAGCATCGTCAGACAGTGTGGCGGGCAGGGGCTCGGTGCGCCGGGCCACGCTGACCCCGCTGGAATCGGCCGCAATCGAAATGTTCTATGACAGCGGCCTGATCGATCGGACGCAGAGCCACGATTTGGCCGGTGTGGGCGAAACCGGCGTGGAATACACCCCGCTGCGCGCGCGTGTCATGGCCGTGATCTCGTGGGCATTCCACCGCGCAGAGGTCTGGAACCGTGAAGTGACGGCGCTGGCGGCCTACCGTCTGGCGCGTGACGCTGGTCAGGACCACTTGGCCGCGATCGATACGGCCCATGATCTGACGTGGAAAACCCACTTCGATTATTCGAACTCCGGACGTCCGACCGTTCTGCAGAACGACGTCGCCAAGGTGGCGCTCGTGTTCCGCCAGCACAACATCAACATGCTGTACCGCGTGTTCCGAGACGTGCATCAGAGCGTCAAGGGCGAAACCCCGCAGGCCAGGCGGGAAGCACGGTTCCAGCTCGCAGGCGTTGTCGGCATGATGTCGCTAGCAGCAGGAGTGACGGGAACCATTGGCTTCAACCTGCTGATGTCCGTTGCCGGCATGCTGTTCGGCGACGATGACGATCCGCTGGACTTCACCGAGCGCTTCAAGGCCGACATGGTCGATATCCTCGGCCCAGAGCTAGGAGGCGTGGTGCTGAACGGCGTGCCGGGCCACTATCTCGGCATTGATCTATCGAACCGCATTGGTATGCCGGATCTCTGGTTCCGCTCTCCCACGCGCGAAATGCAGGGGAAGCAGGAGTTTCAGTATTGGCTCAGCCAGACGCTCGGTGCCACTGCCGGCTTGGCCGAACAGATGTTCGTCGGTGCGTCACTGATCAAGGATGGTGACGTTGCCCGCGGCGTCGAAATGATGGCGCCCAAGGCAGTGCGGGATCTGATGAAGGCCTATCGCTATGGCGATGAGGGCCTGACCACGATCGACGGCAACACGATGATCACGCCAGAACGCATCGGCTGGCACGGCATGGTGGCGCAGGCGCTAGGTTTCACGCCGGCCGGCGTTTCCGAGACGTGGGACCGCAACACGGCGCTCAAAAATGCCGAGAAGCGGATCATGGACGATCGCCAGCGCCTGGTGAACAAGTGGGCCATGGCCGCGATGGAAGGCGACAAGGAAGCGATCGAGGACGCCGTCGGCGCGATCGTGAAATTCAACGGCAAGCCGATGCATGCCGGCGTCCCGATCAAGAAGGAAACGCTGCGCCGATCGATCAAGACCCGCGCGGCGAACGAAGCCAAACGAGAAGACGGCACCCTGATCCGCAATCAGATCCTCAGCCAGCGCTTGAGAGAGGCGTTGTCTGATCGGATTTACGACTGATCATTGGTTGTGCCGTGGCGTTGATGGATGGCCGGCTGTCTGCATAGGCGGCCATCCACGCCGCTCGCTGTTCTATCCTTGAGCCTGACTGCATGAACGCGCCGCGCGCATCCGCGTTGCTGTTGGCATGGAACTGCTCTGAGCCATATTTCCGTTCGATCTCACCTAGCTCGCGCAGGAGGAACGCCCGATAGTCAGCCAGAGATTGGGGTGCTTGCTCTAGCATTTCAGCCCGACGGCTGTTGACGGCATGCGCGGGCATGTGGACTGTCGCCAGTGGAACGAGTGCGCCCAGGGCCAAGACTGTTCGACGAGAAACGCTTGCTGGTCTAGTCTCGGTATTATCCATGTACGCCCCACCCACGCCTGAAATATCATATTATAGTTGTATGGCTCTGAGCCATTTTTACAAACTCCCTTAAAACTCGTAGTTGCGTCAAGCTATATTTTATGGCTCATAGCCGTATGGTCGAGAGAACGCCGCAAAACCAAGACAAATACATAGTCCGGTTCCCGGATGGGCTGCGAGCTATTCTCAAGGAAGCCGCGCGTCGCAACAAAAGAACAATCAACGCAGAAATTATAGCGCGGATATTGTTCTCATTTGATCCAAAAAACCTGCCGATAGAGGCGATTGGCCACTTCGTGGGTAGTGACGGGCAGGAAATAACGATGGATGAACTAAAACGGGAAGTGTTCTCGACTATCCCTGCCGAGATGTTGGCAAGGGCCCAACTGTTCGAGAAAATCAAAACTCTGATAGATTGCGAATACCCAAAGCTGCTGCAGCTCAACAAGGAAGAGGGATAGAGTATGCGTATGGTTGCGTTTCTGGTTGCGGCATTGGTCGCTTCTCCCGCTGCCGCTAGTTGTGTTGGCTCCGGCGCATTCAAGACCTGTTACGACGCGCAGAGCGGTAACAATTACACCATCCAGAAGTTCGGGAACACGACGATGATGCAGGGGAGCAATTCCCGCACCGGCGCGACCTGGTCACAAAACAGCATGAGCTCGGCCAGCACGACGTTCAACAACGGCATCGACAAGGACGGCGATCCTTGGTCCTCGACGTGCATCGGCGATTTCTGCAACTGAAAAGCCCGCGATCGAGCCGCGGGCTTTGTAAATCTGCCAACAAATATTCAGAAACCTTTCAGCGCCCCAGGCCGATCACGCGATTGGTGTTGCCCAAAGCGTCGCGCAACGGCTTCGGCCAAAGATCCTCTGAGATCCCGTTCTGCCGCAAGCCGTCGGCAATCCGCTCCGGTTGCTCGCCGTCGGCAATAGCCTGCTCGGCAGACTGGACCATGAAGGAGATCCGTTCCTCGCGCGATTCCGGCTTGGCCGATGCTGCCGGCGCCCGTGGGTTCTCCGCCCGAGGCTGTGGCCTGGCTTCCGGTGGGGCCGGCTGACCCGTTGCGCTATCGACGAGCACCTTGCGCCCGCTGCCGGCCGGGGCCGCCTGTGCGATCGGCCCGCCTGCAAGACCTGGCTGCCCGCCTTGCAACTCAAGCTCCGACGAAATCAACTTCTCCTGCTCTTCGCGAGGCAGATCATCGAATTTCGTGTCGGTACCAAGACCGCCATCCATGCGCTTGCGAAGCGACGCAATGGCATCGGTGCGGGACTTGTTTTCGCCGGTGCCGTAGGCCTTGTCGATCTTCTTCTTTTCCTCGTAGACCTTCAATTCCTTGGCATCCTTGCCAGCCTCGGCCTGCGTTGCGATTTGGCTCTGCCATGCCGCTTCCGGATTGAGATAGGTCGCGATCATCTTTGGCACTTGCGCCAACGGAAGATCCTGCTGGATGTCTTTGCCGTCCGGACCTTTCAGGAAGAGGCGGTATCCCTGCAGCTTGCCATCGGTATCGACGATGGTGTCCTGCTTCTGGATCTCATAGCCGTGGGTGATGTAGCCCTTCTTTTTGCCAGCTTCCATCGCATCGGTCAGCGCGCCGGCGGCGTCGCCGGTCTGGGCCTTGAGCAGGGCGCTCATAGCCAGCTTCGCGCCGGCGCGGGTGTCTTCGCTGTCGCCCCACGCCTGCACCTTGTCGGCCATCTCGACGTTGCCCTGTGCGAGATAGGTGTTTTTCAGCTTGGGCAGGGCGTAGCCGGTCCAGAATGTGTCGAAGTTATTCGGGTTTTCAGTCCCGGCCGCGACGCGGGTATCGAACTCCTTCTTGGCTTGCGTGTTGATCCCGTCGATCTCGCTGCGCTGGGAGACGACACGATCGTATTCCTGATCCTGCCGCTTATGCATGACCTCGGTGCGCTGGCGGTCGATTTTGTTGTCGCGGATCTGCTGCCCACGCTGGTAGCCATCCATAAACCCGCCAAGTCCAATCCCAAGCATTATGCGGCCTCCTTCATCATGGGTTCGCCGGCTTTCTGGGCAGGCTTCTTGCGCTCGCGGGTGGGCAGGGCCAGGCCGATCGCATCGACGAGGCGGTCAACCTTGCTGTCGAGATCCTGGACCGCCTTCATCGTGACGCCGATCGCGTCGCCGACCGGGATGCTTCGGCCGTCGCCCTTGCCTGTCTCGCGCTGGAAATCTTGGGCCATGGTGCCGACATGGCGCCCACCGTCGGCCACGCCTTCGTCGTAGGTCCATTCCGAAACCGGCATGTTCTTGACCGCGTCCAGCGCCTTGCCTTCCTCGATCTCGGAAACATCGTGCTTGACGTTCTCGTCCGACATGATGCCCATCACGCCGCCAAGGAAGCTGCCGATGCCGGCCGCGCCTTGCGCTGCCATGGACTGTTCGGTTTTCCAGCCGTCGAGCTGCAGGCCGTATTGCTGGTTGAGGGTAGAGCCCATACCGGCATAACCCTGCATCGCGCCGGAATAACCCTGGGACACGATCGAGGGAGCCGCCATCGCCTGTGCGTTGCTGGCCTGTGCGCCGCCCAGGGCGGTACCGCTGGCCGATACGCTGCCGGCGGCACCTGCCGCGGCATTGGCCGGCAGACCACGGCCGAGGTTGGCCACATCAGCCTTGAGTGCAAGCCCCTTGTCGCGCACCGCCGTGCGGGCGTTGTTCGCCGCGCTGGCTTCTGCCAGCGTGACGTTCATATCGGTCGTGGCGGTGACACCAGCGGCACGGCCGGAACGTGGATCTATACCCATCGCCGCGTTATTGCGCTCAGTCGCGGCCCGGGCGTTTGCCGCGGCACTCTGCACATCACCACGAGCCTCGGCCGCGGCTTCCGCCTGGCGTTCCGCTGTGCCGTAGTTCGATGCCTCCTGGACGAATTGGTCCTCGACCGGTTTGTAGACGCTTTCATAGCGTTCTCGATCAGAGCGCGCCCAATCTGCCTGATCCGTGGCAAGACCAAGCTGCTGCTTGGTAACCTGCGTCGTGAGTGCATCGAGTTCTGCTTGCCGCTTGTTGGAAACCGCGAATGCGTCCTGCGCGAACGACAGCCACTGCTCACCAGTCTCGGCCTGCTTTAGGGCGGCTTTGCCGATGTTGGCGTCTGGCGCCGGTGCACTGCTGGAGCTTTTCATGTGTGCTGGCCTCTTTGAACAAGGGGCCGCACGTCCTGCGCGACTGGTATTGAGGATTTATAGCGCAGGGCGTCCGATTTTGCCAGAGAAACGCTCTGGCAACCAACGGCACTCATCGCGCAGCAGTCCCATGACAATCATGTCGGACTGATCGGGGCATCCTTGCCGCAACAGACCCTCTTTTTGGAAACCGCAGCTCGTGCAGAAGCGCTGGCTGTCATGGTTGGTTGCCGAAATCAGAGCGGTCAGCCTATGGTGTCCGAGCTGGATAAATGGATAGGCGAATACCCGGATCAGGAATTCGCGTGTGAGCCACCGGCGCGTGCCATCCGATGCCACACTGATGCAGCAACTGCCCGGGCTGAAATTGTCAAAGACTACGACTGCGACGAGCTCGGAACCGCGCTCGATGCCAATTGCCTTGGCATCCGGCCGGAATTCATGGCCGCCGATCTTATCAACGGCCCACACTATCATCCGATCCTGATTGTCGTAGATCACGCTCATCTGGAGCGCCGCTGCCGCAGAGCGTTGCCGACTGCTCGAACAGCGTTCGAAATCGCCTTCAAGTCGTCGAGCAGTGAATTGAAATCCGCTGCCGTCGGGGAAGTGGTCAAACCTGCCGTTTTCACCTCTGCGAGAGATAGGAGCTGTTCAAGATCCGAGAGGCGCACCGCCGCCTGGTCCTTTGGCCCGGCGCGCGAGCCATCGAGCACTTCGAGCTTTTCCTGCATCCGGACGTCGAAATTCGGGCCCATCACTGCATGTTCCTCAGCTCGTCGATCGTGCCTGCCATGATGATTTGCGTCACCTGGACATTCGCGGACACCGAGACTTCCCAGAGACGCGTCTTTGATCCTGCCGGGAGGCGATCGATTGAGCCGGCCTTGGTGATGCTGCGCACCAGCTTGCGGTCCGCATATACGTTGATCACGATGGAATCGTAGTCAGGAAGTTCCATCAAGGTATCGCCCGCAACGGCGAGAGCATTCACCTCGGCCGCATTCACCTCCGAAAGGAGCATGTCGGCCGTCAGAATGGCTTGGTTCGCGGCTTCGATCGCGACACGCTCGGCCTCGATCGCGGCGACAGACTGCAGGCTGCTGCCGTCGCCCAGGTCGACCAAGATCGCGCCGAAGTTCTCCGGCCGCGTGGTCCAGTATTCCTTCGATCGCCAGTAGTAGGTATCGGGCGGCATGTCCGGATCGTCGAAGCGGTAGATGTTCGTTTCACTCGGCGGCTTGAAATAGAGCGCTGCTTCATCAGAGGAAAAATAGACGCAAGCCGCAATTTCAGGGCTTCGTACCAAGTACTCGCCAGCACCAACGTTTATCATGAGCGAACCGGCATACCGATCGCCGTTCGGTTGAAATGTGTCGTAAAACAGCACATAGGCGCCTGCATGTTGACCCGCCACACATGTCCACGGCGAAAGTGCAAGCCAATCCTCGCGACTGAACAGTTGACGTGTTGCGAGCGACACCGAACCGTCGGCGCCGATTGCCACAAGGCCATCGGCGGCAGGATAACAGGCAGCGAAACCAAGATCGACGATGCCGCGGCGGTTGATGCAGCCGAAGTTTACTTCAAGCTTCTGGCTTTGCATGGAATCGGGATGCGATCCGGACATCAGGTAGGGATTTGCCTTTGTCATGACAATCAGGACGGAGCCAAGCGAACAAAGCCCGACCACATCGCTATCGCATGTCATGGTGTAACGCTCCGGCCACGCATGAGGCCGGTAGGGTTCACTGAAAAACACTTCCCTGCCAACAAATGCGGCCATCATGCCATTTGGCATACTGATCAGGCCCGATAGATCGTCAGGCGGCGGCGTCCATCCGGCTGACGGCAGAGCTTCATTGAAGGCGTCAACCGCAACCGTGTCGACGAAATCGGACGCACTCGCGGCCCGTTCAGCGATGAAATAGAGGTATGTGCCGCTCGATCCGGTCTGCGAGCGATAGATGCGCTGCTTGGTGATGTTCCGGCCGCTCGGGACAGAAGGGAAGCCGCTTAGCGTGACCGTTTGACCTGGCTGCCAGTCTTCAAGGTCGGATATTGGTGATGGCGCCGATTCTTCGCCAAAGTCGGTAACCCAAGTCCAGGCGTAGGTCCGACTGACGACGTCACCAGATCCAGTCCCTGAAATGGTGACTATCGGTGCGGATGCCGGCGGTTCAAGTGCCAAGGGATAGATAGTCCCAGCCACCCGCATTTTTGGTTCACCGTCCCCGGTGTAGTACAAACGATCTGCCGCAACCGGACCAGGTGAGGCATGGACCACCGAGGACCACGACAACCAGTCAGAACCATGCAGATAGATCGTCTGATCGCCAACATCACTGGCGCTACCAAGTGTCACAGAGGGCTTGTTAATGGGGGTCAAAGCGCCATCGTCAAGGCGCAGATTCGATGCCGCGGTTGCAGCAGTTTCCGGCAACAGCCGAGGGCTGATCAGTGGCCGTTCGCCGGCGAAGGCAGAAATTTTAATAACGGCCATTGCAGCCTCGCAAGTCAGGAATAGCTAAGGGCCGCCCATGTCCAGAGGGAGTCGAGTTCGGTCTCGGTGATGCCTTCTGCCGCCGCCATGGCGATCAGCAGCGGATCCTCGCGCCGGTAGAGCAGGGCGTCGTCAAGGTAAGCCTGCGCCTGGTTCTTGGCGAGACCTTCGGGCATCGCATCGATACGGGCGCGGATGGCGGCCTTTGTCACCCCGATCTCGGCCGCTGCCAGCCAGAAGGTCAGGCGAGGGAGCGGAGGTGGCAGCACATCGACGGGTGGCAGATCTGGTATGGTTGGCAAGAGGCCAAAAGCCGCGGGATCTCCAAGATCCACAACAGCAACCTCTAGACCTTCTGCGGTCCACCATGTCTCGCCGCGATGGTCTGCGACAATCGTCCATGCACCGGCGGCAAAGACCGCAGCAGATCCAACGGCCACGGAGGGAGGAGAAAACATCGTGGCACAATCGGGCACAAGCCAGCGGGTGCCGTCGAGCGGGTCACGATCGGCGGCGGTCGCAAAAAGCAGCTCGCCCGTCACTGCGTCATAGGTGTAAATTGCCGGTGCATCAGTCATTTTTGGCCTCAGAACTTGATGTCGCCAAGAAGGGCAACGTTGCGGGAGCGGGTTTCCGAACCTGTACGTGCACCAGGAGAATTGGCGCTGTTGAACGAAAAGGAGCCAAGCGAGTCGTTCGTACCTGACGAGGCGTTCGTGGTTCCATTCACGGCCCCTGCTGTGAATGCGCCGGAACCTGTGAGGTTTCTGATGGCACCGGAGGTGGTGGAGAGGGAGCCAGTAATCTGCTGCATCTGGTCCAGCTGTAAGGATCCAAGCACACGGCTCGTATCGATGCCGCGTCCGTCATCCCAGACACGTTCGAATTCGCCTCGACTATCGGGAAGTTTGAATGTGCCATCCCCATTGTCAGCAAAGACAAATGCGCCGGCTGCCCAGGATCCTAGAGCCACAGTGCGCCCGTTGTGCAAGGCCCAGTTCCAAAGTGCGGCATAGGTCGTCTTCGAAAGGCTTGCGCCATTTCTCTTCAGCATTCCGGGTCGCGCCGTACTTTGGCCGTCAAGGCTCGGACGCCCAATATCGATGGAGGCGTAGCCGGCATAGGCGGCCCCATTTGCGCTGAACGTCTGCCAGGTCATGATAGAGGCGTAGTCGACATGATAGATCGGGCCGACGTTGGACGCCGGAAAAGCTGCGCCGGCGGTGTAGACTGGCAGACGAGCAGCCACTTCGGCTGCGAGTAGGGCCAAACCCGCGCTATCCGCTTTCAGTGCAAGGGCCGTCAAAACGTCAGTTGCGTCGGACTTGCTATTGTAAACGGCTGAGGTAGCTCGAAGGTCAACCCGTGATCCTGCAGCAAACGATTTGGCTGTCGTTCCCTCCTGTGCTCTCACGACGGTTAGGGTTGCACCTGACCGCGCGGTCACTTTCATGATCTCCATATTGCCCGCTGGATCAACAACGGTCAGAGGAAACCATTCACCCGCACCCAAGGTCGGGAACTTTGAAGCATCTCCCGCCCCGACGGCTAGCGAAGTGACACTGGTGTTGATTGCGCCAGCCAGCGTCGATGACGCATTGTTTGAAAGCTTTGCTGGCATTTCAGTTCTCCTTGATCTGCAGTTTGGCTGTCACCTGCTTCGTTCGGCCAATGAGTGTGGCAATGGTCACGGTGACCGTGCCGGTTTCATTCAGCGCGCCCCCCGAGATCCACACCCGCGCCAAGGCGTCCGACGTATCGACCTGGTCAACCTCTGCGGTCGAACCTGCGATCGTTGCCGTTGCCGAGTTGATGCGGTCGTCGCTTGGCATCCAGCGCGCGAAATCGAAGTCGTAATCGAGCCGGTCGGCCGGCGCCTTTGTAATGACGTCGCAGCTCAAAGCCTGCTCTCCCTATCGCGAGGAACGGAAATCGACCGATGCTCGGCGCCGATCGACACGACGCGGTCATCATTGGTGATCGTCACGCGGCGCAGGTCGGACGGCCTGACAGTGCGCGCCGGCTCAGTCGGGCGCAGATAACGCCAGGCAGCCGTCACATTCGAGGTGATGCTCACGAGCGCTTCGCCCAAGAAGGTCACGCGCCGTGTCAGGCTCAAGCTGCCGGCGAACTCAGCCGCCGAGGCCGCAAACATGGAAACAAGACGGAGCAAGCCCAGCGTGGCCGGAATAGAGATCACAGCAACCGCGATGTGCGAGACGCGGCGTACCAGACCGAGCTGGCCAACAGCAGTCACCACGGCACTCCCGAACATGTTGCGCCGGGCTGTCAGAGCGAGGATGCCAATTGCGGACGCTTCGCCAGTCGCCGCCATCCGCTGCCGCCACGTGCCGCCGTCGACCACGAGGTCGTTGACGGTTGCACCGTTGACCGCTCCAAGCGCCCACATTCAGATCACTCCGACGGCCAGAGACCCAGCGTGGATCACGCCTTCGTCTGATGGGAAATAGGTCTTGGCGCCGGTGAGATCGTCGTAGAACAGCAGGTTGCCACCTGTCGCCGCGTCCCAGATCCCGAAATGCGTCACCACGACTTGGGATGCGCCGTTGTTCGCTGCATAGAGCAGTTCCTTGAGGTTCGCCGTCGCTTTGCCGCTGGCGGCGCTGAAACCAGTCGCAATCGCTCCTGCCAGCGCAGCGTCGAGCCGCGTGTAGGCCGGCCATGCAACAAGCGTGACTTCGTTCACGCCAGTGTCACCCGGGTCGCCAGTGTGCAGCGAGACATAGACCCTCGTCGGGGCGGTCACAGCCACGCCGCGCAGGAAAAGGTTGAGGAGGGCGTTTGCGGCATAGGTGCTCGCTGGCATTAGAGATAACTCCCTTTGGCGCGCGGCCGCGCGCGGTGCTGCCCCATCACGGCCTTGAACGACAGACTGTCGAGCCTGTCCTTGAACCACTGGCGATGATCGAGACCGAGCTGCGGGTTGTCAGAGTTCGGATCGGTGAGAATGCGGCCCGCTGCGCCGCGGCCGATCTCTTCCGAATATTCGTCGAGCAGGAAGGCCGGCATCGATGTGGCGTCGCGCGCCGGTTTCAGGACCAAGCGAACTGTCATCGTTCCTGTCGCCTTCGGCACCACCGTGACAGTGTTGGGCTCAAGCTGGGTAATGTAGCGCGCCGGCGCGACGGGTGCGTCAGCGAGTGACCAGCCGGGCTGGTTCTCGTCGAGCCAACTGTTGGTTTGCGGCTCGAGCGATACCCCGTTCAATCGCGCAGCGTCGATGCTGACGATATCGGCGTCCCTGATCGTGCATACGCCTTCGTTCGTCGAATCGGTGACTTCGAACGTATCGTTCTCGCGCCAGATCTTGAGCCTGTCGCAGAGATCCCGGGCCGCCTGCAGCAGGAAGCGCTGTGCGACGAAATCGCTGGCGTTCGGCGCGTAGCGCATTACCTCGGGCAGGAACTCGTCGATGTCGATCATCCGCGCCATTATTTCTTCCTCGACGGGCTGGTGCTGGCCTCGACCTGCGTCTGCAGCCCGATCGCCGTGGCGAACGCCTGGTAGTGCGTGAGGGCGCGTTGCGGCGCGGCTGCCGGATCTTCCTTGTTGAACGCGCGGTAGAGGATGAAATCGAGAATGGCCGGCTCGTAGTTGTCCGGCAGGCCAATGGGGATATCCCAGCTTTCCAGTACGGCTGGATCTGCGCCGTTGAGCTGCTCGACGAGTGTCAGGGGAAGCATGGAAACCACGGCCTCGACGATGCCGGTACCGTCGTTGCCAGGGGTTACCCAGAATTCACGCGGCAGGAGCTCGTCAAAGATGAACTGCCGGACTTCTTTTCGAAACGGCACGTGCGCCGGATCACGCCAGCGGGGCACGTTGGAATCGAGCTCGGCGCGCGACGTGGCACGGATGGCCCGGCCACCAGCGCCGTTGACGCCCTCTTTGTTGCTCATGATATCGAGCAGCTGCACGATGCGCTGATCGTCCGGAACGGCTTGTTTCGTGCCGCGCACGAGGCTGATGTCGATCGTTGCGCTGCTGGCCGACGGCTTGACCGTGACGATGGTCGAAATCGCGCCGTCGAGATAACCGGCAAGATCTTTCAGGGGCCACCGAACGAATTCGGTGTCCATCAGGGCTGTTGCCGCGTCCTGGAAGATCTTGCTAGCGAGGACCGTCATGCGCCGCGACGCCTTCCACGACGTGGTGCGGTTTCAGCGGCAGGCGAGGGGGCAGCATCGGTCTTATCGAGAACTGCCGGCGTCTCGGGTGCTGGTTCAGTCACCGGTTCGGGCAGAGGCTCCGGTGCGGGTTCCGGTGCTGGTGCCGGCGGTGCGGCCTCGATCTGCATCGCTTCGACCGTCAGCGAGAGAGCAGCCTCGCGATCCTCGTCGCTCTGAGCATTCCAGTCCTCGATCGACAGGCCGCTTTCGGAATGTGCGCGGGCCACGACTTCGCCGAGCTGGACGCTGATTGTGTCGCTGATCGGAACCATGGAAGGCAAGATGTTCGAGCCAAGGAGCGTCTCGATGCTGGACGTGGGCAGCTCGGGCTCCACGACTACATCGCCCGCTGTACGGTACGCATCGTCACGGGCGAGGAAGCATTCGATATGGGATTGATTGTGAACATCGGCGACGAAGCGCCCATGCTCGTCTCTGTGGAAGGAATAGGTGTCGCTGCCGACCGTGGTCGAGACCGAACCTAACAGGCATTCGATAAGAGGCATGGGTCACCTTTTCAGCAGTGGGGAAAAAAGAAGGGGGCATCGCAAGCGAGCCCCCTGTCTCAACATGGGAGAGGGCCTGATCAGTCCGTCGTGGTGAGCAGGGTCAGGCCGATCTGGCCGCCAGGGACGAAGGTGCCGGCCGCAGTGTTGATCTTCACGCCGATCGAGCGATCAGTGGAAGCAACCGCGGTGCGGAACGCTGTCTTGAGTGTCGGCCGGGCAATGATGCCGGTCTGACCGATGTTTAAAGCAGCGAGCAGCTCGGCGCCGCAGGTGCGGGCGTCGTTCTTCTCCTGCCATGCACCGGACATGATGCCTACATCAAGCAGCAGCGCGGTGCCGGAATCGAGATCGTCGGCGTCGAGGATGAAGTCGATGATGCGCGTGCCAGCGTAGAGCGGCGCGAGCTCGATGATGTCGTTGAGGGCCGGTGCCGCGCTCAACACGTGGAAGAAGCGTTTCGCGACCACGGCGCCGGCAAACGCCGGAAACGGCCCGGAAATGATGCCCTTGGCATAATTGCTCTGAATGAGAGCCATTGGGTTTCTCCTGCTAAGGTGGGCCGTGTCGCTCGGACGCTAGCCGCAAGGGTGGGAAAGAGAACGCGGCGATTAAGCCGCGTTCGGATCCTTCGCGTAGGTGTCGAGAGACAGGATGCCGAAGTCGGAGTTGTTGAACCGCGTCTTCTTCATGCCCATGATCAGGCCGCCCGAAATCACAGGCTCGTTGCCGTGGTCCTGCATTTCCTCAGTCCACTGGAAGCGGAAGCCGCCGGTCGCACCGAATGCAACAACACCGGCCTGACGGCCCATGAACAGCGCACGGCTGGCAGGAAGGTTCACGCCAGAGCCGTAGTCGGAAAAGCGGATCACGTCCTCGTGCTCATGAAGCACGACGTTCTTGATCATCCCGAGGCCGCCCTTGAAGATCGGGTTGCTGCGACCTTCTGAGGTTGCCGCGGCCTTCTGGATGTCGAGCCAGCCCTGCGCGTCGGCGATGCGGAGATCGTGCGCCTGGAACTTCGACATGACGGTGACGTAATGGCTCTCGCCATTGATCATCAGCGGCATCATCATGGCCTTGGTCGGGTCGGTCGCCGCCATCATTGAAGCCTTGACCTCGGCACGCTCGATCAGTGCACGGGACATCTTGTCCGAGCTGTCGATCGTCGCCTTGCTCGTCGCGTCGCCGCCGTAGAGCAAGTGATCGGTATCCGGCGCCTGGACCGGATTTTCGGCGTGACCGGTCCAGGCCGTGTCTTCAATGAAGTTTTCATTGGTGCCGCGAGAACCGGCCAGGTAGATGAAATGCATCTGGTCGATGAACTTCGACCAGTAATCGGACAAACGATCCTTGGCGACCTTACGGACGTTGTGGATCGTGCGCTTGCGGCTCATCTTGCCACCGGCGCTAACGCCGTGGCGCATCTGGTCGATTTTCACCGAGTCGGAGAAGAAGCGAAGGCTCTCTTCCTTTCCCTGCAGACGCTGGTCGCCGTATGTCGGCTTGGCGCGCAGCTGCACGGAAAGGTCGAACGAGATCGCGTCGCCGCTGTCGGATTCGAGGTCGGTAAGGCGCTGGATGCAGAATTCGTCGCCGTCGCCCATGAACTTACGGTCGAAGTAAGACTTCGCCATGGTGGCGATGAAGAGGTTACCAGACCACTTCTTCTGCGCTTTCGGGTCGCCATAGGCGATCGTGGTGGGGGCCATCGGTGCCAATCTCCTGTTGAGGAACATCAGCACGTCTTGCGCAGTCGGGTAGTAATTACCGGTTTTGCGGGATTGTTGCAAGGTTTCCCGCGTGGTAATGAAAAACTCACTGCGCAGGACGTGCGGCCCCCTCAAAAAGGAGCCCCACGATGGACCGTTTCGCAGAGTGCCACGTCATCACCGCCGGCCACGAAGGCGGGTGGAGCAATCACAAAGATGATCCCGGCGCCGCCACGATGCTGGGCGTGACGCAGGCAAAATTCACCGAAATGTTGAAAAAGTGGGGCAAACCCAATCGGTCTGTCCGGACAATCACCCGTGACGAGGCGCTTCGCATCTACCGCGAGGAATATTGGGACAAGTGCGGTGCTCCCACTCTGTTCCCGGGCGTGGATCTCGCTGTCTATGACGCATCGGTGAACTCAGGCATTGGTCGGGGACGCAAATGGCGAGACCAGACCGTCTCGATCAAGGACGCTGTCAGCCGGGTAAAGGCTATCTGCAAAGCGCGCCTCTCCTTCATGCAGAGCCTCAAGATCTGGAAAACCTTTGGCAAGGGCTGGGGCCGGCGTGTTGCCGATATCGAGGTCAAGGGCGTCGCGATGGCCCTCAAGGCGCTCGGCGCATCAACTGCTGACATCAAAGTGAGAGCGCAGGCCGAATCGAAGGCCGCCGCTGCAACCGCTGCCGTCGGCAAGAAAACAGAGAAAGCCGTCGCATCCGGCGGCGGGGTGAGCACCGGCGGGGCGGCCACTGTTGCTGCTGAAACCGGGATCAACACTGAAATGCTGCTGCTGCTCGGAGCTCTCGGAGTGGCGCTCATTGCCGCCCTGATCATCATCAACGTCAGGCGACGTGCCAATGACGAGCGCAGTACCGCCTATGCCGCGTTGGCATCGGAGGCGGTCTAATGTCAGCCATCACAGCGATACTCATTGCAGCCGCGGCTAAGGTCGGGGCAGGGGTTGTCAAGGACATCCTCGAAAAGCACGTCGGCGGCGCCGCCGGCGAGATCGGCGGAACGATCATCGACGCAATCGCCGGCAAGGCTGGCGTCGAACCTTCCGAGCTGCCGACGCTCCCCGGTCCAACGCTCGAGGCTGCAATCAGCCAGGTCGAACAGGATGCACCGGCAATCATACTCGCTCATGTCGAGCAGCAGCGTGAGGCCAACCGGCTCATGCTCGCTGAGATGGACAAGGCCACGCCGGAAACGTGGTGGATGTGGGGTTGGCGCCCGGCCGGCATGTGGCTCATGCTGCTATGTGTCGCCTGGTACGTCATGCTGCGCCCGATAGTGAATGCCGTGCTTTGGTCCTTCAACAGCGCCATTCAGATCGAGCTCGGCCTCGACATCGGCAACTTCCTCGGAATTTTCACGATCTACACCGGCCTCTACATGGGCGGGAACACTCTGCTGCGCAGCGTGAAAAAATAGCGAGGCGCAATGAGCATCTGGGACTTCTTGTTTACTGCCAAAGGCGAGATGGCCCTTGCAGGCATTGCCGGTTCCGCTGTCTCCGTCGTGATGGAGTGGACCGGTTTTCTTTCAGGGATCCGGCGCTTGTTTGTCGGCGCCGTGACGGCTTACTTTTTGGCACCTGTCGGCCTGCCCATGTTCAAATGGGCCTTGGGCCAGATTGACGTGCCGGTTGAACAATCCGCTGGTGTCGGGGGTTTCATCCTCGGCATCGGCGGTGTGATCATTGTGGAAATCATCCTGAAAGCGTTCCGCATTCGTCGCGCCGAACTCAGGAGTGCAGTCGATGACAAGGCTTAAGACAAAGCACGTAACCGAAGCCGCCAAGCCTCAAGGGCGGACCATAGTGGCCGCCCTGGTCATTCTTTTGGTCTGGCTCGCGTTTAATTCCGGCACGTAAACCGGGCTTGACTATCGTTTCCAATTCGTTCCATATCGTCCCTGCGGACACCAAACGGCGATCAATCGCCATCCCCCTCCCAAAATATAAGCGCGCGAGCGCTACTGGAGAGATCCATGTCCGCGACCGAAAGCGTCAGCTTTGCTGGCGATAGCCTCCTGAAAATCACCGACGTCATTGCTCGCACCAGCATGGGCAAGACCACGATCTATCGCAAGATCGAGCAGAAAGCGTTTCCCGCTCCCGTCGCCCTCGGGCCGAAGTCCGTCCGCTGGCTCAAGTCCGAGGTGGATCAGTGGATCGCCAGCCTGAAACAGCAGGCAGCGGCGTGATGAGCCGCCAGCATCTACGATCTGCGCCACCGTCACAAAGGCGAATTCCACGCCTGATCTTCGGTGAGACACAGCTGAAAACAAGCTATGACACGGCAAGCAACTTCTATCGCTGGTTCCGAAGGGGAGATAACCGATTTCGCGCGAATGGCCTGCACGGACATTCTGGAAGCGTGTTCTTCGAAGCCTTTGATGAAGGTCTCAAGGATTTGCCGTTTGAGACATACAAGGCAGCCTATCTGCGCGATGCCGCCCAGCACACACGGATGCGATTTCTTGGGCTTAGGGCTAAACTGAAAGTAGTTTCGAGGACGCAAACATGACCACCGTTGAAATCACTGCAATCTCGACATTGACTGTTGCTCTGAACGGTATCGCCACCAAGATCGAGCGAGAGAGCGCAGCCGCCTCGGATGCAAGGGCTGAGCTCGATACCGCGGAGAGGAATATAGCCGAGCTTTTGACTTTCAAGGCTGACCTTGAGAAGGCTATTTCCCTTCTTGAGGCGGTGCCCGAAACGTCATCGGACCAGACAGCGGCATGAGGGCAGGACGATGACCAAAATGTATGATGGTCTCGCACTCGGCGGACCGCTCGACGGCAAAAGGGTCACCCATTTTGACGAACGGTATAAAGTTCCCGAAATGAACGAAGTGCTTCCCGCTTTCAATGTCGCGGATATGGCCTTGAAAATGAGTGACCTCACTTACGACGTGTTCGAATACGTCCACGTCCGCACTCCTGGTGGAGACGTCTGGATCCCGTGGGCCGTGCAGGCAAGGAAGCGCTACGACCATAAGATCTGGGACCATCCGCTCGAATTCATCTTCTCCAAACTGATCAGGGCATACAGGCCGGAAGGCTACTGAGTTTTCAGGATCTTCCGCGGACCAACAAGCAGATCCGCTGCCGGTGGCGCACCGTCAAGTATAAGGTCAGCCCATAGCTGGGCCAGCTCGGCGCGTCGATCGAGGTGAAGCGCTCTGTTGTACGCGCCCTCTACCTTGTCCTTCGGTACGTGCGCCAGCATTAGGTCGATCACGGCCTTATCCGACTTGAACCGTTCATTCATCACCGACGAAAACGTCGCGCGCCAGCCGTGCGGCACGTGCTTGCTGTGATATCCAGACCGGTTGAGAAGGTAGCCGATTGCATTTTCAGACATCTGCTTGTGCGAGTGCCGGCCATTAGGGAACGCCAATATTCCGCGACCGGTCAACTGGCGCAGCGCCTCGATCGCTTCAATGGTCTGTCGGGCGAGCGGGACGATGTGATCCCTTGCCTCGTCCTCTTTGTGTTTCAGCTTGAGCTTCAACCTGGCTGCTGGGATTTGCCACAGTGCTTCTTCCATGGCCTGCGCGTCCCATTCGCTCCACGGCGTGGAGACAAGCGAACCTGGTCGCACCGACGTCAGCGCTAAGATCCTCAGGGCCAGCTTTGTCGCGGGATGGGCTGGCGTTGTTTCAGTGGCGCGGAGCATGGCCCGGGCGTCGCCCAGGTCGATGATTGCCGGCTGCTTGCCCTTCTTGATCGGCGCCATGGCCTTCTGGATCACAGCGGCCGGATCTGCGCCTGCTCTCCCTGACGCAATGGCATAGACGAACACGCTCGACATCCGCTGCCGGATCCGCCGGGCGGTCTCGGCCGCACCCCGCTTTTCGACCACGCGCAGTACGGGCAAAATATCGCTTGGCCCGATATCCTTGACGAGGAAGCTACCGAGGTAGGGAAAGATCTCTTTCTCCAGGCTCTCGATCACGTCCAGCGCGTGGCGCTCGACCCATTGTGGTTTCTGCAGCTCGAACCACTCACGGGCAACGGCTTCGAAGCTCTCGGCGTCGGCCATGGCCGGGGACAGCCTTTCAATCTTCTTCACCGCCGATGGATCGCGGCCGGCTTTGAGATCGTCACGGGCTTTGTCGCGCGCCTTCCTGGCATCGCTCAAACTCATGTCCGGATAGGTGCCGAGCGACAGGAGCTTTTCTTTATCGCGAAACAGGTACCGCCAGCGCCATAGCCGAGAGCCCGTCGTAGAGACATAGACGTGAAGGCCGCCCGAGTCGGTCAGCTTGTAGGGCTTGCCGGCGGCCTTGGCGTTTTTGACCTTCGCATCTGTCAGCATATGTGGCTCTGTCCGATACCCGTTTTTTCCGTTTTGATACCCGTAAAAGTACCCGCTTTTATCGGGGCTTGTACGGTTCATGCCGGAACTAATTGGGACTAAACAGACACGCAAATGCGTTGGAGATCAAGGCTATTTCGAACTAAGTGGGACCAATTGGGATGGACTGGTGGCGGAAGAGGTGGGATTCGAACCCACGGTACGGTCTCCCGCACGCCGGTTTTCAAGACCGGTTCCTTAAACCGCTCGGACACTCTTCCGGACGTCTGCCTTATGCGCAAAGACGGTGATCTTTGCAAGATGGTTTGTGGTCCGCCCCAGCTCGTCGATAACCGCTGGCAGGTGGCGCGGTCGCAGACGAACTCACGCTACGTCAATTAACGCATTGCTAACCATAAACAAATTTTCCCTGCGGCAAAGTTGTGACTTTTCCCATTTTGGCCATTTTTCACAGGCCTTCTTGCTCCGAAGTGAGACAGTTGCGGGTTTTCCCGCGCGTGGCCGGGTTCGTGGCGGGGGATGCTGCGGCCGAAATGGACAAAAGTGGGACGCATGGAAGTCAAGGGTAGCGGCCGTCTGATCAGCGGTGCCAAATGGGTCGGGATTGCGGTTCTCTGCAGCCTCGCCGCATCGTGTTCGACAACCAGGGAGACGGCGTCCAACAAGAAGCGTTCGAAGGAATATTTCGCCGAGTCGGAATATGGCGTGAAGGCCAGCCCGCGCATGGTGGCGAGCGGTCCGGTGCCCAAGGGTGGCGGTCGCGCCATGGTCGGCAAGCCGTATACGGTCAAGGGCAAGGTCTATGTGCCGAAGGACAATCCCGGCTATGACAAGACCGGGATCGCCTCCTGGTACGGTTCGGCCTTCCATGGCCGACAGACGGCCAATGGCGAACTCTACGACCAGCATTATCTCTCGGCCGCCCATCCGACCCTGCCGCTGCCAAGCTATGCGCGGGTGACCAACATGACCAATGGTAGCTCGGTGGTCGTGCGCATCAACGATCGCGGACCGTTCCATGCCGGCCGGATCATCGACCTGTCCAACAAGACCGCCGACATGCTCGACATGGCCCATAGCGGCACCGGCAAGGTGCGGGTTCAATATGTCGGCCCGGCGCGCATGGACGGCCATGACATGCCGTTCCTGATGGCGTCGTATGTGAAGAAGGGCGACCGCTCGCCGCATGTCGATCCGCAAGGCCAGATTGCGTCCGGCGTGATGGTCGCCTCCAATGATGTGGCGATCCCGCAGTATCGTCCGGACAATACGATGGGCGACACACCGTTGAACGCCGCGCCGAGTTACCAGACGGCGCTGGCCGGCCCGACGCCGAGTGGTGGGGCATCGGCCAATACGTTGCAGGCGCAGCTGATGGCCCAGCCGGGGATGATGCCGACGGCGAACCCGGGACTGGCTGAACAGTTTGCCATGCTGCCCGATTTCGGGCCGATCCCAGCCGAGCGTCCGGCACATGTGCCCGGACTGGATGGCTCCGGCTATGCGGCGGCCTATGGCGAAACTGCAGCTGTGCCGCAAGCCGCGCTTGCCTTCGACGCCGTTATGGTGCGCAATGACGGCCTCACCGAGGCCTCGATTCTGTCGTCGGTCGCGCACGGCAAGACCCGGATCTCGACCGGGGGCTGAGCACGGCGTCCGGCGCCCGGGACTTCGACACAGACATCGACACCCCCATCGACACAGTCGGGACAAGAAGCCGAAGTTAGTTCATGCGATATCGCCTTGCCGCGAGGTTCATCCTCGTCTTCCTGCTGATCGGCCTCGTCGTTTCACCACTGCTGGCAACGCATGGCATGGCACAGACGACACCTGCGCCCGCCTTGTTCGAAACCAAGGCGGCGCAGGTCTATCTGATCGAAGCCTCGACCGGCACCGTGCTCCTCGCCAAGGGCGAGCGCCAGCCTTTTGCGCCGGCGTCGCTGGCCAAGCTGATGACGCTGGAGATCGTTTTCGATGCGCTGACGCGCGGCGAAATCCGGCTCGACACGATCTATCCGGTTTCGGAATATGCCTGGCGCACCGGCGGTGCGCCGTCGCGGACCTCGACAATGTTTGCCGCCGTCAAGAGCCAAGTGCCGGTGGGCGATCTGGTCAAGGGCGTCGCGGTGCAGACCGCCAATGACGGCTGCCTGATCCTCGCCGAGGGCATGTCAGGCTCGGAGGCGAATTTTGTCGAGCGGATGAACGCGCGGGCAAAGGCTCTGGGGCTGAAAGACACGACATTCGGCAATGCCACCGGGCTGCCGCATCCGGACAATGCCTCGACGCTGGTCGACCTGGTGACGCTGGCGCAGCTTCTGCAGGCGCGCTATCCGGAACTCTACCTGACCTTCAGGCTGCCGGAATTCGAATGGAACAAGATCCTGCAGCGCAACCGCAATCCGTTGCTGGCGATCGGCGCCGACGGATTGGGCACGGGTTTTGCCGAGGGCAGCGGCTTTGCCATTGTCGCCTCTGCCGAACGCCAGGGACGGCGGCTATTCCTCGGCATGAACGGGCTTGCCACCGACAAGGAGCGCACCGAGGAAGCGAGGCGCGTGCTCGACTGGGGGTTCAACGCCTTCGAGATGCGCGAACTGTTCAAGGCGGGCGAAGTGATCGGCGAGGCCAGCGTCTATGGCGGGGCAAGCTCCACGGTGCCGCTGGTCGCCGAGCAACCGGTGCTGGTCTATGTGCCGGTCAACAATCCCGATCGCCTGCAGGCGAAGGTGGTCTATCGCTGGCCGCTTGATCCACCGGTGGCCGAAGGGGCGCAGATCGCGTCGCTGTCGGTGTTTTCCGGCGAGCGGCTGTTGCGCAGCGTGCCGCTGCAGAGCGCATCGGGCGTCGAGGTCGGGACGCTTCGCCAGCGGGCAACCGACGCATTGATCGAAATGCTGTTCTTCTGGTTATAGGTGTGAAAGCAGTGCTGCGGACGAGACCCGGGTTTCACTGGTCACATTCTTGCGCTAGACGCGTAGTACAGCCATTTATGGCACGTTGAGAAATCCGCCTGCGGGCGCAAGAATAGCGGGAAGTGGGCAGGCATTGGCAACCGGACGCGGATTGTTCGTCAGTTTCGAAGGAGGCGAGGGGGCCGGGAAATCGACCCAGATCCGCCGCCTTGCCGAAAGCTTGCGCCAGACGGGCCATCAGGTGCTGCTGACGCGCGAGCCCGGCGGATCGCCGGGGGCAGAAGCCCTGCGGCATGTGCTTTTGTCCGGGGCAGCCGAGGCCTTTGGCGTGCGCATGGAGGCTATGCTGTTTGCGGCAGCGCGGGCGGACCATCTGGCAACCGTCATCCGGCCGGCGCTGGCGACCGGCCAGATCGTGCTGTGCGACCGCTTCGTCGATTCCTCGCGGGTCTATCAGGGCGTGACCGGCAATCTCGAGCCGGCGCTGATGGCGGCGCTCGAACGGGTGGCGGTCGGCAAGACGATGCCGGACGTTACCCTCATTCTCGATCTTCCCGCCGATGTGGGACTGGCGCGGGCACGCAGGCGGGCCGGCGAGCAGAGCCAGACGGCGGCGCCCGACCGGTTCGAGCGCGAAGAAATCGATGTGCATGAGAAGCGCCGCCAGGCATTTCTCGACATTGCCCAGCGCGAGCCGGCGCGCTGCCGCGTCGTCGACGCCAGTTTCGATGTCGACAGGATCGCCAAGGACATCCTCGCCGAGGTGACGCTGGTCCTCGTGCAACGTGGGTCGGGCGGCGCGTCGGGCAACGGGTCTGGCGGCATGTCCAATGCAAGCCACGAGACGGCGGCGGCGCGATGAGCGAGGAACGGGCAGGCCTGCTGGACGGCGCCATTGCGCCGATGCTGAATACCCGGCTGTTCGGTCATGGGGAGGCGGAGGATTTTCTGGCGCGGGGATACCGATCGGGCAAGGGTCATCATGCGATCCTGATCGAAGGCCCCGAAGGCATCGGCAAGGCGACGCTGGCCTTCCGCTTTGCCAATCATGTCCTGCGCTATCCCGATCCGCTGACCGCGCCCGATGCGATCGCCGATCCCGATCCTGATCACACGATCAGCCGGCAGATCGCCTCCGGTGCCAGCCACAACCTGTTGCATCTGTCGCGACCGGTGGACGAAAAGACCGGCCGGGTGAAATCGGCGATCACGGTCGACGAGGTGCGCCGGGCCGGGCATTTCTTCAGCCAGACGTCGGGCACCGGCAACTGGCGGATCGTGATCATCGATCCGGCTGACGACCTGAACCGCAATGCCGCCAATGCGATCCTGAAAATTCTCGAGGAACCGCCGAAGCGGGCGATGTTCCTGGTGCTAAGCCATGCGCCAGGCAAGCTGTTGCCGACCATCCGCTCGCGCTGCCTGCCGCTCCGGCTCGATCAGCTTTCGCCAGATGCCATGGATCAGGCGCTCGGGCAACTCGGCCTTGCCATTCCGGCGGAGCGGCGCGAGGCTTTACTGGCGCTCGCCAAGGGCAGCGTGGCGCGGGCGCTGAAGCTGGTGAATTATGGCGGCGCCGACATCCTGTCGGCCTTCGACGAGATGCTGGCAGCGCAAGGGCCGGGGCAACGCCGGATGATGTTCAAGATCGCCGATGCGCTGGCGGGCAAGGACAGCGACGTCGCGTTCGGCTTCTTCACCGAGCATCTCGGCGATCACCTGGGCGATCTCGCCCGCCGCCTGGCGCTGTCGGGCGACCTGAACGCGGCGGAGCACTATGCGCGGCTGACCTCGACGGTCAATGAACAGCTGACGCTTGCCAGCGCTTATAATCTCGACCGCAAGCAGACCATTCTCGACGTGCTGGCCGCCATCGCGCGCTGAAGGCTTGACGCGACGACAGGGCAGTGCAGCAAACTTGCTGTTCCTAAATCCGGCGGAATGTTCTAAGAGCGAGCGACCCCATTTTTGTGCACGCCATTGCGGACGGAATTTTCCCGGAATGGCTCCAGACATCGCAAACCACGCAAAGACAACAAGAAGCCATGAGCGATCCGTATTACATCACTACCGCCATTTCCTATCCGAACGGCAAGCCGCATATCGGCCATGCCTATGAGCTGATCGCCACCGATGCCATGGCGCGGTTCCAGCGGCTCGACGGACGGGATGTGTTCTTCCTGACCGGCACGGACGAACATGGCCAGAAGATGCAGCAGACGGCGCGCAACGAAGGCATTTCGCCGGAAGAGCTGGCCGAGCGCAATTCGAACGAATTCCGCGCCATGGGCAAGCTGCTGAACGCGTCGAACGACGACTTCATCCGCACCACCGAGCAGCGCCACCACCAGACAGTACAGGAAGTCTGGCGGCGGATGGAGAAGAACGGCGACATCTACAAGGGCGGCTATGCCGGCTGGTATTCGGTGCGCGACGAGGCTTATTACCAGGAAGACGAGACGGAACTGCGCGCCGATGGCGTTCGCTACGGGCCGCAGGGCACGCCGGTCGAATGGGTCGAGGAGGAGAGCTACTTCTTCAAGCTGTCGGCCTATGAAGACAAGCTGCTGAAGCTTTATGAGGACCAGCCGGATTTCATCGGCCCGAACGAGCGGCGCAACGAGGTGATGTCCTTCGTCAAGTCCGGCCTGAAGGACCTGTCGATCTCGCGCACGACGTTTGACTGGGGCATCAAGGTGCCCGGCGACGACAAGCATGTGATGTATGTCTGGGTCGACGCGCTGACCAACTACATCACCGCGACGGGTTATGTCGAAGACCAGAACGGCCCGCGCGCCAAGTATTGGCCGGCGGACGTGCATATCATCGGCAAGGACATCATCCGTTTCCACGCCGTCTACTGGCCGGCCTTCCTGATGTCGGCTGGCCTGCCCTTGCCGAAGCGCGTCTACGCGCATGGCTTCCTGCTCAACAAGGGCGAGAAGATGTCGAAATCGCTCGGTAACGTCGTCGATCCGGTCAATCTGGTCAATCATTTCGGTCTCGACCAGGTGCGCTATTTCTTCATGCGCGAGGTGTCGTTCGGCCAGGACGGCAGCTATTCGGAAGAGGGGATCGCCACCCGGATCAATGCCGATCTCGCCAATGGTATCGGCAATCTCGCCAGCCGTTCGCTGTCGATGATCGTGAAGAATTGCGACGCGCGCATCCCGACGCCAGGTCCTCTGACCGAGGCGGATGAGGCGATCCTGAAGATTGCCGACGATGCCATCACCATCTGCCGTGAGGAGATGGACAAGCAGCAGGTCCACAAGGCGGTTGCCGCGATCATCAACATCGTCAACGAGGCCGACCGCTATTTCGCGGCCCAGGCGCCGTGGGTGCTGAAGAAGACCGACGAAGCGCGCATGGGCACCGTGCTCTATGTCACAGCCGACGTGGTGCGCCAGATCGCCATCCTGTTTCAGCCGATCATGCCGGCTTCATCGGCAAAGCTGCTCGATCTGGTGGCTGTCGCGGCCGAAGACCGGGTGTTTTCCAAGCTCGGCGCCGCCGGCCGTCTGACGCCCGGTACCGTGCTCGAAGCCCCATCGCCGGTGTTTCCGCGCTATGTCGCGCCGGAAGCGGACAAGGCCTGAGCGCATGCTGATCGATACGCATTGCCACCTCGACTTTGCCGATTTCGACGCCGAGCGCGACGAACTGGTGACGCGCGCGCATCAGGCGGGCGTCAAACAGATGGTGACGATCTCGACCCGGGTGAAGAAGCTCGAGACCTTGCTCACGCTGACCGAGCGTTACCCCAGCGTATTCTGCTCTGTCGGCACGCATCCGAACAATGCCGGTGACGAGCTCGACGTGTCTGCGGACGAACTGGTGCGGCTGGCGCAAGCGCATGACAAGATCGTTGCGATCGGCGAGGCGGGTCTCGACTATTT
Organism: Rhizobium sp. 18065; assembly: GCF_902706095.1. Taxonomy (GTDB): domain Bacteria; phylum Pseudomonadota; class Alphaproteobacteria; order Rhizobiales; family Rhizobiaceae; genus Allorhizobium. The sequence continues at coordinate 45,868 of NZ_CACSJP010000015.1, forward strand.
CTATGATACGCAGACGCCGGAAGACCAGAAGACCGGCTTCCTGCGCCATATCGAGGCGGCTCGGCGTACGCAGTTGCCGCTGGTGATCCACAGCCGCAGCGCCGACGAAGACATGGCGGCGATCCTGACGGACGAAACAGGGAAGGGCACCTTCCCGTTCATCCTGCACTGCTTTTCGGCCGGACAGGCGCTCGCCGACACCGGCGTTGCGCTTGGCGGCTATGTCTCTTTTTCTGGCATCGTGACGTTTCCGAAGTCGCAGGAACTGCGCGACATCGCCAAAAGCGTGCCGATGGACCGGCTGCTGGTCGAGACGGACGCGCCGTATCTGGCGCCGAAACGCTGGCGCGGCAAGCGCAACGAGCCATCCTATGTGATCAACACGGCCGAGGTGCTGGCGGAGGTCAAGGGCGTCTCCTATGCCGAAATGGCCGATGTCACCACCGCCAACGCGCTGCGCTGCTTTTCGAAAATGCCGAGGCTTGCATGAGTTTTCGTCGCCGGTTCACGCTTCTCGGCTGCTCATCGTCGCCCGGCGTGCCGCGGATCAACGGCGATTGGGGCGACTGTGACCCGAGCGAGCCAAAAAACCGGCGCACACGCGCGTCCTTCCTGATCGAGCAGATCGGCCCGGATGGCGGCACGACGACCGTGGTGGTGGATACCGGTCCTGACTTTCGCGAACAGATGATCCGCGCCAGGGTCGAGCGGATCGATGCGGTGATCTATACCCATGCCCATGCCGATCACCTGCATGGCATCGACGACCTGCGCGGCTATTTCCACATCCAGCACCATCGCATTCCGATCTATGCCGATGCCTTCACCATGGAGCGCATCGCGATGGGCTTCGGCTATTGCCTGGAGACGCCGCCCGGCAGCAACTATCCGCCGATCGTCGTGCCACGGATCCTGACCGACCTCGACGTGCCGCTCGAGATTTCCGGCGCCGGCGGCACGATCTCGCTGATGCCACTGGTGCAGCAGCATGGCGATATCACGTCGCTCGGCCTCAGGATCGGCAATGTGGCCTATTGCTGCGACATCAGCGATTTTCCGATGGCGACCGTCGACAAGCTTTCAGGGCTGGACGTGCTGTTCATCGACGCTCTGCAGTATCGGCCGCATCCGAGCCATCTGTCGCTTGGCGAAGCGCTGGCCTGGATCGAGCGGCTGAAACCCGGCCGGGCGATCCTTACGCATATGCATATCCCGCTGGACTACCAGACCGTGATGGCCGAAACGCCGGCGCATGTTGAGCCAGGTTACGACCAGTTTTCGTTTGAAATTCAGCTGGATGGGCCAGAGGCCTGACATATTCATTGAGATAGTGTCTGATACAGGCAGCCGGGTGGATCGGCTCTGTATATATCGATTAGTTCCATAATCTATCTTATGCGATTTCTGCATGTAACATGTGCACCCGTGATCTCCAGCATCGTGAAGCCATTGAAGCCTCTTGCAGCTTGGCTTGGCGCACGGCCATGGGCTTGGGCTTGAGGCAAAATGTCAGCGAAAACCGCACCACCCCTGAGGTGATTTCGAGGTATCGGCGAGATATCGGCAAGGGTCGGATGCGCCGTTTCGGTCCAGGATGCCTGTCGGTGTTCATGGATTTTTTGCCATGTCGCATTGGTAACGTGATGGCACCCCTCTCAATCCAGGGATGTATTTCAGCCTGATCTGCGCTAGGTTCGAGTGCGTGCATTTGAGCCCGGCAGACTTCGGGACGAGTCCGGTTCAAATCGAGCACCGAAGCAGAGGTCGCTAGCAATGTCGCAAGTCATGGATGATCGACAGCACTTGGTGAAGGCGCGGCCTGGCGGTTGGTTGCCGGACGACGCATCGGTTGTTGCCGGATGGATCGGCCGGCTCAAGGCGATGGCCCGCGAACGCGCGCTGCCGATCGTGCCGCCGATCGCCGATTTCCGCGATATGGTCTACAACGATCCCGGTCTCTACAGCCAGGCGGACCGGATGTTTGCCGATGCCTATGCCAAGGCGCCGACCACGCCGCTCGGGCAACCATCGCTGCAGAGCTTCGAAGAATTCATCGATCTGCTCAATCTGATCATGCAGATGGCGCCCGAAGCCTATCAGGATGTCAGCACCCAGCAGCCAGCCGGGCTGATCGGCTTTCCGATCAACGCCTTGCTGGACTGGCCGATGGCAACCGAGGCCGGCTACAATTTCTTTTCCAATGCGCTGGTCAACCAGCAATTCAAGAAGATCCTCGCCTACTGGGCTGAGTTTCTGACCTCGGAAGCCTCCCGCTATGTTCTGACCCAAGCCGCTGCGCCGATCAGTCCGGAGACTGTCGCCGTGCCCTGGCTTGGTGCCGACGCCCAGAAGGAAATGACCGCGGTTGCGACGCATGCGCTCGGCTACGGGACAAATCCGACACCTTCCGCTTTCGAACAGATCTTCAACTGCAATCCCGGCGCGCCCTATTACGGCTTTGCCTCCTGGGATGATTTCTTCACCCGCACATTCCGGTCAGGTGTCAGGCCCGTCAGTTTTCCGCAGGATGACAGCGTTGTCATCAATGCCTGCGAATCCGCCCCGCTGCAGGTGGTCAACAATGTGTCGGCGAGCAACCGCTTCTGGATGAAGGGACAGCCCTACTCGCTCGAAGACATGCTGGCATTCGACGCGCTTGCCCCGCAATTCATCGGCGGAACGGTGTATCAGGCGTTTCTCAGTGCCTTGAGCTATCACCGCTGGCACAGCCCGGTCAGCGGCAAGATCGTCAAGGCCTATGTGTCGAACGGCACCTACTATCTGGAAAATCTGCACGAAGGTTTTGCCAATCCCGGCGGCGCAGATCCCAGCGCACCGAACGATTCACAACCATTTCTCACGGCCGTTGCCACGCGCGGCATCATCTTCATCCAGGCGGACCATCCGGCGATCGGGCTGATGGCGGTCGTTCCGGTCGGCATGGCGGAAGTCTCCAGTTGCGACATCACCGTGAAGCCCGGCGACCACGTCAACAAGGGCGATCAGCTCGGCATGTTCCATTTCGGCGGATCAACCCATTGCCTGGTGTTCCGGCCGGGCGTCAATCTGAAATTCAATTTTTATGGGCAGGCGCCGGGTCTCGACGCGATCAATATGCGCGTCAACACCGCGATTGCGGCGGTTGTCTGAGACTGTCAACGTGCCGGTGGCAAATCGTCGGCGCCCTCGCCCCTTGCCCGTTCCCTTGCCTGTTCCCTTGCCCGCTCCCTTGCACTGACCTCTTGACCTTGACCCGAATGCCGATCTTGCGGCTGGGGGCCGCGGGCTTGCGCCTGTTATCCAATCTCCTGCGGCATCCAGCGGCCTTGTGCAATTTCAACACGATATGCGGCTTTGTCACCGCCTGAGAGCGGGCCAGCGCACGTCTATGGAGTTTGCGGCCCGGTCACGAAGGCGCGACCGGATGACGAATAAATGACAAAGGTCTTTTCGAACTGGAAAATCGCACTATCCTCTATATTCGCGGCGACTGAAAAAGGGGAAACACGATGTGCAGTCGATTTGCAGTGGCCCTTGTTGTTTTGGCGGGGCTTTTTCCTGGGCTGGCTTTGGCCGATGATCCGACGGCTACCGACCCAGCCAAGCAGGCGCGAGAGGTGATCACCCAACAGATCACCGCATTTCTCAACAATGATATCCCGGCGGCCTATTCCTTCGCGTCACCGGAAATCAAATCGGCATTTCCCAATGCCGAGCGGTTTTTCGAGATGGTGAAGAAGAGTTACGAGCCGGTCTACCGGCCCGGAAACTTCGCCTTCGGTCGCAACCAGATGTCGCCGGATGGTACAGTGGCTTTCCAGGAAGTGCTGATTTCGGCGCCCGACGGCAAGGACTGGGCGGTGTTCTACGAACTCAAACGCCAGCGTGGCGGCAATTTCGCCATCAACGGCGTGCGCATGATGCGCGAGACCAATAGCCAGGGAATTTAAGTCCGCAGACTGTTCTCAGGCGGTCGCAAAGCCAACGGGCAGAGGTTGCCCCCTGCCCGGTTTTCACTGTTTCCTGATGCGCATCGGGGCGTCACAGCTTGTCGATGTCACCGCGGTTCCACATCTCGATGGTTTCGGCCTTGAAATCCTCGAAGCGGTTCTCGGCGATTGCCTTGCGGATGCCCTGCATCAGTTCCTGATAGTAGGACAGGTTGTTCCACGACAGCAGCATGCCGCCGAGCGCTTCATTCGAGCGCACGAGATGGTGCAGATAGGCGCGCGAATAGTCGCGGGCCGCCGGGCAGGACGACTGGTCGTCGAGCGGGCGGATGTCCTCGGCATGGCGGGCATTGCGGATATTGACCTTGCCTCGGCGGGTAAATGCCAGACCGTGGCGGCCGGAACGGGTCGGCATGACGCAATCGAACATGTCGATGCCTTCGGCGACCGATTTCAGCATATCGTCGGGCGTGCCGACGCCCATCAGGTAACGCGGCTTTTCGACCGGCAGGACCGGCAGCGTGATGCCGAGCATTTCGAGCATGACGGCTTGCGGTTCACCGACGGCGAGACCGCCGATGGAATAGCCCTTCAGATCGAGCTGCTTCAAGCCTTCTGCCGAGCGGATGCGCAGCGCCGGCTGGTCGCCGCCCTGGACGATGCCGAACATCGCCTTGCCGGGTTGCGTGCCGAAGGCGACGCGGCAGCGCTCGGCCCAGCGCAACGACAGTTCCATGGCGCGTTCGATCTCGCGCGGCTCATTGGGAAGGGCGACGCATTCATCCAGCTGCATCTGGATGTCGCTGTCCAGCAGGCCCTGGATCTCGATCGAGCGCTCAGGCGACATATGGTGCAGGGAGCCGTCGACATGGCTCTTGAAGGTGACGCCCTGCTCGTCGAGCTTGCGCAGGCCCGACAGCGACATGACCTGGAAACCGCCGGAATCCGTCAGGATCGGGCCGGGCCAGCGGATCAGCTCGTGCAGACCGCCGAGACGGGCGACGCGTTCCGGGCCGGGACGCAGCATCAGGTGATAGGTATTGCCGAGGATGATGTCGGCGCCGCCCTCCTTGACCTGGTCGAGATACATGGCCTTGACCGTGCCGACGGTACCGACCGGCATGAAGGCGGGCGTGCGGATCGTGCCACGCGGCATGGTGATCTCGCCGAGGCGGGCTTTGCCGCTGGTCGCCTTCAGGGTGAAGGTGAAGTTCTCGGATGTGGTTTCCGGGGTAGTTTCGGGTTTGATGTCGGACATGGAATTATCGATCTTTCCGGAACAGCAGGCTTGAATCGCCATAGGAATAGAAACGGTAGCCGGTCTCGATCGCATGGGCATAGGCTGCATGCATGGTCTCGAAGCCGGCAAAGGCCGAGACCAGCATGAACAGCGTCGATTTCGGCAGGTGAAAATTGGTCATCAGCATGTCGACTGCCTTGAAACGGTAGCCGGGCGTGATGAAGATATCGGTGGCGCCGGACCATGCGGTAATGTGACCGTCGTCACGCGCCGCACTCTCGATCAGGCGCAGCGAGGTCGTGCCGACGCAGACGATGCGGTTGCCGCGGGCGCGCACGGCGTTCAGGCCTGCGGCCGTCCCGGCCGAGACATGGCCGATCTCATGGTGCATCTTGTGGTCGGCGGTATCGTCCGCCTTGACCGGCAGGAAGGTGCCGGCACCGACATGCAGGGTGACGAAATGGCGCTCGATGCCGGCTGCATCAAGCCTGGCAAACAGGTCGGGGGTAAAATGCAGACCGGCGGTCGGGGCGGCCACGGCCCCCTCCTCCCGCGCGTAGATGGTCTGGTAGTCTGTGCTGTCCTTTTCGTCTTCCGGCCGCTTGGCGGCGATGTAGGGCGGAAGCGGGATATGGCCGACGGTTGCGATCGCCTGGTCGAGATCGGGGCCGGAGAGGTCGAAGGCGAGATCGATCTCGCCCGCCTCGCCCTTTTCGGCAACCGTAGCGTCGAGCACGCCGAGCAGGCAGGCAGCGCCCTCGCCCGTTTCGCCGAAACGGATGCGATCACCGACCTTGATGCGCTTGCCGGGCTTGGCAAAGGCCTTCCAGCGGCTGGCACCAACGCGCATATGCAGCGTGCAGGAGACGGCGATCTCCTCGGCACCTTCGCGGAAACGGACGCCTTCGAGCTGGGCCGGGATGACCTTGGTGTCGTTGAAGACCAGTGCGTCGCCGGGCTGAAGGAAAGATGGCAGATCAAAGACATTGCGGTCTTCGAGCAATGGTTCGCCTTCCGGCCTGACGATCAGGAAACGGGCATGGTCGCGCGGGCTTGCAGGCCTCAGCGCGATGTTGTTGTCCGGCAGATCGAAGTCGAAGAGGTCAACACGCATACTTGTCGGTCTATCTGTTTATCTCGGCAGGATCGGCACACGAACGACCACCCTGAATTGTCACACGCTTTAAAATGCGAAAACCCGCCCGGGCGCAAGGCGCCGAGGCGGGTTTCTGCGAGACGATGCCTCATGCGTCGGCAGCGACCTTCATCGAGATGATCGAGTCCGGATCGCGAACCGGCTCACCACGCTTGATGGTGTCGATGACGTCCATGCCCTCGATGACCTGGCCCCATGCGGTGTACTGCTTGTTCAGCCACGGTGCATCGGTGAAGCAGATGAAGAACTGCGAGTTGGCCGAGTTCGGGTTCTGCGAACGGGCCATCGAGCAGGTGCCGCGGGTGTGGTTGGTGGCCGAGAATTCGGCCTTCAGGTCCGGCTTGGAAGAGCCGCCCATGCCGGCACGACCCGGATTGAAGTCCGCGCCACCCTGCTTGCCGTACTGGACGTCGCCGGTCTGGGCCATGAAGTCCTCGATGACGCGGTGGAACACGACGCCGTCATAGGCGCCTTCGCGCGACAGTTCCTTGATCCGGGCAACGTGGCCAGGAGCCAGGTCCGGGAACAGCGAGATCACGACCTTACCCTTGGTCGTTTCCATGATGATGGTGTTTTCCGGATCCTTGATCTCGGCCATATTCTTTCTCCTTGGTGTGGGGCGATTGCCCGATTATCAGTTGCGGCCGACGGTGACCTTCACCATGCGGTCGGGGTTCGAGACTTCGCCATTGCCACCCTCGCCACGCTTGATCTTGTCGACGGCATCCATGCCGGCAACAACCTTGCCGACGACCGTGTACTGGCCATTGAGGAAGCCACCATCGGCAAACATGATGAAGAACTGCGAATTGGCGGAATTCGGATCCTGGCTGCGGGCCATGCCGATGGTGCCGCGTTCGAACGGCACGCTGGAAAATTCGGCCGGAAGGTCCGGCATGCTGGAGCCGCCGGTACCGGCGCGCGAGGCGTCGAAGCCGCTTTCCATGTCGCCGAACTGCACATCGCCGGTCTGGGCCATGAAGCCCTCGATGACGCGGTGGAAGGCAACGTTGTCATATTCGCCCTTCTTGGCGAGTTCCTTGATCTGCGCGACATGCTTGGGGGCGATGTCCGGCATCAACTGGATAACGACCGGGCCATCCTTGAGCTGGATGGTAAGGAAATCGTCGTTCGACTGGGCCTGCGCGGTGCCGAACCCGGCGACGGCCAGGAAAAATGCGGTTGCGAGATGGACGAGCTTCATGGTCACTCCGGTCATGTCTGGGGCTCAGCGCCCGTGTTTTGATTTGAGGGCAGCGAGAACAGCCGCCGGGACGAAGGCGCTGACATCGCCACCCATGGCGGCGATCTGCCGGACCAATGTGGCGGTAATGGGCCGCGACGCGGTTCCGGCCGGCAGGAAGACGGTCTGCACATGCGGTGCCATTTGCGCGTTCATTCCGGCCATCTGCATTTCATAATCGAAATCGGTGCCGTCGCGCAGGCCGCGCACGAGAAGGCGCGCACCGTGATGGTGCGCGGCATCGACAGCCAGGCCATCGAAGGACACGACATCGACATCCCCTGCCCGGTCCGGCAGCGTCTCCGCCAGCGCCTTGCCAATCAACGTGGCACGCTCCTCATAGGAAAAGAGCGGCGTCTTGCCGGGATGGATGCCGATCGCGACGGTAACTTTGCCGGCGACATTGAGCGCCTGGACGAGCACATCGAGATGACCGTTGGTCATTGGATCGAATGAGCCTGGATAAAATGCCGTTGTCATGACATCCCGATCATTGTTTTCGACCGCCTTTTGTCACGGAAGACGGCTCACCGCAAGCGATTTGCCACATTGGCTCCAAGCATCCGGCCAGCCGCTTCCACTCCGGCACGGCGACGCACCATAGTGAGTGAACGGCCGATGAACGGCGCATTCAACGTCGTTTCAGGTCGACCACGTTAGAAACGCATCATCGTCAACACGCGCCTTCAAGATAAAGGTCCAGCCATGCTTGCCATCCTCATCGCTTCAGCCATTGCCGCTTCGCTTCTGGTTGAACTCGGACTTGCCGTGACACGGGCCTTGCTTGAGACAACGCATGATGAACACGAAGATGAACGCCAGATGAACAGCGTGTTCAAGCGCACTTCAGACGCTGTTCATTAAACACATTTCTACACTGCGCAGGAACCATTCCTGATCGCGAACATTATTACGGCAGACTGCCGAGTTTCGAAGGACTAGCGCCATGCATGACAAAGTTACCCTGATCAACCTGGTTTGGATGATGATGATGACTGCCATGGTTGCGACTTCCGCAACCTTCTATGTCAACGACAGCAAAGACGCCAAGTATTACGGCCCGCCGATGACCGCCCGCTACCACAGCTTCGGTCATTAATCGGATATCAAATCTTCGCCGCTAGATACGAAACGTCGCTGAAAAAGAAAGGAAGACCATGTTTTTGACCCTCACGGTTCTTGCCGCTCTCATCAGTGGTATGTTCGTCGCCTCCGTGGCGTCTACCGTCACGGCGCTGAAGCGCGAAAATGATGATTTCCGGGCCATGATGGAGCGCCGCAAGGCCTTCTAAGCTCTTACAGAGCGGCCAACCCGGCGGATCCACACGCGGGTATCAAGAAGCCGCAACGGACTTGATGTCAGACCTCCAGTCAAAAAGCCCGCCAGGACGACAGTCCGGCGGGCTTTTTCGTATTTTCTGATTATCGTCGAAGCGAAGGAGCGGCCGGCCCGAAGTTTAGGGCCGGCACTACATTCCAGCTTTACTCGGCAGTCGGCTCGGCAGTATCGGGACCACCTTCGACAGGCGCCTGCGTGACCTCTCCCTCGACCGCCTCGACTACATCTTCCTCGCCTTCCGGCTCGCTGATGCGCTCGACGGAGACAACCTTCTCATCCTTGGCGGTCGAGAAGATGGTGACGCCCTTGGTCGCACGGCTGGCGATACGGATGCCGTCGACCGGCACGCGGATCAGCTGACCACCGTCGGAGACCAGCATCAACTGGTCCTTGTCCTCGACCGGGAAGGCAGCGACCAGTTCGCCAATTTCGCTGGTCTTCGACGTATCGGTGGCGCGAATACCCTTGCCGCCACGGCCCGAGGTGCGGAAGTCGTAGGACGACGAGCGCTTGCCATAACCCTTCTGGGAAACGGTCAGGACGAACTGCTCCTGCGCCTTCAGCGCTTCGTAGCGTTCGTCGGAAAGCTGTCCTTCTTCGACCACTTCCTCACCGACCAGCGCGATATCCTCTTCGTCGACGCCCGCTGCGCGGCGTTCCACTGCCGAACGCTTCAGATAGGCGGCGCGCTCCCAGGGTTCAGCCTCCACGTGGCCGACGATGGTCATCGAGATGATGCGGTCGCCATCGGCGAGCGTAATGCCGCGAACGCCGATTGAATTGCGGCCCGCAAATACGCGCACTTCGTCGATCGGGAAACGGATGGCCTGGCCGAGTGCGGTGGTCAGAAGCACGTCGTCACCGGGAAGGTTCAGGTCGTGGTTCGGCGGCACGCAAGTCTCGACATTGAGGATCTCGTCGCCCTCCTCCTCGAGCTTCATCGCGATCTTGCCGTTGCGGTTGACCTGGATGAAGTCGGAAAGCTTGTTGCGGCGCACGGTGCCACGCGTCGTCGAGAACATGACGTCGAGGTTTTCCCAGCTCGTCTCGTCCTCTGGCAATGGCATGATCGAGGTGATGCGCTCGCCGGGCTCCAGCGGGAACATGTTGATCATCGCCTTGCCGCGCGAAGTCGGCGTGCCGATCGGCAGGCGCCAGACCTTTTCCTTGTAGACGATGCCGCGCGAGGAGAAGAACAGCACCGGCGTATGCGTGTTCGCGACGAACAGGCGGGTTGCGAAATCCTCGTCCTTCATCGCCATCCCGGAGCGACCCTTGCCGCCGCGACGCTGGGCGCGGTAGGTGGCGAGCGGCACGCGCTTGATGTAGCCGGCATGCGACACGGTGACGACCATGTCCTCGCGGGCGATCAGGTCCTCGTCGTCCATGTCCGGGCCGCCATCCATGATGACGCTGCGGCGCGGCGTACCGAACTCGTCGCGCACGGCGGCAAGTTCGTCCTTGACGATCGTCTGGATGCGCAGACGCGACGAGAGGATATCGAGGTAATCGGCGATTTCCGCACCGATCTTGTTCAGTTCCTCGTCGATTTCGTCACGGCCGAGAGCGGTCAGGCGTGCCAGGCGCAGTTCGAGAATGGCGCGGGCCTGCTCCTCGGATAGATTGTAGGTCAGGTCCTCGTTGATCCGGTGGCGCGGATCGTCGATCAGGCGGATCAGCGATTCGACGTCCTTGGCCGGCCAGCGGCGCGTCATCAGCTGTTCGCGCGCCGTTGCCGGGTCGGGCGCGCGACGGATCAGGGCGATGACCTCGTCGATATTGGCAACCGCGATCGCCAGACCAACCAGGACATGGGCGCGATCGCGCGCCTTGCGCAGGAGGAACTTGGTGCGGCGGCTGACCACTTCCTCGCGGAAGGAAACGAAGGCGCGCAGCATGTCGAGCAGCGTCATCTGCTCCGGCTTGCCGCTGTTCAGTGCCACCATGTTACAGCCAAACGAGGTCTGCAGCGGTGTGTAGCGATAAAGCTGATTCAGGATGACATCGGCATTGGCGTCGCGCTTCAGTTCGATGACGACGCGGTAGCCCTGACGGTCGGACTCGTCGCGCAGGTCGGAAATGCCCTCGATGCGCTTTTCGCGCACCAATTCGGCCATCTTCTCGATCATCGTCGACTTGTTCACCTGAAAGGGAACCTCGGTGATGATGATCTGCTCGCGGTCGCCACGCATCGGCTCGACACGGGCAACGCCGCGCATGATCACCGAGCCGCGGCCGGTCTCATAGGCCGACCGGATGCCGGAGCGGCCGAGGATCAGGGCTCCGGTCGGAAAGTCCGGTCCGGGGATGATCTGCATCAGTTCCGGCAGTTCGATCGCCGGGTTGTCCATCAGCGCGATACAGCCGTTGACCACTTCGACGAGATTGTGCGGCGGAATGTTGGTGGCCATGCCGACCGCGATGCCGCCGGCGCCGTTGACCAGCAGGTTGGGGAATTTGGCCGGAACGACGACCGGCTCGGACATCGTGCCGTCGTAGTTATCGCGGAAGTCGACGGTTTCCTTGTCGAGATCGTCGAGCAGCGCATGCGCCACCTTCTCCAGACGGCACTCGGTGTAACGCTGGGCTGCCGGCGGATCGCCGTCGATCGAGCCGAAATTGCCCTGACCGTCGATCAGAGGCATACGCAGCGACCAGTCCTGCGCCATGCGGGCGAGCGCGTCGTAGATCGCCGAGTCACCATGCGGATGGTATTTACCCATCACGTCACCGGTGACGCGGGCGCTCTTGACGTATTTCTTGTTCCAGTCGAGCCCCAGTTCGTTCATCCCGAAAAGGATGCGGCGGTGCACGGGCTTAAGCCCGTCACGCACGTCTGGAAGCGCGCGGCTCACGATCACGCTCATCGCGTAATCGAGATAGGACCGCTGCATTTCCTCCATGATGGAAATAGGCTCGATGCCTTGCGGGAACTTGCCGCCGCCGGGAGTGCTTTGCTCAGTCAAATCAGGTCACGATCTTTGTTCGGAATCACTGGAGATTTTATAGCGGAACAGGCGCGAAAGCGCCAATTTCCAGCACGGTTATAAACAGGCTTTTGCGGCTGTGGAAAGGCAATTGCGTCAATATCTTGGTGCTTGCCTTGCCAAGCCCGCGCGGCTTGCCTCTAAATGACGACTTACACAGGGAGATCTCCGATATGGCCAGCGCCGACGCCATGATTGCCGCCTTCACAACGTTGCTCGTCACGGTCGATCCGCCGGGGCTGGCGCCGCTGTTTCTCGGCCTGACGGTCGGCATGAACAAGAGCCAGCGCCGTCAGGTCGCGGTGCGCGGATCGGTCATGGGGTTTGCCATCCTCACCGTGTTTGCCCTGTTCGGCGCCACCATCCTCGGCGCTCTCGGCATCTCGATGGGTGCATTCCGCATTGCCGGCGGGCTGATGCTGTTTGCCATCGCTTTCGAGATGATCTTCGAGCGCCGCAACGAGCGCAAGGAAAAGACCACCGACGACGCGATCACCAAGGATCACATTCACAATCTGGCGGTGTTTCCGCTGGCCATTCCGCTGATCGCCGGTCCGGGCGCGATCTCGGCGACCGTGCTGATTGCCGGGACAATGAACGACCTGATGGGCAGAGCGCAGCTGATCGGCGTCATCGCCGTGGTTCTCGGCCTGGTCTATCTGGCGCTCAGCGTTGCCGAGCGGCTGAACCGCTTCCTCGGCGTGACCGGCCGGGCACTGCTGACACGGCTTCTCGGCGTGCTCCTGGCGGCGCTGTCGGTGCAGTTCGTCGTCGATGGGGTGAAGTCAGCCTTCGCTGCGTGAAAGCCCCCTTCTCACGCACGTCCGAACGCCGTCTTGACGAAGGCGCGGTAGGCGAGCACCTGGCGCTCCAGCACATCCGGCTGGTGGAGAACCTTCGACATGATGATGCCGCCGTCGATGATGCAGGAGAGCATGGCCGCAAGGTCGGCCAACTCGACATTGGCATTCAGCGGGTGTAGCTTGGAAACCCGCTCCAGATAACCGAGGAAGCGGGCATTCCACGACATCACGGTTTGGGCGCTGAGTTCGCGGACCTCCCGGTCGAACAGGCGTTCCTGATAGCAGATCGCGGAAATCAGGCATCCCGGATGTACGCTTGGCAGATCCTTCATCAGTTCGGCCAGGAGTTTCAGGCCGATCAGGAAGGCTTCGAGCGGATCGTCGCTCAATTCCGCACCGCGACCGAATATGTCGTCGAAGATGTGCTCGTTCTCGGTAATGTAGCGGCGCAGCAAGGCATGGGCGAGTTCATTCTTGTCCCTGAAGTGATAGAAGAAACCACTCTTGGTAATGCCCGCTTCAGCGATCACCTCCTCGATCGAGGTCGCGGCAAAGCCCTTCGACAGCACGGCGTGCTGCGCGATCTCCAGAATGCGCTCGCGTGTCGCGGCGCCTTTTCGGCTCTCCTGCCTGTCCAAGATCTGTACCCTTGGTATGGTTTTCGTCATGGCACGGGACGCCAGCAACCGGCTGCCGAACACACGAGACGATATAAGTCTTTGAAATAACGATACTTCCCAGCCTCAAGGCTGTGCCGCACCACAAGACCACTGGAACACAATGGCACTGATTTGCGAGAAATGAGGTCATCGACGGCACAAACATCTGTCGTTGCATATCGATTTTATCATCGGAGACACATCATGGCAAAGTACAGACAGCAACTGCCGCAGCTTGTCGGCGGCGATTTCCTGACGGATGGCGGGATGGAAACCACCTTCGTCTTTCACCGGGGCATGGAACTGCCGCATTTCGCCGCCTTCCCGCTGCTCGACAGCGACGATGGCCGCAGCGAACTGCTCAGCTATATCGAACCCTATATCCTGCTGGCGCAGCAACGCGGCGTCGGCTTCATCCTCGACACGCCGACATGGCGGGCCAATGCAGACTGGGGCCAGAAGCTCGGCTATGACCGCAAGGCCTTGCACGACCTCAACCTGCGCGCCGTGGACTTCGCCGAAGCCTGCCGGAACCGGTGGGAGACGCGTTCAACGCCCGTAGTGATCAGCGGGATCATCGGCCCGCGGGGCGATGCCTACAAGGGCGGCCAGACCGATGTGGCGGAGGCGCTGGACTATCATTCCGACCAGGTCGCCAGCTTTGCGCAATCGGCAGCCGACATGGTCTCGGCGATGACGATCAACACGGTCGAAGAGGCAAGCGGCATCGCGCTTGCCACAGCTGAGCACGGGATTCCGTGTGTGATGTCGTTCACGGTCGAAACCGACGGGCATCTGCTGAACGGCACCAGCCTGCAGGAAGCGATCGAGCGGACCGACGAAGCCACCAATGGTGCGCCGATCTACTACATGGTCAACTGCGCCCACCCGACGCATTTCGAGCAGGCCCTGGCTACCGATGCGCCCTGGGTCCGGCGCATCTATGGCCTGAGGGCAAATGCCTCGGCCAAGAGCCATGCCGAGCTGGACGAAAGCGCAACACTGGATATCGGCGATCCGGCCGATCTGGGGCGTCGTTACCGGGCGCTGCGGCGAAATTTTCCGGGGTTCCGGATTCTCGGCGGCTGCTGCGGCACGGACCATCGCCATATCGAGGCTATCTGCGAGGCCTGTACGCCGTCCGCCGGACTCGCCGCCTGACGGCCTAACAGCTGAAAGTCGGCCGTTGAAAGCAAAGCGCCGCCCGCAATTCACTGCGGACGGCATCTTCATTGCCGATGGACGAAAAATACAGGTCTTGCGACGTGCCGGATCCGGTTGGCTCGATCAGGTCAGACCCGGTTCAACGATGACGGCCGATCAGAACGGGATATCGTCGTCCAGATCGCGCGAGAAGCCGCCCGACGGGGCGCTGGAACCACGACCGGCCGAGCCGCCGCCGCGTGGTGCGGATGGGGCAGGAGCCGAACCGTAATCGTCATAACCGCCGCCGCTTGCTCCGCCGAAGTCACCACCGCGCGAAGCACCGCCGCCTGCACCGTCTCCGCGACCACCGATCATGGTCAGGGTCGAATTGAAGCCCTGCAGAACCACTTCGGTCGAGTAACGTTCATTGCCCGTCTGGTCCTGCCATTTGCGGGTCTGCAGAGCGCCCTCGATATAAACCGTCGAGCCCTTCTTCAGATACTGCTCGGCGACCTTGCACAGGCCTTCGTTGAAAATGACGACCGTGTGCCATTCGGTCTTTTCCTTGCGCTCGCCGCTGTTCTTGTCGCGCCAGGTTTCCGATGTGGCAATCCGGAGGTTGGCAATCGGCCGGCCGTCCTGGGTCCGGCGGATTTCAGGATCGGCACCGAGATTGCCGATCAGGATGACCTTGTTGACGCTACCAGCCATGACACTCACCTTACTGCCGCGCCGCCGCGGCGTTCAAAATCCAATTATTTCCCACCTTATCCCATTCCATGGGATCGGTGGGGCGTGGACAAACTATAATCCACAAGGAAAAATGTTCTTTATTTGTTCTATTCTTTCGCTAGGATGCTGTCAACAGAATCGAATTGTCATCCCGCGATGACGGCAAGTGCTCGACACGCGCCGTCGTTAGACTACATAAGGACAGTCCTCCTCCCGGGATCTCCTGTCCACTGTCCGATCCGAGCCATTTGCCATGTCCGAACTGAAGACCATCTCCATCCGCGGCGCCCGCGAGCACAATCTCAAGGGCATCGACCTCGACCTGCCGCGCAACAGCCTGATCGTGATGACCGGCCTGTCAGGATCCGGCAAGTCGTCGCTCGCCTTCGACACGATCTATGCCGAGGGTCAGCGCCGCTACGTGGAGAGCCTGTCGGCCTATGCCCGGCAGTTCCTCGAAATGATGCAGAAGCCGGATGTCGACCAGATCGAAGGCCTGTCGCCAGCGATCTCGATCGAGCAGAAGACGACCTCGCGCAACCCGCGCTCGACGGTCGGCACGGTCACCGAGATCTACGACTATATGCGCCTGCTGTTTGCCCGTGTCGGCGTGCCCTATTCGCCGGCGACAGGCCTGCCGATCGAGAGCCAGACGGTCAGCCAGATGGTCGACCGCGTACTGGCCTATGAGGAAGGCACGCGTCTGTTCATCCTGGCGCCGATGATCCGCGGGCGAAAGGGCGAGTACAAGAAAGAACTCGCCGAACTGATGAAAAAGGGCTTCCAGCGCGTCAAGATCGACGGGCAGTTCTACGAGATCGCCGACGCGCCGCCGCTCGACAAGAAATACAAGCATGACATCGATGTGGTCGTCGACCGTGTCGTCGTCCGCCCGGACATTGCCAGCCGCCTGGCCGACAGTCTGGAGACATGCCTCAGGCTTGCGGACGGGTTGGCGGTTGCCGAATTTGCCGACAAGCCGCTGCCGCCCGAAGAAACCTCTGCCGGTGGTTCGGCCAACAAGTCGCTGAACGAGACGCATGAGCGCGTGCTGTTTTCGGAAAAATTCGCCTGCCCGGTCTCCGGCTTCACCATCCCGGAAATCGAGCCCCGGCTGTTCTCGTTCAACAACCCGTTCGGCGCCTGCCCGACCTGCGATGGTCTCGGCTCTCAACAGAAGATCGATGAAGCGCTGATCATTCCCGAGATGCAGCGCAAGTTGAACGACGGCGCGATCGCGCCCTGGGCCAAGTCTGCCTCGCCCTATTACAACCAGACACTGGAAGCGCTAGGCAAGGCCTTCGGCTTCAAGATGACCGCCAAATGGGCGGATCTGCCGGACGCGGCGCAGAAGGCGATCCTGCACGGTACCGAGGACAAGATCGACTTCCACTACGCCGATGGTGCGCGCTCCTACACCACGACCAAGACCTTCGAAGGCATCGTGCCCAACCTCGAGCGACGCTGGAAGGAAACCGACAGCGCCTGGGCGCGCGAAGAGATCGAGCGCTACATGTCGGCAGCGCCCTGCCCGGCCTGTGCCGGTTTCCGTCTGAAGCCGGAAGCTCTGGCCGTGAAGATCAACGGCCTGCATATCGGTCAGGTGACCAATATGGCGATCCGCAATGCCGGCGCCTGGTTCGAAGTGCTGCCGGGCAAGCTGACTGACAAGCAGAATGAAATCGCGGTTCGCATCCTGAAGGAAATCCGCGAGCGGCTGCGCTTCCTCAACGATGTCGGTCTCGACTATCTCAGCCTGTCGCGTAATTCCGGCACGTTGTCGGGTGGTGAAAGCCAGCGTATCCGTCTGGCTTCGCAGATCGGTTCGGGCCTGACGGGCGTGCTCTACGTGCTCGACGAACCATCGATCGGCCTGCACCAGCGTGACAATGCGCGCCTGCTCGAGACGTTGAAACATCTGCGCGACATCGGCAATACGGTGATCGTGGTCGAGCATGACGAGGACGCCATCCTGACGGCCGATTATGTCGTCGATATCGGACCGGCTGCCGGCATTCATGGCGGCCAGGTGATCGCGAAAGGCTCGCCGAAGGACATCATGGCCAGCCCGAAATCGCTGACCGGAAAATACCTGACAGGCGAACTCGGGGTAAAGGTGCCCGAACAGCGCCGCAAGCCGAAAAAGGGCCAGCAGATTAAGGTGGTTGGTGCCAAGGGCAACAACCTGAAGAATGTCACGGCGGCGATCCCGCTCGGCGTCTTTACCGCTGTCACCGGCGTATCGGGCGGCGGCAAGTCGACCTTCCTGATCGAGACGCTGTACAAGGCCGCAGCGCGGCGCGTCATGGGCGCACGCGAAAACCCGGCCGAACACGAACGGATCGACGGTTTCGAATTCATCGACAAGGTGATCGATATCGACCAGTCACCGATCGGCCGCACGCCGCGCTCGAACCCGGCCACCTATACCGGCGCGTTCACGCCGATCCGCGACTGGTTTGCCGGCCTGCCGGAGGCGAAGGCGCGCGGCTACCAGCCGGGCCGTTTCTCGTTCAACGTCAAGGGCGGCCGCTGCGAGGCCTGCCAGGGCGACGGCGTGATCAAGATCGAGATGCATTTCCTGCCGGACGTCTATGTCACCTGCGACGTCTGCCACGGCAAGCGCTACAATCGCGAAACGCTCGACGTGCATTTCAAGGGCAAGTCGATCGCCGACGTGCTCGACATGACGGTCGAGGAAGGTGTCGAGTTCTTCCAGGCGGTGCCGGCGGTGCGCGACAAGCTGCAGGCGCTGTTTGACGTCGGGCTTGGTTATATCAAGGTCGGCCAGCAGGCCAATACGTTGTCGGGCGGCGAGGCGCAGCGCGTCAAGCTGGCCAAGGAACTGTCGAAGAAATCGACCGGCCGTACGCTTTATATCCTCGACGAGCCGACCACCGGCCTGCATTTCCACGATGTCGCCAAGCTTCTGGAAATGCTGCAGGAACTGGTCGATCAGGGCAATTCCGTCGTGGTCATCGAGCACAATCTCGAAGTGATCAAGACGGCCGACTATATCATCGACTTCGGCCCCGAAGGCGGCGACGGCGGCGGCGAGATCGTTGCCCAGGGCACGCCAGAAGAGGTGGTGAAGGTTGAGAAATCCTATACCGGCCACTTCCTCAAGGAACTGCTGGAGCGGCGTCCGATGAAGAAGGTGCAGGCGGCGGAGTGAGCTCGACGCCTACCAGAGGCACTCGACGGCAAACACGTTGAATGCCTTGTCGGCGGTAACAAGCGTGAGGCTTTCAAGTTTCGACTGCGCGGCGAGCAGGCGATCGAACGGGTCCTTGTGATCTCCGGTCAGTTGGCCGGCAAGGAGAGCGTGGGATGGTTTAACCGGTAGCAGGACGAAGCGTTCAGCCATGACATATTTGACGAAATCGGCACAGAGCGTGCCAACTTCTGGCCACTTGCCGAGGCGATGCTTGGTTGCGATTTCAAAAGCCGAGACTGCGCTGGCGGCGATTTCATTGTCTCCATTGGTCAGAGCCGTGCGCGCTGCAGCGCTGAGACGAGGATCATCCATCAACCACCAGACCAGCGCATGTGTGTCGAGAAGATATTTCATTGGCCGTTGTCGCCGGGGAACGAATATTTGCCTTCCCAGGCGGCCAGCTCGTCATCCGACATCGGTTCAAGAAACAGGCCTGAGGGGATATTGCCCCGCAAATGAGCCAATGCGCCGGCCTTGCGTGGCGGATTTTTCCTATCCGCCCGGGTCAGGGGCACTAGTTTCGCAACCGGTTCATCACCGCGTGCAATCACAATTTCCTCGCCGGCCTCAACGCGGGCAAGGAGTTTTGAAAGTTCCGTCTTGGCCTTGTGAATGGTGACAACCGCCATCGCTCGCTCCATGGCAACATGTTTAAATTAGCTAATTGCTTAGCTAACTTCAATGGGAGTTATTTGATGACCCAATCCGGCACAATCCGCACCGGCATCGGCGGCTGGACGTTTGAACCTTGGGAGGGCACGTTTTATCCCGAAAAACTTGCCAAGAAAAAGCAGCTTGAGTTCGCCAGCCGCGAACTGACGGCGATCGAGGTCAACGGCACCTATTATTCCAGTCAGAAGCCGGCGACATTTGCCAAATGGGCATCGGAAGTGCCGGAGAATTTTGTGTTCTCCCTAAAAGCCAGCCGGTTTTGCACCAATCGCAAGGTGTTGGCCGAGGCCGGGGAATCGGTCGGCAAGTTTCTCAATCAGGGGATAGCTGAACTTGGCCCACATCTCGGGCCGATCCTCTGGCAGTTCATGGGCACGAAGAAATTCGAGCCCGACGACTTCGAGGCCTTTCTCGCCCTTCTGCCGAAAACATTGGACGGATTGCCGCTGCGCCATGTGGTCGAGCCGCGGCACGGCTCTTTCCAGGTGCCGGAATTCATCGATCTGCTGGTAAAATACGATGTCGCAGCTGTTTGCGCGGACCATCACGACTATCCGATGTTTGCCGATCCGACGACGGGCTTTGTCTATGCGCGGCTGCAGAAGGGCAGCGATGACATCGCCACCTGCTATCCGCCCGAAGAGCTTGATGCCTGGGCTGAGCGATTGAAGATCTATGCTGCCGGCGGCATGCCGAAGGACCTGCAGAAGCTTGCGCCACAACACCAGATAAAGGCGGAGCCGCGCGAGGTTTTTGCCTTCTTCATTACCGGCGGCAAGGTGAATGCGCCGAATGCGGCGCGCAATGTGCAATCCACAGTTGCTTCAGACTGAAACACTCGTATTCATCTGCAAATTGTGACATTGGCGAATCTGGACTAGGCTCGGTCGCAGAGTCGCCGTCATCCGTCAGGAAATGGTCGACAGTGTGTGATCATGGGGAGGTGCGGACCAGCCCTCATGGTTCTTATCCGGTCTCGAGGCGTTTCCATGTCAGGCATAGCAGTCTTCATCAATCTGGCAGGCGCTGTCGCGTTGCTGCTCTGGGCGACGCGCATGGTGCGAACCGGCATCGAGCGCGCCTATGGCGGTGTGTTGAAGGACAAGCTGCGGCTGGCGGTCGGCAACCGGTTTTCGGCTGCCTTTGCCGGCTTTCTGTTTGCCGTGGCATTGCAGAGCGCGACCGCTGTCGCCCTGATCATCGCCTCGTTCACTGCTGCCGGCTATGTCACCTCGGCGATCGGCATCGCCACGTTGCTGGGTGCGGATTTCGGTTCGGCCTTTGTCGTGCGCATCCTGCGTTACGACCTGTCGCTGCTGGTGCCGATTCTTTTGTTGCTCGGTACGATCGCCTTTCGTGCCTCGGAAGAACGCCACTGGCGCCAGCTCGGCCGGATCCTGTTCGGTCTCGGCCTGCTGCTGCTATCCTTGAAACTGATCGGCCAGGCGTCGGATCCGCTGCGCAGCAGCCAGATCCTGCCCGTTCTGTTCAATTACCTGGCGAGCGACTGGATCAGCGCCTTCCTGCTCGCCGCATTGCTGGCGTGGTCATTCCATTCCAGTGTTGCGGCGGTACTGCTTGTCGCGTCGCTGGCAGACAAACATCTGCTGCCGGACGCCTTGATCATCCCGCTGGTGCTCGGGATCAATTTCGGCGCTGCCGTGATCGCGGCGCTGCTGACCAAGAACGCGGAGGCCAATGCCCGTGTCGTGCCGCTCGGCAACGTCGTCATCCGCGGTCTGATGACACTGGTTGCGCTGGCGCTGCAGTTCATCTTCCAGATCGCGCCCGAACAGCTGGCCGCTCATCCGGGCGATGCCGTGGTCATGGCGCATCTGGCGATGAATGGAGCAGTTCTGGTGCTCGGCCTGCCATTTGCGGCGGTCGTCGCCCGGCTGCTGGAACGGTTTCTGGAGCCGACCGCCGGACAACCGGCCAATGACGACCGACTGTCCGCCCTGAATTCGGCCGATCTCGTGCATCCGCAGCAGGCGATCAGCAATGCCACGCGCGAAGTGCTGACCGTCTGCGACAAGACGGAGATCATGCTGAACAGCATTTTCGAGCTTTACGAACATTGGGACACAAAGAAGACCCAGCGGATCGAGGCACTCGACGACCAGATCGACACGATCCATCGCGACATCAAATTCTATCTGGCCCGCATTTCGCAAACGGCGCTGGACGAGCAATCGGCCGAGCAATGTCAGAGCCTGCTTGGCGCGACGATCAAGATCGAGCAGGCGGCCGACATCATTTCGCAGAACATGCTGACCAGGGCGCGCAAGAAACACGAGCGCAATGCGGCGTTTTCGGCCGAGGGCTGGTCGGAGCTGTGTGCCATGCATCACGAAGTGGTGCAGAACGCCCATCTGGCATTCAACCTGCTGGTCAACCGCAATGTCGAATACGCCCGCCAGCTCGTGGCGCGCAAGGAGGTCGTTCGGCAACTGGTCAAGGCCAGCGAGGAGCAACATCTGCAGCGCCTGCGCCAAGGCAATGCCGCGAGCTTCGAATCCAGTTCGCTGCACATCGACACGATGCGGGATCTGAAAGAGATCAATTCGCTGTTCGTCTCGATCGGCTATCCGCTGTTGGAGGGAGAAGGCTTGTTGCGCGGCAGCCGGCTGCTCTGACGTTTTTTTCGGCGAACACGAGTTCGGAAGCGCTTTTCGCGCAATTTTCCGGGTTTACGCCAGCGGACGGACAGCGGCAGCCAGTTCTTCTGCCGTCATCCCCTGCCCAGTTCGCAATGCTGCCTCGCCGTGCAGATACACGCCGGCACAGGCGGCTTCGAATGCGGGTAGGCCCTGCCCCATCAATGCAGCGATGATGCCGGCCAGCACGTCGCCGGAACCGGCCGTTGCCAGTTGCGGTGGTGCAGTCTCGTTGATCGCGGCGCGGCCATCCGGGGCGGCGATCACCGTATCGGCGCCCTTGTAGACCACGATCCCGCCAAGCTCGCTGGCAGCTGTGCGGGCCTTCTCGACCTTGCCGGCCGGCATTGCCGAAACCTCGGGAAACAGCCGGGAAAACTCCCCCTCATGCGGCGTGACGACGAGGCGCGTCCCGCCATCCGAGAAGGCGGTGCGGAGCGTCTGCACATCGTTACGGAACGCCGTTATGCCATCGGCATCCAGGACGACCGCTCGCCCATGGGCACCGAGACAAAGGGCGTAGGTTCGGGCTGTGGCAAAGTCGCCGAACCCCGGGCCGAGCACAAATGTCGTTCGGCGCGGATCTTTCAAATAGCTTTCAAGATCGGCTTTGCCGTTGATCTCATGCAGCATGATCGCCGTCAGATGCGCAGCGTTGGTGGACAGTGCTCCGGCTGGCGATGCCAAGGTGACGAGCCCTGCCCCGGCCTTCAGGCCTGCCATGGCTGACAAACGCGCCGCTCCGGTGGCCGTTGCGCCGCCGGAAAATGCAGTGAGATGGCCGCGGCGGTATTTGTGGTCACCCGCGGCCGGTGCCACCTGATGGTCCTGCCAAAGCGATGGGCCATTGACAAAGAGCCGCTCGGCCTCGGCATCGACCAGACGCCTCGGAATACCGATGTCGAATACCTCGATTGCACCGCATAGGAGACGACCGGGCAAAAGCACGTGACCGCGCTTGCGGGTCACGAAGGTCACCGTGGCGGTCGCTTGCAAAGCGGCGCCGCGGACCAGGCCTGTCATGCCATCCAGGCCGGACGGCAGATCGACGGCAAGCACCGGAAGCCTTGCAACGGTTACACGCTCCACAAGATCGGCCACGTCCTGCGGCACATCGCGAGCAAGGCCAGCACCAAATACGGCATCGACGATGACATCGCCCGGACGCGGCGCATAGGAAGACAAGGGCAGCGATGGCAATGACGCATCTCCGCAGGCCCTGGCTGCATCACCCTTGAGGACCGAGGGATCGCCGAGATGATGGACCATAGTGAAGGCACCGGCGCGCACAAGCGCCGCCGCTGCGATGTAACCATCGCCGCCATTATTGCCTGGACCACACAGGACGATGAAGCGAACGGCGGCCGGAAAGAGACGCAAGGCCGCAGCCGCAACAGCCTCGCCGGCGCGTTGCATCAATCCGTAGCTATCCATGCCGCAAGCGGCCGCCGCATCAACGCGGGCCATGGCCGAGGGGCTCAAAAGGATTTCTGCAGATCGCGCTGTCATGCTTGGCGTTAGAGCAGATTTTTCAGCACAAACCTAGCGTCACAAAAATAGGCACAACAGAAAGGCCATATATTGTGCAATTGCATACATCTTGATCATGGGCGCCTCAAATTTCGCAACGACCTCGGCATGTTAGCGAAATCGACAACAAAGAAAAAAGGAAGAGAAAATCGAGATCAGGGACGAATTGGGCTGGCTTTTCCTACGATTTTGCGGGAGATTTGCTCCGCCGGGTGGAGGAAGCAGCAAAATCTGTGAAATTCTGGCGAAGACTGGCACGTTCCGTGCATTCTACCTGGCGGGCGGGACTAATCCTGCCGCAATGAGGGAAGCGGAGAGAAATTTTCTCATGAAAAAGATCGAAGCGATCATAAAGCCGTTCAAGCTCGACGAAGTGAAGGAAGCCCTTCAGGAAGTCGGCCTGCAGGGTATCACTGTTACCGAAGCCAAGGGCTTCGGGCGCCAAAAGGGCCATACAGAGCTCTATCGCGGCGCCGAATACGTGGTGGACTTCCTGCCTAAGGTGAAGGTCGAGGTGGTTCTGGCGGACGAAAACGTGGAAGCCGTTATCGACGCGATCCGCAATGCCGCGCAGACAGGCCGGATCGGGGACGGAAAGATCTTCGTGTCCAACATCGAAGAAGTCGTTCGTATCCGCACTGGCGAGACCGGCGTCGACGCCATCTAACTACGGCCCGGCACCCAGGGAGGTCGGGCTTAAATCGTCATCTCACGCGAGGAAAACAATAAAATGACGACCGCAAGCGATATTCTCAAGCAGATCAAAGACAATGACGTGAAGTTTGTCGACCTGCGCTTCACGGACCCCAAGGGCAAGCTGCATCATGTCACGATGGACGTGGTTTGCGTTGACGAAGACATGTTCGCCGATGGCGTCATGTTCGACGGTTCCTCGATCGGCGGCTGGAAGGCGATCAACGAATCCGACATGGTTCTCATGCCGGATCCGGACACTGTCCATATGGACCCGTTCTTCGCGCAGTCGACCATGGTCATCATCTGCGACATTCTCGACCCGGTTTCGGGTGAAGCCTACAACCGCGATCCGCGCGGCACCGCCAAGAAGGCCGAAGCCTATCTGAAGGCATCGGGCATCGGCGACACCGTCTTCGTTGGTCCGGAAGCCGAATTCTTCGTCTTCGACGACGTGAAGTACAAGGCCGATCCCTACAATACCGGCTTCAAGCTGGATTCGTCGGAACTGCCGTCCAACGACGACACCGATTACGAGACCGGCAACCTCGGTCACCGTCCGCGCGTCAAGGGCGGCTATTTCCCGGTTCCGCCGATCGACAGCCTGCAGGACATGCGTTCCGAAATGCTGACGGTGCTTGGCGAAATGGGCGTGGTCGTGGAAAAGCACCACCACGAAGTGGCGGCTGCCCAGCACGAACTCGGCATCAAGTTCGACGCGCTGGTGCGCAACGCCGACAAGATGCAGATCTACAAGTATGTCGTGCACCAGGTCGCCAATGCCTATGGCAAGACGGCAACCTTCATGCCGAAGCCGATCTTCGGCGATAACGGCTCGGGTATGCACGTCCACATGTCGATCTGGAAGGACGGCAAGCCGACTTTCGCTGGCGACGAATATGCCGGCCTGTCGGAATCGTGCCTCTACTTCATCGGCGGCATCATCAAGCATGCCAAGTCGATCAACGCATTCTCCAACCCGTCGACCAATTCCTACAAGCGTCTGGTCCCGGGTTATGAAGCACCGGTTCTGCTCGCCTATTCGGCCCGTAACCGTTCGGCCTCATGCCGCATTCCGTTCGGCTCGAACCCGAAGGCCAAGCGCGTCGAAGTCCGCTTCCCGGATCCGATGGCGAACCCGTATCTGGCCTTTGCAGCAATGCTGATGGCCGGCCTCGACGGCATCAAGAACAAGATCCATCCCGGCAAGGCCATGGACAAGGATCTCTACGACCTGCCGCCGAAGGAACTGAAGAAGATCCCGACCGTCTGCGGTTCCTTGCGCGAAGCGCTGGAAAACCTCGACAAGGATCGCAAGTACCTGACCGCCGGCGGTGTATTCGACGACGACCAGATCGATTCGTTCATCGAACTGAAGATGCATGAAGTCATGCGCTTCGAAATGACACCGCATCCGGTCGAATTCGACATGTACTACTCGGCCTGATTGGCCTGCGACGCATCAAAGCGTGCTGATTTGAAGACGCCGGCGATCTTTTCGCCGGCGTTTTTCATTGAATAACCTGAGAGACACCTTTTTTGCTCACGTAACGTAAAGCAAGTGACGCATAGTAAGCGCTCTCAACGTTCGACTGCCCACAACAGAGACTGACGGTCCATGCCCCACACCGCTTCGCCGCCGCCTCGCCCGATCGACTGGACGCTGTTTCTGCTGGCGCCGGTGTTTTTCTCGTCGAACCTGATCTTCGGTCGCGGCATAACCGGCGATATTGCTCCATACACCACCGCTCTGTTGCGCTGGGCCGGATCGGCGCTGATCATGTTTCCGTTTGTCTGGCGCGAACGGCAGATCTGCCTCGCGTTCGTCCGCAACCATACCATGCTGTGGCTCCTGCTCGGCATTCTTGGCATGGGTATCTGTGGCGGCGTCGTATATTGGGCCCTGACACTGACGACAGCCTCCAACGCGACGCTGATCTACACGACGTCATCGCTGTTCATCATTGTCTTTCAATGGCTTTTCCAGGGACGCAGGATCAGCCTGATCGAGTTGTCCGGCATGATGATCGCTTTTGCCGGTGTCGCGGTGATCGTACTGAAGGGCGACCTGG
The DNA here is from genome assembly GCF_902706095.1 of Rhizobium sp. 18065. Classification (GTDB taxonomy): domain Bacteria; phylum Pseudomonadota; class Alphaproteobacteria; order Rhizobiales; family Rhizobiaceae; genus Allorhizobium. The sequence goes on from NZ_CACSJP010000015.1 coordinate 71,964, forward strand.
CCGCCTTGCTGCACCTGAGCTTCAATATCGGCGATCTTGCGATCCTGGCTGCGGCCATCGCGTTTGCGCTCTATTCACTGCTGCTGCGCAACCCGGCCGTCAGGGCCATGCCGCCGCTGCCGCTGTTTGGGCTGCTCGCCCTGTCCGGTGCGATCGTTCTGGTTCCGCCCGGCATGCATGAGGTTTTGACCGGGGGATTGCTGCCGGATACGCCGCTCGATTTCGCCAAACTTGCCGGCATCATCCTGTTTGCCTCGCTGGCGGCCTTCTACTGCTTCCAGCACGCCGTGCAGGTTTTCGGTCCGGGCATAGCCGGCATGACGCTCTACCTGATGCCACCGACCTCTATCGTCATGGCGGTAGTCTTTCTCGGCGAAAGCTTCGAAAGCTATCATATGGCCGGGATCATTCTGGTCATGGGCGGACTGGTCCTGGCAACCGCATTCGGGCGCAAACCAAGCAGCGGCGCAGCCGGCCAGGACGAAAACCCTTGATTGTCCGCATTCCCATCCCAAATATACAAGGGAAAGGAAGTGAACCCATGAAACAACGAAGCGCTAAATTTGGTATCGGAGATGTCGTACGGCACAAGGTCTTCCCGTTCCGTGGCGTGATCTTCGATGTTGACCCGGAATTTTCCAATTCCGAGGAATGGTGGAATGCGATCCCGGCGGAGGTGCGTCCGAACAAGGACCAGCCCTTCTACCATCTGCTCGCGGAAAACTCGGAGACGGAATATGTCGCCTATGTGTCCGAGCAGAACCTGGAGCCGGATGGAAGCGAAGAGCCTCTGAGAAATCCGCATATCCAGCAGATCTTCGACAGGGAGCAGGCCGGGCACTACAGACCGAAGGCCAACTTCACGCACTGACGAGACGCGAGACCCGACAATCTCCTCCCAACTACGAAAAAGCCCGCGTCCTTGGACGCGGGCTGATCTTTATTCTGATTCGATGACGGTATCAGTTGCCCTGCTTGGCGGCGTTCTGAGCGTCGGTGATCGCCTTGTTGCGCTCTTCCTGCTTCTTCTGCATGGCTTCCTGCAGCAGACGCTGACGTTCGTCAGCCTGCGACTGGGACATCGCCTCACCATCGAAAGCGCCGGTGAAACCTTCCAGCGGAATCTTGATCGGGTTCGGCGCACGGCGGAAGTTGATCGAGGTCAGCACGACTTCGTTGCCCTTCTTCAGGCTGGCGATAATCGCATCGGTCAGCGGCATTTCAGCCGTGCAACGATCCGGCAGGCAGACCGTGTAATCGAGCTTGACGCCCTTGGCACCGTCGATCTGCATGAGGATGCCCGGAGGAATCAGACGCGCTGTCGGAACAGTGACCTGCATCAGCTTGCGGTTGACCTTGCCTTCGACAGTGATCAGGCCAACGGCGGTGATCAGCTGGCCGTTTGCGGCAACCTGCTGGTTCTGCACGACGCAGACATCGGACTCTTCCTGCTTGGCGCAGGTCTTGAACCACTTGGCAGGGCCTGCAGCCGGAGCCGCTTCCTGTGCCTGGACTGCAACCGGCATGGCAGCTGCACCGAGCGTCAGAGCGAGAGCAGACACAGCCGTCCGCGTTGCTTTGTTGAAATTGAACATCATCCGTATTCCGTCTCCTGAAAACCCCTGGCGCGCGGACTTTGCGCCGCGTCGTACACCGGTCGTGCTGGCCGTCACCTGTCGTCCAAATGAGGCAAATACATGACCTAGCGATCTGGCTCACCTGTTACATCGCGGCGGCTGGAATATCCAGCTTTTCTTTGAAGCAACGGCAATGCCTTTTTGGTTAATTGCACCGCGATGTGTTGGATTTGTGGTGACTGTGCTAGCTTCCGGGCGTTTCCAGATTCTTGCCGGAGGACCACACATTGCGTCGCCTTGCCCTCAGCCTGCTGTTCCTGCCCTTCTGTTCGCTTGCGCAAGCCGAGCCGCTACACGGGATCGCCATGCATGGTGAGCCGGCGCTCAGCGCCGACTATAAGCACTTCCCTTACGTCAATGCCGAGGCGAAGAAGGGCGGAAAGGTCAATTACGGCGTGGTCGGCACCTTCGATGCGCTGAACCCGTTCGTGCTCAAGGGCATGCGCACATCGGCGCGCGGCGTCTGGGATCCGGAATTCGGTAATCTGCTTTATGAGCCCCTGATGACCCGCTCATCCGACGAGCCGTTCACGCTTTATGGCCTGCTTGCCGAGAGCGTCGAATGGGACGAGGCGCGCAGCTTCGTCCAGTTCAACCTCAACCCGAAGGCGCAGTGGAACGACGGCAAGCCGGTGACGCCGGAGGATGTCATGTTCACCTTCGAACTTCTGCGCGACAAGGGCCGGCCGCCGTTCAACTCGCGGCTCGCGGTCGTCGAAAAAATGGAGAAGGTCGGAGAGCACGGCGTCAAGTTCACCTTCAACGACAAGGCCAATCGCGAAACGGCGCTGATCTTTGCCTCGGCGACGCCGATCCTGCCGAAACATGCCGTCGATGCCGCGACCTTCGACCAGACGTCCCTCACCGTTCCTGTCGGCTCCGGTCCCTACAAGATCAAGGACATCCGCGCCGGCGAGAAGATCACCTGGGCGCGCGACCCGAACTACTGGGGCAAGGATATCGCCTCGAAGGTCGGTTTCGACAATTACGACGAGATCAGCGTCAGTTACTTCCTGCAGGAATCGACGCTGTTCGAAGCCTTCAAGAAAGGCGAGATCGACGTCTATCCCGAAGGGGATGCCAATCACTGGCTGCGCGCCTATGACTTTCCGGCGGTGCAGAAGGGCGATGTGGTGAAGGAAGCCTTCAAGCCCGGCCTGCCGTCCGGCATGCTCGGCTTCGTGTTCAACACCCGCCGGCCGATCTTTGAAGATCCGAAGGTCCGCGAAGCGCTGTCGGTGGCCTTCGACTTCGAATGGCTGAACAAGACACTGTTCAGCGGCGCCTTTACCCGCACGCAGAGCTACTGGCAGAATTCGACGCTTGGCGCCTATGGCAATGCGGCCGACGAGCGTGAACTGGCGCTGCTGGGAGCAGCAAAAGACAAGATCCCGGCGGACATTCTCGCCGGCACCTACACCTTGCCTAAGACCGATGCGTCGGGCGGCGACCGCAAGGCGCTTGGCGAGGCGGTCAAGCTGTTCGCGGAAGCCGGCTATCGGATCAAGGGTGGCAAGATGCTGGATGCCAGCGGCAAGCCGCTCGCCTTCGAGGTGATGACGCAGAACGAGGGTCAGGAAAAGATGGCTATCGCCTATCAGCGCACCCTGAAGCTGATCGGCATCGACACGGCGATCCGGACCGTGGACGATGCGCAGTATCAGGCACGGTCGAACAATTTCGACTATGACATGATCATCAAGGCCTACACATCCTCGCTGTCGCCGGGCGCCGAACAGCCTAACCGCTGGGGTTCTGCCTCGAGGGATGCGGCTGGCAGCTTCAACTATGCGGGCGTTGCCAATGCCGATATCGACCGGATGATCGAGGCTTTGCTGCAGGCGCGCGAACCGGACGACTTCAAGGCTGCCGTAAGGGCCTATGACCGGCTGCTGGTCGCCGGTCACTATGTCGTGCCGCTCTATCACATCGGCGAACAGTGGGTTGCCCGGTGGAAGCATATCGGCCGCCCGGAGGCGACACCGCTCTACGGCTACCAGCGCTCCGTCTGGTTCGACGCGCGGGCGCAGTAATCTCACGCCGACGTGCATGGGAAACCGCCGGTCCCGGCTTGACGCGGACCGGCGTTTGTCTATTGCGGACACTGGATTTTCGACTGCCTATCCCCTGAAAGGACATAGATCATGGACCGCATCACCCTCGACCTCGTTTCCGATGTCGTCTGCCCCTGGTGTTTCCTCGGCAAGGCACGGCTCGAACTGGCGATCGCGGAAGTGCAGGACGTCGTCAGCATCGACATCAACTGGCGGCCCTACCAGCTCAACCCAGACTATCCGCCGGAGGGTGTCGATCATCAGGTCGAGCTGGCCAAAAAGCTTGGCGGCAAGGCGCGGATGGACGCGGCCCATGCAGAACTGACGTCGCTTGGCGCCGAGGTCGGGATCGCATTCAACTTCGACGCCATCAAGGTCGGCCCGAATACGCTCGATGCGCATCGGCTGATCCACTGGGCGAGCCAGGAAAGCCGCGAAGTGCAGGGCCGCGTCGTTGACGGACTGTTTCGCGCCAATTTCGAGCAGGGTCGCAATATCGGCGACGCGAAGGTGCTGGCCGACATTGCCGAGGAAGCGGGCATGATCCGCTCGGTCGTCGAGACGCTGCTGTCCGGCGATGCCGATGTGAGCCACGTGCTGAGCGAAGTCGAGGCGGCCAAGCAGATGGGCGTCAACGGCGTACCGTTCTTCATCTTCGACCAGCAATATGCGGTCAGCGGTGCGCAGCCTGCGGCGGAACTTGCCAATGCGATGCGCGAAATCGGCAAGGCCAAGGCAGAGGCCCTGCGCAATCTGAATTGACGCAGGAAGCGAAGCAACTTATCCCGGAGAAAGCTCTTCCTCCCCGGGATTTTCACCTTGTCTTCCGATACAACATTCAAAGGCGTCATTCTCGCCTTCATCTGCTTTGCCGCCTATGCATTCAGTGACGGCTCGATCAAGCTGGTGGACGGGCGGGTTTCGCCGTTCCTGGCCGGCTTCATCGGATCGAGCTTCGGGATTCTCGCCATTCCCTTCCTGATGAAGCGCGGCGACCACTGGCTGGATCTGGTTCGCACCACGAACTGGCCGCTCTGGTCATTGCGCTTCGTCTGCTCGGCGGTCGGCACGATCGGCAGCATCATCGCCTTTACCCAGCTGAGCATGGCCGAGGCCTTCTGCCTGATCTTCCTGCTGCCGTCATTTGCGACGATCATGTCGGTGATCTTCCTGAAAGAACAGGTCGGCATCAAGCGCTGGAGTGCCGTTCTGATCGGCTTCCTGGGCGTGCTGGTGGTCCTCAGGCCCGGCTTTCGCGAATTGCAGACCGGTCACCTGGCAGCGCTTGCCTCCGGGTTTGCCGGCGCGATCTCGATCGTCATCTTCCGGGCAATGGGGCCCAAGGAAAAGAATATCTCGCTCTATGGCGCAGGCCTGCTCGGCAGTGTGCTGATCTGTGCCGTCGTTGCCGTGCCGCGTTTCCAGATGCCGTCCACCGGCGACTTCGCCCTGCTCGCCGCCTTCGGCACGCTTGGCGCAATCGGCAACGTGCTGATGATGCTGGCATCGTTTTATGCCCCGCCCGCCATCGTCGGGCCGATCCAGTACAGCCAGATGCTCTGGGCGATCCTGCTCGGCTATCTCGTCTTCGGCGACAAGGTCGACGGTTTCATGGCCGTCGGCATCGCGCTGATCGTCGGCTCGGGGCTGCTGACGCTGATCCGCGAGAGAAAACGCGGTGTCGCCCTGCCGCCGTCCATGCCGGGCAAGAGCGAGGCGGCACTGGCGGTCAAGCCGGAAGATTAGTACTTTTCGAAGAGAATCAGGGGGGCTACTCGATGCGGCATAGGCCCATACCTTCCATTTCCGACGGTCTGGTGGACGGTCTGGGGGTCGCCACTGACACATTCATGGAACTCGCTGGCCTTGTTCCAGCAATCGGGAAAGCATTGGAAGTCGCAAGAGCGATACGCTCAACGGGTGACGCCCTATTCCTTCGAAAAGTCGCTCGATTTCTTCGAGAGTTTTCTAACCTTTCGGTCGACGAGCGAGCCTCGTTCACCCAGGCGTTTGTCTCGGAGGATGAACTCGAACGATTTGGTGAGAGTCTTCTTTTACTGCTTGAACATTCCGACGAGGTTGAGAAGCCAAGCGTAATTGGGCGGCTTTTCCGTGCTGCGGCTCAAGACAAGATTACTTTTGAGAACGCCGCCCGTCTGAGTGCGATCGTTAACCGAGGTTACCTGAGCGATCTACGAAATTTAGGTGATTTTCGGCATGAGACACCAGGTAGAGATAGCGACATTTCCATCTCTCTCCGCTCACTTGGGCTCCTCAATGTGACGTCCGAGGACGTCTTCGACGTCGAAAACAGCAAGTACAGGCTGAGCAAGTACGGAATGCTTCTTCTCGAACTTGGCTTTGAAAGCTGATTTCTCAGCTCTTCGCCAGTTCCGCCAATTGCGTCATCACCACGGCCGCACCGGCCAGGCGCTTGTCCGGCGTCGGCAGATCGCGGGTAAGGAAGACGCTGTGATCGGGGCGGATCTTCGCCATCGTGCCCTGCTTGGCGATGTAACCGACAAGTGCTGCCGGGTTGGGGAATTGCTTGCCGCGGAACTGGACGACGACGCCCTTCGGGCCCGCTTCCAGTTTTTCGACATTGGCCTTCCGGCACAGCGCCTTGATATAGACGACCTTCAACAAATGCTGGACTTCGACCGGCATCGGGCCGAAACGGTCGATCATCTCGGCGCCGAAGCCGTCGATGTCGTTCAGTTCGGTGATCTCGCCGAGACGACGATAGAGGCCGAGGCGCAGATGCAGATCCGGCACGTAATCGTCCGGGATCATCACCGAAGTGCCGACCTGGATCTGTGGCGACCAGCCGGTGTCATGGACTTCATCGACGCCCTTCACTTCGGCGACCGCTTCTTCCAGCATCTGCTGGTAAAGCTCGAAGCCGACTTCCTTGATATGGCCGGACTGTTCTTCGCCCAAAAGATTGCCGGCGCCGCGAATATCGAGGTCGTGGCTGGCAAGCTGGAAACCGGCACCGAGCGTGTCGAGCGACTGCAGGACCTTGAGGCGACGCTCGGCGCTGGTAGTCAGAACCTTATTGACCGGCAGTGTCAGAAGCGCAAACGCACGGACCTTGGAGCGACCGACGCGGCCGCGGATCTGATAGAGCTGCGCCAGGCCGAACATGTCGGCGCGATGCACGATCAGGGTATTGGCGGTCGGCACGTCGAGACCGGATTCGACGATCGTGGTCGACAACAGCACATCGTAGCGGCCGTCGTAGAAGGCGTTCATGATGTCTTCGAGTTCGCCAGCCGCCATCTGGCCATGGGCGATCGCCACCTTCAGTTCCGGCACGTCGCTGTCCAGGAAAGCCTTGATGTCGGCAAGATCAGCGAGACGCGGGCAGACATAGAAGCTCTGGCCGCCGCGATAGTGCTCGCGCATCAGCGTCTCGCGGATGACCAGCGGATCGAAGGGTGAGATGAAGGTGCGCACCGCCATGCGGTCGACCGGCGGCGTGGTGATCAGCGACAGTTCGCGCACGCCGGTCATGGCAAGCTGCAGGGTGCGCGGGATCGGCGTGGCCGAGAGTGTCAGGACATGCACATCGGATTTCAGCTCCTTCAGGCGCTCCTTGTGCTTGACGCCGAAATGCTGTTCCTCGTCGATGATCAGCAGGCCAAGATTGGCGAAATTGATGCCGGTACCGAGCAGTGCATGAGTTCCGACGACGATGTCGGTCTTGCCGTCCGCGACTTCCTTCTTGACCAGATTGAGTTCCTTGGTGCCAACAAGGCGCGAGGCTTGCTGGATGCGGATCGGCAGGCCACGGAAACGTTCGGTGAAGGTCTTGAAATGCTGGCGGGCCAGCAGCGTGGTCGGCACGACGACGGCAACCTGGATGCCGTTCATCGCCGCGACAAAGGCAGCGCGCAGCGCCACTTCCGTCTTGCCGAAGCCGACGTCACCGCAGATCAACCGGTCCATCGGCCGGCCTTCACCGAGATCGGAGCGGACAGCCTCGATGGCGTTCATCTGGTCTTCGGTCTCGTCATAGGGGAAACGGGCGGCGAATTCGTCATAGAGGCCCTCCTGCGTGGTCAGCACCGGGGCCGTGCGGGTCATGCGTTCAGCGGCAATGCGAATCAGGGCGCCGGCCATGTCGAGCAGGCGCTTCTTCAGCTTGGCCTTGCGCATCTGCCAGGCGCCACCGCCGAGCTTGTCGAGCGGAACTTCGGTGCCCTCGCCGCCGAAGCGCGAAAGGAGATCGATGTTTTCGACCGGCAGGAACAGCTTTGCCTCGTCAGCATATTGGAGCTCGAGGCAGGCATGTGGTGCACCGGCAGCCTCGATGGTGCGCAGTCCGATGAAGCGGCCGATGCCATGTTCGGCATGCACGACGATCGAGCCCTCGTCGATGCTGGCGACTTCGGAGATGAAATCGGCACCCCGCTTGCGGCGCTTTGAGCGACGCACCATGCGGTCGCCGAGAATGTCCTGTTCGCCGACGATGACCAGATCGCCGGTCTCGAATCCGCCTTCAAGGCTGAGCACGGTCGTGCCCGCCTCGCCCTTCTTGAGATTGGCGATTTCCTTCAGGGCGGCAACGGGCTTGAGGTTTTCAAGGCCGTGTTCGTTCAGCACCTGCAACAGTCGGTCGAGCGAACCTTCAGACCAGCCGGAGACCAGCACCTTGGCACCGGCGGCACGCTTGTCGGCGATGTATTTGACGGCCTGGGTGAAGACGTTGACGCGCTTGGCGTCCTCGCCGTCTTCGGTCGCTGCCGCAGCCTTGGCCCAGCGTGGGCCCGGGCGAGCTTCGATCTCGATCACCATGCGACTTTCGCCGCCATGCTCGGCAAACGGCGTGATGCGTATCGGGTCGAAAGCATCGAGGTTGCGGCCGAATTCGGCGGCGCTCAGATAGAGGCGTTCGGGCGGCACAGGCTTGTAGGGTGTTCCCTGCGACAGGTGGCCCTTGCCGGGCGTGGCACTGTTGAGGCGGGCTTCATAATAATCGCGGATCAGCTTGGCGCGCTCTTCGGCGGCTTCGCGCACCGTGTGGTCGGTGACGATGCGAAACCCCTTCAGATAGTCGAACGTGGTTTCCAGATGATCATGGAACAGCGGCAGCCAGTGCTCCATGCCGGCATAACGACGGCCCTCGGAGACGGCGGCATAGAGCGCGTCGTCGCGGGTGGCGGCGCCAAACAGCGAGAGGTAGTTCTTGCGAAAGCGGCCGATCACCTCCGGCGTCAGTGTCACTTCGCTCATCGGATTGAGATCGAGCGAGCGGACCTGGCCGATGGTGCGCTGGGAGGCAGGATCGAAGGAGCGAATCGATTCAAGCGTATCGCCGAAGAAGTCGAGGCGAACCGGCTCCTCGGAACCCGGCACAAAAACGTCGAGAATGCCGCCGCGGACGGCAAATTCGCCGACTTCACGCACAGTCGCGACGCGGTCGAAGCCGTTGCGCTCGAGACGCGCGGCGATGTCATCCATCTTAAGCGTGTTGCCGGGCTTGGCGGAGAAACCGAGACTGTCGATGATATCGGCGGGTGCCACCTTCTGCAGCATGGCATTGACCGTCACCAGGACGATCGCTGCATGGGGCTTGAGATAGAGCGAGATCAGACCGGTCAGCGCCGACAGACGACGGGCCGAGACGTCGGCCGAGGGCGAGACACGATCGTAAGGCAGGCAGTCCCAGGCGGGCAATGTCAGCACCGGGATTTCCGGGGCGGCAAAGCTGAGGATCTGCTCGATGTTCTGCAGGCGCTGGCCATCGGAGACGACATAGGCGACGGGTCTGCCTTCGCGGGCAAGTTCGGCGAGGATGAAGGCATCCATGCCATCGGGCACATGCGATAGGGTCAGGGCAGATTGCGCCTTGGCGATCCGCTTCACATCGATCAGGGACATCTTGGACTACTTTGCGAGCGTTTCGGCATTGACCGGCGAAAAATCGGGGCGAAGAGCGGCTATGCGCATGAAGAGTGGCGTCTGGAAACGCTCGGGGATGGGCTCGGCGCCGGTGACCCATTTGACCAGATCATTGTCCTCTTCGGCCATGATCAGTTCCAGCTCGTCAAGATCGGCGTCCGGCAAGGTAGCGATTTCTGCTTCACAGAACTGACCGAGCATCAGGTCCATTTCGCGGATGCCACGATGCCAGCAGCGGAACAATATCCGCCGACGGCGCGGATCAAGCTCGGCACTGCTCATGATCAAACCGGTCATCGGCACATTCCTTCCTGTTGATGGGCCTCTATAGAACTAAGTGCAGCAATTGTCAGCTTGCCAAGGCGGCAATTTGCGGGGCATTTTGCCGGCATCATGCGCCCTACCCTTCTTGATCCCCTGTTCGCCTCCGTTGCCTCGCTTGCCGGCGTTGGCCCCAAGCTTGCCCAGCTTCTCGCAACCCTGATGGGACGCGAGGATGCCGAGGACACACGCGTCGTCGACCTGCTGTTCCTGGCACCGCATCGGCTGATCGACCGGCGCCACCAGCCGGGCATTGCGCTGGCGCAGCCGGGCGCGCTGGTGACCGTTACAGGGCGGGTCGACCGGCATCAATCGCCACCGCCCGGCAAGAGCAACCTGCCCTACCGGGTCTTCCTGCATGACGAGACGGGTGAGCTGGCGCTGACCTTCTTCCGCGCCAAGGGCAACTGGCTGGAAAAGGCGCTACCGATCGACGAGATTGTCATGGTGTCGGGCAAGGTCGACTGGTTCAACGGCCGCGCGTCGATGGTGCATCCGGATTTCATGGTCAAGGCCAGCGAGGCGGAAAACCTGCCGCTGGTCGAGCCGGTCTATCCGTTGACTGCGGGGCTGTCACCGAAAGTGCTGCGCAAATCGATCGAGGCCGCCGTCGAGCGCATGCCGGACCTTGCCGAGTGGATCGATCCACCGCTGGCGCAAAAACAGGGGTTTGCCAGCGTCAAGGACGCCTTGATTGCGCTGCATCATCCGCGCGACGAAAAGGATGTCGATCCGCAAGCACCCGCTAGACGACGGCTCGCCTATGACGAGTTCCTTGCCGGCCAGGTATCGCTGGCACTGGTCAGGCAAAAGCTGCGGCGGATACCGGGTGTGCCGATCAAGTCGACAGGCAAGATCAGCGACCAGATCCGCGCGACACTGCCGTTTTCCCCGACGCAGAGCCAGGTCACGGCGATTGCCGATATCCTGAATGACATGGCGTCGGATACCCGCATGCTGCGGCTGCTGCAGGGCGATGTCGGGGCCGGCAAGACGCTGGTGGCGTTGTTTGCCATGGCAGCGGCTGTCGAAAGCGGCGGCCAGACCGTGCTGATGGCGCCGACGGAAATCCTGGCGCGGCAGCATCATGCGACACTTTCCAAGCTTGGCGCATCAGCCGGATTGCGGATCGAGGTCCTGACCGGGCGGACAAAGGGCAAGGAGCGCGAGGCAATTCTGGAGCGGATCGCATCCGGTGAGGCGCAGATCGTGATCGGCACGCATGCGCTGTTCCAGGACGCCGTGTCCTACAAGAACCTGACGCTCGCCGTCGTTGATGAGCAGCATCGTTTTGGCGTGCACCAGCGCCTGCGCCTGACCGCCAAGGGCATCACGCCGCATATGCTGGTGATGACGGCAACACCGATCCCGCGCACGCTGGTGCTGGCGGCCTTCGGCGACATGGATGTGTCGAAACTCACCGAAAAGCCGGCCGGACGCAAGCCGATCCAGACGGTGACAGTGCCGACGGAGCGGCTTGAGGATGTCATCGAACGGCTGAGAGCTGCGATCGCCGAGGGAAAGAAGGCCTACTGGATCTGCCCGCTGGTCGAAGAGACTGAAGAAAGCGAGTTGATGTCAGTGGAGGAGCGCCATTCGGTTCTGTCGATAATGATCAAGGCGCCGATGGGCCTGGTGCATGGGCGCATGACCGGGCCGGAAAAGGACGCTGCGATGCTGGCCTTCAAGAGCGGCGAGACGCGACTGCTGGTCGCCACCACAGTGGTCGAAGTCGGCGTCGACGTACCGGATGCAACGATCATGGTAATCGAACACGCCGAGCGTTTCGGCCTTGCCCAGTTGCACCAGTTGCGCGGCCGGGTCGGGCGCGGCGACGAGGCGTCGAGCTGCATCCTGATGTACAAGGGCCCATTGGGCGAAAACGGCAAGGCGCGGCTGTCGATCCTGCGCGACAGCGAGGACGGGTTCCTGATTGCCGAAGAAGACCTGAAGCTGCGCGGCGAAGGCGAATTGCTGGGCACGCGGCAATCCGGCACGCCGGGGTTCAAGATCGCCAGTCTCGAAGCGCATGGCGATCTGCTGGAGATCGCCCGCAAGGATGCGAGCTATCTGCTGGAGCGGGACGCGGAACTGACGTCAGCGCGCGGCGAAGCGGTTCGGACGCTGCTCTATCTGCATCGCCGCGACGAGGCGATCCGGTTCCTCAGGGCCGGGTGACTTGGGGCTGGGTAACCG
>NZ_CACSJP010000016.1 GCF_902706095.1 Rhizobium sp. 18065
TTCAGCAAACTCAAACAGTTCAGAGGCATCGCCACCCGTTACGACAAAGACCCGATGAACTTTCTCGCCGCCGTCAAATTGGCAGCAGCGAGAATTTGGATCAGATCGTTATGAGTCTACGGCCTAGCCCGACACATCCCTGGCCCGAAACATCCCTGGCCCAACACATCACCAGACCGGCACATCACCAACAAAAAAAACGGCGCCCGGTGAGGCGCCGCTGGTTCCTCGTGCCCAGGGGGACAAGGATAATGCGAAAATGTGGCGCGCGTCAGGCGGGCGCCCTCATCAAGCCGGCAGGTGACCTTAGTCAGCCTGGATGTTGACGGCCTTCGGGCCCTTGCCCATGCGATCCGGCTCGGTGTCGAAGGTGACCTGCTGGCCGTCCTTCAGGGTCTGCAGGCCCGAGGCCTGGAGCGCCGAGATGTGGACGAACACGTCTTTCGCGCCGCCGTCCGGAGTGATGAAGCCGAAGCCCTTGTCCTGGTTGAAGAATTTAACGATGCCCTTGGTGGCCATGGGGGATTTCCTTTTCCCGTGTTGCGGTATCCTCCGCGCCCGGCTGACCGGAGGCGGACAAGTTAAGTCCCGGCAGGCGGGACCGTCGAGTGGTCGCGATAACGGGGAAAGAACGTCTACCAGCGGGAGGAGGCCCCCAGAGACCGCATGACGCGGTCGAAACAATCGTTCCAGTCTCCGGGATCATTAGTGCCCGAACATCAATAGAGGTATGGACATTTTTTCCGAAAGGCAAGGGCCAAAAATGAACGGCGCCTTTCCGTATGCCCTGCAAACGGCTGATATCCTTGATCATTGACAGGTCAACCGGGGCAGCCGTCCCTCCGGCAAGCACCCGCCCGGGCGCAGCAGCGGCTGCAGGCGGCGGGGGAAAGCCGGTCGTCCGGTCTTGATGCCGCCGGCGGTCCGGGGTAGGGGAAGGGCGGCTGGGAGCGAGGTTTTATGATGGCGAAAACGGGTGCCACGGTGATCGATCCCTATGACATTCTCGGCGTGGCGCGCGATGCCGACGAGGCGGCGGTCAAGGCCGCCTACCGCAAGATGGCGAAGAACGCCCATCCCGACGGCGGCGGCGATACGGACCGGTTCGCGACGATCAGCGCCTGCTACGAGCTGCTCAAGGACCCGGTGCGCCGGCGCGTCTATGACGATACCGGATACGATCCACAACTGGCCGAACCGACCGACCTCAAGGGGCTTATGGTGCTGGAAACGCTGGTCAATGACATGATCCTCGACGAGCGCGAGCCGGGCAGTTTCGACCCCGTCGCCGGCCTTCGCCGCAAGCTCACCGACGATATATTGAAAGCCCGCTTCCACATTCTCGAACTGGAGCGGCACCGCGCCCGGGTGCGCAAGCACATGGACCGGATCGGCCGGAGGCCCGAGGCCGACGTGCTCGGCTCGATGCTGCGGGCGCGGGCCACCTCGATCTCCGAGGCGATCAAGAACAGCGAGACGCAGATCGCCGCGATCGAGCGGGCCTATACGATGCTGGAAGGCTATTCCTACGAAATGGAACCGGCACCGGCGCATGCCGAGGAACTGCCGAAGGCAGCGGAATAGAAGGCAAGCCGGCGGCCGAGCGATTGGCAAGGCCGGGGGCACCTGCTGCCGGATAGTCGGCACCATTGCCCCGGCTCGCTCAGGTCGGGGGCGCCGGACGTCTTTTCCTGGGCGGTTTCTGCATTGCCGCCCTGTCGCTCGGCCAGTCGGGATCGGACCGCACCCAGGCGCGCACCCTGGCGCCATGCACCGGATGCCGAAAGCCGAAGGCGAGATTGAGCAGGATCACGTCGAGCCGGCGCCGGCCGACGGCGTCTTCATTCTGATCCGCCGACTCCTGCTGCAAAGACCCTTGCTGCACTGGCCAGGGATCGGGATCCCGGCCGAGCTTGTCGCGGGCGCCGGCCGCAAGCCGGTGAAATTCGCAGCGCGTGGTGGCGCGATCGGCCTCGGACAGGACGGCGAGGCAACGCGGCCAGGCGGGCTGGCCGCTGCTGGCGGTGCACCGGTGCCGGCGGTGGCAGGCGCGCACCCGGCAGGCGTCGAGCTTGAACACCAGCTTGACCAAGGTGCGGAAGATCACGTCGTCGGCAGGTGCCGAGGTCGGATCGGCGGATGTCGGCCTGGCTGCCGAACTGGCGGATGATGGGGGGAGGTTGGTCTTGCGCTCGGTCATCCTGGGTCTCCTGAACAGCGCTGGTGAAAGGGAAGGGTGGAAAAAAGGTCGCGCTTCGCCGCCGGTCGGATCGAACTCCTCCGGGGATGGTGGCAGTTTCGGACAGGGCGCCAGAAGCAACCTGATTTAATAATTTATATGGCTCCTTCCGGCGCCCTGTTCGGCGATTTTTGCCGGTTGCATGCGTCTCTCTGGCAAGGCGGCTCTGGCCGGCGAAACCAAGCGTTTCACCGTCAACCGGGCTTGGATCCCAAACGTCTCGTTGAGACGTCCTGGCCGGGTGCCCGGGAGGTTTCAGGTTCTCGGCGGATGTGCGCACATCCCGACCTGACCCTCGCCCGGGGAGCCTTGGCATTGTCGCCGCAGCTCCCGCCGTCTTTGTCACCGCACCCGTTGACCGGATCCGGCGCCTTGTTTGTGTGCCGCTGAGGCACGTCCGATGGCCGTTGGGATCGAGGTTGGCTCAAACCATCCGAGGTCTTTGCCATCCACCATCCCTCCACCGGAGGGAGACCGTTGCATCCGGCCCGGAGGGTCTGGCCAGCGACAGCCGCGCCCCCCGGCGCCGGTTCCGCTTCGCCGGGCTCGCAGCACCCGGTGTATCCGAAAGCGGAACGGGAGGAGTATGGCACGGACGGAAACGAGGGGGATGAAATGTGGTGCGTTTTATTGAAAAGACTGGGGGATTTGGAAAAGTCATCCTCTCTCCAGAAGTCAAGCTGCAGGCCTAACGGCGCAGAGTGGCATCGCGACAATGAAAACCTTTTGATATCGCTCCAAAGAGCGCGGGGGTCGCATTCAATTAGAAAATTCAACCGTTGATTTCAGAAACTACAAATTGTTACATGGGCTCGAAGGAACGCGAATCAGGAACGGGGCAATGACAAAAAACCACCTTTTGGATGAAATGTTGACTGACGTTCATGCTGGTTTTCCTATCCTAATCGTTGGTTCTGGATTCTCCGCTCAAGCCAAAGATCAAAATGGCTCCCCCATGAAGACGGGCGGACAGTTCGCGGCTTGGCTTAACAGCAAGCTCTCCTTCGCGAAGGAGTACCCACTCGATATCGTGTCTCGCGAATACAAAGAGGCTTTTGGCGAGCACGACTTGTTCGAAAAAATGCAATCTATGTTTACTTGTAGCGCAATTTCTGATCTGCAAACGAAAATGGTTTCATTGCCATGGAAGAGGATATACTCAACAAATTACGACGATGTAATCGATGAGGCCGCAAAATCTCTCTCGAAGCATATAGATGTAGTAAATGGAACAATTTCATCATCTTCCGATGTCGATAAAAACAAACTTAGCCTAATTCATATAAATGGCAAAATAAAGGATGTTGAATTTAAGGATTTTGATCAGAAGGTTCGGCTTACGAGAGCCAGTTACCTCACGGACGCATTTCTGAATTCTTCGTGGCCATCAATGATGCGGGCAGATCTCTCAGTTGCATCAGCGATTGTTATATACGGATACAGCACTTATGACTTGGACATTGCGCGGATATTGTACAGCGACCCGCAGTTTCGACAAAAGACATACTTCATTGAGCCTGTGGACTCAGATCCAGTTTTTAAGCGGGAGCTTGAGCAATTTGGTAGGGTGATCGAAGTCGATCCCTCTATAATTCTTGATACAATTAGACAATTCAAGGTCGTCCCTTCGGCCCCCAAAAATCTCCTCTCTTTTGAGCGGATGGATATGCCTGCGACGGCCAAGTCAGCGAGCGGAGATGACGTTCTCTCGCTCCTGTTGTACGGAGATTTCCAATCCGTGGTCGAGGTTGGCTCGCAGCATAGTCATCATAAGTACACTGTGAGCAGCAATATTGCGTCCGACATCAGGGAGAGAATTGTCTCAAATTCAGATAGGTATTTTCTGTTGCACTCTGACCTGGGCAACGGGAAAACGGTTTTTTGCGAGAAGCTCGCCCTTCTTTTAATCGCCGAGAAGAAAAAGTGCTATAAACTTCTTCAGTACGATGAGTATGTTGAGAGCGATCTATTTCAAATTTCCAAAGAAACAGATGTAGTTTTCTTCATAGAAGACGTATTTAGAAGCGGTAAAATAGTTTCAAAGGTCACTACAATGTGCCCCAATGCAGCTATCGTTGGTACTACTCGATCTGCAATATACGAACTAAGATCTCATCGTGTGAACGAGATTTTTTCTGCAGATTTCGTCGAATATGATTTAAATAAACTTGATGCCAATCAAGCGGATGAATTGATTGATCTCATTGATCAAAACGGGCTTTGGGCTGAGTTCTCAAGAAGGTCCCCTTCTGAGAAAAAGGACTTTGTTACGAGAAATTGCAAAAGTGAGTTGCGTAACGTTCTGATTTCCCTACTGGAATCTCCATCTATAAAAACTAAAATTCTCGACGCCTACAGGGATCAGCCGGACAGTGATGCACTTAGGGTCCTTGTTTCTGCGCTATTGTTAGATGTGGCTGGTTTCAATCCTGATATCATCCTCGTTAATCAGTTTACAGGCGTCGATATTTTCAAAAACAGGGAGAAGATAAATAACTCGTTCTCTATGGAGTTCGTGCAGAATGTAGGTGGACGAATTAAGGTGAAGTCTGCGGTATTCGCTGAGTATGTTCTCCAAAATGTCGTCGGATATAAATATATTGTGGATCGTATTATTGAAGTTATACGTACTTGCGAGAAATCAAAAAACAGTGCGTCAGTATTTTCCGATATACAAAAAGAGGTCATAAGGTTTAGCTTTATAGACAGAGTTTTCAAAAGGAAGGACGCCGGTGATAGCTACAAGCAGATATATGACAGCATTAAAGACTTGCCTTCGATGGCGCGCAATCCGCAGTTTTGGCTTCAATATGCAATAGCTCGACTCGAAGACGGAAACTACCGGGTAAGTGAAATACATTTCAAAACATCTTATAGTCATGCCAGCAAAATAAAGGGCTATGACACGTTCCAGATTGACAATCATTATGCAAGATTTCTGCTTGAAAGCCGTAAAAATGATAATTCTCTGAAAGATGATTTCAAAGCCTTCATCGATGCCCACGCACTTCTTATAAAGCAGGCGCGAAAAGAGAAAGATGCTTACTACCCGTACAAAGTCGCTAGAATATATCTTGATTTCTACAAGGTTAGAGGTGCATCTTATACTCCTGAGCAATTGAGGGTTTTACTTAACTCATGTCAGGAAATGATTGCAGAGATCGGAAAAGTAACGAAGGCGGCAAACAAGTATTATGTGATAGAAGAATGCTACGCTGATCTCACACGAATGAGCTCCGATCTTAAAAGTGCAATTGCGGGACGCTGATCGAGGGTTGCAGCTGGGTGCCGAAAGCTATGCGGATCGGTTCACAAAGTTACCAAGTTCTGCATGGGTTCCGGATCCAGGTCGTCTCAAGGTGGCAATCTGCCCCTTCGTTACCCTGCACAGAAGTGCGAGGGATGTTCCTCATCCGCGTATTGTGGGATTTCTCCCAGTGAGCTGGGAGAAAGGAGTGTCAGAGGCCCGGTCTTCCCGTCTTGCCCTTGGTGCGCTTCTGTCGCTTGACGTCGCCGGCGTCCTCGTAAGAGCCGGCGCCGGATTTGGCGCGGATAATCGGTCCTCGGGGCGAGACCGGGGATGGGGCTTGCGCATAACCCGCACTCAGCCGACACTCCACCGCTGAGCCAAATACCTCGGGAGGATACCATGAAATGCATCATCGGTTTCTTTACCACCAAGCCCGGACAGCGCGAGGCCTATCTCAGGGCGGCGCAGGATCATCTGGTGAAAAGCAGGCTTGATCCGGACTGTCTTTACATCGAACTGGTGCCGATGCCCGAGCATCCGGACCGGATCCTGCTGGCCGAGGCGTTTACCAGCGAAGAGGCGCATCGGCGGCATGAGGATACCGACCATATGCGGGCACTCTGGGCCGTCGGGCCCTTGCTGCTGTCGCATGTGGTGATCGACAATGTGATCTCCGACCAGGTGCAGCATATCGATGAGCGGTTTGATTGAGGGGGGCGCGCCCCCTCATCCGCCCTTTGGGCACCGCCGGCCCTTCGCATGGCTCAGGGCGTTCGACACTGCAATCGATTCACTGGATCGATTGCTTCGCTTCGCGAACCGTGTCTCACCCTCCGGGGGAGAAGGAAGTCACCGCCCGGGTCGGCCGGTCTTGCCCTTGGTGCGTTTCTGTCGCTTGACGTCGCCGGCGTCCTCGTAGGAGCCGGCGCCGGATTTGGCGCGGATGATCGGGCGGGGGTCGTCGGTGGATCCTCGGGTCGAGCCCGAGGATGACGATGTTGTGTCCGTGGCCGGCTTTTCCGGCAGTTTGCCGGGCATCGGTTTTTCGGTACGGCCGACGGTCATTTCGTCGAGGGTGTTCTTGCGGAACAGCGGCGTCGCCGTATCGGTGCCCGGGCCCATGTCGTCGAGGGTGGGTTTGGCGAAGTAGCTGCCCTTGCCCTCTGGTGAGCCGGATTTGTTGCGGCCTGACGTCGAGATGCGGGGTTGGCTTTCGCCTGCGTTGTCGGTGGGTCCTCGGGTCAAGCCCGAGGATGACGCCGGAGAGGTTGCGGATGGAGACGGAGAGGCTGCGGATGGAGACGGAGAGCTGGGTGCGGATCCTTTTCCATTGCCTCTCGAGCCTTCCGCATTTTTCGCCTCCTGTCTGGCCATCGGGTCGTCCATGGCGGCGAGTTCGGCGGCCTTGAGGCGTTTGATCTCGTCTCGCAGGCGGGCGGCCTTTTCGAAGTCGAGGTCGGCGGCGGCGTCGCGCATCGATTTTTCCAGGGCGTTGAGGTGGCTCTGGAGATTGTTGCCGACGAGGTGGCCGCCATCGGCAAAGCCCTTGCCGCCGGTGACGCCGGAAATGTCGGCGCGGACGTGATCGCGCTCGTAGACGGAATCGAGAATGTCGGAGATCTTCGCCTTGACCGATTCCGGCGTGATGCCGTGTTCGAGATTGTAGGCCTGCTGCTTTTCTCGGCGCCGGGAGGTCTCGTCCATCGCCCGCTGCATCGAGCCGGTGACCTTGTCGGCATAGAGGATCACTTTCCCGTCGACGTTACGCGCGGCGCGGCCGATGGTCTGGATCAGCGAAGTTTCCGAGCGCAGGAAGCCTTCCTTGTCGGCATCGAGAATGGCGACGAAGCCGCATTCGGGGATGTCGAGGCCTTCGCGCAACAGGTTGATGCCGACCAGCACGTCGAAAGCACCGAGACGCAGGTCACGCAGGATCTCGATGCGCTCCAGCGTGTCGATGTCGGAATGCATGTAGCGGACGCGCACGCCATGTTCGTGCAGGTATTCGGTGAGGTCCTCGGCCATGCGCTTGGTCAAGACGGTGACCAGGGTGCGGTAGCCCTTGAGGCTGGTTTCCTTGATCTCGCCGAGCACGTCGTCGACCTGGGTCTTGGCCGAGCGGACCTCGACCGGCGGGTCGATCAGGCCGGTCGGGCGGATGACCTGTTCGGCAAAGACGCCGCCGGACTGTTCCATCTCCCAATTGCCGGGCGTCGCCGAGACGGCGACCGTCGGCGGGCGCATGGCGTCCCATTCCTCGAAGCGCAGCGGCCGGTTGTCCATGCAGGACGGCAGGCGGAAGCCGTATTCGGCCAGCGTCGCTTTTCTGCGAAAATCTCCTCGGTACATGCCGCCGATCTGGGAGACGGAGACGTGGCTCTCGTCGATGAACAGCAGGGCATTGTCGGGGATGTATTCGAACAGCGTCGGCGGCGGCTCGCCGGGCTGGCGGCCGGTGAGATAACGCGAATAGTTCTCGATGCCGGCGCAGGAACCGGTGGCTTCCAGCATCTCGACATCATAGCGGGTGCGCTGTTCGAGGCGCTGGGCTTCGAGCAGACGGCCGGCCTTTTCCAGTTCGGCGAGGCGCTGTTTCAGCTCGTCCTTGATCGACTTGATCGCGCCGTTGAGGGCAGGGCGCGGGGTGACATAGTGGGAATTGGCGTAGATCTTCACCGACTTCATCTCGCCGGTCTTCTGGCCGGTCAGAGGGTCGAATTCGGTGATTGAATCGATCTCGTCGCCGAACAGCGAGATGCGCCAGGCGGCATCCTCCAGGTGGGCGGGGAAGAGTTCGATCGTGTCGCCGCGCACGCGGAACGAACCGCGGACGAAATTGATCTCCTGGCGCTTGTATTGCTGGGCGACGAGGTCGGCGAGCAATTGCCGCTGGTCGATGCGGTCGCCGACCGACATCTGGAAGGTCATGGCGGTGTAGGTCTCGACCGAGCCGATACCGTAGATGCACGAGACGGAGGCGACGATGATGCAGTCGTCGCGCTCGAGAATGGCGCGGGTGGCGGCGTGGCGCATGCGGTCGATCTGTTCGTTGATCGAACTCTCCTTCTCGATGAAGGTATCGGAGCGCGGCACATAGGCTTCCGGCTGGTAGTAGTCGTAGTAGGAGACGAAATATTCGACCGCGTTGTCGGGGAAGAAGTGCTTGAACTCGGAATAGAGCTGGGCGGCGAGCGTCTTGTTCGGCGCGAGGATGACGGCCGGGCGCTGGGTCGCCTCGATCACCTTGGCCATGGTGAAGGTCTTGCCGGAGCCGGTGACGCCGAGCAGGACCTGGGAACGCTCGCCGGAGTTTATGCCCTCGACGAGGTCGGCGATCGCGGTCGGCTGGTCGCCGGCCGGCTCGTAGTCGGAGACCATGCGGATGGCGATGCCGCCTTCCGACTTGTCCGGCCTGGCCGGGCGGTGCGGCGTCCAGATCTTGCCGTCCTTGAACAGCGGATTGCCGCTTTCGATCAGCGAGGACAGGGCTTCCACGGTTGCGGTGACAGCGCCGGGGGCGAGGCTTTCGGCCTCTTCCAGCGAGACATCCATGCCCGCGACCGGATTGAGGCCGGCAGCCGCGCGGGTCTTCGGATCGGAGGAGGCACCGACGGAGACGCCGCGCGACGTGGTGGTCGCGGTGGTGTGTTTTGCGGTTGCCTGTTTTGCGCTCGCGCTGCCGTCGCTCTGCGACTTCGCTCCGCGGGGGCCTCGCACGGGCTCGGACGCCCGTTCGGGCTTGCGGCCTGCGGCCGATTGCTGGGCCTTTTCCAGCGCCAGCTTCTCGGCGTGGCGGCGGGCCTCGATCTCGATCTTCTTGCGGTGCTTGCCGGCCTTCGACGCCAGCTCGCGCTGGCTCTCGACGCCCGCCGCCTCGGCCTCGGCCTCAAGCTGCCTGACCCAGTCGGAGACGGAGCCGGACAGCCCGCCCGAGATCGGCGCGCCTTCGAATTCAGACTGCGGGGCTTCTTCGAAACCGGGGGCGAAACCGGGCTTCGAAGGGGCGGAGGATTTGGGTGTCTTGGCCATCGGCGGAATATGGCGAAGGGCCGCGCGAAAAGGAAGGGCTGGCGGTGAAGAATCCGGAACAAAGGTGCAACGGGATCGGCGTCAACTGACAGGGTGGTGGCAGGAGGACGTGCTATTGCTTGAAGATGTTGTCGCGATGCCAGGCCATGTAGGCTGGATGTGGCCGATGGCGTGGCTCGGCTGGAACCTTGGCGATCAGATCCCGGGCGAGCATGTGCGAAATGTCCTCGTTCAGATGGCGCGACTGCAGGATTTTGTAGTCATCCGCAATCGACAGCAATCCACGATCGAACATCCAGTGAACTGTGCCGGACAGAGCAAGACCGTTCTGGATCGAGTCGTTGCCGCCACGCTCGACCGGCACGATATGGGCCGCTTCGACTTCCGGGCGTCCACCGCCATTGATCAGGCGCAGGCCGGTGAAGGCGCAGGTGCGGTCATAGACCTGACGGATGTGCTGCTTGAACTTGGCGTCGCGAAAGGGACGATTGATGGTCTGCTGGAGTATTGTCCGCTCAATGGGCTCGAACAAGAATGGGGTCTGGGCGGTTTCGTCGAGCTCCAGGCGTGGCAAGTCAATGGCTTGGGCATCGGTCCGGGCCGGCCATTCATCCGGCTCGGACAGACCTACCTGCACGATGGCAGCAAATTCGCGGTCGTCGATGATGCGAACGGCCTGGACACTTCGACCGGGATTGATTGTGCCGTCGGGGCGAACAAGTTGTTTCTCGAACCCGCCTTGCTCGACGTAATCGACAGGTCTGTCGAAATCCAAATAGTCATCAAGGAATGCGTAGAAATGGTCTGACTTCAACGGATCGGGTGAAACGCGGTTTATCCTCGCCAAGCCGGAATAGTATCGGCTTTTAAGGCCGGGCAGTGGGCCGTAGTAGATGATCCAGTCGCCGACTGCCTGTGAGACACGGGAAAGATAGGTCTTGGGGAAGTGATAGCGTCCCAGCGCATCGTCATAGATGCTTCCAGCCTTATGATAAAAGATCGCCTTGGCCATATCCCCCCCGAGTCACACGGCTGTAGTTTTAGGCGAGGACAGCAGCAAGTGGCAACAGCCTTAAGCCGCAACCTGAGCTTGGCGAAGCTTCATGCCCGGAGCAGAGCGTAGTCCCGTAGCAATCGGGATCAGGGTGCGGCGACCGAGAGGTGGCTGGTCTTGCGCTTCAGCGGCGTCTTGGTCTGGTGTTCGGCGATCCAGTCCTCGAGTTGCTTGACCGGCATCGGGCGGGCGAAGAGGTAGCCTTGCGCGGTCGTGCAGCCGAGGCGGGCGAGGATGGCGGCATCTTCGGCTGTTTCGACGCCTTCGATGATGATGTCGAGGGAGAGCGATTCACCGAGGCTGACCAGGGCGCTGATCAGCTTCTGGTTCGTCTCGAAGCGGGCGACGTCCTGGGCGAAGCTGCGGTCGATCTTCAGCCGGTCGATCTTCAGGCTGATCAGATAGGCGAGCGACGAATGGCCCATGCCGAAATCGTCGACGGCCAACTTGTAGCCGGCGGTTTCCAGGCGCTTCAGCTGTTCGCCGGCGATTTCCGGATCGAGGATCGCTTCCTCGGTGATCTCGATCTCGATCAGGCTGGGATCGACGCCGTGTTCGCCGGTGACGCGTTCAAGCATGTCGGCGACCGAATAGAGGGCGAATTCGCGCGGCGAGACGTTGAGCGCGACTGTCACGCCCTTGATGCCCAGTTCCGGCAGCCGCTTGCTGAGCAGGCAGACATCGGCGGCGATGCGCGCCGTCAGGCGGTCGGACAGGTGCACGACGCCCGCGGCCGTGACGATTTCCGGCGGCGAGACAAAGCCGAGCTGCGGATGCTGCCAGCGCACCAGAGCCTCGAAACCGGCGATGTCGCGGGTGGCCAAGTTGATCTGCGGCTGGAACCAGGCGGTGACCGCGCCGGATTCGATCGCCTTTTCCAAGTCCTGCTCGATGATGCGCTGGCGCTCGGCGTCACGCTTGAGATCGGGATTGAACTCGCGCATCTGGCGGCGACCGAGACGCTTGGCGTCATAAAGCGCCATGTCGGCGCAGGCGAGCAGTTCCTCGGCATTGGCGCCGTGATCGGGATAGGCGGCAAGGCCGATGCTCAGGCCGATGACCGAATTGCTCGCTCCACAGCGGATTGCGTCCCGACTGGCCAGCAACACCCGGTTGGCGTGGTTGCGCGCACGCTCCATCGCCCGTTCCCCGGTCACCACAACGGCGAATTCGTCGCCGCCGAGGCGGGCGATCAGGCTGCCATCGGTGATCGTATCGCGCAGCCGGTTGCCGATGTCGCAGAGCAGCGTGTCACCGGCGCTGTGGCCGAGCGTGTCGTTGATCGACTTGAACCGATCGACATCGATGATCAGCAGGACAACCTGCTCGTTGACGACCACGGCCCGGGCAATGTCGCCACTCAGGTGGCCATTGAAGAACATGCGGTTGGCGAGGCCCGTCAGCGTGTCGCGATTGGCGAGCGCCTCAAGCCGGGTGTTCTGGCGAAGGATGTCATTGTTGGCGCGGGTCAGACTGTCGGCAAGCGCCGTGGCCTCGAGACGGGCGAGCTGGTTGCTGACGAACATGCGTTCGGTCCACAGGCTGCGCCGAACGAATACGTAGATCAGCATCGCCAGGCAGCCGGCCAGCAGGTATTCCGGCCATTCGCCGATGCGGACCAGACTGAAGATGATCGAGCTGAGGATCGGCAGCGAGAAGACCAGCGCCAGCGGCGTGTAACCGATCTGCTTGACGACCGAGCCGGCCGCCAATCCACCGAGCAGGATGACAAGCGCCGCATCTGAACCGAGTGGCGCAAAGTTATCGACGAGAAAGGGAAGTGCAGCCCAGCACAGACCGGAGGCCGCCGCGCCGAGCGACATAAAGAACAGGGCGGATTGCGGCTTTTGTACCGCAACTTGCCGGCCGCGCAAGTAGTTCACCGAGATTCGGCGCAAGACGAGGATGGACAAGGCGAGAGCCAGCCAGACCAGGGCCGGCAGTTGCAGTCCGTGGTTGAAGGTGAGGATGCAGAGAGCGACAAACAGATTGATGGCGTTCATGGCCAGTGTCGAAACATGACCTTCGATGATGTCATCGACCTGCGCCTGCATGACTGCAGGCATGAAATGGGCGCCTCGATTTCGAAACAATGACATAAAAAACGTCCGTGCTTAATCGCAATAATTACTCAATAACATGAGCCACTTAACGTCCCGTTACATGACTAGGCATGCATTTTAGTAGAAATCGTCCCTCAGTTTTCAGGCAATATGAGTATTCTGATCGCCGGTTGCGATTTGCACGCCCTGCGAGCATGCACCGAAGGCTGATGTCACCGCCCGGCAGTGCCGCGTCAAACGTCTTGGTTGCAAAGGCGTCATGGCTGCGAAATCGATTGGTGCGGCTTACAAACAGTGTCTCCGCTGATAAAAAGGCATAGGCGTGAATTGCGGATTCGCAAACTGACGCCACCTGCCATCCAGCATTCGCTGATCTTTCATTTTTCTCTTTGCGGACCTCATCATGCCAAGCTTCTCCCCGGCCGCGCTCTGGCCTATCCTGCTACTGTCGCTTTCCAATGTCTTCATGACATTTGCCTGGTACGGACACCTGAAATACAAGAATTCCGCGCTGTTCATGGCTATTCTGGTCAGCTGGGGCATTGCGTTCTTCGAATACTGCCTAGCGGTCCCGGCCAATCGCATCGGTTCGCAGGTCTATTCCGCGGCGCAGCTGAAGACGATGCAGGAGGTCATTACCCTGATCGTGTTTGCCGGCTTCTCGGTATTCTGGCTGAAGGAAGCGCTGACCATCAACCATGTGATCGGCTTCATCCTGATCGCCGCCGGCGCCGCCTTCGTCTTCAAGGGCTGACGGCACAACATGCCGGCGTCCGTGACACCGCGGAGGCTCAGGCCGGCGGAACGGGTGTCGGCTTGCCGTCACTGTCGAGCGCGACCATGACAAAGGTCGCGGCCGTGACCTTTTCCATGATGGGGGTGAGATAGCGCTGGGCCCAGACCTCGACAGACAGCGTGATCGAGGTACGGCCGACGCGGGCGATATCGGTATAGACGCAAAGCGTGTCGCCGATCTTGACAGGCATGGCGAAGGCCATTTCCTGTACGGCTGCCGTGACCACGCGTCCGCTGGCGCGCTCTGCGGCACGGATGCCGCAGGCCAGGTCCATCTGCGCCATGACCCAGCCGCCGAAGATATCGCCGGCGGCATTGGCATCGGCCGGCATGGCCAGCGTGCGCAGTGTCAGTTCACCGGTGGGGATCGGAGGCTTGGTTGGGGTCTTGGTTTCTGTCATGCAGCACCTGAATCACGTTTCATCGGCGCTCAGGCTAACGGAGACGATGCCGCGCCGCCACCGACAAGATTAACAAAGCCTTGCCGTATTCGTTACGACTTTTGATAGTTTGCTCTTTAGAATATAAAAAAATGACTTATGGCAAATTGCCTCCAGTTTAACTGGGGGGATTCCATGAAAGCCTTTTCCTTGTCCGTCAGGCTTTATGCGCTGGTCGGCATTACGCTTGCGGTTCTGGTTGCGACGCTGACCTACAGCCTGTTCCATTCCTATGATGCGCTGACCAATGAACGGCGCGCGGGGCTGTCGGCGATCAACGACAATGCCGTCGCCATCTTCAACAAATACTACAAGATGGAGCAGGAGGGCACGCTGACCCGCGCGGAAGCGCAGGAGCGGGCGAAAGAGGTCGTCGCGGCGATGCGCTACAAGCCCGACGGCTATCTGTGGATCAACGACATGGGCCCGACCATGATCATGCATCCGATCAAGCCGGAACTGAATGGCAAGGACCTGAGCCAGAACAAGGATCCGACAGGCAAGCACCTGTTCGTCGAATTCGTCAACACGGTGAAGGCGCACAAGCAGGGCTTCGTCGACTATATGTGGCCAAAGCCCGGCTTTGACGAGCCTGTGCTGAAGTTTTCGCATGTCGTCGGCTTCGAGCCCTGGGGCTGGGTCGTCGGCACCGGCGTCTATTCGGACGATCTGGCGGCGATGTTCCGCCAGACGGCGCTGCAATATGGTGCGATCATCGGCGTCTCGATCCTCGCGATCATCGCCTGCGCCTATGCGGTGGTGGCCAGCGTCGTCAAGCCGATCAACCGGCTGAAGTCGGCGATGACCGATATTGCCAATGAACAGGTCGATACCGTGATTGCCGATGCCGACCGTCGCGACGAGATCGGCGGCATGGCGGGCGCACTTCTGGTGCTGCGTGACAGCGTTCGCGACCGTATCGGCATGCGCCAGCGCGAGAGCGAGCAGCAGCACAGCCTGAACGGCGAGCGCGAGCGTAATGAAAGCCAGTTGCGCTCTGCCGCCGAACGGCAGAACCATGCCATCCATTCGATCGGCTCGGCACTGGAACGTCTGGCCGAGGGCGACCTGACGGTGCAGATCGAGGCGCTCGGCGCCGACTATGAAAAACTGCGGCACGACTTCAATCGCGCGGTCGATTCACTCGGTAGCGTGATTGCATCGATCAACCAGACCAGCGATGTGGTCACCTCCAGTGCCGGCAATATCAGCGAGGCGACCAACAACCTGTCGCGGCGCACCGAGCAGCAGGCCGCCGCGCTGGAGCAGACCGCGGCGGCGCTGGACGAGATCACGGCGACCGTGCGCACCGCCGCCGAGCGGGCGAACGAGGCGCGCGACATGGTGGCGGCGACCAAGAAGAGCGCCAACCGCTCCGGCGAGATCGTCCGCAATGCTGTAGACGCCATGGGCAGGATCGAAGGTTCGTCGCAGAAGATCAACCAGATCATCTCGGTGATCGACGAAATCGCCTTCCAGACCAACCTTCTGGCGCTGAATGCCGGCGTCGAGGCGGCGCGGGCCGGGGAAGCCGGTCGTGGTTTCGCGGTGGTTGCCCAGGAAGTGCGCGAACTGGCACAGCGGTCCGCCAATGCGGCGAAGGAGATCAAGACGCTGATCAGCGCATCGGCAGCTGAAGTCGATACCGGCGTCGGCCTGGTGCGCTCGACCGGCGAGGCGCTGGTGGAGATCGAGCAACTGGTCAACCGGGTCAATGACAGCGTCGATACGATCGCGACGGCTGCCCGCGAACAGGCGACCGGGCTGCACGAGATCAACACTTCGGTCAACCACATGGACCAGATGACGCAGCAGAACGCGGCGATGGTCGAGGAAACCTCGGCGGCCGGACAGGCGCTGGCGGAAGAGAGCCACAACCTGCGCCAGCTGCTGTCCAGGCTGAAGATCAACCGCGACCAGGGCCGCGCACGCCGCGCCGCCTGACACGGATGGGCATGAACGGGAGGCCGGCGGAGCGATCCGCCGGCCTTTTTTTGTCTTGCGCCACGCGTTAACCATGACGGCAAAAGATGGGCGGCATCGGTCGACCGGTCCTAACTCGGCCTTAATGGCTGGCTTCTATCCTGTCTCGCAATGGTCTGGCGTCGGCTGTCCGATGTCGGCCGCATTGAGAGTGGAACCTGGTATGGCGTCTTCCTTCTCCCAGATGTGCGTGGCCCAAACCCGTTTGGCCCATTCCCGTATGGCCTTGGTACTCAGCGCTGTGGTCATGCTGGGTGCCTGTTCCGTCAACGAGCGGCTTCCGCCGGTCGAAGTTTCAGGCGTGCCGAAGGGTATGCGCGGCGAACGGGTGCTGGAGGGCAGGGTTCGCGACGTGGACATGGCGCAGCGGCGCGGAGGCTACGAGGAGCCGATCGCCTATGCCGCACCGACCAGCAACGGCAATGGCGGCAGTGCGGGCATCGACTATCTCGACACACCCAATCTGGCTGGCAGCAATTTTCAGTCGGACGATCAGCAACAGATGCAGGCGCATGCATCGACAGGCATGGCGGCGGCGGCAACCTTGGCCAGCATGGACAGCGATGCGGCCGGCCAGGGCAGCCTGATCATTCCCGAGGGCGGAGTGAGCATGGATGCCGAACTCGGCATCGCCTCAGCCGAGAGCGAGGGGGCCAGCCCACAGCAGATCGAGGGCGTGCAGCCGCAGATCGTCACGTCTGGTGGTGCCATGGCGATTGCCGAGGGCACGACCAGCCAGCCGGTGGTCGACGGTATCGGTTTTGACAATCCGACCTCGGTGAATGCCGGGCAGCCACAGCCGGTCGTGGCGGAGATGCCTGTTGCGGAGATTGGCGGCGAATACGCGGCCGGCGCCGAGGATGGCATTCTGCCGCTTGCCGTAGACAGTGGCACGACAGGCATGGGCGACGGCACGGGCGGCGGCATGGACAGCAAGCCGGCGGTCGATTGCTCGCTCTATCTCGACAAGCGCAATTGTCCGAAGGGCTGACACTCCGAACAGCGGTGATGCTGCGTACCGGATCGGCCGGCTGCGACCTTGCGGTCGGGTTGTCCGGCGCCTAGACCGGGGTCCGAGTGAGAAGGCCGGTTGATCGGGACCCGCCGAACGTGCCGAGGGACCATGCCACCACTATCGGAACTGTTGATGTTTGCCGCACTCCTGCTGGTCGCCGGCGGCGTGGCGGGCCTGCTGGCCGGCGTATTCGGCATTGGCGGCGGTGCGGTGCTGGTGCCGGTGTTCTATCAGGTGTTCGGCTGGGCCGGGATCGCGCCGGAAGTGATCATGCATCTGGCGGTCGGGACCTCGACCGCGCTGATCGTGCCGACCTCGATCCGATCGTTCAAGGCGCATCAGACGCGCGGCGCTGTCGATGTCGACCTGCTCAGGAGCTGGATCCTCGCCGTGCCGCTTGGCGCGCTTCTGGCAACCGTGGTGGCCGCCTATGCGTCGAGCGAAATGCTGCGGCTGATCTTTGCGGTGATCGGGCTGGTTCTGGCGGCGCGCATGCTGTTTCTCAGCAACCGCTTCCATCTCGGCACGGAACTGCCGGGCGAACCGGGGCGCTTCCTGACCGGTGGCGTGATCGGGCTGATCTCGGGCCTGATGGGCATTGGCGGCGGCGTGCTCAACAATACGTTCATGACGCTGTTCGGCCGGCCGATCCACCAGGCGGTGGCGACATCTTCCGGCGTCGGCGTGCTGATCTCGATCCCGGCGCTGGTCGGTTATGTCTGGGCCGGCTGGGGCAGGGCGGACCTTCCGGTATTTTCGACCGGCTATGTCAACTGGGTGGCATTCGCGCTGGTCTTTCCGATCGCCATGCTGGTCACGCCCTATGGGGCAAAACTGGCGCACCAGATGAGCAAGCGGCAGCTGGAAGTCGGGTTCGGGCTGTTCCTGATCTTCGTGTCGATCCGGTTCTTCATCAGCCTGTATGGCTAATTCGATCCGGCCATGGCGCAGCGGAACGTGTTAAGGCTGCGCGTTGCAAACGCGGCAGAAGCGGAAAACGGCCGAGCATAACGGCCTGACTTGGAGGAAACATCATGAACCTGCGCGCCGCCGGGACGGCCGGCAATGCGGTGCTGGTCGGCGTTGTGCTGATGCTTTTCGGCGACTTCCTTTTTTCGCTGAATGATGCCATGGGCAAGTGGCTGGTCGCGAGCTTTTCCGTCGGCCAGGTTCTGGTGATGCGCTCGCTCGGATCCTTCGTGATGCTCACGCCGATGATCGCGAAACAAGGAAGCGACGGGCTGTTCCGGCTCGAACGGCCGTCGCTGCAAATCCTGCGCGTGGTGCTGACGACCGCGGATGTGGCGCTGTTCTACGCTGCGGTTGCCTATCTACCGCTGGCCGATGTGATGACCTTCTACATGGCCGGCCCGATCTATGTCGCGGCGCTGTCGCATTTCTTCCTTGGCGAGACCATCGGCTGGCGTCGCTGGCTTGCGGTTGTCATCGGTTTCATCGGGGTGATCATCGCGCTGCGGCCGTCGTCGGCGATGCTGTCATGGCCGGCGGTCTTCGGCCTGATCGGCAGCCTGTCGTTTGCGCTGACGCTGATCCTCAGCCGGCGGCTGCGTCAGACCAGCGATGTGACGCTGGTTACCTGGCAGACGGTCGCAGCGCTTGTCGCCGGCGCGGTGCTCAGCATCGGCAGCTGGAACCCGATGTCCGGCCTCGACCTCGCGGCGATGCTGGCGCTCGGGATTGTTGCGGCCAGCGCGCATATGATGATCACCCGGTCGCTGAAGCTGGCGCCGGCTTCCCTGCTCGCGCCGCTGCAATACAGCCTGCTGCTGTGGGCGATCATCCTGGGCTATCTGTTCTTCGGCGATCTGCCGGACACGCAGGTCCTGGTCGGATCGGCGGTGATCGTGCTTGCCGGCCTGTTCATTTTCCACCGGAAAAAAGTGGTCAGCGGGATAGCACCAGACGATGTTGCGCCTGATGGGCACTGACGTCCTGCCGTCCAAGGGTTTTGGGCTGCGCAAGATCGATGGTTTCGAGGTTTTCTGGCGGAGCTGCAGACGACACAGCAGCAGCTGGAAACGATCTCCGGCTTTATTCCGACTTTTTCAAGTGCTAGTGACGTCCGCATGCCAAAGACATCCAACACTGCCATTGCAGGCTTTGTCTGCGTCCTCATGGTCCCAATGGTCGCACAGGCGATCGACAAGAGCACTGCGAACCAGATCGAGAAGCTCGATCCGTCCGACCAGCTTGAACAGCGATGTGATCTGGAAGGCATGGACCGGCTGAAAGCCGACAAGGTGATTTCCTATACCTTCTCGCGCCCGAAACACACCGATGTTCATATTGAAGCGAATGGCGCGGTATTCCGCCGTGACGGCGAGTGGTACCGCCTGGCTTACGCCTGCACGACCAGTGCGGATCATCTGTCGATCACGGCGTTCGAGATGAAGCCCGGGGCACGCATCGCCCATGAGGATTGGGACCGGTACTACCTCTATCCCTGAACTGGATCGTCCGCCATCGACGCAGGTATGATCCCGCAAATAGCTGGCCCTCCGCTGCTCCAGGTGGGGGAGCGAAGAGGGCCATTTCGCCTTTTCCTCAGACCACGATGCCGGTGCGATTGCTCGACATGGTCAGCTTGCGTTCGGCGCGCTCCTGCTGGGGCGAGCGGTTGTAGAGTTCGCGATAACACTTGGAAAAGTGCGAAGCGGAGACGAATCCGCAGGCAACGGCCACTTCGACCACCGGCATCGACGACTGGACGAGCAGATGGCGGGCGCGATCCAGACGGATCTCGAGATAGTAGCGGGCCGGTGAGCGGCCCATCTCTTGTCTAAACAGGCGCTCGATCTGGCGCCGCGACAGGCCGGCATCGTCGGCAATCTCGAGCAGGGACAGCGGCTCCGACAGATTACTTTCCATCAGTTCGATGATCTGCAGCACCTTGGAGTTCTGCACGCCGAGGCGCGCCCTGAGCGGCAGCCGCTGACGATCATGGGCGGAGCGGACGCGGTCGGTCAGGTGCTGCTCGCAGACGCGGTTGACAAGGCCCTCGCCGAAATCCTGGCCAATCAGGTTCAACATCATGTCAAGCGAGGCTGTGCCGCCGGCGCAGGTGTAGAGATTGCCGTCGACTTCGTAGAGGTCGGCATAGACTTCTGCCTGGGGGAAGGTTTCGGAGAACCCGGGCAGGTTTTCCCAGTGGATGGCGCAGCGCTTGCCATTCAGCAGGCCTGCCTGTGCCAGCACATGGGCGCCCGTACAGAGCGAACCGATGGCGACGTTGCGGTTATAAGCCTCCCGCAGCCAGGCATTGACCGACTTGTTGTTGAATTCCTCGACATAGATGCCGGAACAGACGATCGCCATGTTCGGGCGGTTCTCGCCCCCGAGAAAGCGGCGCTCGTCGGCCAGCGACGAATTGACCTCGATGCCGATGCCGGAGGACGAGTGAACTTTCTGGCCATCGACCGAGGCGAGGCGCCATTCATAGGCCGCGTAGCCGAGCATGCGGTTGGCGATGCGCAGCGTTTCAATCGCGCCTGCGAAGGGCAGCAAGGTGAAATGCGGAACGAGAAAGAAGGTGAGTGATCGCTTCTTGGTTTGCTGCTTGCTCATGGTGATGTCCAGTTCCCTTGTTTTCCGGCATGCTCGACCGGAAATGCATTCTGGGATGTTCTCACTGCGACATTGACATGGAATTCAGCGGCGGGAAACTATTCACGACCGCTAAAAAGCGACATTTCTTTCCTGTTTCCATCCTGCGACGAAAATGTACAGGCGATAACAATCGTCAGTTTAGCAGGTCTTTGAAAAGAAATTACTTTGTCGAGGCGATCGAGACACAATCGGAGATTGGCTTTTCTGCCGGTTTGCGACATGACCGAACGATCACGTCGCAAGCCGTTGCGAAACGAAGGCCGTCAGCGACGCATGTCGCCGGCAGGCCAGCCGAGGTCCTTGCGCACATCGAGGGGAAGGGATTCCAGCGCCCTCTGCTCCTGGCGGCGCTTGCGCCAGTTATTGATCGCCGCGATGGCCTTGACGATAAGGTGGGCCGAAAGGTGCGACGGGCGGTTCGCCGCCGGAGCACCACGCAAGGAGCGCGCAATCGGGGTATCGAAATGAACCAGTGTCATGGCATTTATCCTTTTCGGTCAGGCCCAATGGGCAGGCTGGTTATCCGCCCATCCAACTCATCAATCAATCGAATGTTTTTGATGGCATTCATTTGTTTCTGTGATGTTGGCGCATTGTTCGGAAACGCAATGTCGCGGCGCAGATAGTCCGGCAGTCGGGCGATCTGGCGCAAGGCTGCAGCATGGGCGTCTCTGCGGTGCCGGCTGTTACGGCGTCGGCGCTGGTGGTCCAGCCAGCGGGTCATCCAATGGGCAAGCAGGGATCCAATCAGCATTGTTCTGTCCTCTTTGCGGCTCATGGGGACAGAATGCGACGCAATTGACATTCAATCAAACGCAATGATATCGTCTTCAAGTTCAATTTTCTTGAAGGTGAAGTCATGACCCTGATGTTGCGCCAGCCGTTGCCATTGCTCGACAATGACGTGCTCAGAACATTTGTGGCGATTGCCGAAACCGGCAGCTTCACCACGGCCGCCGACAGGGTTTTCCGCACGCCGTCGGCAGTGTCGATGCAGATCAAGAAGCTGGAGGAGCAGTTGAGCGTGGCGCTGTTCCTGCGCGATGCACGATCGGTGACGCTGACGGAAGGTGGGGAGGTGCTGCTTCCCTATGCGCGGCGTATCCTGGCGCTG
Source organism: Rhizobium sp. 18065 (assembly GCF_902706095.1). GTDB lineage: Bacteria > Pseudomonadota > Alphaproteobacteria > Rhizobiales > Rhizobiaceae > Allorhizobium. Next base: position 21,610 of record NZ_CACSJP010000016.1, read on the forward strand.
TCGAACGAGGCGGTCGGGCGCTTTCGCATGCCGGAGATGAAGGGCGTGGTCAGGCTCGGCGCACCCGACGATATCGGCGAACGTTTCATGCCGACGATCCTCAGACGTTTTGCCGAACATTACCCGGCTATCATGGTTGACCTGACCGTCGACACGTCCGGGGCGCTGCGCCGGCGGCTGCAGGAACAGCGGCTGGACCTGACGCTGATCAATTGCGCGCCGGGCGCCGTTGTGCACGAGGGCGAGGTGATCCATCAGGAGCAGCTGGTATGGGCCGGGGCGAAGTGCGGCACGGCGCATATGCGCAATCCTTTGCCGGTGTCGATCTGGGAAGACGGCTGCTGCTGGCGGGCGGACGCGCTGGCGCGGCTCGACAAGGACAAGCGGCCCTACCGCATTGCCTATCTGTCGGCGCATACGATGGCGCAACGCGCGGCCGTGATTGCCGACCTGGCCGTGGCACCGCTGCCGCGCAGCTATCTGACAGCCGACATGACGGCTCTCGGTTCCAAGCACGGATTGCCGGATCTTGGATCCTTCGACGTGCGATTGCTGACCGGCAAGGAAACCAGCGACACGATCCGGGCGGTGGCCGACAGCGTGCGCTATGCATTTGCCGAGATGATCGGGATCGCGGCCTGACCAGCGAACCTTCGCAGCCTGTCGGAGACATCATGAATCAACTGCCTCGCCTCGACGATTTCCCGTGTCGCAGCTACGACAAGCTGCGCTATGGCGACACGGATCGCCAGGGGCATGTCAACAATGCGGTGTTTGCGACCTTCCTGGAAACCGGCCGCGTCGAGATGATCTATGCCTCGGACGAGCCGCTGCTGGAGGACGGCTTTTCCTTCGTGGTGGCCAAGCTGGAGATCAACTATCTGGCCGAGATCCTGTGGCCGGGCACGGTCGATATCGGCACACGAATCGTCAAGGTTGGTCGCTCGTCGGTGACGATGCAGCAGGCGGTATTCCAGAACGGCGTCTGCTGCGCGTCTGCCGAAACGGTCGTCGTGCATTTCGATCAGGCGACACGCAAGTCGCATGCGTTTTCCGACGCTCAGAAGGCACGGCTGCTTGAGGCCGATGTGGACCAAGCGGCCGCAGCCACCGATGGCCTATAGGGTTTCCTCGTAGGCCGACTGCGCCTGACGCAGGGCGTCGTCCAACGTCCGGCCTTCGCTATAGATCTGCAGATAATCCGGCTCGTCGACGCCTGGCGGCACATGCGGGCAGATTTCTGCCGGACCGATCACCGTGCGCACCGGAATGACGCCTGCCCAAAGCGGGGTCGTCATGTCTTCCTCGTCGTCGCCGACGCCCTTGGCGCGGGTTTTCGCCGATGCCTCCTCGATGCGCATGCCGATCACCATGGTGGCCTTGATCTCCTGGCCGTGGTTTTCCCGCAGCTCGGTGCTGCGGCCCGGATAGAAGCGATCAACGACGGTGGCCAGCGCGCGGGCCTTGTCCTGCGGATCGTCGATGATGGCCGCCGTGCCGAAGCACATGGCTGAGCGGTAGTTGGCCGAATGGTTGAAACCGGAGCGGGCGAGCACCAGGCCATCGAGATGCGCAACGGTGACGCAGACGCGCACGCCCTCTCTCTGGCTCTTCAGCATGCGGCTGGCCGACGAGCCGTGCCAATAGAGCCAGTCGCCTTCCCGCCAGTGGATGGTCGGGGTGCAATAGGGCTGGCCGTCGATGACATAGGAGACATGACAGAGAAAACTGCTGTCGAGGATGGCGTAGACGGCTTCGTGATCATAGGCCGCGCGTTCGTGCAGCCGCTTTGCGCGGTTGCGTGGGGTGACCGGGAATGTCGTCTGTCCTGCCATCTTGTCCATGTGTGTCTCCAACGAGAAGGTTTCCGGCCGCACTTGTCATTGCATCGGCGGTGGTGCAGGGATAGATCTGCCAATTGGTCCATCAAAGATCCAATATGACCAAGAAAGAACGAACCAATTCCGACTGGTCTGCCGCAAGACCCTTGTTGCCGGCGTCCGGACCGCGACGGCAGGCGCTTTACCGCGCGCTGCGCGATCAGATCGAGGATGGCCGGCTTTGCCCCGGCGACAAACTACCGACGACGCGCGATATCGCCGCGCGGTTCGGCATCTCGCGCGGCGCTGCGGTCGCGGCCTATGAAATGCTGGCGGCCGACGGATTTGCCGAGGCAAGGGTTGGTGCCGGAACCTTTGTGGCAGCAGTCGTGCCGAACCTTGCACGGGAAGGCCGCCCGCCGCTTCGCAATGCACCGGACGCGGTGGCGCCGCTGCCCGGCACGCTCGGCTGCTCGACCGCGGATGCGACGACGCTGCGGATCTTCCGCATGCTGATGAACCGGCACCTGGCCAAACCGTCGGCCCGGCATTTCCACTACAACGATCCGGCCGGCAGCCATGCACTGAGGGTCGAGATCGCTGCTTATCTGAAAGCGGCGCGGGGGGTGAATTGCGATCCCGAGCAGGTGATCATGACCTCCGGCACGCAGCAGGCGCTCGATCTTGCCCTCCGTGCGCTGCTGAAAGCCGGTGATCCGGTCTGGATCGAGGACCCCTGCTATGTGATGGCGCGCAACGCCTTTGCCGCAAGCGGAATGCACATCGTGCCTGTGCCGGTCGATGGCGAGGGGCTGGACGTTGCCGCCGGGGCGCGGCTGGCACCGCATGCACGGGCCGTCTACGTGACGCCGTCGCACCAGTATCCGCTCGGCGTGACGCTATCGATGGCGCGGCGGCTGCAACTGATCGACTGGGCGCAGCAGGCGGGCGCCTATATCATCGAGGACGATTACGACAGCGAGTTCCGCTTTTCCGGGCCGCCGCTGAGTGCGCTGCAGGGCATCGACGGCGAGGGGCGGGTGATCTATGTCGGCACGTTTTCCAAGACGCTTCTGCCCGGCTTTCGCATCGGCTACCTCGTCGTGCCATGGGCGATGCGCGACCGGGTGCTCGAGGTGCGGCAGCTGACCGACCGCTTTCCCTCGACGCTGGCCGAGGATGCGCTGGCGGAATTCCTGCGCGACGGGCATTTTTCCGCCCATGTCAAACGGGCAAGGCGGCGGGTGCGCGCGGCGCGCGATGCGTTGATGACGGTCTTTGATGAGGCCGGACTTGATGTGGAGCCGCCCGAACAGGGGCTGCATCTGGTCGCACATCTGCCGGCCGGGGTCGATGACGGGGCGCTGGTGGAGATCGCCGCAGATTCCGGGTTCGGGGTGAGGGCGCTGTCGTCGCTTCATGCGGGGCCTACGGACAAGCGCGGGCTGGTGATCGGGTTTTCCGGTTTCGAACCCGAGGTGTTGGCGCAGGCCGCGCGGCGTTTCGTCCGCGATCCGCGTTTCGTCGCGCTTTCAGGCCGGTGACGCGCTGCCACCGGCATCAGCGCTTGCACTGGCGCTTGCATTGGCACTGGCACTGGCACGGGCGCTGGCACCGGCAATCCAGACCGTGAGGAAATCCTCGAGCATCGCCCTTGCGGCGGCGGCGTCCGGGGTCCAGCCGGACAGGCGATAGACCATGACCTCGTGCAGCAGCGCCTGGATGCCGCGGCTGAGCATGGTGGCGCGGGCGTCGTCGCACGCCGGCAGGGCGGCACGGATGAGGGTGGCAGTCAGACCTTCCAGCTCGTGACAGATGGAGAGGAAACGCTCGGTGAAGGGGCCGGCGCCAAGCCCTGACTGAGAGAGATAAAGGCGGGCAAAGGCAGGATCCGCACCGAAATAGTCAAGCCAGGGCGAGAGCAGCCGGTGGATCGTTGTGTCGAGCGGTTCGGTCATCGGGGCCGACGCCAGGCGCCGGCTGCGCTCGAAGATCGCCTCGATCTCGACCAGCCCGAGGGCGGCGAGCAGATTGGTCTTGTCACCGAAATGGGCAAAGACGCTGGCCTTGGCAACCTTTGCGCCGGCGGCCACCTGATCGATGCTGGTCTGCTCGAAGCCCTGGACGGCGAACAGGGCGCGTGCGGCGGCGAGGATCTGTTCGCGGGTCTGGCGGCTGCGTTCCTGGCTGAGTTTCATAGCGTGGTTTTCCTGCCCGTGCATCCGTATGCAGATATTCTTTGCGTTAATTGTTGACCGCGGTCAATTTGGGTTGATATAAAATGACCGCGGTCATTTTTATGGAGATTTTCAATGTCCTTCCTTCGCGCATCCGAAACTCCGGCACGTTTGCTGGTACTGAACGGCAATCCGGGCAAGGCGACGCTGTGCCGGCAGATGGCCGAGCGCATCGCCGAGGCGGCACGGACACAGGGCACGGAGGTGAGGCTGGTGCACTTGTGCGACCTCAGCTTCGACGCCAATCTGGCGGAGGGCTATCACCAGCGGATGGACTGGGAACCCGATCTGGCGGCACTGGCCGAGACGCTGGTGTGGAGCGACCGGCTGGTGCTGGTGCAACCGTTGTGGTGGGGCTCGGCGCCGGGCAAGCTGAAGGGCCTGTTCGACCGGTTGCTGATGCCGGGATTTGCCTTTGCATATATCGACGGCAAGGCACTGCCGAAAGCCCTGCTCAAAGGGAGAAAGGCGCGTGTGGTGATCACCTCGGATACGCCTTGGTTCGTGCTCCGGTGGTTCTACGGCAATGGCTGGGTCAAGGTGCTGAAACGGCAGATCCTGGCCTTTGTCGGTTATGGCGACCTGAAGACGATGTATTTCGGCCCGATTCGCGGCGCCTCGGCGGAGAAGCTCGGCGCGATGGTGGAAAAATCGGCGACGATTCTCGACTGAGGGGCGACTGCCTAACTTACTCGCGGCTTCTGCGGCGTCTGCGACCGCCACCTTCGCCATCGCCGTCCGACGGGACCTTGCGCTCCGGCAACGTGACCACGGCCGAGAGCTTGGGGAAGGGATCGACCTTGTTGGGCAGGGCCATGGCGTCGATGAACAGCTGCTGGAAATGCGGCTCGAGTGCGGTTTCGATCTTTTCGATCCGGGTGACGGTTTCCTCGATCTCGCGGCGATGGCCACGGTTGAGAAGCGCCATTAGCGCGCCGGTGCCGGCGGCGTTGCCGACGGCTTTGACTTCGGCGAGGTCGCAATCGGGGATCAGGCCAAGGACCATGGCGTATTTCGGGTCGATGAACGAGCCGAAGGCGCCGGCGAATCGGATGGTGTCGACGGTCTGGATTTCCAGCTTTTCCATCAGCAGCTTGATGCCGGCGTAAAGCGCTGCCTTGGCGAGCTGGATGGCGCGCACGTCGTTCTGCGTCACCGTGATCTTCTGCGCACCCTCATGCAGCAGATAGGAGAATGTGCGGCCGTTGGCGAGGATGCGCGGGCTTTTCTCGGCCATCGAGCCATCGACGACGCCATCGGCGGAAATGACGCCGGACAGGTACATTTCGGCGACGACCTCGATGATCGCCGAGCCGCAGATGCCGGTGATGCCGGTCTTTTCCGCCGCCTCAGTGAAGCCGTCCTCGTCCGACCATTGTTCGACGCCGATGACCTTGAAACGTGGCTCCAGCGTCGTCGCATCGATGCGCACGCGCTCGATGGCGCCGGGGGCGGCGCGCTGGCCGCAGGAGATTTCCGCACCTTCGAAGGCCGGGCCGGTCGGCGAGGACGCGGCAACGGTGCGCTCGCGGTTACCAAGGACGATTTCGGCATTGGTGCCGACATCGACCATCAGCATCATCTTGTCCTGACGGTGTGGACCTTCGGCAAGCGTGGCACCGGCAGCGTCGGCACCGACATGGCCGGCGATGCAGGGCAGCAGATAGGTGCGGGCGCCGGGATTGAGGCCCAGTTCGATGTCGTCGGCCGGGCAGGTAACCGCGCCGGAGACGGCGAGCGCAAAGGGCGCCTGGCCGAGCTCGGTCGGGTCGATGCCGAGAAACAGGTGATGCATGATCGGATTGGCGACAAAGACGCTATCGAGAATGTCGCTGCGGGCGATGCCACCTTCGCTGCAGACCCGGTCGACGAGATCTGAGACCGCCTGGCGCACAGCCTTTGTCATCGCTTCACGGCCGTCCGGGTTCATCATCACATACGAGACGCGGCTCATCAGGTCTTCGCCGAAGCGGATCTGCGGATTGGAAGCGCCGGAAGAGGCGACGATGCGGCCGGACAGCAGCGAGACGAGATGCATGGCGATCGTCGTCGAGCCGATGTCGCAGGCAATGCCATAGGCTTCGTTGTGCAGGCCGGGCCAGAGGGCGACGATGGTTGGGCGCGAGGTCGGGCTGTCGCGGTGGATGGCGGCCGTCACCGTCCAGTTGCCCTTGCGCAGGATCTTCTGGATCTCCGGATAGAGATAGGGCTCGACCTGCAGGTCGGTGTAGCCCCAGTCATTTTCCAGCATGACCTTCATCCGGTCGAGATCGCCCAGCGGCTTGTGCATGTCGGGCTCGTCGACCTCGACATAGCAGAGATGCACGGCCGGATTACGCTCGATCACCCGGTCGCTGGCGGCCTTGCGCACGACCTGGGCATTGACCACGGCATCCTGCGGCACATCGACGACAAGATCGCCCTGGATGGTGGCGGAACAGGAAAGGCGCCGACCTTCCGGCAGCGTGCGCACTTCGCCATAGCGCTTTTCCTTCGGTCCGACCGGGGAAATGTGATCATTGGACGAGGTGATGCCATGCTTGGCGAAATGGCCTTCCTGGACCTCGATCTGGCAACGCCCGCAGGTGGCACGGCCACCGCAGACGCTCTCGACATAGACACCGAGCTGGCGCGCGGCATCAAGTACCGGCGTGCCGACGGCAAAACGACCGCGCTTGCCGGACGGCATGAAGAGGACGAGGGGGTCAATTTCGGTCATGAGCAATGCAATTCCTGAGAGGCTTGGAAGCAAGGGGCGTGCCTAAGCGGTATTTTTGCCGTTGTCGAGTGGACCGCCTTGCCCCTCACCCTAACCCTCTCCCCTTAAACGGGGCGAGGGGATTGGCCGCGGTGCCGATTGTCTCTTCTCCCCGCCTGCGGGGAGAAGGTGCTGGCAGGCGGATGAGGGGGTGAGCTATAATATACTCACTCCGTCGCAGCACCCGCACCGACACGGCTGGCACGACCGCCACGACGACCCGAGGAGGCGCCGGGGGGCGATGTGGACGGAGCGGCACCGGCTTCGGACGGCTTGTGGTCGCGGTAGGTCATGATCCAGTTGCCGCAGTTCGGGTCGGTGCCGTTCAAGACGTTTGCGGCACGCACGGCCTCCATTTCCTGCGGGCGGCAGGGGTTCATGATGGCGGATGTCATGCCGGCGCCGATGACCATCGGGATAAAGCCGGCATTGATGCCGTGGCGATGCGGCAGGCCGAAGGAGATGTTCGACAGGCCGCAGGTGGTGTTGACCTTGAGTTCGTTGCGCAGGCGGTAGAGCAGCTGGAAGACCTGGCGGCCGGCATCACCGAGTGCGCCGATCGGCATGACGAGCGGATCGACGACGATGTCATGCGGCTTGATGCCGTAGTCCATGGCGCGTTCGACGATCTTCTTGGCGACGGCGAAACGCACGTCCGGATCCATGGAAATGCCGGTCTCGTCGTTGGAAATGGCAACGACCGGAACATCGTACTTGGCGCAGAGCGGCAGAATGGCTTCGAGCTTTTCTTCCTCGCCGGTCACCGAATTGACCAGAGGACGGCCTTTGGCGATCTTCAGCGCTGCCTCGATGGCGGCCGTGACGGAACTGTCGATCGACAGCGGCACATCGACGAGGCCCTGGACGATTTCCATGGTCCTGACCAGAAGGGCCGGTTCGGTCTCGTTGGGATTGACCGAGGTGACGCCGGCATTGACGTCGAGCATGGTGGCGCCGGCGGCGACCTGTTCGAGCGCGTCCTTGATGACGGTGTCGAAATTGCCCTCGATCATCTCGGCGGCGAGCTTCTTGCGGCCGGTCGGATTGATGCGCTCACCGATGACGCAGAACGGCTGATCGAAGCCGATGATGATTTCCCTGGTGGCAGACGCGACGATGGTACGGGTCATGTGGATCTCCGGTGTGGCCTCTTGGCACTGTTTGCCAGACGGCCGATGGATGCAAGGTGTCTGATGCGGGTGGATGATCTCCGCCCGAATTCTGCTTGTCAGTGCGGCAGGTGGGCGGCCTTGTCGACCAGCGCCTGCTGATCCTGGACGGGCTCCGTGCCGATTTCGTGCAGGCGTTCGGCGACCATGGCATCGCTGTGCCCGGTTTCCCGCTTCCACGGCTGGCGGCCCTTCAGGATACCGGATTCATGGACGATCTCGGCGACATATTCCTCCTGGCGGTAAGCCATGACATGCACGCCGGAGACGCCCTCGATCTCCTTCACCTCGTTGATGATGTCGATGCAGAGCTGCTTGCCTTCCTTCTTCTGATCCTGTGCCCCTTCCAAACGGGCAATGATCGAATCGGGAATATGGATGCCCGGAACATTGGAGCGGATCCACTTGGCGGTCTTGGCAGAGGCGAGCGGGCCGACGCCGACCAGGATGTAGCAGTTTTCGTGGTGGCCGAGATCGCGGACCTTTTTCATGTAGTCGCGGAACATCGGCACGTCGAAGCAATACTGGCTCTGGACGAACTGGGCGCCGGCCTCGATCTTCTTGCCGAGCCGGTAGGGACGAAAGTCATAGGGCGGCGCAAACGGGTTGATGGCGGCGCCGAGGAAGACCTTTGGCGGCGTCGTCAACTTGCGGCCGGAGAGGAATTTCGCCTCGTCGCGCATGGTGCGCACGGTTTCCAAGAGCGACATGCAGTCGAGGTCGAAGACCGGTTTGGCGCCCGGCTGGTCGCCGGCCTGCACGCCGTCGCCGGTCAGGCACATGATGTTGGCGACGCCCATGGCGGCAGCGCCCAGCACGTCGCCCTGGATGGCGATGCGGTTCTTGTCGCGGCAGGCGATCTGCATGATCGGCGCGTAGCCCATGCGGGTCAAAAGCGCGCAGATTCCGACCGACGACATGTGGCAATTGGCACCGGAGGCGTCGACCGCGTTGATGCCGTCGACCCAACCGTCAAACACCTTGGCGCGCTCATAGACATCCTGCGGATCGGCGCTGTCGGGCGGGTTCAGTTCGGCGGTGACGGCAAATTCGCCGCGACGCAGGACGCGTTCGAGACGTCCGAGCGACGAATGGCCGGGCAGCGGATCGAGCGGGAGATGCGGGCCGAGCGGGTTTTCATCGATATGGGCCATGGATCAGGCTTCCTTGCCAGCATTTTTCGAGCCAGCGGCGTCGCGCCGGGCCGCCGCTTCGGCTGTCACCCGCAGCCAGGACGAGGTTTCGCGCAGCGACTGGTTGACCGGTTTCTGCACATTCAGGATTGCATCACCTTTCGCCATGTTGCGTGAGCCGTTCCACGCCTGGACCCAGACGCAGGGCATGTCGGGTTCGACTTCGCAGTTGCCATTGGCCCGCACACCACCGCAGGGACCATTGCGCAACTGCTTGGGACAGTTCATCGGGCAGGACATGCCGGTCGACGACAGCGCGCACTGGCCGCACATGCGACAGTCGAACAGCAGGCCCTTGACGTTGCGTTCGACGAAGGTGATCGGGCGCTCCACGCGGCTATAGCCGATGGCTTTCCACAGCGGATGTAGCAGCAGGAACGTATCCGCAAATCGGTTGTAGAACCATTCGAGGAAGCGCGAATGGCGCACGGCCCAGAGACGGATGGTGTAGGAGCGGCGGGCGCGACGGTTCGGCGAGACGCCGGCGGGGGTGTAGGCGCCGGTGGCGGCTTTCTTCGCCGGGGCGGCATTGCCCTTGGCTATGGTGGTCACGGGAGCCGGATTGGCGTCAGCCATTGTCGCGGCCTCCGGCATGAACCAGCGCGACGAGGCGGGCCTTGTCGTATGCGGCTTCGATTTCGGCCGTGGCCTTGTCCGCCTCGGCTTCGAGATCATCGCCGACAGGGATCGGGTCGGCCTTGCGCCATTCGGCGAGATAGTCGTCGGTTTCGGCCGCGCCGGTGCGCATCGCGCACATGTCGATCGCCTCGGTAAAGCGCAGGGAAAGCTCGCGCTTGGCGGCCTTGCGCCCCTGCTTGATGATCACCTGGGCCGGAATATCGCGCCAAAATACGATGATCTTGTCTGCCATGCCACTCACTCCCCTTTATCTCCGCAGAATGCACGGCGTCAGGGTGCCAGACTGCGCTCTTCACGACGTCGCAGACAGCAAAAAACGACGCAATCGGGATTTACCAGATTCGCCGGGTGATGCCGTGGAATATCCACGACCAGAGCGTGGGTGGAAAGTGCAAGGCGGACGGGCCCTGCGCAGGGTGAGGCTGCAAGTTTTCGGCCAGCGCATCGGCGACGGCGCGGCAGGTGACGTCGAGCGCGGCGACCGTCAGGACCAGCGGATAGGTGGAGATGAAATCGCCGGGTGCAGGCGTGGCGCGGACCTGGTAGAGCGTGCCGCCGGTGTCGGTTCCGGCATCGACGAGATGCACTGTTGCGCCGAAGTTTTCCGCGTCATTGTTGCGCAACGACCAGTAGCCGCCCATCTGGCCACGATAGGCCGGATTGAGGCCAGCATGAAGGTTCAAGACAGGGCAGGGCATGGCTGCGAGCTGTTGCCGCGACATCAGCCGGGTCGATACGAGCAGGATGACGGCGGGGCGGATCTGCGCGATCAGGGCGCGGGTCTCCGTGTCGTTGATCGAGGCGACACGATGAACGGGTACGTCCACTGGCATTCTGCCGTCAAGATTGTGGTCCGTCAGTATTTGCGCAATTCGTTTATTGGCTAAATTCCTCATGAGTCTTGCAGCAACCATGGTGCCGAGCTGGCCGATGGCGGCAAACCAGCCAACACGGCGGGCGCGGCGTCGGGTGATTTCGGCCTTGCTCTGTGACTGCTCGATGAGCACGCGCACGTCGGCATTGCGGGTGCAAAGCGCCCGGATAACCAAGGTCGGATTGAGCCCGCCGGCGGTCATGACCACGACCGGGGCTGCGGCGGGCTTGGTCGCGGTTTCGGTCACGGCCGGCTCCCGATCAGACGACGAGCATCAGCACGGCGCAGGCCGTGTAGACGACAAAGCCGGCGACCAGCAGGGAGGCGACACCGAGCAGGCAGCCGAGCGTGACGCCGACGCCATCGCGCTGGGAATGGGTGAAGCCGATGATGGCGAGCGCTACGGCGGGCGGCCAGTTGCCGAGCGGGATGGGGAGGAAAATCACGACCGCCAGAACCAGCGCGAGAAATCCGATGACACGCTCGGCGGCGCGGCTTTCGAGGAACCAGAAACGCGGCACGACGAGCTTTTCCGCCTTGCGCAGCCAGGGAACGAGACGATCGACGACGAGCTGGAAGGTGCCTGCCTCGACGCCGTAGTCACCGATGCGGCGGGGGAAATAGACGCGGCCCTGCGCGGAGGCAAACATCTGCCAGGCGATAAAGACCAGCGGCAGGCCGAGCACGAAAGTGGCGCCCGGCGGAAGCGGCACGAGATTGGGAAGGGCAAAAACCAGCAGGAAGGCGCCGAAGGAGCGATCCTGCAGGGCAATGGCGATGTCGCGGATTGTCACCTTGCCATCGCGGGAGCGGGCGAGCCGCGCCAGAAGGTCGGAGAGGTTTTCGGGATGCGTTGCAACTGCAGCCGTCGTGCCGGCAAAGCCGGTTTTATGCGTGTCCACCCTGTCGGTCATGATCTCGCTTCATTGTTTTTTGTTGACCTGGGAGACAGGCTGACAGCGATTGCTTGCAGGACAATTAAGGCCGGCCAAGACCGGGCATGGGCGCGGACCAATATTGGGTGGATGGTAAAGGCAGGGTTACATTTGCAGCCATACCGAGGTCAGCCTTGATTTTTCCCAAGAGCTTTGTCACCAACTGGTGGGTGATTTGTTCCATCGGAGAGATGAAAATGTCGGCTTTGACATGTAACGGCTTGATGCGACTGACTGTTCTGGGACTGGCGCTGGTGGCGCTTTCGGCTTGCGGCAATACGATCCGCGGCGTTGGTCGCGACATGGGCAATGTGGTCGACGCGACGCAGGATGCCGGGCGCAGCGTGGCGAATTCGGTAAACTGAGGAAGCGTGCGACCTAGAGACCTGAGACAACGACCGGTGGCTCTGCGGAGACTGCCGGTCGTGCCGCAAGCGTGAGTTCGCGATCGAGATCGCCATAGCCGGTGAAGCGGTATTCGTAGTCGAGCTTCAGGTAGTCGGCAGCCCATTTCGCCTTTTCCTGCAAGGTCTTGTCTTCGGTCTGGGCGAGATAGACGATCTTGGTGTAATTGCCGAACACCATGTCGCGCAGTTCCGGATGGCGGTCGAGCTTCAGCGGTTCGATGACGAAGGCCTCGAACTGGCGGGTGATCAAATCTGTCAGGTAGAAGGCGGTGAATTCGGTTTCGCATTCGGCGAGGAATTTTTCCGTGCCGGAGAAGAAGGCGTAACAGTGAGGACCGGAAATGCGCTCGATGCCCTCTTCGGCGCAGATCTTGTCGATCTCGCCCTGGGTGCCGCATTCGGCATAGCCGATGAAGATCTTCTCATGGCCATTGGCGCGGGCTTCAGCGATCTTTTCGCGAAGCGCCGGCGCTATCTTGCCGGGATAGACGTGCCAGATCGCCGGCAGACATTCCAGGGTCAGATAATCCAGCCGATTCGCCGCCTTTATCGCGAGAATTTCCCGGGCGATCGCGCCGCACGCAATCACGTGAACCTTTTCGCTTTTCGCGCGTTGTTCCATCGCAAATCGTTCCTCGTCGAATTTCAGAAGGATTAAACACTCATGATGGCGAAAAAACTGACCACCGGCGCAGCTCTCATTCTCACCGTATTCGCGCTCAGCGCCTGCGGCAACACGATCCGCGGTGTCGGCAAGGACGCCGCCAACACGGTGAACGCGACCCAGGCCGCCGGCCAGAGCGTCGAAAGCGCCGCGAACTAATTTCTTTGGCGCGGGCGACATACAGGTGTCGCCTGCGCCCACTAAGCTTTGCCAAGAAGGAGAGGGGCAATGACACTTACATCGGTTGCAAAGGCAAGCGCCATCTACATGCTGGTCGCGGTCCTGTACTCGACTGGACATGTGGCGATGAATTCGATGTCCGGTGCAGACCGTCCGGACCACGGCGTCCAGATGTCGCTTTTGACCGATGCCGGCCATTAATGCCGGCATCGCCTTGTGGTAAAGTTTCGGCTCAGGCGCGAGCAGCGAGGCTGTTGTGCTTGCGTGCGACAAATTCCTTCGCCGTTTCAACGGCCACGGCCGCATCGCGACAATAGGCATCGGCGCCGACAGCCTTGCCGAATTCCTCATTCAGCGGCGCACCACCGACAAGCACGACATAGTCATCGCGAATGCCCTTTTCCTTCATCGTGTCGATGACGACCTTCATGTAAGGCATGGTGGTGGTCAACAACGCCGACATGCCGAGAATATCCGGCTGTTCGCGCTCCAGGGCTTCCAGGTAGTTTTCGACCGGGTTGTTGATGCCGAGGTCGATGACGTCGAAGCCGGCGCCTTCCATCATCATGCCGACGAGGTTCTTGCCGATGTCGTGGATGTCGCCCTTTACGGTGCCGATGACCATCTTGCCCTGCTTCGGCGCGCCGGTGGCGGCGAGCAGCGGGCGCAGGATCGTCATGCCGGCTTTCATCGCATTGGCGGACAGAAGGACTTCCGGAACGAAAAGAATGCCGTCGCGGAAATCGATGCCGACGATGCGCATGCCTTCGACCAGCGCCTGGGTCAGCACGTCGTATGGAACCCAGCCACGCGCGATCAGAATGTTCGTCGCTTCCTCGATTTCTTCCTTCATGCCGTCATAGAGATCGTCGTGCATCTGCTGCACAAGCTCTTCGTCGGACAGGTCTTCGAGAATGATTTCGTCGTCTGACATTGGATGTTTCCCGCTCGCTGTTTTTTGGCACTGTCGATGACAGTTCAAATCGAGACTGCCTGAGTTGCAGTTAAACCTCAAGTTCGTGAAAAACTCTTTTCGAAAGCGACGCCGCTTCGGTGAAAAGCGACGGGAATGGACAAGGCATGTCCGCAACGTGCCATTGGTTGGCGCAATAAGGAATGTTTCCCATGGAAATGCGAATAGCATACAGGTGAGGAAGCAGCGCGGAATGCGCGAAGGACGAGGAAACACAGATGGACGATAGCACAGCACAATCGGGCGCCGGTCGGCGCGTGCGCGGAGAAGGCCGGGGCGCTGCCGCCAGGCGCGCCTCGCGGACGGGTGGGGGCCCGGGCGCGTCGCTTTCGTATATCGAGCGCCAGATTCCGGTCTATGAAGTGCTCAACGAAGAGGCTCTGCTGCTGATCGAGCGCAATGCCGACATCGTGCTTGAAGAAATCGGCATCGAATTCCGCGAAGACCCGGAAGCGCTGGAACTGTGGAAGCAGGCCGGCGCCGATGTGCGCGGCGAACGGGTGCATTTCCCCAAGGGCTTGTGCCGCGAAATCCTGAAAACGGCGCCGTCGGAATTCACCTGGCATGCGCGCAATCCGGAACGCAATGTGCGCATCGGCGGCAATGCGACCGTGTTTGCGCCGGTCTACGGCCCTCCCTTCGTGCGCGACCTCGAAGGCGTGCGTCGTTATGCGACGATCGAGGATTTCCGCAATTTCGTGAAGCTCGCCTATATGGCGCCGTCGATCCATTCTTCGGGCGGCACGGTCTGTGAGCCAGTCGATGTGCCGGTCAACAAGCGCCATCTGGATATGATCTACAGCCATATCAAGTATTCCGATAAGCCGTTCATGGGCTCGGTGACCGCGCCGGAACGCGCCGAAGACACGATCGCCATGGCGAAGCTGGTGTTCGGCGACGATTTCGTCGAGAACAATTGCGTCACGCTCAACCTGATCAATGCCAATTCGCCGATGGTGTTCGACGAAACCATGGTCGGTGCGCTGAAGGTCTATGCACGGCATAACCAGGCCTGCGTCGTATCGCCATTCATCCTGTCGGGTGCGATGAGCCCGGTTACCGTCGTCGGCACGCTGACCCAGATCCTGGCCGAAGTTCTGGCTGGTGCCGCCTTCACGCAGCTGATCCGCAAGGGTGCGCCGGTGCTGTTCGGTACGTTTGCTGCCTCTATCTCGATGCAGTCAGGCGCGCCGACCTTCGGCACGCCGGAACCGTCGCTGGTCTCCTATGGTGCGGCCCAGTTGGCACGCCGTCTCGGCCTGCCGTTCCGTACCGGTGGTTCGCTGTGCGGATCGAAGGTTCCCGATGCGCAGGCCGCACACGAATCGGCCAATACGCTGAACACGACGCTGCTTGCAGGCACGAACTTCGTGCTGCATGCGGCCGGCTGGCTCGAAGGCGGGCTCGTCTCGTCCTACGAGAAATTCATGATCGACCAGGACCAGCTCGGCATGATGCAGAAGATGGCGCAGGGCGTCGACACGTCGGAAAGCGGTCAGGCGATGGATGCGATCCGCGAAGTCGGCCCAGGCAGCCACTATCTCGGCTGCGCCCATACGCAGGCCAATTTCCAGACCGCCTTCTACCGCTCGGCGCTGATGGACAACAACTCGTACGAACAGTGGGAAATCGAAGGCGAAAAACGCATCGAACAGCGTGCCAACGCGCTTTGCCGTTCGTGGCTCGAGAGCTATGAGGCGCCGCCGCTTGATCCGGCACTCGACGAAGCGCTGCTGGCCTATATCGCCGAACGCAAGGATTCGATGCCCGACGCCTTCACCTGAAAGGTTCCCGCAGCCAGGGAGCAAGGCGGAGCGGACAGGGTGGCGGACATGATCCAGGCAGAAGTCTGGCGTCCTCACTACAAATTCGAGGGGCCGCGATGAGCGGCCCTTCGGCCATTCTGGCACGTCTGTCGGACGCCCTGGCAGCGCATGGACTGTTTATCCGCGGTGTCGTGGATCTTGACGCGTCAGGTCCACGGCCGACGCTGGGCGATGGTTCGACCGCACGCGCCGTCGCGCTGGTCGGGCCGATCGGCGGCTCGCTCTGGCCGGCTTTCAGTCGGTGGCGCGCGACGCAGTCCGATCAAGGTGGCCCGCATCCGCTGGATGCCTGGTCAAAGTCCATCCTGACCGCGACGGCGCAAATCTTTGGCGCCACAGCGTATTTCCCCTCGGATCCGCCCTATCAGCCGTTTCAGTCATGGGCAAAGCAGGCCGAAGGCCTGCAGGCTTCGCCGCTCGGCATCCTGATGCATCCGCAATTCGGTCTCTGGCACAGCTATCGCGGCGCACTCGGATTCTCACATCCACTGGATGCACCGGTCAACACGCGTGACACCGTGCATTCCTGCGATCACTGTTCAGACAAGCCATGCCTTGGCCAGTGTCCGGTGAATGCGATCAGCGTTGAAGGCTTTGATGTGCGGTCCTGCCGGGCGCATCTGGCGACCGAGGCGGTGCAGGCGGGGTGCATGCAGAAAGGCTGCCTGGCGCGTAATGCCTGTCCGGTCGGGCAGGCGTTCCGGTATCCGGGGCCGCAGTTGCGTTTTCACATGCAAGCGCTCGGGCCAGCCCCGGAATAGACCAGATCAGGCTGCCTTCTTGAGCGGAGCCTTGGCAACGGCCTTCGGTGCAGCAGCCTTGCGCACGGCAGGACGGGCGGCGCGCTGTGGCATGAGCGAGAGAACTTCATCGGCTAGACGGGCGGCATTTTCGAGCGCCCTGGGCAGGTTGGAGACGTCCAGCATGTCGAGATTGTGCAGCAGGCCACCCCGATCGAAGATGTCGCGGTAGGCAGCGCGTTCGGCAATGGCGGTCGTCAGGGTGCCGATGTCTTTCTCCCTGAGAAAATCCTTGGCGGCTTGCAATGCGCGCGTGGTCACGGCAGCGTTGACGCGGGTCAGGACGACGGAATGGGGGATCTTTACGTCGCATTTACTGTCGAGTTCGGCCAGCAGATCGAGGACTTCGGCGCCGCCCTGGGCATCCATGGCGCAGCCCTGCACCGGGATGATGACATGGTCCGCCAGTCCGACGGCGCGGGCGAGCAACGCATCATGGGACGAGGGCAGGTCGATGAGGATGTAGCCGCCGCGCTTCTTTGCCTTCAGGGTTGAGGATTCAATCGTCTCGTCCGTCACCGGCACGACGGAGAGCAGCGCACCCGTTGCGCCCTTGGCGTGCCAGCGGCTCATCCAGCCGCGCGGATCGGCATCGAGAATGGTGACGCGGTTGCCGCGGGAAACGAGTTCGCATGCAAGCATGAGGGCTGCCGTGGTCTTGCCGGCGCCGCCCTTGGTATTGGCAAATGTTACAACTGGCATAATCTTTTCCTTTTAAAATAAGGGTCCGAGCCAAGTCATCGCTCTGGTAAAGCAGCCGTCTACATGCTGCGTGACGAGGATCATTGGCGCGCATGGTTAACCAATGGTAAACGCAGCGCAGGATTTGTTAACAACTGCGGAAAAGGCCTGCACAGCAGGGCCTTGCGGTAATCAAAGGCAGTTCATCTTGCTGTTGGGACGATTGATTTGTCTGACTTATCTGGTGCTCGCTGTGACATCCGGCACAGTCATGGCCAATTGTGGGGAGATCGACGAAAACGGCACGCGTTACACCGCCTGCCGGTTCAATCCGGGTGAAGTTGCGATCCGGACCCACCTGGCCGATCCCGACGGGCGGACCTACGGCGGATTCGATTCCCTCAGGCGACAACTCTGGGCCGAGCGCCGCGTGCTGCTGTTTGCGATGAACGGCGGCATGTATCACGACGATCGCTCGCCGGTCGGCCTGTTCGTCGAGCATGGCAAGACACTGAAATCGGCAGTGACCGGCGGCGGATGGGGCAATTTTCATCTGCTGCCGAACGGGGTTTTTGCCGTTCGGGACGGTAAGCCAATGGTAATGGAAACCAGGGCTTACATTGCGCAGGGCATCAAGGCGGATTTCGCCACGCAGTCAGGGCCGATGCTGGTGATCGACGGCAAGCTGCATCCGCGTTTCCTTGCCGACAGCGACAGCCTCAAGGTGCGCAACGGCATCGGTGTCGATGCCGAGGGGCAGGTGCACATGGTGATCTCGAAGGGGCCGGTACGCTTCTACGACTTCGCCAGGCTGTTTCGTGACCGGCTCGGCTGCGCCAATGCGCTTTATCTCGACGGAACGATTTCAAGCGCCTTCATCGCCGAGAGCAATCGACGCGACCGGCTGTTTCCGGTCGGGCCGATCATCTCGGTCAGCATTCCCTTACCTAACTGAACGCTTTCAGACGGCCGCCGTGGGATAGGCACGTTCCAGGCCGCCGGAGGCCTGCAGGCCCTTGCGGAAAGCGGCAAAGGCCGGATGCTGGCTCGACTTGGCAGCCTCCATCAGGCGGATCTGAAGGCGGGCCGGGGCATTGTTGCCGATCCACTCGCCGCAACGCTCCAGCTTGAGCGAATTCAGGAACTTCGCCTCGGAGGCTCGGTCGAGATAGAGATGCAGGCCGGCAAACAGGGCGTCATCCTGGGCTACGTTTTCGAACAGCAGACGCAGGAAAGACTGGTCCTGATCCTGCAGGGACGACAACTTGTCGGCGACGGTCTGACGATCCGGAAAGACGGACATGGCGGATACTCCCTTACAAGGCACAACACAGGTTTTGCAGCCTTCCAAGGCCGCGTCCATTAGGGCAAGCTACACCACATCAAGATTGCCTGAAACTGGTCTGTGGTTTTGCAGCACAGACGGCGTGGATCGCATGGTTGCGGTTCCGGCCGAAAATTCGCTTCCGGCAAATGAAAAACGGCGACCCGAGAGCCGCCGTTTGCGTATGTCTTCAGTCTGGCGATCAGCCTAGAGCATTGCCGGCGAAAACGGAGTCGCCTTCAATGCTCTATCTCTTTGTTTTTACGCAATTCCGGACGCAAAACCGGTTCCCACTTTTGCTGGAATTGCTCTAGCCGCGACGACGGTTGCGGCGGCCGCTTTCCTGGCTGCTCGATTCGGTCGCCGTCTTGTTGCGCAGCGGGCCGATGCGCTCGACGATGACCTCGAGGGTCGGGCGCGGGCCAGGCGTGTAGTCGTCAATGGCGGCGCGCATGGCGGCCAGGTGGCCGCAGGACGTGCCGCAGCAGCCGCCAATGATCCGGGCGCCGGAATCACGGGCGAGACGGGCATAGTCGGCCATCAGCGGCGGGGTGCCGGAATAGAAGATCTCGGTACCGCGGAATTCCGGGATGCCGCAATTGCCCTTGACGATGACGGTCGCGTCCGGATTGGCGGCTGTCATGTCGAGCAGGCTGGCCAGGATGTCGGAGGCGCCGACACCGCAATTGGCACCAACGGCGAGAGGACCTGCGCCGATGTCGCCGGCAACGCCATGGATGTCCTTGGGATCAAGGCCCATCATCGTCTTGCCGGCGGTGTCGAAGGAACCGGTGAATGTATAGGGCAGGCCGACCTTGACGGCGGCTTCGGCTGCGGCGCGGATTTCTTCCGGCGACGACATGGTCTCGATCCAGGCGACGTCGGCGCCGCCGGCCTTCAGGCCTTCCATCTGCTCGACAAAGGCGGCGACCGCTTCGTCATAGGTCATCGCGCCGAGCGGGACCAGCAATTCGCCGGTCGGGCCGACGGAGCCAGCCACGATCACCTTGCGCGGTGCCTTGTCGGCGACGGCGCGGGCGATCTCGGCGGCTTTCCTGTTCAGTTCGTGCACGCGGTCCTGGGCATGATGCAGCTTCAGCCGGTGGCGGGTGCCGCCGAAGGAATTGGTCAGGATGATATCGGCGCCGGCATCGACGAAGTCCTGATGCAGCTTGACGATCTTTTCCGGCTGCGCCTCGTTCCACAGTTCCGGCGCTTCACCGGCCTCAAGCCCCTGGGCGAACAGGTTGGTGCCGGTCGCGCCATCGGCGAGCAGCACGCCTTTTTCGGCCAGCAGATCGGAGAGCGGATTGGAAAGGTTTGCCATGGTCGGTCCCTTTGATGATGTTTGAAACATCATATAAAGAAGTCTTTATGTGACTTCAACGACTAAAAGAAAAACGGTCCCGACGGCAGAGGGCCAACGGGACCGATCGTGACATAGTCAGCAAGCCGTCATTCAGCCGCGAGCGGCTTTTCCTCGTGGTTCACCGGGGTTACCATAGACGAGATGATCTGCTGCAGATCGATCATGCCTATGGGCGCGCCATGATCGTCGACGATCTTGGCGCTGGTCTGGTTGAACTCGATCATCAGCTTGGCGGCGGTTTCCAGGACCGTGTTGCGCGGAATGGCGATCCCGTCCGCTGCCCCGACAAAGGGCGACATGATGGTATCGACGCGGATGACGCGGCCGCGGTTGACCTCCTTGACGAAGGAACTGATGTAGTCGTCGGCCGGTTTCAGGACGATTTCCTGGCCTGTGCCCTGCTGGATCACCTCACCGTCGCGCAGAATGGCGATCTTGTCGCCGAGGCGCAGCGCCTCGTCGAGATCGTGGGTGATGAAGACGACTGTCTTCTTCAGTTCCTGCTGCAGATCGAGCAACACGGTCTGCATGTCGACACGGATCAAGGGGTCGAGGGCGGAATAGGCCTCGTCCATCAGCAGGATGTCGGCGTCATTGGACAGGGCACGGGCAAGACCGACGCGCTGCTGCATGCCACCCGACAGCTGGTTGGGGTAGTGTTGCTCGAAACCGGTCAGGCCGACGCGCTCGATCCAGCGGCGGCCGATGGCCTCGCTCTTCGACCGGTCCATGCCCTGGATATCCAGTCCATAGACGGTGTTTTCCAGCACGGTACGATGCGGCAGCAGGGCGAACTTCTGGAAGACCATCGCCGTTTTCTGGCGACGGAAATCCCTGAGTTCGAGTTGCGTCATGCGGCAGACATCGACATTGTCGTAGAGCACTTCGCCGGCGGTCGGCTCGATCAGCCGGTTGATGTGGCGAATGAGGGTCGACTTGCCGGAACCCGACAGGCCCATGACGACGGTGATGCCACCGGCCGGCATGGAAATGTTGATGTCTTTCAGGCCGAGAACATGGCCGTGTTTCTCGTTCAGTTCGGACTTCGAGATGCCAGCCTTGGCTGCCTCGATATAGTCTTCGCCGCGCGGCCCGAAAATCTTGTAGAGGCCGCGAATTTCAATGCCGTGACTAGCCATGGACAACCTCCGTATGACGCTGCAGTCGCTTGCCATAGGCCTGGCTGGTGCGGTCGAAAATGATGGCGATGACGACCAGCGCAAATCCGTTGAGGAAGCCGATCGTCAGGAACTGGTTGGAAATCGCCTGCAGCACGTTCTTGCCGAGGCCGCCAACACCGATCATCGATGCCACGACAACCATGGCCAGCGACATCATGATGGTCTGGTTGATGCCGGCCATGACGGTTGGCAAGGCGAGCGGGATCTGCACGTTGAACAGTTTCTGGCTGGGCGACGAGCCGAATGCATCGGCCGCTTCCAGCACCTCACGGTCGACGAGGCGAATGCCGAGATTGGTCAGGCGGATCATCGGTGGAACCGCATACATGACGACTGCGATCAGGCCGGGCACCTTGCCGATGCCGAAGATCATCACGACCGGGATGAGATAGACGAAACTCGGCATGGTCTGCATGACGTCGAGGATCGGATTGATCACCGACTGCACACGTTCCGAGCGGGCCATCAGGATGCCGATCGGAATGCCGACGACGATGGAAATCAACGTACAGACCGTGACCATGGCCAGCGTGATCATCGTGTCTTCCCACAGGCCGACAAAGCCGATGGCGAGCATCGACAAGGCGGTGCCCACGGCAATCTTGCCATTGCGGCTGGCGACATAGACGATCAATGTCATGACGAGAATGACGATGAACCATGGCGTGGCGACAAACAGCGCCTGAAGCCAGTTCAGGAACCATTGCAACGGCTGCACCGCTGCATCGAGAATATAGCCGTAGGCGCGGACGAAGGCCTTGAAGTTATCGTCGATCAGTTTTCGCGCCTCCCGCATCAGCGTCTGGTCGATTTGCGGAAATTTGCACAGCAATTCCGGCACGTAATTGCATAGGACTGAAGCCATCTTTTTCCCCTTACTGTCCCCCCACTTACGAGCGATGCCGGGCCGAGCAAAAACTGGCCATGATGGCTATGCGCCGCTTTTGCGGTCAAGGTCGCTGGCAAGTTAACCGAGTTCCACAGAGGAATTCATGCTGTCTGCGACGTTTGGCACCGTCTGATGGCGGGTTGCGGCTTGCCGCATGGCTGAAATGAACGACGGGCCCGAAGGCCCGTCGCAAATGATCGATCAGAGGCTGGCCTTGATCTTTTCGGCCACGTCCGGGGCCACCCATGTGGTCCACATGTCAGCATAGTTCTCGAGGAAGTGCTTGGCGCCGTCCTCGTTGGTGCCCTGATTGTCACCCATCCAGGCGAGAACCTTGCCGACCGTCTGGTTGTCCCATTTGCGGGTCTTGACGTAATCCATGGCAACGCCGGCCTTTTCGGAGAAGCCCTTGGTTACGACGGTATAGACGTCAGAGATCGGGTAGGCGTTGACCTTCGGATCCGGGCAATCCGGAACCGCGGTGCAGGCATCCCAGTTCGCCTTGTCGTGATCGACGCCGAAGGACAGCTTGACCATCTCGTACTTGCCGAGGATGGCGGTCGGAGCCCAATAGTAGCCGAACCAGCCGGTCTTGTTTTCAAACGCGTTGGCGATCGAGCCATCGAGGCCGGCAGCAGAGCCGGTGTCGATCAGCTCAAAACCCTTTTCCTTGGCGCCGAGCGCCTTGTAGAGGTTGGCGGTCGAAACCTGGCAGTTCCAGCCCGACGGGCAGTTGGTCACAGCGCCCTTGGACGGGTCTTCCGGCGCCGGAAAGAGTTCCGGATGCGCCAGCGCGTCCTGAACGGTCTTGATGTCCGGATGCGCGTCAGCGATGAACTTGGGGATCCACCAGCCTTCAACGCCACCGTCCGAGAGAAGCGGCGCTGCCTGGATCAGGCGGCCTTCGGCAATCGCCGTGTCAAGCGCCGTGCGCACGGCATTGACCCAGAATTCGGGCGCCATGTCCGGCTGGCCCTTTTCGTTCATCGAGGCGAAGGTCGGCATGGTGTCGCCGGTGACCATGGTCACCGTGCAGCCATAGCCGCTTTCGAGGATGATCTTGTCGACATAGGCGGCAACACCCGCCGATGCCCAGTTCATTTCCGCAATCGAGACGTCACCGCAATCTGCAGCCTGAGCAGAACCGGCAGCAGCATAGAGACCTGCAGCGAGGATAGTGGAAGCGAGGAGCTTCTTCATGGAGTTAAGACCTCCCAGTCTTATCAGCAGCGTTCATCGGGAAGGGCATGGACGGTTACTGCTGATCCGGCCTGCCAATGGTTCCTGTCGTGGAGTGCGGGCGCGATACGCGCCGATCATACACCAACACCCCGCGTACGAAGCGGCCTTGTCTTTGGGGCAGGAAAATTGCCCGGTCGGCCTGTTTCGTAACAGCAGCCTACGTCTTTGGATGAGGAAATCAACCTCTCGAAACAGCTCAGGCCAGAGCGTGGCCGTGGAACAACCCATTGGAGCGACTTATTTTGCCGCATTTTAGGAAGGCGGTGAGGAGGTTTCGCACAATGCGCAGGCAGGGACGCAAGACGGATCGCAAAGCCAATCGCACCGCCCCTCCAGATAAGACCTCAGCTATTCTGGTTGCGGCACAGACAGGTGCTTCCGGTGGTCCGCGCAGAAAGTCAAAAAATGTCAAAAAAAATCGCCGCTCGGGCAAAAATAACCATCCGGTAACGGTTGAACCGATAGATGGAGGGGCCGGCGCGTTTATGCCGGTTGCGCCCCGGATCCTGTATTGCGTCCCGGGGCGTTTGTTTTTTCAGCCCATGGCTGAACATGTGTGCCGACCGACGATCGGTCGTGTACCGGCCAAACGGCCAGTCTCAGCGCTTTGCAACAACCGGAATGCGCGGGTCACGAACTTCCCAGCGGGCGACCGTTTCCAGCTGCGGCGCGCGGCCGTTCCAGGCGATGGCGAGACTATTGTGGTTGCGCAGGATATAGAGCATGGAGTGTTTCCTTGAGGGGCCGCGCTTCTCTTGCGGAGCGCTGGTTTCGAATGGCAGATAATCACTCTCGATGGTTCGCGCAACGACATTTATCGGCATTCGATGTCGCATTTGAGCGTTTCATGAAGAAAGGTCCGCGGCAGGCTGTCGCAGTGTCGCATTTCCGGCAATTCAGCCCGAGGAATTGCGGCACAAGCACGGCAAAATAGCGTTTTTTTAGGACGGCGCAGACAGGACAGGATGCAATGACCAGGGCGATCATGCTGCAGGGAACCGGCTCGGATGTCGGAAAGACGATACTGGTTGCCGGGCTCTGCCGGCTGGCTTCCAATCGCGGACTGAAGGTCGCGCCATTCAAGCCGCAGAACATGTCGAACAATGCGGCAGTGGCCGATGACGGCGGCGAGATCGGCCGGGCGCAATGGCTGCAGGCGCTGGCGGCGCGTACGCCGTCGTCCGTGCACATGAACCCGGTGCTGCTCAAGCCACAAAGCGAGACCGGCAGCCAGATCATCGTGCAGGGCAAGGTGTTCGGCCAGGCGAAGGGCCGTGACTACCAGAGACTGAAGCCGCAACTGATGGCCGCAGTGCTCGACAGCTTCGAGCAGGTGAAGGCCGGCCGTGACCTGGTGATCGTCGAGGGGGCCGGCTCGCCGGCTGAAATCAACCTGCGGGCCGGGGATATTGCCAATATGGGCTTTGCGACGCGGGCAGGGGTGCCGGTCATCATGGTCGGCGACATCGACCGCGGCGGCGTGATCGCCTCGCTGGTCGGCACGCATACGATCCTGACCGAGGAGGATCGCGGACAGATCGCCGGCTACATCATCAACAAGTTCCGCGGCGACGTCACGCTGTTTGCGGATGGGGTCGAGGCTATCGGCAATTTCACCGGCTGGCCTTGCTTTGGCATCGTTCCCTGGCTGAAGGCCGCAGGACGGCTGCCGGCGGAAGACAGCGTTGCTCTGGAACGGCTGGTGCGCGGCAAGGGCGGGGCATTGAAAGTGGCGGTTCCGGTCCTGTCGCGGATTGCCAATTTCGACGACCTTGACCCGCTCGGTGCCGAAGCCGAAATCGACCTGGTCTATGTGCGGCCCGGCGAGGCACTGCCGGCCGATGCCGGGCTGGTCATCCTGCCCGGATCAAAATCGACGATCGCCGATCTCGAGGAGTTTCGCAGCCATGGCTGGGACCGGGATCTTGCCACGCATGTGCGGCGCGGCGGCCGGGTGATCGGAATTTGCGGCGGGTATCAGATGCTGGGGAGGACCGTTGCGGATCCGCTCGGGCTCGAAGGCGCGCCGCGACAGGTCAACGGTCTCGGGCTGCTGGATGTCGACACACAGATGGCGCCGGAAAAGACCGTGCGCAACAGCGCGGCGCGGTCTGTCGCCTATGACGTTGCGCTGTCAGGCTACGAGATACACCTCGGCGTGACGGCCGGGCCGGACTGCGACCGGCCGATGGTTGACATCGAAGGACGGCCAGACGGCGCAAGCTCAGCCGACGGGCGGGTGAGCGGCACCTATCTGCACGGGTTGTTTGCGAGCGACGACTATCGCCGGCATCTGCTGGAGAGTTTCGGCATTAACGGCGGCGGCGTGAATTACCGGCAAAGCGTCGATGCAGCGCTGGACGAGGTGGCGGGTGAACTTGAGAGCCAACTGTCGCCGGAATGGCTGGAAAGTTTTCTCGGCTAGGCCTTGGCCTTTCCTTTGGCTTGGGCTTGGACTTGGACTTGGGCTTTTGCCAAGCGTCAGTTCTGCGTGGTGACGCCGTGAACAGGCGATGCCATCAATTGGCCGGTACCGAGCGAGTTGTCGGAATATTTGAAGGCCAGAATGCTGAGCACGCTCGCGATCAGCAGGATGAAGATGTATCTCATGACGTGTCCCCATGTGTCCGAGTAACAACGACACTAAGGCACAAGCAGTTCCGGCCCGGCTAAACCGGACGTTAAAATCTTAAGCATTGCGGCAAATTTGCCGCATTTCACCGCCGCCGCGAGAAGGGCGCGCCGCCAACGCTGCGCTGGCGGCCGCGCCGGATGCGAGGCAATTGCTCAGATTTGCGGGTGATTTCCGATAGCGATCTGGGTCAGAGACCGACGACGCGCCACTTGCCGCTGACCATCTCGACCGCAGCGCGATGATGGTGGCCATGCGGCGATTCCAGCACGATCTCGTGCTGCTCGACGGCGTGGATCAATGTATCGGGGTCGCCGTCGATGACGCTGGGCGACACCCGCTTTGTGCCGCGTACGGTTTCGAAATGAATGTCACCCGAAATGCCGTGACGCGTTCCGTCCTTCAGAAGTATCTTCCAGGTCATAGTGTCTCCTCCCATGGTCGCCCGAGGACGTTCTCCCAAACGGCCTGCGGTGGGTGAAAAGGTGACATGGCGGGCGCAGGAGTCAAGATGGGGGTGGGTGACGGGCTGTGCCTCGGCGGTGCATGGCCATGCCACGATGTCGCATTGACGCCTTCACGGGCCGGAAACATCTTTGCGCCAAAGTCCGCCGATGTCGACATGGATTGAAATCATACCGTGGGTTCTTGCGCTGCCTCCCGCCCTTTGGGAGTTGCGCAACGTGCGGAAATCATACGGCTGGATTCTGGGTGCATGCGCTGGCTTGATCGTCTTCGGCGGCCTATTTCTTTGGATTTTCTTACTCTGGCTTTCGGCAGCCAATCTCCACAACCTCAACTATGGCGCAATCGGTGTGGTGCAGGTGTTCGGCTTGTTGCTGGGACCTCCTGCGGCGGCGGTCTTCATGGCCAAAAGATCGGGGTTGGCAGCCGGAGTCTTTGCCGGTGTTGTCGTCGGGAGCTGTGTGCTTTACGTCACGATTGCCATCGGAATTGGTGTCTACGGGAAGTAGGTCGCACATGACATGAGTGTTCTGATGTGGGGTGGCCGCGGGGGAACTGCACGCTTGGCAGATCGGAGTGCGTCAAAACTGTATGTTGCGCATCTCGCGAGAGACGGCGTCCTTGGCTAGGTGAAGATCACTGGCGTCAAGAATTGACATCGAATGTGGCGGAAGAGGTGTCCGTCGATTCCAGCCAATCAAGCCATTGAAAACTATACGATTAGAATTCTGAAAAATTCTGCGATACCCCGTTTAGTACCCCGTTTTTTCAGTGCTTGAAATGCCCACGATACCCATACATTGCAGCACCTGTATAAGGCGCGACCTATAAATTGATCCCGAAAAATTCGGCTAGGATGTCGATATGACAGGCCTCTACCAGCCCAAATACCAGTGGCGCCAGACACAGCTTGACGAGAATGACCCACCAACTGATCTCGACTGGTGCGGCTTCGATGGTGCCGCCTACATTGGCCGTATTCGGAAGGAAGAGCACGGTCCAACGAAGGGTAAGTGGCATTGGGCTGGCTCATTCCCGCGCACGCACAAAGGAACCCCACCGTCACCGGTGGCCGGGTATGCTGCCACGGCACGAAAGGCCACCCAATTGGTCGAGGAGTATTGGGACCGGTGCAAAGAGGTGATGACGCCTCGGTGATTTACCGAAACCGTACCGAATAATGCTCGTAAATATGCTTTGATTTAGAAGACGTTGATAGTTACCCACGTTATCCACACCAAGCGCACTAATTGCGGCAGCTAATATTTCGTTCACGTTCTACCCCTTGTGTAGACAACCATTGCCCAACATACTGCGCAGCAGCAGGCAGCACCGTTTCTTTTAGCGAGAGGTGCGCCTATGAACTCCGACATTCTTCGAATTCAAATTTGGGATCTACAAGCAGAGGCCAGCGGCCAGATGGCTATCGCGGCGCTGCTTGTGATTGCTGCACTGTACTTGCTCCAGCAGCGCCGGCCTTAGCCTTCATCAGCGGCGGAAGACCTCGGCGAACTGCTCTCCGGATTGATGCGATCAGGGGGCCATTTCCCTCGTGTCACATGATTGGTTTTGCTTGATGAGGTCTGCTGCTGGCCGCAATAACGACGCGCGAGCGGTTTCAATGTCCGTTCTGATGATGGCCTCAGTTGCTGGATCCATTGCCCACTCTGCGATCGTTTCGCGGAATAGGTCATCGTCGGCGACCACGACAATTGCGCGAACTTCACCGCATCGGACGCAAAGCATCGCCTCACTCATTCCCCACCTCCCTCGGTTGGGGCGCTGGGTCGACCCACTTCGCCTCGTAGGTGGTGATGAACTCCGCCTCGAAAGAAGAGCGCCAGCCACAACCGCACTGGAACTGACCGCTGATGTAGCGAGTGCGCGGCATGTTTAACCGGCAGTGCTCGTTGCCGCAGTACGGCGTGTAGCCCTTGCGGGTCATGAGATTGTCGCGAACGATGCTCATCCTGCCGAGCCCTCCGTGGTGGTGGGCGGGGCGGGTAGCGGCTGCCAGTGCGTTGGCTGACGGCTGCACGGATAGATGACTTCGGAGCTATCGTTCTCCTCATACCAATCTTCCGGAGCGTATTCCTGCTCGTGGTCGCCGTACTCATCCGACCATTCAAGCTGCGTGTGGTAGCAGGCCGTCACGATGCGCCAGTTACCAACCTCGTTGCGATATGCGGCCAGAACCTTCGTGTTCTTTGGCGCGGTGCTGATGTCCTGCCACCCGCTCAAATTCGGTTGAGGCGATGGGGTCCGCTGGATCTCGCGAAGGCGCTCACCGAACCGGCGACTGGTATCCTTCACGATCTCGTCACGGGCGACCGCTCCGCAGGTGCAGAACTCATCTTGAGCGCGAAACCGGGTGCAAGGACACATGTCGTCGTGCTTATTCTGCTTCATGGTTTGCCCCTTTGAAATCGTCCCACAGGCTCTTGCCGATGATGAACTCATCGCGGCGCTCGACCAATTTGCGAAGGCGACCGGCTTCCTTTTCCGACGCCTCCAAGGCATCTGCAGCGCGTCTCAGTTCGTCGCGAAGCTCTTCTTCGATGCATTCCCAAGCGGCCGTTTGGCGGATCTCTTGCGGGGTGATGATGCCCGCCACATGTGATGAGGGCGCTGGGGTGGCGGCAAGAGCGGTATTCCAGTAATGCCAGCCCGCGTTTATGACCTCGTCCTGATAACCGTCGCCACAACGCGTGAGGCTTTCGGTGCGGATCTCGATTTCGAGGAAGCCACTCTCTTTGAGGCGGGAGATCACGGCGGATTCGAATAACTCTCGCTGATCGGTCATGCTGCGATCCTCACGGTTGCCGAACGGCAGAATTTGTTGAAAGTCAGGTCGCAGAAGCAATCCGAAATATCCAGCCAGAGGCTGTATTTCGCTTTCGCTGCCGAGACCGCTACGATGCTTGAGGTCAGGCCCTCATATGTGACCGCGTAGACGCGGTGCTTGTCACCAATCTCTTTCAGGTGCCGTTTGAGCGCCTTCCGTCCAGCTTCGTTGACGAAGAAATAGGCCATGCGACCTGGTTCGGTTTTGCCGTTGGTGTCCCAATAGGGGGAAGCTGCAAAGGCCTTCCCGTTTTCGCTTTCGGGGTCCGTTGCGAAGTAGTTGCGATAGCTCTCGACCATAGGATCGACCGGGCGCCCCAAGGTGTGGTCGATATGGTCCATGGCTTTGTCTTTCAGGGAACGATTGACCTGCTTACTCATGGGTGGCGCCCTCCGATGCTAAATCCGGCGCGATGGCAGCGATGAATTCGTCGACCACTGTGGCTCTCGGTGGCCGTTCGGTGATGCCGAACAGCTTCGCGCGCAACCGCATGATGCGCAGCCAAGAGCCGTCGCTGTCCATCTCGAGGCTATGAGCCTCATACCACTCAAGCGGCCTCCGGTGCCTTCCAAGGATGACGACTTCCTTCACCTCGTTGCAGCGGAACGCTCGGCAGTGGCGGCAAAGCTGACCGCTGTTGCGATAGGTCTCGCGACCCCAGAGGTGATTGCAGCCGTTCTGCTTCACGAACTTGGCGTAGGCGTTGTCTTCCGCCTCCTCGATCGTAGCCCCTTCTCCGCGAATGAAGCCGCCGGCAGTCGATAGCTTCTCGTCTGGAAACGCTTCGAAGAACGCGGTGCTGTACGGGTTTTTCCCGAGAACGATACCGCTAGCGCCCCACTGCACGAGCGTGTCGCCCGTCCAGTCGTGACGGGGCTGGTAATCTTTATCTTTCCATGCGTGCTGAGAGGCGATCTTCATTTCGAGCCCTCCGATGCGTCAGGCTCATTTTCGTTCGGCGCCGCAGGTAGTGGCATCCAGTGGGTCGGTTCAAGCGCATCGGTGTCGTCACGGTCCCGCCAACCTTCAAAGCTCCAGCAGCCGACAACTACATCGCCGTGCCAGCTCGCGGCGGACAGGAGCAAGTCGCTCCCGTCCTTAGGTGCGGAAGCGATCGGCCGCCATCCGAACAAATTTGGTGAGGGCTGGCGCTGCCGCTCCAAACGACCGTCATTGAGACCGGCGGTGTAGCCGGCGATGAAGCGAGGGTGCGACTTGTCGTTCACCTCTGCCAAAAATTCTCGGGAAGCTTCCAGCCGTTTAAGGCGGGCGAAAATTATGGTTTCAAGCCCATTTCGCCAGTCTGTCTTACCCTTGAGACCACCCTCGACATACTCTGTGACCATCGCGGCAACCGATGCCGCTTGGCGCTCCACCAGGTCAAACGTCGGGAATGGTTGCTGATCCGTTCCGGGGTGATGTACCATCCGGTCATCGGGTGAGCCGCCGGCAGCAATGTGCTTGTCGTAGATCTCCTGCGCCTGGTCCGGCGTCATGTGTTCGTCGCCGTCAGTGATGAAGCTGGCGGGATTGGCAAGCATGTCCGCAAACGTCGGGCTGCAGTCGTGGCAGAAGTCCACGTCCGGACCAGTGTGGTAGGTCTGGCCTTCCATGATGCCGTTGCCGCACGATTCGCAGGTGGCGATGCGGCCATCGTCCGACGGAATCGTGTCAAGGAGAGCCACCGCGATGGCAGCTTCAACCCGAAGGCCAAGCTGATTGTATGCGTTGTGCCCCATCTGCTGGCGACTGAATTTCAGGACTACCGCGTCGTGGTTGATTTCATGGCTGCAAGCGATGATCGCCTGCATCACGGCTTTTTTGACCAGGCCGGTCCGATTTGATTTTACTTCTTTGCTCATATCCCTGCTGCCCTTTCAATTGCTTCGCGCTTGCAGCGCTCCCATGCGTTGTCGTGGCGTCGCCACATCTTCACGGCTGACAGCCGCGCCGGCGAACCGGACGGAAACAGCCACCACTCACGGTATTCCGGCTTTCGCCTGATCACGGCGCGCACCCGCTTTTTCGTGGTGCGCCATGCCGCTTTCGTCGATCGAGGAACCAGCGGCCAATGCTTGCCGCAGATCCATTCATTGAAACCTTTGCCGATCGTCGTGCGCCGGCAGTAGGGAACGCAGCATGAAATCCGGTCTGTCATGGCTGCACCTCGTCCAGGCACGCGCCACGAACCGCATCACGCTTGGCCTCGGCCATCGTGGTGATGCCGGCCGGCGAGTACCCGTCGTAGAGGTGGCCGCCGTCCTTCCAGCGGACCCGGATGTAGAAATGGTGATCATGGAAGTCGTGGACCCGCTCGATCTCGATCGTCGCGCCCTTGTGGGTGCCGTGGAAATAGGTGTGGCTCTGCTGTTGAACTCTCAAAGCGTGCCCTCCAGCAGCATCTTCTGCGTCTTGCGGATGATCTTTCCCCTGATCTTGAAAACACGGACCACGCGGGCGGCCGGGCACTCGAACGAATAGCCATCGCCCTTGGCGTCCGGATCTCTTGCTAGCTCCCCGATCGGTTCGACCTGATAAACCTTGCCGCGGCCGGACTGATGCGCGCAGGCGAACATCATGGCGGCTTCGAAGTCAGGCGTGACGTAGACGGCATCCCTGTTACAGACCGCTGCCGCGCCAAAGCTGGCGGTGCTCGGCGCCCCTGATCTACTCGGAGGCAGGACGATCTGGCCGACGGAGAGACCGCCGAATCCACCGTGGAAATAGGGGAGATCGGCTGTGATCACGGGTGTTCTCCGTTAATCGCTTTCGCTGCCGCCTGGATCACATCGTCGATCTCCCGGACGAGCCTATCTGCAGCGGCTGAAAACACGTCGGTAACTTCGATTTTGCCGTTGACCTGGTGGCTGGCGAAAATCTCGTCGCGCTGGTCCTGCAGAAGATCGCATGCGTCTTGTAGAAGCCACTTGAGCTTTTCGAGCTGGGTCAAAACTCGCTCCCATGATCGATGCCGTACAACATGTAGGTCGAGGTGAAACCCGCAGCATTTCGATGTCCACCGCCTCCATTCGCTGTCGCGATCTCGGAGACGTCCTGGCGACCGTCCTCAGAGCGAAGCGACCACTGGATGCGGCCATCAGCCCGGATGAAGTACGTGGCGGCGAAAGGATCTTCTGGATAGCGAGCCAGCAGAGCGTGGCCAGCATCGCTGGCAAACTGGTAGGGTGCGTTGACGGTCGGCACGTTATGGCCGTCGATCATCTGCCAGCGCACATCGGCGAGCAGCTTTTCAACCGTCATGCGGTTGGCGCGCAGAATGGCCTCTCCTTGCGCGACCAACTGGTGGCCGCCCGAGCGCCAGTGGCGCCACTCGTCCCAGACCGCGAAATCCATCGGGTAGCTCTGGATCGCCGCGCAGACAGCCCGTGTCGTGTCCCCGAAATGGAACTTCCAGAGATCCCGGTCGGCGATGTACATCAACAATTCTGGCAGATGGTAGTCGCCGCCTTGCGATGCTAGTTCCCACGCCATGGTGGCGCCGGACTGGTTCTGGTCGAAGAAGGCAACAAGCGGCGCCAATCCCTGTTCTGATCTCTCGGAAAGTGCCCAATTGCACTGGTCGATGGAAAAGCCAGGCATGATGAAACGCTGCAGCGCCGCTTCTGCCGTCTTGTGATGGTCGAGCACCACAACCGATGCCGCCCGGTGCGCAACGCCGAGCAGCTCGACCTCAGACGCCGAAAAGTCGACGAAGAGGACGTGCTTGCCATCAATGCCGTCCAGGGGCAGGGGCTTGCCATACCAACCGGGCCGGAAATCGCATCGGTCCCATTTCAGGTGGATCGCCCACGCTGCACCGAAGCCGTCGAGGCAGTCGCCGTGGTAGATGCAGATATCTGGGCGGTAGTCGGGGATCATGTGCGCTATCTCTCTTTTGTTGCCGCGGCGAAGGCTTCAAAGGCGAGCTTGTCGCCGTTGACGCACGAATATTTCAGTTTCACCGGCCCTCGGCCGTCCCACGCGAAGCTGTAGGGCCAGTCGTATATGACCGTCGCAGGGGCGTAGATCTGGCCGGGAAAGTTGAACGACAGGGAGGCTTGGCCGATGCTCAGCGCGCCGGCCTGCTCGATGACGTAGGTATGTGGCTTGAACGCCTCGGAGCAGAACTCGACATTGCCGAACCGACGGATCACGATCGCGCGCAGGGTCTCGATGAACTCGTCACCCAATGCTTTCTGCTGGCGTTTCAGCGTCGCGTCGCGCTCCTTGCACTCTGCGCAGCAGAACTGGCAGCCATCCATCGAGCCAATGACGCCTTCGACGGGCAGATCATTGTCATAGAGCCAACCTAGGTCCATCGTCTCGCCGCAGCCGTGGCACTCAAAACGCCAGCCATGCGCAATGGCATCCGCTGCCGGAACAATGCGCTGGTCAGCGTACCGGTCGGCCCAATGCGCCCGCCGGCACTCCACACTGGTGATGTCGCCGTCGCTGTATTCGCAAGCACCGGACTTACGGGCAGCGATGGCATGGCGAGCGAATATGATGCCACCGGTGTTTTCACCCAGTTCCAGGACGGCGAAGGCGCGAACGGGCTTGGGGCTGGCACTCATAGCTGCAGCTCCTTCGGGAAGGCGTGGAACAGCTCTCCGTTCAGAAGGCCGCCGGAGCGCTTCTTGCCGGCCCTATACATTGTGCGGGTATCAAAGCGAACCGTGGCAAACGGGCTCGGATCGGCGTGCAGCTCCATCGTCTCGACCCCGGCGCGGCGCAGGGACTGAAACACGTCCGCTGCCGCCTCGCCGTCGGGCAGCCACTCGCCCCACTGCTTGAAAAAGAAGGCGACGCCGGCATCCTTGCAGGCGCGCTGGATATGAGCGACCCATGCCGGGTGAAGCGGGCGCGAGTTCTTGCCGCTCTCGCCGCCCACGATGATCCAATCGATGCCCTTAAGGTCTGGCGGGTTGATCGGCGCAAGCATCGGCTCCATGCTGATCCCGACCCACGGAATGCGGTAGAATTCTTTCAGCGACCGCAATTTCCAAATATCGCGCTTCGCCTCCCGCTCGGTGCAGACCGAGATCATCAAGCCGATGTGCTGGGGCCACTGCTTTTCCCATTCTGGCGGCACCATGGGCAACACGTTGCCAACGCGCTTGGTCAGCATCTGGATATGCATGCCCGGTGCTTCGGCAGCACTTCGGAGAGCGGGCAGGCGCAGGTCGGCATCCACCTCATTGTCGAACAGGTCGCACATCGACGACATGAACACGCGCGGCTTACGGTGATGATCCTGATAGAAGGCAGTCGACTTGCGCTGCAGCGTCTTGAGCAGCCCGGCGGCGCCCTTGATCACTCGCCGCGGCGCACCTGGTCCCCATTCGCCGTTCCCGCGAAACGCATTCCAGCTCTCGGCATAGCAATGGTCGCAACCGGGCGAGACCTTGGTGCAGCCCCACCAGAAATTGACCGTGGCGTCGGTCCACTCGATCGCTGATGTTTCAGCCATTGGTGACCTCCTCGTCGCGAGCGATCACGATCCGCTTTGTCGATCCGCATCTGGTGCAGGTGGCGCGTCGCATTGCTTCGGCGGCAGCTGTCAGCGGAGCCGGCAGCTCGATAACCCGAAAAACGTTGCCGCAGTCGGTGCATTTCCCATGGATAGCGCGGGGTTCATGCATGACGCAGCTCCTTCGGCGCTTCGGTCAGAAGTTTGGATTGGAAGGCCACGCCGCCGCGGGTGAAGATCTGCTGCTCGCCCTCGCGGCCGATTTCAGCCATGAACTTCTGGGTGAGTTGCATCTTGTCGGTGTCGCCATGGCACCAGACTGTGATGTCGATGACCATCATGTGTTCGTTGTGATCAACGAAGATCCGATCAACCGGCTTGTGGCACATCGCGCAGCGGATGACGGGGAGGCGCTGGGCGGATAGGTCACTCATCTTTAAGCTTCCCTCTAATCACGTAGACCTCGCCGGTTTTCATGTGGAGCTCGCATTGATCCCCCCGCTCAATGCGGGTGAAGATCGATTCGAGATCGGAATTAGCAGCCGCGATGTGCGACTCGAGCGTGCGGACCTTCGCCTCGAGCTGCGCCAGGCCTATCGCGTCGCGGAGGCGGCTCTCCCGGTATTCGGGATGCTGGATATTGATGTGGTCAGGCATCGGTGGCCTCACTGAGGTTCTTGCGCCAGTCGAAAAATCCGAGCTGGCCTTTGACGGGGATGAAATCGCAGGGTTTGGGGTTCGCCAGGACAAAGCCCTTGGGGCCGGAGAACCAAGGGCTGTCGCTCTGCGTCACGACATCGACGATCTCGACGGTACCGATGATCCCGCCGCGAAGCAGTGTGTTGCTCGGCGGGAAGGCTTTCAGCGCTTCACAGCCCGGCCGCGTGGCCTGATAGGTGGAAAGCGCCTTCATCCACTCTTCGATCTTGTTGAAAAGCGACGCGTGGATGCAGACTTCGCCGCGCACCTTGTTCGACCATTTGCGGTTCTCGACCGGCTTTCCCAGATGGATGATGCAGTGGGCCCATGGCTGGCGGACGGAGAGCGCAAGCATAGGGAGGGAAGGGTGGATCATTGGCCGATCTCCCGCAGCGCATCCTCTCGC
Source organism: Rhizobium sp. 18065 (assembly GCF_902706095.1). GTDB lineage: Bacteria > Pseudomonadota > Alphaproteobacteria > Rhizobiales > Rhizobiaceae > Allorhizobium. The sequence continues at coordinate 57,288 of NZ_CACSJP010000016.1, forward strand.
GCCTGATTGAGCTCGGCCATTGCGTCATGTGATCCACCGGGCATGTCGGGGTGGTTCTTTTTCAGCATGCGCTTGAATTGATCTTCGATGATCGCCTTCGTCTCGACCACACCAGGTCCGATGCCGAGAACCTCGCGCCAGTGCGGCGGTGTAGCTGGTGCCGGAAGTGCGACGAAGCCGGTGAACGACGCTCGAACCAGCGCCAGCGTGCCATGCCGCATTTCGACACGGCGAGCTTCGATGATGTGGTGGATCGCCTGCAGATTGGCCTCGACGGTCAGATAGCGATCGACAGGGATGCAAACCTGCATGCCATCCCAGACGAACCAGACCGCGACGCCCGGGTCCGACGGCTTCGTTTCACCCAGAGACACGTTCGACGAGATGACCAGATTTCCGGTTGTCTTACCGCTGTCGCGGCCAAACAGGTGCAACGAGTTGCGGACGTTCGTCAGCGCGCCGGCCAACGACGTCTTGAACGCACCCTTTTCGCGCGTTGCTTTGCGTCGCGGCATTGTAGCGGGCCATGTGAGCGGATAGGCGGTGATCATGCGGGAACCGCCGATTTTCCGGCAAGCTGCCCTAAGAAGCCGCTTCCCCCGGCGAAAGGCTCATCAGCCGGCCTGAATTCCCTAATCAGGAATGCCAGAAGGTCCGCCTCATTCGAGAATGCAAAGAGCGTTTCCGACATATAGCCCTGAGATTGGGGCTCGGATGTTATGATCCACCCGTCGTTCTTGGCCGGGATGCATCGGAAGCCACCCAAAAGAATGCCCGCGGGCCAAGTCTTAGGCATGGGTGTTCTCCTTTTCGAGCCACTTGTAGATTTCCCGCTGGAGCGGCATTTCGCTGTTGCGGCTACCCATGAGCAGGGACACCGCCAGAGCTGCCCCCAGGAGAGAGCACAGCGTCTCGCCGTTGATGACGTGGTTGTCGTCGGTCATGGCCTTGCCAGAGCGGATCCAGCGCAGCGCGGCGCCACAATCGAGCACAGCGGAGCTCGCGGCCTCGATCGTCTCGCATAGCCGGTCAATCTCAACCTTGGAGATTTCCGGCGGCAGTCGCGTGGTTTCCGTGATTGGACCGCTGCCGGGGAACGTAACGACGGTGCAGCCGGTCATTCGTCATCACCATCGAACAAGCGAATAAAGCTGCCTTCTTCCTTCTCCCAGAGCAGGATGCACGCAACCAGCGTAGCGATCGCGGCCCATACGGTTGCTACGATCGCCCACGCGGTGCGCGGACCGATGATGCCGGCGAGTGAAAACCCGCCAGCGAGGACGAAGCAAAACAGGAAGATCAGCCGACCCACCCTGATAACTCTTTGAAGCATGGAAATACCCCTTCGATCGGTTCGGGAAACCGCCTGCTGCGACAGGCGGAAACCGGAGCGGATCAGGATTTACTGGTAAGGCTACGGCCCAAGGCGAATGCGGCGATCACGAGGCCCACGAGCATGATGCCAACCACCAGATCGACGACTGCGCCGAAGATCAGCTGCACCAGGACGAGCGTGGCCGCGACAATCACGAGAACGAGCAGAAACGTGGTCCTCATTTCCCGAAGCTCGCCTTGATCGCAGGGGCTGCACGAGCCGCCGCGGTGGCGAACGCCGTCTGGGCTTCGCGGGATACCTTCTCAGTGCTGAGGTAAACGGTGGCCGGCCACGAGATCGTTTTCACGTCGTTCCAGTAGTCGAACGACTTCGGGTAGGCCGAGCCGGGGATCTTGGCATATTCGTAGAGCGGCTTTCCGGACATATCCGCCGCATCGTCGAAGTCCTTGTCATTGGCTCCGACCAGCGCGACCGTGTCGCCAAAGGTCTGATCAGCCTCGCCGACTGTGCCATTGCCAAGGCCTGCAGGAACAATCAGGCAGGTAGTTTGTCCGGTGGACACGGCAGTAAGGGCAAGGATGCCGTCCTCGGACGTCGTCGGGATCTCCTTGTAGTCCTCGTCCTCGCGGATCAGGTTCTGCCAGACCAACCATGCCCCGCTACCGGGAGGGCCAATCGCGACAGAATACTTTGCCGGATCGCTCTCAAGGTCGCCGATGTCCTCGACGCCCGATTCCTTGTTGCACAGGCCGTGCAGATACTCGCGGTGCAAGGTGGCGACCGGACGAAGGCTGGAAAGGCTGCCTCGATTGGTAGCGCCGCGATACGCTGGGCCGTCAGGCTGGCCGATGAAGGCGTCGCAGCTCTCGGCATCGGACTTCGCCAGATCCAGCGTGCGCCGCATGTTGTCAATCGTGCCCTCGGTATTGACCAGCTCGATCGACACGGCATTGCCGGCCATTTCCTTGATCTTCTTGCCCGCGGCGAAATAGACACCGGTGGAGCTCCCGGTGCAGAGCCGGATCGTGTCGGCCGATGCCGTCGTAATGCCAGCGAAGATTGCCGACAGAGCAAGGGCGAGTATTGCCATGGATCGCATGGACTATTCCTTTTCAGAGGTTTGGGGGGGTTAGGCGTGTTCAGCCACAACGGCGCCGGCAACAATGCTGGCGACGCCGATGATCTGCTTGCGGGCGTTGCCGTCCTTGATGCGAGCGAAGGTGCGGACCATCTTCATCATGTCCGGCTGGGCCAGAAGCGACATAAGGCTGGTCTCGCTGCTGCAGTCGGAATGAACCTGATCCGCAGCCGGGTTCTCGTCGAAGAAGTAGGCGACAGGGCAACCGAGCGTGCTGGCAATGCTCTGCAAGCGGCTCCCGCCGACGCGATTGGTGCCCTTCTCGTATTTCTGGACCTGCTGGAACGTGATGCCCAATGCGTCCGCCAGCTTCTCCTGGCTCAAGCCCACCACGTGGCGGCGCAGCTTGATGCGGGCACCGATATGGACGTCGGTCGGGTTCGGTTTCTTCTTGTTCGTTGGGATGTCGAGCATGGTGGTCTCCTTTTCGGGGTTAAGCAGCCTTCGCGACCGCTGCCGGTGCGACGAGGGCCTTGGGGAATTTCTGGCGGGGGTGAAAAATGGTCAGTTGGGTGTTGCGGACGTCAAACCGGTACCAAGCGTACCGCTTGAAGCTCTTGTGCTTGGTGTCTGCGAACCACCGGATCTGGCCGATCGGCACCACATCCGAGCACATCGGCATGTAGGGCATGGCGTGCTCCAGATATTTGAAATCCGCCTCAAGCAGCATCCATGTCGGCGCAATCGTCGGGAACAGCCCAAGCATCTGCTTGAGAATTGACCAGGTGTACGGCGGGTTGGTGATGATCGCATCGACGATGAGCGCGCGCAGGACAGGATCAGTCAGAGCGTCGGTACCGTAGCGGATATCGTCAGAGTGGATGCACAGAGGGCCAAAGCTCTCGACATGCTCCACGAGCTGGCCGTTTGAGCAGCACGGCTCGGCAAAGGTGCGGACGCCGGACAGGAAGGCCCGCAACGGCAAAGCCGGTTCCAGCGGCGTGTTGTATTCGTCGTGCTTGTTGCGCGGGAATTTCTTGTATTGTTTCGGCATCAGGCTGCTGCCTGCCGGAACACATGCTGCATCTGGTCGACGCGATTGGCCGCAAGGGCCTGGTCGAGAACCAATTGCTGGTGCGCCGACAGTTTGCCGCCACGCTGCCAGAAGCGGATCACATCACCGGGCTGGCCCGCTGCCGCATCCATTTCAGCGTCAAAGCTCTCGATCGCGCCATCGGCCCAGCGGTCAAAATCGCTGACATCACGAAAGCCCGTCTTTTCGGTTTCCCGTGGCGCCGGCTCATCGCTGATTTCAATGCATGGCATCATCGGCCGCATGCAGCAGTCAGGGAAGATGCTCGACTCGTCGGCCCAGCCGCAAAATGCACATGTCCATCTGGTCATGGCAGCGCCTCAACGGTTCAAGGCGAAATGGCAGGTCTCGAAGCTATGGCGCTCCTGACACTGTTCCATCGCCTTTTTGCTGGGCGCACAAAGGACCACGAGCGCAATCGCGCTCGCAAATGCGAGACTGATTTTCATGTGATGGCTCCGATTATCGGTTACCCGATGCTTCGTCACCATAGTTGCGTTAAACGGAACCTAAGTCAAGCGACAAAGTTGCGTTAAACGGAACCGAATGCAATCAGACGCACCTGTGGCGTAGCGTCAAAAGCAATCAATCACTTGCACTGTGGGAAAAGGCCGAGAGGATCGCTGACTTTGTGGCCTGGAGGGAAAGGGCAGGGCTCTTCGCCGGCAGCAACAGGCGGAGGCGTGACCAGGCCGAAAGCTTTGAGCTCGCCCGGGCTGAAATAGTACATCGACGAGGGCGGCGTCATCATCGCCACGGTTAAAACCTCGCTGCTGACGCCCATCGATCGGAAGTAGGCCATCAGGACGCCGGCGAACGACTGTGACGATTCCACCGCCTCTGCCGATTCGATGTCGCCCTCCCACCGGAACTGGTGGACACCCAGCTTCCCGCCGTCGAACACCATACGGCTCGATCCGCCGATGAATGCGAAAGCGCAGGAAGATGCACACTCACTGTCGCCAGGCACCACGGTAGACATGTCAGCCGCTCTGATGGCCTCGCCAAGGCCCACGCCGCCAATGACGGAGCCGCCGGGCGAATCGAGCATCACGAATTGAGCTTTGGACGATAGGCTAGAGATATAGGCCTCGAACGCCGCAGGACTGTCCTCGGAGATCTCGCCAGACACGACCACGTATCCATGTCCGGCCTTCGTAGTGCCGTGGTCGAATTCAATGGCCGCTGCCGGGGAGATCGCAACGCTGGCACCGCATAGGAAGGAATACCAGCCCAGGCGCTTCATTACCCGCTCCGCCCTACCTTCGACGATTCGCCGTTGTCGTCACGCGGTGGCGTGGCTCCGATGCTTTCGAAGAACAGCTTCAACATAGCCACGGCCTTTTCGCGCTGATCATCAGTCTTATCGCGAAACATCTTGGCCATCCAGTCATCGTCGGGATGGCGGAAGAGGCTCACCACCTCGTCGACATTGAGATAATCAGCCAGTGGCATGAGGTATTTTTCAGTCGGGATCACCCCTTCCGCGAACCAGCGATAGACCACGCTTTTTTCGATACCGAGATCGCGAACGATATCGGCCTGCTTTTTCCCGCGCAGTTCGGCCCATTCCTGAATGAAATGGCGGCGCTTTGGTCCGTCGTGATCGTGCTCGTTGCTCATGACGCAACTTGTATCAGGATCACACATTCGCTTCGCCGTCGTGAAACCCAACCTGATCTCTTGACACTGGTTCCGTTTAACGCAACCATTGGCGTCATGAACACGAAGCAGTCCATCAGCCCCATCAAAGCGTTTCGCGAATCCAAAGGCATGCGCCAGCAGGATTTCGGAGCTCTGTTCAATCCGCCCTTCGGCAAGACCAGCGTGCACCGCTGGGAGGTCGACGGCGTGCCGCTCGAGCGCGTTCTCGAAATCGAGAAGGTCACGGGCATCCCCCGAACCGAGCTTGCGCCCGAGTTTTTCGCACCTGTCGAGATGAAGAGGGCCGTGGGTCAATGACTGCATTAATCCTTTCCTTTCCTTCGGTCAGCACCCGCCCCCCTCAGCTGACTGAACGGCCGGCGATCTCCCAAGCCGCCGGCCGCCCTCTCTCCCCGTCGAAGCTGATCAAGAAGCTGCTCAAAAGCCTCTCCGATCGGCTTCCAGCATCCGCTTTCCAGCGGATGGGGAAGCAAGCCATGATCGCGCTGCCTGTCCGCAACACGCGCCTGATTGCCTTGCCTACCCACGCCTCACCCCTTTCGTCGCAAGGGAGCATCACCGGAATATTCGGTTTTGCCGAGGAAGAGCCCCTGTGTTTCGATAGAACCACAAGGCCCTGGCGGGGATCTGCCACTCAGGCGCCGCAAGGTTGCGGGAAGCGCCAAGCAAAGTTTGATCCTGCCGGCATGGCAGACTGGCTGCGCAAAGCCTTCCCGCAATCGACATGCCACCACATCGAGGCACGCACCGGCATTGCCGCCGCCACGATTGAGAATTGGCTGCTGCGTCGGTCCCAGCCTTCGGTCGAGCACTTCTCGACGCTGATCGCAGTCTTCGGGCCCGCACTCCTTGCCGCATGCATGGAGCGTCCGCCTGGTTGGGTTGCTCGTGCCGCCGACGGCGAGCGCGCGCGCCAGCTCGACGAAGAGATCGCCCGCCTGCGCAGCGAGCGTGATGCTCTTGAGCGGAGTGCTTGATGCGCCGTGAAACCTCAGTCAACAGCCTCGCCCAGGAAGCAGAGCAGGCCAAGATCCGGGTCGCTCGCAACGCTGCCCGATCCCCGACGCTCACAGATACCGAGATCATCGAAGGTCTTCGCCGTCAGATGGACGGCAAGATCTGGTGGCTGGAGAAGCACAGCACGACAGGTCGCTGGTCTCAGAACGACATCGACCGCAAAACTTCGGAGCTCGCCGTCCTGGTGCAGGCGCACGATCGCATCAAGACCCTTGAGGGAAGCGATGCACCAGCCCCTCCCTAAGCGCGCAATCCCGACCGCCAACAATGTTTCGTTCCACGCCGTCACGCGGTTTGTGCAGCGCATCCTCGGCGTCACGGTTGAGGGCGATTTCGTCAGCAACAAGGTTCAAGCGCAGCACCACTGCGACGCGGCCGGTCTGACGATTGAAAAAGTCCGCCTCATGATCTGGACCCCGGCAGTCGAAATGGCTGCCCGGTCGGGCTTTCCAAGTGTTGGGACGTCGATGTTTCGCGCCACGTTCAATGGCGACGGCGTCGTCGTCACGATTCGAGAGCCCAGCCGCAAAGAACATCGGAAGCTCAAGCTGATGAGCGACACCGAAATGAAAGCGAGGGCACACCGCAAATATCGGCGCGTTCGCAAAATGCAGAAGCAACCCAACAGGAGTAACCACAATGACTAGCACCACCGCCACCGCTCACGGCGTCGCTCGCGACCAGCTCCGTGCCTTCGTCGAGCGCATCGAGCGCCTTGAGGAAGAAAAGAAGACGATCGCCGACGACATCAAGGATGTCTATGGCGAGGCCAAGGGAATGGGGTTCGATACCAAAATCCTCAAGATGGTGATTTCGCTCCGCAAAAAGGACGATCAGGAACGCATGGAAGAGGATCTGGTGCTCGACACCTATCTCCATGCGCTCGGCATGATCGAAAATCCGCCAGAAGCGGAGTGATCGGAATGAACCATAGCGCTCCGACCACGACGGTCGTGATCAAGCATTTCCATTTTTTTTGCGGACTCGGGGCCGCGGCCAAGGGCATGAATAAAGGCCATGCACGAGTGGGGTCATTGCGTGCCGAGTTCAGATGCATCGGCGGCATTGACAATAACCCCGGCGCGATCCGTGATTTTGGGCGGCTTGCTGGCGTCCCCGGTACGGTTCTCGACCTGTTCGACTATGAACAGTATCTCGCATTTCACGGGAAAGAGCCCCCTGCAGGCTGGCGGCCGGCGATGCCAGACGATATCCGCGCCGCGGCACATGGCGAGCGGCCAAACATCATCTTTCTTTCCGCCCCATGCAAAGGCTTCTCTGGCCTACTGCCTGAGACGTCGAGCAAGACCCCGAAGTACCAGGCGTTGAACCGCCTCACGCTACGCGGCGTCTGGCTTGCCCTCGAAACATGGAAGGATGATCCGCCGGAGCTATTCGTTTTCGAGAATGTTCCGCGAATTGCAAAGCGCGGCCGGCATCTCCTCGACCAGATCTGCGCGCTATTCCGCGCATATGGCTATGCAGTGGCGGAAACGGCCCACGATTGTGGTGAAATCGGGAAGTTGGCGCAAAGCCGGAAGCGCTTTTTGCTGGTCGCCCGCCATGAAGCCAAAGTGCCACCATTCCTATATGAGCCGGAGAAACATCGCCTGCTCGGTGTGGGTGAGGTGCTTGAGAAATTCCCGCTGCCCGGCCATCCGGCGGGCGGCCCAATGCACCGCGTACCCTCGTTGCAGTGGAGAACATGGATACGCCTGGCTTTCGTCGAAGCCGGAGCGGACTGGCGCTCACTCAATCGCCTCAACATCGAAAATGGCTTCCTGCGCGATTTCGGCATCATGCCGACGGCTGGCTGGCATGATGACGTTCTCGGCGTTCTCCCATGGCAGTCGACAAGCGGAACCATTCCCGGCAGGTCGCACGCCACCAATGGACGATACAACATTGCCGATCCGCGCCAGTTCGAGGATCCGCACAACGGTAGCTATGGCGTGGCCGCGTGGCCCGACAGCGCAGGGACAATCACCGCCAATGGCCGCCCGGCAGCGGGTACGTTCAGCGTTGCCGATCCCCGCTTTGAAGGCCTCGAATACAGCCAGTACGGCGTGCGGCATTGGGACGATTCCACCGGCGCGGTAATCAATGTGAAGTCGCCGGGGCAAGGATATTTCTCGGTTGCCGACCCCCGGATGGACGGCAAAGGCCCGCGTTTCAACAATGTGTATCGCGTCGTGGCGTGGCCGGAACCCGCGAACACTGTGACAGGTGGTGGGCATCCGTCATCCGGTGGGCTGGCAGTTGCCGATCCCCGCTCGGGTGGATCGTTCGAAGGCAGTGGGAAATACCGCGTCACAGATTTCAGCGAAGCGGCCGGAACCATCATCGCCGCAAGTGATACGGGGCAGGGTGCTTTCGCCCTCGCAGATCCCAGAATGAACTGGCGCGATGATGCCCACCCGTCGAAGCTTGCCGTCTCAGATTGGGATGATCACACAAACGCGATTACCGGAGCGCGCTTTCTGTCCGGAGCTGGAGCCGTCGCCGATCCCCGACCGGGCTATAGACCTGGTGCGCACCAGAACATCCTTTCGGTCGCAGAATGGGATGACAGCGCGAAATGCGTCACGGGCGCCGATCATGTCACCGGTGGCGCGCTCTGTGTGGCGGATCCACGTCCGGTCGGCTTGAATGCCAAACGGGAGCACTATCAGACTGGTGGCCACTATGGCGTGTTGCCATGGAATGACAGTGCCAACGCTGTCCCAGGCTTCGCGAAACATGATCGAGGACCATGGTCAGTTGCCGACCCTCGACCGGCCGAAGGCGACGCCACTTTCGAGCTTCCCAAGGCCGATGACCGTCTTGTTGCGGTTATCCGTGCACTGGACGGTACATGGCACAGGCCCTTTACCATCCTCGAACTTGCCGCCCTGCAGAGCCTCGTAGACCCTGATGAGATGTTCACCTTGGACGGACAGTCCGAGTCGGCGTGGCGCGAACGGATAGGCAATGCCGTTCCTCCCGCAGCAGCGGAAGCCATAGCCGGCGTGATGGCAACTACCCTGTTGCTCGCCATGACGGGGGAGACGTTCACCCTCAGTTCGCAACCGATCTGGGTCCGGCCGATCGCCGTGGCTCTGTCCGTCGACCAGCGGGGTAACATCCCCAATGAATGACGGTGCTATCAGTCCGGCCTTCGAAACTCACCTCATTGACTGCTGCCTGCGCAACGTGCGGGCAACATTCAAGCACCTGGACGCTGCCGCCATCGCTGACGGCGTCGCTCCGGTGCTTCAGTCCCAACAGACCGTCGACCGTTTCTGCCTCTCCATTGTTGAGGGTGGGATGTGTTGGCGCGATCTTGATCTGAAAAGGTAGCGCCCCATGTGCACGACTGTCTTCGAAGCCACCCGTGCGGTTCTTTTGGCAGAAATAGCTTACGCCCGGCGAGTAGCGGGATCTTCCCAACCGGCGCAGCGGAACTACTCGCGAAACCGCAAGGTTGAAATCGCGCATGCCGCAGGCGTGCATTTTAGGGAGCTTGACGCAGCGTTTAAGGGAGAGGTGGTTTCCGACGATGTATGGAAGAGAATCACCGCTGTCTTGGCCCCGGCCGCCAGTGAGGGGAGGTTGGCATTATGACCGACATCCAAGTCTCCTGTGAGGTCGAGCGCATAGCCCGTCATTGGATAGAGAACGGCCGGACAGACAGCTTCGGTAATCCGGATCCGGGTGATTGGGAGCATATCAAGCGCAACAAGCCCTTTGCATATTGGTCTGCGATCCGCATCGCGTCGTGGGTAATGTCTCTTCCCCCATCCGCCAGATTGAGGGAGCAGCCATGACAAAATCATCCGATGAAGCCGAGATCAGATCCTTCGTCGTCGATCGATTGCGCGGCCTTATGCCAGGCGCCCGCATCGTTCACGAACTGAACGTTGCGGGGACAGGGACCAACCGCATCGACGTTGCCGCAGTCACGACTTCCGCAATCGTTGCTGTGGAAGTGAAGTCGAAGAAGGATACGCTGGTCAGACTGGACGAGCAGTGGCCAGCGTTCAACCGATGCTGCCACTTCGTCATCGTCGCGGCCCATGACAAGCATTTTGCAGAGTTTCGCGACCCACAGTGGCGTGACGACATTCCTTCTGAGCCACGCCTCAATCACCCAATCTTTTTCAAACGGTGGAATATGGAGCGCCACGTTTGGCGTTATCCAACCCCACTGACTAGCAGGATGGCCCGAGAGAGTTTTCACCCTGCAAAGGATACTATCCGGCAGCCAAGGGCAGAGGATCTGCTGTTTATGCTGTGGGCCAACGAGTTGCGTGACGAATGCTCCAGGCATCGGTTGCACAGCGGTGGCCGTGCGACGCGACCTGATATGGTCCGCGACATGGTCTGGCACATGACGGGCAGAGAGATTGCCGAGGCTGTTTGCCGGCAACTGCGCCAACGGACGTTCGCAGAGGCGGACCCACCGATATACGCCGGAGCGCGACAGCCATCCATGTTCGATACCACTCTGGCCGCAGGAGCACCGCTGTGAGCCGCAGATCCATGCCCTACCATCGCCGCTACCACCAGGACGCTCTGCAGGGCTACCGCAAGCTCTCCTTGGAGGAACGTGGCGCCTACACGACCATCCTCGACCTGATCTATGACGAGGGTGGCCCGATCGAGAACAATGAACGCTGGCTTGCCGGGGAGCTGAATTGCTCGCTCCGCAAGGCGCGTGTGATTGTCGCCGAGCTGATCGAACTGCGGAAATTGTACGTCACATCGACGGGCAAAATCAGCAATCACCGTGCCGAACAGGAATTGGAAAACTCGCTGAAAATCTCGCGAAAATGCGCTGAAAACGTTTCGAAACGTGAAGAAAAAAAGCGCGACCGATCCAAAATCACCAACAATATCAATCAATCGTCGCAACGACGGATCATCGATCGATCAACAATACCATATACCAGTACCAGATATAATATATCTAACCCCGAGTATGACGTTGCCAGCGACCCCGAAACAGAGCCGCTTGAGCATGACGCTGTGTCTGGCACTGACGCAGATGAACCACCATCGCCAGTCGTGGACAGCGAACCACCAAAAGCCGACCACCTGATCCGTGCGCTTGAGGGGCAGGGGCATGGCAGGGCCGCGTTGCATCAGATGCTCAGCCAGCGCCGGCACCAGAGGAGCCACTGACCATGGCTGCAGCGCCGAAGAAACCCACATCTGCGAAACCCACGAAGGCGAAGGCTGGTGAAGTTTTGTCACCCCTAAAGCCGGAATCTGCAGCGAAGGCGAAGGCCAAGCCGTCGGCAGGGAAGGTTGCTCCGAAGGGGACGAAGGGCTGTCTCTTATANACAACTGA
>NZ_CACSJP010000017.1 GCF_902706095.1 Rhizobium sp. 18065
GAAACAGGAGGGTTCCGACGCGGTTCCAGATTTGCCATTGTTTTCAAGCGCTTAGGTCTGGGGCACAGGGGCACGGAATACACCAGTGTCCCAATCAATAGCACCCTTGCCGATTGTCACATCGATTGAGGCCATCTTGATGTAGCGCATCGAGACCTTGATATCCTGATGCCCAAGCTGGGTCATGACCAAGAACGGATCGCGCGTCTGTCTGGCCAGCCTTGTCGCCCGCGTGTGGCGGGTCGCGTGGAAGCAGAAAGACTTGGTCCCCTCGTAGCCCAGATAGACCCGAGCCTTACGCACCCAGTTGGATACGGTCTGGCCGGACATAGGGAAGAGCTGCTTGCGAAGATCCCCATTGGCGGCGGTGACGTGCGGCCGGATGATATCCTTGGCTCGGTCTGTCAGCGTGACCGCACGGGCCTGGCCGGACTTGGCGTTGACCGCGCGCACCACGACGATGCCGTTGTCGACCTGCCAGTCACCGCACAATGAGGACAGCAACTCGCCGAGCCTCAGCCCTGTCTCGATGCCGAGGATGAAGAGGTCAGCCATGACGGGGTGCTGCTCGACCGTGCGGAAGTACATCTCAACGCGGCGCTCCAGATCCTCGTCATACATAAACTCACGAGGTTGGCCGGGAGAGGGCCTGTCCCATAGCGGGCGGTGAGTGATCCATCCCTTGCGTTGAGCGTGCCAGAGAACCCTGCGGAGGGCCTGTAGCTTGTAGTTGATCGTGTCACTCGTGTTGCCCAGCGCTTCGAACTGCTGCGTGAGGCGGTCGAAGTCGTCTGTCGTCACGGTCGCGCAGTGTCGCTCTGGTCCCAGGAGGTTGATGCACTTCTCGGCGCGGGCGTACTGCTTGTGCCCAGCCTTCTGGTATTTCCAGCCACGGCGCTTGCCCGAGGGGTATGTGTGGGCTTCTTCGAGCGCCGCCGCGAGCGTGCCTTGAGACCGGGTCGGAGCGCTCGGCGTGTTGGGTGTCCACTGGCCATGCTTCATGATGGCGGCGCGGATCTCTGCTTCGAGGCGCTTGGCAGTGATCTCATCTTGGCATGTGGAACGAACGCGAACCACCTTTCCCGTGGGGTTCTCCTTGGGGCCGACCTTTACGTCGACCAGAAAGCTATTGCCTCTCGGGCGGATGGTCATTGGCCTGTCCTCTTCACTTCGATCACGAGGCGGTCGGTCATGGTGCGCACCTCGTAGTTGGCAAGCAACCGCAGGGCGATAGCATCAACCTCCCCACGGATGCGCTCATGGACGCGCTTGGCGGCGGCGTCAGCCTCTTCCTTGGCGACCTCATTCACACGCCTTGCAACCTCAGCAGTGATCGCCTTGAGGAAGAATGCCTGATCGTTCGGTGTTGATGTGATGTTCACGTCTCGTCCCTTTCCAGAATGCGGATGATCTTGTCGTAGACCCGGCGCCCCTTCTTGGTCAGGACCGGGATGCGTTTGCGGTGGTCGAACCTATCGGGCTCAGTCGTGACCAAGTCGATAGGCTCATCCGCACCAGGGGGAATGGTCCGCGCTGATAGATCGATGAGTCCGCGCGAGACCGATGCTTGTGTAATGTCCAGCCGCTCGCCGATCTCAAGGACGCCCCACTTCTTCTGTTCGAGATCGTTCTTGGCGACCTCCAGAAACATCAGCATATGGACGACGGGGAAGTTTCTCCAATGCTGGCGAAGCTCAGCGAGGACGAGGAAGAGGGAGTTGGCAGGGGTGGACATTGGATCTCCATTATTTTTGTTGGCGTGATGCGGTCACAACCAGCCGCATGATGCGGAAGGTCATGTTGTTGGGGGTGCGGTGATACCAGAAGCGCGGCTCGTGAAGGTTGATCTCATATCCCAGAGTTGCGTGTATTTCAATGTTGGCGATCTTGACGAACATTATTCTCATTCCTCGGACGCCGCATTATCGCGGCGCCCTCTCCATAAGTTGTGGACATTGATGTTTGGTAGTCAAATTAGGTGTATCGATTATTAGCCGATCACAAACCTTATAGCTAGGAATTTAATCCTTGCCACCACGTTTATGGGAAATTAAACCTTTTCCACGGCTACGGCGCCGCGCTTGTAGGTGATGACCTTCAGCTTCTCGGCCTTGGCCTTGGCGACCACCTCGACCACCAGAAACTCGCGGTAGTTCTCGCAGCGATCTGCACGCTTTGAGGCATCCCGCTGGGCGGCATCGAAGTTATCCCAGACCCGGCTTGCAACTGCCGAACCATCGGCGGCGATCACGCGGAACTGCCTTGGCTTGGCCGGTGCCTTGGTCGGGGTCGGCGGCGTGTCCTTGCGCCCCAAGATCGGGAAGAACAGGCGTCCGGTCGGCATTGCATACTGCGTGACGGTTTCCATAGCGCTCTGCTCGGCCGTCTTGATGAGCTTGTATCGGCCGATAATCCCGTGTTGATCTGCATGGATCACTGCGGGTTCGCCGTGCTTGTTGACGTGGAGAACCGTGTACTGCTTGCCCCGTTCACCAAACATCGTATCGCTATCACCAATACGTTCGATCAGATCCCCGACCCGGAACGGCTTGGCGGCGGTGCGTGATGCTGGCGCCGTGACGTCGTCCATGATGATCATGTCGGCTCTGGTCCCGGTGAGCTGCTGCGGCGCTTCCTTGAGCAGCTTCAGGCGCTTGCCATAGCAATGGATAGGCGGGCGGCTTCCCGAGAACCTGTTGATCTTCGCGGTGCGGCCAGCGATCGGCAGCGCATCAACAATATCCCCACGCACGCCGGTCACGACAAAAGCAGACCCTTCCTTGTAGCCGCCATACGGCTCAAGAAGCGCGATCTCATCGCCGTCGCGGAATGCGCGCGGGGTGGGCTCTTCGATCTTCTTCAGCTCGGCAGCATTGAACGGACGTTCGAGGTCGTGGAAGCCATACGATGTGAAGGAGGCGAAAGACGCATTGTCGTCCTTCTTGTCCATCCGCACCACGAGCGGGTTGAGAGCGTGGATTGAACCGTGCATGAGGATGCCCGATATCACGCCGACCCCTTCCACGGTGGCGTCCTTGTAGTGGACCTTGTCGCCGATGGAGAAGCCGTTGGTTTTGCTGGCGGTGGTGCGGTCGATCTTGTGGGTAATGTTCATTTGGTCGGGTCCTTCTTAGATTTAAATGTGAGAATGATCAGAGAAATCGGCGCCACTGGGCGATGCCGATGCGGATGAATGATGCGCGGGTGAGCTTTCCGCCTTCGCGCACAACGATGTGCTGCCGGGCGCCCTGGACGAGCTTGGCGCAGGGCTTGAGGATGATTGTTCGGATGCGGCCGGTCATGGGAAAGGCAACCAGTGCCGTCCGGTCAGCATCGTGACTTTGACCATCTCCTCAGAAGCGGCCTTCTTTTTGGCCTCTTTCTCTCGGAAGAAATCGACGCCGCTCGCGAGGTATCGCCGGGTTGCAGGGTCTTCGATCAAGGCGTCCATTAGCTCGACTACAGTCCTCCCGTGGATGCGCAGACGCAGCTCGGTTGGGAGAAAGTCAAGGTTGTGGCTTCCCCTCAGATTGACCTCTTCGCAGTGTAAGATCACCTCATTTGGCCGTCCGGCGTAGGCGCTTGGTTCAATCTCAACCTTAGTTTGCCGCCATGGCCCATCACGCGAAGCAATCTCGACGCTGCGGTCGTTCTCCGGGTCGTCTTTCCACTCCCGCTTGGCATATAGATTGAAGCCCATTACGCCGCTTCCTCCATGGTCATGGCGTTCTCGCGCACCACGAAGGAAGTCTTCTTGCGGGCCAACGCGGCGAGCGCATCCGGGTCGAGGTGCGGATTGTAGATCGACGCGCCCTTGTATCGGAACCACTCGTGGATCTCGTGCAGCTCGGCGTCTTTGATCAGCCCGAAGATCACGCCGACCAGCTCTTGGCGGCACATGTGCGGCGACAGGTAGCGTTTGGCGCTCTTCCAAGGGGTCCGCGTTCCGTCGCGCTTGACGCTGTCCATGGAGGCTTCAGCGAAGGCGTTGACCGAGAGTTGGACGTAGACCCGGTCGCCGTCCGTTCCGGTCCAGATCGACCAGCCCGGTTTGTAGGTGATCTTGCTGATCAGGTCCAAGACGCCGCGCTCGAAGATGCTGGGTGCGGGCTGATCGGACTGCGTGATGGGTTTCAAGGCAAAACCATGGGCGAGCTTGGTGCCGTTGAAGCGGATCACCTGTCCCATTGGGCCGTCATGGACCGCCTCAGCCTTGTAAATGCCGTGCAAATCGTATTTGGCGGCGTAGGGTGGTTCCAGGCGGAACTCGTCACCTATCTTGTAAACGTGCTTTGTCATGTCTCAACGTCTCCAGTTGCGTGATAGAAAGAGCCGCGCTTTACGGCGCGCGCTAGGATGCGGAGAGCCCGCAGATCGGGCCGCTCTCTGAAATTGATGGCGGTGTTTGGATGGCCGATTGCTTTGCGCAAGGCGCCAGCCGGGTGATATCCGCCGACCCGCTGAAGGGCCGCGATTGGGGTCATCCTTCGCCGTCCGTGAAGAGGCGCGTGAACCAGTTTCCCCGGCGAGCGAAGAGCTTGGCTTCAGGCCCACATGCGCCGTCGCGGTTGTCCATGACCTCGTGGTAGATCCTCCCCAGCTCTAGGCTGAAGTGGTACGAGAGCTTGCACCGGCCAGGAACGCGAACGGTTCGGGGGATGTAGTGGCGGCAGTCCACACAAGCGCGCTGCGTCACGCCAGCACCTCCAGAACCGCGACCCCGTCCTCGCCAGCGTGGCGCCGGGCAAAAGCCTTGGCACCGCCGCGCGTCAGGCAGGTCTTGAGGAGGCGCGTCTTGCCGCCCTCAAGCACGATCCAGAGGTTCACGGCGCCGTCCTTCAGCGCCTTTATTCGGTAGCGTCGATCTTTCATTGTCATATCCAAATGTGGGAGTAAGGAGGCAAAGCTTCGCCGCCGACCCCAATCTAGGACCGACGACGCGGTTACTTCAGGCGGTTGAAAAAGGCGTGGCCGACGACCATAACCAAGGCCGTGGCGACCAGTGCGTTGAAGCCACCCCACACGATGAACGGCGCGGCGGCGAGTAGCAGGAAGAGGGCAAAGACGACATTGCCCATTGAATAGCCCATGACCAAGACCCCAGAGGAACGCAAGGCGCGTAGCTTTGGGCGGTCTGGGGAGTCGTGTCAAGCAGCTACCGTTACGGCGGCTTCCTTGGAGACGGCGGCAGTCCACTGCGTTGAGAAGGCAGCGGCGATCCCGCCGAAGGTGTCCGATCTAGCTTGCCAGCGCGTATCGCCCGGCGTGAGCTTGTTCTGTCCACTGTCCGTCTGATTGGACCAGCGTTCGACCATTTTCCCAGAGCCCCTTGGCCATTCGACCAGTCTTCCTGGAACCTTCTCGGTTGCCTTGATGGTCGGGAGATCGCGAAGCCATAGACAGGTTGCCTTACTTGCGTCGTCGCCGAATTGCCATGGCTGGACGATCTGCGAAGGCTTCATGAAGCGCTTCGAAAGGGCACCGATCGGGTTTTCGATGGCGATGCGTTTGATGGATAGAGACCAGATGCGTTTGACAAGAATAACGGCCTTGTCCCGCGCTTCTCGTCTTGCGGCGCCGGTTAGCGTGCCCGGCTTGACCTTCTGGTGGTAGCCAACACCCGGATAGCGTTCGAAGTCTGGATCTTTGAAGGCCCACGCTGCGGATACCGTCAGATATGTGCAATCAGGATGGAAGATTGCCAGATCCGGCCACCAACCATCCGCCCGAAGCTGTTCAAGGGCAGCGAAGACGTCCCCGACAATGTGGCGACCGCCGCGCTTGTCTTGAGCTGGAAGCAGGTCACACGAAATCACGTCATGCCCAAGCGCTTCGAAAGCGCGGCGAGAGACCCCGCTGGTCTCCATTCCTATGAAGACTTTCATGTTCAAGCCCCCGCCGCAACTTCACGGGCCATCGCTAGCGACGGGCAAACACGCGGATCGCCGGAGTTGTAGACCCCATAGACGATGTAGTCAAAGCCCCAATCTTCGCGGACTTCCCAGATTTCATAGCGTTCGTTTTTCTCAATGAGACGCACGGCGCATCCTCCTTTGGATATGGCGCGTTGATCTGCATAAAGGGCAGCGCGAGGATGCCCCTTAGATCGGTCAACGTGGTGGTAGCTTGAAGCCCATCAGCCAGCTTGGCCCGTGGCTATTGCGAAGGCCGTGCAGGACGTACCCGGCTTGACTTTCGGGGTCGCCGCGTGGATCTCGCCAGATGCGGGCGTTATACCAGTAGACGTCAGACAGCTTGGCTTTCCAGCCCCGGCCGTAGTCAGCGGCAAAGGCTTGGAGCGCGTCGATTTGAGCGGCGTTGAGCGGTGCGTGTGTCATGACCAAAACACCATCACGCCGTTGTTCACTTCGACCGCGCTGCATGAGTGCGTCAGGTCCCGCGCATATGCCTCATAATCGAAGAACTGGGCCAGTGGGTGGTCATCCTTGATCCCATGGGCGGCAAGGCTTTCGTCTGCCATTTCTTCGGCGTAGTCCTTGAAACTTGGATAGGTCCCTGAGTAGTGGTTGCGCAGCTCTTCAGCCGCATATTCGACCGTCCCGAAATGGGCGACGACCGCGCCAAAGTCCGACCCGGTCAGGTCGTGTTCTTCAGCCAGCTCGACAAAGTCCGCAATGGTCTGGAGACCCGGATATTCGCCAAGCGTCGTTGGCAGGTTCTCATAGTCATGCACGGCCCATTCTTCAGCGCCACGGATCGGGCTGACCTTCAGCATCGCGGTGATTTCTTCCTGCATTTCCTCAACGTCGCTTGTCGCGTCGATCCACCGGCCATGCAGTCGGCCGTTATTGTAGCTTGCCAAGCAAGCAGCATAGAAACGCATGGTCTCATATCTCCGTTTGGAATGGTCCGCATAAAGGCAAGCCCGCAGACTTGCCCTTAGATTGATCATTCAGCGGCCATCAAAGCCTGTTCAGGTTGTGCATCAAGCCAGCTCGGCAGGGTGACGTCTTGGGGTCCGCGAATAGGCATCAAGACGCCGAAAATGTGGGAAGCATTGAGAAACTGGACTAGCGCTGGCATGTCGGAAGCGCCGGTAACTCGGAAGGCGGCGTCTTTTTGGCCGCGTAGCTTGCCGATCTCTTGCGCGGCCTTTGCGAAGTCCTGCAAATAGGCCGGATTAAACCAAGGTGCGCCAGCATCGGCCGGGGTCGGGATGACGCGGCGATAGTCCGGAAAAGTGCCGTCAACAATCGCGCGGTGCTGGATTGCGACCGGGCGTCGTTCGTCAGGATCGCCCGCCAAGACCCGCACCTCACCGTGACCATGGATTTCCAAGGAACGCGGGTGGTTCTCGCCACGGGCGGCGCATTTGGTGGCGGCTAGCGTTGCCTTGTCGAGCGCCACAATCACGCCGTCTAGCGTTGTCGTGCCGGTCTCGTCATGGGCTATCATCAGGCGGTGGCCGTCCGTTGCCACCATGTAGACCCCGGCGACCGGATGCGCATGGATGAAAACGCCTTTGAGGTAGTAGCGTGTTTCTTCCGTCGAAACGAACCCGGCGACGATGCGGAAAAGATCCGCGTTGACTGTTGCGGTCATGCTCAAATCCCTATGGGTAGTCGGCGAAATTGCCGCATAACCGCCTATGGATGGCCCAAGGCGGTTAGACTGGAATTTCAGACGGGAAGGGCGGCAGAGATGGCCCAAAGCCACGCACAAAGCGTGGCGGTGGATATTATGAGAGCCACCAGCCTCATGAACTCTATTATGCATTGCACTTGGATTGGCATGTGGTCGATCATCGTCATATTCCTATTTGATATTGAGTTGTGCGGAAAGGTTAGGCGTTGCTGGAAAGGTGCGCGGTTTCGCCGGGAAGGCGTGTGTAGTGGAAGGCCATGCCGTACATGGTCGCCAGAACGCGGCGGACCTTGTCAGAGACCGGTCGCGACCGGCCAAGCTTGTCGATTGCCTCACAGTCTGTCAGGTCGCCGTCTTTCGAAAACCAGACAGAATGCTTCATGGTCGAGACGTTCGAATTTACGTAGACCTTGTGGGCCACGATTGATCCGTCTGGAAATCGGTGGGCTTGCATTGTGTCAATCTCCTATGTGGGAGTGAGAGGTTGAAAGGTTTGCCAATCGCCCGCCGTTGGGAGAGCGATAAGCCAGCCTTTCGGGCTGAATTTGTCATGGGGTTGTTTCCCCTTATCCGACCCTTGCGGGTTGCCGTGGTCGCACGACACTTAGCGGCGGGTACGCCTAGACAGAGGCGGGAACCTATTTTTAAGCCGGTCCCATGCCGGGCAGTCTGAGAAAGGCCGACTGCCAAGCCTTGTGTTTGTCCTTGCGCAACACGGTTAGAGACCGTTTCGACCCGTTCAGGTCACATGGCGCAAAGCCTTCGTTATTCGGTTGTCAAAGAACGCAAGCCGTAAGGGCTTGATAGTCAATTCGTGCGGTTCCGGTCTTACAAACCAAGCAGAACAAAATCCGCTTGCGTCGCCGTGTCCGATCCCGTCTCCCGGTTCAGTGTCCGGTTTCAGCGGCTATGAATTGAGATGCCGCACCCCCTTCTCTTAACGGTTAGGACGCCGTCCGGTTGTTTTTTACCCTAGGGGCCAGCAATCGTTGCGCTGGTCGTTTCCGATGGGTGGATTTATAGGCTGATTTGATTTTGCATGTAAATATGAAATCGAGAAAATGGACAGATAAAATGATAAGCTATTGTTTTAACATGCATAAATCTATCATTCGTGTTTAACAATAGCCCCTACATGCATAGATGATAGCGAGATAGCCCATGCATAGCCTTATGCCCGGCAAGCCGATCAGCCTAGCCATTGGGTCGGGGCAGGGCGTGCGGCTGGTCTTGGGAAGGCGTCGAGATGGCGTTGAGCTACTGCGAAAGAATCTTGCGCGGTCACGCAACAATATTACGTGAAAGCGAACAGATGAGAGCAGGTGTATGAATGTAATAACATAACGTTCATGGTTGAACAGTAATCAGATTATGGAACTGAAAACGAATAGATAGCCATGATCAGCCATCAAAGGAACAATGCATTTCCCAACATGCCCGCATTTGCAGGGTGATAGCGTGGGAATGTGCCCCTGCTATGTGCCCTAGGCCAGCGGACGGCCCGCTTTGAGCCAGTCAGAAGGCAGTGCGGCTCGCGTTCATTACACCGCGCGTAGGGGGTGCACGGGGGAAACTGCGCGCGCCTTGTCAGAGATATCCCCTCGAATATGTGCCACCCAAAATATAGCCGGGGTGATCCTACCGCAGCCCCTTAGGCCATAGCTCGCCGCTGGCGCGCTGCAGACCCCAAGACCCTGTAGACCCATGATCATTGGTCAGGCCCAGGAATAGCCGGGGGAGGGCCGAATGCATGGCTCTAGGCGGGCAGGGGACAGGCCGATCTCACCGCAGCCCCTTAGGAGCATGGGTCTTCATGGTCTATCCCCTCCACCACCATGGTCTAAGGCTGGTCTTACATCAGCCCCTTAGGATAGCAGTAGGACTGCTTAGGACGGTCTATGGGTTGGTCATGGCCTAGGGCTTCTGCCTAGGTCCAGCCTACCGCACCGCTTTAAGCTACTGCCTACTGCTCTATCCTAAGGTATATATCCTAGAGCCTCTAAGGCGTGGGGTAATTAATTCCCCACCATATTCCCGTTCCCCTTGCGCCCGGCGAAGAATGCATCCAGATCGCTCTTGATGATCAGGGGGCCGTCCTCACAGATCTCATCGATCATGGCCATCAACTCCTCATCAGCGGCGTCTGCTGCGGCCTTCTGCTGGTCTACCTCCATCTGGGCGAGCCAGTAGCCCACGGCCATCTCAAGCGCGTCCAGGCGGTCGTCATGACCCAAGCAGCCACGATCCTTCGTGATGCGGGTCATCTGGTAGAAGAGAGAGTACTCAGGGCCATGCTCTTCGCTGTCGAGCAGATCCTTCTGGACGACGGCCATATCGACCACCAGACGATGCTGCTGGATGACAGGCTCAAGCGTGCCGATGATGCGGGTCTCCTTCTGCCCATGCGCGCGGGCTTCCTCGACCGAGACCGGCCAGATGCGCGTGAGGTAGGGCTTGAGGAGGGCGCCGAACATGCCATCGCCGAAGTTGCTTTCGATGATGATGGAGTTGACCGAATGCTCTTTGGCGATCTGCGCCAGCTTGGTCAGGTTCTCATCGGTGTAGCCTCCCCGGAAACCGCCAGAGGCGATCAGGAAGAGGCGCCCGTGAAGCATCTTGACGACTGCATAGGCCGTCTCGTCCGCACCGCGTCCAGAGGGGTCTATGGCCATGACGGCGCCCTGATAGGCGAGGAACTTCTCGTCAACGAAGATCGGACCCCAGAAGTGGTCGCCGCTGAAGCCAACGCTCTGAAGGCTGTCCAAAGCCGACCTGGGGTCCTTGCCCCACGCCAGAGACGCCGGGCCACGCTTGGGGTCGAGCCCCATGATGACCAAGTCTTCCAGCTTCAGCGGGTACTTGCCGCCATCTGCGAGCGTTGTGTCGAGCTGGAACTGGAGGCGGAAGGTGGACTTGCCGAGCTTCAGCTCCTTGTCGAGCAGCACCGCGTCATCGAAACGCTCGGGGTCGACCGGAGTGCCGGGCTTCGCACCCTTGGCGATCATGTCCAGCACGAACGGGGCGAGGTTGCCCTTGTAGTTACTGACGTCTGCCGGTACGCGCGCTGGCCAGATTCGGAGCTTGTATCCGCGTTCCTTGACCATCACGTTGTAGAGGCTCATCTCGGTCTGAGGCGTGCCCAGGAAGACGACACGCGACGTTGGGAGAGGCTTCAGGACGTTGTCGAACTCCTTGACCAGCTCGGCCAAACGCTCGCGCATGACCACCGTGAAGCTGTTCTTGGGCACTTCCACGTCGTCGGCGATGATGAGGTCTGCGCGCGATCCGGTGAGCTGGCCGTTGATGCCAACTGACTTCACGCTTGGGCTGTCGGCGGGGATCGCCGGGCCAACGTCGAACGCCTTGACGCTCTCACGCTGCTTGCGGGTCTTGTCCGGCTTCAGGTGCGCGAAGCACGGCATCTCTGCAATGAGGCGCTGCACGAAGGTCGAGAAGCTATATGCGCGGTCGCCGTTAGCGGAGACGACCATGACCTTGATTTGGGGGGCGCTGTCCAATGCCCACAAGACGAATGCTGCGGTGACGAATGATTTGCCGACCCCACGGAACGCCTGAAGGATCATGTCCTTCGGCCCGAACTGGAGGAACTGGGCCATGTCCCGCTGCGTGCGGGTAGCCTTGGGGAAGCCGAGATGCTTCAGGACTTTCTCAAGGAGCGTCGAAAAGAGGGGCCACTGACCCTTCCCTTTGCGCAGCTCCCGAATTTGTCTGAGGTGTTTCTCGGCCTCCTGTTGAGTAATGAATGGTTGATCCATGCGCTTTCGCCTGACGTTGGCTCAGGGCGCACGTTCTCACATTCGGATATGGGATTGTCCCATCCAAACAGAACGCGCGCCTGTGGCCTTGATTACTGGAAGGTCTTCAGTGCTTCTTCGAAAGCATCTTCATCGTCGCCGATATCAGGCAGCTTTGCGCCGGTCAGGACCGAGCCATCAGGGCTCTCGGGGTCGATGAGGCGGCTCACGCCGTTGTCCTTGAGGAACTTTGCCGCGACAGCGAGATCGGCTGCGGTGGCTTCACCTGCGGCAATGCGTGTGGCCAGGGCCGAAGCCAGGGCGTCATGCAGTTGTTCCATTGCCTCGCTTGAGGCTTTCTTGCTCTTGCGTGCCATTAGAGTACCTTGTCGATGTTCTGGATGATCCAGCCGAGCCCACTGACCACGATGGTCACGAGCGCGGAGATCAATGCGATCTGGGATTTGCGGATGCGTTCCTGAGTTTCCAGCTCCACGATCCGCTTCTCATGCTCTTCGATCTTCTTTCCGTAGTCGCCGAGGTAGGTGAGCGCTTGGCCCACCATCCCCTTCAGCTCGCCAACGGAGAGTGCCAGCTCGAAGATTGCAGATGGCCGGGGCCGCTGCGTGTCTGGCGTTCTGTTGTCGATTGTCATCTTGCTTGTCTCACGACTGTCCCGTCTGTATCTGCGGGGGTCATTCCTAGGAGGGCGTTGGTGGCCTGAAGCAGTCCCATGGTGCGCAGGAACGGCGTCAGGTCGCGGAAGAGACGGAACTCTGTCTGATCCATCTCTTGGTCTGTGCGGGTCGCGGCTGCGGCCATGCCTTCAGCCAGCTTGCGCAGGTCGTTGATGTTCTTGAAGGCGGGTGAGCCCGAGACCAGATCCGACCCAAGTCCAGAGCTTCGGGTATTGGTGAAGACCCGCATATCTTCCCCGGCCGGAATGCTGGCCCCAGCAAGCACGGTGTCGATGATCATAGGGAAGACCGACGAGAACGCGCTACGCTGGAAGCCACCGGCTAAGATCCCGGTTGGCGACAGGCGCTCCTCAAGGAACTCCTCACGGTCATCACGACCGAAGGCGTTGAGGTACTGCTGGACCGAGTAGATCATGCTGCCCCACAACGAAGTGACGAGCAGTGCCTTGGCCATGTAGGTCGGCCCCAGCTTCAGCCCGCCCACGGTGTTCACGGCCATGGCGTTGAACATGTAGGACTTGAACTGCATGACCAGACCGACGACCGGGCCGCTCATCCATTTGCGGAGGGCGTTGGGCGAGGGCTCAAGCACGGTCTTGTTGATCTCCCTGCGCACGATCCCGAGGAACTTGTCGTAGGCTTCAGCCTGGGCGGGGGACAACTTGCGCTGCTTCTCGCTGTTCCATTTGCGGATCAAGCCTTCCTTGGTCAGGTCCATCTTCCCGGCGACCATTCGGATATCGGCAAGGGTGCGCTCATCGAGACCGAACTCGTTCAACCACTTCTGGCTGACCTTGGCCCGGCCCGTGGCAACATCCACGAACTTCTGGGAGATTGCCCTTGCGGACATGGTCTGAAGGAAGTCCGTCACCGGGTTCATACCGCCGATGTTGGCTGTCAGGTTGGACATGGTCGAGGTCTTGGCCTGAACGCGGGCGAGAAACTTGGTCGTGCGGTCGGCATCGAACAGTTCGCCGTCGACATTCATATCCTCGTGGGTCACGAACATGCGCTTGTCTGTGGTGCGGAAACCGACCCCCAGCTCGGACTGAACCTCGCGGAACAGGGCATCAGCTTCAGATCCACCGCGCTTGAACACGTCGATGAAGTCCCGCATACGCGAGGTCCTGACGAGGTTCCTCACGCCGTAGCGCAAGGCAATCACGGGGAGGTCGCCCACGTTGGCGATACCGCTTTGCTGCATGAACCGGACGAAGGCCAGGTCCTTCAGAATGCGGACGGTGAGCTTGGCCTTCATGCTCATGTCTGGGAAGATCTCCTTGCCCATGAGCTTGTCAGCTTGGAACGACAGCTCGACGCGCGCCTCATCCAGACCGGACTTGGTCACGCCCGGCTCAAGGCCACCTTCACGCTTCATCCGGTCGAAGTTTGTCAGCTCTTCGATCTGGGTGCGCAGCTCGGCTTCCGACCGATAGCCCGCCTTGTGCAGAGCAATGTGCCGGTTGATCGCGGTCGCATAGTCCTCATAGTTGTCGCGGGCCGACCGGCGCGTGAGGTCACGCAGAGAAGTGGCATAGTCGCGAGCGTTGTGCAGGTCCTTATACATGGACGGAATGAAGGGCTCTTCGCGCTCCATCACAGCCCGGCGCCGGAAGTTGTTCGGGCCGGTCTTCAGCTTGTAGCCGAACGCCTCAAGAAACTCTTCGATCTCATCGATCTTGGCCCCGGCATCGGTCAGCATCTCGCGCAGAGCCACTTCGCTCTCGCCAGACAGCGCCGCCAGCTTGGGCGGGGCAGAGCCGTCCACCTTGGTCGCCATGACCGTGTCAACGAAGCGCTGGGCTAGCCTTGTGACCTTGGCATCACGCGCAGCTTCAGCCGCCTTGCGTGCTTTCGGACCACCGGGCAGGGCATCCATCCGCTTATAGAGGTCCGGCTGGGCACGCAGGAAGGCTTGCTTCACGACGTCCGTGAGCCCGTCCATACCGATCTTGTCGACCACCTCAGAGACTTCCTTGCGTCGATAGATCATCGGCACGTAGTTGTCGTCACGCTCGACCTTCTGAGCCCACTCGGCGCCGGATGCCTTGGCCTCGTCCAGCTTCTTTCCATAGCCCTCGCTTCGATACCAATCAGCCATCTTCTGGATCGGGCTGTCGGGGTCTGCCGTGTGCGGATGCTCAAGAGCAATGGCCACACGATAGTCGAACTCTTGCTCCAGCTCGGACTGCTTGAGGACCTTCTTGACGCCGGTATAGCCTTGGCTCTCGGCCCACTGGTCGAAGTTGGACTGAAAGGCACGCTGCCCGTTGGCCTTGTCGGTACGGGTCAGACGCTCATTGACCTCCCACGCGCTCTCTGCCCCACGCATCCTGTTACCACCCGATCCGGTCAGATCTGGCATGATGCGCTTGTAGAGATCCGCAACGCCCGATCCTGCCTTGGTGCGCAGAAGAACGTCCGAGGACAGGAAGCCCGGCGTCAGCCAATCGGCAGCACGCTCAAGGCCAGTCCGCACATCGGCGTTCGGCGTTGGATTTCGGGCCGCACCGACTGAGCTATCCTTGGGACGCAGGAAGTTTTGAGCGGCGGGGTCGAGCTTATAGCCCATGGCTTCAGCCTTGTCCGCAAGCATGTTGCGTGCCTTGTTCCCGAATGCTGCCGATGCTTCGGCCATGTCGTCGGAGACCTCAGCCCCACGGACGAACGACCCGATCCCGGCGCCAAGCGCCACGCCGGTCAAGGCATTCATCGCGAAGTCATCCACACCGAAGTTTGGGTCGACCTGGGCCTGAATACCTGAGGCGATTGTCGCATCACTGAGACCGATGATCCCGGCTTCAGCCATCCGCGTGACCCGGCTTGCCGCTGTCGCTGCGCGAAGGGCGTTGGACGTCATCACGACCCCCTTGCCGACGAAGCCACCGGCCACCAGAGAGACAGGGTCGAGGATGTTCGTAGCGAATGCCGCAGCGATGGCCGTGTTAGACCGTCCGAAGATCGCGCTGTCGGCACGCGCACGGTCGAGCTGGCGGCGAAGCTCCAAGGCGCTGGCGTCTGACACTGCCCGGCCGATGACAAACTCGCGTTCATCGTTGTTCAGCCCTTCGAGGACCGGGCCGTATTTGCCCATGTCGCTATTGTCCAGCCAGGTCTGGTCGGGGACCATCGAGACATTGTTGCCCCACTGGATCACCTGGGCGGTCGGAGTCGTGCGGATAGCGGCGCCGCCGATCTGGCCCCACGTCGGCTCTGGGCCATTGGCGCCGGGAGGCGCGGTGATTGTGCCATCAGGCTTGGCCGTGTCCATCCACGAGGCTGGTTGCCAGTTCTCTGGCGTCCCGGCTGGAGCTGCGGAAGGCGTCGGGACCTGCGACGGGTTATAGCGCGGGGTGTAGGTCTCGCCGGTCTGGTCAAAGCCACCCTGAAGCAGTGCTTGCTGCGATGTGTTGGAGGCTGAAGGCGCGCTGTTGTACGCATCACGAAGCCACTGAGGCGCGTTGTCGCTACTGCCTCCAGCTCCCCAGACGGACGGCGAACCGAAGCCAAGGTGCATCGACCCAGGCTGCATGTAGCCAGGCCCGGCGCCGATCCCTGTCACACCGTTGGCCTTTGCCTTGCGCACAATGTCTTGGAAGATGGGGAGATCCTGCGGATTGGCCCAGTCAAGCTTCCGGCCGTCCTTGTAGAAGAACACATCGCCAGCATTACCGTGGTCGTGTCGCGTCGATCCGGTTCGGGTTCCAAGACCGCGCGCCGCCTCTTCATGTGTTACCTGCCCACCGGAGAAGACCTCCATCTGAATTCCCATATCCGAGAGGAAGGACATGGAGGAGGTGAGCCGTTCGTTGAGAGGGAGGTTCCGCTTCTTGCCTTGGTTGGCCATGCGGAGAAAGTCGTAGTTGTTGTTGTCTGCCACTGAGGGTGTCTCCTAAAGGAAAAAACCCCCAGCTTGTGGCCGGGGGTGAGTGTTAACGAAGGCGTTCTGGCATCATCAGGCTGTCGGCATTGGCCGCGCCTTGGGCCTCTCGCGCCTTATCCTTGGCAGTCTGGGCTCTGGTGGACGCCGCAAGTCCGGCGCTGATCTCCGCTTCACGCTTGGCTTGCTGCTCGGCGCGGGGCTTGGCTACCGTGGTGTCCCAATCGGACTTGATATCGGACCAGTTTACGAGAGAGTTGCTGACGGGAAAGCCGCTGGACTTGTAGTAAAGTCGCAGGGTGCCCGGCTTCCCGCCGTTGTCGAAGATGACCTTCTCGCCGCCGAGGTCTGCCGCGTACTTCTTCGAGTACTGCTCTGCGGCATACTCCAAGACCTCCTTGGCCACATCGCGCGGTGGCTTGCCTGGGAATTCCGAGACATTGACCGTGCGCCCGAAGATGGGGACGTAGCGATCGGTCACGTTCTTCGCGGCTTGCGTGCGGATGTAGTCATCGTTGGTCGACATTTGCGACAGTCGTTCGACCTCGTCCGCAATCAAACGATCAATGACCGGGTCTTCCTCGATATCACTGAGCTGACCGCGCACCGCCGATACATGATCATCAAGCGTTGCCGTGGGTAGCGTTGTGCGCTGTTCCTTTGGCATGTCACGATAGAGGCGGGCCGCAGTGATGGCTTCAGCCGGGGTCTTGTCGGCTTCGAGACCGGCGAAGATTGCGTCGATGTAGTCCCGGCGCCGCCCATTGCCACCGACCAGCTCGTCCTTCAAAGGCTCAGAGTAGGTTGCCCAAGCATCCCGCACTTCGTTGAGCTGGGCCTCCTCTTCGGGTCCGACCGAATAGCCATCCTTCTGGACCTTATTCAGGAATGTTTCCATGAGGGACTTTGTGTTGTCGTCCACCATTCCGTTTCGGGAGTACATGTCCATGACCTGCTTGCGCACGTCGCGGGTTGCCTGTTCAGGGGTGGCGGCTGGGTTCTTGACCCGGTATTCCACCATCAGATCCTCTTCGCGCTCTTGGGCGGCGCGCTTTAGCAGATCTTCCTTGGTGATCGTCACAACCTTCTCAGGGTCGGCCGGGTCATATGGAACCTTGACCTCTTGGATGAGATCACCACGACCTTCGGCCAGGCGCTTAGCGGCGGCATCCACGTACTGCGGAATAACCCGCTGCTTGGCGTTGGACTCAAGCGACTTGTCACGCGCCCGGTACTTCTCGGCGACCACGCTGTCGTTCTTCGCCATTTGCTCGGCGACCCAAGACGATGGCAAGCCCGCAGCCTGGGCCTCGTCAATCATGGAGGGATCGAAATTACCAGTGAGGGCAGCGGTGCGCAGTCTCTCCTTGACCGGCTTTTGGCCTTCTTCGATGCTGGTCAGCCGCGCCTTCTCGGCGTTGGCCTTGGCGATCTCCCAGTCCACACCCTTGAATTCGGCGATGGACATACCGGCCTTGTTCAACTTCACCTTGCCGAGTGCGTCGAGTGCCTTGACGTTGCCGGAAGCCACGTATTCGTCAGCAAGCGCGGACAGCATTGCGCCCTGGGCCTGAAGCGGTGCGTTGGTGAAGGACTGATTGTCCCGCATCACCGTCTCGATTTCGGAGACAGCGGCATCCGGTCCACGCTGTTTCAAGACCGTGTTGAACGTGGTGCCAAGCGACGTCCGAAGCTCAGCCTCACGCGCGGTCAAGGTGTCCTCCTCGACCTTCTTCTGATCAGCCTGACGGAAGCCCTGAGCGCCCGGCTCGAAGACTTCAAGGAACGCCTTCTGGACGTCAGGGTTTGTGGCCCCGCCGACCGAGAAGACCCCGTCCGCATTGGCCGTATCGATGGCCTCTTGCTTGATGGCGTCAATGTCGACGGTCTCGCCAGCAGCCTTGGCCGTGGCGATCTTGTTGACGGTTTCCTGAGCCAGGGCGATGGCGGCGTTACGCTTGCGCACGAGGTCTGTGGCGTATTCCGCCGCTTCAGGACTGCCCTTGATCTTGGCCACCTGATCTTCGTAGTCGCCCTGATTGCTCATGACTTCGCCGACCACGTCGCCTTCATTGACGATCAGGGCTTGGTCGCGGGCAGTCTTGTCCCAGCGCGTCCAGTTCGCTGCGTACTTGGCACGAAGCGGCTGTCCGTCCGGTCCTTGGAGATTGCCCAGGGCGTTCAAAGCAACCGGGTCGCCGCCCTGCACATAGCCGTCGATCAGGCTTTCAAGGTACTTCTGCCGTTCTGGAGGCTGCATACCCTGCAAGGTCTCGCTGGAGAACAGCTCATCAAGAGCCTTCTGCCCGGCTTCAGGCCCTTGCTTCAGGCTGTTCGTCAGGGAGTTGACCCCGGCCTGGGCGGCGCCCTCACGCACGAAGGCGGAGTTGTTCGCGGATTGGGTAGCGGCTTGCTGGCGGTAGGTGTTGAGCCAGTTGTCAGCCTGAGACAGGAATGCCGCAGCGCCGTCACCACCGGGGATCAAGCCATCGGCCTGTCCCTGCTTGGCAATGTTGGCGAACTCTGTCTCCCAGTCCACATTCTGGACGCCGCGCTCATTGGCGAGTGCAATGATGCGGGCTTGCTGGCTCTCGAAGTAAGACCGACCAGCGGCGGTGGCCCAGACTTCTGCGTCAAGGCTTTCCGGCGCCGCGCCCTTGTACTTGCCAGCGGCATAGGTCGGGTCGTTCTGATTTTGCATCAGCTCAAGAGAGGCGAGAGCCTGAGCCCTCTGCCTTTCCTGCGGATCGGTCTTCTTCTGTTTGTTCGCGCGTGCCAGCACATTGCCGAGGTTGGCGACATTGGCTGACATGCTGCTCAGTCCCTCAATGATGGACCGTGTTGCGCTCTGGTCGCCCGGCCCCGAGAATGGCGTCTCGGAAGCGAAGGACTGCGGCGCGATGCGTACTTGCCCCAAGGGCTGCATTCTTCGTGAAGGGGCCATTGGTTATCCCATTGCTGATTTGTTTTGATAATAGCTGCCGATGCCGCCCACGACCGCGTTGCCGATGCCAAGAGCCAGCGACATGCCGGAAGGCTTCTGCACGCTCTTCACGCGGGCGACGTAGTTCTCACCGGATGCCCGTTTCTCGGACTGGATCGACCGGATCTGGTTCTCAAGGTTGGTGCTTGCGGCTTGCTGCCGCTCAGCTTCCTGAAGCCGGATGCTGTTGATCAGCCCGTTCACCGAAAGGCCAGCGGTGCCGCTGAAGGAGGAACGGTTCTTGGCGTCAGCGATGGAAGCCACCGCCTCACGCTGCATAAGAAGCTTGTCCTGGGCGGCTGCATCCTGTTCGGTCAGCTCTTGCCTTTGGAGGGCCTCCAGTTCGGAGACGGCAGTGCGCTCGGCGCCCGTCTTGTTGTCGTTATAGGCTTGCTTTTGGCTGTTGTGCTGCATCACTGCGCCCATGACGCCGAGACCTGTTGAGAGGACTGACGTGATGGCCGGTAGTGCCGCCAGCATTGGAGGGCACATGTCAGCGTCCTTTGCGGAAGAACTCCACAAACGGGGTGCCGTCGTTGGAGATTGAGGTTGACGTGCCGAGGAACCGGAAGCCCGCATAGCGCAGCC
Source organism: Rhizobium sp. 18065 (assembly GCF_902706095.1). GTDB lineage: Bacteria > Pseudomonadota > Alphaproteobacteria > Rhizobiales > Rhizobiaceae > Allorhizobium. The sequence continues at coordinate 19,510 of NZ_CACSJP010000017.1, forward strand.
AGTCGAGATGGACTTGGTTGCGGGTGTCGGCCCAGTTTCTCAGGATGGGGTATTCAGCGTGAAGCAACTCGACCGCTCTGCGTGAGTGCTTCAGGAATGTGATGCGCCGGGTCTTGATCAGATCCGACCCATGCATCCACACAGACCCGGTTCCATCCCCAGCAGGTGCGGCCCCAAACAAGGCGATCACCGCGTCGGACTGGAGGTCGACAATGGCGAATGCGGTTGAGGAGGCGCCCACGTTGTAGGCCAGAACGCTCTCAAGAGACTGCTCTGCCGGTGTGGTGGATCGTATTTCGCGGACGTCCTCATGTCGGAGTCTGGAGGCCAGCTCGGGGATATCTTCGAGCTTGGCTTTACGCACGAATGCTGCTGGGGATGAAATGATCATGTTCCTGTGTAGGCGTCCTTTACCGCCATGCGATAGATGAGACCGGCGATCCTGAAGGACAGCGGCCCGTTGTTCTCAAATGCCACAAGAATGTCGTTGGCGTTCCCAGCGGTCTTAAAGAAACGCTTCGGGATCTTCTCTTCGGCCTCGCTGCGGAGAACGTAGATATACTCGCCAGTGCCCGCCCCGTAGTGGTTCGGGGGGGTGAACATGTCGTTGTGGTCATCAGCGGAGTTTCGAAGCGACTGGCCAAGAGACAGCAGCTTTGCGTAGCGGCGGCGGGACTTCGAGCCGACACGCATGACCAGACCGGCGGACTGCCCGAGGATAGGACCAAGCGCGGTCACTGCGGCATCCGCGAAGGTCGCATCGCCGTTGGTGTTTCTGGCCACCTGTTCAGAAGGCTCGATGTAGACACGCGGCGCCCGGCCGAAGACGAAGTCGAAATCGTCAAGCTGGGCCGTGGTCTTGACCTGATTGTCCGAGACCCTGATGACCGCGTGCACATTGACAGGCTGTCTTGAGCCGGCACTGTTCAACTCGGTCTCAACAATGAAGTAGCTGTCGAGAGGACTGGGCAGGTTGTAGGGCAGGGTCATCGTGTAGATCCCGTCATAGCTATCGCGGACCCAAGAGACGCCTGGGGCATTCTTCGGGATGCGGCGATCCATGACAATGAGATCCGCAGTCGGCCCCACGAGCCGGTCAGAGCTGACGTTCATCTTCTCAAGGTGAAGCTGCGTGCCGCGCCTGATGAGGAAATGCAGGTTGCGGTTCAAGACCGTGATGCCGCAGATCTGGTCGCCAGCCGCGAATGTCCAGAGAGACCAAGCCGACTGCACGCGCCCTTTGTCATCGGTGTCTAGGAACTGGTAGACGAAGACCTCGCGGCGTTGCTCCCCTGACAGGCAGAAGAGAAGGTTCTCTGACTGGCAACCGAAGAGCTGCTTGACCGGCGCCTTGATATAGGCCGGGACATGCTCTGAGACGTTCTTCGCGCGTCCCGTTCGGTTCTCATCACTGCCCAGCTCAAACATGTGGATGCTGGCAAACTGATCACCTGGCCCAACGAAGTAGCAGACATTCCCGTAGGGGATCGGCCTAGCGCTTCGTGGTGACTGATAGCTTGCAGAAGGCTTGAGGTCGGCCACAACCGGGCTCAGGTTCTCGCCTGAAGGCACCGCCAAGACATACTGCGTCTTGTTGGAGAAGAAGACCGGCTCATTGCCAACCACCGCAGTCGAGTGGAATGCAAGGCTTTCAGCACCGCCCGAGATGATATCAATCGGGTCCGTGTCGAGAAGCTGGGTCGAGGTTTCCCGCCAGAAGTTGAAAGGCTGGTCGGAGGATCGCGAAGTCACGCAGCCGTCGAAGGTCACGAAGCCAAGCCGCCCGCCGACGAAGAACATGTCGTTGATGCTCTGCCCCACGAAGGAAGGCTCGGGGATCGTGTCGACCGATCCAATCTGTCGATCATCCCATTGAAGCGGCCCAAACTCGAAGGCGTTGATAGCTGTCGCCTTGAGAGCCCACGGCATGGTCTGCGTATCAAACCGGATCGGTGTTCCTGGGGCAGGAACTTCGACCCAATAGCCTGTGATCTTCTTGTTGTTCTCGTCCTTCTCCCGGTACTGGACCCAATATTCAGGCGCGTCTGTCTCGGCATTCGATGAGACCCGGATGATGGAGTTCGGCCAGAAAGAAGCCGGAAGCTCAGTCAGCTTCGGCACGGTGCGCTGGATATGATAGACCTTCTTGGCGTTGTCCTGGTCGGAGCAGTTAACTTCGAAGTCAGCACCATCGGCCCGCGTGATCCTGATGATCGCCCCGTTCTGCACAATGGAATAGCCAAGGGCCGCAGCGGTAGAGCCAGGTGCCGCAGCAACTACCCACGTCGTCCCATCGTTACTGTCCACCGCAGCACCGCTTGGGGCAGCATTGCTGTTCAGGATCGTCGCAACGGCCTTGGCAACGTTTGCCGCCGCCAGTGGGCCGTTGCCGCCCGTAGTCTTCGGCGCCTTCACGCGCCAACTGTAGGTCAGGCCGCCGTGCGTGAGCTGGATGGATGTGGTGTCTTCATAGTTCGACGCCCGGCAATAGATGAATGCTTCCTCAACCTCAGCCGGGGCCATGGTCGCAGACATTTGGATCGTCTTCTTCTGGCTGGACAGGAAGAGATAGTCACCAGCCGCCACGTAGCGGAGGTCTTCAAAGGGGTCGATGCCCACCAGCCAGCTTTTGCCGGACGGGAACGTCACCGGGCACTCAATGCCTTCTTCGACGTTGAAGACCCGCAGGTTGCCCTTCGTGACCAGCACCGCGTAACAGCCATCAGGCCCACGGTCGAAGTCGATCTGAAGCGGGTTCTCGAAGTCGGCGATGGTGTTGGACCCGAGGTCGAATGTGGCTTGGTGGTCGGTGCCGGTCCTTGGGCCAATCCCGGTGATGATCGTTGCGCGGGCGTTGAGCGATGCCTCGACCTGATCTCGAAGACGCATGGCCGGGGATTGCTGGGAGACGCCGTTGGCCATCGACCCGATGGTGACTGGAATGATTGTCGTACCTTTGGCCATCAGCGTACCTGCGGTTGGGTCGAGTAGATATTGACCTTGTTGTTGGACAGCTCGGCATCCATCAGTTCGCTTTCGGCCCGCTCAAGCTCGCGCTGGTGGAAGGGCGTTGCGGCGATTGCCTCGTCCACTTCCTGACCCGAGAGGGATGCAGCCTGAAGCGCCACCACACGCCGGAACTGGTCGGGGGTGTTCATGAACTTCTTGATGGTGATGACCTCCAGCCGGATCGGCCGGGTCCACACGAGGCTGTCCGTCTCGCCATTCTTGAGGAACCGCGTGTTAGCATCGCTGTCGATCTCGACCGAAAGGATCAGCCCCTCAGGGAAATAGCAGCGCTCATCAGCGTGAAGCTCGACCTTGGAATAGGTTGCCGGGATCGCAATGCGCCCGGTGACAGGGTCAGGGGTCAGTGTGGGCTTGGTCGTGTTGAACCACCAGCCGCGCATCTGCTGGACGCGGTTTTGCTGGAGGAGATTGGCATACGCCTTCTCGGCGGCGAATGACGTATTGATGAGGGCGAGGTCGTCAATGCGCGGCTCTCGCATGTAGGTCAGCCCGAGGTTTACGGCTTCGAGTGTGTTGAACTCGCCTGTCTCGGAGAAGATGAGGGGCATGGCTTCCTCGCTAGAGTGTCAAAGAAAAAGGGCAGAGGGCCACCCTGTTAAGAGCAGCCCTCTGCGCGAGGATTAGGCGGTTACGACTTCGACAGCGCCTTCAGGACGCAGGACGCCATGGCCGACCAGCATCATCGCGAGGATGAGCGTGGAGAGGCGGCGCAGCGAGTACTCGGACTTGATCGAGATATCCTGACGCTTGACCGTGCCGACCGCAGTGCGGTGCATGACCAGAGCTGCGGTGTTGATCGCGCTGACGTTGTACTTGTTGTTGAAGGTGCCGGTGACAGCCGTGGTCGGGAGGTTGATCGCCTTGACCAGCGGGATGTTGTTGATCATCGGGACGTTGCCCTGCATGTAGGCACCGGCACCGCCGATTTCCTTGTTCTGGATGGTCGTGTCCTGGGCCAGCAGCGAGTACTGGAGCGGCTTCACGAAGGCCGAACGACCTTCCTGCGGCACGTACTTCTCGTCCAGCGCAACGCCAGCGGCGAAGATAGAAGCGGCGAGAGCAGCCGAAGAAGTCTTGGCCGTGGCCGATACGATCTGCGAACCACCCGGCATGGAGGCGTGCCAGCCAGCCGCACGAGATGCGAGAAGACCGCAGCGAGCGACGTTGCTGTCGAATTCCAGAGCCAGAGCCTCGCCGAGTGCTGCGGTGAATTCGCGGCGCACGTCGTAGTGGTTCAGCATTTCGTCAACATCGGCGATGGAGACCGGGGAGATCATGATACCGTCGATGACGAGGGTCTTCTCGTTCTGCGGGATCGCGTTGCCGGTGATCTCAACGCCAGGCGTATGGTAGCCAGCACCAGCGCGGCCGATCAGCGGGAACTGGGCCGACTTGCCCTGAGTGATCGACCGGACATAGTGGCGATCCATGAACTGGGTCGTGCGGCGGAATGCGCCAAGGGTCTCGGCGTAGAACTTCAGGAAGAGCGCGTCGTCAGCACCAGCGTTGTTAGCCTGACCAAGACGAGTTGGGGTATTGTCAGCCATTGAGGCGTTCCTTATTTCAGATGTAAAGATGGGATTGACGAGGCCGCTTTAAGCAGCCCAAGACCAGAGGGCGTCGAGCTGGTCGGAGGTGATGCCTTCAGCTTCCGCGAGGGAAATCAGAAGGAGGTCGTAGCGGCGGTACTGCTTGGCTTCTTCAAACCAAGCGATGGCGTCGTATTTCGTAAGGCGTTCTTCAGGGGTCTCTTCCGGCATGGCTTCAAGCCGGGCGCGGACGCTGTACTTTGAGACCTGCACACGCGCAGCCAGTCGCCAGAAATCCAAGCGCTCCATCGGCAGTGTGAGCGGATCAGGAATAACAGGCTCTTCGGTTGGCGGGGTCGCGGGTTCGGCTTCAGGGGAATAACCCCAAGCGCCGTCAACGAAACGCCGAACGAAGCCCTCACGGTATTCTGGAGGGGCGGTCATGGTCGAGAAGGCTGGAAACAGGAACACGCCGGGTTCACGCGGGCTTTCATCAGCCAAGGTTGCGCCGCAGTAAGCCCCTGTTTCGGGATGGTAGTTGTATACTTCCATAGGGACTCCTTAGAAGGCGCGGATCAGGATTAGCTTGGCGACGTTACGAGGGCGCGCTTCGGTCCCGCCACTGGCATCAACCGCGAGTGTATGTGTGTGGGCGCCCGCTGCATTGATGTTCAGAGAGTGGGAATGGGCACCCGCGCTATCGGTCGGGATTGTGCCGGAAGCCGCACCACCCCTTGTACCGTTCCATGGACTGGTTGAGCCGACCGCCGTACCTGCATTGGAATTGTGTGTGTGTGCACCATCCGACGAAGTTGAGCCGGTGTGGGCATGGCTTCCTGCCGAAACCGCCGACCCTGTATGCGTGTGGCTGAGGTTCTGGCTAGCTTGGGCTGATCCAAGAACACGTCCAGCGTCTACACCACGGCCGTCATCAAGACCGCGAATGAACTCGCCACGACTGTCCGGAACGTTGAACGTTGTCGAACCGTCACCGGCACCATAAGTGGTTCCAATCTCCGCAAAGAGTTCAGGGTACACCGTGCGGGAAATGGCAGCACCATTCTCCTTCATGAAGCCGCTGGGAAGCGTAGTGCTATTCCAATAGAGGGACGCACCGATTGGAACGCCAGCGGCTTGGATCACGGCATCCGCCTGAGCCTTCGTGTAGTAGTTCGATGGGACGAAAGCTTCGGCCGATTGCGCCGCCTCTTCAGCATCGAGAGCCGACTGTTGGGCCGCAGCAAGAGCCGCCGCAGCCGCCGCAGCCACGCTATTGGCCGCGCCTGTTGCTGATGCTTGAGCGGTTGCAAGAGCGTCTTGAGAGGCTGCTACCACCGCAGCTTCGGCAGCTTCAGCCGCGTCCTCTGCGATGGTGGAGATATTCGAGACGACTTCAGCGAGCGCGGCTTGTGCATTTGTTGCTGCCGTATTGGCGAGAGCCGCAGCCGCTTCAGCAAGCTCCGCCGCCGTTACCGCCCCGAGGGACGTTCCAACCGTCGTTTCGATTGTGGACATGCGGGTGGCCAAGTCCGCGTAGAATGAGCCGAACGGGTATTGCGACCCGGAACCAGTGAATTGGTCGGCCATAGGCTCTCCTTAGGAGGGAATGGTTAGGTTTCCCGTCCGGCTGAGCTTGGCGTCACATTTCGCACGGAAGGCCGGATCGTTCTGATACTCGGGCTTCATGGTGTCGCGGACGTATTCGTTCATGTCGGCGTAGACCGTGCCGGATGCACCAGACGAGGTGCGGCCCGTGCCGATCTGGCGGGAAGGCGGAATGTCGGCTTCAGCCTTGTAGCGGTTCCAGAGTGCCTGGACGGCGAGCTTGGCCAGCTTCGGGTCTGACCCCAGGACGGCTTCGTCATATTCATTGGCTTCGGCTTCAGTGAGGACCGAACCGGCCCAATCCTGCATTGCCGAATAGTTCTCTTCCGAACCGACCACGCCGAGCGCTGCCGTCTGGACTTCGAGAGATGCTGCCTGAGCTTCGCCGGTAGCCTTGGCGGTTTGACCACGCATGTAGGCTTCGATGATCTCGGGGGAGGTCTTGATGCCGAAGGTGTCCTCGACATACTTGACCGCATCGGCCGGGAGGGGCTGGCCGCTTTCAAGCGCTTCATAGAAAGGCTTGAAGTCTTCCGCGTGCTTGGCCGTCAGCTTGTGGCCGTTGACCTCGCCGAAGCCCTGATCTGCATCCGGGGTCTCGTCGGTCTTCTCGTCGCCCTTCGTCAGGCGTTCGTTGAGCTTGACCCAATCGACTTCGCCCTTCTCGGCGTCCCAGAATTCTTCAGGCACGTTCTCGGGGCGGTCCTTGGCTTCAGCCTTGGGAGTTTCCTCGCCGGGGTTGACGCGGCTCTGCTCAAGGAACTCGCGTTCCCGCTGTTCCGCAGCCTTGACTTCGGCGTCGATGTCGACCGTGGTGCCCGGCTCAAACGTGGTGATGCTGGTGTCTACTTCCATGTGGGCAGGTTCCTTCGTGGGGTCGATCAGCGATTGCGGATGAGGAGGGTCATGAACGAGCCGTCCTTCTGCGGGACCGGATATTCGATCACTTCGCGGAAGCCTTCGGCCGGGACGCTTTCGCCCTGCACTTCGCCGGTCGAGGAGATAGCGACGGCCTGACCATCCGGCAGGGTTTCGACGTCGAACTTGATGCCAGCTTCAGAAGCGGTGGCGAGGTCGGCGGCGGCGGTTGCGGAAGCGAGTTCTTTCTTAGCCATGGTGGTGTTTCCTTTGGTTCAATCCCAGAAATCGGGTGTTGGGCAATGTCCTGTGAATGCCCCTAGACCGGCGCCAGTACATCCGTGGTCGGCGATCTAGGGGGTGGTTCAGGCGGCTGGAGCTTCTTGGCGAACCTGTTCGGTCTGCTGATCCATCACGCCCTTGGTAACTTGCTGCGCGGCGCCAGGCCCGGCTTGCTGCATCATCTGCATCATCATGGCCTTCTGCTGCTCTGCCTCGTATTCTTCGGAGGTCATGAAGAGACCATCCGGGTCGACCCCAGCCGCCGCAAACACGCGGTTCATGAAGTCCTCTGCCTTGATGCGTCCACGCAGTTCTGGCGGGACAGCATTCAGAAGGCCGAGCGCATTGAGGGCTTGGACGAGGTTCTGAAGATCCTGCGAACGGCCAAGCGCGGCGACCCCAGTGACGATGGTCGGGGAGACCACGCCGGGCGGCAGCTTGAAGAGCTTCTTCCGTTCGAGACGCTTCAGGGTGAGCTTCACGAAGGGCAACTGCCATTCGGTCGCAATCACAGACTGGACGCCACCGAGGCCGGTGTTCAGCTCCTCGATAACGGCTCTCACTTCTTCGGCGGTAACACGCTCCGCTTGGCGTTGAACTGTCGAGTTCAGAAGGAAGGAGAGTTCCAGAGCCCGCTTGATATCCTGATAGACCGCCTGGGCGACATTGAAGTCCTGGGTCTTCTCAAGGGTCAGCGCCACGACGTCGTCAGGATTGCCTGTCACGAAGTCGCCGGACTTGGCGTCGGTCAGTTTCTTCGGCTTGGTCGTCGAGTTGGGCTTGACGAGGTAGATCACCTTCGCCGCTGTTCGCGAGTAGCTGACGATTGCTCGCCGCAGTTCGTTGGCATTGAACAGGTCGCCGTAAAGGTCGGACACGAAGGCCCGGCCATAGTCCTCACCATCGACCGGGATGAGCCGGACGAACATGTAGGGGCAGGTGTCTTCGCCATATGAGCCTTCAGACCCATCGACGACAACGCCTTCGACTTCCTGCCAGACCTTGAACCTGTTGAACGTCGTGCGCTTCACGCAGGTATAGACCCGGCATTCCGCTTCGAGATCGTCCTTGCTGGTCTCAGTCCCACCGCCAATCTCCATGCGGCGCTGCTTGACAGCTTCCTGAAGATCTGGCGTGAGGGCGCCGAAAGCGATCACCTCTTCGATGATCCCACGCATGAGATTGCCCATACGGTCGCGGGACACAACGAAGGACTGGAGTGGATAGCCACGGACCTGTCCGGTCTTGTGGTCCACGTTCATCGCATAGTTGCCAGCCACGAGAAGATGCTGGATCATCACGTAGGCCGGGCCACGCACGCCGGTCGCATCGATCTCTTGCATACCGACCCGCTCGACCTGCCCAAGCGCCCGCTGCACCTCACTCGTCCCAGCCGTGCCGATCTGTTCCGTCATCTCTTTCTTAACCGTGAGGTCATTGATGATCAGGCGGAAGACTGGGGCATTGGCCGGGAGAACGCTGATGAGCAGCTTCGAGGCGAGGTTGTTGACCCCGCGTGAGCCGGTGCTGTCGTCAGGCTGTCGGAGGGTCTTGCGGGTTTTCCTGACGCCATTGTCTTCAGGCGGAACCAGAGACGGGATCGTCAGGGCGCTATTGTCGCGCGCTGCTTGCAGGTAGGGGTCGCGGTATGTGACGAGCGAGGCGTAGTCTTGTGCAAGGGTTGCTTGCGCCATTCCTCTCGCTCCTTCCTTACGGCGTGCCGAGGCCGGACTTCGAGGTAGTTGCTACGCCGGTTGCTGCGGCGTTCGATGAGCCAGTGACTTGCGTGGCCCGCGCACCGCGATTGCGGCGACGAAGAGACAGCGAGCTGCGTCCCTTGTTCTGGTTGGACACAGCCATGTCGAGGGTCGGTGTTGCGACCGCAGAAGCATTGGGCTGTGGTGTAGGCGCGGCCTCGATTGGTTCGACCGGGGCGGCGGCTGCTTGTTTCACTTTGCACATGTTGATTGTTCCTAATCGTCGTCATCTGAGACGAGACCCGATTGGCGGTTCAACAGCTCTTCGAGATGAAGGATCACCTCGTTAGCGCCGATGGCCCTCTGGATTTGGTCGTGTGTCCAGTTGGCTTCAGGCATTGCATTGCGCCAATCCTTGCGATCATTTCGAAGGTGATTGATGAGCTGCGGCGTGACTGTCGGGACGTATTCATTCATGTCGGGAAAGCCTCGTGTTATTGCCTGAAGACCAAAGGCGTGGGGTAATTAATTTCAGATGACAATGTGGAAGTCAGCCTACGCGGGCCAACTCCTTGTTGATGTGATCCTTGAGCTTGTTCAGCTCGGCTTTGTAGACCTCCCGGCCATCTGCCTCGTACTCATCCAGCACGAAGAAGACCATCTTGCGGAGGTCGTAGTACTTCTCAGTGCCCGCCTTGAGCCCGAGCCGCCAGCAAGCCTTGAAGATATTACCGATGGAGAAATTCATCTTGCGGGCTTGTATGAGGTGCCGCAGCTCAGTGGCTTCAGGAGGCAGCACGTAGTAGCCGGAAGACCCGCCGTCAGAGGCGATCTTGAAGCCATCTTGGCGATTGCCTGACGCCATGTTGTTCGCGTGCACAAGCTCGCGGAATGCGGCGGAGTCTTCAGGGAAGATCACGATCTCGCCAGGAGCGCAGGTATTCAGCACGTCGTGGGCATACTCGGAAACAAAGCGCCCAGCTTCCTCAAGCTTGTTCGTATAGCCACTGCCGTTTGGTCGGTAGTATAAGCCCCGCTTTTTAATGAGCCACGGCCCTTCTTCAAGCTCGGTTTCCTTAGGCTTTGGCGCCGGGAAACAATCGAAGCATCCAGAATAGCCGCAGGAACAGCGCCCGCAGTTCTTCACGGTGTCCATAGGATCGGCTCTCCCGTCTTGGCGTTGAAATCCTCGAAGCGCAGGATGCGGGCACAACGCGCCTGGACAAGCGCATCTTCTTCCGTCAGGCCCTTCTTGGCGTAGGTCGGAACAACCTGCTCAGACCAGAACTTGGCGACGTCGCCGTCGAACTTGGCCAGAAGCTTGTCTGCGGACTTGGGGCCGAAGCCTGGGCATCCGTCATAATGGTCGACCGTGTCCCCGGTGAGCGCCTGACGCAAATGCCAGCGATCAGCTTCAAGCTTGGTCGGCGTGCAGATATCGCGAGCCGTGCCTTCGAAGTGAACCTGCGGTGCGGCGATGGTGAGCATGTCCTTATCGTCGGACACGATCAGCTTGTCGCCCTTCACAATGCGGTCGCCCGCCGTGGCCACGATGCCCATCACGTCGTCAGCTTCGAGCCGTGGCTTGAGGAAGAACGGAAGCTCAGCCTGGACGCGCTCTCGAAGCCGTGCGTGAAGCAATGGCCGCATGGTCTGTTGGTCTTGGTTGCGGTTGCCTTTGTAGGTAGGCAGGACGTCGAACCGGAAGTTATCGCTGTCGGACAGGACCCAGATTGCCTTATCGGCTTCGAAGGTCTCCAGCATCTTGGCTTCCCAAGCGCGTAGCCGATACCACGCCACGTCCTCATCGGCCCATAGGGTCCACAAGGCTGGCTCGCCGATATCGGCCCAGTTGACCGCCGTTTGCGAGGTGAAGGCGATCTTGTAGACCAGTCCGTCCGCGTCGAGCAGAAGTGTCTTTGTCATGTTTCTGTTTCCATATGGAGGAAGGCAAGGCCGATGGGTGTCAGCCGCCAGAAGCGGCCAACCTCTCCATCTGGGAGGATCACCGAAAGCCAGCCCCTCGACGCGCAAACAGCAATCTCGTCCGCATAGGTGCGGGAGAGTACCGACTTGGTCATCGAAGGGCCGTGCTTGTTGATCCACCTCAGGACGTCAATGGGTTTCGGCCCATGACATTCCGATCTGTCCGTCCCCGGTGAGTGGCACTCGGAAGTCATAGTAGTCTCCGACCTTGGGGATTGCCGCGAGGATGCGGCGCTTAATGTCTTCAGCAATCTCAGGGCGAACCTGAACCTGCACTTCGTCGTGGACCCAAAGGAGCTGGGCGAAATCAACGCCTTCGACATAACCAGCGGCGATCAGGTCTTCGTGGAACTGCACGATCCACTGCTTGCAGATGATTGCCCCGGCCGACTGAAGGAGGAAGTTGAGCGCCGAGTGTTCCGACCGGCTCGGGATCAAGCGACCGTCGAGACCGGGAACGGACTTATCGTTCTTCGCCATCTCAGCCTTGATCCATTCCTTCAGCGCCTTGAGAGCGGGCAGGGACTTGGTGAAGGTGTCGATGAGCTTCTTGCCCTTGGAGATCGTGGCGATCAGCCTACGGTCAGGGTGACGCCCCTTCTTAACGAGCTGCGTGGCGATGGTCTTATTGCCGCCTAGGGCGTAGACCTCCTCGTCATCCACGCCAGCCAGCGCCCCGATCAGCTCAGGGCCAGCGCCATAAAGGAATGCGTAGATGAACCGCTTGGCCACGGCACGGGCGTCTTCATGCACCTTGTTGTGCTTGTCGCGCTTGGTTCCGCGTGGCACCAGACCAAGGGCCTGGGCGTTCTCCCAGTGGATATCGCCGTTGACGACAATGTCCGCGTAAGCCCCGCCATCGAACGGCGCCATGTAGTGCCCAAGGCAGCGCAGCTCCAGACCCGAGCAGTCCACGCCCAGGAGGACGTAACCGGGGTCTACCGTGAACAGCTCGCGGCATTCCTTGCCGAACGGTACGGGGCCATCGGCGTTGGTGATCGACGGGACCTGCCCGAGGTTGGGCTCAAAGTGGGTCGCACGGCTGGTCTGTGTGCCAATCGTGTCCATCCGGCCATGGATGCGCTCGTCTTCGGTGATCTTGCGCAACCAGCCGTTCTTGCCTTCAGATAGCTGGCCGAGACGCTTCTCGATCATGTACCATTCGGCCAAGAGCTTGCACGCCGGGATATCTTCGAGGGCCTTCAGCGTCTCATCGTCCACCTTCGGCTTGCCGCTGTCGGTGAATTCCAAAGGCTTCCAACCGAACAGCTTGATGAGACGGTCGGCGACCTGATCCCGGCTGGCAGGATTGAAGTGGATCAGCTCGACCTTCTGGTAGGTGTCACCTTCGGTCTCGGTCTTGTAGACGCGGAAGACCTCTTTGGCCTTGAGCTGCTGGCCACGCTTGCCGATTGCCGTGACCCACTCTTTCCCAAACTGCGGAAGGCCAACGCGCCGAGTCCGCTCAAAGCGGGCCTCAGGCTCAGCCGCCCACCATGGCGGGATCATGTGCGTGAGTTGGTCTGTCAGCTCTTGGCGCCGGGCGGTGAGCTGGGCATAGAGCAGGTGCGCTTTGCGAACGTTGAAGCGGATGCCTCGACGCTCTTGACGCCGGATGATCTCGAAGATCGCGTGTTCGGTGCGGACGGCCTTGGGCGAGGGAGAGCGTTTGAACTGCTCACGCCAGAGCCGCATGTTGACCGCGACGTCCTGAACGCAATACGAGCCCATCTCATCGTTGTAGGCTTCCCACGGGTCGAGACCCAACTCCTTCATCTTCTTGGAGTAGTCGCCCTTGTGCAGCTTGAAGCGGTGGCCCCAGGCTTCCAAGCCGTGACGGCCGATCATGTTCTTCGGGAAGGTGTGATCTTCGCGGACACGGTCGAAGTCGAGGGCTTTGAGATGCGGCCAGATGATCTTGCCGACGATCAGCGTATCGGTGATGCGGCCGGACAGCTTGAAGCTGGGATAGATCTTCTTGATCGCCGGGATATCGTATTCGATGATATTGTGACCGGCGACATACTCGGCAGCTTCGAGACGGGCGATGGCTTCGTCAATGCGCTCTGGGCCGTACAGGTCGATCTTGCTTGAGCGGATATCGCCAATAGCAATGCAGTGGATGCGGTCGAGTTTGTCGAGGAAGCCGTTCGTTTCAATGTCGAAGATTAGTCTTTCGCGGGGGGCTTCCATGCAGCCTCCTTCCGCAGTTCTTCATTGTCGACCTCCAAACGCCTGACCCGGCCGAGGAGGTATTCGCAGTATTTGTCGAGCGCGTCGTAGGCTTTCCGCAGCCGCTTGATCTGGCCGCGCAGATCGCGCTGCTTCGACCGCAACCTAGAAAGGAAGCGGATCATCTTCAGGTTCATTGGGGGTTGCTCCAGTTTGAGCTGGCGGGCTTTCGTCCTCCCCTGCGGAGAAGTCGATGCCACCGCCGTATTGTGATTGGGTCGCGACCGAGAGGCGGCAGGTCTTCTGGTCGTACTTCAGCTTCATCGTCTGGCCGTCGCCGCGCCCGGTGAGCCGGTCCTTGATGCAGCGGACGGTGGTGATCAGGCGCTCAGCCGGTTCTTCGGCTACCTTGTTGCGCTCGATGCCGAAGGCGAAGTGGGTCCAGAAGCCGATGGCTCGCGCGCCCTTGAAGTGCTTCAGGCTGACCTGGGCGCCTTCTTCGTGACTGCCCTTCTCGGGTGTCGACAGGTGTGAAATGTAGCCGATCCAGACGCGGAGCTGCTGGGCCAGGGAGGCCATCTCCTCCATGATCAGCTCAAGGCTCTCGCGCTCATTGGATGGGTCGGCGAGGGCGGTCAGGTGGTCGAGGTAGAAGAGCTTGACGCCTTCGTTGATGGCGAGGTGCCGGATGATCTCGGCGATCCGCTTCCAGTCGGTCTGCCCGAAGTGGTTGTAGAGGAAGACCCGGTCCATGTCGGCCACCTCACGGATAGCCTTCACGCGGTCTATATCCTTCCACGATCCATCGGGGACGTGATACGCCTTGCCCTTCAGCTTCCCGGCTAGGCGGTTGGCTGTCTCTGAGCGGTGCTGTTCGAGAAAGATGATACCGACCCGTTGCTTCAGGTCCGCGATATCAAAGACGATTTGCTGGGTCAGTAGGTCAGTCTTGCCTACGCCTGTCCCAGCGCCGAAGCCGCAGATCTCTCCGAAGCGTCGGCCATATGTCCATTCCGTCATGGGATGCCAGGCCCACGGCAAGCCCTGCTCGACAGGCTTGATGGCCTCATCGTAGATCTCGGCGAGTGTCACAACGCCGTCCGGTCGGTAGGCCGTGGCGGTCCACTGGGCGTCGACCACATCCTGACCCTTGCCCTTCATCAGGCATTCGTTCGGATCTTTGTAGGGAAGGGTGGCGATCTTGGCCTTGCCCGGCGACAGGATTGCTCCGATCTCCTTGGAGGCTTCGCGGCCTTGGTCGTCCATGTCGAACATGAGGACGACTTCATCGAAGCTCTCGACGTAGTTGATCTGGGCCTTGATATCCTTCAGCGCGTTGTGGGCGCCGGATCGGATGGAGACCACCGGCCACTTCAGCCCGAGGAGCTGGGCGACCGTGATGCAGTCGATCTCGCCTTCGGTGATGATGAGGCGCTTCGCAGAGCCAGGGCCCCAGAGGTGCTGCCCGAACAGGCCAGCTTTCTTGGGTTCACCGCGCCACGGCATTTCCTTGTCCTGATAGCGCAGGTGTTGCGCCACCACTTGGCGGGTCTCAGGGTCGCGGTAGTTCGCAATGTGGACCGGCTTGCCCTTCTCATCGGTGCCGATCTGATAGTCGTACTTGCGGCACGCTTCGAGCTGTAGCTTGCGGGCTTCGATTGCGGAGTAGCGACCCGATACAAACCCCGCCTTTACTTGCGGGACGGACGAGGTTGCCACCCTAGCTCCCTTGCGATCAGCATGTTCAGCGGATGCACGAGGCGCGGCTGTGTGCTTACCACACGCGAAGCAGAAGGTATGCTCATCAGTATAATGAGCAAGTGCATCTGAAGAGCCGCAGTCATCGCACGGACCCTTGTATAGATATTCGCTCGGATCGTGTTCATGATCTTGCTTTCTTGTTGCCATATGTCGTCTCATACTTGTGGGCGACGAGGCTCAACTCCGGGTGTCGGTGTATCCACTGTCCGGTGTCGGCGTGGAATTGCGTTCGGAAGAACTTGTCGAGCTTCGCCACGCGGCGCTTCTGGTCTGGCGTGTGCCAAGGCCGCGCGGTCTTCATCTCGGGGCGGATAGCCAAGGCCATCGCGTCGAACTCATGGTCCGAGAGAATGCTCTCAGATAGGAATTCGTAAGCATATGCAGCCACCGCAACCAGAATGCGATGGCGCGTTTCCTTGGCTATCTCGTCAGGCGTCCACATCCACGTAGACGGTCTTCACGCCGTAGCGATTGGACGTGCTGTTGAGGAGACCGTGCTTGCGCATACATCCAAGCTCGGTCGTCCAGACCTTGAAGCGCCGGGTGCCGGACTTGGGGCAGTTCTCAGCGAAGTCCCATGCGATGTAACCGACAGCTTGCTTCATGCTTCGAACTTCCGCAGAAGCTCCAGCGCGGCAACGTGATCGCCGAGCATGATCTCATCCTTGATGCGGGAGGCGTCTGCCTTGATGGCTTCTTGGCGCTTCTCGAAGTCGGCGGTCTTGCGCTCGCTCCACTCGTACTTGGAGAAGTCGAACACATCGCCGATATCGTCACGGCGTCGGAGAGCGGTCAGGCCCTCCCGCAGCTTGACCTTGCGCCCTTGAACAAGCGCGAGGCGGTGCTCATCGGTCAGCCACTTGGCCGGGACGGTGCATTCCACACGCAGGGCTGCGAGCTTCTTGCTTTCGATCTGGCCGACCCGTTCGATGGTGTACTTGATCTGCTGCTGGTTCATGCAGCTTCTCCCGTGTCTCCATCCACCGGCAGGACGATGTAGTAACGGACGTAGGCGCGGCCGGTCGGGTCCTTCTTGCGGAGGCGATCGATCGTCACGCCATACTCGGTCTCCAGATCGGAGATGCGGCGGGGCAGGGCGTTGATGCGGTAGACCATGCGGGCCTCCATATCCGAGAGACCCTTGTCGAGACCCTTGGGGGAGGTGAGGTGGCGATAGATGGTCTTGATCTGCGGAGTGCCGCGCGACAGCACGTCCTTGCGCTGGATGATGGAGGCGGTCGACATGCCGGTCGCGAGGGATATCGAGGCGTTGTCGGTAGGGGCTTTGACTTCAGTCATTGGGTGTTCTCCAGAAATCGGAAATGAAACGCAAAAAGCCCAGCGCTATGGCTGGGCTTCGAGTGTGCGACAGGCGGCTCGCAGCTTGCCGTAGTCCCCGACCATCGTGACGACCCGAGACCCGCTTGGCAGGGCCTCAAGCTCGCTGGCGGCTTGGGTCTGGAAGGTCTTCGAGTAGGTGACGAGAGGCGGGCAGGTGGCGGTGCTAGAACACGCCGTCCCTGAGAGAGCGAACAGTATCGCCGCGATCAACGTGACGAACCAATTCGCCCGACGCCTTGCGCGTTGCTGCGGCATTGGCTTGTGCTTCCTTGACAGTATGGGATGCGACCGCTTCGCTGCGGCTGGTGCGGACCAACCACCAGATCAGAATGAGTGTGATCACGATGATGACCGCCGCCAGCCCAAGGGTGGTGCTGACGACGTCCATGGTCAGCTCTTCTTCTCAGGAAGCCAGATGGCGAGAAGTGCAGCTACGGCAGTGCCGACAGCCAGGATCGACTGGCCAGCTTCAGGGGCGAAGGCGAAGCCCAGGCTACCGACGAGAGCGGCGAGGCCCGCGTAGGTCGAAGGTTCACGGAGGCGCTTGAGGATTGCGTCTTTCATGGGGTAGTCCTTTCACATTGGAAGGTGAGATTAACGAAGGAGCGGCGCGATGATGACGCCGATCAGAAAGAGATACGCGATGGCGGCAATGAGACCGGCCGCGAAGTACGGGACGAAGGCGTCGTCTCGGCGCTTGCTCATGCGAACGCCATCACCAAAAGCTTGGCGACCAGAAACCAGAACGTCGCGAAGAGAACGCCTAAGCCCCAGTTGAGCCAGGCGAAGACCGCAAGACCGCGCTTCATGTCCGGCTCAAGGATGACGCCGAGCTTCAGGAAATTGAGACCGCGTCGAGCGGACTTCATCTTGTCTTCGAATGTCATGCTTCGGATGCTCCAGCTTTGGCGTCGGTGGATTTGAAGGTGAGCGTGCGGACGGTGGCTGGCGCGACCCGGTACTCAGGGCGGCGGAACCACAACTTGTCCTTCTTGGAGATGCGGGTGATCGTCACTGCGTCCGACTGGTTGCCGCCGATCACATGGTAGTGCGTGGCGTCTTCGCCCAGGACGATGGCCACATGCCCTGCCACGGCGCCGGATGCGGTCTTGCGGGTCTTGATCAGCACGTCGCCGAGCTGCGGCTTGTCAACCGGAACGCCGAAGTTACGCCAGTTGAGCGCCCAGAGTGGGTTCGTCGGGACAGCCTTGCCCGCCCGTTTGGCGACGACCGCGAGAGCCAGGCCGCACCACGGGATTGCGTCGTTGGAATAGGTATCGCGAAGGCCGACTTCCTTGGCCCAAGAAAGGATGAGCTGGTTGTTGGCTTTGCCCGGTGCCTCGACCACGCCGTAGATCTTGATCGCCTCGACCACCATCAGGGGAAGAGGACCGCGCAGGGCTGCGAGCTGGCCCAACGCAACGGCGTAAGGGCGGGGAAGGTTGTTGGTCATGGTTCGAAGTCTGCCTTCTCGGCTGCGGCCTGAAGCGCAGCGATGGACTTCTCATTCGGCGGTTCGTGCAGCCAGTCGATTGGCGGCGTCTTGTCCGAATAGAGGAAGCCGTGCGTCTTGCACCACGAGGCGTAGGTGGTTGGGTTCTCCCGCCTGATCTTCTGACCATCCACGATCTTCATGACCTTGGTCAGCGTCGAGGCAGACCGGGAGAAGACGAAGCGAATGTCGAGGTCGGGATATTGCTGCTTGATGAGCAGGTGTTTCTGCCGGTCATCGGCGTCGAAAATTCCCTTGGTCTCAAGGATGATGCCATTGGGAAGCACGAAGTCTGGCTTGTAGCTGGCTCGACGGCGCGGCACGATGTAGTAGATCAGCCGCTTCTCATACTCGAACTGAATGCCAGCCGCCCGAAGGAGACCGGCATTCGTTGCTTCAAGCCCTGACCGAAAACCATCGGATCGGATCGGGCCATGTTCCATGATCAGAACGGGATCTGGTCTTCGTCGGAACCAGCATCGGCCGGGGCCTCGCTGTCGAACTCGCCTTCGCCGCCGTCGAGGTCCTTGCTGTATTCGTAGCCGTCCTCTTCTTCCTCGAAGCCGTAGTAGCCAGCATCCGAGCCGCCACGTTCGGCCAGCTTCAAGACCTGGACAGCCTTGGGCCGCAGCGCAACGCCGTGACCGAGAGCCGCCGTGGCCCACGGGAAGCAGGTGAAGGAGACCTTGGCTTCGGTGCCGATGTTCAACGCAACGCTGATCGGCTTGCCCTTGGCATCGAACTGCTTGGGCTTGTTCGAGTAGGTCTCGCCGGTCTTGCGGTCGACGCCGCCAGCACCAACTGCGAACTTCAGATCGACCTGATCTTCAAGCTCATTGCCATCCTTGTCGAACGCCGGGCCATACGGGTAGCTCGGACCCTTCGCCTTGATCTTGGCGCGGGTCGCCGGGGAGACGGCGTTGCCCTTGTCGTCGGTCGCATTGGTGAATGCCTTCTCGGCTTCGGCGTCAATCAGATCCTTGAGGCCGCTCGACACGAAGAGGGCGACCGAGATGCGGAGGCTGGTCTTGTACTCGCCGTCAGGCTTGTACTTGGTGTCCGGCACGTTGAGCTTCGGCCAGATGAGAACGCCACGAGGAGACTTGTGGAGATCGTATTTGCGCTTTTCAGCCATTGTCAGGGGTGTCCTGTCATATATGAATGTGAGTTTCAGTAGACGCTATCAAGCGCCCGCCGTTCGAATGCGGCCGGGTCGACCCCGGAAGACCGCAATGCCTGGGCCGTCTGGCCCGTGAGGTAGCCGAGTGCTTCGACTTCTTTGCGGGCCAGGGCGGTGAGGGACTGGTGGTTCATGAGTGGATGCTCCCGAAGGCGATAGGTCTGATTGACGAACTGGTTGGGATAGTCAGGGGTCATACTTCGATGCCCTCTTCTTCAGCGACCTTCTGGCGCCACTCCATCACGTCTTCACGCAGGAAGCCGACGAGCGCCTTGTGCCGTTTGCCAGGGTCAACCAGACCCTTCTCGGCTGCGGTGCGGATGTTCCCTGCCACCATCGCCACGTCCTGCGGAGTAGTCCCGGTCAGCTCAGTGCACGTCTGAAGGAACAGCATGGCGCCAGCCAAGCGAAGATGCTGCGGGAAGTCTTGAAGACGGTCGGCAATGGCGAGTGCCACGTCGATCACGTCATCAGAGTTTGCGTTGATCAATGCGTCTCGATTGAGCATGTGCATGTCCTTAGGTGGTGTGTTGAAATGCTGAGAGACCGAAGGCGTGGGGTAATTAATTGCACATCGGAATTTGAGAGTGATCAGGCGAAGAAGAAATCACTCTGCCTGATCTGATTGAGGTCGAGATTACCCTTGCTTGGTGCGTCCTTCAGATCTGCTAGCGCATCATCTTCATGTGGCGTGGTCTCAAGAAGGGTACGCACGGTCTGCTCGTATTCCCCAAGCGGGTCGTTCTCCAGATACATACGCACGAACACATCGCGCAGAGTATCGGCGAGAAGCTGAGTGTCTGCCGCGTGGGTTGCATAGCTATCGTGTATCATGGCGAAGGCATTAATCCCGTGGTCGAGCCAGAGTCGGGCAACGGTGAGGATCATGGCGGCGGCATCAAGAGAGTGCACAAAGTTTGGAGACACGCCGTTTGTCTGGCGGTTGCGGTCGAGGGTTCCTTCCTGCTCCACATCAAGTTGGGGGTAAAAGCGTACACCATGGAAGAAGGTGTCGATGCGTTTGCTGTCAACCTTCGGATACGCCTGACGCACGATGAAGCCAGACGGTGCGACCCAGACCACCGCAGCTCCGACCCTAGTCATGAGAGCAGCCGTGTGCTGTAGCCAGTCCATAACCTGTCGAGACTTCACAACGACCGCACCGATCGCATCGACCGTAATGCCCGCGAGGAACGCTGCCTCAGAGAAGCCGTCGCCATCTGGGAAACGGTACTTCCTTTTGCGCAGCTCTTCGCGGATCTGACCCTTGATACCAAACAGCTTTGATCCATAGGGCGTGGTCATGACCGGGCGCTTGAACATGGTGCGGTCCAGTTGCCCAGACCCCAGCCAAGCAATAGACATCTTCACGGGGTCGACCTTGACCTTGCGCTTCTTCTTGGCCTTGGCCTTGCCGGTGATGCCTTCAATCCCGGTGTCGATGATCTCCTCTTCTTCCTCATCCTCCTCTTCCACAAGCACCAGCTTCGGCGGCTGCTTCGAGATCTCCACGATCTCTTCTGTCGCTGCTGCCTTGACCATGCTGTAGATATCGGCCGGTGTTTCTTGGGGGATCAGGTTGACCGCTGCCCCGCCGACCTCGTCACGCATCATTGCCGAGAAGTGCTGAAGGCCATTGCAGGAACCGTCGAGCGCGATGGGTAGACGTGAGACCGGGACTTCACCACGGGCCAGAGCGTCGGCCACACGGTCCCACTCGAAGCAGAAGGCGAGGAACTGGAAGGGTGCGTCGGCCTTGGTCCAAAAGTCCATGTGGTCGAGCGGTGAGCGGGCTGTCTGCCAGATCAATTCGCTGTTGCGTTGGACCCAGTCGGCGCGGGCGTGCAGCTTGCCCTTGTCCAGCTTCTCCCCGGTGAAGGGGCAGTCGGCCATGCAGTTGGCGCCATGAACCGAGAGCCAGAACAGGCCACGGCTTTCGGCGGTCATCGGCTTGGCTTCGGCAAACTCAAGCAGAGCCTTCTGATAGTCCGTACCCTGCGGCGTGAGGAAGCTGGTCACGGGATAGGCACGACCCCGGAAGTCCAGCGTGTGAGGGAAGTACATGCGCTCATATTCCGCGTACTTGTTGGCCTGAGACAGCGTGTTGCTGATGGCCTTGCGCGCACCGGCCCGCTCCTCATTCTCCCTGTATGCAGCCGCAGCCGTCCGACGCCACCTGTCGCAGCGTTCTTGCTGCTCTTCGGTGCGCTTGTTCTTGTCGAGAGGGATATCTGCTGGGCACATCGGCACGACCACATCACCGACCTGAGGTAGTCCACCGATCCCGCTGTCTAGTCGCAAGGCGTAGTCGAAGATCTCAAGCACCTGCTGATTGATGCGCCAGGCCGTGTTCTGGAGAGCGTTGAGCCCAGCGTAAACCAGCGGCATGTGGGCCTCACTGATCAGGCGGCGGTGTTCCTTGTCGCGGGTCTTGATCAGGGTCAGCTTCCCGGCCAGCCCGTAATGATAGCCTCCAGCCCGCATCCCGCGCCATGGCCGGGGGGGCACGATGGTGGGGCCGAACTCTGGGTAGAAGAACTGGGCTCGGGTGTGCACGTCATCAAAGAAACGCTGGCACTCCTCGCTCATGGTGACGTGCGGGCTGTACTTGCCGCCTCCCGTAG
Organism: Rhizobium sp. 18065; assembly: GCF_902706095.1. GTDB lineage: Bacteria > Pseudomonadota > Alphaproteobacteria > Rhizobiales > Rhizobiaceae > Allorhizobium. The sequence goes on from NZ_CACSJP010000017.1 coordinate 41,067, forward strand.
TGATCAGGCCGGTGGCTGTCTGGATCAGCTCAACGATGGGTAGGCCGACCAGCATGTAGTCCGCATCAGGGAGGTTCTGCTCGACAATGTCAGGCGCCTTGCGGTTGAGCGATGCCTTCAGGATGCGGCGATAGTGGATACGGCTGGAGCTTTCGAGGCGCTGCTTGATCAGGTGTACGATGGCCGGGTGACGATCCTCATACTGGCGCAGCATTGCCTCATCAGCTAGCGCCATGCCGATGCGGATGGCCAGCTTGGGGATGGTGACTGTTGCGGCTGCGGTGGCGAGGGAGTTGAAGACCACGCGCAGGGAGATGAAGGCCACGGTCTCGGGGTCGACGGCGGCGATGGTACGCAGACCGCTCGGCTTGGGGCCACGCTTCTTGCCTCCAGTCTTACCACTGTTTGCGACCCACTCGGCCACGGCTGTCGCAAGCTTGTCATGGCCCAGGCGTATGGCTGCGCGGGCAGGGGTGCTTTCAGATCCACGTTCGGCCTTGCTTGTGGCCTTGTCGACCAGCTCCCAATAGCGGGCCTTCCCGGCTTCGATCATGCCGTCTTCAAGATCCATCTGCGCGCGCAGCATGGGGTCAATGTTTACCCCGGCGATGATGGCTTCGGCTTCGGCTGCTATCTCTGTCGAACGGTCGTCCATGGAATGATGCTCCATTACAAATGAATGCCACTCCTCCCCAGATGAGGAGGTTCAGCAGGATGATGGTGATGGTGATGGGCATAGGGTCTCACCCTTGGGGCACAGCCCTACGGCTTTGTGTCCCAACTGTCATATTGCGATGTTAAGGGGGTGGCTGGATGGTCTATGTGCTAGGCCATCCGCCCATTTCATGCCGTAATATGGCAGGAAACACATGAAACAGGAGG
>NZ_CACSJP010000018.1 GCF_902706095.1 Rhizobium sp. 18065
ACCCACCCGCCCTCAGATGAAAAAGAGAGTGGGCGGCCCAACTTCGGCTCCTGTCATGACTTGTACGGTGCAAAACATCGGCTACTGTGGCGATGTTCAATTTTTGTTCCTGTCATGACCCGTACCGAATCACAGTTTCCGGGCTTTTGCCGCGACTGCCTCAAGGGGCAGCCAGACGGCCGCAAGCGTTGCCACGCCTGCGGGAGCCCGAGGCTTGTCTATCACCCGGAACTCCGCCGCCTGACCCTCGCTCATGTCGACTGCGATGCCTTTTACGCATCGATCGAAAAGCGCGACAATCCGGCGCTGATCGACAAGCCGGTGATCATCGGCGGCGGCAAACGTGGCGTGGTGTCAACCGCCTGTTATGTCGCGCGCATTCATGGCGTACGCTCCGCCATGCCGATGTTCAAGGCGCTGGAGGCCTGCCCGCAAGCCGTCGTGATCCGGCCTGACATGGAAAAATACGTGCGTGTCGGCCGCGCGGTACGGGCACTGATGGAGGAACTGACGCCGCTGGTTCAGCCGATCTCGATCGACGAGGCCTTTCTGGAGCTCAAGGGCACCGAGTTGCTGCATCACGAACCACCGGCCATGGTGCTGGCGCGGTTTGCACGACGGGTCGAGCAGGAAATCGGCATCACCATCTCGGTCGGGCTTTCCTACTGCAAATTTCTCGCCAAGGTGGCCTCCGACCTGCAGAAGCCACGCGGCTTCTCGGTGATCGGCGAAGAAGAAGCCGTTCGGTTTCTGGCGGACAAGCCGGTGACGATGATCTGGGGCGTCGGCAAGGCTTTGGCTTCTACCTTGGCGCAGGACGGCATTCGCAGCATCGGCCAGTTGCAGACCATGGATGAAACAGACCTGATGCGGCGCTACGGCGTCATGGGACAGCGGCTCTCGCGGCTGTCGCGCGGGATCGACGATCGCGAAGTGCATGCCAACGAGGCGGCCAAGAGCGTGTCGGCGGAAACGACGTTTTTCGAGGATATCAGCCGGGCGGACGAGTTGATCAAACATCTGCGGGAACTGTCGGAAAAGGTGGCATGGCGATTGAAACGGAACGGCATCGCCGGTCACACCGTCGTGCTGAAACTGAAGACATCCGACTTCAAGACGCGAACCCGCAACCGCAAGCTGGACGATCCGACGCAACTGGCGGACAGGATTTTCCGCACCGGACTTTCCCTGCTCGAAAAGGAGACCGACGGCACGCGCTTTCGCCTGATCGGCATAGGTGTCAGCGATCTCAAGGACCCCGCAGTCGCCGATCCACCCGACCTGGTCGATGCGCAAGCGTCGCGGCGGGCCGCAGCCGAGGCCGCCATGGACAAATTGCGCGACAAGTTCGGCAAGGGTACCGTGCAGACCGGCTATACCTTTCCCTCCAAACGCTCGTAGAGCGGGTCCGGTGAAGGCGAGAACCGTCGCTGCACTCTAAATTATTGACCTACGCAGTCGCGGACGCAGAAGGCTCCTTAGGACAACGCAATGCATACCGTATCGGAAAGCCAGAAGATGAAGGTGCGCCACCCGCGGCTCGCGCGACGCAAGTCGCTGAGGATCTTTCGCATGGCGGCTTCGCATCGGCGCAACACGCCCAATGACGTCATGCTCAGCATGGTCTTGTCTTTCGTTGCCGGCGCCATCAATGCGGGGGGCTTCCTGGCGATCGGCCAGTACACATCGCATATGACCGGCATCGTTTCGGCCATCGCGGACAATCTGGCGCTCGGGCTCGTCGGGCTCGCAGGTATCGGTCTTGCTGCACTCGTTTTCTTCACGACCGGCGCTGCCTGCTCGGCAATCCTGATCAACTGGGCACGGCGTCATCGGCGACACCAGCAATATGCCTATCCGCTGGCGCTGGAATCCGGTTTGCTGATTGTTTTCGGCGCCATCGGCGCCTTTCTGCCGCATGCGCCGATCATGGCGATTTCGACCGGGCCGTTGCTCTGTTTCATCATGGGCCTGCAGAACGCCACCATCACCAAGATTTCCAGTGCTCGCATCCGCACAACCCATCTGACCGGCATGGTCACCGATATCGGTATCGAACTTGGCAAGCTCGGCTATCGTCGGGTGGCGCGCCTGGCACACCATGCTCCGCTGACCGCCGACGGGAAAAAGCTCGGGGTACTGCTGCCCATCGTCGCGATGTTCTTTCTCGGCGGTCTCGTCGGCGCACTGGGCTTCAAGCATCTGGGCTATGGCTTTTCCCTGCCGCTTGCAGCGCTGCTGCTGGCGCTGGCCTCGCCGCAGCTGCGACCACGCTTGGCGCGCTCGGCTTGAGACGAAGGGTGACATCCACCCTGTGAATATCGCAGTGAAAGACTTCACAGTCTCGTGTTTGTGCCAATCGGGTGGTCCAGACAAAACCTTTCTTAAACTTCGCGCCCTAGGATCGGCGCCATCCAGTATTGCGTATCAATGGTCGGTCCATGTTCCAGCGTTTTGCCCTCGCCTTCGGTCTCTGCCTTGCCGCCAGCACGGCACTTGTCTCGCCAAGTCATGCCAATGGCCCGGGACCGCTGCAGATCTATGTTTCCAAGACAGATCAGACGCTGACCGTCTATGACGGTAACCAGATCGTGGCGACGTCCAAGGTTTCGACCGGAAAGGCCGGGCACACCACGCCATCGGGCGTATTCTCGATCCTGGAAAAGCGAAAGTATCACGAATCCAATCTCTATTCGAACGCACCGATGCCGTTCATGCAGCGCCTGACCTGGTCCGGCATCGCCTTGCACGAAGGCAAGGTGCCGAATTATCCGGCCTCGCATGGCTGCGTGCGGTTGCCGAACGGATTTGCCAAATCACTGTTTTCCATGACTGAACGTGGCGCACATGTAATCATCACCGATGATCCGGTGACGCCGCGCACGCTCTCCCATGCGACACTCTTTGTACCGCGCATCCCGGTCGAGGACGGCCAGTTGCTCTCGGATGTTCAACTGCGTCCGACGACCATCGACGCCTCGCTAAAGCCGGTCGAAGTGGCGATGAACCAGTTGCCTCCCAAAGCCGGCGCTTCGGCCTCGCTGGTTCTCGAGGACGAAGAGCCGGCACTGAGAATTCTGATTACCCGTCGTAGCCAGCGCGAACAGATACTTGATGTCCAGCACCTGCTGGCCGATCTCGGCTTCGATATCGGCATTCCAGACGGACTGATGGGCTCAAAGACCATCGCAGCGATCAAGGGCTACAAACGTTGGAAGTCGATCGAGAAGGATGGTGCCATCCTGTCGCAAATCTTCCTCGAGGCACTCTACACGTCCACCGGCAAAGGCACGCCGCCAGCCGGCCAGATCATGATCCGGCAGCAATTCAAGCCGCTGTTCGAGGCACCGATTTCGATTGAAAGCCCGGAGCTTGCGCTTGGCACACATTTCATCGAGGCGACCTCGGTCGATCGCTACAAGGGCAAGGCCGAATGGCGCTCGGTCACGCTGGAAAACCACCTGTCGAAGCCCGCCATGAAGCGGCTCGGCATTGTCACGCCGGCTGACGATCCGGCGGTGTTCACCGCCGAAGCGGCGCTTGCCCGGATCGATTTTCCCGGCGACATCCGTGCCAAGATCGAGACCATGCTCAGCGAGGGTACCTCGATCACGATCTCTGACATCGGCCTCGGCACGGAGACCGGCGACGGAACGGATTTCATCACCGTAACACGACCGGCTCCCCGAAGCTGATCGTCAACTCACCAATTCGACATCGAGCACACCGGGCGTCGAGCGCATGGCAGCGGCAATCTCCGGCGAAATGCGGAACTTCTCCGTCAACTCGACCTCAATTTCGCGCTTGCCGTCATCCTTGATGACGATGAACGAGACGAGGCCGTCTCCGCGGGCGTTCAGATGAGCTGCAACGGCGCGCAACGGCCCTGAATCACGAACATAGACGCGCATCGCTTTCTGCATGCGGATCGACTGCTCCTCCAGCGACTGCGCCGTCTGAATGCGCAGACCTATGCCTTCCGGTCGTTCTTCGGCTGCGACCAAGATGACCAGGGATTTGCCGGATTCCAGCAGATCGCGATACTGATTGAGGCCTTCGGAAAATAGCACCGCTTCATATTGGCCCGAGGCATCAGAGAATGTGACAATGCCCATCTTGTTGCCGGTGCGGGTCTTGCGCTCCTGGCGGGAAATCACGGTTCCGGCCAGCCGTCCGGCGGTCGCCCCCTGTTTTACCGCAACGGAGAAATCGGCAAAATTCTGCACGCGCAGCTTGTCGAGCAACGAGCGGTAGGCATCGAGCGGGTGTGCCGAGAGATAAAAGCCGAGCACCTGGAACTCGCGCATCAGTTTTTCGGAGGAGAGGTAAGGCGTGTAAGGCGCAAAGGCGATGCGTTCCGGACCGCTTGCACCACCAGAGCCGAACATATCCGACTGGCCGCTGACGGCATTTTCCTGGGCGCGTTGAGCATACCCCATGATCCGGTCAAGGCTGCCGCTCATCTCGGCGCGGTCATGGCCGAAACAATCGAAGGCACCGGCGGAAATCAGGCTTTCGAAGACGCGGCGATTGACCTGTTTGGGATCGATGCGCAGGCAGAAATCCTCGATATCGGCAAACGGCGTTTCACCCCTGACCTGCACGATGTGATCGACCGCTGCTTCGCCGACGCCCTTGATCGCAGCGAGCGCGTAGAAGATCCTGTTCGGGCCGGTCTGGAAATGGCGAAACGAGGTCTGCACCGACGGCGGCACGACCTCGATGCCGAGGCGACCGGCATCCTGGCGGAAATCAACCAGCTTTTCGGTGTTCGACATATCGAGCGTCATCGACGCCGCAAGAAACTCGACCGGGTAATGCGCCTTCATGAAGGCGGTCTGGTAGGAGACGATGGCGTAGGCTGCGGCGTGGCTCTTGTTGAAGCCGTAATTGGCGAACTTGGCCAGCAGTTCGAAGATGTTGCTTGCCTGCGGTTTGGAGACACCGTTCTTCATCGCGCCATCGACGAAACGGGCGCTCTGCTGGTCCATCTCCGCCTTGATCTTCTTGCCCATGGCGCGGCGCAGAAGATCGGCCTCGCCGAGCGAATAGCCCGACAGGACCTGGGCGATCTGCATGACCTGCTCCTGGTAGACGATAACGCCTTGCGTTTCCTTCAGCAGATAATCGATCGACGGATGGACAGATTCGATTTCCTCTTCGCCGTGCTTGCGGGCGTTGTAGGTCGGAATGTTTTCCATCGGACCGGGGCGATAAAGCGCCACCAGTGCGATGATGTCCTCGATGCAGTCGGGCCGCATGCCGATCAGCGCCTTGCGCATGCCGGCACTTTCCACCTGGAACACGCCGACCGTTTCACCACGCGACAGCATTTCGTAGGTTGGCTGGTCATCGAGCGGGATTGCCGCCAGATCGACCTTGTGGCCGCGCTGCTCGACGACGAAATCGACCGCGGTCTTCAACACGGTCAGCGTCTTCAGGCCGAGAAAGTCGAACTTGACCAGGCCTGCCTGCTCCACCCATTTCATGTTGAACTGGGTGACCGGCATGTCCGAGCGCGGATCGCGATACATCGGCACGAGCTTCGACAGCGGCCGGTCGCCGATGACGATGCCGGCGGCATGGGTCGAGGCGTGGCGATACAGGCCCTCGATCTTCTGGGCGATATCGAGCAGTCGACCGACGACCGGTTCCTTGTCGATCTCCTCCTGAAATTTCGGTTCTTCCTCGATCGCCTTCGACAAAGGCGTCGGATTGGCCGGGTTGTTAGGCACCAGCTTGCAGATACGGTCGACCTGGCCATAGGGCATTTCGAGAACACGACCGACATCGCGCAAGGCCGCACGGGCCTGTAGCGAACCGAAGGTGATGATCTGCGCCACCTGTTCGCGGCCGTATTTCTGCTGGACGTAGCGAATGACCTCTTCGCGCCGATCCTGGCAGAAGTCGATGTCGAAGTCGGGCATCGAGACGCGATCCGGGTTGAGGAAGCGTTCGAACAGCAGGGAGAAGCGCAGCGGATCGACATCGGTAATGGTCAGCGCATAGGCGACCAGCGAGCCCGCACCCGAACCACGACCGGGGCCGACCGGAATGTCATGCTGCTTGGCCCATTTGATGAAGTCGGCAACGATCAGGAAGTAGCCGGGGAACTTCATCCGCTCGATGACCGAGAGCTCGAAATCGAGCCGTTCGCGATATTCGTTTTCCTCGTAGCCTTTGGCCATGCCGAGCGTTGCCAGACGCATGTCGAGCCCTTCGACCGCTTGCCGCCTCAGTTCCCGCGCCTCTTCGCGCTCGGCCTCCAGCGGATCATCGCTACCACTGGTGAACCGCGGCAGAATCGGCTTGCGTGTGTCGAGGATGAAGGAGCAGCGGCGGGCGATCTCGATCGTATTGTCGAGCGCTTCCGGCAAATCCGAAAACAACTCAACCATTTCGCCACGGCTCTTCAGATAATGATCCGGGGTCAGACGAAACCGGTTGTCATCCGAGACGATCGCGTTGTGGGCCACCGCCATCAGCGCATCATGGGCATCGTAGTCGGCCCGCGACGGGAAGAAGGCCTCGTTGGTCGCAACAAGAGGCAGATCATGATCATAGGCGAGTTGCACCATGCGCCGCTCATGGCTGCGGTCGTAATTGCCATGGCGCTGAAGCTCGACATAGAGCCGGTCACCAAACAACGCTTTCAGCGCCAGAAGCCGGCTCTCGGCCTGCGCCTTGTGGCCGTCCTTCAGCATCAGGTCGACAGGCCCGTCGGATGCACCGGTCAGCGCGATCAGACCCTCGGTGCCGGCCTCTTCGAGCCACGACATCTTTACATGCACCGCATGACCCGCATCGCCACCAAGATAGGCGCGACTGACGATATCAACCAGACGTTCATAGCCGGCCGGATTGGCAGCCAGAACGACGATCGACGGCAATTTCGCCACATGGCCATTGCGCTTTTCGCCGGACGAATCCTCCATCTCGATCGACAACTGGCAGCCGATGATCGGCTGGACGCCATCACCGAGCGCCTTCTGGGAGAATTCAAGCGCAACGAAGAGATTGTTGGTGTCGGTGATCGCGATCGCGGGCTGGCTGTCGGAGACCGCCTTGCCCAGGATCTTTTTCAGCGGCAGAGCGCCTTCCAGAAGCGAAAAGGCCGAATGCACGCGAAGATGCACAAAACCCGGGCTTCCACCCAACCGATCGGAAGTTTCCTTGCCGCCGTTTGCTTCGCCCATCGGGTCCATCCTCACGCATTTTGAATCGGCGCAATTTTCAACGTTCGAAGATGCGAAGTCCAGCGGAGTTTGATCCGGCAAAGCCTCTCTCTACAGCTTTGCCGGAAGAGTGCTTCAGAGTGCCAGCATGATCAGCGACATGCTGCCTACAAACATAGCAAGGGAGGCGAATGCAGCAACGTCACGAAGTATCTCGGTCATGTCTGTCTCCTGTCTCTTTATGTTTTTATTTTGTTCTCATTACGTTCTATTGTCAACCAAAAAAAAGCCCGAGGAAGAACGGAACAAAAATTCCATTCCGCCACGGGCTTTTCCCGGTTCAAGGCTGCGTCAGGGGTGAAACTCGACGATCTTGCCATCGACCAGCGTCACGCAGCGATCCATTCGTCGCGCGATCTCGTGATTGTGCGTCGCGATCATCGCCGACAGGCCCGATTGGCGCACGAGCGCTTCCAGCGCAGAGAACACATAGGCGGCGGTTTCCGGATCGAGATTGCCGGTCGGTTCGTCGGCGAGAAGCACCGATGGCGCATTGGCGACCGCGCGCGCAATCGCCACACGCTGCTGCTCACCACCGGACAATTCAGCCGGACGATGTTCCGCCCGCGGACCGATGCGCATGTAGTCGAGAAGCTGCTTGCCGCGCTCCTTCGCCTCGGCCTGACTGAGGCCGGCGATCAGTTGCGGCATCATCACGTTCTCAAGGGCGGTAAACTCCGGCAGCAGATGATGAAACTGATAAACGAAACCGACGGAATTGCGCCTTATCGTCGTGCGCTGTTCGTCGCCGAGATCCTGACAGGCAATACCGCCGACGGTCACTTCGCCGGCATCTGGATGCTCGAGCAGACCGGCGATATGGAGAAGTGTCGATTTCCCCGTGCCGGAAGGCGCGACAAGTGCCACGGTCTCGCCGGTGCGCAGGGTGAAATCGGCACCTTTCAGGATGGAAAGCACGGTTTCGCCCTGACCATAGTGGCGGTCGATGCCGGCAAGCGAAAGAACAACGTCGTTGGCCATCGGGTTCGGCATCCTTATTCGTAGCGCAATGCCTGCACCGGATCGAGGCGCGAGGCCCGCCAGGCAGGGAAAATGGTCGCCATGAAGGACAGGCTGAGCGCCATCACCACCACGGAAATCGTCTCGCCGACATTCATGTCCGCCGGCAACTGGCTGAGGAAATAGAGTTCGGGATCGAACAGGACCGTGCCCGAGACCCAGGAGAAGAAGTTTCGGATCGATTCAATGTTCAGACAGACCACGACACCGAGAAGAACACCGGCAAAGGTGCCGGTCGTGCCGATCGCAGCCCCGGTCATGAAGAAGATCCGCATGATCGATCCGGAGGTCGCCCCCATGGTGCGCAGGATGGCGATGTCGCTCGCCTTGTCCTTGACCAGCATGATCAGGCCGGAAATGATGTTCAGTGCCGCAACAAGAACGATCAGCGTCAGGATCATGAACATGACGTTGCGCTCGACTTGCAGCGCCGAGAAGAAGGTCTGGTTGCGCTGGCGCCAGTCAGTGATGAAGATCTGGCGGCCGGCAGCCTGCTCGATCAACGGTCTGAGGTCATCCACAGCATCCGGATCGGCAATGAACAGCTCGATCGACTGGACGATGCCTTCGACGTTGAAATAGAGCTGCGCTTCCTCGAGCGGCATATAGATGATCGAGGCATCATATTCCGACATGCCGATCTCAAAAATGCCAGACACCGGGTAGGACTTGACCCGCGGGTTGACACCCATCGGGGTCACGTCGCCTTCAGGCGAAACGAGCGTAATCGTGTCGCCGGCGCTCAGGCCCAACTGGGCCGCCATGCGCGAGCCGATCAGCACGCCCTGCCCGGCGGTGAAGCCGACCATGTCGCCAGAGCGGATATTGCTGGAAACCACGGTGAGCTTGGCGAGGTCATCAGGACGGATGCCGCGAACCAGCGCGCCGGTTCCGGCCCCTTCCCGTCCCGAGGCCAATGTCTGGCCTTCGACAAGCGGCAAAGCCATGGTCACGCCCGCAACCGCCGAAAAGCGGCTGGCGAGATCGGCATAGTCGTTCAGCGGCTGATCGATCGGTTGCACGATCATATGGCCGTTGATGCCGAGAATGCGCGAGACCAGTTCGGTGCGGAAACCGTTCATCACTGCCATCACGATGATCAGTGTCGCCACGCCGAGCATGATGCCGACGAAGGAAAAGCCGGCGATCACCGAAATGAACGCCTCCTTGCGCCTCGCTCTCAGGTAGCGCCAGGCGACCATGCGTTCAAAGGCGGAAAAAGCCCGTGCGGCGGTGCCCTTTTGGGCTTTGCCCGTCTCGTTGCCAGCGGCTTTGCTCGCCATGGTGTCTCCCTGCTTTCGCCCTTAGGCAGTCAGCTTGTTGATCGCCGCTTCGATCGTCATCGTTTCGCGCGCACCGGTCTTGCGGTCCTTGAGCTCGATTTCGCCTGCGGCGACCGAACGAGGACCGGCAATGATCTGCACCGGCACGCCTATGAGGTCGGCGGTGGCAAACTTGGTGCCGGCGCGATCATCGGTGTCGTCGAGCAGAACGTCCTTGCCGGCCTTGAGCAGGGCGGCGTAGAGCGTCTCACAGGCGGCGTCGCAAGCCTCATCGCCTGCCTTCATGTTGATCACGGCAGCATCAAACGGCGCGACGGATGCCGGCCAGATGATTCCGTTGTCGTCATGCGAGGCTTCGATGATGGCGGGAACAAGGCGTGACGGACCAATGCCATAGGAACCCATGTGGACAAGGTGTTCCTTACCGTCCGGACCCTGAACCTTGGCGCCCATCGGCTCGGAATATTTCGTGCCGAAATAGAAGATGTGACCAACTTCGATGCCGCGGGCAGACAGACGATCGCTGTCGGGGATGGCGTTGAAAGCCGCCTCGTCGTGCATTTCCGAGGTTGCGGCATAGACCGAGGTCCACTTGTCGAAGATCGCCTGCAGGCCGGCGACATCGTCGAAATCGGTGTCTTCCGGCGGAATGTCGAAATCGACGAAAGCCTTGTGCGAAAAGACTTCCGACTCGCCGGTCTCGGCCAGAATGATGAATTCATGGCTGTGATTGCCGCCGATCGGGCCGGTGTCGGCGCGCATCGGGATGGCGCGCATGCCAAGACGGGCAAAAGTGCGCAGATAGGCGGCAAACATCTTGTTGTAGGAATGGATCGCGTCGGCCTGGGTCAGGTCGAAGGAGTAGGCGTCCTTCATCAGGAATTCGCGCGAGCGCATCGTGCCGAAACGCGGGCGGATCTCGTCGCGGAACTTCAGCTGGATATGATAGAGGTTGAGCGGCAGGCTCTTGTAGGACTTGACCGACGAGCGGAAAATGTCGGTGATCATTTCCTCGTTGGTCGGGCCATACAGCATCGGACGGTCCTGACGGTCCTTGATGCGCAGCATTTCCTTGCCGTAGTCCTCGTAGCGACCGCTTTCCTGCCAGAGCTCGGCCGACTGCAGGGTCGGCATAGACAGCTCGATGGCGCCGGCGCGGTTCTGCTCTTCCCGAATGATCTTGTTGACCTTGTCGAGCACACGCTTGCCAAGCGGTAGCCAGGAATAGATCCCCTGGCTCTGCTGGCGGATCATACCGGCACGCAGCATCAGGCGGTGGGAGACGATTTCGGCTTCCTTCGGGTTTTCCTTCAGGATCGGCATGAAATAGCGCGACAGACGCATAACAATTTCCAGCTGGTTGAAGATCCCGGCCAAATGGCGGAATCAGCGATTGAAATGGGATATCCGGATGCGTTCATAGCTGTTTCGGCATCCGATGAAAACCCGCAAGCGATATCGTGCGACTTCGCCCACAAGCGGTTGCTCCAGCCATTGCTGCGCCTCGGAACATCCCGCAAATCATGGAGTTTTGTGGCGGCTGTGCGACATTTAAGGCCAACGCGATTTTTTTCGGTGACTGTAGCATTTATGCAAATTTTAGGGGTGACAACGTCCACAGATTGGGCTAGTTTCAGCCCATAAAAGAGGCAGGGAGTTCAAATTCTTGCCATTGTCGCGGTAAAGTCTTGGGAGGATCAGATCTTAGGCGCGCTTGTCGCAGCCCCTTTATTGGTGAAGGATCACGCGATTATTAGAACAAGGTCTTCACAGACCTTGTTTTTTTTTGCCCTGTCGAAAGGACAAAAAAAGAGCGGCCAAAGCCGCCCGCTCTCCGATATTCCTGCGCTGAAAGCCTGACTTCTACTTCTGGAATTCCGGAAGAATACGCGGCAAGTCGTTGACGCTGATGCCGAAATAGGCGCTCGCCACATACCAGCCACCATAGATCAGCGCGGAAACCACCGTCGTCGTCATCATCACCCGGAAGGCGCGAAACTTCGTCGGCGCGCTGGCGACGGTGCCAAGCACCACATCGTGATCTTCATCCTGGGTCCGAAGGCCAATCGGCAGGACGACAAACAGCGTCAGCCACCAAATGACGAAATAAACCGCCAGCGCTGAAATGATGGCCATATGTCTGTTCTCCGCTTGCCGCGCCTGCGGCTCCTATTGCGTGGTGCTGCCAAGATCCGTCCGGTACTCGCACCGCTGGTTGCTATAGTCCCCAAGCGCCGGTGACACAAAGGACAAAGCGACGCATCAGACCTGTTCGAGTTCGATCAAGGTACCGAAGAAGTCCTTGGGGTGGAGAAAAAGAACCGGCTTCCCATGCGCGCCGGTCTTCGGTTCGCCCGAACCCAGAACGCGTGCTCCAGCTTCGGTCAACTGATCGCGCGCGGCAAGGATATCGTCCACTTCGTAGCAGATATGGTGCATGCCGCCGCCGGGATTCTTGGCGAGAAACGCGGCGATCGGGGACTCTGTACCAAGCGGCGCGAGCAATTCCACCTTCGTATTGGGCAATTCGACGAACACCACCGTCACACCATGCTCCGGCAAGGCCTGTGCCTGGGATACTTTCGCGCCCAGCGTGTCGCGATAGCCGGCCGTTGCACTGGCAAGGTCGGGAACGGCGATGGCAATGTGATTGACACGACCCAGCATGCTGCTTCTCCTCGAAAAACGATGCGGGGACACTAATGCGGCTGTCCCCGCCCCGTCCCTCAGACTTTGGTCAGGAAGACAGTGACAATCGGCTTCTTGCCCCAGGCCTCGTTGGCGGCCGAGCGCACAGCGCGCCGGACCGCTTCGCGGACCATTTCGAGTTCCTTGCGGCGGGTGCGTGGAATGCTTTCGACGGCGCCGAGCACGGCGTCATAGAGCGTATCCTCCATGTCCTCGCCCTCGATGTCGAGTTCCGGAAGGCCGTAAGCCACGACATCCGGATCGCCGACGAAATCGAAACGGCTATCGAGAAGAACGTTCACCGAGACATGACCGGCATAGGACAGCCGCTTGCGATCGGCGATGCCCATTTCTTCGAGATCGCCAACCAGCTTGCCGTCCTTGTAGACGCGGCCGACCGGCGCCTTGCCGATCACTTCGACGGCACCCGGCGCAAGACGCAGGATGTCGCCATTGCGGACCTTCGGAACAGTCTCGATACCCGCCTGAAGCGCGAGCTCGCCCTGGGCGACCAGATGTGCTGCTTCACCGTGAACCGGCACAAGAACCTTCGGTCTGGTCCATTCATACATCTTCAACAGCTCATTGCGGCGGGGGTGGCCCGACACATGCACCAGCGCCTCGCTGTCGGTGACGATATGCACGCCCTGCTCGACGAGACCATTCTTGATGTCCTGAATGGCTTTCTCGTTACCGGGAATGGCGCGGGACGAAAAGACGACCGTATCGCCGGCAGCAAGGGCGACATTGCGCATTTCATCGCGCGACAGCTTGGCCAGTGCGGCGCGGGACTCGCCCTGGCTGCCGGTCAGGATGACGACGACCTTGTCGCGCGGGATGAAACCGAATTCATCCTCGGCGATGAACGGACGCAGTCCCTCCATGATGCCGACATCGTGGGCGACGGCGGTCACACGCTTCAGCGAACTGCCAAGCAGCAGCACTTCGCGACCGGCGGCTTCTGCTGCCTGGGCGATCGAGCGGATACGACCGACATTCGACGAAAACGTGGTGATGGCGACGCGACCTTCGGCCGCCTCGATGATCTTGCGCAATCCTTCGGAGACTTCTTCCTCGGACGGCGACACGCCATCGCGCATGGCATTGGTCGAGTCACACATGACGGCGAGCACGCCTTCATCGCCGACCGCGCGGAAGCGCTGCTCGTCGGTGATCGGACCAAGCGAAGGATTGTGGTCGATCTTCCAGTCACCGGTATGGACCAGATTGCCGAGCGGCGTGCGGATAACCAGCGACATCGGCTCAGGGATAGAGTGATTTACACCGATCGCCTCGATCGAAAAGGGCCCGACATTGATCGTGTCTCCGGCCTTGAAGGGCGTGATTGGTATCTCGGCGCGGCTGCCTTCGTAGGCGCGCTTGGCTTCGAGCATGCCTGCGGTGAAGCCCGAGGCATAGACCGGCACATTCAGACCCGGCCACAAATCGTTCAAGGCGCCATAATGGTCCTCGTGAGCATGGGTGATGATGATGGCCTTGAGGTTCTTCTTCTGCTTTTCGATGAAGCTGATATCGGGAAAAACCAGATCGACGCCGGGAAGATCGGGGCCGGCAAAGGTCACGCCGCAATCGACCATAATCCATTGGCGGTTTGCGGCCGGGCCGTAGCCGTAAAGCGCGAGGTTCATGCCGATTTCACCCACGCCGCCAAGCGGCAGGAAAACCAGTTCGTCGTTGTTAGCCATTCTTTTTCCTGATCCAGTTTTACCCGAAAAACACATCACCTGCGGCGATGGTCATGGTTCCATCTGCGCCGCGGTCGAGCAATAGCACTCCCTTATCATCGATTCCGGCAAAGATCCCGGGAATCGAGCGATCGGGCAGATTGACAGTTATTTTCTCGCCAAGCCCACACGCGACCGCGCGCCAGCGCTTGACGATTGCAGCGATACCCCTGCCCTGATCCCAGATCGAGATCGCATCGGCCATCTCAGCGAACAGTCGCGCAAACACTTCTTCCGGCGAAATCGACACGCCTTCGTCGGCAAGCGAGGTCACCGGATAGAGCGCATGGTCGGGACGCGCAACAATATTGATGCCGATGCCGATCACCAATGCGGTGCGTCCATCAGAAAGCTTCTCCGCTTCCATGAGGATGCCGGATGTCTTGCGACGGCCGATCAGCACATCGTTCGGCCATTTGATTTCGACAGCAGCGCTGCCAAGAGGCATGACCGCGCGAATGGATGCATGTACGGCAGTGGCAACGGCGAGCGGCAAGGATGACAGATCTTCCATCGGCGCCGGATCGATCAGGAGCAGGGACGCATAGAGATTGCCCCGCTCCGAGACCCAGGTGCGGCCCCGCCGACCTCGGCCTCCACTCTGGGATTTCGCCGTAACCCAGAGAAAACCAGAATCGCCCGCGCGAGCGCGGGCGAGACATTCAACATTGGTGGACGAGACCTCGTCCAGCGATTCGTGCCGGAAGTCGTCGATCGACAACCGGCGGCCTCTGCCGACGCCTGTCAATTAAACAGCGTCTTTGCCGCCGCTTCGGCGGCCGTGCCGAGCGGACCACCGAAGACGACGTAACCGACAACAAACAGACCTGAGAGGCCGAAGACCAGCCGCAGTTCGCCAGCCGTGCGGGCAAACTCGCCCTTGGCTTCATCGAACCACATAACCTTGACGATGCGCAGATAGTAGAAGGCGCCGATGACCGATGCCAGAACACCAATGATCGCCAGAGCATAAAGCTTGGCTTCGATGGCCGCGACAAAGACGAAGTACTTGGCGAAGAAGCCTGCCAGCGGCGGAATGCCGGCCAGCGAGAACATCAGCGCGGTCAGGACGAATGCCATGAACGGACGCGTGGTCGAAAGGCCGGCGAGATCGTCGATGTTTTCGACATTGCCGCCTTCCTTCTGGCGCATCGCCATGATGCAGGCGAAGGTGCCAAGCGTCATGACGAGGTAGATCGCCATATAGAGCAAGACGCCGGACACGCCGCCTGCTGTACCGGCAGCCAGACCAACCAGCGCATAACCCATGTGGCCGATCGACGAATAGGCCATCAGGCGCTTGATATTGCGCTGGCCGATGGCCGCCACCGAACCTAGAACCATCGACGCGATCGAAATGAACACGACGATCTGCTGCCACTCGGCGAAGATCGGCAGGAATGCGTCGATGACGATACGCACGAAGATCGCCATGGCACCGATTTTCGGTGCGGCTGCCAGAAAGGCAGTGACCGGGGTCGGCGCGCCTTCGTAGACGTCCGGCGTCCACATATGGAAGGGAACGGCGGAGATCTTGAACGCCAGGCCGGCCATAATGAAGACCAGACCGAAAATCAGACCGAGCTGCGGCTCACCTGCCGACAGGACGGCCGCAATTTCGTCGAAGCCGGTATTGCCGGTGAAGCCGTAGACCAGCGACATGCCGTAGAGCAGCATGCCCGACGACAGTGCGCCGAGAACGAAATACTTGAGGCCAGCTTCGGTAGAGCGCAGGCTGTCGCGATTGATTGCAGCAACGACGTAGAGCGCCAACGACTGAAGCTCAAGCGCCAGGTAGACCGAGATCAGGTCGTTGGCGGAGATCATCAGCATGATGCCGAGCGTCGCCAGAACCAGCAGGACCGGGAATTCGAACTTGTCGAGGTGGTCGTTCTTGGCATGGCCGACAGCCATGATCATGGCGGTGATCGAGCCGATCAGAGCCAGGATCTTCATGAAGCGCGCAAAGCCATCGGCGATATAGGCGCCGTTGAAGGCTTCGCCCTCGCCCGAGAACCAGATGACGCAGACGCCGGCTGCCAGCAACAGCGCGACGGCGAGGCCCGTGACGGTACCGGTCGCCCGATCGCCCGAAAACACGCCAATCATGAGCAACGCAAGCGCGCCGACGGCGAGGATCAGTTCCGGCGTGACCAGATGCAGGCTTGCGATGAGAGTTTCAACGGTCATATCCAAAGGATCCTGTCGTCAGTTCGCAGTCAGCGCCAGGGACTGGGCTGCTTGCAAGGCTGCGGAATAGTTGTTCACCAGATGGTCAACGGAGGCGGCGGTCACATCCATGATCGGGGCCGGATAGACGCCGAAGAAGATGGTCAGCGCGATCAGCGGGTAGAGAATGAGCTTCTCACGGCCAGACAGATCGAGCATCGCCTTGACGCTTTCCTTCTCCAGCGCACCGAAAACGACGCGGCGATAGAGCCAGAGCGAATAGCCAGCCGAGAGAATGACGCCGGTGGCGGCAAACAGCGCGACCCAGGTATTGGCGCGGAAGACGCCGATCAGGGTGAGGAATTCGCCGACGAAGCCAGACGTGCCCGGAAGGCCGACATTGGCCATGGTAAAGACCATGAAGGCAACGGCATATTTCGGCATGTTGGTGGCGAGGCCGCCATAGGCGGTGATCTCGCGTGTGTGCAGGCGGTCATAGATGACGCCAACGCAGAAGAAGAGTGCGGCGGAGACGAAGCCGTGGCTGATCATCTGGAAGATCGCACCCTGGATGCCCTGCGCGTTGGCGGCAAAGGTGCCCATGGTAACGTAACCCATATGGGCGACGGACGAATAGGCGATGACCTTCTTCATGTCATCCTGCATCATCGCCACCAGCGAGGTATAGATGATCGCGATGACCGACAGCGTGAAGACCAGCGGGGCGAAATAGTCGGAGGCCAGCGGGAACATCGGCACCGAGAAGCGCAGCAGGCCGTAGCCGCCGAGCTTCAGCAGGATACCGGCCAGGATCATCGAACCGGCGGTCGGCGCCTGGACGTGGGCATCGGGAAGCCAGGTATGAACCGGCCACATCGGCATCTTCACCGCGAACGAGGCGAAGAAGGCCAGCCATAGCCACGTCTGCATCTGCGGCGGGAAGTCATGGGCAAGCAACTGCGAAATGTCGGTCGTGCCGGCATCCCAATACATCGCCATGATCGCGAGCAGCATCAGCACCGAGCCGAGCAGCGTATAGAGGAAGAACTTGTAGGACGCGTAGACGCGGTCCTTGCCGCCCCAGACGCCGATGATGATGAACATCGGGATCAGGCCTGCTTCGAAGAAGACATAAAAGAGTACAATGTCGAGCGACACGAAGACGCCGATCATCAGCGTTTCGAGCAGCAGGAAGGCAATCATGTATTCCTTGAGGCGCTTCTGGACCGAATTCCAGCTCGCCAGGATGCAGAACGGCATCAAGAGCGTCGTCAGGACGACGAAGAGCATCGAGATGCCGTCGACGCCGACATGATAGGAGATACCGGTGCCAAGCCAGTCGTGCTTCTCGACCATCTGGAAGCCGGTATTGGCATTGTCGAAGCCGATCCAGATGAACAGCGAAACGACAAAGGTGAAGACCGTCGTCAGCAGCGAGACATTGAGAATGTTGCGACGACCGAGGGAAGTGTCACCGCGGGTGAGCAGCAGCAATGCCACGCCAACCAGCGGCAGAAAGGTGACCGTCGAGAGAATTGGCCAGTCGGTCATCAGAAGGAACTCCCGAGCATCATCCAGGTAATAAGGGCCGCGACACCGATCAGCATCGCGAAGGCATAATGATAGAGGTAGCCAGACTGCAGACGGACGACCTTCTGGGTCAGGCCGGCAACCGAGGCGGCAACGCCGTTCGGGCCGTAAGCGTCGATGGTGGCAACGTCACCCTTCTTCCACAGGAAGCGGCCGAGCGCCTTGGACGAGCGGACGAACAGGAAGTCATAGAGTTCGTCGAAGTACCACTTGTTGAGCAGGAACTGGTAGAGCATCCACTGCTGCTCGGCGAGCTTCTTCGGTGCCGACGGGTTCTTGATATACATGTACCAGGCCGTGACGAAGCCGAGGAGCATCGCAACAAACGGGCTGAGGGCAACCCATGCCGGGACGTGATGGAACTCATCCACCAGTTCGTTTTCCGGCAGCGTGAACAGCGCGCCCTTCCAGAAGTCGGCATAGTGATGACCGAAGAAATAGCCTTCGAACACGACACCGGCGAAGATCGCACCAATGGCGAGCAGGACCAGCGGCAGAAGCATCACAGTCGGCGATTCATGCACGTGATGCATGACGTCAGCCGATGCACGCGGCTTGCCGAAGAAGGTCATGAACATCAGGCGCCACGAGTAGAAGCTGGTGAACAGAGCGGCGATCACCAGCATGGCGAATGCGAAGCCCGCGATCGGCGAATGCGATGCATAGGTCGCTTCGATGATGACGTCCTTGGAGAAGAAGCCGGCAAAACCGATCGGCGTGAAGGGAATGCCGACGCCGGTAATGGCGAGTGTGCCCAACAGCATCATGGCAAAGGTGACTTTGATATGTGGACGCAGGCCACCCATGTAGCGCATGTCCTGTTCGCCATCGACGGCATGGATGACCGAGCCGGCGCATAGGAACAACAGCGCCTTGAAGAAGGCGTGGGTGAACAGGTGGAAAACGGCAGCGCCATAGGCACCGACGCCGAGGGCCACGAACATGTAGCCGAGCTGCGAGCAGGTCGAATAGGCGATAACGCGCTTGATGTCGTTCTGCACCAGACCGACGGTCGCTGCAAAGAATGCGGTGATCGCACCGACCAGCGTGACAACGGTCAGCGCATCCGGAGACAGTTCGAACAACGGCGACATGCGGGCGACGAGGAAGACGCCGGCGGTGACCATGGTCGCGGCATGGATCAGCGCCGAAACCGGGGTCGGGCCTTCCATGGCGTCCGGCAGCCAAGTGTGGAGCAGGAACTGCGCCGACTTGCCCATCGCACCCATGAACAGCAGCAGGCAGGCACCCGTCAGGGCGTGGCTGCGGTCCAGTTGCATGCCGAAGAGGTTCATCACCACTTCCGGAGAACCAGCGCCTTCGGTCGGCAGATAGGTCTGGGCTGCGGCAAAGATCGTTTCGAAATTGATCGAGCCGAACATGACGAAGACACAGCCGATGCCAAGGATGAAGCCGAAGTCGCCGACGCGGTTGACGATGAAGGCCTTCATGGCGGCAGCCGAAGCGGACGGCTTCTTGAACCAGAAGCCGATCAACAGATAGGACGCCAGGCCCACGCCTTCCCAGCCGAAGAACATCTGCAGCAGGTTGTCGGAGGTGACCAGCATCAACATCGCGAAGGTGAACAGCGACAGATAGGCGAAGAAACGCGGACGATGCGGATCGTGATGCATGTAGCCGATCGAATAGACATGAACCAGGGTCGAAACCGAGTTCACGACGATCAGCATCACGGCCGTCAGCGTGTCGACGCGCAGCGCCCATTCGACATCGATGCCGCCGGACTGGATCCAGCGCAGGACCGGAACCTTGATGACTTCGTGGGCTTCGTGGCTCATCGCCACGTTGAAGAAGACGATCCAGGACAGGATCGCGACAATGATCATCAATCCTGTGGTGACATATTCCGATGCCTTGGCGCCAATCTGGCGACCGAACAGGCCGGCAATCAGCGCACCGATCAATGGAAGAAAGACGATAGCCTTGTAGATGAGCATAGCCGTATCAGCCCTTCATCACGTTGACGTCTTCGACGGCGATCGAGCCGCGATTACGATAGAAGACCACGAGGATCGCGAGGCCGATCGCGGCTTCAGCCGCTGCCACCGTCAGGATGAACAGCGCGAAGACCTGGCCGACGATGTCGCCGAGGAAGGCAGAGAAGGCCACCATGTTGAGGTTGACGGCCAGAAGGATGAGTTCGACCGACATCAGAATAATGATGACGTTCTTGCGGTTCAGGAAGATGCCGAAGACCCCGAGGGTAAAGAGAATGGCACTGACCGTCAGGTAGTGGGAAAGACCGATTTCCATGATTTACGTTCCTTGACCTCGTGCTCGGCTCAGACGCCCTGGCCCGGCTTGACCTTGACCACCTTGACGGCGGTCTCGGGCGAGCGGGCAACCTGGCGGGAAATATCCTGCCGCTTGATGTTTTCGCGGTGACGCAGGGTCAGGACGATTGCCCCGATCATCGCCACCAGCAGCACCAGGCCGGCGATCTGGAAATAGAAGATGTAATTTGTGTAGAGCACGTCGCCGAGCGCCTGGGTGTTCTGACGTTCCGACAGAGCCGGGATCGGCAGCGCGATTGCACTCTTGGCCGCCGGGCTGATGACGCTGCCGCCGATCACGAAGACCAGCTGGGCTGCGACGATCAGACCGATCAGCGACGCCATCGGCGCATATTTCGCAGCACCCGCACGCAGCTCGGTGAAATCGATGTCGAGCATCATGACGACAAACAGGAAGAGAACCGCCACGGCGCCGACATAAACGACGAGGAGGATCATCGCCAGGAATTCAGCGCCCGTCAGCAGGAACAGACCCGCAGCATTGACGAAGGTGAGAATGAGGAACAGGACCGAATGGACCGGATTCCGAGCCGATATCACCATGAAGGCCGAAGCCACGGCGACAATGGCGAAGAGATAGAAAAAGAGAGCCTGAAGACCCATGTTGGTGCCTTTTCATCTTCCCCCGGACGAGGGCCCTGCCCCGCCGCCCGATAAGACATGACCGATATCCCCACCGGCATGCCCGTTACAAACATAAATGCTCTGGCGGGGCCTTAAACCTCGCCCGAGCGACTTGATCCCTTAGGATCAGCGATACGGCGCGTCGAGCGCCAGGTTGCGCGCGATTTCGCGTTCCCAGCGGTCGCCGTTGTCCAGAAGCCGCGCCTTGTCGAAATAGAGTTCCTCGCGGGTCTCGGTGGCGAACTCGAAGTTCGGACCTTCGACAATCGCGTCGACCGGGCAGGCTTCCTGGCAGAAACCACAATAGATGCACTTCACCATGTCGATGTCATAACGCACCGTGCGGCGGGTGCCGTCGTTGCGGCGCGGACCGGCCTCGATGGTGATGGCCTGGGCAGGACAGATCGCCTCGCACAGCTTGCAGGCGATGCAGCGTTCTTCACCGTTGGGATAACGGCGCAACGCATGCTCGCCGCGGAAGCGCGGAGAGATCGGCCCCTTTTCGAAGGGGTAATTGATCGTCGCCTTCTGCCGGAAGAAGTAACGCATCGAGAGGAAAAACGCCCCGACGAATTCCTTCAGGAAAAGTGCGTTGATAGCCTGTGAAAGAGCAGCCATCCTAATCTCCTAATCAGCCGAGTTTCCGGGTGGACATGATCATGCCCAACCCATCAGCTTCAGCACGAATGCAACGATGACGACCATGGCGAGCGAGAGCGGCAGGAAAACCTTCCAGCCCAGGCGCATCAACTGGTCGTAGCGGTAACGCGGAACGAAGGCTTTCACCATGGCGAACATGAAGAAGACCATGGATGCCTTGAGCACGAACCAGATGATACCGGGAACCCAATTCAGGAACCAGACGTCGACCGGCGGCAACCAGCCCCCAAGGAAGAGGATCGTGGTCAGCGAGCACATCAGCACGATGGCTGCGTATTCGCCGAGCATGAACATCATGTAGGGGGTCGAGCCGTATTCGACCATGAAGCCGGCGACGAGTTCGGATTCGGCTTCGGGAAGGTCGAAAGGCGGACGGTTGGTTTCAGCCAGCGCCGAGATGAAGAAGATCACGAACATCGGAAACAGCGACAGCCAATGCCAGTCGAGGAAGGATGCCGGCAGTCCCATCATCGTACCGAGGCCATCATGCTGCGCCATGACGATATCGGTGAGGTTCAGCGAACCGACGCAGAGCAGAACGGTGACGATGACAAAGCCGATCGACACTTCGTAGGAGACCATCTGGGCCGCAGAACGCAGCGCACCGAGGAACGGGTATTTCGAGTTCGAGGCCCAGCCACCCATGATGATGCCGTAGACTTCGAGCGACGAGATGGCGAAGACGTAGAGAATGCCGACATTGATGTTGGCGATTACCCAGCCATCGGCAACCGGCACGACCGCCCAGGTGGCGAGCGCCAGTGTCACCGCAACGAGGGGCGCCAGAAGGAAGACGCCCTTGTTGGCGCCGGCCGGAATGACCGGTTCCTTGAAAACGAACTTCAGAAGGTCGGCGAAGGACTGGAAGAGACCCCAGGGGCCGACGACGTTCGGGCCGCGACGCAGCTGAACGGCCGCCCAGATCTTGCGGTCTGCGAGAAGGATATAGGCGATGAAAACGAGCAGGCAGACCAGAAGCAGAAGCGACTGACCGATCATGATGGCCGCCGGCCACACATATGTGGAAACGAAATTATCCATGGTCCCCTGCCCTTACTCTGCCGCAGCCTTGAAATTGTTGCGGGCCAATGCCGAGCACTCGGCCATGACGGCCGAAGCGCGCGCGATCGGGTTCGTCAAATAGAAGTCTTTGATCGGCGACGCAAACACAGACTTGCCCATCTTCCCGGCTTTTTTCGCCAGTGCAGCAATATCGGCCGAAGAGCTCGGCGCGACTTCGTCGATCGCAGCGAAATGCGGGTAGGCTTCATAGAGCTTCACGCGCAGTTGCGACAGCGAATCGAATGGCAGCTTCTTGCCGAGAACGTCGGAAAGCGCCCGCAGGACGGCCCAGTCTTCGCGTGCCTCGCCCGGTGCGAAGCCTGCGCGGTTGCCAATCTGGACGCGGCCTTCGGTATTGACCCAGGTGCCGGACTTTTCGGTGTAGGTCGCGCCCGGCAGGATGATATCTGCATGGTGCGCACCGTTGTCGCCGTGGCTGCCGATATAGACGACGCATTTCGCGGTCTTGGTCGAGAAGTCGAGTTCGTCGGCGCCGAGCAGGAAGACGACATCGAGCGAAGACAGCATGTTGCCGGCGGCAACAGCGCCCTCACCCGGCACGAAGCCGAGGTCGAGGCCACCGACGCGGGCCGCTGCCGTGTGCAGAACGGAGAAACCATTCCACTCGTCGGTCAGCGCGCCAACGACATTGGCAAGCTTGGCTGCATTGGCGAGAACGGCAGCCCCTTCGGCACCGACCAATGCGCCCTGGCCGATGATGATCAGCGGGTTCTTCGCAGCGGTGAGCTTTTCGACAAAGCTGTTCTTGCCGGAGACAAGTTCGGCCAGCGTCTCGGTGCCTGCACCGAGATATTCGTACGGATAGCGCAGATCACCGGCTTCACCGATCACAGCGATCGGCAGGCCGCCGCGGCGCCAGCGCTTGCGGATACGGGCGTTGAGCACGGAGGCTTCATAGCGCGGATTGGCACCGATGATCAGAATGGCATCGGCGGCTTCGATGCCTTCGATGCTGGAATTGAAGATGTAGCTGGAACGGCCGCGCGACGGATCGAGTGCCGTCCCATCCTGGCGACAGTCGGTATTGGCCGATCCGAGCGAGGCAAGCAGCGACTTCAGCGCAAACATTTCTTCAACGGAAGCTAGGTCGCCGGCGACAGCGCCGATCTTGTCGGCAGTCGTGGCAGCTACAGCCGACTTGACCGCAGCAAAGGCTTCCGCCCAGCTTGCCGGCTGCAGACGACCATCCTTCTTCACGTAAGGACGGTCGAGACGCTGGGTCTTCAGGCCATCCCAGATGAAGCGGCTCTTATCGGAGATCCACTCTTCGTTGACCTGCTCGTTGATGCGCGGCATGACACGCATGACTTCACGGCCACGGGTATCGACGCGGATGGCCGAACCGAGCGCGTCCATCACGTCGATCGACTCGGTCTTGCCGAGTTCCCACGGACGGGCGGTGAAGGCGAAGGGCTTGGAGGTCAGCGCGCCGACCGGGCACAGGTCAACGACATTGCCCTGCAGCTCAGACGTCATCGCCTGCTCGAGATAAGTGGTAATTTCAGCGTCTTCGCCGCGACCGATCAGGCCGAGTTCGGCAATGCCGGCTACTTCTGTGGTGAAGCGGACGCAACGCGTGCAGTGAATGCAGCGGTTCATCACGGTCTTGACCAGCGGGCCGATATACTTGTCTTCGACGGCACGCTTGTTTTCGGTGTAGCGCGAACTATCGATACCAAATGCCATGGCCTGGTCCTGCAGGTCGCATTCGCCACCCTGGTCACAGATCGGGCAATCCAGCGGATGGTTGATCAGCAGGAATTCCATCACGCCTTCGCGGGCCTTCTTGACCATCGGCGTGTTGGTGAAGACTTCCGCCAGCTCGCCGTTCGGGCCACCCCGGATGTCGCGCACGCCCATGGCGCAGGAGGCTGCCGGCTTCGGCGGTCCACCCTTCACCTCGACAAGGCACATCCGGCAATTGCCGGCGACCGACAGCCGTTCATGGAAACAAAAGCGCGGGACTTCCGCGCCAGCTTCCTCACACGCCTGCAACAGCGTGAAATGATCCGGAACCTCGATCTCTTTGCCGTCGATCTTCAGCTTTGCCATATTCGCCTTCCTGCCTCACGCGCACCGCGCACTTTGCCGGAGTTTTCGCTCCGACTGGCTCAGCGCCGATCCGCAGATGCAGCGCCCTCGCCCGTTCATTTCCTTCAGCCAGACACATCGCCCCTGCGCGGTCCAACCGTAAACTTACTTGCCTGAGCGGACCTTGCCGCCCGAAAGACGGCGGGCCTGCCCCGCCCAGTCGTCCCGCAGCACGCGGCCGTCGAGACCAATATCCTTGTCCAAGGCGGAAAGCGCCTCTTCACCGAGTTCCGCGATCTGGGCAAGACGGCTGATGCCCTTGCCGATCAGCACCTGCTCGAGCTTCGGGCCGATGCCTTCGATCCTCTTCAAATCGTCGGCCTTGCCCGAGGCCTTTACCCGAGGCTTTGCCACGGGCGCTGGCGCCGGCTTTTCTCCAGCCGAAACCTTGGCAACCGGCGTTTTCACCGCAACGGGCTTGGCCGGCGCCGGCTTTGCGACAACACGTTTCACAACAACAGGCTTGGCGGCCTTGACCGGAGCCGACTTGGCTTTCGCCTCGGATTTGACCACCGTCTGAGCCGGCGCAGCCCTGGTATCCTCGGCCGGGGTTTGTGGCGCGGAGACCTCCGAACCCTTGCGGTCTTCCTCGATCTTGCGCGCCAGCTTGCCAGACGCGTCCATAACCCCCTGGAGAGAGCCGAGGAAGAGACTGGTCATATGCGTTGCAAGCCCGAAGCCGATCGCGGTTGCTGCCGCCATGGCGGCTGCCGGATTGCTCATCAGCGGGTTCAGTGCTTCTGCCAGACGAGCGGCATCGACCGGATCAACCGGCTTGCCTTCCCCCGTCTTGTCAGAACCGCTGACCATAGCCCCAGACCCTTCGTTCGCCTTACTCGGCGGCTTCCATGACGACGCCATGCGCAATGGCGTTGCGTGTATACTGATCGATGCGCGCCTCGATTTCCGGACGGAAATTGCGGATGAGGCCCTGGATCGGCCAGGCAGCCGCATCACCGAGCGCACAGATGGTGTGACCCTCGATCTGCTTGGTCACCTGGAACAGCATGTCGATTTCGCGCTTCTGGGCATTGCCCCTCACCATGCGCTCCATGACACGCATCATCCAGCCCGTGCCTTCGCGGCATGGCGTGCACTGGCCGCAGCTCTCGTGCTTGAAGAAGGCCGAGATGCGCCAGATCGCCTTGATGATATCGGTCGACTTATCCATGACGATCATGCCACCGGTGCCGAACGAAGACTTCACTTCGCGTAGGCCGTCGAAATCGAGCACGACATCCATCATGTCCTCGGCCTTGACGACCGGGCAGGATGCGCCGCCGGGAATGACGGCGAGAAGGTTGTCCCAGCCGCCGCGGATGCCGCCGCCGTGCTTCTCGATCATTTCGCGGAAGGTGATGCCCATGCTTTCCTCAACCGTGCAGGGACGGTTGACGTGGCCGGAGATCATGAAAAGCTTGGTGCCGACATTGTTCGGACGACCGAAGGACGAGAACCAGCCGGCACCGCGACGCAGGATGGTCGGGGTCACCGCGATCGATTCGACGTTGTTGACCGTGGTCGGGCAGCCATAGAGGCCCATGTTGGCCGGGAACGGCGGCTTGAGGCGCGGCTGGCCCTTCTTGCCTTCAAGGCTTTCGAGAAGGGCTGTTTCCTCACCACAGATATAGGCGCCGGCGCCGTGATGGACATAGATGTCGATGTCGTAGCCAAGCTTATTGTTCTTGCCGAGCAGGCCGGCGTCATAGCACTCGTCGATCGCTGCCTGCAGGGCTTCACGCTCACGCATGAACTCACCGCGGACATAGATATAAGCGGCATTGGCGCCCATGGCGAAGGAGGCGATCACGCAGCCTTCGATCAGCGTATGCGGATCGTGGCGCAGGATGTCGCGGTCTTTGCAGGTGCCGGGTTCGGATTCGTCGGCATTGACGACGAGATAATGCGGACGGCCGTCGCTCTCCTTCGGCATGAAGGACCACTTGAGACCTGTCGGGAATCCGGCGCCACCGCGGCCGCGCAATCCGGAATTCTTCACCTCGTTGATGATCCAGTCGCGTCCCTTTTCAAGGATTTGCTTGGTTCCATCCCAATGGCCACGTGCCATGGCACCCTTCAGGGACTTGTCCTTGAGGCCATAGATATTGGTAAAGATGCGATCCTGATCTTTCAACATATCACTTTACCTCTCAGCGCGGCTTCTTGCCGAAGACTTTGATGTATTCGGCTTCGCCGCCCTTGGCGAGTGCCTTGGCCTGCTTAACCCAGTCGTCCCGCTCGATCCGGCCGGAGAACTTCAGGTAACCATCGACCCATTCACGTTCGGCCTTCTTCCACTTGGAAACCTGCTCGAACTTGTAGATCCCGAGACCGTTCAGCGTCGCCTCGATCTTCGGGCCGACGCCCGAGATCATCTTCAAGTCATCGACCGCATCCGGCTTTTCGATGCCGGCCGGACGGTTCTTGTCTTCCAGCGAAGGCTTTTCCGAACGCGCCGTATCGGCACTGTCGCCCTTGAGCTTGACGTTTTCGGCTGCAGCCTTCTTGTCGGTCGCCGGCGTCTTGAGCTTCGGATCGGTCTCCGGTGCATCGGTGACCGGCTTGGCTGCATTGGCCGGTGGCGTCGACGCCGTTACGGCAGGTGCTGGTGCGGCTTCGACCTGTGCGGCCGGTGAATCCTGAAAGCGGATAGGTTCGATCGGTTCGATCAGCGCGGTCGGACCGCCAGCAGCCGCGGAGAAGACGCGATCGATCTGAGGACCAGGCTTGATGTCGGAGCCCTTGCCTGCATCAAAACGGTCGATGATGTGCTCGAGCTGAGTCGGCGTCAGGTCTTCGTAGCTATCCTTGAAGATCATGATCATCGGTGCGTTGACGCAGGCGCCCTGACACTCGACTTCTTCCCACGACAGCGTTCCCGAAGCATTCAGTTCGAGCGGATCGTGATGGATCTTCGACTTGCAGACCTTGATCAGGTCCTCCGCGCCGCGCAGCATGCACGGCGTGGTGCCACAGACCTGGATATGCGCACGGGTGCCGATCGGCCGCAGCTGGAACTGGGTATAGAAGGTCGCGACCTCCAGCACCCGGATATACGGCATGTCGAGCTTTTCAGCGACGAATTCAATCGCCGCCTTCGTCACCCAGCCATCCTGCTCCTGCGCCCGCATCAATAGCGGGATCACCGCCGATTGCTGACGGCCTTCCGGATATTTGCGGATGGTGGCTTCAGCCCAAACGGCATTTTCCGCATTGAAGGAAAAGCCTGCCGGCTGAAATTGCTCTTCGGCTAGTCGACGAACGGACATACTTCCTCACGCCTTGTATCAGTTTATGGAACCACACCGCGTATTCGTCACATTGGCGAATTCGCAGGCATAGGCCGACTTATCTTTCTGCAGAAATACAAACAGCTTCGAGCCGGTCCAGGACGAGCTCTTGATTTCATATCCCTGCTTGATGAGATTGGCCATCGATACCGATGACCGGCTCGCCGTCACGTCGCTTTCCTGCGCCACCGCAGCGGTGGCACAGACAAAAGCAGCGATCGCGACGAGGGTCTTCAGCATCAGCGGTCAACTTCCCCGAACACGATGTCCAGCGAACCCAGGATGGCGGACACGTCCGCCAGCTGGTGGCCGCGGCAAATGAAATCCATCGCCTGGAGATGGGCATAGCCCGGGGCGCGGATCTTGCAGCGATAGGGTTTGTTGCTGCCGTCGGAGACAAGATAGACGCCGAATTCGCCCTTGGGCGCTTCAACGGCGGCGTAAACTTCGCCCTCGGGCACATGGTAGCCTTCGGTGTAAAGCTTGAAGTGATGAATCAGGGCTTCCATCGACCGCTTCATCTCGCCGCGCTTGGGCGGAACGACCTTGCCGTCCAGCGACGAGATCGGGCCGACACGAGCATCGCCGAGCAGACGATTGACGCATTGCTTCATGATCTTCACCGATTCGCGCATTTCGAACATGCGGATCAGATAGCGGTCGTAGCAGTCGCCATTCTTGCCGACCATCAGGTCGAAGTCGAGATCGGCGTAACATTCGTAAGGTTGCGACTTGCGCAGGTCCCAGGCAGCGCCGGAACCACGGACCATGACGCCCGAGAAGCCCCAGGCCCAGCAGTCATCCAGCGTGACGACGCCGATATCGACGTTACGCTGCTTGAAGATACGGTTGCCGGTCAGCAGGTCATCGATATCGTCGACAGTCTTGAGGAACGGATCGCACCACTTGCCGATATCCTCGACCAGTTCATGCGGCAGATCCTGATGCACGCCGCCCGGACGGATATAGGCAGAGTGCATGCGGGCGCCACAGGCACGCTCGTAAAACACCATCAGCTTTTCGCGCTCTTCGAAGCCCCAGAGCGGCGGCGTCAGCGCACCGACGTCCATCGCCTGCGTGGTGACGTTCAGGAGATGCGACAGGATACGGCCGATTTCCGAGTACAAAACGCGGATCAGCTGGCCACGGATCGGGATTTCCAGACCGAGCAGCTTCTCTACCGCCATCGAATAGGCGTGTTCCTGGTTCATCGGCGCGACATAGTCGAGACGGTCGAAATATGGCAGTGCCTGAAGATAGGTCTTGGTCTCGATCAGCTTTTCGGTGCCACGATGCAAAAGGCCGATATGCGGATCGACGCGCTCGACGATTTCACCGTCGAGCTCGAGCACGAGACGCAAGACCCCGTGCGCCGCCGGATGCTGCGGACCGAAGTTGATGTTGAAATTGCGGACGTTGTGTTCTGTCATAGCCCCAAACCTTCCGCTTAACTGGTCGCCTTCTCATCGCCGGGCAGCACGTAGTCCGTGCCTTCCCATGGCGAGAGAAAGTCGAAATTCCGGAATTCCTGCTTGAGTTCGACAGGCTCGTAGACAACGCGCTTGGCGTTGTCGTCGTAGCGAACCTCGACGAAGCCCGTGGTCGGGAAGTCCTTGCGCAGCGGATGTCCCTCGAAACCGTAGTCGGTCAGGATGCGGCGCAGATCCGGATGGTCAGTGAACAGGATGCCGTACATGTCCCAGGTCTCGCGCTCGAACCAGTCAGCGCCGGGAAACACCGGACAGGCGGACGGCACCGGCTTGAATTCGCCGGTGGCAACCTTGATACGGATGCGCAGGTTCTGGCGCGGCGACAGCAGGTGATAGACCACGTCAAAGCGGTCTTTACGCTTCGGATAGTCGACGCCGCAGATGTCGATCAGGTTGATGAACCCGCACTGGACATCGTCGCGCAGGAAAGTCAGCAGCGCAATGATGTTTTCCGCCTTGGCGGTCAGCGTCAGTTCGCCATAGGTAATTTCGCTCGTCGCGATCAGCGCGCCGCGCATTTCCTTGAGATAGGATGCCAGCTCGTTCAGGGCTTCAGTCATTGTCTTTGTCCCTTTGCCTTACCGTTCGATCGTGCCAGTGCGCCGGATCTTCTTCTGCAGCAGCAGCACTCCGTAAAGAAGCGCTTCTGCCGTGGGGGGACAGCCCGGCACATAGATATCGACCGGCACGACGCGGTCGCAACCGCGCACGACGGAGTAGGAATAATGATAGTAGCCGCCGCCATTGGCACAGGAGCCCATCGAGATGACGTAGCGCGGCTCAGGCATCTGGTCGTAGACCTTGCGCAGTGCCGGGGCCATCTTGTTGGTCAACGTGCCGGCAACGATCATCACGTCGGACTGGCGCGGGCTGGCACGCGGCGCAAAGCCGAAGCGCTCGACGTCGTAACGCGGCATCGACAGCTGCATCATTTCGACGGCGCAGCAGGCGAGACCAAAGGTCATCCACATCAGCGAACCGGTACGGGCCCAGTTGATCAGCTCATCGGTCGAGGTGACCAGAAAGCCCTTGTCGGCGAGCTCATTGTTGATCTCGCCGAAGAAAGCATCATCGCTGCCGATGGGCTTGCCGGTATTGGGATCGATGATGCCCTTGGGCTGCTGGGCGACCAGCGTGTTGGACTGGATCACTCCCATTCGAGCGCCCCCTTCTTCCATTCATAAATAAAGCCGATGGTGAGCACAAAGAGGAAGGCCATCATCGACCACAGGCCGAACCAACCAATCTCGCTGAAGGACACAGCCCAGGGAAACAGGAAGGCCACTTCGAGATCGAAGATGATGAAGAGGATCGACACCAGGTAGAAACGGATGTCGAACTTCATGCGCGCATCGTCGAAGGCGTTGAAGCCACATTCATAGGCCGAGAGCTTTTCCGAATCAGGCGCCTTGTAGGCAACGGCAAAAGGCGCGATCAAAAGCGCCAGGCCAATGACAAGGGCTATACCGATAAAGATGGCGATCGGAAGGTAGGAACTGAGAAGTTCAGTCATCATATCACCCTGCTTGTCTCTAATGCCGGGAAGCATCTGGGGCGGAGCCGACAAGCCGAAAGAGAGTTGTAACGAGCCGTGGTTAGCGCAGCCTGTCGGTCAGCGCAAGTCCAACCAAAGCCTTTTCACCCGATACCCGACCACACCTTACCAGCGGGTAAAATGGGTGTCGCGCGAAATCCGCTTTAGATATGTTTGAAAACAAATTTAATTCAGGAAAGAGGAGGAGTGGCGCGAGTGACGGGGCTCGAACCCGCGACCTCCGGCGTGACAGGCCGGCACTCTAACCAACTGAGCTACACCCGCGCATTTTGGATACCAATGATATCCGATCTCCTCGGCAGCCAAGTGGCTGCACTGCTTTTGCTTTTTCTGGGAATGGCGCGAGTGACGGGGCTCGAACCCGCGACCTCCGGCGTGACAGGCCGGCACTCTAACCAACTGAGCTACACCCGCGTATTTCCAGATGAGGAGTAAAGCGCTCCTCGCCGAGCGGGCTAACCCGTTCGATGAGCGGCTAACTAAGGCGTTCGTCTGGGAGTGTCAAGCAGCTTTCCAGACAAAACTGCGAGCAAGTCATTTTTATCCAAAGCCCCCTTCCCCACCCTCGGAAGGCATCAAGCCTCGCGACAACGGGACGCAGGGCGAAGCGGCCGAAGTTCCGGGCTTTTTCACAACACACTCATCAACGGCGATTAAAAAAAACAAAAAAACTTCACAAACGCTCTTGCGGATTTTCCCCGATCCGCATAGATCACGGCCACCGACGCGGCGGACATGATCCGGTCAGCGAGCGGGCGATTAGCTCAGTTGGTAGAGCGCCTCGTTTACACCGAGGATGTCGGCGGTTCGAGTCCGTCATCGCCCACCATTTTCCTTTTTCTGTATATTGGAACGGTTAAGCAGCGGCTACGCTTGCTGTATGCGCAGGCGCATACGCATGTGGCCTCCCTCACGCTCCTCGATTTCGAACGCTCCAGCGTTTCGCACCAATTGGCTCAGCTTGGTGTAACCAAAAGTTCTCGGATCGAAATCGGACTTCATGTTTGAAAGCTGCGTGCCGAGTGCAGAAAGCCCTACCCACCCGTCCTCACTTTTGATTTCTGCCAGCACCCGCTTGATGATCGGCGTTGCTGCGCTCGGCGGCTTGCGAGGTGCTGGTAGTTTCGAGTCGCCGTCAAAATTGCTTGGGGCAAGCAAATTTTCGGTATGGAAGAACTGTCGGCAGGCCTGCCTGAAGCTCTCGGGCGTCTTCTGTTCACCGAATCCGAACACGTCCACGCCCTGCTCCCGGATTCTCGACGCGAGCCGTGTGAAATCGCTGTCCGATGAAACCAGACAAAAGCCATCGAAGCGGCCGCTGAGAAGCAGATCCATGGCATCAATGACCAATGTGATGTCCGACGCATTCTTTCCGGCGGTGTAGGCGAACTGCTGCTGCGGAACTATGGCGTGGCGCGCAAGCGCTTCCTTCCAGCCTTTCGTACATGGGCTGGCGAAATCACCATAGATACGGCGAACGTTCGCCTCGCCGATTCGCGCTATCTCTTCAAACAGTCGATCGACAATCTTCGAAGAAGTATTGTCGGCGTCGATCAGGACAGCCAGGCGCAGCAGACGATTATTGGCGGCCAATACGGTACGCTCCCTTTGTCTCTGAGCCCTCGCCTCAGACCATCAGCCTATGGTGCATTTAGTGGCGCCTGATGCAAAGCAGAGTTGTTTTTCTCGGTAAACAACTGGTCATCAAGCGAGCAATCAGAAAAAAGCCCGCCGGAGTGATCCAGCGGGCTTTCGACCTGTGCAAGCCTCAAACCTCAAGCAAACGGCTCCGCCGGCCCCTTCGCCGGTTCGGTGAACCAGTGAGCACCGGTCTCACCCATATAGATGTGATCCTCCAGCCGGATGCCGTAGCGCTCTGGGAAGACGATCATAGGCTCGTTGGAGAAACACATGCCGGCCGCGAGCCGGGTCTGGTTGCCGCGGACGATATAGGGTTCCTCATGGATCTCGAGGCCAAGGCCATGGCCGGCGCGATGCGGCAGGCCCGGAAGGGCGTAGTCCGGCCCGAGGCCATGGCTGCCAATCAGGGCGCGGGCGGCATCATCGAGGCTGCCACAGGTGGCGCCGAGCCTTGCCGCGTCGAACACGGCCTGCTGCGCCGCGCGCTCGATTGCCCAGTTGCGGGCAAAATCGGCATCGGGCGAATCCAGCACATAGGTGCGGGTCAGGTCGGAGTGGTAGCCGTCCAGCCGGCAGCCGGTATCGACGAGAATCACGTCGCCGGACTGGTAGGTCTGCTCGCCGTCTGCGCCATGCGGCAGCGAGGTTGCCGCCCCAAACGAGACGATGCAGAAGCTGGAGCCACCGGCCGCGCCCAATTCGCAGTGCTGATCATCGATGTAACGAACGACTTCGGAGGCGCGAATGCCGGGGCGAATGAAAGCGTGGGCGCGGCGATGCACTTCCAGGGTGAGGTTCATCGCATACTGAATGATGGCGATCTCGGCATCGGACTTGCACAGGCGGATATCGCGAATCAGCCGCCCGCCATCGATTAGCTGGTCAGGCCCGAGTTTCGACGCCAGCGCATGATAGACAAACAGCGGCAGGGCATCATCGAGCGCCAGCCGATCCCCCTGACCCAGCAGTTTTGCCACGCATTCGGCGCCGCTTTCGTCTTCCTGCCAGAGGGCGATATCGCCGTCGAGCTTGGCAAGCGTCTCGACCTTGCTCTGCTCGAAGCCGGGAACGATGTAGGTGAGGCCGGTTTGCGTCACCAGCGCGCCGACGAGACGCTCGCTGGCATGCCATACCATGCCGGTGAAGTAACGCAGGCTTTCGGTCGAGCCAAGCAAAAGGGCATCGACACCGGCCGCCTGCATGGCAGCGCGAAGTCGGGCGAGCCGCTGCTCCCGCTCAGAATTTGCGATCGAGGCGGGACGAAGAGAGGCAGTCATGGCAATTCCTTGGACAATATCGAAGATTGTGGCGTCAGAGGCGCGGCATTGACAATGCATTGCCATAGGCGCGGGAGACGTATTCCTGGATCTGGTGGACGATCTGGGCCGCATGGGCGCTTGCCAGTTCATCGGCGCGCTCGACATCGCCGTCGACGATCGCCCGGATCATGTCCTCGTGTTCGTCGACATATTGGCGCGGCAGGCGGTCATCAAACGTGGAATAGTAAAGCCGCAGGATCCGCCGCCCCTCGTCCAGCAGGCGGGCGAAAAAACTGGTGTAGTAGCCATTGCCCGCACGCTCGGCGATGGCGACATGAAATTCACGATTGGCCTCGATCATGGCAAAGGCGTCCTGGGCGGCGACGGCTGCGGTAAATTCACGTTGGCGTCGGAGAATCATATCCATGCCGGCCTTGCCGCTTTTTTGCGCCGCGCCGCGGGTGGTCACCCTGTACATCAGCGTCAAAGCCTCGAAATAGGTCGGCAGGGTGGAAAAATCGATGACGGCGACGATCGTGCTGCGATTGGGCAGCGTCGTCACCAGGCCCTCCGAGGCCAGCCGCAGCAGGGCTTCGCGCACGGGCGTCCTCGACATGCCGAAATGTTCGGCAAGCGTCACCTCGTCGAGCGGGCTACCCGGCGCACGGGCCATGGCCAGAATGTCCTGGCGCAAGGTGCTGTACACCGTCTGGCTGCCGGAACCGCGTGCACGTGCTCCTTCGACCACATTGCCATCCTTCGTCTCTTCCATCGCACCCATCCGCTTCGTCCCACCTTGCCCGGGGCCATGGGCCACCGGATGTGGATCAAGCTCATCCGGCATCACGGGAGAAAGTCAAGGTCGGGCCTAACGGAAGCAGTCCGGCCGGCGTCAGGATGACGGCCTATCGAGCGCATCGCGCAGACGCCTATGCTCGCTCTCATCCAGCGAGAAGCGCCACATGATGGCGATGGCGGCAAGCTTCGGCAGGATGGGCAGCCAGGCGTAAAGGCCGCCGAGGGCAGTCAGTGCTGATTCGGTCTGGGTCGCATTCTGCTCGCCGACGAAACCCGCAAGATCGAGGAGCGGGAAAACCACCCCGGCCGAAAGGGCGACGGCCAGCTTGGTGATGAAGCTCCATGCGGCGAAATAGAGGCCGGATCGCTGTTCGCCGGACCGGACCGTATCATTGTCGATCACGTCGGCCTGGATAGCCGGCGGCAAGGTGAGGTCAAAGCCGAGCAAGAGGCCGGTTGTAACGCAGACGATGGCAAAAAGAATGACGTCCCCCTGCCCCAGGAAACCGGCCGCGGAAAAGATCAGGCAGGCGACGAGCATGGCGAGACACCAGGCGCGGTGCTTTCCCAGCCGCGCGGCGCACCAGACGGCAAGCGGAATACCGGCAAGCGGAATACCGGCAATCGCGCTGAGGAAATAGGAAAATAGCAAAGGACCTTGCAGTGCCGGCGTACCCAGGCGCTGACCGACAAAATAGATGAACAGCGACGCCGGTACGGCATTGGCGAAGCTGTTGAGCAGAAAGGCCCCTGCCAGTCTCAGAAACGGGCGATTGCCGGTCAGATGTGCAAGGCTTTCGCGCAGTGACAGGCGGCGGCGAGAGACATCCTGCGGCTCCGGCACCGTGATCACCGTTGCCAGTCCGGCAAGTGGCAGGGCGATGGCAATGAAGACGGCGATCCAGGCGAGGCCATGAAACCCCTTTACCGTTCCGAGACCGCCGATGAAGGGCAGTGAAATAGCAAGCAGCGAGCCGATCAGGGTTGCGCCTTCCCGAAACGCCGACAGCCGGACGCGCGCCTGATAACCCGTCGCCAGTTCAGCGCCCCAGGCCGTGTAAGGCAGAAGCGTCCAGGTGGCACCGATCGACAGTGCCGTGCCCCAGAGCCCCAGATAGGCAAGGCCCGCATCCTGCGGCGGCCAGAACAGCATGAATGCCGAAAGCGAGGTCAGCGGCAGCGACAGGGCGAAAAAGACGCGCCGGCGACCGTGGCGGTGGGCAAAACGATCGGACAGCCAGCCGAAAAGCGGGTCGGTGACCGCGTCGACCAGGCGGATTGCCAGCAACGTGGCGCCGATGGCCGCAAGCGAAATACCGAAGTTGCCGGCATAGAACGTTGGAACGACGATATAGAACGGCAGCGCGATGGCGGCGAGTGGAACAGCCGGCAGGGCGTAAAGGGCAAACAGGCGGTTGGACGGCATTGTCTCTTGGGCGGGCGGACGCATGGTAATCCTTGTCGGCAGTCGCCTGACTGCTCATTCAAGGCAATACGCGTTCTGCGGCCCGGCGGTTTTCCCATGGCGGTGACGGCGATTGCACGGCCGGCCATTTGCCGTGCGACATCCGCTTTCAGATTACCGATACGAGCTTGAAAACCGGCTTGAGGTGATGGCGAAACGGGAAAAGCAAGAGTTTCGCGAGCTGCCGCAGGCCGAAAAGCGCAAGGCTTGCAGCCAATCCTGCCATGGCCGCGACGAGCAGATAGAGATCCCAGCCGATGGTCATCAGGCTGCGGCCGAGGAATTTCATCACCGCAGTGCTGCTGTCGCCGAAATGGAGGCCGATGCGCTGCAGCCGGCGCAGGTCGGACGGTCCCTCGGCCAGCGACAGCGCCTGGACTGCGGCGCGCGGACCACCGGCGGTGCCTATTTCGCCAAGTACACGCGCGTCATCGACCAAAGCGCCAGCCGCCTTCCGGTCGACAACGCGGGTTGCGATCGTGCGGGCGCGGGACAGGCCCAGGGCACCCTCGTCGGCAGCGGAAGCAATTTCCCGACGCAGGAGTTTTGTGTCGATCACCTGACCGGCGGTCCTGGTCAGATAGGCCGCGAACGGGCGGCTCATCCGGCCTGCACGACGGACGTTCTTGATCATAGCGAGGCCGGCATCGGCGACACCGGCCGCCCCTGCCGTGCCATAGGTTGCAGCCGTCAGGCCAAGGCCGATACCCGACAGGGTGAGCAGAACGGGATCATAATCACCACCGCCGACCAGCCTCAGACCCTCCACGGAAAAATCGCGCAGATCGCCAAAGCCGATCAGATCGCTGGAAACCGAGCCGGCAATCTCGGAGCCACTGTCGATCGAGCCGAAGACGAACCCGTTTGCCACGCCGCTGCCTGTTACGAATGCCCGGCGCAGAAGGGTTCCCTCGGCACGCTCGCCCAGGTCCATCGGCAGATGATGACCTTCCTGGATCGCCAATTTGTATAGGCTGCCGGCATAGGCATAGTCGTCTGCGGCAATGGCGGCCTCGATTTCGTCGCGGAACTGCTCCGTTGAAGCGAATGCCAGTCGGTACTGAGCCAGGGAGACCGGGTCGACAAGGCCGAGCGCCACGCCGCTGCGATAGAGCGGCAATGCCGCTTCCCAGACAGCAAGGCCCGCCAGACAAAAGGTTGCCATCCGTGCCAGGCGCAAAAGTCCATAAATATGCATCATGTTTGTCATACCGGCCGGAGCATTCCAAGTTTCAAGTCGCTACAACCCGTTCACGGTGTTTTTGCGACATCACGCATGGTTCGCCGTTGACCCTTGCCCGCCCCTGCGCCAATTGATAGCCGCAACGATATTCAAGGGAGAGATAGTCATGAGACAACATGCTTTTGGTCGCACCGAATTTACGGTCAGCGATATCGGCTTCGGTGCCTGGCAGATCGGTGGATCCTGGGGTGAGGTCTCCGAGGCAGACGGTCGGGCGGCACTGAATGCCGCGCTTGATGCCGGCATGACCTTTATAGATACGGCTGACGTCTATGGTGACGGTCGCTCAGAGCGGATCATCGCCGACGTGTTGAAGGCGCGCGGCGGCACGCGGCCGATGGTCGCCTCCAAGGCCGGCCGTCGGCTCAATCCACATGTGGCCGACGGCTATACCAAGGCCAATATCGAGGCTTTCATCGACCGTTCGCTGAAGAACCTTGAAGTGGACAGCCTCGATCTCGTGCAGTTGCACTGCCCGCCGACCGAGGTTTACTACCGTCCGGAGATGTTCGAGGGGCTGGAAGAGATCCGCAAGGCCGGCAAGATCAAGCACTACGGCGTCAGCGTCGAAAAGGTCGAGGAAGCGCTGAAGGCGATCGAATATCCGGGCGTAGCCAGCGTGCAGATCATCTTCAACATGTTCCGCCAGCGCCCGGCCAGCCTGTTCTTCCAGGAGGCCAAGCGCCGCAACGTTGCCGTCATTGCCCGTGTACCGCTGGCAAGCGGCCTGCTGTCGGGCAAGATCACCGCGGCCACGCAGTTTGCCGCCGAGGACCACCGCAATTTCAACCGCAATGGTGAAGCTTTCGATGTCGGCGAGACCTTTGCCGGCGTGCCGTTCGAGACCGGTCTTGCAGCTGTCGAGGAGATCCGCAAGCTGGTACCGGCCGGTGGTGCGATGGCTGGCTTCGCCTTGCGCTGGATCCTCATGCATGAGGCCGTCACCGTCGTCATTCCCGGCGCGCGCAATGGTGAGCAGGCCAAGGCCAATGCTGCGGCCTCCGACTTGCCAGCCCTCTCCGCCGACGTCATGGCAGCCGCCAGGGACACCTACGACCGGCTGATCGCGCCGCATGTGCATCAGCGCTGGTAGTCATCTCTTGTCGAAATGAAACAAAGAGAGGCCGGGTGAGCGATCACCCGGCCTCGTCTGTTTCAGAAAACCAAGATCCGACGCGGTATCAGTTGGTGCCCTTGAGATTGACCTGCCAGAACAGGGTCTCGCCGGAACTATCGTCAACGCCATCGTTGTCGGTCACGGCAAAGGCGTTGCCGGCAGCGTCGAAGGCGAAGCCTTCCAGCTTGTCGACTACGTAACCATTCGTCGCCGCCTTCAAGTCGGGCAGGAAGTCATGCGCTTCCTGCTTGGTGACAAGCGGCAGCTTTTCGCCGAGCTTGGCCGGCTTCAGGTCGGCGATGGCTACAGTGTAGAGCTTCTTCAGCTTGGCATTGTCGCCAACCTGGTTGTCGCGCTCGACGATGTAGAGATTGCCGTCATGGGCGGTAATCTCGGACAGGCCGACCCAACCGGCTTCGGTCTTGTCGAGCGGGTAGCTGACGGCGCCCCATTCCTTGGACTTGATGTTATAGGAGACCAGCTTGGCGGTGCCCTTCTCGTCGTCCTTCCATTCGCGCTGCACGGCCATCCACAAGGTCTGGTCGTCGCCTTCGCCAACGGAGGTGATGCCTTCGAGGCCGAAGCGGGTCTGGCCGGCGATAAGCTCGACCGGGAAGCCGATTTCCGACTTGATCTCGCCCTTGGCGTCGACATTGTAGATGCCGTGGCCGACGAGCTTGGCCGGATCGCCTTCGGAGGCGAGCCAGAACCCGCCCTTGCCGTCCAGTGTGATGCCTTCGATGTCGAGCTTCTGCGCTGCGGCGCCGCCACGGGTCACCGGCAGGGCGCTGGTGATGACGGCCGGCTTCTGCGTTGCGTCAACCGTGAAGATGGTCGGCTGGGCGGAATAGAAGCTGTCGTTAACGGCGTAGAGCGTTCCTGCCTTTTCGGCATCGCCGACCAGGCCGGACAGAGCACCCCAGCCGATCGGCGCGCCGTCGACGATGTCGGAGCGGATCATCGGATAGGCCGGTGTGCCTTCTGCCAGTTCATAGAGCATCACATGCGAGCGCGGGCCGCCATCTTCGCCGAGATCCACCTCGTTGGCGGTGGCGAGCAAGTTGCGACCGGGAATGGCGACTGCGCCTTCCGGAGACACGCCAGACGGCAGCAGCTGCACCAGTTCCGGCTCGGCACCGGTGTCCTTGTAGACGCCGACGACGGACGCACGTTCAGAAAGAACAAAGAAATACTTCTGGTCGCCAAAGGTGGCAGCTTCCAGGCCTTCGAGTTCGACACCCTTGGACTTGGCGCGCTTGTCGGGGAAGTGGCCGATCTGGGCGATGGCGAGTTCCAGCGACGGGCCTGATTCGTAGGAAACCTTGCCGGTTTTGTCGAAGATGGTGAAGCTGCGCGATCCGCCTTCATAGTCGCCTTCGTTGGCAACAACGAAACGGTTGTCGTCGAGCCACTTCAGGGCGTCCGGCTCGCGCAGAACGCCTTCCTTTTTGCCGGTGAACTTCAATGCGCCATCCGACTTGGTGTCGATGCCGGCGAGATCGACGGTGCCGGCGGTGAAATGCGTCTTCACTTCGCCGGTCTTGCCGTCGACCATGACAATCTCATTGTTTTCCTGCAGCGTCACGGCGATTTCGCCGAGGCTGTTGATCGAGACGAATTCCGGCTCCGGATCGTCACCGGCAATTCCGGCCAGACCGGTCATGGCAACATGCTTCAACGAAGCGCAATCGACCGTGCCGTCCTTCAGGCCGACGATGACGAGATCACCAGCCGGCATCTGCGGCAGCTTGCCTTCGTTCAGTTCCTCGTCACGCTCGTTTTCGATGGCGATGACGGCAAAGGTCTTGTCCGGCGAGATCGCAACCGAATCCGGCTGGCCGCCGAGATCGCAGGTCAGGTCGATCTCCTTGGAGGCGATATCGACGACGGCCAGACGACCCGACGGGTTGACCTTGCTCTCTGACGTATTGACTGCCACCAGAACCTTGTTGCCGAGGGCGGCAACCGATGTCGGCTCGCCATCCATCATCAGGGCGCCAGCGGCCTTCGGGGCCTTGGCGTCGGAAATATCGACGAAGCCGATGCCGCCGAGCGGGCTGTCGGAATAGATCAGCGTCATGCCATCTTCCGAGGCGGTGACGATTTCGGCCGAAGTGGTCGAAAGCTTGTCCTTGTCGGCCGGCAGATTGCTGGCGACCGGGAAGGCGGCGATACGGTTGAAGACCTGGTCAGCTGCGGCGGGCAGCGCCACGGATGCCAGAAGAGCCGCCGTCAGGGCGACACGGGAAAGACCAAATGTCATGGGGAAACCTCCTGTTTCATGTGTTTCCTGCCATATTACGGCATGAAATGGGCGGATGGCCTAGCACATAGACCATCCAGCCACCCCCTTAACATCGCAATATGACAGTTGGGACACAAAGCCGTAGGGCTGTG
>NZ_CACSJP010000019.1 GCF_902706095.1 Rhizobium sp. 18065
CGGCAACCAATCAGCGTCTCAGCCAATTTCCTTAGATTTCTCTAGAACGAAGGTCGTCGTCGCCAGCAGCGCCGCCGCCCTCGTCAGTGAGCGGGGTTATAGATTTCACACCTCAAACAGTCAACAGCCCAATCCAACTTTTCTGCAGAAATCGGACATCACATTGAAATCAAACACAAATTCTAAAATCAGAACAGTCCCCGATGAAACTATCGCCCGAAAGCATCCCATCGCGCCCTGGAACAACGCGGAACCGGCCAAGTTCTCCTGCTCCCCCTTGTGCGTGTGTATGCGCATGTGTGTGCGTATGTGTGTCTGCAGGCGCGCCTGCCGCGCTAATTCCTTATTTGCCGTCCAGGAAGGACGCCTCAAGGACTAGGCGAAGCAGCTATTGCAGATGCCCGAATTTGACCTCGACCGCTGAAACATGAGAGATGTCTGCGCCCGACAACACCCGATCGCCCTGCATCACCGGGCATCACCGGGCAACACTGGAGATCACCGAGGATGGCCACGAATTGGATAAGCTGAAGGCATGACGAACGATCGCGCCATGATCCGGTCGCTCGGAAGTGAACCGCCGATCCTGGCGGACGGGTTTCGTGCGCCGGACCGCCGCGAGATTTCCTTGCGCTGGCTGTCCGGCACCTTCCTCACCGGGATCACCTCCTGCATCCTGATGGGTGTGGCCCTGTTTGCCGCCCTCGATGGCCGCCAGCAGCTGGCGATCCCCGCCGAAGCCTATGCCGTGATGCCTCCCGATGGCGACGCAGCCGATGAAGCACAGGATGTCGGCCGCGGCGCCCGCCTGTTCGGGCCGAAGATCGCCGCGCGCCCGGTCGACAAGGCCATACTCGAAGTGCCGACCGTGCTTCTCGATGGCGAGCGCGAAGTGGTGCGCAAGCAGCCCTTCGCCCATGTGAAGATGGCGCTCGCCGCCGATTACCAGGTTCAGGAACGCTATCCGCCCTTCGACCCGCTGGCGATCTTTGCCACCGACCAGAAGAACCCGCCCGTCGCCAACCGCACGGGCACGCTCTATGGCTCGGATGTCGAATCCGAGGTCGTGCTGAAATCGACGCCCTTCCCGGCCATGCCCGACGTGCCGCTGGCCGGCGAGATGAGTTTCGACGAGGTCGAGGAAAACGTCCGCTCGAACGGCTCCGTGCTCACCGACGGCAACAGCCAGGTCGCAGCCCTCTCCTATATCGACCCGCGTCGCTTCGACAGCGATGACGACGAACTCAATCTCGGCGTTGGCATATCGGCCCGTGTCGTCGAGGAGAACATGAGCGTTGCCGAGCCGGAAATCGTCACGCCGCTCACGCCTGAATTTGCCGATGACGTGCTGCCGGTCAGGCGCCAGCAGACCGTGGTCGCGCTGATGACCGCATCCGGCTATCCGACCGCCAAGGCTGAGGATGTCGCCCGCGAACTCGCCCCCTTTACCGGTCCGCCGACGCTCGTCGAGGGTGACGTGTTGCGCATCGGCCTGATCCAGCGCGGCGAAGAGGTTCGTCTGGTGCGGATCTCGCTCTATCGCAAGACCGAGCATGTCGTGACGCTCGCCGTCAACGATGCTGGCCGCATGGTCCGCGGCAGCGAACCGCCGGAACTGGCCGCCGTCATCGGTGCCTTTGACGACAATGCCCCGGCAGCGCTGGCCAGTCGCGATTTGCCGCGCGTCTATGACGGTATCTACCGGGCCGCGCTCTCCTATGGCATGAGCCAGGAACTGACGGCGCTGATCGTCCGCCTGCTCGCCGCCAATGTCGACTTCCAGGCGCAGCTGAAGCCGAGCGACACGCTCGAGGCCTTCTTCTCGGTGATGGACGACGAAGGCAAGGCGACGGCGGAATCCGAACTGCTCTTCGTTCGCGCCCGGTTCGGCGATACGATCACCACCTTCTACCGCTTCCAGAACCCGGAAGACGGCTCGATCGATTATTTCGATGAAAACGGCAAGAGCATCCGGCAGTTTCTGCTGCGCAATCCGGTGCCCAATGGCCGCTTCACCTCGGGCTTTGGCATGCGCCGCCATCCGATCCTCGGCTATTCCCGCATGCATACCGGCGTCGACTGGGCCGCACCCCGCGGCACGCCGATCATCGCATCCGGCAATGGCGTGGTGGAAAAGGCCGGCTGGGCCTCGGGCTATGGCAACCAGACCCTGGTGCGCCACGCCAATGGTTATGTCTCCTCCTACAACCACCAGAGCGGCATCGCCAAGGGCGTCGTGCCGGGTGCCAAGGTCACCCAGGGTCAGGTCATCGGCTTTGTCGGCTCGACCGGATCATCG
Source organism: Rhizobium sp. 18065 (assembly GCF_902706095.1). Taxonomy (GTDB): domain Bacteria; phylum Pseudomonadota; class Alphaproteobacteria; order Rhizobiales; family Rhizobiaceae; genus Allorhizobium. The sequence goes on from NZ_CACSJP010000019.1 coordinate 2,300, forward strand.
ACAGGCTCGCATCTGCATTACGAACTGATCGTCAACGGCACCAAGGTCGATGCGATGAAGGTGCGCCTGCCCGGCGGCAAGGCGCTGGACGGCGAGCCTCTCGCCCGTTTCGAAGTCGAGCGGGAGCGTATCGACGCCCTGCTGCTCACCGGCGGCAAACCGGCCCAGGTCGCCAGCAAATAGGCAAGTAGCAATTGGGCCAACCGCGGGCTCGGTTGCTGGCCAGACATCAGTCGAGACAGAAATGGCGGCCAGCGGCCGCCATTTTTCGTTCACGTGGATCAGGCCTGATCAGGCGGCTTCGCTGACCGGCTTTTCCGGCGAGATCAGCAGCCGGTCGGATCCCGCCGCAATGCCCACCTTGGCCCCGTCGAGCACCTGACCCGACAGGATCTGTTCCGCCAGCGGATCCTGCAGGTATTTCTGGATCACCCGCTTCAGCGGCCTTGCGCCATAGACCGGATCATAGCCCTTGTCGGCAAGCCAGTTCCGTGCATCCGGTGCCAGATCGATGTCGATCTTGCGTTCCGCCAGAAGCGACAGCAGCCGCTTCATCTGGATATCGACGATCGCGCCCATTTCCGAGCGCCGCAGCCTGTGGAACAGGATGATTTCGTCGACACGGTTGAGGAATTCCGGCCGGAACGACGCCTTGACCACATCCATCACCTGGTCGCGCACCACATCGACATCCTCGTTTTCGCCAAGTCCGGTCAGGTAATCCGCGCCGAGATTGGAGGTCATGATGATGATCGTATGCTTGAAGTCGACGGTGCGGCCCTGGCCATCGGTCAGGCGTCCGTCGTCGAGAACCTGCAACAGCACGTTGAACACATCCGGATGCGCCTTTTCGATCTCGTCGAACAGCACGACCTGATAGGGCTTGCGCCTGACCGCTTCGGTGAGTGCACCGCCTTCGTCATAACCGACATAGCCCGGAGGTGCCCCGATCAGCCGCGAGACCGAGTGCTTCTCCATGTATTCCGACATGTCGAGCCGGACCATCGCGGTTTCGTCATCGAACAGGAAACGCGCCAGCGACTTGGTCAGCTCGGTCTTGCCGACGCCGGTCGGCCCGAGGAAGATGAACGAGCCGATCGGCCGGTTCGGATCCTGCAGCCCCGCCCGTGCCCGGCGCACAGCACGCGACACGGCCTGCACGGCATCGCCCTGCCCGACCACCGATTTCGCCAGCTCATCTTCCATGCGCAGCAGCTTGTCGCGCTCACCTTCGAGCATCTTGTCGACCGGAATGCCGGTCCAGCGTGATACCACATGCGCAATCGCATCCGGGTTCACCACTTCCTGGACCATCGCATTGCTCGAACCATCCTGCGCTTCGGCGGCAGCCAGCGCCTTTTCGAGATCCGGAATGACGCCGTAGGTCAACTCGCCGGCCCGCTGGAACTCACCCTTGCGCTGGGCAATGGCCAGTTCGTTGCGCGCCTCGTCGAGCTTGCCCTTCAGGTCCGCGGCAAGGCCGAGCTTCTGCTTTTCCGACTGCCAGCGCGCCGTCAGCGCATCGGCCTGCTCCTCGATCGAGGTCAGCTCCGTGTCGAGCCGCTTCAGCCGGTCGACGGACGCCGTATCGGTTTCCTTCTTCAATGCCTCGCGCTCGATCTTCAGCTGCATGATCCGGCGGTCGAGTTCATCGAGCTCTTCCGGCTTGGAATCTACCTGCATCCTGAGGCGTGAGGCGGCCTCGTCCATCAGGTCGATCGCCTTGTCCGGCAGGAAACGGTCGGTGATATAGCGGTTTGACAAGGTCGCTGCCGCCACCAGCGCCGAATCCGAGATCCGCACCTTGTGATGCTGTTCGTATTTTTCCTTCAGGCCGCGCAGGATCGAGATCGTGTCCTCGACCGTCGGTTCTTCGACCATCACAGGCTGGAAACGCCGGGCAAGGGCTGCATCCTTCTCGACATGCTTGCGATATTCGTCAAGCGTGGTGGCGCCGACGCAATGCAGTTCGCCGCGCGCCAGTGCCGGCTTCAGCAGGTTGGACGCATCCATCGCGCCATCGGCCTTGCCGGCGCCGACCAGCGTATGCATCTCGTCGATGAACAACACGATCTCGCCGTTCTCCGACTGCACTTCCGACAGGACGGCCTTCAGCCGCTCCTCGAACTCGCCGCGATATTTGGCGCCCGCGATCAGGGAGCCCATGTCGAGCGCCATCAGCTTCTTGTCCTTCAGGCTTTCCGGCACGTCGCCATTGACGATACGCAGCGCCAAGCCTTCGGCAATCGCCGTCTTGCCGACGCCGGGTTCACCGATCAGCACGGGATTGTTCTTCGTCCGCCGCGACAGGACCTGGATCGTCCGGCGGATTTCGTCGTCACGGCCGATGACCGGATCGAGCTTGCCGTCGCGCGCTTCCGCCGTCAGGTCACGGGCATATTTCTTCAGCGCGTCGAAGCCCTGTTCGGCATTGGCGCTGTCGGCGGTCCGGCCCTTGCGGACCTCGTTGATCACCTGGTTCAGGCCATTGGCGGTCACGCCGCCCTTCTTCAGGCTGGCCGATGTCGAGGCCGAGCTTTCGATCGCAAGCGCCAGCAACAGCCTTTCGACCGTGACGAAACTGTCACCAGCCTTCTTGGCCGCATCTTCGGCGGTCGAAAACACCTTGGCCAGAGGCGCTGCCAGATAGACCTGTCCATCACCACCCGACACCTTCGGCAGCTTGGCAAGCGCGGCATCATTGGCCAGTCGCACCGCCTTCGGATCACCCCCGGCACGCGAAATCAGCGAGGACGCCATGCCCTGGTCGTCGTCGAGCAAAACTTTGAGCACATGTTCGGGGGTGAATTGCTGGTGGCCCTCTGACAGCGCATGCGTCTGCGCCGACTGCAGGAAGCCACGAACCCGCTCGGAATATTTTTCGATGTTCATTTGCCACTCTCCGTTTTCCGCGCTGCCCGCTTTGCGGCACAGCCCGGCTGTTGAGGATCAGGCTCCCTGAAAGGCGAGCCCTGGAGTAGAAAACCACTCCGTTGACGGAGATATGGGGGGTTAAATTTGCCGTTTAAAGAGGCATTTAAACGAAAAACTCCGGGACACGTCCCGGAGTTTTGCATTCGTCAATTTGCCGTCAACGTGGCGTCGATTTCGCTTCGTCACACCGAGTGGTCTTATTCGGTCACGTCGGCCATGGCCGGAGCGTCACCGCCATCGCCACCTTCGCCGTTTTCACCACCCTCTTCCGAACCGGCGGCGCGACGCGGCTGGCGACGGGGACGGTTGGTGGTGCTGCGGCGGCGCGGTTGGGTGCGCTCGCCGGCAGGGCTTGCCTCGGCTGCGCTTTCGGCAGCAGCGGCAGCGGCTTCGGCCGGCATTTCTTCGATCACCGGCTGCGGACCGCTTCCGGCAAATTCCTGCGGCTGGTGGCCCTGATGGCTCTGGTGGCCCTGCGAGCCGCCTTCATCCATGCCTTCGCCATCATCGCCGTCGCGATCATTGTAGTCGTTGCGGTCTTCGCGCTGGAACCGCTCCTGCATCTGCGCCTGGGCGGCAGCAATGATGCGGTTGTAGTGTTCCGCATGCTGAAGATAATTTTCAGCCATGACACGGTCGCCGGCACTCTGCGAGTCGCGTGCAAGGTTCTGGTACTTTTCGGCAATATGCTGAGCTGTGCCACGGATCTTCACGTCAGGACCGGAACTGTCATAGGACCGGGTCAGCGGGTTCTGGCCCTTGCGGTTGAAGTTGCCGCCACCGCCGCCACCACCGCCACCACCGCTGCTACCACCGCCGCCGCTATTGTTACGCCCTCGACCACGCTTATTCTGCTGTCCTGGCCTCATAGAAGAATCACCTGAATGTCTTTGTTGTGCTGATAAATGGCTGCGCCATCGGCTTTGGTCAAACCGGACCAAGTCTCCGCGCGCTGTCCGCAGACTGCGCCGTCGGCTTGCTCGCCGCTGGTGAGAGTCAAGTTAACTGATTCACGCATCGGTCTATTTCGCTTCGTGAGGTTCATCGAGCGAACCATTATCGAAGCCGACCCAGACAGGAACGAATCTTTCGTTCTTTCTCCGTCACCCGTTGCGTGCCCGCAAGCTATCTCTGTTCATTCGGAAAACCAAGCATTTTTCTTTGTTTATCGGAATTATCCTTAGCAAGCGCAGCAAAATGATCAGGAATCACCGGTTGCAAAGACAAGAACCCTGTCATTTCCACCCAGGTCCTTGCGTCCTTCAACGAGAGAAAAACCTTTTTTCTCAAATATTTGCGTGACGGCCTCGCGTTGGTCCCAACCGATCTCGAGACCGACAAGCCCACGTTCGTGCAAATGCGCCAATGCCTGCTCGGCAATCGCCCTGTAGGCGTCAAGACCGTCTCTTCCACCATCCAGCGCGGCGGCGGGATCAAAAATCTGAACTTCCGGATCGAGCGTCAGCACCACATCGCTACGGATATAAGGCGGATTCGAGACGATCAGATCGAACTTTTCCGGCACCTTTTCGAACCAACTGCTCTGCCGGCCTTCGAAGCGTTGCGCCAATCCGTTGCGCTCTGCATTCCGGACGGCGGTCGCCAGGGCATCTTGCGAAATATCGACGCCGATCGCCCGCGCCTCGGGGCATTCTGCCAGCAAGGCCAATGCGATCGCACCGGTCCCCGTGCCAAGATCGACGATCTCGGCGGCGCCTTTCACTTCGACGATATGACGAAGATGCGGCAGCAACGCATCCACCAGCACTTCCGTGTCGGGACGCGGTTCCAATGTGCCCGCCGACAGGCCGAGCTCCAAACCATAGAAGTCGCGCTTGCCGAGAATACGATGAACCGGCTCCCGCGCCAGGCGTCTGACGATCGCCTGCTCGACGACCGCCAGCCGGGCGTCATCGACAGGTTGGTCACCGCGCAGAACCAGGTCGGTCTGGCTGAGGCCGAGAAGGCTGGACACCAGCACCTTTGCATCGGTGGCGGCGTCTACGATGCCCTCGACCTCGAAACGACGGCGGGCTTCCAGGATCAGGCCCTGGCAAGTCACCACCGCGCCGGTCACAGGCTTTCACCCAGCTGCGCGAGCTGCCCGGCCTGGTAATCGTTGATCAGCGCATCGACCACTTCATCGATATCGCCTTCCATCATCCGGTCCAGCTTGTAGAGCGTCAGGTTGATGCGGTGATCGGTGATCCGACCCTGTGGGAAATTGTAGGTGCGGATACGCTCGGAGCGGTCGCCGGAGCCGACCTGGCTCTTGCGGTCGGCAGAGCGTTCATTGTCGATTTTCTGACGCTCCATGTCATAGAGCCTCGAGCGCAGGACCTGCATCGCCTTAGCGCGGTTCTGGTGCTGCGACTTCTCCGAGGATGTCACCACAAGCCCGGTCGGCAGGTGGGTAATGCGCACCGCCGAATCGGTCGTGTTGACGTGCTGGCCGCCGGCGCCGGACGAGCGCATCGTGTCGATGCGGATGTCTTCGGCCCGCACCTCGATGTCGATGTCCTCCGCTTCGGGCAGGACGGCAACGGTCGCCGCCGAGGTATGGATACGCCCCTGCGTCTCGGTATCGGGCACGCGCTGCACGCGGTGAACGCCGGACTCGAACTTTAGCTTGGAGAACACGCCCCGGCCGGTGACCGTCGCGATGATTTCCTTGAAGCCGCCGGCATCGCCTTCGCTGGAGGACAGGACCTCGACCTTCCAGCCCTTGGTACTGGCGAAGCGCTCGTACATGCGAAACAGGTCGCCGGCAAACAGGGCGGCTTCGGAACCGCCGGTCCCGGCGCGGATTTCCAGGATCGCGCTTTTCTCGTCGGCCGCATCCTTCGGCAGAAGCAGAATCTGCATTTCGGTACCGAGCGTCTCGAGCCGAGCCTGCACGCCGGGCAGCTCCATCTCGGCTAAGTCGCGCATCTCGCGATCGGTGCCCTTGTCGTTCAGCATACTGCGAAGATCGGCCTCTTCGGCCGTCGCCGACTGATACTCGCGGATCTTCTTCACCACCGGCTCGAGTTCGGAATATTCCGAGGCAAGCTTGACGTAGACGTCGGCTGCCGGTCCTGCCGACATTCGCGCTTCGATCTCGCCAAACCGGCGCTCGAGCTCGCGCATTTTCTCGACAGGAAGCTTCGCCACCCTTCACTCCAGTTTTTTTATTGCTTTAGACGGGAATATTATTGTCTTCCGCAAAGCGGACCAACAGGTCGCGCAGTGGCACAAGCGAACGGTGGTCGTCAAGCGCCGCTTCAAGTTCCACAGACAGCTTCGACACGTCAAGCCCGAGCAACATTGCCTTCACCGGCCCGATCGCCGTCGGTGACATCGAGATCGAGCGGAAGCCGATACCAAGCAGCGCCATGGCCGAAAGCGGCTTGCCGGCCATCTCGCCGCACAGCGTCACCGGTGTGTTGTTGCGATCCGCGCCCCGGACGATGTCGCGCAGGATGCGCAGGAACGGCCGCCCGAGAACGTCGAAACGATCGGCAACCCGCGCATTGCCACGATCCACTGCCATGGAAAACTGAAACAGATCGTTCGACCCGACGGAGACGAAGTCGACCTCCTCCATCAACTCATCGAGCTGCCACAGCAGGGCAGGCACTTCGAGCATGGCGCCGAACTGCAGCTTCTTCGGCAAGGGATGGCCGAACTTCGAAATATACTGGACTTCCTTCTGCATCAGTTCGCGCACCGCGCGGATTTCAGCGACCTCGGTCACCATCGGCAGCATCATCTTCAGCTCGGCACCGGCCGCAGCCTTCAACAATGCCCTGAGCTGGATGCGCAACAGGCCCGGCCGATCCAGCGACAGCCGGATCGCGCGCCAGCCAAGCGCCGGATTTTCCTCTTCCTGGGAGCGGAAATAGGAGACGACCTTGTCGCCACCGATATCCAGTGTCCGGAACGTCACCGGCCGGCCATTGGCCTGCTTCAGCACGCTCCGGTAAAAGCTTTCCTGCTCCTCGCCCTTGGGCATGGTCGAGGAAATCATGAACTGCAGCTCGGTCCGAAACAGGCCGATCCCGTCGGCCCCGGATTCGGCCAATTGCGGCAGGTCGACAAGCAGGCCGGCATTCATCTGCAGCTTGATCCGCTGGCCATCCTTGGTCAGTGGCTCGACATCGCGCAGGGCGCGGAACTGTTCCTGGCGCCGGGCGCGCAACCGCACCTTTTCCTCATAGGCCTTCTGCAGGTCGGCAACCGGGCGGATATGCACCTTGGCATCGACCCCATCGATGATCACGGGATCGCCGTTTTCCGCCAAGGCCACGGCCCCCGCGGCCTGCCCAACGACAGCGATGCCCATGGCTCGGGCAACGATCACCACATGGCTGGTCACGGCACCTTCTTCGAGAACCAGGCCCCGCAGATTGGCGCGCGGATAGTCGAGCAGTTCGGCAGCACCCATGGCACGGGCAAAGATCACCGCATCGGCCGGGAAGCCTTCGGCAGCACTGCGTGGCGAAAAACCGGTCAACTGGCGCAGCAACCGGTTCGCCAGGTCGTCGAAATCATGCATGCGTTCGCGCAGATAGGGATCCGTCAGCCGGATCATCCGCGCCTTGGTGTCGCTCTGGACCTTTTCGACCGCTGCTTCCGCCGTCAGGCCGTTGTTGATCGCCTCCTCCATGCGCCGCACCCACCCCTGGTCATGGGCAAACATGCGATAGGTCTCGAGCACGTCGCGATGCTCGCCTTCCATGGAGATTTCCCGCCGCGACAGCATGTCGTCGATCGAGATGCGCAAGGAGCCGAGCGCATCCGCCAGCCGGCGGATTTCCGTCTCGGTGTCTTCGTTGAGCAGGTTGGTGACGACGATGCGCGGCTCGTGCAGCACGACATAGCCAAGGCCGATGCCTTCCGAATAGCTGTCGCCATCGATGGTCACAGGTCGCGTCAGGTCAAGTTCGAGGCCGGGACGGGTAATCTTCTTCAGTTCACCGGTGGCGATCATTTCGGCAAGCACCATGGCCGTGGTTTCGAGCGCTTCGAGCTCGTCTTCACGATAGTTGCGCTGCGCCTTGTTCTGGACGACGAGAACACCGAGGCTTCGGCCGGCGCGCAGGATCGGCACGCCGAGGAAGGAATGATAGATCTCTTCGCCTGTCTCGGGCAAGTAGCGAAAGGCGGGATGCGCCTGGGCATCGGAAAGGTTGAGCGACTGGGCAGACGCTGCAATCGTGCCGACGAGACCCTGGCCCATTTTCAGCTGGGCCAGATGGACAGCGTCCTTGTTCAGACCTTCGGTGGCATAAAGCTCGAGAACGCCGTCAGAACGCAGCACATAAGCAGAGCACACTTCGGCGACCATGTTGCTCGCGATCTGGCGAACGATCTGGTCAAGACGTTCCTGCGGCTCGAGCGGCTCTGCCATCAATTCGCGCAGCCGCTTGAGCAGGACGCGTGGACCCGCTGAAAGGTCTCTCATCGCGGATTGGCTCCACTTCCGGTTGGTCGGCGGCCTGGCCGCCCCGGGTATGTCTGACACCCGGGATCAACGACCGCTCTATGGAATCAATTCTTATCCAGACCGTAGCAGGAATGCAAAGTGCGAACCGCAAGCTCCGCATAGGGACCGTCGATCAGGATGGAAATCTTGATCTCGGACGTGGTGATCGCCTTGATGTTGATGCCCTTCTCGGCCAATGCCCGGAAGGCGCTGGCGGCAACGCCGGCGTGGCTGCGCATGCCGATGCCGATGACCGAAACCTTGACGAGGCCCTTTTCGCTCTGGATGACATCGTAGCCGATCTTGTCCTTGTTGTCGGACAGAACCTTGAGCGCCTTGTCGACGTCGCCGGAGGGAACGGTGAACGTCATGTCCGTCTTGGAACCGTCTTCCGAAATGTTCTGGACGATCATGTCGACATTGATATGGGATTCGGCCAGCGGCCCGAAGATGGCAGCCGAAACGCCCGGACGGTCGGCAAGCCGGCGCAGCGAGATCTGCGCTTCATCCTTGGCATAGGCAATACCGGTTACGACTTCCTGTTCCACGATTTCATCCTCATCACAAATCAGCGTGCCGGGCGGATTGAGCAGATCGCCCATGCCCGGTGCATCGGGATCTTCAAAACTGGAGCGCACGAAGGTGCGGACCTTGTGAACCATGGCCAGTTCGACGGAACGGACCTGCAGGACCTTGGCGCCGAGCGATGCCATTTCCAGCATTTCCTCGAACGCCACCTTCTTCAGGCGGCGCGCCTTGGGCTCGATGCGAGGATCGGTCGTGTAGACGCCGTCGACATCTGTATAGATGTCGCAGCGGTCAGCCTTCAGGCCTGCCGCAATCGCAACCGCAGATGTATCCGAGCCGCCACGGCCGAGCGTCGCGATCCGGTTGTCCGGTCCGATGCCCTGGAAGCCGGCGACCACGGCCACCTGGCCTTCGCCCATGCGGCGAACGATGTCGGAACCGTCGATTTCCTGGATGCGGGCCGCGCCATGCGCATTGTCCGTCTTGATGGCGATCTGCCAGCCCTGCCACGAGCGCGCATTGATGCCCATAGACTGCAGCGCAATCGCCAGCAGGCCGGAAGTGACCTGCTCGCCCGAAGCGACGATGGCATCGTATTCGCGCGCATCGTAGAACGGCGAATCCGCCCCAGCGACCTTCGGCATGTTCTCGACCCAGCCGACCAGTTCATTGGTCTTGCCCGACATCGCCGAGACGACGACAGCCACTTCGTGGCCGGCATCCACCTCACGTTTCACATGGCGCGCGACATTGTGGATGCGTTCGAGATTGGCGACGGATGTACCGCCGAATTTCATGACAATGCGAGCCATAGACTTGAACCGTATGCCCTTGAGAAACGCCGGAAACCCGGCGAAGAAACACCGGTCTTTCTGGAAACCGGCAGGTTGCGGCGCTTTTAGCGAATAAGCGCGGGACACGCAACGGTCACTTAGGCCCGTATCGGTACGCTTGCAGGCGCTTTTCTGTCGCGGATCGGGCGAGACCTCTGCCATAATTTGGCACGAATTCGAGCGCCAACCATCACCTGCCTGGCTGGGAGCGGGTCTGCAGCAAGTCTCGAAATGAAATCGGATCGCTTGTCATGAAGCCAACGCTCGACAGTTCCACGCTCGACCAGGACGCCACGAACAATCCCGAAGCCCTCGACCTCCCTACGCCTTCCGCATTCAGCCGCCATGCAAAGCCGATAGCCGCGGTCCTGACATTGGCCGTCTTCTCCATGGTCGGCTTTGCCATCTACCGCCTGACCGAGGAAGTGACCTATGCCGACGTCATCCGGGGCCTGCAGGCAACCGGCACGGGTTCGATCCTGCTTGCCGTTCTCTTCACCGCCTTGAGCTTCGCCACGCTCTGCTTCTACGACCTGAATGCCCTGTCCTATATCGGCCGCAGGCGCCCGATCGCAGAAGTCGCCCTGACGGCCTTCAGCGCCTATGCCGTCGGCAATGTCGCGGGCTTCGGCGCGCTGTCGGGTGGCGCCATCCGCTACCGGGCCTATTCCCGTGCCGGCCTTGCGCCGGACGAGATCGGCCGCATCGTCGCCTTCGTCACCCTGTCCTTCTCGCTTGGCCTCGCCATCATCACCGCACTCGCCCTGATCCCCATGTCGGGCGAGATCGCGCCGCTGATCGGGCTCGATCCCGCATGGTTGCTCGGCGGTGCCGTCGTCGTGCTGATCGGCATCGGCAGCCTGCTGATCATCGCCAGCCGCGACGGCCTGAAGATCGGCAAGATGACGCTTCGGCTGGCCGACAGCCGCACCCTGTCGCGCCAGTTCCTCGTCACCGTGCTCGACATCGCCTTCTCGGCAACCGTGCTTTACGTGCTTCTGCCTCCCGAAGCCGCCATCAGCTGGCCGGCATTTTTCTGCGTCTACGCAGTTGCCATCGGCGTCGGCATTGTCAGCCATGTCCCAGCCGGCATCGGCGTGTTCGAAACGGTGATGATCGCCACGCTCGGCAGCCGCATCGGCACCGACGCCGTGCTCGCAGCCCTCGTCGCCTATCGCCTGATCTACTATGTCCTGCCGCTCCTGATCGCCATTCTGCTGGTCACCATCAGCGAATTGCGTCATCTCGCCGGAAGCCCCCTCTCCACCGGCATCGCCCGCACGGCCGGTCGGCTGGCCCCGCCCCTGTTGGCGGCCCTGGCGCTGGTCCTCGGCACCATGCTGATCGTCTCGAGCGTCACGCCGACACCGGACACCAATCTGGACATTCTGGCCGGCTACCTGCCCCTGCCGCTTGTCGAAGGTGCACATTTCCTCGCCAGTCTGACCGGTCTGTTGCTGATCGTCGTCGCCCGCGGCATGGCCCAGCGTCTCGACGGCGCCTGGTGGGCGGCCGTGGCTCTGTCGCTGCTCGCCCTGTTGCTGTCCATCGCCAAGGCAATCGCCCTTTTCGAAGCGGCCATGCTGGCAATCCTTCTCGTCGGCCTGCTGTCCAGCCGCCGGGCTTTCACCCGCCCCGCCTCGCTGCGCCAGGCCCTGACAACATCCTGGCTTCTTGCCATGGCCGTGCTGGTCATCGGCGCCGTCGTCATCCTGCTCTTCGTCTACCGCGATGTCGAATACAGTCACGAACTCTGGTGGCAGTTCGAGTTTTCCGCCGAAGCCCCCCGTTCGCTGCGCGCCGCCCTCGGGCTTGCCATTGCCTCCAGTGCCATCGCGCTGTTCAGCCTGACGCGACCGGCAAGCCAAGCCGTTCTGCCCTCCGGCGACGAGGACATCTCGGCCGCCGTCGAGATGCTGAACCGCAACGGGATCGCCGATGCCAATCTCGTCCGTACCGGCGACAAGACGGTGATGTTTTCGCCCGACGGCAAGGCTTTCCTCATGTATGGCAAGCAGGGCCGGTCCTTCATCGCCTTTCTCGATCCGATCGGGCCGAAGGCCTCGCGCAACGAACTGGTCTGGCAGTTCGTCGAGACCGCCCGCGCTGCCGGCTGCCGGGCGGTGTTCTACCAGGCCTCCCCCGTCCTGCTGCCGGCCATCGCCGATGCCGGCATGAAAGCCTTCAAGCTCGGCGAACTCGCCGTCGTCGACCTGTCCAGTTTTGATCTGAAAGGTGGCAAATGGGCCGGCCTGCGTCAGTCCGCCACCCGTGCTGAACGCGACGGCCTGACGTTCGAAATCGTCGAGGCGGAAAACGTTGCAGGCGTGTTGGAAGACCTTCGCGCGATCTCGGATGCCTGGCTCGCCCATCATCGCGCCAAGGAAAAGGGCTTTTCGCTCGGCGCCTTCACCGATGCCTATATGCTGTCCCAGTCGGTCGCGATCCTGCGTTTCGAAGGCCGTATCGTCGCCTTCGCCAATATCCTGCTGACCGACACCAAGGAGGAAGCCTCCATCGACCTGATGCGGTTTTCGCCCGATGCGCCGAAAGGCGCGATGGATTATCTGTTCATCAGCCTGCTCACCCGGCTGCGCGATCGGGGTTTCCAGCATTTCAATCTCGGCATGGCGCCGCTTTCCGGCCTGTCGCGCCGCCAGGTGGCGCCCGTCTGGGACCGCATCGCCAACACATTCTACGAACACGGCGAACGGCTCTACAACTTCAAGGGCCTGCGCGCCTTCAAGGCAAAATTCCACCCCGACTGGCAGCCCCGTTATCTGGCCGTCTCCGGCGGCCTCAACCCTATCCTTGCCCTCGTCGATGCAACGCTTCTGATCGGCGGCGGCCTGAAAGGCGTGGTGAAGAAATGAACCCCATCCTCAAGGCAGGTCTGCTCGCCCTTCCGCTCCTGTCGACCGTGCCCACGCTGGCACCTGCCCTGGCCCAGGAGCCGCCGCTCGACACCGGCATGATCCCGGCACCGGTCACGCTTTTACCCGACGACGACGCCCGTGCACTCGTCGTCCTGCTGTCGGACGGCGCCGGCTGGCAGACGGGCGACCAGGCCGAGGCCGAACGCTTGCAGGGCAATGGCGGGATCGTTATCGGCATCGACACGCCGAAATACCTGGCCTCGCTGTCCACCGACAAGGGCGACTGCATCTACACGGTCTCCGACATCGAGGAACTCAGCCACCAGCTGCAGCGCAAGGCCGGCAACACCGCCTTCCTGCCGCCGATCATCGCCGGACGTGGCGAAGGCGGCGCGCTGGCGCTGGCCATCCTTGCCCAGACCCCCAAGGCCACGATCGGCCAGACACTGGCGCTCGACCCGCAGGCCGGCATTCCGCTGGCAAAGCAATTGTGCACGCCGGCGGAAAAGACCAAGGCCGGCGACCGTATGCAATACGCCCTGACCGACGGCGACCTGCCCGATCCGGCAACGGTTCTGGTCAGCGACAAGGCCCCCAAGGACGGCGTGGACCACGTCCAGTCGCTCATCACCAAACATCCAGACATTGATCTGAGAGAAATCACCGACGCCCCCGACACGACCTTTTCCGCCACTCTCGACGAACTGATCGCGGTCCAGAGCCAGACCGACAGCCCTCTGGGAATGCCGCTGACGATCCTCGATGCGAGCCCGTCCCGCGATACGATGGCGGTGATCTATTCCGGCGATGGCGGCTGGCGCGACCTCGATAGCGAAGTCGCCAGCCAGCTCCAGTCATCCGGCATCCCGATCGTCGGCATCGACTCACTGCGCTATTTCTGGTCCGAGCGCACGCCGGAGCAGACAAGCAGCGATCTGGCCGAGATTATCCACACCTACGGCAAGCGCTGGAACGTCCACCACGTGCTGCTGGTCGGATATTCCTTCGGCGCCGACATTCTCCCGGCTGCATTCAACGGCCTGCCGGACAAGCTGAAATCCCGCGTGCCGCAGATCAGCCTGCTCGCCCTGTCCCATCAGGTGGATTATGAAGTCTCGGTATCGGGCTGGCTCGGTCAGGCGGCAAGCACAGGCCACGACCCGCTGGATGATATCCGAAAGATCTCCCCCTCGCTGGTTCAGTGTTTCTACGGGTCGGACGAGGAAGACGATGCGTGCCGCGACCTCGTCGGCTCAGATGTCGAAACGCAAGAGATCGCCGGAGGCCATCACTTTGATGGCAATTACCAGGCCCTGGCCAAACGCATTACCGACGGTCTGGCAAGACGCATCCAGAATTGACGACAACAGAAAAGGGCGCCAATCGGCGCCCTTTCCGGATCATGTGTAGCGTGCGTCAGTTTCCCTGGCGGGCGCGGCAATTCGGATCCTGCCCGCAGAACAGCTGGAAGGCATTCGGATTGCGATTGTCACGCGGGCCACCCGCGCGGCGCTGATCCTCGCGGCGGTCGCGGTCACGCTGCAATTCCTGCGCCCGCTGGTCACTGTCGCGACGAATGTCGCGGGCCCGCTCCTCGTTGAGCTGATGGTTTCGGTCGAACTGCGGACGGTTATAGCGGTCGTCACTACCCGGACGGTAATCGCCATCGCGCCAGCGGTCACGATCCCGGTAGAAGTCCCGGCCGCGATAATTGTCGTCCCAGTAGCGCCCGATGCTGAACGTCACCGAAGGAATCCCGAGCGGACGATAGTATTCGGGGCCGACGTAAACCCGGCGCTGCGAAACGCTCGCCTGCAGATACGATCCCGATACCCAGCCGCGATAGCCGGCGAAGGACACGTCGCACCAGTTGGCCGATGTCATGCAGCCGACAATGTTGACGCGGGTACCAGCGGGCACAACCACAACGGCGGGATAGCGGGTGCTCGGACCGGACCGCATATTGACATTGGCGGTCGAAAAAGCCGGCGCGGCCTCGGCGATGACGGGAACCATTGTGGCCGACACGGCCGCTGCCGCCAAAACCAAGAACTTGTGCATCGTAGATCTCCTTGAACTCATCACGGCAAAGCCGCCTGTATATGCGAATCGTGTAAGCGAAACGTCGAACCATCGGCCAAGGTTCCGCCTTCGCGCTGACCAGAGCCTGCGACCATGCCGCTCTTGACTTTGCGGGCCGATAATCCGACTTGAAGCGCAACCACCTTAAGAGGGCAGCATCATGACCGCAGAGGCACGCACCACCATTGATCAGTCCGAAGTCGATCGCTTTTCCGCCATGGCGGCGGAATGGTGGGACCCGACCGGCAAGTTCCGCCCGCTGCACAAGATCAACCCCGTGCGCCTCGCCTATATCCGCGACATGGTCTGCGCCCACTATGGCCGTGACCCAAAGGCCCATCGCCCATTGGAAGGCCTGCGTATCCTCGATATCGGCTGCGGCGGCGGCCTGTTGTCGGAACCGGTTGCCCGCATGGGTGCCGATGTCCTAGGGGCCGATGCCTCCGAAAAAAACATCAAGATCGCCATGACCCATGCTGCCCAGAGCGGCGTCCCCGTCGACTACCGCGCCGTCACCGCCGAAGCGCTCGCAGAAGCCGGCGAGACCTTCGACATCGTGCTCAACATGGAAGTCGTCGAACATGTCGCCGACGTCGATTTCTTCCTGTCGACCTGCGCTTCCATGGTCCGCCCCGGTGGCATGATGCTGGTCTCGACGATCAACCGCACCTTCAAGGCCGCAGCGCTTGCCATCGTCGGTGCCGAATATCTTCTGCGCTGGCTGCCGCGCGGCACGCATCAATACGAAAAGCTGGTGCGCCCTGAGGAAATCGAAGCACCCCTGACAGCGAGCGGCATGCAGGTCGTCGAGATGAAGGGGGTGTTCTTCAATCCGCTGCAGAACCAGTGGAACCTGTCGTCCGATATCGACGTGAACTACATGGTCCTCGCCAGGCGGCCGGCTGCATGAGTTCCGCGCAGGATGTCATGGCCTTCTGGCGCGATACCGGACGCGAAAAGTGGTTCGTCAAGGATGAGGCGCTCGACGCCGAGCTCAAGGCGCGTTTCACCGATCTGCATTTCGCCGCCGCCCGCAACGAATGCAGCGACGGGCTGGACACGCCGGACGGCACGCTCGCCCTCTTGATCCTGCTCGACCAGTTCCCGCGCAACATGTTCCGCGGCAGCGGCCATGCCTTCGCCACCGACCCGCTTGCTCTATCCATAGCAAGGCAGGCCGTCAGCAAAGGCTTAGACAGGCTGGTCGATCCGCCGATGGCGATCTTCTTCTACCTGCCCTTCGAGCATTCCGAGGATCCTGCCGACCAGCAGACCAGCATAGATCTGTTCACCACCCATCACGAACGGGTCGATGACGCAGAATGCCTGCGCTACGCGGTGGTCCATCAGGAGATCATCACCCGCTTCGGCCGCTTCCCCCACCGCAATGCGGCTCTTGGGCGCGCAACCACGGCCGAGGAGCAGACCTACCTGGATGACGGCGGCTTCAAGGGCTGAACCGGATCAGGCCGGCAGCGTCTTCACGACCTCCAGCAGGTCGTGCTGGCCGGCCATGTTCTCGGCGGCGATCCGTTTCACGCGATCCCGGTCGATGCGATACGGCGCACCTTGCGGATCGAAAGACTGCTTGAAGGTGAAGGCATGCGCCGAGGCGCCCTTGTCGGCCAGTTCCTCGAGGCGTGCCACGCCCTCTGCCCAATCCGGCCTCTGTCCCGCCTCGACCCAGAACAGCACGAGTGGCGGCCAGGTCTGCACAACGTTCCAGCGGCGTGCGTTCTTCAGCGCCTCGGCATGCACGCCCGAATAGGAAAAGGCCATCAGGCTCTCGAGGTCGAGCCATAGCGACAATGAGGACGGCCCGCTTTCGCGACCGCTTGCTTTGATAAATCTTGGAAATACCTGCTCGCCCCAGCTCTCTGGCCCGGGCTCTCCATCATAGCCGGAACGACCCACATAACCGCCGGCACGTCTTGCAGCCTCGAAATTGAACGGCTCGCGTCTGACGAAGCCGGCAACCGCCGGATCGTCATGGTCGGCAACATGAAGACCGAAATTATAGAGTGCGATATGGTGAACTGGCCCACTCAATTCGCATCGTCCGGCAGGACCGGCAAGGGCGCGATCTCGATGCCTTCTTCGAGCATGGATTTCACCTCGACCGGTGACGCCTGGCCGATAATGCCGCGTGCCTCCGCTTCGCCGTAATGGATCTTGCGCGCTTCCTCCGAAAACCGCGCACCGACGTCCTCGCTATTGGCGCGGATCTCCTGGATCGCTTCCTTCAGCTTGACCACGGCCTGCTTCTGCGCGCTGGAAATGGCCAGCGCCTGCATCGTCTCTTTGTGCCGCGCCGTCGAAACCGACGGTGCCATCAGCACTTTCGAGATCTCCGCAGAACCACAGACCGGACAGGTCAGAAAGCCGGTCGCCTTCTGACGCTCGAAATCGGCGCTCTCGGAAAACCAGCCCTCGAATTCGTGAGCGCTATCGCAGCACAACGAATAGCGGATCAAACTGTCACGCCTCCCTTCGCCAGAACCGGCGCAAAATCGAGTTCGAAATCGCGGCCGTTCTTCAGGTTCGGGATCTTCGCCCGCGCAGCCTTCACTGCACCGGTATCGATCTCGGCGATCACCACGGCCTCGCCGCTGCCACCGGCAGATGCCAGCACCTTGCCCCAGGGATCGACGATCATCGAATGGCCGAAGGTCTCGCGGCCATCTTCATGCACGCCCGCCTGGGCGGCCGAGATCACATAGGCCCCGTTCTCGATCGCCCGTGCACGCAGCAGGATTTCCCAATGCGCTTCGCCGGTCTGCTTGGTGAAGGCGGCGGGCGTCGTCAGGATTTCCGCCCCGGCCATGGCCTCGGCCCGGAACAGATGAGGGAAACGCACGTCGTAACAGACCCCGAAGCCGACCTTGGCGAAAGGCAGATCGGCGACCACCGCCCGCGTGCCCGGCCGGTAGACCGAGCTCTCGCGCCAGCTCTCGCCATTGTCGAGATCGACGTCGAACATGTGGATCTTGTCATAGGAGGTGATCTTGTGGCCGTCAGGACCGAACAGGAAGGCGCGGTTGGCGATCTTGCCATCGCCCAGCTTGATCGCAGTCGAGCCGACATGCAGATGGATGCCAAGCTCACGCGCCAGGTCCGACGCCGTCTTGACGATGATATCGGTATCCTCGTCGCGCAGGATCGCCATCAGGCCCGGACGATCCTTCTGCACGGCACCGGTCATTTCCGGCGTCTGCACATAGACAGCACCCGCCGCGGCGGCCTCGCGCACGAGCCGCGCCATCGACGCCGCGTTTTTCTCCGGGTCGACCCCGGAGCACATCTGGACGGCAGCAGCCTTGAATACCATTGGATATGTCCCTTTACTGAGCCAGCAGCGGATCGAGCCCACCGGCGCGATCCAGCGCGTGAAGGTCGTCGCAGCCGCCGACATGCCGGTCGTTGATGAAGATCTGCGGAAAGGTCGTTCCGCCGTTGGACCTGGAGATCATCTCGTTGCGAAGTCCGGCGTTGCCTGTCGCGTCATGTTCGACAAAATCGACCCCTTTCGACGCCAGCAATGCCTTGGCCCGCGAACAATAACCGCAGCCCTGACGCGTATAGATCGTAACACCTGCCATTCAAAACTCCGTCACGAGGGTAGGACGTTGAAAAATGCTGCCTTCATATAGGCCCGGACACAGCCCTTGCAAAGGTCAAAACAGTGACATCCGTAGCGCCTGCCTTTTTCAGGGCAGTGGTGGCCGCACTCACCGTCGCACCCGTGGTATAGACGTCGTCGATCAGGATCAGCCGGCGGCCGAACACCATGTCCTGTCGTTCCTTGGGCACGATGAACGCGCCGCGCACGTTGAGCGCCCTGGCATTGGCCGTCAGGCCGACCTGTTGCTCGGTCCGCTTGCGCCGCACCAGCACCTGCGGCATGAAATCTATGTCGGACAGGGCGGCCAGATGGCGCCCCAGTTCGGCCGACTGGTTGAACATCCGGCGAAAGAGCCGGGTTCGATGCAATGGCACCGGCACGATGCCGTCCGCCTGCGCCAGCTCGGTGGCCGCAGCCCGTGCCATCCAGCCGGCCATCATCGGCGCCAGATCGCCGCGATCGCGATATTTCAGGTCATGCACCAGATCGCGCGCAACGCCGTCATGAAGCGCCACGGAGCGCAAGCGGTCGAACACCGGCGGATGGGCGATCGCCTCCCCCGACACCATGCCATCGCCGGGATCATGCGCAAACGGCGTACCGAGCACCTCGCAGAACGGCCGCTCGATGAACGGCATTCGGCTCCAGCAGGACGGACACAGTGCCGCATGGCGTTGAGTTCGGGCATGGCAATGGGCACAACACGGCGGATAAAACAGGGCAAACAGGCCAATCGCCAGCGTCCGGGGTCTTTCCCGGCTGACGGCGAGCGTTTTCTGCACTATGTGAGCCAGCATGACGTGACTTTAGGCGTGATACGCGCCCTTAGCCAGACCCGAATCCGACAGGGAATTGCCGCATGCACCAGCTCTTCGACGAGGGCCTGATCACAGCCAATCGCGAAAAGGCGAGAACCCGCGCCGAAAAGGGCAGCGATTTCCTGCTCGAGCTTGCCGGACGTGAACTGGCAGACAGGCTGGCTCTGGTCGAGCGCCATTTCGAACGCGCCGTCGAACTGTTCGGCGCAACCGGAGTCGCAGCAAGGGCAGCGCTGGCGACGGGCAAGATCGACGTGCTGGATCGTGTCGAAACCAGCACGGTCTTCGGCGATCCGGACCAGAGCCTGACGACGGCGCGTTTCGAAAGCGTTCCGCTGGCCGCAGAATCGGCCAACCTGATCCTGTCGCCGCTGTCCCTGCACCTGACCAACGACACGCCAGGCATGCTCATCCAGATGCGCCGAGCCCTGAAACCCGACGGCCTTCTGCTCGCCGCCATTCCCGGCGCCGGAACGCTCGCTGAACTGCGCGACGTTTTGCTTAGCGCCGAAACCGAGCTTCATGGTGGCGCAAGTCCCAGAGTCATCCCGTTTCCCGATATCCGCGACGTCGGCTCGCTGCTGCAGCGCGCAGGCTTTGCCCTGCCGGTCATCGACGAGGAAAGCTTTACCGTCCGCTACGACAACCTCTTTGCCCTGATGCGCGACCTGCGCGCGATGGGCATGGCAAATCCTCTGATCGGGCGCAGCCGCAAGCCGCTGACGAGAGGTTTCTTCCTGCGAGCAGCAGACCTCTATGCCGAACGCTACGCCGATCCTGACGGACGCATTCGGGCGACGTTTTCGATGATCTTCGTATCGGGCTGGGCGCCGCATGAGAGCCAGCAGAAACCGCTGAAGCCGGGCTCGGCAAAGATGCGCCTCGCCGAAGCCCTCGATCCGAATCGTAAGGCACCGGGATCCGCAATCGCCGAAAAGGACTAGTTGCCCGCGTTGCTGACGCTGTCTTCAACGATGCCGAACGTATTCTGCAGCGAGTTGGTAAAGGCCCCGTAGCCGCTGATCAGCGCAACGCTCATGATCGCGGCGATCAGTCCATACTCGATGGCGGTGGCACCGTGGCGATCCGAGATAAACCTGCTGAACAAACGCATCTTCGCTCCAGTAGAACGCGGACCTCGGCCACATAGGCGAGCCTGATTGAACCTATTTGCCTTAACAGCGCTGGCCGAAGCCATCGATGATGCAGACCGAGCCCGGCGTTTCCTGCAGAACGCTGCGGCGGATCGTATAACGCTTTCCGCCATCGGCCTTCGGAATGGAGCCGGTGCTCATCATGTCGTATTCGTCCGGCTGAAAGGCCAGCGTCTTCTTCTCGGTCTTGTCGGCAAGCATCGGCGTGACAACAAGCGACAGCGCAATCGCAGCCGTGCCGAAAAGCAGGGCGATATTGAGAACTCCGGTTCTTCCGGTTTTCACCGAAGACCGTTCCCTGGATCGGGCAGCCCGCCAGAAATCTTCGTTTGCCATAGGACGCTCCACACACGCACGACGCATGAACAGCGATCAGTTTTGCCCGAGGGTTATAAACTTTGTATTAAGAACGCTGCGGAAAATATCCCGCGCTCACAACAGATCCTGAAGGAATGGGATCAGCGGCTCGTCGGCCGGCGGCATGGGATAGTCGCGCAGCGCCTTGGCCCGCACCCATTTGATCGCCTGTCCCTCGCGTCCATGCGGAATGCCTTCATAGCGACGGCAGATATAGAGAGGCATCAGCAGATGGAATGTTTCATACGTGTGGCTGGCAAACGTCAGGGGCGCGAGACAGGCAACCTTGGTCTGGATGCCCAGTTCCTCGTCGAGTTCGCGCACCAGGGTTTCCTCCGGCGTCTCTCCGGTCTCGACCTTGCCGCCCGGAAACTCCCACAGACCGGCAAGCGACTTTCCCTCGGGCCGCTGGGCGAGCAGTATCCGATTGTCGGTATCGACCAGCGCGCAGGCAGCCACAAGCAGGATCGATCTCGGCGTCTCGCTCATGCCTCGGCCTTTCGCCAGTAATAATATCGATAGGCTTCCTCGAACCCCATCTTGGCATAGAGCGCAAGCGCCGGCGCGTTGTCGGCGACCACTTGCAGCCAGGCTGTACGGGCACCGCCGATGCGCGCCCAGCGCAGCGCAGACGTCAGCACCTCGATGCCGAGCCCCTGGCCACGCCGGTCGGCGCTGACGGCAAGCGACATGACACCTGCAAGGTCATTGTCCTGCACGCACAGCGTTACCGCAACCGGCCCGTCCTTGGGATCTTCGATGACGAACAGCCCGGTCGTCGGCTTGATCGCGCTGATGATTTCGGCCAGCGATGGCTTCAGTGCCGGATCTTCCCCGTGCACGGCGATGTCGGCATCGACGTAGCGTCCGATATCATGGGTCGGAAGATGATCCAGCGTATCCGGCAGATCGATCTGCGACAGGTCGCAGGTCATCGTCACCACCTCCTCGAAACGCTCCCAGCCGTCGGCCTCCAGGAAGTCGATCATCGGCTTCGGCGACAGCGGCGTCTGACGGATCAGCAGGGGACGGCCATGCGCTTCGAAGCGGCGCCCGGCCTTCTCGATGCGAAGGCCGATATCGCGGCTGTCGGAAGGGTCGAGCGCGACGATGCAGTTGAGCCGCTTCGACGGATGGCTGCCGGTCAGGCGGACCTGCCAGCTGCCGTCATAGACGACGCTCGTCGCCGGCCATGCGCGAAAACCAACCGCTTCGAGACGGCGAACGAGGGGCAGGTTCTGGTCAGGTACAGTTGCAAGCATGTCGGCGATCAACTCCGGTAATCGCCGTTGATGGCCACGTATTCCTTGGTCAGATCGCAGGTCCACACGGTCGCCGAGCCATTGCCGAGGCCAAGATCGACCTTCACCGGAATGTCCTGGCCCTTCATCACGTTGGAGGCTGCCTCTTCGGAATAGCCGGCATCGCGCTCGCCATTGACCGCAACGCGCACATCGCCGAACCAGATCGCCAAACGGTCGCGATCGGCCTCTTCGCCGGCCTTGCCGACAGCCATGACGATACGACCCCAGTTGGCGTCTTCGCCGGCAGCCGCCGTCTTGACCAGCGGCGAATTGGCGATCGACAGCGCGATCGTCTTGGCGGCCACATCGCTTGTCGCACCGGTGACGGTGATTTCGAGCATCTTCGTCGCGCCTTCGCCATCGCGCGCCACCTGGATCGCCAGATCCTTGAGCAGCGCATTCAGCGCATCGCGAAAGCTTGAAAGCGCCGCATCGTCCACAGTTTCGATCCGGCGCTGACCGTCTTCGGCAGCGGCCCCCGTGGCAAACAGCATCAGCGTGTCGGAGGTCGAGGTATCGCTGTCGACAGTCATCGAATTGAAGCTCGGCCCGACGCCGGCCGACAGCAGGCTCTGTAGCACAGGCGCTGCGATATCGGCATCGGTGACGACGAAGGACAGCATCGTCGCCATGTCGGGCGCGATCATCCCGGCGCCCTTGGCAATGCCGTTGATCGTCACGGTCACGCCGCCGATCTCCGCGGTACGCGTGGCAACCTTCGGATAGGTATCCGTCGTCATGATCGCCTTGGCGGCCTCGAGCCAGAAATCGCCGGTCCCGTCCTTGGCCATCTGGCCCAGCACGCCGGAAAACTTGCTCGCATCAAGCGGCTCGCCGATGACACCTGTCGATGCCAGGAAAATTTCGCCCTCGTCGCAGCCAAGCGCCGCTGCCGCCGATTTCGCGGTCAGTTCGGTCGCGGCGCGGCCCTTGAGACCGGTAAAGGCATTGGCATTGCCGGAATTGACCACCACGCCACGCGCCACGCCTGCCGCCAGGTTCTTGCGGCAGAAATCCACCGGAGCCGACGGGCATTTCGACCGCGTGAATACGCCGGCAACGCTGGCCGGCCTGTCGAACGCCATCAACAGCACGTCGGTGCGATCTTTATACTTGATGCCGGCCGCGGCCGTGGCCATCCGCACACCGCGGATCGCCGGCATCTCGGCATAGGATTTCGGAGCAAGTGGAGAAATGCTGGAAGACATGATCATGGCCTGTAATGGAAGGCCCGCAATCTGCGGGCCTTTTTCTGGGAAACAAACGATGCGTTACGGCTGCGGCTGGGCCTGCTGCTTGTTCGCGTCTTCATAACCCTTGCGCAGGGTCTCATCGATGATCTCGATCTTCTGGTCGGCCTTGGCCTTCTCGATCACTTCGAGATACTTGTCGCGCATCACCAGCTGGCGAACCTGCTGAGCCACTTCTTCGTATTTCGGCGGCGCAGCTTCGCGCTTGTCTTCCAGCTTGATCACGTGGAAGCCGAACTGCGTCTTCACAGGCGTCTTGGAATAGCTGCCCTTTTCCATGCCGAATGCGGCTTCTTCGAATTCCGGAACCATGCGGCCCTTGACGAAATAGCCGAGATCGCCGCCTTCCGACTTGTTCGGGTCGGTCGACTTTTCCTTGGCCAGCTCGATGAAGTCCTTGCCGGCATCGAGATCGGCGATGATCGCCTTGGCTTCTTCCTCGGTCTTCACCAGGATGTGGCGGGCGCGGATCTCGTCCTGCTTGGGAAGCGCTGCGATTTCCTTCTCGTAGCGCGCCTTGACTTCGTCTTCGGTCACGGCGTCGACGACGTTCTTCTTGAAATAGATGTTGTGCAGCTCGCGGTCGGCGATGAACTGCATGCGGCGGACATATTCCGGATCGTTCTTCAGACCGGCTGCTTCGGCATTGCCGGCCAGCAGTTTGACGTCGATCGCGCCGGAAAGAGCGGCAACCTTCTTCTGCTCGTCCGGTAGCTGGGAGAGCTGCGGATCGAGGTTGGCGATGGCGAGATCCAGTTCGGACTGGGTGATCTCGAGCGTGCCGACCTTGGCAACCACGGCATCCTCGGCAAACACCGGGCCGTGGAGGGCAACGAGGGAGACACAGGCAGCAAGCAGAAACTTATTAACGCGAAGCATGAAAGACCTTTCGGATGGTGAACCGTTTGAAGACCGCTCGAATCGGGCAAAAAATTGTCCGATGCCCGTAATTCGCAGGCCTTTCGCACTCGCCTGCGCCGTTGACATCATTCGACCCCCCTCTTATCTGTCACGCAACCTCGCGTCCAGAGTAGTTTCTGGAGGCACGGCGCCTAAATGCTTGGACAGAAGTGAAGCATCTGGGCGTGTTAACGTTATGACGAAGGTCAGAAAGGACCATCGATATGGTCAGTCTTGGTGGACTTGCGCGCAAAATTTTCGGCTCGTCGAACGAGCGTCGTGTCCGTTCCTATCAGCCGCGCATCGCCGAGATTGCTGCGCTGGAAGAGAGCATGAAGGCACTTTCCGACAGTGAACTGGCCGGCAAGACCGATGAATTCCGCCAGCTTCTGGCCTCGGGCAAGACCCTGGACGACATTCTGGCCCCGGCCTTCGCCGTCGCCCGCGAAGGTTCGCGCCGCGCCCTTGGCATGCGACCATTCGACGTACAGCTGGTCGGCGCGATGATCCTCAACGACAACTCGATCGCCGAAATGAAGACCGGCGAAGGCAAGACGCTGGTGGCAACGCTCGCCGTCTACCTCAACGCGCTGGCCGGCAAGGGCGTGCATGTCGTCACCGTCAACGACTACCTCGCCAAGCGCGACAGCCAGACCATGGCCAAGCTCTACGGCTTCCTCGGTCTTTCGACCGGCGTCATCGTCCACGGCATCACCGACGACGAGCGCCGCGCGGCTTACGCCTGCGACATCACCTACGCCACCAACAACGAACTCGGCTTCGACTATCTGCGCGACAACATGAAGTATGAGCGCGGCCAGATGGTCCAGCGCGGCCACAACTACGCCATCGTCGACGAAGTGGACTCGATCCTTGTCGACGAAGCCCGCACGCCGCTGATCATCTCCGGCCCGCTCGACGACCGCTCCGACCTCTACAACACGATCGATGCCTATATCCCACTTCTCAGCGCCGAAGACTACGAGATCGACGAGAAGCAGCGTTCGGCGAACTTCTCCGAAGAAGGCACCGAGAAACTCGAAAACCTTCTGCGTGAGGCTGGACTGCTCAAGGGTGAATCGCTCTACGACGTCGAGAATGTCGCGATCGTCCACCACATCAACAATGCGCTGAAGGCTCACAAGCTGTTCAGCCGCGACAAGGACTACATCGTCCGCAACGACGAAATCGTCATCATCGACGAATTCACCGGCCGCATGATGCCGGGCCGACGCTATTCCGAAGGCCAGCATCAGGCGCTGGAAGCCAAGGAAAAGGTCAAGATCCAGCCGGAAAACCAGACCCTGGCCTCGATCACCTTCCAGAACTATTTCCGCATGTATTCGAAGCTCGCCGGCATGACCGGCACGGCATCGACCGAGGCGGAAGAATTCGCCAACATCTACGGTCTCGAAGTCATCGAAGTCCCGACCAACCTGCCGATCAAGCGTATCGACGAAGACGACGAGGTCTACCGGACCTTCGAGGAAAAGTTCAAGGCGATCATCGACGAGATCAAGGCTGCCAGCGAGCGCAACCAGCCGGTACTGGTCGGCACCACCTCGATCGAAAAATCCGAGCTGCTCGCCGACATGCTCAGCAAGTCCGGCTTCAAGGACTTCAAGGTCCTCAACGCCCGCTACCATGAGCAGGAAGCCTATATCGTGTCGCAGGCCGGCGTACCGGGTGCGGTTACCATTGCCACCAACATGGCCGGCCGCGGCACCGACATCCAGCTCGGCGGCAATCTCGACATGCGCCTCGAGCACGAATTAGCCGACATGGAGCCGGGTCCGGAGCGCGATGCCAAGACCGAAGCCATCAAGGCGGAAATCGCTGCCCTCAAGCAGAAGGCGCTCGAAGCCGGCGGCCTCTACGTCATCGCCACCGAACGCCACGAAAGCCGTCGTATCGACAACCAGCTGCGTGGCCGCTCCGGCCGCCAGGGCGACCCGGGCCGCTCCAAGTTCTACCTGTCGCTCCAGGACGACCTGATGCGCATCTTCGGCTCGGACCGCATGGATTCGATGCTGACCAAGCTTGGCCTGAAGGACGGCGAAGCGATCGTGCATCCGTGGATCAACAAGGCGCTTGAACGCGCCCAGAAGAAGGTCGAAGCCCGCAACTTCGATATCCGCAAGAACCTGCTCAAATATGACGACGTGCTGAACGATCAGCGCAAGGTCATCTTCGAGCAGCGCCTCGAGCTGATGGACGCAGCCGACGTCTCCTCGACGATCGCCGACATGCGCCATGAAGTCATCGAGACCATGGTGTCGATCCACATTCCCGAACATGCCTATGTCGAGCAGTGGGATGTCCAGGGCCTGAAGCAGAAGGTCGCCATGACCCTCAATCTCGATCTGCCGATCGAAGAGTGGGCTGCCGAGGAAGGCATCGCCGAAGACGACATCCTGACCCGCATCACCGAAGCCGCCGACAAGGCAGCCGCCGACAAGGCAGAGCGTTTCGGCGGCGAGCTGATGGCCTATGTCGAGCGTTCGGTCATCCTGCAGACCATCGACAACCTGTGGCGCGAGCACATCGTCAACCTCGATCACCTGCGCTCGGTCGTCGGCTTCCGCGGCTATGCCCAGCGTGATCCGCTGCAGGAATACAAGGCCGAAGCCTTCGAACTATTCCAGGCCCTGCTCGCCAACCTGCGCGATGCCGCCACCATGCAGATGTCGCGCGTCGAGCTGGTTCGTGATGCCCCGCCAGTACCGACGACACCGGCCATGGAAGGTCATCATATCGATGCGACCACCGGTGAGGACGACTTCGGCGAGGGTGCAGACGAAAGCACTGCCGGTTTCGTCGCACCGGAAAACCGCGATCCGGACCAGCCTTCGACCTGGGGTCGTATCGGCCGCAACGAAGCCTGCCCCTGCGGCTCCGGCAAGAAGTACAAGCATTGCCACGGCGCATTCGAAAGCGCCTGACAGGCGCGCAAGGCAGCGTATATTTTCAAAGGGGCGGCTTTCGAGCCGCCCCTTTTGTTTGCCATGACGACGAGCCCTTGAACCGTTTCTTAACCGTGTTCTGCCACTCTGCGGACGTCGCGTCTGACGGCCTGCGGCCTGCTCCGTCCAGCCGTTTTTTATGTCAGACCAATCATTCAGGCTCTCCGCTGCGATCTTCAACCGCATCGAAAGCCCTGCAAAGAGTTGTGCGTATCGGTGATGGCAGTTCTCCAGACAGCGGAAAAGTTGCTGCCTTCGGGCATGCATCCGTTCGTCCGCAAACTCCATGGCATCCTGACCCGCAACGATGAAACCGGCCGTGCCCAGCGCATGGCCCTGGTCGCCTTTGCCATCCGCGTCGCCAGCGCCGGCATCGCCTTCGTCTCGCAGATCATCCAGGCCCGCCTGATGGGCGAGTTCGAATACGGCATCTTCGTCTTCGTCTGGGTGCTCGTCGTCCTGTTCGGCAATCTCTCCTGCCTCGGCTTTCACACCGCCGTCATCCGCTTCCTGCCGCACTACCGCGCCGCGAACGCCCATGACGAGATCCGCGGCCTGACCATGACCGCCCGCGTCTTCGCCATGAGCTGCGCCAGCCTGCTCGCTCTGATCGGCTTGGCCGGGCTGCATGTCTTCGGTGCGGTGATCGACCACTATTACATGGTCCCGTTGTTCCTCGCCTTCTTCGCCTTGCCGATGATTGCGCTCGGCGATGTGCTCGACGGCACGGCCCGCGCCAACAGCTGGCCGGTGACGGCCATGAGCCCGACCTACATCATCCGCCCCACCCTGATCCTCGTCTTCATGCTCGCCGCCGTTTCGCTCGGCGCAGAGCCGACGGCGACCACCGCCATGCAGGCAGCTTTGGCCGCCACCTATGTGACGACGATCGGCCAGTTCCTCACCATCGACCATCGCATGGTCCAGCGCTTCGACAAGGGCGCCCGCAAGATCGATTTCCTCGCCTGGTTCAGGGTCGCTCTGCCGATCTTCCTGATCGAGGGCTTCGGCTTCCTGCTGACCAATTCCGATGTCGTCGTCGTCGGCCTCTATCTGCCGCCCGATCAGGTCGGCATCTATTTCGCCGCCGCCAAGACCATGGCGCTCGTGCAGTTCGTCTATTTTGCCGTCAAGGCCGGTGCCACGCCGCAGTTTTCCGCGATGATGGCAGCCGGCGACAAGGTGTCGCTGGCAAGCTTTGCCGGCACGGCGGCCCGCTGGAGTTTCTGGCCGTCGCTTGCCGTCGGCGGCCTGGTGCTCGTCCTCGGCAACTTCCTGCTCTCGCTGTTCGGCGCGGCCTTCACCGCCGGCTACCATCTGATGGTGATCCTGTTTATCGGCACCATGGCCAAGGCCCTGGTCGGCCCTGCCGAAATGCTGTTGACCATGGCCGGTCGGCAAAAACTCTGCGTCCTGCTCTATGTCGCAGCACTTTCGACGAATATCGGATTGAACGTGACCCTGATCCCCATCTACGGCCTGGCCGGCGCTGCCACCGCCACCGCAGTGGCCACGATGGTCGAAGCCATCCTCCTGCACATCACCGTGCGTCGTGCCCTGGGCATCGTGGTGTTTGCCTTCGCCGACCCACTGTCGCTGATGAACAAGACGAAAGGGGCTGCCTGACCATGCCGGAAAAGCCCATCTACAACGAGAGCATGAACAGCGATGCCAATCGCCTGATCGGCAGCCTCGCCAACCGCCGCGAGATGCGTGTCGGCGCCGATACCGAGATGGCCGTCGGCCGCCCGGGCCGCCACCTGAGCATCTATCCCGGCCAGATGGGCTACGACCTGCAGGACGAGCTCGACCACCTGACCTACCGCGTCATGGAGGCCAATGTCTTCTTCGCGCCGCGTTTCCTCGCCCCGGCCATGCCGCGTCTGGAGGAGCGCCAGGTCCGCCTCGCCGTGATCCGCGACGAAGACGAGCGGCGCTCGCGCCTGCGTATGCTGTTTCCCTTTTCTGTCGAAAAACCGGGTTTCTCGGTCGGCCCATCGATCATCCGCGTCTGGGCCAATCCCTTCGGCCCGCTCGGCACGCCGCTGGTTGATGCCGAGGGCGCTGCCGAAACAATCGACAACCTGTTCGAGGCGATGGCCCGGCCCGAAGCAAAGCTGCCCGGCGTGTTGGTCCTGCCGGACCTGCGCCTGAACGGGCGCTTTGCCCAACTCGCCAGGGCGGTCGCACTTGGCCGCGAACTGCCCCTGACTGTCACCAGCCCCTATGAGCGCCCGATGCTGCACAGCGCAGAGGACGGCCAGAGCTATCTGCAGAACAGCCTGGCAAAGAACCATCTGCGTGAGATGCGCCGCCAGTTCCGCCTGCTCAGCGAACTGGGGCCCGTCAGCTACAATGTCGCCCGTCAGCCGGAAGAGATCCGCCTGCGCATGGAGGAATTTCTAGCGCTCGAGGCCAGCGGCTGGAAGGGCCGCAAGCGCTCGGCGATGATCACCGATCGCCTGCGTGCGGCCTTTGCCCGCGAAGCCATCACCAATCTGGCCGAAGCCGACCAGGTCCGTATCCACACGCTCGACCTGAACGGCAGCGCCGTCGCGTCCATGGTCGTCTTCATCATGGCCGGCGAGGCCTATACGTGGAAGACCGCCTATGACGAGGACTATGCCCGTTTCTCGCCGGGCAAGCTGCTGATGGCGGACCTGACGGAATGGCATCTCGACGACGCCAATATCGAGCGCACCGACAGCTGCGCGGTCCCCGACCATCCGATCATGAGCCGTTTCTGGCAGGAACGGGAGGCCATGGGCACGCTGGTGATCGGCCTCAAGTCGAATGCCGACCGCGACGTGCGCCAGGTCGGTACCCAGCTGCATATGTATCGCAACACCCGCAACATCGCCCGCATCCTGCGCGACAAGATCCTCAGCCGCCGTTTCGGCAGCTGAGCATCGCCGGGCTCCGGGCTCATGGCCCGTGACCTCAGGCGGAAGTCGCGGCAACCTCGCGGTCGCGCAGCAATCGCCGGATGACCTTGCCGCTGGTGGTCAGCGGCAGTTCATCAACGAACGCCACTTCGCGCGGATATTCGTGCATGGACAGCCGATGCTTCACCCAGTCCCGCACCTCTGACGCCAGCGCCTCGCTGCCGGAAAAACCGGCCTGCAGCACGACGAAGGCCTTGACGATCTCGGTTCTCAGCGCATCCGGCTTGCCGATCACCGCCGCCAGCCGCACGGCCGGATGGCTGATCAGGCAATCCTCGATTTCCGCCGGTCCGATCCGGTAGCCCGACGAGGTGATCACGTCGTCGTCGCGGCCGAAGAACTGAACATAACCCTCGTCGTCCTGCCGGCCGAGATCGCCGGTCTTCATCCAGTCACCGACGAACTTGGCGGAAGTCGCCTCCGGGTTCTGCCAGTAGCCGAGAAACATCACCGGATCCGGCCTCGCGATCGCCACCTGCCCGGTCTCGCCCGGCGGCAGTTCATGGCCGGCCTCGTCGATGATCGCCACCCGGTGACCGGGCACGCTTTTGCCGATAAAACCGGCTTTCGACACGCCGAGACGGGCCGCCGACGACAGCACAAAATTGCACTCTGTCTGGCCATAGAACTCGTTCGGCACGATGCCGAGCGCTGTCTTCACCCATTCATAGGTCTCGCGCCCGAGCGATTCACCCGCCGAACCGATGCTGCGCAGAACCAGATCATAGTGCTGTCGCGGCTGCTCGATCGCCGCCAGCAGCCTGAGCGCCGTTGGTGGAATGAAGGCATTGCGCACCTTCATCTCCGCCATGATCCGGAAGGCCATATGCGGATCGAACTTCTGCGCCGGTGACGAAACCACCGGGATGCCGAGCAGCAGCGATGGCAGCAGCGCATTTAGCAGCCCGCCCGCCC
>NZ_CACSJP010000020.1 GCF_902706095.1 Rhizobium sp. 18065
GGTTTTGAGGGGGTGGTGGGATTGCGCCTTCGTTTCGATCGTTCATTCCATCAGTTCGCGATCATGCAAGCAGTTGGGTTGCCACGGCGACACCTGCGTCTCAGGAAGGGTAGGAAATTGACAGTACGCTTCCGGGCCGGGATCTCCGCTAAAGGCCCATGAAGACGAACTATATGTCATCATCGTCACCACAATCGTCAATGTCTCCGTCTTCCTCGCCATAGTCCAGGTTTTCCCGCACGGAGTGTTCCAGAAGAGCGCGACGTTCTATGAAGTTCGTGATGTCTGCATAATGCGACTCGAGTTCGTCGAGCACTGTGATCTTTTTTCTGTCGGACCGGAGCGCTGCCAGATATTCGCCCTCAAGAGCTGGATCGAACTGCAGAGGTTGTATGAGATCGCGAATCAACCGGGCGTTCGGACCGCAGGCTTCGCGTGAGAGAAAATAGGCAATCAGTTCGGCCTGCAGTATGTCCTCGCCCTCGAAATCAAACTTCTTGCTCAGGAAAATCTTCGACGCCTTCGACCGGTAGTCGATCTCATATGTGTAGATATTAAGCCTTCTGGCTTCGTCCTCCACGATTTGGTGCACCGGGTTGACGATCTTTGACACGACCCTGCCTATGAGCTCGCGGTGCTTGCGCTCGTTCCGCGTGATTGTCAGCAAACCACTGACATCAATCTTAATGTCGAGGTGCTTTTCGAGGAAATTGACAAGTTCCTTGCGCTCTTGGGCAGACTTAAACACAGATTTAAGGCTGTAGCGGCCGTAGCGCTGTGACTTATAGAACCGACCCAGGAGAGCGATGAATTCGTTTTCCCGCGCGGAAAACTTGAGGTCGTGCTTGGCCTTCAACCGCCGGACAAGCTCCTGGTGCTCATGGGTGATGAGGCTCTTCTCGAAGGCGTCTTGGTCGACTGCGCTATCGTGCTCGGTCAATATAACCGCGATCTTCAATAGGCGCTCCACGCCGACCGCCACTGAGTACAAAACCTCGAAGGCGTCCTCCTCGGCAGCGAAATGATCCATTTCGTGAAAAGCCTGCAGCCCGTTGAACAGGAATCGTCCGGCGATGTCGAGCTCGGTGCCAAGGTTGAAGTTTTTCCAGTATTCGTCAGGCCGCATCTATCTCCTCCTTCTGCCCCTGTAGGACGGCAATCAGCATTCGCTGCGGCACCCAACTTCCAAGCCCTCGACAATCCTGCCGCTATAGTCGCCTGGACGAGCTTATTGCAATTCAAAGCTGTTAGTCCTCAAACAAATAAATGGCGGGAGAGTGCATGGGGCATAAGACCCTCTCTGGCCTGCCGGCCATCTCCCCCACAAGGGGGGAGAGGACTCGCGGTTAGCGCCTGCTCCATACGGAACGTCAGATCATGCGGAAAAGGGCGCGGCCGGGTTAAGCCCTCCCCCTTGTGGGGAGGGTTTGGGAGGGGACTATCGATGCCCCCGAAAACCCCTCAATTGGTCGTCAAATCCGCTGTCTCGCCAAACGCGATGATCAGTTTGGGGCTGGTCATGTCGCCGCTTTCCTCGTCGACCTGGATGGAATAGGCGGCGACGCCGAGGTGGCGGGCGGACATGGCGGTGGCGATCTTTTCGGCAGAGGCGGCGCTGGAGGCCTGGCGCATCTCGCCGGGCACGACATTGCCGCGGTTCTTCTTGAAGGGAAGGACGATGAATTTTTCGGAGAGGGACATGGTGGAGAACTCCTGTTCGTTCTCTTCCTGTTCTCAATTGCCTGACATGTCAATCGCTAAGCGTCGGTGGAGGTACCGCCCCCACGTCCGAGCTTTCCGGCAGGCGGGCATCTGTCCGAGAGCAGAGCGGCGGCGGATTAAACAGTGTCCCTGACCTGCCGGCCTGCCGGCCATCTTACCCTCCAAAGGAGAGAGAAGACTGCCTAGTAAAGCCCGGCGCCTGCAGGCGGTGTCAGGATGGGAGGCTGCGGCGTCTGTCCCTGCAACACGGGAGCACTGTCCTGCGGGAAATCGGCTGGCGGCAGGGTTCCGCCAAGGGTCTCATCGGGGATCTCCTGCGGCGCGTCCAGCGGCGGGACAGCGGCCTGTGCAGGCTCCACCGGTGCGGGCTCTGGCGTTGCGGGCTGTGTCGAGGTGGCGGTGCCTGCATCGCCGGCGGGCTGAGTGGGGGCTGCATCGGGTGCCGGCGTTTGGACCGCCTTGACCGGTTCGGGGGCCGCCTGAACGGCTTTGACGCCGAGGGGGGCCGGAACTTCCGAGCTCGCCTTGCAGCCGGTCAGCCAGACGTCATAGATCGCGTGTTCGACGGCGTTCAGCGCCGGGCTGTCGGCAAACATCCAGCCGGAAAAGATGCGGCGGATCTTGCGGTCGAGGGTGATTTCGTCGACCTCGACAAAAGCGTCGATCTTCTGGGCCTCGGTCTCGTCGCGCGAATAGCAGACCTTCGGCGTGACCTGAAGCGCGCCGAACTGCACGGTCTCGTTGACATAGACATCGAAGCTGGTGATGCGGCCGGTGATCTTGTCGATGCCGGCAAACTCGGCAACGGGATTTTCGAGGCGCGCGGCATGGGCCGGTGTCAATGTCGAGGCCAGGACGGCCGTCAGAATTGCCATGCCCAAGGCCGGAAGAGCCATCGCGGGGAAAGCGCTGTTTCGTTCCGGAAGCTTCATCTGCCGTTCTTTCACAGTCAATTCATCTCAGGCCCGGATACGACAAGGGCCTCACGAGAGAGGCCCTAACGCCGAATTATGGCCAAATCGGGTATTTCTGGCCGGCTGATCAGTTGCCGGGCGTCCAGGCGTCGTAGTCACCGGTGACACGCGGACGCTCGCCGGCAACGGCGATCGAACCCGGCGGACGATAGGCGGCAGAGGTGCCGGTCAGGTTCTCGCGATGCGGGAGCTGCCAATCGGCCGGCTTGTAATTGTCACTCGGCGGGGCGACGTCGGTGCGGTAGTGCATCCAGCCGTGCCAGCCGGCCGGAATTTTCGACGCGTCGGCATAACCCTTGTAGATCACCCAGCGGCGCGGAAGACCGAACGAGGTGGTGCCGCCTTCATAATAGACGTTGCCTGCTTCGTCTTCGCCGACGCGCTTGCCGTTGCGCCAGGTGAAGAAGCGGGTACCCATGGTCTGACCATTCCACCAGGTGAAAATTTGCAACAGAAACTGCTTCATGTCGTGTCCTTGGATTTCAGCCGAAGCCCAATATACGGGCGCTCTGAACATAGGCGGCACCGCATAATATCTTCTTGCTTATGCCGCCTTGCCTTTCGCTTGTCCAGTGATTCGCGGTCGCACCCCGTCATTTCAGCTTCAACTTGAACCCCAGGTGGCTCGGCGCAAAACCGAGCCGCGCGTAGAAGCGGTGGGCATCTGTGCGTGCCGCATTGGAGGTCAGCTGAACGAGGCGCATGTGCTCGGCGCGGGCGCGCTCGACGGCAAACGCGATCATGGCCGCACCGATCCCCTGCCCGCGGCAATCGGCCCGTGTCTGGACCGCTTCGATGATCATCGACGATGATCCGCGCGCGGTCATCGTGGTTGTGACCATGGTCTGGAAGGTGCCGACGACTTCGCCGTCCCTCTCGGCCACGTACAGCGTTTCGTTCGGCGAGGCGGCGATGCGGGCAAAGGCTGCAAGATAGTCCGGCAAAGCCTGCGGGTCGGTGGTATCGCCATGCCCGCCCAATGCGTCGTCGGCAAACAGCGCGGCAATCTCTGCTACGTCGTCCGGCCGGGCGACGCGGATCTGCACATCTTTATCCTGCACGCACTGTTCCTCCTGATCTTTTCAAGACGCGCAGAGCTACGGTGCGGTTCGCGACAGATTGATGACGGGCAAGAGCCGAAAGCCGATTACAGCAGTGGCTTTTCCATGATCAGCGCTTCGATGCCGCTATTGG
This sequence comes from Rhizobium sp. 18065, assembly GCF_902706095.1. Classification (GTDB taxonomy): domain Bacteria; phylum Pseudomonadota; class Alphaproteobacteria; order Rhizobiales; family Rhizobiaceae; genus Allorhizobium. The sequence continues at coordinate 3,891 of NZ_CACSJP010000020.1, forward strand.
GGCCGCCGCAATTCTTCGTCCGGTCGACTTCGACAAAACCGTGTGCCTCGTAGAAGGCGACGGCACCGAGGTTTTTCGGCTCGACCTCGAGCCGCATGATCTCGGCATCGGGAAAGCAGCTCTCGATTTCGGCAAACAGATCGCGACCGATGCCCTGGCGCTGGCAATCGGGGTGAACGTAGAGCTGGTAGAGCATGGCCGTCTTTGCCAGCTTGTCCGACATGGCGGCAAAGGCCATGCCGCCAATGCGCTTGCCATTATCGGCAACGAGGAACTCGCCGCCCTTCTGGTTCACCCGCGCCTTGAGCGCTGCGGGCGAATGCCAGCTGTCGATCAGTTCCTTGACCTTGGCCGGCCCATAGACCGCGTCATAGGTTGCGTGAAAGGTCGTTTCGAGCAGCGACCGCAGCGACTGGATATCGGCTTCACCGGCGGTGCGGACGAAATACAACGGCCTACTCCTCGACGATGCCGAGCTTGGCCTTGACCAGCGCCTGGACCGCCTGCGGGTTGGCCTTGCCACCGGTGGACTTCATCACCTGACCGACGAACCAGCCGGCCAGCGTCGGCTTGGCCAGCACCTTGGCGACCTGATCCGGGTTGGCAGCGATGATCTCGTCGACGGCCTTTTCGATGGCGCCGGTGTCGGTCACCTGCTTCATGCCACGGCTCTCGACGATTTCGGCCGGGTCGCCGCCTTCGTTGAAGACGATCTCGAACAGGTCCTTGGCGATCTTGCCGGAAATGGTCTCGGCCTTGATCAGTTCGATGATGCCGCCGAGCTGAGCGGGGGAAACCGGAGTCTCTTCAATGCCTTTGCCAGCTTTGTTCAAGGCGCCCAGCAGGTCGTTGATGACCCAGTTGGCGGCGATCTTGCCATCGCGGCCATCGGCTACGGCCTCGAAATAATCGGCAATCGCCTTTTCCGAGACCAGAACCGAGGCGTCATAGACCGACAGGCCGAGCTCAGTGACAAAGCGGGCCTTCTTGTCGTCCGGCAGTTCGGGCAGGTCCTTGCGCATCGCCTCGATGAAGGCATCGTCGAATTCGAGCGGCAGCAGGTCCGGATCGGGGAAGTAGCGATAGTCATGCGCATCTTCCTTGGAGCGCATCGAACGCGTCTCGCCCTTGCCCGGATCGAAGAGGCGGGTTTCCTGATCGATCGTACCGCCATCCTCGATGATCGCGATCTGGCGACGGGCCTCGTATTCGATCGCCTGGCCGATAAAGCGGATCGAGTTGACGTTCTTGATTTCGCAGCGCGTGCCGAATTCGCCGCCCGGCTTGCGCACCGAGACGTTGACGTCGGCGCGCATCGAGCCTTCGTCCATGTTGCCGTCGCAGGTGCCGAGATAACGCACGATCGAGCGCAGCTTGGTCATGTAGGCTTTGGCCTCGTCCGAGGAGCGCATGTCGGGCTTCGAGACGATTTCCATCAGGGCAACGCCAGAGCGGTTCAGGTCGACATAGGACATGGTCGGATGCTGGTCATGCATCGACTTGCCGGCGTCCTGTTCCAGATGCAGGCGCTCGATGCCGATCTCGATATCCTCGAACTGCCCCTGGCGGTCCGGGCCGAGCGAGATGATGATCTTGCCTTCGCCGACGATCGGATCCTTGAACTGCGAGATCTGGTAGCCCTGCGGCAGGTCGGGATAGAAATAGTTCTTGCGGTCGAAGATCGAGCGCTTGTTGATCTGGGCCTTCAGGCCGAGGCCGGTGCGCACAGCCTGCGCGACGCATTCCTCGTTGATCACGGGCAGCATACCGGGCATGGCGGCGTCGACCAGCGAGACGTTGGAATTCGGCGCATTGCCGAACACTGTCGACGCACCCGAAAACAGCTTGGAATTGCTCGTCACCTGGGCATGGACTTCCATGCCGATGACGATTTCCCAGTCGCCTGTGGCGCCGGGGATGAAGCGTTTGGGATCGGGTGTGCGCGTGTCTACCAGGGTCATCGGATGCTCGTGTCATGCGTGGGTTTATAGGCTCGTGAGGTAGAGCAAATGGGCCGACGGTGCAAGGCTTGTGACGTCCGACCTGTCTCGGGACAATGGCATTGCGATGGAAGAAATCGCTTAACCGTGGTCGATTAAACTGCCGGCCATGCCAAGCGAGACAATCCTCACCGTTGCCGCAATCGCGGCGCTCTACAATGTCGTGGTGTTCTGCATCTACGCCTTTGACAAATTTTCTGCACGCCAAGGCGGATGGCGGATCCGGGAAAGCACGCTGATCGGCCTCGCCGTCGCTGGTGGCGGATTTGGCGCGTTTCTCTGCCAGCGCCTGCTGCGACACAAGACGCGCAAGCCGCCGTTTCGCCTGCTGTTGCCGACCCTGTTCGTCCTGCAGTCAGCGTTCGGGCTGATCCTGCTGCTGGTACCGGAACAGGTGTTCGCGGCAGCAGGACATCTGGTTGAAATGACTCTCCGGCTCTAGAACTCCTGCCCGTAACCCAGTGGCTCCACCGCCACCAACTGCTTCGACAGGCCGACAGACTGCACGTCGCGGTCGAGTTTCGGGTTGTAGGCAATGGTCAGCCAGTTCACCGCATAGCCGTGTTTTTCGAAGAAGCCGATCGCTTCGCTGTTCATGGCATGGGTCTGAAGGCTGGCCTTGTCGAAGCCCTGCCGCACGATCTCGGCCTCGACCGCCTCCAGCAGGGCAGATCCCAGCCCAAGGCGCTGTTGCTCCGGATCGATCCAGAAGTCGGTGATGTTCTCGTCGAAATCCTCACGGGCGGCCCATCCGGCAGCAAAGCCACCCCTGTCGGCCACCATGATCGTCACCCATCCCTGATGGGTAAAATGCCGGAAGGAGGCGCGGGCATTGTCGACCATCGACCGTGTGTCGCCAACCGGGATCATCGCCTTTTCCCAGGCGCGGACACCGATCTCGGCCAGCAGATCCGCTTCTTCCAGCCTTGCGCTCCGGATGGTGATCATCGACGCTCCGATTGTTGGTGATAGTAGACCATCACAACTTGAGATTTTCCAGTGGCTGCTGTGTCGCCAAGCCAATCTTCAATAATATCAAATAAATTCAGCACCCTGGAGGGCTCCGCTGAGAGCCTGATTCACGACAGGATATCGGTGCGCACGCATCTGGCTGAAGCTGATTCGCCTGCAATGCCTGAAGAGTGAGTCTAAAGCGACTTCTCCAGCCGAACCTTCTCGACATCCATTTGCATCGCCAGTGATCGCTCCATGCCGCGCCAGACAAGGATGAAGCCGCAGCGTTCATAGAGGCGGATCGCGCCGCTGTTGCCGGCATGGGTGGCGATGCGCGCTATCTTGATGCCTTCATGCTTCATCAGGGTGAAGGCATGCTCGAGCAAGGCCAGTCCAACGCCCTGCCCTTGACGGTCAGGCGCCACCCAAAGATCTGAAATATAGTCGGGATCGCCGTCGCAAGCCGTCCAGCCGACGATTTTGCCATCCGATAAAGCCACGACAATTGCCGCGACATTATCTGCCGGGAAATCCTGGAAGGCTTGGTGAACGCGTTCCGACATCTCAACGCCGAATCTGTTCAGAACCGGATTGGCGGACCAGGCCGCAAAACCCACTTCGCCGACGCTTTGGGCGTCGGCGAAGGTCATCGGCCGAATCAGGACCTTACTTACCACCACTTCGCCGGTGTGAACGTGCCCGCAGCCTGTTCGATGACATGGGCGGTCCTGAACAGGGTTTCCTCGTCGAACGGCTTGCCGATGACCTGCAGACCGAGCGGCAGGCCCTTGGAATCGAGACCGGCCGGAACCGATATGCCCGGCAGGCCGGCCATGTTCAGCGTGATGGTGAAGACGTCCTGCAGATACATCTTGACCGGGTCGGCTGCCAGTTCCTTGTCGCCGATGGCAAATGCCGAAGACGGGGTGATCGGTGCGAGGATCGCATCGACGCCGGCGTTGAACACGGTCTCGAAGTCACGCTTGATCAGCGTGCGAACCTTCTGCGCCTGCAGATAATATGCATCGTAGTAGCCAGCCGACAGAACATAGGTGCCGACCATGATGCGGCGCTTGACTTCCTTGCCGAAGCCTTCGGCGCGGGTCTTCTCGTACATGTCGGCAATGTCCTTGCCGTCGACGCGCAGGCCGTAACGCACGCCGTCGTAACGGGCGAGGTTCGACGAGGCTTCGGCAGGTGCGACGATGTAATAGGCCGGCAGGGCGTATTTGGTGTGCGGCAGCGAGATATCGACGATCTCGGCGCCAGCATCCTTCAGCCAGGCAATGCCCTGGGCCCAGAGCTTTTCGATCTCGTCCGACATGCCTTCGACGCGGTATTCCTTCGGAATGCCGATCTTCATGCCCTTCAACGACTGGCCGAGGGCTGCTTCATAATCCGGCACCGGCAAGTCGATCGAGGTCGTATCCTTGGCATCGACGCTGGCCATGGACTTCAAGAGGATTGCGGCATCGCGCACGTCGCGGGCGATCGGGCCGGCCTGGTCCAGCGACGAGGCGAAGGCGACGACGCCCCAGCGCGACACGCGGCCATAGGTCGGCTTGATGCCGACTGTGCCGGTGAAGGCGGCCGGCTGGCGGATCGAACCGCCGGTATCGGTGGCCGTGGCACCAGCGCACAGATGGGCGGCAACGGCTGCAGCCGAACCGCCGGACGAACCGCCGGGCACCAGCTTTTCATCGGAGCCCTTGGCCTTCCACGGATTGACGACCGGGCCGTAATAGGAGCTTTCGTTCGACGAACCCATGGCGAATTCGTCCATGTTCAGCTTGCCGAGCATGACGGCGCCCGCATCCCACAGGTTCTGGGTGACGGTCGATTCATATTCCGGCTTGAAGCCGTCGAGGATATGGCTGCAGGCCTGGGTGTGAACACCCTTGGTGGCGAACAGATCCTTGACGCCGAGCGGGATGCCTTCGAGGCTGCCGGCCTTGCCGTCGGCGATGCGGGCATCCGAGGCCTTGGCCATGTCGAGCGCGATCTCTGGCGTTACCGTGACATAGGCGTTGATTTCAGTGTTGGCGGCCTCGATTGCCTGGATATAGGCCTGCGTCAGCTCGACGGCCTTGATCTCCTTCGCGGCCAGTTTGGCGCGGGCTTCGGCGATGGTGAGGCTGGTCAGTTCGGTCATGGTCGGTTCACTTCAGACTGTCAGCGCCCCGGACGGGCGCAAAAGGGAGAGGATGCGGCATCGGACAAGCGGCAGACGAGGCCAGCGCTTATTCGACGACCTTCGGCACCATGAAGAAATTGCGGTCGGTCTGCGGCGCATTGGCGACGATCGCGTCGGCCTTGTCGCCGTCGGTGACGACGTCATGGCGCTTCTTCATCGCCATTGGCGTTACCGATGTCATGGGCTCGACACCGGTGACATCGACTTCGGACAGAAGCTCGACAAACCCGAGAATGCCGTTCAGTTCGCCGGTCATGCGCTGGGCTTCCTCTTCGCTGACGGCGATGCGGGCAAGGCGGGCCACGCGCTTGACGGTTGCGAGATCAACGGACATCGGCATTCTCCAGATAAGCTGTTTTCTTCGCTATAATGGCCGTCAAGCGCGGGCGCAACGGGGATTTGTCAGAGCTGGAGAGCAAGACCGGCCGAAGGCGTGACAACCTTGGTCCGCGTGCCTTCCATGCCGGCGACGAATTTCTCCGGCGTCTGATCGATGATCGGGAAGCTGCCGTAGTGACAGGGGATGGCCGTCTTGAAGTCGAAGAAGCGCTGGCAGGCGAGTGCCGCAACCGCGCCGCCCATGGTGAAACGGTCGCCGATCGGAACGAGCCCGATATCCGGCTGATGCAACTCGTTGATCAGCTTCATGTCCGAGAAGATGTCGGTATCACCCATATGCAGCAGCGACGCATCGCCGTCGAAATGCAGCATCAGACCGTTGGCACTGCCGAGGGAATGGGAGACGCCATCCTCGGTCAGCTGTGCCGACGAGTGCAGGGCATTGGTGAAGGTGGCGGAAAAGCCCTCGAAATGCACGGTGCCGCCGGTGTTGCCCATCTCGAGCTTGTCGACGCCCTTGGAGCCGAGCCAGGCAGCGAGATCGGCATTGGCGAGCACGGTGGCGCCGGTGTCCTTGGCCAGCTTGATGGTATCGCCGACATGGTCACCGTGGCCATGCGTCAGGAGAATATGGGTGATGCCGGATGCGGTATCCTTGGCATCGATACCGGCAAAACCCGGATTGCCGGTCAGAAACGGATCGATCAGGATGCTGGCCTTGGACGTGTCGAGACGGAAAGCCGAATGGCCGAGCCAGGTGATTTTCATGTAAGTATCCTCGCAATGGGCAGAAAGGGATAAGGGGTTTCCCAGCCAGCAGATATGGCATAAGCGCTTGACGGAAAGTAGTTGATCCCCGGAAACACGGAAAACAAAATGTTTGTGCTGACCCTTGAGGAGCTCGCCGAACGCCTGCTGCCAAACCAGGCCATAGCCGGTCTCGATCTCGGGACCAAGACAATCGGTCTTTCGGCATCGGATCTGGGCCGGCGCTTTGCCACGCCGCGTCCGGTCATTCACCGGACGAAATTCACCCAGGATGCGGTGGTTCTGCTGGCATTTGCCGAAAAGGAAAAGATCGCGGCCTTCGTCATCGGCCTGCCGACGAATATGGACGGCTCCTCGGGGCCGCGCGTTCAGGCAACACGAGCCTTTGTCCGCACAATGGCGCAGAAGACCGAGATCCCCTTCATCTTCTGGGATGAGCGGCTGTCCACCGTGGCTGCCCAGCGGGCGCTTCTGGAAATGGATGTGTCACGCGCCAAGCGCAAGGAGCGGATCGATTCGGCCGCCGCCAGCTTCATTCTTCAAGGAGCGCTGGACAGGCTGTCCATGCTCGCCCGCGCTTCTGACGAAAGTGGTGCCGATTTTTCCTGACGGGCCTTCCACCAGGCGATGATCTTCTTGCGGCGGCGAAAGCCGATGATGGCAAACAGCACGGCGCTGTCGACCACGATCGCGCGCATGACCAGCGGCGGAATGGTTTCCGGCGGAATACCCAGAACATTGCCGTAGATCTGGAAGACCAGTTCATGCGCCTGACGGGTCAGCATGAAGATGCCGAAGCTCATGTCGTAGTAGGACAGACTGTACCAGGTGCCCAGAAGCACTATGGGCATGGCCCACAAAAGCAGGAATGTCTTCATGCCGTTTCTGCCTTTCGCATAGACGGCGAATCATTCGCCGCCGGCCAGTTTTCCACCAGCCACTTCAATGTCGCCATCAACGTCAGCGCGACCGCAGGAACGGCAATATCGAGCGCCAGTCCCGCAAAGAAGACCATCATCATGATGGTCATGATCAGTCGTACCGACGCGTCACCCGTCACTGCCCTGCCCTTTAACGTCTGTCCCGTGGCAAAGTTGCAGCGTTCGATCGCGCGGCGCAACGTAAACCCTTTGTTAAGGTTAACGGACGTTGGGGATAAGTCAGCGCAAGGAGTTGGCGGGCGAGCGCCCTCTCCCTGTTTCAGCGGTTGCAAGCCAAGGCCCCGCGCTTTAACGGTTGCGCTCCCATTCTTCGCCGCCGGACTTTTTCATGCTGATCATCTTCGAGAGCATCCTGCCGATCTTCCTGCTGGTCCTGATCGGTGTCGTGCTGAAGCGAACGCCGCTGATCAACGACAGCTTCTGGGGCGGGCTGGAACAGTTCGGCTACTATGTGCTGTTTCCGGCGCTGCTTTTCGAGACATTGGCCACGACCAATTTTTCAGCGATGAACAGCGGCAGCATCAGCCTTGTCTCGCTGCTGGCGGTCGGGGTCATGTCGGGCGTTTCCCTGGCATTGTGGCCGCTTCTTCGCAACAAGGGCATGGGCGCCCCTGCCTATACCTCGATCTTCCAGACGGCGACCCGCTGGAACGGCTTCATGGCGCTTGCCATCGGCGAAAAGCTGGCCGGTCCCTCTGGACTTGCAGTAATTGCGGTGATCATGGCGGCGATCATCGTGCCGCTCAACCTGATCAATGTCGGCATCATGGTGTGGTTTTCCGGCCGCGGTCGCAGTTTCAAGGCGTTTGCACTGCGAATCATCACCAATCCGATCATCATCGGCTCGGCGCTGGGCGTTCTCGTCAATGTGCTCGGGATCCGGATCTACGATCCGCTGATGACCACGGTCGATCTGATCGCCGGCTCCTCGCTCAGCCTCGGCCTGATCAATGTCGGTGCGGGGCTTCGCATCCAGGATGCGCTGAAGCCGCAGCCGGCTGTGATCCTCTCGGTCTTCCTCAAGCTGATCCTGTTTCCGGTGGTTTCCGTCGGACTGGCACTGGCCTTTGGCCTCAGCGGCGAAACGGTGGTGATGATGGCTCTCGGTGCCGCCGTGCCGACGGCGATGAACGGCTATGTGCTGGCCAAGCAGATGGGCGGCGACGCCGAGCTTTATGCGGCAGCGGCCACCGTGCAGACGGTGGCCGCCTTCTTCACCATTCCAGCCGTACTCTATCTCGTCGCTCAGGTGGCGGCGGGATAAAGCAGGTCCAGCACGTAGCGGGCATCGAAACGTGCGTCGAGAACACCGTAGGTGTGACGCCAGCCGCCGGCCAGGCGGGTTTCCAGAAACGCATCGGCGATCTTGCCGGCGCCGAGGCGATATAGCTCGGCCGCACCGGCAGCCAGCGCCAGCTGTTCGATCAGCAGGCGACCGGCGCCCTCGTCGCGTTCCGCCAGAGCCGTCGCCGCACGCAGGACTTCGACAGTCTTCTTGCCCGATGCGCCGAGATCGCGTTCAAGCCCGGCAAACAGCGTCTCGAACAAATCCTTGCCGCGATTGAGCACACGCAGCACGTCGAGCGCCATCACGTTGCCGGAGCCTTCCCAGATCGCATTGACCGGTGCCTCGCGGTAGTGGCGGGCAATCGGACGCTCCTCGACATAACCGCTGCCACCGATCGATTCCATCGCCTCATAGATCAAGCCGGGGGCGATCTTGCAGATCCAGTATTTGACCACCGGTGTCATGACACGGGCATAGGCCGCGTCCACCGGATTTTCGCGGGCACGGTCGAAGCTGTCGGCCAGGCGGAAGGCGAGCGCCGTGGCTGCGGCCACATCCAAAGCCATGTCGGCCAGGACGCGTGTCATCAGCGGCTGGTCGATCAGCTTCTTGCCGAAGACGGTACGGCCGCGCACATGATGCACCGCTTCGGCCATCGAGGCACGCATCATGCCGGCAGATGCCAGCGCGCAATCGAGACGGGTCAGCGTCACCATATCGAGAATGGTGCGGACGCCGTCACCCGGCGTGCCGAGCAGGAAGCCGAAGGCCTCATCGAACTCGACTTCGGCAGAGGCATTCGAACGGTTGCCGATCTTGTCCTTCAGACGCTGGAATTCCAGACCGTTGGCCGAACCATCCTCGAGGAGACGCGGCACGAGGAAGCAGCCCATGCCGTCCTTGGTCTGGGCCAGCATGACGAAGCCGTCGCTCATCGGCGCCGACATGAACCACTTGTGGCCGGACAGACGGTAGATGCCCTCGCCTACCCGTTCGCCGCCGGTCACATTGGCGCGCACATCGGTGCCGCCCTGCTTTTCGGTCATGCCCATGCCAATGGTCACGGCACTCTTTTGCATTGGCGGCTTGTTGGCCGAATCGTATTTGCGCGACAGGATCTTCGGCGTCCATTCCTTCTGCACTGCCGGCGACGCAACGAGAGCTGCCACGGAGGCGCTGGTCATGGTCAGCGGGCAGAGATGGCCGCTTTCGAGCTGGGCGGTCAAAAAGAAGCGGACGGCGCGCGCCTTGTGTTCATGGCCCCGGGCATCCGTCTGGTTTTCCCAGACAGAGCAATGCAGGCCCGACGACATGGAGCGGCGCATCAGGGCGTGATAGGCCGGATGGTACTCGGTGACATCCAGCCGCTCGCCGCGCACGCCATGGGTGCGCAATTGCGGTGGGCTGGCATTGGCCATGCGGGCCAGTTCCTGCGCCTCGGGCGAGGTCACATACTTGCCGACCACGTCATATTCGTCGCGAAGCGAGCGGGCGAGCGTGGAGGTCAGATCGACGAGAAGCGGGTCGGATCGGTAGGCATTGACACCGGACCAGGGCTTGGGCTGGTTCAGGGCGGCGAGTTTTTCTTCAGTCCGGTTCATTATTGTCATGCCGTTCTACTAGCGCAAAGAATTTCGTTTAACATGGGGAACGCGCCGCAATCCACATAGCATATGCTTGCCCGGCCGCCTGCCAATCATTATAGACCGCGTGACATCTACGGAGGGCGTCCATGGTCTTCTTTCCCCACCGCCATCTCATCGGCATCAAGGGCTTTACCGAACAGGACATCACGTACCTGCTCGACAAGGCCGACGAAGCCGTGAAAATCAGCCGCCAACGGGAGAAGAAGACCTCCACGTTGCGTGGTCTTACCCAGATCAATCTGTTTTTTGAAGCCTCGACGCGGACGCAGTCCTCATTCGAGCTTGCCGGCAAGCGGCTAGGCGCCGACGTGATGAACATGTCGGTCGGCAATTCGTCGGTGAAAAAAGGCGAAACGCTGATCGACACAGCCATGACGTTGAACGCCATGCGCCCGGACGTGCTTGTCGTGCGCCATTCCTCGGCAGGTGCTGCCGCCCTGCTCGCGCAGAAAGTCGCCTGCTCTGTGGTCAATGCGGGTGACGGCCAGCATGAGCATCCGACCCAGGCGCTGCTCGACGCGCTGACCATTCGCCGCGCCAAGGGCAAGCTGTCGCGGATCATCGTCGCCATCTGCGGCGACGTTCTGCATTCGCGCGTGGCACGCTCCAACATTCTTCTTCTCAACGCCATGGGTGCCCGCGTCCGGGTCGTGGCGCCTGCGACATTGCTGCCAGCCGGCATTGCCGACATGAGCGTGGAAGTCTTCCACGACATGAAGGAAGGGCTGAAAGACGCCGACGTGGTGATGATGCTGCGCCTGCAGCGCGAGCGCATGGCGGGCGCCTTCGTGCCGTCGGTGCGGGAATATTTCCATTTCTACGGCCTCGACGCCGAAAAGCTGAAATATGCCAAGGAAGACGCGCTGGTCATGCATCCGGGTCCGATGAACCGCGGTGTCGAAATCGCCTCGGAAGTGGCCGACGGCCCGCAGAGCGTGATCGAGCAGCAGGTGGAAATGGGGGTTGCCGTGCGCATGGCGGTGATGGAAACATTGCTGACCTCGCAAAACAATGGTCCGCGCAGCGAGGGAATGGGCGCATGATGAAACCGCTCGTCCTGAAGAATGTCCGGATCATCGATCCTTCGCGCACGCTTGACGAGGCCGGCACAATCATCGTCGGGAACGACGGCAAGATCCTCGCGGCCGGCCGTGACGCGTTGAACCAGGGTGCGCCGGAAGGTGCCGAGATCCGCGATTGTGGTGGCCTGACCGCCATTCCAGGTCTTGTCGATGCGCGTGTCTTTGTCGGCGAACCCGGCCATGAGCATCGCGAAACGATTGCGTCTGCCAGTCGTGCGGCGGCCGCCGGCGGCATCACCTCCTTCATCATGATGCCGGAAACCGATCCTGTCATCGACGACATCGCCCTGGTCGAGTTCGTCAAGAAGACGGCGCGCGATACGGCCATCGTCAATGTCTATCCGGCAGCGGCCCTGACCAAGGGCATGACCAGTGCCGAAATGACCGAGATGGGCCTGCTGCAACTGGCTGGCGCGGTTGCCTTCACCAATGGTCGCCATGGCCTCAACGATAGCCAAGTGCTGCGCCGGGCGATGACCTATGCGCGCGAATTTGGCGCCGTGATCGCGCTCGAAACGCGGGAAAAATATCTGGCCGCCAATGGTGTGATGAACGAGGGACTGTTTGCCAGCTGGCTCGGTCTTTCCGGCATACCGAAGGAAACCGAAATCATTCCGCTGGAGCGCGACCTCAGGATCGCCGCCCTGACCAAGGCGAAATATCACGCCGCCCAGATCTCGGTGCCGGAATCGGTCGAGGCGATCCAGGTGGCACGCAAGCGTGGAGCCAAGGTCACCTGCGGCATCTCGATCAACCATCTGGCCCTGAACGAGAACGACATCGGCGAATATCGCAGCTTCTTCAAGCTCTATCCGCCGCTGCGTTCGGAAGATGATCGCATGGGCATGGTGCAGGCGATTGCCGATGGCAGCATCGACATCATCGTCTCGTCGCATGATCCGCAGGATGTCGATACCAAGCGCCTGCCGTTCGGCGAGGCGGCCGATGGTGCGAGCGGACTGGAGACCATGCTTTCGGCTGCTCTCCGGCTTCATCATGCCGGCCATGTTCCGCTGATGCGGCTGATCGATGCGATGTCGACAAGACCGGCCGAAATCTTCGGCCTTCCGGCCGGTACGCTGAAGCCGGGCGCAAGCGCCGATATCGCACTGGTCGATCTCGACGAGCCATGGCTGGTGTCGAAGGATCAGCTTGTGGGACGCTCGAAGAACACGCCTTTCGAAGATGCGCGCTTCTCGGGCCGTGCGGTCGCGACCTATGTCGCCGGACGCTGCGTGCACGCACTCGCATAAAACAAAGACAAGCAGGGGGAACACGGTGCCAAGCGTCAACTATCTCGCCATCGGCTGGCCGGCGCTCATCGCCGTGCTTACTCTGGGCTATCTGCTCGGCTCGATCCCCTTCGGCCTGCTGCTGACCCGGATGGCCGGTCTCGGCGACCTGCGTTCGATCGGCTCCGGCAATATCGGCGCGACCAATGTCCTGCGCACCGGCAACAAGAAACTGGCCGCGGTGACATTGCTGCTGGACGCGCTGAAAGCCACGGCCGCAGCCGTGATCGCGCAGATGCTGTTCGGTCAGAATGCCGGGCTGCTTGCCGGCTTTGCCGCCTTTATCGGGCATCTCTTCCCGGTCTGGCTCGGCTTCAAGGGCGGCAAGGGCGTGGCCACCTATATCGGCACGCTGCTTGGCGTTGCACCGTTGATGGTTCTGGTCTTTGCCGCCGTATGGTTGTCGGTTGCCTTCATCAGCCGCTTTTCTTCGCTGGCTGCGCTTGTGGCCACACTTGTCATTCCGGTTGCATTGTGGATACTTGGGGTTGAAGAGGCTGCACTTGTGACAGCGGCCATGACAGCCATCACGTTTTGGCGCCACAGACCCAATATCGAACGGCTGATCGCCGGAACCGAAAGCAAGATCGGACAAAAAGGCTAGGAGAGCCATGCCGGACGATAGCGCAAGACGAAAAGGGATTGCGCTGACGGACCGGCAGAGGATTGCCTGGCTGCGATTGATCCGCAGCGACAATGTCGGGCCTGCAACCTTTCGCGATCTTATCAACCATTTCGGCTCGGCCGAAGCTGCCCTCGAAGCCTTGCCGGAACTGTCGCGGCGGGGTGGTTCGTCCAGGACTGTCCGGATCGCCAGCGTCACCGATGCGGAGCGCGAACTGGAGACTGCCTACCGGTTCGGTGCCCGCTTCGTCGGCATCGGCGAACCCGAGTATCCTTCGGCCCTGCGCCAGATCGACGGCGCCCCGCCCCTGATTGCGGCCAAGGGTGACCTTGCCGCTGCAGAGCTTCCGGCCGTTGGCATTGTCGGCTCTCGCAATGCCTCGATCAGTGGCGCGAAATTTGCCGCGATGATGGCGCGTGATATCGGCCAGGCCGGATATGCGATCGTCTCCGGGCTGGCGCGCGGGATCGATGCCGCAGCCCATCGGGCAAGCCTCGATACGGGCACGATTGCGGCCATGGCCGGCGGGCTCGATCAGCCCTACCCACCGGAAAACATCGATCTTCTGCGCGCCATCTGCGACGGTCGCGGATTGGCGATTTCAGAAATGCCGTTCGGTTGGGAACCTCGTGCCCGCGACTTCCCGCGGCGCAACCGGTTGATTGCCGGCGTGGCGCTCGGCGTTGTCGTCATCGAAGCGGCCGCGCGATCGGGATCGCTGATCACCGCGCGGCTTGCTGGCGAATTCGGTCGGCTGGTGTTTGCGGTTCCCGGCTCGCCACTCGATCCGCGCTGCGAGGGCACCAACGGCCTGCTGAAGGATGGCGCAACCGTCACGACGCGGTCGTCGGATGTTCTTCAGGCACTGGCACCGTTGTCACGGATCGATCTGTTCCAGCAGCCGGAAGCGGATGAACCTGGCAATGAAGATACCGGCCATCGGGCCATGGCACCCCCACCGAATGACGACGAGCGTTCGATCATCGTTGATGCGCTCGGGCCGACCCCTGTCGAGATCGACGACATCATCCGGCATACGGGTCTGCCGGCATCGTCCGTCTATCTGGTGCTGCTGGAACTGGATATCGCCGGCCGGCTAGATCGGCACGCCGGGGGCTTTGTTTCGCTGACCATGTCCGAGTGACAGCGCGCGACGCCCGGACTGGACGTCGCCAGCTTCGACATACGCCATCTCGATCAGATAGCACAGCATCTCGGCACCCTCGCTTTCGGCCACGCCGCGCAACTCGCCCAGCATCTGCCGGATGTAGGCAATGTTCGCCATAGTGCTGGATTCACGACCATTCGTACCGATCGGATCTCTTGCCATCCTACATTGCTCACAGTTGCAGACGGTGTCGCCGACATGCCGTCTTTGTTCCGATAAAACCACGATAGCGCAATTCTTAAAAATTGCAAATTGCAACAAAGCTCTCATTGGTTGCATCACGTTGCAAACGCGGAAAATCGACTTTGCCCCTTGACCGCAGCGCTTTCGACCTCCATGTCGGAAAATCGGTATTCCAAAGCCGAGGCACTGTGCTGCCGATTGAGAGCACTGATGAAGGCGCAAAGAAGCAATGAACGTCGTAGTTGTAGAATCCCCGGCCAAAGCCAAGACGATCAACAAATACCTCGGACCGGGGTATAAAGTGCTCGCTTCGTTCGGACACGTGCGTGACCTGCCGGCCAAGGACGGATCGGTGCTTCCTGACAACGACTTCGAAATGCTGTGGGAGGTCGACACGGCGTCGGCCAAACGGATGAAGGACATCGGCGACGCGCTGAAGTCTGCCGACGGACTGTTTCTCGCGACCGACCCGGATCGCGAAGGTGAAGCGATTTCCTGGCATGTGCTCGACCTTTTGAAGAAGAAGAAGCTGATTGGCGACAAGCCGGTCAAGCGCGTCGTCTTCAACGCGATCACCAAGAAGGCCGTGCTCGATGCCATGGCCAATCCGCGCGATATCGACACGCCGCTGGTGGATGCGTACCTGGCCCGCCGCGCGCTCGACTATCTCGTCGGCTTCAACCTGTCTCCGGTTCTCTGGCGCAAGCTGCCCGGCGCCCGTTCTGCCGGCCGCGTCCAGTCGGTGGCGCTGCGTCTCGTCTGCGACCGCGAAAACGAGATCGAACGGTTCGTCGCCGAAGAATACTGGAACATCTCCGCCCTTTTGAAGACGCCGCGCGGCGATGATTTCGAAGCAAGGCTCGTTTCGCATCTCGGCAAGCGCATCCAGCGCAATTCCGTGACCAATGGCGACCAGGCTGCGACCATCAAGTCACTGCTGGAAGGCGCGCGCTATGCCGTGGAAAGCGTCGAAGCAAAGCCGGTCAAGCGCAATCCAGGCCCTCCATTCACGACCTCGACCCTGCAGCAGGCAGCATCGTCGAAGCTCGGCTATTCGGCTTCGCGCACCATGCAGGTGGCGCAAAAGCTTTACGAAGGTATCGACATCGGCGGCGAGACCGTCGGCCTGATCACCTATATGCGTACCGATGGCGTGCAGATGGCGCCGGAAGCGATCGATGCGGCGCGTGCCGCCGTCGCCGACCAGTTCGGCCCGCGTTATGTGCCGGAAAAGCCGCGCATCTATTCGACCAAGGCAAAGAACGCCCAGGAAGCCCACGAAGCCATTCGCCCGACGGAATTCACCCGTTCGCCGGACAAGGTACGCCGCTACCTCGATGCCGACCAGTTGAAGCTCTATGACCTAATCTGGAAGCGCGGCATCGCCAGCCAGATGGCGTCTGCCGAGATCGAGCGCACGACGGTCGAGATCCTTGCCGACAACAATGGCGAAAAGGCCGGACTGCGTGCCGTCGGTTCCGTCATCCGTTTCGACGGCTTCCTTGCCGCCTATACCGACCAGAAGGAAGAAGGCGAACCTGTCGAGGATGGTGACGACGAGGATGGCCGCCTGCCGGAAATCAATGCCCGCGAAGCCTTGGCCAAGCAAAAGGTCAATGCCAGCCAGCACTTTACCGAGCCGCCGCCGCGCTATTCGGAAGCCTCGCTGATCAAGAAGATGGAAGAACTCGGCATCGGCCGCCCATCCACTTACGCCGCAACGCTGAAGACGCTGAGCGACCGCGAATATGTCATCACCGACAAGCGCAAGCTGATCCCGCATTCCAAGGGCCGGCTGGTCACTGCCTTCCTCGAAAGCTTCTTCACCCGCTATGTGGAGTATGATTTCACTGCGGATCTGGAAGAGAAACTCGACCGGATTTCGGCTGGTGAGTTGAACTGGAAGGACGTGTTGCGCGACTTCTGGACCAATTTCTTCGGCCAGATCGAAGACACCAAGGAACTGCGCGTCACCAACGTTCTCGACGCGCTGAACGAAGCGCTGGCGCCGCTGGTATTCCCGAAGCGCGAAGACGGTTCGGATCCGCGCATCTGCCAGGTCTGCGGCACCGGAAACCTGTCGCTGAAGCTCGGCAAGTACGGCGCTTTCGTCGGCTGCTCGAACTATCCGGAATGCAATTTCACCCGCCAGCTTTCCTCCGAAGGCGGCGCGGAGGCCGAAGCCGGCGGCAACGAGCCGAAGGCGCTGGGCAAGGATCCCGTCACCGAGGAAGAGATTTCGCTGCGGTCCGGACGTTTCGGACCTTACGTTCAGCGCGGCGACGGCAAGGAAGCCAAGCGCTCCTCGCTGCCCAAGGGATGGGCGCCGGCAGACATCGACTTCGACAAGGCGCAGTCGCTGCTTGCCCTGCCGCGCGAAGTCGGATTGCATCCTGAATCCGGCAAGATGATTTCGGCAGGCCTTGGCCGCTACGGTCCCTTCGTCCTGCATGAGGGCACCTATGCCAATGTCGAGAGCATCGAGGACGTGTTCACCATCGGCCTCAACCGCGCGGTCACAGTTCTGGCTGAAAAGCAGAGTAAGGGACCGGGCGGTCGTACGGCGGCCGTGGCCCTGAAGGAACTGGGCGACCATCCCGATGGTGGCACAATGACCGTTCGTGAAGGGCGCTATGGCCCCTATGTGAACTGGGGCAAGGTCAATGCCACCCTGCCGAAGGGCAAGGAGCCGCAGTCAGTCACCGTCGAAGAGGCGCTGCTTCTGATCGCCGAACGCATCGCCAAGGATGGCGGCGGCAAGGCCAAGGCCAAGAAGGCGCCCGCGAAAGCCGGCGCCAAGGCTGGAACCAAGACGGCGGCCAAGACCGGGGCAAAAACCACCAAGACGACGAAAGCCAAGGCTGCCGATGGCGCCGAGGCCAAGCCGACAAAGACATCCGCCGCCAAGCCGAAGGCCAAGGCGGCCAGCAAAGCGAAAAAGAGCTGACATTGACCAAACTGCCGCGTGAACATGGCCACTCGACCGGCCCCGCCAATCGCAAGGCTCGGCGGGCGGCGAACGCGGCAGCCGGTGCCGTGCCCGACAAGCCGGTGATCATCCACGGCGAGGTGCCGCCGCGCGATGTGCTTATGCAGTTCATCACCGACAATCCGGATCGGGCCTCCAAACGCGAAATCGCCAAGGCCTTCGGGCTGAAGGGCGAGCAGCGCGTCGAGCTGAAGCAGGCGCTGAAGGATCTCGAAAACGACGGCATGCTGACCAAGAACCGCAAGACGCTGGCGCGTCCCGGCGCTCTTCCCCCCGTGACCGTCCTCGACATCACTACCCGCGACAAGGATGGTGACCTGATCGGCCGTCCGGCAGAATGGCCCGAAGAACTTGGCGCGGCACCGGCCGTATCCATCCGCCAGTCGAGCAGCGACCGATCCAAGGGCAAGACGCCAGTCGGCGGACTGGGCGACCGGGTCCTGGCGAAGATCTTCCCGTCCAAAGACCGGGCCGGCCCAGCCTACACCGCCCGCGTCATCAAGATCCTCGACAAGCAGCGCGGCGCCGTACTCGGCGTCGTGCGCGCCATGGCAGACGGCAGCGCGCGCCTGATGCCGATCGAACGGCGCGGCGAGGAGTTGCAGATCGATGCGACGGATCTCGGCGAGGCCAAGGACGGCGATCTGGTCGAAGTCGAAGTTGCACGCTCCAGCCGTTTCGGCCTGACACGTGCGCGGGTGCTGAACGTGGTTGGCTCGGTTGCCACGGAAAAGGCGATCTCGATGATTGCCATCCATGCGCATGGAATTCCCTATATCTTCCCGCAATCGGTCATTGCCGAAGCCGAAGAGGCAAAACCCGCCTCGATGTCGCATCGCGAGGACTGGCGCGACGTGCCGCTCATCACCATCGATCCGGCCGACGCCAAGGATCACGACGATGCGGTCTATGCCGAGCCCGATCCCTCACCGGACAATCCGGGCGGCGTGATCGTCACCGTGGCGATTGCCGACGTATCCTACTACGTGCGGCCGAAGTCGGCGCTGGACCGCGAGGCACTGAAGCGCGGCAATTCGGTCTATTTCCCCGACCGCGTCGTGCCGATGCTGCCCGAGCGTATCTCCAACGACCTCTGCTCGCTGCGCGAGGGCGTCGACCGGCCGGCGCTCGCCGTGCGCATGGTGTTTTCCCACGAGGGCCGCAAGGCCGGACACACCTTTCATCGCATCATGATGAAGAGTGCGGCCAAGCTGTCCTACCAGCAGGCACAGGCAGCAATCGACGGCAAGCCCGATGACAAGTCAGGCCCACTGCTCGAGCCCATCCTGAAGCCGCTATGGGCCGCCTATGCGACACTGAAGCGCGGTCGCGAACGCCGCCAGCCGCTCGAACTCGACATGCCGGAGCGCAAGATCATCCTGAAAGAGGACGGCACCGTCGACCGTGTGCATGTTCCCGAACGACTTGATGCGCACAAGCTGATCGAAGAGATGATGATCCAGGCCAATGTTGCGGCCGCCGAGACACTGGAAACGAAGCGCCAGCCGCTGGTTTACCGCATCCATGACGCGCCGACACTGTCAAAGCAGGAAGTGCTGCGCGAATTCCTGGCGACGATCGGCTTCTCGCTGGTCAAGGGCGGCAACCTGCGCTCCAATTCGTTCAACGGCATCCTGGCCAAGGCCGTCGATACGCCGCACCAGATCATGGTCAACGAGATGGTGCTGCGCAGCCAGAGCCAGGCGATATACAGCCCGGAGAACATCGGCCACTTCGGCCTGAACCTGCTGAAGTATGCCCACTTCACCTCGCCGATCCGCCGCTATGCGGACTTGATCGTGCATCGGGCGCTGGTCGGTTCGCTGGGCCTTGGCGAAGGCGGGATCACACCGGAGGAAGAGGCGAGCCTCGACGACATCGCCGCCGAGATCTCGACCTTCGAGCGCCGTGCCATGGCGGCCGAACGCGACACGATCAATCGGCTGATCGCCCATCATCTCGCCGGCCGCATCGGCGAAGAATTCGATGGCCGAGTGTCGGGCGTGACCAAGGCCGGCCTGTTCATCAGCCTGCCGCAATTTGGCGCAGACGGCTTCGTGCCGGTGTCCACGCTGGGTCGCGACTACTATATATACGATGAAGCGCATCAGGCGCTGGTCGGCGAACGATCCAGTCTCGGCTATCAGCTCGGCGACAGCGTCGAGGTTCGGCTGGCGGAAGCGGCACCGCTTGCCGGAGCGCTGCGGTTCGAGATGCTGAGCGAAGGCAGAAAGCTGCCGGTCGGTACCCGCTCGTTCCACAAGTCTGGTCGACGCGGCGCAAAGACGCCTGGAACGCGGCCCAACCGCCCAAGACGGTGACAACAGTCACGACGGAGATGACGGACATGACAGCAAACCAGGCGGATACGAACCCGGCGAACGGCGTGGCCACATTCGGCGGCGATGCCCAGATTGACCGCCCGCTCGGACGCTCGATCAAGCGCGGCATGCTGAACCGTTGTCCGGCCTGCGGCTCGGGGACGCTGTTTCGCAAATATCTGAAGGTGGTCGACACTTGCGCGTCTTGTGGCGAAGCCTATCACCACCACCGGGCCGACGACCTGCCGGCCTATCTGGTGATCCTGGTGCTCGGCCATGTACTCGTCGGCGGGTTCATGTTGACCGATCTTGCCTTCCCTGCCCCCGGCTGGGTGCATTTCGCCATCTGGGCACCGATCGGGGTGATTGCCTCGCTGCTCAGCCTGCAGCCGATCAAGGGCGGTGTCGTCGGCCTGCAATGGGCGCTGAGGATGCACGGGTTCAGCGGCCGCGAGGACGAGGTCGAAGATCCCCTTCCGGCACGCGACGAATGAAGGCCAAGCCGCAGGTTTCGTCACAATAGCTTCAACCTTATGCCCGTGTTTATCGATAGAAACGAAACTGGCCGCAATCTCGACCCGATTCGCCCCGCCGGTTGGGACACGGCCACTTGACTTGCGCACTGTTTGCGGTCTGAACATGCCGCAGTCCTTATGGACATCCTGGGAGATAGATAAGCACCAATGCCATTCGACATGCCCGCTTTCCCGTTGCGCAGGCTCGACACGCCTTCTTCCCCCTGTGGCGCGCACTCCTGCTGCGGCCTGAGGACATTGCATGTCTGAGCCGAGCAACGGCCTCAACGGCCACCGCGACGATATTCACTGGCCGTCGCTGTTTGCGGCAATCTCCGCAATTTCGGCTGTAGGCATAGCCATCGGCCTCGGTCTCCCGCTGCTCAGCATCATCCTGGAAAAACGCGGCATCTCGTCGACGCTGATCGGCTTCAATTCGGCCATGGCCGGTATCGCCGCGATGATTGCAGCGCCGATTTCCACCAAGATGGCGCATGCCTTCGGCGTCGCCCGCACCATGCTCTGGGCCGTCGTGCTGGCTGCGATCAGCGCTGTCGGCTTCTATTATGCCGAACAGTTCTGGATGTGGTTTCCGCTGCGACTGGTCTTTCACGGCACGACCACGACCCTGTTCATCCTGTCGGAATTCTGGATCAATGCCGCCGCGCCACAGCGGCGCCGTGGGCTCGTGCTCGGAATTTATGCCACCGTCCTTGCCGTGGGCTTTGCATCCGGCCCCCTGCTCTTCTCCGTGATCGGCAGCGAAGGCCTGCTGCCGTTCCTGATCGGTGCGATTGCCATCCTGGCTGCGGCGATACCGATCTATATCGCCCGCAACGAAAGTCCCGTGCTGGACGAAAAACCGGAACGGCATTTTCTGCGCTATGTCTTCCTGGTTCCAAGCGCGACCGTCGCCGTGTTCGTCTTCGGCGCAGTGGAAGCGGGCGGACTTTCGCTGTTTCCGATCTACGCCACCCGCACCGGTTTCAGCGAGACACAGGCGGCGTTGCTGCTGACCGTCATGGGTATCGGCAACATGGTGTTCCAGATCCCGCTCGGCCTGCTGTCCGACCGGATGAAGGACCGCCGGCTGCTGCTGTCAGCGCTTGCCATGGTCGGCCTTACCGGATCGCTTGCCCTGCCCTGGCTGTCGTCGAACTGGCAGTTGATGGCCGTGGTGCTGCTGTTTTGGGGCGGCAGCGTCTCCGGACTCTACACGATCGGCCTCAGCCATCTCGGATCGCGACTCACCGGCGCAGACCTTGCGGCAGCCAATGCCGCCTTCGTTTTCTGCTACGCGGTGGGGACTGTTGCCGGTCCACAGGCAATCGGCGCGGCGATCGATATCTCCGGCAATGACGGTTTTGCCTGGGCAATAGCGGGTTTCTTTGCCCTCTATGTGGTTGTTTCCCTGGGGCGTTGGCTTTTTAGCCCGAAATAGACTTGACTTTTCGGGCGCGATTTGTAGTTTCGCGCCAGATTTGCCGGGGGCCTCGTTCAGTCGTCCACGGCTTAGTTTATTAGAGGCAGGACGACCATGGCCAAGGCTACAACCATCAAGATCAAGCTTCTGTCGACGGCCGACACGGGTTTCTTCTACGTTACCACGAAGAACAGCCGTACGATGACGGATAAGATGAACAAGACGAAGTACGACCCGATCGCGCGCAAGCACGTCGAGTTCAAGGAAACCAAGATCAAGTAATTCTTGATCTCTTCCTTTAAAAAGGCGTGTCACGCGAGTGACGCGCCTTTTTCTTTTGTGCTGCTGCTGAGAAGCAACTACTAGCTCAAGACAATCCGCTAAAACGAAAAACACCGGCCTCCTTTCGGAGACCGGTGTTTTTCAATTAGGGGGTCGGTCGGTACGCAAACACGGCACGAGGAACCGTTTTGGACGTTGCATGCCGACCGACCGACCCCACGACCCAGGAGATGCGGCGGACCTGAGCATCATGGGGTATCAAGAACCTCTTTGAGAGGTTTTGTTCCACACAGTGAAAATCACTCAACTGGAGAAAAAAATCAACACTTTATTAACCGCGAGACAGTCAGCGATTCAATTATGGTTAAATTAACCATCAAGGATTGTGCATAAACCGGCCGAGAGACAATGCAGACGGATTTTTTACTTGGCATTGACCAAGATCGCACTGAGTATATCTTAGTTCAAACATCTGAAAATCACGAAGGAAAACACCGATACGATTCTGCGTGGCCGTATACGCGCAAAAATTCATAATATTATCGAGCTGGTTCGCTGCGCAGGACGCGCAAAAGTGTGTCGCGAAGGACACTATGAGCAATTTAATAGTTATTCACTGCCAGAAGGTCGGTTTTGTAACTGCTCAAAATCACATCAGCATTAGGAATCTATGCTCACTTGGAATGCAGACCAAAAAGCTGTGAACAATCGCATAATTATCAACCGGCGGGGTCAACGCAACACCCTGATTTTAGTGATGGAATTTTAACCCGCAGATCGCCGCCTCACGCAGCGGCAGCGACAACCCGGTTGCGACCGGAGTTCTTCGCTTCGTAAAGCGCGCGGTCGGCCTGCTTCAGCAGCTGCTCGGGGGTGACGATACCAGGTCCCATCGTGGCAATGCCCATGGATGCGGTGAGCATTAGCGGCTTCTCGCCAGAGCGCAGCTGGAACGGCCGCGCTTCGATCATGCCGCGCAGGCGCTCGGCCACAACGGTTGCAACTTCGGCCGATGTATCCGGCATCACGACAACAAATTCTTCGCCGCCATAGCGGCAGGCAAGGTCCGCGCCGCGCACGGTCCCACGGATGCGTCCGGCAAATTCCTTGAGCACTTCGTCGCCAGCATCGTGGCCATGAACATCGTTGACCTGCTTGAAGCGATCAATATCGGTGATGCAAAGCGTCAGCGGGCGGCCACGCGCCATAGCCCGGGCAAAGAGCGTGCGCAGGTGGCTGTCGAGATAGCGGCGGTTATGCAGGCCTGTGAGGCCATCCGTGACGGCCAGTTCGACGGTCTGCTTTACACTGTTGCGCAGTTGGTCGTTCAGGCGCTTGCGGCGCACCTGGGTCAGCGTACGAGCCACCAGTTCGTTGGGATCGAGCGGCCGGACGATGTAGTCGTTAACGCCAAGGTCGAGCGCACGGATAATCATCTGCTCATCGCCCTGCTCGGTGATCAGCAGGATGGGGATGAAACGCGTCCGCTCAAGGGTGCGCAACTGCGAGCACAGGCGAAGCGGATCGTATTCCTCGAGATTGCAATTGACGATGACCAGGTCGAATTGGTTCTCCGCCGCCTCAAACACCGCTGCCTGTGGATCGGACATGGCGCTGACCATGGCGATCGGCTTCAGGGACTTGATGATGCGCTCCTGCGAGGCGCCGCGGCTGTCGACCAGCAGGATCTGCGCCGGTTCGTCCAGGCGCCCGTCGTGCAGACGCAGCGCGTCCTCGATACCGGCGTGGCGCGCATCATCCGACCGGATGCGCAATTCGTCGCTGAGCATCTTCAGGCGGACAAGGCTTTTCACCCGCGAGATCAGTTGCAGGTCATTGACCGGCTTGGTCAGGAAATCGTCGGCACCCGCTTTCAGTCCGCGGACCCGATCGGAAGGCTGATCGAGCGCCGTCACCATGACGACTGGGATATGGGCGGTGCGGGGATTGGATTTCAGCCGCTCGCAGACTTCGAATCCATCCATCTCCGGCATCATGATGTCGAGCAGGATGACGTCCACCTGGGTGCTGTCGCAGATATTGAGCGCGTCACGGCCATTGTCGGCGGTCAGCACTTCGAAATACTCGGCCATCAGCCGTGCTTCGAGCAACTTCACATTCGCGGGGATATCATCGACAACGAGGATGCGCGCGGTCATGGCTGGTTTCCTTACGCGTCCCCGAGATAGGTCTTGATGGTTTCGATAAATTTCGGCACCGAGATCGGCTTGGAGACATAGGCCTCGCACCCTCCCTGGCGGATGCGCTCCTCGTCACCTTTCATGGCAAAGGCCGTGACCGCAATGACCGGGATCACATGCAGATCGGGATCTTCCTTCAGCCACTTCGTCACTTCAAGGCCGGAGACTTCCGGCAACTGAATATCCATGAGAATCAGATCGGGCTTGTGACGGCGGGCGAGATCCATCGCTTCCATGCCATTGCGGGTCTGCACCGTCTCGTAGCCGGAGGCCTCGATAAGATCGCGGAAGAGCTTCATATTCAGCTCATTGTCTTCAACAATCATTACCTTTTTCGGCATTCACCCGGTCCCTTATCCCGCACCCTACAGATCTAAACGCGAGATCCGGCGGCGGGTTGCATCTTCCGTCATCACGCAAGGTAGTGCTATTTGGTTTCGAAATCGGTAATTCGACAGGCAGACAGGAAAAGACTTGATGGAAAACAGGCATATACACCAGGATGCCGAAGCAACGGCCGTGGCTGTTCTCGGCTGGCTCGCAAGCGAGCCCGACATGCTATCTCGTTTTCTGGCGCTTTCCGGCGTGCGGCCGGACCAGATGCGCCAGGCAGTCAATGATCCCGGCTTCCTCGCCGGCATGCTGGATTTCCTGATGGCGCACGAACCGACGCTGATGGCCTTTTGCACGGCAACCGAGACAAAGCCCGAAACCGTGATGGCCGCGGCACAGCGCTATGCGCAACCGACGCTGGATTCCGGCGAAATCTGATGGCCGCCGGCATTGGCAGTATCCGTCTCACCGATAAACCACTGATCGTCTGCGATGTCGATGATGTCGTGCTGCAATTTGCGACGCCATTCGCAGCGTTTCTGGAAAGCTGCGGCCATCGCCTCATCCCGCGCTCATTCAAGCTGACCGGGAACATCGTCTCCGGCCACGACGAGACCGTTCTGGAGGCGTCTGCTGTCCAGTCACTGATCGACGACTTCTTCACCGCCCAGGAAAGCTGGCAGACGCCCTTTGCCGAGGCTGTCGAGGCTCTGCACACTCTGGCGGGAACGGCGGATCTGGTTTTCCTCACGGCGATGCCGCCACGGCACACCGATGCGCGTCGTCGGCTGCTCGACGAGCTGACGCTCAGTTACCCCCTGATTGCAGCCGATGAAGCCAAGGGGCCACTGGTGGCCGCTCTGCATGCGGGCAGACCCCTGCCCGTCGCCTTTGTTGACGACATGGCGCATAACCTGCATTCCGTCGGAGAGCATGTGCCAGACTGTCTGCTCATTTATATGCCGCCGCCGGTCGAGATCCACACATTCGCTCCACCGCCCCAGGCCCATGTGCACAAGGCAGTCGACTGGGTCGAGGCGAAGAGCATGATCGCCACGCATTTCTCCATCTGAGCC
>NZ_CACSJP010000021.1 GCF_902706095.1 Rhizobium sp. 18065
GCCCTTGCCCCCACCCGTGATGGTCGCAGCATCGGATCTCTCCTCGTAATGTTCTGATTGTCTGGTGTTGTTCTTGGCGTGGCCCAGGGCGCTGCGGCGTCCATCTCTCCCCTTGCGGGAGAGAATGGAATTTCAGCATCTTAGCGAACGCTAAGTGCCAGAAACTCCAAGTGAGGGGGCAACCGCTCGAAAGCTCACATCCCCGTCTTTCCCCCAGCCCGCGTGGTCAGCCGGACCAGAAGGCCAAGCCCCCACCAGGCAGTGAACGAGGCAAGCGTCGCGCCGGCCAGCATGGTCTCGGCTGCCGACAGGTGCTGCGTCAGCCCCAGCCGCGTCGCGCACCAGACACCGGTCGGTCCGCCGAAGATCAGCCCGCAGGCGACACCGGTCAGCAGTCGCCCGACGGCCTCGCGGCGGCCCTTGGGCAGGAGATAGACCAGCGAGATCGCGGAGCCCGCGACAGCACCGATCAGACGTGCGGAAAACACCCCGCCGTCATGGCTGAAGTCAGTCATTTGTTCATCTTTCGCGATTAATCTTGGACCCGCGCCGGCCTGAACGATCCCGCCTCTGTAGGCGTCGGCCGGCGCAATTTCCCCCTCGCAGAACCGGCACCCGTCGCCGATCGCCGCTTCATGTCGCACATGAAGTGCCGCCGTTTTCGCGAGTCCGTGGAATCGCTTAGGCGCCAAAGCTGAGAATTTGATTCCGGACCTGAATGTGGCGGATGAAGTGCTTGCGGTTCCGATTCAGGTTGAAGTGCGAAACTTGAGTTCCTCGCAAACGCGAGAAGTCCCGCTCGCGACCGCGCCCCACCCTCAATAGCCCACCGCCTCGCGCTTTTCCTCGTCGCTCAGGAAGCCTGCCGCGCCGACCCGTGCCCAGAGCGCGTCGCGCTCGGTGGCAAGGCCCGCGACCGTGTCGAGATCCGGTTCCAGCCGCAGGGCCTCGCCAGTGATTTGGCCGAGAAACACCGAGAGGCTGGCGGCTATGCGTGCCACCAGCGGCAGCACGGTCAGCCGGTAGAAGGCGCGGTTGGCCTCCTGGTAATTGGCATAGGTGTTGTCGCCGGGAATGCCGATCAGTATCGGCGGCACGCCGAAGGCGAGCGCGATGTCGCGGGCGGCGCCATTCCTCGCCTCGACAAAATCCATGTCCTTCGGCGAAAGCCCCATCGACTTCCAGTCGAGCCCGCCTTCGAGCAGCAACGGCCGGCCGGCGCGCATCGGGCCGGAATAACCCTCGTCGAGTTCGGTCTTCAGTCGCTCATACTGGTCGGCCGAAAGATTGCCGCCCTCCTTCGGCTGGTAGACCAGCGCACCGGAGGGCCTTGCCGAATTGTCGAGCAGCGCCTTGTTCCAGCGGCCCGAGGCATTGTGCAGGTCGAGCGCCACCTGGGCTGCTGCCAGTGGTGGAAATCCCTGGTGGTCGTCGAGCGGATGAAACAGTTTCAGATGCAGCAACGCGCCCGCCGCAATCCGCCGTGCCGCTCCGCCGGCGCGGTAGTCGTAGCCGACCGGCCAGCCATCGGTGCCGAGCACCACGCCTGTCCGGTCCGGCCTGAGCAGATGCAGTTCCGCCGCGCGTTCGCCGAGCGTCAATGGCTCGACATAGGCATTGCCGGCGAGCAGCAGGTGGCCATAGAGCGTCTCGAGGAAGTCCGGGCCGGTCATCGCCGGGTTCGGCCGCGCCAGAAGCGCGAGCGCCGGGTGATCCGGCCGTTCGCCGCCGTCCTGATAGGCCAGCCAGGGAATGCTGGCCGCCGCCTCGGAAATCATCCGCACCGCACGATAGGCGACCGGGTTCTTCATGAAACCTTCGCGCGACAAAGCACCGTAGGAGCGGCCGGTCCAGCGCGCCTGCCCCTCGCCGGCAATCAGCGCCAGGGGGCCGGTTATGGCCTTTTCGTCACGCACGGCCTTGTCTGCCGAAGACCCTGTCCTCGACATTGTCCACGGCATTCGAAATGGGATCTTCATCAGGTGTCTCCGTTGATCGTGGAGGAGCGGTCGTTCTACGCATGCGGGGTTTCGGCTGCGGCAAGGCTATCCGTATGTGAGATGGGCCGTTACCCCCCTCTGCCCTGCCGGGCGTTCGTCACTGCAAACGATTCACTGGATCGTTTGCTCTGCTGCGCAGACCATTCCTCACCCCCCACACGGGGGGAGATCGATCTGCCGCACCGGCACTGCCCCGACAATCGTCAGCCTTGCACCCGACATCAAGGAAGAGGCGTCGCACAAGTAAAAGCGCACAACGTGTCGGACGATCTCCCCCCATGTGGGGGAGATGTCGGCGTAGCGGACAGAGGGGGGTGCCCCCAAAGTGCAGTGCCAAGCCGAAAATGCGCCGCCTTTGACGGTCAGATCGCCTCGGTCACTGCCGCCCCAACCTCGTAATCCGCCGCAAAACGCTCTTCGCGCAGCGGCTTCACCCGGTCGATGCTGTCCTGATAAAGCGGATGAGCCTTGTAGGCGGCAAGTGCCGCCGCATCGTCGAATTCGCCGTAGACGATCAGGTCAATACCCTGGTCGAACTGGTCGGTCTTCACATTGGTGCCGATCTCCAGCCGGCTTGCATGCGGAATACCGGTGAGGATCGACAGCCCTGCCCGCACGGCATCGAGATTTTCCGGCCGGACGGTGAAGAAGACGATATGGCGGATCATGGCGAACTCCCGGCAACAGATCAATGCTGCGGCGCGATAGCATGACCGCCTCCCCGGCTCAATGCCACGCCCGACCTCGCGACCGGCCCGGCGACCCGACCACCCGACCGACCGAACTGCCAAACTCAAAGCCCCGCCCGGATCGCCGCGTCGAACAGCCGGGCGGTGGCCGCGACCTTGCCGGCCCGCTCCTGCCCGTTGATGATCCGGCGCGCGCCGATCCAGTCGGCCTTCTGGCCGTCGAAATAGTCCCTCAGCCGATGGCCGGTGAAGGTACCCTCTGTCATGCCGGAAAGCATGATCGCAACGGCAATATCGGGTCGCAGCGCCAGATCAGGCTCGGCCAGCAGATCGGCCCCCGTCACCCGGCTCATCGCCGCATAATTGACCTTGTGCGTCAACTGCACCAGTCCACGGCCGAGCCAGCTCTTTCCGTCCGCGTCGCGCCGCCAATAGGGCGTCGCCACCCAGGGCAGCCGACCGCCGCGCCAGGCGCGCTCGAGGATGGCGATAGCTTCGTCGTCGCTGAAAGCCAGCGTCTCGCGCACCGGCTGCATGCGCGCTGCCGTCTCGTGATGGGCGGTTGCCAGCATATAGGCAAGGCAGCGCGGATCGCCCCAGCCGCGCCGCTCGAAACGGTCGAGAATCGCCTCCATGCCCGCCACCTGATCAGCCGTCAGTCGACCGCCGAACACGGCCGCGCGGACGCCGGCAAAGAACGTCTTTCTGGCGATCGGCATGGCGACCCCTCAATTCTGGCGGGTGAAAAAATGGTGAAGTTGAAAGGGGCGCAGCCGGCCCCGAAAAAATCTGCGGATTTAAACCGATTGAAGAAAATTCAATCGTTTAAAGGGGCATCGGTCCATATTTACAAAGATTTAACACTGTGGAACCTTCCGCTCACAAGGACGTTTGAGGCACAGACTTCCAACGCGAGGAGGATAGACATGCAGACGAATACCGCTTCCCAGACCAAGGCCCCGGCCGTATCAGCCACCTCATCGGCGCCTATTCCGGCCCATGTGCTGGAACGCCTGGAAAACGAATGGCGCCAGATGCGCGCCAGTTCGTCGCAACCGTCATCCGCTTCGAAATAAGCGATCCACCGCTCAAGTTTCAGTTCAAGTTCCAGACCGGCGTCGAAAGGCGCCGGTTTTGTTTTGCCCTGTTTTGTTTCGTCCTGTTTTGTTTTGACCGCAATGCCAGCCCCGCCCGCTCTTCTCCCCGTCAAGACGGGGAGAAGATGCCGGCAGGCAGATGAGGGGGCAGGCTCCAACGCCAACGCCAACGCCATTGCCCACACGAACACCAAAACCAATGCTCCCGCTCAAATCCCCCGGATGCGCGGCTCGCCGCCGCCCTCCAGCATCAGCGCGGTCAGTGCCCAGACCAGCGCATCGAGCCGGTCGGGCGAACGTCCGCTGCTCAGACCATCCGGGCCGAAATCGCACATCTGGTCTTCCAGAGCCGAAAAACGCGCCGCATGCACGACCCGGCCCTGCTCGTAGAGTGCGGCCACCGGTTCGGCGCGGAGAAACTTGCCGCGTGTCGCCCGCACCGTCGTAATCGGCAGGGATGCCTCGATGCCGGTCAGCACGCTTGCCACCATGTCGCCGCCCTGGTTGATCTCGGCCACCACCCGGTCGGCTTCGAACCGGCGAAAGGCCGCGACCACGGCGCGGGCCCAGACCGCCGGGCTTGCCCCTTCGACCGAGACATCGGCCAGCACCACCGCCTGGCCATTCTCTTTCAGCCCGGCAACCACGATGCCGCAGCACGACGATATGCCGCCTGCCGGCGGATCGACCGCCACGACGATGCGGCGCAGGGGTTCGGTCACCCTTGTCACCAGTTCGTCCAGCCGCTGGCGCTTCCACAGGGCGTCCGGCCGATCCTCGATCAGTTCGCCGTCCAGTTCCTGCCGGCCAAGCCGCGTACCGCCATAGCGGGCGTCGAGCGCTGCAATGAAACCCGGCGCCAGATTGCCGGCATTGCCCGCCGTTGATATCCGGGTCAGTGCCGTCGTCGCGTCCTTGATCAGCCGCTTCAACAGCGGCACGGCGCGCGGCGTCGTCGTCACCACCTGGCGCGGCCGATCGCCCAGTCTGAGCGCAAACTGCAGCATGTCGAACGTCGCGTCCGCATGTTTCCATTTCGCCAGTTCGTCGCACCAGGCCAGATGAAACTGCGGCCCGCGCAGGCTTTCGGGATCTTCCGACGAAAAGATCTGGGCCATGGCGCCATTCGGCCAGACCAGCCGCCTGCGGCTGATCTCGACCTCCGGCACCATCGGCCCGGCAAGGCGTGCAAGGCCCGACGCGCCGTCGATCATCACTTCGCGGGCGTCACCCAGCGTCTCGGCGACCAGCGCGATGCGCAGATCCGTGCGCCGGCCCGCAGCCAACACCTGCGCCTGCACCCATTCGGCCCCGGCGCGCGTCTTGCCGGACCCGCGACCGCCGAGGATCAGCCAGGTCAGCCAATCGCCCACCGGCGGCTGCTGCTCCGTGCGGCCGACCAGCGACCAGTCGCGCAGCAGAAAAGCCAACGCTGCCGGCTCAAGATCGGACAGCGCGCCGGTCAGGTCCAGTGCCCGCAGATCGGAAACCCTGTGATCCGGCACCGAAGGACCGCCGAGAGCATCAGCTACCGCCCTTGCCGAGGCCACCGCCACGGTGCGGCACGCATTGACAGCGTCCATGCCCGTTGAAAATCCATCCAAAGTGCCAGTCGCCTTGCGCTGTTGCCCGCGCTGCACCCGCCCGTCACTGCTCTTGGTCATCGCCACTCCTGACGCCTTTCCTCTCCCCTTGAGGGAGAGGACGGAAAATCACGATCTTAGCCAAAGGCTAAGTCGTAGATTTTCCTGGTGAGGGGGAAACCCCATTCCGACAAAGCCCCCCTCATCTGCGAAATCTGAGGTTTAGCCTGCGGCTAAGCCTTCGATTTCGCTTCTTCTCCCTCAAGGGGAGAAGCAAGGCGTCGTTTTCAGGCGCGTCCCTCGAGAACCTCGACAAGATGGCCAAGAACATCATTGAGGCTGGAATAGACGTCCTGGTTCCAGAAGCGCAAAACCCGGTAGCCGAGCGTGTTCAGATACTGGTCCCGCACCAGGTCGTGGCTGCTTTCCGCATGTTGAAATCCGTCCAGTTCCACGACAAGCTTTCGTTCCTGACAGACAAAATCCGCAATATACGGACCGATCGGCACCTGCCGGCGAAACTTGAAGCCATTCAGCAAACGATTGCGAATATGCGACCAGACGATCGCCTCGGCATCCGTTGCGTCCTGGCGCATCGATCGCGCTCTGCTGCGGGCAAGTGGCGGAAAGGTCCTGGACATGGCGAAACCTCTTTTCGAGATTGTGCCAAAAGCCCGTTGAAACACAAGCTTAGCCCCGAAAGCCCACCTGCGGCGGTGCCATAGCACCGACTTGTCACCTGCCATCAGCGCCAACCTCGACGCCTTTCTTCTCCCCTTCGAGGGAGAAGAAGCGAAATCGAGGAATTAGCCGCAGGCTAAACCTCAGATTTCGCAGATGAGGGGGACACGCCGCAAAGCAAAACCACGCCCGCCAACACCCCTCACCCGCCCGGCGGCGCCCGCGCAGCCAGTTCGACCTCGACCCGCTCCGCCACCCGCGCCTCGATCATCAGCGCCAGCTTGCGGCGCAAGGTCTGCGGATCGTGGCTCAGCTGCTGCCGCTCATCGGCCTCGGTCCGGTCACGGGTCAGCTGCCGCTGCAGGCTGTCGATCTTTTCCAGCGTGCGGATGATCAGTGCGATCGCATCGGTCGCCGCCTTGATATCGGCGCGCGCCAGCTTGGCGGCTGCCTCGTCGGCACCGTCGAGCAGCGCATCGGCCGCCGAACGCAGCCGTCGAAAGAGATCAAACTGCGCCCGCATCTCGAGGGTGAAATCGGCAAGCAACCGCGCCAGTTCGCGACTGGCCCCCTGATGCGCCCCACCATCTGGCTCATCCACCGACTTGACCTCCAGCGGTGCCAGCAGCGCCAGATCCCCAGGTTCGTCCTCGTCCTCGTCATCGGCCATCATGCCCGCCTCCCGAAACAAAAAAAGCCCGGGGATCCCCGAGCTTCAAACGTCCATATCGAACCACACCGGCCGCCATCCGCAGATTTCCGACCATGAGCAAAACTAGCAAAACAGCGTCACGCCGTCAAGGATTATTTTCCTATCTCGCGAATTTCCACATCCCTCACGCCGCCCTCGACCGGTCGCGGCCCTGGCGCTTGGCCTCGTAGAGCGCCTGGTCGGCGCGGGCGAGCAGAGTGCCGGCCGTGCGCGGCAGTCCGGCTTGCGTGCCGGCGAAACCGGCGCTGACGGTGACCACCGAAAGCCCGTCGGTGCGGGCCGGATGGGGAATGGCCAGCGTGCGCACCGCCTTGACCACGCGGTCGGCGAGAAAGGATCCGCCATTGGCCGCATCCATCTGGAAAATCAGGGTAAACTCCTCGCCACCATAGCGGGCGGCAAAGCCGTCGTAGTAGCGCGCATAATCCGCCAGGCGCTGGGCCACCAGCTTCAGGCATTCATCGCCCGCAGGATGGCCAAGCAGGTCATTATAGGGCTTGAAATGGTCGACATCGACCATCATCACCAAAACGTCCGACCCGTCCTCCAGCCAGCCCGCCAGCGTCTCGTCGAGATGGCCGCGATTGGCGATGCCGGTCAGCGTGTCGGTGCGCGACAGGTCGCGCAGCCGGTCGCCCAGCCGCTCGGCCCGGTCGGCCCGGCGCCGCGCATCATATTCGGCAAGAAAGGACCGGCAACGCACGCGCTCGACATGCCAGTTGGCATACAGCGTCAGGAAGGCGCCGGTGACGATCTGCACCAGAAAGGGGAAATGCAGCGCCGGATCGATGCCGACCTTGGTCTTGACCACCGCAATGGCGACCCCGCAGGTGATCAGGGTGAACGGCACGGCATAACGAAACCGCAGCACCAGCAGCATGTTGCCGAAGACCAGCGCCAGCGGCAGTTCGCCAATCGTATAGGTCGCCAGCGGCGATTGCGACAGCCACAGCAGAAAGAGCGGCAGCAGGCTGGCGAGCATCACGCCCGGCAGCAGGAGCGCTTCGCGCCAGTCCGCCGGCAGGCGCGGCACGAGGCAGAAGATCAGCAGGGAACCCGGCGTCAGCAGGCAAAGCCGCAGGAACACGGTCCAGGACTGGATATCGGCCATCAGGTAGAGGCTGGTCAGATTGTAGACATTGTAGACCGCAAGCCCGACCAGAATGGTCTGGCGCAGATGCACGATGCGCATGGCGCCATAGGCGCGCTCATGCGCCGCCTCGACCTCGGCGCCCATCCGCAAAAGCCAGTCCTGCCTGGCGCCAACCCATGTCAATCCCTGCATGCCCAAGCCTCGATAATCGGTAACGCTCTTGCGCGTCCGACAACAGGTCCGCTTGTCTCGCAAACAGATTTCTAAATTAGACGCGATAGTCGTTAAAACTTGAAATGACCGTCATTTTCCTCAGGCGATCGGCCTTTGCGCCACAGCCCTGACGGTATGGGCGGCCCCTCAGAGCTTGACCGGTGTGTAACCAGCCTCGCGGATCGCGGCTTCGGCCCTGCCGGCAACCTCGGCGTCGCCCGCGACGCTGACCCTGTGGGCTGCAAGGTCGACCTGCACGGCAACACCCGGAAGCGCTTCGGCCAACGCCCTTGTCACGGCCTTTTCGCAATGGCCGCAGGTCATGTCCTCGACCGAAAATTCTGCACGCATGTCCACGTCTTGCTCCTGTAAAGCCTGCTCTCGCCGATCTCTTCGGCCTGCTTCTGCACCCTGCCCCGATGGCAAGGTCAAGTGTTTTTCCTCACCCCGCCCCCGGCCTTTTGCCGCAGCGGCTTGCCGGCGAGGTCGGCGAGGATCGGACAATGCGGCCGCGCGTCGCCCTGACAGCTGTCGGCCAGATGGCTCAGCGTGTCGACCATCGACTGCATCTCGGCGATCTTCACCTGCAGGTCGGCGATATGGCTGACCGCCAGCGCCTTGACCTCGCCGCTCGCCCGCTCCTTGTCGGCCCAGAGTTTCAACAGCCGCTCGGTTTCCTCCAGCGAAAAGCCGAGATTGCGGGCGCGGCGCACGAAGCGCAGCCGGTTGACCTCATCCTCGTCATAGACCCGGTAATTGGCCGCCGTGCGTCCTGCCGGCGCAATCAGGCCGATCTCCTCATAGTAGCGGATCATCTTGGCCGAAACGCCGGAAGCCGCCGAGGCTTCGCCGATATTCATGTGGTTCTCCTTGGTTATTTCGTTCTGGATGACGATGCCCCTTCACCATGACGAAGCCCCCTCACCTGGAAAATCTACGACTTGGCTGACGCCAAGACCGTGATTTTCCGTCCTCTCCCTCCAGGGGAGAGGAGAAACGCCACCTTTGTTCTCCTCCGGGAGGGACCGTTCTTCTCCCCTGGAGGGAAAAGAAGCAAAATCAGCATCTTAGCGTCAGCTAAGTGCTAGATTTTGCAGATGAGGGGGACGGCCCAATAACAACATCCGCCCCCACATCCGTCACCCTCGCCCGCTTCAGCCGCAACGCATTCGACAGTACAAACACGCTCGACAGGCCCATGGCACCCGCCCCGACCATCGGCGAGAGCATCCAGCCGAAGGCCGGATAAAGCGCGCCGGCGGCAACCGGGATCAGCAGCACATTGTAGCCGAAGGCCCAGAACAGGTTTTCACCGATATTGCGCATCACCTTTCTCGAAAGCTCGATCGCATGCAGGGCACCAGTGAGGTCGCCACCGACCAGCACCACATCGGCACTTTCGATCGCAACATCGGTGCCGGTACCGATCGCGATGCCGGCATCGGCCGTGGCCAGCGCCGGCGCGTCGTTGATGCCGTCGCCGACAAAGGCGAGTTTTGCGCCGTTTGCCTGCAGGTCTTTGATCACCTTGACCTTTCCCTCGGGTAGAACCTCGGCGACAAAATCATCGATACCGGCCTTGGCCGCAATCGCGCGAGCCGTGCGACCATTGTCGCCGGTCACCATCATCACCTTCAGCCCCATCGCCTTCAGCGCCGCAATCGCAGCAGCGCTGGTCTGCTTCAGCGGATCGGCCACCGCCAATGCCGCCGAAAGCCTACCGTCGATCGCGACATAAAGCGGACTTGCGCCCTGGTCGGCCAGTTCGGCAACACGCGCCGAAAGCGGCGTCACATCGAGCCCGAGTTTCACCATGTAGCGATCTGCACCGGCCGCAACCGTGCGGCCGGCCACGCTTCCGGCCAAACCAAAGCCGGCCACCGCCTGCATCGTCTCGACCGGTTGCAGGATGAGCCCGCGCCCTTCCGCCGCCCGGACGATCGCATCGGCGAGCGGATGTTCGGAGCGTGCCTCGAGGCTGGCAACAAGGCTGAGCACCTCCGCCTCGTCAAAACCGTCGGCCACGACGATCTCGACCAGTTCCGGCCGGCCCTTGGTGATCGTTCCGGTCTTGTCCATGACGACGGTGTCGATATCGGCCAGCGTCTGCAGCGCCTCGCCCTTCCTGAACAGCACGCCGAGTTCGGCGGCCCGCCCGGTGCCGACCATGATCGAGGTCGGGGTGGCCAGCCCCATGGCGCAGGGGCAGGCGATAATCAGAACGGCAACGGCCGCGATCATGCCGTAGGTATAGGCCGGCTCCGGCCCGACGGCCAACCAGACGAAGAAAGTGACGATCGCAACCGCGATCACCGCCGGCACGAACCAGAAGGTCACCTGGTCGACCAGTTTCTGGATCGGCAGCTTGGCCCCTTGCGCTTCACCGACCATGCGGATGATGCGCGACAGCATCATGTCGGCGCCGACGCCGGTCGCGGTAAACCTCAGACTGCCGGATCCGTTGACCGTGCCGCCGATCACGGTTGCCCCCGGCCCCTTCTCGACCGGGATCGGCTCACCGGAAATCATCGCCTCATCGACAGCACTCGTGCCGTCGATCACCGTGCCGTCGACCGGAATGCGCTCGCCCGGACGGATCACCACGACATCGCCGAGCACGACCTGACCGACGTCAAGATCGACCGTCCGGCCGTCGCGCTCGACCCTTGCGGTCTTTGCCTGCAGGCCGGCCAGCTTGCGGATCGCCGCCCCAGTCCGGCCCTTGGCGCGGGCCTCGAGCAGGCGGCCAAGCAGGATCAGCGTGACGATAACGGTAGCGGCCTCGTAATAGACATGCCGGGCTTCGGCCGGCAGCAGGCCAGGCGCAAAAGTCGTGACCAGCGAATAGAGATAGGCAGCCCCGGTGCCGATCGCGACCAGCGCATTCATGTCCGGCGCCAGCCGCAACAGTGCCGGTACACCCTTGACGAAAAAGCGCCGGCCAGGACCGAAAAGCACCAGCGTCGCCAGCACGAATTGCAGGTAATACAACGTGTTGCTGGGGAAAACATCCATCAGCATGTGATGCAGTGGCGGATAGAGATGGCTGCCCATTTCCATGATAAAAAGCGGCAGCGACAGGGCAAGCGCGATCCACACGTCACGTGTCAGGACGGCGATCTCGCGCGCCTTGGCCTGCTCATGCTGGTCGGTCTCGCCGGCTTCCGCCTGCAGTCTTGCCTTGTAACCCGCCTTCTCGACCGCCCTGACCATGGCCGGCACGGCATTCCTGCCGTCAAGCACAGTCACCAGTGCCTTGCCGTTCGCCAGATTGACCGACGCTTCCTCGACCGCGGCCACGGCTTTCAACGCCTTTTCCACCCGTCCGACGCAGGAGGCACAGGTCATGTCGTCGATATCAAGCGTGATCACCTCGGTCCTCGGCTCATAGCCGGCATCGCGCACCGCCTTGACCAGTGCAGCGGCGGAAAAGCCGGGGCCGGTGGTCACAGACAGGGTCTCGGTGGCAAAATTGACAGCGCTCGTCTCGACGCCTTCGACTTTCGCCGCCGCCGTCTCGACCCGCTTGACGCAGGACGCACAGGTCATGCCGTCGACGGGGATCTGCAGCGTCTGGATGTCCGGCTGGAGGGCTTGGTCTGGTCTGGATTGCATGTTCATGGTCATTCACCTCTGCCCCCTACATGGACCTTCCCATCATGGGAGGGTCAAGGGGTAGGTGAGGATTTTTGTGGGGGATCACGTCTCGGGTGATGCATCAGGCCAGCGTTGCGCACCATGCAGAAGGCGCAGGATCCGGACACGATCCTGAAGAACAACATAAGCCGCAATGTAAGGCGTGCCGTTGACGACGATTTCTCGCGTTCCTTCGATCCGGCCGGGCCGTCCGCTTTCGGGGAAATCCGTCAACCTGCCTAGGGCTGCGGCTATGCGTTCGTCCATGTCGACCGCCGCGCGCGGATTAACAGCTTCGATGTAGTCGAAGATCAATGCACGGTCAGCCAGAGCATAGGCTGACCAGGTGAGCTTCACGTCGCCTCACCACCCAGTTTGCCACGCGCTTTCTGCCGCCTTTCGGCAAACCGCGCCTCGACGTCCTCATCCTCGACATCAGGACGCGGATCATCCAGCGCCTGCAGCACCTTCCGGCGAAACCAGGCATCATGCGCTTCCGGGTCAGCGAGCAGTTCCAGCGGCAAGGCGCCTTCATTGGCGGTCCGGGTCAGCAAAATCCGCACGGCGTCGGAGACCGTCAGGCCCATGCGCTCAAGAACCATTGCGGCCCGATCTCTGATGTCCGGATCAATCCGGGTCTGGACGAGTGCGTTGGATGGCATGGGCAAACTCCGTTGGATGCAAAGAGTGTAATGCAATCGCATGACGTTCGCAAATCATATCGCCCCCGACCTCTGCTCCATGCTTACGACTGCGTTGCGGCGTCGCCAGAAATGTGTTACATGTAACATGCTCACTCCCGAGATCGATCCATGGCAACACCTGTCAGCAAACGTGTGGAAAAGCGGCGACAAGCAATGCGCGCGGCCGGACTGCGGCCGGTGCAGATCTGGGTGCCGGATACCCGTCGGCCGGGTTTCACGGAGGAATGCCGGCGGCAGGCGCGGCAGGTGGCAGCAGCGGACGCAGGCGATCGCGAACTGCAGGATCTGCTCGACGCTGCTCTGGACGATCTGACAATAGGACTTGCCGAGGATCAGACTTGAGACGCGGCGACGTCGTCACGGTTGCGATATCCGGCGATTTCGGCAAGCCGCGCCCCGCCCTGATTGTCCAGGCCGACGCCTTTGCCGAGACCGGCACCATCGCTGTCCTCCTGATTTCCAGCACGCTTGTCGATGCGCCGCTGCTGCGACCTGACCTGGCGCCCGCGACCGAGAACGGGCTCATCCAGCCCTCGCAGGTGATGGTGGACAAGATCATGGCGGTGAAGCGCGAGCGGATCGGCGCGGTGATCGGACGGGTGGACGACGAGACCCTGCTGACCGTCACACGGAGCATGGCGGTGTTTCTCGGGATGGGGTGAGATGATACACAGCGACAGACTACCAGGCGCGGACGCAAGACACACCACATACGCCGCCAAAAGAACTGCGGGAACGGGGCTTTCGAATGGCGTTGCCAAAATTAACACTGGTGAATTGGATAAAATCGGTCAGCGCGGGAGGAGCCTTTCTGATTTTGATCTACGTCCTTCTTCCGTCGATCACTTTGCTCAACGTGCTTACCCACCCAACTAATAAGCAAACATTCGTGCTCATTTTGACAATATGTCCCGGAATCCCGGTCGCCATATTCGGCATTTGGCTGGAGATAAAATCGATTGCAACTCGCATCCGCAACATTCAGGAGAAGTCAGACGGCTAACCAAGCTTTCCGCTATGATTTCACCTTCGCCATGCGCACAGAATGAAATGTAGGCTCCCTTGAGCGTCCTACCCAACCTCTTCGCATATCGTCAGCGGCCAGCAGACGACGAAGCCCCGATATCAGGATGTGGATCATACAGCGCCCAAAGCTCCGTTGGCATCGCTGTGAAAAGCGGAACTGTCGTCTTCTCATCCGTCAACGATCTATCGCGACGTCAGTCAGCCTGCGGAACAGTCGCCGCCCCGCGCCTCGCTCACACCTCTTTCAGCAGCCCCGAGGCGAGCGCGCGAAACGCCTCGATGGCCTTGGGCAGGACGTCGCGCGGGCACTCGCTGGCGGCGATCCACAGTGCGGCGTTGAGGGCGGCGCCACTGACCAGCCGCGCGGCAGCTTCTGCATCGACGGGCTTCAGAACGCCTTTTGCCAGGAGATCGACAATCGCCTGCCGGGTCGCGACGAGGCAGCTGTCCTGGCTCGGCCATCGCGACGGGTCACCGAGGACCGCGGGGCCGTCCAGAAGCACGATGCGCTGGATCTCCGGGTCCAGCGCCATCTCGATATAGGCGACACCCTCGGCAAGCAGCGCCTGCCAGCCGTCCTTTTGACCGGCTCCAACCGCCTTGGCGCGGGCCGCCATCTCGCTGTCGATCTGGTGGACGACGGCGGCCAGCAGGCCGCGCTTGTCGCCGAAATTGTGATAGAGCGCGCCGCGCGTCAGGCCGACCTCTGCGGTCAGTTCATCCATCGACGCCGCCGCATAACCTTTGGCGGCAAAGGCCCGGCGCGCTGCGGCGATCAGCCGGGCGCGATTTTCTTCCATCTTTTCCAGACGCTTGGCAGCCATGGCGACGCCTTCTCACATACGTTGCGTATTTGAATTTGACATACTATGCGTATGTGAATATCAATTCCACATACGTACCGTATGTCACCGGGTATATCACTGGCCGTTGATGACGGGAAGTCACAACAGTTCACGGTGGCCCTGCGATGTGTGCAAGCGATCACGAAAGGATCCGACAATGAAAAAACGCGACGCAGTCTTCCCGGCCAACCGGCACGCCCTCTATGAAGCGCATGGCTATTCGGCCGCCATCCGCTCGGGCGATTTCCTGTTCGTCTCCGGACAAGTCGGCAGCCTTGAGGATGGCTCCGCCGAACCCGATTTCGAAAAACAGGTGGAAAAGGCGTTCGCCAATCTAGAGGCCGTACTGAAGGCAGCCGGTTGCAGTTTCGACGACATCGTCGACGTGCAGACCTTCCACACCGATCCGCAAAACCAGTTCGACACGATCATGGCGGTGAAGAACCGGGTTTTCCCCGCAGCACCCTACCCGACTTGGACCGCGCTCGGCGTCACCTGGCTTGCCGGTTTCGACTTCGAGATCAAGGTGATCGCACGATTGCCGACGGCCGGCTAAGGCGGAAGACGATCAGGAGGCCGGAAAACGACCAGGAGGATTGGGCGGGTTCCCGCCCTACTCCACGGTCTCGCCCACGGTCAGCGGCCAGTCGACGACAAAATCTTCGAAATCCTCGACATCGACTTCGTCCTCCGAAATCGTCCGGCCTCTGGCCGATATGCCGGCCTGGTGCACGGTGTCGGGGTCGCCGGAGACGAGAGGGTGCCACCAGTAGAGGTCGCGGCCCTCATGCACGAGGCGGTAGCCGCAGGTCGGCGGCAGCCAGGCGATGGTGTCGACCTGGTCGGGGGTGAGCTGGATGCAGTCGGGCACGATCGTCTGGCGGTGCGAATAGTCCTTGCACTGACAGGTATTGCCGTCGAGCAGGGTGCAGGCGACGGAGGTGAAGACCACCTCGCCGGTGTCCCAGTCCTCCAGCTTGTTGAGACAACAGAGGCCGCAGCCGTCGCACAGCGCTTCCCATTCGGTCAGGCTCATCTCGACCAGGCTTTTCGTCTTCCAGTAAGGGGTCTCGGTCATGCCGCCTGTCATGCTCGCTCTCGTGCCTGTTGTCATACTGGTTCTGATGCCGGTTCTGATGCTGGCATGAACGCCCTGCATGCAATTCTTCTTGTTCTTTGCGGCCAAATCGACCATCAATCAGCAAAGGCCGATTTGCCCGTGGCTCGCCCCGGTCCTGACCCGTTCAGGCCTTCGCGTCAAGGGATTTGCACAGGGATTTGGGTCAGGCTGGCGCGGCCGCACGCCCCGATCCAACGGGGCAGACGGGCACGGCCGCGAAAAATGCGATCTGCCTGATGTAAGGCTGAGAAAAAAGGCAAGACCAAGGTGACCGAGGACAACACCCCAGCACCGGGGAAGAAACCCCGCCTGAAGCGGCATTTCTTCCTGCGGATCGACAGCTGGCTCGACAGCACGCTGTGGAATGCCGGTTATGACCTGGTCGAGATCTGGGAAGAGATCACCATCTTTTTCCGCCGCTTCCGGGTGCGCGGGCTGACCAAGCTTGGCTTCGAACTGGCCGGCGAAGCGATGACGCTCGGCACGGCCGGTATGGTGGTTCTCCTGACGCTGGCCCAGCCGGCGCTTGAGGAAACCAAGAAGGACTGGCGCAATCACGACAATTTCGCCGTCACCTTTCTCGACCGCTACGGCAATACGATCGGCCATCGCGGCATCATCCATGAAAACCTCGTGCCGATCGACGACCTGCCCGATCACCTGATCAAGGCGGTACTGGCGACCGAGGACCGGCGCTTCTTCGAGCATTTCGGCATCGATTTCCTCGGCCTTGCCCGTGCCATGACCGAAAATGCCAAGGCCGGATCGGTCGTGCAGGGCGGCTCGACGCTGACCCAGCAGCTGGCGAAGAACCTGTTCCTCACCAATGAGCGGTCGATCGAGCGCAAGATCAAGGAAGCCTTCCTTGCGGTGTGGCTGGAAGCCAACCTCTCGAAGAAGGAAATTCTGTCGCTCTATCTCGACCGCGCCTATATGGGCGGCGGCACGTTCGGGGCAGCGGCGGCCTCGCAATTCTATTTCGGCAAAAGCATTACCGAGGTGACGCTCGCCGAAGCTGCCATGCTCGCCGGCCTGTTCAAGGCGCCGGCGAAATATGCGCCGCATGTCAACCTGCCGGCGGCGCGCGCGCGCGCCAATGACGTTTTGACCAACATGGTGCAGAGCGGGCTGATGAGCGAGGGCCAGGTGGTTTCGGCAAGGCGCAATCCGGCGACCGTGGTCGATCGCGACGAGGCGGAAGCGCCCGATTATTTCCTCGATTGGGCCTTCGACGAGGTGCAGCGGATCGCGGCACGCTTCAAGGATCATACGCTGGTCGTGCGCACCACGATCGATACCGGTCTGCAGCAGGCGGCCGACGAAGCGGTTGCCTCGTCGCTGCGCGAATATGGCGAGAGCTACAATGTCCGCCAGGGCGCGCTGGTGATGCTGGAAAGCGGTGGCGCCGTGCGTGCCATGGTCGGCGGGCGCGACTACGGCGAAAGCCAGTTCAACCGGGCGACCCGGGCACTGCGCCAGCCGGGCTCGTCCTTCAAGATCTACACCTATGCGCTGGCGATGGAGAATGGCTATACGCCCTCGACCATGGTCACCGACGGACCGATCTCCTGGGGCAACTGGAGCCCGCACAACTACGGCAACAGCTATGCCGGCCGGATCACCATCGAGACGGCGCTGGCGAAATCGATCAACACCATTCCGGTGCGACTGGCCAAGGAAAAGCTAGGTATCGACGCGATCATGGCAACGGCAAAGGCGATGGGCGTCGAGACGCCGCTGCGCAAGGACGTGACCATTCCGCTCGGCACGACGGAAGTCACCGTGCTCGACCAGGCAACGGCCTACGCCGTGCTGCCGGCCGGCGGCTACCAGTCACGCCGCCACGGCATCGCGCAGATCATGAACTACCAGGGCGAGGTGCTCTATGATTTCGACCGCGACGAAAAGCCGGCCGACCGCATCCTGACGGCGCAGGCGGCCGCCTACATGAACCAGATGATGACCAAGATCCCCTATATCGGCACGGCGCGCCGCGCCGCCCTCGATCACGGCATCGTCACGGCCGGCAAGACCGGCACAACCCAGGCCTACCGCGACGCCTGGTTCGTCGGCTATACCGGCAACTATACGGGCGCCGTCTGGTTCGGCAATGACGACTATACCTCGACCAACAACATGACCGGCGGCTCGCTACCGGCGATGACCTTCAAGAAGCTGATGGATTATGCCCATCAGGGCATCGACCTGAAGCCGATCCCCGGCATCGAAAATCCCCTGCCCGGCCCGGATGCGGCAAAAGCCGTGGCCGAAGCCAAGCCGGCCGACGATCCGGCAGCCCTGCCGCCGATGGTGCGGCCACGCTCGCTGTCGGCGCAATCGACCCGGCTGATTCGCGATATTGCGGCGAAACTGCGGCTGGCAGCGCCGCTTGGGCCTTCACAAAGCGCATCCATCCTGAATTGACACAGACGGACTGCCACCGGTCCGGCGGCGACACCCCATTTTTAGGGTGCCATTAATCATAGTCCAAGCGATCCTGGCGGGTTTCCCGCATCGGCACACATCCTTCACCCATGCTTAAATCGGCTGGGCTAAGAATCAGGCCAGATTTGATCAACGCATTTTCTTTCGGTGATTGTGCATCCATGACGAGATGGTCGACCTTGTTTCCGCGACTTCGCATGACAGCGGACCAGCAGAACGCATTTCTTGCCCTGCGCACGCCGGCCCGGACCCGG
The DNA here is from genome assembly GCF_902706095.1 of Rhizobium sp. 18065. Taxonomy (GTDB): domain Bacteria; phylum Pseudomonadota; class Alphaproteobacteria; order Rhizobiales; family Rhizobiaceae; genus Allorhizobium. The sequence goes on from NZ_CACSJP010000021.1 coordinate 18,099, forward strand.
CTGCTGCTCAGCTCGGTGATCGGCGTCTGCATCTTCTATCTCGCCTGCATCCTGCTCGACATCCTGCTGCTTGGCGACGTGACGTTGCTGGCAATCAGCCTGCGCTTCGGCGTGGTGCTGCCGGTGGCGCTGGTGCTGATGCGCTATGTCTCCGGCGATCATCCGATCGTTAACAAGGAACATGCGGCTCTTGGTGTCGCCATCCTCGGCAATGTCTGCTGGTGTCTCATCCTGGTGTCGAGCCGCAACCCGGCGGTGCTAGGCTATTTCTATGCCGCCGCCTCGTTCCAGATGGTCGTGACCATTGCCGCCGCATCGCCGTTTCGCCCCAGCCTGATCGCCAGCCTGCTGATCTTCGTGCTCAACTATTCCGTCATCTGGTTCCTCGAAGGCAGCAGCGGGTTTTACGTGCTGCAGCATCTGGCGGTCTATCTGCCGACGGTCGGCATGACGCTTCTGGTCAGCTACCAGCTGGAAAGCGAAGCGATCGCCAACTTCCTGCAGAGCCAGGAAAACGAGGTGCTGAAACGGGAATTGTCGCGGCAGAACAAGGATCTGGCACGGCTGTCCGTGACCGATCCGCTGACCCGGCTGTCGAACCGGCGCGGCACCGATGGCGAGCTTTCGCGGCTCAGGCTGGAAATGCCGCAGGCGATGGAAAACACCGTCGTGCTGATCATCGACGTCGATCATTTCAAGGCGTTCAACGACGGCTATGGCCATGGTGCCGGCGACGACTGTCTGAAACGGGTGGCGCGCGCCATGCGCCGGGCGCTGCCGCTCGACGCGCATCTGGCCCGCCAGGGCGGGGAGGAGTTTCTCGCCATCCTGCCGGGAACCGATGCCGACAAGGCAGGGCATTTCGCCGAAGCCGTGCGCCGCTCGGTGCGCCAGCTCGGCATTGCCCACGAGTTCACCCGCGACCGCAACCGGCATGTCACCGTCAGCGTCGGTGCCGCCACCGGCACGATCCTCAACGACGACGACTTCCAGTCCCTCGTCGACGCCGCCGACCAGGCCGTCTATGCCGCAAAGGCCGACGGCCGCAACGGCTGGCGGATCAACGAACGGCAACAGGTGGCGCAGGATGTGGCGTGAAGGCCGGCATCACGGTTTTGCCTGACCGGGCGGTCAGGCGGCAAGGCCGGCGGCCGCGATGGCTGGCGGATCAACGCGCGGCACCTATTGTCTCCGGACAGCCAGAGCCTTTTGGCACCCCCCTCTGCCCTGCCGGGCATCTCCCCCACACGGGGGAGATCTGCGCGAGGCTGGCCTTTTGCACGATCTGGCCCCGTGATCTGGCCCTGGGATCTGGCCCTCCAATCTGGCCCTGGGATCCACCAGTGTGGCCCATGCAATCGGCGGCGGGTGATCTCCCCCCTTGTGAGGAGATGTCCGGCAGGACAGAGGGGGGGGGTATGGCACGGCCATCGGGCTGCGGCATGGCCGGAAGCCGCCCGTACTGACAGAACCAACAGACGGCGTCGAGGATCGGCGCACCAGACATATGGTATTTTAGCGATTTCTTTTACCTGAAAGACAGAGGTCGAATGTTACATCCGAATGCCTGTGGTTCGGGGGTGGAACATGAAGTTTCCAACGCTTGTCATTATCAGCGCCGCAATTGCGTTCCTCGCTGCCGGTGGCCAGGCGTATCTGCCGTCACCGAGCGTCGGCTCGCTTCCGAACGCGCTCAACCCGGCCTGCAAGATCAAAGGCAATATCAGCGTTGCCAGCGGCGAACGCATCTATCATGTGCCGGGCCAGTACTGGTACGCCGAATCCCGGGTTTTGCCGCATCGCGGCGAGCGCTGGTTCTGCACCGAGACCGAGGCGCGCACGGCCGGATGGCGAAAGGCGACATACGACACGCGGCCGTGATGCATCGTATTTTAGCAATCGTTTTTACAATAAAGCAGGATTTGTCCGATACAACCCTGACTAGGTACTTCGGGGATTGGACATGCGGTTTTCCATACTTGTGCTTGCAAGTTCTGCGGCTGCCTTTCTGGGCAGTGGCGGCCATGCATTGCTGCCGCAAATGGCGGCCCCTTCCCTTTCCAACCCAGCGACCCCATCGCGTCCCGCAATCGTGACGGCAGATTGCAAGATCAGAGGCAATGTCAGTATCAACAGCGGCGAGCGCATCTATCATGTGCCGGGTCAGCACTGGTATGACAAGACACAGATCTCTCCGCAATACGGAGAACGCTGGTTCTGCTCGGAAGCCGAGGCCCGCGCCGCCGGTTGGCGCAGGGCCGGATACTGATCCCCTCACCCCTTCATCCCATAGAGATACAGCCGTGTCTTGCGGCGGTCGGACAGGTCCCAGATCTCGTCGGCGTCGAGGCCGGGGATGGCGAAGCTGTTGGAGACCAGCAGGCTGCCGGGTTTCATCTCGCGCCTCGCCTTGTCATGGACCATCGGCATCGGTTCGGGCGAGAGGAAGACATAGACGATGTCGGCGTCGGTGATGTCGGCCGACCAGATGTCGCGGCGGTGGATGGTGCCGCGGCCGGTCAGCTTCGACAGGATGGCGGAGATGAGAAAGGCCATCGGCGCGGTCTCATAACCTTCGGCGTTGCGATCCTTGCCGGCCATACCGCGCACCACGCCGCCAAGGCCCGAGCCGAGATCGATGAAGCGGGTCGCGCCGCGCTCGGCCATCAGCCGGCGCAGCGCCTCGATCGTCGCGCGGTTGGTCAGGTAAAGCGGCACGCGCTCGCGCGCCGTGTTGGAAAAGAACAGGTAGAGCAGCAGGAAGGCCACGCCGAAGGGCCATGCCGGCAAGGAGCCCGCGGCGAGCGCCAGCGCCACGGCGAAGGGAAAGGCGAACGCGATCCACTGCCACCAGACGGCAAGGCCGAGCCCCCGGGTCAGGCCGGCCGACAACAGCGCCTGCAGGACCAGCGCGCCCCAGATGATCGGATCGATGCCGAAGCGGCCGGCGAGCTCAGGCAGCAACGCCGAAAGGAGGCCGGCGACCACGAGCGCTGCCAGTGCCTGGGCAAGCAAGGCGCCCAGGATCGGCGTTGCGCGAAGAAAGTGCATGGCGGTCGGGCCTTTCGTTCTGTGTCGTCCGGTTTTCTTTTTGGCCGGTCATTGGCAGTCCGGCGTTCCTGGCGGGCGGGCATTCATGGCGGGCGGGCATTCATGGCGGCTTGGCGGCTTGGCGGCTGGGTGGTTTGGGCGGTTTGAGGTTGGTGCGGATTGAGGCTTGGGCAGATTTCTGGCCGAATTCGGCGGCGCTGCCGGGCCTTCAGCATCGGCGCAACACTGGCAGTGGCGGGGATGATTCTCAAGGCATGAGAGCGGGTGACCACAGGTCAGGTGTTTGCCGACCTCGTCTGTCGGCATCGGTACCGGCCCATGGAGGCTGGGAACTGGGGGCTGGCGGCGGGCTGGGCAATAATCGACTGCAATCAAGTGCAACTTTAAGATGATATTCTTGTAATTGATAACATCTATTAGTTGCTTATGATTCAGAGGAGCAATCCTCGGGAGAAACCGCCATGTCCCATGACCCGGCGCGCGGCAGGCGCGTGCGCGACGCGATCTTGCAGCGGCACATTCACAAGACGCTGGCGCTGGCGGCCGAGCTCGATGTGTCTGCGGCCGCCGTGTCGCGCTGGCAGAATGGCGGCCATCTGTCGCTGGAAAGCGCCTGCGCGCTGGCCGAACTGCTCGATGTGTCGCTCGACTGGCTGCTGCTCGGGCGCGGCACGATCGACTGGCACCGAGACAATTCGGTCTCGGCGGCGGAAATCGGCTGGATCGTCGGCCTGCGGGCACGGCCCGACCGGATCCGCCGGCTGCTGGTCGAACTGCTCGAGGCGATCCCGCCGTCAGCGCCTTTGCGCTGAGGGTAAATTCCGGCGCAATCGCAACCACAGCTCAACAGCTATTGGTTGCTTAAAATCTCAACTCAACCAGAATGTGTGCAGGGTTCAGCACATCAGCCACACGCCATCGACATCCATTCCGCCAGGGGCTGAACGGGTGCTGGTCCCCCTCTGTCTTCAACGCAACAGCAAAGCAACCGCAACGCAAATCAAGGGTGAGACCATGTCGACCATGCTGACGATCAACGTGAAGAATTTGGAGCCGCAGACGCAGAATTTCTACTTCTTCCAGCAACCGGCGATCTATACCGGCGGCGGCCAGGTGTATTCCAACAGCCTGTTTTCCCAGTCGCTGGCCAATTTCGGCGATAGCGGCGCGATCCTGACCTTCCAGGTCAACCTGCAATTCTATGCCGGCATCCAGCAATCGAACCAGCCGCCGCAGGTCGGTTCGTCGTCGGGCTTCTCCTCGGCCAGCCGCCCCATCGAACTGGCACCGGCGGCCGGTGTTTCGGCCAAGCCGAATGACGCGACGACGGCGACCGTCGTCGGGCCCAATACCACGCTCGGCCTGTCGCCGCCGGCCAATGTCTCGGGCGTGCAGGAGGGCGCGTTCCGCATCACCACCCCGAGCTTCACCTCGCCGCCCTATTACAATGTCGGTTCGGCGGTGTCGGTGAATGGCGGCATCGTGCTGTCGAACTTCGTCCAGGCCAATCCGGCCGACAACACCGATTGCCAGCCGATCCTGAAATATTACGTGCAGACCGGATCCTATACGCCGGGCAATGTGATGAACTTCACCCAGTCGAGCGTCAATGCAGCGCTGAGCGATTTCACCGGCGGCTATACCACCGCCAATGTGACGCTGAAAGCCGACGGCAAATGGGACGTCAAGCTGCAGTGAGCCAAGCCTACCGGTCTCGATGTTGGCCGGTCCGGGCAAGCCGGCCGGCGGTGCGGATGGAGGTTCGAGACGCCGCCTCCCCTTCATCCGCATCTGCCGGCTCTGGCAACCTTGCCGGTCTTGCCAGTCACCCAGGCAACCACCCCGGCAGGCACCCAGGCCGAGACCATCACCCGATCCGGACACGTCACGGAGGTTTGCAGACCATGGCCAGTTCCTACCGGATCATCGTCCGGAACCTGTCGCAGACGGTGCTTTATTTCCACGTCTTTCAAAAGCAGGCGTCGTTCCAGCCGTCTATCGCCAGCGCCGGCATCTTCGCCAGCAGTCTCGGCTGCCAGAGCCTGGGCAATTCGGCCCAGAGCGGTGCGCAGATCAGCTTCGGTTTCGAGGCTCAGGTCTATGCCGGGGCGTTGACCACGATGGCGCCGAAGCCGCCGCCGACGAATGCGCTGATCGTCTCCAATGCCATCGGGGCTGCGACGCGGTTTTTCGTGTCGAGCACGGCGGCGGCCCAGCCGATCGCCTTGTCTGGCGGTGGGTCGACCGGTGTGGCGGGCGGCGTGCAGGGCGCAAGTCCCGGCAATTGCACCACGCTTTCGCTCGATCCTCTCGGGCTTTCGGCCGCCACCTATCAGGCGAGCCTTGCGGCCGGAAGCTTCGGCATCGACGTGCCGTCCTATACGCCGACGCCGGCGCCCGAACTCTATTGCGGGACAGCGGTTCTGACCGGCGACGGAAACATCGTGCTGTCGAGCTTCGTCGCACCGGCACCGAACGGCACCACGGCCTGCGCGCCGCAGCCGATCTATTTCGTCAGGACCGGCTACCAGCCGACCGGCAATGTGATTGCCTATGACGAGAGCCAGGCCGCCCGCTGCGACTTCACCACCGGCTTTGGCAGCGTGACCGCGACCTACAACGCCAATGGCACATTTTCAACCAAAGGAGGGCCATGAAGACCATCGCAGACCGCCGACAATTTCACCGAAAGCAACAGGAATTCCATCCCTTAACCTGAAACCACCACACGAAGGAGACAGCAATGTTCACCCACTTCCCCATGCCCACCGGCTGGATCGCCACCGGTCTAGCGCTTGCCGGCGGCATCGCCATTGTGGCGATCGCCGTGATGGCAACCGCCGTTCCCGCCTCGGCGCAGATGGCGTTTTCGCCCGCCTGCACCAATTTCACCGCGCTTGCAGTCGTGCCACCGCAGAACGCGATCGTGCTGTCGAAACATCCGGTGCCGCATCCGGCCGGCGACGCGACGGTGTTTTCGATCAACGGCCTGAACAATTACGTCGTGCCCAACGGCTCCAATTCCTGCGTCGTGGCAGCGCCGGATCCGAACGACGTCTATTGCTTCCAGGCCCGCAACGACCCGACGATCACCCATGTCGGCATCGCGGCAATCGTCAATCCCGGCGGGCTGACGGCTTGCCAGTAAGACCGCATATCCGGCCTGAAAACCGGCAAACGAGCGATCAGGACTGGGCCGAAAGGCGCAGCCCTGATTTGTCGTTTGCCGAAGCGTTTGCCGGCCCGATGTTCAGTCCATCGAGCCGTCCGGCAGTTCGTCGCGCCAGTCGTGCTGTTCGCGAAAGCCGAGAACGTCGCGGATCTTGGCATTCGACAGAGGCGCTGCATAACCATCCAGATCGCCGGTGATCGGCGTGTTGGGCGCCCATTTGGCGAGGAAATCGCGGGTCGGCTCGTTGGCGGTGATCGTGTCGTTGACGGCGTTGAATACCTGGAAGCCGAGGCCGTCCTTTTCCACGCAGAGATCGACGATCTGGCCGAGGTCGCGCGCGTCGATATAGCTCCAGGCATTGCGCTTGCGGCTCGGCGGATCGGCGAGGAAGCCGGGGAAATTGGCATAATCTTCCGGCGAAATGACATTGCCGATGCGCAGGGCATAAATGTCGGCGCCGGTGCGCATGGCAAAGGCGCGGGCGGTCTTTTCATTCACCACCTTGGACAGGCCGTAGCTGTCCATCGGGTCGACATCGTAGTCCTCGGTCAGCGGGAACTGGTGGTAATCCTTGTCGCCTTCGGCAAAACAGACGCCGTAGGTGGTTTCGCTTGAGGCGATGATCACCTTGCGGATGCCGAGTTTTACCGCAGCCTCGATGACATTGTAGGTCGAGACGGCGTTGGTGGCGAAAGTGGTGTTGTCCGGCTTCATCAGGATGCGCGGCACGGCGGCAAAATGCACCACCGCATCGACTTTCGCCGGGCCATGGCCGGTGTCGAAGCCGTCAAAGCCGAAATGCTGCGACAGGGCATTGAACACCTGGCCGCTGTCGGTGAGATCCGTCAGCAGAGTGTTGACGCCTGGGCAATCGAGCGGGGTGAGATCGAGATTGAGGACCGCATGGCCCCTGCCGGTCAGATAGGGCACGACATGGCGCCCGGCCTTGCCGCTGCCGCCGGTAAAGATGATCCGCTTGCCCATGATGTTTCCTCCCAATGCATGGCGTCTCGTGGTTTGGGCAAGACATAGCGCGGGGCATGGGCGGTGGCGAGGGGGGAAGCGGAAATAGGCGGTGGCGCAGAACGGCCTGGAAGAATGGCGTTGAGGCGTAGTCTCGGGGAACGGAAGACCGCGCCCCGAGACTGCGTTTCAGTTTTTTGGCCAGTTCACTTGGACGAACTCACTTGGCAGGACTCAGTCGGCCAGCTCAATTGGCCGGGCTCAGCTGGCCGGCTTCAGCGACTTCAGGATGGCAACGAGGTCCTGGCTGTGGGCGCCCTGCGTTTCCTTGGTGCCCCAATAGGTGACGACCAGCATCTTGCCTTCGGAGGGCGAGGCAAAACCGAGCGAAACCTCGACCGGGCCATCGGCATCCTTGCCGTCGAACTCGATGCTGCCAAACGTCATGCCATTGATCTCGACATCGCCGGAATCGCTCTTGGTCGTCTCGTCGATGGTCACGCCATTGTCGGTCAGGAACTTGATCGCATCGTCGATCACCTTGTCCATCGTTTCATCGGAGGCGACATCGATGGAGAAATAGATCGCCGCATCCGGCGAGGTCGCCTCGATGCCGGAAATGGTCTCCTTCGGATCCCAGCCGTCTGGAATGGTGACCGAGGCGATCGGCGCATCGCTGGGGAATTCAAGCGTGGCGGCCTGGGCATGGATGGGGGCGAAAAATGGTGCGATGGCGAGTGCCATGGCGAGGACGAGCATTCTCTTCATCGGAAGTCCTTCTGGGGTGTGGGAAGGACGGGTGTAGCAGGGATTGGCGAAGGAAGGGTGAAGATGGGGGGACATTACTGCCCACACATATTCGCTGGCAATGGAGACGTTAGTCTTCCCACTGCTCGTCGAGGTTGATCCCTCGAATATCGCCATCGTTGTAGAATGCCTGAATATGCAAATGCAGGTTCACCCTAGCAGATATGTTCTTTTGCGGAGAGTTAATTCCCAGCGATGGGCTGATCGCAGTTTGGCGAATCATAAACTCGCCCCAAACTCCTAGGCCATTAACCTGCTGCCACTGCTGAGAACTCATGATCACTTCAGCAGCATCATCAAAGTCCCAATCCTCAGGCTTGTTTCGGGCTGATAGCCAACCGCTACGCAGTGCAAGATCGATTCGCGGCTTCGGGCGGCTCGCAATGCCTTGCTCACGGGGTCTAGTGCTGCCCCAATCACCGTAGGTGATGCGCTGCCGGTTTGTCAGTTGGACGAGTTCCGCGAGAAATTCACGATTGTCGAAAGCTACGAAATCAACTCCCTCGACCTCAGCGAAGCCTTTTGGAATCGTCGTATACGAGACAACAAATGGGATCTGGGCATCAACGCCGCTAAGCTGTGTGGCAATAAGGTTGGCAATACGCAAACGAGATGGCTGCGTATCAGAAATCCAGCCAGCGTCGACGATTATTGCGTAGTCCGCCGAACCAACCTCGTTGACGGCCGCGATCGCCTCGCCCAAATTGGGAGGGAACCGCTGAAGTTCAATTCGGAGAGCAAATGTCCTCCCCATTTCTTGGAATGCTGCAATTTGGTTCACAATCTCTACGCGGCTTAGGCCCGCAATCTGAAGGCACGGGCTTGCGTTAGGAACTGTTTCTATGAACCCAACCCAGTTTGCATAGCAGTTTGCTGGGTCTTGAAGCTCAAGCCATTGCTGCTGGCCCAGAACGTCAATATTCGTGATCTGATAGTCTCGATCGATATCCAAGAAGAAGGAACGCGCTGGGAACGCCTTGCTGATGCGGTCGATAGCCCGCATCAACTCAGCAGCGTTGGGCCAAGGCGCCAGTAAGAAGTTTGGCTGAAGTCGATCTTTCGAAGCCGCGGGCAGCCTCTCCAAGCCGTTCATTTCGCTCGACCGCACAGCAAGCGTCGGAACATAGTTCAAATCAGAAATATCGACTGCCATCGTACACCATCATCTTCCAAGCGCTACGCCGCCATGCGAATTTCCATTGCAGCCTTCGAAACCCCAAACTGTTCGGCGAGCAATTCGACCGCGCTCTCGCTAATGTTTTCGCCAAACCTTAAATACGCCGCTTTCAGGGCATGCTCAGGCATGACAATCTGAGACGCTAGGCGGTTTGCTTCGTATTCGATACTTTCAGACGCGCCTGACCTGTAAAGCACGTTGTCCGTAAGCGTCCCTCCCATCCGCTCGATAACGTCACGGTGGATGAGGAAGTGGGCTATCTCGTGCGCAAGTGTAAAGCGCTGACGCTGGCGGCTTTCATGCCTATTGATCTTAATCTCAAAGCCAGTCGCAGTTTTCGCAATTTGCCCAGATATGTTGAGCGGGAGTGAAGAGAGCTTCACATCGATTCCCAGGTCATTTGCTAGCGCCCCAAGCTTTACTGGCAGCTCATTCAGATGCTTTGCCACGGTTTCCCGGTCGGTCTCATTGATTTTTTGCCACTCTCTTGTTGCTGATGTCATATTGCGACCCCTTACTTTCCTAGGAGGCTGTGCCTCCATCATCGTCCTCCAAACCACCAGAGTATATGGCCCGTTCCAAAGCACTGGTCAGCTGACCGTTTTTCTCCATCTGCCCGAGCTCGCGTCTCAGTATTTCCGGCATCTCTTCCAGAACACGCTTTTCCGCGTTTGAAACGGACTCCGAGCGTATAATCTGGAAACCGAATATGGCAACTACCCCGACAATTAGCGCCACAGCGCCCAATACAACTGTGGCCACGGTCAAGTTAATTGCCGCCAGGTCGGCATAACTCATACCGACCGTCTGCACAGCGGCTCCGCTGTTAAATAGATGGAGATTTACATTAAGAAATACAACAAGGCCTGCGCCGACGACCACGCCGATCGCGATTTTGAGCAGCTCATATAATTTTCGCATAGTGCGCCCATCCCCTCAAGTTTGTTAATACGATTCTCGCCCTGCCCCAAGGTTTTTGTTCCCACAATAAAATGCCAAAGTGCCATAAGAACGCAAAGGGTCTTCGCTACGATGGACACGACTTTTGTCTCCTTGCATTCCTCCCAATTCTCAATCTCCCTCCTCAAGCAAAAAACTTGGCATAGCATCGGGCATCTGGCTGATCGTCCTCGTAGTGACGGCCGTCAGTCGAGGATCTGGACGACGACACAGGCGTGCGGGTCGACGATGGCGCGGCAATCGGCATGTCACCCCACCAACACCC
>NZ_CACSJP010000022.1 GCF_902706095.1 Rhizobium sp. 18065
ATTTCGGTGCCCAACGGCGCTACACGCTGTCCGCCAATGAAAAGTTGCTCATACGATGTCATGCTATAGTCCTTTTCCGAGTGTTGTCAGGCGGGGTGACCACGCCTGAACTCGAAATGAATATGGATGAGACACCGGGCTTTGTGACTAGCAGTAGGAGGCCATACTACTTGCGAAATCCGCCAATGGCTACGGCGAGAAAAATTGACATGCTCACACGGATAACTCCACGTTCAGGCGAGATATCCGCCGTCCACCACGATCTCGGCTCCGGATGGTAGGATGCATGATCCGATGCGGGAAACGACAGCGACTGATCAAAGGGATGACTGGGCGATAGCCTACATCCCAAGGGCACCCCTCTTGGCTTCTTCAACGAGTAATTCGACCATATGTCGAACTCGTGGAAGAAGATGTCGCGTGGCTGGCCATATCCCCCGATCGTCGCCGTCGATGGACTGGATGACATTGAGGGAGAAATCGTCGAGGAAAGTGAATCGACGGAAATCGCCGAGATGGCATATCCGGCATCACGGCCCCTGATTGAAACTGTGTTGCCTGCTGTTCCAGGCAGATGCCGCGCTCGAGGTAGATTGGCAGTTGGTTGCAGCCGGCTATGAACGAGGGTACCGAAACTGTGCCAGCCTTCCCGATTGAATCTGCCAGGTATCTTGGGCTTTGGAGAATACAAAAAGCATGGCCACCCGCGCGGAATAAATGGCTGACTTCATATCGTCACGCGGAAGAAAAGTTGCCGACAATACGTGAATATTGCCTGTCCACTTGTTACGACAAAGTGGTCAAATAATACCTTTGCTGAAAATGAAACACCCGTAAGGCCCAGGATCAGAGGTCCTGACAATCGCGAACGACTTTTTGGCTTCCTCGTAAAATTCGAAACGCTCCAGCGCCTCCATGGCGACGGGTCGCGACTCTGCGATATCAACGACGTTTTGGATCACTGAGAAAATTGGCACCTGAGCATCCGCATCGCCAACAACCTGCATCCGCTTGACCGGTGCGTCTATGAAGGTGTCCAGAGGGAAGAGCTTGAAAACGGCGGTTGCCAAACGCTCCAAGCCGCAACCGGAAACGTCGATAAGACGTCCGTAAGTCGTATGCCGCGCAATTGTCTGCGCCGGGTGATTGATGTCGCACAGGACCAATTGATCACCGTGCCCCATCAGCATCAACGCATGCACGAGTTCGGCATTCAAGATCGGATCGATACCTTTTAGCATTTGGTTCTCCTGCCATGTCGCGGGTCGGAACTTTACAAAATACATGAAAATTGTAATTCGGACAATTGCGTAATAGGTCTTAGACGGCGTTTTATCGTCCCTGCTACCAGTAGAGGTGCAATTGAACGCAATCACGGCGCCCGTCTGTGGCTATGGCGTCCACGAAATTAAAATTTTGCGCGAAGTGGCTAAAATGCACTTTACAATATTTGTCAACCATGTGAAGTTTGACTATCGGATGACGTCCTCCCAAGGAAAGTAGACGGTGGCGGCCGGGCTAAGGGCTCGAGCCGCCGCGGTCTTTCTGGAGGCCGATCAAACGTCGCGAGGAGTGCGCGACGCCGGAGGAGGAGAATATTTTGGCATCGATGAATATCGTCAATGTCGGCAAGGCCTATGGAAGCCTGACGGTGATCCATGGCGTTTCCGTCGAAATACCGGATGGCGAGTTTGTCGTCCTTGTGGGACCGTCCGGCTGCGGAAAATCGACGCTGTTGCGCATGGTAGCCGGTCTTGAGCCGATCAGCTTCGGAGACATCCTGATCGATGGCAAGGTGGTCAATGATCTGCCGCCCAAGGATCGCGACATCGCGATGGTGTTCCAGAGCTATGCGCTCTATCCACACAAGACAGTCGCCGAAAATATGGGCTTTGCGCTGAAGATGCGCGGCGAGACCAAGGCCGATATCGACAGCCGCGTGAAGAAGGCAGCCGACATTCTGGATCTGGCGCCTTATCTCGCCCGCTATCCCCGGCAATTGTCCGGCGGCCAGCGGCAGCGTGTGGCGATGGGCCGGGCGATCGTTCGCGATCCGAAGGTCTTCCTGTTCGATGAACCGCTCTCCAATCTCGATGCCAAGCTGCGCGTGCAGATGCGCGCCGAGATCAAGGAACTGCAGCGCCGGCTGGCAACCACAATGATCTATGTGACGCATGATCAGGTTGAGGCCATGACCATGGCTGACCGGATCGTGGTGTTGCGCGACGGTCGCGTTGAACAGATCGGCTCGCCCCTGACGCTCTACGACCGGCCTGCCAATACCTTCGTTGCGGGCTTTATCGGCTCGCCGTCGATGAACCTGATCAAGGGCCATATCCGCGCGTCGCAAACGCCGTTTTTCGAGACTGACGAGGGCATTCGGCTGCCGCTGGTTCGCGCGCCTGCGGGCTCGGACGGACAACCCGCCTATTACGGTATCCGGCCGGAGCATTTCACCCTTGGAGGCGATGTCAACGCCCGTGTGACAGTAGTGGAATCGACGGGATCCGAAACGCAGGTTTTTGCAAAACTCGGGCAGCAGAAGATTATCGGCGTCTTTCGCGACCGTGTTGAGGAGCCCTCGGACCATGTGCTCGCGATAACCCCGAACGCGGCTCTCGTCCATTTGTTCGACGGAGAGAGCGGATTGAGGCTCGACTAAAGTTTGGCTGGCGCTTCGAGGAGCAAGCGCCGGCAGCCACGAACCGTGGCGTTTATCAACGGGAGGAGCCCCACAATGAAAGTCAGTGATTTCGAGAGAATGATGGCCATAGGCCTTAGCCGGCGCGCTATTTTGAAGACGGGCGCAAGCCTGGGTGCCGTGGCTGCGGCGAGTGGCATGCTCGGATCGGTCGGCGCGGCCTTCGCGCAGGACGCGTCCCTGCGCAGCCAGATCCTGCAGATTCCGGGCGTCGGCAAGGGATCGCCGACGGATGCCGATTGGCAAAAGGTCGGCGAGATGTGCCTGGAGGCGACCAAGAAGAATGTCAGCCAAGGTGAATTCGCCGGCGTCGAACTTTCCTTCATGGGACTCAATAATCAGAACCTTCACAACGTCCTGTTTCGAGGCTTCCTGAAGCCATGGGAGGATTATACCGGTGCCAAGATCACCTGGATCGATCTCGCCCAGGCCGATTACAATCCGCGCCTGCAGCAGGCGATCGCCACCGGCACGGTCGATTTCGATATTCTGGAAATGGGCGCGCCGTTCGAGGGCGACGTCTGCGGCAAGGGGCTGGCCTCCGAAATGCCCGACTGGGTGAAGGCCCAGATCGATATGGACGACTATGTTGACTACCTCAAGGCGCCTGTCGGCACTTGGGATGGAAAGACCTACCGCATCTCGGTCGACGGCGACTGCCACAACTTCAACTACCGCACCGACTACTTCACCGATGCCAACCTTGCTAAAGCCTGGAAGGATGAGGGTCACGAGGGCGAATGGGGCGTTCCGAAAACCTGGCAGAAGGTTCAGGAGGTCACCAAATTCCTCAAGGGCAAGACAGTGGGCGGCATGGAGGCGGTCGGTTATCTCGATGCACCCAAGGCGTGGGGCGGATTCGGCTTTTACTTCCTCGGCAGCCGCGCCACGGCCTACGCCAAGCACCCCGACGACAAGGCCTGGCTGTTCGACACCGACACGATGAAGCCGCGCATCAACAACCCGGCCTGGGTCCGCGCCATTCAGGACGTCATTGATGCCCTGCCGTCGGAAGCCGGCGACCAACTCAATGCCGATCCGGGCACGACGGCCTTCCAGCAGTTTCTGGCCGGTACGGGTTCGATGGTTTCTTGGTGGGGCGACGTCGGTGCCAGCGCGCGCACCAGCGACTCGTCGGTCGTGGGCGATACCATCGGCTTCGATATCCTGCCGGGCTCGGACGATGTCTACAATGCCAAGACCGGTCAGTGGGACAAGTTGGCCAGCGGTCCGAACCATGCGCCGAACATGGCTTATCTCGGCTGGGGCGTCTATGTGATGGCGCGGGTCGACGCCGACGAGAAGAAGAAGAAGGCAGCATGGAGTGCCGCCGCCCATCTCGGCGGCAAGGATCTGGCGCTCTGGACGGCCGCATATCCGTCCGGCTTCCAGTGCTATCGCAAGAGCCAGTTCGACATCAAGGAATGGGTGTCGGCCGGTTACGACGAGGCCTTTATCAAGAGCTACCTCGATTCACAATCGAACTCCTACAACCATCCGAATGCTGCCATCGAGCCGCGTATTCCCGGTATCTTCCAGTATTACAGTGTCGCGGAAGACGAACTGGCGAAGGTGTTTGCCGGACAGGCAACGGCGCAGGCCGGGGCCGATGCCATCGCCGCCGCCTGGGAGAAGATTACCGACCAGCTGGGTCGTGACAAGCAGATCGCGCTCTACAAGGCCTCGCTCGGGCTCTGACGTCTCGCGTTTCAGGCGGCAGATCCGTGCCGCCTGAACTTTTGTCCTCTTCCGCTCGGTTTCTGCCCAAGGGTCTGCCCATGTCGCATACGATCACGCCTGCCGCCCGCCCCGTCAACCGGACCATGCTTCAGCGGGCGTCCGCCCGGAATGGCTGGCTGCTGTTTTTGGCCGCGACGGGGCTGTTGCTCGCCGTGCTGAGCTTGCAGGTTCTGGACGGTGCGGGCATCACCGCCATTGGGCTCGTCAGCTGGCGGCCGCTGCTCTATGCATATATCGTCTGGGCCATAGCACTGTGCGCGGTTCAGGTGATGATCCGCGGTGAGGCGGGCCAGCGCGCTGCATTCGTTCTCCCGGCGGTGCTGTTCACCGTCGCCATGGTGGTGTTTCCGACTGTCTTCGGTCTTTATATCGCCTTTACCGACTGGAACCTGAGTGCCGCCGCCGGACGGCGTTTCAATGGGCTCGACAATCTGCGCACGCTGTTTGCCGACGCCTACTACTGGAACGCGCTGCTCAACATGGTCTATTACGTCCTCTCGGTGCTGGTGCAATATGCCATCGCCTTCGGACTGGCACTGCTGCTCAACGCCGAGATCAAGGCGCGCAAATTTTTCCGGGTCGCCTTCCTGCTACCCCTGATGCTAAGCCCGGTGGCCGTCAGCTGGATGATCGGCAAGTCGCTGATGGAATACCGGTTCGGCCCGGCGGCAACGCTGGCGCGTCATCTTGGCTGGGACAATCCCGCCTTCTTTTCGACGCCGTGGCTGGCGCGCACCTCAATCATGGCTATGGATGCCTGGGTGTCGATCCCGTTCATGATGATCCTTCTGCTGGCGGGCCTTCAGGCACTCCCGTCCGAGATCAAGGAAGCGGCGAAGGTGGACGGGGCGTCAGGCTGGCAGAGTTTCAAGGAAATCACCTTTCCGCTGATGCTGCCCGTCAGCATGACTGTCATCATCCTGCGCATTATTTTCCAGCTCAAGCTTGCAGACATCGTCATTAACGTCACCGCCGGCGGACCGGGCGGAGCGACAGATACCGTATCGAGCTTCATCTTCCGCGAATATCGCGACCGCTCCAATGTCGGCTACGGCACCATGCTCGCGGAATTCTATCTGGTCATCATCATCATCCTCGTCGCGCTCATCCTCAAAGGGGCGAGCCGATGGATGCAACGCGAAAATTGAGGCACAGCTGATGGCGATCACCGCTAACATATCCGAAAAGCCGGGAAGCATGTGGTCCCGTCGGCCGCAGTTCCTGACCAGTAGCCTGCTGATCTATGCGGCTCTGGTATTCTGGGCCTTCGTTTCGCTCTTTCCGATCTACTGGACGATCACAACCTCGTTCAAGACAGCGGTCAACGTCACGCAGGGGCATCTGATCCCCTTCGTCGATTTCATGCCCGACTGGAAAGGCTGGCGCTCGCTCGGACTGTCGCCGGATACGATCTTTGCAGAATCGACCGTGCGCGACGAGTTTATCCGCCGGTTCTTCAACAGTATCGTCGCATCGGCCGGCGCCTCTTTCCTTGCCGTTCTCATCGGGTCTCTGGCAGCCTATGGCCTCAGCCGGTTTCCGTACAAATTCCTCTGGATGAAGAACAAGGACATCTCATTCTTCTTCCTGTCGCAATTGATCCTGCCGCCGGTTGTGCTCGCCATGCCGTTTCTGGTTCTCTACAAGCACCTGATGCTGCTCGACACGCTGGTCGGCCTCGTACTCGTCTATACACTGATGGTCCTACCGATCGTCATCTGGATCATGCGCGACCAGTTCGACACCATCCCGGTGGAGCTGGAGCAGGCCGCCATGGTCGATGGCTGCTCGATCTGGGGCGCCTTCATGCGGATCGTGTTGCCGATCGCGCTGCCCGGCATGGTCGCGGCCTTTATCCTGTCGGTCATTCTCTGCTGGAACGAGTATTTTTTCGCGGCACTGTTGACGAGTTCCAACGCCAAGACGTTGCCGGTGATGGTGGCAAGCCAGACGGGTTCGCAGGGGATAAACTGGTGGTCGATGGCCGCCATCGCCACGGCTGCAATCATGCCGCTGATCCTGATCGGGATCTTCCTAGAGCGCTATATCGTCAAAGGTCTGACTGCAGGTGCGGTGAAGTAGAAAGAAACTGGGAGGATTGTATGCTCAAGAACATTCATCCGGCATTGAACGGCGACGTGCTGCAAGCTTTGCGGTCCATGGGGCATGGCGACACGCTCGTGGTCTCGGACACCAATTTCCCGAGCGACAGTGTCGGTCGTCAGACGATGATCGGCCGGCCGCTGTCCATAGCCAATCTTTCGGCCCCGGAGGCAATCCGCGCTATCCTCTCCGTACTGCCGCTCGATACGCCGCTGCAGAATTCTGCCGGGCGCATGGAGGTGATGGGCGCGCCCGATGACATCCAGCCGGTACAGCAGGAGGTGCAGGCCGAAATTGACTGCGCGGAGGGCAAGCCGTCACCTATGTACGGCATCGAGCGCTTCGCCTTCTACGATCTGGCCAAGAGGGCCTATTGCGTGATCTCGACCGGCGAGACCCGTTTCTACGGCTGTTTCCTCTTCACCAAGGGTGTCATTCCACCCGTGGTCGCATGAGGGGCTTTGCATGGGAACCGGAGTTTCAATCCTCGGCATCTTCGTCGCCGATACGGCCTATCTCGCGCCGCGCCTGCCGGTCGTCGGGGAGACCATTGCCGGCAGTGGCTTTTCCGTCGGGCCGGGCGGCAAGGGCTCAAACCAGGCGGTTGCCGCGGCGCGGGCAGGGGCACAAGTGTCCTTCATCTCCAAGATCGGTCGCGACACGTTCGGCGATCTGGCTCTGAAAACCTATGAGCAGGCGGGCGTGACCGCGAAGCTGACCATTATGGACGATGAACCGACCGGGGCCGCCTTCATTTATGTCAACGACAGCACCGGCGACAATGCCATCATCGTCTATGCAGGTGCGGCCGGCACGATCGGCATTGATGATGTTGAGACGGCGCGCGAAACTATCGCACACTCCGCCGTGTTCGTCACACAACTGGAGCAGCCCGCCGAGGCCGCCCACCGGGCGCTTGATATTGCCCGAACCGCCGGCGTCACGACGATATTCAACCCGGCACCTGCTTGCGCATTTCCAGCGGAGATCTACGGGCTCTGCGACTATATCGTCCCCAACGAAACCGAGGCCGCCGCACTGGTCGGCTTTCCCCTCGACACGCTCGATGATGCGAAGCGGGCGGGCGACGTGTTGCTTTCGCGTGGCGTCACGGCTGCGGTCATCACGCTCGGTTCTCGCGGAGTGTTGTTCCACGATCGGGAGCAGTCGGTGCATGTGCCAGCAGTTGCCTGCGGCCCTGTCATCGATACGACGGGTGCTGGCGATGCGTTTGTTGGCGGCTTTGCGGCAGCGCTGGCGCGTGGCACGAACCCGTTCGATGCCGTCCGTTTCGGCTGCGCCACCGCTGGAATTGCCGTCACGCGACGCGGGACTGCGCCTGCAATGCCTCTGCTTTCCGAGATCGAAGCGCTCATGGCGCGCTGACACCGCCCTCCTGCCGGAGGGCGACCAAAACATACGGGACCTTTTCAAGGCCCAACGAACCACGGTGACCTCTTTTTTATGAGGAGGTTTTCGCGCGTCCGCTTGGCATTGGCGGGATAGTAGAAAACTCGTCGTTCCACGCAGGTGCCATAACGATTTGATGCACCGCACAACATTTGTAACCTTACAAATGGATATTATTTTGTGAAGTAACGTCAACAATGACCCAAGTGAGCCAGACCCGTGACCCAACTGAAATTCGCCACCCGACTGAATTCCTTCGCCTCGAAGCCGAAGGCGGAATGGCCTGATCTTTCCGGCAAGCCAACCATGTTGCAGATGGCGACCCGCGCTGCCAAGGTCGAGGGCCTGACCGATCTTGATCTCAATTATCCCGACCATGTTGCCGAAGACCCAACGCTTCTGGCCAGACAGATCGGCGATCTGGGCCTGGCTATCAATGGTTTCGCCATGCGCTACTACACCAATCCAGCATTCAAGATCGGTGCATTCACGAACCCCGATCCGGCGGTTCGCCGTGAGGCGGTCGATCTGACAAAGAAAGGGATCGACGCGACCCGCGCTGCCGGCAGCAATCTGATGACGCTCTGGCTCGGTCAGGACGGCTTCGATTATGCCTTTCAGGCCGACTACCATGCATTATGGCAACACGAAATAGATGGTATTCGTGAAGTTTGTGCCCATGATCCCGATTGCCTTGTTAGCATCGAATACAAGCCGAACGAACCGCGTTCCTACAGCCTGATGCCTGATGCCGCAACGACATTGCTGGCAATCAGGGATGTGGACATGCCAAATCTCGGCGTCACACTCGACTTCGCGCATGTGCTTTACGCTGACGAACAGCCGGCCTTTGCCGCAGCGCTGATCGCTCGCTACAGCCGTGTGCTCGGCGTCCACCTCAACGACGGATATGCCAAGCGTGACGACGGTCTGATGGTCGGCGCGGTGCATACCCAGCAAACGATCGAGCTTCTTCGTCAGATCCGGAAGGACGGCTATGCAGGCGCGATCTATTTCGACACGTTCCCCGACATGACGGGCCTCGACCCGGTGCACGAATGCGAGGTCAATATCCAGACCGTCAAGCGGATGCTTGGCATCGTGGATCGCCTCGAGCAGGACAATCGCCTCTCCGGCGCGATTGACCGACAGGACGCGGTTTCCGCGCAGGCCGTCATCCAGGAGCTGATGCTCGGCTGAGTGGCCAAAACGCTGGTAATCTTGAAACGACAAACCTTTGCAACCAAAGGCATGCCGAAGGCATGTCTGTTGAACCACCCGGGAGGAACCGATGAAGACCTTTTTGAAGACGACCCTTGCTGCCGGCGTCGCTGCCAGCTTCCTGTTCGGCGCAGCATTCGCGCAGGAGCTGGCGCCGCTCAATTCCGATACCGAAAAGGACCGCATGGACTGGTCGGAACTGGAAGCCAAGCTAGGTGCGTTACCGAAGCTTCCAGAGGGAACAAAGGCCGGCGCCGTTTCCAAGACGCTGACCAATGAATATTGGCGATCGCTGGGTGAAGGCTATGAGGCGTTCGGCAAGAAGGTTGGCGTGCCTGTCGTCTATCAGGCAGCACAGAGCGAAGGCGATCAACTCGGGCAGCTTACCATCGCAGAGGGCCTGATCACGCAGGGCTACAACGTGCTTCTGGTCTCCCCGCAGACGGACGCCAACCTGCAGCCGGTTATCGAACAGGCCAAGGCCGCCAACATTCCCGTCGTCAACGTCAACGACGCGGTCATCCCGCAGGCCGAACACTATGTCGGCAACGTACAGCGCGACAATGGTGTTCGCGTCGCCAAGTGGTTTATCGAGAACCGTCCCGAGGGCGGTAAGGTGGCAATTGTCGAAGGTCAGGCCGGCGTCTATGCCGCCGTGCAGCGCACCGATGGCTTCAAGACGACCATCAGCGAAGGCGGCAAGTTCGAAGTCGTCGCCAGCGTTCCGGGCAATTGGGATCGCCAGACGTCCTATGATGCCGCGACTAACATCCTCAACCAGCATCCCGACCTTGTCGGCTTTTATGCCAACAATGACGGTATGGCGCTTGGGATCGTGGAAGCGGTGAAGGCCACCGGTCTTGCCGGTAAGGTCGCCGTGTTCGGAACCGACGGGATCTCTGATGCATATGCGTCGATCAAGGCTGGCGAGCTCACCGGCACGGTGGACAGCTTTCCGGTTCTGACCGGCGAAGTTGCGCTGGAAACGGCGCTTCGTCTCGTGGCTGGTCAGAAGCTGCCGCGCGTCGTCGCGACCCCGCAGGCACTGATCACTGCCGACAATCTTAGCCGCTATCAGGGTGAAGGCGTAGATGTCCGCGCCGTGCTCATGGAAGACGCCAAGGCTGCCAAGTGACCAGCGAACGAGGAATGCCGGCCCGCAACGGCCGGCATTCACTTGCGGACCGGAAGGAATGGACCGATGACGTCGAGATTAAGATTTGAGACGATTTCCAAGAGTTTCCCTGGCGTAAACGCGCTGACGGATGTCTCGTTCGACGTTGCGCCCGGCGAGATTCATGGGCTTCTTGGCGAAAACGGCGCCGGCAAGTCGACGCTTTTGCGCATTCTCTCCGGCGTGTTCCGCCCAACCGCAGGCACCGTCTTCGTCGATGGCAAGGCGGTGGCCTTCAAAAAGCCGATGGATGCTCGCGCGGCCGGCATCGCCATGATTCATCAGGAACTGCAGCAGGTGCCACACTTAAGCGTCGCCCAGAATATGTTTCTCGGTCATTCACTGACCCATATGGGTGGATTGTTCGTTTCCCGCCGCGAGCAAGAGGCGCATGCTGCCGAAGCGTTGTCGATGATCGACAGGACCATCGATCCGGCAGCGCCGATCTCGTCGCTTAAGGTAGCGCAGCGCCAGATCGTCGAGATCGGTCGCGCGCTGCTCGACAAGGCGAAAGTCATCGCCATGGACGAGCCGACCTCAAGCCTAACGCCGAGCGAGTTTGACCGGCTGGCCGAGGTCATTGCCAGTCTTTCCGCAAGCGGCGTCTCGATCATCTATGTCTCGCACAAGATGGACGAGGTGTTCCAGATCTGCCAGCGGGCGAGCGTCATGCGTGATGGAAAGCTTGTCGGCATGGTCGATCTCAAGACGGCCTCGGAAAAGGACGTGATCGCGATGATGGTCGGTCGAGAGCTGATGCAGGAGGGACACAACTCCTTCGTCACCAACACGGTGAAGCTTGAAGCAAGGAATCTGTCTTCAGCCGCCAAGGTGCGTGACGTGTCGTTCACGTTGCACAAGGGTGAGGTGCTGGGCATCGCCGGGCTGGTGGGCTCCGGCCGCACAGAACTGTTGCGGCTGATTGCAGGCGTCGATCGCTTGAGCGCCGGGTCTATCCTCGTCGATGGTGCAACTGTCAATTTTGCAAATCCGCGCGATGCGATTGCGGCCGGTATCGGCCTCGTGCCAGAGGAGCGTAAGCGGGAGGGAATTATTCCGCTGCGCCCGGTCAGCACCAATATGGCGCTCGCCTCGCTCCCAAGTTTCTCATCCGCTGGCATGATCAGCACGAGAAAGCTTCGCGCCACTGCGCGCGATCTTCTGAAACGGGTCAATCTGCGGCCGTTCCAGCTGGATCGCCCCATCAGGCTGTTCAGCGGCGGCAACCAGCAGAAGGCGATCATCGCCCGCTGGCTGGCGGCGAAATCGCAGATCCTTCTGTTCGACGAGCCGACCCGCGGTATCGATGTCGGCGCCAAGTCTGAAATCTACCATCTGATCGAAGATCTCGCCCGCGAAGGCCATTCAATCATCGTCGTGTCATCCGAACTTCCGGAGGTGATCAGGCTTTCGAACCGCGTGCTGGTCATGCGGGACGGGCAGATTGCAGCGGACATTCCGCGCGACCAGCTGACCGAAAGCGCGATCGTCGCGCACGCCATTCCAGGCGCCGCTGGCGGAGCAGCCGATGCCCGCGCCGTGCGGCCAGCGTGAAATTGATAGGACAAATCATGACCACTTCAAATGTACCAACAGAGACCGGCCCGGCTTTTCGCCGCTTCTCCTTTGCGCTGCGCGATGCCGGAACCCTGATCGGCCTCGTCGTCATCATGGCGGTGTTTGCCACGCTTGTTCCCGGCTTCCTGTCGGAGCGCAACCTTGCCAACATCCTGCAACAATCGAGCATCAATGCATGTCTGGCGCTCGGTATGACGCTGGTGATCATTTCGGGGGGCATTGATCTTTCGGTTGGCCCGACGGCGGCGATCTCCGCCGTTATCACCGCCACCCTGTTGCTCGGCGGCACACCGGTCCCGCTGGCGATCCTTGCCGGCCTTGGCGTCGGTGTCATCTGCGGCTTCATCAACGGCGCGCTCGTCGCCTATGTCGGATTGCAACCCTTCATCGTTACGCTGGGTACGCTCAGCACTTACCGGGCCATTGCGCTGATCTATACCGGCGGCAATCCTGTTCTCGGCATTCCGCCGGGCTTCCGGTCGCTGTTCAATGGCAATCTCTTCGGTATTCCAACGCCCGTCCTCATCGTCGCGGTCGTCGCTGTAGCTGCCTGGATCCTTCTCAAGAAGACGCCCATCGGCGAATATTTGATGGCTGTCGGTGGCAACGAGGAAGCGGCCTATGTCGCAGGCGTTCCGATCGCCCGGACCAAGATCACGGCTTACGTTATATCCGGCGGTCTGGCGGCACTCGCCTCGCTAATCCTGATCGGCCGTCTCGGAGCCGCCGAGCCGATCCTCGGAAATCTATGGGAGCTTGATGCGATTGCAGCTGCAGCCATCGGTGGTGCCTCGCTTATGGGAGGAAAGGGCAGCATTCTTGGCACCATTCTCGGTGCTATCATCCTTGGCGCGATGCGCAACGGATTGACGCTGATGAATGTCCAGGCCTTCTATCAACTGCTCGCCACCGGCCTTATAATCCTCGTCGCAATGATGATTGACCGCGCGACACGCGGACGGGGATAGGGGACCGGCATGAACACTGAAAGCTTCGACACGAAGGCCGTGGGGCCGCGCATCCGTATGATGATGCCGCTTTTGACGCCGCTCGAAGCCAAGGTGGTCGATACCGTATTCGCCATGCGCGATTTTAGCGACGAGACTTCGTTGAAACAAATTGCGGAAAACGCCGGCGTTTCGGAAGCCATGGTGGTGAAGATCACCAAGAAGCTCGGCTTCTCCGGCTTTCGGGACTTCCGCTCTGCCGTTAGCCAGTACAACCGCCAGCCGACGGCGGAGATGCACCAGGAACTCTCTGTCGACGATACCTCGCTTGAAATCGTCCAGAAGGTGTTTCGTACCTCGATCCATGCGCTGGAGGAAACGCTTGCCATTCTCGACATGGCGGCATTCGATCAGGCCGCCGATCTGATCCACAAGGCTGCGACACGCGATTTCTACGGGGTCGGCGGCTCGGCCCAGATCGCACGGGATGTCGCCCACAAGTTCCTGCGGATCGGCGTGCGCGCCAGCGTCTTCGATGATTCGCACATGATGCTGATGTCAGCCTCGCTGCTGACAGAGGGCGATATAGCGATCGGTTTCTCCCATTCCGGTAACACCATTGCTGTGATTGAGGCGATCCAGCTTGCCCGCAAGAACGGCGCGCACACGATCGCGATCACCAACTACGATTCATCCGCACTTGCCCAATCCGCCGATGTGGTTTTGTGTTCCACAGCGCAGGGCTCACCTCTGATGGGTGAAAATGCCGCCGCCCGCATCGCACAGCTCAATATTCTCGATGCCATTTTCGTCGCCGTCGCCCAGCGCGACTATCAGGCGGCCGAGCGCAACCTCGAACGCACAATGTCCGCTGTCACATCCAAACGAAGAGATCGCCTTTCATGACATCCCAGCCTCTTGTCACCGTCTTTGGCAGCCTCCACTACGATATCGCCGTCTTCGGCCCGGACCGGCCACGCAAGGGCGAAACGGTGACTGGAACATCCTGGCATCCTAAAAGCGGCGGTAAAGGTGGAAACCAAGCGGTTTCAGCCGCCCGTGCCGGGGTATCCACATCGATGATCGGCGCCGTCGCCGATGACGAATTCGGTCGGTTTCTCATCTCGAATCTTGATCGGAAGAATGTCGATCACACCTTTGTTCGGCGCCATGCATCCAACGCGACGGGCATGAGCGTCGCGATTTTTGATGCAGAGGGCGACTATGGTGCCGTTATCGTGTCGGGAAGTAACTTGACGCTTGATGAGCACGACGTTCTGGCCGCTGGTGATCTGCTGGACAGGACCACTATTCTCGTTCTTCAAAACGAAATCCCCGACGTAGCCAATGTCCTGGCAGCACGAGCAGTCAGGAAGGCCGGTGGGCGTGTTCTGATCAATGCTGCCCCGGCGCGGGTGCTGTCGAGCGATCTCCAACAGCTCGTCGATATCGTCGTCGTCAACGCCATCGAGGCTGAAATGCTGGCAGGTGTTCCCGTCGTCGAGACTCTTGACGGCGCGCTTGAGGCCGCTAGGAAGCTCGTTCATCTCTTCCCCGAGGTGGTCGTCACGGCCGGTGGCTCGGGTGTCGCTTATGCAAACCGCAAGAGAGACGAAATCTCCATTGAAGCCGTCAAGGTGAAAGTCGAAAGCACTCACGGAGCAGGCGACGAGTTCATCGGGGTCCTTGCTGCGGAGCTAGCATCCGGAAAGACGATGGAAGCAGCGCTTCGGAAGGCCAATTTGCAAGCCGCAACACTGGTCGGCACGCCGGAAGGGAAACGTCGTGCATGAGGTTTGGCTTAAAGATGACGCATTCCGTTCTTCGAATTCTCCCCAGAGGAGGTTCGTTGGAAACTGAATCTGACCGAAGGGATGGCGCGGAGATCATGCCAATCGTTGGAGAAGATACGCCGTAGATGGCCTAGTTGAAGCGATTTTGGGGCTCCAGTAAGTGAAAACGCCTTGTCGTTGGTTCACATATTAACAAGCGCGTTGGTTCCAGATCATACGCTCACAGGTGCGTAAGCAAAGCTGAGGGTTGGGTATCTGACGCCTCGGCGAAGATATTGGAAGGTTGCTTTCGCCGACGCGCTCTTGGTTGCTGGAAGAACAATGCGGACAAGTGTCATCTGGATTGCGTAGATTTTCTAATAAATTCACCGATAATTCTAAATTGCCCTAATTTTTTGTCCATCCTACTTTTGGAACAGAGGCCGCTGTGGGAGGCGGCTGAGAGAGGCGCAGGCATGTTGCCGCGTTCTCCGGGAGGAGACAAGACTGTCGTCGGCACCGTCTTTGCGGAGGGGTATCTGTACCCGAAATCCGGGAGGATGCACGCTGCTGATGGTGGCTCCGGCCGGGCTCTCCTGAGAGGTATTCCCCAGCCGAGGATTTTGAAATGAATCTCTACTCACTGCTTTCTCTGCGCGCAGCCGACGGACGCCCCGTCAGGGTGGGCCTGATCGGCGCCGGAAAATTCGGTTCCATGGTCATGGCCCAGGCGCAGAAGATCCTGGGCCTTCACCTGGTCGCCGTCGTCGATCTTGACGTCGGCAAGGCGAAGGAATCGATGAGCCGTGTCGGTTGGCCGAAAGAGCGCTATGCGGCCAGCAGCTGCGGCGATGCGATCAAGAACGGCACCACCTTCGTCACCGATGACGTCAAGGCGCTGTTCGAATGCGGCGAGATCGAATGTGTCATCGAAGCGACGGGGCATCCGATCGCCGGGACCCGACATGCGCTCGGCGCCATCGAACACAACAAGCATGTCGTCATGGTCAATGTCGAAGCTGATGTCATGGTCGGGCCGATCCTGGCCGAAAAGGCGCGTGCAAAGGGCCTGATTTATTCGATGGCCTATGGCGACCAGCCAGCCCTGATCTGCGAACTTGTCGACTGGGCTCGCGCGACCGGCTTCGAGATTACCTCGGCCGGCAAGGGTATGAATTTCGAGCCGCGCTATCGCTACTCCACGCCCGATACGGTCTGGGGCCTGTTCGGCTGGACCGAGGAACAGGTCGCCGCGGACAACCTCAATCCGAAGCTCTACAATTCCTTCACCGACGGCACCAAGGCAGCGATCGAAATGGCCGCGGTTGCCAATGGTACCGGGCTCGATTGCCCGGACGACGGGTTGGCCTTTCCGCCAGCCGGTCTGCATGATCTGGCGCGCGTGTTCCGCCCGGTCTCCGATGGCGGCCGCATGGCGCGCTCGGGCCTGGTCGATATCGCTGCCAGCCAGGAGCCGGATGGTCGCGAGGTGTTCAACAACATTCGCTATGGCGTGTTCGTCACCTTCAAGGCGCATAATGAATATGCCCGTGCCTGCTTCAAGCAATACGGCCTGCTGACCGATCCGTCCGGCTGGTACGCCTCCATGTGGCGTCCGTTCCACATCATCGGCCTTGAGACGTCGATCAGCGTTCTGTCGGCCGTGCTGCGCAACGAGCCGACCGGTTGCTCCAAGGAGTTCCGCGGCGATGCCGTGGCGACTGCCAAAAAGGATATGCAGCCTGGCGAAATGCTGGATGGCGAGGGCGGCTACGCCGTCTGGGCAAACGCCATCCCGGCAAGCCGCAGCCTTGATCTCAAGGCGCTGCCGATCGGCCTTGCCCACAACGTCAAGCTCAAGCGCCCGATCAAGAAGGATCAGATCGTGTCCTTCGATGATGTTGAGATCGTCAATGACCTAGACGTGGTCAAGCTGCGCCGCGACATGGAAGATCGTTTCCGTCCGGCCAAGATCGCAGCCGAGTGAGCGAGGCGATGGATATGAACCGCCAGGCTTTTGTCGTGATCGCGGAATTTCAGGTGAAGCCGGGCAAAATGCCGGCTTTCCTGGACGTGGCCCGGGATGACGCGAAACATTCCGTTGCCGACGAGCCGGGCTGCCGGCAGTTCGACGTGATCTGCGCGGAAGGCTCGGATGACACGGTTGTGTTCTATGAAGTCTACGACAGTCGCGCAGACTTCGACCTACATCTGGAAACGTCGCATCTGGCACGTTTCCGTGATGCTTTCCCACCGTTAATCGTCGAAGAGCGCCCCGTTCGCTTTTCGACACGGCATTATCCTTGAGCGGGAAGGGGTGGACAGATGAATGATACCACCATCGCCGTCATCGGCACCGGCATCATGGGCGCGCCGATGGCAGGTCGCCTCGCCGAAGCCGGATTCAAGGTCACGGCCTGGAACCGGACGCCGGACAAAGCGGCGGCGCTGCACGACAGGGGCGTTGCCACTGCCGGCACTGTCGTCGAAGCGGTGGAAGACGCCGATGTTGTGATTTGCATGCTAAGCTCCGGCCCTGTCTGCGAAACATTGTTGATGGGTGAAGACGGTGTCATAGCCGCGATGCGGCCGGGATCGACCCTGCTCGTCATGAGTTCGATCCCGGTCGAAACGGCAGTCGCCCTGTCCAAGGCGGCTTCCGCTCGTCAGATCGCCGGTCTCGACGCTCCGGTCTCCGGTGGCGAAAAAGGCGCCAGGGATGGAACGCTTGCCATCATGGCGGGCGGAGACGCCGCGGTCGTCGATCGTCTTCGGCCGCTGTTTTCCTGCCTTGGCCGGGTAACGCATGTCGGCCCGTCGGGAAGTGGCGCGCTGACAAAACTCGCCAACCAGCTGATCGTCGCCTCGACGATCTGTGCGGTCGCCGAAGCGCTGACGCTTGCACAAAGCGGGGGCGCCGACCCGGCCCGGGTTCGTGAGGCATTGCTCGGCGGATTCGCCGATTCCACGGTCTTTCGCCAGCATGGCCTGCGTATGGTGGAGGGCAATTTTCAGCCGGGCGGTCCGGCGAAATACCAGGTGAAGGATACATCGACGGCATTGGGTTTTGCTCGAAGCCGTGGATTGACGCTTCCGGTCAGCGAGGAGGTTGACCGGCTTTTCCAGGCCATGGTGAATCATGGTGATGGAGAGCTCGACCACAGCGGCGTCATTCTTGAACTGCAACGCATGAATGCGGGTGGAGGCAACTCCGCCTGTTGTAAATCGTGAATCAAATGGGAGGAATGAAATGAAACACTTCGCACTTTGCAGCCTGCTGGCAGCCGCCACCATGCTCACCACATCGTTTGCTCAGGCCGAGACGCTGACCTTGTCGACGCCGGATCCGGATACATCGGAGATCACCGTTGCCGCCAACAAGTTTGCGGAGCTTGTCTCAGCCAAGACCAATGGCGAACTGACCATCAAGGTCTTCCCGAATGGCACGCTGTATGGCGGTGATCCATCGGCTGCCGTCAAGCAGCTGGCCGGCGGCTCGTTGGACATGCTGGTCCTGGCGACATCGCTCTATGCGAATTTCAATCCGAAATTCTCCGCCATCTCCATTCCCTATCTTTTTGACGACGAGGCGCAGCTCCGGAGCTACCTTTCCGGCGAGCAGGGACAGGAGCTGATTGCCGATCTCGGCACGATCGGTATCAAGGGCGTCAATCTCTGGCCGCGGCCGTTTCGCCAGATGACCAATTCCAAACATCCGATCGAAAAGCCCGAAGATCTTGTCGGCCTGAAATTCCGCGTGCCCAACAACCCGCTCTGGGTCGAATTCTTCAAGAAGATGGGAGCTGCACCGACGCCGATGGCCTTCGCCGAAGTCTACAACGCCCTGCAGCTGAAGGTCGTCGACGGTCAGGAAAACCCGATCAATGTCCCGCTCAGCGCGAAGTTCTTCGAAGTGCAGAAGTACGCCTCGATCACCAACCATATGGGTGACGGTTGGGTGCTGGGCATCAACCCGGCCAAGTTCGAGGGCCTGAGCGACGCACACAAGAAGGCGATCGAGGAAGCCGGCAAGGAAGCCGAAGCCTGGAAGGTTGAAAACGACGCGGCAACCGCCGAAAGCACGATTGCCGAACTGCAGAAAAACGGCATGGAAGTCAACCGTTTGACCCCGAAGCAGCAGAAGGCATTCGTCGCGATCTCGAAGGAGCTGTACCCCGTCTTTGCCGGCCTGGTAAAGGATCAGGCATTCTTCGACAAGACCATCGCTGCCGTCGGCAAGAACTGATCCGCAGGCCCCCACCGGATCGGCCGCAAGGTCGATCCGGACAGGAGAACATGCCATGTCAAAAAGTCCCTCATTGTTGGGCAAGCCCCTCAAGGGTGCCACCGATTTTGCCGCCGGGATTGCCGTGTTCGGCGTGCTGCTTGTCGTTCTGCTTCAGGTGTCCAGCCGCCTCCTCGGTTTGCCGGTCTCGTGGACGGAGGAAGCGACCCGCTATCTTTTCGTCTGGATGATTTTCCTTGGTCTTGCTGCCGGTTTCAGAACGGTCGAGACCGCACGCGTCACCGTTCTGATCGCCATGATGCCGGCTTTCATCCGTCGACTGTCCGTACCGATCTACGTGGTCAGTTCGGTGGTCTTTTTCGCCCTGACGGGGTGGACCGGTTATCATCTCGTCCAGCAGCAATTGATTATGAACGAGACCGCTGCGACCCTTGCCATACCCATGTGGCTGATCGGCACGATCATGCCGCTCAGTTCAATCCTTGGCGTTCTGGCCATCGTTGAATCGCTGAGAACCCGTCGTGACCTGATCGAGCTTCCGGACCCTCTCCAGGGCATGCCGCAACTCACCCTCGCTGAACACACCACGCCAAAGCCGGAGAAGCAGCCATGAGCCTCGTTCTTCTCGCCCTTTTCCTGATCATGAGCGCTCTTGGGGTTCCTCTTGCCGTCGCGCTCGGACTGGCCAGCGTCGCCGCGATCCTCTTCTTCACATCGACGCCGATCGATCTTCTGGCGCAGAGCATGTTCTCCGCCATGAATTCGTTCCTCCTCGTCGCCGTGCCTCTGTTTATCCTGGTGGGCGTGCTCATGGAGCGGGGCAGGGTCGCCGAGAAGCTGTTCGATTTTGCGGAAGCGATTGTCGGTTGGCTGCCGGGCGGCCTTGGCCACGTCAATGTTGCCTCCTCCGTGATCTTCGGCGGCGTATCGGGTTCGTCGGTCGCAGACATCGCTTCGATCGGTGCGATCGAGATCAAGGCCATGGAGCGCCATGGTTTCCCCAAGGGCTATGCCGTTGGCATGACGCTCTGCACCTCGACGCTGTCATCGATCATTCCGCCGTCGATCCTCATCGTGATCGCCGGCTCGATTGCCAATGCCTCGATCGGCACGTTGCTGGTCGCCGGCCTCATACCCGGCCTTTTCATCGCGCTGATGCTGATGGTGTTCAACCACATCTATGCGGTGCGCCACGGCTACAATCCGCCGACGCCGTTCAATGTCCGCCGGGTTGTCACCACCGGCATTGCTGCGATCCTGCCAATGCTGACGCCCGTCATTCTGCTGGTCGGCATTGTCGACGGCTATTTCACGCCGACCGAGGCGGCAGGCATTGCTGTGCTCTACACTCTGTTTCTCTCGGTTGTTTTGTACCGGACAATCTCGCTTGGTGAGTTGCCGGGCATCTTCGTCGAAACGGCCCGCACATCGGGCACGATCCTGTTCATCGCGGCGACCGCCAAGCTTGCGGCCTGGGTGTTCACCTATGACGGCCTGCCGGCGCAGGTTGCAACGTTCCTGAGTGCGATCAGCAGCGGACCGACCATGGCACTGGTACTGATTTTTTTCTTTCTGATCGTCGTCGGCATGTTCATGGATGCGATCGCCGCCATGTTCATCCTGATCCCTGTTCTGTTGCCACCGGCGGTTTCACTTGGTGTCGATCCCATCCACTTTCTCATCGTCATGGTCATTACGCTGACGCTTGGTCTGGTGACGCCGCCAGTCGGCGTTTGTCTCTTCGCCGTGGCGCAGGTGGCAAAAATGTCGATCGAGGACGTCATCAAGGGTTCGCTTGCGCCGATGTCCATCCTCGTGGCAGCGATCCTCGCCCTGGTGCTGTTCCCGCAACTGACACTGATGCCGATCCGGCTGCTGGGTCTCTATTGAGATGGCCGTAACGAACTTGAACCCCACGGCAACTTCACGGACGTCATTGGGGTTGCCGGAACCGGAAGATCCGAAATCGGCAGGTCGTTGGCGGCAAGGTTCGAAGGCGTTTTTCTCGAGGCTGACGATTGCATTCGGCGGGGAATGTCGAGCGCATGCGGTCTGGCTTCTCGCTCACGGATGACTTGCGCGTTCCGTGGTTGAACGCGGTGTACGATCGAGCCCTGTCGTTGCGGCAAAGGTCGGTGATCATTTCCGGCTCGGCGGTTAAGCGCAGTCATGGAGAATGCCGTCGTCTGGTTGAATGCCGTGACGGGCTCAGCCTGAAAGGGCGCCCAGCGGATGCGCCAGTTGCCAGATGTCCCGTTCGCCACGCAACCAGTCCAGGAACAGTCGGACCTTCTTCTGGCGCAAATGATCGCGCGGACAAACGATCCATTGGGTCACTATCCGAACGACCGGTGGTGAGACCACGGGGCAGACCAGCCGCCCGCTCTTGATTTCCTCACCCATCATCAACGTGCTTTCGAGCGCTATTCCCATACCGCGCACGGCAGCATCGATCGCCATATGGCTGCGGTCGAACAGGACCCGGCGCCAGCGCTCCTCCGGCTTGATACCTGCAAGCGGAAACCAGGTCGTCCACTGGGCCTGAGATTTCGCCGAATGTATCAGGCGCCGGTGCAGCAGATCTTGCGGCGTCTGGCTGCCGGCTGCGGCATAGTCGGGGGAGCAGACGGGATAGAATTGCTCTTCCGCAATGCCTTCGACAAAAAGGCCCGGCCAGCGGCCGTCCCCATGCCGCAGCTCGAGGTCGACAAGTTCCTGATTGAAGTCGGTCGGCTCGTTCGTGCCGTCGAGACGGATTTCCATATCAGGGTGGTGGTCGAGAAAGTCACCAAGCCGCGGCAGCAGCCATTTGTTGGAAAGGGTCGGTGTGGCGCGGATGGTCAGCGTCTCGACCGAACGAAAGCCGCGGATGGTGCCGGTGGCCTCCTCAATGTGCTCGATCTGGTCGGCAATCATCGAGAAGTAACGCTCGCCGGCTTCCGTCAGCGCAATGCCGCGTCCTGCTTTTGCCAGCAGGGTTACACCGAGCTGAACCTCGAGGACCTGGATCTGCTGGCTCACGGCTGAGGGCGTGACGCTCAGCGCCTCGGCCGCCCGCGATATGCTGCCGGCGCGGGCTGCCGTGTGGAAGACCAATATTGCCTTGATTGGAAGCTGCATTTTTGTCCACTGCCGGTTTGGGCCGAACCCAAGTGTCTATCTGGAAGAAACGAAACGATCGCGTCAATAGCTGAACCAGGCCCACCATGCCATTGTCAGCGACGGATAACACAATGCTGCAATGCAAAAATCGCGTTTCATTCTTGTCATGCCGTGAGGCAAGATGTGCTGGACTTATAGACATGAGGTATCTTGTGATGAAGCTGGTTCAGCAATCGAAATTCGCGACGATCCGCCAAAAGATGTGGATTGCAATGGTGTCTTCGCGCGAGCGGGAGGTCAGACGGGTACTGCAAGAGCGTGGCCTCGAAAAATAAGACCAAGTGTGCCGTTTCCGATCCGTCCGATTTTAGAGCGGCGGTGCAAAAGTCGGCCAGGTAACGGTGGAATAGTGTTCCCCATAGGGACAGAGTAAAATCCGGCCACCTATCTTCTTTCTGCATTGAATGCAGGAGGGAGCAGGGGATCTACGCCTTGGAATTATATTTGAAGGTTTGCCTAGGCCGTAGACTCATAACGATCTGATCCAAATTCTCGCTGCTGCCAATTTGACGGCGGCGAGAAAGTTCATCGGGTCTTTGTCGTAACGGGTGGCGATGCCTCTGAACTGTTTGAGTTTGCTGAA
>NZ_CACSJP010000023.1 GCF_902706095.1 Rhizobium sp. 18065
ATTTCGGTGCCCAACGGCGCTACACGCTGTCCGCCAATGAAAAGTTGCTCATACGATGTCATGCTATAGTCCTTTTCCGAGTGTTGTCAGGCGGGGTGACCACGCCTGAACTCGAAATGAATATGGACGAGACGCAGGGCTTTGTGACTAGCAGTAGGAGGCCATACTACTTGCGAAATCCGCCAATGGCTACGGCGAGCAAAATTGGCCGCGTACTGCGCTCGACAAGCTTGGTGCCGAGATTCTGTTCGAGGTCTTGCAACAGCTTGCTGACGGACGAGCGCGGCAGATTGAGTGAATCCGCAGCCTTCGCGAACGATCCGGCATCGGCAATGCGGACGAAGGCGCGCAGCGCGAGAAGTTGATCCAATGCGGCATTCCTTCTGGTCGACTATGCTTTGTGGTCGACTATGCAACTCGCAAGTCGTGCGACGCTCTGGCGAGGTCTCTTGAAGGCGGTGATCCGAACAGGCGAGCATATTCCCGGCTGAACTGGTTCGGGCTTTCGTATCCCACCCCGAAGGAAACCGATGTCGCGTTTCCCTGGCCGGCGATCAGCAACGACCGGGCGTGAAGAAGGCGGACGCGCTTCTGGTACTGGAGGGGACTGAGTGCCGTTACCGCCTTGAAGTGGCGGTGGAATGCCGACACGCTGAGGGCGGCCATTTCCGCCAGTGCCTCGACCCTGATCGTCTGGGCGAAATTCTGACGGATCCAGTTGATCGCGACGCTGATGCGCGAGAGCGCGGTATCCGGGGAGGCGATGTCGCGCAGCATCCAGCCGAGCGGACCCTGAAGGACACGGAACAGGATTTCGCGCTCGTAGGCGGGAGAGAGAACTGCGATTTCGTCCGGGCGATCCATTAGCTTGAGCATGCGAATCCAGGCATCGAGAAAGTCCTCATTGACCGGAGCGACCGAAAATCCCGATCCGAACAGCTCGCTGCAAACCTTGACCGGCAGGTCGCGGATCAATCCTGCGACGATGGTGGGATCCAGCGTCAGGCTGACCGCCAGGTAAGGCTCGCCCGCCTTCGAGGGATGCACCGAGCCGACAGCCGGGAGATCGACGGACATCACGAAATAGGTCGCCGGATCGTAGTGGAACGTCCGATCACCCACGGTCATCGTTTTCGACCCCGTCAGGATCAGGTTGATCATCGGATCGTAGACGGCGGCGAGTTGGTGCTCGGGGATCTCGCCCTGGACCATCGCGACGCGCGGAATGCCCGTCTCGGTGCGCTTGTTCTCAGCCTTGGCGGCCAGTGCGCGGAGTTCCTGCAATTGCTTTTCCATGAGCCGACCCTGACAGAGCCCGAACGGGCGCACAAGCCAAAAGCAGAAATAGGCAAGTTTGAGAGAGGAATAGGTGAGCGCGTCCGGTCGGGTCAGCCTAGCGTAATCTCATACCAGATGTATGGAGAGACACGATGAAGATCGTCATTGTTACCGGAAGCAGCCGCGGCCTTGGAGCCAGCACCGCCGTCAAATGCGCCGAGCGCGGCATGGGCGTGATCGTCACCTATAACAGCAATCCGGGAAAGGCCGAGAGTATCGTCGCCGAGATCATTGCAAACCGCGGAAAGGCAGTGGCGCTGAAGCTCGATGTCGGCAACTCCAGCTCGTTTCCAGCCTTTCGCGATGCGGTCAAGGCACAACTTCAGGCGGTCTGGGGTAGGGAGACATTCGACTACCTTGTCAACAACGCCGGATACGGTCTGTTCAATCCGATTGCCACGGTCACGGAGGAACAGTTCGATGGCCTGTTCAACGTTCATCTCAAGGGTCCGTTCTTCCTGACCCAGATCCTGCTTCCGCTGATGGAGGACGGTGGCCACGTTATCAACATGACGAGCGCCACCAGCCGCGTCGCCACCTCAGGCGTCGCTCCCTATGCGGCCTTCAAGGGCGGCCTGGAGGTCCTAACGCGCTACATGGCCAAGGAGTTCGGCGAGCGCCGGATCCGGGCCAATTCCATCGCGCCCGGTGCTATTCGCACCGAACTCGGCGGCGGCCTGAACGACGCGTTCGAGGCGATGCTGGCAGGCCAGACCGCGCTTGGCCGCGTTGGTGAACCCGAAGAGATCGGCGGCGTCATCGCCAGCCTTCTGTCGGACGAAAACCGCTGGATCAACGCCCAGAACATCGAGGTCGCAGGCGGCTACATCATCTGAGCCAAAGGAGAGCAGCATGCTCGACCACGTATTCATCTCGGTCCGCGACATTAACCGCTCGATCGACTTCTACGAACAGGCACTCGCTCCGCTGGGGATCGTCCATGCGGTCGATTACGATGGCAGGGATGGACCCGCCGGTCATCCTGACCTCATGGGGTTCGGCGCGAACGGCCGGGTGTTTTTCTGGCTGCGCGAAGGCGGTGCCGAAGGCCGTGCCGCGCATGTCGGGTTTATCGCCGACGGCAAGGCGCAGGTCGATGCCGCCTATGCCGCAGCCATGGCGGCAGGGGCGACGGAGATCCACCCACCCGGACCACAGCTTCACTACGACCCTCGTTATTACGCGGCACAGGTCCGCGATCCCGACGGCTACTCACTCGAATTCGTCTACAAGGAATGGCAGCACTGACATGAACAAACTGATGATCTACGGCGCGACCGGATACACGGGCCGCCTGGTGGCAGAGCACGCGGCGGCCGCCGGAACAAATATCGTTCTGGCTGGGCGGAGCGAAAAGCCGCTTGCCGAACTGGCTTCGCAACTTGGTGTTGAATATCGAGTGTTCGCTCTCGACGATGATGCGTTGATCGACCGATCTCTGACGGGTGTCTCGGTTATCATAAACGCAGCCGGACCGTTCCTGCGGACGGCAAAGATCCTCATCGAGGCCACTATCCGAAACGGCGTGCACTATATCGACACCGCTGCAGAGCTGGACAGCTATCGTCTCGCCGAAAAACTGGATTCCGAGACAAAGGCTGCTGGCGTGATGCTTCTTCCAGGCGGCGGTGGCAGCGTGGCGATGCTGGGAAGCCTTGCCGGGCACGCTGCGGCAAGAGTTCATGATCCCCGTAGGATCCGGATCGCGATGCATGTCGCAGGCGGCATGTCACGGGGATCCGCGATCAGCGCCACCGAGAACATGACGGCGGAAACGCTTGCGAGAGTGGATGGCGAGCTGGTCACGGTTCCCAACAACATTCAGAAGTTCGACTTCGGACAGGGCGCGGTGGACAGTTTCCAGGTCACGCTTCCCGATCTCATCACCATCTGGCGGGCGACTGGCGTTCCGAACATCGAGACCTTCGTGCATGTCACGGGTGGCGCATTTCCGCAGGGAGATCTGTCGGCTCTTCCGGACGGCCCAACCGAAGAGGAGCGTCAAGCGAACCGATACCAGGCCGTCGTCGAGGTAACGGATGCCGATGGTCATGTCGTGCGTTCAATCCTGAACACGGTCAACGGCTACAACTTTACCGCAATCGCGGTGGCGGAAGCCGGGCGACGGGTTCTGGCAGGCGAGGCGCGTCCAGGTTTCCAGACCCCTGCAGGATTGTTCGGAAATGGGTTCGCCGAAACCATCGCCGACACCACGATCGCCGATCTCTGAGGAGAAGGCCATGCAAAAGCTCGTCGAGAACTTCATCAAGACCACCAACGCCTTCGACATCGACGGCGCACTATCCCTGTTCACACCGGAGGCCGTCATCGATGACGTTTCCGTCGGCGACGCGTTTGAGGGGAGAGAAGGTGTCCGACGTTATCTCGAGCGCTTCTTCGTCGGCTACAATACCCGCAGCAGGCTTCTATCGATCGAGCACCTCGACGACTTCAACGCCATCGTCCGCCTCGATTTCACCGGCGACTTCGGCCACGAGATCGGCGTTCTCAATATCGCAGTCGGGCCGGATGGCCTGATCAATCGGATCGACGCCGATCTCGAATAGTCTGCTCTGTCATCCCATCACCATCGCGCCCAAGGCGCAGTAACCGGGACAGATTCTCGATCCGAGGGTCTCCGCAATATAAGGAATTTCTCCATGACATCGACCTCATCATTGGCTCAGTCCGCGGACAAGCTGGCAGTCGTCGAGGCACTCTACCGCTTCGCCGCAGGCATCGATCTGCGCGATACGACTCTGCTCGCGTCCTCGCTTGCAGAAGATGCTGTATCGGATTTCCGTCCTGCGGCGGCTAAGGTAGGATTCGAGTATCCTGTGATAGAAGGCAGGGATGTCATCGTTTCAGCGCCTTCGACCTCGCTGAGTTCACTCGACACCACGCATTCTGTCACCAATGCTCGCGTGACCATCGACGGTGACACTGCACGCATGGACGCATTGGTTGAAGCCCAGCATGTGCCGAAAAACGACCCCACCAGGCACTACCTGATGAAGAACCGCTATGATGTCGAACTGGTACGGAGCGGCGAGGTCTGGCTCATCCAGCGCAACACCGTCGACAATGTCTGGTGGTCAGGCGATATTGCTGTTCTATCCGGAATCTAAGCAGCCGTCATCTAGGCAGCGTGCGCAAGGAAATCGTCCTCGAGCGCGCGGCCGGCCATCTTCGCGCATTCGGTCAGGCGTTTAGTCGAGTATCCGAGGCAGGCATAGGATGACAGACCGCGAAGGGTCATGAGGACGTAGTCGGTTACGCCGAAGCTGCCAAAAGATACGTTGATTACTCTTACGCTCAACGGAGGCTTGGTCCGCAGGGCTGACGTAGTGTCGCGGATACTCCTAATAGTCGCTAGGTCGCGGGATTTGTCGCATGACAGTGCGATAGGGAATCGTTTTGCGAGAAAGCTGCTTTCGTTTTTGGCGAGAGCAGACGAATTCAAATGAGCAAAGGCTGGTATAATGCTCATTGATAGACTGCTTCTGAAGCGGTAGTCAGCTGCGCGAGGTCAGCCGAACGTGGCCAAGTCGGAATAGATCAGCCCCTTCAGGTACTGGCGGACGATAGCCGCGATATCGATGCTCGTGAGGTTCAATTGTAGAACTCGCATGTTTCTGGACGTGAAAGAGTTGCATGTTGGCCCATTTCATCAGGCTGCAATCGTATTCGCCCTCAGTGTATCAAGGACGAATTTCCCAATGCCGGTGTTTAGGAAGGCCGAATGCGCGACGAGGTAATATCCCCGTGATGATGAAAGAGGCTCCTTATCCAGCGCGACCAGGAGATTGTTG
This sequence comes from Rhizobium sp. 18065, assembly GCF_902706095.1. Taxonomy (GTDB): domain Bacteria; phylum Pseudomonadota; class Alphaproteobacteria; order Rhizobiales; family Rhizobiaceae; genus Allorhizobium. The sequence goes on from NZ_CACSJP010000023.1 coordinate 5,151, forward strand.
TCTATCATTTCGTCGATTACACCGCGCCAACCCAAAGCAATTCCGTGGCCCATCAGGGTCTGGTGGATCGCGATGCCGTGATTAGTGACGACTATGCCGCCATCAACGGCTTCCGTCTCCGGTGATCTCTGATCGCGCCAATCGCGCCAGGTGAACCATCGTTGGTTTTGGTCTTCCAAGTGAATGAGAGGGCCGTTCTTCAGAATTTCCGCCCGCGAGCAATCTGCAAGCCGCGCCGCCACTGATGGCGCTGCTACGGGGACCACGATTTCTTCGATAAGCTTGTGGCTTTCAAATCCCGGCCAATCGCCGTCGCCGAACAGTATGGCGCAGTCGATATCTTCCAGAGGTATGTCCTGATCACGCTCCGCCGTGGTCACTCTGATTGCCAGATCCGGGTTGGCCTGCCTTACCCGCGCCAGGCGTGGCAGCAACCAGAACATCGCGATACCCGGATAGGTCGCCAGTGCCAATCCCGGAGGACGCGCGCTCTTTCGAAGGGCAACACTTGCCCGCGTCATATCCTCCAATGCACCGGCAATACTGCGATAATACGTTATCGCATCGGACGTGGGAACTGTTTGGGCACCCCTTCGCTCGAACAGCCGGATCCCCAAATCCCGTTCCAGCGCGTTGATTTGATGACTGATCGCCGGCTGCCCGACGTTCAGTTCTCGCGCAGCCTTGGTGAAATTTCCAAGACGAATGCACGCCTCGAATGCCCTTAGTGATTTCAATGGTGGCAGGTCGCGCATGAAGCGATTGATCCCTCTTTGTCCTCAGCCGGATGCTGATATGCGTCATGTCACATTATCGAAAAAAATAATACTGGGATGAATCTTACCGACGTGTTCAAGACTTCGTTTTTGTTGGAAAGTTAGGACAGCCACTCACTTGCAAAAGAGTGGATGACTGGGAGGAAACCGGTATGACTGCCAATTCCGTGGCGGCCTTCGTAGGCGCTCGCCGTTTCGTTCTGCGATGCACAGCAATCTGCACATGGGGAGTGTTGCCGATGCTCTTGCAAGAGGAATGCCGGTGATGACCCAAGATCAATTCGATTATATTATTGTTGGCGGCGGAAGTGCCGGCTGCGTGCTCGCCAACCGGCTGAGCAAAGATCCGACAAAACGCGTGCTTTTGCTGGAGGCGGGCAAGAAGGACAATTATCCGTGGATCCATATCCCGGTCGGATACCTCTATTGTATCGGCAACCCGCGCACCGACTGGCTGTTCAAGACGGAGGCCGAGCCGGGACTGAATGGCCGAAGCCTGCGTTACCCGCGCGGAAAGACATTGGGCGGGTGCTCTTCGATCAATGGCATGATCTATATGCGCGGACAGGCAAGGGACTACAACACCTGGTCCGAACTGACCGGAGATGAGCGCTGGGCCTGGGAAAATGTTCTTCCCGCCTTCAAGGCACATGAGGATCATTACCGGCTGGACAAGGGCGCCGATCCGCAAACCGGTGACAACAGCCGGTTTTCCGACCTGCACGGTCACGGGGGCGAATGGCGGATCGAAAAGCAGCGTTTACGCTGGGATATCCTCGAAGCGTTTGCCGACGCTGCCGTAGAGGCCGGCATACCGAGATCCGCGGATTTCAACGGTGGAGATAACGAAGGCGTCGGCTATTTCGAAGTCAACCAGAAATCGGGTTGGCGCTGGAACACGTCCAAAGCTTTCCTGCGTCCGGCCCGAAAGCGGGCGAACCTTGTCATATGGACCGAGGCCCATGTTCAAAAGCTGCTGATCGAGATGGGTCCGCAAGGACAGAAGCAATGCGCCGGTGTTGTCGTCTTGCGAAATGGCAAGGAAGTCACGGTCCGTGCCCAAGGCGAGGTCATTCTGTCTGCCGGAGCCATCGGGTCGCCTCAGATTCTGCAGCTTTCCGGGATCGGACCGGCAGCCCTGTTGCGCAAGCACGGTATCGACGTGGAACTGGATCTGCCGGGGGTAGGCGAGAACCTTCAGGATCACCTGCAGATCCGTGCCGTGTTCAAGGTCAAGGGCGTCAAAACCCTGAATACACTGGCAAACAGCATCTTCGGCAAGGCAAAGATCGGTCTTGAATATGCGCTCACGCGAAGCGGTCCGATGAGCATGTCGCCGTCGCAGCTTGGCGTGTTTACCCGCTCCGACAACAATCAGGCCCATGCCAATCTCGAATACCATGTGCAACCTCTCAGCCTGGAAGCATTTGGCGAGCCTCTGCACAGCGTTCCGGCATTCACGGCGAGTGTGTGCAATCTCAATCCGACGAGCAGGGGGACAGTCAGGATACGCTCTAATCGGAGCGGCGAATCTCCGGCCATCGCTCCCAATTACTTGAGCACGGATGATGATCGCAAGATTGCGGCCGACAGCATCCGCCAGATCCGCACGATCGTTTCGCAGCCGGCCCTCGCGCGCTACCAGCCCGTCGAATGGAAGCCCGGCGTTGAATTCCAGAGCGATGCGGAACTGGCAACGCTTGCAGGCGACATCGCCAACACGATCTTCCACCCGGTCGGCACCACAAAGATGGGCGGCGACAACGACCCTCTGGCTGTGGTCGACAGCCATTTGCGGGTCCGCGGCATCAACGGCCTGCGTGTCGTCGATGCCGGCGTCATGCCGACGATCACCAGTGGCAACACCAATTCGCCAACAGTCATGATCGCTGAAAAGGCGGCGGCAATGATACTTCGGGAGGCTGGCCAACATGCCTGATCAGGAAACAGAAACGTCTAACCGCGCAAGACTGCCGCTGGCAGGGGTTACGGTCGTCGATTTCGGCCAGTATATCGCCGGCCCCGCGGTCGCGATGATCCTGGGTGATCTCGGGGCGACGGTCGTGCATATCGATCCTCCCGCGGGTCCGCTTTGGGACAACCCGGCAAACGCCATACTCAATCGCAACAAGACGATCGTATCGATCGATCTCAAAACGGATGGCGGCCGGGCCGAGGCGCAGGCGTTGATCGACCATGCCGATATCGTCGTGGAAAACTTTCGTCCCGGTGTGCTGACCCGGCTCGGTATCGATTTTGTCGAACTGCGGACGAAGCGACCGGAATTGATTACCGTCTCGATTCCCGGTTTTGCGTCCAATGATGAGTTGCGGCGCGACTGGCGAGCGTTCGAGACGGTGATTGCCGCCTCGTCCGGCGTGTTTACCGACATGGGGTTGAACCGGGTCCTGATGGGCATCAACCCGTCCTTCTCGCCGCTGCCGCTTGCTTCGGCCTATGGCACAATGCTGGCGGCTTCTGCCACGGTTCTGGCGCTGCAGGCCCGTGAGCGCACGGGGCATGGCGATCATATAGAAGTGCCGCTGGCAAGTGCTGTGATGGAAGGCCTTTCCTATAATTCGATCAAGGTCGACGAATACCCTGTGCGTTACCAGACGCAGCGCGAACAGGAGATCGAACGGAGGCGGAGCGAAGGCCTGCCGATGGATATGTCGTACGACGACCTGCAGGAGTTTCTCGATCCCTTCTATCGCAGCTACAGGTGTAGCGACGGAGGCATGTTCTACGTCGTCTGCCCCAGCCACAAGAACCATGCGAAGCGTTGCCTGCTGACACTTGGCATCTACGACGAGCTTGTCGGTGAAGGGCTTCGCGAGGAGGAAGACACCTATCTGCCGGTTTCGGAATGGTCGTCGGATGTTTCGCTCGGAGTCTATCCGCTTCCGAAATTCTGGGCCGACAAGATCGCGACCCGTATGAAGGACATCTTTCTGACGAAGACGTCGGTGGAATGGGAGCGGATTTTCGGGGAGGGACTGTTCCCCGGCGCGCCGCAGCGCTGGCTGAAGGAATGGATCGCCGACGATCACGCCAAGGCAGCGGGCCTGATGATCGAGGTGGACGATCCGGTTATCGGCCGCATGACCCAGCCTGGGCCTATGGCCTGGCTGCAGGAAAGCGGTGAAGCAATGCTGGCGCCGCAGCCACGCAAGTGGACGACCTTCAAGGAAGCATTGGCGACAGTTTCGCGTGTGGAACGGCCAAAGTTGCCTGCGCCGATAACCGGGACCCCCGGTGGCTGGCTTGATGGCGTCAAGGTGCTCGACCTCTGCAATGTCATCGCCGGTCCGCATTCGGTCGCTTATCTGGCCCGCTTCGGTGCCGAGGTCATCAAGATCGATCCGGCAAAGCCGCTTTATGACTGCTGGAACACCGTGATTTTCGGCATGTCGCACATGCGTGGCAAACAGTCGGCGCTTCTGAACATCGGTTCGCCCGATGGTCGGGTGGTCTTCGAGGATCTGGTTCGGTCCGTCGACGTCGTCGTCTGGAACGCCACCGATCGCCAGGTCACGGCGATGGGGCTCGATGCCGAAGGCCTGAAAGCGCTCAATCCGCGGGCGATCTTCTGCCAGCTGGATTGCTTCGGCGGCGTCCGTAAAGGACCGCGCACAGACTATCTCGGCTATGATGACCTGGTTCAGGCTGCGACCGGTATCATGCTGCGGTTCGGCGGATCGATGGATACGCCGGAGGAGCATGCCCATGTCGGCACCATCGATGTCATGTGCGGTTTTGGCGCGGCCCTTGGTGTGGCTGCCGCCCTTTACCAGAGGTCCAGAACAGGGGTTGTCGGTCGGCCACGCACCTCGCTTTCCGCTCTGACCGGGCTCGCCCAGATTCCATTCTGCTACGACTATGAGGGTCGGCAGCCTTTTGACGAGCCGGCCGGCCGCGAGACCAAGGGTTATGACGCTCTGTCGCGGCTCTATGAAACAGCGTCCGGCGACTACCTCCTTCTGAGTGCATCAGAAGCCGACCTGCCACGGTTTGGTCAAGTCGAGGGGCTGAGCGGCCTTCTTTCGATGGCACGTTCGGACCGGGAAGCCTATCTCGCAACGGCGTTCCTCACAGCGCCTGCGGAGGTTTGGCAGCACAAACTGGTTCAGGCCGACATTGGGGTATCGCTGTGCGAAAATCTTGAAGCGATCAGGAGCCGAAGCGCAAGGGTTGCGGACGGCGAACCGGGGACCGAACGCGGCAGTTATTCGTTCTCAATCTTCCCTGAGCATCCGAGTGGGCGTTCCGTAACCCAGCTCGATCCCTTTGCCGTGCGACCGTCTGTCGGCAAGGTCACGTCGCTTGCGCCGGCTGAAAAATACGGTGCATCCACACGCCCGGTTCTGAAATCCCTCAACTACACCGACGCCGAAATCGACAGGCTCATCGCGTCGGGTACGGTTAGCGAGAGCTGGAGCACCGAATATTTGCCCAGCTGATCATAGCCTGCAGCAACGGTTTGGCTTTCTGAGGAGGCAGCCAAAGCGCAAGACAGGCTGTTGGCCATCGCGGTGGGCCAGCAGCTGAAATCACATTTCGCATCGCATTGGGAGGAAACCATATGAAGTATCTGTTCAACTCGACGTGTATTGCAGTCGGTATGTTTGCGATGGCAAACCAGGCCTCAGCTGCCGAATGCGGCGAAGTCACAATCGCCAGTATGAACTGGCAGTCGGCCGAAGTTCTTGCCAGCCTCGACAAGTTCATCCTGACCGAAGGATACGGTTGTGATGTTTCGATCATCCAGGGCGACACCGTTCCCACCATTACATCGATGACCGAGAAGGCGCAGCCCGATATTGCGCCGGAAGGATGGGTCGACCTGCTGCCGGACGTGGTGAATGCCGGGCTTGCAGATGGCAAGCTCGTCGAGGCTTCAACGGTCCTGTCTGATGGCGCCGTTCAGGGATGGTGGATTCCAAAATATATCGCCGATGCCCACCCGGACATCAAGACGATCGACGATGTTCTCAAGCATCCTGAACTCTTTCCTGATTCCGAAGATTCGTCCAAGGGAACGATTTACAACGGTCCCCAGGGCTGGGGCGGGACGGTGGTTTCAGCGCAGCTTTACAAGGCTTTCGAAGCGGAAAAAGCTGGCTTCACACTCTCCGATACCGGGTCTGCCGCCGGTCTCGATGGTTCGATCGCCAAGGCATATGAACGCAAGCAAGGCTGGGTCGGATATTACTGGGCTCCGACAGCGCTGCTCGGCAAATACGACATGGTAAAGGTTCAGCACGGCGTTCCCGTCGATACGGCGGAATGGAAACGATGCAATACTGTGGCCGATTGTGCCGATCCGAAGAAGAACGACTGGCCGAAAGATACTGTCAAGACGCTTGTCACCAAGAGGTTTTCCGAACGCGCCGATGGTCCAATCATGGACTACCTCAATCACCGGGCGTGGAGCAACGATACGGTCAACAAGCTGATGTCCTGGATGACCGACAATCAGGCAAGCGGAGATGACGGCGCCAAGCATTTCCTCCAGGAGAACCCTGACCTGTGGACGAAATGGGTTTCTCCGGATGCCGCCGAAAAGATCAAGGCCGCTCTCTGATCTGAATCTCGATTTTGTGGGTGAACGCGGCGCGCTCGAGAAGCGCGCCGCAGGACGCCGTCATGATCACGAATACGTTTCGTGGTCCCGCCTGCCTTTGAGGAGGAACGACTTTGGACTGGCTATTCAGCTTTCCCCATATGGACGATGAGAGGCTTCGTACGCTCAAGAAAGCAATTGACGAAGCATTTCGAACTTTTACCAGAGGATATGGCGATGGGCTTGAAGCGCTTTTCCAGCCCCTGCAATATTTTCTGATCCAGTCCGAGCGGTTTATGACCCACACGCCGTGGCCGATCATTATTGCGCTGATTGCCGGGATCGCCTGGCTGGCAAGCCGCAACCGGAAAATTGTTGCCGGGTCGATCGGCACGCTGCTGCTCATAGGCTACCTCGATATGTGGGACGACACGATGAAGACGATTTCCATGATCTTCGTCTGTACCGTTATGTCGATTGCAGTAGGTATCCCGCTCGGGATTCTGATGTCCCGCTCGAACCGCCTTCAAAATCTTATCAATCCGGTGCTCGACGTGATGCAGACGATGCCGAGCTTCGTCTACCTCATTCCGGTCGTCATGTTGCTTGGCATCGGCAAGGTTCCGGGTCTGATCGCTGTCGTGATCTATGCGATCCCGCCGATGATCCGGCTTACCAATCTCGGTATTCGGCTGGTCGACAAGGATGTCCTGGAAGCGGCGGATGCTTTCGGTTCGTCGAGTTGGCAGAAACTGAAAAACGTTCAGCTGCCTCTCGCACTACCTACGATTATGGCCGGTATCAACCAAACGATCATGATGGCTTTGGCCATGGTCGTCATCGCATCGATGATTGGCGTGCAAGGTCTTGGCCAGCCCGTGTTGAAGGCGATCGCCAACCAGTATTTCACGCTCGGCATTTTCAACGGTCTCGCGATCGTCGGGATCGCGATCATCTTCGACCGGGTCAGTCAGGCCTATGGTCATCGTCTGCAGAAGCACCGGGAGATCGTCCATGGGTAATCGTAAAATTGGCGGTTTCGGCATCGAAATCAAACGCCTTTACAAGATCTTCGGCCCGAATGGCGCTGCGTGCGTCAAGCTAGTCGAGCAAGGCGTTACCAAAACCGAGCTGAACAGCAAGCATGGTCATGTGTTGGGGCTGAGGGATATCAATATCTCGATGCCGGCCGGTGGCATTCAGGTGATCATGGGGCTCTCCGGGTCGGGGAAATCGACGCTCATTCGTCACATCAACAGGCTGATCGATCCGACGTCCGGCGAGGTGCTGATCGATGGCAAGGATGTCGTCAAGATGAGCGAAGCGGATCTCAGGGAGTTCCGGCGTCACAAGACCGCTATGGTGTTCCAGAAGTTTGCACTTCTCCCTCACAGAACCGTTCTTGAGAACACGGTTTATGGCCTGGAAATTCAAGGTATCCCAAGAGGCCGCCAGACCGATTGTGCCATGCGCTGGATCGAACGGGTTGGTCTGAAGGGCTTCGAGAGCAAATATCCCAATCAACTCTCCGGTGGCATGCAGCAGCGAGTGGGCCTGGCACGGGCATTGGCAAACGATGCGCCGATCCTACTGATGGACGAAGCATTTTCGGCCCTCGATCCGCTTATCCGTGTCGATATGCAATCCGTGCTTCTCGAGCTTCAAAAAGAGATCAAGAAAACCATCGTCTTCATTACACACGATCTCGACGAGGCGCTTCGCCTTGGAGACAATATTGCCATTTTACGGGATGGGGAGGTGGTGCAGCAGGGAACGAGCCAGGAAATCGTCATGCGACCGGCCGACGATTACATCGCGAGTTTTGTCAAAGAAGTGAATCGCGGGCGGGTGATTCACGTCGATGCGATCATGTCCCGAGGCCAACCGGATATATCTTTGACGGTGAGTGTCCAGACGGGCACAAACCTTGAGGACACGGCTCGCTTGATGATGAAAAGCGGCCGGGATGCCGTTGCTGTCGCTGATCCGGCAGGCGCGCTTGTCGGTAGCATTAGCCTACGCCAGCTGACTTCCGCCATGGTGGCGGCAGCTTCCAACTGAAAAGAGCCTATCTCGTCATGAACTGCGATGATTAAAACGGCGAGAGCTCAATACTCGAGGGGTGCAGGGTGTCAACGGCGGAGTAAAAACCGGCCAGGCGGCGGAGCAAAACCAGGCCACTTTCGGCGCACGCATGAGACCTCCGAGAGGGCGTAGCCCGAGCGGGGGGCTTATGCGTGCGCGTCGATTTTCCGAAGGGTATTCAGCCTGCCTTTCGGGCTCGGCTTTGGGCGAGACGATAGCTGTCGCCGTTCATCTCAAGGATGTTGACGTGGTGGGTGATGCGATCGAGCAGCGCGCCGGTCAGACGCTCCGACCCCAAGGTTTCGGTCCATTCGTCAAATGGAAGGTTGCTGGTGATCAGGGTGGCTCCGCGCTCGTAGCGTTGCGATATCAGCTCAAAGAGCAATTCTGCGCCGGTCTTGGAGAGGGGCACGAAGCCCAGCTCGTCAATGATGAGAAGCTGGTATGCGGCCAGTTGCTTCTGGAAGCGAAGCAGACGCCTTTCGTCACGGGCCTCCATCGTCTCGCTGACCAGGGCGGCGGCCGTGGTGAAGCCGACAGACAGCCCCTTTTGGCAGGCTGATAGGCCGAGACCGAGAGCCACGTGGGTTTTGCCCGTACCGCTGGGCCCAAGCGCGATCACGTTCTCGCGACGCTCGATCCATTCGTAACGGTCCAGTTCCAGCACCTGCATCTTGTTGAGCTTGGGGATGGCGGCGAAGTCGAAGCTGTCGAGGCTTTTGACGACCGGGAACCTGCCCGCCTTGATGCGACGCTCGACCTTGCGGCGGTCCCGTTCGATCATCTCCCGTTCGGAAAGCCGAAACAGGTATCCAAGATGATCGACGCCCTCTGTGGCGCATAGCCGGGCCAGCTTCTGATACTCGCGCTGGAAGGTCGGAAGCTTCAGGGTTTTGAGATAATGGGAGAGAAGAATCTCCGGGGCTTCGACGTGACGCAGATCGTGGAAGCGGAGATCGTCGATGTCCAACAACTTGCAGGCTCGCGTAAAATTCGCGGAGATGGCGTCGGTGGAGTAGGGTAAGATTTCTGACTTGCCCTTTGGCATGGTGCCGGTGATCTGGATCGCCTGATCAGGAAGGTCCACCCAGGTGTGATTGCCGATCTTTTCTCCAGGATGCTTCATATCGCGCACAAGGACGCGTTTGTGCTCTCTCTGGAAGTCTTTCCATCTGATCCGCGTGATTTCCTCCTGGCGGCGGGTCGAAAATAGCGCGAAAGCTATGACCTTGTGCATCGGCATTGACTGGGGGGCTTTTTTCCGCCGTTCAATGAAATGGCCAATCAGCCGGTCGAGTTCATCCAATGTGGGTCTTCGATCGCGTTGCGCTGACCGGGATATGAAACCCATCCGACCGCCAACCCTGATTGCGTCCGTCATCTCCTGTTCTTCGAGCCGGTAGTCCCACATCGGCCGCGCAATGGCGAAGATCGCCGCGAGATGACTGGCGGAGTTTCCCACGGTTTGCGTCTTGGCCGTTAGCGACTGCAGAAGTTCAATGATGTCTCTCGATTTGCTCGAAGAGCGGGGCATGATGGCGATGTCGTCGTTCTTTATTGCCTTCAGGATCTGCGCTTTTGTGCGACCAATCGCTCTGAAGAATTCCTCCGTGTATCCGTCGATCGTCTTTGCGAGGCTAGGATCAGCAGCGGCAACATTGGCGACTGCCCCTGGTTTGGAGAGTTCCCGTTCGCGTTTTGAAATCCAGGCTGCGGCCGCAGGACGTCTGTCAAACGTCTCGGTCTCGTGATAAGTCACGCCATCCTGCATGACCCGCACTCGCGCCCGGTAGGCGACGCTGCCATCCTTGCGCGTGCACGCGCTGATCGTGCCCATGACTGGTTCCTAATTTGGTTCACGGAATGTTGCAGTAGGTCCAGTGGACCAAGTCTAGTACCAAAATCGGCGAAAACAGCGCCGAACAAGCGTAAATTAGACGATGAAGAAAGTGTCGTAAGTGACTGGTAAACAACAAAACTTAAATTATTTTAAAGCTCCCGTTTTTGCCGTTGCACCCATGATCGACTGGACGGATCGGCACTGTCGCTATTTTCTGCGGCAGTTGAGCCGCCATGCGCTGCTCTATACCGAGATGGTGGTGGCCGATGCGATCATTCATGGGCCGCGCCAGAGGCTTTTGTCGTATCATCGCGACGAACATCCGGTCGCGTTGCAACTGGGCGGGTCGGATCCGGGCAAGCTTGTCGAGGCGGTGAAGATTGCGGCGGATTACGGCTATGACGAGATCAACCTGAATGTCGGCTGCCCGTCGGACCGGGTGCAGTCGGGTACGTTCGGGGCCTGCCTGATGCGCGAGCCGCAGACGGTCGAGGCCTGTGTCGCTGCGATGAAGGCGGTTTCCTCGGTGCCGGTGACGGTAAAGTGCCGGATCGGGGTCGACGACCAGGAGCCTTCCGAGGTGCTGCCGGATTTTCTGGCGCGCATGGTCGGGGCCGGAGCGGATGCTGTCTGGATCCACGCCCGCAAGGCCTGGCTTCAGGGGCTGAGCCCGAAGGAGAACCGTGATATTCCGCCGTTGGATTACGCGCTGGTGCACCGGATGAAGCGGGAGAACCCGGATGTGTTTCTCGGCATCAATGGCGGGATCACCACGCTTGCCGAGGCGAAGGCGCATCTTGAGGTGATGGACGGCGTCATGCTCGGGCGGGCGAGCTATCACAATTCGACGCTGCTGACCGGGGTCGACCGGCTGATCTACGGCGCGCCGGAGCGGGACTTCGACTGGGCAGCGCTCTGCGAGACGATGATCGCCTATGCCGAGCAGGTCATCGCCGACGGCGGGCGGCTCAATCATGTTACCCGGCACATGGTCGGGCTGTTCCAGGGCTATGCAGGCGCCAGGCGGTTCCGGCAGATCCTGTCGTCGGAGGCGACCAAGCCGGGGATTTCGCCGATGCTGATCGCCGAGGCCTTTGCCGCGGTCGATATTGCCGGCGGGCCGAAAGTGCAGCCGGGTCCGGCTACCGAGACGGTGCGGGCGGCGGAATAGGGTGGGTCGCCTCGCCAGACTTTCCTAGGCCGCGCACTCATAAACCGGGTTTGCAAATCAGTTTGATTTTGATTCACTGAAGCCTTGATTTGGAGGCTTCTCATGACCCGTCGCCGGTTTGACCTCACCGATTTCGAGTGGAGTGTTATTC
>NZ_CACSJP010000024.1:0-2500 GCF_902706095.1 Rhizobium sp. 18065
TGGTTGCGGGGGCAGGATTTGAACCTGCGGCCTTCAGGTTATGAGCCTGACGAGCTACCGGGCTGCTCCACCCCGCGCCAAGCGCAAACTTTGGTTTGCGCGACACGCCAACGTTTTTGCGTTGGCGAACTGTGCCGGAGCAACGAGCGAAGCTGGTTGTCTCCTGTAAGGGACGCACCGGCCAAGGCCTTTACGCTCTCCTTTGCATTTTTTTGTTCTGCTTTTACCCTTGAACGACGAACGGCCGCTTTGATGCGGCCCGATGATTTCGGCAGGGCCGACGGTGTTATGAGAAGATGCGGTATTTTGGGTTTCAAAAACCGGATTTATTGCCTTTAGCAGACCTGGCAGCGACCTACTCTCCCGCGTCTTGAGACGAAGTACCATTGGCGCAGGGGCGTTTCACGGCCGTGTTCGGAATGGGAACGGGTGCAGCCACCCCGCAATAACCACCAGGTCAGCTAAGGGCAATAAAAAGAGAAGCTGGTAGAGGCCTTGTAGACCTCGTTTTTTTAGATTTGAACACGTAATTTTGTTTTCCGACCGAATGGATGAAGCACCCATACAGGCCGCAGGCCGTCGCACCTGTTGGTGCGGGCCGTCCGCAGCGAAGGCTCAAGGAGCCGACAGCGTCAGGACAAAACAGATGGCTTTGCTCATCTTTGATGAGCACAAGCAATGAGAACGATCAAGCCAATCGAGCTATTAGTACCGGTAAGCTTCACACATTACTGTGCTTCCACACCCGGCCTATCAACGTGGTAGTCTTCCACGGCTCTGATAGGGAATACTCGTTTTCAGGTTGGTTTCCCGCTTAGATGCCTTCAGCGGTTATCCATTCCATATATAGCTACCCTGCTATGCCGTTGGCACGACAACAGGTCCACCAGAGATATGTCCATCCCGGTCCTCTCGTACTAGGGACAGATCCTGTCAATATTCCTACACCCACGGCAGATAGGGACCGAACTGTCTCACGACGTTCTGAACCCAGCTCACGTACCGCTTTAATTGGCGAACAGCCAAACCCTTGGGACCTGCTCCAGCCCCAGGATGCGATGAGCCGACATCGAGGTGCCAAACAACCCCGTCGATATGGACTCTTGGGGGTCATCAGCCTGTTATCCCCGGCGTACCTTTTATCCGTTGAGCGATGGCCCTTCCACGCGGGACCACCGGATCACTATGACCGACTTTCGTCTCTGCTCGACTTGTCAGTCTCGCAGTCAGGCGGGCTTATGCCATTGCACTCGACGACCGATTTCCGACCGGTCTGAGCCCACCATCGCGCGCCTCCGTTACTCTTTCGGAGGCGACCGCCCCAGTCAAACTACCCACCATACACTGTCCCGGATCCGGATAACGGACCGCGGTTAGACATCCATGACGATAAGGGTGGTATTTCAAGGATGGCTCCACTCAAACTGGCGTCCAAGCTTCAAAGCCTACCACCTATCCTACACATGCCGACACGAATGCCAGTGTAAAGCTATAGTAAAGGTGCACGGGGTCTTTCCGTCTGACCGCAGGAACCCCGCATCTTCACGGGGAATTCAATTTCACTGAGTCTATGCTGGAGACAGCGGGGAAGTCGTTACGCCATTCGTGCAGGTCGGAACTTACCCGACAAGGAATTTCGCTACCTTAGGACCGTTATAGTTACGGCCGCCGTTTACTGGGGCTTCAGTTCAAAGCTTGCACCTCTCCCTTTAACCTTCCAGCACCGGGCAGGCGTCAGACCCTATACGTCGTCTTGCGACTTCGCAGAGCCCTGTGTTTTTGATAAACAGTCGCTACCCCCTGGTCTGTGCCACCCCATTACACTTGCGTATAAAGGGGTCACGCTTCTTCCGAAGTTACGCGTGCAATTTGCCGAGTTCCTTCAGCATAGTTCTCTCAAGCGCCTTGGTATACTCTACCTGACCACCTGTGTCGGTTTCGGGTACGGTCTATAGGGTGGAGCTATTTCCTGGAACCGCTCCACTGCACACTCAATCCAATAAGAATGTACAATTTGTGCGATCCGTCACTACCACCAGGCCCACGAATATTAACGTGGTTCCCATCGACTACGCATTTCTGCCTCGCCTTAGGGGCCGGCTAACCCTGCTCAGATTAACTTTAAGCAGGAACCCTTGGTCTTTCGGCGAGGGGGTCTCTCACCCCCTTTATCGTTACTCATGTCAACATTCGCACTTCCGATACCTCCAGGGCCCCTCACAGGTACCCCTTCACAGGCTTACGGAACGCTCCGCTACCACACGTCTTGCGACGTATCCTCAGCTTCGGTGCATGGCTTTAGCCCCGTTACATTTTCGGCGCAAAGACCCTTATTTAGACCAGTGAGCTGTTACGCTTTCTTTAAATGATGGCTGCTTCTAAGCCAACATCCTGGTTGTTTTGGGATCCTCACATCCTTTCCCACTTAGCCATGACTTGGGGACCTTAGCTGGAGGTCAGGGTTGTTGCCCTCTTCACGACGGACGTTAGCACCCGCCGT
>NZ_CACSJP010000025.1 GCF_902706095.1 Rhizobium sp. 18065
TGTAACGTTCTTTCGCTCATGCCCAGCTCGCGGGCGACATCGCCGAACTCCGGACGACCCGCGGCAAGTGCTCGCTTCAGCAAAACCTTCACCTGATCGCCGATTGAACTGTCTTCCTGAATCTCTTCCAAAGCGGAGGCGAGCGTCGGTCCCAGCATGTCCAGGAGCTCTGCGTTGTGACCGGGGAAGGGCCGATCCAGGTCTTTGGCGTCGAGGACCAAGGCGTTATGCTCCGCCGCGAACCGAACCGCGCAACCGAAATAGTCTTTATGCGCGGTGCCTCCGACGTCGGGCCGCACCAGATCGACCCGCTTGGGCACGATGGAGGTTCCTGTTCCTCTCCGGCCGAGTTCGACAAAAGACGCAAATGCCGCGTCAATCAGCGAATAGGGATCGCTCTCGGTGGCGTGCAACCACTCGATCGTCACGACCGCTTCACCTCCACCTTCGACGACGTGAACGCGCTCAGGCGCGCAGAGCTGCTTGAACCGTGCCATGCGCCCAAGGCCGTCACGGTAGTCGCGGGCATAAAAGGCCACAAGACTCGAGGGCGGCAAGACGGCCGTGTCGAGGCGGCGCGCAAGGTCCAGGCCAATCGCGGGATTGCCGCTGAGTGTCTCTATGGCTTTCCAGAGTTCGAAGAACTGCGCGGTATCGACAGCGCTCTTGTCACGGACATGAAGGCTTGCGGGAAGTCTCGCCTGGCGCAGCACAGCAGATGGCGTCAGACCGACAAGTGCCAATCCCTTCCACAAGGCTGGCGATATCCTGAATTTCTCATCGGGTTTCTGGCGCATATGCAACTCGCGGTTTGGAGTTTTCAGGGCGTCGACGCCTTGCGGATGTCGGCTGGTTCAAGGACGGGCTTATTCCAGCCGGTGCGCGCGACGTTCAGCATGGCTCGACCGACGTCCTCAGTCGTCAGCACGTACCCGCCCATCAGGCCCCGGAGCGGACCAAGCAGCCAGCTGGTGGCCGCATAGAACGAGTTCAGCGCCTGAACCTTCGATCGCTCGCCGTTTACTGGCAGGATCGCGGCTGGCCTGAACATGTAGGCAGCCTTGAAGGGTAGCTTGCGAATTTCATTTTCCGTCCGCCCTTTCACCCTGGCCCACATGCTTCGCCCTTTCTCGCTTTCGTCCGTACCGACGCCGGAGACATAGATGAATGTCATCCTTGGGTTCAGCCGCGACAACAGGGTGGCTATCGACAAAGTGAGATCAAACGTCATGCGGATGTAAGAGGCTTCATCCATCCCAGTCGACGAAACGCCGAGGCAGAAAAAGCAGGCATCGTACCCTGAAATCTCGGTCTCGTGGCCTGCAAGATCGAACAAATCGGAAAGAACAAGCTCTCGCAGACGGGAGGCGGTAGCACCCGTTGACGTTCTTCCGACAGACAGGACGTGTTCCACGTCATCCGCGGCAAGGCATTCGCGCAGCACGCCTTGCCCGACCATGCCCGTCGCCCCGAACAGCATCACTTTCACCTGGTCACGCTCCTGTTGACGTCCGATATGCCCGGCGCGATGGACACCGCGCCGGGCGCTTCAATTGTCAAACCCCGATGGATTTGTGTTCGACGTAATGGTTGATCCCTTCGGCTCCAAATTCGCGGCCGATACCGCTGTTCTTGTAACCGCCGAACGGGGCATCGAAGCCGGTAAACGCGCCGTTGACCGAAAGCGTGCCTGTGCGAAGACGGCGGGCAACGGCAAGTCCCGTTTCCTCGTCGGCAGCCCAGACGCCGCCCGAGAGGCCGTATTCAGAATCGTTGGCGATCTGGACGGCTTCATCGACAGTGTCATAAGGCAGCACGCAGATGACCGGGCCGAAGATTTCCTCGCGCGCGATCCGCATGTCGTTACGGACATTGGCAAATATGGTGGGGCGGACGAACGCGCCGTGGTTGATCCCGTCTGGCATGCCTGGACCGCCAAGGGCCACAGTCGCGCCTTCGGAAATCCCGATGTCGATATAACCGGCCACCCGCTCGCGTTGGCGCTCGGATACCTGAGGCCCGAAGAAGGTGTCAGGCTCCAGCGGGTTGCCCACTTTCAACGAACCGATCCTGGCGGCGAGGGCGGCCACGAATGCATCATGCCTGTCGCGATGAACCAGCACGCGGCTATGCGCGACGCAGGACTGGCCATTGTTTCCGAACGAGGCGTACTGGAGCCCGGCGACCACGGCGTCTTCATCGGCACCCGGCAATACGATTGCCGCCGACTTGCCGCCGAGTTCGAAGCTGGCACGCTTCAACTGCTCGCCAGCCAGAGACGCGATGCGGCGACCTGCTCCTGTGGAACCCGTAAACGCGATCTTGTCGACGCCCGGATGGACGACCAGATGTTCGCTGACGTCGCGGTCCGCGGCAAAGATGCTGAGGACGCCCTTGGGCAGACCTGCTTCCATGAAGAGTTCACCCAGCAACTGGCCGTCAAGCGCGGTCTCCGGGGCAAGCTTGAGAATGACCGTGCATCCTGCGAGAAGAGCCGGGAAGAGTTTCACCAGGGCGGATTGATGCGGGGCGTTCCACGGGATGATCGCGGCAACGACCCCGAGCGGTTCCCGCCGCCAGATCGCATTGCCATGGGCGGCTCCCGAAACCCGCACCTCCCATGGATACTCGGAAGCGGCCTTCAGGTAAGCCTGGCTCTGCATGGCGAGCATGCCCGAGAGAACGCCCGTAAAGCCGATCGGCGCACCGTTCTCCTTGGTGATGAGTGTGGCGAACTCTTCCGCGCGCGCGCTGTAGAGCTCGACGAAGCGCGATAGGATGGCCTGTCTCTGAGCAGGTTCCGTCTTCGGCCAGGGGCCGTTGTCGAAAGCCGCGCGCGCGACCTCTACCGCGGCATCGACGTCAGCCTTGCTGGCAGCCGGCACGGTTCCAGTCAGGGAGCCGTCATAAGGCGAACGGACTTCGATGATTTCGGTGCCCAACGGCGCTACACGCTGTCCGCCAATGAAAAGTTGCTCATACGATGTCATGCTATAGTCCTTTTCCGAGTGTTGTCAGGCGGGGTGACCACGCCTGAACTCGAAATGAATATGGA
>NZ_CACSJP010000026.1 GCF_902706095.1 Rhizobium sp. 18065
CTAGGCCGCGCACTCATAAACCGGGTTTGCAAATCAGTTTGATTTTGATTCACTGAAGCCTTGATTTGGAGGCTTCTCATGACCCGTCGCCGGTTTGACCTCACCGATTTCGAGTGGAGTGTTATTCAACCCTTGTTGCCGAATAAGCCGCGCGGCGTGCCCCGCGTTGACGACTGGCGGGTGATAAACGGCATCTTGTGGCGCTTCCGGACGGGTTCGCCTTGGGCAGACGTTCCGGATCGATATGGCCCGTATACTACCTGCTACAACCGGTTCGTGCGATGGCGCAAGGCGGGCGTCTGGGATCATGTCTTGGGCGAGATTTCCAAGGCTTTCGATGGCGATATCGTCATGATCGACAGTTCCTGTGTCCGTGTTCATCAACATGCCGCGACGGGAAAAAGGGGGATCAAGACGATGGCTGCATGGGACGTTCCCGTGGCGGCTTGACCACCAAAATCCACGCCGTTGTCGATGCCGATGGTCGACCGATCCGTCTCGCACTCACAGCCGGCCAAGCCCATGATGGCCGCATGGCAGAACCATTGTTACAGTCAATCTCCAAGGGTGCGATCCTGCTGGCGGACAAGGCCTATGATACCAACGCTATAAGAGCATTTGCAAAGCAAAGGCAGGCATGGGCCAATATTCCTGCCAAGAGCAATCGGAGGGGAAGCTTCCCTTTTAGCCAATGGGTTTACCGACAGCGCAATCTCGTTGAGCGTTTTTTCAGCAAACTCAAACAGTTCAGAGGCATCGCCACCCGTTACGACAAAGACCCGATGAACTTTCTCGCCGCCGTCAAATTGGCAGCAGCGAGAATTTGGATCAGATCGTTATGAGTCTACGGCCTAG
>NZ_CACSJP010000027.1 GCF_902706095.1 Rhizobium sp. 18065
CCCACGCCGGGGAAGGGCGCATCGCCCACCGCGATGCGGATCTTCTCGGCGACCAGCCGGCCTTCCTCGCGGTCGCTGGGCTCGGGCAGCAGTACGACGAACTCCTCTCCGCCGAAGCGGGCGACGAAATCGGTGGAACGCACGCAGCCCGCGATCAGCCCCGCCAGGTGCCGCAGCACCGCATCGCCCGTCTGGTGGCCATGGGTGTCGTTCACCGCCTTGAAACCGTCCAGGTCGAGCAGCATGAGCGCGAACGGCTCGCCCGCCTCCAGCGCCGCGCCGGCCCGGCGCCCAAGGCCCGCACGGTTGGCCGCGCCGGTGAGGGCGTCGGTGCCCAGCACTTCCACGAGTTCGCGCGTGCGCCGGCCGAGCGCCTGCTCCGACATGCGCAGCATGCGCAGGCGCGAGGCCATGGCGGCAGCGAAGATCAGCGATTCGGCCACCAGCGCGGCCTGGGTGACGTCCATCTGCCCCGGCGTCCAGGCCACCCAGCCC
>NZ_CACSJP010000028.1 GCF_902706095.1 Rhizobium sp. 18065
AGCGAGGACAACATGCTGAAGATCACTGGTGACGGTCGCAAGGCTGCGCTGGATCTCAGGCTGGTGAATCCGTTGGCGGCCCAGCCCGAGCGTGGAAAGATCCGTGTTTGCGCGGACAACGTGTACCGGATCTGGTCCGAGTACGCCGAGAGCAAGGGGGCGCAAGTCGTCTTCTGCGATCTGTCGACGCCGCGCAACGACGGGGGCTTCAACGCCTACGAAGAGCTGCGGTCGAAGCTGGTGTGCATGGGCATCCCGTCGCACGAGATCGCCTTCATCCATGACTACGACACCGATGCATTGAAAGATGCGTTGTTCCGGAGCGTGCGAAGAGGGGCGGTGCGCGTGGTGATGGGCAGCACCGAGAAGCTCGGTGTGGGGACCAACATTCAGGAG
>NZ_CACSJP010000029.1 GCF_902706095.1 Rhizobium sp. 18065
CTTTGACCTCATCTGAACATCTGCATCCGCCCATGACCGTGGCCAATCGCCGCATTGCCGTCTACCCCGGCACGTTCGACCCCATCACCAACGGTCATATCGACCTTGTGAGCCGGGCCGCGCCGCTGTTCGAAAAGGTCGTGGTCGGCGTGGCGCAGAGGCCGTCCAAGGGCCCGGCGCTGCCGCTGGAGCAGCGCGTGCAGCTGGCGCGTGGCGCGCTGGCCCACCACGGCAACGTCGAGGTCATCGGCTTCGATACCCTGCTGGCCCATTTCGTACGTTCGGTGCAGGGCGGGGTGCTGCTGCGCGGCCTGCGCGCGGTGTCCGACTTCGAGTACGAATTCCAGATGGCCAGCATGAATCGCCACCTGATCCCCGAGGTCGAGACCC
>NZ_CACSJP010000030.1 GCF_902706095.1 Rhizobium sp. 18065
AATCGATGTGACAATCGGCAAGGGTGCTATTGATTGGGACACTGGTGTATTCCGTGCCCCTGTGCCCCAGACCTAAGCGCTTGAAAACAATGGCAAATCTGGAACCGCGTCGGAACCCTCCTGTTTCATGTGTTTCCTGCCATATTACGGCATGAAATGGGCGGATGGCCTAGCACATAGACCATCCAGCCACCCCCTTAACATCGCAATATGACAGTTGGGACACAAAGCCGTAGGGCTGTG
>NZ_CACSJP010000031.1 GCF_902706095.1 Rhizobium sp. 18065
CCCCCCCCCCCCCCCCCCCCCCCCCCCCCCCCCCCCCCCCCCCCCCCCCCCCCCCCCCCCCCCCCCCCCCCCCCCCCCCCCCCCCCCCCCCCCCCCCCCCCCCCCCCCCCCCCCCCCCCCCCCCCCCC